>NZ_JACHMB010000001.1:5282500-10082500 GCF_014204795.1 Nonomuraea jabiensis | reverse complement strand
CCACGGCTGGGCCTCAAGCGCGGCCCGTCCCCGGCTGGCGCGGACCATGGCAGTGGCATCGCTGGTGGGGTCGCTCGGTGTCGTCCTGCTGGCCACCGCCCTGCCGGCGACCTGAGCCAAACATCGTGACCGCGCTGGCGTCGGGCCGGTGTGGCTGCAGAGTCGTGGTCACGTACTGGAAAAGGATTGGACGGGATGACGATCGGGCTTGTAGCTTCCAGTTGACCGTGACACCGCCCGAGGAGGTGAGACCCATGAACGCCATATCGATGTGGGTGCTCCCCCTCCCGTCATGGTCGGGCGATTGACGTAGGTGTCGCCGGGAGCGCCTCGCCAACAAGGCACTCCCGAAAGGCAACACCTATGCACTCTGAGCAGGTCACCGCTGAGCCACCGTCGAAGGTGGACGACGTCCCGTCGCCGGCCTCCGGCGCCGATCGCGCGCCCCTCGACTTCGATGTGATCATTGCCGGATGCGGGCCGACCGGCGCGATGCTGGCCGCCGAGCTGCGGCTGCACGATGTACGGGTACTCGTTCTGGAGAAGGAGACCGAGCCCGCGTCGTTCGTCCGCATAGTCGGTCTGCACATTCGCAGCCTCGAGCTGATGGCGATGCGCGGGCTGCTGGATCGCATTCTCCCGCATGGAAGACAGCGTCCGGCCGGCGGTTTCTTCGCCGCCATCCCCAAACCCGTGCCCAAGGGCCTGGATTCCGCGTACGCCTACCTGCTGGGCATCCCGCAGCCGGTCATCGAACGTCTGCTTGAAGAGCATGCGATCGAACTGGGTGCGCAGGTCCGGCGAGGTTGCGCGGTGGCCGGTTTCGAGCAGGACGACGAGGGTGTGACCGTCGAACTGGCCGACGGGCAACGGCTGCGTTCGCGCTATCTCGTCGGCTGTGACGGCGCGCGCAGTACGGTGCGCAAACTGCTCGGCGTCGGCTTCCCCGGCGAGCCCTCACGGAACGACACGCTCATGGGCGAGATGAAAGTGGGTGTACCGCAGGAGGAGATCGCCGCCAAGGTGACCGAAGTCAGCGGGACCCATCACCGATTCTGGCTCCGGCCCTTCGGCGAAGGGATCTACAGCGTCCTGGTCCCCGCCGCGAGGGTCAGCGACCGCGCGGAACCGCCCACCCTCGAAGATTTCAAACAACAGTTGTGCACCATCGCCGGAACCGATTTCGGCGTGCACTCCCCGCGCTGGTTGTCCCGCTTCGGGGATGCCACCCGGCTGGCCGAACGCTATCGGGTCGGGCGGGTACTCCTGGCCGGCGATGCGGCACACATCCATCCACCTATCGGGGGACAGGGCCTCAACCTAGGCGTTCAGGACGCATTCAATCTCGGCTGGAAACTGGCCGCACAGATCCGCGGCTGGGCCCCGGAAACACTGCTGGACACCTACCAGGCCGAACGCCAGCCGGTCGCCGAGGACGTGCTGGACAACACCCGCGCCCAGACGGAACTGCTGTCCACCGAACCGGGCCCGCAGGCCGTGCGCAGGCTGCTCACCGAACTGATGGACTTCGACGAGGTGAACCGCCATCTGATCGAGAAGATCACCGCGATCGGCATCCGCTACGACTTCGGCGAGGGCCCCGACCTGCTCGGCCGCCGCCTGCGCGACATCGACGTGAAACAGGGCAACCTGTACGGTCTGCTGCATCGCGGCCGCGGCCTGCTGCTGGACCGCACCGAACGCCTGACCGTCGGCGGCTGGTCGGACCGGGTCGATCACCTCGCGGATCCCACTGCGGCACTGGATGTTCCGTGCGTCCTGCTACGCCCCGACGGCCACGTCGCCTGGATCGGCGACGATCAGCAGGACCTGGACGACCACCTCTCCCGCTGGTTCGGCAGGCCCGCCGGCTGATTTCGCCCGAGCGGCGGTCATCCCAGGAGCGGGGAGTGGCCGGCGTTCTCGTCGGACATCCACCGCCCGCCGGCATGGCGGAAAATGGCCATGACGGCGGGCGGTGGCCAGTCGTGTTGTCCGGGTCTAGAGGTCGCCCTTCGGCGTGTGGTCCGGGTCCGCCGCTGATGATGAGGCCGTCCGGGAGCTTCCCGAGTTGACCCGGCCGACGTCGGCTTCACCGCCGTCATTCTGGCTTGGTGGTCCGCAGTCGGGCGGACAGGGCGGCGGCCTGGGTACGGCGTTGGACCAGGCCGCCCGCAGGGACCTCCTCTTGCCCGGGATGCCTCGGCCATCCGTGGCGATCGTCATCGTCGTGCTGCGAGCGGCGTGTTCGCCTTAGCTCTCCGCCACGGTGGGCGAGCCTGCTCGTCACACCCGCGGCGTGATCAAGCCAGGATGGAGAATCGATGATCCAGGTCGAAGATCTTCAGTAGGCGGAAGACGCGTTCGGGCACATGGGACAGATGCAGCCGTCCGCCGACGTCTCGGGCCTTGTCGTCGGCCCGGATGAGCGCTGTGATTCCTGACGCGTCCATGAACGACACGTTGCCCAGGTCGACCTCGGTGGTCGAACTCGGGCCGTTCATCGTGCCGAAGAGCAGTTCCTGCAGCGGTAGCAGCGCGGCCAGGTCGATCTCCCCACTGACCGTGACCTTCGCGGCGCCGTTCATCGCCTGCTCGGAAAGTTGAAAATGGTCCATGTATAGGTCTGGATTGGCACGTTCTGTGTTCATCTCCGCCTCCAGCCGGATCCCCCTTGCTCCATGGTGGCGGGACTCCGATGGCCGCAGTAGGGCCGAAAGTCCCGGTCGTTGTCCTCCGATGGTCCTTTGGGACGGCCGTTGACCAGGGCAGAAAGATCCAGCCGGCCCGTCCTGTGAGTCCCGGAGCCGCGCCGTAGGGGGCACGCGGGGGCGGGTGGCGACGCGGGGGAAGATCCGCGCCGGGACCCGCTACTGACGCGTGCCCCGCTCCCACCGTGGCCGGTGGTCTCGCCCCCGCCCGCCTATGGCCGGGTGGCGCGGACGTAGTAGAGCAGGTACGGCAGGTCGCCCTCGGACTCCACCTGGAAACCGGCGTCGGGGATCATGGTGCCGAGAAGGTCGCGGGGATCGTGCCGCATGGCGGGGCCGGTGAGGGCGCCGACGACGCGCCGGGCCAGGGGCTTGGCAGGTGGGCGGAATTCGGCGATGAGCAGGCGGCCGCCGGGCCGTAGCACGCGGAACATCTGGCGCAGCGCCTCGGGCCGGGCCTCGGCGGGGATGTGGTGGACGGCGAGGCTGGAGATCACCAGGTCGAACGAGCCGTCGGGGAACGGCAGATCCTGGCCCGAACCTTCCACATAGGTGCAGTTGGCCGGAGCGTGCCGGGAAGCGTACTCGATCATCGCGGGTGATGGGTCCACGCCGGTGACGTGGCCGCTGGGTGTGACGACCGGGGCGAGGATCCGGCTGAGGTAGCCGGTGCCGCAGCCGACGTCCAGGACGCGCTCTCCGGCTCGTGGCCTGGCCGCCGTGGCCACGCGGGTGTAGGCGGCGCGGCGGCCGCCCAGGAATCCGATCGAGACGAAGGTGTCGTAGGCGCGCGGGTGGTCGATGGTGCCGCCGGCGGCGGCGTGCTCTTCGTGGGTGTGCAGAAGCTTTCCCATGCCCATGGTGGTACCTCCCAATGATGAACAAGGTGTTCAGTTACGAATGATGCGTTCATAATGGCGAGCGGAGCAACGAGCAGATCGGCCGTGTTGTGCGGTACCGAACAGAGGGCGAGGAAGTGTCCGGAGACAGGCGGGTACGGCGCACGCGGCGGATCGTCCAGGAGGCGCTCGTGACGCTGATCCTGGAGAAGGGGTACGACGCGGTCACCGTCACGGACATCATCGACCGTGCGGACGTGGGCCGGTCCACGTTCTACTCGCATTTCACGGACAAGCAGGACGTGCTGTTCAGCAACCTCGACGAGCTCGTGTTCCTCCATCCGGTACCAGCTACCCGATCGGGGGAGCTTTTCGCGTTCAGCCTGCCGATGTTCGAGCACGTGCGGGAGCAGCGGCGGCTGGTGCGCGCGCTGCTGGGGCGGCGTGGCGGCGGCCAGGTGTACGCGCGCGGCGAGCAACTGCTCTCGGCCGTGGTCAGGAACGAGCTGCTGGCCGCGGGCGCGCGGGCGTCGGCCTCCCTGGACCTGCTGGTGGTGTGCGTGGTCGGCGCGTTCATGGGGCTGCTGCGGGCGTGGTTGGACGGCGAGAGCGCCGCCACACCCGCCGAACTGGACGCCGCCTTCCGCGCGGCGGTCGAGCCGGGCGTCCGGGCGGCGCTGGCTCAGGAATAGCCGAGTACGAGGGGACCACCGGGACAGCGGGAGCCGCTCGACATCACCGGCCAGGGGGCCTGGGCCGGGGTGCGAAGTGGCGCAGGGCGGCGTCGAGGTGGCCCGGAGTGGTGTTGAGCTCGTCCAGGCAGCACAGGCCGATGGTGTCGGTGGCCTTGTCACGCCATGGGGAACGGGCAGCGGTCCAGGACAGGCGCTGCCCGGCGAAGGGATCGGCAGGCCGAACAGGAGGTACGCGACGACCTGCAGCAGGGCGAACCCGCTGTCGCCCAGGGACTCGCCGAATCGGTCGGCCGGAGGTCGCGGTGATGACGAGAACCAAGGGCGCGCCACGTACCAGACCCCGAGCGCGACGAAGATCGTCACGGCCCGGACCAGCCAGCTGCCCCTGCCTCTGCGCGCGACGGTGCCCGCCTTGATCCGGACGACGAACGCCTCGGCAGGCGGACGGGCGGCCCGCGCCGGATCCGGCGAGCCAGGCCCGGTAACCGGCCGCGCCGGCAGTCCCGCTCCCGGGACGGGCGCCGGAGGAACCGGAGGAGTCCGTGGCGGCTCAGGCATACTCATGCGCCGCTCCGCGAGACCGTTGACGACTCGATCGAGAGGGCCCCTGGCGGCGGGGTGGCCGGTACCCGCGACGCCGCCATCGTGGCCACACCGCAGGACGGGGACTTCGCCTCCTCCCGCACCACGGTCGAGGCCGCCGGATACGCGCGGGGGCGGGTGTGTGGGTTCGTCGGCAGCGTCATGCCCGGACACCTGCCGAGCCGGGACCCGGCACGCCCGCGCACGCCGTGCCCCGCGACCGGTTCGGGCCGTCCTCCGGGAGCGCCTGCCGGCGGTGGTCCGTCGGGCTCAGGCCGTAGGCGGCGCGGCTGAACTCCGCGGCGGTCCTGAACCCCCAGCTCGCCGATTGCCCGGGCCCGCAGCCGCTGGTCGGCGCGGTAGCGTGCCGGCCGGTGCTGCCGAATCGTGGCGCTGACGGTCTCCGGCTGCCTCTCGAACAGCACGCGCAGCGTCCGTACGGAGATGTGGTGCCGGGCGGCGACGCTCGACGGCCCCAGGCTGGGGTCGCCGAGATGATGGTCGATGCAGGCATCGATGCGCGCGGCCGGCCGCCGCCTCCGGCGGTCGTGTGGGCCGACCTCGGCGTCCCCGTCCCCTCCAGGGTCCCCCTCGCCGCCGCGTCGCGCGTCCGCACGCCGGACAAGGCGTCGCTGGGCTGATCGCCTCGCCCCCGCCTGCCGTGTTGCCGCCCGTGCTGGTGCTCAGGGCCTCGCCGGAACGGAGATGCGGTGAGCGGTGTTGGATGATCGGATGGACTCATTCCACGCGCCCGGCGAGCCGGTCACCGTTCACGCTCCCGCGGGCACGATCATCGGCCGTCGCGCCGGCCACGTACGGCGCTTCCTCGGCATCCCCTACGCCGAAGCACCCACCGGGGCGCGGCGGTTCGCCCCGCCGGTCCCACGCGGCCGGTTCACGGAGCCGTTCGACGCGTCCCGGCACGGCGCCACCTCGCAGCGGGTGCCGCTGTTCGCCACGACGACCATCCCGGAGCCCTCGATACCGGGCGACGACGTGCTGAACCTCGGCATCGTCGCCCCGGCCCCGGACGGCGACCGGGGCGGCTTCCCCGTCATGGTGTGGATCCACGGTGGCGCTTTCCTGGCCGGGAGCCCCGCCAGCCCGTGGTACGACGGCCGCGCCTTCGCCCGCGACGGCGTCGTCTGCGTCACCGTCGGCTACCGGCTGGGCGTCGACGGATTCGCCCCGCTGGACGGCGTTCACCCGAACCTCGGGCTGCGCGACCTGCTGCTCGCCCTGGACTGGGTGCGGGAGAACATCGCCGCTTTCGGCGGCGACCCGGACCGGATCACCGTCGCCGGCCAGTCGGCCGGGGGCGCGGCGGTGCTCGCGCTGCTCTCCTCACCCGCGGGCGGCGGCCGCTTCCACCGCGCGGTCAGCCTGTCCGGCGGCATCTTCGGCGGGGACGCCGACGCCGCCCGCGACCTCCTCGAACGGCTCGGGCGCCGGCTCGGCGTGCCGCCGACGCGTACCGGGTTCGGCAGCCGCACGGTGGAGCAGATCCAGCAGGCGGTCATCGACCTGCGGGACGAGAGCGGCGGCAGGCTCGTGCTCGGCCCGTGCGCCGGCGACGACCTCCTGCCGGTGCCCATCGCCGACGGGCTCGCCGTCCACGGGCACGACGTGCCCGTGCTGCTCGGGGCGACGGGCGACGAGTTCGACGGCGGCGCCCCGCAGGAGACGAGGGCCGCCGCCCGCGCGGCGGGCACCCGCGTGACGGACACCCTGTTCCGCTCCGCCTGCGCGCGCACGGCGGCCGCCCGCCGCCGGGCCGTCGCCGGGACCTGGCTGTACTCCTTCGAATGGCCGTCTCCCGTGCTCGGCGGTGCCGCGCACTGCACCGACCTCCCGTTCTTCTTCGACGTGCTCGACGCGCCTGGCGTCGCCCAGGCGCTCGGCCCGAACCCGCCCGCCGGCCTGGCCACGCTGATGCACGCCGATCTGGTCGGGTTCGTACGCGGCCAGGACCCGGCCTGGGCGCGGGCGACCGGCGCGCCCGGCGATCCGGCACGCGAGTACGGCCGGCCCGGAGCGGCCCTCGCGGCCGACACCACGGGCGTGTACGACCCCGTGGCACGGGCGGTGGAGAAGCGCTGACGCCAGGCGTGCCGGTAGCCATTGACACCGGTTACCGGCTGCCGCAAGGTGAGCGCAGGCTGAGAGAAGGATTGCCATGTCGTCTGAGCGCCTCCCGGGACCGTCGAACGTCCCTCCGCCGCCACGGCGGGGCGACAGCTCGGTGCACGACCTCTCGAGGGCCACGGGCGAGGACGGCGGGGGCTCCGCGTTCCGCCGCGCCCTGGGCTCGCCCCGAACCCACGAGACCGTCCGGGCGCTGGTCGACGCCGGCGGCCAGATGCGCATCGCGGAGCTGCAGGACCGGGCAGGGGTGTCGTTCCTGCAGTTCACGGCGGTGCTGGCCGAGCTGACAGAGGACGGGTTGGTGACCGTCAAGGGACCTCCCGGAGACGAGGTCGTCCACCTGTATCGCGAGGTGTGAGCCATGTGGGTGTCCTTCCTCGCCGTCGTCCTCATCGGCGCGCTCGTCGCGCTGGCCGAGCTGGTGTCGCGGTACCGCGACAACCCCGCCGGCGCACTGTGGTCGGTGCCGGCGGCCTTCTACGTCGGCGTCAACGCGGGCGGCGCGGCGGCGGCGTTGTGGACGGTCACGCAGTTCGGGTGGACCTTCGGCGCCGCGGGGGAGAGCGTCACGTTCACGCAGGTGCTGGTGGCGGGGTTCGGGTCGGGGGCGCTGTTCCGCAGCTCGTTGTTCAACGTCACGGCGGGCAACCAGGTGATCGGGGTCGGGCCGAGCGCGGTGCTCACGGTGATCCTGTCGGCCGCCGACCGGGCGGTGGATCGGGGGCGGGCCAGGATCAGATCCAGGGGCGTCGGCGAGATCATGGGCGGGTTCCCGTTCGAGCGGGGCGCGGACGCGCTGTTCCATTACGCGGTGGCGGCGCTGCAGAACTTCACGCCCGCCGAGGTCAAGGTGGTCGAGGATCGGATCGCGTCCCTGCGCTCGGGGCGGGAGGCCACCCTTCCCGAGCAGGTCAAGTCGTACGTGCTGGGTCTTTCGTTGCAGGCGCTGATCGGTGAGAAGGTGCTGCGGGAGCTGGTGGAGTCGTTGCGGCCCGCCTTCGAGCAGGCGCCGCCCGCCGAGCAGGTGCTGCTGGACGCGCTGCGCGCCAACGGCAAGTCCGAGCTGCGCAAGCTTCAGGCGATGTCAGGGCTGCAGCTGTTCGAGTTCTCGCGGGTGTTGGACGGGCTCGTCGCGGCGGGGCGGGTGGCGGTGGACGGCGGGTCGGGCGAGGAGATCGCGAGCCTGGCGGGGACGTAGTCGCCCACGTGCGCTCGTCGGCGAGGGCGCGCGGGCTTGCCGGGAGCCCGGCTACGACTCCGCGAAGCCCGTCTGCATCGCCGCCGCGAGGGACGTCCTGGAGAGGGCCGAGGTGAGCGGCGAGGAGTTCGCGCAGTTCAGCCGGATGAAGTGCCTGCTCGCGCTGCAGATCGGCACGGGCCCCCGCGTGCTCACTCGGGGGCGGGGAGCCGTGGTGCCGGGAACAGGTCACCGACCAGCAGCGTGGCCGCTCGCGTGGCGAGGGCGAGGATGTCGTCGTCGGTGGCGTCGGTGCCCTGGGCGGCCACCACGGCGTTGTGCACGCTGAGCAGCGCCATGCGCACGTGCAGGAGGTCGGTGAGCGGCGCGTCGGGGCCGAGCAGGACCTGCGCCGCCCGGCCGATGCGCTCCACCGGGCCGCCCTGCCGCGGGGGCATCACCGCGCGCAGCGCGGCATGGTTGGCGACGGCGAACCGCATGGTACGCAGCCCCTGCCGGGCACTCTGGTCGATCCAGCGGCCCAGGAACTCCGAGCGCAGATCGGGAGTGAGCGGTTGGCTCGCGGCCCAGTCGAGCAGGTCGTCGAGCGCGCGCATGTTCTCTTGGAAGAGGCTGAGGACGATGGCCTCTTTGCTGTCGAAATGGTAATAGAGCGCCGCCTTGGTGATGCCGAGCTGCTCGGCGATCTCGCGCATCGAGGTGGCGTCGTAGCCGCGCTCGGTGAAGAGCGACAGCGCGGCCTGCTGGATGTCGGCCCGCGTCTGGCTGCCCTTGCGCCGGGCGGCCGTCACCTGTCCCGTCTTCGTCATCGCTCTTCCCTTGCTCCCGAGCTCAGCTCTTGTCGAAGTCTACACCCAGTTGCCTACCGGTCGGTCGGCAAGTAGGGTTACTGACCGACCGGTAGGCAACCGTCGAGGATCTGGCGCGGCCGAATCGCCATGATCCGGAAAGGAAGGGCCGGAATGGGTCTGCGAGTCGTGGGAGCGGGGTTTCCGCGTACGGGGACGACCTCGCTGAAAGCGGCGCTGGAGCGGCTGCTCGGGGCGCCCTGCTACCACATGAGGGAGCTGTTCGGGCGGCTGGATGACGCGGCGGTCTGGCGCGACGCCTACGCGGGCGTCATGCCGGACTGGCACCGCTTCCTGGGAGGATACGCCGCCGGGGTGGACTGGCCGGTGTCGTGGTTCTGGCGTGAACTGTCCGCCGCGTACCCGGACGCGTTAGTGCTGCTGTCCCGGCGGGAGAGCCCCGAGCACTGGTACCGGAGCATGGACAAGACGGTGCTGGAAGGGGCGCGTCGCATCTGGTCCGGGGACGTCGCCGGCGGGCGGCCGCCGTTGCTCGCCTATGGCACCCCCGAGCAGGTCCGCGCCGTGGGGGAGATGATGCGGGCCATGTTCGGCGCCGCGTTCGACGAGCCGTTCGACCGCGACAACGTCATCGCGGCCTACGAGCGGCACCTGGACGAGGTCCGCGCCGCCGTGCCGGCGCACCGGCTGCTGGAATGGCAGCCGGCCGACGGCTGGGAGCCCTTGTGTGCCGCGCTCGGCCTTCCGGTCCCGGACGAGCCGTTCCCTCATGAGAACACCACGGCCGACATGCGCGACCGGATCAACCAGCTCGACGACCGTTGACGCAGTTGCTTACCGGCCGGTTAGCAAGTACGCTTGCTGACCGGCAGGTAAGTTCTTTGCATTGACGGGAGCGCGATGATGGCAAGAGACGACGCGGCCGGTCCTCCGGCGACAGGACAGCAGGAGGGGCTGGGGTTCAGTCACCGCCAGATCCTGGTGACCATGAGCGGCCTGGTCATCGCCATGCTGCTGGCGATGCTGGACAACATGATCGTCGCCCCGGCGCTGCCGACCATCGTCGGCGAGCTGGGTGGCCTGAACCACCTGGCGTGGGTGACCACCGGCTATGTGCTGGCCTCCACCGTGGCCACGCCTATCTGGGGCAAACTCGGCGACCTGTACGGCCGCCGCATCATCTTCGTCGCCGCGGTGGCGATCTTCCTGCTCGGCTCGGTCCTGTGCGGGGTGTCGCAGGACATGGCGCAGCTGATCGGCTTCCGCGCCCTGCAGGGCCTGGGAGCGGGCGGCCTCATGGTCGGCGTGCTGTCGATCATCGGTGAGATGATCCCGCCGCGCGACCGCAGCAAGTACCAGGGCGTGATGATGGCCGCCATGCCGGTGGCGATGATCGGCGGCCCGCTCATCGGCGGCTTCATCACCGACAACCTCAGCTGGCGCTGGGCCTTCTACGTCAACCTGCCGCTCGGCGCCGTCACCCTGGTCCTGTGCTGGATCACCCTGGCCAAGCTGCCCAAGGGCACCGGCAAGGCCGTGATCGACTGGTGGGGCACCGCGCTGCTGACGGTGTGGATCACCGCGCTGGTGCTCATCACCAGCTGGGGCGGCACCCAGTACGACTGGGGCTCGCCGCAGATCCTCGGCCTGGCGGCGCTGGCGGTGGCCGCGTTCGCCGCCTTCGTGATCGTCCAGCGGCGCGCAGCCGAGCCGATCATGCCGCTGCGGGTCTTCAGGAGCCGCAACTTCTCCCTCGCCGGCGCGGTCGCCTTCATCTCGGGATTCGCCATGTTCGGCGCCACGGGCTTCCTGCCGCAGTTCCAGCAGTTCGTCCAGGGCTCCTCGGCCACCAACAGCGGCCTGCTGCTCATGCCGATGATGATCGCCGCGATGGTCGTCAGCCTGGCCGGCGGCGCGCTGATCAGCAGGACCGGGCACTACAAGTCGCTGCCGATCATCGGCTCCGTCCTCGTCACCGCCGGCCTGGCCCTGTTCGCCACCGTGGACCTCGGCACCAGCACCACGATGACAGCCCTCTACATGGTGGTCCTGGGCGCCGGCATGGGCGCGCTGATGCAGACCAGCACCCTCATCGCCCAGAACAGCCTCGACCTGCGCGACATGGGCGCGGGCACCGGGGTGTCGACCTTCCTGCGCAACATGGGCAGCTCACTCGGCGTCTCCCTGCTTGGCGCCGTCTACACCAGCCAGCTGGCCGACTCCCTGGCCGGCGCCGGGCCGGCCGCGCAGAACGTGGCCGCCTCCGCCACCTCGATGACCCCGCAAGCGCTGCGGGCCCTGCCCGAAGCAGCGCAGCACCTGTTCCAGCAGGCCGTCACCGACGGCATCACCACCCTGTTCACCTGGGGCGCGGCCGTGACCGCCGTCGGCATCGTGCTGGCCTTCTTCATCCGCCAGGTCCCGCTGCGCAGCGCCGCCACCCCGGCCGCCGGTCCCGAGGCGGAGCCGGTCGCGGCCGGCGGGCGGGTCAGGACGTAGGAGAAGGAGACCACGACCGGCGGCGGGCTCAATTCAACGGTGGTCCGCCGCGTGGTCATGGAAAGCCCGCGACCGATATCGATCGCGGCAGTTTCCCGATTGTTCCGGCACTCCCGCGACCGTTCGTCCTGACCCTTTCTGTCAAACGGCCGCGGGGAGCGGCACCAGCCCGGTGATCTCGGCGAGCTCCTCGGCGGTCGGTTCCCAGTCGCCGGCGGCCGCGTTGGCCCGGACCTGCTCCGGGGCGGTCGCACCGGCGATCACCGAGCCGCAGCCGGGCAGCGCGGCCAGCGCGCCGACGGCCACGTCCAGGAGGGACCGGTCGTGCTTGTCGGCCCAGGACGTGAGCGCCTCCACCCGGTCCAGCCTCTCCGGCGTGACCAGATGGGGACGCTCCGCGAGCCGGCTCCCGGCCGGCGGCTCCTGCCCGCGCCGCACCTTCCCCGTCAGCAGCCCGTGGGCCAGCGGGAAGTACGGCAGCACGCCGACCCCGTGGTGCCGGGCCGCCGGCACCACCTCGCGTTCGGCGCCCCGCTCCAGCAACGACCAGTGGTTCTGCGCCGACACGAACGGCGCGCATCCTCTCGCGCGGGCCACGTGCGCGGCCTCGGCGATCTGCCAGCCGGCGAAGTTGGAGCTGCCGAGGTAGCGCACCTTGCCCTCACGCACCAGCTCGGTCAGGGCCTCCAGCGTCTCCTCGATCGGGGTGACGCCGTCGGGGAAGTGGTACTGGTAGAGGTCGATGTAGTCGGTACGCAGGCGGCGCAGCGACCCCTCCACCGCGCGCCGGATGTACGACCGGCCGCCCAGCGTCCCGCCCGCCGCCCCCTGGTCGCCGGGCCGGCCGAACTTGGTGGCCAGCACCACCTGGTCCCGCCGGCCGGCCAGCACCTCGCCGAGGATCTCCTCCGAGGCGCCGGGCACCGCGCCGTACGCCTCGGCGGTGTCGAAGAGCGTCACGCCCTCCTCGATCGCCGCGTCCACCACCTCCCTGGTACGGGTGACGTCGATCCGCGAGCCGATGTTGTTGCAGCCCAGGCCGACCACCGACACCCGCAGGCCCGACTCGCCCAAGGTCCTGTAACGCATGATCCGAAGTCACCCTTCGCTCGAACGGTCCGCCGGAGCGGCGCCCCAGGCGACCGGCAGGCGGTCCACCCCGTACACCGCCATCCGGTCGCGGGTCGGCACCTCGGCCGCCGGAACGGCCAGGCGCAGGTCGGGAAAGCGCTCGAAGAGCGCGGTCAGCGCGATGCGCAGCTCGGCGCGGGCGAGATGCTGGCCGAGACACTGGTGGATGCCGTGCCCGAACGCCAGGTGCCCGGTCGCGGAGCGGGCCAGGTCCAGCGTGTCGGGGTCGGGGAAACGCTCCGGGTCCCGGTTCGCGACCGGCAGCGCCAGCACCACGGTCTCGCCGGCCGCGATGACCTGGCCGCCGATCTCGACGTCGGCCAGCGCGGTGCGCCGCACGTCGAACTGCAGGATCGACAGGTACCGCAACAGCTCCTCGACCGCCGGCCCGGCGAGCTCGGGGTCCGCGGGCAGGCGGGCTCGCCGGGCCGGATCGGTCAGCAGGGCGAACGCCCCGAGCGCGAGCATGCTCGACGTGGGCAGATGGCCGGTCGCCAGCAGCACCATCCCGAGGTTGGTGAGCTCGTCGTCGCTCAGGTCGCCGGTCGCCACGGCGTGAGCCAGCAGCCCGTCGTCCGGCGGGCCGGATCCGGCGCGCAGGCGCTTGAGGAGGCCGCGTACCGTCTCCGTGATCGACATCACGGCCTCGGCGGTCTGGCCCGGGGTGGAGTCCAGGTCGTTCATCACCGCGGTGGCCGCCTGGATCAGGTGCCGGTCCCGCGCCGGGACGCCGAGCAGCTCGCAGATGACCAGCGCCGGGACGGGAACGGCGAACGACGCGACGAGGTCGGCGGGCGGCCCGCCGGCCTGCATGGCGTCGAGCGCCTGCTCGGTGTAGCGCCGGATCGCGGGCGTCAGCTCGGCGACGCGGCGAGAGCCGAAGTGGCGGCTCAGCAGGCGGCGGTACCGGGTGTGTTCGGGCGGGTCCATGTGGGGGAAGATCCCCGGCTCCGCGGGCGTCGGGCGCTGGTGCGCGCGCTCGCGGCCGACCGGCTGGTGCAGCAGCTCGCGCCGGGTGCTGAAGCGCGGGTCCGCCAGGATGGCGCGGGTGACGGCGTAGCCGGTCGCCACCCAGCCCACGTGCCCGTCGGGATAGGCGACCCGGCTGAGCGGGGCTCGCTTCCGCAGTCCGGCGGGCGGGTCGAAGGGATTGGGCCGGTCGGTCTCCAACGGCTGGGCCTGCCGACCATTGCTCATCCGGCAACCTCCCACCTGCGTGCCCGGCACGCCGTTGATCATCGGCGGTGATGATTATGCATGGTGAGTCCGAAAAATGACACCACTAGTCATTTATGGATCATCCGATTAGCATCGGCGCTGACCGCCCGGAGGCACATCTGTCAACGCTCACGTTGCGAACCGCCGTGAGTATCGCCGGTCAGTGAGTGGCGACCCGGCACTTTTTCAGCAGGCTCGTTCTTTCCTCCAGCAGAGGTGTTAATGGCGTATCCGCATGCGCAGGTCGCGGTTGTCGGCGCGGGACCGGTGGGGCTCATGCTCGCGTGCGAGGTGGCCCTGCACGGCGTCCCGGTGGTGGTGCTCGAACGGCTGCCCGCGATCGAATGGCGCCCGAAGGCCGAGGGCATCACCGGGCGGGCCATCGACATCATGGACCGTCGCGGTCTCATGATCGGGGTCACCGAAGCGCCCGCCGCGCCGCTGACGCCCGAGCAGCAGGCCCGCATCACCGAGGGGGAGCGGCGGCCGGACAGCCTGCTCCCCAAGGCGTTCCCCGGCGCGCGGCATTTCGCCACCATGTTCCTGCTCCGCCCGGAATCTCCAGACCTGCTGGTGCCCCAGCAGCTCCTGGAGGAGGACCTGGCGCGGCGCGCGGCGGACCTGGGCATCGAGGTACGGCGCGGCCACACGGTCACCGGCGTCACCCAGGACGACGACCGGGTCCGTCTCGACGTCGACGGTCCGGACGGGCCGTACCGGATGGAGGCCGAATGGCTCGCCGGCTGCGACGGCGGCCGGAGCCTGGTCAGGAAGCTGTCGGGCATCGCCTTCCCAGGCACGGACGGCGTCACGGCCGGATACCGCGCCTTCGCCGAGATCGACGACCCCGAGTTCCACCTGCCCGGCTGGTTCCGCAAGGACGCCGGGCTCCTGGTGTACGAGGAGGGACCGCCCCGGTTCATCACCCTGGAGTTCGACGGGCCGCCGGCGAACCGGGACGCCCCCATCACGCTCGAGGAGTTCCAGGAGTCGCTGCGCCGGCTCAGCGGCACCAAGGTGACGGTCACCGAGGTCAAGAAGATCACCCGGTTCACCGACAACGCGCGGCAGGCCGAGACGTACCGCAGCGGGCGGGTGCTGCTCGCCGGCGATGCGGCGCACGTCCACTCGCACTGGAGCGGCCCGGGACTGCGGCTCGGGCTGGGAGACGCCCTCAACCTCGGCTGGAAGCTCGCCGCGGTCGCCCGCGGCTGGTGCCGGGAGGACCTGCTCGACACCTACACCTCCGAGCGGCACCCGATCGGCGAGCAGACGCTGGAGATCCAGCGCGCCTCGATCGCGCTCATGCGCCCCGGCCCGTACGTCGACGCGCTGCGCCGGCTGCTCACGGAGCTGCTGCTCCGCGACGAGGCGAACCGCCAGCTCACCTCTCTGGTCGACGACCTGCACATCAGCTACGACATGGGCGACCCGTCACTGACCGGTCCGCTGGTCGGGCGCTACAGCCCGGACCTGCGGCTGCGACGCGCCGGCGGCCCCGTACGGCTGGCGGAGCTGCAACGCACCGGACGGGCGCTGCTGCTCGACCTCGGCGCCGCCCCCGAGCTGCGGGCACTCGCCGGACCCTGGGCCGACCGGGTCGACGTGGTCACGGCCGAATGCGCCGAAGCCCCGGCGGACGCCCTGCTGATCCGGCCGGACGGCTTCGTCGCCTGGAGCACCCCCGCCGGCCCGGCGTCGCTGCGGGACGCCCTCACCCGATGGTTCGGCCGCCCCGGACAGGAGGCTTCGCGATGAGTGATCCCAGGCTGACCACGCTGCCCGCGTCGGCACCGCTCGACGAGGCGATCGACGTGGTCGAGCGGGACGGAGCGGTGATCATCGAGGACTTCGTCGACGCCGGCACGCTCCGCGGCCTGTGGGACGACCTGGGCCCGGACCTGGAACGCCAGGCGGACGGCGACGGCCGCCTGGTCGGCGAGAAGACCCGGATCCTGCCGGGCCTGGTACGCCGGAGCCGGCACTCGATCACGATCATGCGGCAGCCGCACTTCCTCGGCTGCGCGCGGCACTTCCTGCAGCGCCCGGTGCGAGCCTGGCTCGGCGAGCAGCGCGTGGAGCTGGTCCCGACGATCCAGCTCGGCATCTCGCGGGCGATCCAGATCAGGCCCGGCGTGCCGCTCCAGGGGCTGCACCGGGACGACACGGCCCACCTGCGCACCCACCCGGGTCCCGAGAGCCGAGTGCAGGTCATGGTCGCCGCGAGCGAGTTCACCGCGCGCAACGGGGCCACCCGCGTGATCCCGGGCAGCCACCGGTGGGACGACGAGCGGGCGCCCCGCGACGACGAGGCGGTCCCCGCCGAGATGCGGCCCGGCGCCGCGCTGCTCTGGCTCGGCAGCACCTACCACGGCGCCGGCGTCAACGCCTCCGGCGCGCCGCGCACCGGCCTGTCGTACGCCTACGACCTCGGCAACCTCCGCCAGGAGGAGAACCATTACCTGTCCCTGCCGCTGGACACCGTCCGCGGCTACCCCGAGGACATCCAGCGGCTCCTCGGCTACGAGGCCTGCCCTCCCATGTGCGGGCTGTACGAGCTGAGCGATCCGATGCTGCTGCTGCGCGACGGGCCGGAGAACCCCGTGACGACGGCCGGCCCCCAGTGAGGCCCCTCGGCCTTTCGCACCGCTGAAGGAGGACGGATGCGCACACCCGACATCTACCTGCGCAGTATCGGCGTCCATCTGCCGCCGGTGGTCAGCGTCGAGACGGCCGTCGCCGAGGGCCGCTACCCGGCCGACGAGATGGAGTACTTCCGCCTCGGCGGTGCGGCGGTCGCCGGCGACGTACCGGCGCCGGAGCTCGCGCTGCGCGCGGCCCGGCACGCGTTCGAGCGCTCCGGCGGGATGTCACCCCGCGACCTGGACCTCATGCTGTACGCCGACGTCTGGCACCAGGGGCCGGAGGGCTGGCAGCCGCAGTACTACCTGCAACAGCACCTCATCGGCGGCGACGTCCTGTCCGTCGAGCTGCGGCACGGATGCTGCGGGCTGTTCAGCGCCCTGCAGCTCGCCGCCGGTTACCTGCGGCCGGGCGGCAGCGCGCTGCTGGTCGGCGCCGACAACCACGGCACCCCGCTGGTCGACCGGTGGCGCATGATCGAGGGCAACGTGATGGGCGACGCCGGGTGCGCGCTGCTGCTCACCACGGACACGGGCTTCGCGGAGCTGCGGTCGGTCAACGTGGTCGTGCTCCCGGAAGCCGAGTCGGTCAACGACGGCGGCGTGCCGATGTTCCCGCCGGACGCGACCGTGGGCCGGCCGCTCGACTTCGCCGCCCGCAACCGGGAGTTCCGCAAGCGCCTTTTCGCCCGCGACGGCGCCGGCGTCATGCTGGCGATCCAGACGACGCTGATGGGGCTGGTCGACCGCACGCTCAAGGAGGCGGGGATCACCCTCGACGAGGTGGCGCGCGTGGCCTTCCCGCACGGGCGCTGGGACGACCTGGAGCACCGGGGGGTGAACTGGTTCGGGCTGACCCTGGCCGACACCACCTGGGACTACGGCGCGCGCATCGGGCACCTCGGGGTCAGCGACCAGTTCGTCGCCCTCGACCACCTGCTGTCCGTGGGGGCGCTGGCCCGCGGCGACTACATGCTGCTCGTCGGGCTGGGCGCCGGCACCACCATGGCCTGCGCCGTCCTGCGGATCCTCGACGTGCCCCAGGAGTACGCCCCCGGCGGCTGAGCGGGCGCCCGCATCGACGACCGAGTTCGACCAGCCCGGGAGGCGGCATGGAGACGGCGGACATGTACATCAGCGGGGTCGGGTCGTACCTGCCTGCCACGGTGAGCGTGGAGCATGCCGTGGCGGCGGGGTGGTACCCGGCCGAGGAGGTCGAGCTGCACCGGCTCGCCGCGGTCGCGGTGGCCGGTGATGTGCCGCCGCCGGAGATGGCGTTACGGGCGGCGCGGAGCGCGGTGGCCCGCAGCGGGCGTTCCCCCACCGAGCTGGACCTGCTGCTGTACGTCTCGACCTGGCACCAGGGCCCGGAGGGCTGGCCGCCCCAGGCGTACGTGCAACGCCACCTGGTCGGCGACGGCGTCCTGTCCACCCAGCTCAAGCAGGGCTGCAACGGCATGTTCGCCGCCCTGGAGCTGGCCGCGAGCTACCTGCGCGCGGCCCCCGGCCGCCAGGCGGCGCTGCTGGTCGCCGCCGACAACTACGGCACCCCGCTCGTCGACCGGTGGCGGATGCTGCCCGCGGCCGTCGCCGGTGACGCGGGCAGCGCCCTCGTGCTCGACACCGAGCCGGGGTTCGCCCGGCTGGCGTCGGTGTGCACGATGTCGGTGTCGGAGGCCGAGGAGATGCACCGCTGCGCCGAGCCGCTGTTCCCGCCCGGCGTCACCGAGGGCCGCACGGTGGACTTCGCGGCGCACAACGACGTGTTCCGGCGGCGCGCGGTCGTCGAGGGCGACGGGACCGGGGTCCTCGTGACCCTGGACGAGCGGATGGCCGAAGTGATCGACCGCGCCCTGTCGGAGGCCGGGATCAAGGCGGCGGACGTGACCCGGGTGGCGTGCATGAACACCTCCCAGGAGATCGCCGACCAGATCTGCGAGCATCGGCTGGGCATCCCGGCGTCCCGGTCGGCCTGGGACTTCGGCCGGACCATCGGCCACTGCGGGGCCAGCGACCAGATCCTCGCGCTGGAGCACCTGGTCCGCGCCCACGCCCTCGAACCCGGCGACCACCTGCTGATGTTCGGCTTCGGGCCGGGCGTGACGATCTCGGGCGCCGTCGTGGAGATTCTCGAGTCGCCCGTGTGGGCGCGGATACGGGGTGAGGTGTGATGGATCGACCGGTCGAGATGATCGCGCTGATCGGGATCGGCTGCCGCCTGCCTGGCGGCGTCGGCTCGGCGGAGGAGTACTGGAACCTGCTCTGCGAGGGACGGGACGCCAGCGGACCGGCGCCCGCCGACCGCTGGCGCGACTACGCCGAGCGCGGCCCGTCGTACGCGGCCGCCGTGCGCCGCACCCTCGCGCACGGCAGCTTCCTGGACGGGGTGGCCGACTTCGACGCGGAGTTCTTCGGGCTCTCGCCGCGCGAGGCGGAGCTGATGGACCCGCAGCAGCGTCTCGTGATGGAGACCGCGTGGGAGGCGCTGGAACACGCCGGGGTGTCGCCGGACGCGCTGGCCGGCACGGACGCGGGCGTGTACGTGGGCGTCTGCACCGGCGACTACGGGCATCGGCTGCTGGAGGACCTGCCCGACATCGAGGCGTGGACCGGGATCGGCGCCGCCGGCTGCGCGGTGGCCAACCGCGTGTCGTACGCGCTCGACCTGCGCGGCCCGAGCCTGGCGGTGGACACGGCGTGCTCGGCGTCGCTGGTCGCCGTCCACCTGGCCGTGCAGGGCCTGCGGGCCGGCGAGACCGACGTGGCGCTGGCCGGCGGGGTCAACCTCATCCTGTCGCCGGGCGAGACGCTCACCCTGGACGCCGCGGGCACCCTCGCGCCGGACGGGCGCAGCAAGTCGTTCGACGCCGCCGCCGACGGGTACGGGCGGGGCGAGGGCGCGGCGGTCGTGGTGCTCAAGCGGCTCGCCGACGCCGTACGCGACGGGGACCGCATCCTCGCGACCATCCGCGGCAGCGCGGTCAACCAGGACGGACGCACCGCGGGCATCATGGCGCCGTGCGGGCAGGCGCAGGAGCACGTCATGCGCCGCGCGCTGCGGCAGGCGGGCGTCGAGCCGGGCACGGTCGGCTACGTCGAGGCGCACGGCACCGGCACCGCGGTCGGCGACCCCCTCGAAGCCGGCGCGCTGAGCGCCGTGTACGGGGCGGGCAGGCCGCCGGAGCAGCCGTGCCTGATCGGCTCGGCCAAATCCAACATCGGTCACCTCGAAGGCGCCGCCGGCATCGCCGGCCTGGTCAAGGCCGTGCTGGCGCTCGAACGCGGCCAGATCCCGCCGAGCCGGCTCGACACGCCCACGCCGGCCGTCGACTGGGAGGGTGCCGGGCTGCGGGTGGTCGGCGCGCCGACGCCGTGGCCCGGCTCCGAGCACCCGCGCCGGGCCGCGGTCTCCGCCTTCGGCTACGGCGGCACCGTCGCCCACGTCGTCCTCGAAGAGGCCCCACCGTCCCGGCCGTCCCCCGAAGGGACCGCAGCGGCATCCGCCGAAAGGGCCGCAGAGCCGTCCGCCGAGTGGGCCGCGGGACCGCGCGCCGAAGGGGCCGCGGGCCGGCTGTTCCCGGTGTCCGCCGCGACGAAGGCGGCGCTGCGGCAGGCCGCCGGCAACCTCGCCGGCGTCGCGGGTAGCCTGCCGGCGGCCGACGTCGGGCACACGCTCGCGCTGCGCCGGGCCCACCTGCCGCACCGGGCGGTGGTGGCGGCGCAGGATCCGGCCGCGCTGGCCGAGCGGCTGCGCGCCCTGGCGGCCGGCACCCCGCACGAGGCCGTGACCACCGGGCTGGTGCTCATCGACCCCGGTCCCGGCCCGGTGTTCGTGTTCTCCGGGCATGGCTCGCAGTGGGCCGGCATGGGCCGGGAGCTGCTGGAGACCGAGCCGGCGTTCGCCGCGGTGATCGACGAGCTGGAGCCGGTGTTCGCCGCCGAGATCGGCTTCTCGCCGCGGAAGGTGCTCACCGAGGACGAGCTGACCGGGGTGGACCGGATCCAGACCATGATCTTCGCGATGCAGCTCGGCCTCGTCGAGCTGTGGCGCGCGTACGGGGTGCGCCCGCACGCGGTCATCGGCCACTCGGTCGGCGAGATCGCCGCCGCTGTCACGGCCGGGGCGCTGAGCCGCCTCGACGGGGCCCGGCTGATCTGCCGGCGGTCCCGGCTGCTGCGGCGGGTCGCCGGCCGCGGCGCGATGGCCATGGTGCAGCTGCCGTTCGCCGAGGCGGCGCGGCTGCTGGGAGAGCGTACCGACGTGGTCGCCGCGATCGCGTCGTCGCCCGGCTCGACGGTCGTCTCCGGCGATCCGGACGCCGTCGCCGAGGTGCTGGCCGGCTGGCTCGAGCAGGGCATCCCGGCCCGCCGGGTCGCCTCGGACGTGGCCTTCCACGGGCCGCAGATGGATCCGCTGCTGGCCGACCTGACCGCCGCCGCGGCCGACCTGGCGCCCGGCGCGCCCGGCATCCGCGTCTACTCGACGGCGCTGGACGATCCCCGGGCGAGCCATGACTTCGCCGGCCCGTACTGGGCGGCCAACCTGCGGCGGCCGGTGCGCCTGGCCGATGCCGTCGCGGCGGCCGCGGACGACGGATACCGCGCCTTCGTCGAGATCTCCCCGCACCCGGTGGTCACCCACTCGGTGCTGGAGACGCTGGGCGCGGCCGGGCACGAGGAGGTCTTCGTCGGCGCGTCGCTGCGGCGCAACCGCTCCCCGCGGGTCACCCTGCCGGCCAGTGTCGCGGCGGCCCACTGCGCCGGCCTCGACGTGGACTGGCGGCGGCTGCAGCCGGCCGGCGGTCCGGTCGTGCTCCCCTCCTACCCCTGGCAGCACCGCAGGCACTGGCGTACGCCGTCGGCCCCGGATACCGCCGGCCGCGGCCACGACCCGGACACCCACACGCTGCTCGGCGACGGCGTCGATCTCGCCGGCACCGACGTACGGCTCTGGCGGACCGCCGTGGACGACCGGACGCGGCCCTATCCCGGCAGCCACGCCATCGAGGGCGTGGAGATCGTGCCGGCCGCGGTGCTCGCGGCGACCTTCTTCGCCGCCGCCGGAGGCCGGCTGCTCGGCGAGGTGACGATGTCGGCGCCGCTGCTGACCGCCGACCGCCGCGAGGTCCAGGTCGTGCGGCAGGGAGCCGAACTGCGGCTGGCCGCCCGTGCGGCGGGCGAGCCGGACGCCGCCTGGCAGCTGATCGCCACCGCCACGGTGCCTGCCACGCCGGGCCAGCCGCCCGCGCCACCGGCCCGGCCGCTCGCGCCGGTGGACCCGGGGCTGGTCGCACAGCGGCTCGCCGCGGTCGGCGTACCGGAGACCGGGTTCGACTGGCAGGTGGAGGAGCTGCTGTGCGGCGACGGCGCGCTGCGTGCCCGGGTACGGTGCGGGCCGGCCGCCACGTGGGCGCCCGTCCTGGACGCGGCGATGTCGGTGGCGCCGAGCGCGTTCCCCGGCGACCCGCTGCTGCGCATGGTGACGCACGTCGATCGGCTGGTGGCGGTCGGAGAGCCGCCGGGCACGGTGGACATCGAGGTGTGGCTCGACCCCGAGCGCGCCGACACGGTGCAGGTACGGGTGACCGACGAGGCCGGCGCCGTCGTCGGCTGGCTGTCGGGACTGCGCTACCCGGTGATCGACGTGCCGACCCCCGCGGACAACGGCGCCGACGGGGTGCGGCCCGCCGAGTCGATCGCCGACCTGGGGCCGGCGGAGCTGCGCGCGTTCCTGCTGGAAGAGGTCGGCGCGCAGATCGCCAAGGAGATGCGGCTGGCCCCCACCGACCTGTCGCCGTACCGGCCGCTGGTCGAGCAGGGGCTGGACTCGGTGCTGACGGTGGTGGTCCGGCGGCGGCTGGAGAAACGGTTCCGGTGCTCGCTGCCGACCACCCTGCTGTGGCGGCAGCCGACCGTCGCCGCGGTCTCCGACTACATCGCCGGGCTGGTGTCCGCGTCGGGCGCCAGCGGGAGTGCCGATACGGGGTGAGGGTGGCCCGGACGCTCCAGGGCGATCACGGCGGGAACGCGGTCCGGCCGGGCGGCGCGGAGCATGCCGTACCCGATGCCGGCCAGTCCGGTCATCAGGCCCGGCACCTGGACCTCGCTCACCGTGCCGCACGCCCACTCCCGCCGGGCGGCGGAGGCGTGCGCCAGGCCGACGGCCTCCGCGCGCAGCCCGGGATCGTTCCTGAGCGTGGCCGCCTGCAGGAGCAGTTCGAGGTTGCCGAAGTCGCCGTGGCACAGGCACTGGCTGCGCCCGAAGCCGTGTGCCCTGGTGACCGTCAGGGCCGCGTCGACCTCGGCCCGCGCGAGCGGCCCGGGCAGCCATCGGGCGGCCAGCACCCGGCTGAGGCCGATGCCCATCGCGCCGTAGCACCAGAACGTGGTGGGCGGCGCGTCGGCGGGGAGGTCGAACGCGGAATGGTCGCGCAGCTCCGCGAAGGCTCCCGTGCCCGGGTCGAAGCTCTCCTGCTCGTAGCGGATGGCCTCGATGCCCGCGCGTACGTAGGCGTCCTCCGCGAGCAGCTCGCCCGCCAGCCCCAGCGCCCACCCCATGCCGCCCGTGCCGTGGGAGAAGCCCGAGATGGGGCGGTCCGCGTGGTCTCGAAGGGAATCGGAGAACCAGCTCGGCCCGGTACGGCTGTTCAGCAGGTGCCGGGCCGCCTTGTCCATGACCTCGAGCGCTCCCCGCGGCCACCGAGCACCTGCTGGACCTGGGGCACGCGACCGTCCACCACGTCGCCGGTCCGCAGCGCTGGTATGCCGCCAGGGAGCGGCTCGCGGCGTGGCGTGCCGCGCTGGCGGCCCGCGGGCTCGGCGAACCGCCTGTCGTCGAGGGCGACTGGTCGGCCGCGTCGGGGTACGCGGCAGGCCGCCGGCTCGCCTCCGACGGCGAGGTGACCGCCGTGTTCGCCGCGAACGACGACATGGCCATCGGCGTGCTCCGCGCGCTGACGGAGGCCGGTCGCCGGGTGCCGGACGACGTCAGCGTGGTCGGATTCGACGACATCCCCGTCGCCGCGTACGTGAGCCCTCCGCTCACCCCGGCGCGCCAGCCGTTCGACGCCGTCGCGACGGGGGGACTGCGGCTCCTCGTCCACGCCGTCGAGCGGCCGCACGAAGACCTCCCACCGGCGGCCGACCATCCGGTCGAGCTCGTCGTCCGCGCCTCGACCGCGCCCCCGCCCCGGAGGACCCCGGGACGCGGGCGCGCGACCTCTCGCTGATCAGCGTCAAGTCAGACCGTCACGGCCATTCCAGTGGCCCCGGCCAGGTCCGCCTGTCACCGGGAGGGCCGCGCCCACGCCGAGCTCGCCCGCCTCGGGGCCGAGCTGAAAGCCGCTGGCCCGCTGGGGCACCGGAGGCGGGCGAAGCCGGAACCTCGTCGACGCCGGCGACGGCTTCTTCAGGCTCCAGGCGGTCAGGAACCGCGCCGTGTACCTGACCGGCGCGTCCCCTGGGGCCGCGCCGACCCTGCAGAACGCGGCCGGGGACGGCTCGCAGGAGTGGCGGCTCGTTCAGCGGGCGCCAGCCCTCGGCGACCTGACGCCCGAGCGGCGCTCCCCGCGTTCACGGCCGGCGGGAGGGTCACGGACCTCGGCTCGGTCTCCTTCGACCAGGCTCAGCGGGGCAGCGTCACCCTTCCGGAGGCGATCAAGGCGGGGACGAGGCTCAAGGTAGCCGTGGTCTTCGACGACACGCCGCTGATGGCCACCGCACGTTGATCCCGGGGGCTGAGGCGTCGGCCCACCCCCAGGGTCAGGCGCGCATGTTCGCGCCGCCGTCGATGGCCCACACCTGGCCGTTGATCCATTCGGCGTCGTCGGACAGCAGGAAGGCCACGACCGCGGCCAGGTCGCTCGGGCGGCCCAGCCGGGTGGTGGGGACGTGCTCCAGGAACATCTTCTGGAGCTGGACGTCGTTCTGCGCCGCCTGCGTCTCGCCCATGACCAGGCCGGGCATCACTCCGTTGCAGCGCACGCCCTCGGGGCCGAAGCGCCCGGCGATGTGCCGGGTCAGCGCGTTGACCGCTGACTTCGACGCCCCGTAGGCGGGGCGCTTGCGGTCGCTGGCACTGATCGCGGCGCCGGAGGAGCAGTTGACGATGCTGCCGCCGCCGTCGGCCAGCAGGTGCGGCAGGACGGCGCGAGCGGTGCGGACGTAACCCAGGACGTTGACGTCCAGAGTCCGCTCCCACACGTCCAGGTCGGTGTCCAGCAGCGACTTGTCACGCCCGAGGGTGCCCGGCGACAGGTCGGCGCCGACGTTGAACAGGCCGTGCACGGCGCCGAACTCCTCGACGGTCCTGGCGGCCAGCGCGTTGACGGAGTCCTCGTCGGCGAGGTCGAAGTGGACCGCGACGGCCGAACCGCCGGCCTCGGTGATCCTGGTGGTGGTGGCCTGCGCGCCGGAGAGGTTGATGTCGCCGACGACGACGCCGGCGCCTTCCTCCGCGAGCCTGATCGCGGTCGCCGCGCCGATGCCGGTCGCCCCGCCGGCCACGATGATCGCCTTGTCCTTCAAACCACGCATTGTCCGCTCCGATCGGCGATGAAGGCCGGTGGGGCGATCCCATGGCCGCCCGGCACCCGCTCAGCAAAACGTACATAGGTGTACGTTTCCGTCGGCGCTAAACGTACAATCATGTACGGTTCGTGGCAAGTTAGGGTTGGACCGTGCAGGAAAGCGGGTGCCAGTGACACGGAAGGACGCCGTCCGCAACCGGGACCGGCTGCTCGCCGCGGCGCGGCGGATGTTCGCCGAACACGGCCACGACGTCGCGCTGGAGGAGATCGCCCGGGACGCCGGGGTGAGCCGCACCACGATCTACCGCAACTTCGCCACCCGCGAGGAGCTCGCGGCCACGGTCTTCGCCGACAACGTCGCCCAGATCGAGCACCACGCCGCCGGGCTGCGCGGGCAACCCGACGGCGCGGTCCAGTTGTTCGACTTCGTCCTGGACATGCAACTGGACAACCGCGGCCTCGCCCAGGTCCTGTCCAGCGCCGACCTGCAGTGGTTCATCGAGCACGCCCACCGCATCGCGGCCTGCTTCGAGCCTCTCCTGGATGCCGGGCGCGCGGCCGGCGTCGTCCACCCCGTGGTCGACGTCGACGACCTGATGCTCGCCATCTCCATGGGGGAGAGCGCCGTGGCCGGCAGCGACGCCGCCCAGCGCGACAACCGTCACAAACGCGTACGCGAAATGCTGCACCGGGCCCTTTTCACCCGCTGACGCCGGCAGCTCTCGATGATCCGCCGCGGACAAGCATGACGGAGCTTCATACTCGGAAACGAACGGTACGAGAGTCAGGAGAGCGATGCGGGTTCCGATGACGATTGCGGACTTTCTGGACCGGGCGGAGCTGGGGTTCGCGGGCAGCCCCGGAGTGATCGACGAGCCCGATCAGCCCGCACCGCCCGTGGCGGCGTCCACGTACGGGCGGCTGGGCGAGCGGGTACGGGCGTGGCAGGCCGGGCTGGACGCGCTCGGCACGCACGAAGGCGACCGGGTGGCGGTGATCAGCCACAACTCCGCCCGCCTCCTGGAGCTGCTGTTCGCGGTGCCGATGAGCGGCCGCATCTGCGTCCCGGTCAACTTCCGCCTGAAGGGCGAGGAGATCGATTACGTGGTGCGGCAGAGCGGGGCCTCCGTCGTGCTGGTCGATCCCGAGGTCCACGAGGTGACCGCCGGCATCAAGGCGGACCACCGTTTCGTCCTGGGAGAGCAGACCGAGACGGAGCTGATGCGGTTCGACACGGAGCCGCGCCCGTGGTCGAACCCGGACGAGGACGCCACCGCGACGATCAATTACACCTCCGGGACGACGGCCCGCCCCAAGGGGGTTCAGCTCACCCACCGCAACATCTGGGTGAACGGGCTGACCCTCGGCCTGCACACGCGGGCCTGGGAGCGCGACGTCTACCTGCACACGCTGCCGATGTTCCACTGCAACGGCTGGGGCATGCCGTTCGTGATGGCCGGGCTCGGCGTCAAGCAGGTGGTGCTGCGCAAGGTGGACGGAGCGGAGATCCTGCGCCGCGTGGACGAGCACGGCGTGACCCTGATGTGCGGTGCGCCGGCGGTGTGGAGCACGGTGCTGGACGCCGCGGCCGGCTGGGAGGGGGAGATCCCGGGCCGTGAGCGCGTACGGATCGTGTGCGCGGGGGCGCCGCCCCCGAGCCGGTTGATCCAGCGGGTGGAAGAGGAGCTCGGCTGGGAGTTCATCCAGATCTACGGCCTGACGGAGACCTCGCCGCTGCTCACCGTCAACCGCGCCCGGCCGCAGGACGCGGACCTGCCGGGCGATCAACGGGCCCGCAGGCTCTCGCGGGCCGGGCTCCCGGCGCTGGGTGTCAGACTGCGGGTAGCCGAGTCCGGGGAGGTGCTGGCGCGCTCGAACGTCGTGTTCGACGGCTACTGGGACAAGCCCGAGGAGACGGCGAACGCGCTGGCCGACGGCTGGTTCCACACCGGCGACGGCGGCGACCTCGACGACGCGGACGGGCACCTGACGATCTCCGACCGCAAGAAGGACGTGATCATCACGGGAGGCGAGAACGTGTCCTCGATCGAGGTCGAGGACACCATCTTCAGCCATCCCTCGGTCGCTGAGGTGGCGGTCATCGGAGTGCCGGACGCCAAGTGGGGGGAGACGATCAAGGCCCTGATCGTCCGGGCCGAGGGCGCGACGGTGAGCGAGGCGGAGATCATCACGTACTGCAAGGAACGGATGGCCGGATACAAGGCGCCGACGAGCGTGGAGTTCCGGGACACGATTCCGCGCACGGCGACCGGCAAGATCCAGAAGTTCAAGCTGCGCGAGCCCTACTGGGCCGGGCACGACAGAGCCGTCAACTGACAGTGATGATGGAGGGGTGAGCGCTTCCCGCCAGGGTCTGACCCATCAACTGACTGACCTTGAGGTCCTCAACGGGATCTGTCGGCCCTGGACGGGAAGCGCTCATCTGCACTCACCGGACGCGGCACCTGTGACTTCATAGGAGCCTGGCCAGAGGCCCCATCACTGTCTTGTCCGCGCTGCCCCGGCTGGTGCGTGCCGTCCCGCCCCCTCGGTCAGACGACAGGACGACGATGACCTCCATTACACCCGACAGCACGCCGCTCACTGAAGTCGCCGGCGGCGTGGACACCCACCAGGACACCCACACCGCGGCCGTGATCGATGGAGTCGGCCGGGTGCTGGGCACCGAGCAGTTCCCCGCCACCCCCGCCGGCTACACCGCCCTGCTCGCCTGGATGCGCGCCTTCGGGCAGCTGAGCCGGGTCGGGGTGGAAGGCACCGGCGCCTACGGAGCCGGGCTCACCCGGCTGCTGCAGGCCGAGCACATCAACGTGATCGAGATCGACCGGCCCGACCGCAAGAGCCGCCGCTTCCACGGCAAGTCCGACCCGATCGACGCCATCGCCGCCGCCAAGGCCGCCCTCGCCGGTGACCGCACCGGCACCCCTAAACGGCGCGACGGCCGCATCGAAGCGCTGCGCGCCCTGCGCATCGCCCGCCGCAGCGCCATCGACCAGCGCGCCGACACCCAACGCCGGATCAAGGCCCTGATCGTCACCGCCCCGGACGCCCTGCGCCAAAGCCTGCGGGGCCTGTCCAGCACGAAACTCATCGCCACCTGCGCCGCCCTGACCTCCGACCGCGAGGCCGCCGCCGACCCGACCACCGCCACCCAGCTCGCGCTGCGCTCCCTGGCCCGCCGCCACCAGCAGCTGTCCGCCGAGATCGCCGACCTCGACGAGCTCCTGGACGTCCTGGTGATGGCGATCAACCCACGGCTGATCGCCGCCCATGGCGTGGGCACCGAGATCGCGGGACAGCTCCTGGTCACCGCCGGCGAGAACCACGACCGGATCGGCAGCGAAGCCGCCTTCGCCATGCTCTGCGGCGTCGCGCCGATCCCGGCCTCCTCCGGCAAGACCACCCGGCACCGCCTCAACCGCGGCGGCGACCGGCAGGCCAACGCCGCCCTCTACCGCGTCGTCCTGTGCCGCCTGCGCTGGGATGCCCGCACCCGCGCCTACATGGACCGACGCACCCAAGACGGCCTGTCCAAGAAAGAGATCATCCGCTGCCTGAAGCGCTACGTCGCCCGCGAACTTTACGGACTCATCACCACAACGAACGACCAGGAACGCTCCGATTGACATCCATAGGAGCATCGCCGGGTCCGCCGTGACGGACGGTGGCCGCGCGGCGGCGGGTCTCGACGGCGGGAGCCAGGAAGACGGCGGAGGCGACGAAGGCCGGCACCGCCAGCATGGCTGTGCGCAGGCCCCAGTGGTCGCCGAGGAAGCCGAGGCCGGGCGGGCCGATCATGACCAGCGGTACGGAGTCCATGCCACGGCTACGCATGGTCGCGCATCCAGAGGTCGGTGCGGTAGGCCCCCTGGTACGTGCGCCGGTACGCCGACGGCGTGGTCCCCAGATACCGGGTGAAGTGCTGGCGCAGGCCGGTGCCGGTGCCGAGCCCGCACCGCTCGGCCACGACGTCCACGGGCAGGTGGGTGGTCTCCAGGAGTTCGCGGGCCCTGATCAGCCGTTGCTGGTTGAGCCACCGCATCGGCGGCAGGCCGACCTGCTGGCGGAACCTGCGTACGAACGTCCTGGTGCTCATCGAGGCGTACTCGGCCAGCCGCGGGACGGTGAGCGGTGTCTCCAGCCGCTCCAGCGCCCACTGAAGCACCGGCGCCAGCCCCCGGTCAGCGGTGACGGCGGGGGCGGGCGCGACGTACTGGGCCTGGTCGCCCTCGCGGTGCGGCGCGATCACCATCCGGCGGCCCACCTTCGCGGCCACCGCGGCGCCGAAGTCGCGCCGCCCGTGCACAGGGCGGCGATCCGGGCGCCGCGCTCGTGCGCCTCGACCAGCGCGTCCAGGAGCTTTTGCGGGGGCCGGTAGGAGGCGTCGACGCAGGCGGGCACCACCACGGGGTCCGCGTCGCGCAGGACCGTCAGGTCGCCGGGCGCGCGCAGCCACAGCCCCGGCAGCGATTCCTGCTCTCCCGGCGTGCTGTGGCAGAGGGTCAGCTCGTACCAGTCGGGGGCGAGGTCGCGCCTGGAGCTCACGACAGTGGTCCCATGCACGAGGAGACAGGAACGCTGGACATCGGCGCCCAGGAGGGAGCCCGGCTGCTCACCGCGGCCGCGGAGCTGGTCGTACGGCATCTGAGCACGGTCGCGGACGGGCCCGTCGCGCCCGCCGAACCCGGAACCGGGCAGCTGCGCGACTGGCTGGCCGGCCACGACTTCGCCCGCCCCGCCCCGGCGGCGGACACGCTGGCCGAGGTCATGGGGATGCTGCGGCGGTGGGGCGTGCACACGACGCACCCGCGCTACTTCGGGCTGTTCAACCCGACCCCGACCTGGCGGGGCATCGCCGGCGAGGTCCTGGCGGCAGGCGTCAATCCGCAGCTGGCCGCCTACAGCCACGCCCCGGCCGCCGTGGAGATGGAGCGGCACGTGCTGCGCTTCGTCGCCGGCCGCCTCGGCCTGCCCACCGCCGAGGGCAGCTTCACCGTGGGTGGCGCGGAGGCGAACCTGACCGCCGTCATCGTCGCGCTGACCCGCAGGTTCCCGGCCTACCCGGGCGGCGGCCTGGCCGGTCTGGCGCGCATGCCGGTGCTGTACGCCTCGGCCGAGAGCCACCTGGCCTGGCTCAAGATCGCCCACATGACGGGGCTCGGCCGCGACGCGGTACGGCTCGTACCCACCGATTCCCGGCACCGCATGGATCTGGCGGCGCTGCGCGAGACGCACCGAGCCGATGTGGCCGCGGGGTTCGAGCCGTTCCTCCTGATCGGCACCGCCGGCACCACGGCCGCGCACAAGTGGCTGTCGGCGCCCATGGGCGCGGGCATGTTCCTCACCCGGCACCCGGACGCGCTCGCCGGCAGCTTCCACGCCAGCCCCTCCTACATGCCCGCGCAGAGCGGCCAGGTGCCCGACCCGTACGCGACCAGCGTGCAGTGGTCGCGCAGGTTCGCGGGCCTGAAGGTGTTCCTCGCGCTCGCGATCGCCGGCCGGCCGGCCTACGCCGAGCAGCTCGAACGCGACGTCCGGCGCGGCGAGCTGCTCGCTCGCCGGCTGTCGGAGGAGGGCTGGCCGCGCGTCAACGACACCCCGCTCCCGGTGGTCCGCGTCGCCGACCCCGAGGCGGAGTCGCAGGGGCCGGAGCACAGCGCCGCCTGGCACGCCGCCGTCGCCGACCACGTCGTGCGCAGCGGCCAGGCCTGGCTGAGCACCGTACGCCTGGCCGGGCGGCCCGCGCTGCGCCTCTGCCAGACCAGCCACCGGACGACCGTCTCCGATGTCGAGGCCGCGGTCACCGCCCTCGACCAGGCCCGTGCATTTGAACTGATCGTGAACAGATTTGCTGAACACTTGTATTCGGGCATGCCCTTCCAGCATGATCTTGGCGTATCGCTTCCCGCGTTTCGAGGAGGAACGGATGCGTCTTCGTGCAGGGCTTCTGGTAGCCGGCTTGGTCACCGCGATCGTCAGCGTGCTCAGCACGCCTGCTTCCGCTCAGGCGGCCGCCTGGACGTACATCGGCGTGTACACCAGCAAGTACAAGTGCGTCGACGCCGGCCAGATGTGGGTCCGCGAGGGTTGGAACGAGTACGAGTGCTCGGGTGGCGGCAACTACTGGGAACTCTGGGTCCGGTAGCCGGACGTGAGATAGGGCAGGCTTGCCGGTGTGATGGCGATCCATTCGCTGCCCGCGCAGCGACAGGCGGAACCGTACGAGATGATCGCCCGGCTGCCACCGCCGCACCTGCGTCCGTACGTGCTGGGATGGGCCGGTTTCCGCACCAGGGCGGGAGAGCCCGCCCACCCCAGCCGGATGCTGCCGCTCAACGCGGCCACCCTGATCGTCGACTTCACGGGCATGAGCCCGATCGTCACCGGCCCCCGCGCGACCGCGACGTTCTCGGCCCACACGCCGTGGCGTCACGGGGTCGCGGTCGGGCTCACGCCCGCCGGGATGTCGGCGCTGACGGGGACGCCCCTGCGCGAGGTGGCCGGCACGAGCGTGCGCCTGGACGACCTCCTCGGCACCCGAGCCGAGGAGCTGACCGGCCGGCTGATGGCGCCGGAGGGCTGGGCGGAGCGCTTCAGGCTGCTGGAGGAGCGGCTGACGGCGTGGCTGCGCCCCGGCGCCGGCCCCGGCGACCTGATCATGCGCGCCTGGTGGCGGCTGCAGGAGCCGGCCGGCCCGCCCACCATCGCGTCCCTCGCCGGTGAGCTGGGCGTCAGCCGCCGTTACCTCGAGCTCGGCTTCCGCCGGGTGGTGGGCCTGTCGCCCAAGACGGTGGCCCGGATCGCCCGGTTCCAGCGGACCGTGGACAGGTGGCGGCGGCCCTCGGCCACCCTGGAGGAGGCTGTCGCCTGCGGTTACGCCGACCAGCCGCACCTCACCCGCGAGATGCGGGCGATGGTGCGGATGACGCCCAAGCAGCTGTTCGCATTCGTTCAAGACAGCGATCGGCTCACGGGCTAGCGTGACCTTCCGCTCCGGACCGCACGAGGGCCGGGGGAGAGGAAGGGGCATCACGTCATGGCAGGCGTTCTCGCGGCCGATCCCACGCTTGCCGACTTCGGCAAGGACCCGCTGTGGATCATCATCGTCAAGGCCGTGATGGTGTTCCTCTTTCTGGGGTTGGGAGTCGTCTTCGGCGTCTGGTTCGAGCGCAAGCTGATCTCGCGGATGCAGAACCGGTACGGGCCCAACCGGGCCGGTAAGTTCGGCCTCCTGCAGTCGGTCGCCGACGCGATCAAGATGGGCTTGAAGGAGGACCTCTTCCCGCGCACGGTGGACCGGGTGCTCTACCTGCTGGCGCCGGTCATCATGGTGGTGCCGGCGATGCTGGCCTTCTCGATCGTGCCGTTCGGGCCGGTCGTGAGCCTGTTCGGGGTGCGGACGCCGCTGCAGCTGGTGGACCTGCCGGTGGCGGTGCTGTTCATGCTGGCCATGGGCGCGGTGTCGGTCTACGGCGTGGTGCTGGCCGGATGGTCGTCGCGCTCGCCGTACGCGCTGCTGGGCGGTCTGCGGAGCGCGGCGCAGGTGGTCTCGTACGAGATCGCCATGGGCCTGTCGTTCGTGGCCGTCTTCCTGTTCGCCGGGACGCTGTCCACCTCGGAGATCGTCAAGGCGCAGGGCGAGACCTGGTTCGTGTTCCTGCTGATCCCGTCGTTCCTGATCTACGTGATCTGCATGTTCGGCGAGGCCGCGCGTATCCCGTTCGACCTGCCCGAAGGCGAGGGCGAGCTGGTCGGAGGCTTCCAGACCGAGTACTCCTCGTCGCTGAAGTTCGCCCTGATCATGATGGGCGAATACCTGCACACCTTCACCGCCTCCGCCATGGCCGTGACGCTGTTCCTCGGCGGCTGGCGGGCGCCGATCCCGATCTCCTGGTGGGAGGGCGCCAACCAGGGCTACTGGCCGGTGCTGTGGTTCCTCATCAAGTTCGTGCTCACCTTCAGCTTCATCATCTGGGTGCGGGCCTCGCTGCCGCGCGTGCGCTACGACCAGCTCATGTCGCTGGGCTGGAAGGTGCTGATCCCCGTCAACCTGGCGTGGATCCTGCTCGTGGCCGGCGTGCGCAGCGTGATGCTCAACGAGGAGTCCCGGATGATCGCCCTCGGCGTGACCGGGGTCGTCGTGATCGGCGCGCTGGCCATCTGGACGCGGTTCGACACCGTCAACCAGCGGCGCAAGGAGGCCCAGAAGGCCCAGGCCGAGGCCGAGTTCGAGGAACTGTCCGAAGAGCCGGCGGCAGGCGGCTTCCCGGTGCCGCCGCTGGACCTGCCGCACTACCACGGCGTTTCCCGGCCATGAGCGCCCCGGGGCGTACGGGTGGCCGCCCACCCCGGGAGGCGGGCGGCCACCGGTCCTGATCAGCCGAAGCGCAGCGGCAGCGTGTCCGGGCCCTGGATCCCGAGCGGGCCCTGCCAGGCGATCGGCCCCGCGACGGAGGGCGGGCCCAGCCGGGCGGCGAGGATGGGGAGTGCCTCGCCTATCTCGACGCGGGCCAGAGCCGCGCCCAGGCAGTGGTGCGGGCCCGCGCCGAACTGCAGCGGGGGATTGTCCCTGACGGCCGTGATGTCGAATCGGCCGGCGTTCTTGTGCGCGCGCGGGTCGCGCTGGGCGATGCTGACGCACATCGTGAGGAACGTCTCGCGCTCGATGCGCAGCCCCTCGTAGTCGAAGTCCTCCGCGGCGAACCGGTAGATGGTGCCCGCCGAGGGAAGCCAGCGCATCACCTCTTCGACGGCCTGGGCCGCCAGCTCCGGCCGCCGCCCCAGCAGGGTCCACTGGGCGGGGTGCTCGGCGAAGGCGACCATGGCGTTCGCGAGCTGGTAGCGGGTGTTGTCCTGGGCGCCGAACACCAGCGTGACCAGCAGGTTGCGCAGCTCGTCCCTGCTGACGCGGCCGTCGTCGGCCTGGTAGGCCGCGACCAGGGCGGAGCTGAGGTCGTCGGTGGGCCTGGCAGCCTTCTCCTCGATGAGGAAGTCGGCGTAGTCGTTCAGGCCGCGCACCGCGGCTTCCACCCTTGTGACGACGTCGCCGCCGGCCGCGAGGCTGAAGACCAGGCCGATGTCTCTGGTCCAGGTGCCGAAGACGTCGTAGTCCTCGGGCGGCACGCCGAGCAGCCGGCACATGACCGTCAGCGGCAGCCGGGAGGCGAAGTCCTCGACGAACTCGCACGTCCCGGCCGAGGCCAGGCCCTCGGTCAGCTGCTCGGCCTGCTCCCGGATGAACGGCCGCAGGCTCTCCACCGTACGCGCGGTGAACGCCTTGCTCGTCAGGCGGCGCAGGCGGCGGTGGTCCTCTCCTTCGTGGTTGACGATCATCGGGACGAACCAGTCGTAGATCGGACCGTCGAAGATCCCGTTCGTCTCCAGGTACCGCTTGCCGTTGTGGTCCAGCCTCCGGTCGCGTAAGAGGTCATTGGCCTGCTCGTAGCGCAGCACGAGCAGGCCGATGGGGCTGGTGGCGTACCAGCTTTCCGCTTGGGCCGCGAGGACCTCGGGGGCGCCGAAGTCGAAGGCCGGATCCAGGACGTCCAGGAACGGCACGTTCGGGGGAGTGGGGCGCTGACCCACGGATGTCGACAACGTCATCCTCCCTGCAGAGATGGGCGTACGGTCCAGACTCCCCCGGCATCGCGGCGACAATGAAGTAACGCGCTACGCACTCTTTTGAGCTGTGGCCGTCCGTCCGGTCAGGGCGCCGGGTTCTTCTTGCGGAAGGCGGCCAGTTCCTTGGCGGCCTCGTCCAGATCCTTGGCCGTGTCGATGGCTCGCCAGTACACCCCCTGCGGCAGCTCGTAACCTGCCAGGCGGCGCCGGCGGGCGAGGTGGGGGAACGTGCTCCGCTCATGGTCGCCGACATCCGGGAGCATCGAGGCGAACTCGGCGGAGAAGACATAGACACCGGCGTTGATCGGATAGGGCGACGGCGGAGCCTCGACGAAGTCGAGGACGTTGCCGAAACGGTCGATGTCGACGGTCCCCCAGGGGAGGCGGGGCCGGGCCAGGGCCAGGGTGGCGTGGGCGTCCCGCTCATGGTGGAAGTCGGCCATGGCACGCAGGCTGAAGCGGGTCCAGATGTCGCCGTTGGTGGCGTACCAGGGCCCATCGGGGCGGGGCAGAGAGGCGGCGGCGAACTTCAGCCCGCCACCACGCCCGAGCGCTTCGGTCTCGACCACCGGGATCACCTTGAGCGGCAGGCTCACGCTGCCCAGCCAGTCGAGCACGACCTCGGACAGGTAGCCGCAGGAGATGATGGCATCCGTCACTCCTTCCGCCGCCAGCCATTCCAGCTGGTGACCGATGACGGGCAGGCCGGTGCCCGGGATCTCGATCATCGGCTTGGGCCGGGTGTCGGTGTAGGGGCGCAGGCGCGATCCCTTGCCGCCGGCGAGGATCACGGCCTGGGTCACCGGCCGCGACACCAGAGGAGACTCACCGGCGGACGGGATGAGATCATCGAAGGTCATCACCGCAATTTATACGGGCCGGCCGATCGCGGGCGTCTGTCACGTCATCGGCTCGGAGGAGGTGCCTCGGGCCGGTCAGCAACCGTTGTCGGCCAGTACCCACGTCGTGGCTCCGGTCTGCTTGAGGGTGTGGACGATCGCGGTGTTCCACAGGCCCATCGGCTGGTTGGAACCGCGCGCGTAAGTCTGTCCCCCCTGCGCGTAAGCCCTGCCGGCGACGGTGTGCGCATAGTTGTTCGCCGTCACACAGACGGTGGAGGGCCCCGTGGTGGTCGCGGTCACTGCCGTTGACCGGGCGCTGGCCGTGCCGCTGTTGTCGACGGCGGCGACGGTGTAGGTGTAGGTGGTGCCGGCGCTCAGGCCGCTGTCGGTGTAACTCGTGCCCGTCACGGCGGAAGAGTTGACCTTACTGCCGTCGCGGTAGACGTTGTACGAGGCCGCGCCCGACACGGCGGTCCAAGACAGTGAGACGCCGCTGTTCGTCGTTCCGGTCACGGACAGGCCGGCCGGGGCCGGCAACGTAGCGGGCGGCGCGCCGCCACCGCCGAGGGCCTTGACCATGTTCACGATGGCGGTCATCTGCGGGCCGCTCTTGAGGGGGTACTGGGCGGATTGGTAGCCCCACCAGTCCCAGCAGCCGCGCGGATTGGTGCCGGCCGCGCTGGTGGTGGCCTGGGGATACAGCACGATCATGTTGTTGGTGTCGGCGTACTCATTGAGGTACGCCTGGTCCATGAAGGCGTCTCCGACCAGACCGTAGTACTGATAGCACCCGTGCACCGCGACCATCAGCTTGCAGGAACCTCCCTCACACTGCCGGGGGACATAGACGAAGCCGTCGCGGCCCATGCTGATCGAGCCGGCGTCGCCACCGGGGGCATAGGTGTTCTGGTCGAACTGGATGAGCTTGCCGGTCAGCGAGGAGGCGGCGGGGCTCACGGTTCCGTACAGGTGGGTCAGCATCTCCTTGACCGGATCTGTGGTCCCGCACTTGTTGACGTACGGGGAGCTCGTGGCGGAGCAGGCATTGGAGCCGATCGGGCTGACCCAGGCGTGCCCGGCGCCGGAAGTGTTGTTGTACACGACGTTGGCGCCGAGGTCGCGGTAGTAGGTGGCCAGATCGTCGTTCACCGCCGGGTCGATGGTCTGGTCGGCGGTTCCGTGGTACAGCCACACCGGGTCGCCCGAGAGGTTCTGCACCGGGTCGATGCTGCCCGCCGCCGCCCGATCACGGGTGAGCTGCACCAACCGGGCCGGGGGTGTGCGCGCCATGAAGGTGTCCATGCACGCGTACAGGGCGGTGTTGAGGTTGTTCTGCGCGCAGTCGTAGGCGCCGGCGGAGAAGATGCCCGCGCCCTTGAAGACACTGGAGTAGGCGACGTGGAGCTGGTTGGCCATGAACCCGCCGGACGACAATCCGCTGACGTACGTGCCGCTGATGTCGTGCTTGCCGAGCGTACCGGGCTGGGGTTGCGGCACGGCGGCCCGTGCGGGAGTGAAGGGGCTTGCCGCAAGTCCGAATGCGGCGTTCAGTGTGACGAGCGCGTGTCTGACCTTCATGCGCATCTCCAACGGGGGGTGAATGCGCTGATTGTGAAGCCGAACAAAGGGGAAGGGCGACAGGTGATCAGTACATAATCCAACTGATTCGCATGTGGCTCACCGCCGTAAGCAGGGCCGAAGCCATGTCGAGAACGCTCTGGCCGCTCCGACCGTCCTGCGAGGGAACCGCCGACAACCCGACGCGAAGGAGCAGACATGTCGCGGAACATCGAGACCGTCAACACCTATCTGGACGGTTTCCGTAAGAACGATCACGAGCAGATCCTGTCCTGTCTGACGGACGACATCGAGTGGACCGTCTTCGGCGGTTTCCACCTGACGGGTAAAGAGGCCTATGACCGGGCCATCGACGGCCCGCCCGAGCTCCTCGACCCGCCGCACCTGGAGGTCGTGCGCATGGTCGAGCAGGGCGATGTCATCATGGCCGAGCTCACCGGGACGGTGCGGCGAGTCGCGGGCGGCGAGATGCGCATGTCCATGGCGGAGGTGTTCGTCATGCGCGATGGCAAGATCGCCGAGCGCCGTGCCTGGGTCATCGAGTTGAAGGAGAACGACTACCGCTGACCGGAGCGGATCGACCACGGGCGCTGCCCGTCCGGCCTGCCGTCGGGCTCGGGCGGGCGGAGGGTCATCGGCGCCCTTCCGGGCTGGGAATCCGGGCTTCGATGCCGTCGAGGACGATGTCCAGGCCCAGGAGGAACTGCCGGTCGAAGTCGCCGTCCTCCACATACGCGTGCCGAGACAGCTCCGTGGCGTTCTCCTCCAGGAAGCGGCCGACGCGCTCGCGGATCTCGGCGTCCGCGCCGGGCGTGCGGACGGTGGCCCACCAGATGTTCTCGGCGGCGACGTATCCGTTCACGTAGGAGGTCAGGGTCCCGACGGCGGCGGTCAGGACGGGGCCGGTCAGCCCGGCCCCGGCCAGGGCGGAGTAGAAGAGCCGGGAGCGGGCCAGCGCGTTCGGGCCGAGCAGGGGCCGGGTGGCGGTCAGCGCGGGCACCCAGGGGTGGCGGCGCATGACGTCCCTGCTCTGGCTGAGCTGGCGGACGACCGTGTCGCGCCAGGCGGGACGCTCCTCCGCCGAGATCTCGCCGAACACCTCGTCGAGCGCCAGGTCGAGCACGTCCTCCTTGCTCGTGACGTACTCGTAGAGCGACATCGTGCCGGCCCGCAGGCGCGCGGCCAGCGCCCTCATCGAGAAGCCTGCGACGCCCTCGGCGTCGAGCAGGGCGACGGCGGCCTCGACGATGCGCTCGCGCGACAGTCGCGGCCTGCGCGGGCGCGCGTCGTCGCGGAACCAGATGGACTCCGGCATCCCCCGACCCTTCCGTGCACTGTACGGAAAACCGTACAGCTAACTTAACAGCCCACCGAGAGGACAGGAGGGCTCGATGACCGATTGGCAGCGCGACTACGCGATGCTGGCGTTGCGGATCGACCGGCTGGTCGGCGGTGCCGCGCTCAGCGGCACCGTGCTGATCTACCGGGGCCCGGAGGAGTGGGGCGCCCAGGCGGGGAGCGAGCCGCCGGCCGCGCCGGGGAGGTTGGCGGACGACGCCGAGCGGTTGCTGGAGAGCGCCCCGTCGCCCTACCTGGCCGCCCAGGTACGCGCGATGCGGGCCGTCGCCCGTTACCTGGACGGCGAGCGGCCGCCGCCGGCCGAGTACGCGCGCGAATGCCTGGGCCTGGAACCGCGGCGGCTGCCGGAGGTGGTCTTCGAGGAGGCGCACGCCGAGCTCGACGCCGCCCTGCCGAAAGGCCGTGGATCGCTCGCGGAGCGGCTGCGGGCGTGGCAGGCACGGCACACGCTGGACCCGATCGACCGGCTGCCCGATCTGGTGGCCAAGGCGGTGGCCGAGACACGGGCACGGACGAACACGATCATCCCGCTGCCGGAGGACGAGGTGGTCGGCTGCCGGCTCGTGGAAGGCGTGTCGTTCCACGGCGCCGGCGCCTACGAGGGTGGGCTGAGGTCCACGATCCACATCAACAGGGCGATCCCGTTCAACCTGGCCGATCTGCTCTATCTCGTCGCCCACGAGGGGCACCCGGGCCACATCGCCGAGTCGATGCTCAAGGAGATCCACCTCGCTGACCGTCAGGACCAGGGCGTGCGGTTCATGATGTCGCCGTCGTTCGTGCTCAGCGAGGGGCTCGGGCTGCTCGCCGAGGAGATCCTGTTCCCCGGCGACGAGGCGCAGGAATGGCTGAACCGGCACATCTTCCCCGACGCCGGCATCCGGTCCGACGGAAGCGACTTCGCGGCGATCCACCACGCCAAGAACGTGTTGTGGGGCGTGTGGGGGAACGCGATGTTCCTGGCGGCCGAGGGGCGTGCCGAGGCCGAGCTGGGCGAGTACCTCACCCGGTGGGCTCTGTACGGCGACGACGAGGTGGCGCCTGCGCTGGGGCTGCTCAAGCCGTCGCCGATGAGTCCGTACATCTTCGGCTATTTCCACGGATGGGAGCTGCTACGGCCCTGGGCGGCGACGCGTCCGGACCGGGTTCGGCGCCTGCTCACCGAACAGCTGCTTCCCGCCGACATCGCCCTCTAGCGGGTCCGGCCGAGACACGGGCAACCGGCGAGTCAGCGGCGCAGTTCCTCGTCCTCCTGGTGGGCGTGCCGCCCGAGCCTGGCCGGCCTCGACGGGCTCACCCGGTGACCGGCTGCCCGAAGAGTTCGGCGAACGCGGCCCGGTTGGCCGACTGCTCCGACCGGTCCCAGACCGCGAACACCACCCGTTCGAACACCCCGCCCCCGGCCAGGTGGGCGTGGAAGGCCGCGGCGACCTCCCGCGGGTCGTTGCGGAACACCCCGCACCCCCACGCCCCGAGCACGAGCTGCCGCGCGCCGTGGTGCGCGGCGACCGCCAGCACGCGTCCGGTCCGCTCGTGCAGCGCCCGCCGGATCCGCGGCCCCGCGCCGGGATCGCGCCGCAGCAGCTGCCCGGCGTTGGGCGCGGCCGAGGTCAGGAACGAGACCGGGTACGGCTCGCTCAGCAGCCGGCCGCGATCGTCGCGGTGCACCGGCACATCGGGCGACCAGATGACCCGGTGGCTGTAGAGCAGGTCGGAGGAGGCGCGGTGCGCGGCGTAGTAGTCGGGGGCATTCAGCAGACAGGGGTACAGCAGGCTCGCGCGGCACAGATCCTCCTCCTGCGCCTTGGCCCCGCCGAGGTAGCCGCCGCCGGGGTTGCGGGCCGAGGCGAAGTTCAGCACGGCGATCCGTTCGGCGCCGGCCAGGTGCAGGCGCCGCGCGGCCTGCAGGCTGCCTTCCGGGGTGACCTCGAAAGACGTCCGGTGCCCTCCGGTGGCCGGCGCGGCGATCGGCTCGTCCGCCGGATGGCTCACCGTGCCGGCGATCGCCGCCGCCAACGCGGGACCCACGGTGACGAGGGTGCCGTCCTCGGCGGTGTACCGGCCGTCGGCGGCGATCCGCTCGTTCACCGTCGCGACATGGCTCAATCTGTTGCCCACGCCTCCGCATCGTAGGTCGTGACCACGACCGCGATCGAACGATTTAGCGGGTCGGCCCCGTCCGCGCGGGTGCGACGGGGAACGCGGCGGGTTTGTGAAAGCCGGGTGCGGTGCGCGCCCGGCAGGCTGTCCTGGCCAGGCAAGCTGCCGTGACACGAAGGGGAGCACCTCCATGTCGACTGTCGTGATCGCCGCCGCGGCGGTCTTCTTCCTGGGGATGGGCGTTTACGGCCTCCTCGCGCCCGCCGCGCTGATCAGGCCGTTCCGGATCGTGGCCGACTCGGTCGAGGCGCGGACCGAGGTCCGCGCCGTGTACGGAGGTTTCGGCGTGGCCGTCGCGGGCCTGCTGGTGGCCGCGGCGGCCGACACGGGCGGGATGCGGACGGGCATGGTCGTGACCGTCGCCGTGTCCCTGCTGGGCATGGCCGCCGGCCGGCTGGTGGCGCGGTCGGTCGAGCGGCCGTCGGCGTTCTATCCCTCGTGGCTGTACTTCTGGGTGGAGGCGGTGGGCGGGGGCGCGCTGCTGGCCGCCGTCGCCGGGTGAGCCGTCACACCAGGGGGTCCAGGCACCGGATCGTCAGGCGCCGGGAGAGCAGGGCGCTCGGGGGAAGGCCGAACATCGCGTGGAACGCGGTGCTGAAGTGGGACGGGCTGGCGAAGTAGCCGTCGGCCGCGGCACGGGTGAGGTTCTCGCCCGCGGCCAGCGCCCGAGCGGCCCGGTGCATCTGCGCCCACAGCCGGAACCTCCGGTACGAGGTGCCCGTACCGTCCCTGAACAGCCGCAGGAAGCGCGACTCCGACAGCCCCAGCTCGGCGGCCAGCAGCGCGGCGGGCACGGGCTCGTCCGCGCCGATCAGGCGGCGCAGGGCGGCGGCGATCCGGGGGTCGGTGAACGATGCCGTCGTGTGGCCGGTGGCCCCGTCCGTCCAGGCGGCGACCTGCCGGTCCGGGCTGTGCGCGGAGATGGCCGCCGCCCGGGCCAGCAGGCCGGCCTCGGCTTCGTGCCCGGTCATGACGCCGTACTCGCCGGCGGTGAACCTGGCCCGGCACGCCCGGTCCTCGGCCGAGCCCGGGTCGAGGTAGAGGAAGACCATGCGCTCGCCGCCCGCCGTGAGGTGATGCCGGGTTCGCGGCGGGATGAGAGCGGTCCGGGCCCGCAGTTCGCCGCCGGGCGCGCGCCGTACGGTGAAGGGCGCGTCCACGCCGACGGCCACGCACGCCACCGCGCCGGAGTGCGGGCCCAGCCGCAGGGACGGCCCGGCGTACAGGGCGCGGCCGGGCCACAGCCACACTGCCGCCTCCCCGTCCTGAGCCTCCCGGACCTGGGGTGACGCCGTACCGCGACGGGTCCGTGCTGGCATCGACGTCTCCCCGCGGGCTTGCCGGACTCGGAACGTTCATCGGAGCATACGACCTCGCCCAGGACGGGCCGCTGCGGGAGGGCGCGCTGTTCGACCTCCACGAGGATCCGGCGCAGGAGAGCCCGATCGTGGACGACGACGTGGAGCTGCGGATGATCGAGCTGCTGCGCCGGCTCATGGTCGAGACCGACGCCCCGCCCGGCCAGTTCGAGCGCCTGGTCATCCTGATGATCGTCAACGGCCTCGTGCTCTCCGTCCTGTACGTCACCTACCCGCGCGACACCGCCCGGGTCGGCCAGGAGCTCGAACTCCGCCGCCGGCAGGAGCTCGCGGACTGACACCCGGTCACGACGTCTCCCGGTGCACCACACTGGCCCGGACGCCGGGCTTGGCCGGGGGCGTGTCCTCCACCCCGAGGGCGTGCAGCGCGCGGTGGGCGGCGTACCTGCCCAGACCTGCCACATCCACCCGCACGCTCGACAGCGCGGGCACCAGCAGCCGTGCCAGGGGACTGTCGTCGTGCCCGACCACCGCGAGGCGGCCGGGCAGGGCGATCCCCGCGCGCACGGCCGCCCCCACGACGGCGGCGGCGATGTCGTCGTTGTAGGCGACCACCCCGGTGACGCCGGCGTCCAGCCAGTCCCGTACGGCATCGGCCGCGGAGCCGTCCTCGTCGGAGACCGTCCGCAGGTCGGCGATCTCGAGGCCGAGCTCCGCGGCGCGCGCCCTCGCCAGGGACGCGCGCAGGCCGGCGAGCAGCTCCAGGCGCGGGTCGCCCGTGAGGGCGACGGCCAGCCGGGCGTGCCCGCGCTCGTGGAGATGCTCCACCTGCAGGGGCGGCCCGGCCCGCAGGGACGGCACCTCGTGCAGTTCGGCGGGCTCATCGCCGCCGAGCAGCAGCCGCGCGCCCGCCTCCCGGCGCAGAACGTCGAGGTCGTCGCGGGGGAGGGGGATGACCGGGACGACGAGGTCGGGGTCGAGCGTCTCCCACAGCGGGCGGGAACGGCCGCTCGCGTGCCGGGTCCAGGTCACCAGCGAGTAGCCGGCGCGGTCCAGGACGAGGGTCGCCTCCTCCAGGTAGCGGCGCAGGCTGTGCTCCACCGGCCAGTCCGGCAGGACGAACAGGACGATGCGGTTGCTGCCCCGGGCGAGCGCCCGGGCGGCGGCGTGCGGGCGGTAGCCCAGGCGCGCGGCCTCGGCGAGGACCTTGCGCCGGGTGGCCTCGGAGATCGTCTGGCCCGGGGTGTCGTTGATGACGAAACCCACCGTGGCCCGGGAGATCCCCAGGGACCGCGCGATGTCGCTCGCCGTCACCCGCCGTGCCCCTCCGCCCATGGCCGCCCTCCCTTTCCCGACCTGGCACTTGCGCGCGCTAGTGCCCCAAGGTTAGCGTCACATCGCGGGCAGCTAGCGCGCGCTAGCTCCACTCATCCCTCGCAGGACAGGAAGGTCATGACATGACCGACGGACGATCCGTCGTCGAACGGCTCACGCTCGAGGAGAAGGCGCGGCTCGTGTCCGGCGCCAGTTTCTGGACGACCGCGGAGGTGTCGCACGCGGGCGTGCCGGCCGCGCTGCTCACCGACGGCCCCCACGGCGTACGCCTGCAGCGGACCGGGGTCGATCACCTCGGGCTCGCCGACAGCATGCCCGCCACGGCGTTCCCCACCGCGGCGGCCCTGGGCTCGTCGTGGGACGACGGCCTCCTGCGCGAGGTGGGGGAGGCGCTCGCGGTCGAGGCCAGGGCGCTCGGCGTGGACGTGCTCCTCGGCCCCGGCGTCAACATGAAGCGCTCCCCGCTGTGCGGGCGCAACTTCGAGTATTTCGCCGAGGACCCGCTGCTGGCCGGCGTCATGGGAGCCGCGTGGGTCGCGGGCCTGCAGTCGCGCGGCGTCGGCGCGTCGGTCAAGCACTTCGCGGCCAACAACCAGGAGACCGACCGCATGCGCGTCAGCGCGGAGGTGGACGAGCGCACCCTGCGGGAGATCTACCTGCGCGCGTTCGAGCACGTCGTCCGCGAGGCGCGGCCGGCCACGATCATGTGCTCGTACAACCGGATCAACGGCGTGTACGCGTCGGAGAACCCCTGGCTGCTCACGACGGTCCTGCGCGAGGAGTGGGGCTTCGACGGATACGTGGTCTCCGACTGGGGTGCGGTCCACGACCCGGTCGCCGCCGTCCGGTCCGGACTGGACCTGGAGATGCCGGGGACCGGCGGCCGCAGCGCCGCCGCCATCGTCGCGGCCGTACGCGCCGGCGAGCTGAGTGAAGACGTCCTGGACGTCGCCGTGGAACGCCTGGTGAGCACCCACGACCGGCTGCGCCGGGGCCGCGCGGAGGCGGCGCCCGACTTCGACGCCCACCACGCGCTCGCCCGCCGCGTCGCGGCCGAGTGCGCGGTCCTGCTGAAGAACGACGGCGGCCTGCTCCCGCTGGACCCGGAGTCCGGCGGGCCGATCGCGGTGCTGGGCGAGTTCGCGCGCACCCCCCGCTACCAGGGCGCCGGCAGCTCCCTCATCAACCCGACCCGGCTCGACGACGCCCTGACGGCGATCCGCGCCGCCACCTCGCGCGAGGTCGCCTTCGCGCCGGGGTTCCGCCTCGACGGGGAGCCGGACGCCGCCCTGCTCGCCGAGGCGGTGGAGGCCGCCCGCGGCGCCGCCGCGGTGCTGATGTTCCTCGGCGAGCCGTCGGAGGCCGAGTCCGAAGGCTTCGACCGCGAGGACCTGGACCTGCCGGAGGCGCAGCTCCAGCTGCTGGAGGCGGTGGCCGCGGTCAACCCGTCGGTCGCGGTCGTGCTGAGCAACGGCGGCGTCGTGCTGACCGGCCCGCTCACCGAGCACGCGGCCGCCCTGCTGGAGATGTGGCTGCCGGGCCAGGCGGGCGGCGGCGCCGCGGCCGACCTGATCTTCGGCCACGCCGACCCCTCCGGCCGGCTGGCGGAGACCGTCCCGCACCGGCTGTCCGACACGCCCGCGCACGTCAACTGGCCGGGCTCGGAGGGGCAGGTGCTCTACGGGGAGCGCCTCTACATCGGCTATCGCTGGTACGACCGCACCGGGCGGGACGTGGCCTTCCCGTTCGGGTTCGGGCTGTCGTACACCACGTTCGCCTACTCCGACCTGGCCGTGCACGTCCCCGACCCGGCACGGGCCGAGGCCCGCGTCGAGGTCACGGTGACGAACACCGGCACGCGGGAGGGCGCCGAGGTCGTGCAGGTGTACGTCAGCGACCCCGTCGCCGACGTGGACCGTCCCGAACGCGAGCTGCGGGGCTTCCGCAAGGTCCGCCTGGCCCCCGGCGAGAGCGCCCGCGTGGCGATCGAGCTGGACGCCCGGGCCTTCAGCTACTGGAGCACCCGGCACGGGCGCTGGGTGGCCGAGCCGGGCGAGTACGGCGTGCACGTCGGCCACTCCTCCCGCGACCTGGTCCTTGAGCAGCGCATCCAGTTGGACGTGGAGCACCCGCAGGCCGCGCTCAGGGCCGACAGCACGCTGCAGGAATGGTTCGCTCACCCCCGGGGCCGGAAGATCGTCGAGGAGGTCCTGCTGAAGGCCGCCGACGGGCAGCAGAGCTTCTTCACCGACCCGGCCAGCCAGGCGCTGATCGCCCAGATCCCGCTGGCGACCCTCCTCAGCATGGGCGCCTCCCAGGGCGGGCAGCAGCCGCCGGCCATGGACGACCTGCTGCGGATGGCGAACTCCGAGACCCCGTCGAGCTGACCGGGCGTCCGCGCGGCGGCCTCCTCGGGAGGAGGCCGCCGCGCCTCACCGCTTGGCCGTGACCGGTTTCCAGGCGGTGACGCCCAGGAGGTCCGTGGAGCCGAGGTCGAAGAGGCCGCCGACGCGCTGCCGGCCGGAGCCGACGGTGACGACGAGCGTGGCGCCGACCGCCGGGGGACGGGTGGTGCCGCCGTAGGTGTTGCGCCACGCCAGGGTGAAGGCGGCCGATCGGCCCGGCCGTACGGTCACCGCCTTCGGCCCTGGATCCTCGACGGCGGTGGTGACCCGCCGGGCGCCTTGGTCGATCTCCACCTTCAGCGGCTCGCCGTCCTCGTCCAGGAGCCGGACGCGCGGGTAACCCTTGACCTGCCGCACCGTGTCGCCGCAGTTGGTGAGCGTCACGGTCTGGACGCGCAGCCCCATGGCGGCATCCGGCGGTCCGGCGTACAGGAGCAGTCCCGGGCCGGCGCAGGACGGGGTCGGGGGCGGGGACCACACGGTCGGCGGCGGCTGGCCCAGGGGGTGGCCGGGCGGGAGACCCGTCACCGTGGGACGTGCCGGCGCGGCACCCGCACCAGCCGCCTGCGCGCCGCAGGCGGCGAGGGAGATCAGGGCGGCGGCGGCGACGGAGACGCGCACGGCGGGCGGGACGGTCATCGGCATCATTCTGCCGTGGAAACCCGATGCTGCGGTCGCCCCGGGGGAGGCGACCAGCGCGGGCGTCCTGGCTCGCGCGTCCTGGTCCGGGGTCCTGGCTCGCGCCTCATCGGCGCATCGCAGCCCTGCCCGGGGACGGTCGGCGCGTTGGGCTCACGCCGGTTGTCGAAGGTGCGGCTGGCGGCGTGGGCGAGGTTCCATCCGAGGGCGTACTCGTAGGCCTGGCGGGAGGCGGGCGCCTCGGCCGGATGGCCGCCGGCGGGCAGGCCGGAGCCTTCGGCAACCCACCAGCGGGCCGGTCTGTAGGTGCTCGGCCGGTGGCGGGGTTTGACGGGGAGTGCGGCGTAGGCCTCGCACAAGCGGGCGAACTGGGGGCCGTTGATGAGGTCGGCAAGGACAGGCTCTGCCGCATGGCCGGGTCGTGCAGGAGCGGCGCACCACCGCCGGAGCGGGGGCGTACGCGGCGCCGCTGACCCGTAGGCGTCGCCGTAGCGACTCACTACTATTCCGCCATGCCTGTTGATCTTGCATTCTACGCAATCATGGCCGCCCTGCTTGTGGGCATTCCTCTGATGACCGCAGCCGGGGCCCTCCCTGCCGCGCTGCTCTCCGCCCCGCCCAACCGCCACGAATTCATCAACCGGGAAGTCGTCGCCGTGGGATTGTTCGTATCGTTCGCCGGCGCCTTGTTGATGGGGCTCGGCGCGTGGCTCGGGAGCGAGGATTCGCGTTACGGCGCCATCGAATTTTTCGGAATACTGGTGATCACCCTCATCGGCGCGGGCCTGCTTGTCGCCGGTCTCGGGCCACTGCCTTCGTGGCTGCTGGAGATCATCGGTCCGTACGCGGAACGACTGCCGCTGCCCTTCCGCCTGGCGGCCCGCGACCTGGCCCAACGTCGCGCTCGCGCGGTCCTCGCCATCACGCTGGCGATGCTGGCGACAGCCTCCGGCATCGCGCTGACCGTCATCGCGGCCGGCGAAACAACGCAGAGCAGGGCCGGATACTCTCCCCGCGCCCGGCCAGGCACCTTATTGGTCCGGCCGAGCGCCATGTTCGCAGAGCCTCTCTCAACCGCGGAGGCGGACATCGTACGAGCGGCGATCGAACGGGAATTACCCCAGGTGCCGATCGCCCAGAGCGAGCGCATTTCCTCCGAGTCCGGGCACTTCCGCGCGAGCGCGGAGAACGTCGAAATACCGGAGGAAGCCGTCTACTGGGATCAGGCCATCGGTGATGAGAAGCTGCTGCGATATCTCACGGGTGACCAGTCGACGCCATACGACGAGAGCACGGCCGTGGTGATCACGTCAGCCAACGTGAAAGTCAACTCGGTCGAACTCTCCTACGGGATCAACGAGGACGACGAGACGGCGGTCACCAAGACCGTCAGGGCGGTCATCGCCAGGCCCGCCGACCGGCACATGCAGACGATCTTCGTCCCCTCGAAAGTCGTCCGGGGCCTCGGCTACCAGCTCCAACCGGACGAGCTGATCGTCGACCCCACCCTCCACCGCACGACGGTGCAGGAACAGCAGCGCCTCGACGACCGGCTGGACGATGCGGTCGCGGCAACTTACGTCGAACGGGGCTTCGAGGCTTCGACCGGGTGGCTGCCCGTCGTCGCGGCGGCGCTCCTCATCGCCCTCGCGGGCGCGCTGGCCACCAGCTTCGGCCAGGCCGCGAACGCGCGCCAGGCCCGGGTCCTGAGACGGGCCGGCAACGGATCCGCCGCGGCCTTCCGGTGGTTCTGCGCCTTCCGCGCGGGTCTGAGCGCCCTGTGCGGCACACTCCTTGGCGCGGTCGCCGGATGTCCCGCCGGGATGTTGCTGCTGTGGCCCCTAACGGTGCGTACCACGTGGGAGGCACCGTTACGGGTACCGTTCGAGACCCCCTGGCCGGCGATCGTGGCTGTCGTCGCCGGCCTTCCCCTCCTCGCCGCCGCCCTCGGTGCGCTCCTCGCACGCGAGCAGCCGCACGTTCCCGCACCCGCCATGCCTCGCCCCTGAAACGTGTGAAACACCTTGGAGGCCTCAGCGGCGATCCGCTGTACGACGTGTGCGGCGGCGGCAAGGCCGGCCCGTCGATCACCGGGACGCGCTGGCCGAGCACGCGCTCGGGTTCGCCGGCCTCGGTATCCGGCACTGGGACGGGTACTGGTTCGGCATCGACCGTCAGTGGGGTGACACGTTCCCGCACTACTGGAGCGTGCTCACGGCGGTCGCGCTTCGGCAGCTCCCCGAGGCGCTGCGGACCCTGGACGCCGAGCGCGTGGCCGGTGCGATCTTCGCGGCCAACCTCGCCGACTTCGGTCCCGACGGCCGGGCGGCCTGCGCTTTCCTGATGCCCAGCTGCGGGGACGGCCGTCCCGCGCACCGGGCGGACCCGCTCATGAACGGACCAGGACTGCGCGCTCGCCCTGCTGCTCCGATCGCAGAAGCGACCCTGACCGGCCCGGCGCGGCGGCGAGCGGGTCGCCTGTCACGATGCCGATCGCCGCGGGCAGCGCCGCACGCGCGGGAGTCAGTCACCCCTGGGGCTCGAACTCGGCGTCTTCGGGCTGGTCCAGGGGCGATTCCGGGCGGTCCTCGCGGGGCGGTGCGCAGCTCTGGCCGCAGCCGCCGAACCGGGCCGTGTTCACCGGCGTGAAGTCCCTGGCCGGCACGTCCTTCAGCGCCGCCGTCATGGTGTCCTTCCAGATCGGCCCGGGCACCGAGGCGCCGGCCACCGCGCCGAAGGTGCGGCCGCCGATCGTGACGCCGGTCAGCTTGTAGCGCTGGGAGCCGCGCGGGTCGCCCAGGCTGACCGCGCCCGCCAGATCCGGGGTGAAGCCGGCGAACCAGGCCGTGGCGTACCCGTCCGTGGTGCCCGTCTTGCCCGCCGCCGGGCGGCCGATGCCGCCGACCCCGCGCATCGTGCCCTTGGTGAACACGCCGGACAGGACGTGCGCGGTGGCGTCGGCCACCTCCGGGTCGAGCGCCTTGCGGCACGACGGGTCGTACGAGGTCGCCGTGCCGGTGCTCGCCTCGGTCACCTTGGTGATGACCATGGGCGTGCAGTAGGTCCCGCGGGCGGCGACGGCCGCGTACGCGGTGGCCACGGTGACGGGGTCCATCTCGTTGATCCCGAGCGTGAACGTCTCGTACTCCTGCAGCGGCCCCCCGTCCGCCCGGCTGATGCCCAGCGCCTTGGCCGTCCGCACCGTCTCGCACAGGCCGACCCGCTGCTCCAGCGCCATGAAGAACGTGTTCACCGACCCCCACGTACCGGTCGCGAGCGTCTTGAAACCGGGCGAGCCCTCGTCGTTGGTGACCGTCCAGGACGGAATGCCCACGTTCTGGCCCTTGCAGTTCTTGAACGAGGCGTAGCCGGGGGCGGTGTAGGCGTTGGTCACGCTGATCCCGTCGTCGATCTTCATGCCCTGGGAGAGCGCCGTGATCAGCGTGAACGTCTTGAACGTCGAACCCGCCTGGAAGCCGATCAGCCCGCCGTGCCGCTTGTCCGCCACCGGATTGTAGGAGATCTCCTTCCGCTTGGCGGAACGGCCGTAGGGGCGGCTGGCCGCCATCGCCTTGATCTCGCCGGTGCCCGGCTCGACCAGCGCCTCGGCGGCGACGGGGTGGTCCGAGGCGAACACGTGCTTCCTGATCGCCGTCTCCGCCGCCCGCTGCGCCTTCGGGTCCAGGGTCGTGTAGATCTTCAGGCCGCCGCGGGCGAAGCGCTGCTTCCTGGCCCGCTCGGTCCTGCCGAAGGCGGGGCTGGTGAGGAGCTCATGACGTACGTATTCGCAGAAGTACGGGTAGCGGCCGGCCTGGCAGCCGTTGGGGGCCTCGACGCCCTTGTAGCCGAGTTTCGCCGCCTTGGCCAGGGCCGCCTGGTCCGGGGTGATCCGGCCGAGTTGCGCCATCCGGTCCAGCACCACGTTCCGGCGCTCCAGCAGCAGCTCGCGGGCCTGCTTGCCGAGCGCGGGGTCGGTCCTGTTGGGGTTCTGGACGGCGCCGGCCAGGGTCGCCGCCTGGGCCAGGTTCAGGTCGGCGGCCGAGACGCCGAAGAAGCGCCGCGCCGCCGCCTCCACGCCGTTGGCGCCCGCGCCGAAATAGGCGATGTTCAGATATCTGCGGAGAATCTCGTCCTTGGAGTACTTCTCCTCGACGCCCATCGCGTACCGCAGCTCCTTGAGCTTGCGCGCGTAGCTGGCCTCCAGCGCCTTGTTCTTGCCCTCCTCGGTGTCGGCCGAGTTCAGCAGGACCTGCTTGACGTACTGCTGGGTGATCGACGAGCCGCCCTGGGCGATGCCGCCGGAGCTGAGGTTCTTGGCCAGGGCCCGGGCGGTGCCCTCCAGGTCGAGCGCGCCGTGCTCGTAGAAGCGGTAGTCCTCGATGGCGACGATCGCCGTCCTCATCACGTCGGCGATCTGGTCCAGCCGCACCTCCTTGCGGTTTTCGGCGTAGAACTGGGCGATGCGGTTGCCCTCGGCGTCGTACACGACGGAGGTCTGGGGCAGGGGCGGCTCTTCGAGCTGGGCGGGCTTGAGATCAAGCATCTCGGTGGCCGAGACGAACAGGGAGCCTGTGCCGCCCACGGTGGGCAGCGCGATCGCGGCGACCACCGTGCCGGCGGCCACGGCCGCTCCGGTCAGGCGGGCAAGGCTCCACAAGGGGCTCGAACGAGACATGGGCGTCATGACAGCACAGAGCCATTCGCGCTGTCCAAGACTGATATGCCTTGATTATTGATATTCGAATGGATATCGCCGCAGGCCGGAGCGCCGCCGTGCGGGGACGGCGGCGCTCGGCGTCGCGCATGTCACTCGCCGGTCATCGCGGCGTGCATGCGCAGGTACGGCTCGGCGTCCTTCGGCCGGTTCTGGCGCTGCAGCGTACGACCGAGGAGCAGGCAGGCGTACCCCTCCGCCGGATCGCGCTCCAGCACCAGCCGGAGCTCGGCCTCGGCCCGGCCCAGCTGGGCCGAGTGGTAGTAGGCGCGGGCCAGCAGCAGCCGGGCCGCGAGGTTGTCCGGCGCCGCGCCCACCACCTGGGCCAGGATGCGGGCGGCCCCGACGTAGTCCTGCGAGTCGAAGAACCGGCGCCCGCGCTTGTACTCCTCGGCCAGCTTCTCGATCGGCATGTTCACTCCTGTCCGGTGTGCGGGAGGCGCTCGGCGGGGATGACGCCCAGGCGGCCGGCCTGGTAGTCCTCCATCGCCTGAAGGATCTCGGCGCGGTTGTTCATCACGAAGGGGCCGTACTGCACGACCGGCTCGCGGATCGGCTGCCCGCCGAGCAGCAGCACCTCCAGGTTCGGCTCGGCCTGCGGCTGGGCCGGGTCGGCGGCGACGGTGATCGCCCCGCCCTGGCCGAAGACGACCAGCTGTCCCTTGTGCACCGGCGTGCGCTCGTCACCGGCGTGGCCGTGTCCGGCCAGCACGTAGGCCAGGGCGTTGTAGCCGGGGTTCCACGGCACCTCCAGCCGGGCGCCGGGGGCCACCGTGGCGTGCACCATCGTGATCGGGGTGAACGTGATGCCCGGACCGGCGTGGCCGTCCAGCTCGCCGGCGATCACCCGCAGCAGCGCGCCGCCGTCGGCCGAGGCGAGCAGCGCCGCCTGGCGGCCGCGGATGTCCTGGTAGCGGGGCAGGTGGAACTTGTGCGCCCGAGGCAGGTTGACCCACAGCTGGACGCCGTGGAACAGCCCGCCCGAGACCACCAGGTGCTCCGGCGGCTTCTCGATGTGCAGCAGGCCCGAGCCCGCGGTCATCCACTGGGTGTCGCCGTCGGTGATCGTGCCGCCGCCGCCGTTGGAGTCCTGGTGCTCGAAGATGCCGTCGATGATGTAGGTGACGGTCTCGAAGCCGCGGTGCGGGTGCCAGGGGGTGCCCTTCGGCTCGCCGGGCGCGTACTCGACCTCGCCCATCTGGTCCATGTGGATGAACGGGTCCAGCGCGGACTGCGGCACGCCGGCGAACGCGCGCCGTACCGGGAACCCCTCGCCCTCGAACCCGCTGGGCGCGGTCGTCACCGACCTGACGGGCCGCCGCGTGAGGGTGGCGGGGTCGGGCGCGGCGACGCGGGGCAGAGCCAGGGTGTCGGCGGTGATGGCGGGCATGACCCCTCCTGGTGGTTGAAAATTCAATCGGTTGCCCGCCTCAACGCAGGACCACCGCCGGGCATTCCCGCACGTGCGTACCTTTGATCCATGCGATCTGTCGCGGGGGCGGGGCTGCTCGCCTACGTCGGCCAGGGCGGCTAGGACGACTGGACGGGGAGCCCCGCGGCCGTCCAGTCCTCGATGCCCTCGCGGTACTTGCGCACGTCGGTGTAGCCCAGCGCGGTGAGCCGGTCGGCGACCTGGCCGCTGTTCGGGCACGCCGGGTTGGAGCAGTACGTGATGATCGCGGCGTTCTTGTCGGGCAGCAGCGCGGACGCCTGGGCGTCCACGTCGGCCGGTGCCAGGGGGACGGCGCCGGGGAGATGCTGCTGGGCGTAGTACGCGCCGCCGAGCGCATCGACCACGGTCACCGTGCCCGCCTCGATGGCCGCCGCGAGGTCGTCCCGGGTGATCAGAGCGGTCATGTCATTGCCTCCAGAATGAGTCGGACTGCGGTCCGGTTACGTGGGTAAGACGTTACCGGACCGCAGTCCGCATTTGCAATCTGGGGCGACCGCGGCTACTTGCCGAATCCCGCGGTCAGACCGGCCAGCAGCTGGCGGCGGCCCACCACGTACAGGATGAGGATGGGCACCGAGGTCAGGACGACGGAGGCGAGCACCGCGGGCACGTTGATGCTGTACTGGCCCTGGAAGGTCCACAGCGCCAGCGGCAGCGTGCGCTGCTCGGGGCTCTGGGTGAGGATCAGCGGCAGCAGGAACCCGTTCCAGATCGTCAGGGCGTTGTAGATGGTCACCGTCACCACGGCGGGCCTGGTCAGGGGGAGTGCCAGGTTCCAGAGCGTGCGGAGCTCGCTGGCGCCGTCGAGGCGCATCGACTCGAACAGTTCCTTGGGCACGTCCCTGATGAAGTTCGACAGGATCAGCACCGACAGCGGGATCGCGAACGCGATCGACGGCAGGATCAGCGCCATGGGCGTGTCGTAGAGGCCGAGCCTGATGATGATCAGGTAGATCGGGATGATCGTGGCCTGGTGCGGGATGGCCAGGCCCATGAGGAACGCCGAGTTGGTCCAGCGCAGGAACCGCCCCCTGCCGCTGCGGACGATCGCGTACGCCGCCATGAACGACACCGCCACGGCGGGCGCGACCGCGCCGACCGTGACCACGACGCTGTTGATGAAATATCGGATGAAGTCCGACTCGATGACCAGCCGGTAGTTGTCCAGCGTGGGCTCGGCCGGCGGCAGGAGGGGGTTCTCGACGTAGTAGTTGCTCTGCGACTTGAAGCTGGTGATGACGATCCAGTAGATCGGCACGACCACGACCGCCAGCCAGAACCAGGCGACCGCGCCGCCCAGCCAGTTGGGCCGGCGGGTCACCCTCTTGGTGCCGGGAGCGGTGTGCCGCGCCGCCGCCTGCGAGGTGTTCTTCGCGAGGGTCGTCGTCATGTCAGGCACCTTCCAGCTGGCTGTGGCTCGCGTCGCGGCCGCCGAGACGGCGCAGCAGCAGCGCCAGCACCAGGCCCACCAGGACCAGGATGACGGCGATCGCGCTGGCCGGGCCCATCAGGTTGGCCTGGAAGCCCCTCTTGTACATCTCCAGCGCGAGCACCCGGGTGGCGTCCCCCGGGCCGCCGGCGGTCAGCACGAAGATGAGGTCGAAGAAGACCAGCGAGCCCACGACCATCAGCGTCGAGGACGTGATGATCGTGTACTTGAGCTGGGGCAGGGTGATGCTGAAGAACATGCGGACCCGGCCGGCGCCGTCGATCTCGGCGGCCTCGTACATCGAGCGCGGGATCTGGCGCACGCCACCCTGGTAGATCAGCGAGTGGAACGGGATGAACTGCCACGACACCACGAAGATCACGACGCTGAAGGCGAGGACGGGCTCGCCCAGCCAGTCCTGCACGAGCAGCGGGATCCCCAGCCCGGCACCGAGGCCGAAGTTCGGGTCGAGCAGCGCCTTGTAGGTGATCGCGATGGCGGCCGAGCTGAGCAGCAGCGGGATGAAGTAGATCACCGAGAGCACCGCGCGGTAGCGCTGGAAGCCGGCCAGGAACGTGCCGAGCAGGATGCTCGCCGGCGTCTGCACCACCCACGACAACGCGATGACCAGGAACGTCACCCACAGCGCGTGCGGCAGGCCGGGATCGGAGAGTACGGCGCGCCAGCTGTCGAAGCCCGCGGGACGGATCTCGCCGAGCCCGTCCCAGGCGGTGAAGCTAAGCACGAAGACGCCGATGAGCGGGATGACGCCGAAGCCGACGAAGAACAGCAGGGCCGGCACGGCCAGCCAGGCCAGGCCGCGCCCCTGGCCGCCGGGCACGGCGGCCAGGGGCGCGTTTCCCCTGGCGGAGATCGGGGGGACCGTCACTTGCCTATGACCTCGTTGAGGCTCGTGGCGAACTGCTGCGGCGAGATCGACAGCTGGAACAACTTGGCGATGTTGTCCAGCAGGACCTCGGCCGCGGTCGGGCTGAGCGCCTGGTCCCAGGACTGCTGGAAGGACTTGGCCTTGCTGGCGGTGTCGTAGACGAACCGCTGCCACGTCCCGTCGAGGTCGGTGCCGAACTGCGAGTCGGTGCCCTTGACGATCGGCACGAAGCCGTTGCTGGCCCAGTCCTTGTTCTGCGCGTCGGAGTTCATCTCGGTGGAGAGGAACTTCTTGACGATCTCCTTCTCCTCGGCCGTCGCCTTGGAGGAGATCGACATGTACTGGGCCGGGTTGCCCACGGTGTTGCTGGGGTCGCCCTTGCCGCCGTCCACCGGCGGAAAGTTCATGTAGCCGAGGTGGCCGCCCTTGACGAAGTCGCCGCCGGTGTCGCGCATGTTGCCGTACGTCCAGCCGCCGTGCAGCATCATCGCGGCCTTGCCCGTGTACAGCAGCGCCTGGTCGGCGTTGGAGTCGGCGGTGATCGAGGAGAAGCCCTTGATGAAGCCATTCGCCTTGATGAGGTCCTGCATCTTGGTCAGGGCGTCGATGGCGGACGGGTTGCTCCAGGCGTCCTTCTCGCCGTCGAAGACGGCCTGGAAGACCTCGGGGCCGCCGATGCGGTCGAAGAGGAACTCCAGCCACATCATGTTCGTCCAGCGTGACTGGCCGCCGAGGGAGAATGGCGCGACGCCCGCGGCGTTGAACTTCTTGACCAGGTCCATGATGTCGCCCCAGCTCTGCGGGGGCTGCGCGCCGACCTTCTCGAAGACCTTCTTGTTGTAGAAGAGGACGATCGGCGTCACGGCCTCGACCGGCACCGCGTAGATCTTGCCGTCGACCGTGGCCGCGTTGAAGGAGGACGGGAACAGCTTGTCCTTCAGGGCCGCGTTCTGGTCGAACCAGGAGGTGAGGTCGTCGACCTGGCCGGCCTGCACGTAGCTCTTCAGCCCGCCGCCGCCCCAGCCCCAGATGATGCTGGGGGCCTCGCCCGCGCCGATCGCCGTCTTGATCTTGGTCTTGAAGGCGTCGTTCTGGAACATCGTGGTCGCGAGCTGGGTGCTCGGGTTGGCCTTGTTGAAGCGCTCGACGGCGCGGGTGCGGATGCCTTCCTGGGGCTGTCCGGTGAGATACCAGTAGGTGGCCTTGCCGCCACCGCTGCCGCCACCTGTGGTGGAGCCACCCCCGCCACCGGCGCCGGCCTGGGTCGGCCCGGAGCCTCCGCAGGCGGTCAGGGCGGCTCCGAGGGGAAGGCCCATGGAGAGGCTGAGGAAGGTGCGGCGAGAAGTTGACCTGTTCTCCACGCTGATCTCCGTACTTGAACGCCGGGGGGATTGGCCGCGCGGCTCGTTGATCGTCGGATGGTGGTGGCGGGCGGCCGGGGACGCGGCGCCTGCCGATGCCGCTCGTCACGTCTCCTTTGAGTGAGCTCGTCGAAACATTTGCGACATACCGCGTGGTCCGTCAATTTAGGTTTCGACCATGGGCCTGTCAAGACCGCCGTATCCGGGAATCTGCCCATGGGAGCAGCGCGTGTGTAAAGTACTCAGGCGCGGCGTTCATCTGGTCGTCTGTAATCAGGGACGCTTGCTCACAGGCCACTCGACGACATCGAAACATTTCGAAATAATCACGGCGGGAAACGGCTTTAAGGAGAGCACATGACGGCTCTGGATCGGACCCCCGCGATGGACGGCGTGCTCCACCCGTGGCAGGACCCGGCGCTTCCCGTGGCCGACCGAGTCGAGGCCCTCCTCGCGGAGCTGACCCTCGAGGAGAAGGTCGGCCAGCTCGGCAGCCGGTGGATCGGCAACGACATGCAGCACGAGCCGGCGCAGGAGGCCGAGACGCTGAACGTCGCGCCGATGCAGGACGTGTTCGCCGCCTCCGGCACCGTCCCCCTGGACGAGGCCGCCCGGCACGGGCTCGGCCACCTGACCCGCGTGCACGGCAGCGCTCCCGTGAGCGCGCGGGAGGGCGCCGCCGAGGTGGTCAGGCTGCAGCGGGCCGTCGTCGAACACTCCCGGCTCGGCATCCCGGCCATCGTCCACGAGGAGTGCCTGACCGGGTTCACCACGTACGGGGCGACCGTCTACCCGGCGGCCATCGCGTGGGGGGCGACCTTCGATCCCGAACTGGTGGAGCGGATGGCGGCGGCGATCGGCCGGGACATGCGGGCCGTGGGCGTGCACCAGGGCCTGTCACCCGTGCTGGACGTGGTGCGCGACTACCGGTGGGGCCGGGTCGAGGAGACGATGGGCGAGGACCCGTACCTCGTCTCGATGCTCGGCGCCGCCTACGTGCGCGGGCTGGAGAGCGCGGGCGTCATCGCCACCCTCAAGCATTTCGCCGGATACTCCGCCTCCCGCGCGGCCCGCAACCACGGGCCGGTGCCGATGGGGCGGCGCGAGCTGATGGACATGATCCTGCCGACCTTCGAGACCGCCATCGCGCTGGGCGGCGCGCGGTCGGTGATGAACTCCTACTCCGACGTGGACGGCGTGCCGGCCGGAGCCGACCCCTGGCTGCTGACCGAGGTGCTGCGCGAGGAGTGGGGCTTCACCGGGACGGTCGTGTCGGACTACTGGGCGATCCCGTTCCTGGCCAGCATGCACCACGTCGCCGCCGACACCGGCGAGGCGGGCGTGCAGGCCCTCACCGCGGGCATCGACGTCGAGCTGCCCGACACGCTCGGCTTCGGCCCGCACCTGGTCGAGCGGGTACGCGGCGGCGAGCTCCCCGAGTCGCTGATCGACCGGGCGGTGCGCCGCCTGCTCACCCAGAAGGTGCAGCTCGGGCTGCTCGACGCCGACTGGACGCCCGAGAAGTCCGTGGCCGGGGCGGCCGGCGTGGACCTCGACTCGCCGGGCAACCGGGCGCTGGCGCGCGAGCTGGCCGAGCGGTCGATCGTGCTGCTCGACGCCGGCGACGCGCTGCCGCTGCCTGCCGGGCCGCGCCGGATCGCGGTCGTCGGGCCGTGCGCCGACGATCCGCGGACGTTCATGGGCTGCTACGCCTTCCCCAACCACGTGCTGCCCCGCCACCCCGCGCTCGGGCTCGGCATCGAGGCGCCCAGCCTGCTCGACGGGCTGCGGGCCGAGCTGCCGGAGGCCGAGCTCGTCCACGAGCGGGGCTGCGAGGTGCAGGGCGACGACCGCTCCGGCTTCGCCGCCGCGCTCGAAGCGGCACGCGGGGCCGACCTGTGCGTGGTGGCCGTGGGCGACCTCGCCGGGCTGTTCGGACTCGGGACCTCGGGGGAGGGGTGCGACGCCGACGACCTGCGCCTGCCCGGGGTCCAGGAGGACCTGGTGGCCGAGCTGGCCGCGACGGGCACGCCGGTCGTCGCCGTCGTCGTCTCCGGCCGCCCGTACGCGCTGGGCCGGGTGCACGCGGGCGCGGCGGCGCTCGTCCAGGCGTTCATGCCCGGCGAGGAGGGCGGCGCGGCCATCGCCGGCGTGCTGTCCGGCCGGGTCCAGCCGTCGGGCAGGCTGCCGGTGCAGATCCCGCGCGGGCACGGCGGGCAGCCGGGCACGTACCTGCAGCCGCCGCTGGGCGCCGACAGCCAGGGCATCAGCAACCTCGACCCGACCCCGCTCTTCCCGTTCGGGTACGGCGCCTCCTACACCGCCTTCGAGGTCGGCGACCTGCGGATCGACGCCGCCGAGGTGCCCACGGACGGCGAGTTCGGCGTGGCGGTCAGCGTGCGCAACACCGGGGACCGGGCCGGCGAGGAGGTCGTCCAGCTCTACCTGCACGACGTCGTCGCCCAGGTCACCCGGCCGGTCCGGCAGCTGACCGGGTTCGCCCGGGTCCGGCTGGAGCCCGGGGCGAGCGCCCGCGTGACCTTCCGGGTGCACGCCGACCGGACCGCCTTCACCGGACGCGATCTCAGGCGCATCGTGGAGCCCGGGGACATCGAGGTGCTCGTCGGCACGTCGGCGGCCGACCTGCCGTGCCGGGGCACGGTACGGCTGACCGGCCCGGCCCGGGTCGTCGGCCACGACCGGCGCCTGGACACCCCCGTGTCGGTCGAACGGGAGGGGGGACGCGATGCCGTCCAGTCGTAGACGCGCCACGCTGGCCACGGTCGCGGCCTCGGCGGGCGTGTCGGTGGCGACCGTGTCCAAGGTGCTCAACGGCCGCAGCGACGTGGCTCCGACCACCCGCTCCCTGGTGCAGTCGCTGCTGCGGGAGCACGACTACATCGCGCCGTCGCCGCGCCGGGACGGGCCGGTCGCGACGGACACCATCGAGGTGCAGTTCGACGACGACTTCAGCACCTACTCCACGGAGATCATCCAGGGTGTGGTCGCGGCCGGGGCCGAGGTCGGCGTCGGGATCGTCGTCAGCGTCCGCAAGAAGATCGACCACCCCGCCGCGTGGGCCCGCGACCTGGTCGCCGCCGGGCGCCGGGCGCTGATCTGCGTCACGTGCGACCAGCTGACCACCCGGCAGCTGGCCGCGCTGTCCCGCGTCCAGCTGCCGCTGGTCGTGATCGACCCGCTCCACCTGCCGCACGCCGGCGTGACCAGCGTCGGCTCCACCAACTTCGCCGGCGGGCTGGCCGCCACCCAGCACCTGCTGTCCCTCGGCCACCGGCGTATCGCCTACCTCGGCGGCCAGGCCACCGCCACCTGCAACCAGGCCCGCCTGCACGGCTACCGCGCCGCCATGGAGGCCGAAGGGGTGCCGGTGCCGCCCGCGTACACGCGCTCCGGGCACTTCCGCTACCAGGACGGGCTGGAGTGCGGCGCCGCCGTGCTCGACCTGCCGGAGCCGCCGACGGCGATCTTCGCCGGCTGCGACGAGAGCGCGCTGGGCGTCATGGAGGCCGCCCGGGCGCGGGGCCTGCGCATCCCGCAGGATCTGAGCATCGTGGGGTTCGACGACACCCAGATGGCCCGGATGGCCTCTCCGCCGCTGACCACCATTCGCCAGCCGCTGCGCGAGATGGGCGGGGTGGCGGTGCGTACGGCGCTGCGGCTGGCGGCCGGCGAGAAGATCGACTCCCACCACGTCGAGCTGGCCACCGAGCTGATCGTCCGCGCCTCCACGGCGGACGTGACGTGTTCCAAGCGCACCTGACCGGCTCCCGGGATTCTGCCAGGCGCCTTGCACATATTCCGTAAGGCGCCTTACGATTTCTCAAGTGATCAACGAATCCGTCGCCCAGCCGCCCTCCTACGCCGAACTCCACGCCCGATACGGCACCCCGCTCGGCGTCGAGGAGGCCCGCGCCCGCTGGGGGACCATCGTCAAGGCCGCCAGGGGCGGCGAGACCATCCTGATCACCCGTGAGCGCTGGGAGTGGGCCGCGCTCGTCCCCCTCTCCAAGGTGTCCGGGATCTGGAGCGGGCTCCCGCTCGTGCCGCTCTCGACGGCCCGGGGCAAGCTCGGCGACCTCGTACGGCAGGTCACCCAGCCGTACGACGAGAGCCCCGTGCTGCTGGGCCGCCACCGCACCCCGGTGGCCGCCCTGATCTCGGCCCGCGACCTCCTCAACCGGGCCGCGCCCCCGTCCAGGACGGCCGCCGAGGCCATGCTGCTCGACGGGCACGCCGTCACCCTCACCTGCGACCTGGACGCGCCGTCCGGCCCGGTCTTCTCCGCCGTGGCCGTCGACCGTCAGGGCGGGATCGTCGCGGCGGGCTCCGGCGCCGACCTGCGCGAGGCGCTGCGCGCCCTCACCCCGACCAGGGACTGACCGGCCGTTGTTACGATCCTTGTCATGCGCAGCGCGGAGGCCACAGTCGACGGAGCGGACGTGCGTCGGGTCGTGGCTCTGGCCCTCGACGCCCTGAGGGAGGCGGACGCCGACGCGTGGGAGGCCAAGGCGGGCACGCTCGAGTGGACGTGCCGGGAGACGCTCGAGCACCTGGCCGACGACCTGTTCACCTACGCCGCGAGGTTCGGGCTCGCCAGACCGCCGACGACCGCGCTGCTGCCGTTCCGGACGAGCAGCGACCGGAGCGGTGGCCCGGCCAACGTCATCTTCGCCGACCCGGCCGCGGGCGCCGAGGGCGTGCTGACCCTCGTGGAGGCGTGCGGCGGCCTGCTCGCGTCCGTCCTGCGCACCGCCCCCTCCGGCACCGTCGCCTACCACGTCTTCGGCCCCTCCGACCCGGAGGGCTTCGCCGCCATGGCCGTCGTCGAGGTCCTCGTGCACACCCATGACATCGCGCAAGGGCTGGACCTGGAGTGGTCGCCGCCGAGGGAACTGTGCGAACGCGTCCTGACGAGGCTCTTTCCCCACCATGCCGCCGTTGACGGCGACGCCTGGGAGGTCCTGCTGTGGGCGACCGGGCGCACCGCTCTCCCCGATCGCCCACGGCTCACCGAATGGCGCTGGTACGGCACGCGGAGCACGAGCTGAGCGCGGGCGGGGCGGCCCCCTACCCGGTCGGCGCCACGGTCCTCGTGGTGCCCGTGCCCGAAGCCGAGCCGGTCGTCGGCGGGCAGCGCGCGCTGTTCGACCCGTCGGCCAGGTTCGGCGTGACCGCGCACGTCACGGTCCTCTATCCGTTCCTGCCACGGCCGGAGATCGGGGAGGGGACGGTGGCGGAGCTGGCGGGGCTGTTCGCCGCCCACCAGCCCTTCGAGGCGGCCTTCACCGGTTGCGCCCGCTTTCCGGGCCTGCTCTATCTGGGGCCCGAGCCCGCCGAGCCGTTCGCCGCTCTCACGCGGAGCGTGACCGGCCGGTGGCCGGCGCTGCGCCCGTACGGCGGCCGGCACGGCGAGGCCGTCCCGCACCTGTCCGTCGGCTACGGCGACGACCAGGTCCTGGACGGCGTCGAGTCCGCCGTCGCGCCCGGGCTGCCGTTCACCACCCGCGTCACCGCCGTGGACCTGGCGAGCTTCGACGGGGCCCGCTGGACGGCGGTCTCGCGCTTCCCGCTGCGCCAGGAGCCGCGGTCAGGGGGTGTGGAAGGCGACCTCCGGGTTCGCCGGTGACGGGCCGCTGAGCAGCGGCTGCTTGCGGCCCTTCAGGTGCTGGTCGAAGAAGGCGCCGACATAGGCGCGGATGATCTCCAGCGAGCGCCGCGCCGAGAGGACGTCCGGGCCCGACATGCCGGCCGCCTGCTGCAGGACGGACAGGTCGGTGAAGCTCGTGTGGTCGGTACGGGCCACCGTGAGCCAGCGCTTCCAGCCGCTCATCCTGGTCCAGCCGTCGTCCCAGGTGTGGTCCTCGCCGGGCACGTGGTCGGACCGGCTGCCCATCAGCAGGAAGGGCCGGTCGAGCGGGACCGCGGGGTGGAAGGTGCCGTCCAGGTTCACCCCGGCCCGTACGCGCCTGTCGACGGCCATGGTGGCGGCACCGGCGTCGCCGCCGAGGGAGTGGCCCGCCATGCCGATCCACTTGGGGGCGATCATGCGGGCGTTCTTCCAGGCGGGGTGCCGGCCGGTCAGCTCGTCGAGGACGAAGGCGATGTCCTTGGTACGGTTCGCGGTGATGGCCGCCTGTCCGCCTTCCGGCGGTTTGGGCTGGTCGCAGAGCGGGACGCAGGTGATGGTCCGGCCGTCGGGCAGGGTCGTGCCGGACGACTCGTAGGCGTGGTCGACGAGCGCGACCACGTACGCGCGGCTGGCCAGGTCCTCGGCCAGGAAGGTCAGGCTCGCGCGCGGCAGGCCGAGGCCGGGGGAGAGCACCACCAGCGGGTAGCGGCCCTGCTTGGGCGGGGCTCCGGCGCGGGCGTGGGTGCGGGTGCCGCTGACGACCTCGGCGGGGATCTTCGCGCCGGGGGCCTTGCGCTGGAGCAGGGACGCGGCCTCGGCGGTGGTCATGTACGGGGCGGGGCCGCCGGTGGCCGAGCGGGCGGGATAGTACATCGAGACCATGAGCCGGCGCGGGCCCGACTCCGGGACCCAGGGGTCTTTGCGGCCGCTGTCGACCAGGGGGAGGATGTCGCGCCCGACCGGGTTCGGGCCGGTGGGGCGGGGGAGCTCCAGCTGGATCGAGGGGGCGGGCTGCGCGGAGGCGCTCGCCGCCGTGGAGGGGACGGCGGTCAGGGCGAGGCAGGCCGTCAGGGTGATGGCGGGCAGGTGGATCTTCATCGGATTTCCTTCCGTACGGGGTCACACGTCGCGGCGACGTACGACAATCAGGGTCAGGACGGCGGCGACGAGCGGCCACAGCGCGAAGGCCGCCCACGAGCCGGCCACCGTGGGCAGGGCGGGGTCGTCGCGGACCTGGGGCAGGCCCAGGCAGGTCCGCCAGACGTAGAAGGGGACCAGGGCGTACAGGTCGTTGAGCCACTGGTGGACGGTGGGCTGGAAGAAGGTCGGCACGATGACCAGCGCGGCGCAGACGGTGACGACGGCGGCGGCGGTGTGCCGGGCCAGCGCGCCGATGCCCATGCCGGTCAGCGCCGACACCGGGGCGAGCAGCGCGTTGGCGGCCAGGACGCGCAGCACGCCGGGGTCGCCGAGCGAGACCGCGACGCCGCGGCCGGACAGGATGGCCTGGCTGACGCCGAACGTGCCCGCGGAGATGAGCGCGCCGGTCGCGAGCGTCACGGCGGCGGTGACGGCGAGCTTGGCGGCCACGACGCGGTGGCGGGCCGGGACGGCCGTGAGCGTCGTGCGGATGAGGCCGGTGGCGTACTCGCCGACGATCGCCAGGGCGCCCAGGCTGCCGGCGCCGATCATGAGCATGGAGGCGGCCAGGCCGCTGAACGCCTCGCCCAGCGGGTTGAACCTGGCCTTCTCCATCGCGGTGAAGCCGGGCCAGCTCTGGTAGGCGTCCAAGCTGCTCTGGGCGGCCAGGGCGACGATGGCCAGCGTGCCCAGGCCGAGCAGCCACGAGGTCGAGCGCAGGGACCAGAGCTTGATCCACTCGGCGGCGAGCAGGTCGCGGAAGGTGCCGGTACTCTTCGTGGGATCATCGGCGTGCCTGGCGGTCATCGCGGGTCACCGGCCTGGTGTTCGGCGGGTCCGGTGGTCATCGGGAGTCGCCGGCCCCGGTGTTCGGCGGGTCCGGCGGGCATCGGCGGGTCACCCGCCCGATGTTCGGCGTGTCCGGCGGTCAGCTCCATGAACGCCTGCTCCAGCGAGGCGGTCCGCGGCGCGAGCTCGTACAGCATGATCCGGCGCCGATGGGCGAGCTCGCCGACGCGGGCGGCGCTCAGCCCGGTCACGGTCAGGGCGTCGCCGCCCTCCGGCCGCACCTGCGCCCCCTCCAGGCTGAGGACGGCCGCCAGCTCGGCGGGGTCGGGAGTGCGCACGGTGACGGACGCGCCGGTGCCGCGGGCGGCGAACCCGGCCAGGCTCTCCTCGGCGATCAGCTCGCCGCGGCCGATGACGACGAGGCGGTCGGCGGTGTTCTCCATCTCGCTCATCAGGTGACTGGAGACCAGCACCGTGCGTCCTTCGGCGGCCAGCCGCCGGAACAGGCCGCGCACCCAGAGCACGCCCTCCGGGTCCAGGCCGTTGATCGGCTCGTCGAACATCAGCACGGGCGGGTCGCCCAGCAGCGCGGCGGCGATGCCGAGCCGCTGGCGCATGCCGAGGGAGAACCCGCCGATCCGGCGGCGCGCCACCCCCGCCAGCCCCACCTCCTCCAGCACCTCGGCCACCCGGCGCCGGGGCAGGCCGATGCCGCGGGCCAGCGCGCGCAGGTGGGCGTCCGCGGTGCGGCCGCCGTGCACGTCGCCTGCGTCCAGCAGCGCGCCGACGTGGCGCAGGCCCGCCGGGCGGGGGCGGCCGTCGATGGTGGCGCTCCCGGACGTGGGACGGTTCAGGCCGAGGATCATGCGCAGGGTGGTGCTCTTGCCGGCGCCGTTGGGGCCGAGGAACCCCGTGACGTGCCCCGGCCGCACGGTGAACGTCAGGCCGTTCACCGCCGTCACCGCGCCGTAGCGCTTGGTCAGTCCGTTGACTTCGATCACGTGACCCACGTTGTCGCAGGTCGTAGGCGTGCCACATCTGGCCGCGGGCCTGTTTGCGGCGGGCGGGGGTGGCCCGCGGGCATAGGCCCGGCGGCCGATGCCCGGCCCCTGATCGGGTGACTACGATCGACGGGTGCGCGACAGATGGCCGGAACGGCTGCCGGGCGGCGTGCGGACGCTGCTCACCTGGTGCGGCCTGGCGGGCCTGGTGCCGCTGCTGTACGCCCTGACGCTGACCGACGGCGAGAACCTGCTCCCGGTGGGCGCCGCGCACGCGGCGTTCGCCGCCGCCATGGCCGTCCCCCTGGCCTGGGCGCGGCGGCGGCCGGGCACGGTGCTCGCGGTGCTGCTGGCCGGGGTGGTCACGGCGTCGGCGGCGGGGCTGCCGGCGGAGCGGTTCTGGCCGCTCCTCCTGGCGGGCGACGTCCTGGTCTGCCTGGTCACCGCCGCCCGGTCGCGCCGCGCCGGCCTAGCCGCGGCGGCCGTCACGCTCGTCGTCCAGGAGACGGCCTGGCAGGCGGACCTGCTGCGGCACGGCCTGCGTGCCCTGGCGCCCGGGTTCCTCGCGCTGTCGGTCCTGCTCGGCCTGGGCGTCGTGGCCGGCTGGATGGGCGGGATGTTCATCCGGCAGCGGCGCGAGTACGAACGCGCGCTGCGTACGCACGCCGCGGCCCAGGCGGTCACGGACGAGCGGTTGCGCATCGCCCGCGAGCTGCACGACATGGTCGCGCACAGCATCGGCATCATCGCGATCCAGGCCGGCGCGGGCGCCCGCGTGATCGACAGCCGGCCGGAGCAGGCGCGCGAGGCGCTGGGCGCGATCGAGGCGACCAGCCGGCAGACGCTGAAGGGGCTGCGGCACCTGCTCGGCGCGCTGCGCGAGCCCTCTGAGCCCGTCCCCGCGGCGGGGCTGGCCGACGTCGACCGGCTGGCCGAGGCGACCGCGGCCGCCGGGGTACGCGTGGACGTGCGCCGGCACGGGCGGCCACGGCCCCTGCCCGCCGCCGTCGACCGGTCCGCCTTCCGCATCGTGCAGGAGTCGGTGACCAACGTGCTGCGCCACGCGGGCACCGACCGCTGCCAGGTCACGATCGACTACGGGGACGAGGAGCTGCGCATCGACGTCGCCGACGCCGGACGCGACGCCACGACGCAGGCCGCCGCCCACGACCCCGCCATGCCGAGCGCGGGAAGCGGGCACGGGATCGCCGGCATGCGCGAACGGGTCGCCCTGCTGAACGGCGACTTCAGCGCGGGCCCCCGGCCCGGCGGCGGCTTCCGCGTCACCGCCCGCCTGCCGCTCACCGGCCCGCTCACTGGCCCGGCCGAACGGGCGACCGCCGAGGTGGAGGTCCCGTGACGATCCGCGTCGTGCTCGCCGACGACCAGCCGCTGATCCGCGCCGGCCTGCGCATGGTCATCGACGGCACCCCCGGCGTCGAGGTCGCCGGAGAGGCCGGGACCGGAGCCCAGGCGGTCCAGCTCACCAGGCGGCTGCGTCCGGACGTGGTGGTGATGGACATCCGCATGCCCGGCATGGACGGCATCGAGGCCACCCAGACCATCGCCGCCGAGTCCCCGGCCACCCGGGTGATCATGCTGACCACGTTCGACGACGACGACAACGTCTACGCCTCCCTCCGGGCGGGGGCCAGCGGGTTCCTGGTCAAGGACATGGCGCTGGAGGACATCCTGTCCGCCGTGCACGTCGTCGCCGCCGGGGACGCCCTGATCGCGCCGAGCGTCACCCGCCGCCTCATCGAGGACTTCGCCCGCCGCCCCGCCCCGGCGCCCCGGCCGCGCGAGCTCGCGGGGGTCACCGAGCGGGAGCGCGAGGTGCTGACCCTGGTCGGGCGCGGCCTGTCCAACGCCGAGATCGCGGCCGAGCTGCACATCAGCCCGGGCACGGCCAAGGCGCACGTGGCCAGCCTGCTCGCCAAGCTCGCCGCCCGCGACCGGATCCAGCTGGTCATCACGGCCTACGACGCGGGCCTGGTGTTGCCGTCGCGCTGAGCGCGGTGCCGCCCGTGCCCCCGGAGACCCGGGGGCGCGGGCGGCACCGGTGGTGGGGTCAGCCGCTGTACGGGGCGACCGTGATCTTGTCGATCACCGGGGCGTACTGCGCGCGCAGGAGCACCCCGGGGAAGGTCTCCGACGCGTACGTGGTGCCGTCGAAGTTCGGCAGCTCCTCGGCGGAGAAGCGCACCGTGTTGGCGCCCTTCTTCAACCGCACCGGGACGGTGAGCTCCCAGAAGTTGTTCTCGTGGAAGGTGTGGGGGAACAGGACGCGCTGCGCGGCGGCGCCGTTCACCGCGATGTCGGCGTGCCTGGCCAGCGGGTCCGGGTTGTAGTGCGTGGCGGCCGACTGCTCCGGGTTGGAGTAGCGCACCCGCATGGCGTACGTTCCGGCGGTCGCCGCCCGCACGTCGAAGGTGAGCGTGTTGGCGTTGCCGGGCGTGCCGCCGACCCCGGTGACCGCGCTCCCGCCGCCGGCCAGCGAGAGCGGCGTCGCCTTCGCGGTCCCGGCGAGCCGCGCGGACTCCGCCTCGTACACGGTGGCCGGCAGCGCGCCGGCGGTGGGCCGCACCTCGAGCCGGTCGATGAGCGACGTGCCGGACCTGCCGGTGACCGTGACCTTGTTGACGCCGCCGGACAGCGACACCGCCGCGGTCGAGTCGCCGCGCCGGGCGCGCTCCAGCACCCGTACGCCGTTGACCGTCACCGACGCCTTGCCGGCGCCGAGCAGCTTGAGGTCCAGGGTGGCCGGGGCGTCCTGGGCGGAGTACACCCAGAAGGTGGCCGACTCCTCGCGCCGGGCCGCGACGACGCCGGAGCCCGAGAGCGCGGCGCCGTGCGCGGAGTAGGACGGGCGGGCGCCGCGCAGGTCGGCCAGTTCGGCCTCGTAGATCGAGGTCGCCGCCGCCGGGTTGGGCAGCGAGAGGCGGATCCGGTCGACGATCGCGTCGCCCTTGGTGGCCCTGGCGCCGTCGAGGCTGCGCGCGGCCAGGGAGAGCACGTGCTTGCCCGCCGTGAGCTCCACGGTGGTGTCCGCGTGGTCCCACACCACCCACTTGTAGCCCAGCGGCAGGAACAGCTCCTGCTCGGCGCCCCCGTCCACGCGGACGAAGACGTTGGTCGGGCCCTGCTCGCGCACCCGGTCGAAGGTGTTCAGGGAGTTGGCGAACACGCTGAGGTCGTAGCGGCCGGCCCGCGGGACCTCGACGGTGAAGTCGAGCACGCCGTCCGAGCCGGTACGCAGCCCGCCCACGTCGTAGCGGCCGGAGGTGTAGAACTTCGACACGTCCGCCGGAGAGCCCTCGGGGCCGTTGCGGCTGTAGCCGCCGCCGGTGTACTTCGCGTCCTCGGCCTCGTACGACCCCTCCCACAGCTTGGGCGCGGGCGCCGTCGCCGTGCCCGAGCCGGCGGGGGTGAGGACGATCTCGTACGCCGACGACTCCTTGAGCCTCGGCAGGTCACCGGCGCCGAAGTCGAAGACCACGGTGCCGTCCTTGACGGCGACGTCACGCTCGGCGACGATCTCGGGCTGCGCCGAGTCGCCGACCTGGCCGGTCCACGGGATCTCCCGCACCCAGGCGTGCACGTCGCGGCCGAAGACCCCGGCGGGGACGTTCTCGAAGCGGATGTGCCCGGCGCTGTCGGCGCCGCCGAAGATCGCGCGGGCCTGCTTCTTGCCGGGGTCGAGCGTGGCGACGCCCTGCAGGGTGTAGTTCTGCCCCGGGTACGGCGGCGTGACCCGTACGGTGTGGCCGCTCATGCTGCCGTAGGCGTTGAAGAGCCACCACTGGCCGTTGCCGCGGTTGGCCTGCACGGCGGAGTCGGACAGGTTGCCGTCGATGTTCCAGTACGCGATGTCGGCGTCGACCTTCGACTCCTCGATGGCCGACACCCACTGGATCATCTGGCCCGGCACCGAGGTGTGGTAGTTGAAGGCGTACTCGTTGACGTTGATGGGCAGCCGCTTGCCGGCGTACTTGGTGCCGGCGAAGACCTCGGCCTCCATCTCGCGGTAGCGCTTGACGCTCGCCCTGACCTGCTCGGGGTGGCTGAGCTCGTGCCAGGTCATCACGTCGGGCACGGTGCCGGCCTCGACGACGTGCTCCAGGTAGCCCTTGACCTGGGAGTAGAGCACGCTGGTGTTGGGGCCGGCGATCCGGGCGGCCGGCATCCTGCTTTTGATGAGGGTGTAGACGTCGTCCCACGCCTTGAAGTAGTCGCGCGGGTCGCTGAGCCAGCTGACCCGGTTGTAGCTCCACTCGCCGGTGCCGAACATGTTGCCCTCGGGCTCGTTGAACGGAACGAAGACAATGTTGTCCTGATATTTCGGGTCGAGCTGGAGAACCTGGTCCACCTGCTTGGCGATCTTCTGCTCGTACAGGTCGAGCTTCTCCTGCGGCGTGGCGCCGGGCCACTGGTAGGGGAAGCCGCGGTGGATGTCGGTCATGTAGATGTACACGTCGCCGTCGGTGCTGTCGGCCAGCGGCTTGACGACCTCCAGGGCGTCGGCCCCGGGGTGCTGCGGGCCGTCCTGCGCCTTGGTCGAGACGGTGCGCAGGCGCATCCCCTCGATGAGGTTGTTGGTCGGCACCCCCTGCCCGTATAGGCCGTAGAGCGTGCCGGACGCGCCGCCGTGGAAGGGGCCGGTGTCCGCGGCGAGGTCGATGGCGAGCTGGCCCTCGCGGATCACGGTGACCCCGGCCGTGACGGGCCTGCCGCCGGCCGTGCCGGTCACGGTGAAGGTCCCGGCGGCGGCGTAGTCCTCGGGGTCCACGGGCGACCAGGTGATGGGCAGCTCGCGGTCGTAGCCGTCGCTGAAAGTGGCGCGGACGGCGGCCGGCAGGGCGGGCGCGGTGCCGATGGTCGTCCGGACGGAGAACGCGCTCTGGGCGAGGCCCGTCGGCGTGGGGGTCTGGCCGCCGGTGACGCCCGCCACCTGCTCCGCCGACAGCGCGGCGGCGTAGACGCGGAAGTCGTCGATCGCGCCGTCGAAGAGCGGGTCCTGGTAGAACGAGCGCCCGATGAACCCGGCGGAGGTCGTGGCGGCGTCGATCAGCTGCGCGGCGCTGATGGTGGTGGGGGCCGACGCCACCGCGGCGCCGTCGAGGTAGGTGGTGAGGCGCTTGGCGGCGGTGTCGAGGGTGACCGTCAGCGTCTTCCAGGCGCCGGCCGGCAGCGGGGCATACCCCGTGACCTTGGCCTCGCCGCCGCCGCCCGAGGTGGTGACCGCGGTGCGCAGCACGCCGTCCCCGTTGTACGGCGTGCTGAACAGGTAGCGGTTGGTGTCCTTGCCGAGCGCGTAGATCCACTGCCAGGAGGCGGCGGTGCCGTCCCACTTGACCCGCGCCGACACCGTCAGGTCGGTCCTGCCCTTGATCGCGTCCAGCGGCAGGCGCACGTAGGCGCCGTCGGAGGAGGGCGCGCCGCCGGGCAGGCTCAGCGCGTGGCCACCGCCGGCGCCGTCGACCAGCGCGGCGGTGGAGCCGTTGACCAGCGTGCCGTTCAGGCCGTTGCCGGAGGAGTCGGTGATGGAGCCGGTGGCGAGGTCGTCGGAGTCGAACGTGTAGAGGAGCACGGGAGAGGGCGGATCCACGGTCCGCGCGTCCGCGACGCCCGTGGTCAAGGCGGCGACGAGGGCGGCCGGGAGCAGCCCGGCCCACATGGCCTTGATGGTCATGACGATGTCCCTGGGAGGTGTGAGCGTTAACAAGTCTCAGGGAGGGTGATCGGCGAGCGCAACTGAGGGTTTCGCGTAGGTTACGTAGCCGCGTCCGGCGCGTCAATGGGCGTTTCCGGCTTGTCACGATTCGGTATCGCCGACCGTTCTCACTCTTGACGGTCGCTCACCGGCGGCGCGACAGTCGAGCCACATCGTTGAACCGGTTCGCTGATTCCGGCGACCCGCAGGTGGAGCCCGCTCCCGACCATGACTGGCCGCGGGCCGATCGATCCTGCGGATCCCCAGAAAAAGCGCCGACCGGTCGGCGATCCGAGGGTTTTCGCGACGCAACTGTCGAACCGGTTCAATGACCTACAGGAGGTGAGAGTGGCGACGATCGGAGACGTGGCCCGGGAGGCCGGGGTGAGCCGCAGCACCGCGTCCTACGCGCTGTCGGGCAAGCGGCCCATCTCGGAGGAGGTCCGCCGTCGCGTGCTGGCGGCCGCCGAGGCGCTCGACTACACGCCGAACGCGGGCGCCCGGGCGCTGGCCACCTCCCAGACCAAGGTCCTCGGTCTGCTCGCCCAGTTCCACGAAGACGAGTTCGCGCCCGCGATGATGCAGTACATCCTGGGCGTCACGAACACCGCCCGCGACCTGGGTTACGACACGCTGCTGGTCACCGAGGCCGACGGCGTGCGGGCGCTGCGGCGCATCACCGACTCGCGCATGGTCGACGGCGTCGTCCTGATGAACATCGCGCAGAACGACCCGAGACTGCCCATCCTGCGGGCCGCGCCGCAGCCGGGCGCCCTGGTCGGCCTGCCGGGCGACTGCTCGGGGCTCGACGTGTTCGACCTCGACTTCGAGGAGGCCGGCCGGGCCATGGTGGAGCACCTCCACCGGCTCGGCCACCGCGAGCTCATCCTGATCTCGCAGCCCGAGCACGTCGTCGAGCGCGGCGGCGCGTACGTGTGGCGCCTGCGCGACGCCGCACTCGAACGGGCCCGCCAGCTCGGCGTCACCCTGCACGCCGTGTACGGCGAGTCCCGCCAGCCCGCGGTCGGACGCCTGCTCAACGCCCTGCTCGACGCCTACCCGTCGGCGACCGGCCTGCTGCTCAACAACGAGGCCGCCACCGCGGCCCTGCCCTCCGTCGCCCACCAGCGGGGCCTGCGGGTGCCCGAGGACCTCTCGGTCATCGGCCGCTACTCCGCCGAGTTCGCCGCCACCTTCTCCCTGCCCTACTCCTTCATCGAGAGCGCGCCCGACCGGCTCGGCGCCATGGCGGTACGCCAGCTCGTGCGCCGCGTCGAATCACCGGCGGCCCGCGACGAGCCGTTCGTCGTGCGCTTCATCTCGCCCGAACTGGTCTCCCGCGGAAGCACCGCCCCACCGACCGCCCTGACCGCCCCGCCGACCGCCCCCTAGACCGCGTCGACCGCGCCCCCGGCCGGCGCCGCCGACCGCACCCCCTGCCGCCCGCTAGTTCGCGGGCCCGACCCCCCAACCTTCCGGCCGCGCTCCGATGTGAGCGCTATCATTGGAGGCCTCGATGAACCGCACGTCGGTTTCCGCGAAGGCGGCGGTCCTCGGAACCGCCGTCCTGGCCCTGTCCGCCTGCGCGTCCGCCCCGCAAACCGCCGGCACCACCACCGCCGGCGCCTCCGCGGGCGGCTCCGGCGCGTACACCTGGTGGGACCCGTACCCGCAGCACGACCCGTCCTCCGCCTGGGCGAAGCGGGTGGACTCCTGCGGCAAGCAGGCCGGCGTCACCATCCAGCGCACCGCCTACGACACCACCGCGCTGACCAACCAGGCGCTGCTCGCCGGCCAGGAGGGCAACGCGCCGGACGTCATCCTCCTCGACAATCCCGCCGTCTCGACGCTCGCGGACGCCGGGATGCTCACCACGATGTCCGACGTGCCCGGGTCCGGCACCATGGCCGACTTCGGCCTGGACACGGCCCGGTTCGACAAGAACCTCATCGCCGCCGGCGAGCTGGACGGCAAGACGTACGGCATCCCCATCGGCGCGAACACCCTCGCCCTCTACTACAACAAGAAGATCCTCGACGCGGCCGGCGTCGACCCCGGCTCGATCAAGGACTGGGACACGCTCGACGCGGCGCTGAAGAAGGTCAAGGCCGCGGGCAAGAAGCCGATCACGTTCTCGGCCATCGGCACGGAGGAGGGCTCCTTCCAGTTCCTGCCGTGGTTCTGGGGCTCCGGCGCGCAGCTGACCCAGCTCGACTCGCCCCAGGCCGTCGCGGCGCTCGACCTGTGGACCAGGTGGGTCAAGGACGGCATCGCACCCAACTCCGTCATCAGCAACTCCCAGAACACCACCTGGGAGCAGTTCCTGACCGGGGAGTTCGCTTTCGCCGAGAACGGCACCTGGCAGATCGACAGCGCCAAGAAGGCGGGCTTCCCCACCGGCATCGTGCAGATCCCCGGCAAGGACGGCGGCACCGCGCCCACGCCCACGGGCGGCGAGTTCATCACGGTCCCGGTGCAGAAGGACACCAAGCGCTACGCCGCCACCAAGAAGATCCTCGAGTGCATGACGACGCCCGAGGGCCTGGTGGAGACCGGTACGACGTTCGCGTACTACATCCCCTCCACCGCCGAGGGCCAGCAGGCCATCCTCGCCAAGGAGCCGGGCCTGAAGCCGTGGGTGGACGCCGTGAAGTCGGCCAAGGGCCGCACCAGCGACAACCTCGGCACCAAGTACCCGAAGATCTCCGAGGCGCTGTGGACCGGGGTGCAGAAGGCGCTGAGCGGCTCGGCCACCCCCGCCGACGCGCTCAAGGAGGCGCAGGCCCAGGCGAAGCAGGCCACCGGCGGCTGATCCGATGACCTCTCTCAGCAGCGAGGCCAGCGAGGCGGTGACGGTGGGCAGGACAACGCACGCGGCTCCCCGGCGGCGCTCGCGGCAGTGGACGGCCTACGCCTTCCTCGCGCCGCTCGTGATCTACCTGCTCCTCTTCTACGCCTATCCGCTCTACCGCAACATCGACCTCAGCGTGCACGACTACACGCCGCGGGCGTTCGTGCGCGGCGACCCGGAGTTCACCGGGCTGGACAACTACCGCGACATCCTGTCCGACGACACCTTCCTGCGGGCGCTGCGCAACACGGCCCTGTTCACGCTGGTGTCCATCGCGGCGCAGTACGCGCTCGGCCTGGCCCTCGCGGTCTTCTTCCACCGCAACTTCCGCCTGTCGGCGGTGCTGCGCGCGATGTTTCTCGTGCCGTGGCTGCTGCCGCTGATCGTCTCCGCCTCGACCTGGTCGTGGATGCTCAACAGCGACAACGGCATCGTGAACGCGGCACTGGAGGCGTTCGGGATCGGCCAGATCAACTGGCTCACCTCTCCCGACACCTCGCTGCTGGCCGTCACGATCGCCAACATCTGGCTCGGCGTCCCGTTCAACCTGGTGATCCTGTACGCCGGGCTGCAGAACATCCCCGCCGACCTGTACGAGGCCGCCGGCCTGGACGGGGCGAACGGGTGGCAGCGCTTCCGGCGCATCACCTTCCCGCTGCTGCGCCCGGTGTCGGCGATCACGCTGCTGCTCGGCCTGATCTACACGCTCAAGGTCGTCGACATCATCTGGATCATGACGAAGGGCGGGCCGGCGGACGCCTCGACGACGCTGGCCATCTGGTCGTACCGGGAGGCGTTCGGCACCGGCCAGCCCGACTTCTCCCCGGCGGCGGCCGTCGGCAACCTGCTCATCCTCATCGCCTTCACCGCCGGGCTCCTGCACGTGCACCTGCAGCGCAAGGAGGAGCGCGCATGAAGACCTGGAAAACCGCCGCAGGTGTCGTCCTCGTCGGGGTGATGCTCTTCCCGGTCTACTGGATGTTCAACGTCTCGCTCACCCGGACGGGCGACATGCGGGCCGACCCGCCCCACTGGTTCCCCTGGAACCCCACGTTCGAGGGGTACGCGGCGGCGCTCGCCCAGCAGCTGCCGGCCCTGGCCACGAGCCTGTTCATCGGCCTCGGCACCGTCGCGCTCACGCTGCTCGTCGCCCTGCCCGCGGGCTACTCGCTGGCCAAGCTGCGCCCGCGCGGCGCGCGCGGGATCGACTTCCTGCTCCTCGTCGCGCAGATGATCCCCGCCGTCGTCATGGCCATGGGCTTCTACGCCATCTACATCAGGCTCGGGATGCTCAACACCGTCCCCGGCCTGATCGTCGCCGACTCGACGCTGGCCGTGCCGTTCGGGGTGCTGCTCTTCCGGGCGTTCATGGCGAGCATCCCCGGCGAGCTCATGGCCGCGGCGCAGATCGACGGGGCGAGCACCTGGCGGACGTTCCGGTCGATCATCCTGCCGCTGAGCCGCAACTCGGTGATCACGGTCTCGCTCTTCTCGTTCCTGTGGGCGTGGTCGGACTTCATCTTCGCCTCGACCCTCAACCGCAACAGCGACGTGATCCCGATCACGCTCGGCATCTTCCGCTACATCGGCAACAACACCACGCAGTGGAACTCGATCATGGCGACCGCCGTGATCGCCTCCGTCCCCGCGGCCTTCCTGCTGGTCCTCGCGCAGCGCTACATCGCCGCCGGGGTCACCGCGGGCGCCGTGAAGGACTGATCAAGCAATTCGTCGAAAGGTTCGCCACATGACCAGCCCCGTGCTGCCGTCCCAGGGCCGGGTACGCCCCCTCGGGCTCGCGCAGGTCTCCATCACCGGAGGGTTCTGGGGGAGCCGGCAGGCCGTGAACGCCACGGCGACGCTGGCCCACTGCGAGTCGTGGATGGAGCGCCTCGGCTGGCTCGCCAACTTCGACCGGGTCGCCGACGGGACGACCGCGCCCGACCGCCCCGGCTGGTCGTTCTCCGACTCGGAGGTCTACAAGCTCCTGGAGGCCCTGGCCTGGGAGAGCGGCCGTACCGGCGACCCGGCGGCGGAGGCGGCGATCAAGCGGCTCACCGGGCGGATCGCCCGCGCCCAGGACCCGGACGGCTACCTCAACACCTGCTTCGGGCACGGCACGCAGCCGCCGCGCTACAGCGACCTGGAGATGGGCCACGAGCTCTACAACACCGGCCATCTCCTGCAGGCCGCGGTGGCCCGGCTGCGCACGCACGGCGAGGACGACCTCGTACGGGTCGCGCGCCGCGCCGCCGACCACGTGTGCCGCACCTTCGGCCCGGACGGCCGGGCCGGGATCTGCGGGCATCCGGAGATCGAGGTCGGCCTGGCCGAGTTCGGCCGGGCGCTGGGGGAGGAGCGCTACGTCGAGCAGGCGCGGATCTTCCTCGACCGCCGCGGGCACGGCACGCTCAGGGACATCCCCCTGGGCCGCGCCTACTTCCAGGACGACCTGCCGATCCGGGAGGCCGACGTGTGGCGCGGCCACGCGGTCCGCGCGCTCTACCTCACCGCCGCCGCCGTGGACGTCGCCGTCGAGCGCGGGGACGACGAGCTGCTGCGGGCCGTGGAGCGGCAATGGGAGCGCTCGGTCGCGCGCCGCACGTACATCACGGGCGGCATGGGCTCCCGCCACCAGGACGAGGGCTTCGGCGAGGACTGGGAGCTGCCGCCGGACCGGGCGTACTGCGAGACGTGCGCCGGGGTCGCCTCGATCATGGTCTCCTGGCGGCTCCACCTCGCCACCGGCGACGTCCGCTACACCGACCTGATCGAGCGCACGCTCTACAACGTCGTCGCGGCCTCCCCGAGCCCCGACGGCAGGGCGTTCTTCTACGCCAACCCCCTCCACCAGCGGGCCCCGGGCCGGCCGGCGGACCCGGACGAGGTGAGCCCGCGCGCCGAGGCCGGCGTCAGGGCCGCCTGGTTCGACGTGTCCTGCTGCCCCACCAACGTCGCCCGCACCCTGGCCGGCCTCCAGGGCTACCTCGCCACGGCCGACGACGACGGCCTGCAGCTCCACCAGTACGCCCCCTCGACCGTCCGCGCCGAGCTGCCGGACGGGCGGGAGGTCGCGGTGGAGGTCGAGACCGCCTACCCCGACGGCGGAACCGTCCGCGTCCGGATCCTGGCCGACGGGCTCTGGACGCTGGCGCTGCGGGTGCCCGCCTGGGCCGCGGGGGCCACGCTCGCCGACGACGGGCGGGCCCGGCCGGTCGAGCCCGGCATGGCCACGGTGCGGCGGGCGTTCCGGGCGGGCGAGGTGATCACGCTCGAACTGCCGATGGAGCCCCGCTTCACCTGGCCGGACCCCCGCATCGACGCCGTACGCGGCTGCGTCGCCGTCGAGCGCGGCCCGGAGGTCCTGTGCGCCGAGTCCCACGACCTCCCGCACCCCGGCGGGCTCGACGCCCTGGCGATCGATCCCCGGGCCGTGCCCCGATCCGTCCGTGGGGCCGAGTCCGGCGAGGTGCTGGTCCGCGGCCGCCTGGCCGCGCCCCCCGACCGGCCGTGGGCCTATTCCGGCGCCCCGGCCGCCTCCGCGGCGGGCATCGAGTGGTTCGACGTGCCGCTGCGTCCGTACCACTCGTGGGCCCGCCGCGGCCCGTCGAGCATGCGTGTCTGGTTGCCCATCGAAGGAGAGTGACACGATGTCCCGATTCCGAGTGCTCGCCTTAGCCCTGGTCACCACGGCCACGGCCCTGGTGACCGTCTCACCCCCGGCCGCGGCCGCCGGCGCGACGCTGACCGTCGACGTCGCGCGGCCGTTCCGGCCGGTCACCCACGTCGCCTCCGGCGGCCTGTACGGCCTGGCCGAGAACTCCCGGCCGGCCGACTCCACCCTCCTCCCGATCAAGGTCAACTCCCTGACCCAGCCCGCGCCCGGCGTCGGCCAGCGCCCCAACGGCCAGCCGCCCGGCGGCGACTCCCTGCTGGTGGCCCCGCAGGCCACCCGGGTAGGCGCGGGCGAGTTCATCCGGATGCCCGACATCTACCCCGACTTCCCCTACAAGTGGGTGAGCTGGGACGACTGGCTGGCCAAGGTCAACACCATGGTCAACGCCCGGCTGTCGGCCACCACGGTCACGAACGTCATCGGCTGGGAGCTCTGGAACGAGCCCGACTACACCTGGAACACCGCCGCGGCGGGCAACTTCAACGACGCCTGGGTGCGTACGTACCGGGCGGTGCGCGCGCTCGACACGCTCACGCCGATCGTCGGCCCCAGCACCGCCACCTACAACCGCTCCTGGATGCAGTCGTTCCTCACCAACGCCAAGAACACCGGCACCCTGCCGGACATCATCTGCTGGCACGAGCTGCAGAACCCCACCAGGATCGCCTCCGACATCGCCGACTACCGCAACCTGGAGTCCTCGCTCGGCATCAGCCCGCGCCGCATCTCCATCAACGAGTACGCCGCCACCGGCGAGGTCGACGTGCCCGGCCGGATCGCCAGTTACGTCGCCAAGCTGGAGCGGGGCGGCGTGGAGTCCGCGCACCGCGCCTTCTGGTACGAGTACGGCACCATGAACGGCCTGGTCGTCAACAACAACCAGCCCACCGGCACGTGGTGGCTGTACAAGTGGTACGGCGACATGGCCGGGAACATGGTCACGACCACGACCACCACGACGACCGGCCTGGACGGGTTCGCCGCCTACGACGGCACCCGCAAGATCGTCAACGTGGTGTTCGGCAACGAGGCCGGCACCAACACCGTCAACCTCACCGGCCTCGGCGCGCTCGGCTCCAGCGTCCGCGTCACGCTGACCTCCACCCCGTCCAGCGGCCGCTTCACCGCGGTCACCGCCCCCACCACGATCTCCACGACGACCCGGACGGTCAGCGGCGGCCAGCTCAGCGTCTCCGTGCCGAACATGGTGGCCACCAGCGCCTACCAGCTCGTCGTCGAGCCGGTCAGCGGGGGGCCCGCCTACCAGCAGCGGTACGAGGCCGAGAACGCCTCCGTCTTCCGCGCCCAGCGGCTCAGCGCCTCGAGCGCGTCGGGCGGCGGCTACGTGGGCCGGATCGACAACTCGGGCACGCCGCGTACCGACAGCTACGTCGACTTCGTGGTGAACGTGCCCGCGGCGCGCTCGTACACGATGACCATCGGCTACGCCAACGGCACCGGCGCCACCGCCACCCAGGGCCTGGCCTACAACGGCGGCGCCTGGACCACGGTCAGCTACCCGCCCACGCCGGCGTGGGGCGAGTTCGGCGCCACCGTCAGCACCACCGTCACGCTCCGGGCCGGGTACAACGTGATCCGCCTGGCCAAGGGCTCGCCGTACTTCGCGGGCGGCACCGGATACGCCGAACTCGACTACATCCAGCTCACCTGACCCGCGCGGCGGTCCGGCGCGGCCCCGCCGGACCGCCCCCAGGTCAGGGCTTGCGGCCCACGCCGCAGACCGCGTTGATCACCGCCGGCTGGGGCGGCGCTCCCGCCGGGGGCCGCCAGAGCGGCGTGGAGACCACGCCCGGGTCCACGAGTTCGAGCCCCTCGAAGTGGACGGCGAGCCGCTCGGGGCTGCGCAGCGTGTAGGGGAAGGCGGCCCGCTCGTTGTAGGAGCTCACCGCCGCCACCAGCGAGGGGTTGACGTCGGCGCCGTCGGACAGCGCCAGGTGGCTGCCGGGCGGCAGCGCGGCGACGTACCGGCGGACGAGGTTGGCGGCCAGGTCGTCGTCGGGGATCTGGCCGGCGATGCTGAGCATCATCAGGCCGATCGGGCGGGAGAAGTCCAGGGTCTCGGCCGCCGCGGCGAGGATGGTGCCGGGGTCGCGCACGTCGGCCTCGACGTAGGCGGTCCTGCCCTGCGGGGTCCCGGCGAGCAGGGCGCGAGCGTGCACGAGCACGAGGGGATCGTTGTCGACGTAGACGACGCGGGACTCGGGGGCGAGGCGCTGCGCCACCTCGTGCGTGTTGTCGGCGGTGGGCAGGCCCGAGCCGATGTCGAGGAACTGCCGGATGCCCGCCTCGGTGACGAGGTAGGTCACCGCCCGCCGGAGGAACTCCCGCTGGAGCGTGGCCACCTGCGCGAAATCGGGGAACACGCGCAGCAGGGTGTCCCCGGCCTCGCGGTCCACGTCGTAGTTGTCCTGCCCGCCGAGCAGGTAGTTCCAGACCCGGGCGGAATGCGGCTTCGTACGGTCGATCCTGGGGTCGGCGTCCATCGCCGAAGCCTATCGGCGCGATGTTCATGGACGCACGCGGCCGAGGATGGCCTCCTGTTCATGTCAGACTGCGAATATGGCCCACACCCATGACGCAGAGGACCCGGCGTGCGCGGTGGCCCACAGCGAGGCTCCCGCCGAGCCGGCCGGGCGGACGCTGGTCGCCGTCTTCGCCTCCCCGGTGGCCGAGTGCCTGCTGAGGTTCGGCGCCGAGCTCGGCTTCCGGCCGATCCTCTTCGAGCCCGATCCTGAGCGCCGCCTCGAAGGCTTCACGGCGGTGACCGGACCCGGCGCCTGGCTCGACGCCACGGCCGACGTGGTGCTCACCGACCATCACCGCGAGGAGATCGGGCCGGTCCTGCGCGACGTGCTCAAGTTCCCCGTCCGGTGGGTCGGCATCATGGGCAGCGCCCGCCACACCGCGCCGCACGTACGGGCGCTGGCCGGCCTCGGCGTGCCGCCGGAGGAGATCGCCCGGGTGCACCGGCCCATCGGGCTCAACATCGGCTCGCGCACCCCGCCCGAGATCGCCGTCGCCACCCTGGCCGGGCTGATCGCCGACCGCAACGCCCGCCCGGGCGGCTTCGCCTTCTGACGGCCCCCGGCGCGGTCAGCGCAGGCGGGCGGGGGCCGGGGCCTGTCGCGCGCCCTGCTGCAGCTTCTTCTACCAGCGTCCGAGTGAGCGCGGTTCGGTCATTTCGATTATTGGTGAAGTGGCGTCTTTCTGCCTTCCATGCGAACTAGCGTTCATGCGCAGTGCATGGCCCGTACACGTGGGCCTTATGTGTAGGGGGCGAGAGCAGTGGGCGAGCGGCTGGAGATCCACCGGCAGGTGGTCGTGGGCGGGGTGGCGCGCTGGACGGACGCGGCGGTCGCGGCCCGGGACAAGCTGGCCGAGGCCGCGGCCAGGATCGAGAGCCTGCACGCGGCGGCGCCATGGGGGCACGATTCGGCGGGCCGGGAGTTCGAGCGGGCGTACATGGCCGACGACGGCCCCAACGTGCTGCTCCGGACGGGGGCTGATCTGGCGGAGTTCGCGGTGTCGGCGGGGACGGCCGTGACAGAGAACATCCGCAACTCGGAGAGCGCCGCCGCCGACCTGGGCACCACCCGCGGGTTGGAAGGGCGCGAGAAGCAGGCCTGATCACGCGGCGGGAAGGATATCCGTGACCAGGAACGTCAGCACACCCGTCACCAGCCCGTTGGCCGGTCAGGACAACACGATCGGCAGTGCCGGGTACGCCACCGACGTCACCCCCGCGTGGGGGACCAGCCTGCCGGCGTGGTGCAACGCGCTGATCTCGCTGCTGTCGTCGGGGGACATGTGGCCGGAGTGCAAGGAGTCCTACGAGGCGCAGCTGGCGGTCGCCTTCGAGGACTGGAGCCGGGCGGCGATGGAGTTCGCCGCGGCCGGGGGCACGGCGCGTGATCTGATCAAGCGCGGCTACCTGGGACCTGCGGCCGACGAGTTCTACCGACGGGCCGACGAACTCCTCGACGAGGGCAAGGGGATCCCGGCCCTGGCCGAGCTGGCGCACGCGTACGCGCTCCAGCACGACACCTTCGCACGGGAGACCCAGTACGCCAAGCTGCTGATCAACGCCGGGTTCTGGCTCACCGTTTCGTCCATCGCCATCTCCGCGTTCGCGGCCGCGGCCAGCGCGGGTGCGTTGTCGGGGATAATCGGCAAGTTCGCCGTGCGGTTACGGGCGTTCATGGACAAGGTGTTCACCTGGCTCGAACGCGTGGCGAGGGCCAGGTACGCCGGTCAGGTCGCCGTCAAGGGGGCGCCGAAACTCGCCGCGCTGGCGGGACGGCAGGCCGGTAAGGGGCTGCTGGCCAGGGCGGCGGCCAGTCACATCCTCAGGGAGCTCCCCGAGGAGATCGGTGAGGGCTTCCTGACGGACTATGTCGCCCAGAAGGAGCAGATGGACCGGGGCACCCGTACCCGATGGGACGGGCAGAAGACCGCCGCCACGATCCTGGGCGACGCCACGGGCGCGGTGCTCGCGTCGAAGGTCACCGGGCCCATGGCAGGACTCGTCGGACGGATGCCCGGGATCAGGGCGCTCAACGAGGCCGCGGGTGACGCCCCCGGCGTGCTCAACGCGATCATGCGCTTTCCGGGCAGGGCGGCGCAGACCGGTCTCACGAACGCGGTGATCTCGGCGCCTGCCGGCATGATTTCCAACGCCATCGTGTACGGCAAGGTCGAGCTGCCGACCGTGCAGTCGTTGCTGGGCAGCGCGTTGGCGGGCGTGGGGCGGACGAACACGATCAGCCCCTTCAGCGTGGACGTCATGAGCGCGATCAGCAACCCGCGCCGGGCACTCGACACGGCCACCACGGCCGCGCTGGCCGCGGACGCGGCACGCACGGCCGCAGCTCATGGCGCGACGCCCCCGAGCCCGGCCGCCGGGGGTGGGCAGGCCACGACCACGGACGCCCCTATGCCGGGGCGCGCGGAGGTGCGGGGCCTGCCTGAGACGGGGCCTCCGTCGCACAGGAGCGAACCGGGCGGCGCCACAAGGACGCCCGACCGGCCGGAGCAGCCGCAACAGCCGGCGAGACAACCGGACCGCCCGCGGGCCGCAGCGGCCGTCGACACCGCCGGTCACCGTGATGTCAGCGGCCCCCCTCAGACGGCCGACCAGCGCGGTGTGAGCCACCACCCCGAGACGACCGACCAGCGCGGTGGGAGCCACCACCCCGAGACGGCCGACCAGCGCGGTGTGAGCGACGGCCCTCAGGTGGCCGAGCACCCCGAGGTGGCGCGGCCTGCGGACGGCACGCGGGCGGACGTTCAGGCGGAGCCGCCGGCAAAGCCCGAGCAGGCCACCGCGCAGGCGCAGACGCCGGCCAACGGCGCGCCCCTCACCACGCCCCCCACCGCGCCCCCCACCGCGCCTCCCACTGGGCCCCCCACTGGGCCGGCCCCCTCCCAGCCGCCGCAGCTGAGCGTCGCCGAGCAGGTGTCAGGCGGGCCGGCGTCAGGCGGGCCGAGCCTCCACGACCTCTTGAGCGGCAGGGACCTCTCTCCGACCGCGACCGACGACGCCGGGACGCCCCGCGCGCCCGAAGGCACCGCAGCCCCTCAAAGCCGGGAACCAAGCCCGGCAACGCCGCAAGGCCCGCTCGAGGACCCCGGCGGCCGGCGGCCGTACCGCTACCAGGCCAGCGGCCCGGATCAGTGGAAGCTGACCGAGGAGGACAACGACCTCATCTTCCGGCGCGACATCATCCCCGCCCTGATGGCAGGCGTGAAACGCCCGGAACACCCGCGGATCGTGTTCATCGGTGGCCAGGCCGCGTCGGGCAAGACCACGGCGCAGCAGGCGGCCATGGACGGCATGGGCGCCGACCGCGCCCTCATCGCCGACTTCGGCGGGCTGCTCCGGTTCCACCCGAAGTACGCCGAGCTGATGGCCGAGAACGACCGCATCGCCGCCAAGCAGGTCGGCGGGGACGCGTACACGTGGATGAAGAAGGTCATCGCCCTGGCCGCCGACCTGCGGGTCAACCTCATCCGCGAAGGCGCGATGAACAGCAGCGAGGGCGTCGAGGCCGAGGCCGCGCAGTTCCACGCGCTCGGCTACCGCGCCGAGGCGCACGTCATGGCGGTCCCGGCGCCGATCAGCCGCCTGTCCGTGCTCAACCGCTACCAGCGGATGCGCGAGGAGAACGGATACGGCCGCCTCGTCGCCCAGGACATTCACGACACGGGCTACGGCGGCATCCCCGACACCATGCGGGCCATCGACCGGACGCGGTACCTGGACGCGATCACCATCCACCGGTGGGGCGGCCAGGTCGTGTACGCCAACTCCCTCGACGAGACGGGAAACTGGCGGCATCCGGCCAAGGCTCACGAGATCCTCCAGGAAACCCGGACCCGCCCGTTCAGCGAGGAGCAGGCCCGCTGGTTCCGGGACACGTACGCCTACCTCGACGCCCGGCTGCCGGAGGAACTGCGGGCCCAACTGCCCGGCATCGCAGACCTGGCCGCCGGGCACGGGCTCGACCTCGACCCGCGGGGGCGGGCCGAGCGGCTCCGGGAGCGGTACACCTCCCGGGCCGACGACGTCCTGCGCGACGAGCAGGTCCAGCAGCGCGAGCAGCTCTGGCAGGAGCACCGCCGCCGGCTGGCCGAGGCGGCGCCGGACGAGCGGGAGCCGCTGCGCCGGCAGCTGGCCGAGGAGTGGAACCGGCTCACCCAGCAGCACGAGCTCGACCGGGCCGGGCTGCGCGTTCTCGCGTTCTGCACCGAATGGGATCCCCACAAGGGCGGCATCATCGCCGTCAACCGGAAGCTGGTCGAGGCGCTGGCGGAGGTCGGACATGACGTGTACGTCCGTGTGGGGCACGAGGTGCCGGACGGCGTGGGCGGCGAGCGGCTGCACGTGATCGGCCCCCGGAGCTACGATCCGGCTCGCAGCGAGATGGACCAGCTCGACTTCGACGGCGAGGAGCTGCCGCCCGACGTGGACGTCGTCATCGGGCACAGCCGCTACTCCGGCCCGGCAGCCATGCGGGCCCGTGACCAGCTCTACCCGGACACTCCGCTGGTGCACGTCCTGCACATGGTGACCGGCGCGCTGGGTCGCATCGCCGACATGGAGGCGCTGGGCCGCGACTTCGAGGGCATCGAACGGGCGATCGTGTCCGAGGCCGACATGCTGGTAGGCGTCGGGCCGGTGCTGGCGAGCGAGGCGCGGCGGCTGGCGGACACGAATCCCGGCGATCGCGAGCCCCCCGTGCACGAGCTGCTGCCCGGCGTGCCGTTCGAGGCGCCGCGGCAGCGGCCGTTCTTTGGGGAACGGACCCGTACCGTGCTCCTCATCGGCCGCGCCGACGCCGCGCAGAAGGGCGGGCACGAGGCGGCGCTCATGATCAGGGAGCTGCAGAAGGATCTCGACGTCCGGCTGGTCATCCGGGGCGCGGCGCCGGAGACCGTGCTGGAGGCCAAGGAGCGGCTGTCGAACGTGGCGGGCAGGGAGGTCGAGGTCAAGCCCTTCACTCTGGACCGCGAGGAGATGCTGGCCGACATGCGGCGGGCCGACGTCGTGATCATGCCGTCGCGCGGCGAGGGGTTCGGGCTGGTCGGTCTGGAGGCGGCCGGCGCGGCGGTGCCCATTCTGGTGCCCCGGTCGAGCGGCGTCGGCACCCTGCTCGGCGATTCCGGCCGCTTCCCGCCGGACCTGACCCGGTCCAGCCTGGTCGAGCAGGGATTCGAGGACCGGGTGCCGATCGAGCGCTGGGTCGCGCACCTGAAGGAGATCCTGCAGGACGTGCCCAGGGCGCAGGAGAAGGCCCGTCAGCTCCAGGAGGTCCTGCGCGAGTCGAACTCCACGTGGAAGGGTGCGGCCGAGTCCCTGGTCGCCGCCGTACGCGGTCTGGAACGCGGCGCCGCCACCGGAACGCCGGCACCGGACCTGCCACCGATGTCGGGCGACGGCTGGGTGAACTGCGCGCAGGGGCACGCCCACTGGGGCCGGTTCGGCGGGGCCGGCCTGCTGGCCGTCCACCGTGGCCCTGACGGCGTGCACGTGCTCATGCACCAGCGGGGCCTGGCCACCCACTTCGGGGGGACCTGGTCCCTGCCGGGCGGGGCGCGTGACAGCCACGAGGCGGCGCCCGAGGCGGCCATCCGCGAGACCGTCGAGGAGACCGACCTTTCGCCCGACGGGCTCCACGTCGAGCAGGTCCTCAGGAACGATCACGGCGGCTGGGCGTTCGACACGGTGATCGTCTCTGTCCCGCGGCGGGCACCGGTCCACGTGAACGGGGACGAGTCCCTGGCGACAGCGTGGATCCCGGTCGACAGGGTCACCGAACTCGACCTTCACCCGGACTTCGCCGCCAGCTGGCCGCGCCTGCGAGCGGCGCTGGAGCAGGCGCCTCCTGCGGCGGAGCGCGAACCCTCGTATCCGGCGGCGGCCAAATACGGGTTCGGCGACGCCCCGGCCCTGGCGCTGCCCGCGCACCCCGTAACAGGCGCCCGGGTGACGGGCAGGGAACCTCTCCCGCACGGCGACAGCGTGCTGAACCGGGAGCTCGTCACGTTCGACGACGGCACCCGGACGGTCTACGAGAGGTACGCCAACGCCGGGGACGCCCTGGTCAAGGTGCTCGACTCACACGTCGGCCGCGCGGTCGGGGCCCGGACGCCGCTGTCGTACGCACTCGGCCGCCGGGACGTCTACACCGATCACATGCCCGGCGAGCCGGCGTCCGCGCGGCACCGCGACCTGACCGGACAGGGCTGGGCGGCCACCCGCGACGGGGTGTTCCTCGGCCTGTACCACGCGGTGACCGCCAAGCACGGTTTCACGCCGGCGGATCTGACGCTCGGCCCGAACGGCGGCCTCATCGGGACGGGCGACGGAGCCGCGTCCCATCTGCAGCTCCCCGACGCGGCGAACCCGTTCGTCCAGACGTTCTTCCGCGAGACGGAGCCGCGCGTGTTCAGGTGGGTCGACAATCCGATCCCGCCGGGTGACATCGCGATCATCAGGCGTCAGCTGGACGGCCTGCGCCCGCTGTTCGCGCGGATGAACCGGCTCTCCATGTACGAGGCGGTGATTCAGCGCTTCGAGCACGTCGCCGAGCACGCGCGGGGGACCGGGCGGCTGTTGCCCAGGGCGGCCGGCCACGAGGTCACCATGCCCGACACCCAGCCGCCCGTCCACTATCCGCCGCCTCCGCCGCCCGGCTCTCCCGAGCGCGCGCACGCCCGCCAGGCCGCGGAGGCGCTGCTGACCGGCGACGGCCGGTTCACCGACACCAGTGACGCCAAGACGCACACCATCGACGCCCTCGCGGGAAGAATGCGGTCGTCGACGCCCGAGCTGGTCCTGGCCGCGGTCGGCCTGCACGTCGGCTCGGACATGATCAACCGCCTGGGCGACGGCGACTACGTGCTGGTCCCGTTCAACGAGCGTTTCCCGTCCATAGGCGCGCAGGTCCGCCACGTTCGCGAGCTCGACACCGCCGACCCCAGCCACGCGCCCGACAAAGTGATACGGATGGACACCCCGGACGCCGAGTCCCTGGTACGGCGGATCGCGGTGAGCGAGCTCCTCGGGGCCTGGGCACACCGCAACGCCAACAGCAACGCCCGGGTCCTGGCCCTGCAGGAGGTCGTCCAGGAGGAATTCGGCCTCACCCAGGCCATCTCCTGGCCGATGGACGGCAAGACCCGCAGCGCGGTCGACATGGAGTTGCTGTACAACCGCAACACGCTGCGGGAGTTCGTGCGCGCGCAGTACGAGATCACGCAGGAGGAGCTGGCCAGGCGCGGCATCGACGAGGTGATCGCGTACAGGGGGATGGCCTGGCCGGAGGGCGGGTATTCGGCGTGGGACGCGCTGCGCCCCGGGGACATGGTCGAGCTGCGGAGCCGGCCGCTGGCGAGCTGGTCCGCCGACCGGCAGGTGGTCATGGACTGGCTGGACTCCCTCGACGGCCGCGGCGTTCTGCTGGTCGACAGGAAACCCGCGCAGGACATCATCTCCATGCCCCTGACGGGCATGGGCTTCTTCAAGCAGCGCGAGTTCGTCTCACTCCCCGGCGACCGGCTGGTGACGCTGGACCACATCACCGCAGGCAGGCCCACGGAGAAGGCCGATCCGCCGGCCGTGTTCCCGGGCCCCGCCGTCAAGGAGCTGCGGCCGACTCCCGTGATGGCCGGAGACCTCGATCTCAACGACCCCGTGAGCCGCCGCATCGACCGGGTGCTCGACGGGAGGGAACCCCACCCCCCATGGTGGCCCGCGGACGACTCCGGCTACCGCATCGCCAAGCGGGACCTCGACTTCCTCGGCATCGCCCCCGTGCAGCTCAAGTGGCTCGTCACCCGGCAGTCCCCGCTGGGAATGACGCCGGAGCAGTACCACCGGTACGCGGGCGAACTGCTCGACGCGCTCGGACGCCACGGGATCGGGCCGTCCGACGTCGACATCCGGCTCAAGGGAACCGGTGCCGGGATGTTCGCCGGGATGCACAAGACCTTCCCGGCACCGGAGGACATCCCGGACAGCAATCCGGAAGCGGCGCGCAGGCTGCGGGAATGGTTCGGCGACGACCCGAACCGCCCGCTGCGCCGCCCGTTCGACTCGATGTACCGGCTGGGGTTGGAGACCGAGCCGAGTGACTACGACATGGACCTCTCCAGCACCGCGATGGTACGGGTGGCCCGCTCGCACTGGGCCCCCGACCGCTACCCGGGGGACTTCATGGGCGGTCATGGCTACATGGACAAGCAGAGCCTGATGGAATCCTTCCCCGAACTGGCGGCATGGAAGAATGACTGGGAGGCGCTGCTGGGGCGGCCGATCTCGCTGGGGCTCTTCGAGTCCAGCGGGCCGTTCGACGGGACGGTGACGGGCTCGCCGCTCTCGTCGCACTTCCGCGACACCGACTGGATCATCCACAACCCGGACAACCCGAGAGCCTGGCTGGTCGACTGGCCGTTCACCGACGAGGGAGGACACTGACGATGCTCTGGCCCGTGCTCCGGGTCCTCGCCCACGGGGACCTCGCGGCCGATCAGGTGCGGCAGCTGATCGGCACGCTCGGCCTCGACGAGGTCCCGCGTGCCGAGGGGCCCGGAAATGAGGCCAGCCTCGCCCACCGGGCCTTCACCGACGATGCCGGCGCGCGGCTCGTCCTCGACCTGTCCAAGGTCGGTGCGTCGGGCTGGCTGTTGGCGCTGCTGTCCGGCGGGGGGCAGCCGTCGCCGGAGACCGTCGAGAGCCACCGGCGCCGCCTGCGCGACGCGGCCCAACACCTCGGACTGACGATCGTCCAGGTCGACCCGGCGCGGACCGCCGACGAGGTGTTCCTGCCGGCGGCTCCCGACGAAGGGGCGATCGGACAGTCGTGGGACCTGCCGTACGACGAGCTCGACCACCTGTGGCCGCACCTCGGGGTGGGCGCCGACGCGCCACGCGAGGTGAAGAAGGTCAGGCTGGAGGCGATGACGCGGGCCCCCGTCTGGGCGGACGCCCCGGACAGGCTCCGCCGCCAGGCCGCCGAGTTCCTGCGCGACTGAGTCTCCCGCCGCGTTCCCCCGCCGCGTTCCTCGCCGCCCGCTCGCTCGCTCGGAGCGTCCGGGTGAGCGCGTCGAGGTCGGCCAGCCGCTCGCGTCGTCGTGGGCGCCAGGCGGGCGGCCGTGGCGACGAGCAGCAGCTCGGTGACGGCGATCTCGTGGGCCGGCGGCGCGATCGCCCCGGTGGCCTCGCGCGGCAGCCTGATCAGCACCTCCGCCTCAGCGGGCGCACGCCCGATTCACTCACCCGGAATTCACCCTTCGCTCGCCGGCCGGGGGACACCAAGGCCTTCATCAACCCGGGGCGATTCCACGTGCCTCTTCAACGCCTCGTTCAGACGCGCGAAGTTCCGCTCGGTGCCGGCGATCATCTTGCCGAGGAAGGGCACGAGGATGCCCTTGAAGGTCTCACTCTGGATGAGGCGTGTTCCGCTGTTCGTCGCGGTCAGGACGAACTCATGGGTGCCGTCGAAGAGGCCTGGCACGATGAAATGCCGACCCGGCGCAGCCGGCTACCCGCCTCGGCAGCCAGCACCTTCTGCTCGTGATTGTGGGTGACCGATCAGACCAGCCTTTGCCAGGTCAGAGCTACTTTTGATAGCCGGTCTTGTCGAATTGGGCGGTCGCCAGCCGCCGCGATCCGCGTTTTTTGCCGGTGGGCGGCCTGGCCTTGGAGGTTCCGCACGGGACGGTCGGAGATCGTCAAGGGGGTCGTGAACCTCTTGTCTCCCTGCGGTGTCTCGGTTGATCAGAACCAGAGACCACAGTGGTGGGCGACTTTTATGTTGACCGGGCGTACCGCATCAGGAGCGAGGTTGAGCGCGCTGTCGGCGGCGTCGAGACGGGGCCAGGTCGTGCTGCCCGCCCCGTTGGGGTCGCCGGTGCGGATGAACCGCGTCCAGTAGCCGACGAGCTGGTCCGCGAGGCGTCGCTGGTCTGCGGTGAGTCCTGGAGCGTCGGGGAAATCGAAAAGGTAGAAGGTCTCGGCTCCGTGCGCGGTGGCGGGGCGGACGTGGGCGGGCAGGGGCTGTCCGCTGGGGGTGGGCGCGGAAGGGTCGGTGAAGACGTAGGCGTAGGTGGGCGCTTTTCTGGCGTGCTCGCGGCCGGCCTTCCATGAGGGGCAGATCCAGCCGCTGTCGCTGAACACGCGGCCGGCCGCCGCGATGGGGGAGGGGAACCGTCGCGCGGGGTAGCGTCGTTCGACCCGTGGTGCGGCCGCTCCGAAGGCGGTTTTGAGCACGGCCGGATACTGGCGGGTGGTGATGTCGTGCGGGTAGGCGGTCAGGATGAACTCGACGTGCTCGTCGTGGGCGTTGCCTTGCAGCAGCGGTATGGTGGCCTGCTTGCCCGCGGCGAAGATCTTGGCCGGCTCTTGCGGGACGAGGCTGGTGCCGTAGGCGAGCAGTGGGAACTGGGCGGTGTACGGCAACAGCTCACCGGCCTTCTTGCGGCGCAGGCACGCGACGTCGGCGCAGCCGAGTTGCTCGGCGAGGGCCTGGCCGGCGCCCTGGATGGTCTGGATCGGATGCCAGGAGGAGATCGCGGGCATGCCCGTGCCCAACGCTCCGGCCGGATGGCTGGTGCGGCATGATCCGCTCTGGACGATCGCCCGGTGGAACAGGCCCCGGGCGGCTGGTGAGGTCATGAGGGTGCAGGTGCTCATCGCGCCGGCCGAGGCTCCGGCGAGGGTCACCTTGCCGGGATCGCCGCCGAACGCGGAGATGTTGGCGCGTACCCAGCCCAGCGCCGCCACCTGGTCCTGCAGGCCGAAGTTGCTGGCCTCGCCCAGCTCGGGGTGGGCGAAGAAGCCGAAGACGCCGAGCCGGTAGTTGACCGTCACCACCACGAGGTCTCCGGCCGCGGCCAGTCGTGCCGTGTCATAGATCGAGCCGGCGCCGGTGATGAAACCGCCGCCGGGCACCCAGACCATGACCGGCCGTCGCTTGCCGGGCCGGGCGGGTGTGGTCACCTCCAGGGTGAGGCAGTCTTCGCTCTGCGGCGTGCCCTTGGGCATGTCAGGCGCCTCCTGCTGCATGCACGCCGGTCCCGCCTTCGTCGCGTCGCGGATGCCGGGCCAGGGACTCGGCGGCTGGGGTGGCTGCCAGCGCCGCTCCCCGGTTGGCGGGGCGGCGTACGGGATGCCGCGGAAACGATGCACCTGGCTCTGAGCCGTTCCCCGGACCTTGCCCGACGCCGTCACGGCCACCGGATCGGAGACCTCGCCGGCACGGGCGGGCGTGCCGCCCGCCACGAGCATCGATGCGCTTGCCATCAGGACGAGGACTGCGGCCGTCGCCGATGTGCGGCCGGTCATCGCCCGCGCCCGCTCTGCTTGACCTTCTTGCTGCCCCAGCCGGCCAGCACCGCTCCGGCGACGGTGGCCACCGCGTAACACGCCAGCCACACCGTGAATCCACCGGGCAACCATGCGAGCAGCCCGGCGTTGTCGTGGTCGGCCAGCAGCCGGATGGCGCCTTGCGCTCCCAGGACCAGCAGCAGCATTCCGATGATCTGCACGGCGACGTGCTTCATGTGTGCTTTGTCTCCCATCGCCCCGACGGGCCGTGACGGCAGGCGGGGACCGCCCGCCACAGGTTGTGGTGCGATCGAACCATAACATTGGTCTTGGTACGATCGCACCACAAAAGTCGCGAGGATGGATCGCATGCCGAAACAGGTGGACCACGACCAGCGCCGTCGCCAGATCGCAGAAGCGGTCTGGCGCCTGGCCATCCGAGGCGGCCTGGAGGATGTGACTCTGAGACAGGTGGCCGCCGAGGCCAAGGTCTCCGCCCGGCTGCTGCAGTACTACTTCGGCACCCGCGACCAGTTGCTGCTCGGCGCGCTGGAGATCCTCAACGACGACGCCGAGCGACGAGCCCGCGAACGCCTCGCAACGCTCGGCGAAGCGCCCGGCATGCACGCGCTCGTGCGAGGAGTGCTGCTCGAACTGCTGCCGCTGGATGAGGAGCGACGCAACCGGCACCTGGTGTACGCCGCCTACTTCGTCCCCTTCCTGACCGATCCCGCCCTGGTCAAGGTCGCCCGGGACACGCCGCATGCGATGGAGGAACTCGTCGCCGCTCTGATCACGCAAGGTCAGGAGCTCGGCCAGGTGTCTCACGATCTCGACGCCGCGGCCGAGGCGGCATTCCTGGTGGCGGGCGCCGACGGGCTCCAGACCACCGTCCTGCTCGGAAAGCGGACCCCCGAAGAAGCCGTGGCCTTGATCGATCATCAGCTCGTCCGCATCTTCGCACTGACGACCCGCGACTGACATTGCCCTCAGCCGTCCCCACCGGGCCGCCCGCTCGCTCACCTGACCCGGCCTCGGGTCGCCGGATGGTGCCGGGCGGTTCGGCGTGGCCGGTCATCGATTGGCAGGGTCGGGAGATCGCGGGGCGCCGGCCCAGCGGTGGTGTTCTGCCGTGGCACACACCCGCTGGGGCGTGCTCCGGAGCCGGGAAATCCCGGCCGGCTCTCGTGAGGCGCGGCCGGGCGAACGGAGGGGCGTCTAGTTCCAGATCCCGGGGACCTCGGCCGGGACCTTGTCCCCGAGCTGGTCCCGGTCGAGCACGTCTCCCTGCAGGGGCAGCAGGACGGTGACCTGGCGACCCCAGTCCGAGAAGCGGGTGCTCGACTCGACCGTCATGGAGCCGTCGCCGTAGGGCAGGACGGCCTTGGCGGACAGCCGCTCGACCAGGCCGCCCTGGCCGAACCAGAGAGTGTACGTGATCTTGCCGCCGCTCTTGGAACGCGTGCCGAAGCGCGACGCGAACGAGGGCGACACCGCCGCGAGCTTGGTGGCCTTGATGGAGCCCTTCAGCACTCCGTCACGCCAGGAGGCGCGGTGGGACAGGAGCGTCTTGAGCGTGGCGGGCTCCAGGACGTTCAGCACCAGATTGCCCGGCGGCAGGCCGGTCCCGTAGCGCACCCAGCTCGTGCCCTGGGGCAACGCGGGATCCACGATCGGGCCGGAGACGTAGCTCGCCTCCCGCGTGGAGATCATTCTGATGGGCCCCTGCTGCAGGGCCTCGACCTCGGCCGGCTTCGACTTCTTCACGCTGCGGAGGAGGTCCTCGCTGTACTGCAGGGTCTGGGCCACATCGGACGCGGCCGCGCCGCGCCGGTCGAACCCGATCGTGCCCTCCAGCCCCGAGGTGACGACCAGGCTGCGCGTGTACGTCACCTTCGCCGTGGACTGCACGTTGACGGCTCTGCCGGCGGTCAGCTCGGCCTTGAGCGCCTTGACCGGGTCGATCTGGGGTGCCGCTTGCGCGGGCGTGGCGGTGAGTTGCACCACGCCCGCGACCACGGCGACACCGATGATGGCTCGCTTCATGGGTTTCCTTGGGAACGGTCCGAAAAGTCGCGAACAATCTGGTGCATCGAAGATCATCAGTCAAGTCGAATCGTGACATCCGGTATTTCCCGGACACCCCGTTCCCTTGATCTCACGTCGAACGGGGACGAGCATGGTCAACGGCGGCCGACGACAGGGAGAGGCGTGCCGGCGTGAACGACCACAGCGAGGACACGCGCAAGATCCCGCGTCCGGCCGCGCCCGGGGCCTGCCCGGTCCGGCGCGCCGACGACGGAACGTGGGAGGTCCGCGGCCACGCGCAGGCCCGCGCCGTGCTGCGCAGCCACGACACCGTACAGGCCGGGCTGGGCGTCGAGACCGTGGAGAAGCTGCCCGCCAGGGTCCGGCGGCCGGTCCTCTACCGGGACGGGCCCGAGCACCGCGAGGACCGCCGCCAGACCGCGCGGTTCTTCACGCCCCGCAGGGTGGACGAGCGGTATCGCGGCCTGATGGCGCGGGTCGCGGAGAGCCGGCTCGCCGAACTGCGGGCGACGGGGGAGGCGCACCTGTCGGAGCTGAGCTTCGGCATGGCGATCGAGGTGGCGAGCGCGATCATCGGCCTCACCTCCAGCAGGCCCGGGATCCGGGGCAGGCTGGAACGGTTCTTCCCCGAGAAGTTCGGCCGGCCCGGCCTGACCAGCCCGAGCGGGATCTACTGGCTGGTCAGGCAGAACGTCAACTGGCTGCGCGTCTACCTGGCCGACGTGCGCCCGGCGATCCGCGCCCACCGCCGCGAGCCGCGCGACGACCTCATCTCGCATCTGATCTCCGAAGGGTGCACGGACGCCGAGATCCTCGGCGAGTGCCTGACCTTCGCCGCGGCCGGCATGGTGACCACGCGCGAGTTCATCTGCGTCGCGGCCTGGCACCTGTTCACCGACGAGGCGCTGCTGGAGCGCTACCGCGCGGCGGACGAGCCCGGCCGCCTCGCCGTCCTGCACGAGATCCTGCGGCTCGAACCCGTGGTCGGGCGGCTGCGCCGGCGCACCACGGCCGCCCTCGACCTGATCGGCGCCGACGGGCCGGTCACGGTGCCGGCGGGCGCGGTGATCGAGGTGTTCGTCGACGCGGCGAACACCGATCCCCTGGCCGTGGGCTCGCGGCCGCTGTCGATCCGCCCCGGCCGCGCCATCGACGGGGCCCCGGGCGCCGCGGCGCTGTCCTTCGGCGACGGGCCGCACCGGTGCCCGGGATCGAACATCGCCATCCTGGAGACGGACGTCTTCCTCAGCCGCCTGTTCGCCATGGACGGCGTCCGGATGGCGTCGGCGCCGCGCGTGAGCTTCAACAACGACATCGGCGGCTACGAGATCCGCGGACTGATGGTCAGGGTGGGAGCGTCATGACTGGCGCGCCGCGGTGACCACCACCGTGGCGGACCGCATCGTTAAGGCGCCCCCCATCGCGTCGACGGCCGCGCCGACGCCCGCGAGCACCTCCCGCAGCGTGCCCGCCGGGAGCCGGGTGTGGAGGCCGGTCGTGGGCAACAGGTCCAGCCACTCGTCGCGGGTGTAGGACCGCTCCCAGTCGAACCGCCACTCCTCCACGTCGCCAGCCGTCCCCCCGGGACGCAGCACCCGCGCCGCCTTGGCCGCGCCGGCGACCGGGTCCACCCAGTGCCAGGCCCGTCCTGCACCGGCACTTCGAGGACTTCGACGCCTTCCTCGCCGAGTTCGTGCTCGATCGCGTCGACCGGATGGACGCCCAGACCGCCGAGCTGCGCGAGTCCGCCGGGACCGGCACCGTCGCCGGGAATCTCGCGGACGCGCTGACGGCCCTGTTCGGGTCGGTCGCCGGGGCGATCGTCGCCCTCGTCACCTTCCGGGACGAGCTGCGCGCCCGGCGTCCCGGTCCTGACGGAGGCCTGCATTAGGATCGCCTCCTATCTCGGCGCGGAGCGGGACCTGGGGTGCATCGCGGTCGGCGCCGACCGCGACACGCTCGCCGCAAGCAAGACGGACCGTATCGTCTCGTCTTGGTGCTATGCTGATCCGCATGTCCAAGCGCCCCGATCCCGCCCGCCGCAGTGAGCGCTCGCGGCAGGCCGTCCTCGAAGCGGCCCGCGAGCTGGTCTCCGAACTGGGCTACGCCAAGGTCTCGATCGAGGCCATCGCCGCCCGCGCGGGCGTGGGCAAGCAGACGATCTACCGCTGGTGGCGTTCCAAGGGCGCCGTGATCTTCGACGCCTTCCTCGCCCTCAGCCAGGTCGGCGACAGCATCACGCTGCCCGACACGGGCGACATCGAGGCCGATCTCAAGCTCGTGATGCGGGCCACGGTGGCCGAGTTCGCCGACCCTGCGTTCGAGGCGCCGATCCGGGCGCTCAACATGGAGATCATCAACGATCCCGACCTCGCCGCCCAGTACCGCGAGAAGCTGGCGGGGCCGGTCGACGAGGCCAAGAAGGCCCGGCTGCGCAGCGCGCAGCGGGCCGGCCAGATCGCCGCCGACGCCGATCTCGACCTGGCCCTGGAGCTCCTGTACGCCCCCCTGTTCCAGCGCTGGCTGCACCGCTCGGGCCCGCTCACCCCCCAGTACGCCGACGCCCTCGTCGAGCTCACCCTCAAGGCCCTGCGCCCCGCCTGACTCCGGCCGCCGCCCCCGGGCGGCTACCGCGTGAGCGAGTAACTGTACCTTCTGGATGGTACAGTTACTCGCCATGCGACCGAGCCAGAGAACCCGGATCCTGGACGCCGCCATCCGCGTGACGGAGCGCGACGGCATCACCGCCCTGACCCTGGAGTCGGCGGCCGAGGAGGCCGGCGTGACCAAGGGCGGGCTCATGTACCACTTCCGCACGCGCGACGAGCTGCTGCTGGCCATCCAGCGGCACCTGACCGACGCGTGGGAGGCCCAGCTCGTCGCCGAGCTGGGCAAGCCGCTGGCGCAGGCGTCGCCGCAGGAGGCCCTCGAGGCCTACGTACGGCTGGGCGTGCACGGAGCGGTGAGCAAGGCCGACCTGGCTTTCATGGTCGAGTCGGTCGCCACGCCGGCGCTGGCCGAGCCGTGGGACGACCTCATCGCCCGCTGGGCCCCACCGCCCACCTCGACCGACCCGCACGACATCGACCGGCTCCTGGCCCAGCTGGCCGTCGACGGGCTGTGGCTGTGGCGGGCCACGAGCATGATCCCCCTGTCCGAGCCGGTCAAGCAGGCACTCCACGACCGCCTGCTCAAGCTGGTGGCGGCGCGGGACGCCGACGCCGGCTGAAGCAGGAGTCCGAGCAGGCGTCCTCCACCCCCCATACGTGCCCAGCACCCCGGCGTTCGTCCAGCTCGCCGGGGCCCGCCGTGTGACCCTGCGCCACCACCCCTTTTTTCTCCGGAGGACCCCCATGACGAACACCGTGACCGAGCTGAACCCCAGACGCTGGGCGGCGCTGGCCGTCCTGTCGGCCAGCCTGTTGCTGATCACGATGGACATGACCATCCTCAACGTGGCACTGCCGCAGATCTCGGCCGACCTGCGGCCGGGCGCGGTCGAACTGCTGTGGATGATCGACGTCTACTCCCTGGTCGTGGCGGGCCTGCTGGTGGCCGTCAGCGCGTTGGGCGACCGCTGGGGCCGCAAGCGCATGCTCGTCTCGGGCTTCACCGTCTTCGGCCTGGCCTCCGTCGCCGTGCTGTGGGCCGACAGTCCGGCCGAGGTGATCGCCGTACGGGCGCTGCTCGGCGTCGGCGGTGCGATGATCATGCCGTCGACGCTGTCGATGATCCGCAACCTGTTCACCGACGCCCGCGAGCGGGCCACCGCGCTGGGCGTGTGGGCCGCGATGGCGGCGGTGGGCGGCGCGCTCGGCCCGATCGTGGGCGGGCTGCTGCTGGAGGCCTTCAGCTGGCACGCCGCGTTCCTGGTGAACGTGCCGATCATGGCCGTCGCCGTTGTCACCGGGCTGCTCCTGTTGCCCGAGTCGCGCAACCTCAGCCCGGGCCGCTGGGACGTCCTCGGCACGGTCCTGTCGATGGTCGGCATGATCGCCCTGGTCTACGCCATCAAGCACGTGGCCACCGAGGGCCTGGACGCCTGGACCGCCCTCACGGTCGTCCTGGCCGCGATCGCGCTGACTTGGTTCGTGCGGCGGTGCCTGCGCCGCCCCGACCCCCTCCTGGAGATCCGGCTGTTCCGCGGCGGCGCCTTCACCTCCGGCACCGTGGCCGCCTTCACCACCTCGATCGCCATGGCGGGCATGATGCTGCTCATGGTCCAGTGGGCGCAGCTGGTCCAGGGCTACTCGCCGCTGCAGACGGGGCTGGCCATGCTGCCCATGGCGGCCGGTTCCGCGGTCCTGTCGCCGCTGGCGCCGGCCCTGGCCACCCGGATCGGCGCGCGTACGGTGCTGGCCGGCGGGCTGATGGTCGGCGGGCTTGGCTTCGCGGTGCTCTGGGTCGCCCCGACGACCTATCTCTGGGTGGCCGTGTCGATCCTGCTGATCGGGGCGGGCATGGGCTCGCTGGCCATCGCCTCCGCCGTGATCATGGCGGGCGCCCCAGCGGAGAAGGCGGGCAGCGCGGCCGCCATCGAGGAGACCTCGTACGAGATCGGCGGCACCTTCGGCGTCGCGGTGCTGGGCAGCCTGGCCACCGCCCTCTACCGGGCCGAACTGCCCGAGGGCGCCACCGACGCGGTCCGCGAGTCGCTCGGCGGCGCGCTGGCGGCCGCCCGCGCGATCGGCTCCTCCGACCTGGCCGCCCAGGCCACGCTCGCCTTCACCGAGTCGCTCCGCACGACCAGCCTGTACGGCGCCGTCCTCATGCTGCTGGCGGCCGCGGCCGTCTGGTGGCGCACCCCCGCCCGGCTGGACCTGGCCACCGCCCAGCACTGAGCGCCCTACCCCTGGGGCCCTCCGGGCGGCGCGGCGGGCAGGACGACGGACAGGGCCTGGCGCAGGATGGCACCGAACGATTCGGTGTTGCCGGGCTCCAGCCAGCGCCGCCCCGCCACCCGGATGGCGCCGGCCACCGCGGCGGCCACGACGGCGGGGAACAGGTCGCGCCCGGGATCGGCGCCGGTGCGTGCCGCGATCGCCTCGGCGAGCGGCCCCTCCGCCATGGTGAACGTCTTCAGCGCCTCTCCCTCCAGCGCCGGCGTCGACATGATCATGCGCAGCCCGGCCCGGTCGGGCTCGGGGTCGGTGTAGAGCTCGACCACGGCCGCGATGACGGCCTCGTCCAGCGGCTCGCCGGCGGGCCGGGCCCGCAGCGCCTCCCCCGCCCGCCTGGCCTGGTCGGCGTGGAAGGCGCAGATCGCCTCCTCCCTGCTGGAGAAGTAGTTGTTGTACGTGCGGGGGGAGACGCCCGCGGCCGTGGCGATGTCATGGACGCGGACGAGGGCCAGCCCGTGAGGCCCCTGCTCGATGGCCAGGCGCAGGGCGGCATGGCTGATCGCCTCCCGGGTGGCCTGCTTGTTGCGGGCCCGGAGGTCCACGGCGTCGTCGTTCATGAGATGACTCTATCCGATATTGCGTGCCGCGCACTATGTGCGTGGCGCGCAAGTTGTGGGTAAAGTGCGGGGAGACGCCTGGCACTCACCCCTTGAGAGTGCCAGCCGCCGGGACGGCGAGGTCCGCGGGCAGGTCATGCCGCCTGCCCGCGGGCCGTCCGTCGCGGGCGCCGTCCCGGCACGCCCCCATCATGAGCAGGAGAGAACATGGCTTCGAAGATGATTTCGTTCGACGAGGACGCCCGGCGCGGGCTCGAGCGCGGTATGAACCAGCTCGCCGACGCCGTCAAGGTGACCTTGGGCCCCAAGGGCCGCAATGTCGTGCTGGAGAAGAAGTGGGGCGCTCCCACGATCACCAACGACGGTGTCTCCATCGCCAAGGAGATCGAGCTCGAGGACCCGTGGGAGAAGATCGGCGCCGAGCTGGTCAAGGAGGTCGCCAAGAAGACCGACGACGTCGCCGGCGACGGCACCACCACCGCCACCGTGCTCGCCCAGGCGCTGGTGCGCGAGGGCCTGCGCAACGTGGCCGCCGGCGCCAACCCGATGGCTCTGAAGAAGGGCATCGAGGCCGCCGTCGAGCGCGTCAGCGAGGAGCTCTCCAAGCTGGCCAAGAACGTGGAGACCAAGGAGCAGATCGCCTCCACGGCCTCCATCTCCGCCGCCGACCCCGAGATCGGCTCGCTCATCGCCGAGGCGATGGACAAGGTCGGCAAGGAAGGCGTCATCACCGTCGAGGAGAGCAACACCTTCGGCCTCGAGCTCGAGCTCACCGAGGGCATGCGCTTCGACAAGGGGTTCATCGCCCCGCTCTTCATCACCGACGCCGACCGGCTCGAAGCCGTCCTCGACGACCCCTACGTCGCGGTCGTGAACGGCAAGGTCTCCGCCAACAGGGACGCGCTGCCGCTGTTCGACAAGGTCGTCCAGTCGGGCAGGCCGCTCCTGCTCATCGCCGAGGACGTCGAGGGCGAGGCCCTGGCCACCCTGATCGTCAACAAGATGAAGGGCGTCTTCCGGTCGGTCGCGGTCAAGGCCCCGGGCTTCGGCGACCGCCGCAAGGCGATGCTGCAGGACATCGCCATCCTGACCGGTGGCCAGGTCATCGCCGAGGAGGTCGGTCTCAAGCTCGAGAACGCCACCCTCGACCTGCTCGGCCGCGCCCGCAAGGTCGTGGTGACCAAGGACGAGACGACGATCGTCGACGGCGCCGGTGACGCCGAGCAGATCTCCGGCCGGGTCAACGAGATCCGCGCCGAGATCGAGCGCACCGACTCCGACTACGACCGTGAGAAGCTCCAGGAGCGGCTGGCCAAGCTGGCCGGCGGCGTGGCGGTCATCAAGGCCGGCGCGGCGACCGAGGTCGAGCTGAAGGAGCGCAAGCACCGCATCGAGGACGCCGTGCGCAACGCCAAGGCGGCCGTCGAGGAGGGCATCGTGCCCGGCGGTGGCGTGGCGCTGCTGCAGGCCGGCGCCAAGGCGTTCGACAAGCTGGAGCTGTCGGGCGACGAGGCCACGGGTGCGGCGATCGTGCGCAAGGCTCTGGAGGAGCCGCTGAAGCAGATCGCGGTCAACGCCGGCCTCGAGGGCGGCGTCGTGGTGGAGAAGGTGCGCAACCTCACCCCGGGTGAGGGCCTGAACGCCGCTTCCGGCGAGTACGTCAACATGTTCGAGTCGGGCATCATCGACCCGGCCAAGGTGACGCGCTCGGCGCTGCAGAACGCCGCCTCCATCGCGGCGCTCTTCCTCACCACCGAGGCCGTCATCGCCGAGAAGCCCGAGAAGACCCCTGCCGCTCCGGCCATGCCGGGCGGCGGCGACATGGACTTCTAGCCCGAGCCCCCCTCCCGGGGTGACAGTCCGCTTCCGCGGGCGCACGTTGAGCAGGCCATACTCATGCGCCGCGCCCGGCCGCCCTGACCCTGGTCAGGTGGTGTTCGATGCTGACAGTCACCTTCGCCGGCCGGGCCGCGATCCCGGGCCCACCACCGGCAACGGATACAGCATCTGGTCCTGACGGGTGGACACGAACAACCCCGGGCCGGGCAGGGGGATCTCACGCCGGGCCAGCGCATCGCCATCGGCCTGCCGCGCCGGGCGGACGTGCGTGGCCCCGAGCAATACCCGGGCGTGCCGCAGCTCGAAGGCGCCTTCGTGCTGCGGGGCGCCACCTCCAGCCGCGTGTACGCGGGCCGGCAGATCACCTCGCCGGGGCCCCAGACGATCTCGTTCGTCGCTCCGTCGGTGGAGTCCTCGTACGAGGTGCTCATGGCCAAGGCGCCGCAGGGGCAGTCGCTCGCCGCGGTGCCGTTCCTGGCGGGGGGGCGGGCACCACGGCGCAGCCCCTGCAGGTCATGACCGCGCCCATGGTCGGCGCGCCGGTGTTCAACGGGCGACCGCCCGACGACTTCACCGGCGCCCTGCCGTACGCCGGCGAGCTGTTCGGCGTCTACCAGCCGCTGGCCGGATGATTCGGCCAGAACGGATTCCTGCGGGCCGCCGGGCGCTCGCCGACGAGCGGCCGGCCCGCCTCGGCGGCGGCGCGTTCGCCTGGCAGGCCGCCCGCGCTCGACGACGAGGGGCTGGCGGCGCTCGCCGAGCGGTTCGACACCCTCGCGCAGGGGGTGCTGTCGCCGGTCGGGCTGGTCAACCTGTTCAGGGAGTACTTCTTCGAGTTCGACACCTTCCTGCGTCGGCCACCTGTGGATCAGCTCCGGCGGCATGGTCGAGGTGGTCGAGAGCAGCACCCGCCGCACGCTGGTCGAGCGGACCGCCGAGGAGACCTCGCACAAGGTCGAGGAGAGCCTGACCGAGCAGGACGACCTCGCCGACGCCGTCAAGGACAACGTCCCGACCTCAGGGCCCCTGGATTCGGCGGCTCGGGGCCGCGAGCCATGGCCTCGAGTCGAGGGGAAGCTCACCCCGAGGTGGCCCGCGGGCGGCGGGGCCTGCCGACGATGGCGCGGAAGGGGACGTAAGGCGGGGGTCAGAGGCCCGTGTCCGGGTCGGGGATGAGGCGGCGGGCCTCCATGCCGTGAAGGCCGTCCCGACACCCCGCACGCGCGCATCGGCACCCTCCCTCGCCCGGGGTGCGGGTCGTGGTCGGCTGACGCCGGGTGCCCCCGCGGATCACGCGGGGCGCACCCGGTAGATTGCGCGCATGCCCTCCACCCCGCGCCCGGACGACCGCGTCGCCTCCGCGTTCCGGTTCGCCACCGAGCTGGTCGCCTGGGTCGCGACCCCGTGGGCCCTCGCCCCGCACTCCGTGCCGCTGGCCGTGCTGTCGGTCGTCGTGCTGATCGGCCTGCCGACGCTCTTCTCCACGCCCGGCGACAAACGGAACGTGATCGTCGCGGTGCCAGGGCCGGTGACGATCGCGCTGGTCCTGCTGCAGCTCGTGGCCGCGATGGCGGCGGCGTGGGCCGCCTGGCCCGTCGTCGTCGCCGGGGCGGTGTCGGTGCTGGCCGTGGTCACCGCGGTGCTGGAGCTGCCGCGCTGGCAGTGGCTACTCACCCGGCGAGCCCGCGCTTCGGCGAGCTGATCCAGCGATGGCGCTCGGGCGGTGGTGCTCGGGAAGCGGCGCTCGGGAAGGTCGGGTGGCGATGACCTACGCGGATGGCACTCGGGCAGTGGGGCTCGGCGCGGTGGCGCTTGCGAAGGGCGGGGGCGGCGACCTACTCGGATGGCGGGGCGAATGCCTCGTGGAGGTCGGAGATCGAGACCATCTCGGTGAGGAAGCCGAACCGGCCCGCCCGCATCTGCCGGGCTCCGTCCAGGAATGACCCCAGGGCGAGCCGGGAGAGCGCGCCGCCGATGCTCACCCGCCGCACCCCGATCTCGGCGAGCTGCTCCAGCGTGATCGAGGGGTCCGCGAAGCCCATCACCACGTTGACCGGCCTGCCGACGGACGAGACGACCGCGCGCATCTGGTCGAGCGTGCGCAGGCCCGGCGCGTACAGGACGTCGGCGCCCGCCGCCTCGAACGCCTGCAGGCGCCTGATCGTGTCGTCCAGGTCGGCGACGCCGTACAGGAGGTTCTCGGCCCTGGCGGTCAGAACGGGCGGGACCGGCAGGCCGCGGGCGACCTCGACGGCCGCTTGGATCCGCTCGACGGCGAGCCCGAAGTCGTAGATCGGCCGCCGGGGGTCGCCCGTCGCGTCCTCGATGGACGCCCCGACGGCGCCGCACGCGCAGGCGTCCTCGATCATCTTGGCCGCCTCGGCGGGCTCGTCGGCGAAGCCGTTCTCGAGATCGGCGTTCACCGGCAGGGGCGTCGCCTCGCTGATGAGGCGGCAGTTGTCGAGGACGTCCTGCCGGCCGGCCCGGGTGCGGCCGAGCATGTTGGCCACGCCGAGGCTCGTGGTGGCGATCGCCTCGAAGCCGAGGCCGGCCAGCAGCCGCGCCGTTCCGGCGTCCCACGGGTTGGGCAGCAGGAAGGGCTCCGGCCGTTCGTGGAGAGCCCGGAACCGCATGGCCCTGGTCGTCTGATCGGTCATGAGCCCACTGTCGTCGCCGTTCTCGCGATCCGTCAAATGCATAGATCTGACATTTGACATCAGGAATACTGATGGATCATGACGGTGGAAGAGCTCGAAGCGTTCGTGTGCATCGCCCAGTCGGGCGGGTTCACGGAGGCGTCCCGGAGGCTCGACCGGTCCCAGCCCGCGATCAGCCGCCGGATCAGGGAGCTGGAGCGCTCGCTGGGCGCGGCGCTGTTCGAGCGGGCCGGTCGGCGGGTGGTGCTCACCGAGGCGGGACGGGCGCTGCTGCCGTACGCGGAGGCCGCCCTCGCCGCGATGCGCGACGGCGAGCGGGCCGTACGGGACCTGTCGCGGGAGCCCGCCGAGGCGCAGGCCCTCAGCCTGGCCATCGTCGGCACCCTGGCCGACTCGCACATCGTCCGGGCGCTGCGCGCGTTCGAGGCGGAGTTCCCCGACGCCTCGGTCGAGCTGCGCACCGCGACCAGCCGCGAGGTGAGCGCGCTCGTGCGCGGCGGCGAGGCGTCCCTGGGTCTTCGCTACTTCTCCGACGCCGACCCCAAGCTGGAGTCGATCCCGCTCGGCGTGGAGAAGCTCCAGGTCGTGGTGCCCGCCTCGCACCCGGTCACCGCCCGCCGCCTGCCCGACCTGCGGGCGCTCCAGGGGGAGCGGTGGCTCGGCTTTCCGCCCGAGCGGGGGCAGTCGGACTCGTTCGGCCATCTCCTCGAACGCCTGCTGCTCGCGTCCGGGCTGGCCGACCCCGCGATCACCAGGATCGACAGCCTCACCGCGCAGCGCAGGCTGGTCGAGGCCGGGCTGGGCGTCGCGCTCATGCCCACCGGGAGCGTCCGGGAGGAGCTGCGCATCGGCAGCCTGCGGGCGATCGAGGTGGAGAGCCTGGACGCGGGCCTGCCCGTGGTCGCCGTACGGAGGAGGCGCGGCCACCGGAGCCGGCTGGCGGCGGCCTTCCTGGACAGGCTCAAGGATCACGCGCCTGAGCTGCTGGGTTGACGCGGGTGCGGGTTCGCCGGCGTTTCGATGGAACCGCCGGGCGGGCAAGCGCTGTCCAAGCCATGGGCGACGCCCGCACCGGCCGCCTCACAGAGCGCCCGGACGGCGCCGCGGACGGCCCTTCCCGCCCGCGGACGCGCGCTGGACGTCGCCCCCGCCAAGCCCCGTCACCTCGGGCCGCCGTCTGCAAGCTGTGTCACCTCGCGCCGCTGTTGCGAAGCCGCGTCGCCTCGGGCGGCTGTCGCCGAGTCACGTCACTTGAGATTGCCGTCGAGCACCCGGTCCAGGAACCCGTCCAGGTTGGCGGCCGCACGCACGATCCGCTCCGCCACCGTGAGCGACTCGAAGCGGGTGCCCAGTTCCGTGCGCTTCTTGTCGCGGACGTAGAGGGAGCAGGCCAGGTCCGCGCACATGTAGGCGCCGACCGTGTTGCCCTGGCGGCCCGCCGCTCCGGTCCTGGGCGCGGTGAACAGCGCCACCCCCGTGCCCGAGTGCGGCGTCACGCAGACCGAGCACAGCGTGGACTTCGTGAAGCTCCTGCGCACCTCCTGCGTCAGGCGCAGCGCCACGCCGACCGGCTCGCCGTCGCGCTCGGCCACCAGGTACGCCCGCTCGGGCGCCCCCGGGTCACGCCAGCCCAGGAAGTCGAGGTCGGTCCAAGGGGACTCGGACAGGTCGCGCGGGAGGCCGAGCCGGCGGGCCTCGCCCTTGGAGCAGTTGACGAAGGACGCGCGGATGTCGTTCTCAGTGAGGGAATTCATGATCGTTTCCTTGGGGGTTGCTCGGCCAATGCCTCAGCGCGACGTCGAGCACATCGAGGATCTTCGTCCAGGTGTCCTGGAGGTCGCGGGGGTGGTTGAACCCGGCGCTCGCCTCCAGGCTGAAGAATCCCTGGTACGTGCTGCGCAGCAGGCGAATGGCGTCGGTCAGGTCCGGCTCGGCGAGCCCGTACGCGCTCAGGTGCGCGTACGTGATGGACATGATCCGCAGATGCCCCGCGGACTCGGCCACCACGGCCGGGTCCAGGGGCAGCTGGGTGGCCTGGTAGCGGCCGGGCCGCGTCCGGGCGAACTCGCGCCACGCACTGGCGAACCCGGCCAGCGACTCCTTGCCCGCCCGCCCCGCCGTCGCGTCGGCCAGCCGGTCGGCCAGGTCGCGGGCGGCCAGGATCGCCACCCGGACCCGCAGGTCCTTGAGGTTCTTGACGTGTGAGTACAGGCTCGCGTCCGCGACCCCGAACCGGCGTGCCAGCGCGGACACGGTGATGTTGTCGAACCCGACCTCGTCGGCCAGTTCCGCGGCCGCCTCGGTCACCCGGTCCGCCGTCAGCCCGGCACGGGCCATGGCCACCTCCTGAACCTAAGCCATCTAGTTGTTTTCCTAGATGCCCTAGGTTAGCACTCTCACAAGGTAGTGAGGAGGACCGGCCGTCCCTTGACGCCGGGGTCGGCGGCGAAGAGGGCGCCCGCGTCCGGCTGCTCCGCCCGGTCCACGCCGAGCGCGGCGGTGGTGATGAACAGCCGGTCCAGGCCCTCGCCGCCGAACGTCACCGCCGTGACCCTCCGTACCGGCAGGCTGACCACGGCATCGAGCCGGCCGCCGGCGTCGTAGCGGCGTACGGCCCCGCCGTCCCACAGCGCCACCCAGACCCCGCCCTCCGCGTCGACGGTCAGCCCGTCGGGAAACCCGTCCTCCGGGTCCACGACGGCGAACGGGCGGCGCCCGCTCAGCCCGCCCTCCGGGTCGTAGTCGAGCACGTCGACGCGGCCGGTCGTGGTGTCGGCGTAGTAGGCCAGGGAGCCGTCCGGGCTGAAGTCGAACCCGTTCGAGATCGTCACCTCCGGCAGCACCACCCGCAGGTCGCCGCCGGGCCCGGCCACGTAGAACGACCCGCGCCCCGGGGTCTCGTCGTAGGCCATGCTGCCGATGTAGAAGCGGCCGCCGGGGTCGCAGCCGCCGTCGTTCATGCGGATCCCGGGGTCGGTCCACGCCTCGCCCAGGGAGTGGAGCGGGGCGTCCAGATCGTCGGAGTCGGACAGCAGCAGCTCGCGCTCGCCCGCGACCACGTACCCGCCCGACGCGCGCGGGCGCAGCGCGGCGGCCACCTTGCCCACGTGGCGGCGGCGCACCCCGCCCTGCGGGTCGAGCGCCAGCACGTCACCGGCCAGCAGGTCCACCCAGCGCAGCCCGCCCCACCGGCTCGACCACACAGGGCCCTCGCCGAGCTCGGCCACGGGGTCGGTCACGGGGTACGGGGCGATGGTCATGACGCTCTCCCAGGAGGTCGCGGGGTGGTGATCCAGACGGAATTCTGCCAGGAAGGCTCTGGTACGCTCTCGGGCAGATCGTCCTTAGGAGGTGAGCCCCATCAACGCTGTTGCAGGCCGGGTGCTCCCTCCCCGTGATCCGGATTAGGTGACCGCGGGAGCGCCCATCGGCATCCCGAAAGGCTCTCATGTCGGTTTTTTCGTCATCTGTCCCTTCAGCTCTCTCCATCCCCGCCATCGTCGCCAGGCTGCGCGCCGCCGGCTGCGTGTTCGCCGAGGACGAGGCCGAGCTGCTCGTCTCCACCGCCCGCACTCCCGCCGAGCTCGCCGCGATGGTCGAACGCCGCGCCGCCGGCGAACCCCTCCAGCACGTCCTCGGCTGGGCGGAGTTCTGCGGCCTGCGGGTGGTCGTGGAGCCGGGGGTGTTCGTGCCCAGGCCTCGTACGGAGTTCCTCATCGGCCGGGCCGCCGAGCTGGCCCGTCGCGTCCCGGGTCCGCCGGTCCTCCTCGACCTGTGCTGCGGCAGCGGCGCGGCCGGGGCGGCGCTGGCGGTGGGGCTGGGGGAGGCCGAGCTGCACGCCGTCGACCTGGACCCCGCCGCCGTACGGTGCGCCCGCCGCAACCTCGCCGCCGTGCCCCTCCCGTCGGGCGGCGCGCTCACGGGCCGGGTCTACCGGGGCGACCTGTACGAGCCGCTGCCCGCCTCCCTGCTGGGCCGGGTGGACATCCTGATCGCGAGCCCTCCGTACGTACCGTCGTCCTCCATCGACCTGCTGCCCCCGGAGGCCCGGCTGCACGAGCCGCTCATGGCGCTCGACGGCGGCGGCGACGGGCTCGACGTCGTACGGCGGGTGATCGAGGGCGCGCCGCGCTGGCTCGCGCCCGGCGGGCACCTCCTGGTCGAGACCAGCGAGCGCCAGGCCGCCACCACCGCCGAGGCCGTCGCGCGGGCGGGGCTGGCCGCCCGGGTGGCGAGCTCCGACGAGCTGGACGCCACCGCCGTGATCGGTACGCGCCCCGCCCCGGACCGCCCACCGCTACCGCCGCACGCTGCTGAACCGGAGTGACGGGGCGCGGCCGGTCACCGGGACCCGATCGCGCATGGCGGCGTGGCCGGTCACCGGGAGCGGCCCGTGTGTGACGGCGTGGTCGCCTCTTTTCGGGACGGTTTTCTTGGCGTGAATCGCCCTTTTTGATGGGCGGCGTGCCGTTATTTGTCCGTGGACTTAGCCTCTGATCCGCGCTTTCATTTTCTCCGTCGGTTCGGCATCGAATTACGGGGGTCAGATGGCTCGTTCGCGGCGAATCATGCATATCGCCGTCGCCTTCACGGTGGTGGCGTGCGCCGCCCCTCCGGCGTCGGCGGCGCAGCGGGATCCCGTGCGGATCACACGCTTCCTCGGGGAGCAGCGGCTGCCGCACCTGCTGAAGTTCGAGGACACCACGGTGGGCGGGCTGTCCGGGATCGACCGCGATCCCGGCACCGGCACCTGGTACTTCGTCTCCGACGACCGCTGGCGCTACAACCCCGCCCGCTTCTACACCGGGCGGCTGGACTTCAACCGGGACACGGGGGAGTTCGTCGGCGTGCGGCTGACCGGGGTCAGGACGCTGACCAGGGCCGACGGCACGCCGTACGCGGCGTACGGCCAGCCGGGCTCGGCCGACCCCGAGTCGATCAGGTACGACCGGTGGAGCGGGCGGCTGATCTGGGGAGACGAGGGGGACCGGCCGGACAGCGCCAATCCGGCCATTCCGATTTCCCCCTCCGCGGTGCACATGGCCGACCTTCAGGGGCGTAATGTCGGAGAATTGCGGGTGCCGCCGAATTTGCGGCTGACGGACACCGAAAGCGGGCCCAGGCGTAATTTCGGCTTTGAAGGGGTGGCGGTCACGGAAAGCGGCATCACCGCCGTCACCGAGGGCCCGCGCCACGAGGACGGGCCCGTGCCCTCGGTGACGCGCGGCGCGCCCGCGCGCCTGACCGTGTGGAACCGCCTGGGCATCGCGCGCGCCCAGTACGCCTACCCGCTGGACCCCTGCCGGCCGCCCCGGTCCCGTCCGGCGGGGACGCCGACAGCGGGGTGTCGGAGATCCTGGCCATCGACGACGACCGCTATCTCGCGCTGGAGCGGTCCTGGATCCAGGGCGTCAACTACCGGGTCAAGCTCTACGAGATCGACCTGCGCGGCGCCACGAACGTGCTGGCCAGGGACGACCTGGCGCAGGGCAAGCCATACCGGCCGGTGACCAAGCGGCTGGTCTCCGACCTGAGCTCCTTCCGGCCCCCGGCGCAGAACCTCGAGAGCCTGGCGTGGGGCCCGCGCCTGGCCGACGGGACGTGCACGCTGGTGATCGGTTCGGACGACAACTTCGACCAGGGCGAGGCGACCCAGTTCCTCGCCTTCGCCGCTACGGGGTGTCCGTGAGGACGCCGGCCCGGAAGGTGTGTCATGCCTGGTCAGGCGGCAGGGCTGGCCGCCACGAGCGTGGGTAGCGTGCTGGATATGGCCATTTTCGACCTGACCAGGGTCCGGGCGGTCGTCTTCGACACCGACGGCGTGGTCACCGACACGGCGCGGGTGCACGCGGCCGCGTGGAAGCACGTGTTCGACGCGTTCCTGCGGGGCCGCTCCGCGCCGTTCGACGTGCGCGCCGACTACCTGGCCTTCGTGGACGGGCGGCCCCGGCTGGACGGCGTGCGCACGTTCCTGGCCTCGCGTGGCATCTCGATCCCCGAGGGCGGGCCGCAGGACGAGCCGGGGGCGGAGACCGTACACGGGCTGGGGCTGGCCAAGGACGCGCTGTTCGTGGAGGCGATCGCGCACCACGGCGTGGCCCCGTTCCCCTCCACCGTCGTCCTGCTGCACGAGCTGCGGCAGCGCGGCTGCCGCACCGGCGTCGTCTCGGCCGCCAGGCACTGCCGGGCGGTGGTGTCGTCGGCGGGCCTGCTGCACCTGTTCGACGTGGTGGTCGGCGGCGAGGACGCCGCCGAGCTGGGACTGCCCGGCACGCCGGATCCCGCGCTGTTCCTGGAGGCCGCGCGCCGCCTGGAGCTGGCCCCCGGCGTGGTGGCGGTCGTGGAGGACGCGGTGCCGGGCGTCGAGGCCGCGCGAAAGGGCGGGTTCGGCCTGGTCGTCGGGGTGGACAGGAGCGGGTCCGGGGTGCCGGGGGACGGGCCGCGGGCCGCCGCGGGGACCGGTGCCCGGGCGATGCGGGCCGCCGGGGCGGACGTCGTGGTCGCCGACCTGGCCGACGTGGACGTCTCCGGCCGCGTGCCGGTGGGACGGCCATGAACGACGGGACGCTCGTGTACGACGGCGCCGACCCCAGCGGGGAGGGGACGCGGGAGGCGCTGCGCACGCCCGGCAACGGCCGGTTCGCCACCCCGGGGTGCGAGTGGTTCCGGCCCGAGCGGGCCGCGCTGCCGGCCTACCGGCACGAGCTCGACCTGCGGCACGACGTGCTGGGCGCGGGCTGCGGCTTGGCGTGCTGGTGCGCGGGCTGCGGCTGGATCCGCTGCCGCCCGGCCGGCTCGGGGTGCTGTCGATGCCGATCCGCTACCACGGACGCCGGCTCTTCATCGACGCCGACGGCCGCGAGGCACGCGTGAACGGCACCGCGCGCCGTAGCTACACGCGAGGAGAAACGATCATGACTGGCACCGGAGATCTCGGACGCCGCCTCATCCACTGCCGCGAACGCCTCGGCCTGACCCGTGAGCAGGTCGCCGAGCGTGCGGCCATGTCGGCCGGCTATCTGAGATACCTAGAGGAAAATCCGGATATGCCGGACACCGGCGCCCTCTACCGCCTGGCGGACGCCCTGCAGACCACGGTGCACGAGCTGCTGGGCGGCGGCCTGGACCGCCCGCCCGGGCACGGCCCCGCCATGGCCAACCCGACGATGGAGGTGCTGGACCCGGAGGAGTGCCTGCGGCTGATCTCGCCGGGCGGGATCGGGCGGGTGGCGTTCAGCGGCTCGCGCGGGCCCACCGTGCTGCCCGTCAACTACAAGCTGCACCACGGCGTGATCGTCTTCCGTACCGCGTCCGGCGGCCCGATGGACCAGGACCTCCGGTCGGGGCTGGAAGGGGTGGACATCAAGATCGCCTTCGAGGTCGACAAGATCGACGAGGCCAACCGCGAAGGGTGGAGCGTCCTGGTGCAGGGGGCCGCCCACCACGTGACGGCGGACGAGATGGAGGAGGTGGCCGACTCGGGCGTCACGCCCTGGGCGGGCGGCGAACGCCGCCTGTACATCCGCATCGTTCCCCAGCAGATCGCGGGCCGGCGCATCCACGGCATGTAGCGGCCCGGCGTTTCGCTGCTGATCAGAGGCGGTCGGCTGGGATACTTCGGTGGCCGGCCGGGCACGATCGCCACTGTCAGGAGGTGCCGCATGAAACGCTTCACCGGGCCAGCCCTTCCGGTGCTGATCGTGCTCGCGATGGCGACCGCCGGCTGCGGGGCCGTGGGGGACCCGCGGGGCTCGTCGATCAGCGTGACGGCCTCACCCGAGGAGACCACCCCGCAGGCCAGCCCCGAGACCACCCCTCCCGGCACGCCGGCCCCTCGCGGGGGCCTGGTCGCCGGCCGCTACCAGCCGCTGTGGCCGTTCTCGACCCCCGGCGAGGCGACGGCGTGGCAGGAGGCGCACCGCAGGGACGGCCGCGAGGCGTGGCACCTCGACGCCCGCCGCACCGCGCTCGCCTTCACCCGGGACTTCCTCCGCTTCACCGAGATCGACCGGGTCGCCAAGTCCGTCCGGCAGGGCGACCACGCGCGGGTGCACGTCGCCTACCAGGCCGAGGAGGGCCCGCGGCTGCTCGTGGCGGCCGTCGTGCACCTGGTCAAGTACGGCTCGGGCGAGGACGCGCCGTGGGAGGTGGTGGGCACGGACGACACCTCGTTCTCGCTCACCAGACCCCGCTACGGCGCCACCGTGCGGTCCCCGCTGACCGTGGGCGGCCGGATCACGGGCGTGGACGAGAGCGTCAAGGTCCAGGTCCGCCGGCCCGGCTCGACCACCCCGGTGGGGGAGGCGTGCTGCGTGGGCGCCGGGGGGACCGGCTCGCCGTGGACGGCCCGGGTCTCCTTCAAGGCGCCCCCGGGGCGCACGCTGACCGTCGTGGCGTCCACGGGCGGCCACGTGGCGACCGTCGAACGCTTCGCGGTGACGGGCGTGAACGTCCCGTCCTCCTGAACACCTGCCCCCGGTGCCGCCGCCGTCCGCGGCGCACTCCGCCGAGCCCGTGCGGTCGCTGAGGTCAGGGCGGCGGCCTTACCGAGGTCGGGCCAGGGCGGCGAACTTGCCGAGCGCGGGGCCCGGGCGGGGAGCTTGCCGAGCGCGGGGCCCGGGCGGCGGGCTTGCCGAGGTCGGGCCATGGCGGGGGCCTTGCGGAGGTCCGGGGTGGGTGGTGGCGGGCTTGCCGAGCGCGGGGCGGGTGGTGGCGCGGGCGTGCCCGATCCGCACGTCCCCTGCAGGGTCGGGTACCGCAGGCGATGGCGCGCCCGATCCCACGCGTCCCCCCCCGCAGGCTCGGCGCTGCCGCCCTCGTCAGGCCGGGCCGGTCGGGTGGAGGCGGACGCAGCAGTGTTCGGGGGCGGGTTCCAGGCGGGCGGTGACGCCTGTCGCGGCGAGACCTTCGAGCAGGCCGGTGAGAAGGCAGAGGTTCATGCCGCAGACCAGCTCGGTGTGCTGCCGGGCCAGGCTGTGGAAGGGACAGTTGACAAGGGTGATGGCCGCGCCCTCGGCGCGGGGCTCGAATCCGAGGGCCTCCAGGGCAGGCATGACCGCCGCGCGGGGATCGGGCGCGGAGGCGGTGGGGCGGGCCTCGCGGCCGAGTTCCCTGCCCAGTTCGCGGGCGCGCCGGTCGAGCACGGCGCGTGGTGACTCTCCTGAGGCCTGCGCTTCCTGGAGAGCGTCGGCGAGCAGGTGGGCGGCGGTTTCGTAGCGCCGGTCGGGCAGGGAGATCGTGATCTGCCCGAGCGCGCGCCGGTAGAGCTTGGCCGGGCGGCCGGCGCCGGGCCCGGTACGGCCGGTGCGGCGTTCGTAGACGGCTTCGAGCAGCCCTTCGGCCACCAGCTTGTCCAGGTGGAACGAGACCGTGTTGCGTGGCGCCTGCACGGCGTCGGCGGCCTGGTCGCGGCTCACCGGCGCCGGCTGTCGCACCACGAACTCGTACAAGCGGCGCCGGGTCGGCTCGTCCAGCGCCGCGACGGCGGAGACGCGTGCCGGCCAGGCCTCGTCAGCCTCGCTCATTCTAAAACCCATTCTTATTGACTAAATCGCTGGTCACCTTCTAACGTTAGCGAAACTTGTCAATAGAAGGGGGCGGCATGAGCGAGTCTGTGGCGCAGCCGGCCAGTGGTTCGTCTTCCGTCGTGTCCCCGGACCACCAGCAGCGACGCCTGCGCGTGGTCCGCGGACGCGGCGACGTGGACCTCGAGGCCGCGCAGCGCGCGGTGACCGACCTGCTGACCGCGCTGGGCCGGGACGCGGAGTCCGAGCACCTGGCCGACACGCCGAGGCGGGTCGCGCACGCCTATGCCGAGTTGCTGGCACCGCGCGAGTTCAACCTGACGACCTTCCCCAACGAGGAGGGGTACGACGAGCTCGTCCTGGCCCGCGACATTCCGGTGCAGTCGCTGTGCGAGCACCACCTGCTGCCGTTCCAGGGCGTGGCGCACGTGGGCTACCTGCCCGGCGACCGCATCCTGGGGTTGTCGAAGCTCGCCCGCGTGGTCGAGCTGTTCGCCCGCGACCTGCAGGTGCAGGAACGGCTGACCAAGCAGGTGGCCGACTGGTTGCAGCAGCACCTGGAGCCCAAGGGCGTCGGCGTGGTGATCGAGGCCGAGCACCTGTGCATGTCGATGCGCGGCGTGCAGGCCCGCGGATCCCGCACGGTGACGTCGGCCCTGCAGGGGCTGCTCCGGGAGGATCCGCGCTCCCGGCAGGAATTCTTCGCGCTGGCCGGCGTCCACGGCTAGCCCCTCGTACGAGCCCTTCCACCTACGAGCAGACAGGAGACTGACGATGCCGGCACCAGCCACGTTCGTGATCGCCGGAGGCGGCCTGGCCGCGGCCAAGGCCGCCGAGGCCCTGCGGGAGGAGGGGTTCGACGGCGCGATCGTCGTGGTCGGCAGGGAACCGCACCTGCCCTACGAGCGGCCCCCGCTGTCGAAGACCTGCCTGCAGGACGGCGGCGAGCGAGAGAAGATCTTCGTGCACGACGCGGGCTGGTACCGCGACCACGCCGTCGACCTGCGCACCGGCGTCACGGTCACCGGCATCGACCGGACCGCTCATCAGGTGACCCTGTCCGACGGCGAGCGGCTCCGGTACGACAAGCTGCTGCTGGCCACCGGGGCAAGCCCGCGCCGCCTGGCCGTCCCCGGGCACGATCGCGGCAACGTGCTGTACCTCCGTACCGTGGACGACTCCGACCGCCTGCGCGCCACGCTGTCCGCCGCCACGAGGATCGCCGTCGTCGGCGCCGGCTGGATCGGCCTGGAGACCGCCGCCGCGGCCCGCGCCGCCGGCGTCGAGGTCACCGTGGTGGAGCAGGAACGGCAGCCGCTGCTCGGCGTCCTCGGCCCCGAGATCGGCGCCGTCTTCGCCGGCCTGCACCGTGACCACGGCGTCGACCTGCGGCTCGCCGCCCGCCTGGCCGCGGTCACCGAGGCCGGCGTAGAGCTGGCCGACGGCACCCGCATCGACGCGGACGCCGTGGTGGCCGGCATCGGCGCCGTCCCGGAGACCGGTCTGGCCGCCGCCGCGGGCCTGACGGTCGGCAACGGCGTCACGACCACAGCCGACCTGCGCACCAGCGATCCCGACATCTTCGCCGCCGGCGACGTCGCCAACGCCTACCACCCCCGCCTGGGCGCGCACATCCGGGTCGAGCACTGGGCCAACGCGCTCAACCAGCCCGCCGTGGCCGCCCGCGCCATGCTCGGCCGCGAGGCCGCCTACGACGAGCTGCCCTACTTCTACACCGACCAGTACGACCTGGGCATGGAGTACGTCGGCCACGTCCCGCCCGGCCTCGCCCACGACGTCGTCATCCGCGGCGACCTGGCCAAACGGGAGTTCCTGGCCTTCTGGCTCCGGGACGACACGGTGATCGCGGCGATGAACGTCAACATCTGGGACCAGACCGACGAGCTCAAGGCACTCGTCCGAGCCGCCGCCCCGCTCGACCGCGCCGCACTCGCCGACCCCGCGACCCCGCTGCGCCGGCTCATCCGTCCCTGAGCCACCGCCGCGTTGCGGGCGGGTCCGGATGAGATGGTGCGTCCCTGCATCGCCCGATTAGGGCACCGTCCCGGCGACGCCGCACGGAAACGGCTACCGCCCGCTAGCTGCGATGACGCCGGTTGATCCGTTAGCCTCGGCATCTGGAAGGCGCGCGCACCGCCGCGCGCCGCCAGGACCGGGGCCGGGGACCGCAACGCAGCGAGGTGCTCATGAGCCAACTGGACAACGCCCCGCCGGAGAGCGGGTCACTGGCCGAGCTCGCCAGGCGACACGGGCTGCGCCCCGCCATCGCGCGCCCGAGACTGCCCGTCTACACGCGCCAGCTGTGGGAGCGGCGGCACTTCATCCTGACGTACGCGACCTCGCGCAACGTCTCCAAATACTCGGGGTCCGCGCTGGGCCAGCTGTGGCAGGTGCTCACCCCGCTGCTGAACGCGGCCATCTACTACGTGATGTTCGGCCTCATCCTCGGCGGCAGCAAGAACATCGACAACTACCCGGCGTTCCTGCTGACCGGGATGTTCGTGTTCACGTACACGCAGCGGACCGTCACCGCGGGCGCCAAGTCGATCTCCGGCAACCTGTCGCTGATCCGCGCCCTGCACTTCCCCCGGGCGTCGCTGCCGCTGGCGTACACGATCCAGGAGCTGCAGCAGCTCACCATCTCCATGGGGGTGCTGCTGGTGATCGTGACGGTGACGGGGGAGTACCCCACGTGGTTCTGGCTGATGGTGCCGATCGTGCTGGCGCTGCAGACGTCGTTCAACATCGGGGCGGGGCTGGTGCTGGCCAGGCTGGGGTCCACGCTGCGGGACCTCAGCCAGCTGCTGCCGTTCATCATGCGGACGTGGCTGTACGCGTCCGGGGTGTTCTTCGCCATCCATGACAAGGTCGTCAACAGCGCGCGCCTGCCGGAGTGGGTGGCGACGGTGATGTACCTGAACCCGGCGGCCTCCTACATCGAGTGGATGCGCGACATCCTGATCGGCAGCCACGTCCCGCCGCGGACGGTGTGGGTGTCGTGCGTGTTCTGGGCGGTGTTCGCGTTGATCTTCGGGTTCTGGTACTTCTGGCGGGCCGAGGACCGCTACGGGCGGGGCTGACCGGGAACGGCGGTGTCACGGGTCTCCGCCACCGCCTCCGCCGCACCCGCCGCCCCCGCTGTCGGACCCGCCGCCGCCTCCGCCGTCGTGGCCGTGGGACCCGCCGCCCCCGTCGAACAGGCCGCCGAAGTCGAAGAACCCGCCCCCGTCGCCCCCGTACGAGGCGTCCCCGTAGGAGTAAGCCGGGCCGCCGTACGACCCGCAGTGGCCGGGCGCGCAGCACGCCGCCCGCAGCCCGCCGAGGTTCCTGGCCCGCGTGTCGCGGGCCAGCGAGTCGGCCAGCCGCCGGTCCGGCAGCTCGGTGAGCCCCCGCAACGCCACCACCCCGACCTCGTCCGAGACCTTCCACGACCCGTCCGCCAGGTCGCGGGCCTCGGCCTGCCGCAGGGCGGCCCGCCCGGCCCTGGTCACCGGGTTCGCCATGGAGCGCCGCAGCAGGAAGAAGCAGAGCCCGCCGGCGACGGCGGCCGTCCCGGCGATCACGATGGTGGCCAGCGGGGCGCGCAGGAGCAGGCTCACCACGGCCACGACCGCCGCCAGCCCGGCGAGGACGGCCAGCCAGCTCGTACGCCGCCGCGACCGCGTCCGCACGGCCGGCGACATCAGGAACCCGTGCCGCCACAACGGCGTGGCCAGCCGCCGCATCGCGTGATCGCGGACCGTCTGGTGCCGCAGCTCGGCCGTCGTGTGCGGCCCCCCGCCGGAGCGCACGTGCCGGAAGAGCGCCCGCTCGACCGGCACCGACTTGGTCACGCGGAACCCCTTCACCGGCGTGACCAGCCCCTCGCTCGACACCCGCACCCCGCCCTGCGAGACCAGCGACACCAGGGCCGCGTTGATGACCCGCCGCGGCCCGCCCGCCAGGAACGCGGCCTCGTAGACGCTCAGGCGGCGGCCCTCGCGCGCCGCAGCGACGGAACGGGCGCGGAACAACGCGAATTGCGTCCGGATCGCGATGAGGACGACCAGCGCGAGCAGCACGATGGCAGCCGTGTGTAAAGCCCCGTCCATACAGCCTCCCCAGAGGCGGCCCCTTTTGCATGAAGGACTCTTCCGGAGACGGGAGGGTTCCCGGAAACACTTAGAGGTTTCTCGAACCATGCGAGCGGGATGAACCGGCGGGGCAGGTGGGTTGCACGAGGCAGTTGAAGCCCGCATTCCCGCTGAGGAGATCGCATGAGCGCACCCATCGACGACCGCCCCGTACGGCAGCTCCGGCTGGTGGTGGAGGCCGAGGACTACGAGGCCGCGCTGGCCTTCTACCGTGACGTGCTGGGCCTTCCCGAGCAGGCCGCGTTCTCCGGCGGCGACGGCGCGCGGGTGGCGATCCTGGACGCCGGGCGGGCCACGCTGGAGATCGCGAACCCGGCGCAGAAGAAGATGATCGACGAGGTCGAGGTGGGGCGCCAGGTGGCGCCGAAGCTGCGGGTGGCGTTCGAGGTGGACGACGCGCGGGGCACCACCGAGCGGCTGGTCGCGGCGGGCGCGACGGAGGTGGCGCCGCCCACGGTCACGCCCTGGGAGTCGCTGAACGCCCGGCTGGACGCGCCCGCGGGCCTGCACATCACGGTCTTCCAGGAGCTGCGCGACCTGGAGGAGCGCCAGGAGCTCGACGGCTTCGGCACCGAGCGGCTCCCGGACGCCTGAGTGCGTCAGCGGGGCGCCCGCACCGGCCGCGGCGGCTCCAGCTCCGCCTGGCCGGGCAGGGCGCCCCGCGCCCGCACCCCGTTCATCCGGGTGACGCGTCCCATCCCCTCCACCTTAGACGCCCGGAGATCACCGCGATTCGCCGCAATACCGCCCTTGACCTGGGCGGGCCCTTGACTCGGGCCCTGACCGGGCATGCGATTTCGGTATAGGACGGCCCGGCGCCTACGACGAGCGCCGGCGCCGCCACCGCGCGTCGGCCAGCGACCAGGCGGCCTCCCACTCGCGGTAACGTCCCCGGTCCAGCAGCAGCCGGAAGCCCGCGAACCCCAGCCCCCCGACCACCGCCGCCACCAGCACCAGCAGCAGCGCCGTCGCCACGGCCGTGACCCGCAGGTCGCCGGGGCTCGGCGGCGCGCCGACGCGCCGGCCGCCGGGATCGACCCAGATCCGCACCTCCGTGCCCGCCCGGGCCAGGGGCGGCGCCATCACCCGGCCGGTCCGCTCCAGGCCGGACGGCGTCGTCCAGCGTGCCGGGGCCGGCTCGCCGCGGGGCGCCTCCCCGAACGACAGGCGCGTGACCGGCGCGTCCGCCAGCAGCGTCGCCACCACCTCCCGGCGCCCGTCGCCGAGCGCCGGCAGCGCGTGCTCGTACGACTGCCGCCCCGCCGCCGCCGCGGGCCACACGCTGAGCAGGACGAGGACCACCGTCACGAGCAGCGCGGCGCTCTCCAGGCGGTCGGAGCGCCGCCGCAGCGGATTGCCGTCCGGCCGGTGCCGCCGCACCCACCGCATCACCGACTCGGTCACGTGCATCATCATGCACCAGACCACCGGGTGTTCACCGGGCGGCCGGGCGGGCGCGGACGTGCATGCGCTCCCCCTGGGGGCCGAACAGGGCGAGGATCTCGGTCGGCTCCGGGCCGGGGTTGGCGAACGCGTGCGGCGTCCGCGTGTCGAACTCCGCCACCTCCCCCTGCGTGAGGATCACGTCGTGCTCCCCGAGGAGCAGCCGCACCCGCCCCGACAGCACGTACAGCCACTCGTAGCCCTCGTGGACCTTCTGGTCCGGCGGCCCCGGCTCGTAGCCCGGCCAGTGCGGCGGGAGGATCTGCTTGTACGCCTGCACGCCGCCGGGCCGGCGGCTCAGCGGGATGAACGTCGTGCCGTGGCGTTTGAAGGGGCGCAGATGCACGCGCGGGTCACCGGTCACCGGCGCGTCGATCAGCTCGTCGAGCTGGACCTGGTGCGCCCGGGCCAGCAGCAGGAGCAGCTCCAGGGTCGGTTTGCGCTGCCCCGACTCCAGCCGGGACAGGGTGCTGACGGAGATGCCGGTGCTCGCGGACAGCTGCGCCAGCGTCTCGCCACGCTCCTGGCGCACCGACCGCAGCCGCGGCCCCACGGACTGGAGTACGTCGTCGAGGTCGTCCATGCGACCCACTTTGCCATTTCGGCAAGGAAATTTGTCAAATCAGCCGCCGGGCGCGGACAGTGTCGGACATCGGAATCATCGTGAGAAGAGGCGAGATGGACGCGAAATACGACGTCGTGGTGGTCGGCGGCGGGGCCGCGGGACTGAGCGGGGCGCTCACGCTGGGCCGGGCGCGGCGGAAGGTGCTGGTCGTCGACGCCGGCCGGCCGCGCAACGCGCCCGCCGAGGGCGTGCACACGTACCTGGGGCGCGAGGGCCTTGCGCCGCTGGAGCTGCTGGCCGCGGGGCGGGAGGAGGTGATCGGGTACGGCGGGGAGATCGTGACCGGCACCGTCACCACCGCCGAGCGGCTCGACGGCGGCGGCTTCCGGGTCGTGCTGGCGGGCGGGGACACGGGCGGCGCGACCGTCGAGGCGGACCGGCTGCTGGTCACCACCGGCCTGACCGACGAGCTGCCGGACGTGCCAGGCCTGGCCGAGCGGTGGGGCAAGGACGTGCTGCACTGCCCGTACTGCCACGGCTGGGAGGTGCGCGACCAGGCGATCGCGGTCCTGGGCACGGGGCCGCTCTCCGTTCACCAGGCGCTGCTGTGGCGGCAGTGGAGCGCCGAGGTGACCTTCTTCCCGCACACCGCGCCCCAGCTCGGTCTCGACGAGCGGCGCCAGCTCGCCGCCCGGGGCGTCACCGTGGTCGAGGGCAAGGTGGTGGGCCTGGAGGTGACGGACGGCAGGCTGTCCGGGGTGCGGCTCGCCGACGGGCGCGTGGTCGCCTGCCAGGCTCTGGCGACGGCCGGCCGGCTCACCGCCCAGGTGGGGCCGTTCGCGGCGCTGGGGCTGGAGACGGAGGAGATGGAGATGTCCGGGCACGTGATCGGCACCCGCGTGCCCGCCGACCCGGCGGGCGCCACCAGCGTGCCCGGGGTGTGGGTGGCCGGGAACGTGACCACCCTGAACGAGCAGGTCATCGGCGCCGCGGCGGCGGGCGTGCGGGCGGCGGCGGCGATCAACGCCGACCTGGTCGCCGAGGAGACCCGCCGCGCCGTCGCCGCCATGGACGTCGCCCCGGAGGAGTACTGGGACTCCCGCTACTCCGAGAAGACCCGGATCTGGAGCGGGAACCCCAACGTGACGCTGGTCCGCGAGGTGTCGGACCTCGAACCCGGCACGGCGCTGGATCTCGGCTCCGGTGAGGGGGGTGACGCGATCTGGCTCGCGGGCAGGGGGTGGCGGGTCACCGCGGCCGACGTCTCCGGCGTGGCCCTCGAACGCGCCGCCGCGCACGCCGAGGAGGCGGGGGTCGCCGACCGCATCGACTGGCAGCGGCACGACCTGGGCGTGTCCTTCCCCGAAGGCGTCTTCGACCTCGTCTCCGCCTGTTTCCTGCACTCGTTCGTGGAGCTGCCGCGCGAGGAGATCCTGCGCGCCGCTGCGGCGGCGGTCGCCCCCGGCGGGGTGCTGCTGGTCGTCGGGCACGCGGGATGGCCGTCCTGGGAGCACGCCGCGCACGCCGAGGTGCACTTCCCCACGCCGCAGGAGGTCCTGGAGGCGCTGCGGCTGCCGGAGGGGGAGTGGGAGGTGCAGGTCTGCGAGGAGTACGAGCGCGCCCAGGACGACCCGGACGGCCGGCCCGGCACCCGCGTGGACAGCGTGCTCAAGGTCCGCAGGCTGCCCTAGCGGGGCGTCTGGCTGCGGTAGGAGTGGCCGAGTTCGGGGCCGAGGCCGAAGTAGTGGCGGAAGTTGTAGATGAGCGGGCTCCACGTGCCCGGGTCCACGTGCTGGGTGCCGGGCACCACGATGCGCGGGTCCGCGTGCACCCTGCTCACGACGGCCTCCGCGATCACGAACGACCCCGAGACGTCGTGGCCCACCCGCTCCGCCCGCGCCTCGAACTGGAGCGGGCACTCGGCCACGCGCGGCGGCCGTACGGTCTCGGAGGGCTCGGGCCGCAGCCCCGCCGCGGCGAACTTGCCGGGCTCGTACCGGCAGCCCGCGTGCTTGGTGGCCGGCACCGGGTGCCGCCCGGTGAGGGGCGCCAGCCGTTCGACCGCCTCCCACTGGTGGGGGGCGGGCAGGTTGACGACCACCTCTGGGCGGCTCATGAGGTTGCGGGCGCTCTGCCCCTCGGCGCCCAGCCCCAGCACGATCACCTGGCCCAGCGCCCAGGCCGAGGACATCGGGGCGAGGTTGAACGTCCCGTCCGGGTTCTCCGTGGAGAGCAGGACGACGGGGGTCCCGAAGTACAGGATGCTCGGCTCGATGGTCACAGTGTTCATGCGGGCGAGCCTAGGAACGGGACGTTCAACGCCGGACCGAAACGTCGTAGCGAATCTACAATGTAAAGGCGCCCGGCGCGGCGCGGTACGCCGTCCCCTTCCCGGCAAGCGGCACCGGCGCGGCAGCCGCGGGGATGAACGCCGACTCGCCCGGCCGCAGCGTCAGGTCGCCCAGGCGGGCCTCCCCGTCGATGCAGACGACGATCTGGGGGGCGCCCCCGGGCAGCGTGTGGGGGCTGTCGAGGTCGTAGCGCGTGAGGGCGAACTCGGGGGCCGGCGGCCGGTAGTGGTGCTCGCCGGGCGCGTCCTGCTCAGGCTGCACCAGGTGAGGGGCGGAGGGCGTGAAGTCGACGACGCGCATGAGCTCGGGCACGTCGATGTGCTTGGTGGTGAGCCCGCAGCGCAGCACGTTGTCCGAGTTGGCCATGATCTCGACGCCGATGCCGCCGAGGTAGGCGTGGGGGACGCCGGCGCCGAGGTAGAGGGCCTGGCCGGGGGCCAGGTTGACGTGGTGCAGCAGCAGCGCGGCGGTGACGCCCGGGTCGCCGGGGCAGGCGCGGGCGAGGTCGCCGTAGACGGCCAGGCCGGGGTCGTCCGACTCGCGCAGGGCCCGCTCGACCTGGGCGCGCAGCGGCTCGTGGGCGTCGTCGAGCATCTGGGCGAACACGGTCCGCAGGTCGCCCGCCCGGAGCAGGCCGATCCAGGGGGCCAGGTCCGGCACGGCGAGGCGGTCGAGGAGGGCGGCGGTCGCGGCGGGGTCGCGGAAGCCGCACAGGCCGTGGAAGGGGGTGATCGCGCAGACCATCTCGGGCTTGTGCGAGGCGTCCTTGTACGTGCGGGCGGGATCGTCGATGGGGACGCCGCGGGCGTCCTCGTCGGCGAACCCTGCCTGGGCCTGCTCGGTGGTGGGGTGGACCTGGAGGGAGAGGGGCCGTTCGATGGCCAGGACCTTGAGCAGGTAGGGGAGGGCGGGGCCGAAGCGGGCGGCGGCGGGCTCGCCGAGGGTGCCGGCGGGGTCGCCGGCGATGAGCTCGTTGAGCGGGGTGCCGCCGACGGTGGAGGGGTCGCCGGGGTGGGCGCCCATCCAGAGCTCGGCCTGGGGCCGGCCGGTCGGTTCGGTGCCGAAGAGCTGCGGCAGGGCCGTCACCGAGCCCCAGTCGTAGGGGCGGATGGCGGTGGCCAGGCGCATGGGCGCCGGGTCGGGCTGTGGCACGGCGTTGTCTCCAATCGTCGTGCATGGAGCGTAGAACGATCCGGGCCGTCGTGCGTAGCCGGGGGTCGCGTTGCGGGGCCGCTATACACCGGTATAGTCTGCTTTTCGGGTGAACAGCGAGCTATACAGGGGAATGGATGACGACCGTACCGGATCCGGAGGATCTCACGGCGCGTGCGCGGATCAGGGACGCGGCGATGCGGCACATCGGCGAGCACGGTTTCGAGCGGGCGACGATCCGCGGCATCGCGGAGACCGCCGGCGTGTCCCTGGGCCTGGTACGCCATCATTTCGGCTCGAAGCAGGCGCTGCGCGAGGCGTGCGACGAGCACCTGATGAAGATGATCCGCAGGCTGAACCGGCAGGCCGCGGACGACCCGTACGGCGCCGGGCTCAACCCGGCCGCCGTCATGGGCCCGTACCAGCCCTATCTGGCGCGGGCGCTGACGGAGGGGTGGGCGGCGCCGCTGTTCGACGAGATGGTCGACCTCGGCGAGGGGTGGATCGTCGAGGCCGACAAGAGCCGCCCCGATCCGCCCGACGTGGACGCCCGCTCCCGCTCGACGATGATCGCGGCGATGGCGCTGTCGGCCACGGTGCTGCGCCAGCACGTCGAACGCGGTCTGGGAGTGGACCTGACCAGCCCGGAGGGGCAGGTCAAGCTGATGCGGGTGTTGGTGGACCTCTACTCGCACCCGCTGCTCAGCCTGGAGGAGGCCGCGGAGGCCAGGAAGGCCCTCGATCGGGGCGCGACCGCGTGAATCTGGAGGAGCACCGCCATGAGTGACGCCATCGTGGTGAAGGGGCTGGTGAAGTCGTTCGGGACGGCCAGGGCGCTGGACGGGCTCGACCTGAGTGTGCGCGCCGGGGAGGTGCACGGTTTCCTGGGGCCGAACGGCGCGGGGAAGAGTACGACGATCCGGATTCTGCTGGGCCTGGTGCGCGCCGACGGGGGCACCGCCCGGCTGCTGGGCGGTGACCCGTGGTCGCAGGCGGCCGAGCTGCACCGGCGCCTGGCGTACGTGCCGGGCGACGTGACGCTGTGGCCGCACCTGTCGGGCGGCGAGGTGATCGACCTGCTGGGCCGCCTGCGCGGCGGGCTGAACGCGCGGCGCAAGGCGGACCTGCTGGAGCGGTTCGACCTGGATCCGCGCAAGAAGGCGCGGACGTACTCGAAGGGCAACCGGCAGAAGGTGGCCCTGGTGGCCGCGCTGGCCTCCGAGGGGGAGCTGCTGATCCTGGACGAGCCCACCTCCGGCCTGGACCCGCTGATGGAGGAGGTGTTCCGGGAGTGCGTCAGGCAGGAGCGGGAGCGGCGTACGGTGCTGCTGTCGAGCCACGTCCTGGCCGAGGTGGAGGCGCTGTGCGACCGGGTGACGATCATCCGGGACGGCCGCACGGTCGAGACGGGCACGCTGGCGGAGCTGCGGCACCTGACCCGCACGTCGATCGAGGCCGAGCTGGCGCAGCCGCCGGACGGGCTGGCCGAGCTGCCCGGGGTGCACGAGCTGCGGGCCGGTGACGGGCGGGTGCGGTTCAGCGTGGACGGCGCGGCGCTGGACCCGGCGCTGCGCCGGCTCGCGGAGGCGGGCGTGCGCAGCCTGGTGAGCCGGCCGCCGACGCTGGAGGAGCTGTTCCTGCGCCACTACGACCGGCACGCGGAGAGCGTGGGCTGACGGACCGGCACGCGGAGAGCGTGGGCTGACCCCGGACGGGCAGGCCCGCCCGTCCGGGGAGCTTCAGCGGGCGCGCGGGCCGAGCAGGACGGGCATGCTGCGGGTGCTGTTGCCCAGCAGCGTGTCCAGCGGGGCCAGGTCCTCGGGCCGCGCGGCGGGCGCGATCTCGGGGAACGCCTCGAACAGCGCCTTCAGCGCGATCTCGGCCTCGATCCTGGCCAGCGGCGCGCCGAGGCAGAAGTGCGGCCCGTGCCCGAAGGCCAGGTGGGCGTTGGGCGGGTTGGTGATGTCGAAGCGGTCGGCGTTCTCGCCGAACTGGCCGGGGTCGCGCCCGGAGGCGGCGAAGCAGGCCAGCACGGGCTCGCCGGCGCGCAGGCGCACGCCGTCGATCTCGATGTCCTGTACGGCGTACCGCATGGGGAAGTAGGCGATCGGCGAGTCCCAGCGCAGCGTCTCCTCGACCGCCGCGCTGTAGTCGCACTGGCCGGTGCGCAGCAGTTCGAGCTGGTCAGGCCGGTTGAGCAGGGCGCCGATGGCGTTGGTGATGAGGTTGACGGTCGTCACGTGCCCGGCGATGAACAGCAGCTCGATGGTGGCGAACAGCTCGTCGCTGGAGAGCCGGTCGCCGTCCTTCTCGCGCAGCCTGAACAGGTCGGTGATGAGGTCCTCGCCGGGCGTGTCCCGGCGCTCCTCGATGATCCGGTCGAGCAGTTCGTGCAGGGCCCGGCGCACGTCGGGCGAGTCGTCGAGGGTGTCGGACACCTGGGCCACGGCGTCGGAGAGCTCGTGCAGCGCGTCCTGGTGCTCGGCCGGGATGCCGATCAGCTCGGAGATGACCTCGCGCGGCAGCGGGTAGGCGAACTCCTTGCGCAGGTCCACCGGCTCGTCGGGCGGCAGCTCGGCGAGGGCGTCGACGAGCCTGTCGGTGAGCGCCTCGATCTTGGGGCGCAGCTGCTGGAGCCGGCGCGCGGTGAACGCGCCGGCCACGGGGGTGCGCAGCCGCCGGTGGTCGTCGCCTTCGGCGTTGAGCATCGAGGTGTCGGTGACGATGCGGTCGATGGCGGTGCCGGCCGGGCAGGTGTCGCGGGTGGCCCAGTGGCGGATGTCCCTGGACAGCTTCGGATGGGTCAGGACCGTCAGCAGCGTGGCGTAACGGGTGGCGGCCCAGGCGGGTACGCCCTCGGCCGTCACGGGCACGAGCGGGCCGGCCGCACGCAGCCGGTCGTTGTCGGCGTGCAGGCTCGGGGTGGCCGGGTCGAGGACGAACCGGGCATGCGGGCACCCTCGGCCGGCGTCCGGGTCGTACCCGTCGGCGGCTTGTTGTTCCCGAGCGTCGAGAGTGTCCTGGTCGAGGCGGCTTTCTTGGCTCATGGATCTTCCCGTCCGTCTGTCGTTGGGTCATCCCGCGCGGCGCGGGCTCAAGGCCAGCGCGGTCACGTCGAAGCCGGGGTCCTGGTCGAGGTACAGGTCGCGGACCAGCTCCCCGGCGGCGGGCGCGTTGCACAGGCCGTGCCCGGAGAAGCCGGTCGCGTACAGGAAGGCCGGCGGTCCGGGATGGTGGCCGATGAAGGCGGTCTTGTCGGGGCTGGCGTCGCGCAGTCCGGTGACGGCGGTGTGCAGTGCGAGCCCGGCCAGGCTCGGGTACGTGGCGGCGAGGCGTTCGGCGACCTGCCGCCGCCACGCCTCCCGGTCGGGCCCCGGGTAGCCCATGCCGATGAGCAGCCGGTCGCCGCGCAGCCGTACCAGCAGGCCGGTGGCGGCATGCAGGGTGACCGGGATGTCCGGCGTGTCCGGCGGGAGCGGGTCGGTGGTGAGCAGCTCCTGCTCGATGGGCTCGGTGAGCGGCAGGTCCACGCCGGCCTCGCGGACGAGCGAGGCCGACCAGGCGCCGGCGGCGCAGATGATGGCGTCGGCGCTGACGTCTCCGGCGGCGGTCCGCACGAGCCCGGCCCGCGTGTCGATGGCGGTGACCGGGCAGCCGGTACGCAGCGTCGCGCCCGCCTGCTCGGCCGCCCGCGCGTAGGCGGTGACGATGGCCGTGGTGTCGGAGATGTAGGCCTGCGGCGAGTAGGCGGCGGCCACCAGCGGGAAGTCCCCGATGAGCGGGTTGCGCTCCCGGGCCTCCCGCGCGCTGATCAGGTTCACGTCGACGCCGGCGGCGTGCTGGGCGGGCAGGTCGGCCTCGAACGCGGTCACCTGGTCGGCCTCGGTGAACAGCACCAGGTAACCGACCTGCCGCAGCGGCAGGTCGATCCCCGGCCTGGTCGGGAAGGCGTGGTAGGCCTCGAGGCTGCGCACGGCCAGCGCCGAGCTGACCGGGTTGCCGGCGAAGTAGGAGCGGACCACGTCGGCGGTGGCGCGCGAGGCGCCGGAGCCGAGCGTGTCCCGCTCCAGCAGCGTGGTGTCGACGCCGGCCTCGGCCAGGTGGAACGCGATCGACAGGCCGATCACGCCGCCGCCGACGACCACTACCCGCGGGCTGCTCATGCGGGCGTCTCCTCGCGGCGCAGGTGCTCGCCCGCCTCCCATGGGAACAGGTGCAGGTTCCAGCCGCCGAGGCAGTTGCAGTAGAGGGCCATGTGGGCCATGACGGAGACGAAGTCCTCGTGGTCGTCGAGGCGGTCGAGCCCGTCCAGCAGGCGCTGGGTGAAGCCCCACAGGGTGTCGAGGCCGCAGTAGCCGAGGAACTCGGCGGGCGTGTGCGCGAGCTGGCGGGTCATCTGGCGCAGCCACGGCATCGGCATGCCGTCGAGGGCGGCGCGGACGAGGCCGCCGTAGCAGCTGTAGCCGAGCGGCCGGGTCTCGCCGTTGACGAACAGCAGCGTGGTCAGGACCGTCTCGTAGCTGCCGGCGCCGGACGGGATGCGGCCCGCGTGCAGGTCGAGCAGCTCGCGGGGCGGGTCCAGCCAGATGCGCTCGGTCTCGGCGTGCACGTCCTTGACCAGCTCGTTGAGCTGCGGGTCGCCGATGGGCAGGCGCGGGAGCTGGTGGCCGCTGGGCTGGCCCTGGCGGCGTACTTCGGCGATGACGGGCTTCTTGGTGGTGTAGACGGAGTGCCAGACGTCGCGGCCGGCCTGGATCAGGGCGTCGAGGTCCTCCGGGACGACCTGGCCGATCGGGGTGGCGGTCATGGGCTCGGTGAGCTCGCCGTACTTGATGCCGAGATGCTGTAGTCGCGAGCAGAACAGGGTGCCGTCGGGCACGGTGCGCCGGTCCACCTTGTATTCCGCTGGTGTGTGCAGCAGCGAATGGACCGGTGCGACGTGGTAGAGGTGATATCCGGCGACCAGGGCGTGCCCCTGCAGGCTGCGGTAGGGGAGGGCGTCCCAGAGGCACTGGGCCAGGGCGCGGTTGCGCTGGTCGAGTTCGGCGGTCACGGTGATGCCGAGGCTGGGCCAGGTGATTTCCACACGCTTCGATTCGTTCACAATACGTCACTCTAACGTCACGATTTGTGCCGAAAGAGGCGGGGTCGTGCTATTGACCAGTGCTTGACGTGCTCTTCTGTGGCTTGGGTTTCCAATGGGTCACAGCGGGGTGCGGGTGAACTGCTGGTTCTGGCCGCCGTTGCAGGGATACTGCTTGAACTGCACGTCGTCGGCCTGCGAGGAGCTGGGCAGGTCGGCGCACTTGCCCGAGTGCCTGGCCACCAGGCGCGCGTAGCCGCCGCCCGCGTCCTGCAGCGTCCACTGCTGGTTGGCGCCGGTGCCGCACGAGTACTGCTGGAGCGCCGCCCCGTCGGCGGTGGAGGCGCCGTTGACGTCCAGGCACTTGCCGGAATTGCGGGCCACGACCTGCACGTAGCCGCCGCTGATCGACTGGACGCGCCACTGCTGGTTCGTGCCGCCGCCGCAGGCGTACTGGATGACCGCGGCCGCGTTGGCGGTGGAGGCGCCGCGCACGTCGGCGCACTTGCCGGAGTGGCGCACCGCCAGCCGGTCGTAGCCGGTGCCCGTGGTGGCGATCGTGCCGGCGGCCGCGTCGATGGTGAGCTGGCGCGCGTAGGACAGGCTCATGGACGTGTTGCTGGGGAACTGCACCGGCAGCCACACGTACCGGGAGTCGTTGACGGGCCCGCCCCACGCGCCGGCCCACCGGTCGCCCAGGTACAGGTACGACGTGCCGGACGTGCCCTGCACCGGCAGCACGAAAGCCGGCTGGGAGCCGAACGTCTGCGCGTCGCCGGCGTTCTGCCAGGCGCTCCACGTGCCGGTGATGCTGGTGGCGGTGGCGTACTGGGCCTGGTTGGGCTGCCAGCCGGTCGCGCCCGAGGTCAGCATGAAGTAGACGCCGTCGCGCTTGAACATCGCCGGCGCCTCCCGGTGGTCGCCGGCCCACACGCGCGCCAGCGCGGCCACGTCGGTGTAGTCGGCGCTGAGCCGGTAGACGTGCAGGTCGTAGTTCTCGTTGGCGGCCGAGATCATGTAGCCGGTGCCGTCGGTGTCGACGAACGCGGTGATGTCGCGCGACATGTGGCCGAGCGGCCGGAAGCTGCGCAGGTAGGTGTAGGCGCCGTCCACCGTGGTCGAGACCGCCACGGCGGCCCGCGCCTCGCCGTAGTCCTGGCCGTTCTCCTTGTGCATCCACATGACGAACCGGCCGGTCGCGGCGTTGTAGACGACCTTGGGCCGCTCGATGTTGGCGACCTGCAGCTCGGCGGAGCTGGACTGGGTGAGCACGTGGTTGCGGAACTCCCAGGTGCGCAGGTCGGCCGAGCGGTAGGCGGAGACGTAGCGGAAGGTGCCGTCGGCGTTGCGGTTCTCCCCGAACCAGTAGTAGTACGAACCGACCTTGATCACTCCGCCGCCGTGGGCGTGCAGCAGGTTGCCCGAGGTGTCGGTGAACTGGGCGCCGACCGGCACGGTCACGGGTGCGGCCGCGGCCGGGGCGACGGGTGTCAGCGCGAGCGCCAGGCAGAGCCCGGCCAGCAGGGTCAGGAGCCGGGACACGGCGTCAATTGGTGCAGTTCGCCGAGACGGTGACGTCATAGATGTACCAGACGCTGCCGGGCGCGGACCACACGAGGGCCGACGTGGTCGTCCAGTTCGCGCAGTTGACGCCGGCCGCGAGCACCGCCGCCCGGGCCGCCTGGGCGCCGTTCTGGATGGCGGCGTCGGCGGTGGCGCCGCTGCCCTGGCGGGTCTCCGAGCGCGGCACCGGGTACGACGGCGGCGGAGGCTGCGGAACGCAGGTGCCCGACGCGGTCGCGTTGAAGACGTAGGCCGAGCCGTCGGGCGCGGTGTAGACGTGGGAGGAGGTGACCGACACGCTCGGGCAGACCTCGCCCGCCTGGGCGGCCTGCCGGTTCAGCTCCGCGCGGGCGTTGGCCTCGGCGTTCGCCTGACCGGCCGACCAGCTGGGTCCCCAGCCGGACGAGCTCGCGGTGCGGAACGTGTCCGCGTGCGCGGGAGCGGAGACCAGGGTGACCGCGGCGGCGAGCGCCAGCGCCGGGAGGAGGTGGCGAGGTGCCATCGGGGGCCCTTTCACGTGGGGGGGCGCGCCAGGAATGCCGCTCCGGCACCGGTCGGGGCACCCGTCCACGAGGTGTACGGCCGGCGCCGAACAGGCACCGTCACCCTAGATCGGGCCGGACGCGGGCACCAGCCAGGCGCCCGCCCGGCGACGTCCGCCCAGGTCAGCACGTGAAACTTTCACCGCTGCACGCCCGGCAGCCAGGCCAGGGCGGCGGTGACCAGGGCCTCGACCCCCGTGGGCAGCGTGGGCAGGAGCTGGGGCGCGAAGAAGGGCGAGTGGTTGCCCGGCACGTCCTCGCGCAGCCGGCCCTCCCGCTCGGCGCGGGCGTACAGGTCGGGGTCGGCGCCGCCGAGCCCCCAGAAGACCGACGGCGCGCCCGCCTCGGCGCCGAACAGGCCGAAGTCCTCGCTGCCCATCAGCGGCGCCATGGCCGGCACCCGCTCGGAGCCGAACCGGCCGGCGAACGCCTCGCGCACCCGGGCCGTGGCGTCGCCGTCGTTGACGGTCAGCGGGAAGGCGTTGAGCGTGCGGATCTCCGGCGGGCGGGGCGCGCCGGACGCGGCCGCCTCGGCGTTGACCACCCGCTCGACGGCCGCCAGCAAGGTGCGGCGCACCTCGGGCGAGAACGAGCGCAGGTTGACCGTGATGGACGCCTCGTCGGGGATGACGTTCTCCTTGTGGCCCGCATGGATCTGGGCCACCGTCAGCACCGCCCGCTCGAACGGGGAGACCTCGCGCGAGACGACCGTCTGCAGGCGCATGACGGTCGAGGCGGCCAGGACGACCGGGTCGACGGTCCGCTCCGGCTGGGAGCCGTGCCCGCCCCGGCCGTACAGCCGGATCTCCATGCTGTCGGCCGCGGCCAGGATCTCGCCGGGGCTGATGAGCAGCGTCCCGGCCGGGTTGGGGAAGACGTGCTGGCCGAGCACGACGTCGGGGGTGCCGATCCGGTCGAACAGCCCGTCGTCCAGCATGGCCCGCGCCCCGGCCGCGATCTCCTCCGCCGGCTGGAACAGCGCCACGAGCGTGCCCCGCCACCGGTCCCGGCCGGCCGCCAGCAGCTGCGCCGCGCCGCTCAGGCACGTCACGTGCATGTCGTGGCCGCAGGCGTGCATGAGCGGCACCCCGTCGGGCGTGGTGGCGGTGCTCGCGTACGGCAGGCCCGTGGCCTCCAGCACCGGCAGCGCGTCCATGTCGGCCCTTAACGCCACCGTGGGGCCGTCGCCGTTGCGCAGCACGCCCGCCACGCCCGTGCCGCCGAGGCCCGTGACGACCTCGAACCCGGCCGCCCGCAACCGCCCGGCGGCGATGCCCGCCGTGCGCTTCTCCTCGAAGGCGGGCTCGGGGTGCCGGTGCAGGTCCCGATAGAGCTCGGCGAGCTCGCCGAGCGCCGGGCCCGAGAGCCCGGCCATGATCGCGTCGATGGCGTCCTGATCGCTCATGCCGGCATCCGTTCCAGTTCGGTGATCTCTTGGATGAGGGTACGGCGGGCCGCGTCGCGCTGCTCGGGGGTAGGGGGCGTCCTGGGGAAGCCGGCCGGCAACCCGGCCAGGACCGCGGTGTAGAGGGCCGTCCTGCGCGGGGTGCGGGCCGGGCGGGGGAGCCGGAACAGGGCGGCCACCAGGCGGTCCACGGTGGCGGTGTCGAACACCGACTCCCACGCCCGCCGCTCCGGCCCGCCGTCGGCCGTGACCGCGTCCCGCCCTGCCGGCCCGCCGTCGGCCGTGACCGCGTCCCGCCCTGCCGGTCCGCGGTCACCGCCGACGGCGCCGAGCCGGTCCGGGCGGTGCTCGCGGCGGGCGTCCGCCGTGGCGTGGGTGTCCACGGCCAGGCCGCCGTCCCGTTCCGCCAGCACCACCCCGTACGCGCGCGCCGCCGCCTCCCGGGAGACCACGCCCCGCTCCACGTCCCGCAGGACCGCCTCCGGATCCCTGGTGTACGGGTCGCCGTAGCCGCCCGCGCCCGAGGTCAGCAGCGTGACGACGTCACCGGGCTCCAGCGGCAGCACATCGATCTTGAAGTGCCTGCGCTCCCGGGCCGTGCCCGGATTGACGATCAGCTCGGTGGCCGCGCCCGGACCGCCGCCGCGCACGCCCCACGGGCGGAAGCACATCCGCTCCAGCCCCCGGGCCAGCAGCTTCGAGCCCTCCCCGCGCACCCGGAACGTCAGCTCCAGCCCGCACCCGCCGCGCCAGCGCCCGGCGCCTCCCGAGTCGGTACGCAGCCCGTACCTGAGGATCTCGACCCCGATCTCCGTCTCGACGGTCTCCACCGGGTTGTTGGACAGGTTGGAGATGCCGCTGTCGCGGCCGTCCACCCCGTCGGCGCCGTCGCGGGCCCCCGTACCGCCCACCATCGGCTCCAGGACCTGCACGTTCTGGCCGGCGCCGCGCTGCTCGGCGACCACCACGGGCACCACGAGCCCGCTGGAGGCCGCCGGCAGCACGTGCGGGGCGGCCAGCCCGAGCGCGCCGCCGATGGCGTCGTTGACGCGGTTGGCCGAGGCGTGCCGCACCCCCACGGCGGCCGGGTGCACGGGGTTGACCAGCGAGCCCTCGGGCGTGGTGACGGTGATCGGCGCGATGAGGCCCGCGTTGAGCGCGATGCCGGGGTCGAGGGTGCAGATGAGCGCGAGCACCCTGGTGGTGATCCAGGCGTGCGGCCGGCCCAGGGTCGCGATGTTGAACGCCGCGGCCACCTGCGGATCCGTACCGGTGAAGTCAAGGTGCAGGTCGCCCCCTCGCAGCGTCGCGGTGACCGACAGGCGGACCGGGAGGCTGGAGACGGCGTCGTCGTCGAGGTAGTCGACGAAGCGGTGGGTGCCGTCGCCGAGCCCGGCCAGGGCGGCGCGGGCCTTGCCCGCGGTGTACTCGACCAGGTCGCGCTGCGCGTCGAGCACGGTGGCCAGGCCGTGCTGGGCGACGACGCCGGCCAGCCGCTCCCGGCCGGTGCGAAGGGCCGCGCGCATGGCCCTGATGTCGCCCAGGTTCGCCTCGGGGGTGCGGCTGTTGGCCGTGATCAGCGCCTCCACGTCGCGGCTGGGCTCCCCGGCGCGCACCAGCTTGACCGGCGGGATCTGCAGGCCCTCCTGGAAGATCTCGTCGTTGACCGGCGACAGGCTGCTCGGCACCCGGCCGCCGATGTCGGAGCAGTGGATGAACGCCCAGCCGTACCCGATCAGCTCGCCCTCGTGGAAATACGGCTCGATGAGCTGGATGTCCGTCAGGTGGGTGGCCAGGCCGCCGGAGCGGTACGGGTCGTTGGTGATGATCACGTCGCCGGGCTCCAGCGGGCCGGCCGCCTGCACGGCGGTGAGCACGTTCAGGCCGACGAAGCCGGAGACGCCGATGCCGCGCGGGTAGGCGACGAAGCCGCCGTCCAGGCCCGCGAAGGCGCAGCAGAAGTCGGCGGTCTCCTTGACGTACAGGGAGCGGCTGGTGCGCTGCAGGGTGAGGCACATCTCCTCGGTCATGGCGCTGAGCCGGTTGCCGACGATCTCCATGGTGACGGGGTCGAGCCGCACGTTCAGGCCTTCCGACGGGGGTGGTGGGCGCCGTCCGTCCGGCGCAGGTGCAGGTTGCCGGCCTCGTCCACGTCCGCCGACCAGCCGGGCGGCACGACCACGGTGGTGTCGTCCTGCTCGACGATCGCCGGGCCGTCGAACGCGTCCCCCACGCCCAGGGACTCGCGCGCATGGACGTGGGCGTCGTGCCAGGCGCCGGCCAGCAGGACCCGCCTGCGGGCCGTGGGGTGGGGCGCGCCCGTGCCCGGGGGGACGGCGGCGGGCGGCAGGCCGGCCACCGGGCCGACCACGCCGAGCCTGGCGGTGCCGAGCTCGATGGTCGCGCTCTGGTCGCGGAAGCCGTACAGGCGCTCGTGCTCGGCGTGGAACGCCTCGGAGACCGCCTCGGCGTCCAGGCGCTCCGGGTCGAGGTCGACGCGGAGCTCGTACGCCTGGCCGGAGTAACGCATGTCGGCCGCGAACGACAGCCGGCCCCGCAGCCTGGCCTCGCCGTTCTGCTCGGCCAGCCACTCCTGGGCCCGGGCGGACAGCTCGGCGAGCACGCCCGCCAGGCGGGTGGCGCTCGCGGCGTCCAGGGGGCGGCGCAGGCTGCGGGCGAAGTCGCGGCGCAGGTCGGCGCCGGCCGCGCCCAGCGCGCAGAACGTGGCGGCGGTCGGCGGGACCACGATGTGCCCGATCCCGACCTCCTCGGCGAGCAGGGCGGCGTGCGTCGGGCCCGCGCCGCCGAACGGCACGAGCGCGAACCGCCGCGGGTCGAGCCCGCGCTGCGCCATGATCTTCTGCAGCTCGGTCGCCATCCCCGCCGTCGCCACCCGCAACGCCGACGCCGCCACCCGGTACGCGGCCACCTCGCCACCCGGCCCGTCCGGTCCGGCCACGTCGCCGCCGGCGGGCTCCCCGCGCTCGCCTCCGGAGGCGAGGTGGGGGGCCAGGCCCGACAGGGCCTTGAGCGAGGCGCCGGCGTCGAGGGGCATCCGGCCGCCGAGGAACGTGCGCGGGTCGATCAGCCCGGTCGCGAGGTAGCAGTCCGTCACGGTCGGCCGGTCGCCGCCCCGGCCGTACGCCGCCGGGCCGGGGTCGGCGCCCGCGCTGCCCGGCCCGACCTTGAGCACGCCCTGCCCGTCCACCCGGATCACCGACCCGCCCCCGGCCCCGATCGCGTGCACGGCCACGACCGGCACGATGAGGGGCAGCCCGCCCACCGTGGTGTGGGTGGCCAGCTCGGGCGAGCCGTCCACGGACACGGCGATGTCGCTGCTGGTCCCGCCCATGTCGAACGTGACGATGGCCCCCGCGCCCAGCCGGGCGGCCGCGGCCACACCGGCGGCCGGCCCCGACAGCACGGTCTCGACGGGCCGTTCCGCGGCCGAGCGCAGGCTCATCGAGCCGCCGTTGGACGCGCTGATGAAGATCGGCGCCGACACCCCGAGCCCGCGCACCCGGCCCTCCAGGCGGGCGAAGTAGTCGCGCATGAGCGGCTGGATGTAGGCGTTCATGCAGGCCACCAGGGCACGCTCGTACTCGCGGACCTCGGGCCACACGGTCGCCGAGGCCGTCACCGGCAACGAGGGCAGCCGCTCGCGCAGGCCCGCCGCGACGCCCTCCTCGAAGGCCGGGTCGGTGTAGCCGTGCAGGATCACGACCGCCGCCGCGTCGGCCCCGGTGGCCCGCAGCCGCGCGGCGACGCGGTCCAGCTCGGCGGCGTCCGGCTCGGCCACGGGCTCGCCGCGCGGGCCCAGCCGGGCGGCGATCTCGACGATGAGGTTGCGGGGGACGAGGGGCTCCTCCTTGCCCGCGTACAGGTCGAAGGAGGACGGCATGCGGCTGCGGCCGATCTCCAGGATGTCGCGGTAGCCCTCGGTCACCACCAGGGCGATGCGCGCGCCGCGCCGCTGGATGACGGCGTTCAGGCCGATCGTGGTGCCGTGGACGAGGCCCGTGACCTCCTCCGGCCGCAGCTCCGCGCGGGCGAGAAGGGCCGCCAGCCCGTCCGCGACCGCCAGGGACGGGTCAGCGGGCGTGCTCGGCTCCTTGTGGTGCACCACGAGGCCGCGGTCCGGTACGGAGGCCACGAGGTCGGTGAACGTGCCCCCGACGTCGATGCCGATCCGCGCGCCGGCCGCGGCCGCCCTACCCGTGCTTGTCACTGTGCTGGTCACTGTGCTCGTCACAGGGCCTCCGAAATGCGAGCGAATCGGTCCGCGACCACCATCACCACCACGCTCGCCGCCATGAGCAGCGTGGACACCGCGGCCATCGACGGGTCGAGCTGGTACTGCACGGCCGAGAAGATGCGCAGCGGCACCGTCGTGGTGTTGGCGCCCGCCACCAGGGCCGTGACGGCGACCTCGCCCAGCGACGTGACCGCGGCGAGGATCGCGCCCGCGAGGATGCCGGGCCGCAGCAGCGGCAGCGTCACGGTCAGGAACACCCGCACCCGCCCCGCGCCCAGGCTCAGGGCGGCCCGCTCCAGCGCCGGGTCGAGCTGCGTCGCGCTCACCATGACCGCCCGCACCACGAACGGCAGCGCCACCAGCGAATGCGCCAGCCACAGCCCGGTCACCGAGTTGACCAGGCCGACGCCGTGGAAGTAGTAGAGCAGGCCGAGCGCGACGATGATCTCCGGAACCATCAGCGGGGACAGCGCGAACCCCTGCAGCAGCCGCCGCCCCGGGAACGACCCCTGCGTCAGCCCGTACGCCGCCAGCGTCCCGATGACCACGCTCGTCGGCACCACCAGGAGCACCAGCAGGCCGCTCAGCCGGAACGACACCTGCCAGTCGGGCGAGCCGAGCACCTCGGCGTACCAGCGCAGCGACAGCCCCGACGGCGGGAACGCCATCGAGCCCGCCCGGTTGAACGAGCTCGTCACCAGCACGACCAGCGGCGCGATCAGGAACAGGAACACCAGCGCCGCCAGGGCCGCGGCCACCAGCCGCACGATCCTGTCGTAGCCCCGCTCACCCATGAAGGCGCCTCTCCCAGATCCGGAACACGCCCGCCAGCAGCCCCGTGGCCACGACGGTCAGCGCGAGCAGCGCGAAGCTCAGCGCCGCCGCCACCGGGTAGTCGAACACCGTCGTCACCTGGTCGTAGACGCGGATGCCGGTCAGCGGCTGGGTCACCCCGCCGACCAGCAGCGGCGTGATGTAGATGCCCATGGCCAGGGCGAAGACGATGAGGGCGCCGGTGACCGCGCCGGGCAGGCTGAGCGGGACCGTGACCCGCAGGAACGTCCTGATCGGTCCGGCCCCGAGCGTCTGCGAGGCCCGGTGCAGGTTGCGGTCCAGCCCGCCGAGCGCCGTCGTGAGCGGGATGATCGCGAACGGCAGCAGCACGTGCGTCACCGCGACCACGACGGCCGGATAGCTCGTGAGCAGCTGGGCGGGCTGGTCACGCAGCCCGGAGGCGACGAGCGCCCGGTTGACGAGCCCGTTGCCGGACAGCAGCACGACCCATCCGTAGGTGCGCACCACCACGCTGGTCAGCAGCGGCGAGATCACGATGACGAACAGCAGGGTCCGCAGCACGCCGGGGCGCCGGCGGGCCAGGAAGTACGCGGCCGGGTACGCCAGCGCCACGCACAGCGCCGCCACCAGCAGCGCGGTGGCCAGGGTCTGCAGCAGGGAGCCGTAGAAGTACGGCTCGGTGAACACCCGCGCGTACTGCTGGAAGGTGAACCCGGGCAGCGCCGCGTTGAAAGCGCCGACAGGGCTGAAGCTGAGCCGCAGCAGCCCCACGAGGGGGATCAGGAAGAGGGCGGCCAGGAAGGCGACGAGCGGCAGAACGTACGGCAGGCCCGCCCAGCGGCGTGTCATCGCGCCTCCGTTTCCAGGAGGATGACGTCGGCCGGATCCCAGTGCGCGAGCACGGACGTGCCCGCGCCGGGCGGGTCCGCGGCGCCCCCGCCGGTGTCGGCGACCTGCACGCTCAGGGTGCGCCCGTCGGCCAGCCGCACCTCCACGTGCCAGGCGTCCCCGGCGAAGGCCCGATATCCCACCGTCCCGGCCAGCCCGCTCACATCAGGGCCCGGTGTGGCCAGGCGGATGCGTTCGGGGCGGACGGCGACGACGGCGCGCCCGCCCGGCCGCAGCGGCAGCGGACCGCACTCGACGACGATCCCGCCGGAGTCGAGCGCGCCCGAGCCGGTCACCGTGCCCTCCAGGACGTTGGCCGCGCCGATGAACTGCGCGACGAACCGGGTCGCCGGCCGCCGGTAGACCTCGTCGGGGGTGCCGAGCTGCTCGACCCGGCCACCGTTCATGACGGCCACCCGGTCGGACAGCGCGAGCGCCTCCTCCTGGTCGTGCGTGACGAAGACCATGGTGGTGCCGATGCGCCGCTGGATGGCGCGCAGCTCCACCCGCATCTCCCTGCGCAGCTTGGCGTCCAGGTTGGACAGCGGCTCGTCCAGCAGCAGCACGGCGGGCCGGATGGCCAGGGCGCGGGCGAGGGCGACGCGCTGCTGCTGCCCGCCGGACAGCTGCCGGGGCCGCCGCCCGGCGTACCCCTCCAGGCCGACCAGGCTCAGCGCCTCCCGCACCCGCTCGTCCCGCTCCCGCCGGTCGAGCCGGCGCACGCGCAGCCCGTACGCCACGTTGGCGGCCACGGTCATGTGCGGGAAGAGCGCGTAGTTCTGGAACACCATGCCCAGGCCCCGCCGGTACGGGGGCCGCGCGGTCACGTCGGAGCCGTCGATCACGATCCGCCCGGCCGTGGGCTGGACGAACCCGGCGACGCAGTTGAGCAGCGTCGTCTTGCCGCAGCCGCTGGGCCCGAGGATCGACAGGAACTCGCCCTTGCGGATCGACAGCCGGTCCAGGTCGAGCACGCGCGCGCCGTCGTACCCGGCGGCGAGCCCCTCGATCTCGACGTGCCCGCCGCCTTCTTCCGGGGTCAGCCGAAGATCTGGTTCCACCGCTGCTGCCATTCGTTCAGCTTCGGGGTGGCGACCGCGTAGTCCACCCAGATGAACTTCTTGAAGACGTCGGGACCGTGCTTCACCTTCTGCTCGAACGGCTCGCTGTAGGAGATCGAGTCGTTGCCCGCGGCGTACCAGGTGCCCTCGGCGAACGGCTTCTGGTTCTGCGCGGCCGTCAGGTGGTCGAGGAACTTGTTCGCCAGGTCGCTCTTCTGCGTCCCCGCGGCGACGAAGTACGAGGTCAGCGCGCCCACGGGGCCGGACTTGGGGTAGGTGAAGCCGATCGGGGAGCCGGCCTGGGCCATGGCGAAGGCGCGCCCGTCCCAGAAGGGCATGATCCAGGCGTCGCCGTTCTCGATGACGGTGGCGGCGTTGCCCGCGTTGGCGGGGAAGGAGGACACGCAGCCCTTCAGCGTCGCGAGCTTGTCGAACGCCCTGTCCACGGCGGCCGGATCCGACAGCCTGCCGCCCTGGGAGGTGACCAGGGCGGAGAAGAACTCCAGGCCGGGGTTGTAGGTGAGCGGCGGGAGGGCGACGTGGCCGCAGTACTGCTTGTCGAAGATGTCCGCCCAGTCCGCGGGCGGCGTCTTGATCTTGTCGGTGCGGTAGAGGAGGCCGGTGGAGCCGGTGGTCAGCGGCACGCCGTACTGCTTGCCGTCGTAGGCGGACTTGCCGGCGAGCACCGGGTCCAGCTCCTTGAAGTGCGCCAGCCCGTCGGTGGCCAGCGGCTGGAGCAGCCCGGCGGAGGCCGCGGGCAGCGACGCGTCCGGCGTGAAGGCGATGACGTCGAACGGCGGGTTCTTGCCGCCGGCCGCGCGCAGCTTGGTGAGCCATTCGGCGTTCGCGCCGTAGACGAGGTTCACCTTGGCGCCGGTGTCGCGTTCGAACGGCTCCACGAACGACTTCTTGAACAGCTCGCCCCACGCCCCCGCGAACGCGGTCACCGTGAGCTCCTGCTTCGCCGCGTCCGGCGATCCGCCCGTGCTGGACGATCCGCCCGTGTCGACGCCGCCGCAGGCCGTGACCGCCAGCGCGACCACCATGCCCAGTCCCGCGAGGCGAGTGAATCCGCCCTTCATCTTTCCCTTCCCTTTCGAGCGGCCGGCCAAGGGCGCAGGGCAGCACGACTCGTCATCCGCGCTTGCCGCCAGGAGCACCGTTCAGCTCGACGACCATGTCATCACCCGGGGCACCCCGCCGCGGTGGGAGGGTTGCCGTCCAGCAAGCCGGGGCTTCGCACTGGACTCGTGACATAAGCGACTGTATCAGTAGGGTTTACCTGAATATGGCGAAGGGGGGTGCTTAGTGGCTTTTGTCTCTTTCGTGGGAGGGGGTGCTCAGCCGTTGACCAGGGCGTCGCCGAGGGCCGTGCGCGCGTACAGGACGCCGCGGCCCACGCGGGTGCCCGCGATCAGGCCCGTCCTGCGCAGCGCCGCCACATGGCCGCCCGTGGTGCCCAGGCTCTGCCCGAGCAGGGCCGCGAGCTGGGTGGTGGTGGCCGGCTCGGCCAGCTCGGCGAGGATGCGGGCGCGGCTGCGGCCGATCAGGGCCGCCAGGCCGGCGTCGGCCGCGGCGGGCGCGGCCGCGGCGCCCCTCGCGGGGTAGATCATCGCGTACGGCCAGGCGTCCTCCAGGTAGGCCCCGACGGCGGTCGTGAACGCCGACGGCAGGAAGAGCAGCCCCTTGCCGCCGAGCCGGCGCAGCCCGTGCAGGCTGGTCAGCTCGACCTCGATCTGCCCCCGGGGCCGCCAGTGGACCTGCGGGCTGAGGTCGTCCAGTGCCGCCGCCCAGCCGTAGGCGGCCAGCCGTCCCGCCCGATGGGCGACGTCACGCTGCAGGATCGCGCGGAAGCGCGGCCAGTCGTGGGAGAGGATCCGCCTCCAGAGCGCCTCGTACGCGTCGGCGAACCGCTCCACCACCCGCGGCCCCGCCAGCAGCTCCCTGGCCTCGCCCGCCGCCGGCCGCCCGGCGAGCGCCCCGGCGATCTCCGCGTGCGCCTGCTCCAGCGGCGTCGCGCGCATGGCGGCCAGCTCCGCCTCGAACGGCACGTCCACCGCCGTCGGCGGCGGGGCGATGAAGGCGACGTTCGTGCCGCGCCGGTTGCCGCTGATCGCGGCCGCGGCCCGCAGCACGGGGTGGGCGCGTTCGAGCTCCCGGTACGTGCCCCGCCACCGCGCGGCCCACCGGCCGTGCACGCCCGCCTCCAACCGGCCCGCCAGCACCCACTGCGCGTGCATGGTCTCGATCAGCGGCGAGATCGCGAACCTGGTGGCCACCAGATCCTGCGGGGTGACCTCGATCCTTACCGGCACCTTTCGGTTATATCCGAAACAGTCGCCAGGTCGCCGACCCCGTCTGCACCATCGTGGACGTGCAAGGAGCGACGTTCGGCGAGGTGTTCGCCGTCAAGGAGTTCCGGGTCCTGTTCGGCAGCTTCGCGCTGCTCATCGGCGGGGACTCGATCAAGATGCTGGCCCTGTCCGTGCTCGTCTACGCGCGGACCGGCTCGGCCGGCCTGTCGGCCGCCGCGTACATGGCCGGCTGGCTGCCGTTCATCGTGGGCGGGCTGTTCCTGCTCTCGCTGGCCGACCGGCTGCCGCCGCGGGCGCTGATGGTGACCGGCGAGGTGGTCAGGGCGGTGACGTGCCTGCTGCTGGCCTACGCGGGGCTGCCGGTCTGGGCGATGCTGGCGCTGGTGCTGGTCACGGGGCTGTTCACGCCGGTCTTCTTCGCCGCGCGGGCGGCGATGCTGCCCGACGTGCTGCCCGGCGACGCGTTCGTGCTCGGACGGTCGGTCCTGAACGTGGCCTCCGCGAGCGCGCAGATCGCCGGGCTGGCGGCCGGAGGCGCGTTCCTGGCCGTCGCCGGGCCCTCGGGGGCGCTGGCCACGACCGCGGGCCTGGCGGCGGTCGCCGCCGTGGTGCTGCGGGCCGGACTGCCGTACCGGCCCGCCCGGGGTACGGCGCGGGCGGGCGCGGTGCGCCAGACGCTGCGGGTCAACCGGCGGCTGCTGGCCGACGGGCACGTGCGCGGGCTGCTGCTGGCGGGGTGGCTGCCGTGCGTGTGCCTGGCCGGGGCCGAGGCCATGGTCGTGCCCTACCTGGGCGGGCAGGGGCAGGCCGGGGTGGTGCTCGCGGCGGCGGCCGGGGGGATGGCGGCGGGGGAGTTCGCGGTGGGCAGGTTCGCCGCGCCGGGGCTGCGGGAGCGGCTGTCGTTCCCGCTGGCGGTGCTGCTCGCCGTGCCCTGGGTGGGGTTCGCGCTCGGACCGGGGATGGCGTGGGCCGCCGTGCTGGCCGCCGTGGCGACCGCGGGGCTGTCGTACCAGCTGGGGTTGCAGCGGCGGTTCGTGGAGTCGGTGCCCGAGGAGGTGCGGGGGCAGGCGTTCGGGCTGCAGTCGTCGGGGCTGATGACGGGGCAGGCGGCCGGGGCGGCGCTGGTCGGGGCGCTCGGAGAGCTGATCGGGCCCGGGGCCGCGATCGCGGTGGCGGGCGGTGCCGGGATCCTGGTCGCGCTGGCCCTGGCGGGCGTGCTGCGCCCGGCCGCCGAGCGCTCGGCGGACCCTGGCCGCTGACCAGCCGCTGAACGCGCGGCGGACCCGCTCCGGTGACCGGCCGGAAAACCCCCCGTGATCGGGCGTGTCCCGGCTATATGGTGCCGTTCGTGGACACTCTGGAGAGCCTCGTCATCGCCCGGCGGCTGCGCGTCCCCATCGGCGGCGCGCCCGCCGGCGCCGCGTCCGGCTGGGGGGAGACCGCCGCCCGCCAGCTCGACGCGGCGCTGCTCAGCGTCGGCTTCACGTGCTCGCCCGCGCTGCTCGAACGGCTGTCCGGGCTGCGCGGCGAGACCGTGGTCGACCTCGGCATCCGCGTTCTGGCCGCCGTCCGCACGCTCGTGGGCGACCACGTCCGGCACAACGCCTACTTCCTGAACTTCCCCAGGAACGTGCCCGACACCCTGGAGTTCTGGGCCGGGCTGCTGCGCGAGGCCCTGCTCGACCCGGTCGCCGCCGCCCGCGTCGAGACCTCGACGCTCAACCTGCTCTCCCTGCCCGGCTACGGCCGTTACCGGCACACCTACGCCGACCTGCTGGCCGCGCACGCCGAGCTGATCCCGCTGGCCGGGGACCGGGTGACCGTGCTGGAGCTGGGCGGGAGCCTGGAGTCGGAGGCGCGGGAGCTCTACTTCTCGCTGGCGGGCTCCGAGGTGCCCCTGGCCGCCGAGGACCTGGCCGCGCTGCGCCTGCTGGCCGGGTTCTGCGCCGACGAGCCCGAGCGCATCCCCGTGCGCGAGAACCGCGCGATCGTCAACGAGGTCCGGCTGGCCGAGGGCCGGCCGCTGCTGGTCGACACCGTGACCGACGTGCTCCGGCTGGCCTGCGGCTGCTCCGGCGGCGATGTCACGCTGGCCGAGCCCACCAGGTTCCGCTCGTTCCGCCGGGCCGAGCGCCGCGCCCTGCTGGCAGCCCTGGACGCCGTCGCGTCCCCGGCCAGGCTCGGCGACGTGCCGCGCCACCGGGAGGCGTGGAAGCGGCTCGGCGAACGGCTGCACCCCCACGAGTACCCGCGGTTCCCGCGCGCCCGGGCCGTCTTCGAAACGGCCAGGGGCACCCGCCGGGCCCCGAGCCTGGACGGCCGGGTCGAGACCGCCCTGTCGGCGGGCCGCACCGCCGAGGCGGTGAAGCTGCTGGAGCAGGCCCCCGGCGCGCTGCTACGCCGCCTCGACCACCTGCTGCGGACCGCCCCGTCCACGACGGCCGTGCTGGACGCCGCGGAAGGGGCCGCCTCCAGCGCCTCCGGCCGCGTCCTGCTGTCGCTGCGCGAGCATCTGCAGAACCGGCTGGCCCCCGCCGCGGGCCGCGTCTTCGTCAACCGGCACGGCAGGGCGTGGGCCACCCCCGACTCCCGCTCGCCGCTGGAGGAGGAGGCCCTGGCGCGGGCGCTGGCCATCCTGGACGAGGAGATCGCCCGTCGCCTCCCCGACCCCGGCGAGCTGATCGTCGATCCCGACGTGCTCGACGTCGCCCTGCCGCTGTCCGGCAAGGCCGTCGTGCCCGGGCTCGGCATGCTGCCCCGGGGCTCGGTGTCGGCCGTGGACGGCGAGCTGCTCAGGTTCTTCGTCCACTGGCACGAGGCCCGCCGGCGTACCGACTACGACCTGTCGGCGCTCATGCTCGACGACACCTACGACGGCCCGGAGCACATTTCCTGGACGAACCACACCAACGGCTTCGCCCGGTACTCCGGCGACCTCACCGAGGCGCCCGAGGGCGCGTCCGAGTTCATCGACCTCCGGCTCGCCGCCGCGACCCGGCCGATCATCATCCCGCAGGTGAACATCTACGCCGGGGAGGGGTTCGACGAGGCCGCCGAGGCGTTCTTCGGCTACATGACCAGGGACGCCGCCCAGGAAGGCAGGCCGTTCGAGCCGCGTACCGTGCGCATGAAGTCGGACCTGCGCGGCGCCGGCCGGATCGCCCTGCCGCTCGTCTTCCTGCGCGGCGCCGACGGCGGCTGGCTGGTGAAGTGGCTGCACCTCTACCTGAAGGGCCACCCCGGCTTCAACCAGGTGGAGGGCAACCGCGTCAGCGCCTCCCTGCTGGTGCGCTCCATCGTCGAACGCGACTTCCTGCGCGTGCGCTACCTGGCCGACCTGATGCGCGCGAAGAGCTCGCCGGCCGGGCACACCACCTACATCGGGCTGGAGGCGCCGGCCGGCCTGCCGGAGGGGGCGCGGGTCCACACCCCCGGCACGCTGCACGAGCTGATCCCCGCCTGACACGTCCGGCTGCACGGCAGGGCCGGGCCTTCTGCTAGCGTTGGCCGCGACGCGGGGTGCCCGGGCTGCCGGGCTGAGATCACACCCGTCGAACCTGATCTAGTTCGCACTAGCGAAGGGACGTCATCGGTGACCTTCTGTGACAAGATCTGGGCGCGCACGGCCACGCTGCTCCAGGCGATCCACGACCACCCGTTCAACGCCGCGCTCGGCGACGGCACCCTCGACCGCGAGCGGTTCGCGTTCTACCTGGTCCAGGACGGGCGCTACCTGGTGGCCTACGCCAAGGTCCTCGCGACCGCCTCGGCCCGCGCCACCGCCCCGGCCGACGCCGCGTTCTTCGCGCAGAGCGCCCACACGGCGCTGGTCGTCGAGCGGGCCCTGCACACCGGCTACCTGGAGGAGTTCGGGCTGACGGCCGGCGAGACGGCGGCCGTGGCCACCTCGCCGACCTGCCTGGCCTACTCCTCCTACCTCCAGGCCACGGCCCTGGCCGCCCCGCTGCCCGTGCTCGCCGCCGCCGTGCTGCCGTGCTTCTGGGTCTACCAGGACGTCGGCGCGGCGCTGCTCGAACGTACGGCGGGCGCGGCCGACCACCCGTACCGGACCTGGATCGCCACCTACTCCGACCCCGCCTTCGCCGCCTCGGTGGAGCAGGCCAGGGCCATCACCGACCGGCTGGCAGAGACCGCCGACCCCGAGACGCGCCGGGCGATGGACGAGGCGTTCTGCCGGGCCACCGAGTACGAGTGGATGTTCTGGGACAGCGCCTGGCGCCTGGAGAGCTGGCCCACGGGGCAGTGGCTCCGGCCGGAGCTCACGCGAACGACTCGCTGAGCTCCCTGCGCAGCTCGCGGGCCTGGTGCAGGTAATGGGTGGCCAGCGCGGTGCGCCCGGAGGAGCGGTACAGCTCGCCGAGCGTCTGGTACGTGTCCGCCTCCCCGCTGCGGTCCCCCAGCTGCTGGAAGATCATCAGCGAGCGCTCCAGCTGGTCGGAGCCGTCCGAACGGTCGCCCCTGGCCACCTGGAGCCCGCCCAGGTTCCGCATCGCGTACGCGCCGCAGTGGCGGTCGCCGAGCGCCTCGAAGATGTCCAGCGCGTGCCCCTGGTAGCGCATGGCGCGTTCCGACTGGGCGAACAGGTCGTACATGCGGCCGAGCTGCATCGACACGCAGCCCTCGCGGTGGGCGTCGCCGAGCTCCTCGGCCAGCCGCAGCGCGCCCCCCAGCCACCGGGACGCCTGCTGCAGGTCCCGCAGCGACAGGTAGACGCGCCCGATCGCCTGCCGCGCGTACGCCTCGCCGCTGCGGTCGCCGATGGCCAGGAACATGGCCAGCGCGTGCCGGAAGGACCCGAGCGCCTTGAGGTGCCGGCCGGAGAACTGGTTGACCGCCGCCAGCCCGCAGATCGAGATGGCCTCGCTCCGCGTGTCGCCCAGCTCGTGGAAGATGGCGCGGGCCCGCTTGAACATGTCCTCGGCCTCGGCGTACCGGTCCTGGTAGAGGCAGACCTGGGCCAGGCCGCGCAGCATGGCGGCCTCCCCGTGGCGGTCGCCGGCCGCGCGGGCGCTGTCCAGGGCGAGGCGGTGCGTCAGCTGCCACTCGTCCAGCAGGCAGTGCAGGTCGAAGTACGGGACCAGGGTGGCGGCCAGCCCCCACGCGGACTGGGCCAGGCCCGCGCCGGCGGCCAGCCGTACGGCCTCGACCAGGGACTCCCGCTCGGCGTCGAACCACGACAGCGGCTGGGCGGTCAGCCGGCCGAGGGTCTCCCGCTCCAGGCTCCAGCGGGGCGCGAGGTCGGACGTCAGCCCGAAGAGGGTGGTGGGCAGTCGCAAGGAGGCGTGTTCGGCGGCGGTCAGCCAGCCGCCGAGCACCCGGGCCAGCGCGTGCCGTTCGGTGTCGCCGCCCGCCTTCTCCTTGGCGGCGCAGCGGATCAGGTCGTGGAGCCGGTAGCGGGGCTGGCCGATGGGGTCGGTGCCGGCCAGGCGCAGGAGGTTCGCGTCCACCAGGGTGTCCACGACGGCGTCGGAGCGGGGCCGGTCGAGCACGGCGTCGGCCACCCAGCCCGGCACGGACTGCTCCCCGAGCAGGCCGATCGCGCGGAAGGCCAGGGCGGCGTCGTCGGGCAGCCGCCGGTAGCTGAGCTCGAACGAGCCGCGTACCTCCAGGTCGCCGGCGCGTAACTCGTCGAGGCGGCCGGCCTCGTCCGCCAGCCGCTGCCGCAGCACCCCCAGCGACCAGCCGGGCCGTCCGGACAGCCGGGCCCCGGCCACCCGGACGGCCAGCGGTAAGTGGCCGCAGGAGCGCACGATCGCCCGGGCGGCCTCGCGCTCCTCGGCCACCCGCTCGGGGCCGACGATCCGGCCCAGGAGCTCCTCGGCCTCCGATGGCGGCAGCACGTCGAGTTCGAGCTGGAGCGCGCCGGGCAGCTCGGCGATCCGCCGGCGGCTCGTGACGAGCACCGCGCTGCCGCTGCCGGGGAGCAGGGCGCGTACCTGGGCGGTGTCGGCGGCGTCGTCGAGGAGGACGAGCATCGGGCGCTCGGACAGCACGGAACGGTAGAGGGAGGCCCGCTCGCGCACGGTCGGCGGCAGGGCCGCCTCCGCGACGCCGAGCGCGCGCAGCGCCTCGGCGAGGAGGGCGAGCGGATCGGCGGGCTCGGCGTCGGTGCCGCCCAGGCACAGGTAGAGCTGGCCGGCGGGGTAGCCCGCCCGCAACGCGTGGGCGCAGTGCACGGCCAGCGCGGACTTGCCGACCCCCGGCGGTCCGGTCACCACGGCGATCGCGGGCGGCCCGTCCGGGCGGTGCGCCTCGGCGGACAGCGCTCGAGTCACGGTCGCGACGTCGTGCGCGCGGCCGGTGAAGTCCGGCACGTCCGCGGGCAGCTGGTGGGGGGCCGCCGCGACGGGCGCGGGCGGGGCGTCGCCCGCCAGCACGGAGGCGTGCACGTCACGTAATTCCTGCCCCGGTTCGATGCCGAGCTCGTCCACGAGCTGCCGCCGGATCGTGGCGTAGGCGTTCAGGGCCTCGGCCCGCCGGCCGCTGTGGTGCAGGGCGAGGATCAGCTGCTGCCACAGGTCCTCGCGGTAGGGGTGCTCGCCGATCAGGTCGCGCAGGTCGTCGATCGCGGCGGCGTGCTCGCCGCGGGCCAGCTTCAGCGCCACCAGCTCCTCGACCGCGGCCAGCCGGGCCTGGGTGAGCGCGCGCAGCCGCCCGTCCCACAGCGGGCTGGCGGGCAGGTCGCCGAGCGGGGTGCCGCGCCACAACGCCAGCGCCCGGCGTAAGTGCTCCGCCGCCTCCTCGGCACGCCCCGCCGCCCGCGCCCTGGCCACCAGGTCCTCGAACTCCAGGGCGTCCAGCCGCCCCGTGTCGAGCTGCATCGCGTAACCGGAGGCGCGGGCCTCGATCTGGACGCCGGCCGAGCGCAGCGTGCTCACGTACGTGCGCAGGTTGGCCACCGCCGACGACGGCCGCGCCCGTGGCCACAGCACCTCGACGAGGGCCTCCGAGCTGACCACCTCGTTGGCTTCCAGCAGCAGCGAGGCGAGCAGGAGCCTGGGCTTCCTGCCCGCGATGCGGAGGGACCCTTCCGGGCCCCGGACCTGCAACGGCCCAAGAACACTGAATACGGGCTGTTCAACCACCATGACCGCGCGTTCTCCTGAGCTGGGCGCCGTGCGGGGCGTCCGTTGGGTGAAGCGTTCAAGCTGGAAGGGCCTTTATACCGATTTTGGATGTTCTTTGTATGCCGGACTCGCAATCTTGATCCCCAGCGAGAGCGCTTCGAAAGATCCGACGGACAGATTCGCGGCGCCGGTGGGGCATCGCCCCTCCGGTGCGCGCAGAAAGGTATCCGCATGAGAACCAGAGGGGTGCTTACGGCCGGGTTCGCCCTGCTCTTCAGCCTCACGACCGGCCCGGTCGCGGCGGCATGGGCCGCCCCGACCCCGTCTCCGTCGCCGTCGTCCTCCGCCAAGGAGGACGAGGGGGAGATGGGTAACCCGCCGGATCAGGTGGACGTGCCGCCGGTGTCCACTCTGGCGGCGCCGAGCTTCCAGCTGCCGTTCCCCTGTGGCCAGACGTGGACGGGCAACTCCAGCAACAGCAGCGCGCACAAGTCGTACGAGATCGACTTCAACCGGGGCAGCACCGCTGATGCGGACCGTGGTGACACCGTGGTCGCGGCCGCGGCCGGCACCGTGGTCATCTCGGCTCACCAGGGCTCGACCAACGGTTACGGCAACCTGGTCAAGATCGACCACGGGGGCGGGTGGAGCACCTACTACGCGCACCTGACCGTCCGCTCGGTCTCGGCCGGCGCGCAGGTCGCCCAGGGCCAGAAGATCGGCACGGTCGGCAACACCAGCAAGCCCGGCAACAACATCAGCCCGCACCTGCACTACGAGGTGCGCCAGGGCACCAGCTACCCGGGCAACATCCGCAAGGCCACCTTCAACGGCGCCACCTTCGGCTACCCGAACGCCAGCGTGACCTCCAAGAACAAGTGCGGCGGCGGTGGCGGCTCCACCAACCCGCACACCGCCGAGTCCGTGTGCGGCGCCGGCTACAAGGTCATCGACTCGGCCGCGCTCGGCTCCAGCGGCACCGTGTATCTGACGTTCAACGCCGGTAACGGCAACAACTGCGTGGCCACGATCAAGAAGGCCTCGCTGGGCAAGGCCACCGCCACCGCCGCCTACCTGGAGGTCGAGGGCAAGACCCGGGCCGCCGACACCGGCAACTTCGAGTACTACGCGGGCCCGGTACGGGCCGCGGCCGCCGGCAAGTGCGTCAAGTGGGGCGGCAAGGCCGGCTCCAGCACCTACAACAGCCCGTCCGAGCACTGCGGGAGCTGAACCCCTGTGAAGCTGCGTATTCTCCTGACCGGCGCCGCCGTCCTGCCCCTGTCGCTGCTCGTGGGGCAGCCGGCCGGGGCGGCCTCGGCCGATCCGATGACCGAGGCGTTCGCCAAGGCGGCCTCGACGTACGAGGTGCCTCGTGACCTGCTGGTCTCGGTGGCCTACTCCGAGACCCACCTGGACGGCCACCAGGGACAGCCCAGCGCCGACGGCGGCTACGGCGTGATGCACCTGGTCACCGCCAAGACCCTGGACAAGGCCGCAACGCTGACCAAGCAGCCGCTGTCCGCCCTGAAGTCGGACGACGCGGCCAACATCACGGGCGGCGCGGCCGTGCTGCGTTCTCTGGCCGACGAGCTCAAGCTGGACGCCGCGGCCCGCAAGGACGCCGGCAAGTGGTACCAGGCGATCGCCAGGTACAGCGGCGCCTCCTCGCCCGCGGTCGCCCGGCTGTACGCCGACACCGTGTACGAGGAACTCGCCAAGGGCGTGAACGCCAAGACGCCGGCGGGAGAGACCGTCACCGCGCCGGCGCGGGCCGTGACGCCGGACCGCGGCTCGTACGCCAAGGTGGACGACCTGGACCAGCCGAGCACGCTGGCGGCGAGCACCGACTACCCGGGGGCCGCGTGGGCTCCGGCGCACAGCAGCAACTACGCCGTCTCCAACCGGCCCACCAGCGACGCGATCGACCGCATCGTCATCCACGTGGCGCAGGGGACCTACGCCGGGACGATCTCCTGGTTCCAGACCGGGCCCCGGCCGAACCCCACCTCGGCCCACTACGTGGTCCGCTCCTCCGACGGCGCCATCACCCAGACGGTCAGGGAGAAGGACCGGGCCTTCCACGCCGGCAACTACAACCGGCGCTCGGTCGGCATCGAGCACGAGGGCTGGGTCGACAACGCGACGTGGTTCACCGACACGATGTACCGCTCGTCCGCGGCGCTGGTCCGCAACATCGCCGACCGGTACGGCATCCCCAAGGACCGCACCCACATCGTGGGCCACAGTGAGGTCCCCGAGGCCGACCACACCGACCCGGGCCAGTACTGGAACTGGACCAAGTACATGCAGTACGTCACCGGTGGAAGCGGGGGCACCAACCCGCACACGCCCGAGTCGGTGTGCGGCACCGGCTACAAGGTGATCGACTCGAACCCGCTGGGCACGGCCGGGACCGTCTATCTGCTGTACAACACGGACAACGGTAACAACTGCGTGGCCACGATCAAGGCGACCTCGCTGGGCACGGCCACCGCCACCACGGCCTTCCTGGAGGTCGAGGGCCAGACCCGGGTCACCGACACCGGTAACTTCGCGTACTACGCCGGGCCCGTCCGGGCCGCCGCCGCCGACAAGTGCGTCAAGTGGGGCGGCAAGGCAGGGTCGAGCACGTACGAGAGCGGCTTCGAACACTGCGGAAGCTGACCCTCTGAACTGTGGCCGGATCGCGCGGGGCTCGCGATCCGGCCACACCCGTCCCCTCCCCCGGAAGGCCCGCACCCCCTCTTCCCCCCGAAGGACAGCACCCCGGCTGGGGGCGTCAAGGGGACGGTGGCGGGGGCGGGTGGGAGAGGGCGGCCTGGACGCCGGCCTGGAAGCGGGTGCGGGCGCCGAGCCGGGACATCAGCTCGGCGATCCGGCGCTCCGCCGTCCGGTGGCCGACCCCGAGCTGGCGGGCGATGGCCTCGTCGGTGAGCCCCGACAGCAGGAGCGCGATCAGCCGCGCGTCGTCCCGGGAGTCCCTGGGCGGCGGGTTGCGGACGGACGGTGCCAGCCCGAGCGGCAGCGCCCGCTGCCACAACGCCTCGAAGAGCCTGATCAGCGCCTCCAGCAGCCCCGACGGATGGATGACGAGCGCCGCCACCGCGTCCGCCGGCTCGTGCCTGAGCAGGAGCAGCGCCAGCCGGTCGTCCACCACGTACAGCTTCATCGGCAGTTCGGGCAGCACCCGCGCCTGCTGGCCCGCCCCGACCATCTCCTCGATCTGCCGCAACGCGCCCTCGGCCGCCACGAAGTCCCGCTCGTAGATCATGCGGCTGGTGATCCCGCGCTCCAGCAGCTCCCGCTGCGCGGCCACGCTGCCCAGCGGGTCGAAGTACGGCCGCCTGGACAGGCACCGGAGCTGCTGCCTGGCGGCGCGCTGGATCTGGGCGTGCCGCTGCTCGACCGCCCGCCGCCCGGTGACGACCTCGACGACCACCGGCGGCGTACGCTCGCGGGCGCGCTCCTGGAAGACCTCCTCGAGCTCGCGGGCGCGTTCACGGACCCGCAGCAGGTCGCGTTCGGCGGCGAGCAGGAGGACGTCGAGCGCCATCTCCGGGGCGACGGCGGCGTAGGCGGGCGGAGGGCCCGGGGAGGCGCTGAGCAGGCCCTTAACCTCCAGTGACGCGAGCAGCGGCTGCAGGTCGGCGCGCGGCCAGGCGGCGGCCAGCTCGGCGAGGGTGGCGGGGGAGCGGTCCAGCAGCACCTCGTACAGCGCCTCCTCATCGGGCCCGAGCCCGATCGCGCCCAGCGGGGTCACGGCCCGTCCCCGTCGATGCCGGTCCCGAGCGTGGTCATGGCCGGTCCCCGCCCATGCCGGTCCCGGGGGCGGTCACAGGGCGTCCCTGTCCAGCCAGCCGCGTACGACCGCCTGGTAGCCCGCCTGGAAGCGGGTGCGCGCGTCGAGCCGGACCATCATCGCGCGCACGTGGCGGCGTACCGTGCGGTCGCTCCACCCGAGGTGGGCGGCGATGGCCGCGTCGGTCAGCCCGGCGGTGAGCAGCGGCAGCAGGTCCCGCTGGGCGTCGGCGGGGCCGGTCGCCTCGGCCAGCCGCCCGTGCCTGACCTGCAGCGGCACGGCCCGCTCCCAGTACATCTCGAACAGCGCCGACAACGCGTCCAGCAGCGTCGAGTCGTGCACCACCAGCGCCGACTCCACCACGTGCTGGTCGTGGCGGAGCGGCATGATCGCCATGGGGAGGTCGTTCAGCGCGAGCTTGACGGGCACGTCGCCGACCCTGGCCTGCTCGCCGGCCGCGACGTAACGGGTGATGAGCGACAGGGTGCCCGGCACCTCCATGGCCCGCCTGTCGTACAGCGCCCGGTACTCGACCCCCCGCTCCAGCAGCTCGAACTCCACCGCGTTGCCGCCCATGGGCGTCGCGTACGGCGGCGCGTCGAAGACGCTGATCCGCCGCCGCGCGCTCTCCTGGAGCCGCTGGAACCACCGGCCCACCGCGTCCTTGCCGATCACCACCTCCACCAGGTCGGCGGCGTCCCCGTCCGGTACCGAGCGGTGGAAGCGCGCCGCGAGCTGGGCGGCGCGGTGGCGGGCCGCGGCCAGCTCCCGGGTACGCGCCCGGATCAGCGCGTCCAGCCCCATCTCGGGAGAGACCGCCACGTAACGTGGCGGGTCCTCCGGGAGCCGGGTGATCAGCCCCAGCTGCTCCAGCCGGGCGGCCGTGGAGGCGGCGTGCCCCAGCTCGGCGAGCGCGGCGGGGGAGCGCTCCACCAGTGCCTCGTACAGCGCCTGCTCGGCGTACGAGAGCCCGATGATCTCCAGCACGATCACAGCATGTCCTATTTCCGCACATGGCGGGAAGAGGACTCACGATCGTCTTTCGCGGCTTTACTGCGATCTGTCATGGTTCCCGGGGACACGATGATCTCTGAGGAGACGCATGATCGGCCGGTCGCTTGTCGCGTTGGGGGTGCTGCTTTCCACCGGGATGGCCGCCCCGACCCCACCTCCCGCTCCCTCGGTGCCGCCGCCGCTCGTCGGCGCGGCGGGGGAGTCCGCGAAGAAGATCACCTTGATCACCGGGGACGTGGTCACGTACAGTACCGCCCCGGACGGCAGCCCGCAGGCCCAGATCCAGCCGGCCCGGCGGCCGGACGGCGCGCCGGTGTTCTTCATGTCGGTACGCGAGCCCGCCGCGTACTACGTCTACCCCACGGACGTGATGGGCCTGATCTCGGCGGGACGCCTGGACAGGGGCCTGTTCGACGTGGCCTACCTGGCGGCCAACGGCTACTCCGACGCGGAGAGCCCCACCCTGCCCCTGATCGTCCAGCACGGGACGCAGCGGCGCGTCGCCGGGGCCCGCACCCTGGCCAGCATCGACGCCGCGGCCGTGAAGGTGGACAAGAAGGCCGCCGGGCAGTTCTGGTCCGGGGTCAGCACGGCCAGGGCCGCCTCCGAGAAGATCTGGCTCGACCGCAAGGTCCAGGTCTCGCTCGACCGGAGCGTCAAGCAGATCGGCGCGCCCGAGGCGTGGGCGGCCGGGCTCAAGGGCGCGGGCGTCAAGGTGGCCGTGCTCGACACCGGCATCGACGCCACCCACCCCGACCTCGCCGGCCGCATCGCCGCGACCGAGAACTTCAGCTCGGAGCAGACCGCCCAGGACGGCCACGGCCACGGCACGCACGTCGCCTCCATCATCGCGGGTAACGGCGCCAAGTACCGGGGCGTCGCCCCCGAGGCGTCGCTGGTGGTCGGCAAGGTGCTCAACAACTACGGCGGCGGCCTGGAGTCCGACGTCATCGCGGGCATGCAGTGGGCGGTCGACCAGCAGGCCCGCGTGGTCAGCATGAGCCTCGGCGGCTGCTGCCCCGGCCCGGACAACCCGCTCGACCAGGCCCTGAACAAGCTGTCCGCCGATTCCGGCGCGCTGTTCGTGGTCGCCGCGGGCAACGACGGCCAGAGCCGCCAGATCGGCACCCCGGGCACCGCGGCCTCGGCGCTCACGGTCGCCGCCGTGGACCGCGAGGACAAGCTGGCCTCCTTCTCCAGCCGGGGCCCCACCGCGATCGACTACAGCCTCAAGCCCGACATCAGCGCCCCCGGCGTGGACATCGTCGCCGCCCGCGCGGCCGGCACCTCCATGGGCGAGCCCGCCGAGGAGGGCTACACGACCGCGTCCGGCACCTCGATGGCCACCCCGCACGTCGCGGGCGCCGCCGCGCTGCTCGCCCAGCAGCACCCCGGCTGGACGAACACCCAGCTCAAGGCCGCGCTCACCAGCTCCGCCCACGGTGACGGCCAGGACGCCTACGAGCAGGGAGCCGGCCGCGTGGACGTCGCCCGCGCCGTCAAGCAGCAGGTGCGCGGCTCCGGCGGCATCGACTTCGGTTTCCTGCCCTCGCCCCAGAACGGCCCCGTCACCAAGACCCTCACCTACACCAACGACGGCGACCAGCCGGTCACCCTCACGCTGAGCACGGGCGTCAAGGCGCACCTGGGCGGCGACCTGCCCGCGCGCACGCTCACCGCCGACCGCGACACGGTCACCGTCCCCGCGCACGGCACCGCGCCGGTCGCCGTCACGTTCGCCCCCGCGGGCCCCGACACCTGGTACGAGGGCTACGTCCGCGCCTCCGGCGAGAACGGCCAGGTCCAGGTGAACACGGCCGTGGGCGCGTTCGTCGAGCCGAAGAAGGTCACCGTCCGGGCCCGGGTGGTGCTGCCCGACGGCGCGAGCGCCCCCTTGGCCAACCCGTGGATGTTCATGCGCACCGACGAGCGCGACGACCTCCAGTACGCCTACACCCCCGCCCCGGGCACCGAGACCGAGGCCCAGGTCTACCCCGGCACCTACACCGTGCTCACCGCGCTGGCCTGGCGCGGCGCGGACGGCGAATGGGTCCAGTCGCTCCCGTCCGACCCGCAGATCGAGATCACCAAGGACACCACGGTCACGCTCGACCTGCGCAAGGCACGCAAGGTGTCGGTGGAGACGCCGCGCGCCTCGGAGGTCCACCTCTCGCAGTACGCCTACCGGCGCGTCGCGGCCAACGGCGTCGGCTACGTCGACGTGCAATCCCTGTATCCGCAGTACGGGCTGGACAACTACGTGATGCTGCCCACCCGCAAGGTCACCCAGGGCACGTTCACCCTCAACGGCCGCTACCAGCTCGGCGCGCCCGCCGTCACCATGACGGTGCCCGGCGGCCCCCGCATCACTCCCCGCTACCAGGACCTGGCGCCGCAGACGCCCAAGCTCGACGGCCGCAGCCGGCTCCCGCTGGCCTACGCCGGCAAGGGCACCGACTTCGGCGGCCTGGACGTGCGCGGCAAGCTCGTCCTGCTCGACCTCGGGGACCTCTGCCCGGCCATGGCCTGCACGGGCAACGCCCTGGACCGGGTCAAGGCCGCCCAGCAGGCGGGGGCCGTGGGAGTCCTCGGGTACGGGGCCGTCAACCGGGCCTTCCTCGACCCGGCGGGCAGCTGGCCCACGTACCCGATCCCGACCATGAGCCTGCCCGCCGAGCAGGGGCGGGCCCTGGCCGCCCTGGCCGCGCGCCGGCCGGTGACCGTCACGGCGGAGGGCGTCGCGACCACGCCGTACCTGTACTCGCTGATGCTGCCCGAGCAGGGCCGCGTCCCCGCCGACCTGTCCTACTCGGTCAGGACGCGCGACCTGCAGCGCATCGAGGACCGCTTCCACGCCGACCGGCCCGGCGCGGTCGAGCTGAGCACGGCGGCGGCGATGCTGCGGCCGGCCAGGGTCGCGAACACGTGGTCCATGGAGCACGTCGTGCGGGCGCAGACGACCTTCACGGAGTACGTCGGGCCCGTCTCGCCGGACGTCGTCTGGACCCGTACGAACACGATGGACTACGACGAGGGCGTCGACTTCTACAGCAGGCGCGCGCTGTCGGCGACCGCGGTGGACATCTTCGCCACCGCGGGCACGCGGACCGAGCCATGGGGGATCCAGCCCCGCGTGCCGGGCAACGTCGTCGTCTCCGACGCGGTGCTCCGCTCCGGGACCGCCCAGTGCTTCCCCTGCCGGACGAAGGACACCTTCCTGGCGGCGCTGCCGGTCATGGGCCCGGTGCCGAACCACCAGGAGGCGTTCGCGTACAACGCCAACTTCCAGAGCGACAAGCACGGCGGCAAGGACGAGCTGCGCCTGTACCGCGACGGGCAGGAGATCCCGCTCGTCGAGGCGACGGTCGTCCTCGCCATCTTCGCGATCATCGTGCCGACCTTCACCCTCCCGGAGACGGAGGCCGCCTACCGGCTCACCGACAAGTTCCACACCCCCAACAAGTCCCAGCTGTACGCCAAGGACGTCGAGACCGCCTGGACGTTCCGGTCGAAGCGGCCCACCGGCGGGATGCAGACCACGGACGACGGGCTCTGCCTGGCCTGGTTGAGCACGGGCAAGCTGGCGCCGTGCGAGCCGGTCCGGCGGCTCAACCTCCGTTACGACGTGCCCCTCGACCTGGACAACCGCCTCAAGGCGGGCAGGCCGCACCGGATCACCGTCACCGGCTACCACGGGTCCTACGGCACGCCGGACGCGAAGGTCACGAACGTGAAGCTCTCGGTCACGTTCGACGACGGCGCCCACTGGACCCCGGTCCGCGTCTCGGCCTCCGGCCACGCCACCATCACGCCGCCCGCGCTGGCCGCCACCACGGGCGCGGTGGGCCTGCGGGCCCAGGCGACGGACGCCGAGGGCAACACCGTCGAGCAGACCGTCCAGCGGGCCTACGGCCTGAAGTGACCTCGCGCGCCCGCGCCAAGCAACCCGCGTTGACTAAGCTGAGATTAGTCAACTAGAGTTGCTTGCGCGGCCGGGATCTCCGGGCGCCACGCCGAGGCGTGCTCCCACGAGAGGCGAGATCCATGACGACGAGCGAAGTCGTGCTGGACGTCGAGGGCCTGCGGATGCGTTACGGCCCCGCCGACGTCCTGCACGACGTGACGTTCCGGGCACGCCGGGGCGAGGTGGTGTGCCTGCTCGGCCCGAACGGCGCTGGCAAGACCACCACGATCGAGATCCTCGAAGGCTTCCGGATGCGGTCGGCCGGCCGCGTCGAGGTGCTCGGCACCGATCCGGCCCGCGCCGGCGAGGACTGGCGGGCCCGGGTCGGGGTCGTCCTGCAGTCCTGGCGCGACCACGGCAAATGGCGGGTACGCGAGCTGCTCGAGCACCTCGGCCGCTACTACGCCGCGTACGCCACCGAGACCGTCGCCCGGCCGTGGTGGGCCGACCGGCTCATCGCGGCGGTCGGGCTGACGGAGCAGGCGGAGCACAAGATCAGGACGCTCTCGGGCGGCCAGCGGCGCAGGTTCGACGTGGCCGTCGGCCTGGTGGGCCGCCCCGAGCTGGTCTTCCTCGACGAGCCCACCGCCGGGCTCGACCCGGTGGCCCGGCGCGCCTTCCACGAGCTGGTCCTGGAGCTCGCCGCCGAGGGCGACACCACGATCCTGCTCACCACCCACGACCTGGCCGAGGCCGAGAAGCTCGCCGACCGCATCATGGTGCTCGACGGGGGCCGCATTGTCGCGGACGGCACGGTCGCGCAGCTCGCCCGGCAGATCGCCGGCCAGGACGAGGTGCGCTGGACCCGCGACGGGCAGCGCTTCGCCCGGTCGGCCACCGAGTCGACCCGGCTGGTGTTCGACCTGTTCAAGCAGTACGGCGAGGAGATCGAGGACCTCGAGGTGCGCCGCGCCTCGCTGGAGGACACCTACCTCTCCCTCGTCCGGCAGGCGGAGGAGGGCACCCGATGAGCCCGACCGCGACGGCCTGGCGGGCCGGCTGGTCCCGCGGCCTGATCGAGCTGCGGCAGTCGTTCACGAACGCCGCCGACCTGGTCAGCCACTTCCTCTGGCCCGTGCTGATGCTGATCACCACCTACTTCCTGCGGAACGTCTCCTTCGGGCAGAGCGGGCTCTCCCTCGGCGCCCTGGCCCTGCCGAGCATCCTCGGCATGAACGCCGGGATGTCCATGGTGAGCATGAGCCAGCACCTGACCGCCGACCGCGAGGACGGCACCCTGCTGCGCGCCAAGGCCACGCCGCACGGGATGACCGGCTACCTGATCGGAAAGATCATCCTGGTCGCCGGCGGCCTGGTCGCCGACCTCGCGATCTTCCTGGTGCCCGGCATGTTCCTGGTGCCCGGCCTGGCATTCGGCGACGCGGGCGCCTGGCTGACCGTGCTCTGGGTGCTCGTGCTGGGGCTGGTCGCGACCCTGCCGCTGGGGGCGGTGCTGGGCTCGGTGTTCGTCAGCGCCCGCAGCCAGGGGCTGATCCAGCTCCCCGTCCTGGGCCTGATCGCGATCTCCGGCATCTTCTACCCGATCACGGCGCTGCCGGAGTGGGCGCAGTGGATCGCCCAGGCGTTCCCGGTCTACTGGCTCGGGCTCGGCATGCGCTCGGCCCTGCTCCCGGACGCCGCGGCCGCCGTCGAGATCGGCGGGTCCTGGCGGCCCGTGGAGACGGCCGGGGTACTGGTCGCCTGGGCCGTGCTCGGCCTGGTCGCGGCGCCGTTCGTGCTGCGCAGGATGGCCCGCAGGGAATCGGGCTCCAGCGTCGCGGCCCGCCGCGAAAAGGCCCTCCAGCGGATCTGACGCACCCCGGGACCCGCGGGCCTCTCCCGGCCGCGAGGAGGCGCGGCGGCGGACTGACGCGCCCCGGGACCTGCGGGCCTCTCCCGGTCGCGAGAAGGCGCGGCGGCGGATCTGATCACGGTTGGTGACGGAAACCCGGCGCTCGGCAGGGCGGCGGCGCACTAAGCTCGGTGCCTGTGCCGCGAAGGGTGATGATCTGGCCGGCGTTGGCCCTCCTGCTCGCCGGATGCGGCGGCGTCCCGCCGGCGCCCCGCGGCCCCGCCGGTCAGTCGCCGTCGGCGTCCACACCGGCGCCTGCCACCACTCCGACCCTCGCGCGGCGTTCGGCCCCGGCCGGTGGGCGGTCCGACGACGTCAACGGCGACGGCCGTGCGGACCTGCTCGTCTACGCCGAGCTGCCCCGGCCGGACCTGCGCTTCCTCGCCGTCGTCTACGGCTCGTCCCGGGGGCTGCGCACCGGCAGACCGGCGATCGTCTCGTCGCAGACGTTCTTCGCCTGGCAGATCGACCCAGGCATCAGGGCCGACCTCGACGGGGACGGCTTCGGCGACATCCTGGCCTACGGGCGGCCGGGCGATCGCGACGAGCAGATGGGCCCGCACATCTTCTGGGGCGGCCCGGACGGCATCGACCCGGCAACGCTCCCGACCCCGGTCCCGCCGCCCATCAAGACCACCATGGCGACGTTCCGATCCGTCGCCGGCGACTTCGACGGGGACGGCGCCGCCGACGTGGCGATGTCCGCCGACGACAACCGAGGCGCCTCCAACCTGGTCGTGATGTACGGCCCGTTCAGCCGCGCGGGCGTGCCGAGCCGCCAGACCGTCCAGCCCTCGCCCACCGGCGGCCAGTTCTGGCGGATGACCGTCGACGAGATCGACGGGCGGCACGCGACCGGGCTGGTGGTGTTCACGGGCGACGACGGTGAGCAGACCTCCGGGTGGCTGCTGAACGGCGGTCCGGACGGCCTGGCGAAGGAAGGGCGCAAGCTGGGCAAGGGCCTGGCGGCCACGTTCGGCGACTTCGACGGCGACGGCACCAGGGACCTGGCGGTCGGCGACGACGGAAGCCGCAACGACGAGCCCGGCACCGAGACCGAGGCGCCCGAGGTCGACAGGACGCTGACCGTCTACTACGGCGACGGCCGTACCCGTACGTTCAAGGGCGGCAGGGGCTCGGCGGTCGGCGGCGACTTCGACGGCGACGGCCGCGACGACCTCGCCTTCGGCGGGGCGCGCGGCGGGCGTGAGCCGGTCCGGATGTTCTGGGGCGGGCCGGGCGGCCTGCGCGCCGGAGGCGGGATCCGCGGCCTGGACCGCGGCGCGCCGCTGGCGGCGGGCGACTACGACGGAGACGGGGACGACGAGCTCGTCCTCGCCTCCGGCGACGACCGCCTCGACCTCATGGTGACGGACGGCAGGAGCGTACTGACCCGCTTCGACCTCCCACCCCGCTGAACCGCCTGCCGGCTTCAGGACTCGCCGTCGACCACGTGGCGGAACATCGGGGTGAGCAGCCGGGCGATCGTGTCCGGGCCGGCCTCCCGCCAGCGCGCGGAGGCCGACCACCTGCCGCATGACCCGCACCCGCGTGACGAGGGCGAGCGGCGGCGCGTGCTCCCCGGTCAGGGCCTCGGTCGGCATCCGGTGGCAGTGGTTCTCGACGGATTCGCCGCTGTCTGCTCAGCGGTCGGGTCCTCGCCCGCCTGCGTGATGGCGCCGAGAGTCCAGGTGATCTCGGCGTCCGGCAGCGCGGTGCGCAGCTCGTCCAGCGGGGAGATGACGTACGGGGGCGTGACGGTGGCGCTGCCGCCGCGCTGGGTGCGGATCTGGAGGGCATTGTGCCCGATCACCGCGACCGACCGATCACCGCGACCGACCGGGGGCCGCGACCGACCCGATCCGGGAGCGGCCCACGGCAGCTCACCGTCGTTGCGCACCAACACCATCTCGTCGGCCGCCACCCACCGCGTCAGGACGGCACCCTCCTCGGCGAGGCCGCCGCGGCGTCGTCCTCCTCGGCCGAGGTCGCTGCGGTGTCAGCGGCCGTGGTCGCCGCCGTTGCGGATGCCGCGGTGCTCACCAGGCCGGCCTCCGAGATCAGGAGTCGTACTGCGCTCTTGATCGCCCATAAGAGCCGAGGTGGAGCCCGGTTGTCGGTGCCGGGTGGAAGACTGCCCGGCATGAGCGAACCGGATCCGAAAGCGGACCTTCTCCGATATCTGCAAGACGCGCGTGACGCCCTTCTGTGGAAGCTCGACGGGCTCCCGGAATACGACGTCCGCCGTCCGCTGACCCCCACGGGCACGAACCTGTTGGGGCTGGTCAAGCATGTCGCCGGCGTGGAGCTGGGATACTTCGGTGACACGTTCGGGCGGCCGTTCTTCGACAAGGCGCCGCCACCGCCCTGGTGGTACACGGAGGAGGCGGAACCCAACGCGGACATGTGGGCGACCGCGGACGAGTCACGCGAAGAGATCGTCGGGCTCTATCGCCAGGCGTGGGAGCACTCCGACAGCACGATCGCGGCGCTGACGCTCGACGCCGTCGGTCACGTACCGTGGTGGCCGGCCGAACGCCGGAAGGTGACGCTGCACCACATCCTGGTGCGCGTGATCTCCGACACGCAGCGACACGCCGGTCACGCTGACATCGTGCGGGAGCTCATCGACGGATCCGCCGGGCTTTCGCAGGGCAAGGACAGCCTGCCACCAGGTGATCGGGCATGGTGGGAAGGCCACCGGAGCCGGCTGGAGCGCGTGGCGCGCGAAGCCGGCAACCGCTGACTCAGGAGCCCCCGACCGGCGCGTACCCGCCGCTCCTCCACCGCGCCAGCGTGTGGTCGAGGTGGAAGTCGAAGAGGCCGGCCAGGTCCACGGTGGGATCGAGCAGCCACTGGATCTCCAGGCCGTCCATGGTGGCGCAGAGCGCGCGTACCTCGGCCTGCGCGTCGGTCAACGGCGGGATCTCTCCCGTCTCCGCCGTCGCGAGCAGGCGTTTGACCAGCATGTTCACGATGCCCGTGTAGCGGTCCTGGCTGAAGGCGCGCGCCGGGTGCTTCTCGCTGGACGCCTCGCCCGTGAGGTGGATGAACAGCTCGAGCAGGCCCCGGTGGTGGGTGTGGTACGTCATGAGGTCGCGCAGGCCGTCGAAGGCCCCCAGCCCGTCGCGCCCTTCGAGCCGGAGCGCGGCGGTCTCCCGCGCCCACCATTCGAGCACCGCGGCGAGCAGCTCCTCCTTGTCCTGGAAATGGCGGAGCAGGGCCGCCGGTGAGACGCCCACGTCCGCGGCGATCTGCCGCATGGACGCCCCGTTGTAGCCGCGCTCGCCGAAAGCTTTGGCGGCGGCGCTGACGATCTGCTGGCGGCGCTTGATGCCGCTCCGGTACGGGCCGCGCGGGGCCCCACCGAGGCCGTGTCCCTGGTCTTCACCGCCACGCTCGTCTTCACCTGCGGCTCGCTCGTCACGGCCACGATCGGCGGCTGGCTGTCCGATCGGCTGGGACGCCGGAAGATCTTCGTGCTGGTGGTGTCCCCGGGGCGTACATGGCCGTCGACATCGCGCTGGTCGTGCGGGTCATGCCCCACCCCGACAACGCGGCCAAGGACCTGGCCGTCTTCCAGATCGCCAACTCGCTGCACCAGTCGCTCGTCCCGCTGATCGCCCCGCTCTTCCTCACCATCGGCGGCGGCGACGACAGCTATCCCGCCGCCTTCACGGCCGCACTGGTGTTCGCCGTGCTCGGTGCCCTGACGGTGATTCCCATCAGAAAGGTCCGCTGACCGCACCGCTGGGTAGGGGGCACCACGTGAAGCACTTCACTCTTGGGCTGGTGGTGCACCCCGACCGGCCGGTGCTGGACTCCGTACGGCTGATCGTCCGGCACGCGCGCCGCATCGGGGCCGCCGTCGTCGCCCGGCCGTGCGATGCCGCGCAGGTGGGGCCGGAGGTCGAGATCGTCACGCCTGAGGAGTTCGTCGAACGGGTGGACGGCGTGATCAGCCTCGGCGGTGACGGCACCATGCTGGGCGCGATGCGCCTGGTCGTCGGCCGCCAGGTGCCGGTGCTCGGCGTCAACCACGGGCACCTGGGCTTCCTCATCGAGGTGACCCCGTCGGAGCTGGAGCCGGCCCTCGACCGCCTGGCCGAGGGCCACTACACCCTCGAACCGCACAGCTGCCTGGAGGCCGACGACCACACCGCCTTCAACGACATCGTGGTCACCGCCGTCGAGCCGCTGTCCAGCGTGACCCTCGACCTCGAGGTCAACGGCCTGAGCCACGGCTACTACCGCGGGGACGCGGTGATCGCCTGCACCCCGACCGGCTCGACGGCCTACAACTACGCCGCGGGTGGCCCGGTCGTCTCACCGTCCGCCCCCGTCGTCGCCCTGACCCCGGTCGCGCCGATGTCCGGCATCAGCCGCCCCGTCATCCTCGGCAAGGACGACCGCATCGTCCTGCGCAACCCGTCCGGCGACGTCCCGCTGCTGTTCTCCGTGGACGGCACCCCCGCCGAGCCGCTCCGGCCGGGGGCCGAGCTGCGGATACGGCTGCGCACCGACGCCGTGGACATCGTACGGTTCGACGTCGACGCCTACGCCCGGCGCAACCGGGTCAAGCTCAGCCTGCTGGACCTGCCGCTCAGACCCGACCAGCTCGTGGAGCTCATCCCGCAACCCCTGCGCGAGCAGGCCGAACGGCTCCGCCAGACCATGCCCTAAGCCGCCCCGACCGGGTTAGACCCGGACGCCGGCCTTCCGCCACGCCTTCAGCAGCCGGCGCGCCGAGCCGCCGATCGGGCCGACGGCCTCGTACAGCACCTCCCGCGACACCGGCTCGGCCCGCGTCACGGCGGGCACGGCCTCGTCGGCGGCGGTGATCGTGTGGGAGCAGACGCTCAGCAGGTAGCCGGGGATGTTCAGGGCCGGGTCCGTGCAGCCCACCAGCGGGATCCCCACGGCGGCGACCACCGGGAAGACCGTGCCCGGGATGCCGATGGCGGCCTCGGCCTGGGCCGACGCCTGGACCGACGGCACGGAGCTGATCTCGTACTTCTCCCAGAGCGAGCGGTCCTCGCGGGGGTGCAGCCCCACGAGGATGTGCTTGCCTGCCGCCGCCAGCCGATCGGCCGCCGCCAGCAGCAGCTCGGTGCCGGGCGCCGAGCCGCCCGTGCTGCTGGACCTGGTCACGCTGGTGAGCACCAGGACGGTGCCGGGCTCCGGCGCCTGCCGGGGCAGGTCGTCGGTCTGCGGGGTGCCCACGACCGTGATCGGGCGGCGCGTACCCAGGTAGTCGTCGAACACCTTGGCCTCGGCCGGCGACGACGCGGTGACCGCCCTGAGCCGGTCGCGGAACTCCTTCGCGCGGGGCGCCTCGACCGGCAGCTGGTACGCCAGCGAGCTCGCGACCAGCGGCAGCCTCCGGAACCGGGCGGCGCAGTCCGCCGGCCAGTCCCCGGCGCCCGTCACGACGAGCAGGTCGGCGTCCGGAGCGCGGTCCGGCGTCGCGACCGGCACCGGATCGCCCGGCTTGATGCCCGTCAGGTCGGGCACCAGCTGCGTGATCTCCCACCCGCGCCGCCGCGCCTCCGGCAGCAGCGGAGCCACGTGGTAGGTGCCCCACGGCTCGTTCGTGGCGATCAGGACCCGGGGCGCCCTACCGGGCGTGGCCGCCTGGGCGGCGGTGCCGCCCAGCACGGTGAGACCCGCTCCGGAGAGCGCGCCGGCAAGCAGGGATCGACGGGAGAGCAGGGAAGATCTGTCATCAACTTTCACGTGACCGGAATCTATGGTGTGCTCCTGAACATCCGCTGACGCCCAGCGGAACGGTCAGCCCTTCTCGGAGCCCTCGTTGGCGCCGCGCACGAAGTACCGCTGGAAGATCACGAAGACGACCGCCACCGGAATGGTCGCCATCAGCGCGGCCCCCAGCTTGAGCGGATACTGCGTGCCCTTGCCCAGCGACCCGCTCACCAGGTCGGCCAGCCCCCGCGGCAGCGTGAACAGCTCGGGGTTCTGCACCGCCACCAGCGTGTGCGGGAACTCGTTCCAGGTGCCCTGGAAGGAGATGATGGTGAGCGTGAGCAGCGCGGGCCGGGCCATCGGCAGCACGACCGACCAGTACGTGCGGAAGACTCCGGCCCCGTCCACCCGGGCCGCCTCCTCGACGCTGACCGGCAGCGACTCGAAGAACTGCTTCATGATGAACACCCCGGCCGCGTCCGCGAGCACCGGCAGGATCAGCGCGGTGTAGCTGTCGTACATGCCGAACTGGTTCAGCACCAGGAACTTCGGGATGAACAGCACCACACCCGGCACCGCCATGATCGCGATGATCGACGAGAAGATCGCGCGCCGCCCCGCGAAGCGCAGCCGCGCCAGCGCGTACCCGGCCATGGAGTCGAGCAGCACGCGCCCGGCCGTGACGACCACGGTCACCAGCAGCGAGTTGCCCAGCCACAGCGGCAGGTCGGTGTTGAGGAACACCTTCTCGTAGCCGCCCATCGTCACCGGGTCGGGGATGGGCGACAGGGGGTGCGCCGCCGCGTCCGGCTCGGTCTTGAAGGAGGTGGCGATCTGGATGACGAACGGGTAGAGGAAGACGAGCGCGAAGAAGATCAGGATGCAGTAGCCGGCGAAGGTGGAGGCCAGCGACCGCGCGTTGTCCTTACGCATGACGCCTCTCTCTCATCACCCAGCGCTGGACCAGGGTCAGTACCACGATGATGGCGAACAGCACGAACGAGATCGCGGTGCCCGAGCCGTACTCGAAGCTGCGGAAAGCCGTCTGGTACGACAGGAACGCCGGTGTGAGGGTGGTCTTGGCGGGATTGCCCTGGCTCATCACGTAGATCTGGTCGAAGACCTGCCACGTCGAGATCAGCCCCAGCGTGAGCACCAGGAACAGGGTGGGTTTGAGCAGCGGCAGCGTCACGTTCCTGAAGACCTGGCGGCGGCCCGCGCCGTCCAGCATGGCCGCCTCCTCCAGCGACACCGGGATGTCCTGCAGGGCGGCCAGGAACATGAGCATGAACGTCCCCGACGTGGTCCAGACGACCAGCATGATGATGGTCGTCATCGCCACGCTGGGCCCGGACAGCCACTCCCACCACGACAGCCCGAACGGCCCGCCGGAGGTCAGCGCCTCCGGCGGGGCCGCCGGATCGACCAGGCCGACGGCCCCGAGCAGCAGGTGCAGCACGCCGCGCGAGTCGGCGAACCACTGGGGCCCGTCGATGCCGAACAGGCCCAGCAGGGCGTTGACGGCGCCGGAGTTGGCGAACACGAACAGGAACACCACGCTGATCGCCACCGAGCTGGTCACCGAGGGGAAGAAGAACGCGGCGCGGAAGAACGTCCGGCCCTTCAGCAGCCGGCTGTTGACGATCAGGGCCAGGCCGAGCGCCAGCACGGTCTGCAGCGGGACCACGATGGCCACGTAGTAGACGTTGTTGCGGACGCTCGTCATGAAGTCCTGCCTGGCCAGCCCCTCCTCGGTGAACAGGCGGGTGTAGTTGTCCACGCCGACGAACGGCACGCTGCCCCGGAACGGGCTGCCCTGCCCGTTCCAGTCGGTCAGGCTCACCCACAGCGCCATGAGGATCGGCGCCAGCATGAACAGGCCCAGGATCACCACGACGGGGGCCACGAACAGCCAGCCCGCCAGGTGCTCACGTGTCTTGCGAACGGTCATGACGTGCCGAGCGCGGCCTGGATGTTCTTCTGCGTCCGCTGCAGCAGCGTCTTGGGCGCGGTGGTGGCCAGCTGCTGCAGCCCGGTGTCGAAGTCGGCCAGGACGCTGTCCATCTTGGGGGCGTTCACGGGGCCCTGGGCGTAGTCGGCGCCGTTGACGAAGGGGCCGTCGTCGGGGAACTCGGCGGTGTAGGCGGCCTTGGCGGACTGGCGCGAGGGCATGACGCCGAACGCCTTGGCGAAGGTCATCTGCTGGTCGGCCTTGGTCATCGCCTCGACGAACGAGATGGCCTGCTCCTTGTGCTTGCTCTTGGCCGAGATGCCCCAGCAGTTCGTGAACGACAGCGTGCCCTTGCCCTTGGGGCCCGCCGGCAGCTCGTGGACCGAGTACTTGACGTCGGGGAAGTCCGCCTTGAGCGCGCCCTTGATCCAGTTGCCCTCGATGGTCATGGCGACCTTGCCCTTGCCGAACGCCTCGCCGCCCCAGCCGGCGTCGAGCTGGTCGGGATAGCGGGCCAGCTTGGCCGACACCAGCGAGCGCACGTACTCGAGCGCCGCGAGGTTCTGCGGGCTGTCGGCGGTGGCCTGCTTGCCGTCGGGGCTGGTCAGCCAGCCGCCGGCCTGCACCATGAACGCGCCGACGCGGTCGCGGGTCGGGCCGATCGCCAGCGGGGTGACGCCCTTGGCCTTGAGCTTCTCGCCGACCGAGGTGAGCTGCTCCCAGGTGGTCGGCACGTCGGCGTCGGTGAGCCCGGCCTTGGACCACAGGTCCTTGTTGACGATCAGCGCGAGGGTGGAGAAGTCCTTGGGCGCGCAGTAGAGCTTGCCGTCACGGGTGAACGCCGTGCGCAGGGAGGGGTAGAAGTCGTCGGGCTGGCTGATCTTGTCGCCGTACGGCTCCAGGGCGCCGACGCTGGCGTAGTCGGCGAAGCGGGAGGCGTCCACGTAGAACACGTCCGGGGGGTTGTCACCGGCGAAGGCCTGGCCGAGCTGCTGGGCGAGGTCCTGCGCGGGCGTCACCGTCGCGGTCGCGCCCGCCGAGGAGGCCCAGGTCTGGGCGGCCTGCTTGACGGCGGTGGTCTCGGCCTCGCCGGAGGAGCCGATGAGGATCTGCAGGCTGACCTGGCCGCCGCTCTGCTGGGGGGCCTGGCTCGGCTTGTCGTCGAAGCCGCTGCCGCAGGCCGACAGAACGAGCGTGGCGCAGGCGAGGCCGCTGATCGTGGCGGCGCGGCGGGTGCGTGGCGTCATCGGAGTGGTTCCTGTTCTCGCGTTATGGGGGGTCAGGGGTCAGGCGGACTGACGGATGGTCAACGTGGGGGCCAGCAGCACGTGCGCCGACGGCGGCCCGGCGTCGGGGCTCTCCAGGGCGCGGGCGAGCAGGTCGACGCAGGCCGCGGCGGCCTCGCCGAGCGGCTGGTGGACGCTGGTGAGGCCGACGGCCCGGGCAGCGGGCGTGTCGTCGAAGCCGATCACGGCGACGGGCCGGCCGGGCTCGCGGGCCTGCAGCGCGCCGAGGGCGAGGGAGTCGCTCGCGCACACCAGGGCGGTCACGCCGGGGTCGGCCGCGAGCAGGTCGAGGGCCGCGCTCTCCCCGGCGGCGATGCCGTCCTCGACCGCACGCTGAAGGCCGCTGAGGTCCTGCCTGCTGAGCGCTCTGGCCCACCCCTCGCGGCGGTCGTCGCCCACGCCCGAGCCGGGCGGCCAGCCGATGAAGCCGATGCGCCGGTGCCCGGCGGCCAGCAGGTGGCGGGTGGCCGCCTCGGTGCCCGCGGCGCCGTCCACGTCCACCCACGGGTGGCGCGCGTCGGGCAGATCGCTCCAGGGCCGGCCGAACGCCACGAACGGCAGCCCGCGCTCCAGCAGCCAGGACGCGCGCAGGTCGTCGTGGTGGGTGGCGGTCAGCACGAACGCGTCCGGCTTGTACGCGCCCAGCAGATCCTCGTACGTCGCGATCTCCGAGTCGTCGTCCGCGGCGGTGTAGAGCAGGATCCGGTACCCCTCCTGCGCGGCCGTCTCCGACAGGCTGTGCAGGAAGCGGTCGGCCCACGAGCCGCTGATCCCGTCGCCGTCGGGCTCGATGCCGATGGCGATCAGGCGGGAGCGGCCGGTGCGCATCTGGCGGGCGGCCTGGTTGGCGCGGTAGCCGAGCCGCTCGATCACCTCGAGGACGTGCTTGAGGGTCTCCTCCCGGACCACTTCCGGGCTGTTGAGCGCGTTCGACACCGTCTGGCGCGACACGCCTGCTGCCTTCGCCACATCGGTGATCGTCACCTTTTCCGCCATAAATCGCCTTTCGAGGGGGTTGAACGTTCAAAGTCTGGTGCGGCATGATTTGATCGTTCAAAGTTAGCGGAGTGTTTCGAAATCTGCACCCCCGGCGTCCGTCTGTCAAGACCCGGGGTGATCATTGACCTAGCCTCAGGGGGAAACGTAGTGCTTCAGCCGCTGCTGCACGATCTGGTCAGCACCGTCATGGCGCCGGCGAGCGCGCTGAGCGACGCCGACGGCCAGATCCGCCCGGCCGGCGTGCAGGGGCTCTTCTGCGCGGACCGCCGGGTGCTCTCCCAGGCCCGGCTCCTCGTGGACGGGCGCGAGCCGGAGTCCATCGGGTACGCGCCCGGGGCCGCCGGACAGGCCCGGTTCGTGTCCCTGACCCGCTGGCTCGGCGACCCCACGACCGACCCCACGGTCCGGATCGAGCGTTCGCGGGAGCTGTCGCCGTTCGGCATGGGCGAGCAGGTGGAGATCGTCTCCACCGCGTCGTCGCCGGTCACGGCCACCGTCACCGTCGAGCTGGCGTGCGACTTCGCGGCCGTCGAGGCGGTCAAGTCCGGGCGCTCCGGCACCCCCGTACCGGCGGGCGAGGCCGGGGACGGACGCCTGACCTGGCACGCCGACACCACCCGCGTCACCGTCACCGGCCACGGCGCCCACGCGACGGCGGGCGACGGGGCGCGCCTGCGGTGGGAGGTGAGCCTGCCGCCCCGCGGCCGGGCCACCCTGCGCTGGGAGTTGGCCGTCGAGGACCCCACCGCGGTCGTCGTGCCCCCCAACGCCACCCTCGAATGGAGCCCGCCGCACGTCACCGCCGGCGACCGGCGCGTCACCAGGCTGCTGGACCAGTCGCTCGAGGACCTGCGCTCGCTGCGGCTGGCCGAGCCCGGCGAGCCCGGCGACGCGTTCCTCGCGGCCGGGGCGCCCTGGTTCCTGACCCTCTTCGGCAGGGACAGCATCTGGGCGGCGCGCATGCTGCTCCCGCTCGGCACCCGGCTGGCCGCCGGCACCCTGCGCGTCCTGGCCCGCCGCCAGGGACGGCGCCTCGACCCGGACTCCGGCGAGGCCCCGGGCAAGATCATGCACGAGCTGCGGCGGGACGCCTTCGACCTGGACGACAAGGGCGGACGGCTGCCCGCCGCCTACTACGGCACCATCGACGCCACCCCGCTCTGGATCAGCCTGCTCCACGACGCGTGGCGCTGGGGGCTGCCGGACTCGGAGGTGCGGGCGCTGCTGCCGAACCTCCAGGCCGCGCTGGGCTGGCTCGCCGACCACGCCGACCCCGACGGGGACGGGTTCCTCGAATACATCGACTCCAGCGGCCGCGGCCTGGCCAACCAGGGCTGGAAGGACTCGGGCGATTCCGTCCGCTTCCACGACGGCCGCCAGGCCGAGCCGCCGATCGCGCTGGCGGAGGTGCAGGGCTACGCCCACCAGGCCGCCCTGCACGGGGCCGCCCTGCTGGACGCCTTCGACCTCCCGGGGGGCGACCGGTGGCGCGACTACGCCGGTGCGCTGGCCGAGCGCTTCCGCGCCGCCTTCTGGGTCGACGGGCCCCACGGCCCCTTCCCGGCGCTCGCCCTCGACCGCGACAAGCGCCCCGTCAACTCCCTGACCAGCAACATCGGCCACCTGCTCGGCACCGGCCTGCTCTCGCGCGAGGAGTCGGCCCAGGTCGCCGGCCTGCTGGCCGCGCCCGGCATGGCGGAGGCGTTCGGGCTGCGGACGATGTCGTCGGAGGAGGGCGGGTTCAGCCCGCTGTCGTACCACTGCGGATCGGTCTGGCCGCACGACACGGCCATCGTCATCGCCGGCCTGGCCAGGGAGGGCTTCGACGAGCAGGCCACCACCCTGGCCGAGGGGCTGCTGGCGGCGGCCGAGTCGTTCGGCTACCGGCTGCCGGAGCTGTTCGCGGGCGACGCCCGGGACCTGGTGGGCCGCCCCGTGGCCTACCCGGCCGCCTGCCGCCCCCAGGCGTGGTCGGCCGCCGCCGCGGTCGTCATCGCCCACGCGGCGGCCGGGCTCTACCCCGACGTGCCGGCCGGCCGGGTGGAGCTGCGCCCGCTGTCCGGCGCGCCCCTGGGCGCGCTGGCCGCCGGGCTGCGCGTGGCGGACGCGGAGGTCGAGGTACGGGTGGACCACGACGGCGCGGCCACCGTCAAGGGCCTGCCCGCGGGCCTGCGCCTGGAGGAGGCCGTCACCCCTTCGTCGCCCCGCCCGTGAGGCCCTTGACGAACTGCTTCTGCAGCAGCAGGTAGAAGACCAGGATCGGCAGCGTGGCCAGGAACATCAGCGCGAACATGCCGCCGAAGTCCGCCGCGTACTGGCCGAGCGACTTGTACACGCCCGTCATGATCGTCGTGCCCTCGCGCGGGCCGTAGATGATCAGCGGGTTGAGGAAGTCGTTCCAGATCCACACCCCGAGGAAGATCAGCACGCTCGCGGTGGCCGGCCGCAGGAGGGGGAAGACGACGCGCCAGAACGTCTGCCAGCGCGTCGCCCCGTCGATCGCGGCCGCCTCCTCCAGCTCGCGCGGGATGCCCTTCATGAACCCGGAGAAGACGAACACCCCGAACGGCACGTAGTAGCCGACGTTGAACAGGATGAGCCCCTGGAGCGTGGACATCAGCCCGAGCGACTTCAGCACCTGCGTGACCGGGATGAGGATGACCTGCGGCGGGATCATCAGCCCGCACAGCAGCAGCACCATGACCGCGCGCGACCACCACTGGGTGTGCCGCGCCAGGTAGTGGCCCAGCATGGCCGACAGCAGCGTCAGGATGACGATCGACAGCGAGGTGACCACGACGCTGGTGCGCAGCGACGACCAGAAGAGGCTGTCGGGGTCGGTCAGCACGCGGGTGAGGTTGTCCAGGGTGAACGGATCGGGCAGCGACATCGTGTCACGGGCGACCTGGCCGCTCGCCTTGAAGACGTTGATCAGCGCGATGTAGAGAGGGATGAAGAAGACCGCGCCGATGACCAGCGCCACCAGCGGCCGCACCCACGGCAGGCGGGATCCGCTCACAGCTGCACCTCCCTGCGCTGCAGGATCCGCAGCGTGACCACCGACAGGGCGGCGATGACCACGAGCATGACGACCGCCTCGGCGGAGGCGTAACCGGTACGGTTCTCCACGAACCCCTCCTGCAGGACGACGAACGCCACGCTGGCCGTCGTGCCCGTGCCCGGGCCGCCGTTCGTGATGACCTTCACGTGGTCGAAGATCTTGAACGCCGAGATCAGCAGCACGACGGTGTTGATGGTCAGCGCGGGCGCCAGCAGCGGCCAGGTCACCTTCCAGAAGCGGCGCAGCGGCCCCGCCCCGTCGATCGCGGCCGCCTCGGCCAGCTCCTGCGGCACGCCCTGCAGCCCGGCCAGGTAGACGACCACGCAGAAGCCCAGCATCTGCCAGCAGACGATGGACGACAGCGAGTACAGCGCGATGTCCGGGTCGGACAGCCAGCCCGGCGGCTCGGCCACGCCCAGGGCCCGCAGCCCCTGGTTGACCGGCCCGTCGTCGGCGAGCACGCGCGTCCAGATCACGCTGATGACCACCGAGCTGATCACCATCGGCGTGAAGAAGACGCTGCGCAGCGCGTTGTAGAGCCAGCCGCGCCGGTCGAGGACGACGGCGACGGCCACGCCGAGCACGTTCGGGACGATGACCACGATCAGCGTCAGGATCGTGGTGACCCGCAGCGAGTTCAGGAACGTCTCGTCCCGCAGGAGCAGCGCGTAGTTGCGCAGGCCCACGAACTGCGTGTTCGGCCTGAGCAGCGCCTGGTTGGTGAGGCTGTAGCCGACGCTCATCGCGATCGGCAGCAGCACCAGGCACGTGTAGACGAGCGTGCCCGGCGCCGCGAACGTCAGGAAGTGCCACAGGCCCGGCCGCGCCGGCCGCCTGCTCCTCCGGCGGGTGAGCGTGCCGGGCCTGCGATGGGTGGTGCTGACGGCCATCAGCCGCTCTTCTCCCATTCGGTGTCGAGGAAGGCCAGCGCCTGGTCCGTCGTCTTCTTGCCGCTGACCAGGTCCTGCGCGGTCGACCAGAACTTGCCCTGCATGCCGGGCAGCATCGCCGCGTCGCCCGCCTCCCAGCTGAACGCCGGGACGGTCGCGTTCTGCTTGAGGGCCTGCTGCCACAGGTCGTACACGGCCTTGAAGACCGGGCCGGTGGTGGACGGCGGCGTGTAGCCCTTGACGGCGGGGAAGAGGGCGTCGGCCTTGACCGAGGCGTCCAGGTTCTCCTTGGTGAGCTGGAAGGCCAGCGCGAACTTCTTGGCCGCGGCCATGTTCTTGGCCGTGGCGCTGACGGACAGGCCGCCGCCGGTGAACGCCGGGAGATGCAGGCTCCCGTCGTCGCTCGGCCAGGCGAACACGCCGATGTCGTCCTTCATGTCCGACTGGTCGGCCGCGGCGGCGAACCAGCTCCCCATCGGGTACATCGCGCCCTTGCCGCCCAGGAACGCCTCCTGCGTCTTGGGATAGTCCTGGCCGATCTGCCGCTTGTCGATGTAGCCCTTGGCGGCCATGTCGGCGAACTTCTGCGTGGCCGCCTTCATGGCCGGGTCACCGGCGAAGGTGACCTGCCCTGCGCGCCGCTTGGCGATCCAGTCGGGCGTCCTGGCGTACAGGTCGGTGGCCAGGATGGCGGTCCACGGCTGGGACGTGACGAACACCCCGCCGCTCACGAACGGCGTGATCCCGGCGGCCTGCAGCTTGCCGGCGTCGGCGAGCAGCTCGGCGTACGTCTTCGGCGGCGCCTCGATCCCGGCCTTCTTGAACAGCTTCTTGCTGTAGTAGACGTTCGGGATCGTCTGGGTGTTGGCGGGCAGCTGCAGCACCTTGCCGTTGACCGCCCCGCAGGTCGGGCAGATGAAGTCCTTCAGCTCCTCCTGGGTCCAGGTCGCCAGGTTCGGCTCCAGCGCGATCAGGTCCTGCATGCCGATCTGCACGTCCGGCAGCTGGCCCGAGGCGGCGAGCTGCTTGGCGTAGTCGTTGCGCTCCGACTCCGACGGCGCGGCGACGAGCTCCACGTCGAGGTCGGGGTTGGCCTTCGTCACCAGCGCGACCTGGGCCTTCCAGTACGACTCCGGCAGGTTCGGCGACGGGAAGACGAGGAAGGTGACCTTCTGCTTGCCCCCGCTGGAGGGGCCGCTTGATTGCTGGGCGGACGTGCTCGGCGTACCGCTCGAACAGGCGCTCAGCGCCAATGTGACGGCCAGCGCGAGGGCGCCGGCCGCGGACAGCTTGTTCATGGTGAGCTCAGTCTTCTCCGGTGGTGGGGGATGGGGGGTCGTCGCCGGTCGTCCGCCGGACGACGTTCGACGGCGGGCCGTAGCGGAAGGCGCGCACCCGGTATGACGCGTGCCGCTCCTCGGGCAGGGTGACCAGGCCGAACGTGGTGACGTCCGGCGCCAGGACAGCGATCACGCGGTAGTCGGGCCGGCCGGCGGGCCGGTCCTCCAGCAGGAAGCCCTCCTCGTCGCGGGCCTGGTCGGCCCACCGGAACGCGACGCCGTCGGCCTGCGTCACCGTGGCCGCCAGGCCGGTGGGCGCGGCCCCGTCGCCGCCCACCGGCCGCGTCCCGGGGGACCCTCCCGGGATCACGCGCGGCTCGGCCCAGCCGGGGCCGGGCTTCGGGTACGGGCCGTCGCCGAGCGCGACGTCGACCGGCGCGGAGGCCGCGCCGTAGTAGGGCCGCAGCCGGTAGTGGAACGTGGTGCGCGGCATGAGGTCGGGATGGGTGTACGTGGTCTGCTCCGGCGGCAGGAAGCCCAGGATCGTGTACGGCCCCTGAGGCTCGGTGGCGAACTCGAGCACGTGCCCGGCGGCGCCCGGATCGCGGCCCCGCCAGCGCAGCGCGATGTCGGTCGGCGACACGAGCGCGGCCTCCAGCCGGACCGCGGGATACCGCGGCCCCTTGGCAGGAGCAGCCGCCGGATCCTGCGGCCGCTCCTGCCGAGGGGCCGCGCACCCGGCGACCACCAGCGCCAGCGCCAACACCATCCGGGCCCTCATCGCCCCCTACTTACGCCAGAAGCGGATGCCGCTCCACTCGACCGTGGCGGGCCCCTGGCCGCTGGCCGTCCGGTAGGCCCCGAACTTGTCGTAGAAGCTGCCGCTCTCGCTGGCCACGGTGTGCTTCAGCGACCCGTTGATATAGGTGCGGTGGACGCTGCCGACCACGTGGACGGTGTTGACGCGGACCGTGGTGCCGATCGTCGCGCCCGTGGCGATCGTGTCGCCGCCGTGCACCGCGTACAGCCGCCCGCCGCGCTCGACGGCGAGCATGAAGAACGGGCCCGTGGTCTTGAACGTCTGCTTGAGGCTGATCCGCGAACCGGGCAGGCTGGAGATCTTGAAGTAGCCCTCGAACTGGCGCGTGCCGCTGGAGTAGGTGGCGTAGCGCCGTTCGGCCCGCTGGTCGCCGCTGTCGGTCGAGCAGGTCAGCGTGAACGTCAGGTCGCTGACGTCGCCGCAGCCCCGCTCCTGGACGGTGAACGTGGGCGAGTACGAGGTCCACGGCCCCGACTCCACGGGATCGGCCGCGGCCGGAAGGGCGGGCAGCAGCATCCCGGCGGTCAGCGCGCTCGTGACGAGTAATCGCATCGACCCTCCATTAGGAAACTTTCCTATCATGAGACATAGGATCACTCGGCGCGTTCGCACGTCAAGACTCTTGACCGGGGGCCCTGGCTGCGCTATTCGTCGGAGGTCTGAAGGGAGCGATCCAGGGACTCGCTCATCCGGTTCCGGTGCCCGCGGGACCGCTGTCACGGTATGGTCGGTAAATCAGTCACCTTGCTCCGGCGCCTGCACGCGGGGCTCGAGGGTTCCACGGGTGTGGCTACGGGTCGTCCGGCGAGCGGAGATTGCCATGGAGCCGTTGACCTTCGACAGTCGTGATATCGGGCAGACGGAGGAGTTCCTCAGCAAGGCTTACGCCAAGATGCGCATCGGGTCCGACGTGGACCGTCCGCGGACCTGGATCTCGCGTCAGGTCATGGGGCCGGTCAGCATCGACGAGCTGCAGCTCGAGTACGCCATGAGCTACGACGTGAACCCGCTCGGCAAAGTGTGCCTGTGCACCGTGGAGTCCGGGTCCATCGTCCAGCAGGTCGCGGGGGGCGAGCAGGACGTGTTCGGGCCGGGGGACGCGGTGTTGTTCGCGCCGCCGGACCGGCCCTACGCGGGTGAGATCCGCCGCTCGCACTACAACATCATCATGTTCGACGCGGCGCTGTTGCAGCAGGTGGCCGACACCCTTCCGGGGCGCCGGCCGGAACCGGTACGGCTGCTGGGACACCGGCCCGTCTCCGCCGCCACCGGCCGGCATCTCCAACGCACCATTGCCTACCTGCGCGACGACGTCCTGGGCAACCCGGAGCTGGCCGGCGAACCCCTCGTGGTCTCGACCGCCGCACAACTGCTCGCCGCGAGCGTGCTGGCGGCCCTGCCCAGCAACGCCGGCACCGAGGCCACCGCCGTGGACCGGCACGACGCCCATCCCCAGACGCTGCGCCGCGCGATCGCCTTCATCGACGAGAACGCCGACACGCCCCTGGGCGTCGACGAGATCGCCACCGCGGCCCGGGTCAGCGCCCGCGCCCTGCAGTACGCCTTCCACCGGCACCTGAACATCACCCCGCTGGGCCACCTGCGCCAGGTCCGGCTGGCCCGCGCGCACGATGAGCTGAAGACCGGCGATCCCGCCGAGACCACGGTGGCCGCGACCGCGGCCCGCTGGGGCTTCTTCCATCCAGGGCGTTTCGCCCTTTCCTACAAGGCCGTGTACGGGTGCGTGCCCAGCGAAACCCTGAACGCCTCCGCCGAACCGCCCCAGCGCTGAGCGGCTGCTTTCGTTTTTCGGACAGCGGTGCGGACAAGGCTTCGCCTGGGGTGCAGACCAGCCGCGACGGCGGCACAAGAGTGGGAGGGCGAAGGCCGGCCGGCGTCGTGGAACAGAGAGGGTGATGGGTGACCCCTGCTCGGAAGAGTTTTGCGCAACCGCGTCCAGGCTGGAGCATCAGGCACGGCGGGCCGGCAGGCGCGCTCTCGCCCGTTCGGTCACGGGCCGGCCGCCCGTACCGGGCCGTCACCGAAGAGGCGCCATGTCGCCCCTGAGCCTGAGCCGCCGCGACCTGCCCGGCGGGGTGCTGATCACGGTGACGGGCGAGCTCGACGCCACCAACGCGCACGAGCTGGAGTCCTACGCCGAGTCGCACCGCGGGGCCGGCCCGGGCATGATCCTCGACCTGGGTGGGCTGACCTTCCTGGACAGCCGCGGCCTGCACCTCCTGCTCCGGCTGCACGCCGCGGCAGGCGAGCGGGGCGGGCTCCTCCGCGTGGCGGGCGTCCAGGGGAGGCCCGCGCGCATCCTGCAGGTCACCGGCGTGTGGTCGGTGGTCACCATTTACCCCGACGCTCAGCAGGCCGCCGTCGCGATGTGCTGCCAGGACGCGGACGGTGCCCAGCAGCCATCCTGATCCTCACGTGGCAGATTGCGCCCCGGGTGTTTAACGATCGGCCAGCCGGAAAACTACCCGAAAGCCCGCGAAGCTCCCTCCCATTCCCGGCCCGCGGTCTCGGAGAGCGATGAATTTCGAGCTGCACTGCCCCATCAGCCCCGACCTGGGCTACATTCGCGACCTGGTGCGCGTCCACGGCGAGCACCACGGACTCGACGATGAGCAGCTGGACGGGCTGGTGCTGGCGGTCAACGAAGCTGTCACCAATGTCTTCGACCACGGCGGCCAGGCCGGCCTGATCACCGCGCGCGGCCACGACGACGGCGTCATCGTGGAGATCCTCGACGTCGGCGGCCGGCTGACCCCGGAGCACCTGGCCGCCGCCACGGTGGACGCGACCGGCTCGCGAGGGTTCGGCCTGTGGGTGATCCAGCGCCTGTGCGACGAGGTCACCCTGGAGGACAACGGTTCGGGCTCGCTGCTGACGCTGTACTTCCGCGGCCGTCGCGCCCCGGTGATCCAGATCGGGCACCGTGCCGGGCGCGGCCGCGGCGCGCAGGACGGCCGGTCCGCCCGCACGGCGTGAAACGCTCCGTCGAGCCCACCGGATCTAGTCGAACAGCTGCGTGAGCTTCAGCACCAGCTCGTACACGCCGAACGCGAACGGCAGCGCGACCCAGGCCCACGCCAGCACCATCAGGGCGGTCCGCCTGGAGGTCATGTCGCCTGCCCTTCCATGGCCGGCTCGGCCGGCTTCTCGTGGTACCTGTCGCTCACCGGCCGGATCAGCTCGTTGGCGAGCAGGCCCACCGCCAGCAGCCCGATCATGATGTAGAGGGAGGTCGTGTAGAGCGCGGGCCCCGACCGCCCCGCCGCCTTCTGCGCGTCGGCGATGGCGTTGATGATCAGCGGGCCGAGCACGCCCGCCGTGGACCAGGCCGTGAGCAGCCGGCCGTGGATCGCGCCGACCTGGTAGGTGCCGAACAGGTCCTTCAGGTACGCCGGGATCGTCGCGAAGCCGCCGCCGTAGAAGGACAGGATGCCCAGCGCGCACACGATGAACAGCGGCTTGGAGGAGTCGCCGGCCAGCGCGATCACCAGGTAGAGCAGCGCGCCGACGCCCAGGTAGACGCGGTACATGTTCTTGCGGCCGATCACGTCGGAGGTGGAGGACCAGACGAAGCGGCCGGTCATGTTCGCCAGCGACAGCAGCGCGACGAACCCCGCCGCCGCCCCCACCGCGACCGGCGTGGCCGTGTCCGCGAAGAAGTCCCTGATCATGGGCGCGGCCTTCTCCAGGATCCCGATGCCCGCGGTGACGTTGCAGCACAGCACGACCCACAGGCAGTAGAACTGCGGGGTGCGGATCGCGTTGCGGGCCGAGACGTCCGCGTCGGTGATCAGCGGCCTCGACGCGACCACGGGCCGCGTCCAGCCCGGCGGCGACCAGCCCTCCGCCGGGACGCGCACCAGCAGCACGCCCATCGTCATGAAGACCGCGTAGACCACGCCGTGCACGAGGAACGTGGTGGCGATCCCGTTCGTGCTCGTGCCGAACGACTCCAGCATCTGCGCCGACCACGGCGAGGCGATGAGCGCGCCGCCGCCGAACCCCATGATCGCGATCCCCGTCGCCATGCCGGGCCGGTCGGGGAACCACTTGATCAGCGTGGAGACGGGGGAGATGTAGCCGATGCCGAGCCCGATCCCGCCCACGACGCCGTAGCCGAGCACGACCAGCCAGTACTGGCGGGTGGCTACGCCGAGCGCCGACAGCAGGAAGCCGGAGGAGAAGCAGGCCATCGAGACGAACATCGCCCAGCGCGGCCCGTTGCGCTCCACCAGCGTGCCGCCGAAGGCCGCCGACAGGCCGAGCATGACGATGCCCAGCTGGAACGGCAGGGCGCTCTGCGTGCCCGACAGGTGGAGGGAGGACTCCAGCGGGGGCTTGAAGACGCTCCACGCGTACGCCTGGCCGATCGCCAGGTGGACCGAGAGCGCGGCGGGCGGCACCAGCCACCGGCTCCAGCCGGGTGCCGCCACGATCCGGGAACGGTCGAGGAATCTTGCCACCTCACACGCGTACCACATACCGTATGCAGGATCGAAGATCTTTACGGCAAGCGGTCAGAAACCAGCGACGAACGGTTCGGCGCCCACCCCGCCGCTCCGCAGCCGAACAATGCGGGACTCGCTGCCGTACCGGCTGCTCCACCGCCTCCGCCGGCCGAGGGCGCGGCGTCGCCGGCGGTGGCTTTCAGCGGGAGGCCCGGCGTACCTTACGCCGAGAAGGAGTTCGCGACATGACACTCTCAACGGCCACCACGACAGAGCGCAGACACAGCCCCTGGCTCGTCCTCTTCACTCTCTGCCTCGGCTTTTTCATGATCCTGCTGGACACGACGATCGTGAACATCGCGATCCCGCAGATGAGCGACCACCTCAAGGCGTCCCTGTCGGACATCCTGTGGATCATCAACGCCTACGTCCTGATCTATGCGGTCCTGCTGATCACCGCCGGGCGCCTGGGCGACCTGTACGGTCCCAAGCGGCTCTTCATGATCGGACTTGTGATCTTCACGGCGGCATCGGCCGCATGCGGGTTCGCCCAGAACCCGGCGCAGCTCATCGTCTTCCGGGTGATCCAGGGGCTGGGCGGCGCGCTGCTCACACCGCAGACCCTCTCCGTCCTGACGGTGATCTTCCCGTCGGACAAGCGCGGTGCGGCGTTCGGCGTCTGGGGCGCGGTCGCCGGCGTGGCCACGCTGGCCGGGCCGCTGCTGGGCGGGTGGCTGGTCACCGACTTCGGCTGGCAGTGGATCTTCTTCGTGAACCTGCCCGTCGGCGTGATCGCGCTGGTGCTCGCCGGGATCGTGATGCCGGACCTGCGGTTGAACCGCCGGCCCCGGCTGGACTGGACCGGCACCGTACTGGTCACCGCGGCGCTCTTCCTGATCACGTTCGGCCTGATCGAGGGCCAGTCCCACGACTGGGGCAGGGTCTGGGGCCCGATCACGATCGTGGAGATCCTGGTCGCCGGCGTCGTGGTCCTCGGCCTTTTCTTCGCGCACCAATGGTCGCAGCAGCGCCGGGAGCCGCTGGTCCCGTTCCAGATCTTCCGGGATCGGAACTTCTCCGTGATGAACGTCGTGGCCGCGTCGATCGCGTTCGGCATGCTCGGCCTGTTCCTGCCGTTGACCATCTTCCTGCAGTCGGTGTTGGAGCTGTCCGCGCTGCAGGCGGCCCTGACCATGGCGCCGATGGCGCTGATCTCCATGCTGGTGGCGCCGGTGGCCGGGCGCGCCGCCGACCGGGTCGGAGGCAAGTGGATCCTGTTCGCCGGAATGTCGCTGTTCTCCATCGGCATGGGCGTGCTGATCGCGTCCTCGCAGGTGGACACCAGCAGGCTGGACCTGCTGCCCGGGCTGATCGTGGCCGGCTTCGGGCTGGGCATGACGTTCGCGCCGATGCAGACCGTCGCGATGCGCAACGTCGAGCCGCGGATGGCCGGCGCCGCCTCCGGCCTGATCAATACGACCCGGCAGCTCGGCGGAGTGATCGGCTCCGCGGCCGTCGGCGCGGTGCTGCAGGCTCAGATCTCCACCCACCTCAAGAGCGCCGCCGTGGCCGACGCCGGCCGGCTGCCCCCGCAGTACCGGACGCAGGTGATCGACACGCTGAGCCACGTGGCCTCCGGCAGCCAGGACATCGCCGCTGGACAGATCGCCCCCCGCCTGCCCGCCGGGCTCCCCGATCAGGCGCGGGCCCAGTTGGACGCCTTCTTCACGCTCGTCTTCCATCAGGGTTTCGTGGGCGCCATGCGGGCCACGCTCTGGCTGCCGATCGCGGTCATGGGTGGCGCGGCGCTCGCCGTGACGCTCGTACGCCGCCGATCAAGCCGCCGCGCCGAACAGGAATGATCAGAAGCGATCGGCCCGGTACGGGTCCAGCACGTCCATGCGTGCCCCGTCGAGCACCTCGGTAGCCATGAGCTGGGCGAGCACCGGCCCCAGCGTGATGCCGGCGTTGGTGGTGACGCTGCGCACGTTGGAGTACACCGGGCTGCGCCCGATCACGGGCAGGCCGTCCGCGGGGACGATCCTGCGGTCCACCGTCACCTTCTCGATCGAGGCGTCGCGGAGCGCGGGCAGAACGGTTGCGCCGCTCGCCCCGGCTGCACCTGACGCTGGAGACCGGTAGAGGCGACGAGCTGAGCGACCGGGTCGTCTCGGGCCACCTGGACGTGGCGTTCGTCTTCTACGAGCCCTTCCACACCGACCTGCGCGTCCGCGTCCTGGCACGCTACCCCATGGTCGCCGTGTTCCGCGAGCAGGCGCCCGGCACGTGGGCCCTCGTGCCGTCGTTCATGGTCGCCGACCTCACCGCCAAGACCGGCTGCCGGGCCGGGCTCACCAGCGCCATGGTGATCACGGAGAAAACGACGGACGTCCTCATCGTCGGTGCCGGCCCGACCGGAGTCACCCTTGCCGTGGACCTGCCCGCCGGGACGTCACCTGCCGCAGCGCGCCCCGGCCACCGACGCGGTGCCCGTACCCCACCGTGATGACGCGCCCGCAGTGGCGTACCGAGGCGGTGCTGCGCGAGCGGATCGCCGAACTCGAGCCGGACGAGCACGGGGTGACCGCCGGACTCGGAACGGGAGAGACCCTGCGGGCGCGTCACCTGGTCGCGGCGGACGGCGGCAGGAGCCCGGTACGCAAGGCGCTCGGCATCGGCTTCACCGGCGAGACCCGCGACGGGGGGTGACCATCTGGCCTCCGGTTGACCTTGAGTCGACTCTAGGGTGAATAATCCCGGCCGACGTCCGACATGGATGGGCAGCGGGAGAGGATTTCACATGAAGTACCGCACGATTGGCACCGATCCGAAGACTCGCCGTCGCGTCAGCGTGCTGAGCCTGGGCGCGATGTTGTTCGGCACCGCCATCGACGAGGCGACGTCGTTCGCCATTCTTGACCGCTTCGTCGAGGCCGGCGGCAATTTCATTGACACCGCCAACAATTACGCCTACTGGGTCAATGGCACTCAGGGAGGCGAGAGCGAAGCGCTGCTCGGCCGCTGGCGCCGTAGCCGCAACGTCACCGATGAGATCGTCATCGCCACCAAACTCGGCGGACGGCCCAACGCTCCGGCGACCGGCCTCAGCCACGACCTTGAGGGCTTGTCCGCCCAGGTGATCCGGGAATCTTCGGAGCGAAGCAGGGAACGGCTCGGCATGGACAAGCTGGACCTGCTGTACGCACATGCGTACCTCGAAGGTTCCAAGGTGCCGCTGGAGGAGACCGTCGAGGCGTTCGCGGATCTGGTTCAGGCAGGCGCCGTCGGCCTTCTCGGGGCGAGCAACCACTGGGCCTGGCGGCTCGAACGGGCCCGGAACCTGGCGGCTGCGGCAGGTCTGCCCGGCTATGAGGTCCTGCAGTATCACCATTCCTACCTGCGTCCACGTACCGATCTGCCGACGCTGCGGTCCCAGGACGGCAACTTCGGCGTGGTCGACGGGAACCTGCTCAGCTATCTGAGGGCGGAGCCCGAGCTCACGCTGGTCGCCTACTCGCCCCTGCTGGGCGGCGGCTACGTACGTGCGGACAAGCCGTTCGATGCCGCGTTCGACCACCCCGGCACGCCTCGGCGGCTGGCGGCACTGCGGGAAGTGGCACAGGAGACAGGCGCGACCGTCAACCAGGTGGTGCTCGCCTGGCTCATCGGCGGCGAGATTCCGATGATCCCGCTGGTCGGTGCTTCCTCGGTCGAGCAGTTGGAGGAGAGCCTGGCCGCGGTGGACCTGGAGTTGACGGCGGACCAGCGGGCGAAACTCGACTCCGAGCACTGAAGGCGACTTTGATGGGGACGCCTGCCTGAATCCTGGTTCTACGGATTCCACACGAAAGGAAAGCGAGACCCCCTGCTCGTGCTTTGGCTGAGCATCGCGGAGGGCTCGACGACCGTGCTGGTGGCGATAGGCGTCCTCTTCCCCGTCTACGCCACGCTCTCCTCGGCCCTGTCCCACGTGGACCCGCACCTGGTGGAGGCCGGAAAGGCGTACGGGCTGCGCGGCGTGGCCCTGCTCACCCGGATCCAGTTGCCGTCGGCGGCCCCCGCGGTGGTGGCGGGCCTGCGGCTGGGCCTGGCCCAGGGCCGGCGCTCGGCAAGACCGCCGACGCGCTGCTCAGCCTGGCCGAACGCCGCCCACCGCGCGGGCATGGGTGAGCGGTGCCCGGGGCCGCTCACCCGTGTCCGTCTCACGCCAGGCTCTGCCCGCCGTCCACCGTGATCACCTGACCGGTGACGTAGTTGTTGGCCATCACGAACAGGGCCGAGGCGGCGGCCTCCTCGGCGGTGCCGAAGCGGCCGAGCGGGGTGCCCTCCCCGGCCTTGGCGACCGCGGCGTCGCCGTCGAGCCCGGACACCGTGCGCAGCAGCGGGGTGTCGAAGCTGCCGTAGCGGATGGCGTTCACCCGGAGCCGCTTCGGCGCCAGCTCGACGGCGAGCGCCCTGGTGAAGGTCTCGACGGCGCCGACGGCCGCCAGCGGGCCGGTCATCCCGGGGACCGGGCGGAGGACGTACGTGCCCGAGGTGAACGTGATCGAGCCGCCCGCCGGCAGCCGGGCCGCCGCGAGCCGGGCGGCGGCGAACGCGCCCCAGAGGCGGGCGTCCAGGACCGAACGGAGGTCGTCGCGGGAGAGCTCGGTCACCGGGCCCGCGCCGCCGATGCCGCCGGCCGTCACGAGCACGTGGTCGACCTGGCCGGCCTGCTCGAAGACCTCCGCCAGCGCGTCCTCGTCCGACCCGTCGGCGGAGACGCCGAGCACCGAGTCCGCCGGGCCGCCGGCCGGGGCCGCCTCGCGTACGCGGTCCACGGCGGCCGCCAGCCTGGCCTGGTCGCGGCCGACCAGCACGACCCGGGCGCCCACCCCACCCAGCAGCACGCCGGCGGACAGGCCGATGCCCGAGGTGCCGCCGATGAGGACAACGGTGGAGCCGGCGAGACCGGTGGGCAGCGGCGAGCGGACCGGCACGGGAGTTACGGACATGATGTCTCCTCAGAAATAAACCATCTGGTTGGTTTAGATCGAAGCGGAAGTCGCCCGCAAAGTCAACTGGATGGTTTAATTCTGGACATGAGCTACGACGCGGAGGCCACCAGACAGCGGATCTTCGAGTCCGCCACCGCCGAGTTCGCCGCGCACGGCCTGGCCGGCGCCCGGGTCGAGCGCATCGCCGCCGCCGCCAAGGCCAACAAGCAGGCGATCTACCTGTACTTCGGGGGCAAGGAGAAGCTGTTCGGCGCCGTGGTGCGGGCCAAGGTCGACGAGGTCTGCCACGCGGGCACCCTCGATCCCGGCGCGGTGGCCGACTCCGTGGGGCAGCTGTTCGACTGGTACCAGGACCACCCGGACCTGATCAGGTTGCTGCTGTGGGAGGCGCTGGAAAGCGGCCCGGGTCCCGTCCAGGGCGAGGACGAGCGCCGCGCGGCCTACCGGGGCAACGTACGCGACCTCGTGGACGCCGGCGTCGGCGCCGGATTGGGCGAGCCCGAGCGCACCTGCGCCGCCCAGGACTGGATGTTCACCGTGCTCGGGCTGGTGGCCTGGAACTTCGCCGTCCCCCAGCTGTGCCGCCTCGTCCTCGACGAGCAGGACGACCGGGCGGCCCTGGCCCGGCGCCGCGAGGCGGTCGTGTCGGCCGTCCGCACCCTCGCCGCCAACCAGCCGTCCTTCAGCCGCTGACCGCACGCTCGAAACTTTCGGGGTGGCGGATAGTGCCGAGGGATGATGCCCCACATTCGGCCGACTTTCCGAAAGTTTCGGCATCGTCAAACCAGCAAGCCCAGCTCAAAAACCTCCACTCTTGAAACGTTTCGGCTCAGTGTTGACATGTTTCATAAGGGTTTCCAGACTGATCGCCAAAACTCCACCCGGAAGGGAGAGCCCTGGTGATCACCAGCCTGGCCCGCTCCAAGATCCGTTCGAGGGTCGTCGCGCTGACGGCAGCGCTGACGCTGTCGGTCGCCGGAGCGGTGACGGTAGCGCCCCCCGAGGCCGTCGCGGCTGCCGGAGTCGAGGACGAGGGCGCAGACTGCACGGTGACCGGCCTGCCCGACGCAGGCTCCCTGCCCACCAACTCCAAGCTTCCCGACCCCTTCAAGAAACTGGACGGTACGCGCATCTCCGCCAAGTCCGAATGGCGTTGCCGGCGGCAGGAGATCAAAAAGCTGGCCGAGAAATTCGTCTACGGTGAGAAGCCCGGAAAGCCGGCCAGCGTCACCGGAACGGTCTCCAGGACCGGCATCACCGTGAATGTGAACCACAACGGCAGGAGCTCGAGTTTCTCGGCGAGCGTCGATCTGCCGAGCGGTTCCGGACCTTTCCCCGCCGTCGTCGTCCTGGGCGGATTCGGCGCGGACACGGCCGCCATCAAAGCGGCCGGCGCCGCCGTCATCAATTACGACCCGTACGCGGTCGGGAAAGAGGGCACGCCGCGCAACAACAAACAGGGCGCTTTCTACAGCATTTACGGCTCCTCCAGCAGCACGGGGCTGCTGCTCGCCTGGGCCTGGGGCGTGAGCCGGATCATCGACGTCATCGAACAGTCGGGCGGAAGCATTCTCAAAGCGGATGCGACCGGCGTCACCGGCTGCTCGCGATTCGGAAAGGGCGCTTTCGTGATCGGCGCGTTCGATCAGCGCATCGCCTTGACCATGCCGATCGAGTCGGGCAGCGCCGGCGTTCCCATCTTCCGCGGCATTCCCGGGGAGGGCGCCCAGAGCCTGAGCAGCGCGTACGGAGAGCAGTCGTGGCTCGGCGACGCGTTCGGCTCCTTCACGAGCAGCCCGGCCAGGCTGCCGGTGGACACGCATGAGATGGTGGCCATGGTCGCGCCACGCGGACTGTTCATCATGGACAATCCGCACATCACCAACCTCGGACCCAAGTCCGCCAGCGTGGCGGCCCTGGGTGGAGCCGAGGTCTACAAGGCGCTCGGCGCGGGAGACAACCTCACGTACTGGTCCGACATCCAGGACGGCAACCACTGCGCCAACAGGGCGGAATGGCGGACCCCGCTCCAGCAGAACATCCAGAAGTTCCTGCTGAAGACGGGCAACGCTCCCGGCGCGATCAGGATCTCGGCCAAGGCGCTCGGCAATCTGGCCGAGTGGAGGGACTGGCAGACCCCCACCCTCGGCGACTCCGGCGACACCACCCCGCCGAGCACGCCCGGCACCCCCGCCGCGTCCAGCGTGACCGCCACCGGCGCCACGCTGACCTGGGCCGCGTCCACCGACCAGGGCGGCTCCGGCCTGGCCGGCTACAACGTCTACCGCGAGCAGGGCGCCACCGACCCGCAGCTCGGCCAGTCCACCACCAACTCGATCACCCTCACCGGGCTGACCGCGAACACCCAGTACCAGGTGTACGTGCGGGCGCGGGACGGCGCCGGCAACCTGTCCGGCGACTCGCAACCGGTCACGTTCACGACGACCGGCGGTGGCGACACCTCGCCGCCGACGGCCCCGGCCGGCCTGGTGGCCTCGGCGACCACGGCCACGGGCACGACCCTGAGCTGGACGGCCTCGACGGACGACACCGGCGTCGCCGGCTACGACATCCTGCGCGCGCCCGGCGCGAGCGGCGGCACGTTCACCCAGGCCGGCACCTCGGCCACGACCTCGTTCAGCGACACGGGCCTGACCCCGAGCACCACCTACCGCTACCAGGTCAGGGCGCGCGACGCCGCGGGCAACACCTCGCCGGTCTCGAACACCGCACAGGTCACCACCCAGCCCGGCACCTCCACCGGAAGGTGCACGGCCGTCCCCACCGTGCAGACCCAGTGGGCCACCGGGTACGTCATCCAGCCCCTGACCGTCACCAACACCGGCACCTCGACGATCAACGGATGGACGGTCACCTTCACGCTGCCGGCCGGGCACACGCTCACCGGCTCGTGGAACGGCACCGCCACCGTCAGCGGGCAGACCGTGACCATCAAGAACGCCGGCCACAACGGCACCCTCGCCCCCGGAGCCGCCACCACCAGCGTCGGCTTCCAGGCGACCCGCCCGAACGGCGACACCGCCCTCCCATCCGGCTACACCTGCGCCTGACCAACAGGCACACCCCCGGCCCACCCGCTCCTCGCCATGGTGGGCGGGCCGGGGCGTTCAGACTGGCCGGGCGGTGACCTCGTGACCCGCCCAGTTGAGCGCGACCTCGCCGTTCGCCAGGAAGTCCAGCTCGACCTCGCCCTTCATCCTGGCGAAGAAGCGGGTCTCCGACATCGGGCGCAGCTCCGTCCTGACCAGCCCGTGCACCTCCACCATGAGCCGCTCGCCCTCCCGCGTGACGTCCATCGTGGAGGTGCGTCCCATGTACCGCATGGTGTAGCGGCCGGTGTACCGGTCGAGGAGGTCCGGGGCGACGGTGACGAAGAGGCGCCGGCTCGGCAGTTCATACGGCTCGCCGCGGGCGATGGCCGCCAGCGCGGACTCGATCTCGGAGAAGGCGGCGTTCTCGATGTTGGACAGAACGGTCACGAAGAGGTCGTCGCGCCGGTACCGGGCTGAGACGCTGACGAATCCGATGGTGCCGCCCGCGCTCTCCACCCGGTCGCCGCTCACCCAGCAGCCGTAGCCGTACCCGGTGCCGTCGGACTCGACGTGCGGCCCGAACAGCTCCGCCAGCGACTCGCGCCGCAGCAGCCGGGGCAGGCCGCGGTTCCAGCGGTGCAGGTCCTCGACCGTCGAGTGGAGCGCTCCGGCAGCGTCCTGGTTGGAGTTGTCCAGGTACGGGGTCCTGGTGAGCCCGCCGTCGGCCGACATGTAGCCGACGGCGGTCCCGGCGCCGCCGGCCAGGCCGCTGCGCTGCATGGCCAGGGGGATGAGGACGTTCCGGCGCAGGTATTCGCCGTAGGTCAGGCCGGACAGCCGCTCGATCACCTCGCCCAGCAGGATCCAGCCCGAGTTGCTGTAACTCATCCGCGCGCCGGGCTCGAACAGCAGGGGCCGGTCCTTGAAGCCGTCGATGAGCTGCCGCCGGGTGCGCGGCGTCCCCATGACGCGGGTGAAGCCGTCCGTCGTGACGTAGTCGGGGATGCCCGAGGTGTTGGTCAGCAGATGGTGCAGGGTGATCCGCTCGCCGTGCGGGTAGCCGGGCAGGTGGCGGGCGAGCGGGTCGGTGACGCGGAGCCGGCCCTGCTCCTGCAACTGCAGGATCGCGATCGCGGTGAACGTCTTGGTCTGCGATCCGATGCGGAACGCCGTCGCCGGCGTGTTGGGCGCCCCGTGCTCGTGGTCGGCGTGGCCGTACCCCTTGGCGAAGAGCCGCCGGTCGCCGCGGGCGACCAGCACCGCGCCGCTGAACCTGCCGAGCCGCGTGTACGCGCTGACGAGCGCGTCCATCCGGCGCGCGAGACGTGAGAACAGCAAGGAACCTCCACTTTGAATAATCAAGTTTGACTATATGAGCATGGCGCCGCTGGTATGGTCAACCTTGACTATCGCGTGGAGGTGTGGAGTGTCGTCGACCCGGATGCTCGTCCTGGGGCTGCTCAACGAGGGGCCGCGGCACGGCTACGAGATCAACCAGCTCGTCACGGCCGGGGCGCTGGAGCAATGGACCGACGTGAAGCCGGGGTCGGTCTACCACGCCCTGGCCAAGCTGGAGGCCGAGGGGCTGGCGGAGACCCACTCCGAGGAGCGCACCGGCGATCGGCTGCGCCGCGTCTACGCGATCACGCCCGAGGGCCGGCGCACGCTCCGCGACCTGCTGCGCAAGGCGCTCGCCGCGCCCCCGCACTCCACGAGGTCCGACTTCGCGCTGGCGCTGCGCTGGCACGCGCTTCTGGAGTCCGGCGAGGCGCGGGACCTGGTGGCGGCCTCGTTCCGGGCGCTGGAGGCCCGGCGGGTGGCGCTCGCCGCCGGGCGCGAGGCGAAGGCGGGGCTGTCACCGCTGGCCGACGCCCTGTTCGACAACGCCGAGGCGCACCTGGCCGCCGACCAGAAACTCCTGCAGGACGTACGGCGCCTGCTGGACGGCTCCGGAACCGGCCGGCCCGCTACTTGACGGCGCCGCTGGTGATCCCCGAGATGATCTTGCGTTGGGCGACGGCGAAGACCACGACCAGCGGCAGGCTCATCAGGATCACGTACGCGAAGATCAGGTGCCAGTTGTTGAGATAGAGCCCGGCGCTGGCCACGCGGAAGAGGTTGAGAGGCAGCGTGTCCAGGCGTCCGCCGATCACGAAGAAGGCGTAGAAGACGTCGTTCCACACGTACAGGCAGACCAGGATGGTGGCCGTGGCCAGCACCGGGCGCAGCAGCGGCAGCACCACCAGCCAGAACACCCGCATCGGGCTCGCCCCGTCGAGCTGCGCCGCCTCCTCCAGGGAGGTGGGGATCGTCCGCACGAAGCCGGTGACGAAGAAGATCACCGTGGACATGTAGATGCCCATGTAGACGCCGATCATCCCGACGGCGCTCCCGGCCAGGCCGAGCTGGCGCAGCAGCAGGACGACGGTGACGACGGCGGGCGGCAGCACGATGCCGCTGATCGCCAGCGCGTACAGGACGGCGTTGAGCCGCGTGGCGCGGCGGGCCAGGATCCAGGCCGCCATCGACCCGAACAGCAGCACCCCGATCACCGAGGGCACGACGACGAGCAGGCTGCCCAGCGACGCCCGCAGGACCTCGCCGTCGCCCCACACCTGCCGCAGGTTCTCCAGCAGGTGCCACTCGGTCGGCAGCGACAGGTCCGGCGTGAGCGCCTCGCCGCGGGACTTGGCCGCCGTCACCAGCACCAGCCACAGCGGGATGCCGATGGACAGCACCACGAGCACGAACGTGACCACCGGCTGGAGCCGGCGCCACACCGGCGCGTCGCTCACACCGCGGCGCTCGGGGACGACGGGGGTCACAGGATCTCCTCCCGCTTGCGCAGCACGTAGATGACAGGGAAGGCCATGAGGGCCACCAGCAGGAACAGCACCAGGCTCATCGTCGTGGCCTGCGCGAACAGCCCCTGGCCGAAGGTGCGGTAGATGAAGATGTTCAGGATCTCCGTCGTACGGGCGGGCCCGCCGCCGGTGGTGGCCTGGGCGATGTCGAAGCCGTTCATCGAGCCCAGCAGCGCCGTGGCGACGTTGAACGTGATCGCGGGCGCCAGCAGCGGGAAGCGGACCGCCCAGAACGTACGCCACCGCGAGGCCCCGTCGATGTGGGCGGCCTCCACGATGTCGTCCGGCACGGTCTTCAGCCCCGCCAGGTAGATGAGCATCGACAGCCCCATCCACTTCCACGCGTGGATCAGCGCGACGACCACGATCGTCCAGGTGGTGTCGCCCAGCCAGGCGTAGTCGATCCCGAGCAGCCGGTTCAGGCCGCCCGTCGGCTTGAGCAGCGCCTGGAAGATGTAGCCGACGGCGAGCGCCGACATCAGCACCGGGATGAGGAAGAACACCCTGGCCACCCGGTTGAGCCAGGTGTCGCGTTCGAGCAGCACGGCCAGGCCGAAGCCGAACGCGTTCTGGAAGATCGCCACCAGCACCGCGTACACGACCGTGACCCGCAGCGACCGGAACAGCGTGCCGTTGGAGCCCAGGTCGGTGAAGTTGTCCACCCCGACCGGCCGGATCGCGCTCTTGAAGCCCGACCAGTCGGTGAAGGCGTAGACGAAGTTGAACAGCGTCGGCAGGAAGAAGAACACCAGCAGGATGGCGAACGCCGGAGCCATGAACCACATGGGGTGCGTCCGCCTCCCGACGACCGGGCGCCCGCGGGTCGCGGTCGTGGTTCGGGAGGCGGCCTGCCGCGAGGTGGTGATCAGCACGTCAGAAACCGCTCGCCCCGGCGGCCTTGGCGAGCTGGGCGAACTGATCCTGGGTGGCCGAGGCGACCTTCTCCGGCGTCATGGTCCCGGTGATCATGTCGGCCAGGTTCAGGTACAGGTCCGGGTTGGCCACCGCCAGCGCCTGCATCGACCCGACCGCGGTGGGCAGCGCGGCGTGCACGTCCAGCAGCGCCTGCGGCACGCCCGCCGGGCTGGGCACCGACGGCTCCAGGGAGACGGTGTTGCGGTCGGCGACGAAGTCCTTGTAGCCGGGCCCCATCCAGTACGCCAGCAGCTGCCGCGCCGCGGCCTCGCGCTTGGCGTCCCCGGTCTTGAAGGCCACCAGCGCGTTCGACTGGTCGGGGATGAACGTGCCGACGTTCCCCGACGGCGAGATCGGGAAGAAGCCGATCTTCTTGTTCAGCGTGGCGGTGTCGGCCGAGGCCTGCAGCTGCCCGAAGAACGAGTTCACCTGCACGACCATGGCCGCCTTGCCGGACAGCAGCGCCGCGCCCTGGTCCTCGAACTTCGCCGTCTTGATGTCGGAGTTGAACAGCCCCTCGTCGATCAGCGACTTGTACGTCTTGATCGCCCCGACGACGGCCGGGCTGTTGAACGTCTCCTTGCCCGTGTTGATCCGCTCCCACAGGCCGTCCTTGGCCGCGTCCGCGAGCTGGACCTGCACCCACCACTGGGTCGCCCACTTGTCGCCGGCCATCTCGAAGAACGGCGTGACGCCCTTGGCCTTCAGCGCGCGCCCCAGCTTCACCATCTCGTCGAAGTTCTTCGGCGTGCTGGCGATCTTGTTGGCGGCGAAGACCTCCTTGTTGTAGTAGACGCCCTCGACGGCGGGGCTCGTGATGAGGGCCGCGTACCGGGCGCCGTCCAGGATGCCGGTGATGTCCTTCAGGTCCGGCGAGAGCTGCGCCAGCCACGGCGCGTCGTTCAGCGGCTGGAGGTTGGCCTTGGCGTTGATCGCGGTCAGCATGGACGCGGTCGGCTGCCAGAACGCCAGGTCGGGCTTGTCACCGGTGGCGACCTTGGTCTGGATGCCCTGCTCGTACGGGTCCGGGATCGTCACGACCTCGACCGTCGCGCCCGTCGCCTTCTGGAACCCGGCGATGACCGCCTTGGGCACGGTGTTGCTGTTCTGGGCGGCCCAGATCGTCAGCTTGACGCCGTCGAGCTTGGCGACCGGGTCGGGCCAGGCCGCGGCGGTGGCGGGCGCGGCGGAGGAGGTCTCGACGGAGGGGTCGCTGCACGCGGCCAGGCCGAGCGCGAGCGCCGTCGCGGCGGCGGCGGCCGTCCATTTGGTGTTCATGGTGGTCTCTTTCATGAGGCGGTGCGGATGCGGAGGATCCGGGCGGAGTGGGGCTCGTCGCAGCAGGGGGTGAGCGTCAACACGCCGGCGCCGGGCTGCCAGTCGCGAGCCCAGTCCGGCAGGTGCCGCGGGTAGATCACGTCGATCTCGACCGCGCGGCCCGCCAGGTGCGGCAGGTCCAGCCGTACGGGCTTCGCCCCGTCGCGTCGCCATACGCCAAGGTATGTGACGTCCGCGGCACGCAATCCCAGCGCGAGGTGGCGGTCACCCCAGGCCGGCAGCCCCAGCGGCCACACGGGCGTCGCGCGGGCCAGGTCGGCGCGGATCTCCTTGTGGACGCGCACGGCGTCGCGGACCGAGTCGAGCTGGGCGGGGCTCATCGCGTCCAGATGGCCGGACAGGTAGAGCCGCCCCAGCATGCCGGTGCACAGCGCGAAGGCGATCTCCTCGTCCGACATGTCGGGCTGCGGGTACGCCCAGCTCGCCGACTGCTCGGGCAGCACGGACATCGGCGCCGACACCGCGATCGGCGGGTAGAGGCGGAAGTCCTGCTGATCGCTGGTGGACTGCAGGTGCAGCCGGGACAGCATGGCGTAGTCCATGCGCATGGCCCCCGACGCGCAGTTCTCCAGGGTGAGCCCCGGATGGCGCGCCAGCACGCCGTCCAGCCACGCCAGGTGGGCCCGGTTGCAGGCCAGCAGCCCGTCCCCGGCGCTGTCGGCGTCCAGGTCGGTGCCCGCGCCCGGGTCGATGTTGTAGTCGAGCTTGAAATAGCCGACGCCGAGCTCCTCCACCAGCCGGTCCACGACCTGGTCCAGGTGCGCGATCGCGCGGGGATGGCGCAGGTCCAGGTGGTAGCGGCCGTGCTCGACCAGGCGTACGCCGCCACGCTGCAGGAACGCCTCGGCGGGCAGCTTGTCGGCCATGGGGCTGCGGACGCCGATCACCTCGGGTTCGAGCCACAGCCCCGGCACCATGCCGTGCTCCCTGATGCGGCCGAGGACCTCCTCGATGCCGCGCGGGAAGCGCGTCTGCGACGGCTGCCATTCGCCGACGCTGTCCCACCAGGTGCCGCCGTCGTCGTACCAGCCCGCGTCGATGCAGAACACCTCGGCCCCGGCCGAGGCGGCGGCGTCGATCAGCGGCAGCAGCTTGGCCGTGGTCGGGTCACCCGACAGCGTGTTCATGTAGTCGTTGAACACCACCGGCAGCCGCTCCCGGTCCGGATGCGGCCGGACGATCATCCGCCGGTGCGCGGTGAGCGCGGCGGCCGCCCCTTCCAGGCCCGCGCCGGACACCGCCACCGACACCGGCACCGTGGTGAACGACTCGCCGGGCCGCAGCAGGTGCTGCCACTGGTGGTCGATGTCGGTCGGGCCGGACAACGCGACGTACGGCTCGTCGAGCCGCTCGCCGACCTCCCAGCGCCAGGCGCCGTTGTGCTCGATCTGCCACAGCCACGCCTGCCCGCCGGCGCGGTCGATGAGGCCGCCGGTGGGCAGGTGGGAGCCGGTCGACCAGGTGCCGGTGCTGACGACCGCGAGCCGCCCGCGGCCGTCCTGCCCGTGGCCGCCCAGGCGCAGATCGGGTACGGCGTGCTCGCGCAGGGCCTCGCGGACCCAGCGGCTCTCGCCCAGCCATTCGCTGTCGGCCCGTACCACGTCCAGGTCGTCCACCGCCCCCGCGAAGGCGGCGGCGAACGACGTGAGGCCCAGCAGCAGCCGGGGGTCCTGGCCGCGGTTGGTCACCCGCGTCCAGACCTGGAACGCGCTGACGCCCTCCGCCGAGCGCAGGAACACCTCGGCGCTCAGCCCGCTCCGCGCGTCGTGCAGGTCGAGCTGCAGCACGTGCCACACCCCATCCCTGTGCTGCTCGCAGCCCCGGTAGGCCAGGCGCAGGCCGACGGCCGTCCGGGAGAAGCGGTGCGAGGCCCGCGCCCGGCCCTCCTCCGGGACCAGCAGCTCCACCAGCGGCTGCGTCGCCCTGGGCAGGTGCGCCGTGGCGGCGTCGCCGCCGGACAGCGACCGGACGCCGACCGGGCCGTCGGGTGAGACGTCGAGCACGACCCGCAGGCTCGGGTGGCCCCAGACGACGCTGGTGTTCATGGATCTCCTCTGCTGCGTTCCGACCGGCCGGGCTGGGTGTCAGCCGACCGGCTTGGCGATCTGGATGCGGTCGATGTCGGGCGCGTAGCCGGCGGAGGAGTTGCCGAACGTGATCGTGTTCGCTCCGGCGGCCAGGGTCACGTCCACGACCGTGGTTCGGTAGTTCGACCAGCCCAGCGTGTTGCGGAAGTAGTGCCGCTGGGCCGCGCCGCCGTTGACCGAGATGTCGGCGTAGCGGTCGACGATGTTGCTGTTGTAGTTGGAGGCGCCCTCGCCCAGCTCGCCGTTGGCGTACGTGACGACCAGGCGGTAACGGCCCGCCGAGGCGACGGTGACGTTGTTGAAGCGCAGCGTGTTGGCCGCGCCGGCGCCGACGTAGCCGACGTACTTCCCGCCCGAGGCGGCGGAGTTGGCCGCGACCCTGGCGGCGCCGCCCAGCGTGTTGGCGCTGGACTCCGCCTCGTACGCGGTGATCGTCCCGGTCGTCGCCGACACGTCGAGGTAGTCGACGTTGGCGCCGGCGGCGTTGACCTCCAGGCGGTTGATCCCGGCGGCCAGGAACACCTTGGTGGTGACGGTGCTCCAGCTCGCGGCGGCGGGCAGGGTGGCGGGCAGGGTGGCGGGCAGGGTGACGTCGGTCAGGTCGGAGCCGTTGAGCCGCAGCCTGGCCGTGCGGGCGGCGGAGGCCGAGTAACGCAGGTCCACGTTGTAGTAGCCGTCCGAGGGCGCGGTGACCACGAACGTGGCGCCGCCGTCCGCGGAGGAGACCGGGCCGTAGGTGATCGCGCCCGGCGCGGCGGCGTACTCGGCCTCGTAGCGGGACCCGGCGGTCGGGTCCTTGTCCGGGGTCACGATCACGTGGTATGCCGAGGAGCCCTTCAGCCCGGTGAGCGGGATCGTGATCTGGCCGCCGGACGGCGTGAAGTCCGCCTCGGTGACCTTGTACGGGCCGGGGGAGGGGTTCAGCCCGGTGTCGTCCACGCCCCAGACGGCGGCGTGGACCGTGGTGCCCAGGGCGCCCGGGATGCCCTTGATGACCAGGTTGGTGTCGTACGTGCCGCTGGCCGGGTTGTTGCCGCCGAAGATCACCCTGGCCTGCTTCTTGCCCTGGTCGAGCGCGGCCAGGCCCTGGAGGGAGCCGCCGGGCGAGGGCGGGGTGACGGCCACGGTGTTGCCGGTCAGCTCGCCGTACCACTTGTACAGCCACCAGCCGCCGGTCGCCTGGTTGTTCCTTGTGACCAGGTCGTTGAGCCCGCCGGCCGTCGTCCAGTACGCCAGGCAGCCGTCGACCTTGCTGTTCTCGAACTTCGCCACGAACTGCACCAGGTTGCCCGGCACGCCCAGATCACCGGAGAAGCGCCCGTACTCGTTGATGGTGATCGGCCTGGGGGAGATGCCCAGGGCGGACTCGATCGCCCGGTAGTCGGCGTAGTGGGTGTGCCAGCCGGTGAAGAAGTCGTCGCCCAGCTCGTGCCAGGTGGTGACGTCCGGCAGCACGGCGTTGTCCCGGGCGAACTGCATGAACGTCCGCAGGTCGGCCGAGCGGTAGCTCGCGAAGTTGGGGCCCGCGATGCGGGCGCCGGGGTCCAGGGAGCGGATCCGGCGGTAGACGGTCCGGTAGTCGTTCAGGAACCCGTTGAGGTTGCCGCCGTACCAGATCTGGTCGGGCTCGTTGAAGGGGACGTAGACGTACGAGGTGCGGTACGGGTCGGCGACGACCTTCCTGACCATCGTGTCCACCTTGGCCAGGTAGTCGTTGATGCCCAGGTTCTCGTACGGCCACTGCTTGTAGACGTCCTGCATGTAGATCTGGATCTCGCGGCCGCCGGCGCGCTTGAACATGGGGGCGACCTTGAGGGCGTCGCCGTTCGGGTGCTGCAGGCCGTCGGGCGCCTTCTGGGCGGTGACCTGCGGTTTGAGGGCGGCGAGCATGGTCTCGTTCGGGATGCCCTCGTCGCCGAGCCCGTACAGGAAGCCGGTGGCTCCGTACCTGAGCGCGCCGGTCGAGCTGCCGAGATCGACGACGAGCTGGGACGCGGCCTGGGCGGGGGCGGCGTGCAGGGCACCCGTCACCAGGACCACCGCCAGCATCGCTGACCAGGCATGTTTCCTCCTCATGGCGAGACAACCTCCTTGCGTGCTGCGGGCGTTCGAGCCCTTGGGGGGACGTGGAGGTGCGCTGATGTGACCGGTCACATTTCTTGTTGCCTGAGTGTGACCGCTCACATTGCCGAGGAGAAGACCCTGTTACCAGGTTGTTACCGGCAAATGTCGAGCGGGTGTGCTCCTTGGACGCTCAGGGAGTTTCCTGCTCGTACCCGGCCTGGGCGGCGAGAATGTCATCCGCGTGGTCCCGGATCCAGTCGGACAGGGTCTGGAGCGGCTCGGTGATCCCCTCGCCGAGGGCGGTCAGACCGTAGCTGACCTGCGGCGGCGTGGAAGGGGTGACGGTTCGGCGGACGAAGCCGTCGCGTACGAGGGTGCGCAGCGTCTGGGACAGCATCTTCTCGCTGATCCCCTCGATCTTGGTCCGTAGCTCGTGGAACCGTAGCGGGCCGCCGCGGACGGCTGTCAGCACGAGCACCGCCCAGCGGCTGGTGACGTGGTCGAGCACCATGCGCGCCGGGCAGTCCTTGTGAAACGCGTCACTCATGCGTCATGCCACCCCTTGACGAGCAGAAAGCCGATGGCGGGGTATGGAGCTTACCAACGGGTATGTACTTTCTCTTGGAATGCTCAATACCTAGAGTCTGCCACCGGAGCCGTGGAGCGGAGGAGGCAGGACATGGGACGCATCGCACTCGTCACCGGTGCAGGGCGCGGTATCGGTGCCGCGACGGCACAGGAGCTGGGCCGTCGCGGTTTCCACGTGATCGTCAACTATCGCGCCGACACGTCGGCGGCCACCTCGGTGGTCGATCAGATCCAGGCGGCCGGTGGCACGGCGCAGGCTCTGCGGGCCGACGTCCGTGACCCCGGCCAGGTCGCCGAGCTCGTTGAGGCCTGCCCGCGGGTGGACGCCCTGGTCTGCAACGCCAACATCGCCCCGCCGTTCGGCCCGCTGGCCCGGATGCAGTGGGAGGACTTCGAGGGCAAGGTCACCGGGGAACTCGCCGGGGTCTTCCACCTCACCCAGCGGGCCCTGGACCGCATGCGCGAGCAGGGCAACGGCCGGATCGTCTACGTCTCCAGCCTCAGCGCCGAGTCGGTACGTCAGGGGGCGATCGCGCACGCGACGGCGAAGGCGGCGCTCAACACCTTTGCCCTGCATGTCGCCGCGGAGGCCGGTGCCTGGGGCATTTCGGTGAACATCGTGGCGCCCGGCGCGGTCCGTACCGAAGCCAGCGCGATGATGCGAACGCCCGAGATCGAGGCGGCACTGGGGCGGCGCTCGATCCTCGGCCGGATGCTCGAACCTCGCGACGTCGCCGCGGTGATCGGCTCCGTCCTCGACGGCGGCTTCGACGCCGTGACCGGCGCCTGCATCCCGGTGGACGCGGGTTACCGTGTCCTGTCCGGCTGACGGCCCTCGCCCGTGGTGGGCTTTGCGCCACCATCGGACACATACCTTTTTGAGCAGGAGAAGATTGCCTCATGTCCGGTCCGCGCCCGTCGGCCGAGAACGATCCCCGGCGGATCGGGGACTATCGACTGGTCGGGATGCTGGGCGTGGGCGGCCAAGGGGTCGTCTATCTGGGTCGGGCCCCCTCGGGCGGCGGGTGGCCGTCAGGACGCTGCACGCCCGGACGGCCTCCGAGCCCGAAGCCCTGGACCGGTTCCTGCGCGAGACCGAGATCGCCAGGTCCGTGGCGGCGTTCTGCACGGCACGGGTGGTCGACGCCGGGACCGGACGCCCTACGGGGTTTCCCTTCGCCGCCGCTTCTCGGTCAGTCGCAGCGGATCGCTGAGGCTGAATACGTTCCGTCCGGCCCGGTGACCGTGACGGTCATGGTGTAGCAGCGGACTTCGCTGGCGATGTTCTTGAGCATCATCTCGAAGTCGGAGGGGCTGTTCCCACCCACCGGTGTGACCTCGATGCCACCGGGATATGTGGCACCGCCGCCACCACCCCCGTGAGGGACGGGGACGTGGCGCGGCCTGTCTCTGGGGTCGCATACCGCGCCCTGGCTCATCAGTCTCCCGTTCTTCTTGGCCCGGTTGCCGACCTGCTTCGCCCATTTCGAGTTCTGCATGTGCACCGATGCGGCGAGGAAGTTGCCGGTGTTCACAGCGTTGATCGTCGCCTTGAACTCTGCGAATTTCCCGGGCCCGAGGTTGTACAGCATGTCGATCAGCACGACCTGCCTGGCCGACGTCAGACGGTCGAAATTGTGGAACACTCGGCGGGCGTTCGCGACGGCGGTGCGGTAGTCGGCCTGGAACAGGGTGCTGATCTGAAGCGGTGTCAGGTCCTGGGTTCCGGCGCGTACCGCGGCGTAATTGGCGCCGACGGCCGCCAGCAGGGCGGGGGCGTCAAGGCGGTCCAGGTTGAACCCGACGCCCACCGAGGGGTGCGGGGGGTCGGCGCTGTCGGGATAGACGTGCGGATTGCCGCTCAGCCCGTAGGGGCTCTCATTCTCCGCCACGTACGCCTGCATCTCCTCCTCTGTCAGCTGCGGTTCTTGGCTCGGGTCCGCGTCGGGATCTTCCGGGATGCCGCCGGGACCGCCGCCTCCGCCGCCTCCGCCGGGGCCGCTGCCGGTGGAACAGGTTCCGCCGGCGAAGGCGGGTGCGGGGTTGATCGCGATCGCGGTGAGGAGGGAGAGGAGGAAGGAGACGGTGGCGAGGACGACCATGAGGAGTTTTCGTCGCGGGGATCTTCGAGGCGTCATGCGTCTTCCTGGTTCGGTCGGGGGATGACCAGCTCATGATCACAGCAGGAAGAAGTTCGTGAATATCCCAGAAATCTGGGATATTCCGGGCGACGGGTTAGGCTGCCGCCGTGATCTCGCGCAGGGATGTGGAGCGCCAGGTGATCTCTGATCTACGGGACCTGGCCGGGGCGGGCTTGAGCGCGCCGGAGGTGTTCCGGCAGGCCGATCCCATGCTTCGCGATGTGCTCGGATTCGACGCGGTGTGCTGGCACACGACTGATCCGGCGACGGGTCTGGTCACCTCGGTGCTCACCGATGATCTGGAGCTGGACGATTTCCGCCAGGCGGTGCAGCTGGAGATCTGGGGCGATGACGTCGCGAGGTTCCCCGAGATCCGGCTGAGCGGTCGCGGTGCCGACACCCTCAGCCGCGCTACCGGTGGGGTGCTGCGGCGCAGTCTGCGCTATCGCGAGCAGATCGCCCCGGCCGGCTTCGGTGACGAATTGCGCGCGGTGTTCGACGCCGAGGCGGGATGTGGGGTTGTGCGGCGTTCATGCGCGCTCCCGACCGGGGTCCGTACCGGACGGGTGAGCTGGTGCTGGCCCAGCGCGCCGCGCGGCATCTTGGCATCGCCCTGCAGCGTGGCCAGTTGCTGCACTCGCCTTTCACGCAGCCGCCGTTGCCGCCCGCCGTGGTGCTGCTGGGGCCCGACAACCACCTGCTGGGCGCCGACGAGCGGGCAGAACGGCTGCTCGGCGAATTCGCCGACGACTCCGGCTCGATATTCACCGTGCCGACGTCGTTCGTCATGGTGGCCGAGCAGGCCAGGGGCGCGGCGGCGGGCATCCGGACTCCCTCGGGCCTGCGGGTACGGGGGCGCGACGGCAGGTGGTTCGTGCTGCACGCCTCGCTGCTCGGAGGCAAGGCGGACGGACCCGCGGCGGTGGTGATCACCCTGGCCTCGCCTGCCGACATCATGCCGGTGGTGTTCGCCTCCTACGGGCTCACCCCCAGCGAACGCGAGGTCGCCCTGCGCATCGTGCAGGGCCGCAGCACCGGCGACATCGCCCAGAACCTGTGCACGACGCCACTGACGGTGCAGGACCATCTCAAGTCGATCTTCACCAAGGCCGGGGTTCGCAGCCGGCGCGAGTTCGTCGCACAACTTCTCATGGTCCATCCCCCGGAAGTGTGGACCTGAGCCGCCCGGCCGGGACCGCGTTGGGATCAGGCCGGTGGGGGCGACGGGTCTCCGGACATCCCCAGCAGGGGTAGCCACACCTCGTCCACGATCTCGACGATCGACTCGTCCGGCACCGCGCGCATCGTCGTGAGCAGGTCGTGGCGCAGCAGGTCGAACGGCAGGTTCACCACGCGGGACGGGCGTGGCACGTCGGGAAGCTCGCCGCGCCCGACCGCGCGGGCGACGATCGTCTCGAAGGCGCTCGCCCGGCCCGGCGGGAGGAGGGTGTCGCGCAGCTCGCTGAAGCTGGTGCCGGCGTCGCGGAAGTAGTCCGCCAGCTGCACGCTCATGAACGTGATCGTGGGGGCGCGGTCGGCGTTCGCGTTGCGCAGGAAGCCGATCGCGTCGTCGCGGAGGCCGCCGGTGTCGGGCACCGCGATCGGCTGCCAGAACCTGGTGAGGGTGGCCAGCAGCAGGTCGTCGCGCTGCGGCCAGCGCCGGTAGAGCACGGGACGGCTCGTGCCGGCGCGGGCGGCGACCGCTTCGAAGGTGAAGCCGTGGTAGCCGTGCTCGATCAGCACCTCCCACGCGGCGTCGAGGATCGCGTCCTCGAGCTTGGGACCCCGGCGCCGGGACGCGCCGCTGTCCCCCCGGGCCGTGCCGCCGCCGGTACGACGTCCGGTCGCCTCACGCTTACGATCCACTTGCGTATCTTATCGCGGTGACCTACGGTGGCCGCCGTTAGATACAGATGCGTATCCTAAGGAAAACGATGTTCGACGTCATCATCGTCGGCGGTGGACCCGCCGGCCTCTTCCTGGCCTGCGAGCTCCGCCTCGCGGGAGTCCGGCCCCTGGTGCTGGAACGGCGGCCGGAGCCGGACCCGGCGGACAAGGCGCACGGCCTCGCCGGCCAGGTCGTGCGGCTGCTGGACCACCGCGGCCTCTTCGAACGCTGCGGGGGCCGGGGGACGCCGGTGCCCGCGCCCGGGTTCTTCTTCGGCGGGATGCCCCTGCCGCTGCACGTGCTCGGCGACGAGAACCCCATGTATCTCCTGCCGGTCAACCAGCGCGATCTGGAACGGGTGCTCGGCGAGCGCGCGGCGGAACTCGGCGCGGAGGTCCGGCGAGGCTGGGACGTGCTGTCCTTCAGCCAGGACGATGACCGGGTGGACGTCGTGGCACGCGGTGCGGACGGTATCGAGACGACCTTGACGGCCCGGTACCTCGTCGGCTGCGACGGCGGCCACAGCCTGATCCGCAAGCAGGCGGGAATCGCCTTCCCCGGCACCAGCGATGACAACGTCGTCGACCGGACGGCCCTCATCGGGCCGAGCGACCGCTTCCGGTTCGCGCCGGGGGGACGGGTCGTGATCGAGGGCCTCGGCGAGATCCCGGCGCACTTCCACCGTACCGACCGGGGCGTTTTCACCCTCCTCGCGCACGACCCGGAGCGGCCGCTGATCAACACGGCCGAATGGGAGGATCGCCCGGCAGGCGACTTCCCGGGGCCGGGCGCGCCGATGACGCTCGCCGAGATGGAGGACAGCGTCGAACGCGTCCTCGGAGTGCGCCTGCCCCTGGCTCCGCCGCCCGAGGGCGCGCCCACGCTGCTTCGCCGCCAGTGCGGCCGCAACTCCCGGCTCGCCGAGCGTTACCGTGACGGCCGGGTCTTCATCGCCGGCGACGCCGCCCACGTCAGCCACGGGCCCACCCTGAACCTGGCCCTGCAGGACGCGGCCAACCTGGCCTGGAAACTGGCCGCCACCCTGCGGGGGTGGGCCCCGGAAGGCCTGCTGGACAGCTACGAGACCGAACGCCACGCGAGCGGCGAACGCGTGCTCATGCACACGCGGGCCGCGACCGCCCTGATGGCGCCGGGAGGCGATGTCACCGCCCTGCGCCTGCTCTTCGCCGAGCTCCTCGGCCGCACCGAGAACCTGCGCCTGGTCGCCGCCCTGCTGGCGGGCGCCGACGTCCGCTACGACATGGGCGAGGACCACCCCGCCGCGCCCACCGGCTGGTTCGTACCGTCCCTTGACCTGACCACCGGCGACGGGCAGAGGCGGCGCCTGGCCGAGCTCCTGCGCGACGCCCGCCCCCTGCTCGTCGACCTCACCGGCGGGGACCTCGCCGCCACCGCGGAGCCCTGGAACGAGCACGTGCGCCGCGTGACCGCAACCGCCGACGACGCCCCGGCACCCGCCCTGCTCATCCGGCCGGACGGCTACGTGGCCTGGGCGGGCGCGGACCCCGACGGCCTGAAGGCGGCGCTCACCCGCTGGTTCAGCCCGGGCTGAGGCCCCACCGTCGCCTCGATCACGGCGGACATGAAATGCTGTCTGTACGACCTGTGCCAACCGCATCAGAACGCAGGACGGGGAGGCGGTTGTCCGATGGCGAAGCTACTTTTCGTGATGACCGGGACGGCGTACTGGACGCTCAAGGACGGCACCAGGCATGCGACGGGCTACTGGGCCGAGGAGTTCGCGGCCCCGTACAAGGTGCTCACCGACGCCGGCCACCAGATCGTCGTCGCCACGCCCGACGGCGTGGTCCCGACCGTCGACATGATGAGCCTGCGCCCCGAGATGGCCGGCAGCGCGCAGCTCGCCCTCGACCTGGAGGCGATCATCCGCTCCGCCGAGGAGATGCGGCGGCCGATCCGGTTGTCGGACGCCCGTCCGGAGGACTACGACGCGGTCTACTTCCCCGGCGGCCACGGTCCCATGGAGGACCTGTGCGTCGACGCGGACGCCGGCCGGCTGCTGACCGCGGCGCTGGCCTCCGGCAAGCCCCTGGCCGTCGTCTGTCACGCCCCGGCGGCGATGCTGGCGACCCGGATCCGTGGCGTGTCGCCCTTCGCGGGCTACCGGGTCACCGCGTTCACCAACGAGGAGGAGAACGCGGTCGGCCTCGCCCCCAAGGCCCGCTGGCTGCTGGAGGACGAGCTCATCGACCTGGGCGTCGACTTCACCAAGGGTGAGACATGGAAGCCCTATACGGTGGTCGACCGCAACCTGTTCACCGGCCAGAACCCCGCCTCGGCAGCCGTCCTGGCCGACCGGCTGCTCAAGGTCCTGCCGTAGCCCCTGGGCCACGGTTGGCGCCGCGGAGGTCGAGCTCGTCCCATGCACTCAGATGGGCAGCAGCCGCATCAGCGTGTTGCGCGGACCCGCCAGGCGACCGGCTCCGGCCAGGCGGGTCATCCAGCTGGAGGCGGTGACCATCCGCTGGGCGGCCGGGCGCCGCCGCGCGTCATAGGAGTGCAGCGCCTTGCCCACGTCGCCGGGGTGCGCACGCAGGCAGGCGGCGAGCTCGACCGCATCGAGCAGCGCCTGGCAGGCGCCCTGCCCCAGCGCGGGCGTCATCGCGTGGGCCGCGTCCCCTACCAGCGCCACGTTCCCCCTCACGTAGGACCCCAGCGGTGGCGCCAGGTCGTAGACCTCGTGCCGCAGCACGGCGTCCTCCTCGGCCGCCGCGAGCACGCGCGGGATGGGGTCGTGCCAGCCGGCGAAGCGGGCGCGCAGGTCGTCGAGGCTCTCGCGAACGCCTTCCGGGGTGCGTACGGGCGCGTACCAGTTGGTCACCCCCGGGGCCTGCGGCGTCATCCCGAACATCTGTCCGCGCCCCCACGTCTCGCCGTAGTCCTGCGGTTCGAAGCCCTTGATCACGCCGCGCCAGGCGATGATGCCCGCGTAGCGGGGACGGGTCGCGGCACCGAAGAACGCCTGGCGCACCGCGCTGCGTACCCCGTCGGCGCCCACCACCAGGTCGTAGTCGGCGCGTAGCGCGGCGGGATCGGTGATCTCCACGCTCGTGCTGATCGTCGCCGGGTCCACCTGCCGTACCAGCATCTCGATCAGCGAGACCCGCGACAGCATGCGGACCGGCGCCCCTGCGCGTCGTTCGATGCGCTCCAACGGCAGGTCTGCCAGGCGCCGGCCGTCGGGGGTGCGGATCTGCGCGCGCCGGTAGGGGACGGTGCGCTCGCGCAGTTGCTCGCCCAGCCCCAGACGGGCCAGGCCGGCCTGGGCGTCCGGGCGGATGCCCAGCGCCGTGCCTTCGGCGACGACCTGAGGCCATCGCTCGAAGATCGAAACCTCCCAGCCGATCGCGCGCAACGCGATCGCGGTCGTCAGCCCGCCGACTCCGGCGCCGACGACGACAGCTCGTTTCATCTCAATCACCACATATGTGGTACCACAGCTATGGTGATTGCACAAAGGCGGGAGGATGGGGCCATGGTGGAGAACAGGGACCGCCGCGACCGGTTGTGCGACGCGGCCATCGAGGTGCTGGCGGGGGAGGGCGGCAGAGGCCTGACCCACCGTGCGGTGGATCGTGCCGCCGAGCTGCCGGAAGGCACGGCCAAGAACTACTTCCCGACCCGCGACAGCCTTCTCCGGGCCGCCGCCGAGCGGTGCGTCGAGCGCTACTGGAGCGAGCTGCGGCAGGCCGAGATCGACACCGTCGACCAGTTGCTCGTGTTGCTGCGCCTGATGATCGAGCGGGCGATGACGGTCAACCGGTCGCGGGTCCTGGCCTTCATCGAACTGCATGCCGAGGCCGCCAGGAACCCCCCGGTGCAGCAGGCTCTGGCCCGGCTCTCCCGCGCCGACCTCGACCTGCACCTGTCCGCCCACCAGGCCGCCGGCCTCCCGGCCACCCGGGAGAGCGCCGCCATCGTGACCCTGGCCGTCAACAGCGCTCTGACCTACCTGCTCACCCAGCCGCCCGACGTCCTCGCCTCCTACGGGCTCGACGATCTCGATCAATTTCTGAGCCGCCTCATCGCCTCCGCCTACCCGCACCACCGAGGCGGCTGACCGGCGCGCTGTCCGAGCGGGCACCTGCCTGCGACGTCGCCGCAGTTCTCGATCGCCCGGCCGCCCGGCCGATGGGCTGGGCCGACCGCGCCCGCTGTCACCCGTTGACCGGCTGCAGGACGCCGGCGAGCGTGACGCGCACTGCCTACCACCGACGGGTTCGAGTCGCAGTTCGGCGTCAACCACGTGGGCACCTTCACCCTGTGCCCGCCGCATCTGCTCGCCGCCCCCGATCTGGGGTGGTCACCTGCAACTGCGCGGAGAGCCCACCCGTCGCACTCGTGAGCGCGCCATCCGCCACAGCCGCACGCTGCCGTAGCGTCCACAGGGCGCCCTCGACCGCTTCCGGGCCGTGAGTAGGGTGCTGCGGTGAGCACACCCCGAGCCTCCTGGCGTAACACCACCCACGACTGGGCGGCCGACATCGACCTCGCCCACCTCTCCCACATCCGGGACAACCCGGCCGAGTTCGCCCCCGGCGGCGTCCGGCACCTGATCCTCGAAGTCCTCGCCTACCCCGCCGACGAGGCGGCGAGCACCGGAGCCGGACGCTGCACCGTCACCCTCCACGCCGACGGCTCGGTGTCCGTGGCCGACGAGGGGCGAGGCACTGACACCCGCTTCGACGACCAGGGGCGGCCGGTGAAGAAGCCTGTCATGGCGTCCAGGGACCTGCGCTTCTTCGACAACCTCGGCGCGGAGGTGCTCGCCGACGGGCATCCGCGCCGCGGCATGTCCGTCGTCGCCGCGCTCAGCGAGTGGCTCGTCCACACCAACCGCCGCCTGAACGGGTCCTGGACCCAGCGGTACGAGCACGGCGTCCCCGTCACCGGCCTGGAGCCCGTCGCCGGCGACGGCACCACGGGGACGACCGTGCACTTCCTGCCCGATGCGCAGTTGCCCCCGCTCGCCGACGACCTGCGCCGCTTTGCGGGCGCCTGGCCCGGCCTGGCCGTGATCGTCGACGACCGCCGTGGTGGCTGACTGATCGGATCTGCCGGAGCCTTCAAGATCAACCCGCATCCGGTGTCGACTGGACCGAAGGCCCGTCTTCGAGCCTCCCCTTCACGGGCTCGTCGTCAGTGCCGGGTTCGTCTCGACGACGCCGTCGAGCACCTGATCGATGCGCTCCACAAGATCGGCGCCGAGCCGGACCCCGGCCGCTTCGACGTTCTCCCGTATTTGCTCGGGCCGCGATGCCCCGATGATCGCCGAAGCCACGTTGGGGCGCTGCAACACCCAGGCCAGCGCGAGCTGCCCCAGCGACAGCCCGGCCTCATCGGCCAGGGGACGCAGCCGCCGTACCCGTACCAGCACGTCCTCCCTCAGGAAGGGCTGGATGAAACTGCCCGCACCGCTCAGGTCGGCGCCACGCGATCCGGCGGGCGCCGGCTGCCCCGGCTGGTACTTACCCGTCAGTACGCCCTGCGCGACAGGGGACCAGGCGAGCTGGCTGAGCCCTTCGCGTTCGCACGCCGGCACGACCTCGGCCTCGACCACCCGCCACAACGCGCTGTACTGCGCCTCGTTCGAGACCAACGGCACGCGCAGCTCCCGGGCGAGCGCGGCGCCCTTGGTGATCTGCTCGGCCGTCCATTCGGAGACGCCGACATAGAGCACATGGCCCTGCCGGACCAGGTCGGCGAACGCCACCATGGTCTCCTCCAACGGCACCGTCCGGTCGAATCGATGCGCCTGATACACATCGAGATAATCGGTGCCCAGCCGCCGCAGTGACGCACGTGCCGATTCCATGATGTGCTTGCGGCCCAGACCTTTGTCATTGGGCCCGCCCGGACCGGTGGGCCAGAACACCTTCGTGGATATCTCCAAGCTTTCCCGCCGCTGTCCTTTCAGGGCGCGGCCGAGCACCGACTCGGCTGCGGTGTTCGCGTACGCGTCCGCGGTGATGAATGTGGTGATGCCCGCGTCCAGCGCCGCCGCGACGCATGCTCGCGCACGTTCCTCCTGGTCCGGGGCGTCGTATGCGAGCCAGTGCCCATAGGAGATCGCGCTGACGGACAGGCCGCTACGGCCGAGACGACGAAATTCCATGCGTTTAAGGTAGCGCTTCATTTTGACCACTGAGACCTTTGTCGAGTCGATTTGACAAATTAATTCCAGGCGCTCTCGGGGTAAATTGAGAGAGCAGGAGGAGGCGAATTTGTCAAATGTCGCGCGGGCCGGCGAGAAGGCTAATGCCCAGAGCCGCCGGCGCGTTCACCGCCGCCAAGCTCGTCGCGGCCTGTCGCCTCCGCAGAAGTCGCGAACGTTCGGGGGCTCTGCCGGCGTGGCCTGCCTCCCCGTAGGCGGGAGATGTTCGGGTACGTCATCGAGCTCCAGCCGATGGCGGGCGCGGCCGCTGGGCGGAGCCTCCACCGGTGTAGCGGGTGCTATTTCCCGTGTGGCGCCTGACTGTCGAGACGTTCGAGACCTTCGGATGAGAGGAAACCATGACGATCCTCGTGACCGGCGCCACCGGCACGGTCGGCCGCCAGATCGTGACGCAGCTCGTCGCGCGTGGCGAGCGCGTCCGAGCCCTGACCAGGAACCCGGCGGCGGCCCAACTGCCCGGGGCCGTGGAGGTGGCCTACGGCGACCTGACCGCACCGCAGACCCTGGGGCCCGCGCTGGAAGGCGTGACCGGGCTGCACCTGATCACCGTCGCCGAGGACGACCAGGCGGCGCTCCGGACCGGGGCCGAGCTCGCCGAGTTGGCCGCGAAGGCGGGCGTGACCCGCGTCAGCGTGCTGAGCAGCTGGGACGAGTGCTCGGTCGAGGAGGCGCTGCGGGCCGGGGACCTCGGCTGGACGCAGTTGCGCTGCGTGGAGTTCATGACCAACGCGCTCGAATGGGCCGAATCGATCCGCGCGGAGGGCGTGGTCCGGGTCTTCGGCAACCATGCGGGGGCCGTGGTGCACGAGGCCGACATCGCCGCCGTCGCCGTGGCGGCGCTGGTCGAGGAGGGACACGCCGGGCAGTCGTACCTGCTCACCGGGCCGGAGGCGCTGACCCCGGAGCGGAGGGCCCGCGTGATCGGCGAGGCCGTCGGGCGGGAGATCCGGTTCGAGGAACTGAGCGAGGCGCAGTACCGGGCGTCGATGGAGGCGTGGGGGGCGGGGGAGGAGCTGATCGAGTTCGCGGTCCGGCTTGGCGCCAACCCGCCCGAGGCCGCCTCGGTCGTACTGCCGACCGTGGAGCAGGTGACCGGCCGTCCTGGGCGCACGTTCGCCCAGTGGGCCGCAGCGCACGCCGCCGCCTTCCGCATTTAGCTCATTAACAGGAGAAATATCATGACAATTCGCCCTTTTCGTATTGAAGTCCCTCAGCAGGACCTGGACGACCTCCGTACCCGCCTGGCCATGACCCGCTGGCAGGACCAGCTCCCCGGCACCGGATGGGAGCGTGGCGTCCCCCTCGACTACCTCAAGAACCTGGCCGAATACTGGCGCACCGGCTACGACTGGCGCGCCCACGAGGCCAGACTCAACGAGCTCCCCCAGTTCACCACCACGATCGACGGGCAGAACATCCACTTCGCCCACATCCGCTCCGAGAACCCGTCCGCCCTGCCGCTCATGCTCCTGCACGGCTGGCCGGGCACGTTCGTGATGTTCCTGGACGTCATCGAGCCCCTCTCGCGAGACTTCCACCTGGTCATCCCCTCCCTGCCGGGCTTCGGCTTCTCCACCCCGCTGTCCGGCCCCGGCTGGGATCCTGCTCGCACCGCCAGGGCGTTCACGCAGCTGATGGCACTGCTCGGCTACGACAGGTACGGGGTGCAGGGCGGCGACAGCGGCTCCTTCATCGCGCCCGAAATGGGCAAACACGCCCCCGACCACGTCGTCGGCGTCCACCTCAACGCCGCCATCACCTTTCCCGTCGGCCAGGAGGGGGAGATGGACGGGCTGACGGAGGAGGAGCGGCGGCGCTGGGACACGATGCAGAACTTCAACGACGGCTACCTCCAGACCCAGTCGAAGCGGCCGCAGACGGTCTCGTACGGCCTGCACGACTCGCCGGTGGGGCAGTTGGCGTGGATCATGGAGAAGTTCAAGGAGTTGACGGACCCGGTGGAGGGGCTGCCCGAGGACTCGCTCGACCGCGACCTCATGCTGACCAACGTCACCATCTACTGGCTGACCGGCACGGCGGGGTCGTCGGCGCAGTTCTATTACGAGAGCATGGGCACGGCCGCCTGGAGCGAATCCGGCCCGACCGACTGGACCGCCCCCTCAAGCGGCGACTCCGTCCCAAGCGAAACTTCCGACTGGGCCAGCGCTCCCGATGCCGACGCTGCTGGTGAGTGGGATGGCGCGTCGGGCTCGGGTGGGCCGGGCTGGAGCGCGTCCCGCTCGGGTGCGTCGGCCTCGGGTGCGTCGGCCTCGGGTGTGTCCGGTTCGAGTGCGTCGGACCCGAGTGCGTCGGGCTCGGGTGCGTCGGGCTCGGGTGCATCGGGCTCGGGTGCATCGGGTTCGAGTGCGTCGGGTTCGAGTGCGTCGGACCCGAGCGCGTCCTGTTCGGGTGTGGCCGGTTCGGGTGGTGGCGGTGACTGGGGCGATGCGACCGCTTCGAGAGCGTCCAACTTGGGCGGTGTGGGTGACTGGGGTGGCGCGGGGGACTGGGCTGCGGCAGCGCGGGGGACCGTGCCAACGGGCGTGCTCGTGTCGAAGCCCTGCGACGTCACCATCCGCCCCTGGGCCGAACGCGACCACAACATCGTGCACTGGGCCGAATATGACAAGGGCGGCCATTTCTTCGCCACCGAGCAGCCTGCGCTCTTCGCCGAGGACGTCACCACGTTCTTCGCGACGCTCCGCTGACACCACCCGGTGACGGCAACCAGCTGACACGGCTGCCGCTTGCCTCGGATCCGGCAACTCGAGGACCCTTCTGGGAAATCTACAATGTAAAGGCGTCAGCTTTGCTCTGGACACACTTGGAAGGCAACCGAAGAGTCAGGGAATGGCGACGAGAACCATGCCTGTCTTCCCCGGCCGGATTGCGTGCTCAACGGCCTGTGCGATCTCGCCGATGTCGTACTGAGCTGCCGCGCCGAACACCTCGGCTGGCCCATGGGCGATGAGCCGCGCAGCGGGGGCTGCCCTGTGGGCGATGACCTGAGCGACGGGGGCTGCCCTGTGGGGCATGAGCTGAGCGGCGGTGGCTGCCCTGTGAGGGATGAGCTGGGCCGCGGTGGCCGGGTCGTGGGCGAGCCGCTCGGTCGGGACGGCCTCCGGCCAGCGGGCCACGGTCAGGCCCCGCAGCCCGAGCCCCCTAAGGGTCGGTTGTCACGGGGACCAGCGCACCTCGGGGCTGGGGTGATACCGGCAGGTGGCACCGGTGGAGACCGAGGATCTCAGGTGGGCCGCGAGTTCCGGGTGGCGGTGGTCGAGCTGGCGTAGCGTGTTGCGGATTCGGTTGGTGACCGCCTTGCGGGCGCGTTCGGCCTCGTCGCCGAGCCGGCGCGGACGGCCGCCCAGCCCGGCGGCCGTGCGCAGTTCGTTCAGCAGTGCCGTGCGCTCGATGTCGAGCTCGGCCGCCCGGCGGTCGTCGCCCAGCTCCGTGGCTCGGTCGATCTCGTCGTCGAGCAGCTCCAGCCGCCTCCGGTAGCGGGTCCTGGCCTCCTCGTCCAGTACGTCGTCGCCGCCCATGCTCCGGGCGGTGACGACGACCTCGCCGCCGGCCGGGTTCAGCAGCTCGACCGCCGAGACGTCGCTCCCAGGGCGGTCGATCAGGACGCGCAGGTCAGCCAGGCCCTTGGAGTCGGGGACGTGCACGGTACGGCCGGCGAAGGTCAGGGTCCAGACCCCGCCGTCGAAGCGGAAGGCGTTGGCTGCGGGGCGCGGCAGGCGTACCAGCATGCCGAGAGCGGTGGCCTCCCGCTCGACCTGCGCGATCAGCGTGGAGGCGTCGTCGCCGCGCGCCTGCAGCGCCTCGGCCAGGCGGGCGCGGGACTCGATCGACCAGGGTCGGGCGCCCAGCAGGTCGGCCGCACGACAGGCCGCCGTGAACCCGTCGACGGCCTCGTCCAAGCGTCCCTGGGCGGCGTCGAGTACGGCCGCCCAGTACGCGAACGGCCCCTCGACGGCGACAGTGGCCGTCACGCCCCATTGGCCGATGTACGGGGTGATCGCGGCCCGCGCGCGCTCGCAGAGCACCGGATCCTTGGACAGGGCGGCCGCCTGAGCCTGGAGCCTCAGCCACAGCGGCGCCATCCACCGCAAATACTGCTCACCCGCCGCCACGACCTCCGCCAGGTAGCCCGCCGCACCCTCGCCTGCTGTCACGATCTTCGCCGGGTGGCCCGCCGTGCCCTCCCCTGCAGGCACGATCTCCGCCGGGTGCCCCACTGCACCCTCGCCTGCTGTCACGACCTGCGCCAGGTGGCGCGCCGTAGTCTCGTCGCCGCGCTGCACCGCCGTCGCGGCGCGGTAGAGCGGGAAGTGATGGCTGCCCGCGAGCTCCATCTCCGCCAGAACGACGTCGGCCACGTCGAAGTGGCCGCTGAGCGTCGCGAGCGACCACCGCTGCATCCAGCGCAGGTCGCGTCGGCCGATGCCTGGCTGCTCGCCCAGTTCGTAGGCGGCGTCGATGTGGGTCGCAGCCTCGGCGAAGCGTCCGGTGAGCGTGGCGAACATGGCCTTGAGCACCGTAGCCTCGTGCTGGAACAGCGTCAGCCCGGCACCTTCGGCGCGCGTGGCGAATGCCTGATGCTCGGGCAGGCACCGGGGATCGCCGATTTCCAGCAGCGCTCCGACGCGCCAGGAGCGCGCGGTCAGCTCCAGGCGCGGATCCCGGTTTCGTCGCGCCACGGCCGACAGCTCTTCGGTGACGGCCAGCCGCTCGGCCACGCTGCCCGGGCCCCAAATGGCCCCTAGTCTGGCCAGGAGACTGAAGCCTAGCGTCTCGTCGTCCTGCCCCTGCCTGGCCAGCTCTGCCGCGACCGCGCTCAACTCCAGGGCCGCGACGTCCAACCGCCCTCGGGGGTAGCGAGTGGTGTCGGGTGTGGTGTCGCCGCCGCCGAGCAGGGCGTCGGCCTCGCGTGGGTGGTCGTCCTCATGGGGGTGGTCGGCATCCCGTGGATGGTGGGCGTCCCGTGAGTGGTTGGCCTGGCACGGGGGGTCGGCCTCCCGTTGGTGGTCGGCATCCTGTGGGGGGTGGGTCTCGCGTTGGTGGTCGGCCTCGCGCGGATGACCGTCGTCACACGGGTAGTCGTCCTCACGCAAGTGGTCGAGCACGCCCCGGGCCTTGCGCTCGTGCAGGACATTGAGGTCCTGTGGGGTGCCGTGCGGACCTGTGGTGTCGCTCGTCTCGTGGAGGACGTGGGTGGGTGTCTGCGCGATGTTGTTGCGTCGGTGTGTCGTTGGGGTGGGGGTGCTTGCCGGGCCCACTGTGCTCGCTGGACTGGGTCTGCCATGATCTGGCGCGCTCTGAGTCGCGGGTCGGCCGGGGGTGGGGTTGACCGATGCGCGGGCGGTGATCTCGCGGGAGGGCGCGCCGGCCGTGGGTGGGGGGACCAGGCGGTGGTGGGTTTCGTGGACGAAGTCGGTCCAGCGGCCCTGGTCGGTGTGGCCGAGGTCGTGCAGTTTCAGGGCGGTCAGGGCCAGCAGGTCGGGGTCGTCCAGGCGGCGGGTGATGGCGACGGCGGCTTCCAGTGTGCGGGCGCCGGTGGTGGTGTCGCCCACTCGGTGTTGCGCCACGCCCAGGTCCAGGCCGATCGTGGCCCGTCTGCGTGCCTCCGATGCGGGGGTCAGCTCCAGGGCGCGCTGGTAGTGGCCGACTGCTTCCTCGTCCGCCATCCGTGCCTCGGCGTCCCTGGCCGCTGTGAGGAGGAGGGCGGGGGCGTCGGGGGCGGCGGCGAGGTACGCGTGGTGGGCGCGGATCGCGGGGAGTGCGGGGTCGAGGGCGCGGAGGGCGGCCGCGTGCCGGGCGCGGGCTTCCTCCTCGTTCAGCTCGGCGTAGAGGGTCTCGCGTACGAGGTCGTGGATGAAGGCATGGCGGCCGGGGCCCAGAGGGGTGATGAGCTTGGCGGACACCGCCTGGTCGAGGGCCCGCCGCACCGAGGCCGAGGTCGCGACGAACGCCTGCCTGGTTGGAGAGGCGCTGCGAGCGGATCCTCGGTAGGGCTGGGGTCCGCCAGGTGGAGAGTCGTCGTGCGAGGGGCCGTTGGACGCAGGCCCGTTGGACGCAGGCCCGTTGGACGCAGGCCCGTTGGGCGCAGGCCCGTTGGACGCACGGTCGTTGGGCGGGGTCCTGTCGAGTGAGGGCTCGTCGGGTGAAGAGTCGTCGGGCGCAGGCTCGCCAGGCGCGGGCTCGTCACACGGAGGGCCGTCGGGAGAGAAGCCGTCAGGCACGGGGTCGCCGGATGGGGTGCCGTCGAAACAGGTGCCGTTGGGCGGGGTGCCGTTGGATGGGGTGTCGGCGGATGCGTTGCCGTCTGCTGGGGTGTCTTGGGATGGGGTGCCGTCGGGTGAGGTGTGGTGGGGCGGGGTGCAGTCGGGTGAGGTGCTGCGGGGTGAGGTGCCGTTGGGTGGGGAGGCGGTGAGGGGGAAGTTGAGGGGTGGGGGAGTGAGGGCGGTGTGGAGGGTGGGTTCGGTGAATTCGCGGCCCAGGACCGCCGCCATCCGCAGCACCTCGAGCACCTCCTCCGGCAGCCGCGCCAACCGGCGCCGCACGGCCGCCCCCACCCCCGGCGGGATCGTCGCGAGCGGGGTCCCGCCCTGCCACAGGCGGGCGGTCTGTTCCACGAAGAACGGGTTGCCGCCCGTGCGCCGGTGGATCTCCGTCACCAGTTCCTCGCCGGGCTCCACGCCAGTGGTGTGGGCCACGAGCCGGCCCACCTCCTCCCGGTCCAGCCCCGTCAGCGTCAGGACGGTGGCCTTGGCCTCCAGGGGCAGGCTCAGCGGCCCGTCGACCTCGGCGTCGCGGTAGGTGCCGATCACCAGCAGCCGTTCGAACCAGGCATGACGCACCACGAACTCCAGCAGCCGCAGCGAGGCCGGGTCGGCCCAGTGGAGGTCTTCGAGCACGACCACCACCGGCTGCTCGCGGGAGGCGTCCACCAGCAGGCCGGTCACCGCGTCGTACAGCTCGAACCCGTCGGAGCCGGCCAGGCCCAGGAAGGGGCTTCGCGGGGTGGCGCCGGGCGTGAGGCGGCGGACCACCTGGACCCATGGCCAGTAGCCGGGCGCGCCCTCGCCCTCCCAGCAGGCGCCGGCGAGCAGCCGGGCGCCCCCGCGCACGGCCTCCTCCGCCGCGCCCGCCACCAGGACGCTCTTGCCGATGCCGGCCTCGCCGGTGACGAGCACCAGCGCGCCGTGGCTGACGAGCGTGCGCTCGACCTCGGCGCGGAGCACGGCCGCGGGTCGCTCCCTCCCGATGAGCATCGCCATGCGGGGCACCCTACGCGGCCGGGCCGACAATTCAGGGGGCCCGGAGAAGATGAAAGTTTCAGCCTGAACCCGCAGGTCGGCGGCGACACCTTCGTCCCGGGTTTGACGTGGACCCGTGCCCGTGCGATCAAAGCAGGCGCGGTTCAAGTCCCATTGGGAAAGCGCTTACCGACTAGGGAGGGCGACCTTGACATTCCGATCCCGTTCCACCGTGGTGGCCACAGCGATGGTCGCCGGGCTGCTGGCCGCCGTCACCGCGGCGCCGTCCGCGCAGGCCGCCCCGACCGACGGCAGCGGTCCCTGGCCCTCGGACACCGGCAGCGTGCATCTCACCTCGACCCGCAACGCCGGTACGTTCTTCGACGGCGGCATGAAGCGCTACTACGGCATCGGCGACGGCGGCCAGGGCGAGAGCCAGGACCCGATGTTCGTCGTGGCCAACGGCGGCACCATCCAGAACGTCATCATCGACGCCCCGGCCGGCGACGGCATCCACTGCGAGGGCTCGTGCACCATCCGCAACGTGTGGTGGAACGACGTGGGCGAGGACGCCGCCACGTTCAAGTCGTCCAGCTCGTCGGCGACCTACCTGGTGGACGGCGGCGGCGCCAAGTCCGCCTCCGACAAGGTGTTCCAGCACAACGGCGCCGGCACGCTGACCATCAGGAACTTCCAGGTGCACAGCTCGGGCAAGCTCTACCGCGCCTGCGGCAACTGCTCCACCTCCTACCGGCGGAACGTGGTCATGGACGGCGTCACCGTCCGCACCACCAAGGTCCTGGCCGGGATCAACACGAACTGGGGCGACACGGCCAGGTTCAGCCGGATCACCGTGTACGGCAGCGCCACCATCTGCGAGAAGTACCGGGGCGTCCCCAAGGGCCAGGAGCCGGTGAAGATCGGATCCGGGGCCGACGGCGTGAACTGCATCTACTCCTCATCCGACATCACCTACCGGTGAGCCCCCGAATGTTAGCGCTACCACAATCAGAGAGGCCCGAATGAAACGGCTGGCCGTCCTGCCCCTCCTCCTGATCATCACGTTCTTCTTACCCATCCAGAACGCCCTGGCCGACACGAACGCGGCCAGGTCCGCGACCCCGTCCGCCTCCTACACCTCCTCGTGGGAGAGCGTGGCCGCCATCAACGACGGCATCGACCCGCCCAGCTCGAACGACACCGTCAACCCCCGCTGGGGCACCTGGCCCAACACCGGCGCCCAGTGGGCCGAGCTCACCTGGAGCTCGGCCCAGAACCTCAAGGGCGCCGACGTGTACTTCTTCGACGACGGCGGCGGCGTGCGCGTCCCCGCCTCCTGGAAGCTCCAGTACTGGAACGGCAGCGCCTACGTCGACATCTCCGCCTCCTACCCGGTCGCCGTCAACGCCTACAACAAGGTGACCTTCACGCAGGTCAGCACCACGCGCCTGCGCGTGCAGCTGCAGAGCGGCGCGGGCTCGGTCGGCCTGCTGGAGGTCAAGGCGTGGGCCCCCGACTCCGGCGGCGGCACCTCGGCCTGGAACCCGCCCGCCAACCTGGTCACCCCGCTCAACGAGGTCTGGCAGCACGTCGAGAGCACGTACCCCAACCTGTACGGGTTCCGCAACTACGGCTGGGACCAGATCATGGCCAACGGCGGCTCGATCAACTACTGCGTACGCTGGGACACCACCGCCACGGTGACGGCGGCGCAGCGTGACCAGATCCACGCGGCGCTGGCCCGCCAGTTCAAGAAGTGGATGGACGTCATGGCCGGCCACAACGGCTGGCCCTACGCGAACGTGCCGGTCAAGGTCGTGGGCTGGGCCGTACGGGACCGGGCGCAGCTGCAGTGGAGCGACAACTCCGTGGACATCTACGTCAACAACATCCGCGAGAACGCGCCCCAGTGCTCCGAGCCCTGCGGCCGGTTCTTCAACCAGAGCGGCCAGTACCCCAACTGCCCGGGCGGCGCCTCGCACCACTACGACATGTCGCTCTGGCTGACCGCCGGGTTCGGCGGGGGAGCAGGGGGCGACTGGGGGCAGCGGATCGGCAGCGAGTACTACATGTCGAACCTCAACGCCGACAACATCCACATCCTGCTGCATGAGATGGGCCACTCGTTCGGCCTGGACGACTTCTACGACTGGACTCCGACGGGCCAGTGCTGCTTCCTGATGAAGGCGGGCAGCGCGACGCAGATCACGGAGTTCGACAAGTGGATGTTCCGGGACTGGTGGCGGCACCTGAAGAGCCGTTACGGCCTCTGAAAAAGGGGGAGGGCGGCGGGGTCTCCGCCGCCCTCCTTCGTGCTATCCGACGGTGAGCTGGTAGTCACGCGTGACGGGGGCGCTCAGCTTGTCGTAGTCCCTGAGCTGGACGGTGAACTCGTACGACCCGGCCTTGGCGGGCTTGCCGGTGATGGCTCCGGTGAACCTGTCGAGGGTGAGCCCCTCCGGCAGCGAGCCGCCGGTGACCTGCCAGTCGTAGAACGGGACGCCGCCCTTGGCCCGCAGCCGCTGCTCGTAGGCGGCCCCGGCCTTGGCCGCCGGGACGGCGGAGGTCTCGATCGAGGGCTTGAGGAACGGGGTGAGCTTGCGGTTGAGCTTCCAGCCGGCGTTCTCCGCGATGAGCAGCGACAGCTTGGTCAGCTCCCACCTGCGGGTCGGGAAGACGTGCCGCCACCCGCCGCTCTGCCCGCTGATCCGGTCCCAGTACGGGTCGTCGCCGGGCACGTGGTAGCTGGTGTCGAGCGGCACGGGGTAGCCCTGGTAGTCGATGACCTCCTGGTCGTCCTTGCCCTTGGAGGCCACGTAGTCGGCCATGCCCTGCCAGTCGCTGTGGAAGGCGACCGCGTGGCCGTACTCGTGCATGACCAGGCCCTCGACGTCGATCACCTGGCCGAGGTCGGTCTTCCACCAGTCCTCGTCCTTGAGCGAGGTGAACAGCTTCATCAGCTGCTCGTCGTACTCGAGGATCATGCTGGTCGAGCGGTGGTAGGGGGTGGGCTTGCCGTTCTGGGTGTGGAACTTGCCGTTGATGGTGGGGTAGCCGGTCGAGTACGGGGTCTGGATGCCGCGGAAGAAGACGTACATGCCGTTGTAGGGCTTGGCGTTGGAGACCTCGACCTCGTTCTGCCAGTCGTCGCCCGGCAGCCGGTTGACCTCGTCGCCCGCCGGGACGGTGTCGAACGGCTGCAGGTCGAAGAACGCGAACCAGTTGCGCACGGCGGCCTCGGCGGCCTTGCGGACGCCGGGGTCCTTGAAGTAGCCGGTGATGTCGTCGTAGCGGTAGTCGAAGTCGATGGGGATCGTCGGCTTGAGCGGGGTCTTCTCGTCCTGCTGCACCCGGATCGGCATGGTCTGGGTGCCGGTGGCGCCGCTCGCGTCCGTGGTCTTCATGATCCACTGGTGCAGCTCGTCCTGGCCGCCGCTCTGCTTGGAGTGGATGGCCAGCCGCACGACCTCGCGGTCGGCGGGGCCGGTGAGCGTGAACGACTTGGTCGCCCCGGCGGCCGTCAGCTCGCTCGGCATGTTGAACATCAGCCGGGAGGTGCCCTTGGCCTGCAGGTCCACCTTCAGCGGGTACTGGATGCCGGGGACCTTGGGGGCGCGCACGGTCAGCTCGATGTAGGGGTTGGCGAGGTAGCCCTGCCAGTCCACGAGCTGGACGCCGTAGTCGTTGACCTTGCGGTAGAAGATGTCGAACACGTCCAGCGCGGGAGCGGGCTGGCGTGCGGCGAGGCTGGGGGAGGGGACCGACAGCGCGCCGGCCAGGGCAGCCAGCGCGCTGAAGATGGCGATCTTCCGCATTGAACCCTTCTAGGTGTAGGCCTTCACTTCGAGCAGTCCCACCGAGGCTTGGCCGCTCTGCAGGGCCACGCGCAGGCGGGTGGTGCTGATCGGGTTGAACGTGACCTTGTTGTAGGCGTTGATGGCGATCGGGTACGTGCCGGGGACGTCGACGTAGGCGCTGCCGTTCCAGTACTGGAGCTTCCAGGAGGCGGGCAGGCGCACGCCGTCGGCGTCGTCGAAGAAGTAGACGTCGGCGGATTTGAGGGTCTGGGCGGACGGCCAGGTGAGTTCGGCCCACTGGCTGCCGGTGTTGGGCCAGGTGCCCCAGCGGGGGTTGACGGTGTCGTTCGAGCTGGGCGGGTCGATGCCGTCGTTGATGGCGGCCACGCTCTCCCACGAGGAGGTGTACGACGCCGACGGGGTCGCGCTGCCGGCCACGTTCACCGAGGTGCCGCCGCCGCTGCCGACCGTCAGCTGGAAGGTCCTGGTCTGCGGGGTGCTGAGCTTGTCGTAGTCGCGCAGCTGGACGGTGAAGCTGGACGTCCCGGCCGTGGTGGGGGTGCCGCTGATCGTCCCGGTGAACCGGTCGAGCGTGAGCCCCGCGGGCAGGGAGCCGCTGGTGACCTGCCAGTCGTAGAACGGCACGCCGCCCTTGGCCTGCAGGGTCTGGCTGTAGGCCGTGCCCGGCGTCGCCGACGGCAGGGAGGTGGTGACGATGGACGGCGGCAGGAACGGGGTGAGGTTGCGGTTGAGCTTCCACCCGGCGTTCTCGGCGACCAGCAGCGCCAGCTTGGTCAGCATCCACCGGCGGGTGGGGAACATGTGGGTCCAGCCGCCGTTCTGGCCGCTGAGCCGGTCCCAGTACTTCTGGTCGCCGGGGATGTGGTAGCTGCTGTCCAGGGGGACGGGGTAGCCCTGGTAGGCGACGACATCCGGGTCGTTCCCGCCCGACTGGACGTAGGAGCGCATGCCGGCCCAGTCGCTGTGGTAGGCGACGGCGTGGCCGTACTCGTGCATGACCAGGCCGTGGACGTCGAGCACCGAGCCCGCGATCTCCGTCTTGTACCAGTCCTCGTCGGCCAGGGAGGTGAACAGCTGCTTGCCGGCCTCGTCGTACTCGAAGATCATCGCGGTCGAGCGGTGCAGCGGACCCGCGACCTGCTGGCCGTTCCGGGTGCTGTACTTGCCGTTGGCGGCGGGGTAGCCGGTCGAGTACGGGGTCTGGATGCCACGGAAGAACACGTACATGCCGTTGTAGGCGGCATTGTTGGTGACGTTGATGTTGTTCTGCCAGTCGTTGCCCGGCAGGTGGTTGTTCTCCGCCCCGGCCGCCACGGTGTCGAACGGCTGCATGTCGAAGAACCGGAACCAGTCCTTCACCGCCTCCTCGGCGGCGTTCCTGAAGTTCGGCTCGTTGAAGTAGCCGGTGATGTTGTCGTAGCGGTAGTCGAAGGTGAGCGGCAGGCTGGGCTGCAGCGCGGTCTTCTCGTCCTGCTGCACCCGGATGGGCAGCTGCTGCTGGGTGGTCGTGCCGGACCCGTCCCGGATGTTCAGCTTGAGCGTGTAACTTTCATCCTGGCCGGGGCCCCGCTTGGAGTGGATCGCGAGGCGGAACACCTTCTGGTCACTCGCGCTCGCGAACGTCAGCGTCTTGGTGGCGCCCGTGGCGGTGAGCTGGCTGGGCAGGTCCATCATGAGCCTGGAGGTGCCCTCGGCCTTGAGGTCGATCGTGACCGGGTACTGGACGCCGGTCGGGGGTTTGACGGTGAGCTCGACGTACGGGTTGGCCAGGTAGCCCTGCCAGTCGACGAGCTTGACGCCGTAGTCGTTGACGGTCCTGCCGAACATGTCGACGACCGTCGCGGTCGGCGCGGCGGCGTGCGCGGGCTGCGACACGCCGGTGAGTAAGGAGGCGAGTACGACTGCCGCCACGGTGATTCGCCTGGCACCCCTGGCGGCTTTCGGGGCGCTGCGGCATCCTCGGTCCATCCGGACTCCTTAAAGGATGGGAATAGGTTTTCCCTGGCGCACAGTAAGGTGTTACACAGCACCGGTCAACCCCATCCGCCGCCCTTGCAGCGCCTTGCATCACCCCCGCGCTATGGGGCGGCGCGGCGGGTGGACTCGCGCAGGACCAGGCTGGCCGGGACGATCGTGACGCCGCCGGCGGCGGGCTTGCCGGCGATGGCGTCCAGCAGGTGCCGGGCCGCCATCCGGCCGATCTCGCCGAGGTTCATGTCCACGGTCGTCAACGGCGGCCGGCACCCCAGCGCCATCGGCTCCCAGTTGTCGAACCCGACCAGCGCCACGTCCTCGGGAACCCGCCGCCCCCGCTCGCGCAGCGTCTCGGCGACCCCCCGGGCGATCTGGTCGCTGCCGCAGAAGATGGCGTCCACGTCGGGCGCGGCGTGCAGCAGCACGTCGGCGCCCTGCCGCCCCCACTCCTCGCTCCACTGCCCGTAGAGGATCTCGCCCGCGGGCGACAGCCCGGCCGAGGCCAGGGCCGTGATCAGGCCTTGGGCGCGCCGCCGCGCGGCCTGGAAGCGCTGCGGCCCGGTGACGTGGCCGATGCGGGTGCGGCCCGTCGCCATGAGGTGGCGGGCGGCCAGCGCCCCGCCGCCCTCGTCGTCCGGGATGATCGACACGTCGGAGTCGTCGGTCGACTGCGTCATCGCGTACACGACGGGAACGGGCAGGTCGCGGCCGATGCCGGCGCGCGGCTCGGTGCGCCGCCCCGTGACGATGATGCCCTCGACGCGCCTGGCCAGCAGGCGCTCGACGTAGTGCCGCTCCCTGATCGGGTCGTCGCGCGTGTCGCACATGAACACCGAGATCTGCCCCGCCCCGAGCGCGTCCTCGGCGCCCAGCATCACCGGGATGCTGAAGCGGCCGAAGCTGTCGCCCGTGACCAGGCCCACCGTGTACGTACGGCCCGCCAGCAGCCCCTGGGCGAGCGGGTTGGGCCGGAAGCCGAGCCGTTCGGCGGCGGCCAGCACCCGGTCGCGGGTCTCGTCGCGCATCCGGCCGCGGCCGTTGAGCGCCTTGGACGCGGTGCCGATCGACACGTCGGCCGCCGCCGCGACGTCCCTGATGGTGATGGTCTTCGCCGCCCCATCCGAAGGACTGGTCAACCGAGTCCCCTTTCGCACAAGCATCCGCTCTTGACCTGTGATGTATCACACCTTACCCTCCGTTTGAGAAAACCTATTCCCAAGGTTTTCTCTGCGAGGCCCCGAGGTTGAGGTTGAGGAGCTCGATGCACCAGAGTCCTGTCGTTCCGTCCAGTCGGGCACTGTGGCGGCCGATCGGCATCAATGACGTCGTCATCACCGGCGGCCCGTTCGCGCGATGGCAGCGGATCAATCATGAGGCCAGCATCCCGCTGGGACTGGAGCAGATGGAGCGTTCGGGCGTGCTGCCCAACCTCCGCCGGGCCGCAGGCGAGGGCGAAGGGCCCTTCCAGGGCTACCGCTTCCAGGACTCCGACCTCTACAAGCAGTTGGAGGCGATCGCGTGGGAGCACGTCCGCGCCCCCGAGCCGGCCTACGCCGAGTTCGCCGACCAGGCCGCGGCCGTGCTGAAGAAGGCCCAGCGTGACAACGGCTACCTCAACTCGCACTACCAGGTCGTCAAGCCGGACAAGATCTACGCCGAGCTCGAGTACAGCCACGAGATGTACTGCGCCGGCCACCTGTTCCAGGCGGCGGTGGCGGCCGCCCGCGCCGGGATCGGCGAGGGGGTGGTCGAGGTCGCCAGGCGCTTCGCCGACCACCTGGTGGAGGAGTTCCTGACCGGCGGGAACGACGGCATCGACGGCCACGCCGAGGTCGAGACCGCGCTGGTCGAGCTGTACCGGCTGACCGGCGAGCGCACGTACCTGGAACTGGCCTCCAAACTGATCGACAACCGCGGCAAGGGCCTCATCAAGGACAGCGGCATGGGCCTGCTGTACGCCCAGGACCACCTGCCGGTCCGCGAGGCCGACACCGCGGTCGGGCACGCCGTGCGCCAGCTCTACCTGGAGGCCGGCGTCGTCGACGTCTACCTGGAGACCGGCGACGAGTCGCTGCTGGAGTGCTCGCTGCGCCGCTGGGAGGACCTGGTCGCCACCAAGACGTACATCACGGGCGGCCACGGCTCGCGCCACGACGGCGAGGCGTTCGGCGAACGCTACGAGCTGCCGCCCGACCGCGCCTACAGCGAGAGCTGCGCCGCCATCGCGAACATCCACTGGAACTGGCGGCTGCTCCTGGCCACCGGCCACGGCCGCCACGCCGACCTCATCGAGCGCACGCTCTACAACGCCTTCGCCGCCTCCACGTCGGCCGACGGCGTGCGCTTCTTCTACGTCAACCCGCTGCAGCGCCGCGCCGACCTCGTCGAGGACGCCTATCTCGGGCGGCGCCGGGAGTGGTTCGCGTGCGCCTGCTGCCCGCCGAACATCATGCGCCTGGTGGCCTCGCTCGGCTCCTACCTGGCCACGACCACCGACGCCGGCCTGCAGCTGCACCAGTACGTCCCCGGCACCGTGAACGGCCGGGTCCGGATCGAGACCGACTACCCGTGGGACGGGCTCGTCCGCATCACGATCGAGGACGAGGGCGAATGGGAGCTCGCGCTGCGCATCCCCGCCTGGAGCGAGAGCACCACCGTCGATGACAGCCCAGCCCAAGCCGCCGAAGACGGATATTTCCGTATCCGTCGCCAGTGGCGTCAGGGCGACACCGTCGAGCTCCGGCTCGACATGACGCCCAGGATCGTCCACCCCCACCGCAGGATCGACGCGGTGCGGGGCAGCGTGGCCCTGGAGCGCGGCCCGCTCGTCTACTGCTTCGAGCAGGCCGACCAGCCCGAGGGCGTCGAGGTGGACGACCTCGCCCTGAGCCCGCAGGCACCCCTGCGCCTCAAGCCCGTGGACGACCTCCAGGGTGCCGGGCGCACCGTACTGATCGAAACCGACGCCGTCGCCGTGGACCAGCCGCGCGGCGGACTGCCGTACACCACGAAACCCCTGGCGACCAGCACCAGCGTGACCGCGACCGCCGTCCCCTACTTCCAGTGGGACAACCGGGACGGCGGCCCGATGCGGGTCTGGATCCCCCTCGCGTAAGGAAAGACGCGGATGAGAAGACGCGACCTGTTGAAGCTGGGCGGGCTCGCCGCCCTCGGCACCGCGGCCGCGGCCTGCGGTGGCGGCTCGGGCTCCGGCTCTGGCGGCAAGAACGTGCAGCTCCAGTTCATGTACTGGGGTTCGACGTTCGAGAAGGCGGCCGTCGAGCGGATGCTCAAGCAGTACGAGCAGAAGCACGCGGGGGTGACGGTCAAGCCGCTCTACACGCCCGACGAGTACGACGTGAAGCTCAACACGCTCGTGGCCAGCAACCGGCTCCCGGACGCCGGGTACGTGCCGCTGGCGATGTCGTACCGGCTGGGCCAGCAGGGCAAGCTGGTCAACCTGTTCCCCTATTTGAAGAAATATCCGCAGCTGGCCGGATACCTGCCGGACGCGTACCTGTGGAGCGGCCAGGACAACCTGCACGGCGTCGCGACCGCGAACGAGATCGAGCTGCTGTGGTACAGCAAGTCCGCCGTCGCGGCCGCCGGGGTGACGCCGCCCGCCGACGCCGCCTCCGCGTGGACGTGGGACCAGCTCGTCGAGAACGCCTACAAGCTGACGATCGACCAGAACGGCAAGCACCCGGACGAGTCGGGCTTCGACCCCAAGCAGATCAAGCAGTTCGGCATCTCCAGCAGCATCACCTACGGCGCCGCCTGGTACGGCTTCCTGCGCAGCAACGGCGTCGACTTCGCCGACGAGACCGGCAAGAAGTGCCTGCTCGACACGCCCGAGGCGATCCAGGTGTTCCAGAACCTGCAGGACCTCGTCTACAAGCACCGCGTCGCCCCCGGCCCGGGCCAGCTGGCCGCGACCGGCGACGACGTGCCCGGCACCAACATCCTGCTCAAGACCAAGCGGGTGGCGATGGTGGTGGACGGCCACTGGAGCCTGCTCGACATGAACGAGAGCAAGGTCGACTACGGCATCGGCGTGCTGCCCAAGTACCAGGAGCCGTTCACCTCCTCCCAGGTGGCGGGCGCCTCGGCGGTGTTCGCCGGGTCCAAGCACGAGCAGGAGGCGGTCGAGCTGTTCGCCTTCCACAACGACCCCCGCTACGTCGACCTGTTCGCCAAGGGCCTGTGGATGCCCCAGGAGAAGAAGTACTACGAGGACCAGGCGGCCATCGACTCCTGGACCAAGAACGAGCTCCACCCGCCGGAGTTCCGCACGGCCGTGGTGGACTACGCGCGCGACCACGGCGTGCCCACCTTCGGCAACCGCGTCAAGAACATGTCCACCATCTCCAGCGACGTGCTCACCCCCGCCCTCCAGGAGCTCGAGACCGGCAAGCGCCCGGCCGCCGAGATCCTCAAGGCCGTCGCGCCGAAGATCTCCAGCATGCTCCAGGGCTGGCAGCACACCCAGGAGCTGTGATGCGCCGCCTCGAAGCACGATGGGGCATCCTGATGGCGCTGCCCGCCATCCTCGGGTTCGTCATCTTCACGATCGGGCCCATGGTGGCCTCGGCGTTCTTCAGCCTCACCGACTGGACGATCGGCGCCAGCCCGAACTTCATCGGGCTGGACAACTACGCCACCATGGTCCAGGACGAGCTGTTCTGGAAGTCGCTGTCCACCACCACGTACTACACGCTCGGCGCGGTGCCGCTGGTGCTGATCGTCAGCTTCGCCGTGGCCATGCTGCTCAACCAGAAGGTGCGCGGCCTGGCCGTCTGGCGGACGATCTTCTACCTGCCCACGCTCGTCCCCGCCATCGCCAACGTCGTCCTGTGGATCTGGATCTTCAACCCGGACTTCGGCCTGCTGAACTCCCTGCTCCGGCAGGGCGGCCTGCCGGGCTCCCAGTGGATCTACGCCGAGTCGACCGCGGTGCCCTCGATGATCATCATGAGCACGTGGGGCTTCGGCAACACCATGGTGATCTTCCTGGCGGGGCTGCAGGGCGTGCCGAGGCACCTGTACGAGGCCGTCTCGATCGACGGCGGCGGCGCGTGGCGGCGCTTCTGGCACGTGACGCTGCCGATGATGACGCCGACCATCTTCTACAACCTGGTGGTCGGCGTGGTCGGCACCTTCCAGGTGTTCAACCAGGCGTACGTGATGACCGAGGGCGGCCCCAACCACGCCACGCTCTTCTACGTCTACTACCTGTTCCGCAAGGCGTTCACCGAGAGCGAGATGGGTTACGCCAGCGCCCTCGCCTGGACCCTCTTCATGATCATTATGGTGGTCACGTTCCTCATGTTCAGAAACGCCCGCCGCTGGGTCTACTACGAGATGGCAGGCGCGCGATGACCGCCCTGGCGACCCCGGACCAGACCGCCGCGCGTGGCGTGGCCCCGACCCAGGGGCTGCGCAAACCGCGCAGGTACGGCCGGATCCTGCTCTACGTGGCGCTGGTGGCGGGATCGATCCCGACCCTGCTGCCGTTCGTCTGGCTGGTGCGCAGCGCGCTCATGCAGGACGCGCAGATGTTCGTCTCGCCGCCCCAGTGGATCCCCTCGCCGTTCCAGTGGTCGAACTTCAGCGAGTCCCTCACCACCCAGCCGTTCGGCCGCTACTTCCTCAACACGCTGGTCATCGCCGTCATCAGCGTCCTGGGCACCGTGCTGACCTGCTCGGTGGCGGCCTTCAGCTTCTCCAGGCTGCGCTGGCGCGGGCGCAACGTCGTCTTCGCGCTGCTGCTGAGCGGCGTGATGCTGCCGTACGCGGTGACGCTCATCCCGACGTTCGTCATGTGGCAGGAGCTGGACGCGATCGACACCATCGCGCCGCTCACGGTCCCGAGCTGGTTCGCCGGGGCGGGCGGGGGAGTGTTCAACATCTTCCTGCTGCGGCAGTTCTTCCTGACGATCCCGTTCGAGCTGGACGAGGCCGCCTACATCGACGGGGCCTCGCCGTGGCGGGTGTTCTGGACGATCATCATGCCGCTGTCCAAACCCGCGATCATCGTGGTGACCATCTTCACGTTCATCGGCACCTGGAACGACTTCCTCGGGCCGCTGCTGTACCTGCAGAACGAGGAGAACTACACGCTGTCGCTGGGGCTGGCGTCGTTCCAGAGCATGTACATCACCCAGTGGGGCTACCTCATGGCGGCCTCGGCGGCCATCATCGCGCCGATCATCGCGCTGTTCTTCTTCATGCAGCGCTACTTCATCGAGGGGGTCACCCTGACCGGCATCAAGAACTAGTGCCTGTTTCAGAAGTGGATCACCTGGGTGGTTCACTTCCGAGATGATCTTTGTGTGGATCGGGGTGATTTGACCGCCGGGCAATGGGCGGTGCTGGAGCCGCTGTTGCCGGTGGGCAGGAAGGCGGGCCGTCCGCCGGTCTGGGCGAAGCGGCAGCTCATCGACGGGATCCGGTGGCGGCTTCGGACTGGCGCGCCCTGGCGGGATGTGCCCGCGCGGTATGGGCCGTGGCAGACGGTGTACGGACTGTTTCGCCGCTGGCAGCGGGAGGGAATCTGGGCGCGCATCCTTGTCGCGTTACAGGCAAGAGCCGATGCCAAGGGGCTCATCACCTGGGATGTGTCCGTGGATTCCACCATCGTCCGCGCGCACCAGCATGCCGCCGGTGCGCGCAAAGACGGCGATGTGCAGAAGGAACCACCCGGCGGGACTCGCACGGAACCGGACGATCATGGGCTGGGCCGATCGCGTGGCGGTCTGACCACCAAGACGCACCTGGCCGTGGAGCAGGGGCAAAAGCCGCTGTCGATGGTGGTCACGGCCGGGCAGCGGGGCGACTCCCCGCAGTTCAGACCGGTGCTGGAGGGGATCCGGGTGCCGCGTCCGGGCGGCGGTCGTCCCCGTACTCGCCCCGATCGAGTCCGCGCCGACAAGGCCTACTCCTCTCGCGCCAATCGCTCCTACCTGCGCCGGCGTGGCATCAGATGCACCATCCCTGAAAAGAAGGATCAAGCGGCTCACCGCCGCGCACGTGGATCACGCGGCGGCCGACCTCCCGCCTTCGACAAGATCGACTACCGCGAGCGCCACGCCGTCGAGTGCGCGATCAACCGGCTCAAGCGCAACCGCGCCGTGGCCACGCGGTATGACAAGCTGGCTGTCCGCTACGAAGCGACCGTGCACATCGCCTGCATCAACGAGTGGTTGTGACCACGCTCTTGGCCGCAGTTGGATCCTGCACAATCTGTTGGAGCGGTGACCCGTACGCCTGGAAAGGGGCCGATGGTGGGGCGCGAGTACATCCGGCTGAAGGCGGAAACCGAGGGCGGCGAACTCATCGTAGAGCCGTCCGAGGACGCCCTGCACGAGATGATCATCACGCTCGCCCTGCCCGACAACACCTTCGTCATCGTCGAACCAGACGAAGACGACCCCACCTGGTTCGCCTCAGTTGCCCGCCTTGACGATGGCACCTACGAGGTCGAATACCGCGACCCGCTTCGTCGGTATCACCGTCTTGATACCGCGACCGACCCGAGCCGCATCGCTTCCGACGTCACCATCTGGATCGCTCAGGCTTGTCGAGCACACGCAGCCCTCACCCGAGACTTCTCACCCGACTTCTGAAACAGGCCCTAGTGCCGTAGCAGGCAACTGTTTGCCCTGTTGTGATGTGACGCGCCGTCCTGGTGCTGTGCGGGGCGGCGCGTGGCCGTCACCCTGTCCGGGTGGCAGAACGAGTACATGTACGCGAGATCGACGATGACGAAGGCAGACGGCTGCTTCGGATCATCCGCCGGGGAACGGGGTCGGTAGTGACCTGGCGGCGTGCCCAGATGGTCCTGCTGTCCGCCCAGGGCATGCCAATGGCGAAGATCGCCGAAGTGACGTTCACCAGCGCGGACCGGGTCCGGGATGCCAAGCCGACCGAACATGACCTGCCCTTTTCGACCTGGAGCCTGACCAAGCTGGCGGACTTCCTGGTCGCCGAGGCGCCGACGGGGAGGTCATGCCCGAGACGGACGAGCCCCACATCGTCTTCTGCATGGAGGAGTTCGTACCGCTCAACCTGATGCCCCACCCGGGCCGGCAGTGGGCCGAACGCTCGGGCAAGCGCAAGGACCCCGAGCGCGAACCACGCCGCAGGCGACGGGCGACCTACAACCGCTACGGCGGAGTACGGCACCTGTTCGCCGCACTGGACCTGGCCAAAGACAAGCTCTACGGCCACATCAAGCCGGTCAGGAAGCGCACCCAGTTAGCAAACAATGTCGAGATCGCCTACACCCGACCAACAGCTCCTGGCTCAACCGCACAGAAGCCCAGTTCTGCGCGCAGGCGCCGGTCGTCTGCGTGGCGGTTTCCCACACCATGGCGGCTGCGGCCCGCGCCCGAGACGGCCGGATCGTCACCGCGGTGAACGCTTATCACTCCACCGGAGGCCCCTGCGCGGAGCTGGTCCTGATCGGCGCTGCTGCCGCTCAGGGCACCTATGACCTGGACATTATCGTCGCCGTGGGCGACCGCGACCGAGGCGTCGAGCCCTCATGCGGCCGCTGCCGCCAGGTCCTTCTTGACTACTTCCCCGCCCTGAAGGTCATCGTCGGAACAAGCGACGGCCTCCGGATGGTGCCTGTCACCGACCTGCCTTCCGAAAGCTACATCTGGGCGGACCACCAGCTCGACGCTTAGGAGAGCGAACCACTCAGTACGAGCTGACGCCCCACGCGGTTACAGGGCAAACGTTGCCTGCTACGGCTCTAGCCGGGTTTACGGGGCTGCCGTGTTGGTGGTTCCGGTCCCGAGGGTCAGTGCTTGGGCGAGTGCGGCGCGGGTGTCGTCCGCCAGGGTGTGCGGATTGTTGCCGAGGCGTTTGGCGGTCTGGAAGCAGGCCAGTGCGATTTGGCCGGCGAGGACGGCGGTTGCTTCATCGGATCCGCGTCGGATGAGCAGTTCGCTCAGCTTGTCCCCGAACTGCTGCATCTTCACGGCGTCGCGGTCGCGTAGTTCCGGGTGCTGCTCGATCAACGCGAAGTGGCGCGCGTAGCCCGCAGCGTCGGCGGTCGCCTGGGCGCACAGGGCGACCACGACCGGGCCCAGTTGCTCGACACCCTCGGTGACGTTGCGCGGAGGCGGGGCGTCGTCCGCCTGGGCGGCCGCGGCGACCAGGTCGAGCAACTCCTGCTCCCTGGCGAACACGACCTCCTGCTTGTCGCGGAAGTGGCGAAAGAACGTGGTGCGTCCGACTTCGGCGCGTTCGGCGATGTCGCCGACCGAAACGCCGTCGAAGCCGTGCTCCTGGAACAGCTCTTGAGCGGCCTCGATGATGCGCTGCCGCGCCTGGCGCTGCTTGCGTTCGACAAGGGGCCGCGACGAGGTCATGCGAGCAGCATACCTCGGACGGTTGCCGTCCCGAAAGGAACTCGATACGTTTTGGTACGCGATACCAAATCGAACGGAGACCCTGATGACGTACGAACTGACCCTAGAAGACCACCGAGCCATCGACCGGACCCTGGGCCTGGCAGGACACATCGTCGACCGAGGCGAACTCGACCGGCTCGGCGAGACCTTCACCTCCGACGCCGTCTACGACCTCAGCGACGTCGGAGCCGGCACCTTCGAGGGCATCGAGGCAATCAGGAACGGCGCACTGGAGCTCGGCGCCGGCAACCCCGTCGCGCACCACATCACGAACATCGTGATCAGCAGTCAGGAGGACGACGTCGTCACCGCGCAGTCCAAGGGGCTCATCCTCATGGCCAACGGATCCGTCGCCAGCGTCACCCACCTCGACACCCTGCGGCGCGGGGAGGGCGGCTGGCGGATCAGCCGGCGCGTCATCCTCGCGCAGCGCACACCGCTCGGCGGTCTGCACCTGACGCACGCGGCCGAGCGCTGAGCGTGCAGCCCGCCCGCGCAGACCGAACCGCGATCGACCTGCCCGCCTCAATATCCATCGCCCGCCCGACGAGGAAAACCCCATGACCGAGCCGCTCGTCATCACCCGGATCACCCACAGCTGCCACCTGATCCAGATCGGCGGCCTGACCGTGCTGACCGACCCCTGGTTCTCCCAACGCACCTTCTACCACCCGGGCGAACCGATCGCCCTGCAGCCCGAGGCACTGCCGCACCTCGACGCGGTCGTGATCAGCCACGAGCACTACGACCACTGCGACCTCGACGCCTTCAGCCGCTACCCCCGCAAGGACGTGCCGCTGCTGGTCGCCGGACCGGTCCTCAAGAAGGCTCGCAAGGCGGGATTCAGCCACGTCCGCGCGCTCGAGCCGTGGCAATCCGCGCGGGTCGGCGACCTGACCATCTCCGCAGCACCCGGCAAACACGGCGTCTACGAGGTCACCTACGTGATCGGCAGCGGCGGGCGCAGCGTCTACTTCGCTGGAGACACCCTGCTCATCCCAGAACTGCACACCCTCACCGACCGCTACGGCCCACTCGACGTCGCACTGCTTCCCGTCAACGGCCTGCACACCCGGATACCACGCAGCAAACAAGTCGTCATGAACGCCGAAGAGGCCGCCGAACTCACCGCCACCCTCCGCCCCAAACTCGCCATCCCCCAGCACTACGCCTTCACCGGCGGCACGATAGGCGACACGCTCTTCCTCAAGAGCGACAAGGACCCCACCCTCTTCGTCGACGCCGTCCACCGCCTCGTCCCCGACGTCCCGGTCAAAGTCATCAACCCCGGCGAACCACTAACCATCACCCCATAACCCAACGCGGCAGCCTGCGGTGCGACCTCGCCCGCACCGCAGGCCTCAGCCCAAGCCCCTCCCCGCCAACCGCGCCTCGTGCCGCATCAGCCGACGTTCGGCCTGTCAGAGTGCGTTAAGCGAGCTAATGCCCCTTTCGTCGTTGCGGTTGGTTGGATGAGGTCTGCTGGTCGGTCAGCCACCGTTTGGCCTACGGGCGCCGCGGCGGGCTTCACGCCGTAGGGCTTTACACGGACACCTACTGTCGAAGGTCCTGTCGAAGGTCGGTCGTCGCGGGACCGGCTGGGACGGCGGGGGTTCGAGGCCAGGTCCAGGCGGAGCGCAGGATGAAGGCCAGGAGCAGCACCTCGATTCCGATGGAGAGACCGTAGAAGGGGGCCCAGTTCCAGGATTCCCCTGCCGCGTTGAACACCGAGTAGGGGATGTAGAGCGATGCAACGACGAGGTTCGTGGCGCGGTTCACCCGGGCGGGCAGCGTCATGGAGAGCATCACCATCAGGGCCGGGATCGCCACGGACGCGAGCATCATGGTTAACAACGTCGGGCTGATGTCGAACTCAAAGACGACGCCGGCGCGGAGGTTGTCGATGACGCCGGGCTTGTGGAGGTGGAAGTAGTCGACGTAGATGTAGAGGAACATGAAGCTGGTCCATGCGGCGGCGAGCTTGGCCTGCACGGGGACCGGCGGGTTGTCGAGCAGGTTCGGGGCTTTCGTTCGGATGGTCATCGGTTCTTCTTTCGAGAGGAGCGGTCCCTCCGCCGGAGTGGCGGCAGGGATGTACCGAGGCCGCGCCCACCTGAACGAGCACATCGCCTCGACCGGGCAGCGGTAGCCCGGACCTCGGACGACTCGAGCGCTGAGGGCAGGCCGTAGCGGTGCCGGTCGGCGGCACGCATCGTCGTCGCCCCGGCGGACTCGCCCCCGGCGCCAGGCGTACTCCGGCACTCGATCGCTGTTCGATTCCCACAGGAGCCTCCTCACGTCCGAGCTACGACTCTCGCTGGTTCGTACATCGTACGTCGTACGCTGTACTACGAGTAGTACGCTGGGCCATGACCGTGCGCTGGACGATTGTCAAGCCGCTCGAGCGAGCGAGAGGAGACCCGTGCCTGCGAGGGAACAACGCCAGGTGGCGTCAGACGCGGCGCTGAGCAAGCAACGGGTGGTGGTCGAGGCGGTTCGGCTCGCCGACCGCGAGGGGGTCGGAGGGCTGAGCATGCGCCGGCTGGCTGGCGCGCTCGGCGCGGGCGCGATGTCGCTCTACTACTACGTGGCGAGCAAGGAGGAGTTGCTGGACGCCATGATCGACGTCGTGTTCGAGGAGATCGAGCTCCCGCCCGAAGAGACCGACTGGCAGTCAGCGATGCGACGTCGGGCGGTATCCGCCCGACAGGTTCTCGCCCGCCACCCGTGGGCGATCGGCCTGATGGAGTCGCGGACATCGCCGGGGCCCGCGAACCTTCGCCACCGCGAAGCGGTCACCGCCTGCCTGCGAAGGGCCGGCTTCCCGGTCTTGATGGCGACGCACGCCAATTGGTTGCTCGACAGCTATGTCTACGGTTTCGCCCTGCAGGAAGCCAGCCTGCCGTTCGACACCGCCGATGAGTTCGCGGACATGGCCGAGGACGTCTTCCTGCCCCAGCTTCCTCCTGACGAGTTCCCCTACCTCAACGAGTCCGCCGCGGTGCTCGCCGCTGCCGGCTACGACCCGGTGGAGGAGTTCACCTTCGGCCTCGACCTCGTCCTAGCCGCCCTCGAGTCCCTGAGAGTGCCTACGTGAGCCTGCATCCGTGATGTCGTTATGTGATCGTGTGGATTTGTTGTGTTACCGCCAGTCTGCGGGTCCAGTTGTGCTGGGATGGCGCGGTGACTGAGCGTAAGCCGTACCCGAGCGACTTAACCGACGCGCAGTGGGCGTTGATCGAGCCGGTTCTGACGGCGTGGAAGGCCGCGCACCCCTCGGTCAGCGGCCACGAAGGCAACTATGCGCTGCGTGAGATCGTCAACGCGATCCGCTACCAGGGACGAACCGGCGTCCAATGGGACTATCTTCCCCATGATCTGCCGCCCAAGGGCGCGACGTACTGCTACTTCGCCAAATGGCACGACGACGGCACCGACAAGACGATCCACGACCTGCTGCGCTGGCACCTGCGCGAGAAGAAGAAGCGATTAGCCGACCCGAGCCTGGTCGTGCTGGACACCCAAAGCGTCCACGTCGCGGCCGGGGTTCCCGCCGAAACGACCGGCCGGGACGTCGCCAAGAAGGAGCCGGGACGCAAGCGAGGCCTGGCCGTAGACGTGCTGGGCCTGGTCATCACGGTCGTCGTGCTCGCGGCCTCAGCCCACGAGAACGCCGCCGGGATCGCCCTGCTGGACCGGGTCGCCGCCGTCACCGAGGGAAGCGTGACCAAGGCGCTGGTCGACCAGGGATTCAAGAACGCGGTCGTCGCCCATGGCGCCAGCCTGGGAATCGACATGGACATCGTCGAACGCAACCGGTCCGACAAGGGATTCGTGCCCCAGCCGAAACGATGGGTCGTCGAGCAGACCTACGGGATCTTGATGTTCCACCGGCGCCTGGTCCGCGACTATGAGCATCTCCCATCGAGTTCCGAATCACGGGTGTACTGGGCGATGACGGACGTGATGTCCCGGCGTCTGACCCCCTTCGACGCCGTCCTGGCGGTGGACATGACCAGGCCCGATACCCGCCCGCCCGACCCGGAACCTGGCTCCTGGACCGGCTGGATGCCCGAGAACAGGCCCTGACCCGCCAGATCGAGCAGACCCAGACCGACATCGACTCCTTGACCGCGCGGCTCAGTGAACTCAGCCAGGAGGCCGAGCATCTGCGGATCAGCCGCAAGACGCTCCTGTCCCTCGCTGAAGCGGACCCCGCTCCGGCCGAACCGGACGCGCCGCGGCTGTTCGGCTTCGATCATCCCTACTACCAGCAGATCCTCACCGTCTTCGGCCAGGCCGAGGGCTCTCTACGCGCCCGCGACCTGGCGCCGGCGATGGGCCTGCCCCTGACGCCCAACGGCATCCAAAACGTCCGCGCCAAGCTCAAACGCCTGGCCAGCCGCCGCATCCTCGTCGAAACCGAGCCCGGCTTGTTCACCCAGCCGCGCCCGTAGACCGAACAGCGACCCACCGACCCGCAGACCTCATCCAACCGCAACGACGAAAGGGGCATCAGCTCGCGTAACGCACTCTCAGAGACTCCACGCCACCTGGCCGAGCTAGCTAGCACAACCGGGCAAACATTCCCTGATACGGCATTAGCGACGGTCACCTGCGCGGTGTCGCCGGGCCACGTCGTGCGCTCCCTCCAGCATGACGAGCGCGCGAGGGGAGCCGGGAAGGCGTTCGGCCAGCGCCTCCAGGACGGGGAGCAGCATGCGCGCCGGGATGCCGCGCGCCGTGAGGACCTCCGCCATCCAGTCCACGAAGGAGGAGAACAGCTCGGGGTCGTCGACGTACAGGGCGGCCCTCAGGTAGTCGATGATGGACGCGACGTCCTCGACGGGGTGCGCGAGCCGCCGCTCCGCGTAGGCCGGTGCCAGCTCGGGCACGCGCCGGGCCAGCTCTTCCGCGACGCTTCTCACCAGGTCCGCGGCCGATCCGGTGAGGGCGGCGTACTCGGGGCCGGCCAGGTGCGGAGGCTCGCCGGCGCCGCGGCCGGACGCGGTCCGGCACGGTGGCGGCCCGCCGGCCAGGAGGTCGGCGGCGGCGCACGCGTCCGGGGCCCAGGCGTCGGCTCCGAGCAGCCGCGCGTAGCGCCCGTCCGGGCCGAAGGCGGCGCCGCCGACCAGCACCGGCGTGCCCACCGCCTGGCACGAGGTGATGGCCGCGTGCGCGGCCGGCAGCCGGGGCGCGAGCGAGCCGGACAGCGCCACCGCGTCCGGGTTCGTCCGGTGCAGGTGGGCGACCAGGTGCGGGGTGGGCACCTGCGCGCCCAGGTAGTCGACGTGCCAGCCGCGTAGCCGCAGTACCTCGGCCAGCAGCCGCGCCGGGAACGCGTGCCACTCGCCGTGGACGCAGGCCACCGTGATGCGGCCCCGGCCCGGCTCCCGACTCCGTCGCGCGGCGGGTTGATGGGCCAGCACCGCGAGGACGCGCTCGTTGACGGCCGTGGCGGTGTGCTCCTGGGCGACCGTGATGCGGCCGGCCGCCCACTCCAGGCCGACGCGCGCCTGCACGGCGGCGACGACGTCCAGCAGCAGGGTCTCCATCGGCATCCCGGCGTCGAGCGCGGCCAGCGCCGCGTCCGCGGCGGCGTACTCGTCCCCGGCCGTGGCCGCCGCCCACAACGTTTCGACGCGTTCCTCGACGGCGGGCGTCATGGCGGCGCTCGGTGAGAGGGCTCGCGGGGCGCGGTGATGGCGACGACCGCCATGTCGTCGTGCTCGCCGGCGCCGACCCACTGGCAGGCCAGCATCTGGACGCGGTCGGCCAGGGCTTCGGGAGGCATGCCGGCGCACTGCCGGAGCTGCTCGCACAGCCGCTCCTCGCCGAAGAACTCGTCGCCGAGCGGGCCGCCCCTGGCCTCCACGATGCCGTCGCTGTAGAGCAGGCACGTCTCGCCGGGCTCCAGCAGCACCGACTCGGTGACGCTGGTGATGTGCTCCATCAGGCCGATCAGCGTGCCGACGGCGTGGACCGGCTCCACGCGGCCGTCGTTGCGCAGGATCAGCGGTGGCGGGTGCCCGGCGCTGGTCAGCCGCACCACGAGCTGGCGCGCGCGGCGCTCGATCGAGGCCAGGACGAGCGTGACGAAGCTCGTCGGATCCCCGTTGGCGAGCAGCGCGCCGTTCAGCAGCTCCAGCACCCGATGGTGGTCGTCGGCCAGCGGCACCAGGGCTCGCAGGATGTTGCGGATCCGGCCGGTGAGCACGGCCGCCTCCAGGCCCTTGCCGGACACGTCGCCGAGCACCACCAGCGACTCCCGGCCGGAGCCGCCGACGGGATGCACGTCGTAGAAGTCGCCGCCGACGCGCTCGCTGTCGCCCGCGGGCCGGTAGCGGGCGGCCAGCTCCACGCCCTCCAGCGGCGGCGCCGTGGGCGGCAGCAGCTCGGCCATCAGGGTCTCGGCGATGGCGGCCTGCTCGGCGTACAGCCGCGCGACCGAGATCGCCGCGCCCGCCCACGCGGTGAACAGCGGCGCGAACACCTTCTCGGCGTCCGAGAAACCCGCCCGAGGGGTACGGCGCAGCAGCACCAGCGCGCCCGTGGCCAGGCCATGGCCGGGCAGCGCGGTCACCGCCACGGAGCCCACCTCGCCGCCCAGGTCGCGCAGCACCCAGCCGGGCGCCTCGGCCGGCTCCACCCACCGGGTGGGCGCCGGAGGGAAGCCCTGCAGCGCCTCCACCAGCCCCGGGAGCGTACGGGGATCGACGGAGGCGTGCTCGCGGGACACCTCGCCCCGCGGATCGCAGGAGACGATCGCGTACCGGCGCGGGTCCAGCGGCATGACGACCAGCGCGGCGTCGGCGAGCCGCCGGGCGGCCAGGCGCGCGGTCGCCTCCAGGCAACGCTCCAGGTTGAGCGACGACAGCAGCTCGACGGACGCCTCGACCATGAAGGCGGTCCATTCCCGCTCGGCGCGCAGCTCCTCGACGACCTGCTGATGATCGTCCACGTCGACCAGCCACCACGTGACCCGGTCACGGCCGGCATGGACGGGATGCGCCTCGAACACCGGCCCGCCGACCGGCCCGCGGGCCCGCTGATCGACCCGGCGCCCGGCACAGACGTCGTGATGGGCCCGCGACAGCCAGGCCGGGGCCACCCGCGCCAGCGGCACGCTGGCGGCCGCGCCGGCGAGAAGCAGCCGGGCCGCCTCGTTCGCCTGCTCGATGATGCCGGCGGTATCGACCGTCAACATCGGGTACGGCGCGTCTTCCCACACCATCCCGACCGTGCCTCGTCCCAGACCCCTCTCCAGTTCCGTCACTCTACGTGCTGGGACCGTGGCTTTCGTCACGTCATATGGTTCTTTGCAGGATCTTTCACCCCGCTGGCCTCATTTGTGGGGTCACGCTCATGGCCGAGGCGAGAAGCGCGAGCTTGTCGGCGTCGTCGGTGCCGGGGTCCGGGTGGAAGACGACGAGCGTCTGGCCGGACGCGCCGCCGACGCCCAGCCTCTCCCGGTTCAGCCGCAGGGCGCCGACCTGCGGGTGGTCGATGTGCTTGGACGCGCCCTCGCACGCCTCCACGTCGTGGCGGGCCCAGAGCCGGCTGAAGAGGGGGCTGGCGAGGGAGAGCTCCCCGACGAGCTCGATGAAGCGGGGGTCGTCCGTGTCGGTGCCGACGGACTCGCGGAAGCCGGCCACCATGCCCGCGGCGGCGCCCTCCCAGTACGGGTGGAGCGCCTGCTCGGCGGGGTCGAGGAACACGTCCCGCAGGCGGTTGGCCCCCGCCACGAGGCGCGGCGACAGAGCGGTGGCCAGGGCGTTGGCGGCCAGGACGTCGAAGTAGCGGCCCTCCACGTACGCGGGCAGCGGGAGCGTGGCGACGAGCTGGGCCACGCCCGGCGGCACGGTCTCCTTCCTGGGCCGGCGCCGCTGCCGGCGGGGTTTGCCCGCACCGAGCCGCAGCAGGTACGCCGTGGCGTCGTCGTCGAGCCGCAGCACGCGGGCGATGGCCTCCAGGACCTGCGCGGAGGGGTTGCGGTCGCGGCCCTGTTCCAGGCGCAGGTAGTAGTCGGCGCTGATGCCGGCCAGCATCGCGACCTCTTCCCGGCGCAGGCCCGGCACGCGCCGCACCCCCGAGACGGGGATGCCGACCTGTTCGGGAGTGACGAGCTCGCGGCGCGCGCGCACGTAATCACCCAGCAGGTTCGATTCGCTCATCTTCGCACTGTATTCGGGCGGCCGCCTGCGTGCCTGGTCCTGTCACCCCCAGGATCGCGGGGGCTCTGGCTCGGTCCGGGCCTGGTCGGCAGCCTGGCGAACCATGGCAACTTATGTACTGGTACACGGTGCCTGGCACAGCGGACAGTGCTGGGAGCGGGTCGTCCCGTTGCTGGAGTCGGCCGGGCACCGGGTGGTCGCGCCGTCGCTGACCGGCTTCGGCGACAAGGCCCATCTGCTCGGCCCCGAGGTCGGGCTGGACACGCACGTCGAGGACATCGTCGGGCTGATCCTCGAGGAGGACCTCACCGACGTGATCCTCGTGGGGCACAGCTACGCGGGCCTGGTCGTCTCGTCGGCCGCCAACCGGGTCCCGGACCGGATCGCACGGCTGGTCTACCTCGACGCGATGGTCCCGCGGGACGGCGAAAGCGCGGCCGACGTCCAGCCCGTGACCCGGGCCCTGATCGACCGCGTCGCGCAGTCCGGCGGCGGCTGGCGGGTTCCGCCGCTGCCCGAGCTGCCGCCGCCCGCCGGCCTGTTCGGGGTCACCGACCCGGCGGACGTCGCCTGGCTGCGTACGATGCTGTCGGACCAGCCGGTGCGCTGCTTCCAGCAGCCGGTCCGGCTGGACAACCCGGCTCTGAACGCGATCCCGCGGACCCACATCCACAGCACCGTCGGCGTGCCGGAGGGCGTCGTCCGCCGGCCCGTCCCCGAGACGCAGCCCAACGGCACCCCGTCACAGGTGTGGGAACTGGCGACCGGCCACGACTGCATGATCACCATGCCGGTCGAGCTGTCGGAACTCCTCCTCAAGCTCGGCTGATCCTGGTGAGAAAGAGGTGGTCGACGGCCGGGTCGCCCGTGGGCGGGCCCAGGCGGGTGGGGGCGCCCGCCTCCAGGAGGGCCGCCACCGTGCCGAGGTAGTCGCCGTCCTGCGCGCGGTTGTGGCGCAGCCCCCACAGCGCGCAGTCCAGCGGGGTCGGGCCCTCCTCGTCGAAGGCGCGGTCGTCCAGATCGGCGCCGCGCTCGATGAGCAGCCGCACCGTCGCCGCGCGGCCGTGCATGGCGGCCTGGTCGAGCGGCGTGAAGTTGCTCCAGCCGCGCGTGTCCACTGCCATCCCGGCGTCCAGCAGGGTCCGGACCACGTCGGTACGGCCCAGGAGGGCGAACTGGCCCAGCGCCCAGCCGTAGTCCCCGCTGTCCGCCGGGTTGCCGAGAGCCGGCGGCGGCGCGGCGGGCAGGCGCGCCGACTCGCCCCGGGCCACCGCCAGGACGGCGGCGTCCACCGGATCCAGGTCGGCGGCGTCCACCGGATCCAGGTCGGCCGTCGCGCCCCGCGAGGCCAGCAGCTCGTACGCCGCCAGATGGCCGCAGCGGGCGGCCAGCGCGAGGGGACGGCGGCCGACGTCCCAGCGGTCCCATGGCAGGTTCACGTCCGCGCCCGCGTCCAGGAGCATCGTCAGGATGGCGACGCCCCGGCCGCGGGCGATGGCGTGGTGCAGGGCGCGGCAGGCGTTCACGTCGGCGCCGCGGTCGAGGAACCAGCGCAGCCCCGCCGCGTCCTCGAAGTCCAGCTTGTGCACCACCATGCGCTCGAAGCCGGGCCGGTGGAGGAGGTCGAGGAAGGCCGGGTCCGACTGCTCGCACGCGTGGTAGAAGGCGTCCTCGTCGGCGGGCGCGCCACGCTCGACGAGGAGCCGGACCAGGGCCAGGTCACCCCGCTCCACGGCGTCGAACAGCGCCGTCCGCCTGCCTTCGCCGTCCCGCTCGACGGTGTGGCTGCCGGGGTCGGCGCCCGCGTCCAGCAGGAGCCGGGCGCACTCGCGTACCCGCTCGGCGGGGGCGACGGCCCGCCGCAGCAGCACCAGCAGCGGCGGGAGGCCGCCGACCGGCTCGCCGGCCGGCAGGAACGCCGCCAGCGCGGCCGGATCGGCCAGGACCAGCGCCCGCTCGATGCCCTCCAGGGCGGCCAGGCGTACGTGCTCGACCAGCTTCGGCCAGCTCGGGAAGCCGTACTCGCGGGCCAGCTCGAACTGCGCCCGGCTCAGCGGGACGCCCCGGGCACGCTTGCGGTGTTTGGCCTGCTTGCGCAGATGCTCCAGCGAAGGGCGCTGGGGAAGATCGGACACGGCGAACCTCCGGCTGCCCGGGTCCGCGCGCTCGGGCCGAGGTCCGTCGACCACATGGGGTGAGCCGCCGGTGGGATGATCCCTTTCCCGCGGACTGGACGCGCCCGGCAACGCCCTCCCATCCTAGCGGGGGACCGCGCCGAGGCGCGGCCCCCGCGCGGTCAGAGCGTGATCGGCACCCGCGCGCCCGTGCGGGCCGACTCCAGGGCCGCGGTGACCATGGCCAGGCTGCGGATGTTGTCGTGGCACTCGCCCTGCGGCGCCTGCCCCGTACGCAGCCCCGTCACGAACTCCTCCAGCCCCTCGGCCAGCCCCTGGAAACGCCGGCGACCGGGGAACGCGTCGGCCTCCGGCGGGTGCGGCCGCACCACGTGCCCCTCGGCCGCCTCCGCCGTCGGATCACCCTTGCCGTCCCAGCGCGCCGTCCCCCGGGGGCCGGCCGCCCGCCAGCTGCCCGTCCACGACGTCGCCTGACCCGGCGCCGACCAGCTCCCGGCGAACGTGTAGCGCAGCCCGCCGGTCATCTCGAAGATCGCGGTCGCCGAGCACGCCCCCGGATACCACGTCCACGACGGCCGGAACGACTCGCAGTAGACGGACACGGGATCCGCCCCCGACACCGCCCGGGCCGCGTCGAACAGGTGGATCGCCATGTCCTGTAACAGCGGATGCTCCAGCGTCCCCAGGAACTCCGGCCCCCGGTAGGGCATGAAGAACTCCGAGGTCAGCACCCCCAGCGGCCCCAGATCGGCCACCGTGCGCCGGAAGGCCACCAGGGTCTGCATGAAACGGCGGTTCTGGTTGACCGCGAACAGCCGCCCCGCCTCGTCGGCCGCCTTGACCATGGAGCGGGCCTCGTCCAGGGTGACCGCCATGGGCTTCTCGCTCAGCACCGACACCCCGCGCCGCAGCGCCGTGACCGTCACGTCGTGGTGGGCCTGGGGGACGGTGCAGTTGACGATGAAGTCGGGCTCCTCGCCGTCGAGCAGGGCGGTCAGCGAGTCGCTGACGGGCAGGTCGTCGAGGCCGAGCTCGGCGGCGGCGGCCCGGGCGCGCTCCACCACCACGTCCACCCAGCCCACCAGCTCGGTGCCGGGGTGGGCGAGCAGCTCGGGCGCCCACTGGCCGCCGATGTAGCCCGCGCCGACCACCACGCCGCGCAGCGGCCTGTCCTCCTTGATGGTCTCGAAGGTCCCTGGGTCTCCTACCACTGGGCCTCCTACCACTGGATGGGGGTGTGGGCGTTCTGGAGCGGCTCGCCCACGCCGTCCTCCGGCGCGGCCCACAGCACGGCGTTGGCCAGCACCTGCCGCACGCCGGGGTGGTGGTAGACGGGGTACTCCTGGTCGCCGGGGCTGAAGTAGAAGATCTTGCCCAGGCCCCTGCGGAAGCAGCAGCCGCTGCGGAACACCTCGCCGCCGCTGAAGTTGCTGATGAAGACCAGCTCGTCGGGCTCCGGGATGCCGAACGGCTCGCCGTACGTCTCCTGCTGCTCGATGACCAGCGGACGGGGCACGCCCCGCGCGATCGGGTGGCCCGGCGCGACCGTCCAGACGAGCTCGCGCTCGCCGGCGTCACGCCAGTTGACCGTGCAGGTGGAGCCCATCAGGGCGCGGAAGATCTTGGAGTAGTGGGCCGAGTGCAGCACCAGCAGGCCCATGCCGCCCAGCACGCGCCGCCGCACGCGTTCCACGATCTTGTCGTCGACCTCCTCGTGCGCCATGTGGCCCCACCAGGTCAGCACGTCGGTGCCGGCCAGCACCGCGTCGGTCAGGCCGTGCTCGGGCTCGTCGAGCACGGCGGTACGCGTGCTCACGCGCTCGCCCAGCAGCTCGGTCAGCCCCTCCGCGATGGCGCCGTGCATGCCGTCGGGATAGATGCGGCGTACCGCCTCCTCGCGCGGCTCGTGATAGTTCTCGCTCCAGACAGTGACGTTGACCGCCATGCGTTTCCTTCCTGGCCGTACGGGCGCAAGATCAGCGTACGTCGCCGCCTGCCGTCTCCGACAGCACCCGCACGTCCCACGGCCCCAGCGGCAACTCGGCGCCGGCCTCGTGGGCGGAGCCGTCGAGGACATCCCGTACCGGGACCGGTACCCGCACCGACGCGGGCTCCCACGCCCAGTTGTGCAGGAAACGGACCCGCCGCCCGTCGCGCGCGGTGGCGCCGGTCGAGGTGACGCCGGGCGGCAGCTCCGACCAGGGGCCGGGCGACGGGACCAGCCGGCGGAACAGGGCCTCGGCCAGCACCGCGTTGGGGACGGTGCCGACATAGGTGATCCGGCCCCGCCCGTGCGCGCGAGTGGTGATCGCCGCGAACTGCCCGAAGTGCGGGTGTTCGTAACCGGCCAGCACCTCCGCCCCGTCCACCTGCAGGCCGTCGGCCCACCGGGTGCCCGCCGCGCCCTCCGGGAACGCCGCTCCCTTCACCGGCAGGTCCTCGGCCAGGTTGCTGAACTCGTCGTACCAGGCGCCCGCCGCGTCGGCCAGCCTGCCCGGCTGGACGTCCCTGCGGGCCCGGGCCTCGGCGTCGGCGTAGCCGGTGCGCGGGCCGACCACCAGGTGCCCGCCGGCCTGCGCGTACGCCGTCAGCCAGTCCAGCGTGGCGTCGTCGGCGACGTACAGCCCGGCGGCCACCAGCACCGGATGCCGGCCGGCCAGCGCGCCCGGCTCCTCGGCGACCGCCTGGGCGGCGTGCACCACCCGCACCTGGCAGCCGGCGTCGAACGCGCCCCGGTAGAACGGCTCGAAGATGCCCTGGTAGGAGCGCTCGTCCGGCCCGCCGTCCGGTCGCCCGAGCGCGGGCTGGGCGCTCAGCGCCCACTTGCTCGGCGTGGAGTAGAGCATCGCGACGTCCGCGTCCGGGACCAGCCCCTCGACCAGCTCTCCCGCCGTCTCCAGCTCGGCCCCGATCCGGGCGATCTCCCGGTACGTCCGCCCCGGCCGCCCGCTGTGCGGCAGCACGCCGCCCCAGTACGTCTCCGTGCCGAACACCAGCGTCCGCCACTGCCAGTACTCGATCATGGAGGCGCCGCGGGAGACGAGCGCCCACGCGGCCTGCCGCCACTGGCCGTCGTAGGCGGGCTGGTTCACCCAGGACGGCCCGATGGCCTGCGCGTTCGTCTCGGTCACCAGGAACGGCTCCTGGCGCGAGGAGAACATCCGGTCCGCGCTGAGGTACAGCGCCCAGGTGTTCCTGGTCATCCAGCTCTGCGGCGCGTCCTGCGGCGCGGGCAGCGCGAAGCCGTCCTGCATCGTGTAGTACGGGTTGCCCGCGGTGACGTCGAGCCCCCGGGTCAGCTCCTCGTCGGCCACCCCGGGCCGGTCGTAGGCGATGCACGTGGTGACGAACTGCTCTGGACGGGCGTACTCGCGCACGATGTCCGCCTGCCAGGCGATGAACTCGGTCACCTGGTCGGCCTGGAAGCGCCGCCACGCCTGCGTGTACTGCGGCTGGGCGTTGCCGTCCGGCCGCCACAGGTCGGCCCAGTCCGACAGCCGGTGCGACCAGTAGACCAGGCCCCACTCCCGGTTCAGCGTCTCCACGTCGCCGTAACGCTCCCGCAGCCAGTCGACGAACCGCTGGAACACGCCGTGGTTGTGCAGCAGGTGCAGGCCCGGCTCGTTGTCGACCTGGAAGCCGATGACCGACGGGTGGCCGGCGTACCGCTCGACGACCTTGCGGGTGATGCGCTCGGCGTGGAAGCGGAACGCCGGGTGCGTGAAGTCCATCTCCTGGCGGGCGCCCCACCCGATGCGCTGCCCGGTGGCCCGCTCCCCGGCGATCTCCGGGTAGAGGCGGGCCAGCCACGGCGGCACCGCGTACGTCGGCGTGCCCAGGATGACCCCGATGCCGCGCTCGTGCGCGCCGTCCAGCGCCGGTTGCAGCCAGTCGAGGTCGAAGCGGCCGTTCTCGGGCTCCCAGGTGGACCAGACCGACTCGCCGACCCGGATCACCGAGAAGCGCGCGTCTGCCATCAGGTCCAGGTCGGTCTTCAGCAGGTCGGCGGGGTGGTATTCGGGGTAGTAGGCGGCGCCGAAGAGTACTCGCGGCACGGGGGTTCCCTTCCTTGTCACGGCTTGGCGGGCGGTGCGGTCGATCGGCGCACCACGAGGTGCGGGGGCAGGCCGGCGGGCTCGCGGGGCTCGCCGGCCTCCGCGGGCTCTCGGGGCTCTGCGGGCTCTGCAGGTTCGGCGGGGTCGCTGTGCTCGCTGGGGGAGCGCTCGATCTCGGCGGCGAGCAGCGCGAGACCGTGGCGGGCGATCGCCTCGAAGTCCTGGCGGATGGTGGTCAGCGGTGGCGACAGGTACGCCGCCGCCGGGATGTCGTCCATGCCGACCACGCTCACCTCCTCCGGGACCGCCCGACCGGCCTCGGCCAGGGCGCGCAGCACGCCGATCGCCATGTCGTCGTTGGCCACGAACACCGCCGTGACCCGCGGGTCCGCCGCCAGCACCTGGCCCGCCGCGTACCCGGAGGCCGGGGACCAGTCGCCCTCCTGCGCCGGCGGTTCGGCAGCCCCGGCGGCGGCCAGCGCCTCCCGCCAGCCGCGCGCCCGGTCGCGCGCCGCCGGCCACCGGTGCGGCCCCGCGACGTGCCAGACGGTGGCGTGTCCCAGGCCGAGCAGGTGCTCGGTCGCCTGCCTGCCCGCCTCCACGCCGGACGCGCCGGTGACCACCACGCGCGGCCCGGCGAGCCCGGGGATCGGCCGGAAGCTCAGCACGGGCACGTCGGGGTCGATGCGCAACTCCTGGCCCCCGTCGATGGGGTCGATCGGGTCGGAGACCACGAGGGCGTCCACGCCCTGGGCCAGCAGCGACTCGACCGCGTTCGTGACACCGGCGCCCTCGCCCGCGTAGGCGACCGCGAACGCGTACCCGATCTGCCTGGCCTGCCGCTCCAGGGCGACGAGCAGGGATGACGGGCCGTAGAGCGAGCTGCCGATCGAGGCGACCCCGATCCGGTGGAAGCGGCCCAGGTGGAGCGCCCTGGCGGCGGTGTTGCGGCGGTAGCCGAGCTCGCGCGCCGCCGCCAGCACCCGCTCGCGGACCTCGTCGGTGACGTACGGCTCGCCGTTGAGCACCCGCGAGACCGTCTTCTGCGACACGCCCGCGAGGGCGGCGACGTCGGTGCTGCTCGGGGGCCTTCGCCTGGCGTCGGACACGTGCGGCTCCTGGTTCTGACTACGTAGTCAGGCTCCCCTGCGCGACGCCTCGATGTCAAGGGACTATCCTTTCGGATGATGTGAACATCTGAATGTTGGGAGTGTGGCTCGATGGCCAGGCTGACCCGGGCGCAGCAGCAGGAACGCACCCGAGCGGCCGTGCTGGCGGCGGCGAGGGAGGAGTTCGCCGAGCGCGGGTACGCCGACGCCAAGGTGGACCGGATCGCGGAGCGGGCCGAGCTGACCCGCGGCGCGGTCTACTCGAACTTCCCCGGCAAGCGCGCCCTCTACCTGGCGGTCCTGGTCGACTCGCTCGGGCCCGCGGCGGCCGAGGAGGGCCGGCCGCCGTCCGACGTGGCCGAGGCGCTGGGGGCGTTCGCCCGCGTGTGGCTCGAACGGCTGCCCCTGACCGGCGACACCGCCGCCGGGGGCAAGCTGCAGTCGCGCTCGCTGGCCGGGGTGTTCGACGACGAACCCGGCCGCACCGCCCTGGGCCAGCTCGCCCGTCTGGAGGCCCTGCTGCTCGCCCTCGCACTGGAGCCGCACGCGCCGAGCCAGGCACTGGAGCCGGGCGCGCCGAGCCATGCGCGGCGGGTGCGGCTGGCCGAGCTGGTCCTCACGCTGCTGGGCGGAGCCGCTCATCTGGCCGAGACGGCGCCCGGCTTCGGCGATCCTTTCGACGTGGCCCGCGCCTGCCGGCACCTGGCCGGCCTCGACCTCGCCGACACCTGGGACCCGCCGCACCTGCCCTTCGTCACCCCCGCGCGAGATGTCCGCGACGCCTGGGAGCCCCCCGCGGAGTTGCCGGACGAGCTCACCGGCCGCCCGACGCGGCTCGACGCCGACGGTGTGATCGCCGTTCTGGGGACCGGCCGGCTGGAGGCGGCCGAGGAGGCCGTCCGCGCCGCCCGTCCGGGGGACCGCGTCACCATCGCCGTGGTGACCGGCGACCCCGCCGAGCTGGGGCGGCTCGTCCGGCTCAGGATCGGCGACCTGGCCGGGAGCCTGCGCCGGGTGTTCGGCCCCGATCCCTGGCCGGGCCTGCACCTGGTCCTCGACGAGCACGCCGCCGTCGCCTCGGCCGCCGGGATCCCGGACGCGGACGACGCCACCGAGGCCGCGGTACGCGTCCAGGCCGGCGAGATCGTCGCCCGCGCCCACGGCCGGGGCGCCGCCCACGCCGCGGCCATCACCAGACCCGCCCTTCCCCGCACCGACCAGTAGTGCGCCGCCCCGCCGAACGCCGGCGACTCGGACGCGGAGGCGTACCTGCTTGAGAACAACCGGCTCACCGAGCGCGGCGGCTGGGAAGAGCGGATGCTCGCCGACCTGCGCGACGCCGACCCGGACCTGCTGCTCGCGACCGGTTACATCGATGACGACCTGAACGACCTCGCCGACGCCATCGCAGGAACGGACGGCAGCGACCGCGCGGAGGCGCTGCCCGACCCGGGCGACGCCGACGAGGACGTACGCCCGGAGGTGTGGGGCATCATCGTCACCTGCGACAACGAGGAGGAGCAGACCCGCCTCCTGGAACGCCTGGCTGACGAGGGATGGCAGCTCCGGGCCCTTATGTAATTCTGCGGGCTTCAGTAACACGGACTCGTGCCCGCGCCCGCACTGCGGGATAGTTTTCCAGGAAGGTCTCGATGGTCTGGAAACCGATCCGAAGAATCAACTTAAGATCGATTAGCATGACACACCCCAACGCGTGTCCACTTCCGTGGGGGAAGGCCCAACGACCTGCCCGAGCATCTGAGACAAGCGGCTGCTGCTCGAACAGTGGCAGCAGAGGACAAAGCTCGACGAGCCCTGCGGCGCCTGGCCGCAGCGCGCGAGCCCGTTAGCTTCACTGCCGTCGCCAAAGCTGCGGGCGTGAGCACCGACTTCCTCTATCGTCACCCACGCTACGTGCGCAGATAGAACGGCAACGAGCCAAATCCCGCAGCATAGCGCGTCCCCCGGCAGATGATGAGCCCGTCGCCTCGTCCTCGGCCGCTGTGAGAGTGCTCGCGCGCAAGCTGGAGGAAGACGAGGCGCTCGGCGTCACGAGGTTGCGGAACTCCGCAGAGCATTGGAAGTGGCTCAGGGGGAGAACCTGGAGTTGCGCCGCCGTCTTGAGCGATACGAGCGAGCCAGCATGAGTGATCTCGGTCGCGAGAACTGTCAATGGGGGCGGCCGGCATACGCCAGAAAGGGATCGCCGGGCCGTGTTTTATCTGGTCGGAGCGGTGATGCAACGACGCCCGAGCGTTGGCTCGGGTGTCGGTGGTGCTGGGGTGGGTCCAGTTGGTGAGGCGGTGTCTTCGATCCCAGCTATCGAGAAGTCCAGTGCGGCCGACGCCTTGCCGACTCTGCGCCGTTGACGGCGGGCGTTCCCGCCGGTTACCCGTGCTTGTCCGGTTCAGCGTCGGCGAAGGCGCGGTATCCGCCGAGATCTCGGGCTGGGCGAGGACGTCGCCGCAGTGTACGACTCGGACCGGACCTGGGGCCATCATCGGATGCTGATCCGCCGGCGTAGCGAGTCGTGTCGGACATTCAGCAAGACCGCCGTCGTCGTCATCACCGCGAAGTCCGCCGGGCACAAGGTCTTCGGCCTCGCCACCGCAGGCGTCCGTCTCGCTTGACCTCTTGCGCGTCAGTCCGGCAGCCAGTGCAGCTCGTGCGCCAGGGTGTTGGCGATGGCACGGATGCGGCGGTGTAGTGGCGACGGCTCGAGTGGGAGGACCAGGTGGATCGTCAGGCTGGGCGCGCCCCGCAGCGGTCGCCAGGTGAGACCGGCCGGTTGTGCCGTGACCGCAGCTTCTCCGGCCGGGGCGAGGGTGACGCCGTCGCGCAGGTGGCTCTGAGACATGTCGACAGAGACTGCGGGCGTGTGGAATCGGGGGTGTGGTCGGGTGTCTCGGAACAGTGCGGACAGCTGATCGTGGATCACGGGGTTGGCCGCACGGTCCGGGAGTCGCAGCGGATACGCGGCCGCGTCGGCGATCTCGATCTCCGGGTGTTCGGCCAGCGGGTGGTGCTGCGCCAGCTGGATCCCGACGCGCTCACGCCGCAGCAGGAACCGGCGCACGCCACGGCCCGGCTGTTCACCGCGGGTGATCCCGGCATCGATGCGGCCGTCGGCGACCGCGGGGGAGATCTCCGGTGTCGCCATCGGGACCGCGCCGACCTCGAGTCCGCTGTTGTCGCGAATCAGCCTGTCCACCAGGGCCGGTGCCGTCTCGGCCCCGGTGCTGAGGCTGTATCCGATGCGCAGCGTGCCCAGTTCACCGGCCGCCGCGCGCCGGGCGGTGTCCCATGCCCGGTCCAGCGCCGCCAGCGCGGGTGGCGCGGACTCCGCCAAAGCCGCACCGGCCGTGGTCAATACGACGCTACGCGTGTTGCGGACCAGCAGGGCCGTACCGAGTTCCGCCTCCAATCGGCGCATCCGGGCGCTGAGTGCGGGCTGTGCGATACCGATCCGTGCGGCCGCGCGGGTGAAGTTCAACTCCTGCGCCAGCACCAGGAAGTACCGCAGGCTCACCGTATCCGGTGCCACGTGCCCCCCTGCCGATTGATAACGATCCGTTCTGAGCCTATCTCGTACCGATCTTTCCCCCGACCGCACATCAAGCCCTAACCTGCGCATATGACGATTCAACTGACCGCAGTACCGGTCGCTGGGATCGATCAATCTGAGTGTCAATTCGAAGTCGGACGTGTCCGGCCGAACACAGGAGTTTCCATGGCTAAGGGCTACTGGGTCAGTGTCTACCCCGCCATTTCCGACCCTGAGAGGCTGACTGCCTACGACAAGCTGGCCGGTCCGGCGGTCCAGGCTGGGGGCGGGCGCAACCTGGCCCTCCTCCCGTCCCGTGGCGGTCGAGTCGTCGCCCACGAGGCCGGAATCACGCAGCGCGTCGTTCTGATCGAGTTCGACAGCTTTGAACAGGCCGTCGCGGCATACGAGAGCGAGGCATACCAGAAGGCGCTGGTGGCCCTCCCCGACGGCTTCGAGCGCGACTTCCGCATCATCGAAGGCATCGACTGACCGGCGGGAACGCCCGCCGTCAGGCGTCCATGGCGTCGGTCAATGGTTAACGCCAACCACTGTTCCATTGCTCCAAGCGCACGCTATTGCAGCGGATGAAATCTCCGACCACTTCACACAGGCTGTTGGGCCGTAGAGAGATGCTGGCCTGCTGCTCGGATCCGTCGGGATGGCGGAGGCGAGATCAAGTTAGCAGCCGTCGCCAGCTTATCGCGATAGGGCTCTCATCTGCGGATTTGCCAAGCGATTACATTTGATGAAAGATCCTTTCGTTTGATGTAATCGGTTGAAGGGTGGCGGAGAGTGAGCCGGGACGGGATGGCGCCGGGCGCTGCAGGCCTGTATCTGGGCGGTGGGGCGGTGTTGCTCCGGCCTGAGGAACAGGTGGCCGAGGCGATGCTGGAGGGCTGGCGAAATCAGCAGCTGGCCCGGAACCTGGCGTTCTCCACGATCGAGGGCCGAGAGAACGCGGTGAAGGCGTTCTCCCGCCACGCTGTGCGTTCCGTGGCAGTGGATGCCGCAGATGGTGGACGAGTGGCTGGGCGACCTGCGAGCGATCCGGCATCTGCGGCACTCGACGCTGCGGAACTACGCCGAGGCGTTCCGGTCGTTCTGCGCTTTCCTCACCGATCCGGCCTATGGGTGGGCGGCCGAGTGCGAGCGGCGGTTCGGGTCACATCCGATCCAGGTCTGCCACGAGTGGAACACCGCAGTCCACCTCTAGGACAACGAGGCCGACCCAGCCAGACGGGCGTTCACCCGCGATGAGCTCCAGGCGTTCTTCGACTACGCCGCCGACCAGGTCCACCGGGTCAGTGGCGCCGGACGCAAGGGCTGGCTGCCGGCATTCCGGGACGCGACGTTGTTCAAGACCGCCTACGCCTACGGGCTGCGCCGCCGCGAAGACCGGATGCTGGACCTGGTCGACTTCGGGCCCAACCCGCACGCGCCGATCTTCGGAGACTTCGGCGTCTGCTACGTCCGCTGGGGCAAGGCGATGAAAGGCTCACCGCCCAAGCGCCGCAGCGTCCTGACGGTCGGCCCGCGCGACGGGATCGGCGGGATGGACTGGATCGTCGACATCCTCGACCAGTGGGTCACCGAAGTCCGGCCTGGGTTCGCCCAGGCGGCCGTCTCACCGGCGTTCTGGCCTTCCGAGCGCAGCCCACGGATCGGGTTCTCCCAGATCAACACCCGCTTCGCCACCTACCGCGACGCACTCGGCCTCGACCCGGGCCTGGACTTCCACTCCTTTCGCCGCTCCTACGTCACCCACCTCATCGAGGACGGCTGGGACCCCCGATTCGTCCAGGAGCAAGTCGGCCACGAGCACGCCTCCACCACCTCGATCTACACCTGCGTCTCCTCCGTCTTCCGTACCCGCACCCTGCGCCAAGCGATGGAATCGACCCTGAATGCCGCCCTCGCCACCGGACGGAAGAACCGATGAAACGCCAGGTCAGCTACCAGTGGCGGCTCCGCGAGACCATGGCCGCGCACGGCATGTTCACCGCCACCGACCTCGCCCAGCCTCTCGCCGACCGCGGCATCACCCTGTCATCGGTCCAGATCTGGCGGCTGGTCACCCAGACCCCCGAACGGCTCTCCATGCCGGTCCTCGCCGCACTCTGCGACATCTTCGGTTGCACCCCCGCCGACCTCATCGCCACCAAAGCCGAAAACGCCGCACCCCGCCGCACCGCCACCGGCGACACCGGCCCGGCAACCCAGATCGCGCCGATCAGACCCAAGCGCGCCCGGATCCGCCCCGACCAATGAGCCCCCTCTCCCCAGAGCGCTACGAGCGCAATCACATCCGCGACTGCGCCCGCTGCGGCCGCCGCGCCGCCAAAGCCGCAAACTGGTCTGACGGGCCGATCTGCCGGACCTGCCTGCACAAGGCCGAGAACACACACGGCACCTGCCCCACCTGCAGCACCGACCGTCTCCTGCCCGGCCGCAGGGATAACGGCGAGGCGATCTGCCGGGACTGCGCCGGCATCACCCGCTCGTTCTCCTGCTCTCGCTGCAGACATGAAGGCCAGCTCTATACAGGTCGTCTCTGCACCAGATGCACCCTGACCGACCTGATCCACACCGTCTTCGACGACGGCACGGGCTCCATCAGCCCAGCCTTGCGCCCGCTCGCCGATCGGCTGATCGCCTCACCCAACCCCAAATCCACCTGGATGTGGTTGCGGCGCCCCTACGTTCGGGACCTCCTCAGCAATCTCGCAGATGGCGGCTCAGCCCAGCGCGTCCATCAGGGCGGTGACATAGGCATCCAGTCGCTCCTCCACGGCTCGCGTCGTCAGCTCTGTCCTGCCTGCCTCCCGCCATGGCTGCGACACTAACTGTACTTCTTCTGAGCAGGCCAGCCCGTCCCGCACCTGCCAGTACAGCCGCTCGCTCGCGGCCGCGGCCAGCACCCCGCCAGCCTCCTCGTACGCCTCAGCGAACCGCAGGCCCCACGCCGGTCCGTGCAGCAGCGCGAGATTGGTGGAGCAGTGTGCGACATCGAGGTCTGCCGGGCCCCAACAAGTCCCTGCCCAATCGACGACGCCGGTGATCCGGGCACCCGTCGGCGTTGAGGGCGGCACGTCGAACAGCACGTTGCCGGGTTGGAAGTCCCGGTGCAGGAATCGCCCTTCATAGGACGGCGCGGGCTTGCGGATCACGTCGATCGCCGCGGCCCATGCCTCCGCGTCGGCGCCCTTCGGAACCACGACGGTGTCGGCGGTCGTCAGCGTCACATACTTCCGGGGCCGCTCGGCGGGCCGCAGCGCATGGATCGCCACGAGTTGACGGGCCAGCAGAGGGACGCGCGTTTCCAATCCCTCATCGTCGAGGACCGTCCGGCCCGTCAGATGTGTCATCAAGAGCGATGGATACTCGCAATGCGCGGCGGTCGGATCCACCGCGACCAGCCCAGGAGCCGGCACGCCGGTCCCCGTGAGCAGGGACAGAGCGCCGGCCTCCCCGTTCAGTCCGTCCTCGGCGCCCCTCACGTAGAACGGGTCGACGAAGCTCCGCAGCACCAGGTCACGGGTGCCTCCGTCCCGCGTGCCGATGGTCAGCCTCCGCATCTCGGCAGTGATGCCGCCGTGCAGCGCCTCGGTTTTGAGGATCCGTTCGCCGACCTCCAGGTGCCGACTCACCCAAGCCAGTGTTAACGGTCGGACAGCCGCCTCATCGTGGTTGATCACCGTGCCACTTCATCATCCCGACGGTGGCACGCGCCAAGGCTTTTTGGAGGCGATGGCCGCGCTGCTCAAGCCCCGCGCCCGGCGCGCGTTCCAGACAACCGGGGCGGTGGCTGAGCCGCCGGTGCTCATCCCGTCATGTTGACCAGCGCTTCCTCTGTCACGTCAGCTTTCGGGGTGGGTGGCGCCCCGGTCAGATCAAAGCTGCACGTGTCCTCCAGGCCCCACACCCGTCATGGCCAGGGCCATCGGCTTCCACGACAACACCACACCCGAGTCGCTGCTGACGCAGGGGACACCTGGAACCGCTACGCCCCGAATGGCCACTCACGGTGAACGTCCTCAGCGCGACCAGCTCGAATACAGACCACTTGATCAACGACTCCTACCAGTCCCGAGGCCGGATCATGCAGATCAAGAGCGATGCGGTGCCCAGAGTCGGCAAGGCGTCGGCCGCACTGGACTTCTCGATAGCTGGGATCGAAGACACCGCCTCACCAACTGAACCCACCCAGCACCACCGACACCCGAGCCAACGCTCGGGCGTCGTTGCATCACCGCTCCGACCAGATAAAACACGGCCCGGCGATCCCCTTCTGGCGTATGCCGGCCGCCCCCCTCAACCACGCAGGTTCGAGGCGGTGGAGGGTGACCGCGAACCGGCCGCGGAGACGCGGAAGAATCCGCTGGCGCGAGCGCGGCGAAATCATGCGTAACCGTGCGGCCTCAGCTCGCTGTTCAGCGAGGTGAGCGCGGCCCCACTCCTCATGCATGAAATACAGAAGCCTCTCCTCAGAGGTCTTCGGGGAACGCGTGGTAGAAGATGAAGACCGGGCGTGTGTCCGGCGAATCCTCTCTCGATTCGACACGCGCTTTGGTCAGCTCGCGTCACGGCTCCAACACAGCATTGAGCTGGTCGGCCAGTTGCGCGAGCTCATCCTTGGTGAGCCGTAGGTGGCGGCTGCTTCCAAACCCCGCATGGCGCCATTCTTCGGGAAGCGTCATGTGAGTGCGTTCATAGTCGCGCAGTCGCTCGAACTGGTCGATTACCCACTGTGAAGCCCACGCCTGCACCACGGCTCTGGCTTCCGTAGCCTCGAAGTCCTTGTCCAATATCAACCCGCCCGTACCTGCCCGCACCCAGCGAAACCCGACGAAGTCGAGCACGGTCGTGTTGCCGGGCATGACCAAGAAGAAGCTTGTGCCGTGGACGCAGGAGAGGGTGCACGCCATGGGCGAGGTGCTGCCTGGGCGGTTCCAGGCCATAGTGGACGCCGGCCTCGGCCTGCGCCAGGGCGAGATCCTGGCCTTCTCCCTGACTGGCTCCACGACGGCGTGACGATCCAGCGGCAGATCAAGGGATTGAAGGGCAAGCTCTTCTTCGCGCCGCCGAAGTTCAACAAGACCCGAGAGGAGCCATCTGCGGCACAGAGCGCTCGAAGAGGCCGGCATCGTTCCACCGCTTCCCGAGCGGCTCCGCATCGCTGCGGGCGCGACCCCGGAGGAGGCGAAGCAGATCGTCGCCCTTATCGACAGCGAGTCCCGCCCGCGATCCCTCAGGGCATACGTGAGCCGCATGCCGGACAATCAGGTGGCTGCAATCCTGGCGCGGATCCGTAGCGGCCAGGCCATCACCGGTCTGACTATTCAGCGCGACGCGCCTCCCGACGCGCTGAGGTGGCCCCGCGAGGAGAACCGCGGGGCCGCCTTCCGTGAGCGCGGCATGCACGCGATGCGGCACCACTTCGCGAGCCTGCTCTTGAACCGAGGGCGAGAGCCCGAAGGCGGTCGCCGAGTGGGTGGGACACACTGACGGCGGTGTGCTGCTCCTGAAGACCTACGCGCACCTGATGGAGAAGAGCGAGCAGCGGATGCGCAAGGTCATCGACCGTGCGCTCCGGGCGGTCCGCCTCCATGGCTGACGGCCCACAGACGGCCCAGGAGATCAACTGGTGATAGCCAGGATCAGCGGACGTAGATGTTCGGCCTGGGTGGGGTGGGCATGCCGTCGCCGATGAAGAAGCTCGTGTGCGGCGGCTGGTTGTAAGCGGTGTTCTGCCACGCGACCGAAACCCGGTAGAGCGGATCGTGCATGAGGGTGTAGATGCGGCGGTCGGTGGGCGTGGTCGTGGCGTGGATCCGCAGCGCGCGGTTGTCGCTGGTGGGCCAGATGACCTCTTCGCGCCAGTCGCCGAACAGGTCCGCCGACAGCGACGGGGTGGCCTTGGTGCCGTTGTTGGAGTGCACGCCGGAGGCGGTCAGCAGGCGGGTGTCGCCGCTGGTGCCGTACTTGTCGATCCTGGTCTGGTCGAGCAGCTCCCGCAGCGGGTCGGCGTCCCACCAGATGAGGAAGTTGACCGAGGACGGCTTGCGGCCGGCGTTGTTGCCGGTGACGCTGCGCAGGTTCGCGTCGGCGGCGGACCAGAACTCGCTGGCGACCCTGACCGTCGAGATGTCGCCGGCCACGCCGCGGCCGTTGTCGCCGTTGGCGGGGGTGGACCAGAGGATCTGGCCGGTGCGCGGGTCGATGTAGAGCGAGGACGGCTGGGAGCCCGACTCGCTCACCTTGAAGTACTCCAGGCCCGCCCTGGCCGGGTCGAAGTCGCCCAGGTGCTGGGCGTCGCCGTGGCCGGTGCCGGTGGTCCACATGCCGGTGCCGTTGTCGTTGACGGCCATGGCGCCGTACACGATCTCGTCCCTGCCGTCCTGGTCGACGTCGCCGACGGACAGGCTGTGGCTGCCCTGGCCGGTCCACTGGGAGCCCGCCGAGTTGCTGTCGAACGTCCAGCGCTTGGTGAGCGTGCCGTTGCGGAAGTCCCAGGCGGCGATGACGGAACGGGTGTAGTAGCCGCGGGCCATGATCAGCGAGGGGCGTTCGCCGTCCAGGTACGCGGTGCCGGCCAGGAAGCGGTCCACCCGGTTGCCGTACGAGTCGCCCCAGCTCGACACGGTGCCCCGGGGCGGGTCGTAGGAGACCGTGGACCTGGCGGCGCCGCTCTGGCCGTCGAACATCGTCAGGTACTCGGGGCCGGACAGGACGTAGCCGCTGGAGTTGCGGTAGTCGGCCGACGCGTTGCCGATGACGGTGCCGACGCCGTCCCTGGTGCCGTCGGCGGTCTTCATCGCGACCTCGGCCCGGCCGTCGCCGTCGTAGTCGTACACCTGGAACTGGGTGTAGTGGGCGCCCGCGCGGATGTTGCGGCCCAGGTCGATGCGCCACAGGCGGGTGCCGTCCAGCCGGTACGCGTCCACGTACACGTTGCCGGTGTAGCCGGACTGGGAGTTGTCCTTGGCGTTGGACGGGTCCCACTTGAGCACGATCTCGTACCGGCCGTCGCCGTCCACGTCGCCCACGCTGGCGTCGTTGGCGCTGTAGGTGTAGGCGACGCCGTCGGGTGTCGTGCCGCCGGACGGCGGCTGGATCGGCACGTCGAGGTACGAGCCGCCGGTGAAGCGGAGCGAGGCGGGCGAGGCGGCCTGCTCGGTCCCGCCGACCACCGCCCTGACCGTGTACGAGGCGTCGGCGGCGGCGCCGTTGTCGAGGTAGTTGGTGGAGGCGGTGAGGTTCGTGGCGACCCTGGTGGAGCCCCGGTACACGTTGAAGGCGACGCCGTCGGGGTCGGTGCCCAGCAGCCGCCACGACACGAGGTTGCCCGAACCGGACCGGACGCTGACCAGGCCGCGGTCGAGGTCCTCCATCTGTTTCGTGGGCGGGGCGGCCTGGGCGGGGACGCCGCTGATCGTCGTAGCCAGGGCGAGGACCGCCGCCGCGCCGGCCAGTCGTAAGCGCATGCGTTCTTTCCCTTCGTGGTAAGCGCTTTCCCGATGGGCGAAAAAGAAAGTTTCATCGGGGTGTTAGCGTTAACGGACGCAGGCCGGGACCGCGGATGTCAGGGACGAATGTCAGACCTGCGGAAATGGCCACAATGTCTCCTCATCGGCCCACGGGGTCGCCGCGTCCGCGGCCCGGCGTATTAAAGCGGCCCCGTCTGCCGGCCGCAAGGGCCCGCTGTCAGGGCCGAGTCAGGTGAGGGCGTCCAGCGCGCGGTCGACGTCGTCGGCGGTGGTGTAGACGTGGAAGCTGGCCCGAACCTTGCCCGCCCGCACCGCCGCGCGGATGCCGGCCGCCTCAAGGCGCTCGCCGGGGGCGTCCACGGAGACGATGGCCGAGTCGGACGGTTCGAGGCCGAGCCCGGCCCTGAAGCGGTTGGCGAGGGCGACGTTGTGGTCGCGGATCCGCTCGACGCCGAGCTCGTCGAGCAGCTCGATGGCCGGGGCGGCGCCGACGTAGGAGAACCAGGCCGGCGACAGGTCGAACGCGCGGGCGTCCGGCGCGAGCCGCAGCGGCGGGCCGTAGTAGGAGCCGCCCTCGTCGGCCCCGGCGTACCAGTTGGCGGCCAGCGGGCGCATGCGCTCGCGCAGGCGGGGCGACAGGTAGCCGAACGCGGCCCCGCGCGGCGCCATCAGCCACTTGTACGCGGCACAGGCCAGCGCGTCGATGCCCTCGACACCGACCGGCAGCCAGCCGCACGCCTGGGAGGCGTCGGCGATGACCAGCGCGTCGTGGGCCCGCGCGGCGGCCACGATGTCCTGGAGCGGGGCGACGTACCCCGTGGCGGACTGCACGAGGCTGAAGGCGACGGCGGCGGTGGAGCCGGTGACGGCGTCGGCCAGCCGGTCGGCGGGCACGGTCTCGACCTCGGCGGCCACCGCCCACGGGAACAGGTTGCTGGTGAACTCGATCTCCGGCACCACCACGCGCGCCCCCGGCGGCAGCGCGGTGGTGACCGTGGACATGATCTGGGAGACGGTGGAGCTGACGGTGACGTCGGTGACGGGCGCGCCGATGAGGCGGGCGAAGGCGGCGCGCGAACGGCCCACCGAGGCGTCCCACGGTTTCCAGTCGCCGCTGCCGTGCCGCCATTCGGTCAGGACGGCCTGGAGCTCTTCGAAGGCGTGGCGAGGGGGCAGGCCGTAGGAGGCGGTGTTGAGCCAGCCGGGGTCGGCGTCCCAGAGCTCGCGCGCCGAGGAGATGTCCATGGGGCCAGCCTAAGGTCGCCGGTACGGGGGCCGCCCTGGGGCGCTCGTCAGCCGGGGCGTTTCAGCAGGCGGTCGATGACCAGGCGGGTGACCTTCTCGGCGTTCCCGGCGATGGAGCCGTCCGGGTCGACGCCCACCGAGCGGCCGTACTCGACCGTCCCCCGGAGGTTGCCCAGCCGGAACTCGTACGTCACCTTGTACCGTCTCAAGCCGCGCGTCGCGGTGTCGGTGTAGGTGAACGCGTCGTGAGCCAGGCCGTCGACCTCGCGGTAGTTCGTGTGCAGCCGGGAGGCGACCCTTTTGGAGAGGTCGAACGTGGCGTCCGACATCGCCGCGCTGTCCAGCGTGTCCAGCGTTATCGACAGCTCGCCGCGCTTGGCCTCCGGGACCGCGTAGTCGCTCTTCCACGAGCACGAGGTGAAGGCGCCCTTGACGTACGTGAACGGTTCGCCCGCCGAGGGGGCGAGCTCCCGTACGAGGTCGTCGGAGACCAGCGTGCACGGTTTGAGAGGTTTGGTGAACGGCGGGAGGTCGTCCGGCACGGGCGCGGCGGCCGGGCCCGTGCCGGAGGCGGCGGCCGGGGGCGCCGCGGTGGTGCCGACGGGGACGAGCAGCGCGAGGCCCGCGCCCAGGACCGCGGCGGCGGCCACGGCGGGGACGAGGGTGGCCGGCTTGAGGCGCCGCGAGCGTTTGGGCGGGGCCGGGGGAGGGGCGGGGGCGTCGGCGGGGATGGGCCGGCCGACGATCTCGACGCCGCCGACCGTGACGGTCACGACCTCGAAGGCGGGCCGCGCCGCGACCTCCCGCAGGACCGCGTGGACCGCGGCCGCGTCGGGGCGGCGGGCCGGGTCGGGGTCGAGGAGGTCGCGCAGGAGGGCGGTGAACGGGTCCTTCGCCTCGATCGCGATCCCCTGCCGAACGGCCTCCACGGTGGCGGCGGGTGTGGCCCGGACGAACGGCGGCCTGCCGAGCGCCGCGGTGTAGAGGATCGCACCGAGCGCCCACAGGTCGGCGGCGGGTCCGGGTTCGGCGGCTGGTTCTGGGGTGGCCTCGTTCCGGTCGGGTGGCTGCGGGGGGTGGGTGGCTTTGGCGTCGTCGGGGGTGAGCTCCGGTGCGGTGAAGCCGGGCAGCCTGGCGGTCGTCTCCTCGGCGAGGGCCGGGATGGCGAAGTCGTTCAGCACCACGTGGCCGCCCGGGGCCAGCAGGACGTTGCCCGGGTGCAGGTTGCCGTGGGTGACGCCGTGCCGGTGCGCGTACGCGAGGGCGTCCAGCACGCGCAGCCCGATGGCGGCGGCCGCGGCCGGGCCGAGGGCGGCACGCTGGTGGAGCTCGGCGCGCAGGGACCAGCCGTTGACGACCGGGGAGAGGATCCACACCTCGGTGCCGACGCCGACGACCTCGTAGACCGGATGGATCGACGGGTGCCGCAGCCCTCCGGCGGCCATGGCCTGCCGCCGTACCTCGTCGAAGTCGAAGTCGAAGTCGGACCGGCCCTCCGGCAGCGGCAGGCGCTTGGCCGCCACCTCCATGCCGGTGCGGCGGTCGAACACCCGCAGAGCGCGGCCGGGCGCGCCCTGGGCGAGGGGGCCGATCGGGTGGAAGCGTTCGCCGGTCAAGAGTTCCCCTGGAGTCTGGCGGCGGTGGTGCGCGCGGCGCGCATGGCGGTGTCCCGCATCTCGGAGGTGACCGCGGAGCCGTTCCCCATCACCGACACCTCGATCACCATCGTGCGGACCCGCAGCCAGACGTTGCTGCTCACGCTGGACAGGATGCCCACGGTGGTGTCCTGGGAGAAGCACTCGTCGCCGAGGCCGGGCACGTTCTTGACGGGGGTGGTGACCGCGCGCTCCACCTTCGAGGTGCCGGTCTGCGACTGCCGGCGTTTGCGGAGGGCGTCGAACACCTTGCGCGCGGTCTCCACGTTCCGCTGGGTCTTGATCGTGACGCCGGCGCCGTCCACGGTGACGGAGCACGTGGACGACCTGCTCGGCACCACCCGCTCCGTGGGGACGACCACCGCGCACGGGTCGGGGGAGGGGTCCGCCGCCGCGGTCCGGGACCGGCTCGGGGTCGGAGTGGCGGGGGTGGTGGCGGCGGTCGAGTCGCGTGTCGCGGTGCCGGGCCCGGCGACGGCGAGGGCCGCCACGGCGGCGACGAGCGCGGTCGCTGCGGTGACGGAGATCCAGAGCGTACGGCGCCCGCTCGTGGAGCCGACCTCGGTGGGCACGGTGTGCACCTCGGCCGCGACGACCGCCGCATGGGCCGCCGCCTCGGCGAGGACGGCACGGACCTCCGCCCCGTCGCGCGCCCGGGCGAGCGCGGCCCGTAACGCGGCCGCCTCCCGCAGCCGGGGAAGGAGCGCTGGGGAGGCGGCCGCGTGGTCCGGGTGGGGCGTGGAGCCTCCGTCCAGGGCGAACACGAGGGTGCTGACGAGCATGCGCACATCGACGGCGGGGGTGGCGTCCGGCGTGGCGGTGCCGAGGCCCGCGAGGAGGGTCTCGCCGGTGGCGGCGATGAGGACGTTGCCCGGTGTGACCGCGCCGTGCGCGTGCCCGTGCGCGTGGACGACGGCCAGCGCGTCGAGCAGTCGCAGCCCCATCGCGGCGACCCGGCCCGGCTCCAGCGGCCCCTCGGCGGCGGTGACCCGGTCGAGCGAGCCGCCCCGGATGAGGTCCATGACGACCCAGGGCTGAGGGCCGGCGGCGAGGACGTCGTGGACGGTGACGAGCCCGGGATGGTTCAGCGACGCCGCGAACCTGGCACCGGCCAGCACCCGCTCCCGCTCACCCGCCCCCGAGCTCGGCAGCCCGCCTGTCGCGGTGGTGAGGGGGATTCGCCTGACCGCCACGTCGCGGTGCAGCACCTCGTCCCTGGCCAGCCAGGTGCCGCCGCCCGGGCCGAGCGGCTCGACCAGGGTGTAGCGTCCCGCCAGTACGGTGCCCCTCATCGCGTCAGCGCCTCGACGACCGAGCGGGCCGCGGCACCCGCCTGCCCGGGCAGAGCGGGGTCCTGGGCGACCTCGCGCCGCAGCGTCAGCTTGGCCACCAGGTTGCTCACCCGGAAGACGATCGCGACCTCGGTCTGCGGCCGGCGGTCGCCGGTGACGGTCCACGTCATCGCCTCGTCGCCGAGCCCCTTGAGGTCGGTGATCTCGGAGGTCTTGCCCACGGAGGAGTACTTCCTGCTCCGTTCGGCCTCCTCCCGCCGCGAGTCGAAGTCGTCGGCGGCCAGCGCGATCTCCGCGTGGGTGCCGGTCGGCTCCTGCATCTCCAGTTCGAGCCGCAGCGACCGGGACTCCTTGGCCAGGCTCTGGTGCCAGGTGCATTCGGCGTTCTCCCTCGGCATGATCAACGCCTTCGGGACGGCCTGGGCGGCCTGCTCCGGGGTGAGGAGGCCGCACGCGCGCGGCAGGGTGGCGAACCGTCCCGCCGCGGCCGTCGCCGACGGTGCGGCGGCGACGGACGCGGGGGCTCTGCCGAGTTGGGGTACGACGACCGCACCCGCGCCCACCAGGGCCGCGACGGCCAGTGCGGCCAACGCGACCGGCAGCCGCACCCCGGGCGGGGTGGCCCGCGGCGGTTCGGGAAGTACGGCTGTAGCGGCCGGCCCCTGCACGACCGCCTCCAGCCAGCCCCGGAGCCGGTCGGCACCGGGACGCTTGTGGGGATCCTTGTCCAGCGCGGCGGCCAGCACCGGCCACAGCACGCTCCCCGAGGGGGCGGGCGGCTCGGTGAGGACGGCGCTCAGCGTGGCGACGGCGCTGTCCCTGGCGAACGGGCCGCGCCCTTCGACGGCGGTGTAGAGGGTGGCCGCCAGCGACCACAGATCCGAGGCCGGTCCCGCGGCCCCCGACCAGGCCTCCGAGCCGGCCCCCCCGGCCCGCGCCGACGCCGGGCCGGTCGGCTGGATCGCGGTCCGGTCCGTAGGATCCGTCCCCGTCGGGTCGGTGGGTTGGACGGCCGTGCCGTCCACGGTGCCGTGGCCAGTCGGGCCCGTGGGGTGGACGAGCGCGTGGGCGGGGCCGGTCGGGTCCGGGGGGTGGACGAGGGCGGGGGCGTGCAGGCATTCGGGGGCCGTGTAGCCCGGGGTGCCGACCGGGGTGCCGGGCAGGCCGCCGACCAGGGTCGCGATGCCGAAGTCCGTCAGCACCACGCGCCCGTCCCCCGCCAGCAGCACGTTGGCGGGCTTGACGTCCCGATGCAGCACCCCCGCCGCGTGCGTGGCCGCCAGCGCGGAGAGCACCCGCAGCCCGATCTCGGCCGCACGGCGCGCCGGCAGCGGCCCGTTCTCGCGCATGACCTGCTCCAGGGACGGCCCGTGGACCAGCTCCATCACGATCGCCGGATCCCCGTCCTCGACGATCAGATCGTGCACGGCCACGATCGAGGGATGCCGCAGCGCGGCGGCCGTCCTCGCCTCGGCCAGCGCGCGGTCGCACAGCGCGGCCCGGGACGCGGCGTCCAGCCCCGGGGCCAGCCGCACCCGCTTGACCGCGACCTCCCGCCCGAGGCTCTCGTCGCGGGCGCGCCAGACGACGCCCATGCCGCCCTCGCCGACGGGTTCGATGAGCCGGTACCTGCCTCCGATCAGCGGCGTCATGTCACCCCCGCCTGCTCAGCGCGGCGGCTGTCAGCTTGGCGGCCCGCAGCGCGGCCGAGCGCACCCGCGCCGCCTCCGTGCCGTCGAAGTCGACGTACTGGACCTCCACCACCATGTTGCTGACCCGGAACACGACGTTGGACCTCACCATGGTCCCCGACTTCCGCTCGGAGACGTCGTACTGGAACGCCTCCTCACCGACCCCGGCGACCGGCGCGGCGGCGGTGGACGTGGTGCCGATCGGCCACTGCATCCCGACGGCGCCCCACTGCCACACCCCGCCGTCGGACCCGTCGGCGTTGACGGTCCGCTTGTTGAGGAACTCCTCGTGCGCCTCCACGGGGAGGGCCTCCCAGTAGTCCTTGTTCTGGGCCTTCGTGGGCTCGACCAAGAGCCCGACCTTCCGTTTCGTCCAGGCGCAGCCGTCGTCCGAGTGGTCGCGCTTCAGCTCGCGCCCGTACGCCGTCTGCTTGACCTGCGCGCCGGTGAGCAGCGTGCAGAAGTCGACCGGCACTGTGAACCTGCCCTTGGACGGCGGGCTGGAGGTCAGGGGAGGCGGGGCGGCCGCGTGGCGCGGTGGCGGCGGGTCAGGGGCGTCGTCGCGGGCGACGCCGTACCAGGCGAGGGTGCCGACGACGGCGAGCCCGGCGACGGCGGCGGCCACCGGGACGGCCCTGCCGAGGTGCGGGCGCGGACGCCGGGGACGGCCCACGGCAGCCGGTACGCCGGAGGCGGCCGCCTCCAGCCACCGGCCCGCCAGCGCGGGATCCGGGCGGTCGGCGGCCTCGCGCGACAACATGCGCAGCAGCACCGGCCCCAGCACCGGCCCCGCCTGCGCGGACGGCGACGGATCCTCGGTGAGCACCCGGTGCAGCGTCGCCAGCGGTGACGCGGTGTGGAACGGCGAGGTGCCCTCCACCGCCGTGTACAGCGTGGCGGCCAGCGACCACAGGTCCGACAGCGGCCCGCCGCGCTCGCCCCGCAACCGCTCGGGCGCGATGAACCCCGGCGAGCCGATCAGCAGCCCCGACTGCGTGATGGTGACCTGGCCGTCGATCCTGGCGATGCCGAAGTCCGTCAGCACCGCCCGGCCGTCGTCGCACAGGAACACGTTGCCGGGCTTGACGTCGCGGTGCTGGATGCCCTGCCGGTGCGCGACCGACAGGGCCGTCAGCAGGTCGGCGCCGAGCCGGGCCGCCCGCCGCGGCGCCCACGGGCCGTCGTCGCGGATCGAGTCCTGCAGCGTACGCCCCCGCAGCAGCTCCATGACGATCCACGGGCGGCCGTCCTCGGAGAAGACGTCGTGGACGGTGGCGATGCCCGGATGGCTCAGCCGCGCCGCCGCGTACGCCTCGCGCACCGTGCGCTCGCACAGCTCGGCGCGCTCCTCCGCCGCGATGTCAGGAGAGAGCAGCACCTCCTTGACCGCCACCTCGCGGTCGAGTGTCTCGTCACGGGCGAGCCAGACGGTGCCCATGCCGCCTCGGCCGAGGGCCCGGATCAGCCGGTAGCGCCCGGACAAGAGGGATTCGGGGGGATTGTCGATCATCGTTGGTCACATGGTGGTCGTTGGTACGATGCCTCGGCCAGACCCTTTGCAGCCTAGTGAGAACAGGCTGCTCGCCGGCGTCGGAGAAGAGGGTTCGTGGGGCTGCTGCGCATTCATTTCACGGCGGACGACGTGGCGCGCACGACGGTGGCCGCGGGCGCGGACCCGTTGTGGGAGGTCGTGCTCAGCAGGTTCCGGCTGCAGGACAGGGACAAGGCGCCCGCCTTCCGGCCCTGGGAGCGCGCCCTGCGCGAGAGCCCGGCCAGGCTGTCCGGGATGGCCTCCGGCCTGCGCTGGCTGACCGCGCTGGCGCCCGAGGCGCCGTACTTCCCCGACTTCCTCACGCCGGCGGCGGCCCGCGACGGCCTGGAGGCCGGGCTCGACGCGCTGCGCGCCACCCCGAGCCCCCGGTTCCGCCACGAGCTGGCGCTACTTGCCCGGCACACGCCCATCCCCGCCTGGCTGGGCGCGCTCGCCGACCGCCCGTCCGCGCCCGTGGCCGAGCTGGCCACCGCCCTGGCCGGCTACCACGCGGCGGCCATCGCCCCGTACCAGGACCTCATCCAGCCCGCGGTGGAGGCCGACCGGGCCTGGCGCGCCGGACACCTGCTCAACTCCGGCGTGGAGGGCCTGCTGAGCAGCATGAAGCCGATGCTGCGCTGGCGGTGGCCGGTGCTGGAGGTCGACTACAGCGTGGACCGGGAGCTGCACCTGCGCGGCCGGGGGCTGACGCTGGTGCCGTCCTTCTTCTGCCGCCGCGTACCGGTCTCGCTGGCCGACCCCGACCTGCCGCCGGTGCTGATCTATCCCATCGACGCGGCGTTCCGGTGGCAGCCGGGCGAGCGGACGCCGGGCTCCGTGGTGGCGCTGATGGGCGCCACCCGCGCGGCCGTCCTGCAGGCCGCCGACGGCGGGGCCACCACCACGGAGCTGGCGCGGCGGGCGGGCGTGTCGCTGGCGGCGGCCAGCCGGCACGCCAAGGTGCTGCGGGAGGCCGGCCTGATCAGGAGCGTGCGCCGGGGCCCCGCCGTGCTCAACCTGCTGACCCCGCTGGGCAGCGGCCTGCTCGGGTCCTTGCCACCGGCCTCGAAATAGCTTCGAGGCCGGTGCGGTACGGCTGGCGCTCGACCACGCCGAGCACGCGATGTTCGGCGTGGGCCCCGCATGACCAGCGGCCGCGCGACCGGCGGTCCGCGCTCTCCCGCGTGCCCGTGGCAGCCCATCGCCATGCCACCTGCTGGGGGATAGATTGCCGACGTGAAGGTACGTGTCACGGGCGTGGTCGTCGAGGACGACCGGATCCTGCTGCTGGACCAGGACGCCGACACCGGCCGCTCCTGGTCGTTGCCGGGCGGGAAGGTCGAGCCCGGCGAGCCCATCGGCGACGCCCTGGTGCGGGAGATGCGCGAGGAGACCGGCATCGACGTGGAGGCGGGCCGGCTCCTGTACGTGTGCGACCACCTGCCCGGTGGCGATACCCACGTCGTGCACCTGACGTTCGAGGCCACCCGGGTCGGCGGCAGGGTGGGCGCGGTCGCCGAGGGCGCCGACACCACGCCGATCCGTGGCGTCCGGTTCGTGCCACTGACCGACCTGCCGGCGATCGGCTTCTCCCCGCGTTTCGTGGAGCTGGCTCAGGCCGGATGGCCCGGCGCAGGCTCCTACATGGGCGCCAAGTCGAACATCGGCCTGTGACCGTGTGAACGCCGCCACCAGACGGCCGTCCGGCACGCCCAGCTAGGCCCGATCCAGGCATACTGCAAGCGAATCACCACACGGGAGACGCCAACGCATGAATGCGCCACCATCGCCGCCCCGAGCGGAGCGGGCTGACGGGTCGTCCGTCCGGATCGGCGCTCTCGTTCCGCTGACCAGGCCGGGCTGGGTCGAGGCGGGCCGGCACCTGCTCGCCGGACTGGAGCTGGCCGTTGGTGAAGTCAATGACGCCGGCGGGATCGCCGGAAGACCGCTCGAACTGCTCGTCCGGGACACCGCGGCTGATCCGCAGCGGGCCGCGGCGGCCGTGGAAGAACTGGCCGGCCTGGGCGTGGCCGCCCTGGCGGGGGAGTACCACAGCGTCGTCGCCCGCGCCGCCGCCGCCAGGGCCGACGCCCTCGGCCTGCCGTTCCTGTGCTCCTCGGCCGTTCTCGACACGCTCACCGAACAGCCGACGCCATGGGTCGCGCGCCTGGCCCCGGCGCAGTCCCACGGCTGGCGGATCTACGCGGACTTCCTCCTCGGCGCGGGCCACAGCCGCATCGCCGTGGCGGCCCAGCCGAGTGTCTACTGGGCGTCCGGCACCCGCATCCTGCGGGACCACCTCGCGCCACGCGGCGGCACCGTCATCGAACTCGACATGAGCGCACTCGCACCCGCGGCCGTGTGCGACGAACTCGCCGGCAGTCGCGCGACGGCCCTCCTTCTCCTGGTCGGCCACCCGGAGCCGGCCGTGCCGATCGTCACGTCCGTCCGCCGCGACCGGCGCCTCGCCGAGATCATGATCGGCGCTCCGGCCGGGCAGCCGGAGTTCGCCGAATGGGCCAGGCTGCTGGGCGAGGACGGCGCCGCGATCCCGTTCCTGCGCTACCTGCCCGAGCGCCTCAGCCCGCTCGGCGCGCGCGTCGAGGCGGCCCTGCGCGAGCGGCTGGCCGAAGCGCCCTCCTTCGTCGCCTTCGAGGGCTACGACACGGTCGCCGTCCTGGCCGAGGTGCTGCGTTCGCACGGCGCGGACCGGGCGCGCACCGCCGAAGCCTGGTCGCGCGTCGCGGTCGAAGGGACCCGCGGGCAGATCCGGTTCTCCCGAACGCCGGGCATCAGCGTGTGGCAATGGGCCTGGACGCCGGTCCAGGTCGTCGATCGAGATCCGGCGGAACCCGATCGCTTCCGGGTCCTTCACGCCGGCTGAGAGAGCACGTACGGGTACATCCACCCTGACGCAAGCGGAAGGAGTCGGCGTGCGAGTCGTGGTCATCGGTGCGGGGGTGGTCGGGGCGGCGGTCGCGGCGGGGCTCACCCGGCGCGGCGCGCAGGTCACCGTCCTGGAGGCGCGTACTCCGGGATCCGGTACGACCTCCACGTCCCTGGCGTGGGTCAACGCCAACAACAAGACGCCCAAGGAGTACTTCGAGCTCAACCAGGCCGCCGTCCGGGCGCATCACCGGCTGCCCGGCGACTGGTTCTTCCCCACGGGCAACCTCGAGTGCGCGGTCTCCGACGAGCACAAGGAGCTCCTGGAGGCCCGCGTACGGCGGCTGATCGGCATGGGCTACCCGGTCGAGCGGATCACCGCCGGGCGCGCCCGCACCCTGGAGCCCGACCTGGTGCCGCAGCCTCCCGGCACCGAGTACGTGTTCTTCCCCACGGAGGCGCACGTGCACCCGCTGCGGCTGCTCGGGCGCCTGCTCGGCGAGGCCCGCGACGCCGGGGCCGCGCTCGCGTGCGGGGCCGAGGTGACCGCGATCGAGACCTCGCCGTCGGGCGTCAAGGTGACGGCGGCCGACGGGCGGGCCTTCGACGGCGATGTGGTGGTCACCTGCGCCGGGCGCTGGACGCAGGGGGTGGCGGCGCTGGCCGGGGCCGAGGTGCCCATGCTCGACCCGGCCGTGTCCGGCGCGGTCACCAATGGTTTCCTCCTCACCACGTCCCCGGTGCCCGCCCGCCTGTCCCGCGTGCTCCACTCCGACGGGCTCAACCTGCGGCCGGACGGGGGCGGGCGGCTGCTGCTGCAGTCGCTGCCGCTGGACGGGCGGGCGGACCCGGCCGTCCCGGTGCCCGGCGACGTCCTGGACGCGATCCTGGCCCTGATGTCGCGCGTGCTGCGGGCCGTGGACGGGGCCACGGTGGAGCGGGCGGTGGTGGGCCGGCGGGCGATGCCGGGGGACGGGCTCACGGTGGCGGGGTTCGCGGACGCGGAGCGGCGCGTGTACACGGTGGCCACGCACAGCGGGGTCACGCTGGCGCCGCTGCTCATGGAGGAGGTGGCGGGGGAGGTGTACGGCGAGGAGTCACCGTTGCTGGCGCCGTTCCGCCCGTCCCGCTTCGCCGACGGCACCGCCGGGCCCGCCCCTCCCCCGGCTCGGCGGCCGGGGCAGCAGTGACTCCCCGCGGCCGTTACTCGGCCGGTGGAATGGTCCTGAGGAAGAGGATGCCGTCGGTCGTGTGCGCCTGGCCGGGGTCCAGGGCGAAGTAGCCGGAGCTGGTGTCGCTCTGGGCAGCCGGCTCGACGCCCTTCAACGCCTCGGCCAGGCGTCTGGAGGCGATCAGATGAGCGCCGGGAGGCAGGGCGGCGTGCAGGACGCCCTCCAGGGTGTCCGGCGGAGCGGCCGCGCCCACGGTCGAGGCGATGAACGCGTACTCCTCGCCCAGTTGCGCCGCGACGATCGCGCCTGCGCTCCACCACTCCAGCAGCAGGTCGCCGCCCTGCCAGCCCGACGTCTGCCAGACGCTCCTGTCCCGCTGGAGGTGCCGGTTGTGGGCGTGGACCAGCGCCGGGCCGTGCAGCGGCGCGAGGGCCAGGAGGTTGTCGGCCATCATCGTGTCCCGCAGCCCCATGAGGCGCCCGACCCGGGCCGGCGACGTGTCCGCCATCCCCGCGTGGTAGCGGAGCAGGCCCGTGGCCGTACGCCCGAACAGGCGGGCCCGCCACCACGCCTCCCGGGAGGTTGCGGCGATCAGGCGCGGTGACTCCGCCATGAGCAGGGCCACCAGGTCGTCCGCCATGAGGCGCAGCTCGACGGCCTCGGGCGAGCGGCCGACGGACCGCGTGGGGTCCATGGTGGCGTCGGGGTCCGTCCACCGGGAGTCGGCGCCGAGCAGCCGGTCGATCACGTCGAGGGGCGGCACGTCGAGGTGGGCGGCGAGATAGCCGTGCAGCCCGGCCAGGGCCTGGCGGGGGCTGCCGGGCCCGGCCAGTTCGAGCGGCCCGTCGAAGCCGAAGAACCGGATCCGCTCGGCCGCGGGCCGGTGCCGGTTGTGCTCCCGCATCCAGCTCACGAGCTCCCGGTTGGCGGCCGAGCCGCCGAGCCCGTGGCTGAAGCCGCGCCGCATGACGTCGTCGAGCGTGCCTGCGCCCTCCGTGACGTACGCGTCCACGACCAGCGCCGCCAGGCAGTCGCTCTCGATCGCGATCGACCGATGGCCCTCGTGCTCCACGAGGTGGCGGAAGACCTCGTTGCGCTGCCGGAGGAACACCTCCTCGCCGTGCGTGGGCTCGCCGAGGGCGAGCAGGCGCGGAGGAGCCGGGAACGACCTGAGCAGCTTCGTGATCGCGGCGCCCTCGAAGGGCCAGCCGGAGTCGGGGATCGCGGAGTCCATGCCTTCAACCGTATCGTTGAACCTTCTGTGTAAACTTTGCCCATGCCCCGCGAGCGACTCCGGCCCGTGGACCTGGCGCGCGAGCACGGCCTGTCCACGCAGGCGATCCGGAACTATGAGGAGGCGGGCATCCTCCCGCCGGCCGCGCGCACCCCCCACGGCTACCGCACCTATACCCCCGTCCACCGGGAGGCCCTGCGCGCCTTCCTCGCCCTGATCCCCGGCCACGGCCACCAGACGGCCACCTCGATCATGCGGGAGGTGAACGGGGGTGCGGTCGAGGAGGCTCTGCGGCTCATCGACGAGAGCCACGCGCAGCTGCTCGACGACCGCCGGACGCTGCTGGCCGTGGAGCGGGCGCTGCGCGACCTGACGGCGGAGGACAAGCCCGCAGTGTCACAGGAGCGGCCCGGCGGCGTCACCTTCATCGGCCCGCTGGCCAGGAGGCTCGGCATCAGGCCCGCGACCCTGCGCAAGTGGGAGCGCGCCGGGCTGGTCGACCCGCGCCGCGACCCTCAAACCGGCTACCGCGTCTACACGGCCGCCGACGTGCGCGACGCCCGGCTGGCCCACCAGCTCAGGCGCGGCGGCTACCTGCTGGAGCAGATCGCCCCGCTGCTCGCCCAGGTGCGCTCCGCCGGGGGGATCGCGCCCCTGGAGGCGACCCTGCGCGACTGGCAGGCCCGGCTGACGGCCCGCGGCCGGGCGATGCTGGCCGGCGCCGCCGGGCTGGACGCGTACCTGAGCCACCCCGGCCGTCCCGGCGCGGTCCCGGAGGATTAAGATACAGGACAGCTCTGTATCCTAATTGGCCATGACAGGCAGACGGGAACACGCCATGGGTGCCTACGTGCTCGGCTTCCACGACATCGACAAGACTCTGCTTCCCCTGGTCGGCGGCAAGGGAGCCAACCTCGGCGAGCTGTCCGCCGTCGACGGGGTGCGGGTGCCGCCGGGCTTCTGCGTCACCACCGAGGCCTACCGCGCGGTCGTCGAGTCGGACGCGACGATCGCCGCGCTGATCGACGGGCTCTCCGGGCTGCGCGCCGACGACCGCGCCGGGATCGCCGAGGCGTCCGCCCGCCTGCGGGAGGCCGTCGAGACGCTGCCCGTGCCGGCCGAGATCGAGGATGACATCCTGCGCCGCCTCGGGGAGCTCGGCGACGTGCCCTGCGCGGTGCGGTCCAGCGCCACCGCCGAGGACCTGCCCTCCAGCTCGTTCGCCGGCCAGCAGGACACGTACCTGAACGTCAGGGGAGCCGCGGCGGTGCTCGCGAGCGTGCGGCGCTGCTGGGCGTCGCTGTTCACCGACCGGGCGGTGGCGTACCGGATCAGGAGCGGCTTCGAGCACCGCGCGGTGCGCGTGTCCGTGGTCGTGCAGCAGATGGTCTTCCCCGACGCCGCGGGCATCATGTTCACCGCCGACCCGGTGACGTGCAACCGGAAGGTGGTCTCGATCGACGCCGGGTTCGGCCTCGGGGAGGCGTTCGTGTCGGGCGTGGCCAACGCCGACAACTACCGCGTGCGCGCGGGCGAGATCATCGCGCGCAACGTCGTCACCCAGGCCATCGAGCTGCGCCCGTCCCCGGACGGCGGCACGGAGGAGCGGGAGATCGAGCCCGCCCGCCGGCACGTCCAGACCCTGAGCGACGAGCAGATCCGCCGCCTCGAACGCCTCGGCCGCCGCATCGAGAGCCACTTCGGCCGCCCGCAGGACATCGAGTGGGGCCTGGCCGGCGGCGAGTTCCAGATCCTGCAGAGCCGCCCGATCACCACCCTCTACCCGGTGCCCGGGACGGCCGACGGCAAGAACCACGTCTTCATGTCCTACGGCCACCGCCAGATGATGACCGACGCCTTCAAGCCCCTGGGCCTGTCGGTGTTCGCGCTCCTGCACGACCGGCTGGGCCGCTCGGCGGGCACGGTGGCCGGCAGCCGGTTCTACAAGGACGTCTCGCCCGAGCTGTCCTCGCCGTGGGCGCGCGCGGTCACCCTCAAGAGCCTCGGCCAGGTGGACGTCCTCATGGCCAACGCCCTGCGCCAGGTCCTGACCAGGAAGGACTTCGTGCGCGACCTGGCCCGCGGCAAGACCTCGATGCTGGACTTCGGCGAGGGCGGGCTGCTGCCGATGGCCCGCCAATATCTGAAGATGTCCGGCAAGGACGACGCCGCGGCCGTGCCCGAGCTGATCGCCGAGAACGAGAGGACGGTCGAAGAGCTGCGACGCGGCATCGCGGGCAAGACGGGGGACGAGCTGTTCGCGTACATCCTGGACGACCACGACGTGCTGGCCCGGCTCACCTTCGACCCGCGCAGCGTGGCGGCGGCCTTCGTCGGCATCCAGGCGGTGAACTGGGTCAACAAGCGCATGAAGGCCTGGCTCGGCGTGCGGAACGCCGCCGACGCCATCGCCCAGTCCGCCGACCACAACGTGGTCGCCGCCATGGGCCTCGACCTGCTGGACGTCGCGGACGCCGTCCGCCCGTACCCGGCGGTGGTCGAACACCTCGAACGCGCCGGCCGCGACACGCTCCTGACCGGGCTCGACGGCCTGGAGGGCGGCCCCGAGGCGCGCCGCGCCCTTGAGGGCTACCTGCGCACGTACGGGATGCACTGCTCGGGCGACATCGACATCACCAGGACCCGGTGGAGCGAGGACCCCACCCAGCTCGTCCCGCTCCTGCTGAGCAACGTCAGGAACTTCGCGCCCGGCGAGCGCGCCCGCAAGGCCGAACGGGGCCGCGCCGAGGCCGAGCGCACCATCGCCGGCCTGCTGGAACGCCTCAGGGCGCTGCCGGGCGGCGAGCGGAAGGCGAAGAAGGCGGCCCGGCAGATGAGCCTCATCCGCCACTTCATCGGCTACCGCGAGTACTCCAAGCACGCCCTGCTCCAGCGGTACGAGCTGTACAAGCGAGCGCTGCTCGCCGAGGCCGCCGACCTCGCCGCCCGCGGGGTGATCAGGGAGCCGCAGGACGTGTTCTTCCTGTCGCTGGAGGAGTTCCGGCAGGTCGTACGGACCGGGCGGCTCGACCCCGCGCTCGTCGACGAGCGGCGGCAGGCGTTCGAGGAGGACCGGAAGCTGACGCCGCCGCGCGTCATCACCTCCGACGGCGAGGTGATCTCCGGCGAGTACGACACCGGCGCCCTGCCCGAGGGCGCCCTGGCGGGCATCGCCGTGTCCTCGGGCGTCGTCGAGGGGCGCGCCCGCGTCGTGCTGAGCATGGACGAGGCGGCGGTCGAGGAGGGCGACATCCTCGTCACCGTCTACACCGACCCGAGCTGGTCGCCGCTGTTCGTCTCGGTCAAGGGCGTCGTGATGGAGGTCGGCGGGGTGATGACGCACGGCGCGGTGGTCGCCAGGGAGTACGGCCTGCCCGCGGTCGTCGGCGTGGAGAACGCCACCCGGCGCATCGAGGACGGCCGCCTCATCCGCGTCAACGGCGCCGAGGGCTACGTCGAGCTGCTCTGACCGGTGCGGCCGCGCCACCGGCGCGGCCGCACGGGAACGTCAGCGGACCTTGGCGAAGAACGCGCGCAGGTCGGCCGCCAGGCGATCGGGCTGCTCCATGGCGACGAAGTGGTGCCCGGCCGTGTTGTCCTCCGGCCAGTGCAGGATGGTGTTGTGCCGCTCGGCGAGCCGCCGGATCCCGGGCGGCCCGCTGTAGACGCCGGTGGGCGCCACCGTCTGCCCCTGGGGCCAGCCGAAGCCCGTGCTGTCGTAGTACGGCCAGGACGACGTGCCGAAGGTCCCGGTGAGCCAGTAGAGGCTCACGTTCGTCAGGAGGAGGTCACGGTCGATCACCTCCTCCGGCGTCTTGGCCGCGACGGTGAACTCCTTGAACTTGTGCGTCATCCAGGCCAGCGCCCCGACCGGGGAGTCGTGCCAGCCGTAGGCGAAGGTCGCCGGCGCCGCGCGCAGCAGCCCGTGATGGTCCACGCCGTTCATCCAGTCCTGCCCCTGCAGCAGCGCGTACGCTGCCCGCTCCTCCTCGGTCATCTCCGGGACGTCGTCCTCGGTGGGGAAGCCGAGCCCGCTGATGACGTAGACGCCGATCACGTGCTCCGGGTCGGCCGTGGCGACCTCCGGGGCGACGTACGCGCCGTAATCGCCGCCCTGGGTGCCGTAGCGGTCGTATCCGAGGCGGCGCATCAGCTCCGCCCAGATCCGCGCCACGCGCGTGACGTCCCAGCCGGTCTCGCGCGGCGGCGCCGAGAAGGCGAACCCGGGCAGCGACGGCACCACGACGTGGAACGCCTGAGCGGGGTCGCCGCCGTGCGCGCGGGGGTCGGTGAGAAGCTCGATGAGGTCGGCGAACTCCACGAAGGAGTTCGGCCAGCCGTGCGTCAGGACGAGCGGCAGGGCGTCCGGCTCGGCGGAGCGCACGTGCAGAAAGTGGATGTCCTGGCCGTCGATCTCGGTCATGAACTGGGGGAACCCGTTCAGCCGCGCCTCGTGCCGGCGCCAGTCGTAGCCGTCGCGCCAGTAGGAGGCCAACTCCTCGAGGTGGTCGGCGGGGACGCCGCGGCTCCAGCCCTCGCCCGGCAGCCGCCGGGACCACCGGGTACGGGCCAGCCGGTCGTTCAGGTCGTCCAGGTCGGCCTGGGGGATGTCGATGCGAAAGGGGCGGATCTCGGTGCCCATGATTGTCCTCCTGTGGTCGCGATGACGGGACCGACGGTAGGAGGCATCTAGGTCGATCCGTGTCCTACATGGCACGCATACTTGGAGTCATGAGCGACACCCCCGCACGGCTGCTCGCGCTGCTGTCGTTGCTGCAGACCCCGCGCGAATGGCCCGGCAGCGAGCTGGCCGAACGGCTGGAGGTCAGCCCCCGTACGGTTCGCCGCGACATCGACCGCCTGCGCGAGCTCGGCTACCCGGTGCAGGCGACGATGGGCGCGATGGGCGGCTACCGGCTCGTCGCCGGCAAGGCCATGCCGCCGCTGCTGCTGGACGACGAGGAGGCGGTGGCCATCGCGGTGGGCCTGCGCATGGCGGCCGGGCAGCCGGTGGCCGGCATGGAGGAGGCCTCCGTACGCGCTCTGGCCAAGCTGGAGCAGGTGCTGCCGGCGCGGCTGCGGCAGCGGGTGGGCGCGCTCGGGGCCGCCACGGTATCGATGACGGCGGCGAACGGGCCCAGCGTCGACCCGCAGAACCTGGCCGTGCTCGCCTGGACGGCCGCCAACCGCGAACGCCTGCGCTTCGACTACCAGGCCAACGACGGGAGCCGGAGCAGCCGCCTGGTCGAGCCCTACCGCCTGGTGGCCGGCGGGCGCCGCTGGTATCTGCTCGCGTACGACAACGACCGCGACGACTGGCGGATCTTCCGCGTCGACCGGCTCAGCGCCCCGCGGCCGACCGGCGTGCGGGTCGCGCTCCGCGAGCCGCCCGAGCCGGACGCGGCCGCCTTCGTCACGCGCAAGATGTACTCGATCGTTCCCACCTACGAGGTGCGGGCGACCCTGCGCCTGCCGGCCGAGGAGGTGATCCGGCGGCTCGGCGCCGCTCCGGACGACGTCCGGCCCGTCGATGGGCACAGCTGCGAGCTGCGCGGACACGCCGACACCCTGGAGTGGCTGGCGGCGCGGCTGCTCATGCTCGGCTGCGAGTTCGAGGTGCACGACCCGCCGGAACTGCTGGCGTACCTGCGAGAGGTGGGTGGTCGCGCCGTCCGGGCCGCCGGCGTTGCCGAGGGCTGATGACCGCTCGTGAGGGTCAGGGGCCGGGCCGGAGCGGTCCGGCGTGCTTGACGGTCTGCAGGACGGGAGCCGTCTCGATGGTACGGATCTCGGGCAACGCTCCCAGCCGGTGGGTGATGTAGCGGTGCAGGTGATCGGTGCCGGAGCACAGCGCGTGGGCCAGCAGGTTGGTGGGGCCGGTGGTGTGGGCGACGGCGGCCGGCTCGTCGTGGCCCGCCAGGGCGGTGGCAACCTGGTCGAGGTGCGCCGGCGCGATCGCCATCCAGAGCAGCGCCTGCGTCGCCACGCCGAGGGCGACGGGGTCGATCTCGAGGTCGAAGAAGATCGTGCCGTGGGCGCGCAGGTCGGCCAGGCGCCGCGCGACCGTGGCCTCGGACCAGCCGGTGCTCCTGGCGAGGTCGGCGTAGCCGGCGCGGCCGTCGTGGCGCAGGGCGTCGAGCAGGGCCTGGTCGGTGCGGTCCAGTGACGGCCGGCCCGACGGCGCCGCGTGGGCCCGCCTGAGCTGCCGCTGCTGCTCCTCGTCGAGGGTCTGGGCGATGCCCTGCCACGCGGTGGGCCCGCCCCGGTAGGAGTGGAGCAGGTACTGGGCCGAGACCGAGGTGATCCCCGCCTTCCTGGGCAGGTCGTGCAGCAGCATCGAGGGCGGGTCGTCCACGCCGTGCGGGACGTGGACCATGGCGAAGATCTCGGTGCCGCCGGACAGCAGTTTGATCCATGACGTGTCGGGCCGCCGGGCCAGGGCCTGGGCGAGGGTGCGGGTCGCGGCCGGGCTGGTGCTGAGGCGGACCACCCACTGGCTGCGCCCCACCCGGCGCGGGTCGGGCAGCCCGACGACGCGCAGGGAGGCGTTCGCGCGCAGCCGCTGGTAGCGGCGGGCCACGGTCTGGGTGGACACGCCCAGCACCCGGGCGATGCCGCTGAACGGCGCCCGCCCGTCGATGTGCAGGGCATGGATCAAACCACGGTCCAGATCGTCGAGCATGAGCGAATCATGCACCAGACCGTGCTTCGTGGAAAAATCGCCCGAACATCGCGGGCCTTGTGGAATCGCCGGTGCCGGTGGCCGCAGCCTTGGTCGCGGAATTCATCCGTACGACTGAGGGGGACTGAGACATGCCGGTTCGACCGGATCCGACGGCGGCCTACCGGTGGCGGTGGGCCGTGCTGGGCGCGCTGCTGACCGCTGAGGCGATGAACGTGCTGGACTCGACGATCGTGCAGGTCGCGGCGCCGGTGATCCGCGCCGGGCTCGGCGGCTCCGAGTCCGCCATCCAGTGGTTCAGCTCGGCCTACACGCTGCCGTTCGCGGCGTTCCTGATCTTGGGTGGCCGGTTGGGAGACCTGCTCGGCCGCAAGCGGGTGTTCCTGATCGGGGTCGCGGGGTTCACGCTGGCGTCGTTGTGCTGCGCGCTGGCGCCCGGCGCAGGGGTGCTGATCGGGGCGCGGGCGCTCCAGGGCACGGCCGCCGCCCTGGTCATCCCGCAGACGATCGGGCTGATCCGGTCCATGTTCGCCGGCGCCGAGCTGGCCAGGGCGATGAGCACCATCGGGCCCGTCATGGGCCTGTCGGTGATCTGCGGGCCGGTGCTCGGGGCCGTGCTCACCCACGCCGACCTGTTCGGCTCCTCGTGGCGGGCGGCGTTCCTGGTCAACGTGCCCCTCGCTGTGGCCGTGCTCGCCACCGGACCCCTGCTCCGCGAGGACCGGGCCGCACGGCCGCCCCGGCTGGACCTGCCCGGGACCGGGCTGGCAGTGCTGGGTGCCGGGCTGGTCGTCTACCCGCTCATCGAGGGCGGCGACGTCGTACGGCCGGGGTGGGGTGCGGCCATGCTCGTCGCCGGGGTCCTCGTCCTGGTGGCGTTCGGGCTCCACCAGCGCCGCCGGGCCCGGCGCGGGCGCGCTCCCCTGGTCGAGCCGAGCCTGTTCGGCGACCGGGTCTTCCCGGCCGCGCTGGCGACCTCGACGCTGCTCTTCGCGGTCACCAACGGGCTGATGCTGGTCATCGTGTTGCAGGTGCAGCTCGGCCTGGGCCGCGACGTCCTGACCGCCGGGCTGACGCTGCTCCCGTGGTCCTGCGGGCTGGCGATCTCCTCGGCGATCGTGGGCGCGCGGATGACGCCGCGCCGCCTGACCCGGGTCATGTTCGCCGGGCTGGGCGTCCTGTTCGCCGGGGTGCTGGGCGCCCTGGCCGCCTACGCGGGTGCCCACCCGTGGCCGCTGCTTGCGGCGCTGGCGGTGTGCGGGGCCGGGAACGGCATGGTCACCGTCCCGTTCTTCACCGCCGCCCTGGCGCGCCTGCACCCCCATCAGGTCGGGTCGGCGGCCGGCCTGCTCAACGCCGTCCAGCAGTTCGGCGGCACGCTGGGGATCGCCCTGCTCGGCAGCGTCTTCCTGCACGGCCTGGCCGGCGGCTCGGATGCGGGCGCGGCGGCGGCGCTCGCGTTCGGGCTCGGCCTCGTGCTGCTGGCCGCCACGGCCGTCGCCGCGGCGTTCATGAGAGCCCCCGTCGTTCCCGCGCCGGAGCGGGAGCGTGCGGCCGCAGGTGAGCCGTCCCGTTCCCCGCTCTGACCGCGGAACTTCTGCCGGAAGGTCGCCGATGGCAGGGCACCCTCGGGCGTCGTCCACGTGCCGCGGGGCTGGTCGACGTGCGGGGCCCGAGATTGTCGTGGGTGATCGCTAGGGTCACCGTCATGGTTGACGCAGCGGAGGTGTGTTCATGCGCCGGCTCTTGCCGGCCATGCGCCGGTTCTTGCCGGCCCGTGTCGGAGGTGGCCGGATGAGCGCTTGGGAGCGCCTGGTCAAGCTGGCCAAGGGCGGTGACGTGGCCCGAGTCTTCCACCTGCTCCTCGAGCTGGACGCCGACGATCGCAAGGCGGTGGCGGCGCAGCTGCCGGGCCACCTGTCGGGGCTGCGGCCGGCGGACTGGGGGTCCTGGCGGCACCAGCTCAGGCCGTTGCGGCTGGCGGGCGTGGCGTGCCTGGGCGGCGCGGCGGCCGTCACGGCGTGGCTGTTCAGGCGCGAGTTCCAGTGGGCCCAGCACGGCGACGACGAGCGCATCATCCTGCTGCTGCGGCAGCGGCCGGCCGAGTGGCGGGCCGACGTGGCCCGCCGCATCGCCGCCCGCCTGCGCCTTCCCGAGCTGCGCCACTGGGAGGTGGCCGCGGCGCTCGTGCGCGAGACCGGGATCGAGCCGCCGGACGGCGACGCGTTCATGGTGGGCTGGTTACGCTCGCTTCACTCGCGGACGGCGGCCACCGATCCGCTGTTCACCGCGTTCGCGCCGCGGCTCTTCGAGATCGACGGCCTGGGCGAGGCCCTCCCCGAGCAGGTGGGGACCATCGCCCGGCTCGTCGAGGACGGCCCGCTGGAGCGCAAGCCGGTCATCGACGGCATCGTGGGGCGGCTGCTGCGTGACGGGCCGTCGGCGCTGAGCGCCCTGGTCGTCCTGCACGATCGGCTCGACCTCGACATCGACGAGTCCGCCGAGCGGGCCAGGGACTACACGCGGCTGCTGCCGGCCGGGCCGGTGGCGGTGGCCGATCTGGCGCTGGCGCAGCTGCGTCGGCTGGAGGAGGCTGGGCGGCTGGAGGAGGAGCTGTTCGCCGAGGCGGTGGAGGCGCTGGCGTTCCGGCCGGAGAAGAAGCTGCTGCGCGCGGCCCTGTCGTGGGCCGGCGATGCCGTGCTGCGTGACGCCCGCCGCGCGGACGTCGTGCTGGCCGCCGTGTCCCTGATCTTCGCGCAGGACACGCTGGCGCTGCAGGAGCGTGCCGTGCGGCTGGCCGTCAAGCTGGCCCCGCAGGCGGGGGAGACCGGCCGGGAGGCGGTGCGGCAGGCGGCGGCCGGGCTGCCCGAGGAGCTGCTGGAGCGGGTCTCGGCGGCGTACGGAGGCGACATCGCCGCCGAGGAGGTGACCGTCACGCCGCTGCCGGCGGTGGGGCAAGGGCCGGCGTTGCCGGCGCCGTACGCCTCGCCGGAGCAGCTCGTACGCGCGGTGAGCGCCCACGAGGTGGACCCGCACACCTTCGAACGCCTCCTGGCCGGGCTGGTCGAGTGGTCGCGGCGGGCGCCCGACGCGCTGCGCGAGGCGTTGCGTCCCTGGCTGGAGCCGTTCGATCCGTTCTTCTTCGGTCCCAACAGCGAGAACCCCCTCCATGTCGTGCGCCGGGTGTTCCTCGCGTTCGCCTCGCCGGAGGGCGGGCACCGGCAGCCCACGCCCGCCATCCGGCAGCCGCCGACCCTGGGCGGGTTCAAGCAGCTCTACTTCGGCCGCGCCGCCGAGCTCGCGCGCTCGTTCGAGGAGGGCGACGGATACCCGGTCCTGCTGGCCACGCCCACGGCGGGCAGTGGCCACGTCGATCCGGAGGTGCTGCTCGACCGGCTCGAGCTGCTGGAGGCCGCCGGGGCGCGGGCGTTACCCGGCGACCTGATCCAGGCCCTGCTGCGGCTGCCCCGCGACGTCCCCGACGCGTGCGTGCGGCGGGCGCAGCGGCTGGCCTCCGAGGCGGGCCGCGCGTGCGCCGCCTGGATGCGCGACGGTGGGGCCCCCGATCCGCGGGTGACGGTCCACCTGGCCAAGGAACGTAACGGCTACTACCTGACGGGTGTGCCCGCCCTGCGCTCCGTGGTGGACGTGCCGGACGATCTTCCCGAGGAGCTCCGCCCGCTCTACCGGCCGGAGACCGGCTACGCGTTCACGCTCGAGTGGTGGCCGCTCGCCATGCCCTCGCACCCGGAGATCGTGGCCGCGCACCTGGTCTGGATGATGTCGATCTGCATCGACTCCAGCGAGTCGCAGACGCAGGCGCTGGTCGGCCTGGCCCACGCCGACGGGCCGCTCGGCAGCGCGGTGGCGCACGCGCTCGCCTGCGGCATGGGCCACGCGCACGCCGCCGAACGCGCCGCCGCCACCGACGCCCTCCTGACGCTGGCCGCCCGCGGCCGGGTGCCGGCGCAGGCCCTGGCGCAGACGCTCACGAAGCTGGTCGCCGAGGGGTTCCTCAAGCTCAACCGGGTGGTGTCGGTGCTCGACGACGCCACGCAGGCCGGGGCCCACGAGGCGGTGTGGGAGGTGGTCGTGCGGCTCTTGCCCGGACTGCTGCCCCAGGAGGGCGAACGGCCCCGCGCGGGCGTGTCCGACCTGCTGGCGGCGGGGGCCCGGGCGGCCAGGATCGGCGGCGTACGGGCCGAGCTGCCGGAGGTGGCGGCGGTGGCGGCCCGTAAGGGGTCGAGCAGGCTGGTCCAGGAGGCGCGGCGGCTGCAGCACCTGGTCGCACTCCCTCAGAAATCTACTTTGTAAAGGCGCCGGGCTGATGATCATCCTCGATCCCACAGAGAACAACCTGGTCCACAAGGTCGAGAAGCTGCTGTCGCCCGCGACCGTCGTCGGGTGGCGGCGGCTGGAGCCATGGGCGGTCGCGCGGGCACAGCTGAGCGGCTCGGACGGCTCGGACGGCTCGGTGATCGTGAAGTGGATGCGGCCTCATGGGCCCGGTCCCGACCGTTCGGAGTCGTGGCGGCTGCGCAGCGAGGTGGCCGCCCTGCGGTTCCTGTCGGACGATCTCGGCGTGCGGCTGGCCGCGCGGGTGGTGGCGGTGGATCTGGCGGCGGGGGTGGTGGTGCTGGAGGATCTGGCGCCGCGGGTGGCGCTGGACGGCCTGCTGCTGGCGGACGGGGCGGCGGCGCATGGGGAGCGGCTGGCGGCGTTCGCCCGGATACGCGGTCAGCTGAACGCCGTGACCGCCGGCCGGGCGGAGGTCTATTACGCGCGCAGGGCGGCTCTGGGGGCGGTCGATCGGGTGGCGGACTGTGCGGGGAGGTACGCCGGGTTCCGGGAGGAGGGGCGGCTGCAGGTGGCGGCCTTGGGGGTGGAGGTCGCCGGTGGTGCCGAGCGGGAGTTGGCTCTGGTGCTGGAGGAGTTGGAGGATCCGGGGCCGTTCCTGGCGTTGAGCAACGGCGATCCGGAGGCCAACAACGTTCTGGTGCGGGTGACGGGGGCGCCGGACGCGCGGCTGATCGATTTCGAGTTCGCCGGGTTCACGCATGCGCTGCATGACGCGGTCTGCCTGTACGTCCCGGGTCCCGCGTGGCTGTCGGTGGACTGGCGGATGGGGGCGGCGTATCGGCGGGCGCTGGCCGTGGGGGTGCCGGAGGCGGAGGACGATCGGCGGTTCGGGTTCGGGCTGGCGGCGGCGTGCTTCTCGTACATGTTGCTGCGGCTGCAGCGGTTGTCGCTGGTGGACGGGCGGGGGCCGGGTGATGACAGCCGGGTGCAGCTGGTGGCGACGGTGGAGGCGGCGGCGCGGGTGGCGGAGTCGTTCGGTGTGCTGCCGGGGCTGGCCGGGTGGGGGTGGCGGGTGGCCGAGGCATTGCGGCGGCGGTGGCCGGACGCGGATGTGGACGTGGCGGGGTTACCGGCGTTCGTGGCGCGCCGGCGGTGAGGGGTGGAGGGCGTGGGTTTCGGGCTCGCAGGACACGCTCCTGGTTGAGGTCGGCGAGCACCGCGAACAGCGGGTTCGACTGCCACTCGTGAGGCGCCGTGCCACCGCGCCCGTGGGACCCTCCTCTGTGATGGGCCGTGCCAGCCGCCGGTGGAGACCCGCCGTGGTGGGCGGCGACACCGCGTCGGTGGGGACCCTTCTCCGTGGTGCGCACTCCACGGGCGCGGACCCTTCGTGGCGCGGACCCTACGGGCGAGCGGTCGGGTGCCGGAACGTCTGGGGCTGTTCGTTCGTCATCCGGAGTGTGACGAGTTCTTTAGATCTCGACGAGCGGCTGCGTGCGGCGGCCGCTCGAATGCATCGAGCTGACCGCCTGCGGCGTCAGCAAGCGGCCACCGTAGAGCAGATCAAGCAGGCCCACCACACCCTGACCGGCCTGGAGAAGGATCTGTCCAAGGAGGAGGCCGACGTCACGCGCCTGGAAGGCGGGCTGACCGCTTTGCTGGCCCGCCTGGTGAACCAGCGCGAGGAGCGGCTGGAGCGTGAGCGTGCCGAGGCCGCCGCCGCCAGGCAGCGGCTCGACGGCCACCGGGCCCGGCTGGCCCAGATCGAGGCGGACGCGCAGGCGATCGAAGCCGAGCTGGCGGTACTCGCGACGGCCTCGGAGGAGTACGAGACGCTGCTGGCCCAGAAGGAACGGCAGCTACTCGCCAGCGGTGATGCCCGCGCCCGTGAGCTGACAGAGCTCGGCGCCGCGCTCGACCGCGTCGCGGCGCAGCTGCGCGAACAGGCGGAGGCGTACCAGGCTGGGCAGGCCGCACTCCAGGCGCTGGCCAAGGTGCTCGGCTACCTCGGCTCGGCCAAGGGCGCCTCCACCTGGGACCTCTTGGGCGGCGGCCTGATCGCCGACGCCGTCGAGCACAACCGGCTGCGCTCCGCCGACGAGGCCGCCTGGCACGCCCAGCGGGCCCTGGACGTCTTCTCTCGCGAACTCGCCGACGTCGGGGTCTCCGCGCATCCGCGCCTGCCCGAGGTGGACACGCGGTGGTTCGTCGACACGTTCTTCGACAACATCATCACCGATGTGATGAAGCATCAGCGCATCGAGAACACTCGCGCCGAGGTCGAGCGGACGGCCCAATGGGTCAAGGGCATGGGGACGCAGCTGCGGCACCGCGACGCCGTGCTGTCCGAAGAACGAGCGCGCCTGCTGGCCAAGCGGGAGGAGCTGCTGCGCGGTTGAGACGTCCGAGCGGGTGCCACGTCCTCGGATGATCGGCTCGCCCAGCACCCGCTGACTGTCGGTGAGCGTCACACCCGCCGACTGGACTCCCGCCCGTGAGCGCGCCGAGCCGCCGTGTCCGAGCGGACCGTCCGCCGCGCGCCGGCTTGGGTGGGCGTGGCCCCCGTGGTTGTGGCGGCTTACGTGCGTGCGGCTGCCCGGCGCGCTCACGGGAGGGAGTTGGAATGGGCGGTCTGCGGTGTGGCGGTCCCGCTGGTGGCGCCGTCTCGGTGTGGCCTGCGTCTGGTGGCAGCCGTTCTTTCCTGGCCCGCGCCATCCACGGTGTGGTGGCAGCCGTTCCTTCCTGACTCGCGCCACCCGCGGAGTGGTGGCAGCCGTGCTGGACCGGCCGTCCTTGCAGCCCAGGTGCGGATGGAGTCAGGTGGTGATGTCGGATTCGATGTGGGTGACGGCGGTCATGGCGCCGTAGGCGAGCAGGAAGACGGTGCAGTGGTCGCTGAAGCGGCGGTCGGTGGCGCGCCAGGCGGCGACGTGCTCGTCGGTGATGGCGTGCGGTGCCAGGCCGGCGAGGATCGCGACGCGCGCGCCCGCGCGCTCGTCCGGTGCCAGGCCGGCCAGCGGCTGGTCGAGCCAGTCGCCGACCTGCAGGCGGCGGCCCCGGTGTTCGGCGATCACCTCGGCCGTCACGGCCGCGGCCTCAGGGGTGAGCAGGCCGGCGCCTTGGGCGGCGGTGGCGGTGAGGGTGGCGTACGCGGTGCCGATCGGGTGGTCGCCGGCCCACGGCGGGGGTGGCGCGGTGGGCAGGCCGTCCAGCAGGGGGAGTGTGGCGCCGGGGCGCAGGGCCTGGTCGAGCGGGCGCAGGACGGGGGCGCCGTCGAAGGGCGGTTCGTCGTCGGGGTTCAGGGTACCGGGGGTCAGCCCGGCGGGCAGCATGGCGGCCGCGACCCGGTCGACGAAGTGCGTGAACAGGAGCGTGCCGAGGAATTCGGCGGCTTCGGGCCCGGCGGGGAAGGGGGGCCGTAGCGGCTCGCGGGTGGCCACCCCGGTGGAGGCGGCCCAGTCCAGCAGGGCGGCGAGCCTGGCGTCGGCGGGCGGGTCGCCGCGTTCGATGGTCTCGGCCAGGTGCGGCTCGCCGAGCAGGCGCAGCACCGACAGGAACGCCTGGATGTCGTAGTCGAGGTCGTTGGCCTGCGCCCCGCCCAGTGCCACGACGGTCTTCTCCAGCGCCGGGACGTCGCCGGCGAGCTGACTCTCGCGCATGAGCGACCAGCCCGCGGCCATGAGCTCGGGGGAGGGCGACATCATCATCACGACCGGGCCGATGCTGCTGAACTCGGCGTTGACCTGCACGTACACCTCGGCCACCACGCCGCGAGCGCGGTGCGGGAGGACGGGGGTGATGTGCCGTACCAGGGTCGATGACATGAGGCGATGCCTTTCTTCGGATGAGGTGTCGAGCATCGCGTTCCGGGTGCGGTGGTGTCGTCGTCCTGGTGATGTCACCGCCCGATACTCCCCAGGGGGTATCGGGTGGTGTGGCTACGGCGGGTGGAGTACGCGCCCATGGACTGGACGCGCGCCTTCTCGTAGCGGGCGTGGCGGGACACCCGGCTGTCGGGGCGAGCAGGGTGACGGGTCATCCGATCCCGTACAGCCGGGCGGGCGACCGGGTGCGACGCCGCCCCTGCGCTCGAAGCGGGGCATGACGAGCATCCGAACGAAAGTCCCGTTAGCGGGTGGCCCCTGCTAACTATTTGATCTTCCGCTCGTCCTGCTTGCCGGGCCTGGCCTACCTTCGGCGTCTATGCCGGTTGAGTTCTTGAGTGATGGTGAGGTGGCCGCTTCTCGGGTGCTCAGTCGCAGGCGGAGCTGGAGCGGTTCTTCTATCTGGAGGAAGCGGATCGGGCGTTGATCGCTGAGCGGGCGTGGGGCGCACGCCCGCCTCGGCTTCGCCTTCCAGCTGACGACAGCTCGCTACGTCGGGTGCTTTCTGACCGACCCGCTGGACGTGCCCGACGAGGTGCTGGTGTACCTCGGCGAGCAGCTCGGGATCGAGGATGTCTCGCAGATCAGCCAGTACACCGAGGGGTGCTGTCGCCGCGGCAGCGGATGATCCTGGAGATGCCGCTGGAGGTGCCCGGAGGCCGGCGCGCCTCGAACCTGGAACGCTGGCGCAAAGGCCCGGCGGCGTCCTCGGGCAGGAATCTGGAGAAGGCGCTGGAGCTCGCCGCAGGAAATCCTCGGAGTGGGGCTGGGGGACCATGCAGCTCCCGCCGGAGGTGCCGCATCAGCGGATGGTCGCCCTGGCGCGGTACGGCATGTTGGACCAGGTGCGGGAGGCGATCGATGCGATCGTGCCGCGGCGGGAGTTGTGGGAGGCGGTCGCGGCGGTGACCGGGATGGTGCCGCCGCCCGGCGCCGATGCCGACGGTGAGATGCGGGCGCTGCCGGCCTCCCGGATCGCCACCGTGTCAAGGTTCCTCAAGATGCTGACCACGGTGATCGAATTCGTTGCCAACCCGAAGACGCGCGGGCGGTCGCGGCGATGAAGCAGCTGCCCCGGCTGCTGGACGGACGTAAGAAGAAGGTCACCGAGGCCGACATCGACGCCGAGCTGGTGAAAGGGGTCCTTGAAGCGACTGGTGTTCAAGAGCCTGCCGAATGGCAGCCCCATCGGCAGCCTGGTGCAATATGCGATGCTGCCCGCGGGCCATCGCCATCGGGCGCGCCGGCGGCAAGCACCGGGCAGCCGGTCTGGTGGAGTTCCTGGCTCACCTGTTACGCGAGCGCGGCCGCGCCGTCGAGCATCGCCATGCGTGCCTGCCCCGTGTGCTGACGTAGGGGTGTCCGGGACCGACGCAACCAAGCCCCGGACGCTCAGCCCGGCATCGACCGCCAGGCCCTCCGTGCGGCTGTACGGGGTTTGGTTCGTCGTCGGGAGTCACCGATGCGGATCTGACGTGCGGGTTACTCCCGGCCTGGCCCGTTGCCCCAGGTCCTGCGGCCAGGTCGACGTTCAACCGCTCAACGAACTCTGGGGTTGTTTCTCAATCTCAGGCGGCGTTGCGGCGGAACCAGTCGAGGGTCGCGGCGATGCCGTCGGCGTGCGGGGTGACCTTGACCGGTCCGAACGCCTGGCGGAAGGCCGAGTCGTCGGCGATGAACGGACGGTCGCGCTGATACCAGGTCTCCCCGAGGGCGCGCACGGTCGGGTTGAACAGCCCGATCAGGCGCTGCATTCCCCGGCCGAGCCCGGCGACCTTCAGCTCGCCTCCCACTGCGGTCCGTACGAGGCCCAGGAACTCCCGGCCGGTGATCGCTTCGGCGGCGGGCAGGTGCCACGAGCGGCCGTCGGCCTCTGCGTGCTCGCCCAGCGTGACCAGCCCGGCGGCGACGTCCGGCAGGTAGGCGACGGTGTGCGGCTGGTCGAGGTCGCCGACCCAGCGGGCGGTCTTGCCGGCCAGCGCGGCGGCGAAAACGGTCGGGCCGATGGTGGTGTTGACCCCGCCGGGACCGTAATAGTCGGAGACCCGCCCCAGGGCCGCGCGGATGCGCCCGGTCCGGTGGGCGTCGAGGATCAGCCGGTCCACTTCGGCGCGGGCCCGGCCCTTGGGGTTGGTGGCGGCGTGCGGCAGGTCTTCGGTCATGGGGGCGTCGACCGGGCCGTAGACGTACAGGTTGTCGGCCATGACCAGCTTCGCCCCGGCGGTCTCGACCCCGGTCAGGACCGTGCGGATGAAGCCGGGGAACTCCTTGGCCCAGCGCTCGTACTTCGGCTGGGCGCACTGATAGACCACGGCTGCGCCCTCGCAGGCGGCGATGGCACCCTCGGTGGTGGTGACGTCGGCCCTGAAGGCGGCGCCTCCTCGGCTGACGGCCCGGACCTCGTGGCCGCGCGCGGTCAGCTCCGCGACGACGGCCGCGCCGATGCCGCCGGTGGCTCCAAGGACTACATGAAGGTCGGACATGTGATCACTCCTGCGAGGTCATTTCGAATCAGTGTTATATAACAACGTTATGATACTATCCCGTCCATGGCAAGACCGAGAAACCGCGACTACGACGAGCTTCGCCGAGAGCTGGTGGACGCCGGAGGCCGGCTCCTGGCCACCGAGGGCCCGGCGGCGCTGACCACCCGCCGCGTCGCGCAGCGGGCGGGCGTGTCCACCATGGCCGTCTACCAGGTGTTCGGCGACAAGGGTGGTCTCGTGCGCGAGATGTTCCTGGCCGGGTTCGAGCGGCTCGCCACGGCCTTCGCCGCCGTCCCGCACACCAGCGATCCGATCGCCGACCTCCTGGCGCTGGGGCATGCCTACCGGGCCAACGCCCTGGCCAACCCGCACCTCTACGAGCTGATGTTCGGCCGTCCCATCCCCGAGTTCCAGCCCGACGCCGAAGCCGCCGCCCAGATCCAGCCGACCTTCGACATGCTCATCGCCGCCGTCGCGCGCTGCGTACGGGAAGGAGCCTTCTCTCTCGCCGAGCCCGCTGACCTCGCCGTCGGGATCAACGCGCTCGCGCACGGGCTGTGCAGCCTCGACCTGCGCGGCGCCCTCGGCGACGCCACCGAGGCCCGCCGTCACTGGGACCGCGCCTTCGACACGATGGTGCGAGGGCTGCGCGCGGGGTGAGGGCAGCTGCCGACGACGTCTGCTTCACCGCCGTACCGCACACTCGGCGCGCCTGCCGCGGCGACCTGATCGCCTTCGCAGCCCACCACGGCGAGGAGATCGACGCACTGACCGCCGTGCCGGTTCGCGCGTTCCTGGCCGAGCTCGCCTGGCTGGCACCGGCCGGCCGTAAGCGCGAGCGCGCCGCGATCGTCTCCTTCGCCAAGTGGGCCGTCCGGCAGGAGTTGCTGCAGGCCAACCCGATGGACCGGATCGACATCGCGAAGGTGCCCAAGAGCCTGCCCTGCTCCGGCCGCGGCCGCCGACGTCGCCAAGGTGCCGGAGCGGGCATGCGTCTGTTCATTTGCGTACAGCCCCTGCCGGCTTTCGGCGGCTGGAGCGCACGATCTGGTTCATGATCGCGTTTGCGAACGGACGGGCCCGTCAGAGCCGGCCGAGGGCTTTGGCCAGCGCGGTCGCGGTGGAGGCGATCACCTTGTCGTCATGCGCGGTGTTGTCGGTGTTACGGTTGGTGAACACCGAAAGGATCATCGGCGCGTTGGACCCGGGCGACCAGACGATCGCCAGGTCGTTGGCGGTGCCGTAGTTGCTCGCGCCGCCGGTGCCGGTCTTGTCGCCGACCGTCCAGTCCTTGGGGAGTCCGGCCCGGATCCGGTTGGCACCGGTGAGGCTGGCCTTCAGCCAGCCGACCAGCCGCGCCCGGTCGCCGATGTGGAGGGTCTTGCCGGTGGTGAGCTTGGCGAAGGTCTGTGCGGCCGCGGCGGGGGTGGTGGTGTCGCGCTCTTCACCCGGCTGCCACTCGGTCAGGGTGGGCTCCGGTCGGTCCAGCCGACTTGTCCGATCACCGGTGGCGCGGAAGAACCCGGTCAGCCCGCGCGGCCCGCCGATCTGCTTCAGCAGCGTGTTGCCTGCGAAGCCGTCGGATTTGGTGATCCCGGCGCGGCACAGCTGTGCAGGTGTCATGCCGGTGTCGGTGTATTCGGTGGTCTCTGGGGAGTTCGTGGTCAGCCCGGCCATCTCGGCAGGCTTCCAGCGAACCACCTTGTCCATCAGCCCGGGGTCGCTGGTACGTGCTTTGTGCAGTACGGCCGCGCAGGCGAACACCTTGAACATGGAGTTGAGGGGAAAGCGCTCATCGGCTCGGTATCCGACCGTTTTGCCGGTTCCCAGGTCGATGCCGACCGCGCCGATACGCCCCTGGTAGGACTTCTCAAGTTCCTGCAGCGTCTTGTCCAGCTCGGAGTCGGACGGGGCGGTGGTCCCCGTCCGGGAGTCGACGCCGGAGGTGCCCTTCGCGCCGGTGGCGGCCTGCGCCGCACTGGCGGCGCCGCTCAGCAGCAGAGAAGTGGTCAATGTCGCGATCCCAAGACGCAGAAGTGGTTGTGCCATGGCGGAGAGCAGATCAGAAACCGGCCTGGGACGTCCAATATTGATATTGATCATTCAGTCATATCGATATGGATATCGCCGCCGATCTCCGCACGGCGGGGTGGCGGTTCTCGCCTTCCCGCCTCGCCCGCGTCGCGGCCGTCCGGGCAACCCACCTGCATGGCTCGTTACCTGCGTAAACCCTTTCGGCGAGACGCCTTCGAGCGGAAAGTCACGGCAAGCCGCTCACGTCTGTTCTGCTGCTCGTCATGCCCCGAAGCGTCGAGGAGGGTCGCGGCCGCGCGACCGTGAAAGGATCGTGGGTGGACGCCGTAGTCTCCCGTGAAGGACGTGGTTGGATGCGCCGTTACAGGAACGGCAAGGTCGCGGCTGTGCTCGCCGTCGTCTACGCCGCCCTCGTGCTGGTTCTCGGCGTGATCTCGCTGGTGATCCTGCTGACGGTGCGGGATCCGATCCTGCTGACCGGCGTCGCGCTCATCGCCGTCACCTTCCCTCTCGGATGGCTGATCTGGTGGGGATGGCACCTGGTGCCGCCTCAGATCGAGAACCCGGTGCTGCTTACCGTGGTCCTGGCCGGCGCCGGTCTGCTGCAGGCGTGGCTGATCTGGCGGATCTTCCGGGGGCGTCCGGTCCCCGGAGACGCCCTTTGATCCGGCGCCGAGCTCCCAGTTGCCGGTCCGATCCAGCCGGGCGCCGACGATGCGCTCGGCGTCGGCAGACGGCAGGTGCCGGTTGGTGAGGTCGTCCAGGGCGTGCCGGATCGCGGTGCGCTCGGGGCCCCCAGGAAGGACGCGGCGGGGGTGTTGAGGGCGCGGGCGATGGTGGCCTGCCCCACGTCGAGGAACGTGCGGTACCTCTCCCCGCCTTGGGCCAGGCGGTCGGCGGCCTGCTGCAGGGTGAGGTCGCCGCGCTCGGCGAGCGCGTCCACCAGAGCATCCTCCCGGGCGCTGCGCGGCGAAGCCGTCGTGGCCCCGAGCATGCCATGGCACGTCGCAAGGACCAGCTTCGTGGGGCGTCGCCTGGCTGACAGGAACTCTCCGAAATTCGTTGGACGTCTGTCGGACATTTTGCGATCATCCGCGCGTGACAGATGAAGCCGAACGCCAGACGTCGTTCCCCACCAGTTCGAAGCACGTGCGCTTTGTCGAGTTGTCGAGCGCTGCGATGTCCGCTCTGCTCGATGGGGATCTGCCCGCAGCCAGCGACACGGCCGGGGTCGCGCTGACCGAGTACTTCGTGACAGATAAAGCGCGGTGGCTGTGGCAGGTTCGGCTCGACCAGATGGCCGCCGATCCCCACCACGCGCGGTGGATGGCGCGGCAGGCGGTGACCGGGCCTGAAGGTGTCGTCATCGGTCATGCCGGTTTCCATGGACCGCCCGATGAGGCGGGCATGGTGGAGATCGGCTACGCCGTCGCTCCTGACTTCCGCCGCCAGGGCTATGGCCGAGCCATCCTGATCGAGCTGTTGCGCCGGGCGGCGGCCGAACCGGAGGTCAAGACCGTACGGGCGACGATCAGTCCCGACAATGTGGCGTCCCTGGCCACGATCGCCGGCTTCGGCTTCGTCCAGGTCGGCGAAGATTGGGATGAAGAGGAAGGTCTCGGACTCATCTTCGAAGTCCCCGCCAACCGCAGCCGACAGGCGTGACCTTCCCGGTGAAGGTGCCCGGTCACAGCAGGACCCTGGGCGGGCTCAGCGGGCGACGTAGCCGCCATCGACCGGAAGGGCGAGGCCGATCACGAAGCTCGCGCCCGGGCTGCACAGCCACAGGATGGCCTGGGCGATCTCCTCGGCGGTGCCGAGCCGGTTGATGGGCTGGTTGGCCTCGGCGTCGCCAAGGTCGAGCTCGCCCTTGGCGATCATGTCGGTGACCATCGGAGTGTCGATCGTGCCCGGGCAGACCGCGTTGATGCGGACGCCGGGCGGCGCGTACTTGGGGCGGCGCTGGTGGTCAGGCCGATGACGCCGTGCTCAGAGGCGTGGTAGGAAGCACGGCCGGGGATGCCGGATCTGGATGCCGGCGACCACACCGCCGCCCAGGACATGAACGTGCAGTTCGGGCAAGACACCTGGGACGAGCTCAACGTCATCCGGCCAGGCGGCAACTACGGCTGGCCCGAAGTCGAAGGCATCGCCAACCGGAACGGCTTCACCGACCGGGTCCAGCAATGGCCAGGTCCGCGGAGGGAGGGGGCGTTCTGCGCGAGAACGACCAGGTTCCGCATGAGCAGCCCGAAGCCGGCCTCCAGCATTCCGATCCCCGCGGCGAACACGACGTACGGACTGCCGGGCACGAGACGGCCCCGCAGCGCCACGACCACGGTTGCCTGGCGTGAGCAGAGGGAATTTCGAGCGGCTCGTACGGGCGCGCCGCTACGCTCTTGATCAACACCCCCTTCGGCCCGGAAGGAAGGCATCCAGTGCGCACGTTCAAACTGCAGGTCCAGATGACCGTCGACGGCTACATGGCCGGCCCGAAGGGTGAGATGGACTGGCTGAGCTTCCCGTGGACCGACGACATCAACGCCTACATCGAGGCGCTCACCGACTCCGTCGACTGCATCGTGCTGGGCCGCAGGCTCGCCGAGGGGTTCATCCCGGCGTGGGCGGCCGGGCCCGAGGGCGAGGACCAGAAGTCCATCGACCAGATGAACAACACGCCCAAGGTCGTCATCTCCAACACCCTCACCGAGTCGCCCTGGGAGAACGCCGTGGTCGCGGGCGGTGACCTCGCCGAGATCGTCAACGGGCTCAAGGCCCGGCCGGGCGGCGACATGATCGCCTACGGTGGCGGCACGCTCGTGTCGAGCCTGATCGCGCAGGGGCTGCTCGACGAGCTCCACCTGTTCGTCAACCCGGTCGCCATCGGCGCCGGAATGCCGGTGTTCGGCGACGCCGGCGACTACAGGCGGCTGCGTCTGGTCGCTGCCCGGCCGTTCGACTGCGGGATCACCGCGCTGCACTACGAACCGAAGCGCGTTTGAACCCCCGCCACCAAGGGGCAGGGTCCGCGTCAGCCTGGGCCAGGACGCTCCCTCCTACCCGACGAGGCGTTTGCGCCAGTCCAGCGGCGTGACGGTGACAGCCCGCAGGGGGTCGCCGTTCCATTCCACCGACAGCCCGCTCTCTTCGAGTGCCGTCACGACCTCGCGGCCGATGGAAGTCGCCGTCGAGCCGTCGAACGTGCCGTACAGGAGCGTCAGCCCGTGCCCCCGCGTGGCCGCGTCCGTGCACTGCGAGTGGAAGTAGACGAAGCCGCGGGCGTCCGCCGCGCCTGCCGTGCCGATCTCCGCGTCGCCGCACGAACGGCAGCAGGCGAAGTCCTCCCGGGCCGTGATGCCCGCCTGCTCCAGCGCCGCGAAGGCCCGGGCGAGCCGCTCGGGGTCGGTCTCGCCCTGCCAGGCGGCCTGCTCCTCGACGCGCTCCAGCCACATCCGGTCGACCAGCTGCCATGCCTGCTCGCGCGACACCGGCCGGTGCTCGCCGGAGACGAGCTCCACCCGTTGGGCTCGCGTGGCATAACCGCCGGCCAGCACCTCGTGCAGGCGCGTTTCGAGCCGTTCACGCGTGTCGTCGTCAAGGTCGAGCGGGGGAGCGGGGTCCGGGGCCGGTCCCAGGTCGAGCGGCGCCCAGTCCAGCCCCAGCCCCCACTCGTGCTCCTGGCGGGCCCAGCCGGTCATGGCGGCGATCACTGGCTCCGGCTCCCCGACCGTCACCTGGAAGTGCCGCTCGGGGCCGCCGTCGCGGTGCTCCACCGTGTAGTCGCCCCCCGCTTCGTGCCACACCTGGAGGAAAACGTCAGGCAGATCCGGGATCCGCTGGACGACCAGGAACCTGTCGCCATCATCGCCGATCCGGCGGACGAGACCGGCGAGCTCCTGAGCGCCGGCATGGTCGCCGCCCCCGCCGGCTGAGGCAGCCCAGCGCTATTCGCCCCGGTCGACGACCGTCCCCTCGCCCCTGAGATGCTCGCCGGCGGCGAGGTCAGCACCGACCTCGCCCCGTACGCCGCCGCCGACCCCTCCCCGGCCCGCCGCCTTTGGGCCGGAGAACGCCTACTGGTGAAGTACCTTTCCCAGCCACGCCGGGCAGCGGCACAACGGATATCAGAGCACCGCGAGAGCGAGGACTGGCTGGTCTGCGCGGCCCGGGGCTACCTCCGTTCCGGGGCGTGCCAGTTGTGTGATGCGCGTTTAAGGGTGTATGCCGCCTCCGGGAGGTCGTCCCGGACGCGGATCATCCAGCGGGCGAGGTCGGTCGTGAGGGCGGCGCGGATCTCGGCGAGCGCCGGATCGTCATACCGGTTGTCCAGCTCCGCCGGGTCGGTCTCCAGGTCGTAGAGCTCGCCAGTGCCGCGCTCGTCCAGGAGCAGCTTCCATTGGGCGCGCCGGAGCATCACCGTCGTGCCGGCCTGGGTGACGGTGTTGAGCTCGTCGAAGGTGCGGCCCTCGTACGGGAAGTGCAGCGGAGGGCGCTCGTCGACGTCGTAGGACAGGCCGCCGAACCCGCGTTCGCCGTACCCGGTGGCGAACTCCTCAGCCGGGTACGGAGCCCCGGTGAGCAGAGGCCACAGGCTGCGGCCCTGGACGCCGGGCGGGATCACGACGTCGAGGACGTCGCAGATCGTCGGCAACAGATCGGCGAGCGAGACGAAGTCGGTGTCGTTGGCCAGCGGCCGCACCCCCGGCCCGGCCACGGCGAACGGGATGCGCATCAGGCACTCCGCCATGCCGGCGCCCTTGCGCTGCAGGCCGTAGTCGCCGGCGTAGTCGCCGTGGTCGGCGACGAAGAACACCAGCGTGTCGGTGTCCCGTCCGGTCTCACGCAGGTGGGTGAAGAACCGGCGCAGCTGGTCGTCGATGAGCCGCAGCATGCCGCAGTAGTTGGCGCGGTAGCGCCGCCACTCGGCGTCGTAGCCGGGCCGTTTCTCCTCGATCAGTTCCCGCAGCCAGGCGTACATGCCGCCCTTGCGCGCGGCGCCTTCGGGGCCCGCGAGCCGTTCCGGCATCTCGTCGGGGTCGAACAGGCTGAAGTAAGGCTCCGGCACCTGGTACGGGTTGTGCGGTTCGGGAAACGACAACCAGGTGAAGAACGGCCGGTCAGCGGGGGTGCGTTCGATGGCGTCGATCGCGCCGTCCACGATCCGGTGCGGGAACTGGCACTCCACCGGGAACGGCGTCGGCTCGTGCCCGACCGAGTGGTCCAGCTCGGCCAGCCACCGCTCGAAACGGGCCTGCTCGGGCGTCGCCGCGCCGTCCGGGCCGCGATCATGCCAGTACGGCGCCGCGAACGTGTCGAAGTCGGCCCGCTCGCGGTGGAAGTGCGTCTTGCCCGCCAGATGCAGCGCGTACCCGGCGTCGCGGAGCACGTCCACCAGGTCGGCCCCGCGCAGCACGTGCCGGGCGGCGCTGTTCTGGCGGACGCGGTGCGCGGACGGGTAGCGCCCGGTGAGCAGGCTGATCCGGGCGGGCACGCACAGTGGCGAGGTGGTGTACGCCCGCCGGAACCGCGTCCCGCCGCCCATCAGCCCGTCGAGGAAGGGCATGGTGTCCAGGGGGAAGCCGCTCGCGGCCGTCCAGTCGGCCCGCTGCTGATCGGTCATGATCAGCACGATGTTGGGTCGGTTCACGGTGCTCCGTCAGCGCTCGGCGTACATCGGCTTGGTGTAGTCCGTCCGCGGCTTCCAGTTGGGGAAGACGTAGTCGTCCAGGCTGACCTGCGCGCCCTTGGCCTTGGCCGCCGCGATCGCCGCGTCACGCATGGCGGCGCTGTCGCTGGACAGCTTGGTCAGCGCCGCACGCACGTCGGTGACGTCGCCGGTGAGCGCGCCCTGCACGATGTCCCCGAGGGTGGGGTTGACCGGTTTGGTGGCGATCTGCACCTGCTGGAGGTCCTTGTTGCCGGCGATCGGTTCGGGGGCCAGGAAGACGCTCTCCTTGAACCAGCCGATCAGCTTCTTGTAGGCGGGGTGCGCCTGGGACCGGTCGACGACGGAGATGTCGCGCGGCGGCTGCGACATGGTGTCGGCGACCCGGCGCGAGTACTCCTCCGTGGTGAAGTGCTCGCTCAGCAGCTTGCTCGCCAGCGCGGCGTTCTTGCTCGTCGAGGACAACCAGTAGTCCCCGGGCTGCGGCGCATGGTAGGTGGCCACCTCGGTGCCGGCCTCGGGCGTCAGGATCGGTCCCACGCCGAGCTTGTCCGCGAAGCCGGGCGTCGCCTTCAGCGCCACGCCGGGGCACCACGGGCCGTCGAAGTAGTACGCCGCGATTCCGGCGGTCCACCGGGCCCGGGCCACGTCGTCCAGCCAGGAGTTCGCCCCGGGCACCAGCACCTTGTCCCGGCTCAGCGAGACCAGGAACTCGATGACGTCGAGGTACTCGTCGGAGTGGAAGGCGAACTGGCCGTTGTCGTAGCGGACGCCGGCGGCCCCGGCGAACCCGGCCGCCTGCGCCAGGTCGTTGACCTGCTCGGCCAGCCGTATCGGCATGCCGATGTTCCACACCCAGCCGTACGTCTGGCCGCCGCCCTTGCTCTGCACCGCGCGCGCCGCGGCCCGGAACTCGTCGTATGTCTTCGGCGGCGCCTCGGGATCCAGCCCGGCACGCGCGACCAGTTCCTTGTTGAACCACGTCACCGCGGAGTAGGTCTGATGGCTGAAGATGGGGAAGGCGTAGATCTTGCCGTCGAACATGTGCAGGCCCTCGATGAGCGAGTCCTGGACCCGGGCCTTCGCCTGGGCGCTGAGCTCCAGCGGCTGCGACCATCCGGCGGCGACGAGCGCCGCGGCGGGCAGCGTGAGCCCGGCGTTGCTGCGCAGGTCGGGGAGTTGATTGCTCTGTTTGGCCAGTTGCAGCGCCTGGCCCAGCTTCGCGGGGTTGTAGTACGTGTACTGGACGGGGGCGCCGCCGGGGCTCTTGGCGAACTGGGCGAAGATCTCCTTCTTCGCCGACTGGAGCTGGTTCTGGTGGTCCCACCAGGTCAGCGAGTTGCCACCGGCACCGCCACCCCCGGCACCGCCACTCCCGCCGCACGCACTGGTCGCGGCCACGGCCGTGAGGGCACCCGCCGCGGCGAGGAACCCTCGCCGAGTCATCGCGGTCATCGGTCCTGCCTTTCACCGCGCGGCGCGTGAACGTGTCGTAAAGAAATGTTGCCGCGTGGCAAATTCATTCTTGCCACGCGGCATGCCGCGCGGCAAGACTTCTCCTTGAACAATGCTGCCGACTGGAGGATGTGAGCGGCTGTGGTCACCCAGCGCGACGTGGCGCGGCTGGCGGGAGTCTCCGTACGGACCGTGTCCAACGTCGTCAACAACTTCGCCTACGTGTCCGAGGAGACCCGCGCCCAGGTCCAGCGGGCCCTGGACGAGCTCGGCTACCGGCCCAACGTCGCGGCGCGCAGCCTCAACCGGGGACGCTCCGACCTGCTGGCCCTCGTGCTGCCGCTGGACGTGCCGTACTTCACCGAGTTGGCCGCCCACGTGGTGGACCAGGCGGAGGAGCGCGGCTACACGGTGCTGATCGACCGCACCGAGGGGGTGGCCGAACGGGAGCGGCAGATCGTCATGCGGCGGGACCGCTCGGCTCTCTTTGACGGGTTCATCTTCAGCCCGCTCGGCCTGACCCCCGACGAGCTGCGTGACTGGGCGGGCGAGTGCCCGGCGGTGACGCTGGGCGAGGTGCAGGTGGAGGGTGTGGACCACGTCGCCATCGACGACACCGCCGCCGCCAGAAGCGCCACCGCGCACCTGGCCTCCCTGGGCCGGACGCGGATCGCCGCCATCGGCCTGGTGGACCGGCCGGTGGGCAACACCGCGGCGCACCGGTCGGCCGGATACCGGCAGGCGCTGGAGGAGGCGGGGCTGCCCCTGCGTGCCGAGCTCACCGTGCCGGTGCTGCGCTACCAGCGCCAGGACGGCCGGCTCGCGATGGAGCGGCTGCTCGACCTGCCGGAACCGCCGGACGCGGTGTTCTGCTACAACGACCTGCTGGCGCTCGGCGCGATGCGGGCGATCCTGGCGCGAGGTCTGCGGGTGCCGCAGGACATCGCCGTGGCCGGGTTCGACGGCATCGAGGAGGGCCGGTTCGCCACCCCGCCGCTGACCACCATCGTGCCCGACAAGGAGAAGATCGCCGAGCTGGCCGTGCGGCGCCTGCTGGAGCGCGTCGAGGGCGACGACAGCGCCCCCGTACAGCTCGAGGCGCCGTGGCGGCTGATGGTCGATGAGAGCACCACGGGCGCGCGCGGATGACGGTCGCACTCCCCTCCGCGGCGCGCCGGCGCCGCGACCGCACCACCCTGTACGTCTGGCTGTTCCTGACCCCGACCGTGCTCCTGTACGGCGCGTTCACGGTCTACCCGATCGTCGGCAGCTACGTGTACTCGCTCACCGACTGGAACGGGTTTGACGCGAGCCCGTCGTTCATCGGCCTGGCCAATTACCAAGAGGTCCTGGCCGACCCGATGTTCTGGAGCTCGTTCCGGCTGACGCTGACGTTCATGCTCTTAGCGGTGCCGGTCCAGGTGCTGGCCACGCTGCTGCTCGCGATCGTGCTCAACTCGCCGCGCATGCCGCTGCGCAAATTGTTCCGTACAGCCCTGTTCCTGCCGGTGGTCACCACCACGGCGATCGTCGGCGTGGTCATGCAGTTCGTCTTCGACCCGGCCAGCGGCCCGGTGAACCTCGCGTTGCGCGAGGCCGGGCTGGCGCCGGACGGCGTCGACTTCCTCGGGCAGTCCTCGACGGCGCTCGGCACGACGATCGGCGTGTACGTCTGGAAGTGGTTCGGCATCACCCTGGTCTACTGGCTGGCCGCGCTGCAGACCGTGCCGAACGAGGTGTACGAGGCGGCCCGGCTCGACGGCGCCGGCGCCCTGGCCACGCTCCGCCACATCACCATGCCGCTGCTCAAGCCCTTCCTGGTGATCATCACCCTGCTCTCGATCGAGGCGTCGTTGCAGGTCTTCGACCTCGTCCTGACCATGACCAACGGCGGCCCGTTCTACTCGACCGAGGTGATCGAGGTGTACATCTACCGGTGGGCCTTCGCCGCGACGGTCCCCCGGCTCGGGTACGCGTCCGCGGCCGCCGTGCTGTTCGGCCTGTTCGTGTGCCTCGTCGGCATGGTGCAGCTGCTCGCGGTTCGCGCCACCCGCCGGGCCAGGGGGATGGCGTGAACGCGGCCAGGGTCCTGCGCCGGCTGCCCTGGTGGCTGGCCGCCGCCGCGCTCGCCATCGGCTGCCTGATCTGGATCTACCCGTTCCTGTGGATGGTCTCGGCATCGTTCAAGACGTCGGCCGAGGTGTTCACCAAGGGGCTCGACCTGCTGCCGGACGCACCGGAGTGGGCCAACTACGAGCGCGCGTGGGTCGAGGCGGAGTTCGGCAAATACCTGCTCAACACCGTGATCGTCACAGTGTGCACGGTGGTGGTCGTGGTGGTCAGGTGCGCCATGACCGGGTACGTCCTCGCGCGCCACGAGTTCCGCGGCCGCAAGATCATCATGGGCGTCCTGGTGGCCACGCTGTTCGTCCCGGCCGGGTACACCATCATCCCGCTGGTCGACCTGTCCCAGAAGCTCGGCCTGCTCAACTCGCTGACCGGCATCGTCCTGGCGATGTCGGGCGCCGCGAACGTGGCGGCCATCCTGCTCTATTTCGGCTACTTCCGCGGCATCCCCAAGGAGCTGACCGAGGCCGCGCTCATCGACGGCGCCGGCTTCGCCACCATCTTCTTCCGCGTCATGCTGCCACTGGCCAGGCCGGTGACCGCCACGGTCACCGTGCTGACCTTCCTGTCCACCTGGAACGCGTTCTTCCTGCCGCTGGTCTTCACGTTCTCGCGGCCCGACCTGCGCACCGTCAGCGTCGGCATGCTGGCGTTCGTCGGTGAGAACGCCACGGACTGGTCGGGCATGGCCGCCGCGGCGACGATCTCGCTGCTGCCGGTCGTCGTGCTGTTCATCGTGCTGCAGCGGTACTTCATCGAGGGCATCGCCGGTGCCGTCAAGTCCTGATCCATCGAAAGTGAGCATTGTGCCTGACGATTCCATGATCCCCCGTCCCGAGTACCCGCGGCCGCAGTTCGTCCGCGACGAGTGGCAGTGCCTGAACGGGACGTGGCAGTTCGAGCGGGATGCCGGCGACTCCGGGCTTGAGCGCGGGCTGCTCGACCGGGAGCTGAGCGGCGAGATCGTCGTGCCGTTCTGCCCGGAGGCGCCACTGTCCGGCATCGGCGACCCGGACTTCCACGAGGCCGTCTGGTACCGCCGTACCGTGCGGGTGCCGCCGAGCTGGGCCGGGCGGCGGGTACTGCTGCACTTCCAGGCGGTGGACCACGACGCCACCGTGTGGGTGGACGGCGTGGAGGCCGGGCGGCACCGGGGCGGGTTCACGCCGTTCAGCTGCGACCTGGCCGCGGCGGCCGACCCGGGGCACACGTACACGGTGGTCGTACGGGCCCGCGACCCGCGGAGTGGTCCGCAGGCGCGGGGCAAGCAGGCGACCACGTACGAGGGGCACGGCGCGCACTACGGGCGCACCACCGGCATCTGGCAGACGGTGTGGTGCGAGCCCGTGCCCGGCGCCCATCTCGGCCGGCCGCGGATCACGCCCAACGTCGCCGCGTCCGCGTTCCGGATCACCGTGCCGGTCTCGGCCGCCCGCGCCGGGCACCAGGTGCAGGTGACCGTGTCGGACCAGGACGGCGAGGTCGCGCGGGCGCGGGCGCGCGCCGACCTCGACCTCGCCCCCGAGGTGTGGCTGCCACTGCCGCAGGACCGCGTCCGGCTCTGGTCCCCGGAGGACCCCCACCTGTACGACGTGCGCATCGACCTGCTCGACGGCGACGGCACCGTGATCGACACCGCGGCCAGCTACGCCGGGCTGCGCTCGGTCTCCATCGACGGCCATGCCGTGCTGCTCAACGGCGAGGTGCGCTTCCAGCGGCTCGTGCTCGACCAGGGCTACTACCCCGGCGGCCTGATGACCGCGCCCTCGGACGAGGCCCTGCGCCACGACATCGAGCTGGCCGTGGCCGCCGGCTTCAACGGCGCCCGGTTGCACCAGAAGGTGTTCGAGGAGCGGTACCTGTACCACGCGGACCGGATGGGATTCCTGGTGTGGGGCGAGTTCGGGGACTGGGGCGCCAACACCGGCGGCGGCCCGTCGTGGGACAACCAGCGGCCGACCGCCTCCTTCGTGACGCAGTGGCTGGAGGCGGTCGAACGCGACTACTCCCACCCGTCCGTCGTCGGCTGGTGCCCGCTCAACGAGACCTTCCAGAAGCTGCACGACCGGATCACCGTGCTCGACGACGTCACGTGGGGCATGTACCTGGCCACGAAGGCGGCCGACCCGACCCGGCCGGTGATCGACGCGTCCGGGTACGCCCACCGGGTGCCGGGGGCCGACGTGTACGACTCGCACTGCTACGAGCAGGATCCCGAGGTGTTCGGCAAGCTGATGTCGGGCCTGGCCGACGGGACGCCGTACGTCAACGCCGGCCCCGACGGGAGCGCGTGGTCGGTGCCGTACCAGGGGCAGCCGTACTTCTGCAGCGAGTTCGGCGGCATCTGGTGGAACCCGGACGCGCCTCCCGAGGAGCAGTCCTGGGGTTACGGCGAGCGGCCCGCCAGCGAGGAGGAGCTCCAGCGGCGCTTCGCCGGGCTGGTCGGCGTGCTGCTCGACGATCCCCGGATGTTCGGCTACTGCTACACGCAGCTCACCGACGTCTATCAGGAGCAGAACGGGATCTACCGTTTCGACCGGTCGAGCAAGCTGGACGTCGCGCGGATCCGCGCGGCGCAACTGCGCCTGGCGGCGATCGAGCGGGCCGGATCGGAGCACGGGCGATGACGTTACGCCGGGCCTTCGCCGTCGTGGTGCTCACCGCGGGGACGCTGCTGGCGGCGACAGCGCCCGCCCTCGCGGTGCCGCCCCCGCCCGCGACCCCCGCGGAGGGTCGCACGATCGAGGTCAGCGGCCGGGTGGTGGACGCCCGCAGCGGCGCGCCGATCGAGGGGGCCAGTCTGCACGCCTCGCGGAGCGACGTGTTCGCCACGACCGCCGAGAACGGCACGTTCGTGCTGTCCGGCGTGCCGGAGAGCAGCGCGCTCGTGGTGGCCGGCAAGGAGGGGTACGCGTTCGCGTCCACCACCGCGGCCGGTTCGGTCACCCTCGAACTGGCCAGGGACACCGATCCGGCGCGGCAGGAGTACCCGCGCCCGGACGCCGACCGGCGCCCGTTCACCGGCGACACGTGGCTGTCGCTGAACGGGACCTGGTCGTTCGACTTCGATCCCGGGAACGCCGGGGAGCGCGAACGCTGGTACGCCCCCGGGCACGTGTTCGGCAAGGCGATCCGGGTGCCGTTCCCGTACCAGTCGCTGGCCGCGTGGGGTGAGGAGGAGCTGGCGACCAAGGAGATCTTCCGCGGCGCCTTCGCCGGTTACCGGGGGACGGTCTGGTACCAGCGGTCGTTCACCGTGCCCAGGGACTTCCCCGAGCAGCAGGTACGGCTGCGCGTCGGGGCCGCCGACTGGGGCGCGGCGATCTGGCTCGACGGTGAGCCGGTGCTGCCGTACACCGGGGACGGGTTCACCGAGATCAGCGCCGGGCTGGGCGCGCTGGCACCCGGTTCGACGCACACGGTGACGATCCGGGTGGTCGCGCCGCCGACGACGCCCGAGTCGCCGTACCCGATGGGCAAGCAGACGGGCGAGCCCAACGGGGCGGACACCGGCTGGTTCAGCGACGTCGGCGGGATCTGGCAGTCGGTGTGGATCGAGCCCTACGCGGGCGCGCGGCTCACCGACACGCGGGTGACACCCGAGCTGACCTTCGAAGGGGACGCGCGCACGCCATCCGTGGCGGCCGCGCGGATCGACGTCGCCGCCGACGGCGGGCAGCGCGCCACCGTGCAGATCAGGAGCCCCGATGGCAAGGTGGTCGGCAGCGCGGACGTACCGCTCGAGGACGGGCGCGGGACGGCGCGGATCCCGATCCCGCGGCCGCGCCTGTGGGAGCCGGACGATCCGGCCCTGTACACCGCCGACTTCCGTCTCGGCCACGACGACGGCATCCGGACGACGTTCGGCCTGCGGACGATCGAGCGGAAATGGGCGCCCGGCCACCAGAACGAGTACCAGTACGTGTACCTCAACAACCGGCCGGTCTACCTGAGGGGCGTGCTCGATCAGGGCTACAACCCGTGGGGCCTGTACACCTACACCGGGGCCACCGCCGGGCCCGACCTGCGTACCGGGACCGAGAACGAGCCGGGCCGCGGCTCGATCCTGCTCGACCTGAAGAACGCCAAGAAACTCGGCTTCAACGTGATCAGGAACCACCTCAAGGTCAACGAGCCCGCCTACTACCACTGGGCGGACCGGCTCGGGCTGATGATCTGGTACGACATGCCCAACGCGGGCTGGCACTCTCTGGGCGCGGAGGCGGAGCGGCTGTTCGAGGGGCTGCTACGCGCCACGCTCAAGCGGGACCACAACCATCCGTCGATCGTGATCTGGACGATCTTCAACGAGGCGTGGGGGCTCGGCAAGGAGCCGTGGCAGCAGCCGATCCCGGCGGAGGCGTTCCCGTACGTCCGCAGGATGGTCGGGGTCGCCCGCGACACCGACCCGTCGCGGCTGATCGTGGACAACTCAGCCTGCTGCCAGAACGGCCACCTCGACACCGACCTCAACGACTTCCACTACTACCTGGCCGGCTACGACGAGTGGAAGAAGCTGCTGGACGGGTTCGACGCCCAGGTCAAGCCGGGTTCCACCTGGAACTTCAACGACGGCGCCCAGAGCGGGCAGCCGTGGCTGAACTCCGAGTTCGCCATCAGGTCCGGGCAGGTGCCGCACACGTTCGGCCTGTTCCGCGCCTATCCCAAGCTCAACGGGTACATCGGCGTCCAGCTCGCCGAGACCGAGCAGGAGGTGCAGAGCCCGGTCACGTTCGACCGGCAGCCGAACCTGCCGGAGTTCATGGACCATCACGGCAGGCCGCGCGGCATCGACCTGTTCCAGGGGGACGACGCGATCTCGCTGATGGGCACGTCGGCGCGGACCGTCGAACGCGGCGGCGCGATCGAGGTGCCGGCCAAGATCAGCCACTTCGGTGACACCGACCTGTCCCGGGCCACGCTCCGGTGGAGGATCGGTGGCTACGACGACGAAGGACGCTGGGTCGCCGACGCGGGCGGCGGCGGTTCGCGGCCGTTCGCCCCGGAACGCTACACCGTGACCGACGCCGGCACCGTGTCGGTCACCCTGCCGGCCAAGCTGCGCAACGGGTACGTGTGGATCTGGCTCGACATCGGCGGCCGGACCGTCGCCGAGAACTACCTGACCTTCGACACCCCCGCCCCCGACGGCGGTTTCTCCCCCGGCGCGGTGACCGCGCAGGAATGGACCGGCGGAGCCCAGGCCAGGACCACCGGAGGGTCCGACTGGGTCACCGGTTACGGCCGCGGCCACTTCGAGTACGAGGTGCAGCTGCCCGAGGAGATCCGCACGGGCCGGTCGCGCGGAGCCACCCTGATCGCGGAGGTCGCGGCCGCCCAGCCCCGCGGCTGGTACGACCCCAACAACGTGACCACAGCGCGCCGCTACCCCACCCGTCTCACCGTGTCGGTCAACGGCACCGCGCTGCGGGTGATCGAGTTGCCCGACGATCCCCACGGTCCGACGGCGCTGGCCGGTCGATCACGGGGCTCCCTCGTCGCCGACTTCGGCAACCGCTACGGCTACCGAATCGCCGTCCCGATCACCGCACGCCAACTCGGCGACGGGGACACCGTCACGCTCCGCTTCGCCTCCGACGGCGGCGGACTGTCCGTCTTCGGCGTCCGCTCGGGCCGCCACGGCGCACCGCCCACGCTGGTCAGCGGCCGGGTCGCCGTGCCCGAGGAGCGTCCCCGCTTCCGGGCGGTCGACTCCCGGCTCTCGGTGTACCAGGCGCCGGCCGCGATCTCCACCGCGACCGGCGCCGGAACGGCGATCGTCTCGGTCGTCAACGACACCGCCAAGACGGCGCGGAACGTTCGCGTACGGCTGTCGGCCCCCAAGGGCTGGACCGCGACCGCCGCCGAGCCAGACGTGATCAGCTCACTGAAGCCCGGCGAGGCCCGTCACGTCGCGTTCACCGTACGGGCGGAATCGACCGTGCTGACCGGCCAGACCGCGGACTTCACCGCCACCGCGAGCTGGGACGGGCACGCGATCCAGGCGATCAGCAGAACGACGGTGACCTTCGCCCCCGAGGCCTACCCCGAGGTCGGCGTGGACGACACCTTCGACACCGATTCCAGCGCCGCCTACACGGTCCACAAGCCGTCGGGGACCGAGGCGTTGCCGCAGCTGACCTTCGGCACGGGAACGCTGCGGGCGCAGGGACCGGGCGCCTACTACGGCCTGGTCTCCCACGGCTCCGGGCCGAAGAGCTCCCGGGCTGTCGTGATCGTCGACCACGACCGGTGGGCCGGCACCGGGAAGGGGCAGGACGCCGTGTTCAACGGCCTGGTCAAGGACGAGCGCAACTACGTCATGGCGTGGACCGGAATCAAGGGCCAGCACGGCATCGACATCAGGATCGACGGCAGGCTCACCGCCGTCTCTGGCGCCGCGGGGGTGCTGGAGCCCGGCGACCGCTGGGCGTTCGTCCTCGACGGCAACTCGATCAGCACCTGGGTCGACCGCGGGGGTGGCTGGGGCTGGTCCCAGATCATGACGGGCACCACCCAGAGCCGCATCGACTTCACCAGGCCCGGCGCGCTGGATGGCTGGCACTACGCCGTGGGCCTGCGCGGCAACGCCGGCCTCCAGGCGATCGGCCGCCTCGAAGGCCGCAGCGACCCCGGCTGAGAAAGGGGCCGACGACCATGACCGCCACCGGGCCGCTCCCAGCACGGCCCGGTGGCGGCTCGACACGGCGGTCACCTCGCGATCGCTCGCAGGAGGTTGCGGATCTCCTCGCCCATCCGGCTGCCGCCCTTGCACGCGACCGTCGGACCCATGGAACTGCACACGCTGCCGGGCATCGTCAGTCCGCTACGACCTGCTCAAGATCTTCGCCCGGTAGGACGAGGACATCGCCCAGGAACCGCCTCGGGCGATACGGGCGTTGGAGTAGCCATGCGCGGCGTCCAGCACGATCCGGACACGGATGACTTGCTGGGAGGAGGGGCGGTGTGAGAACGGGCCAGCTTCTTGAGCCGTCGCCGCTCGGAGGCGGTCAAGACGATCTGGCGGAGGTGGGCACTCGCGGGCGTCACTGGCGATGACGCCCTTGCGCCCGGAGCAACCGCTCGTCGCTCCAGTGCTCGCGGCGTCGCAGGGCGCGCCGTTGCCACAGCATCCGTGAGATCAGCGACAGGTCCATCTCATCGCCTTCCCTTCCGGCCCGCATCAACTTTGGTCCCAAGCCGGGCAACGGTCAGCGCAGCGCGTCCACCGGCTCCATGCGGGCCGCGCGCAGCGCCGGGTACAGGCCCGCCAGCAGTCCCACCAGCGCGCCCGCCACCGGCGCGGCCAGCACCAGCCGCACGTCGAGCACCGGGGTCCACTGGCGTACGGCCGCCACGGCGACCACGGCGACCATCCCCAGGCTGGCCCCGATCACCCCGCCGGTCAGCCCGATCAGGCTGGACTCCAGCAGGAACTGGGCGGCGATGTGCCGGCGGGCCGCCCCCAGGGCACGGCGCAGCCCGATCTCGGCGACCCGCTCCATGACCGTGACCAGGGTGACGTTCGCGATGCCCACCGCCCCGACGACCAGGGAGACCAGGCCGAGGACGACGAACAGGCCGTTGACGTCGTCCTGGGCGCCGTCCCGTACCCGCTTGGCGCTGGGCGGAGCGATCACCTGCAGCTCCCCGCTGTGGCCGGGGCTGAGCGCGAGCGGCGCCTGGCGGGCGATCAGCTCGGCGGCGCCCACCTGGGTGCCGACCAGGACGCGGGTGACGTCCTTCAGGCCGAAGTCGGGCCCCAGGGCGGGCGGGACGAGCACCGCGCCGGCCAGGATCTGCTCGCGCCGCAGGCCGCCGATGATGCCGATGACCGTGTAGGGCCGGTCCTTGACGAACACCGCCGGGGAGTTTTCCAGGCCGGTGATCCCGAGCATCTTGGCGGCCTGCTCGCCCAGCACGACCACCGGGTCGTGGCGGGCCACGTGGCCGGCGTCGTAGAAGCGCCCGGCCAGCATCCGGCCGCGGGTGGTCTCCGGCAGGTCGGGGGTGGCCGCGATGACCGCGAGGGTCTGCCCGCTCACCCGGGTCGGGTCGAGCAGGTTGTTGGCGGTCACGACGAGGTTGGAACTGGCGTCGCTCTGCGCCAGGGCCGTCGCCGACGTCACGCCGTGCAGCCGCCGCAGCTCCTTGGCCGCCTCCCAGGTGACCAGCGGGTCGTGGCCGCCACGCGGCACTTCGACGGTGATGCTGGTGGCCAGCAGTTCGTCGAAGCGGCCGACGATCTGGTTGCCCGCGGTCGCCGCGATGCCCAGGGTGACCACCAGCGTGGTGATGCCCAGAACAGTGCCGAGGGTGGTCAGGGCGGAGCGCATCGGGCGGGCCAGCATCCCGGCCAGGGACTCTGCCCACAGGTCGCGAAGGTCCACGCTCACCCCTCCTCGGTGAGGACGCCGTCGCCGATGCGCACCCGGCGTTCGGCCCTGGCGCTCACCTCCGCCTCGTGCGTGATCACCAGGACGGTGAGCCCACCGGCGCGCAGGCCGTCGAACAGGTCGAGGATCGCCCCGGTGTTGCGGCTGTCGAGGTTGCCGGTCGGCTCGTCGCACAGCAGCAGCGCGGGCCTGGCCATCAGCGCGCGGGCGATGGCCACGCGCTGGCGCTCGCCACCCGACAGCCGGTCGGGGACGAAGGCGGCTCGTTGGCTCATGCCCACCTGTTCCAGTGCCCGCTCGGCCCGTGCCCGCCGGCCGGTGCGCGGACGCCTGCCGTACACCTCGGCGAGCATCACGTTCTCCACGACCGTACGGTGGGACAGCAGGTGGAAGGACTGGAAGACGAAGCCGATGCGGGTGCCGCGCAGCCGCGTCCGCGCGCCGTCGCGCAACGTCGTGGTCTCGACGCCGTCCAGCCGGTACGACCCGGACGTCGGCCGGTCCAGCAGCCCGAGGATGTTCAGGAGCGTGGACTTGCCGGAGCCGGACGGCCCGATGATGGCCACGTAGTCGCCGGGCTCGACGCGCAGGTGCACCTCGCTCAGCGCGCGCACCGGCGGGTCCGCGACGAATTCGCGGGAGACGCCGGCCAGCTCGATGACGGGCTCAGGCATCGCTCACCACGACCCGGTCGCCCTCCTTGAGCTCGCCCGCGCGCACCGGGGTGACCTCCACGATCCCGTCGGCGGTCAGCCCGGTACGGACCTCGACCTCGCGGCTGCGGTCGGCGTCCAGCGCCACCCGGACCCGCGGCCGGCCGTCGGCGGAGGTGACCACGGCCGACACCGGCACGGCCAGCACCTCGCCCTCGGTCGAGCCGACCGAGATCCGCACCGTCATCGCCGAGCCGACCAGCGGCTTGAGGCCCTTGGCCGAGCCGGGCGTCAGCAGGACGGGCACCGAGCCGGCGTCCGGTTCGTCCTCATCCTTGTCGTTCTCGCCCTGCGCCGGGGTCAGGCGGGCCTGCACGCCGGTCGCGGTGAGCGTGGCGGGCAGCCGGGTGCCGTCCATGGTCTCCATGTCGGCCTCCTGGCCCGGGCGCAGCAGCTTGGCCTCCTTGGCGTCGACCGACCCGGTGACCGCGAAGGCGGAGCTGGTCACGGTGGCGACCTTGCCCTCGATGGTGTCGCCCGGCTTGACCTCCGCCTTGTCGATGCGGGCGGGCAGCTTCGGCAGGAACACGATCTCCCCGGCCGGCACGCTCACGCCGTACGTCCCGCGGTACTCGGCCAGCACACTGGTGGCCTCGGCCAGGGCGGCCCTGCTGTGGGCGACCTTCATTCGCAGCGGCGAGACCTTCCTGGCCCGGCTGAGCGCCTGGGCCGCGGTAACTTCGGCCTCCTTCGCGGTGCGGACCGCCTTGCGCAGCTCCTCCAGCCGTTTGTCGTGGTCTGTGCGGATCTGCTCCTCGTAGGCGGCGACCGCCTGCCGGGCCTCGTCGAGGTCCTGCTGGGCGTTGGCGGCCTTCATCTCCAGCAGGCTCGTGTCCACCGGGCTGGAGGTGGGCGCGGGTGTCGTGGTCGTGGTCGGGGTGGGGGCCGGTTTCCTGGCCTCGGCCAGCGCCTGCTCGGCCGCCAGGGACTGCTCCTCGGCGGTTCGCACGGCCCGCCGCAACGCGACGAGCTGGGTGTCCTGCTCCGGCGTGATCTCCGGCGCCTCTTCCAGCGCCCTCTTGGCGGAGCGCAGGTCGCGCAGGGCGTTGTCGTGGCGCAGTCGCAGCGGGCGCACGTCCAGCCCCTCGTCCAGGGCCTTGCGGTCGGCGGCCAGGGTCTCCTCGGCCGTCCGCACGGCCTCGCGCAACTGCTGCAGCATCTTGCGCGACTCCAGGTCGGGTTCCTGGGCCTTGTAGCCGCGCCTGGCGTACCAGCGTTTGACCGCCGCCGCCGTGGTCGCGTCGAAGACGCCGCTCACCTTCACCCGCAAGGCGCGCTGGAGCTGCTTGACGTCGTCGCCCTCGGTGCCCGGCACCAGCGGCCGGTACATCGGCTTCCTGCCCTTCATGACGAACACCGGCCGCCCGTTGACCTGCATCAGCACCTGGCCCGCGCGGATCGGGCCGGGTCTGGGCGCCGTGGTGACGCGCTGCGGCGTGCCGCCCGCGCCCCCCACGCCGCCCGCGCCGCCGGTGAGGCCGGATCCGCCGACCGTGCCGGCGAGCGTGACGGGCAGCGGCGAGCCGTACGTGAGCGTGCCGCTGACCGTGACGGTGCTGGTGAGCTTGCGCCGCTCGGCCGCGGCCGTGACCAGGGACGGCTTGGGCGGGCGGCGCCCGGCCGCCTCGTCGGCCGGCGAACGCAGCCGCGAGCCGACCACCCACCCCACTCCGGCGATCACCAGCACTCCCGCCATGACGAGGGCGAGCACTCTTGAGCGGCCCACGTCACCCCTTGACCGCGACGGTCATGCCCAGGCCGGGCAGCAGCTCGGCGCGCTTGTAGACCTCGTTCGCCTTGGGGCGGTAGGCGGCGTAGAAGTCCTTGCCGCACTCCAGGTCGTCCAGGGCCGCCTTGATCTCGCGCTGCAACAGGGGACGCGCCTCGTCCGCCGTCGGCTGCCGCTTGCCGCCCAGCTTGCCGAACTCCGTCAGGAACGAGCTCTCGGTGCTGCGCGCGATGTCGGAGGGGCGCTGCGAGGTGACCTGATAGCCCTTGCCCTTGAGACAGTCGGCGAACGCCCTCGCCAGCTCCGTCAGCTTGGGATCGCCGTCGATCTCGCGGCTGATGATCTGCTTCATCATCTCGCTCTGGGCCTTGGCCGCCTCCTGCATGGACTTGTGCTTCTTGCCGGTCGCCTTGTTGATCAGCTCCAGGTTGCAGGCCTCCATCGCCTGGAAGTACGCCTCCTGCTGCGGCTTGGACAGCCCGGCGACGACCTTGCCGTTGGGGTCCTTCGCGCTGTCGCCCTCACCTACCTGGCGGGCCATCCGGCCGACGCCGTCGTTGGGGTAGATGATGGAGGCGGCGAACCCGAAACCGTACTTACTGCGATATTTCTTCATCGCGGAGTAGTCGCCGGATATCTCCTGCTTGACGGCGTCCGGCAGCTCCGGCATGGACACCATCGGGTGGTAGGTGAACCCCCTGCCCTTCATGCAGGCGGCGAGCTGGGTCTGCGTCTGGCGCTGCTGGTTGGCGGGATCCGCGGAGGGTGTCGCGGCCGTCTCGGTCCCGCCGGTCGAGGCGCAGCCCGTGAGGGTCGCCAGGACGGCTGTGGCGATCGCGAGCGGCACTCGGGAGTTGGTCATGGGGCATGACTGTCACGAGTGCATGCTGAAGCGAACCTGAAAGCGGCTGAACCCGCCTCACATCTCGGCGGCCGGCTCCGTGCCGGTCCTGACGGCCATGTCGATGACCCCGGCCGCGAGCGGCGAGTGAACTCGTGCTCCCAGCTGCTGAAGCACAGAACGCCCGGTGTAGAGGCGGTTGTGCTGAGCGTCGCTGTCGGGTGCCTCGTCCGGCAGATCGACCACGATGACGTCGTAGCGGGTGCCGTCCGCCAGTCGTGCCAGCACGAACTGGTGGCCGTCCTCGGCGTGCAACTGTACCCGGCCGTCTCCGGACAGGGCGGCTTCGACGTCGCCGCGGTGGCGCGTGCGATGGCCGGAAGCGTGTCGGCGAGGAGAACGTCGCGCTGCTGTTCGACGTCTACCACCTCGGCGCGAACGGCGTGGACGTCGTCGCCGCCGCCGAGCCCTCGTCCGGCATGGTGGGCCACGTCCAGCTCGCCGACGCGCCCGGCACCGGCGCGCTCCCCATCGCTGAGGCGGTGGACATCCTGATCGGCCACGGTTACGCGGGCCCGATCGGCTGCGAGTACGTTCCGGGCGGGCGAACCGCCGACACGCTCGGCTGGGTCGATCAGTGACCTCCGGACGCGCGGGCAGTCAGGCCGGAACGGCGCGGGCGATGCAGATGCGAGCCTGCAACCGGGGGCCGGCCTCGTAGAACATGTACTCGACCCCGTCCTGGGTGCCGAACGAGGGCGCGGCCACGCGGCCGTTGTCCGAGGCGATCGGGGAGTGGAAGACCCCGAGGTGGACCTCCTTGTCGAAGGCGTTGCCGACCTCGGTGACGCGCATGTTGCCGTCGTTGCCGTGGTACGCGACGTACGTGGTGCCGTTGCGCTTGACCAGCGTCGGGCCGGAGATGTCGGTCACGCCGTCGGGTTCGGGGTTGACCAGCGGTTCCTGGCTGAACTGCCAGCCGTCCCAGCCGTTGGGGGACCAGCCGTGGAAGAGGCGCCGGCCGTTCTTCACGCCCATGAAGACCATGACGTACTTGTTGCCGCGGCCCGGAAGGGAATGCTCGAAGACCCGGGCGTAGGAGGTCTCGGAGGTGCCGGACACCAGGCGGGTGCTCAGGATGGGAGTCTCGTCGGTGAAGGTGATGCCGTCGGTGGAGCGGGCCACGCGGGTGGTGAAGTTCTCGCCGTGGAAGTAGCAGAAGAACTGCCGCGTGGAGGCGTCCCAGGTGACGTGCGGCGAGGACACGTGGCTGACCGTGGTGGTGGGCAGCTGCCTGTCGATGATCGGGTTGCCGCTGTAGTCGTGGAACGGGCCCTCCAAGGTGTCGCTGAAGGCCACGCAGATGCCGCCGGGGTTCTCATGAGGGGCGTAGTAGAGGTAGTAGCGCGAGCGCGGGTTGCCGAGCTTGTCGTACACCCCTCTGATGCAGGGGAAGATGAACTCCCCGGTGCGGTTGTAGTGCAGGGGGAGGGCCAGGGCGTCCCGCACGTATCGGAACACCGGCAGGCCCGCGGGCCGGGCGGTGGCCCCGGCGGTGGTGGCCCCGGCGGTGGCGGGCCGGGCGACGAGACCGGCGGTGGTCGCGGCCCCCAGAGTGCCGGCGCCGCGTAACACGCCGCGCCGGGTGAGCGGACTCGAGTCCCGGCCTGATTGATGGATGGTCAACATGCCCTCCGATCCTGGTCGTGGCAGGCGATGGGCGCCGTGCGGACGGCAGTGCCTCGGCTCGCCGGCGCCCCTCGGCGTCACCGTATGTTGTCATGTCCGGAGCGGGCTGAACCACTGCTAATACGAATTACTTCACGATTATCACTTGACGTGCTGTTTCGTGCGGTCTCACAATAACCGAACTAATACGCATTAGCGCGACGATGGGTGATACGCACTGTGACGGTTTCAGGGCGGCGGCTGACGCAACAGGACATCGCACGCATGGCTGGAGTGAGCCAGACGACGGTGTCCCTGGTGCTCAACGGAAGGGCCGAGGGCGAGGTGCGGATCTCGCCCGAAACCCGCGATCGGGTGCTCCAGGCGATCCGGGAGACCGGGTACGTAGCCGACCCGGCGGCGCGCCGGCTCGTCGAACGGCGCAACCGCATCTACGGCGTGTTCACCTACGAGGCCGTCTTCCCCGCGGAGAGCGCCGACTTCTATTACCCGTTCCTGGTCGGGATCGAGGAGTGCGTCGAGGAGGCGGGCTGCGACCTTCTGCTGTTCACCAGTGCCAAGGTGCAGGGGGAGCGGCGGCGGATCTTCAGCGCGGAGAGCCGGATCCGGCTGGCCGACGGATGCGTCCTGCTCGGCCGCACGATCGACCGGGAGGATCTGTCCAGGCTGCTGTCCGAGGGCATTCCGTTCGTCTCGGTCGGCCGCCGCGACGACGCGGGCGGGCCGGTGCCGTACGTCGGGGCGGACTACCCGCCGGCGGTGCGCGCGCTGGTCGAGCGGGCGGTGGCGCTCGGGCACCGGCGGATGGCCTATGTCGGAGCGGGGGAGGGCGCGGAGTCCTACGCCGACCGGCTGCGCGGTTTCACCGAGGGTGTGGCCGTGACCGGTGTCGAAGGGCTGCGCCTGGCCACCGCGGACGGGCTGTTCGACTGCGGCGCGACCGTGGTGTTCGCCGAGAAGCTCGCCGACGGCGTCGCCATCGCCGAGGCCGCCAGGGCCCGCGGCCTGGATGTGCCGCGCGAGCTGTCCATCGTCGAGCTGGGCGCGCCCACCAGGCCGGTGTCGACCGACATCGACTTCGCCGGGTTCCGCATCCCCCGGCGGGAGATGGGCCGCAGGGCCGTCGAACTGCTCACCCAGGTGCTGGAACGCGGCGGCGTCCCGCAGGAACTGCTGGCGTGCGAGCTGGTCGAGGGATCGACGCTGGCACCCGTACATGAGGAGAGGTAACCCCTACGTGGTTGAGATATCGGCAGACGCGCTCGTCGTCGGAGGCGGGCTGGGCGGCGTGGCCGCCGCGCTGGCCCTGCTGCGGGCCGGGCGATCGGTGGTGCTCACCGAGGAGTACGACTGGCTGGGCGGCCAGCTCACCAGCCAGGCGGTGCCGCCGGACGAGCACACCTGGGTGGAGCGGTTCGGCGTCACGGCGAGCTACCGCGCGCTGCGCGACGGCATCCGCCGTTACTACCGCGACCATTACCCGCTGACCGAGCGGGCGCGGGCGTGGCCGGAACTGAACCCGGGCGCCGGGCACGTCAGCAAGCTGTGCCACGAGCCCAGGGTCGCGGTCGCGGTCATCGAGGCCATGCTGGCCCCGTACCGGGGGTCGGGCAGGCTGCGCGTGCTCCAGCCGTACCGGCCGGTCGGGGCCGAGGTGGACGGCGATCGCGTCACGGCCGTGCGGCTCGCGCACCGCGACGGGGGCGACGAGATCACCGCGGTGGCGCCGTACGTGCTGGACGCCACCGAGACCGGCGAGCTGCTGCCGCTGACCGGCACCGAGTACGTGACCGGGTTCGAGTCGCAGGCCGACACCGGCGAGCCGAGCGCCCCCGCGACGGCGCAGCCGATGAACATGCAGGCCGTGTCCGTGTGCTTCGCGATCGACCACGTGGACGGCGACCACACCGTCGACAGGCCCGCCACCTACGACTTCTGGCGCGCCTACCAACCGCCCTTCTGGGGCGACCGGCTGCTGTCGTGGCGCTGCCCGAGCCCGCGGACGCTGGAGATCGTGGAGCGTTCCTTCACCCCGAACCCGGGCGACGACCCCCGCCTGGTGCAGGCTGATCAGCGGGTCAACCCGGGCGACGGCAACCTGTGGACGTTCCGCAGGATCGCCGCCCGTGACAACTTCCTGCCCGGTGCGTACGACAGCGACATCGCGCTGGTCAACTGGCCGATGATCGACTACCTGGAGGGGCCGGTCATCGACGTGCCCGACGCCGACCGGCACCTGGCGGCGGCCCGCGAGCTGTCGATGTCGGTGCTGTACTGGCTGCAGACCGAGGCCCCTCGCCACGACGGCGGCACCGGCTACCCGGGCCTGCGGCTGCGCGGCGACGTCACCGGCGGCGCCGACGGGCTCGCCCAGGCCCCCTACATCCGCGAGTCCCGGCGCGTCCGGGCCCTGACCACCGTCACCGAACAGGACCTGTCCGTGGCGGTACGCGGCGACAAGGGCGCCGTCTCCTATCACGACTCCGTGGGCGTGGGCATGTACCGCATCGACCTGCACCCGTCGACCGGCGGCGACAACTACATCGACGTCGCCTGCTCCCCGTTCGAGATCCCTCTCGGGGCGCTGATCCCGCAGCGGATGAGCAACCTGCTGCCCGCCTGCAAGAACATCGGCACCACCCACATCACCAACGGCGCCTACCGCCTGCACCCGGTGGAGTGGAACGTCGGCGAGGCGGCCGGCGCGCTCGCCGCCTTCTGCCTGGACCACGCCACCACGCCGCACGCCGTGCGCGCGGACGGCCGGCTCCTGGCCGACTACCAGCACCGGCTCGTCCGCGACGGCGTGGAGCTGCGCTGGCCCGACGTCACCGGCTACTGACGCCAGAAGGAGTACCCCCATGAAAGCACCCCTGGCAGCCCTTGCGCTGGCCGCCCTCCTTACGGTCACCGCGTGTGGCGGCGGTGAGGCGCCGGCCGCGAAGGGCCCGCAGCCGCTGCGCATGTCGATCTGGACCTCCAACGAGGCCCACCTGAAGCTGTTCAAGGAGATCGCCGCCGAATACCGCAAGTCCCACCCGCAGGTCGGCGAGATCACCTTCGACCCGATCCCGTTCGAGAACTACACCACCACGCTGACCACGCAGATCGCCGGTGGCAACGCCCCCGACCTGGCCTGGATCCTCGAGAACTCCGCCCCCGACTTCGTCGGCTCCGGCGCCCTCGTCCCGCTCAAGAGCAAGGTCGAGAACGCGGGCGAGCTGGTCCCCGCCGCCACCCGGCTGTGGGAGCGCGACGGCGAGCTGTACGCCTACCCGTTCTCCACCTCGCCCTTCGGCGTCTTCGTCAACACCGACCTGGTCAAGGCCGCGGGCCAGAAGACGCCGCGCGAGCTGATCAAGGCCGGCCAGTGGGACTGGGAGCACGCCAACGAGATCAACAAGGCCGTGGCGGCGAAGGGCAAGAACGGCCTGACCATCCTCAACTTCGACTACAAGGCCTGGGACAACCTCGCCACCGTCTGGCAGGGCTGGGGCGCCAAGGCGTGGAGCGACGACGGCGGCACGTGCCAGTTCAACGCGCCGGAGATGGTCGAAGCCATGACGTTCGTGCACAAGGCGATCTTCACCGACAAGTCCATGCCGGGGCCGGGCACCGCCGTCGACTTCTTCTCCGGCGACACCGCGATGGCGGTCGCCCAGATCTCCCGCGCCGCGATGCTGAAGGACGCGACGTTCAAGTGGGACCTGGTGCCGCTGCCGACTGGGCCGAAGGGCGAGTACGCGGTCATCGGCCAGGCCGGGATCGGCGTGCTGAAGAAGTCGCCGAGGGCCGAGCAGGCCACGGACTTCCTCGCCTACTTCACCAACGTGGCCAACTCGGCCAAGCTCGCCGCGTACTTCCCGCCCGCGCGTGGCTCTCTGCTGACAGCCGACACCATGGTCAAGACCAGCCCCATGCTGAACGGCGACCAGCTCCAGGAAGTGGTGATCGACGGCATCCAGAAGGGCGTGGTCAAGCCCAACCACAAGGGGCAGGCCGAGCTCGCTCAGACCGCCAGGGCCGCACTCGACCCGCTGTGGAAGCCGGACGCCGACGTCAAGGCGGTGCTGGACGGCGTGTGCGCGAAGATCCAGCCGCTGCTGGGCGGATGACGTGGCGGTGACGGATCTCGGCGACCGGGTGGCCGCGCGCGCCGCCACCCGGCCCCGCCACTTCTGGACCATCCCCCGGCGCGACGCCCTCGTCGGCTACCTGCTGATCTCGCCGCAGCTCGCCGGAAGCGCGCTGTTCGTCCTGCTGCCGCTCGGCCTGGTCGTCTACTACAGCCTCCAGGAGTGGAACGTGCTGGCGGGCACGTTCGAGTTCGTCGGCGGCGAGAACTACGCCAAGCTGCTGGCCGACCCGAACATGGGGCAGGTGCTGACCAGCACCGCGCTCTTCTCGGTCGGCCTGGTCGTGCTCAACCTCGCCCTCGCCCTCACCCTGGCCGTCCTGCTCGACCAGCGGCTGCGCGGCACCACGTTCTTCCGCACGCTGTTCTTCTCGCCGGTGCTGGTGTCGCTGGTCGCCTGGACCATCGTCTGGCAGTTCCTCCTCCAGCAGGACGGCGGCATCAACGGCCTGCTCGGCGCGGCGGGCGTGGACGGCCCCAACTGGCTCCGCGGCGAGACCACCGCCCTGCTGTCGGTCGTCGTCGTCCAGGTCGTCAAGAACGTGGGGCTCAACATGGTCCTGTTCCTGGCCGCGCTCCAGGGCGTGCCGCGCCAGCTGTACGAGGCGGCGCAGCTCGACGGCGCCGGCGCCTGGACCCGGTTCCTGCGCATCACGGTGCCCCTGATCAGCCCGACCATCCTGCTCACCTCGATCATCACCGTGGTGGGGTCGCTGCAGGTGTTCGCCCAGATCGCCGTGCTCACCCAGGGCGGGCCCGGCATGTCCACCACCGTCCTCGTCTACTACCTGTACCAGCAGGCCTTCCAGTTCCGGCACCTCGGCTACGGCGCCACCCTGTCCGTCCTGCTGTTCCTGATCGTCGCGGCGCTGACGCTGCTGCAGTGGCGGCTGCGCCGGAAGTGGGTCTTCCATGAGTCGTAGGGTCAAGCTCGCGTTGTACGCGCTGCTGTGCGTGTTGTGCGTGCCGTTCGTTTTCCCGACCTGGTGGATGGTCACCTCGTCGGTGAAGCCGATCAGCGACATCTTCGCCTTCCCGCCCGCGCTGGTGCCCTCCAGGTTCGACTTCTCCACCTACGGCCGGGTCTTCGAGCTGCAGCCGTTCGGGCAGCAGTACCTCAACAGCCTCTACATCGCCGCGGTGGTGACCGCCGGCACGATGGCGGTGGCCGCGATGGCCGGCTACGCCTTCGCCCGCATCCGCTTCCCCGGCCAGAACGTGCTCTTCCTGGTCGTGCTTGTCGGCCTGCTGATCCCCAGCGAGGTGACGATCGTCCCGCTGTTCCAGATGTTCCACGAGGCGGGGATGACCGACACGCACTGGCCGCTGATCCTGGTGCCGATCCTGGGCGCGCCCAGCGTGCTGGCGACGTTCATCATGCGGCAGTTCTTCATCACGCTGCCGGACGAGCTGGAGGAGGCCGCCAGGGTCGACGGGCTCGGCCGCTTCGGCACCTTCTGCCGGGTGGTGTTGCCGCTGGCCAGGCCGGCGCTCGGCGCCGTCGCCATCTTCACGTTCCTGCACTCGTGGAACCTCTATCTCGAACCCATCGTGTTCCTGTCGACCCCGTCGAAGTTCACCCTCCCGCAGGCGCTCACCCAGTTCGTCGACGCCTACGGCTCGCCCCTGTGGAACGTGCAGCTGTCCGCCGCCACGATGACCGCCCTGCCCATCCTGGTCGTCTTCGTGCTGGCCCAGCGGCAGTTCATCGAGGGGCTCGCACACACCGGTCTGAAAGGCTGACCATGCTCTCCCGTCGCACCCTGCTCCGTGCCGCCGCCCTGCTCCCGGCCGTCCCCGTGCTCGCGCCCGGCACCGCCTTCGCCGCCATCCCCTCCCTGCCGCCGGCTCTGGATCGCACGTCGTTCGCCCCCCACGAGCAGCGCTTCGCACCGTACCTGGCCACCCTCGGGCCCATGGTCAACGACATGGACGACAGCGGGTTCTTCGCCGGCGGCTGGTGGCGTACGCCGGCGGCGCCGTACAACGCCCGCGTGCAGGAGCACGTCTTCACGCTGGCCTGGTTCCACGCCAACGCCCGCCCGTGGAACCCGTACGCCGGAAACGCGGGCCTGCTGGCCGCACTCGACGCGGCGCTCGGCCACTACCTGTCACTCCAGCACCCCGACGGCTCCTTCCCCGAGTACAGCCGCGACCAGCACGGCCTGGCCCCCACCGGGTTCGGCATCGGGTACCTGGCCAAGACCCTGCGCATCCTGCGCGCGTCCGGGGCGCTGCCCGCCCGGCAGGCGCAACTCACCGCCGCGTTGCGCAGGGCCATGACGTGGTTCCTGGACGCCGGCAACCGTGTCGTCTGGCAGGATCGCCTCACTTGGGCGAACCAGACCACCTCGGGCCTGGCAGGGGCCACGCACGCGCTCCAGCTCGACCCCGACCCCGCGCTCGCCACCCGCCTGACCGAGGCGTTCGCCCGGCTTCCCGCGGCCGGCCAGAGCCCCGCCGGCTTCTTCTACGAGGAGGGCGGCCACGACATGAACTACAACTTCGAGGTCATGCTCCCCGAGCTGGCCGACGCCTACCTCCACAGCCGGGACCCGCACCTGGTGGACATGGCCCGCGCGTTCACCGGCTTCCTGTCCTACAACCTGCTGCGCGAGCCCGACGGCGCCGGATACCTGGTCAACGTCGCCCCCTCCACCCGTACCAGCGCCCGCTGGTACGACGAGGTCAGGCCCGACCCCGACAGGACCGCGCTCAACTGGACGTTCACCCGCCAGGTGCCGCTGCTGTCGGCCTTCATGACCGCCCGCGAGGACCTGGCCGAGGCCCGCGCGGCCTGGGCGGCGTCCACCGAGCCGGTGACGCCGCTCGCCAAGCAGGACACCTCGCCCCGCATCCTCACCCACGGCCTGTACGGCGAGCGGTTCCCCAGCAGGCGGCAGCGGGCCGAGGCCATCGCGGACCTGCCCTACCTGCGCTCGAACGACTTCGCCGAGCTGCGCAGGGACGGCGGCCAGGACTTCCTGTACGTCCGCAAGCCCGGCCTGTACCTGGGCGGCTACTTCGGCACGCGCGCCTCCCGCAGCCGTACCGGCCTGACCTTCCTGTGGCATCCCGACGCCGGCACGATCATCTGCGGGCTCAACGACAACAACTACGCCTGCTGGTCCACCGTCTTCCCCGGCCAGGTGCCCGACTCCAACGGCTCCCTGCCCGCCACCTACTTCCACGGCGCCCCCGGCGGCCGCGAGTGGACCGGCGGCCGGGCCCCCGCCGCCCTCGGCATCCGCTACGGCAACGCGAACGTCACCACGGACGTCCTGGTCACCCGCCGGACGGTCCGCCGCACGGTCACGGCGAACACCGCCGCCACCGAGCAGATCCCCTTCGTCCTCCATCCCACGGACGTCCTCACCTTCACCGACGGCACCCAGGCCGCGTTCGGCGGCACGACCACCGCCACCGCCGACGGCCTCGACCTCCGCCGGGGCCGCACCACGATCCGCCTGCGCTGGAGCACCCCCCTGCAGGCGACCCTGGCGGCCGGCAGCGTGCGCTACTTCCGCGACGGCGCCCGCCGCTTCCACGCCCTCCGCATCCCTCACCAAGGCACGTTCGACCTCACGGTCAACCTGGGGTGATGCTTCAGCAGGGTGTCGCCCTTGCCGGTCTTCACCTCGGTGAAGCCCGCGATCGCGGCAGGCCACATCGCCTGGTTGTACAGCGCGGCCGTCACCCCCTCGATCGCCTGCTCGAACGTCAGCCCGCGCCCGTCGGCCGTCCGCGCTGGCCTGTCCAACGACATCGCCGGCGACGTCCCCAGGAACGTCGCCGGTCGCCGCTTTGTCATGCCCGTCGGCGTGCGCACCCGGCTCGGCGGTGGGCGGGGAGATGGCCTCGCCAACCGCCGAGAGCACCTCGCCGAACACGCCCAGCAGCCGCTCCGACTCGGCCCGGTGCGCCTCGCGCAGCGCCTCCAGGTGGTCGCGGCCCTTCTTGTGGATGGCGGCCATGGCTTGCAGAACATGGTCACCACCTCATCGCGGGTGCTGGTCTTCACGGGGTGCAGCAGGCTGATGATCAGCGTCAGCCGCTTGTCCTCGGCCAGCACCTTGCCCAGGTCGGCCCCAGCGCGTCCAGCTCGCGCAGGAACTGCAGGCGGGTCCTGAACTTGGTCAGCGAGGCGGCCTGGGCCACCTCCTTCAGCTTGTCGAAATCGCTGCGCCGGGTGACCGGATCCACCAGCAGCAGCAGGGCCAGCCAGCGCCCGCGCCGCCGCGTCCACCCGCCCGGCGACCATGGCGAACATGCCGGTGTTGATCTGGGTGCGGATCGTCGCAGTCATCGCGTCGAGCGTGGTGCGGGCCCGGCAACTCGCACCGGGCCCGCACCAGCTCCTCCAGCGCCACGTTGATCAGGTCCGCCGGGTTGTCCTTGGTCTGGGCCGCCTTCCGGATCGCCTCCTCGGCGATCTGCCGTACCTGAGCCGCTCGTAGACCACCCCCAGCCGCTCGCGCACGAACTGCCGATGCCGCTTGGCCGCCCGCTCCAGCTTCGGGAAATGCCCCAGCCGCTGGTAGGACTTCTACCACACCAGCAGCGCCAGCAGATGCTGCTCGTCCTGGGTACGGCCCCGACCCCAGGCCACCTCATCCTCAGTGGGCGTGAACGTCTCAGCCAGCTCCCGGCCCGACATTACCCGCGAGAACCGCGGATAAGCCGTCCGATCGACCGACGTCCCCGCCGAAGCCCATCTCCTCCACTGTGCGACATCAGCAAGCCCCGGTTGCCGTGGTCTGGTGGTACGTAGCCGAGCAGTGGACCCGGAAATCATCTCTGGTCCGCTACCGCCCAACAGGCTCGTTAGCGCAGGTGAGAAGGCTGGTCACGGAATGCGCCGCCCGTTTGTGGCGCATTCCGGCCCGCCCCCTGGCACAGGCCACCGACAATGCGCGCCGCGTGGAAGGACCGTCAGGTGGCGGGGACGCATTCGATGACGGTGTGCCACGGTGGGATGTCGTGGATGGCGGCGAGCCGCAGTCCGGCGGCCGTGGCCAGCGTACGGTAGTCGTCGAGGGTCCGTTCGCGGCCGCCGGTCAGGACCAGCATCCGCAGGTTCATCTCCGCGAACGAGGCCGGATCGATCTCCGACATGCTGGGGGACTCCAGGATCAGCACCCGGCCGTGCCGGCCCGCCGCGTCGGCGCAGCGGCGCAGGATGGCGGTCGCCTCGGTGTCGGCCCAGTCGTGCAGCACCCGGTTGAGCACGTACGCGTCGGCGCCGGCGGGCAGTTCGTCGAAGAAGCTGCGCCCGACCGTCTCGCACCGGTCCGCGAGCCCGTGTTCGGCCAGGTAGTGGCGGGCGCGTGAGACGGTGTCCGGCAGGTCGATCAGCACGCCGCGCAGGCCGTCGTGGCGCAGCAGGAGTTCGGCCAGCAGCTTGCCGGTGCCGCCCCCGACGTCGGCCACCCGGGTCAGCGCGGGCCAGTCGTAGCCCTCCGCCAGCTCGCGGCCGGCGGCGTTGGCCGCCATCGTGGCGTCGAAGGACGCGCTCAGCTCGGGGTCGGCGTCGAGATGGTCCCAGAACGGCGCCCCGAACACCGCCGGCCAGGCGGGCCGGCCGGTCCGCACGGTGTCCTGCAGGCCGGTGAAGGCCAGGTCCATCCGGCCGCCGAACCCGTCCAGGTCCAGCCATCGCCAGGCGCCGGACGGGTGGTCGCGGCGCAGCAGGGCGGCCGTCCCGTTGGTGGTGAACGTGCCGGGCCGGGGCTCGGCGAACACGCCGCGGCCGACGAGGTGGCGCAGCACCCGGCCGAGCGCGTCGGGGTCGGCGCCGGCGCGGGCGGCCAGGTCGTGGAGGTCCGAGCCGGCCTCGTCGTCCACCAGATCGGGCAGGCGCAGGGTGACGGCCACCCGCAGCGCCATGGGGGTCATCAGGTCCATCAGCGGCGTCAGGGCCCGCCAGGCGGCGGCTCCGTCCAGGGCAGCGTCGTCGCTCGTCATGTGCCTATGATGCGCCCCAACTTAGTGATCTACATTGTAAAGGGCGTCGGCTGGGGATAACCAACCGCATCCACAAGAACCCCCCACAGCGACGGCCAGGGAGCTTACTTGTTGAGGGTCTGGTTGAAGCGCAGCATGTTGCCGGCGGGGTCGCGGAAGGCGCAGTCGCGCACGCCGTAGAACTGGTCCATCGGCTCCTGCAGCACCTCGCCGCCCGCGGCGCTGATGCGCTCGAAGGTGGCGTCGCAGTCGTCCGTGGTGAAGATGATGCCGCGCAGCAGGCCCTTGGCCATCAGTTCGGCCATGGCCTGTCGGTCGGCCGGTGAGGCGTTGGGGTCGGCGAGTGGTGGTTCGAGGACGATGTCCACGTCCGGCTGGGAGGGCGACCCGACGGTCACCCAGCGCATCCCCTCGTAGCCGACGTCGTTGCGTACCTCGAGACCGAGGACGTCGCGGTAGAAGGCGAGTGCCTTGTCGTGGTCGTCGACGGCGATGAAGCAGGTGGAGAGCTTGATGTCCATGCGTTTCACCCTACGGGCGAGCGGTGGGGTTGGCTTCTCCGTTCCTGACCGGTCGGGTGTAGATCTTGGCGATGCAGGCGGGAATGTCGGCGGCGTGGTCGTGGTTGCGGGCCCGGTAGGCGCTGGGGCTCTCGCCGACCAGTTGGGTGAAGCGGGTGCTGAAGGAGCCGAGTGAGGTACAGCCGACCGCGAAGCAGACTTCGGTGACGGACAGGTCGCCGCGGCGCAGCAGGGCTTTGGCGCGTTCGATGCGGCGGGTCATCAGGTAGCTGTAGGGCGTCTCGCCGAAGGCGGCGCGGAAGCTGCGGGAGAAGTGGCCCGCGGACATGAGGGCGTCGCGTGCCAGCGCGGGGACGTCGAGGGGTTCGGCGTAGTCGCGGTCCATCCGGTCGCGGGCCCGCCGCAGCCGTACGAGATCGTCGAGGTCCTGCCGTTTCACCTGGTCAGTCTCTCACAGCATCCGGATGCGACCGGTCAGGAATGGAGAAGCGCGGTGTGGTGCGGTGCGGCTAGCGTGACCGGCACAGACCTCATCTTTTCGAACAGGAGTGAACCATGAGCGACTCTTCCACCCAGGGGATCAGGACGGTGCTGCATCCGGTGTCGGACCTGGCGAAGGCCAAGGCGGTGTACGCGGCGCTGCTGGGCGTCGCGCCGGTGGTCGACGGGTCCTATTACGTCGGTTTCGAGGCGGCGGGTCAGCACATCGGGCTGGTGCCGGCCGGTGGGCCGCAGGCGATGTCCTCGCCGGTGGCCTACTGGCACGTGCCGGACATCGAGGCGAAGCTGGCGGAGGTGACGGCTGCGGGCGCCGTGGTGAAGGAGCCCGTGCGCGACGTCGGTGGTGGCCGTCTGGTGGCGACCGTGACCGACCCCGATGGCAATGTCCTGGGGCTGCTTCAGGATCGGTGAGCGGCGGTCCTTGCCGACCGTACTGACCCCAAAAACCCGACATAATGCTCGAAACTGGTCGGATCACGCCAGGCGGTCCTGCCCGACAGATGGAGAGAGGATGAGCAAGGCCATGAGGACGGACCCGCAGTCGCCTGCGCCGCATGTTGCCGACACCCACGATCTGATCCGCGTGCACGGCGCGCGCGAGAACAACCTCAAGGACGTCAGCATCGAGATCCCCAAGCGCCGGCTGACGGTGTTCACGGGCGTGTCGGGCTCGGGCAAGAGCTCGCTGGTGTTCAACACGATCGCCGCGGAGTCGCAGCGGATGATCAACGAGACGTACAGCACCTTCGTGCAGGGCTTCATGCCGACGCTGGCGCGGCCCGAGGTCGACGTGCTGGAGGGGCTGACGACCGCGATCATCGTGGACCAGCAGCGGATGGGCGCCGACCCCCGCTCCACGGTCGGCACCGCCACCGACGCCAACGCGATGCTGCGCATCCTGTTCAGCCGGCTCGGGCGGCCGCACATCGGTTCGCCGCACGCCTTCTCCTTCAACGTCCCGTCGGTACGGGCGAGCGGCGCGATCACCGTCGAGCGTGGCGCCAAGAAGGCGGAGGTGCAGACCTACACCCGCACCGGCGGCATGTGCACGCGCTGCGAGGGCCGGGGCGCGGTCTCCGACATCGATCTCAGCCAGCTCTACGACGACTCCAAGTCGCTGGCCGAGGGCGCGTTCACCATTCCCGGCTGGAAGTCCGACAGCTTCTTCACCGTGCGGGTCTACGCCGAGTCGGGCCTGCTCGACCCGGACAAGCCGATCCGTGACTTCACCGAGAAGGAGATGCAGGACTTCCTCTACCGGGAGCCGACCAAGGTGAAGGTCGAGGGGGTGAACCTCACCTTCGAGGGGCTGATCCCGAAGATCCAGAAGTCGTTCCTGTCCAAGGACCGGGAGGCGATGCAGCCGCACATCCGGGAGTTCGTGGACCGGGCGGTCACGTTCACCACGTGCCCGGAGTGCGACGGCACCCGGCTCAGCGAGGCGGCCCGCTCCTCGCGGATCAACGGCGTCAACATCGCCGAGGCGTGCGCGATGCAGATCAGCGATCTGGCCGAGTGGATTCGGGGCCTCGACGAGCCGTCGGTGGCGCCGCTGCTGGCGACGCTGCTGCGGACGCTGGAGTCGTTCGTGGAGATCGGGCTGGGCTACCTGTCGCTGGAGCGGCCTGCGGGCACGCTGTCGGGCGGTGAGGCGCAGCGCGTCAAGATGATCCGGCACCTGGGCTCCTCGCTCACCGACACCACCTACGTCTTCGACGAGCCCACGATCGGCCTGCACCCGCACGACATCCAGCGGATGAACGACCTGCTGCGCCGGCTGCGGGACAAGGGCAACACGGTGCTCGTCGTGGAGCACAAGCCGGAGGCGATCGCGATCGCCGACCATGTCGTGGACCTGGGTCCCGGCGCGGGTACGGCGGGCGGCACGGTCTGTTTCGAGGGCACGGTCGAGGGGCTGCGGGCCAGCGGCACCGTCACCGGCCGTCATCTCGACGACCGGGCGGCCCTGAAGGAGAGCGTGCGCAAGCCCACCGGCAGGCTGGAGATCCGCGGCGCGAACGCCAACAACCTGCGTGACGTCGACGTCGACATCCCGCTGGGCGTGCTGGTCGTCGTCACCGGTGTCGCCGGCTCCGGCAAGAGCTCGCTGGTACACGGGTCGATCCCGGCGGGCGCGGGCGTGGTGTCGATCGACCAGGGCGCGATCCGCGGCTCGCGGCGGAGCAACCCGGCGACCTACACCGGCCTGCTCGACCCGATCCGCAAGGCGTTCGCGAAGGCCAACGGCGTGAAGCCGGCGCTGTTCAGCGCCAACTCCGAGGGTGCCTGCCCTGCCTGCAACGGCGCCGGCGTCATCTTCACCGACCTGGCGATGATGGCGGGCGTCTCCACCGTGTGCGAGGAGTGTGACGGCAAGCGGTTCCAGGCCTCGGTGCTGGAGCACCGTCTCGGCGGCCGTGACATCAGCGAGGTGCTGGCGATGCCGGTGGCCGAGGCCGAGGAGTTCTTCGGCGCCGGTGAGGCGCGTACGCCGGCCGCGCACGCCATCCTCGGCCGGCTCGCCGACGTGGGGCTCGGCTATCTGAGCCTCGGCCAGCCGCTGACCACGCTGTCGGGCGGCGAGCGGCAGCGGCTCAAGCTGGCTACCCGGATGGCCGACAAGGGCGGCGTGTACGTCCTGGACGAGCCGACGACCGGCCTGCACCTGGCGGACGTGGAGCAGCTGCTGGGCCTGCTGGACCGGCTGGTCGACTCGGGCAAGTCGGTCATCGTGATCGAGCATCATCAGGCGGTCATGGCGCACGCCGACTGGATCATCGATCTGGGCCCGGGCGCCGGTCACGACGGCGGCCGGATCGTCTTCGAGGGCACGCCCGCCGACCTGGTGGCGGCCCGCTCCACCCTCACCGGTGAGCATCTCGCGGCGTACGTCGGGGCGTGATCGCGGCGCTCGCGCGGCCTGGTGCCGTGCGGGCGCGGGCGTGTGAATAGACTTGTCCGACGTGACGTCCAAGCCGCGTATCCCTAATGTCCTGGCCTCGCGTTATGCCTCGCCGGAGCTGGCCCGCCTGTGGTCCCCCGAGTACAAGATCATCGCTGAGCGGCGGTTGTGGCTGGCGGTGTTGCGGGCGCAGGCCGAGCTGGGGGTGACGGTCCCGCAGGGCGCGGTCGAGGACTACGAGAAGGTCGTCGAGCAGGTCGACGTCGAGTCGATCGCGGCGCGTGAGCGGGTGACGCGGCACGACGTGAAGGCGCGCATCGAGGAGTTCAACGCGCTGGCCGGCCACGAGCAGGTGCACAAGGGGATGACCTCGCGTGACCTGACCGAGAACGTCGAGCAGCTGCAGATCCGGGACAGCCTGCTGCTGGCGCGTGACCGGGTGGTGGCGTTGCTGGCGCGGCTGGTGTCGCTGGCCGAGGAGCACAAGGCCACGGTGGTGGCCGGGCGTTCGCACAACGTGGCGGCGCAGGCGACCACGCTGGGCAAGCGGTTCGCGTCGGCGGCCGATGAGCTGCTGGTGGCCTACCGGCGGCTGGAGGAGCTGATCGGCCGCTACCCGCTGCGCGGGATCAAGGGGCCGGTGGGCACCGCGCAGGACATGCTCGATCTTCTGGGCGGCGACCGGGGCAGGCTGGCCGAGCTGGAGGAGAAGGTGGCCGCGCACCTGGGGTTCGCGCACCGTTTCACCAGCGTGGGGCAGGTTTATCCGCGTTCGCTGGACTTCGAGGTGGTGACGGCGCTGGTGCAGCTGGCGGCGGCGCCGTCGTCGCTGGCCAAGACGATCCGGCTGATGGCCGGGCACGAGCTGGTCACCGAGGGGTTCAAGGAGGGGCAGGTCGGCTCGTCGGCGATGCCCCACAAGATGAACACGCGCTCCTGCGAGCGGGTCAACGGCCTGGCCGTGGTGCTGCGGGGTTACGCCTCGATGGCGGGCGAGCTGGCGGGCGACCAGTGGAACGAGGGCGACGTGTCGTGCTCGGTGGTGCGCCGGGTGGCGCTGCCGGATGCGTTCTTCGCCTTCGACGGGCTGGTGGAGACGATGCTGACGGTGCTGGACGAGTTCGGCGCCTTCCCGGCGGTCATCGCCGCCGAGCTGGACCGCTACCTGCCGTTCCTGGCCACGACGAAGATGCTCATGGCGGCGGTGCGGGCCGGGGTGGGCCGGGAGAGCGCGCACGAGGTGATCAAGGAGCACGCGGTGGGGGCGGCGCTGGCGATGCGCTCGCGCGGCGCCGGCAACGAGCTGATCGACCTGCTGGCGGCCGACACCCGCTTCCCGCTGGACCGGGCCCACCTGGAGGCGCTGCTGGACGACCGGGTGTCGTTCACCGGGGCGGCCGCCGAACAGGTGGAGGCCGTCACCCGGCAGGTGGGCGAGGTCGTGGCGGCGCACCCGGAGGCGGCGGCCTACCGGCCTGGCGCCATCTTGTGACGAGCCGTGGCGATACGGGAGTTACGCGACGACGCCGAGGTGCGCGCCGCGTGCGGTGACGACGACCTGCTGGTGTGGGCGGCGCAGGGGCTGCGCGGCGGGGCGCGGGCGTGGGCGCTGGGCGGGGCGGTGGTGGCCGCCGGCCCCGGGGCCTCGCGCCGCGACCGGCTGGGCGTGTGGGGCGCGGCCGCGGACGCGACGGAGCTGGTGCGGCACGCGCTGGCCGAGCTGGGGCCCTCCTACCGGCCGTTCGGGGAGCTGGAGCTGGTACGCGAGGTGACGGCCAAGCTCGACGGCCTGCGCGAGTCGGGGACGTTCTCCTGGATGAGCCTGCCGGCGCTGGACGGCCCCGCCCCGGGCGGGGTGGGCTGGCTGGAGCCGGAGGCCGAGACCGAGGTGGCGGCCCTGCTGGCGGCCGATGCGCCCGACTCCTACGCGGTGCCCGGCCTGGCCGGGGTGCGGCGGTGGGCCGGGCTGCGCGTCGGCGGCGAGCTGGCGGCGGTGGCGGCCGAGGCCTGGCCGGCGCCCAGCGTGGGGCTGCTGGCCGGGGTGGCGACGAGGGCGGGCCTGCGGGGGCGCGGGCTGGCCGACCGGGTGTGCCGGTGGGTCTCGGCGGAGTTGCTGGCCGCCTACGGGCGGGCGGCGCTGATGGTCGACGACGACAACGTGGCGGCCGTCACCGTCTATGAGCGGATCGGCTACCGGCGCCGGCGGGTGATGGCCTCTCACGTGGCGGGGTGACCCGGGCGGGCGGGCGGAAAATCGGGTGAGGTTCGGACGGCGCTGGTGCAGAGTTGACGGCGTGATGTCCGATTTTGTACCTGGTATTGAGTTGTCCCGCGCCTTCTACGGCGAGGTGGTGGCGCCTTTGGTGTCCGGGGTCGTGCACAGTGCCGCGTTGATCGGGCCGGGGTCGGAGGTGCTGGAGTTCGACACGGCCCGCTCGGCCGATCATGACTGGGGGCCGCGGGTGCTGGTGTTCGTGGCGCCCGGGATGGCGCCCGAGGTGCGGGCGAAGGTGGTGGCGGGCCTGCCGGAGCGCTTCGGCGGTTTTCCGACGGTGTTCGGCTACCACGGCAGCGTGCAGCCGGGGGTGGTGGTGACGGAGCTGGGGCCGTGGCTGGTGGAGCGGCTGGGTTTCGATCCGCGTGCGGGGGTCTCGCTGCTGGACTGGTTGTCGGCGCCGTGGCAATGCCTGGCCGAGGTGACGCAGGGGGAGGTGTTCCACGACGGGCTGGAGGCCGCCGTGCCCGGGGGCGGGCTGGAGGCGGCCCGGGCGGCGTTGCGCTGGTATCCGGAGGATGTGTGGCGGTATGTGCTGGCGTGTCAGTGGCGGCGGATCGCGCAGGAGGAGTCGTTCCCGGGCCGGTGCGGCGAGGTGGGCGATGAGCTGGGCTCAGCCGTGGTGGGGGCGCGGCTGGCGCGGGAGGTGATGCGGCTGGCGCTGCTGCTGCGGCGGCGCTACCCGCCGTACGCGAAATGGCTCGGCAGCGCGCTGGCACGCATGCCCGGCTCGACGGAGCTGGGGGAGTGCCTGAGGGCGGCGATGGCGGCGCGCTCCTGGCGGGAGCGGCAGGAGGGGCTGTCGGGGGCGTACGCGCGGGTGGCGGCGCTGCAGAACCGGGTGGCGCTGGCCGAGCGGCTGGATGAGCGGGTACGGGGGTTCTTCGACCGGCCGTTCGAGGTGATCGGGGGAGACCGGTTCGTGCAGGCGCTGCTGGAGTCGGTGTCGGATCCGGTGATCAGGGGGTTGCCGGTGGTGGGGTGCGTGGATCAGCTGTCGGATTCGACGGACCTGCTGACAGCGCCGGGGCGGGCGCGGGCGATGACGGCGGCGGTCCTCGGCCTCCAAGGCTAGTGATCTACTTTGTAAAGGGCGTGGGTGGTTGTACCATCCTTCTCACCCTTTAAAAACCACAGATCCACCAGGGCGAAAGCCAGGTCCTCGACGCGGATGCGCCAGGCGTCGAGGGTGGTGGTGTCGCCGGTGTGGGTGACGATGAGCCGGGCGCCCTGGCCGGTCGGGGTGTCGTAGTCGAGGAGTTTGGCGCTCTCGACGCGGGCGGGGCGGAGTTCGTACCAGCGGCGTTGGGCGTCTTTGCGGACGGTGACGAGGCCGGCTTCGCGTAGGACGCGGAGGTGTTTGCTGGTGCCGGGTTGGGTGAGGCCGAGGTGGGTGGTGAGTTCGGCTGGACTCTCCCTCGGTGGGAGGGTCCATGCTGGTGGGCGTGGATGAGGAGTTGCTGCCGATCGGGCAGTTCGCCCGGTTGGGGCGGTTGAGTGTGAAGCAGTTGCGTCACTATGACGAGCTGGGGTTGTTGCGGCCGGCGCGGGTGGATGCGGTGACGGGTTACCGGTATTACCGGGCGTCGCAGGCTCGGGTGGCGTTGTCGATCGCGTTGCTGCGGTCGCTGGATGTGCCGCTGGCGGTGGTGGGTGAGGTGCTGTCCGGCGGGGCGGGGGCGCTGGAGGGGGTCAGGGAGGATCTGGAGGCGGAGTTGGCGCGGCGGCGTCGTACGCTCGCGTCGCTGGAGCGGGTGATGGCGCAGGGGTTGCCGTCGGTGCCGGTGCGGGTGGTGGAGGAGCCGGCGCGGCGGGTGGCGGTGGCCAGGGAGCGGGCGGCGGGTCCGGAGGATGTGGGGCGGGCGGCGTCGGCGGCGCTGTCGCGCCTGCTGGGACCTGCCGGGCCGGTTCAGTTGATCGGGTTGTTCCCGGTGGATCTGGGTGAGGTGTTCGAGGTGGAGGCCGTCCGGGTGCTGGGGGATGGGGAGGGTGGTGGGGGTGCGCCGGTGCGGGTGTTGCCGGGGGGCAGGTTCGCGTGTGCGACGCATGTGGGGCCTTATGACCAGATGTCGTTGACGGTGCATGCGGTGCTGGCCTGGTGTGGTGAGCGCCGGTGTGAGGTGCGGGGGCCCATTCGCGAGGTGTACGTGTCGGATCCGGCCGTGACCTCGCCTGACCATCTTGTCACGCAGGTGATGATCTGTCTGGAGGAGTCGTGAATCCTGAACTGGCCACGTATGGTCCGGTGACCTGCCTGAACGTGACGGGCATGGGTGAGCCGGGCGGCAGTGAGCACGTGTCGGCGATCGGCGCGCTGTATGCGGTGGCGGCGGGGATGGGCGGTCCGGCGGGGCCGCTGGAGGGGTTGTGGTTCGTGGAGGACGGGCGTCCGGGGCTGGAGGTGCCGCGGGAGTTGTGGCGCTGGCATCTGCTGCTGCCGCTGGCGGGGATGCCGGAGGCGGGGCTGGTGGAGCGGGCGCGGGAGGGGGCGCGGTCGTCGGGGGCGGCGGTGGATCGGGTGCGGGTGGCGACGTTCACCGAGGGGGAGTGTGTGGAGGTGCTGCATGTGGGCGCCTTCAGTGAGGAGTATCGGTCGCTGGCGGTGATGGAGGCGTTCATGGCCGAGCGGGGGCTGGTGCCCAATGGGCCGCATCATGAGGTGTATCTGACGCCGTTGGATGATCCGCAGCCGCGTACGGTGCTGCGTCAGCCGGTGCGGCCGGCCTGAGAGGTCTCGCGGGGGTCTCGCGGGGGCGGCGGGGGCGGCGTTACCATGGCCGGTGGCGGCCGTCCGCGCCCAACCTCCGGTCACCCGCCCCAGCCGGGTCAGCTGTTGGAGGCAAAGGGAGGTTCACCTCTCGGACGGGGGATCTGCCGGCTGGTCGTGCGCCTGCCGCGCCGGTCGCTGGGGGACGCCGCGGCGGCGTTCGGGAGATGTTCATGACCAAGCAGGCGGATTTCAAGCGGCGGGTGCGTGCCCGCATGGCCAAGACGGGCGAGTCGTACGCGGTGGCGCGCGCCCGGCTGCTGGGTGAGCGGCCCGCGGCTGAGGATGGCTGGATGGCGGCGGCGCTGCACATCAGCAACGGTGACGCCACCGATCTGGCGGGTACGGGGCTGGCGCGGCGGATCGTGTTCTGGCGGGATGTGCTGCACGAGGGGCCGGTGCCGGCGGTGGGGCGGGAGGAGTTGCGCCGGGTCAGGGCCGCGTTCCTGGCGGGGGCGCACGGGGTGGACCGTGGTGAGGGGCTGCGGATGTTCCTGGAGCGGGACGCGGCCGTGGAGGCGAACCGGGGCGGGCAGTACGTGCTGTGGTTCGAGGCCGATCTCTATGATCAGTTGCAGATCGTGGAGATTCTGGCGCTGCTGGCCGAGCTGGGGGTGCCGGCCGGGGCGGTGACGTTGATCTGCATCGGGGAGCATCCCGGGATCGCGCGGTTCGGTGGTCTGGGTGAGTTGCGTGCGGAGCAGTTGCGGGAGTTGCCGGCGACGAGGGCGTGCGCGCGGTTGTCTGCGGCGGCGCTGGAGTTGGCGAGCCGGGCGTGGGCGGCTTTTCGTGCGCCGACGCCGGGGGGGCTGGCGGGTATCGCCGCGGTGCGCTCCGGTGAGTTGCGTTTTCTCGGTGAGGCGTTCGAGCGGCTCTGTCGGGAGTATCCCTCCACTCGTGACGGGCTTTCGCTGGCCGAGCGTCGGGTGCTGGCGGCGGCGGCGCGGGAGGGGACGGCGGGGGAGGTGTTCGTGCGTGCCGCGGCGCGGGAGGCGCGGCCGTATCTGGGGGACACGTCGTGTTTCGCGATGATGGAGCGGCTGGCGGGGGGCTCGTACCCGCTGCTGGATCTTCGGCCTGGGGGTGGGCCGGTCGGGCCGGCCACGGTGGTGCGGTTGAGCGCTGTGGGTGCGCGGGTGTTGGCGGGTGAGGAGGATCAGGTGCGGCTCAACGGGGTGGATCGGTGGATCGGCGGGGTGCATCTGAGGGGTCGTGAGGTGCGGTGGAGGTGGGATGAGGGCCGGGAGGCTCTGACGGTGTGACCGCCCCAGCTACGTACGTGCCGACATAGGTACCTATAAGGGTATTTTTCACCTCTTCTTGACGTGGTGCTGTGGGGCACGTTGGAAGCGTACGGAAAACCAGCTGGATGCGAGGAACGGAGGAATCCGCACCATGTGTACGCACCAGCCTCCCTGTCCTCCGGCGAACTCCGCCGCTCACCAGGCCGCCCGCCTGGTCGCCTACCATCCCGAGCAGGGGTGGGGGCTGCTGTGCAACGGGGTGGTGTTCTTCGACGACACCGGCGAGCTGCTGCCCGACGGCCGCAGCGTCGTACCGGCCGTCCTGGAGCGGGCCGCGTGAGCACCGCCCTGGCGTCGTGGACGTTCACCTCCCAGGCGCGCTCGGTGCGCCGGGCCCGGCAGGCCGCCCGCGCCCAGCTCGCCGAGTGGGGGCTGCAGCAGGCGTGCGAGTACGCCGAGCTGCTGATCAGCGAGCTGGTCACCAACGCGGTCCGGCATGCGCGCGGCCTGGTGCGCATGAGCCTGTCGGCGGCCGACGGGCTGCTGCGCTGCGAGGTGGAGGACTCCAGTCCCGTGCCGCCGAGCCCGCGCGCCGCCTCCTGCGACGACGAGGGCTCGCGCGGGCTGCTGCTGGTGGAGGTCCTGTCCTCCGGCTGGGGCAGCGTGCCCACGGGCCGGGGCAAGCTCGTGTGGTTCGAGGTGCCCGTACGGATGCCCGCCCATGTGTGAGAAGGGGCGGTTAGCGCGGCGAGTACAGCCACGGCTCGCGCAGGTCGAAGAAGTCCACGTCGGAGACGAACAGCTCCTGCCAGTCCCGCAGCAGGCCCCGGATCGCCGGTGGCTGCAGCTTGGCCTCGCCCCGCCGGGCGGCCATCTCGCTGGTGAAGTACGCGGTCTGGACGCAGCCGTCCTGCCCGCACAGCGCGGCGGTGCCGCCGATGAGGTCGCTGCGGAAGGCCGCCAGCTCCTCCTGCCCGCGCTCCAGCACCTGGCGTACCCGCGCGTGGTCGCGTACGCGCCCCTGCAGCACCTGGACGAATCCGGCCTCGTCGGACCCTCCGCCCAGGTATTCGATCACTTCGTCGCAGTCGAGGAAGGTCACCTCGCCGGCGAACAGTTTCGCGGTCCGCACCCACCACTGCCCGTGTTCGGGCCGGTCGCCGCTGTGGTGGGCCGCGTGGCGGGTGTCGAAGCGGGCGACGTGGACGAACAGGCCGTCGTCGGTGACGCCGGCCGTGGTGCCCAGCCAGCCGTGCGCGCCGGGCGAAAGCTCGCGCATCCACCGCTCCAGCGCCTCGTGCAGATCGTCGACGTCGAGCGCGCGGCCCTGGATGACCTGGATGAACATGGTCTGCCCCTCTCCTTCCCTCCACGCTAGGAGCGGCCGGCCGTCAAGGTCGAGACGCCGTTACACCATGCGACGGCCAAAACTTGTTGTGGGTTCTTGACCGTGCTCGTCTGGGATAACGGCCGGGACATAACCTGGGGGCGACGACGTGGGATGCGGGCCGACGGCAGCGCCGGCCGCGTCGCGGAAGGCGCCAATGACAGCGGTGACTGCCAGCACCTACGGAGGGCGGCCCAACGGCGGGCTGCCGGCCGAGGTGACGAGTTTCGTGGGGCGTCGGCACGAGGTGGCCGAGGTCAAACACCTGCTGTCCGCCTCCAGGGCCGTCACGCTGACGGGCGTGGGCGGCGTCGGCAAGACGCGCCTGGCGGTGCGGGTCGGCCAGGACGTGCGGCGGGCCTTCCGGGACGGGGTGTGGCTGGTGGAGCTGGCCGAGCTGGACGGCCCCGCCATGCTGGCCCAGGCCGTGGCCGAGGCGCTGGAGATCCGCGACCACACGGGCGATGCCCCGATGCGGGTGCTGACCTGCCACCTGCGCGACAAGCAGGCCCTGCTGATCCTCGACAACTGCGAGCACATGATCGGCGAGTGTGCGGCGCTGAGCGAGGCGCTGCTGCGGGCGGCGCCGGATCTGCGGGTGCTGGCCACCAGCCGGCAGGCGATGGGCATCGCCGGCGAGCAGGCGGTGCCGGTGGCGCCGCTGCCGCTGCCGGACCTGCAGGTGCCGCTGGAGAAGCTGATACGGCAGGACGCGGTACGGCTGTTCGCCGAGCGTGCCCGCGCCGCCCTGCCGTCCTTCACGGTCGCGGAGGACAACCGGGAGGTCGTCACCCGCATCGTGCGCCTGCTGGACGGGCTGCCGCTGGCGATCGAGCTGGCGGCGGTGCGGCTGCGGGCCCTGTCGGCCGAGCAGCTGCTCGACCGGCTCGACGACCGTTTCCGCCTGCTGACCGGCGGGTCGCGGGCGGTGCTGCCCCGGCATCAGACGCTGCGGGCGCTGATCGATTGGAGTTACGCGCTGTGTTCGCACGAAGAACGCCTGCTGTGGGAGCGGGTCTCGGTGTTCGCGGGGGGCCTGGATCTGGAGGCGGCCGAGGCGGTGTGCGGCGGGGACGGGATCGACCCGCTGGACGTCATGGACCTGGTGATCGGCCTGGTGGACAAGTCCGTGCTGATACGAGAGGACCATCCGGGCGGCGTACGCTACCGGATGCTGGAGACGCTGCGGCAGTACGGTCGCGAACGGCTCACGGGCTCCGGCTGCGAGCCCGCCCTGCAGCGACGGCACCGCACTTATTACCGCGACCTGGCGGCGCGGGCCAGGGCGGAGCTGTTCGGGCCCGGCCAGGTGGCGTGGTTCGCCCGGCTGCGGCGCGAGCATGCCAACCTGCGGGCCGCCCTGGACAGCTGGCTGAGCACGCCGGGCGAGGCCCGCGCGGGGCTGAGCATGTCCGGCGACCTGCTGTATCACTGGATCACCAGTTATTACCTGGCTGAGGGCCGCGGCTGGCTGCAGCAGGCGCTGGCGGCCGACAGCGAGCCCAGCCGGGTACGGGCCGGCGCCCTGTGGGCGGGTAGCTGGCTGGCGATCATCCAGGCCGACATTCCGGCCGCCATCGCCCTGCTGGAGGAGAGCCGCCGGCTCGGCGAGGAACTGCATGATGAGCCGGTTCTGGCCTACGTGGCCCTGTTCCGCGGAATGGTGGCCATGTGCGAGGGGCGAACGGAGGCCGCGATCGAGCTATACAGGGACGCCCTTGCCCGCCACCGCCGTATCGGCGACCCGGTCGGGATCGCGCTGTCGCTCATCCGGCTGACGCTCGCCCACTCGTTCCTGGGTGACTCCTCGTCCGCCATCGCGGCGGGCGAGGAGTGCCTGGCCGAATGTGAGGCCCGTGGGGAGGGCTGGCACAAGGCGTACACGACGATGGCGCTGGGTGTGCAGTGGTGGCGTCAGGGGGATCTGGGGCGGGCGACGGAGCTGGAGAAGCAGAGCCTGACCTTCAACCGCGCGGTCGGCGACTCGCTCGGCGCCGGCGTCAACATCGAGGTGCTGGCCTGGATCGCCGCCGGCCAGGGCTGCCACCAGCGGGCCGCCTGCCTGCTGGGGGTGCTGGAGACGATGTGGAGCTGCGCGGGGGCGCCGCTGTCGGGTTTCGGGCATCTGGCCCGCTACCACGACGAGTGCGAGCGGGCCATGCGGGAGGCGCTGGGGGAGGCGGCGTTCGAGACGGCGGTGCGGCGCGGGGCGCGCCTGCCGCTGGAGGAGGCGCTGGCCTACGCTCTGGAGGAGGAGACGCCCGAGCGGCCGGTCAAGGAAGAGGAGCAGACGCCGCTGACGCGGCGGGAGAAGGAGATCGCCGAGCTGGTCGCGCAGGGGATGACGAACAAGGAGATCGCGGCGTCCCTGGTGATCGCGCAGCGGACGGCGGAGGGGCACATCGAGCACATTTTGACCAAGCTGGGGTTCAGCTCGCGGGCGCAGATCGCGGTGTGGGTGGGGGAGCGGGCCCGGGCCGACGGGCACGAGTGACGGGGGCGGCCCTGAGGAGGCGCTGGCGGCGCTGAGGAGGCCGGAACCGGCTCCAGGGTGAGGGCCGGTTCCAGCCGTCGGCGGTGTCGGTACGGCCTCAGTAGGGCAGCGGCCGTCCTGACGGGGTCCGCAGGTCCACGCCCTGGGCGGGGCGGCGCGTGGGCCGCTTGGAGACGCGGATCCTTGTCTGGCGCACGATGGCGTCGTTCCTTTCCCTCGGTGCCGCTCGGGCGGCAGGTACGGGTGTACGTGCTGGGCGGGCTCAGGCGTGCTCGCAGGCGCGTTCGCCGGTGACGAGTTCGAACCAGACGACCTTGCCGGCCACGCCCCAGCAGCAGGCCAGCCGGGCCAGCAGCGGGTTGTGCCCGCGATCGGCGGCCCTGTCGGCGGCCCTGTGGCAGGATGCGGCGAAGGCGAGCGCGGGACGGTCGTCCTCGATCTCGCAGCGCAGCAGATCGTCCTCGAACCACAGTGAGAGCCTCAGCCGTGCGGTGGCGTGCCGCAGGGCGTCGGTGACCAGCGCGCCGACCAGCAGGTCGGCGTTCTCGGCGTGGTCGCGCAACCCCCAGGCGGTCAGCCGGACCGCGGTCATGCGCCGGGCGCTCGGCACCGCCGAAGGCCGTGCCGACAGCAGCCACGACGCCGAGCGGTCCTGCCCGGCCCACCCGGCGCGAACGGCCAGGCCATCCCCCATGGCCAGGAGCCCGTTCCAGGACAGCAGCCGTAGTGGGGGCTGCTGTCCGGCGGTGCCGTGCTCGATGTGCGGCTGCAACATGGCTGGCACGTGTATCGTCTCCCCCCCGTGTTGGCGCATGTGTGTTCAGAGACACGTTCAGCTTGCTCCGGCCTGCCACCCAGGAGGACGGGATAAATCCCCATATGGGTACCTATTCACCCGTATGTCCGTATAGGCATGCTCTCGGCGAGCGGATCCTGAGCGCCGCACGCTCGCTCATCGAGACGCACGGCTACTCGGCCCTGGGGGTGGCCGAGATATGCCGGACGGCCGGCGGGCCGATTGGCAAGGCCACGACCGGACCAGCTGTCCCTCTACCGGGACCGGCAGCGGATTCGAATCAGCGGTCGTCCCCGCCGTCCAGGTCGGCGGCCACCTCATGGTGGGTGACCCGTTCGTCCCACCGGGTCAGAGCACGGCGAGCCGCCTCCTCCACCACGGCTCGCCCGGGATCGGCTCCGGCGAACGCGCGCACGTCCTCCATGCTGGAGAAGAACGTGATGGAGGTGAACATCACCTCCTCACCGTCGTCCCAGCGGAGCAGCCGGGCACCGCAAAAGCCAGGAACTCGCTGAAGGTGCTCGGCCACCTCGCTTTCGTAGTGGCGCCGGTAGTCCTCGGCGGTGGCCTTCGAAGCCCATCCTCGCCATGTCCGCGCGATCATCGGCTGCGCCTGCCCTTCCGTCGCCCGCGATGGCTTGCCGCTCGACCAGTGTGCCGCGCTCCGGCGCCCGGCAGGAGACAAATTCGATTGTGGCGCCGACCGGTGGACCAGTAGCGTTCGGCCAGCACTATCGGATTCGTCGTGAGGACCGTCGCGTGACGCCGCCTGCTCTCGCTGCCTGACATCTTCTTCTGCGCTTTTCTCACCGGCCTCGGGGCCGGTTCCGCCGGGCTGCTCTCCATCACTGAGCCGCCCCGGCTCTTCAGCGTTTCATGTCAGGTCTTAGAGAGATCATGTCTTCACAACCCCATAGAGATCATTTCGTGCTGCCCTGGACCGTACGCAGGACCCGGCTGCCGCTGCTCGCCCTGCGGTGCACGGACTGCCGGGCGCAGGCGGCCACCGTCGGCGAGGGCCGGTTCCGGATCAATGCCAACGGCAAGCAGCTTGACGTGTGGCTGCTCGTCCGCTGTGTCGGCTGCGACTGGACCTCGAAGATCACGGTTCATGAGCGGGTGCCGGTCCGATCGCTGGATCCGGCCAGGCTCCGCGCCTTCGAGAACAACGATCAGGCGCTCGTCGCTCACACGCTCCTGGACCCCGCGATCGCGCGGCGCAACCGGTTCACCCTCGACTGGCGGGGCGCGTGGCGGCTGGAGTCATCGGCCGTCGAGACGGCCTGGCCGTACCGGGTGGACGTCGCCTTCCTCGACCCCGTGCCCGTGCGTCCGGAGCGGCTGATCGCCCGGGGGCTCGGGATCAGCAGGAGCGAGGTCGAACGCCGGATCAAGTGCGACCTGTCCCTCAACCGCACGACGAGCGCAGACTTCTCGTTCGTCGTCATGCCCGCCGAATAGGACCGGGAGAGAAGTGGTGGGACCGAGGCCACGGCGGGTGGGCATGGCGCTGGTGCGTGCCGTCACGGCGACCGCCTCGGTCCCGCTCCACCGGCACCGGACCCGGCGACCTACGTCATTCCCGAAGAACCGGTGACCCGCCGCTCAGCTCAGGCGGGTTCGCAGGAGGCAGAATTCGTTGCCTTCGGGGTCGGTCAGGACGTGCCAGGACTCCTGGCCGGTCTGGCCGACGTCCGCCGGGCGCGCCCCGAGCTTCAGCAGGCGTTCGAGTTCGGCGTCCTGGTCGCGGTCGGTGGCGTTGACGTCGAAGTGCAGCCGCGGCCTGCCCGTCTGGGGCTCGGTTGAGGGGACGAAGACCAGAGTCGGCTGCAGCCCGCCGAACCCTTCCCGCGGTCCGATCTCCACCGCGCCGTCATCGGTGTCGAGCACGATGAAGTCCAACACCTCGCACCAGAACGCCGCCAGCTGTTGCGGGTCCCGGCTTTTGATGATCAGTTCGGAGATGCGACAAGCCATGACCGGCACCCTACGGCGCATCACCCGCCACCGCCAATCGGGGCCCCCGACGCAAAGGCATCGGCGCCCATCTCGTCGACGCCTACCGCAAGCTCGGCTACGCCGTCGTCGCCACCTCCGCCCCATCGCCCCCACCCACGACGCGGGCGTCCTGACCGTCCAGGGCGACATCACCGACCCCGCCACCGCCGAACGGGTCATCACCGCCGCCCTGGAACGGTTCGACGCTCTGATCAACAACGCCGGAATCTTCGTCGCCAAGCCCTTCACCGACTACACCCCGGGCGACTACGCCGCCGTGACCGGTGTGAACGTCCGCGCCGCCCTCGACACCGGCCTGCGCCGCCTGGGCACCGATCACCATGCGCCGCACACGTCAAGCTGCCTGCGGGCCAGGTAGGACCGGCCGCATGAGCCACTTCGCGATCAAGGCCGCCCGTCAGCCGCGGGGCGCATACATGATCACCAAAACGCCCACCAGGCACACCAACGCCCCCACGACGTCCCACCGATCCGGCCGGAACCCGTCGGCCACCACACCCCACAGCAGCGACCCCGCCACGAACACCCCACCGTACGCGGCCAGAATCCGCCCGAAATGCGCATCCGGCTGCAACGTGGCCACGAACCCGTACAGGCCCAGCGCGATCACCCCCGCGCCCGCCCACACCAGCCCACGCTGCTCCCGCACCCCCTGCCACACCAGCCACGCCCCGCCGATCTCGAACAGGGCGGCCAAGGCGAACAACACCAGCGAACGCACCACACTCATGCCCGCCATTGCACCAGCCCCGGCCTGCGCCACGCCCGCGGGGGGGCTCACCCGGCCGGGCACTCCTGCCAGGAGCAAGGAAATCACCAAGATCGAGGCAGCCCCCGCCCGGGATCGACATGATCGAAGGCATGACAGCCGACACGAACACACGCTTCGCCGAGGGCGCCACGGCGGTGCGCCGCCACGTCTGGAACGGCAAGGTGTGGACGGCCGCCCCGTACCGGGTCCTGCAGGACACCGACGAGTACTTCGTGGTGGCCGGCTGGCCGGGGCTGAAGAGCCTCGCCTCGACCACCTGGATCACCTCGTTCCTCAACGGCGGCAGCCGCCGCGAGCAGACCGTCGACGAGCTGGCCTCGGGCCGGTGGGAACTGGGCTGGTGGACCTGGCGGGGCACCGTCGTGCGCAGCTGGTACGGCATCGACAAGCACTTCACCGTCCGCCGGTTCTTCGACGCCGACCGGCGGCCGCTGACCTGGTACATCGACTTCGACCTGCCCAAACAGCGCACCCGCCTGGGCATCGACACCTTCGACCTGCTGCTCGACCTGATCGTCGAACCCGACCTGTCCCGGCACCGGTGGAAGGACGAGGACGAATACCGGCACGGCAGGCGGCTCGGGCTCATCGACGAGCAGGTGCACCGGCACGTCAGCGCGGCCCGCGACGAGGTCGTCGGGCTCGTCGAGACCCGGCAGGGCCCCTTCGCCTGCGACTGGTCGCCCCTGGCCCACGAGCTGTGGCAGACGCCGACGCTCCCCGCCGACGCCCTCGAAACCCTGTGACTCCCGCCCACGCCTTCACAATGGGTCTTTTATCCACATAAGGGGTGGTCCTGACTGCGGCTCCGCATCCACCCCCGCCCCGAGGGAAGGCCAGACAGGGGAGGACAGCCGCGCCTTCCCGCACGGGCTGCACAGGAGGGGGAGGACCATGTCGCCGGGCAAGAGGAAACCGGATCTGCCGAACCTGATGTTCGCCGAGCAGCCGGACGGAAGCTTCGTGACATCGCTGCGGGGGCTCGCGGTGCTGCGCGAGCCGCTGCTGAACAAGGGCACGGCCTTCTCGCCGCAGGAGCGGGCGGAGCTCGGCCTGGAGGGCCTGCTCCCACCGGCGGTCGAGACGCTCGACGAGCAGGTACGCCGCACATACGTGCAGTACGGACGCCAGCCGACGAACCTGCACAAGAACGTCTACCTGGAAGCGCTGCGCGACCGCAACGAAGTGCTCTACTACCGGCTGCTGAGCGACCACCTGCGCGAGATGCTGCCCATCGTCTACGACCCCACGGTCGCCGAGGCGATCCGCACCTACAGCCACGAATACCGCCGCCCGCGCGGGGTGTACCTGTCGATCGACGACGTGGACGGCATCGAGCGGGCGTTCCGGAGCCTGCAGCTGGGCCCGGACGACGTCGACCTGATCGTGGCCTCCGACGCCGAGGAGATCCTGGGCATCGGCGACTGGGGCGTGGGCGGCGGAGCCGGCATCGCGGCCGGCAAGCTGGCCGTCTACACCGCCGCCGCGGGCATCGACCCCGCCCGCGGCATCCCCGTCGCCCTCGACGTCGGCACCGACAACGAGGCACTGCTGAACGACCCCGCCTACGTCGGCAACCGCCACTCGCGCGTACGGGGGCAACGCTACGACGACTTCATCGACGCCTACGTCACCACGGCCACCCGGATGTTCCCCGGCGCCATGCTGCACTGGGAGGACTTCGGCCCCTCCAACGCTCGGCGCATCCTGGAGAAGTACACCGGCCGCATCTGCACCTTCAACGACGACATGCAAGGCACCGGCGCCATCGTGCTCGCCGCCATGCTCAGCGCCGTACGCGTATCGGCCACCCCGATGCGGGAGCAGCGCATCGTCATCTTCGGCGCCGGAACCGCCGGCATCGGCATCGCCGACCAGCTGCGCGAGGCGATGATCCGCGACGGCCTGGACCACGACGCCGCCACCCGCCGCATCTGGCCCATCGACAAGCAGGGCCTGCTCATCGACGACATGACCGGCCTGCGCGACTACCAGCAGCCCTACGCCCGCCCCCGCGACGAGGTCGCCGGCTGGCCCTCGGGCGAGCACGGCATCTCGCTGGCCGAGGTCGTCAAGCGGGTCAAACCGACCATGCTGCTGGGCACCTCCACCGTCCACGGCGCGTTCACCGAGGAGATCGTGCGCTCGATGGCCGCGCACGTCGAGCGGCCGATCATCTTCCCCATCTCCAACCCGACCGAACGGATCGAGGCGATGCCCGACGACCTGCTCCGCTGGAGCGACGGCCGGGCCCTGATCGCCACCGGCATCCCGGTCGAGCCGATCACCCGCGACACCGTCACCTACGTCATCGCCCAGGCCAACAACGCCCTGCTGTATCCAGGGCTGGGACTGGGCGTGGTGGTCTCACGAGCCCGCCAGGTCAGCTCCGGCATGCTGCAGGCGGCCGCCGAAGCCGTCGCCGGCATGGTCGACGTCTCGGCCAAGGGCGCCTCGCTGCTGCCCCAAGTGGACAACCTGCGCGCGGTCTCGGCCACGGTGGCCGTGGCCGTCGCCAACCGGGCGGCCGAGGAGCACCTGGCCCGCACCACACTGCGCGACACGGTGCAGCAGGTCCACGATGCGATGTGGCAGCCGCTCTACCGCCCCATCCGCGGGAACGGGCGATGAGCGCCCCGCGGGTCCGGGACGTGCCCGTCGGGCTGCACGAGAACGGCACCCGGACCGAACGCGACTCCCTCGGCGAGATCGAGGTCCCGGCCGGGCACTACTGGGGCGCCCAGACCCAGCGTTCGCTGATCCACTTCGACATCGGCGACGACCGCATGCCCAAGGCCGTCTACCACGCCTACGGCTACATCAAGAAGGCCGCCGCGATCGTCAACGCCCGCGCCGGCCGCCTGCCCTCCTGGCAGGCCGACCTGATCAGCCGGGTCGCCGACGAGGTCATCCGCGGCGACCTGGACGAGGAGTTCCCCCTGTACGTGTGGCAGACCGGCTCGGGCACCCAGTCCAACATGAACGTCAACGAGGTGATCTCCAACCGGGCGATCCAGCTCGTCGGCGAGCGGCTGGGCAGCAAGGACCCGATCCACCCCAACGACCACGTGAACATGGGCCAGTCCTCCAACGACACCTTCGTCACCGCCATGCACATCGCCGCCGCCGAGGCCATCGACGACCACGTGCTGCCCGCGGCCGCCAGGCTGCGCGAGGCCGCCGAGACCAAGAGCCGGCAATGGGAGCACGTGGTCAAGATCGGGCGCACCCACCTGGAGGACGCCACCCCGCTGACCGTCGGCCAGGAATGGTCCGGCTACGCCGCCCAGCTCGGCGACGCCATCGACCACCTCGAACGCACCCGAACCGGCCTGTACCGGCTGGCCGTCGGCGGCACCGCGGTCGGCACCGGGCTCAACGCCCCGCCGGAGTTCGGCGAGCAGGTGGCCGCCAAGATCGCCGAGCTGACCGGGCGGCCCTTCCTCAGCGCGCCCAACAAGTTCGCCGCCCAGGCCTCCTGCGACGACCTGGTACGCGTCTCGGCGGCGCTGCGCACCCTGACCGTACCGCTGTTCAAGTTCGCCAACGACCTGCGCTGGCTCGGCTCCGGGCCGCGTACCGGCCTGCGCGAGCTGATCCTGCCGGCCAACGAGCCAGGCTCGTCCATCATGCCGGGCAAGGTCAACCCGACCCAGGCCGAAGCCCTGCTGATGGTCGCCATCCAGGTGGCGGGCAACGACACCGCCGTCTCGATGGCCGGCGGCGAGGGCAACTTCGAGCTGAACGCCTTCCGCCCCGTCATCATCAGGAACGTGCTGCACTCGGCGCGCATCCTGGCCGACATGATGGACCACTTCCGCACCTACCTGGTCGAAGGGGTCCGGCTGAACACCGAGACGCTGCACCACAACATCGAGCACTCGATCATGATGGTGACCGCGCTCAGCCCCGTCGTCGGCTACGACCGGGCCGCCCACATCGCCCACTACGCCCTCGACAACGGCCTGCCGCTCAAAGACGCCGCCCTGCAATGCGGCATCACCGCAGACCTCTACGACAAGATCGTCGACCCCGAACGCCTCACCCGGCCCGGCGTCCCCAGCCCTGACGGCGGCACCCGGCACTGAAGCACGGCCGGCCGCCGAACCGCCAGGAGGAGACGGCGCTGAAGCACGGTCGGCCGCCGACCCGTCAGGGGGAGAGGGCCTCATGCAGCCGCCTGCGCGCGGCCGCTCACCGAGGCCCGGCAGCAGCAGCGGCAGCGCCACGGCCAGCGCCCGCCACACCTCGCCATGCGCGCCCCCTTCATCTCGTACACGGTGAGGATGACGCGGCAATGTGGGGCGTGGGCCTCGATCTGCCGGACGGCGGCGAGGGCCTTTTCGAACTCGGGCCGCACTTTGAGGCGAGCGGAGATCTTCTCACTGAAGATTTTGCCGCGGTCGATGCCGTGCGCTTTCAGGGCCTCCAGCTGGGACTGGAGTTCCTGACTGAGGCAGGAGCAGCGGGCGTAGCCGATGCGGATGTCGGCTGTGGGTCGATCAAAGTCGACGGGGGGGCGGGCGGCGGGGTGCCGGGCCGCCAAGGCTGGCCGGGCGATCCGGGTTCGACGTGGCATCGCGGACAGGAGTGACGTTCGACCTCAAAGGCCTCCGGCCGTCCCATGTGGCACGTTGGCGATCTTCTCGTGGAATCGGTCGTTTGTGAGAGAAGGTGTTTCTGTTCGCCGTGGATCGTTGTCATGTGGTTTTAGGGTTCTGGTGGACGATGGCCAGCAAGCGGTCCAGGACCGTTCCGTCGCTAGCCCGCAGACCGTCGTGCTCGTATTCGTCGGTCAGCCAGAGCCGCAGGCCGGCGATCGTTTGCGCGGTATCCAGGGACAGATCCCGGGCGACGTACATGTCGCCGGCGTAGACGGCCGCCGCGACCGGCACGGTGTTGGCCGCCAATTGGGGCACGTCGTACAGGGGTGTCCAGGCACGGCGGTCGGCCAGCCGGTTGGCCACATCTCGCAGCGGCCGCAGCAGCGGGTCGTTGTCGAAGAGCCACGGGTAGATCATCTCGCCGGTGAACAGGATCGGGGTGCCGCCCTCCAGAGCCGCAGCGGCGTCGAAATGCGGGAATTCCGTGCGGGTGCGTTGGGCGGACCAGCCGGTCGGGGCGTCTGTCTGGGCGTAGGTGGCCTCGTGGAGCAGGAAGTACAGCGGATTGGCACTCGCCCAGGACAGCTGGGCGTCGATCTGGAGCAAGAATGCGTCCGACAGGTGCGTGCCGCCGGTGAACGGGTTTTCGAGAAGGTAGTGCAGCTGCCGGCTTCCGGTCGCGGCCCCGAGCAGGTTTCCCAGTGACTGGAAGGCTTCGATGGTGAGCTGTCGCCCGCTGGGCAGGCGCACGTCGTGGTCGCGCAGGTGCCGGGCGATCTGTCTGACCCGTTCGATGTCTTCCGGGTAGCGCTCGTAGTGCTGGGCGTTCTTGGTCGCCACTGTGGGATACAGGGCGCGGTAGGCGTCGTCGGCACCGGCGTGCAGGCCGGGAAGCCCTCCGGTGATGAGGGCCTGCCGCAGGCCGTACGGGGCGAACGACAGGTAGGTGGTGGTGCAGTAGCCGCCGAAGCTCTGGCCGAGGACGGTCCAGGGCTCGTCGTGGATCAAGGTTCGGCGTATGACTTCGGCGTCCCGGACGATGGCGTCCGCCCGGAAGTGCGCCAGGTAGTCGGCTTGCTGGGCGGTGCTGCCGAGGCGAGCGAGGGTGTGCCGGTTGACGGGTGTCGAGCGGCCGGTGCCGCGTTGGTCGAGCAGCAGCACCCGATAGTTGGCCAAGGCGCGGATCAGCCATCCTTCATTGCCGAGGGGCCGAGGTGCGGAGAATCCGGGGCCGCCGTTGAGGAACAGCAGCCAGGGACGCCCTTCACCTGCTTTGCCTGCTGCGCGTACCTCGCGCGCGTACACCTCGATCTGCCCGGCATCGGGGTCGTCGTGGTCCAGGGGGACGACGAAGGTGTGATCCGCCAGAACGAGTGAGGTCATGGCGTGATCTCGTCGGCGAGCGCGCGTTCCCGGCGTTGACGCACCGTCTCGGCCAGCGGTGTGTCGGTCAGGCAGGTCTCGAGCACCGCCGTGGCCGCGCCCAGGTCCGCGCCTGCCAGCTGATCCTGCAGCCATGCACGGAAGGCCTCCTTGTGTTCGCGGGCGGCGCGGGCGAGCTCGCTGCCCCGTGGGGTGCAGGAGATCTCGATCCGCCGACGGTCGTCGCTGGAGTTTTCCCGCCGGGCGAATCCGGAGGCGACCAGCCGGTCGACGAGCCTGCTGGGATGGCCCCCTTCCGCGATCAGGAGGGTGCCCAGCTCGCCCAGCGACAGTGGGCCGTACCGGTCGAGCAGTTGCAGTGCCTCGGCCTGGCTTGCGGTGATCCCGAGTGGTCGGAGCAGGTCGTTGATCCGGCGATCGGTCTCGCGGGCCAGCGCCTTGAGCAGCAGGCCGAACTCCTCGATGCGATCCATACCGCCACAATACATGCTGTGCGATTATATGCTGTGCTATATATTCGCACAGCACATAATCTGTGGAGGTTCTCATGTCACCATCACCCTTAGCCCGCACCGTGGTCGTCACCGGCGCGAACAGCCGCACCGGCCGGGACCTGCTGCCGCGGCTGGCCGGCCTGGGCACGCGCGTCCTCGCGCTCGTGCGGACCCCGCACGACCTGCCGGCCGATGAAGTCATCCCCGATTGGACCCGGTCCAAGGGGCAGGCGGAAGACCTGCTGCGCTCCTGCCCCGCCGACAGCGTGATCTTCCGCATCCACCCGATCGTGCCCGGAGGCGACACTCCGAGCCCGTTCGAGCCGATGTTCCACCAAGCAAACCCGGATGTCCCGGTACGGATCATCGGCGATGGCACGCAACGCTTCCACCCCGTCCACGCCTCCGACGTCATCGACGCACTCGCGAACGCCATCGACGGCATCGGTCATTCCGGCGTCTATGACCTGGTCGGACCCAGCGGATTTCCGATCACGCAGCTGATCGAAATGATCAACGGGCGTCCCGTCCCGACCGCGCAGCTATCGGTCGAGCAAGCCTCGGCCGGGCCCTGGCCACCCCGAGCAGTCGCCGAACTGCTGGCCGACCCGGCGCAACCTGCCCACCCGAAGCCGCACCGAACGCAACGTCACGCCAAACCGCCTCCGCTCGCGGGGGTTACGACTTTCCGTGAACGACAGCAGTTCATCGGGCACGTTGCAGCCGTTGACCAGGACCGTGTTCGCCTCGCGGAGCGTCTCCTCCCGCTGGCCAGGGGCGGGTTCGTTGGATTCTGCTCCATTGCTACCGGGACCCCGAGGAGACGGCCTCATGCAGCCGCCTGGCCTCATGCAGCACCAGGCTCGACCCCTTGCGCGCGGCCATCTCCGCCAGCCCGAAAATCTCGCCCTTCCCGCCCGCCAGCACAGCCGCCCGCGCCGCGACCCCCAGCAGCTCGCCCAACCCGGCGCGCGGCCGCTCACCGGGGCCCGGCAGCAGCAGCGGCAGCGCCACGGCCAGCGCCCGCCACACCTGGTCATGCGCGCCCGCCGCCGCCAGGTCACCCAGCGCGACGGCGATTCGCTTGAGCGTGACGAACTCGTGCCGGATCAGCTCCGCGACCGCCCACCCGAACTCGGGTGCCGGGAACTGCCCGCGCGCGGCCAGCGTGAGCGCCGCCTCGGCCGCCGCCGCCCGCTGCGCGTCCCGCCGGTGCCCCAGCCCGCCCGCGATCGCCACCGCGGTGGCGGCACCCACGGGCCCCTCACCATGGGCAGCAGCAGCCAGAGCCGCCATCGTGAAGTCGTTGCCATCAGAGGGCCACGGCATGCACCGCACCAGCCAGGAAGCCACGACCTCACGGTGCGAGGGCATGATCAGCGGCCACCACAGCGCGTCACGCCGGTAGGACAGATAGGTGTGCCGCGCGTCGATCACCCACAGCCGCGCCAGCCAGGCAGGCAGCCCCGCCGGCGGCACGACGTCGACACGCAGCCGGTAGGACCCGCCGCGCAGGCCGTAACCCGCCCGCTCCTGCCGGTGCGACGTCCAGTCCACGACCGGGTCGGGCCACCCGCCCCCACGCAACCACGCGGCCAGCTCCCGGCCCGCCCGCGACGGCAGCTCCCCGGCCCGTACGATCAGCTCGGGATCGACGTACCGGGGCAGCCGCAGAAGCGCCTGCTCGAAGTCGGCCGCCAGCGGCTCGGCCCCCCGCAGCAGCTCCATCCGGCCCACCAGAATCGCCGGGTCGACATGGCCGGTGGGCTCGGTCGGCGTCGCCAGCAGCGCCGGAATCGTCCGCCCGCTCTCCAAGAGCGCGATCACCTCCTCCAGGCGGCGCCGGAGCAGCCGCTGGGGCGGCCAATCGCCGCCGGCGTAAGGGCCCGTCTCGGCCAGAGACGCGCTCAGCCGCCGGCTGTCCTGCGGCGCCACGACCGCCAGCGCGCAGCGCGCCAGCAGGGTCTGCACGCCGCGGTCGTGGGCGTCGCGGTCGAACACGTACCCCTCGGCCTCGCCCTGCGGCGGCCGGCTGTCGCGCCACCACGGCCGCAGCGCCGCCTCCAGGCCGGCGCGGTCGCGGTGAGCCAGCTCGACGATCCCGGCCAGCACACGCTCGCACCGCTGCGGCTCCTCTGCCCAGCCCAGCGCCCGCAGCTGCGCGACCAGCTCGGCCGGCGAGGCGAACGGCGGCGCCAGCTCAGGCAGCTCAGGCACGGGCAGGACGGCGGCGACCGGCAGCTCCTGCGGGCAGGCGATCGCGCCATAGGCGGCCGCCACGCGCCCACGCAGGTCCGCGGGCAGCCGCGCCGCAGCCTGGCGGACCGCCTCCCGGCCGGCGTCGTCCGCGTGCGGGGCCAGCTTGACCGCCAGCCGCACCGCGCGTTCCCGCAACGCGGGCGTCTCGACGTCGAACACGGTGGCCAGCGCGGGCACCGCGCCGCCGCTCCTCGGCGCAGGCGTGCGCGCCACCCACCGCACGGCCGCGTGCAGCAGCTTCTTCTCCGTCCGGTACGCCAGCGCCCCCACGGCCTCGGCGAACAGCTCCTCCTCCAGCAGCCCCGCGCCCTCGGCCCGCTGCAACTCCTCCACCGCCAGCTGCGCCAGCACCGGACCGGCCGACGGCAGCAGCCGCACGAACTCCAGGACCGGGATCTCCCGCGGCTGCGGCTCCAGCAGCCGCCACAACCGTAAGAACGGGGCGATCTCCTCGGCCGGGCCGCCGGCCAGGAACCGCCCGGCACAACCATCGATCAACGCCGCGCGCGGCAGACGACCCTGCCCGGCCAGCACGGCCAGCTCGCCGAGAACGCTCACCCCCGCCTCCTGGCTCTCGTCCAGGGCCAGCGGCCCGGCCACGCCCTGGGCCCGGAACAGCCGCGGCAGCAGGGCAGCCAGCAGCGGATCACCGTCGAGGCCACGGCCGCCCCGCTGGCGCCGCAGGACCAGCCGCCACAGCCACCCGACCACGAAGGCGTCATCGTCCGGCGGCTCGATGCCCGTCTCGGACACCAGCGCGGCGGCCAGGTCCCAGCCGGGCACGCCCGCCCGCCGCCACCTGCGGCCGGTGGGCGGCCGCAGCCGCTTCGCCAGCCGGACGGCCAGGTCACGGCGCCACTCCACCGGGCGGCGCCGCAGCAGGAACATCAGGCGCTCGGCGTCCCGCTCGGGGTCGCGCACGCGGCGCAGCTCCCTGCGGTTCAGCCAGGCCGCCACCTGCTGAGCCCCGGTGAAACAGGCCGCCCCCGCCATCCGGAACCCGGGCGCCAGCCCCTCGATCTCCCACCGGGCCTGGACCCCGCCGCGCAGCTCCTCGGCCAGATGATGGGGGAGCTGCCCGGCCACCGCCCGCCGGCCCAGGTCGCTCAGGCCGTCCAGGAACGTCGCCAGGTCCTCCTCATCGCCCTCCTCGATACGGTCGAGGACCTCCTGCCAGGGATTCATGCGGGCACCTCGTCCCACCGGCCGCCGCGGGCCCGCCACAAACAAGCGATCATGACGCGGACCCTAACCACCGGCTCCGACAATCCACCCGGCTGGCCGGCTCGCAGGATCCCGCCCGCCCGCCGTCACCGCGGACGCCGCACCGCTCCCGGCCGCGGGTCCACGCGCTCGAGCCGGGTCCAGCCCGTCCACCCGCGCTCCTTCAGCAGCTCGATCAGCCGGCGCGCCGGCGGCGCCGAGCCGAACGCCAGATCGTCCATCAACCGCGCGAACGGCGGCTCGACCCCCGCCACGTCCACGTAGTCCTCGCCCCTCTCCTCGGCCATCCGCGTGATGTAGTCGGCCAGACCGTCGGCCAGCTCGACCAGCCGCGGATCCTCGGCGCCCCAGTCCAGAGCCCGGCCCAGGGTGAGATAGAAGTCCACGAGCTGCGGGTCGGCGAGCTGCTCCCGCTTGCGCGCCACCCACTCCGCCACCCGCTCGGGGGAGTGCGCCGCCAGCGGGATCCAGCCGTCACGCTCGACCCCCACGATCCGCTCGTCCACCCCGAGCGCCCGCAGCCGGTCCAGAAACTCCACCACCTCCGGCGGCAGCACCAGCTGGTCCCCGGCGGCCAGCCGGGCGATCCGCTCCCGCAGGCGCTGCCGCTCCCGGATCTCCGCCCGCAGCCGCCGGTCGATGTCCGCGACCGCCGCGGCGAACTCCTCCTCATCGGCCCGCAGCAGCTCCCGCACCCGCGCCAGCGGCACCCCCGCCCCGGTCAGCGTCCGGATCCTGATCAGCTCGACCACCGCGCCGGCGTCGTAGCGGCGATAGCCACAGTGGTCGCGCTCCGGCTCCGGCAGCAGCCCCTTGGCGTGATAGTGCCGCACCGCGCGCACCGTCACCCCGGCATACGACGCCAGCTCCCCGATGGTCAGCATCACACCAGTCTCCTAACGCGCCGCGCGCACCCGGTAGAGGCGCCGCGACCACCCATAGCCGGCCGAGGCGATCAGCACACACCAGCCCACGGCCCACAGCACGTCCGAACCCGCCGGAGCCCCGGCCAGCAGACCACGCAAAGCATCCATGATCGGCGTGAACGGCTGGTACTCGGCGAACCACCGCAACCCCGCCGGCATCGACGCGACCGGCACGAACCCGCTGCCCACGAACGGCAGCAACACGAAGATCATCGGCAGGTTGCTCGCCGTCTCCGGGTCCGGACTGGCCAGCCCCAGCGCCACGGCGAACCACGTCATCGCCAGCGACACCAGCACCAGCAGAGCGGCCAGCCCCGCCCACTGCATCACCGAGGCGCCGCTGTCCAGACCGATCAGGAACGCCACCCCCATGACCACCACGAGCGCGAACGCGCTCTGGATCATCGCACCCAGCACGTGACCGGTGAGCACCGACACCTTGGCGATGGCCATCGTCCGGAACCGGTCGATGATCCCGTTCGTCATGTCGGTGGCGACCAGGACCGCCGTGCCGATGGACACGCTCGCCACCGTCATCATCAAGATCCCCGGAGTGATGAACGTCAGATAACCGCCGCGACCCCCCGCCACAGCTGCCGGCAGGCCCGCACCCATGGTGGCGCCGAACACGTAGACGAACAGCAGCAGGAACAGCAGCGGCTGGCCGACCAGCATCACCGTCATCGACGGATAGCGCGCCATACGCCACAGATTGCGCCGCAGCATGGTCGCCGAGTCACGCACGGCGTAGGACAGGCCGCTCATGCCGGCACCCCCTCAGCGGCCGACCCGGCAGCGGACCCGGCAGCGGACCCAGCAGCGGACCCAGCAGCGGACCCAGCAGCGGACCCAGTGGCGGGGCGGCCGGTGAGAGCCAGGAACACCTCATCCAGATCCGGCGTCCGCACGGCTCAGCGGCACCCACCAGATCGAAGCGCTCCAGCAGCCGCCCCACCACACCCTCGGCACGCCGCCGCCCGAGGTGGCCCAGGTCGGCCATCAGCCGCAGGTTCTCCCGCCCGGTCAGCAACTCGTCCACGGCCGAGAACTGCCCGCTCACCCCGATCGAGGCGCGCACCCGCTCGGCCTCGCGGCGCACGTCGTACCCGGCCACCCGGGCCCGCCCGCCATCGGCGGGCAGCAACGTGGACAAGATCCGCACCGGGGTCGTCTTGCCGGCCCCGTTGGGGCCGAGCAGGGCGTAGACGGTGCCCGCGGGAACGCTCAGGTCGACTCCGGCGATCACTTCCAGGTCGCCGTACGCCTTGCGCAGCCCGGCCACCTCGATCGCACTGGTTTTCGTGGTCACGGCGACCATGGTGAGAGATTGACCCTGCGTCAGAGTCAAACCGCATCCGATCGGTCACCCGCACCCCAGCGGTTACCGCCGCGGACACGGCGGGGGAGAGCACCCGGCCGGCCGGCAGGTCAGGTGGCAGGTCAGGTGGCAGGTCAGGTGGCGGCGGGAGTGGAGCGCGTGGCCAGGTGGTCGAGCGAGATACCCAGCACATCGGCCAGAGAGGCGATCGTGAAGAACGCCGGCGTCGCGATCCGGCCGGTCTCGATCTTGCGAAGGGTCTCGGCCGACATCCCCGCCGCAGCGGCGACCTCGACGATGCTGCGCTCGCCACGGGCCTGGCGCAGCACCAAGCCGAGCTGCTCGCCACGCAGCCGCTCCTCGAGGGTCAGCGGTGGTCGTACCATGACACCCACTCTACACCCACGAATACAAATACCGGTATTGTTATCAACCCCCGGGGATCACCCGGAACCGGGGGAGCGCCACCCCGGAAACCTCACCGGCCGCGCAACAACGGATGAGCCCGCATCGCCACCTCCAGCTCACCCGGCAGCTCATCCCGATACCGCCCCAGCGTCGCCAGATCACTGTGCCCCAGCACCCGCCGCACCGCATCCATGTCCACCGCATCGGCCAGCAGATGCGTCGCCGTCGTATGCCGCAACCCGTGCGGCGTCACCGAACGCCGCTGATCCGGATCCACCCGCCGCTGCACCCGATCGATCACCGCCTGCACATCCCCCCGCGCCAGCCGCCGCCCCCGCCACGACAGCAGCAACGCCTTCTCCGCCACCGCCGGCCGCCCCCGCGCCAGATACTCCTGCAACACCCCCGCCACATCATCCGGCAACGGCACATCCCGCGTCCGCCCGCCCTTGCCGAAGATCCGCCAATACCGCACCCCGTCGTTGGTGAAGAAATCCTCCACATTCGCCCGCACCAACTCCGACACCCGCGGCCCCACCGTCGCCAGCAACAGCACGATCACCGCATCACGCAACTCCGTACGCTGATCCCGCCGCTTGCCCTCCGGCGCGGGAACATCCCCCAACGTCCGCGCCGCCCCGATCAACCCCTGCGCCTGCTCCCGCGTCAACGCCCGCCGCTGCGGCCGCAACCCCCCACGCTCCTTCGACGTCACCGTCGAAGCCGTCATCGGATTGATCTGCACCCACCCCGCCAGCGTCGCATGCTTGAACAACGCCGAGATCGAGCGCCGAAACCGCGCCTGAGACGACGGCGACTGCCCCCCACTCGGCGTGCGCAGCCGCCCATCCGGCCGGCGGGCGAACGCCAGCAGCAGCGCATCCACATCCGCGCCCGTCAGATCGTCCAGCACCACATCCGCGCCGGCCAGCTCCACCAACGTCGCCACATCCCGCGCATACACCTCGGCTGTCGACGACGACAACGCCCCCGTCACCGTCCGCGCCCGCACCAGCTCCACATAGCGGTCAGCCGCCTCCGCCACCGTCAACCGCTCGAGCTCCGCAGGCCGCACCGGCCACCCCTTCCCTCGCGCCACGACGAACCAAGCACGACGGTAGCGGCCGACACCGACAGAAACACCCGCCCCCAAGGCAGGCGCCCGACACAGGCGCCCGCCCAGGGCCGAGGCCCTAGATGTCGCGGAAGGTCTCGATCCGCGCACCCAGAGCGTTCAGCCGCTCCGCCAGATCCTCATACCCACGATTGATCACGTACACGTTCCGCAACACCGACGTGCCCTCCGCCGCCATCATCGCCAGCAGCACCACCACCGCCGGCCGCAACGCCGGCGGGCACATCATCTCCGCGCTGCGCCACCGCGTCGGACCCTCCACCAGCACCCGATGCGGATCCAGCAACTTCACCGACGCCCCCAGCCGCGTCAGCTCCGTCAGATAGATCGCCCGATTGTCGTAGACCCAGTCATGGATCAACGTCGACCCCTGCGCCGACGCCGCGATCGCCGCGAAGAACGGCACATTGTCGATGTTCAGCCCCGGGAACGGCATCGGATGGATCTTGTCGATGGGGGAGACCAGCTTCGACGGCCGCACCGTCAGATCCACCAACCGCGTACGACCATTGGCCGCCGCATACTCCCGCCCCCGATCACAATCGAGGCCCATCTCCTCGAGCACCGCCAGCTCGATCTCCAGGAACTCCACCGGCACCCGGCAGATCGTCAGCTCCGACGACGTCACCACCGCCGCCGCCAGCAGACTCATCGCCTCCACCGGATCCTCAGAGGGGGAGTAGTCGACATCCCGCTCGATGTCCGGCAGGCCATGCACCGTCAACGTCGTCGTCCCCACCCCCTCCACCCGCACCCCGAGCTGCTCCAGGAAGAAGCACAGATCCTGCACCATGTAGTTGGAGGAGGCGTTACGGATCACCGTCACCCCGTCATGCCGCGCCGCCGCCAGCAGCGCGTTCTCCGTCACCGTGTCACCCCGCTCGGTCAACACGATCGGCCGCGACGGCGCCGCCCCCCGATCCACCCGCGCGTGATAGAACCCGCCCGTCGCCGTGATGTCCAGCCCGAAATGCTTCAGCGCCGACATGTGCGGCTGCACCGTACGCGTCCCCAGATCACAACCCCCCGCATAGGGGATCTGGAACTGCTCCGTACGGTGCATCAACGGCCCCAGGAACATGATCACGCTCCTGGTACGGCGCGCCGCCTCCGTGTCCATCGCCTCCAGCTCCAGCCGAGCCGGAGGAACGATCTCCAGATCGCTGCCCTCGTTGATCCACCGGGCCCGCACCCCGATCGAGGCCAGCACCTCCAGGATCCGGTAGACCTCCTCGATCCGCGCCACCTTGCGCAGAATCGTCCGCCCCGAGTTCAGCAACGACGCGCACAACAACGCCACGCACGCGTTCTTCGACGTCTTGACATCGATGCTGCCCGACAGCCGGCGGCCACCCACCACCCGCAGATGCATCGGCCCCGCATACCCCAGCGAGACGATCTCACTGTCGAGCGCCTCACCGATCCGGGCGATCATCTCAAGACTGATGTTCTGGTTGCCGCGCTCGATCCGGTTGACCGCACTCTGCGACGTCGCCAGAGCATCCGCCAGCTGCAGCTGCGTCCAACCACGATGCTGACGCGCATCCCGGATCAACCGGCCGATCCGTACAAGGTAATCATCTGACACAACACGAGACCATATCTCACATATGAGATGCCCCAGCCCCAGCAGCCCCCGACGCGCCGGACAACCCACCAAGACGCACCAAATGCTCCGGAGTCACCTCAGCCCGCACCTTGTGCACGAACGCCCGCCGCGCCGCCCGGAACTCATGCCGATCATCGAACATGTCCCGGCTCATCTCCGCCAGCTCCTCAGCCCGGTACGCGTCCAACGGCCTACGCCGCTCATCCACCTCCCGAGCCTGCCGCCGACCGGCAAGCAGCCGATCATAACCCGGATCCACCGCCAACCGCTCCGCGTACTCCAGCACCCGCCGCTCGAAGTCCAACCGCGAACCCGCCAGCATCCGATCCGCCAACCCCAACTCCACCGCCTCCGCAGCCCCCACCGGCAACGCCTGCCGCGTCAACCGCCGCGCCGTCTCCGCCCCCACCCGCCGCGGCAACACATACGTCCAGTACTCACTCCCGAACAACCCCATCGTCCGGTAATGCGGATTCAACACCACCGACTCCCGGATGATCACCCGGTCCGCCCCCAGACCCATCATCACCCCACCCGCGCCCGCGTTCCCCCCGATCGACGTCACCACCAGCTGACTCGTACACCCCACGATCTCCCGGCACACCGCGTTGATCGCATTGATGTTCGCCCACGCCTCCAACTCCGGATGACGCGACGCCTCGATCACATTCAGATGAATACCGTTGGAGAACGTCTCCCCACCCCGCACCACCAGCACCCTCGTGTCCTGCGCCACCGCATACCGCAACGCCGACGCCAACCTCCGGCACTGATCCGACGACATCGCCCCGTTGTAGAAGTCGAAACTCACCACCCCCACACCATCACTACGGTCATACGTGATCTCGCTGTACCCCGAACGCTCCGGCGCCGACGCCACCCGATCACCCAACGCCAACCCCGCCGGAAGCTTCACCGCCCCCTCCTGCTCCAACCGCACATGCCCCACCCACACCGAACCATCACCGGTGTTCACCAGCACCGCACCCTCACGCCGCGCCGCCACCTCACCCGGCCGCCCACCCAGCTCCGGCCCCCGATACACGTCGAACACCCGCACCGGCACATCACACAACACCGACCGACCACCAGGCGACCCATCAGCCGCCCGCACCCGCCGAACGATCTCCTCCGTCGACTCCTCCCAGGAAAACTCCCGATCAGAGTGCCGCATCGCCCGCCGCAACCGCCCCCGCACCTCCGGCGAACGGTAATCCAACGGCACCGGCACGAACGACGGATCCGCCGCCTTGGCAGCCACCTCCGCCACCAGCTCCACCGCCGCATCCGCCACCGGCCCGTTGTACAACGCCGACTTACGCGGCGCCTCCGACGGCATCGCGAACGTCCGGAAACCCCAGATCGGACCCGCGTCCATCTCCTCCACCGCCTGCAACGCCGTCACCCCCCACTCGGGCTCGGCCTCCAAGATCGCCCAGTCCAGCGACGACGGCCCACGGTCCCCAGGAGGACCCGGGTGAATGATCACCGTACGATGCGCCTGCCACAGCCGCTCAGGCACCCGCTCCTTCAAGAACGGGCAGATCACCAGATCCGGCTTGGCCAGCTCGGCCGCCTCCACCATCGCCTGCTCCGACACGGCCAGCTCGACACCGACGTCATGACCGGCCCGGCGCAACTCCAGCCAGCAACGCTGGGTCAGGCCGTTGAACGAGGAGCACAGCAGCAAGATACGCAACGGGGGACTTCTTTCCAGCAAGGGGACGACACGGACTTCAAGGGGCGAGAGACCGCTCAGCGGGAGGGGCGGTCCCTCCGGCCCCACGCATTTAAGACAGTCCCATATGGCCCATACATGTCATCGATGCTGACACGGATCGCCGACTGCTGGTGACAGTTCCGGACAAAAAACCGCCCTGACCAGCCCTAATTGACCTAATTTGCCCGAAACATCCACCTGTGGTGGGAGCGCCACCGTACGTGACACCCGAGCCGAAACCCCCACCCGGGAGCTCCAACCCGGGGGAGCGGCCCCGGGCGGCTCCCCGCGACGCACCCCGAAGGAGCCTCGCCGGCCCCAAGGGGCCGCACGGCCTTGAGCGCCGGCGTGCGGGCATGAACCGGGGCGGGGGTGGCGCGTCCGGGCGCTAACGCCCTTTAAGCGCCGTTTGCTACTTTATATCCCATACCAAACAGAATTCAGCTTCTGTCCGGTATGGGATGAGATGTCGAGGCTGGGCGCCGGGAGGGGGGTCACAGGCGCTTGACGAAGCGGGCGGCGGCTCGCTGGCTCATGCCGGTCTCGCCGCGTACGAAGAACACGGCTTCCTGGATCTGGCCGAGCGACTTGAGCTCGCGGGCTTGATCAACCATGTCCATGCTGACGCCGGGCCGGTTGCGTGGGTTTCTGGTGAGCCGGGCGGCCAGGATGATCAGCCAGATGGCCAGTGCGGTGATCACGCCTGTGAGTGCGACGAGACCGGGGGTTGAGATCGCCAGGGCGGACATGTCAAGGCGTCTTCCCGGGCTCGGGCGGTTCATGCCAGTTGCTTGATAATGAACATTATGTCAAGTAACCGCTTTCGGGAGGGGTTCGCCGCTCCCCTCGGCGGGTGGGACCGGTGGGTCTGATGGGATTTTTTTCCCGGGCTGCACGGCGGGGGTCCGGGTGGTGTGGCGGGGCGGGTTGCGGTGGTTGAGCGGGGGTTTTGGGGTTCGGTGCGGTGGTGTGGCGGGCTCCCCTGGGCGCTTACGGAGAGTTTGACGTTCTGTCGATTCGCTGTCCTTGACGCGAGGTGTGGTTTTAAGGTGGAAGTCCTGCTATTCGCGCCGCGAGAGGAGCAGCACGTGGGGAGCCAGTCGGTGTTATGCCCGGTGTGCCAGGGGGTCGTACCTGCGACGGGTAAGGAGGCATACACGCCGCTGCGGGGGCGCCTCATTGTGACGAACGGCTACTGCGCGGGTGGGTGCGCGGAGCGGCGTGCTGAGGAGCAGGCCCAGCAGCAGACGCAGCAGATGGTGCGTCCGGAGCCGGCGGTGGCGCCGGTGGCGCCTGTGCAGGTGCCGGTGCGGACGCCGCTGCGGGTGGTGCGCTGATCGTTTTGGTGTGTTGGTCCCGTGCGGGGGTGCGGGTGGCCGGTCGTGCGGGCCGGTGTCGGGGTTATTGGTGGCCGTCGGTGGTGTGCCAGTAGTCGCGGGTCTCGGTGGCGAGGCCGTCGGGGTCGAAGCGGGCGAAGACGCAGCCTGCGAGGGTGATGGGGCGGCCGTTGTCGTGGGCGTGGACCCGGAATTCGATGGCGGCCGTGTCGCCGTCGACGATGGGGTCGGCGAAGGTGACGTGGGGGTTGGTCTCGCCGGTGAAGGACCATTGGATGTAGTCGGCGATGGCTTGTTTGCCCTGGTGTGGTGGGCGGAAGGGCATGCTGGTGTGGGTGGCGTCGTCGCGGTAGAGGGTGATGATGGCGGCGGTGTCGTGGTGGGTCCAGCCGTGTTGCCAGGTGTCGGCGAAGCGTTGGGCGGCGGTTCGGGGGTTCATGGGGCTCATTGTGGGGGTTCGGGGTTGGGTGTGTGGGCGGTTTTGTGCGGGTTGAGGTGAGTGGCCTGCTCCCCCGCGTGTTACCAGGGGTGTACGGCGGTGACGGCGGTGATGGGCAGGGGCCCGTACAGGTGGGGGAAGCCGTTTTCGAGGCGGATGTCGAGGCCGGTGGGGTCGATGTCGAGGATGAGCAGGGGTTCGGTGACGTGGGCGTAGAAGGTGGTGTGGACGCCGCGTAGTTGGGCCAGGTCGCGGCTGCAGTGGATGAAGCCGGTCTCCTCGAGGGTGTGGCCGAGGGTGGAGATGCGGTACTCCCCCGCTTTCTGGGCGTGTTCCCAGTCGGTTTGCAGGGCGAGGTGGTGGATGGGGGTCATGGCGTCCATTCGGTGTGGAGGATGGCGTAGATGGCTTCGGTGGTCCATTCGCCTTTGACGTATTCGTTGTCGATGAGGGTGGCTTCGCGGCGCATGTGGAGTTTTTCCAGGACGCGGGCGGAGGCGGTGTTGCGGGCGTCGAGGCGGCCGGTGATGCGGTGGAGGCCGAGGTCGTCGAAGCCGAGGCGGAGCATTTGGCGGGCGGCTTCGGGGGCGTAGCCGTGGCCGTGGTGGTCGGGGTGGAGGATGTAGCCGATTTCGCCTTGGCGGTGTTGTCTGCTGGTCCAGATGAGCAGGGTCTGGCCGATGAGTTGGCCGGTGTGGCGCAGGGTGATGGCCAGGTCGATGGCGTCGCCTTCGTCGTGGAGGGCGGTGCGGGTGGCCCTTTTGTCGAGGAAGGTTTGGGTGGTGTCGCGGTCGCGGGGTTCCCAGTAGAGGTAGCGGGCGACGTCGGGGCGGGATTCGTAGGCGTGGACGGCGTCGAGGTCGTCGTGGGTGAAGGGGCGTAGCAGGAGGCGGTCGGTGGTGATCGGGTAGTGGGGTTTGAGCACGGAGGAAGTGTAGGGAGGGGTCAGGGGGGCGGCAATGCGTTTTCGGCGGTTTTGACGGCGAGGGTGAGGAGGGTGCGGGCTTCGTCGAGGGGGCGTTGTTCGACGACTTGCTCGAGCCAGAGGGTGCTGAGGGTGGTGTAGAGGAGGCGGACGCGGGTGTCGGTCTCGGGCAGGTGGAGGGTGTCGGCGATGATGCGGATGCAGCCGTCGGCCCAGCGGCGGGCAATCTGCTGGAGGACGGGGTCGCGGCCGGCGTGGACGTAGAGCTCCCAGAGGCCGAGTTGGCGGGTGCGGTCGGCGGTGGCGATCTGGTCGGTGAGGGCGGTCAGGCCGTGGTCGGTGATCCAGGTGCGGGTGGTGGTGAGTTCGGTTTCGACGAGTTGGGCGAAGGCTTCGGCGAGGAGTTGGTCGCGGGAGGCGAAGTAGTAGGTGGTGGCGGCGAGGGGGAGGTTGGCGTGGTGGGCGACGGCTCGGTGGGTGACGGCGGCGAAGCCGCCTTGGGTGAGCAGGTCGACGGCGGCGGTCAGGAGGGTGGCGCGGCGGCGGCGTCCGCGGGCTTGGGTGGGCGGGTGTGGGTGGGGCCGCTCCCCTGGTTGGGTGTGGGGTCGCTCGCCCGGCTGGGTGGGGTCGTGGTGCGGGTTCAATGGCCACCTGCGAGGTTGAGGACTACGACGCCGCCGATGATGAGGAGGATACCGCCGATCTTGGGTGGGGTGAGGGTCTCCCCCATGAAGGCGGCGCCGATGAGGGCGATGGCGGCGGTGCCGGCGCCGGACCAGATGGCGTAGGCGGTGCCCATGTCGAGGTGGTGTTTGAGTGCTTGGGACAGCAGGGTGAAGGAGGTGATGTAGCCGGTGGCGACGGCGATGGTCCAGCCGGGGTGGGTGAGTCCGTTGGAGAGTTTGAGTGCGGTGGTGGCGAGGACTTCTGTGGTGATGGCGAGGGCGAGCAGGAGCCAGGGCATGGGGGTCCCCCAGACGAAAAGTGGTACGTGTGTGCCATTTTAGCTGGGGTGCCGGATCGGGTCAGGGCGGGTGTGGTTGTGTGGAACAGCTTGAAAAGGGTGTCGAATGCGTGTTCCATTGGTCGGTGTGGGTTGGGACGCGCTTGCGCTTGTCGACGAGGCCGCTGATGAGCGTCCGCTGATCGAGCGGCGTGCGGTGGTGCGTGACGGTTTCTACGAGTTGCAGGCCCGCACGATGATCGAGCGGGTGCCGCCGACCGCGGGCATCGCCCAGCGGTGGGCCGTGTCCCCCTATCGTGGCTGCGCCCATGCCTGCCGGGGTTGCGGTGCCCGTGCTGGTCATGGGCGGCTGGGGCTGGATGCGGGGCGTGATTTCGACACGCGGATCGTGGTGAAGCCGAACGCGGTGGCCCGGTTGCGGGCGGAGCTGGTGCGCTGGGACGGCCAGGAGCTGGCGGTGGGGGTCAGCGGCGACTGTTATCAGGTGGCCGAGGAGACGTATCGGCTGATGCCGGGGGTGATCGGGGCGCTGTCGCAGGCGGCGGTGCCGTTCACGGTTTACACCAAGAGTGCGCTGGTGTTGCGGGATGCCGCTTTGCTGGCGGAGGCCGGGGCGCGGGTGGCGGTGTCGATCGCGTTCGTGGACGAGCGGATCCGGCGGGCGGTGGAGCCGGGGGCGCCGACGGCGCAGGCGCGGCTGGAGCTGGTGTCGGCGCTGGTGGAGGCGGGGGTGGATTGCCGGGTGCTGATGGCGCCGGTGCTGCCGTTGCTGAGTGATGCGGCCGATCAGCTGGGTGCCACGGTGCGGCGGATCGCGGCGGCGGGGGCGCGGGCGGTGGAGCCGGTGGTGTTGCGGCTGCCGCCGGGGACGCGGGCGTGGTACGGGGAGTGGCTGGCGGGGGCGCATCCGCAGTTGGTGGAGCGGTATGAGGAGTTGTACGACCGGGCGGGGTTGCCTTCGCCGGATTATGAGCGGCGTATCACGGGGCAGATCGCGCAGTTGTGCCAGGTGTACGGGATGGGGTGCGGGGCGCCGGAGGTGGGTCCGCGGCCGCCGCGGGCGGCGCAGCTGTCGCTGGTGTGAGGCTCTGGCGGGGCCTGGTGGGGCCTGGTGGGTGTCCCGGGGTGCGGCGGCTGGTCGTGGAGTCGGCGGCGTTGACGCCGGGGTCAGGTCAGATGCGGCGTCGGCGGCGTTGACGCCGCGACCAGGTTCGGGGGCGCCGACGCCGGGATCGGGTCGATGCGGCCGTCAGATGCGGCGCTGCAGGAGCATGCCGGGCCACTCCCCCACGGTGAAGGGTGCGATGCGGGTGAAGCCGCAGCTTTCGTAGTAGGCGACCAGGCGGCCGTCGTCGCCGGCGTAGCAGTCGACGCGCAGCAGGCCGACGCCGCGTTCGGCGGCTTCGTTGGCGGCCCAGTCGAGCAGGGCGCGGCCGATGCCGTGGCCGTGGTAGCGGCGGTCGGTGACCAGGGCCTGGATGTAGAGTTCGGGTTCGGTGGCGGGGGTGACGTAGTCGTGGGCGCCGCCGACGACGATGCAGCCGGCGGGCTGGTCGTCGAGTTCGGCGATGCGCATGCCGCCGAGTTCGAGCCAGCCGGTGATCTGGCGGGTGCGGCGGGGGTTGCCGGTGAAGGGGCTGGTGCCCCATTGGCCGGTGCGTCCTTGGGCGGTGAGCCAGGTGACGGCGCTGTCGAACATGTTCAAGACGATGGGGACGTCGCCGTCGCGGCCTTCGCGGATGCGCGGGAGGGTGCTGGGGTGGGTCATGTCAGGCCTTGCTGTTCTTCAGGGCGCTGCCCTTCTTCCACTCTTTGAACGGTAGTTGCCAAAAGCCCCAGCCGTTGTTCCATTCGAGTTGGCGGGTGGTGCCGGTGATGTCGACGACGTCGCCGCGCTGGAAGTTGTCGTAGAACCATTTGGCCTGGTCGGGGCGGGCGTTGACGCAGCCGTGGCTGACGTTGCGGACGCCTTGGGCCCAGACGTTGTCTTTGGCGTGGACGTATTCGCCGGAGTTGGAGATGCGGACGGCGTGGTCGATCATGACGTCGTAGTAGCCGGGGTCGCCTTTTTTGCGGCCTGGGGAGATCATGCGGACGGGGTTGCCGCGTTCCATGGTGAGGTGGATGCCGGAGGTGGTGGTGTATTCGCGGGTGGTGGCCATTCCGGCGCTGATGCGCATGGTCTGGACGCGTTTGCCGTCTTTGTAGACGTACATCATGTGCTTTTTGGTGTCGACCTTGCTGATCTGCCGGGCGCCGATCTTGAGGGTGGCGGTGTAGTCCTTGACGCCGTAGAGGCCGTCGCCGCCCTTGATGCCGGTGATGTTGGCGTTGAAGGTGACCTTCTGGTGGGCGGGCCAGTATTTGGCGGTGCGGTAGATGGCGACGGTGTCGTTGATCCAGCGCCAGGCGCCGGTGACGGGCTTTTCCGCCTCGACCTGCAGGGCGCGTTCGATGGTGGCCTTGCTGGTGACGGGCTGGTTGAAGGTGACGATGATGGGGGCGCCGACGCCGAGGGTCTCGCCCTTGGCGTGGGGGGTCACGTCGGCGATCTGGAGGGCGCGTTCGGGTTTGGCGGTGGTGAAGGTGCTGGTGGCGGTGGTGGCGCCGGCGGTGGCGTTGACGGTGTAGTCGGTGGAGGGCTTGAGTGCGGTCTTGGAGACCCACTTGGTCTTGTCGGTGTTGTATTTGCCCTCGATCTGTTCGCCCGAGGCCTCGACGGTGACGTTGTCGAGGGGGCCGCCGTCGGCGGTGACGACGATCTTCTTTTCGGGGTTGACCTTGCCGCTGCCTTCGGCGGGGCTGATCTTGACGGTGGGGGCTTGGGGGGTGGCGCTCGTGGTGGCTTCGGGCGCGCCCGCTCCCCCGCTGCCGCCGCCGGGGGTGGTGCCCGATGAGCATGAGGCCGTCAGTGTGGCTGCGGTGAGCAGCGCGACTGCGGTGGCGGGCTTCCTCCAAGCGGGCGTAACGTTCAACACTGTCCTTTCCCCCACGGCACCAAACGCACCTCAAAAACCTTAATGCTGATGCATGTAAGACGAGGAATCATTTGGGAGAGTTCGGTCACATTTCAATCACTTGTGCCTGGGAAAGGGCCCGTCAGAGGCGGTGGGTCAGGCCGGTGTGGCGCCGTCCGGCTCCCTTGGTGCGGACGGCCTGGGCCAGGGCGCGGCGGGAGCCGACGATGACGACGAGTTTCTTGGCCCGGGTGATGGCGGTGTAGAGGAGGTTGCGCTGCAGCATCATCCAGGCGCTGGTGGCCAGCGGGACGACGACGGCCGGGTATTCGCTGCCCTGGGAGCGGTGGATGGAGACGGCGTAGGCGTGGGCGAGCTCGTCGAGTTCGTCGAAGGCGTAGTCGACGGCCTCGTCCTCGTCGGTGACGACGGTGAGCTTGTGTTCGTCGGGCCGCAGGTCGGTGACGATGCCGACGGTGCCGTTGAACACTCCGGCGGCGCCTTTGTCGTAGTTGTTGCGTAGCTGGGTGACCTTGTCGCCGATGCGGAAGACGCGGCCGCCGTAGCGGCGTTCGGGCATGCCCTCGCGGGCGGGGGTGAGGGCTTCCTGCAGGGCGGTGTTGAGGGCGCCGGCGCCGGCGGCGCCGCGGTGCATGGGGGCCAGGACCTGGACGTCGCGGCGCGGGTCGAGGCCGAAGCGGCGCGGGATGCGGCGGGCGACGACGTCGACGGTCAGGGCGGCGATCTCCTCGGCCTCCTCGCAGGGGAACAGGAAGAAGTCGTTCATGCCCTGCAGGAGGGGGTGGTGGCCGGTGTTGACGCGGTGGGCGTTGACGACGACGCCGGACTCCTGGGCCTGGCGGAAGATCTGCGTCAGGCGTACGCGGGGGATGTCGTCGGCGGCGAGCAGGTCTTTGAGGACCTCGCCGGCGCCGACGGAGGGCAGCTGGTCGACGTCGCCGACGAACAGCAGGTGGGCGCCGGGCGCGACGGCTTTGACGAGTTTGTTGGCCAGCAGCAGGTCGAGCATGGAGGCTTCGTCGACGACGACGAGGTCGGCGTCGAGGGGGTTGTCGCGGTCGAAGGTGGCCTCGCCGCCGGGGCGCAGCTGCAGCAGCCGGTGGACGGTGGTGGCCTCGTGTCCGGTCAGTTCGGCCAGGCGTTTGGCGGCGCGGCCGGTGGGGGCGGCCAGGATGACCTTGGCGCGTTTGGCGCGGGCGAGCAGGACGATGGAGCGTACGGTGAAGCTCTTGCCGCAGCCGGGCCCGCCGGTCAGGACGGCGACCTTCTCCGTCAGGGCCAGGCGGACGGCCTGGCGCTGCTCGGAGGCCAGGTCCGCGCCGGTCTGGCCGTGCAGCCAGGTCTCGGCGCGTTCCCAGTCGACGTCGGCGAAGGCTTTGAGCCGGTCGTGGGAGGAGCGCAGGAGTGCGTGCAGGCCGGAGGCCAGGGAGTTCTCGGCGCGGTGGAAGGGCGGCAGGTAGACGGCGGGTACGACGTTGTCGCCGGCCGGGATGGGTTCGCGTACGGCGCCTTCGGCTTCGATGAGCTCTTCGAGGCAGGTGGTGACGAGGTCGGCGGGCACGTCGAGGATCTTGACGGCGTCGGCGACGAGGTTGGGGGCGGGCAGGTAGCAGTGGCCGTCGTCGGCGGCCTGGGACAGGGTGTAGCGCAGGCCGGCTTTGACGCGTTCGGGGCTGTCGTGGGGGATGCCGACGGCTTGGGCGATGGTGTCGGCGGTCTTGAAGCCGATCCCCCACACGTCGTCGGCCAGCTGGTACGGGCGGGTCTTGACGACGGAGATCGACGATTCGCCGTACTGCTTGAAGATGCGCACCGCGATCGAGGTGGACACGCCGACGCCCTGCAGGAAGATCATCACCTCTTTGATGATCTTCTGTTCCTCCCAGGCGGCGGCGATCATCTTGGTCCGTTTGGGTCCCAGGCCGGGCACTTCGACCAGGCGCTGCGGCTGCTGTTCGATGACCTCGAGGGTGTCGGTGCCGAAGTGGTCGACGATGCGCTCGGCCATCTTGGGGCCGATGCCCTTGATCAGGCCGGAGCCGAGGTAGCGGCGGATGCCCTGGATGGTGGCGGGCAGGACGGTGGTGTAGGAGCGCACCTCGAACTGGCGGCCGTAGCGGGGATGGGAACTCCAGCGGCCCAGCAGCCGCAGCGACTCGCCGACCTGGGCGCCGAGCAGCGGGCCGACGACGGTGAGCAGTTCGGAGCCGGAGCGTTCGGTGGCGACGCGGGCGATGGTGTAGCCGGTCTCCTCGTTGGCGTAGGTGATGCGTTCGAGAACGGCATCCAAGGATGAAACGGGTGGACCATCCGCGCCAGGCTTCACACAAACCCCTCTCCCGCCTGCTTTGTCGCAAGAGTAAACCAGCACGGGCGGCCTGCCGCGCGGCCGGCGGATGGCTGGGCGGGTGAGGCATCTCGGGGACGTCTTTAGGACGCTCGTGCGAAAGACGGATCGTTGGCCGTCGGCGCCTGACGGAGCCGCAGGCGGATGGCGGTGCCGCGGATGGCGGTGGCTGCCAGGTTCAGGGCGCGGACGGGCCGGGGGCATGGGCAGCACCGTCGGTGCCTACTCCCGGCGTCGTAGTCGGGCCGGTCGTTGATCCCGGGGCGGTAGCGGCAGATGACTTCGCTCGCAGGACGCCCCCGAGCAGCAGCTGGACGACGATGGCGGTCATGACAACCCCAGTCGCCACATCACCGGGCCACCCGCGTACGGTGCGGCCCGCTCCCCCGCCCGCATCACCTGCGCGCAGCCGGGTCCGGGCCGCGACGATCCCTGCGGTTCGAAGGACTGAGCCGCGTTGACCAGCAGACGATCAGCGGGCGCGCTCGCCGAACCGGGTGCCCGGCCGGGGCTCACCCTCGCCGCGGTGGCCGTCGTCCAGTTCATGGTGTCGCTGGACCTGTCGGTCGTCAACGTCGGGCTTGCGCAGATCGCCGCCGGCCTGGGATTCAGCGCGGTGGGCCTGACCTGGGTGATCCACGCCTATGCGCTCACCTTCGGCGGGCTGCTCCTGCTGGGCGGCAAGGCCGCCGACCGCTACGGCCGCAAGCCGGTCCTGCTGCTCGGGCTCGCCCTGTTCGGTCTGGCCTCGCTCGCCGGCGGTCTCGCCCAGGAACCCGGTCAGCTGGTCGCCGCCCGGGCCGCGCAGGGCATCGGGGCCGCCGCCCTGGCCCCGGCCGCGCTGGCGCTGCTGACGACGACGTTCCCCGCGGGCCGGGCGCGCGTGCGGGCGTTCGGGATCTGGAGCGCGACGAACGCCGCCGGGGGCGCGCTCGGCGTCCTGATCGGCGGCGTGCTCACCGAGTACGCCGGCTGGCGGTGGGTGATGTTCGTGAGCGTGCCCATGGCCGCTTGCGCGCTGGCGCTGACGTGGCGGGCGGTGCCCGCCGGGCCGCCTCCGGTGCGCGGCGCCCGTCCGGACGTGCTCGGCGCGGTTCTGGCCACGGCGGGCATGACCCTGCTGGTGTTCGGGATCGTCCGCACTGACCGGTACGCGTGGACCTCGCCGGTCACCGTGGCGACGCTGGCGGTCGCCGTCGTGCTGCTGGCCGCGTTCATCGTCGTCGAGCGGACCACGGCCCGCGAGCCGCTGATCCGGCTCGGCCTGTTGGCCAACCGGTCGGTCGCCGGCGCGAACGCCTACAACCTGCTGGTGGGGGCGGCCATGGCTGCGGCCTTCTACTTCGCCTCCCTCTACCTGCAACGCGTGCTCGGGACGGGGCCGGCCCTGACGGGGGTGGAGTTCCTGCCGTTCGCGCTGGGCGTGGTGGCCGGCTCCGTGCTGGCGGTCAAACTCGGCTACCGGCTCGCGCCGCGTACGCTGCTGGTCATCGGCGGGCTGCTGACGGCGGCCGGGTTCGCCTGGTTCGGCCTGATCAGCGCGGACGGCGCGTTCGTCACGGACGTCCTGGGGCCCTCGATCGTCGCCGGCGTCGGCTTCGGGCTGTGCCTGGGGCCGGTGGTCTCCACCGCGACCGTCGGCGTCGCGGCCCATGAGACCGGCGCCGCCTCGGGCCTGCTCAACAGCTCCCGCCAGATCGGCGCCTCGCTCGGGCTGGCCGTCCTGGGCACCGTCGCGCACGACCGCACCGGCCAGGCCGTCACGCCCGAGGCCCTCAACGACGGTTACGCGCTCGGCCTGAGCCTGGGCGCCGTGCTCCTGCTCGGCGCCGTCCTCATCGCCCTGACGGTCCTGCGCGGGGACAACCCGCCCGCGCGGGCCGGGCAGGTCGATGACCGTGTTTCGCTCTCCGCCCGGGATTGACCGGCGATCCACCCACCGCAGAAAAGGGGCGTCTCGGCATGTCTGTGCACCCGATCGATCTCTTCGCGTCCTCTGTCCACCTGCGCCAAGGCGGCAAGATCCACGCCGGGAAGGCGACGATGGAGGCCGACCCGGACGGCTGGCGGCTGACGGCCTTCCACGCCAGGACCGGCGCCGACGTCCACGCCGACCACTGGGAGGTGCATCCCGAGGCCGAGGAGGTCATCTCCTGCCTGGTCGGGAAGATCCGCCTCTATCTGCGTCCGGAGCGGCCGGGGCAGGAGGAGGAAGAGATCAGGCTGACGGCCGGGACCGCCGCCATCGTCCCGCGCGGGCGGTGGCACCGCATCGAGCTGGACATCCCCAGCAACATCATGGCCGTCACCTTGCCGCGGGGCAGCCGGCTGGAGAAACGCGCCGAAGCCTAGCCATCGCCCGGGGGGGCGAAGTCACCGAAGGTGGTGGCGGTGAAGGCGCCGGCCTGCGGCTCGGGCGCTGTACTTCAGCTCCCCCAGGGTGAGGACCTTTGTCGGGCTCATCCAGCCTTGGGAGGGCTTGTGAAGCGCCCAGCCGTCCCCGAGGGTGAGCGCGGCGTGCTGCGCGGCTCCGTCGGCGCTCCGCCAGACCAGGACGGTGCCCGGCTCGCCGTCGCGCCCGCCCTTCGCGGTGTGCTCGGCGAGCCAGTCCTCGAACGGCTCGCGGAGCATCCACGCCTCCTGCGCGTCTTCGACACCGCAGGCCGCCATCACCGTGGCGAAGCAGTTCGGGCCGCTTCGGGCAGGGAAGGTCCCGGCGAGGTGACGCGCTCCGGGCAGCGCGGAGGCGATGGCCTCCCACGTGGCGGGGGCGACGTCGCGGTGCCGGCTGGGGCGGCGCCCCTTCTCGACGTAGGTGACCACGGCCCCGAGCTCGCGCCCGGCGATCGAGGCGGGCCAGCGGTGCGGCGTGGGCTGGCTGCGCCTGACCGCGGCCGGCAGCCGGCGCGCGCCGGCCTCGGTCAGCCACACCAGCGCCGACGAACCCAGGCCGTAGAGGCAGAAGGTGTCCCTGACCTCGGGCGTGAGCCGGTCCCGGTCGTCGTCGAGCTTGAGGGAGGCGGCCAGATCGGGCGGGATCACGAAAGGCTGCACCGGCGGCGCGAACCAGCCGAGCCACCGTTCGAGCAGGTCGTCCGGCACCTCGATGCCCAGCACGAGCACGACGTCACCTCGAAGTCTGCGCATCACCGCCGCCCGCCGAACGGGCAGAAGAATTCCATCCCGAAAGTTCCTACCACGGATCGGCTCCATTGACGCCGCTCCCCTGCCCCTCAGCTCTGCCGGGTGGGGCCCACTCCGGTGAGGGCGAGGTTGAGCAGCCGGTCGGCCTGGGCGGCGCCGTCGGGTTCGTGTTCGACGGCCAGGCAGATGGCGTTGACGAGGGTGAGCAGGTCGGCGATGGCCACGTCGGCGCGTACGGCGTTCGCGTGGCGGGCGCGGGCCAGCAGGGCGTCGCCGGCGGTCACGATCATCGCGTGGCAGGTGGCGCCCAGGGTGGGGTCGCCGTCGTGGGCGCCGCGCATCAGTGAGGCGGCCAGGCCGCGGTTGGAGACGGCGTGCGTGGCCACAGCGCCCAGCCAGGTCACCAGCGCCTGCCCCGCGTCCGGGTGGCCGGCCAGGTCGGCGGCGCCGGCGCACAGGGCCTCGACCTTGTCCCGGAAGACGGCCTCCAGCAGCTGCTGCCGGGACGGGAAGTGCCGGTGCAGCGTGGCCGAGCCGACGCCGGCGCGGCGGGCGATCTCCTCCAGGGACGCCTCGGCTCCCTGTTCGGCGATGGCTTCGGCGGCCGCGGCCAGGATGCGGTCGTAGTTGCGGCGCGCATCGGCGCGCATCGGCCGCGCGGGCGAGGTCGTACGGCTGTCGTGCGGCATGCGTTCTCCAGCGGGCTTGCAAAACCGGGGTGGCCCTCCATATCGTACTCACCTGTAAACGGAGGGCCACCCCGGTTAGGTGGGTGGCCTCCGCACGCCCACCTCCTGGAGACACCATCGTGAAGACCATCGTCGTGATCGGGGCGACCGGCCTGCAGGGCCGCGCCGTGACGGCCCGGCTGCTCGCCGACGGCTGGCACGTACGGGCGGTGACCCGCGACCCGGACGCCGCCGGGGCCCGGGCGCTGGCGCAGGCCGGAGCCCGGCTCGTACGCGCCGAGATGGACGACCCCGCCTCCCTCACCGCCGCCGCCGAGGGCGCCCACGGCCTGTTCAGCGTCCAGCCCACCGTCGGCTCCCCCGGCACCCCGGCCGGCTTCACCGCCGACCACGAGGTCGCCTGGGGCCGCAACGTCGCCGAGGCCGCCCACGCCGCCGGCGTGCGGCACCTGGTCTACGCCTCCGTCGCCGGCGCGGGCCGCCACGACACCGAGAAGCTGCCCCAGAACGTGGTGAGCAAGTGGCGCATCGAGCAGCACATCACCCGGCTGGGCCTGCCCGCGACCTTCCTGCGCCCGGTCTCGTTCATGGAGAACTACACCGGCGCCTATCACCTGCACGACGGCGCCGTGACCACCGCGTTCGAGCCGGCCGTACCGCAGCAGATCATGGCCGTCGACGACGTCGGCGCCTTCGCGGCCCTGGCCTTCGCCCGGCCGCAGGAGTGGATCGGCCGTGCGGTGGACCTGGCCGGCGACGAGCTGACCCCGCTGGAGATCACCGCGGCCATCTCCGAGGCCATCGGCCGGCCGCTGCCCTACGTCCAGGTCCCGATCGAGGTGATCGCCCGGGCCGGCGAGGAGTTCGCCTTCGCCTACACCTGGCTCAACGAACGCGGCTGGCGCGCCGACGTCTCCTTCGCCCGCGCGCTGTACCCCGAGCTGATGGATCTGCGCACCTGGCTGGCCCGCACCGGCGCGGCCGCGATCGACGGCTTCCTGACCGCACACGACGCGCGATGAGCGCACCCGAGCTCGGACGGGTCGGCATCTGGGCGGGCGAGCTGGACCGCTACCCGGCCCCCGTCCTGCGTGAGGCGGCCGCGGCCGTCGAGGACCTCGGCTACCCGGCGCTGTGGTTCCCCGAGACGACCGGCCGCGAGGCCATGGCGCAGGCGGCCCTGCTGCTGTCGCTCACCCGGCGGACCGTCGTCGCCACCGGCACCGCCGGCATCCACGCCCGCGACGCCGTCACCACCGCGGCCGCGCAGCGCACCCTCGCCGAGGCGTTCCCTGGGCGGTTCCTGCTGGGCCTCGGGGTCGGCCACCCCGCCGTGGTGACCGGCGTACGCGGCCACCGCTTCGGCCCGCCGGTCGCGACCATGCGCGCCTACCTGGAGGCGATGGACGCCGCCCCGTTCGGCCCGCCGGTCCCCGCGGCGCCTCGCATCCTGGCCGCGCTGGGCCCCAGGATGCTCGAACTCGCCGCCGAACGGGCCGCGGGCGCCCACCCGCTGGGCATGCCGGTCACCCACACCCGCCACGCCCGCGGCCTGCTCGGGCCGCGGCCGCTGCTGGCGGTCACCCAGCTCGCCGTCCTCGACCCGTCAGCTTCCCGCGCGGCCGAGCTGGCCCGCGCCCACGCGGCCGCCGCCCTGCCCAACCGGCTCACGCCGCTGCGCCGGCTGGGCTTCGACGACCCCGAGTCGCTGGACGAGCGGCTGGTCGACGCGCTGGTGGCGACCGGCGGCCCCGAGGAGGTCGCCCGCCGCGTCGGCGAGCACCTCCAGGCGGGCGCGGACCACGTCAGCCTGCACGTGCTCACGGCCACCCCGGACCGGCCGCCGCTGCGTCAATGGGAGGATCTGGCCGCGCTGCTGCTGTGAACGGCCCTCACCGGTGGACATTCACAGCGACGACGCCGAGGCGTTCACAGCGACGACGCCGAGCGGGACTCGGGAGACGACGCCGAGCGGGACTCGGGATGGGCGGTGAGCGCGGGATCGGTCCGGTTCACCGCGTGCGCGGTCAGGGCGCCGGACGCGCACAGCAGCGCCAGCCCGAACAACACGTACCGCGCCGAGTCCAGCATCGACCCGCCGCCCAGGTTGACCAGGACCCCCGCCACCGCCGTGCCGAACGCGATCGACAGGCTCGTCACCGTCGCGATCCCCGCGGCCGCCCGCCTGCCCTCCTCCGGATCCGGCAAGGTCACCGATGTCCGGCCTCTCGGCGCCGGCCGTCACGAGCTGACCTTCGCCGACGGCTCGACCGTGGCCAGCGCTCTCCTCGTCGGTGCCGACGGCGCCTGGTCGAAGGTCCGCCCGCTGCTCTCCGACGCCGAGCCCGAGTACGTCGGCACGACGTTCATCGACACCTACCTGTACGACGCCGACGAGCGGCACACTGCGACGGCCGAGGCGGTCGGTGTTGGCGCGATGTACGCGCTGAGCCCGGGAAAGGGGATCATCGCGCACCGCGAGGCGGGCAACATCCTTCACACGTACGTCGAGCTGAACCGCCCCGCCGAATGGATCGCCGGCATCGACTTCACCGACGCCACCGCCGCGACCGCTCGGGTCGCGGCCGAGTTCGAGGCGGCAGCTTTGAGCCACACCGCTGACGGACCCTGTGCGATCGCGTGCCAACCCCCGCCGACCGCGGCCCGGCGCCGTGGACCGGGTCACAGAGACAGAGCCTCCCCGGTGGACAGGATTCGGACATCAGTGTCCGGGGCCAGGTCGGCGGTGGCGTCGCGGTAGAGGTCAGGGCGGTTGCGGTCGAGCTTGAGGAGCAGGCGGTCACGTACCGGGCCGGCGGTGTAGGCGTAGTGGATCGGCACGGCCAGCCGGGGACGCAGGGCTCTGGTGAGGTCGGCGGCCTCCTCGGCATCCATGACGACCTTGTGGTTGAACATCGGCCGGATGCTCAAGCCGTTGATGGGCAGCAGCGCCAAGTCGATCTCGGGGAAGCGGGCGGCGATTTCATCCAGTTCCGGAACACGCAGGGTGTCGGCGCCGAAGAACACCGACCTGCCGTCGGCCTGCAGCATGAAGGTGGACTCGGGCACCGAATGCCGGGCCGGCGTCGCGGTGACGCGTACCGGGCCGAGCTCGATACTCTCCCAGTCGGCCAGCTCCGTGACCGTGGTGAACCCCACGGCGTGCAGCTTGTCGGCCACGCCCCGGGTGGTGGCGACGGGCACGGACTTGTTCGGGTAGCCGGCCAGCGCGTCCACGTCGCAGTGGTCGTAGTGGCCGTGACTGATCACGATCCCGGCCAGCTCCGGCAGGTCCGCAGCGGACCGTACCGAACGGGGCTCGCCCTGGCGGTAACCACGCCGCTCGGAGAACCAGGGATCGGTCAGGATCATGGCGCCATCGAAATCGATCAAGGTGCTGGCGTGAACGATGCGCTGCACGGTTGTACTCATGGCGGACCTCTTTAGTAGACACCCGTCTGCTTACAGCTATAAGTAGACAGGTATCTGGTAACGTCGTCAACCATGAGCGTTCAGCCGGACGAGGGCCGGTCACGGCCACGCGCACGCAATCCCCGAGGCGAAGGCGAACGCCTCCGTGCAGACCTGATCGCTGCCGTCGGCCGGTTGCTGGAGGAGATGCCCGGCGAGGACGACGGCCCGTCCCTGCGCGCCGTGGCCCGGGCCGCCGGCATCACGCCACAAAGCGTCTACCTGCACTTCGCCGACAAGAGGGAGCTGGTGGGTGCGCTGTTCGAGGAGCGCTTCACCGAACTGGCCGAGGAACTGGCGGCGGCCGCACGATCCGCGGGGGATGACCCCAGGGCTCGCCTGCGCGCGCTCTGCATGGCTTACTGCTCGTTCGCCGTACGTAGCCCCGGCCTGTACCGGGTGCTGTTCAGCAACCCCACGCTGCCACGCCAGGAGCCAGGAAAGCAGCGCGGCATGCCCGCCCTCATCGTGCTCGACGACGCCATCCGCGCGTGTACGGGTGAGGCGCCGGGACAGGGGCCCTCATCGACCACCCTTTGCGTCTGGGCGAGCATGCACGGGCTGGTGCTCCTGCGCCGCGATCGCCCCAACCTCTCCTGGCCAGATCTCGAGAACCTGGTGGACGAGGTGCTCTCCGCCCATGTCGGCTAGTGCTGAAGACACATTCTCAGGCCAGGAGACCCAGGGTTTCGGGTGTTTCCCAGGCCGTCAGATGCCGCTCAGGGTCGGTTTCCTCCTGCGCGAACTGGTCGATCAGCTCGGCGAGGGCTCGCCGGTCCTGCTCGGACAGGTCCTGCAGGAGGGCGATTACCGGCTCCAGCAGCTGCATCGAGGCCTCGGCGATAGCGTCGTCCTCGCTGAGATCAAGCCAGATGACGATCTCCGTGAGGGCTTTGGCGAGGGTGCGTTCGAGCGTGGTCATGATGAGGGCTCCTGGCTGGTCGTTGGGGGCTCTTCCTCGACACTGCGACGATCGCCGCGGCTCGTCCCGCGTCAGGATCGTTCGTCCTCGGCTTCGCCTGCGGGCGCTGCATCTTGACCCGCTCCTCCCAGCGGCGGGGCCGGGCGTTGTCGAGGACGAGCCAGGAATAAGGTCAGCCCGCGCCTTGCCCGCGCCTTGCCCGCGACGGTGGCGGCGTTGGCCTGGGCGCGAGTCTGGGCCAGCCGGTAGAACTCGGTGCCCGTCTCATCGAACAGCAGTTCGGCTATGTGCCGGTCAAGCTCCATGTAGCCCATCATCGATACAAAGCAGATCGACGCGGCCGTAGCGGGCGATGGTCTTGGTCAGCACCTTCTCATCGGCGGCCTCGACCAGCTCGTTGACCAGGTTGGCGGCCAGGGTGTACTTGACCTTGAACCCGGGCCAGCGCGGCCTCGGTGCCCAGCGCGATGAGCAGGTGCGACTTCCCGGTTCCTGAGCCGCTGATCAGACACAGCGGCAGGTGTTTTGCGCACCCAGTCGCAGGTGGCCAGAGAGTGGATGACGGCCGGATCGACGTTGGGGTTGGCCTCGAAATCGAACTCGCGCAGCGACTTCTGTCTCGGAAAGCTCGCCGCCTTGATCCGCCGCTCCGACGCTTTGCGGGCCCGGTAATCACATTCGGCCATCAGCAGCTCGGCCAGGAAACCGAGACAGCTCATCTGATCGCGCGGGGCGGCGGCGGCCAGCTCGACGAACTGGCTGCGGATGGTCGGCAGCCGCAACCGCTGACAGGCCTGGTAGATCGAGGCTTCGGCCGCTTCCTCGGTCAGGGCGCGGCGGTGAAAAGAGGTCATGGCAGCTCTCCCTCGGATGCGGACCGGCCGCCAGGGCGGCGGCGCAGCAACTGGTCACAAACGGCCACCGACGGCATCGGTGGTCAGCGCGCCCACCTTCAACGCGGCCTCCATCCCCGCCACGACGTGCCGATGCTCCATCCGCCGGTGCAACAGCAGCACCTCAATCAGCGCCCGGGTTCCGTCCGCGGCCCCGTGCTTGCGACGGGCCGCGGCCCACCAGGGCTCATGCGTGGCGGTGAAGGTGCCCGCGGCCCGCCTGGCTGGCCCGCCACCCTCGCTTCCACATGCACTTCACCCCGACCGGTTCTTCGTGGATCAACCGGGTTGAGCGGTGGTTCGGCTACCTGACCGACCAGTTGATCCGCCGCGGAGTCCACAAGAGCGTCCAAGCACTGGAGAAGGACATCCGCGACTGGATGGATCAGTGGAACGACGACCCGAAGCCGTTCGTCTGGACCAAGACCGCCGAAGAGATCCTCGAATCCGATCGCTAAATATTGCCGACGAATTTCAGGCGCATGACACTAGTGCCGTATCAGTCAAGGTTTGCCCTGTAGTCGGTGGCGCGGCGGCCGGAATCGCTGCGCCGTAGGCGTGACCCGGCGAAGGTGGGCACGGCACTGGCGACGGACCGCGCGTCGGCGTTTGGCGCCGATCAGTGTCAGGAGCTGCTCGCGGTGCGAGGGCTACCCAGGTGCCGGGCGAAGAACCGGATCGAGCTGTCGATTTCAAAGGACGGGACTCGAAAGTGGCTGCCGGGGTTGGCGTGCAGAGTCTTCTCGGCGGAGCCAAGTGCGTCGAACAGCTTCATGACCGAGTCCCGCGGAGCGCCTTCATCGTCCCACTGCAGTACGAACTCGACCGGGATCGTGATCCGCGCCGCGATGTCGATGAGCCAGTCGCTTCCGACGAGGCCCAAGACCGCGGCTGTGATCCGAGGTTCGGCCGCGACGAGGCGGATGCCCATCTCACCGCCCTGGGACAGACCGTAGTACCCGACGGGCTGGCTGTCGCCGACGGAGTCCAGTTTCTGGAGCGCGTCGAGGGTGGTCTGCCAGTCGGGGATGAGCTGCGCCGCCACGGTTTCGTTGAGGGCGGGCCACTCCGGGCAGGACCGGAAGGGCTCGCCCGCGGCCTCTCGTTCCTGGATGAGCGCCACCAGCCGCCGGATTTCCGGGTGTTCCGGCCTGTCGCCGGTACCTGGGGCGTCGATCGCGGCGACCGCGAAGCCGCAGGAGGTGACGTAGGGGAAGGCCCGGGAGACGACCTCCCATCCCTTCTTGTGCTGGCCGCCGCCGTGCCCGATCAAGACCAGCGGACGGGGACCGGAGCCCTCGGCGGGCGTCCAGAGCACCCCGGGGATGTCCCCGATACTGAAGAGCTGTTCGCGGATGCCGTCAGCGACGGTTTCTGAGGTGACGCGCATGGCGGTATTAGATCGGCATTCCCGCTGACGCGACCAGTCAATTATCCGGGCGGCCAGGCCGCCGACGATGTCCGGCGCCGGTTGATCTCGCGCCGCCCGGGCACGATCGGCCATGCCCGCCAGGCTCACATGGTCACGCCTGCGGCGCACCGATTCCCGCCGACGCGCCACCGACTACTCCAAAGCAAACGCTGACTGGTGCGGCACTTGAGAAGAACCTTTTCGGTGGCGGCGGGAGTACTTGAAGGTGGTGATGCGCATGGCGACAGTGTTGGCCGCCGGCGGGGTACCGGGCTCGCGCACGTCATGACGCAGCGGTCTGTTGAGCGCGTCGTCTTCGGAGGCTTGCACATGGTCCTCGGCGACGCGACCATCGCGCTTGCCGCCCGAGCGCCGTCAGGAGCCGCCGGGCGATGCGCCAGCATCTGCTCAAAGCAGCGGAGTTGCTAGTCGGCGGCAAGGAGTCGAGTACCTACTGGAGTGGGGAGAGTGGATCGGCGAGAAAGTGGATCCTGCTAGAGGATCGTGGGTCCTGATGACGTCGCCGCCCCGCGCCACCTCACTGCGCGGGGGTCTTCAGGCGACGGGCTCGATGCGGTTGCGGGCTTTGCGGCCCTTGTTACAGATACTGACGATCAGCTGGTAGGCCATGGTCTCCCGGGAGAAACCGGGGTAGCCCGGGTTGAAGCCTGCTCGTGAACTCATCACCACAACCTCCGATCGCCACCGGCTCGCATTCCCTCGCTGTCTGAGCAGCCGGCTCAGATGGCTAAGCTCGAGCGCCTCAGGGTGGCGGGCGAGGAAGGCGGCCGGTCCGCCGATGAGGGTGAAGTCCCATGTGTCGGCCTCCGGCCCCGCCAGGCGCGGAACAGCTTGTTCGCCACCTTGCCGGCTGCGGGCGTCCCGGCCGAGACCGGAGTGGCGAAGGCGGGGCCGGTGGAGGCGAGCGTCAGTGTCGCGGCCGCGGTGAGAGCGGCGCCGAGGACCAGTCCTTTGAGCACGCTGCGTCGCTAAGGGGAGCGCCTTGCGCAGGGATTGATCCCGGCTTGCAGTGGTCCGGGCGGCTTGCGGCGGTTGCGATCACCCGGCTGCCGCGCGCTGATGATGCGGCTCAGCATGTCGCGGCCGCGACCGGCTCAAGGCCGCCCGCGAGAACAACCGCTTCCTCGACACCCAGATCGCCCGCCTCGAAGCCGAAAACCTGGCGCTCACACAGCATGCCAGCGAACCGCATGCGACCAGCTGAGGCCACCGAAAGGACTAACGGCACTCGGCCCTTCCTGCGGCCAAAACCCTCTCGCCCCATACGCGATGAAAGAACTACGCTGCGCGACATGGATCGGAATGAGCGGCTGAGGCTTACGCAACGGCGCCGGGCGGAGCGGCGGGCCACCGCGGAGATCGAGTGGAACCGGCTCTGGGCCGCGAAGGCAGGCGCTACGGAGTGAGGACCACCTTGTTGAACTCGTCCTGCTTGTGCTTGAACAGCTCGAACGCGCGCGGCGCCTCGCTGAGCGGCATCCGGTGTGAGATGACGAAGCTGGGGTCGATCTCGCCCGCGCGGATCCGCTGCAGCAGCGGCTCCGTGTAGCGCTGTACGTGACACTGACCGGTGCGGATGGTCAGCGACCGGTTCATGACGGTGCCCATCGGGAACTTGTCCACGAATCCGCCGTAGACGCCGATGACGGAGACCACGCCGCCGTTGCGGCAGGCCATGATGGCCTCGCGCAGAACGTACGGGCGCTCGGTCTCCATCCGGGCGGCCTGCTTGGTGCGGTCGTAGGCGTACATGGCCGGGGTCGGGTGGTGCGCCTCCATGCCGACGGCGTCGATGCAGGCGTCCGGGCCGCGCCCGCCGGTCATGTCGCGCAGCGCCTCCAGCACGTTCACCTCTTCGTAGTTGAGGACCTCGGCGCCGGTGCGCTGGACCCGCCGCAGCCGGTACGGGAAGCGGTCGATGACGATGACCCGGTCGGCGCCGAGCAGGAACGCGCTGGCCGCGGCGAACTGCCCGACCGGCCCCGCGCCCCAGATGGCGATCGTCTGGCCCGGCTTGATGTCGCACATCTCCGCGCCCATGAAGCCGGTGGGGAAGATGTCGGACAGGAACAGTACCTTCTCGTCCGGCAGGTCGTCCTCGATCTTGATGGGACCGACGTCGGCGAACGGGACGCGCACGTACTCGGCCTGCCCGCCGGGGAAGCCGCCCAGCATGTGGGAGTAGCCGAAGATGCCGGCGGGCGAGTGGCCCATCAGCTTCTCGGCCATCCCGGCGTTGGGGTTGGAGTTCTCGCACACCGAGTACAGGCCGTCCTGGCAGGCGAAGCAGGCGCCGCAGGCGATCGGGAACGGCACCACGACGCGGTCGCCGACGTGCAGGTTGCGCACGCCGGGGCCGACCTCGACGACCTCGCCCATGAACTCGTGGCCGAGGACGTCGCCCTTCTTGACGGTCGGGATGTAGCCGTCCACGAGGTGCAGGTCGGAGCCGCAGATCGTGGTCGAGGAGACGCGGACGATCGCGTCACGCGCGTTGAGGATCTGCGGGTCCGGAACGTCCTGGATCTCCACGCGGTTGCGGCCCGCCCACACGTTGGCCTTCATGCCCGTCCTCCGATCGGTTGTGCGGGACGCTGGTGGAGCTGGCGCAGGGCGCGGTGGCCCTCGGGACTGCCCTCGGAGCGGACCACCTCGCCGGTCTCCATGACCTGCTTGAAGCGGCGCAGGTCGTCGCGGACCTGCTGCTCGGGGTGCTCGCCGAACATGCGGGCGACGCCGGCGGCGAGCTTGCGGCCGGGCACGCTGTACTCCAGGGAGACGTCCACGACGGTGCCGCGCCCGCCGGGGCCGTCGGTGAAGCTGACCAGGCCGGCGGTGGAGACGCCGGTGCCGGGCACCGACCGCCAGGCGATCAGGTCGCCGGCCCGCTCGTCGATGATCTCGGCCTCCCACTCCAGGTCAACCACCGGACCCTTGGCCTTCCAGCGGGAACGGCGCTGGTCGAGGGTGCGCACCGAGTCCAGGTGGACCATGAAGGAGGGCAGGTTCTCCAGGTCCCGCCAGAAGTGGTAGACCTCCTCGCGCGGCTTGTTGATGGTGATGGAGGCGCGCACCTGCAGCGGGCCCTTGGCCTTGGCGGTGCCGCCCCGGGCGCAGACGGCGTCCAGGGCGGTGATCCCGGCGACGGTGCCGAGCGCGACCAGCGCGCGGGCGCGGCGGGCGCCGGTGCGGTTGGCGGCGGCTCTGCCCAGGACGCCCAGGTCCATCGTGTCGCCGGCGACCCTGGTCCACGCCCACTGGGCGGGGTTCTTGGCGCCGAGCAGGAGCGCGGCGTGCAGGAGTTCGCGCCCGCCGGCGAGCCTGGCGACGGCCGTGGCCCCGGGCGCGTCGTCGACGCCGCACAGGCGGGTCACGGCCCGTGGTGCCGCCAGTTGCGCCGCTCCCAGCGCGAGGCTGGCCCACCCGAGCGCACGGGCGAATCTGTCGGTCATCATGTGTCCTCACGCAGGTTGTGGTGGTATGTGCGTACGCCGCAGGCGGCCTCCGATCTGCTGACGCCCCCGCGTCCACCGTCCCTTGCCCCTGACAAAACCGATGACACCAGCGGATTCAGGCACGAAAGGTGCACGTCGCCTGGATGGCCGTTCACGAAGGGCTTCCCCTTCCGGCTGGACCTGCTGACGACCGAACAAGGGGTACGGCCGGAGTACGCCAGAAACACACCGCGTGAGTAGAGGCGCCTTGGTGTCAGCGCTTGCGCCGTCGGGCCGCGGGGTCGTGCTCAGCGGTGATGCGGGCGGAGGTCTCCTCGCCGAGGCGCACGTATCGACCGAGGCTGGACAGGTGCTGGTGGCCGGACTTGGCCTGCAGTTCCGGCGCGGTGCGGCCGGCGGCGGACAGGTGGGCCAGCGTGCTGTGGCGTATCTGATGCAGCGTCCATCCTTCGCCGTGCGGGTCGAGGTCGGCGGAGGCGGTCTTGAACAGGTACTCGGCGCGCGGATAGCACAGCCGGCCGCGGCCGGTGACGGGGCAGATGTCGGCGGCCGCGCCCGACGCACTGGCCGGCCAGGATCAGCGCAAGATCACCGCTACGCTCGACGCCGCCTGACGCCTCCCGTCACGGGGTCCCCTCTCCGGGACCCCGTGACGCCAGGTAACCGACCAGCAGCGCGCTCATGCCCTCGACCAGCGCCCGCCGATCCGCCTGCGGCTCCGGCCGCGCCATCCGGGCCAGGGCGAAACCGTCGGCCAGAGCGACGAAGGCTCGTGCCGCCTCCTCCGGCCGCTCGACTCCCTCGGCCGCGAGAGTACGGCGGGCGACCTCCTCGAACGAGCGAGCACGCCGTGCACGACCTGCTCCAATTCCGAACGCCTGGAGGCGTCGAGGTAGGCCTCGAACTGGGCGACGACCTCCGAACGCGGAATCGCCAGCAGCACGTCGGCGTAGCGCTCGACGACCTCCCGCTTGCTGAGCGGCTCGTTGACCAGCCGCTCGACGAGGGCGTTCACCGGGTGCTGGCCTCCAGCAGCGCCGCGGTCAGCACGAGGTGGCCGCCGGGCTGGTAGCGGGCACTGTCGTCGGCGCCGTCGGGCCAATACCGCACCCTATTGCCCGGGCGCAGGCCGCTGGCATTCGGCCTGGCCAGTATGGGAGAAACCCTCTCAGCTGAGAGCGGTGAGCAGCTCGCGCTCCCGCTGGGCACTCAGGCCGGCCCGCCGGTCACGCTCCAGCCCCTGCTCGCGCTCCCAATCCAGCGTGTCGGCCACCATCTGCTCCCTGGGCCGATGGAGCAGCCCCGCGGCGCGCGCCGCGGCCCCGGTCCGGGACCCGAACCCTTCCCAGCCCGGCTCGACCACCCACATCGGCAGCGACTCGGGCCCCATCCACTCGGCCACGCCGTTGGCCAGCAGCCATGCCGAGTCGGCGGCGACCACCGGGCCGGTGTGCCCGCCGGCGGCACGCGACAACTCCAGCCACTCCCCGAACGGGACGACCGGCCCGACAGCGTCAAAGGTGCCGACAACGCCCTTCTCGCCCGCGTCCAGCAGCCAGGCGGCCAGGTCCCGTACGTCGATCGCCTGGGTCGCCAGGTGCGGCGTGTCGGGCACCAGCATCGGCCCCTGCCGGTCGCGGGCGGCACGGGCCGCCCAGTAGCCGGTGCGCCCGCTGTGATCGCCGGGGCCGCCGATGAGGCCGGCGCGGGCAATCAGCAGCCGCTCGCCCACCGCCGCCGTCGACGCCAGCTCGCAGGCGGCCTTCGCCTCGCCGTACAGGTCGCGGTCGACCTCGTCCCGATCGGTCGCGGCAAGCAGGGCCGTGGACTCGTCGGCATCCGGTACGGCATGGGAGGCGTAGGCGCTGACGGAGGAGACGTAGGCCCAGTGCCGGGCCCGGCCGCCCAGCGCCTGCAGGGCCTGCCGGACGAACCCCGGCTGCCAGGACACCTCGATGACGGCGTCCCACTCCCGGTCGAGCAGCGGCTCATATGCTGAAGGATCACGCCGGTCGGCGGCCACCAGCCGCGCTCCGTCCGCGACCTGGCCGCTCTCGCCGCGCGCCAGGCACGTCACCTGATGGCCGCGCTCGATCGCCTGCCGCGACAGCTCCCGGCCCAGCCACGCCGTTCCCCCCAGAACCAAAATCTCCATTCCGACACCCAACCACCGCGAACGCCGGGCACCCGGCCCGGTTCACTGACAGCGGACCGTATTCGCCCAGAGCGGAGCGGGCCCGCCCGGGACGCGGCTCGTCCCGGGCGGGCTGGGTGTCAGACGCCGAAGGGCGCCGGGTAGACGATGGTGCCGCCGGGCACCGGGACGGTGTCGTCGAAGACGAGCGCCATCATCGCCTCGTCGGGCACCTCGAAGGAGGGGCGGATCCCGTACGCCGAGGCCGGGGTGAAGCCGAAGCGCGGGTAGTACTCGGGGTGGCCGAGCACGAGGACGAGGTTGTCGCCCCTGTCGCGTGCGACCTGCAAACCGGCGCGGATGGCGGCCGAGCCGGCTCCGCTCCTCTGGTACTGCGGCAGGACCGCGCACGGGCCCAGGGCCAGGGCCGGCGCGGTGCCGACGTGGCAGCGGGTGAGCAGCGCGTACCCGGCCACGGTGCCGTCGAGGGCCTGGGCGACGATGGACAGCTCGGGCGACCAGGCCGCATCGGCGCGCAGCGCCTCGATGAGGTCGGCCTCCAGCGGCGTGGGGAAGGCGCCGAGCGCGACCGCGCGGATCGCGGGGATGTCCTGCGGGGTTTCGGGGCGGGTGATCCAGGTGTGCGACATGGTGAGCTCGTCTTTCTTCAAGGTCGTGGTCGTGGGCCTAGCGGTGGCGTTCCCGTGGCGCATGCTCGCGCCCGGGTCACGACCGGCGCTGCCGGTCCCGGAAGGCGTAGGTCTCGCGCAGCGAGCGGGTGATCGCCTTCTTGCGGTCGTCGTGCTGGGCGCGCAGGCGCGCGTCGCTGCGGGAGCCGGCCCAGGCGTTCTCACGCTGGAGCTTGCGGTAGCTGTCGAGGCGGCGTTCGCTCAGATCACCTGAGGCGATGGCCGCCTGGACCGCGCAGCCGGGCTCGGAGTCGTGGCCGCAATCGCTGAAGCGGCACTGCCCGGCGAACTCCTCGATGTCGGCGAAGACCTGCTGCAGGCCCTCGTCGGCATCCAGGAGGCCGACGCCGCGCAGACCGGGGGTGTCGATCAGCACGCCGCCACCGGGAAGCGGGAGCAGACGGCGGCGGACCGTGGTGTGGCGGCCCTTGCCGTCCTGCGCGCGTACGGCGCCGGTCTGCAGGACCTCGGTGCCCAGCAGCGCGTTGCCCAGCGTGGACTTGCCCGCCCCGGACGGGCCGAGCAGGACCACGGTGCCGGTGAGCGCGGCGGCGAGCGCGTCCACGCCCTGGCCGGTGGCGGCGCTGGTGGTGATGATCTCCACGCCCGGGGCGAGCTCGGCGACGGCGGTCACCGCCTGGCCGGGATCGGCTGACTCGTCCGCCTTGGTCAGGACGATCACGGGCTGGGCGCCGCTCTCCCACGCCAGCGCCAGCAGCCGCTCGATCCGGCTGGGATTCGGCGGGCCGGCGAGCGAGACGGCCACGAGCGCCGTGTCGACGTTGGCGGCCAGGGCCTGGCCGTAGGAGGTACGCGAGGCCGACGACCGGACGATGACACCGCGCCGCGGCAGCAGCGCGACCAGCTCGGGCGTGGGGCCGGGGCGCAGCGCCGCCCAGTCGCCCGTGCACGGGGACTCGACCGGATCCGCCGCCGCCGGGAGCGAGAGGCGGGCCCGCTGCGGGCCGGTTTCGGTGATGACGTCGCAGGCGCCGCGATCGACGCCGGCCACGCGGGCGGGAATGAGCCCCGCGGAGCGGTAGGAGGCGAAGGACTGTTCGAGCCCTGCGTCCCAGCCGTACGCGGACAGGCCATCGTCAAGGGAATGTTCGAATGACAAGGGAAGGGAACCCTTTGCAGAAAAGGGGGCCTTGGCGGATGGGACATGCCGCATCCGTGCCAGGGAAGGCGCCTGGAAGGGTCAGCCAAGGCCCGGGGACGTGAGGATGGACCGAGTGCCGCAGATGGCAGCCATCACCACGACGGTCATTGATCCTCACCTCCCTCGAAGAGTTCCTGTTGTCACGCGCTGGACAAGATAGCAGCGCGAGCGGCCGGCGCGCAAAGATCGCGCAGGCGGTGAGGGCCGGCGCTCACCGCGCTTCACACCATCGAAGGCTCCTCGTGCGGCAGGCTGTTGTAGGCGGCGCGGCGCAGCAGGCGTTCGAGGGTGGTGAGGGCGCTGTCGGTGTCGGTGCCGGCGCGCCGGGCGATGGCGAGGTCCACCAGCGGGGCGGGCGGCAGCGGCCCGGAGGCGCGCACCGCCGTCGGCGGAAGGTTGTCCACGAGCAGCGCGCCCAGTCCGATGCCGGCGCAGATCGCCGACTGGATGACCGGCAGGCTGGTGCTCTGGAAGGCGATGCGCCACCGCAGGCCATGGCGGCTGAGCGCGTCCAGCACCGGCTGCCGCCACCGGCACGGCGGTGCGAACATCACCAGGGGCAGCGGATCGGCGTCCACGTCGAAGCCCGGCGCGCAGGTCCACAGGAGCGGCACCTGCCGCTGCCAGCGCACCGTGGACTCCGGCATCACGGTGGGGTCGCCGAAGACCAGGTCCAGGCGGCCCTTGTCGGCCATCCGGCGCAGTGTGGCCGCCGGGCCGACGGTCACGTCCAGCTCGACGTGCGGATGCAGGGCGGCGAAGTCGGCCAGGGCGCCGGGCAAGGTGGTGATCGCGAGGTCCTCCAAGAGGCCGATCGTGCGCCGTCCGGCCGGCGTGGGACCGGCGCCTCCGACCATGGAGCGGGCCTCGTCGTGCAGGGCCAGCATCCGTTCGGCGTACGCGAGCAGGATCTCGCCCGCCGCGGTGAGCCTGACCCCGTTCGGGTCCCTGATCAGCAGGAGCTCCCCGGCGGCCTGTTCCAGTCGCTGGATGCGCTGGCTCACCGCCGGCTGGCTGAGCTGCAGGGCGGTGGCGGCCCTGGTGATGCTCCCGGCCCGTACGGTCGCGGCGAAGGAGCGGAGATCAGCGGTCTGGAAATCCTTTCCCATAACCATCCATTATGCAAGGCACATGATTATTGCGCTTCCCAATGTCACGGATGGGTCATTACCGTCGTGACGTGCTCACCTACCACCACGTCGACGTGTTCGCCGACCGTCCCTACACCGGCAACAGCCTGGCGGTCTTCCTGGACCCGCCGCCGCTGGACCCGCGGCAGATGCTCGCCGTCACCCAGGAGCTGCGGCACTTCGAAACGGCCTTCGTCTGGGACGCCCGCAGGATCCGGATCTTCGACCTGTTCGAGGAGCTGCCCTTCGCCGGTCATCCGGTCCTCGGCGCCGCCGCCGTCCTGCACGAACTGCACGGCAAGGCCGAGTGGACCTTCGAGCTCCAGACCGGGACCGTCCATGTGACCACCTCGGGCCGTACCGCGGTGATGGACCAGGGACGCGCCACATTCGTCCGCGACGCGGTGCCGGACGAGGGCATTGCGCAGGCGCTCGGCCTGTCGCCCGGCGATCTCGACGCGAGGCTGCCGCCGCAGGTGGTCTCCACCGGCCTGCCGTACCTGATCGTGCCGGTCATGGGCGACGCCCTGGCCCGCGCCCGCATCACGCGGCCGGACTTCGACGTCTTCCTGCGCGAGCGCGACGCCCGGTTCGCCTACCTGCTGGACGCGGACCGCCTGGAAGGCAGGCACTGGAACAACGACGGCGTCGTGGAGGACGTGGCCACCGCCAGCGCGGCCGGGTGCGTCGGCGCGTACCTGCTCAGGAACGGCCGCGTCCGCGCAGGCCAGGAGATCTCCCTGGCGCAAGGGCGATTCGCCGGCCGGCCCAGCCGCATCCTCGTGACCTCCCACGAGGACCACGTCACCGTCGGCGGCACCGTGGCGATGGTCGGCACCGGCACGCTACGGGAGCTGCCGTGAAGGTCTACGACTCCCCCGCGATCCGGCGCGCCGTCGGCTTCGCCGACCTCATCGAGCCGGTGGCGGAGATCTTCGCCGAGTTCAGCCAGGGCCGCGGTGAGGCGCCGATCGCCGTCCTGCGGCCCGCCGGAGAACGTGGCGACGTGCACGTCAAGTCCGCGTGCATGCCGGGACGATCCATCTTCACCGTCAAGGTGGCCACCTGGTTCGCCGACGCCCAGCCGCCGGCCGGCGGGTTCATCGCCGCCCACGACGCCCGCACCGGCGCGCTCGTGGCCCTCTTGCGCGATGAACACCACCTCACCGACGTGCGGACCGCGGCGGCCGGAGCCGTGGCGACACGCGTGCTGGCCCGGCCGGACGCCACGGCGCTGACCGTGCTCGGGACCGGGGTGCAGGCGTACCTGCAGGCACTGGCGGTGTGTGCCGTCCTGCCCGTGCGGCAGGTGATCGTCTGGGGCCGGCGGCAGGCGGCGGCGACGGCCATGTGCGCGGCACTGGCCGATCGGCTCCCCCGGGTGACCGCGCGTGCGGCGAGCCAGGCCGAGGAGGCCGTACGCAGCGCCGACGTGATCGTGACCGCGACGGGCAGCACGGCGCCGATCCTCTTCGGAGACTGGCTGCGAGCAGGCCAGCACGTCACCGGCGTGGGGGCCGACGACCCCACCAAGGCCGAACTGGACACCGCGTGCTTCCACCGGGCCGACCTGGTGGTGGCCGACAGCCGTGCGGCCGTGCGGCGATTCGCGGGCGACCTGCGGGCCGCGGGCACGGACGTCGATGCCGAGCTGGGCGAGGTGCTGCTCGGCCGCCACCTGGGGCGGGTGGATCCGGCTCAGATCACGATCGCCAAGCTCGTGGGGCTGGGCATCCAGGACCTCGTCGCCGCCGAGACCGCGCTGCGCCTGCTGGAGCAGGAGCCGGCCGGACGACCCGTGCCGGCCTCGGCACGTGACCTCGCATGATCGTCCGTACCTGGACCGGACGAGTCCCCATCCGCCACGCGGCCGCGTTCGCCCGCCATCTGCAGGCCACCGGAGCGGCCGAATGCGCCACGGTGCCCGGCTGCCTGGGCAGCCGGACGGTACGCACCGAGATCGACGGGTGGGTGGAGTTCCGGTTCATCAGCCGCTGGCAGTCCTGGGAGGCGATCGGCCTCTTCGCCGGCCCCGACATCGGCAAGGCCGTGCTCTACCCGGGCGACGAGGCCTACGAACTGCGCGCGTCCGCCACCGTCGAACATGAGGAGATCGAGACATGAACGTCGCCATCACGGGCGGTTATGTCGTCCCCGTCAACGGCCCGCCGATCGAGCGCGGCACGGTGCTCATCGACGGCGGCCGCATCGCCGCCGTCGGCTCGGGCATCGGCGTACCGGAGGGCATGCCCGTCGTGGACGCCACGGGCCTGTGGGTGCTGCCGGGCTTCGTGGAGGCGCACGCCCATCTCGGGCTCGGCGAGGAAGGCGAGGACGCCGCCGGCGAGGACCTGAACGAGAAAGGCGTCCTCAACGGCGCTCACCTGCGCGCGATCGACGGCATCAACCCCGCCGAGCCGGGCTTCGGCGACGCGCTGTCCGGCGGGGTGACCACGGCCGTGATCCTGCCCGGCTCCGCCAACCCGATCGGCGGTCAGGCGGTGGCCGTCAAGTGCGCGGGACGCACCGTCGACGAGATGGTCGTACGTGACCCGGTGGGAGTGAAGAGCGCGCTCGGCGAGAATCCCAAGCGCCACGCGACCTCCACCCGGCTCGGCACGGCGGCGGTCATCCGCGCGGCGTTCCGGGCCGCCCGCGAGGATCCCGCCCAGGAGGTCCTTCGGCGCGTCCTGGACGGGGAGCTGCCGTGGTGCCAGCACGCTCACCGGGCCGACGACATCGCCACCGCCCTGCGGCTGGCCGACGAGTTCGGCTACCGGCTGGTCATCCACCACGGCACCGAGGCGCACCTTCTGGCCGACCTGCTGGCCGAGCGCGCCGTCCCGGTGATCAGCGGACCCCTGTTCACCAGCAGGTCGAAGGTCGAACTGCGCAACCGTACCCTGCGCAGCCCGGGCCTGCTGGCCGCCGCCGGCGTGCAGGTCGCCATCACGACCGACCACTCCTGCGTGCCGATTCAACTCCTGGTTCACCAGGCGACGCTGGCGATGAAGGAGGGGCTGGACCGAGAGAGCGCGCTGCGGTCGATCACCGTCAACCCGGCCACGATCATGGGCCTCGCCGACCGGGTGGGTTCGCTGCGGCCCGGCCTGGACGGTGACGTGGTGCTCTGGTCGGGCGATCCGCTCGACGTGATGAGCCGGGCCGTACGGGTCTTCGTGGCGGGCCGGGAGGTCTACCGTCAAGGGGCCGACGCGACAGACGCGGCAGGGGCGGGTGGGGGCGATCAACGCCGGACGGGTTCGTCCTCCGGCACGCTCACCGGTCCGCCGTCCTGAAGGGGTTTGCCGCACGCCGCGCACGTGGGCGGCCGGAAGGTTCTCAAGGGGCGAGGTCGATGGTGGCGGGGATGCCCTGGCGGGTCATCTTGGCGTACGGGCACAGCGCGGCGGCCTGGGCGAGCAGCGGGGCGACCCGGTCGCGGTCGACTCCGGGCCAGGTCACGACGAGGTCGGCGCTCAGCTGGTAGCCGCCGTCGGCCGGGTCGCGGCCGAAAGCCACGCTCGCCTGCACGGTGATCGAGGAGGGGTCGAGCAGGTGCCGGCGGGCCAGCAGGCTGAGGGCGCCGTGGAAGCAGGCGGCGTATCCGGCGGCGAAGAGCTGCTCGGGGTTCGGGCCGGTGTTGTCGCCGCCGAGCTCCTCGGGCATCCGCAGCCGCAGGTCGAGGGCGCCGTCGGTGGAGCGGGCCCGGCCGGTGGCCCGGCCGTGGGCGGAGCTGCCGCCGCTGACGGCGACGCGCGTGACATAGAGGGGCTTGAACGTGGAGCCGCTGTAGTCGTGCTCCGTGGACAGCATCGGATTGTTCACCGGTCCGCCTTTCAGCGGCGCGCGAGGCGCCTGGGGTGAGGGCACGCTGGTCATGGGCGGTGCCAGCGCCGCAGCTTGTCGGGGTTCAGGACGATCCACACGGCGGTGATCTCGGCTCCGGCGACGCTCACGCCCACCACCGCCACGGCCCGGCCCGCCTGGCGCAGCACCAGGCCCGTCCGGCCGTTCACGGACTCGGCGGCCACCTCGGTGACGGGCCGGCCGGCCAGCAAGGACGTGACGAACCGGGCGACCGCGTCCGCGCCGTAGGTGGGGCGTACCGGGGCGCGGAGTTTGCCGCCGCCGTCGCTGACGACTATCGCGTCCGCGGCCAGGACCGCCCGCAGCGCGGCCGTGTCTCCCAGGTCGCAGGCCGCGGCGAAGCGGCGGGCGACGCGGTCGTGCCGGAGGAGCATCGCCCGGTCGGGCCGGGCCTGCCGGTGTGCCGCAAGCAGGGCGGGATGGGGGTGGGGGTGTGGGTGGGGTGCCGGGGCTGAGGCGGGGAACGGCACTCCGGACACGCCGGGTACAGGCGGGGCGGCGGCGAGGAGGTCCAGGCAGATGCCTCCGGCGACCCGGGTCAGCCAGGCCCGCGGCACCGCGATGCCGGCGCGCTCCTGGTCGTCGAGGGCGTACCAGCGGCGATAGGTCTCCTGGACGATCCGGTCAGCCGTGCTCTCCGAGCCGAACATCCACAAGGCGATCTCGAGCAGGTGCTGCCGCTCGTCGAGCATCTCCGCCAGCGTCCCGGCGCTCACGTCGGTCATGCCCGGCCACCTTCACAGCCAGGAGAGCAGGCCGGTTTCCGCGCTGTGGAGGTGCCGGCGTGGCCGCCGGGCAACGGGGTCGTCCGCACGATGTCCTCTGTTCTTTCGGAGTCGGCAGTTAAGACAGGACAGCCGCTCGTCTTGTGACACCCCAGGCCAGCCGAACCCGTCTAGCCTCCTCGCGAGCGGTCGAACGAGCCGAGTTTGGCCGGGTTGACGATCCACATGACGTGGTGGATGCCCTGCGGCGAGGCCTCGATGGTGAGCAGGGTGACCTCGGTGCGGCTGCGCGGGACGAGCACGGCGGCGCGCCCGTTCACCTCGACCCAGGTGATGTCGGCGCCCGGCCAGAACCGCGGCGCGTACGCGGCCAGGAACCTCGCCACGCGGGCGCTGCCCAGCAGGGGGAAGCGGGCCGCCCCGCGGATGCCGTTGCCGTCGGAGGAGCTGACGACGTCCGCGGCGAAGAGGTCTTCCAGGGCGGCGACGTTGCCCGTCTGGGCGGCGTCGAGGAAGACCGCCAGGAGGTGTCGATGCTCGGTCTTGTCGATGGGCTCGCGCCGCGCGGCGGTCAGCCGTTTGCGGGCGCGGCTCACGAGCTGGCGCGCGTTGACCGTGCTGACCTGCAGGATCTCCGCGATCTGCGGGTAGGGGTAGACGAAGGCCTCACGCAGCACGTACGCGGCCCGCTCGGTGGGGGTGAGCCTTTCGAGCAGCAGCAGGAAGGCGAGTTCGAGCGCTTCACCCCGTTCGGCGCCCAGCGTGGGGTCCATGCTGGTGTCCACCGGTTCGGGGAGCCAGGGCCCGATGTAGGCCTCGCGCCGTGAACGGGCGGACTGGGCGACGTTGATGGCCAGGCGGGTGGTGATCAACGCCAGGAACGCCGGAGGGTTCTCGACGGTCGAGCGGTCGGTGTTCTGCCAGCGCAACCAGACTTCCTGAAGGATGTCCTCGGCTTCCACCGCGCTGCCGAGCATCCGATAGGCGATGCCGAACAGGCGCGGGCGCAGCTCGACGAAGGCGGACGCGGCCCGTTCGAGTGCGTTTACCTGTTCCGGTGATTCCACATGCATGTTTGTCCGATCCGGGTTCGCCGCTGGTGCAGGTGGTTCATCAGCTGCCTTGACGGTCGCAGGGGGTGGATGCTTCTTCCCGTACGTGATCGCCGGGCCGGGAGGCGTCCTCCAGCGCCTCGACCGCGTCGAGCAGGCCCCGCAGGCCGATCTCCTCGCCGCTGGGAGCGCTCATCTTTCCTCCATGCGTGACTTGAGTGGATGCCCGGCAGGCCGGCTGACCGCGTGGATCAGTCGTACAGCGATCTGGCCGGAGGCGAACAGGCGGGTGAAGCGCTCACCCTGGTGAGCGGCCAGCGCGTACGCGGGCTCGGCCCGGTGGCGGGTCGCGATCACCGCGGCGACCTGCTCGGCGCGACGCGACCAGGACGGCGGCATCCCGCCGGGCTGGTCGGTCTGCTCGACGATCTCGAACCCGGCGCCGGCGAGCAGCCCGGCAAGCTCCCCCTGGGTGGGAAAGTGGTTGCCGTCCGGCACCGGAAGGAGCTGCGGGCCCCGGGCGATGACCACCAGCAGCCCCAGTGAGGCGCCGGGCGTCAGCACCCGGTGGATCTCGCCGAGCACCGCGGCCTTGTCCTGTACGGTGCACAGCACCCCCAGACACCAGGCGGCGTCGGCCGACCCCGTTCGGAGGGGAATGCGCCGCCCGTCCCCCGCGATGACGGGCAACCCGAACAGCCGGGCGGCGGCCCGGCCCGCGGCCGGCATCGGCTCCAGCAGGATCGGCCGGACCCCGAACCGCTCTACGGCCCAGGCCGCCGGCCCGCCGGCGCCCGCGCCCACGTCCAGCAGCCTGATGCCGGGCGACAGCTCGCACGCCTCGGCCAGCCAGGCCAGTGCCGCCGGACTCGCGCTGCCACGGCAGGCGGCCGGGATGGCGTGGCGCTCCCCCAGTTGCTCGACGGCGTCGGCGGTCCAGGCGGCGACATCATCGAATTCGGCGACCATCGCCGATGCGGTCACCGCGTAACCCCTGTCCCGTCGAGGGTCCCGTCGGGGGCGCGTGCGCTGCCCGCCGGCCGTCCGGTCGTCGTCATGGCAGCCATCGGCGCCCAGGCCGGGCTTGGGGCACGACGGCTGGGCCCGATGGTCGCCGCGTCGCCGCGCCCGATGGTCGCCGTGTCGCCGCCGCACCTGGAACAACCTTTCCTGCCTGGGGCGCACTACTGGCCGGTGGGGGTGCGGTCGAGCCAGTCGCGGTAGTGGATGGTGCCGAGGATCGCGCCCTCGCCCGGCACCAGCGTCCGCTCGCCCGGCACGCTGCCGTAGTAGCGGGCCTGCGGGTCGGTGACCACCGTGCGCGGGTCCGCCCAGGCGGCCAGGGCGTCGCGGAAGAACTCGTCCATCCGGACGTCGTCCGGGCCGCCCACCTCGATGCGGCCGTTCAGCGGCTCCCCGACCGCGACCCGGCCGACCGCCTGCGCGACCTCCTCACCGGCGATGGGCTGGAACCGCACCGGCGCGATCCGCACCGTGTCGCCGTCCGTGGCCTCGTCGGCGATGGCACGTACGAACTCGAAGAACTGTGTCGCGTGCACGAGCGAGAACGGGATCCCCGACTTCTCGATCAGCTGCTCCTGGGCGATCTTGGCTGCGAAGTAGCCGTTGTCCGGCATCCGCTCCGTGCCCACCACCGACAGCGCGACGTGATGGCCGACCCCGGCCGCCGCCTCCGCGGCCAGCAGGTTGCGCGTGGAGGTCTCGAAGAACTCCATCACCGCCGCGGGCTCGAACGACGGCGAGTTCGACACGTCGACCACCACCTGCGCGCCCGCCAGCACCTCCGCCAGCCCTTCACCGGTCAGGGTGTTGACGCCGGTGCTCGGCGCCGCCACCACCGCCTCCTGCCCCTGCTCGGCCAGCTTGGCCACCAGCTTAGACCCGATCAGGCCGGTCCCGCCGATCACGACGATCTTCATGGCGTCCCCTTGTCCATCCGCCGGGGCACCCGTGTGCCGACCGGTCGCCAGCTAAGACAGGGCAGCCTTCGGGCTTGTGACAGCCGCCGCGAAATCTTTTCCCCTTTTCTGGATGAAGACCTCGTCAAGACCGACGGTTGAGACCTCCCGCCTGAGCGCCGCGATCTCGGCGGGAACGGGCGCGATGGCCTCTGGCCGCAGGTGGGCAAAGCCGTTACGGGAGCAAGACCGGGTAGCGCCGTGAGGTGTGACAGGAAGAAATCTTCCTGGCCTGTACCTGCCCGCCGGCCTGACCTCGGCGTTCGGGGGGTAACAGTCGAGGAATCGCACTTGTGAGCAGCAGGGGGCGATGGCGGTGGCCGATCTGGAGCAGGCGGCGGCGGTGTTCGCCGGCGTGCGGCCACGCCTGTTCGGGATCGCCTACCGGATGCTGGCCAGCGTCACCGAGGCTGAGGACCTGGTGCAGGACGTCTGGCTGCGCTGGCAGGTCTACGACCGTGCCACGGTCGACGATCCCGCCGCGTTCCTGGCCACCACGACCACCCGGCTGGCGATCAACGCCACGCAGTCCGCCCGCGTCCGCCGCGAGACCCGCCTCGGCCCGTGGCTGCCCGAACCCGTCGACGCCGGCGCCGATCCCTGCCTTGGCGCCGAGCGGGCCGAGGCCCTGGAGTTCGCGGTGCTGCTGCTGCTGGAACGGCTCTCGCCCACCGAACGTGCCGCGTACGTGCTGCGGGAGGCGTTCGACTACCCCTACCGGCAGATCGCCGGCATCATCGAGCTCAACGAACCGGCCGTACGCCAGCTCGTCAGCAGGGCCCGCAGACGCATCCTCATCGCCCGCCGCACCCCCGTGACCAGGGCCGAACAACGCAGGCTGCTCATCGCCTTCGTCGCCGCCGCCCGCCGCGGCGACATGAGCGCGCTGGAGGAGCTCTTCGCCGCGGACGTGATCGGCGCCGTTCGCGGTTGCCGGTTCCCGGCCGCGTTCGCCAACCGGTTCTGGAGCGGACCCGGCGTGACCCGCGCGAAAGCGACGGGCCGGACGCGGCCGGGCCGCGACGGGCAGTTCTGCACGGTCTGCACAGCCTCTGGTCTTTTACCGGGGAGCGGTTGGCGAGGGTCCAGGTGGAGGCGGTCAGCGCAAGAGGGCGCGGATCAGCGAGGCCACGCCGTCGTCGTCGTTGCTGGGCAGCAGGATCCGGGCCGCCGCCTTGACCTCGGGGTGGGCGTTGGCGACGGCCGCGGGCAGGCCGGCCCTGCGGAGCATGGGAAGGTCGTTGGGCATGTCCCCCACGGCGGCCGTGGCGGCAAGGGGGATGCGCCGGTGCGCGGCCGCCCACCGCAGGGCCTCGCCCTTGTTGGCGTGCTCCGGCGAGATCTCCAGGAAGTGCGCGGTGGAGAACGTGGCCCGCAGCCCGGTGACCGCCTCGCCGGCGAACGCGCCGGCGAGCTGCGGCGCCGACAGCTCGGGGTGGGCCAGGAGCACCTTGACCGCGCGGTTGCCGCGGCTGGCGCGGCCGAGGAGGTCGGCCGAGGCGGTGTGGGGCCAGCAGCCGGGCACCAGGTCGGCGAAGCCGGGTTGCAGCACCAGCTCGTGCTCGGTGTCCAGCCCCAGGACACCGCCTGGCACCGACCGTTCGGCCCAGGCGACGACCCGCTTGAGCTGGCCGGCGGTGAAGCAGTGGTCGAACAGCACCCGCCCGGCGCAGGTGTCCCAGATCACCGCGCCGTTGCTGCAGGCGAGCAGGCCCCGCAGTCCGGCCTCCCGCGCCCATTCCAGAGCGTCCCGGGTGGGCCGCCCGGTGGCGACCATGACCTGCAGGCCGGCGGCTCGGGCGGCGGCCAGCGCCTTGGCGGTGTCGCGGCTGAGGCCGCCGGCGCTGGTGAGCAGCACCCCGTCCAGATCCGTGCACAGCAGCCGGACCGGTGTCATACGGCGGCCCCCGCGGGGTCGTCGGCGGTCTCGGCGCTCCCGGCCGCCAGGCACCGCTGCCCGGCCGCCAGGACGACCACGCCCACGGCCACGCCCAGCACCCCGACGGAGGCGGCCCAGGACTCCGTGGCGTGTTCCAGGATGATGCCCGCCGCGGTCGATCCCAGGGCGATTCCCGCCGTCATCAGCGTGACCAGCCAGGCGAAGGCCTCGGTGACCGTACCGGCCGGCGCGAGCTTGCCGACCAGGACGAACGCGGCCGTCAGCACGGGCGCGAGGAAGAGCCCGGTGAGGATCATGAGGGCGGCCATGTACGGCGGGGACGGCACCAGGCACAGCAACGCGTACGCGCCGCCCAGCCCGAGGGTCAGCAGCAGCGTGCGCCGCGGCGGCGAGGACGACCAGCGCACCGCCCCGTAGCCGAGACCCCCGGCCAGGGCGCCGAAGGCGTTCAACGCCAGCAGCGTGGCCGCCCCGCCCACCACGTAGCGGTGCTCGGTGTAGAAGACCACCAGGACGTTGAGGCCGCCGATGGCGGCGCCGACCCCGGTCAGGCTCACCAGCAGCACGCTCAGGCCACGGCTGCGCAGCGGCCCGAGCCAGTCGGGCGAACGGACGGGAGCCTTCCAGTTGCGGGTGGGCGCCGCGGTGGCGACCACGAACACGCCCAGCAGGCCCAGCAGCGCCCCCACCCACAGGGCGCCCGCCGTGGATCCGGCCGCCACGCAGCCGGCCACGACCAGGGGGCCACCGACGAAGACCAGTTCCTGGGAGGCCGAGTCCATGGCGTAGGCCGACTCCAGCCGGGCGGGCGGGACAAGGTCAGGCCACAGCACCCTGAGGCAGGGCTCCAGCGGCGGGGTCGCCGCCCCCGCCAGCAGGGCGCCGGCGATGACGAGCACCGGCTCGGAGGGGGCCAGCGCGATCGCGATCAGGCCCGCGCCGGCGGCGACGGCGGCCGGCACCAGGACGCGGACCTGGCCGACCCGATCCACCAGCCGGCCGAGCACCGGACCGCCGCCGGCGGCGGCGATGGCGAAGGCTCCGGCGGCCAGGCCGACGAAGTCGTAGCTCGCGCCCCCCTGCCGCAGGACCAGCGGGATCGCCAGCGCCGCCATCGCGCTGGGCAGCCGCCCGACCAGCGTCCCGAGCAGCAGGCGGGTCACGTACGGGGCCCGGAGCAGGCCGAAGTAGCCCATCACCGGCTCCACAGGTGCAGTTGGAGGGCGACCGGGTGGTTCTTGCGCAGGTGCAGCTCGATGTCGGCGGTCCCCTCGATGTGGTGGTGCGGCCGTTCCTGGGACAGGGCGATCCGCACGTCGGTGGCCAGCAGGTCCGGCGCGTCCGGCAGGTGGACCGCCGCCGGCTGTCCCTGTTCGTCGAAGGTGAGCGAGATCCGCCCGCGGAAGCTGACCCGCACGAGCGGCTCGTCGGCGTCGCCGCGGGGCTCTGCCACCGACAGGTAGCGGGTGCGCGGGTCCCACAGGACCCGCGAGCAGGCGGGCTGCCCGCTGTCCCACTCGGAGCGGAACCCGGCGGCGAAGCGGCGCAGCAGCAGCGCCCGGTCGGCCGCCATCCGGCGCGCGGGCTCGGTGAGCATGTCCTGCTCCAGCCGGACCAGCTTCTCGTAGAGGTGGGCCAGCACCGAGGAGGTCTCGCCCTCCCGGTAGACGTCCTTCAGGGCGGTCGCCGGGTCCCACAGCGGCTCGCCGAGCAGCCCGCCGTAGGCGAAGGCGCGGCCGATGCCGATGGCTCCCATCGCGTCGAGGTTGTCGGCGTCGTGGACCGCCGCGGCGATCGCGCACCCGCCGTCGAGCTCCTCGTCGGCGAAACGGTAGCGGCCGGTCAGCTCGACCGCACGCAAGATCGATGCATGCCAGTCGTGCGGCACGCCGCAGCCCTCCAGGACGTCCAGCACGGCCGCGCGGGCGTCCTCGGGCCGGATGGGCCGGCGGTTCTGCCTGGCCTCCTCCACCCGGTGGTAGTCGTGAACGTACGCGGCCACCCGCGCGATGCGGGGGTCGGCGCCCGTACGGGCCGCGAGCTCGCCCGCCAGGGCGGCGACCCGCTCGACGTGCCCGAGGTCGTGGGCCGAGTCGGCGGTCGCGAAGTCGACGGCCACCCGGGCCCGCACCCTGTCCAGAATCGCATTCACCGCTGTCCGTACTCCTCCCGCCAGCGCTGCGCCAGCTCCTGCTGCAGCCGCGGGTCGAGGCGGTGCAGCCCCGGCTCCCAGGTCTGCCTGGCCAGCTCCCGCGTGCACAGATACAGCTCGGTGTAGACGAGGTCAAGGACCGATCCGAGGATGCTGTGCTCCATGAAGTTCACGGGCTTGCCGTCGTTGAGCAGATAGACGGTGCGATCGGCCACCCGCAGTTCGAGCACCTCGTCGACCTCGGCCGAGGCCGACGCGGCGCGGCGCAGGCCCTCGACGTCGAACTCGACCTGCTTGGAGCTTCCGCTGGCCAGCACGACGCCGTCGCGCAGGTGCGGCAGGTCGGCGGTGGTGAGGGCGCGGTGGCCGGAGACGCCGATGATCACCTCGGCCCAGGAGAGCAGGTCCTGGCGCGGGCCCACGCGGAACCCGTGCACCAGGGCGGCCGACATCCGGATGTCGTCGGGATCGTAGACGGCGACCTGGACTCCGGCGCGTCGCAGGTGCTCGGCCAGGGCCGTGCCGATCCCGCCGTAGCCGAGCACGAGGACGCGGCGTTCGCTGAGGAGCCGGTAGAAGCGCAGCCGCAGCAGCCGTTCGACGCTGTAGGCCACCGACCGCCCGACCTGGACGTCCTCCAGGGCCTTCAGCGGGCTGTCGGCGATGGTGAACACCGGCAGGGGCAGCGGCGCGGCGCGCTCGTACTGCCACTGCCCCTGCTTGGTGTCCTCCACGATGCCGCGAAAGCCGGGCACGGCGGCCAGGTCTCGCACCGCCCCGGCGCAGTATCCGCCGACCTCCTGGATCATCACGGGCGGCTCGCCCGGCCGGGCGGCCAGCCGGGCGGCGGCGACCGCCATCGGCCCTACCTCCTCGATGGAGGCCGGCATGCTCACCGGAAGGTCTGCCAGCAGCGACAGCGCCTCCGGCTGGGCGCTGTAGGGCACCGGGACGATCTGGGCGAGCTCGGTGGAGCGGCTCAGCAGCCGCACGTACGGCACGGCGGTGTCGAGCAGGTGCGCGATCAGGATCGTGCGGGCGGGCGGCATCGGCCAGTCGGCCTGGGCGCTGCGCAGCACGGGCAGGTCGCAGGCGCGCGAGGCGTGTCCGGCGCGGGAGGCCACGGGTTTGCGCTCGAGAATGGATGTCATGGGAAGGTCCCCCTCGCGGAGATGGAGAGATGGCGGGCGGACGGCTTCAGACCGCTTGGAGCCGGTTCAGGCCGGTCACAGCCATGTCGGGCAGGTGCGCCGGGCGCAGTTCGAGCTCGCCGATCGCGGTGTCGGCGGGCGCCTCGACGACCCACCGCACGGCTTGGGCGACGGAGGACGTCGACAGCTTGAACGGTGAGTCGTCACCGATCTCGTTGGCGATCGCGCCGGGGCTGATCAGCGTGGTGCGCACGCCGTTCGGCCGCTCTTCCAGCAGGAGCACCTCGGCCAGCGCTTTGAGGGCCGCTTTGCTGGCGCAGTAGGCCGCGCCGCCCTCGAAGTAGCGGCTGGCGGCGTGGCTGCCCATCAGGACGATGCTGCCCTTGCGCGGGCGCAGGTACGGCAGCGCCGCCTGGAGCAGCGGCAGCACGGAGACGATGTTGACCTCGAAGGCGGCCCGCCAGTCGGGCAGGCTGAGCGTGCCGATCCTGCCCAGGGACCGCGTGACCGCGTTGACGACGAGCGAGTCGATCCGCCCCCGCCGGCGCGCGACCGTCTCGACGGCGGCCGTCACCGCATCGGCCGACTCCAGGTCGCACGGGGCTTCGGCGAGCCAGGGCTGGCCCGCCGACGTGCGGTTGAGCCCCCAGGCCTCCCAGCCGCCCGCGTGGAGCTCGGCGGCGATGGCCAGACCGGTGCCGCGGTTCGCGCCGGTCACGATGGCGACCGGGCGGTGCGCCTCGGTCATGCCGGGAGCCTGCCGACCAGTTCGGACCAGACGGAGACGATGTGCTCGTGGCTGGCCCCCTGCCGGAACAGGTCCTTGTCCAGCGAGTGGCCCTGGTGATCGCGCAGCCGCATGCAGTCGGGCGATATTTCGGAGTTGATGATGAGATCGCCTTCGGGGTTCGGACCGATGATCAGGCAGAAATCCCAGAGATCCAGTGGTTCCAGCCATTTCCGGAGGCAGTCATTGCATTCTCGGGCAATGCGGCGGAACTCCTCGACATCCACTCCGTAGGCCCACAGATAGTCCTCTCCGATGGGCTGGTCCTCGGGATCGGTCCGGAAGTCGAACTTCACCACCGCGGGGCGGAAGACATGGCCTTCGGGGAAGAGGCCGGGATACTTGCGAAGAGTCGATCCGACGGACCGGTTCTTGACGATGACCTCGAAGGGCGGAGCCGGCACGTAGTCGGCGAGATAGGTGGTCTCGCCGAGCCGCTCCCGGAACACCGTACGGATGCCGCAGGCGTGCAGCGCGCGGGCCGCACGCTCGTAGAAGTCGAGGCGCAGGCGCGCGGTCGCGGGCACGAGCTCGTCGCGGTCGAAGGTGTGGCTGCGCAGGCTGGGGATCAGCTCGACCGTGCAGGTGCCGTCGTCGCGCCGCCAGATCCGTTTGCTGCGGCCCTCGACCGTGGGCGGCCCGATAATGCCATTCTTGGGAGGGGTCACAGAACAGCATGGTCATTCTTATGAGTGGCGATGTCAAGCGTAATTCAGCCGGGAAATCTTCAGCCCTTTCCGGAGATATTCACTGATCAGACTATTTGTATTATCGCCTGTCATCGCCCTAACGGATAAGCGAAATACGCGTCGATATCCGCTTTAAGTGGCTTCGGGATCGCCGCGGCAGGCTAACGTCGCGGCGTCCCGGCCCGATAACGCACCAGCGGCCCTTCCGACCAGCCGCGCCGACCAGCGTGCCGAGGAGACAGCCCATGAGCGACGATGTACGCGTCACGATCGAAGCGGTCCCCCGCACGGGCCTGACCGCGCAGCGGCTGCGCCAGGCGGTCGCCGAGCACCCGGAGGCGCTGGCCGCGCTCGAGGTCGCCGACCCCGACCGGCTCACCGTGGCCTTCGCGCCCGGCCTCGGCCACGACCCCGGCGAGAACGCCCCGTTCCAGGCCACCGTGTTCGACCCGGTCGGCAACCGCGCCGTCGAGCTGCGCGGCACCCTCGACCGGCCCGAACGCGCCGAGCTGCGCCCCAGCGCCTACCGGCCGCAGCCCAGCCGCGAGGAGCTGGCGGCCGCCGCCGAGATCCTGCGCGCCGACCCGCGCTTCCCGGCCGGCGAGAACGTGGTCGTCTACCGGCCCATGCCGCCGCTGGCCGACCTGGAGAACCCCGACGGCACCACCGTGCGCCGCCCCACCCTCGGCCTCTACACCCCCGGCGAGCCCACCGGGCTGCGCCACCGCATCGTCGCCGTCGACCTGGTCAACCGCGCCGTCGACTGGACCCCGTCCGGGATCAACGTGCGCATGCACCACGACTGCGAGCACAGCGTCCCCGAAGGCGTCGACGCGCTCACCGACCGCGGCGGCCCCGACCAGGTGCGGGTACGCGTGCGGCGCGGCTCCACCGAGCTGTGGAACCTGCTGGTGGTCCGCCCGCGCGCCTCGGCCCCGCAGAACCCCGGCGTGGGCGGCGGCGTCGAGCTGCGCGAGGTGCGCTACCGCGGCCGGCTGGTGCTCCGGCAGGCCCACGTGCCCGTCCTGAACGTCGAGTACGAGGAGGGCACGACCTTCCGCGACGACGCCAGCTTCGAGACCCGCTTCAACGCGGTCGGCACCGACCCGGTCGGCTGGGGGTGGCGGTTGTGCGACAGCCCGCCCCGTACCATCCTGGAACGCCCCTCGACCGACGCCGGCAACTTCCAGGGCGTGGCCTTCCACCACGACGGCGAGCAGCTGCGCATCGTCAGCGAGCTGGCCGCCGGCTGGTACCGCTACGCCAGCGACTGGCGCCTGGCCGACAACGGCGACATCAGCCCCCGCTTCGGGTTCGCCGCCACCGCCAACCCGATGACGTGCATGGTGCACCGCCACCACGCCTACTGGCGGCTCGACTTCGACATCGAGGGCGCCGGCAACGACGTGGTCGAGCAGATCGACGACACCGGCTCGATCATCCCCGAACCCGTGCCGATCATCCGCGAGACCTCCCGCAAACGCCTCCACCCCGCCCTGTACTGGCAGGTACGCGACAAGTCCTCGGGCCGCGGCTACCAGATCCACCCCGGCGAGTTCGACGGCACCGCCGACGCCTACGGCGTGTCCGACCTGTGGTTCCTGCGCCACCACCCCCGCGAGCTCGACGACGGCAACCCCGGCCCGCGCGACCGCGCCGCGCTCAACCGCTTCCTCAACGGCGAGAGCCTGGACGGCGCCAACGTCGTGGTCTGGTACGCCGGCCACTACTACCACGACCAGGCCCACCCGCAGCCGCACCAAGGTGAGCTGATAGGCCCGCAGCTGGTGCTCATCTAGCGGCTAATCTTGTCGCTCATGAGCCAGGTGGGACACGCGACGGCGCGCGCTCTGCTGCGCAGACTGGCCGTCGAACAGGCCGAAAGCAGAGTTCCGTCGCTGGCGGCGGCGATCGTGCGCGACGGGAGGCCGGCGTGGTTCGGCGGGCGCGGCCGGGTGGACGGCGCGCCGCCGACCCAGGCCACCCAGTACCGGATCGGGTCGATCACCAAGAGCATGGTCGCCGTCGTGGTCATGCGGCTGCGCGACGAGGGCGCGCTGCGGCTGTCCGACCCGCTGCAGGAGCACCTGCCGGGCACGCCGCTGGGCCACCTGACCATCGCCCAGCTGCTGTCGCACACCGCCGGCCTGACCGCCGAGCCGCCCACCGCCTGGTGGGAGCGCACCCCCGGCGTCCCCGTCGCCGACCTGCTGGAACGCCTCGGGCCCGGCGAGCTCAAGCACCGGCCCGGGCGCCGCTTCCACTACTCCAACGTCGGCTTCGCCCTGCTGGGCGAGCTGGTGGCCAGGCTGCGCGGCACCACCTGGCTCAAGGCGCTGCAGTCGGAGGTGCTCGACCCGCTCGGCATGGACGACACCACCGCCCGGCCGCGCGCCCCGCACGCCACCGGATACGCCGTCCACCCCTACGCCGACGTGGTGCTGGCCGAGCCGGAGCACGACGCCGAGGCGATGGGGCCGGCCGGGCAGCTGTGGTCCACGCCGCACGACCTGGCGCGATGGGCGGCGTTCCTGGGCGGCGACACCGCGGGGGTGCTGTGCGGCGACACGCTGGCCGAGATGCGCGAGCCGGTCGGGGTGGACGACGGCGACTCCTGGAGCGTCGGGTTCGGGCTGGGCCTGCAGCTGTACCGCCCCGGCGGGCGGCGCCTGGCGGGGCACTCCGGGTCGATGCCGGGGTTCCTGGCCACGGTGTGGGCCGACCCCGGCGACGGGGTGGGGGTGCTGTTCATGGCCAACACCACCTCGGGGATGAAGGGCTCGCTGCTGACCGACCTGCTGGACATCCTGGAGGAGTACGAGCCGCGCCTGCCGGACGAATGGCAGCCGGTCGCCGCCGATCCCGGGCTGCTGGCGCTGACGGGGCTGTGGCACTGGGGGCCCAAGCCGTACACGCTGCGGCTGCTGCCCGAGCGCGCCCTGTCGCTGGAGCCGGTCGGGGGCGGCGGGCGGGCCTCGCGGTTCGTGCCGCAGGCCGACGGGACGTGGCTCGGGCTGGACGGCTACTACGCCGGGGAGACGCTGCGGGTGGCCCCCGACCATCTCGACCTCAACACGTTCATCTTCACCCGCACCCCCTACGACCCGCAGGCGCCGGTGCCGGGCGGGGCCGGCGACTGGCACGCCTGAGGGGCACGCCGCCGCCGGGGTGGCAGCATGGTCGTGTGCGTGTGGCGATCCTGGGGCCGCTGGAGGTCGAGTCGGCCGCGGTCGGCGGTGCCCGGCTGCGCCGGCTGCTGGTGCGCCTGGCGCTGGCGGCCGGCCGCGCCGTCACGGTCGAGGAGCTGGCCGCGGACCTGTGGCCCGAGGAGCCGCCCGCCGACCCCGGCAACGCCCTGCAGTCGCTCATCTCCCGCCTGCGCCGGACGCTGCCGGAGGCCGGCGCGCTGGTGTCGGTGCCGGGCGCCTACCGGCTGGAGGCCGACACCGACGCCGGCGAGTTCGACCGGCTCACCGCCCGGGCCAGGCAGCACGACGACCCGGCGGTCCGGGCCGCGCTGCTGAAGCAGGCCCTGGGCCTGTGGCGGGGGGCCGCGCTGGGCGAGGTGGCGGCGACATGGCCGGCTCGCGGGCCGACCTGCTGGCCGGCTGCGCCGAGCTGCGGCAGGCCGGCGAACGGTGGGGGCTGTCGATGGCGCTGACGTCGCTGGCCGAGACGCATGCCGTGTTCGGGGACTTCGACCAGGCGCTGGAGGCGATGGAGGAGGCCGTACGGCTGCTGCTCGAGCTCAACCCCGACTCTGACGTCGCCCACCAGCGGGGCTGGCAGGCCACCATCCTGGTACGCAAAGGGGACGTGGAGCGGGCCAGGGCCGTGCTGCGGGGGCTGATCGACGCGCCGGAGGGCCGGCAGACACCCGCCCGCAATGTCGCGTTCGCGCATGCCGAGCTGGGTCATCTGGCCCGCCACGAGAAAGACCTGCCGGCCGCCGGGCGCCACTACGCCGCGGCCTGCCACGTGATGGGGGACACGACGGCGATCGCGCCGCAGTTCCGCACGCTGCTGCTGGTCGGGCGGGCCCACCTGGCGGTGGCCGCGCACGACCACGAGACGGCGGCCCGCCACGCGGAGGCGGCTGCCGAGCTGGTCGTGGCGGCGTCCGACATGCCGGTCCTGGCGCGGGTCGCGGTCGCCGTGGCCGAGCTGTGCGCGGCGCGCGGGGACCTGCTGGCGGGAGCCACCACGCTGGGCGCCGCCGAACAGCTGCGCGGCGCCCCCGACGCCGCCAACCCCGACGTGGCCCGCGTGGCGGCGCGCCTGCGCGACGACCTCGGCGAGGAGGCTTTCGCCGCGGCCTTCGCCCGCGGCCGCGCCCTCGACCGCGCCCGCGCCGTGGAGCTGGCCAGGGGAGGTCCACGGTGAGGTCCACGGCGAGGTCCACGATGAGGTACGTCCACGCGGGCGCCGCCGTGCACGTCCCGGCGCCGCCGGAGCAGGTGTTCGCGCTGATCACCGACTGGTCGCGGCAGCGGGAGTGGATGTTCATGACCGAGGCCCGCCAGGTCGGCGAGCACGCGGTCGAGGCCTACACCGGAGTGCGGCCGTTCGGCTTCCTGGACACCATGACGATCACGACCTGGCAGCCCCCGACCCTGGTGCTGGTCACCCACACCGGCCGGTTCGTGCGCGGCGACGGCGCCATCCGCATCCGCCCCCAGGACGGCGGCAGCCGCGTGATCTGGGCCGAGCGGCTGCAACTGCCGTTCGGGCCGCTGGGCCGGGCCCTGTGGCCGCTCGTCCGCCCCGTCAGCGTCGCCCTCCTGCGCCACTCGCTGCGCAACCTGTCCGGCCTGCTCGCCCAGGAAACCCGGGCGGCGCGGGCGGTGTAGACAGGGCACTGGTCAGGTTCGAACCGCCTGGCGGGCCACCGCGGCGGCGAAGGCGGCGATCACCGGGTGCGCGCGCCGCCCGTCCCCCGACAGCTCCGGCTGGAACAACGTGCCCACGAAGAACGGGTGGCCGGGCAGCTCGGCCGCCCGCACCGCCCCGTCGTCGGCGTGCCCGCAGAACACCAGCCCGTGCTCGGCCAGCGTCCGGGTGTAGGTCTCGTTGAGCCCGTAGGAGCAGACGTAGGACTCCATCGTGACGGGCCCGCCCACGATCTGCTCCATCAGCGTCCCGGGCGAGATCCGCACCCGCCCCTCGTGCCCGGCCAGCGAGCACGCCAGCGGCGTCAGCAGGAACTCACGCGCGTCCGGCTCGTTCTCGGCGTGCGCCACGTCCAGCCCGCACACGTGCCGCGCGAACTCCAGCAGCATGTGCTGGAACCCGGCGCAGGTGCCCAGGAGCGGAATCCCATGCTCCCGGGCGACGCGCGCCGCCTCCACGGCGCCCTCCTCGTCCCGGTACGGGCTGCCGGGCACGATCCAGATCCCGTCGAAGCGCTCCAGGCCGGACACGTCGGTGGTGGCGATCCAGTACGGGTCGAGCGCGATGCCCTCCCGCTCCCGCAGCGCCTCGACGACCAGCGGGATCCGGGCATGCGAACGAACACTGGGGGACCGATCCCCCACGAGGGCGATTCTCATGCCCTCATCCTGACCGCCACCCCTGGTTAAGCGCCAACGATGATTTCTGGACCTGCTATAAGCAACACTGATGGATCCTCATTTGCTGACCACGTTCGTGACCGTCGCCCGGCACGGCTCGTTCTCCGCGGCCGCCGCCGAGCTCGGCTACACCCAGTCGGCCGTCTCCCAGCAGATCGCCGCGCTGGAGGCCGACCTCGGCCTGCCGCTGCTGCTGCGCCGCCCGGTCGAGCCCACCGAGGCCGGCCGGCGGCTGCTGGAGCACGCCGGGCCGCTGCTGCTGCGCCTGCGCGCGGCCCGCGCCGACGTGCTGCGCGCCGCCGCCCGGCCCGGGCACCGGCTGCGGCTGGCCGTCACCCCGCTGGCCGTCAACCCCGTCGTGGCCGCCCGGCTGGCGCGGGCGCGTGCCGGCAATCCGCGCCTGGAGGTGAGCCTGCACACCTGCGGGCGCGACCAGGCCGTCGCGATGGTCGCCGAAGGGCGGGCCGACCTGGGCCTGGCCGACGGGCTGGCCGCCCCGTCCGACCCGCTGCGCCTGCTGGACGCCGGGCCGATGACGGCCGTCGGGGTGAGCGAGGAGGAGCTGGTCGTGGCCCTGCCTGCCGGTCATCCCCTGGCCGGGCGGGCGGCGCTGGCGCTGGCCGACCTGGTGGACGCGCGCTGGCTGCAGACCCCGCTGTGCCCGCTGGCCCGGCTGCGCGACCTGGTGGGCGACGGGTTCCCGGTGGGGCTGGACTATCAGGGGGACAACGTGCACACCGTGCTCAATCTGGTGGCCGCCGGCCACGGCCTGACCCTCCTGCCCGCCTCCGCCCTGTCCGGGGCGGCAGCGGCAGGGCTGCCGCTGGCCGCGCCCCGGCTGGTGCACCGCGTCGAGCTGCTGCACGGCGCCCTGCCCCCGGGGCCGGCGGCCGACCTGGCCGCCGTCCTGTCCGGCTGACAACGGGCACCTCTACCGGCGCCGCGCCTGACGGCTCACCCGCTGACCAGCGCCGCCGGGTCGCGCTCCGGCGGGCCGGCGGGCCACCACTCACCCTCGATGCGGGTGAAGGGGTACCAGCGGCCGTCGCGGCCGTAGCGCAGTTGCAGGGGGCCGAGGGTCCAGCGGTTGCGCCAGGCCTGCAGCGGCGGCGGCTGCTCGCCCTCCCAACCGGCCTCCAGCAGGGCCTGCGACCTGGCCAGGTCCTGGCGGGGTGGCGTCCAGGCGTGCTCGAGCACCTCCAGGCCGTGCGCGCCGCCGTACCGCCATGCCCGCACGGCCGCCTCCAGCCCGAGGTCCAGGTCGTGGTCGGCGGCCAGGCGGACGCGGTCCTGGTATTCCGACAGCTCCGGCAACCGCCCGTGGAGCAGCACCTCGCGCGCCCGCCAGGCGGCCGAGGCGATGAGCACCCCCAGGGCGGCCACGTCCACGCCCGGCGCCGGGTCCAGCACGGGCGGGGCGAAGGCGACCTCGACCGGCGGCGGCTCCGGCAGCGCGGGCACGCCCGCCGCGAGCGCCTCCACCGCCGGCACCCCTGCGGCCGCGGCCGCGGCCGGCCTCTTCGGGGCCTGGCGCCCCTGCAGCGCCTCCAGCAGTTCCTGCTCGCCGCGCCCGCGCATCAGCAGCAGCACGAACGGGTCGGCGTCCAGCAGCCACGACACCTGGTAGCACAAGGCGGCCGCGTGCTTGCACGGATGCCCCCAGTCCGGGCAGGAGCACTCCGGCTCCAGGTCGCCGACGGCCGGCAGCAGCGGCACGGCGGCGTCCTCGGCCGCCTCGACCAGGTCGTGCGGCATGTCGCGGTCGAGCAGGGCGGCGATGTGCCCGCTCTTGGCGGCCACCTGGTCGAGGAAACGTTCCCAGGCGGCGTCGGTGAGCTGCTCGACGCGTACGACGGTGTCGTACTCGCTCTCGGTCACCGCGGCGATGCGGCCGGGGCTGACGGTGATGGGGCCGACCTGGCCGGTCTTGGCGTAGGCGCGGCCCTTGCGCAGCAGCCCCTGGTCCAGCGAGGTGTCCTCCATGGCCTTGACCCAGGCCAGCCCCCACCAGGAGGTGGCGAAACGGGCTCCGGCGCGTTGCGGCGGGAAGGCGGCGAATCCGCGGGCGGCGGTCATCTGAGCTCCACGAGTGCGGCGAGTTCGGCGTCGGTCAGCTCGGTCAGGGCGGCCTCGCCGGAGGCCAGCACGGCCTCGGCCAGCGCGCGTTTGGCGCCGAGCATCTCGGCGATGCGGTCCTCGATCGTGCCTTCGGCGATCAGCCGGTGCACCTGGACGGGCCGGGTCTGGCCGATGCGGTAGGCGCGGTCGGTGGCCTGGTCCTCGACGGCGGGGTTCCACCAGCGGTCGTAGTGGATGACGTGGTCGGCGCGGGTGAGGTTCAGGCCGGTGCCGGCGGCCTTGAGCGACAGCAGGAACACCGGCGCCCGGCCCTCCTGGAAACGCTCGACCATCTCCTCGCGGCGGGCGACCGGGGTGCCGCCGTGCAGCAGCTGGACGGCCACGCCCCTGGCGGTCAGGTGCCGCTCCAGCAGGCGGGCCATGGTGACGTACTGGGTGAACACCAGCACCGCGCCGTCCTCGGCCACGATGGTGTCGACCAGCTCGTCCAGCAGCTCCAGCTTGCCCGAGCGGCCGGCCAGGCGCGGCGCGGTCTCGTGCAGGTACTGGGCGGGGTGGTTGCAGATCTGCTTGAGGCCCGTCAGCAGCTTGACGATCAGGCCGCGCCTGGCCATGCCGCGGGCCTCGGCGATCTGGGCCATGCTCTCGCGGACGACGGCCTCGTACAGGCCGGCCTGCTCGGTGGTGAGCGCGACCGGGCGGTCGGTCTCGGTCTTGGGCGGCAGCTCCGGCGCGATGCCGGGATCGCTCTTACGGCGCCGCAGCAGGAACGGCCCCACCAGCCGCGACAGGCGTTCGGCCGTCTCGCCGTCGCCGGACTCGACGGGTTTGGCCCACCGCGACCGGAACCTGCCCAGCGGGCCCAGCAGCCCCGGCGTGGTCCAGTCGAGGATGGCCCACAGCTCCGACAGGTTGTTCTCCACGGGGGTGCCGGTCAGCGCGACGCGCGCGGCGGCCGGGATCTCGCGCAGGGCCTTGGCGGTGCCGGAGGCGGGGTTCTTGACGTGCTGGGCCTCGTCGGCCACCACCAGGCCCCACGGGTGCGCGGCCAGGCGGGCCACGTCCAGGCGCATGGTGCCGTACGTGGTCAGCACGAATCCCTCATCGGGCAGCGTGCGCTGCGCCCCGTGGAAGCGGCGCACCGGCACGCCCGGCGCGAACCTGGCGATCTCCCGCTCCCAGTTGCCCAGCAGCGAGGCCGGGCAGACCACGAGCGTGGGCCCGGCGCCATCCCCGGCCCCGTCTCCAGTGCGGTGCAGGTGCAGGGCGATCAGCGTGATCGTCTTGCCCAGGCCCATGTCGTCGGCCAGGCAGCCGCCCAGCCCGAGCGAGGTCATCCGGGCCAGCCAGCGCAGCCCGGCCAGCTGGTAGTCGCGCAGTGTGGCCGCCAGCCCTTCGGGAGGGCCGGCGTCGGCGGGTTCGGCCAGGCGTTCGCGCAGGTCGCGCAGCCAGGCGGTGGGTTCCACGGCGACCTGCTCGCCCTCGACCTCGACCGAGCCGGTCAGGGCCGCGCCCAGCGCCTCGATGCCGGTCAGGGGCTTGAGGTCGCGCTGGCGGGCCTTGCGGGCCAGGTCGGGGTCGATGAGGACCCACTGGTCGCGCAGCCGCACCACCGGGCGGTGGGCCTCGGCGAGCCGGTCCATCTCGGCCGCGCTCAGGCGCTCGCCGCCGAGTGCGAGCTGCCAGTCGAAGCTGGTCAGGTGCTGCCCGCCGAGGAAGGACGGCAGGTCGGACGGCTTGGCGTCGCGCTCGCCGATGACGGCGCGCGCGCTCAGGCCGCGCACCAGGGCCTTGGGCCAGTGGACCTCGACGCCGGCGGCGGCCAGGCGTTCGGCGGCGCCGGCGAGCAGCTGCTCGACGTCGCCGTCGGTGAGGGCGAGCTCGTCGGGGACGGCGTTGTCGAGCAGCCGTTCCAGGCGCGGCCAGGCACGGGCGGCCCGGCGCACGGCCAGCGTGGCCTCGATCCTGGCGCGCGGCCCGAAACCCGCCTCGCGGCCCTGCCACAGGTCGGCCGCGTCGACGACGAGGGAGGGGTCGGCCAGGCTGTGCAGCTGGACGATCGCGCGGAACTCGGCGGCGGCCAGGTCGTCGGCCTCCAGGCGCAGCGACAGCCGTACGCCGGAGTCGAGGCCGGCCGCGACCTCCTCGGCCCAGGGGCGCAGGTGCGCCACCTTGACGGGCTTGGCGGCGGCGAAGGCGGTGGCTCCGGTGGCCCGTACGGCGCCGGGCGAGCGCGGCATGGCGTCGGCGACGGCGTCGAGGAAGGCGCGCACGAGCGGCTCCGCCTCCGGCAGCCACGGCTCGGCCTGCTGTCCGGGCTGGAGGGGGATGGCGCGGGCCGCGGCGGGCATGGCGGCGGCCAGCTCGCGTACGCGCTGGATGTCGGCGGCGTCGAGCGGGCCGGCGCGCCAGGAGTCGTGCTCCCCCGCCGACACCCCCGGCAGGATGCGGCCCCGGGTGACGAGCTGGAGCGCCACCAGCGCGGCCGCCCCCCAGAAGCGCGTCGCCGGGTGGGCCCGCGGGTCCATGCGCGCCCTGGCCAGCCCCGCCACCGCCTCCCCCACCGGGACGTGGGTGGCCGCGACCTCGCGCGTGCGCACCGCGCCGTCGTGCTCCTCGGCCACCGTCACGGCGGACGGCCCGTCCGGGTCAAGGAAGGTGATATGTCCGGACCTGGGTGGGTCGCCGGGTTGGAAGACTGCCGCGTGCTGGGCCAGATCCGTCGAGAAGCTCACGGCCGTACAGTGTACGGTACGTAGGGGTGGGGTTTACCGCACCCCGCGATCAGAAGTCCGCCTCATTCCCGGCATATCCGATCATGCCTAGGCTTTACCTCATGACTGATTGGCTGGTTGGACTGATGGAGACTCTCGGCGCGCCCGGGGCCGGGCTCGCGATCGCGCTGGAGAACCTCTTCCCTCCCCTGCCCAGCGAGGTGATCCTGCCGCTGTCGGGCTTCACCGCGTCCAGAGGCGAGATGGACCTGCTGGACGTGCTGGTGTGCACGACGCTCGGCTCCGTGATCGGGGCGCTGGCGCTGTACTGGGTGGGGGCGCTGCTCGGCCGCGAACGCACCCTGGCCATCGCCGCCAAGCTGCCGCTGGTCAAGACGTCCGACATCGAGAAGACCGAGGCGTGGTTCCTCAAGCACGGCCGCAAGACGGTGTTCTTCGGGCGGATGATCCCCCTCTTCCGCAGCCTCATCTCCGTGCCGGCGGGCGTCGAGCGGATGCCGCTGGTGCCGTTCACGCTCCTGACGGCCACCGGCAGCCTGATCTGGAACACCATCTTTGTGATGGCCGGCTACCTGCTGGGCGAGAACTGGTCGCTGGTGGAGGCCTACGTCGGCATCGGCTCCAAGGTGGTGCTCGGGCTGGTGGTGCTGGCGATCGTGGTGTTCGTCGCCGTGCGGCTGACCGAGCGGCGCAAGGGCAGGCATGCGAGTCGCCGCTGAGGGGCTGCGGCTGCTGGGCGCGGTCACGCTGGGCGCCGTCACCGCCCTGGCCGAACTGATCTTCCTGCTGCTGGCGCTGCCGCTGCTGAGCAATCCGAACGTCACCGCCGCGGCCCGCCGGCTGGCCCGCCTCGAGGCGCGCCGCCTGCGCCTGGACCCCGACACCCTCCAGGACGGCAGACCCGTGCCCTACCTGGCCGCCCGCGTCCCCGTGGGGGTGCTGGGCGGGCTGGTGGTCGCCCTGCTCGTCTTCGGGACCGACATCGGCGTCCGCCTGCTCGCCGCCTGGGTCCGCGGCGAGCAGTTCGACGGGATGGCGCCCTCGATCCCGCTGGTCGCCTACATCATGGTCGGCGGGATCGTCCTGCTGTTCCTCGACCTGTCGGGCGTGGTGGGCGTGCACGCGCTGGAACGGCGGCTGGCGCTGCGCATGCTCGCCCCCGACCCGACCCAGGCCCTCGAACGCAGGATCGCCGAACTGGCCGAGAGCCGCGCCGGCATCGTGGCCGCCGTCGACTCCGAACGCCGCCGGATCGAACGCGACCTGCACGACGGGCTGCAGCAGCGCCTGGTGGCACTGTCGATGCTGGTCGGACGGGCCAGGAGAGGCCGGCCGGAGCTGCTGGAGCAGGCGCACCAGGAGGCGCAGCAGGCGCTGGCCGAGCTGCGCGAGGTGGCCTGGCGGGTCTACCCCAGCGGCCTGGACACCCTGGGCCTGGGCGAGGCGCTGGCCGGGGTGGCCGAACGGTCGAGCGTACCGGTCAGGGTAGCCTGCGACCTGCGGCGTCGGCCGCCGATGGCGGTGGAGACGGCGGCGTACTTCGTGGTGTGCGAGGCCGTCACCAACGCCGCCAAGCACGCCGGCGCCACGCTCATCACGGTCGAGGTGCACGAGGAGGACGCTGCGGTGCTCGTACGGGTGCGAGACGACGGCGCGGGCGGCGCGCAGGCCGCCGGCGGCGGCCTGTCGGGGCTGGCCAGACGCGTCGCGGCGCTGGACGGCGGCCTCGAGGTCAACAGCCCGATCGGCGGGCCCACCACGATCACGGCGGTGCTGCCGTGCGGGTGATCCTGGCCGAGGACTCCACGCTGCTGCGCGAGGGCCTGGTGCGGCTGCTGCTGGAGGAGGGCCACGAGGTGCCGGCCGCGGTCAGCGACGGCGACGCGCTGGTCACCGCGGTGGCCGAGCACCGGCCGGACATCGTGGTCGTGGACGTCCGCATGCCGCCCACCCACACCGACGAGGGACTGCGGGCGGCGCTGGAGATCAGGCGGCGCTGGCCCGCCGTGAAGGTGCTGGTGCTGTCGCAGTACGTGGAGAAGCGGTACGCCACCGAGCTGATGAGCGCGGACGTCGAGGGCGTCGGCTACCTGCTCAAGGACCGGGTGGCGCAGGTCGGCGACTTCCTGGACGCGCTGGAGCGGGTGGGCTCGGGCGGGGCGGCCTTCGACCCGGAGGTGGTGCGCCAGCTGCTGGCCCGTACGACGCAGGTCGATCCCCTGGCCCGGCTGACGGCGCGGGAGCGGGAGGTGCTGGAACGGATGGCGCAGGGGCTGACCAACGCCTCGATCGCCCAGGCCCTGCACGTGTCGCAGAGCGCGGTGGAGAAGCACGTGAACTCGCTGTTCGACAAGCTGCGGCTGTCGCACACGACCGGCTACAGCCGCCGGGTGCTGGCCGTGCTCCACTTCCTGGAGTCCTGACCTGCTGTTCTGTAAGGAGCGTTCAGATCGCCGGGCTGCCGAACCACCGGTCGGCGGCCCGCTCGAACGCTTCACGATCGGGGACGCGATCACCCGCCCAGGCGACCACGCCGTCAGGCCGGACGAGCACCGCCCCCAGCCCGAGGTCGTTCCTGGCCGGCCCGGCCGCGTACCGCATCCGGCTCCCCCAGCCCATCGCCGAAGCGCGCAGGCGCCGGTCGGCGCTGAAATCGAGCGCGACGCCGCGCCCGTCCTGCATCAGGTCGCCGAGGCGAGTGCCGTCCTCAAGACGAAGGTCGGGGGCGTTGCGGCCGACCAGCGGGTGCTCGTCGCCGAGGTCGTAACGGATCGACGAGCCCGAGATCTTCTCGAACACGTAGGTCGTTCCGTCGCGCGTCCCGAGCAGGTCGCGCACCAGCCCCTGGACCGCCTGGGCATGCGGGTCCGGCCGCATGACCGCCGCCTGGGCGCGCGTCCAGTCGAGCACCCAGGAGCCGACCGGATGGCGCTCGCGGGTGTAGGTGTCGACCAGCCCGTCCGGCGCGTGGCCGTGCACGGTCGCCGCGAGCTTCCACCCCAGGTTCATGGCGTCGCCGAGGCCGAGGTTGAGCCCCTGCGCCCCCAGCGGAGAGTGGATGTGCGCGGCGTCGCCCGCGAGCAGGACGCGCCCCTGCCGGTACGTCGTCGCCTGCATCGCCCGGTCGGTGAAGCTGGAGGCGAGATGGACGTCGCTCAGCGTCACGTCGGTGCCGGACACCCGGCGCAGAACCGCCTGGAGATGTTCGCGGGTCGGCCGCTGCGTGCGATCGAAGGCGCCGCCGTCGAACTCCAGCATGCCGACGTACCCTGGCGCGGGCGTCCGCAGGTACATGCCTGTCGGCGTCAGATTGAACCCCGGGCGCAGCTTCTCGGGATCGGCGATCGTGGCGAGCACGACGTAGCCGGTGAACTGCGGCTCGGTGCCGGCGAAAGCGAAGCCCGCGAGGCCGCGGACCGTGCTGCGCCCGCCGTCGCAGCCGACGACCCAGCGCGCCGCGTACTCGTGCTCGCCGGCCCGCGCCACCGCGAGCTCACCGTCCTGCGTGATGGCCGAGACCGCGACGCCGCGCCTGATCTCCACGCCGAGTACGGAGGCCCGCTCGGACAGCACCGTCTCGACCGCTTCGAGGTTCGTCATCACGCCCTCCGCCGCCGGGCTGGGAAGCCGGACGGGCAGGGCGGCGAGGTCGATCTTGGCGGGATCGAGCATCATGCCGGCGAAGTGGCCCGCGCCACGAGGGCGTACCGGCTCGTCCGCGCCGGGATAGTCGTCGACGCCCGACGCCTTCAGCAGCGGGTGCAGCATCCCGCGGCGGTAGAACGCCTCGACCGACGCGGCCGACAGGCCCCGCATCCCCAGCGGATCCGCCTTCCACGGGGAGCGCGGCTCCGCCTCCCGCTCCAGCACCAGGACGGAACAGCCCGCGAGGCCAAGCTCGCAGGCGAGGAGAAGACCGACCGGGCCGGCGCCCACGATCACCACATCATGCACGAGAACTCCCTTCGAAAGCCTGCTCTCGCAGGCAGGTGAAGACTGGCGCGGGCCGCTCACACGGGGCACACACGGGGCACACACCGCGCTGACACTTCCGCCCTGCGGTGATTTGGGGAGTCGAGGGTGGGTGCGCGAGGATCGGGAGATGGACGGGGACGCGCGGCTTCGCCTCACGCTGCTCGGCGCCTTTCAGGCGTCTCGCGGTGACGCCGTCCTGCCCGTCCGGGGCGCGCGGTTGCAGGGTCTGGCCGTCCGGCTGGCGCTCGCCGGCGGGCGCGCGGTCGAGCCGGGCGTCCTGGTCGACGCGATCTGGCCCGAGGACCCGCCGGCCGGCCCCGCCCACGCCCTGCAGGCCCTCGTCTCGCGGCTGCGCCGGACTCTCGGCTCGGCCGGCGACGTCGCGCAGGTCGCGGGCGGCTACCGGCTGGAGGTGGACGCGGCCGACGTGGACGCGCTGCGGTTCGAGCGGCTCGCCGCCGCCGGCCGCGACCGCCTGCGCGCCGGCGACCCGGCCGCCGCGGCGGCCGTGCTCGGCGAGGCCGTGGCGCTGTGGGGCGACCGCCCCGGCGCCGAGCCCGCGGTCGTCGCCGCGGTGGCGCCCGCCGCCGCGACCCGGCTGGCCCACACCTCGGTCGAGGCCGTCGCCGACCTCGCCGACGCCGAGCTGTCCCTCGGCCGGGCCGACACGGCCGCCGCCCGCCTGACCGCCCTGCTCGCCGAGCACCCCGTCCATGAGCGGGCGGCCGCGCTGCTCATGGACGCGCTCGCCGCCCAGGGCCGCCAGGCCGAGGCCCTGGCCCTGTACGAGCGGGTCCGCGAGACCCTGGCCGACGCCCTCGGCACGGACCCGGGCGCCGCCCTGCACGAGCGCCACCTGCGCCTGCTGCGCGCCGAGCGGCCCGCCCCGGACGCCGCGCAGACCAGGGCGGGCAACCTGCCCGCGCCGCTGACCAGCTTCATCGGGCGCGACGACGACCTCGCCCGCATCGACGTGCTGCTCGCCGCCGGGCGCCTGGTCACCGTGCTCGGCCCCGGCGGCGCCGGCAAGACGCGGCTGGCCGTCGAGGCCGCCCGCCGCCACCGCCACGGATACCGCGACGGCGCCTGGATGATCGACCTCGCCTCGGTCACCGAACCGGCCAAGGTCGGCGCGGCCGTGCTCGCCGGAACCGGGCTGCGCGGCGGCGCGATGTTCGAGGCCCGGACGCGCGTCGAGGGCGACGACCTGGACGTCCTCGCCGACCGGCTCGGCGGCCGGGAGAGCCTGCTGCTGGTCGACAACTGCGAGCACCTGATCGACGCCGTGGCCCACCTGGTCGCGGCGCTGCTGTCGCGCTGCGCCGGGCTGCGCGTGCTCGCCACCAGCCGCGAACCCCTCGCGGTCGACGGCGAGGCGCTGGTCCCGCTCGGCCCGCTCGCGCTGCCCGGGCCGGACGACGGCGTCGAGCAGGCCCGGCGGGCGGCATCGGTACGCCTGTTCACCGAGCGGGCCGCGGCCGTGCGCCCGGGCTTCGACGTGGACGACACGACGCTGCCCGAGGTCCTGCGGGTGGTGCGCAGCCTGGACGGGATGCCGCTGGCGCTGGAGCTGGCCGCGGCCCGGCTGCGGACGCTGTCGCTGCCCGAGCTGGCCGAGGGGCTGTCCGACCGGTTCCGGCTGCTCACCACCGGCAGCCGCACCGCGCTGCCCCGGCACCGCACGCTGCGCGCGGTCATCGCCTGGAGCTGGCAGCTGCTGGGCGAGCACGAGCGTACGGTCGCCGAACGCGTCTCGATCCTGCCCGGCGGCGTCACGCCCGCCTCGGCCACCGCGCTCTGCGCCGGCACTGCGGTGCCGCCCGCCGAGATCCCCGAGCTGCTCGCGGGCCTGGTCGACCGGTCGCTGCTGCAGCTGGCGCCCGACCCGGGCCGCTACCGCATGCTGGAGACGCTGCGCGCGTACGGCACCGACCGCCTGGCCGAGACGGGCGACCTCGGCACCGTCCGCGACCTGGCCGCCGGCTACTTCGCCGAGCTGATGGCCCGCCACGACCCGCAGCTGCGCGGGCCCGGCCAGCTGGCGGCCATGCGCGTCATCAGCGCCGAGTACGACAACGCGCTGGCCGCCCTGCGCCGGCGGTGCGACACCGGCGACGCCCCCGGCGCGGTCGCGCTCGCCCTGAACCTGACCTGGTACTGGCAGATGCTCGGCCGGCAACCCGACGCTGCCTACTGGCTGGGCGAGGCGCTGGCGGTGCCCGGCGGCGAGCCGACGCCCGCCCGCGACTGCGCCCACGCGATCTACCTGATCGACCGGGCCGAGGCCCGGCCGCGGATGACCGCCGAGGAGGCCGCGGACGACCGGGCGCGGATGCGCGAGCTGGCCGGGCGGCTGCTCGCGTACCCGGAGCTGCCGGGACCGTACGGCGTGCTCACCGCGCTCCTGCAGGAGGAGACGGCCACGCTCGCGATCATCGAGCGGCTGGCCGGCGGTGACGACGTCTGGCTGTCCGGGCTGGCCCACCTGTTCCGGGCCAGGTTCGCCGAGAACGCGGGCGAGCTCGACACGGTGCGCGCCCACGTGGAGGCCGCCCTGGCCCGCTTCCGGCAGGCCGGCGACCGCTGGGGCCAGGCCGGCGCGCTGCCGATGCGCGCCCAGCTGCGGGAGTACGACGACGACCTCGACGGCGCGCTGGCCGACCTGCACGAGGCCCGGACGCTGGCCGCCGAGTTCGGCACGCTCAGCCTGCGCGACGAGGTGTACAGGGACCTTCGCTGGATCGACCTGCACGTGCGGCGCGGCGACACCGACCTGGCGATCGCCATGATCGGCTCGACCCGGGAGCGGGCCCGGCGCGCGGCCTCGGACGAGATGCTGATCCTGGTCGACGCGCGGGAGGCCAGCTTCTGGGTGCGGCACGGCGACCTGGACCGGGCGCGGCAACTGCTCGACGACGCCGAACGGGGTCTGCGCGGCGACACCACGTTCCCCGGCGACCACGTGCGGACGCTGATCGGCAACGTACGGGCCGCGCTCCGCCTGGAGCTGGGCGACCTGGCCGGCGCGGAGAAGATGCTGGCCAGGGCGTACGCGGCGGCGCTGGAGGCCCGGGACCTGCCGATCCTGTCGCTGGTGGCGGTGACCGCGGCCGCGCTCGCCGAGGCGCGCGGGCGGCATGAGGAGTCGGCCGTGCTGCTCGGCGCCGCTTCCCGGCTGCGTGGCACGCACGACCGCACCGATCAGCAGGTTCGCGAGCTCACCCGCCGGGGGCGGGCCGCACTGGGCGAGGAGGCGTTCGCCGCGGCGTACGGGAAGGGCTGGGAGCTGGACGGCAAGGCGGCCGTGACCGAAGTCGACCCCGGCCGGCCGGGCCGGGAGCTCGGGACGGCTCGCCCGGATCCCGGGTGAGCCGTCCGGCCGGCGCCCCGATCGGCGGTCAGGCCGGGTCGTCGGCGAAGTGCGACAGGACCATCTCGACCAGCGCGGCGACGTCGGCCTCCACCATCGGTTCGCCGGTCATGCCCATCCGGTGGAGCAGGGTGCCCACGACGACGTCGATGAAGAACAGGACCCGGTCCTCCGGCTCGCCGAGCGCGTCCTGGAGCGCCAGCCGGTAGGGGTCCTGCAACCGCGTGGACAGGATCTCGCGCAGGGCCGGGTCGCTGACGGCGTCGCTGAACACGCCGGCGAACGCGTCGCCGACCCCGGGCTCGCTGATCTTCCCCGCGATCCAGTGGATGGCCGAGGACATGAGCTCGGCCCGCCCGGTGCCCTCCAGCGGCACCGGGCCGAACACGTCCAGGAGGCAGTCCACGATCAGCGCGCCCTTGGACGGCCAGCGGCGGTAGATCGTCGTCTTGGCGACCCCTGCCGCGGCGGCGATGCGGTCGACGGTGGCACGCGCGTAGCCGAGCTCCTGGACCGTGCTCAGCGTCGCGGCGAAGACCACGTCGTTGACGCCGGCGCGCGGGCGGCCGGGTGGTCTGGCGGAGGCGGTCGAGGCCATGCCCACACGATAACCTATTGCGCTACTACCGGTATCGATACTTGGCGCATCTCGTCCTTGTGGCGGAACAGCTTACGGATCCGTTCCGGGGTGACGGTGTCGGTCCAGCCGTGCGGGTACGCGCCGTCCACGGACACCACCCCCAGGACGCGCTCCGGATTCCGGCCGGCCCAGTGCAGCGCGACCGGCGCGCCGTAGGACCAGCCGACGGCCGGAAGGCTCGCGTGCTTCAAGGATGGAGGACGATCTTGCCGTGCGCGTGCCGCTGTTCCAGCTCGCGGAACGCCTCCCGTACCTGCTCCAGCGGATAGGTACGGGCGATCGGCACCTCGAGCTCCCCGCGCGCGGCCAGCCGGGCCAGCTCGCCGAGCACGACCGCGCACGCCGCGGCGCCTTCTCCGTCAGTACGCGCGCCGACCTTGGCCGCGGCCTCCCAGGCGCAGATCGTGTTGATCCGCTCCGGCCGCACGCCCAGCTCCACTGCCAGCTCCACGTAGCCGTCGCCGAACGTGTCGATGAACGCGTCGACCTTCCCGCCGCAGGCTCGCCGGATCCGCTCGGCCACGCCTTCCCCGTACGCGACCGGAACGACACCGCGCTCCTTCAACCACGCGTGGTTCGGCTCGCCGGCCAGCCCGATCACCGTGGCGCCGCGCCGCCGCGCGAGCTGCACGGCAAGCGACCCCACTCCGCCCGCCGCACCGGACACCACGACCGTGTCGCCCGGCCCGGGGTCGACCGCGAACACGGTGGCGTACGCCGTCGTGCCGGCCACGTACAAGGACCCGGCCACGTCCCAGGACAGCCCCTCCGGACGCGGGGTCAGCTGCACATCGTCCACCACGACGAACTCCGCGTGGCTCGCCCTCCTGTGGGTGAAGCCGAGAACCTCGTCGCCCACCGCGACACCGCGCACCTGCGGACCGACCTCCACCACGAGGCCGGCCAGGTCGCTGCCCTGCCCGGAGGGGAACGTCGCCGGCCAGCGCCCGTGCCGCGCGCCCTGCCGGATCATCGCCTCGCCGGGCTGGATCCCGGCCGCGCGGACCTCCACCAGCACCTGCCCGGGGCCGGGCACCGGACGCTCCACCTCCTCCACCCGCAGGACATCGATCCCGCCGTACTCGTGGAACCGCACCGCCTTCATCGCCTGATCACCGCTCTTCCTCGTTCGGACGCGCCTCCACACTGCCATCGCCCTCGATGGCCCAGTAACGGAGCGGTCTTCCTAGGAGCGACGGTCCGATGATGCGCTCGGCCACCGCCGAGAAATGATTCCGGACGCGGGAAATGCCCGATGAATGTCCGGTCCGCGCCCTGTCGTCCATTGACCGTCATCATCCAGACTTCCTTTCAAGTCGGATAGCGAGCATTGCCACCTGGGTAACCGAAAGGGAAAGCAGAGTGCTTATGCGGACCAGCAAACTCGCCCTCGCAGCCACCTCCGCAATCCTCGGAGGAGCAGCGCTGTTCGCGACCCCGACCACGGCAGGAGCCACCGCCCTGGCTCCCTGCCGCATAGTCGCCGACACACACGGGGGATCGTTACGGCTCTGGTACTGCGACGGCACCGGCGGAACAAGGAACGGCTATCACGGGCAGGCGGTGGGCGCTTTCGAAGGCGACCAGCTATTCCTCAGAAGCGCCGCCGGCACCAAGACCGCCGTGGTCAACATCCCTCGGAACGGCAATTACGACACCGCCACGGTCGGGAGCCAAGGAGGGCCGTGGAAAGCCTGCTACGACCCTTGGCCAACAGCTCCGGGCGTAGGGGACGAATTCTGCACCGCGGCAGGCTGGTGACCCGAGAAGGCGTGCGATTCCGCGGAGGGCGGTCAGCCGGACAGCGGCTTCAGCTCGTCCGCGACCAGCTTGACCACCAGGTCGTCCAGGGCCAGCACGGCGTACTCCGAGACGTGATGCTCGGTCTTGTCACCCGGCGAGACCCCGTCGGCCCCGTACGTGAGGAAGGTGAAGCGGCCCATGGTGAGCTGGGCGAGCTGGCGGTAGATGTACTCGCCCTGGTCGTCCAGGCCCGACGAGGCGATCGGCTCGATCTTGATGCCGCGTTCGGCGGCCCGGCGGGCCTCGGTCAGGTAGTCCGGCCCGTCGTAGTCGAGGTGTGGCGGGGCGTCGGCGATGAGGAAGACCAGCTTGACGGCGTCCTCGCGCCAGGCCGGCTTGGCCAGCGCCTCGGCGAGCGCGGCGTTCAGGTCCTCGGGGGTGTCGCCGCCGCCTTCGGCCCGCACCTCGGTGAGCTGCTCGCGGAACGTTCCCACCTCGGCGGTGAAGTCGGTGGTCCTGGTGACGTACTCGTCGCCCCGGTCGCGGTAGAGCGTCATGCCGAGCTCCAGCTCGGGCCCGGCCGACAGCTTGGCGATGCGGGCGGCGACCGAGTCGACGCTGGCGGTCAGGCGGTCGATCTCGTCGCCCATCGAGCCGGTGGTGTCGATGAGGAACAGCACCTGCAGCCTGGCCCGCCCCTCCGTTCCGGTGACGGGCAGCTTGACCTTGGGCGCGCGGCCGGTGGCCGCGGCGGTGGCGCCGCCGTACGAGACGGTGATCCGGCCGTCACCGAAGATCAGCGCGCGACCGTCGGCGTAGGTGCGCGCCTTCTGATCCCCGGCCCGTACGGTCGCGCCGAACAGCGGCCGGCCGCGCCGATCCGTCACGGTCACGATCCTGCGCTCGCTGACATCGGCGTCGCGCACCTCCTGCTCGCCGGCGGCGAACTTCTTGCGGTAGTCCAGGTAGGCGGTGAAGGCGGCGTTGTCGTCGACGCTGCCCGCGCGTAACCCCGATTGCCTCTGGGCTTCGGACTTCGATTCGGGCGCGCCGGCGCGGGGCGTACCCGCTCCGGCGCAGGCGGTCAGCAGGACGGCGGACAGCGGCAGGACGGCGAGAAGTGCACGGTGACGTGTCATGACCTTTCCGACGGAAAGATCAGTGACGGCGTTCGAGCCCGGACCACACGGTGACCGTGCCGTGCCCGACATGTGACCCCCCGATCGAGCCCGGCGGCCCGCCGCCAATCAGCGTGCCAGCCGGCCCAGCAGCACGGACGCCGCCGTGATGCCGGCCGCCGTGGCCGCGAACAGCACCGCCAAGTCGAGCGGCAGGTGCGAGGGTACGCCGAGCAGCAGTCCGCGCAGCGCGTCGACCTGGTAGCTGAGCGGGTTGACCGCGCTGACGTACTGCAGCCAGTCCGGCATGGCCGTGGTCGGGTAGAGCGCGTTGGAGGCGAAGAACAGCGGCATCGTGATCGCCTGCCCGATGCCCATCAGCCGGTCGCGAGTCAGGACGATCCCGGCGATCGTCACCGACAGGCAGGAGAAGAACGCCGAGCCGAGCAGCACGGCCACGATCACGCCGGCCAGGCGCAGCGGGTTCCAGGTCATGCTGACGCCCAGGAGCGCAGCGATGAGCATCACGACCACCGCCTGGATCATCGCCTTCACGCCGGCGGCGAACGCCTTGCCCGTGACCAGCGCGGCGCGCGGGGTCGGCGTGACCAGGAGCTTGGTCAGGACCCCGGAGTCGCGCTCCCAGATGATCTGGATGCCGTAGAAGATGGCGATGAACATCGTGGACTGGGCGATGATCCCGGGGGCCAGATAGTCCAGGTACGGGATGCCGTCGCTGGGGATCAGCTTGATGCGGGTGAACGTCTCACCGAAGATCAGCAGCCACAGGGCGGGCTGGATCGCGCGGGTGTAGAGCTCGGTGCGGTCGTGGCGCAGCTTCTGCAGCTCCACCACGCACATCGCGGCGACCCTGGCGGGCAGCACGCGCCACCCCGTACGGGCGCGCGGCGGGACGAGCAGCAGGTCGAGGCCGCCCGCGCCGGCGCTGTCAGCCGACGCGGGAGGCGGTGTTGCGGGTACGGCGGACATCGCGGAACTCCCCTCCTCCTTCGTCGAGGCCGCTTCCGGCGACGTCGCGGAACACGTCCTCCAGCGTCGGCACCGCGCCGTCACCGCGCCGCTCGCGCAGGTCGGCGATGAGCCGCTCCGGGGTGCCGAGGGCTCGTACCTGTCCCTTGTGCATGAGCGCGACCCGGTCGCAGTACTGTTCGGCCTCGTCCATGTAGTGCGTGGTGACCAGGACGGTCATCCCGGTGGCGGCGCGCACCGCCATGATGTGCTCCCAGACGCTGGTGCGGGCGATGGGGTCGAGCCCGATCGTCGGCTCGTCCAGCATGAGCAGGCGGGGCGCGCTGACCAGGGCCTGGGCGAGTTCGAGGCGGCGTACCATGCCACCGGAGTACGTGCCGGCCATCCGGTCGGCGGCGTCGGCCAGCCCGACCGCCTCCAGCGCCTGGCCGACCCGCCCCGCGCGCTCGCGCCGTGGGACGTCGAACACTCGGGCGAACAGGGAGACGTTCTCCCGGCCCGTGAGGCTCGCGTCCGCCGACAGCTGCTGGGGCACGTACCCGAGCAGGCGGCGCACCGCCATCTTCTGGGTGGCCGCGTCGTACCCGAAAACCCGCACCATCCCGGACGGAACGGGCAGCAGCGTGGTCACGCACCGGATGGCGGTGGTCTTGCCCGCCCCGTTGGGGCCGAGCAGGCCGAACACCTCTCCGGCGCAGACCGTCAGGTCGACGCCGTCCACTGCTTTGGTCCCGCCGAACGAATAGCGCAGGCCGGTGCAGGTGACCGCGTCACCCGTCGGCGTATCGTCCCTCATGCCGTCCCCACCTCCTCGTGCAGGCCCTCGGCGAGCCTGCGCAGCGCCGGGAGCGCGGCGGTCAGCGCGGCCCGGTCCTCCTCACTGAGCCGTTCCACCTGCTCGCGGACGAGCGCCGCGCGCCGCTCCTCCCAGGCGCGCAGCCGCGCCTGGGCCTCGGGGGTGGGCAGCAACCGGGCGGAACGGCGGTCGTTGTCGCTGGTCTCGCGGCGCAGCAGCCCGGCGGTCGTGAGCTGGTTGACCAGCGTGGACACCGAGTTGCCCGCCAGGTACAGCTCCTTGGCCGCCGCCGAGACGCCGATGCCGGGGTTGTCGGAGACCAGCCGCAGCAGCTCGACCTGGGCACCGCGCAACCGCGGCCCCGGCAGCCCGCGGCGCAGCCTGCGCCGGAGGAGCCGCTGGATGCCGGTCAGGACGCCCGCGAGAGCGTCGGAGAGTTCGGTGCTGCCCATACTCAGAACATTAGCTCTGTTCACGAGCTAATGTGAAGTACGGCCCTTCTAGATGATCTCGAGGTTGGCCATCATGCCCATGTCCTCGTGTTCGGCGTTGTGGCAGTGGAAGAGGTAACGGCCGCGGTAGCCGTCGAACCGGGTGATGATCTCCACGGCTTCGCCGGGCCGGAGCGAGACGGTGTCCTTGAGCCCCGCGTCGTGGGCCAGCGGCGCCCTGCCGCTGCGCGAGAGCACGCGGAAGCCGGCCAGGTGCAGGTGGACGGGGTGGTGGACGTCGGCGACCAGCCGCCAGACCTCGATGTCACCGAGCCGGGTGGTGACATCGGAGCGGGCGGGGTCGAACGGCAGGCCGCCGATGAGCCAGCCGTGGCCCGCGTGCATCTGCCCGGCGCGGAACGAGAAGTCGCGCACCCTGACGGCGTCCGAACGCCGCCAATCCGGCAGGTCGGTGGACAGCCTGCTGGGGACGCGGCTGTCGTCGGAGGCTCGGCGGGCGACGCGGAAGGCCATCACCTCGCCGGTACGGCCGGAGCCGAGCCGGTTGACCACCCTGACGAGGCTGCCGATCGGGACGCCGGAGAAGTCGACGACCACGTCATAGCGTTCGGCGGGCGCCATCGGCAGCAGCCGGTGGGTGACCGGGGCGGCGAGCAGCCCCTGGTCGGCCCCGACCTGGACGAGGTCGAGGCGGCGCCCGTCGTCGGTGACCGCCTCGAGTTCGTAGTGGCGGGCGTTGGAGGCGTTGAGGATGCGCAGCCGGTAGCGGGCCGCGTCGACCTCGTGCACGGGCCAGGGTGCGCCGTTGACGAGGATCACGTCGCCGAGGACCCCGGCGAGGTACGGCTCGCGGACGCCGGGCCGTACGCGCAGGGTGGGGTCGAGAGCGGGGTAGGCGAGGCTGCCGTCGGCGGCGAAGGCCCGGTCGGCGATCATGAGGGGCAGCTCGCGCGGTCCGGCGGGCAGGCCGAGCGCGTCCTCGGCGTCGTCGCGGATGATGTGCAGCCCGGCCAGGCCCCGCCAGATCGCGGGGGCGGTGAAGTCCATCCGGTGGTCGTGGTACCACAGCAGCGTGGGCCGCTGGTCCAGCGGGAAGGTGTAGTCCCTGGTCAGCTCGGTCACCACGGCCCTCGGGTCGTGCATGCCGTGCTCGGCGCCGTGCCCCATGTGCATGGAGTGCTCCCGCCACCCTGCGGGCAGGACGAGGTCGGTCGGGTAGCCGTCGGAGGCCGCCGGGGTCCGACCGCCGTGCAGGTGCACGACCGTCGGGACGGGCAGCTCGTTGCGGTGCGTCACGGTGACCGGGCGGCCGCGGCGCGACTCGATCGTCGGCCCCGGGAAGGTCCCGCCGTACGTCCACAGCGGCGTCGTGACACCGGGCAGGATCTCCGCGCTCGCTTCGCGCTGGGTGATCTCGTAACGGTCGGCGCCGCCGGAGGTGCTGACCGGCTTCAGCACGGCGGGAATCGGCAGCGGCACCTGGAAGGGCGGCGGCAGCGGTACGGCGCTGCGCAGCTCGGCACCGGTGATCGAGGGCCTGCGGGCCAGCGCGGCCGAGGCCGACAGCCCGGTGGCCGCCATCACCCCGAGCGCCCCGCCGATGCCGAGAACCCGCCGCCGGGTCAGGCCCCGGGAGCCCTGCTCACGCATTGCGGACCTCCCGCCGCGGCAGGGGCCGGCTCCAGACGGCGATGAACAGCACGACGAGCGCGACGACCGTCATCACGCCCAACGGGATGTGCAGCCACAGCGCGCCGTCCAGCCCCGCGAAGTACTGCACCGTCTCGGCCGCCACCACCGCCGTCGTGGCCAGGAACGGCCAGACCTGGCGCAGCCGGATCCACGCCACGATCGCCACGATCAGCTGCAGGTAGCCGATGGAGGTGACCACGTCGGCGCCGATCGCGTGCCAGCGCAGGCTGTCGAAGTCGCCGGTCAGGTACACCCCGGCGAACACCGGCTGGCCGACGATCGCCACCACATGGGCGCTGGCGACGGCCCGCAGTGTCCACCCCGTCGGTGTCGTCCGTTGCGGGGCCATGGTGAGCATGCGATATCCCTCCTCACTCGGATCTCGCTGTGTCGCGAGCAGGCTCGACACTATGGCTCACCGGTTATCTTGTCTAAGATCAATATCGCTATGCTGTTATGCCCTGAGAGACATGATGGACCACGCGGCCTCACAATCCGAGGGGCTGTCCGGTCGGTAACTACAGGGTCTGTGTCGATTCTCAGGAGTGGCGACATGTCAACAGCTCAGGAAGCACGCAACAAGGAGACGTACCACCGCTTCCACGAGGCCATCAACAGCGGCGATCTGGAGGTCATCGCGAAGGCGATCGACGAGTTCATTCACCCGGACGGGCGGTTCCACGCGGCGCACCTGACCGACGTCACCCTGGTGCAGGCGCAGCAGCGCGTATGGGAGATCCTCCTGCGCGCCTTTCCCGACATTCACGTGACGGTCGAGGACCTGCTCGCCGATGGAGACAAGATCGTCGCCCGGCAGACGGTCACGGGGACCAACTCCGGCGAGTACCGGGGCATGCCGCCGACCGGCAGATCCGTCACGTACAACGAGATCTTCATCGCCCGCTTCGACGACGGCCAAATCATCGATCTCTGGGGGGTCGTCGACGTCCATTCACAGCTGCAGCAGCTCGGCCTGATCCAGGCGTAGTGCCTCATGGACACAAGCAACAGCGATGGCCGCCGGGCTCTGGTGGTCGGGCCGGGCATCAGCGGGATCACCCCGGCCTCGCTGATCAGCCCTGTCTCGGTGCCGCGCGGACGTGCGCGCGTTCGCCTTGCTTCCCGATGAGGCTCAGGAACTCGACCGGCCCGGCGCTGGTGGCCCCGAACCAGTGCGGGGTACGCGTGTCGAACTCCGCGGCCTCCCCGGGCTTGAGGATGAGGTCGTGCTCCCCGAGCACCAGGCGGAGCGTTCCGTTGAGGACATAGACCCAGTCGTAGCCCTCGTGGGTGCGCAGGTCGGGTTCGGCGTCGTCGCTGCCGGTCGGGAGGACGAACTTGTAGGCCTGGATTCCTCCGGGCCTACGGGTCAGCGGCAGGATGACCGAGCCGTCGCCGCACGGGACGGGACGCAGATTGATGCGGGGGTCGCCGGTCGGCGGCGCGTCGACGAGCTCGTCGAGCGTGACCCCGTAGGCGCGGGCGAGCGGGAGCAGCTGCTCGAGCGTGGGACGTCGCAGGCCCGCCTCCAGCCGGGACAACGTGCTGGTGGAGATGCCGGTCTCCGCCGCGAGGTCGGCGAGCGTGACGCCCCGATGCAGCCGAAGGCGTTTCAGCCTCGGTCCGACAGCGTCAAGCGTGCGATCAATGGCCTGGTCCACCCCTCTATTTTGCCATTCGGCAACAAGGTTTGCGCATCTGCCCTCTCTGTCAGCAGCATGAACAGCGCTGCGGCAAAGAGATCATCGCGAACGAGGGAAAACCACTTATGACGTACGAATTCGACAAGGACTTCTGGGAGCGGCACTGGCAGGAGCGGCGAGCCGGGGACCCCGGGTCCATGGGCGGCAACCCGCCGAACCCGTACCTCGCTCGTGAGACCGGCGGCCTGACACCGGGCACGGCGCTGGATGCGGGGTGCGGCGGCGGCGCCGAGGCGATCTGGCTCGCCTCTCGCGGCTGGCACGTCACCGCGGCCGACATCTCCTCCGAGGCTTTGGCCCGCGCCGCCGAGCGCGCGGCGGCGAGCGGGGCCTCCGAGCGCTTGCGGTGGGTCGAGGCGGATCTGAGCGTCTGGCGCCCGGACGCGCGGTTCGACCTGGTCATGACCCACTACGCCCACCCGGCGATGCCGCAGCTGGAGTTCTACGACCGCATCGCCGGCTGGGTGGCTCCCGGCGGCACGCTGCTCATCGTGGGGCACCTGCACACCCCGGGCTCGACCGGCCACGGGCACCACCCGCCTGCCGAAGCGTCGGCCACCTCCGCGGCCATCACCGCGCGCATGGACGGCACGGAGTGGGAGATCGTCACCGCCGAAGAGCGCGTCCGCACGCTCACCGGCCACGGCGGTCGAGAGGTCCCCCTCCACGACGTGGTCGTACGCGCCACCCGACGGCTTTCTGAAAAGGCATCATGAGCACGAACCCGGGAAACCCCTGACCCGACCATCCACGACCCACGACGACGACGTACGATCCTGGCCGGGGTCTGCGTCGCGCTCATGGCGGTCATCGCATCGGTGTCCGGGCTGAACGTCGCCCAGCCGGAGCTCGCCGTCGCGTTCGACGCCTCGCAGACCGAGGTCCTGTGGTTCATCAACGTCCACACCCTCAGCCTGGCCGCGCTGCTCCTGCCGCTCGGCGCGCTGGGCGACCGGTGGGGCCGCAGGCCGGTGCTGCTCGCGAGCCTGCTCGTCTTCGGAGCGGCGAGCGCGGCGGCCGGCCTGGCCACGTCGTCCGGGATCCTGCTCGCCGCGCGCTTCCTGAGCGGCGTGGGCGCAGCGATGATCATGCCGGCCACCCTTGCCGTCATCACCTCGACCTTCCCGCACGAGGAACGTTCCAAGGGCTTAACGACGTCACCAGGGAGTTCGGCACCGCGCTCGGTGTCGCGCTGCTGGGCGCGGTCCTGACCGCCGGCTACCGCGGCGCCATCGACTCCCGGCTCGGCGGAGTACCGGACGCCGCCGCCGACGCCGCCCGCGAGGGCATCGCCAACGCCCTCGTCGCCGCCGACGGGGCGCAGGCGCTGATCCGGGCCGCCCAGGAGTCCTTCGTCGCCGGCTGGCGGCAGGCCATGTGGGCAGGCGCGGTGGTCATGGCGGTCCTGTTCGTGTACGTGCTCGCGCGAGGCCCGCGGCGCCGGCCACAGGGTCCGGTGGCGCACGTCACATCGTCGAGCTGTCACAGGGAACGGGTGGCCGGCATCTCCATGCCGTCAGGACACCGCGCGAACGATTAAGGACGAAGTCATGGAACCCCGTATGAACCTGAACGCCAACCAGCTCGGAGCCAAGCTCGGCAAGCGGTTCTACAACGTCAGCCTGGCCATCGAGCAGTCGACGCTGCCCAAGCCCACCCAGGACCTGGTGATGCTGCGTGCCAGCCAGATCAACGGCTGCGGCTTCTGCGTCGACTACCACTCCAAGGACGCCGCGGCCGCCGGGGAGAGCGCGGTCCGGCTCAGCCTGGTCGCCGCCTGGCGCGAGTCCACCGTGTTCACCGAGGCCGAGCGGGCCGCGCTGGCGCTCGCCGAGGAGGGCACCCGGCTCGCCGACGCCTACCAGGGAGTGTCCGACGAGACCTGGGCCCAGGTGCGCAAGCACTACGACGAGGACCAGATCACCGCGCTGGTGTACCTGGTCGCCATGATCAACGCGGCCAACCGGCTCGGCGTGATCGTGCGCACCCAGGGCGGCTCCTACGAGCCCGGCATGTTCGCGAGCACGTCGAGCTGACCGGCAGGCGAACCCCGGTCCAGGATCGCCCGACCCGGGCCGGGGCCCGCCCATGTCCGGGTGCGCCGCGCGGGCTAGGATCACGCCATGCCCTTGACCGCGGACGACATCGACCTGTTCGAGGCGTCCAGGCCGCGCCTGGAGGCCATCGCCTACCGCCTCCTCGGCTCCGCCGCGGAGGCCGAGGACGCCGTGCAGGAGACGTTCCTGCGCTGGCAGGCCGCCGACATCGACCGCATCGAGGTGCACGAGGCCTGGCTCACGAAGGTCCTCACCAACCTGTGCCTCAACCAGCTCACCTCCGCGCGGGCGCGCCGCGAGACCTACGTGGGCCGATGGCTGCCCGAGCCGCTGCTCGCCGGTGACCCCATGCTCGGCCCGGCCGACACCGCCGAGCAGCGCGAATCGGTCTCGTACGCGGTCCTCACCCTCATGGAGCGCCTGTCCCCCAACGAGCGGGCGGTGTACGTGCTGCGGGAGGCCTTCGACTACCCGCACCGGGAGATCGCCGAGATCCTCGACCTCACCGAGGCCGCCAGCCAGCAGCTCTTCCACCGTGCCAAGAAACACGTCGCGGACGGCAAGGCCCGTACCGAGATCGACGCGGCCGCCGCCCGGCGGATCGTCGAGGAGTTCCTGGCGGCCGCCACCAGCGGCCGGACCGAGCCGCTCGTACGCCTGCTCACCGAGGACGCCATCTCGGTCGGCGACGGCGGCGGGAAGATCCCGGCCCGCACCAAGGCGTTCGAGGGCGCCGTCGCGGTCGCGAAGTTCCTGCGGGGCCTGTTCAAACCCACCGAGGCCAAACGCACCCTGGTCGGCGGCTCGCCCGAGGTCTACGCCTGGACCGCCAACGGCGACCCCGCCGTGGTGGCCGTCGTGGACGGCCGGGTCGTCGCCATCATGTGCCTGGAGGTCACCGCCGAGGGCATCACCGCGCTCCGCAACCAGGTCAACCCCGACAAGCTCGAACGCGCGACCGCGCAATGGGCGCTCGCCGACCACGGCGAGCCCCTGTTCGACGGCTTCTGATCGGGATGTGAGGTGCTTCACATCCCGTACCTGTCAGGAAACGGCGGGCTGCCCGGTTCAAAGGGCAACCACACAGACAGGAGCAGGAAATGAAGCACCGCATCGTCGTCCTCGGAGCCGGCTACACCGGAGCCATCGCCGCCGGCCGCCTCGCCAGGCGGCTCCGCCGCGAGGACGTCGCCATCACCCTCGTCAACGCCGAGCCCGACTTCGTCGAACGCGTCCGCATGCATCAGGTGGCGACCGGCCAGGACCTCAAGCCCCGGCCGTTCCGCGAGATGTTCGCGGGCACCGGCGTCGAACTGCGGCTCGCGCAGGTCACCGGCGTCGACGTCGACCGCAGGACCGTCACCCTCACCGACGCGCCCGGGTCCGGCGTCGGCCTGAACGCGCCCGGGTCCGGCGCCGAAGAGCTCCCCTACGACACGCTCGTCTACGCGCTCGGCAGCCGCTGGAACGCCCAAGGCGTCCCCGGGAGCGCCGAGCACGCCTACGAGATCGCCGGCCGCCCCGGAGCGCTCCGGCTGCGCGAGCGCCTGGCCCGCCTCGACGCCGGGCAGAGCGTGGTCGTCGTCGGCGGCGGACTCACCGGCGTGGAGGCCGCCACCGAGATCGCCGAGACCCGCCCCGACCTCGACGTCGCCCTCGCCGCCCGAGGCGCGCTCGGTGACTGGCTCTCCCCCAAGGGCCGCGAGCACCTGCGCAAGGTCTTCGGCAAGCTCGGGATCACCGCGTACGAGCACGCCGCCGTCACCGGCGTCGAAGCCGACCGCGTCACCACCGCCGACGGCACGGCCATCCCGGCCGCCGTCACCGTGTGGACCGCCGGCTTCGCGGTCCACCCGATCGCGAAGGCGACCGCCCTGGAGGTCACCGGCGACGGCCAGATCGTGGTCGACGGCACCATGCGCTCGGTCTCGCACCCGGACGTGTACGCCATCGGCGACGCGGCCATGGTGATGGGCCCCGGGGACAAGCCGCTGCGGATGTCGTGCGCCTCCGGCATTCCGACCGCCTGGCAGGCCGCCGACGCGATCGCGGCCCGCCTGACCGGCGGGAAGCTCCCGAAGGTGTCGATCCGCTACTTCAACCAGTGCATCTCGCTGGGCCGCAAGGAGGGGCTGATCCAGTACGTCACCGCCGACGACCGCGCCGTGCAGGCCGTCCTGACCGGCCGGCTCGCCGCCGTCTACAAGGAGCTGATCTGCAAGAACGCCGCCTGGAGCGTCGCCAACCCGACGCTCGGCCTGCCGGTCCGGCGCCGCCGCGTCACGTGGGAGCGCGCCGCGGCCGGCTCGGCCGTCGAGGCGTCGGCGTAGAGCGCGAAGAGACGTCCTTGGCCCGGCTCGCGCACCTGGAGAACACCACAGCAGCCGCGTCTCACCGGCCACCGCAGGAGAGGACCTGATGACCGACCACACGAACCTGCCCGCCGACCTGCCCGTCCCCGAGGACGACGGCGCGGCCGCCCATCTGCCGGGCATGAAGCTGCCGCACCTGGAATTGCCGGGCACCGGCGGCGCCGCGATCCGCCTTGACGCGCTCGGCGCGGGCCGTACGGTGGTCTACATCTACCCGCTCACCGGCCGCCCGGGCACCGACCTGCCCGACGGCTGGGACTCGATCCCCGGAGCGCGCGGCTGCACCCCCGAGTCCTGTGGCTTCCGCGACCACCATCAGGACCTGCTCGCCGCCGGCGCGGTGAGCGTGTTCGGCCTGTCGAGCCAGGACACCGACTATCAGCGCGAGGTCGTCGAGCGGCTGCACCTGCCGTTCCAGCTGCTCTCCGACCCTGCGCGGAGCCTGGCGCGGGCGCTCGATCTGCCCACGTTCGAGGCCGGCGGGCGGAGGCTGTACAAGCGGCTGACCCTGATCATCCGTGGCGACGCGATCGAGCACGTCTTCTACCCGGTCTTCCCGCCGAACGAGCACGCCGGCCAGGTCCTGGCCTGGCTACGGGACAATCCCCTCTAGGGCTGTCAGGCTGTTCGGCGCTGAGGGCCTGTGCCACGGGCCGGCGGGCTGATCTCGTCCGACATATCCTTGCTGGCGCGGATCGAGACGAAGATCTCCTTGACCTTCCGCTGAATGGTCCGCTCCTGGCTGAGGCCGTCGTAGTAGCCCCGCGCCATCTCCTGCGTGATCGTCGAACCGCACTGGATCTGCTGGCCGGTCACCGTGCTCCACACCGCCCGCATGATGCCGGACACCGAGATGCCCGGGTCGGTGCGGAACGTGCGGTTCTCGGCGGCGATGAAGGCGTCGTGGACATGCCGCGGGATCTTGGTGATCGGCACGATCTCGCGCTTGGTGCCGAGCCAGGCGATCTCGGTCTTGCCGTCCCGGTAGTAGATGATGCTGCCCTGTTCGACGGCCTGCTGCTGGGTCGCCAGAGGCAGTGGGGTGTTGGCGTACGCCACCATGATCATGACGAACAGGCCAGCCGCCAGCACCATGACGGCGAGGACCACGACCTTCCAGCTGGGGATGAACCGCTTCCAGCCGGTCCGGCGCGGCCGGTCGCCGCCGCCCTCGTCCGGGCGTCCCCCGGGACCGTCGTCACCCGGTCCGCCGGGGCCGCCCTTCCCCTGGCCGCCGGATCTGCGTAACCCGTCACGACCTGACTTCGAGGAAGACGCGCGTCATGGCTCGTACAGGCGCACGCGTTCACTACTTTGTGGTACCGTGTAGTGGTACTCGGTAGTACAAAGTAGTGAAAGACCGAAGAGGACCCACGATGGACGACCTGACGGAGATGCTGAAGGGCACGCTCGAGGGCTGCGTGCTTGAAATCATCGGCAGCGAGGAGACCTACGGGTACGCCATCACGCGCCGGCTGAACGAACTCGGCTTCGCCGACGTCGTCGAGGGGACGGTTTACACCATCCTGCTGCGGCTGGAAAAGAACGGGCTCGTCCAGGTGACGAAACGACCGTCCGAGCTGGGCCCGCCGCGCAAGTTCTATGCGCTCAACGACGCGGGCCGCAGAGAACTCGCAACGTTCTGGGCGAAATGGGAGTACATCACCTCGCGGATCGACAAGCTCAAGGAGGGCGGAAGATGAACTTGTGGGACGCCATGACAGGCAACGATCTCACCAGGGAAATGAAGGCGTTCGAAGTCCGGGCACAGAAGTTGCCGGACGACTATCGGGCGGCGTGGGAACAGATCAAGGCTCATCTTTTTCCCTACGGGGACTTCACCGGTCGAAACCTGATGCCGATTCTCGACAATGCTCTGGGGCTGCTCGAAGAGACGGCGGCCGATGGACAGAGCATTCACGAGGTGCTGGGTGACGACATCGGGGGCTTCTGCGCGGCGCTGGCCGGCGGACAAGGGGCTCGGAACTTTCGCGACCGGTGGCGCGAGCAGTTGAACAGGAATGTCGCAAGGAAATTGGGCCGGCTAGGAGGCTGACGTGGGCATCCAGGACATCATCGAGGGCAAGAAGCAGTGGCGGGCGCACCTGGCGCGGGTCAAGGCGCTCCCGAGGGACTATCAGATCGTCTACAAGGAGATGCAGAGGTACCTCTTCAAGGTCGGACCGATCGACTTGGTCGGCGGGACCCTGCTCTCCGGGATCGTCGATTTCTTCGAGGAGGGCGTCGCGGACGGCAAGGGAGTCCTGGAACTCATCGGCGACGATGTCGCTGCCTTCTGCGACGACCTGATCAAGGACTCGCCCACCAACGCGGACATCTTTCAGGAGTCCATCAGCCAGAGGAGAACCTCGGGCGCCTGACCGTCGACAGCCTGCTTGCCACTCCCCCGCCGAGTCGCGCCGGCTGTCTCCCGCCGAAGCCGCCCTCGCGGTCGCCCGCGGCGCTCGGTGGCCGGCATGACCCGTGACGAGCTCGCGCCGGTGCGGCGGGTTGGCGACCGCCTGCGCCACGCGACCGCCTGCGCCACGCGACCGCCTGCGCCACGCGACCGCCTGCGCCACGCGACCGCCTGCGCCACCCAGCGCCGCCACTCCCACCTGCTGCAAGCCGCCCGCGCCCGGCGAGCACCACTTGCGTGTCTTCGGCGCATTGGCGCCGTCCCACCCCTGGAGCACCCCTTCGAGGCCGCGCCCGCTACAGCAGAACGCGGCGAACGGAACCCGATCCGAGCGGCAGACCGTATCGAGAGAATGGATCCGAATGACAGCCAATCAGGCCCGCGACGACCTCGAGCACGGTGTAGAGGAAGGCTGGGGAAAGCTCGCTGACGCGTTCCACGCGAACTTCGAGACCCCCGGCGAGGTCGGCGCGGCGTGCAGCGTCTACGTGGGCGGCCGCCCCGTCGCCAACCTGTGGGCCGGCCTCGCCGACCGCGAGGCGAACCGGCCGTGGCGCAAGGACACCATCGTCCAGGTCGCATCCACGACGAAAGGCGCCACCGCGATCTGTGCCCATCTGCTGGCCCAGCGCGGCCAGCTGGACCTGGACGCCCCGGTGGCCCGGTACTGGCCGGAGTTCGCCGCCAACGGCAAGGAACAGCTCAAAGTACGCTGGCTGCTGTCACACCAGGCCGGTCTGCCGATCGTCGACGGGCCGCTGACGTTCGAGCAGGCCTGCGCATGGCACCCGGTCATCCGCGCACTCGAGGCGCAGAAGCCGCTGTGGCAGCCGGGCACCCGGCACGTCTACCACGCCGTCACCTACGGGTTTCTGGTCGGGGAGGTCGTACGTCGGATCACCGGCAAGTCACTCGGCACGTTCTTCGCCGAAGAGGTGGCCGCCCCGCTCGGCCTGAGCGCCTGGATCGGGCTGCCCGAGGAGCACGAGGAACGGGTGGCCCGGCTCCACTTCACCGATGCGTTCAGCGTGGCGGAGCTGCTCGCCGGCATGATCAAGGTCACTGGGCTCGATGCGGACACGGTCACCGCCTGGGTCGAATCCATGTGGAGCCCGGGCTCGATCCAGATACGCGCCGGCGAGCTCGGCGGCGCCCTCGACAACGCGACCGGATATTTCACGACACGTGCCTGGCGCGCGGCGGAGTTCCCCGCCGCGAACATGCTCGCCGACGCATGCTCGCTGGCCCGGATGTACGCCGCCACCGTCAGCGACGTCGACGGCGTCCGGCTGCTCGATCCGTCGACGGTCGAGAGGATGACCGTCGTCCAGACCGACAAGACGCCGATGTACGGCCTGCCGCCGGGCCTGGACATCCCAGCCGACCGCTCCTTCTACATGTCGCTGGGGTTCGGGCGAGCCTGCCCTCCGGGGCCGATGCTCGGGCCGGGATCGTTCGGCCATCCGGGGTCCGGCGGATCGATCGGCTTCGCCGACCCCGATGCCGATGTCGGCTTCGGCTACGTCACCAACCTCTGGAACTTCCGGCCCGACGACCCGCGGGCCTCGAACCTGGTCAAGGCCGTCCGCTCCTGCCTCGGATGACGGGAACTCACGCCCGGCCCGGCTGTCAGCGCTGACGACGCCGCCCGGCCCCGCCGGTCGAGAGGGCCGGGTCGAGGCCGCACACGGTGGCGATCTGCGGCCTCAGCTCGGCGAACGGCAACGGTCGTACGGCCTGCTGCATGAGCGTGCCCAGCAGGTAGGAGAACAACGCGTGGGCTCGCGCGGGCGCGTCGTCGACCGGGATACCGGCCAGCAGGTCACGCAGTACACCGATCATCGCCTGGTGCATGCGGTCGATCGGCTCCATGCGGCCCTTCTGCCCCACGTCCACCCAGTAGCTGAACCACAGGAACGCGGCGTTCGGCCGCCGGGCGAAGATCTCGAGATAGGCCTGGACGGCGGCCCAGAAGCGGTCGAGAGGGCTGTCGTGCCGGCTCGACGCCTCGGCGATGCGGTCGAGACACCCGCTCATGTGACGTGCCATCGCGGCGTCGATGATCTCGTCCATGTCGTCGAAGTAGTAGTGGATGGCGCTTTTCGTCAGCGGGCCCGCCTCGGCCACCGCGCGCGCCGTGCACGCCGCCAGGCCGTCACGGGCCAGGATCTCCATGGCCGCCTCAATGATCTGCTCCTGTCTGGCCCGCTGGTTCGGCGACCACTGCCGCTCCCGGATTTCCATGGACAGGAGCGTACCGGCACATTGCGCTTTCAGGACGAGCGTCCTAAGGTTCAGGACATCTGTCCTGAAACCGGAAGCAGAGGGGCCCTGTGGGAAGCCTCATGACGACTCGTCCCCACTACTCCTGCGCGCTCGCACCAACCGCCGAGGTCGTCGACACGGCCAGGTTCGCCGAACGGCTCGGCTACCGGCGCGTCTGGCTGTTCGACTCACCGGCGCTGCACGGCGACCTGTGGGTGGCGCTGGCCCGCATCGCGTCCGGGACCGACCGGATCGGGCTCGCCACGGGGGTCGCCGTCCCGGACCTGCGCCATCCGATGGTGACCGCCTCGGCCATCGGCTCGGTCCATGAGCTGGCGCCCGGCCGGCTCATCGTCGCCGTCGGGACCGGCTACACCGCACGGCACGCGCTCGGGCAGCAGCCCGTCCCCTGGGCCGACACCGTCCGCTACGTCCGCCAGGTACGGGCGCTTCTCGACGGCGAGGTCGTCGAGATCGACGGCCGGCCGTGCCAGCTGATGCACCTGCCCGGATTCGCACCTCCGCGTCCAATGGAGGTGCCCCTGTGGGTGGCCGCCTCCGGGCCGAAGGGATTCGCCGCGGCCCGGGAGCTCGACGCGCCCGGCGTCGTCATGACCAGCGTCCCGGCGGACGGCGATCACGGATGGGCCCAGTGCGCGGTGCTGAGGTTCGGCACCGTCCTGCGCCCGGGCGAGGATCACACCAGCCGGCGCGTCATCGAGGCCGCCGGCCCCGGCTACGCCAGCATCGTCCACGCCGTATGGCAGAAAGCGGGCGCCGCGGTCGACGCCATGCCGGGCGGAAGGGCCTGGCGCACCTCGCTCGAAGCCGAACGTCCCGAGCGCGAACGGCATCTCATCGCCCATCAGGGCCATCTGTCCCGGCTGACCGACCGCGATCGCGACGTCGTGACCGCCGCCGGGCTGGCGGCCCTGGAGCCGGGCTGGACCGGCGATGCCGCCTCCATCGCCGCCCGGTTCGACGAAGCGGGTGCCGCCGGGGTCACCGAGGTCGTGTATGTCCCGGCCGGACCCGACATCCCCGGCGAACTGCGGGCGTTCGCCGAAGCTGCCCGGTCGTCCTTTCGGTAGACGTACGCATGGCGCAACGAGGCGGCCCGGGCGCGACAAGCAGGCGCCGCCCTCACATTCCACGGTGTTGTCTCGTCGTAATAGTGAGAGCGGCTGCGACAAGGAAAGACGGCACACCATGACCACCCGATCCGAGCCAGGAGACGACCGGCTCGATCCGAGCCTGAGCGCGATCGTGAGCGAGCGGCGTCAGCTCATCAACCTCGCCTACCGGCTGCTCGGCTCCCTGGCCGACGCCGAGGACGTCGTGCAGGAGACCTACACCCGCTGGTACGCCATGACCCGCCGGCAGCAGGAGGCCATCGAGAGCCCCGGCGCCTGGCTGACCAAGGTCGCCGGCCGCATCTGCCTGGACCTGCTCGGCTCGGCCCGGGTCCGCCGCGAAAGCTACGTGGGCGAGTGGGTTCCCGAGCCGCTGCCCGACCGTACGGAGTGGACCGGCGCGCGGCCGGGTGACCCCGCCGACCGGATCACCCTCGACGAGTCGGTCGCCATGGCGTTCCTCGTCGTGCTCGAAGCGATGACCCCGGCCGAGCGCGTGGCGTTCGTCCTGCATGACGTCTTCCGCTACTCCTTCGCCGAGGTGGCCGAGGTCGTCGGCCGTACCCCGGCGGCCTGCCGCCAGCTCGCCTCCTCGGCGCGCCGGCGCATCCGCGAGTCGGAGACGTCCGTGACGCCGGAGGCCCGGCAGGCCGGCATCGTGAGGGACTTCAAGCGGGCCTGGGAAGCCAAGGACATCGACGCCCTCGTCGGCCTGCTCGCCCCCGACGCCAGGGCGGTCGCCGACGGCGGCGGCCTGGTCAGCGCCAGGCTGCAGCCGGTGGAGGGCAGCGAGCGGATCGCGCGCTACCTGGTCGAGATCGCCGACCTGGCACCCGACCTCGTGATCCTGGAGCGTACGGTCAACGGTCAGCCCGGCCTGGCGGCCCAGCAGGACGGCGAGACCGTGTTGGTCATGGCGTTCGACGTCGCCGGCGAGCGGGTCAAGCACCTGTGGGCCGTACGCAATCCGGACAAGCTCCGGCCGTGGACGGCCTGACGCGCGGCCCCATCGGGCCACCGCACTTCGACCGCCTGACATTTCGCACGGCTTCGTCGTCGTAATTACTGAGACGAATGTTGCGAAAGGAACCGACCATGGCACCCGTCAATCTCGCGATCATTTACTACAGTGCCACCGGCACCATTCATGCCCTGGCGCGAGCCGCCGCCGAAGGTGCGGAAAAGGCCGGCGCCCACGTGCGGCTGCGCAAGGTCGCCGAAACGGCTCCGCCGGAGGCGATCAGCGCTAATCCGGCGTGGTCCCAGCACATTCAGGACACCGCCGACATCGTCCAGGCCGGCCTCGACGACCTGGACTGGGCCGACGCGGTGCTGTTCGGTACGCCCACCCGCTTCGGCAACCCGGCCAGCCAGCTCAGGGCGTTCATCGACACCACCGGGCCCCTGTGGTTCCAGGGCAAACTCGCCGACAAGGTGTACTCGGCTTTCACCGCCTCCAACACCGCCCACGGCGGGCAGGAATCCACCATCCTGGCGCTGGGGAACACGTTCTACCACTGGGGCGGCATCATCGTGCCCCCCGGCTACACCGACCCCATCCAGTTCCAGTCAGGCAACCCGTACGGCACCTCCCACGTGACCGGCGACGGCGCGCCCGGCGACGTGCCCCTGGACGCGGCCCGCCACCAGGCCCGCCGGGTCGTCGACACCGCCGCCTTGCTCAAGGCCGGCCGCGCCGCCTGACACCGAAGATTTTGTTGAACGGAGAATGCAATGACCACGAACGATTCCGAGTTTCTGGCCTTCTTGGACGGCCGGGTCGATGCCTGCCAGGTGAAGGACATTGACCGGCTCATGTCGCACTATTCTCCCGACATCGTTTATTACGATGTCGTGCCCCCGCTCCAGTTCGCGGGGTCCGGCGAGGTCCGCCGCAACTTCGTGCGGTGGTTCGACGAATATGACGGCCCCATCGGCCTGGAAACGCACGAACTCAACATCGCGGTCAACGGAGACGTCGCGTTCGCGCACATGCTCCACCTGGACACCGGAACGCTGAAGAACGGCTCTGATCGCGCGATGTGGGTACGTTCAACGGTCTGCTGCCGCCGGTCCGGCGGCAAGTGGCTGATCACGCACGAACACATCTCCATGCCGTTCGACCCGCAGACCCTTCAACCCTGGACCCCGCCGACGGAGTGAGCCGGCCGCTCAGGCTCGCGGCCTTCGTGACGGCCGTTCCCGCATCGTGTGATGAAACGATGACAACCCGGCTGAGCTCCGCATCCGTCTGATTGCCTGCTGGCCATGCGATCGACGAACCTCCTGATCCTGGCCGTCGCGGCCGGACTCACCCTCGCGGGTTGCGGCGCGGCCACCACCACCTCCTCCGGCACGGGGACCCCGCGGGCCGCCACCGGCGTCCGGGTGCTCTGGATGGGTGACTCCATCGCCGGCGCGCAGGCCCCGGCGCTGGAGGCGGCGCTGCAGGCCGCGGGCGTGGCGTTCAAGAACGCCACGTCCGCCGGCGGCGGCAACGTCGTCGCCGGCGACCACGAGGTGACGGCCATGGCGGCCAAGGAGACCTGGAAGACGCTGAAGGACAACCTCGCCTCCTTCCGGCCCACGGTGATCGCCTACCAGATCACCACCTACGACTGGGGCACCCCCCGCCAGCAACTGTCGGCCTACCAGAAGCTCTCCCGGACGGCCGAGGACGCCGGCGCCGAGCTCGTGCTGGTGTCCGCCCCGCCGTTCAAGATCGACGACTTCTTCAAGCCCCACGAGAACGCGATCAAGAGCGCGCCGGCGATGGCCGCCAAGGCCGCGCCCGGCCGCTACCTGGACGCCTCCGCGCTGTGGGGAAGCGACTACGCGGCCACCAAGGCCCAGCGCGCCAAGGACGGCATCCACTCCTGCCAGCAGGGGTCGGCGGCCTTCGCCACCTGGTTCGCCAAGCAGCTCGGCGAGCGGGCCGGCTTCACCCCGGCCGCCCCCGCCGCCTGGGCCACCGGGCCGTGGACCGGCGACGAGCGCTTCGCCAAACTCGGCTGCGGCTGATGGGAGCCACGACGTCCGCCCCGCGCCGCGCGCATGTCGGCGCGCTCGACGGGCTGCGCGGGTTCGCTGTCGCCGGGGTCCTGCTGTTTCACGCCGGTCACCTGCGCGGCGGGTTCCTGGGCGTCGACCTGTTCTTCGTCCTGTCCGGCTTCCTGATCACGGGCCTGCTGCTGGAGGAGCTCGGCAGGAGCGGCGGCCTGCGCCTGGTGGCCTTCTGGGAGCGCAGGGCCCGCCGCCTCCTGCCCGCGCTGACCGTCATGGTCACCTCGACGCTCCTGCTGGCCTGGGCGTTCGCCGGCCCGGACCTGCTGAGGTACGCCCTCCAGGACGCGCCGTGGGTGGCCGTCCAGAGCGTGAACTGGCACTTCATCGGCGAGCAGATCGGCTACTGGAACGCCTCCGGCACCCGCCTGTTCGCCCACCTGTGGAGCATCGGCGTCGAATGGCAGTTCTACCTGGCCTGGCCCTTGATGGTGGCCCTGGCCGGGAGAGGGCCCGGCGGGCACCGGCGGGTGGCGCTCGTCGCGGTGGCCGGTGCGCTCGTCTCGCTCCTGCTCATGGTCAGGCTCGGGGCGGCCGTGGACACCACCCGCGCCTACGAGGGCACCGACACCCGGGCCTTCTCCCTGCTCCTCGGCGCGGCCGCCGCCACGGCGCCCGTCCAGGACGCGGTGAGCGGCCTGTCACGCACCGCCGTGGACGCGATCTGCGTCCTGCTGCTGTGCGGGCTGTCGGTCTCGTGGCTGCTGACCGGCGGGGAAAAGGCCCCCGGCCTGTTCCAGGGCGGGATGTTCGCGCACTCCCTGGGCGGCGCCGCGCTGATCGCGCTCCTGGCCCACGCGCCGGACGGCCTGGCGGGCCGGGTGATCGGCAGCACCGTGCCGCGCCGGCTGGGCGAGCTGTCCTACAGCCTGTACCTGTGGCACTGGCCGGTCTACCTGCTGCTGCCCCGGCCGGTGGCCGGGCTCGACGGCTGGGGCTGGACGATCACCGCGGCCGGGCTGTCACTGCTGGCTGCGGTAGTCTCGAAGGCCACCGTCGAAGATCCGGTACGGCTGCGCACCGGCTGGGCCACCGGGCGGCGCGGATGGGCGGCACTGGCCGCCACGGCGGTCATGGCGGCGGGGCTGTGGGCGGCGATCCCGCGGCCGCGGCCGCGGCCCGGCGCCGGGACGGTCGACGTGAGCAGGCTCAGCCAGTCATGGCCGGACAGTTCGCGCCAGGCAACGGAGGGACGGACACATGCCGAGGCTCTTACGCCACGTGGCGGCCGGCCTGGTCGCGGCGGCGACGCTGGCGGGCTGCGGAATCAGCGACTCTGAGGTGAGCCCCGCCGGTGCCCCGGTCCAAGGCGGCCTGACCGAAGACGTCGGCAGCTCGCTGCGGGTGTACTTCGTCACGCCCCAGGGCACCTGGCCGGTCTCCCGGCCGGCACCGGCCGGCGCCCGGCTGCAACAGGCCATGGACGCGCTGCTCGACGGTCCCACGGCGGCCGAGCGGGCCCGGGGGCTGATCACGCAACTCCCCTCGGCGCCCCAGCCGGTCCGGGCCACGACGGTCAAGGGCCGCGTACAGCTGCGTCTGCCGTGGCTGGTGCGTGACCTGCGCCCGGCGGCGGTGAGCCAGCTGGTCTGTACGGCCGCCGAGGCCCCGGGCGTCGGCGACGACCCCGTCATCGAGGTGTTCGAGCCCGGCATGCCGGGCCCGCCCTGGCCGGTCAGGTGCGACGAGAGCGGGTCGGCCGTCCCGGCCCATCAGGGGGCCTCCTCGTGACCCGCGTCCTGGTGATAGAAGACGACCCGGCCGTACGCCGCGGCGTGAGCCTCGGCCTGCGCCACAGAGGCCACGAGACCCTGCTCGTCTCGACCGGCGAGGAAGGACTGGCCGAACTCGTCGCGAGCGCGCCCGACCTCGTCCTGCTCGACCTCATGCTGCCCGGCATGAGCGGTCTGGAGACCTGCCGCCGCATCCGCGCCTTCAGCCAGGTGCCCATCGTGATCCTGTCCGCGCGCGACGATGACGTGGACGTCGTCGTGGGACTGGAGGCCGGGGCCGACGACTACGTGATCAAGCCTGCCAGCACCGAGGTCATCGAAGCCCGGATGCGCGCGGTGCTGCGCCGTACCGCCCAGCCCGCCTCCTCCGACCAGGCCCGCACCACCCACGGCGACCTGCTCGTCGACCGGGTCGCCCTGCGCGTGCTCAAGCACGGCGAGGAACTCGCGCTGGCGCCGACGGAGCTGAAGCTGCTGCTGTTCCTGACGGCCGCGCCCGAGCAGACCTTCAGCCGCCAGCAGCTCCTCGAACAGGTCTGGGAACACAGCTTCCACGGCGACTACCGGCTGGTCGACGCGTGCGTGATGCGGCTGCGCGCCAAGATCGAGAACGACCCCCGCAACCCCCGCTACATCCAGACCGTGCGCGGCTTCGGCTACCGGTTCGGGCCGCTGTGATCCGCCTCGCCCGCGCACGCGGCCTGAGGGCCCAGCTGGTCCTGGTGTTCCTGCTGGTCTCCACGGTCAGCGCGCTGACCGCCGCCGCGATCACCTACCGCCAGGGCCACGCCGCGATCGTCGAACGCGCCCAGGCCGACGTCCTGCAGGAACTGCGCGCCCACCTCACCTCCCGGACGCCCGACCTGCCCGCCGACCCCGCCGAGGCGGACCTGCGCAAGCTGGCCCGGCAACTGGACCTGGCGGCGGGCACGCGGGGCTGGCACACCGCCCTGTCCTACCGCGGCGGCCCGCTCATCGCCGCCGGGAAGCAGGCGCCGCCGCTGCCCGCGCAACTGCGCGACCAGGCCGCCTCGGCGCGCACCGCGCTGGCCCAGCGCTTCCACCACGCCCAGGCCCCCTGGCTGGCCGTGTCCCTTCCCGTCACCGCCGCCGCCCGCCCGCACGGCTCCCCGCCGCTCGTCGTCTACGCCTCCCTCTCCCTGGCCTCCCAGCAGCAGGACGTCGACAGCCTGGCGGCCGCCGCCCGCGCCGGAGCCCTCCCCGTCGCCCTGGCCTCCATCGTCCCCGCCCTGCTGGCCGCGCGCAGACTCCTGCGACCGGTACGGCGGCTGCGCACGGCCGCGGAACAGATGGCGGCAGGCAGCCTGGACACCCGCGTGAGCGTCACCGGCGACGACGAACTCGCCGACCTCGGCCGCACGTTCAACACCATGGCGGCCACCCTCCAGGCCGACGCGGCCACGCTGCGCGACATGGAAGCGCGGGCGCGCCGCTTCGCCGCCGACGTCTCCCACGAGCTTCGTACGCCGCTGGCGGCCATGAGCGCCGTGACCGGAGTCCTCGACGCCGACGCCGCCTCCGGCCGCCTCGCACCGCTCACCGCCGAGGCGCTGCAGCTGGTCTCCGACGAGACCCGGAAGCTCACCCGCCTGGTCGAGGACCTGATCGAGGTGTCCCGCTTCGACGCCGGCGCCGCCGTACTGAATCTCGACGAGGTCGACCTGGGCGAGCTCATCGCCAAGACGCTCGATCTGCGGCACTGGCACGACCGGGTCCGCACCGACACTCCCCCGGGCCTGCGCGCCCGCCTCGACCCGCGCCGGGTCGACGTCATCCTCGCCAACCTCGTCGGCAACGCGCTGCGGCACGGCGGCCCGGCGGTGTCGGTACGCATCCAGGTCCGGGCCGGTGCCGACCGGATCGCCGTCACCGTCTCCGACGACGGGCCCGGCATCCCCGCCGACCTCCTGCCGCACGTCTTCGACCGGTTCACCAAGGGCGACGCCGCCCGTACCCGCACCGAGGGCAGCGGCCTGGGCCTGGCCATCGCCGCCGAGAACGCGCGCCTGCACGGCGGCACCCTCACCGCCGCCAACGCCCCCGGAGGCGGGGCGATCCTGACCCTCACCCTCCCCCGGCACCAGGCCGTGGCTCAGGCCGGCTCGGAATCGTCCTCGAAGACGAAGTAGATGCTCAGGACGAACGGCTCCGCCTCACCGGTCGCGTAATCCCACGAGACGTCCACCAGGAAAACGTTGTGAGCCCCCACCCACTCCTGGGCCTTGCCGAACGCTTCCGCGGCAGTCCGGGCGGGGAACAGCAACCTGGCGATCGGATGGACCTGGGAGTCGGCATCGGAGTCGTCGAAGTCCGCCGGAACGTCGAGACGCAAATCGGGCTTCATGCCCTGCACTCTGCCACATTGATCGCCGCGCCCGCCGAGGTCCGTAGTGCAAGATGTGACGCATGTTCGGCTCGCCCCTGTCCGCCCGGCTTGAGCGTTGCAGCCGGATCCTCGTCGCCGGCGCGGGCGGAGGCTCCGACGTGTACGCCGGGTTACCCCTCGCCCTGACCCTCCGGGAGGCCGGCAAGGAGGTGCACCTGGCGAACCTGTCGTTCAGCCACCTCGACGCCCTCGACCTCGACGTCTGGCTGTTCGAGGACGTCGCGGAGATCCGCCCGGACACCGAGGCCCGCGACTGGTACTTTCCCGAGGGCTGCCTGTCCCGCTGGCTGGCCACGCACGGCCAGCCGTCGACCGTGTACGCCTTCCCCAAGGTGGGCGTACGCCCGCTGCGGGCCGCGTACGCCAAGCTCGCCGAGCACCTCGACCTGGACGCGGTCGTCCTGGTGGACGGCGGCACCGACATCCTCATGCGCGGCGACGAGGCCGGCCTCGGCACCCCGGCCGACGACATGACGAGCCTGGCCGCCGCCCACGCCCTCGACGTCCCCGAGAAGATCGTGGCCTGCCTGGGCTTCGGCGTGGACGCCTATCACGGCGTCAACCACGTACAGGTCCTGGAGAACCTGGCGGCCCTGGAACGCGACGGCGGCTACCTGGGCGCGTTCTCCGTCTCCAGGTCCACGAAGGCGGGCGCGCTCTACCTCGACGCCGTCGCCCACGCCCAGGCGGAGCTGCCGGCGTACCCGAGCATCGTGAACGGCTCGATCGCGGCGGCCGTACGCGGCGAGTTCGGGGACGTGCGCTTCACCGACAGGACGAAGGGCAGCGAGCTGTTCGTCAACCCGCTGATGGCCATCTACTTCGCCGTGGACCTCGACGCGCTGGCCCGGCGCTCGCTCTACCTGGACCGGCTCCAGGACACCGTGCTCATGCGCCAGGTCGTCTCCGTCATCGAGGCGTTCCGCGACGAGGTGACGCCCCGCCCGCCGAAGGCGTTCCCCCATTAGGGACGGATCAGCTCTCGGACGGCGCGGACCCGCTCCGGCCGACCATGTCGAGCAGGAGCTTCGCGGCCTGGTCCGCCCCGTCGGTGCGGACCGTCCCGGCCACGGCGGCCGCGCGGGCACGCGTCTCGGGGGCCAGGGCGATCTTGAGTGCGGCCGACAGGGATTCGGCGGTCGGCGTCGGACCGTCGTGTCCCGTGCCGATGCCCAGCTCGCTCACCCGGCCCGCCCAGTACGGCTGGTCCGCGACCTGGGGCACGATCACCTGCGGCGCCCCGGCACGGGCCGCCGTCGTCGTGGTGCCCGCGCCGCCGTGGTGGACGACCGCGGCCACCCGGCGGAACAGCGCCTGCTGGTTGACCTCGCCGACGACGAAGCAGTCGTCCCGGTCGTCGATCGAGCCCAGGTCGGCCCAGCCGCTGCCGAGCAGGACGCGGCGGCCCTGCGTCCGGACCGCTTCGATGACGGCCCGGGAGATCTCCGGCGCGCTCGCGCCCCGCATCGGCATGCTGCCGAAGCCCACGTACACCGGCTCCGCGCCGGCGGCCAGGAACGCCTCCAGACCGGCCGGGAGCGGGCGCTCGTCCGGCCGGATCCACGCGCCGGTCTGCGTCACGTCGAGCTCCGGCGTCTCCTGCCACGGGCCCAGGACCGGGTCGGCCGCCAGGAACGGGTGGCCGGTGAAGACGTGGTCGCGGACGCCGCTCACCGGCGGCAGGCCGACCGAGGCCCGGTGGGCGTTGACCGTCTCGCCGAACAGGGTTTCCATGTGCTCGGCGTGCAGGTCCCACAGCTCCCGGTTGCCGGTCACCTCAGGGGGGATCACCTGGCCCGGCCGGCGGAGCGGCGGTTGATGCGACGACGGCAGGTAACACGGCGAGAAGGACGTGAACACGTAGGGCACGCCCAGCTTCTCGGCCGTCGACCGCGTACCGGCCAGGGCCGGGAACGAGCCGGTGGCCACCACGGCGGCGCAGCCCTCGGCCACCCCGGCGACCGCCTCGTAGGCCATCGCGGTCAGCTCGGCGGAGATGTCGGCCAGGCCCGCCTTCTCCTTGCCGGGGATCGCACCCGTCGCCAGCGCGCGGATCGGCCAGGCGACGGGAGTCAGCGGCACGTCGGCCTCGTCCAGCAGCTGCGCGAAGTCCGGCGGCGCGCACACCCGCACCTCGGCGCCGAGCGCCCGCAGCCGCACCGCCAGCCCCACCATCGGCTCGACGTCCCCGCGTGACCCGTAGGTCTCCAACACGATGCGCATCGCGCAGCCCCCGATTTCCGTACGTTCCGGCGTCGAAGGGCGATTGTGCGGTACGACCAGGGCCTTGTGGCAAGCCCCCTCTTGCGCTATAACCTGGTAGTGGCAGGGAGCGGATGTTCCCCCTGCTCTTTCCGCCTCGCAGAAGCCGTACCCGCACGCCGGACCATTCTCATATTTGTGGAATGGTGGCACGGCGTGAGACCGTTGCCAGGTGGACACCTTGGAACTGCTGGCACATCCGGTACGGCTGCGGATCGTGCATGCGATGCGCGGAGGGCGCGAACTCACCACCGCCCAGCTGTGCGCCCGCATCCCCGACAGCTCGAAGGCCATGATCTACCGGCACGTCGACCTGCTCGCGGCCAACGGCATCCTGGAGGTGGCCGACGAGCGGCGCGTGCGCGGCGCGGTGGAACGCCGCTACCGGCTGCGCCTTGACCGGGTCGTCGTCGACGCCGAAGCGGCCGCGGCGCTGTCGGCCGACGACCACCGGCGCGTGTTCGCCACGTCGATGGCCGTGCTGGTGGCCGAGTTCAACGCCTACCTCGACCGCGACAACGCCGAGCCGGCGGCGGACCTGGTCGGCTACCGGCAGCACGCCGTCTGGCTCAACCGCGACGAGCTGGAGAAGATGATCATAGAGCTGCGGCGCGTGATCTTGCCCCTGCTGGCCAACCAGCCGGCGCCGGATCGCGCGCAATACCTGCTCAGCCCGGTTTTCTTCCCGATCGAGCAAGCCTCCGCGGCCGAGACCGAGTGAGGCCCCGCACTCGTCCGCCGGCACGCGCCGCTCAGGAAAGGATCCAGGACCCTTGACCGAATACAGCCTGCGCCCGATCGGGCGCGTCGAGTCGACGCTGACCGATCGGGCGGCGGCCCCCCGGCAGCCCGACGAGGGAGCGCCCGACGCCTGGCTCGTCTTCGACGATCGGTACGCCCCCGCCCTCGACGGCCTGGCCCCGGGTGCCGACGTCGTACTGCTCACCTGGCTCGACCGCGCCGACCGCGACACGCTCACCGTGCACCCGCGCGGCGACGCCACCCGGCCGCTCTCCGGCGTCTTCGCCACCCGCGCGCCCGACCGCCCCAACCCGATCGGCCTGCACGTCGTCCACATCCTCGCCATCGACGGCACGCGCGTCCACGTCCGCAACCTCGAAGCCCTCGACGCGACCCCGATCGTGGACGTCAAACCCGTCCTCACCCCCGACCGCTGATCTTCGCCCTGTCAGGACGGCACCGACCTGTCTAGAGCCAGCCGGCGTCACGGGAGATGCGGATGGCGTCGATACGGTTGCGCCCGCCCACCTTGCTGATCGCGTTCGACAGGTAGTTGCGCACCGTGGCCTGCGAGAGCGAGAGCTGGGTGGCGATCTGGGCGACGCGGTTGCCGCTCGCCGCGGCGCGCAGCACCTCGGTCTCGCGGGCCGTCAGCGGGCTGCTGCCGGTCTCGAGAGCGGCGGCGACGAGCTCGGGATCGATCACCCGCTCCCCCGCCGCGATGCGCCTGATCCCGTCCGTGAGGGTCTGCGCCGGGGCGTCCTTCACGATGAAGCCCTTCACGTGCACCTTGAGCGCACGCAGCAGGTTGCCCGGCTGGCTGAGCCCCGTCAGCACGAGAGTGCGGCAGTCGGGAAGCCGCGCGGACAGCTGCTCGGCCGCCGACAGCCCGTCCAGGCCCGGCATGTCGATGTCGAGCACCGCGACGTCGGGGCGTACCCGCAGCGCGGCGTCCAGCACCTCGTCCCCCCGCTCGATCTCGGCGACCACCTCCATGTCGTCCTCCAGCGACAGCAACGCGACCAGCGCGGACCTGATCATGTGCATGTCCTCGGCGATCAGCACGCGGATCACGTGACCTCCTCGGGAACCTCGACCGACAGCCGGAACCGGCCGTCACGGACACCGGCCTCGAACGAACCGGCCACGGCTTCCGCCCGCTCGGCCACCCCGGCGAGCCCGGAACCACTCTCGACGCCGGCGACGCTCCGGACGCCGTCGTTGACGATCTCCAGCCGTATTCTCCCGTACTGCCGGGAAAGCGTGATCGTGCAGGAGCCGGCCTCGCTGTGGCGCAGCAGGTTCGTGGTGCCCTCTCTGACGGCCCAGGCCAGAGCGCTCTGCGCGGACGCGGGCAGCGAGCGCAGGTCGGCCACGTCGAGCCGGGTGTCCACGCCTGCGGCGCCGAGCAGGGCCGCCGCCCCGTCGATCTCCGTACGCAGCGACACGGCATGCTGGTCCCGCGTGATCGCCCGTACGTCGTGCAGCGCGTCGCGGGCCACGCCGGTCAGGCTCTCTATCTCGGCGCGGGCAGCGACCACGTCCCTGGTGAGCAGCCGCAGCGCCAGGTCGCCCTTGAGGGAGATCGCCGACAGGCTCTGGCCGAGCAGGTCGTGCAGGTCGCGCGAGACCCGGATCCGCTCCTCGCCGACGGCGGTCGCGGCCAGCTCGGTACGGGCGGTGTCCAGCTCGTTCAGCAGCCGGACCAGCCGGGCGCCACCGACCAGGGCCGCGGCGTACAGGCCGGAGCTGACCACCGCGTACATGCCCAGGAGGAGGGCCTGCGAGATCGTGCTCTGGCTCTGCAGCATCGACACCACCTCCCTCGTGGCGTGGGCCGTCAACTGCAGCGTGGCGGCCGCCGCCAGCACCCAGCCGCCGCGCAACAAGGTCAGCATCGAGGCGAGTGCGAAGATCCCGAGGGCTTGCCAGTTGGAGCCGAGCCACCAGATCGGCAGGTCCGCGAGCAGCACCAGCACCGCGAGGCTCCAGCGCCAGCCCGCGGGACGCTCGCCCCGGGCGGCCGCGAGGCTGTGCCGCAGCTGGATGGCGCCGGCCGCGGCGGCACCCAGGATCGCGGCGACCGGGTTGCCGGGCGGGCCGTCCATGCCGAGGATCGTGTAGACCGGCACCTGCAGGGTGAGCGGCACGTGCAGGGCGATCAGCGGCCAGTGCGGGTGCCGCAGCACCCAGCGGGGCGGGATGGACGCGGTCATGCCGGGATCTCGATCGTCTCGGTGGCCTCGCCGGTGCGCAGCTCCAGCCGCAGGCGGCCGTCCGTGACGGTCACCGTGATCGTGCAGGACGGTACGGCGTCGGCGCGCAGCAGCCGGGTGACCGTCGCGCGCAGCTCGGCCCGGGACCGCGGGGCGATGGCATCGGGCACGCCACTACGAGGAAACTCGAGGCGGGTCTCGATGCCGGCGGCGCTCAGCAGGGTCGCGGCGGTCTCCAGCTCGGCGCGCAACGACGGCTGGCGGTAGCCGCGGACGCGCTGCCTGGCGTCGGCGAGCGTACGTCTGGAGTCGTCGGCGAGCGCGGCCAGCTCGTCCGACAGGCCCTCGGGCGCGGCTCCCCCGAGCTTGCGCCCGGCCTGTTCGCCGCGCGCCGCGATCGACTCCAGCGCGCGGCCGAGGCTGCGGCGCAGATCGTCGTCGAGGCGGCGGCGTTCCTGCGCCACCGCCTGCTGGGCGAGCAGCTCCCTGGCCGCCCGCAACCGTGTCAGCGCGGCCGGGAGCCAGACCAGCAGCAGCAGCGCCGCGCTCCCGGCCAGCACCGAGAACAGCAGCCACGGCGCCGACGTCAACGGCAGCCCCAGCGCGTAGGCGACCGGCGCCGCCGCGGCCGCCACCGTCACGTACACGACGTACGACCACGGCACCGGCAGCACCAGCAGCGCCGACACCACCAGGGCCGCGTACGACCGCGGCCACGTGTTCCCGGCCAAGGGAGTGGCACCGAGGATGACGGCGGCCATCACGGCGAAGGTCCACACGCCGGCCGGCGGCCGCCGCGCGCGTGCCGCGTACCAGACATGGCGCAGGTGCAGCGGCAGGTACGTCCCCGTCGCCGCGAGGCTCCACAACCCCGTGCGGGTGTCGTTGCCCAGGTAGCTGAACGCCAGCAGCACCTGCACCACCGGCAGCGCGGCACTGCAGGCGACCGCGCCGACCGGCGCCAGCCGGACGACGCGGTCGGATCGCCACAACTCCGCCAATCCTCCCACCGCCCGACCTCGCATCCTGGCTGACCAGAGTAGAGGCCGCGGCCGGGTGCCGGATCCGGCGCGGGTGGGGGTCCTGGACGGGCCGGCCCGCCGCCGACCCGGGTCCGCTCCGATGGTGCGGCGGCGCAGGCGGGGGGCGAGAGCGGCGGCGTCGTGGCCGTTCATGGGCGAGATGGTGCGCACCACGAGCCTGAGGGGATCAGAGTTCTCCCGTCTCGATGACCCGGCCGAGGTTGTCCAGCTCGTTGCCGCGGCCGGCCGTCAGGCGCTGGGTCCACTCCTCGTCGTGCATCGCGTCCATGGTCATGACGACCTGGACGCCGTCGCCGGAGGGCCGGATCTCGACCACGGTGAGGAAGTCGTACGGCTCCACCCCCGGGATGAAGTCGGCCAGCGAGGTGTAGGAGAGCCGCGTGGGCTCGTCCACCTCGACGAAGGTCTTGCGCGACTCGGTGCTCAGCGGCAGCCCGGCGCCCTCCATGAATGCGATCTGCTCGGGCGCGGTCGCGGTCATCGTGTAGCGCAGCTCGCCGCCGGGCCGCAGGTCCAGCTTCCCGACGTTGACCGTGAAGCCGTCGGGCGACCACCAGGACTCGATCCCGGCACTGGTGGTCCACAGGCGCCACACGTGCTCGGGGGTGGTCGCGTAGGTGCGTACGATCCGGACGGTCTTGGCCACGGGTGAGACGGTCATGAATGCTCCCTTTGAGGTGGGGTTATGCGAACAGATCCTCCACGCGAGGGCCCGTGGCAGACAGATGTAAATGTCACGAGACGGGTGGTGAGTTTCGAGCCCGCTCCCCTTCCGGGGGACGCTGAGGTCATCCGGACGATGATCAGGCTTGAGTCGTGAACCGGGTGGTGATCGTCGGTGCGTCGGTGCGTGTCCACTGTCCGGTCAGGATCTGCTCGGACCGGCTCCCCCTGCGCTCGCGGGCGGACATCGACGCGCTGAACCTGGACCTGCACCTGGGCGTGGCCGGGGCCGGGCGGACGGTGGCGCTGTCCGATGGCGACCCCGTGCCGTACGAGGCCGTGGTCGTCGCGACCGGCGTCCGTCCCCGCCACCTGCCGGGCACCGAGGGCGTGGCCGGGATGCACACGCTGACCAGCCCGCGACCGAATGCCCGGCGAGCTGTGCGCCCAGGAGCCAACGGTTATGGCGGGGTTATGTGGATGGTCGCATGATCTTGGAGGTCACCAGGCACGTCTCATCGTTGACCACGAAGGATCGCATGAAGAGTCACATCGTGCTCGCAGCCGTCTCGTCCCTGGCCATCAGCCTGATCCCGGGGGGCGTCGCCAGTGCCGCCCCTTCCCCACCGACGATCAGCTGGGCACCGTGCGCCGAGGACACGACCGCCGAATGCGGCACGCTGAAGGTGCCCATCGACTGGGACACCCCCGGCGGCGCCACCGTCGACCTGGCGGTGGCCCGGCGCAAGGCCACCGTCCCCGCCGCCCGGGTCGGCTCCTTGGTCGTCAACCCAGGCGGGCCGGGCGCCTCCGGTGTCGACTTCGTGGTGCACGGCAGCAGTTACTTCAGCGCCGAGCTTCGCGGTCGCTTCGACATCGTCGGATTCGACCCGCGCGGGGTGGGACGCAGTCACCCGGTGGTCTGCTCGGCGGCCCTGGTGCGTGAACGTCCGCACCCGCTCATAAAGAACCAGGCGGACATGGACGCCTGGGTGTCGTTCAACCGGCGACTGCGGGAGGACTGCCGGGCCCGCACCGGACCGCTGTACGACCGCGTGAGCTCGCGGGACGTCGCGCGGGACGTGGACGCTCTTCGGGCGGCGCTGGGCGACGACAAGCTCACCTACTACGGCGTCTCGCACGGCACTCTGATCGGCCAGGCATACGCCGAGCGCTTCCCCGGCAAGGTCAGGGCGCTCGCGCTCGACTCGAACTTCGACCATAGCGTGGACACCGCGAGCTACCTGAGCACCACGGCCGGCCAGACGGCGGGGGCGTTCGACCAGTTCGTCACCTGGTGTGAGGCAACGGCGTCGTGCGCGCTGTACGGCAAGGACATCCGGGCGTTCTGGAGAGGGCTTCTTGAGCGGGCCGACCGCGGGGAGCTTCACGAGCCTGGTCTGCCGGACGTACCCCTGGGCGCGTACGAGCTGGTGGACACAGCTTTCGCCGGACTCTACAACCCCAATTGGGCGGAACTCGCCCAGATGCTGGTGGCCATCGACACCGGCGGCCCGTACCGGGCGGCGAGCGCCGAGAAGGACGAGGAGGTGAAGGTCAGTACGCCCGTGTTCTGCCAGGACTTCCACCTGCCGGTCGCCGACTACCCCCAGTACGCCTCACTCCTGCGCCGGCAGGCGGCGCCGGCCAGGGACATGAGGTACAGCACGCCCGCGCTGGGCCGGATCGCCGGTTGCCTGGGGCAGCCCACGCCCATTCCCAACCCGCAGCACCGGCTGCGGGTGGACGCCACCCCGCCCATCCTGCTGGCCTCCTCGCTGCACGACCCCGCCACCGGCTACCCGTGGACCCTCAGCACGGCCAAGCAGATCGGCGCCGAGGCCCGCGTGCTCACCTACGAGGGCTCGGGGCACGGCGTGTACGGCCGGAGCGAATGCACCATCGGCGCGATCGACCGCTACCTGATCTCGCAGTCGGTCCCGGCCAACGGGGTCCGCTGCCCGGAGGTGCAGCCCTCGATCATGCCCCGATGAGCAGCCGCCGACGGAGCTTTTGAGCGTCTGCCTTGGCTGTCTGATCGAAAGCACCGGAACCTCGGGACGAGGCCGCGGTTGGCTTACTGGCCTTCAAGCGGCTGACCAGCTAGTTCGCTTGACACGCTGGGGGCTGTTCCCCTTGCCGTCGGGTGTCGAGGCGCCGGGGCAGTGACAAGGGCGGGTGTGCTGATGAACGTCGGCGCGGCGACGGAGACGATCGCTCCGGCGGTGAACCAGAGGCGCTGCCGGCCCTGGCCGGCGCCCGCTGAAGTCGTCCCGTGAAGCCGATCAGGTAGCCGGCGACTGAGCCCGGACAGGGCTGGATATGCTGATCGCACCATGTCCGACAACCAATGGGGCGCCACCGCCCGGCTGAAGTCGAAAGTGGTCATGGTCGTCGGCGCCACCTCAGGCATCGGCCGGGCCATATCGTTGCGCGCCGCCGCTGAGGGAGCCATCGTCGTCGCCACCGGCCGGCGCGCCGACCTGGGCAAGGGCCTGGCCGCTGACATCGTCGCGAGCGGCGGCCAGGCGTTGTTCGTCCGCTGTGACGCGACCGTGGAGGGCGATGTCGCGGCGGCGGTCGAGGCCGCGGCGGCCGAGTTCGGCCGACTGGACTGCGCCGTCAACAACGTCGGCGGGGTGGTCGCCGCAGGACCGCTCGACCGGATCGCCGGCGACGCCTGGCGCGCCGAGCTCGATCTGAACCTGACCAGCGTGTTCCACGGCCTCAAACACCAGCTCCCCGCCATCCGCGCGGCAGGTGGCGGGGCCGTGGTCAACAACGCCTCCACCGCAGGGGTCTCCGCGGTTCCAGGGCTGGCCGCTTACACCGCCGCCAAGCACGGCGTCGTCGGCCTCACCCGATCAGCCGCGCTGGAGTGGGCCGACCGCGGCGTACGGGTCAACGCGCTCGTCACCGGCAACGTCGACACGCCGCTGTACCGCCGGCTGCTCGGCGCGCCGGCGGAGCTGCCCACGCACGAGCTCTCCGCGCCCAACCCGACGGGACGAGTGGCCGATCCCCGCGAGATCGCCGGGCTGGTCGCCTACCTGCTCAGTGATGAGGCGACGTTCATCACCGGCGCGGCACTGCCGATCGACGGCGGGGCGACCGCCCAGTGAACGGTCAGACCCGCGGCCGGGAGGCCCGCATCACGGGGATTTGCTGACACCGGGGTGAGCCGGGACGCTTGGCGGCGCAGCCGCCGACCGATTCACGGCCCCGCGGCCCTGTGCCAGCCACCGAGCCTTCGAGGCCACCGACCGCCAGGCCGACGCCGGAGGCAGCGGCGGCAGCACCATCGCCACCCGAGTCGCCTGCCGCCAACGGCCCCGTAACTCCGCCTGCAGGTCCTCAACGGAGACGCCTGGAGCATCGGCGAACACGACAGGAGGACGCATACTGACCGCGACCTCGCCGTAACCGGACGGATCCTCGATCCAACCCCCGGCGAGGGCTCTGTCGGGTGATCTCGCACCCTGATACACACAGAGTTCTGAATTCACGCGCACCGTGATTGTCTTCGATCAACAGGGGCACGACCGCACGCCGGACCCGTCGCGCGAGCTGTCCTACTCGCGGTTCGCGGATGATGCCGCGGCGTTGCTGCGCGCGTTGACGGTCGAGCGCGCGGACGTGATGGACTACTCACAAGGCGGCGGGGTCGCGCTCCGGCACCCCGACACTGGTCAACAAGCTGGTCACGCTGTCAGCCGCCTACCGCAGGGACGGCTGGTATCCGTCGGTGGCGGAGGGCGCCGAAGATTCAGGTACCACATGGTGGGCCAGTACGCGGGCGCGGCAATGTCGCGGGCAGGGGTTCCGGCCGCGCGCTTGGTGATTCTGCCGACGACGCACGTCTGCCGGTAAGAGGCACCGTCGTTACGGCGAGACCAGGCTGTTGGATCGCCCGAGAGTCCCGCATTGCCGGCCCCTCCGCCACTCCTCCGGCCGAGACTGGATCGAGCTGCTGCGCCGCACTGGTAAGTACTCGCCCTCGAGGCGTCCAACTGGGCGAGCCGTTTTGATGACCGCCTTGCCGCTCTGCCACGAAGCCGTCCCGGGACATCGTGAGACAACAGAGCACCTTCCCGCCTGCGATCGCCACCGATAGACCCGGCAGGTCCCCCTGCTTGGCGGTAATTGGTACACGCCGATAAGGTCCGTTCCTGTGGGGCAATTGAGGACCAATTCCGGGCTGGCCGAGGACTTGCTCATCGAACTGGACCGTGACGCCGGGGTGCCGTTGCACCGGCAGATCGAGGCGTCCATCCGCGCGAGCATCCGGGCCGGTCGGTTGCGAGCGGGTGCGTCGCTGCCACCCACCCGCACTCTCGCGGCCGGGCTCGGGGTTTCCCGCGGGGTGGTCGTGGAGGCGTACCAGCAGCTCGTGGCCGAGGGCTATCTTGCCAGCCGATCGGGCGGTTACACCCAGGTCGCCGCGTCGATGCCGCCGGCCGCCGCCGACGCGGACATGATGGGGCAGCCGGCCGCCCGCAGCGTCGGCTTCAGGGTCGACTTCGGGTACGGGCGTACCGACGTGTCGCAGTTCCCGCGGCCCGCCTGGCTGCGCTCGGTTCGTACCGTGCTCACCACCACACCCAACGACCGGTTCGCCTACCTCGACGGGCGCGGTGTGCCGGAACTGCGCCAGGCCCTGTGCGACTACCTCAACCGGGTTCGCGGCACGCTGGTCGTCCCCGCCAACGTGGTCGTCTGCAACGGCTACGGGCAGGGCATCGCTCTGCTGATCCAGGTGCTCGCGCGGCGCGGCGCCAGGCGGATCGCCCTGGAGGACCCGTCGTCCGGCGATGATGCCCGGGTGCTGGCCGGGGCCGCGGGCTTGGAGGTGGTAGGCATTCCGGTGGGTCCGGACGGCGTACAGGTCGATGCGCTCCATCGGGCCGACGCCGATGCGGTCGTGCTCACGCCGTCGCACCAGTGGCCGACCGGTGGGGTGCTGTCGGCGGCGGCCAGGGCCGAGGTGATCGGCTGGGCCAGGCGCCGCGGCGCGATCGTGGTCGAGGACGACTACGACGCGGAGTACCGCTACGACCGGTCCCCGGTGGGCGCCATGCAGGGCCTGGCGCCCGATCACGTCGTCTACTGCGGCACGGCCAGCAAGACACTCGCGCCCGGGTTGCGGCTCGGCTGGATGGTAGTGCCTGCCCAGCTGGTCGCCGACGTCGCCGCGGCAAAGCTGCTCGCCGACCGCGGTTCGTCGGTCATCGACCAGCTGACGTTCGCCGACTTTCTCGGCCGCGGTGAGTTCGACCGTCACCTGCGCCGGATGCGTCCGGTGTACCGGCGCCGCCGCGACGTGCTGCTGGACGCGCTGCGCACCCATTTGCCGGATCTGCGACCGGCCGGGATCGCCGCCGGCCAGCACGTGGTCGCCTGGCTCCCGCCCGACCTCGACGAGGCGGCGGTGGTGGCGGCAGCCGCCCGGCACGGGCTCGGCATCCAGGGCGTCGGGCCGTTCCGGATCGCCGGCGCCGGGCCCGGTGGCCTGATCTTCGGCTACGCCATCCTCAGCGAGAGCGCCATCGCCGAGGGGGTCGCGCTGCTGGCGACGGCCATCCGGGAGGTACGGGAATCCTGAGGCGGCCGGTCACTGGGCCGGACGGATGTTCTGGTTCAGGTGGAACACGTTCGCCGGGTCGTACGCGGTCTTCACCGCGGTCAGCCGGGCCAGCTTCGCGGCCGAGTACGCCCGCCGCACGCCGCGCTGCCCATCGGCCAGTTCGTCGGCCGTCAACGAGTTGACGTAGATTCCGCTGGCGTACGGCTCGAGCGCGGCACCGGCGGCGCGGGCGGCCCCCATCCTGGCATCGTCCTGGGCCGGGTCGCTCCAGCGGGTGCCGGCACCGAACTCGAACATCGTGCCGCGGTGGCTGAACGCCGCGTCTGCTTCCGGGACATCGGCTATCGCGCCGCCGTGCGCCTGCAGGCCGACGCCCGGCAGATCCGGGCTCGCGCTCAGGTCGGAGCCGCCGCGCAGCAAGAACGCCTCGATCGCCGCGGTGGGAAAGCTCCGCAGGTAGTGCCCCTTGGAATAGCGGCGGTACGCGTGGCCGCCGGTGGAGTCCTCGCGTTGCTGAAGTTCGAGGTAGGACGGGGTGGTGACGCGGGAGGCAATGGGGCGCCCGAGCCCCCGCATCGCGGGGAGCAGCCGGCGGCCCTCGGCCGGGTCGCCGACCCACACGAACCCCAGCGTGGCGATCGGGCCAGAGGCAGCGCCGGTGACACTGGCGGTGAACGTCGCCTGCCGGGGCGCGACGGCATTCAGGTCGCGCCAGCCCTCGATGACCGGGACGGCGTCCTCGGCGCGGAAGTCGAACTCGGCGACCAGCGTCCGCGTGCCGACGTGATGCAACTCGAACTCGAACTCGGTCACGATGCCGAAATTGCCACCACCGCCGCGCAGCCCCCAGAACAGGTCGGGGTTGTCGGTACGGCTCGCGGTCACCACGTCGCCCTCGGCGGTGACCATCGTGTAGGAGACGACGTTGTCGCAGGCCAGGCCGTACTGGCGGGCCAGCCAGCCCATGCCGCCGCCGAGCGTGAGCCCGCCGACGCCGGTGTGTGAGACGTTGCCGGCGGTGGTGGCCAGACCGTACGCCTGAGACGCCCGGTCCAGCGCGCCGAGCAGCGCGCCGCCCTGCACCCGGGCCCGGCGGCGGGCCGGGTCGACCCGCACCCCGCCCATGGGCGTCAGGTCGATCATGAGACCACCGTCAGGCACGGCGAAGCCGGCGGCGTTGTGGCCACCACAGCGCACGCCGATCTCGAGGTCCAGTTCGCGGGCCAGCCGGACGGCGGCGACCACGTCGGCGACGCCCGCCGCGCGGACGATCATGCGTGGACGCCGGTCGATCATGGCGTTCCAGACGGTACGGGCGGTGTCGTAGCCGACGTCGCCAGGCGTGAGCACCTGGCCGTCGAAGCGGGCTGCAGTCGTCGTCATGCCACTCAGCCTGACAGGAATCGGTACACTCGATAAGGTCCGATCCTGTACGCCAATTAAGGACCAATTCAGGGGCCGGCCGGAGATCTGCTCATCGATCTCGCACTCGGCACCTGCAGGGTCTCCGTGCCAGCGGGCTGGGCACGGAGATGATCGCGGCCGCGCGAACTCGAGGTCCTGGTCCAAGCGCTGCGGGCAGGGCAATACACCGGCTTACCACGAAATGCCCCGTCTGGCGCCCCAGAAAAAGACCAGGCTTGATTCTCAGAAACCCTCGATTGCCAGAGAAGATCACCAAGGCCCGACTGCATCTGATTCGTTCCGGCCGTCCGGTTCCCGGTTCTCAGTGGGCGTTTAATCCTGTCTGGTCCCGGGTTCAGGTGTCGCGCCATGTGGGAGTGTTCTCACCGGCGAGGCGGCGGGCCGTGCTGGCGAACAAATCCGGGGCGGCTCGGTTCGGCTTCGGTCTGATGCTGAAGTTCTTCGAGCTGGAAGCCAGGTTCCCGCGCCGGGAGGACATACCTCGCCCAGCGGTGGAGTTCATGGCGGGACAGGTCAAGGTGGACGCGGCGTTGTTCGCCGCCTACGACTGGTCCGGGCGCACGATCGAGTACCACCGCGCGCAGATCAGGAAGTTCCACCACTTCCGCGAGTCGACGGTATCGAGCCGCCGAAGACGACCCGGATCGAACGCGTGCTGGGCGCGGCCGAGGCGATGTGCGAGCGGAACTTCACCGCCACGACCGTGCAGCGCTTGTCGTTCGAGTCGGTCGGCAAACTGGAAGAGCTGATCGTCGCCGAAGCCACCCCGGCCGGCGCCCCGTCGCCGGGCAGGGACGCTCCGGAAGGAGACATTCCGGAAGGGGCCGGGCAGACTCAGGCCGCCACTGTCGCCAGTGGCGGTCGGCGCGCGTTCTTGCAGGAGCTGAAGGAGGACCCGGGGCCGCTGCAGCTGGAGACGCTGCTGGCGGAGATCGTGAAGCTGGAGCGGGTCAAGGCGATCAGGTTGCCTGCCGCGTTGTTCGAGGGGGTCTCGGAGAAGGTCGTGGCGGGCTGGCGGGCCCGGGCGATGAAGATGTACCCATCCGATTTCGAGGCGGCGGCGCCGCCGGTGCGCCTCACCCTGCCGGCCGCGTCGTGCCAGGTGCGGCAGGCGGAGCTGATCGACGGGCTGGTGGAGCTGCTGATCCAGCTCGTGCACAAGATCAGCGTGCGGGCGGAGAAGAAGGTCGCGGGCGAGCTCAACGCCGAGTTCCGGCGGGTACAGGGCAAGAACGGGATCTTGGTGAAACTCGCCACAGCGGCGCTGGAGCTGCCGGAGGAGATCGTCCGCAAAGCCCTGTATCCGGTGGTCGGCGAGCGGACGCTGGAAGACATCATCGCCGAGGCCAAGGCGAACGAGAAGGAGCTGCGTACCCGGGTGCGGACCCTTCAAGCCGATGATGGACGCCCTGGACCTGCTGAAGCGCTACGACGGCTCCGACACCGACTTCTACGCCGCCGCCGAGGCGGTGCCGCTGGAGCACGTGGTGCCCGACGACTGGCGCGACGCGGTCCTCAACCCCGACAGCGGCCTGGTGGAGCGCATCCCGTACGAGCTGTGCGTGCTGGTGGCGCTGCGTAAGGCCATCCGCCGGCGCGAGGCAAGGGGCTGAAGAAGGCCACCACGGGCGGGGTGAGCATCACCAAGAGGAAGGGCGAGCCGTGGATCAGCGTCCCGCCCCTGGGCAAGCAGATCGAGCCGGAGAACCAGGAGGCGCTGAAGGAGGAGATCGCCCGCCGCTGGGGCGTGATCGACCTGCTGGACTGATCAAGAACGTCGACCACGCCACCGCCTTCACCGGCGAGTTCGCCTCGGTGGCCTCGCGCACGGTGACCGACGCGAAGGTGCTGCGCCGGCGGCTGCTGCTGTGCACCTTCGGGCTTGGCACGAACATGGGGACCAAACGGGTCGCCGACGGCACCGCGGCGATCGAGGGGATGGAGGCCGACACCGAGGCGGCGCTGCGCCGGACCCGCCGGCTGTTCGTCAACCGCGACAACCTGCACGCCGCGATCCCCACGGTGGTCAACAAGACGCTGGAGGTGCGCCATGTCTCGCTGTGGGGGCCGGGCACGGCGTGCGCGTCGGACTCGCGCAAGTTCGGTTCCTGGTCGGCGAACTTCATGACCGAGTGGCACCAGCGCTACGGCGGTGCCGGAATCATGGTGTATTGGCACGTAGAACGCAAGAACGTCTGCATCTACAGCCAAGTACGGTCGACGACCGACTCCGAGGTGGCCTCGATGATCGAGGGCCTGCTGCGGCATCTGACCAGCGCGGAGATCGATCGCCAGTACACCGATACGCACGGAGCTTCGATCGTGGGTTTTGCCTTCTCGCACTTGCTGGACTTCAAGCTGCTCCCCCGGCTGAAGAACATCGGCTCGGCCCGCCTGTACCGGCCGGGCCTGGCCGAAGGCGAGGCCTGGCCGCAACTGGAAGGCGTCCTGTCGGGCAAGACCCATCGACTGGGAATTGATCGCCAACCAGTACGACCAGATGATCAAGTACGCGACGGCGCTACGGCTGGGCACCGCCGAGGCCCATCAGATGCTGCGCCGCTTCACCCGCGGCGGCCCCAAACACCTCACCGGGCCATCGAGGAACTTGGCCGGGTGATCCGCACCGTCTTCATCTCTGTTCTGGTCCCATCTGAACCTGTACGGCAGGTTCGAGCTCGACATGAGTAAACAGCTCGACCTCGGACCGGGGCCGGGCGCGGGCTGGGACCTGCACGAGTTCCGCAACTCGGCCCCGACTCCACCTTGGCGAGGCCGGGGCGAGCCTGCTGATGCTGATGGCCAAGTCCCGGCATTAGAAAGCCGGAGAACTGAGGGGGTGCGCTCAGTTGGTCGGTCAGAGCGTTCCTCACGAAATCCCTCACCTGTGCTGGGACTCTCTAGAACTCGGCAGAGGTCAGAAGGCGTAAAGGCCGAAGCGGCCCCAGGCGATGACAACGGCCAGCGCGAGCAAGGCCACGTTGACGGCGATGCCCGACGACTCCTTGCGGCGGGCGTGGGTGGCGGCTGCGCCGAGCATAGTGATGGCCAGGCCGGTGGCGGCCAGCGGAGTGAGGGTTGGGGCGATGTCGGTGACGGCGGGCAGGATCAGGCCGAGGGCACCGAGAAGTTCGACCACGCCGATCAGGCGAACCTGGGTGGCGGTGAAGTCCTCCACCCAAGGCATCGCGGGGCGCAGCTTCTCCTTGGGCCGGATGGTTTTCATCACCCCGACCAAGCCGAAAGCGGCGGCCAGGACGGCCTGCAGTATCCACAGAAATACGTTCATACAGGTAGCTCTCTTCATCGGACGATGCAGCGGTGCTCGGCCTGGTCGCAGACACGGCCGGTGGGTGTCGTCCACGTGCGACCAGGTTGATCACTGGACGGCCGGCGGGGGCCCGCCGGCCGGAACCTCAGTAGCAGGAGCTCATGAGCTCGGTGGCCCAGGCCGGTTGGGTGACCGGATGGCGGGGGGCGCACTCGATCAGGTACGGCTTGATACCCAGGATGGGGGTGCCTGACAGCGCGTCCAGGTCGGCGACGTGCAAGTTCAGGCCGTCCACGGCGAGGAGTCGGTAGCGGGAGACACCAAGACGGTTGGGACGGTTTGGCCCCCGGTGGGCGAAGATCCCGACAGGGGCCGCGCTCGGGTTCCCTCGTGGGTGACGGGGATCGGTGCGTACCTTGGCTGGGTCGATCCGATCGAAGAGGAAGACGACCTCCGGGTGGGAGAAGCCCTCCAGGCCGAGCACCGCCGAGGCGGTGAAGGTCTCACCGTCCAGCCGGATCACGGCTCAAACGTCGTGCCAGTCGTCTTCGGCCATCTCGCTGCGACCGCCCATCACCCGGCCGACTGGTCGCAGGGTCACGGTGTCGGTTGTCATGGTGATCTCCACGTTCTCGTAGCGCCCGAGGGCACCGCGGTGTTGGGCGAGGGTGTTGGAGCCGGTTGAGCAGCACGGATTCGCCGTTCAGGTGAATCCGGGTTCAGCCGCTCAGGGCCATCACTCGGCACGTCGACCACTGCGCCGCCCAAGCTCGGCTTGCTCAGGCGGCGGAAATTTGCCGCAAAGCTGCAGAAACCCGCGACCGGAGATTGCTAGGCGTCGCGGCGTAGTGTGAACCAGAAGGTCGGCACCGAGTTGGTGCCCGGTGTGACGTCGAGTAGTTCCCAGCCGGGGAACCTGGCGCGGAGCTCGTCGGCTGTGACGCCCGCCGCCCACGATGTGACCTCGGGGGCCGGATTGCCGGACGGCTCGGGGCCGTACCCGAACATCAGCAACCGTGCTCCGGGAGCGGCGCGGTGGGTGAGCCCGGCGGCGTAGGCGTCGCGGCGGTGCAGTGGGATCCCGCAGTAGCAGCTCAGGTCGAAGAACAGGTCGAAGGGGCCCGGCACGTCCAGCTCGTCGAGGCGGGTGGCGTCTCCGTGCAGCAGCCGTACCGCCACTCCCGCCTCCGCAGCCTTCTTTCTGGCCTGGTCGACGGCGCGGTCGATCAGGTCGACGGCCGCCACCTCCCAGCCGTGCCGTGCGAGGTAGATGGCGTTGGTCCCCGTGCCGCAGCCGAGTTCGAGGGCGCGGCCGGGCGGCAGCGCGCCGTGCCCCTCTACCAGGGCGACCAGCTCGGGCGGCGTGACGCCGGTGTCCCACGGTGGCTTGCCGGTGCGGTAGTAGCGCTCCAGCGCGCGGTGGACGGACTCCTCCTCCGGGTCTCGCTGCGTTGAGGCCAGGTCCGGTTCCGGCTGCTGGGTGGCGTTGGGCTGGTCCATTGTCTCCTCCATGAATCTAGAGTTGAACTCTAGTGGCGTGCTCTAGAGATATACTCTCAATATGGACACAGTCAAGCGGCCGGACAAAAGGGCCGAGCGCTCACGCCGTACCCGTGAGAAGGTCGTCGAGGCGGCTCGCGAGCTGTTCGTCGCGCAGGGTTACGGGGCGACGAGTCTGCAGGAGGTCGCGGACCGGGCGGGCGTGGCCGTCCAGACGGTGTACTTCGTTTTCCGCAACAAGCGCACGTTGTTCAAGGACGTCGTCGACGCGTCCATTGCCGGGGATACCGAGCCGGTCGCCACCATGGATCGTGAGTGGTTTCGCGCCGCGTGCGCCGAGCCCACTGCGGCCGGGCAACTGCGCGCGCACGTCCACGGCACCCGCGAGATCCTGGGCCGGGTCGCCCCGATCATGCCGCTGATCGCGGCTGCCGCGGCCACCGACCCTGAGATCGCCGCACAGTGGCCGGACGGCCCCGACCCGCGTTACACCGTGCAGTACGCAGCGGCCGAAGCCCTGGCCCGCAAGCCCGACACCCGTCCCGGCCTCTCCGTCGAGATGGCGGCGGACCTGCTGTTCGGCCTGCTCAGCCCGCAGCTCTACCTGATCTTCGTCCGCGACCGCGGCTGGTCACCGGACACGTGGGAAGAGTGGGCCCGCACCGCCTTGACCTCCCAACTCTGCACTGACGCAGGCTAAGCGGACGGACGTCTCGATGGTCCTCCAGCCCGCAATGCTGGTGGCCAACCACCTGTCCGGCGTCCTGCGGGCCGGGCCGAACAATCTGGCCGACACCCAAACCGGGCCCTATGCCGACCAGATCACCCCGGCCACCCAAGCCCCGGGGGCCGCTAGTGTCATGCGCCTGAAATTTATTAGCCTGTTGTGGTGTCGTATTCAGGGCCTTCCGCGGTGGAGATCACGCTGTCTTGAGTGGGTGCGTCGGACGGCATCGAGCTGAGCAGGCCCGCATCATCCTGGCGTGTGCCGAAGGCATCTCGAATGCGGGCACGCTCAATCCACTTCCATACTTGTAAAGTGGCGGGTCCTCCCTACCGGCGGGTCCTCCTCGTCAGAAAGCTCGGCTGAGCGAGGAGGTCGGTCAGTATCCCGAGCATGGCGTCGACCGCGGGGGCGCGTAACGGCGGGACCGCCACCGCGACGTACAGGCCGCGGGTCGGCAGGGGTGGGATGGTGGCTCGCAGGACCACGTCGGGCCGGATGGCCGAGTGCGCCAGAGTGGGCACGAGCATCACGCCCGCGCCCGCCGTGACGAGCGCCTGCTTGCTGTTCCAGTCGTCGCACCAGAAACCGATGCGCGGAGCGGCACCGAGCGCCTCGGACAGAGGTGTGGTGGGGCCGAGACAGTCGGGGTGGCTGCCTTCGATCCAGGTCTCCTCCACAAGATCCGACAGGCGTACCCGGCGCTGCCGGGCCAGCCGGTGCCCGGCAGGCAGTGCGACCCACAACTCCTCGGCGAGCAGGGGGATCAACTCGACGCCGTCGACGGCACGCTGAGGCACGCTCGCATCAGTCGTGTCGTGGTCTGCACTAAGGTGCCAGTCCGTGACGAGTGCGAGATCGATCCGGCCGTCCCCCACCGCTGTGAGGAGTGCCGCCTGATCCGTCTGCAGCAGGCTGAGTGACACACCGGGGTAGGCGCTGGCGAAACGGCGCAACGCCTCGGGCACGAGCACGATGTTGGCACTCGTGAAGGCGGACAGCCGCAGCTCGCCCGACGCCAGCATGGCAAAGGACGCCAGTCTGGCCTCCAGCGTTCGCAGGCGGGCCAGGCTGTCGCGCGCCAATTCGACCGCGACCTCTCCGGCGGGGGTCGGCCGCACTCCACGCGGCACCCGGGTGAACAGCCGCATTCCCACTCGTCTCTCCAAGCCCGCGATCTGACGGGAGATCGCGGGTTGGGTCATCGAGAGTGCCTCGGCGGCGCCGGAGAACGACCCATGGTCGGCAACCGCGACGAGCACCTGCAACGCCCACGTGTCCAACATGCGCCAAGCGTATAGCTGCCCCAACCGACCTGCAGTTGTGCTTATGCCTGCTGCCAGCCCACCCTGAACCGGTGACCCCGACTACCAGCACAGCGGCCGGAGAGGCCGTACCCGCCGTCGCCAGCCAATTGGCCTTCCTGACCGAGTGGCTGCCGCCCGCCCCGGCGCGCGTCCTCGACGCAGGCTGCGGGCGTGGCCACCTCGCGCTCGCGCTCGCCCGCGCCGGTTACGCGGTGGCCGCAGTCGACATCGACCCCGAAGCCGTCGCCGCAACGACCGCTCTCGGCGTCGCCGCGATCGAGTCCGACATCGCCGACTACAACGACCGCGCGTTCGACGCGATCGTGTTCTCCCTGTCGCTGCACCACACCGCCCGGCTGGCGGAAGCAGTCGAGCGGGCACGAGCGCTGCTGGCCCCAGGCGGAATCCTGATCGTCGACGAGTTCGCCTGGGAACGCGCCGATCGCGCCACCGCGTCGTGGTTCTACGACATCGGCGCAGTACTGGCCGGAACCGGCCTGACCGCGTCGCCGGAGCACGGCGCCGCTGTGAAAGACCCCCACGCGAAATGGGTGAACCAGCACCGCGACGAGCACCGCCTGCACTCAGGCGACACCATGGTGGACGCGATCCGTGCGGCCTTCGAGATCCACGAGCTCGTACGCGTCCCCTACCTGCATCGCTACCTCGCCAACGAGCTCAACGACGACACCGCCACCCGGCTTTTCGCCTCCCTCCAGCAGATCGAGGAGCTCCGGATCACAGACGGCGACCTGAGCGCCGTCGGACTACGCCTGCTCGCCCACCCCGCGAACAGAAAGGGCCGAGCATGACGAACATCGTCAACACCGAGCAGGGCCGTTCTTGAGACGGCTGGACTGATGTTGACGGGATCCCGTCCGATCATTGCGATTGGGCGGGATCTCATCGTTTCGGGTGTTCCGAGCCTGGTTCGTCCTGGTCTGGGGCGCGTGGAGCGGGGTCTGGGAAGGCCCAGGTGGTGTCAGGCCTCTGGTGGGGGAGCGAGATCCGGCCGTTGGGCATGGCGAAGCCGACGGTGAGCGGGGCGCTGCGATGGGGTGGCGGGTTTTGCGGTTTATGGGGCGGGTGATGGCCTGCTCTGGCCTGCGCGGTCGAACTGCTCGGCAACAACCTCGACTCCACGGCCTTCAATGAGGTCGCCCACCTTGCCGCCTTCGCCAGCGGGCTGGCCCTGCATCCGCCGACACGGCCTCAGATGATCGGTCCGCTGGCGGCGTACCTGGCCGGCGGGCCGCTCACCCTCGCCTGATCCCAGGCGTCCAATCACCGACGGCTGTTCCTGAGCTTCTTCGCCGCCGAGGACGATCAGGACGCCGAGCACCCCCCAGAACGTCCCGTAGACGTCCCCGGCCGACGCGGACGCCCCCCGGGCCCGCGAGGCGGGATTTCTGACTGCGGCGGCCTAGCGACCAGGGGAACGTCTCCCCGCTGTAGTGCGCGACTCCGGCACGTTATCCGGTACATTGCCCAGGCCGGTGCAGCGACGGCCGCCCGGCGGCCGACATGAGCTCCCTCCGGCAACAGCCGAAGTGGCCGTCGAGATCGCGGCCGGGCCGGAGGAACGTCTGACGGCGCATCGTTCTCACTTCCGTTGTTCTCAATCCCTCGAAGAGGCCGTCAAGCGCCGAAGCCGATGGCGAATGCTCGCCTGAGGTAGTTCCAAACCTGCGCGGTCAGCACGCCGCGGGTCGCGGCCTCGGGCCCTTTCCGTTCGATCCGGGCGTAGATCGACGACATCATGGCCGGTTCTCCGCCCGCCATGTCCCGCATTACTGCGGTCCACCGCTGGGCCAACTGCTGTACGGCGGGATCGGCCGGGTCCGTTCCGCCCTCGATGTGCGTCTGGAGCTCGGCGACGATCTCCGTGCCCTGCCGTTGCCATTCGGCGAACCTGTCGGGGAATCCGGGCTCCAGGTGTCGCTGTTTCGCCTGTGCCAGTTGCTCGGGCGTGAAGTCGTTCGCCTGCACCAGTGCCTCCATGGCTTGGATGAGTTGGTCGATGGACGGCTCGGTGGCGCGCTGGATGGCCTGAAGCAGGGCCGTGAGCCGGATACGCAGGTGGCGCTGCGCCTCGATGGTTCGCTCGACGCAGGCGAGCTGGGCACGTACCGCCGAGCCGAGGCCATCGGGGTCGCCGTCGAGCGACTCGGCGATCTGGGCCAGCGGTATGCCGAGCTGGCGCAACGCGAGGATCTGGTACAGCCGGCGGACGTCGCCGTCGGTGTAGACCCGGTGCCCGGCTGGCGTACGTCGCGCCGGCGCCAACAGCCCGATCTGGTCGAAATGATGCAGGGCACGGACAGTGAGACCTGTCGCCGCTGCCAGGTCGCCGATCTTCCAGAACCGTTCATCCATGTGGATCACCCGGATCGACGCTATTACCTGACGCGACGTCAGGTGCAAGTCCGAACGTCGCCGATTTCTCCTGGTTGCTCCTGACGCGACGTCAGGCGGCAGCATCCCTTGCGGATCCTCTGGGCGGGCCGATGTGTGGCCAATCCGCAACGGCCCTGCCCGATCACCTTCGAAAGGGAGAAACCGATCATGCTTTTCAGAACCTCCAGCGGGCGAATCCGTAGGGCGGTGACCGGAGTCGGCGTCGCCGTCGCGATGTCCACCGCCTTCACCGGTCCGGCACACGCCGGGACGCAGCGCACCCCGATCGTCACCGAGTTTCCCGTCACGACCGGTTCCGGCCCGACATTCATCACCGTCGGCCCGGGCGGCACCGTGTGGTTCACCGAACTGGCCGGCAACCGGATCGGCCGCATCCGCAACGACGGCAAGGTCACCGAGTTCCCGATCCCGACGCGGGACGGGGCTCCACTCGACGTGACCGCCGGCCCGAATGGCACCATGTGGTTCACCGAATTCCTCGGCAACAAGATCGGCCGGATCACCGGCACCGGCGACATCACCGAATTCCCGATCCCCACCCCCGACAGCCGCCCGGAGGGCATCGTCACCGGCCCGGACGGAAACCTGTGGTTCACCGAGGGAGCCGGAGAAAAGATCGGGCGTATCACCACATCCGGCGAGATCACCGAATTTCCGATGCCCACCTCCGGCAGTTCGCCCCACGCCATCACGGCAGGCCCGGACGGCGCGATGTGGTTCACCGATCCAGGCGGCAACCGGATCGGCCGCATCACCCTGACCGGGCGGATCACCGAGTTCACGCTTCCGACCCCCAAGAGCAACCCACACCGCATTGTCACCGGCCCGGACGGAAACCTGTGGTTCACCGAGCGCGCCGTCGACCGGATCGGCCGCATCACGCCGAGCGGCCGGATCACCGAGTTCCAGCTCACCAAGGGCCGCCTCCCGCTCGACATCGCCGCAGGCACGAGCGGAGACCTGTGGTTCACCGAGCGCGCCGCCAACTGCATCGGACGGATCAGGCCAACCGGGAAGATCGCCGAATTCGCGGTGCCTACCCCCGGCAGCGATCCCCTCGGCATCACCGCAGGCGTTGGCACGACCGTCTGGTTCGCCGAAGGCGCCAGTGACAAGATCGGCCGGCTTCGTGCGGCGCATCACGAGGGCCGCGGCCACACCGGATGCCCATGAGGCTGCAACGCCGGCTGCCGTGGACGGTCGTACCGGTCAGGCGCTCGCACGCGCCTGACCCCGCCGGAGCGACTCCCGGCCGGATATGACCAGGACCCCGGGTCACGTCGTAGCGCTGGGCGAGGGTGTTGCTGAGGATGTTCAGCAGGGTCACCCTCGAGGTCAACGCTGCCGGTCCCCTCTGGTAGCGTGAGTTTAGGTCTAAACTCACGGAGGGATGAACATGACGCGCACGACAGTGGTCACCGGCGGGGGCACCGGCATCGGCAAGGCGGTGGCGGCGCGCTTCGCGGCCGACGGGGACCGGGTGGTGGTCATTGGTCGCCGCGCCGACGTACTGGAGGAAGCCGCCAAGGAGATCGGCGGCACCACGCTGCCGGCCGACCTGAGCGAGCCGGCGGAGGTCGAGCGGGTGCGCGCCGACCTGGCCGAGCGCTTCGGCACGATCGACGTGCTGGTCAACAACGCGGGTGGCAACGTCGAAACGCAGTACGGTTCCGGCGGCGTCGCGGAGCGGTGGACGGGCAACTTCCGGGCCAACGTGCTGACGTCGGTGCTGCCGACCGAGGCGCTCCGCGATCTGCTGAACCCGTCCGGGCGGATCGTGTTCATGAGCTCGATCGCGGCCCTGCGGGGCTCGGGCGGCACCTCATACGGCCCGATGAAGGCGGCCCTGCACCCGTACGCGGCCGACCTGGCCGCCGCCCTCGGGCCGCGCGGCATCACGGTGAACGTGGTCGCCCCGGGGTTCATCGAGGACACCGAGTTCTTCGGCGGCACCCTGGACGACGAGCGGCGGGCGACGCTCGTCGCGCAGACCCACACCGGCCGGGCCGGGACGCCGCAGGACATCGCCGAGACCGTGCACTGGCTGGCCTCGCCCGGCGCCGGACACGTCACCGCGCAGATCATCCAGGTGAACGGCGGCGCCGAACGTGGCCGCTGACCCGCCGCGCGACGGCGCCGACGCCATTCAGGACGCCTGGCGGCGGGAGCTGCCGGGCGTCCCGGTGGAGTCGATCGGGGTCATCACCCGGATCTGGTGGGCCGCCAAGACCTTCGGCGACGAGCGCCGCCGTCTCCTGGCGAAGCTGGGCGTGGACGTCGCAACGCTGGATCTGCTGTCCACGCTGCGGCGCTCCGGCCCGCCGTACCGGATGAGCCCGGGCGGGCTGGCCGAGGCGTGCATGGTGACGCGCGGCGCGATCACCCAGCGCGTGGAGCGGGCGGCCAGGGCGGGGCTGGTCGAACGGACCACCGCCGGGTCGGGCTACCACGCGCGCGCGGTCACGCTCACCGACGCGGGCCACGCCCTGCTCGACCGCGTCGTCGCCGGCCTGCTCGCCACCGAGGACCGCCTCATCGGCCACCTCGCACCCGAACGCCGCGACCAGCTCGCCGACCTGCTGCGCGAACTGCTCGCCGGGCTCGGCGGCCCGACTCCGACCGGTCAGGTCGGGGACTGAGCCCCGCACGTTACGACGTGGCCTCGATCCGTCGAATACCTACGCCATCACAGCCGAGGTCGCGGCACGCTACACGGCCTGCTGCGCAAGGCCATGGCCGCGCCGCCCACGCCGCCCGCTCCGACTTCGCCCTCGCGTTGCGCCGGCACACCCTGCCGGCGTAGGCGAGCTCGACGAGCAGGGCGGGGAGCCGGTGGCCCGCCGCGCCCACACGGCGCTCCCAGACCACCGCGCCGACCGCGAGAGCGGCCAGCGGCGGTACGGGGCAGCCTGCCATTCCGCTGCTGTCCGCACCCGTCGGCGGCGCGGTGCTGGTCGGATCCGCGCCGGCCGCCGCGATCGCCGTCGTGGTTCCGCTCCGCCGGGACATCACCTGACCGTTTCGGAGGTGCCCGTGGCGAGGAAGGAGACGCGGGCGGTGGACTCGATCATCTGCCTGGCGAACTCGGCGGGGCCGAAGGCAGTGCCGACAGCGGTGGCCATCGCGTTCACCAGCGCGCTGATGGGGATCTTGGCGCGTGGGCCGAGAGGAAGCGGGCTGAGTGCGGGTCCGGTGTCTCCCGCCGCGTTGCGCAGGGTCCTGCCGACTCTGTCGGCCGGAACGAGCTCGACGGCGAAGTGCAACGCCTCTGGCGGCAGGTGCAGGTCCAGGCGGGCGAGCACGTCCTTGAACAGGCAGAGCATGATGGTGCCGGAGAGCCGCTCCACGCGGAGCGGGTCCAGCTTCGTCCCGGCCGCGTCGTAGGCGGAGACCAGAAGCCCCGGGTAGCCGCTCACCAGGTCCGAGCGGATGATCGCGCCGGACGCTCCGGGGATCGGCACCGGCGGGGAATGCGCCAGGTCCTGTTCGGCGTCCTCCGGGGTGACACGCCCGATGCTGTAGGCCCCGTCGACCAGCAGGGACACCCACCGTAGATCGAGCTGGAAGAAGCGGACGCTCTCCACCGGCAGCAGCCGTTCGTCGGGGACGAGATACCGCAGCGGGACTCCGCGCAGCTCGGTCAGGTCCCGGAAGAGCTTGGTCACGTCGTCCGGCATGGCGGTCTCGATCTCCGCCACGGCGAGCGGATGGTTCTCGTCCAGGGAACGCTTGCCGCGCTGGGCGCGCCGTCGTTTCCAGGCATGCATGGCCGAGGCGGTGCTCTGGTGGTGCAGGGCGATCAGACGACCGAGCTGCCAGGCGGCGGCGTAGCCGGTCTCCAGCATTCCGGCGTCCGGGTGGTAACGGAGCAGCGCGTCGGACGTGCGCACCGCGACGGGCGTCCCCACGGGCGCGGGCCCGTTGACCAGCGGCCCGCGGTACCAGGACACCGTCCGGCCGCCCTGTCGCAGGACGTGGCGTACCGGCACCTGTCCCTCCCGGAGGAACACGTCGGCGCGCGGATCGCCGGATTCGGGCAGCGTCGGCTGGGCGCGGCCGGCCAGCCCGGAGGCGAGCGAGGTGAAGGTCTGCCCGCCATCCACGCACGCGAAACGCCAGCTCGCCAGGCTGACCAGCCGCACCAGCGCGCCCGGCCGGTCTGGCCCCAGGTCGAACCCGGCCGCGGTGTAGCGTCCCTCGACCGAGACGAGATGCGCGGTGCACGTGGTCTTCCGCGCCGGAAGCCGGCAGCCGATCACCACCGCGGTGTCGTCCTGCGTGGCGCGGCGGCGTACGTGGGCGAGGTAGGGCAGGTCCTCCATCGTCGGCATGATCTGGGCGAGCAGCGCGCGCGGCACGTCGATGACGGTCGCCTTGTCCCCGGCCGCCTCATGCTGGTCCAGCGCGGGTGCAGGCATGTACGGAGTTCCGCCCGCCAGCGCGGACAGCGCGAGGACCTTGGGCTCCGGGTTCTCATCCCCGCAGAACAGCAGAAGCACGAGCCAGGGCGGTACGGTCCCCGTGGGGCCGCCCGCCTCGCGCTCCCAGGGCATTGTGGCCCGGCGCAGCACGATGTGCGGGAGCACGTTCGCATGATCGCCGAGGCTGCCCGGGGGCGGGAACATCGATTCGACCGCCTCGGGCGCCAGTGTGAACCGCTCGCCGGCCACGGTGAACGTGCGCGCGGTGGTGAACCGCTCGGCGTTCAGCCCGCTCGTCTGGGTGACGCTGATCCGGTACGCCCCGGGGGCCAGGCTGGGCCTGCGGTACGCGAGGAAGGTCAGGTTCTCAGACACGGGCGGCCACCTCGGGCGTCTCCAGGAAATGTTCGCCGGTGAAGCCCTTCAGGTCGAGGTTGGCGCCGGGTAGCACCTTGCCGGCGATGGCGGTCCGGATCTCCTGGGTGCCGCTCAGATCGATGGCCGGCTGGGTCGCGGCCTGGAACGGCCGCTGCGTCCGCCAGGAGAAGGCTCCCTGCTTGGTGGTCGCCGCACCGGATGTCAGCGCGGTCAGCGGCAGGGCGGCGGAGGTGGCCGGCTCCTCCGGCGGGAGTGGCGTGATCTCGTACCCGGTGAGCACGTTCTTGACCAGTGCGGGTTTCTTCAGCGACGGTGTGAGCTCGTCTCCCCACAGCGCGGCGGGCAGGTCCTTGCCGACCGGCGCGTACCGGAAGTGCGTCTCGGCGGCGACGCCGTCCCGCAGGATGGTGATCTCGTGGGTCGAGACGACGTCCCGCCGGTCCATGGGTGCCACCCCGAACGCCGCGCCGGTGCCCGGCAGCGTCGTGGAACCGGCGCGGCCGATGCTGCTGGGCATTGCCGCGTCCGTGACCAGGCACAGCGTCAAGGGGTTGACCACGCCGAGGTCTGTGCCCGATCCGGAGTTCGGCGCCCCGCCGCGCAGCGCGATCGTCACGACGTCCTTGTCGGGAAGCTGCGTGGCGCGGAACGCGTCCCAGTCCAGCGGGCTGGGCCTGGCGTGCTCCGTCGGGCCGAAGCCGATGTCGATCGACATGAAGCCGGCCTTGATCCTCGCCTCGCCGCTGAACTCCGGGCCCCAGATCCGTACGTCCGTGCTGACGTCGACTCTTATGGGGTAGCTGAAGCCGAACTTCGAGATCGTATAAGTTGCACCGACGTTCACGTGGAGCGCCGCCTCGTAGTGGTAGGGCTGCCAAGCCATCAGGAAGTCGAGCGAGGCGCTGAACCACGCGCGCAGCGCGCCGTCGTCCCAGATGATGTCGAGGCTGCCTCCCGCCATGAGCGCGCCGGGCGTCAGCGCGAAGTACGCAGAGCCCTTCAGGGTGAGCCGCGGCGACTGCCGCCAGTTGAACCCGAGGCGGGGCACCGCCGGGTAGTGCGACGGTTTGTTGAACCGGGGGTGGTAGCCGCCCGCCGTGAGGACGAAGTCCCCGTGGTTCTGCTTGCCGAACCAGGTGACGAAGGCGAACCCGCCGGTCAGCCGGCACGCGGGGTCCAGCAGGTAGGAGTTGGGGGCGAGCTGCGCGCGCAGCTCGAAATAGCCGTCGGCCGGGGCGAAGGCCGCCTTCAACATCAGCTGGAGCTCGGCGATGGGAGTCGGCTTCTTGCCCGCCGGGGTCTTCCGGTTCCTGGCGGGCAGCACGATCGTGGCGACACCGAGCACGTTCACCTCGAACTTGTGCCCGAACCCCGCGGTGACGAGCACGAATGTGTCGATCATCTGGAAGGAGGTGAAGCGGACCCCGAAGGCCAGGAAGTGGTCGCCCGGCGATACCTGGATGTGCTCCTCCAGCTTCCGCAACTCCTCGGTCAGCTCGCCGGGCGGCTTGGTCCCCGTGGCCTCGGCCACCAGGGGGAACTCCGCGACCCTCTCGACCGGCGGCGCGATCAGCCGGCGGTTGTAGCCGAAGGCGGCGGCCAGTCCGCAGACGAAGAAGAACGGAGGGCCGCCGATCGGGTAGTCGAGGTAAGCGTGCACGAAGAGCGACTGGCCTTCCTCCAGTTGGATGTAGGAGCCGACGGCGCTGATCGTGAACGTGCCGGCGCCGATGACGACCTTGCCGCTGTAAGCGTCGCGCTCGACGTTCTTGTAAAGGACCTTCCCCGCGAGGAAGGCCCCGCTGATCCGCACCGGCCCGCCGGTGTAGGACAGCCCCAGCCCTTGCAGGGCGAAGGTGGGCTTGGCCCCCGGTTCCTCTAGCGTCAGCCCGGCGGACAGCCCGGTGCACGACAGCGTCAGCCCACCGGCCTTGACCGCCGCATCGACCAGTACGGCGAGCCGTGCGGGCTCGCCCGCCTTGCGCAGGTAGGACACCCCGATCCGCTCCACGTGCACCGGACCGTAGTCCGCCTGCACCTTGCGCCAGATGACGTTGTCGCCGGTCTGCGTCTCCTTGACGGTGGGCTGCGCCTGCTCGCCGGGCGTGGTGGACAGCGTCACCGGCGCCTCCAGCGGGCCCAGCTTGAGCGTCCCGCCCAGCGTGAAGCCCGCGGGGAGATCCTGCGCCGGCAGCTTGGCGGCCCCGTCGGGGAGCATGTCGTTGACCTGTTCGACCTGCTCCTTGTTGATCGGCGCGGACGCGGCGATGATCCGGAGCGGGTCGAAGCCCGTGATCCGCTTCCCGTCGGTGAGTCTCGGCCCGACCACGGGGAGCCCGGACAGGTCGATGGTCGCGGTCAGGTCGATCCCGAACAGGTACGTTCCGCGGTCCGCGGTGAACAGCGCCTGTTTGAGGCCGACCTTGATGCTCTTGTCGATGTCCGCTGCGGCCGACGGCGACAGCGCGCCGACCAGCGCCTTCACCGAGGGCGTGGGCGCAGTGCCCTGGTGACTGTAGACGGCGGCGAACCTCGTCGTCTCCGCCTTCCTGGCGAAGTAGACGGCGAAGGACAGGTTCTCGTCTTCGACGGCGACCGTGAGCTGCCCGCGGACGCTCACCGCCTTCGTGTCGATCGCGACCGCCAGGGCGATCTCCTTACCGTCGATCTTCATCAGGGTCTTGCCCTGGAGGAAGAGCCTCCCCTCGCCGGTGGAGACGTCGACGCCCAGGTTCTCGACCGTCAGCTCCTTGATGGGAGCGGGCGTGGTCAGTCCTGCGTAGTCACGCGCGAGGTCGTCGATGAACCGGCCCAGGGTGATGCGCGCGTCGGGCGCGGTGTTGCCGGTGAAGTGCCAGCCCTTGGTGCCCGCGGTGTAGCCCGCGCTCACCGACACCGGCACCTTGGCGACGACGAGCGTCGCCGAGGCGATGAAGGACGTGGCCGAGCCGTAGTTCACCGCGAAGCCCACACCGGTGAGCGTCACCCTCGGCAGGATGGCCCACGTTCCTTCCAGGTCGAGCGCGGCCGAGAAGGTGAACGGCCGCTGCTCGTGGGGCAGGGCGCCGAACAGCTCGAACCCCGTGACCCGCAGGTCGGGGAAGTCGGTGGAGTCCTTGCCCGTGAGGTCGTGGTAGACCTCACCGATCTTGAGCGGCCCGTCGTCGCCGCGCAGCGTCGCGCTAACCCCGCGCTCGCCGAAGTCGGCGGCGAGCTCCAGGGTGCCGTGCTCGCCGAAGGCGACCAGCCCGCTCACCACGCCGCTCAGCCTCCGCGTGGCGGAATCGGCCGGGTTCTCCACGCGGAACACGACGTCGATCGCCTGGACCTTGAACCGGTCGCTGATGTGCCACGCCTCGGCGGTCTCCACCTTCAGGGCGAAGTGGCCGATGTCCCGCTCCGGGGTGACGGACGCGGAGACGTCGGTGAGCACGACCGCCTTGGTGATGTCGAAGAAGGGCACCTTCAGCGTGCCCTCGGGCAGGCCGGTGAGGGTGAGGACGTCGGACAGGCTGACCGCGCCGCTCCTACGGAACCGCCCGCGCAGCACCACGCCGCCGGACCAATCGGCCAGCTCGGCGTACAGGTACATCTCCTTGGAGACCCCGCCGGCCGTGAACGGGACGGAGGCCGACATGATCAGCCGGCCGGTCACGTCGAAGTCGGCGGTGGTCTGCCTGAAGCGGGGGAGCGCGAGCAGGTCGTAGCGCCGCTCGGTCAGCCGCAGCGCACCGATACGCAGCTCGGCGGCCTCCGGCCCGTTCAGCAGGATGGACGGCACGGTCGTCATCGGCACCTTGACCTCGGCGGGCTGCCGCAGGAGCGTGACGTCGCCGGTGAGCCGATGCTCGACCCCCTGGAACAGCAGGTCCAGGGCGGCCATCCGGGTGGTGACGTCCAGGGTTCCGGAGAAGGTGAGCGTCGGCTCCGGCGCGCCGCCGTCGAAGCGCAGCTCCGGGCGGGAGAACCTGGCCTCCTCCCACAGGGTGCCGGCGAGCTGCGGGAACGCGGTGACGAACGACCAGGGGGCGGTCCCGGTCGCGGTCACCTGCGCGGTGACTCCTGCCGCGCCCGCGGTGAACTCCGCCGTGACGGCGAGCCCTTTGAAAGGGCCGTCCTCGCCGGTGCCGGTCACCGTGACGCCCTGGGCGGTCAGCGTGCGCGCGGTCACGTCACGCAGCACGAGCCGGCCGGCGGGCAGGAAGGCGCCGAGCCGCCCGGTCAGGTCACGCGAGCCGAGGGTGTCCAGCGCCAGGTTCAGTCGATTGCCGTCGAGCCGTACCGTGTCCTGGAGTTGTGCGGGGGCGAGTGTCATGAGGCACCGCCGCCTGCGGCCGGCTTGCGGATGACGACGTACTGGGTGTCGTGCGAACCGGTCGAGTAGACCGGCTGCGCGACCGTGCGAGGAGTGGGGTTGTAGCGGTTCTCGGTGAGATCCCATACCGACATCTCATGGGGCGTCGTGTCCGCCGGGCGGCGGTCCGCAGCGAAGCGGGCCGCCCACCGCTGAACGACTGGCCAACTCGGCAGGTGGTGCTGCGTGTGTCCGAAGAAGGCGGCGCTCACGACGACCATCTCCCTGGGGCGGACGTGGTCGACGAATGACTGGCTCGAAGAGGTGCGTTTGCTGCCGTGGTGGGGCGCGTTGATGTAGTCCACACGGCGCAGGCGGTCTCTCATGCCGCTGCGGATCATGTAGTTCTCCGTGTCGAACGTCGCGTCGCCGCACAGCAGGATCCTCTTGCCGTGCACCTCCACGAGGGTGACGACGGATGCCGCGTTCGTATGCTGCTCGTCAACGACGCCCTCTTCCTTGTAGTCGTTCGAGACACCCGCCGCCACCAGGGTCACCGTGCAGTCGTCCTCCGCGACGATGGTCAGCCCGCCGTCAGCGTCGAGCCGTTCGATCTTGTTCGTCGCGTCGGCCTTTTGGATCGCGACCCCGGACAGCAGCGCCTTGTGCTTGCCCGACGTGTCGGGACCCAGGTCCACGCGCTTGATCAGCGCCTCGTTGATGACAGTGCTTCTGACCCACGCCTGGGCGAGGAGGTATTTGTCGAGCCTTAGGCTGTGGTACACGGTGTGTGCCTTTACGTTGTTCGGCACAACCCACTCGAGCTGGTTGATGTGGTCCTGGTCGGGGTGGGTCAGGATGAGGATCTCGAGCTTGTCGGCGTTGCCGAGGAACATGCGGTCGGTGAGTATCCCCTGGACCCTGGTGACGTACGCCTGCTGGTCCTCGTTGTCGGTAGCGATGGTGCCGCAGTCGATGAGGATGACCTTGCCACCCGGGGTGGTCATCACCGTGCAGTCGCCCTGTCCGACCTTGACGAAGGCGAGGTAGAAGTTGCCGTCACCGCGTCCACCGCCCGGCGGCACCGGCGTCGGAATGAGCGCGAGCCTGGCGCGCAGTGCCTCTGCTTCCTTTCGCGCCTGATTCGCCGCATCGGCTTTCTGCTTGGCTCGGAATGTGCGGGCCATCTTACGGGGGTGCTTCAGTTCCTCCGGATTGACCTTGTCCGTGAAGAGCCCGAAGTCCAAATCGTCCCACTTGCGTTTGGGATTGCGGGTCCGCGTCTTGTCATCCCCGTTGGGCATGCGGTCACCTCATCCGTCGGCGGCGAGCCGTTTGAGTGCCTGCAGTTCCTTTTCACCGATCGTCACCCCGCCGATCTGCAGCCCGGTGAGTACCGCCGTCGCCGCGTGCAGATCGACCAGTACGTCCTGCCCCTCGTTGCCGTCCTTGAGGAAGAACCCCGTTTTCCTGGCCTCGATCCGATGCCAGAACTTCTCCGTGTGATGGAAGCGGATGTTCGGGAACGTGAGCTCGTCGCCCTCGGTCCTGTCCTGGAACAGTTCCAGGAACACGATGCTGCCGCCGCCGGAGCCGGTGTCCCGCCGTAACTGCATGTGATACCCGTCACGGCTGACGGTGGCCAGGGCGTGGTCCCACGTCGCCGCGTCCCGGACCGCGCCGACGCGCAGGCCGGTCAGTAGCGCCGTGCGCGCGGTGAACAGTAAGGGGGTTCGCTCCACCCGGGCGGTCAGGGTGCCGTTCACGTGGCCGGGCACGTTCTCGTACTCGGCGGTGACCGTCGCGTGGCCGAGCACCGGCAGCCCGAGCACATTCTCCAGCACCAGCTCCACGAACCCGCCCGGCGGCAGCGTCGGCACGGTGCCTTGGGCCGGAGTGATCGTCCACCGCATCCGCCCGTCTCGCAGGCTCCCGACGCCGACGGTCCAACCCGGAGCCGCCACCTTCAGTGTGGCCTGGGGCGCGCTCGCCGCCGAGGTGAGAGCCCACGGCTGGCTCTCCCCGTCGTTCTGTACGGCGAAGCCGACGGTGAAGGACGCGCCGCCGAGCGGCAGATCCCCTCCGGCGCCGAGCGCATTCGCCAGGTGCAGCCGCAGGGTGGCCGGCGTCGCCCCGTCGGAGAGCACCCGGTCGCCGCCCGCGATCTGCAGGTCCAGCGGGACCTCGTCGCGTCCCGGGTGCCGCAGGATCTCGAGGTGGCGCGTCTGGGATCCGGTGAGCTCGTCGCTCTCCCCGGTGTACTTGAGCTTGCGGTAGGCCAGCTCGACCCGGGTAAGGTGCGCCTCCTGCCCGCCGTCGGCGCGCAGGCCCGCGATCGGGAGGTCCAGCGACGCGCCGGAGGCCAGCGGCGTTGATTCCGGCCATCGCAGGCGCAGCTCGCCGGCGTCCGGATCGGCGGTCATGGGCCAGCCGGGCGTGCTCAGGGTGGGCCGGAGCCCGGTCGCGAGCGTACCGCGCCGGAACCGCAGGGTCAGATGGTCGCCCTGTGTAGGCAGGGCCTCGATGCCGTGCCTGGAGGTGTTGGTCAGCCGCAGCGTCATGGTCTGGCCGGCCGTGGCGTGCTCGACGTACAGCACGGGCTGCTCGTCGGCGTCGATGAACTCGAATTCGAGCGGACGGTTCCTGACATACGCCTCCAGCGCCGCCTCATCCTCCGCCATGTCCCGTTTTATCTCTACTTCGGAGAGTTCATCGTTATAAATGCGGAAATGAGCGATGCGCGCCTGGAAGAACCGGTTACGGTACGTCGCCAGGACCAGACTCGATTCCGTGGGCGCCCGGTCCGCGCGCGTGGTGTACTCCGCGCTCAGCGTGCCGTCCAGGTATATTCGCGCGACCCTGTCCCGGTAGGTGACGGCCACGTGCCGCCAGGCGCCCACCGGCAGGACGCCCGCCGCGCTCGAGTGCGAGGACTCGTCGTTGGAGAGCGGGGCGAAACGGTGCTCGATTGAGCCGTCAGCGTTGACCAGTACATGAAGATTGTCCGCAGTGACCAGGCCGACGGCATCCGTGCCGGAGCGCGGAAGTGGCTTGACCCACCCCTCGACCGTGTACGCGGCGAAGCCCAGCGACGGGCTCCTCTCCAGCAGCACGTACGAGGGCGTTGGCGTGGCGAGGGTGGGGGTGTTCTTGTTGAACTCCAGGCAGCTCCCGAAGCGTGGATCGAGGACGTTGGCGGGCGTGTCGCCCTTAACCTCGCCGTGCAAGCGGGCAGGCGAGGAGTCCAGCACCCGCCTCTCCGGGCCGACCGTGTCCAGCGGCCAGTGCAGGACCAGGCTCATGCCAGACCCTCCGCGACCACTGGGCGCGGGCCGAGCTGCGCGCGAGCCTGCTCCTGCACGTTCCCGATCAGCTCGTACACCTGGGCGTACGGCAGGCAGCCGAGCGCCTCCAGGATCAGATTGATCTCTGGTATCGACAAAGAGAGCGTGATCTTCTCCATCAGGCGGGACCTCGTTCGGATTCTGAGGGGACGGGCCTGCGGGTCAGCCACCCCTCCCGCAGGGTGGGCAGGGCGGGAAAGCTCGTGTCGGCCGGCGCCTCGGTGAGCGGGCGGCCCGGCGTGCCGGCGCCGTCCCGCCAGAGCCACCGCTCGCCCGGCTTCTGCGGCAGGGGCAGGTCCAGCCGGTCGCCGTCGGCCAGCACCGGGGCGGTGAAGAAGGACAGCCGGAGGTTGTCCATGACCGGCCGGTAGTGCTCCGGCGGGATACTGATCGACTTCGTCGGCAGGATGCCGGAGATGACATGGACGGGTGCCCTGGGATCCACGAGCAGGGTGAGTCGGCGCGGCGGCATGCCGATGGAGAAGGTCAGCCCGGGGTCCTCGGTCACGAGGAGGAGCGGGGCCGATTCGTCGGGCCACAGGCCCACGAGCCCGTCGTTGAGCTGGCCGTGCGCGCCGATGCGTACGGGGAAACGCACCTGGGTGAAGCGGTTGGAGTCGCGGCCCCGTCGCCCGAGATCGCGGCGGAAGGCGTTCCAGTCCTGGTGGATCGCGGGCAACCCCATCAGCTGCAGGTCGAGTTCGGCTCGCACCACGGCCAGCGGTCGTCCGGCCAGGAGGTCGCCGTGCTGCTCCGGCTCGATCCCGTCGAGCACCCCGAACAGCGACCGAACGAGCCGCGCGAGGTGGTCCGGTCCCAGGGCCTGCACCCTCCTCGCCACCGACCGCAGGTGCGGGTTGCCGACCCGGGCCAGGGAGCCGTCGGTCCAGCGGGCGAGCCGCGGGTCGCCGGGCTGCGCCCGCGCCTCCAACTGGCCGAGCGCGCGCCCCTGCTCGTCGTAGAACTCCACGGCCGTGTCGATGTCGTCAGGAACGATCCAGCCACAGACCGGCGACGTTTCCGGCACGTCGTTCGCCTGCCGGGTGTCGTGGTCGGAGTCGAGCCAGCGGAACATCAGGCGGGCCGGCTGGGTGAGCCGGGGCGGCGTCGCCACCCAGCCCGGGTGGCCGGGGACGCGCAACTGTGTCGTGGTCACCTGATCGCTCGTGTCCACATCGTGGGTGATCCCGAAGTTGTCGATCAGGCGCAGCCGCCTGAGCAGCAGCGTGCCGGCCCTGATCGGGTGAAAGTCGTGATGGGGCTGTGGCGTGTACCGGGTCTCGGGGCCCACCGCCCGCGCGACCCTGCCGGCGAACTCCTGATGATCGGGAAAACCGAGCGGATCGCCGATAGGGAGCTGGCGGCCCAGACGGCGCATGATGAGCGCGTCGTTCAGGCCGGTCAGGGCCTGGGCAAGGTTGCCGTGCTCGTGCTCACGCAGGTGACGGCAGATCTTGACGATCGTCCGCAGGCGCTGGTCGGTCCCGTTCTCGCCGTACCAGCGAAGGACCGGGCCGGGGTCCTGGCGGAACCGCTCGGCGTCCATCTCCTGGTGGGTCGCCTCGGCGTACGGCTCCAGGATGTGCCCGGCCAGGTAGCTCAGGAGCCTTGCGGAGAGGACCGGACGCGTGGCGGAGGTCACCACGCTGGTGCCGGCGTAGACGTCGGCGCCCTTGACACCGACGCCGGTGTCCAGCCGTGGCCGCAACTCCACGTCGTCGGCGACCAGGATGTAGTTGCCGGTGATGTACGTGGCGTCGTAGTTGCGGTCGTCCGGTTGGAGGTTGCCGCCCGGCCCCGCGGGAAAGAACTCGACCTCCCACTGCGCCAGCAGCGGATGCCATGGCGCTCGCCGCCAGACGTGGCCGCCGACACCGAGCGCCGCGACCCGCTCGCGGAGCACGGCCGGTTCGATCGGCTCCGGGACATCGACCACTTGGCGGGCCAGCGGCTTGCCGGACGCCGCGGTGTCGTCCCGCTCGTACCTGTGGGAGGGCGTCGCGATGTCCCCGGTGAGGAGCACCACGGGTTCGCCGGGCTCGTAGTACTGCGGGGCGGCGAGGCTCTCGAGGACCAGCTCGGCGGCGATCTCCTGCGCGTTCTGGGCGTTGTAATTCGCGAGCGCCTTCTCCACCTGGGCTTTCACCTGCCGCAGGCCGTCCTCGCCCGCCAGCGCGATCGCCTCATCGACCCGGACGATGCTGCGTTCCAGGTACTGCCGGACCTCGTCTGGTTCGGGGAGGTCGTGCTGGGCGCCCGTCGCGCTTGTCGAGGGGTAGGCGCAGTGCTGGTACCTGTGCCAGTCGGCGAACAGCCGCTCGCGCATGCCGGCCAGTTCCCGGACGGCCCGATCATGGGTCTCCTGCGCGGCGTTCAGCCGGTTCAGCAGGTCACCCAGCCAGTGCGGGAGAGGCCGACGCTCCCTGCGCTGCCGCTGGTCCGTGGTGGCGTCCGGATGGTCCTTGCGCTGGATGGTCCACACCGTGCCCGCGGGCAACGGGTGGAAGGTCCGCGCGTGGCGCGCCTCGGTGAGCTTCGCGCCGACGTCCAGCGGTTTTGCCTCCAAGCGGTCGGCGAACGCCAGGGCCTCCAGCAGGTTCTCCACCTCGTCGGGCTCGTGTCCGCCGAGCACGGTCCCCAAATGGGCCGCCAGCGCTTCGGTCGCGCTACTGCCCACGAAGACCCCGAACTCCCCGTCCGCGGCGGGCCGCCTCTCGGCATCGCTCTCCGGCTCGAAGACCACCCGCGCGTAGCACACGGACCGTTCCGCCCTTCCAGCGTCGGCTCGTGCGAGGGTGTCCTTGGCCCGGTTGGCGTACCAGCCGACGACGTCGTAGGCGACGCCACGCGGCGGAATCCCCGAGTGAGAGGGATCGTGCAGGCCGAAGACGCTATGGCAGTTCGGATAGAAGGCAGCGAACGTGGCGTCCCCATAGCCGATCGCCGTGATCTCCGCCAGCCGCTCGTCGGCGGCGCTCTCCGTCCAGGCATTGAGCGGCACCCGGCGGCCGAGTCGCCGGAATGGCACGTCCCGCTCCACCGGGTAGGTGATCCCGCCTCCGCGATCGCCGGGCGGGGCCAGGAAGTCGCTCTCCACCACCCACTGGGCGTCGACCACGCCGTCACGGCTCCGGGTCACCAGCCACCGGTCGGGCGCCGCCGGAACCTGCGTCACGCCGCCTTGCTGCTCCAGCCGGGTCAGCGCGTCGGGCAACGTCCAATGCAGGTGTACGCCCGGCTTCAGGCGCAGTGTACGGTCCCGGAATGGAATCGGGACAAGTTTGTCACTTAGGTATGAAGTATCAGAATTATGATCTTTTCCTGTTGTTTCCTCCACGTACGGCAGGCGGCTGAAATCCATTGCCCCCCGCACAACTTTGGTCTCTTTGTCAAGACATAAAGCGTCGACCCGCACCGGAATAACGAGAACTTGACTCACGATCCCCCTGCCCGCAATTCGCCACCTGAAGCGAACATAAGCCACGCATCTCCCCTATTCAAGAAATTGCCAACAAGCCACGTATCGGCTACCATCACTCCCCGTGCGTGCGCGACCCCTCTCGGCGTTCACGCCACCGCAGCGTCTCCGCGCCCCGGAAGGCCCCGCTGACCTGCTCGGACATCCGTCGGCGATGACGCCGCGTGGACCGAGCTCGAAGCAGCCCCGGCTTTCACCGTGCGTCAAGCCGACTGGGAGCACCAAGTTGAGGCAATAGACAAGCAGCGAACTTTCGACAACGCCGCTATCGCCGAATATGGCCCACCCGCTCTATGACGTTATCGGAACAGCGAATTCCTCATGGGCCGGGTCCAATGGTGCCGGATTCGGATGCCACCTGCAGACGCGTACGCGACGACTGCCGGCACAGGTGAACGAAGAGGGCGGCGGCGATGTCCGAGAAGATCAGCCCCAGACCTTCACGCTCGCGGCGACCCCCCTATGGCGACACGATCATCAATCATCGGCAGATCGACACCCTGCTGGACGAACTACGACGACTCCCCGCTGGGCTGATCAGCGACGCCTTCTCCGAAGCGCTCCGCGAGCTGTGCAGCTTCGCCCAACAGGCACCTCCACCGCTATCTGCGGCTCGCCGGAGACTGGCACATCCGCACCGGCGCTGACAGCCATCGAAGTGCGGGCTGTTGGCCCTGGTGACCAGTACAGAGGGTGAAAGTTCGGGGTGTCATGTCGATCTCGGGTGTGTGATCAGGCCGGGGTGTGTCAGGAAGGCGTCTAAAAGCTTGGGGCGGTACTGCATCTGCTTGAGACGGCTGCGGATGACCGCGGCGAGGTCGTCGAGCGTGCCAGGGCCCAGATTGCCCAGGCCACGTTTGAGGTGCGACCACACGCGCTCCACGGGATTGAGCTCGGGTGCATAGGTCGGTAAGGAGAACACCGTCAGCCACGGGCGCGTGTCGATCAGGCTGCGCATCAGGGCGTCGACGTGGGTGTTGACGTTGTCCCAGATCAGCACGATCGGCCCACCGAGCTGCTGATGGGCGGCGTCCAGCAGACGGGCGTAGTCGCTCTCGTTGAACCCTTTGCGTTCGTTCTTACGACGCCGGTAGATCCTCATGCGGTAGATCAGCCGAGTCCGCTGCCCCGGCTTGAGACAGATCATCCCGGCCAGGTTGACGCGTCCGGAGCCCTTGCCCGAGACGGTGACGGTCGGGGTGCATCCACGGCGGGACCAGGTACGGGCCTTGGGAGGCCTCAGCGACTGGCCTGCCTCGTCGGCGAAGCAGATCCACGCGTCCTGATCCCGCGCCGTTGTTCCACGAGCGGCCAGGTGTCCTTCACCCAGGTGGCGATCGCCTCTTCGTCGCGCTCGGCGGCGCGGCGCTGGGGAACCTGCGGACTCCAGCCCATCCGATGCAGCAGATAGGAGATCCCACGCGGGGTGCAGGACAGGTGGAACAACCTGCCGACCAGCACCGTGACCCGCGCCAGCGTCCACCGCTGATCCTCACTCCACCCCCACACGGCCGGACCGGCGTCCAACGCGGCCTCCAACCGCTCCACCTGCGCATCGCTGAGCCGGCAGCGCTGCCCACCCGGCCCTTTCGACTCCAGCGCCTGGGCCCCTGCCGTGCGCCAGGCCTTGTGCCAGACATAGGCCGACTTGCGTGAGACCCGCAGCCTCTTGGCCACCTGGGGCGGTGACATGCCAGCGGCACCGTGCCGACCCCGTTCCGGAGCAGTCGCCGGCATCTACCACACCGGCCGGCTGCGGACCCGGCCAGCCCTGGCGACCCGGGGACCCGGGGACCCCACCACTGACATCCCTCGGCACCGACCGGCCCACAATGTAACCCTTTCTGACGTATCAGCCTTCCCCCGCACGACAATCCGCCCCGGCCGTGGGCCACGTGGCACGTTTCGCTCGTATGCCGGTGCCACCCCGCTTTGGCCGGATCGGCCGTGCAGTCCAGGCCGCTGATCATGAGAAGGCACATGCCGGGATCAGGATCCGGGGCCACAGTGGCGGGAGCGGCGTCATGCAGGGCGGCGCGCAGCCGGGCCCGCTCGGCGTTACTCAGCGGCCGCCGACCCAGTAGGTCGGGCCAGCCGTCCCTCGCCGGGTCGGCACCGTGCAGGCCAGCCCGACCTCGGCCGGGCTGCCGCTCGCCTGCAGCCGGTCGGTCCTGCTCCCCCGCGCGGGTGCCCAGGTGGTGAAGGAGCGCCCGGCGCAGCGGTGGCGGTTCCAGGCGCGGGCGGCCGCGTCCCCACGCCGCGGTGAACAACGCTGCCGTCAGGTCGGTCAGCAGAGCGGCGTCTCCGAGTTCGGTGCGCAGGCGGGTCAGCGTCTGGCGGTAGGAGCGCAGGGTGTCGGCGTCCAGGTTCCGGCGGTTCAGGAACGCGGTGGCGGCGTCGGGCCACCGGTGAGCGGCAGGACCCTGGCCATCGTCACGGGGATTCCAAGTCCTCGGCGGTGCGGAGGATGAACTCCGCGTCCGCCGGCGCCTTCATCGCCGCTACGGTCAGTAGCGCCTGCGCATACAGCGCGGACGACACCCGCAGCCGCTCGGCGCCGATTGTGCAATCGACTTCAGCGTGCCTGGCCCACCGTCTGATGTCAGGCTGAGTACGTTCGATTCGATCCTTTGTGCCTTGGAGGTCTTTGATGCGTGCAGGCGTCGTGGTCACCGCAAGCCCCGGTGTGGAGGACCTCGCCGTACAGGCTGAGGAGTTGGGTCTGCACAGTTTCTGGCTCAACGACACCCCGATGGTCCACGGCGACCCCTTCATCGCCCTGGGACTGTGTGCGAAGGCCACCAGCCGCATCAAGCTCGGCATCGGCGTGACCTCACCGGCGCTGCGCTCGGCCCCGGCCGCCGCGAGCGCGTTCGCCAGCCTCAACGCCCTGGCGCCGGGCCGGATCATCTGCGGGATCGGCACCGGAAACACCGCCCGGCGCACACTGGGCATGCGGCCGACCACAGCGGCGACGATGGAGAACTTCACCGCCGCGCTGCAGGACCTGTGCGCCGGACGCACCATCGAGTACCGCGAAGGTGACCGAGTCCGCGACGTCCGGTTCCTGCACACCGGGGCGCACGTGAACACGTCCGACCCGATCGAGTTCGTCGTGGCCGCGCTCGGACCGAAGGCCGCAGCCGTGGCCGGCCGCCGCGGCACCGGGCTGATCTCCTTCGGCCTGCTGGACCCCACCGCCTGGCAAGCACTTCATGACGCCCGCCGCCATGCCGCCCACGACCCCGACTCCCCCACTGACTCCTACCTGGTCACCGCGCTGCACATACTCGACGAGGACGAGAACGAGGACCCCCACGGCGACGCGGCCCGGGACGCGACCGGCCACCTCGTCCTGTCGCTCCTGGCCTTCGCCGCCGACACCGCCGCCGACGCACGCGCCTTCGCCGAGCAACTCGGCCCCGAGGAACGCGAGGCGGTGCGGCGACTCCTTGACCGGCGCGGCACCACCGCCACCGCACCCGACCGGCACACCAAGCTCTACCCCAACTACCTCGAACGCATCGCACCGGAGGACCGGGACCTGATCCTGCCCTCACTGATGAACACCCTGGCCCTGGTCGGCACCCACGACGACCTCCGCGCCCGCATCACCACCCTGGAACAGGCCGGCATCGACGAACTGCTCATCCAGCCGGTGATCGACCCGCCAAGCGAGATGGCCCAGCTCGCGAAACTCCTCACCTGAGCGGACCCGCCGGCCGCGCGCACGCGGTTCACCCAGGTCAGGGTTGTGGACGTTGAGCCGGAAACCATCGCGCCGAGTGAGCCTCACCCAAGCCGAGCGTCCTCCCCGGTCGGCATGCACCTCCCTCAAGCAGTGGGTGACCTTTACTCAAGCGGCAGGGCGTGCCGTTCTGCGACCTGGCGGATCTCCTCCAGCGGGTACGGCGCCTTCCTGCTCTCACTCTGCAGATCGTGGTAGAAGTCGTTCAGCACGGTGGCCAGCGGGCTGTGCCGCGACAGCAGGGCTGCGACCCCGCCCGGCACGCCGGCTGGCCGCTCTCCCGCCGCCCATCCCCGCACCAGTTCGCGACGCCGCGGCCAGTCGGCGCCGTGGAAGGCGCCGGCCAGCCAGTTCACCAGGAACGTCAGCGTGTAGGTGCGGTCGAAGGTGAGATGCCGGCGATAAAAGGCCTGTTCCTCCTCTGACAGGTCGAACCGGGTCGACACGGCCTGCCCGAAGTCGGTCAGGTAGAAGCGGCGCCCGTCGGTGAGGATGTTGTCGAAATGCGCGTCGAAGTGCAGGAGGCCGCCCGCGTTCATGAAGGACACGGCCTCGTGCAGCCCCTGGTCCGCCAGGGCGCAGGCGCGGTCGGCGTCGCCCGCGCGCACCCGCTCGTCCAGCCACTGGTGCAGGTTGTAGGGAAAGTACTCCAGGAAGAGTGTCAGGCTGGCCGGAGCCCCTTCCAGCGCCTCGAGGCGGCGGCGCACGCCGGGCGCGCCCTCCCAGAAGGTGACCGCCCGATCGATGTCGGCCAGTTCTGCGTACAGCGGGGCGGACTCGACGTTGGGTAGCACCCGCCAGTGATACAGCAGCGGGAAGCCGGGGAATTGGCCGGTCAGGACCCACTCGGTGGTCATCGTGTGCGCGGCCAGTTCGCGCCAGGCGCCGAAGCCGGGCGAGCCGATGCCGTACTGGCAGAAAGGCGGCAGCCCGAACAGATTGGCCGTCGAGTGCGGGTGGCGCAGTTCGGGCTCGGTGAGGGGCACGCGTTTGACGAAGACCGAGGTGCCGCCGACCTCGAGCCGCGCGGACGCCCCGCCGATGCCGATGCTGAGGGGCACGGCCTCGCGCTCCAGCAGCTCGGCCAGTTGCCGGTCGTCGTAGCGGGCCATGGCCGTGGAAACGTCACGGTGGGTGGTCAGCCGCATGTCCGTCATCGTGATCACTGTACTGACCGATGACGGCCACCCTGCCGCACTGCGTGCCGTGGCCCAGCACGCCGCAACGGCCGAAGTTGACGTCCTCGTGATCACCTTGGTGTTCCAGTCCACGGAGATGCACCGCCACCTCGATCGCGCCGCCGGGGCTCTGCAGGGTTCATTCCCGTCCCGTGCGCCACAGGCATAGGTCGGGCTCGTCCCAGTGCCGCCCGCCGGGCCGGGGGACGTCCAGGACGTCCTGGCGTTCGCGGGCGTCGACGGCCTGGAGCAGATGAGCTACTCCGTCACCTGCACCTGAGGGTAGGCCCCGCCCGCCTGACCTCTCGGCCGGCGGACGGGGCGACTCCAGGGGTCCCGCCGTCAGACCTTGACGCGGACCGTGACCGTGCCGATCAGCACGCGGTGGTCGGAGCACGGCCCGCCGCCACAGGCGGTGCCTCCGGTGCCCTCCCCCAGCGCGTCACCGGAGTACGCGCCGACGATCAAGCTCTCCCGTACGAAGATCATGTCGATCTTGGGGCGGTCCTTGCAGGGATCCTCAACGGGGAGCGTGTCCAGGGTGGTGGGTTCGCCGACGCCGGGGCATCGCGGATCCAGGTCGTCGAGCTCCCTGTACGCACCGGTGTTGTTGTGGTTGTTCGGCCCGTTGACCGTCGGAGAGTACCAGTCGTTGAGCCGTTGAAGGTGAGGGCGTGCGTTGAAGTCGCCGGCGATGATCACGGTGTTGCCGGCGTCGTAGAGGTCCTCGAGATGGTCCTGTACCGCGTTCAGTTGCCGCTCATTGATGGGGCTTCCGTCGATGTCCGCGTTTTCGCTGGTGATGTGCGTGGTGCAGAACCGCATATGCTGGAGGTCCTCAAGCGGCGCGCAGAGAAGCTTGTACCTGGCCTTCTCGGAGTATCTCGGCAGCTCGTACCTTGTGGCGGCGCCGAGGTCTCGTCGGCTGAAGATGGCGATGCCGAACTGCTCTCCGCCACAGACCTCGGGGGCGATTGGTTCTTCCTCGTTTCGGATGGCCGCGAAGCGGGCGAAGCTTGTGTTCTCGGACACCCAGTGGTTCTTTATGAGCTTGTCCTTCAGCGCTTCGTACTGGCTCCAGCAGAGTTCGTTGAAGGCCGCGAAATCCGAGTCCCTGGTCAGGATCGACGCGGCTGCGGCGTCCACCATTCCGTTGGTCGTGGACCCGCCGTTCATCTTCTGGCCGGACACATTCCACTGCCACACGTTGTAGGTCCTCACCGAATCGGCGGCGTGCGCCGAGCCGCCGGTCAGTAGTGTCGCGCCCAAGGCCACCACGGCGACCATCAACCGGGCGAGCATTCTCATCTCACGTACTCCCATCGAGGCTGTACTTGTCAGCCCCGACGCTATTCACCGTCGATCCCTGGCGAATCTGTCAATCGACTGGCGACTTATGGAGATGATCGAGTGAAGTTGCGGGAGGCCGCGCCGATGACGGCCAGTCGCTATAGGGCGTTCGTCCGCCAGCGCATGGGCGTGTCGTATGAGGCGGCCTGGGTCCGGCAGATCGCTCAGGAGGCCGTCCGTAAGGCCGTGCGGTCCAAGGACAACCCGGCTGACCTGATCAACGTAGCGCTGGAGGAACTGGTCCGGGCTCGCAGTGAGTTACCCGGCCACGCCACGTTGGAGGCGATGACCGCGGCGATCCGCGCCGAGGTCGACTCCGAGGTCTTCCAGGCGGTGGCGGGGCGCCTGGAAGCGCTCATCTACATCATCACTGTCAGTCGGCGCAGCGAGTTCGACCGGTTGAAGGACGTGGCCAAGGGAGCGTCGCTAGGCGAGTTCAAGGGTCGGCTGGCGCTGCAGGCACCGCGTGGCGGCGGCGACGCCTTCGCGTTGGCGTCCGAGGATGAGGGGGCGTTCGAACTCGGCGAAGGCGCCCATGACCGGCAGCAGCAGGGTCCGGTCCATCGAGTGCACGGTCAGGTGTCGCGGACGAACGCCAGCAGTTCCTCCAGCTTCGGTCGGGACGTGTCCTTACCGGGGGGCCTTGTCGTTGAAGGTGCGTTCGACGTCGATCCCCTCGAGTTGGCGCACCGTACCCTCGTCTGCTGCGCTCAAGAAGGGTTCGGATCACCGACCTGGACTATGTGGGCCGGGCGCGGTCCGCGCCGATGGCGACGCCGACGATCGTGCAGGGCTCAGCGCCGTGATTGTGCCAGGCGTGCCGGGTGCCGTTCTGGATGACCACGTCGCCTGCCCGCAACACCGTCTGCTCGCCGTCGTCGAGTTCCAGCGTGGCCTCCCCCGAGACGACCAGTACGTAGTCGAGGCTGTCGGTGGTGTGCATCCCCGGGGTGCCGGGCTCGTTCGCGGCCATCGCGCCCGGCATCTGCCGCTCCAGCTCCTCCAAAGCCGCGGCCATATCCAGATCCGGAGGTGGGACCAGTTCACCCGGCGCGACCGTATTGATCATGAAGCGGGATCCATCTCGGGGCGGGTACCACGCCTCAGCGCGGCGCGGTGAGCCGTCGTCGGGGAACGTGGGTCGCTCATCCCGGCCCCACAGCCGAAAGAACGCACAGCCAGGCATCAGCTCCGAAGTGATGGGCTCGACCTCACGGTCGTCGACCACGCGGGCCTTGCCCTGGGAGTCGTGCCCGGTGACCACTCGGCGAATCTTCATGTGCTCCCTCCGCCCCTGTCCTTAATACTGTTGCGTATTGATACGCCACCGTATCTTTCGTGTGTGAGGCCGTCAATACGCTGGCGTATCCTGTTGCCCGTGGTGAACGAATCGACCCGGCTGTCCGCCCAGGACTGGGCACACGCCGCGCTGAAGGCGATCGCGGACGGCGGGCTGGCAGCGGTCGCGGTCGAACCACTGGCGCGGACGCTCGGCGTAACCAAGGGCAGCTTCTACGCGCACTACCGGAACCGGGACGAGCTGATCACGGCGGCGCTCGCGGAGTGGGTGCGAAGTCACGGCGAGGCGGGGCTCGCCGAATTCGCCGCGATCGCCGATCCGGCACAGCGGTTGCGCGAGCTGCTCACCGCTGTTGTGCACGCCGTCCAGCCGCTGGCGCCGTCGGTGCATCTGAGCCTGCTCGGCGACCGCAACGACCCCAGGGTCAGGGACGCGGTTGGCCGGGTGAACAGGGCCCGGCTGGAACTCCTGGCTCGTACCTACCGCGAGCTCGGCCTGCCGCCGGACCGGGCGGCGTCTCGGGCGCGGGTCGCCTACGCGGCCATCCTCGGGCTGTTGCACCTGGCACAGACCGATCCGGACGCCCCGCAATCCGCTGTACTCGCCGACGAGGCGACCGCGATCTTCCTGCCGTCATGACGGTGCACGCCGTCATGAGGGACTGACCCCGGCCAGGCTCGATGAACGCCACATCCGCCGGCGTCAACGTGAGAGCCGGAACAGATCCTTCCGGCCGATCTTCGGGAACCCCCGCAGTCCCGCCGAGTCCGAGCGCCTGCTCTGGGTAATCGGTGACGTGCTCTCGGCGGTGCGCGACGCAAAGGTTTCGGGAGAAAGCAGCACCCCGGCGCTCGACCAGCCGCACCAGTGCGGCAGCCAGTGAACCGATCGTGATCCATGATCCCCGGCCGTGAGTCCTGGCCTCGATGGTTCCGTACGACAACGCGCCCAGCGCACCGATCACCAGCAGCTGCCCAGCTGGATCCAGCGCCGCGTGCTGCGGATCAGCGCTCTCGGGAATCGCACAGGTGCCCGCATCACCTCCGGCGGCCCGGCGCGTGATGTCAGGCGAGATCACCTCCGCTACGCGGTGTGTTTCCGGCCGTACCCGCGTCCGAGCTCAGCGGGCCGCTGTCCGGCGGATCGGCAGCGCTGAGGCGCAGGATCGGGTCGAGCAGGCCCGGGAAGCGGTCGCTCAGATCGTCGGCGCGCGGCCGGATCCGCCGGTGCCGGCCGTCGACGGTCATGCTGATCAGCCCGGCCTCGCGCAGGATCCGCCAGTGGTTGGACAGCGTCGACAGCGGCACGTCCAGACCGTCGGCGAGCGCGGAACAGGTCGACTCGGGCCTGTCCCAGGCCCGCCGCACCAGCTCCAGGCGCACCGGGTCGCCGAGCGCGTGGAGGACTGGCGCGAGCGTCAATGACTCGCGCGCCGGTTGGGGTAGCGGTCGCATGCCCCAACCATACAATGCTTCGACACTTCGGAATAATCGAACTATGGTGTGCTGCCAGAGCATCCACCTCATGAGAGGAAGCAGCTTTGACCGCACCCGAAAGCCTGACAAAGCCCGGATCGAACCGGACGGTGCTGCTCACCGTGACCTGCCTGGGCCAGTTCATGGTGCTGCTCGACAGCACGATCGTCGGTGCGGCGCTGCCTGATATGCAGCAGCGGCTGCACACCCAGCTGACCGGTCTGCAATGGATCGTCGACGCTTACGTGCTGCTGGTCGCCATGCTGTTACTGTCCGGCGGCGTCTTCGCCGACCGGTTCGGCCGCAAGCGGGTGTTCCTGGCCGGCGTCGTGGTGTTCACCGCCGCGTCCGTGCTGTGCTCCGTGGCGCCCTCGATCGGCTGGCTGATCGCCGGACGCGTGGTGCAGGGCATCGGGGCCGCGGCGCTGAGCCCCGCCTCGCTGGCCCTGCTCGCCGCCGCCCATCCCGTTCCGCAGGAACGGGTCAAGGCGATCGGGCTGTGGGCCGGATTCAGCGGGATCGGCCTGGCCGCCGGACCGCTGGCCGGCGGCATCCTGGTGGACGCCTTCGGCTGGCCCGCCATCTTCCTCGTCAACGTGCCCATCGGCGCGGTCCTGCTGCTGGCCGGTCTGCGCGTCCTGGGCGAGTCCCGCAATCCGGACGCGCCGGCGATCGACATCCCGGGGACGGTCCTGTCCGTCCTGGGCGTGGGGGCGCTGACCTACGGGCTGATCGAGGGCGGTTCCCGTGGCTGGACCTCGCCGGCGATCCTGGGCACCTTCGCCGCCGCGGCGGTGTTCCTCGCCGTCTTCGTCGTCGTCGAAGGACGTGGTTCGGCGCCGATGCTGCCGCTGCGGCTGTTCCGGCAGCGGCTGTTCACGGTGTCCAACACGGCGATGGTCGTGGTGGGTTTCGCGCTCATGGGTTCGTCCTTCTTCTTCTCCCAGTTCTTCGTGTACGTCCAGGGCAGCTCGATCCTGCTGGCCGGCCTGCAGACCCTGCCCGCCTCCCTCGCCATGGTGATCGTCAGCCCGTTCGCGGGCCGGTTCGCCGCCAGGCACGGCTTCCGGATCGTGGTCACCATCGGCCTGGCACTGGCCGGGCTGGGGCTGCTGGCGCTGGGCTTCGTGCACGCCGACACCGGTTACGGGAACGTGTGGTGGCGGCTGGCGATCGTCGGCATAGGTTTCGCCCTGACCATGTCCCCGCTGACCGGCGCCGCCATCCAGGCGGTCAGCCCGCAGGAGGGAGGGCTCGCGTCAGGCATCAGCAGCACCACCCGGCAGATCGGCGCCGTGCTCGGCGTGGCGGTGCTCGGAGCCATCGTCCGCACCCGGGAAGCCGGCGGCGCGTCCTTCGAGGCCGGCCTCGACAGTGCCTTCGTCGCGGCCGGCGTCGTCACCTTGGCCGGCGCCGTGTTCACCGGCCTGTGGCTGGTGAGGTCCAGGCCCGCGGAGGTCTCCGCGCCTCAGGCGCAGTCACCCACGGTCACGACACCGTCCTGAGGGAGCTGCCGGCCGTGACAGGCGTGCGCGCGTCGGCCGGCGCGATGAGGCCGGCGCGCGCAAGCTGTAAGGGGATCTAAGGGGCGAGGATCCTGTCCCAGTCGACCGTCTTGGCCCAGTCGGCGTAACTGTGCCAGCGCACGGCGGGGTACTTGGCGTGCAGCGTCTCGATGTCGAGGAAGTCGGTGTTGTTCTCGAAGCTCTCGAACATCGTGGCCACCTCCTCGCCGGCCCACTGCCGCACCATGTCCAGCGGCAGCTGCTGGTACGGGATCTCCCGGCCGAGGACCTCGCTCAGGATCCGGGCCGCCTCCTGGCCGGTGACGCGATCGGAGGCGATGTCGATCCGCTCGCCGACGAGCTCATCGGGGTTCTCGATGGCGTGTACGGCCATGCCGGCGATGTCCAGGACGCTCACCTGGTCGAGCGGCTTGCCGGGCGTCAGCGGGTTGGCGAGCATGCCGTCGCCGAGCCGGCTGAAGCCGAGGTTGAGCGCGTTCTCCATGAAGTACACCGGGCCGAGCACCGTCGCGCGCACCGGCTGCTCGCGTAAATACGCCTCGATGAGCTGCTTGCTGTCGGCGTGGTCGACGTTGGTGGCCTCCAGCCGGTCGCCGCCCCGTACGGAGGAGTACACCAGGTGCGCGTCGAGGCGGGCGACGGTGTCGACGAGCAGGCGCCCCTGCGCCACCTCCTCGTCCTTGCCGCCCTCGCCGAACGGGACCGAGAGGCCGAAGACCGCGTCGGCGCCCGTACAGGCCCGCTGGAGCGCGTCGGGATCGGCGAGGTCACCGGTGGCGAGCCGCGCCCCCTGAGCGGAAAGCGCCTTCGCGGCCGGGGACTCCCCCGAGCGCACGTACGCCACCACCTCGTGACCGCGCCGCAGGAGCAGGTCGGCGACCGCGCCGCCCTGCTTGCCGGTGGCGCCGATGACGACGATTTTGGTCATGACAAACATCTCCATGGTTGGGATGGAATGCGATCCAGGACGTACGGGTGCGTTCCGACCGGCCCATCAGGCCGAGGCGCCCGTGATCATCGATTCTGGGATCTCAACCACGGTTGAGGTCAAGCGCCGACGAGGTTCGTGAGGTAGGCGGCGCTCTCCGCGTCCTCCGGGTAGTACGACTCGATCGCGACCTCGTCCAGGGTGATGTCCATCGGGGTGCCGAACGTCGTGGTGGTCGAGAACAGCCGCAGTTCTCGTCCGCCGAAGTTGAAGATCATCGGGATCACGACCTCGGACTCGATCGGGTGGCTCGCGTCCTCGGAGCCGGGCGCCAGCAGCTCCTCGTAGAGCGCGGCGAGCTCGGGGTCGGGAGCGGCGGCGAGCTGGCGCGCGATGCGGGTACGGAGCACCACGCGCATCTCGGCCAGATTGACGATCCGAGGGGCGAGCCCGCGCGGGTCCAGCCCCAGCCGCAGCATGTTGACCGGCGGCCGCAGCAGGTCGGGGGCGACGTCCGCGAGGAACGGGTCCACTGTGCGGTTGGTCATCACGATGTTCCACCGCCGGTCGATGACCAGCGCCGGGTACGGCTCGTGCGCGCGGAGCACCCTCTCGACCGCGCCCCAGGCCGCCGACAGCGTGTCCCCGTCGAGCGGCCGCTCGGCGTAGCGGGGTGCGAAGCCGGCGGCCAGCAACAGCCGGTTGCGCTCACGCAACGGCACATCGAGCTGCTCCGCGAGCCGGAGGATCATGTCGGCGCTCGGGTTGGACTTGCCGGTCTCCACCAGGCTGACGTGACGAGCTGAGACGTCGGCGGCTATGGCGAGATCGAGCTGGCTGAGTCGCCGGCGATGCCGCCACTGCCGCAACAGCTCCCCGACTGTGTACATGCCCGTCGATGCTACTCGTCGTGGCGCCGGGCGCCATGAAATGGGAGTTCATCGACAACCGTGGCAACGACCGAAACACTGCCGCCATGACCACGCAGAACATGACCACAGACAACAAGAGCATCGTCCAGCGGGCGCTGACGGCGCTGGTGGCGACGGGCGACGTCGATGCGCTCGCGCCGTTGCTGAGCGAGGACTTCGTCCATCACCGGCCGGGTTCGATGTCGTCGACCAAGGCGGAATGGCTCGCCGCCGTACGCGCCGCGCTCATCCCGCTCGCCGGCATGCAGGTCGAGATCCATCACGTGCTGGCCGAAGGTGATCACGTCGTGATGTACTCGCGCCGCTGGCTTCCCGGTGCCGAGCCGGGGATCGCGGTCGTCGACATCTGGCGGCTGGACGGTGGGATGATCGCCGAGGCGTGGGAGATCATCGAGCCGGTGGCCCAGGTGGCCGCCAATCTGGTGTGGTGGGAATCCGCCTGAGCGATCAGGGACGAGCGCGGAACCGGTTTCCGGAACGTGCGGTGTTGACCTTCCCCTTGGGTGAAGCCGCAGCATCGTCGGTGCCGGCCACGGTGGCCGGGACGAGGAGGAATGGTGCAGCTGCTGACGATCGGGGCGTTCGCTCGGGCCGCGCGGTTGTCGCCGAAGGCCCTGCGGCTCTACGACCAGCTCGGGTTGCTGCGACCGGCCGCGGTGGACGGCGAGTCCGGATACCGGTTCTACGACCCGGCGCAGCTGGAGCGGGCCCGGTTGATCGCCTGGCTGCGGCGGCTCGGCATGCCCCTGGCGCGCATCCGGCGGGTGTGCGACCTGCCGGCGGGCGCGGCGGCCGAGGAGATCGCCGCCTACTGGGAGCAGGTGCTGGCCGAGACCGCCGCCCGTGGGCAGCTGGCCACGTTCCTCGTCGACTATCTGTCGGGGAGGGGAAGCACCGTGGAAGAGACGGCGACCATGCTGGGGATCCGCTACGCGGCCCGGTCGGAGTCAGGCCTGGTGCGTACGAGCAACCAGGACACCGCCTACGCCGGCCCCCGGTTGCTGGCGGTGGCCGACGGCGCCGGCGGCTCGGGCGGGGATCTGGCGAGCGCGGCGGCCGTCGACGCGCTCAAACCGCTGGAGACGCTGGCCGTACCGGCCGAGGACCTGCTCGGCGCGCTCGCCGAGGCGGTCGGGGAAGCCGACCGCGCCATCGGGGAGATCGCCGCCTCGACGCCGTCGGGTGAGGCGGTGACCACGTTGACCGCGCTGCTGTGGTCGGGGTCCCGGCTGGCGCTGGTGCACATCGGAGACACCCGGGCGTACCTGGTGCGGGACGGCGAGCTGTTCCAGATCACCCACGACCACACCTATGTGCAGGGGCTGGTCGACGAGGGCCGGCTGACCGTGGAGGAGGCGGCCTCGCATCCGCAGCGCGCGCTGCTCGCACGAGCGCTGACCGGCACGGGCGGGGCCCGGCCCGAACTGTCGCTGCACGCCGCCGCGGCCGGCGACCGGTACCTGCTGTGCTCCGACGGGCTGTCCGCCGTCGTACCGGCCGGATCGCTGCGCGCGGTGCTGACCGGGCCCGGCGCTCCTCAGCAGGTGCTCGACGAGCTGGTGGAACTGGCGTACGCCGCCGGCGCCCCTGACAACATCGCCTGCGTCGTGGCCGACGTGGTGAGCCTGGAGACGCCGGCCGACGTGGTCAGCGTGGAGACGCCTATCGACGGCGACGGGGCCGGACGATGATCGCCTCGACGGCCCGGTCGCTCGGTGCCTACACCGTCGACCGCCGCCCGCTGGCCATCCCGGCCTACCGGCGATTGTGGGTGTCGTCGGCGGTCTGCGCGGTGGGTGGTTCGTTCAGCGTGGTCGCCGTGCCGGCGCAGCTGTTCGCGGTGACCGGCTCCTCGGCGGCCGTGGGCGTGGCGGGAGCGGTGTCGTTCGTCGGGCTGGTCGTGGCGGCGTTGTGGGCGGGCGCGCTCGCCGATGCCATGGACCGGCGAAAGGTGCTGCTGGCCGCCCACTGCGGCCTGGCGCTCACGTACGTGGCCCTCTGGGCGCAGGCTGTGCTGGGCGGAGGCTTCGTCCCCGTCCTGATGGTGCTGGTCGCCTGCCAGGGCCTGTCCCTCGGCGCGATCATGACCACGATGGGCGCCGTCGTGCCCCGCCTGGTCCCGGCCGAGCTCCTGCCGGCGGCCAACAGCCTCAGCTCCCTGACCCGCTACGCCGGGTCGATCCTCGGACCGGTGCTGGCGGGTGCCTTGATACCGGTGGTCGGGCTCGGCGCGCTGTACCTCTTCGACGCCGTCGCGCTGCTGGCCGTCGTGTGGGCGGTCGTCAAGCTGCCGGCGCTGCCGCCCCAGCCGCACCCGGTCGCACGGCGCCGGTCGGCGGCCGGTCTCCGGTATCTGGTGGCCAGCCGGCTGCTGGTGGCGGTGCTCCTGGTGGACCTTGCGGCGATGGTCTTCGGCATGCCGACGGCCCTGTTCCCGGAGCTCGCCCAGCACACCTACGGCGGGCTCGCGGGAGGCGGCCTGGAGCTGGGGTTGCTGTACGCCGCCTATCCGGCCGGAGTCGTCGCCGCTGGGCTGCTGTCGGGCACGTTCACCCGCGCTCGCCACCACGGCGCGCTCATGGCGGCGGCCGCCGCGGCGTGGGGCATCACCGTGGTGCTCCTCGGGCTGGCCGCGCAGCTGTGGCTCGCCCTGGTGGCGCTCGTCCTCGGCGGCGCCGTCAACTTCGTGCTGAGCACCTTCCGCAACGCCATCACACAGGCGCACACCCATGACTCCATGCGCGGCCGGATCCAGGGCACGCTCACCGTCGTCCTCTTCGGCGGCCCGCACATCGCGAACCTGCTGCACGGGGCCGCCACCTCGTTCCTCGACCACCGGACAGTGATCTGGGCGGGCGGGCTGCTCACCACGGTGACCGTGGCCGCAGTCGCATGGGCACTGCCGGAGCTGCGGAACTACACGGGGCCGGACGGAGTACCCGGCGTACGGCGTCACGCAGCCACTGGTGCCCCCCCGTCGGCGCTGTGACGCGGTTGCCGGGCCATGCCGATCGTCAGTGAGGCAGCGGGATCTCCAACAGGCGCAGTCCCAGCGCGTGCGCCGCGTCACTGAGTCCGGCGGCTGACCGCCAAGTGCTCGGCCGCGGCCAGCCTGGCAGCCGTCAGGGTTCCTTCGGCGAGCGGGTGCCCAGCCCTGATCCCGGCCGGCGGCCAACCGGTTCCAGGCCTCCAGTAGGGCCATGACCCGCTTGGCACTGGTCCCGGCCCGGCGGGCGAACTCCCGCGCGGCTGATGCGCCGGAAAGTGTTTCGGCCGAAACACTTCGTGGACTGCTGTTCGAATCCGACGCCGTTACCTTCGCCGGGAGCGATCCGCCGGGCGACGAGATAGGCCAGCAGCCATGGTCCCGTCCGCGTCATGGCGACAAACTGCGCGATGTCCGCGCCGAGGGCGTCCTTGCCGTCGTCGACCTGGCCGGTGCCCGGTTCCGCACCGGTCTCCGCGTCGGCTTCTGGACGCGTCAGCGGGTTCATTGCGCGCCAGTTGGCGACCTGGGCCAGATGATCCGAGCGGGTCTGATCGCGCTTGCCGTACAACCGCAGCGCCGACCTTGTCGAGGCTGCTCCCATCCTCCCCGGCGACCCCCGGCTCAGGCTGCCTCCAACTTCACCTCACCGCTACGACGGCAAAGCGACGGCGGTCCTTCACCTCCATCCGAACTGAACAGCGCCTTGCGCACGGATCTTACGAGTCGCCACCCCCGATTGCCGGACCGAGCCATTAACCGCACTCCACGTCAAAGCGCGGCGCGGGGCTCGCGGCGGGTGATGTGCAGGTGTGTGGCGGCGCTGGTGCTGGCCTGTTCGACGCACCGGTAGCCGTCGAGGCCGCCGTCCAGGTCGTCGAACAGGCGTTCCCCGCCGCCGATGAAGATCGGGGCGATGACGAGGTACATCTCGTCGATCAGGCCGGCCCGCAGGAACTGCCGGATGGTGGCCGCCCCTCCGGCCAGCAGGACGTCCTTGCCGTCGGCGGCGTCGAAGGCGAGCTTCAGAGCGGCTTCGGGGCCTTGGTCGACGAAGTGGAAGGTGTTGCCGCCTTCCAGGCTGAAGCTGGGCCTGAGGTGGTGGGTCATCACGAAGACATCGTTGTGGTACGGCGGGTTGGGGCCCCACCATCCCGTCCACGAGTGGTCCGGCCATTCGCCCCGCACCGGGCCGAACATGTTGCGGCCCATGACGGTGGCGCCGATGCCTTGCTCGGCCAGCAGGATGCGGTCGTTGTCCAGACCTTCCGTACCGCCGTCGAGTCCTTGCGCGGCTCGCACGGTACGGGTGGCGAACATCCAGTCGTGCATGCCCTCTACGCCGTCGCCGAACGGGGCGTCCAGGCGCTGGTTCGGGCCGGCGGCGTAGCCGTCCAGCGAAATCGTGAAGTTGTGTACGCGCAGCTTGGGCATGGTGGTCCTGCTTCCTCGGTGTCCTGCGGTAACTGATGTGTCCGGTGGACACAATGGTATAAGCTAGACACAGTTACGCAGAGAACGCAACCCCGCCTCAGCGAGAGCAGGACCCGACATGTCGAGTTCCCCGACGCCGAACGCTTCCCGGCTTCTGTGGTCGCAGCCCCGCAGTCCAGGCAGGCGACCCCCGCTGTCCCTGGAGAAGATCGCGCGGACCGCGATCGACATCGCCGACGCCGAGGGCCTGGACGCGGTCTCCATGCAGCGCATCGCCGCCGACCTCGGGTTCACCAAGATGTCGCTGTATCGCCACGTCGCCAACAAGGCGGAGCTGCTCGCGGTCATGATCGACATGGCGGTGGGCGACCCGCCTGCCGTCTCGGCGGTCTCCGGCGGCTGGCGCCCGCGCATGGAGCATCTTCTGCAAGCTCTGACCGAGACATGGTCTCGTCATCCCTGGCTCCCCGGAGCCACCATGGGCGAACGGCCGATGGGACCCAACGAAGCGGCCTGGACCGACCGGGCGGTCCAAGCGCTGTCCGGCACCGGCCTCGGCGGCGACGAACGGCTGGCGGCCGCCTTCGTCCTGTTCGGCCACATCCGCAACACCCAATCCATGACCACGGCGGGAACCCAGCCCTGGGCCTCCGGCGGACACTTCGACGCCACCCTGACCGAACTGCTGCACAGCAGGCGCGACGACTTCCCCGCACTCGCCGAAGCGATCTCCGGCGGCGCGGACGCCTTGACCGACAACGGCAGGCGCTTCGGCCTCGACCGCATCCTCGACGGCCTGGCCGCCCTCATCGCGCAACGGACATGACCCCGCGGACCTGCCGCCGGACGCGTGGATCACCACTGCGGTCGCCGACGGCGGCTTGACACCTGCCGGCTCCACCCGAAGGGGTCTCAGTAGCTAACGAGCAGAATCCAACGAACCCGGTCCTGACCTGCGGTGACGTAGTGCTCAGTGCTGAGGCGGAAGGAGGAGCCGCGCCCTGACTGTGGCGTTGAGAGCCTGATCCCGCGACTTGAGCGAGATCAGAGCTCCTGGTGCAGGGCGGCGTACTCGGCGCGGGCCTGTTCGACGGCGTCGGGATGGCGCTGGGCCTTCTCGTGTTCTGCGAGGGCGCGGTAGATGCTGGCGAGGGAGGGGTTATGGCCCTTGCGCTTGCCGGTGGGGATGATCAGGTCCTTGCGGATCTTGCCGATGGGTTCGCCGGCTGCGCGGCGCCGTAGGACGGTGTGGATCATGTCGTCGGTGATGACGGTGGGGCGGCCTCCGTGGTGGCCCTTGCGGGCTGGGGTGTGGGGACTATTTCCTCAGAGAACAACGCTAAGGACTTCCGCATGTCAGCACGGGTGCGCCGCTGAGCATGGCTCAACGATCTAGGTCTCAGCTTGGGTGTACTTGCCGGTAACCAGCGGTTGATTGTTTAGCTTCGCGGCTTGTGGCCGAGTATCTGTCCGATGAGCAGGTAGGCCGGTATGGCCGGTTTCCGGCGGCGCCGTCGCCAGCTGATCTGGAGCGGTTCTTCTATCTGGACGCTCCGGCGTTGGCCAAGGTGGCGGACAAGCGTGGTCCTCACAACCGGCTGGGCTGGGCGGTTCAGTGAGGCACTGTGCGGATGCTTGGCACGTTCTTGCTTGATCCGCGGGATGTTCCGCATGTGGCGGTGGACTATGTGGCCGAGCAGATCGGTGTGGCGGATCCGTCGTGCATCAAGCTGTATCCGGAGCGGGCCCAGACCCGGTGGGACCATCAGGGCGAGATCCGGGAGCTGCTGGAGTACCGGGAGTTCGCCGAGGCCCAGGACGATCTGCTGACGTTCCTGGGTTCGCGGGTGCGGAACTTCCGGGTCTCGCGGCGGGAGTTGTTCGATCGGGCGGTGGTGTGGCTGATCGACAACAAGGTGGTGCTGCCGGGGATCACTGTGATGGAGCGGCTGGTGCGCGATGTGCGCACGGACGAGCTGGACGCGATCAACGTTGTGTTGACCGAGCGGACGCCGGTGGAACTGCGGCGCGAACTGCTGGAGACGCTGGAGGTCCCCGACGGCCGGAGGGTCTCCACGCTGGAGTGGATGCGTACCACGGTGACGGACGTGTCCGGGACCGGGCAGGGCAAGGCGCTGGAGCGGGTCGTGGCGGCGGCTGGTGTATCACAACCCGAACCTGCCCGACGGCTCGCTGGACCGCGCCGCCTACACCTTCTGCCTGCTGGAGGCCCTGCACGCAGCCCTGCGACGGCGCGACGTCTACGCGGTCGACGCCGACCGATGGGGCGATCCGCGCGCCAAGCTGATCCCGCAGCCGGTGTGGCAGGTGCATCGCGACAGCGTCTTGACCGCGCTTGGCCTGAAGATGGACCCGGACCGGCATCTACAGGATCTGGCCGAGGACCTGGACGCCGCCTACAACAGGTCGCGGCCAACCCGGCCGTCACGGTCAAGGGCGGCCGGTTGAAGCTGGAGGCGCTGCCGCTGCCGGACGGCTACCAGGCGGTACACGACGCCGTGCAGGCGATGCTGCCCCGCATCGACTATCCGGAGCTGCTGCTGGAGGTCAACGGCCACACCGGGTACTTCGAGGTGATGCCGCACCTGTCGGGATCGGAGGCGCGCCGCCCCGATCTGGACATCAGCCAGGCCGGCGTGCTGGTCGCCCGCTCCTGCAACGTCGGATTCGTCCCGGTGGTCAAGCCCGGTCAGCCGGCGCTCACGCTGAGCCGCCTGCTCGGGGTGGAGAAGGGCTACTTCCACCACGAGGACATCGCCGCGGCGTCGGCGACGCTGGTGACCGCGCAGAGCGACATCTCGATCGCGGTACAGGACTGGGGCGGCGGCCTGGTCGCCTCCGCCGACGGGCTACGGTTCGTGGTCCCGGTCAAGTCGCTGCATGCCCGGCCGAACCCGGTCTACTTCGGGCGCGGCAAACGCTCACGCGGCTCGACCTGGCTCGCGGTCGTCAACGACCGGGTCATGGCCGGGTCGCTGGTGACCAACCAGGTGCGCGCCTACGACTTGCTGCGGATGCTGTCGGCCGATGGCCGCCTCACTGGGCTCGGGGCGGCGTTCGCCCACTACGGCCGCATCTTCAAGTCGATGCACCTGCTGCACGTGGCCCACCTGGAGGACTACCGGCGGATGATGGGCGCCCAGCTCAACATCGGCGAAGGCCGCAACGGCCTGGCCCGGCGCGTCTTCATCGGCAACCTCGGCCAGCTCCGCCAAGGCTATGCCAAGGGCATGGAAGACCAGCTCGGCGCGCTCGGCCTCGGTCTGAACGCGATCATCTATTGGAACAGCCTCTACGTCGACGCCGCTGTGAAAGCCCTGCAGGCGGACGGGCAACTGTCGATCGGCCCGGAGATCCGGGCCCGGCTGACTCCGTTGATCTGGGAGCACATCAACTTCCACGGCAGCTACCCGTTCACCCGGCCGGAGACGCCGGGGAACCTGCGGCCGCTGCGCGATGCGACGGCCGAAGACGACGAACAGGTCTGATCACGACGGGGGTCTCATATCTCTCCGCCAGGCTGCCGCCCGGCGCCCTCGACGCAGGCCAGCCGCTGGGCCAGCCGTTCAGCGGTCGTCCTCGTCGTCGCGGGTTTCGTTCTGGTCCGCAGGTCCGGACCTGATGGCGGGAACCGGTCCGCTCCGGGCGGGCAAGTAGGGGTGTCCCATCCGTGAGCCGAGAGGCCAGAGCATGTCAGAAACGAGCCCCGCCGATTCCGCCGTCATCGCGCGGTCCCGGCAGGAGCCCGAGGTGTTCGCGGAGATCTTCCGCAGACACGCGCCTGAGATCAAGAGATTCGTCGTCCGCCGCCTCGGACTCGACGTCGCCGAGGACGTGGTGGCGGAGACCTTCCTCACTGCCTTCCGCCAGCGCGGCCGCTACGACCTGGTCAGGCACAACGCCTTGCCCTGGCTGTACGGCATCGCGACCAACCTCATCGGCCGCCACAAGCGCACCGAGGCCAGGCAGTTGCACTTGCTGGCCCGCACCGGTGTGGACCCGGTTACCGAACCCTTCACCTCGCGCAGCGACGAGCGGCTGAGCGCTCAGGCCGTACAGCAACGCCTGGCCGCCGCGCTTGCCGCGCTGCCCGCCGGGCACCGCGACGTGCTGCTCCTGGTGACCTGGGGCGGCCTCACCTACACCGAAGCCGCCGAGGCGCTCGGCATCCGCGTCGGGACGGTCCGCTCGCGCGTCAACCGGGCCCGCGCGAAGATCCGGGAGGAACTGGGCGGGACCGACCCCACAGCACTCGTCATCGAGGAGGTTCGCCATGGATGAGCTGGCGCAGCTCAACAACTTCCGCTCGGAGGTCCCCGTGCAGGAGGACCTGCGCGCCGAGGCGGAGCGCCTGATGGTCGGCATGTCGGCCTCGACCCGCCCCGTCATCCGCAGCCTCGGGCTGCGCGCCGCACTGGCGGGAGGTCTGGCGGCCGCGGTGGCAGCGGCGGTGTTCATCGTCCAGAACCAGCCCGCCCCGGCACCGCCTCCGCCGCAGATCCGCACGGTCGCGGCCGTGGAGGTGCTGTCACGGGCGGCTGAGCACGTCAGCGACCGTCCGGAGCTGCATCCCAGGCCTGGCCAGTTCCTCGTCTATGAGTCGCAGAGCATGGACACCTCCGGAGGCGACGCGGGGATCTGGCTGTCGCGCTCTAAGCGCACGATCTGGCTGCCGGTCGAGGGCAGCGCGGTCAAGGGAGTCCTGCAGGAGGAGATTCTGGCGCCGCTGCCGTATCCGGGGCACCCGCTTCCGCCGGCCGCACGCGCGGAGCAGGCCCTGGTGGGCAAGCCCGGCCGTCCGGGGCGGGCGGCCGACTTCGATGACCGTGCCGAGTTCCTGCGCAACGACTACGCCTACGTCAGCAAGCTGCCGACCGACACCGAGGGCATGCGCAAGCACCTCTACACGCAGGTGCCCAACGACGGGTTGCAGGACTACGAGGCGTGGAACCGGGTCGGCGGGCTGCTGCAGGAGTCCTATCTGCCTGCCGCGCAGCGGGCCGCGCTCTTCCGCGCCGCGGCGACGATTCCCGGGGTGGTGAGCGTGAAGGAGGCGCAGGACGCCGCGGGGCGCAAGGGCATCGCGGCGGCGATGGTCTCGCCCAACGGGGTCAGGGAGGAGTACATCTTCGACCGGAAGACCTACGACTATCTCGGCCGCCGGGGGGTGGTCGTGGACGCGAAGCTGGCCAATGCCCCGGTCGGGAGCGTGGTGTCGTCGAGCGCACAGTTGAAGGTGAGCGTCGCCGACAGCCCGCCGATCCTGGAGTAGACGGCGCAACGGGGCTCGGGTAGACGGCATGGCAGGGACCGTCTGCCCGTTGCCACACGGCTGCCGTATCGCCTGTAGAAGTAGGACTTCCGGACATGAAGATCACAGTCACCAGGCGTCACCCCACCAGCCGATCCACCCCGAGACCATGATCACAGGCGAGCTGCGCCCGAACCGGAACGTACGCTAGCAACCCCACGTCGGCCCGTCCGGCGCCCCGTTCCCACCTGCGGGAAAGCCCTTACCGTACGAAACGGTTCCACTGCAGGTCCGCCCCGACACTCGCCACGGCAGGTTGTCCGGTAGGGCGTCCGCGCTCCTACCCGATACTTCGACGGTCGATATATATTCGGATCATGATCGGAATGACGGAGGCGACGTACTTCATCCTCGTCGCTTTAATGGAAGAGCCGCTCCACGGATACGGGATCATCAAACGTGCCCGGACCAAGTCGCTCGGCGAGGTCGACCTCGCCGTCGGCACTCTGTACAGCGCGCTCGACCGGCTCTCCGAGACCGGCTGGGTGCTGCTGGACCGCGAGGAGACCGTGAACGGGCGTCCGCGACGCTACTACCGGATCACCGACGACGGCATGCACGCCATCCGTGCTCAGGCGGCCCGCTTGCAGCGCGCCGCCACACTCGTCCTGCGACCGAGCGGGGTGACGAGCGTATGACCCACGTTCTCGAACGGCGGTACCGCCGCCTCCTGCGCGCCTACCCCAAGGACTACCGCGCCGCGCACGGTGAGGAGTTGATTGGCACGCTGATGGAGGCGGCCCGGCCCGAGGACCGTCGGCCGTCGCCGCGCGAGACGCTGCATCTCCTCGCCGGCGCGTTCACCGTCCGCGTCCGGGCCACCCGCGCGGCCGGCGTGCCGCCGTGGACCGACGGCCTGCATCTCGGCGCGCTGATCGTGGCGATGCTCACCTTCGCGCAGCTTCCTGTCCTGCCGTACTTCAACTACAAGGTGTGGACGGCGCTCGGGATCGTCCTGATGGTGGCGCTCATGCGGGGATGGATGCGGGTCGCGGCTCCCCTTGCGGCGTTCGCCGCGGTGTGGACGAGCTGGCCCATCGTCTGGGGCGGGTTCTACGTCCCGGCGCTCGACCTCGGCCCGCTGTACGGTGACCTCGCGCCGGTTGCGCCTTACTGGGTGGTCGCGGCCGCGTCGGCGGTGCTCGCCATTCGGCGGGCGGGGGCCGGCCGCGCGTCCGGGAAGGCCCGAGGGTGGGGCGCGACGATCCCCGCCCGGTCGCCATGGTGGCTGCTCGTCCCGCTGGCCGGCTGGGCGCTGCAGCTCACGCAGGTGCCGGTGTTCGAACCCGTCTGGGTCGTCTCGCGGGCCGGCGTCGAGGTGGTGGCTCTGCTGCTGGTGCTGGCCGCAACGCTGGCTGCCAGGGATGGCCGCTGGGCGTTGGCGGCCGCCGTCTATCTGCTTCCCGGCCTGGTCTACCTGGCCGAGAACCTGCTTGTGACCGGCGTCCGCGGCTTCCTGTACTGGAGCGTGCTCGCCGCTCTCGTTGTGGCCTCCTTGGTCGCCGCCCGTCGGGTGCGCGCCAGAGCGTGAGCGCCGCCTTGTACACCACACAGGTTGTTACCTGTTCGATCCATCCCTGAACACCCTGCTCAGGGAGGTCAACCCACATCAGCCCAAACCCGCATTGGGATGATCTTGAAGGGTTGAGTGGCGGGGATTCGTGCTGGTGAAGGTGGAGTGCTGCCACAGATAACGCTCTATTATCTGTGGCATCGCTGATCACGACCTGCGGCGACCTGTCGCCGGGCGTACGCGAAGCGGCCCTGTTATCTGTGGCAAGGAGGACGCCGTGCCCGCCGTGGTGACGCCGCTGCCGACAGGGCAGGGGCTGACGGTCCGCGCCGCGGCCGACGCCTTCCTCGACACCGTGGCCAACCCCAACACCGTGCGCGCCTACGCCATCGGCGTCGGCAAGACCGCGCCGCGACTCGGCGAGCAGCGCCCGCTCGCGGCGGTGGCCGACGACGAGATCGGCGAGGCCCTGGAGACGCTGTGGGGCGGCGCGGCGGTCAACACCTGGAACGCCCGCCGCGCCTCCGTGGCCTCGTGGCTGGCCTGGTGCCGCGAGCACGGCCACGACGCCCCCGCCGTGCCCGCCTGGGCCAGGCGGCTGGCCGCCCCCGACAGCCAGACCCCCGCCCGCTCCAGGACCGCGATCGACCGGCTGATCGCCCGCCGCGACGTCGGCATCCGCGAGAAAACCCTCTACAGGCTCCTGTACGAGACCGCCGCCCGGGCCGAGGAAATACTCACCCTCAACATCGAAAGCTCCGCGCGGACGGTGTCGCTGAGGGCGGCGATGCGGGTCCCGTACAGAAGCTGGAGCCGCCTGGGCAGCGGCGCCTCGGGCCGGCCGGAGGCATCCGTCGCCGGCTCGTCACCGGGGCGGCCGGCAACGTGGGCGGGCAGCTCCAGCAGCGTCAGCGGATTACCCCGAGCCTGGTCCAGCACCACCTGCCGGGCGTGCTTGCCCAGCGCCGGATGGTGCTGATCCAGCAGGCGCGCCGCGTCGTCGTCCGAGAGCGCGCCGACCGCCACCTCCGGCAGCGCCCCCATGTCGAAGCGGGAGGCGACGTCGGCGCGGACGGCCACGAGTAGCTTCACCGGGCTGCCGGCGATCCGGCGGCTCACGAACCCGCAGACGTCGGCGCTCGGGTCGTCCAGCCACTGGCCGTCGTCGAGGACCAGCAACAGCGGCTGCTCTGCCGCCGCTCGGGACACCAGGCCGAGCATGGCGACGCCGAGCGCCATGACCGACGGCGGCCGACCTTCATGCTGGGCGAAAGCCGCGTCGAAGACCGCCCGGCAGCCGTCGCCCGGACGCCCGGCGCCGGAGAGCAGCGGATGGAGAAGCTGATGCAGTCCGGCGTAGGGCAGCTCGGATTCCGCCTCCACCCCGGTGGCCCGGATGACGAGAGGGCCACTCTGGCGTGCGAGATCCGCCGCGTGGTCGAGGAGAGCGCTCTTGCCGATCCCGGCCTCGCCGCGCACGACGAGCGCCTGCCCCATGGCGGCCTCCATGAAGGCGGACAGCCGCGCTTGACCATCCTCCCGGCCGATCAACGTCGTCGTGGCTGAATCCACGCCAGCGGTCCTTTCACGCCATGGTTCCGCAGCTGATGCCGGTCAGCTTCGCCGTGTGAGGCACCTGGCAGGACCCGGGTGCGTCACTGGTTGACTCACTGGCGGTGAGCTCGTCCCTGGCTGGGCTGGGACGGGTGAGGTCCATTCCTGGCAGGGCAGGAACTGCGGTTCGCGAGGTGGATGGCGATGCTGGGCGAGTCCGCCCACACGCACGGCGGCGCTTCCCGCAGTGGTGGGCATGGCGTTTCTGTCACCGGGGGCCGCACCAGGGACCAGGCCAGTGACGCACCCTGGTCTTTCCCGCGCCGGTTGCAGCGAGGGTGGTCGATGTCGGTCCAAGCGATCGGCGTCGACGTTTTTGGACTTTCGGGTCCATTTCTGGAGTCACAAGATGAGTGGACCGTAGAGTCCAGAACTTGAAACGCGGAGTATCCGCGGGGCGGGCCCGGCCGGGCTGTAGCACAGCAGCACCGGCAGGATGTCCGTCCACCTCATTCGCAAAGGAATGATCGATCATGGATGCTCTCGAGCGTCTGAGCACTGTTGAAGAGCTTCGCCGTCTGATGGGTCGCTACGTTCGGTACGCGGACCATCAACGCTGGCAGGACCTGGCGAACCTGTTCACACCGGACGGCACGTTCACTCCGCACAAGCCCGACGGATCGGCCTGGTTGCACATGGAAGGCCGGGAGGAGATCGCGGCCACGGTAGGCGCCAGCGGAGGCCCCGGCGTCACCCTGATCCACCACCTGTTCTCCGACGAGATCGACGTCGACTCGGCGACCGACGCTCATGGCGTCTGGGCGATGGAGGACATCGTCACCAGGCCCGAGGACGCCCCTGTATCCGAGGCCATCCCCTTCAGAGGCATGCACGGCTTCGGCCATTACCACGCACGCTTCGTCAAGACGGACGGCACCTGGCACATCGCCGAGCTCAAGCAGACCCGGCTGCGCCTGGACTTCACCACCTGACGCCACCTGCGGCCAACTCGTGCCTCCGCCGGCGGCGGCACCCCATCAGAGAACCTCACTACCTGAAAGAAGACTTGCCGTGAACAGCGTGAACAAGCCCGGTGCGGCGGAACCGTACAAGATCGACGTCCCTCAGGAGGCCCTGGACGACCTCAAGGACCGGCTGAAGAGGACCCGCTTCTTCGACGACCTGGACAACGAGGAGGAGTACTACGGGATCAGCACCGCCTACCTCAAGCCGCTCGTGGAGTACTGGGCGGACGGCTTCGACTGGCGGGCGCAGGAGCAGCGGCTGAACACTCACGACCAGTACAAGGTCGAGATCGACGGCACGCCCGTGCACTTCTATTACGTGCGTGGCAAGGGCCCGAACCCGGTCCCGCTGGCGGTGCACTCCGGCTGGCCGTGGTCCAGCGGGTTCAGCCTCCCGCTCATCGGCCCGCTGACGGATCCCGCCGCCCACGGCGGCGACCCGGCGGACTCGTTCGACGTCATCATCCCCGACCTGCCGGGCTTCGGCTGGTCCACCCCGGTCGGCAGGGGCGATCTGAACTACTGGAAGATCGCCGACATCATGCACAAGCTCATGACCGAGGTGCTCGGCTACGACAAGTACGCCGCGGCGGGCACCGACTACGGCGCGCTCGTCACCAGCGCGCTCGGCCACAAGTACGCCGACAGCATCATCGGCCTGCACTACGGCCAGGACCTGCCGCCCGGCATGTTCGCCAACGAGCGCTTCTGGGACCTGACCGACGGCGCCAAGATCCCCGAGGACGCCACACCGGAGCTGCGCGCGGGCCTGGAGAACTTCGTCAACACCTACGCCTCCCACGTCGCGGTGCACATGCTCGACGCCTCGACCCTCACCCACGGCCTGAACGACTCGCCCATCGGCATGCTCGCCTGGCTCCTGCGGCGATGGAAGAAGTGGAGCGACAAGCGGGGCGACTTCGAGACGAACTTCCCCCGCGACTTCATCCTCACCGAGGCCACCACCTTCTGGGTGAACCAGGCCATCGGCTCCTCCATCCGCATGTACCGCAACGCGGTGCGCTACCCGTGGGTGCCCTCCCACGACCGCCGACCTGTCGTCGAGGCACCGGCCGGCTTCACCTTCCTCCTCGGCGACGCCTACCCACCCGGCGTCAACACCGTCGAAGAGCGTATCGCCGCCTTCGAGAACGGCCCCACCCGCGATGCCTTCAACGTGATCAACGTCAACGCCCACATGAAGGGCGGCCACTTCGTCCACTACGAGAACCCCGAAGCCTTCACCAGCGACCTCCGGGAGACCTTCCGAAAGCTGCGCTGACCAGGAGGCCGGTGGGCCTCCAGTCCTGTGCGGAGTGCCGATCTCGGGAGTCGGTCTCAAGGCGTCGGTCCCGGGATGCGGGTCTCGGGACGTGCATCGCAGGGCCTCGCTCTCATGGCGCGTCGCAAGGCGTCGATCTCGGGACGCCGCCCCGGGGACACCGACCCCCGGGGCGGCGCTTCCGGACCAGGGGCCAGCCGGTAAGCCGGGAAAAAGGCACCCGATACCCTGACCGGGTGCGTGAAGACTCCCTGCCTCACCTGCGCGGCAGGCAACGCGAATGGGAAACCCTGGACCGGCTGCTGCAGAGCGTACGCACCGGCCAGAGCCAGGTCCTGGTGCTCCGGGGGGAAGCCGGAATCGGCAAGACCGCGTTGCTGGACCAGCTGTGCGACCGCGCGTCCGGATGCCAGGTGGCGAGGGCGGCGGGGGTCGAGTCGGAGATGGAGCTGGCGTTCGCGGGCCTGCACCTTCTCTGCGCGCCGTTCCTGGACCGCCTGCCCACGCTGCCGGACCCGCAGGCGGACGCGCTGCGGACCGTCTTCGGGCTGCGGGACGGGGTTGCTCCGGATCGCTTCCTGATCGGCCTGGCGGTGCTGACGCTGCTGGCCAAGGTGGCGGAGGAGCGTCCGCTCATCTGCGTGATCGACGACGCGCAGTGGCTGGATCGCGCCTCGGCGCAGGCGCTGGCCTTCGTGGCGCGGCGGTTGGTCGCCGAGTCGGTCGCGATGGTCTTCGCCGTGCGGGAGCCGGCCGATGACAAGATTCTCGCCTCGTTGCCGGAGCTGACGGTCCACGGTCTGGCACCTGACGACGCGCGGGCGTTGCTGGAGCAGGCCCGGCCTGGCCCGCTGGACGAGCAGGTACGCGACCGGCTCGTGGCCGAAACGCGCGGAAACCCGCTCGCCCTGCTGGAAATGCCCCGCGGCCTGCCGGTCGAGGAGCTGGCAGGAGGCTTCGGACCGTCCAGGTGGCCGGAGGTCTCGGCCGGGATCTCACCCGGCATCGAGGAGAGCTTCCGCCGCCGGATAGGGGCGCTGCCCGCGCAGACCCGGGCACTCCTGCTGGTGGCGGCGGCGGAGCCGCTCGGTGATCCGCTGATGCTGTGGCGCGCCGCGGACCGGATGGGCATCGGGCCCGCGGCAGCGGATCCGGCGAACGCCGACGGGCTGATGACGATCCGCGAGCGCGTCGTCTTCCGTCATCCTCTCGTTCGTACGGTGGTATACCGGTCAGCTCAGGCGGCGGACCGGCGGGCGGCGCACCTGGCGCTGGCGGAGGCGACGGGCCGCGACAACGATCCCGCGCGCCGTGCGTGGCATCTCGCCGCCGCCGCGGAGGGCCCGGACGAGGAGGTCGCGGCCGAGCTGGAACGCTCCGCCGGTCAGGCGCAAGCCCGTGGCGGCCTGGCGGCGGCGGCTTCGTTCCTGCAGCGCGCGGTGGCGCTGACGCCCGATCCGGTACGGCGAGCGGAGCGCGCGCTCACCGCCGCGGGCGCGAGCGTTCAGGCGGGTGTCTTCAATGCCGCTCTGGGACTGCTGGCCACGGCGGAGGCCGGCCCGCTGGAGGACCTGCAGCGCGCCCGCGCGAACCTGCTGCGCGCCCAGGCCAGGTATTGGCAGACCCGCGGCAGCGAAGGCCCCCTCCTGCTGCTCGGCGCGGCGCAGGCCCTCGAGCCGCTCGACCCGGGGCTGGCGCGCAAGACCTACCTCGACGCCTGGAGCGCGGCGTTGTTCGCGGGTGCCATGACGCGCGGCACCAGCATGGCGGAGATCTCGAGCAAGGCTTTGGCCTGCCCGCGTCCCGAAGGTCCTCCGGAGGCGGCCGACGTCCTCCTGGACGGCCTCGCACTCGCCGTGACCGGCGGGCGGGACGCGGCGGCACCCCTCCTCCGTCAGGCGGCGGACCGCTTCAGCGGCGACGGGGCGGCCACGATCCAGGAGGTCGTCCGCTCCACCGCGGCGGCCGTGATGGTGTGGGACTACGAGGCCTGGGCCACCCCTCTGGCCCGTCAGATCCGGATCGCTCGCGAATCGGGCGCGCTCAGCGTGCTGCCGGTCGCCCTCGACGTCCTGGCCCAGGCCCTGTGCGTAGCCGGGGACCTCAGGGGCGCGGCCCTGCTGATCGCCGAAGCCGGGGCGGTCACCCAGGCGACGGGGTCACGGATCGCCTCGTACGCCAGGCTCATGCTCGCTGGCGCGCGCGGACGCGAGGCCGAGGCCCGCACGCTGATCAACGTGACGATCGCGGAGGCCACGGCCGCCGGGCAGGGCTGCGCGGTGCAGTACGCCCGCTCGGCCACCGCGATGCTCTGCAACGGCCTCGGCCGGTACGACGAGGCGCTGGCAGCCGCCCAGCGGGCCGCCGCCGACACCCCCGAACTGTTCGTCGCCGACTGGGCCAGGATCGAGCTGGTCGAGGCGGCCGCCAGAGCCGGACGCCCGGAGACGGCACGGGCCGCTCTCGACCGGCTTCGCCAGGGCGCCGCGGCCGCCGGCACCGACTGGGGGCTCGGCGTCGCAACGCGCCTGCGCGCGCTGCTCAGCGACGGCTCGGACGCCGACCGCCTGTACCGCGAGGCGATAGAAAGGCTGGCGCCGACGCCGGTGCGTCCGGAACTGGCCCGCGCGCACCTGCTCTACGGCGAGTGGCTGCGGCGCGCCGGCCACCGCGTGGCCGCCCGTGATCACCTGCGGCAGGCGCTCGAGCTGTTCGGCGAGATGCGCATGGACGCGTTCGCCGAGCGGGCCCGCCGAGAGCTGGCCACCGCGGGGGAACGGGTGCGGCGGCGCAGGGTCGACGCCTTCGACGAGCTGACCGCCCAGGAGGCGGAGATCGCGCAGCTCGCCGTTGCCGGGCGGAGCAACCCCGAGATCGGCGCCCAGCTGTTCCTCAGCCCGCGAACCGTCGAATGGCATCTGCGCAAGGTGTTCATGAAGCTCGGCGTGAGCTCACGCCGCGAGCTGGCCGGCGCGCTGAACGCGACCGGCCGCACAGCCGAGTCGGCCTGAACGACGATGAAGCCGCCGAACGCCACCAGGCGCAAAGCCACGAGTGTGTCGTCCACGTCGATGCCGGACCGTTCAACACGATCATCCGTGATGGCCCGGAACTCCTATAGCTCCGGCGAGCCGCCACTCCGTTGATCAGTGGGTACGGCGGGGTGCCAGGACCTCGGTGACCTTGGCGATGGCCTCGGCGCCGGGTTTGACGTAACGCGTGGGGTGTTCACGAATAGGGCTTTGCGCCATGAGGCGCTGTTGGTTCGAGTGGAGGTGAGAGACCTTCGCCTCCAGCCTGTCGCAGCAGGTTGGTGAAGCTGAGGGCAGCCGTGCGACGTGATGTCGCACGTTGTGAGTGATCACGCCAGTTTGGAGGTCATGTTGATGAGGGTGTGATCCGGTCCAGTGTCCGTGGGGCCGTCCCCGCCCTGGAGTGCGTCGCGGGTAACCGTGGGGTGCGGAGCCTGGGGTGAGAGCCGAAGCTGTTCCCGTTCCATCCGGGGATGGCGGGCCTGGGGAAGGCCGGACGGGTGAACGTGAGTGAATCTTCGCGTGCTCCGTTATCAGCAGCTCCGCCGATGGGATGTTCCAGCGGGGTATAGGGCTGGCCGCTGGGAAGCGGCAGGCGCTGGTCAGAGAGGCTGCGCTGGCCGGGAGGACACCGCTGCTTCGGAGTAAAGAAGGCACCCACCCCGGCCGTATCTCACGCGTGTGGAACACGGGAACCCCGACAGAGTCCGGCCCGCCCAGGCGGGATCGGTAGGCCGACCGTAAGGAGAGCGGAATCCTCTGGCGGGAACAGGATGCTCAAGAAGCGAATGCCGGTGGACGAAAGTCGACAGGAAACCGGGATGGCAGGGCGGCTCCTCCAGGCCGCTGTCTCGGATAACTGGCCGGATACCGGGCCGAGTGCCTGGGCTCCGAAAAGGGCGCTGACGTGAGCAGGTGAGCCTTTGAAGTGATGCAGTTCGAGCCGCCGGAGCCGAAGGGCAAGTTGGACACCGCATGGTGAACGGACCGGAGGACGTGCACCTCGATTGGGAGGCCGTCGATTGGCGGCTGCACGAGGAGAACGTACGGCGGCTGAGGCAGCGGATCTTCAAGGCGGCGCAGGAGCAGGACTGGCCCAAGGTAGTGCATCGTGATGCTTCGTCTTGGAGACCTCGGCCGGTCAAGCGCGTGTATAGACCCAAGGCGGGTAACCGTGCGAAGCTCCGGCCGCTCGGGATTCCGGTGATCATGGACCGATGCCACCAGGGCAGGGTCCGTAACGCGTTGGAGCCCGAGTGGGAGTCCCGGTTTGAGCCCAAGTCTTACGGGTTCCGGCCTGGGCGGAGCTGCCAGGACGCCATCAGTGCGATCTTCAACATCTGCCGAGGCTCTCGGGCCAAGCGGGTGTGGGCGCTGGACGCGGATCTGGCTGCGGCGTTCGACCGGATCGACCATTCCCGGCTTCTGGAAGCTCTCGGTTCGTTCCCCGCCAGGGACCTGATCTGGGAGTGGTTGAAGGCGGGGGTGTTCGAGAAGGGCAAGGGATTCGCGCCGACCGAGGAGGGCACTCCACAGGGCGGCGTGATCAGTCCGTTGCTCTTGAACATCGCGTTGCACGGGGCTGGAGAAGGCCGCAGGAGTCCGTTATCGCCAGGCTGCCGGTGTTCACGGCGGTGAGGCGATGCCGGGCTCGCCGCTGGTGATCCGCTACGCGGATGATCTCATCGCGTTCTGCCACAGCCAGCGGCAGGCGCAGCAGGTCCAGGCAGCGTTGGCGGAGTGGCTGGCACCCCGAGGTCTGGCCTTCAACGCGGACAAGCATTATCACGTACATGAGGAAGCAGTCGGCTGGGCTTCGCCGTCAACAGTGAGGTGGGTGTTCGGCGGTGGCCGACCCTGTGGTGGTCGTGGCGGGGCGGCCTGTAGGAGATCGCGCGCGGCCAGTTCTCCATCCGGTGGGTGCTATCGGTTTTGGAGCCAGGTCAGTACGGCGCGCACGCGCCGGTTGTCGTCGGCGGTGGGTTCCAGGCCGAGCTTGGTGAAGATGGCGTTCACGTGCGTCTCGACGGTCTTGCGGCCGAGGTAGAGGCGTTCGGCGATGGCGGCGTTGCTGCGGCCCTCCGCCATCATCGCCAAGACCTGCCGTTCCCTGTCGGTCAGCTGGTGCAGGGGATCCCTGTCCTGCGCGGCGGGGAGCAGGGCGGCGATGACGTCGGGGTCGAGGACGCAGCCGCCGCGGGCGATGCGGCGGATCGCATCCAGGAAGTCGTCGATGTCGGTGACGCGGTCCTTGAGCAGGTATCCGAGCGCGGTGCCGCCGGTGCGGAACAGGTCGAGCGCGCGTCCGGCGTGCACCCACTGCGACAGCAGCAGGATGCCCAGCCGCGGGTACCGTTCGCGGAGCGTGGCGGCCGCGCGCAGGCCCTCGTCGGTGTGGGTGGGCGGCATCCGGATGTCGACCACGGCGACGTCGGGCTGGTGCTCGGCGACCCGCGCCAGGAGTTCGTCCGCCGTGCTCGCGGTGGCGGCGACGGTATGGCCTGCGCTGGTCAGCAGGTGGGCGATGCCCTCCCTGAGCAGAGCGCTGTCGTCGGCGATCACGATGCGCATGGCAGCTCCGCGTGCAGGGTGGTGCCGTGACCTGGCCGGCTGTCGAGGCGCATGCTGCCGTTGATGGCGGCCACGCGATCGGCCAGGCCCTGCAGCCCGCCGCCGGGCGCGAGCACGGCGCCGCCGTTCCCATTGTCGCGGACCTCGACAGCTACATGGTCGTCTTGGCGGGCGATGGTGACCGACAGTCGGGTGGCGGCAGCGTGCTTGACCGCGTTGGCCAAGGCCTCGCAGGTGAAGAACCAGGCGGTGGCCTCGACGACGTCCGGCAGCCGCTGTTCGGTGACGTCGAGCGTGACCGGGATCGGCAGGCGGGCGGTCACCGTACGCAGCGCGACGGCCAGTCCCTCGTCAGCCAGGACCGGTGGCAGGATGCTCCGGGTCAGCTCGCGCAGCTCGTCGACGGCGGCGCGCAGCTCGGCCACCGCCTCGCCGAGGACGGCCGCGGCCCGGCGGTTGTCCGGCGCGAGGTCGCGTTCGGCGATGCGCAGCCGCAGTGCCAGGGCGACCAGTCGTTGCTGGGCGCCGTCGTGCAGGTCGCGTTCGATGCGGCGCCTGTTGCTGTCGTCGGCCTGCACGATGCGGTTGCGCGAGGCGGTCACCTCGGCCAGCTGTACGGCGGCGCGAGCGTGCAGCGCCGCGTTCTCCAGGGGCAGCGCGGCCGCGGTGAGGGCGGCGTCGACCAGCCGGGGTTCGTCGGCGAGGCGCTGGTCCAGGTCGACGAGCGCGACGGGCGCGCCGCCCGCGGACACCTCGCGTCGCAGCCGTGGCGGTCCTGGCCGCGCCGCCGTACCGTCCAGCTCGATGGCGCCGTCACCGTCGAGGTAGGCGATTGTGGCGGTCGGGTCGTCCACGGCGCGGCGCAGCGCCGCCAGCAGGTCGGCGGGTGAGGCGGTTCCTGCGCGCAGGTCGTGGGTGAACTGGTCGATGGTGCGTACGGCCAGCCAGGTCCGCCGGTCGAAGTGGCGGTCGACCAGGGCACGTACGGCTCGCAGCAGGGGCCGGAACGCGGTCGCCACGGCCAGCGTGGCGGCGGCCACCGGCCAGCTCGAGCCGATGCCGAGGAGCGCGGCGAGTGCTCCGGCGCCTATCGCGACGGCCGCGTACACACCCACGAGCAGGGCCGTGATGACGGCGTAGGTGATGGTCTGGCCGACCAGCCGGTCGACGTCGAAGAGCCGGTGCCGGCGCATCGCCACGGTGACCGCGATCAGGAACGGGATGGGCGCGACCAGTGAGGTGACGCTCTCGGCGCCGTCCAGGCCCGCCTGCGCGAGCGCTGCGGTGGCCGCGATGAGCGAGGCGGTCAGCGCCAGTCCCCACAGCGACAGCCGCAGTTGGGCACGCTCGTTGCCGCGGGAGCCGCGCAGCCGTACCGCCAGCGCCACCACGCCGGCCAGCATCGCGAGAGCGGCGAACGCCTCGCTCGCCGCGATCACCTGCAGTGGCCCTTCCAGCTCGGCCGGGATGGCTATGTCGACGGGACCGTTGTCGGCGACGATCCCCGCCACTCGGTGCGGCCACAGCGCCACCGCGACCGCCACCGCGCCGCCCAGCCACCCGGCCAGATACAGCACGAACACCGGTCGCCAGCGGCGCGAGGGCAGCCGCCCGTCCGGGAACAGGAACTGAAACAACGGCAGCGACGCGCCGGCCAGCGCCCCGACGATCTCCGCGATCGCCGCGACGGTCCCGACCTGCGAGCCGACGTTCCCGGCGCGGACCTGGCCGGCCGCCCAGCTGTAGCACAGGCTGAAGGCCACCAGCAGGACCCCGCCCGCCAGGAACCCCCAGGCGGCGCGGTTGGCGGGCCTGCGGTCCACGATGACCGCGCCGAGCACGCACGCCCCAGATCCGCTCACGATCCCCACGAACGAGGTCGGATCCCACGCCCGCGCCAGCACCGGGCCAAGCAGCCCCGACAACCCCGCCGACACGCCGACGATCCAGCCGACCGCCCGCAGGGCCTCGCCGCGAGTTTCCACGTAGGCGATCGTCGCCTCCCGCCGCCACCTGCCACAAGGGGGCAACCCGCCGATCTTCTCCGGGAAAACCCGGAGCGAACCGCAGGGCCGCCACCCAGGACCGCGGCCCTGCACCGGGGCCATCGTCTACTCCATGGATGCACTCACCACCACGACCCGCCGCCCGATGGGCACGCTGCTCGCGACGGCCAGCCTGATCACCGGCCCGGCCCTGATCGGGCTGGCATTGGCGACCCTACCGGCCATCTGGAACGGTGACCGCCCCGACTACCAGGTCATCGACGCCGACCACGGCCTGGCGATGCTGTCGTTCAACTTGGCCGCACTCGCCTTCCCGTTCCTGTTCGGCTCGGCCGTGGTGCTGGCGTGGGCCGCCCGCCGCGCACCCCGGCTCGCCGCCACCGGGCTGGCCTGTAGTTTCCTGGGCCTGACGGCGATGTACGGCAACGCCATGCTCAGCGTCCCCCTGATGCTGATGAACGGCCTGCCCGACCACGGCGGCCTGGACCAGCTGGCGGGTCGGCTGGACAGCCCACCACTGTTCCCGCTGCTGCTGTTCCCGCTCTTCATCGTCGGCTCCCTGCTGCAGTCTCTGTCCCTGTGGCGCTCCCGCGCGATCCCCGGCTGGGCGGCGGCGGCCATCGGGCTGGGCGGGCTCTTCCCCGCCGCGATGCTCCTGGACGTCCCGGTCCTGGCCGTGCCGATCGCCGCCCTGCGCATCGCCGGCTCCATCCCCGTGCTCACAACCCTCCTCACAACTCGGAAGGAATCGCTGTGAACGTCATGAGCCGCGGCCTGCGCCTTCCTCGCCGCAAATGCGTGGGCCATGTCGACCGTGGGCGCGGACCTCGCGGTTTCGGTCACCGACGCCCAGTGGGAGGGCCCCGGCCTGTTTGGGCTTCCTCGCCCTGGTCCCCAAGAAGCTGCTGTGCGCTATCGGCTTCGCCGCGATGGCCATCGTCGGCCGGCGCCGCCGCGGCATCTCCCTCGGCCCGTGCGTCCTGCTCCTCCTCGCCGCCCTGGTCGCGGTGCTGCTCACCCCGCACCAGACCACCGCCCTCCTCGGCGGCATAGCCCTGGCCTGGGCCGACAAGAGCTCGGGATCCCGGAAATGAGTGGGTCCCACTCATGAGAAGCCCACTCGTCACATCTGCTCTGGATCGCAGGAAAGGATGAGTCCCCATGTCTTCTGCCATTGCCTTCGCGGCCGTCCGTCGCGTCCTCGCCCTCGCCGTCGCCGCGACCGCCGGCCTCGTCATCGCCGGGACCGGCGTCGCGCACGCCGATCCCGTCTACTACAAGTTCACCGCTAAGCACAGCGGCAAGTGCCTGGACGTGCTGCACGGCAGCACCCTCAACGTCACCCCGACGCATCAGTGGACATGCCTGGACCGGGTACTCAGCCAGCAGTGGGAGGCCCGCCAGTTCGACGACAAGTCCTACGTGTTCGTCGCCCGGCACAGCGGCAAGTGCCTGGACGTGGCCTTCGCCAGCGATATCCAGGGAGCGGCCGTCATCCAGCAGAGGTGCACCTTCAAGCCCAACCAGCGGTGGTGGGTCAAGAAGAACAACGACGGCACCTACCGGGTGTTCGCCAAGCACAGCCGCCTGTGCCTGGACGTGGCCAACGTCGACACCGCCAACGGCGCCCGGGTGGTACAGGCCCGCTGCTGGGGCGGGGCGAACCAGAGCTGGTACATCACCAAGATCGCCTAGACGTCTTCGAAGTCGGTGTCTGCGCGTCGCCTTCGGCGCGGGGCCGTCCGCCTGCCTCGCCGCAGGCAAAGCTCACGGACAACGGCGCGCACGAACACTGGTGGCGGACCCATCCGGCTGGCACCAGGACGCGATTCTGAAGCAGCTGATGGCGAGGCTAAGCCCGCCGCTGACGACCCTGTGAAAGGAACATGCCATGAAGACCCCCATCTCCTTCATCCCCGGCGTGACCATGTCGCGGCTGTCCGGAAAGACACTTGCCCGGACCTGCGTCGTGACGGTCGCCGTATGCGTGGCGGCCGCTTTGGGTGGCACGCCAGCGGCCTCCGCCCAGACTGGCTCCGCCGGCCTGCAGGTGTCGGGCGCCGGTTCCGTGCCCGACACCTGCCGCAGCGGCTACGTCTGGCGGGGCGCCCGCGCCATCGACCACGTGTGCGTCAGCCCCGCCGACCGTGACCGCACGGCCAGGGAGAACGCCACCGGCGTCTGGCACGACTGCAGCCAGGGGTTCGTCTGGCGGGAGGCCTACCCCGGCGACTACCGGTGCGTGGTGCCCGGCTCCCGCAGCGCCAACTGGGCCGACAACGCCAGCGCCCCCTACCGGCTCGCCTGGGTGATCATGACCAGGTGGCACCACGACGCCCCAAAGTCCAACTGCCCAGACGGTGTCGGCTGCTCCACCAACGAGAGCGACTACGCCACCGTCGGCGTGCGCGGCTACTACCTGACCCCGGGCGCCCAGGTCGCCATCCAGATCATCGAAAAGAAGACCGGCGCGCGGCTGTGGTCCGGCCGCGCCATCGCGCGGACCGGCGGCAAGGGACCGGAGGGTAGCTACGACCTCGACACCGGCAACCTCCTGTGCCAGGGCGGCACCTTCGCCAAGCCGTACAACGCCGACGTCCAGGCACGCCAGAACAACGGCCCCTGGTCACCGAAGGTCCCCATCTCCTTCCACAACTGCAGCCACCTCTGACATTTCGGTACGTATCCCGGAAGGCCCTGGCAGCGACAGGCCATCCTCGCAGCGCTACCACTCCAGGCCTGTGCGGCCTTAGGAAGAGGGGAGGGGACCGCTGTTGCAGCAGCGGCCCCTTAGCCTGTGACATCCCCTGCCTGCTCAAGACAACAGCGACATCAAAGGACTCGTGACGAGGTTAGACAACTACCAACAAGACCCTTTCGGCCCCCGGTACGTTCGTTGCTCTAGGTAGGCAACTCTGTCCTCAGCGTGACCTATAACGGTCCAGATCTCCGTGCTTGGCTATGCGTGCACTTTCTGTCGCAAACGTCACCTCTTGTCATGGGAGGGCGCACGCCCCAGAAGGACGACGATCCCGCCGTCGTGCTCAGCCACGAAGTATCCGAGCCCACCAGCTACCAGGGCACCCAGATCATCGAACTCGACTTCCCCGCCGACTACTTCCAGCCGCCGCCCGAGCTGCCCGCTCCCGCCTCACCCGCATCGCCCGAGCTGCCCGCGGCGACAACCGAACCGCCACTGATCGAGCAGATCACCCAGGCCGTACGAGATCTGGCTGAGCGCCAAAGCGCGGTCGTGGCCGATCTGGACGCACGGGTGGGGAGCGCACCCGAGGCGGCTCGCCAGTGGCTGTCGGACACGGCCAACTTCCACCGCGCCCACGTCCAGGACATCACGGCCGTCGCCGACCACCTGACGCGAAACCCTGAGTCCGCGCTGGCCGAGGCGGACGGGCTGGTGGTCGGCGGCGGTAACACAGTGCGGGATGTCAGCGCGAAGTTGGGCGAATACGGGCTCGGCCAGTACGAGGCCATCACCGCGATGGGCGTCCAGGTGCAGCTGCTGCAGTCGCTGCTGTTCCGCTATCGGCAGTTGGCGGCCGGGGCTGGCCCGGCGGGAACTGGCTCGGCCCCGGCCATCACCTACCGCGACGAGGTGCCGCTGCTCGGCGAGGGGGACCCGGGCCGGGCCGCGCTGCACGTGATGTCGGATGCTGACATCCTGAACGCCTACAAGATGGCTACCGACCACGGCTACTTCAGCCGGCAGGTCTTCCCCGGCATCCAGGCCGGCCAGGACGGGTTCGGGCTGGCCGCAGTCCAGGAAGCGCTCAAGAAGCTGGACTCGAGTGCCTTCCTGGCCTACCGGCGGGCCGGCTACCGGCTGGCCCTCTACAAAGACACGGGTGGTCAGGTCGCCTACCGGTTCATCCCCGAGCCGGTGGCCCGCTCGGCGTCGCTGCTGCTGGTGGAGTACTACCGGCTGACCTCGTTCCCGACCCGCTACGGCGTCGGCCGCACGATCAAGACATTCTCGTTGCTTCCCGGCGAGGAGACCACCATCAAGATCAGCTCCTACAAGCGCAGGAGCACCACCCGCAACGAGACCGCCTCCATCCTGGACTCCACCAATCAGGTCACCGAAAGCGAGTTCGAGCGCAGCCTGCTGGCTGAGCAGTCCACCCAGGACGCCAGCAGCCGCGGGCTGGAATACCACGCCGAGGCCTCGGCCCAGGGCAAGGCGTCGTGGGGATGGGGAAGCGCCAGCGTGTCGGTCTCCGGCGGCGTGCGCGGCAGCTCCAACAGCTCGCGCGAGGAGTTCGCCAAGAACGTCAGCAACGCCGTCGGCAAGAACGCCGCCCGCGCCTCCTCCCGCCGCGACATGCAGATCAACACCGAGACGCAGTCCACCGAGGAAAGCGGCGAGGAGCAGGCCACCGAGCGGCAACTGCGCAACATCAACGTCTCACGCACGCTCAACTTCGTCTTCCGGCAGATGAACCAGGAGTACATCACCCTGCTGCACCTGGTGGACGTGCGGGTGGCGTTCTTCAACGGCTACGCCGAACCCGCCACGAGGTGCCCCTGCCAGAGCTCGACTGGCTGCTGCACACGTACCTCGTGGCCGAACACCGGGACACCGTCCGCACCGCCATCACCGAGGAACTGGCCAAACTGGCCGACCACGAGGGCACCCCCCGACCCGACTTCGTGCAGACCCTCACCGACGACGACCGCAGCCACCTGCGGGTCAACCCGCACGCCACCTCCACCTACCAGCGCCCCGACGACCCCGCCCCGATGCAGGTGCCCGGCGTCATCATCAACGCCGACGTACACGTGCTGCGCACCGACGGCGTCGTCGTCGACACCTTCCTCGGCCGCGGCACCGGCCTGGACGACTACTCCGCCGGACTGCAGAAGGAAGCGATTCGCGCCAAACAACTGGAAAACGACCTCGAAGAAGTGGAGATCGAGCGGCAGCGGCTGGCCCTCGAACTGCTACGCAAGGGCGACTCCGAGGGCGTCGCCCAGTTCAGTGCGCTCTTCCCGCTGCCACAGATCGTCAACCAGATCGACAAGGCCGCGATCAACTCCAACGGCCCCACACCGGTCCAGCCATGACCGAGCCGACGAACCTCCCGAAAGCGCCCCTCGATCACACCGGGCAGGTCACCCCGTCCACGCCCACCGCGAACAGCGCGATGGTCACCGCGAACGCCTCCGTCGCGGAGGATCCGGCCCCCTCTCCCTACGCGATGATCAAGGTCGGCGACGCCTACCTCCAACTGCAGACGATCAACGCCGAGATCAGTCCAGGACTGTGCCGCACCGTGATGCAGCCCGACGACCCAAGAAGGCCATCAGAACGGGTGGCCTGCCAAACCGTCACGTTCATCGCCACCGTCCGGCGGTGGGCAGGCCCGAGCCGTGGACGCTCGGCTGGATCCAGACGGTCGAATCCTGCGCCACCCGGATGACCTATCGGGACGACATGTGGGACAACCAGGCCACGCTCACCACCACGATGCCCCGTATGCGGGACGGCGATGAGGCCTACCCCTGGTACGACACGCATCCGACCGGTTCTCTGATTCCCGGGACCGTGACCAGGGTCGCGATGGACGACCAGCCGAACATCTCCTATTGGTCGGTCCACAGCGGTGAACCGGAAGCCCAAAGCGGACTGTAAGGCTGGACCGCCTATGCCAGCGGCGGAACCAAGGTGTTCCGGGCCTGCCTGATCGCCGTCAGGAACGCCACCTTGAAGGTCCTCGGGAACGATGACGTCCTCCCGGATGAAACCGCAGAGATCGTCTACCTGTACCACATCCGGTGGAAAGTCAATTTCGCGGCGACGATCTCCGACCTCAAGGACACCTTCCCGCAGCCCGCCAGGAACGGCGCCGCCGTCATCTCCGAAGGCGTAGGAAAGGGCGAGGGGTACCCCTGTCTCAGCCTTGCCACGCCCGAGGAGAAGGACGAGGTGGAGGAACTGGGCGCATTCGAGCCCGTGCCGGACACCCAGCCTGCCATGACGTGGCGGCGGGCACGGCCGGGCAACCTCCCCACATGATCGGCGGCGTGCTGCGCCTCCTCCGCCCGCGTCTCCCGGCACCCGCGGCAGGCGCAGCTCGTAACGGTCGAGATCGTACGGCGCGAGGAGCTTGCCGGTGTCGGCGCGTGGGGCGGCGGCGGCCCGGACGCGGGACGCCTTTTGGAGCGCCGGGCAGGGTGATCGGTCCCGTGTGGTCGAGCGCACAAGCGCAGAGAGGCCCGCCACGAGGGAGCCGTCCCGCAAGAGTTCGGCGAGAAGGCGGTTGTGTGCCTGGGGTGATTCAAGGCGTGCGATCGAGGGTGTATGCAGCGGCCTGGGAGTTTGAGGAGTTGGCATGGAGACATGCCAGGTTCGGGATGAAGTGTCCTGCTTGTGCGAGGTTGCTCGTCGACCGGGAAGAGGAGGCCAGGACGATACAACCGCAGCCCCCACACCTACTGCCCGCGACGACATCGCGCACGAAACCGGGGAGGAACACATGGGGGACAACAGCATCTACGTCAACTCCGCCGCCAACAACCGGCCGTTCGAGGGTTGGACGGAAGTTCAAGGCGGCGGTACGACGAATGCCGCACTGGCCGCCGCGTCGCTGGGTAATCGGCTCTACGTCTTCGCCAAAGGCATCGCCGACAACAAGATCTACGTCAACTCCGCGGCCGACGGTCAGCCGTTCGGCAGGTGGGCAGAGGTTCAGGGAGGCGGCACAACGAACGCCGCACTCGCCGCCGCGTCGCTGGGTAATCGGCTCTACGTCTTCGCCAAAGGCATCGCCGACAACAAGATCTACGTCAACTCCGCGGCCGACGGTCAGCCGTTCGGCAGGTGGGCAGAGGTTCAGGGAGGCGGTACGACGAATGCCGCACTGGCCGCCGCGTCGCTGGGTAATCGGCTCTACGTCTTCGCCAAAGGCATCGCCGACAACAAGATCTACGTCAACTCCGCGGCCGACGGTCAGCCGTTCGGCAGGTGGGCAGAGGTTCAGGGAGGCGGTACGACGAATGCCGCACTGGCCGCCGCGTCGCTGGGTAATCGGCTCTACGTCTTCGCCAAAGGCATCGCCGACAACAAGATCTACGTCAACTCCGCGGCCGACGGTCAGCCGTTCGGCAGGTGGGCAGAGGTTCAGGGAGGCGGCACAACGAACGCCGCACTCGCCGCCGCGTCGCTGGGTAATCGGCTCTACGTCTTCGCCAAAGGCATCGCCGACAACAAGATCTACGTCAACTCCGCGGCCGACGGTCAGCCGTTCGGTGGGTGGACGCAGGTTCAAGGGGGCGGCATCACGAACACCTCCCTCGCCGGCGCCTCGCTGGGCAACCGGCTCTACGTCTTCGGCAAGGGCGTGAAGGTACCAGCTCGCGTTTAGCACAATGAACTTCCCTGGGCTGCGCCGGGGCAGTCCAGCGGGAGTCCCAGGCGGTGCGGGGTTCCCGTCCGGCCCATGCCGGGTTGTGTACACGATGCGGATCATGAAGATCGGGATCCGGGATGCCCGCGCCCGCCTGGCCGAACTCATCGAAGCGGCCGGCGGCGGCGACCCGGTCGTGTTGACCCGGCGTCGGCCCGGGCCGTAACGAGGCCGTGCTGCTGCCCGGTCGAGGCGGCCGCGGTGTGGCAGCGCCACCTCGCCGAGCAGGAAGCCGAACGTGAACGGCGCGCGCAGGAGAAGGTCCTGGGCGAGCGGTTGCCGGCGACCAAGCGGGTGCCGGTCTGCCCGCACTGCAGGTCCTCCTTCCTGCAGGTCACCTACACCGGGCCGGTGGTCAACGCCCTGGTCAACACCGCCGACCCCGGCAGCGGCGTGCAGGACGTCGTCGTCGACACCGACGTCGGCCAGCTTGACAAGGTCGCGTGGGTGCGGTGCGCCTCTTGCTGGGAACCCCTGGCCGACGGACCTCGCCAGCACGGCTCCCCCGCGCACCGTGCGGCCGTCGACATCGCCGACAACGCCTCCTGGGCTGGCGTGCCGTGGGAGGCGACAGACCCCTTGGTGGTCAAAGAGCAGGAGATGGGCCGCTCCTCCCGGATCGTGCTGCAGCACGACCTGGCCCGCGGCAAGGTCCAGCGGGTCAGCCGGTGGGAGTACATCACCTGCATCACCGATGCCGAACGCCAGCAGTTGCGCGAGCAGCGGCTGGCCCGCGGCGAGCCCTACGACTACGACCTGTGGGACGACGACGCCTGACCCCCGTTTCGCGCCGGGGGCGCGAAGATCCGGTATTCACTGATCGCGACTGGTTTAGCTACTGATATGCATGATCGGTGCGATGCCGCCGCCGGGGAAGGGGCACGCTCGCACGCGAGGCGACCCCGGTCGGCGCCATGCTGCGGTACGCCGGCCGGGTCGCTGTCAGCGCCGACGCTGGGACACCAAGCGCCTGGCCTGCGGCGAGCCCTACGACGACCTGGGGGACGCGACGACGCCTGACCCTGGCGGTGTGCACGTGCACCGTGCACGACTCCCGGCTGTACGTGATGCACGGTCAGGATGAGCCTGGCTCCGGTGTCGTTCAGCAGCCGGGCAGGTGCCTGCTGGAGGGAGGCCAGGTGGTCGCCTCCGTGCCGGCGCAGCAGGGCCCGGACATTGAGCAGCACGCGCAGGCCGGACCGGCCCACATGCGGCACCTCGCTGAGATCGAGCACCACGTGATCGCCCGGCTGCCGACGCGCCCGGCTGACGAAGGCGTCCAGCTGGTCGACGTTGGCGGCGTCCAGGTCTCCGGCCATCGAGATCACGGTGACACCGGGCACGTGCTGGCAGGCGAACGTCAGCGGCGTCATCGCGGCTCCCCGGCAGCGGGTGGACCTTCTGGCGGGACGGGAACAGCGGCTGGGCCGCGACGCCACCGAACTCACCGCCCTGGCCGCTCGGCCACCTCCGTCAACGCCTTCGCACGCTGCTCCGCCGTCATCGCCGGCAGGGCCATCAGGCTCAGCTGGGCCGACTCCCACCAGAGATCACGACGGGGTCGCCGTCGATCATCATCCCGCACAGCGTCAACAGATGTGACAGCAAACCCGGTTCAATCTCCTACTGGCAGGCCAATCCGCCCCGACCGTGGGCCACGTGGCACGTTTCGCTCGTATTCCGGTGCCGCCCCTACGACGAGGGCAGGCCGTCCGGAGCGACAGCCCGCGACCTGCCGACCACCGTCAAGGTCGGCGCCGTGATCGTCGGGCGCGAGTCCAAGCCGGACGTGGACGTGAAGACCACCGCCCTGTCCTACGACTGGGCGACCGGCCGGCAGATCAGGACCGTTCGCGACCCCGGCGGCCGGGCGGTCACCACCGACACCGCAGGGCCGGTTCTCCACACGGCCACCGGCAGCGGCACCTGCGGCGGACGGCCCGAGTGGGCCGGCCTGGTGTGCCAGGACGGCGGGAAGACCTATACCTACACCGCCTCCGGCCTGCCCGACACCGTGACCGAGGGGACACGGTCACCACGATCAAGCGCGACCCGGCCGGCCGCCCCATCTCGACCCGGGCCGGCGGCGAGGCCGAGATCGGCATCGGCTACAGCCCGGCCACCGGCCGGCCCACCGAGCGGTGGCGCGGCACGGAGAAGATCGTGACGGCCTACGACCGGCTGGGTCGGGTCATCTCCCACACCGACGCGGACGGCGGCCAGACCCGCACCGAGTACGACGACCTCGACCGCCCGGTCAAGGTCACGGACTCGGCCCCGTCCACCAGGGTCTACGCCTACGACCACGCGGCCGAGCCGCGCGGCCTGCCCACCTCGGTCACCGACTCGGCGGCGGGCACCTTCACCGCCCGCTACGACGCCGACGGCCGCCAGATCGAGGGCGACCTGCCGGGCGGGCTGCACCTGCAGTCGCCGTACGACGAGCGCGGGCAGAACTACGCGCGGATCTACACCAGGGACGGCATGGAAGGCCCGGTGATGATCGACGAGGTCGGCCGGAACGTCCACGGGCAGGAGGTGCTCAGCATGCGCACCGACACCATGAGCGAGCGGCAGCTCGGCTACGACAAGGCGGGGCAGCTCGCGTCGGCGCTGGACATGGTGTTCCCGGTGTGCACGCTACGCCGCTACGGCCACGACGGCGCGGGCAACCGGACCCGGCTCGCCGTGCAGGCGTCGGACGAGGACTGTCCGGTGGCCGACGACTCCGCCGCGAGCATCACGACGTACGCCTACACCTCCGACGGCAGGCTGACCGGAGACGGCTACGGCTACGACCCGGCGGGCCGCACCACCTCGCTGCCGGGTGGGCGGACCGTCGGCTACTTCGCCGACGGCCTGCCGGCCGAGCAGACCTCCGGCGAGCGGAGCCTGACGTGGACGCGCGATCCGGCGGGCCGGATCAGGTCGGAGACCACCGAGGCGGGCGCGGTCGCCGTCCACCATTACGGCTCCGACGGCGAGCGGCCCTCCTGGACGGCCGAGAACGGCGCGGTCGTCCGCAACGTGGCCGCCGTCGGCGGAGAGCTGGCCGCGCTCACGGGCGCGACCGGGTCGGTCCGCCTCCAGCTGCTCACGGTCGGTGGGCACGTGGGCAGCGAGCTGGACCTCGACAGCGGCCTGGCCACCGTGATCGGGTACGACGAGTTCGGCCTGGCCACCCGGCCGAGCCGCTACGGCTGGCTGGGCGGCGCGTTCCACCCGACCGCCCTGGACGGGACGGTCCTGGTGTCAGGCCGCCTGTACGACCCGTCGCTGGGCCGCTTCCTCCAACGGCCGTACTGAACCGACTGAACAGGCGCCACCCCGTTCGGGAGACCCGGACGGGGTGGCGCGGGTCGGTGCTCACCGCCGGGGAACGACCTTGAGGGACTTCACCAGCGTGTCGACGTCCGGCCACAGGCGCCGGTGCGTGTCGGGAATGGTGATCCACAGGACCGCGGGCCGCGGGCGTCCCGTGTCGACCGCGATGGCGACCGACAGCTCCTGCCTCGCCTTGCGGCCGTCGGGGCTCGGCGGCATCTGGATCATCCGGGCGAGCAGCCAGCCGCGCCGTACCGGCTGCGAGGCGATGTCACGGCCCGTCGTCCCGGAGGGGAACGCGCTGTCCTGCTTGTAGTCCAGCATCGCCCGGGCGGCGTCGTAGAGGCTGTCGCCGGCGTCGAGGTCGGACCACAGCTGCTGGGAGTCGATGTCGGCCCACCACTCGCGACCGTCGTCCGTGCCGTAGGTCTCGGTCAGCAGCGTCTGGCGGAGGTTGTAGCGGCCATCCTTGATGGGGCCGTCGCCGATCGGGCGGCTCGGCCGCCACGGGGAGCCCAGCTCGGCGAACGACAGGCCGGTCTTGGGGTCGGTCACCCTGCCGATCACGGGCGAGCCCTGACCCGGCCGGAGGCGCAGCTTGACGACTCTCCCTTCCTGGATCCTCGTGACCTCGAGCCCGCTCGGGGACGGGGTGGCCGTCGCAAGGGTGGGGGTCGGGGTGGACGTCGGCGCGGCGGGCACAGGACTCGGTGGAACGGCCGTCACGCTCGGGGACGGGCTCGGCATCGAACGTGGCTCCTCGGTGGACCCGCCGCCGACGGCCACAGGGATGCCGATGACGAGTTCGGCGAGGAGGACCGCCGAGCCGAGGAGCGGGACCCACTTCGGGAACGGTGCCATGAGCCGCTTCATGCGGTCGGAGGTGTGCGGCATGGGTCAGCCCTCCCGGGGGATCAGGGTGAGGCCGGCGAGCCGGGCCTGCTCGACGCTCTCGCGCAGGGACGCCTCGAGGCGCTCGGCGCGCTCGGCCAGCTCGCCGACCTCGCCGGCCGCCAGGTCGTCGCGTACGGTCCTGGAGAGCAGCTCGCGGTAGGCGTCGCCGTCATCCGCCAGGTCCTGCAGCGTCCGCCACTCGGCGTACACCTCCTCGGCCTCCTCGGTACGCCGCGCGTACTCCTCCAGGGAGGAGATGCGCCAGGCCAGCGCGCGGGTCGCCACCTTGAGCGCCTCCTCCTGGGATTCGAGCATGGCGGAGATGCGCTCGGTGACACGTCCCGAGCGCGCGCCCGCCTGCTCGCGCCGCAGCCGGGTCAGCTCGGTCAGCGTCTCGGCGATCTCCCACTCCTGGCGGGGCAGGATCACCCGGTTGGCGATGCCGTCGAGCAGGCCGTCCCGATCGAGCCTGGACCGCAGGACCGTCGCGGTGGCGGCCACGGTCCGCTCCAGCAGCGCGGCGTCCAGCGGCTCCAGCATCGAGGCGGTCACGTACCTGCCGCGGTGGCGGCGGCCGTACCCCGCCACGGGCGACTCGCCCGCCAGCGCCAGGAGCACGAGGAAGGCCGTTGCCTGCACGGCCAGTCCGGCGAGGAAGAACGTCGTGAAGCCGTACCGGATCCAGATGCCGAGCACGGCCGCCTGCAGCAGCAGCCCGGGGAGGAGCACGATCCTGCCACGGTGGACCAGTCCGACGACAAGGGGAAGGAAACCCCATAGCGCCGACTGCGGCAGGACGGTCAGGACGTCACCGGGCGTCCGCCCGCCCCATGCGGGCCGCTCGGGAGCAGGCGGCAGGAGCTCCGGCTGGGTGGCCATCAGCCGGCGGTGCCCCTCGGGGAGGCTGGGGTCGAGGACGATCACGCTCACGAACAGTGACTATCCCGAGAAGCCGTTTACGCGCGCTTGCGGACCGCTTGCAGTGAGCGGCCCCTACTCCGGGGCCAGATCAAGTACGAGAGAAAGACATCCCTGGAACTTGAATGTCAAGCAGCGACCGATTCGGCGTTATGTCCCCACGCCGTGACCTCGTCGTAAAGGGTGCCGGTCTTGAGGCAGCCGTGCAGGATCGAGACCGAGGAAGCGACCGAGGAGCTCAGGGAGGTGTGCGGCGAACTCAAGGGTGTACGCGGCGAACTGTCGGCAGCCCAGCGCGAAGCCGGCGACGCGGCCGTCGCCCTGGCCGTGGCCAAGACCGACCTCGAGGCGGCCGAGCGCAGGGAACAGGACCTTCAGCAGCGCCTGTCCGGCGCAGAGCAGCAGGTACAGCGTTCACGTCCCGACGACATCGATCAGCGGGGGCTGAGGTGAGCCCGATCATGGCCTTATGCGCCCACCTCGCCTGGTCGACACATTGACCCGCTCACTGAAGAACAATGACAAGATGCCGCTGGGTTCGGGCAACCAGTCGCAGCGAAAGGTGGCACGATGACCGACCCCAACCTCACACCTGCGGCCTTAGCTTGTTCTTTATCCTCCGGATTGTTGTAGTGCTGCGAGGGTGCGGCCGCGTTTGACGGTCTTGCCCACGTCGTAGGGGGGTGCGGGTCGGCGATTGGGGATCCCGGGTGGACGTCCTGGGCCGGGTCTGGAGGGTTTGGGTGCACCGGCCGGTTGGGTGTTGTCCTTCCTGCTCGTGCGAGCCTGCAGTGGCGCCCCCTCGCAAGGCGCCGGATCCGGCTCCTGCAGAAACGGCGGTCGGACCACACATCTCCTGGCTGGGAGTCGCAACCTGTCGGCGATGCACGAGTATCAAGCAGATCCAGGAGCTGAACCGCGGCCCTGCCCGCGCATTGTGGCGGTGAAGACGTCGCCGCGCAGCGCCCTCTCCACTACCTCGATCGAGCGGGACAGCCGCACCAACTGTGAGCCCTCCTCCCGGTACGCGTCCAGCACCGCCTTGATGGCGTGCGGCGGTAGATGTCCCTTGAGGTCGACCGGCGCCCCTTTGTAGCCGGCGCGGGCGGCTTCGACCGCGGAGGCGACATGGAGCCGGGCCATGCTGACCAGTGCCAGCGGTGAAGTCCGTCCATCCGACCATGACGGACATTGTGAGATCAAAGCCCTCAGTCCGCCAGGGAAAGAAGCGCGGCCAAGACCTACCTGGCGGCTGGGCACATATTCGCGAGCGGAAGGGGGCAGACCGCGCCCTTCCGACCCGGCGATCTTGGCTTGAACCCGCGACGCTGGGCGCCGTTGCCTAACTTGCCTTACTCAACATCAGCCTGCTGACCAGTCATAACGCTCAAAGACCCAAGATAAGCGCTGCCCTACTGGCTGATCTGGAATGGATTGTGCGGGACCTTGCGGTCCGTCATCCCGCCCCACGCCCGGCACCGCCCGCCAAGCTTGCCGGTGGCGCCTGTCCCTGACGTGACCGGCTTGTCTGACAACCCCCGATAATCCGTCAGACGGGCAGGCCAAGTGATGGCGTGCGTTTAGAGGGGGTGGCATTCCCGAACGCCTACCACTCTGTCAGCGTGACTGAGACCCACTTCTCGCGTTAGCCGATCTTGAAAAGATATACAGGCGAACCCAGCAGAACAGCCTTAGTGGGGTCAGATGGGCCGAGCTCTCCCGGGCGACAATACTCTTCAACCACGGCAAGGAAGCGGACGTGGTCGGCTAGCTCGCTGGCCCAGTAGTCATGCACTGTGACGACGTCGTGCACCCAATGACCGGTGCTGTAGGTTCTCTGCTCCACCGTAAGTCCTGGTTCGATTTTGCGCGCAAGATCGGCGACAACTTGCTTTTCGACGTGCTTGAGCTCGGCCGATTCAGGTGCCTTGTCGCGCAGGTCATGCTGGTAAATCCCGGTTAGGTGCTCGGCGCGACCGCCCAGAGCGACCAGTGTTCGTTCGGTCGAACCGACAAACCAGACGATCTGTGGACGAACGTCCTCGTGCACCGCCCAGCGCATGACCAAATCACCAACGATGTAGCGAGTCTTCCCCTCGAGGCCTGTCGGAGGATCGTCCACCGGTCCCAGCTTGCCTTGCTTGAGAAGCGCTTTCTCGATACGTCCGCGGACCGCAGACTTCTTCTCGGGCCGCTCCCTGAGCGTCATGTCGAACTTTACCGGCGGTATTGTCAAACCAATGGTTCCTGAAAGGCGACTCCAGAAGCTCAACGGGAACTCCTCGATCAAGTCGTCCATCTTCGTCTTCGAGATGTACATGCGATGACATCCTCCCCTTCGCGAGTGCGCTGACGGGGGTGGATAGATGGTCGGCGCTGCCTCTCTAGACTCCAGCTCGAGTTCTACCACGTGAGCATCAACGTAGGAGGAGACGGTCCACGACCTTTGGTGAGCACGGCAGTTCCCGGCGTGTCGCCGTAGCCCGCGATCTCACGACCTTGGTCAACCGGCTCAAGAACGGGTCCGGCCGGAGTACGCCAGAAACACACCGCGTGGCGTAGATGCCTGGCGTCAGCGCTTGCGCCGGCGGGCCGCGGGGTCGTGCTGGGCGGAGGTCTCTTCGCCCAGCTGGACGTAGCGGCCGAGGCTGGACAGGTGCTGGTGGCGGGACTGGCCTGGAGTTCAGGGGCGATGCGTCCGGCGTGGGCCAGGTGCTGCAGCAGGACCAGGCCGCCGGCGTCATCAGCTACACGTGCACGGCCGAAGGGTGCGGACGGGTCCGCATCGCGGCGCGCGTGCTCGCACCCGCCGTAGCCGAGCAGGTGCTGGAGCGGCTGCGAACGCCCGAGCTGGCGCCCGGGCTGTTGCTGGCCATCGCGCAGAAGCGGAGCGCCGACATCGTGCCGCCCGGCACCGACACCGTGGAGAGCTGGTGGGGCAACGCTGACCCGGCGGCGCGGAGGGAACTGCTCGCCATGCTCGTGGATCACATCGCCGTCAAGCCGGTGCACGATTCCGGGATCGACGTGGCCAAGCGCCTGTCCTTGGCGTGGCGACACACCGGCTGACGTCGATGGCGGCGGCGAGCTTCTCACCATGCAGGCCGGTCACGCCATCGACATGTTCCAGCCGCCAGGATGCGCCAGGTCCGAGCATCCAGCCGATCGCGATGACGAGCACCGCGGCGGCGACGCGATCGGGAGAGGCTTCATCGTCGTCCTCTGGTGTCCTCTAAGGATGCCTCGAGCTCGCAAGGTCTGCCCTCAACCTTGGCGGCCGTCAGGCGATGAGGCCCAGTTTCCGGCGCTGCCCAGGCGGGGTCCGTCCAGTAGTCCTAGACACATCCCCGGCTGCGAATGTGGACCATAGGCGGTACGTGGGAGCGGGTATTCACCGCGCTGATGGCCCAGGCCGATGCCGACGAGGATCTGGACTGGGCCTTCTCTTGGCTGTCTACGAAGTCCACACGAAATGGGCGACCTCCCGACCGCAGCCGATGATGAAGCCTACATCCGTCGCCGATACGCATCGTCCTTCGGCTGGCAGCGTCAGCCGCCACACCGGCTGTTCGGTGTCCAGGTTCCAGACGATGGCGGTGCGGTCGTCGCTGGCGGTGATGGCTGCGGGGGTGCCGTCGGGCAGCATCAGGGTAGCCACAGCGCGCACAGAGCTTGAGTGGCCTTCGAGGATGTGAATGCGCTGTCCGGTGTCCAGGTTCCAGACAATGGCGGTGCAATCGTCGCTGGCGGTGACTGCCACGGGGCTGCCGTCGGGCAGCACCAGGGTAGCCACGGCGTTCACCGAATTGAGGTGGCCTTCGAGGGCACGCCGACGTTTGCCAGTGGATAGATCCCAGACGAGGGCGCTGCGATCGTCACTGGCGGTGACCGCCACCGGAGTGCCGTTGGGCAGCATCAAGGTAGTCACGGCGTTCACCGACTTCGAGTGGCCGAGCGTATGGCGGGGCCTTCCGGTGGATAGGTTCCAGACGATGGCGCTGCGATCGGGAGTCCCGGCAGCAATGGAGCAGAATCCAACGAACCCGCCTCGGGACGTTCACGAGTAGGTGTGGCCTGGGGCGCTGAGGGTATGTCGAAGATCGCTTCCCGAGGCGACGGAGATCGCTTCCCGCAGCATATCCAGCGAGGGCCCCGGGCGGGCGGGTCGGGCGCTCACGGAGGTCGGGGGCCGTCACCTGCCACTGCCTCGTCCAGAGCACGGAAGGAAACCCGGGTCGCGGCCAGGTCGGGATCGTGGACGTATTTCTTCGCCTCGGACTCGGGAACCACCCGCCGATGCCGTATCTCGAACTCCGGCTGCCATTCCTGAAGCCGGACCTCCGCGCGCCAGTAAGAGCGGATCAGGACCAGGCCAAGCTCGCGCCCGCGCACGCATTCGCTGCGGGAAGATCCAAGCAGGCGGCTACCGATGACGGTGACGCACGCTTCTTCGAGCATTTCCCGGCGAAGGGTCTCCTCGATAGTCTCTGTTCCTTCAGGACGTCCGGCCGGGAAACCCCAGTGCTCGCCATCATGGCTGATCAGGACCATCTCATTGGCAGCCGGCACGCAGATGCCGGCGGCTCCATGAGGCTTGCCTTCCTGTGGGTCGTCGACAGGGTGCCAGGACACAAGCCAATCCTGGCCGTTCGAATGCGTCAGCATCCGCTCCCCGTCACGGGCGGGTCTGTCTAGATAACGGCTCTGTCGCGGATTCGGTGGTGACGGAAGGTACCGTAACGTCACGCTAAGTTGTGCTCGGTGTGGACGATCTTGTGCGTACGGTGTTTTCGGGGTTATCGCCGCTGGTCGTAGAAGACGTGGCGGACGAGGGCGAGCAGATTCGGGTACGTGCGCGAACCCCGGACGGCTCGGTCGCCTGTCCAGGCTGCGGGGTCGAGACGGCGCGCGTGCACGGCTATCACCAGCGCTGTGTGGCCGATGTCCCGATCGACGCCCGCCGGGTGCTGGTGGTGGTGCGGATCCGCCGTCTGGTCTGCCCGACTCGCGGCTGCCGTCAGACCTTCCGCGAACAACTGCCCGGAGTGCTGGAACGCTATCAACGCCGCACCCTTCGCCTGACCTCCCAGATCGGCGCTGTGGTCCGCGAGCTGGCCGGACGCGCTGGCAAGAGAGCGTTATCCGCGCTGGCCGTGCGCTTATCGCGGCATACCGCCCTGCGCCTGTTGTTACGTCTGCCCCTGCCCCTGCCACGGGTCCCCCGCGTGCTGGGCGTGGACGACTTTGCGCTGCGCCGACGTCACCGCTACGCCACCGTACTGATCGACGCCGAGACCCGCGAGCGCATCGACGTCCTGCCCGGCCGCACCGCCGACGTCCTGGAAGCATGGCTGCGCACCCATCCCGGGGTGCAGATCGTGTGCCGGGACGGCTCCGGCGCCTACGCCGAAGCGATCCGCCGCGCACTCCCGGACGCCATCCAGGTCGCCGACCGCTGGCAGTGCGCCATGCGGCGCCTTGTCGTATCCCCGGTTCAGCCGGGAGGAATTCGGAGGGAGGTTCTTGGGTCTGATGGCTTACCCGATCCGGAAACGGTAAAGGGGACCAGAGCATGCCAGGAAATCGGCGGCCGGGTCCAGGCAGTAGGGACGGCGCGTCGAGAGACCCGCGTGACACGGTGAAAGCTGGATTGCCTGAACCCTAATTCCCAGAAGATTGAAGGTCGAATCCGTCGGAAAGCTGCCCGTAACCGACGCCACACTCTGCGACGGCTTTATGCCATGGCCGACGCAACCTCCGGAGTGCGGAGCGATGCCCAGTGAGGGCATTCAAGGGAATGAATGGGGCACCTACATCACGCTATGACGTACGACAAGGACGAACATGGGATCGCCTAAGGGAAGAGATCTTCCTATGGCGACGGAGGCCCCGTAGTAGTCGCCGGAGTAACGACCGGCCAAGGAGGATGGGAAAGCCGTCTGCATTCGGGCGAAGGGGGCCAGGTGATCGGGCACCACAGAACTCAGGAGGTATGCGAAATGCAGAGCGCCGAAACGGTGCTGGGTGTCCTCCGTGAACGCGGCAGGCGCGGCCTGCCGTGCAACGAACTGTATCGGCAACTGTTCAACCCGCAGTTGTATCTGCTGGCCTATGGGCGTCTGTACTCCAACAAGGGAGCAATGACACCCGGGGTCAGCGCAGAGACCGTGGACGGCATGTCACTGGGCAAGATCGAGCGCATCATCGAGGCGCTGCGCCACGAACGCTACCGATGGAGCCCAGCCAGAAGGGTCTACATCCCGAAGGGGCGGGTAGCGGGAAACTGCGCCCGCTCGGCCTGCCGCCGTGGTCGGACAAGCTCGTCGGCGAGGTGATCCGCCTGCTTCTTGAGGCGTATTACGAGCCGACGTTCTCCGACGCCTCCCACGGTTTCCGTCCTCGCCGAGGTTGCCACACCGCTTTACGTGACGTGGCGCACACGTGGACGGGGACGACGTGGTTCATCGAGGGAGATATCGCTCAGTGTTTTGACCGGCTCGACCACGAGGTCATGCTCAAAATACTGGGCGCGAAAATCCACGATTATCGGTTTCTGCGGCTGATGCGGAACATGCTGAAGGCCGGATACATGGAGGACTGGATCTGGAACGCCACGCACAGCGGAAGCCCGCAAGGCGGAGTCGTTTCTCCCATCCTATCCAATATCTATCTGCACAAGTTGGATGAGTTCATCGAACAGACTCTGATCCCGCAATACACCCAAGGAAAGGTCAGAAAAGGCAATCGCGCCTTCTATCGAATATGGGGCGCGATGCAGCGTGCGAGCAAGCGCGGCGACCGCACGGCAGTGCGCGAGCTGCGCAAGCAACTCCACCGCATTCCCAGCCTGGATCCGCAGGATCCCGGTTATCGACGGCTGCGGTATGTGCGCTATGCCGACGACACCCTCCTCGGGTTCGCCGGACCGAAAGCAGAAGCAGAGGACATCAAAGAGCGTCTGGCGCAGTTCCTGCGTGACGATCTCAAACTGGAACTGTCGCCGGACAAGACGCTCATCACACACGCCCGCACCGGGGCGGCGAGGTTCCTCGGCTACAACATCACCGTGCATCACGACAACCGTAAGGTCTCCGGCAGACGACGCTCCCTCAACGGGACGGTCGGTCTGCATGTCCCCCGCACGGTGGTGGTCGCCAAGCAGGCCCGGTACATGCAGCGCGGCAAACCCGCGCGTCGGCCCGAACTGCTGAACCAAGACGACCATGTCATCATCAGCACCTTCGGATCCGAATACCGCGGCATCGTCCAGTACTACCTGCTGGCCGGCGACGTCTTCCGACTCGCCCGGCTGCAATGGGTCATGGAGACCTCGATGCTGATGACGCTGGCCAACAAGCACCGCTCGACGGTGTCGAAGATGGCCCGCAAGTACGCGGCCACCATCGCCACACCGCACGGGCTGCGCAAGTGCTTCGAGGCTCGCATCGAACGCGTCGGCAGGAAACCACTGGTCGGACGGTTCGGCGGGATCCCGCTGAGACAGAACAAGAAGACGGTCGTCACCGACCGTCGGCTGCCCCCGGTCAACATCAAACGCAAGGAACTGGTCACCCGGCTCCTGGCCGGACGATGCGAATCATGCGGGCATGTCGACCAGGTGGAGGTCCACCACGTCGCCAGACTCGCTGACCTCGGACGAGCGGGAGAGCGGCCGCCGTGGGCAGATCTCATGGCCGCACGACACCGTAAGACCCTCGTGGTCTGCGGAAACTGTCACGCGGACATCCACGGCAAGGACCCTGTCTCAGCACTCACGGAGTAGTCACTGGAGAGCGACGTGCGGTGATAAGTCGCATGCGTCGTTCGGGCTGGGGGTCGCTGAAGAAGGACCTGCTCAGCAGGCACCTCGTCAGCGGCCCACCAGTACCCTGTGGCACAACTTCAGCGAGGCCGTCACCAAGGAAGTCGCCGGACATAGCGCCTGCTGGGCCAAGGCCGGACCACCGATCAAGGACGGCAAACGCGCGCAGACCACCCGTGAGCGCTGGCAGCAGATCCACGACCTGCTCGGCAAGGGCGTCGGCCTGCTGGAATGCGCCCGCCGGCTGAACCTGGGCCTGAACACCGTCAAACGCTACGCCCGCGTGTCCGAACCCGAACGCCTGCAACGTGCCCCGCAGTACTGGCCCACCCTCGTCGACTCCTACCGCGACCACCTGCGGCGCCGCCGCGCCGAGGATCCCGCCGTCCCCGTCTTGCACCTGTTCAACGAGATCAAAGCCCTCGGCTACCCGGGCAGCTTCAACCTCCTCTACCGCTACATCACCCAAGGCCGCGTCGAAGCCGACCGCCTGCCCATCTCACCCTGCCGCCTCGCCCGGCTCCTGCTCACCCAGCCCGACAACCTCAAAGACGAGCACCGCCGCCTGCTCGACGACCTCACCACCACCTGCCCCGAGATGATCGACCTGGCCGAACTCGTCCGCAGCTTCGCCGACCTGATCCGGCCACGCGACGACAACGCTGACCACCTCGACGCGTGGATCGCCACCGCCCGCGCCACCGACCTGCCTCACCTGCACGCCTTCATCCGCGGCCTCCACCAGGACCGCGACGCCGTCCAAGCGGCCGTCACCCTGCCCTTCCACAACGGCGGCACCGAAGGCGTGAACACCAAGACCAAACGCATCATGCGCCAGATGCACGGCCGAGCCGGCTTCACACTGCTCCGCCACCGCATTCTCTTGGCCTAACTCTCCGTCACCACCGAAAGAGAGACAGAGCCGTTGTTCTTACAGTCCCGGTAGGCGCGTCCCAATAACGGTGGCTTCCGGGATGGCGGGCATCAACGACCAGCCGTTCTACCTGGCCAGACTGGCAGGAGGCGGATTGTCCTGCTGGAACCGCTTGAGGCTGATGGCGCGCCAGGCCCCGACCCGCTGGTCCAGGTCGGCCTCGCAGGCGGCGACGATCGCACGGACGGCGCGCAGGGGCCGCATCCGGGCGAACTTGGCGTTGAGCGGGTCGTGCACGGTGGTGTACGGGGCTCCGCTACGACGGTGGTCCTCGTAGCCGCTGTAGCGGCACTGGCGGGAATGGAACGCGAGTACTTCCCCGGCCGGCCCTAAAAGGCCACGAGTCGGCCCGCGCCCGCGGCAAGGCCATCGGCGGCCCCGCTGTGACCGACGAGGCCATGCTGTCCATGGCCCAGCACCTGCGCGCGCAGGGCCTCAGCCGGCGCGACATCGCCGCCCGCCTCGTCATCACCAAGGGCAGGAAGAAGGGCCGGCATCCCTCCCCGGCCACTTCCCTGCGCATGCTTCGCGACCGCGACGAGGCGAACGCCACAGCGCCATCGGCGTCGGCCCCGGGGTGACCCACCGTTTCTCAAATCAAACGTTTCCGCAGGTCAGCCAAATGTGTTGGATGTTCGGCGGATGCTACGGCAACCCCTAATGGCTGTCCCTGCGTTCCCCCACCCTGATCTCGCAGAAACGCCTCACTCCGGGACGCAGTGCACGCGGGAGTAAACGTTGAGCAGCCTGTCCGTGGGGTTCTTGGCCCTGACCTCGTAGCTGCGGGGTTTGCCGTCGGCGTCGAACACCAGGGCCGCCTTGGACACGATGACGTCCGGCACGGCCGCCTCGTTGTACAAGTCAAAGATCTCGTAGCCGCCGCTCACCGCGATTTGCCCGCGCAGGCACGTGCCGATGTAGGACCCTTCGGTGTGCGGATGCAGCAGCTTGCTCAGACCGCCCTCGAATTGGCCGTCGAACGGGTTCGGCCCCTCAGGACCCGTGGGTCCGGCAGGGCCCGCAGGACCGGTGGGGCCCGCGGGACCCTGCTGGTTCCATGTGATGACCCGCTCCCCGGCCACGCACCCCTCCGGACCCGGCTCGCCAGTGGGCGCCAGTTCCGTCTGCGTCGTCGGGGAGGGCGTCGGGTTGGCCGTGGGCCGCGCGGTGCTGGGAACGCGCAGCGTGCCGCTTGACGTGACGCACGCTGTGATCACACCCTCGGAGGCCACCACCCCGGCGACCGCCACCCCCGAGCCTCCCACAATCAGCCCCGCCACCGCTCCGACCGCCAGCATGGTCTTCCTGCCGCTCATCGTGCCCCTTCCCTTCCTGCTGTATGACGACCCCACGCCGTCGGGATGACGCCCACCGTTGTGCATGGCACTGGTAGCTGGCTTGGAAGTCACTGCGATCTTCAGGGCGTCCGAGCGATCACCCGCTGCTTCGGGGGGAGGAACTACGGGACAGCAATGAGCGCTACGGGCTGTTCGAGCAGGTCAGGGCGGTGCACGAAGAACCGTGTTGAGTCGGCTCTTCGGCCCGAACAAGGCGGGATGGTCCGGGCGCAACACCACGATCTTCAGCTTTGCCGCAGGCCCCGGTCCGCCTCGGCGGCCTGCACGCCCTGAACAACTCGCCCAGGACAACCCCGCCCCGGACTTCCGGCAGACAGTTGTGGTGACGGCAACTCTTCAGGAAGGTCATCATGCACGTCGTCGAACTGAGCGAGCCGATCACATCCATCGCGAGCCCGCAGCATGCTCGATGCGCAGCGCCGACCAAGGAGGTGCTGCGAACCCACCGCTCGGGTTGATGTCTTCCGAGGAAGAGTGACTGAGAGTTACATCTGGAATCTGGGGCCGTAAGTGGCGTTCACCAGCAGCGGAGGTCCCCGATGCCAGAGGAAATCGTGCCGACGGCGACCGATACGTGGTCGGCGGACTCCTGCGAGACGCTGACGCTCAGCTCGGAGAAGTCCGCGTCGGTGCGCATGAAGGGAGCCGCCTCGTAGTACCGCTTGATCTCCTCGGGTGGGCGTTCGGTGCGGAGGCTGAAGGCGAAGCCGGCCCAGCAGTCGCCGGAGTCTCCGATCACGGGCCCCTGAGGTTCGGACCCGTCGAACGTCGTGCCCGGTGGCAACGGATGGGCCATCGCGGCGGCGTACAGCAGGAGGAAAGGCGAGGCGGCGATGGCCGCCACGAGTGACACGCGCTTCAGAGCAGATGGCCAGGAAGTCTCACCCACAGGTCGCACTCGCCAATGATCACATAAGAGTCGCAGGCCCGCGCCGGTTCGTTTCTGCGAGCACCGACCATAATCAATGTTACTCAGCGCTACCTTGCGTTCGGTCGAGCTGACCTGAGTGGTGAGCGAACTGCTGGGCTTCAAGCTGCTGCCGCGGCTGAAGAGCGTCGGGTCGGCGCGGCTGTACCGGCCCGGGACCGGCCCCGAAACTGGCGGGGATGAGGCCTGGCCACGCCTGGCGACGGTGCTGTCGAACAAGACGATCGACTGGGACCTGATCGCCCGCCACTACGACCAGATGATCAAGTACGCGACCGCGCTGCGGCTGCGCACCGCCGACGCACCAGATGCTGCGCCGCTTCACCCGCGGCGGCCCCAAGCACCTCACCTACCAGGCGATCGAGGAGCTGGGATTCCGCCGGCAAGGACCTGTTCTACGGCAGGGCCGGCGACGACCGGGAGACGTCGAGGTCTCCCACGGTACGGACAGCGACACCGCGTTCTCGTCGAGGAGAGCCATCCGGGGAGCTCCGGGTGTCTCCTGGCGACTATGAGTTGTCCGCCCCCAACGAGCCGATATGCCGGAAGCGCCCTCATCCTGGATGAGTGCCGCGGATCTCACCGCCCGTGACGGCGACGCGGCAGCCCTGACGCAACACCCTCCCTGTCCCGAAGGAGAGCCATGACCGCCACCGCACCTACCGCCCCGACCACACCAGGGGTGCGGTCCTGGTGGGGGATCCCGTACGCCACCGCCAACCGATACCGCCGCCCCGTGGTTGCGGACTTCGATCCGCACCGGCCCTACGACCGCAAGGGCGTCGCCCCGGCCCAGCCCGACGGGGGCGACTGGCTCGAGGCGGACAGCGGGATGGGCGAGGACTGCCTGAACCTGAACGTGTGGGCTCCCGAGCAGCCAGCCGACAAGGCGCTGCCGGTGGCCGTGTACATCCACGGCGGCGGATTCGAGTACGGCGCGAACACGCAGATCACCTCGAACGCCGCCGGCCTGGCCGCGACGGGACGCGTGGTGGGCGTGTCGATCAACTACCGGCTCGGCGCCCTGGGCGCGGTCTCGCTCTCGCAGTACGGCGGGCGGCTCGCCGAGGCCAGCAACCTCTGCCTGCAGGACGTCATCGCCGCGCTGACCTGGATCAAGCAGAACATCGCCCACTTCGGCGGCGATCCCGACAATGTCACCGTCTACGGCCACAGCGCCGGCGCCTTTTCCGCCTTCGGCCTGCTCGGCGCCCCTGCCGCCAACGGCCTGTACCGGCGCTTGGCCGGATTCTCCGGAGGCCCCTCGCGTATCCAGCCGGCCTGGTGGGCCGAGGAACTCGCGCACCGGTTCGTCACCGAACTCGGTGTCGCGGACAACCCGGACAAGCTGCTCCACCTCGACACGGCCGCGCTGGTGGCCGCCGCGTACAAGGTCACCCCGAGAGACATGGGCGTCCGCGGCGGGATGCTGGGCACGAGCATGGGTGTCGTCCTGGACTCCGGACAGCCCGGAGCGGTGCTGCGTGCCCACCCCATGGACGTCCTGGCCTCCGGTACGCACCGGGACGTGGACATCCTGCTGAGCGCGGGCAGTGACGAGATGGGCTGGTGGGTGGCGAACGACCTCGACCGGTTCGACCCGCACACCGTCGAGGCCGTCACCGACGAAGTCGCAGGGTGGCGCCTTCCCCGTTCCCGCGCCCAGAAGATCGTCGACGCCTACGACCGGGACGGCCGCACTCCGGCCGAGGTCCGCGCCGCGTACCTGACGGACTACACCTTCGCCCTGCCCGCCGCGCGCGGCGCCCTGGCCCACGCCGCTGCCGGTGGCAACGCCCATCTCCTGCTGATCGGGCCCGCTGAGGGCGCACCCGCCGTGCACGGCACCGAGATGTACGCCCTGGTCGGCCAGGAGCAGCCGGGCCGCAGCGCCGAACAGGCCGAGCGTGACACGCGTATCCGCGACATCGTGCTCGATTTCGCCACCGGTGAGCGGACCCGCCTGTGGCCGCCCGTCATCACCCGGCCCACCTCGGGAAGCGTCGGCAACCTGCCCTTCGAGGCCACCGCCCACTACCAGGCGGCCCTCGACCTGTTCGAGGACATCGACCGCCCCTGACGGTCCTCAGGAGATACGGAACCGCGCAAGGCCACCGCTGGCCGATCAAGGAGCTTGCCATGAGCCAACCGACAGCAGCCGGTGACGCCGCACCTGCGACGATGCGGGCCGTCGTCGTCACCCGGCCCGGCGACCTCGACGCACTCGAGATCAAGGAAGTGCCGGTGCCCCCACTCCGGCCCGGCTGGGTGCGGATCAAGGTGAAGGCGTTCGGCGTCAACGAGTCCGAGGTCACCACCCGAAAGGGCGAGTCGGACCCGGAGGTCACCTATCCGCGCGTCCCCGGCATCGAGTGCGTGGGGATGATCGACCAGGCCCCGGAGGACAGCGGGCTGCGCACCGGACAGCAAGTGGCGACCATGATGGGCAGTATGGGCCGCTCCTTCGACGGCTCGTACGCCCAGTACGTCACTGTCCCCGTAACTCAGGTCATCCCGTTCGAGACCAGCCTGCCGTGGGAGGTGGTCGGTGCGCTGCCGGAGATGTTCCAGACCGCGTACGGCTCTCTCACCACCGGCCTCGGTCTCAGGGCGGGGCAGACGCTGCTGATCCGCGGCGGCACCTCCACGGTCGGGCTGAGCGCGGCCACGATCGCGAAAGACCTCGGCGCCACGGTGCTGTCCACCACCCGCAGCCCGAAGAGAGCCGCGGAACTGCGGGCTGTGGGCGTCGACCACCCCCTGGTCGACGACGGCACCATCGCCGGCCAGGTGCGCGAGCTGATGCCGGACGGCGTCGACTCCGCGCTGGAGCTGGTGGGCTGCTCGGTCCTCGCCGACACCCTGCGTACCGTCCGCCGCCACGGCACCGTCTGCTTCACCGGGGCCCTGGCGGGCCAGTGGACGATCCCCGACTTCACCCCGTTCATGATCCCGAGCGGGGTGCGGCTGACCGCCTACGCGGGCGAGGCCGCCGACCTGCCCGCCGAGGTGTTCCGGCACCAGCTGCAGGCCATCGCCGACGGACGGCTCAAGGTCCCGGTCGCGAAGGTCTACCACGGCCTGGAGCAAGTTCGTGCGGCCCAGGCCGACGTCGAGTCCGGCACCACCCCGGGCAAGCACGTCGTCGTCCTGGACGACTGAGAGGCGAGCGCTCGGGGCGCCGCACCCCGCTCACGGACCGGTCGTGGCGTCGCGGGCCGCGAACGCGGCCGGCGTGATGCCCGTGCGGTCGCGGAAGAAGCGGCCGAAGTTCGCGCGATCGGTGAAGCCGAGGTGGGCGGCCACACTCCGGGCCTCCCACCGGGCACCTCCCAGCAGGCGCTGGGCTTCGAGCAGCCGCCGCTCGTCGATGAGCTCCCGCACCCCCTTGCCGGTGGCGTTCCGGGCGGCGCGGCTGAGGGTGCGGACCGAGCAGCCGAGCAGCTCGGCGTAGTCCGCGGCCCGGTGCAGCTCGCGGAAGTGCAGCTCCAGGGCGTCCACGAACCGTCTGTACGTGTCACCACGACCCGTGCCGGCCGTCGCCGCGCCGGTGGGGGTGATGCCGGGGGCGTTGGCGAGGCGCAGCAGCAGCGATTCGAGCAGGCTGCGCCGCAGGGCGTGGTGGACATCGAGGGGGCGGCGCCCGAGTGCGCGGTGTTCGTCCAGGAGCTGGAGGGCCGTCTGCTGCAGCCAGGCGGCGTCATCGGGGTGCGGGCTCAGCACGGCAGGAGCATCGTGCGCGGTGAGCGGGGCCAGCAGGCGGGCGATGTCGGATCGCAGTACGTCCGGTTCGAACAGGATGAACGGGCCGCGGGCGGTGCCGGGCGGATGCCAGCACTGCGCGTGTCCGGGACGTACCCACAGCCACTGGCCGGGGGCGACGGTCCGCGTGACGTGGTCGACGTCGTGCCGCAGCTCACCCTCGGTGACCAGGATGAGGTAGTGGAAGGTGGCGCGGCCCGGACGGGGCGGATTCCACGGCCAGTCGTCGTGCTGGGCGAAGAAGTCCTCAACGGTACTCACCTCAAGCCCGTACGGAGTGCCGACCGGGGGTTGGAAACCGTACAGCGGGACCGCGGCCGGTCCGGCCTGGCCGCTCGGCCTGGGGTGTCGCTCCTCGACCATCACGTGTCCGCAGCCTACCGTCCTTTTTGTCGGTTTCGAGGGAAGGATGGGGTGTGCCGCCGCGACGCGCCCTGCGCGTCCATCGATGCCGCAGACCATCACCACCTGAGGAAGTCCACCGCCCATGAACGGATCGACCCTGCACAAGACCGCCGCCGACTGCGCCGAGGAACTTCCCGGAGCCCAGCTCGAGCATCCCTTCGGCCCTGACTGGGAGGTCTTCAAAGTGCGCGGCAAGGTGTTCATGCTGATGACCGAGGTTCCCGGGCGTCCCGTCGTGATCCTTAAGGCGGACCCCGGCGAGGCCCTCGCCCTGCGGGAACACAACAGCCATATCACCCCCGGCTACCACATGAACAAGAAGCACTGGATCACGCTGGAGGGCGGGGAAGGCGTCGACGAGGAGCTCGTCAGGGAGCTCGTCACCGACTCCTACCGGCTCGTCGTCGCTCACCTGCCCAAGGCCGAGCAGCCCGTCGACCCGCACACCTACGGCAGCGGCACGCGGGCGGCCCGGTGAGCACGGCCGGCGACCGGCTCCAGGACACCGCCCGCCAGGCGGCCCTCGCCCTCCCCGACGTCAGCCACGGACGCCCCTTCACCCCCGCACTCGACGTGTACAAGGTCGCGGGCAAGGTGTTCCTGATCATCACCGACGACCCGGACCAGCAGATCATCACCGTCAAGTGCGAACCCGAACACGCCCGCGCGCAACAGCGCGGCTACCCCTCGATCACACCGGGCCGCTACCTCGACAAACGGCACTGGATCTCGCTGGGACCGGGGCCCGGCATCACCCAGCGACTGGTCACCGACGCGGTCGAGAATTCCTACGACCTGGTCGTCGAGCGGCTGCCGCGACGCGAGCCCCGGTGCTCGATGAGCGCCGCGAGCGGCTGAGCCCTCGCTCAGGCTTTCACCACCCAAGTGGTCCCGGCGATCGAGGCCCGCACCCGCAGCGTCCGTTCCCGCTTCTACGACACGGAGTTCTACTCGGCGCGGGTCACCGACGTCTGTGTCTGGGAGGCGGACGACCATGACGCCTGGAGCCGGTCGCCACCCTCGCCACCTGACGCTCCTCCCTGCCCGGCCGGTGCCGCCGTCCTGCGGAAGCACCGGACGGGTTGGTCCAGTTCAGCAGGGGGCCGATGCCCGGCTTCGAGCGCCGGGTGGAACGAGCGCGGCGTCGTCGAGTGGCCTGTCAGGGTTCCAGCAGGCGGTGGGCGCCAGGGCCTTTCTCGGCCAGTGCGTCGCCAGGATTGACGAGCTGGCACTGGTCGAAGGAGAGGCAGCCACAGCCGATGCACTCAGTGAACCTGTCGCGCATCCGCTCCATCTGCGCAATGCGCTCGTTGACTTCGTTCGTCCAGTACCCCGACACCGCGATCCAGAACTCGCGGATCGGTTCGGCGTCGCGTGGGAGCCTGTCGAGGACGTCCTTGATGCAGGACAGCGGCATTCCGACGTTCTGCGTGGCTCGGATGAAGGCGACGCGCCGTAGCGTGGCGCGGTGGTAGCGACGCTGGTTGCCGGTGGTGCGGCGGCTGTGGATGAGTCCTTGTCGCTCGTAGAAGCGCAACGCCGAACCGGACACGCCGCTGCGTGCCGACAGTTCTCCAATTGTCAGCTCCTCAGGGATCATCACATCGTTGGGCATGTCGGCGAGCCTACTGCTTGACTTAAACCTCTATTTAAGTTCGATCCTGTTCGTGCCCGAGGGCCGAAGGCTCTCACGTGGACGAACAGGAGAGGGCTTCATGCTGGAAACTGCCCATGACGGCCGGGCCGAGCAGTTGCGGATCGCGGTGATCGTCGCAAGCGTCCGGGAGGACCGGTTCGGTGCCACTGTTGCGGACTGGTTCGCCGACCATGCCGCCAGGCGCGGCGACCTCGTCATCGACCTCGTAGACCTTGCCCGGTTTCCGCTCCCCCTGGCGATGCCGGCTTTCGGTGGCACACCTGCACCCGAAGCAGCCAGCACTCTGGCCGAGTTGACCCCCCCGGCTGGCCGCGGCCGACGCCTTCGTAGTGATCACCCCGGGGTACAACCACAGTTTTCCCGCCGCGTTGAAGAACGCCGTCGACTGGCACCACAAGGAGTGGCACGCCAAGCCGGTCGGCCTGGTGTCCTATGGCGGGATCTCTGGCGGGCTGCGTGCCGTTGAGCAGGCGCTGGCGCTACGAGAGGCCAAGGCGGTGCGGGGCCGTATGCCGGATGAGCCCATGCGCCCCTCGCGGCCCCGTCCAGCGCGCCGGGCGGCAACGCCCGTGCCCGCCACAACCGAACCGACCGTGGGTGTGCCAGCCGTTGTCGGCGACAACGGCGCCCAGGGACGCTCCGGCCGGGTACGCGCGGATCGGCTACGCCCGCCCGGAATCGGATCGCGTCCGGCCGGCGGTGGCCGCACTGGGCGGAACGGGGTGGGCGGTGGCCGCGTTGGGCAGGAACAGCACCCCGAGCGCCAGCCCGATCAGGCCGGCGACGATCGGCGCGCCGGTCCACAGTTCGGGTACGGCAGGCAGGCCGCCCCCGGTGGCCGAGGCGGCCCCGATGTACAGCGACCAGGTGACGAAGGCCGACAGCCCCGCGAAGGCCCAGTAGGCGGCGCGCCGCTCACCCGACGGCCGCAGCCGGCGGATCAGCAGGTCGCTGACGAACCCGGCGACCACGAATGACAGCAGGATCGGCAGGCTGCGGAAGGACGTCTGGGCACCCGGCATGAGCGTCATGACCGCGTACATGACGGTCACCGAACCGAACGGCAGCAGCCAGCGGCGCACCAGGAACAGCACCGGGGCCAGCATGACGACGTTGGTGACGGCCATCGCGACGGCTACCCGTTCGGCGCTCGGCCCCACCGCCACGGGGCCGCCGCCCCGCGGCGCGGCGCCCGAGCCCTGCGCCATGGAGAATGCCTGGACTATCGCTTGGGGCCGGTACTGCAGGGCGTCGCCGTACGACAGGAACAGCGACACCAGCGTGGTGGCGAACGCGAGCCCGAGCAGCGCGGGCAGCAGGCGGCCGAGCGAGGGCCGGGCGCCGACGTCGGGGGCGTTCCACGCCGAGCGCAGCGGTGTCGTGATGATGAGCATCATCGTCACGACGAGGCCGAGGTGGGACGGGCTGAAGAAGATGTTGATGGTCGTCTCGATGCCGAGTACGGTGTGCCACGTCATATCGGCGATTCCGAAGGCGGCGAACGCGGGAATCGCCAGCAGCCCGGCGAGATACCCGGTGGGGACGGCCGCCGGCCCCTGCCGCCCGGCGCGTACGTTGCGCCACACCTGCCAGCTGATCCAGCCGGAGACCACGGCGAAGCCGGAATAGAACACCGCATGCCAGGGAGTGAAGAATGTCTCCAGCTCCGCCAGGTTGCCGTGCGCCCAGGCGTCGATCATCAGCCCGACCCCGAACCAGATCCCGAGTAACGCCGTCACCAGGTCTGTCCTGGGGGTCACCCATCCGCGGGGCTGCCCCGTGCCCGCAATGAATCGCCGGATGCCGACGGATGCCACTTCATGATTCCTTTCGGTCGTTCAACTCGATTCCGGCACCTGCTGAGCGGGGCCGATCAGGCTGTCTCGGCGCTGAGGGCCTGCGCCACCGGCCGGCGCGCCGCCAGGCGTGCGGGCAGGACGGTGAGTGCCGCCGTCGTCAGGACGGTCGCGAGTACGGCGCCGAGCAGCCAGGAGGAGGGGGGTGGCGTCCAGTTCCTGGCGCTGAAGAGCGAGAACAGGCCGATCCCCAGGGGAGCGCCGATGATGGCGCCGGGCAGGTTGGCCAGGAGCTGGGCAGTCGACAGGCCTGCGGAGACCTGTCCCGGGGTGGCGCCGAGTGTGCGGGCGATGGCCATGTTCGCTCGCGCCTCCATGGCGCTGGTCCAGGTGAACGTGATGGTGTTCACGATGGCGAGGACGATCAGCAGGATCGTGACGGCGAGCATCAGCCGGCGGTCCAGCTCGCCGCGCAGGTTGGGCAGGGCGGAGGAGCCGTTCAGGCCGTAGCCCCTGTCCGATTGGGCGTAGAGGCTCAGCAGGGCGACGATCGAGATCACTGTGGTGGCGGTGGAGCAGGCCTGCAGCACGGCGCGGCCTGGCCGGCGGGCCATCAGGCGCAGCCCGAGCAGCAGCGGCGTGGGCAGCAGCGCGGACAGCGCGGTGAGCCAGGGCCGATGACGGGGCTGGTGCGCGGTGGCCGACAGCGCCGTGACGGTCGCCGTACGCATGGCCCGCAACGTGGGACGCAGCGTGGACAGCACCGCCACCACGACGGCGAGTACGGTCGCCGTGACAACAGGGGCGCCGCCGAGCCCGAACGCGTCGCCGATCCGGCTGGCGGTGGGGCTGGCGATGGCGGGCACGGTCAGGCGGGCGATCACCAGCCCCAGCGCGTCGCCGACCAGCGCCAGCGCCAGATATTCGGTGAGCAGGACGGCGGCGATCAGCCCTGGGGTGGCGCCGACGGCCTTCAGCAGGCCGGCCCGGCGGGTCTGCTCGACGGCGCGTCCCGCGGCCAGCGCCGCCACTCCGGTGACAGCCAGGAAGCTGAGCAACCAGCTACCGATGACCAGGATCGGCTGGCTGTTCCTGAGGATGACCATGTCCTGTTGCGCGGTGAACTGCCAGGAGTGCAGGTTGACCCTGAGGGTGGGCACGCGGCGGGCGTCGATGAAGGCCTCGGTGGCGGCGGGGTCGCGCAGCTTGAGGTCCATGGCCAAGGTCACCGGGAGCTGCTGGGACGACGCCAGTGTCCGGGCGTCTGACCGGGTCATCCAGGCCAGGCCGCTGTAGTCGCTGGGGCCGCCGCCGGGGCCGATCTGCGCGGCCCAGGGGTAGATGGAGGTGGCCGCGGTGACGGCGATGCCGACGACGGGGTACGAGCGGCCGGCGATGGTGACGTGGTCGCCGACGGCGACGCCGAGTGCGGTGGCGAAGCCGCGTTCGAGGACCGTGCCGCCGGGGCGTACCCACTGGCCCGAGGTCACCAGGGGCCGGTTGAGCGCGCCGGGCTTCTCGGCGAAGCCCTGCACCACCACCGGGGACGACAGGGAATCGCCACTGGTGAGGTTGGCGTAGACGACGCGATAGGGGCCATGGTGGGCGACCACTTCGGGAGCGTCCGTCAGCGAGGCCAGGGTCGAGGTCGCGGTGGGGCCCGTCTCGCCGGTGAGCGCCACCAGGTCCGGTCCGGCGGTGGCCGCGCGGGTCTGCTCGTACAGCGCGTCGCTCACGCCGCGCAGGGACAGGCCCAGGGCCATCGTGGCGGTGGCCACGATCACCGCGAGCAGGAGCATCGCGGCCTGGACCTGGTGCCGGCGCAGGTCGGCCAGTACCAGGCGGACGACGAGCACGATGGAGCCCATGACGTTCAGCCCTCCAACCCGATCAGCCCGCCGAGCCCGCGGGTGCCGGTGCCGGCCAGCCGGGTGTCGTCGACGAACATCCCGTCCCGCATCGAGATCAGCCGGTCCGCCGTGGCCGCCACCCGCTCGTCATGCGTGACGATCACGAGGGTCTGCCCCGCCGAACGCAACTCCTCGAAAATCCTCAGCACCTCGAGGGTGGCCGCGGTGTCGAGGTTGCCGGTCGGCTCGTCAGCCAGGACGACCAGCGGGTCGTTGGCCAGCGCCCGGGCGATGGCCACCCGCTGACGCTGACCACCCGACAGCTGCGACGGCAGATGCCGCGCCCGGCCGGTGAGCCCGACCCGTTCCAGCAGCACGCCTGTACGCCGCCTGGCCTCACGTCGCGAGCGCCCGGCCAGCAGCACGGGCAACTCCACGTTCTCGGCCGCCGACAACTCCTCCACCAGATGGAAACCCTGGAAGACGAACCCCACCGACCGGCGCCGCAAGCGCGCCAACGCCCGCTCGCTCAGCGTGTCGATGCGCCGACCGGCCAGCCACACCTCTCCGCCGGTGGGCCGCTCCAAGCCGCCCAGCAGGTGCAGCAGGGTGGACTTCCCGCAGCCGCTGGGCCCCATCACCGCCAGCATCTGCCCCTGAGGCACCTCCAGGTCCACCTGGTCCACCGCGCGGATGCGGCCCTGCCCCTGACCATGAAGTTTCACCAGGCCGCAGGCCCGGACCGCGGCATCTGACACGCTCATCCACCCTCAACTTCGTTGGACCAGGCCCGCTCACAGGCCGCCAGCCAGCGCAGATCCGCCTGCAACCGCAGCACGACCCCTTCCAGCAGCAACCCGGCACCCGAACCCGCCGGCTCGGCCAGCGCCGCCCGCTGCGCCTCCCGCAGACGCCGCAGCAACTCACGACGCTGCGCCCCCACCAACTCCACCGGATCGGCCAGCCGAGCCGCCGCCGCAGCGGCCAGCTTGAGATGAAACTCCGCCAGATCCGGCTTCGGCCAACCCACCTCGGCCAGCCAAGCGGCCACCCGCTGCTGTCCGGCCGGAGTCAGCGCGTACACCTTGCGCTCCGGCCGCTCGGGAAGCCCGTCGGCCCGTTCACAGACCACGAGCCCCGCCTTCTCCAGCCGGGCCAACGTCACATAGATCTGACCTCGGTTCATCGACTCCCCCAGCGGACCAAGACTCCGCCGCAGCCGAGCGTGCAGGTCGTATCCGTGCGACGGCTCCTTGGCGAGCATCGCCAGCACTGCGTCTTGCATTCCACCCCCTAACGGTTGGCTAATAGATAGCGGTTACCCATGGGAGGTGTCAAAACGGTCGTGGGGTTCGCGTCCGGCTTCCGCGCGTAGCAGCGCGGCGGTGGTGACGGCGTCACGACAAGCGCGATAATCGAATCACGCCGTTCCGTCGAGTTCGTCGAGCATCAGACGCCAGGCCGCTGGCACGACGTACGCCCGCCCGGTGCGAAGGACCTCAGGGAGACGGCGGGTCGACATCGAGCACGCCTCGATCAAGATACGCGACGAGCCTCCGCATGACGATCCGCTACCCGGAGTATGGACCGGGCACGTGCCCGCCCGGCCGGCCTTCGCCGCCCCGGTCCCCGTGACCCCGGATGCCGAGGTGCCTGGCCATGTCAGAAGGCTGGGATGACGGCGGTCAGGTGCCTTCGATCGGTCGGTAGTCGTACCAGTCAAAGCTCACGCTGCCGTGCCCGGTGTGCGTTCCTCCTTCGGACATCAGCAGGTACCACCAGTCGCCACGGCGGTACAGGTGGGGCCCCTCCGGCCAGGCCAGGCCCGTGCCGGACCAGACCGGCCACGGTCCTTCCACGATGACGCCGCGCTTGGGGTCGATGCGCGCCTGTTGCAGCCCGGAGAACGCGCAATAGCAGGTGCCGTCAGCGTCCCAGGCCAGGTCCGGATCGATCCCGGGCAGGTCGATCCGGATCGGGTCGCTCCACGGGCCTTCGGCGCGTTCGGCGGTGACCAGGAAGTTGCCCCGCCCGGTGACGTTCTTGGTGATCATCCAGATCAGGCCGTCGTGGTGGCGGAGGGTCGGCGCCCAGATTCCTCCCGAGGCGCGTACCGACGGTGGCAGGTCCAGTTGCTCCGGTCTGTCCAGGACGTTGCCGATCTGCTGCCAGTGCGCCAGGTCCCGGCTGTGGAAGATCGGCACGCCGGGGAAGTACTCGAAGCTGGAGCAGGCCAGGTAGTAGTCCTCGCCGACCCGGCAGATGCTGGGGTTACGGTACTCGGGCATGGCCGGAGGTCCTTCGTCGTACGGATCAGAGGTCGAAGGGGTTCCAGCCGTCCGAGCCGGCGAGATACTTCTGGGGCGTGTAGTCCTGCGCGTCGGCATCGGCCAGCTGCGGACGGTTGCCGTTGACGGCAGCCCCGGGTCCGCTGTTGCGATATTCGAGGAACCGGGCGGCGGTCCAGGAGTTCGCGGACATGTCGATCCACGGTTGCGCGGTGGCGATGGTCGCCGACAGCCACGATTCCCGGTACAGCACCTGCGCGTCCGGGTACCACGGCCGGCCGAGTCGGGTGACGTTGTCAGCGGCGCCGGTGATGGTCGACCGGTAGAACAGGAAGCCGTACGTGCTCTCCGCCGGAGTGCTCGCCGCCGTGATCGGACCGCCGGTGAGCCGCTTCTGGTAGATGTCGCAGCGGTCGAAGACGGCGCTGGCCGCGCCGAAGATGAAGTCGACGGTGCCTTCCACGTAGCAGTTCCTGAAGTAGGCACGGCCGGCGCGGGCGTAGAGGGTGTCCTGGTCGCCGAGCACGCGGATGTCGCGGTAGACGGCGCGCTCCGCCCGCGTGTACAGCGCCACCGCCTGCCCGCCGCTGGTGGCGGTGCTCTCGTCGAAGTCGTTGGCGATGGTCAGGTTGCGGGCGGTGAAGTCGTGGCCGTAGACGAACATCGTCGAGCTGCCCGTGGTGCCGTGCTCTCCGGCGGAGCGGTTGTTCACGATGACGGTGTCGCCGGGCGAGCGGCCGAGCCCGCGCAGCGTGATGTACGGCTTGTCCGACGGCACCGTGACGATCTCTCGATAGGTGCCGGGGGCGACGGTGATGGCGACCGGGGTGGTGTTGCCGCTCGGCACGGCGTCGATGGCGGCCTGGACGGTGGTGTACATCCCGCTGCCGTCGGCGGCCACCGTCGACCGTTGCGTGGCGGTGGCCGGTGACATCGTGGCGGCCACGACGCCGGCCGGCAGCACCAACGCGGCGGCGGCAAGGATGATCCAGCGGCTGGTCTTTCTCATCTGTCCTCCATGAAGTCCGCTGCCCGGCCTTACCTGCCGATCGAGTCCTGCGGGCCGGAGAAGGCGGCCAGCACCTCGGGAAGGGCGGTGGCGGGGTCGATGGTGTAGGAGTAGAAGGCCGTCGGGTCGAAGGCGGTCCCCTGCTCCTTGATGAGGCCGTCGCGCCAGGAGCTCGTGCCGGTGACGACGTTGCCCCGCTGGACCAGCTCGCCGGCGGGGTCGACGAAGTAGGGGTCGGCCACGTTGTGGAAGAGGCTGTGCTCGATCACGGCCCTGGTCTCGCCACGCGCCCAGTTGCCGTACGACCTGATGTCCTGCAGGTAGTTGCTGTACATGTGCATGTTGAGCAGGTTGCCGCCGCTGGGGTTGCGCTGGTTGGTGCGGGCGAACCAGTTGTGGTGGAGGGTCATCCGCGTGATCAGGTTGGCCGTCCAGCCGATGCCGAGGGTCTTGTTGTTCTCCAGGAACTGGTTCCACGACACCGTGATGTCGGTGGCGTCCTTGCGGCTGTCGAGCAGGCCGTCGTTCATCCGGGCGAGCCGGTTGTGGTCGATCCAGACCTTCGTCGCGGAGTCGATCTGGATGGCGTCGTAGTCGAAGTCCTTGTCGTCCGGGTCGTCCTCGGGCATGAGGGTGTCGCGGATCGTCAGGTTCCGGATGATCACGTTGCTCGTCGTCGCGCCGAGGAAGAAGCCGCCGCCGACGATCTCGCCTGCCGTGCCGACCCCGACGATGGTCTTGTTGGAGGCCACCTTGAGCTCGGTGCCCTTCGGGCTGATCTCGATCGTCCCGGCGACCTTGATGACGTACGGCTCGGCGGCCGTGACGTAGGCGTTCAGCTCCTCCTGGGTGGTCACGGTGACGACCTGGCCGCCCTGGCCCCCGGTGGTGCCGGCGGCGAAGCCGTCGGCCTGGTCGGACCAGCGGCGCGGCCCGCCCACCGGGCGGAACGTCCAGAGCCGGCCGGCGATCCGGTACTTGCCGTCGCCCGCGTAGGCCAGGGCGACCTCGGCGGAGCTGCGGTTGGCGCCGTTGACCAGGCGGACCTGGCCGCCCGCCGCGGCCTGCAGGCGGAGGTCGGCGTCCTGGCCGCGGCAGGGCCGTTCCCGGAGCTTGATGTCCAGGCACCGGCCGGTCCCGGCGTTGACGATGTGGTAGCCGCCGCCCACGTGGCCCGCGGCTGAGGCCGGGGTCGCGGTGGCAGTCGCGGTGGTGGCGAGCAGGGTCAGGGTGGCAGCCGCCACGGCGGCATGACGCGCAAGGGTCACGGGGGTTCGCTTTCCTGAGGGAGGCCCCCGCCGCGGCGGTCCGGGGGCGAGGTGCCCTCACTGTAGGAAGGCCCCGGAATTACCGTCAATGGCTTTCCTTAATATTTGTTTCACCAATTGACGTAACCCGAAACCTCGCCGTAGCCTCCTGGCAACCCCCCGTGCGAAGGGCTGGACGACTGATGATTTCCAGAAGAGACATGCTGCGGACCGCCGGTCTGACCGGGCTCGGTCTTGCCGTGGCCGCCTGCGGACGTGGTTTCGGTGGCGGCGGCAGCGAGGCGGCCTCCGGCAAGATCCAGCTGAACATGGTCTGGTGGGGCGACGCCTTCCGCGCCCAGAAGACCCAGGCCGCGCTCGACCTGTTCATGAAGGCCAACCCGGGCATCACCATCAAGACCGAGTACCAGGACAGCGGCCCGTACAAGGACAAGCTCGCCACGCGCTTCGCCGCCGGCAACCCGCCGGACCTGATGATGATGCGGATGGACAGCCTGCGGGAGTACGCCGACCGCAAGTCGCTGCTCAACCTCAACGACCACCCGGGGATCGTGGACACCGCCAACCTCAGCCAGGCCGCGGTCAACCTCACCAAGGTCGGCGACGCCGTCTACGGCATCCCCTCGGGGCTCAACGCGATCGGCTTCATCGTCAACAAGACGATCACCGACCAGTACGGCGTGACCATCCCCGACGGCGCCACCTGGACCTGGCAGGACCTGGCCAAGTTCGCCAAGGAGGTCACCGACAAGAGCGGCAAGAAGGTCTACGGCACCCTGGTGGACCCGGCGACCCTGGCCAACCTGGTCGTCTACGTCTCCCAGCAGGGCGAGGACCTCTTCACCGCCGACGGCAAGTTCGGCGTCAGCGAGGCCACGCTCACCGCGTGGTTCCAGATGTTCGAGGACATGCGCAAGGAGGGCGGCTTCCCGCCCGCCGGATTCGTCGAGACGACCGGCTCCTCGCCCGACCAGTCCTACATCGCCAAGGGCTCCGTCGCCTCGCAGATCATCCCGAGCAACGGCCTCCTCGGCTACAACAAGGTCTCCGGCGGCAACCTGGTGCTGCTGGGCATCCCCGGCGAGGCCACCGCCAAGCGGCGCGGCACGAACATCGGCACCCCGGCGCTGTGGTCGATCGCGGCCTCCTCCAAGCACCCGAAGGAGGCGCTGCAGCTGCTCAACTTCCTCATCAACGACGTGGAGGCCAACAAGGCCATGGGCACCACCCGCGGCGTCCCCGCCAGCACCGTCGTCGCCGACGCGATCAAGCCGACGATGGAGAAGGACGACCAGGTGGCCACCGACTACCTGATCGGCCTGCAGAAGCAGACGCTGGTCGCCGTCCCGCCGTACCCCAAGGGCGCCAGCGGCATCCAGGACGAGCTCACCGCGGTCGCCCCCGAGGTCGAGCACGGGCGGCTGACCCCGGCCGAGGCCGCCAAGAAGGTGATCGAGGCGGCGACGAAGGCCCTGTCGCAGTGACGCTCGCGCCTGTGAAGGATCCGGCCGTGGCCGGGGCGCCGGTCTCGCCACCCAAGGCGGCGAAACCCCCTCAGGACCGGTCAGGCTACCTGTTCATCCTGCCCTGGTTCATCGGGATGGCCTTCACGATCATCCCGTTCTTCGCCTCGCTCTACCTGGCCTTCACCGACTACAACCTGCTGAACGTCCCGAACTGGATCGGCCTGGAGAACTTCGCCGAGATGTTCTCCGACGAGACCTGGTGGCAGTCGGTCAAGGTCACGTTCGTCTACACCTTCGTCTCGGTGCCCCTCTCGCTGGCCGCCGCGCTGGGCGTCGCCATGCTCCTCAACCGGGGCGTACGGGGCCTGCCGGTCTACCGGGCGATCTTCTACCTGCCCTCGCTGCTGGGCGGCAGCGTGGCGCTGGTGCTGCTGTGGCGCTACATCTTCGGCCTGAACGGCATCGTCAACGCCTTCCTCGGCTTCTTCGGCATCGAGAAGATCGGATGGACCTCCGACCCCGACTACGCCCTCACGACGCTGATCATCCTGCACATCTGGACGTTCGGCTCCCCCATGGTGATCTTCCTGGCCGGCCTGAAGCAGATCCCGGCGATGTACTACGAGGCCGCCGCCATCGACGGGGCGACCAAGTGGCAGCAGTTCCGCAAGATCACGCTGCCGCTGCTCAGCCCGATCATCTTCTTCAACCTGATCCAGTCGCTGATCTCCTCCTTCCAGACCTTCACGCAGGGGTTCATCTTCAGCGGCGGCAAGGGCGGGCCGGCCAACTCCACGATGTTCTACAACCTCTACCTGTACAAGCAGGGGTTCGAGCAGTTCCACATGGGCTACGCCTCGGCGATGGCCTGGATGCTGCTGATCATCATCGCGGCGTTCACCGGCCTCAACTTCCTCATGGCCAAGCGGTGGGTGCACTATGACAACTGACGAGAGCTACATCGAGCGCATCGGCAACAGCCGCCGTAAACGCTTCACCAAGCACCTGCTGCTCTGCCTGGCGAGCATCGTCATGCTCTACCCGTTGCTGTGGCTGCTGTCCAGCTCGCTCAAACCGACCGAGATCGTCTTCAAGGACCTGTCGCTCTGGCCCGCCGAGTGGGACCTCTCCAACTACGCCGAGGGCTGGACGGCCCTGCAGTTCCCCTTCGACCTCTACCTGGTCAACTCGGTCGTCATCGTCGTGCTGAGCATCCTGGGCAACCTGCTGTCGTGCTCGCTGGCCGCGTACGCCTTCGCCCGGCTCAACTTCCGTGGCCGCAAGCTCTTCTTCGCGCTGACGCTCGGCACGATGATGCTCCCCGGCCACGTGCTGCTGGTGCCGCAGTACATCGTCTTCGCCAAGATGGGCTGGCTCAACACCTACTTCCCCCTGATCGTCCCCAACTTCCTGGCCACCAGCGCCTTCTACATCTTCCTGATGGTGCAGTTCATCCGCTCGCTGCCCAAGGAGCTGGACGAGGCGGCCCGCATCGACGGCGCGGGCACGTTCCGGATCTTCTGGAGCGTCATCCTGCCGCTGTGCAAGCCCGCCTTCGCGACCACGGCGATCTTCACGTTCATCTCGACGTGGAACGAGTTCTTCAGCCCGCTGCTCTACCTGACCGAGCAGGAGCTGTACACCGTCCCGCTGGCGCTGCGGCAGTTCATCGACTCCGAGGGCCAGTCCCAGTGGGGCCAGATGTTCGCCATGTCGTTCGTCTCCCTCGCCCCGGTCATCGGCTTCTTCATCGCCGGCCAGAAGTACCTGGTCAAGGGCATCGCCACCACAGGACTGAAATGAGACGCTACGCCTTCGTCGGGACCGGCTCACGCGCCCGGATGTACCTGGACGCGCTGCTCGGCCCCTACGCCGACCTCGGCCGTCCGGTGGCCTTCTGCGACACCAACGAGGTGCGCATGGCCTACTACGACCGGGTCGCGGGCGCCCCGCTGCCGCACTACGCCCCTGACGACTACGACCGGGTGCTGAAGGGGTCGGACGTGGTGGTGGTCACCTCCCCCGACTCCACGCACGCCGGCTACGTCAGCCGCGCGCTGCGCGCGGGCGTGGACGTGGTCGTGGAGAAGCCCATGACCACCGACCTGGAGGGGCTGCGGCAGATCGGCTCGGCTCTGGTCGAGGGTACGGCGGAGCTGACGGTCACGTTCAACTACCGGTATTCACCGCGCAACAGTCTCATCCGGCAGCTGATCGCCGACGGCGAGATCGGCGACGTCACCTCGGTCACCTTCGAGTGGTGCCTGGACACCGTGCACGGCGCCGACTACTTCCGCCGCTGGCACCGCGACAAGGCCGTCTCCGGCGGGCTGCTGGTGCACAAGGCCACCCACCACTTCGACCTGGTCAACTGGTGGCTGGATGACCGGCCCGAGGTGGTCTTCGCCCGCGGCGGGCTGCACTTCTACGGCCCGGCCAACGCCGCGCGGCGCGGCCTGGGACCGCGGCCGGAGCGGGGGCCGGTCGCGGGCGACCCGTTCACCCTGGACCTGGCCTCCGACGAGAAGCTCCGCGAGCTGTACCGCGCCGGCGAGCACCTCGACGGCTACATCCGCGACCGCGACGTCTTCTCCGACGGCATCACCATCGAGGACAACCTCAACGTCGTCGTCGGCTTCCAGGGCGGGGCGTCCATGTCGTACAGCCTGCATGCGCACTGTCCGTGGGAGGGCTACCGGGTCGCGATCAACGGTACGGCGGGGCGGATCGAGCTCGACGTGGTGGAACGGCCCCATGTCTCCGGGATGGACGCCTCGGCGACCATCGGCGCGGCCACGGCCAACCCGGATTCCGGCACGGCCCGCGGCCCGGCCGCCCACCGCGAGCCCGGCCCGGCCGGCCACCGCGAGGGCGAGCCCGGCTCGGAGGGGCTCGACCCGAGTGCCGAACGCGAGGGCTCCGGGAGCGGCCCCGCCGACAGCGGGCACCGTCCCCGCGGTTCGCGGCTGTTGCTGCAGCGGCACTGGGAACCCGCCGTCGAGATTCCCATCCCCGACCGGGCCGGCGGCCACGGCGGCGGGGACGCGATGTTGCTGCGCGACGTCTTCCGCGGCCCCTCTGGTGACCCGCTGCGCCGCCAGGCCGGGTTCGCCGATGGAGCGGCCAGCGTGCTGGTCGGGGTGGCGGGCAACGAGTCGTTGCGCACCGGCCGCGCCGTACGGCTGGACGAGCTCGAGCCGATCCCGGGCATGTCCGCGTGATGACGCCTGCCGTACTCATGGCGGCATCGCCCGAGGGCCACCCTCAGAACTCCCCAGCACCAGAAGGCGGCGAGATGTCGGCGGAAGCGTTGCGGCTCGGCGGGCGTGAGGTGGCCGTCTACGTCTGGCAGCCGGAGGCGCCCGCCTCCAGCTCGCCGCGTCCGTTCCTTCATCCGGTGCGCACGCTGGCCGGCCGTACCGTCACCGACGCGGTCCCGGTCTCGCACCCGCACCAGTTCGGCATCGGCGTGGCCTACCCCGACATCCACGGGGTCAACTTCTGGGGCGGGCGCACCTTCGTCTCCGGCCATGGCCCGGCCTGGCTGGACAACCACGGCTCCCAGCGGCACGAGCGCTGGGAGCGGCGCGGCGGCGGCGAGCTGGCGCACAGCCTGCGCTGGCTCGGCCCGGACGAGCGGATGCTGCTGCGCGAGCGGCGCGTGATCGGCTGCGAGCAGGTATCGGGCAGCGTGTGGTCGCTGTCGGTACGCAGCAGGCTGGCCAATGTCACTGACCGGCCGCTGGAGGTACGCAGCCCGGCGGCCAACGGGCGGGTGGGCGCGGGGTACGGCGGCTTCTTCTGGCGCGGCCCGGCGGTGTCGGGAGCAACGGTGCTGAGCCCGGCGGGGACGGGTGTCGAGCCGGTGCACGGGCACCGCGCCGAGTGGGTGGCGGTGGCGGTGGCCGACTGGACGATGGTGTTCGCGCCCGGTGACGCCGACACCGCCCGCGACCGCTGGTTCGTGCGGGCCCGCGACTACCTCGGGGTGGGTTCGAGCGTGGCCTGGAACGCGCCCCTGGTGCTGCAGCCGGGCGAGGAGATCGCTCGCCACGTGGTGGCCCTGATCGCCGACGGCGCGCTGAACGCCGATTCGGCGGCCAAACTCGTAGCGGAAATCGGACGCGGCGCGGCGTCCGACGACGTGGCGGACCACGGGCTCCCCGCAGCGGCCGACGGCGTGGCCGAGGGCGGGCTCCCGGCAGTGGCGGATCATGGGCTCCCCGCAGCGGCCGACGGCATGGCGGAGCGCGGGCTCCCTGCGGCGGATCGGCCGGTGGTCGGCGGCGCACCGGGCTTCCACTCGCTGCCGGTGGCATGACGGCCGCCTTCCGGCAGAACGGGCCGCGGCCGCCCGACAGCGCTGTCCGGCAGGAGGATCTGCGCGATCTCAACCTTGAGGTGGTCTTCCAGCGCATCCTCGGCGCGGACAGCCCGATCTCGCGCACCGAACTGGCCACCGCGACCGGGCTGACCCGGCCCACGATCACCCGCATCGCCGAGGAACTCCTCGCCGGGAGGCTGATCACCGAGAAGGGTGTCACCCACAACGGCCGCGCGGGCCGTCCCCGGGTGGGCCTGACCCTGTCCGACCGGGGACCCGCCGGGCTGGGCCTGGACATCCGCGCCGACGGGCTGGCCGCCTGCGTCGTGGACCTCACCGGCACGGTACGGCACCTGACGTTCGCGCCCATGCCGTACACCGGGCGTGATGCCGGCGCGGTGCTGGGCGAACTGACCCGTATGGGGCGCGAGGCGATCGAGGCGGTCATGGCCAAGGAGCTGACCGTGGTCACCGCGACGCTGGCCGTACCCGGACCGGTCGACGGCGGGATGGTACGCATCGCGCCCGCGCTGGGCTGGCGCGACGTCGACGCCGGAACGTTCCTGGCCGACCTGGGCGTGCCGTGCGCGGTGGACAACGAGGCCAACCTGGCCGCGCTGGGCGAACTGTATGCCGGGGGCGACCCCCTCGGGAGTTTCCTGTACGTGTCGGGAGGACTCGGCATCGGCGCCGGGATCGTACTGGACGGCACCCTGATGCGGGGAGCGCGTGGCTGGAGCGGCGAGCTGGGGCACGTGACCGTCGAGTCGGAGGGCGCCGCGTGTGCCTGCGGGTCGCGCGGCTGCCTGGAAACCTACGCCAGCACCGGCGCCATCCTCGGCGCGCTGCCAGGAGCAACCAACCGGACAGACGCCCCCGGAGGAGCCGGTGGCATTTTCGAGGGGATCAACCCCGACTCCGTCATCACCACCCGCGCCGAGGCCGCCGACCCCGCCGCCCTGGCCGCGCTCGACCGGGCCGGGAGCGCGCTCGGCATCGCGCTGTCCGGCGCGGTCAACGTGCTCGACGTCGGCACCGTCCTGCTCGGCGGCAGTTTCGCGCTGCTGTCGTCGTGGCTGATCGACTCGGTACGCGCCGAGATCGACCGACGAGTGGTGACCGCCTCCTGGTCACCGGTCACCGTCCGCCCCACCCTGCTCGGCCCTGACGCGGCTGTCATCGGCGCGGCACTCACCTCCATCGACCAGATCCGCCGCCGCCCCACCACCTGGCTGGCCCGCCAGAGCTGAACCGTCGCCCACGCCTGCTACAGATCATGTCTTGAGGGCAGAAATCAGCGGTAACGACCTACGACTTCTTCGCCTGTCAGCGGTCCGCGATGAGGCTGCCCAGGGCAGCGGCCGCGCCTGGCGCGAGCTGTGCGTACTGAGGAGGTAGGCCCGGGTTGCGGCGTGCGGTCATGCGCCCGGGTTCGGCGGGGCGGCCTGCCGCGCCGCCTGCGGCTGCGGCTGCGGACCGGTCTGCTCGGCCGGAGCACTCAGCGGCAGGCGCAGAACGAAGCCGGCCCCGCCGTTCGCGCCCTGGCCGAAGCGCCGAAACGCAGCCGCCCGGCGCGCACACCGGCGACAGGGCTGATGACAGGGCTGATGACAGGGCCGAGGATGGGCGTGCCGACGACGCCGATGATGAGCGGCGTGACGGCGACCGCGGTGACGGGGAGCGCGGTGACGGAGATGGTGACGGGCGCCACTGAGGCGTCCGGCGTCGTGCGGCAGGCCATCCACCCCGCCCCCGAGACGGCCGGGACACTCCTAGGCGCGGCACCAGGTGAGGGGGGAAGAGCGTGTGGCTCGCCTTCCCCCTCGACCGCCGGAGCCGTCACCTCCAGGTGACGCCCGTGCGGGTTCGGTGATCAGGCGGCCTTGCCGCGGGCGATGTAGAGCTTCATGTCGGTGAAGTCGACGGTGATGTTATAGGGCTTCCAGAAGCAGTGGGAGAACCAGCCCATCCCGTCGACCCCATCTCCATAGGGCCAGGGCACGTTGATCTGTGCGTTTGGGTTCGTGTAGCAATAGACCTCCTTGGCGACGGCGTCGCCGATGCGGATCTCCTTCGGGTAGCAGGGGTAGGCGACGGCTGGGTGACTTTGGGCGAATGTCCCGATCTGGCGGTCGTAGTCGACGCGGACCCCCAGCTGCTCGGCCGTTTCCCCGGCCATGCCCGCGGCGATCTCGCCGACGCCACCGAAGTTCACGCCCACCGGCCCTGTACGGGAGCCGGTGGCGCCGGCGAAGCTGCCCGTCGTGCCCAGATATTGCTCACGGGCCAGCCACATCGGCAGCGGCTTGGCGCCCGCCCGGGCGGCGTCGGCGCGTACCTTGCCGGCCGCCTCGGGGGTGCGGCGACGCAGGACAAGCTGCCGGCCCGCGTAGTCGAAGGTGGTCAGCAAGTGGTAGAAGACCCACGTGCCGATCAGGCCGTCGTTGTCGGTGTCGACATCGTCGCCCGACTCCGTCGCCGACCAGCTCACGGGGACGTTGCGCAGTTCGATGCCGCCGAGCTTGAAGGAGTCCAGTATCCCGTAGTACGCCCATATGGTGCCGCCCTCGAAGTCGAGCTTCTGGCTGGCGACGGGGCTCAGCCCGGCCTCCTTGGCCACCGACGCGCGCATGCTCAGATACGGGGCGCCGGTGTAGAACACGAAGCGCTTCACCGGGCCGCCGTTGACCGAGGCCTCCACCAGCGGCTCCGGGTCCATCTGCGCAAATTTCACCCGGCCGATGTCGCCGTGGATCTGATACGCCTCGCCGCGGACTGCCGCGAACCATTTGGCGTAGGCGTCCTCGCCGGCCGCCTGCCAGCGTGGTGCGGCGAGGGAGTATTTGTCCTGCCGGATGTAGCAGTCGCCCAGGTAGTAGTTGGTTTCCTTGTCCTCGGGCGCCAGTTTGAGGGCCATGTTGAGGTACTTTTCAGCGTCGGGGAACTTGTTGCCCAGCAGCCCGATATAGCCGCGCCGGCGGGCCGCGTGCAGGTTCGCAGGGTCTTTCTTCAGGATCTCCTCATACGCCCGGCCGGCCTGCTCGAACTTGCCCGCCTTGTACAACGCGTCCGCGTCGGTGCCACCGGCCCGCGCTGCCGCCGCCTTGCCTAACAAGGGCGTGGTCGCGGCGGCACCGGCCATCATGGCCGCGCTCCGCAACAGCGAACGCCGGTCCCATCCTTGGTCATCAGTCACGCCTTCTCCTTTTCGTGATCATCTATCGAGGCCGGGGCTCGTGCTCCGGCACGGACCGCTGCGGTACGGGCCCGCACGACGGGAGGCATGCGGGCCCGTGGTCTGGGTCAGCCGGTGTAGTTCGGCATCTTGGGGATGGCCTTGCCGGGCGGCTCGGCGGTCGGCGAGTTGTCGCCAGGGTGGCTCGGGCTCAGGTGCCCCGGCGAGGAGGTCGGCTTGGGCGTGGTGGCCTCGGCGGCGGCCAGACCCGTGAAGGTCAGAGCGGTGCAGGCCAGGCCGGTGCCCAGCGTGACGGCTACCGTGAGGGACGTCAGTCGCATCGATGGTCCTTTCGTTGCTGCTTCATTCCTTGACGACGACAGGCGTGCCGATCGCCAGGTTCTTGGCCATCCAGGTGATGTCGTCGTTGCTGACCCGCACGCAGCCGTGGCTGACCTTGCTGCCCAGCGCCGACGCCTGGTTCGTGCCGTGCACGGCGAGCTGCCCGGGGCCGCCGGCGAACGTCTGCAGCGTCGGAGAGAAGCCGCTCAGCCCGAAGGCGTAGGCGCCGTAGGCGCCGTTGGGGTTCGGCGGCTGGACCAGCTCGGTGAAGTAGAAGCGGCCGGCCGGCGTAGGTGTGCCGCCCTCGCCGGTGGCGACCTTGCCGGTGCGCAGCACCTTGTCGCCGTCGAAGACGGTGAACGTGAACACCTTCGGGGCTATCTCCACTCGGCGGGTCGTCGACGTCAGCTTGACGTCGGACGCCTTGACCCAGCCGGTGCTGCCGTTGGGCCGGACCGGCAGCAGCACCTTGAGCCAGTCGCCGTCCCTGGCGTCGACCAGGAACACCCGGGTGGCACCCATCTCGTTGGGGCTGGACAGCGTCTTCCAGGCCGCGCCGTCGCCCTTGCGCCTGTGCACGGCGATCTGGCGGCCGCGTACGGTCGCTATCTCCGCACCGCCCTGCCGCTGCTGTTGTTCGCCGGCGGCCGCCGGTTGGGCGGTCTTGGACGGGCCGGATCCTGAGGTGCCACCGCTCGACGAGCCGCAAGCGGCGGTCCCGGCGATCAGGCCGGCGGCGAGCAGGGCGCCGGTGTAGATCTTGACGTGGCGCATGTCGCAAGATGCTGGCCGAGAAAAGTGAAGAACCTGTGAGGCCGATGTGATGATCCCGTGGTGCCGGTCACGGGTCGCCTACGCTCGGAGGCTATGTGCGCGAATGTCCTGGTTGCGGAGGACGACCCCAAACAGGCGGAGCTGCTGCGCCGCTATCTCCAGCGCGAGGGGCACTCCGTGGCCGTCGTCCACGACGGGCGGGCCGCGATCGACGAGGCTCGCGTTCGCCGCCCCGACCTCGTCCTGCTCGACGTGATGATGCCGGGCGTCGACGGCCTCGACGTGTGCCGCGTGCTGCGCGCCGAGTCCGACGTGCTGGTGCTGATGGTGACCGCCCGCTCGACGGAGGACGACCTGCTGCTCGGCCTCGATCTCGGCGCCGACGACTACCTCACCAAGCCCTACAGCCCGCGCGAGCTGATGGCCCGGGTGCGCACGCTGCTGCGGCGGGCCGGGCGGGGGCGCGGCGAGGGGGTGTACCGGGTCGGCGGCCTCACGGTGGATCTCGAGCGGCATACGGTGCTCGCGGACGGGCGCGAGGTCGAGTGCACGCCCGCGGAGTTCCGCCTCCTGGAGGCGCTGGCCGCGTGGCCGGAGCGAGTCTTCACCCGGGCACAGCTTCTGGAGCACCTGCACGGCTTCGACCGCTTCATCACCGAGCGCACGGTCGACGTGCACGTGAAGAACCTGCGCAAGAAGATCGAGCCGCAGCCGCAGCGGCCGGTCCGGCTGCGCACGGTCTACGGCGTCGGGTACAAGCTGGTCAGCGACCATGCGCCATAGTCTCCTCGTACGGCTGATCGCCAGCTCGGTCCTGATCGCGGTGTGCTCGATCGTGGCGACCGCGTGGCTGGCGGCGCGCAGCACGTCCGGCGAGATCCGGCATCAGCAGGGCCAGACGCTCGCCCGCGACGCCCGCGTCAACGACGCGCTGCTCGGCTACGCGGCGAGCCACCCGCGGTGGGACGGCGTCGAGGAGACCGTGCGCGGGCTGGCCCGTCAGCGCGGCCAGCGGGTCGCGCTGGCGACCGAGGGCGGCGCCCTGATCGCGGACTCGGCGACCGGCCGGCCGCCGCTGTCCGCACGCGCCTCGGCCGTCGTCGACCCCCTCGCCGTCGACGTCTCGCTGGTGCCCGGGACGGCCACCGACCGGATCGACGCGCGCGCGGTCGGGCCGTTCCTTCTGCCGGGGCCCGAACGGGCACGGCTGCGCGAGGAGGTCGACGCGCAGGCGGCGTGCCTGCGCCACGAGGGCTGGCGCGCCACGGTCGCCGTCGGGCCCGGCGGCCGTCCCTACCTCCGCCGCGAGGGCGGTCCTGCCACCCCGGCACCGGACACCGAACGCCCGGGCCCGCCCGTCAGCGTGCCGTACGCGGCGTCACAGCCCGGTTCGCCGTCGTGCTCGCCGAACACGCCCGGACCGACCACCACCGAGAAGCGCGCGCTCAACCAGCTCGCCGCCCTGGTCCGCAAGTGCCACGGAAGCCGGGTCGAGGTGTGGCTGGACGAGACCGGCAAGCCGACCGCTCCGGCATCGGCCGCCGAGTGCCTGGCCACCGCGCGCCGCGCCCAGTTGAAGCCGTACGTCGCACCGGCCGCGCTGCTCTACATCGGCTCGCCCGAGGACCGTACGCCGGCCATCGACCCCTACGACCTCGCGGGGGCCACCGCGGTGATCCTCGTCCTGGCGGTCGGGGTCAGCGTGCTCGTCGCCACCCGGCTGGTGCGGCCGATGCGGGCGGTGACCGCCGCAGCCCGGCGGATGCGGGCGGGCGACGGCTCGGCGCGAGTCATGGTACGCGCCAAGGGCGAAGTCGGCGAGCTGGGCGCCGCGTTCAACGAGATGTCCGAGCACCTGGACCGCATGGAGCAGCAGCGCAAGGCGATGGTCAGCGACGTGTCGCACGAGCTGCGCACGCCGCTGAGCAACATCCGCGGCTGGCTGGAGGCCACCCAGGACGGCGTGGCCGAGCTGGACCCGGCGCTCACCGCCTCGCTGGTCGAGGAGGCCATGGTGCTGCAACACATCATCGACGACCTGCAGCAGCTCGCGCTCGCCGACGCGGGCAAGCTGCGGCTGCACCCCGAGCCGGTCGACGTGGCCGACCTGCTCGAGCAGATCGCGACCGTCTACCGCGCCGCGGCCGCCGGGCTGGTGCTGACCGTCGAGGTGACCGGCCGCCCGTACCTGGACGCCGATCCGGTACGGCTGCGGCAGGCGGTCGGCAACCTGCTCACCAACGCGCTCCGCCACACGCCGCCCGGCGGGCGGGTGAGCCTGCGCGCGTACGCCGACGGCGACGACGTGCTCATCGAGGTGGCCGACACCGGGCCGGGCATCGCGCCCGAGCACCTTCCGTACGTCTTCGACCGGTTCTGGCGGGCCGAGAAATCGCGCAGCCGCCAGACCGGCGGCAGTGGACTGGGTCTGGCCATCGTGCGGCAGCTCGCCGAGGCGCACGGCGGGTCCGCGGCGGTGCGCAGCGAGCCTGCTCGGGGCGCGACGTTCGTCCTGCGTCTGCCCCGCAGAACCAAGATCCGGGACTAGTCTGACGTACCTGCGTGGGTTGTTGCTGGACGGGCGGCGTAAGTCGATGCAGCCGATGGCGGAGCGGCTCGGGGTGGGACACCTGGGCGGTGCGGGCCAGGCCGGCCCGCCGGGCCATCGAGGTCGTGGAGCCGGTGGCGTGGGTGGTCAATGACACGGGTTTCGGGGGGCAGAGAGATTTGGAACGGAATCCGGCGTTAACGGGGTTCCGCTGGTCAGCGGGCCCTGTCGTCTCCCGCTTGCAGAGGCGGCTCGCGCCGGATTCCGGTCGATCTCACAGCGCGACTTTGATCTACGTCGTGTGACGCTAAGTAGCACTTGGTAACGATTGTATCGCTCTGATGACGCTGTGTATCACGGGTCATACATTGCGTGCATGCCTGTCGACTTCCTGAGTGACTCAGAAGCGGCGAAGTACGGCCGTTACGACGGCCCGCCCTCCCGGGCCGAGATGGAGAAGATTTTCTTCCTTGACAACGAGGACATGGCCCTCATCAAGGGGCATCGTGGCCGGCACATCCGATGCGGCTTCGCCCTCCAGCTCGTGACCGTTCGCTATCTGGGGTGCTTTCTGGCTGATCCGCTGGAGGTGCCGAATGAGGTCCTGGATGTCGTCGCCGCGCAGCTGGGAATCGAGGATCCGTCCTGCGTGAAGCGTCACACCGAGCGGGACAAGACGCGGCTGGAGCACACCTGGGAGATCGCCAAGGCGTTCGGGCTGGAGGACTTCGCCTCGGCCGAGGCCGAACTGGCGGGCAAGGTGCGGGCGCGCGCGTGGAACATCGGCGACGGCCCGACCGCGTTGTTCCAGTACGCGGTGCGCTGGCTGCGGCAGAACGACGTGCTGTTGCCTGGGATCAGCACGCTGACCCGGCTGGTGGCGCGAGAGCGGGAACGCGCCACGCGGGAGCTGCATGACACCCTGGCTGCGCTGCTCAGCGCGCAGCAGCGGGCGGTGCTGGACTTACTGCTGGAGGTGCCGCCGGGGAAGAAGGTCTCGGATCTGGAGCGCTGGCGGACCGGCCCGTCGAAGTCGTCCGGGCCGCAGATCGTCAAGTCGCTGGATCTGGTGGCCGAGATCGGCGGCACCGAACTGGGACGGCTGGAGCTGGACGCCGCAGTGCCGCAGCGGCGCGTGGACGAGCTGGCCCGCTACGGCCTGACCGCCCATTCCTCCCAGCTGAAGAAGCATCCCGCCTCGCGGCGCCTGGCCACGCTGCTGGCCACCGCGCAGCGGCTGGAGACCAAGACCATCGACGACACGCTGGAGCTGCTGGACCTGCTCATGGTGACCGAGCTGCTCGGCAAGGCGCAGCGGGAAGCCGACAAGCAGAAGGTCATCAAGCATCCCCGGCTGGCCAAGGCCTCGGCCTGGCTGGCGCAGGCGGTGGAGGTGCTGCTGGAGGCCGAGGGGTGGAGTGAGGATGTGCGGTTGTTCGAGGTGTGGGAGATGATCGACGCGGTCGTGCCGCGCGCTCAGCTGCGCTCGGCGGTGGCCACCGTGACCGGGCTGGTGCCGCCGCCGGACGCCGAGGACGACGGCGGCTGGCGGGCGGAGATGGCGAGCAAGTACGCCACCGTGTCGGGGTTCGTGAAGCTGCTGACCGCGGTGATCGCGTTTGAGGCCAACGCCGAAGGCCGGCAGGTGCTGACCGCCATACAAGCCCTGCCGGACGCGCTGGCCTACCGCTCGCGCCACCATCCGGTCACGGTGCTGCCGCTGCGGCTGATCGCCCCGCTGGTGGTGACAGGTCCGTGGAAGCGGCTGGTGTTCGGCCATCCGGCCCGCACCGACAACCTGGTCGACCGCAACGCGTACGTGTTCTGCGTGCTGGAGCAGTTCCACCGCCACCTCAAACGCCGCGAGATCCACTCGCCTGCCTCCAGCCGGTGGCGCGACCCGGACGCGCAGTTGCTGAAGGGTGCGGTCTGGGCGGCGGTCAAGGACAGCGTGCTGACCGACCTGGGCCTGCCCGAAGACCCCGCCGGACTGCTGGCCGAGCATGCCGAGCGGCTGGATCGCGCCTACCGGGTGGTGCGGGCCGGGCTGGCCGCTAATACCTCCGTCACCATCGACGACGACGGCAAGATCCATGTGGCGAGCGTGAAGGCGATCGATGAGCCGCCGTCGCTGATTGACCTGCGCAAGCGGGTGGAGGCGACGATGCCGCGGGTGGACATCTCCGAGGCGGTCGTGGAGGTGCTGGGCTGGTGCCCGAAGTTCATGGAAGCCTTCACCTCGATCGCCGGCACCGGCCCGCACCTGGACAACCTGGACATCTCGGCGGCGGCGTGCCTGACCGCCCAGGCGCTGAACATCACCTACGGGCCGATCGCCGTCAAGGGCGTGCCCGCGCTGGAGCGGCACCGGCTCGGCTACGTCGACCATACCTACCTGCGCGCCGACAACTACGGCGCGGCCAACCCGCACCTGATCGCCAAGCAGGCCGGGATCGGCTTCGCCCAGGCACTGGGCGGCGGCCTGGTCGCGGCCATTGATGGCATGCGGTTCGTCGGGCCCTGCCCCCGATGTGTGGACACCTTGAGTACCGGATGATGGAGATCCGGAGACAAGGAGTTCCACGTGGCGATGAAGTCGTATCCGCCGGACTTCGCCGCCGAGCACCTGCCCGGCGCGCGCAATGTGCCAGATCAGGTGTCGGCCGAACTGGCCGAGCGGGTGGCGCCCGATCGGGCCGCCCCGGTGGTGGTCTACTGTTCGGGCCCGTATTGCAACCGCTCGAAGATCGCCGCTGCGGCGTTCGTCCGGCTCGTGTACGCCGACGTGCGCGTCTATGCGGGCGGCAAACAGGATTGGGCGCAGGCCGGGCTGGTGTTCGAGAGCATCCGCGCGAGCACGTGGGATCGGAAAGCATCATGGAACCGCCCGCGAGCGTCAATCCCCACCGTCGCCTAGCTAGCAGAGCGTCGCCGTGGGGAGCACATGAAACTCGAGAAGACCTTTATGAGGCCGGCGATGGCGTAGTTGCCGCTGGTGTGCATCCGCCAGTTCGGCTTGCTGGCGGGTGGTGAGCTTGGGCTGCTTGCCTTTGAGCTTGCCGCGGGAGCAGGCGATGGCCATACCCTCGCGGGTGCGCATCTTCAGCAGGTCGGCTTCGAACTCGGCGAATACGGCCGGCGTTGAAGAGCATCTTCGACATGGGGTCGCCAGGGTCGTAGATGCTCCCGCCAAGCGACAGGCGGGGAACAGCGGAGCAGTCAGTGGCGATACGCGCCGATCATGGTCAGGGTCGGCTGCCCTCCAGACAGACACCGGGCCGACGCGTAGGTGGGGCCGACTCACACTCGTAGAACCAATGCCCGAGGCATCGCCCTTGTGGAACTGCTCCATCAGCGCCTCTTACCAGGCCGGACCGCTTACCGCGCCTCGAGGAGTCAGCTGTTCGGTTCCCGTATTCCGTTGAGAGCCTTGCGGAGCAGGGTGGCCAGCTGGTCCTGTTCGCGGGCGCTCAGATTGGCGATGGCGGACCGGGCGAACTCGAAGGACTCCTCGAAGGCGGCGTAGAGGATGGCCCCGTTGGGGGTCCGGACGATCTGCCGGGAGCGGCCGTCGTCGGGGTGAGGGCGGCGGCGGACGAGATCGCGCGCCTCGAGCCTGCTGATGATCTGGGTGATATTGGACGCGTCGCAGCCGAGTTCGTCGGCCAGTTCTCGCATCCCGATCTGCCGGGTGAGCCGCCCGAGCACACAGGCCTGAGCCACGCTCAGCCCGTGCTCCAGGGCGGCGCTTTCGTATGCGCGGTCGTAGGCGTCGACGAAGTCGAACATCGCCCGCTCGGCATCGGTCGAGGCGGTGACGGGCCCCGAGGGTACGGCCATGGGGCCAGTCTACCAATGAACTTGATGCACTCAAGTATGTGTGTCAGCATAGATGCTTGAGTGCATCAAGCATCTAGGGAAGGAGTGGTCCGATGAGCAAGGGACGGGCCCGGGAGTGGCACCTGACACGACGGCCGCCGGCGCAGGCGTCAGCCGACGACTTCGCGCTGGTCGAAGCCCAGATCCCCGAGTTGCGGCCCGGCCAGGTCCTGGTTCGTAACACACACCTGTCGGTGGACCCGTACATGCGTGGCCGGATGGACGACCGCCCGTCCTACATCCCTCCGTTCCCGCTGAACGCGCCGCTGGAGGGGGGAGCGGTCGGCGTGGTCGTCGAGTCCCGCGCGGACGGCGTCAAGCCGGGCCAGGTGGTCGAGCACTTCCTGGGGCTGCGCGAGGCCACCGTGATCGATGCGGCCGGGGTCGTCCCGATCGATACCGACCATCTGCCCGCCGAAACCTATCTCGGTGTGCTCGGTGTGACGGGTCTGACCGCATGGCTGGGCATCACCCAGATGGCGTCGGTGCGATCCGGCGACACGGTGTTCGTCACGGGAGCGGCCGGCGCGGTCGGGAGCATCGCCGGTCAGATCGCCAGGCTGCGGGGAGCCAAGCGCGTGATCGGCAGCGCTGGATCGTCCGCCAAGGTGCGTCATCTGGTGGACGACCTAGGTTTCGACACCGCCTTCGACTACCACGACGGTGCTGTCGGTGAGCACCTTGCACACGCCGCGCCGGACGGCATCGACGTCGTGTTCGACAACGTCGGCGGCGCCCAGCTGGAGGCCGCGATCGACCATCTCCGGGTCGGCGCCCGGCTTGCCCTGTGCGGGATGGCCAGCCAGTACGACGGCCGGGAACCACACGGCCTGCGGAATCTGTACCAGTTGGTCACCAAGCGGGCGACTGTGCGCGGCTTCCTGGTCACCGACCACCAGGACCAGATGCCCGCCTTCCGCGCTGAAGTGGGTTCCTGGGTGCGCTCGGGTGAGATCGTCCACCGGCAGACGGTGCTGGACGGCATCGAGCGGGTGCCCGAAGCCCTGCTCGGCCTGCTGCACAGCGGAGCCCCCACGATCGGTAAGGCCGTCGTCCGACTCCGGGAGCAGGCATGACCCGCACGGTGCTGGTGACCGGAGCCCGAGGTAAAACAGGACGCGAGGTGACTGCCCGACTACGCCGCTCCGGGCTCCTCGTCCGCGCCGGGTCGTCGCAGCCCGTCAGGACGCCGGCCACCGGGATCGAACCGGTCCTGTTCGACTGGCACGACCAGGCGACCTGGCGCGAGGCGGGCTCAGCCGCGGACGCGATCTACCTGATGCGCCCCGACCTCCCCGCCGCCCCCGAGCTCGTCGCCGGCCTGATCGAGGTGAACCCGGACGCGCATGTCGTCCTCCTGTCCGAGCAGGGAGCCGAAACCCTCTCCCCGGACCACTGGGCGCGCCGGGTCGAGGACGCGGTCGTCACCCGGGCCGCTTCCTGGACACTGCTCCGTCCGTCCTGGTTCCACCAGGTCCTGACCGACCCTCGGTTCTACCGCGACGCCATACGGGACGACCACGTCCTGAGCCTGCCCTCGGGCGGTGCCCCGATCGCGTGGGTGGACGCACGCGACATCGCCGACGTCGCCGTGGCCGCCCTGAGCGCGCCGGAGGAGCATCACGAGCAGGCGCACACGATCACCGGCCCGGAGCCGGTTCCGGTCGCGTCCGTTGCGCAGGAGCTCTCCGCGCGCCTCGGTCACCGGATCCGCGCCGAGGATCCGCCCCCGCAGGAGACCCTCCACGGCCTCGACCCCTGGACAGCCGACATTCTCGACGACCTCTACCGCCGCGTCCGACACGGCGGCTTCGGCGAGCTCTCACCGGCCGTGAAGCAGATCATCGGCCGTGAGCCCACGTCGATAGGCGAGTTCATCGACGCCCACCTCGACCAATGGAGGACAAGCCCGATGCCAGCCCCATAGCCGCGTACCGGCCGGGCTGGTGATCCGTCAGGGTGCCGGGTGGTCGGGGGGCGCCTACTCCGAGCACGTACTGGTGGACGAGGCCTGGGCCTCAAAGGTGGGTGTCTCGGAGTTCCCTCGTTCGTCATCGACGGGCGTCGGCTGATCGACGGTGCCGCGAGCGACGACGAGATGGCGGCGATGCTGCACGGGGCCTGGGACGCGGCCTGACCGGCCTGCAGAGACTGCCCTGGTCCGAGCCCGTCTCTTTCCAGCTGATTCTGCTGATGAGTAGCAGCAGCGTTTATCGGTGAGTTTGGACAGCACTCGGGGGCTGATCGGTTCTGGAATGTTGGCGAGAATTAGCAGCACCCAGAGACCCGGATGCTCATCTAGTGTGTTCCGGTGATTACCGATAGTGGCGTGAAGATGGCTGGCGCTGGAAGGAGGCCAGCGCGTCGAAGCTTGTTCTTCATCTCTCTGCGGCGACCATCCGCGCGAACCTGCGGGTACAGATAAAAGGTGTGGTCCGGGTCGTCGGCTGCTTGGTACGGTCGCGGCCATGTTGATCGTGAAGGCCTTGGGATGGATGGTTCGACGCGCGGACACGGGCGATGCGGCTGGGCTCGTACAGCTTGCCCGACGGACAGCGTCCGTTGCTGATGAACCGGACGTGACCAACCGACTCAACGGCTGAGAGCGCATCCGTGTCCACCGTTCCCGCGGCCCGCATGAGCGGACGAGCCTGGGCCCTGCTGCTCGTCCTGTGTGGCACCATCTTCCTCGAGGGCAGCGACGTCGCCATGTTGGCCGTTGCCATCCCCACCATCCGCGCCGACCTCGGCCTGACCACCGGCACCGCGGCGTGGGTGATGAGCGGCTACGTGCTCGGCTACGCCGGTTTCACCCTGCTCGGCGGCCGTGCCGCCGATCTGCTGGGCAGGCGACGGATGTTCCTCACCTGGCTGGGCGTCTTCCTGGTCTTCTCCATGCTGGGCGGCTTCGCGACCGACGGGTGGATGCTGGTCGTGGCCCGCTTCGTCACCGGTGTGGCAGCGGCCTTCATGACCCCCGCCGCCATGTCGATCATCACGACCTCGTATCCGGAGGGGCCGCAGCGCAATAAGGCCCTGCTGGTCTTCGCCGGCGTCGGCGCCGGCGGCTTCTCGCTGGGCCTCGTCATCGGCGGGCTGCTGACCGAACTCGGCTGGCGCTGGGTGTTCTTCGCCCCGGTGTTCTTGGCCGGCGCCATCCTGCTCGCGGCGCTCAGGCTCCTGCCCGCCGAGGCCCGCCCTGAGCCCGCGCATCGCGGCTACGACCTGGCAGGCGCGGCCAGCGCCGCCGCTGCGATGCTGCTACTCGCCTACGGCATCGTCCGGCTCGAGCACCGCGGCGAAGGGCTCGGGCTGACCATCGGCGCGTTCGCCGCCGGGCTGGCGCTAGTGGCGATGTTCATCGTGATCGAATGGCGCGCCAAAACGCCGCTCGTCCGGCTGGGGATCTTCCGCAAGGCCGCGATGGTCCGGGCCAACCTCGCCGCGCTGCTCTTTCTGGGCGCGTTCTTCGGCTTCCAGTTCATCGTCACGCTCTACCTGCAGGAACTGCGCGGCTGGTCCTCCCTGCAGACCGCGATCGCGCTGATCGCCATGGGCTGCGACGCCGTGCTGGCTCCCATCCTCACCCCTCGCCTGGTGAACCGCTACGGCCACGCCCGGGTGATTTTCGGCGGCTTCCTGCTGGCGATCGTGGCCTACGGGCTCTTCCTGACGGTGGAGATGGACTGGTCATACGCGGCGATGTTCCCGACCCTGATCATCTCGGGCACCGCCTTCGCCCTCGCCTACGGTCCGCTCACGATCGCGGCGACCAACAGCGTGGCGGAGGAGGAGCAGGGCCTGGCCGGCGGTCTGCTGTACACCTTCACCCAGTTCGGCTCGGCGGTCGGGATCTCCGCTGTGACCGCGGTGTACGGAATCGCCGCGGCCGGCACCGATGGCTCGCCGGGCGCGGTGCTGGACGCCTACCGCACCGCGCTCGTCGTTCCGGTGGTCATGGTGCTGCTGGGAGCAGCGGTCTCCGCCTTCGGCCTACGCAGCGCCAGGCCCGCCGGCCAGCGGAAAGGCGCGGCGCCCGCGGCCCGCGACGAGGTCAGCGACGGCGTTCCGGGGTGACTGGTCGTCTCGTGTCCTTCCTCGAGGCTGCGCCGTTTCAGCCTGCGGTGAAATTGCTCCAGCACACAGAACACGCACGCGTTACAGTCGGCCCGGCCGTCCTTGCGCGTGGGCTCGCCGAGTGGTTGCGCGGAGGGTGGGCCAGCGCGGCGAGCAGCGCCTTCATCGCCGCCAGCATCCGCTCACCCTCGGGATTGGCGTTACTTCTCGCAGGCCGTTCTGTCCAGGCGACATAGCCGTCAGGACGCACCTGCTGCCGTTCCAGGTCGCGGACACGGAGATCTTCTACGGTCGTGAGCAGGCCACGGCAGCGCCGGCGAACCGGCTATGAGCCAGGTCGAGTAATCGACTTGGCCGATTATGTGTCTGAGCGCACGCGCCCGATCGGCGTGTGCGCTCAGCTGATGTTGATCACGACCTTGCCACGGCTGTGCCCGCTCCCGACGTCGCGCTGTGCTTCTGCGGCGTGGTCGAGGGTGTATTCCGCTCTGATGTGCACGGAGATCTGGCCCTTCTCGTGGTAAGCGAGCATCTCGGTGAGACCTTCGGCGCTGCGGACGCCGGTCCAGTCGCGGATGCCGAGGGCGGCGATCTCGTCGGAGAAGACCATGGTCACCACGCGTTCCGGGTCGTGGGCGATTGCGAGTGCCGCGCGGAGTCCGTCGACCTCGAATCCAAGAGCGGCGTCGACGCCGTTGGGGGCGATGGCGCGAAGCCGTTCCACGAGCCCGGGCCCGTAGGCGACCGGGACCGCCCCAAGGAATCGCAGGTAGTCATGGTTGGCCTCGCTGGCGGTGCCGATCACGGTGCTCGCCCCCATCGCCTTCGCGAGCTGGACCGCTATCGTCCCCAGCCCGCCGGACGCGCCGTTGATCAGGACGACGTCGCCGATGGTCACGCGCATCTGATTGAGGGCATTGCGGGCACCCTGGGCGGCCCCGGAGAACCCGCCGGCGATCTTCCACGGCATGTCGGCCAGCTTCGGCGCGACCTGGTCGTACGGTACCACGACCCATTCAGCGTAGCCGCCGAGCGTGCTGAACCCGAGGACGGCGTCGCCGACCGAGAATCTCGTGACGCCCGCACCGACCTGGTCGATCGTGCCGGCGAACTCGTTTCCCGGCACGATCGGGAAGTCGCCCACGAGCGCGCGGGGGAAGCGTCCCTCGCGGACGCCGCAGTCGAAGGGTTGGACCCCGGCGACCTTGACCTGCACACGTACCTGCCCTGCTTGCGCGTGGGGCTCGTCCAGTTCGACGGCGCGGAGCACCTCTGGGGGTCCGAACGAGGACAAGGCGGCGGCTTTCACTGGTGTCTCCTTCTGTCGACCTTCACTCGGGGGGCTGGGCGCCATCTGCTGGAGGCGCCCATCTCATGGCGAACAGCTCGTATCCGGGAGGCCGGCCGGGCACCGGCCCCGCGGGAACGGCCCTGAGGCCGCTGAGCGCGATGGCGATGACGCGTTCTCTCGCGTTCCGGGCGGCGTCGTCCAGTCCGGTCCGTCCCTGCCGCTGCAGCTGTTCCTGGAGCGGGGACTTGGAGAGTTGTTCGATGAGCAGCTCGAGATCGACCGGGGTCACTCCGGCGCGGAGCACCTTGGCCCGGTGGGCGCGCTCGACGAGCCGGGCCACCGCACGGTCGCCCTGCCCGGCCAGTTCGGTCATCTCGTCGGTGAGCTCAAAGGTGCCGGCCACGGGCGCCAGCGAACCGGGGCCCGACCGGATCGACGCCATCGCGTAGTGCATCAGGCCCTCCCACGGGTCGTCCATGGCCAGGCCCTCCGTCGCCGCGTCGAGGTATTCCCGCAGCGCGATCAGGCACAGCCGCTGGAACAGCTCCTGCTTCGTGCGGTAGCGCCGATACAGCGACCCGACCCCGACTCCGGCTCGGGCCGCGATCGATGCCACCGACGCGTGCGCGCCGTCCACCGCCAGCACCTCGCGGGCCGCTCGCAGCAAAGCCCGGTCGTTTCGGGCGACCTCCTCGCTGCGCCATGAACGCGAACTCGTCATGACGGCAGTCTACACAGTTGCGGAGTGATTCGCTCCGCAACTATGGTGCAACGCGGAGCGATTCGCTCCGTAGAAGAGGAGGCGGCATGGCCACCAGCACATCCGACATCGGCGACACCGATCCGGCACCCAGGCGCGCCCGGCTCCCCCGGCCGCTTCGGCCATTCCGGACGGGCCAGTACCGGCTGCTGGCGACCGCGCTCGGCCTGAGCCTGGCCGGCAGCGGCATGTGGACGGTCGCGGTGGTGTGGCAGGTGATCGCGATCGGCGCGGGTCCGTCCGAACTCTCCTTGATCGCCACCGCGGGCGGCGTCGGACTGGTCGCGACCGCCCTGCTGGGAGGCGTCGTCGCCGACCGCGCGTCCCGGCGGCGCATCATCGTGCTCGCCCAGGCCGCCAAGGCGATGGCCGCCGGCTCGGTGGCGGTCACCGCCACCATGGACCTGCTCACCCCCGGACAGCTCATCGTGGTCGCCGTGGTGCTCGGGATCGCGGACGGGTTCTTCTATCCCGCCTACTCCGCGCTCGTCCCCTCCGTCGTCCCGCAAGACGATCTGCTCGCGGCCAATGGGATCGAGGGCATGCTGAGGCCGACGCTGATGCAGGCAGCCGGGCCGGGCACCGCCAGCGCACTGATCAGTGTCATCGCGCCGAGCATGGCGTTCGCCGGGATCGCCGGCGTGCATCTGCTGGCCGCGACATGCACCGCTATCGTGCGCGAGCCCGAGACGCGCGACCGTACGGCGCGGCCGGGCAGCCCTGTCCGGTCGGTGGTGGGCGACCTGCGGGCCGGGTTCGCCTATCTGCTCACGACGCCGTGGCTGGTCGCCACGCCGACGTTCGCCGTCACGCTCGTCCTGGTCACCGTTGGGCCGATCCAGATCCTGCTGCCGTTCGCGATCCGCGATCAGGGGGCGGGCGGGCCGCAGGCGTTCGCGCTGGCCCTGGCCTGCTACGGTCTCGGCGGGGTGAGCGGCTCGCTCGCGATGTCCGCGTTGGCCCTTCCCCGGCGCTACCTGTCTGTGATGCTCCTGGCTTGGGGTGGAGGTTGTCTTCCGCTCGCCGTCCTCGGGGCGTCCGACCAGTTGTGGGTCGTGATCGCCGCGCTCTTCCTGTGCGGCGCCCTCACGTCCGGCGCGGGCGTCATCTGGGGAACACTGCTGCAACGTCGCGTCCCGCCCGCCATGCTCGGCCGGGTCTCCAGCCTCGACTTTTTCGTCTCACTCAGCGCGGCTCCCCTGTCCATGGCGCTGGTCGGGCCGGCGGCGGCCGCCTGGGGAAGCCGGCCGGTCTTCCTCGTGGCAGCCGTCGCCCCGCTGACGGTCGCCGTACTGGCCATCGCGCTTGCCCGCCTCCGGCGTGACGAGATCGACCACCCTCTCACCCGCGCGCGATAAGCAGGTCACGCCGCAGTCAGGCTCAGAGGCGGGGCCATGTGCGGGCATCACGGCCGGGCGGGCGTGGTGCCGTCGCGCAGCGCCTTCAGCGCACCGCCCCATGCGACGACCTCATCCAGCATGGCGGAGACCGCGCGCTCTTGGTGAGCGGCCGGTTTGAGGGCGCTGAAGTTCTCGAAGTCGGTGGCCAGAGACAGGGCGACCTGGGAGCTTACGCCGGCCACCTTGAGCTCGCCCATGATCAGGCGCAGATGCTCCACCGCCCGAGCACCGCCCAGACTGCCGTAGCCGACGAACCCGGCCGCCTTGTTGTGCCATTCGGCGTAGAGGAAGTCGATGGCGTTCTTCAACGCGCCGGAGGTCGAGCGGTTGTACTCGGGCGTGACGAACACGTAGGCGTCGAAGGAGGAGATCTTGTCGGCCCATTTCCTGGTGTGGGGAAGGTCGTAGCGCCCCATCGCGGGCGGCATCGCCTCATCCAGGTGCGGCAGGCCAAAGTCCTTGAGGTCGACGAGTTCGAACCGGGCATCATCGCGCGTCGCCGCGAGATCGTGAACCCAGCGGGCAACCGCCTCCCCGTTGCGCCCTGGACGTGTGCTCCCGATGATGATCGCGACATTGATCACGGGTCATTGCCCCTTCGATCGTGATTGTGCGGAAACGGGTGCGCGCCGAGGCCGGCGACTCCACCGCACTCTCAGCTCTCCCGCTCCTCGGTCGAGGCAGTCCTCACCGATGAGGAGCGAAATGCTCCGCAATTTGGCACTCTATAGCGGAGCGACCCGCTCCGCAACTACGCCACACCCGCACGGCTGGAAGCCGCCTGCGCCAAGGCGCTGGCCGTGGGCGACCCCCCACCGCACCATTCCCACCACACCCGCGGGCGCCACGGTTGCGACTACCCGCACATAGCGGGAACCGCTCAGTCCGCCGCGGCAACGGGTCGCCGATCAGCCCAGTCCTGGCCGCGCTACCAGGCACACGTCGAGGTGTTCAGCGGTCTCCCACAGCTTGAACCCGACTCCGGTTGTCGCAGCTGTGGTCGACGGGGACGTTCTGCCCCGCCGCCACATCCGCATCCGCCGGGTGCCGCGGTGATGCCGGGGCGCTTGCTCACGGCCTCGAGTTCCAGCGCGATTTCCATGCCGAGCCTGGTCAAGGGCAGAGCCGGCGGTAGCCCGTGTGTCAGCCGGCCCATGTGTCATGGCTGCCCGGACAGCACCTATTCCTTGATGACGTTGTCGCGTGGACCAGCGTAGACAGGGTTCCTGTCGAAGCGCTTGTCGGTGACGAGCAGGCGGATCAGTTCCGGGTTACGGATGGACTCCTCCGCCTCCCAGACGATCCAGTTGTCGCCGACGGGTTCGGTTTGCGTGCGAAGCTCGCCGAAGCCGCCCGGGTTGTCCGGCGCGACCGCCATGATCAGGTACTCGATCTTCAACCCGCGCCTCTTGAGCTCGGGCAGGACCTCGCCGACGGTCTTCTCATCCACCCGGAAGCCGGCGAGTGAGCGACCCTTCGTGGTTGCCAGCCGGTAGTCGGACTTGACCCCCGCCTTCGGTTCGTGTGACCTGTCGGGCACGAGAACGCAAGGGGCGACCGGGCCGCTCATAAGGATCGTGCTGGTGCTGTGGTCGCTGATCGTCCAGACGAACGTCTGGCCGGGCTTGAAGAGCTTGGTGTCGATCCGCATCTGCCAGCCCTGGCTGTGTTCCTCCCCGGGGATGTTCTCCGGCACGGAGTACAGGCCGCGGGGAATGTCCTGCACATGCGTTCCGCGCGGTTCCTGGCACCACTTGCCCGGGGGCGCGTAGTCGACGGTAGCCGGGACGTTGAGTTCCTTCAACCGCTTCGCCAGCCCCGCCTTGTCGCGGAAATCCCGGATCTGGACGTACGAGACACCGTCGGGTTCCTTGGTGACCGCGTAGGAGGGGGTGCCGCTCTCCTTCAATAGGCTCGGCCCCACCACGATGCCCACGGCAAGCAGCCCCGCGCCCGCCAGCCCCAAGACCAGCCGCCGGGCAGGGCGCCAGCGGGGCCGGACGGCGGACGGGCCGGGCTGCTCGGCGGCGATTGAGGCCAGCAGCTTCCGCGCCCCCACATCAGAGGCGCGCCCTCCCGGCTTGCCCGGTTCCACCCGGGCCAGCGCACGCGTGATCTCGTCGATGCCGTCGATGTTCTTCATCACAGATGTCCCTCCGCGGGGGGCCAACCGGCCTTCCGATGTGAAGTGCACGTCCGCCTCGACGAGTGCGCGGGCGAAACGCCTGCAGGCGCGGTGGAGTCTGATGCGTACGGCGTTGCGCGACATACCGAGCACGGTGGCGATCTCCTGCCGGTCCAGTCCCTCCCACGCGACCAGGGACAACAGCTCCCGATCGGTGTCCGGTAAGGGCGCGGAAGATCTGCGCGATCGCCGCCAGCTCGACCCCGCTGTCGGGCGCGGCCTGGTAGAGGTCGGCCATTTCGGCGTCGAGCTCCACGCTGAGGGCCTGGCGGCGCCCCTCGACCCGATAGTGGTTGGCCAGCACCTTGCGCGCCACGCCATACAGCCACAGCGTGGCCTGCTCGCCATCCGGCACTTCGCCCATTCGCCGCCAGGCGATGGCAAAGGTTTCCGCCACAACGTCCGCCGCATCCTGCGGCGAGTGGCAGCGGCGGGCCGCGTACGCCGTGATCTGGCCATACGTCTCCCGGTACATGGACTCGAACCTGGCCAGCCCACTACCCACGGGCTGGTCCCGCGTCCGGTCTCCTCGGCATCCCCATGGCCGCCTCCTTCATAGGCCTCGCTGTAGTCCTGGGGAAATTTCCAACGGATTTGCCTGACCTGCGACGATGTACGGCTCTGTGAGTGTGGTGTCGATTCGCTACGGTGAAGGCGTGAGCGACGACGAGCCGGAGTTTGGGTACGGCGCGGGCGGACGGCCGCTATGGAGCGTGCGGGATCGGGATGCTGAGGGCATCCGGACGGTGCTGCGCAAAGCGGGACGGCGGGAGTTCAGCGAACGCCATGACGGGTTCGTCGTGGAAGGCGGGGGCGACGGGGCGCCGTTCCTGGTCGCCTGCACTGAGGAGGCCCGGGGTTCCGCGCCGGAGCTCATGCGGTATCGGGTCGATCTGGTGAAGGCCGGGTATCGAGTCGAGCCCGACCCTGACGATGATCAGGTGCTGCTGGTGCGGGACGGCTCGTGACCCGGTGGTCTACCGGGTGGTGTGGGCGTCAGCGGGTACGGCGACGCTGGACGGGGTCGGCTTCGGCGGTGATGCGGGCGGAGGTCTCTTCGCCGAGTCGCACGTAGTGGCCGAGGCTGGCCAGGTGCTGGTGGCGGCTCTTGGCTTGCAGTTCGGGCGCGCTGCGCCCGGCCTGGGCGAGATGTTGGAGCGCCGAGTGCCGCAACTGGTGCAGGGTCCAGCCTTGGCGGTGTGGGTCGAGTGTGGCGGAGGCGGTCTTGAACAGGTACTCGGCGCGCGGGTAGGACAGCCGGCCGCGCCGGGTGGTGGGGTCGATGTCGCCGTCCGCCGGCACTCTGGGGCCGGAGGTGGGAGCGCGCCGGTCGGCCAGGAACACCGGCCCGCTCGTGCGGCCGGCCGGCAGCCGGGGCAGCAGCCGGGCGGTGGGGGTGGCCCAGTGCACGTACTCGATCGCGCCGCCCTTGGAGGTGACGCGGGCACGGCGGAACTCGGGGTCGAGGTCTTCGACGTTGAGGGTGAGGATCTCCTCGGCGCGGGCGGCTGTCTCATACAGCAGCCGCCAGAGCACGCGCTCTCGCAGGGCATGCGAAGTGTCGGTGAACAGCGTCTCCAGCCGGGCGCGGGGGATGGAGCGGTCACCGCGGCGGGCGCTCTTGCGGCGCTCCAGCCGCCGGGCCGGGTCGGTGGCGAGGATCTCCTGGCGCTGGGCCCAGGTGGTGAAGGACGTGAGCGCGGACAGGTGCCGGTTCCACGTCGCGGGTGTGGCCGCCGTCCAGCGTTCCATCGCCGCGGCGTAGTGCTCGGGTTGGAGGGCGGCGGCCGGGAATGGGGTGCCGGTGACGGCGAGCAGGCGCCTGAGGGTCTCGGCGTAGCCGGCGCGGGTCGTGGCCGCGGTGAGGGAGTCGAGGAAGCCGTCGACCGCTGTCGCGGTCGTCGGGCCGACCGGGGCCGGGTCGGGCTGGCCGGGGAACGCGACGACGGACAAGCCAAGCACCTCCTACGCCGATGTGACACATAACGTTACCGAGTCGCACCCGGCCTGGCGGATGCCGAGCTGGGCGGACACGATCGGCTACCAGTCGATGTGACAGATAATTCATATTCTGTGTCACACAGCGATATCACGCGCCGGGCCGTATCAGGCCGCTCTCGTAGGCCAGGATGACCAGCTGGACCCTGTCGCGCACGTCCAGCTTGGCGATGGCCCTGGTGATGTGAGTCTTGGCAGTGAGCGGACTGATGACGAGGCGCTCGGCGATCTCGTTGTTGGAGAGCCCGAGCGCCACGAGCTTGACCGTCTCCAGTTCCCTGGAGGTGAGGGCGGACAGCCGCTGCCCCGCACTAGGCGTGAGGTCCTGCCGGTGGGCGAACTGCTCGATGACGCGCCGGGTCACGCCGGGCGATAGGAGCGCATCTCCGCCGGCGACGGCGGCGACCGCCCGGCGGAGTTCGGCGGGTTCGACCTCTTTGGTGAGGAAGCCGCTGGCTCCGGCGCGCAGGGCGGCGAAGACGTGTTCGTCGGTGTCGAACGTGGTGAGGATGATGACGCGACAGCCCAGAGTGGTCGGGTTGGTGACGATGCGGCGTGTGGCGGTGATCCCATCGGTGCCCGGCATGCGGATGTCCATGAGGATCACGTCAGGGCGGGTGCTCACGGCCAGCCGTACGGCTTCGTCGCCGTCCTGGGCTTCGCCGACGACCGTGATATCCCGGGAGCGGGCCAGCAGGCTGCGGAAGCCGGCCCGTACGAGTGCCTGGTCGTCGGCGAGGAGCACCTTGATCGTCATGCCGTCGAGCCTGCCACAGGGATGTCGGCCCGCACGGCGAAGCCGCCGCCGGGGACAGGTCCTGCGGTGAGCGCGCCCCCGAGTGCGCTCACCCGCTCGCGCATGCCGGCCAGACCATGGCCTTCAGTGACATCGGCGCCGCCTGGGACGCTGCGGCCGTTGTCGGTGATCTCGACGGTGATCGAGCGAGGCTGGTAGCCGATCGTCACCTTGGCTTTGCTCGCCCCTGCGTGCTTGAGCGTGTTGGCGAGGGACTCCTGTACGACACGGTGAATGGCGATGGCGGTAATGGCGGGGACGGCCGCGCGGTCGCCATGCTCGTCGAGGGTCACCTCAAGCCCGGCGGCGCGAGCGTCGGCGATGAGAGTGTCCAAGGAGGCCAGATCCGCCTGGGGTGCGGTGTCAGCGGGGTTGTCGCGCAGGACCGTGATGAGGGAGCGGAGGTCGGCCATCGCTCGGTTCCTGACGTCCTTCGCCAGGCGCAGCGCGGCGGCGGCCGCTGCCGGGTCCTCCTCCAGAGCGTCGGCGGCGACATTGAGCTGCACGCCGACGACAGCCAGCGTGTGCGCGATGACGTCGTGAACCTCGTGCGAGACGCGCAGCCGTTCCTCGGCGGCGCGAGCACGGCTGTCGGTTTCGCGCAGCCGCTCGCGCCAGCGCATCGCGGCGGCGGAGGTGAGGCCCGCGGCGATGAGGATCACCAGGAGCAGTCCTTCCCCCGCGACGTGGAACGCGTACCAGGTCGGGTTCCGGTCCAGGACCAAGCGGAAGTCGACCGCCGAGTAGAGCAGCTGGGCCAGGCCGATGGCGACCACCCAGCGCACCCGTGGCGTGGTGGCGGCGGTGAAGTAGGCAACCGCGGCCGGCCAGATCCAACCAGCGGGAGACCAATGTCCGGTGAGGTGATAGACGAAGATCCCGCCGATCGACAGCAGCAGCACGGTCATCGGCCAGCGACGTCTGACCAGCAGGAGCGCTCCGAGAAGCAGCCCGAGGGGAATCGTGCCCCGCCAGGGGGAATGCACCCCGGTGGCGAGGGCTACGGCGACGAAGAAGACCAAAGTGAGAGCGGCGAGCGCGACGTCGGTGATCCGGGCAAAGTGCCGGACAAGAGCGGGTTCGCGCCGTGGGGACGGCTCGGCCATATGGAGGCCCTTTCTCGAGGGGTGACGGGAGTAACGCCGGGCCGGGGTGTACCGGACGGCGTCGCCCAGATGGTCACATGGGCAACGCCGTCGGGATGTTCGGCTTCCCTACTCGCGTGGACCGGGCTCAAGGACTGCGGAAGCTCTGGATCTGTTTACCAGCCCGGGTGGGAAGGTTCGGATCAGACGTGGGTGACCAGGAGGGTCACGCCTGCCTCGCCGCCACAGTCGACGAACACGGGGCCGACGCCGTTACCGATCTTGGGGTTGAGGGTCGCCTTGGCCACGAATCCCTTCGGATCATCCTTGATGATGCGGATGTTCTGTAGCACCGGGTGCTCCCTGTCGAGCCCGGCGAGCACGGCCTTGAGCCCCTTGCCGCCGCCGCAGTGGCCGGTGATCGTCACCTCCTCGCTGCGCTTGGTGGTGGGATTGGGGCTGACCTGAACCACCGCCCTGGCGCCCTTCGGCGGCTTCGGCGCGGCCATCGCAGCGGTGGCAGCGCTGGCCGTGCCGGCCTGGGCACCAGCCGGCGCGCCGGCCAATCCCAGCAAACCGGCCGTCAAGCTCAGCCCAGCGATCGCAGTCATCACTCTCTTGCCCATGGCGATTACTCCCGTTCTCATCCGACTATCTCGAGGAGAAACGCTAGGCCGGGCCGCAGCGGGAGCGCGTCGTCCGTTGATCGTCACTTGACCTTGCGCCGTTCGCTGTACGCATTACACCGAAGGGAGTAGGCATCAGGCCTCAACCGACCGCACGAGGCCGAGACTGTCAGGGCTTTTAGGATGGGCAGGTCCAGGCAGTCGCGCCGGGCATGACGCGGGAGGCCGACTTCTTCCCCTTCGGTACTGGTGACCGGAGGCTGAGTGCAGAAATTGACGCTAAGAACGTGATCTTCGTTTCGGTTCGATGACGCGACAGGTTAGGCCTGGCTGGGGCTTACGTTCCTGGACCATGCCTTTCGGACCCGGGCATATGGACCGGTCCCCACTGCACCGCCCACCCAAGACGGGTCGCAGGACGGCGCTTATCGGCCACCACCTCCAGCGCGCCACGATCCAGCCAGAAGAACCGTTCCAGCTCCGCCGCTGACGGCTCCCCGGGGAAGCGGCCATGCCGGGCGGCTTGCTCGTCAGAGACATGGGTGTTCATGACCGAGAATCCGCTCGCGGTCCAGCGCCAGCCCAATATCCTGATCGGCATCGACGACGGGCGCGTGTCCTCGTACCCGGGAATTGGCCCTCCTGCCTCAACGGGTCACGTCACCGTCACATCCGCAGTCGCCGGGCGCAGCGGTCTCCAGCCACCGCCGTCCAACTTGGGGTACCGGTAAGAAACGTGTCATGAGCCCCAAACGGTGTTGATCTTGCCGTGACTTGCCTGGTCAATGCTGGTTGGTCATGAAACACCCCGGATGCACATCGACGATCTGGTCGAGCACTGGACGATCCTGGACGAAGAGCGCGACCTGATCGCCGGAAAGCGCGATGCCACTCGACTCGGCTTCGCGATCTTGCTGAAGTTCTACACGCAGCACGGCCGGTTCCCGCGCGGCCGTTCAGAGCTGCCGGACGACGTGGTTGAGCACGTGGCCAAGCAGGTCCGAGTTCCTGCCTCGGAGTTCGGCTTCTACGAGTGGTCCGGCTCCACGATCGAGTACCACCGCCATCAGATCCGCACGCACCTGGGCTTTCGCATCTGCACGACGGAGGACGCGACGAAGCTGGCGGTGTGGCTGGCCGAGGAGGTCGCGCACGCCGAGCGACGGCCCGAACGGGTCCGGGAGGAACTGCTCAAGCATCTGCGCGAGGAGCGGATCGAACCGCCGGCGCCTGGGCGGATCTCGCGGATCGTGGCCTCGGCCCTGCACAACGCGGAGGTCGCCTGGTCGGTGCGGATCGCCTCCCGGTTGAGTTCCGAGACCACGCAGCGGATCTACGCGCTCGTCGGCATCGACGATGCCAGCCGCGCGGTGGCCGAGGGGGCCGGTGACCGTCAGGAGCCCACGGGTGAGGCGCCTGCCGAGGATGACGACATCGACTCCGACCTGCTGGCGTTGATCAAGTCCGCGCCGGGCAACGTGAGCCTGGAGTCGATGATGACCGAGATCCGCAAGCTGGCGGCGGCGCGCTCGATCGAACTGCCGTCCGGGTTGTTCGCCGACGTGGCGCCCAAGGTGCTGGCCGCCTGGCGGGCCCGGGCGGCAGTGGAAGCGCCCTCCCACATGCGCACGCATCCGCGCGAGCTGACGGTGCTGCTGCTGGCGGCGCTGGTCCAGGAGCGGGAGCGGGAAATCACCGACGCGCTGGTGGAACTGCTGATCGCCACGGTGCATCGGATCAAGGCGCGGGCCGACAGCAAGGTGACCAAGGAACTGATCAACGCGTTCAAGCGGGTGACCGGCAAGGAGAACATCCTGTTCAAGGTCGCCGACGCCGCGCTCAATCAGCCCGACGATTCTGTCCGCCAGGTCATCTTCCCGGCTGTCAGCGGCGGCGAGCAGACGCTGCGCGATCTGGTGCACGAGTTCAAGATCGAGGGCCCGGCCTACCGCACCACGGTGCAGACCACGCTGCGTGCCTCCTACACCAACCACTACCGGCGCGGCCTGATCGCGCTGCTGGACACGCTGGAGTTCAGGAGCAACAACACCGCCTTCCAGCCGGTGATCGAGGCGCTGGGGCTGATCCGCCGCTACGCCAAGGCGGGCAACACCACCTACTACCCGCGCGGTGAGGTGGTGCCCGAGCACCGCGGCACCGCCGGCGACTGGGAGGACCTGGTGTTCAAGAAGGACAAGCGCGGACGCCGGCGGGTGGTGCGGATGGTGTATGAGATCGTCACCTTCCAGGCGCTGCGCGAGGCCCTGCGGTGCAAGGAGATCTGGGTGGTCAGTGCCCATTCCTTCCGCGACCCGGAGGAGGACTGCCCAAGGATTTCGCTGCCCGCCGCGTGGAGAACTACGCCGAACTGCGCAAGCCGCTGGACCCGGCCGACTTCATCGCCGAGTTGAAGGCCGAGATGCGCGCCGAACTGGAGGCGCTCGACACCGCGCTGCCGAAGCTGGACTGGCTGGCGATCTCCGAGCGCAAGTCCGGCGCGATCAAGTTGACGAAGCTCGGCCCGGCGGATGAGCCGCGGAACCTGCGCCGGATCAAGAACGAGGTGGGCCGCCGCTGGGGCTCGGTCCCGCTGATCGACATGCTCAAGGAGGCGGTGCTGCGCACCGGCTGCCTGAAGGCGGTCACCTCGGTGGCGGGCACCTCCAGCCTCAAGCCCGAGGTCCTGGCCGAGCGGCTGATGCTCGCGATCTTCGGATACGGCACCAACACCGGCATCCGGGCCGTGGCCTCCGGCGGCCACGCCCACAGTGAGGACGATATCCGCTACGTTCGGCGCCGCTATCTGACCCCGCAGGTCGCCACCGACATCGCGATCCCATCGCGAACGCCACCTTCACCGCCCGGGACGTGGCGCTGTGGGGCGAGGGGACGACCACGGTCGCCTCCGACTCCACGCACGTGCGCGCCTACGATCAGAATATTTTCACTGAGTGGCACTCCCGGTACGGCGGCCGCGGCATCCTCATCTACTGGCACATCGAACGCGGGTCCATGGTGGTGCACTCCCAGACCCTGCGCGCCTCGGCCTCGGAGGTGCACGCGATGATCGAGGGCGCGGTGCGGCACGGCACCACCATGAAGGTCGAGGGCAACTACGTCGACTCCCATGGCCAGACCGAGATCGGGTTCGGCGTGACCCGGGTGTTGGGCTTTGACCTGCTGCCGCGCATCAAGCAGATCAAGAAGGTCAAGCTGTACCGGGTCGAGAGCGGCGAAGGCGACCTGTACCCGCGGCTGACGCCGGCGATGACTCCGGTGGGACCTGATCGAGCAGAACTACGACCAGATGATCAAGTACACCACCGCGATCAAGCAGGGCACCGCCTCCACCGAGGCGATCCTGCGCCGGTTCACTGCACGGGCGGCCTCGGGCATGACCGGCTCTCAGCCGTCACCCCGCGCGAGATCATCGCCTGGCGCGACCACCTGACCACCGCCGGCAACCGCGGCCGCGACAACACGCCCGCGCCGATGGCGCCGGCGACCGTCAACAACCACCTCGCGCACCTGTCAGCGCTGTTCACCTGGATCACCGCGCACGCCCCCGAAGGCCTGCTGCGCCACGGCGACCCGACCAAGAAAGTCGCCCCGCTACCACTGCCCGCCCCGCAGCCGCGAGCGCTGGCCGCCGCCCAGGTGCGCACCGTCAAGAACGTCGTGGACCGGATCGAGACCTTCCACGAGCTCAAGGGCCGCCGTCACCGCGGCGCCGCCACGCCCCGGGTGCACGCCCACGCCCTCCCGCTGCGCGACCGGGCCATCATCTACCTGCTGTTCGGCACCGGACTGCGCCGCGCGGAGCTAGTCGGCCTGAACCTGGACCAACTGGAGCCGGCCAACCCCGAGCGGCTGCGCCAGGCCAAGAAGGCGCGCCTCATCGGCGTGCGCGGCAAGGGCCGCACCAGCCGCACCGTGTTCCTGGGCCGCGACGCCCGCCAGGCCCTGGCCGACTACCTCGACCAGGAGCGGCCCGGCGACGCCGCCGCCAGCACCGGCCCGGCCGCGCTACTGCTGTCCGCCGCCTCCATCGCCGCCCGCCAACCCGACGGCCACCTCTCGGCCCGCTCCATCAACACCATCGTCGGCGAGATCGGCCGCCTGCACGACGCCCAGATGCCCGACCCCGACCGCAAGCTCGGCACACTGCGCCCGCACGACGCCCGGCACACCTTCGCCTACGGTCTGTCGCAGGCCTCCGGCCACAACCGCGCCGAACTCGAACGCCGCCTCGGCCACGCCAACGACCGCTACCTGCGCCTCTACACCAACCCACCCGACGACATCGCCGCCGACTACGTCGAAGACCTATGACCGCCAGACCCGGACACCCCAACACGACGAAAGCGTGGCAGGAATAGCGACGCTAACTGTGGCACGTCACAATCAAAACCTCCCGCGCGCCGGCTCACCTGGCAGGCGGGCATGCCGACCAGACCTGGCGCAAACGCCTGGCCGAACTGACCAAACCCGCCCTGCTCATCCTGGACGACTGGGGGCATGCGAGAACTCACCGCCGCCCAAGCCGACGACCTTTATGAACTGGTCTCCGAACGCTCCGGCAAGTCGATGATCCTCACCTCCAATCGGGCCCCGGAGGAGTGGTACAAGCTGTTTCCCACCCCGGTGGTCGGCGAGTCCCTCTTGGACCGGCTGATCAACACCAGCTACCGCATCTTCATGGACGGCCCGAGCTACCGCCCCAACAAACGCCCTGGCCAGACGCCTACGACCAACCGGGCCAAGAGCCGATCCTGAGCTCAGCCTGCCTATCAATATCGGTCGCAGCCATGATCCACCCAGCATGACGGTGGCGGAAGTTGGCGTGCCTGTAGGCGATGGGCCCGTACTTAGGGGGCAGGACAGGGGCAAGATTCATCGGCTCAGCCGCCAGGACGCGCGGCGCGGCGGTGCACTCATGGCCTTGGCGCGCACATCCAGGCGCGCGTTCACGGAGTATCGAACTCAGTGGTCAGTCGTGTTACGTACTTGCCATTGCCGCGACGGTCGGCGAGCAGTTGGTGTACGGCAGGCACGTCGGCGAGTGAGTCGATCTCGGTGACGACGACGTCAAGCCGACCGGCGGCGATCAGGTCGAGAACGCGGCGCAGAGCCGCGGCGACGCGCTCGGGGGCGGAGACGCTCAGGCTGCTGATGCTGAACCCGCCGATCGCGATGTTTCCGCCGATGAGCTTCCCCACGGGAGGGAGCGGAGCGGGCTGCCCGCCGCCGGCGTTGCCGAACAGCACGATCCGCCCGCCGGGCGCCGTGACCGCCAGATCGACGTCGAGCATGCTGGTGCCCAGCGGGTCCAGTACGACGTCGACGCCGCTCCCGCCGGTGGCAGCGCGTACTGCCTCGATCAGGTCATCGCCACGAGCGAACGCCAGGTCGTAGCCGCTCTGCTGGGCTGCGGCGACCTTGTCGGGACGGCCGACGGTGCCAAGGCGCAGTCCCCCGCCCAGCGCGGGCACCAGCTGCGCGATGGCGCTGCCCACGCCGCCGCTGGCCGAATGCACCAGCACACTCTCGCCGGAGCCCAGCCGGGCGGCGTCGGTCAACAGGAGCAACGCGGTCGCGAACATCATCGGGGCGCCTGCGGCGGTCAGCAGCGAGACCTGGTCCGGCACCGGTACGGTGAGGGCCGCCCGCGCAAGCGCGACTTCAGCCAGGCCACCTCCCGGGGTGAACGCGGCCACTCGCTGCCCCACGGTGAGACCGCTGACGCCCGCGCCGAGCTCGCGGATGGTCCCGGTGGCCTCCAGCCCGGGCACGTATGGCCAGGTGCTGGCGTATCCAGGGTCGCCGCGACGTGCCATCACGTCGATGAAGTTCACCCCGGCGTAGGCGACATCGATCGTGACCTCTCCTGGGCCCGGACGGGGTTCGCCGATCTCCTGAACCTGTGTGCGGTCTGATCCTTGTGACGGTGCGGTCATCATCAGAGCGCGCATGCCGTTCTCCTCTTTCGATGTTCGTCGTACAACGAAAGTCGTATCATGGATGTACGATGTTTGTCGAAAGAGAGGTGCGAGAATGCCCCGATCACACGGCCGCCGCGCGACCTTGAACCATCCGGACCCCGAGGAGTTCGACGTGCTGGACATCCTGCATGCCCTCGCCGACCCCACCCGCATGACCATCGTGCGGACACTGCGCGCCGACCTCGCACGAGCCTGTGGCACCTTCCCGGTCGATGTGGCGCCCTCCACCCTCACCCACCACTTCCGGGTGCTCCGCGAGGCCGGCGTCATCCATCAACGGGAGGACGGCAACCGCCGCTGGACCACACTCCGCGTCGAAGATCTCGACGCCCGCTTCCCCAGCCTCCTCGACGCCATCATCAACGCATACGACCATCAGATCACCCCGGCCACCGCCTCAACTGAGCGAGCAGAAATCGCCTAAATCAGCTGCACGGTGCCATCTCATCGTCGGGGAGCGCAGGCGTTTGATCGAATGGCTGAGCAGCGCACGGCGCTCGCTGCACGGCAACGGTTTACCTTCTCATCCCTCCTGATCAAGCCGAGGCAACCGAAGCCCCAAGCGCAGTGCCGAACATGAGACATGCCGTCACAACGGCAGACATTGGGCATCGGCTCCGCGCGGGTCAGCGTCTTCAGGTGGCTCAATTCTGTGAGCGTTGCCTGGCTCAATTAGACGATCGCTGACACGTGAATGTCCTGCTCGGCGGCATGGTGCAGGATGTGCAGCCGCACCGACCCACGCTGGAACTCCCTCATCCTCACCCACCATCCCGAGTCGGCACACCCTCCAGCATATGACGAAACCGATATCGGATGCCGAGGCCGAGCCTGCCCCCGGCCTTCCGGGAAGGATCGTGCTCATCCGGCGTTTTAGCGGCGTTGACCGCAGGATCTTATCGTCAATGGATATCGGAAACCGATATCGATGGAGGACATCAATGGCCGCCGACAACGACGCGCTGCCGGCACCGATCGTCGCCAACCTGGCCGCGCGTTACCCGGCGCAGGAGCGCGCCGCCATTGAGGCCTATGCGCGGCAGGCCTGTCAGGAGTTATCCGCCGGCGCCAACGTCGGCACGGACACCTATCTCCCCGTCCCCATCGAACGCGCGGTACGGGACCGGCTGGCACACTGACCCGGGGCCTCGCCGTCACCCGCAAACCAGCCGGCCAGGACCAATTCTCACTGTGCCGCCCACAGCAGCATCACCGTCAGCGAGCACCCGGTAGACGCTCGCCACCGAGGGATGCTTGCCCTTGTTCTTTCCAGCCGGGATGACCAGCTTGCGGGCGATATCGGGCACCGCCACGCCCCGGGCGCGCAGCGACCTGCGCGTGGCGATCATGTCGTCGTCGAACACCTTGGGCCGGCCGCCGCGGCGGCCGCGCTCGCGTGCCGAGGCCGGGCCTTCGAGGGACTTCTCCCGGATGTACTCCCGCTCGGACTCGGCCATCCCCGCGAAGAAGGCGAACAATGCCGCCCCGTGCCTTGAGGGGTTGTAGGTGCCCTGCAGCGGGCCGCTCAGCAGTTCCAGCTCGATGTCCGCCGCCCACGCCGCCGCAAACCCCACGCATCCGGATCAATACTGGCCGTTCGCGATCACGCACGTCCGACGATCAACGAAAGACCCCTCAACGGCCCGGCAGTGGCACCGCTGACCTGGGCGAACTCAAACGGGTGTACCTGGTTGCACGAGTCTTACCGACACCCCCTGTCGCACGGACTGGTCGGTGAAGCCCTGCTCTGCCCAAGTGGAGAACCAGGGAGAGCCGGAGGGGCGCATCATCGCCGCCGCCCATGCCGCGTTCCACTGTTCAGGACCGGGATCGGCGGAAGGAGTCAGGGGTGATCTCATGGGAACCTCGGTAGAGCAGATGCGATCGGGGTCATGCCGCCGTGCCCAGTGCCATGGTGACGACCACGGGCGCCAGATACAGCAGCGGGAAGACGACGGTCTTGTACGAGCGGGCCCGCAGCACCGTGATGACCGCGCCGACGAAGTACAGGACCAAGCCGATCCCGGCGGCGACACCGATCGCGGGAACCGCCAGACCGACCAGCAGGCCGATCGCTCCGGCGGCCTTGGCCGTGCCCAGCCAGGGCCACCACGACTGCGGCACCCCGTACTCGATCAGCGGCTTGGCCACGAAATCGGCCCTGCGCAGCAGCGAGAAGCCGGAGAAGCCGACCCAGGCGGCGGTGAGGACGGTGACGATGACATGCGCGGTGGACATGGGAGATCTCCTGTCATTCATGGGTGGGGAAGTTGGCGCGGAACACCTGATGCGGGTCACGCGCTGTCTTGATCTCGCGTAGCCGGGTGAGCGTCTACGCGGGTAAGGCTTGGGCCGCCTTCTCCCGGGATCAGGAAGGTGTAGCCTCGGCAGCCGGATGCCGCCCTTTGCGGGAATGCGCGCACTTACCTTGCGGACAAGTTAGGCGCATAGTCCTTCAGTCTGACGATCTGCGCGTGGGCCACCTCGGGCGCGTTGGCGGCGATCATGCTGAGCGTCTTCTGCGCGGACGTGGCCATGAAGAAGTGCTTCGCCCCCTCGCGGCCTGCCTGCTGGTGTTCGGTGACGTAGCCGCGCATGTGCCGCTCGTAGCCTTCGAAGGCCGCGGTGTGGTCACCTCCGGCGGCGGCCAGCTCGCCGGCGAGGATGTAGGCGCCGATGAGCGCTTGGGAGGTGTCCCGGCCCGAGGTCGGCGCCGAGCAGTAGCCCGCGTCTCCTAGCAGCGCCACCCGACCCGACGACCAGCGGTCCATCTCGATCTGCGCGTTCGCCTCGAAGCAGAAGTCGTTCGCCTTGCGCATCTCCTCCAGCAGCCGGGGTACCTGCCAGCCTTCTCCGGTGAACCGCCCGGCCACGATGCGCTTGTGCTGCTCGGTGTCGTGGCGATCGTAGATGAGCGGCTCGGAGGCGAAGTGAAGCGCGGCCCTGGCCCTGGTGCCGTCGCGCGCGCTGAAGATGTTGACCGCCTTGCCCGGCACGCCGTACAGCTGGCCGATGTTCTCCAGTCCCAGGTAGTTGTCCAGGCTGAAGATCGCGGTGTAGATACCGAGGTGCCGTACGAACCGCTCTTCGGGGCCGAAAACCAGTTCCCGGGTGCGGGAGTGCAGCCCGTCGGCGCCCACCACCAGGTCGAACCGGCGCGGCTCGCCGCGCTCGAAGGTCACCTGCACGTCGGACTCGTCCTGCTCCAGGATGGCGATGGAGTCGCCGAAGATGTACTCGACGTCGTGGCGGGTGGCCTCGTGCAGCACCCAGGTCAGATCGCCCTTGCTGATCTCCAGGTCACTCGCGACGATCACGGCCGGGAAGGTGGCGTACTGATTGCCGTCGCGGTCCCCCATCGCCGCGTCGCCCATGTGCGTGTTCAGCGCGCGCACCTGCTCCAGCAGGCCCATGCGGTCGAGCACGTCCAACGCCTCACCACGAAAGTCGACCCCGTACGCGCCGCCACGGACGCGCGGCGCCCGCTCCACCAGGGTGGGTGTGAATCCATGGTGGAGCAGCCAGGACGCCAGAGCGGACCCGGCGACGCCGACACCGGAAAAGAGGATGTTCATCAGCCGCTCCCGTTGAAAGTCATCGCGGCCACCCCTGACCTCGATTCCGCGGTTCTTAGGATCGAGTACGGTGAACAGCCACAACAACGACGAATCCCGCAAGACGCATTAATTGCTGAGTTAACAAGGCAGGCCGGAAGTGGAGCTACGCGACATCGAGATCTTCCTGGCACTGGCCGAGGAACTGCACTTCGGCAGAACCGCTGAGCGACTGTGCGTCTCTCCCTCCCGGATCACCCAGGCGATCAAGAAGCAGGAACGGCAGATCGGCGCCCTACTGTTCGAACGGACCAACCGCGCGGTGCGGCTCACTCCGATCGGTGAACAGCTCCATCGCGATTTGAGTGCCGGATATCGCCAGATCAGGAGGGGAATCGAGACCGCGGCCGACGCCGCCCGCGGCACCTCCGGCGTGCTGACCCTGGGCACCATCGGCCCGCATTCCCTGGCCATCAGCCACGTTCTCGACCTCTTCCGGACCCGCCATCCCAGCGCCCGGCTCCAACATCGCGAGATCCAGCCCCCCTCCCCGCTGGAGCTACTCCGCTCTGGTGATGTCGACGTGGCGGTGCTGTGGCTACCGGTCTGCGAATCAGACCTGACCGTCGGCCCGGTACTACATACCTCCCAAGTACTGCTGATGGTCGCCGACACCCATCCCTACGCCGAACGAGACTCGATCTGCTTGGAAGACCTCGGTGACTGCGCGGTGGTCCAGGGGGGATCGATCCCTCCCTACATGGAGGAGACCTTCAACCCCTACCGCACCCCCGCCGGTCGCCCCATCCGCCGTGGCCCCAAGGTCTCCACCTGGCAGGAGTGTCTCACCGTAGTCTCCTCCGGTCAGGTCGTCGCAGGTGTCACCGATGAGACCGCCGACTTCTATTCATGGCCCGGCCTCGCCTTCCTGCCCATCCGCGACGCCCGGCTCTGCGAGTGGGCATTGGTCTGGCGCACCGCCGACGAAACTCCACTCATCCGAGCCCTCGCCAATACCGCCGATGCCGTGGCCAACACCCGCGACGCCCCCACGTACCGTGACTTCTGAGCCGACCACCACGCTCAGGCCGTATGCGCGGATCGTGGCCCCCTGGCGGCTGGGGACACGTCGGGAGCGGAGGGCCATCACTGAGAAATCCAGATGAAGAATCGACAGATCCTCATGGCCCGTCGCTCGGGTCCGCGCGACCAGCCCCAAAGTAGCTCCCTGTAATCACCACTACGGTAAGTCACGTTAAGGAACCCGGCAGGCTCCGTCTTTCGTGACTGACCGTCCTGATGTCGGTGGGCCCACGGGGGCCTTGGCTTAGCTGATGAGATTCACGGTGCGGCGGAGGTGGCGGCGGCGGCGGCTTCCCGGTCCGCGAGGACCTTGCGCCAGTCCGCGGTCTCGTCCTCGTCCATGTCGACCCAGTTCTGTTCGCCGAACTCCCGGACGAACTCGCCGACGTGCACGGTGGTCTCGGCCAGCTTGTTCAGCACGGCCCCGACGCTCATCCCGCCGGTGGGGTGGTGCGGAACCGGTAGAGCAGCAGCGGGGGTCGGCGGCCGCGGTGGCCTGCCGCTCGATCTCGTCGTTGATGTTGGTCAGGCTCGCGCCACCCGCTGTCGATCAGTTCCACGGCCGGAACAAGCCCGGCGTTGACCGTCGACTCCAGGTAGTTGCGGGCGTTGGGCAGGGAGTCCTCGCGTTCCTTGTCGGTCAGCTCGTCCCACGTGGGCAGAAACGTGCAGCCGTGGGCGAGCTGCTGGCGGGCCTTGGCCAGGGCCAGGACGCGCGGGTCGTCGAGCGGGATCTGCGGCAGTGGCATGGCGTGCTCCTCAGGGAGTCGGGGGCTGGTCAGTGGGGTGGCCCTCGGCAGCGGCTGCGAGGGTTTGTGGACGACGCCGACGGAGACCTTCACCCCGGCGGCGATGGTGCGGATGGATTCCCCGCGCTGGCGGCGGTCGAGGATCGCGGCGCGTTTGTCGTCGTCGACGAATCTGAGGAGATCATCGAGATCCGGCCTGAGCCGGACCGGATGCCGGGGCTGCTCTTCGTGCCTGTCGCCGAGGGTAAGACATCTAAGAACCGGCTCCACCCCGACTTCCGCCCCGACGACCAGGAGGCCGAGGTCGCCTGGCTGCTCTCCCTCGGTGCCCGGCGCGTCGACACCGTGCAGGACGAGCAGCACTGGGTGACCCTCCTCGACCCGGAGGGCAACGAGTTCTGCTTCCTGGGCGAGCGGAAGTCTGAGCGGAGGCCGACAGTTATTCGAGGCCCCGAGTCGTACGGCGGAGCTCGAGCCTGCTCGACGTTGCAGCAGGTCAGAGCGCTCAAGATCCACCCATGGCCGGAATTCCCGTTATCTCGGCTCGACCCGGGGAGGGCGGGCCGTCGTAACGGCCGTACTTCGCCGCTTCTGAGTCGCTCAGGAAGCCGACAGGCATGCACGCAACGTATGACCCAACAGAAACAGCGTCATCAGAGCAATACAACCGTTACCAATCGCGACTACCGTCACACGACGTAGATCAAAGTCGCGCTGTGAGATCGAACGGAACCCGGCGTTAACCACGTCCGGAAGACCGCAACACAGGAGGTTCGCTGACCTGGGAGAACCCCGTTAACGCCGGATACCGTTCCAAATCTCTCTGACCGCCGTTTCCCCAAGGACGGCAAGGGCTCGGCGGCGTCGATCCGGGTCGCGGCGTCGACCACCAGCCGGACGTTCCCGCCCAGAACCCCACCGAAGCCCTCGACCGCGTCATCGGAGCCGGGCACGAGCTGGTGCAGGCGGATCCGCCACCTCGACGTTCCCGTTCATCATGTCTCCCCCGTGTTGTGGACTCGGCATTGAGACACCAGCCACGCAGCCGGTGTAGCGGCCTGCGGATGAGACATGGAGCACAGCGGAGCCCAGCCCGCTGCGGCCCGCCGCCTCCCAGCAGCGCGCCCCGCTCCGCCGAGGCGGCCGAGGCCTGGAGCTGGTCGAGCGTACGGTCCAGGGCGACGGACAGGCGGCCGACCTCGGTGCGGGTGCTCAGCGGCGGTTCGCCGGACCGGCTCTGATGGCATCTGTCGCTCGGGCACGGTGCGGCCCCGCCGCCCCGGTGGGCGGAGGGGCCAAGGCCGCTGGAACCGATCTATCCGAGTACCGGGTAGTTCGCGCGGAACACGTTGTGCGGGTCACGGGCTCGCTTGATCTCCCGCAGCCGCGCGAGCGTGCTGCCGGAGAAGGACTTCGCTGCCGTGTCGCCGGGGGACAGCACGGTGTACGGCTTACGGCCGCTGATGTAGGCCTCCAGGTCGGCCACGACCTCGGCCTGCTTGGCGCGCGTCGCATCGGCCACGTGTGGCAGGCCGAGACCCAGCAGGCCGAGCAGGTACGGCTCAGCCACCGCGCCGCTCGCGCCGGCCCCGGCGCCCGGCTCGGCGAGCGCACCGCCCAGGTGCCTGATCTGGACGTTGATGAGTGGTTCGAGCGGCTTGGCCAGCAGGAGGTCAACCGCGTCCGCGTCCAGGCCGGTGAGCAGCTCCGCACGAGCGATGGATGGGGCCGGATCGGTGGGCTCGGCGGTGATGCCACCCAGGTCGGCAACCGGGACGACGCCGCGGCTGTCGGAGATCGCGCCCTCGATCTTGTCGATGCGCGCCAGCAGGTCCTCCCCCTGAGCCGCCTCGCCCAGGTAGGCCAGATCCAGCGTCACCATCGGCGGCGCGCCGGGGGGTTGGAGCCGGTTGATCCAGACGCTGAGTTCGCGCGGCGCCTCGGCGGTGATCTCCAGGAACGCGTCGTACACCTCCTTGGTCCGGTGCTCCGGCCAGATCACGCGCCCGCCGTACAGGGCTGGCGCGGGATACAGCTCGAGTTCGAGGGCGGTCACCACCGCGAAGTCCCCGCCGCCGCCGCGCAGCGCCCAGAACAGCTCGGGATCGGACTCGGCGGTCACCCGGCCCGGCTCGCCATCGGCGTCCACGATGTCGACAGCCCGCACGCTGTCTGAGGCGAAGCCGTACTTGCGGCTGAACCAGCCGACCCCGCCGCCCAGGGTGTAGCCGGTCACGCTGACCCCCGGCGCGCTGCCGGACAGGCCGGTCAGACCCAGCGGACCGGCCGCCGCCAGCACCTGCCCCCACTTCACGCCCGCGCCCACCCGGACCACGCGCTCCTGCGCGCGTACCTCCACCTCGTTCAGCAGGCCGGTACGCAGCAGGATCAGGCCTTCCACATCACCCGAGGCGCCATGCCCGCTCGGCTGCGCGGTCACCGTCATACCCGCCCGCCGCGCGTAACGCACGAGCGCCGCCACGTCCTCGGCATCCGCGGCCTCCGCCACGGCCGCCACCGGCTGCCTGACGGTCAGGTTCCACGCGGTGGCCGCCTGTTCGAAGCCGTCGTCATCGGGCAGGAGCACGCGCCCCTTCAGGACACCGCGCAAATCGTGGATAGTCATCGTCGTCTCCCTTTTTCGAGTTCTCACAAATGCCGTGCTGTTCTGGTCCAGCTCGACCGGCTGGTGAATGGCGGGACGCTGGTGACCGTCAGGCGGGCTGCGGAGCGGCCGGGGCCTTGCGGGTCTCGCGCAGCATCAGCAGGCCGTTGACCACCATCAGCGTCGCGGTCAGGCCGTGGACGCCGAGAGCGGTGGCCACGGAGCCGTGGTGGGCCAGCACGGTGGTCATGTCGCCGTACGCGGCGAGGGCCCCCACCAGCAGTGCCCAGCCCAGCGCCCGGCGGTGGCCCGTCACCAGCAGGACGCCCAGGACCAGGGCCAGGACGACGTCGCGGATCCCCTTGATGATCAGGAAGCCGCCGCCGTCGCCGGACGGCCAGCTCGGCAGGCCGAAGGTTGGCGCCGTCGTCTCCGGGCTCAGGATGAACTCCGTCCCGAACCAGAGGATGAAGAGGACGAAGGCGGCGGCCAGGACGGTGTTGATCTTCTTCAGCGACATTGTTCTTCTCCTTGCGAGTCTTCGTGAGCTTGGGGGTCGTGTGGGTCCGGTCAGGCGGCGCGGACGCGGCCGATGTGGCGGGCGTAGCGGGGACGGCCGATGATGTGCCAGATGCCGCGTACCGGAGCGGGGAGGGCGGACAGGAGCATGGCGCGCTCGGCCGGGTTTGCATCCTCCAGGACGAGGCCGAAGAGGGTGAGCAGGGTGAACTTGGGCGTGTTGGCCACCAGGTGCTCGCCCAGGGAGGCCCATTCCTTCTCGGTGATGTGCTCGGCCGCGAGCGGAAGGAGGGTGGCCTCCTCGTCGTCGAGGTGCTCGAGGAGCACGGCCCGGTGGTCGGCCAGGGCGGCCACGAGCGTGTCGCGCTCGTCCGCCCCGGCGGCGGCCTCCCACGCGGGGACCGCCGCGTCCAGCCTGGTCAGCGTGGCCGCGACGCGCTCGTGCTGGGCCTCCATGCGCAGCACGATGTCGGCCTCCAGATCGACCCGGGACAGCAGCGGCGGCCACAGCAGCTCGTCCTCGCCCTCGTGGTGGTTCTTCAGCCCCAGCCGATAGTCGCGGAAGTGGTCGGCGATCACCTTGGCGCGAGCGGTGTCACCTGGGGCGACCGCCGCGACGAGCTCCATCAGCAGCCGCGACTCGCGACGGAAGGCGCGGTGGACGATCTCCATGTCCTGGGTGTTGACGCTCATTTCGTTCCTGCCCTTCATCGGTTCGACGTGTTAAGCCTGCCGACGGCGTTTGGAAGGCACTTGGAACCGATTTGGAACACCCGCGCGCGTATGATGTTCCACGTCATGGTCTTGATCCGGGTTTTGGGCTCTTTCGGCGCCGAGGTCAATGGCGAGTCCGTCCCCCTGGGTGGGCCGCGGCAGCGCGGCGTCCTGGCTCTCCTGGTCGCGGCGCGCGGGCAGGTCGTGTCGGTCGACCGGATGATCGAGGACCTCTGGCGTGGCGAGCCGCCATCCCGTGCGCTGGCCTCCCTGCAGGCGTACGTCTCCAACCTGCGCCGGCTGCTGGAGCCCGGCCGCCCGCCCCGAACCCCGGCCCGCCTCCTGGTGAGCGCCTCCCCCGGCTACGCGCTGCGGCTGCCGCCGGAGTCGGTGGACGCGTGGCGTTTCGAGCACCTGCTCGACGAGGCCCGCACGCTCACCGAGCCTCAGGCCGCCCGCGCCCGGCTGGCCGAGGCACTGGGCCTGTGGCAGGGACCCGCGTTCGCCGAGGTCGCCGACGAGCCGTGGGCCGTCGCCGAGACCGCCCGCCTGAACGAGCTGCGTCTGGTCGCCCGCGAGCTCCACGTCGCGGCGGGCCTGCGGACGGGCGACCCCGCCTCGGTGGTCCCCGAGGCCGAGCGCCTCACCCGCGACGAACCCCTGCGCGAAGAGGGCTGGCGCCTTCACGCCCTGGCGCTGTGGAGCAGCGCCCGCCAGGCCGACGCCCTGGCGACGCTCCGCCGCGCCCGCGCCACCTTCGCCGACGAACTCGGTCTCGACCCCGGCCCCGACCTGGTCGCCCTGGAAGAGGCGATCCTCGCCCAGCGCATCGACATCCTCCGCACGGCCGTCCCCCCACCCCCGGCCACCAAACCCCCGCACGCCAAGCCCTCGCGACGTGCTGCCTCTTTCGTGGGGCGGGAGGGCGAGCTTGCCGCGCTGGTCTCGGCCGCCGGGCAGGCCGCCGCCGATGGGGCGCGCGTCGCTCTTGTCACCGGGGAAGCGGGGCTGGGCAAGTCGACCCTCTTGGAGCACCTCGGCGCGCGGTTGGAGCGCGACGGCTGGCTCGTCGCCGCCGGGCGGTGCCCGGAGGTCGACGGCGCGCCGCCCGCGTGGGCGTGGGTCGAGGCGCTGCGGGCCGTCGCCGCGACCGTTCCTCCGGGGGAGTTCGCGGAAGACCTGGCGCCGCTGCTCTCCGACTCCATGCCGGTGGACGGCGACGCCGCCGCCGGACGGTTCCGGCTGCGCCGGGCCGTGTGGGGCTGGCTCGCGGCGGCCGCCACAGAACGGCCGGTCGCCGTCATGCTGGACGACCTGCACTGGGCGGACACGACCACGCTGGGGCTGCTCGGCGGCGGCGTCGGCGTGCGGGCCCCGATCCTGGTCGTCGCGGCGTACCGCCCGGACGAGAGCGAGCACCTCACCGAGACGCTGGGTGCGCTCGCCCGCACCGCACCGCTCCGGATCGCGCTGCCCGGGCTCGACGGCGCGGCGGTGGCCGAGCTCGTACGGGCCGAAAGCGAGGCCGACGACGCGACGGTGGCGGGGATCGCCGAGCGCACCGGCGGCAACCCGTTCTACGTGCGGGAGAGCGCGCGGCTGCTGAACGGCGAGGGTGCGCTGGTCGCGCTCTCCGAGGTCCCCGAGGGCGTACGGGACGTGCTGCGGCGCCGGCTGGCAAGGCTCCCCGCGAGCAGCGTGTCCGTCCTGCGGCTGGCGGCGGTGGCCGGCCGGGAGAGTTCGGTGGACGTGCTCGTGCAGGCCGCCGACTCCGACGCGGACGGCGTGCTGGACGCGCTGGACGCGGGCGTCATCGCCGGGTTGCTCGACGAGCCGGGGCCGGGGCGCGTCCGGTTCGTTCACGCGCTGGTCAGGGACACGCTGGTCGCCGACGTCAGCCGGTTGCGGGCCGCGAGGATGCACGCCCGGATCGCCGCCGCCCTGGAGGGCACCGGCGACGTCGCGGCGCTCGCCCATCACTATGCGCGAGCGGGATCGCCGAAGGCCGTCGGCTATTGCGTACGGGCCGCCGAGCTGGCCGAGGCGCGCTACGCCCACGACGTGGCGGCCGCCCTCCTCACCGACGCGGTCGCCAACTCCAGCGAACCGGACGAGCGCGTCGACCTGCTCGGCAGGCTGCTCCGGGCCCAGATCAGGGCCGGGGCCGTCGCCGCGGCCAGGGACACGCGCCAGCAGGCCGTGGAGTACGCCGAGTCGATCGGCCGCGACGACCTGATGATCGCCGCGTTCACCGCCTGGACCGAGCCCACCCCCTGGCAGGCTCGCACGTACGGCACGGTCGACCGTCCCGTCGTCGACCGCCTCAGCCGCCTGCTCAAGCGGACCGATCTCGCCCCCGACGTACGGTCCCGCCTCCTCATCGCGTACGCCAACGAGCTGGTGGGCGAGGACGACCCGACGGTCATGGCGGCGGCGCGGGAAGCCCTCGACCTCGCCACCGATCCCCGCCTCCGGGCCGCGGCGCTGCTGGTCCTCGCCGGCGACCCCGGGCGGGAGGAGTACTCCCGCGAGCTGGTGAAGATCGGCGTCGAGCACGACCTGCCCGTCTACCGCGTGACCGGGCTGCTCAGCCAGGCCCTGAACGCCGCCGCGGCCAACGACCCGGCGACGATGCGCCGCGTGACTGGGGAGGCGCTCGACCTCGCCCGCGCCTACCGGATGCCGGAGGCGATCGGCGCCATCGAGATCGCGCTGGCGTCCCTGGTGCTCATCGAGGGCCGGTTCGCCGAAGCCGAGCGCCTCTACGTCCAGGCCGCCGAACGCATGGAACGCGCCGGATCGGTGCACGTCGGCTTCGCCCGCCTCGCGCTGGCGGCGATCTGGGTGAACGACGGCACGCTCGGCGACCACGTGGACGACGTGCGCGCTCTCCACGAGGCGCTCGGCCCGATGGTCGCCGACCTGCTGGCGCTCGCCCTCCACGCCGCCGGTCGCAGCGACGAGGCACGCCGGGTCCGCACGTCACCGAGCCCGATCCGGCCCGACTTCTTCTTCACCTTTCTGACCACCCTGCGCGCCATGGCCGCCATCGCACTGAACGACACCGCCGCCGCTGAGGAGTGCTACGCGGCCCTGCTCCCCCATCGCGACGGTCCTCCGGCCGGCGCCACCAGCCTGTCGCTGGCCGTGCGCCCGGTCGCCCACACGCTCGGCGAGCTGGCGCTGCTGCTCGGCCGCGACGACGAGGCCGCCGCCCACTTCGCCCGGGCCGCCGCCATCGCCGACCGCTGGAACGCCCCCCACTGGTCCGCCCCAGCCCGCGCCCACCTCTGACCAGCCCGGACGGGGACAAAACGTTTCATGCCCTCGCCGACACAAGCAGCACAACGCCACGCGCCCCTCACCTCTGAGAGAACTCCGTCACCACCAGGGGAGTGACTTGTGTCCTCATTACGTCGCCGGATACGCGTCCTGGCAGGGCTGGGAGTGACGTTCACCCTCGTCCTCGCACAGCCCCTCAACCCCCCACCGGCGGCCGCCGGCAGGCAACCCCACGTCGAGGTCGTCGACCTGCGCGTGGACGGCCGGCACGATCAGCCCCTCGGCATCGACAGCGCCGCCCCCTTGCCGGCGTGGCGGATGACCCCCACCCGGCGGTCCGCCGACCACCCGTGCCGTCGGCCCGGCTCCCGGGTCGCCTGCCCGGCCGACGCGCAGACCGCGTACCAGATCCAGGTGGCCGCGAGCGAGAGCGACCTCAGGCGCGGGCGGCTGCTGTGGGACTCCGGCAAGGTGGGCTCGGCCACCCAGTCCGGCGTCCGCTACGGCGGACAGCCGCTGACATCGCGGCAGCAGGTCAGCTGGCACGTGCGCGTCTGGGACGCGAACGAGCAGCCCTCCGCCTGGAGCAGGCCGTCGTCCTGGGAGATGGGCCTGCTCCAGCAGAGTGACTGGGGCGCGGCGCGCTGGATCGAGTACCCCGGCCGCGCCGAGAGCCAGCCCATGCCGATCTTCGCCCGCGCGTTCGACCTCGACCGCCGCAGGCGCGTGGCGAGCGCCCGCCTCTACCTGTCCGGCGTCGGGCTGCACCTGCCGACCCTCAACGGCCGTACGCTCAGCGACGAGGTGCTCGCCCCCGGCAACGCCAACTACCAGCTCTCCAGCGAGTACCGCACCTATGACGTCACCCGCGCCCTGCGCGCCGCGCCACCACCGTCACGCCGAACAGCGTCACCGGCTACCACGTCGGCGGCACCATCAACATCGACACCGGCGACGGCGGCGACAACCTCGAATCCCGCACGATCACCGCGATCAGCAGCACCGGCATCACCTTCACCCCCGCGCTGGACAAGCCGCACCCGGCGGGCGCGACGGTGACCGGCTCAGGCAACAACATCGCCGCGAGCGACGCCAGCGCCGGCGCCGCGGTGACGCCCCGCCTGATCGCCCGCCTGGAGATCACCTACGCCGACGGCTCGCCGGACGTCATCGTCTCCGACCGGAGCTGGCGCACCGCCCTGGGCCCTCTGGTCACCGACGCCTGGTACTCCGGCTCCGACCACGACGCCCGCCGCGAGCAGCCCGGCTGGGACTTCCCCGGCGCCGACCTCTCCCCCACCGCCAAGCGCCTCGACGGCACCCTCATGGCCTGGACGGCCGCCGGCATCGCACCACCGCCGAACCTCGCCACCAAGCTCGTCGCCCGCGCGGCCGAACCGGTCAAAGCCGTCGAGACCTTCCCCGCGGTCTCCCTGACCAACCCGGCGCCGGGCGTCTGGGTGTTCGACCTGGGCCAGAACATCACCGGCTGGCCCCAGCTCAACCTCAAGGGCCGCCTGCCCGCCGGGATCGCCATCCGCATGTCCCCCGCCGAGTCCCTGGCCCCCGACGGCACCGTGGACCAGGCCTCCCTGATGGGCGGCGGCGGCAACCGGGGCCGCGACCTGTTCAACACCAACACCACCGCCGGACTGCCCGGCGGCGAGAGCTGGCACCCCGACTTCAACTACTTCGGCATGCAGTGGGTCCAGGTCACCGGCCTGCCCGAGGGCTACACCCCCGGCAAGGACCTCATCAAGGGCATCCGGCTCCAGGCCGACACGCCCGTCGCGGGCCAGGTGACCACCTCCAACGCCCGGATCAACCGCATCCACACGATGGCCCGCTACTCCTTCGCCTCCAACCTCATGTCGGTCTTCACCGACTGCCCGGGGCGGGAAAAGCTGTCCTACCCGGCCGACTACACGATGCCGATGGGCGCCATCCACCGTAACCACGACCTGGGCGCGTACCTGAAGACCACCATGCGCCACCTCGCCGAAGGCCAGTCCATGGCCGACACCCCGATGCGCGGCAACGTGGCGTTGAAGACGCCCGTCTACGACTGGGGGTTCAGCGGGCGGTTCGGCGACGAGATCAACTGGGGCGACGCCATCATCCTCGTCCCGGCGATGCTGTACGAGCTGTACGGCGACACCGAGACCATGGCCCGCTACTACGAGCAGATGGTCCTGTTCGCCGACTACATCCAGCGCCAGAAGGTCGGCACTGGAGCGGACGCGCACATCGTGGACGCCGCCCTGGCCGACTGGGTGGCCGCCGACGAGACCTCGGGCCGGATCACCGGCACGTGGGGCTACTACGTCATGATCACCAAGCTGGCGAAGATGGCCGAGCTCACCGGCCACGCCGACGACGCCGCCCGTTACCGGACGCTGGCCGCCGACATCAAGAACGCCTTCAACGCCCACTTCTACAACCAGCAGCTCCGCCGCTACACCACCGGCGGCGACGCCGGGACCGCCGGCGCCACCCAGACGGCCCAGGCGCTGGCCCTCGACGCCGGCCTCGTCCCGGACGGTGAACGGCAGGCCGTCCTCGACGCCCTCGTCGAGCTCGTCCGCGCCTACCACCCGAACGGCGAAGGGCCGCACTTCAGCGGCGGCACCATCGGCATGGGCCCGATCGTCCGCGCCCTGGCCGCCGGCGGCCAGGGCGACGTCCTGCGGGAGGTCCTGCAGCAGGACGACCAGCCCGGCTACGGCTACTTCATGCAGTCCACCAGCGCCAACCCGGGCGGCATGACCACGATCGGGGAGCGCTGGGACCGGGGAGCGTCCAAGAACCACATGATCCTCGCCCAGATCGAGGAGTGGTTCCACACCGGCCTGGCCGGCATCCGCGAGGCCGCCGGCTCGACCGCCTACCGCGACCTCCTCATCCAGCCCAAGCCGGTCGGGGACCTCACCTACGTCAGAGGCAGCTACACCACGCCGCAGGGTGTGGTGCGGTCCGAGTGGAGCCGCGGGCAGCGAACGTTCAAGTTGACGGTCGAGATCCCGCCGAACACCACGGCCGAGGTCTGGGTACCGGCGAAGGAGCGGCGCCTGGTCGCAGCACCGCACCGGGCCGCGTTCCAGCGTATGGACGGCACCTACGCCGTCTACAGCGTCCCCTCCGGTTCGTTCACCTTCACTGCGGCAACGCCCGGCTGACCCCATACACCGGTCCATCGAGGAGGAGAACATGCCACAACTGGAGAGCAAGCCGCGCGCGTGGTTACCCCGTAAGGTCCTCGCCGGGACTGCGATCGTCCTCAGCATCCTCGCCCCAACGGCGACGACACGCGCCGCGTCCGCCGCGGAGAACCCGTACCAGCGAGGCCCCGATCCGACGGCCGCCAGCGTTGCGGCCCCCACCGGCCCCTTCGCGACAGCGTCAGTCGGGGTGCCGCGCGGCAACGGCTTCGGCGGCGGGACCATCTACTACCCGACAGCTACCGACCAGGGCACCTTCGGAGCGATAGCCATCTCGCCCGGCCTCAATGGCACCTGGGCGGGCATCGCCTGGCTGGGACCGCGGTTGGCCTCTCAGGGTTTCGTCGTCTTCGGCATCGAGACCAACAACCTCAACGACAGTCCCACCAGCCATGGCACGCAGCTCCTGGCAGCGCTGGACTACCTGACCCAGCGCAGCACCGTACGCGGGCGGGTCGACGCGACCCGGCTGGCGGTAGCCGGACACTCCATGGGCGGGGGCGGGGCTCTCGACGCCGCCCTGCGGCGTCCTTCACTCCAGGCAGCCATCGGGAACGCGCCCCATCTGCCTTCGGGGAGCCTCTCCAGTGACCGGGTGCCGACTCTCATCTACGCGATGCAGAACGACACCTTGGTGCCGCCGTCGCGCCTGACCACCCTGTACAACACCATCCCGGCGACGACGGAGAAGGCGTACATCGAGGTCGCAGGCGCCGGCCACAACTACATCGGCCAGCCGAGCACCACCCTCGCGCGCACCATGATCCCCTGGATGAAGATATTCATCGACGATGACGCCCGCTACAGCCCATTCCTCTGCCCGCTGACCAACCGGGACGGCATCTCGCAGTATCGCGACAGCTGCCCCCTGATCTAGACCGCACGACCGCGTTGGCGGCGTACTCGGGTACGTCGCCGCCGCGGTGCAGGTCCCGGCCTCCGACCTGGCGTTGCACGAGTGGGACGGGCGGACCGACCTCCGCGCCTTTGCCGCTGCTGGACATGCTCACCGAGACCGGGCTGCGCACCGGCTCTCGGGATCGAAGCGTTTGTGGGAGCGCCCGGCCGGGATCAGCTTCCGGCCGGTTCGCGGGAAGGTGAGTTTGCGCGTCCGAGATTGATCATGGCCCGGTACAGGGCGGTGTGCGCGGGCGGGGCAGGGGGCGGGGCGCGGGCCGGGGCCTGGTAGGACTGGATCATCAGGGCGAGAGTGCGGCGCCAGGCGTCGGGGGCGGCGTCGCCGGTGGCGGTGATGACGCCGGGGCTGCGGCGACCCTCCAGGGCCTTGGCCGGCGGGGAAGGTCATGGTCAGCACGTGCTGCTGTCCGTCGCCTTGGACGGCACCGTCACCATCGTCTGCGCCCGCAGGGCTGTATCGACGAATCCCGTCACCTCTGCCGGTTTCTTGTAGGATCCCTCGGCAGGTAATAGAGCTGAGGCACGGCGATGACGGGGAGGTCCGATGGAGAGCATCACGAAGAACCGGCAGCCGCCAAAGACGCTTCAGGCGATGATCGAGCGAGCCTATGGGATCGCCCGGGGGCCCGACGGCCGAGGAGATCACGCACGGCTGGTGCAACGTGGTGTATCGAATTCGGCTTCGTGACGGGCAGCAGGTGGTGCTGAAAATCGCCCCTCCTGGCGATGTGGCCGTGCTGACCCGTGAGCGGAACATGATGCGCAACGAGCTCGCCGCGATGGCGCTGGTCCGGGACCGCGCCGGGGTTCCGGTGCCGCGGGTCGATCACGCGGATCTGTCGCGGGAGCTGATCGATGCGGACTACTTCTTCATGGGGTACGTCGACGCCGACAACTTCGGCCTCGCGGCGGCGGACGGTCGCCTGACGGCCGACGTCATCGCTGCGGGCGGGCGGCAACTCGGCGCGCTCAACCGGGAACTGAACTCCATCGTGGGACCGCACTTCGGGCCGCTGGAAGGCCCGGGATCGGCAACATGGCGAGAAGCGTTCACCAAGATGATCGAGGACACGCTCGCCGACGGCGCCCGCGTCCAGGTCGACATCGGCTGGGACTACGACGACATCCGCGCCGTGCTCGCCAAGAACGCGAGCGCGCTCGAGGCCGGCCTCACCGGGATCGACCTGCCGGTCTTCGGCGATCCCACCGACTTCATGCAGGGATACGGGCTTGGTGAATTATCCGAGGCGCAACGAGTGCGCCGCCGGCTGTACTCGCTGTACCTGGCCGTCATCATGATCTTCGAGACGAAGTACCGCGGCCACACCGACACGACGACCTACGACCTCGGCCGCGAGCAGCTTGACCTGCTGATGGCGCAGTTCGGCCGTACCCGGTGAGACGCTGATGGACCGGCGCGGACCGGCAGTGCGCGATCACACGCAATCGCTGGGCAGCCGCCCGATCGGGCGGCTGCTGTGGTGGACCTGCTCGCAGACGACGCTCTCGGTGGGTGTTTACGGGATCTACGCACTCACCAACGCCTGGTTCGTCGCCCGGGGCGTCGGCGAGGCAGCCCTGGCGGCGGTCAACCTCGTCGCACCGGTCATCTTGATGCTGGGGGCGGTCTCGACGACCGTCGGCGTCGGCGGCGCGTCCGTGGTCTCGCGCATGCTCGGTGCCGGTCGGCCCGATCAGGCCGCGCGCGCGGCGGGAAACGCGTTCGTGGTGTTCTGGCTCGTGGCGTTGTCCGTCACCGTGGCCGGTCTTCTCGCGCTCGATCCGCTGCTGGCCCTGCTGGGTGGATCCGGTCCGACGATCGCGTACGCGCGGCCCTACGCGGCAGTGATCATCGGCGGGGCGATCTTCTCGACCGGGTTCTCGGCTCTGGTACGCGCGGAAGGGCGGCTGCGGTTCTCGACGATGCTGTGGGTCGTACCCGTGCTGGTGCAGATCGCCCTCGATCCGCTGCTGATCTTCGTCTGCGGCCTCGGTGTCGCCGGCGCGGCTCTCGGCACGGTCGGCGGCCAGGCCGTGTCGGCCGGTATGGCGGTCTGGTTCTTCTTCGTCCAGCGCGGTCGTCCGTACCGGATCGGACTGGCTGACCTGCGCCCGCACCCGGCGACGATCGGGGCCGTGCTCGCGGTGGGCGCCCCCTCCTTCCTCGCCGGCTTCGGCGCCACGTTGCTGGCGGCCCTGATCAACACGACTCTGGCCGCCACCGGCGCGGTCGCTCTGGCCGCGTACGCGGTGTGCGCGCGGCTGCAGACCTTCGTGTTCACCCCGCAGATCGGCATCACCCAGGGCATCCAGCCGATCGTCGGCTACAACGCCGGCCGCCGGCTGGCCGGCCGCGTCAACCGGACCCTCACGCTGGCCATGCGCGCCACCGTCATCTACGGGGCGACCACCGCCGCGCTCGTCGCGCTGCTCGCGCGGCCGCTCGTGGGACTGTTCATCAGCGATCCGGAGACCGCGGCCGTCACGGTGGATGCGCTGCGTATCATCGCGGTCGGATTCGTCTTCGCCGGTGTCCCGCCGCTGGTCTCCGCCTATTTTCAGTCTCTCGGCAGAGCCACGCCGTCGTACCTGATCTCGATCGGCACGCTCGTGATCATCAAGGCGCCGCTGGTCCTGGCGCTCGGGACGCGCGGGCCCACAGGGATCTGGATCAGCCTGCCGATCGGTGAAGCGCTCTCGGTCGTCGCCGCCGGCCTTCTTTGGAGGTTCTCCCGGCCCAAGACGCTGACGGCGTGAGCCGCCGCGCAGCCAGTCGTCAGGGCACCTCGACCAGGAGCATCTCGCTGAGCCGTTGCCGGAAGCGGGCACCCATGTCCACGCTGGTCGGGTCGAGGAGCCACTGCACCTGCAGGCCGTCGATCAACGCGATGAGATCCGATTCGGCACCCGCGATGCTCGTCCCGGGCCGCACGAGTCCTCGGGCGTGGAGTTCCTCAAGCGCGTCGCGGATATCCCGGCGGATGTGCGTGTACCGGTCGACGAAGTACGTGTGCGCGGGATGCGCCGGATCAGCGGCCTCGACCGACAGCACAGCGTACAGGCTCACGAGCTCCGGCACTGTCGCGTTGTGTTCCACCAGCCGGGCGAGCCTGGAGAAATAGTCCAAGCCATCCGCCGTCGCGTCGAATCCGGTGAAGAACAACTCGCCGTTGACCCGATCCCGTTCTTCGAGCACGGCGGCCAGGAGCGCTTCCTTTGTCGGAAAGTGATGCGCCAGGCCCATCCGCGACACCCCGCAGTCCGCGGCGATCTGCACCATGCTCGCGTTGCGGTATCCGACCGAGGCGAACTTGGCGGACGCGGCCTCGACGATCTCAGCACGTCGCCGTCGCCCCTTCGGATAGCCCGCGCTCATCGATCGACCCCCTTGGCTGCACGTTGGCACCATCGAAGATACCCGCCGGACACCGGCCCTCAGCGGCTCAAGGACACCCGAGCCGCCTGGTCGACGACGGTGTCCCGGTCGCTGACGCTGCCCGCACCCGCAAAATCGGCCGCTCCACCGCGTACGCGGCACTGGCGGGGACGCTGATCGGCAGCCATCCTGTCTGCCGGTTCCTCAACCCCGTACGCGGCCCGTTTCTCCCGGGGTCTGGAGGCCGGGATCGAGGCGATGGTGTTCTGCTACCTGGCCGAGGAACTGCGCACCGGCGACGTGGCCGTGCTCGGCACGGACGAGTACGCCGACTGGAACGCGCACCTGCTGCCCTGGGAAGAGTGCCAGCCGAAGCCGGCCGCCTTCTGCGAAAAGGTCGGCCTGCTCGACACCCCCGCCGACCTCAAGGACGCCCACCTGAGCGCGGCCGCACACCTGGACGCCGGCTACCTCGACAACGCCGACCTGATCGTCGACGAGGGCGGTGTGCCCACCCTCAAACGCCGCCGCGGCAAGGGCAGCGATGCCGAGGCCGAACGGCTGGCGGCCGAGATCGAGCGGCGCATGCCCGAACGCTCGCTGCTGTCCATCGTCGCGCGCACCGCCCACTGGCTCACCTGGTATCGCCGCTTCGGCCCGGCTTCCGGGCTCCGGCCCCAAGATCAAGGACAAGCTGGGGCGGTACTCGCCGGCGGTGTTCACCGGCAGCATCAACATCGGCCCCTACGAGGCGGCCAAGCACATCGCCGGCGTCACCGCCCGCGAGCTGTACATGGTCCGCAACCGGCACATCACCCTGAAAAAGCTGAACGCCACGATCGCCGACGTGGTCAACGCCTCGCCGAGCTGGACATCATCCGGGCCACGGTGGAGCTGGTGATCGAGCGGCGCCGGCTGCACCCCAACGTCGAGTTCGCGCTGGGGGCGCTCTGCTTCGCCCATGACCTCGCCAACGGCGCGGGTGAAGCGGTCTTCGTGATCGCCCGCAGCGCCGGGTGGATCGCGCACGCGCTGGAGGGGTACGACCACGGCCCGGCCTGACCCCTCTGTCAGGCGGGATGATGCCACCGGTAGCGGCGTTCCGGGCGGCCGGTGCCACCGTAGCGCAGGGAGACCTCGGCCGCGCCGATGGCGGTGAGGTGTTCGAGGTAGCGGCGAGCGCTGACCCGGGAGATGCCGACCTGGGTGGCGCATTCGGTGGCCGACAGGGTGCCGCCGGTCTCGGTGAGGACGCGTTTGACCAGTTCGGCGGTCTCGACGCTCATGCCTTTGGGCAGCGCGGCGGGCACGGGTGAGCCGCCCGCGGCCAGCAGCCGGTCCACGTCGGCCTGGCTGGTGATGACCGTGGTGCCGAGGGCGGCGCGCTGGGCGGCGTAGCGTTCCAGCCGGACCCGCAGGTCGTCGAAGTCGAACGGTTTGAGCAGGTAGTTGCTGACGCCCCGGCGGGCGGCGCCGCGCACCGCGTCCAGTTCACGCGCGGCGCTGATCACGATGACGTCGCAGTCGTGGCCGGCGGCGCGCATCCGGGTGATGACCTCCAGCCCGAACACATCAGGCAGGTAGAGGTCGAGCAGCACCAGGTCGGGGCGCAGCGCGGCGATGCGGTCCAGGGCCTGCTCGCCGGTGCTGGCGGTGCCGATCACGCGGAAGCCGTCGACCTGGCTGACGAAGCCGCTGTTGACCTTGGCGACCATGAAGTCGTCGTCCACGACCAGTACGTCGATCATCGGGGGGTCTCCATCGTCTCGTGGATCTGCTGTCCGATGGACAGGCGGGCGGTGAACATGGCGCCGTCGGTGGTGTTGGTGACGGTGACCTCGCCGCCGCGGCGGTGGCAGACGAGCTGAGTGAGCGCCAGGCCGATGCCGCGTTCGCCGCCTTGGGCGGCTTTGGTGGTGAAGCCGCGGGTGAACACCTCGCGGGCGAGCTCGGGGGCGACGCCGGGGCCGGAGTCGCGGACGACGATCTCGACGCTGGAGGTGTCCTGGCGCAACTCGACCTCGACCCAGGCACCGTCAGCCGCCCCGCTGGCGGCGTCGATGGCGTTGTCGACGAGGTTGCCGGTGACGGTGGCCACGTCCGCGGCGTCCAGGGGGTCGAGCCGGTCCAGCGCGGTGCGCTCGGACAGACGCAGCTCGACGCGGCGTTCGGCGGCGAGCGAGGATTTGGCCATCAGCAGCGCCGCCACCGAGGTGTCGCCGATGCCGCTGCTCAGCTTCAGGTCGAGGGATTCGCGGTGCTTGCGGATGGCCCGGATGTAGCGGACGACCTCGTCGTGCTCCTTGACCTGGATCAGCCCGGAGATGACGTGGAGCTGGTTGGCGAACTCGTGGGCCTGGGCGCGCAGCAGCTCGGTGGAGCTGCGGAAGGAGCCGAGTTCGCGTTCGAGCTGGGCGAGCTCGGTGCGGTCGCGCAAGGTGGTCACCGAGCCGAGGCGGCGTCCGTCCGCGCGGATGGTCATCCGGTTCATCACCAGCACGCGGCCGCGGTGGATGGCGATCTCGTCGCGGGCCTCGCCGGCGCCGGTCAGCACGTCGTACAGGCGCTCGTGGATGCCGAGCGCGGGCAGGCTCATGCCGACGCAGTGCTCGGGCAGGTCCAGCAGGGCGCGGCCCATGTCGTTGACCATGGTGAGCCGGCGCTGCTGGTCGAGTGCGATGACGCCTTCGGCGATGCCGTGCAGCATGGCCTCGCGGTGCTCGGCCAGCCCGGCGATCTCGCGGGGCTCCATGCCGAGGGTCTGGCGTTTGACCCGCCGGGCCAGCAGCCAGGAGCCGAGGCCGCCGAGCAGGCTGGCGACGCTGAGGTAGGTCAGCAGGTAGGAGGAGGCGCCGACCAGCCGTTGCCACACGGTGGGGGCGGCCACCCCGATCGAGACCGTCCCGAGGTGGTGGCCGTTGCGGCCAGGGGCGTCGTCCAGGACCGGCACCTGGGCGGCGACCTCCGGGGTTCCGTCGAGGACGAGGTGGCCGGACCATCCCCGCGCGCGGGCCACGCCCGCATCGCCCAGCGGCAGCGCCGTGTCCAGCAGGGTGGGGTTGGTCGAGCTGATGATGGTGCCGCGCACGTCGGCCACGGTCACCGAGGTGACGCCGGACTGGTTCAGCGTCGAGTGCAGCAGCGGGGCGAGCACCTCCCGCGGCGCCGGCCGGTCGATCTGGGCGCGCAGCAGCGGGTTCCACGCCAGCTGCTCGGCCAGCGCGGTCACCCGCCGCCCCTCGACCCGGTCGAACGTCGCCGCCGACTGCGCCAGCGAGATCGCGCCGACGGCGAGCAGGACCACCACGACGATGGCCAGTTGCAGGATGAGCATCTCGCCGGCCAGGGTCGCACGGCGGCGTCTGATGAACACAATGAACACAATCTCCGCTGGTCACACAAGGAAGACGGCCCGCGGGCCGAGTTCGCATAATCATGGCGCTGCACTTCTCAATGCGAAAGAGACAACTGTGAGAAATCGGATCAGCGTCGTGCTCGGCGCCCTGGCGGCGCTGTCGATGGTCGCGGTCAGCGCCTGCGGAGCGACCGCACCCAAGCAGGACGGCACAAGCGCCAGCGCCAACGCGGCGGGTGAGCCCCTCAGCGGGCTGCGCATCATGGTGCCCAACACGCCCGGCGGCGGCTACGACACCACCGCCCGCACCGCCGCCAAGGTCATGGAGGACACCAAGATCGCCGCCGGGGTGCAGGTGTTCAACCTGCCCGGCGCGGGCGGCACGGTCGGCCTGCAGCGCACCATCAACGAGAAGGGCAACGGCAAGCTCGCGCTGCTGATGGGCCTGGGCGTGGCCGGCGCCTCCTACGCGTCGAAGTCCAAGGCGACGCTCACCCAGACCACCCCGATCGCCAAGCTCATCGAGGAGGCCGGCGCGATCGTCGTCGCCAAGGACTCGCCGTACCAGACGATCGGCGACCTGGTGGAGGCGTGGAAGAAGGACCCCAAGAAGGTGACCGTCGGCGGCGGCTCCTCGCCGGGCGGGCCGGACCACCTGCTGCCGATGCAGCTGGCCAAGGCCGTCGGCATCGACCCCAAGCAGGTCAACTTCGTCTCCTACGACGGCGGCGGCGAACTGCTGCCCGCGATCCTCGGCAACAAGATCGGCTTCGGCGCGAGCGGCTACGGCGAGTTCCTCGACCAGGTCGAGGCGGGCACCGTGCGGATCCTCGCGGTGACCAGCGCCGAGCCGATCGACGTGGTCAAGGACGTGCCCACGCTCAAGGCCTCCGGCATCGACCTGGTCTTCAGCAACTGGCGCGGCATCGTCGCGCCGCCCGGGATCAGCGACGCCGACAGGAAGATGTGGATCGACGCCATCACCCGGATGCACGACTCGGCGGAATGGAAGAGCGAGCTGACCAAGCGCGGCTGGACCGACTCCTTCCTCACCGGCGAGCAGTTCACCACCTACCTCGCCGAACAGGACAAGAGCGTCGCCGACATCCTGTCCGAGCTCGGGCTGGCATGAGCCCGGACACCTCGGCGCCGGTCCAGGACCGCGCACAGTACGGCGTGTGCGCGGTCCTGGCCGTCACAGGACTCCTGGTGATCGCCGACGCCCTCCGCATCACCCACCTGACCAGCAGCAACGACCCCATCGGGCCCCGCCCGGTGCCGATCCTGCTGGGCGTGTGCCTGCTCGTCGTCGCGCTGGTGTACGGCATCGACGTGGCCCGCGGCGGCCGCGGCGAACCGGAGGCCGGCGAGGACATCGACCTGGCCACCCGCATCGACTGGCGCACCGTGCTGCTGCTGATCGGCGTCTTCCTGCTCAACGCGGCGCTGATCGACTGGCTGGGCTGGGTCATCAGCGGCACCCTCCTGTTCTGGGGCGCGGCCTTCGCCCTGGGCAACCGGCACCACCTGCGCGGCCTGATCATCGCCGTCGCGCTGGCCCTGATCACCTTCTACGCGTTCGCGATCGGCCTGGGCGTCAACCTCCCGGCCGGCGTGCTGCAAGGCATTCTGTAATGGACAACCTGAACCTGCTGCTCGACGGCTTCGCCAACGTCATGTCTCCGGGCAACCTGCTGGTCGCCCTCATCGGCGTGATCGCCGGCACCGCCGTCGGCGTCCTGCCCGGCATCGGCCCCGCCATGACCGTCGCACTACTGCTGCCCATCACCTACGGCATGGACCCGACCCAGGCGTTCATCCTGTTCGCCGGCATCTTCTACGGCGGCATGTACGGCGGCTCCACGACCTCCATCCTGCTCAACACCCCCGGCGAGTCCTCCTCGGTCATCACCTCCATCGAGGGCAACAAGATGGCCAAGGCCGGCCGCGCCGCCCAGGCCCTGGCCACCGCCGCGATCGGCTCGTTCGTCGCCGGCACCATCGCCACCCTGGCGCTCGTGCTCGTCACGCCGTTCGTGGTCCGCTTCGCCATCAGCCTCGGCGCGCCCGACTACTTCGCCATCATGCTGCTGGCCTTCGTCGCCGTCTCGGCCACGCTCGGCAGCTCCCGGGTCCGCGGCTTCGCCGCGCTGCTGATCGGGCTGGTCATCGGCACGATCGGCATCGACGGCGTGACCGGCCAGCAACGGCTCACGCTCGGCATCCCGCAGCTGGCGGACGGCATCGACGTGGTCGTCGTCGCCGTCGGCATCTTCGCCGTCGGCGAGGCGCTGTGGGTCGCCGCGCACCTGCGCCGCAAGGCCGCCCCCGTCGTCCCGGTCGGCCGCCCGTGGATGGGCGCCGAGGACTGGAAGCGCTCCTGGAAGCCCTGGCTGCGCGGCACCGCGCTCGGCTTCCCGTTCGGCGCGCTGCCCGCCGGCGGCGCCGAGATCCCGACCTTCCTGTCCTACGCCGCCGAAAAGCGGCTGGCCAAGCGGCCGGAGGAGTTCGGCCACGGCGCCATCGAAGGAGTCGCCGGGCCGGAGGCCGCCAACAACGCCTCCGCCGCCGGCACGCTCGTGCCGATGCTGGCCATAGGCCTGCCCACCACCGCCGTGTCCGCGGTGATGCTGGCCGCTTTCGAGTCCTACGGCATCCAGCCCGGGCCGCTGCTGTTCGACCGCCAGCCGACCCTGGTCTGGACGCTGATCGCCAGCCTGTTCGTGGGCAACCTGCTGCTGCTCGTGCTCAACCTGCCGCTCGCGCCCGCCTGGGCCCGGCTGCTGCGCATCCCGCGTCCCTACCTGTACGCGGGCATCCTGTTCTTCGCCTCCATGGGCGCCTACGCCGTCAACGCCCAGCCGTTCGACCTGATCCTGCTGCTCGCGCTCGGCCTGCTCGGCTTCGGCATGCGCCGCTTCGGACTGCCCGTCCTGCCGCTGATCGTCGGCGTCATCCTCGGCCCCCGCGCCGAGCTGCAAGGCCGCCGCTCCCTGCAACTGTCCGGCGGCGAGCTGTCGGGCCTGCTCGGCGGGCCCGTCTCCTACGCCATCTACGCCATCATCCTCATCGTGCTGGCCTGGCCCTTGATCAAGCGCATCGTCCGGAGGCCCTCGTGACAGTCCTGGTCGGCTACGTCCCCACCCCGGAAGGCGAAGCGGCCCTGCACGCCGGCATCGCCGAAGCCCAGCGCCGGGCCGAACCCCTGATCGTGGTCAACACCTCCACCGGCGAGGCCCCCGTCGACCCGCACCTGGCGCCCCAGCCCGACCTCGACCGCATCACCCGGGCGCTGGCGGACTCGCGCGTCAGTTACGACGTCCGGCAGCTGTTCGGCGGCGACGACACCGCCGAACAGCTCGTCGAGCTGGCGCAGCAACTGGCCGCGTCCGTGCTCGTCATCGGCATCCGTCACCGCACCCCCGTCGGCAAGCTGATCATGGGCTCCACCGCCCAGCGCGTCCTGCTGGACGCCACCTGCCCCGTCCTGGCCGTCAAGGCCGGCTGACCCCTCCGGCCCCCACCCGCACGGTGCCCGGCCCCAACCGGCCCGCGCCGCAGACCCCCCAGTTCTCGTACGAGAGGCACCCATGCAGGACATCCCCCGCCGCGCCATCCTGGCCGGCATCCCCGCCACCGCCGTGGCCGCCACCCTGGCCACCACCGCCACCCCCGCCCACGCCGACGACCACTACCGCCCCCAGCGGGGCATGCCCCGCGAGATCCGGATGACCTGGTTCGGCATCACCAACTGGCACTACCAGATCGGCGACGTCGGCATCCTGCTCGACGGCGCCGTCGGCTACCCTGCCCGCACCCCCGACCCCGCCGTCGTGCAGAAGGTCCGCACCGCCCTGGCCGAGACCGGCACCATCGACTACATCCTGCTCGGCCACCAGCACGGCGACCACTCCGTCGACACCCCCGAATGGGCCAAACAGACCGGCGTCCCGCTGATCGCCTCCCAAGCCGCCTGCGAGGAGGCAATCGCCTACGGCGTCCCCCGCTCCCAGTGCCGCCCCGTCAAGGGCGGCGAGGTCCTCCGCCTGAGCAAGCACGTCGAGATGCACGTCATCAAATGGGTCCACAGCGTCGACGTCGGAGAGACCAGCGGCCCCGACGGCGGCATCGAGACCTTCGGCTTCCTGTTCAAGGTGCAGACCCCCGGCAAGACGCTCACCATGTTCCTGTCCGACAGCGGCGCCGGCGGAGCCGAGCTCACCAAGGAACACATCGTCGGCGGCGAGAACCGCGGCGCACCGCTCACCAACCTCGGCAAGGCCATGCGCGCCGCCGATCTGCAAACCTTCGAACTGTGGCAGCCAGGCCCGGAATCACGCGTGGTCACCCAGGCCCGGGTGATCGTGCCCACCTTCCGCCCCACCACGCTCATGCCGCATCACATCGGCGCCCGCGGCGGCTTCAACCTGTTCGGCGGCCTGCACTACGCCTTCGACCCCGCCGAGGTCCCCAAGCTCATGAAGGTCCTGGCCGACTTCGACGTCACGCTCGTCCCGCCGATCAACTACTTCGACGCCTGGGTCTACGACAAGCGGGGACTGCGATCCGTCGACAACTCGCGGGTCAAGCGCGCCCTCGGCCTGCCCGCCTCCGGGCCGGGCCCCAACCCCCAGGGCCCCAACCCGCGCAGCGGCGAGATGGAAGGCCCCGAGGACTGATCCGCCGTCCGGGCGCCGCGGCCACCGCAGCTCATCATGGGCAAGATCCGGCACAAGAATCCCCGCACCGCCATGCGCTACGTCAACCCGGCGCTGAGGCCATCGCCAAGGTCACCGAGGTCCTGGCACCGCGTCGCCGTACCCACTGATCAGCAACTTCTCCGAGGGTGAGGGACACTGCCCCTTTCCCTTGTACTTGGTCTGGCCCCCGAAACCGTTCAACGGTGGAAGGGCCGCGCTGCCGAAGGTGATGGTCATCCGGGCCAGGACGACGCCGACCACGACGCTGGAGACGGAGCTGCCGATGGCCCGCATGAGGGTGTTGAGGCTGTTGGCGGCGGCGGTCTCGGACACCGGTAACGCCGCCATGATCAAAGAGGGCAGGGCGCCGTAAACGAATCCGATCCCGGCGCCGATCACACAGGAGGCCAGCACGAGCTGCCAGATCGCGGACATCGACACGATGCCGACATGGCGAACGTGGCGAAGCCGAAGGCGCCGGCGGCGAGGTTGGTCAGCAGCACCTGGGGGCGTGCGGCAGTGCGCAGGTTGACCAGCGGCTGCCGGCCGCGCCACCGACAGCCCTGCCGCACCGGTCAGGTCGAAGCGCCCGCCGGTGCGGACCGGGGATTCCGGCACGAGCACGAGCACGAGCACGAGCACGAGCGCCACGGCGACGCTGCCGACGGCAGCCGAGGTCCAGAACAGCAGCGCCGAGCCCGCCCGCGAGCCGCATCAGCCGGTCGGCGACCTGGACGCTCTTCTGCGGCAGGCGTTGCACCGTAGCCTGCAGGGTCCGGCTCCAGGCGGCGAGGCCGACCACCTCGCCGCCGTGGCGAGCGGTGGGACGACATCCTCCTGAGGGAGGGTGACCACGGTGCGGACGAGGCCCCGCGTGACCGCCCCCTTGAGGAGGGCGGGGCACGCGGGGCCGGGAGAGGTTGAGCGGGCGATCGCCGGCCGGCGGATGCCCTGCTCGTGGTACATGCGAGATGCTCAGCTCCGCACGGTCAGCACCACGCGCTGGTACGAGGTGAGGGGCTGGGTGCCGTCTTCCGCGCCCTGCAGGATGAGGTGGATGGTCTGGCCGTTCGCCGCGTCGCGGGGAATCTGGAGCCGCACCTGGGTAAGGCCGCGCGTGAGCCGGCTCTGCGCCAGTTCGACGGTGCCCGGATAGGTGTCGGCGTCGGTGTACTGCCACCACCTGGCGGTGACGGCGTTCCGGTCGGGGTCGGTGACGTGCCCGTTGAGCGTCACCACCTGGCCGGGGCGGACGTCACGGTCCAGTGGCCCGGAGACGCTGACGTCCGGCTCGTGGTTGACCTCGTCGTACCTGCGGGTGGTGGTCCACTTCAGCCGGGCGGCGAAGTCGTGCTGGGCGGCGCGGAACCAGCGGGTGGAGGCGTAGTTGGCGGAGGCGGTGCCGTCGGGGGCGACGTCGGTCCCGGCGCGGCCGCCCCAGCCGCCCCAGCTTGCGTCGGTGCCGGCGCGCAGGCCGTTGTCGAGGAGGTTCATGAAGATCGAGGTGTCTCCTTCGGAGATCCACGACCCCTTCTCCTGGAGGGAGGTCCACACGACGTAGCCCTTCTCCCTGAGCTGTTCGGCGGTCACGCCGGAGAAGCCGAAGAAGTCGAAGATGTCGTCGGGCACCATTTGCTTGCCATCGCCCCAGACCCGGTAGAACGGTCCGAACGGCCCGACTCCGGACACGTTGGCGCTGGTCCACTCGGCCGACAGGAGTTCCGCGTCCGCGGGCAGGACGGCCCGGCGAGCGCCGTAACCCCAGATGGTGGTGGCCATCTGGCGGAACTCGAGGTCCGGCCAGTTGGGTCCGATGTACTTGGCGTAGGTGTCGTCCTGGTCGCCGAACGACTGGATGATCGCCTTCTGCGACACCTTGCGGTAGATCTCCGGCCAGTACGGCGTCTGCTCGTACTGGTCCTTGATGGATTTCAGGGCGCGGGCGATCGTGCTCTGGCCCGCCCCGGTGAGCAGGTACAGAGGGCCGGGCTCGTTGTCGAGGAGTTTGCGCTTGATGAGGTCGGAGCCCGGGGAATCCTTGGAGATGTCGCCGTCGAACTCGATGTTGCCGTCGAGGATCTTGGACTTCAGCTCCCGGGGGCTCGGGTACCCCTTGGCGTGTGTCCGCAGGTTCGGGTACGCCTGCGCGTACAGGTCGACGGCCTCGTGGATGAAGCGTTCGCCGGGCTTCCACCGCCAGGACGTGCACGGGCAGATGTCGCGCCCGATCCGGTCGTACTCGCGCCCGGGCACGAACCACTTGGTGCCCTTGCCGTCGCCCGCCCAGTGGACGCCGCTGCTGGCGTACAGCAGGCCCTCGGTGTCGAACTCGTTGCTGTAGAGCAGGTAGCGGATCAGGGTGTTCTGGTCGTCCAGCTCGGGATCGTGCATGAGGATGACACGGGGCTTGCCGCCGCCGTCCCCATGGCGGACGTCGTCCACGGCGGGGGCGGCGGCCGCCCCCACGGGCAGCGCCGTGCCGCAGGTGACGAGGACGACGAGCGCTGGGATGGCGGCTCTTTTCAACACGCGGCCGACTAACGCCACGGTCCTTCTCATTTCTGTTCCGCTCCTTCTCTGTCTGGTTACGGCCTCGTCCGACTACTTCCGGGCGAAGACGCCGAATTCGTCGGCGTTGTCGGCCGTAACCAGCTCGCAGTCGATGGACTGCTTCTCGTCCTTGCCCGTCTTGCCGGTCTTGATGAACTGGTCGGCCTGGTCCACGGCGCTGGTCGCGCCGAGCGCGGCGGGCTGCAGCGCGGTGGCGTGCATCTCCCCCGCCTTGATGGCGGCGATGGCGTCCGGGCTGCCGTCGAAGCCGACGACCACGACCTTCTTCAGCAGTCCCGCGGCCTTCAGCGCCGCGACCGCGCCCAGGGCCATGGTGTCGTTGCCGGCGATGACGCCCTGGATGTCACGGCTCTTCTGGATGATGGTCTCCATCTTGGTGAACGCCTCCTGCTGGTCCCAGTTGGCGCTCTCCTTGGCCACCGGCTTCATGTCCGGGTACTGGGAGATCACGTCGGCGAAGCCCTTGGAGCGGACGCTGGCGTTGGTGTCGGACTCCTTGCCGACCAGCTCGACGTAGTTGCCCTTGCTCTTCATCGCCTCCACGAACGACTGCGCGACCAGCTGGGCGCCCTGGGAGTTGTTGGAGACGATCTGGGCCTTGGCGACGCCGGTGGCGTTGATCTCCCGGTCGATCAGGAAGACCGGGATGCCGCCCTGCGCGGCCTTGCGGACCGGGCCGATGGAGGCGTCGGCGCCCGCGTTGTCCAGGATGATCGCCTTGGCCTGGCGGGAGATGGCGGCGTCGATCAGCTCGCTCTGCTTGTTCGGGTCGTCGTCGTGGGAGGCCACGGAGGTCTGGTAGCCGAGCTTCTCGGCCTGGGCCTTGGCCGCCTCGGCCTCGGCCTTGAAGAACGGGTTGTCGTGCGACGGGGTGATGATCGCGATCAGGCCGCCCGCGGTCGCGCCGCCGCTGCTCGCGGACGCGCTGGTGGCGGGCTGTTCCGCGCTGCTGCCGCCGCTGCCGCCGCTGCCGCAGGCGGCCAGCGTGGTACAGCCGAGCAGGACGGACAGGGCCAGGGTGATGACACGGGTAGGGGGCATGGGTGTCTCCTTGTGGTTCAGTCGTGCTTCTTGCTTGCCGCGACCGCCGCCGCGGCGGCTCCCCGTCGCTTGAATCGCTGCTGGCCCTGGTCGAGCATCACGGCGAGGATGATGACCGCGCCCTTGATGAGGATCTGCCAGAACGTCGACACGCCCAGGATCACCAGGCCGTCGGCGAGAAAGCCGATGACGAACGCGCCGACCAGGGTGCCGCGCACGGTCCCCCGGCCGCCGCTGAGCGCGGCGCCCCCGATGACCACCGCCGCGATGGCATTGAGCTCGTACGTCTCCCCCGCCTGGGGTGCGGCCGAGGTGAGCTCCGAGGCGATGATGAGCCCGGCCACGGCCGCGCACGCGCCGGAGATCACGTACACGATCGTCTTGACCCGCCTGATCGGCACGCCGGACAGGTCCGCGGCCCGCTCGTTGCCGCCGGTGGCGTACAGCCAGCGGCCGAACGGGGACTTGGCCAGCAGCAGCGTGACCACCACGGCCAGCGCGATCATGATCCAGATGGAGGTGGGCAGGCCGAGCGGGCGCCCGCTGCCGAGCAGCTCGAAGCCGGTGTTGCCGAGCGCCGGGTTGCCGCCCAGGTTGGGGTAGGTGGCGCCGTTGGAGATGAGCATCGCCGCGCCGCGGGCCACGTACAGCATGCCGAGCGTGGCGATGAACGGCGCCACGTTGAAGCGGGTGACGAGGATCCCGTTGATCACGCCGACCGCCATGCCGACCGCGACGCACAGCACGATCACCACCCACACCGGCGGGTAGGCGATCACGCCGCCGACGTGCAGGCCGCCCAGCAGCTCACCGGCGACCACGCCGGACAGGCCGACGATCGAGCCGACCGACAGGTCGATGCCGCCCTTGAGGATCACCAGCAGCATGCCCAGCGCGATCACGCCGTTGATGGCGACGTGCTTGGTCATGGTGATCAGGTTCGGCACGGTCAGGAACGCGTCGGACAGCACGCTGAACACCACGATGAGCACGGCGAGCGCGATGAACGCGCGCAGCTCGAAGGCCACGTTCAGCAGGGACAGCCGGCGTGCCGTGGCGGCGGCCCGGTCCGGCCGGGCGGTCTCGGCCGCCGGCCTGGACGCTGTGGAGGTCATCGGACGGCACCTCCGTTCGTGGCGCCGTCGGATACGCGCATGAGTTCCTCCCGATCGATCTCTCCGCGCCGGTACTCGCCCACGACGGCGCCGCGGGCGAGCACGAGCAGCCGGTCGGGGATGTGCAGTGCTTCCTCGGCCTCGGAGGTGGTGAACAACACGGCCAGCCCGCGGCGCGCCTGCTCGGCCATGAGCTGGAAGATGTCGGCCTTGGCGCCGACGTCCACGCCGCGCGACGGCTCGTCCAGCAGCAGCACGCGCGGGCCTGTCAGCAGCGCCTTGCCGATGACGACCTTCTGCTGGTTGCCGCCGCTGAGCGAGCCGATGGCGGCCTTGGCGCCGCTGGTCTTGACGGTGATGTCGGCGATGACCCGCCGCACGGCCTCGCCCTCGCGCGCCGCGGAGACGAACAGCCGCCGCACGTACTGGTAGAGCCCGGCCAGCGACAGGTTCTCGCCCACGGTCATGGTCTGCACGAGCCCGTCGCGCTGCCGGTCCTCGGGCACGAGCACCAGGCCGCGCTGGATGCGGTCGCGGATGCCCGCCGGCGCCAGCGGCTCGCCCGCGAGGACGATCTCGCCGGACGCGGGCGTGATGCGCCCGGCGAGCGCTTCGAGCAGCTCGGTGCGCCCGGACCCCATGAGCCCGTAGACGCCGACGATCTCCCCGGCGCGCAGGGTCAGGGTCACGCCGCTGACGGCGAGCCGGTCGGGGTTGGCGGGGTCGGTCACGACCAGCTCGCGCAGGTCGAGCACCGGCTCCCCGGCCTGCGCCGCGCGGTCGGGGAACAGGGTGTCCTGGTCGCGGCCGACCATCTGCTCGACGATCCACCGCAGGTCCACCTCGGCGGCCTCGGCGGTGGCGACGAGCGTGCCGTCGCGCAGCACCACGACGTCGTCGGCGATGTCCAGCGCCTCGTCCAGGTGGTGGGAGATGTAGACCACGGCGACCCCGCGTGCCGTGAGGTCGCGGATGACCTTGAACAGCACCTCCACCTCGGGCGCGGTGAGCGCGGAGGTGGGCTCGTCCATGATCAGCACCCTGGTGTCCTGGAGCAGGGCCCGCGCGATCTCCACGATCTGCTGCTGGCCGAGCCGCAGGTCGGCCACCGGCGTGTCCGGGTCGAGGTCCTCCTCCAGGGTGCGCAGGACGGCGAGCGTGCGCTCGCGCTGCGCCCTGCGGTCCACCGCGCCGTACGTGGTGCGCAGCTCACGGGCCAGGAACAGGTTGTCGGTGATGCTGAGGTTCGGGCACAGGCTCAGCTCCTGATGGATGATGGCGATGCCCTGGTCGGCCGCGTCCCGCGAGGAGACCAGCCGCGCCTGGCGGCCGTCCAGCTCGACGTGGCCGGTGGTGGGCTGCTCGATCCCGGCCAGGATCTTCATCAGCGTCGACTTGCCGGCGCCGTTCTCGCCGAACAGGGCCGTCACCCTGCCCTTGGCCACGGCGAAGTCGACCCCTTTGAGCGCGTGGGTGCCGCCGTAGACCTTGGTGACCGCGCAGGCCCGCAGCACTGGCCCGCTCATGTGATCGCCACCGGAGTGATGGTCACGGTCTGCGGGGTGAGCAGCGTGAACGCGCCGGTGAAGGTGATCTCCTTGCCGTCCAGCGCCGCCGCGTCGAGGCCGTTGAGCAGCTTGGCGCGCAGCTCGTTGTTGAGCGCGGTGGCCGCGTCGGCGTACTCCACCTGGTTGGTGAACTGGCCGAAGGTGATGTATCCGGCGGCGTCGCGCAGCGCGGTGCCGTTGATGGCCGGGCCGATCTGCAGCGACACCCTGGTGTCGTCCGGCACGCCCTCGACGGTGACCGGCAGCAGGCCCGAGCGCGCCTTGCCGGCCTTGCCCGTGCCTTTGACGGCGAAGGTGTACGGGCCGCTGCTGCCCGGGCGTTTGCCGTACTTCTGCCCGGCCGCGTCCTTGTCGGCGGCCAGCGCCTTGAGCAGGACGGGCAGGTCGACGGCGGACTGCTGGATGGCGGGCACGACCTTGGCCTGGTAGTTCTGCGCGCCGAAGGCGGCCGGGTCGAACTTCTTCGGTGCCGCCGCGGCGGCCGTCTCGACGGTCCGGTATTCGGTGTCCACCGCCATGAGCACGACCAGCACGGCCACGGCCGCCGCGGCGATCCAGCGGGGCGGGACCCGCCGTCGGCGGGCCGGCTCCGTCGTGGTCATGCGATACTCCTTTCCTCGTCAGGCCGGGCCCGGCGGACGGCCTGGCGCCAGGAGGCTTTCCGGGCCTGGCGCCAGGCGTGGTCCGCTGCCGGCCGGAACTCCTCGACCGGCCTGGGGCGGTGCTCCAGCTGCTCGGTCGTCCAGAGCTTGGCGGCGAGCCCGGCGGCGTCGGCCGCGCCCAGCGCGGACAGGTCGTGCTCGCCGGAACGCGCGACGGTGCGCCCGCTGAGGTCGGCCTGTGTCCGCATCAGCCAGGCGCTGCGGGTGAGCCCGCCGTCCGCCATGAGAACGCGTACCTGCCCGACCGCCTGCTCGATGGCGGTCACGACGTCCTCGACCTGGAAGGCGACGGCCTCCAGGGCGGCGGCGGCGAGCTGGGCGCGCCGGGTGCCCAGGGTGAGGCCGGTGATGACGGGGGTGGCGTCCGGGTCCCACCAGGGGGCGCCGAGCCCGCCGAACGCGGGCACGAAGAGCACCCCGCCGGGGTCGGCGTCCTCCGCCTCGGCCAGCAGGGTCTCGGCGGGCACGTCCAGCAGCTCCGACAGCCAGGTGATGGTGCGGCCGGTGGCGCGGATGTTGCCCTCCACGGCCGGTACGGGGCCGCCGCCGACGTCCCAGGCGATGCTGCGGCACAGCCCCGCGGAGGAGCCGCCGGCGCCGATGGCCATCACTGACGAACCGGTCCCGTACGTGGCCTTGACCACGCCGGGCCGCCAGCCGGCGTGGGCGAACATCGCCGCGTGCGAGTCGCCCAGCACGGCCAGGACCGGCACCCCGTCAGGGAGCGGCGCCAGGTCGCGGACGGCGGGGAACGGTCCGCACGAGGGCACCACCCGCGGCAGCACCTCGGCCGGCACCCCGAACAGCTCCAGCAGCCGCGGATCCCAGGCCCCGGCCTGGACGCCGAGGAGCTGGGTGCGCGAGGCGTTGCCGACCTCGATGAGGTGCTCGCCGCCGAAGCGGCTCAGCAGCCAGGAGTCGACGGTGCCCAGGCACAGCTCACCCGCCCGGGCCCGGCGCCGGTCCGGATCGTACGCGTCGAGCAGCCAGCGGGCCTTGAGCGCGGAGAACATCGGGTCCAGCGGCATGCCGCTCACCGAACGCACCAGCTCGGCGGAGCCGGCCAGCTCGTGGCAGTGGCCGGCGGTGCGCTGGTCCTGCCAGCTCAGCAGCGGCCCGAGGGGTTCGCCGGTGCGGCGCTCCCACAGCACCAGCGACTCGCGCTGGTTGCTGAACCCCACACCGGCGACCCGGGCGGCCTGCTCGGTGCTGACGCACTCGGCGACCGCCCGCCGCACGCTCTGCCACAGCTCTTCGGGGTCCTGTTCCACCCAGCCGGGGCGGGGCTGGGTCTCGGTGAGCGGCGCGGACGCGCGGGAGACGACCCGGCCGGTGTCGTCCACGAGAAGGGCTTTGGTGGAGCTGGTGCCCTGGTCGATGGCCAGGATGAGCGGGCTAGTCATGGCGGAGCAGGTCTCGTGCTGAGGCGGCGATGCCCTCGGGGGACATGCCGTAGCGGTCGAGCAGGAACGCGGCCGATCCGGTGGGGGCGAACTCGGGGATGCCGAGGATGGTGACCCGGGCCGGATGGTGCTGGACGACGGTCTCGGCGACGGCGCCTCCGAGGCCGCCGACGATGGTCGATTCCTCGACGGTGACGATGCCCGCGGTCTCCCGGGCGGCGGCCACGACCGCGTCCACGTCGAGCGGTTTGACCGTCGGCATGGACAGCACCCGTGCCGAGACGCCTTCGGCTTCGAGCTGTTCGGCGGCGACCAGCGCCCGCCACAGCACGGTGCCGTTGGCGATCAGCGTCACGTCGTCGCCGTCGCGCAGCGTCACGGCCCTGCCGGGGGTGAAGGTGTAGTCGTCGGCGTTGACCTGGGGCACGCTCATGCGGCTCACCCGGACGAACACCGGCCCCTCCACCTCGGCGGCCCAGCGCAGCGCGGCGCTGGTCTCGATCGGGTCGGCCGGCACGATGACGGTCAGGTTGTCGATGGCCCGCAGCCAGGCGATGTCCTCGATGGAATGGTGGGTCGCGCCGAGCTCGCCGTAGGCCACGCCGGGGCTCATGCCGCACAGCTTCACGTTGTGGTTGGAGTAGGCCACGTCGGCCTTGATCTGCTCCAGCGCCCGGGCGGTCAGGAAGCACGAGGCCGCCGACACGAACGGGATCCGCCCGCCGTTGGCCAGGCCGGCGGCCACGCCGACCATGTCCTGCTCGGCGATGCCGACGTTGATCAGCCGGTCGGGGAAGGACTTGCGGAAGCTGGTGAGCTTGCTGGAACCGACCGAGTCGTTGACCACGCCCACGATCCGGTGGTCGGCGTGGGCCAGCTCGGACAGGGTCGCCACGTAGGCGTCCCGGCAGTCGAAACGCGGCCGGTCGGCGACCGAGGTGGACGGCATCAACGCTCCTTCTCCAGTTCGGTGAGCGCCTGGTGGTACTCGGATTCGTTCGGCACCTTGTGATGCCAGGCGACGTTGTTGCTCATGAACGAGATCGGATGTCCCTTGTGCGTGTGGGCGATCACGAACGTCGGCTTGCCGGGCCGGAACGGCACCGACGACAGCACGTCCAGCAGCTCGCCGTGGTCGTGCCCGTTGACCTCGACCACGGCGAAGCCGAAGGCGGCGGCCTTGTCGGGCAGCGGGTCGAGGTCGTTGGTCTCCTTGACGGTGGCGCCCTGCTGGAGGCGGTTGCGGTCCACGATCACGGTCAGCCGGTCGAGCTGGTGCTGGGAGGCGGCCATCATGGCCTCCCAGTTGCTGCCCTCCTGCAGCTCGCCGTCGCCGACCAGCACGTACGTACGGCGCAGCGACACGTCCAGCTTGGCCGACAGCGCGTGCCCGACCGCCACCGGCAGCCCGTGCCCGAGCGGCCCGGTGTTGGCCTCCACGCCCGGCACCTTCGTCCGGTTGGGATGGCCGTTCAGCGCCGACAGGGGCTGCAGGAACGTCGCCAGCTCGGCGACCGGCAGGAAGCCGAACGCGGCCAGCGTCGTGTAGAGCGCGCCCGCGACGTGACCCTTGCTCAGGATGAACCGGTCGCGCTCCGGATCGGTGACCCGTTCGGGGCTGATGTCGAGCACCGCTCCGTACAGGGTGGCCAGGATGTCGATCGCGGAGAAGTCGCCGCCGATGTGTCCGGCCCCCGCGTGATAGATGAGCTTCAGGTCCTGGACGCGGATCTGCCGCGCCGCCTCCGCGATGTGCGCGACCTGCTCGGCCCGGCTCGCGTGCGGGTCCAGCCGGCCCAGCACCGGCATGGTCACATGCCCCGTCACGTGGCTCTGGACGGCCTCGGCCAGCTCGGTCACGCCTCCTCCAGCCCGGTCATCGAGGTCAGCAGCGCGTTCTGCACCAGGCGCTGCGCGGCCAGCGCGTCGTGCGCGGCCTGCGCCTGGGCGAGCGCGTCGTCGTCGAGGACGTCGAGCGCGCGGTGGATCGCCTTCAGGAAGCGGATCGCCTGCTTGGCGGCCTGGACGCTGTCCTCCCTGAAGGGGAACTGGTCGAGCTGCCAGACGCCCTGCCAGTCGTTCTTGCGCAGGGTGTGGAAGAACTCGAACGTCTCCACCAGGTGCACCGAGCCGACCACCATGTCGTCGTCCCAGCCGCGCATGTTGTCGTTGACGTCGATCGCGAACAGCCGCCCGTAGTCGATCGCGAGCTGCGCCGCGTCGGCCGGGGTCTCCTGCCCGTAGAGGGAGTGGCCGAAGTCGAGCAGGATGCCCAGGTTCGGCAGGCCGATCCGCTCGATGCCGAGCAGCGTACGCGCCACGCTCGGGAAAATGATCTTCACGCGGGGCTCGCGCGGCTTGTACTCGATCACATAGTTGATCTCCGGGTGCGCCGAGCACAGCTCCTTCAGGCCGTCGAGCGCGAGCTGCCAGACGTCGTGATAGTTCACCTGGAACGGGTAGTCCCAGCCGTCCTGGCCCGGCCACAGCTTCACGTACGAGCAGCCCAGCTCCAGCGCCACCTCGGTGGCGTCGTGCATCAACGCCAGCGCCCGCTTGCGCACCGCCGGATCGGGGTTGGTGAAGGAGCCCTTCACGAAGTCACGTGTGTAGATCTCGGGGGTGATGGCGATGGCCTTCAGGCCGTTCTTGGCCAGCGCGGCCTTGACGTCGTCGAGGGTGCCGTCGAAGCCCACGAACGGCCAGTTCAGGTCGACGACCGACAGCTCGCCCACGGCGCCGGCGCGGTCGATCTGCTCCAGCAGCCCGACCGGCGGGCCGTAGCCGTCGGTGGCGTAACGGTCCTTATAGGTGGCGAAATGCCAGATACCAGCACCAAAAGTCGGCATATCAGTCATGTTGCTCACTCCTCGTCAGTCAGTTCACTAAGGGTGCTTGCGCCCGAACGCTCGGATCTTGGCGAACATGTCCGCCAGCAGGAAGCGCACGTCGATCTCCTCGACGACCCTGATCGGGTGGTTCGAGCCGGGCAGGTGCGAGCCGTCGGCGCCGAAGCGGGAAGCGGGCCTCACCCGAAGGTTCCCGCTCCCAGGGAAGAGCATCAGCGCGATGGCCGGCGAATCCCCCAGGGAGCGGGACTCGATCGGCGCGGGGTGGTAGGTGGCGTTCCACTCGTGCAGTTGCTTGATGAGGTACCGGCCGAGTGGCCCGGCGTCACCGATCTCCTCCTCCAGCTCGGCGTAGCTCACCGACACCTTGGTGTAGACGTCGCGCGGCACCTGCCACACGGTGACACCGGAGCCGAACACCACGTTGGCGGCGTGGATGTCGTTGGAGAGGTTGAACTCGATCCGCACGCCCTCGTCGTAGCCGCGGTAGCCGGAGCCACCGATCCAGATCACCACCACCGGGCGCCGCACCAGCTCGGGGTCCAGCAGGATCGCCGAGGCCATGTCGGTCAGCGGACCGAGAAAGGCCACATAGAGCGGGTCATCCTCGGTCGCGAGCCGCGATTCCTCGATGATCAGCCGCGCGCCGGGCGAGTCCACCGGGGTGACCTCGTCCGGCAGGGCGGTCGCCGCGCCGTTGGCCACAGTGACGGAGCCGGTCAGGTGGAGCAGGTCGAGCAGGAGGTCGATCTCCTCGCGGGACTCCTCCATGCTGCGCTGCGATCGCCGGGTGCCGAAGTGAGCCGGGATCAGTCCCCTCACGTCGAGAGTGGGCGACAACAACCCGTGCACGATGGCGAACTGGTCATCAGCTTCGTTCTTGGCGTCGGTGTTGATGATCACTCTGCGTTGGCGCATCGCGGTCTCCAGGCATTGCATAATTATGCGGTAGCGCATAATATTCCGTGTCCGTAGATTGGCTGATCCGAGCATGTCTGTCAATAACTCCGAGCAACCTTCCCCTGTGAGAACCGCCGGCTCTCGACGGGGCCTGGGCTCTGCGTGCGCGACGAGTGGCCCTACGGATGGACAATGTTGGGCGATACAACTCCGCGACGACGAAGGGGACGGATCCTGATGGCTCTGCATGCGAGCGGCGCCGGCCGGTCCGCCTCCGACGGGCGGGTGCGACTGATCACCAAGGTCGCGCACATGTACCACGAACAGGGCATCCGCCAGGCCGACATCGCCGACGCCCTGCACATCTCCCAGACGAAGGTGTCCCGGCTGCTGAAGCGGGCCGGCGAGATCGGTATCGTGCGGACGGTGGTCGTCGTCTCCCAGGGCGTGCACCTGGCTCTGGAGCAGGGCCTGGAGAGCCGGTACGGCTTGCGGGAGGCCGTCGTCGTCGACGTCGACGGTGACGAGTCAGGGATCATCGCCGGCATCGGCTCCGCCGGAGCGGCCTACCTCGAGTCGACCCTGGCCGGCGGGGAGCGCATCGGCATCTCGCCGTGGAGCCAGACCCTCCTGTCGGTCGCCGAGCGGCTGCACCCGCTCCGCGTGGCCGGCGCCGAGCGCGTCGTCCAGCTCGCCGGCGGTGTCGGCGAAGGCGCCGTCCAGGCCAAGGCCAACCGGCTGCTGAGCCATCTCGCCGAGCTGGTCGGCGCGGAACCGATCTACGTTCAGGCTCCCGGCCTGGTCAGCACCGCCGAGACCCGCCGCAGCCTGGTCACGGACACGGCCATGCAGTCGGTCACCGAGGAGTGGCAGAGCCTCACGATGGCACTGGTCGGCATCGGCAGCGTGCAGCCCTCGCCGCTGCTGCGCGACAGCGGCAACGCCATCGCCCCCGCCGACCAGGACCAGCTCATCGCCGCCCACGCGGTCGGCGATGTCTGCCAGCGGTACTTCAACGCCACCGGCGAGCTGATCCACAGCGACCTGAACAGCCGCGTCGTCGGCATCGACCCGGAAGTCCTGCGCGGGATCCCGCGCCGCATCGGCATCGCCGGCGGCGAGCGCAAGCACGCGGCCATCCGCGCGGCGATCAGCGGCGGCTGGGTCAACGTGCTGATCACCGACGTCGCGACCGCCCGCGCGCTGCTCGACGAGCCCTCCCAAGGGTGAAGGACGCGAACCTCCACGCCGGGGTGCGCAAGGCTGCGAGCCAAGCTCCTTGATCCGGATGTTTCGTCATCTGCACGCCGCGCCGTGTCCCCAGCGGGCCTCGCCGAACACGGCGTCGTTGTCGTGCACCTCGAACGCGAGGTGGCCGCTGCCGCCGAGAGTGGCGAGCACCGCTTCGGGGTCGTAGTGGGGTGACTCGAGGGTGGCCGTGTCCAGCTCGGCGATCTTGAGCCCGTTGACCCAGGTGGTGATCACGGGTAGGGCGCCGACGGCCCGGATACGCAGCTCGTTCCAGTCACCCCATCGCCACACGTTCAGGAAGTCCTCGACGTCGGCCGCGTGGCCCAGCCTGCCGATCTTGTCGGGTGTGACGGGCTCCGTGCTGGTGGCGGGATCGTCCGCCTGGAGCCCGATGACCTCTCCGTTCGCGTCACGCAGGGAGCGGATGGCGAAGGGGACGGCGGAGAAGCCGGCCAGGCCGTTGCCGAAGAACCCGCCGATGCCGCCGGACTCCCGGTGGTCGAGCAGGACCTGGAAGCCTTCCCAGGTGTCCGGCCGGCGCCGGATCATGATGCCCGTGTCGGCGGGCCAGTCGGGTTGGGCTTCGAGGGAGAGCTCGAAGTCGCCGAACGCGCGGTCGCTGACGAGGTAGCCGCCGTAGCCGCTGCCGGGTTCGTCCTGCCGTCCGACGATCGCGCCGTCCTCGACCGTCCATACGGCAGGGTGCTTCTCCGGCTCGTGCGGAGGATCGATACCGCGCTCGGCCAGGACCTCGTGCACGTGCGGTCCGCCCGGGTAGAGGCTCCCGTACACGCGCGGCACCGCATGCCAGCCCTTCAGCGTGCTCCCGTCGAAGAGCAGGACGAAGCCGTCATCGTCGAACATGTCGATCGTTCAGGACCCGGTCGGCGTAGTCGGCGATGACCTTCTCGGGGACGGCGCCGGCCCAGCGCAGATGGCCGGTGTTCGGGCCGAACCACAGCGCGCTGCCCGCGGTGGCGTCCAGCACGGCCCGCACCTCTGCCTCGACCTCCACGGTGGAGCCGACGTGCGGGTGCAGCCCTTACCGGACACCCTCGGCGGTGGCCGCCGCGGCCGCCGCGAGCCCATCGGCGATCACGAGCGTGCGGTCGGCGTCCGGGGCGAACCCGACGGCGGGGTGCGCGATGCGGTCAGGGATCAGGTCGGTGGCGATGAAGGCGGTGTCGACACCGAGCTGCAGGTGCGCGTGCGCGTGCCGCTTGATGTCCCCGACGGCCTGGGCATGCCGTTGCCGGTCGTGGAACGGCGCGGAGAAGTACCCCGGCGCGGCGGCGAGGGAATGCTCCGACAGCAGCGCCCCGTACTCCGCAGGGGTCATGTCCGCAGGCAGTTCGATGGTGAGATGGGTGAAGCCGACCTGGGAGAGGGCGGTCATCGCCTCCTGAAGGATGCCGCGGTCGAGGCGGTAGCCGCCGTCGCCGAGGATCCACGGCAGGGGGTTGATCGCGGTTCGATGCTTCAGGGTGGTGCTCACAGGGTTCTCCTTGCCGGTCAGTCGTTCCGGGAGTCTGTGGGGTAGTCCACGAACGCGAACGCCGACCCGTCGGGCGCCCAGCTGGGGACGTTGATCGTGCCCTGCCCGCCGCGCAGCGCCACCAGCGTCGTCGGCTCCTGCCAGGCGTCGACTGAGACGAGCCGCAGCTCGACGGGGAGGTCTGCGGGGTGGCCGGTCGTGCCGGGCGGGTAGCTGAGGTACACGGCGACATCGCCGGTGGGCGCGACGTGCGGGAACCAGTTCACCCGCTCGTCGAAGGTGAGCTGCTCCAGCCCGGTCCCGTCCGGCCGTACCCGGGCCAGTTGCGCGTGTCCTGGGGCGGTGGAGAACTGTTCGGTGTTGAACACGATCCACTCACCGTCGGGCGTCCACTCGCACCCGTCCGCCGGGCCCGGGTCGGTGGTGACCGCGACGTCGTCCTGCCCGTCCAGCCCGACGGTGTGGATGGTGGCCGAGGCCCACCAGTTGTCGCCTTCCGGTTGCAGGCGCACGTAGCCGAGGCGCTGCCCGTCGGGGCTGACGCCGTGCAGGAAGTGCATCCCGCCGTCCTCGACCGTCACGCGGCGGGCCGCCCCACCGGCGAGGGGGACCTCCCAGATGTGCCAGTCGTTCGCGGATGCGAACATCGTGGCGCCATCGGGGGCGAGCACGTGGTCGTTGTTGACGTCGGGCAGGCCCGTCGCATGGATCTGACGTGGCGGGGCGGGAGGGTCGACGCGACTGCCGGCAGGGCCGTCGGCAGGGCCATCGACGGGCAGGAGCCAGAGCTTGCCGTCGCCGTTGACGAGGAGCTGCCCGTCCGTCGTCCAGTTCGGCGCCTCGTAGAGCCGGTCGCGGGACTCGAACACGGTACGCACGGTGCGGGTCGCGCGGTCCCAGACGCGGATGCGCGCGGACTGGCCAGGCCGCAGCACCCGCTGCGGGATCTTCTCGTCACTCACTTGCCGGCCTCCTCCGCGAGGTGAGCCCGGATCCCGGCGACGATGAGGTCATGGTCCTCCATCGAGGACAGGCCGGACGCGGTCGCGGCGGCGACGACCCCGCGGACGTGGATGGGGAACGATCCGCCGGTGACCGCGTAGTCCGGGCCCAGCCATCCGATCGCCGCCGGGTTCACGCCGGCAGCGGACAGGCGGGCGTCGACCAGGGCGCTGCTGTTCTCCATGCGCAGCACCACCGCGGCCTTGCGGTCGATCCACACGTCCTGGTCAGGGGTGATGCTCGGCAGCGCGGCGCGGAACAGGATCAGGCCGGGCCGGCGGATGTCGATGCCGACCTTGTGCCCGGCTTCCTGCGTGATCGCGGTGATGCGGGAGCCGAGCCGCCAGGCGTCGGCATGGTCGAACGCGTCGAAAGCCAACTCCTGTTCCTGCTGCTCGAGCTCGGTGATCAGATTCGTCATGGGCGGGCTCTCCCTCGGGTCGCGGATGGTTTCAGGACCCGGCGAGCTGGGCGCGGGCCTGGTCGATGGTGGCGATGATCGAGACGGTCTCCTCCAGCGGGTGCACGGGCGGCCCTCGCCGACGAACCGGGTCAGGGCGGTCGCCTCCCACGAGAGCCCGTCGAAGCCGCGCAGCCCGGTCGGGTCGCTCCACCGCAGCGTCGGCGAGAAGTGGTCGGCACCGGACAGGGTGAACGAGGTCGGCGCGTAGAAGGCGCCGTCGATGCTGACCGTCGCCGCGGTCCCGGCGATCACTCCCGTCATCGTAGTGCGGGCCTGGATGGACGAGTACAGCGTCGACAGCGCACCCTGCTCGTGAGTGAGCACGAGCGTCGAGTACGTGTCCACCCCGGTGTCCGTCATCGCGCCGACCGCGACGACCCCCGTGGGAGCGCCGAGGACCATGGAGGAGAGCTGCACCGGGTAGACGCCCAGATCCAGCAACGCCCGCCACCTTGCTCGGGTCGGTAGAGCCGGTGCTGCGGATCCGCGGTGATCGCCTGCCCGTGGTCGGCCAGCACCGCCCGCACGTCGAGCACTCCGTCGGCGAGGAGCTTGCGGATCACCGAGGTCTGCGGCAGGTACCGGCTCCACATCGCCTCCATCACCAGCACGTCGGCAGCCCGCGCCGCCTCCGCGAGGGTGCGCGCCTCCGCCGCGGTGACGGTGATCGGCTTCTCGATGAGCACGTGTTTGCCTGCCGCGATCGCCGCCAGCCCGACCGCGAGATGCGCGCTCTGCGGGGTCGCACGTAGAGGGGTACGGGGACTATTTCCTCAGAGAACAACGCTAAGGACTTTCCCCAGGTCAGCACGGGTGAGCTGAGCGTCGCTGTCGCTTCTGTCGTGGCTTAGGGGCCCCCGCTCGGGTCCGCGCCACCAGCCGCAAAGTAATGCTAGGTAGCCGTTGTCACTTTGCGTGGTCGCGAGACTGGTCATCTCAGGGAAGGCTGTACGCGCCGCGCGGCTGACCCGGACTGGAGCAAACGGCATGGTGGGTTCGTTGTCGCGGGCGGGAGTGCTGCCCGCCGACGAAGTACGCGGAAAGCCGGGGTGTCGCGAGGGCGAAGGGTCAGGGCCCTACCAGGGCGGTGATCAGTTTGCGCGCAGCGGCTTTGGTCAAACGCCGCAGTGCCTGACCGGTCTTCTCGTCAGTTCCGCGCGGCGCGATCCCGGTGCCTTGGACCACGGTGTTGAACGCGGTATCGAATCGCTCGCGCCCTACCTTGCCGACCAGGGTGGTGAGGTACTTCAGTTGGGCGTCGGTGGGCGGTTTCGGCGCAGCTTTGGGCCGACGTTCGCGACGCGCCGCAGCGTCGGTCACTTTGCGATCTTTGGGTGCGGCCTGGCTTCGGTCGACAATCGTCACCGACTCGACTCAGCCCGTGCCGGGTTTGCCGGTGACGGCCTTCCAGAGGGCATCGGTGGTCAGCGCGGAGACCTCGACGTGCTCACGGTCGTCGCCGGTCAGATCACCGGCCTGCCGTAGAAGATGTCCTTGTTGGCCCGGCCGAGTTCCTCGATGGCGCGGTAGGTGGGGTGCTTGGGGCCGCCGCGGGTGAAGCGGCGCAGCATCTGGTGGGCCTCGGCGGTGCCGAGCCGTAGCGCCGTCGCGTACTTGATCATCTGGTCGTACTGGTTGGCGATCAATTCCCAGTCGATGGTCTTGCCCGACAGGACGCCCTCCAGCTGCGGCCAGGCCTCGCCCTCGGTCAGGCCCGGCCGGTACAGGCGGGCCGAGCCGATGTTCTTCAGCCGGGGCAGCAGTTTGAAGTCCAGCAAGTGCGAGAACGCAAAGCCAACGATCGAAGCTCCGTGGGTATCGGTGTACTGGCGATCGATCTCCGCGCTGGTCAGATGACGCAGCAGGCCCTCGATCATCGAGGCCACCTCGGAGTCCGTCGTCGACCGTACTTGGCTGTAGATGCAGACATTTTTGCGCTCCACGTGCCAATACACCATGATCCCGGCGCCGCCGTAGCGCTGGTGCCACTCGGTCATGAAGTTCGCCGACCAGGAACCGAACTTGCGCGAGTCCGACGCGCACGTCGTGCCGGGCCCCCACAGCGAGACGTCGCGTACCTCCAGTGTCTTGTTGACCACCGTGCGGATCGCGGCGTGCAGGTTGTCGCGGTTGACGAACAGGCGGCGGGTCCGGCGCAGCGCGGCCTCGGTGTCGGCCTCCATCCCCTCGATCGCCGCCGTGGGCCTCGCTGTAGTCCTGGGGAAATTTCCAACGGACTTGCCTGACCTGCGACGATGTACGCCCCTGTGGTTCTGCCGGCCGACACCTGACAGCGTTTGTCGATCCGCTGCGACAACGATCGCCGACGAGCAGCACCGCGAACCGCACAAGACCGAGCCGATGCAGGCGATAGGAGGCGACCAGGTCAGCATCAGGGCTGCGGCTGGCGGAGCGGACACCTTCGGTGCCGGCTCCGCCAGCCGCAGGATTTCACTGTCCATGATCTATGAACGCGCCGCCCCTACCGATCCGCTGCTTCTCCACGTCGAAAATGATCCGGAGAAAGATCTGGTCCGCCCTCGCCAGGGTCGTTTTCGCCCCAGTATGTTCAAGCGAGGGGTCTTGCTGCGGACGAGCCAGGTGTGAGATGTGAGGCCGGGCCGACGGCGTAGGCTCGGATGATCGTCTGGGTCAGGGTGGTGCCGGACGTGCCGTGGGCAGTAGCCCTCAGCGAGGCGAATCCGGGCGTGCGCGGGTTGGGTATCGTGGCGGTCCATCCCGTGGCGGTGCGCTGGGCCGGGATGGTACGCCAGCTCGTGCCGTCGTCGGAGGAGAGCTCCAGCTTGAGCGTGGAGGGAACGCCCTCGACCTTGATGGGCAGTTCGGTCAGTGAGCCGGGCGTGGCGCGGTTGAGGTCGTCGAGTCCGCGGGGCGCGTAGCGCACCGCCATCAGCGGTAGCGGCCGCTCGGTCTCTGTACGCGCTGACCGGAAGGTCCACACGCTTTCCACCGCCGTGGACAGCGCGGAGCCGGGCACTTGCCTGCGCATGGACGCCCGCAACGTGTAGAGGCTCGATTCCGCCGGCAGCGCGGCTTGGAGACGGCAGCTTTCCCACCGGTCGAGCGCGCAGCCGGCGAGGGGCACCTCGGCGAGCACGTGCCCGTTCCGGCTGAGGGTGGCGGTACCGGTGGCCGCCGCGTCCGCTCCGACCCTGCCAGGGGCGGGGTCAGTGAACAGCCCGACGGTGGAGAAGGTCAGCGTATCCCCGGTACGGCTGCCGCGGATCCCGGCTGTCGCGGGACCGGTCACCGCGGCGTTCCAGGTTTGCCGGGTGTGCTGTCCGGGCTTCATGGCCTGGCCGTCGTCGGCGAGGGTGTACGTGCCGAGCTCGAGCATGCTGTCCCAGGTCAGGCCGGGCGTGCGGTAGTAGGTGAGCGTACCGGGCAGGTCCAGGTCCTGCGGCGGCGAGGCCAGGGACACCGGCCAGTCGTCGCGGAAGCGCGGGCCGCTGAGGGGCAGGCCGGTGGCTGCTGTGGCGGACGCGCGGAAGGTCGCGCTCACCGCGGCCAGGTCCTTCTGCCTGGCCGCGTAGGTGGGATCTTCGGGTAGCCCGCCGGCGCGGTGGTCGGCGAGGTCGTACAGGTACGGGCTCGGCACGGCGTCCTTGCTGAACCAGATGGTCCGCAGCAGGTAGCGCAGGCCCTCCTGGCGTGCGGGGACGATGAAGAGCCTGGTGTTGGGATCCTCGCTCGACCAGCTCGCGATGCCCCAGGCGCCGTGTGACAGGCTCAGCGAGTGGCCGCGTGCGGGGGCCGCGCTCGGATCGTCCAGTGTGACCCGTGCCGGATTGCCCTTGCGTGCGTCCACGACCACCTGCTGGTCGCGGTCGGCGATGCGCACCGCGGTGTGGGCCACGGTCTTGCCGTACGCCCGCTCGCTGAAGTCGGCATACAGATTCCACTCGCCCACGGGCAGGCGGGCCTTGCCGATGCCGTCCTGGAAGGCGAGTTCGTGGACGGCGCCGGTCTTCGGGTCGTACAGCTCGACGTACGGCTGGGCTGGGTTGCCGTCCCTGCCGACGACGCTCACGGTGAGGTTGTACGACTCCGGCTCGACGTACGCGCCGGCCGACGTGCGGATCACGCTCTGGCCGGACCTGGCGGTGACGACGCCGGGGTAGTCGCCCGGCGCTTTCTGGCGGGCATCGACGGTGAGGGTGAGCGACGCCTCGCCGTTCGCGGGCACCTCCAGTCGCTTGGTGGACAGCTTCAGCATCTCCCCATCGGCGGCCAGGTCGACAGTGGCCGGGGTGTCCGCGGTGTTGGCGTAGGTGAGGGTCCTGGTGGCCACCCGCTCGCCCTGGCCGTTCCAGGGGAAGGTGGCCCACAGATCGCCCGGTAGGGCCACTATCTGCTGGTCGACGGCGCGGGCCACGTCCACCCGGCCGGTGCCTTGCTGGTACGGCGTCGCACCGGCCGAGGGCGCGGCGCTGCCGATGAGCGCCGCCTTGAGCTGCTGGCCGGTCCATTCGGGGTGCTTCTGGGCCAGGATCGCGGCGGCTCCCGTCACATGTGGCGCGGCCATCGAGGTGCCGCTGAGCGTCTGGTAGGCGCCGCCGGGTGCCGCGGCGACGATGTCCACGCCCGGCGCGGTGATGTCCGGCTTGATCGCGTGATCGCCCTGCCGCGGTCCCCGGCTGGAGAAGTCGGCGATCCGGTCCGACCTGTCGACCGCGCCGACGGTGAGAGCGGCGTCGGCGCTGCCGGGGCTCGATATCGTGCCGGGCCGGCCGCTGTTGCCGGCGGAGACGACGAACAGCGTACCCGTCCGCTCCGACAGGGAATTGACGGCCTCTTCCAGGGGGTCGAGCTCCAGCGTGTCGGGCCCGCCGAGACTCATGTTGACGATCTTGGCCTTGACTTCGAGGGCGGCCCATTCCATGCCCGCCAGCACAGCGGAGTCGGCGATGCCGTCCTCGCCGCCGACCTTGCCGATGGCCAGCTTGGCGTCGGGCGCGACGCCCCGGTATTTCTGCCCGGCTCCGGCGACGGTCGAGGCGATGTGGGTGCCATGGCCGAGGGTGTCGCGGATGTCAGGATCCTCGCTGAAGTTGCGTTCGTAGGCCACCGCTCCCTTCAGATCTGGGTGGTCGGGGTCGTAGCCGGAGTCGAGTACGGCTACGGTGACGCCCTTGCCGGTCAGGCCGAGCTCCCAGGCCGTGGTCGCTCCGATCTGCTTGACGCTCTGATCGAGGTCGAAGGAGCGGCGGCCGTCCAGCCAGAGTTTCGTGTTCCCCGTGCCCAGGGCGCGGGCGCCGCTGGTCAGGTCCTTCCACGCCTGGCCCGCGCTCTCCTTCGGCACGCGCAGCGTGGTCATGCCGGCGCCGGCCAGTTGCCGGGCCTGGCGGGCGGCCGCGGGCATCTGCGCCGACTGGGCGATCAGCGGTATGTCGGATCTGCGGGCATCGTCATAGCGCCAGGCCAGCAGCTGGGTGACGTCGAACAGCCGCCGGTCGAGCATGCCTCCGGCCACCAGCGTCCGGGCGTCGGACGGAATCACGTACAGATGCCCTTGGCGCCTCTGGCTGGTGAAGTCCACCTGCCGGCCGGGGCCGGGAACGACGCGGAAGCCGTTGCCGGCGACCATCACCCGGTCGCCGGTGATCAACGTCACACTGTTCGACGTGCCGGTGCCGGCGGGCGCGGCGGATGAGGGCGTGGGGGTTGCCGCGGCCGCTCCCGCCAGCAGGGCGGCCATGAGCGCATTGCGTAAGGTCATCGTGGGCCTCTCGGGCACGGAAAGATTGGCTGGTCCGTTGTTGCCCGCAGGTCCTGGACGAGTTCACGCACCGGGCTCGTGGCCATCAAGAACTCGATTCGTCCCATCGGGAAACAGCAGGCATGACACGAACCCCACCGGAGGAGATGGTCGAGGCGGATGACGCCGAGCTCATCCGCCGGTCACTCGACGACCCGGAGCAGTTCGCCGGCGTGTTCGACCGGTATGTCGAGCAGATCCACCGCTATGTCGCGCGGAGGCTGGGCGTGCAGGCCGCCGACGACATCGTGGCGGAGACGTTCCTGACCGCCTTCCGCTGCCGCGCCTCCTACGACCACGCGCAGCCGCTGGCCAGGCCATGGCTGTACGGCATCGCGACCAACCTCATAGCCAGGCAACGGCGCGATGAGGAGCGGTTCCTGCGGGCGCTGGCGCGTTCCGGTGCGGAGCCGCCGCCTGCGGGGTCCAGGCTATGGCGGGCGGCGAACGCGGGCCAGCGCGGATCGCCCGCCTTACCCGGCGCCGCCGGGCAATCCGTACTGGAGCACCTGCTCGTGGCTGAGCGCGATCTGTTCCACGCTCGACCAGCAGCCGCAGGTCCGGGTGAACCAGTTCGTCAAGATCGCCTCACCGCTCGCGTCATGGCCACCAACGTAGGCCAGCACCGCCGGCCGGGGATCGGCGGCTAGCTGATGCCGTAGAGGCCGATGGTCATCAGGGCGACGGAGACGAACTGGATGGCGGCGCGGAACTTGTTTCGTCTGCCGAGGATGTCGCGCCACGCGCGGATCGCGGCTGTGTCGTCGGGGTCGAGCTTGTCGTAGATCATCTGGTAGGTCGGCAGGATGACTGGTTTGCTGATGAACGTCGATGCGGCGACGGCGACGATCGCTCCGGCGGTGAACCAGAGGTTGTCGAAGCCGTAGATGATGAAGTACGGGATGAACAGGACGACGTGCAGCGTGGCGGTGATGATCAGGTAGGGCGAGCGTTGCGCGCCTTTGTGGAGCGGCTTGAGGAAGTTCCGGAATGCGCGCTCGTCGAGGGTCAGCATGGCCTTGTGGAGGACTCCGGCGATCACGGCGAGTGCGTCGGCGCTGGCGAGGTTGAGCAGCAGGATCAGCAGTTCGAAGTAGGATCTGGTCACGTCGGTCGGGTGTCCGTTCAGTCGAGGAGTTCGACGTAGCCGGCAGTGCCGTTGACCCGGATGCGTTGGCCGTCACGGATCAGCCGGGTGGCGTTCTCGACGCTGACGACGGCGGGCAGCCCGTACTCGCGGGCCACGATGGCGCCGTGGGTCATCATGCCGCCGACCTCGGATACCAGGCCGGCGATGGTCACGAAGAGCGGGGTCCAGCTCGGGTCGGTGAACGCGGTGACGAGGATGTCGCCCGCTTCGGTCCGTGCCGCCTGCAGGTCGTGGATGACGCGAGCGCGGCCCTCGACGACGCCCGAGCAGACGGGTACGCCGATCAGGGCGCCGTCAGGCAGGTCACCGGTGTCGTAGCTACCGGTGACGACCTCGCCGGCCGAGGTGATGACGCGGGGCGGGGTCAGCCGCTGGAAGAGGGCGTCGTCGCGCCGGCGCTGGTCGATCAGGGCCTGGTCGGCTCGGTGAGTGTGGGCGGCCTGCCGGAACTCCTCGAAGCTGAGGTAGTCGGCGTCGCCGGGGTCGCGGATGACACCCAGGCCGGCCAGACGCACGGCTTCGCGTCTCAAGGCGTGCTTGTAGATCAGGTGCCGTTGCATGAGGGCGTACTTGGGGTACTCGCGGAAGCCGATGAAGTTGCGGTAGAGACTGATCATCTTGCGGGCCCGCTTGGCCTTGCGCCGGCCTGTCGAGTGTTCGAGCCGGCGGATGATCCGCTCGGCCGTAGCGTCGGCTTGCTGGAGTTTCTCCTGGAAGAGGCGGGCGTGGGAGGCGGGCGGGAAGTTGTTGATGTTGTTGAGGATGAGCGGGACCAGCATGGTGGGTTGTTCGGCCCAGCGGGTTCTGGTGATGTCGATCTCGCCTGGGCAGCGCATGCCGTACCTGTCGAGGTAGTCGTGGATCGCGGCAGCCGCGTCGACACCGCCGTCGATCGCGGCGAGATCGTCGAAGAACGTCTTGTCGTCGGCGTGTTCCAAGTAGGCCAGGACGGCGGGATGCCTGCGGACGACGTCGGCGACGTCGAGCAGTTCGAGTCCCATCTGTGCGGTCACGTTGTTGGACAGCGACTGGGCCAGGACGTCTGTGGCGTTCTCCTCGCCGGGCATGTTCTTCACGGTCTTGTTCAGCCAGTGCTGTGCGTACAGCATGACGAAACCGATGCCGTAGTTGTCCAGCACGACCTGGCGGTACTGGACGTCCATGTCACGCACGATGAAGTCGAACAGGTCGGCGCCGGTCCTGCCGGTGATCGCCTTCGCGACCTTGGCGGCTTCCTTGGTGTTGGCCTCGATCACCTGGTCGACCAGGCCGGGATCGTTGCGACGGTAGACCGACAGGGCCTGCAGCAGCCCGGACAGGATCTGACCGAGCGAGCCCCCGGTGATGCCGAACGACATGCCACGAGGCAACGTCCGCACATAGTCCTTGCGCTCCAGGACACTCGCCAGTGCCTTCTGGATCAGCAGGTCCGCGGACCCCAGCCCTCTGTAGACGAAGATCTTGGCCGCGTACGAGGAGGATAGGTCACGCGACACGTCCATGTAGATCCGGCCACCGGCTCCCACGGTTGGCTGGCTGGCGAGCTTGCGAAACCCCATCTGGAACATCGAGATGCCCAAAGGCCGCATCACGTCGGTCATCTGCTGTTGGTGGCTCATCGACATGTAGACGTGGTTCTTGCCGTCCTTTTTGCTGTCGTCCGACTGCGGAATCGGGAACAGCGTCGTGATCGCACGCGACTGCAGGACGTAGACCTTTCCGCCGGCGAGACACCACTCGATGTCCTGTGGCCGACCGAAGTGCGTTTCAATGGCGCGGCCGGTCTGCTCCAGTCGCAGGATCTGCTGGTCGGTCAGGGTCTGGGTGTGCTGCTGCTCGGTGCCGAGCTGCACCTGGCGGGTGCCGCCCTCGGGACGGGCGTAGATCGCGACCTGCTTGGTCGAGATCTTCCTGCTGGTGATCTCACCGGACCGGACCTTGTACAGATCGGCGTCGACCAGGCCCGACACGAGTGCCTCCCCCAAGCCGAAGCCGGCCTCGATCGACACCGTCGTGCGGTCGGAGTTGACCGGATCCGCGGTGAACATGATGCCCGACGCCTCGGGGAACACCATTTCCTGTACGACGACAGACAGGTACACCTTCTGGTGGTCGAAGCCGTTCTGCATGCGGTAGACCACCGCGCGTTCGGTGAACAACGACGCCCAGCACCGGCTGATGTGGCGCAGGACCGCGTCCGTGCCCACGACGTTCAGATAGGTTTCCTGCTGCCCGGCGAACGATGCGTGGGGCAGGTCCTCGGCCGTGGCGCTGGAGCGGACCGCGTACGGTACACACTCCCCGCGCTCGGCGAGCCGAGTCGTGACCGCCGCTTGGATGTCTTCTGGGATCGGGGCGCTGTCGATCAGAGCCCGGATGCGCGCGGCGAGAGCGTTGAGCGCGGCACGATCGTCAACCTCGAGCTGGCCCAGCTGGGCCAGCGACTCGGCCAGACCCTCGATCCGGGCGGTCGCCGCTCGGTATGCCTCGGTTGTGACACAGAAGCCGCCTGGGACCTCGATCCCCTCGATCCTGGACAACTCGCCGAGGTTCGCGCCCTTGCCGCCCACCAGTGGCAGCGCCGTGTCGTTGATACCGTCGAAGTCAAGGACATGGCCGCTCATGCCACGGTGCCTTCCTGGTCGGCTGGTACGCCTGGCCGCACCTCCGCGATGCCGGGCACGGTTATCGGGCTGGAATAGACCTGTGCGGCCACGTGGTGGACGCGGTACAACGTCGCCGGGTCGTCGGGGTCGGCGTCGAGAGCGGCCGCGATCACCTCGTACATCGCTTCCGTGCCGATGGTGAACGCGTGTACCGCGGCCGCGAACCCGCGCACGTCCTGCACACCGGTCACCGGGTTGGCGCGGAAATACTGCTCGAGCAGGTCCACGCCATTGCGGAACGTCTGTGCCCCGAACTCTGACCCGTCCAGCACTGACCGTCCCAGGTAGCGACCGAGCTCGGCGCGGCGCCGATCCAGAATCGGCTCCAGGCCCTTCGCCATCCGGGCGAGGTTCTGCTCCTTGATCTGGGCCAACTCCGCGACCACTGCCTGGTCGCAGGCCTGGCGCAACCCCGCCTTCGAGCCGAAGTGATGCCTGATCAGGCCTCCGGAGACCCTGGCCGCCTTCGCGATGTCGGTCACCGACGTGGCCGCGTAGCCCTTCTCGGCGAACAACCGCATCGCCGCCTCACGCATCCGCGCACGCGCCGTCATGTCAACCGCCTCCGCCGCCTGCTCACCCACCGTGGGCACCTCATTTCTCGTGATGCTATACGATCATATAGCAGACTATATGAACATATAGCGGCCGGGAAACATGCCTGGAACCTGCGAGGGAAACGCTGCCGCCCGGATTCAGTCCGCTTCGGGCCAAGAACCCCGACAGCGACACGCCGAAGACCACTTCGACCGCCGGGCCCAATCAGCCGCGGACAAGAACGAGGTCCGCGACAACAACGACAACCGCTGAACGGGCAGCCCAGCAGCGCCACCGGTTGCGTGAGGGCGCCGGACCCGATCGTGGTCAGTCCTGTTCGTCGTCTTCGGCCGTGGCATCGCGCAGCGGCCGCAGGTTCCCCGGCATCTCCGGCCAGGTGAACGGGTAGCTGCCGTGGAAGGTGATGTGCTCCCAGATCAAGGGGGACAGCCGTGCCCGGATCTCCGGGCCGATCACCAGGTTCCCGTCCGCCTGCAGAGCTTTCACGGCGGCGTCAATGTAGAGACTGTTCCAATAGATGATCGCGTTCAGACCCAGACCGAGCGCACCCAGCTGGTCTTCCATGCCCTTCGCACAACCCTGGCGCAGCTGGCCGAGGTTGCCGAAGAAGACGCGGCGGGCCAGGCCGTTGCGACCCTCCTGCCGTCGGGGACCTCCAGGGTCTCCAGCAGTTCGCGCCGCAGCTCCACCGGCGTCCGCTCGGCCAGCACGACGTTGATCGCGTCCAGCTCCTCCTTGCGCACATCCCGCACGAGCCGCTCCAGTAGGCCTTCGGGGAGGATCGGACCGGATTTTGGCGCTACAGAGTCGATCTTGACGACGATTCGGTGACGACGCCTGTTTGCCCTGGTTGAGCGCCCTAACGTGCCTGCTCATGCCTGTGGATTTCCTCTCAGATGAGCAAGTAGCCCGCTATCGCCGGTTCCGGCCCGAGGTGTCGGTGGCCGAGCTCGAGCAGTTCTTCCGGCTGGAAGCCAAGGCGCTGCAGGCGCTGGCGAGTAAGCGCCGTCCGACGACGAAGCTTGGGTGGGCGGTGCAGTGGGGCACCGTGCGGATGCTCGGCACCTTCCTGGCCGAAGACCCGCTCAACGTGCCAAGGGACGTGTTGGAGTTCGTCGCCGAGCAACTCGGCATCGACCCGGCGTGTGCGCCGGAGTATCTGACCCGGCCGAAGACCGCCTACGAGCACGCCTGGGAGATCCGGGATCTGCTGGAGCTGTGGGAGTTCTCCAAACGCGAGCAGGAGGTCCGCGACTACCTGGCCGCCCGGGTCTGGTCGACGGTCGAAGGGCCGCGGGCGTTGTTCGACCGTGCCGTGGTGCACATGCTGCGCGAGGGCATTCTGCTGCCCGCGGGGATCACGACGCTGACCCGGCTGATCAGTGAGGTGCGCCGGGCCGAGCACGCCCGGTTGTATCGCACGCTGGCCGAGCGCGCCGGCCCGGAGCTGCGGGCGAGGCTGGCCGAGCTGCTGCAGGTGCCCGCCGATCGGCGAGTGTCGGAGCTGGAGCGGCTACGTACCGCGCCGACGCGAGCCTCGGGCCGGGTGATGGTGGCGGAGCTGCATCGGGTGGCCGAGATCGGCGGTTTGGGCGCCGGGGCGGTGCGGGTGGAGCCGGTGCCGGCGGTGAAGCTGTCGGCGCTGGCCCGCTACGGGTTGGCCTCCAAGGCGCCGACATTGCGGGATCTGGAAGGCGATCGGCAGGCGGCCACGTTGCTGGCCACCGTGCGGCGCCTGGAGACCTCGTCGGTTGATGACGCCCTGGACGTGCTGGATCTGCTGATCACCTCCAATCTGCTGGCCCGGGCGGAGCGGGCGGGCAAGGCCGAGCAGCTGCGCACCTTCCCGAAGTTGCGCAAGGCGGCGCGCACGATGGCCTCGGCGGTGGAGGTGCTGATGTCGGCGCCGGAGGCGGCCGAGGATCGGCTGGTGTCGCTGGTGGAGGTGTGGAAGGCGATCGAGGAGGTGGTGCCGCGGGAGAAGCTGGCCTCGGCGGTGGAGACGGTCGCGGCGTTCGTGCCTACGACTGACGATGACGCGGCCGCCGAATGGCGGGCCGAGCTGGTCAAGCGCTACCGCACCGTGCAGGGCTTCATCGAGCTGCTGCTGGAGGTGATCCGTTTCCGCGCGGTCGAGGCCGGCAGCGCGGTGCTGGCGATGGTGCGCACCGCCGCGGCGATGGCCAAGAGCCGCCGCCGCTACGCGCCGGGCGGTATCGCCGCGCATGAGGCGCTGATCAGCGGATCGTGGCGGCCGCTGGTCTACCGCAACCCGGATGTGCCGGAAGGGCAGATCGACAAGGCCGCGTTCGTGCTGTGCGCGGTCATGCACCTGCACCACGCGCTGCGCCGGCGCGATGTGTTCGCCGAAGGGTCCGAGCGCTGGAGCGACCCGCGGGCCCGGCTGCTGGACGGGGACGCGTGGCAGCAGGCGCGGCCGCACGTCCTCACCTCGCTGGAGCTGGAGGTCGAACCGGCCGGGCATCTGGCCGAACTCGCCAGTGCGCTGGAGGGCGCTTATGCCAGGGTGCTGGACGGCTTGGGCGCCAACACCGCGGTGCAGTTCGTCGGCGGCCGGCTGCAATTGGAGAAGCTCGGCGCGGTCGAAGAGCCGCCCTTGATGAAGGAGCTGCGGAGCCTGATCGACGGCATGCTGCCCCGGCTGGACTTTCCCGAGCTGTTGCTGGAGGTGTTCGACCGCACCGGCCTGCCGGGCGACTTCACCCACATCTCCGGAGCCGACCCTTCAATGGAGGATTTCGGGGTCAGCCTGGCCGCGCTGATCGTGGCCGAGGCGTGCAACGTGGGCCTGGTGCCGATCGAGAAGCCGAACGTGCCCGCCCTGACCCGGGCCCGGCTGCTGCAGGTGGATCAGGGCTACCTGCGCGGCGAGACGATCGCGGCGGCCAACGCCCGCTTGATTGCCGCCCAGGCCGAACTCGACATCGTCCGGTGCTGGGGTGGCGGGCACATCGCCTCGGCCGATGGGCTGCGCTTCGTGGTGCCGGTGCAGAACCTGCACACCGGCCACAATCCCGTCTACTGGGGCCGCCAGCGCGGCGCGACGTGGCTGAATGTGGTCAACGACCAGGTGATGGGCATCGGTGGGCTGGTGGTGCCCGGGACGCTGCGCGACTCGCTGTTCATTTTGGACGCCATCCACAACCTCGACGGCGGCCCGAAGCCGGAGACGGTGGTCACTGACACCGCCAGCTATTCCGACATCGTCTCGGGACTGTTCGCGATCTGCGGCTACCAGTTCTCCCCGCGTATTGCCGACCTGGCCGACACTCGGCTGTGGCGCACCAACACCCGCGCGGTCTACGGGCCGCTGGAGCACATGTCCCGTCACACTGTCCGGTTGGACAAGATCCGCGCGCACTGGGGCGACATGCTGCGGGTGGCTGGCTCGCTGACGATGGGGACGGTGCGCGCTTACGACCTGATCCGGATGTTGTCGGCCGATGGCCGCACCACCGGCCTGGGCGAGGCGTTCGCGCACTACGGCCGGATCTCCAAGACGCTGCATCTACTGCAGTTCATCGCCGACGAAGGCTATCGGCGGATGATCGGCACCCAGTTGAACGTGCAGGAGGCCCGCCACCGCCTGGCGCGGAAGATCGCCTTCGGCAACCGGGGCCAGCTGCGTCAGCGCTACCGCGAGGGCCTGGAGGACCAGCTGGGCAGTCTGGGTCTGGCGTTGAACGCGGTCATTTGGTGGAACAGCCTGTATCTGGACGCTGCCGTCAAACACCTGCGCGAGCAGGGGTTCCCGGTCACCGACGAGATGTGCGCGCGGTTGTCGCCGATCCAGTACGAGCACATCAACTTCCTAGGCCGCTACGCCTTCTCCCGCGCTGATGTGGCCGGGGGCTTGCGTCCCTTCCATGAAGGTGCTCACGAGGGCGCTTGAGCCCCAGCGTGGCCAGGGCGGTCAGGCGCCGAGGCCGGACCGGCGTCCTCGGCCAGCACCCGATAGACGCTGGCCAGTGACGGGTGCCGGCCCTTGTTCTTGCCCGCGGGGATGACCAGCTTGGCCGCGATCTCCGGCACCGACACGCCCCGGGCGCGCAGGCTGCGGGCGTAGGCCGCCATGTCGTCGTCGAATACCTTGGGACGGCCGCCGTGGCGGCCACGCTCGCGCGCCGAGGCCTGGCCCTCCATCGACTTCTCCCGGATGTACTCGCGTTCGGACTCGGCCATCCCGGCGAAGAACGCGAACAGCGCGGCCCCGTGGCCGCTCGGGTCGTACACCCCCTGCAGCGGACCGGTCAGCAACTCCAACTGGATGTCGGCCCGGCGCAGTTCCTCGGCGATAGTGAGCAGTTCGGCCGCGCCGCGCCCCAGGCGCTTCATCTCGTGCACCGTGAAGATCACCCGCTGGTGCGGGACCGCCGACTTGATCGTGCGCGCGAAATCCAGCGCCTTGGTGAATTCCGGCCGCACCTTGATCCGAGTGCTGATCTTCTCCGAGAAGATCGGCTCGCAACCCGCTGCCGCCAGGGCGTCCAGCTGGCTCTGCAACTCCTGCTGTTCGGTGGAGCACCGGGCGTAGCCGACCCGGGTCGGCCTGGCCCCGGCATCGGCGACGGCCGCCTCGCGCGCCGGGCCTGTCACCCAGGCCCGCCCCGGACCGCGATCGGCGGGCGTGCGCACCTCCAGCTCGGTCCGAAGCTGCGGCACCAGCATGAAGCGCGGCGTGTGGTACTTCGGCGCGACCTTCCCGCCCCGGGTCCGGCAGGCGCTGCCCGCCGGTGCCTGGCACATGGGACAGTCGAACGCCTCGACCGCAGCGGCCGGGTCGGCAAGATCACTCATGTCTCAAAACCTACCGCGACCTGTGTTGTGAGAACGCGGTTTTGGGAGAGGTTATGAGAACGACGCCCGGGGACAAACCCGACACGACCGCTCGGGTGGCGGGGTCTGTCAGAACTCCTCATTTCTGAGAACAAGATCAGCCCCACTCGAGGGCTCACGGCGTCGTTCTTGGCCCAGATGAGTCCTGAACGGAACGTCAAACCAAGCCGCTTCCGCCCAACCCGCTACCGCGACTTTTCATTCGCCTGCCGCTCACCCACCGACAGGCGGCGGGCGATGGCCGGGACCACGATCGCGGCGGCGATCACGTGCGCCAGCATCAACAGCACCTTCGTGGTTACGGACGCGTCCATGAGCACATCCGGTACCAGCGAAAACACGGTAAGCACCACCGTGGCACGGACAAATACCGTGCGCGGACGGCGAACCGTGCGAGCCAGCACCAGCGCCAGCACCAGCCCCACCACGGAGAAGACAACGGTCAGCACCGCGAACCCGAGCACCGTTATCGGCATGCCGCCGATAACGAGGCTGATCCCGGCGAACTGACCCGCGGCGGCGACGGCCGCGGTTGCCGCGCCGGCGACCGCTGCGGCGATCGAGCCGCCGATGATCAGCGGTCGGGCGGGAGAGGTAGCGGTGGTGGTGCCGTCTTCGTGAGCGTTTTGCGTCATTATGATGCCTTTCGGGGGAGAGCTATTCGGCGGAGAACATGCGGTTCACGGATGCCTGGAGCGGTCAGCGGCCTCTGCGGGTGTAGGCGCGCAGCGACAGCGGGACGAAGATCACCAGCAGTGCGGCCGACCAGAGCAGGACGGTGGTCACCGGATGGGCGAGTGGCCAGGCCACATCCCCGGATGGGGCCCCCGGGTTGCCGAACAGTTCCCGTGAGGCGGCGGTGAGCGCGCTGACCGGGTTCCAATCGGCCAGGAAACGCAGCCAGCCCGGCATGCCGTCGGTCGGGACGAACGCGTTCGACAGCATCGTGAACGGCAGGCCCAGCGGCACCATCGCGTCGGCGACCTGGTCATTCTTCACTGCCAGGCCCACATAGACGCCCACCCAGCTCAGCGCGTACCGCAGCACGATCATCAGCAGGAACGCCTGGGCCGTGGGGATCAGGCCGCGGTGCGGCTGCCAGCCCACCAGCAGGCCCGTTCCCCCCATGATGGCCAGCATCAGCAGGCCGGTCAGCAGGTCGGCGCCGGTCTGCCCGAACGGCACCGCCAGGCGCGCCATCGGCATGGAGCGGAACCGGTCCATCACACCGCGGGAGGCGTCGGCGGCCACCCGCGTCATGACGCCCAGCCACGCGGAGAAGGTCACCATAGCGAACAGGCCGGGCATGAGGTACTCGCGGTAGTCGCCGCCGCCGGGCACCTGGATGGCGCTGCCGAAGACGTAGCCGAACAGCACCACCATGACGGCCGGGAAGATCAGCGCGGCGACAATCTGCCCAGGTTCTTGCCGCAGCCGGCCCAGCTCGCGGCCGACCAGGGTCAGCCCGTCGGCGAACGTCCAGCGCAGGCGGCCCAGTGGTGAGGTGAGAGCGGTCATCGGACGGACTCCTTGCGGTCGGTGAGGCGCAGGAACACCTCATCGAGGGTGGGGCGGCGCAGGCTCACGTCGGCGGCGGCGACCCCGGCGCCGTCGAGCTCGCGCACGATGTCGGCGAGCCGGAGGCCGGTGGCGGGCACGGCGACGCTGAGCCGGTCGCCGTCGGTCGGCGTGGCTTCGGCGCCGGCCAGGGCATTCAGGACGGCCGCCGCCGTCGCGAGTGCAGCGGGATCTTCGAGGACGACGTCGAGGCGGTCCCCGACCGTGGCCTTCAGCTCGTCCGGAGTGCCGGTGGCGATCACTTTCCCGTGGTCGATGACGGCGATGTCGTCGGCCAGCCGGTCGGCCTCGTCCAGATACTGGGTGGTGAGCAGCACGGTGGTGCCGTCGGCCACCAGTTCGCGGACGCTGTCCCAGATCTTGCCGCGGCTGCGCGGGTCCAGGCCGGTGGTCGGCTCGTCCAGGAAGAGCACCTCGGGGCGCAGGATGAGGCAGGTGATCAGGTCGAGGCGGCGCCGCATGCCGCCGGAGTAGCCATGAACCGGCCGGTCGGCGGCGTCCGTCAGGCCGAAGCGCTCCAGCAGCTCATCGGCCCGCCGGTGCGCCGCGGGCCGGGACAGGTGATAGAGCCGCCCGAACATGCGCAGGTTGCCGCGGCCGGTGAGCTTCTCGTCCACGGCGGCGTACTGGCCGGCGAGCCCGATTCTGGCCCGCACCTGGCCGGCGTCGCGGACGACGTCGTATCCGGCGATGCGGGCGTGTCCGGCGTCGGGATCGGACAGGGTCGCCAGGATGCGCACCGCGGTCGTCTTGCCGGCACCGTTCGGCCCCAGCACCCCGCAGACCGTCCCTTTCCGGACGCTCAGGTCCAGGCCCCGCAGGGCATGGGTGCCGCCGAAGGACTTGTGCAGCCCTTCGGCGACCACGATCGGATCTGTCATGACCCCTCCACTGAGTACGTTGTACGCGGTTGTGGCAGTCAGAGTAGGTTACTGAGTACCATGTACGCAACAAGGAGGTGAGGCGGTGACCGACGCCGAGTACGCGAACATCTGGATGCGCCCCGAGCGCCCCGCCCGGGGGCCGAGACCGGCCTACAACCGCGCGCAGATCGCCGAGGCGGCGATCCGGATCGCCGACGCCGAGGGACTGGAGGCGGCCACCATGCGGCGCATCGCCGCCGAGATCGGCGCCGGCGCGATGTCGCTCTACCGCTACGTGCCGAGCCGTGACGACCTGATCGAGCTCATGGCCGACCGGCTGCAGGGCGAGATCGACGTCGAGGGCATGCCCTCGGGCGACTGGCGCGCGGATCTGACGCGCTACGCCGACGGGCTGCGGGCGATGTGGCTGCGACACCCGTGGATCGCCACCGTGCAGCGGTCACTCCCCAGCTTCGGCCCCAACCAGCTGCTTGTGATCGAACGGGTAATGGGTGCCCTCGACGCTCACGTCTCCATCGACGAGAACCTCGCCCTCATGGCCATCCTGAACGGCTACGTCGAGGGCGCCGCCCGGGAGGAAATCAGCTGGGCCGAGGAGGTCCGCCGCAGCGGGCTCAGTGAGTCGGAGTGGATGGCGCGGAGCGGCCCGTACGTCGAGCAGCTGCTGAAGAGCGGGGAGTACCCGATCTTCAGCAAGATCGTGATGAAGGCGCACCGGTTCCACCTGAGCCGCGACGACCAGTTCCGGTACGGACTCCAGCGCGTCCTCGACTGCATCGCCGCAGCCCTCCCGCAGGCGGCCGAATCTGCGATGGCGGCGCACCGAGAGGGGCCGGGAGAACAGGCCAGGGCAGGCTTCTGAAAGCACCTAGAGCCACCATGGCCACGCAGAGCTTGAAAGCCGTCTCGATGAACTAGGTCGCCGTCGATTCGGCGATCCGGCCATGGCCCTGTACCGCTACGTGCCCGGCAAGACCGAACTCGTCGAATTGATGGTCGAAGCCGTCCTCGCCGAACCTCCCGACCTGTCGGCCGCCGGCGGCCCGAGTCGACCAGGCCTTCGAGGAGGCTGAGTGCAGAAATTAGCGGTAGGGAGTTGATCTTCGTGCCGGTTCGGTGACAGGCACCGTTTTGGCAGGTCGCGGGGCTTACGTTCCTGGGCCATGCCGTTCGAATTTCTCTCCGACGAACAAATCGCCCGCTATGGCCCGTCGGGGTCCGCTCCAGGTCCGTCCAGAGTGGTAGGCCGACCGTGAGGAGAGCTGAACTCCCTGGCGGGAACAGGGTGCAATCGTTATCTTGGGTTGTTGGCCCCTTCTCGCAGTTCAGAGCGATATGATCTTGTCAGGCATGTAAGGCACGGTGCTGAGCCGGGCAGCCATAAGCGCGAGGTTCGTGGCCTTGTCCCGCAAGCGCGGTGATCACCAGGAGGTGGTCGGCGCGCGTCCGCCGTTCATCCCTTCTGCATGGGCTCGGAATCCCCAAAGGTGCAACGAACCGTGTTTCCGAACCCCGCCAGCGGCAGACCAGCGAGGTGCGACGCAGGAGACCGGGGGAAGGGCGCCGTCCGTCAGCTTGTTCTGGCGCAGCACATTGGCATGCTCGCTCGCACTGGACAACGAGACCCCCGTGTAGCTGGCCAGTTCGCTGGTGGTGCAGCCCGGTGCCCGGGCGATGCAGGAGAGGATCTCCGCTCGGGTCCTGCCCAACAGGGCCTCTAGGCCAGTGCCCGCGACGGCGTTGAGGGTAGCCCTGCGGCGGGCCCAGCCAGATAGGCGGCGATGGACGTGGCCACTACCTCGGCGGTCGCCGGATCGGCCAAGTCGTCGAAGTGCGCCGCGAGCCTCTGGACCACCCGCTGGGCGTGGGTGGCCCGGGCCGCGGCCTGCTGCTGGGATCGGCTAATCATCATGGATCGCTCATCTCCTGGCACGAACACCGCGGCGTCGGTGACGCGCGGGCTGCTTGGGCGGGCCGTCGGCGCCGCGGTGACGCGATCCGGCCGATTTCGCTTCGGTGCTCGTCGCGCCGTCGGCGTCACCCATCATGCGCCTCCCCTGTCCCCCGCGTATCTGCTCGCCGACGCCCTCGGAGCCGGACGCGCTTTTGCCGACGGCTGGCCGGACATACCCAGCCCTCGAGAGCCATCACCGCACAGGGTGCCGGTCTGCCACCGGCACAAAGTAGGCCACCGTTAATGTTGGATGCTCATCGGACACTTTGGGAGTTGGGTATGCGTGCTCTGCAGATCGACCACTTTGGAGATCTTGATGTGCTGGCGCTGGTCGACGTACCGGAACCGCAACCAGCCGATGGCGAGGTGCTGGTGCGGGTCATCGCCTCGGCCATCAACCCGGTTGATGATAAGACGCGGGAAGGGGCCATCGGAGAGGGCACGCCACCGTTGCCGATGACGCTGGGCTGGGAACTGGCGGGGATCGTCGTCAACGCAGGCACGAGCGAGCTGTCCGTCGGCGAGCGGGTGTTCGGCATGTCGCATCAGCTGGCGACCGGACGCGGCTCATGGGCCGACCTCGTCGCCATCCCGGCTGCCTCCATCGCCCAGGCGCCCACGTCGGTCAGCTTGGTCGAGGCGGCGGCCCTGCCCCTGCCGGGACTGAGCGCGTTGCAGACCCTGGACTGGCTGCAGGTCGGCCAGGGAGACAAGCTGCTGGTGGCAGGCGCGGCAGGAGCCGTCGGCGGACTCGCAGTGCAGCTCGCGCGTGCTCGCGGAGCGCAGGTGGACGCGCTGGTGTCCAGACAAGCGCAGATCAAGGTGGTGCAGGAACTGGGAGCCGACCACGCCACCACCGACCGGACCACACTGCCGGTGGGCGGCTACGACGCCATCTTCGACACCTTCGGCGCCTTTGTCACCGACGCCGTGGCCGATGGCGGCAGGTACGCCTCGATCGCCACTCAAGCCGGGCCCGTACCCGACCTGTCGCATCGTCGGGTGCGCACCACGGTCAACCAGGTACGCGAAGATGGCCGCGGACTCGCCGAACTCGCCGCAGCCGTGGACGGCGGGCGACTGAAGATCCGGGTCGACGGGCAATACGCCGTGCAGAACATGAAAGCCGCGCACCAGCATTTCCAGCGAGGGAGCCTGAACGGGAAGATCGCGCTGATCTTCTGAACGGATCGTCCGAAAACGATCAGCCTCAAGGCGGGAAGTGATCTCCTCCACCTGCGTTACGCCGCAGGTGGAGACCATTCGTGAACACCCCCTAGTGAGCTGGTTGTGAGTATCAGGGACACCACATGAGGTGTGTTTCGTTTCAGATTGACTGTGTGGTGGTGACGACGCCTGGCTGGTGAGGTCTGCTGGAGAGATGGCGGACAGCAGGCTCGAGCCGGTGGCGTTATCCGAGGAAGCTCCTGCAAGAACGCGCGCCTGCCGCCACTGGCGGCCTGGGCCTGCCCGTCCTCTTGCGGAGCGTCTCCCTCCGGAGCGGCCGGGGAAGCTTCAGCGACGATCAGCTCTTCCAGCTTGCCAAACGACTCGAACGACAAGCGCTGCACGGCCGTGGCGGTGAAGTTCCGCTCGAACATCGCCTCGGCCGCGCCCAGCACGCGTTCGATCCGAGTCGTCTTCGGCGGCTCGATCCGGTCTTCGCGGCAGCGCGCCAGCAGCGCGCCAGCAGCGCGCCGCGCAACCGGTCCCGCGACATCTCCACGGGGCAGATCTTGGTGGCCAGCCAGTCGGCCAGCTTGTCCTCATCGCCGATCGTCGGCTCGCGGAAGTCGTGGAACTTTCTGATCTGCGCCCGGTGGTACTCGATCGTGCGCCCGGACCAGTCGTAGGCGGCGAACAACGCCGCGTCCACCTTGACCTATCCCGCCATGAACTCCACCGCTGGGCGAGGCAGGTCCTCCCGGCGCGGGAACCTTGCTTCGAGCTCGAAGAACTTCAGCATCAAGCCGAAACCGAGCCGAGTCGCCCCAGACTTGTTTGCCAGCAGCGCGAGTTCCTCCTCATCCAGCGTCCAGCACTCGATCGGGTCTTCGATCTCCCATTCGCGTCGCATGTCCCGCACCCCTTCTCCCGGACCTCCAACGAAGGTCAGGAGAAACATGGGCCGTAACCGTCCAGCTACCGACTGGTATGTCGCACCCGTGAGGGCGACGCAACGCGCCGGAGACATGACGCTTTGCTACTTTGCGGCCGGGACTACGCCGAAGCCCATGGCCACATCGCATAACTTTGATTACTTAGCGTTACTTTGCGGCTGGTGACACGGACCCGAGCCGATGCAGCCTCATCGCCCGCGACCCAGCCCACACGGTGCCCGGCGTCAAGGAACCGGCCGATCATGCGGGCGGCCAGCTCCGGCTTGGTCGCGAAGACGGTGTCCTCGCCCAGTCCCGCCGCCCGGCAGCGGTCCGGGTCGCACGTCCACGAGCGCGGGACGTACAGCTCACGGTCGATCGCCGCGTGTCCGCGGCGGCCTGCATAGACGAGGTAGACAGCGACCTGAGCGTTTTCGACCCTCCCAGCCGTGCCAGTGTACTGGCGCTGGACACCCACGGTGTGCGTGCCCTTCTTCACGTCCCCGGTCTCATCGACGACCAGCACCGCATCGTCGTCGTGCAGATGTTCCAGCACGTACTCGCGCACGTCATCGCGCACGGTGTCGACATCCCACTTAGCCCGGCCGAGCAGGTGCTGCATTCCATGCGGACTGGCCTGCCCGGCCCACTCGGCGATGCTCCAGCAGTTCTTGCGCGGCAGGTCCGACAGCAGCCCAGCACCAAGTCCCGCACCCGACGCCGGGGTTCAACCCGCGCGAACCGGCCCGCTATCCGGGACATCAGGACCTCGAATGCCTCCTGCCAGCGGGCAGGGTCTACGCTGTGACTCGCGGCCACCGCATGATCTTCAGTCTTCACACACCGATGATCAACGGTGGCCGCGCCCGTCTTCACCGCCCCTCGGTCACGACGTGCGAAGACGGGGCCGCATCCCTTCCGTGTCCCGCACGGGGCACGCAGCGTTCGCCCGCCGTCTCGTGCTAGGAGGACACATGCAACGCGGTGAAATCTGGTGGGTCGACTTCGATGAGCGACGCCCGGTCGTGCTGCTCTCGGACGAAGAGTCATCCGGGTTTCAGGCGATGCAGGTCGTTGCGCCAGCGGGCGCCGACATCAGCGGCCTGGGCGTTGAAGTGGCCGTAGGAGCCCCGGAAGGACTGCCCTTCGAAGGCGTGCTGCGGTTCGCGTTCCCGCGTCCAGGCTTTACTCCGTGCACATGGCTGACCACCGTGGCCCGGGACGACCTGATCGAGCGGGCGGGCGTGTTGTCCTCCGTGAAGCTCAGCGAGGTTGGAGAAGCCCTCCGTGCCGCTGGACAGAGGAGGGAGTGGACCCCGATGACGGCTGCCAGGTTCAGCGAGATCAAAGATGCCCGCCGTCTCGAAGGACTTGAGTAGCGGACGCCTGGCTGCCCCGCTCGATCAGGACGCGCGGCGCGGCGGTGCGCTCATGGCCTTGGCGCGCACATCCAGGCGCGCGTTCACGGAGTATCGAACTCAGTGGTCAGTCGTGTCACGTACTTGCCATTGCCGCGACGGTCGGCGAGCAGTTGGTGTACGGCAGGCACGTCGGCGAGTGAGTCGATCTCGGTGACGACGACGTCAAGCCGACCGGCGGCGATCAGGTCGAGAACGCGGCGCAGAGCCGCGGCGACGCGCTCGGGAGCGGAGACGCTCAGGCTGCTGATGCTGAACCCGCCGATCGCGATGTTTCCGCCGATGAGCTTCCCCACGGGAGGGAGCGGAGCGGGCTGCCCGCCGCCGGCGTTGCCGAACAGCACGATCCGCCCGCCGGGCGCCGTGACCGCCAGATCGACGTCGAGCATGCTGGTGCCCAGCGGGTCCAGTACGACGTCGACGCCGCTCCCGCCGGTGGCAGCGCGTACTGCCTCGATCAGGTCATCGCCACGAGCGAACGCCAGGTCGTAGCCGCTCTGCTGGGCTGCGGCGACCTTGTCGGGACGGCCGACGGTGCCAAGGCGCAGTCCCCCGCCCAGCGCGGGCACCAGCTGCGCGATGGCGCTGCCCACGCCGCCGCTGGCCGAATGCACCAGCACACTCTCGCCGGAGCCCAGCCGGGCGGCGTCGGTCAACAGGAGCAACGCGGTCGCGAACATCATCGGGGCGCCTGCGGCGGTCAGCAGCGAGACCTGGTCCGGCACCGGTACGGTGAGGGCCGCCCGCGCAAGCGCGACTTCAGCCAGGCCACCTCCCGGGGTGAACGCGGCCACTCGCTGCCCCACGGTGAGACCGCTGACGCCCGCGCCGAGCTCGCGGATGGTCCCGGTGGCCTCCAGCCCGGGCACGTATGGCCAGGTGCTGGCGTATCCGGGGTCGCCGCGACGTGCCATCACGTCGATGAAGTTCACCCCGGCGTAGGCGACATCGATCGTGACCTCTCCTGGGCCCGGACGGGGTTCGCCGATCTCCTGAACCTGTGTGCGGTCTGATCCTTGTGACGGTGCGGTCATCATCAGAGCGCGCATGCCGTTCTCCTCTTTCGATGTTCGTCGTACAACGAAAGTCGTATCATGGATGTACGATGTTTGTCGAAAGAGAGGTGCGAGAATGCCCCGATCACACGGCCGCCGCGCGACCTTGAACCATCCGGACCCCGAGGAGTTCGACGTGCTGGACATCCTGCATGCCCTCGCCGACCCCACCCGCATGACCATCGTGCGGACACTGCGCGCCGACCTCGCACGAGCCTGTGGCACCTTCCCGGTCGATGTGGCGCCCTCCACCCTCACCCACCACTTCCGGGTGCTCCGCGAGGCCGGCGTCATCCATCAACGGGAGGACGGCAACCGCCGCTGGACCACACTCCGCGTCGAAGATCTCGACGCCCGCTTCCCCAGCCTCCTCGACGCCATCATCAACGCATACGACCATCAGATCACCCCGGCCACCGCCTCAACTGAGCGAGCAGAAATCGCCTAAATCAGCTGCACGGTGCCATCTCATCGTCGGGGAGCGCAGGCGTTTGATCGAATGGCTGAGCAGCGCACTGCACGGCAACGGTTTACCTTCTCTTCGTCGGAGGGGGTACATGCGCATCACCCGCGCCCGCCAGGACCTCCACGACCTTCTCCGAGGTCTCGCCGAATAGCGTCTGCGGCAGCCCGATCGCCTTGACCCGCTCCAGCTTGATGATCTCGGCTAGCAGCGTCGCCAGCGGTAACGGTTCCGGTAGGACAGCCGTCCGCGGCCGACGGCCGGGCAGAGGTAGGCCGCCGCGGGCGGCGGCCGGAGGCGGGGCGCGCCGATAGGCCAGGAAGGCCGGCCCGGCGGTGCGGCCGGCCAGCAGGCGTCGCGGCCTTCGATCATTGAACCGTTCAGGGTCGTTACGGTCGCGGACCACTTTGATGCCTGGCTGGTGTCGCGGTGAGGCGGCGGCTGACACGGCCGGCGCGGACGCTGACCTGACCGGTCCCCAGTCCCAGCGCAGGCATGGGTCTCGCCCTCGGAGCACATGTCTTCAACGCCCGCCGACATGCCTTACGTGCCCGACAAGAGCATAACGCCCTGACCTGCGAGAAGAGGTCAACAACCCAAGATAACCATCGCAGCGGCATCCGCTCGATCGTGCCTTGCAGGAACTCGACGTTGCGCGCGCCGGCCTGCTTGGCGTTGCGCCGGGCCAGCGCCAGCATGTCGGCGCTGGCATCCACTCCGTACACCCTGCCCTGCGGGTCGACCCGGCGGGCTGAGAGCAGCACGTCGATGCCGCCGCCTGAGCCCAGATCCAGCGCCGTCTGGCCGGCGCGCAGCTCGGCGACGGCCACCGGGTTGCCGCAGCCCAGGCTGGCCCGCACCGCCCCCTCGGGCAGCATGCCGAGCTCCTCATAGCCGGCCGCGCCGAAGCCGCCCTGCTCGAACGCGTCCTGCCCGCAGTCGGCGACCGTCCTTCCGGCGTCCGCGGCACGGGCCAGCGCGGAGTAGTGGTCGATGATCTCGTCGTACGCAATGACCAGGCTCCTTCACTCGCAGGTGGGCGCGACCGGCGCGGGGTTGCCCATGACCACGTCGGCGGCGGTCGGAAAACAGCTCACGCAGTTCTCGTTGATCCGGTACAGGCTGGAGGTGCCCTGCCTCTCGACCAGCACGAACCGCACCTCGGCCAAGATCTTCAGGTGGTGCGACACGGTGGACTGCCCCACCCCGGACGCGGCCACGATCTCGCCCACGCTCATCGGCGCGCGCCGCCGGGCCAGCAGCGACACGATCTGGATCCGGGTCGCGTCCGCGAGAGCCTTGAAACAGCTCGCGTACTCCTCGGCCTCCGCCCGTGGCACAGGGTTCCTTGTACTCATTCATCGTCAATCGGCGATATTCGATGAATTGGAGCAGTGGAAGTCCCCGCTCGATCCTAAGAGGGCTTTATGTACGTGATAATGGACTATTATCACGTACATGAGCGATCACGGCGATGCGGCGACCAGGAGAACCCCTCGCCGGGATGGTGCGCGACTCCGGCACGTTATCCGGTACATCACCCACGCCGGCAGCGAGCATCGCCCGGCGGCCGGCATGAGCACGGCACCGAAAGTCTCCGCTCTGCGCGGCGGGCACGTCACGCTCGCTGCGGCCGCTGACGCCTTCCTCGCCACCGCGCGCACGGCCAACCCCAACACCCGCCGCGCCTACGCCTCGGCCATCGACCGCGTCATCGCACTGCTCGGTCGGGATCGGCCGCTCGCCGAGATCGCCGACATCGAGATCGGCACCGCGCTCACCGAACTGTGGGGGACGAGCGCGCCGGCGACCTGGAACCGCAACCGCGCCGCCATCACCTCCTGGCTCGCCTGGTGCCAGACCAAGAAGCACTGGGCCGCCCCATCGGTCCCGGCCGAGGCCGAACGCCGCAAGGAAACCATCGACGAGACCCGCGCCGTGGCCAAGACCACCATCCACCGGCTGCTGTCACGCCGCGACATCCCCCTGCGCGAAAAGACCCTGTGGCGGATGCTGTACGAGACCGCGGCCCGGGCCGCCGAGATCCTGGCGCTGAACGTCGAGGACCTCGACCTGGAGCACCGGCGGGCACCTGTCCGCTCCAAGGGCGGCGCCACCGAGTGGCTGTACTGGGACAGTGGCACCGCTCACCTGCTGCCCCGCCTGCTCCGCCTCCCCGACGGCAGCGTGCGTACGCACGGCCCGCTGTTCCTGTCCGAACGCCGCCCCGTCCCCGCCCGCCGCCCGGCGGCCGCCGACATCTGCCCGCACACCGGCCGCGCCCGCCTGGGCTACGACCGCGCCCGCGTCCTGCTCGACAAGCACGCCGGCCTCGATCTGCATCAGCTGCGCCACAGCGCCGCCACCCACCTCGGCGAGGCCGAAGTGCCGCTGCAGCTCATCATGGGCAAGACCCGGCACAAGAACCCCCGCACCGCCATGCGCTACGTCAAACCCGGACCTGAGGCCATCGCCAAGGTCACCGAGGTCCTCGCGCCCCGCCGCCGTACCCACTGATCATGACCGGCGGCTGGCTGGAGCTGTAGGAGGTCCGGGCCATCACGTCACGGATCACTAACAGGCGAAGAAGCCCCAGGTCGCTACCGCTAATTCCTGCACTCAGCCTCCTCGAAGGCCACCAACAAGGACTCGCGAGGGATCAACGCGGGTTGGGCTCATCGCCGTGCCTCGTTCTCTGTAGCGCCAAAGTTCGGTCCGATCCTCCCCGGAGGCCAGTACGGTGATCCCCGGCAGCACCACCTTGTTGTCGATCAGCCACACCACCGCCCGATCGAACAACTCCCGCCGCGGAGACCCGGAAGTTGCGCACCCGCGATCCCAGGAACCGCAGCAGCTCGTCCTGGGCCTCGGCGAACTCCCGGTACTCCAGCAGCTCCCGATCTCGCCTTGATGGTCCCATTTGGTCTGGGCCCGCTCCGGATACAGCTTGATGCACGACGGGTCCGCCACACCGATCTGCTCGGCCACGTAGTCCACCGCCACGTGCGGAACATCCCGCGGATCAAGCAGGAACGTGCCGAGCATCCGCACACGACAGCGAGGCCACATAGCTGTCATCGAAACCGACCACGGAGATCTCGCCGGGCACGTTGACGTCAGCCCGCGCGAACACCGCCAGCACACCCGCCGCGCACTGGTCACCGCAGCACACCACAGCCGTCGGCCGGTGACTTCGTCCCAGGATCTGCCGCGCGGCACTGGCACCGTCTTCCTCGGAGAAGTCGCTCTCGAGCACCTCAGCACGCTCTGCGAGTCCGACCGCAGCCATCGCACTCCGGTACGCCTCGGCACGAACTCGGCCCACGGTTCCGCCTCGTCCGCCGGCATAGACGATGTCGCGGTGCCCGAGCTCCACGAGATGCTCGACCGCCAGGCGAAGCCCCTCGATCTCATCGACATGGACGTTCGTCGACGTCGAGCTCGTCCGCCCATTCCCCGAGCCACACCACGGGCACCAGCTCGCGCGCGTCCGCCAGGGCGCGCGACGTCGGATCCGGATTGAACGCGACCAGCGCCTCGACCCGCTCCTGCATCAGTTGCGCAACCACCACGTCGGTCGGCCGATCGGACGTCGTCGGCCCAGCACCAGCCCGAAACCTCGTTCCGCGGCGCGAACGAACAAGCGCTCGATGACGAGTACCTGGAACGGATTGCGCATCCAGAAAAGCGCGCCGATCAGCCGCGTACGGTTCTGGCGCAGCAGCCGCGCCGACGCGTTCGGCCGGTAGCCGAGCTCGTCGGCCGCGGCCAGGATCCGCTGCCTTGACTCTTCGCTCGGCCCCGGAACGCCCCTCAACACGAGCGAGACCAACTGCCGCGAAACCCCGAGATGGTCCGCGATCTCCTTCATCGTCGGGAGCCGGCCCATGCCCCTGCCCGTCCGACGTTTCCGCGCGCCGACACCGGTCGCCATGGACCCAGTCTCGCACGTGCCAACTGGGCACGCCGCCGCTGCCGCGGCGCGGTCCTAAGAGGCGACCGAGATGACGTGGCGGACGGACGACGGGTCGTCGATGAGGTCGAGCATGCAGCGGGCCACGTCGGCGCGGGTGGTGCTGAACCCGCCCCTGATGTTGCGGTCCCGGGCGGTGCGGTAGGGGCCGGGCCGCTCGGTGTCGAGCAGGCGGGAGGGGCGCACGATCGTCCAGTCCAGGCCGGAGGCGCGCAGCAGCTCCTCGGCCCGGGCCAGGTCGGCGTAGGAGTGGCGGAGCAGGCGCTGCACGATGAGCGGCTTGAGCACGTACCGGGTGAAGACGCCGTCCCCCGCGTCGGCGACCAGGCCGCTGGCGCTGACCAGCAGCAGGCGGCGGGTCTGCGCCTCGGTCATGGCCTGGATGATCGAGGTGGTGCTGGCGCTGTGGACGGTGGTGGGGCCGCGCTCGCGCGTGCCCATCGCGGACAGCACGGCCCCACAGCCCTTGACCGCCGGGAAGACGGCGTCGGGGTTCATCACGTCGGCCTCGACGACGTCCAGCCGCCCGCGCAGCTCGGCAGGCAGCCGGGACGCGTCGCGTACGACGGCGGTGACCTCGTGGCCGAGACCGAGGGCCTGGCGCAGGAGCTGCAGGCCGATGCCGCCGGTCGCGCCGAAGACCGCGATTCTCATCAGTGTCGCCCCTCCAAGTTGGTGAGTATTCACTCACCTTACCTCGCGGGACGGCCGCTCGCGGGGACCGATCAGGCGAAGACCGTGCCCGCCTCCGTGAACAGGGCATTCAGCGCCCGCATGCCGCGCCACGCCTTCGTCAGGCCGAACTGGGCGGAGAAGCGCACCACCGCACGCGCCTCCTCCGGGGTGGCACCCGCCTTCAGTGCCCGCGTCACGTGGACGCGGAAGCTCTCCTCCAGCGTCTGGAAGAGCACGTCGACGGTCATGGTCGCGAACGCGCGCTCGCGGACGGTCAGCCGCCGCATCCCCGCGCGCATGCGCGACTGCAGGTCCATGTAGTCGGCGAAGCCGGGGTCGAGATTGCGTACGGCCTGCCGGGTCGGCGCGGGGATCGGGCTGGTCTGCCCGTCGGCGTCGATCGGGTGCCCGTCGCCCGTGGGACCGGGCAGGGCCTGCTCGCGTTCGATGTCGACCAGGCGGGCCAGCGCCGACAGGGCCGCCGGGTAGCCGCTGTCGTAGGCGATGAAGCGCAGGAGTTCGCGCAGGTCGTCGGCGGACAGGCCGTTCTCGTACGCCATCGTCACGTGCGCCTCGAAGGGCAGGCCGAGGGTCTGCTGGCAGACGTCGCCGACCAGGGACAGCAGGATCTTCTCCCGCATGGACAGTTCGGTGATCTCCTCCCAGACCTTGCGGTCGGTGGCCTCGCTCATCTCCGCGAACACCGGGTCGAGCGTCTTGGCGTGGACATTCATGGATGCTCCTCGATAACTGAACAGTTGTAGCGCTACGACTGTAGTGCAACGGCCGTCTCGTTACAATGGCCCCCATGAACGCGACCACGAACCCCCGCTCACGGGGCCGAAACCCCCGAGGTCAGGGCGAGCGGCTGCGCGAGGACATCGTCACGGCCGCCCTGCGGCTGCTGGACGAGCTCGCCGACGACCAGGCCCTGTCGATGCGCGCGGTCGCGCGGGAGGTCGGCATCGCCGCCACCTCCGTCTACATCCACTTCGCCGACCGCGACGCCCTCGTCCTCGCCGCCCTGGAGCAGTGCCACCGCGACCTCGTACGCGCCCTCGACCAGGCCGAGACCGCCGCCGACCCGGTGGCGCGGCTGCGCGCCCGGCTGCTCTACCTGGGCGACTGGGTACGCCGGCACCCGGGCCTGTACAAGGTCCTCCACGAGAGCACGCTCAACCAGCGGGCCAGCATGGAGTTCAAGCAGGAGCTGGGCGAGCGCACCACGGTCGCGGTGCGGCGCTGCATGGACGCCGGGCTCGCCGCGCCAGGCGACGCCGCGGAGGTCTCGCTGGACCTGCGGGCGGCGGTGCACGGGGCCGTGTCGATGCGGGTCAACCAGCCCGACCTGCCCTGGCCGCCGCTGGAGGCGCAGATCGACCGGTTCCTGATCAAGCTGGCCGGGATCGCGCCCGCGTCCCTGGGCCAGACGCTTTGATCTCCTGGGCGGCGGGTGATAAAAGGTTGATTGGTGCGATTCCAAGGTGCGGCGGTGACAGCCCGCCGGTTCTGCCGGTTTCGGCGGGACGACTCGGTGCGACTCCGGGCCACGCGGTGAGACCCCGCCACCTCTCGGGCCTTTCCGGCCCCTGGTCCCTGCTGTCGGGAGGTGGTGTCGCATGTTCACCGGAAACGTCCAGGAAATCGGCACGGTGGTGGCCGTCGACGAGGCGCGCATCGCGGTCAGCGCCCCCCGGGCCGCCGCCGGCGCCCCGGGTTCGATCTGCCTGAACGGCGTGGGCCTGACCGTCCTGCAGACCGCGTACGAGACGCAACTGCTGGAGGCCGGGCTGTCGGCGGAAACCCGCCGCAGATCGACCCTCGACCAGATCAGGCCGGGCACGCGGGTCAACGTGGAGACTCCCCTGGCGCTGGGCGACCCGCTCGCCGGTCACCTGGTCCAGGGCAACGTGGACGCCGTGGGCAAGATCGTGCGGATCGACGACGAGGGGGTCGCGCGGCGGCTGTGGATCAAGCCGCCCGAGCGCTTCCTCCCGCTGGTCGTCGCGAAGGGGCAGATCGCGATCGACGGCGTCAGCCTGACCGTCGCCGAGGTGTCCCGCGACCGGTTCTCGGTGGCGCTGATCCCGCTGACGCTGCGGGCCACCACGCTGTCGGAGCTGTCCGTCGGGGATCGGGTGAACCTGGAGCCCGACCTGGTCGTCCGGCTGGTACGGCGCCGCGTGCCCGACCTGGCGCGGTCGGTGACCGAGGCGGTCGCGACGCTCCCCTGGGCCGGCCGGCTCTCGGGCGGGCGCGGCGTGGAGCAGGCGCTCGCCCAGCTCGCCGCCGGAGGAGCCGTGATGATCTGGGACCCCGACCGGGAAGGCGAAGGCGACGTGGTGTTCGCGGGGGCCCGGCTGCGCCCGGAGGCGTTCACGTTCCTGCTCACCCAGGTGTGCGGCCATCCGACCGTGCCCTGCGCGCCCGAGGTCCTCGACCGGCTGGAGATCGGCCCCGTCCCCGGCCCCGGCGACCGGCACGGCACCCGCCCGCACATCCCCGTGGACCTGGCCTCCGGCACCGGCACCGGCGTGTCGGCCGCCGAACGCGCCGCGACCGTGCGCCGCCTGGCCCATCCGGACGCCCGGCCGGCCGACTTCCTGCGGCCGGGACACGTCTTCCCGCTCGCCGCCCGCCCGGGAGGGCTGGCCGAACGCGCCGGGCACACCGAGGCCACCGTGGCCATGTGCGTGGCGGCCGGGCTGCCGCCCGTCGGGGTGTGCTGCGAGGTCATGAACCCCGACGGCACCATGGCCGGCGCCGCCGACCTGGAGATCGCCGCCCTGCGCTGGGGCCTGCCCCTGCTGGACGTGGCCGACCTCGGAAAGCACCTGTGAGTGCCGATCCGTACGGGTCGATCGGGCTCGGATACTCCCACACCCTCGACCTCGGCTACCGCCTGGTGACGACCGCCTCATCCCCCGCGGCGACCCTCACAGGGACCGAAGGTAGTCCACCACGGCCGCCGCCTGATGGTGCTCGGCGGTCAGGGCCAGATAGCCGTCGGGGCGCACGAGCACCAGCGCGTCGCCGGTGATGCCGTAGGCGTCCGCCGCGTGGCCGTCGTGGTCGGCGAGCGGGGCGCCGGGGGCGATCAGGCAGGTACGCAGGGGGCCGTCCCAGGCGGCCGAGACGGCCTCGATCGCGGGACGGCTCGCGTGGCCGAACCCCAGCAGGGTGAAGTGCGGGCCACGGTAGAGGTCGAAGAGGCGTACGCTCGCTCCCCCGGCGTCCCGGCAGGGAGCGTCGGGGGCGCGGTCACCGGGCCGCAGCCGCCCGCGGTGTCCGGTGCCCGGGTGCGAGAGCGGGCTCCAGCGGTAGCCCAGCCCCAGCTGGCGAGTGTCGTCGGTGTTCACGACGCCGAGGTCGGCGCCGCCGCCCTTGCCGATCTCGGCGACCATGTCGCGCAGGCGTTCGGAGCTGGTGCCCAGGGTCCAGGCGGCGATCGGCAGGCGTTCGGCCTGGTAGGTGTCCAGGAGCGCGTCGGTGGCGAGGCCGCCGAGGACCAGGGCGAGCTTCCAGCCCAGGTTGTAGGCGTCCTGGATCCCGGTGTTCATGCCGAGCCCGCCGGCCGGCGGATGCACGTGCGCGGCGTCGCCCGCCAGGAACACGCGTCCCCGGCGCAGGCGATCGGCCATGCGGACGTTGACGCGGTAGGTGGAGGTCCACCTCGCGGCACCGAACTCGATGCCGGACGAGCCGGTGATCTCCCGCGCCGCGTGCTGGAAGACCTCCCTGGAAGGTGCGGGCGGTCGTGCCTGCCAGCCTGGCGTCATGGCGGCGACCTGCCAGACGGGCGATCCGGTGAACGGGCACAGCTGGAGGAAGCCCCGCTCGGGGTCGGCCCAGAAATGCAGCCGGTCCGCTCGCGGGCCCGTCACCTCGAGGTCGCCGATGAGCAGCGCCTGGGCCGGATGCGTGGTGCCCTCGAAGGCCACCCCCAACTCCCGGCGTACCGTGCTGTGCCCGCCGTCGCAGCCCACCAGGTAGCCGGCCGTGATGGTCCGGCCGCCCTCGGGGTGCTGGACGGCGGCCACGACCTGATGCCCGTCCTGCTCGAACGCGGCCAGCCGGGTGCCGTACTCGACCGTGACGCCCAGCCGGGAGAGCAGCGAACGCAGGATCGCCTCCGTGCGCCACTGCGGCAGCAACAGCTGCGGGTAGGGCTCGGCGGGGCTGCTCCGCCAGTAGGAATCCGGCCGCTGATCGACGAACGTGCCGTCCCGCCCGTGATGGCGCATGACGACCGGGGTGCTCGCCCGCGTGGCCTCCCCGGCGACGCCGAGATCGTCGAAGACCTCCACCGTGCGAGGCGTGATGCCCTTCGCGCGGGAGCCGGGGGACGGTCCGGGCGCCTGGTCGATGATCCGTACGGCGACGCCGCGCCGGGCCAGATCGCAGGCGAGCGTCAACCCGGTCGGCCCGGCCCCCACCACGAGCACCTGCGCGGCGCTCACCGGCCTCTGCCCGCCGGTCCGGTGATGCCGTCCAGGAGCAGGTCGACCGCCTGGTCACGCAGACGCTCCCGGGCCTGCTCCGCGCTGCCGCCGGCCAGCGCGCCCAGCCGCCGGGGAAGCGCGGGCAACATGGTCAGCAGGCAGATCGCGGTGACGTAGAACAGCTCGAAGTCGCCGTCCTCGCGGAAGGCCCCCTCGCGCCGTCCGCGTTCGAACGCCTCCCGCAGCGGCGCGGGCAGCTCCGACGGGTCGATCGGCGGCCGGATCTCCCCCTCGCCCAGCCCCTCGTGCAGCAGCAGCGGCACCAGCAGCGGACGCTCGGCGACCAGGTCGAAGAACGCCCGCAGCGCCAGGCGCGTCCCCTCCACCGCGTCCCGGCCGGCCAGGTCCTCCAGGTACGGCTGCCAGGCCGCCCCGATGCCGGCGCTCTGCTCCTCCAGGACCGCCTGATACAGCCCTTCCTTGCTGCCGAAGTGGTCGTAGATCATCCGCTCGTTGACGCCCGCGCGCTCGACGATCTCGCGGATCCGGGTGCCCTTCAGCCCGTGCCGGGCGAACACCTCGGCTCCCGCGTCGAGCAGCGCCTGCCTGCTCCTCGAAGCCACAGTAAATGTTTACTGGGATGATCTGCCGAGCGCAAGCCCCTGCCGATCCGCATGGACCGGGTGTCAGCTCTCCTGTTCGGGAGCGTAGAAAGCGGTGGTGGCGGCGACGGAGGCCGCGACCTCATCGGGCGGGCCGCCCGCGGCCAGGTGGGCCTCGCCCCAGGCCCGGCTGCTCCCGAGGATGTAGCGTCGCCCCTCGCTGGTCTCGTGGAAGGTGGCCTCGTCGACCCCCGTGTCGCCACCGGTCGACAGGTGCAGGGCCAGGCCCAGCAGCGCCAGGTCCCAGCCCACGCCGGTCGCACCCGGCCCGAACCGCCCCCAGAACTCCGGCGGCACCTCGGCGCTGTGGCGCAGCTCGAACAGGGTGCCGCCGTCCTGGGCGGACAGGTGCACCTCCACTTCGGAGAATCCGGGGTTCTCGCCGAACAGCCAGCTGACCTTCAGCAGGTTGGGCGGCTCGCAGCGCAGGATCTCCCCGCCCGCGTTGCCCTGGAGCTGGTACGTCCCGCCGAGCCGGAGGTCCCCGCTCACCGGCAGGAACCAGCGGGACAGGCGCCCGGCGTCGGTGCAGGCGTCCCAGACGTCCTCGACCTCGGCGTCGAAGTGCCGTCGCAGCACCACGGTCTTGACGTCGCCGTCCTTCAGCTCGCGCTGCGCCTTGAGCAGCTCGTCCACGATATCCATCAGGTGTCCTTTTCGTTCATGCGGCGATCGCGCTTGCCGCGGGCCAGCTCTGTCGCCAGCGCGTCCAGTCGTTGCGTCCAGAAGCCGCGAAATCGCTCCAGCCAGAGATCGACCTCCTGCAGCGGCCCCGGCTCGACGGCGTAGAGCCGCCGGGTGCCCTGGGCTCGTACGCTGGCGAAGCCGTTGTCGCGCAGCACCCGCAGGTGCTGGGAGACGGCTGGTTGGGAGATGCCGAACTCGCGCTGGATGACGCCGGTGAGCTCCCCCGAGCTCTGCTCGCCGGCGGCGAGCAGCTCCAGGATCCGCCGCCGGACCGGATCGCCGAGGACGTCGAATGCGTGCACGACCAGATTGTTTCAGGACAGACTTATATAAGTCAAACCTGGGATATCAGTCGTCCAGACCGCGGGCGCTCAGGGCCTCGCCGAGGGCGTCGGCGTGCCGGAGTGAGCCGACCACCAGCGGCACGGCGAAGGCCCGGAAGCTGCGCTCGACGCCCCTGGCCCGCTGGGCCTCCCGGACGCGGGTGGCCAGCGCGGCCACGACGGGCACGCTGCGTACCGTCAGCGACAGCAGCAACGACAGCCGGAACGGGTCCAGGCCCACGAACCTGGCCGGCGACAGGCAGCGCTCCAGCGCCGACATCATGGCCGAGGTGCGGGTGGTGAGCGTGACCAGCCCGGCCAGCGCGACCGCGAGCACCACCCGAAGCGTCGTGGACACCGCCCCGGACAGGTCCACGAGCACCCACTGCATCCCGAACAGCCCCACCGCGAACCACCGCACCGGCCTGACCTGCGCCCAGGCCGCCGCCACGCCGACCCCGGACAGCGTGTAGAGACCGGCCGCCACGACCGCCGCGCCGGCCAGCGCCAGGGGCGAGCTCAGCAGCACCAGCGCCGTGCACGCCAGCGCCAGCCCGGCCAGCTTGACCCCGGCCGGGAGCCGGTGCAGCGGCGAGGAACCGGGGACGTAGGCGCCGGTCAGGCCGTTCACGACATGATCTTCCGGTAGTGGGCGATGGCCTCGTCCGGCGTGCCGTCAGCGACGACGCGGCCCTCGTCCAGCACCAGCACGCGGTCGAAACCGGCCAGCAGCGGCAGGTCGTGGCTGACCACCAGCACCTGCTGCGGCAGCTCGCCCAGCAGGTCGGCGACCTGGCGGGAGTGGCGCAGGTCCAGCAGCGTGGTCGGCTCGTCCATGACGAGGATGTCCGGTTCGAGCACCATGACCGAGCACAGGGCGAGCAGCTGCTTCTGGCCTCCCGACAGGTGGTGGGCGGGATGGTCGGCGTGCCCGGCCAGGCCGTACCGGCTGAGCACGTCGTGCACGCGTCGCTCGACCTCCTCGCGCGCCAGGCCCTTGCGGCGCAGGGAGAAGGCCACGTCCTCGGCCACGGTGGGCATCACGATCTGCGCGTCCGGGTCGGTGAACAGGAACCCGACGCTCCGCCTGATCCTGGCCGCGTGGCGGCGGGTGTCGAGCCCGAGCACGGTGACGCTGCCGGAGGTCGGCAGGGCCAGGCCGTTGATCAGGCGGGCGAAGGTGCTCTTGCCGGAGCCGTTGGCGCCGACCACGCCGATCCGCCGCTCGGGCAGGGCCGCGGTGACGCCGTTGAGGACGTCGCGGGCACCGAGGCGTACGCGCACGTCGGCGAACTCGATCACGCCCGTGCTCCGTCCCGGCCAGGACCGGCATCCCGGCCGACCACCTCGAACAGGGCGGCCACGCCGAGCCCGCCGCCCACCGCGGCCGCCGCCAGGCCCAGCGTCCCCGGCGGGGCGCCCCCGCGCACGAGGCGGCTGAACAGCCGGGTCACCACGACCGCGCCGGTGGCGCCCCAGGGATGCCCCAGGGCCAGCGCACCGCCGTCGGCGCACACCCGATCGTTGTCCAGGGCGTCGATCCCGAGCGCGTCGGTGACGGCCAGCACCTGCGCCGCGAACGCCTCCACGATCTCCACCGCCGCGACCTGTTCCAACTCCACCCCCGCACGCGCCAGCACCCGCCGCACCGCCGGCACCGGACCCCACCCGGGCAGCTCGGGATCGCACCCGACGACGGACCCGGCCACCAGCCGCATCCCCGGCAGGCCCGCGCGCAGCCGCTCGGGCACGATGGCCACGGCCGCTGCGCCGTCGCTGACCGGGGAGGAATTACCGGCCGTCACTGTACCGTCCGCCACGAACGCCGCGGGCAGCCGGGCCAGCGACGCCACCCGCAGCGGCCGGGGCCGCTGGTCGTCACGGCGCTCGCCGATCGGGACGATCTCCTCCTTGAACCGGCCCGCCTCGCGGGCGGCCAGCGCCCTGGCGTGGCTGCGGCAGGCGTAGGCGTCCTGGCGTGCCCGGCTGACGCCGCGCGCCGCCGCCAGCGCCTCGGCGGCCGGCCCCATGTCGGGGTCGGGGTGGCCGCGCGGGACGAAAGGCGCCCTGGGGTACGGCTCCGCCGTGCCCCGATGGGTACGCAGCGGCGCGGTCGAGGCGCTCTCCGCCCCTCCCGCGATCACCAGGTCCATCTCCCCCGCCCGTACGGCCTGACCGGCCACCAGGATCGCGGCCAGCCCGCTGCCGCACTGCCGGTCCACCGTCAGGCCGGGCACCTCGTGCCCCAGGCCCGCCGCCAGCGCCGACACCCTGGCCACGTTCCCGCCGGGTCCCATGCAGTTGCCCAGCACCACGTCGTCCACCCGCCGCCCGGCCAGCTCGCGCGCCACGGCGGCGATCACGGGCGCGGCCAGCCGATCGACCGTCACGCCCTTGAACGCGTGCCCGGCCGTCCCGATGGGGGTGCGCCGGGCCGCCACGACGACGGGCTCGTCCCCGAGGCTCCGGATCGCGGCTTCGTGGCGCGGATCGGGGTCGCGCATGTCAGATCAGCCGCCGGATGTCGGGGTCGCCGCCCGCCAGCCGGGCCGCGACCAGGGCGCGGGCGGGCTTGCCCGTCTGGGTGCGCGGCAGGCTCGGCACCGCATACCAGCGGCGGGGCCGCTGCGCCTCGTCCAGGCCGCCCCTGGCCGTCGCCTCCAGCAGCGCGCGCGCCGGCGGCGTGGCGCACTCGGCCTCGATGACCGCCGTCACCACCGCACCCAGCGACGGATGCGGCGAGCCGATCACGACGATGTCCCCCACGCCGGGCACCTTCCTGAGCACCTCCTCGACGTCCTCGGGCACGACGGTGGCGCCCCCGGTCTGGATCGCGCCGTCCCCCCGGCCGCGTACCCGCAGCACCTCTCCTACCCGGTACGGCTCCGCCACGTCGCCCACGCTCGCCCAACCGTCAGCGTCCCGGCGCAACGGGCCCGCGGCGCCGCCCAGATAGCCGTCGGCCAGCCACGGCGAGCGCGCCCACACCTCGCCGAGCCCGCCGCCCGGCCGGACCTCGATCTCCACGCCCGGAAACGGGCGCAGCCCGCCCCCGTCGGCGTCCACCGCCACGAACGACAGCTCCGTCGCCCCGTAATAGGACACGACCCGGACCCCCGCCCGGACGGCCGCCGCCCGGGTGCCGGGGTCGAGGGCCGCGCCGCCGACGACGGCCACGCGCAGCGCTCCCGGGTGCTCCAGCACCTCCGGCAGCAGGTGCGGCACCAGGTGCACGACCGTGGCCCTGGCCAGCAGGCCGGGCAGCGCGCGGGAGGGCCGGCGGCCGGGAAGCAGGGCCGTCGCCCCGGTGGCCAGGGTGTGGACGGCGGCGAAGGCGTACAGGCTGGAGACGAGGGGGCCCGGGATCAGCACGACGTCGTCCGGGCCGATCCCGGCCAGCTCGCCGAGGTGCGGGAACGACTCCGTCCACGACGCGCGGGTGCGTACGATGGCGCGCGGCCGGCCGGTGCTGCCCGAGCTGAAGCACGCCCACGCCCGGTCCCCGGGCTCCGGATCGTGCCGCACCGCCGGCCCCGCCGCCCCGGGCAGCGGCGCGTCCACGAAGAAGCCGGGCCCGGCCGAGGCGGCGACGCTCGACCACCGCTCCCGGCCCCAGGCGGGGTCGCCCACCAGCGGCGTCGCGCCCGCCAGGTCGGCCGCGAGCACGGCGGTGAGCAGCTCGACGGGGTCCGCCAGGCCGATCGCGACCAGCGCGCCCGGGCCGATCCCGCGGCCGAGCAGGTGGCGGGCGGCGCCGTGGATCCGTTCGGCGAGCTGGGCGTAGGTGAGCTCGCCCTGAGGGCCGCACACCGCCGGGCGCGAAGGGCGTTCGGCGGCGTGCCGCATCACGTGTCGTGCTACGGGCATCGAGCGGTCAACGCCCCCCGCCGGAGCGCAGCCGTTCGCGGTGCACGGCCGGGACCGCGTCCGGGTAGGCCCGCTGCGTGCCCCTGGCCACGACGGACGCCAGCACCACCTTGATCAGGTCGCCGGGCAGGAAGATGAGGCTGGCGGCCGCGGTCGCGCCCAGGGACACCCCCGTGACGAGCGACTGGACGGGGATGCCGAACAGGTAGATCACCCCGATCCCGCCCACCAGGCAGGCCACCATCAGCGGGAAGATTCCCGGGTTGCGGCCCGCGCGCTCGACGAGCCAGCCGGTCACCGCCGCGCCGGGGATCCAGCCGATCAGGTATCCGGCCGACGGCATGGCGAACACGCCGAGCCCGCCGCGCCCGCCCGCCAGCAGCGGCAGGCCGGCGGCGACCAGCACGAGCAGCACCACCACGGCCAGCGCGGCCCGCCACGTGCCGAGGATCGCCCCGGCCAGCATCACGCCCAGCGTCTGGAGCGTGATCGGGACCGCGTTGCCGAACAGGTTGAGCGAGCCGGGCACGCCCAGCACCGCGATCAGCGCCGCGAACACGGCCACCCGCGCCAGGTCGCCCGTGGGGAACCCGCGCCGCTTCGATGCATCCATCATGGGGACGATCCCACACCACAACCCCACACTCCAGGCATGGAGGGATCCCACAACTTTCCGCTCGTTCCTCTGCTGGCGACCGATACCCCTTCCACAAGTCCGGTCAGGCCGCCAGGCGCAGGGCCCGGGCCACGTCGGAGGCGGACGAGGAGGTCTCCGTCGAGGTGTAGCCGCCGCGCAGGGAGGCGTCCAGGTCCTTCAGGCCGTTGCCGCTGAGCGTGATCACGATCCGCAGGCCCGGCTCCAGCAGGCCCCGCTCGTGCCGGTCGAGCAGGCCCGCGACGCCGGCCGCCGAGGCGGGCTCGGCGAAGACGCCGTCGCGGCGGGCCAGCAGCCGGTACGCGGCGAAGATCTGCTCGTCGGTCACCGCCTCGATCAGCCCGCCGGACTCGTCGCGGGCGGTCACGGCGCCGTCCCAGGTGGCCGGGTTGCCCACGCTGATCGCGGTGGCCTCCGTACGCGGGGCCGCCACGGGAGCGCCGTGGACGAGCGGGGCCGCGCCGGCCGCCTGGAAGCCCCACATGCGCGGCAGCCGCGTGGCCAGGCCGGCGTCGTGGTAGTTGCGGTAGCCGCCCCAGGTGGCGGTGATGTTGCCGCCGTTGCCGACCGGCAGGCAGTGCACGTCGGGCGCCTCGCCGAGCGCGTCCACGATCTCGTAGGCGACCGTGCGCTGCCCGGCCAGGCGCAGCTCGTTGCCGACCGAGTTGACCAGCGCGATCGGGTGGTGGGCGGCCAGCTCGCGGGCCACGCGCAGGCAGTCGTCGAAGGTGCCGTCGATCTCGACGATCTCGGCGCCGTAGCGTACGGCCTGGCTCAGCTTGCCGAGCGCGATCCGTCCCTTGGGGACCAGCACGGCGGCCGTCACTCCGGCGCGGGCGGCGTAGGCGGCGGCCGAGGCGCTGGTGTTGCCGGTGGAGGCGCAGATGACGGCCTGCGCCCCGGCCTCGGCGGCCTTGCTGATCGCCACCGTCATCCCGCGGTCCTTGAACGAGCCGGTCGGGTTGGCGCCCTCGACCTTCAGCCAGACCTCGCAGCCGGTGAGCTCCGACAGGTGCGCGGAGCGCAGGAGCGGGGTGTTGCCCTCGTTGAGGGAGATGGAGGGCGTGTCGGCGGTGACCGGCAGCCAGCGCCGGTAGTCGCTGTCGATCAGACCGTGCCAGGTTCTCATGCCCCGCACCGTAACATTCGTTTCGTAAACCTGGGTAGCCGGTGCTGATGTAACATTTGTCATTGTGGAGAACGATCCGGTGGCCGACCGCCTCAGCACCGTCTATCCCGAGCTGCCGCCCGGGGAGCGGGCGATCGTGAGGGTGCTGCTCGACGACTATCCGTTCGCGGCGCTGGGCTCGCTGCGGGCGCTGGCCGAGCGCGCCGGGGTGAGCCCGCCCACGGCGTCACGGCTGTTCGACCGGCTGGGGTACGGCGGGTTCGCCGACTTCCAGGCCGCGGTGCGCGACGGGGCGCGGGGGCGGTCGCGGCTGCTGGAGTTCGTCTCGCGGGCGCCCGACTCCCCCGCCACCAGCCCCGAGCTGCGGCAGGCCGCCGAGGACCTGCGCGCGGGGCTGGACGGCACGCTCGCCGCCGCCACGGACCCGCTCCTCGACGCGGCCGCGACCCTGCTCGCCGAGGCCAGGACCGTGTGGGCGCTGGGCGGGCCGCTGAGCGAGCTGGCCGCCGAATACCTGATCCGCCAGCTGGCCAGCCTGCGGCCCGGCGCGCACCGGGTGCCCGACTCCACGCAGGCCCGGGCGCGTGTCGTGCTGGATCTGAAGGGGTCCGACGTGGTCGTGGCGTACGACTTCCGGCGCTACTCCTCCGGCACCGCCCGCTTCGTCAAGGCCGCCCGCGCCCGGGGCGCGCGGCTGGTGCTCGTCACCGACGCCTGGGAGTCGCCGCTGGCCGCCGAGGCGGAGGTGCTGATCAGGCTGCCGCGCGAGGCCGCCGGGCCGATCGCGCCGCTCGCCCACGAGATCGCCGTCACCGAGCTGCTGCTCGTCGCCACGGCCGCCCGCCTGGCGCCCGCCGAGCGGCTGGCCGACCTCGACGCGCTCACCCGGACGCTGTGAATCGCTTGGCTCCAAGCCGCTTGGCTTCGAGCCGCTTGGCTTCGAGCCGCTTGGCTTCGAGCCGCTTGTAGAAGAAGCTGCAGTCCTGGAGGGTGCCGTCCGGGGATCCGGCGTAGCCGGGGACGATGCCGTAACGGGTCCAGCCGCCGGTGCGGTAGACGTGCTCGGCGGTGCTGCCAGTCTCGGTGTCCAGGAGCAGCAGGTCCGCCCCGGCGTCGAGGGCGGCCTGCTCGGCGGTGGCCAGCAGGGCGCGCGACAGGCCCCGGCCACGGGCTTCGCGGTGGACCATCAGCTTGACGATCTCGGCGCGGTGGCGGGCGTTCGGCTTGCTCGCCAGGGCGAGGCTGACGGTACCGGTGACGGCGCCGCCGTCGCGGCACACCCACACCAGAAGGCTGCCGTCGGCCACCGCCGGGGCCTGGGAACGCCACCAGGCGGCGGCCTCCTCGTGGCCGAACGGCGCGAGAAAGCCCACGGACGCGCCGCTGTCCACGGCATCGACCAGCAGTCCGGCCAGCTCCTTGACACCGGCGTCGAAGTCGTCGGCGGTCAGGCGCTCGATGGCGGGCATGGAATTCCTCCGAGGTCTATCAGGGTCGTCAGGGGAGCACGATCAGGAGGGCGTACCGGACCGGGTCAGGGCCGGGGCAGCGGAAGCGGGACGGCCCCCACAGGCGGAAGCGCAGGCAGTCGCCCTCCTCCACGGTGTGCGTGTGACCGTCGGCGGTGATCTCCACGGCCCCCTCCAGCACCCAGATGTGCTGCTCCAGCCCGGGCACCGGCGGCGCGTCGTACGAGATGTCCGCTCCCGGCCGCAGCCTGCCCTCCACGACCTCGCCCCGCATCCCGGGGTGGGGCGGCGACACCGAACGCCGGACGAACCCGGACTCCTCATCCCGGAACACCGCCTGCGCCCCCGCCCGTACGAGCTGCGGCGGCTCGGACTCCACCTCGGCCAGCAGCCGCGACATCGTACGCCCGTAGACGGCGCACAGCTTGCCCAGCAGGGCGGCGGTCGGGCTGATCTCGCCCCGCTCCAGCCGCGACAACGTCGAGCGGCTGATCCCCGAGTGGCTCGCCAGCTCCTCCAGCGACCAGCCCCGCTCGACGCGCAGCTCCGCGAGCCGCCCGGCGAGCCTGGCCTCGACCTCCCTCATCTGTCTCACATAAGAGAAGATATCCCAAATATGGGATCAGCGGCGACGTCGCACCTTGATGTCGCGCATGTCGGTCACCGCGAGCTGCAGGATCTCGTGCGGATGCCCGTGCGCCTCCAGCGCCGCCATCGCCCCCAGAGCCGCCTCGTCCTCGCCGTCGTCGGGCCCGGCGGGCACCTGGCAGCGGAAGGTGAACGCCGTCACGCCGGCGTCATGAGTGAAGGTCCCGGCCTCGGTGTACGCCGCGCCGCTCGTGGCCAGCACGGCGGCCCGCCCGGCGTCGTCGAGCCCCTTGAACTTGCCCCTGATCGTCACCCTGAACACGGTCATCCCTTTCGTACGGCATAGGCCAGGACACGCTCGCCCAGCAGCTCTTCTGCGGCATCCATCAGCTCCAGCACGGCGGCGGCGATGGCGTCGGGCGGCTCGCCCGCGACCGTCCGCCGGCCGATCTCGGCGTAGACCAGCGAGTGCAGGCACCCGATGTGCCAGGCCGCCACGCGCGGCAGCGGATCGCCCTCGGCCGCCCCGGTCTCCTCGGCCAGCACGACGGCCAGCTCGTCGGTCATCCGGCGGCCGAGGTCCTCCAGCCGGGCGGCGAGCGTGGGCGCGGCCCGCATCATCTCCAGCACCCGCCCGAACCCCTCCGTCAGCCCCACCTGGCGCTCGCGCCCGCGTACCTCCGCCCGCAGCCGCGCCAGCACCGCCCCGGCCGCCGACTGGCCGGGCGGGCGCTCCCGCACGATGTCGGCCAGCCGGTGCGGCGAGGCCTCCTCCGGCGGCAGGACGAGGTCCTCCTTGGCCGGGAAGTAGTTGTAGACGGTGTTCACCGACACCTCGGCGGCCGCCGCGACCTCGGCGATCGTGACGTGCTCGAAGCCGCGCTCCACGAACAGGCCGATGGCCACGTCGACGATGCGCTGCCGGGTCTGCCGCTTCTTCCGCTCCCGGAGCCCCTCCACCATGCTTGGAGTCTACTTCAATTTTGGAGCCCATTTCAGTTTTTTGCGCCGAGATGGACAGCGCGGAGCGCGACATGATCACATTGGCTCGCTCAATCGCCTAAGTGTTCGGAGCGAACCCCATGGTCAAGCGCAACCTCCTCCGGTCTTTAGCCCTTGCCGCCCTGTTCCTGAGCGTGACCGCTCCAGGGGCGGCGGCCGACGACAAGCCCACCGACCCGACCTATCCTGGACCGGTCTACAAGACGGTCACCGATCGCAGCGGCCTGCTCTCGCTGCAGACCTTCGGCCGTCCCGACGGCAAGGACATGGTCTTCCGGATCTCCGGCAGCGTGTACGCCAACATCGAGGGCAACAGCCTGGACCCGGCGCTGCGGCACGGCCAGAAGCTGTTCAACATCGAGGGCTACAACATCAGGCGCCTGTACCGGGTGCCGGACACGACGCAGCTCTACCAGCTCTCCCGCGAGATCGTCTTCTACACCGACCCCGCCGACCCCACGCGGATCCTGCGGGAATGGAAGAACCCGATCGACCAGAAGACCTATCCGGTCATCCCCATCAACAACGACGCGGTGAACTTCGGCCCGTTCAACATCACCTCCTCCTACGTGGGCCCGCCGGTGCGCCAGTTGCATGATGAGAACGTGTGGACCAGTGACATCCCCGTACGCACCGACTTCGGCGCCACGCTCGGCGAGCGGTTCGGCCTGGTGGGCGGCGTGTACGCGGCCCAGGAGATGTTCGACTTCTCCGTGGACGAGCGCGAGGCGGCCGCCAGGACCGTTCCGGGCACCGTCCCCTCCGGGGCCATGGACACCAAGATCAGCTGGGCGCGTACGAGCCCGTGGGCGCCGTTCATGTGCCTGGCCGAGAGCGACGTACGCGGCCAGCTCACCTACCACGCCCGCAGCTGGTCGCTGAACTCCTACGCCGAGATCGAGCCGTGGCTGCGCGCCGAGATCGAGGCGAACCACCCGCTCTTCAAGGCCGCCCCCACCGCGCCCGGCGCCAGCGAGAACTCCTGGAGCTCCTTCTACAACAAGCAGCTCGGCAAGGGCGCCACCACCTGGCCGGCCTGGTGCGCGGCCAACGGGCACTCGTGACCGCCTACACGGCCCTGGCGCTCCAGATGGAGACCAGGGCCGTCAACGCCGCCGCCGACCCGAGGGCCGCCATCCGCGCCGCCATCGAGCGGATCGCCGAGCAGGTCGGCGGCAGCAAGGCGTGGCTGGGCCGCGACCTGCGCCTGGTGGTGCTGCCCGAGTACGTGCTGACCGGCTTCCCGATGCGCGAGAGCTTCGCCGAGTGGCGCGACAAGGCCGCGCTCGACCCCGGCGGGCCCGAGTACGACGCGCTGGCCGGGATCGCCGCCCGGCACGAGGTCTACCTGTGCGTGAACGCCTATGAGCGCGACGAGCACTTCCCCGAGCTGTACTTCCAGGCGTCGGTGATCCTCTCTCCACAGGGTGCGCCGGTCCTGCGCTACCGCAGGCTGCACTCGATGTTCACGCCGAGCCCGTACGACGTGTGGGAACGCTACCTGGAGGTCTACGGCATCGACGGGGTGCTGCCGGTGGCCCGCACCGAGATCGGCAACCTGGCGGTGCTGGCCTCGGAGGAGATCCTCATGCCCGAGCTGGCCCGCGCGCTGGCCCTGCGCGGCGCCGAGGTCTTCTGCCACCCCACCTCCGAGGCGTCCTCGCCGGCGCTGACCCCGAAGGCGATCGCCCGCCGCGCCAGGGCCGCCGAGAACCTGGCCTACGTGGTCTCGGCCAACAGCGGCGGCCTGAGGGGCATCCCGATCCCCGGCGACTCCACCAACGGCGGCTCGGAGGTGCTGGACCACCAGGGACGCGTGCTCGCCCAGGCGGGCGCGGGCGAGTCGCTGGTGGCCGCCGCCGAGCTGGACGTGGGCGCGCTGCGCCGGCTGCGGCGGCGGCCCGGCATGGGCAACCTCGTGAGCAGGGTGAAGACGGGGCTGTGGGCCGAGGAGTACGCCAGGCACGACGGGGAACGGCCCGGCGGGCTGTCGCAGGGCGCGCGCGACCGGGCCTGGTTCGCCGCCCGGCAGGTGGAGGCGATCGAGCGCCTGTACGGTCCCGGCGACCAGAGCGGAAGCGAGGGCTCGAACACGTAGAGCGATTGCCCATACACTGTCTGTCGCAGCAGGCGCGGCCGGACGGGCCGGTCAGGAGAGGACAGGGTCTGGGAACGATGAGCGAGGCCCCCCAAGGCGACCAAGACCCCCGGCCCGCCGGCGGGCTGGAGTCGGTGACCTCTCCCGAGGATCTGGTGAAACTGCTGGCCGAGCAGTTCGCGCGGGCCGACGTGTCACTTCGGGAGCTTCAGAAACGGGCGGACCGGGCGGGCGGAACGCGGCTGCCCCGCTCCACCTGCGCCGACATGCTGGCCGGTCGCCGCTTCCCCAAGAAGGCGGTGATGGTGGCGTTCCTCCGGGGATGCCGCGTCCCCGACCATCAGCTTCCGGCGTGGGAACGGGCCTGGGAGCGGGTGCGTCTCCATCAGCTGCCCGCCGGCTCCAGGGAGATCGCCACCCAGGCCATGCCCGAACCCGGCAGCCCGGACACGCCCCGTGCCGCCGGGCGGCGCCGGCGCCGAGCCGCCCTGCTCGCAGCGGTGGCCGTGCCGGCAGCAGCGGTGATCCTGAGCATCGTCATCGCCCAGCGGGCGACGCCGCAACCCGGCGCGTCCGAAGGCGTGCCTGGCCACATCGTCAACCCCGCCCACATCGTCACTGACGATGGTCGTGCGTTCCCTCGCGGAGGATCGAGCCGGTTCACCGTAAGGGTCAGCCCGGCCAACACGGGCGTACGGCTGACCCGCCGGCTGGATGCGGGCGTCGGTCTGCAACAGGCCACCATCACCGTCAACGGGAGCCCGGCCGCAGAATGGCGACCGCTGCTCGAGGACGGCATCTACAAGTGGAGAGACCAGATCGTCACCCTCCCGCCGCATCTGACGAGGGGGCGAGGCTCGCTCACCATCGTCAACACGTGCGTGTCCCCCTCGGGCTTCAACGAGTTCCTCTACACCGTGGAGCACAAGGTCGACGGTGCCTGGTCGACGGCCGACACGGTCGACATCGGCCGCGACCACGCCGCCGGCGAAGCCGCCCACGACTACCGCGTCGTCGGAGAGGACTGGGCCGGCACACAGACCTTCGCCTATCCGCCCCGCAAGGAGGCCTGGAGCGTCCAGTGAGCTCCGCCGGCTGACCTGCGGGGTCGCCGTGTTGCCACCCTGCTCATGGGATCGCCTCGCGGACCGCGACCCCGGGCTCGTACGTTCGGCGGCCGCCTTCGCGGCGGTCACGGGCATCGCGCTCGCCCTGGCGGTCGTGGCCTTCCTGGACATGCCCGCTCCGCTCCTCGCCGCCGGCCGCCCGCAGCTCGGCCTCCGCGCGTTCCGCCCACGGGCGTGCGCCCAGGCGGCGGAAGGTGTCGTACGCGGCGCTGAGGTACGGCCGCGCCTCGGCGATCCGGCGTCGGCGGCGATCCCGCCCACCTCGTCGAGACCTACCGCAAGGCGAAGGCGTCCGCCGGGGAGCTGCGCTCGGCCGTCCTGGGCGATGCCCTGTTCGGCGCGGGCAGCCGGCGCCTGGCCGACGCGCACGCACACACCCGGGACGCGCGGCCGCCGCCACCTACCGCTACTCCTTCGCGTGGCGCTCGAACGCTCTGGGCGGCGAACTGGGTGCCACCCACGCCGTGGAGCTGCCGTTCGTCTGCGACGTCACCGGGCTGCCCCGGCTGGGAGCGCTACGACACCGGCTGCCGGGCCACCATGCGCATCGACGCCGAATGGGGCCTGGTGGACGACCCGTACGGCGAGGATCCCCGGCGTCGAGGCCGACGCGTGTAAGGCAGGGCCCACTAACCGGGTTGCGTGACGGGCTCCGGGACGACCATGGAGGCCACGTCCACCTTGGACTTCAGGTAGCCGAACTCGTACATCAGGTCGGCCACCCGCTGGATCCGCTTGGGGTTCAGCGAGGTCGGGAAGGTGCCCATCGCCATGGTCATCACCGCCTGCTTGGGCGTCTGCGTGTAGAGGGGGACGACCTCGGCCAGCTCGGCGCGGTTGGTGGCGGCCAGGCGCTGGGCCTTGGCGACCGCGCGCTGGAAGGCGGCGGTGGTCTTCGGGTGCTTGCTCACCCACTCCGCCGTGCCGGCCCAGCCGTCGATCGGCAGCGCGTCGGTCGGGCCGGTGTTGGTGTCGAGCAGCAGCCGGGCGCCGGCCTGCTGGGCTGCCGACAGGAACGGCTCCACCATCCAGGCCGCGTCCACCTTCTCGCTCGTCAGCGCGCCCAGCTGTGCCTGGAAATCGATGGCGACGAACTTCACCTGTTTCGGCGTTACTTCATGCGCCTTCAAATGGGCGCTCATGGACATGGTGCCCAGGTTGTTCAGGGAGTTGACCGCGATCGTCTTGCCTTTGAGGTCTTTGGGGGTCTGCAGCGGGGAGTCCTTGCGTACCACGACGCCGGCGATGCCGGGCGCGCCCTGCAAACTGTCTGAAAGGATCTTCAATTTGGCGGCGCCGCTGTCCTGGATGTTGATCAGGGAGACGTAGCTGCCCTTGAATATGTCGATGCTGCCGTTGAGGATCTTCGGCATGACCGCCTGCGGGGCCTGGATGATCTCCGTCTTGACGGTCAGGCCCTCGGCCTTGAAGAAGCCCTTGCGGTCGGCGATGAACACCGGCGCCGAGGAGGGAGTGGGGCTGACGCCGATGGTCAGCGTGGTCTTCTCCAGGTCTCCCGGCGCGCCCGTGTTCGCCGCGGGGGTGCTGCCGCCACCGCACCCGGCGAGGGCGGCGGCGGCCAGTAACGCCAGGACCGCGCGAAAAGCAGAACCGGATTCCATTGAGGGTTTCTCCTTGGCGAGTCCACGCATCCGAAAGGCCGCCGGTGATCGTACAGCAGGATCTGCGCCAATTGCCATGAAATGTCATGAGTCATGACTCGGTGGATCATTACGGGTTGTCCAAAAGTGTCCTATTTCTGGCGACCTTGGGCAGATAGGAGGGATTCCAGGTCAGTCGGCCATTCCAATGGAAGTCACGGTCTTTGTAAGGTTGGCCTACCTCGTCGGTGTGTGCTCAAATTGCTCTTCGTCTCAGGGCGCACATCACGCGCCTCGCATGCCGGCGTGCGTTCAGGCGACAGAGTGGGGAGCCAGTGACGAAGCAACCGACCGCGCGCGGCCCTCGCCCCCGATTAGCGCACGTCCGCAGGAGGCAGAAGCGCAGGCTGCGACTGCGGGACTGGCGGGTGCGGGCGCGTCTCGTCGCCCTGATCCTCATCCCCACCGGGGTGGGCGTCGTGCTCGGCGCCCAGCAGGTGATCACCTCGTGGGCCGCGGCGGGGCAGTACCAGCGCGTACTGGAGAAGGCTGAGCTCGGCGACGCGGTCGTCGAGCTGACCCACCAGCTCGCCCGCGAGCGCGACCTCGCGGTCTACTTCGTGGCCGCCGGCCGTCCGGACGGGCGCGCGGAGCCGCTGCGCCGGCAGTTCGCCCCCGTGGACGAGGCGGTCGCCGCCGTACGCGCGAAGGCCCAGGTCCTCACCCCCGACCACGGCGAGAGCGCCTGGACCATCACCCAGCAGATGATCAGCCGGCTGCCGGAGATCCCCGCGACCCGCGGCATCGTGCAGTCCACCCAGTTGCTCGCGCTGCCCGCGCTGACCAAGTACTCCCAGATCATCAACGCCTTCCAGCAGTTCCACGACCAGATCGCCCAGGGCGGCGACCAGGAGGCCCTGGGCAACAGCGTCCGCGCGCTCTCAGCCCTGTCCAAGGCGCACGACGCCGCCTCGCAGCAGCGCGGCCTGCTCGCCGCGGTGGCCTCGGCGGGCCGCTTCCAGAGCGGCGAGCTCGAACGCTTCATGGCCGCACGCGCCCAGCAGGAGAGCGAGATCGCCGTGTTCAGGTCGGTGGCCACGCTGGACGAGCTGCAGACCTACGACGACACCGTCACCGGCACGCTGGTGGACCGCGCCGAGGCGATCAGGCTGCGCGCGCTGGCCCAGGTCACCGGGGGCGGCCGGATCGATCTCGACCCGGACCGCAAGGACGACGCCGAGCGCTGGTTCGAGGCGATCAGCGGCACCGTGGACGGCATGTGGACCGTCCAGCGGCGGCTCGGCGAGTCGATCAACGTGCAGAGCCGCACGCTGCAGGACTCCGCGCGCCGCGACGCGCTGCTGGCCGCCACCTACAGCCTCCTGCTGCTGCTCGCGGTTCTGATGGTCACCGCCATCATGGCCCAGTCGCTGGTCAGGCCGCTGCGCCGGCTGCGCACCGAGGCCCTGCACATCGCCGGGGTACGCCTGCCCCGGACCGTGCGCTCGCTGCACGAGGCCGGCGACGGGACCACCGTGGCCATCCCGCCCATCGGGGTCGACTCCCTGGACGAGGTCGGCGAGGTCGCGCGGGCCTTCGACGAGGTCCACCGCGAGGCCGTCCGGCTGGCCGGTGAGGAGTCCAGGCTGCGCGCCAACGTCAACGCCATGTTCGTCAGCCTGTCCAGGCGCAGCCAGACCCTGGTGCAGCGGCAGATCAAGCTCATCGACGGGCTGGAGCGGGGCGAGCAGGACGAGCAGCGGCTGGCCAGCCTGTTCACCCTCGACCACCTGGCCACGCGCATGCGGCGCAACAACGAGAACCTGCTGCTCCTGGCCGGTCAGGAGCCTCCCCGACGCTGGAACAAGCCGGTCAGCGTGGCCGACGTCGTACGCGCCTGCCTGTCGGAGGTGGAGAACTACGAGCGGGTCACGCCCCGGATCGCCACCCGCAGCGCCGTCTCGGGGCAGGCGGTCAACGACATCATCCACCTGCTGGCCGAGCTGGTGGAGAACGCGCTGTCGTTCTCGCCCCAGACCACGTCCGTCGTGGTCACCGCCGCCGCCATCGAGGGCGGCGGCGCCGTGCTGTCCATCTCCGACAGCGGCATCGGCATGGTCCCCGACGAGCTCGCGCAGGCCAACGAGCGCCTGGCCCACGTGCCCACGGTGGACGTGTCGGTCTCGCGGCGCATGGGGCTGTTCGTGGTCGCCCGGCTGGCCCACCGCCACGGCATCCGGGTGCAGCTGCACCTCAACGACTCCAAGGGCCTGACCGCGACGGTCTTCCTGCCGGAGGCGCTGCTGCAGCCGCCCGCCCAGCCGACGCCGGCAGCCTCCTTCGGGCGGCCGTTCGACATCTCCGACTCCTGGGCCGCCACTCCCCCGCCCGTGGTCCCGCCCCCGCGGCCGTACTCGCCGGCTGTGGGGGCGGGTTCGGCCGACTGGCCGTCGTTCGCCACCGATCCCGAGCCCGACAAGCCCTCGACGGGCTGGTCGGCGTCCTCCATCTGGCCGGGCGTGTTCGACACGCCCGGGGCCAGAGCGCGCTTCGACCTCCTGCGCGGCGGCCCGGGCCCGGTCCCGGGAGGCTCCGTCCCCGCCAGGGCGATCTCCGTGGACCCGCTCGGCACGGGGCTGGGCGTGGCGCCCGTCCCCGACCCCGACGGCTACCTGCCGATCTTCGCGGCGGTGAAGTCGGCCTGGTTCAACCACGACACCTCCGACGGCGCGTGGAGCTCCCCCGAGGCCGACGCCGGATGGAGCGCGGCCGAGGCCGCCGCCAGCCCGGCCAACGACGGCACCACCGCCTCCGGCCTGCCCAAACGCGTCCCCAAGGCCAATCTGGTGCCCGGCAGCGCCGACACCCCCTCGGTGCCCAAGGGCGTCGCCCCCATCCCGCAGATCTCGCCCGAGCAGGTCCGCGACCGCATGGCCAGCTACCAGCAGGGGTTCCGAGCGGCCCGCGACGACATCTGCATGCGCAGCATCCCTCCCTTCGATGCAGGGAGCACGACCCGCGAGGAAGGCCCATGACCCGCAACAGCAATCTCGACTGGCTGATCACCGACTTCGCCCGGTCGGTCCCCGGCGTCGCCCACGCGGCGGTCGTCTCCTCCGACGGGTTGCCGCTCGCCGTCTCGGCCGGTTTCCCGCCTGAGCGCGCCGAGCAGCTGGCCGCCGTCGCCTCGGGGCTGGCCAGCCTGACGCAGGGCGCGGCCACGCTGTTCGAGGGCGGGCCGGTCGTCCAGACCGCCATAGAGATGCAGCGCGGGCTCATGCTGAACGTCGCCATCAGCGACGGCTCCTGCCTGGCCGTGCTGGCCGCCCCCGACTGCGACATGGGCGTGGTGGCGTACCAGATGACGCTCCTGGCGGACCGGGCCGGGCAGGTGCTCACCCCGGCCCTTCGCGCCCGGCAGTCCTGGTGAGCGCGGATGACCGACCCGCCCTGGGGCAGCGGCTGGAGGCCGCCGCCCGACCCCGACGAGGAGGACCCGGATTCGCCGGTCCGGCCTTACGCCGTCACCGGCGGGCGCACGGCGCCGCGCATCAGGCTGGCGATGGAGGCCCTGGTGTGCTCCGCCGACGCGCCGCCGCACACCTTCGCCCTGATCACGCCCGAGTACGCCGCCATCAGCGAGCTGTGCCGGCAGGTCCGGTCGGTGGCCGAGGTGGCGGCGGTGCTGCAGATCCCGCTCGGGGTGGCCCGCGTGCTGATCGCCGACATGGCGGCCGACGGGTTGCTGCACCTGTACCACCCGCGCCTGCCCGGCGGGCGGCCGGAGGCCGACCTCCTGGAACGGGTGCTCAGCGGGCTGCAACGACTCTGAACCCGGCTCGAGGATGACGCCGCTCGCGTGGGTCCACCCTCGTACGACCGCCGCCGGGTCTCGCTCCTCCTGCAGGGCCGCGAACCAGGACCGGCCCAGAAGCGGCACGGGCTCGGCGTCTCCGGCGGACGCGGCGTCGACCACGTGTTTGAGCAGCCGGCTCTTGCTGCCGTAGTGAAAGTTCGGCGACCTGCTGGAAGGTCGTCCCGGCATATCCCCGGCCCGCACAATACGGCCTTTGGTCTGCGCGGAGCGCCCATTGGGAGTGGTTCATGACTGCGCTGGGTGGGTTCCACCACGTCAGGCTCCCTGTCTCCGACATCCACAAGAGCCTGGAGTGGCACAGGCGTGTGCTCGGCCTCGAGGTGGCGATCGAATTCGTCGAGGACGGCGCGCTGCGCGGCGCGGCCTTGCGCGACGCCGGCCAGAGCCTCATGCTCGCGCTTCGCGAGGAGCCCGGGCGGGCCGCCGCCCTGAGCGGGTTCGACCCGGTCGCGCTCGGCGTGCCGACCCTTCATGCGTTACGCGCCTGGTCCGACCGCCTTGAGGCGCTGGGCGTGGCACACTCCGAGATCGCCGAAGGCAGCGTGGGGTGGCTGATCGGCGGCATCAAGGTGAGCGGACGGGAGACCGGCGGGGCCCTGACTCTCATCGAGCAGGAGTGCCCGCCCGGCCCGGGCGCCTTCGTCCTGCTGCCCCGCGGGCGGCCCCACGCCTTCGCCAACCGCGAGGACCACCCCCCTGCGGCTGCTCCAGCTGACCTGGCCGACCGGCTTCGAGCGCTTCGCCGCCGACGTCGCCGCCCTCGACACGGGCCCACCCGACCATGGTGTGGCGGGAAGCCTTCGCCGGTGACGACGTCTGCGTCAACCAGAAGAGCCGGACCGAGGCGCGGCGCGTACGCCGGTGGCAGCTGGGGCGTGCAGACCGGCAAGTTCGACTGCTCGGGCCCGGGCAAGCCCGCCAATGCCTGCGCCCAGGCCCAGGACGTCACCTCGGGCCGCTGGTCGCCCAAGGTCGCGGTCCGTGTCGGCTGCGCCGTCTACTGAACCGCAGGCGGGACGAACTCGGGCTGGTCGATCACGCGTAGCCAGCTCCCGTCCGGCTGGCGCCGTACGACCTGGGCCCGAGCCCCGGCCCCGTCCCTCGGCGGGGTGGAGGTGAGCGCGATGTCGCCGTGGACCAGCGTCGGCAGCGGCTGCTCGGGCTCGAAGTGCGGCCGCCCGGCCAGCACCTTCTCCCACAGCTCGCGGATCGCCTCCCGGCCCACCGTCTGGCTGCCGGGCGGGTAGGCCAGCACCGCGTCCTCCTCGTACAGCGCCGCCACCCCGGCCGCGTCACCGGCGTTGGACCGCTCGACGAACAGGCGGGTGATGTCCTCCGGCCGCATGGCCTTCTCGTATTCCGTCATGGCTCCCAGCCTGCCGGGCCCGCCATCAGAAGTCCAACAGATGGTTTTTATGGAAGCTAGAATCTCCAGTTATGGAACTGAGGCAGCTGGAGTATTTCGTCGCGGTCGCCGAGGAGCAGAACTTCACCCGCGCCGCCGAGCGGGTGCACATCAGCCAGTCCGGCGTCAGCGCCCAGATCCGCCAGCTGGAGCGGGAGCTCGGGGCCGAGCTGTTCGACCGCTCGGGCCGCACGGCCACGCTGACCGTCGCGGGCCGGGCGGCCCTGGAGCACGCCCGGGCCGCGCTCGCGGCGGCGGGGGCGGTCAGCGAGGCGGTGGGCGAGGTGACCGACCTGATCCGGGGGCGGCTCACGGTCGGGATGGTGATCGGCTGCACGGTCACGCCGCTGTTCGACGCGCTCGCCGCCTTCCACCGCGCGCATCCCGGCGTGGAGCTGTCCCTGCTGGAGGACAACTCGGACCGGCTCATCGACGGGGTCCGCGCCGGCACGATCGACCTGGCCCTGGTGGGCACGGCCACCGAGGCCCTCGACGGGCTGGAGGCGTTCACGATCGTCAGCGAGCGCCTCGTCGTGACCGTCCCGCCCGGCCACCCCCTGGCCGAACTGCCCGAGGTCGGCCTGCGCGACCTGGAGGCGTACCCGATCGTGTGCATGCCGCCCGGCACGGGGCTGCGCGCGGTGTTCGAGCGGGCCTGCGCCGCGCAGGGCCGCAGGCCCGTGATCGCCCTGCAGGCCAGCGCCGCCGACGCCATCGCCGACCTCGCCGCCCGGGGCGTCGCCGTCGGCGTCCTCAGCGACTCCATGGCCGCCCGCCACCGCGACCGGCTCGTCGCCCGCACCATCGCCGACGTCACCGCGCCCGCCCTGCTGGCGCTGGTCTGGCGCACCGGCCACGGCCCGGCCGTGCGGGAGCTCCTGGCCCGCGGCCGGCAGGCCTTCGCGGTCAGCCGGTGAGCTCGCCGAAGAGACGCAGGGCGCCCTTGACGCCTTCCGGGGAGAAGAGGACGTCGAGGCCGTCGGTGGTGAAGCGGCCCAGGCGCGCCGCGCGGGGGAACATGGCGCTCTCGTATGCGCGGACCGCCGCGTCCACGTCGGGCTCGGCGGCCAGGGCCTCGGCCAGCTCGGCGCCGTCGAGCATGGCGAGGTTGGCGCCCGCGCCCAGCGGCGGCATCAGGTGGGCGGCGTCGCCCAGCAGCGTGCGGCCCGGGGTGTGCGGCCAGGAGTGGCCGACGGGCAGCGCGAACAGCGGCCGGGCCTCGAACGGCTCGTCGGCCTCCAGCAGGAGCGCGCGTATGCTCTCCGCCCAGCCGTCGAACATCGACAGCACCTCGGCGACGGGCCGGTCCTGTGGACCGCGGTAGGCGGCGTGGACGCGGATGCGGCCGTTGCTGTTGCGCTGGGCGACCACGGCCTTGTTGGGTCCGTAGGCCGACATGCTGCCGTCGCCGACCAGGCGCGCCAGCTCGGGGTGGCGCGCCTCCTCGAAGCCGCTCTCGACGAGGCTGACGCCGGTGTACGCGGGCGTCACCTGCGACAGGCTGGGACGCACCCGGGACCAGGCGCCGTCCGCGCCGACGACCAGGTCGAACTCCTCGCTGGAGCCGTCGCGGAAGAGCACGCTCCGCCCGGCGGCCCTCTCCACGCCGTGGCCCCAGCGGACGGTGCCGTCGGCGAGCGAGCCGATGAGCAGGCCGCGCAGCTGCCCCCGGTCGATCTCCGGCATGCTCTCGTCACCGTCGGCGGGCTGCTCGTGAAAAAGCAGGGTCCCGTCCTCGTCGAAGATCCGCATCTCCTGCCCTTCCGGCCGGGCCAGCGCGCGGAACTCGTCGAGCAGCCCCGCCTTGGCCAGCGCGGTCTGCCCGGAACCCACGTGCATGTCGAGGGTGCCGCCTTGGGAGCGGGAATCGGGTGACGGCTCGCGTTCGAAGACGGTGACGGGCAGGCCGTGGACCTGCAGGACGCGGGCGAGGGTGAGGCCGCCGAGTCCGGCTCCGACGACGGCTATGCGGGGAGAGGTCATGGGAGGATCCCTTCGATACAGCGTATTGAGCAATACACTGTATCGACCATAGACGGTGTAATCTCGTTCCTCAAGGAGGTGATCCCATGCTCGTCTGGGAGCGGCCCGAGCCGCCGAGCAGGCCCACGCCGAGCCCGCTGAGCAGGGAGCAGATCGTGCGCGCGGCCATCGACCTCGCCGACCGCGAGGGACTCGACGCGGTGTCGCTGCGCAAGGTCGCCGCCGCGCTCGACGCGGGCCCCATGCGCCTGTACGGCTACCTGGCCACCAAGGAAGAGCTGCTGGACCTCATGGTGGACGAGGTGTACGGCGAGATCGTCCCGTCAGAGCCGGCCGGCGGCGACTGGCGGGCGGCGCTGCGGGACCTCGCCCGGCGCCTCAGGCAGGCGGCGCTGCGTCACGAGTGGTTCGCCGACCTGCTGGGCGGGCGGCCCCAGCTGGGGCCCAACGCGCTGGCCTACCTGGAGACCTCCCTGACCGCGCTGAAACACGTGCCGGTCGCCACGATGCTGCGGGTCGTCAGCACCGTGAACGCGTACGTGATGGGCGCGGTCCGCCGCGAGATCACCGAGCTGCGCACAGAGCGCGCCAGCGGCCTGGACGAGCAGGAGTGGCGGAGCACCGTCGGCCCGTACCTCACCCGGATGCTGGCCACCGGCCGCTACCCGGAGGTGGCCAGGTTCGTCGCGAGCGAGGACGTCGAGCCCGACTTCGACGAAGGTCTCGACTGGGTGCTCGACGGGGTCGCCCCGCACGTCACCGGCGCGCCATGATCCGCATCGCCTGCCGTACGACCTCGGCCTGCGCGGGGGCGAGCCCGTCGAGGAACGGCTCGACCGCCGCCGAGTCCCAGTCGGGCGGGCCGGAGCCGGCCAGCAGGTGCACCACGCTGTAGTCGGCCAGCGCCTCCGCCAGCGGCCCCACCTGCGGATCGTCCGGCGAGGCGTCGGCCAGCGCGTCGAGCCTGCGGTAGAAGTCGTGGCCGCGCGCCGCCATCGCGGGGTCGGCAGCCAGCGCGTCGAACATCGCGAACGCCTGCTTCCGGTCGCCGCTCGTCGCCATGCTGTCCATCAGCACCAGCAGATCGCGGTCCCAGGCCGCCGCCTTCGACGCCGGGAGCTCCACCGTGCGCAGGAACGCCAGCAGATCGGGCGACGAGGTGTCGTCGGGGCCCAGCGACCCGGCCTCGGCCTGCTTGAGCACCTCGGCCAGCCGCCGGCGGCGCAGCTGGATCTCGTGCTCCTGCCGGGCCAGGTCCGCGTCGATCTCGACGAGGATGTCGGACAGCTCGCGGGAGCGGTCGTCCGCGATGACGTCCCGCGCCTCCTCCAGGCTCAGCCCGAGCTCCACCAGGCGCCGCACGCGGGCCAGGGCGATGGCGTCGCGCATGCCGTACTCGCGGTAGCCGTTGGCCAGGCGCGGCGGCTCCGGCAGGATGCCTTGCTGGTGGTAGTAGCGCACCGTCCGGGTGGACACCCTGAGCAGCGCGGCGAGCTCTCCGATCCGCATGCCCCACCATAAATCAATGGCAGGCGCCGACGCGCACCGGCTACTGTCATCTTCGTCGGAAGAACGAAAGAAAGGCCTCCCATGCGATTCGCAGCCGAACGCCGCTATCGCCGGGGCGCGGCGTGCGGCGGCGCGCTCGGGCCGGCCGGACGGGCTTCTGGATAATCCTCTCAAGGATCCTCCAGAGGCCGCCGGGTGAGCCACCGGGCGGCCTTTCTCTTTGGGCTGATGGTGAAAAGGCATCACACCTGCCTTGCACGCAGGAGTTCAGGTTTCGAGATCCTGTCGGTCCACGAAAACGCCGGCACGTCCGTAGCCCAATGGCAGAGGCACCGGTCTAAGGAACCGGATGGTGCGGGTTCGAATCCCGCCGGACGTACGTAAGAAAAAGGCCCCGTTGGTCCAGCGGTCAGGACGCCCGGCTTTCAACCGGGAAATCGCCGGTTCGAGTCCGGTACGGGGTACGGCCTGCCGTTTATCGCCCCCGACAATCCGACTCCGTCCTCGCGCACTTCCCCCGGGCGAGTTGACATCCGGCGCCGATCAACGTGTAATGGCCGTCGCGTCGCGTGACGCCGGCCGTGGGGACGGCGGCGGCATGGAGGCGCCGAAACCAAAGGGGATGAGGCCGATGACTTCTCACATCGCTGGGCGTGCCTGAACGCAGCTGACCCGCGCACGCCGTTGCGGCGTGCTCCGACGGGTTTCCCAGGTCATCGAAGAACCCATTCCGCTTTGGAGCGAAACACGCATGCCCATTGACTTCAACCAGCAGATCATCGACGAGTTCCGGGCCAACCGCGGCCAGGTCGGCGGCATGTTCGAGGGAGCCAGGCTGCTCCTTCTGACGACCGTCGGAGCGCGCACGGGCGCGCGCCACACGACGCCGCTCGGCTACCTGCCGGACGGCGAGCGCAACCTGATCATCGCCTCGGCCGGCGGCTCGCCGCGGCACCCGGCCTGGTACCACAATCTGGTCGCCAACCCGCAGGTCACCGTGGAGGACGGCGTCTTCACCTACCAGGCGAAGGCGGTCGTGCTGGAGGGCGAGGAGCGCGACCGCATCTTCGCCCGCGCCGTGGAGGCCGACCCCGGCTGGGGGCGTTACCAGGAGAGTGCGGGCCGCGTCCTGCCCGTGGTCGCGCTCCTCCCGATCTTCGACGGGCCGCCGCCGGGCCGCCTGGGTGACGCGCTCAAGGTGGTGCACGACGCCTTCCGCAGGGAGCTGTCCCGCATCCGCACCGAGGTCGCCCGGTCGGGCCCGCGCCTGGGTGCGCAGCTGCGCGTCAACTGCCTGACCATGTGCGCCAACCTGCACGAGCACCACACGCGCGAGGACGAGGCCGTCTTCCCCGCGGTGGAGGCGCGCTATCCGGAGCTGGAGCCGGTGATGGACCGGCTGCGCGCCGAGCACGAGACCGTCCAGCGGCTGCTGGGAGAGCTCCAGGCGCTCCTGCGTGACGACGGCCTCTCCCCCGGCACGTTGCTGGCGGAGGTCGAACGGCTCACCCGCGAGGTCGAGGCCCACCTCGACTACGAGGAGGAATACCTCGTCCCGCTGCTGAACGGCTGATCCCGCACGACGGGCGGCGAGGTCGGCGGGTCCCAGTGGGCGATGCGGACCTCGCGCAGCCACGCTTCGACCGTCGCCTCGTCGGGCCGGTCGGGCAGCGGCGTACGCACGGTGTCGAACACCTCCTCGGTGGCCGCCAGCAGGGCCTGGGCCTCCTCGAGGCTGCCGGCGGCGACCCTCTCCCCGAAGGCGCGGATCGCCTCGGGGTCGGGGAGCCGGATCGGCAGGTGGCCGGTCTCGTACAGTTCCCGCCCCTGGTGCAGGAGGCGGGCGAGGTGGCGGGCGTGCTTGCTGGTCCGCTTGCGGGTGTCGGCCGAGAACGAGCCGTCGCCGCGCTGGTCGAGGCGTTTGAACTGCTGGGTGGCGTACCCGAGGTAGGCGTTGCGGACCCGCGGGCCGGACAGGAACGCGGTCCGGATGGCGATCAGCCGGTCACCGAGCGGGGTGCGGGTCTCGTACAGGTCGTCGGGCAGCCACACCAGCTCCATCACGGTGGGATTGCCGCCCAGCGCGAGCGAGCACCACTTGCCGGCCTCGTGGAGCGAGCGGTCGGGGTTCGTCTGGACGATGCTCTCCTTGGGCCGGGACAAGCCGACCATGGCCAGTGTGGGGCTGGCGAAGACGCCGAGCCGGTCGACGTCGGAGTCGGGCCCCGCCAGGCCGTAGGCGGTGGAGCCGACGACTCCGGCGAGCAGCACGTTGGTAGGGGTGTTGGTCACGGTATGCCCCTTCGAGTCGCACACTTCCGTCGAAGATAGGGCAAATGATCAAATTTCGCGGCCGATTATCGGGTCAGCGCAGCTCAAGCAAGATTCGGTATGTTCTCGGCGTGGACGACACCTCGCGCGACGATCTCGACGTGGACGCCTTCACCATGGCGATCGAGCACTTCAACCGCTTCTACATCCGGCTCCCCGTGCTGGAGAAGCTGCCGTTCACGACCCTGTCGGTGCTCGACACCCTCGCCTTCAGCGACGGCCCGATGCGGCTGACCGACCTGACCAGGACCGAGCAGGTCAGCCAGCCCGGCATCACCCAGCTCATCACCCGGCTGGAGCGCGACGGCCTGGTGGAGCGCCGCCCCGACCCGACCGACGGCCGCGCCGTGCTCGTCCACATCACCGAGGCCGGGCGCCGGATCGGCCGCTCCCGCCACGCCGACCGCACCCGCCACCTGGCCCCGCTCGTCGCCCGGCTCACCCCGGAACAGCGCCGGGCGATCGCCGCCGCCCTGCCGGCGCTGACCCGCCTCGCGGAGCTCGGCCGCGAAAGCCCCTGATCATGTTCAGGCGAGGCCCGCGTCGTGGGCGAGGAGCGCGATCTGGGTGCGATTGTCCAGGTCGAGCTTGGTCAGGATGTTGGAGACGTGCGCCTTCACCGTCGTGATGCCCATGGCGAGCTCCGCGGAGATGTCCGCGTTCGTCCGGCCGCGCCCGATCGCGAGGGCGACCTCGTACTCGCGGGGGGTGAGGGCGGCCAGGGCGGCGCGGGCCCGCTCGTAGGCCCCGGCCTGGGCGACGGTGCGCTCCATCAGCCGCCGGGTGATGCGCGGGGACAGGATCGGATCCCCCGCCACGACCCGGGTGACCGCCTCCACGATCTGCGGCGGCGGGGTGTCCTTGAGCAGGAACCCGCTGGCGCCGGCGCGCAGCGCGTGCAGGATGTTCTCGTCGGTGTCGAAGGTGGTCAGGACGATCACCTCCGGCGGGCGCGCGCGGGCGCGGAGCCGGCGGGTGGCGGTGATGCCATCCACACGAGGCATCCGCAGGTCCATGAGCACGACGTCGGGCGCGTGGGCGTCGGTGGCGGTGACGGCCTCCTGGCCGTCGGCCGCCTCGCCGACGACGGAGATGCCCGCGACACCGTCCAGCATCATGGACAGCCCGGCCCGGACCAGGGCGTCGTCGTCGACCAGGAGCACGCGGATCACGCGGGCCATGGTAGCCACGCCTGGAGCCGGAACCGCCCACCGGTCCTGTGGTGGTCCAGTTGCCCGCCGGCCAGCCGTACCCGCTCGGTGAGCCCGACCAGGCCGACGCCGCTGCCGGGCGCGGCCGGCGCCGAGCCGGGCGGGGGCAGCGGGTTGCTGATGTCGATCAGCAGGCGCGTGCCCGGGGCGCCGCGCAGCAGCACCTCCACCGGCTGGCCGGGGGCGTGCTTGCGGGCGTTGGTCAGCCCTTCCTGGACGACCCGGTAGCCGGTCCGCCCGGCGACGGGCGGGGCGGCGCCCTCGGTCTCGTCGCTGACCTGTACGGCCTGACCTGCCTGGCGCGCTTCGTCGACCAACCGCGCCACGTCCGCCAGCGTGGGCTGGGGTTCCAGCTCGTCCAGGAGGTCGTCCTCCTCGCGCAGCAGGCCGATCACCTGGCGCAGCTCCTCCAGCGCCTGGTGGACTCCGGAACGGACCACCCCGGCGGCCCGGGCGAGCTGGTCGGGCGAGGAGTCAGGCCGGTACTCCAGCGCCCCCGCGTGCGTGGCCACCAGCGACAGGCGGTGGGCCAGCACGTCGTGCATCTCCCTGGCGAGCCGGCGGCGCTCGGCCATGCGGGCCTCGGCGACCCGCCTGCCCTGCTCGGCCTCGGCGCGGCGGGCGCGTTCGTGCAGCGAGATGAGCAGGGCGCGGCGGGAGCGGGCCAGCCCGCCCCAGCCGAGCAGCGCCCCGTACGCGGCGCAGATCAGCAGCAGCCACCAGCCGAGGGAGATGCCGGAGCTCGGCCGCCACAGCCCCTGGACCAGATGGGCCGCCATGCCCGCCGCCGCCACCGCCGCCGCGACGGGGAAGCGCCTGCGCTGGGCCACCTGCAGCGCCCCGGTCGTCGCCGCCGGCGTGGCCACCGGGGAGGCCACGGCGAGCAGGGCCGCGGCGAGCGCCCCGGAGACCGGCCACCACAGCTGGGCGAGCGCCGCGACCAGGCTCAGCACCGCCACCGCCACATCCGGCCACAGCAGCGGCCCGCCGCCCTGCCCCCACAGCGTCAGGCCGGTCAGCGCGCCCACCCCGAGGGCCATGGCCGCCACGGCCAGGGGCCGCGAGGGTCGCATCTCACTCACCGGCCCAGGTTAGTCGCCGGTACGAAGGAGCCATCACCTACTAAAGGAGGACCCGTACCCCACCGGGGACGGACAGAGCGCGACCGCGGGCCCGATGCGGCGACCCGCCCGGACGGGCGAGGCTGAGCGGCGTGAACACCTCCCTCAGAAGACTGCTCCTCACCGTGATCGCGGCCCCCGCGGCCGCCCTGGCCGTGTGGGCCCTGGCGGTGCCGCTGGCCGGCGCCGCGCTGACCGTGCGGACGGGCGGCGCCACGCAGACCGTCGGCCCGGTGTCGGTCATCGTCGCGAGCCTGGTGGTCGGGCTCGCGGGCTGGGCGCTGCTGGCCGTTCTGGAACGACGGGTCGCCAGGCCCGGCCGCGTCTGGACGATCACCGCCCTGGTCGTGCTCGTCCTGTCCCTTTTCGGCCCGCTCGGCAGCGCCGCCGGTCTCGCCGCGACGCTGGTGCTGATGCTGCTGCACCTGGTCGTCGGCGCCGTGCTCGTCGCGGGGCTGGCGCGGCGATGAACCTGCCCTTCGGGTACCTGATCACGCTGCTCCTCGTCGCGATCTGCACGTTCTTCGCGCTGGCCGCGCCCGGTCGTACCCGGCTTCTGGCCATGCTGAGCCTCCGGCTCGGCCTGGCCGTCAACGAGCTGCCCTTCGTGGTGTCGGCCTGGCTGCTGGCCGCCTCGGTGCTCGCCTTCGCGCAAGGCGACCTGACCTCGCCGATCATCGCGGGGGCGGCGGCCCTGACCATGGCGGGCCTGGTCCGGGTGGCCTGGCGCGGCCACCAGGCCCTGCCCGTCGTGCGGCGCGCCATGGGGGCGGTGCCCGTCTCGCGCCGCCTCCCGTACGGGCGCATCCTGCTCAGCCCTTTCCTGCGCCGCCGCCGCTCCGTGGAACGGATCCCCGACCTCCCGTACGGCACGGCCGGCAGGCGCAACCTGCTGGACCTCTACCGCCACCGCTCCCGGCCCACCGGGGCCCCGGTCCTGATCCACCTGCACGGCGGCGGCTACAGCGGCGGCAGGAAGGACAGCCAGTCGCTGCCCCTCCTCTACCGCCTGGCCGCACAGGGCTGGGTGTGCGTCAGCGCGAACTACCGGCTGCGCCCGCAGGCCACCTTCGACGACCACCTGGCGGACGCCAGGAAGCTGATCGCCTGGGTGCGGGAGCACGCGCGCTCCTATGGCGCCGATCCAGGCCGGATCTTCCTCGCGGGCAGCTCGGCCGGCGCTCACCTGTCGGCCATGGCCGCCCTCACCTCCGACGATCCGGCGTTCGTGGCGGGGGTGATCGGGCTGGGCGGCTACTACGGCCCCTACTACGGCGAGGGTCCGCGGACCTCGCCCCTCGCCCACGTCCGGCCGGACGCGCCGCCGTTCTTCCTCATCCACGGCGACCACGACACCGTCGCGCCGGTCGAGGGCGCCCGGCTCCTCGCCGGACGCCTGCGCGAGCTCTCGGCCCAGCCGGTCGCCTACGCCGAGCTGCCCGGCGGGCAGCACGCCTTCGACCTGTTCCACTCGCTGCGCTTCGAGGCCGTCATCAACGCCGTCGAGGCGTTCTGCGCGATGAGCCTTCAGGGGTCAGCCGGCGCTCGGGAGCCTGGCCTCGCCCGCCGGCCGGCGTTCCGCGGTCTCGACGAGCCTGCCGACCTGCGCGGCGGGGACGGCGATGCCGGGGTTCCCGAGGGTCCAGCGGAGGAAGTCCGCCACGCTCATGGCGGGTAGTTCGCCGAGGTAGGGCTGGATGTAGACCGGGGTGTTCGGTTCGCTGCGCCAGCTGTCGGCAAGCGTGCCGAGGTCCACCGCGTCATGGCCGAGGACGTCCAGCAGCCGGGTGGCCTCTGCCTTCGCCTCCGCGTCGTCGCCGGCGATGGGCAGGGCGTTGCGGTCGGGCGCGCCCGTGGGCCGGGCGAGGGTGAGCAGCTGGTGCGGGGTGATGTTGTTGAACGCCTTGACCACCCGGGCGCCGGCGAGGTGGCGCTGCACGAGGGCGCTGGAGGTCAGCTCGCCCGCGTCGAGTTCGGCCAGGTGGCCGTCCCGCTCCGGGTAGTAGTTCGACGTGTCCAGCACCGTCTTGCCGGCCAGGGCGCCGGCGGGCAGCCGGTCGCGGGCTTTCAGCGGGATGGCCGCCACCACCAGGTCGGCGGCGCGTGCCGCTTCGGCCGGGGTGGCCGCCCGGGCACGCCCGCCCAGCTCGGCGACGAGGTCCGCGAGGGTCTCGGGCCCCCGCGAATTGCTGAGGACGACCTCGAGGCCGGCCGCCACGGCCAGGCGGGCGACCGAAGACCCGATCATGCCGCTCCCGATGAGTCCGAGCGTCTGGGGCACGGTTCATCTCCAATTCGTTCAGGTGGGTAACTCGCCTGACAGCCTGGGACCCTGGCGGCCGCGCGGCCAGGCCCGTGTCCTGCGTACTCACGGCGTGATCACCCACGGCGTAGGGTGGTCGCCGTGGACGACCGGACCGAGCTGAGCGAGTTCCTCAAATCGCGCCGGGCCCGGCTGCGCCCGCAGGACGTGGGGCTGCGTGAGTACGGTGGGACACGCCGGGTCGCGGGGCTGCGGCGCGAGGAGCTGGCCCGGCTCGCCGGGGTGAGCATCGCCCACTACACGCGCCTGGAACAGGGCAGGGGCGACAGCGTCTCCGACGAGATCCTGGACGCCGTCGGGGCGGCGCTGCGCCTGGACCGCGACGAGCTGACCTACCTGCACGGGATCGCCCGGCCGGCCGTGGCGTGCGCGGCGGGCGACGCCGTTGTGCCCGAGAGCCTGCGCCACCTGCTGGAGTCGTTCGTGATGACGCCGGCGCTGGTGGTCGGCAGGCACAGCCAGATCGTCGGCTGGAACCAGCTCGCGGTGGCGGTGTTCGGCGACTTCCCCGCGCTGCCGGCGCGGCGCCGTACGCTCTCGCACCTGCTGTTCGCCGAGCCCCACCTGCGCGAGCTGCTCGGCACCGGCTGGGAGCGGGCGGCGCGCGAGCAGGTGGCGCACCTGCGGGTCCTGCTCGGGCGCTACCGCGGGGACTCCGGGCTCGCGGCGCACGTCGGGCACCTGCGGGAGCTGAGCGCGGACTTCGCGCGGATGTGGGCCGAGCATCCGGTCGCGCGGCTCCGGTCCCGTACGTACGTGCTGCACCATCCGGTCGTGGGCGAGCTGACCCTGCACGGCGAGCTCGTCGCGCTGCCCGACGAGCCGGCGTGCTGTGGGCTGGACCTGTTCGCCGCCGAGCCCGGCTCGGCCTCCGAGCAGGCGCTGCGGAAACTCGCGAGTCCGGGCGCGGCCGAGCCGTCCCCCCTGTGAGCCGGCCGCCGCCGTCGGCGACCATGCGCACGTCGGCGGCCAGCAGCGGCCGCAGGTCCTCGAACTCTTCGGCGCGGGTCATGCCAGCTCTTCCTTGAAGCCCTGCCGCCAGGAGGGGTGGCGCAGCTCCCAGCCGAGCTCCCGCTTGGCCTTGGCGTTGGAGAAGCCGCGCCCCTCGGTCATCATCGTCACCGCCACGTCCCCGGCCAGCGGCCGGGCCAGCCACGCGGGGACCCGCATCGGCCGCTTGGCGCCCGCGCACCCGGCCAGGTAGGGCAGCCACTGGGCGGCCGGGGCCGGTTCGTCGTCGACGATGTTGAACACTCCCCTCGCCCGCTGCTCCACGGCCAGGACGGTAGCGCTCGCCGCGTCGTCCAGATGCACCCACGAGCAGTGGCCGGCGCCACTTCCGACGACCGGGAACTGCCGCTTGCGGATGGGCTCGACCAGGTCGTCCGTGGCGCCCGGCCCGTAGAACCAGCCGTACCGCAGGACCGCGCCACCGGCCTTGACGACCGCGTCCTCGACGTGGCCGATCGCCTTCATCCCCGGCTCCGCCGGCGTCCCCGTCATCGGGTCCACCGGGTCCTGCTCGGTCTTCACCCAGCCGCCCGTACGGATGCCGTTCCAGGCGCCGTAGCTCTGCGCGACGAAGCCGGTCACGCCGGTCGCCTCGGCGGCGGCCAGCAGGTGGTCCGTCCCCTCGGTACGCAGCCGGTTGGTGCCGGCGAACCACCGATCCATGTGCTTCATGTCCGGCTTGCCGGCATGTGTCACGGAGATCGCGGTCATCTGGTGCACGATCGCGTCCGGCCGGGCCTTGGCCACCGCCTCACCGACCGACATTGCGTCCAGCCCGTCCATCACCACCGCCTCGGCGCCCAGCTGCTCCAGCAGTCCCCTCTTGGCCGCGCTCGTCGTCGAAGCCGTCACCTGGTGCCCCCGGGCCACCAGCAGCGGCACCAGCCGCCGCCCCAGAACCCCGCTCCCACCGGCCACGAACACCCGCATGATCATCACCTTCCCGAACTCAGAAAACTTGGCTTCGCACCCCACAGACGAGACAGCCCGCCCGGCTGTGACATCGCCGGGCTCAGCGGTGCAGGGCGGTCTCCCGCCCCATCCGCGCCAGCTTCTCGGGATTGCGCACGGCGTAGAGGCCGGTGATGAACCCGTCTTCGATGCGCACCGCCATGACGGTGTCGATCTCGCCGTCGACCCGGAAGACCAGCGCCGGGTAGCCGTTGACGTGTGCCGCCTGCACCAACTGCGTGGGGCGGATCCTGCCCAGCACGGAGGACACCTCGCCGGCCCCCACGACGGGCGCCAGCGCGGCCTGCTTGATCCCGCCACCGTCGGCCAGCAGGACGACGTCCGGCGCGAGAATGTCGAGCAGGCGTTGCAGATCGCCGGTCTGGACCGCCCGCTGGAACGCCTCCAGCGCGTCCCGCGTCTCGGCCGGGGAGACGACCCCGCGCGGCCGGCGCGCGGCGACGTGCGCCCGTGCCCGGTGGGCGATCTGGCGGACCGCGGCCGGGCTCTTGCCGACGGCTTCGGCGATCTCGTCGTAGTCCAGGTCGAACACCTCGCGCAGCACGAACACCGCCCGCTCGGTCGGCTGAAGCGTCTCCAGCACCAGCAGCATCGCCATCGAGACGCTGTCGGCCAGCTCCACGTCCTCGGCCACGTCAGGCGAGGTCAGCAACGGCTCGGGCAGCCACGGCCCGACGTAGGACTCCTTGCGCCGGCCCAGCGTACGCAGCCTGCTCAGCGCCTGCCGGGTGACGATCCGGACCAGGTACGCCCGCTGATCCCGCACGTCGTCAAGGTCGACGCCCACCCACCGCAACCACGCCTCCTGCAGGACGTCCTCGGCGTCGGCGGCCGAGCCGAGCATCTCGTAGGCGACGGTGAACAGCAGGTTGCGGTGGGTGAGGAACGCCTCGGTGGCGGCGTCCGGGTTCATGTCCCCGCCGCGGTCTTCGGGTGCGGTGTGCGGCATGGGTGGCTCCTGTTCGCTTCGACTGTGTCACCCACCAGACGCCGGAGCCCGCCGATTTGTGACGCCGCGGCCCCTGTGACACAGCTCACGTAGCCCGCGCTGTCACAGGGACCGGCTCGCCGGCGTCTCGTGTTCGCCCAGTACCTGTGGAAGGAACATCATGAGCTCAGCACTTGACACCCTGCGCCGCGACTTCGGCGGCGACATCATCGAGCCGGGCGCAGCGGAGTACGGGGCGGCCAGCCGCTCGGTACTGACCTCGGGCAGCCCAGCCTATGTTCTGCGGCCCAAGAGCGTCGCGGACGTGCGGGCGGGCGTCAGGTTCGCCGCCGGCAGCGGGCTCCTGCTGTCCGTACGCGGCGGCGGCCACGCCTTCGCGGGCTTCGGCACCAACGACGGCGGCATCGTCATCGACCTCGGCGGCCTCGCGCAGGTCGAGGTCATCGACAAGGAACGGCACCTCGTACGGATCGGCGGCGGCGCCACCTGGGGTCAGGTCGCGGCCGCCCTGGCCCCGCACGGCCTGGCGATCTCCTCCGGCGACACCAAGAGCGTCGGCGTCGGCGGGCTGACCTTGGCCGGCGGCATCGGCTGGAAGGTCAGGAAGTACGGCCTGGCCCTGGACAGCATGGTCGCCGCCGAGCTGGTCACGGCGAACGGAGAGGTCGTGCGCGCGAGCGCTGAGGAGAACCCGGAGCTGTTCTGGGCCCTTCGCGGTGGCGGCGGCAACTTCGGGATCGTGACCGCCTTCGAGTTCGCGGCACACCCGACGACGGACGTCTTCCACGGCAGGATCGCCTTCCCGGCGGCGGAGGCAGCCACCGTGCTGCAGGGCTGGGCGGACTACCTGCGCACCGCCCCCGAAGAGCTCACCTCCATCGCGAACCTCGCCAACCCCTTCGCCGGCGGGCCCCAGGCGCCGGTCGAGATCTTCGTCGCCTTCGACGGCGATGACCCGGAGCTCGCCGCGCAGGCCCTCGACCCGATCCGCCGGCTCGGCACCGTGATCGACGACGACGTGGCGCTGAAGCCCTATGCGGACGTGCTCGTGGACGGCGCGATCCCGCCGCCCGGCATCCGGCTGGTCACCCGGAGCGGCTTCGCCGACAAGGAGTCGGCACCCGAGGTCCTCCGGATCCTGGCCGAGGTCGGGGCCTCGGAGGGGACGCCGGTCATCGCCGTTCGCAGCGTCGGCGGTGCGGTGTCCCGCGTCCCGGCCGACGCCACCGCCTACGCGCACCGCCGGGCGGAGCTGATGTTCGTGACGACCGTCCTGGGTCCGGAGCCGGTCGTGGAGGCGACCCGTCCCGCTCTGGACGCGATCTGGGCGCGGCTCGCACCTCACGTCAGCGGCACCTACGCGAACTTCCTGGCCTCCGCCACCGAGGAGGACGTCGCCGCCGTCTATCCGGCGGGGACCTATGAGCGGCTGGCGGCGGTCAAGCGCCAGTACGACCCCGGCAACCTGTTCGCCCACAACCACAACATCCGCCCCCAGTAGGCCCGCTTCGTCACCAGGGCATGGGGCCGTTCTCGCCGAAGAACCCGCCGGTCGGCCCGTCCGTGCCGAGCGTGGCCAGGCGGACCAGGATCGCGGCGCCCTGCGCGGTCGTGAGGAAGCCGCTGTGGTTGTTGATCTCGGTGTCCACGTAACCGGGATCGGCGGCGCTGCTGACGTTGACGATGCGCGGCGCCGCCGGCCGCACAGCCGATCCCCTTGTTCGCCCCGGTGATCAGCGCGATCTTCCGGTGCGTGGTGTGCTCGCTCATGTCCGGCTCCGTGCCATGGGATGGCGCGTTCTTCCAGGAACCCGCCTTCGGAACCCGAGACGAGACAGCCCGGTTGTGACATCCGGCCCGGAACTGGACAGCGAATGGCCTGGGAACTGGTCAGCCGAAGGGCCGACACTCGGCAGCGCTGGTCCCGCGACGGCGAACACCGTGCCGCCGGCGGGGCTGTCCCCGTGCCACTGAGGAAGGCTGATCGATCGTGACCGAACGCGTGCGCGTGGCTGTGCTGGCGGGTGGGCCGTCCGCCGAGCATGAGGTGTCGCTGCAGTCGGCGCAGGCCGTGCTCGACGCTCTGCCGAGGGACCTGTACGAGCCCGTCGCCGTCATCATCGACCGGCAGGGCAGGTGGCCGGTGGAGCTGCGACGCGACCTGGCGGACGTGGTCTTCCCCGTGCTGCATGGGCCGTTCGGCGAGGACGGCGTCGTCCAGGGTCACCTGGAGACGCTGGGCATCCCGTACGTGGGCTGCGGCGTCCTGGCCTCGGCCGTGAGCATGGACAAGGTCGCCATGCGCCGCGCGTTCCTGGCGGAGGACATCCCGATCACCCCGCACGTGTGGTTCACCGAGCACGAATGGCGCACCACCACCGACCACTGGGGCCTGGTGAAGTCGCTCGACTGGCCGATGTACGTCAAACCGGCCAACCTGGGCTCCTCCATCGGCATCTCGCGGGTCACCTCCATGGAGGAGCTGCGCGCGGGCGTGGACCTGGCGCTCGCCCATGACCGGGTGGTCATCGTCGAGCAGGGCGTGACCGCCCGCGAGCTCATCTGCGGCGTGCTCGGCGACCATGACACGCCGGACGCCTCGGTGCCCGGCGAGCTCATAGTGCCCGGCGACTGGCTCGACTACGAGGCCAAATACCTCAGCCAGGCCGAGATCGCCACCATCCCCGCCGTGCTGCCGGAACGGGTGGCCGAGGAGGTGCGCGAGCTGTCGCTGCGCGCCTACCGGGCGATCGGCGGCTACGGCCTGGCCCGTGTCGACTTCCTCTACGAGGAGGACACCGGACGCCTGTACGTGCTGGAGATCAACACCATGCCGGGCTTCACCTCCCGTTCCGTCTACGCCCGGGCCTGGGCCGCGAGCGGGATCCCGTACCCGGACCTGCTGCGCCGCCTCATCGACCTCGCGTTCGCCAGGAGCGGCTCATGATCCCCATGACGCTCCACAAGATCGCGCAGGTGGTCGGCGCGAGCCTGCATGACGTGCGCGACCCGCAGGCGCTGGTGACGGCGCCCTCCGCGGTCGACTCCCGCGAGGTGGTGCCGGGCGGCCTGTTCGCCGCGACGATCGGCGCCCGCGTCGACGGTCACGACTACGCGGCCGGTGCCGTCGCGAGCGGCGCCGTCGCCGTGCTGGCGTCGAGGCCCGTCGGGGTGCCCGCCCTCGTGGTCGAGGACGTCCAGCTCGCGCTCGGCCTGCTGGCCAGGCACCTGCTCGAACAGATCAGCCCGATCGTGATCGGCCTGACCGGCTCCGTGGGCAAGACCACGACCAAGGACCTGCTGGCCCAGGTGCTCGAACGGCACGCCGCGACGGTCGCCACCGACAGGTCGTTCAACAACGAGCTCGGGCTGCCGCTCACCGTGCTGCGTGCCGACGCCACCACCCGGTACCTGGTGCTGGAGATGGGCGCGGGCCGGAAGGGCGACCTGAGGTATCTGACCGGGATCGCACCGCCCCAGGTCGGGCTGGTGCTCAACGTCGGCAGCGCACACGTGGAGCGCATGGGAAGCGGGCCGGCCGACGTGGCCCAGGCCAAGGGCGAGCTGGTCGAGGCCCTTCCGGCAGACGGGTTCGCACTGCTCAACGCCGACGACCCGTACGTCATGGGCATGGCCGGCCGCACCAGCGCCCGGATCCTGCGGTACGGCAGGTCGGCGCAGGCTCAGGTGCGAGCCGAAGACGTGCGGCTGGCCGACCGCGCGCGAACCGCGTTCGAGCTGGTGACACCCTCCGGCCGCGCCCCGGTCGAGCTCGACCTCATCGGCGAGCACCAGGTGAGCAACGCCCTGGCCGCCGCCGCCGTCGCCACCGCGCTCGGCCTGGGCGTCGCCGAGATCGCCGCCGGGCTGAACGCCGCACGGCGGCGCTCCGCGGGCCGGCTGGAGATCGTCGAACGACCTGACGGCATCACCATCGTCAACGACGCCTACAACGCCAGCCCCGAATCCATGCGGGCCGGGCTGCGGGCGGTGAAGGCCCTGGCCGGCACCCGTCGTACGGTCGCCGTGCTCGGCGCGATGGGGCAGCAGGCGGCCGCCTCGCGCGCCCGGCACGCGGAAATGGGCCGGCTCGTCGCCGACCTTGGCTTCGACGTGCTGATCGCGGTCGGAGCAGGGGATCCGCTCGCGATGGCGGAGGCAGCGCAGTCCTCGGACCAGGGCGTGGCCGTCCACACCGCGGAGGACGTGGCCGGGGCCGTCAAGCTGGCCACCGCGCTCGTCGAACCGGGAGACGTGGTGTTCGTCAAGGCCTCCAGCGAGATCGGGCTCGGCGCCTGCGCCCGCGCGCTGGCAGCGCCGACCTGTTGACCGCTCCTTTGCTGAATGAACGGAGTTCCATGCGCACGATCGGTCTCATCGGCGGGCTGAGCTGGGAATCGACGGTGATCTACTACCAGATCATCAACCAGCGGGTACGCGAGCGACTCGGCGGCAGCCATTCCGCCAACAGCCTCATCTGGTCCGTCGACTACACGACCGTCGAGGACCTCATCTTCGCCGACCGCTGGGACGAGGTGAGTACGCTGCTGACCGGGGCGGGCAGGAACCTGGAGGAGTTCGGCGCCGACCTCCTGCTCATCTGCAGCAACACCTTCAGCCGGGTGAGCGACGACGTGGAGCGGGCCGTGGACGTGCCCGTGCTGCACATCGCCGACGCCGTGGGCGCCGAGATCCGCGCCAGGGGCATGCGCAAGGTCGGCCTGCTGGGCACTCGCTTCACCATGGAGCAGCCCTTCTACCGGGATCGGCTGGCCGCCCACGGCTTCGACGTGCTCGTCCCGCCGCGTGAGCAGCGGGAACTCGTCCATCACGTGATCTTCGACGAGCTGGTGCGCGGGGTGCTCCGGGAATCGTCCAGGGACGCGTACGCCCGGATCATCGACGACCTCGCAGCCGACGGCGCGGAAGGCGTCATCCTCGGCTGCACGGAGATCGAGCTGCTGATCAGCGAGAAGGACAGCGCCATCCCGGTGCTGCCGAGCGCTCGGCTGCACGCTGAGGCGGCGGCCGGCTTCGCGCTTGCCGGCTGACCCGCCCTCGGTCGTTCACGGCGGCAGGGCCGTGCGGCGCAGGTGGACCGGCACGCCGGTGCCGTACAGCTCCCGGTGCCACAGGTCGGCGCAGACCCGTTCGACGCCGGCCGTCAGATGGCGGCGGTAGGTGGTGAAAGGGAGGCCGAGTCCTTCCGCGGCCAGCTCCTGGGTGGGCGCGCCGCGCAGGAACGTGGCCGACAGCGCCCGGTGGAACTTGACCGAGCGCGGATCCGCACGCAGGTCGTCGATCGCCTGGCGGAGCAGGTCCCCCAGTGCCGTGGCCGGGTTCTGCCCGGCCCGCTCGGCGATCAGCCTGGTACGCGTCAGCGGGGAGACGGCCAGCGCGTCCGGCCGCGACAACTGCCGCAAGGCCTTGCGAACCGCCTCGGCGAACTCCGCCTGGGACAGCACCGCCAGCTTCGCCGTCGCGGCACCCGGGCGGGCGGCAGGCCCCGCGACGAGCAACCGGCTCATCCGCTCCAGCCACGCCTGCGCCGGCACCGCGCGCCAGTCATGAGCGAACACCTCCCCCAGCTGTGGCTGCCCGGAGATGTCACGCATCCCGTAATGCCGCCGCAGCCGCTCCACCCATGCCTGGTTCGGATGCCGTATCTCGATATATGACCATGCCAGCCGCTCGGACCTCAGACAGTTGCCGATCACTCGCCACTGGATCACCTCCATCACCGGCGAGTTCCCCCGATACGGCGGCAGCGCCCATACCCGGCTGACCGCCAGATGTTCACCGGCGCGCAACGGCGTGGTGGCACGCGCGTGCGCCCACGCCATGGCCACGACGGGATCGGCCGCCAGCTCCTCCTCATCGAGTTCCGCCAGCCGCAACCACGCGGAGAAGGCCACGGGCTCGCCGGTTTCGGCCCGCCGATACAGCCGGAACGCCTCCGGCTGACGTTCCGCCCAGAAGGCGGCGCAGGCCGCGGACGCCGCCCCCTCCGCTGCCGTCACCACCCGGAGCAAGGTAGCGATGTCCTCCTCCCGCAGCACCTCCTCCTGGAACTCGTCCTCGTCGTGGCAGCCGCGGAAATCGGCCGGCGCCCCGCTGTCGCGATGCAGGTGGAGCAGTGCCGCCACCGCGCCGGGCACGTCCGCGTCGCTCGCCGTGCGCACCCTCTCCGCCAGATGCGCATGAATGCGGTCGTGCATGACCGCGTACCCCTCCGGATCCCGCCATCGCAGGTCCGCCTCCAGCACCCCCCGCACCACGTCATGCGGAAACAGCCCGCGGCTGCTCGACTCCACGAACGGCAACCGCCGCAACCACCGGAACAACGTCCCGGCCTCCTCCGGCAGGACCGCCCGCAGCAGGTCCTCCGTCGTCATGTACGCATGCGCGCAGATCTCCAGAGCCCGCCGATGCGCCGCCGAAGGCGACTCCCCCACCAGCTCATCCAGCAGCGTGGCCACCACGTCCTGATTCGGCCTCCACCGCCCGCCGGCCCCGCCGTCCTTGACCGCCACGGCCGCCCCTAGCAGCAGCGCCAGCGGATGGCCACCCGCGAAGGCCAGCAGCGGCTCGCGCGACTCGGCCGGCACCCCGCAGGAGTCCAGCAGGGTCCGCGCGTCTCCGGCCCGCAGGTCGCGCAGCGGCAGCACCTCCAGCGCCCCCGCCCATCCCGGATCGGCCTGCCACCGCATGTCCGGCGGGTTCCGCCCGGCGATCACCACCAGCGCCCCCACGGGCACCCGTGGCAGGAACCGCTCGCGCAGCCATCCCTCCAAGCCCTGAATCCGCTCGAAGTCGTCGACCAGCAGCACCGCGTCCGCATCCCGAAGCACCGGCTCGGCCTCCGACGCCGCCGGCTCCAGCATGCGCCCGTCCACCATGGACACCGGCCGCCCCGCCACCGCGGCCTCGTGAGCGAACCGCCGCAACAGGGCCGACTTCCCGATGCCGCCGGGGCCGTGCACGTACAGAACGCTGCAGCCGCCGCCGTACAACGCCGCGTTGAAGACCGCGACTTCTTCCTCCCGCCCGACGAACGCCGTCTCGCGCGCCGCTCGCAGGCGGCATCCCAGCAATCCGGGCTTGTCGTCACTGCCCGATGACATACCCCTGACCCCTCTCCGAACGGACCCGAACCTGGGCTACAGCCGGCCCACGCCGGGGTGGGGGCGTCGGCGTGGTGGCCTGCCGCCGCGTTCCGGGCGATACTCGAAGTGCCACCACTCGTTGTCGTACATCCGGTACAGGTCGTAGCGGGCGCCGTGCTCCTCGAGCCAGCGCGCGCCTTCGTGGGGGCGCACGTCCAGCGCGATGCCCTTGACGTGGTTGGATTCCGCCGGTGGCAGGACGAGCATCCGCGCCGAGGACGGGGAGCCGGAGCGGCGCACCTCCTCGTCGAACATCCGTTGCTGGACAACGGGGTCGCGGTATCCCGACGTGAGGCCGATGAGCTGGCCGTGACGCCAGAGGGCGTCGGTGCGCGCCGCGGTGAACGCCGCCAGGGCGCCGTCGGTGAGCCCGGTGAGATCCTCGGCCGGGAATCGCATCCGTAACGCCCAGCGGCAGGCCACTTCGCGGGCGCGACCGGGATGGCGGGCGAGCGCCGCGGGCAGCAGGACCACGGCGAGCACCAGCGTGACCACGGCATACAGCCGGTCGCGGGGCCGAGGTGGGATCGTGCGTGGTTCGTTCATGGCGACTACGATTGGCGCCGAATGTGCGCGGGCTGTCCGCCGCATGTCATGGTTTGTCGACGGCGGCCGGGGCGATGGGACCGTCGCCGCGACCGTGACACAACCATGACACGACGCGGACGAGCCGGGGACACGGCCGGTCGACAGTGGATGGGGTTGACCGACGGGCTAGTTACGGAGCGTGCTGTGATACGCGGCGTGTCACGAGTGTTGTTGATCGAGGACGATCCGGCCGTGCGGGAGGGCCTTGAGCTGGCCCTGACCCGGCACGGGCACGCGGTGCGCGCGGTGGAGTCCGGCGAGCAGGGGCTGGAGCGGCTGCGGATGGACCTTCCCGACGTCGTCGTGCTCGACCTGATGCTGCCCGGGATGGACGGGTTCGAGGTCTGCCGGCGCATCCGTGCCATCGGTGAGGTGCCGATCATCATGTTGACCGCGCGCGGCGACGACATCGACGTGGTGGCGGGGTTGGAGGCGGGCGCCGACGACTACGTGGTCAAGCCGGTGCAGCCCAGGGTGCTCGAGGCCCGCATCCGCGCGGTGCTCCGGCGGATCGGCCGGGACCAGGCGGAGCTGGAGCGGCACGGGGACCTGACCATCGATCGGGCCGGGCTGGTGGTCGCCAACCGCGGCGTGCCGGTCAGCCTCGCCCCGACCGAGCTGCGCCTGCTGCTCGAACTCTCCGGCACACCGGGCCGGGTGCACAGCCGCCAGCAGCTGCTGGAGTCGGTGTGGGAGCACGGATATTTCGGCGACTCGCGTCTCGTGGACGCGTGCGTGCAGCGGTTGCGCGCGAAGATCGAGGACGATTCGACGGCGCCCGTCTACGTGCAGACGGTGCGTGGGTTCGGGTACCGGTTCGGGCCGGTGTGAGCCGCCCATGACACCTCGGCCGAGCCTGGGGCTGCGTGCGCGGCTGCTGTTCGCGTTCACGCTGGTGTGTGTGGTCACCACGGCGGCGGTGGCCGGCGGGATCTACGTCCAGGCCCGCAACGACATCCTGCAGAGGACCCAGGACGCCACGGTGGAGACCGTGAGAAGCCGTCTGAAGGACGTCTTCCCGTTGCGGAGTGCGACGCCGGACCAGGACGAGCTCGGCGACATCGCCGCCGTCGTGCCCGACCGGAACACCGTGGAGTTCGCGGTCGCCATTTACGGCGAGACGCACTCGCCGACCGCCCCGCCGGGGGGCTGGCGGCCGGGCGGGAGGGTGCTGGCTCCGGATCTCGGGGTGATTTCACCGGAGTTGCGGCGGAAGGTGGCCGACGGCGAGATCGCGTGGCAACGCGTGGTCTGGGACGACACGCCCTGGCTGATCATCGGCACGCCGTTGCTGATCGACGAGCCGGATCGGCCGGCGCGGGCGTCGGGTATCGAGGTCTACGCCGCGCGCAGCCTGATCGCCGAGCAGAGCAGCATCGACGGGCTCGCCGCACGTGCCTGGGGCATCGGCGGGGTGGCTCTGACGTTCGCGATCGTCCTCGCGTTGCTGGCCACCCGTGGCGTGCTGCGCCCGGTGCGCGAGCTCGGCCGGGCGGCACGCCTGCTGGGCGAGGGCGAGCTGCGGACCAGGATCGAGGTCAGCGGCTCCGACGAGCTGGCCGACGTGGCACGCACGTTCAACAACACCGCCGCGGAGCTGGAACGGCACGTCAAGCAGCTGCGCGAGATGGAGGCCGACGCCCGCCGGTTCGTGGCCGACGTGTCCCACGAGCTGCGCACCCCGCTGGCCGCCCTCACCGCGGTCGCCGACGTCCTCGACGAGGAGGCGGCCGACCTGCCCGAGCCCGCAGGCAGGGCCGCCAGGCTGGTCAGCCAGGAGACGCTCAACCTCACGGGGCTGGTGAACGACCTCATCGAGATCAGCAGGTTCGACTCGGGCGTCGCGGCCCTCGCGCTGAACGAGGTCGACGTGGCAGAGCTGGTGGGCGCGACCCTGCGTACGCGGGGCTGGTCGGAGCAGGTGCAGACCGAGCTGCCACCCGCGGTGACGGCGCGGCTGGACCCGCGCCGAGTGGACGTCATCCTCGCGAACCTGGTCGGCAACGCCCTGCGGCACGGCGAGCCACCGGTGTCGGTACGGCTTACCGCCGACGCGCACCTGATCGCTCTCGAGGTCCGCGACCACGGGCCGGGGCTGGACGAAGCGGTGCTGCCGCACGTGTTCGACCGGTTCTACAAGGCCAGCGCGGCCCGGGCCAGGTCCGAGGGCAGCGGGCTCGGCCTGGCCATCGCGCGGGAGAACGCGCGCCTGCACCAAGGCGATCTCACCGTCACCAACGCCCCGGACGGCGGCGCCGTGTTCACGCTGCGCCTGCCACGCCGGACACACGATCAGGACGGAGGCGCCGAGTGAGAACCGGGCTCGCCCGCCACGTGCTCGCCGCGGGCCTCGTATCGCTCCTCGCCGCGGGCGGCTGCGGCGTGCAACCCAGCGAGGCCATCTCCGCCGGCAACCCGCCGAGCGGAGGCGTCGCACGATCCTTGAAGATCGCCCTCTTCCTGGTGAAGAACGGCCGGCTCAGCGCGGTGACGCGGCCCGGTTTCCGATTGTCCCAAGCGGACGCGCTCGCGCTGCTGGCAGCCGAACCCACCGAGGAGGAACGGTCGCGCGGGATCACCACCGACGTCCCGCCCGAAGCCGGCCCGTTCTCGGTGACCGCCGGGCCGGACGGCCACGTGGTGGTGACCCTGTCCACTCCGGCCGGCGAACTGTCCGCACTGGCCGTCGACCAGATCGTGTGCACGGCCGCCGCCTGGGCGCCGCAAACCCCCGCCCAGGTCACCGTCGTCGGCGCCGGCCAGGACCTCGGCCCCCGAAGCTGCCCGGTGCAGCGACCGTAGGCGACCAGCAGGAGCCCCCGCGCGGCGGTGGTGGACCACTCACTCATGCTACGATGAATAAACGTTTACTCAATGAGGTGGGTCATGGCCAGGACGCGAAGCGAGCAGGCGGCATGGCGCCGGGAGCAACTGCTGGACGCAGCCTTGCGCGTGTTCGCCGACAAGGGCGTGGACGGGGCCACGGTCAAGGACGTGGCCCAGGCCGCCGAGGTGACACCGGGCCTGCTGTATCGCTACTTCGACAGCAAAGAGGCGATGGTGGAGACGCTGCTGTCGGAGCGGGGCTTCCTGCCCCGCCTGCGGGAGTTGCGGGCGGAGCAGGACGACTCGCGGCCGGCTCCCGAGGTGCTGACCGAGTTGCTGGAGGCGTTCGACCGGCTGCTCGCCGACAACGCCGAGCTGATGGCGGTGTTCTTCAGCTCCGCCCAGGCCCGCGGACCGCTGGCGACGCTGGTGAGCGAGGGCCAGCGGCTCATCGGCGACTTCCTGCTCGAACGCATCGATACCGGCGAACTCCGCCCGCACGACACGGTCATGGCCGCCAGGACCCTGTTCGCCACCGTCGCCGTCAACCGGCGGCTGGGCACCCCCATCGACATCGCGGCCCTGGTCGGGCTGCTGTTTCCGGAAGAAGGATGAGATGCGCGCACAGTGCTGTGTCGTCGGGGGCGGCCCCGCGGGCATGATGGCCGGGTTACTGCTGGCCCGCCAGGGCGTGGAGGTGATCGTGCTGGAAAAGCACGCGGACTTCCTGCGCGACTTCCGCGGCGACACCGTCCACCCCTCCACCCTGCAACTGATCGCCGAGCTGGGCTGGATCGAGGAGTTCCTGGACCTCCCGCACACCAAGATGCCCCAGGTGGCGGTCAACATGGGCGGCCAGGACGTCACCTTCGCCGACTTCAGCCGGTTGAACGTGCGCTGCCCCTACATCGCGTTCATGCCGCAATGGGACGTGCTGGACTTCCTGGCCGGCAAGGCCACGGCCTACCCCTCCTTCCGCCTCCTGCGCCGCGCCCAGGCCACCGAACTCCTCACCGACCAGGGACGGGTGACCGGCGTCCTGGCCGACACCGCCGACGGCCCCGTGGAGGTACGGGCCGACCTGGTGATCGGCGCCGACGGCCGCCACTCCACCGTACGGGCCCGCGCCGGCCTCACCCCCGTCAGCGCCTCGCCCCCCATGGACGTGCTCTGGTTCCACCTGCCCCGCCGCCCACAGGACCAGGTGCCCTTCTTCCAGGGCGGCAAGGGGGCACTGATCTCCATCGACCGTGGTGACTACTGGCAGCTGGCCTACGCGATCCCGGCGGCCGCCTTCGACGAGCTCAAGGCCGCCGGGCTGGCGGCGTTCCGGGAGCGGGTGGCGCACCTGGCGCCCGCCCTGCGCGACCGCGTGGACCACCTCCACGACTGGGAGGCGGTGCACCACCTGAGCGTCCGCGTGGACCGGCTGCCGCGGTGGCACCGGCCAGGGCTGCTGTGCATCGGCGACGCCGCGCACGCCATGTCCCCCGCGGGCGGCGTGGGCATCAACCTGGCCGTGCAGGACGCGGTGGCCACCGCCAACCTGCTGGGCCCGCTTCTCGCCCGAGGCGGCAGACCGCAGGACGCCGACCTGGCCCGGGTGCAGTCACGAAGAGAACGCGCCGCGAGGATCACCCAGGCCTTCCAGCTCGGCATCCTGCGCGACCTCTACCCCAAGGACCTGGGCGACGACACCACCCAGCACGTGCCCCCGATCTTCACGGCGTTCCGGACGCTGCCGCCGCTGCGCCACCTCCTGGGCCGTTTCATCGGCATGGGCGTCCGTCCGGAGCACATCGCCACGTAACCTCGCCACGTAGCATCCCGCTTCCGCCCGGCGCGCCCGCGCAGCCAGCCCTATACATGCCCGGCCAGCCCTATACGTGCCCGGCCAGCCCCTCGGACAGCAAGGTGAAGGCGTGTTCGGCGTCGGCGACCGCCTGCGGATAGCGCTCGTCGGCGGTCTGGCCGCCGGCCAGCGCACCGGAGTTGTCCAGCGACAACAGCCAGTGCACGCCCACCACCTGGGTGGCCGCCAGGCGCGCGGTCAGGGCGGGGACGCCGGCGGTGTCCTGGAGCGCCTCCGCGAGCGCCCGTTCCGAACCCTCCTGGAAGCGGGTCGCCCTCGCCCGCAGCGCCGGGGTATCCGTGATCATGCGGATGAGCGCGAGGATCTCCGGGACGTCGTTGAGGCCGGTGATCGGGTCGCGGTCGCGCAGGCCGTCCAGGAAGTGGTCGCGCAGGGCCACCAGCGGCCCGACCCCCGCCGGGCGGGCGCGCACCACGCGGCCCGCCTCGGTCTCGTGGTCGGCGAAGCGGTGGACGACGAGGTCCTCCTTGGCGGGGAAGTACGCGAACAGGGTCCGCTTCGACACTTCGGCCGCCTCCGCCACCTCCGCCACCGACACCTGGTCGAACCCGCGCTCGAGGAAGAGCGTGATGGCGGCTTCCGAGATGGCGGCATGGGTCCGTGCCCGTTTGCGTTCACGCAGCCCTGTCATGCCGCAACGGTATCAAAATCTGCACTCGTACGTTTCTCGCATGAGGTATACATTTGCACTCAGGCGAGATTTCGGGAGGAACGATGACGGAAGTGATCGTCGCGGGCGCCGGGCCCACCGGGCTGGCACTGGCCTGCGAGCTGGCTCTGGGCGGCGTGGACGTGCTGGTGGTGGAGCGGCTGCCGTACCGGATCGAGCAGACCAAGGGCGGCACGATCCAGCCGCGCACCCAGGAGCTGCTCGAGCTGCGCGGCCTGCTGGAGCCGATGCAGGACAGGGCGCTGTCACGCGAGCCGGCGGGCGGGCACTTCGCGATGCTGCCCGTACCGCTCGACTGCACGGCGTGGGACACCGCATACCCGTACCCGCTCTCGATCCCGCAGGGGGAGATCGAGAAGGTGCTGGAGGAGCGCGCTACGGCGCTGGGGGTCAAGGTGCTGCGCGAGAGCGCGGTGACGGCGGTGGAGCAGCCGGACGGCGGCGTGGTCGTGACGGCCGGCGACCGGCGGATCGAGGCCCGCTACCTGGTGGCCTGCGACGGCGGGCACAGTACGGTCAGGAAGCTGCTCGGCGTGCCGTTCCCCGGCAGGCCGGGGACGTACACGGCGGTGCTGGCCGACGTGCGGCTGTCGTCGGTGTCCGACCTCGTCCCGAAGGCCCTCGGGCACATCAGCACGCTCACGCGCGAGGTCGACGACCGCTGGGTCATGCTGGTGCCGCTGGGCGGCGGCCGCTACCGGTTCACCGGCGGGGCGGCGGGCGAGGAGGAGCCGAGCAGGGACAGGCCGGTCACGTTCGAGGAGATCGCCGAGCTGCTGCGCGCCGTGTACGGCGAGCAGACCGTGCTGGCCGCCGTGGACAACTCCTCGCGGTTCAGCGACGCCACCCGGCAGATCGACAGCTACCGGGTGGGCAACGTGTTCTTCGCCGGCGACGCCGCGCACATCCACCCGCCCTTCGGCGGGCAAGGGCTGAACCTGGGCGTTCAGGACGCGTTCAACCTGGGCTGGAAGCTGGCCGCCGTACTACGGGGCCGGGCCCCGGCGGACCTCTTGGACACCTACCACGCCGAGCGGCACCCGGCCGGGGCCTGGGTCCTGCACATCACTCAGGCGCAGCGGGTCTTCGCCACTCCCCGGCCCAGCGAGGACACCATCGAGCTGCGCAAGGTCTTCACGGACCTGATCCGCCTGCCCGAGGCCAACAGGCACCTGGCGGGCCTGATGTCGGGGCTGTCGCACTCCTACGACCTGCCCGGCGACCACCCGCTGGTCGGTCACCGGGTCGCCGGCGTGGATCCGTCGCTGTTCCAGGCCGGCAGGCCCGTCCTGCTCGACCTGGCCGGGATCCTCCCGCCCGGCCTCGGCGCGTCGCGCGTCCAGCCGGTGGACGGCCTGCCCGGCGCGATCCTGGTCCGCCCCGACGGCTACGCGGCCTGGGCGGCGGACACGGATCCCGACCTGGACGCCCTCGTCGGCAACCCGTGCTGGTCCCTCCTGGCATAGGTCCGCGGGTCTCACTCCCCCAGGCGGCTCAGCGCCCGCATGGCCTCGCGCTCGACGCGTGAAAGCTCGCAAAGTACGGTGCCCGCCTGGTCGAGGTACTGCGCCTCGCCTGATTCACCGGCCTTCGTGATCAGTGCCGCGGCTTCCGTCCACAGCGTGGCTGCCTCGGCGTACAGCCCGTGGCCGGTACGCAGGTGGCCGCTGTCGAGCAGGTGGAGGCACTCGGCGAGGAAATCGCGGTAGAGATTGCGGAACAGGGCGCCGCCGGTGCCGGCCTTCTCCATCAGGAGGGCGGCCTGCGGCAGGTCCCGCCGCGGGTTGTCGGTCCGCTGGAGCCAGGTACGTACCAGCTTGCCGGCCTTGTCGATCCCGCGGTGCCCCACGTTGGCGATGGGCGGGTTGAGGAAGGCATCGGCGCAGGCCGTGATGGCGGGAATGATCTGGCCCTGCGGGGAAGGCGGGTTCTTCGGAGCGGTGAGGGTGAAGGACCGGTGCCTGGCGGCCATCGGGCCGCGCGCGGCCCTGGCCTGGGCGAGCGTGGCCAGGCTGGTGGAGACCGCGCCGCCCTGCTGGTCGGTGTCCACCAGGTAGGCGTCGTGGTCGTCGTAGCCGTACATGGCGACGACATGGCCGCCGAAGTGCACCTTCGACCCGAAGTAGTCCAGGTGGTAGCTGTCGAGCTGCAGTCCGACGGGGCGGCCGGCGTCGATGGGCGCCGCCACGTTCTCCCACGCCCTGCGCGGGGAGGTGGTCTCCTGGACCAGGAGCTCCAGCCCGAGCCTGGCGGCCAGGTTCCTGGTGAGGTCGAACGGCTTGACCCGGCCCCCGAGGAACGGGAATCCCATGTTCTTGCTGTCCCAGTAGATGAAGGACAGACCGGAGCCGAGGCCGAAGAGCATGGGCTCGGACAGATCGAGGCCCTGGTGCCGCAGCAGCACCCCCAGAGCTGTCGTCTCGCAGTGCTGCGCACCGCGGGTGTCGAGGTCTCTCACCATCGTCATGCCGTGCTCTCCTGGATGGGGATGATCAGCCGGGTCATCAGTTCTTCCTGCGGCGCCTCCGCCGGGCCGACGAGATAGGCCTCACGTACGGGCGCCTTCGGACGCAGCCCGCGCTCGTGGATGGCGGCGAAGAGCGCGTTGTAGGCCAAGGGCAGCTGGGCGTAGGGCCCGATGTGCACGGTCTCGGCCACGGGTCCGCCGGGCAGCACCTCGAACTCCAGGCCGGGCGCCTCTTCCCCCTGCGGCGTCTGCGCTCCGACGGCGATCTCCATCCGCTCTTCCAGATCCAGCGGGTACAGCGCCCACAGCGGCGGCTCCCACGCGATCCCCGCCTTGCCGAGCACGGGCAGCAGCCGGCTCACGCACTCCTCGACCTTCTCCCCGATCTCCGCGGGGCCGCAGACCGCTCGCGCCACCGCCAGCCGCCGCTCCGGCTCCCTGCCCATCGTCACCTCGTAGCCTGGCAGGCCACCCTCCGCCAGCCGCTCCAGCATCTCCAGCCGCGCCCGGTCCCGGCTGATCCGTTCGGCCAGCCGGTCCCGCTCGGCGCGCAGGATCCGCGCCCTGGACTCGGGCTCGGCGGCCAGGGCCTGGGCGATCACGGCCAGGGGCAGGTCCATTTCGCGCAGCAGGGCGATGGTCAGGGCATCGCGTGCCTGTTCGGGGGCGTAGTAGCGGTAGCCGGAGCCGGCGTCCACGTGGACCGGGGCCAGCAGGCCCACCTCGTCGTAGTGCCGTAGCTGCTTGACGCTGAGCCGGCACAGGCGGGCGAAGCGCCCGATGGTGAGAAGTTCGCCTTGCACGTCACCATGGTGGACTCTCCCACAGTGGGAGAGTCCACCGCGCTTCCCTACCCGGCCACGGCCTCGCCGTTGCATCCCGGGCGGATGATGCCTGTCCTTGGCGGGGTTGCCGGTTCATTTGCGGCCGGGCAGGCTTGCGGCCATGACCAGGCCGGTTGCGGTGAGGAGGAACATCCAGGTGAGAGCTAGGGCGAAGCCGCCGGCCTGGAGGATGACGGCCATCAGCGCGGTGCCGGTGGCGGCGCCGATCCGTTGCACGATGGTGCTGGCGCTGGTGGCGTGCGGGATGGCGGCCGGGCGCAGGGTGCGGTAGACGGCGACGCTGACGGGCAGACTGGCGACGCCGAATCCGGCTCCGCGCAGGAGCAACGCCACGCTCAGCAGGAGAGCGTCGGTGTCAGGGGTGGCGAAGACGAACGGAAGGGTGCCCAGGGTGGCCGCGGCCATCCCGGCGAGGGCCAGCGGACGCGGCGGCAGGCGGTCGGCGTACCGGCCGACCAGCAGGGACGCCAGCGCGATACCGAGGGTCTGGGGAGCGAGCGCCAGCCCGGCGTCGAGCGCGGACAGGCCGTGCAGCCGCTGGTAGTACAGCGGCAGCAGGAACATCGGCCCCCAGCTCGTGACGCCGAGGACGAACATCATGACCGTCCCCGACCGGAAGGCGCGATCGGCGAAGAGCCGCAGGTCGAGCAGGCTCGCCTCGGCCCGGCGGAGCGAACGCGTGATGAACGCGGCCAGGAGCCCGGCCCCCGCCACCGCCGTCAGGGTCGCGGCCCCGATCCCGGCCCGCGTCTCCAGCCCGGTCAGCGCGTGCAGCAGGGCGACCACTCCGGCCGGCAGCAGGAGCAGCCCGACAAGGTCGAGCCGGCGTTCGTCGCGCTCCTCGTCCCGGGGGAACCACCGCCACGTCATGGCCATCGAGACCAGGACGAGCGGCACGTTGACGAGGAAGATCCAGCGCCATCCCCAGCCGTCGATCAGCACGCCGCCGAGCACGGGCCCGGAGATCGGGGCGATCTGCCCGACGAAGCCGACCGTGCCCATCACCCGGCCCAGGCGTTCGGGTCCCGCGGCCCGGGCCAGGACGAGCTGCGTCACAGGCAGGATCATGCCACCGCCCAGCCCCTGCAGCGCCCGGAAGGCGATGAGCGAGCCTGCCGACCACGCGGCGCCGCACAGGATCGACCCGAGCAGGAACAGCCCCAGGGCCGTCAGCCACACGGCGCGGGCGCCGAAGCGGCCGACCGACCAGCCCACCAGCGGGATGACGGCGGTCATCGCCAGCACGTACGAGGTGGTGACCCACTGGATCATCGTCACCGGCGCGGCCAGGTCCCTGGCCAGCTCGTCCAGCGCCACCGCGACGATCGTGGTGTCCAGCAGCGCTGCCATCGCACCCACCAGGACCGTCGCGGTCAGCGGCAGGAGGGCGCGGGCGGTCGTGGCAGAGGTGGCCGGGCTTGCGTTCGGCGTGTTCACGGGATCAGCAGGGTCTTGCCGATCGTGGCGCGGGCTTCGATCGCCCGGTGCGCCTCGGCGGCCTCGGCCAGGGGGTAGGTCTGGCCGATGATCGGGCGCAGCCGGCCGGCCGCGGCGTGCGCGAGCGCCTCCTCGGCCAGCGCCCGGGTCTCCGCCGGGGTCGGAACGCCGCCGTCGGGGACGACCGTCACCTGGGCGGCCGGCTCGGTCCAGGAGCCGGAGGCCATGCCGTACACGCTGGCCCGGCCGCCGGGCCGTACGGCGCGCATGCCCTGCGCGCCCACGACGCCGCCGACTCCGTCGAAGACGAGATCGACGCCTCCGCTCATCTCGGCGACCTCGCGTTCCCACCCCGGCTTGGAGTAGTCCACGTAGGCGAGAGCACCCAGCGAGGCGACCAACGCCTCCTTGCCCGGACCGCGGGCAGCGCCGACCACCTTCGCCCCCGAGGCGGCGGCCAGCTGGACCAGCAGACTGCCGACACCGCCGGCGGCCGCCTCCACCAGCACCCACTCGCCCGGACGCACCTCGGCCCGCCGGTGCAGGAGCACCGCTGTCCGGCCGTCGGCCAGCAGCGCCACCGCATCCCGCAGCGTCACCTGCGCCGGGACGGGGACGAGGTCCTCCACCCGGGCCACGGCCAGCTCCGCATAGCCGCCGGTGCCGCCCGTCGTGGTCACCACGGTCTGCCCGACCAGCGCGGCATCCACCCCCGGGCCGACAGCCGAGACGCGCCCGCCCACCCCGTTGCCGGGGATGCGCGGAAGCGGTGGCCGCTGGTGGGCCGCGGGCCCGCGACCGGCCCGCACCTGCGTCTCGACGTACGTGATCCCGGCGTAGTCCACCGCCACGAGCACCTGCCCCGGCCCCGGCACCGGGTCTTCGACCTCCCGGACGCGCAGCACCTCCGGCCCGCCGAAGCGATCCATGACCACAGCATGCATGACTGCCTCCTCAATAGGAGCGAAATGCTCCGATTGAGGCGACCTTACAACCGGAGTAATTCGCTCCGCAAGTTCGGTATGCTGCCGGCATGACCGAATCCCAGCGCCGCGGCCCCAGGCGGGCGGAAGCCGAGCGCAACGACCGGGCCCTCCTGCAGGCGGCACGCCACGTGCTGGCGGCCGACGGCGAACACGCTTCGGTCGCGGCCATCGCAGCGGCCGCCGGGGTCGGCATCGGCAGCCTCTACCGCCGCTACCGCACCAAGGAGGAGCTCTTCCAGCGCCTGGCCGAACTGTCCCTCGACAGCTGGAACCAAGCCGCCGAACGAGGTCTCGCCGAGGACGATCCATGGGAAGGGCTGGCCTCCTTCATCGTCACCTGCGCGGAGTCCGGCCAAGGATCGCTCGCCCCGATCGCCGGCACCATCGAGGTCACCGAGGAGATGCAGGCCAAGTCCGACCGTTCCGATGAGCTGCTCGCTGAGCTCGTCGCGCGCGCCCACCGTGCCGGCGCACTCAGGCCGGACGTCACCGCCGTCGACATCTCGCTGCTGATCGAGCAGTTCGGCAGATCGCCCGCCCTGGACCAGCTACGCAAGCAGGGGCGCGAGGATCTCGTCGAAGCCGCCGCCGCCGCTCACCGGCGCGTTCTCGCCATCGCCGTGGACGGCCTGCGCACCTGCCACCCGCGTCCGCTGCCCGGCGACCCGCCCACGGACCGGCTCTTCACCGAACGCTGGGCACACGAAGCCGGCCGATCTCGTCGCACGTCACCGTGACGAGGCACGTCAGCGCATGCGAGGTCCGGTCAGCGGCGCCCTGTACCAGTATTCGCTTCCCGGAAGATCCGGCAGCACCGCCGTGCTGGTGCCCGTGAACACCCGGCCACGCCCATCATCCGCGCGGATGCCGGCGCGATGAGGAGGAGAGCCAATTCCCTAGGATCGGCTCTCCTGGCAGGCATGGCACGAGCAACGGATCGGGGCGTCGAGGATGGATGACATGAAGCTGGACCGCGCCAGGCTGGCGGACTTCCTTCGCCGTTCCCGCGAGCGGCTCCAGCCGCAGGACGCCGGCCTGACCGCCGGACCGCGGCGCCGCACGCCCGGCCTGCGCCGCGAAGAGGTGGCCCAGCTGGCCGGGGTATCAGCCGACTACGTGATGCGGCTCGAACAGGCCCGCAGCTCCCAGCCGTCGGTCCAGCTGCTGACCGCGCTCGCCCGGGCCCTGCGGCTGACCGAGGACGAAACGGCTCACCTCTACCTGCTGGCGGGTCACCGGCCGCCCGAAGGGGCGCGCGCCGGAAACCACGTCCGTCCCGGCCTGCTCTACCTTCTCGACCGGCTGGGCGACACCCCCGCCCAGCTCCTTACCGACCTCGGTGACCTGCTCGCGCAGAATCCCCTGGCCGAGGCCCTGTTCGGGTGCGTGTGCACGATCGAGGAACCGGACCGGAACATCGTGTGGCGCTGGTTCACCGACCCGTTCGTACGCGAGGCGTACCCCGTCGAGGAACACGACCGCCTGAGCCGCCTGCACGTCGCAGACCTGCGGGCCGCGGCGACGCGCCGCGGCTACGACCACTCCTCGAGCACCCTGATCGCCCGGCTCGAGACGGCGAGCGAGGAGTTCGCCGCCCTCTGGCCGCGGCACGAGGTGGCCGTGCGCCGCGAGAGCCGGCTGCGCGTCATGCATCCGTCCGTCGGGCCCATCGAATTCGACTTCGAGATGCTGCAGACGCAGGCCGCGGACCAGCGCCTGCGCCTCTTCACGCCGCCGCCCGGATCCAAGAGCATCGAGGCTCTGGAGCTGCTCCGCGTCGTCGGCCCGGAGACCGTCCACCGCAGTCATCGATGACGCCTGCCCCAGGTTCAGGCGATCCCTCTTGACGACGGCCAGTGAGTTGGTCAGGCCACTAACTATGGACAGAGGCCTCGCCCACCCACTATGGTTTCCTCACTGAGTCAGCCAACTAACTAACTAAGTAGGGCTGGGAAATCATGATCGTTGTCACGGCAGGCGAGGAGGTGTGGTTCGCGGAGCAGTTCATGCCCCACATTCGCGGGCTGGGCCGCCCGCAACGCCGCCACCCACCGCTGATGGCACCGCGCGGAGCCCTCCCCATGAGGCTCACCTCGTGACCGGCTCGATGGAGTCCTTCCTGGCAGAACCCCGCGTGGCCACGCTGACGACCCTGCGGCCCGACGGGTCCCCGCACGTGGTGGCGGTCCGCTTCACCTGGGACGGTGGAATGGCCCGCGTGCTGACCGTCGCCGCCTCCCGCAAGGCCCGCAACCTGGTACGGGGCGGCCGCGCCGCGCTCTGCCAGGTCGACGGGTTCCGCTGGGTCACCCTTGAGGGCACCGCGACGGTGTCCGACGATCCACGCCGGGTGGCCGAGGCCGCCCGGCGCTACCTCCGACGTTACGGTTCGCCGCCGCCCGCGCCGCCCGGCCGGGTCGTGATCGAGATCGCGGTGGACCGCACCATGACCCTCAACACCTGAACGGATCCGACATGCCCTTCCAGAACGTGCTCGATTCCACCATGCACTACCGGGAGCTCGGCGGCACCGGCGCGCCGATCGTCTTCCTGCACGGCAACCCCACCTCCTCCTACCTGTGGCGCAACGTCATGCCCGCCATCGGGCACGGCCGTCTCCTGGCTCCCGACCTGATCGGCATGGGCGAGTCGGGCAAGCCCGCCATCGACTACACCTTCGCCGACCACGCCCGCTACCTGGACGCCTGGTTCGACGCCCTGGACCTTGACGACGTGGTGCTGGTCGGCCACGACTGGGGCGGCGCGCTGGCCTTCGACTGGGCCTCTCGCCACCCGGACCGGGTCCGCGGGATCGCCTTCACCGAGGCCATTATCAAGCCGATGAGCTGGGACGAGCTCCCCCAGGACGGTCGCGCCCTGTTCCGGGCGATCAAGACCGAGGGCGTGGGCGAGTCCATGATCCTCGACGATGACGCCTTCCTCAGGCAGGGCCTGCCGACCACTGTCACCACCCCGCTCAGCGAGGAGGACATGGCCGCGTACACGCAGCCGTACCCGACCAGGGAGAGCCGCCTGCCGCAGCTGCGCTGGGCGCGCTCGTTGCCACTGGGCGGAGAGCCGGCCGACGTCGTGGCCTGGATCGAGGCGTTCGACCGGTGGCTGGCGACCAGCGTCGAGGTGCCGAAGCTCCTCATCGGCTTCCGTCCCGGCACCGGCACGATGTGGACGGCGGAGACCGTCGCCTGGTGCGCGAAGAACGTGGCCGCACTGGAGATCGTGGAGCACGAGGAGGTCGCCGGCCATCACACGCCGGAGGACCAGCCGCTGGCCATCGCGGCGGACGTCGAGAGCTGGCTGGCGAAACTGGCGGGCTAGCTCGAACTGCCGGCTCGCAGAGCCCATGCTCTCGGGCGGCACAACGGCAGGCCCGGATGCACTGCGAGGGTGCTACGCGCCACTGATCGCCTTGTCCGTTTCGTCCGTGACGAGTAGCGGCGTTTGTCGACGACAGCCTCAGATTCCAGTACCCGATAGTAATGTCGGTGAGAAACGACAGCGCATCAGGGATGTGAATCGGCCGAACCGTCGTAGGCGCGGCGGGCTGCGGTGATGGCAGGGGCCGCAAGACGGGCCCATTCCGTGAGTGCTTCCAGAGGCTCGCGTATGTCCTCGATCAATGGAGTAGTGGCGTACTCCACTCGCGGCGGGGAATCCGGGTACACGGTTCGGGTGATGAGCCCGTTGCGTTCGAGATCACGCAAGCTCACGGTCAGCATGCGACGGCTGATGCCCGCGATCGCGCGCTCCAGCTGCGTGAAGCGGCGTGGACCGTTGCCCAGCTCGACCAGCACCTGAGCGCTCCACTTGCCACCGATCAAGCTGAGGACCTCGGGCAGCGGGCAATCGTCTGGGGCGGGTGCCGTCGTCGCGGGCGTGAGCTGGTTTGTTACCCCGGTGTTCCGTTGCGACAAGAAAGTGCCTTCTTCCAAAACTTTCTAAGCATGCGTCACGATTGACCCCGTTATCAATCGTAACGGTCCTGCGTGCAGGCGCAGGATCTTCGTGAACAGATGAGGGAAACAACACGTGCCCATCGCACGCAGCAACGGCTGCAAGATTTCCTACGAGGTCTCCGGTGATGGTCCTGCGCTGGTGCTTCATCCAGGCATGTTCCAGGACGGGGCACATTGGGCGCACAGCGGCTACACGTCCGCACTTACGTCCACCCACACCGTAATTACCGTCGACCCACTCGGCCTGGGGGGCAGCGACGCCCCGCACCAGGCCGAGGACTATTCGCTTGAACGGCGGGTGGACTCTGTCACGGCGGTGCTGGACGAGGTCGGCGTCGAACGGGCCGCGTTGTGGGGATACTCGCTCGGAGCCATGACAGGGTACGCGGTCGCCGCGCACACGCCTGACCGTCTGACCTGCCTGGTGGCCGGCGGGTTCGATCCTGTCGACGGTTTCCGCTCCGTGGTCGGCCCTACGCTGCGCCTGCTCGGTCTGCCCGCCGACACCGACGCGTACACGCTGATGAAGCAAGGCGCCGTCGCCGATCCCTATCAGGCCGCCCTGATCGAGGCGGGAGATCCTGCCGGGTTCCGCGCCAATTATGAGGCGTTCTCGCGCGAGCCTGGACTTGGGCTGAAACTCGCCGATTCCGGCGTGCCGATGCTGCTGTACGCGGGCACGGCCGACCCTTGGCACGAGCCGATGCGCGCCTTCGCCGAGAGCTCAGGCGCAACCTTTTTGTCCATCTCCGGCGCAGATCACAAGGGCTGCTGGGACAGATCGACCGACGTTCTGCCAACGGTGCTGTCGTTCCTTGCTGCCAACGCCGGCATGCCTTGAGCAAGGCCACGTCTCTGGCGACGCTCAGCTCATCTGTGGCTGGGCTCGCTTGCCCACCGTGCCGCTGTTCTTTCTCGGTGCGAGGATGAAGGCCACTGCTCGTGCCGCGTCAAGATCGTTCGTCCTCGGCTTCGCCTGCGGGCGCTGCACCTTGACCCGCTCCTCCCAGCAAAGAGCGCAGCTCCGCCATGCGCCCCTTGGCCGAACCGCCGAGACGCATTCGCATTCGCATAACAGGAAGGCGTTGATATCGGCTCCCGTCAGGGCCTGAGGCGCGAAGGCATCCTTGATCGTCGCCTGCTCATGAAGGAAGCGGCGGGCGGACCTCTCTCCGCGAGACCAGGATCATCGTGGCTGAGCGGGCATCGGCCTCGCCGCTGGATACGCTCCTGGAGCAGCACCGCTCCTGGATGGTGCGTGGCATCGCTCGTGGCCCCGGGATCCATCGCTGACCAGGGGTCAACCTACGGCGACCCCTGGGACGTTAACCGCGTAACCTCTCTACGTCGATCACCCGTGCGGCCTCCGCCTGCGTCGCCGCACGGACCTCGACGAAGTCGTTCTCCTTGCGCAAGATGGTGACAATGCCCGTGAACAGCGTGTTCTGACGGAGGCGGTCGCGGGCGATCACTTCCCTGTCGACCGACAGCACCTCGGCGTGGCCGTTCTCCTCGGATCCCCATACCCAGGCGCGCCCGCTGAAGCCCGGCTCGGTCCCGAAGAACGGTGTGCGCACACTGGATGCCTTCAGCACCAGCGTGGGCATGCTAGCCGGGTTCAGCTCCCGGCCTATGCGCCGGTCCACACGCAACTGCGTCGCGTAGTCCTCCAGCATCGATCGCGACCAGGACCACACGTTCTGCGGCAGGTTGCCGAGCACGTCGTACAGCAGGTCGCCCAGCACCTCGTGGACCAGTTGTGGGTCATTTTCTGTATCGACGGACGAGACTGTTATGCGTCCCCCGTCGGTCTCCGAAGCGCTGCCGGCTTGCGCAGGGTGGCCTACCGTCACACGGTCGGATTCCGGCGGGTTGAAGCGCATCACCGCGGTGGCGGTGTCGGGCTGCGGGTGCGGCCGCAGTGCTGCCCAGGCCTGCGGCCGTGGTGGTGCCGTGCCGGGTTCGAGCGCGAGGATCTCGCGCATCCTGACCATATGCCCGCTGTCGTCTTCCCCACGTAGAGCGGGTCCGGAGACGTCGGCCACCGGCCAGAACCGCAGCAGCCAGCGTTCGTCGACGGCTACGGTTTCGCCGGGATCCCAGGAGGCTGGCTCGCTGCGTACCGAGCCGGTGTAGGCGCTCAGCCAGTAGGCGAAACAAGGTGGTCCCAAGAGGAGCTTCTGTCCCGTCGGGCTGTGTCCCATGCCGCTGACGGTCACGATGCCGCCCGGACTCCAATACAGAACCCGCCCCGCCTCTGCCCATGGCTGGCCGGGTTCATCCTCGGGCTCGGCGTCCCATGCCTCCAATTGGACAGCGGCCAGCCACGCTCCGGCCGGGCTCACCAACTGGAGAGCACCCAGTGAAATGCCCTCGGGCTCGGCCAATAGCCCACCATGTTCGGTCTCTTGCACGACATCCCGGCCATAGCCGGATACGTCGTAGGCCTGTCGTTAACGAAGCTGTCACCAGGTACACGCGATTGCGTTATCCCTGCTCAGAGCGGGAAGATCCGGCCGGGTATTAGCGCTTAGCACTGATTCGCAGGTCGACAGGGTTGTTTCTCGGTCAGGCTGATCGGGGGACGGGACGCTCTGGTCGGGCAGATCGCCCAGTGCGGTCCGGCGTTGGTGTCTCTGGGCGCGCCGGGCTGTTGGCTGGCCGTCTCGCGTTATCTCCGAGTGTTTCCGCCGATCATCCGCCGGGCGCGAGCAAGCTGGGCGCGCAGCGGCGCGAACAGATCGCCGAGCTCGACGAGGCCGAGCGATGCCGCCTCCCGTTGTCGAACGGCCCCGCCGTCTGACTATAAGTCCGTCATGGGTGATCTTGGCGTCCCATAATTGGGTGCCATGACGGAGGCGAGGGTGCGCGAACGGCTGGCGGCCGCGGGCTGGGAATGGCGCAGGAGCGGGACGATGGAGCGCGTCTGGCCGGACGGGACGTTCTGGCGCTGCACCTACGGGACCACCCGGGCCGGGCGGTGCGAAGGCGACATCCCGAAAGGGCTGATCTTCGCGACCGGCGACGAGGTCTTCGTGGTCGACGTGCTCGGCTTCACCGATCCCGCGGGGATGGGCTTCGAGGGCGTCGACCGGACAGCCGCCGGGCTCGACCTTCTCGCCGCGGCGTCACCAGGCGGGACTCTCGCCAAGAACGTTCTGAAGCCGCTGATGGCCCGTGCGGCGGTGTTTCGGGAACGGTCGGTGCGGCCGATCGGGCTCAGCGGGTTCATGCTGGAGGAGATGCCCCGGCGCCCAGCGGGGCCGCTGATCCCCGCGATCGCCGCCGCGGACGGCTCGTCCGATCGCTGGCTGGACGTCGCGTTCGCCGCGTTGGACGCGAGGATGCTGCACGTAGCGCTGGAGTCGTTCGATCGGGCGTTGGCCGCTGGTGCGGAACCCGGACTCGCCGAGCTGTGGCGTGGCTGGCTGCTGATGGAGGCCGATCCGGTGGAGGCCGCCACGGCCTTGGAACGGGCGGCGGACGGCGGCATGGCAGGTCCCGCGACCTGTCTGCTGGCGGGCATCCGGCCGGTGGACTGGGAGCGCGCCACCCGGGAGGACCCCGGGTATCTGCTCGGCTGGCTGTCCCGGGTGCTGGAGCTCGGCGAGTCCGGGCGTGCCCGCGAGGCACTTCGGGTGATCGATGAGGCCGCGGCCCTGCACCCCGGCGCTAAGGTGCACCACTACCGCGGGTGGGTCCATGCGTTGCTCGGTGACGAGGACGCCGCGCTCGACGATCTCGCCGAGGCGGTCCGGCTCGCCCCGTGGATCACCGAGGAGATCCTCGCCGACCCCGACCACGACGGTCTGCGCGGCCATCTGGACTTCTGGCGGTTGACCGACCGCCGGGCCGCGGATAACGAGCAGAACCCTCAGGCTACCGAGGTGCTGCGGCGCCTGGCGGTACAGACCGCCGCCCGGGCCCCGGACGGCTGGCGACGCGCCACGTTCACCATCGGCGGAGGTACCAGAGGCTATTACACCCTGCCCGACGGCGCCCTCAAGAACCACGGTCTCCCGTTCGACCTGCGCAAGGCGCTGCGCCTCGGCCGTGGTACGGCGGTCACGATGGTCGTGCATCCTTCGGGGTGGTTCGAGGCCGCCGTTGGCGGTCGCGCGGAGAACTCGGGCGTCGCCTGCGTCCTCGACGAGGAGGCACTGCCCAGCGGTCCCGGCGATGAGGTGGACGGGCCCGCCGATCCGACGCAGGCCGGGGATCCCGCCGAGGCGGTCCGCCTGCTGCGCGCCTACCTCCAGCGCCGCGAGGAGATCCTCGGCTACTCCGATGAGCTGCCGCCGCCGGCGGCGGATCGCGAGGAAATGTTCGCAGACCTGGATCACGCGCTTCCCGACGATCTGCGCGCCCTCTACGACGTGATGGACGGCGATGATGATCTGGGACTCATCGACAATGGCTACGACTGGCTTTCAGCGTCCTTTGTGTCCGAGCTGGGAAGTGATCACGTCTGGGTGGATAACGTGCCGCTGTTCGACCCGGACCCATGGAGGATCATGCTGGACGACGGCCCGCCCGGGGCGGTCCGGCGTTCTATCGACCGGGATGGTTGGATCCCGTTCGCCGACGGTGGGAACAACGAGTACCTCGCCGTCGACATGGACCCCGGGCCGGGCGGTCGACCCGGCCAGGTCATCCGTATCGGCCTGCGGCGAGACGGCCCCACCTACGTCGCCGACTCGGTCACCTCGCTGCTGCGCCGCCACGTGGAGGCACTCGAGCGAGGCGACTGGACGTGCGAGGACGACGACCTGCGGATCGATCTCGGCGACATGGCCCTCGCCCGGGAGAACGAGAACGCGCCCGACGCGTCCACAGTCTGGGCCTGTCGTGAGGTGCTGAATCCCGGCCACAACACCCAGAGTTTGTGGGTGCGGGGCGGGGGCGACATCGATCTGGGCACCGTCCGCGGCACCCGGCTCTTGAAGTTGGAGCTGACGCAGTGCCGGTCGGCCGATCTCAGCCCGCTCCGGGACACAGCCGTCGAGGCGCTGACGCTTCAGGACGTGGAGGCCCTCGACCTGGCGCCGATCGCGGGCCATCCGACGCTGCGCGCGGTGCGGGTGCGCGCGCACCACGCCGTCGACCTCGAACCGCTGGTCACCGCGCCCCGGCTCTACGCACTGGACCTGTGCGGATCGTCGGTCATGGACCTGGCCGCGCTGGGCCGGATGAGCCGTCTACGCTACCTGTCGTTGCGGTACGAACAGTGGCAGGAGCTCTGGCGGCAGAACGTCACGCTGCCCGGCCTGGCAATGGCCGTCCTGTCCGACGACCCGTCCCCGAGCAGGATCGCGGAGTGGGCGCGGCGGCTCCCCAGGGGCGGCGGCGTCCAGCACTACATCGGGCAGTACTGACGCACCGTCAGGGCCCAGGACCCCTGAAGAAGAAGGCTACGGCGAGCCGCAAAGTAGGCCCACTGAAGATCGTTGTCTGCTGGTTACGCTTCGGCGGGGCGCTTCTTCGGCTCGCGGAGCACGGTGGTGTTCTTGTCGAGGTGGCCGTAGACGGTGGAGCGGGGGACGCCGAAGAGGTCGGCGATCTGCTGCACGGTTCTGATGCGGGCGTCGTAGAGCTCTTGGGCGAGGGTGGCTTGTTCGGGGGTGAGCCGGGGGCGGCGTCCGCCGACGCGACCACGGGCGCGGGCGGCGGCCAGGCCGTCGTCGGTGTTGGCGATGATGAGTTCGCGTTGCAGTTCGGCCAGGACCGACAGCATCCCGAACATCGCCCGGCCCTCGGCGGTGGCGGTGTCGATGCCCTGCTCGATCACGTGCAGGCCGATCTTGCGCTCGCGCAGGTCCGCGCCGAGCGTCACCAGATGCAGCACCGACCGCGACAACCGGTCCAGGCGGGTGACCTTCAACGTGTCGCCCTCGCGCAGCAGCTGCATCACCAGGTCGAACTTCGGGCGAGAGGATTTGGCGCCGCTGGCGGTGTCGAGGTGGATGTTGCCCTGCTCGACTCCGGCCTGCAGCAGGGCGTCGATCTGGTGGTCGGGGTTCTGGTCCGCGGTCGACACCCGCGCGTAGCCGAACAGCATGGGGGTTGAGGAGGAACTCCTCAGGAATTAGCGGTAGCGACGCGTTGATCCTTATCGATGACAGCATGTGACGGTTGAGTTCCTGTCTGATGATCAAGTGGCAGCCTACGGGTGCTTCATCGGCGAGCCGACGCAAGCGAAGCTGGAGCGGTTCTTCCTGCTGGATGAGGCCGATCGCGAGCTGATCGGGAAGCGGCGGGGTGATCACACCCGGCTGGGGTTCGCTCTGCAGCTGTGCACCGTGCGGTTCTTGGGAACCTTCCTGACCTCTGATCCCTTGGAGGTGCCCTGGCCGGTCATCGACTACCTGGCGGGCCAGCTGGGGATCGGCGACGCGTCAGTGGTCAAGCGGTACACCGAACGGCAGATGACTCCCTACGAGCACGCCTGGGAGATCCAGGCGGCCCGCGGCTACCGGGACTTCTCCGACCCGCAGGCGAGCGCGCAGCTGCGGGAGTTCATGGCCGGGCGGGCGTGGACGCACGCCGAAGGGCCGCTGGCGCTGTTCGAGCAGACGGTGGGATGGCTGCGCCGGCACCGGGTGCTGCTGCCCGGGGTGAGCGTGCTGGCCCGGCTGGCGGTGACGGTGCGGGCCGAGGCCGCCGAACGCCTGCATCGCACGTTGGCCGACGCCGCACGTCAGGCTGACCCGCAGCTGCCGGATCGGATGCGCGCGCTGCTGGAGGTCCTGCCCGGGCAGCGGGTCAGTGAGTGGGAGCGGCTGCGCCGCGCCCCCATCCGCACCTCCGGCACCGACTTGGAGAAGGCGCTGGCCCGCGCGGCCGAGGTGAGCGCCATCGGGGCGGGCGCCGCGAGGGTGTCCGGGGTGCCGGGCCAACCGGCTGGCGATGTTGGCCCGCTACGGGCTGACCGCCAAGGCCCCTGCCTTGAAGGAGCTGGCCGAGCCGCGCCGGACCGCGACCCTGCTGGCCGCCACCCGCCAGTTGGAATCCGTCGCGGTCGACGACGCGCTGGATCTGTTCGATCGGCTGATGGCCACCCGGCTGATCAACCCCTCCCGGCGGGCCAGCGAGCAGCACCGGCTGGCGGTGCTGCCTCAGCTGGAACACGCCTCGCGGACGCTGGCTCGGGCTACCCGCGCGGTGCTGGACGTGCTGGAACAGGCCGCCGCCGAGACGGGTGCCGATGCCGGGGTGGTAGAGGTGGGTGCGGCCTGGCGGGCGGTGGAGCAGGTCGCGCCGCGCGAGCTGGTGCGGGCGGCGGCCGCGCGGGTGGAGGAACTGGTGCCCGACGATGCGGCCGGTGAGGCCGCGATGCGCGAGCAGCTGGCCACCCGCTACGGGGTGGTGCGGCCGTTTGTGATCCTGCTGGCCCAGGCGCTGCCGCTGGCGGCGGCCCCGGCCGGACGGCAGATCCTGGCCGCCGTCGGCGGCCTGCCTGAGCTGGCCCGCCGCCGTGTCAGGCAGCGCCCGCTGACGGCCGAGGAGATCGACGAAGAGCTTGTGCCGCCGATGTGGCAGCGCGCCGTCTTCCGCAACCGGGATTTACCCGAGAACGCGGTCGACCGGGACGCGTACGTGTTGTGCGTGCTGGAGCAGCTGCGCGGCGCGCTCCGCCGGCGCGATGTGTTCGCCGCCCCGTCGGTGCGGTGGGCCGACCCACGGGCGCAGCTGCTGGACGGGGCCGCGTGGCAGGCAGTGCGCGCCGAGACGCTGGCCGGTCTCGGACTTGCCGCACCCGTCGCTGCGCACCTGGCCGAGCTGACCGGCGCACTGGACGCCGCGCGGCGGCTGCTGGCCCGCCGGCTGGAGCAGGCCGGGCCTGAGGCGAGCGTGCGGCTGGTGCCCGGCGAGGACGGGCGGGTGAAGCTGGCGGTGGACCGGCTGGAGGCGATCGGCGAGAGCGAGTCGCTGAAGACCCTGCGCGCCGTGGTGGCGGCCATGCTGCCTCGCGTCGACCTGCCCGAACTGCTGCTGGAGGTGCACGCCTGGACTGGTTTCCTGGACGCCTACACCCACGTGGCCAAGGTCGCCTCCCGGCTGGAGGACCTGCCTGTCTCCGTCGCGGCGCTGCTGGTGGCCGAGAGCTGCAACGTGGGTCGCACCCCGGTGATCCAGCCGGGCCATGCGGCGCTGACCCGCGACCGACTCTCGCACGTGGATCAGAACTACCTGCGTGCTGACACTCACGCGGCGGCCAACGCGCGGCTGATCGACGCCCAGGCGAAGATCCCGGTCGCGGCCGCCTGGGGCGGCGGGCTGGTGGCCAGCGTCGACGGGCTGCGGTTCGTGGTCCCGGTCCGCACCATCAACGCCGCCCCCAGCCCCCGCTACTTCGGTCTCAAGGCCGGCATCACCTGGCTGAACGCCGTCAATGACCAGGTCGCGGGGATCGGCGCGGTGGTGGTGCCTGGCACGGTGCGCGACTCGCTGTTCATCCTGGACACTCTGCTCAACCTGGACGGTGGGCCGAGGCCGGAGCTGGTGGCCACCGACACCGCCTCCTACAGCGACATCGTGTTCGGCCTGTTCCGGCTGCTGGGCTACCGCTTCTCACCGCGCATCGCCGACTTGGCCGACCAGCGGTTCTGGCGGGCCACCCTGCCTGGTGTGGCCGAGGGCGACTACGGGCCGCTGAACGCGCTGGCCCGGCACCGTGTCGACCTGGCCAAGATCCGCGCCCACTGGCCGGACATGCTGCGCGTGGCCGGCTCCCTGGTCACCAACCAGGTGCGCGCTTATGACCTGCTGCGCATGCTCGGCCGCGACGGCCACCCCAGCAAGCTCGGCCAGGTCTTCGCCGAGTACGGCCGCATCGCCAAGACCCTGCACCTGCTGGCCCTGATCGACCCAGTCGACGAGGGCTACCGGCGCGCCGTCAACACCCAGCTGACCGTGCAGGAGTCGCGGCACCGGCTGGCTCGCAAGCTGTTTCATGGTCAGCGCGGCGAGCTGCGCCAGCCCTACCGGGAAGGCCAGGAAGACCAGCTCGGCACGCTCGGCCTGGTCGTGAACGCGGTGGTGCTGTGGAACACCCGCTACATCGACGCAGCCGTGACCGGCCTACGCGCCGCTGGCCAGACGGTGGCCGAGCAGGACGTCGCCCGGCTGTCGCCGCTCGGCCACGCCCACATCAACTTGCTGGGCCGCTACACCTTCACCGCCCCGCCGCCCGGCACCGGGCTGCGGCCGCTGCGTAACCCGTCCGCCGACCCCGGAGACGACTAGCCATGGCCTGCCCTTCTCCTGATATTCGCCACCACGTAGTACCACCCTGTGGAAGTGCGGCATGAAGGCAGCACGAGCCCTGGCGCGCGTCGCCGCGGTGGCGGTGCTAACGGTCACCGTCGGCGTGGCGATCAACCAGATCCTCAACGGCACCACCCTGCAGCCGCTTTGGCTCATCACGGGCCTGGTGCTGGCGGCGCTGGCCGAGACGCTGCAGCAATGGCTGGCCCGGTGTGACGCCGTCGCCGGCTCCATCACGCCGGTGCTGTGGCCCCAGCTGACCGACACGAGCGGCCGCCCCAAGACGTTACGCGAGGTCACCCCACGCGACCTGGGCGTGCACGCCAACCGGTTCGCCACCGGCCAGCAGCCGCCCTACATCCCGCGCGACGTCGACGCCGTCCTGCACGAAGCGCTGACTGGCGGCAAACGCCTCATCGTCGTGCGCGGGCCCCGGCTCGCGGGCTGCACCGCCACGCTGGCGCATGCGGTATTGACCCATCTGCCCGGCCACTACCGGATCATGGCCTTCCACCACGACCCTAGCCTGCCGCTGCAGCAGGTGCTCCAGCATGCCGCCCACCTGACCGCCAGAGCCAAGACGGCCGACGCGGTGCTGTGGCTGGATGGCCTGCCGCCCGAGCGGGCCGGCGACCTGGCGAGCCTAGCGCTGGACACGCTGCCCGCTACCTTGCGGATCGCGGTCACGCTCACCCGTGGACCTGACCATGAACAACCTCCGGACGCCCAGCTGGAGGCATTCCTCGACCAGCGCGCCGTCCAGGCCGACCTTGCTGCGATCAGCCCGGCCGAGCGCCACGCGCTGCGCGACTGCGACACCTACGCCGAGCTGCGCCCGATTCTGGCTGAAGGGCACGATGTGCTGATGGGGCGGCTCATGGTCTCCTGGGAAGAGCTCCGCCGTGCCCTGACCCGCGAGGGCGAACAGTCCACCGACCGCGTCACGCTGCTGCACGCCGTCACCGACTGGTACCGACTACGGCTGGACACCCACCGGCTGCTCACCGCCGACATCCTCAAGCACCTGTTCGCGCAGTACAGGCGGGAGATCGTCGACCTGCCGCTGGACACGCCGATCCCCGTCACCGGCCGCCGTGCGGCCTTAACCTGGGCCATGGCTGCCGACAGCCCCGCCCGCCCCCGGCTGATCTATCAGCAAGCCACCGGCTCCGGCCGCCGTTATGCCCCACATCCGCTGCTGACCGCACTCGCCGAAGAGCCCGAAGAACCGGCCGCCTGGCCCGTCTACGACGCCCTATGGACTTACGCCGATCAGTACTTTGAGGCAGACCAGCGCCGCGACATCGGCTACGCCGCCCTAGAGCGGCAGGCATATCCGGCCGCGATCATGCTCCTCGACCACTCTGACGCCGACATCGACGCCACAGTCCTGTTTCGGATCGGCGTGTGGCTGTCTGAGAGTGAGGACTTCGACGGGGCGCGCCGTTGGTGGGGCAAGATCATCGCCACCGGCCACCTCGATGTGGCACCCAGGGCGATGGTCAACCTCGGGGTGCTGGAGAAGCAGCAGGGGAATGTGGAGGAGGCGCGCCGCTGGTACCGCGAGGCGATCGCCACCGGCCACCCCGATCAGGCGCCTGTGGCCATGCGCTGTCTCGGGATGTTGGAGGAGGCGTTGGGCAATCTGACCGGGGCTCAGCACTGGTACCGAGACGCGATCGCCACCGACCACCCCGAAGAGGCACCCAAGGCGATGACCAACCTTGGCGTATTGGAGGAGAAGCTAGGCGATTTTGAGCAGGCCAGACACTGGTACCGCGAGGCGATCGCCACCGGCCACACCGACGGAGCGCCACGGGCGATGGCCAACCTCGGCATGCTGGAGGAAGAGCAGGGAGATACAGCTGAGGCGCGGCGCTGGTACGGCGAAACGGCCGCCACAGGCCATCACGAAGTGGCACCCAAGGCGATGAACAACCTGGGCATGCTGGAGGAAGAGCTAGGCGATTTTGAGCAGGCCAGACACTGGTACCGCGAGGCGATCGCCACCGGCCACCCAGATGGCGCGCCCCATGCGATGGTCAGCCTCGGCGTGCTGGAGAAGCGGCAGGGTGATCTAGGGGAGGCCGGACGCTGGTATCGGAAGGCGATCGCTACTGGCCATTCTGATCAGGCGCCTGTGGCCATGCGCTGTCTCGGGATGTTGGAGGAGGCGTTGGGCAATCTGACCGGGGCTCAGCACTGGTACCGAGACGCGATCGCCACCGACCACCCCGAAGAGGCACCCAAGGCGATGACCAACCTCGGCGTATTGGAGGAGAAGCTAGGCGATTTTGAGCAGGCCAGACACTGGTACCGCGAGGCGATCGCCACCGGCCACACCGACGGAGCGCCACGGGCGATGGCCAACCTCGGCATGCTGGAGGAAGAGCAGGGAGATACAGCTGAGGCGCGGCGCTGGTACGGCGAAACGGCCGCCACAGGCCATCACGAAGTGGCACCCAAGGCGATGAACAACCTGGGCATGCTGGAGGAGAAGCTAGGCGATTTTGAGCAGGCCAGACACTGGTACCGCGAGGCGATCGCCACCGGCCACACTGACGAAGCGCCACGGGCGGCAGCGCAACTCCGCGATCTTGATCGTCGCGAGAAGGAAATGCAGCAGGCGAGCTGGTATGCCAGGTACGGCTACCTGGCATACGCCGATCCTTCGATGATGCGCCGCCCGTCCGCGTCCCAGCACCCGGAGGAAGAGGAGCCCCCGGCACCGCAGTAAATGCCGCATTTACTGCGACAAGCCCGATACGATCACTAACACGCGTCTCATCCGGCCTGGAGCGTCCCCCAGCACGTGACCCTCTGCCCTCGAGTCGAGGTGTACGCATTTACTGCGGCGACGATCGTGGAGTGCCATCGTGTACATGATCTACATCGACGACAGCGGACAGAAAGAGGTCCGCCGCCGGCACATGGGCGAGCTCGTCTCGGTCGGCGGCGTGATCGTCCCCGAACCCGCAGTCGCCGGATTCGCCACCGCGCTCGACGGCATCCGCGCGGAGTTCGAGATCCCCGAGGGGGAGGAACTCAAATGGAAGCTACCCAAGAACACCTTTCAGGCCAAGGCGACCGGCCCGCTGATCACCGACCTGCGGCAGCGGATGCTCCAGGCCGCCATCGACAGCGGCATCAAGTCGGCCGTCGTGGTGTGGGACCGCGGTCATGTCCCCTGGGAGAAGTCCGACGTCGAACCCGAGATCCTCAAGTACCTCTACGAGCGAATCGCTCTGCATCTGCGCGAGCGGAACGACGTCGGCATCATCATTGCTGATCAACCAGGCGGCGGCCGCAAGGACGAAGTGAAATGGCTGGCCGACACCCTCGGCCTGACCCGGGACGGCACTCGCTTCGCCACACCCGACCGCGTTGTCTCGCCCATCCTGACCGCGCCCTCCCACCACGTCCCGCACCTCCAACTGGCAGACCTCGTCACCGCAGCCACCACCGCAGCGATCGCCGGACAGCCCTCCGGAATGAAGCTGGCGAAACAGCTGAAGGAACTGGCCCGCACCAACGCGCACGGGCTCGTCGGCGGCGCGGGCGTGGTGCTCTGGCCGCCTGACCTCGTGGACCTGCACTACTGGGTCTTTGGCGAGACCCAGTACGCCCGGGGATCGATAGGACACCCACTCGGCCCATCCGCCGGCCCTTTCAGCCAGCCTGGACGCACCTACCAGCACAACGATGGCCTGCCGGAGCCCGGACAAGCCGCGAACGGGTCCACATCCACGACAAGCAGCAGCGTATGACGGTCCACGCCTTGGACCGCGATACCCCCGCCGACTACAGCACCGCCGTGGAGGCATACCTTCGCTCGGCCGGGATCGCCGCTTCCTCCCAGCGCATCTACCGAATCTCACTGCTGACCTGGGCGTGGCTGGCCATCGGGCAGCAACCGCCGCTGGGCCGCAACCGGCGTGGCGCCGAGCCGCCCACCGTGGCATTCGCCATGTTCGACGAGGCGCCGACAGATGTGATCGCCGAGATGTTCGCGCAGCGGGCTCGGCTGGTCGACGCCGACACCGTCAACCGTGAACTGTCGGTGATGAAGGCTGCCATCGCCTGGTGGCGCGCCCGCGGCTGGCTGACCCGCAATCCGATCATCGGCATCGAACGCCGGCCGGCGCCGCCGGACCGAACCCGGGCCCTGTCGCGCGAGCAGATCGTCGCGTTGTCCGACCTCAAGGTCAGCGTGCGCGAACGCACGCTTTGGAAGGCCCTGTACGAGACGTGCGCACGAGCCGAGGAGATCCTCTGCCTCGACGTCGAGGATCTGCTTCTGGCCGACAAACGCGGCCGCGTCACCTCCAAGGGCGGCACCGTCGAGTGGGTGCACTGGCAATCGGGCACCGCCCAACTCCTGCCCCGGCTGCTCAAAGGCCGTACCCGCGGGCCTGTGTTCCTTACGGACCGCCGGGCGCCTGCCCACGTCCCCACGCGTGACACATGCCCAGTTACCGGGCGCGCCCGCCTGTCTTACCGGCGAGCCGCCGAGCTCTTCGAGGCCCTCACCCGGCCGCTCGCCCATCCGGGCATCACCGACCCAGCCGAACTCGAGGCACGCGGCGGATGGACGCTGCATCAACTGCGCCACTCCGCGCTGACGCACGAAGCCGAGGACGGCACCAACACCCCAACCCTGTTGGCCCGCTCCCGGCACGCCTCCGTGCGCTCCCTGGAGCGCTACGCCCGGCCCAGCGTCGAGCCGTGGCCGCCCACGTCGCCGACCGCGATCCCCTACGCCGCCGGAAGCGAGGCACCACCGCATGAGCTCCGGCGTGGTGCGCTACCGCTAATTCCTGTGGACTTCCTCCTCGACCCCGAGCATGTGTCGAAATCTACTCCGCGTACCGTTCGCCGACGTTGAAATCCGGCACGGGTTGTCGACACATGTCGCCTGGGGTGATGCGGTCGTCTGCCGAGTGTCGGCAGACGACCGTTACTCGACACTGAGATACCAGCCTTGTGACCACAAAAAGTAGCGATGATTACTCAGCGCTACTTTGCGGCTGGTGACGCGGACCCGAGCGGGGGGCCTGAACCTGGAGAGGGCCAACTGTGCGATCAATGTGCCGCTCGGTCGCGACGTCGGCGGGCGGCGCGGATCTCGGTGTCGGCGACCTTGTCGTCCAGCAGCGCGTACAGCTGCGTGGTCTCGGTGGAGGCGTGTCCGAGGCGGCGGCGCACGGCCTCGATGGAGACGCCGGCGTTGATGAGCTCGGTGGCGTGGGCGTGGCGTAGTTGGTGGATGTCGATCTCGACACCGGCGGCGGCGCAGTAGCTCTGCCAGCGGTGATGGGCGGCGTCGTAGGACAGAGGTCCGCCGCGGCCATTGATGGACGCGCGGAACAGCGGCCCGGCGCTGTAGCCCGCGCGGGCCAGGTAGAGCTTGAGCAGGGTGACGTAGCCGCGGTCGTCGAGCAGGACGGTGCGGACGCTGCCGCCCTTGCCGTGGATCCGGACGTGTTCGTCGTCCAGGCGCAGGTCGAGATCCTCCACATACAGGCCGCACACCTCCGAGGCGCGGGCGCCGCACACATAGGCGGTCTCGAACAGCACCCGATCCCGAAGCCGGTCCAGCGGCAGGTCCTTACGCGGTCGCCGCGAGCAGATCGCCGCCAGCACTTTAGCCGCGTCGGCGGCCGCGGCCGGGCGGGGAAGGCTCTTCGGCACCTTGACCGTGTCGATGCGGTCCATCGGGTTGGCGTCCAGGAGGTCGTGCCGGACCGCCCACTTGGCGAAGGAGGCGACGGCGGCGCGCTTGCGCTTGCGGCTGGCCGGCGACAGGTCGGCGAGCTCGGCCAGGAAGGCCCGGATCGGCGCGGCGGTCAGCTCGGCGAGGTCCTCGCCGTGGTGGGCGGCGAAGGCGATCAGGTCGCCGCGGTAGGCGCGCCGGGTGTGGACGGAGGCGCCGGCGTTGGCCAGGTCGGTGAGGAAATCGTCCAGGTGCCGGGCGAGCGGGTGTGTGCGACCGAGCTGCTCGGCGATGACTGGATCCATCGTGCCGACCCCCATCCGCCGAGTTGCCAGATAACCGGGAATCGAAGCCTCCGCGCCGGACGACGGCAAGGTTATCCCGCAACCCCTGCGCACGTCTCTGGGATCCCGAAACGACAGCCTTGGTCAGTGTCCGCACCGAGAATCTCGCGCAGCGTGCTCCCGAGCGCGGGCATCGACCAGCACGTCCATCTCTGCCAGCGGAACCCGAAGAATAGTGCCTACACCTGCCGCTTGCGGGCGGCGGCATCACATTTCCGCCGTGTCACAGCTTTGGGGAACCCGGTGACGCCCTTCGGGAGACAGCACGGTGAAATACCTACTCACGAAGGAGAGGCGTTGAGCGCTGAGACGGTCGAGATCGACGACGGAGAACTGATCCGTCGTTCGGCGCACGACCCAGAGCAGTTCGCGGCGCTGTTCGACCGCTACGCCCAGCAGATCCATCTGTACGCGGCTCGGCGGCTCGGCACGCAGGCCGCCGACGACATCGTGGCCGAGACGTTCCTGGCGGCCTTCCGCAGGCGCGGGACGTATGACACCTCGTTCGCGCTGGCCAGGCCCTGGCTGTACGGGATCGCCACCACGTTGATCGCCAGACATCGGCGGCAGGAGGAACGGCTGCTGCGGGCGCTGAGCCGCACCGGAGTGGACCCTCTGCCGGAGGCACTGGACGACACCGTGGCGCGCCGGGTGGCGGCGCAGGGCAGGGAGCGTGAGCTGGCGGGGGCGCTGGCGTCGCTGCCCCGTGGGCATCGGGACGTGCTGCTGCTGGTGGCGTGGGAGGACATGTCGTACGAGGAAGTGGCGCGGGCGCTGGACATCTCAGTGGGGACTGTGCGGTCACGGCTGCACCGGGCGCGGAAGAAGGCCAGGAACGTGCTAGGGGATGAGGAGCTGTAGTGAACGAGCTGAAGGAGTTTCGCCGGAACACCCCGGCGATGACTGACAACGCAGCAACTGCTGCCAAGGCGCGGCTGATGACAGCGATCCACGAACCGGAAGCCGCAAGCAAGCCGGCCGCGTCCGGCACGAGAAGGTTCGGCTGGCGAATCGCGGTGGCGGCGGCTCTGGCCCTGGTCGTCGGCGGGACCGTCGTGACGCTCAGGGACGAGCCGGGCATGGCACCGGTGGCCAGCGTGACCGAGCTGGGCGAACGCGCCGCCCGTGCGGCCGAGAACGACCCGACGCCCGCCCCGGGCCCCGGACAGTGGCTCTACACCAAGGAACTGCAGCTGACCGGGGTCGAAGGGGACGTCGACCGAGACCAGCGTGACACCTGGGAACGGTGGACAAGCGTGGACGGCAAGCGGTCGGCCTGGTACCAGGGCGGCAAGCTGATGTTCCAGGGCAGCGCGATTTTCAACCCGGCTGAGCTGGCCAAACCGCCTGTCACCCCGCCGGGGGTGATCGCCAAGATCAAGGCGGCCATCCTCGACGAGGACCGCCGGGGGCCGCAGGAGCTGAACGGCCACGTCCCGCCGGTGATGCTCTTCATGGAGATCAACCAGCTCATCTCCGAGCAGTGGCTCGCCCCCGAGGTGCGGGCCGCGCTCTACCGCGCGCTGCCCACGATCAAGGGCATCACGGTGACCCAGGATGTGCCCGTCGCCGACGGACGGCGAGGCGTCGCGTTCAGCATCACCGAGGCCGAGGCACGGAGCTATCTCGTCCTGGACCCGCAGACCTTCCGGTATTTGGGCACCAACTCGACGCGGCTGCAGGATCGGACCTACGAGTGGGCCGATGGCAGTAAGGAGACCTTCAAGGCGGGCACGGTGGGCCTGACGGCGCAGCTGGAAGCCACGATCGTGAACCAGCCCGGCCAACGCTCCTGATCGCAGCAGAATCAGGCCCGACGACGATGACCAGGGCGGCGGTCCAACCGACGCCCTGGTACACGGCATTGTCAGGAAGACCAGGGAGACCCCGGTGCTGCAGTGACCTGGCGTCAACGCAGTCTCCGAGCCTCTTCATACCTCCGGAGGAGGCGGTGGCCCGATCAGGTCCAGCCGCCGGTCGCGGCGCAACTGCACCGTCCCGTACGGCGTCATGTTCGTGGTGAACAGCGGAGTCAAACCGCGGCGGTCGACGTCGGTGAGCACCTCCGCCCACTCCGGCTCAGCAAGGCAGTCTTGAATCATCAGGGTATTGATGTAGCCGAGGCTGCTCTGCAAGATCATCAAGCAGAGCATCGCCACCTCCTGCTCCTCGCGCCTATTTGAGGCCAGCTCCCCGCGCTTACCGAACCGGATGTAGTCGTTGACCCCGTTGTAGTTCTCCACCACGTTCAGCCCGGACTCGGTCTCATGCTGCAGGTCCCGGTCACGGAGCCAGCGAGCTAGGAAAATGGTTCGCTGGGCACACCCCACCTCCAGCATGGCCGAGTAGGCCGGGTGAGTGGTCTCGCCCTGGAAACGGCGCAGCAGGGCCTCGGTGGAGGCGGTGCCCTGCCGGATCGCCGTCGCATACTTGATCACCAGATCGTAGTTGTTCTCGATGATGTCGGGGCGGATAGGCCGAGTCAGCGCCGGGCGTAGCAGGGGGTACGCGAACCGGTCTCCTCGGCCCGGCAGGTACAGCTTCATCACGTTGATCTGCTTGAAGCGGGCGACCAGGTCGAAGTTCAGCAAGCGGGTGATGCCGAACCCGATGAGGCTGGCTCCGTGGGAGTCCACATAGTTGGTCTCCACGTTCATGTTCGTCTCGTGCCGCATCGCGCCCTCGACCATGGCATGCACCTCCGAGGCCGAGCACGCCAGGTGCTGGCTGTAGATGGCCATCGCTCCCGCGGTCTCGACCGTCCAGTAGATCAGCACGCCCCGTTTGGCCCGCTTGTACCGCGAGTGGTACTCGGTGAAGATGTTCTGGTCGTAGGCGGAGAAGTGGGTGGAGTCGGAGGCCACCGCGGTGGTGCCCTCACCCCACAAGGCGCTTTGCCGGGCGGCGAAGGTGGCGTTGGCGATGGTCTTAGCCACCTGCCGCGCCCCGGGCACCGACAGGAACCAGCGGCGGCAGTAGCGCAGGTCCTCCTCGCTGTAGGGGTGTTCGCCGGCGGCCACCGACCGAATCCCGGCGCCGGTGCCGAGCGCGTAGATGACCAGCAGCATGCGCTCGAAGAACTCGGTTGGCTCCATTCCCAGCCGGGTTCCGGCCGGGATCAGGGCGTCCAGGCAGCCGGTGCGCAGTGCGGTCTCGGTGAGCATGTCCAGCAGCGGAACCACGCCCCAGCGGGAGCGCACCGTGGCCTTGAGCTTGCGCAGGTTGCGCGGCTCGGGCAGCGGATCCAGTGGCGAGAGCACGATCGCGCCGCCCTTCTTACGCTCGACGATCTCCAGCCACGACAGTGACGGCAGGGCGTCATGCAGCGCCGACAGCTCAGCGTCCATCTCCTCCAGCAGCTCAGCGGTGAACAGCTTGGCCTGGAGCGGTTTGCGCAGCCGGGCGTAGTTCTCCTCCCGCTTGTCCTCGAAATCAGCCGGCAGGTCCAGGTCGGGGTTGCGCCACTTATAGGCGCCGTGCACCCAGATCTCCTTGCAGCGCAGCTTGTCCCGCAACATCTGAAACACCCCGCACTCGTAGACGCTGCGCAAGATCCGCTGACGGCCGTTCTTATCGGTGCGATACATCAGCTCGGCCAGCTCCGCCGGCACGATGCCCTCCACCGGCACCGTCTCGCCGGTCGCGTAGTACTTCGTGCGGTGGGTCGTCTCGGCCTTATACCGCTTGATCAGCGCCAGCGCGGTCATCATCGGCGCGTGCATCGTGTTGGTCGAGCCGAACTCCAGCGCCTCCAGAATCTGGATCAGCCCGGCCCGGTAATGGTTGGTGTAGGAGGCTTTGAACACCCGCTGCCGGTGCTGGCGGTAGGAGGTGCCCTTGTGCTGGTACTCGTGCCACAGCGCCACCAGCGTGTCCACGCCGCCCGGCACCACCGGGTAGATCGCCTCACTCACCGTCTCCTCCGGCGCCTCAAGCGCGGCCTGGGTCATCTTGAACAGGATGTTCTCCTTGCCCGATACGCGCTTCAGCTCGGCGATGAACTCCTCGGTGACCTTGGTGTCGGCGCGGGCGTTGATGCGGTGCACGGTGGTGATCAGCAGGTCCATGAGGGCGTCGGTGATCTCCCACCGCCGGCAGTGCAGGTAGGCCGCCAGCAACGTCACCCTCAGCTCGTGACCGTGGCGGCGAAGGTGGCTGGGCGAGGAGACCGCCACCCGTGCCCGCCACGACAGCAGCACGCCCGGGGCGATGTCGTCGAAGACGTCCTCCGGCAGCCCGATCGCCTTGATGGCGCCGAGCTTGAACACCTCCTTCTCCATCGTGGTGACGCTGACGTTGCCGGGGTCCTCGCGAATCGCCGCGAACACGTCCGCGCCCTCGCCGTCCGCCGGCGTCTCCTCCTCTTCGTCGTCCCCAGGCTCGGGTGACTCCTGCTCGGCCTGGTCGGCCGCCTCTGCGGCCTCGCTGCGGCGGGCGATCAGGGCGAACATCCGCTGGATGACGTCGTCGCTGATCCGCGAGGAGATGCGCAGCGTCAGAGCCTTCTCGGACTGGTCCAGCGCAGAGCCGACGATCCGTTGCATCCGCTGCTTGGACGGCGGCTCGATCTGCTCGTCCTTCAGGTGGGCCAGCAGAGCCGTCCGCACCCGGTCGGCGCGCCGCTCGGACTTGCATACGTTGCGGGCCAGCCACTCGGCTGCCTTGTCGGCGTCATCGACACCGCACTCCCGAAAGCCGGTGAAGTCACGAATATCGGTCCTGTGGGCTTTGCTGGTCCGCCCGTCCCACTCGTACAACGCCAGATCGGAGGCCGGAACCTTCACCGCGGCGGCGACGTACTCGACCGCCTCGTCCGGCAGCTCGCCACGCCCGCGTGGGAACCGCCCGTGGAGCTGATGAAACTTCAGCATCAGCGCGAAGGCCAGCTTCGTCGGCCCTCGGCGACCTGCCAGGAGTTCCATCTCCTCATCGAGGAGCGTCCAGTGGCCGACCAGTTCGTCTTCGTCGAGGACACGCGCCATGACACTCGAGCTCTCTTCTCAGGGGCTGCCGACGGGTCCAGGTCGGCCACCACAGATCAACCCCCGAGATTCGGATCAATACCTATCGCACCTGATCCGATACGTCCGGGAAACCGCGAAAGATCCGGGAGAAGCTCCGCAAAGGGCCTAATGACCAGGGCGAACGCGCTCGAATGTACTTGGTGACAGCTTCGTTAACGACAGGCCGTCGTACAGGCCAAACCGCCCGTACGAGATCGGCGCCTCGTCGTAGACGCTGCGGATCAACTCAGCCACTACGGTCTCCTCCATCCGGGTCGCAGGTGGAAACCTTAGCGATCACGAACGACAGTCCCGATCGCGCCCGCACGAAGCCCAATGGCGCAGATGTGGCGCTGTTCTCCCTTCGGGGCACGCGCTCTTACATCGAGACCGCGCTCCGTCGGCGACTACGCCGAGCCCGTGCCGCGCCAACTTCAAGAAGATTCCAGCCCCGTATACAGACGGAAACCCGGCCACCACGTGCCGATGCTCCATCCGCCGGTGCAGGAGCAACACGTCGATCAGCGCCTCGGTGCCCGCGGCGTCCCGATGCTTGCGCCGCACCGCCGCCCACCAGGCGTCATGGACGGCGGTAGGTGCGACCCGGGCCGGTTCCAGCGCGGTCGCTCCAGGCAGCGCGCCGGGCTTGCGCACCAGGGCCTCCAGGTAGTGGTCCGGCACCCTGGCGATCAGCCGCTCGTGCCGGACCACTCCCACTCCCTTGTGGTAGACAATCGGGCCGGAGGCGAACAGTGACCCGCACCTGGTACCCGGCCCAGGTGGATCGGCACCGGTGGTGGTCGGTGCGCACGCTGATCTGTCCGTGCATGCTGACGCGCGACGTCAGCATCCGGCTGATCTTGAACGGCTCGAGCGGCAGCGGCGCCAGCTCCCCTAGGACGAACGAAGTTCCGCCGCCACCGCCCGTTCCCGCAGCTGCGCCGCCTCCGCCCGTGCCGCCTCCAACTGGGCCCGCAGATCCTCGACCCGCATCCGCTCCAGCCTCAGCTCCGCCAGCAACCCGTCCCGCTCCTTCACTGCGGCATCAGCCCGGGACTTCTCCCGTGAGACCAGCTTCCGCTCCCGGGTCAGCAACGCGGAAGCCTCCGCCGCCTTCCCCTCCAACCGCTCCACCTCAGCCGCCGCCTGCGAGGCTTCCTTGAGCGCCACCGCCCGATCGCGCTCGGCCTCCTTGACTGCCATGGCGCGATCCCGCTCTGCTTCCTTCAGCGCCACCGCTCGATCCCGTTCGGCCTCCTTGACTGCCACGGCCCGATCGCGTTCGGCCTCCGCCGCCGCCCGTTCGGCCGTGACGGCCCGCTCCACCGCCCGGTCCCGCTCCTGCGCCGCCGCCTCCGCGCGGGCCTGCGCCTCGATCAGCTTGCGTTCGGCCTGTTCACGCTCCCGCAGGGCCGCCGCAGTCTCGGCCCGGGCGCGATCGCGTTCCTCCCGTGCCCGGTCGGCCTCCTCCTGAGCCTGTACGACCTGCGCCCGCGCCTCGGCGGTGCGCTGCTCAGCCTCCTCCATGACTTCAGCCGTACGCCGCTCGGCCAGCTCCGCCCGCTCAGCCAGCTCATGAACGACCTGGTCCCTGGCCTGCTCCGTCAACTCGCCCCGATGTAGCGCCTCCTCGGCCCGCCGCTCGGCCGCCTTCGCGCGTAGTTTCGCCTCCTCGGCCGTCTGCAGCGCCTGCCGTTCGGTGCTCGCGGCCTCCCGCAACGCGGCCAGCGCCTGCTCCCGTGCCCGTTCGGCATCCCCCAGCGCCGTTTCGCGCTCGGCCTGCGCCTCTTCGAGCCGTACCCGCATCTCGGCCGTCTGCCTGCGGGCATGCTCGGCGGCCTCGCGCGCCAGCCGTACCTGCTCGAACGCCTGCTCGCGCTCGGTACGCGCGATCGCCACGCGCGTGTGCGCCTCGGCCTGCACCGCGCTCAGCTTCGCCTCGACCCCCGCCGGACTCAGCTCCGCGGCCAGGGCCCGCGCCAGCGGCTCGATGGCGGCGGCCAGCCCGCTCTCCATCCGGTCGTACAACTGCTCGGCCCTGGCCAGCGCCCCTTCCAGCCCCGGCGTGGCCCGCCGCAACTCCCGCTCCCGCTTGGCCGCCGCCTGGCAGTCCTTCTCAGGGCAGTACGCCTTGGGCCGTCCCCTCCCCCGCCGCTGCTCGATCGGCGCCCCACAGTGTTTACACGGCGTTACCACACTGGCATCCGGAGTCACGGCGGCAGCTTATCATTTTTGATTTTCCAGAAAATAAAATTCAGAAAACATGACCTGGTGCGTCCCGGCTCGAAGTGCCTGCAGTGCCGGGGTTGAGCAACCGCCGTGGTCGATGAGAACGATCTTGCTGGGGGTGCCGAGGAGCAGACGGCGCCGATCATGGTCAGCGGGAGTCGCGAGTTCTGCGGCTCGATATGTGGTTGGGGCCGACTCGGTTGGCGGCTGCCCAGCCCTCGCCGAGCCCTTCAACTCGGAGACGGACGGTGCACGCCTTTCCGAAATCTTCGACTGGTACGTCTCCGGCGACCTCGGGAGGCCGAAGACGCCATGCACTGGCGGGGAAGATCTTCCACGGCAGAAAAGACGAGATCTACCTGCGCTACTACAAGGCCCTCCGCTCCCGAACGTGACCCCAGCCGCCAGAACGAGGCTCCGTACTACCGAGGAGCGCCGGTGCGGATCGTTACTCCCGCTCGTCCACCGCGCCCAGTCACTGCTCCGGCAGCAGCACCTCCTCACCGTGGCCGGGCCGTTGGTCCGGACCGAAGGAGTCGCCGAGGGGTTCCACCCGCCCGAGGTGGTGCTGGTGTTCGAGGACCCGGCGCCCACCTCCAAGATTCCCGCACTGGAACGGCCCGCGTTCGCCAAGGTCGCCTCCGCCGCGCACCCCGGCGACACCCTCACCGTCTCAGGGCTATTGCCTGAGCGCCTGGCTCTCTACCACCGGCTGACCAGCAAATCAGTCATCAGCGGCGAAGCATTCGGGAGCCGGAGATCGCGACGAGGATCGCGGCGAGGGTGACCAGGCCGATGAGCACGACGACTGCGGGCCAGACGCTGAGCGCGGCGGCGGTGAGAAGCGGCGGGATGGTCATGCCGGCGTAGGCGATGAGGAAGGTGCCGGCCAGCGCTTCGCCTCGACGCTCCGCATCCGCGACCGCGGTGACGATGGCGAGGGCGGCCCGGAACAGGATGCCGATCCCTGCGCCCGCGACCCCGCCGCCGATGAGGAAGAGCGGAAGCGAGGCGATGATGGCGGCAACGCCGATGCTCACGAGCCCGAGCGCGGCGAGCGCGATGGCGAGCCCGATCTGAAGGCGCGTCGCCAGCCGCACGGTGACGATCTGCGCGAGGGCTGCCGCCATGAAAACGACGAATGGCGCCAGGCCGGCGAGCAGGTGCGAATGCAACCCGAGGAGACCGACGAGGAAGGTCGAGGACAGTCCCATGAAGGTGCCGAACACCGCGAACGCCCCGAATGCCGCCGCTCCGGCCGCCCAGAACGCGCCTCTCCCTGCCGCCGGCACTGCGACGCGCTGCGGCCGGTAGGCAGGGCGCTCCTCACGGCGCTCGACCGTCTCGGGAACGAAGGCGACCAGGATCCCTTCGACGACCAGGAGGACGGCGAAGGCCACGAAGGGCACGACGAGCGGTCGCGTGGCCCATGTCGCGGTGAGCCCGCCGATCAAAGGGCCGAGGGCGATGCCGCCGAGGTTCGCGAAGGTCGACACGAGGGCGATGCGGCCTTTGGCGTGGTTGGCCGCCGCGCCGAGTTCGGAGAGGTGTGCGGTCGCCGTGGCGGTGAGGATGCCGATGCCGAGTCCGCTGATGAAGCGGGCGACGATGAGGCCGGCGACGTCGTTCCAGACGAGGAACAGGATCGCGGCCAGCAGGTTGACCAGCAGCGAGCCGAGGATCACGCGTCGGCGCCCGAGCCAGTCGGAGACATGGCCCGCGAGATACAGGCTCAGCATGACCCCGACCGCGTATGCGGCGAAGATGATGGTGAGGACGATCGTCGGGAAGCCGTCGCGCTGCTGGTAGATCGCGTAGAGGGGCGTCGGCACGGCGCAGAACGCGAGCTCGGTGCTGAAGGCGAGCGCGATGATCCAGAATCCCGCCCCATGCGAGAGCCGTCCGGTGGCTGGAGTCAGAGGGGGAGCCGCGGTTGTCGTCATTCCTCCATGCTCGACGCCTCATATCATCGTGTCCAACGCATACTCTTGTTCATAGTTATCGACGTGAACGATGGCACAGGAGGCGGAGAGATGGAGACCCGACTGGTCGAGTACGCGATCGCGGTCGCCGACGAGCTGAGCTTCACGCGTGCCGCGCAACGGGTTCACGCAGGGCAGTCGACCGTCTCCGCCGGTGTCCGGGCGCTGGAACGAGAGCTCGGCACCGCGCTCTTCGAGCGAGACCAGCGAGGGGTGCGGATCACCGCCGCCGGAGAAGCGGTGCTACCTGCGCTTCGCGCGCTCGCCGACGCCGAGGCGCGCGCCCGCACCGCGGCCGACCCGCGAGGCGAACTGCGGGGCGAGCTGCGCATCGGGGTGTTCTCCAGCGTGAGCTACCTGGCGATCCCGCGCGTCATCGGCGCCTTCCACCGCGAACACCCGCGCGTCGACCTCCGGCTGCGCGCGTCTCCGTCCGGCTCGGCGGAACTCGCCGACGCCGTGCGGCGGGGGCGGCTCGATCTCAGCATGTACGGGCTCCCAGCGGCCACCGCAGGCCCGGGCCTTGCCGTGCACCGGCTCGCCACAACGCCCTACGCAGTCATCCTCCCGGCCGACCATGAACTCGCATCGCACGCGAGACTGGCGCTGAAGGACCTCGCACATGAGCCCTTCGTGGACGCGCCTGTCGGTTTCGGCAACCGGGACGTCCTCGACGCCGCGCTCAGCGCACGCGGGATTGTGCGCGATGTCAGAGTCGAGGCGACCGAGACAAACGCGATCCCGGTCTTCGTCGCCAACGGCCTCGGCATCGCGCTGCTCCCCGAACTCCTGATCCCGCCGAGCGACGGCATCACAGTCGTCCCTCTGAACGAGCGCATCACCTGGGAGCTCAACGTCGTAACGCGGACCTCGACCGGCGAAACCACCGCGGCTCTGCTCGAGCAGTTGCTCGCAGCCTATTGAACCCTGTTCCGGCGTCTTCAGCCCTTGGCATCCGGCCAGTACAGGACCCCAAACTGGACGATCCGTACGGGGCGGTGCGGCGGTGCCGCTGCGGGTGGTGGGTCGCGACGAGATCCCTGATCAGCCGCAACCTGACCGTCAGACAAAGGTGCGCCGCCAGTTCGCTTTTCGCCGACGTCATGGCGATGGACCTGTTGACGGGGGCGTTGGCACGCTGATGGGCGACATCGCCGGTCCCCGCGAGAGCTGAACTGCTCGCGCAGGCATACCCGGCCCCGGTGTCCCGAACGCCGACCACCTCCTGGCGATCATCGCGCTCGCGGGACAGGGCCGCGAACCTCGCGCTTGTGGCAGTTCCAGCGCGACCTGCAGAACGAAGTGACCGCCGAAGGGATCGCCGCGGCCGAAGCCGAAGGCCGCTACTGCGGCGGGTCACCCGCACTCGCCGGAAACCAGCTTGAAGGAAGTGCGGGCGACCTTCCGTGACGAGGGCGCCTCGATCGCGGGTCTCGCGCGTGAGCGCGGGGTGAGCCGAGGCGCCGTGCGCACCGTACTGGCCGACCTGCTGCCCGACCCGAGGATCCCGCCCCCGCTGACCGAGGAAGATGCCGCGGCACGATGACATTCGCATCTGTTGGGCGGCCCGTTCAGGGGGACAAGGTGGGATCAAGATTCCATCGGCGGAGGTAGAGCGCCGCATCAATCCGGGAGATAGTCGGGTGACCGTCCAGCGGATGGACAACGTCGGCATCGTCGTCGACGACCTCAAGAGGCGTTGGGCGGCACGTTCGTCGAGCTCGACGTGGCGATGATGCGGACCCGGGACGGCCACGGCCCGATCGAGCCGGCGAGGCACCACACGCCGAAGGCGATGGGATTTCCGTAGTGCCGGACCTCCGAGCAAACTGGGCACGAGCCGGGGAGGATGTCGAGAATGCGGTGCCGGCTCCGTCCCAGGAATACCAGCGGCCACGAACCGGCCGCGTGATGAAGGAGACCCAGCATGGCAATCCAGCGGATGGACAACGTCCTGATTGTTGTCGACGACCTTGACGCCGCCATCGCGTTCTTCGTCGAACTCGGCATGGAGTTGGAGGGCAGGGCGCTGATCGAGGGGCGTTGGGCAGAGCAGGCGGAGCGTGTCATCGGGCTCAACGGGGTTCGGCAGGAGGTCGCGATGCTGCGGATCCCGGGCGGCGTCGGCGGAATCGAGCTGGCGATGTTCCACACACCGAAGGCGATCAGCGCCGAGCCGAAGGACGCGCCGGCGAACACGCTGGGCATTCGCCGCGTCATGTTCGCCGTCGACGACATTGAGGACGTCATTGCCCGCCTGCGTCCCCACGGTGCCGAACTCGTCGGCACGTTGGAGCAGTACGAGGACAGCTACCGGCTCTGCTACGTCCGCGGCCCCGAGGGCATCATCGTCGGCCTGGCCCAGCAGCTCCGCTGACGCTCCGTCGCGGCCGACCAGGGCGATCCGGCTCGCGCCCGCAGCCGGAGACGACGCATCAGCAACCACCCTGGATCACGCAAGCCGGGCGGATCAAGAAACAGATCATGGGAGAAATGACCGTGGAACCGAACGAGGTCACCGAAGTTCTGAACCGGCCGCTCAGCCGGGAACTGCTGGCCCGCGACGTGGCCCGCCTGGCCTACGTTGCCAAGGACGGCACACCCCGCAACATCCCGATCATCTTTGCCTGGAACGGCTCGGAGATCGTCATGTCCACTCCGAAGAACGCTCCGAAGCTCCAGGCCTTGAGCGAGAACCCGATGGTAGCCCTGACGATCGACACCGAGGCGCACCCGCCCAGGATCTTGCTCATCCGGGGTCGGGCCGAGCTGGACTTCGTCGATGGGATTCCGGACGAGTATCTCCAGGCGACCAGCACCTAGGAGATGACGCCCGAGCAGCGGGTGGAGTGGGAGGCGGAGGTACGTTCGCTCTACCACGACGGCATGGTCCGGATCGTGGTGACTCCGACGTGGGCGAAGCTGATCGACTTCGAGACGACTCTGCCGAGCGCGGTCGAGGAGCTGATCCGGCAGCGAGAGGAGCGTCAGTCCGCCTGAGCGTCGACCGGCCGCCCGCGTTGGCCCATGCCTCGGCCCCTCACCGCGGTGCGCGGAAAGGCCTGCTCCTGCCGGCCGTGGCGGGTGCCGATCGGGAAGCGGCGATCCGACGCGGCTGGTGTTGCCATTTCCTTGGCGCGCTTGGGACGGGAAGTGGCTCTCCCCGTGCCCGCTCGTGGGCCGCCTCGGAGGCGGGACGAAGCGGCACATAGCGGTCGACACGCGCGGGCTGCCGCTGAACGCGATCGTCACCCCGGCCGACCTGCCGGACCGGGCCGTTGCCCGTGACATGCTCACCCGTTGCGCCTGTTCCACCCTCAGCGGGCTGACTCCGCCTATGGTGGTGAGCTGGTGGCAGGGGCCCGCACCCGCGTCCGGCTAACCCTCAAGATCGTCTCCCGGCCGCGGAATCAGCCCGGATTCGTCGTGTTACCCCGCCGCTGGATCGTGGAGCGCACGTTGTCGTGGATCATGAGAGCCCGCCCCAACTGCCGCGACTACGAACCGACGGATCACGAACGCTACCGGTCCGCCCGCGCCCGAAGATCGCCAGCCACTTCGGCACCTCGCCCTGCCGCTCCCGCCAGGCCGCGGTGCGACATCGCCGACTGCAGTACTTGGCATCGGCACGCTTCTGCAAGCCTGGCCACCACGTCCGCCCGTACACCGGGCAGCGAGAGCGCGGCCGCTGCTGCTGATGAGGTCTTGCAGGGAACGGCCCAGCCGATCCAGCGAGGGCATGCGGCCCGCCGTGACGGCTCGCCAGTTTGAGGACCAGCTCGCCGCCCCGCAGGGGGATCGCCTCCGCAAGCGGGTCGTGGAAGATCAGCGTCGGCGCCGGGCTGAAGCTGCCCGGCCGGCACGCGGTCCCACGATCCGCCCGAAGAACCCCGGCGGGCGACCGAGCCTGGATGATACCCCGGCGCCACCCGGCAGAATCGACCGAGAATTATCGACCGGAGTTGTCGTATCCGGGCCACGTCGTTCGTAGCCAGGATGAGAGGCCGCCCGCCAGGGGCGCTGCCACGACCACAGGAGATGACCACCGATGCCGCACCCACAGGCCAAGATCCACCGCATGTTCGAGCTCGTCGAGCCGATCGCCACCGTCACCTTCTCCGAGGTGCCGAACGAGGCGTTCCTGGCCCTCGGCATGCGCAACTACTGGGACGGATACTTCGCCGGCCGGGCCGCGCCGCTGGGGATGGCACCGGCCGAGGTGGTGCACGCGGTGTTCTACAACTTCGCCGACGGCGAGGTGGCGCGCCACATCCCCTGGGTGTGGGGGAAGATCAGCCCGCAGGAGGCGATCGCCGTGCGCGAGCGGAGCAGCGCCGCCGCCCTGCGGCAGAGGATCGGGGAACACGCCGACTCCCCCGCCCTGGTACGGGCCGCCGACCTCGCCACCCGAGCAGCGCTCAGCGCGCCGGCCGAGGGCCGGGTGCTGTACGCCGGGCTGCGGGCGCTCGACGTACCCGAGGAGCCGGTGGCCAGGCTCTGGCACGCGGCGACACTGCTGCGCGAGCACCGCGGGGACGGCCACAACGCCGCCCTTCTCGCCCACGGCATCGGCGGCACCGAATCCCACGTCCTCATGGCTCTTTCCCTCGGAATGAGGGCGGAGGAGTTCGGCCGGATCCACCATCTGCCCAAAGCACAGCTGGCCGCCGTCGTCGATGGGCTGCGCGGCCGCGGCCTCGTGGACGCCGCCGGTGGGTTCACCTCCGCCGGCCGGGAGACCAAGCAGCGGATCGAGGCGCTCACCGACGAGCTGGCGGCCCTGGCGTACGACGTGCTCAGCGTGGACGAGCTCGACGAGCTGGTCGCGGGGCTGGAGCCGATCGCCGCCGCAGTACGGGCCGCCGACGACTGAGCGGCCCGCGCCGTCGAACAGCCGACCGGCGCGGGCCGAACCGGAAGCAGGAAGCTGATTTCGCAGCTCAGACCCTATTTGGCGGCCTGTGTCACGTTGGTTAACGGCACCCCTCTCCGGAGGGGAACGGTGAGGCGACGATCGCGCCGTCGCGGGGCTGGTTCCCGGTTGTCCGGCGCCAGATTGTCGGGAGGGTTGTCTCGGATTTGCCGTTGACAACAGCCCCCCGCCGGGGGCGGTGCGCAGGGCCGGGGCCACGACCCGGGAGATCCGTCCAGGCGTCGGAGGTTCGATCCGCTCCTCGCGCAGATGCTTGAGCAGCTCCTCCCGTATCCGTTCAGGACGCCGACAGGCCGTGTGATGCGTATGGGGCTAAGCGGGCCTGGGGCACCGGGGACGGGCCGAAGGCGATCTTCAACGACGCGGTGCGGGGTGTCGCGCCTGGCTCGGCTGGGAGGCTGCGGCGGAACGGCGCTGTGGGACACCCTGCATGCGGCGCTGGGCGAGCGGCAGGTGCGGTAGTTGGACGCGCTGCTGGTGGGGCTGACGGAGAAGGCGGGTCTCGGTGCTGGAGGAGTGAGGTCTTTCCGTGGCGTGTCCGTGCGCGCTCCGTGGCGGTCAGGGGGGCCGCACGGATGTCCCGGCCTGTCGCGGTACGCCAAAGTCGCAGACAGCGACAGCGACGCGGAAGGGAGGCGGCATGGGAACCCGACTGGTGGATCATCATGATCGCGACCTGATGTCGATGTTCAGATGTCGGAGGCACGACTTCCCGATCGTGCCTCCTGCCGGGTCGATTCCTGCGGGCGTATGGCCGCGTCGCCTTGGCCGTGCCGGGTCTGATTGCCGTCGCATGTCGATAAGCAGCGGTCGGCTCCGACCTACCTATGACCGCACAGACAAGAGAGGTAACCAATGAGCAAGATCATCTACTGGGTGCACGCGTCGGTGGACGGGTTCATCGACGGGCCCAACGGGGAGTTCGACTGGCCGGTGATGGGACCGGAGCTGTCCGCGTACTCCGAAGGTCTGGACAAGGGGGTCGACACGCTGCTGTTCGGGCGTCCGGTGTGGGAGATGATGGTGGGATTCTGGCCGAACGCCGAGTCGATGTCGGATGACGCGCACGTCGCCGCTTTCGCGCCGTTCTGGCGCGCCACGCCGAAGATCGTCTTCTCGCGTACGTACCCGGGCGACGAGTGGACCAGCCGCGTCATCAGCGGCAACCTGGCCGAGGAGGTCGCCGCCCTCAAGGCCCGGCCCGGCGGCGGGGACCTGCTCCTCACCGGCGGCTCCGCGCTGGCGGCCGCACTGACCGAGCTGGGGCTCATCGACGAGTATCACATCGCCGTGCACCCGGTGGTGCTCGGCGGCGGTCGGCAGCTGTTCGCCGCGCCGGAGCAGCGCCACAAGCTGCGGCTCGTCGATTCGCGCGTGCTCGACGGGCAGGTCGTGGTGTCGCACTATCAGCTCTCCTCCAGATGAGCGATCACCAGCGCCTACGCTGCCTTTGAAACAGCCCTGTTCTTGGCCACGTGGCGGCTGATGAGGTGGCGCACCATGATCAGCCGTTCGGACCGCACTTCGACGGCGGTGGCGTCGGTGGGGAACGACCGCCGCGCTCAGTACCCATACCGGCCCCCGCGCAGGGCCTGCGCGGTGGTCACCACGGCGGCGGTGGCGATGGCCAGGCCAGCACTGTGCTTATCCCCCTCGTGCCCCTGCAAAGCGCCCGACGGCAGCACCAGGTCGGTCGGGTAGCCGTTGCTCGCTCTCTGGGGCATCTTGTCGCCGTGCAGGTGCGCGGCGAAGGGAACGGGTAGCTCGTTGCGGTGGGTCATCTGCGGGCGGCGCCCGCTGCGCGACACGATCGTCGGCTCCGGGAAGAGCCCGTTGTCGCCCCGGATCTCGGTCCGCCGGCTCGGGATGATCTGCGCTCGGGCCGGTTTCCGCACGATCTCGTAGTAGGCGGTGGTCCCGCGTCGTGAACGGCGCCGGCGGGGTCAGGATGATCCCGGTGCTCTCCTGCACCCGTTGCGACCGACAGGGAAGCGCAGCAGGGCGGTCTGACTCGGCCTCACAAAGAGTTGACACCGCACAACCTCTGGCCCGGACAGCCCTCGCCTCTCAGGGGCGGCGTAGCTCGAACGCCCGCACCGCCCCCTCGGCCGTCGGCCGCAGCGCGAACCGGACGCCGCCGTCGCCGGGGTATTCGTACCGGTGGTCGAAACCGCCCCCATAGACCTCCGCCGGGACGCCTTCGGGGAAGGCCTCGCAATAGGGGACGTACCGGCCGGCCGCCTGCGGGTCAACCCGTTGCCGGAGCCTGGCGCACGCGTCGCAGATCGCGGGCCGCCACCGAGTCACAGCCCCGCCTCGTGGGCCTCGGCCGCCGCCTCGCCGGTGTACATGGAGTCGTACTCGACGAGCCCGCCGTCGGCCCGCCGCAGCAGGACCGGTCCCAGTCCGGCGTACGTGGTGCCGGGGTCGCCCGTCTCGACGAACTCCGCCGTGGTGATCGTGAAGAACCACCCGTACGGCCGCTCCACCGTCACCGCGTCGTGCACGACCAGCCCCTCCCCCACCGCGCTCAGTTCCTCCGCGATGTACGCACGATCCGCTCGGCCTCCCCGTACGCCTTCCGCATTGCCGCCTTGTGCTCCTCGCTGAGCGGCTGGGCGGCCTTGTCGTAGTCCTCCACCCGTTGCGGGCGCAGTCCGGCGAGGGGCACCTTGGCCCGGCGCTCGACATTGACCTTGCCGAAGTCGCCTTGGTCGGAGAGCGGCGGCTCGTACCCCTGCGTACCACTCTGACCGGCGGCATCGGTGCCCTTCAGGTCGTCCGGCTCCAGGTCGAAGTCATAGAGCAGGATCTCGCTGATGAAGCCGATGCCGGTGCTGGTGTCCTCGCTCTCGCGGAAGGCCATCCAGTCGTCCATCTCCGCCGCGCCCTTGAACTTGTACCAAGGCGTCCGACTGGCGTCGGCCAGGCCGTGACGGTGGACGAACGCCTGGTGTCGTCGATGGCATCCTGGAACGCGTCCGCGTTCTGGTTTCGGTCGGCGGCCGTGTACTGGTGGGCGAGATGGTCGGCCTCCCGCATGACGTCCTTCCAGTGGCGCCGGTCGGCCTGGGAGTCGTACAGGTCCTCGGCCTGGTAGGAGGCCTCCTGCGGCTGGCCGCTCCGGCCGCTCTGCCCCAGGGGCCGCGTTGACTGCTGCTCGCCGCTCGGGCCGGCCAGGCCGTTCTGGCGGGCGGCCCAGACGATGCCGTCGCGTACGTACGAGGAACGCGCCTGGAACGTGTCCAGCAGCCACTGGATCCCGTCGCGGCCCCAGGTGTTCGCTATGCGCTGGAGGATCTTGCCTGCCTGGCGTTCGGCGTCCTCGTCCCGATAGCGGGATTCGCTCATCCGCCCGTCCACGGCCCGCAGCGCCCACAGGTCCGGATCCGCTTCCGGGTCGTCGGCGGGACCGCGCCGGCGGGCATAGACCTCTTCGCGGGAGCGCGGTGTCGGCGTGGTGTCCTGTGTCGGGTGTGCCTGCGTGGTGTGCAGCCGTTCGATGCGGGCGGTGGCGTCGCGCAGAGCGTCACCGAGTCCGGCGGTGTGGCCCTGCCAGCTCTTGAGCCCGGCCTCGACCTGAGACCGCTCCATCCGTACGTGCTCGGCCATCCGCTACCCGATCTCGCGCAGCCGGTCGTCCAGGTGCCCCAGCACGCTGTGGAGGTCGCCGTCCAGGTGGGCTCGCATCTGCTCCGGCGGGACGAGGGGGGCGAACATCCGCACGATCTCCTCCTGGGCCATCGCCGCGGCCTGCTGCACGGTGGCGGTGACGAGGCCGTCGGGCGAGCTGTGGGTGACCTGCAGGGCTCGGGCGCGTTGGTACAGTTCGAGGGATTGATCCTGCAGTCGCAAGAAATTGTCACGCAATTGGTTCGCGTATTCATGCAACTGGTCAGCGTTCATTTCTCGCACCGTAATCGGGGAAGTCGGCTCTTCGCCCCATTACAGGATTCGTTGAAGTGACCCGCCCGCCACGTCAGTCGCTGGCCGAGGTGAGTTGCCCAGCTAAATCCCCTGTAACTCGATCGGGCGGATTTGTTAGGGTGCTCGGATGCCTTCTCAGCGCCCCCTACTGCCGCGCTCGACACCGGCCGCCTCGGGGATGTCGTCCCGTTCGATCGCCGCACTGCTGGACCGGCTCGAAGCCCAATCCGTCGAGTGTCATTCCATCATGGTCGTACGCCACGGCCACGTCGTCGCCGAAGGCTGGTGGGCGCCGTACTCGGCCGAACGCCCGCACCTTCTCTACTCGCTGACCAAGTCGTTCACCTCGCTCGCCGTGGGACTGGCGATCGCCGACGGGCTGCTCTCGCTGGACGATCGGGTGGTGGACGTGCTGCCCGATCACGTTCCGGCCGGCATCTCGGAGCAGGGGCGCCGCCTCACCGTTCACCACCTGCTGTCCATGACGACCGGGCACCGTACGGACAGCCTCGCCGAGGCCTGGCAACTGGAACCGGACGACCTGGTGAAGGGCTTCCTGCGCGTACCGTTTCCCGAGGCCGAGGGAACACGGCACGCCTACGACAATCCGACCACCTTCATCCTGGCCCGGATGGTGGAACGGGTCACGGGCCGCGGCCTTCCGGAGCTGCTCGACGAGCGCCTCCTCCATCCGATGGGTGTCGACCACGCCGAATGGGACCGGGTGGCGAGCGGTGCTTCCTTCGGATTCCACGGGCTGCACCTCAGGGCCGAGGCCGTCGCCGCCTTCGGGGAGCTGCTGCTGCGCGGAGGCCGCTGGGGCGACCGGCAGCTCGTCCCGCGCGAATGGGTGGAGCTCGCGACCCGCCGGCACATCGCGACCCTGCCGTTCGAGGACGGATCGGCGGACGCCGACTTCGTGTGCGGTTACGGCTACCAGTTCTGGATGTCGCGTCACGGTTACCACGGCAACGGCGCCTTCGGCCAGCAATGCGTGGTCGTCCCGTCGCACGATCTCGTGGTCGCCGTGACCGGCGCCCATGCGCAGGCGCAGGCAGTGTTCGACGCGATCTGGGAGTGCCTGCTGCCCGGCATGGACCACCCGGGAAGCACCCGGGACGACGAGATCCTCGCCGATCGGCTGCGGCGGCTGTCACTCACACAGGTACAGGGTTCGGCCGTCCCGGAGCGTTCCGTCAAGGCGAGGCTCGACGCCTCCGCCGAGGATTCGGCCCTGCCCGACGGAACCACGGTGATCGTCGATCCCGTGGACGGTGGCTGGCTCCTGCGATTCGGGTCGTCCCTCGACGTCGAGGCGGGCCACGGCGAATGGCGGGAGAGTTCGCCGCTCGGCCGCCCTGTCGTCGCGGCCGGCGCCTGGCAGGGCAACACGTTCGTGGCCGAGCTTTACGTCATCACCACCCCGCACCGGGTTCGGCTGGTGGTCGACGCCGACGCGGGGACAGCGGTGGCGACATGGAACATCGTGCCCCTGACCGGCCCCAGTCTGACGCGGCATGTGCGGTCGCCGCTGATGACACGGCCCGACGTCGCGTAGGTGATGCTTGCCGGGCGGTGACCAACGTCAGTGGAACCGGCTCGCGGGACGGATGCAGTTCGTCGTACCACTCCACGATCTGCACCCGGTCCGTCTCGCAGGCGCTCAGGGCGTCCGCGTGCAGGGCGGCGATCGCGGCCTGCGCCCGCTATTCGCCCAGCCGGTCGCGGGCCGGCGCGGCCTGCAGGATCGCCACCCCCTCGGCGATCAGGCCGGCCGAAAACCAGGTGCGGACCGGCGGTTCGGTGGAGTGTGATCGGGGCCATGGCGATTGTGTTGGGTGAGCCGGGAGTCGACGGGCTGGGCGAGGTCGTGGGCGTGCTGCGGGAGTGGCAGGACGACGGGGCGCCGATGCAACTGCATCCGGGCGACGTGGGCTGGTTCTGGCGGTTCGGCCCGGAGGCGACGGCGGCGGCGGTCCGGACGTGGAGCCGGGACGGCCGGATTCTCGCCGTCGGGCTGCTGGACCAGCCGGATCTGCTGCGGCTGACGATCGCGCCGGACGCTCAGCAGGACGAGGAACTGGCGCGGCAACTGGTGGAGGACGTGACCGAGCCGGGGCGCGGCGTGCTGATCGAGGGGAAGGTGAACGTCGAAGCGCCCATGCCCGCGCTGGTCCAGGATCTGCTGTCGGAGAACGGCTGGGACGTCGACGATCCGTGGACACCGCTGCGCCGCGACCTCGCGGAGCCGGTGAAGGATCCGGGCGTGCGGATCGAGGTGATCGGGCCGGAGCAGGCGCACGTGCGGACCGCCGTACAGCGGGCCTCGTTCGACGGTTCGACGTTCACGGACGAGCGCTGGCACGCGATGGCGGCCGGATCGCCGTACGCCGACGCCCGCTGCCTGGTCGCGTACGACGGCCAGGGCAACGCGGTGGCGGCGGTGACGGTGTGGTCGGCCGGTCCGGGTAGGCCCGGGTTGCTGGAGCCGATGGGCGTGCACCGGGAACACCGCGGTCACGGCTACGGCAGGGCGATCACCGTCGCCGCGGCCGCCGCGCTCCGTGACCTGGGCTCGTCCAGCGCGATCGTCTGCACCCCGAGCTCCAATGTCGGCGCCGTCGCCACCTACAGGTCAGCCGGTTTCCAGCCACTGCCGGAGGTCCGGGACAAATACCGGGCCGCATAGGCTGCATGATCGACAAACGGGGCCAGGAAGCCTATCCGGCAAGAACGCGGGTAGCCAGAAAAGCTTATGAGCGACGTGGAAACCGGCACCATAACCACCAAAGTGCCCGCGCGCCTTGATCGGCTCCCCTGGTCCCGCTGGCACTGGATGATCGTCGTAGGGCTCGGCACCGTCTGGATACTCGACGGGCTCGAAGTCACCATCGTGGGCAACCTGTCAGGGCAGCTCGCCAAGCCAGGCAGCGGCCTCGAGATCACTCAGGCGCAGGTCGCGGGCCTGGCCGCGGCGCTTTACGTCGCGGGCGCCTGCGTGGGCGCGCTGTTCTTCGGCTGGCTGACCGACAGGTTCGGCAGGAAGAAGCTCTTCCTCATCACGCTGGTCGTCTACCTGGCGGCGACCCTGATGACCGCGTTCTCCTTCCATGCGTGGTGGTTCTTCCTGTTCAGGTTCATGACGGGGTTCGGGATCGGCGGCGAGTACGCGGCCATCAACTCCGCCATCGACGAGCTCATCCCGAGTCACCACCGGGGGCGCATCGACATCATCATCAACGGCAGCTACTGGCTCGGCGCCGCCGGCGGCGCGTTGCTGACCGTGCCGCTGCTGAACGACCTGCCGGTGAACATCGGCTGGCGCGTCGCGTTCGGCCTGGGCGTGGTGCTGGGCCTGGCGATCCTGCTGGTACGGCGGCACGTACCGGAGAGCCCGCGCTGGCTGTTCATCCACGGCAAGGAGAAGGCGGCCGAGGAGATCGTCGGCGGCATCGAGCGGCAGATCGGCGCCGACCTGCCGGAGCCGACGGAGTCGGTGACCGTGCACCAGCGCAAGTCCATCGGTTTCGGCCGGATCGCCCACACGATGGTGGCGCTCTACCCCAAACGTACGATCCTCGGCCTGTCGCTCTTCATCGGGCAGGCGTTCCTGTACAACGCGATCACCTTCGGCTACGCGCAGATCCTGACCACCTTCTTCAAGATCGACACGAATGCCGGCTACTACTTCGCCGTCATCGCGGTCGGGAACTTCCTCGGCCCGCTCCTGCTCGGCCGCCTCTTCGACACCGTGGGCAGGGTCCCGATGATCTCGGCCACGTACCTCGGGTCCGGGATGCTCCTGCTGGGCACGGCCTGGCTGTTCAGCCAGGGCCTGCTGACGGCCGTCACGCTGACCGCGTGCTGGTCCGTGGTGCTCTTCGTCGCCTCGGCCGGGGCCAGTTCGGCGTACCTGACCGTCAGCGAGATTTTCCCCATGGAGACCAGGGCCCTGGCCATCGCGTTCTTCTTCGCGATCGGCACCGCCGCCGGGGGCATCGCCGGCCCGCTCGTCTTCGCCTCCCTCGTCGAGACCGGGGTGCCCGGGGACACGGCGCTGGCGTTCTCCATCGGCGGCATCGTGATGATCGCGGCGGGACTGGTGGAGCTGCTGTTCGGGGTCAAGGCCGAGCGCAAGGGCCTGGAGGCCATCGCGGCGCCGCTCACCGCGGCGAGCTGACCGAGACGCGGTGCGGTGGCCGCCGCTCGGCTCGCGGGCGGGCCACGTCGGCCGGGCAGGCGAGGAGGCCCGCCCGGCCGGGTGGGCGCGGCGTTCAGGATCGGGGGCCCGCACCGTCACCGGTCGGCGGGATGTTGTGGTTGATACGGAACAGCTGGTTCGGGTCGTACTTCGCCTTCAGCTCGGCCAGCCGCCGGTAGGCGACCTCGGTGTAGGCCCGCCTGACCCGCTCGGGAGCCGAGTCGTGGTCGAACATGAACCCCGGAAGCATGGCACCGGTGTCCCACCGCCGCAGCCGTTCCAGCGCCTCGTCGGCGGCCTTGCGCACCGCGTCGGCCTGCTCGGCCGGAGCCGGCATCCGCATCCACAGGTGGAAGGCCGCGCCCTGGGTGCTGACCGCGTGCGAGCGGCCGGGCGGCCGGTCCAGCGCCCCGCCCAGGTGACGTAGCTCGATGCCGGGGAACGGCCCCCCGGGCGTCGCCGGGTCGATGAACGAGACCAGCTCCTCCACGGCCTCGTCGTCCAGCTCGTGCAGCAACGCGCTGCGCAGGTGCGCGCTGACGGGGTTCTTGGGGTCCTGGTAGATCTCGGTGATCTGCGTGTACGGCCTGGTCTCGCAGGTGTCCTTCTCCGGGCCGAGCGCACGCAACGGCTCCACCAGCCGCGCGCCCTCCTCCCCCATGTGGACCACCCGGACCTGCACGAACGAACGGTCGCGGAACTCTTCGGGCAACTGCGGCACGTCAGGGAAGCGCAGCAACGTCACGGAGGACGACATCTCCTCCGGCTGCTCCTTGGTCCAGGCCAGGTAGGAGCCGAGCACGTGGGCAGCGCGCCTGCGGTCCTCGACCGGGTAGTAGAGCTCACCGCCGTAGAGGGTACGTAGCGGCAGCAGGTCGATCTCGGCCGCGACCACGACACCGAAGTTGCTCTTGCCGCCCCGTACCGCCCAGAACAGGTCGGGCTCCTGGGCCGGCGAGACGGTGCGCAGCAGGCCGTCGGCGGTGACGACGTCGAGCGAGCGTACGTGGTCGGCGGCGAAGCCGTACGTACGGCCGGTCAGCGGGAGCCCGCCGCCGGTCAGGTAGCCCATCACCCCGACCTGGCCGGAGGAGCCGCACAGCGGCGCGAGGCCGTGCTCGGCCGCCGCGGTGAGCACCTCGCCCCACCGCAGCCCGGCTCCGATCCTCGCGGTACGGGCACGCGGGTCCACCGACAGCTCGCGCAGCTCCCCGGTGGCGATGAAGACGGCTCCCTCCGCGGGCACCGACTTGCCGTGCCCGGTCGACTGAACCGCGACCGGCCGTCCCGCCTGCGCCGCGAACCGGACGGCGGCGGCCACGTCCTCGGCGTCGGCGGCGACCACGACCGCCGCGGGCCGGTGCTCGACCGTCAGCAACCAGCCGGAGCAGGCCTCCGCGAAGCCCTCGTCACCGGGGTAGAGCGTGCGCCCCCGGATCGGCGCGCCCAGGCTCACCACGTCGTGCCAGGCCGCCTGCCCCTCGCCGAGGTACTTCGCCGAGGTGGTGTGCGTCTCGACGGTGCCGGTCCCGTGATATCCGGCCTCCTCAAGGCGAGCCTCAACGTGAATCTGCCGTCGGCCCGAGTCGGTGAAAAGCTCGGTGAGCTCGTAGGAGAACCAGCCGGGCCGGCCCGCACTCCAGACCCCGGTGCCCACGCTGCGAGGGGTGCGCAGCGCGACCGTGCCGTCAGGCGCGAACGAAATGGTGAAGGAGTCAGTCCGGCCGTCGTGGTGCGTCTGACCGCTCCAGACCCCCACCGGGGTCTGAAGGGCGTCCGTAGTTTGCATGTCCGTTATCCGCTTTCTCGAAGAGAACGTTGGTCAAACCAACGTTGGTGCGGCCAACAGTACACCTAATCGTGGGTGCGGCCAACAATTTGCTAGATTGTCCCCGTGGACACGCCAGAGGGGCCGCCGCCGCAGCGGCTGCGCACGCTGCCGAGCAGGCTGACCAACCAGGCGGCGCAGACCGCCAACCGGATCGTCGATCAAGCGCTCGGTCAGGCCGGCGTCCGGCGCTACCACTACGCCCTGCTCGCCGCGCTGGAGGAGTACGGCCCGGCCAGCCAGGCCGCCCTCGGCCGCCGCACCGGCATCGACCGCAGCGACATGGTGGCGACCGTCAACGACCTCGCCGAACGGCAGTTCCTGGAGCGTGCGCCCGACCCGGACGACCGCCGGCGCAACGTCATCACCATCACCGCGGCAGGCCGGAGCCAGCTCACCCACCTCGACCGGCTACTCGCCGCCGCCCAGGACGCCTTCCTCGCCCCGCTGCCCGCGGACGACCGGCGAACCCTGATCGACCTGCTCACCCGCCTCGTCGCTCATCACGGCGACAAGCACAGCTGAGGCCGTCCCGCCCTCAGCGGCTCACGGCGGTCTCCCGTTCCACGCGCGACAGCTTCTCGGGATTGCGTACGTGGTACGCGCCGGTGACGTAGCCGTTCTCCACCCGCACCGCCAGCACGCCGTCGATCTCCCCGTCAACCCGGACGAGCAGCCCCGGCCCGCCGTTGATCTGCACCAGCTCGACCGATCGTTCCGCGTCGCGCTTCCACCAGCCGACGGCCAGCAGCCGAGCCACCGGACCGACGCCCACCACGGGCCGTAGCAGGGCATGCTTGATCCCACCGCCGTCGCTCAGGGCCACGACGTCCGGCGCGAGGATGTCGAGCAGGCCCTGCAGATCGCCGGTTTCGACCGCCCGCTGGAAGGCCTGGAGCGCGGCCCGGGTATCGGCCGGTGAGGCGGTGCCCCGTGGCCGGCGCGCGGCGACGTGCGCCCGCGCCCGGTGGGCGATCTGGCGGACCGCGGCCGGGCTCTTGCCAACGGCTTCGGCGATCTCGTCGTAGTCCAGGTCGAACACCTCGCGCAGCACGAACACCGCCCGCTCGGTCGGCTGAAGCGTCTCCAGCACCAGCAGCATCGCCATCGAGACGCTGTCGGCCAGCTCCACGTCCTCGGCCACATCAGGCGAGGTCAGCAACGGCTCCGGCAGCCACGGCCCGACGTAGGACTCCTTGCGCCGGCCCAGCGTACGCAGCCGCTTCAGCGCCTGCCGGGCGGTGATCCGGATCAGGTACGCGCGCCGGTCCAGGACCGTACCGAGATCGACGCCCGCCCACCGCAACCACGCCTCCTGCAGGACGTCCTCGGCGTCGGCCGCCGAACCCAGCATCTCGTAGGCGACGGTGAACAGCAGGTTGCGGTGGGCGACGAACGCCTCGGTGGCCGAGTCCATGCGGCTGTCCCGAGCAAGGGGCCCGCCCGTCGGTTGCTCGCTCCGTGCGTTCATCACTGGTTCCTGTCCGTTCGTTCGCGGTCGTGCCATGCATACGATCCCGGTCCCCACCGCTCTGTGACACCCACGATCGGTGGCCTATGTCACACAGGTCTCGCTGTCACAGGAAGCGGGTCGCCGGGATCTCTTGCTCGTCAGGACGCTCACTCACGACCGAGAAGGAAGACCTCTCCATGACCACGAATTCGGACCTCAAATCTCGTATGCCGAACCCCCTCCCATTCCTTCCCGACATGGCGGGAATCGCCGAAGGGCTGCACCGGGCCCTCAGGAACGGCCCGATTCCACAGACCACCATCAGCCTGCTGCAGCTCCGCGCCGGGCAGATCCTCGGCAGCACGTACTTCACCATCCGGGAAACCGGCAATCTCCGCAAAGCCGGGGAATCAGAGGAGCGCATCACCGCCGTGGCGACATGGCAGGACGCCCCCTACTTCACCGACGCCGAACGGGTCGCGCTGGAGCTCGTGGAGGCCGTCCTCACCCCGAACCCGTACGGGGAGCGCGTCTCCGACGCGCTCTATGCCAAGGCATCGGCCCATTACGACGACAAGGCGCTCTGGTCGCTCATCATGGCGATCGCCCACATCGGCTTCTTCACCCCCGCCGCTCTCATCGCCAAGCCGATCCCCGGCATGCCTCCCGGCCGGAATTACAGCGCGTAACGCTCGCGCGTCGACCCATCATTCAGCACCCGAGAAAGGCATGGAACATGAGCATCAGCACGTTCGCAGTCGCCGGAGCGACCGGCCGGCTGGGACGCCACGTCGTCGACGTCCTCACCGAACGGGGGCGTCAGGTCGTACCGATGTCACGAGCCACCGGCGTGGACGTCATCACCGGTGAGGGCCTCGCCGAGGCGCTCACCGGGGTCGACGTCATCATCGACGTCGCCTCGTGGCACGCCTCCGACGAGCAGGCGGCGACGGAATTCTTCCGTACGGCGACCCGCAACCTGCACGAGGCCGGCCAGAAGGCAGGAGTGGGCCAGATCGTCATCGCCTCCATCATCGGCATGGACAAGGCCACCGCCGGTTTCGGTGTCGCCCAGCAGGTGCACGAGGAGGCCAACCTGTCCGGTCCCCTGCCCGCTCGCATCCTGCGGGCCGCGCAGTTCCACGAATTCGTCGGCCAACTCCTGGACTGGCAGCAGGGCGACGTCGCCTACATCCCGAACTGGCCCAGCCAGCTCGTGGCTGCTCGCACCGTGGCCGAGGCCCTGGTCGATCTGGCCACCGACCCGGACGCGCCCGCCCAGCCCGCTCCCGGAACGCCGATCCCGGAGATCGCCGGGCCGCGCAAGGAGATCATGGCCGAGGCGGCCAGGCTCCTCGGCGCCCGCCGGGGCATCCAGGTCGTCGGCGTCGACGGCGCCGACCTGCCCGATGCCGAGTACGCCGCCGGCGGCGGCCTCCTGCCCGGCCCGCACGCCAAGCTCGCCGGCCCCACCTTCCAGGAGTGGCTCGACACCCAACCCTGACCCGCACGAAGCCGCCAGGTCATCGCGCACCGCGCGGGTTTCGGCGCGGGCTTCCCCGGCGGCGGCGGTGGCCTCGTGGAGCTGCCGCCGGGTGGTGGTCAGATGCGCGGCGGCCTGCTCCAGGTGTTCCTGCAGGCGGCGGACGTCGGCACGCGCCTCGTGCAGCCGGCTGTCGCGCTCGGCCAGGGCGGCCGCACGTTCCTCGGCCAGGGCGGCCGCACGTTCCTCGGCCAGGTCGGCGGCGCGGGAGAGGTCGGCGCCCAGGGGTGCCAGTTGCTCGGCTTGGCGCTTGGTAAGGCCTGGTTCGTCGTGCAGCTGGGTGGTGAGCCGGCCGATCGTACATCGAGGCGTTCGGAGTCGGCGCGGGCTTCGCTGTGGATGCGGTCGCGGTGCTCTTCGGCCTCACGCTGGGCGTTGAGGGCCTCCTGCCGGCCGCGCAGGGCCGTGTCCCGTTCCTGTTCGGCCGGCTGGCGCGCGGCGTGGGCGGCGCGCATCGAGGTCCGGGCCTGCTCGGCGTCTTGTTCGGCCTGCCGCACGCTCGTCTCGGCCTGGGCCAGCTGGGCGGCGATGGCCTCCCACACCTGCTCCAGGCGCTCGTCCAGCCGGCGCAGGTCCTCGCGTTCGGCGGCCAGCTCGGCGTCACGCTGGTGCAGCCGGGCGCGGATCTGGCCGGCCTCGGCAGTGAAGGCGGCCACCGCGGTGTGCGTGGCCACCGCCGCGGGGGCGCCGTCGGCGGTCCGGCTGGCCTCGTTGGCGCACAGCTTGCAGCAGTACTTGCTGGGGCGGCCGCCCTTGCCGGGCTCGCGTAGGATTAGCCACTTGAATTTCCTCGTCACAAGGTTTCAGTGCATTGGTCACATAATTGCGCCGCCCATATCGGGGCAAAGCGTTTCCGCCTTTCATGATCTTCGCGTCTGCGGCCCCACGTCCGCCTGGTTCGACGGTGACGTTGACGCCTGACTGCGGTGGCGAAGCATCGGCCGACTGAATTCCGCCCGGCGCAGGCGTGGAGGAGCCTGACCGTAACCTGATGGCCCCTGCTGCCCGTCCTTTGGGACTGCCGGCCAGTGCAATGGACGTGGCCATTTCGCTGAAAGCGGGATGGCCAATGAGGCCCTGACCAGGTTTACGTCACGTGATTGCAGCGGTTGGTCATCGCGGCTGCGGTGGAATCTTCGCCTGCGGAACGGTTGAGGTGCAGCGGTTGCACAGTCGGGTGCAGGGCCGTCCAGGTCCTCCTGTTCGCGCGCAGGCTGGATGTTGCGGAAACGCTCTCCTTCGGTCGTCACTGTTAGCGTGGACGGCATGAGCCCCGGGATCCTCTGGCTTCATGCGTCCCGGGGCACCGCTGGTGTTGGTCCCTCGCTGCCGCCACCCGGCGGTTCGTCGGGGTGGTCTGGAGACCGAGCATGTGGAGCCTGCGGGCGGCGAGCAGTAACCCGTCCGCCGTGACTATTTGGTGATGTGTGCCTGGCAGCACCGCTCAAGCCGGGCGCGGACGAGTCCAGAGGAGTTCCTGGCCGTGTCGGGGCAGTCGGGCTGTGAGCAGCAACTGCTGCGAGGGCGCTCCCGTTGGGACGACGGCGAGGCCTGATCCGCTGATGGCAGCTCCGGGCTGTGACGCACCACGGACAGGATGGTTCTGCCCGGTCCCGCGTGGCCGCCAGATGACCATGACCTGGGCGCCGCCGCATGACGTTGCGCCGAGGCGTAGATCTATGACAGTGACAGCGTTCCCTCTAGTGGAGGCATCGGGAGTACCTCTGCATGCATGCGCCCCGGGGCACCGCTCGGCACCGTTATGGTTTCGCTACGCCCAGGTGCGCCCTGGGCCTGGCTTGACGGGCCTTACCGACGCACTGGTAGCGTTCATACCGATTCCCCTACCTGCTTCCGTGGGTAGGTGCGGGTCTCGCCTATGGGCGGGGCCTTTGCGTTGTCACTATCTTTTTCGACGGCGTGTTTCCCGATTGCCCTGATACGGGCCTAACCCGTTTGTCCGGATAAGGGCCATGGGCGCGTTAAAGTCCGACGTTGCGCATGGCGTTGTCGCGCCAGCGGTCGACGGCGCGGATGTAGCGCAGCACGACGGGCGAGGCGGGGGCCCAGCGGCCGTGTTTGGCGATGACGGCGACCGGGACGCCGGCGGCATAGGCCACGGTGGCGCCACCGGCGCGCAGGCTGTGCGCGGTGATGGTCTCCGCAGAAGGAACGCCGGCGCGCACGGCGAGGTCGCGGACGATGGTGTTGACGGCGTCGGCGCCGAGCGAGGGCCCGAGGGTGCCGTGCCGGTTGATACGGCGCAGCAGCCGCCCTGAGGTGTGTCCGGCCTGGTCGAGGACGGTGAGCCAGTCGCGCCAGGCGGCGACGGGGTCGGTGAGCGGGTGGCTGCCGCGCGGGATCGCGATGGTCTCGCCGGTCGAGTCCTTGTCGGTCTTGGAGGTGCGGATGGTGACTTCGAGGCCGTCGGCGACCTCGCGCACGTCCTCCCTCATGAGGGCGACGAGTTCGCTGCGGCGGCCCATCAGCGCCAGGCCGAGCACGAGCAGCAGTCGGTCCCGCCGCCCGATCATCGTGGCCAGGTCGCAGACGCTCACCATGGCGCGCAGCGCGTCGATGGTGATGGGCGGGGCCTCGCGCTGACCGCGGCCGCCGGCTTCGGCGCGCTGGCGTTTGTAGGCGCGCAGCGCCAGGCGGGCGGACTCGGTGGCGGGCCGTCCGGTGTGGCCGGCCAGGCGGTGCATGGTGCGCACCGCGGCGATGGCCTGCTCGATGCTGGCCGGGGCCTGTCCGGCCTCGCACAGTTGGGAGGTGTATTCGGCCAGGGTGTGGGCGGTGGCGGGCAGCGCGACGCGGCCGCTCTCGGCGCACCAGGTGGTGAAGGTGGCCCATTGGCGGGCGTAGGCGCGGCGGGTGTTGGCGGGCACGCCGTCGGCGATGCGGGCCTGGGTGCGCGCGCTAAGGGTGTAGTCAACGGCGGTGTGGGCGTCGGCATGTTCTGGAAGCGCGTAAATCGGCGGCCGCTCCCCCACTGCCGGTGCCGGCAGTGCCCGTCCGTCGTCGTCCACACCCGTCTCCCGCCCGCTTCCGGCGCGCCCTGCGCACCGCGATCCTGACCCGCGATAAGGAAGGTTATCACGGGTCAGATCATGCGTGGTAACCGTTTGCGAACGCACGAAACAGCTACGTTCGAACGCTAAAAACGGTAACCTGTCGGACTGTGGCAGACGATCAGGAAACTGGGGCGGTGGACGCCCCGGCTGAGAACGGTGAGCCGGGCGGAAAAAAGAACGCCGGGGCGGAGCCGGAGCCGCGATGCGCCGGTCCCGGGTGCGCCAAGACCTTGCCCGGGCGCAGCAGCCGCGCCAAGTACTGCAGCGACGCCTGCCGGGCCGCCGCCTACCGGGCGCGCACCACGGCGCATGCCGCCCCCGTGGCCAACGCCCTGCTACGCACCCAGGACCTGCTGGCGCCGCTGCTGGCCGCCGGCGAGCAGTGGCAGACCGCTCAGGACGCGCTGCGCAGTCAATTGGCCGAGCTGAGCCGCGGCGCGCTCGCCCAGGTCGAGGCCGCCGAACAGGCCGCCGAGGAGGCCCGCGCCGCCGCGGCGGCCGCCGAGCAACACGCCACGGCCGCGACCAACGCCGCCGCCGCCCGCATCGCTGCCGCGGAACAGGCCCGCGAACAGGCCGAGTTCGCCCGCGATCGCGCCGAAGAACGCGAACAGGATGCCTGGCGCCAGGTCGGCGAACACCAGGCCGCCCGCGCCCAGGCCGAGCAGAGCGCCGCCGACGCCGCCGCCCGGCAGCACCAGGCCGAAACAGACCGCGACGCCGCCCGGCAGCGGACCGCCCAGCTCACCGAGTTGCACACCGCCGCGACTACTCGCATCACCCAACTGGAGCAGGAGGCCGACGACCGGCAGCACGAGCTCGCCGGCCTGCGCCGCCAAGTACAGACTCAGGAAGAGCGGGCGCGCGAGGCCGAACGCGAACGCGACCAGGCTCGCGGTACCGCCGCGGCGCACGCCCAGGAAATCGACCGACTCCACCAGGCGCTGGCCGCCGAACAAGAGCGACGCGAGCAGGCGGTCACCGCCGCGGCCGTGGCCGAGCAGGCACGCACCGCAGCCGACCAGGCCAGAGAATCTGCAGCCATGGAAGTGGAACGGTTGCGCGAAGAGCTCACCAAGCTAACCGCAGCGCTGACGGAAGAACAACGCCAACGCGAGCAGGCGGTCACCGCCGCGGCCGTGGCACAGGCCCTTCTGCGCGAGCACGAGTGTCCCGGCCCGGCTGATCATTCCGCACCCGCCCCAGCGGTTCCTGCCGACACGACGGAGGCATCTGCTCATAATCCGTGAGTCGTGGGTTCAAGTCCCACCCGCCCTACCACGCCGACCTGCGGCTTTACCCGGATCCGTAGTCGCGTCATCTGATCGTGAGTCACGGTGAGCCACATGTGAGTCACGCCCTCTCCCGGGCCTCGCCGATCTTCCGGTTGGTCGCCCGGACCGCCTTCAGCACCAGCCGCGCGGTCGCGTGGGCGCTGTCGTGGTACAGCTGCGGCAGCACCGAGACGTAGGTGTCGGCGGTCAGCACGATGCTGGCATGCCCCAACGTGCCCTGCACCACCTTCAACTCCGTGCCCGACGCCAAAGCCAACGTCGCAGCTCCGTGGCGCAGGTCGTGCAATCGGACCGGCGGCAGCCCACTGGCGGCGACCAGCTTATGGAAGCGGTGCGTGAGATAGCTCGGCTGCACCGCCGTCCCGCTGCCCAGGGCGAAGACCGGGCCGGTCGGTGACCACCGCTCCCCCGGCCCCCGGCGCTGCGCCCGCTCGTGTCGGCGCAGCAGCCGAACAGTCTCCGGATCGAGTGCCAACGTTCTCCGGCTGGCCGCGCTCTTCGGCTCGCACAAGACCAGCCCCTCGTCGGTGTGCACCAGCTGATGGGCAATGGTCAGCTCACGCCGCTCCAGATCGATATCCACCCAGCGCAGGCCCGCGACCTCCCCGCGCCGCAGCCCGCGCAAGGCCACCAGCCACCACAGCACGAACAACGGATCCTCCCGCGCGAAGCGCAGGAAGGCGGCCAACTGCTCGACCGTCCACACCGCCACCGGCGGACGCTCTCCCCCGCGCCGCCAGGCCGCCTCCCGACGAGCCGTCCACACCACGGGATGCGTCCGCACCGGCGCCGGCAACCGGACGCCCTGCGCCGGATTGCCCGCGATCAAGTCCTCACGCACCGCGTGGTTCAGCGCCACCCGCAACGTCGCCCGGATCCGCTCCAACGTGGACGCGCTGATCGGCGCACCACACCGAGTCCGCCGCCGCCCCAACGCCACGAACATCCGCGTCGCATCCCGCCGCGACAACTCCACCAGATTCACCCGGCCCAGGTACGGCACCAGATGCAACCGAACGTGATCCCGGTGGGCCCGGTGCGTGGTCGGCCGCAACCGCGACTCCACCACCGACAACCTGTGGGGCTCGAATATTCAGCCACAGTGTCCGACCTGCGGGTTCGCTAGACGCACTGGATCTCCAGCTCCCCCGGTTAAGCAGTCGCTCAAGCCGTTTTGAGCAACCGCTCAGACGGCAACACTCAAGGTCCGCAGACCTGGCAAGGACCGCAGGTCAGCGCATGAATCGAATATTCGAGCCCCACACCCCCCGCCAGCTTTACCTGCCGGGATTACCTCACTTTCGCTCCCCTCTCGCGATCCACGCCTTCATGATGTCAGCGGCGAGCCAGTGACCACTATCCTCGGCTTCGGAAAGGATCGACTTACCCTCGATAATCCGCAGAGGGTCGGCGCCCCTCGCGAGGAGGTAAGCAGTTATATCGGCACGCAAAGGCTCTCCTGTTTGCACATGACCGTCCCACTCGATATCAATCGCGTGCCTGAGTAGCGTCCAGCCGTTATGGCATCCCTGTTCATCTTCCACATCGTGACCCGCGTCGAGCAGATCGCGCAGTCGGGGAAGGTCCTCGAACTCCACGGCGAGGTGGGCCGGCGAGTCTGTCACTTCTATCTCCTGCGGATGGATTCCAGGTGTCGGTCCATGTGGCGACACCCACCTTTTCACAGTACTAAAGAAACGAAACTACTGCAAATTAGAGCAGTGCCCCGCCTCCGTTGCCTTAGAACGGAGGCAGAGCAGCGCCTTACAGGACTATCCCGTCCTGATATTTATCCGAACCCCGGGAAAGCGTTTCGCGAATTGACTCACCACACCTACACATTCCGAACAGACAGCGCGTTCGGAATAGATGTTCAGAGTGCCAGTCGAGTTTGGATTGAGTGATTTGGCAAGCTCCTCGAGAATTAGCCACTCCGAGTCGATATCCTTCCAGCCTGGGTCGAAGATTGGATTGTTAGGCGTCGGCACCGATCCCGGGTTATGATGCTTTCCGCTGACGCCGATCAACTGTCCATTCGTCCCATCGATGTCGAACTCGGCGACCGCCACGTTCCGACGCTTTCCTACGCCATTGGCCTTGTTGGCTCGATATGCTGCCGCGATGTCCTTGAGTGAACAATTGCTATTATGGACGAGGATAGACGCTGTATCAGCTACCACATAATAGGTGTGAGCATTGGCGACCGTCAGGTTGTGTACGCGCTGGACAGCAGTCCATCGCTTTATGGCCTTGACCTGGACGTAGGTTCCCGCCGAGGTACGTAGCCACATGCCCGGCTCTAGCTCGCCAGCATCGACCCATTTGCGCAGTTCAGGAACCCAGAACGGGTGATGGTCCGTAGCGATCACCGTGCCGATCCGGTCACCGTTATCAATGCTGATTTGGACGAGATTCTTATCGCCTTTGCTCGTCATGATCGCCGTGACAGGCTCGGCTCTCGTTTTACCGGTCTCCGGATCGGTTGCGAGAACTTGGTCGCCAACCTTTACTTCTTCGATCGGCTTCGACGATCCGTCTGCCATGATGACCGGGGTTCCCGGTACAAAGCTATGGCAAGGCTTGGCTCCCGGCCTTATGGGCGTAATCGTGCCGGGTTTAACGGGGACTACCCATCCGCCCATGGGTCCTTCGACGATGCCGTCCAGAGGCGAGACTCCTCCCCGCTTCAGGCTCTTGTCTACCTCCTTGGCGGAGTCGCAGAGATATGTGACGGCGCCATTGCAGTACATATTCTCGTTGAAACCGCCCTGTGGCGCCCCTATTTTGCTAAGAGCCTTCTTTACGCCATCAACTGCTTCTCTGATGGCGAACCGGGCCACCATTCGCTCATGGCCGGACCGGTTCTCATTGATCGCCTTCTGCCGTTCCTTCTTGGATTTCTCTCCAAATTTCGGATCGTGCCAGGGGCGTGGCTCATGGCCATCGATTTCTACGTTGTTGATGGGGTTGCCGCCGGTGAATGCGTAGCGGTTGCTAGTCCAGGGGTCGAGGCCGAGGGCGAGGTCATCGAGGGCGCCGTTGTAAGTGTCGAGGTTGAGGAAGCGGTTGAGGTTGGGGTTGTAGTCGCGGAACCCCATGTCATACATGCCGGTGGAGTTGTCCCAGCGCTTGGCGTTAAAGCGGTAGGGGTTGTACTCCTCCTTGGCGGTGGGGTCGACAGGGTCAGGTTTGTCGACCCCGGTGAAGAGCTTGTCGTCGTTCTTGCCATAGGCGGTGTAACCGTAGGTGGCGCGGGTGTCCCCACGCTCCGAAGTGATCTGCTCGACATCGGTGTGCGCGTTGTAGCCGTAGTAGGACGACTCTTCGGTGGCGTCGGGCTTGACCTTGACCTGGGACAGCCGCTCACCCCAGGGCGAGTATTGGAAGGACCTGACCAGTTTGCCGGCCACCTCTTCGTCCAGGACCTCGTCTGAGAGGCCGAGGTAGGAGTAGATGGTGGTCTTGGCGTTGGTGCTGCCTTCCTTCTCGGTCTTGCTGGTGGTGCGGTCGAGGGGGTCGTAGGTGTAGGTGGTGACGGCGTTGGTGGTGCCGTCGGTGCCGAGTTTCTCGTGACGGGTGACGTGGTCGAAGCCGTCGTAGGTGTACTTTTCCCAGGTCTTGCCGCCGCCCTGGATGGTGCGCAGCCGCCCGTATGGGTCGTATGTATAGGTGGCTGTGGCTCCGTCGGTGACGGAGGTCATGAGGCGGTTGCGGTCGTAGGTGAAGGTGGTCTTCTTGCCGAGGACCTCTTCTTCCCAGACGTTGCTGTTGGGGTCGTGGGAGTAGGTCTCGTCCTCTGCGGCCCCGCCGCCGACCGGGGTTTTGAGGGTCTTGGTGATGCGGTCGCGGGGGTCGTAGGTGTAGGCGTAGTCGTGTTCCAGATACGCGCTGGGGTTGTCGGCGTTCTGAATCTTGGCGTGGTCGCTGACGCGCTGCAGATTGCCCTGGTAGCCGATGGTGTGCTCGGCCACCACCACCGCGCTGTTGGGCTTCTTCTCGATGGAGTGGCGTAGGACGCCGGACAGGAAGTAGTCGTAGGCGACGGTGTTGCCGTTGGCCTTGGTCTCGGTCAGGCGTTCGGCGCGGGGGGTGTAGGTGTAGCGGGTGGTCTTCGGCGCGGGGTCGGTGGCCGACTTCTTGTTGACCACCTGCTCGACCAGGTCACGCACGTCGTAGCCGTAAGAGGCCACCGTCTTGTCGTGCGTGCGCGTGGTGACCGCGCTGTTTTCGTTGTAGGCGTAGCTGGTGGTGTTCTTCAGCGTGCCGTCGAGCGACTCCTTGATCGTGTCGATCTGGTTGAGGTTGGTGTAGGAGATGTCCCACAGGTCGATCTTCGCGGTCGGGGACTTGTCCTCGATCGTGGTGAGGTTGGCGTTGGGGTCGTAGGTGTAGGAGAAGTCCTTCTTCTCACCGTCGGTGTCGCCGCTGTTGTCGCGGACCAGCTTGACCGCGTCGGCAGCGACGGTGCCGTTGGCGTCGTCGGTGAGGGTGACGCTGTGGGCGGTGCCGGCGGTGAAGGTGTAGGAGCCGAGGTCGACCCAGGTGCCGGGGTTCTTGGTCTGGTCGAGCGTGACGCTCGCCTCGCCGCCCTGGTGCTTGATCTTGTATGTGGCGTTGGTGGCCGTGGCGCCGGACGGGTACCGGACCTGCACCTTGTAGGTGCCCTCCGATGGGGTGGTCAGGTTCCAGGCGAATGACGATTGGCCGGTGCCCGCGGGGGCGGTGGCGTAGTCGTAGCCGACGAACCCGGTGGCCGACTCGGCCTGGGGGCCGACGATGTTGGATGCCGGGCTGCCGCTGCCGGTGAGGGTCCAGGTGCCGGTGGTGGTGGTCTGTCCAGTGTCGGAGTTGTCGGACAGGACGACGTCGAGGCCGAGGGGGACTCCGTCGTCGGAGTGGGTCTTGAGTTTGCCGTCGGGGTAGTAGTCCCAGTCCAGCGCCCGCTGGCTGGAGCCGCCCGCGCTGGTGACGGTGCGATTGGTCTGCAGGCCGAGCTGGTTGTAGTCGTAGGTGGTCTTGATGTCCCAGGGGTCGGTGGTGGTCTTGGACCAGCCGTTGTCCCAGTAAGTCATCGTGGTGTCGTTGCGGATGGTTTGCCCGTAAGAGGGCGGGTGGGAGATCGTCTTCAGCCGGGAGACCGCGTCGTAGGCGTACAGGACGCTGTCGGGCTTGTTGTAGACCAGGTCGGACCGGTCGTAGGGGTAGATCTCCTCGATCGGCCGGTTGAGCTTGTCGTACTTGGTTTCTGCGACGAAGTCGACCAGGTCACCGCCGCGTTCCACCCCGCGCGGGGTGATGGTCTTGGTCTTGTTGCCGACCTGGTCGTAGGCGAACTGGGTGGTGACGTACTTGATGACGCCGTCGGTCTCGGAATGCGGGACCTTGGTTTCGACCACGTCGCCGCGGTCGTTGTAGACGGTGATCGTCTTGTTGTCGTCCTGGTCGATCTGGCCGACGACCAGGCCGTCGAGGTCGTAGTCGGTGGACGTCTCGAACCCGGCGGCGTCCTTGACGGTCTTCACCTGGTGGTTGAGGTCATAGGTGTAAAACGCGGTGTAGTCGCCGGTGTCGGCGGTGGCGTTCTTGCGCGGGTCGATTACGTACTTAACGTTGCCGACGTCGTCGTACTTGTAGGTGATCTTGTGCTGGTCGGCGTTGATGACGTGGGTCAGCTGGTAGATCTCGTCGTACTCATACGTGGTGGTGAACTCGGCCGCGTTCGCACCAGACAGGTTGCCCTTGGGCTCGGTCTGGGTCTTGAGATTGCCGGCCAGGTCCCAGGCGAAGGTGGCCTTGCGCTCCGGCCCGTCAGTACTGTCCTTGGGCAGCACCGACTCTGTGAGCTGGTCGGCCGCGTCGTAGACGGCGGTGGCCACGGCGCCGTTGGGCGCGGTGGTCTTGGTGACGTTGTCGTCACGGTCGTAGACCGGCGCCGGGGTGACGATGAACTCGTTCTTGTCCTGGTCCTTGGGGACCTTGGACTCCAGCGGGCGCTTGAAGATGTCGTAGGTCTGGCTGGTGGTCTTGCCCAGCGCGTCCGTGACGTTCAGGACGTTGCCACGCACGTCATAGTTCGTGGTGGTGACGTTGCTGTAGGCGTCGGTGATCTTCTCCGGGTAGCCGGAGGGGTGGTAGTCGCCGAACTCGGTGGGGTTGCCGTTGGCGTCGGTCGTCTTGATCAGCTGGCCGTAGTCGTCGTAGTCGTAGGCGGTGGTGTAGTCACCGTCTGCGGAGGTCTTGACGCCGAGCGGGTCGGTGACCGTCTTGAGGTTGCCCTTGGCGTCGTAGCCGAACGCCCACTTGCGGCCTTCCGGCGAGGTCTTACTCGTCAGGTCAGCGACGTAGCCGTTGAGGAAGCCCTGGTAGGCCAGCGTGGTCGGCGCGGTACCGTTCTTGTTGGCCTCAGCGTCCCGCATTTCCAGCGGGTAGCCGGTCTTCTGGTCGAAGCTCCAGGTGGCGTACGCCTGGTTGGCCTCGGTCAGCTTGGTGACATTGTGGTCGGGGTCCCACTCCAGCGTGGTGGTCTCGTTCTTGGCGTTGGTGATCGTTGTGGGTCGGCCGTAGGCGTCCAGGACGTACTTCGTGGCGTGCTGCAGCGGGTCAGTGATGGTGGCATTGATGACGCCGCCCTGCGGGCCGTCCGGGTCGACGTAGTCGAACTTGGTGACCCCGTCGAGCCGGTCGGTCAGCGTCTCGACCTTCCACAGGTCCTTGGGGTCGACCGGCGCCTCGTAGTAGTCCAGCTTGGTGCTGTTGCCGCGCGGGTCCTTGACGGCCACGAGCTTGACGTTCTTGTTGCCCTGGGTGGCGTCGTAGGTGAAGGCGAACGTCTTCGCTTGCTCGTCGCCGGCGCCGTCGACCATCTTGGCCATCAGGCCCTTGTCGGTGTAGGCGAAGGTCACCTTCCGACCGGCGATGTCGGTGATCGACTCGACGTTGTCGATGATGTGCGGGTTGGTCAGCTTGGTGTCGTTGACCGGCTGGCCGGCGTCGTTGATGTAGGTGTAGTCCTGGCCCTTGGCGTAATAGTCGAAGGTCAGGGTGCGACGCCCGGCCGCGTCGGTGATGTACTGCAGGAACTTGGTGGGCTTGTTGTTGGAGCGGCGGCGTTCGTAGGTGAACGACATGGTGTTGCCGTTCTTGTCGACGATCGCCGACTGGAAGCCCTCGTCGTCGAAGAAGAACTGGGTGCGGTCCGGCTTGGTGAACACCCACTGCCGCAGCGGGTCGGCCGAGCCGGTCTTCTGCAGGTACAGATGCACGCCGCGCGGGTGCTTGTACTCGCAGTTGGAGGTGCAGGTGGGCGGGTCGCGCAGCCACACGTGGGTGGTGCCGTCCCCGTCGGTCAGCCGCACCTGCTCGGGCCAGGGCTGGCCGGGCGGGTGGAGGTGCAGTTGCGAGCCGAGGCGCTGCAGCGTGGAGGTCTGCAACGACCAGCCGTAGCCCATCGACGATGCGCTGGTGTCCAGGCTGTTGTAGGTCATCCGGACGAACGTCTGCGCGCCGCGGGAGGGGTTGGTGAAGGCGTTGTAGTTCCACACCACGTTGCCCGCATACGGGTTGACCAGCGCGGTCGCTCCGGCGCCGGTGTTCTTGCCGGTGTAGGCGTAGAACTTCTCCAGCCCCAGCAGGTCGCTGGTCGGGGACTCCAGGCGGATCTGCTGCGGCAGTTGCGGCAGCTGGTGGCTGGCGGACTTCCAGCTGTTGGTAGTGGTGTCGTGCACGTCCCACACCAGCGAGGCGGCGTCCGCCAGGTTGCCCGAGGCCAGCGTGGGGGCCTTGACCTGGGCCTGAACGGTGACCGTGTCACGTGGCTCCAGCGCTGCTTCCAGCGGGGTGAACAGCTGGGTGTCGCCGGTCACGTCCGTGCCGTCCGGCAGTTTCCAGAAGTAGCCCAGCCGGGTGGAGCCGGCCGGCCAGGTCTCGCTGGTGGTGTTGGTGATCGTGACGTCGACCGTCCGCTGCTCGCCGCCGGCCATCCGGGACGGGGTGCTGGGGGCGCTGTAGGTCTGGGTCGGGTCGTAGTAGAGGACGTGCAGCCACGGCCGTACCTCCGGTTCGGCCGCCTCGGAGGAGGTGAAGGAGTCGCCGTCTCCGCTGGTCGGGCAGGCCTTGGACGACTCGCTGTCGGCGCGCAGCAGCAGGCCGTGGTTGGTGGACGGGTCGCTGATCCAGCGCTGCGCCAGCGCGTCGAACCCGCGTGGCGCCCACCAACTGGAGAAGTCCGGGTCGGTCGGAGAGGTGAAGAAGCCCTGCCCCACTGAGGCGGTCTCGTGGTCGCCGCCCGCCTTCGTCCAGGGCACTCCGGGTGCGGCCTGCTGCCAGGAGGCGGTGGCCTCGTCGAAGGAGCGGGTCAGCGGGTAGAAGTGGTAGCTCGGCTCGAGGCCACGGTGGGCAACCTGGAAGATCCGCAGGTTCGCCATGACCTCCTTGATGCCTGCCGGGATGATGGAGGTGTCGAACTTCAGCAGCGCCCTGGTCGTGCCGAAGGCGGTGCCGCCGAAGCCGGCCGACAGGTTCGCGCGCTCGCCCAGCTTGTCGTGCCCGACGCTGGGCTGGCAGCTGGTCAGCGTGGTGTCGGCGCTGGGCGGGATGGTGGCCGCGGTGATGCCCGCGTTGGGCAGCTCCACGATCAACGGCCCCGACGTCGAGGCCTGCCCGGCCGAACGCACCGCCACCACCTGGTAGGCCACCTTCGTGTTCGGCGTGGCCGAGGTGTCCACGTACGTGGTCGCCTTGCTGTCCAGCGGCGCCACCAGGGTGGCCGGGGACGGGGTGAAGGAGAGGTCCCGGCTGCGGTGTATCTGGTACTCGGTGACCTCGCCAGGCCCGTCATAGGGCTTCCAGGCCAGCTCCGCGCCGGTGGCGTGTACCACCAGCGGCCGTCCGAGCTGCACCGACGGGGTCCCGTAGGTGAGGGTCAGCTTGGGCATCGGGTTCTCCGGGAAACCCTTGGCCCATTCGCCCTCCGCGTACTGCGGGCCGCCCGCCGCCACCGTCTCGTTGACCGCCTTGACCATCACGCCGTGGTTCGGCGTCGTCCCGGCCAGCCAGGCGCGGGCCAGGTCGGTGACGGTGTAGGTGTGCCAGAGGTTGGCCTGGGCGGCCTGGAAGGTCGCGGTGGCGGCGACCTCGCCCATCGCGGTGTTGATCGAGTTCCAGGTCACCGTGCTGGGGTCCCACGGCTGGGTCACCCGCCGAGCCTCCAGCGCCACCGATCCCGTCGAGCCGGCCAGCGTCTGGTCGTAGTACAGCCCCATCTCGGCCTTGTCGATCGTCGTCCCCTCGGGGACCAGCCCCGCCAGATCGAACCGCACCAGACCGCGATACACGCTCGTCCCCGATCGGCCCACGCTCAGCCGCAGGTCGACGTCGTAGTTCGTGGTCGGTGAGGTGGAGACGATCATCGCGTCGCTGGAGGTTGACCAGTCCGGTGCGATCACGACGGTCGGGTCGATGGTCACCGGCCAGGACCGCTCGGGAGCGGCCAGCCAGCCCGCGTCGGGGGTGACCGTCAAGGTCGACTGCTCGCCCAGCGTCTGGGTGACGGCGGCAGAGAAGCGCTTGCCGTACGGCGAGGCCGCGTCGTCGGCCGTATCGATCATGTACGGCTTCGGGATCGTGAACACCGCTCCCTTGCCGGACGGCGGCACGAAACCGATCGACCCGTCCGGGTTCGCCTTGGCCTGCAGCCCTCCGGACATGCTGACGGTGAACTGGTACGACGGGGTGCCCTGCGGGGCGCGGGCGAGCACGATGCCCTCCTTCACCCCGGACGCGGTCACCTCGTACACCAGGTCCGCGCCCTCACCGAACGCGCCCCGGTAGGTGACCTTCGCTCCGTCCACCTCCGGCTTGATCGTCCGCGGCTCGCCCGGCAGCCCGAAGGTCACCTGCGCCTCGCCGAGCCCGACCCGCACCAGCCGGTCACTGCGCTCGCCGAACCGGGCGACGTACCCGGTCCGCTCGGCCGCCAGCGTGAAACCGTCCTCTGCCTGCTCCCGCACCCGGGTTTCCACCGGCCGCCACGTGCCGGACTCGTCCCGCACGTGCTGGCGCACCGCCGAGATCTCCACCTGCCGGCGGCCGTCCTCCAGCTCGAAGGTCTTACTCACCGCGGTGCGCTGCTCGGTCAGTTCCTTGACCCGCTTGCCCGGCTCCTTGACCGGATCCAGCTTCAGCTGCGCCGGCGTGCCATCTCGGCCCGGCAACGTGATCGGCGCCTGAGCCGGGCGTATCTCCCCCTTCGGCTCCTCGGCGAACCAGCCGGCCACCTCCCCGGCCAGCCAGCTCGACTGCGCGGTAACCCAACTCGACGTGCGCGACAGCAGCCCGGGCTCGGCCGGCCCGCTCTGCGCCGCGGCGGGCGGTGCCGAAGCGAGCGAGGCCACCAGTGCGAGGGCGGTGATGAGGACGACATGCCGACGTAACCGTGCGTGACGTCTAGGTCGGGGCCGTTGGGCCGATTGCGGTCGTGGGACGGGTAATTGCGACACGGACACACTCCACGCTCACGCGACCCGCCAGGGGTCGCAGATAAGGAGGATCTAAAGATCCCTTGAGGCAAAACATCCGCATCACGCCACAAATCGGCACATTCGGTCAAGAACCACAGAAAGTGATCCACTCAAAGAGTCGAACACACTGTTGAATGGCCTGCGAGGGCCCGTCGGGCTGCGAAAATCCGCCCGAAGATGGGGTTCCAGCCAACCCTCAGAAGATGTAACGGAGAGTGAAAGGTCCAGGTCGCTGAAACCGCTCCGCAAAGTACCTGGGAGTCAACTCCCAGCGAACTCACAGCAACTGACTCAGTCCGTAAGCCCCTTCTCCCGAAGCCCACGACGTGCAGAAACGCACGTGAGGCAGGCGTACGGCGGCGAATCTTTGCCCGACGCTCTTGACCGCCGTCACCATCCATGTCTAGATCGATAAGGTTTGCCGTTGCCCGCCCTCGACTCCGGGAGGACATCCATGTCGTCGGCCAGAACGCGTCCACGGTGACGACCCGCCCTCACCAAGCCACCACCGAACGGCGGCGCACCCGCGGGCAGGCGATCCGGACCGCCACCGTCCTGGCCGGTCTCCTCCACCTCGTCGCGGCCGCCCTCCTGGTGGGCATCCCTGCCAGCTCCCCCACCTTCGACGAAGTGCCGATCCCGGAGAGCAACATCACCAGCCCGCCCCCAGCCGCCCTTTCCGCCCGCCCCAACGCCACACCGACAAGAGCCACCCCGGCCCCACGCCGGATCATCGCCTCCGCCATTGCTCCGACGAGCCGCCCGCGCCCGACCTCCACTGCGCGCCGAACCCGCACCACTCCACCCGCTGCCGCCGCGGCCCAGGCAACGCCTCCACGACACCAGCCGCATACTGCAGCCACACTGCCGGACATCCCCAAGTCGTCGAAACCACACAGCCGGCCCACCGCGACCGGCACGCAGCAGGCGTCGCTGAGCGCGCCCCCCGAGACCAGTCCTTCGCACACCCCACCCGGCCAAGGCGGACAGCCACCGGGCCAAGAGAAGAAATCAGCACAACTACCTGCGGATGACCGGCCCTCCCAGGAACTGCACACCCCACCCGGCCAAGCGCGGAAAACGACATCACCGTAGTGCGGCTACAGCAACCCTGGACAAGCATCCGTGGCGAGGTGTCGCATCCGTTGTCCCTGATCGTCTTCACAAGACTTCCGGCCGAGCGCTGGGTGCTGTGTCTGCCGAAAACCCCATCCATGCAGTTCAAGCGGCATGCGAGTACTCGTTGAGGACTCCACCAAGCCGGTCTCGTCGGCGTATGTTCAAGCCGGCGATTCGCTCTGGATCGGTGATCGGATCCGGGACGTTACGCAGCGGGGCCGCCTGGGCCAAGGCTTGAGGGGCGCGGTGCCGGTCGCAGAACCGTTCGTACTCGCGCAGGGCATGCCGCAGGTGGTGTTCGATCCATAGCAGGCAGCGGTCGAGAAGCTCACGGCGACACGATTGCACCCACCGCTCCATGACCGCGTTCATCCGCGGCACCCGGATACCGGTGAGTACGGTCTGGATGCCGGCCCCGGCGAGGATCTCCTCCATCCGAGCGGGGAACTTCCCATCCCGGTCACGGATCAGATAGCGCGCCTGGCAGCCCGCGTCGTCCAAATCCATCATGAGATTCTTCATCGCCTGGAACGCCCAGCTCGCGGTCGGGTGGGCGGTGGTGCTCAACACACGGATGTGCCGGGTGGCGTGCTCGATGACGGCCGGGATGTACTGACGTTGTCCATTGAGCGCGACGGCCTCGATGAAGTCGCAGGCCAAAATAGCTTCGGCTTGCGAACGCAGGAGCTGGTCCAGGAGTTCGCGACGTAGAGTACGATGACCCGTTCGCAGATGGAGTTCACCTTCGGCGCCTGCGGCAGCGCGAGGAATGATCCTCAGCCCTTCGGCTCGGAAGACCTCGCGAAAGGCCGCTGAACAACGGATCCCGACCGTGGATCATGAACCGCAGCCTGGCGCTGCGCTCCCCCAGGTCCATCACTAGTTGCGGGCCTGCTGCACCGGCCACGCCCCGGTCGGATGCGTGGTCACTCCGGCCAGGTGCAATGGCCGGGTGCCATGCTTGATATTGACCAGCACATGCAGCCGTTTGAGCAACACCATCTCGACCACCAGGAAGTCACACGCGATGATCGCGTGAGCTTGAGCGGTCAGGAACTGCCGCCAAGTCGGCCCGGCGGGGCGCCGGGTCGATACTCGCCATGTGCAGAATCTGCGCCTGCCGAAAACCACGTCCATGCACGTCAGGCAGACCATGCATCGCATCCGAGGTCCACCGCGAGCCATCCTGCCCGTGGACGCACATGACCAGGCGATGGCTGCTCGGTGGTCGCTCGCACACGTTCGATCCGCCGTAAAGTTCGAGTTCACCACGCAAGCCTGGCCCCAGACAGCCGCGCCGAGATCGGGACAAATGGCACATAGCGCCGATGGTCAAGAACGCATGGTTGCTCGGTGGTTGCTCGCGTGCACGCGATACAGCACGGCACACGTCGGCACAGACCGACACGACGACGGGGATAATTCCGGCCGCGACAATACAAAACAGCACTCCGTGACACCGAGCGACATCAACCGAGGATTCTCATAATCCGTGGGTCGTGGGTTCAAGTCCCACCCGCCCTACTCTCCAACACCGCGATCGACCTGGGGTTTCTCGGTTCCCACCGGCCTCCAATCTCGTTGTTGATCACGGTTGGTTGCTCGGTGGTTGCTCGTCGGCGCGGGTTGCGCGATGCGGTAGATCATCTAGTGCGCCAATGTCACATCAGACCCATGTGACGATCAAGAGAAGATCAAGTCAGAACACCTCCACGGCCCACTCAGCCAAGCCGCAGTTGGCGTGTGGTCAAGAATCGGTTCCTGTGCTTGCTTCGTCCGCGCTCACCTCGTGGCCGAGCAGACTTTCAGTCCGCTGGTCGCTCGCCCCACAAGACGAGGCAGGCCCGCGGCATGAGCCGCGGGCCTGCCTGGCTACCGAGTGGTGTCAGGTGCGGGCGGGCAAGGTGATCAGGCGAGCCTGCCGGGCGTCTGGAGCGGTGCTGATAAGGGCGGCGGTGGATTCGGCGGCGGCGCGGGCAACCTCGGGGATGATCCTTTACAGCCTGCGCCACCGACCTGTCCTGCTCGCGATCGTGCTCATGCTGATCGCGATCCGGCTGCTCTGGAGCCCTTCGCCCGAGCTCGGCATGAGCATGACCATGGCCGAGTGCTGGGGGTTGGCGTTCGCCGTCGTGGCCGGCGTGAGCATCGTCTCCGTCGCCGCCAGGGCCACGTGGCTGGCCTGGCAGTCCGCCTGATGGCTCGCGAGGCTGCCGCACACCGCGTTCTCCGCCAGGACGGCTTTACTGACCACGAAGGAGCCCTTGGCTTTCTGCGCCGGCATGCTCCGGCCCCGGGTCTACGTGAGCGCGGGTCTCGTGGACAAGCTGAGCGACGACGAGCTGAGGGCGGTCCTGTGCCACGAGGCCGCACACGCGCGGCGCCGCGATCCCCTTCGCAGAGTGCTGTTGGACGCGGCCACGGACGTGCTGTTCTTCCTTCCGCTGCTGCGGTGGGCGGCGCGGGTGCAGAAGGAACGGGCCGAACTGTCCGCCGACCGCGCGGCGATCGCGCAAGTGGGCGCCCGTCACGTCGAGGGGGCTCTGCTGGCCATGGACGGACACGCGGCGCCCGCGGGTGTCGCGGCCTTCGACGGCGCGGCCGCCGCGAGAGTGGCCCAACTCGTCGGCGACGCTCCACCGTCGCACAAGGCCGGCCTCGGCCTGGTGGGACTCTCCCTGACCGGGCTCGTCGCCGCGACCAGCCTCATGATGTGCGTCGGCCAGGGACTATGGATGTTCGTCACAACATCAGGGATGTGAATGGCTCCGAGCCGATCGGCCCGGAGCCATTGCGGTTGGACCTACTTGAAGCGGCGTAGCCGCAGGCTGTTGCTGACCACGAAGACGCTGGAGAACGCCATCGCGGCTCCGGCGATCATCGGGTTGAGCAGCCCCAGCGCGGCCAGCGGCAGTGCCGCCACGTTGTAGGCGAAGGCCCAGAACAGGTTGCTCTTGATCGTGCCGAGCGTCCTGCGCGACAGGCGGATGGCGTCGGCCGCCACCCGCAGGTCGCCGCGGACCAGGGTGAGGTCGGAGGCCTCGATGGCGGCGTCGGTGCCGGTGCCCATCGCCAGCCCGAGGTCGGCCTGGGCGAGCGCGGCGGCGTCGTTGACGCCGTCTCCGACCATGGCCACGACCTTGCCCTCGGCCTGCAGCTTCTTGACCACGTCGACCTTGTCGGCGGGCAATACCTCGGCGATCACCTCGTCGATGCCCACCTCGGCCGCCACCGTCCTGGCCACGGCCTCGTTGTCACCGGTCAGCAACACCGGGGTAAGGCCGAGTGACCGGAACCGCTCGATGGCCTCCTTGCTCGTGGGTTTCACCACGTCGGCCACCACGAGCACCGCGCGGGCCTCGCCGTCCCAGCCGACCGCCACCGCCGTCCGGCCGGCGGCCTGGGCGGCGTGCAGCTCTCGCTCCAGCTCGGGCGTGAGGTGCTGTGACCACTCCTCCAGCAGCCTGGGCCGGCCCACCAGCACGGCGTGCCCGTCGACGATGCCCTGCACGCCGAGCCCTTCCATGTTGGCGAAGTCCTCCGGCGCAGGAAGCCCGCCGACGCGGGCGGCAGCACCCTTGGCGATGGCCTGGGCGATCGGGTGCTCGGAGGCGTGCTCCAGCGCCCCGGCGAGGCGCAGCACCTCGGACTCGTCCTGGCCCTCGGCCACATGGACATCGGTCAGGGTCATCTTGCCCTCGGTGACCGTGCCGGTCTTGTCCAGCACGATCGTGTCGATGCGGCGGGTGGACTCCAGCACCTCCGGCCCCTTGATCAGGATGCCCAGCTGAGCACCCCGCCCGGTGCCCACCAGGAGCGCCGTCGGCGTGGCCAGCCCCAGCGCGCACGGGCAAGCGATGATCAACACCGCCACTGCGGCGGTGAAGGCGGCGCCCACGCCGTCGCCGGTACCCAGCCAGAACCCCAGGGTGCCGATGGCCAGCGCGATCACGATAGGCACGAAGATGCCCGAGATCCGGTCGGCCAGCCGCTGCACCTGCGCCTTACCGGTCTGGGCCTCCTCCACCAGCTTGGCCATCTGCGCGAGCTGCGTGTCGGCGCCCACCCGCGTGGCGCGGACGATCAGGCGCCCGCCCGCGTTCACGGTGGCGCCCGTGACCGTGTCGCCGGCCCGGACCTCGACGGGTACGGACTCGCCGGTCAGCATGGAGGCGTCGACCGCCGAGGTGCCCTCCTCGATCACGCCATCGGTGGCGATCTTCTCGCCGGGCCGGACGACGAACCGGTCTCCCACATTGAGCTGGTCGCTCGGGATCCGCGTCTCCACACCGCCGCGCAACACTGCGACATCCTTGGCGCCCAGCTCCAGCAGAGCCCGCAGCGCCGCGCCGGCCCGCCGCTTGGAACGCGCCTCGAAATACCGGCCGGCCAGGATGAACGCCGTCACTCCCGCCGCCGCCTCCAGGTAGATGTTGCCCGAGCCGTCACTGCGCTCGATGGTGAACGCGAACGGGTGCGTCATCCCCGGCGTGCCCGCGGTGCCGAAGAACAGGGCCCACAGCGACCAGCCGAGGGCGGCGAGCGTGCCGATCGAGATCAGCGTGTCCATGGTGGCGGCGCCGTGCCGGAGGTTGGTCCAGGCGGCCTTGTGGAACGGCCAGCCCGCGTACACCACCACCGGCGCGGCCAGCACCAGCGACAACCACTGCCAGTTGGTGAACTGCAACGGCGGGATCATCGCCATCGCGATCACTGGCACCGCCAGCACCACCGATGTCACCAGCCGCTGCCGCAGTGGCTGGAGCTCGTCCTGCGGCTCCTGCTCGGCCGCTTCCGTCTTGGGCGGCGCGGGCAGAGCGGCCGTGTAGCCGGCCTTCTCCACCTCGGCGATGAGCTGCTGCGGGTCGACGTCCTCGGGGAAGGTGACCTTGGCCTTCTCCGTGGCGTAGTTGACCGTCGCCGTCACGCCGTCCATCTTGTTGAGCTTGCGCTCGATCCGGTTGGCGCACGAGGCGCACGTCATGCCGCCGATCGAGAGCTCGACCGCGTTCTGCCGGTCGTCAGTGACAGAGGACATCACCGTTCTCCTTTCTCTCGCTCAGTGGCCGTGCCCGCTGGGCGCCGGCGTCGGGATCGCCGGCTGCCGACCCGCGCCGAGGGTGAAGTCGGCGGTGCGGACCTCGCCCTCGTGCTGGAAGTCCAGGAACAGCCGGTAGTCGCCGGTGCTGGGCACCTCGGCGTAGAAGACGATCTCCGGTCCGGCCTTGGTCTTGCCGTCGCCGGGCTCACCGTCCGGGTGGACGTGCAGGTAGGCCAGGTCCCTGGCGCGCAGGGCGACCAGGTGGCCGTAGGCGCCGAGGTAAGGCTGCAGGTCGGTCACCGGCTTGCCGTCCTTGCTGACCCTCAGGGTGAGCTTGCTCGCCTGCCCCGGCGTCAGCTCCCCTTCCAGGGTGACGGTGTATCCGTCGACGGTCGCGGTGCGGCTGTCCTGCGGCAGCGCCTCGGGCTTGTAGTCGCCTGCCACGGACAGGTCGGCGCCCAGCGTCAGCGCCTCACCGCCGGTGGGGGTGAAGTCGGCGAAGGCGCGGTACGCGCCTGCCTTCGGCAGTGTCAGCTTGACCGACCAGGTCCCGTCAGGCGTCATCTCCGGATGTACGTGCTGGAAGCTCCGAAGGTCGCGGGAGACGACGATGAAGTGCAACTTCTTGTCATGTTCGACCTGGTAGTCGGTGACTGGCCCGCCATCGGGTCCGGTCACGGTGAAGCGGACGTCGGTCGGCTCTCCCGGCTTGATCGTCTCGGTGAGCGGGTTGAGGGTGTAACCGTTCTCGGACACTTGGAGCCCCCCAGGGGTATCGTTCGTCGCCTGCTGGGTGGCGTGCTCCCCATGTTCCGCGCTCGCGGTGGGCGCCGTCATGGCGCTGTGGTCCTCCACCGCCGGTGCCGCGACCGGCCCGAACGCCTTCCCCGCCCCTAAGGCGCCGCCGAAGACGACGGCCAGGCCCAGGACATAGGAGCCGAGCTTCGTTGCGGTGTTCATGGGTTCGCCACCTCGTATCCGGCCTCCTCGACTGCGGCGGCGATCTTCGCCGCGTCGACGGGGCCGTCGCTGTCCACGGTCAGCAGCCCGGTGGCCAGGTCGACTTCGACGTTCGTGACGCCGGCGACCTCGCTGACCTCTTCTTTCACCGAGCTGACGCAGTGGCCGCAGGTCATGCCCTTGACGGTGTAAGTGGCGGTGCTCATAGCGATCTCTCCTTCACATCCGGGTCAGGAACGAACAAGTCTGGCGATGGCGTCGGAGGCTTCCTTGACCTTCGCCTCCGCCTCCGGACCGCCCTTGAGGGTGGCCTCGGCTACACAGTGGGCCAGGTGCTCCTCGAGCAACGACAGGGAGAACGACCTCAGCGCGCTTGTGGCCGCGGACACTTGCGTGAGGATGTCGATGCAGTACTTGTCCTCTTCGACCATCCGCTGCAGACCGCGGATCTGCCCTTCCACACGGCGCAGCCGCATCGCATGGTCCTGCTTGCTGTCGGTGTATCCGGCCATGTCAGTTCTCCCATCGGGTCTGTCGCCCGGAACAACACTATACCCCCCTATGGTATTCCCGTGGTCAAGAGCCATCCATGTGGTCGATGACGAGATCATCGCGATGCCGGGCGTCCAGTTCTTCTCCACGGGCCGGCTTTCATGACCGTCCGTCCCGCCGCCCGCATGGGCCGTACCAACCCAACCGGCTCGGCGTCCGGGTGTGCCGGCTCCTGACCGGGCGCATGAACGCCGTGGAGGTGGCCCGCGTATCTCCATGAGGATCGTCAGACCATCCGCTATGCGTCATAGTAAGTCCTCACCTCACGAACCGAACTGTCACGAACGGGACCGGCAGACCTTCAAGGTCTGTAATATTTCGCTGCAGGTTTGGATAAGTACGAGGAGGCGTCGTAGTGGCCGTGCCGACATGGCTTGGGTGAACAGCGGTGGCCGCCCTGGCACTGGCCGCATCGATCGCCGCCCCGGGCGCCGCCGTCGCCGAACCGTCGCCCGCCAAGGCCCGGGCCAAGCTCGTGAAGCTCAACGAGCAAGCCGACCAACTGGTCGAGAAGTTCAACCAGGCCGGCGAGACGTTCAAAAGCGCCAAGAAGAAGTACACCGCGCTCAATGACGAACTCGCCCGCAAGAACGTTCGGGCCGACGAGCTGCGCCGCGACCTCGTCACGGCCGCGGTCAACGACTACCAGGTGGGCCCGTTGCCGCTCTGGGGACGCCTCATCGGCCAGAGCGACCCGCAGGCGCTCCTCAGCAGCATGGCCTCCCTCCAGGAGATCGCCGAGGCCAGAGCGGCCAAGATCCGCGCCTACGAGGCGGCCACCAAGGAGCTGCGCGACCGGCGCGACGAGGCCAAAACCGCCCTGGCCGCGGCCGAGACCGCCCGCGACAAGGTCCGCGACGAGAAGAGCAAGGTCGACAAGCTGGTCAAGGAGCAGACCAAACTCCTGCGCGAGCTCGGCGCCTTCAAGACCGGCGACCCCAGCAGCCCCGGCATCCAGTACACCGGCCCCGCCTCCGGCAACGCCCGCTTAGCGCTCCAGTTCGCCTTCGCCCAGATCGGCAAGCCCTACCGGTACGGCGGCACCGGCCCGGGCTCCTACGACTGCTCCGGCCTCACCCAGGCCGCCTGGCGACAGGGAGGCGTCGAACTGCCCCGCACCACCTACACACAATGGGGCTGGGGCGCCAGCCGCCGCGTCCCCCTGGACCAACTGCAACCCGGCGATCTGCTCTTCAGCAAGGGCCCGGGACACATGGGCATGTACGCCGGCAACGGCAAGATGGTCCACGCCCCCCCCCGACCGGAGACGTCATCAAAATCAGCACCCTCGACGACTACTGGTGTAGCCGCCTGCTCGGCGCGGTCCGCCCGTAAGGTGCTCACCCGCACCTGAGCCCGAGAAGGACAGCTGCCGACCGCAGAAGCCAGGCACCGCGGGCCGGCCCGGCGAACCCCCTAGCGCCCCGGAAGCAGGTCCGGGACGCTACGACAGGCGCCGTGTCCCGGTTACCTGGTCGGCAAACCCCTGCACAGCTCGGCCAGTTCGTCCGTGGTGTTGTAGTAGTGGACGGAGGCGCGTACCACCTCCACCAGTCCCCGCTCCGTCATGTCCAGGAGCGTCGAGGGGGCGCGCGAGACGCTGACGTTGATCGATCGGGCGGCGAGCCCGGCCTTGATCTCGTCCGCGGGCACACCGTCGAGCGTGAAGGTGACGATGCCGCATCGCTCCGCGCCCTGGTCACGCACCCGGCAACCGGGAACGGCCTCCAGTTGCTCGCGCAGCCGGGCCGCCAGGGTGTAGACGCGGTCGCGAATGCTCTCCAGCCCCCAGCCGAGCGCCTCGTCGATCGCCGCCCCCAGGCCCAGGCGGGCGGCCACGCCGTACTCCCAGCTCTCGAATCTGCGTGCGCCCGGCTGGACCTCGTACCGCTCCCGGCTGAGCCAGCGGGCCGCCCGCAGGTCGAGAAAGGCCGGTTCCAGTTGGTCCAGCACCCCGTTCCGGACGTAGAGCAAGCCCGTGCCGCGCGGCGCGCGCAGGTACTTGCGGCCTGTGGTGGAGAGCAGGTCGCAGCCGAGTTGACCAACGTCGATCGGGAGCTGCCCCACCGACTGGCAGGCGTCCAGCAGGAACAGGGCGCCTGCCTCTTTGGCGACCTTGCCGACTTCGGCCGCAGGGTTGACCAGGCCGCCGTTGGTGGGAATGTGGGTGAGCGAGATGAGCCGGACGCGCTCGTCCACCAGGTCGCGGAGCGCGTCGACGGAGATCTGGCCGAGCCCGTCGTTCGGCACGACCTCCACGTGCACGCCGAAGCGCTGGGCGGCCTGCAGGTAGGCGATGAAGTTGCTGGCGTACTCGGCCTTGCTGGTGAGGATGCGGTCGCCCTGCTCGAAGCGGATGGAGTAGAAGGCCAGGTCCCAGGCGCGCGTGGCGCTGTCGAGGATCGCGATCTCCCCTGGAGCGCAGTTCAGCAGCCGGGCCGCCGAGGTGTAGACGGCGTCCAACCGGTCGGCGGCGTCAGCGGCGGCCTCATATCCGCCTATTTCCGCTTCGAGGCGGAGATGGTCGATGGTCGTCTCGAGCACCGCGCTCGACGGCAGCGCGGATCCGGCGTTGTTGAGATGGGCGACCTTCCGCACGCCCGGGGTGAGCGCGCGGGCCCGCTCGACGTCGATCACGAGGCCACCAGTTGCAGGAAGGTCCGCACCCGGGGATGGGCGGGCTTGGTGAAGAAGCTCGACGGCGGCCCCTGCTCGATCACCGTGCCGCCGTCCATGAACACGACCCGGTCGGCCACTTCCCGGGCGAACGCGGTCTCGTGCGTCACCACCACCATCGTCATCCCTTCTCGCGCGAGCTCGCGCATCACCTGGAGCACCTCGGCGTGCAACTCGGGATCGAGCGCGGACGTGGGCTCGTCGAACAAGATCACCTCGGGCTCCATGGCCAGTGCCCTGGCGATGGCGACGCGCTGCTTCTGCCCGCCGGACAGCTTGGCCGGGTAGCAGTCGTACTTGTCGCCGAGGCCGACCCGTCCCAGCAACCTCCGTCCGAGGTCGGCGGCCTGCGCCCGGGGCAGGCCGCGTACCGAGACGGGGCCCTCCATCACGTTCTGCAGCGCCGTCATGTGCGGGAACAGGTTGAACTGCTGGAAGACCATCGCGGTGTGCCGGCGGATGTCGCGTACGGCCCGTTTGGACAGAGCGGCCCCGCAGTCCAACCCGGCGCCGCACACGCTCACGCTGCCCGCTTCGGGGCTCTCCAGGAGGTTGAGACAGCGGATCAGCGTCGTCTTGCCGGAGCCGGACGGACCCATGACCACGACCACCTCGCCCCGCTCGACGTCCAGGTCGATGCCCTTGAGGACTTCCAGATCACCGAAACGCTTGCACAATCCGCGAACGCTCACGATCGTCATGCGTAGGCCCTCCTCATCCGCTTCTCCAGCGCCTGCTGGCCGATCTGCAACACGGTGTTGACCAGCCAGTAGAGGATGCCGACCAGCAGCAGCGCCTCCATGTACCGGAACGTCGAGGTGCCGATGCCCTCGGCGATCCTGGTCAACTCGACCACGGTGACCGCGGAGGCCAGCGAGGTGTCCTTCATGAGCGCGACGAACCTGCTGCCCACAGCCGGCGTGGCGATCCTGATCGCCTGCGGGAAGATGACCCGCCGCAGGGTCTTCCAGTACGGCATCGCCATCGAGGCGGCCGCCTCCCACTGCCCTTTGTCCACGCCGAGCACTCCGGCGCGGAAGTTCTCGCTCAAGTACGCGGCGCTGAACAGGGTGAACGCCACGATCGCCGATGGGATGGGCGGAATCTCCAGCCCGAGTTGCGGCAGCCCGTAATAGACGATCATGATCTGGATGAGCAGCGGCGTGCCCCTGAACACCGACACGTACGCGGCCGCGAGGGCGCGCAACACCCGGCTCCCGGAGATGCGGCCCAGCGTGATCATCGCGCCGAGGGCACTGCCCAGGATGAACGAGACCACGCCGAGCATGAGCGTGATGCCCAGACCCGCGATCAGGTCAGGGAAGAAGTCGACGAGCAGGTCCATCACACCTTCCCCAGCTCTTCGGCCATGTCCAGGCCCCCCAGCCACTTGCGGGAGATCGTGGCGAGGGTGCCGTCGGAGATCATGTCGCCCAGGGCCTTGTCCACGGCCTGCTTGAACGCGGTGGAGCCCTTGGCGAACGAGATGCCGTTCACCTCCGACTCGAGCAGCGGACCGGCCGGCTTGACCGCCAGGCCGTTCTTCTGCGCCAGGAACGCGCCCTGGAAGCGCGAGCACAGCGCGGCGTCCGCGCGGCCCCTGCCTACCTCGGTCAGGCCGAGCGTGGCGTTGTCATAGGTCTTGATGTCGGCGTCCGGGATCGTTTTCTTGGCGAAGGCCGCCTGGGTCGTGCCCGCCGTGACCGCGATCTTCTTTCCCTTCAGGTCGGCCACGCCGCCGATGCCGGAGGCGCTGGCCACGAAGATCGATATTCCGTTCACCTCGTACGGGCGGGAGAAGTCGACCTGCTTCTTACGTTCGTCGGTGATGGTCTGGCCCGAGACGACCGCGTCGAAGCGGCCCGCCTGGACGCCCGCGATGAAGCTCTGGAAGTTCGACGCCACGAACTCGACCTTGGCGATCCCCATGCGCCGTGCCAGTTCGTTGGCCACATCCACGTCGTAACCCGCGGGTTTGCCGTTCTCCAGGAAGTTCCATGGCGGGTTGGCCTGGGTCTGGGCCACCCGGAGGACGCCTGCCGCCTTGACTCGCTGCAGCAGGTCGCCATCGCCAGGCCCGGAACCGCATCCAGCCAGAACGATCACTAGGACTACGAGGGAAGATGTCCGAAAAAATGCTGACGCCATGGCCATGCCCTTCCTCTCGCGCTGACGCGCGACCAGTCGGCACAAGGCCCCCGCGGGCCCGGGACGTCTCTCCCGTGGATTCGGGAGAAGGCGTCGAGGCCCCCAAATGCCACCCATATACCGTTATGGGGCACATGGGCTATTTCCGGGTACACGGTCCCTCACGGAGGGACATGGTGTCAAGTACCCCCTAGGGGTACATTTGGGATAGCCCGAAAAGGACATCCACCTCCTCGACGCCAGGAGGCTGGCTTTACTCCCTACCGGTATGACAGGGAGCTGTATGGGTGCGACCGCATCCACGCACACTCGACCGGGACAGGCCGAGCAAGATGTCAGGCTTCGACATCAGCGTCATCGTGCCGGCGGAGCCGCTCCTCGGCGAGGCCTGGCGTGCGCTGCTCAGGCCCTTTGCCGGACATCGGCTAAGTCGCGGCCACCTTATCCGTTGGGCAGGCAGCCGAACTGCTGTCCCGAGGGCGGCCACATACCGTGCTCATCGATGTCACCTGAGAGCGGCGGCCGGAGATCGTCAACCGCCTGCGCGGCGCCGTATCTGATGCGGGCATGGTGCTGCCGGCAGAGGACCACACGGTCACCGAGGCGTGAGCGTGCTGGCCATGGGAGCCTCAGGCTGCGTGGCGCGCGACGCCGAGGTCGCCGAGTTACTACGTGCAGTGGTGGCGGCAGCGCGTGGCAAGATCATCCTGCCGCCTGCACTGGCCGCGCAGGCACTGGCCACCCTGGCCCGCGGGGAAGAACCCAACCGACAAGGCGATCGACCTGTCCCCGCGCGAGGCGCACGTGCTCACACTGATTACGCACGGGCTGACCCACAAGGTTGTCGCGTAGGAACTGTTCTTGAACGTCCACCCCTCCTAACGTCCGAATTGGACAGGAAGGAGCGAACGAGGCACGCGGTGCTCTACAGCGCCTTCGCCGCGCTTGCGATCTTGCTGCTCTGGCCACTGGCCGCGACCGCCCGTCTCGCGAGCCGTCTCCTTTGAGGCCATCATGAGCCCGACCCACTCCCCTGCTGTTCCTCGTCGGACTGCTCATGTCAACGAACCGCTGCGAGCCGGTGACGCGCGTCGCCGTGCTCGGCACGCTGGCCGAGTCCCACACCGAACCCGTCCCCTACGATCTTGCCGCCCTGGTCACCTTGGTCCGGGAGCAACGCCCGGACCTGTTGCGCCCGGAATCACCCCGAAGCGGTGGGCCGACCATTCCTTTGACGACCTGCCACCGAACTATCGCAACGCGCTGCTTCCGCGCTGCCCATCAGACCGACAACGTCACACACCCTGCGCATCGCCGTCCGCGTCCATCAGGTCGCGACTGACGATCCGGGGTGACCCACATCCTGATCCACAACGTACGACGTGCCCTGCGAGCACTGCCAGGCCATCACCTCATCCGATACGACCAGTTCTCCGAGTAGAGAGGGCATGCTGGGGAGTCGCAGCTGCCGGCGCAACGTCCCATCAGGGCTGATGCCCCATGACGACCCGGCGGTGCTGTGCATGGCCCTACCCCCTGGCCGCCCCCGCCATGATGGTTCACCACAGTTGCGCCTGGACGAAGCCGATCAGCAGGACGGCAAAGCCACCGATCTCCCCCACGATCAGTCCGACCATGAAGACAGTCGTGCCGCGAACCGGACGGCGAAGCTGGTTGTCGGTGTCCCGGCGCCAGCCGTGGTAGACGTACGTCCCGATCGCGGCCACGAAGAAGGCGACCACGACGCCGGCTGCGACGAGATCCACCACCGGTGGCCAGCCACTCAACTCCACGAACACGGCGATCAGCAGCGTCGCGAACGAGTACAGCAGCGCGGCCCGGTGAGCGATGTCCACGTAGGGATGAGCCAGGTGTTCCTCAGAGCGGATCATCTGCCGGTACTTCCATACGCCCAGTACCAAGGCCACCAGGAAGATCAGTCCGGCCACCAGCAGCACGATCGCGGTGTCGGTGCCGATTCCCGGACCGCTACGCATGATCGGCCCCCAGGAACGGGAGCAGCAGCGCGTAGGTCTCTTCCGGGCAGTCATCGTGCAGCGAGTGGCCGCCGCCTGACACAACATGTTCCTCCACGCTCGCGGGGAGGACGCGATCCTCGCTACCCCACAGCAGCAGGACGGGCATGTTGACAAGGCGCAGATCTTGTTCGGTGTCCGACCACCGCACCGAGCGCTCCATGCGCAGCATGTCCGCGAGCAGGGTTGCCCGCAGGCGCGACGACTTCATCATGTGCACGTAGTCATCCAGCCGATCCTTCGGCACGCGTTCTCGGTGGGCGAAGGACTTGCGCACTAAGTGCCGCGCCGAGCCTTCCAAGGCCAGGCGAACGGCGAGCTCACCGCCCAGGGGGAGCCGCGCAAGCCGGAACTCCCACGTGTCCCTGACATCGAGCCCGCCCGGCGCGATCAGCGCCAGGCGGGCCACCCGGTCGGGGTGCAGCTCAGCGAACCGTAACGCGAAACCCCCGCCCCAGGAGTGCCCGACGATCGCCGGCCGCCGCACGCCCACCCCGTCGAGAAAGCCGGCGATGGACCGGGCGATCCCGTCGGCTCCGAGCGAGAGGGCGCGGTCGAGGATCTCCATGGCACCTTGTCCCGGCGGGTCCAGTGCGTAGACGGTGTATTGCGGTGCAAGGACCTCGAGCATCGCCTGGAACGTGAGCTTCCACCCGCCGCTACCGGGCAGGAGCAGGACGGGCGGACCGTTTCCGGCTCGTGCGTAGTGAAAGCGGATCACCTCGGTATCCAGATAGGTCTCGTGAAGCAGCATTGTCGGCTCCCGCCTACTTCCTTCGCCTCAACGCACATCCACCCTATAAGTCGTACATTGTTGTACGAGTTACTGCGGGCCCGACTATACCCGCTCATCCGTCAACGACCATGGCGCGTACTCGGCGATGCGAGTGAAGCTCCTGCTCACCACCGCCCCTTTTCCGCTACCTGGTGGCAGGCCTCAGCCTGGCCAGCTTCACCGACTCATGGAAGACGTGCCCCGACATATGACAACGTGCCTACGAGCTCGGACGACCCGAGCGGCTACTCACGGAACGAAAGCTGCTCAACCGCCTCCCCAAGAGCGGCTACACCCGCCTGATCAGCACCGGCTGGCACATCTACCCGGTTGGCCTGCCGCTCGGGCTCGGCTTCGACATCTCGACCCAGGTGGGACTCGTTGGCGTCTCGGCCAGCGCTATCGCCGGAGGCGTCCCATGGCGACGAGAACGCGCGACACGGTCTGGCACTCTGCGCGAACGACTCCGACGCCGGAGTGAGTCGCGCTCGTCACGAACGTTCTCTCAGCGCCCGTGGCTTCCGGGGTCGTGCCTGGTTCCCGCGATCGTATTCCGTGTCCGGAGATCGTGCACGGTATGCTTCTGCGACTTCGGGGCCGTCGCCTATGGGTCCGGTCCACATCCGGCTGAGCACCGCCGTGCCTGAATTAGCGCGTCGCTTGGAAACGTGAGATCGGCCAAATCGTGCCGGGCAATGGCAGTCGAATGTCCGCGCCGGCGCCCGGTCAATGCGATCGAGCTTGTCCTAGGGAAACACGTTGCTACGCGCGATCCTCAATCGCGCCGTGGCACTGTGCCAAGCCAGCCGCAACTCGCCCCGCCCCCTGGCGGCTCCCTCCCGGTTGTGTCGCCAGGCGAGGCGGAGCATGTAAGGCGGCGGGGCGACTCGGAATATCTGCCTGGCGCCGGTGTGCCAGTCGAGATCCCGGATATGGCTGCCCCGTGCCCGACCTCGATCACACCGCACGGCCGGCACTGCTGTCCCGCCATCACCAGGACCCCATCGAGCTGGCCCCAGCCACGCTGGAAACTGCACGAGAAAGCCTCCACACCCGGCGAGATAACGATGACCTCGACCTGCGCACGCTACTGAAGCTCCTGACCGAACTCGAACCCCCACCAACCACGCAAGCCTGCCAAGTACGGGGCCTTCGTCCGTAGCGACCTGGATCCTCGGCCTCAAACTCGCCCCGCCACCTCGGGCGGCTCTGACCGGCCAGCGGACGCGGGCATATTATGGAAGTGATCAGTGGTGGCCTCCGCCGAGGCCGCCCCACCGAGTGGCTCTCCACCGTACCGGCCAATGGGTCCTGTCCTCGCGATGAGGAGGATGCCGGTGTTCGCTATGTTCCAGCCGAGCGATCGACCTTTTGATCGCCCCTATTGGCTGCCCTGGCACGGGCACGGCAACGGGCTGTCCTCCGACGCCTGGAGCGAACTGGGCGACGTGCCCGAGCGGCGCGTGGACGAGCTGCTGGATGCGGGAATCGCCGCCTGGGCGGCATATCGCCCCATGCCCGTCCGCGTGAGGGTGAGGCGCCGTACGCCTGCTCCCTATCGGGTGTGGGTGGACACCTGGAAGCACGCTCTGGCCGAGGATGTGACCAGCCGGCAGCTGCGGCGCAGGAGGTTGTGATGCAGTTCGATGTGATCGTGGAGACGCCGCGGGGGTCACGCAACAAGTACGAGATGGATCAGCTCAAACAGCAGATCAGGCTCGATCGAACGCTGTTCACCGCGACCGCCTACCCCTACGACTACGGGTTCGTGCCCGGAACGCTGGCCGAGGACGACGATCCGCTGGACGCGCTGGTGCTGGGCGAGGTGCCGACCTTTCCCGGATGCGTGATCAGCGCGCGTCCCGTGGCAGTGTTCTGGATGCACGATGAACACGGGCCGGATGCGAAGATCCTTTGCGTGCCCGCCAACGACAGCCGCTACGCGGACATCCAGGATCTGCTGGACGTCGATGTTCACGTACTTGGGGAGATCAGCCACTTCTTCGACGTCTACAAGGACCTCGAACCGGACAAAAGCACCGACACTCGAGGTTGGGAATCACGCGCGCAGGCAGAAGACGTGATCACGCGCGCCGCCCACCGGACAGCGCATGTTGCCTCAACCGTAAAATGATCAAGAAGAGACTCCAGCCTCAAAGCTCATCATGATCCCAAGTTGCTGTCAGCTCGGCAGGGCCAAGGGCGAGTGTTCGCTGGACGGAGCTTTGCTCGCCTCGCCATGAACGCCGCCAGGGACTACGTGACCTGCTGGCATCTACCCCAATTCTGGAAGCTGCGGGCCGCCTGCCGGCGAAGAGTACGCCCGCCACCCACCGCAGGGGCGGAGGGCTTCCGGCCCCGCGCGGCTTCGCCATGCTTCAGCGCGGAGGGCGCAACCCGGTCAGCGTGACCGCGACGAGTCGGCGGACTGCGGCTTCGGACGGCAACTTGCCGGCTCCGGACAGGGCGTGAAGTCAGTAACTCGCGAGTTCGTCGGGCGCGACGTCGTCTCGCAGGTCGCCAACGGCGGCGACCTCGACCAGAAAGTCTCGGAAAAGGTCGATGATCCGCTGCTGCGCATGGGCGACAAACTCGCCTCGGTGCAGGAGTGCCTCGAGCTCTTCGGTTCCGTGCCGCCCGCGATGGTGAGAGATGAGGGCGTAGCGCTCGAGTGCCGCTTCGAGCCGCTCACGGGCGCCGCCCGGGTGGTCCCGAAGTTCGGCGAGCCGTTCAAGGTGGCCGGTGACGTGACGTTACGTTCGTGGTAAGCGGTCAGGATCGCTTCCACATCCGGGAAGTACTTGTACAGTGTCGCGCGCCCAATGCCGACCTTCTCGGCGATCCGCGTCATCGTCACCGACATCAAGCCGTGCTCGGTCACCAGCGCCCACGTGGTTTCCAGGATCGCCTCACGCACGGTGTGGCGGTGCGTCTCGATCGTCTCGTTCCACAGCTTCGGCACCAGTTGAGTATACGTGGCGACCATAGTCGAGACAGTCTGTTTTTATATAGACACATCGTATCGAAAAACGCTATGGTCCGAAGCGGCTCGCCCACCACGCATACCGGAGGAATTTTCATGGCCGTCCCACCTCACTCCCCTGACCCCAGAGACAGCCCCGACGTGGGCGCCGACCGTGGATCGTCTTCTGCTGCACCGCCCAGGGCGCCACGCTGGGTGAAGGTATCGGCGATCATCGTCGGCGTCCTGATCCTGTTCGTCCTGATCGTGAAACTCACAGGCCTCGGAGGCGAACACGGCCCCGGTCGGCACATGGGTGCCGGCGGCTCATCGCCGGTCGGCGTCATGGAAATCCAGGCGCTCCTCGACGACGGCTCGGGCCGTCCAACCCTCGAGGGCAGCCACTGATGCTCATGTCTCCCTCCATCCGCAAGGTCGTCCTCACCACACACGTCGCCACTTCGGTCGGCTGGCTCGGCGCGGTCCTTGCCTACCTCGGACTCGACATCACCGCTACAAGTAGCCAGGTAAGCAACACGGTGCGGGGTGCATACTCCGCGATGGAGGTCACGGTCGTGTACGTCATCGTCCCGTTGGCCCTCGCATCAGTGATCATCGGGATCGTCAATGCGCTGGGTACCCCATGGGGCCTGTTCAGGCACTACTGGGTGCTGGTGAAACTCCTGCTCACCGTCTTGGCGACCACCGTCTTACTCGTTGAGACATCGACCGTGAGTCACCTGGCACAAGCGGCAACGTCCGACGCCGATCCCAGGGGGCTTCCTGGCACGATGCCCCACTCCGTCGGCGGCCTTGTGGTGTTGCTCATCATCATGGTCCTCTCGGTGTTCAAGCCGCGGGGTGTGACCCGGTACGGCTGGCGGAAGCAGGACGAGCAACGACGCAGCAAGCGCGACCTGCGGCGCCCGCCGGGTAGACGCACTGGCTCTGTTGGCTTCGCCGAGTCAATCGACTGACTCCGTAAGACGTCGGCCCAGTGCGCCGGGATGCTTGGCTCGGATGTTCCTATCGCCAGCCTCGCTCACACTCTCCGGCATCGCCGACTTTTCAGCCGTCTGCAGGCGAACGAATGCCACGCCGTGAGGGCACTTCCTGACCTGCGGATCGACGTGGAGCAGCGTGCCCCGGCCGTTGTCGGCCATCCAGAGCTCGCGGCCGTCCAAGACCAAGTCATGCGGCTCTTCGCCCGCGCGCAAGGTTCTGGCCACTCGCCGGGCGAGGCGGTGGCCGCAATGAGCCACGAGTACCGGTTTCCGAGCCGGACCTCCCGGTCATCGGGGCTCGTGGCGATACGTTTCCGCAGGCCGGCGTTGGTCCTACGCCGCACACGCGATCAGGGCGATGAGCGGACCCTGCGCATGGTGCTGGTCATCGACGGCCGGTCTCCAGATGGTCATCGTGGTCGAATGCGGAGATCGAACCCATCGGCGGCGAGTTCGGTCAGGAAGACGAGCGGGTCCACCAGTTTCTCGATGTGCTGGACGCCGGGCGACAGAGCGGGCAGGCGGATGAGCAGCGCGGTGGCGCGGCTCATCCGCCGTCCGCTGAAGGATGCGTGGGCCGTGCCCGAGTTGACCGTCACAGCGAACCCTTCGTTCCCGAGATGGATCTGCTCCAGCGCCGTGAGCAGCAGATCGCGTACCTTCCGGCGGCGTAGCGGCCGGGCTGCGGGCCGCCCGGCCGCGGACAGCAGGCCGGTGGCGATGTGAGAGTCCATACACAGCCCCAGTGCGCCCGGCGGGCATGCCGAGAGTGCAGGGCAGCGTGTACTGATCCGAGAACGGGAGCGGTGAACGGTCCGCGTGCCGAAGAACGGCACGGGAAAACTCATCGTCCACGAGCCGTCGAACTGGCCCAGCCCATCCAGGGTCCAGGCGATCGCCGCTCGGCCGTGCTGCTCCTCCGAGCCGAGCAGCACTCCGATGCGCAGTTCCGTGGCCGGTGAGCGTTCGGCGCAGATGCGAGCCAGCAGGTTGGTGATGCCGGGGACAAGGCCCATCTTGAGGGGCTGCGGTTACGCCGAGTTCGCGGGCCAGGCCGTCCAGATGCTGGCTCTCGGCCAGCACATGGGGGGAGGCCGACACGTCCACGTACCCGATACCGCGTTCCAGGCAGGTGCGAGCTCCCCCGGCGTCGTCGATCTCGGCACACATGAGAATGGTCAGCCTTGTGCCGACTTCGAGGACCGCGGCGATGTTGCGCTCGGCGACCGCGCGCCGGTCGGGGACGGGCTGTCGCGCCGTGGTCCTGGCCGTGCGCGCCAGCTCACGACGCCGAACGCCCTCGGTGATTTCCGGGATTGCGGGTGACGTGATGCCAGGACCTCGCGCCTTTGCCCGTGAAAGTACAACGCTGGAGGTTCGGCCTTGAGTAGAGGTCAGCTGCTCGATGCCGGGTAAGCGCGAGCCACCGGCATCCCAAAGCCTTCGATGACCACGCCGCTGCGGGGAAGCTCGCATGCCGGCCGTTGTCGCGCTGGTCGCCGACACCCTATTCCTGCGCCCGATCACTCCGGTCGTATGGCCACTCCATACAGGCAGGTGGAGACGAGGTGGTCGACGAAGCCGGGCGGGACCTCGATGCCGGTGGCCGGCACGCCGCGGAACAGGTGCGGCAGGACGAGTTCGTGACAGGCCCCGACGACCATCGTGGCGGCGGCGTCGGGGTGACCCGCAGCGGACAAGCGGCCGATGGCTTGTTCGCCGCGCAGGTAATCGGCCAGCTTCGCGCGCAGACCCCGCCCCTCGGCCACTGGATTGTCCAGGGCGGCGAAGCGCATGAGAACCTCGGGCCGCGCCAACATGCCGGCGAAGGCGGGCATGATCGCCAGGTGCAACGCCACCCCGTAGGCGACGAAGGCACGGAGATTGCCCGCCAGATCACCCGATCCGGGCTCCGGGAGCGCAGGCAGGTCGCGCTCTACGGAGCGAACATGCGAATGCATGGCCAGGGCGAGAAGTTCTTCCTTGTCCGCAAAGTGGTTGTAGAGCACGCCGTCGGCCACCTGGGCCTCGCGGGCGATCGCCCGGACGGTCAGCCCGGCGGCGCCATGCCGGGCCAGCAGGCGCGCGGCGGCGGCCACCAGGTGGTCCGGCAGGCTCTCACCCTCGCTCAGAGCGGCCGCCCTGGGCGGGCTCACGGCCGGATCGCCGTAATGAGGTTGGCGGTGCCGCGCAGGCGTACGGCGTCGGGCTGCTCGAAGGGGCGCAGCGCGGAGACCAGCGCGGTGCGGGCCCGCAGCGCGGCCGCGGGGTCGCCTCGTTCCAGGAGGAAGCGAACAGGACCCCAGGCCATCAGGAAGTCTGCCGCGTCGTCGGCGTCGCTGCCCCACACCTGCATCGCCTCGACGGGCGTGGCCTCGACCTCGGCGAAGCCGGCCGCGGTGAACACCTCGCCGATGTGCCCAGGATCGGACAGCGACGTCGGCCCTACGCCGTCCTGGTCGGGTTCGGGCGCCGGCAGGTGGGCGGCGAGCGCATTCAGCACCGCGCCCAGGTCACTGTCACCTGCGGACCGCAGGCTGAGCATGGCCACCCGGCCACCACTGCGCAACCCGCGGGCGATGTTGGCGAAGGCGGCGACCGGATCGGCGAAGAACATGATCCCGAAGCGGCTCATGACCAGGTCGTAAGAGCCTGCTGGAAAGGGGTGGACCTGGGCATCACCCTGCTGGAAGTCGACGGCGGCGATCCCCTCCGCCTCCGCGGCGGCGCGGGCGACGTGCAACATGGGGGCTGACAGGTCGATCCCGGTGACGTGACCGGCGCGACGCGCGGCCAGCCGGGTGACCTGGCCGTTGCCGCAGCCGACGTCGAGCACCCGGTCTCCGTCCCTGACGTGATGCAGCAGGTAATCGTTGAATCCGCTGTTCACGGCGTCGTAGCGGGTGTAGTGATCGGCCCAGTGGTTGCCCTCGTAGCCGTTCCAGGCTTCCGCTTGGTGGGTGTTGACGATGGTCATCGGTAGCCTCTCGATCGTGAACAACTGTTCATGAATATATGTTCATAATGATCGCAAGAGTCGGTGACAGTCAAGCCATTCAGGATCCATGGATGCTGGGCCCGCGGACGCCGTTGAGCACGCAAGAGAGCTGACACGCCGCAGTCGCCGGTCGGCCGATGGGGCGGCGATACGTCGGCCGCCACAGATCCCGGCGGGATCGACCGGTTCGACTCCCTTACCCAGGTGGTGGTACGAGGGAGGCTCGCATTGCGGTCCCGCCGCCGGAGCGGTCAAGGGGTTGACCATCGAGTCGCCGCCCCGCGTCACCGACGCGGTCGACTCCGTCCTGGATGCACTCGGCAAGGCGACAAGGCTCGCGCCCTGCTCGGCGTCGCACTGCAGGCCAAGCAGGCTTGCCGAGCTCGAATTCATAGCTTGACATATACCCCACCCTGGTATACAAAACTCCCGACGCCATACCCCTAAGGGGTATCTGTTCAGTACTTGATGGTGACTGCGGTTACCCGGGAGGAGACGGGCATGGGATTGTTCGCGATTCGCGACTACCGGCGGCTGTTCAGCGCTCAAGTCATCGCGTTGTTCGGTACCGGTCTGGCCACCGTCGCGCTGGGGCTGCTCGCGTACGAGCTCGCAGGTCCGCGTGCCGGTGCGGTTCTCGCCACCGCGCTGACGATCAAAATGGTCGCGTACGTGGTCGTCGCACCGCTCGCGGCCGCGTACGTCGATCGGCTGCCCAGACGCTGGTTTCTCACGATCCTCGACGTGGTGCGCGCTCTGGTGGTGATCGCGCTGCCGTTCGTCACCGAGGTGTGGCACATCTACGTCCTGATCGGGGCTCTCCAGACAGCGTCAGCGGCATTCACCCCGACGTTTCAGGCGGTCATCCCCGACATCGTGACCAAGGAGGCCGACTACACCCGCGCCCTGTCCGCATCGCAGGTGGCCTACACCATGGAGAGCCTGTTGAGCCCCGTGCTCGCGGCTGTGGCGCTCACCTTCATGTCGTTCAACCTGCTGTTCATCGGCACCTCCGTCGGGTTCGCCGTGTCCGCGCTGCTGGTCCTGTCCACGCGCATCCCCAACGCGCGCCCCAGTTCGCGTACGAGCGCCTGGGACCGGGCCGTGGCCGGGATCCGCACTTTCGCGGCCACCCCAAGTCTGCGCGGTGTCATGGCACTGAACCTCGTGGTCGCCGCCGTCGGCTCCATCGTGGTCGTCAACACCGTGAACTACGTCCGCGACGTTCTCGGCGGAGCCCAATCCGACGTCGCCTGGGTGCTCGCCGCGTCCGGAACGGGGACGCTGCTGGTGGCCCTCGTCCTCCCGCGCGTCCTGGACCGGGTGGCGGACCGGTTCGTGATGCTGATCGGTGCCGCCGTGCTGGTATCGGCGGTCGGCGCGGCGGTCACGATGTCCGCGGCGAGCGTCGCCGCATCACTGCCGACCGTGGTGATCTGGGTGGCGATCGGCGGTGGGATGGCGCTGATCGTCACGCCGACCGGGCGGGTGCTTCGCCGGGCGGTCGATCCCGCCGGAATTCCCGAGGTCTTCGCCGCCCAGTTCTCGCTGTCTCACCTGGCCTGGCTGGTCACCTATCCCATCGCCGGCTGGGTCGCCACGCAGGCAGGCTTCACGATCACCTGGACGGTGCTGGCGGGCCTGGCGGTAATCGCAGCTGTCACGGCACTGGCGGTCTGGCCGCGCGACGAGAAGGCCGAGGCCGGAGGGCGTACGGCAGTGGAAGTCCAGCCACGCGTCAAGAAGACGGAGGCCGAAGGCCGCGCCGCAGCGGCGGTCGCTTCCGCCAAAACCGAAGTCACCACGCGGGAAGCCGCAGAGGCTGCGGAGGGCACACTCGCGGCAGGCCAGTGCGCCTGCGTTCGCACCGTCTGAGTTCGCCGACCAACACCGCGTAGACAACGACGCACGTGCGTAGCCATTACCGGAACGGGAGCTTCGTCCGCCCCCATGAGTGTCGGATCAGCGGGTCCGCTGTGGCAGCAGCGGCCCGGGTGCTGGCCGAGGTTGATGTGGAGCGGGGCACACGGCTCCTCGAAGGCTTCGCCGCCGATCCCACGCTTGGCCCCTCCGAGCGCGTGTACGCCGCCCGGGGGCTCACTGAGGTGCGGGCCCAGGTGGACGGGCACCGGCTCCGGAGCGTGGCCACCCGATACACCACCGTCCCCGGCCGGTACAGGGCCATGGTGGCGGCACAGGAACTGGTCGAGGTAGACGTGGTGCGGGGCACACGGCTGCTCACTCCCGCTACCGACCCCAGCCTCGCCACCCCCGACCTCCTGCATGCGGCCTGGGAACTCGTCAAAGTGGACGCGGAGCGGGGCACACGCCTCCTCGAAACCCTCGCCACCGACCCCGCCTTCACCACCGGCAAGCGCCTGGGCGTGGCCCGAGAACTCGTCAAAGTGGACGCGGAGCGGGGCACACGGCTCCTCGAAACCCTCGCCACCGACCCCACCTTCAACACCTTCGGGCGCCTACAGGCAGCCCGGTCGCTGGCCCAGGCGGACAGGACCAGGAATCTCGGCGCGCAACTGCTGCAAAGCTTCGCCACCGATCGCACCCTCAACACCGCCGACCGAGTGTGGGCGGCCCGGGAACTTGTCAACGTGGACGCGGAGCAGGGCACAGGGCTCCTCGAAACCCTCGCTACCGACTCCCTCCTCATCGCCTTCGACCGAGTGTGGGCCGCGTGGGGCCTAGACGAGTAAGTCCTAAGTCGGGTCAGTGGTCGTAGGCGATCAGGGATCGGGTGATGGGCTGGCCGGTGGCTCGGTTGTGCCAGATGGCGGCGGTCAGGGCCAGGATGCGCTGGGCGATGCGGGCGCCGACCCCGGTGACGGTGCGTCCGCCGTGCAGTTCCAGGTCGAGCTGGCCCTTGAGCGTGTCGTTGACGGACTCAATCAGCTGGCGGATCGGCTTGAGCAGCTCTTCGCCGGGGCGAGGGGTGCGGTTGCGGTAGGACGGGCGCAGCAGCCGCACGCCGCGCTCGGCCAGGAAGGTGTCCAGTTCGGCGGAGATGTAGCCCTTGTCAGCGACGATGAGCAGGCCGGGCCGGTCGGCGAGCAGGTGCGGGTCGTGCTCGCAGATGGCCATCAACACCTGGCGTTCGTCGATGTTGGGGGTGGCCAGGGCCCAGGTGATGGGTAGTCCGGCGGGGGTGCAGATGAGGTGCAGGCGCAGGCCCCAGAAGTAGCGGGAGTGGGAGCGGCAGTAGCCGTAGCCGGCCCAGCCGGCCAGGTTCGAGCGTTGGGTGGTGGGGCGGGAGCGGCCGCATTCGATCGGAGTGGAGTCGGCCACCCACACCGCATCGCTCCACAGGTCGGTGTCGGATGCCAGCGCCCGGATGGCCCGTTTGAGCAGCGGCAGGGCCTTGTGCAGGCGTTTGTTGTAGCCGGACTGGCCGGGCAGGTAGGGGAAGGCGCCGGGCAGGTGCTTGGGGACGTAGCGCAGCCAGCGCGCCTCGGAGTGGATGCCGAGCAGGACCTGGGCGACGGCCAGGGTGAGCAGTTCGGCGTCGGTGAGTTTCGGCTTGCGTCCCAGTCGTGGCTGATGTCCGAGCCAGTCGTCGATGCTGACGTACAGTGCGGTGAGAAGGGTGTTGAGGTCTGTTGTCACAAACCGATCGTCAACACCCTTCGTTATGTACGCACTCCGTACCGCAGCTACTTAGGACTTACTCGTCTAGCTGAAGTGGACGCGGAGCGCGGCACACGGCTCCTCGAAACCCTCGCCACCGACCCCGCCCTCATCGCCTCCCACCGGGTGCTGGCTGCGCGGGGCCTAGCTGATGTGGACACGAAGCGGGGCACACGGCTACTTGAGAGCTTCGCCAGCGACCCTACCGTCGACGCATGTGGACGCGTACAGGCAGCCCGGGCGCTGACCGAACTCCGCAGGAGGATGCCGGATGGGTAGGCGAAGGTGTCTGCTAGGGGGATCCCTCAACGGACACCCACGATCTTGAAAGGTGATCGGCAAGGACGACCGTGATACCAGGCGGGCCCCTCACCCATCGGCTGGCGATCTCGCCGAGCCACCCGGCCTGCGGAGGGCGGCCCGAGCCGGTGTCGTATCGGGCTGATCGAGGGCCGGTCTCGAACGGGCATGGCCAGGCCTAGAGGTCTCGCATCCCGGTCTCTTCCAGGGCGGCGCGCAGGTCCAGCAAGTTGGCCTCCTGTCGAGGGGATTCGGGCGTCATGGTCGTGGGCGGCGCCCGTCCGTCAGCTACCGCCATTTGGGCCAGCGTTGCCGTGGAGCTCAGCCAGGACGCTTTCGGTCCGCTGGAAGCGCACCCAGCCCTGCACGCCTGGCTCCAGCGTGCTGCGAGGCATCCACTCCACCTCGCAGTGCAGGCATTCGGGAACCGTAATCTGCTGTTCGCCCTCCTGCGTCGTCACGGTCGTGGGCCGTGGCGTGAGGCGCTGCTGACATTCGGGGCAAACCCTTCGGCCACGCTCGGTTCGGCCCGCGACCAGCGGTCAGGCCCGGGCCCAGAGCCCAGCAGGCTAGGGGTCGGCCGCTGACGCGTCGGCCGGTCGGCGTCGGGGCCGGAAGGTGAACCGCCATACCGCGTGGTCGTCCTTCCGGCCGCCGAGCTGCGCGATGGTGGCGGGGGCGGCTTCGGTGGTGCGCACGGCGGAGGTGGTTTGTCTGCCCGTCTCGGCGGGGCCGGGAGCGGGCTGCCGGGTGAGCCGGTAGGTGGCGAGCAACTCCACCGCGTCCTTGCCAGCCCCCGCAGAACCGGACGCTCCTGAGGAACCTCCGCACTCCCAGCAGTAGTTCCCGGGCCGCTGCGGCCCGCACCCTGATCGTCTCCGCCGGCCTTGCCGGGCTCCGCACCGGTCGGGTCTTCAGCCGCCCGGGTCCGGTGGAGACTTTCGTGAAGGTCGTCAAAGACCGGCGCCCAGAACCGCCGGCCCGGAGACCTGAGCCACGGTGCGCGTCGGACCGTACGGCACCATGCGGGAAAGCGTTCGGGCGGTTGAGAGAAGTTCAGGTGAGTGTCGCCGATCCCGAGAGGTGCCCATATGACGGAGACCCACACGTGACCCCTGGACCAGGCGCGGTCGAGGACGTCATAGATGCCCAGCTTGCCGCCCAGGCCGGTCGTGATCCCGCCGTTTTCTCGGCCGTCTACGACCGGCACTTCCGAGACATCTACCGGTACATCGCCGGACGGCTGGACGTACAGGCCGCCGACGACCTGGCCGCCGAAACCTTCCTCATCGCCCTCCGCAAAAGAGAGAAGTTCGACCCCAAGCGTGGCGGCCTGCGGCCCTGGTTGTTCGGGATCGCCACCAACCTCGTGGCGCGGCACCGCAGCAAGGAGGCCCGCCACTACCGAGCCCTGGCTCGCGTGGGGGCGGAACCGGATGCCGACAGCCACGAGAGCCGGGTGGTCAGCGCGGTCAGCGCCCAACGACTGCAGCCTCAGCTGGCGAAGGCGCTGATGAAGCTGACCCGAGGCGAGCGGGACGTGGTGCTGCTGATGGCGCTCGGCCAGCTCAGCCACGAGGAGATCGCACAGAGCCTCGGGATCTCGTACGGCACTGTCGGCTCCCGGCTCAGCCGTGCTCGAAAGAAGCTCCGCACCGAACTGAAGGACATCGAACCATGAACGAACTGGAGATGATCAGCAAGATGCTGCACAAGCCCGATCCCTCCGACACCGTCGTACGCGAGGGGCGGCGCCGACTCCAAGACGCCCAGGCACAGCCGAGGCGCAGAAGCTTCGTTTGGCTGGCCGGAGGTATGGGCCTCACGACGGCCGCGGCGGCCGCAGCAGTGGCGGTGGTGGTCACCACCAGCGGAACGCCTGTGGCGGTGACCACCGGATCGCCGAACAAAACGCCTCACAGCGCGTCGGCGGTGCCGGCGCAGCTGTCCAGCACTCAGATCCTGCTCGCGGCCGCCTCCACCGCGCAGAACAGGTCCGGCTCAGGGACCTACTGGCATGTCAAGGCCGACCACAGCGTGCGCGCCGGGAAGAAGACACTTCCCACGAAGTCCACCGAAAGCTGGATCAGGCGCGACGGCCAGGCATGGGTGCCCTCCGACGAGGGCGACACCGTCTACAAGGCCAAGGGCTCCAAGACGTTCTCCCTGGCCGACAGCCACGTCAGCTTCTCCCAGATTGAGCAGCTGCCGACCGATCCGGAGGCGCTGAAAGCGTGGATCGCCGACAAGGTCGACAACGGCGACGGCGATGCGGATCCCGCCGCACGCGAGTGGTTCGTGGCCAATTCCCTGGTCAACCTGCTGGGCGACTTGCCGGCTCCGCCGGAGGTTCGCGCTGCGGCCTTCCGGGCGCTGGCCACGATTCCCATCGTGAAGAGCATCGGCACCATGAAGGACGGCCTGGGCCGCGCCGGCGACGGCCTGGAGATCTCCGACCTCGGCGTGGACCTGAAGGTCATCATCGACCCCGAAACCTCGCTCGTCCTCGGCTCCAGCTACCGCAGCGGCAAGGACGGCGAGATCTACAAGGAGGGAACGACCACGGTCCGAGTTTCCGAGTGGACCAACACGCTGCCTCCCGTGGTCCCCGAACCAGAGCGAACCGGCCCCGCCCGCGGCTGAAACACCCACAGCCGAGGGACCCGCCCGGCTGTTCTCGTAGTGATATTTCCCTGATGATCGGAGAACTGAGTGCAAAGAACGACAAGGTGGGCTGGTGTCGCCGCGCTCGCTGCGGCCGTGACCGTCCAGCCGGCCGCCCTGCCGCAGGCGGTCGCGCAGGCCGGTGACCAGGCGATGACTGGCATGCGGACGGTCACGCTGGTCACCGGCGACAAGGTGACCGTGACCGGTCCCACGAGCGCGATCGTCGAGCCGGGTGAGGGCAGGGAGAAGGTCACCTTTCTCACCGACGAAGCGCGGGGGCGGCTGCGTGTCTTACCCGGCGACGCCGCGCCGCTGGTCGCCGCCGGGCGGTTGGACCCCCGGCTGTTCGACGTGACCGGGCTGCTGGAGCTCGGCTACGACGACAGCAAGGAGCTCCCGCTACTCGTGACCGGCACCTCCGGCCCTGCCTCGGCCGTCCGTGCGATGAGCGGGTTCAGGTCGCTGAACGCGGTGCGCGGCTTCGCCGTACGGCAGCGCAGGAGCGAGGCCGCGCGGACGTGGCAGGCGCTCGCGGGCGGCACGGGCAAGATCTGGCTCGACGGACGCCGGCGCGTCTCGCTCGACGTGAGCGTCAAGCAGGTCGGCGCGCCGCAGGCGTGGGAGCGCGGGTACACCGGCGCCGGCGTCAAGGTGGCGGTGCTCGACACCGGGATCGACGCGACCCATCCCGACCTCGCCGGAAAGGTCGCGGCACGGGCCGACTTCACCGAGGCCCAGGACGAACGCGACGTGATCGGGCACGGCACGCACGTGGCCTCCACCATCGCGGGCAGCGGCGCCGCCTCGGACGGCAGGTACCGTGGCGTCGCGCCCGGCGTGATGCTGCTGGACGGCAAGGTGTGCGAGTCGACCTGGTGCTCGGACTCGGCTGTCCTGGCCGGCATGCAGTGGGCGGCCGAGCAGGGCGCAAGAGTCGTCAACCTGAGCCTCGGCTCCCCGGACACCCCCGGCACCGACCCGCTGGAGGAGGCCGTCCAGACGCTCAGCGACCGCTACGGCACCCTGTTCGTGACGGCGGCCGGCAACTACGGCGCCGATCGTACGCTCATCTCGCCCGGCACCGCCGACGCCGCACTGCAGGTCGGCGCCGTCAGCAAGTCCGGCGAGCAGGCCGAGTTCGCCAGCCGCGGGCCGCGCGCCGGCGACGACGGCCTCAAGCCGGACATCACCGCCCCCGGCGTCGACATCACCGCGGCGCGCGGCAAGGACAGCCCCGGCGACGGCTCCTACGTCGTCATGTCCGGCACCTCCATGGCCACGCCGCACGTCACCGGCGTCGCCGCGCTGCTGGCCGGCGCGCATCCCGGCTGGAAGGGCGACCTGCTCAAGGCGGCCCTCATGGGCACCGCCCGGCCACTGCCGGGGATCGGGGTCTTCGCGCAGGGCGCGGGGCTCGTCGACGCCGACCGCGGCACCCGCCAGGCCGTCACCGCCGAACCGCCCGGCCTCGGCTTCGGAAAGCAGGCGTGGCCGCACGACGACGACCAGCCAGTCAGCAAAACGATCGTCTACCGCAACCAGCAGCAGCAGCCGGTGACCCTCCGTCTGGAGGCGCGTGGTGACAAGTCCTTCAGCGTCACACCCGCCACGCTGACCGTCCCTGCGGGCGGGCAGGCCGAGGCCGTCGTCACCGCCGACACCCGCGCCGGAGGGCCCGACGGCCTCCTCGGCGGGCACGTCGTCGCGACCGGCGACGGCGACCTGACCCTCAGCACGCCGGTCGGGGTCGACAAGGAGGAGGAGAGCTACGACCTCACCCTCAGGTTCACCGGCAGGAACGGCCGGCCGGCCACCGAGGCCTACACGACGCTGTTCCGCCTGGACGCCGACCAGACGCCGATCGACGTGGAGAACCCCGAGGGACCGGTCACCCTGCGGTTGCCCAAGGGCCGATGGCTGATCAGGACCACCATCCGCGACGGCCAGAGCCGGACGCTTCTGGTCCACCCGGGCCTCGACCTGAACCGATCGCAGACCGTGGACGCCGACGCGCGGCTGGGCAAGCCGATCACGCTGACGCTTCCCCGCGCGGACGCCGTCCCGGTGCAAGCCGAGATCGTCTACCAGTACCAGAAAGCGGACGGGACATCGCGTCACTGGGGCTGGCTCGGCGACTCCTACGAGGCGACGTACACCGCCCAGCTCGGCCCTGCCCGCACCTATGCCGGCGTACGCACCAAGGTCGCTGAGCGATGGGCCGCCGCCCAAGCCGACAGCCCGTACGCCTACCATCTGGCCTGGTTCCACTCTGGAGGCATGGTCAACGGATTCGAACGGCGCGTGGCCCAGCACGACCTGGCCGCCATCCACACCGACTACGCCCGCCACCTGCCCGAGGCGGAAGCCCGCGCATACAGCCGCGCCTGGCCGCGCGACGGCGCCGTCTTCGGCTTCCTGGCTCCCACCACGTTCGGCACGCCGTTCAAGCAGGTCGAGTACGTCAACACCGACGACGGCATCCGCTGGCAACGCTACCTGTTCGAGTACGGCTCCGACGGTCGACTCAACCGGTTCGACTCGCCCTTCAAGGGCTACCAGTCCGGGCGGGCGTACACGGAGGCCTGGAACCGCGGCGTCTTCTCGCCCGCGTTGCCCTGGGCGGGCGCGGAGAAAGCCGACGGCGTCAGCCGCACCGGCGACCTCATCTCGACCGATCTGCTCATGTACGGCGACGGCAGGGGGTCGCTCGGCTACTCCACCCGGGCCACGCAACGGACCGCCCTCTACCGTGACGGCACCCTCGTGGGCGAGCAGCCGGAGATCAGGACGAGCTTCACCGTGCCCGCGCGGGAGGCCGCCTACCGCCTCGTCGTCGAAACCGAGCGCGGAGCACCCGCGACGCTGTCCACGCGCGTGTCCGGCGTGTGGACCTTCCGGTCCGGACACGTCGCGGGCGACACGCCCGCGCGACTGCCCGTGTCGGTCGTGCGCTTCAGCCCCGCCCTCGACGCCGAGAACACCGCCCCGTCCGGGCGGCGCTTCACCGTACCGGTGACCATTCAGCCGCTGGAGGGAAGCGCCGCCCGTCCCGTCAGACGGCTGTCGGTGGAGGTCTCCTACGACGACGGCGCCACCTGGGCCAGGGCCGAGGTCCACGGGGCGGCGGCCGTCCTGCGCCACCCGGCCGGCGACGGGTTCGTGTCCCTGCGTGCCCAGGCGGTGGACGCGGCGGGCAACACGGCGAAACAGACGATCATCCGCGCCTACCGGATCCGACCGTCGTGACCCGGTAACCATCGCCCGTTGGAGCGGCAAGCGCCCAGGACGCCGGCCAAGCGGAATGCGGGCAAGGGGGCGACACGGCACGATGCGGGCCTGGTCCGGACGGATGCGCCGGCTGAGGATGTCGAGGAACTCCCGCTCCTCGGAAGGAACTCTCGTCATGCTCGAAGACGTCCGTCACCGCCTCGCCGCCAGCACTCTCGGCGTTCTCGCCACCGCCGCTGACCGGGCCTGTCCCTACCCCTGATCGAGCCCCCGGCTGGGGGGCTCAGATCATCCGCGGGCGAACGTGGCGGTGCGGATGCCGCGCCGCAGAAGGGCGGGAAGGCAGAGGATCGTGCCGAGCGCCCCGATCCACACCGTGACCTCCAGTCCGGCGAGCGCGGTGGCGGCGGAGGCGAGCAGGGCCCCGAGCGCGACCGCGCCCCACAGCTGGAACCGCTGCACGGCGGAGACCCGTCCGAGGAGTTCGGCAGGGGCCTGCGTCTGGCGCAGGGTCATCGAGGTGGGGCTGAACGCGCCCTCGTTCACGCAGTGCACGATGCTGCCGACGACCAGGCCGATCGCCCCCAGCCCGGTGTACGTGCCCAGCACCGTCACCGCGAGCAGCGCCAGCGTCATGAACTGGTCCCCGAACAGCGACAACGACTGCCCGGCCCACAGCAGCCCGAGTCCCGGCGTGCCCGGGTACGCCCGGACTCTTCCACCAAGGACGTCATGCCTGTAGCCAGAAGTCACGCAGCAGCGAGTGGACGGTCTCCGCCTCCTCGACATGGCCGAACGAGCCGCTGCGCTCCAGCATGTGGAGACGGGCCTGAGGCGCGAAGCGCTGGAAGTCACGCTGCAGCGCCGGGTGCAACGCCCGGTCGTGGCGGCCGGCCAGCACCATCAGGGGACCGCCGATCCCCTTGAGCCGGGGACGGAAGTCCGGGATCCTGGCCACCTCACCCCCGATCACGAAATCCGGGGGGCAGCCTCGGCTCTGGCCGAGCAGGCGCGTTCATTGCAACCACCTTGGCGCTCTGTCTCGATCATGCCCCGGACGGAGAGTGTGGGCACCTGCCGAGCACGACGCCGACGCGATAGGGCCGGCCGGCCAGCTGTGGTCCACGCCGCACGACCTGGCGCGGTGGGCGGCGTTCGTCGGCGGCGACAGCGGCGACGTGCTGAGCCCCGACACCGTCGCCGAGATGCGCGAGCCGGCCGGCGTGGACGACGGGGACGCCTGGACCGGCGGCTTCGGACTCGGCCTGCAGCTGTCCCGCGTCTCGGGTCGGCGCCTGGCCGGCCACGCCGGGTCGATGCCGGGGTTCCTGGCCACCGTGTGGGCCGATCCCGCCGACGGGGTGGGGGTGCTGTTCATGGCCAACACCACCACCGGGGTGAACGGCACGCTGCTGACCGACCTGCTGGACATCCTGCAGCATTACGAGCCGCGCCTGCCGGACGAATGGCAGCCGGTCGCCGCCGATCCCGATCTGCCGGCGCTGACCGGGCTGTGGCACTGGGGGCCCAAGCCGTACACGCTGCGGCTGCTGCCCGAGCGCGCCCTGTCGCTGGAGCCGGTCGGCGGCAGCGGGCGGGCCTCCCGGTTCGTGCCCCAGCCCGACGGCACCTGGCTGGGGCTGGACAGCTACTACGCCGGGGAGACGCTCCGGGTGGCGCCCGGCCATCTGGACCTCGACACGTTCATCTTCAGCCGCACCCCCTACGACCCGGCCGCGCCGGTGCCGGGCGGGGTCACCGACTGGCACGCCTGACCGCAGCCCCTTTTCACCGGAGGGGCCCCGGCGCGGCGCAAGGGGGGTCGCCGCGCCGGGGGTCATGGGATCACTAGTCGCAGGCGCGGTCGTCGGTGTAGATGATGACCGACTGCCAGGTGTTGGTGATCTGCGAGTCGTGAACGGCGTGCGCCTGGCCGGGGCTGAGGCAGCGCGAGTCGCCGGTGCCGTTCGGCCCGGTGAACAGCTTGACGTCGAAGCGGGTGTTGTTCTTCGCGCCGGTGACGTTGTAGAGCTTGCGGTCGGCGAAGTTGTTGAGCTGCGGGCTGGAGAAGGGGTCCCGGTAGAGGTAGTCACTGCCGCGACGGTCGAGCCATCCCGATATCAGGCGCTCCCAGACGCACAGGTGGTCCGTCGGGCAGGCCTTCCTGGCCTGGGCGCTGATCGCGCCGGTGACCGCGGAGACGCTGTGGGCGGGTGGAGCCGCCTGCGGTCCGGCGAACGCGGCCACGACGGCGGCGACGACGGCCCAGCGGCCACTCCAGGCGCGCACAGTGAGCTTGTTCATCAGTGACCCTCTCTCTGGGTGACGAAGTGATGACGGCATGTGTTTGCCGCCGGTTCGATGGTGGATCGGACCCAAGCCTGACCGGAACGGGTTTTCCGTGGCCGTGTCGATCGCGGCCCCGGACAACGCCCCGCGACCTGCGTACTCTTCGCATAAGATCAGGCACCTAGAGTCACACCCGGGATGGGCGGAGGCCTCGATGCAGCAGCCGGAGGACGAGGACACCCCTGCGTTCGGGGCAGAACTCCGCCGAAGGCGCATCGAAGCGGGTAAATCGCTCAAAGGCCTCGCAGACGAGGTGTACTGCACGAAGGGGCACCTCAGCCGGGTGGAGAACGGGCAGAAACGGCCAGGAGCGGAGCTCGCCCGGGAGTGCGACCGGGTGCTGGGCGCCAAAGGCGCCCTGCTGGCGCTGGCCCGGCCGGCGCCGCCGCCGTGCCCGTACCCGGGTCTGGCGTCCTTCGGCACCGAGGACGCCCGCTGGTTCAGTGGCCGGGACCGGGCCACGGCCGAACTGGTCTGCCTGCTGGCCGATCCCAGCACGGCCGGGCATCCGGTGATGCTGATCGGGCCGTCGGGCGTGGGCAAGTCGTCGCTGTTGCGGGCCGGGGTGACGCCCGCCGTGACGGGCGGAGCGCTGCCCGGGCGGGTGCCCGGCCCCGCGGCGGTGCGTTACCTGACGCCCACTGCGCGCCCGATGGCGCAACTGCATGTCCCGACGGACTCGTGCACCCTGCTGATCGTGGATCAGTTCGAGGAACTGTTCACCCTGTGCGACGACGAAGCCGAACGGGACGTCTTCGCCGACGAACTGTGCCGGCTGGCCCAGGCGGGCCCCGCCGTCGTGGCCGCCATACGCGCGGACTTCTACGGGCACTGCCTGGCCCACCCCGGGCTACGCGAGGCGCTGCGGACCCGCTCACTGCCGCTGGGCCCGATGGACCGCGCCGAACTCCGGCTGGCGATCACCGAGCCGGCCGCCGCGGCCGGGCTGGCCCTGGAGCCGGGGTTAGTGGAGGTCCTGCTGCGGGACCTCGGCGAGCACGCGTGCGAAGTCGGCGCCCTGCCGCTGCTGTCGCACACCCTGCGGGCCACCTGGCAGCACCGCGCCGACGGCATGCTCACCGTCGCGGGATACGAACGCACCGGCGGCGTGCACGGCGCCGTCGCCACCACCGCCGAGCGCGCCTACGCCCGGCTCACCCCGCAGGAACAGAAGATCGCCCCTACGGTGCTGCTGGGCCTGGTCCGCGTCGGCGAGGGCACCAGCGACACCCGCCGCCGCGCCGAGCGGCGCGCACTGGCCGCCAGCGCCGGCGGCCAGGCCGTGGTCAAGGCCGTGGTCGAGGAGTTCACCCGCGCCCGGCTGCTGACCGCCGACGCCGAACACGTCGAGATCAGCCACGAGGCGCTGCTGCACGCCTGGCCCCGGCTGCGGGAATGGATCGACGCCGACCGGGTCGGACTCCTGGTACGCCAGCGGCTCACCGACGACGCCACGGCCTGGCAGGCCGCAGGCCGCGACGACAGCCACCTCTACCGCGGCAGCCGGCTCGCGGCGGCCGAGGAGTGGCACGGTTGCGCCGATGACCAGACGGTGGAGGGCGCGTTCCTGGCGGCCGCCCATCGCCGCCGGCAACGCGACACCCGCCGCCGGCGCCGCCTGACGGCAGCGCTGGCCGCACTCGCGGTCACGGCCGTGGCGGCAGCGATCTTCGCCGTGGACCAGGCGGGCCGGGCGACCCGGCAGGCCGCGCAGGCGGTCTCGGCCCGGCTCGGCGCCGAGGCCGACGCCGTACGCCCGAACGACCCCGCGCTCGCGGCCCACCTGGCCCTGGCCGCGTTGCAGGCCGCCGACACCCCGCAAGCCCGCAACGCGGTGATCGGCTCGTCCGCCCCGCCGTACGCCACCCGCTACGTCAGCGGCGGCCCGGCCGATGCGACGGCATGGGCCGGCAGCCCCGACGGGCGGATCCTCGCGGAGGCCACCCCGGCCGGCGACGTGCGCGTATGGGATACCGCGGCCACGCGGCACGACCGCCCGCTCCTGGTGCACGCGGGGACGGCCGCCATCGCCCGGCTCGCCGTGCACCCAGGACATGTGCTGGCCGCCACCGACTCGGGCCGGGTCCGGCTGTGGGACCTGCGTGGCAACGGCCCGCCGGTACGCCTGCCGGATCTGAGCAGTGACCAGGGACCCCTGACGGCCATGGAATTCAGCGCGGACGGCAGCCGCCTGGCCACCGGAGACGACCACGGCCGGCTGGCCCTGTGGGACACCACCGACCCGCGCCACCCCGAACCGCTGCACCGCTGGCAGGCGACCCAGGACCACATCCTCGACCTGGCCCTCAGCCGCGACGGCCGCGCCCTGGCCACCGTGGAGGGCGACCACCAGGCCACCGTGTGGGACACCACCGACCCCCGCCACCCGCAGTCCCACCCCCTGCCGAGGCAGGAACACCGGCAAAACTTCAAAACGGTCGCGCTCAGCCCCGACGGCCGCACGCTGGCCCTGGCCGACGCCGCCGTCTCCGCCCACCCGATCCTGCTCGCCCGCCTGGCGCCAGACGGCACCCCCAGCAGGCCGCGAGAGCTGTCCGCATCCCCCAGCACGGTCGCCGACCTGGCCTTCAGCCCTGACGGGACCGCGCTCGCCGCAGGCGACATCGACGCACAGGTCCGGATATGGAACGTCAAGGACGTCCGGCACGACAAGGAGCGAGAGACGTCCTGGAGCCTGACACTTCGCCAGCCGGGCGAGGTGCTCGGGCTCGCATTCGGGCCGGACGGCACCTCGCTGGCCGTCGGAACCCGCACCGACGGCAGCCGACGCTGGCAGCCGCTGCCCCCACTGGCCGGGCACGTACGCCCCCTGACCACGCTGAAAGCCAGCCAGGACCGGCGGCTGGCGATCACCACCAGCGCCGACGGCACCGCCCGCCTGTGGGACGTCCCCGCCGCCGGCGCGCCCCGCCCGCTCGGCACCACCCTCACCTGCCAGGACCTGCCCCTGACCGGCGCCGCGTTCAGCCCGGACAGGCACACGCTCGCCCTGACCACGGCCGCCCCTGACACCTCCGACCCACACAAGCCGACGACCTGGGCCGCCATGTGCCTGTGGGACATCTCCCACCCCGAAGCCCCCCGACCTCTGGGCCACGGCCACGCCCACACCGAGAACCACATCAACGACGCCGCGTTCAGCCCCGACGGGCGGACCCTGGTCACCGGAGGCAACGGCAACCACGCCCTCGTCGTCTGGGACGTCTCCGACCCCGGCCACCCGCGCCCGCACACCCGCAGCCCGCTGTCGACCGTCACCTCGCTCACCTTCCTCGGCAGGACCGCCACGCTCGCCGTGGGCACCGACAAAGCGGGCGCGCAGCTGTGGGACGTCCAAGACCCGCACCACCCTCGCCTCATCCGGCCTCTGCCGGGCGCCCTGAGCGTGGCGAGCCTGTCCGCCACCGACGACGGGCGCCTGCTCGCGGCCGGCTCCGACAATCAGCGCATCCACCTGTGGGACCTCACCCGCCCCCTGGCCCCCGTGGCGCTGCCGGCCCTGAGCGGCCACAAGGGCACAGTGTGGCAGGTCGACCTCGACGCGCGCGGCCAACGCCTGCTGAGCACCAACGGGATCTCCCCCGGCCCTGCCCGCATATGGGACCTGCGCGAGCGCGACAGGATCGGCCAGGCGGTCAGCGTCGAAGGAACGACCGGCGTGGGCGTCCTCACCGGCGACGCCGAAGAGTTCCTCCTCACCACCTCCGACCACGCCCTGCGGCGCTGGAGCACCGACGCCTCCGCCGTCGCGGGACTGCTGTGCCGGCGGGCCGGCAGCCCTCTGACGGCAGAGGAACGCCAGCTGTACGGCATCGGGGAGATCAGCGCGCCGTGCCCTGAAGATCCCCGTCAAGGGGCGCTCGCCCCCGGCCTCGCCGCCGCCGGAGGCGCCTCCATCCCCGGCTGAGGACGTTCCCCGCCCGCTCGGGCCACGCTGGGCCGACGGCGACGGGCCGCAGCCGCCGCAGAGGGCGAGTCCCGCAGCCGACGCCCGTCTGTCGCACAGGGCAGAGTCCCGCAGCCGACGCCCGTCCGTACCCCAAGGCAACCACGGCTGTGTAGGATCCGCGTTCTGGTGTCACTTGGCGAGTCTGTGAGCTAGTAGGTTCGGCGCGGTTCCGTTGGGCGGCTGGTAGATCCGCAGACGTGACGACGGGCCCGACCCCGCGTGGTTTCGGGCCCGTCGCGCAACGGAACACAGTTCAACGTCATCACGATTACCTGGCATGGCCACAGAAGCGTTCTACTCCACTGCCTCGCAGGTGTTGCCGACCATCTTGATCGCCCTGTCAGTAGAGATTGGCTTCATGCGGCAGAAAAAATCAGCGGACGCGGCGACGTACTACGACATAAGTCAACGCCAAGTCCAGTCACGTGTGGACCCTCGCTCGGCAGGCGAGTGGTCGCGCCAGCTGAGCCAGTCAGTCCGTAGGTTGCACCTGGCATTCGAGTGGCTCTGCGTGACATTCGTGGTTGGCGAGCTGACGGCGGTCCTGTCTGTAGCGTTTGGCTGGTTCAACGCCTGGACCCTTGGACTGGTCGTGGCATGTGCGGTGGTTATGATCGTTGCGGCTGCGGTGGTCCCTCTCATGAGTCAGAATTCGCTCGACCTATGACTGCTGATCGAGCAGGTGTAGGGCGGCGTTGAAAATGGGCACGATCGTCCTCGGACTCCTTCAGCGCCTCTCGCAGGCGGGCGTTACTCGCCTTGAGCCGGTCGCGCTCCGCGCGCAAGGTTCTGAGCTCGGCTTTGGCCAGCTCCAGGTCGGCCGCCAGCGACGCGGCCGAGGCAGCAGCGCCCGCCTCTGCGGCCATCTCGTCGAGGGTCCTGAGTACGCGGCCTCGCTTGATCTCGCCGTCGCGTGCTCTGGCTTCGCGCAGCACCTGGGCCGGAGTCCGTTTGCCCATGGCCCCGTCCGTCGGCCCGGCGTGGACCTCGTCCGAAGAGACGATCTCGGCGTCTCTGGGCACGGGTTCCTCCATTCCATTGCAGCGATCTTGCCGACGCCGTTGTGGCTGCCCCGACGTCGGGGGCCGCGGCATGAAAGCGAGTCTGAGGTGCTCCGGGCTGGTGCCGAGTGCGCTGGCGGCGGCTGACGGTGAGAGACCACTCCTGATCAGCTTGGCTGCGTGTTCGGTGTCGGGCAGGGGCATGCCTCGGCCGGGGAGATCGAGGGTGTGCCGAGGTGGATGGCCCTTGAATTCGCGGCCCCACCTGGAAGAGGCCCAGGCCGTGCTCGGGCCACTGGCCGACCAGGTCGCCGCCGCGGCGGCCGGGCTGCGCGCGGATGTGGACCGGGCCGTGGCGGACACGCTCGAGGAGATCCGGGCCGCGCGCGCCGACGCCGATCGCGCGCGCCGCGACAAGAGCGAGGCCGACGCCCGCGCCGAGCTGGCCGAGCGCCGCGCCCGGGCCGCCGGTGAGGCTCAGGAGGCCGCCGAGCGGGAGCAGCGGCGCGTCCGGCAGGAGGCCGACCGCCGGGTCGAGGCCGCCAAGGAGGACGCGCGCGACGCCTGAGCCCAGGTCGCCGAGCACGAACGCGCCCGCGGCGCGGCCGAGCAGGCCCGCGACGACGCCCCGCGCGAGCGGGAGCAGGCCCAGGCCGAGCAGCAGAGGACGGCTGCCGCGCTGGAGGAGGCGCGCGGCGAGCTCGACCGGCTGCGCGCCGCGGCAGACGAGCACGCCCGCCAGGTCGAGGCTCTGCGGGCCGAGATCGCCGACGCCAGCGCCGCCCGCGAGCGCGCCGAGCGCGACAGCCGCCAGGCCCAGGCCCGCGCCGAGACCGCCGAAAGGCGCACCGAGACCGCCCGGCAGGAGACGACCGAGGCACGCCTGACGCTGGCCGCCACCCAGGGCCAGGCCGCCGCCGCCCGGCTGCAGGAGCGTGACCAAAGAGGAGCTTCGCCAGTCCTGCGCCGAGCGCGACCTCCAGCGCGAGCGCGCCGTGGCCGCCGAACAGCAGGCCCACGCCGCCCAGGCCGAACGCGAGCGCGAGGCCGAACAGGTCCGGGAACTACGTGACCGGTTGGCCGCCGCGCAGGCGGCAGCCGGGCTGGTGCTGCCCGAACTGGCCGACCTCAGCGGCGACCTCGGCGACGACGTCCACCGGGTGAGGTTGCCCGAGGCCGGCCCTGCAGGAAGGCTCGGTCCCGCGGCGCGAGGTCAAGCGTCGATGGAGACCCTGGCGTACTGGTAGGTCGTGTCGCCGTTCTCGTCGCCGGCGTGCCAGCGCCCGGTCATGATCTCGTTGGGCCACGCCCTGGAGGAGTGGTCGTTCTCCTTCATCTGCCCGCTCCACCTCCGGTCGACGAGCTTGACGACCTTGCCCTGCCAGAACAGCGCGGCCGGGTAGTACTCCGTCCAGCCGTGCTCGTCCCCGTCGTGCCTACGGCCCCTGAGGCCGTAATTCTCCGGGGTGGTGTAGAACGAGGGTTCCTGCAGGTGGGCGCCGAAGATGTCGATGCGGACCACCGACACCTGCACATCGTTGATGAAGATGCGGCTGCACCAGTACGTGGTGTAGCCGTTCTCGTCCCCGTAGTGCGCACGGCCGGTCAGCACCTCGTTGGCCGGACAGATGAAATCGCTGTCCGATTCCCGCACGGTCGCGGTGGACGTGGTCCTGACCTCGATCGTTACGGCGGCCGCAGCCGGAGCGGCGGGGACGAGGGTCAGTGCGGCGGCCGCCACCATGGCGGCGGCCAGAGCCTTTTTCTGCATGTTCCGTCCTTGGGTTCTGGTTCCGTCCGGATGGGGCGCCGCTACCCGCTGAAGGTGACCGTGGCGTACTCGTAGCCGGTCGGGCCGTTCTCGTCGCCGGAGTGCCAGCGGCCCGTCATGACCTCCAGTGCCGCTGCCTTCGTGGAGTGGTTGCTCTCATGCGGATAGGTGACCCAGTGCCGGTCGACGAGCTTGACGACCTTGCCCTGCCAGAACAGCGCGCCCGTGTAGTACGAGGTGTAGCCGTTCTCGTCCCCGTCGTGGCTGCGTCCGGTGAGGGCCTGGTGGGCCTGGGTGACGAAGAACGATTCGTTCTCCGGTTCGGTGTTGCCGAGGAAGCTGAGCCTCAGCGTCGTCACCTGTTCGTTGTCGATGTAGATGCGGCCGCACCAGTAGGTGGTGTCGGCGTTCTCGTCCCCGACGTGCTCCCGGCCGATCAGCACCTCGTTCTTCGGGCAGGGGAACTCGTGGTCCGACTCCTGCACGGTCGCGCTGTGCCCGGGACGGATCTCGATCACCGGGGTGGCCGCGGCCGTGGCGGGGGTCACGGTCAGGGCGGCCAGGGCGATTCCGGCCATCGCCGCGGGCACAACCTTCTTGTTCATGGTCAGGTCCTCCAGTCGGGGGTTCACGGTGTTGCGGCATGCTTGATCACGGCGAGCCGGCCGCGTACGGTCCGGTCGCATGAGAACGGCCGGGCCCCTGCGAGGGCCCGGCCGATCTGGTCAGAAGTACCGGCCGCAGGGCACCTGGCCCCACTCGTACGTCCAGCACAGCTCCACGGTGAACGGGCGACCGTCCTCGTAATGGACCTGGTACAGACCCGCGTCCCCGGCATCGTCCCCGTACGACCACCACGGCGGCGCCGCCTGAGCGGGCGTGGCGGCCGTGGCGCCGATCACGGCGGCAGCGACAGCGCCGAACAGCACGGCGACGATCCGCCTGCCGTTGGTCCCCCTGAAGAGTCCTGACACCGATGACTCCAATCTCGTTTCCCTACCAACCTTCGGCACAAGTGCACAGCCGCGGGCTTGGAGGTCAGTTGGATCTCACTGAGATCAACACGAGTCGCGCCGGCGCCATCGGCGCGGGCACGTTGTCGCGGCCGCGGTTGCCAGCGGTGGCCAGGTGGTCACGACAGGCGGTGATCTCGCGCGGGGTGACGGCCGAGAGCCTCGGCATGCCCGAGGCCGCGCGTGATCCAGGCGCCGAAGCGCTCCAGATGCCGGGAGATCTTGGCGGTGACCTCGGCTGAGCGGACTCCGCGCATGGCGAGATCGAGGTATCGCTTCGTCCAGACTGGGAGGCTGTGAGATCAGCGCGGTTGAGCGGGGGGCGTGCAGCTCCACGTTTCGACGTACCGTCACGCGTCGTGGCGACTTCGCTCCTCCCCCACGACCCGGTCGACGTCGCGGCCGACGCCCACCACCGGACGGGCGTACGGTCGGGTCCAGCCGAGATAGGGGTAAAACCGGCCATGAGTCGATCTTTACGCCAGTTTCCCCAGGCAGATGTACGGCTAGTGGTCAACTGTGATCAGCTTGAGGGCCTCTTCCTTGTCCTTGTCGGACGGCAAGCTGTAGCGGCGGGTGGTCTCCAGGCGGGCGTGGCCAAGGATCTCGGCGACCAGAACCAGGTCAGTCTTACCGCGGACCAGCGTGGTGGCGAGCGTGTGACGCAGGACGTGCGCGGTGGTGGGATCGTCCAGCCCTGCTGTCTGGGCGATCTCGGCGATGATGCCGCCAGCGGCCCGGGCGGTCAGCCGTCCGCCCTTGGCGTTGAGGAACAGGGCCCGGTTGTCGCCAGCGCGGGGCCAGTTGGGGCGTTCATCCAGCCAGAGCTGCAGCTCACTGCGGAGCTTGGGGTGGATGTCGACCTCGCGAAACTTGCCGCCTTTGCCGTACAGGCGCAGCCTGCCCTTGCGGGCCGACATCTGGACGTCGCCGATGTCGAGCCGGACGACCTCACTGATGCGCGCGCCGGCGTAGTACGGGATCAGCGCGATGCACCGGCCCCGGGGCGACAGATGCGCCTCCACGGCGCGCAGCCAGCGGATGCGGGCGCCCTCGGCCAGCGCGCGCGGTGCGCTCTTGGGCAGGTCTTCGCGGGCGACGTCGGCCTTGCCCAGACCCCGGCGGACGTGGAAGTCGTCCAGCGCGGTGAGGATGGAGTTGACGTAGACGCGGCTGCGCCTGGCCGGGCCGTCGCGCAGCAGCCACATGCGGTAGTCGCGCACCGCCCAGTCCCGTGCCTGCCGATCGGCGAGGGGATCGGTGGAATAGGTGGCGGCGTGATCGGCCAGCCAGGACAGGTACATGCGCACGCGGGAGCGGTAGGTGCGCCGGGTCTCATCCGACAGCGGCGCGCGTTCCAGCGCCGCAGCGTACTCGCCGAGCACCGTGTCGTAGGCGGGCGGCAGCCGGGTGGGGCGGGCGCCCGGACGGCGCTTCGTAATCTCGGAAGTCATACCTGGGAGTCAACTCCGAGATTGTGTCAATCTCGGAAGTTGGGCTGTGGTGATGTGCAGCCGGGCGATCACTGTCGCTCGCCGTAACTGTGGGCCGGGTCCGTCACCGGCTCAGTGAAACGCTTGACCAGGCGCTTGACCGTCCTTGCGGTGCGGGTGGTGGCGGGGACTTTAAGCCTCGCCTCTACCTCGGCGGTGGGACTGCCGACCCGGGTTGCGATCCTTTTGATGACGCTCAACGCCACGCCGCCGCCGATCTCGATGATGCGGACATCGCCTCGGTCATTCGTCCAGGGCAGCGGGGCACCGAACTCCTGAACGCTGTCGAAGAAGGTGAAGGTCTCACGATAGATGTGTTCGTCGCCGCTGCCAGCGAAGGGGTCGCGCTCAAGGATCGCCGCGAGCTGGTCGAGTGGACGCACGAACACGGCGTCGCCGTAGCCGCTGACCGTCAGCAACCGCGGCGCCGCCCGGTTCACCACCTCGCGGGGCGAGGTGTCGCCGACCTCGATCAGGACCGTCCCGTTCGTCTGGAACGACCGTGCCGACGACGCCCCCGCGGCACGCAGCGCGTCTTCGAGCATCGCCCGGGTGGGGCTGTTCGGGTGGCCCAGGTTCATGTTCCGGTAGAAGACGACGAACGCGGTCGGCATGCGCTTGTTCCCCTTTGTGTTCCCCATCGGGTGAAGACCACCGGTGCCGCGGCCGGTGCGCTTGCGGGCGACGTCATCGGCGGAGGGTGAAGAACGTGCGAAGGTCGTCGGCGAGGAGCTGGGGTTCCTCTTGCGCGGCATGGTGTCCGCCTTTGTCGTAGGTGTTCCAGTGCACGATGGCGCTGTGGTCGCGTTCGGCGAGCGGGCGGATGGAGGGGAAGAAGTCGTCGGCAAAGCAGGCAAGGCCCAGCGGGACCGATGACGGCCCGGCAGGCGGCCGGTTGCCGTGATAGCCGATCAGGGCCGAGCTGCCGGCGGTGTCGGTCAGCCAGTAGATGGCGGCGTTGGTGAGGATGTAGTCGTCGCTCACCACTTCGCCGAACAGCTGCAGGTTCCAGGCCAGCTGGCCGGCCGGGGAGTCGGCAAGCGCGTGCGCGAGGGTTTGCGGCTGGGTGGCTTGGAGGTTGAGGTAGGCGCTCCGGTCGGCCATGAAGCGTTCCAGGGCGGCCAGTTTCGCCCGGTCGTCGCTTCCCAGCAGGGCGCGCTCCGCCGGATCGCCGGAGGGCAGGGAGAAGATCTGGGTGACGTGCACCCCGACGACGCGGTGCGGATCCAGGCGTCCGAGCTCGATGGAAATCAGGGAGCCGATGTCGTTGCCGTGTGCGCCGTAACGTTCGTACCCGAGCCGGCGCATCAGCTCCGCCCACGCCGCGGCGACGCGGCGGCGGTTCCAGCCCGGCTCACGCGGTACGCCGGAGAACCCGAAGCCGGGCACTGAGGGGATGACGAGGTGGAAGGCGTCGCTCAGGCGGTCGATCAGCGGAAGGAACTCGACGACCGACATGGGCCAGCCGTGGGTGAGGATGAGCGGCAGGGCGTCCGGCCGGGGCGAGCGGATGTGCAGGAAGTGCACGTCCAGCCCATCGATCTCGGTCAGGAACTGCGGGTGGACGTTGATCCGCCGCTCCCAGGCGCGCCAGTCGTAGCCGTCGCGCCAGTACTCGACCAGGTGCTGGACGCGGGCGGCGGGCACGCCGAGCCCGTGGCCGGGCAGCGGGCGGGTGAAGCGGGTCGCGGCCAGCCGGGCGGCCAGGTCGTCCAGGCTCTCCTGCGCAATCTTCACCCGGTACGGCCGCATCATGACCGGGCCGCCTCGTCCAGCACCCGGGCCAGCGACTCCGGTTCGGTGATCATCGGCCAGTGTCCGGAGTCCAGCGTGATCACCTTCATGCCCGGCATGCGCGGCGGGCCGCCCGGGTCGGCCGCGCAGGCGATGTAGGTGCGGGGCAGCCGCTGCGCCGCGCTGAGGTCTGTCGGCGCCGGGTCCTGGTAGGTGCCGATGGGCTGGCCGGCGCCGCGTGCCCGCAGCCAGGCCCGGTCCTCGGGGGTGAGCCCGTGCTCGCCGAAGTTGGCGTCGATGATCTCGTCGTTCATCACCGGGATACGCCCGTCCCGGACAGTCTGCATGATCGCTTCGACGACGGGCGCGGGAGTGATGTCGAACAGGCTCTGGCCCGGCTCGGGCAGCAGCGCGGCGAGGTAGATCAGCCGGGCGATCCGTCCGGGAATCGTGGTGGCGGCGATCGTGGCCGGGGCTCCGCCGTAGGAGTGCGCCACCAGCACCACCTCGCGCAGCCCGGCGTACTCGATCGCGGCCGTGATGTCGCGGGCATGCGTGGTGAGCGTCGTGTCCGGCGAGCCCAGATGCGCGCGGTCGCCGAAACCGGTGAGCGTCAGCGGATGCACCTGGTGGCCGTACGCGGTCAGCAGCGGCGTGACGCGCTCCCAGGCCCATGCGCCGAGGAACGAACCGCCGACAAGAACGATGGTCGACATCGCGTCGACTCCTTTCGATCTCTCTTACCGGCGTAAGGCTAGGGAGGATTGTGGACGCTTTCTGCCCTCATTAGGATCGCGACCGTGTCCCGTCCCGCGACTCGCGTCCTGGCGCTGCTGGAGATCCTGCAAGAGCGCGGCCTGGTGTCCGCCGACGAACTGGCCCGGCGCCTGGACGTCGACGCCCGCGCCGTCCGCCGCTACATCACCGCCCTGCGCGACATGGACATCCCCGTCGAGTCCGTCCGCGGACGCTACGGCGGCTACCGGCTGGCCCGCGGCGTACGCCTGCCGCCCCTGATGCTCGCCGACGACGAAGCGGTCGCCGTCGCGGTCGCGCTGGCCACCGGCAAACAGCACGAACAGGTGGGAGAGCCCGGCCCGACCGACCGGGCGCTGGTCAAACTCAACCGCGTCCTGCCCGCGCCGCTGCGCCGGCGCGTCACCGCGTTGATCGCCGCCACCTCGGCGACGGCAGGCCCGCTGACCCCCGAACCACACCTGGCGCTGACGCTGGCCGCCGCCGTCCACGCGCGGCACACCGTCCGGATCGAGCACACCCACGGCGCACGCGAGGTGGACCCGTACGGGCTCGTCGTGCACGCCCGCCGCTGGTACCTGGTCGGACACGACCATCTCCGCGCCGCCATCCGCATGTACCGCCTGGACAGGATCAGCGACGCCGCCGAACTGCCCGGCACATTCACCCCGCCCGACGGTTTCGACCCCGTCACCCACGTCCTGCGCATGTTGACGCTCGGCGCCTGGACCCACCGCACCGAGGTATGGCTCGACACCGACCTGGACACCGCCCGCGACCAGTTGCCGGCCACCTTCGGCAACCTGCACGCCTGCCCCGACGGCGGCGTGCTCCTGGTCAGCGGCGCGGAGAACCTGCCCGCCATGGCGCGCATCCTCACCGGCCTGCCCTGGCCCTTCACCGTCCGCAGTCCGCCCGCGCTGGTCGCGGCACTCGCCGAGCACGTCACCGCGCTCACCCTGGCCGTCGCCCGCTCCCATCCCGCACCGTAGCCGTCGGCGCCTCTCATCCCCGCTGGGCGGCGTCATCGTCGCCGCCGCTCTCGCTCACGAAACAGCGATCTGCCTGCTGGGGCGCGTTGGTTCCAGCAGGCGCAATGTCCAGGCATCAGCCCGACGTCTGCACGTGGCGGCGAGTCAGCCACATCGTCGGCGGCCGCGCGCCGGCGGACGGTTTGGCTCGCGTACCCATGAGATCGAGCAGGTCCAGCAGCGCGCCACGCCGACCCTGATCGCTGTTTTCGCCGGTATCCCCCTCGCGCCAAACGTTGGCAACGCTGGCTCACCTGCGGCGGCAGAGCCCGGCTCAGGCTGCGTCGACCTCCTCGCCGAGGTCGAGGTGGACCTCCATGCCGTCCAGCGGCGCGTTCAGGTCGTAGATGTAGTCGCCGAAGCGGCGCACGTTGTCCTCCTGGTAGGGCGACATGATGGCCACGTCGGCGCGATGCACCGTCTCGCCCTCGCTGCGCAGCCGGTTGAGCACCAGCGACATGTCCAGGGTGGTCTGGTACATGATCAGGTCGGCGACCAGGGTGTTGAACTTGATCGCTTTTCCTGTTCCTCGGGTTCGTTTTCGGCGATCACGCCGTTGTTGCCGAACCCGATCCACTTGGAGAAGTTGTTGAAGGACTCGACCATGTTGGTGGCCCGGGTGATGTTCTCCCGCAGCGTGGCGTCGGAGACGTACCGCAACAGCACCATGGTGCGGATCACGCGGCCCAGCTCGCGAAAAGCACGGTAGATCTTGGTGCGTTTGGAGTCGTGCCGCAGCCGCCGCAGCAGCGTGATCGACGACAGCTCGCCTTCGCGGATGGAGATGGCCACCTTCATCAGGTCCTGCCAGTGGTTCTCGATCAGCTGCCAGTTGATCGGCTCGCCGAACAGCGCGTCGATATGCCGGTACCGGACGCCGGGCTCGGGCCGGTGGAAGGTCAGGTCCCGGAAGTTGCGGATGCGCGGCAGCAGCTGAACCCGAACAGGTGCGCCAGTGCGAAGACAGGGAATGACTGGCCTTGCGTGTCGGCGTGGATCTCCTTGGTTATCTGGGGTGCATTCGAAGCGTCAGGCATGTGTGGCAAGGGGAGTCTCGACCAACATGCCTGACAAATTATCTGGGGTTGTAAGGCAAGTAGGGACGGCCATCGCCCACCTCCGGGCACTTGGTCGTACTCGGAGCATCACGCGGTGGCCGTTTCCCGTCGAGGCTCACCTGCTCGACCGCTTAAGCGAAGCTAGGAGCGGGTGCCGTTGGAGGGCGTCGGCCACCATAAGGCGCGCGCCGTCAGAGAGCAGGCGCCGTCAGAGGGGATCGGCGCATCTCTCCAAACGGCCGCCACATGGCGCAGTGATGGTCATGATGGTGCTGGGGATGTCGAGCTGGATCCGGTGCCACCGTCCGCGCGGAACGATGGCGGCGGAGCCGGCCGTCAGCCTGATCTCCTCCTCCTCCTCTCCCTCCTGCCGTCCCGGCCGTTCCGGACGGAGGTAGAGGCGGATCTTGCCGATGATGCAGGACACGATCTTCTCGGCCTCGGTGTTCACCTGCCAGTGGTCGGCGTGGACGTCGACACCGGTCCTGGCGTGGAACGCCTTCAGGTGCCAGCCATCGCGCCCGGCGTCCACCGGCCGGGCGCCGGCGTGGATCCTGCCGCCCCGGGACAGGTGGATGCCGGACGCGGAGAGCTCGATCGGGGTCACGGTCATGGGGTTTCGGCGGTGGCGGTCAGGACCGCGCGGCCGAGGATGTGGCCGGCGATGGTGAAGCCGAGGTACGCGGGGGTGGCACCGGCCGGGACGCCGATGGTCTCGGTGTCGAGGGCGTGCACCACGACGAAGTAGCGGTGCGGGCCGTGCCCCGCCGGTGGGGCCGCGCCGAGGTAACGCGCCACGCGGGCGTCGTTGGGCAGCTGGCGGGCGCCTTCGGGGAGGCCGGAGCCGGTGTCGTCGCCCGCGCCTTCGGGCAGCTCGGTGACGGTGGCGGGGATATCGGCCACGGCCCAGTGCCAGAACCCGGAGCCGGTCGGCGCGTCCGGGTCGTACACCGTGACGGCGTAGCTCTTCGTCCCCTCAGGAGCGCCGCTCCACGACAGCTGCGGGGAGATGTCCTTGCCTCCCGGGAGGCTTGCGGACATCTGCTCGGCGGGCCAGGGAGCTCCGTCGGCCAGCGTGGTGCTGGTGACGGTGAAGGAGGGCACCTCGGGGAGGCGGGCAAAGGGATTGTTCACGTCTGTTCCTTCATTGAGCTGGCGAGGGTGTCAGCCGAGGAGTCGGCATCCGCGGACAGCGCCATCGAGGGTGCTGGCCAGACATCATCGACTATAACACGGATAATCGATTATTTGGTGAATGGTCTATCCTGAGGACATGACGCAGACGGCCGACCCATCGACGAAACAGATGCTCTCCGAGCGTGTCCACGCCCGGCTCCAGGAAGCGATCATGAGGGGCGAGTACGCCCCGGGCGAGGCGCTCAAGCCGCAGGAGCTGGCCCAGCAGCACCAGGTCAGCCTGGCCGTCGTACGCGAGGCCCTAGTGCGGCTGGTCGGCGAGGGCATCGCGGTGCGGCTGCCCAACCGCGGCTTCGCCGTTCCTGACTTCTCCGACCGGCGGTGGCAGCAGATCGCGGAGGCCCGCCGCACGATCGAGCCGGTCATGCTGCGCCTGGCGATCGAGCGCGGCGACCTCGACTGGGAGGCACGTGTGCGGGCGGCCCACCACCGCCTGACCCGCACACCGGCGTACGTGCCGGAGGAAGGCGAGTACTACAGCAGCGCGTGGTCGGAGGCACACCGCGTCTTCCACCGGACGCTGCTGGACGGGTGCGGCAACCCCGTGCTGCTGGACACGTTCGACAGGCTATGGACGGCCGGCGAGCTGGCCCGCCGCTGGTCGGCGCAGCGCACGCCCGACCGCGACGGCGCCGCGGAGCACCGCCGCCTGGAGGAAGCGGCGCTGGCCCGTGACGCCGACACCGCCGCCGAGGTACTGGCCCAGCACTTGACGCTAACCGTCGCCGCCCTCATATCCGCACCTGATGAGGTCAGGCCACAGTTGTGACCTTCCACAGGTAGCAATTGGGGTAGCCGAAGTAGCCGATCCACTCGGCGCCGCCGCCTCCTTGACGGCCGTGCCACCGACGGCCACCGCGGCCCGCATAACCTCGTCCACCTTGTCCCCGGAGCCAGTGACAAAACGGAACGAGAGATGCCACGTACACCCGCCTCCCTCGGCGGAAACGATCCCGGCCCCCGTCAAGCAGCGAGATCAACGCTGATCGATCGCTCTCCACACGCTCGAATGCCTTCGCGCCGGACCCCACCATGCTCGGCATGCTGGGATCTACTTGCCTGACGTGCCTGACAGATCTCCAAGCAGCTGACCAGCCAGTTCGCTTGACAACCCCAGATAACCCTGGTTATCTTGGATGACTCTTAGTAGTCAGTCATGTCAGGTAAGTAAGGTTGGCGCGTACCTGCCTGGCAGATATCCAGGGGTCTTCAGGCATGTCAGTCATGTCAGGTGCGCTGCCTCGCTACTTTCGAGCGGAGCGGGCGGTGGCCGCCGACGAGTCGGTGTCGTGGTGGTCGATGAGGACCTGGAGCTGCACGTTGAGGCGTGCGCGTATCTGGCGGGGCTGCGCGGGGCGGGCCGTGGCTGGCGGCGCACACGCCGTCGTCCTGGCGGCCCGGGAACTGGGATGCGGCAACCAGGCTGTTCACGGGCGATGTCGACAACCGATGCACGGTCGCCTACCACTGCACGGTGGCGGCCTGCGGCCGGATCTCGCGCGCCTAGACGAGTAAGTCCTAAGTCGCCGCGGTACGGAGTGTGTACATGACGAAGGGTGTTGACGATCGGTTTGTGACAACAGACCTCAACACCCTTCTCACCGCACTGTACGTCAGCATCGACGACTGGCTCGGCAACAGGCCACGGCTGGGACGCAAGCCGAAGCTGACCGACGCCGAGCTGCTGACCCTGGCGGTGGCCCAGGTGCTGCTCGGCATCCACTCCGAGGCGCGCTGGCTGCGCTACGTCCCCGAACATCTGCCCCGGCGCCTTCCCCTACCTGCCCGGCCAGTCCGGCTACAACAAACGCCTGCACAAGGCCCTGCCGCTGCTCAAACGGGCCATCCGGGCGCTGGCATCCGACACCGACCTGTGGAGCGATGCGGTGTGGGTGGCCGACTCCACTCCGATCGAGTGCGGCCGTTCCCGCCCCACCACCCAACGCTCGGACCTGGCTGGCTGGGCAGGCTACGGCTACTGCCGCTCTCACTCCCGCTACTTCTGGGGTCTGCGCCTGCACCTGATCTGCACCCCGGCCGGACTACCCATCACCGCGCCGTCCTGGCCTTCGCCGTCTTCCAACCATTTCCGTGGGTGCAGTTGGCGCGGAGGCTGCTCGCCCGCACCGCCGCGGTGCTGGGCAAGGACGCCGACGAGGCCCGCTACGCGGCCTACGCGGACAACGTCCTGGCCGCGTGGCGGGCGGAGTTCATCCGCGCCGACGGCACGCTGACCGTCGACACCCAGGCCACCCACGTGCGCGCGCTCGCGTTCGGCCTCGTGCCGCCGCGACTGCGCAAGCAGACCGCGCTGCGCCTGGTCGAGCTGATCCGCGCGGCCGGCACGCATCTGGGCACCGGGTTCCTCGCCACGCCGTTCCTCCTCCCGGTGCTCGCCGACACCGGCCACCTCGACGTCGCCTACGAACTGCTGTTCCAGGACAGCGTCCCGTCCTGGCTCGCGATGATCGACCGCGGCGCCACCACGATCTGGGAGGACTGGGACGCCATCGCCGCCGACGGCACCCCGAAATCCTCCCAGAACCACTACAGCAAGGGTGCGGTCATCTCCTTCCTGCACCGGTACGTCGCCGGCATCCGGCCGCGCGACGACGCGCCGGGTTACCGGCACTTCGACATCCACCCCCAGCCCGGCGGCGGCCTCACCTCCGCCGAAGCCCAGCTCGACTGCCCCTACGGGCGTATCACCAGCCGCTGGAGGATCGACCACGGCACGTTCCACCTCACCGCCACCGTCCCGCCCGGCACCCGCGCCACCCTCACCCTCCCCGGACGGAACCACCGCCGACGCCGGCCCGGGCCTGCACCACTACACCTGCCCGGCCACGTGATCACTGGGCCACCCAGCCGGCCGGGCCGGGTTCGTACGGGCCTGTCATGGACAGCGCGACTCCTTGGTGTCGGCGCGCTGTGCGGCGGCGAGGTGCTCCTTACCGTCAGTGTGCCGGCGGGGTGGTGTCCGAAAGTCGGCCGGCCTGATCGCCGGATCGGCCCGTTCGGCGTTCCCAGGCCAGGGCCGCGACCACACCGATGGCATAGGCGACCACGTCCCAGGGGTCGGGGAACGCGCCGACCAGGACACCGCCGATGCCCGGCGGCGTCGTACCGACCATCTGGTAGATCTCGACGGCGGCGGCAATCGCGGCCGTGGTCAGGGCGCGGCGGGCGGCGGTGGTGCGCCACAACAGTCCCAAGAGCGCGTAGACCAGCATGGTGGCGCTGACGTCGCTCACGTAACCGCGAATGAACGGTTGTCCCGGACCCCGATACAAGAGGACGAACGCGCCGACGACAAGGGCGAAACCACCCAGAAGGAGCATGGCGCGGCGCATGAGGCTGACGTCTTCTTCGCATCTCGGCAATCAGGACGAACCTGATCATAGAACTCGTCGCTCATGACCGCACGCTGATCGCGTTCGGCCTGAAAGACGACACCTTCCCGGGCTGGGCGGAGCAATTGCCAGGCCCCACCCGCGACACGTACGTCAGAGCCCATGGCGTACGAGCCGGACGCACTCCCACCCACCAGGGAGCGCTGCTCACCACCCAGCACGATCATGAGCCCGCGCAGCAGCGTCAGCAGCCGGACGTCGCCGCCGGCCAGTCCTTGATCGATGACCGCGCGGGCGAGCAGCGGGCTGATGGCCCCACATCGGCACCGATTTCGTGACGACGATCAGCGAGCTCGCGACACACCATCGGTGCTGTTCAAAGGCAGGTCGCCACGATTGATCATGTTGGGTGAGCGTCTGTCACCGGGCGATTTCGCTGTGGGTCAGCACCAGCAGGGCGCGCAGCAGCATGATGGCGTGAGCGGCGTCCATGCGCAGCTTGGTGAGGATACGCCAGTTTCGGCACGGCGGGTGGCGGTCCGTTCCAGCAGCGATGACATCGAGCCTCAGCTCTGGCGATCCCGTGACAACCTCAGGTGGATGTGATCGACTGCGGTGGATCGGTGGCCGACGATTCCGATGCCCGGGGAGGGCAAGCGGACTCGTCGTCCTGGAAAGGCCCGTCATGATCTCTGCTTCGGAGTCAGGAAAAGTCGGGTCCGGTCCCCGAGCCAGGCCGCTTCGAGGATAGCGGTCAGGCTGGCGGTGTCGGTCGGGCCTGGATGGTTCTGGATCAAGCGGGTGACGCCGCCGGCCATCTTCGCGAAGCGTGGGAGGTCGGCGCGTGCCACGCCGATGTCCGCCAAGGTAGCAGGGATGCCGATGTCGGCAAGGAGCCCGTCGAGCCAGGTGAGGAACGTGTTTGCGGCCTCGGCATCCGAGGCGCCGGTCACGTCGAGCCCGCACACCCGGGCGAGGATGGCCAGCCGGTCGCCGATGGCGTCCCTGGCCGCGTCCAGCGCGTAGGGCAGCAGCAGCCCGACGCCCAGGCCGTGCGGTGTGTGGGTGGCCGCGCCGATGGGGTACTGGAGCGCGTGCGGAGCCGCGTTGCCCGCGTGGGAGAACGCGAGCCCGGCCAGCATGGACCCGTAGGACATGTCCGCGCGCGCGTCCTTGTCGCCTCCGTCCCTGACGACATGGGGCAGGCTGCGGGCGATCCGCTCCGCGGCCAGGAGCGCGTAGTGGTCGGTGATCGGGTTGCGGCCGAGGAAGACCTGTTCCACCGGGTCGCGCGGTCCGTGGGCCCGGGGTCGCGCGGTGTAGCTCTCCACCGCGTGACAGAACGCGTCGATGCCGGAGTGGGCAGTGACGGTCGCCGGGCAGGTGTAGGTGAGCTCGGGGTCGACGATGGCGAAGTCGGGCACGATGTGGACGCTGGAGACCCCCACCTTCAGCTCGCGGTCCGGGTCGGTCAGTACCGAGACGGGCGTGAGTTCGGAGCCGGTGCCTGATGTCGTCGGGACCGCGACGAGAGGCGTCGTCGGCCCCGGCACTTTCGACTCCCCGTAGAAGTCGCGCGGCGTCCCGCCGTGGCACCGGATGACGCCGACGATTTTGGCGAGGTCGATCACGGTGCCGCCTCCGATGGCGAGGATGACGTCGGCGTCCACCTCTGCGGCGGCCGAGACGGCCAGGGCGACATCGGTGAGTGGCACGTCCGGAGTCGCGTCGGCGAACACCCCGGCGACTTCGACCTTCTCCCGTACGGCGGCCACGATCCCGGCCACGCCCGGCTGCCCCAGCAGGACCCGGTCGGTCACGATGAGGACTCGCGAGCCGCACTCGGCCACCACTCGTGGGATGTTCTGCGCGACCCCTTCGCCCACGATCAGCTGGCGTGGTCCGCGGACGGTCTCAAGCATGTCGGTGCCTCTCTGGAACGTCGGCGGTGATGTGCCGGTCAGGGTCCCGCTCCACGGGTGGAGGCGGGCAGGTCAGGTGCGCGCGGGGCGCGGTGATCCCCGGCGGGCGCCCGGAGCGGCAGGCCGGTCACGGCAGGTCGATCGCCGCGTAGGTGACGTCGAGATACTCGAGGATGCCCTCGTGCGACCCCTCCTTGCCGATCCCGGACTGCTTCACCCCTCCGAACGGAGCTGACGGGTCCGAGATCAGACCACGGTTGATGCCGAGCATCCCCGTCTCCAGCCGCTCGGCGAACCGGAGCGCCCGCTGGAGGTCACGGGTGAAGACGTATCCGGCCAGGCCGTGCTCGGTGTCGTTGGCCTTCGCGATCACCTCGTCGTCGGACGTGAACGAGATGATCGGGGCCACCGGGCCGAAGATTTCCGCCTCCAGCATCCGCGCGTCGTCGGGCACGTCGACGAGGACCGTGGGCGGGTAGAAGTGGCCCGACCCATCCGGGCGCTCGCCGCCCACCAGGACACGGGCTCCACGATCGACCGCGTCGGCGACGAGCTCGTCGATCTTGGTGACCGAGGCCTCGTCGATCAGCGCCCCGACGTCCACGCCGTCGTCCAGACCATGGCCCACCGAGAGCGCGCCCATCCGCTTGGCGAAGCGTGCCGTGAACTCCTCACGCACCGGCTCCTCGACGTAGATGCGGTTGGCCGCGATGCAGGACTCCCCGAGGTTGCGCATCTTGGCCACCATGGCACCGTCGAGCGCGACGTCCAGGTCCGCGTCGGCACACACGATCAAGGCCGCGTTGCCGCCCAGTTCCATGGAGGTGCGCAGCACGTTGTCCGCCGCCTGCCGGAGCAGCACGCGCCCGACCTCGGTCGACCCGGTGAACGAGAGCTTGCGGGTCCGGCGGTCGGCCAGCAGTGCCGAGACCACCTCGCCGGCACGCGTGGTCGTCACGACGTTGACGACGCCCGGAGGAACGCCGGCCTCCTCCATGATGCGGGCCAGGAACAGCATGGTGAGTGGCGTCTGGGCCGCCGGCTTGGTGATCGTCGTGCAGCCCGCCGCGAGCGCGGGAGCGATCTTGCGGGCGCCCATGGCCAGCGGAAAGTTCCATGGCGTCACGAAGACGCACGGTCCGACCGGCCTCGGCACGGTGAGGATGCGATATCCACCGGCGGGAGCGGTGTTGTAGCGCCCCTCGACGCGCACCGCCTCCTCGGCGAACCAGCGGAAGAACTCGGCGCCGTAGGCCACCTCTCCGCGAGCCTCCGCGAGCGGCTTGCCCATCTCGAGCGTTATCAGCCGGGCGACCTCCTCGGATCGCTCGGTCAGTGCCCGGTACGTCGCGGTCAGCAACTCCGACCGTTTTCGCGGTGGGGTCGCCGCCCACTCCGCCATTGCCTTGCTCGCCGCGTCCAGAGCGGCGAGCCCGTCAACGACGCCGGCGTCCGCCACCTCGGCGATGGTCCTGCCGGTGGCCGGGTCCTCGACGGCAAAGGTGGCTCCGCCGGCGGCGTCGCGCCAGGCGTCGCCGATCCGGAGCCGCCGGTGCTCGGGGGCCAGGACGTTCATCGGGTCACTCATCGCGTCGCCTCCTGTGATGTTCTCGGTGATGTCGGGCGTGACCTCTGCGATTGACCTCGCCGTCGTGCGCGATCACCTCCCGGCCTCGGACAGCGCCAGCCCGGTGTCCGCGTCGAACAGGTGCGCACGGTCCAGGTCGACCGTGACGAGCAGTCGCTCGCCCGGCGTACCGGTGACGGTGGTTCGTGCCTTGACCTTGAGGATCTCCGTCCCCACCCGGACGTCGACCACCGTCCGGTCACCGAGCGGCTCCAGGCCGTAGAGCTCACCCGGCAACGACGCGTCCCCACGCTGCTCGACGGACAGGTCCTCCGCGCGCAGGCCCAGCAGCAGCGGACGGCCGTCCTCAGCCGTGGTCCAGCGGGGCCGCGGCAGCGTCCAGCCTTCCGCCCCGACCAGACGATCTCCCTCGGCGTGGCAGGCGAGCAGGCTGATCGGCGGGCTCCCGACGAATCCCGCGACCCACTGGTTGGCCGGACGCTCGTACACCTCGGCCGGCGTTCCGACCTGTTGCACCTTTCCCTCTTTGAGTACCGCGACCTGGTCGGCCATGGACAGGGCCTCGACCTGGTCGTTGGTCACGTAGATGAAGGTCGCTCCGAGGCTGCGGTGGATGCGGGTGAGCTCGGTGCGCATCTCGACGCGGAGCTTGAGGTCGAGGTTCGTCAGCGGCTCGTCCATGAGGAACGCGCGCGGGTGTCGGACCAGCGCCCGGGCCAGGGCGACCCGCTGCATCTCACCACCCGACAACTGCGCGGGACGACGCTGCAGCAGACGTTCGATGTGCAGCAGGCTCGACATCCGCTCGACGGCGGCGGCGATCTCGCTCGAGGAGCAGCGGCGTGCCCGCAGCGGCGAAGCGATGTTCTCGTACGCCGTGTGTCGCGGGTAGAGGGCGTAGTTCTGGAAGACCATGGCCAGGTCGCGTGCGGCCGGGCTGTCGCCGGTCGCGTCCCTCCCGTCCAGGTGCACCGACCCGGCGTCAAGCTTCTCAAGGCCGGCGATCGCTCGCAGGGTCGTCGTCTTGCCTGCCCCGGAGGGTCCGAGCACGACGAAGAACGAGCCGTCCGGTATGTCCAGCGTCACCCCATCCAGGGCCTGGACTTTGCCGAAGGATTTGCGCAGCCCGCGCACTGCCACGGTTCCCATCAGGCCACCAGCTCTTCCGTGCTCACGTCGTAAACCGGCGGGGGCCCGCCGGTGTGCCGCAGCCCGACCGGTGCGTCAGCGGTGAAACGGACAGTCGGTGGCATCCGAACCCGTACGTCGCGCTGTCCGTCGTGGTCGACCACGTAGATGATCTCGTCGCCCAGCCACTCCGCCGAGACCACGCGGGCCGGGACCGAACGTTCCGCCTCCGGTTCCGTGACTTCCAGCGCCTCCGGCCGGACGCCCGCGACCAGGCGGCGGTCGCGCGGCAGGCCCGGCGGTGGCGTGAGGGCCAGCCCGCCCTGACTGCGCAGCTTCCCGTCGGCCACCTCCACCTCGATCAGGTTCATCGGCGGGGAGCCGATGAACGCGGCGCAGAAAAGACTCGCCGGACGGTCGTAGACTTCCAGCGGCGTGCCGATCTGCTCGACGCGGCCCTTGTTGAGGATGGCGATCCTGTGACCGAGCGACATCGCCTCGACCTGGTCGTGAGTGACGTAGACCATCGTCGTCCCCAGCTCCCCCTGCAGGTGCTTGATCTCCGTGCGCATGTCCGCCCTCAGCTCCGCGTCCAGATTGGTGAGGGGTTCGTCCATGAGGAATGCGCGCGGTCGCCGCACCAGGGCGCGGGCGAGCGCGACGCGCTGCTGCTCCCCGCCGGACAGCCGGTGCGGTCGCCTGTCCAGGAGCGGACCGAGCCGCATCAGCCGGGCGGCCTCGTCGACCCGCTCGCGCACCTCCGCCTTGGGCAGTCCCTCGGCCCGCAGCGGGAACGCCAGGTTGTCGCGGGTTCTCAGGTGCGGGTAGAGAGCGTAGAACTGGAACACCATGGCGATGTCGCGGTCGGCGGGCGGCAGGTCGTCGACCAGCGTGTCGCCGATGCGGATGTGGCCCGTCGTCTGCCTTTCCAGGCCGGCTATGGCCCGCAGCGTGGTCGTCTTGCCGCAACCCGAAGGGCCGAGCATCACGAACAGCTCGCCGTCGCGGACGGACAGGTCCACGTGATCGACCGCGACCGTCCCGTCCGGGTAGCGCTTGTGCAGGGCGCTCACCTCGATGCCCGCCATCAGCGTCGCACCGCCCCGAGCGTCACACCGGCGACGAGGTGCTTGCGCACCAGGTAGGCGAAGACGAGCACCGGCAGGGCGAACACCACGGAGGCGGCGGCCACGAGACCCCAGTCCACTGTGGTTCCGCCGATGAGGCCGGCGATGGCGGGCGGGGCCGTCCGCACGTCGTCGCTGGAGGTGAGGAAGATGGCGAACACGAACTCGTTCCACGAGAAGATGAGTGCGAAGACCGCCGTCGCGGCGATGCCGGGCAGGAGCAGGGGAAGGGTGAACCGCCAGAACGCCTGCAAGCGGATGTAGCCGTCGAGCATGGCGGCGTCCTCGTACTCCGCGGGCACCTCGTCGACGAACCCCTTCATCATCCAGATCGTGAACGGGACGTTGAAGGCGGTGTAGATGAGGATCAGGCCGAGCTTGGTGTCGATGAGCCCGACTTGGCGGTACATGAGGAAGATCGGGATCACGACCACCACGGGCGGCATGAAGCGGGTGGACAGGATGAAGAACAGCTGGTCCTTCTTGGCCTTCAGGGCGAAGCGTGAGTAGGCCCAGGCCGCCGGGACCCCCAGCACGGTGGCCAGCGCCGTGGAGACCCCGGCGACCAGGACGGAGTTGAGGAACGAGGCGGACAACGTCGAACGACCGCCGCCGGAGGCGACGAACACGTCCTTGAAATGATCCATGGTGACCTTGAAGTCGAAGAACTTGGCCGGGATGGCGTAGACGTCCCGGTTCTCCTTGATGGACGTCTCGATCATCCACAGCACCGGGAAGAGCATCACGATGGCCAGCACGGTCAGCAGCGCGACCTCCAGCACGGCGCGGCCCCGGCCGCCGAAGCGGCGCGAGGGGGGCGTGTGATCCCGGGCAGGACCTGTGGACACGGCCTCGTCGACGGAGAGGGCCATCAGTCCTCCTTGAGCTTGTTCAAGTAGCGCAGGTAGAGCTGCGTGAGGACGATGACGACGAGGACCATGAGGATCCCGTACGCCGAGGCGGTTCCGGTGTTGAAGCCCAGGAACGCGACCTTGTAGACGTGGAACGACAACGTCTCGGTGGAGACCCCCGGGCCTCCGCTGGTGAGGATGTAGACGAGGTCGAACAGCCGGAAGGCCTCGATGGCCCTGAACAACACGGCGATGAGGAGCAGCGGCCACACCAGCGGAAGAGTGATGGTGCGGAACTGGAACCACTGGGACGCCCGATCGATCGAGGCGGCCTCGTACAGGTACGTGGGAACCGCGGTGAGGCCCGCGAGCGCGATGAGCATGATGAACGGCGTCCATTGCCAGGTGTCGACCAGGATCAGGGAGATCAGTGCCGTTCGCTGCCGGGTGAGCCACTCCACCTGGCCCAGGCCGAGCGAGCCGAGCATGCTGTTGATCACGCCGAACTGCGCGTCGAGCATGAATCGCCAGAACAGCCCGACCACGACCGGCGACAGCATCATCGGAACCAGGAACAGGGTGGTCAGCAGTCCTCGTCCGTGCGTGCGCCGTGAGATCAGGTAGGCGATGGTGAAACCGAGCACGGTCTGCAGGGCGACCGCGCCGACCACGTAGATCAACGTCGTCAGGGCCCTCTGGTGGACCTGCGGCGACGTCAGGATGGCGGTGTAGTTCTCGAACCAGAGGAACTGGGCGGGCCCCCCGCGAGTGGCCGAGTAGTCGGTGAAGGACAGGTACAACGCCCACAGCAACGGGAACACCGACATGGCGAGCAACAGCAGCAGCGCGGGAGAGGTGAAGGCCACGGCGAGCCCGCGGTCGCTCAAGCGGCGGGACCGGCCCGGTGCGGGCGGCGTCACGGACGCCGCCTGCCCGGGGTGGTCGGTCGTCAGAGGGGCGGAGTCGCTCACAGTCCGCCGCCGCCCTTGCCACTGCTGGCGTTGAGCACGCCCTGCTGCTGCTTGGCGATGTCGTCGAGCGCGTCCTTCGGCGCCTTCGCGCCGTTGAGAGCCGCGTTCACGTTGGTGTTCTCGATGTCGACGAGGCGCGCGTACTCGGGCACGTTCCACATGTCCCGCATCCGCGGAACCGAGTCGGTGTACACCTGGTTGAACGGCTGGGCGTTGAGGAATTCGGGCGATTCCAGGGCGTCCGTACGCGATGGCACGCCACCAGCCGCGGCCCACTTCTTCTGGATGTCAGCCTGCTCGAACCACTTCATGAAGTTCAGGGCCTCCGCCTGGTTCGCCTCGGGCGAGTAGGCCGACACGTGCATCCCCATGCCCCCGAGAGGCACCAGGTTCGTCTTCTGGCTCGGCAGGGTGGCGAAGCCCAGCTTGTCGAGAATCTGCTCCCGCGTGGTGCCGAGCGTCGACTGCTTCGGGTCGAGCAGGCCGCCGCTCGCGGCGATCCAGTTGAACGCGATGCAGGCCTTGCCCTGGGCGACCGCCGCGTTCACCTCGTCGATGAACCAGTTGCCGGAGCCCTTGGCGGTCAGCGGCTTCATCTTGTTGACCAGGACGTCCATCGCCTCCTGGCCCGCGGCGTCGTTGAGGACGCCGTCGATCTTGCGCGTCTTGGGGTCCCACAGGTTGCCGCCGTAGACGCCGTTGACCGTGTTGTAGGTCACGGCCGCGGCGTCGGAGCCGTTGGCCTGGTGGAAGGCCAGCCCGCTGACGCCGGGGTTGTCCGCCTGGCACTTCTCGGCGACTGAGATCATCTGGTCCCAGGTCTGCGGTGGCTTGTCGCCGATCAGGTCCTTGCGGTAGATCATCGTCCAGGTGTCGCCGAGCAGCGGCAGTCCGTACAGGCTGGCGTTCTCGTCGCGCTTCCCGGTCTCCGCCTGGGGGAACTGGCCGTAGGCCGCCAGAAGGTACGGGTTGTAGGCCTTGACGTCGATGTTCTTCTTGACGAAGTCGGTGATGTCGAGGATGTTGCCGTTCGTCACGGCCTCGCCGATGTGCTGCGAGTCCAGGATCGGGATGTCAAAGTCGGTCTTGTGCGCGGCGAACTGGGTGAACATCGCGTCGTGCCAGTTCGCGTTCGGCACGGTCTTGACCTTGATGGTCACGTTCGGCCGCCCCTTGGTGTACTCCGCGTTCGCGAAGGTTTCCAGCGCGTGGGCGGGGGGCCAGTCGAACCAGATGAAGCTGAGGGTCAGCGGATCCTTGGTGAGCTCCGGGATGGTCGCCGGCGCCTTGGGGGCGCTGCCGTCCTGACCGCCGCAAGCCGCCATGGTCGTGGCCACTAACATGGCCGCCATAGCCAGCCGCGCCTTTCGACCAGGAACCGACAATCGTCCTGTTCGCTGTGGATACCGCATCTTCTTGCCTGCTTTCTGGGGGGATTTCTGGAGCCTTGCCGCGTGCCTCGCCGAGCAGTTGCCGGGTTGGTCAGGCGTGTTGCCGGCTGTCGCAGGGGCTGATCAGCAGACCGGCGTCACGAGTACGCCGCGACTTCATGGGGCTTCAAGCAGTCGGGAAGTCTTCGGTCCTGGTGCGGCCCGATGGCGAACCGAAGAGGACGTCGAGCATGCTCATAAGAGCTCCAACTGATCGAAGCGGAGCGATGGAGGGCGATTCCCCGATGGGTGAAGGATGGCTGGCGTCCGCCCCCTTTCCTATACGATCCGAATGGGAGCGTCAACATCTCGCAATGCTGCGACCGATGCCGGCAGGTTCCCGAAGACGCAAGAAAGGACCTCACGTCACGATGGACGACGAAGCGATGATCGCGCGGCGCCGTGGGGCCATGACGGGCGGAATCCCGCCGCGAAGATCTCGCGGCCGGCTCGCCGACGAGGTGTACGACATGCTGCTCGGGCAGATGATGTCGCTACGGATCGAGCCGGGCTCCCGCGTCACGATCGACGCCCTGGCGCGAGAGCTGGGGGTCTCACAGACGCCGATCCGAGACGCTCTGAACCGCATGGAGGCCGAGGGCCTGGTCGTGCGCGTGCCTCACGCCGGCTATCGCATTCCGCCCCAGATCACCCGTCACCGATTCGAGGACATGCTCGAGGTCCGCCTGCTCCTCGAGCCGGCGGCGGCGCGCAGAGCCGCAGAACGCGCATCCTTGCAGCAGGTGGCCGGTCTGCGGCGGCTGCTGGAGGAGATGGCGGAGCTGGAGGGGGGCGACGGGCTCATGGCCTATGGCGCCTTCGGGCTGCGCGACGCCGCCTTTCACGATCTCGTCGCCCTGAGCGCGGAAAACCAGGTCATCCGCGAAGCGCTCGCCCGCCTGCACACGCACGTGCACCTGTTCCGGCTTCTCCACGACACCCAGGTCACTCACCTGGCCATGGCCGAGCACGAAGAAGTCCTGACCGCGATCGCCGCGCGTGACCCCGACGCCGCCGCCTACGCCATGCGCCGGCACATCCTGCGGTCCGGCGAGCGGTTCCGGCGATTGTTCGACGAGGCCGAGGGCGCGGACGGAATGGTGGCAGAGGCTTGACGGGCGTGCCGGGCCGGGGAATGCTAAGTCAACCCGATCGGATCGGATTGGATCCACCTCACCCGCTCCAGATGCGAGGAGAAGCAGGTGCCCAGAGCGCTGCTCCTGACCGGCGACGCCGCCGAGGAGCTCGACACCATGTATCCCTACTATCGCGTGCAGGAGGGCGGCTGGGACGTCGACGTCTCGTCACGGACGATGCGTGACGTTCAGCTGGTCATCCACGAGTTCGACCCCAACTCCGACGCCTACGTGGAGAAGAACGGCCGGAAGCTGCCGGTCGACGTGCCCTGGGCCGAGGTCGACGTCGAGCGCTATGACGCCCTCATCATCCCCGGGGGACGCGCCCCCGAGTGGATCCGGGTCGACGCCGACGTCAGGCGCATCACCGAGCACTTCTTCGCGCGCAACCTCCCGATCGCGCTGGTGTGCCACGGCGCGCAGGTGCCGGCTGTGTACGGGCTGCTGAAGGGCCGGAAGACGGCGTGCTTCCCGCCCATCACCGGTGACATGGAGAACGCGGGCGCGACGGTCATCGACGCTCCCGACGTCGTGGACGGCAACCTCGTCTCCTGCAGGGGATGGCCGGACATGCCGAAATTCGGCAGGGCGATGATGGAGGTCTTCTCGAAGTCCATCAACTCCGCATCGGCATGAGCGCACCTGGCCCGTCCCGGTGACGGCATCTCGCACCGTCACGGTCGACGGCTCCCCCGTCCACGTCCTGGAGAGCGGCGCCGGGCCCGCGGTGCTGATGCTGCACGGCTCCGGACCGGGTACGACCGGATCCGGCGCCTGGGCGACGACGGCACAGGCGCTGGGCACGTCCTGGCACCTCGTGGCTCCCGACCAGGCGGGGTTCGGCCGCACACCCATCCCGGCCGGCTCCAGGGGCGGGCTCCGGCTGTGGACGGAGCAGGCCGCGGGCCTGATGGATGCTCTCGGTGCCGAGCACTACGCCGTGGTGGGCCACTCCATGGGCGGCGCCGTGGCGCTGGCGTTGGCGGCCGCGCGTCCCCGGCAGGTCACCCATGTCGTGGCCGTCTCGACGATGGGCGCCCCCGGGGCGCCGCTGTCCGCCGAGCTCGACGCGATCTGGGCCGCCCCTGCCGACCCGCTCGGGGCACGAGACATGTTGAGTCGCCTCGTCCTCGACCAGGCGCTCGTGACCGAGTCGGCCGTCGCCGCCCGCGCGGCCGCGATGCGAGCCGGGGCGGCCGCATTCGCGTCGTTGTTCCCCCCACCCAGGGCACGCTGGGCCGACGACCTCACCCTTTCGGCGCGAACGCTGGCAGGGGTGCGCGCGCCCGTGCTGCTCGTCCACGGCGCCGAGGACCGGGTCACCCCGCTCGGGACGGCAGCCCTGCCCCTGCTCGAGCACCTGGCCGACGTCCGTCTGCACGTGCTCGGCCGATGCGGGCACGTGCCGGCGCTCGAACACCCGCACGATTTCAGGCGACTCCTGTCGTGCTTCCTCGGCCGGGACCGAGGCCCCTGACTCATATCCGTGAGCCGTGGGTCCAGATCCCGCCCGTACGGGCCTGTCATGGGGGTGCGGCTCTTTGGTGTCGGCGAGGCTGTTGACGCATTCGGCGGCGACCAGCCGCGCGCCCCGTTAGCACAGCGCCGTGTGCCGCCCCGGGCGCAGGACGACCTCGTCGTCCCCGGGCGGGCCAGCCCCGTGGTGCCGAGGACGCGGACGCGTCTGGTGGCGTGCTCGATGACGGCCAGGAGGTACTGACGCCGCCCGTCGGCCGTACGGGTCGATCCCCGCGGCGTTCAGCATCTCCCGGACGGCGAGCTTCGACAGTTCGCCGCCAGGCGTCTCCGTGTTGAAAGTTTCACTAACACCGCCGCGCGGACGACTGTGATGAGGCGGGTACGACCGCCACATCGCACGGCGTCACATGCTCTGCGACCAGCCTGTTGATCCGCGGGGCGAGATCGTCGCCCTTTTACGGGCCGTACGGAAACCGCGATTCACCGCTTGTTTCGGAAAGCGGGCCTTTATAGGGGGCTGTCCAGTCCGTGGCCATTGTGTGATCCTCCCCTCAAGAAGGCATGTCCCGCGGCGTCTCGGGCGCGCGGCCCGCGCGTTCTGGATTGCGACCGGCGGCAGGGAGAGATGGGAAATCTTTTCACAGAATGCGAGCCCTTGCGTCGACTGCAGCCAGGGAATTTCGTACATCGGTGGATATCTCTCCTTGTAGCGGGACGGCACTATCCGGGTTCCACCGAGACCCATCAGCACAATGCGGCTTACGCCGATGAAAGCACCATGGCGACCACCACGTCATGGGATACGGATGCGCCGGCCTCGACGGCGGAGCGCCCGGCTTCTCCCCGCGGGTGGCCACCACGCCGATCGCCATCACCCGTACCTGCCCCCGGCACCCGACCGGCCTCACCGGCGTGCGCGCCCGCCTCACCCCGACCAGGGCGGCGACCCTGGCGGACGGCGAGGCCGGCGACTCTGGCGAGCTCTCCACAGTCAACGGCGCGAAGAAAGGGAACCCCATGATCGCTGGCAACCTGATCCGCCGGGCACTGGCGGTCGGCGCGATGCTGGCCACCACCGCCGCGATGGTCGTGACCATGCAGCATCCCGCCGCCGCCTCAACCCTGACGCTCAACGCCACGGTGGACTGCCTCAACGTCAACTACTCCGGCGACACCCGCGACTGGTACGCCTCGTACGTCTCGGTCGGCTCCGCGCCTCCTTCGTACGGCGTGACCATGCCCTACAGCTCGATGGTCGCGAACCCGGCGAACCACACGTGGTCGTTCACGATCAGCCTGCCCGGCGGCAGCACCTCGGTGAGCGTGTCGGCCATCTGCAGCGGCGGTCACCAGTATGACCAGGTCGGCTGGACCAACGGACCGGCGATCAGCATTCCCTCCTCGGCCACGACCCTGACCGCCACCTGGGGCTGCTCCACCCAGCAGGTCTACCCCGGGCCCTACATCACCGGCTGCAGCGCGCAGTCCTACTCCTACAGCTGAGGCTCCCGCCTCCCAGAAGGCCGTCCGCTTTCACCGCGGGTGGCCTTCTCGCATGCGGGCACGGATACCGCGCCGAGGCCGACACGCTGTTCGCTGAACGTCGCGACGCGGCCGGGGAAGAACGGGTGCGGCCCAGCCCCACCGAGACGTTCGGGGCTGGGCCGATTTCCGGTCGCGACGTTACGCGCTGGTGCAGGTGTATCCGGAGGGCAGGGCCGTGTTGCCGGCGGGGCGGCTGGCCTGGAAGCCGAAGCTGGTGGTGCTGGCTCCGGGGGCCAGCGTGCCGTTATGGCTCACGCTCCTGGCCGTGACGGTCTGCCCGCTGGTGGTGACGGTGGCGTTCCACGAGCCGGTCAGCGTGTGCCCGGCCGGGAGCGTGAACGTGACCGTCCAACTGGTGATCGTCGAGGTACTGGTATTGGTGATGGTCAGCGGCTGGATCACATAGCCGGTGCCCCACTGGCTCTGCACGGTCGGCGTCGCCGAGCAGGTTCCGGTGGTGGTGCCGCTGGTGGTGACCTGGACGGTGTTGGACACCGGCGAGAGGTTGCCGGCGGCATCCCGCGCGCGGACCTGGTAACGGTAGGTGGTGCTCGGGGTCAGGCCCGTGTCGCTGTACGAGGTCGTGGCCGAGGTGCCGACCTGGGCGAAGGTGCCGCCGGTGGCACCGGGTGCGCGCAGGATGTCATAGCCGGCGACCCCCACGTCGTCCGTGGAAGCGGCCCAGGACAGATTGGTGCCGCCGGCGGTGGTGCCGGAGGCCGCCAGCCCGCCCGGGGCGGTGGGTGGCGTGGTGTCGCCGCCGGTGGAGGTCGTGGTGAACGTGACGATCGCGGAGTTGGCCGACAGGTTGCCCGCGCCGTCACGTGCTCGTACGTAGACCTGGTATTCGGTGTCGGCGGTCAGCCCGGTCAGGGTGATCGAGTTGGTGGTGGACTGGCCGAGCAGCGGGTCGGTGGCGCCCTGCTCCCGGTAGACGTTGTAACCCGCCAGGCCGGAGCCGCCCTGGTCGGTGGAGGCCGTCCAGGTCAGGGTGGCGCTGGTGGCGGTCACGTTGGAGACGGCGGGAGTGCCCGGAGAGGTCGGCGGAGTGGTGTCGTTCGTGCTCTGGAACTGGTTGAAGAAGTTCCACACCACTGCCTTGGTCCAGGTACGTGCGCCGTCGTCAGCGGTGGACCCGTCCACTGGACCAGGGGTGTGTCCCCCGTCGAACGCCGCCCACACGACCGGGTATCCGGATCGGCATCCCGAGTAGGCGGTGACGACGTGCGTCAGGCTGCCCTGTGCCGGTTCGGGCGGATTTTGGGAAGTGCACCCGTTGTTCCTGACGAACGTGTCGCGCAGCGACCGGCCCAGCGAGATGTTGAGCACGTTGTCCCTGAGGCCGTGCAGCCCGATGTAGGCGATGGGCTGGGTGCCGCCGCTGCATCCGCTGAGCTGCGCGCCGGAGTAGACCGCGACCGCGCGGAAGACCGTCGCCCGGGCGCAGGCCAGGGCGTAACTCATGCCACCGCCGTAGCTGAAGCCTCCGGCGAACAGCTGCGTGGTGTCGACGCACAGGTCCGCTTCGATCAGCCTGATCATGTCGTCGACGAAGGTCAGGTCTTGCCCGCCGGAATTCGCCCAGCCGTTGTTCAGTCCCTGAGGGGCGACGAAGATCGCGGTGTTGTTCGCCAGTTGCCTGAGCCCGTAGTAGGACCAGGTGAATCCGCTGGTCCCGCCTGAGTCGACGTCGTTGGCGGTGCCGCCGTTCCAGTGGAACCCGAAGATCAACCGGTAGGGGTTGGTGTTGTTGTAGTTGTCGGGAATTCTCAGGATGAAGGAGCGAGTCTGGCCGCCGCTCTGAATCGACTGCGCACCACTTCTGAGCGTTGGAGTCTTGCCGCATCCTGCCGTCGCGGCGGCGCTCGCCGCGGCGACACTGGCCGCGCGTGACGTGGTTGCGCTGCTGCCCAGCGCCGTACCGCCGGTGGCCACCGCGAGAAGCACCGCCGCGACGACAGCGACGAGGACGGATGTACGCCGCATCATCACTCACCTGCCTGTGACGCCAGCGGGAGGGACGGTGCCAGGGAGTCAGTTAGCGCTAACATGAGCCGGATCAGTCCTCTCATCTGTGCGGAACTGGCGTGATGGGAGGGCATGACGGAAAAACCGTGTCATCATTCACATCGCTTTACCGCGCCCGTTCCTGCTTATGGGTGGTGGTGCGACGGAGCAAATACGAGGCATGCGGATCCGTCAAGGCGCGGCTCGCTCCTCTGACGTGACGGGCGGCGCTCCCATGCCGTTTTACTGGCACGTATCGCGTCGTTCAGCCTGAAAACATATTGAAAGTTTCAGGGCAAGGCCACCAGAAAGCCATGCGGCCGAATTCACCCCTTCCCCGCCCTTGGCCGCGCTGCTTCCAAAGCTCCTGAACTAAAAAAAGCGGCTCGGCTCGCCGGCCTTCGGCGACGCGCGGAGGATTCAGGCCCGCATCGAGGACGTGACGCCCGGAGAGGCGGAGTGATGTCCTGATCCAGCGGCTTTACCCGGTAGTAAGTCAGAAACATGTCAACGCCCGTGGTGATGAGCTGTTTCGTGAAGTCGGCGTCGAGGCGGAAGCCGGTCACCAGGCGGATACGGCCGCTTCCGACGTAGGCGTGCAGGCGGGCGCAGAGCGCGACCTGGACCGTACGCAGGCACACGCTCAGGTCGGCGGTGACGTACTTGCCGCGCAGCGCCACCCAGAGCGCGTCCCCGGAGACGGCGTCGACGACGACCTGGAACTGCTCGTAGGGGTCGCCGGTCTCGACGCCGCAGTGGTAGACGAGGTGGATGGCCCCGTCGGGCGCGGCGCCCGTGGCGAGCAGCGCGGCGGGGGCCGTGGGGTAGTCCTCGGCGGGCACCGGCGGGCGGCGGTCGTCGCGGACGTACCGAGGGTGTGCCGGTCGACCTGCGCCGTACCGGCGTACCCGGCGAACACGGCGGTCACCCGCTCGCGCACCTCCTCGAACGGGCGGGCCCGCGCGGGGTCGGGCGCGCCGGCGAGGCCGCCGTCGGTGGTGTTGCCGACGTCGGTGACGCCGGCCTGCTCGATGTCGGCGACCGCCTGCGCGCCGGACCCCAAGACGGGCAGGCCGTTGTGGTACTGCTGGTAGCGGATGCGCAGCGTGTTGATGCCCTCCGACGCGGCCACCTCGCGCAGGTCGAGCGGGCCGGTCTTCATGTCGCCCGCCCGGCCATGAACCGCTCGATCGCCTCGCGGGCGGAGGCGGCGCGCTCGCGCGTACCGGCGGGGTCGCTGAACGTGCGCAGGACGTCGTCGCGCACCTGCTCCCCGACGCCGGGGGTCACGCGGAGAAAGTCCGGGTCGTGGTGGGGGGTGTCAGTCATGGCAGGTCCCGGTGAGTGAGTCGATGACGACTTTCACGGTAGGGAGCGGGGCGGGCGGCCTGCCTCGGGGGACGGCCTAGGAGTTTCGGCTCGATCGTGCACGGCATCCCCGTGCCCTACGGGCACCACGGGCAAGGAGTGGGTGGAGCGCCGCTTCCACAGCTACCGGCCCGAGGAGCTGGTACGCCTGGCGCTGTCCAAGCCCGCCCGCTGGCCGAGGAGATGCGGCGGCAGGTCCTGGGGCCGCTCGGGCTGTCGGGCACGGTGGTGCCGGACGCGTCGCCGGAGATTCCCGAGCCGCACGCCCACGTCTACTACCGCTACGAGGATGCCGGCCGGCAGGAGACGATCGACTCACCCGCCACAATCCTTCCTGGGTCTCCACCGGCGGCGACATGATCTCGACCAGCCAGGACCTGGCCACGTTCATCTCCGCGCTGGTGCGCGGCGAGCTCCTGCCCGCCCCGCTGCTGGCCGAGATGTGCACCCCGCGCGCCACGGGCATCCCGGGCATGGGCTGGGCGTGTTCGTCCAGACGACGGAGTGCGGCGGCACCGTCATCACCCACAACGGCGGCACGGCCGGCTCCGCCACGCTGATGTACGGCACGCCCGACGGCGGCAGGACTCTGACCGCCGTACTGAACTGGGTGGACGACGCCGGCCTGTCCATCGGGGCGGCGTTCGGGAACGCCCAGCGGAGGCTCGTCAAAGAGGTGTTCTGCAACGAAGAATGCTCCCTTGATCACGGCCCGGTCCCGGACGGTCCGTGATCAAGGGAAGCTCGCGCCGGCGGTCAGGCGCAGGTGTAGCCGGACGGCAGCGCGGTGTCGCCGCTGGGCCTGCTCGCCTGGAAGCCGAAGCTCGTGGTGCGAGCCCCCGGCGCGAGCGTGCCGTTGTGGCTGACGCTCTTGACGGTGACGGTCTGGCCGCTGGTGGTGACGGTGGCGTTCCACGAGCCGGTCAGGGTGTGCCCGGCCGGCAGGGTGAAGGTGACGGTCCAGCTCGTGATCGTCGAGGTGCTGGTGTTGGTGACGGTCAGCGGCTGGATGACGTACCCGTTGCCCCACTGGGACTGCACGGTCGGGGTGGCCGAGCAGGTGCCGGTGGTGCCCGCCTGGGTGGTGATCTGGACGGTGCCGGAGACGGGTGAGACGTTGCCGGCGGCGTCACGCGCCCGGACCTGGTAGCGGTAGGTGGTGCTCGCGGTCAGGCCCGTGTCGGTGAACGAGGTCGTGGCCGAGGTGCCGGCCTGGGTGAACGTGCCGCCCGTCGCTCCGGCGGCGCGCAGGATCTCGTACGCGGTCACGCCGGTGTCGTCGGTGGAGGCCGTCCAGGTCAGGGTGGTGCCGGTGGCGGTGGTGCCCGAGGCGGTGAGCCCGGCGGGGGCGGTCGGCGGCGTGGTGTCGCCTCCGGTGGCGGTCGTGGTGAAGGTGACCGGCGCGGAGTTGCCCGACAGGTTGCCCGCGCCGTCACGCGCCCGCACGTACACCTGGTACTGGGTGTTGGCGCTCAGCCCGGTCAAGATGATCGAGGTGGTGGCGGTCTGGCCGAGCTGCGGGTCGGTGGCGCCCTGCTCCCGGTAGACGTTGTAGCCGGCCAGGCCGGAGCCGCCCTGGTCGGTGGAGGCGGTCCAGGTCAGCGTGGCGCTGGTGGCGGTCACGCCGGACGCGACCGGGGTGCCGGGCGTGGTCGGCGGGGTGGTGTCGGTCTGGCTGGTGGTCAGGCCGAAGAACTGGACGGCGTACAGGGCCATGCCGCTCTGCGGGAGGACGTGCCCGGCGCCCTGGATGCTGTACGCCTCCACCTGGACGGTGCCGGACGCGTCGGCGTACCGGCTGCGGCTCCAGCCCGACTGCGGGGTGTCGGTGCCGGTCGGGGTCTGGCTCAGCCCGAACACGTTGGTCCACTGCTCGATCGACTCCCGCAGCAGCGAGTAGGGCACGAGGGTGTCGGCGGTGCCGTGCCACAGCTGGATGCGCGGGCGGGGGCCGGAATAGCCGGGGTACGCCTGGCGGACCGCGTCGCCCCACTGCTGGGGTGTGCGGTCCATGCTGCCGCCGGTGCACTTGCTGCTGCCGGGCGGGTAGTCGGAGGCGCCGGCGAAGCAGTTGAAGGGCACGCCCATGAAGGAGGCCCCCGCTTTGAACACGTCGGGGTAGAGGGCGAGCATGTGCTGGGTCATCATGCCGCCGGACGAGCTGCCGGTGGCGTAGACGCGGTTCGGGTCTCCCTGGTGGGTCCGCTCGACGTACTCGATCATCGAGATGATCGAGACGGGGTCGCTGCCGCCGCCGCGCCGCTTGGCCGCGTCCGACCAGGTGTCGAAGCAGTTGCCGAACCCCGCGGACTGGGTGGCGCTCGGGTAGATGACGATGAAGCCGTACCGGTCCGCCAGCGAGGCGAACTCGCTGCTCTGGTAGAAGCCGGGGCCGGAGCCGCCGCAGCCGTGCATCGCGACCACGATGGCCGGTGAGGCCGGGTGCGAGTCCGGCACGTAGACGTGCATCCGCATGTTGCCGGGGTTGTTGCCGAAGCTGGTCACCTCCACCAGGCTGGCGGCGGCGGCCGGCGATCCGAGTACCACGGTCATGACGGCAAAGAGCGCCGCGGTGCAGGCACCTGCCAGCGCCGTGGTCAGTCGTCTCATTCGCGCTCCTCCTCTCCACATCCGCGGCGCGCCGCGGATCGACCTCGGTCGCTGGAAAATAGAAGGGCTGCGATTCACCGTCAATGCCCGGCCGGTGCGCGCGCTCGCCGGTTCACCTGGCAGAAAGCCGTTTTCCCTGGTTATCAAGTAACTTGCTATCAAGGTCCTTGATACGGGGTGAGGAAACTTACATCGAGCCCGTTCCGACAAGGGCGCGATATCGTCTCCTGGTGACCGATCCGGGTGTCCCCGCGGCCGCTGCGCCGGACTCGCCTCCGCCCCGTGTGAGCTACCTCGTGTTCCGGCTCGAACGCCGCATCCGCGCCTGCCTGGACGAAGCGCTCGCCCGGCACGGCCTGACGACCACCGAGTACATGGCGCTCAGCGAGCTGCGCCTGCGCGACGCCCCGTCCTCGGCCGACCTGGCCCGCATCGCCTTCGTGACCCCGCAGGCGATGAACCTGGTCATCCGCGACCTCGAACAACGCGGCCTCATCCGCCGCGACCCCCACCCCCGCGGCGGCCGCGCCCTGCGCACCCGCCTCACCCCGAAGGGCCTGAACACGCTGCGGCGATGCGACCACTCCCTCGACAGCATCGAAGCCGTCATGCTCGCCGAGATCGACGACACGGACCGCGCGACACTCGCGGAAACGCTCACGCTGTGCGCCCGAGCCCTCCACCACGACACCCGCACCCTGGCCCCGGTCCTCCGCTCCCAGAAACCACCGCCGCCACCCCAGCCCTAGCGCGACCCGCGACCGGGCACCAGGCTCTCCGCCGGCCGCGCCAGGTGCGAGCGCACCGCCTCGCCCAGGCTCACGACGGGTCGCGCAGGCATTCGGCGAGGAAGCGCTCCAGGCTCCACCACGCCCGCTCGGCGGAGCGCCGGCTGTACTGGATGCCGAGCTCCGGGCTGTCGGCCTGCTCCGCCATGAACGAGTGGCAGGTGTGGCCGAAGGCTTGGAGCTGCCAGTCGGCGCCGGCGGCGGGGTCAGCACCCCGTGGAAGCTCGCCACGCCGCGGACCGCCGCGTCGTGCCTGGCCAGGTCCAGCACGCACAGCCCGCCGAAGCAGAATCCGATCGCCGCCATCCGGGACGCGTCCACCTGCGGCAGCCCGGCCACCGTGGAGACGACCGTGAGCTCGTGGTGGTCGGGCTGGGCATCAACGACTTCTCCACCGCGCTCAACCCCGGCGAGCCCTGGGCCGACCTCGACGCCCTCGCCGCCGACTACCGCACCGCCTACCTGGGCTTCCTGGACGAGCTCAGGGCCAGGTACGGCAAGAGCACCTCCATCGTGCTGACCTACCCCACCATGTCGAACGCGACCGCCCTGGCCGACTCCGTCCAGCAGGTCGTGCGGCAGCGCAACAGCCAGGGGGACGGCCGGGTCAAGGCGCTCCACTACGACAACGCCGCGCTGGGGCTCGACCTGCTCGGCTGCGACTGGCACCCCTCCCTGCACGACCACAAGGCGCTGGCGGGCGCGCTCGGCTCGTTCATCGCCGGCCTTCCCCTCAGGTGGTGAGCTCCTGAGAGCATCCCGCCCGACTGCCGGGCGGGATGGTCTCAACTGGTCTGCGGCGGCTCGCGGAAGGTCATCAGCTGCCGGGACCGGTAGATGAACGACGGCGCCGTGTTGCCGCTGACCAGGATGTCGCTGATGGGAGAGCCCTCGTGGGCGACGAGCCCGATCCCCGACCTGATCTTCCCCTGGTAGTCGGGGACGAGCGGGCCCACGGTGTTCCCGGTAATCTCCACGATCGTCAGCGGGTTGGCCTCGGTCTCGGACGCCCGGACGTACACGCCGCCGTTGCAGCCGGTGATCCGGTTGTCCCGGATGTACACGGCCTCGGTGTTGAACGGGGTGATCGCGTCGTAGCTGGTGTTGGTGACCACGTTGTTCTCGATCCAGACCCGCGAGTGCCGGACGCCGGGCACGGCCGTGTGCGATCCGACGAGGGTGCCCCAGGGGCCCTGCGATCCCGACTTGTCGCACGTGTTGCCGAGGACGCGGATGCCGGTGCAGGGCGTGTTGTCCGTCGCGCCCGCCCACGTGTTCGTGACGCCGGCCAGGTCGAGCTGGACGGCCTCGCCGTGGTAGCGCTTGTCGGCGTACTGGGGGGCGAGCACCCAGCCGTACAGGGCGCAGCCGCTCACGGTGGCGTTCCGTACGGCGTTGAGCTCGATGGCGTGGTACCACTTGACGTTGTAGATGGTCAGGCCGACCAGCTCGACGCCGGACGTGTGCTGCATCGTGATGACGTTCGACGCCGGCGCCTGGCGGCCGTCCTGGAGGTACTGCCAGATCGGGTCCCAGGAGCCGCCGGTGATCCTGATGTTGCCCGGCGCGCCGTACCCCCCGGTCGTCGCGCTGGGAACGTGGTTGAGCACCATCGTCTCCGAGGTGCCCGGCGAGGTGAAGCCGGCGACGAACCGCGCGCCCGTCGCGTCCAGGTGGGTGTTGCCCCCCACGATCAGCCGCCCCTTGAGCACGTGGCGATGGTTCGCCGTGGCCCGGACGACGATCCGCCCCTGGGCGTCGCGCCCCGCCGGCCCGGCGACGCCGTTGGCGGCGTTGTCGAGCGCGCGGCGCAGGGCCACGACGACGCTGTCCTCGCCCGCCGGGTACGGGTTGACGGCGCCGGCCGCGTGAGCGGCGGGAGCCGTTCGCATGACGCCGCCGCTCACTAATGCGGCCAATCCCAGTTTGACGGCTTCCCGACGGCCTAATTCCATGACTGTGTCTCCGATCCCCCGCGAATCAGTACGCCGCACAAAGCGGTCCTGGATTGAAACACGGGCGAGTTTTCACGGTCAAGGCGGCGCATTCGGGAAATCGCGGCGTGCTGCCGCATTCCCCATGCCGGCAGTTATGAACGAGCCGCACCGAGAAGGACACCCCACACCATTCAGACCGCATACTCAGCGGGGCGGGGTGAGGCGAGGCCGGACGGGGCGGGACGGGGTGGGGGCAGGCGGCGGCTCGTGGCCCGGTCCGGCTACAGCTTGACCTCGCCGAGCCGCCCGGTCGTGACGTCGTAGACGAGCCCCCTGATCGCGTCCTTGTGCGGGATGAACGGGTCCTGCCTGATCCGCCGGACGGACTGGACCACGTCCTCCTCCAGGTCGGTGAAGGCCTCAGCGGCCCAGTCGGGCTTGATGCCGACATCGCGGTAGACGTCCTGCTTGAAGCCGTCGTCGGTGAAGGTGAGCATGCCGCAGTCGGTGTGGTGGATCAGGACGATCTCGCGCGTGCCCAGCAGCCGCTGGCTGATGGCCAGGCTGCGGCGCTCGCCCGCCGTGATGACGCCGCCCGAGTGCGGATGACGTGCGCGTCGCCTTCTCGCAGGCCGAGCAGGCCGTAGACGTTGAGCCGGGCGTCCATGCAGGCCACCACGGCCAAGCGTTTGGCGGGCGGCAGGGCGAGCGCCCCGTGCTGGAAGGACTCGGCGTAGCGTTCGGCGTTGGCGACCAGCTCGTCGGTGATGCTCATCGAACCTCCCCTTGACCGGTCCTCCCACCATTACCCGTAATCCCGGCATGGTCAACGGGGATTATGCGCCGCAGGCTGAAGGCGCGGTGTCTTTCGGCGACCGCGCCTTCAGCCTGGGTTCTCACGCGGGTTTCAGTCCAGCCAGCGCCCGACCCCGCGCACGGTGACTTCGAGCAGCTCCGCCGGATCGTCCGGATCGGGATAGTAGATGATCATCGTGGTGCCGGCCGGGAGCAGCATCTTGACGGCCTGGATGCACCCTGCCACGGCCTGCCGCTGCCGGTCGGGCCCGGTGCCGGTGAGCGGGACCGCGTCGCAGACGCCGCCCGGGTTGTTCATGACGAGCCGCAGCGTGGAGTCGCGCAGGGCCACCTCCCGCGTGGCGACGCGGTAGGCGAGCTGCGTCTCCAGGTGCCAGGCCGGGGGTGCCATGGGCAGGCCGAACTGCTGCCGGTACAGCAGGTCGAGGCGGTTCTCCAGGGCGGCGAGGTCGTCGTGCAGGCCGCTCTCGACCGTGTAGTTCGCCCATTTCGACAGGTCGTCGGCGGGGGGAAGGCTCGCGATCGGCAGGCCGTTCGCGTCGAGGACCCGTCCGGACTCGTCGACGATGTAGCCCTGGTTGTTGAGCCGCTTGATCGATTCGCTGACGTCCCTGAGCTGCTGCGCGGCGTCGGCGTACGGGCACTGCCCGCCGTCCTGGACGCAGCCGATGGGCAGCGTCCGCACGAGCGAGGTCGCCAGGGCGGACTCGTACGTCGCCACGATGATGGTGCGGTCGGACAGGTGGTGGAGCAGGTACATCGGCCCCAAGATCGAGTTGTACTCGGCGAAGCGCAGCTCCTCCGGGATGAGCGACTCCACGAAGGTGCCCTTCCACTGGCTCGCGTTCTCGTTCCAGTTGGGATCCTCCGACAGGTCGAAGGCTCCGGTGATGCAGTCCGAGAAGCTGGACACCCGGCCGCTGAGGGCGCCCTTGAAGGCGGATTTGCAATCGCTGATCATCCCGTACTGGGAGGCGGCGTTGAACAGGTCCAGCGCGGTCGCGGTGATGTACTCCTCGGCGAGGCGGTGGGTCTCCGTCTCCCGGTCGGCGATCCCCGTCTTCGCGAAGGAGAAGAGGGGGCTCATGACGACGGACAGGCACGCGTCCAGTGCCTTGCCGACGAACTGCTGCCGACATTTGTCGGCGTTCTGGCTGGCGTAACCCTCCGGGTCGTGCAGCGGCCCCTTGGGGTCGTTGAGAATGCCTTCGACATACGCGCTGCAGTCGTGGTATCCGGGCAGCCCGTCCTCCGGCCCCCATTTGCAGTGACCCAGCCATTCGCCTTTCAGCGTGCTCAGGCGGCGCTGGGCCTCTTCCCGGTAGTGGTCGAACACCTCGGCGGCGATCCTGGCCGCTTCCGAGGCGCTTTGGCCGGCCCGGATCTGCGCCGCGTACGCGCTGTCGTAGGCGGCGTAGGCGCCGGCCGCGTCCTGGGCGGCCGAGACGGCGGAGGCGCGGGCCCAGCGGGCCGACAGGGACGCTCGCCCGGCCGACTGCCGCGCCTGCTGGGCCGCCGCGGCGGCGGTGCGGACGGACTGCGCGGCCCGTTCCGCGGAGGCGGCGGCGTCGCGGGCGTGGGCGACGGCCTCGGTGGCGTACTTTCCCGCCTGCTCGGCCGCCTTGCCGGCGGCGTTGGCGTACCCGATGGCCTCCTCCGCCGCGCCCCGGGCCTCCGCCGCGGCGGCCTGCGCGGTGCGGGCGAAGTCGACGGCGCGCTGCGCGATCTCCGAGGTCTCGATCATCAGGGACGTGGCGATGTAGTTGTGGGTGGCGGTCGCGTAGTCGCGTTCGGCCGCGCGGTGCCGCTCCACCTCCAGGAACTCGGCCTGCATCGCCGTCGTGCCGGCGAGGGCGATCTGGGCGCCGTTGCGCACTTCGGTGCCGTTCGAGGCGTCGCCGGCGATCTCACCGACCTTCGACCGGATGTCCATGGTGTAGGCGGTGTTGTGCTTGACCTCCAGGAACTCCTGGAGGGCGTCGGGGTCGTCGGAGCGCAGGGCGAGGTTCGCCGCCTCCTCGGTCTGGGCGTGGCCGGCCTCGCGGGCCTCGGCGAGGATGCGGCCGACCTGCTCGCGCTGCTCGGCGGCCCGCTCGGGGTAGTCGGGGTCGTCGAGGAAGGCGATGACGTCGGCCCACCCGCGGTCCAGGGCCTGCTGCGCGGCGGCTCTCATGGCGGGGGTGCCGGTGGGCATGAGACCGGTCAGGGTCGTGCGGTCGTCCTGCTCCTCGGCGGACGCGAGCCCGGTCTTGACGAAGGCGACGGTACGCACGTCGTCGTCCTCGCCGAGCGCCGCCATGGCCGCCGAGCTGGTCCAGGTGCCGGGCACGGTGGCGAAGTAGCGGGCCACCTCGCGCGCCTTGCGGGCGGCCGTCGCGGTGTCGGCCTGCGGGTTCGCGGCCTCGGCGATCAGCGCGTCGATCTCGGGCGTGTGGTAGCGGCGCATCGGCACCGCGAAGCCGCGGGCGTCGCCCAGGTGGGCCTCGGCGGCCTTCTGGCTGACGTGCCGGGCGAAGGACAGCTCGAGTTCGAGCTCGTGCTGGAGCCGTTCGGCGTCGGCCGCGCGCGCCGCCTTGTACACGGTCTGGGCCGTCTCGGCGGCCTGCAGCGCGTCCTCCGCCGCGCGGTAGGCGTTGTTCGCGTGCTGCGTCGCCAGCTCGGCCGCGTTGACGGCGCTGCCCGCGTGCTGGGCCGCGCTCTTCGCGGCGCTCGCCGCCTGCTCCGCGTACGTCACCGCGCGCGTCGCGGCGTCCCGTGCCTTGCCGGCCGCGTCCTTGGCGATGTCGGCCTGACGCACGGTCTCCTCGGTGGCGCGTTTCGCCCGTTCGGCGCTGGCTCCGGCGCGGGCGGCCGCCGCGAACGCGGCCTTGGCCTCGGCGCTGGCCTGCCCCGCGTACCGGCCGGCGGCCTCGGCGGCGCGCCCGGCGGCCGCGGTGTTCGCCCGCGCCGAGTCGGCGGCGGCGACCGCGGCGTAGGCCTGCTGCGTCACGGCGGTGATCTGGTCGATGGGCGAGAGCCAGGCGGAGATCTGCGGCCCGATCTGCTGCATGACCCGGTTGTGGTTCTCCGCGTCGGCGGCGGCCTTGGCGTCCAGCTCCGCCGCCGCCGCTGCGGCCCAGGCCTCGTCGGACTTGGTGTGCGCCCGCGCCGCCGCGGTCGCCGCGCGTCCGGCGGCTCCGGCCGCCGCGCGGGCGGCCTGCGCGGCTGCCCGGGCGGCCTGGACGGCGACGCTGGAGGCGATCGCGGCGCGGTCGGCGGCCTCGGCCGCGCGCTGGGCCTGGCGTTTGGCCTCCGCCGACTCCTGCCCGGCGAGCGAGGCGAGGCGTTCGGCCTCCTGCGCGTCGGCCTTGGCCGCCGCGGCCTCGGCTTTCGCGCGGTCGGCCTGCGCGACCGCGGAGACCGTCTCGAACGCAGCGCGCCGGGTCGCCTCCGTGGCGCTGGCCCGCAGGTCGTTCAGGGTCTGGTTCTCGTTGTCCCTGGCCTGGGCCACGCCCCAGTCGATCTGGACGAATCTCTCCTGCATCTCCAGGCTGCCGTCCTGCAACGCCCGGTTCGCCGCGGCCTGCACCTGCGGGCCGCCCTCCGCCATCGCGCGGTTGACGACCGCACGCAGATCCAGCCTGTACGGCAGCCGCCACCCCGACTCGATGAACTGCCCCAGGGCCTCACGCGTCCCGTTGCGCAGCACCGCGTTCGCCGCGGCCTTGACCTCCGGCCCGCCGGCCGCCTTCATCTGGTTCACGCTGGCCCGCAGGTCGATCTCCCGGGCGCTCTGCCAGCCGCCGTCGAGAAACTTCGACACGGCGCTGGAGTCGTCGGAGCGCAGGGCCGCGTTGGCGGCGGCGGCCACCTCGGCCCCTCCCTGGGCCTTGATGCGGCCGGCCTGCTCGCGGTCGTCCTGCGCCGTGAGCCGGGGCAACTCGGCCAGCAGGGCACAGATCGCCGCCTTGTCCCCGAGCAGGGCCCGCTCGGCGGCCGGGCGCACGTTCACGCCGCCCGTGACCCACGCCTCCAACACCACTTGGCGCTCGCACACCGGCGCGGCGGGCGGGTCCGCCGCCGCGGCCTCGGTGATCGGGCTGCCTGCGAGAAGCAACGCGAGCACGCTGCCCACGACTCCCGCGCCACGTAACGCTCGATTCGTCTTCACATCCACCGTTTCCGTCCACGCGATCAAGGAATGGGGCGAACGGCCGGCCCCCCCCGAAGGGTGGCCGGCCGTGACGTTGTCAGGCGACGACCCGCAGCTCCAGCAGGGTCTCGCGGCAGTTGTCGGGATAGTCCGGGTGACCCTCGTCGCAGGTGGTGTCCGTACGTCCGAACTGCTCGCTCTCGTCCCGCTCGACGCGCTTGGTCCGCTCCGCTCCGGAGGAGACGTTCACGACCGTCGCGTCCACGTCATGGCCGGCCCCTGGGGAGCGGCTGTCCCCCTGCACCTCGTAGACGTTGGGGATGCGCAGCTTCACCCAGCCACCGGCGCCGAGCACCTTGAAGCAGACCGCCGTCACGCCGAGATGCGGCTCGCCGATCTCGGTCTGGCCGTTCAGCAGCCCGGGGAACACCTTGATCACGCCGACCCCGTTCTCGGGGGACACGGTGCACGAGACCCAGATGAGCCCGCCGTTGCCGGAGATCAGCTCGAAGTTGCGCGCCTCGGCCTCGTCCGTCCCCCAGTCGGCCTGGCCGGAGGTGCCCGCGTAGGCGTGCGGGAAGTCCAGCGGGTAGGCGTACCGCTCCACGATGGAGTCCGGGCCGATGACCGGCGTCACCGTGACCGGGACCACCCGTACCGGCGGGAAGGCCCGTCCGGCGAAGTAGGTGATCTGGTCGCCCGGGCGGTAGAGGAACAGGTGACTCTGCCCACCCGTGCTCCGGTAGTCGAAGGCGATCACGCGGTCCTTCGCCATCTCCAGGTCGTAGCCGCCGATGCCGGTCGAGCTGTGGAACACGGCGGTGAACGTGTTGCCCGCGCCGTGCTTCAGTATCCAGGCCGTCTTCCCGCCGGGACGGTAGAGCAGCAGATGGTCCAGCCGCCCCGAGTGCTCGTAGTCGAAGGCGATGATCCGGTCGGCCGTGCTCTTCAGGTCGTAGCCGCCGATGCCGGCCGAGCTGTTGAAGACGGCTCTGAACGTGGTGCCCGTGCCGTGCTCGAGAATCCAGGCCGTCTCCCCGCCCGGACGGTAGAGCACCAGGTGATCCAGCTTCCCCGACCCCGAGTAGTCGAAGGCGATGATCCGGTCCCGGACGTCCTTCAGGTTGTAGCCGCCGATCCCGCCGTCGACCGTGGCGAAGACCGGCGCGAACGTGGCGCCGCCGCGCTGGAGGATGTGGACCGTCCCGATCCCCGGCCGGTACAGCAGCAGATGGTCCTGCCTCCCCGACCCCGAGTAGTCGAAGGCGATGATCTGGTCCTCGGCGCTCTTCAGGTCGTAGCCGCCGATGCCTTCCGAGCTGTGGAAGACGGCCTTGAACGTGTCGCCGGCGCCGTGCTCGAGAATCCAGGCCGTCTCCCCGCCCGGACGGTAGAGCAGCAGGTGGTCCAGCTTCCCCGTGCCCTTGTAGTCGAAGGCGATGATGCGGTCCCGATTGTCCTTCAGGTCGTAGCCGCCGATGCCCGTGGTCGAGGAGTAGACCGAGGCGTAGGTGCCGTCGGTGTTCCGCTTGACGATAGAGACGATCTGCGAGCCCGGCCGGTAGAGCAGCAGGTGATCGAGCTTGCCCGAGTGCTCGTAGTCGAACGCCACCACCTGGTCGCGGTCGTCGTCCAGGTCGTAACCGCCGATCCCGGTGAGGCTGGACCCGTACTGGGTGAAGGACGTGGTGGGCTCGGGGGCGGCGGTGCGGATCCAGCTCGCCAGGTCGTCCACCCGCATCGCGTCGCCGCCGCGCGTCCCGCCGGCGGCGGCGCCGAGGCAGCCGCCCTGTCCCGAGCCGGAGCCGAGCCCGACGAGCTCCGCGCGGCTCCCGTTCGTGCGGAGCACCGGCGCGCCCGCGTCCCCCTGGCAGGCGCTCACGTCTCCGCTCGTCGCGCTCCAGCCGAACGAGCCGGCGGCCACGGCCCCGGCCACGACCGGCGCGGCGTGCAGCAGATTCGGCGCCCACTGCTCGGCGGTCCGGCCGAAGCCGGCGACCTGCAGCGCGTCCCCCGAGGCGGGAGCGGTGGTGCCGACCGTGACAGGCGTGATGCCGACGGCCCGCAAGGTCAGCTTGACCAGGACGACGTCCCGGTCCGGGTGCGGGTGGATCCACTCCACCGGCAGCACCCGGCCGCCCGCACCGGACAGGTCCGTCCTGCCGACCGTGACCGTCGTCGCGGTCTTCGGCGCCCCGCTCGTCAGCGACTGGCCCGGGGAGGCGAAGCAGCTGGCGGCGGTGAGCACCCACTGCGGGCTGATCAGGGCTCCGGTGCAGCCGTGGGTCTCGCCCACGTTCACCTTCGCCACGAAGCCCCAGGTGCCGTCGGCCACGGGGCCGCCGCCCCGCACCGCCTGGGCCGGCGTCGCCCCTGCCCAGAGCACCGCCGAGGAGATGACCATCAAGAGGGAGAGAGTCGTGAGGGGTAAGGACCGGATGATTCGCTGGAGTTCCACGGCTCGATTGTGAAGATCACGCCGTGCGCGAACCAGGGCGTCACCCGGACATAAGGCGGACATTTCCCGCCCCAGCGCCTACGGCTCCGGTGTCAGCTCCCTGCGCGCGCTCGCGGCGGCAGCCACCACCGCGTCCTTCTGCGCCTCGGTCAGGCTCCCCGCCCTCACGAACTCCCCCGCCGTCCTCGCGACCGTGGAGACGAACGCCCCGTGGGTCGCGAACGGCGCCTGGTCCCACACCACGTCGAGGAACGTCAGGCCGTCCGTGCCGGGCGACGGGATGCCGCTGCCGTTACGCCTCCTCACCCAGAGCCTTCGCGCGAGCGGTCCTCGCCTCCTCGCCCGTCAGGTAGTGCACGGTCGTACCCGGCAGCGTGGGCAGGTAGGCCCAATGGGTGATCGGGTCCTCACCATCCCGGCCGTAGGGCGGGCGGACGATCCCGTCGGAGTCGACGAAACAGTCGCGGTGCTCGCGCCCGTCCTCATCGAAGTGCCGAGTCGTGAAGTACATCGGCCTGACCAGCCAGAACTCCAGCCCCGCGGCCGGGTCGCGCTCGTCCGCGCCGTCCTCGGGCGCGTAACGGCCGGCGATCGCGGCGGCCACAGGGATCCCGTCCTCCGGCAGCCTCTCCCGGGAGTCCACCCACTCCACTTCCGCACGCATGCCCGTCACAGCTCCCCTCTTGGTCACGTACGGCCATCTCCGCTTGGTTGGTGCCCGCGCCGCGCGTCGCGGTCGAAGATGCCCATGATCTCGCACGGCCCGCCTTCGGCGCCGATGGCGTGCGGCATCATCGTCGGGAACTCGGCGGCCTGGTTGGCCTCGAGACGGATGCGGCGGTGGCCCAGCATGAGGGCCGCCGTGCCCGACAGGACGACCAGCCATTCCCGGCCCGGGTGGGCGCGCATGCGGGCCGAGTTGTCGGGCGGCGGCTCCGTCAGGCGCTGGCGCATCACGGTCATGCCCGGGTCGCCCTTGACGGGCCAGCGCATCCAGCCCTGCGTGCCGTCGATCATCGGGCTGATGACGACGTCGTCGGTGGCGGTCTCGACGAGCTGGTCGAGGGAGGTGTCCAGGGCGCGGGCGAGGGTGACGAGCTGATCCAGGGCGAGGCGCCGCTGACCGTTCTCGATGCGGCTCAGCGAGGACTGGCTGAGCCTGGCGCGGGTGGCCAGCTCTTCCAGGGACCAGCCCTGGGCGACCCGGAGGGCGCGGATGCGTTTGCGTACGAGGCTGTCCAGGTCCTCATCTTCTTGCTTCATAGGCAAGATGCTATGCCTTTCGTGCAAGGGGGGGCTAACGTCGCCGATGGCGGCTTCGACCTGCCTTGATCGAGAGGAACCCGCATGAGCACCAGCCATACAGAGACCGGCGCGCCGGACGCGCGCCAGTTGCGCACCATCCTGATCGCCGTCTGTGTCGCGTTGATGGCGGTCATCGCCTCGGTGACCGGGCTGAACGTCGCCCAGCCCGACATGTCCGTCGAATTCGGCGCCTCACAGACCACCATCCTGTGGATCATCAACGTCTACACCCTCACCCTGGCCGCCCTCCTGCTCCCGCTCGGCGCGATCGGTGACCGGCTGGGCCGCAAACCCATGCTGATCACCGGACTGATCGTCTTCGGGGCCGCCAGTGGGCTCGCGGGCCTGGCCCCGTCCGCCGAAGTCATGATCGCCGCCCGGGTGTTCAGCGGCGCGGGCGCCGCGGTGATCATGCCGATCACCCTCGCCGTGATCACCTCGACATTCCCCGACGAGCAGCGCGGGAAGGCGATCGGCGTGTGGACCGGCGTCGCAGGAGGCGGCGGCATCATCGGCATGTTCCTGTCCGCCCTGCTCGTGGACGTGGCCCACTGGCGGTGGCTGTTCCTGCTGCCCGTCGTCCTGGTCGTCGTCTCGCTCGGCATGATGCGATCGGTGCCCGACTCCCGCGAGCGCTCCGGGCACTCCTTCGACACCGTCGGCGCGCTGGCCTCCGTCGTCGCCGTGGTGGGCCTCATCTTCGTCCTCCAGGAAGGCCCTGAGCGCGGCTGGAGCGGCCCGGTCACCCTGGCCTGTCTCGTCGTCGGGCTGGTCGCCCTGATCTTCTTCGTGGCCTGGGAGCTGCGCCGCGCGGACGCGTCCCTGCTGGACGTGCGGCTCTTCCGCGAGCGCGGCCTGGCCGGCGGCTCCATCACGCTGCTGGCGGTCTTCGGTGTCCAGGCGGGGGTGTTCGTGGTCCTCTTCCCGTTCCTGCAAGCCGTCCTCGGCTGGTCGGGGCTGCTGTCGACGCTGGCGATGATGCCCATGGCCGTGCTGATGATGGCGACCTCCGGCCTGGCGCCCCACCTGACCGCGCGCATCGGCGCCCGCTCGACCATGGCGGCGGGGATCGCGCTGTTCGGCGCCGGGCTGGCCCTCATGGCCGGCATCGTCTCCGTCGAAGGCGGCTACCCGTCCATCCTGCCCGGCATGCTCGCCATGGGCATCGGCATGGGCCTGGCGATGACCCCCTCCACCGAGGCCATCACCGGCTCCCTGCCCCGCGACAAGCAGGGTGTCGCCTCCGCGCTCAACGACATCACCCGCGAGTTCGGCACCGCACTCGGCGTCGCCCTGCTCGGCGCCCTCCTGGCGAGCGGCTACCGCAGCGCCGTCGACGACCGGCTCGCCGGCCTCCCCCAGGGCGCGGCGGACGCCGCCCGCCAGGGCGTCGCCAACGCCATCGAGGCCGCGGGCGACGCCGGTTCCCACGCGCAGGCACTGGTCGAAGCCGCCCGTCAGTCGTTCGTCGAGGGCTGGCAGCAGGCGATGTGGGCGGGCGTCGTCGTCATGGGCATCCTGTTCGTCTACACGGCCGTCCGCGGCCCGCAGAACAACCCCACCACCTCCATGTCCACTCCGACCTCGACCTCAGCATCGCTATCCGCACCCGCATCCTCGGACGAGGAGGAGACCTCCGCCCAGGTGACCGCGTAAGAGCGGAACCGGCTCGCGCCGGGCCTCCATCGGGCGGTGGCCGCCGGGTGACATGCCGGCCACCTGCCGGGGCAGGAGCGACAATCCGGCAGTGCGATCGCGGCAGGAGGGCCGATGGCAGAGGTGGGCGCCGAGTGCGAACGGGTGGCGCGGCAGGCGCTGGGCCTGACCGACCTGCGGCCGGGCAGCTGGCCGCGATGACCGCGCTGGCGCGGGGCCGGGACGCCCTGGTGGTGATGCCGACCGGCGGCGGCAAATCCGCGATCTACCAGGTGCCCGCCCTGCTCCTGCCCGGCCCCACCGTCGTGGTCTCCCCGCTGATCGCCCTGCAGCGCGATCAGGTCGAGGCGCTGCGCGAGCACGACGAGCAGCCCGTGAGCCTGGACGCCGGCACCCCGGCCGGCGAGCGGAGGACGACCTTCGAGTCGCTGCGGGCCGGGAGGACGGAGTTCCTGTTCTGCGCGCCGGAGCAGCTCGCCAAGCCCGACGTCGTACGCGACCTCGCCGCCGCCGGGCCTTCTCTCCTGGTGGTGGACGAGGCCCACCTGATCTCCTCGTGGGGCACGACTTCCGGCCCGACTACCTGCGGCTGGGGGCGGTGGCCGAGGCGCTGGACCGCCCGCCGATCGCCGCCCTGACCGCCACCGCGGCCCCGCCGGTGCGGGCGGAGATCACCGAACGGCTGGGCCCGCGCGACCCCATGGAGATCGTCCAGGGCTTCGACCGCCCCAACATCTCGCTCACGGTACGCCGGATGCTCGACGACCCCGCCCCCGACATCGTCGCCGCGGTACGCGAGGAACCGGGACCGGGCATCGTCTACACGGCGGTACGCAAGCAGACCCACCGTCTCAGCGGCCTGCTCACCGACGCGGGCGTGCGAGCCGCCCCCTACCACGCCGGATTGCGCCGTCCGGAACGCGACGACGTCCACGGCCGGTTCATGGCCGGCGACCTGGACGTCGTGGTCGCCACGAGCGCGTTCGGCATGGGCATCGACAAGCCGGACGTACGGTTCGTCCTCCACGCCGAGGTGCCCGGCTCACCGGACGCCTACTACCAGGAGATCGGCAGGGCCGGCCGCGACGGCGACCCCGCCAGGGCGGTGCTGTTCTACCGCCCCGAGAACCTGGGCCTGCAACGCTACTTCACCGCGACCGTACCGGACCTTTGACCGGAGTGGCGCAGGAGATTGCCGCGGCCGGCGCGGGCACCGACCGCAAAACGCTGAGCACGCGCACCGGACTGTCGCCCCGCCGCCTGACGCTCCTGCTCGACCTGCTGGAAAGAGCCGGCGCCGTACGCCTGTCCGCCCGCCACATCGAGCCGGCCCCCGACGCCCCCGCCCCGGGTACCGCCGCCGACCTCGCCCGCCACCTGGCCGAACGCCGCCGCGACGTCGAACGTACCCGGCTGGAGATGATGCGCCACTACGCCGAGACCGACGACTGCCGTCGCCGCTTCCTGCTCGGCTACTTCGGCGAGCAACTCCCCGCGACCCCTGCAGCAACTGCGACACCTGCCTGGCAGGCACCCCCGAACGCCGGCAGGCGGAGACTGGACCGTTCCCCCCGCACGCCCGCGTGGAGCATCGCACGTCGGGGCCGGGCGAGGTCATCCAACGCGGCGAGGACCGCCTGACGGTCCTGTTCGACACGGCCGGGTATCGCGAGCTGCAACTCGACGCGGTCCTCGAACAACACCTCCTCACCGAAACCCCGCCCTCCCCCTGACCGCTGACCAATCCCCGGCACAAAGCAGGTGCCGCACCCTTCCCTGGGAACGAAGGGGTCATCCGACCGGAACACCCAGAGTTCGCAGAGATGCGAGGCCGCGTCTTCGCGTGAAGAGGCAGCAAAGAGAAATCGTCAGGGGCAGAGCATGAGTTCATGCCCGATATTGGCCGGGCGGCCGATGTGGCGGCGGCCCGGCTTCTGGACGGTCGCCGACAAGGCGGCGCGACTGCCATGCGCCGATGAAACTTTCACCAATGTCAATGCTCGCTGGTTCAAACCGTCCATCCCAGAACCCGCCCGCCAATGCCTTTCAGCTCCGACTCGGGCGCAAAGTACAGAATATGGGCCAGAATAAATCCTGCCACCCCCGAAGCCCGAAAGCTCGCAGCGGAAAGGGTCCTGCCACACCCGTTGACAGTGATCCATAGCAGCGATCACAGTATGCATGCTTGTAGATCTCGAGGCGGCACTCGAGGTGAAGCGCACAATCCGCCAAATCGAAGATCAACCGAATGAGCAATTCCCCCGACGTGCCCGAAGCAATGTGCTCCACCATGAGAAAACGGCCGCCAGATTCTTATGACAGGCGGTCAACGCTGCCGCCGAATTCCGGTGATCGACCAAACGCCCGCCCCTGTAAGGAGAAGCATGCGAAAAGTCACTTTGCTCCGCCAATTCGGTCTCATCTCTGCAGTGGCGGCCGGCCTGGCAATCACGCCCGCGGCCGCCCACGCCGACGGCTATGACACTCCCCGCAGCGCCACTGTTGTGGGGGCGGGCAACACCTACGCGGAAGGGGTGGCGGCAGCCGAACGCCGGGCCCGGCAGGCCGTCCTCGCGGTCGGCCACGACTGCACCCCTGGCACCTATTACACTTCCGGCGTCTACGCCTCTCCGGGCGGCGGCACCTGGGTCTTCCAGTCCACCCACGAAGCAATGTGCGTCGACTGATCAAGTTCCAGCAGATCGGCCTCCGCCGGCTTACCGGGGCACTTCAGCCTCGCTACCCGCAGTCGGAGGCCGTTCCACCGTTCGGCATAGCAATTGGTGCGCGGCGCGCACGTCGGCGTGCTGCCCGCTGCTCGGATCGCCGGCCTGTCGAAGCCGGCCCGGGCCGTGGAGTCCTTCGCGGCGCGCATGCACGTACAGGAGGAGCTCGGGCAGCAGATCGCTACTTTCCTGGAGGAGCGGCTGGAATGCCGCGGGGTGGGTGTCGTCCTGGCGGCCGAGCATCTGTGCATGCGAGGCGCGGAGTTCGTGCCCAGGGAGCTGTGACTTCGAAAATAGTCGCTACGAGCCCGCCGGACGGGCCTTCCTCCGCATCACCATGCGCACCCTCCACGACCGCGACGACCTGCGCGATGCCTTCCTACGCAGGTTACGGGCGCCGGCCCAGCCCGGCAGAGCAGAGACTGATGTCCCTATGCGGCGCCCCCGACGCCGTCACCATGACCGTCACCGCGACCGCCAACCGGCAAGACCGCTTCACCGCCGAAGGACATGCCGCCCTGCAACACTTCATGCAGACGAACCACGCGCCAGCAGTCCCTGACCACGCTCCACAACCGCGTTCAAGATCTCAGAACAGCCCAACCTGAACTCCGCCCGGTGACGCCAGACGCTTGGGCGCCAACCCACCCACCCGGTCAAGATCGGACAGCGTGCGCCAGCGCCCCGAGCGCCCGCCCTCAGCCACCAGCCGCTCGAAGACCCGCGCCGTGACCTGCACGTCCGGCATCGCCCGATGACGGCGCCCAGGCGGCTTAATCCGCAGATACCGCATCAGATCGTCCAGTCGGTGCGACGGCAGCTCCGGGTACAGCGCGCGAGCCAGCCGTACGGTATCCAGCAGCGGGACAGCCGCCAGGACGGGACAGTGCAGCCGCTGGTGGGCGATGAGCCCCGCCTCGGTGGGCGCGTGATGGGCGACCACCCGGTACGGCGGCGCCGACAACCGGCGGTCGAGCTCGGCCATGACCTGCTCGGGACCGGCAGCCGTGGCCAGCATCGCCGCGGTGATACATACGCACGTCGAACGAGCTAACCGGCACCTCGACGGGCGGCGCGATCAACGATTCAAGACTCCACAGCTCCGACCAGCCGTTGACGATGACAGTGAGGGCGAGGACCGCCACCTCCACCGGAACGGCGGACCGTCCGGCGGGGTCAGCGCCTCGAAGTCGATGACCAGGTAGGTGTGCCGGGCAAAGGCGGCATCGCAGTACAGCGGCGAGGCCCCGCCATCAACCGGCCCCATGCCAGGGCGCGTTCGTCGCGGCACCGGCACGGACCTCGCGCAACCAGCGGTTGAACGCCTTCTGACAGCGGCCGCCGCCGTCGGCGTCGACGGTCTCGTCGAGGTCGGCGTTCGGCACCGGTGCGGGCCCGTCCCCCGGTCGCCACAGCGGCCCGCGCGGCTCGTAGGCCGGGACAGTGTCGGTGATGCCGTCCCATACGGCGACCGCCAACCCGGCGGCGGCCAGGGGCGGATCGTGGGTGGCGTCCACCAGCGTCCACCGGCCATCGATCAACGCTTCGGCCGCTGAATGCACGTCCTCCCGGGAGGGCAGCATCCGTACCTCGGCCGGCCGGTTCGGCAGGTGATACAGCCACCGAACTTTCCGGGCTTGGTACCCCAGCGCCCGGAAGCCCTCGATCAGATAGGCGGACTTCGCCAGGCAGTCACCGCACCCGGAGATCATCAGCGTCTCGGCGTCATGGGCGCCGTCCGTGGCGTACGGCACGTTCCGTACGGCGAGGAACAAGGCGATCCGCTCGGCGCGCGCATCCACGCGCTGACGGTACCCGGCTGGAGCCACATGCACACCGCTACCCGTCAGAGCCTCCCATCGGCGGTTGGAACACGCGTCGCAATGGTCAGGGCCGGTATGGAGTCGCGAGGCTGGACGCAACGGGTGGCCGAGCAGCTTGGGCGTAACCGCCTTACCGCCTTACGTAAGCCGATGAGCTCGCAGCACCGTCGGCAGGACGCGGGCCAAGGCCGCCAAGAGCGCCCGATCGGCCCAGTCCGGCTTCGGACGGACGACCCGACGCTTCAACACGGCAACCTCATGCCGGAGCACCATGATCTCGACATCCTTGGACGCCTGGCTACGACCCAGCAACACCAGCCAGCCGAACACCCGAATCAAGGTCAGATACAGCAGACGAACCAGCACAGGCAGGGATCTTGCCCACACGACATCTGGAGGTCAAAGCCGCAGGTCAAGCACCACGCGATGAGTGATGAAGCGGTACAGGTGGATGGTGGAGCGTCCGACGCTGTACTCGGTGGCCAGGTCGGCCAGGGACATCTCGCCATCGACATACCGCCGGCGGATGGAGCGCCGAGCGGGTTCGGGCAGTTTGAGTTGCTTACCCTTGAGCTTGCCGACTGCTGGTACTACATGAGCCCGATGACCGGCCTGTAGCCCGGGTTCAAAGGCTCTGCCGGGCCCGCGAGGCAGGAGGTTCCGCCACGGCGTAAGGCTGGCCTGGCCAGAGGCCGTCCGTCAACAAATGTGACAGTAAGCCCGGCTAGCTGAGCTGCTCCTATTCGGAGGCCAAGAGCGCGGCTGCGTGAATGTCGGCGTGGTTCAGGTGAGGTCGAGGCGGGCCAGCTCCCGGCGTGACCGGATGCCGAGCTTGCGGTAGGCCCGATAAAGGTGGTGCTCTATCGTGCGCGGGCTGAGGAACAGGTGTGCAGCGATCTCCCGGCTTGTGCTCCCGTCCCTGGCCAGACGTACGACCTGGAGTTCCTGGGGCGTGAGCCGCTCCAGCGGGTCGGCGGCCGTCGGCTGGGCTGCCAGGACGGACTCTCCTGTCGCCTTCAGCTCCGCCTCCGCCCGCGCCCGCCACGGCGCGGCCCGCAACCGCTCGAAGGTCTTCAGCGCCGCCCGCAGCGGGGTGCGGGCGTCGGTGCTGCGCCGGGCCCGGCGCAGCCACTCACCGTACGCCAGCTCGGTGCGCGCCTGCTCGAAGGGCCGGTCGGCGCGCCGGTGCGCCGCCAGGGCGCGCAGATAGTCGTCCTCGTCGTCACTCAGCAGCGCGCGGCAGCGGGCGCTGACCGCCTCGGCCCATGGCTGTCTCCCGGCGCGTGCCCAGGCTTCCAGGCGGCGCAGGGGCTCCTGGGCCCGTTCGGGCTCGCCCAGCCGCACGGCGGCCTCGACCTGCTCGGCTCCGGCTGTGACCAGCATCGTCAGGTGGCGCAGCGGTCCTCGCGCCGCGGCCTCGAGCCGCTCCAGCACCCGGTCGTAGCGTCCGAGCCCCAGGTCGAGCAGGCAGAGTGCGGCGAGGCCGACCATGCCGCCGGAGTCCGGCTGGTCGCCGGCGAGCCGGACGCAGCGTTGCTCGTCGCCCTCGATCGCCGCCGCCCTGGCCAGCACCGAGTGCAGCCGCGGCACACGCTGGTGCATTCCCGTGTGGCGGGCCAGCTCTACGGCCTCCGCGATGCACGCCTCGGCGTCACGGTGTCTGCCGGCCTGCACGTGCACCCCGGCCAGATCCTGCAGCACCTGCGGCAACGCCCCCACCAGGCTCTGCCGACGCAACCGCGCCACCTCGGCGCCGGCCAGGGTGGCGGCCGCGTCGTCGTCGGTCATGACCATCGCGCAGAAGGCAGCCCACCGGATGGTGGCGCCCTCCAGCAGGGTGCCCGGCGCGTGGCTGGTGATGTCGGGCAGGGTGTGCGCGACGAACTGTGCCAGCAGCGGCAGGCCGCGCGCGTAGTCGTCGTCGACCAGGTGCGCCAGACCCTGGATCATCGGATCCTGTGTGCCCATGGCGGTCAGCCGTGCGGCCGCGCCCCGGATCACCTCCGCCTCGCCGCAGAGCCAGGCGTACCCCGCCGCCGTGCGCAGCATGGGCACGGCGCCCACCGGGTCGGCAGGGGGGCACCGTTCCATCAGGAGCCGGGCGGCCGACCGGCCCTTTCCCCGCTCGAACTCCACCGCCGCTCGTGTCTCGGTCAGCGTGGCGAGGGACGTGGGATCGTCCAGCAGGTCCTCGGCCTGGCCGACGAGGCCGGCGGCGTGGTCGGCGTGGCCGGACGACAGCGCCAGCGCCGCCGCCTGGCCCAGCCGGGCGGCTCGGTCGCGCGGGCGCGGGGTGTAGGTCGCGGCCTGTTCCCACAGCCCGGCGGCGGCGGCAAAGGCGGCCCGGCCGCGAGCCCGTTCGGCGGCGCGCGTCAACGCCACCGCCAGGTCCTCGTCAGGTGACGTCGTGGCCGCGGCCCGGTGCCGGATCCGGCAGTCGTCGTCGGTGGCCACGTCCGCCAGCGCCCGGTGCACGGCGATCCGCCGCGCCAGCGGCGCGCCCTGGTAGGCGGCGGTGCGGATCAGAGGATGGCGGAAGGCGATGGCCGCGGCACTCACCTCGACCAGTCCGACCTTCTCGGCCTCCTCCAGGTCTTCCGGTCCGACTCCGAGCGCGTCCGCGGCGCTCAGCAGCATCGGCAGGTCACCACGGCCCTCGGCGGCGATCATCAGCATCATGAGACGGGTCTTGTCGGGCAGCAGGGCGATGCGTGAGCGGAAGGACGCGAGCACCCGGTCGGCGATCGGGATCGGGCCGGCCGCCGCGTGGTAGCGCCTCCGTTCGCAGGAGAACTCGATCAGCGCCAGCGGGTTCCCCTCGGACTCGGCGATCACCTGCTCCCGTGCCGCGGGGGTCAGGCCTCGGTGGGCCAGGACGCGTTCCGCGTCCTCCTGCGACAGCCTCGACGGGCGGATCTCGGGCAGACCGGCGGCGGCGAAGCCCTCCTCCCGCGCGGCGAACAGCAGCGCCACCCTCTCCTCCGTCAGACGGCGGGCGGCGAACAGCAGTGCGTCGGCGGTGGCATGGTCGAGCCAGTGCGCGTCGTCGACCAGGCAGAGCAGCGGCCCGTCGTCGGCGAGATGGGCCAGCAGGCTCATCACGGCCAGCCCGGACAGGAACCTGTCCCGCGCGCCCGCGCCGCCCGAGCCGAGCACCGCCCGCAGGGCGTCCGCCTGTGTCCCGGGCAGCGCATCGAGGTGTTCCTGGACCGGCCAGAGCAGTTGGACGAGCCCGGCGAAGGCGAGATCCGCCTCCGTCTCGACGCCGGTGACCCGCAGGACGCGCACCCCGATGCCGGTGCAGTACTCGGCGGCCCAGTCGAGCAACGCCGATTTGCCGATGCCGGGCTCGCCGCGCAGGACGAGGCCGCCGCTGCGGCCGCCACGCGCGGCCTCCACGAGGTCCTCGATCGCGGCCTGCTCGCCCGCCCTGCCATACAGCAACCGACTATGCCTTTCGTGCGGGGATACGTACGGCCGTGCCGTCCGGGATACGTACGCGATCCCAGTAGTCCCGTACCGAAACCTTACCGATTCGGCCCGTAAACGCCCGTTCATACCCTCGTGGCAACGAAGACGATCCCGTGACGAGGAGAGTGACGTGAACGAGCTTCTCACGCCGGTGACCATCGGCGAGCTGGATCTTCCCAACCGCCTGATCATGGCGCCCATGACGCGCAGCCGGGCACGGGACGGGCTCGTCGGTGAACTGACCGCCGAGTACTACGCCCAGCGCGCCGCCGCCGGTCTGATCATCACCGAGGGCACCCAGCCATGCGTGATCGGCCAGGGCTACATCGACACCCCCGGCTTGCACACGCCGGAGCAGATGGCCGCCTGGCGGCTGGTCACGGACGCGGTGCACCGGCGAGGCGGCCGCATCGCGGTCCAGATCATGCACTCCGGGCGGATCGGCCATCCCTGCCTGTATCCCGGAGGGGAGCTTCCCCTCGCTCCGTCGGCGATCTGCTCCGGAGAGCGGCTCTACACCCCCGAAGGGCTGCTGGATCATCCGACGCCGCGGGAGATGACGCTGGCCGACATCGACCAGGCCATTGAGGATTTCGCCGCCGCGGCTCGGCTGGCGATGGAGGCCGGCTTCGACGCGGTCGAACTGCACGGCGCCAGCGGCTACCTGATCCACCAGTTCCTGTCGGACAATACCAACCGGCGCACCGACGCCTACGGCGGTTCGGTGGCAGGACGGCTGAGGTTCGCCGTGGAGGTCGTGCAGGCCGTCACCGACGTGATCGGGCCTGGCCGCACCGGCATCCGGATCTCTCCCGGCATCTCCTACAACGGTATGAAGGAGAGCGACACGGAGATCCTCTACACGGAGCTGGCCCGCGCGCTGGCACCGTACGACCTGGCGTACGTGCACGTCTCGGAGAACGACACACGCGACGTGACCAAGCTCATCCGCGCCGAGTGGGAGGGCCCGCTCGTCCTCAACCCGCACCCGTGGAGCGGCGAGGAGCCGGCGAACCCCGCGGATGGGGTCGAGGCACTGCGCTCCGGCCTGGCCGACGCGATCTCCTTCGGCCGACTGTGGCTGGCCAACCCCGACCTGCCCACCAGGATCGCGGCGGGCGGACCGTACACCGAGGCCGACCCGAGGACCTTCTACGGCGGCGACCACCGCGGCTACACCGACTACCCCGTGCTGTCCGTGAGCGGGGAGGACAGATGAGCAGCTCATCCCCCGCCCCCTTCACCCACGCCGGAGCGCCCGATCAGCTTGGAGCTCCGGACCGCGGGGTTCCGGCGGCCTGGCTGGCGCTGCTGGCGGGACCGCTCTCCTTCGGGATCGCCGGGCCCAGCCTCATCCTGCCGGACGCCGCCCGCGACCTCGGATTGACTCTGGGTGCCGTGACCTGGATCGTCACCGCCTTCGGCTGGGCCATCGCGATCGGCACCCCCTTGATGGCGGGCTTGCAGAGCCACCAGGGCGTACGCCGGGCCCTGCTCACCTGTGCCGCGCTGGTCGCCCTCGGCGCAGTGCTCGTGGTGAGCGTGCCCTCACTGCCGTCGCTCGTGCTGGGCAGCGCGGCTCAAGGGCTCGGCACTGCCGGGTTCACCACGATCGCCATGAGCCTCACCCGCTCGGCGCGCTCCATGGGACTCGTCACGGCCTCGCTGGCGACGGTCGGTTCCACCGCGCCGCTGATCGCCGACCTGGCCGGAGAGCTGCTGTCCTGGCAGGCGGGCCTGGCCCTGCCCGCGCTGAGCCTGCTCGCCGTTCCCGGCGTGCTGCGCCACCGACCCGCCGACCCGGTGCCGGACGCACCCTTCGACCCGGTGGGTGCGGTGCTGCTGACGGCATTGGTCACCGCGCTGGTGTTCGTGCCCAACTCATGGCCGGTTGCGGGGACGGCCGCCGTGGCCGCCGGTGGGCTGCTGGCGCTGCACCTACGGTCTAGGCGCGACGGATTCGTGCCCGCCTCGATCGTCCGCGCTCCGGTGTTCCTCCTGACGTCCGGACTGGCGTTCCTGCTGGCCGCGACCAACTTCGGCATGATCTATCTGCTGCCCACCCTGCTCGTCGGACAGGCGGACTGGACCAGCGGCCAGGTGGGAGCCGCCATCCTGTGGCCGCTGATGTTCGGCGGGTTGGCCTCCTACGGGATGATCGCCGCCACCGCGAAAGCGCCGGTGAAGGCCGTTGCCGGGCTCTTCCCCGGGCTGGCGGCGGCAGGCGTGGGGCTGGCATGCCTCAGCCTCTCGCCGGCCGCCCTCCTCATCGCCCAGGCGCTTACCTCCCTCGCCGCCGCCTCCGGACAAGGGGCGCTCGCGGCACGCGCCGCCGCCGCGGTGCCCGACGGCGCCAGATCGACGGCGATGGGCCAGTTCAACCTCTGCTACCTGCTCGGCGCCGCATTCGGCCCCGCCATCGCCGCCGCGCTCGCCGGCTGACCTCGACGATCCGGCCCTCGGAGTGTGAAGGAACGAGAACGTACGCTAAGCCTGTTCGCCCAGCTCACCGGTACGCCGGCAATGGCACCACCGGGCGGTGGGACGCCTGACCGAAGGCCGCGGCCGACTCAAGCCGGCCACCGGCGACCACACCGAGTTCCTCAAGCGTTTCCTGGACGCCTCGCAGAACGGCGACGTGCCGGCGCTGGCGGAACTGCTGGCCGAGGACGCGATCGCCGACAACGACGACGGCAGCAAGGTGCGCCCCGCGCTGCGTCCGGTCACCGGCCGCAGCGCGGGCTGGCATTCGTGGCCGGGCTGATGTCCCGGTATCCGCTGGAGGAGGCCCGCCTGTCCGAGGTCAACGGCGAGCCCGCGTTCTTGGACCGTGATCGGCGGGCAGCGGCAACTGGTCACCTTCGGCATCGGCGACGGACGCATCCACGAAATCTTCGGCATCCTCAACCCCGCGGCGAGCCGGGTCACTGTGCTCGGTCTAGGTTCCATGGGATCGGCGATCGGCAGAACGTTCGTCGAACGCGGATATCGCACAACGGTCTGGAACCGAACGGCAGGCAAGAGCGCGCCGCTGGTCGACGTCGGCGCCACGGCGTCCGCGACAGCCGCGGAGGCGGTGGCGGCCAGCCCGCTCGTCGTGGTCTGCCTCCTCGACGGCGCAGCAGTCGACGAAGTGCTGGCCTCGGTCGATGACGTGGTCGCCGGCAGGGTGCTGGTGAACCTCACCAGCGGCTCACCCGCCCAGGCGCGCGCCGACGAGCGCTGGGTGAGTGAGCACGGCGCCGAGTACATCGACGGCAAGATCATGGGAGACCCGCCGTATGTCGGCACACCGAACTTCACCGTCCTGCTCAGTGGTTCCCGCAGCGCCTTCGACGCCCACGAGTCGGCCCTGCGGGTGTTGGGCGGCGTCGGCTACCACGGCGAGGACCCCGGCTTCGCCGCCGTGGAGTTCATGGCCCAGGTCGCCATGGGTTACGAGATGCTGATCGGCTTTCTGCACGTGCTCAAGCTGGTTCGGGCGGAAGGGGGTGATGTGACGGAGTTCGCTCAGCGCTTCGCCGGCTCGCTGGCCGCATATCCGCCGTTGCTGACCGGGATCGCCAAGGCGGTCGCGAGCGGCGAATACCCGCCGGACCTCGGTCCGCTCCGTGTCCAGGCCGCGCTGATGGACGACATGATCGACCACCGGGAGTCCGTTGGCGTGGAAACCATGCGGATGCGCCAGGTCAAGGAACTGATGGATCGCCGGATCGCCGACGGCCACGGCGAACAGGGCTTCTCGAGCCTGTTCGAGCTGCTGGCGAAGGAAGGCTGAATCGCGTCATGAGCTACCAGGACGAAACAATCCTCCTCTTCCGCAACACCATGCGAATCACCGACGGCCACCTGGAGGATTTCCGCGACGCCATCGCCCGAGCCGTGGAGTTCGCCCAGCAGCACGGCCCGCAGCTGATGGTGCAGACCTTCGTGGACGAGACGCGGATGCTCGCGCACAGCTTCCAGCTCTATCGGGACTCCGACGCGGTCCGCCTGCACTGGAAACTCGCGGACCCGTTCATCCAGGACGTGATGAAGCACTGCCGGGTGAAGCACTTCGAGGTGTTCGGTGAGCCGGACGCCGAGGTGGCGGCGGGCCTGCGCTCGTCGCTCGGCGAGCAGACCCCGCTCACGTTCTCCCCCCGCATCGCCGGCTTCCTACGCTTCGGCGTGGCACCTCAGGCGTAGCCGACGCGCCCGCACACCGCCCGGACGCGAAGCGAAGCTCCCCGTCGGCGTCATCATCGCCAGCAACTTCGCCAACGGCCGATGGACCGTCCAGAGCGACGACGGCACCACCACCGTTATCTGGGGTTTTCAAGCGAACCTGCTCGTCAGCCAGTTGAAGGCCGGTCAGTCACGTCAGGCACGTAGGCTGCTCGCGTTTGCTCGGGCGGTCACGGTTGGCAGTAAGTTCGTTCCGATCTGCGGCTGTCGCGGTTGCCTCATCGGCGGCTCGTCGAGCCTGAGCGAGATCGCCGGCGTTGGCGTCATGCTGGGTGAACAGATCCAGCAGGGCCTGGACGGGGATGGTGCGCTGGCTGGGATGGCGCAGGTGCTGTCCCGGGACGATGACGTAGCGGTTGCGTCAGCCTTCGCGCAACACCTCGATGTAGCCGGCCTGGCGCAGATCGCTGACGATGCCAGCGGCGGGCGCGCTCGGTGATGCCGATAGCGTGGGCGATGTCGCGGATGCGCGCCTGCGGGTTGTCAGCGATGAGGCGCAGCACCCGGCCGTGGTTGGTCAGAAAGGCCCAGGTGGGATCGCGTTCAGCCGGTTCCTGGACGCCCATGAGATCCTCCGTCGGAACGAAGCCCCAGCCTCACGACACCTGAACAGCTTATGACGAAAACATCTTCAGGTGATGCGTCTCGCAGTCCGATGCCCCGGGGACGGCCTGGTGTGCGGCAAGCACGGGTGGTTCAGACGGGGTCGGCCTCGCTGGGCGGCTGCGGCGCGGCCGCCGGCCCCGGTGCTGCCTGAACGGCCGGGATGGCCTCCTCCACCGATGCCTCGATCTGGAAGGCGGTCCGCAGGCCGGTGATGGTCAAGATGCGCCCCAGGTGGGGCGGGATGGCCGACAAGACCAGGGTGCTGTGCTGTTCCCGGCTCTGGCGCAGCAGCATCACCAAGACGCCGACGCCCCTCGAATCGCAGAACGTCAGCCCGCTCATGTCTACCACCAGCCCGCCCGGCATCGTCGCCCAGGCGTCTTGAGCTGCTGGTGCAGCAGCCCTGCCCGCCCCTGAGGTCCGTGCGCTGAACGCCGCCCAGGTGCGCACCGTCAAAAACGTGCTCGACCGGCTGGAAGCCTTCCACTGGCTGATCGTTTCCCAGGCTGCGCGGTCAGTGCATGCCTCAGGTTCGAAAGGGGCGGGTTAGGAGACGTCGCTGCATCTACGCCTCCTCGATGGGAGGCATGGAAAGTCCACCCGGGTGCCAGGTCTGCAGAAACGCGGCTTGCTGCCTCATATCGACGAGTTCGATGTCCGCCCCTATGGAGTCCAGGCGGTGGTAGGCGAACTGACGGCCGTAGGGGCAGCCGGAGAAGGATTCGGGGAAGCCGGCGGTAGCGAGTCTCTCGGCTCCGGCTACGAGGTCAGATGTCCAGAACCCGAGGTGATGAAAGCGAGGTCGGCTTGTGTCGCCCCACGGGCCGCCGGGCGCGGCCTCGATGAGTTCGATAAAGGCAGGACCGTCGGTGGAAAAGACGATGCGATAGTCCCAGTCCCCGATGCGTCCGTCACGGGGGTCATGCCAGGTGACCGCTGCGGCGCTGGAGAGATCCCTCATCGCTGCTTGCAGATCAGGGACGGTGAAGCAGACGTGGTAATAGGCGGACATCGCGTTCTTAACGCTCCAAGTCGAAGAGGATGAAGACGAAGCAGACTTACCCGTTCTCAAACCCGCGCGTGACTTCCCGCCGATCGCGAGGCCGGCCGGGTCGGCGCATCTCCGCTGAGCCGAGCTGCGAGTTGGTTCGGGGGGACGCTTGTCCGCTGTCGGGGACCACGACATGGTCCAGCACGTAGCCACATCGAGCCATGGCTGCGTAGGGCGGAGTTGCCGATGGTGCTCACGCCGGTTGGCAGTCGGTGGCTGTCTGGTGTTCACGCATCGCTTTGCCCGTCGGGGAGCGGACCTTGGAAATCCTCGCAGAGGCGGCGTCGACCAGGCACTGCTCATCGCGCTCATCGTCGCCAACGACCACACCCTCGACGCCTGACGGCACACCCACCAGGCCATCCGGCTTCAATGCCCGGCCGCGGACACCTCTCCCTCCCTCACCTGCCCCCGCTTCGAACGGCTCCGCCACCGCCAAGGCGACCGACCGGCCTCATCGATCTGACCGACGCCCGCCAGCGGGCCGCACATCCCTCGGCCAAGCGGTCGGCGGCTGGTAGGAGGGCGCTCGCTCGTACGATCGGCGAGCTTCACACGGTTTCTGCCGGCCGCGCGGACATGTTCTACGGCAGACAGGCACGATATTGCACCGTCGCCCCGGAGGCCGGCCATCTTCCCGTGCTCGGACATCGTTGGAGCGAGACCTCGCACCGCTTGAAAGAACTCGGCATGGCACCCAATGGGCGCGCAGCCGCCGAACTGGCCATGTTGCACGAGGTCCTGGCCGAAGACGACCCGGAGCATCGCAAACTTCTGGTGCTCACGAACGGTGATCCGGAACCGAACAACTTCCTCGTCGAACGCGATCACGGATGGCTCATCAACTTCGAGTTCGCGGGCTATCGGCACGCATTGACCGATCTCACCTGGGCGCGCCCCGCGCCGTGCTGGTGTGGATTCATGGCTCCGGCCGGCTCAGCGGCGCCAGCGCCTGGCCCCGGCTATCACGGCCGGAATCTGGCGGCGGCCGAAGACATCGTCGTCGTCACGCCGAACTACCAGCCCGGCGGGCTCCGGCGGTCGTGCCGGTGGCCAGCCACAGCGGCGGGCCACCGGCTTGCTGGGGTGTGCGGTTTCCAGGAGCCGGCCGACGCGTTGGTCGAAGGCCGCGCCGACGGCCTCGAATTCGGCGCGGTTGGCGGGCAGGCCGAAGCCGCTGCCCAGGGCGAGCACCAGTCGTCCATCGGCCAGCTGGTCGAGGGTGGCCAGGGTGTGCGCGAGTGTGACCGGACTGCGCAGGACGGGCAGAAGGGCGGCGCTACCGATCGTGGATCCGGGTCGTTCGAGCCACAACCGCGCTCAGCAAGGTCAGCGGTTCGGGGACGGGCGTGGCGAGCAATGAATCACCCGTCCGCACCGAGTCGAACCTGGCGTTCTCCGCCTGTTTCGCAAAGTCGAGCACCTCGGCGATGGGGGTGCCGCTGAGGAGTGCTTCTCGGGCGGCAGGAACACTCCGATTTTCGGTGTCATGAGTGGCCCCTGGATCCGGCCGTCGCTGCGGCGGTGAGCGCGGTCTGGGCCTGGGGAAGGTCGATGAAGGTGTCCTTGCGTTCGACCAGTCCGTTGTCGTCGAGCGTGACCACGTCGAGGCAGTCGAAGCGGATCGGGCGTCGATTGCCGTCCGGGTCGGTGAGAACGGCGGTGAGTGCCCAGTCGAGAACCCAGTGGCGGTCACCGATGATGACCCGGTAGATGTCGAACCCCATCTCTGGCCACTGGGCGAACATGGCGGCGAAGGTGTCGCGGACCGCGGATCGGCCGTGGATCGGCTGCTCGCCGTTGTGCAGCCAGAACTGGGTTCCGGGCGAGTGCAGCGCGACGATCGCGTCCACGTCGTGGCTGGCGAAGGTCGCGGCGTAGGTGTCGAAGAGTGCTCTGACGTCAGGTGAGGGTGGTGTGGCGGCGGGCATGGCGCTCTGCTTCCTATCGCTGGCCGGATTACTGGATGCTGTAGACGCGGTAGTTGACGTGTTTGAGGGACAGCTCGTTGACGGCGATGGCGACGGTGGAGTTCAGCCACGCGTAGCGGTTCGCGCCGGTCTCGAACAGGGGCGCGGACCGTGCGTGCATCTCGTTCCAGGCGACGGTCTCGCCGGCCCAAAGCCGGCCGATCGCCTCGTCCGAGAGTGTGGCGCGACCGGTGACGGTGACGAACACCAGCTCGTCGTCATGGGTGCGAAGCGTTGCCCGGACATCGAGGCGGGCGACGCGGTCGGAGCCGACCATGATCCAGTCGCCGCCGCCGGGCAGGAACTCGCCATGCAGCCGCGGTCCCTCGACGGTTCCGTGGTCGACGACCGCGATCATGCGCGTGCCCAGTGGAGTGGAGAAGGTCTGCATGGTCTGGAACGTGATGGCGAAGTCGCACAGGTGCTCGACCGCGACCGCGGTGATTGCTGGGTCAGCGTCGACGAGAGTCATGAGGTGTCCTCCCAGGCCGTTCGTGGGGGCAGGTCTTGTCGGGCGCCTGCCGCTGCACCACCTTCAGATGGTCGCTTGGAAAAGTCAAGTCTTGAATCTGACTTTCAAAGTGAAAGCTTTGATTGCTGAGACTTGCGGTAGGCTCCCGTCATGGCATCGCGGACCTACGGCCACTACTGCGCAGTGGCCAAGACACTCGACGTGGTCGGTGAGCGGTGGTCCCTGCTGGTCGTCCGGGAGCTGCTCAACGGGCCGAGACGTTACGTCGATCTGCTCGCCGGGCTCGCAGGCATCTCCACCGACATGCTCGCCACCCGCCTGAAAGTCCTGGAAGAAGCCGGAATCGTCAGCCGGCGCACGCTCCCAGCGCCTGCCGCGTCGAAGGTGTACGAGCTGACGCCCCTCGGCCGGGATCTGCAGCCGGCGATGACCGAGCTAGCCCGGTTCGGCATGCGCCTGCTCGGGGAGCAGGACGACGACGCCTTCCAGATCCACTGGATCACGCCGTCGCTGCGGGCGATGTTCCAGCCAGAGCGGGCCCAGGCCCTATCCCTCACCATCGAGTTCAGAGTAGGCGCCGACGCCATACACGCCCGCATCGCCGACGGCGCGCTGCACACCTGCCCCGGCTCCGCCGACGATCCTGATGCCGTCCTGACCTTCACCGATGCCGCGACGCTCGCCGAGATCGGGCGCGATCCCGCCGCGTCGCTCACCGCCGTCTCCACCGGCCGCCTCCACGTGCGAGGAAAACCCGACGCTGTCCAAGCCGCGAGAGAGCTCTTCGGACTCAACCGCTAGACCAGCCACCCACACCGCCTTGGAGCTACCTTGCGGCCGGTGACACGGACCCGAGTGGAGGGCCAGGAAAGCCCAGAGTTCACGCGAACTGAAGGTTCTTCAGCGGGAACTCACGTGGGTTCGGCATCTCAATGCCTGTTCGCCTCGTGGGTTCAGCGCACTGAACGTCGCGGGAGAGTGTCAGCGGAGAGCGGCTTCGAGCGCGTCCGGCAGAGCAGTATCGGTGATGACCAGGTCGTCGCCCAGGTTGAGGATGCGCACCTCGCCGTGATCGAGTCCGAGCCGGAGGCCGATCTCCGTCTCGATCCGGTGGTCGATGATGCGGTGAACGGCTCGGATCGACTGGCCGGTGAATCGGCTCATCAGAAAATCGTCTGGGGCGGGACCGACGGTGACCTGGCCGTACTCGTCCATGTCATAGGAGTCGTGTGGTTGATCGAGCGTCAACTCGAGCGAGGCGTCGGGGGCGGTGTGAAAGCGAACCGGGCCGAGATCGCTCAGGTGTAACCACATGTGCACCAGTGAAAGCTGGTCGTCGCTGGGGTGGGTGTGCCACGACACCGTCACCTGGAGCAGCCTTCGGCTGACAAGCTCATCAGCGGAGATCACGACGCCTATGGTGTCACGGTGGTTCGGGCGTTTCCGCAGCGGTCTGCAGGAGGTGGCGGGCGGCGTTGGCGTAGCGTATGGCGGTCTTGTCGTCGATGCCGAACATGGCAGCCAGATGCAGTGGGTCGGGGCCGCGGGTCAGAGCCTCTTCGAGTTGGCGGTCGATGCGAAGGCGCTCCAGGGTGGCGGTCAGGCCCCGGACGGCGTTGGTGACCCAGAGCTTGCCGACCGGGGAGTTCTCCATCGCGGTGTGCTGAGTGAGCAGCACATGGGGGGTTGGCGGTGTTCGGCCAGCGGCTGCGCCGGTAGTCCAGCCAAGCGAGGAGCGCTTGACGGGTGAGCTCGTCGAGAGGGCGAGGGTGACCGCCTATGGTGATGCGATGGTTGCCCAGGTCGATGTCGTCGAGCCGGAGGTCGCGGATCATCTGGGCCGAGCCGCGTGGACGGCGGCCAGGGCGAGAATAAGGCGGATCGCCGGGGTCGTCGCGGTGGCGACGGCGCGGTCGATCTCGCCGGAGGCGAGGGGGAGGATCACCTTTTCCGGCCGGCGAGCGATGCGGATGCGGATGGTGGGGTCGCGAAAGATCCGCCCGCTCTTCCTGCAAAAACGCATGAGCGAGCGCAGTGCCACGATGGTGCTCTCCCGTTTGGCGCCCTGCAGGGTGTCCTTGATGGTCACGATGTCGTCGCGGGTGACCTCCCGCAGGTGATCGTAGGTGCCTGACCAGTCGAGCAGGACAGGCCGGGTCTCGGTGACGTAGCTCCAGACGGTCTGGATGCTGCGCGCTCGCTGGCGGGGCCCGCCCTCGTGCAGTAGGCAGGCCCATGCCTCGACGTCGGCGGCGATGCCGGGAGCGATGCCGCTCAGCTTGCCGGCCAGCCAGCTGTTGAAGGCGGGGACGCGGTCATCATCGAGCAGATCGATGCGAGCGAGGACTTCGACGGTGCGTCCGACGCTGAGGCCGTGGTGACGCAGCTTGGGAAACAGTTCCGAGAAGCGGATCATGTCGCCGGAAGTGTGGGTGGACAGCAGCATGACCAGGGCCCGGTCGACGTCACTGATGATCCACCGGGTCCAACCCCGAGCCTCGGCGAGGGCAGCGGCCGCCCCGCGGGCCGTGCGTAAGGCCGGGTTGGCCGGGTCAGTGTGCCGGCGCCGGTCGAACCTGGCATAGTCGTGACGCACTGTGATGGGCAGCCGCAGCTGAGCCCAGTGGTGGGGAAGATCTCTGGCTGGGCGGGCGGCGGCTGGGGACGGGAGCGTCGGCGTCCCTGCCGTCCAATGCGCGGCCCAGGGCCTTGGGATCGCTGTCGGTGCATGTTGCTGAGGAACAGCTGCTGGCAGGTGAGCCTGCGCAGGAACGGTTCCAGCACGGTGACCTGGTCTTTGGCCTCCAGGCTGGCCTGCAGCCAGCACAGCCGGCAATACCCCTTCTTGATCGGGACCTCGCGGTGGCAGCTTGCGCACTGGCCGACTTGGTGGAGCTGGCCAAAGGTGTAGCAGGCGCGGCAGTATCGGCCCGGGAGCACGCCCCAGGCATAGCAGCCCACACAGGTCGCCGCCGGCTTGGTCGGGGAGATGAAGCCCATCAGGCGGGTGGCAGCGACCGTCCGTCCCGCCGCTTGGGTGTCACCACGGGTGTCTGGCCGACGGCTGTGATGCGGGCCTGGCCGCTGTCGGCAGGAGCGGGCACGAGCTCCGGTTCTGGGATCAGCAGCTCTGTGATGCCGCAACCGAGCACGGCGCAGATGACGTCCAGGTCCTCCAGCTTGACGCTGGCCGGATGGCCCGACCACAGGCCGGACATCTTCCCGGCGCTGATCACCATGCCGCGTTCGGCAAGCAGACGCTGCAGCTCGCTGGCCTTCCAGATGCCGCGGTTGGCAGCGGCCAGGCGCAGGTTCCACTTCATGGGATCAATCCCTTCAGCCGGTCGGCGGCCCGTTGCTGTCCGGCGAGCCAGGCCTCTTCGACGTGCGTGCGATGGACGTGGATGTACTTCATCGTGGTGGCCACCCACGCGTGGCCGAGGGTCTCCTGGATGGCGATCAAGTCCATGCCGGCGAAGTAGAGCTGGCTGGCGCAAAAGTGCCGCAGAACGTGCGGTGTCAGCTTCTCTTTCCAGTCCGGCAGGTGCCGGGCGGCGGCTTCGGCCAGCGCGGCGCGCAACGCTTCGGTGCCGACCCGGGCGGCGCTGCCGTCGGCGTTCTTGCGCTCGGAGGGCAGGAGCGGGACGCCGTGACGGGTGTGGTCGTCGCCGAAATGGCCCAGACGTCCTCGACGAACCAGCGCAGCGTCCGGCCGGCATCGTTGATCAGCGGAACCATCCGCTCGCGCGGGCCGGAGCCGCGGGCGCCCTTGCCGAGGCGAACGTGGAGTTTGCCGAACCTGCCCAGCTCCCATTTGACGTCGGCCAGGTCCAGGCTGCGAGCCTCGTTCACCCGCAGGCCGACCTCGGCCATCAGCCGGGCCGCGGTGTAGTTGCGGGCTGTGGGGGCGAACTTGCGACAGGTGGCAAGCTCTGCGCGCCAGCCGGCGAACAGGCGGGTGATCTGCTCGGCACCGGGCGGGATCCGCAGCGCCGCGTCCTTCTGTCCGCGCGGCCGGTTCATCTCATCGATCGGGCACTCCACCACGTGCCCGGTCAGCTGATGGATCTCGATCTTGTGTCGTAGCTCCAAGAACAAGAAGTAGGTCTTGATCGCCTGGGCCCGCGACAGGCGGGTGCCCTTGGCCGCACCGCGTAGTACCTGGCCGAAGTAGGCGTCGGCGTCGGCCGGTTCCATCGACCACAACGGCCGGCCGAGCCAGGCCCGGACCTGCTCGATGTGGATCACCTCAGAGCTGATCGTGGTGTCTGACAGGCCGGCAGCCGCGCGCGCGAGCACGAACCCGGCCAGCACGTCGGTCTCGAACTCAACCAGCTCTTCAGGGCCGACCGGGGCACGCGCCTCACGGAGGTCTCGCACGACGGACAGGCTCAACCCACGCCTCCTCGTCTTCATCGGCGATGTCAGACGATCGAGGAGAACGATAGACCTTCAGAACTGGCGCGATCCCGACGACAACGGGGCTGAAGTTCCCTTGCTGCTTACGTGTGGACGGACACACACGGCAACGAGATCGAAATCTGCGAAGGGTGCTGCGTCACGTGGCGTCCGGGCTGTGAAGAGAATCCGGGCATGGAGCACCCTCTGCGCATCCGGTCACGAGAACCGTGACGCTGAGTGGCGGGCGTTCTTCCCGGGGGCGGACTGGGCGACCCCGGAAGGACGCTCAGCGAAAACCATCTCGCTATGCTGACTGCCGCCAGCAACCGATCACCTGTGTTGCGACCCCTCGAATGCGCCATGCGAGGTGAACGGGGCTCGGTCTGTCCCGTGAAACAACCTAACTGATCACTACACTGGGGTTTCGCTGCGGACCGCGAGACCGAACACGAACGGCTGAGGCACCGGAACGGCGGCAGGCTTCCCGAGCGGCTACGGGAACGTCGTCTCGTTGGCCACCACGACCGTGCGAGGCGGCAGAGGGTTCAGCAGATCGACTGGCACCTGCTCGGTGACTGCGAGCGCAGGCGGATCGTCGGAGAGGGGCGGCACGATCGCGGCCAGCCACACCAGCCGGTCATGCTTGGCGGCTGGGACGATGTACTCAATATGGCCCCACCGCCAGCCTGTGCCCAGCCTCAGGGGGAGCTGGCTGCGCATCAGCCGCGACTCGTCCTCGGTGAAGGTCTTCGTCGCCGTGAGAACCTCGGGGGACGCCGCAGCGCAGGAGAAGGGGTACACGGTCACGGCAGCTTTCCTCCACGACGACCACGTGCGCGACCGGCCCGGACTTCGGCGACACCTGGCCACGCAGGACCAGGCCGAGCACCGCCGGCAGCGGCAGGATGAACGCCGCCGTCTGCGCCGGGGTGAGGACCAGCCAGAAGTGCGAGAGGCCTGTCAGGATCGTGGACACGGCGCCGGTCAGGGTCGAGATGACCCACGGCCGGGTCTGCAAGGCGACGATGAGCGCGAGCACGCCGGAGCCGATCGTGGACACATAGCCCGCGGCGGTCTCGGTGAGGCCGAGGGCCGGGATCGTGACCATGAACGCGAGCAGATGCTCAGCCGCCAGGCCCTCCACCTTCGCGGCCCGCTTCAGCGCTGCGGTGACGTCGCCGGACGCGGCCTGCGGGCTGTTGTAGCCCAGCCGCTCGGCGATCAGCGTCGGCGACACTCCGGCGATCCGCATCTGGAGCGCCTGTGAGCGCCGTTGGGCGAGTTCGAGCTTGCGCCTGTCGTCGGCCACCCGGGCACGCCTCCTTCCGGACGCTGGTTGTCGGTTCCGCCAACGACTAATGGCCGTCCACGGCCTCGGCCAGGTCGCCGATCGGCACGTGATCCACGATCTCGGGCGGGAACTGGTCCACCACCTCCACCGTCGCCGGGGTCACCCACACGCCGCGGGCGCCGACCTGCTCGGCGAACACCGCCAGCGACGGCATCGACCAGCCGTCCCCCTCCGGCGCGGCCTGGTCCACGATGAGCGCGAACGGCTCCTCCGAGACGCCCGCCAGCTCGTACAGCGGCAACCGCAGCACCTGGATCCGCACTACTCCCCCTCGCCGCCCTCGTCCTCGGCCGCGTCAGCGACGGCGCCGGCGGCGGCGGGCGTGTACATGCGCGGGAAGATGGACCGGGCCGCCTTCCAGAACGCACCCTTGCCGTCGTGCACGATGTAGTCGCCCAGCCAGGCGCGCAGCGCCCCCTCCGGCGTCTGGATCTCCACGTACTCGGCCGACCGGCCGCGCAGCGCGGTCTGGCCGACGATGCCCTTCAGCTTCGACTCGGCGTTGATCCAGGCGACGATGTCCTCGATGTCGTGCCCGTTCACCTCGACCACCTCCACGACGGTGTCGATGGGCTCGTACTGGCGAATGTCCACAGCCATGATCAGTTCTCCGTCCCTGTTGCCGCCCGGTTGCCGTACCGGGCACGCATCGTGCGGATGCTTGCCGTGATGGCCGCGCACGCAGCGACCACTCACCTGCCTTGTGTGACTGTTTCGTCGTCCACCCCCCGATGAGCGGAAAAGTCCCCAAAACGTCCGGTTATCGCCCTGGCTGCCAGAAGAGCGAAAGGGCTACCTTTCTCGCAACAGCCGCTCTTCAACAGAAGAACACGCGTAGACCCAGCAGAAAATCGCAGGCACGAGAGAGGGACAATGAAGAAAACGACCTGGGCATCCGCGATTGCCCTGACCGCAGGACTCCTGACCCTGACCCCGTCCGCAGCGCACGCCGATGCAACAGAGGTTCGCAATACAGGCACGGTCGGCATCGGCGCCGTCCAGTACAGGGACGGTAATTACGCTATCGATGGTAAATACGATGCCCTGATGCCAGGGGGGCGCTTTTCGGGCTACCCAAGCACTGCGGGCATCTGGGTCGGGCCGGGGTACTGCGTAAGAATCCGCGGCTGGCTCTGGGGGACTGAGCAAAACCCCCCACCTCCGGAGGGTCTGACGGACCCCGTTGTCCTCAAAGGGAACAGGCACGTCTGGTTCGAATCGGGTAGTTACGATGTGAAGGCATTGCTGTCCACCGATCCCGGCTGCGCAGGTGCGACACGGAGCGCCGATTCTGGACTCGATCTTCAGACTGAGCAGTCAGGCTGACGAACCTGAAGGCGCTGGACACGCCAGAAAGTGCCTTTCTGCTCGCTGGAAGCCGCTTATTCCTCGATCCCTTCGCGGGATAAGCGGCACTCCAAAGCACGGCTGTTTCCACTGCATGAGATCCTCCCTGAGGCGGAGGAATCGCGGCGCGAGGAAACGCCGAGGTGGGAGCTGGCAGGATGTCCCGCAGGACGCCTTCGCCAGTGACGTGGCGTACGGCTCGTGGAAGAAACACGGCGGCACGGTCGGCGTCGGCGACACCCGGACGAGGCGCTGGCAAGCCTGCGCGACAAACTCACCTGACCCGCCGCGCGGGCGCTGGAGGGATGTACTCGAACGAGACCAGCCCGAGCCGGCGCGGGTCGAGCGTGTCCTTGTGCTGGTTTCGCCGTTTGCTGCTGGTGTGGAGCTTGGTGGCGCGGGCCTGCCGCTGCCACCGCGGCGACCGGTACCGGTAGCCCTGGTCGGCGAGATGCTGCGCCGTCGGTGACCGGGTCGAGGTCGCCGACGGCGAGAGCGACGCGGGCGCGCCGCTCAGTGAGGAACAGCGGTCCCCTGCTGCGGCCGGCGAGCAGCTTCGGTAGGAGCCGCACGGTGCGGGTCTGCCAGACGATGATCGGGGTTAACGAAGTGCGACGCCCGACCTCGATGTGTGATCGCCCTACCCGGCGTCTCTGGCCTGTGGATGATGCGGTGGATGGTGGAGCGTCCGACGCTGTACTCGGTGGCCAGGTCGGCCAGGGATAATGCCCCCGCGAGTGCGCAGGTGCCCGAGGTCGGCCTCGAACTCGGCGACCATGGCGAGGGTCTGCAGGAACAGCCGCCCGAACGGGTCGTTCCAGTCGTGGACGGATGCGCCCAGTCCGAATAGCACACCGCGACCGGACAGGTCGGTGAGGATCGGGTCGCCTCGGTCATGTTGCGGGCGAAGCGGTCGAACTTGGTCACGGTGAAGACGCTGCCGTCCCACACGGCGGCGAGGGCCTGGTCGAGGCCGGAGCGGTTGCGCCGGGTGGTGCCGGAGAACCCGCCGTGCACGCGCTCAAGTGTTCCGGATAGGGGCCCTTCACCGGAACAGCTATACGGAACACCTCGACCTGGGGCGCTGTCTCGGCTGGCGGGTGTTGCGGTTGAGGATCCCCTTCCGGAACGCCGCCACGATCACGCGGCCGTCAGCCCTATTGGGGGGCCAGCGCGCAGACTCGCAGGACTTGCAGGCCATCGGATTCGGTAGGGCAGCCTGAGTTGTCCTGGTCAGGGCGCCGGGGCGCGGGCCTGTCACCGGTGCTGTGCGGTGTCCAGCTCGTCGCTGTAGCGGGCGAGGGCCTCTTCGGCCGTGGGGACGGGGCCGAACAGCTGCTCTTGGCGGCGGGGGTCGGCGACGTAGCGGCCGGTGTCGAACCAGCTGAACATCGCGGCCATGTCCTTGATCAGGGGCATGAAGCGGCCGGCGACGGCTCCCGCGGCGCGGGCGACGGCGGACGGGACGGCCCACACCTTGATCTTCTTTCCGGCCCTGCTGCCCATCAGGTCGGCTATCTCGCGCATGCTGACCGGGCGGTCCCAGCCGATGTCGATGCGCTCACCGTCGTCGGCCTCGGCGTCGACTGCGGCTGCCAGGTACGTCGCGAGATCGGAGGTGTGGACGAAGGTCAGCGGGACGGTGGTCTTGCCGATCCAGATCAGGCGGCCCTTGTCGATCGGGTCGCCCGCCATGCTCGCGATCTGGTCGAGGAACGCCCCCGGCCGCAGTGCGAGGAACGGGACGCCGAGCTGTTCGAGTTTGTCCTCGGCGAGCTTCTTGTGCCAGAAGTGTGGGACATCGGGCGTCCGGTCGCTGGTGAGGATGCTGGTCAGGACGAACCGTCGGATGCCGGTGCGGTGGGCGGCCTCGGCGAGGTTGGCGTTGCCGACGGTGTCGATGTCGTGCGCGTTCTTGCCGCCGCGGGTGTAGCCGGCGGCGGTGGTGATGACGGCATCGGCGCCGTTCATGGCGGCGACGAGCGAGTCGAGGTCGAGCATGTCGCCGCGGGCGATCTCCACGCCCCGGCTTTCGGGCCTGCTCGCGTCGGTGGTCGGCCGGACCAGGGCACGGACGTTCTTGCCGCGCTTGAGTAGTTCGTCGACGACCTTGCCCCCGAGAGAGCCGGTCGCCCCGACGACGAGGACCGGGAGGGTGGTGGAGTCGGTGGCAGTCATGGGTTGTCACTTTCCATCAGGTCAGGAGCGAGGGGCTTGGTTCCGAGGCCGGTCGTCCGCAGGCGGATGGGACGGGGTGATGCGGCCGTTCTCGATGTGCGGACGGTCGGCCGCACCGGCGCGTTACTCGGATTCTTCTGGCGGAAGCGCGCGGCTGGTGAGCGTCTCGGTGATGGCGTGGGCGGTGTCGATGAAGGACTCCGCCTGCTGCTCCGACAGGGTCCGCGCGGAGGTCTCCTCCAGGGTCTGCCACAGGGCTGCGATGGGTTCGCGCATGGCACGGCCCTTGTCGGTGAGGTGGACCACCAGGACGCGCCGGTCATGTGCGGCCGGCTCGCGGACGAGCAGGCCGGCGTCCTGCATCCGGCGCAGGGACTTGGAGACGGTGGAGTGGTCCAGGCCGACGCTTTCGAGCAGTTCGGACTGGGTCTGGCCGTCCCGGTCGAAGAGCTGCATCAGCAGCAGTTCCTGTCCGGGATGCAGGTCCATCGCGCGAAGCAGGGCGGCGGCGTGGGCGCGGTGGGCGCGGGCGAGCAGGAAGATCGCGTAGCTCAGCGGCCCTTTGCCGGCCGTCGTGGGGATGTGGGGCATGGTTCGGTACCTTAAGCCGTGTAGGTGGGGTAGTCGGTGTAGCCGGCCGCTCCGCCGCCGTAGAAGGTGGCCGGGTCGGGGGTGTTCAGCTTCGCGCCGGCGCGGAGCCGCTCGACCAGGTCCGGGTTGGCCAGCGCGAGGGTGCCGACGGAGACGAGGTCGGCCGTACCGTTGTCGATGTCCTTGGCGCGGGTGGGCAGGTCGGTGCCGCCCCGGTTGAGGATCAGCGTGGCCGGCCACTGCGCGCGCAGGGTTTCCAGCAGAGCCTCCTCGCCCGTGTGCATCACGTGGAGGTAGGCCAGGTTCAGCGGGCGCAGCGCGTCCAGGAGCGCCGGATACAGCTCCGCGGTGTCGGACTCGGCGATGTCGTTGTAGGGGTTGCCGGGGGAAATGCGCAGACCGGTGCGCTCCGCGCCGATCTCGCCGGACACGGCGGCGGCGACCTCGACGGCGAAGCGGATGCGGTTGTCGAGGGAGCCGCCGTAGCGGTCGGTGCGCTGGTTGGTGTTGTCGGACAGGAACTGGTGCACCAGGTAGCCGTTGGCGCCGTGGATCTCCACGCCGTCGGCGCCCGCCGCGACGGCGGCCGCCGCCGCGCGACGGAAGTCGTCGACCGTCGCCGCGACCTCCTGCGTCGACAGCGCACGGGGCGTGGGCATCTCCTGGGGCCCGGACGCGGTGAACATCACGCCCTCGGGACGGATCGCCGACGGGGCGACCGGCCGGCGCCCGTGGGGGGTGTTGTCGGGGTGGGAGATGCGTCCGACGTGCATCAGCTGGATGACGATCCGGCCGCCGGCCGCGTGCACGGCGTCGATGACCTTGCGCCACCCGGCGATCTGCTCGTCATGGTGAATGCCGGGAGTGAGGAGGTAGCCCTGGCCGTCGGCGCAGGGCTGGGTTCCCTCAGTGATGATCAGTGCGTGCGAGGCCCGCTGGGCGTAGTACTCGGCGTTCAGCTCGGTCGGGACGCCTTCCGGCGTGGAGCGGTCACGAGTCATGGGGGCCATGACCAGGCGGTGCGGCAGGGATATGCCGCCGACGGTGGTCGGCGTCCACAGAGAGTCCAGCATGTGTGGTCCTTCGGTGCGGCGAGCCCGGGTGGGCAACGGGGAAGGCGGCGGGCGGGGTGGATGAAGAGGCGAGCGTGTTCAGCCGACGGTGAGGACGAGCTTGCCGCGGACATGCCCGGCGTCGCTGACCTGCTGGGCCGTGGCGGCCTGGTCGAGCGGATAGGCGGTGACGGTGGTGACGACCTTGCCGGTGGCGGCGTCCTGGGCCAGGGCGGCCAGCCGGTCGGACGAGGCCTCCGAGGGACCGCGGGAGAAGGTGACGCCGAGCTGCTGCGCGCGGAAGTCGGCGATGGTGACGATGCGGTCGGTGCCGCCCCGCAGGGTGATGGAGTCCTCAAGGGCGCCCTTCCCGGCCAGGTCGAACACCGCGTCCACGCCGTCAGGGGCAAGCGCCCGGACCCGCTCGACCAGGCCCTCGCCGTACACGGTCGCGGTGGCGCCGAGCGAGGCGAGATATTCCTGATTTCCGGGGCCGGCGGTGCCGATGACACGTGCTCCGCGAGCCGTGGCGAGCTGAACCGCCAGGGTTCCGACCGCTCCCGCCGCGCCGTGCATCAGCACGGTCTCCCCGGCGGCGACACCCAGCAGGTTCAGGACCCGCTCGGCGGTCTCACCCGCCACCGGCAGCGCGGCCGCGTGCTGCCAGCCGAGGGCGGCGGGCTTGGGGGCCACGATGGTGGCCAGCGCGTACTCGGCGTACGAGCCGGTGTCCGACCAGCCCAGCACCTCGTCGCCGACCTGCACGTCGGTCACGCCCTCCCCCAGGGCGTCCACCACGCCGGCGAGCTCGCCCCCGGGAACGGCGGGGAAGGTCGTGGGGAACACGGCCTCCAGCATCCCGGAGCGCATCTTGCCGTCCAGCGCGTTCAGCCCGGCAGCCTTCACACGGACACGGACCTGCCCGGGGCCGGGCTGCGGGACCTCGATATCCGCCTCGCGCAGTACTTCCGGGCCGCCGAAACGGTCGAACACGATGGCTTTCATGACCACTCCTCACGTTGCGCCACACATTATGTGGCTAGACACATAATCACCGTAGCAAGGAATATGTGGCTAGCCAAATATTTGCTGCCGCCCGAACCGCGAGATCGACTGCGGCCGGCGCGGAGCCGCCTGATCACTGCGACTGCACGGGCGTCATGGGAGCTACCTGGAGCTGCCGGCTTCTACTGCTCCTGCTGCGCGGTGTATTACCCCGGGCAGACGCTCGCCGTCATCGTCACGCGGAAGGAAGACGGTCAGCCCATCCACCTGATCAACCATCTGTAAGTACTGCGGAGACCAGCCGATCACCCGCCGATTCTGGAGCCGCCGCGCCATGACCACCGCTCGCCGCCAGGACTTCCTCTCCCGGCACGCCGCGCCCCGTGCCGGCACCGTCGACGATCACATGTTCACCGTCGAGCGGACGGGCTACTCCCCGGCCACCTTCCGCCTGCAGCTGTTCACCGCGCCCGGCGTGCGCCCGGTCGCCGTACTCACTCAGACCGATCGGGAGGGAACCTCCCTGTCCAGGGGGCCCGGGACTCTACTGACGGGTAGCTACGCTAAGGACGGACCCCTGGTACTGATCTTGAAGCCCGCCTGCTTCAGGGCGTCGAGCTGGCTGTCCAGCTCCTGCTGCGCGGTGCTGCACCGGGCATAGCCGACCCGGGTCGGTCTGGCCGCGGCCGCCGCCGACGCGTCCACCGCCGGGCCCGCCTGCCAGCGGCGGCCCGGCCTGCGCTCGGCCGGGGTGCGCACCTCCAGCTCGGTACGCAGCTGCGGCACCAGCATGAAGCGCGGCGTGTGGTACTTGGGCGCGACCTTTCCGCCCCGGGTCCGGCAGGCGCTGCCCGCCGGTGCCGCACACATCGGGCAGTCGAAGGCTTCGACGGCGGCGGCCGGATCGGCGAGCTCGGTCATGTCGCAGAACCTACCGCAAGCGATGTTCTGAGAAGACAGTTTTGCGAGAGGTTCTGAGAACGAAGATCGAGGATAAACCGGACATGGTCCCGGCGTTTGATCATCTTCTCAGAACTGACCATTTCTGAGAACACAAACAGTCACGACCACTACACAGAGCTACCATGCGTCCGATCGCTCCGACCCGAATGGCGGGCCCAGACGATGGTGGCGGGCCGTCGGCCTCCGACTCCGCAGGAACATTTGTCCAAGACTGATAGTCAACCGCCCATGCATAGTCTCCGCATGAATGAGTACGACATTGAGCACTCGCATGGGATGCACGTGGTCCATGACGGCACGCGGCAGGCGCCGCCGTTGCTGCTCATCCACGGATCGGGGGCCTCGGGCGGCTTCTGGGGCCCGGTGGTCCCGGCGCTGGCCGGCCACCATCACGTCATCCGGGTCGACCTTCCGGGTTGCGGCCAGTCCCCGCCCGCGCCGTCGTATGACGTGCCTGCCCAGGCGCGCCAGGTGGCGGCGCTGCTGGACGACCTCGGCCTCCGTCACGTCGCCGTGGTCGGGCACTCCAGCGGCGGCTACGTCGCCACCGCGCTTGCCGAGCAACGTCCCGACCTCGTGGGTTCGCTTGCGTTGATCAGTAGCGGCCCGAGCCCGGATGCGCTCCTCCGGCAGCCGTTCATCCTTCGGGTGCTGCTGGCCCCGCCGTTGGGCCCGCTCATGTGGTCGAGGCGTTCGGATGCGATGATCCGCAAGGGGATCAGCGCGACGGCCGCTCGCCCGGTGGACCTCCCGGACGACGTGGTCGCCGACGTACGGGGCATCACCTACCGCGTGATGAGGACGGTGCTGCGCCGGAACACCGCCTACATCGCCGAACGGAGCATGCCGGAGCGGCTCGCCGCCCTCCAGGTCCCCGTTCAGGTGATCTTCGGCTCTGCCGACCCCCGTTGGGAGCCGTCGTCGGCGCACCGGTACGACGCGGTGCCGGACGCACGGGTCGAGGTGCTGCCCGGCGTCGGGCACCTACCCATGCTGGAAGCGCCAGAGACGGTCGGCAAACTGCTGCTGAGCTTCACGGCAACGGGCCGCCGACAACCCATGATCCCCGATGCCTAGACTGGCCATGTGTTGCCGACCGGTACGCCACCCGGCCGGGCGTGGGTGGACGTCGCGGTCCCACGCCCGTCGGTTCGGCTGCCGGGGGTCAGCATGGCCGGGTTCCGCCATCGTGCCCCGGCCTTGGTGGACATCTCCATGGTCGCGTACCCGTCCGTCACCCTGCTCGTCGATCTGAGCGAGGGAGAAGGCGTCGTCTACGAAACCCATGGCCGCCACGAGCGCGGCAGTGTCGTCGTCGGGCTCCTGCCCGGCGATCTCCGGGCGGCTGGCCGGGGAGCCGGCCAGTGCCTCCAGATCCGCCTGGATCCGGTCACGGCAGCTGCGTTGTTCGGCGCATCGACCGAGCTCAGCGGGACGGTGGTAGCCCTTAAGGAGGTCTGGGGCCGCGACGCCGAGCGAGCCGAGGACAGGCTGCGCGCCGCCGCGTCGTGGGACGAACGCTTCACCATCGCGGTGGACATCCTCAGCCGACGGCTGGGCGCCCACCCACCGGTCGATCCGCAGATCGCCTACGCCTGGCGGCGGACGCTCACCAGCCGGGGGCGGGTGCGGGTCGACGGCCTGGCGGACGAGGTCGGCTGGAGCCGCAAGCGCCTGTGGTCCCGTTTCCGGTCCCAGCTCGGCATCACCCCCAAACGCGCCGCCCGGCTGGTGCGCTTCGACCACGCCGCCCACCTTCTCGCGGCGGGTCACGCCGCCGCCCGCGTTGCCGGCGAGAGCGGCTACGTCGACCAGTCCCACCTGCACCGGGAGGTCGCGACGTTCGCCGGGCTCACGCCCACGGCCCTGGCCGCCGCGCCGTGGCTCGCGGTCGACGATGTCGCGTGGCCGACTTCATCGCCCGCCGGCGCAAGCGCGCCCTCCTGCGAACGCCGGCCCAGACCCCGCCGAGACACGAGCGCGCGCGGGCGGCGATGTTGAGGAACAGGGTCAGCCGCTGGTCGCACCGCAGAGGGCCGACGTCGCTACGAGGTTGAAGCGTCTGCATATTCGCGGCCCGCTCGTGCCGGATGGCTCGGACGACCGCCGATCAGGCCGAGATGAACGGCTCTGTCAGGTGCGGTGTCGCCAGGTGCAGTGTGGTGCCGGTCTCGTGGCCGAGCATGCGCTTCCTTGAGTGCCTGGCCGCCTCAGGGTCGAGCTCGTGCGAGTAGGCGAGCTCGGGGTGGAGCAGTTGGAGCGCGTGCACCAGGAGGTCGCCGGTGACGAGCGCCAGCTCGCGCCCGTCGGCGACCAGCACGCTCTGGTGACCGGGCGTGTGGCCGGGCGTGGCGACCGCGCGCCCGGCGCGCAGCGGCGTGTCCCCGTCGAGGAGCCGGAGCTGACCGGCCGCCGAGAGCGGGTCGGTGAGGGTCTCGCGTAGCTGCGGGTTGAGCGCGTCGAGCGCGTCGAACTCGGCCCGCTGGAGCAGGTATTCGGCGTTCGGGAAGTAGGGGCGGCGGTCGCCGGTCGCGCTGCCGGACGTAGGGGCGCCATCCACCGCGCCGCCCATTGACGGGACAGCCGCCTCGGTCACGACCGCCCATCCGACGTGGTCGGTGTGCAGGTGCGTGAGCACCACGGTGTCGACCTCGGCCGGATCTATGTTCGCGGCGGCGAGCGACGCGGGGAGCACGCCGGGCACGGGCGCCCACGAGACGGCGGGGCCGTCCGCCGGGCCGATTCCGGCGTCCACGAGGGTGAGGCTCTTATCGCTGCGGATCGCGTATGCGCGGAACTGGAGCCGCCAGCGACCCTCGGCGTCGACCGCGCCCGGGTCGTACCGGTCGGCCTCGGCCCACTGACCGGCCGTGGCCTCAGGGAAGGCCTCGGCGCGCGGGGAGAAGAACGGGCCCTCGCCATCGGCGAGGGCGATGATCTCGGTCGAGCCGATCCGCAGGTGAGGAACGCTTAGGGACATGGCCGCGATCCTGCCATGCCATGCACGCGACTGATCATTCGCCCTGCCACCAGCACCTGAACGTGCTGCGCTCGCGGACCACGGCCTGTGCGGTCCGCTCCTTGCCCCGTACGACAGGGCACGCCCACGCGCGGGAGGTCCTCACGGACCTGGAAGCCGCCGCGCTAACGCCGCTGACCGTTCCATTGCTGCTCGCCCCCGTTCTTCAGGCGCGGGACCGTCCGGCACTGACTGTTCGAGAACGGCTGTTCGGGCATTGTGCGGCTCGATTCGACCCGCCCGAAAGACCAGAAACACCCGCATGCTCACCATGGTTGGTCGCGGGCGGCCAGCCCGTGCTTGGTGATGAGCGCGGCCAACGCGGTGCGCAGCACGATGATCCGGGCGGCGGCGTCCGTGCCGTAGATCCCGACCGTCACGGTGGTCTCGGTGGCGTGGAAGGTGGTGCGGCGCCCCCGGCCACTCGCCAACATCCTGCAGGACAAGGCCGCCAACCCAAGATAACCATCGCAGGTGGCGGAAAGCTTGATTCTCACCTATCGGGGTGTGCTGCAGGCCCCCCGTGTCCACCGGACGGTGGACGGCAGGTACGACCGGACGGTGCTGTCGCCCGCACACCCTGCCGGACCAGGCTTGACGCATGAGCGAACTACCCGTGCGGGCCGCGTTGTGGAGCGCCCGGCACCCCTGGCGCGCGATCGCCGGCTGGCTGATGTTCGTGGTCCTCTGCCTGGGCGCCGGCATGACGCTCGGCACCCGCGCCGCCGCCACCGAGGATTACCGGGTCGGCGAAGCCGGCCGCGCCGAGACCATGGCCGCCGAAGGAGGGCTGCAACGCAGGCCCGAGGAACAGGTGCTGATCACCGGCCGCGACAGCGCCCGGCTCGACGCCGCCGCGCGGGAGGTCAGGGCCAGGATGGAGCGGCTGCCCCAGGTGGAGGGCGCGGCGGCGCCCGCACGCTCCGCGGACGGCGGGTCGGTCATGGTCCGGGTGACGATGCGGGGCGCCGAGCTGGACGCCCAGAAACACCTCGATCCGCTGGCCGCGCAGACGGCGGCGGTCCAGGCCGCCTTCCCGGACCTGCGCGTCGAGGAGACCGGCGCCCCCTCCATCAGCAAGGGCGTCAACGCCCAGCGCGGCGCCGACCTGGCGCTGTCCGAGGCGATCACCTTCCCGGTGACGCTGGTCGTCCTGCTGCTGGTGTTCGGCTCGGTAGTCGCCGCGTCGGTACCGCTGCTGCTCGCGTTCTCATCGATCGCCGCGGCGATGGGGCTGTCGATGGCGGCCTCCCACGTCTTCCCCGACGCCGGCGTGGGCAACAACGTGATCATCCTGATCGGCATGGCCGTCGGCGTCGACTACTCGCTGTTCTACCTCAAACGGGAGCAGGAGGAACGCGCCCGCTCCGGTGGCGGGCTCGCCCCCGAGGCATTGGTGAAGCTGGCGGCGGCCACCTCCGGACGGGCCGTCGTCGGCTCCGGACTGGCCGTGATCGTGTGCGGCGCGACCCTCTACCTGGCCGGAGACGTCATCTTCTCCTCCCTGGCAACCGGCACGATCGTGGTCACGCTGGTGGCCGTGGCCAGCTCGCTGACCGTGTTGCCCGCACTGGTGGTGGTCATCGGACGGCGGCGGGAACGGCGGCGGGAACGGCGGCGGGAACACCGCCGCGGGCCGGACCGCTCCCGAGCGCGGCAGGGCCGTGTCCGGGGCGTGCTGCTGAGGGCCGCGAGCAGGCATCCAGCGATCACGCTGGCCGTCTCGGCCGGGGCGCTGCTCGCCCTCGCGGCCCCACTGCTGGGCCTGAGACTGTCGGACATCAGCCTGGAATCGCACTCGCGGGAGATCCCGGCCATGCGGGTGCGCGACCGGCTCGTCGCCGCGTTCCCCGAGACGAGGGTCACGCACCAGGTCGTCGTGCGCGCCGGCACCGAGCAGGCCGCGCAGGTGCGCCAGGCCCTCGGCGAGGTGACGCGGCGGACGCGGTCCGACCGGCTCTTCGCCGGCGAGCCCCGGCTGCGCGTCTCGGCCGACCGCCGCGTCAGCGTGCTCGCCCTGTCCGTCCCGTATCGCAACGACTCGCCGCAGGGGCGCGCATCGCTGGCGCAGCTCAGGGACGGCTACCTGCCCGCAGCCCTCGGGCGGGTGCCCGGTGCGCAATGGGCGGTCTCGGGCGACGTGGCGCGGCTCACGGACTACGCCGCGCACCAGAAGAGCAAGCTGCCGCTGGTGCTCGTGGCGCTGCTGCTGGTCACGTTCGCGATGACCGTGGTCCTGTTCCGGTCATTGGTGCTCGGCCTGCTCGGCATCGTGCTGAACCTGCTGTCGGCGGGTTCCGCGCTCGGGCTGCTCGTCCTGGTCTTCCAGGGGGCGTGGGCCGAGGGTCTGCTGGGGTTCGAGTCCACCGGGACGATCGGTTCGCGCGTGCCGCTGTTCCTGCTGGTGATCCTCTTCGGGCTGTCGATGGACTACCAGGTGTTCGTGCTGAGCCGGATCAAGGAGGCCGCGCTGCGCGGCGTGCCCACGCGGACAGCGGTCCTCGACGGGGTCGCGGGCTCGGCGGGCGTGGTGACCAGCGCCGCCGCGGTGATGGTGACGGTGTTCGCCAGCTTCGTCTTCCTGCACCTGATCGAGATGAAGCAGATCGGGTTCGTGCTGGCGGCCGGCGTGCTGCTGGACGCCTTCGTCATCCGCGTGCTGGTGCTGCCGTCGGCGATGCTGCTGCTGGGCGAGGCGAGCTGGTGGCCGTCGCGGCGGGTCCGCTCCGCGGCTGGGGACGTGCGGGGCAGCGCGCCCGCCCACGTAGGTTGAACCCTATGCCGCCTTCCTTGACAGGCCCGTTCTGGGAGAGGACCCTACAGCGCTGGAACGCCGTCTGCTGGGCGCTGTACGGCCTGCTCGCCGCAGCCATCGTGGCGCTCGACCCGCCCGGCGAGGCCAAGATCTGGTCGCTGGTGCTGATCGGCGCGGTCGCCGGCTCGTACGCGATGGTGGTGCGCTTCCCAAGGGTGCTGCGTCCGCACGCGTACCTGGGAGTGCTGGTCGTGGCCCTGAGCGGCCTGGCCTACCTGCGCCCCGGGTACGCGGCACTGTTCATGGTGACGCTACCGCACTTCTGGATCTTCGCCGGGTCGTGGCGCGCTGCGGTCGTCTTCAGCGGCGCGGGCGCCGTGGGCACGCTGGCCACCAGCGTCCTGCGGGCCGGGTGGAGCGCGGAGTTCTTCACCTCCAACGTGGTCTCCACGCTGATCGTGTACGCGGCGAGCGTCCTGATCGGCACCTGGGTGCACCAGGTGGTCGAGGAGAGCCACGAGCGCGCCCGGCTGCTCGCCGAGCTGGAGCGCGCCCAGGCCGAGCTGTCGCGGGCGCACCAGCGCCAGGGCGCGGCCGACGAGCGCGAGCGGATGGCGCGCGAGATCCACGACACGCTCGCGCAGGGCTTCGCCTCGATCATCGTGCTGGCCGAGGCCGCGCGCTCCGGGCTCGACCGGGCCGACGGCCGCAGCGCCCAGCAGTTGCGCTCCATCGAGTCGACGGCGCGCGAGAACCTCGCCGAGGCCCGCGACCTCGTCGGCTCAGCGCGGCAGTACGGCGGGGCAGCCGCCGGGTCCGTGGCGGCGACGTTGCGCCGCACCCTCGACCGCTTCACCGAAGACACCGGGCTCGCCGTCACCGCGGAGCTGGCCGAGATCAACTGCGACCAGCAAACCCGCATCGCGCTCCTGCGGTGCACCCAGGAGTCCCTGGCCAACGTACGCAAGCACGCGCGAGCGTCCACGGTGGGCGTCGTGCTGGCGCAGCAGCCGTACGGGGTCGAGCTGGAGATCACCGACGACGGCGTCGGCTTCGAGACCGCGCGGTCGCGCGGCTTCGGCCTGGACGGGATGCGCAAGCGGCTGGCCGAGCTGGGCGGCGAGCTGGCCGTGACGAGCTCGCTCGGCGACGGCACGCGCGTCTGGGCGATGATTCCCCTAGAGAGCGAGCCCCTGACATGACAGCCCGTGACGTGACAAGGACATCTGTGGTGCGCGTCGTCGTGGTGGACGACCACGCGGTCATGCGGGCCGGGGTCGTCGCCCTGCTGGCCGCCGAGCCGAGCATCAAGATCGTCGGCGAGGCGGGCGACGGACGGGCCGCTCTGGAACTGGTGGAACGGCACGACCCGGACGTGGCGCTGCTCGACCTGCGCATGCCGGTCCTGGACGGCGTGGCGACCACGACGGAGATCGTCGCCGGACACGCGAGCACCCGTGTGCTGATCCTCACCACGTACGACACCGATGAGGAGATCGAGCGCGCCGTGGAGGCCGGCGCCATCGGCTACCTGCTCAAGGACACCACCCGTCAGCAGCTCGTGGACGCCATCCACGCGGCGGCCCGCGGCGAGACGGTGCTGGCGCCGAGGGTCGCCGAGAAGCTGATCGCCAAGCTGCGCAAACCCGCGCACGTCGCGCTGACCTCCCGCGAGGCTGAGGTGCTCAACGGGGTCGCCGACGGCCTGACCAACGCCGAGATCGGCGACCGGCTGGTGATCGCGGAGGCGACGGTGAAGACGCACCTGCTGCGGTTGTTCGCCAAGCTGGACGTCAACGACCGCACCCGGGCCGTGGTCGTCGCGCTGGAACGCGGCCTGCTGCGCCGCCCCCCGCACTGACGAACTCCGGTAGTAATGGCTGTGACTCCAACGATGTTGCTGCCGACCTGCGAAGACTTCTTGAAAAATACGATCACGGGGCGGCTGGCCAAGCTCCGTCCGTCCCCACCGCTCGCGTGTACTTGGTAGCAGCTTCCATAACGGCAGGCCACTTACCGCGCCGTCACCGGCGAACGGGTCCGTCAACGGGCATCCGATGGCGCACCACGGCAGCTCCCGTCCATCGTGCTCGGCAAGCCTGACGCCCTGGACGAGGTGATTGAGCTGGGCGCGGCGTTCGCCCCGAGGAGGGCGACTTCGAGCCGCGCCTCTTCGACTCACCCACCGAGGAGCCGACCCGGCTGCCGTCAATCGGGGCCTACCACCGGCACGTCGGAGTCATCTGGAACGGCGGAGGACGCTCAGCCCGGGGCGGGCCACAGGCGGATGGTGCCGTCCGCGGACAGGCTGGCCAGCCGCCGGTCGTCCCAGCTGTAGCGCACGCTGAAGATCTCCCCGGTGTGGCCGGTTAGGGTGAACCTCCGGCCGGTGGCGAGAACCCGCACCTCGACTGTCCGTTTGTCGGCGGATCGATCGGCGACCTGGTTCCCCCGAAAGTTCATCGTGCCCCGGTCGGCGGGGATGGCGGCAGGTTTCGTCTCGCCGGTGTCGAGGTCGATGAGGCGGGTGATGATCCAGCCGCCGTCGATCCTCGTCTCCGCGACGACCGCCGTCCGCGCACCGGGCACGAACCATGTGCTCACGCCCTGCGTCATCTCAACGGAGCTCACACGGACCCGTCGCCTGACGTCCCAGTACTCGATGCTGCCGCCCCGGTCCAGGCGCAGGCTCCGCCCGTCGGAGCTGAGGGCGACGCTTGCCACGCGGGCACCGGTGTCGATGGAGCCGAGCAGCCTGCCGTCATCCAGGCTCCATAGCCGGATCTCCCCGTTCGCGAGCACGCCTGCCAACACACCGCCGGCGATGTGCTGGTCGAGCACGCCGGTGAAGATGAAAGTGCGCTGGTCTCCCCACAGCCGTCTGACCGCCAGGGAACCGCTCGGGCGACTCCAGCGGATCAGGTAGGACCGACTCCCGTCGACCGGCACCACGGGCTCCAGGTCGTACCCGGGCTTCGGGTTGTCCCCGTGTAGGGGGCCGTCGATGACCTTTCCCGTCGCGGAATCGAACAGCCATATCTCCACGCCGGCCTTCACCGTCACGAGAATCTTGCCGTCAGGCGTGAAGTGCGGTGAGCCGGCGATGGTCCCGTCGTCGATGCGGGCTCCCGTGCGGGCGTTCCACAGCGTGAGCTTGTCGCTGCCCGGCACCTTGATGACGAGCACGCCGCCGTCGGGGCTGAACGTGGGGATGTCGATCTCGGTCCCTGACGCCAGGGGCCTGCCGATCCGGGTGCAGGTGCGCGGCTCCCACAGTTGGAAATTGTCGGGCTCTAGGCTGGTGAGCAGGACGCGACCGTCAGGGCTGAAGTCCAGCGTGCGGGTCGTGGCGGCCGTTTTGGGCAGGACGGTCCTGCACAGTTCCGCCCCGGTCCGCAGGTCCAGGATCGACAGGTTCACCGGCGATTCGAGCGCGGCCACCAGTCGACCCGCGGTGCTGAAGGCCACCTTACCGGCGACGGGCAGGCTGCGGCCGATGGGACGTCCGGTCTCCAGGTCCCACAGCCGGATTCGCCCGTCCGTCTGCTCCACTGTCATGGTCCGGTTGTCGTCGAGAAAGTGCATGCTCTTGGCCACACCGGTCAGAAAGGTGCGAGAGGAACTGTCGGGCGGCAGCGTGCGGACCAGGGCGACGCACACCACCAGCGCGGCGGCGAGACCCGCGAACGCTGCGATCCTGCTGCGCCCACGCCGCCGCGGGCTCCGCTCAGGCGGCCTCAGCGCAGTGCCGGCCAGCCAGTCCTGCATCCGGATGTGCCGAAACCGGTACTCCCCGCCGAAGTGCTGCAGGAACCCCTGCCGGTGCGCGTCCTCCAGGAAGGCCACGAACCGCCACGGCAGGTGCCCGCGTAAGGCGAGCACGAACCGCACCCATACGAACCGGGACCAGGCCCGGGTGAGGAGCGTGAGCGACGCGAAGACGATCCCCGGCAGCAGCACGACCGCGCCCAGCAGCAGCGGGTCGCTCCACTCCTCCGGTAAGACCGACGCAATCAGCTCGCTCAGCGACGGTTCTCCGGACCAGCCGGTGGCAAGCATCTGCAGGGTCCGCACCGCTATCAGCGCCACGATCAACGCCGGACCCGCTCCCAACCCCACCACGGCGCCCGCAACCGCGGCCGAGACCAGGCTGGAGCGCCGGTCCTCGACCAGGAGCGCCACCGGCCCCGCCTCGCCCGACCGCTCCGGTGAGCCGCCCAGCCACCGGTGTACGGCCAGCGCCAAGCCCGTCACGACCATCACGGCCAGGCCCATGGCCACGGCGGACAGGTAGAACTCGGTGTTCTCGGGCGGCCAGCCGTACGCGAGGGTGATGACTACGCCGACGCCGATGAGGACCGGCAGGACTGGGATGGCGGCCAGTGCCAGGCCGGTCGCCATGCCCCTGCACAGCCGGGCGGCCCACCCGGCCGCGGCGGGGGCGAGCCGTCCGGGGGGGCCGCCGCGTCCCCGGCATACCAGGCGATGATCGCAAGAACCGCGAACCCGCCGCCGATGTACGCGCCGGCCAGCAGCGCGGTGTTCAGGCCAAGGTCCTGCCAGCCGCCGAAGGTCAGCATCCACGCCCAGGACAGCAGCGTGAGCGCGACACCGCAAAACAATGCCAGGCCGATGACCGCCCAGGGCGACAGCAGGCGCCCGCTCAGCCGCCACCACGCCAGCTCACGCTCGCGATGCTGGTGCAGGTGCCCGGCCAGGTAGGACAGCCAGCGCCGCGAGCGGTCGGGCTCGCCGACGGCGGCCCCGACGAGCGCGTCCTCCACCGCCGCCCGCGACGTCAGGCGCAGCACGGGATCGAGGTCGCCACCGCGCTCGCAGACGGTCCGCAGCATCGACACCGTCAGCGGCGTGGCCAGCGCCGCCTCCACCGCGCCACCCGGATGCGCGTCCAGATGCGCGTAGAGGGGCTCCAAGCGGGCCGGGTCAGCCCAGTCCACAGCGCGCAGGTAGGCCGTCACGTCCTCGATGTCCAGCGGTTCGAGCTCGATGACCGGCGCCCGGCGTAGCGGCGGGCTGCCGGTGCCGATGAGTTCGGCGTACTCGGCCGTACGGCAGGCGAGCACGATCGGGCGGTCACGGGCAAGCGCCTCGTTGACCGCCCGGACCGCCAGACGCCGGATGAACTCCGGCATCTCATCCAGGCCGTCGACGACGGGCAACAGCAGGTCATGCTCGAGCAGACTGCGCGGTATCTCCCGCGCCCCGCTGTAGTACGCGACGGCAAGGGTCCGCACGATCCAGTCCCCCAGCTTCTCGCGGGTGGGGTCCCAGGAGACCGCCGACAGCAGGAGCGGCACCCGCTCGCCCGGACGCCACTCCTCCAGCAGCCCGCGGACCAGCATGAACGACAGCACGCTCTTGCCCGCGCCCGGCTCGCCCAGGATGACCAAGCGGCCGCCGGCGATGCGCCGATAGTGCGCGGCGAGGTCGCGGATGGCGCGCCGGAAGCCGACGTCGAGGCGGTTGCGCTTACGCTCCCTGATCCGGCTACCGACCGGCGGGGCGGGCACACCGTCGCCGAGTTCCGGCGCCGCGCTCGTCCACGACAGTGGCAGGAGCTGCGGCCTGCTCAGGGCGTCGTCCCCGGCGACCGCGGCGGCCAGGATCGTCTGCTTCAGGTAGCCCGCGTGCATGACCGGGTCGGTCGGGCGGGGTCCCGAGAGGCTGTCGTCGCGGCGGCGGCCCTGCCAGCGCCGCAGCACACCCGCCAGGGCCAGCAGCAGCGTGCACAGGCTCACGACGAAGCTGAGCACGCTCGCGCGAGCGTCGTTGACTTCCAGGCCGTCGCCAGCCATCCACCAGGCGACGGCGCCCACGAGCACGAAGGAGACGATGAAGAGAAAGGCCCACGATCATCGCGGCATGACCGCATTATCACGCGGCGGACGAGGCCCTCACCGGCGAAGCGGCGGCCTGATGCCGCCAATCTCCCAGTCGCCGCCGGACGCCGTGGAGATCACCTCATCCAAGACGCTGGGCTGCACGCCGTACTCCTCGGGGATCGGCACGGGCCTGGCAACGAGGTGGATGCGCAGGGTGCCAAGGCCCTCCACGCCGACCTCCACCACCGCGGCCAGTATCTGGGTACCGAGAAGATCAGCCGACATGCCTTACATGGCAAACAAGATCATATCGCTCTGAACTGCAAGAAGAGGCCAACAACCCCAGACCGCACCGCATCGCGCCCCAGTCTGCGCATCCTGTGGAGTCTCATTTCTCACCCAACAGCCGCCGGATGGAGGCGGTCCAGCAATACATCGAGGCCCAGCACGAGCGGGCACCCGATAACGGGGCCCATTACCTTCGGACACATCGACATGTGTCGTGCGGTGACCGTTCTGCTGAGGGTGTTGCTTGATGTTGTAGTTGAAAGCAACGAATCAAAACCGCCCCCCTTTACAATGTAGATTTCTGTTGCCAAGTTCTGCTGGGGCCCATCAGCAACCGGGTCACGGAAGGTGCAACCTGGGCCACCAAAACTGGCACCTCGTCCGCAGAGAATGAGCAGCTCGTCCCGCCCTGCCGGTTCCGCCTATCGCGACCTGGCTCACAAGCAGGCCGCCGCGCTTGCCGAGTGTCTGGAGGACCGGTGCACCACCTACCGCAACGCGGCACAGCTCACGGTGCCGGTGCCGGACCGCGTTCAGGCCCTCGCCACTGTGCCGAACCCACCGGAGAGCGTAGCGATGTTGGCGATACCCAGATCCGCCCAGAGGAAGGCGTCCGGCACGGTGATCGGGGCATCCGGTACGCCGACGGTGGCGTGCAGGAACCACGCGCCGTCCCGCCACAGCAGTTTGGACTCCCCCTTGCGGTGCTTGGCCAGCAGCGCCTACTGCCGGGATGGCCGCGGATGCTCCATCGGGCTCCGGCGGCTCGCCGAAGCCGGGCCGTGCGTGATCGAGAGGCCGGACGCCATGCTCCGATCGCCAGTTGGTGTAGGACCATGGATCGTGACCAGGCCGGCTCCCCCACCGACCCGCACTGGAGCGAACGGCTGTCGCAGCTTGCCGCTGCCTGGAACTGGGGCAGGGCCGCCGCCTGCTGCCGCCGGTTCAGCGATCCCGAGCTGGACCGGAAACTCACCTCCGCGCTGGAGGAAGCCGAACGCGCCGTCGGTGACATCACCGCCGAGCTGGCCGCCGAAAACGCCTGGCTGTGCTGCCTGGCCCGGATGACGCAGGAAGAACGTCAAGGCCTGCAGGCCTACAAGAACCGGGTGAGCGACCTGGGCAAAGGCACGAGCAAGCGCTACGCCGAGCGGTACCGCCAAGGTGTGCGCGATGCCATGTCGCTCGCGCGGGACGCGGTCCCGGCGTGGATCATGCCGTTGCCGCTGGTGGTGGAGACCATCCGGCCCGAGCCGGACTGCTTCGACGTCGTCATCGTCGATGAGGCCAGCCAGATGGGGGTCGATTCGGCCTTCCTGCGCCGAACAGGCGGGAGGCGAACTTCTCGGTGGTGTCGCGCAGCTTGGGCCGGGCGATGGCGATCGGGCCGCTGGTGGTCTTGACGGTGGTTGGGCAGTGGCCGTTGCGGTGGCCCGGCCCCACCACGGTCCCCCTCGTCGGGTGCCCCGCTTCATTCTCGACCACGAACTCGACCAGCTAATGCCCGTGATCGACGAGATCCCCTGCCCGTTCCAGCGCGCCGCACTGCTGGCGGTCCGATGGTCCGGGGCTCGCCGAGACGAGATCCGCAGGCTCCCACTCGACTGGCTGGACCGCTATCCCGACGGAACACCTCGGCTCCGGCTCTCCGGCCCGCAAGGCCTGCAAGGAACGGATGGTGCCCCTCCCCCAGGTGCCGCCGACGCTCTCCAGCAGCTCATCGACCTGCGCAGACCTGGGCGAGACAAGCCGTTCACCGACGAGCGCACCGGCGAACAGATCCGCTATCTGTTCGTCCGTCACGGCAAACTCCTCTCCAGCTCCTACCTGTTCGAGACTCCGCTCCAGAAGGCCAGCAAGGCGGCTGGCCTGGTCGGTCCGGGTGGCTGGAAGGGCAAGAAGCGCGGCACCGTCTCCGCGCACAGATTCCGGCACACCTTCGGCGCCCAGCTCGCCGAACGCGGCGCCAAGCTGCACACCATCGTGAAGGTCCTCGGCCACTCCTCGGTCTCCAAGGCGCTGGTCTATGCCCAGGTCAGCGACCGCGAAGTGCTGCGTGACTACAAGTCCGTCCTCGAAGCCGGCGCCGTCGTCGCCGGCCTCGCGGCTGAGGAGCTGAAGTCCGGGACGCTGCCCGCCGAAGCCGTTGACTGGCTGCAGAGCAACTTCCTCGAGACTGAGCTCGAGCTCGGCCACTGCCGGCGCCTACCCGCCGAAGGCCCCTGCGAGTGCGACCTTTACCTGACCTGCGCCACGTTCGTCACCACCCCGGACTACGCCCCACGACTCCGGGCCCGCCTGGAGGTCGAGCAGCAGCTCGTCCAGGACGCCGACGAACGCGGCTGGACCCGCGAAGTCGAACGGCACACCGCCGTCGCCCGCCGTCTCACCGGCCTGCTCACCGACCTCGGCGAGACCACCGATCCGGATGACAGCAACTCTTCAGGAAGATCATCATGCACGTCGACGGACTGAGGAGCGCTTTTATCTGAACTGATTTCCATAGGGCGAGGGAATCGAGTTGATTGGCCGGATTGCACACTGGTAGAACATGGCGATGCTGACTGGAAAGCTTGTTTGCCTACGCGCCGTCGAGCCCGCAGATTTCGAGAGCATCTGGCGCTGGAGTCACGACCCCGAAGTGGCGCGCTGGATGAGCAGCGGCTACCCCGAGTCGTACGTGCAGGCACAGGAGCGGCTGGCAGCGGCGCCGCGCAACGGCTATGAGAATTGCCGGTTTGTCATCGAGTCGCTCGACGATCGGCGCGCCGTCGGATTCGTCCGCCTTAGGGATGCGAAGCCGGAGGTCGGGAATGCCCAGCTGGATATCCAGATTGGCGAAAAGGATGTCTGGGGTCGTGGCTTCGCCACTGAGGCGATGCGCCTGATGTGCAGGTACGGCTTCAACGAAATGCGCCTGCACCGGATCACTCTGGACTTCGCGGCAGAGAACACTGCAGCGCGCCGAGTTTACGAGAAGGTGGGCTTCGTCGAGGAGGGCCGCGTGCGCGAGTGCTTCCGCCGTGATGGCAAGTGGCACGATATGATCCTTATGGGCCTCCTCGAAGGCGAACTCCGCGACTGATCCGTTTCGTTCCGCGTCGCCGCGCCTCGTACGGCATCACCCACCGCACCCATCCCCGAAGATCGCCCGTGTTGGTGGCCAACACTTTAAGTCAGGTCAGGACACGATCGATCGGCAGGCATGAGCAGGCGACAGCCCTTGACGTGTCCATATGAACAGCGACGACGTGTTCGGCCTGGTCCACCTGCTGGGCATGCAGTACCGGCCCGCGCTGGCCGATATCCCCATCCTGCGTGTCGTGGTGTCGATCTACACCGGCGAGATCCGCGCCTACGACGTGATGCGCATGATCCAGCGGGACGGTAACCCGACCCCGCTCGGGGAAGCGATCGCCCACTACAGGCGGATCTTCAAAACCCTCCATATCCTCACCTACGCCGTGGAAGAGCCCTACCGACACGACATCAAGGGCATACGCAACCTGCAGGAGTCCCGGCATGCACTGGCGGGGGAGATCTTCCACGGCCGCAGCACCATGATCTCGACGTCCTTCGTCGCCTCTCTCGGCCCAGCAGCACCCACCCAGCCGAACAACCGAATTATGATCAGATACAGCAGACGGACAGACACGAGAACCGATCTTGCCCGTACCGCCGCATAGGTCGACTTGCAGGTCAAGCGCCCTGCGATGACTTTTGAAGAGGGACCGCGAGCTGCCCCTGCTGACGTTGGCCCTGTTCGGGGGCCTCACCGGCTACTCCCTATCCGACGACCTGTGGTCCGGCGCCGGTCTGCGAGTCACCGAGGGGGTCGTGATCTCGTTGTCCCTGGTGGGGACGTACATCAGGTTCTTCCTGTCTGGCGTTACGGGCCGTACACGCCCGCGGCGCGGATGTCTCGGCGGATGAGGTCTTCGTTCCGGCGGGCGCTCTTAGCGGCCCCGCGTACGGATAGCGCGTGGCCGCCTCGGTGGGCTCCCGGAGAAGACCGAGTGCAAGAAAGAGACCCCGCCGCCGGAGAAGGCCGTATGTGACCCGCGTGCTGGATCACCCCTGTGGCAACTTGCCCTCACGTCCAGCGGGGGCGGCGGGCGACGTAGACCACCGCAGGTGGCAGGTTGCGCCAGACCGTCGTGCTGGTCACGACCTCTTCGAACTCCGTCCGCAGGTCACCGAGCAGCCGCTGGGCCGGGGCCGCCCAGCGCGTCCAGTTGTAGGCGAACTGCGTGTAGACCCCGGCGGGGGCGAGCGCACGCGAAATTGACTGGATCAGGGGAGGCTCTCCTGCGTAGGCGACCCACGGCAGGCCGCTGACCATGACGTCCACCGGCCCGATGCCACGCTCCGCGAGCAGTTCGGGCAGGTGAGTGACGTCGTCGCAAACCACCTCCACCGACGGGTACGCCTGCGCGATCCCGTCGGCGAATCTCTCGTTGAGCTCGACCACGACGTGCCTGCCGCGGCCGGCCAGCCGTCGCTGGATGGCCGAGGTGAAGGCGCCTGTCCCCGCGCCGAGCTCCACCACCACCGGGTCACCGCGCTCCGGGACGCCCGCCACCATGCGCTCCGCCAGCCACGCCGAGCTCGGCACCACCGAGGCCGTACGCAGCGGCGATTTGACGAACTCCCATAGGAACCGGCCGCGCTCGAGGTGACGGTGCCTCTGATCGATTGCCATAGTCCATACCCCCGGCCAGATCCTGCCGTACCGGAACACATGTGGCACAACGTGCATAGAGCTCGGAGGCGAACATCAACGGTCGTCCAGCTCCCCCGCATTGTCGGATGGCCGGTGCCCAGCAGTCGTTCGCAGGCCGCGAGCGTGGCCTCGTACAGATCCGGCGGCGCGGCCGCGATCACTAGTATCTGGCCGCTGCCGAAGGCATCGCACCTGTGGTGTCGGACCTGCGACGCAGCGCGAGACTTGACGTCCTTGTCCCGGTCCCCCGCAGCACAGTGAAGGCATTCGGCCGACATTGTCCGCAGGCGCTCTCAGGTAAGAAGATTCAGGCTGGGACGGGTGCGGACGCGCCGAGTCCCTGAGACGATCACTGCCGAGGCCGCCACCGCGATGGTCGCCACCAGGGCGGTGAAAGCGGCCATGGTGGTCGAGTCGGGGTAGATCAACGGCTCGCCCTTGAGCGCCTGCCAGGTGAGCAGCACGATCATCCCGCCGAATCCGGCGCCCGCCACCCTGACCAGCCCCAGGCGCACACCCTCGTCGCCGAGAACGGGCAGCCTTTTGCTCAGTGCCCGCATGCCCACGAGTAGGAGAGGTACGGCCTGCAGGGCGTGCAGCCCGACGAAGTGGGCCACGCGCAGGTCGCCGCCCGTGGTGCTCCAGCCGACGATCGGCAGCCCCGGCCCGCCGTCGGGGACGCCCACGCTGTGCGCGCCGGAGATGCCCCCGGCATTGGAGGTGGTTCCCACCATGAAATAGGCCTCGGCCATGCCCATGACGCACAGCACGAGCCCGAAGCGAAGCGCCGAGGTCGTGGGCCTGTCGCCGAACCGCTGCAGGAGCACCAGACCGGTGATGACGATGGTGATCACCCACAGGGCCGTGACCAGGGATCCCATGAGGCCGAAGATCGCCGCATCCCCAGGGGTGCTCACGTTGAAATGACTCTGCCGTCCCCGCGCCGCCTGGACCGTGATGAGACCGACTCCCACCATGCTCATGAACGCGATCACGTCGCCGAGCCGTTTGGCGAGCGTCGAGGCTCGGCTCAGCAGGGTCAGCAGCCAGGCCAGCGTCAGGGAGTAGACGCCGAACGAGACGGCGAACTTGAACGGCTTCAGCCACACCGGCGCCCCGAGAAGTGTGCGGTCATCGACGATCAGGCCGACGAGGCAGGCCACGGCCAGCGCAATCAGCATGCCGCAGAAAATCGTAAGCATCCGGTGCAGGCCGAGCACGCGGCGGAGGAGCGCTCGCATGGGATCTCCTGTCATGGCTCTGCGTCCAGGCTGTCGCCCGGGACGGTGGGGCGGCGTCGGATGGGGTTTCGCCCGATGCGGGCTGAATCGGGGGCGGTTCGGACAGGGTTTCGCCCGGCGAGGGCAAGAGCGGCGTCGAGCCGGACAGGGCGATGGGCAACTTGCTCGCCTTGTTGACGGCGTCGATCCGCGAGACCGCGCCGAGCTTGCCGAACACGTTGCGCAGATGCCGTTTGACCGTGCCCTCGGTGATGGACAACTGGGCGGCGATCTGGCGGTTGCTGAGAGCGAGCGCGACCAGCGACAGCACCTCCTGTTCCCGCTCGGTGAGCACACCGGTGGGAGAGTCGGGAGGCATGTTCCAGGAAAGGGCTTTGGACAGCAGAACGGTGACCCCGTGCCGGCTGCGGTGCACGCTTCGGATGGCCATGAGCAGGTCGTGGCGTGCGACGGCCTTGTGGAGATAGCCGCGGACGCCGAGTTTGATCATCTCCTGGACCAGACGCGGATCGTCGTGCATGCTGACCACGATCAACTTGGGTTGGGGACGGACCCGCAACAGGCGCGGGATGGCGTATGAGGGCACGTGTCCCGGCATTTCCACGTCGAGCAGCACGACATGGGGGCGGACCTGAGCGGTCGCGGACAGCAGGTCGGCGCCGTCCGCGGCCTCCGCCACCACATGGATGTCAGGCTCGTCGTCGAGCATGTCCCGTAATGCGTGCCGCAGCAACGTGTGATCATCTGCGATGAGCACTCTGATGGGGTTAGCGGGCGTGGTGGCCATACGGGTCCAGGAGAGGGATGTGGATACGGATCAGGCATCCTGCGGCCCGGGGACCGGTGATCTCAAAGGTCCCCTCCAGAGCCTCGACGCGGGCCCGCATCGAGATCAGGCCGCCGGCCTGGCGGGGTATCTCGCAAGCCAGGCCTACTCCGTCGTCCTCGACGACTGCCGAGACCCGGCCGGGCGCGATGTCCAGAACGGCGGTCACGCGGTTGGCCCGGGCATGCGCGAAGGCATTGCGCAGGCCTTCGCGCATCACCATGAAGATCTGGTCTCGGTAGTGAGCCGAAAGCAGCGATTCGTCGCCGCGAACGGTGAGCTCGACATCGCAGTACGGCTCCGCTTTGCTGATGAAATCCTTCAGCGCCAGCTCGATGGTCGTCTCGATCTCTCGCGGCCGCAGACCGGCGACCAGCAGCCGCGTCTGGTGATAGCTCTCTTCCAGCGCACGCCGGATGTCGCTCAGCTCTGGTCGGCTCTCCGGTCTGCCGTGGCGGGTCTCGTACAGCTCCAATCTGCGCAGCGCCAAGCTGATGCCGGCACCGACGCGATCGTGGAGCTCTCTCGCGAGCCGTTGGTGCTCGGCGGCCCGAGCGGTGCGCGACACGCTCGCCAGCGCGCTCAACAGAAGGTCGGATAACGATCTGTGTTCAGCGCAGGCCGTCGACGGCTGCTCGGCAGGTCCGGGCGTACTCGCCGGTGCCTGACCGTCTGGCTGGCAATCGCGCGGTATTCCGGATATGCGAGTTGAGAAGATCTCGTCCGGACTGGGAAGTGTCGTGCATTCAAATCGCTTCACCATATTCCCCCGGGATAGCGACAGAGGATCATTCGGGCCAAATCCCCCGATCAGCGGAATCAACCGATGGCCCTGTGAACACTGTACGACTTCGCGCCAGCTTTATGCAATGTATAACCCATTTATGGAAGGTTAATTATTCATTTCGCCTTTCATGTTAATTGGAATGGCATTCTGGCGCATGCCTTACACTTCCGCCGGAAGTTGCCTGTCGCGAGAAGCCGCCTCTCCTTCACGTACGCCGTACCGGCTCCACAGACGCGCCAGGCTTCGCGGCGACCACCAGGCCCACGGGCCGAGAAGCCGCATGGTCGCGGGAACCAGCAGCATCCGGACGATCGTGGCGTCCACGACGACCGCGATCACCAGGCCGATCCCGGCCATCTTCATGAAGGCGATGCCGGAGATGGTGAAGCCACCGACGACGACCACGACGAGGAGTGCCGCACTCGTGATGATCTTGGCGGTGCGCTGCACGCCCACCGCCACCGACTCGACGGGATCGCCCGTGAGCACCCAATGCTCGCGGATACGCGAAAGCAGGAAGACCTCGTAGTCCATGGCCAGGCCGAAGGCGATGGCCACGATCAGCACCGGGAAGTTCACATCCACCGCTCCGATCGGGTCGAACCCCAGCACGCCGGAGAGCCAGCCGTCCTGGAAGATCAGCTTGATCGCTCCGAACGACGCCGACAGGGACAGCAGGTTGAGCACCACGGACTTCAGGGGTAGCAGGACCGAGCCGAAGGCCAGGAAGAGCACCACGAAGGAGACCACTGCGACGAACAGCGCCATCCACGGCATCCTCGAGATGACCATGTCGACGATGTCGACCCGTGATGCGGGCATGCCGGTGACCAAGCTCGTCGCGCCCGAGGGCGGGGCGACAGCACGCAGCTCCTCCACCATCCGGCGGGCCTCGCGTGACATCGGGTCGATCGAGTAGTTCAGCGTCACGCGCGCCTGGCCGCCCCGAACACCGGTGACGCTCGCGCTGTGGACGCCGCCCACCGCGTCGAGTTGCCTGGCATAGCCGTCGAGCGCCGCGCGGTCCGGCGCAGACTCCACGACCACCGTCATCAGCTTGCCCGGGTCCGCGTCGAAGCGTGCCGCCATCTCCTGGGTGACCACACGGGCGTCAGCGGAGGAGGGCAGCACCCAGTCGGCCGGACGGGCCCAGTTGACGCCCAGGAACGGCAGGCCGAGCACCACGAGCACGGTCACGATGCCCACTGTGCTCACCAGTGGCCGCCGCATCACCGCATGGGCGACCCGGTACCAGCGCCCCAGTTCGGGCGGGGCGGGTAGCGCACTGGCGCGGCCGGCAAGCCGGCGACCTCCGATGCGGAGCATCGCGGGCAGCACGGTCAGCGAAGCCAGCACGGCCAGCAACGTCACGCCGGCCCCCGCGTAACCCATCGACAGCAGGAACCTGGAGGGGAAAAGCGTCAATCCGGCCAGCGAGATCGCCACCACGATGCCGGAGAACATGATCGTACGGCCGGCGACGGCCACGGTCCGCTGGACCGCCTGGTCCACGGACTGGCCCCGGCCCACCTCTTCACGGAATCGGGTGACCATGAGGAGCGCATAGTCGATGGCCAGGCCTAGCCCCAGGATGGTGACCACCTGGATGGCAAAAGTGGAAATGTCGGCGAAGAAAGTGACCACCCGGAGCACAGCGAGCGAACCCAGCGCCGCGATGATGCCGATGAGCAGCGGAAGGGCGGCGGCCAGCAGGCTACGGAAGATGATCACCAGCAGGATCAGGAGAATCGGGATGGACAGTGCCTCCGCGAAGAGCAGATCCCGCATGGTCTGACGGTTGACCTGGTCGGTCATCGAGGTGATACCGCCGAACCGCACGGTGAGCCCGTCGGCCTTGAAGCTGTCCTGAATCGCCCGGAGCATCTGCACGCGCTCCTGATCGACACTGGAGTTCAGCTGCACCGTGACGTAGGTGGCATGCCGGTCCTTAGCTACGAAGCTCTCGGACCGAGTGGACCAGAAGGACTCCAGCCGCACGATGTCGTCCCGGGGCACGGAGGCGATCGCCCGCTGGACGGGCTCGGCGAACTTCGGATCGTCCACCGTGAGGGTGTCGCTCTCGTAGAGGACCACCACGTCGTTCGCGTACCGGCCCAGAGGGCCGGCCAGCAGGTTGTCGGCGTGGACGGACTCGCTGCCGGGATCGTCGAAGCCCGCTCCGCCGCCCAGCGCCCCCAGGACGCCGGCGCCCCAGCCGCCCGCGCCGATCGCGAAGACGAGGGCGCCCAACACGATCCAGAGGCGCCGCCGGACCACGAAGGTGCTCAGAAGCCTGAACATGAACCACTCCCAGAGTCAAGAGTAGAAAGTTCTGCTATCCATAATTATCGTGAGTATCACTATCCACTATCTGTAGATAGGACGCAACGGCCCTTGGAGGACCGTCATGAGCTCACGCGGCGGCGCAGTCGCCACATTCTTGATCGCCGGGGTGGCGGCTTTCATGACCGCCCTGGACAACCTCGTCGTCACCACGGCCCTGCCCACGATCCAACGGCAGTTCCGTGCCTCCCTCGAGGGCCTGGAGTGGACAGTGAACTCCTACACCCTCACCTATGCGGTCTGCCTGCTCACCGCGGCAGTCCTCGGCGATCGCTTCGGGCGGCGGCGGGTCTTCGTGACCGGGCTGCTGGTGTTCGCCCTCGCCTCCGCCGTCGCCGCCTCGGCCGGATCCGTCGGCGTGCTGATCGCCGCCCGCGCCGTCCAGGGCATCGGCGCCGCGCTGATTTTCCCCCTCGCCCTCACCCTCGTCGTGATGGCGGTGTCGCCGGGCAGGCGCGGTCTGGCGATGGCGGGCTTCGGCGGCATGAGCGGCCTGGGCATCGCCCTGGGGCCCTGGATCGGCGGGCTGGTGGTCGAGTACGGCGACTGGCATTGGGTGTTCTGGATCAACGTGCCGATCGGGCTGGTGCTCGCGCCGCTCGCCGTACGGCTGCTGAGCCGGAGCCGGGGCGCGCACGACCGCCTGGACGTCCGCGGCACACTCCTCGTCACGGCCGGCCTTTTCGGCGTCGTGTACGGTCTGATCCGCAGCGTCCAGCTCGGCTGGCTGCACGCGCAGGTGGTGCTTCCCATCCTCGCCGGCCTCGCGGTCCTGGGCACTTTCGTCTGGTGGGAGCAGCGCGCCGTCTTCCCCATCATCCCCCCGCGCTTGTTCCGCAGCCGTGGCTTCACCCTGTCCAACGCGGTCGCGCTGCTGGTCCAGGGCGGCATGTTCGGCGCCGTCTTCCTGCTGACCCAGTTTCTGCAGAACGCCCTGGGCCACTCGCCACTGCGGGCCGGCGCGATGACCTTGCCGTGGACCATGATGCCGCTGCTCGTGGCGCCCCTGGCGGGCATGTTCGGTGATCGGATCGGGCCGCGACGGCTGCTGACGGCGGGGGCGTTGCTGCAGGCGGCGGCGCTGGCCTGGTTCGCGGTCGTCTCCACGCGAGAGGTCCCGTACGGCATGCTGCTGCCCGGCATGGTGGTGGCCGGCGTCGGCATGGGCCTGTTCTTCGCCCTGGCCGCCCGCGTGACCATGGACTTCGTCTCCAAGGACGAGGAAGGACTGGCCTCCGGAGTCAACAACGCGATGCGGCAGTTCGGCGTCGTCCTGGGCGTGGCCGTGTTGTCGGCGGTGTTCGCCGCGACGGGAAGCTACAGTTCCCCCGAACCCTTCGTGGCGGGTCTGCGCCCGGCGTTGTGGGCCGGGACCGCGATCGTGCTGCTCGGCGCCATCGCTGCGATCCTGGTGCCTCGCCCGCTCCCCGCTGTGGCCGAGTCGAGCATGGAGGCCCCGCTGAGCCCCACCGTAAGTGGCTAGGCTCAAGTGCCACTATCTATTCTTGGCACGTTCGCCGCGGTTTCACCATGGAGAGGGGTCCACCGTGCGCATAGGTGAGCTGAGCAAGCTGAGCGGTGTACCCATCCCCACGATCAAGTACTACCTCCGCGAAGGCCTGCTGCCCGCCGGCGAGCGCACCCAGTTCAACCAGGCTCAGTATGAGGAGACGCACCTGCGCCGGCTCAAGCTCGTCAGGGCACTGGTGGAGGTCGGAGGGCTGTCCATAGCCGCAACCCGCACGGTGCTGGAGTTGATGAACGCCCAGGCGAGCGACTTGGCACGCCTGGGCAAAGCCCAGTACGCGCTCACCACACGTAAGGAGCACGAGCCGGACGAAGCGTGGGAGTGGGCCACTGCCCGGGTGAGCGAGCTGCTCGCCCAGCGCCACTGGCAGGTCTCACCGCGCAACCCGGCTCGGCTCCAACTGGCCGAAGCCCTCGCGACGCTGCGCCGCCTCGGGCAGGACGACTATCTTGTCCTGATTGACCGCTATGCCGACGCGGTCGGCCGGCTGGCGGCGATGGAGGTGGACGCCGTCCTGACGCGCCAGAACGTGGACAGCATGGCCGAAGCGATCGTCGTCTGGACCGCGATCGGTGACTCGATCATCGCGTCACTCCGCAAGCTGGCACAAGAAGCCGAGACCGTCCGCCTTTTCGGGGAGGCCGTCTTCCAGGCCGGCGCGGAGCGGCAGGAGTGAGGGTCAGCCGAAGAGCAGGAACGCGGCATCCGGCACTTTGATCGCGGCGTCGGAGAGCTCCGGCAGGCCGGTCGCCGGATCGACCGGCAGCGGCAGCACCGTCCCGGCCGTCTGGTTCGCGACGTTGAGGCGGCCCGCCGGGTCCCAGGCAAGATCCCATGGCATCACGGACAACGGCTCCTCCCCCAGCCGCAGCCAACCCGCCGGTTCCAGGACGGCTCCGCCGTCCTTCACCTCGAGCACGGCGATGCTCTCGTGCCCGCGATTGGCCACGTAGAGGTGCTCGCCACCGGGTGAGAGAAGGATCGCCGACGGGGCGTTCCAACCGTCGGCGCCCTCGGGGAGGGTCGCGGCCGCCCCGCAGGTCCACAGCGCCCCACTCGCAGGCTCGTAGCCGCAGATCGTGACGGAGGAGACGAGCTCGTTCACCACATAGAGGTGGCGCCCGCCGGGATGGAAAACCGCCTGCCGCGGGCCGTGGCCGGAGCCCAGGTGCACCTGGCTGTGCGGCGACAGGCGAGCGCCGTCCCATCGATAGACGTGGAGCCAGTCGGTACCCTTGTCGGGCACCAGCAGCCGGCTCCCCGTGGGGTCGGGCAGCGTCATGTGCGGGTGCGGACCCTGCTGGCTCAGAGAGTTCGGGCCCGACCCCGTGTGGCGAATCACCTGACACACCGGGCCCGGGCTTTCGTCCTCGCCCAGGGGGAAGACCACGACCTCGCCCGAGTCGTGGTTGGTCGCGAAGAGGTGGCCGTCGTGCACCAGGGTGTGCACGGTTCCCGCGCCCTCAGCGGGCTGCGAGGCCCGCTCGATCAGGGTGCCGTCGGCGCTCACGGTCACCGCGTGGATCCGCCCCTCCGGGACGTTGCTCGCCACGTAGAGCGTGTGTCCGGAGGGTGACAAGGTGCAATGGAAGGGCTGCGGGATCTCGGTGAAGGACCGCACGAGTCCTCCGTCTCCGATGACGGACAGGCCGCGGGCCGGGGTCTCGGCCCAGGAGTAGCCGCCGACGAACATGTGCATGTCCAAGCTCCTTCAGCTCAGTCTGACGACGGCGCGTGGCCGCGCCAGAACCTTCTCTCCACCGCACCGGACGGTCAGCTCGACGCGCACTCGGCCCTCCCCCAGCTTCTCCGCCACGATCCCGTCGGCCACGATCTCGACTCCCTCGTCCGTGTCGGGAACCGACACCGGAGCGGCGAATCTGGCCCCGCACTCCAGCACCGCCTCGCGACCCGCCCACGCGGTGACCGTGCGCAGGGCGATGCCCAGGGTGAGCATGCCGTGGGCTATCACGGTCGGCAGACCGGCCCGGGCCGCCGCACGCTCGCTCCAGTGGATGGGATTGAAGTCCCCTGACGCGCCCGCGTAGACGACCAGATCGCCGCGGCACAGGATGTGGGTCAGGGTCGGCAGGCGCGTGCCGACGCCGACCTCCTCGTAGCGCGGCTCAGCCATCGGTCCTCGCGATCAGCGTGGAGGCGCCGGTGCAGACCAGCTCCCCTTCGGTCGTGCGCACCTCGCTCATGAGGGCGAGTACGTCCATGCCACCTACGTGGTCGACGGCGGCGATGGTGACGGTCACCGTCAGCTCGTCGCCCGGCTCGATGGCCCGCCGGTGCTCGAAACGCTGCTCCCGATGGAGCAGCCTGGTGAGGTCGAAGTGCAGCTCGGGGTCGGCGACCACGCGCAGCTCCGCCGGCAGGGTGACCACGACCGCGAAGGTGGGTGGTGCTTGGTGGACCCTGCTGGAATCACCAAGGGCCCCGGCGAATTCTCGGATCTTCTCTCGGCTGACCAGGTAAGGCTCGCCGGCCGGATAGACCCGGCCGGCGAGGGCGGGATCCAGAGGCATCGTGACCCTCCAATCACTGGCGAATGTATCCGCGCGACCCGGCTGTGCGGCATTCCTCTTTGGAGGTACGCGGTACCTCAGGAGAGGCATGCCGTGCCCCTTATGTGCCATAGGAGGATCTCGCCCGGTATGGGACTTTACGCAGTATCAGCATGCGAACTGGGAGGCGAAATGTTGACGTTTTCCCTGCTAGGAGCTGTCGAGCTGCAACAGGGGGACAAGATCTGGACTCCGCGCGGGTCGAAGACCAGGCAGCTGTTGTCGCTGCTCCTGATGCGGCCCTCGCAGAAGGTCGGCCTTGACGTCCTGATCGAGGAGCTGTGGGACGGCAGCCCGCCACGTACCGCGGTGCAGACCATCCGCACGCACGTCTACCATCTGCGCACGATGCTGGAGGCCGGGCTGCCGGACGCCGCCCATCTCCTGGCGACCGAACCGACCGGATATCTGCTGCGGCTGTCGGCCGACCAGGGCGACGTGGGAAGGTTCCGCCGCCTGATCGGTGACGGGCGCGCGTACCTCGAACAGGACGATCCGGCCGCGGCAGCGGGAGTCCTGCGGGAGGCTCTGGACCTGTGGCGGGGCTCTCCCCTGACGGACGTGCCGCGCGGCCCGATCCTCGCCCAGCATGTCGCCTACCTCGAGGAGGTCCGCATCCAGGGACTCGAGTTGTGGATCGAGGCCGGCATGCGCCTGGGCCGCCATCGGGAGCTCATCGCCGACCTTCGGGAACTGGTCACCGCACACGCGCTGAACGAGTGGTTCCACGCCCGGCTGATCGAGGCCCTGCACCGGTCGGGACGCCGCGGGGACGCCCTGCACGCGGTGCAGAGCCTGCGCCAGGTCCTCCACGACGAGCTGGGCGTGGAACCCTCCGACGAGGTGCGGCAGCTGCAGCGGGCGTTACTGGCGAGCGCCGGCTAGCCCCCAGTCACCGGAGGGCCACGACGACTCGAGGCATGGTCAGTACCTTCGCGCCGTCAAGCCGCACAGCGAGGTTCACCCGCACCCTTGGCTGCTCCAGCTTCTCCACCACCGTCGCCTCCACGGTCAGCTCGACGCCGATGCCGTCGTTGGGCACGGGCACGAGCCGGGGGAAACGGCCACCGAAGTCGACCACGGCGCCAGGATCGCCCGCCCAGTCGACCAGGTGGCCCAGGGCCAGGCCCATGGTCAGCATCCCCTGGGCGATGGGTCCGGGCAGGCCGAACTCCGTGGCTGTGCGATCGTCCCAATGGATGGCGTTGTAGTCGCGGGCGGCCCCGCCATACCTGACCAGGTCCTCGCGTCGCACCTGGAATGTACGGCGGGGCAGCTGGAAGCCCGGCTCCAGCCGGTCGTAGCGCGGGATCGTGAGGACGCTCATGACCCCTCTCCGAAGACGACGAAGATCGACCGTCCGGTGCAGATGTTCTCCCCGTCCAGGCCGGTGACCCGGCTCTCGTAACTGACCACGTCGCCCCGCGCCAGTGTTTCCACCGCGGCCAACCGCACGGTCACGGTGATGACATCGCCCGCATGGAGGGGGCGCTCGTAGGAGAAGCGCTGCTCCCGGTGGACGAAGCGGTCCTGGCCGTGCGCACCGAGCTCCGGGTCGAGGACCGCCTGGTACTCCGCGTCGAGCGTGACCACCATGGGGAAGCTCGGTGGGGCGATCACGTCGGGGTAGCCGAGCGCCCGTGCCGCCTCTGGATCCAGGTAGGCCTCGTGCCCGTCGCGCAGAGCTCGGGCGAACTCCTTGATCTTCTCCCTGCTGACCTCGTACGGCTCGCTCGGCGGGTAGAGCTTGCCGACGCAGGAGAGGTTCAACGCCACTCGCGCACCACCAGACAGCCCACGTTGCCGTCCTCGCCCATGGACGTGACCAGCCCGACCCGCGGCCGCGATTGCCTGGCCGGCTCCCGCCACATCGCGAGCAGTGCCGCCACCTGCATGGCGCCACTGGCGCTGTAGAGCTCGCCCAGGACGTGGCCCACCCGGACCTGCGGGGCGGTCCGGCCCAGCGCCTCCCCCACGGCCCACTCTTCCTGGTGGTCGAGGTCTCGGTGGTTGGTCGCGCTCAGGCAGACGACATCGACTTCGCCTGGGCTCACCTCGCTTTGTTCCAGCGCCCGCTCGACACAGTGCAGGAGCCCTTCGCCCTGCTCACCGGCAGAGCCCAGCCCTTGGTAGGAGACCTCGCAGGCCAGGAGCTCAGCCAGGGCCGTCCGGCCGGACGACCTGAGCGCCTCAGCGTCCTCGACCAGGAAGAGTGCGCAGCCCTCGCCGACCGGCGCGCCCTCCACGAGCGCCCCTGACAGGTGCCAGCCCCAAGCGGCGGCCGGCGACAGCTCCTCCACACCGCCCACCAGAAGCCTGCTCGCCCTGCCCTGCTCGATCGTCGTACGAGCGAACCGGATGGCCGCCAGGCTGGCGACCTGGCCGCTGGACACGACGGAGTTGACGGAGCGCAGCGAGACTCGCATGGCGATCTGCCCGGCGCAGGCGTTGGTCACCACGTTGGGGAAGTTGCCGGGATTGACCAGGTAGGGCTTGTCCTGCACGAGCGTGTCGATGCCGACCTCCACCATGCTGGTCAGGCTGCCGGTGTTGGTGGCGAGCACCACGCCGGTGCGGGCCTGGGCCTCCGCGTCGAGCTTCGCGATGACCCCTTCCAGGGCCAGCGTGCTGGCCACCAGGCCGAGCCGGGTGAAGCGGTCGACATGCCGCAACCCCTTTCGGCCCAGAAGTCTGGCGACCTCGAGGTCGGGGATCGCCCACAGCGGACGCGGCGGATAGCCATCCGGGGAGTCCTCCGGCTCGGCGTAGGAATCCAGCCCGTGCCTCAGGGCCCGTGCGAGGACCTCCAACCCGAGCCCGGCGGGAGAGACGACGCCGCACGAGGTGATCGCCAGCGGCCTTCCGGCCAGGACGAGGCTCATGCCGACCTCCCGAAAATCGTCACAACGTTGTTCCCGCCGAAGGCCATCCCTTGATTCTGAGCGAGCTCCACCGTGGCCGGTCGGCCCGCGCCCGGTACCACGTCCAGTCCCTCGCCGAGCGCGGGATCCAGCTCTTCGACGGTCGCCGTCGGCGGCAGGAACCCTTCCTCGATGGCCTTGCAACAGGCGATCGCGCCGAACGCGCTGGCCGCACCCATGGTGTGGCCGATCATCGACTTGATCGAGCTGATCGGCGGCACCCGCTCGCCGAACACCTCACGCACCGCCTTCACCTCGGTGACGTCGTTGGTCGGCGTCCCCGTGCCGTGCGCGCAGATGTAGTCGATCTCCTCGGCACGCACCCCGGCGTACCGATGGGCGAGCCTGATGCACTCGGCGATGCTGTCGGCGTCCGGATTGACCATGTGCCTGGCATCGCAGTTGACCCCGTAGCCCAGCAGCTCGGCGTAGATGGGCGCGCCCCGAGCCAGCGCGTGGTCCAGCGGTTCCAGCAGCAGCACCGCGCCACCTTCGCCGGTGATGATGCCTGATCTGTGCACGTCGAACGGCCGGCAGACCTCCTCGGCCAGCGCACCCAGGCGGTAGAAACCCGCGTGGCAGGCCCGGTTCACCGCGTCGGCCCCCCCGGCCAGCATGAAGTCCGCCCTGCCGGTACGCACCAGGTCGAAGGCGTACCCCAGTGCCATGTTGCTCGCCGAACACGCCGTGGGAATCGTCTGGGAGTCGCCGGAGAGCCGGAGCTCGTTGCTGACCGCGTTGGCGATCTGGCTGACAGGCGTCATTCCCGGCAGCCGTGGGTCGACGTTCTTCAACCCGTCGGCGACCCACTGCTCCACCGCGGCCTGGAGCACCTGCGCCTCGCCGGCGGTGGTGCCCATGATCGAGCCTGTCCGGTACGTGGACAGCAGGTCGGGGTCGATGCCGGAGTCCCGAACGGCGAGCCGGGCGGCAGCGGCGGCGAACTGCCCGCTGCGTCCCCACCGCTCGGGGACCAGCCGCTCGACGATGGCGGCGGCGTCGAAGTCGTGCACCTCCGCGGCGACGACCGTCGGGAATTCTGAGGCGTCGAAGCTCTCGATCGGCGAGAAGCCGGTACGGCCGGCGCGTATCCCTTCGGTGAACGCCTCGACCCCGATGCCGATACAGCTCACCGCGCCCAGCCCGGTGACGACCACGCGGCGGGTCTCAGACACCGCTGGTCTCCTCCGCGACCTTGTCCATGACCTGGTACACGCCCGTCAGATTCGGCATGTTGGGCAGCTCGTCCTGCGGGACGAGCACCCCCAGCTCCTTCTCGATGCGAGCGATGATCGTGATGAGGGAGAGAGAGTCGGCGTCATATTCGTCGATGAAATGACCGGTCTCGGTCAGCTCGCCGGGCTCGAGCTCCAGCTCCTGCGAAATAATGTCACGCACTTTTTCGCGAATATCCATTTTGCTGATCCCTCCGAAAGCGGCGCTTGTCCGTGCCACGACGTTAACCAGGCGAACAGGAGACCGGCAAGACGAGTGGTCCGAAAGTGGTACGCGTCAGGTCGCTTTTATCTGCTTTCTATTTCTATTTCATCGACGTGTGCCACAGTCGCCCTCGCTCCATTCCCGTTCGGCAGAGGTGATGATGACAGTCGACCTGGAAATCTCCGGCGCTCCGGCCCGTCCGGCTGAATTGAGTTTCACCCGCACCGTGGAGCGTGCCCTGGTCCACCGGACCTCGGTCGCCGAGGTGTTCGTGACGGACGTACAGCAGGCCGAACCGCAACGAGTTCTCGCGGGCGCGCAGCTACCGCTCAGCCACGGCTACTACAACGACCACCTGGGCGGACCTCCCCGGTTCGACCCGCTGCTGATCCTGGAGGCTGGCCGCCAGGCAGGGATAGCCGGCGGGCACCTGCTGGGCTTCCCGCCAGACACGATCATGATGGTTGACAGCTTCGAGCTGGATATCTCCGATGTTCCCGCCTTGCGGATCGGGCACCTGCCCGGCGAGCTGCTGATCGACAGCCGTTTCGACGCCACGCGCATGCGACGCGGCCGTGTGCGCCAGGGCGTCGTGCGTCAGGACCTGCGTCTCGGCACCGGGCATTTGGGCACTCACTCGATGCGGGTCCAGATCGTCTCGCGCGAGGAGCTGGCGGCGTTGCGCACCGTCGTCCGCGGCTCCCCCGCTCCCACCACTCGCGACATGACGGACGTCGACGACCTCCTCCAGGCGTCACCCGCCATGGTCGGGCGGGTCAACCCGCTCAATGTCGTTCTCGCTCAGGTGGAGCGTGGAGCGAGAGCCGCCCAGGCGGTCGTCAGGCCCAGGTTCGGCAACCGGTCGCTGTTCGACCACGATTACGACCACCTGCCCGCCATGGCGCTCACCGAGGCGGCGCGTCAACTCGCCCTCGTGGCTTGTGGCGATGAGCATGCCTGGCCGGCGACGTTGACGGGTGAGTTCCGCCGCTTCGCCGAGCTTGACCTGCCTGTGCGGGCCTCCGCGGTCTGCACTGAGCTCGATCCGGCAGGGAGGCCGACGCGCACCGGGGTGGCTGTCTCCTTCTATCAGGACGGATCGATGATCGCCCGGTCCACGCTGGTGATGGTGCACGATGACTGAGCCCGTGGAGGCGATCTGGACGGATTTCGGTGGAGTCCTCACCCCGCCCATCAGTCACACCCTGGCCACCTTCTGCGCCAGGCAGGACCTCCCCATGGAGGCGGTGATCGACGCCGTGCTCAAGGTCACCGCGACCTTCGGCACCGACGACGTGATGCTGCCGATCGACACGCCCCTGGTGACCGAGAGCGAGTGGCTGGACCGGATCGGGCAGGTCCTCCGCTCTGATCACGGGATCGAACCCCGCCTGACGAGTCTGGCCGACGCGTGGTTCGACGGCCGAGAAGCGAACCTCGAATGGGCGGAGCACCTGCGCGCGCTCCGGGCGCAAGGCTTCTTCGTCGGCCTGCTGTCCAACATGGTGCCCGCATGGGACGCCCACTGGCGTCGCATGATCGACCCTGCTGCGTACTTCGATGATGTGGTGCTCTCCTTCGAGGTGGGACACCGCAAACCCGACAGAGCGATCTTCGACCTGGCGGTGGAGCGCTCCGGCATCCCCGCGTCCCGCTCGTTCTTCGTCGACGACCTGGCCAAGAACTGCGAGGGAGCAGTGGCCGCCGGATGGAGTTCCATCCTGTTCACCGACACCGCCCACGCGATCGCCGAACTGTGCACGCACCTGAGAGTGAGGACACCGTGAGCCGTTCCGTCCTGGTCACCGGAGGCAACCGCGGCATCGGGCTGGCCATTGCCCGCGCGTTCGCCGACGCGGGCGACAAAGTCGCCGTCACCCATCGCTCGGGCGAACCACCTGAAGGGTTGTTCGGCGTACGGTGCGACGTGACCGACACCGCCTCGGTCAAGGCGGCCGTGGACGAGGTGCGCGCCCAGCACGGCCCCGTCCAGGTCCTGGTCGCCAATGCGGGCACCACCAGGGACAACCTGTTCATGGCGATGAAGGAGCAGGACTTCGCCGAGGTCGTGGACACCAACCTGCTCGGCGCGATGCGGGTGGCCCGCGCGACCGTCACGGACATGGTCCAGGCCAGGTGGGGTCGAATGATCTTCATCGGCTCCACCACGGCCTTCTGGGGCTCGCCCGGCGTGACCAACTACGCCGCCTCCAAGGCGGCCCTCGTCGGCTTCGCCCGCTCTCTGGCTTGGGAGCTGGGCCCCCGCAAGGTCACCGTGAACGTGGTCATGCCGGGCCTCATCGAGACCGACATGGTCGCGGGCCTCAGCGCGGAGCACCGCGCCTACCTCCACAGCATCACCGCGCTGCGCCGGTCGGGGACGCCCGAAGAGGTGGCGCCGGCCGTGCGTTTCCTGGCCTCGGACGAGGCCTCGTTCATCACCGGCGCCGCGATCCCGATCAGCGGCGGATCCGGTCTGGGCCACTGAACGAAACCGCAGAAAGGAACTGATCATGGCTGACGAAGTGACGGAGATGCTGGCTCCGGTGCAGACCTCGCCTCCCGGGGCGTCGCAGGAGTTGGTCGAAGTGGCCATCGGCATCGCGAAGGTGTTCGGCGAGCTGGATGCGGAAGCCGCCAGAAAATACGTGGCGAAGGACTTCGTAGATCACGAGGCGTCGCCGGGCGTGGGCGGCGGCCCTGAGGGATACCTGGCCACAGCCCGGTACATGCGCCGCGCCTTCTCCGAGGCCAGGTGGCAGGTCGACGACTTCATCGCCGAAGGCGACAAGTTCGCCTGCCGGGTGACCTTCAGCGGCCGCCACACGGGGGACTTCCTCGGCGTTCCTGCGACCGGCAAGCAGGTGCAGGTCCAACACCTGCACTTCTACCGGATCGCCGACGGCCAGGCGGTCGAGCACTGGGGCGCTCGGGACGAACTCACCCTGCTCCGCCAGATCGGGGTCTTCACCCCGGAGAATCGCACGCCCGCCGACGCCGCCGCGGCCGAGGGGCTGTGATGAGGAGGTCGATGAGGTGGCGGCCGGCCATCGCCGCGATTGTCGCCCTCGTTCTGGGCGTGAGTACGGCTCCCGCCGAGGCGGCGGTCTCGGCCGAACCCTACGGCTCTCCGCTGGACTGGCGGATGGGCGGCCACGATTACCTCAACACCAAGTCCAACCCCTTCGAGCGGCGCATCCGCCCGGGCAACGCCGATCGGCTCGCCGTAAAATGGACCTTCACCGCGGCCGGCGACACCTCCGCGATCCCGGCCGTGGTCGACGGCGCAGTCTACGTGCCCGACTGGGGCGGCACCTTCTCCAAGCTGGACGCTGCGACCGGCAAGGTGATCTGGCAGCGCAAGGTCTCGGACTGGAACGGAATCCCCGGCAGCATCGTCCGGGCGAGCCCGGCCTACGCGGGCGGCCGGCTGTATTTCGGCGACCAGAACAGCCCCAGCGGCGGCAAGGGTACGCACCTCATGGCCGTGGACGCCGCGTCGGGCGACCTGATCTGGAAGACCACCCTGGACGAGCACTTCGCCGCCGTGCTCACCGGCTCTCCCGTGGTCTTCGGCGGGGTCGTCTACCAGGGGGTCTCCTCCAAGGAGGCCGCCGTGGCCGGCCTGCCCGGCTACCCCTGCTGCACCTTCCGCGGCAGCGTCAACGCCGTGGACGCCGCGACAGGCCGCGTGCTGTGGAAGACCTACACCGTGCCGGACAACGGCGGCAAGCCGGGTGGCTTCAGCGGGGGTGGGGTGTGGAGCACCTCCCCCGTCATCGACGTCGTCAACCGTACGGTGATCGTCGGGTCCGGCCAGAACCTGACCGTGCCGCTCAGCGTCACCCAGTGTCAGACGGCCGGTGGCACGCCTGAGCAGTGCCTGCCCGACGACAACCACATCGACCAGCTGCTCGCGCTGGACCTGCGTACCGGAGCGATCCGATGGACGGCCGGTGACAAGGCGTTCGACGCCTGGACCGTGGCCTGTGAACCCGGTTTCCCGCCGGAGAACTGCCCGCCCAACCACGGTGGGGACTTCGACTTCGGCGAGGGCGGCCACCTGTTCACGATCCCCGGTGAGTACGGCCGGCCGCGCCTCGTGGTCGGCGCGGGCCAGAAGAGCGGGGAATACTGGCTGGTCGACGCCCGGACCGGGAAGACCGTCTGGAAGACACAGGTGGGACCCGGCGGCGTGCACGGCGGCATCGAGTGGGGCAGCGCCACCGACGGACGCCGGATCTACGTCAGCAACGCCAACACCAACCACGTTGCACACACGCTCCCGGACGGGACGGTCACCACGAACGGCATCTTCTTCGCCCTGGACGCCGTCACCGGCCGGATCCTCTGGGAGCGTGCCGATCCGTCCAACGCCGAGACGATGGGCGCCGTGACCACGGCCAACGGGGTCATGTTCGCGGGCTCGATGAGCGGCCACATGTATGCCCTCGACGGCGCAACCGGCAAGATCCTGTGGGACTTCCTCGGCGAGGGGTCGTCGAACGCGGGACCGGCCATCGTCAACGGCACGCTCTACTGGGGCAACGGGTACAACAACCGGTTCATCCAGGGCAAGGGCAGCAAGACCTTCTACGCCTTCTCCATCGGCGGACGGTAACGCGGTCACGAGAAAAAAACGTGAGCGGTAGCCGGGAACCGGCTACCGCTCACACCATTCCGTCCGCCGGATCAGGACACCTGCCGGCGCAGAGCTTCGTGCATCGGCTGGATTTCCTCCGGCGACCGCTCGATCGACTGGAAGAACGCGACGCTGGTGGCCAGCCCGCCGAACCGCTCGTGAATCTTGACGGCCGCCTCCTTGAAGCCACCGACGATCGCGAAGGTCTCCAGTACGGAGTCGTCGATGGCGTCCGGCATCTCGGCCGCCCGCCCGGTCCCGGCCAGCCGGTAGAGCTCGTCCTTCAGCCCGCCCAGGCCGTGCAGTTCGAGCACGGGCGCGTAGCTCGGGATGGAGGCGTAGTAGGCGATCGACTCCTTGGCGCGCCTGATCGCCACGCCCAGCTCCCGCTCGTCGTCGCTCGCGGCCACGATGGGCGTGACGTGGATCTCGAAGCCGTCCATGGATCTGCCCGCCGCCTCGCGTGCCGCACGCAGTGCGGGCAAGGTGGTCTCTTCCAGCAGCTCCCGCGTGGTCATGATGTGGGCGAGGAACCCGTCCGCGAGCTCGCCCGCGACCCGTGTCATCATCGGGCCGACCCCTGCCAGCAGGATCGGCGGCGAGCCGTACGGATTGGGCCCGGGGTTGAAGAACGGGCTCATGAGCGTGTGCCGGTAGAACTCCCCTCGGAAGCGCAACCGGCCATCGGTCGCGAAGCATTCCCAGATCGCCCGCAGCGCCAGGATGTACTCTCGCATCCTCGCCGCCGGGTTGGACCAGGGCATGCCGAAGCGCTTGGTGATGTGCGTCTGCAGCTGGGAGCCGATGCCCAGCGCGAATCGCCCCCCGGACACCAGCTGCAGATCGTTGGCCAGCATCGCGGTCGTCATCGGGTTCCTGGCGAACACCACTGCCAGGCCCGTGCGGATGGATGGCCGGCTGGTGCGTAGGGCCGCCGCGGTCAGGCCCACGAACGGATCGTGCTGGGTCTCCGACATCCAGATCGAGTCGTAGCCGAGCTCTTCCGCCCGCTCCGCCCATTCCCCGAATATCTCCGGGCCGGCCGTGATGCCGTGGAAATCTATTCGCACGGATGACCTCCTAGTCGCGCGCCATTCCGGCAACGATCAGAACACCGGGCCAATAGCACGGCCAGAGAGCCCGGGAAACATGTTTCTTTAGGCGAACACGGGCCTGCCACTTAGGACGGACCACCCTTTCGGGGGCGCGTTCCGGCTTGGCAGCATCGACGATATCCACCGCATTGGAGGTGCCCCGACATGACCATTCTCGAGGATCGGGAACTCGATACCGGCATGCGCGCCCGCGTGGCGGAGCTGGACCGGCTCCGCGTGGCGGCGAGGCCGGCGCCAGACGCCCCGGAGACCCTGCGGCAGCGGGCCAAGGGCAAGCTCACGGTGTGGGAACGCCTGGACGCGCTGCTCGACCCTGGCTCCTTCACCGAGGTGGAGGGGTTGCGCAGGCATCGTGCCACCGGGTTCGGGATGGAAGGCCGCCGGCCGTACGGAGATGGGGTCGTCACCGGCTGGGGCACGATCGAGGGCCGGACCGTGTTCGTCTACGCCCACGACTTCCGCGTCTTCGGAGGTTCGCTCGGCGAGGCGCACGCGCAGAAGATCCACAAGATCATGGACATGGCGTACGACGCGGGGGCACCGCTCATCGGCCTCAACGACGGCGCCGGCGCTCGGATCCAGGAGGGCGTAACCGGTCTGGCGGGCTATGGCGGCATCTTCCAGCGCAGCGTGCGAGCGTCCGGGGTGATTCCGCAGATCAGCGTGATCATGGGCCCCTGCGCGGGAGGGGCGTCCTACTCCCCCGCCCTCACCGACTTCGTCTTCATGGTCAGGACCAGTTCGCAGATGTTCATCACCGGCCCGGACGTCGTGGCGGCTGTGACGGGCGAGCGGGTCAGCCACGAGGAGCTCGGCGGCGCCGGGGTGCACGGCAGCCAGACGGGCGTGGCCACATTCGTGCACGACGACGAGCTGTCGTGCCTGGCGGACGTGCGGTACCTGGTGTCGATGCTGCCGTCCAACAACGAGGAGTTCCCGCCGGCACTGGAGACGAGCGATCCGGCCGACCGGCCGGCCACGGCGCTGCTGGATCTGGTTCCCGCCGACCCGAGCCGCGCCTACGACATGCGGGCCGTCATCGCCGAGGTGGTCGACGACGAGGACTTCATGGCCTGCCATGAGGACTGGGCGCCGAACATGATCTGTGGCTTGGCCCGCATCGACGGCCAGGTCGTGGGCGTCGTCGCCAACCAGCCGCTCTCGCTGGCGGGAGTGCTGGACATCGCCGCCTCGGAGAAGGCGGCCAGGTTCGTGCAGACCTGCGACGCGTTCAACATCCCGCTCGTCACCTTCGTGGATGTCCCCGGGTTCCTGCCCGGCACCGGCCAGGAACACGGGGGCATCATCCGGCACGGCGCCAAGCTGCTGTACGCCTACTGCGCCGCGACGGTGCCCAGGATCCAGGTCATCGTGCGCAAGGCGTACGGCGGTGCCTACATCGTCATGGACTCCCGCTCCATCGGCGCGGATCTGTCCTTCGCCTGGCCCACGAACGAGATCGCGGTCATGGGCGCGGAGGCGGCAGCCAACGTGATCTTCAGGAAGGAGATCGCTGCCGCTCTCGACCCTGAGACGACTCGCGCCGAGCGCGTCGAGCACTATCGGCGTGAGCTCATGCACCCCTACTACGCCGTGGAGCGCGGCCTGGTGGACGACGTCATCGACCCGAGCACCACCCGGGCGGTCCTGGCCAGATCACTGCAGGCATTGCGCACCAAACGGGCCGCTCTGCCCAAGCGCAAGCACGGCAACCCCCCGATCTGATGGCCACCGACGAGGAGATCGCGGCCGCCGTGGTCCTGCTGCTGTCTCTGACACGCCCCAGAGAGAAGGCCGAGCCGGCGCGAGTCGAGCGGCCACGGTGGACATCGGAGGAACGGTATCTCCCGGGGAGGAACCGACGTGCGTAAGGTGCTCGTTGCCAATCGCGGCGAGGCCGCCGTCCGCATCGTGCGCGCCTGCCGGGACGCCGGGCTGGCGAGCGTGGCGGTGTTCGCTGACTCGGACCGCGACGCCCTGCACGTCCGCCTGGCGGACGAGGCGTTCGCCCTGGGTGGGGAGACCCCCGCGGCCAGCTACCTCGACATCGGCAAAATGCTGGAGGTCGCGGCACGCACCAAGGCCGACGCGATTCATCCCGGATGGGGGTTCCTGGCGGAGAACGCCGAATTCGCCAAGGCCGTCCTCGATGCCGGGCTCATCTACATCGGGCCGCCGCCCGAGGCCATCGTGGCGCTGGGCGACAAGGTGATGGCCCGGCGGATCGCTGCCCGAGTGGGCGCGCCACTGGCCGCGGGGACCGACGGTCCTGTCTCCGGGGCCGACGAGGTCGCCCGGTTCGCCGCCGTGCATGGTCTGCCGGTCGCGATCAAAGCGGCCTACGGCGGAGGCGGCCGCGGGCTGCGGGTCGCCCGGTCGGCGGCCGAGATCGAGGAGCTGTACGAGTCGGCGGCCCGAGAGGCGCGGACCGCATTCGGCCGGGCCGACTGCTTCGTAGAGCGTTATCTCGAGCGCCCCCGCCATGTGGAGACCCAGTGCCTGGCGGACGCTCATGGCACCGTCGTCGTGGTCTCCACCAGGGACTGCTCGCTGCAGCGCCGTCACCAGAAGCTGGTGGAAGAGGCCCCCGCGCCGTTCCTGACGCAGGCGCAGCTCGGCATTCTCCAGACCGCCTCGGTCGCCATCCTCAAGGAAGCGGGCTATGTCGGGGCCGGCACCTGCGAGTTCCTGGTCGCCGCAGACGGGACGATCTCCTTTCTGGAGGTCAACACCCGGCTGCAGGTGGAGCATCCGGTCACCGAAGAGGTCGCCGGCGTCGACCTGGTCAGGGAGATGTTCAGGATCGCCGCCGGTGAGCCCCTCGGCTACGACGAGCTGCCCCTGCGCGGTCACGCCGTCGAGTTCAGGATCAACGCCGAAGACCCCGGACGCGGGTTCCTGCCCGGCTTCGGCTCCATCACCGGCTGGCGCGCCCCCTCCGGTCCCGGCGTCCGCGTGGACGCCGGATACGAGGCCGGCATGAACGTGCCCGGTGCCTTCGACTCCCTGCTGGCCAAGCTGGTGGTGACGGGCAGGACCAGGGCCGAGGCGCTGGAGCGTTCGCGCCGCGCGCTGGCCGAGTTCGAGATCACCGGCATCCCGACCACGCTGCCCTTCCATCGAGCCGTCGTGACCGATCCCGCCTTCACCGCCGAGCCGTTCGCGGTTCACACGCAGTGGATCGAGACGGAGTTCGCCACGCCGCTCGCGCCCGCCGATGAAAGGGCGATCGAGGAGTCCGACCGCGCAGCCGCCGAGCCCGTCGTGGTCGAGGTCAACGGCCGCCGACTGGAGGTCCGGTTACCGTCCGGATTCGGCGGTCAGACTCCGGCTACCAGGGCCAGGCCCACGCGGCGAAACGCCTCGCGTGCCGCCGGCACGAACAACGCCAACGCGGTGGTCAGCCCGATGCAGGCGACGATCGTCAAAGTCGCCGCCGCCGACGGAGAGCGGCTGGAGAGCGGAGAGCTGATCATGATGCTCGAGGCGATGAAGATGGAACAGCCGGTGCTCGCGCACAAGCCGGGAGTGGTGCGTGGGTTGAGCGCCTCTGTCGGGGATGTCGTACCGGGTGGGGCGGTGCTGTGCACGTTGGAGGATTGATCCAGGAGATCCTGCCGCCCCGGGTGATCGCTGTGGAGGCCCGCCGGGATCTGCCGAGTGTGCTGCTGCATCCCGTGGAATGGGCGGTCGCCGAAAAGATGAGCGCGTATCGCCGCCAGGAGTTCGCAACTGGGCGCGCTTGCGCCCGCGCAGCGCTTACGCGGCTCGGCTTCCCGCCATTGCCAGTCGGCCGGGGGCCGATGGGCGCCCCCGACTGGCCCCCCGGGGTTGCCGGGAGCATCACGCACTGCCTCGGCTATCGGGCGTGCGCGGTGAGCCGCGAGGCGGCCGCGGTGGGCATCGACGCCGAGCCGCACGCGGAGTTCCCGCGCGTCGCGCTGGACTTCATCACGACCCAGGCCGAACGGATCATGCTCGAACAGCTGGAGCTCCATGCGCCAGGCGTCCATCTGGGAAGAGTGCTGTTCAGCGCGAAGGAAGCGGTGTGCAAGGCCTGGTGGCCACTGACCCGGCACCGGCTCGGCTTCACCGATCTGGAGGTCGAGCTGGGCGAAGGGACCTTCGCGGCCCGGCCGCTGATGCCCGGGACTCCGTCGGAGCTCACCGGCCGCTGGAAGGTCGTTGACGATCTCATCCTTACCGCCGTCGTCGTGGGGACAGAGTGAGCACTCACCACGAGTACCCGGTCGAAGCATTTCGCCGCGGTCCGCGCTTTGCGGTGTAGGAGTTCGGGCACGACTCCAGATGTGCGCGCAGCGACCGCGAAAGCCGCCAGCGCCTCTCCCCAAACTCCGGGTCAGGGCCAGCCGCTGATCGGAGCGACTCGGCTGCCGTGTCGCGTACCACCGCGTACAGATAAAGACGCCACGGCCCCTCCGGACCGGCCGTGCCAGAGCGGACGGTCCGGAGGGTGCGGACGAACGCCTCACTGGCGAGATCCTCCGCCGTCTGCGGGTCTAGACACAGACGGCGGGCGAGAGCGAGGACAGCCGCGTGATGCCGCTCATGGAGCTCGGCGATGGCACGACTGTCCCCCGCCCTGACCAGGCGGGTCAGGGCGGTGTCCTCGATGGTGGACTCCGTCACTTACCTGATCGCGAACTTCAGCGCGTTCTTCGTGTACGCCGCCTTGGCATACACGCGAGCCGACTTGCCGGCGGCGAGAATGACGAGCCGGGTGGCCTTCGTGGTCGCGCTCTTCATCCGTCACCGTGCCGGCCGCTGCGTTTCCAGCAGCCGGCGCCGGCCCTTGGCCGTGCCGCGGCAGGCGGTGAGGACGACGGCGCGCTTACCCTGGCGGGCCGGGCCGAGAGCCAGGCAGCCGCTGCCGTATCGCAGTTGAACGGCCCCGCGGGCGACCGGCACGACGCGCCACTTCGTCCGGCACGCCTTCAGGCTCGCCTGTGTGCGGGTGGCGGTCAGGCAGGTCCCGTACGAGCTCTTGAAGCTGGCGGTCCGTGCCTGCGGCCCATGGGACGGGGGCGGTTCAGGCGCCGTCGTCGGAGCCGCGGAGGGGTCAGGAGCCCGGGTCGGGGTGGGAGTCGTGGTGGCCTCCGGGGTCTTGGTCGGGGTCGACGCTGCTGTGGTGCCCCCAAGCGATTCGGCCATGACGGTGCCTCCGGCATCGCGCACCGCCGGAGCTCCGTCATTGTTGTCCTTGACGGACAGGCGGCCGCCGGCCCGGCTGACGAAGCTTGTCCGCTGCCAGGTCTGGTTCTTGGTGTCCGCACACGAGCGCTGTACCACCTGTTGCCCGCTGCCGTCGAGACACTTGCCGTTATCGACTGCTTTGAGGCGGAGGTTCCACACCGGGCTCGGCTGGTCCTGGATCAGGTACGGGCTGAACGCGACGTTCCAGTTTTTCGCCAGTGGCGGCTGCCGCACGGGCGTCGGTTCGAAGTAGCGGAAGTCGTCGATCCGGCAGGAGTCGAGGTGATAGTTCGACGCGGCGTCGCTCTTGCACTCCGGCTTGCTGCCCGAGTTGCGGCAGAGGGGGTCGTCACCGTTCTTGGGATCGTTGTTGCAGTGCGAAAGCCCGAAGGTGTGCAGCAGCTCGTGGGTGAGCCCGGCTTCGCCCCAGCACCAGCGAGGCAGGATGGCGCCACCATTACTGAGTCCGGCGTCGGCACCGCCACCCGTGCACGAGTTGGTGATGTCGTTGTCCCTGACGGAGAACAGCGGCTTCACACGATTGGTAGGCCAGAGCTTGCGCACCAGGGCCGGCTGGGCGGCGAGGTTCTCCCCGAGCGCCTTGCTCATCTCCGCCCGGTTGCGGCCCTTGACGAAGGGCAGCTTCGCCACCACGGGACGGCAGTCGCCATCCTGCAGGAACCGGATTCTCCGGGAGATCTCGAACCGTTGAGCGCTGGCGTCGAAGGTCTGGTCCGTCTCCCAGATGGCGTTCAACAGGGCGCCCAGATCGGCGTCGTACTTGTCCTGCTCTGGCTGATAGACGTAGATCGGCAACACCCATCCCTTGTCCGGCGAATCCTCTGCGTCGCAGGCGAACTGCGATCGCGAAGCTGCCACCGCCGAGGTGGACCACGGTACGGTCAGCACTCCCGCCAGCATCGACAACAGCAACGACAGCGGGAACAGCAAACGGACTCTCGCGGCAAGCGCCACACCAGGTCGAGGTCAAGGCGGTCAACCGCGGATGAGTGCGGTGAGAAGGTCCTTGACCTCGGTCGCCGCGTAGGAGTCGCCGTCGAAGGGGCCGATGAGGACGGGGCCGTCGGCGGGATCGTCGGGGAGGCGACCGTGGCTGCCGCGGACCGGCGAGGGGTCCAGCGGTACGACGGACATCGTGTAGCGGAACCCCAGCTTCTTCCTGGCCAGCGCTGCCGCGGCGCGGAGCTTGACGAAGGGATCCTGGGGGTCCATGAACAGCTCGGCGGGGTCGTAACCGGGTTTGCGGTGGATGTCCACCAGCCGTGCGAAGTCCGGCGCCCGATCGTCGGAGAGCCAGTAGTAGTACGTGAACCAGGCGTCGGGCTCGGCCACCGCGACGAGTTCCCCCGCGCGTTCGTGGTCGAGGCCGTACTTCGCCTTGCCCGTCTGGTCGAGCACCTCGTCCACGCCGGGCAGGGTCGCGATGACGTCGCGAGCACGGTCGAGGTCGGCGGGGTCGCGTACGTACACGTGGGCCACCTGGTGGTCGGCGACGGCGAAGGCGCGGGAGGTCCACGGGTCGAGGTACTCCATCCCGGCCTGGGTGTAGACCTCCAGCAGGCCTGCGGTGCGCAGCGCCCGGTTGATGTCCACCGGGCGGGAGGCCGGCGTGATGCCGTATTCCGACAGCACCACCACCTCGGCATCCTCTTCCAGGAGCGGGGCCAGTGCGGCGTCGACGGCGCGGGCCGCGGCGATCGCCTCGGGACCGTTGGGGCCGTACCGTTGCAGGTCGTAGTCGAGGTGCGGTACGTAGACCAGCAGCAGGTCGGGCCGTTCGCGGGCCAGGATGCGGCGGGTCGCGGCGATGATCCATTCGGAGGAGGCGATCCCGGCGTTCGGGCCCCAGTAGGTGAACAGGGGGAACGGTCCCAGCGCGGCTTCGAGGTCGTCGTGGAGTGAGGGCGGGCGGGTGTAGCAGTCGGGCGACTTGCGGCCGTCGGCGTGGTAAATGGGGCGCGGGGTGACGAGCAGATCGGTGGCCGCGCCCATCGCGTACCACCAGCAGACGTTGGCGGTGCGCAGCCCGGGCGCGGCGCTCCACAGTTGGTCGCCCTGGATGAGCGCGTTGTGCTGGCGCCACAGGAGGACCTCGCCGAGGTCCCGGAAGTACCACCCGTTGCCGACGATGCCGTGCTCGCGCGGTGGCGCGCCGGTGAGCAGGGTGGCCTGCATCGAGCAGGTGACGGCCGGAAGGATCGGGCGCAGGCCGCCTGCCGGGCCCACTTTCGCCACGTTGGGCATGTGGGCCAGCAGGCGCGGGGTGAGCCCGACGACGTTGATCACGACCAGTGGCGCCATCACAGCTCCTTCAGACCGAGCGCGGCCAGTTGCCGCCGGGTCCAGTCGAGTTCGGCGGCGATGCCTTCGGCGAGGTCCGGTGGTGCGCCGGGGAGCACATTCCAGGTATAGGTCTCCACCTCGATGTGCCGGGTGAGCGGCGCGGGGCCGCCGAACAGGGCATCCAGCACTTCCCGCAGGTAGGGCGCGGTGGTGGTGAGCGGTGGCGGTGGTGCGGCGTGCAGCGGTGCGTGGAAGTGCACCCGCCAGCGCTCCCCCATGGGCAGCCCGCCGGCCAGCGCCTCGCCCAGATCGTCGGTGAATCCGCTCGGCGAGCGCGTCTGGTGCAGGAAGCGGGGCTCGTCGAACGCCTTCAGCGTGTCCTGGCTGCCGGGTGGCGCCTCCAGGGCGCACGATGCCTGGAGCTTGACGATGGGGAGTCCGAGGCCGGCCGCCGCGGCGGCTTCCTCGAAGCCCACGGCCAGGTGGCAGGCGTCAAGGCATACGCCGAGGTGGTCGCGGTCGACGTCGGCCAGCAGGCGGGTGGCCTGCGGGGTGGTCTCGACGATGCAGCCAGGTTCTGGTTCGAAGCCCAGCCGGATCGTCTTGCCGGTTCGATCGGCCAGATCGCGCAGTCCACGAGCGGCGGTGTCGAGATTGGCCGCGACCGCTGCCGCCTTCTCCGCCGTCCAGCCGGTCCGCCAGGCGAGGGGCAGCGTGGAGATCGTGCCGTCGGTGACGTCGTCCGGCAGCAGCGCGGCGAGGATCTCGGCGAGCCCCAGGGTGTGGCGCAGCCGCTCCGCGTCGGCCCAGTCAGGCGTGTACACGCGGTACTTCACGATCTCGTCGTGGAAGCCGCGGTACGGGAACCCGTTGAGGGTCACGACCTCCATCCCGAGTTCGGACAGCCGCTCACGCAGGCCGGCGAGCTCCTCGGGCCGGGCAAGGAGGTCCGCGGCGGCGTGCTGCGACAGCCACAGGCCGAGACCGAGCCGTTCGGTGCCGAGCAGATTCCTGACCCTCGCCGCGATACCTGAGAGCTGTCCATGGATGCCGGCGAGATCCTCGGCAGGGTGCACGTTGGTGCAGTAGGCCAGGTGCACGGTCGAGCCGTCCGGGTGGCGCAGTCGCATGGTCAGCCTCGCTTGATCGTGTTGCCGGCGTAGTCCGGATCGGGTGAGCCGGTCTCCAGATCGAGCCGTCCGCTCTGCCCGTAGAAGGCGACCGGATTGCGCCAGAGCACCTGGTCCACATCGTCGTCACCGAAGCCGGCGGCGAGCATGGCGTCGCGGACCTCACGGGTCTTCAGCGGGTCGCTGCGGCCCCAGTCGGCGGCCGAGTTCACCAGCATCCTGGCGGTGCCGTACTCCTTGAGGATCGCCACCATCCGGCCGGGGTCCATCTTGGTGTCGGGGTAGATCGAAAACCCCATCCAGCAGCCGGAATCGGCGACCATGCCGACGGTGGGCTCGTTGAGGTGGTCGACGAGCACCCGTTCGGGCGGGGTGCCCGCCGCCTTGACGACGTCGAGGCTGCGGCGGGTTCCCGCGACCTTGTCTCGGTGGGGGGTGTGCACCAGGATCGGGAGGTCGTTGTCCGCCGCCATCGCGAGCTGAGCCTCGAAGGCCCGCTCCTCGGCGTCGGTCATGGAGTCGTAGCCGACCTCGCCGACCGCGACGACGGAGTCCTTCAGCAGGTATCGCGGCAGTTCGGTGAGCACCTCGGCGCAGCGCGGGTCGTTCGCCTCCTTCGGGTTGAGCGCGAGGGCGCAGTGGTGGTGGATGCCGTACTGCGCGGCGCGGTACGGCTCCCAGCCGAGGAGCGCGTCGAAGTAGTCGAGAAAGCTCCCGACACTGGTCCGCGGCTGCCCCAGCCAGAAGGCGGGTTCGACCACGGCGCGTACCCCGGCGTCGTACATCCGCTGGTAGTCGTCCGTGGTCCGGGAGGTCATGTGGATGTGCGGGTCGAAGATACGCATCAGATCCTCTCCAGGATGTCGTGGGGAACCGGGCGTCCGGCCGCCCGCCGCTCCGTCGCGAAGTCCGACAGCATGCGGGTCAGCTCGACGTCGGTCCGGCGGTCGAGCCCGGCGATGGAAGCCAGCGGGATCTCCATGAAGACGCACTTGAGCACGCCCTGGCGGAAGGCGTGGTCGTCGAGCCACTGCGCGCCGTACGGCCCGAGGGCCGCGGCCACCAGCCGCGCGTCGTTGGTCCGCAACGCGTCCTCGACCAGCGGGATCGCCGCCGCGCCGAGGCCGAGCTCGGGCAGGGCCGCCAGGATCGTCAGCCGCTCACCGCTGTCGCCCCGCTCGTAGAGCGCTCGTATGGTCGCCTGGTCCCCGTGCAGCGCCGCGAGCAGCGCGCGCCGCGCGCCGGTGCCGCCCCGCCGTTCGGCCTGCGGGAAGAGCAGGTGTACGGCGCCGTGGTCAGCCTCGACCTGCGACAGCGCCCGCGCCAGCCACTCCTCCGCCCGCGGCTCCATCTCGCCCATACCGTCTCCTTCCTTCCTGACTCGCGGTCCTGAGGAAATCGATCGACCGGCGGGCGACCTGCGGTGCCGCGTGGCAGTGCCGGGCGAGCTCCACGGCCACCTGGCCCCGATAACCGGCCAGCGCGGCGAGCACCGGCGGGAAGTCGATCTCGCCCTCGCCGAACTCCAGGTGCTCGTGGACGCCTCGGCGCATGTCCTCGATCTGCACATGCACGAGATACGGCAGCGCCCGCCGGACGCATGCGGGCACGTCGTCCGGTTCCAGGCAGCGGCAGTGCCCGATGTCGAGGGTGAGCCCGAAGCGAGGGTGATCGCCGAGCATGGCCCGCAGCCCCTCGAACCCGGCCAGGTCTTCCACGAGCATTCCGGGTTCGGGCTCGAATCCGAGCGTGATGCCGAGGCGATCGGCTGTGGTGAGGAGCTCTTCGCACTGGCGCGCCAGCCGGGACCACGCCGTCTCCTCGGGCACGTCCTCGGGCTTGACCCCGCTCCACAGGTGCACCACGGGAGCGCCCAGGTCGGCGGCGATCCGCATGGCCTGGCTCAGGAATCCGACGCGGCGCTCGGCGTCCTCGCTGATGAGAGTGGGATGGTGCTTGCGGCGGGGGTCGAGGGTGTAGCGACCACCCGTCTCGATGACCGCGTTCATACCGAGCCGGTCGAGCAGGCCCGCGATGCGGTTCACCTCGGCGGTCAATCCGGGGGCGTAGGGGTCCAGATGGCCGTGATCCAGGGTGATGGCGGCACCCGTGTAGCCCAGCTCGGACAGGATGACGAGGGCCTCGTGAAGTCGATGGCCGGCAAATCCGTTGGTGCAATAGGCCCAGTTCAGGGCCGGGGTCTTCACGCCGGTCCGGGTCATGACGTGGCCATCCGGGCCGAGAGCCACCTGCCCGCGGGCAGCGCGCCGAGTAACATGCCTGCCGCCGGCAGTCGTCCGCTGCCTGCGACCGCCGCCGCCTGCAGGGGGATCAGGCCGAGGATGCTCGCCCGGACGGCCTTGCGTACCTGCTCGGGATCGGGGCGGGCGCGTAACCCGGCCTGGGCCGGGATGGTCGCGGTGAGATGGCCGGCGAGGAGAAGTGCGGCGCTCGCCCGCGCGGTGGCGTCCTTCGAAGAGGAACTGTCACGCAGGCAGGACACGGCCGCCAGCCCGGCCGCAGCGGTGCTGGCGGCGAGCGCGCCGCGCACTGTCTGCACCGTCGCCCCGGTCACTTCGGCTCTGCCGAGGATGCTGATCCCGTAGGTGTGGGCGCCGATCGCCAACGCCATCGGGGCGGCGGCCCTGACCTGTGGGCCCGCGCCGAGCAGCACGTCCAGTGCGCGGCAACTCGCCATCGTGGCCGGTCCCAGCGGGGTCCGTTTGAGTCCCAGGTCATACGCCCACACGGCACCGGCCAGTAACCCGGCCACTCCCAGGGCGCGGCGACCGCCGGACGCCGCGGCGACGACCAGGCCCGCGCCGGTCAGCCCGGCCGCGATGCCGAGCGCGGCGCCCGGGCGTACCCGGCCCGAGGGGATGGGGCGTTCCGGCCGTTCTACGGCGTCGGCCTCGCGGTCGGCCCAGTCGTTCAGCGCCATGCCCGCCCAGTAGATGAGCACCGAGGTGAGGGCCAGGCCAGGTGTGGAGTTCCGCCCGGCGGCGGCGGCCCCGGCCATCATGTCCCCCGGCACCGACAGCGCGGCGGGGGCACGGACCAGTTCGAGCAGCGCCTTCACGAGGCATCCCCAGCCAGGTCCGCGGCGAACGCGCGCAGCCGGGAGTACTGGGCGGCGAGCGCATGCTCATCCGCGCCCAGCGGGTCCTTGAAGAAGAAGCCGAGGTCTGCCAGCACGCCGTACCGGCCGCGCTCGTGCGCGCGAGCAACCAGCCGGGCCAGATCCAGGACGAGCGGCGCGGCGAGCGCCGAGTCGCAACCCTGCCAGGTGAACTGGAGGCTCATGCGCACGCCGAGGAAGCCCTCGAAGGTCACATGATCCCAGGCGGTCTTCCACTCGCCGAGATCCTCGACGTAGTCGATGTGCGTCTCTCCTTCGACGGGCGTGCCGAGGATCCCGGCGACGGCCCGGTCCTTCGAGAGCGCCTTGCTCGCCCGGGCCGCCGGGTCGGCGAGGGTGGCGCCGTCTCCCCCGCCGAGCAGGTTGAGCCCGGACCACGAGCGGACCCGCAGCGACCTCTGCGCGAACATGGGCGCCAGGGCGCTCTTGACCAGGGTCTCGCCGGTCTTCCCGTCGCGCCCGGCATACGGGACGGCCCGCAACTCCGCGAGCTCGGCCAAGGCCGGCAGGGTGGGCCCGGTGGAGGGGGTGAACTCCACGTAGCCGCAGCCGGCGCGGAACGCGGCGTAGGCGTAGAGGGAGCTCGTCGGCAGCACCTCATCGCCCGCGGCGAGCCGCTCTTCGAGGTCGGCCAGACTCTGGAACTCCGGGCGTGGGGCGGCGGGAGGCTCGGTGGAGGAGACGTTGACGACGACCACCCGGGCGAGCCGGTGCCGGTCGCGGAAGTCGGCGATGTCGTCGGCCAGGCGGGCCGCCGCTGCCGCCTGGGTGTTGTCGCCGGGAACATGACCCGGTCTGATCTCCGCGTCGGCGGCGTCGAGATCCTGGTCGAGCAGTCCGGGCAGGCCCGCCGGCACCACTCCCGCCTTGCTCAGCTGTTCGGCGCGCTTCCGTAAGGGGACTTCGGTGATGTCGTGGCCGCCGAAGAGCAGGCCGGCGATCGGAACCAGGCCTCCGGGAAAGTCCGGGGACTCGGTGACGCATCCCTGGGCCGGTAAAGCGCCCGCCTTGACCGCGGCGGCGCCGATGGTCGCGGTGGTCGCCACGGATCCACGTGCTCCGATGAACCAGACACCGACCTTGCGCATAGGAGCTCCTGTTCATTCCGCGTATACCGGCATGGAGGGGACATACCGGTATGGGATTACGCGGATCGTAAGAGTCCTTTTATCGACGGTCAAGCATAAGTCTGCCGACTCTCGCCCTAACTGGCGTCGCTCAGGCCGACAGCGCCTGGTCCACGGCCTCTGGCGACAGCATGTGCTCGATCATCATCACCGCCGCGCCGACCACCCCCGCCCGGTCGCCGAGCTCGCTGACACGAATGCTCAGATGCTGGGTGGCGAGGGGCAGGGACCTGCTGTAAATCACCTCTCGAAGTCCGGCGAGCAGGTGCTCGCCCGCTCCCGCGAGGTCACCGCCGATCAAGATCACGGCTGGGTTGAAGAAGTTCACAATGGAGGCCAGGACGACGCCGACCTCCCGGCCTGCCTGCCGGACCAGTTGGATGGCCTCGGTGTTGCCCGCACGCACCAGGCGCACGACGTCGCGGCTGTCGGCGGTCTCGTGGCCCGCCGCGTGCAGGCGTGCGGCCAGCGCCGCGCCGCCCGCCACGGCCTCCAGGCAACCGACGTTTCCACAGCGGCACACCAGGTTCTCCTCGGACGAGGGCACCCGGATGTGGCCGATGTCCCCCGCCGCACCTTGCGCACCGCGGTGCAGGCTGCGGCCGCTGATGATGCCGCAGCCGATGCCGGTGCCGATCTTGACGTAGATGAGGTGCTCGGCCCCGGACCGCCCGGCCCAGTATTCACCCAGCGCCATCATGTTCACGTCATTGTCGACCAGCACAGGGACACCGAGCCGAGCGCTGAGCCAGTCGGGCACGGGAAAACCGTCCCAGCCGGGCATGATCGGCGGGTTGACCGGCTTGCCGGTGTCATGCTCCACCGGACCCGGCAGGCCGACGCCGACTCCGCACACGTCGGCGAGACGGCGGTCGCACTCGGTGAGGAGCTCGCGGAAGGCGTCCACGAGCCAGGTCAACACGGCCTCCGGACCGCGGGCGATGGGCATCTCCACTTCCTGCTCGGCCAGCATCGTGGCCGCCAGGTCGGTCACGGCGAGCCTGGCGTGCGTCGCCCCCAGGTCAGCCGCGAGCACGATCCGCGCACTCTTGTTGAACGCGAACGCCGTCGCCGGACGGCCGCCAGAGGAGATCACGTCGTCGGCCGGCACCACCCAGCGCCGACTCAGCAAGGCGTCGAGGCGCAGGGACACCGTGGACCGCGCCAGACCGGTGAGCTCGACCAGCTCAGCGCGGGTGCGGGCCCGCCCGTCGCGCAGGAGCGAGAGCAGAGCCCCCGCTCCTGCCGCCGGGCTGCTTGTGCCGGTCAGCATGCTCTCAGTCAACAGCGCTCCATTTCGTCGATAGATGCACACTTCATATGATCCCGCATGCGCAATTATGCCATTTACACTTCAACTTTTGCTTGACCGTCGGCATAAGTGCGATCTAGCATCCGGCAACATGAAGGACATAAGCCGGAAACCGGATGATGCTCCGCGTGTAGGGATCGTCGGCACCGGTTTCATGGGCCGGGTGCATGCCCGCGCCGCGCGCATGGCCGGGGCAACGATCGCCGGCGTGGCCGGGTCGCGATTAGAGAAGGCGCAGGAGGCCGGACTGGGTGCTGCCAGGGTCTTCGCCTCCGGCGACGAGCTCATCGAGTCGGGCGAGATCGATCTGGTGCATATCTGCACCCCCAACCATCTCCACGCCCCGTTCGTCCTCAAAGCGCTGTCGGCCGGGCTGGCCGTCGTCTGCGAGAAACCGCTGGCCGGCGACGCGATGACCGCCGCGCTCATGGCGGGCCGGGCGGCCGAGGCGGGACTGGTCGCGACGGTGCCGTTCGTGTACCGCTTCCACGCCATGGTGCGGGAGGCGCGGGAGCGGGTCGCCCGCGGTGACATCGGCAGGATCAGCTTGATCCAGGGAAGCTATCTGCAGGATTGGCTGCTCCGCGCGGACGACGACAACTGGAGGGTGGACCCCGAGCTCGGCGGGCCCAGCCGGACATTCGCCGACATCGGCTCCCACTGGTGCGACCTGGCGGAGTTCGTCACCGCCGACCGCATCGTCAGCGTCTGCGCGCAGACCGCCATCGTCCAGTCCAGCCGGGCGACCAACGCGCCCGTCGTGACGGAGGACGTGGCGACCGTCCAGTTCCGCACCGCCTCCGGCGCCCTCGGCACGCTCGCCACGAGCCAGGTCTCCCCGGGCCGCAAGAACCGCCTGTTCCTGGAGATCTCAGGCACCGAGGCGAGCCTCGCGTTCGACCAGGAGCAGCCCGAGCTTCTCTGGGTCGGCGACCGCAGCGGATCGCGGACGCTCATGCGCGACCCGGCGATCCTTTCCGCGGCGGCCCAGCCGTATTCGCCGCTCCCGGCCGGACACCCTCAGGGCTACCATGACTGCTTCGACGCCTTCGTCGCCGACACCTACGCCGCGCTCCGTGGCGAGCATCGTGACGGGTTGCCGGTGTTCGCGGACGGCGCCCGAGCCGCCGCCATCTGCGAGGCCGTCCTGACCTCGGCGCGGACCGGGGGGTGGACCGAGTGCTGAGCATGCGCGGCATCGGCAAGAGCTTCCTGGGCGTGCGGGTGCTGTCCGGCGTCGACCTGGACGTGGCGGCCGGCGAGGTCCACGCCGTCGTCGGCGAGAACGGCGCCGGAAAGTCCACCCTCATGAAGATCATCTGCGGGGTGCACGCGCCGGACGAGGGCACCGTCGAGATCGACGGTCGGCCGGTTTCCTTCGGCCACCCCCTGGACGCGCAGCGCTCCGGCATCGCGATCATCTACCAGGAGTTCAACCTGCTGCCCGAGCGCACCGTCGCCGAGAACGTCTTCCTCGGGCGCGAGCCCGTCAGGCGCGGCCTGGTGGACCGGGCCGCCATGGAGCAGGCGACCGCGCGGCTCCTCGATGAGCTCGGCGAGCACTCCTTCGGCCCGCGTGACGCCGTCAAGCGCTTGTCGGTGGCCCAGCAGCAGGTCGTGGAGATCGTCAAGGCGTTGTCGGTGAACGCCCGGCTCGTCGTCATGGACGAGCCCAGCGCGGCGCTCGCCGAGCACGAGGTCGAGCTGCTCTACCGGCTGATCGGGCGGCTGCGGGAGCGTGGAGTCGCCGTCGTGTACATCTCCCACCGATTACGCGAGGTGTTCGACCTCGCCGACCGGGTCACCGTGCTCAAGGACGGCAAGCTCGTCACCACGCTCCCGATCGGCGAGGTGACCCCCGACGAGCTGATCCGCCTGATGGTGGGCCGCGATCTCGGCACCTACTTTCCGCCCCGCTCGACCGGCGCCGGCGAGGTACGGCTCAGCCTGCACCGAGCGGGCAACCACAAGCTCCGCGACATCGATCTGGAGCTGCGCGCCGGGGAGATCGTCGGCATCGCCGGCCTGCAGGGGTCCGGCCGGTCGGAACTCGCCAAGGCGATCTTCGGCGCGGAGCCGTTCGCCACGGGCGAGATGACCCCATCACGCCCCCGCTCCGTCCGGGAAGGCGTGGCCCTCGGCATCGGTCTCGTCACCGAGGACCGCAAGGCCGAAGGGCTCGCGCTGCGCCAGTCCGTACGCGACAACGCCCTGCTCGTCGCCCGCGCGACGGGCGCCAAGGGCCGCGACGGCGTCGGCGACCTGCTCGAACGGGTACGCCTCTCGCCTCCGCGCCAGGAACAGGAGGTCCGCTACCTGTCGGGAGGCAACCAGCAGAAGGTCGTGCTGGCGAAATGGATGACGATGGCGCCGCGCGTGCTGCTGTTCGACGAGCCGACCAGGGGTGTCGATGTCGGGGCCAAGGCCGCCATCCACGACCTGATGCGCGAGCTGGCCAACGACGGCATGGCCATCATGATGATCTCGTCCGAGCTGCCCGAGCTGATCGGCATGAGCGACCGCGTCGTCGTCCTGCGCGACGGCCGCATCGCGGGCACGCTGCCGGCCGGCCCTTCGGAGGAGGCCGTCATGCGCCTGGCCGCGAGCGAGGTGGCCTGAATGGACACCCTCTCACGCAGTCGCCGTCCCGCCCTCGGCAGCGAGGCACGAGGCGGCCTGGCGGCCCGGTTACGTGAGCCCACGCAGATGGTGTTCCTCGCGCTGTTCGGCCTGATCGCGGTCGGCTGGGTCCTCGTCGCGCTCGACGGCGGCCAGTTCCTGACCATGGAAAGCGTCGTCGGGATCCAGCAGCGCTCGGCGGCCCTCGGCATCGTGGCGATCGGTCAGACACTGGCCATCCTGGCCGGCTCGCTCGATCTGTCGGTGGCGTACCTGATCAGCCTGACCTCGCTGGTCGCGGCGGAGATCATGGCGGGCCGGGACGGCAACATCCTGCCGGCGGTCGCCGCGGTGCTGGCCGTCAGCGCGCTGGTGGGGCTGGTCAACGGGCTGGTCATCACCAGGCTCCAGGTTCACGCCTTCATCGCCACGCTCGGCGTCGCCCTCATCATCAGGGGCATCGTCGACCACCTGTACGACGGCCCGGCGGGCAAGGTGCCCGAGTCGTTCCAGTTGCTCGGCTACTCCCGGATCGGGCCGATCCCCCTCTCCGCCCTGCTCTGGGCGGGCGTGGCCGTCGTGGCCTGGTTCCTGCTGAGCAGGACCCGGCTGGGCTACCGGATCTACGCGGTCGGCGGGAACGAGGAGGTCGCCCGGCTGTCCGGCATCCGCACCAGCCGGACCATCGTGATCACGCACGTGCTCTGCTCGGTCTGCGCCGGCATCGCGGGCCTGCTGCTGGCCGGCAGGCTCGGGGCCGGCGCGCCCACGGTCGGCACCGACGGCGGCTACGACCTGGAGTCCATCGCCGCGGTCGTGCTCGGCGGGACCGCCCTGGCCGGCGGCAAGGGCGGGGTCGCCGGAACCGTGGGCGGGGTCCTGCTGCTGGCCATCCTGGACACCATCTTCAACCAGCTCGAAATCAACTCCTTCGTCAAGGACGTGGTCCGCGGCGTGGTCATCGTCATCGCGGTGGCCGCCTACGCCCGGCGCATCAAGGGGCGGTCGACATGAAAAGGGCGCTTCCCATCCTCGCGGTCCTCGCGATTCTGCTGGCCGCGATCGCGGTCGCCAACCCCCATTTTCTGGAGCCCGCCGGGTTCCTGGCGTTCCTCAAACGGGCCGCGCCGCTGGTGATCCTGGCCGCGGGGCAGTATTTCGTCATCGTCTCCGGCGAGTTCGACCTGTCGGTCGGCTCGCTGGTGACGGCCGAAGTAGTGATCGCCGCGCGGCTCATCGACGGCGAGGAGTCCGCCACCTGGCCGGTCATCGCCCTGCTGATCGTCGTCGGCCTGCTCGTCGGACTGGTCAACGGCATGGCCACCACCAAATTGCGGGTGCCGTCGTTCATCGTGACGCTCGGCATGCTGCTCATCCTCAGCGGAGCGGTCTTCCTCTGGACCGGCGGCGCGCCCCGCGGCGCCCTGTCGGAAGGCTTCCGGATGTTCGGCCGCGGCAGCCTCGGACCGGTGCCATGGTCGGTGCTGATCCTGCTGGCCATGGGGGCGGCGGCGATCTGGCTCATGCGCGCCGACTTCGGCAAGACCCTGATGGCCACCGGCGACAACGAGCGCGCCGCGGCACTGTCCGGGGTCCGGGTCAACCGGGCCAAGATCTTCGCCTTCATGCTCTCCGGCCTGGCCGCCGCCGTCGCGGCGATCCTGCTCGGCGGGTTCGCCGGAGTCTCGGCACAGGTCGGCCAGGGACTGGAGTTCTCCGCCATCACCGCGGTCGTCCTCGGCGGCGTGGCGCTCGGCGGCGGCCGCGGCTCCGTACCGGCCGCCATGGCCGGCGCCTTCACCCTGGAGGCCCTGTTCACCCTGCTCAACCTGTACGGAATCTCGGGGGCGCTGGAGTTCACCGTGCAGGGCGTCATCATCATCGCCGCGGTCGCGGCCAGAGCCATCCGGCTTCCCCGGACGTTCACCCCCCGAAGAGGAGACGCACATGCCGCGTCATAAGGCCGCAGTCGCCGTGTTCGCCGTTCTCGTCCTCGCCGGCTGCACCACCGACAAGCCGGCGTCCACCACCCAGTCCGCGGCTCCCGCCACGAGCGCCAGTCAGAGTGCCCAGGGTTCGGGCACGGGCGCGCAGTCGAAGTTCTTCGTGCAGGCGGACTTCGACGCCCAGCTGGCCATGCGCTCCCAGACGCCGCAGGGTCCCTCCGACAAGCCCTGGGAGCAGGCCATCGCCCCGAAGATGGTCGACACGGCGAAGTACAAGAAGGACGGCCCGTACCAGCTGTGCTTCTCCAACGCGGCGGTCAACAACCCCTGGCGCCAGGTCGGCTGGAAGTCGATGCAGGCCGAGGTGGGCCTGCACAAGGAGATCTCCACGTTCACCGCGCTGGATGCCGAGGGCAAGGACGACAAGCAGATCTCCGACATCGCCGAGCTGCAGGCCAAGGGGTGCGACGCGCTGATCGTCTCGCCGAACACCACGGCCACGCTCACCCCGGCCGTGACGGCGGCGTGCGGGAAGGTGCCCGTCATCGTGTTCGACCGGGGAGTGCAGACCGACTGCCCGGTGACCTTCATCAAGCCCATCGGCGGCTATGCCTTCGGCGCCGACGCCGCCGAGTTCCTGGTGGAGAAGGTGCCGGCGGGCGGGAAGGTGCTGGCGCTGCGCATCCTGCCCGGCGTGGACGTGCTGGAGACCCGCTGGTCGGCGGCGAAGGTGGTCTTCGACAAGAGCAAGGTCCAGGTCGTGGGAGTGGAGTTCACCGACGGCGACGCCGCCAAGACCAAGAGCATCGTCAGCGACTACATCCAGCGGTACGGCAAGATCGACGGCGTCTGGATGGACGCGGGAGCCACGGCGGTGGCGGCCATCGAGGCGTTCGAGGACGCGGGCCTGCCGGTGCCGCCGATCAACGGCGAGGACCAGCAGGACTTCCTGCAGAAATGGAAGGACGCGGGCCTCACCGCCGTCGCGCCCACGTACCCGACCTACCAGTGGCGCACCCCGATCATCGCCGCGCTGAAGATCCTCAAGGGCGAGGAGGTGCCCAAGATGTGGAACCTGCCGCAGCCGAAGGTCACCTCGGAGAACCTGTCGACGTACCTCAAGCCCAACATGCCGCCGCTGCACTACGCGCTGTGCGGCTGCGAGACCCTGCCCGGGTTCCCGGAGACCTGGGGCGGGAAGAAGAACTGATCGGCACCGACCGCGAAGAGAGGCGCATGTACTCCATCGGCGTGAACACCTGGGTCTGGGTCTCCCCGCTGACCGACGACGACCTGGCGCGGCTCGCCCCCCGCATCGCCGGGTGGGGCTTCGACGTCATCGAGCTGCCCGTCGAGCAGCCCGGCGACTGGAACCCGGACAAGGCCGCGACGGTGCTGGCCGAGCACGGGCTGGCCGCGTCCGTGGTCCTGGTCATGCCGCCGGGGCGCGAGCTCGTGGCCGCCTGCCCCGAAACCGTCCGCGACACCCAGGACTATCTGCGGCACTGCGTCGACGTGGCGGTGACCGTCGGCTCCCCGATGATCGGGGGGCCGGCATACGCCTCCGTCGGCCGAACCTGGCGGCTGTCACCCGACGAGCGCCGCGCCGCCTACACCGAACTGCGCCAGAACCTGCGGCCCGTCCTGGACCACGCGGCCGAGCGCGGGATCAAACTCGCGGTCGAACCGCTCAACCGGTACGAGACCAGCCTCATCAACACCGTCGAACAGGCCCTCGACGCGCTGCCCGAGGACTGCCACCTGGCCCTCGACATCTACCACATGAACATCGAGGAGAAAGACCCCGCCCAGGCGGCCCGGGCCGCGGCCGGCCGGATCGCGCACGTGCAGGTGTGCGGCACGGACCGCGGCACGCCGGGCGCCGACCGCTTCGACTGGCCCCGCTTCACCCAAGCGCTGCACGACACCGGCTATGACGGGCCGCTCGTCATCGAGTCCTTCACCGCGCACAACCAGACCATCGCCACCGCGGCCTCCATCTGGCGGCCCCTCGCCGAAAGCCAGGACGCGCTCGCCGTGGACGGCCTCGCCTACCTGCGCACCCTCTGACACCGCTCGCCCCTCCGACACCGGGTCACCTTCGCGCCCCCGACGCCTGCTCGCCGTCCGACTCCAGCTCACCTGCGCACCCCCTGACCGCCCATCGGCGTGCGCCCCCAGTGGCGCGCGCCTTCCCAGCAGCGTTCCTTCACACCTCGTTCCGAGGTGTCGCCACACCCCCCAGGAGATTCGCCATGCGACGATTTCTCACTGCCCTCTTACTCCCGGCCTTGTTGCTGGCGCTGGCGCCGGCTCCCGCCCACGCGACCAGTGCCACCCTCCACAGCTTCCGTGCCCTGCTGTTCACCAAAGCAGCGGGATATGTGCACGCCTCCATCCCGGCCGGCATCCAGATGGTGAACGAGCTGGCCGCTGCCCATGACTTCGAGGTGGTGCAGAGCGCCGACTCCTCGGTGTTCAACGACACCGACCTGGCCACGTTCGACGTCCTGATCATGATGCAGAACTCCGGCATGGTCTGGGAGAACGACGCCCAGCGGCAGGCGCTGCAGAAGTTCGTCCGGTCGGGCAAGGGCGTCGTGGCCGTCCACAACGCGCTCGACATGGGCATCGAGAACGAGTTCCCCTGGTGGGACGAGCTGATCAACGGCGGCGCCCACATGCCGGCGCACTCGCCCGGTACGCTCCAAGGACTGGCCAAGGTCGTCGACCGCGTGCACCCCTCCACCAAGAACCTCCCCCAGCGGTGGCAGCGTGCGGAGGAGTGGTACAACTTCGCGCCCAACCCGCGCGGCAACGTGCACGTCCTGGTCGCCGCGGACGAGACGACCTACGACCCCGGCTCCTCCGCCATGGGTCCTGACCACCCGATCTCCTGGTGCCGCCAGGCCGAGGGCGCCCGGGTGTGGGCCACCGCCATGGGACACGAGTCGGCCGCCTATGCCGAGCCGGAGTTCCGCGAGCACGTTCTCGGCGGCGTCGAGTGGGCGGCCGGCGCCCAGCCGGGCGACTGCGGCGGCACCGTATGGAGCAGCTTCGAGAAGGTCGCCCTGGACGACAACACCAGCAACCCGATGGAACTGGACGTCGCCCCCGACGGGCGGGTGTTCTACGTCCAGCGCCAGGGCGAGGTGAAGATCTACAAGCCCGACACGCACATGACCGTCACCGCCGCCACCCTCAACGTCTACACCGGTGGCGAGGACGGCCTGGTCGGCATGGAACTCGACCCGAAATTCGCCCAGAACGGGTGGATCTATGTCTACTGGTCGCCTGCCGACAGTGCCCAGGACGTCAACCGGCTGTCCCGGTTCACCGTGCAGGGCGACACCATCGACCTGAGCACCGAGAAGAAGATCATCGAAATTCCCGCCTATCGCGCTCGGACCTATCCCGAGCCAGGCCACACCGGCGGGGCGGTCGAGTTCGGCCCTGACGGCAGCCTCTACCTGAGCGTCGGCGACGACGTCCCTCCGAACCTGTCGCCCGACTGGCAGGGCTACGCGCCGCTCGACTGGCGGCCCGGTCAGCACATGCTGGACGCCGCCCGCACCGCTGGCAACACCAACGACCTGCGCGGTAAGATCCTGCGGATCAAGCCGAAGGCCGACGGCGGCTACGACGTTCCCGAGGGCAACCTCTTCCCGCCGGGCACCGCGAAGACCCGTCCCGAGATCTACGCCATGGGCTTCCGCAACCCCTTCCGGTTCACCGTCGACGCCAAGACGGGTTACCTGCACGTGGCCGACTACGGCCCGGACCGGGGCGGCCCCACCACCGACCGTGGCCCCGAGGGCCTGGTGGAATACAACGTCATCAAGAAGGCGGGCAACTTCGGCTGGCCGTTCTGCCACGGTGACAACCAGCCGTACGCGCCGTACAACCCGGACACCAAGGAGATCGGCGCCAAGTTCAACTGCGCCGCCCCCGTCAACGAGTCACCGAACAACACCGGCCTGACCGAGCTGCCGCCGATCGAGAAGCCGATCATGTGGTACGGCTACAGCACCTCCCCGACCTTCCCCGAGCTCGGCTCGGGCGGCTCGGCGCCGATGAGCGGCCCCGTCTACCGCTACGACGCGGACAACCCCTCGAAGACCAAGTTCCCGCCCTACTTCGACGGCGTGAACTTCTTCTACGAGTGGTCGCGCCACTACATCAAGGAGATCCACCTCGACTCCAACGACCAAGTCCTCAAGATCAACAGCTTCCTGGGGACCACGCCCTTCCTCAAGCCGATGGACATGACCTTCGGCCCGGACGGCGCGATGTACCTGCTGGAGTGGGGCACCGACTTCGGCGGCGGCAACAACGACTCCGGCCTCTACCGGATCGACTACGCGGCCGGCGCCCGCTCGCCGGTGGCCAAGGCCACCTCCTCGCGGGTCGACGGCGTCACCCCGCTGACCGTCGAGTTCGACGCCTCCGGCAGCTACGACCCGGACGGCGATTCGCTCACCTACGCCTGGGACTTCGACGGCGACGGCACCGTCGACTCCACCCAGGTCAAGGCCACCCACGTGTACGAAACCCCAGGCCGGTTCACCGCCCAGCTCAAGGTGACCGACAGCACCGGCAAGGAGGGCTTCGCCAACATCGAGATCACCGCCGGCAACAGCCGGCCCACAGTGACCATCGAGACCCCGCTGAACGGCACGCCGATCCAGTTCGGCCAGGACGTGCCGTACAAGATCAAGGTCACCGATCCCGAGGACGGCGAGATCGACTGCGCCAAGGTCTTCGTCAACCCGGCGCTCGGCCATGACGACCACGAGCACGAGACCGTGGAGATCCCCGGCTGCGAGGGCGTCGTCAACACCGGCGACCTCGGCGGCCACCCCGACGGCGCCAACCTGTTCTACGTCCTCAACGCCCACTACACCGACGGCTCTCAGGAAATGCCGCTCACCGGCCGTGCCAAGGCAGTCCTGCAGCCGATGCGCAAGCAGGCCGAGTTCTTCGACGCCCAGGCCGGCGTGCGCGTCATCGACGAACCGGGCGCCGAGAGCGGCAAGCGCATCGGCGACATCAGCAACAACGACTGGATCTCGTTCACCCCGATGAACCTGCACGCCGTCAAGGGCGTGAACTACCGGCTGTCCAGCCCGACCGGCGGCGGGCTGATCGAGCTGCGCGCCGAGTCCCCCACCGGCCGGCTACTGGCCAGCGCCGCCGTGCCCAACACCGGGGGCTGGAACAACTACCAGCAAACCCAGACTGTCCCAGTGGCGGCGAACGCGACCACCTCGACGCTCTACGTGGTGTTCAAGAACTCCGCCAACAACGCCTTCGACCTGGACGCCGTCCAGTTCGTGGGCGAGGCTCCGCCTCCCGCGATCGAGCCGGGCGTCTACAAGGTCACCGCCCAGCACAGCGGCAAGAACGTGACCACTGAGAACGCGTCGACCGCGGACAACGCCAAGCTCGTCCAGATGGGCGCCGCCGAAGACCCCATCCAGCGGTGGGAACTGGTGACCGCACCGGGCGGCTACCAGCTCAAGAACGTCGGCAGCGGTAAGTGTGCCGACATTCCGGGCGGCACGGCCACACCCGGCACCCAGCTGGTCCAGTGGACCTGCCACGCCGGCGGCAGCGGAGACGCGCCCAACCAGTACTTCACGGTGGTTCCGACCGGCGGCGGCGAAGGCCTCTATCAGATCGTCTCCGCCAAGACCGGGCTGTGCGTCGACATCAACGGCGTCTCCCAGGCCGACGGCGCCGCGGTGATCCAATGGAACTGCACAGCCTCCCCCAACCAGACCTTCCGCCTCACCAAGGTCGGCGGTGGCCCGGCCGACCAGACCGCGCCGACCACCACGGCGAAGCAGAACCCGGCCGAGCCGAACGGCAAGGACGGCTGGTACACCGCCGCTCCCATCGAGGTCACCCTGGCCGCGGTGGACGAGGAGAACGGCAGCGGCGTGGCCGCCACCGAGTACCGCCTCGACGGCGGAGCCTGGACCGCGTACAGCATGCCGTTCACGGTGAGCGGTGACGGGGCGCGCACCCTCGAGTACCGCTCGCGGGACGGCGCGGGCAACGTCGAGCAGGCCCGCTCTCTCACGCTCAAGATCGACACGACCGCTCCGCAGACCACCGCCTCGTTCGCCCCGCCGAACGAGAGCGGATGGAGCAAGGACTCGGTCCCTGTCGAGCTGGCCGCGCAGGACGCCCACTCCGGCGTCAAGCTCATCGAGTACTCGCTCGACGGCGGCGGCTGGAAGGCCTACGCGGGAACGCCCGTGGTGGTCGACGGTGACGGTGAGCACGAACTGCGCTACCGCACGACCGACACGGCGGGCAATCGCGAGGAGGAGAAGGCGGCGGTGCTGAAGATCGACGGCACCAAGCCCATCCTGCTCGTGTCGGGCGTGGCCGACGGCGAGGTGTACGGCGACTCCCAGGACGTGGTGATCACCTGGGAGGCCGTGGACGCCACCTCGGGCGTCCGCACCACCACCGGCACCCTCGACGGCGTCCCGCACACCTCGGGCTCGGTGCTGCCACTGTTCACCCAGGCGCTGGCCAAGCACACGGTCGCGGTGACGTCAACGGACAACGCCGGCAACGCGGTGACCACGTCGGTGCGGTTCAACGTCACCACCTCGCTGCGGGACATGCAGAACCTGCTCGACCGATTCCGGGCCACCAGCTGGCTGTCGGCGGGCGCGCACGACAAGCTGACGAGGAAGCTGACCCAGGCCCGTAAGGCCGAGGCCTCCGGCAAGGACGAAACAGCGGTGCGGCTCCTCGCCGAATTCAAGAAGCTCGTCGCGGACGGGAAGCTCGTCCCGCGAGCCGACGTACGCCAGGTGCTCACCCGCGACGCCGACAAGATGATCTCGGTCATCGGCGGCTGACAACCGAACACCCTTAATAGGCCGCTGCCCCGCTACGAGCGGGGCAGCGGCACGGGCATGCTCTCACGAGCGGCGCGCCGGATGGGCGCGAAGACGACCTCCCGGCACGGTACAGGCCCGGCCGCGACCTCGCTAGACCGCCTGCCACCTCTGGTTGTCTCCTCCCTGGCAGTCGCGGATGCCGACCGCGGTGCCGTCGGTCTTGCCCTGCTCCAGGGCGTCCAGGCACTTCTGGCCGTCGTAGACGGTGATCTGCCCGGAGGGCGTTCTGGTCCACAGCTGGGCGCTCGTGCCGTTACAGCTGTAGACCCAGATCTGCCCGACGTTGTTGCGGCTGCCCTCGGGGACGTCGAGGCAGAGTCGGGTGCCGACGTTGCGCAGGGCGCACGCAGCGCCCGGGGAATGCGACCGCTGGGCTTGCGGACAACTGTCGCCATCCGGTCGGCGAAACTTTGGCACTCGGGCGAGCCGGCCACAACATGAGCGGCCAGGTATGCCTTACGCAGCCCTTCGCGTGCGCGGAAGGCCAGCACGCTCACATTCCCGGGAGTGATGCCGAGGATCCGTGCGACCCGCTCGGGCTCCTCCTCCTCGATCAGGGTGTGCCACAGTACGGTCTGCCAGCGCGGCGGCAGCGAGCGGTAGGCCCGGACAATGAGGTCGTCGGAAACCTCGGGCTCCGTCACCAGCAGATCGGCGAACTCCTCAGCCCTGAACTCGCCCGTCAGGACCAGACGCTGGTCGGTCCGCGCCCACTCGGCCGCCGTGTTACGCACCACGGCATACAGATAGGGACGCCACCCGCCGGACGGACCGCCCGCACCTGTGCGGACGGTCCGTAAGGTTCGGGTGAACGCCTCGCTGGCCAGATCCTCGGCGGCCTGCGGATCCGGGGACAGACGGCGGGCGAAGGCGAGGACGGCCGCGTGGTGCCGCTCGTACAGCTCCGCGACGGCATTGCTGTCACCGGCCCTGACCTGGTGGGTCAGTTCCGCGTCCTCGCGCATACGACCTTCCAGCATCTGTTCAAGAATTTGTGCATCCCTCCCAGACGCGCCGCCCCGGGCGTTCACCGCGATGGCCTTCACGGGGTCGCGGCCGCAACTCTTCGGCACACGAGTGATGACCCATGACAGCCAGCCGCCTACGCACCTCGCTGGTCGCGGCTACTTGGCGGCGAAGACCTGCGTCCAGTGCTTCGTCCCGCCGGAGTTCTCGGCCATGCCGACACCGATCAGGGTGTAGGCGCAGTTCATGATGTTGTTGCGGTGACCGGGGCTGTTCATCCAGCTCTGGACCACCGAGGCCGGGTTCGGCTGGCCCTTGGCCATGTCGTCGGAGTGGCCGAAAGCGGCGGCGCGCAGTTGCGGATCGGGTGTGAGCGGCTTGCAGCCGCCCTTGGTCCGCTCGGCGTTGGTCAGGCGGACGACCTCGTTCTCCTCTGCCGTGCCGACGGTTCCTGATGATGGCGGGGACCCCTTGGTGGGCCTCGGGTCCGGCACCTTCGGGTCCTTGGGCAGGATGCTGCCGGACCAGACGGCCGGGTAACCGAACGCGAAGATCTTCTGGCCTGGCTTGATGTTGTAGGCGATGCCCTGACCTCCGACGGCGTCACCCAGACGACCGGCGTCCTCCAGGACGGCGTAGCGCCACTCGCCGTTGTAGGTCCACTTCGGACCCAGATAGGCGTCGTACTCTGCCTTGCTGCCCTTGCCGACCAGCTTGACCTTGAGACCGTTGTAAACCGAGACGAAGGCGTAGTCGCGGTCGAAGTCCTCGTAGACGTCGAAGTCGTAATGGGTGAAGGCCTGCTTGGCAGCGTAGATGCCCCACAGCGCCCTGCCCTGGTAATAGCCCGGGACGAAGACCCAGCGGTCGAGGACATGGCCGTCGTCGTCGGTGTCGTAGGCGCAGTGGCCCGCAGTAGCGACCCAGGTTGCGGTACTTGGACTGCACAGAGGTGGCCGAGCACCAGTACGGCTTGCCGTCACGGACGAAGAACACCTTCCCCACGGTCTTGGGCAGGTTGATGTTCCTCGACGTGGTAGCCGTCTTCTTCGTCTCGCCTATCGCGGGGATGACACCCGGCTTGCCATCGGATGCGGGAGAGGCCAGGACGCCACCGGCAGCGAGGATGCGATTCAAAGGGGAACTCCTTGGTCTGTCGTGGAACGCCTCTTGTGTCCCATACGTCAGGAAAGGGATCGCGGGGAACCATGCGTGCGTGGCGCGGGACGCCTCGTCGCGTCCCCCGGGGTCGAAGGAGCGCCGCATGAGGCCGGCGTGGATGGCGCACCCGCTGCCGTTCTCAACACCATGGGCAACAGAAGATTCCCATCCGATCCAGCTCATCAGCACTCCCATCTCCCACCAGAACGGAGTCCGCTCACAGGTCTGGATTACGGCCTGTCGGCCTGCCTCCGCACGCCAGGACCGGATTACTTCATGTCGCGTTGAAGTAATCGCTCCAGTGGCCTATATTTCTTCATTGGCAAACGAAGTTTTCTGGGAGGAGGAAACCCAGCATGAGCATCGACGGCACGTGGGCGTTCACCGCGGAGTCTCCAAGGGGCGAGCAGAGCTTCGCCGCGACGTTCACCTCGGACGGCGAACGGCTGGCAGGGACGATGACCGGCGCGCAGGGGATCTGGGAGATCGACGAGGGCTCGGTGCACGGCAATGAGGTGGGTTGGCTGGTACGCAGGGCGGTCATGGGGATGAACCTGCGCTTCACCGGCGTCGTAGACGGTGATCAGTGGACCGGCAAGGTCAAGGTCGGCGTGCTCGGAAGCTTCCCAGCCAGCGCGGTACGGACCACACTGGAGCAGCCACCGCCGGCGCGGTCCGAGCCCAGCTTGATCAGCGCGGAGGGGCGGGCCGACCCGTACCCCATATACGCCCGCATACGCCAGGACGGTCCCGTCCGCCCCGTCCAGGGCCCGCTCGGCGGTCAGGTCTGGATGGTCACCGGGTACGAAGAGGCCAGGGCCCTGCTGAACGACCCGCGCATCTCCAAGCACCCCCGGCATGCTCCCCAATGGCTGCGTGATCTGGGCATCGTCACCGCCGACGAGGGACCGACCGGAACGAACATGCTCAACAGCGACCCGCCCGACCACACGAGGTTGCGCCGCCTGGTGAGCAAGGGCTTCACGCCGCGCCGCATCGAGGCTCTGCGGCCCCGGGTGCAGCGCATCACCGACGATCTGCTCGACCGGATGGCGCCCCTGGGACGGGTAGATCTGATCGACGCGTTCGCCTACCCGCTGCCGATCACCGTGATCAGCGAACTGATCGGGGTGCCGGAGGAGGACCGGGACGACTTCAGGTCCTGGACCGCCGCCATGCTGCTGATGCCCCTTGAGGAGGAGCTGCGCGCCAGGCGATCGCAGGGCATCGAGGCCATCAACGGCTACCTCGCCGCCCTGATCGAACGCAAGCGCCGCGACCTGCGGCCCGGCGTACCCAGAGACGAACAGCCCGACCTGGCCAGCGCACTGGTGGCGGCGGCCGACGACGAGGACGGGCTGAACGAGCGCGAGCTGGTCGGCATGCTGAACCTGCTGCTCGTCGCCGGCCACGAGACGACCGTCAACCTGATCGGCAACGGCATGGCGGCGCTGCTGCGCCACCCCGGCCAGCTCGCCCTCCTGCGGGACCAGCCACAGCTGCTTCCCTCGGCGATCGAGGAGATGCTGCGCCACGACGGACCCGTCGAGCAAGGAACGGGCCGCACAGCGGTGGAGAACATCGAGATCGGCGAGGTGACCATCCCGGCGGGCAGCCAGGTGACGGTGGCGCTGGCCGCAGCCGACCGGGATCCCCGGCGCTTCCCCGACCCTGACCGGTTCGACATCCAGCGCGAGGACAATGCCCATGTCGCCTTCGGCCACGGGCTGCATTTCTGCCTCGGCGCGCCGCTCGCCAGGATGGAGGCGCAGATCGCCTTCCGCGGCCTGCTGGACCGCTTCCCCGACCTGGCGCTCGACTGCCCGCCCGAGCAACTGCGCCAGCGGCCGGGGACGACCCCCCTGTTCCGCGGGCTGGCCGAACTGCCGGTGAAGTTCACCCCAGCGGCTCGGTGACCAGCCGCTGGATCACCGGCGCCATCAGCGTGACAAGCGATTCCGTGGACATCGAAGCGAGGGGCTCCACGCGCAGCAGGTGGCGGGCCACGGCCAGGCCGGCCAGCTGGGCGCCGATCAGGCCGGCCCGCAGGTGCGCGTCCGGCAGGTCGAGGTGCTTGGCGAGCGAGCCGGCGAACTCGGCCTCGATGAATCCGCGCAGCTTGGCCGCGGGCTCAGGATCGATGACGGCCAGGCGGGTCAGAACGCCCACCCCGTCCGCGGCGTCGCCTCCCTCGGTGACTTCGAGGAACCGGCGCACCAGCCTTTCCCCGAACCGCTCCACCCCTTCCGACAGCAGCTCACCCACCGGATCGCGCTGTGGGCTGTACCTGTTCAGCACGGCCTCGTAGAGGCCCTGCTTACTGCCGAAAAAGTAGTGGATCATCGCGGGGTCGACCCCGGCGTCGATGGCGATCGCCTTGATGGTGGCCCGCTGGAACCCCTCGGCGCCGAACCGCGCCGCCGCCGCCTCCATGATCCGCTGCCGGTTGGCCGCGCCGGTGCGCCAGCGGCCGCGGCGCCCCTGCTCACCGACGGTGTCGTTCACGCCGTCAGCTTACTTCACCGCCTGTCGAACTTATCCGAGACGGAGGACCCATGGACCGGAGCGTCCGCGTCCTGGTGGTCGGTGGAGGGCTCAGCGGCTTGGCCGCAGCCACCCTCCTCGGCCACCATGGCGTGCCCTGCTTGATCGTCGAACGCCGGACCGAACTGCCACCCACCTCGCGCAACGAACGGCTCGGCGTACGCGCCATGGAGCTGCTGCGCGTCCTCGGCCTGGAGGAACGGGTCCGCGCGGCCGGCTTCCACCCCGACGAGCTCGGCGACATGCTGCAGGCCGACACCCTGGCCGGCGCCGAACTCGGGCGAGTCCCGCAGCCGTGGGTGGCCGTGCCGCCGCAGCTGAGCCCGCTCGAGCCGGTGTGTTGCAACCATGCGTGGCTGCGTGAGCTGCTGCGCGAACGCGCTCGGGAGCTGGGCGCGGAGATCTGGACCGGCTCCGAGCTGATCGACCTGCGGGAGGAGGCCGACGGGCTGGTCGCCGACGTGCGCGGGCCGGAGGGTGAGACGAGCGTACGCGCCTCGTACGTGGTCGGCGCCGACGGCCCGCACAGCCTCGTCCGTGAACGCGCCCAGATCGAGGCCGAAGGTCCGGGCACCATCGCCCAGCTGTACGGAGTGGCCTTCCGCGCGGACCTCAGCGAGGCCATCCGCGGGCGGCACTTCGCCGGAGTGCAGCTCGATGGCGTGGGCGGCACCCTGCTGAAGGAGTCCGAGCGCGACTCGTGGGTGCTCCTGCGCCCACGCCCGGCCGACGACAGCCCCGACGAGGGCGAGGACCTCGTCGAGCTCGTCCGCTCAGCGGCTGGCCTGCCGGACCTGAAAGTCGAGATCGAGGGCACCTTCAGCTTGCCGATCACCCTGCTCACCGCTGAGCGGTTCACGCGTGGCAGGGTCGCGCTGATCGGCGACGCCGCCTGCTCGCTGCCGCCCACACCGGGTATGCACGGCGGCAACGTGCTCCAGGACGCGCAGAACCTCGCCTGGAAGCTGGCTCTAACCCTCAAGGGCACAGCGGGTCCCGGGCTGCTCGACAGCTACGACGCCGAGCGCCGCCCGCTCGCGAGCCTCGCGCTCACCGATGCGCTCACCCGGATCAGCGTGATCCCACCTTCGGAGGATCTACCCGACCGGCTCACCCTGGAATTCGGTGCGGTGTACCGGTCCTCGGCGGTGGTCTCGGAAGGCGAGCAGACCTTCGTGCACCCCTTGGAGTCCGCAGGACTGCCCGGCACCCGCGTGCCCTACCTGGGGCCCGATCTGTTCGGCCGGGACTTCGTCTGCCTGGCAGGGCCCGGCTGGACGAGCACCGGCCTCCCGCTCACCGCACTGGAGCCGTCGTGGGCCGAGGCTCTCGGCGTGAGCGGGACCGGTGCCGTGCTCGTCCGTCCCGACGGGATCATCGCCTGGCGCGCATGGATGGCATCACCGGAACACGACATCGAGACCGTACTCAACCAGATCCTGAACAGAGGAGATCAGCCGTGACCTTGCGCGTCATCATCGCCGGAGCCGGACTCGGCGGGCTCACGCTCGCCCACGGGCTGCGCCGAGCCGGGATGGAGGCGGCCGTCTACGAGCGGGACCCGGCACCGGACAGCCGCGCCCAGGGAGCTCGCTTCCACATCGACGACCGGGGAAAGCATGCCTTGCACGCCTGCCTGCCGCCGGCCCATGCCGAGCTGTTCGAAGCGACCCTGGGACACGACAGCCGAGCGCTCAAGGTGATCGGTGACGTGAACGGCCGCTTGGAGCTGCTGGCCACGAACTCCTTCGACGGCGAGGACGGCAGGCCCGACGCCGTGCGGCCCGGCCACCCGGTGAGCCGTCAGCTACTGAGGCGGATCCTGCTGAACGGCATGGAGGACCACGTGCGCTTCGGCCGGGAGTTCGTCCGGTTCGAGTACCTGGGCCAGGGTGTTCGCGCGTACTTCGCCGATGGCGGCCACGCCGACGGAGATCTGCTGGTCGGAGCCGACGGCATCGGTTCCGCCGTACGCCGCCAGCTCCTTCCGCACGCCGAGGTGATCGATACGGGGGCGCGCTGGCTCGGAGGCAAGACGCCGATCACCGTGGAGATCACCGGCACGGGGATCATCGATCTGATCGGGAGCAGCTTCACCATCACCGAACTGGACGACCTCGGCATGATCCTGGCGGCCATGCAGTTCAAGGAGCCGCCACTGAGCGCCGCCGCGCGGCTGCTGCCAGGGCTGGAGCCGGGCGAGGCCACCGACTTCCTGATGTGGGCTCTGATCCCGCCGAACGACAGGCTCGGGGCGGGATTCCAGACCCTCGGCACCACGCGGCTCTGGGAACGCGCACGCGAGCTGGTCGAGCCGGCTCATCCGACGTTGCGGCTGGTCGTCGAGCAGGCCTGGCCGGAGCAGACGCTCTGCCTGCCGCTCGGCGCCTCGATGCCGGTCGAGCCGTGGCAGCCCAGCGCCGTCACCCTGCTGGGCGACGCCATCCACGCCATGCCGCCCAACCGCGGCTCGGGCGCCAACACCGCCCTGCAGGACGCCGGGCGCCTGTGCCGTTATCTGGTCGATGAGCGCCCGCTGCTCGATGCGGTGGCCACCTACGAGGAGGAAATGCGTAGGGACGGGTTCGAAGCGGTCAACGCCTCGGTGTCCGCCATGGGCGAGTTCCTGCTGCGCGGCTGAACCCGTGGACCTGTTGCGCCGGGTCGGCGCCCACGTTGTCGAGACCGCGCTGCCCGTCATCGGCTTCACCGTCGCGTACGCCATAACGAGGCAGATCGCTCCATCACTGGTGGCCGCGCTGGCGGCAGCCGCCGCGGTGGCTCTCTTCCGAGTACGGCAGGCCCGGAAGCCATGGGCGGCGCTCGCCGGGTTCGGCGTGTCGGCAGGGGCTGCGGCTCTGGTCACCGCTTCGGGCAACGCCGCCGATTTCTTCCTGCCGCTACTGGTGATGCGCGGGGCACTCGCGGTCGCCACGCCCGTCCTGCTCCTGCTCAGGTTGCCGCCGTTCGGGCTCGCTTACGGCGTACTCACCCGTCAGAAGCCGGCCTGGCGACGCTGCCCCATCCAGTTGCGCGCCTTCACCATCGTCAACCTCATCTGGTTCCTGGTGGACGCCACGCTCACCGCCAACCAGATCAGGCTCTACCTCGACGATCAGGCGGTCGTGATGGGAGTCGTCAAGATTCTCATCGAAGCCCCCGCATACCTGTTGTCCGCGGTCGTTCTCTGGAGGCTCTATCACCGCCTGACCGCACGACCCTGCCGCGGGCCGGCCTGTCCCTTCCATGCCCTCTCGGCCACGCTGCCCGCGCGGCGACCCGATCGGCCGGCTCCGAGTCGATGATCTGTTGGTCGATGACCGACGACATGACCCGCCGCTTGACCGGAACTGCCACCCCGACCTGGCGCGATCCCACACCAGGCGGTCACGTCGGGGCGTCACCCGTAGAGCGGATCGAGCGCCTGATGGCCGGCCGGACGGTGGTGATGGTGGCCCACCGGATGCGGACGGTCCAGCGCGCCGACCGCATCGCCTTCCTGGACGGTGGCCGGGTCGTCGAGGAGGGCGATCACGAGGAGCTGGTACGCCGCGGCGGCCGCTACGCCGATTGCCTCCACGTTGGTGCGGTAAGCTCCCGATAGCAGCTAGCCAAATTTGGCTAGTGAAGTTCGGGAGGGTTCGATGAAGCCGGTACGGCTGCTGGTCCTGGGCGCGCTGCGCAGGCGCGGGCGCGCCCACGGCTACCAGGTCCGCGCGGATCTGGAGTCGTGGGGCGCGCACGAGTGGTCGACCGCCACCTCGGGCTCGGTCTATCACGCGCTCAAGAGCATGGCCGGTCAGGGCCTGCTGGTGACGCACGAGACGGTCGCCTCCGAGGCCGGGGGGCCGCCGCGGATCGAGTACGAGCTGACCCAGCAGGGCGAGCGGGAGTACCTCGACCTGCTGGGTCAGGCGCTGGCCGACCGCGAGCCGAGCCTGGACGTGCTGGGCGCCGCTGTCGGCCTCATCGAGGACCTTCCCCGGGAGCGGGCCCTGGAGTTGCTGCGCGAGCGGGCCCGCGCCATGCGCGAGTGGCGCGCGAGCATCACCGCGTACCTTCCCGAGGGCACGGATCTGGCGACCTGGGGCCCGGTGGGCGAGGTGCTGTCCCTGTGGCTGAGCACCGCCGACGCCGGCGCCCAGTGGACCGACCGGATGATCCGCCGCCTGGAAGAGGGCGCGTTCACCATGGCCGGCGAATAGGAGTTCCCCCGATGGCCAACGAGATCGCCATACCGCTGCTCCCCTGCCGCTCCATCGACGAGATGGTCGACTTCTACACGATGCTCGGCTTCCACCGGATCTACTACCAGGTTCGGCCGAACCCGTACGTGTTGCTCAAGCGCGAGGATCTCCAGCTGGGCTTCTTCGGCATGCCGGAGGCGTTCAAGCCCGAAGACTCCTACGGGACCTGCGTGATCGTCGTGCCGGACACCGGAGAGCTGTTCGAGGCGTTCGCCGCGGGCATGCGCGCGGCGAACGGCAAGCTCCTGGTCTCCGGCATCCCCCGGATGACCCGGCCGCGCAGGCGGAAGAACGACGGCAACCACTCCGGCTTCGCTGTCATCGACCCCGGCGGCAACTGGATCCGCTTCATGGCCGCCCGCCCCCTGCCGGAGAAGGAGGAGGCCACGAGCAGGCTCACCGCCTCGCTGAACCGGGCGGTCGTGATGGGCGACTCCCACGGCAAGCACGAGCGGGCGGCCGAGATCCTGGACGGCGCCCTGGAGCGGGACAAGGACACCGCGTCGGCGGCCGAGCTGCTGGAGGCGCTGGTCTACCGGGCCGAGCTCGCCGTCCGCGCCAAGGACCACGCCGCCGCCGGGCACGCCCTGGCCCGGGCGCGCGCCCTCACCCTGACCGAGGCAGAACGCGAGCAGCTCGCCCAGCCCCTGGCGGCCATCGACGACCTCGAGGCCGTGCTAGGTCTCTGACCGGGTACGGCGCTTGCGCGAGGCCGCCGAGCGGGGCGGCTGCGCGCATGTGGTCGCGCACGCGGGTCATGATGTCGCCGAGGTAGCGCACGTCCTCCTTAGGGACTGCCCCGTAGGTCGGGGTCTGTGCTCAGCTCGACTGACCCTGCGGGTGCCGATTATTCATCCGTCCAGGTCAAGCCGCATGCGCGTACTCCCTGAGGACGCCGCCAAGTCGATCGTGTCGGCGGATATCGATGCGGGTGGTCTCGGTCGGGATAGTGCTCGGCTCGGGCAGCGGCCGGAGGGGCGCTGCCTGTCTGAGCGTTCGATGTGGTCGATGTTCGTTATAGAACGTCTCGAACTCTCGCAGCGCGTGGAGTAGATGAGGCTGGTTCCAGATCAGTGTGCGGTCCAGCAGTTCGCGGCGGCAGGTCTGGATCCAGCGCTCCATGATGGAGTTCATGCGCGGAATGCGGATGCCTGTGGTGACGACCTGTACTGCGGCGTCGGTCAGTACGGCGTCGAAGGCCGCGGCGAATTTGGGTGGTGCCCACCTCGTGTAGGTCCATGAGGAGGTTGCGGACGAGTTGGGTGACCCATTGGCCGGTGGGGTGGGCGGTGGCGCCGAGGATGTGGATGTGGCGGGTGGCGTGCTCGATGACGGCCAAGACGTGGAGCCGCGCCCCGGTCAGGGTGCGGACCTCGAAGAAGTCACATGTCAGGAGTGCGCCGGCTTGGTCTCGCAGGAAGTCGGCCCAACCGGTGTGGGAGCGTTGCGGGGACGGAGCGATGCCGTGCTCTTTCAAGATCTCTCACATGGAGGAGGCGGCGATCTTGATACCGAGTGCGGCCAGTTCGCCATGGATACGCCGGTAGCCCCAGGAGGAGTTTTCCCGTGCAAGGCGCAGCACCAGGGTGCGGATGGATCGGACGGTGCGCGGGCGTCCTGGCCGCCGCGTGACGGCGCCTGAGCAGGTCGCGATGCCAGCGCATGAGAGTGTCCGGGCGGACCAGCAGCACCAGCCGCCGCAGCTTGTCCATGGGTAGATGGTGGAGCAGCCCTGAGAGCAGGAATCGGTCCGCCGGAGTGAACATGGGCTTGGCCACCTGCCGCTGTAAGACCATCAGTTGATGCGGGAGGGCCAGGATCTCGATCTCTTTATCGCGATCGGTCATCGGTAGCAGGCGCATGAACGAGAAGGTGCTCGTTACGGCGAGGCAGGCCAGGCGCAGCAGCACGAGAGATCCTCATGCCGTTTCGGTACAGCCCACACCTCCGATTTGACGTGCATGCGCACCCATCGGGCCTACCATCTGCACGGAGGAATTTTCGGCACCCGCAGCGTGGTCGGCGTACAGCACCTTGTCGACCAGTCTGCTGGCGACCCCGAGGTAGTTGCCTGTCATCAGCAGTTGGAACCAGGCGAAGCCTGCGGTCAGCGCGGCACCCAAAGCGGTACAAATAGGACATTCTTTCGCAGGACACAAGGCGTCCAAAACGACTCGACATATTTCCGGCCCTCACGCAGACCCGCCAGCAGCCTCAGCGTGGCCAGACCCCGCATCATCGTAGGGGCCCCTACCCGTGTGGAGACAAAGAGCGGCCCCGCGCCGCGGTCGCGGATGCGGGGCCGCTCGTGATGGCAGCGGTGGATGCGTTCTAGTCGGGCAAGCGGTCCAGGAGCCAGGCGGCGCCCTCTTCGGTCATCACGGTGTGGCCGTTGTTGGCGTAGGCGCACAGGAAGTCGTCGAAGTCGCTTTCGTCCGGGGGATCACCCTCCATCGTCGAAGGCCCTGCCGTGTGGAGCACCGAACGTGCCGTGCTCCCTTCGCGAGGGAGCACGGCACTCCGTACTGGCGCCGGCATTGCCCAGCACTGAATCCGACCCGTCACTTTCTCCATCGTTGCTCGTTGAGAAGCTTCCAGGCCCTCTTGCCTGCGGCGGTCCGGTCTTCTTTGATCTTGCCGATGACTACGTTCAGGTATTGACCGGGGAATACCTTACGGATACCCGCCTTGCGACATGCCGAGATGTAAACGGTCGCTGTCGTGTTGAGGTTGGCGCTGATGTCGCATGTCTTGAGGGGTGGGCTCGCTACAGCGCTCGCGATCGTCGTATCGTGCAGGACGGTCGCCGACGCGGAAGGAGCGGCGAAGCCAACACTAAAGCTGATCAGAAGGGCGGAAACGAATGCGGCAAGTTTTCTGTTCATCGAGTCCCTGATCGAGGATGTGCCGGTTCACGGCATTCGGCAGAGGAATGAGGAGGGGGTACCAGACATGATCTAGCAGAGGCGTGCGCCCTTGACGCCATTGGTCTGAGATTCGTGAATCCAACCGGTCGGGACCAGGACTTTGACCACCACTACCCGATACCAGACGTTGGATCCGCTGCCGCTCAGTTCGCCCGGCTTCCAGCAGATGACATCGAGTCCTTCCCCTCCCTGACACCTATAGAGAAGGTCGGGGACGAATCGCGCGACTGGTCGCACTTTCCCACCATCCTTGCAGCTGCCGTCGACGGCTGCGGCGGCAGGAGCTCCGCCGACGACTGCAGCGGCAGGAGCTCCGCCAGCTGTCACAATGCCCGCGGTAACGGCGAGGATCGCACCACTGATTGCGATGGGCTTGCTTATCCGAATGCGCAAGATCTCTCCGAGGAGACAGGAGTTAGCCGCGTCGCCCTAACTCGGCGGCGGAAGAGCTTTTGACTTCCTGAAGTCAGGTTCTCGCACGGCCCTGAATTACCGCTGAAATTTGACTGAAACCGCAGGTCTCACGGTACGCCTGATCAGACGAACGAGGATGAACCTGAAGGTGTCTGGGCTGTAGCTTGCTCCGCTCCAAAGCGAAGAGCCAGCAGGCGAGTACATGCCTGGGAGAGGGGTCTCCACCCGCCACGCGACTGTCCACGATCGATCAGCCGGTACTGGTGACCACCGGAGCGGGCGTCGACCCGCATATGGCAGGTCTTCCGGGTGGCTTCTTCGGCCAGGCCGCCGATGCGATCGCCGCGTGCCTGCCCCACGCCGAGCGCCGGACTCTCGACGTGCGCGAGCACATAGTCAACGCCAAGGTCCTCGGCCCCGTGCTCACAGGGTTCTTTCGCTCTTGACCGAGGAAGTGCCGCCCACCACCCAAACTTGAGCCAATCCGATGCCAGACTGGCTCAAGGTCGAGGGCGGCGTTCTCGACCGCGGAGAACTCCCGCAGCCCGTACGCCTTCTTGATCTCGTCCTGGTGGTCGAACTGTGTTTGGCGCCGCTCGGTGTACTGTTTGATCTGCGAGACGTCGGCCACGCTGAGCTGACCGGCCAGGTAGTCGATCACCTCGGCCGGGACCTCCAGCGGGTCGCGCAGGAACCGGCCCACGAACCGGGCTGTGGTCAGTTGCAGGGCGAACCCGAGCCGGTGCTGATCGCCACGGCGGCGCCCGATCAGCTTCCGGTCCGCGTCGTCGAGGAAGATCATCTTCTCCAGCTCGGCCCGCGTCGGTGCCCCTACGTAGCGGCCGTACGCGGCCGCCTCTTCATCGCTTAACGGGTCCCGGTAGCAATGGAGAAATTTCCCCCGAAGTAGCGTCTGACCCGCGGTAATGGAGGCTTCGTAAGTTGGATCTCGACCGGCCTGGGCCATCAGGCACTCCTGCACCGCAGGAAGCTCTTCGGCGGGTACGTCGTCCAGCCACTTGGCCAGATGTTCGGGGCTGTCGAGTCGTCGAGTGAAACAGATGGGTCAGGGCAGGTGCTCTTCCGGTTGGATGGCTGCTGCGAGCTGTGAGCAGGTCGCGGGCGTGCCGGATCTGCTCGGGTGTCATCGCCGGCGGGCGTCCGAGGCGCTGGCCGCGGGCGCGGGCGGCGGCCAGTCCCTCGTGGGTGCCTTCCACGATGAGCTCACGGATGAACTCGGCGAGCGCGGCGAAGACATGGAAGACAAGCCGACCGCCGGCGGCGGTGGTGTCCAGCGCCTCGTGCAAGGAGCGGGAGCCGACGCCGCGCTTGCGCAGCCCGGCCACGATGGCGATGAGGTCCTGCAGGGAGCGGCCCAGCCGGTCCAGCAAGGGCACCACGAGGGTGTCGCCGGGGCGCCTGCTTGCTCTCCGGCGGCCGAGCCGGTTCGGATACGTCCATCGGGGTCGGAGCAGGCGTCGGAGCAGGCGTCGGAGCAGGCGTCGGAGCAGGCGTCGGTGCCAGGCCAGCGGGGTTCCCGGCGTGACCAGCCGGTGAATCCGCAGCCCGGGTGGCAGGAGCCGCACCAGCGCGGCCAGGACCGCCCGATCGGCCCAGTCCGGCTTCGGCCGGCAACCTGACGCCGCAGCACCGCCACCTCATGACGGAGCACCATGATTTCGGCGTTCTTGGAAGCCTCACTTCGGCCCAGCAGCACCAGCCAGCCGAACCCCCGAAGCGCGATCAGATACAGGAGAGGGAGAGACACAAGAATTGATCTTGCCGGTATCGCCGCATCAGGTCGATCCGCAGTTCAAGCGCCCTGCGATAACTTTGAAGCGGTACAGGCTGGTGGCCGTACTTGGGCGCGAGCGGGCAGGAGACGCGATCGGTGCCCGTGAGCAGCTCGCCGCCCTGCCTCCCATCCGCGAACGTGTCCTCGGCCCCGAACATCCTGACACTCTCAGGGTCCGGCACAACCTCGCCTATGGACCGGGCAGGCGGGGGACGCCGCTGGCGCCCGCGGACAGCTGGCCACCCTGCTCAGGGAGCGAGTGCTCGGCCCGAACACCCCGACACGCGCATCGCCCGGCACGCTCTGGCTCAGTCGACCGGCCAGGCCGGGGACATGGCCGGCGCGCGGGAACAGCTCACCGCTCTGCTGCCGACCATCGAGCGGGTATTCGGCGCCGATCACCCAGCACCGCTGGCTGGCCTTGCCGGCTCCTTGACGGTCCTGCAGCAGAGCCTCATGGCACGACGGCGTCGCGCCGGATCGTCCTCAATGGGTTTCCCACGTTACATAGCTGATCGTCAGAACGGGGCCTTCGGAGACGCCGAGCACGCTTACGAGGGCGATGCGTTCCTCGTCGGTCTTCACGCACAGCCGGGAACCGGTGACGAAGTCTCTGAGGGCGATGCGTCCGACCCGGCGCGCATCGTCCACCAGCGCGGCCGCGCACGCGTTATAGCCGGCCTGTTCGGCCCGGTCGAGCACGACCAGAGATCGGCTGCTCTCGCTGAACGCGTGAATCTCGGTCTCCTCGATGATGACGTCGGTGCGTCGGCCCCTGTCCGGCTGGAGGTCCATACCCGTCTCCTCGACGATCTTGCCATAACCGCGCTCCCCGGTGTCCAGGTCGATCTTGTCCGTCTCCTCCCTCGGGTACGCGGAAGGAGGCCCCAGGTTGAAGGCGTCCTTCGAGAGCAGCACCGTGGGATGTGCCCCCAACGTCGCCTGAGGCCGGGGGGAGGCAGGGTCAGGGCTCCCGAGGACAAGCGGCAGCAGCGTCTGCGAGAGCGCCAGCGCGAACAGGACGACGCTGAAGATCACGAAGTGTGTCTTCCTGAGCCGGCCGAAGGCCGGGACGCGTTCGATGAGGAGCGTCGCGTAGACGTTGAGGAGTACGCCCGCCACGACGCCGATGGCGGCGGCGCCCAAGGACACGATCATGATGTTGCCTTCCGCTCGCCCCGATCCGGGGATCGTGGCTCCAACCTGAACTTGAGTGCCACGCCGGTCGCGATCAGATAGACCAGGGACAACGCGGCCACAACGGCGAGGGCGAACAGCCATTGGCCGGGCGTGTGCCGCCACAACGCGTCGGCTACGGGCTGCGGGGAGTTCCCCCGCAGATTCGACGCCGAGGCGGTGGCGGCCACTCCCCAACGGTTCGGCAAGGGGGAGGCCAGGGCGTTGAGCAGGACGTTGCCCGACAGGTCGGCGGTGAGTCCGTTCAGCGCGATCTGTGCCACCGACGTGGCCGTGACGAGGGCCACGGCCTGTTCGAGCTTGCGCACGATGGCGGAGATGACGAGCCCCAGTGACATCGAGGCGACGGTCAGGCCGCAGAGTCCGGCGGCCAGTTCCAGCCACGGCCAGAGCACGAGCCCGGCCGGCGGGCCCGGCCGCACGGCGAGGAAGACGCCGGTCATGAGCAGGCCCTGGAGCAGCGCGACCACGGCGAAGACCAGCCATTTGGCCAGGACGACAGCGGGCAGGAGAACTCCGGTCCGGTGTTCGCGCTGGATGATGCGGTATTCGCCGACGATGTCCCCGTAGCTGAGCGCCTGCCCGCTCAGGACCGCGAGGGTGGTCAGTAGCGTCAGGGCCGTGGCACCGTCCGGGGAAGGGCCGCGTCCCAGCCCGTCGGGCCCCGTCACCATGGCCGCCAGGACGGCGGACAGCGCGGCGATGAGCAGCGGCAGGCTCGCGAGGATGACGGCGCGACAGGTGTCCAGCGGGGAGCATCGGTCCTTGGTCACGCCGCGGGTGAGCACCAGGTGGATCTGGCGGCGGAGGAGAACGTGCAGCTGGCGCCGCAGCAGCCTGGCTTTGCCGCGGCGCACGAGGTCGCGGGCGGCCGTCTCGGGCCGGGTCACGCGGACATGCTCCGCGGCGGCCCGCGCCTCGGCCCCGGAGTCGAGCCGGGCGTACTCCTCGGCGAGCTCGGTCGCCCTGCCCGCCGTTCCCTCCTCCTCCTGCAGGTCCACCATGAGCTGCGGGTGGCTGGACACGCCCAGCCGCTTGGTCAGCTCGCCGGGCGATCCGGCGTACACCGGCCGCCCGCCCCGCACGACCACGAGCGCCTGCTCGGCGAGATGCAGGTGCTCGGTGGCATGCGTGATGATCATGACGGTGTTGCCGAGCGAGGCGTACTCCCGCAGGAACGTCATGAGCTGGCGGTCCAGCCCGAGGTCGAGGCCGGAGGTCGGCTCGTCGAGCATCAGCAGTTTGGGCTCGTTCAGCAGCTCCATGGCGATGGATACCCTGCGCCGCTGGCCGCCGGACAGCGTGCTGACGAGTCGTGTCCGGTGGTCGCGCAGCTCCAGTTTCCCGCACACATAGTCGATCTGGTCGTCGGCCTGGGTGCCGGGGCCGCGCAGCCGGTATGCGTACCGGAGCAGCTGTTCCACGGTGAGCTGGCCGAACAGGTCGATCTCCTGGGGCACGAACCCGAGCCGTTCCCTGATCTGCTCGCGGTGCTCCCGCACGGCGAGCCCCTCGAAGTACAGTTCGCCGGCGGTGAGGGGCAGCTCGCCGAGCAGGGCGTGGAACAGGGAGCTCTTGCCCGCTCCCGACGGTCCGACGATGGCCAGGACGGTGCCCTCACGCTGCACGAACGACATGTCCCGCAGCCGGTACCGCCCGCCGCTCTCCGCCTCCAGGCCGGCCACGATGAGGTCGCGGACCCCGAGCCGGGTCACGCCGAGGTGGCGGCGGCCGTCCCGGACCACGTAGCGATGGTCGCCGAAGTCGAAATGATCGCCCGGGTGGAGCAGCGCCGACCTGACCGGCCGGCCATCGATGTAGGGGCCGTTGCCATGCCCGTAGTCGCGCAGCCTGAGCCCGGCCTCCTCCTGGACGAGCCTGAACTGCCGGGGCGCGGAGCCGGGCTCGCGCAGCAGGAACGGCGGAGGGCACTGCGCGCCGAAGATGCTCTCCGGTGTCAGGAGCTCGATCTCGTACGCGGCGGGCGGCTCCTCCCGCTCCGGGCCGGCAACCGGGACCTCCTCGTGTTCGGCGAGCGTCCAGGCCGGCAGGTCCAGAGGCCCGCCGAGCCGCTCCGCCGCCCACGCCGGGTGCGGATGACGTCGCAGCAGGGGCCGCAGGTAGGCGGCGATCCGCCGCTCGGTGTGCTCGCGAATCCGGCGGGCACGTGCGGAGGCCATCTCCACCAGCTGTTCCTGCAGCGGGGTGAGAGCGTCGCGGACGTGCTCGGCCCGGGCGAGCGACTCCTCCACCGCCGCCAGAGACCGCCGCACCTGGGCGATCCGCCGCTCGCGTTCATTCCGCCTGCGCTTCCTGACCAGACCGATCGGGTGGTCGCGGTCGCCGAGCAGCCTGGCGTCCCGCTCCTCGGCGCCGAGGGGCGCGGTCGCCTCCCGCAGGTCCTCCAGCCCTCGCAGGCGGGCCTCATGCCGGGCGGAGGCGTCCGCCCCGGCCTTGGCCAGGGCGGACGTCGTCACCGCGAGCCGCTCCTGCAGGCTCAGGTACTCGAGCTGGTACAACTCCCCGGCGCGGCCGAGCAGCATGTTTCGGTGCGGCGTGGTGACCTGGCGGTGCGGCGCCGCGGGAGACCGGGCGGGGATGCCCTCCCTGCCGTCCCTGAAGCCGTTCCACCAGTCCGAGAGCCTGGACCGCGCCGGGTACGGCAGTGGATCGCTCATGCCGGGCACGCCGGAAGCCTGACGATCACCTTGCGGTTCCTCGCCGCGGCGGCGGGAATGACCGCGCCACCGGCGGTCAGGTCCGGCACGTGGTCGGGCCAGTCGGTGCCGACACCGCGAGCCGTGACGCGGTCGCCGGGGATCCCCAGCTCGACCAGCGTGTCGCGGACCTTCTCCGCGCGTGCCCTGGACAGCCGGAGGTTGTACAGCCTGTCCCCCTCGGAAGAGGTCGTTCCGATGACCTCCACCCGCTTGCCGCTCCCGGCCAGGACCGCGGCCAGAAGGCCCAGCGTCTTCCTGGCGGCGCCGGGCTCGCGGAACTCGGCCTCGCCACGGACGAAACCGACAGAGTGCGCTTCCGTGAGCTTCGTGTCACCGCACGCCTTGATCGATGGAACGGGGGGCGGCACGGGCACGACCGTGACCGAAGGCGTGCCCCCCAGCGCCGTCCGGCTGGAAGGTGTGGCGTTCACGAAGGTGCACGCGGCTCCGGCCGCCTTGGCGACCTGGGCCCAGATCAGGCCCAGATTCTTCACCCCCCTCTCACCGAGCGGCGGCTGCGGTTCGACGGTGTTGCCGAGCCCCTCGAACAGAACACGCCGTCCGGCCAGGCCGGGCAGAGCGTCGTTCCTCTTCAGCGACTCGGCCACCTCCGCTGGATCCGCGCTGAGCATGCCGTCCTGACGGAAGTTCAGGTCTCCCTTGGTGGCGAGCGCCGAGTCAAGCACCACCACGTTGCCGCCCTCGCCCACAGAACGGGCCGCGATCCCGATCGCGGCCAGCACGTCGGCCTCCGGCTGCGCCGCCGTCGCCTTCTCTCTGAACGCCCTGGCGATCGACTCCATGTGCCTGTTCACGTCCCGCTCGAACGCCGATCCGTTCGACGCTGTGCTGTTCAGGTCATCGTCGAAGACCACCGCGGGTGAGCCGTCCAGCCGGATGACGAACACCTTCCCGCCGGCCTCGACCGTGTCGCGGGCCATGGCCGTCAGCGCTTTTGACAGCTTCGGGGCGGGCGTACCGGACCGGGCTCCGACCACGATGGCCATGGAAACGGCGCCTCCAGCCAGACATTGCGGCCGGGCCACGGGCCCTTCCTCCCGGCCTGCGGAGCATCCGGCGGTGGCGGCGCCCAGCGCCACCAGGGCCGGCCAGCAGGGCCACCGTCTTCTCATCGGTTCTCTCCAAGTCTGTCCCAGACATATGGCTTGCGATCGTGGTGAAAGAGGCCATCGGTCGTGGTGGGGTTCTGGGCGGCGCGGGCGTTGTGCACCCTCGCCATCTGTTTGAGCTCCTCGGTGAACGCCAGCCGTTGCTTCAGCTCGACCGTCAGTCGTTGCCGGGCCGCCACCAGGGCGCCGGCGTAGCGGGCGCGTTCGGCCTCCACCCGCGCCAGCTGGGCGACCGAGACCGCCATCCGTTCCTGCCGGATCCGGTGGTGACGCGATGCCCTGGCGTACGCCGCGCGTACGGGCTGGTGGAGGGCGTAGCCGCCGAGCGCCGCAACGACTCCGGTCCCCAGGTAGAGCACGAGGAAGAACCCGGCCATGCCCGCCTGCTCGTAGGCGAAGGAGGGCTCGGAGCCGGGCCCGGCCTGCGAGTCGATGTCCACCGGTCCAGTGCCGGGGTCAGCGACGTAGAAGCGGATGACAGCGGCACCGAGACCGAGGAGCAGCCAGATGAGCAGGCAGAGCAGGGCCTGCCATCGCTTGGCCGTCCGCGATCCGGCGTGCCGCTCCCTGAGGACGACGCCGGCTCGGTGGGCGAGAGTGACCGCCACGACCGTGAGCCCACCGACCAGCAGCAGGCTCTTCTCTCCCTCCTGCCTTGGCAGCAAGAGCTGAACAATCTGGAAGAACGCTGCGACGTCGGCGCAGGCGGCCACGGCGAGCACGGCTACGGAGGCGAACGCCGCCGGACCGCGGCCGGCGAGCAAGGTGGGCTCGGTGAAGGACTTCCCTCCCCAGGGAGCGAACCCGCGCTCACCGTCTCCGGAGTCGTCCACAGGACGCCGCTCCCCCACGAGGCGCTCCCGTGCCGCGGCGAGCGCGGTCTTCGCGTCGGCCAACCGCCTGCCGTTCAGGTCGTGCAGGGCCCGGCACTGGGCCGCCTGAGGATCGAGAGCGCTCAGCCTGCCGGCGACCAGGGCGTCGTACTCGCTCGCCTCCGCCATCACCTCGGCCTCCCACGCCTCTCCCCAGGCGTTGATGAGGTTGTCGAGCGTGTGACCGGTGGCCTCGTCCAGGCCGGGGGCGAGGTCGTCGATGAGCCGTTCGACCTCCGCGAGCTTGGCCTGGGCGTCGACCGGGGTGGGCGCGAACCGCTCGACGACGGGCAACGCGGAGCCGGCGGCCGGCACGGCCACTCCCCCCAGGGCGGCCAGCCGTTGCCGGGCTCGGGCCGGCCACGTCATCGGGCTGCCTCCGCGTCCCCGGCGGGCTCGTCCCGTACCCAGGGGGGCAGGTCCGGGGTGCTCAGCTCCAGCAGGAGGTTGAGGAGGGCCCGGTTGGCGTGCCTGCGCACCAGTCGCCCGAGGTAGACCGCCCGGCGGAGCTGGAAGTGCTGATGCACCCGCAGTGCCCTGGCCCTGGCCACGCGCTCCCGCCTGATCAGCAGCTCGCGCAGCAGCGCCGAGCGGCGCATCTCCTCGTCGAGGCGTGTGCAGGTCTCTACGTGTGCGTCCTGCGCCCGCCGTACGGCGTTGGCCAGTGCCGTTCGGCGGCGTCTGGCGATCAGCTCGTCGGGGTGCGTGGTTGGGTCCGCCTCCGCCGGCAGGCGTCCGCAGAGTTCGAGCGGCGCCGGTCCGGCCGCGGCGCGTTGCCGGGCTGTCGCCAGGTACTGTGCGGTGATCTCGCAACGCAGGCGCAACCCGTGCGCGGCGTTCTCGGCCACGGCCAGTTGCATGCCCAGCAGGCGACAGTCGTCCTCGCACCGGATCCACTCGGCCTGGATCAGGCCGGCGCTCCAGTGCGCCAGCATGGCGAGATGCGGAGTCTCGATCTTGGGCAGGTCGGCCTGCCCGTCCTGCTCCAGCAGCTTCGCCACGCCTTTGAGCCGCGCCTGCAGCAGACCGCGCCGGCCGTCGGCACGCCCCGCTCTCAGGTCTGCGCGACGGTCGCTCGCCGCGTAGACGATCGGTTCTTCCGGTGGGCCTGTCCAGGCCGGCCGCCCGGGCGGGAGTGAGTCCTCAAGGCGGGTTTCGCGATCTTCCTGTGCCCTGCCGGATCGCGTTGAGCTCTGCTGACGTACCATCCCGCCATGGTGTGAGACGGTTGTAGCGCCTATGTCGCAGGACGGCCGATCAGCTGACGCCTTGTGCCTGTTTGGGGCTTGGCCGGGCCCGTCCGGTCACCACGTCCAGCGGAAACCGGCAGCGGCGTTCATCATGTACGGCAGGAAGCGATGCGCCCGGTGATCACCGTCGAGCGTGACCAGCTCCTCCTGTAGCACGTTGCCCGCCCGATGGTCGTCCCATTCGGTCCACCACACCCGGCTGGGCAACCGTCGCGGATCGAACTGGACGACGATGTCGAGATTCTGCGTGAGCTCGTTGGCGACCCGCCGGTACTCGGTGTCGACGCCGTCGATGCGCCGGAAGGCGCGTTCGAACGCGAAGGAGGTCGTCTCCCCCTGGCGCAGCGACCGGGACAACACGATCTCGATCAGCGGCGGCCGGCAGGGCTTCTCGACCTGCCCGCCGTGCACCATGATGACGTTCGCCAGCCTCGACGACAGGAAGCAGGGGTAGCGGTCGACGCCGTCCTCCCGCGCCATGATGGTGTGCTGCGAGTGGTGGGACACCGCCTGCCCGGTGGCATCGATGATGCGGCGTTCGAACAGCATCACGGTGCGGTGCCGCTGCGGGCGCGGCAACGACTGCCGCTTCTGCAGAGTGTCCACGGGAGGCAATGCCATCGTGGTCCTGCCGTGGGCGAACGCCTCCGTGAGCAGGTGCTCGTCCTCGGGAGACATTTCGAACGCCCCGATGAACCACTTCAGTGTCTCCGAGCTCAGGACCTGGCCGGCTATCGCCCTGCCGACGCGATCCTTGATATGGCGGGCCGTCGTGGAGTCGGGACGCTCGCCCTTGTCGTAGAGATACCCCGAGATCACCTCGGCGACGGCGGTCCGGTTCACGCCGGTTCCGGGCCTGCGCTGCTGGTGGTATTGCCACTGCATCCGATACTCCTCTCGTTCGAGGAGCAGGCGGAGAAGGAGCCGTCCGGTGGCTCGAACTTTATTGATCTTGCTTTCATCGCACATCTGGCTCACCCTGGCCATTGCGCCATAGCGGCGACAGAAGATGGGTTGACTGAGGGGCGCAGCATCGGTCCGGCCGCTTACCACAGGCCGGCGTCTTTCTATCTGACATCAGAGAGACGGGTCCAGGTTAGCGAAGCCGTGCCGAAGCGTGAGTTTATTTCGCCTTGAAGGCTACGCCTGATAGGCAGGCTTACCGATGCCGGACACGCTACGAAGGTCGCACAAGGCCCTAGAAGATGCGAACGGTGACGATCCGCCCGCCGGCGGCCTATATCGCACCCCACCTCCCCATGCCGCCGCGTGCTTGTGAGCGGGCCGAACGTGGAGCGCCGCTGCTGGTGGCCCTGCCGGCGCCGGCGACCGCCATGCCCGACCAAAAGCGCCGACGGACGATCAGCACGGCGCCCAGCAGCATGACCAGCAGCCCGAACCCCACCGCCGTCATCCCGTCCGCGCTCAAGGCGATGACCACCGCCATCTGCTCGTAGCCAGGCGTCAATGCCAGGGCAGCGGCGACCCTGACCTCGGCCTGCCGACCGGCGGGGTGGTGCCGGGCTCGATCATCACCGGCACCACCCCGCCGACGGCTGCCCTTCGCCAGGCCTACCTGGCACCGCCGGATTCGAAGAGCCTGAAGCCGGCCACGACGATTTGCGGCGATCCCCGCGGTGGACAGGCCGATGGCGATCCGTTCGAGGACCTCCAGAGCACTCCTTGGATCTCCAGTCCGGTCGAGCGGAAGGTGCGGGCTCGTAGGGGACGGCAGCGGTGATGGTCAGGCCTGGGAGAGTGGCAGGCCTTGATGGTTGAGGTAGGCCACGATGCGGTAGGTGTCGTCTGCGTCCCGGTGGAGCAGGTACGACGACGACAGGTGGACGGGTTCGCCGCCGGCGGTGCGAGGTGCGGTCCATTCGGTGCGGACAAGCACGTACCGGTCGTCGAGTTGCTGGTGGGTCAGGGTGTCGAGGGCGGCCGGGCCGATGCCCGCATCGGCGAACATCTGCGCGCGTCTGGGCAGGGCCCGAAGGAACGCGGGGCGGGGCACGGGCCGGGCGCCGCCGGCGTCCCCGGCCAGGAACACCTCGGCGAAGCAGCCCGTCAGAGTGTCCACATCCAGACTGCCGCTTGCCTGGGCGAAGACGTCGAAGAAGCGGCGGAGCTCGTCATCGCGGGTGGTGGCCTCGGACATGAGATGGGTCCTCTCCTCTAGAAGGGGCGCTGATGGCGTTGTAGGGCATGGCGAGGCCGCGTCGGTGTACGGAAGTTCGGCCGGTTCAGGCCATGCTGGGGACGGTGGCGCGGACCAGGCGGCACAGGTCGCCGGGGCGCAGTGCGTCCGAACGCCGCCACAGCGCGGGAGCGAGGCAATCGGCCTGCCGCAGGTGCTCGACCGCCTCCAGCCCCTGCCGTTCGAGCAGGCCCGAGAGCTCTTCGGGAGTGAAGAGGGACAGCCATGGCTCGCCCCGTTCGGCGGCGGCGGGCAGCAGGAACCGGGCGTAGGCGTTGCCTCGATCGTCACGCAGAGCGGGCGGTACGGCGTACTCCATCACCAGTTCGCTGCCGGGCGCCATGCGGCCCACGGTGGCCAACGTGGCGGCGATCGCCTCGTGGGTGAGGTACATGGTCACGCCGAGCCAGGTGACCAGGGCGGGCTTGCCGAAGTCGAACCCCGCCTTGTGAAGGGCGGCCATCAGATCGTCGGACTCGAAGTCCACCGGCGCGAAGGCCAGCCCGTCGGGCACGGCGATGCCGGCCGCGGCCATCGCGTCGCGTTTGCCCTGCTGGGTGATGGGATGGTCGACCTCGATCACGCGGACCGGCCGGGCGGCCGGGGCACGGCGGCAGGCGAAGGTGTCGAGTCCGGCGCCCAGCACCACGTACTGCTCCAGGCCGCTGCGGAACAGGTCGGTGGCGCGGCGCTCGGCGTAGTGGCCGCGGACGGTCGCCTGGGCGCGCGCCCCTGCGAGTACGGGGTGATCGCCGTGCGCTCGGTGGTAGCCGATCAGTTCCTCGGCCCGGTCACCGAGCAGGGAGGCGGCCAGGGTGTCCCAGAGGATGAACGGCTCGCCGTCCACGAGAAGGTGGGCGGCACGGGCGGCCGCGGCCATGATGGCGGTCTGACTGGGATGCGAGTCGCGCATGGAGAGGCGTTCCCTTTCTTCCTCGCCGGGAACACCGATGCTAAATGCACTTCGCAAATATGTATAACAATCATAGCAATTGGAAGTTAATTTCAAATAATGAGCTCATAACGATATCGCACCATTCTTCTGGCGCGTTCACGGATGATACTGAGGCTAACCCGAGATTAGGACACCTGCCCGCTCCATTCGCCGCGCGGGCGAAGCTCTCTAACGTCTGGGCATATGGATCTCATCGCAACAGCCATCTGGGCCTTGTTTCTCATCTCCGTGCTCATCACGGTGGTCGCCCGGCTGCGCGGCCTGGTTCTGCTGGGCTTCGGCGTCCGCCGGCCGGGCGTGGGATCGGAGCTCGGCAAGGGGTTCCTGATCGTCACCGTCGCCATGCTCGCGCTGTTCGGCGTGCTGGTGGCGATGGGCGCCACCACCGTGACAGGGGTCGCCTTACGCGCCGACGTGATCTGGAACGGTCTGGCCGCCTTCCTGTCCTGGGCCGTGCTGGAGGAGGTCGTCAGCCGCATGGGACTGCTGCTGGCGCTGCTCGTCCTGACCCGCAGGCCGTGGCTGGCGCTCACGGTCAGCTCGCTCGCCTTCGGCTCGGTGCACCTGGTCGGCGGGGACGGCACCCTACTCGGCGCCGTCAGCAGCACCTTGGGCGGTTTCATGTACGGCTTGGCGCTGCTGCGTACCGGACGGCTGTGGATGCCGATCGCCATGCACTTCGCCTGGAACTTCGTCCAAGGCTCGATCCTGGGCTATCCGGTCAGCGGCGAGCACCGCCTCGGAGTGCCGTTCCTCGCCGAGCACGATGTGGTGGGTGGCCTGCTGACCCTGCACGACAACGGGCCCAGCCTCATCACCGGCGGAAGCTACGGCCCGGAGGGCGGCTGGCCGTCGCTGCTCGTCCGCGCACTGATCATCCTCGGAGTTCTGGCCACCACCCACTCCGGCCGCCCACTGCTCCACCCCGCCGCCGAGCGTGAATAACAGACTCGGTGACGAACGATGCCACCCGGCCCTCCGAGCCGATCACGTCGGCGGATGTCCATGCAGGTGATCGGGACCGGGTTGATATCGGGATCACAGAGCGGTCGAAGCAGGGCACGGTCATCACCGTGAGACAGGCCAAGCGCAGGCACGACCGATCACCATGCCGCTCTAGCCAACAGCGCATGGAAATGATTATCGTTATGCCAAGGTTTGTACAGAAGGGATGCCTACGGGATGTTTGACGTCATTGTGGTAGGCGGGGGACCGGCGGGGCTGAACGCGGCGCTGGTGTCGGGACGGCAGCGGCGGCGCGTGCTGCTGCTCGACAGCGGTGCGCCGCGCAACGCGCCCGCCCAGGAGACGCACATGCTGCTGAGCCGGGACGGCCTGTCCCCCGCTGCGCTCAGGGAGGCGGGGCAGGCGGACCTGCGGGCGTATCCCACGGTGGAGACGCGGCTCGCCGAGGTCGTCGAGGCGTCCGCTGTCACGTCGGGCTTCGAGCTGGTCCTGGCGGACGGCACGCGGGAGCGCGCACGCAAGCTCGTGCTGGCCACCGGCCAGACCGATGTCCTCGCCGACGTTCCCGGGCTGGCCGAGCGGTTCGGCCGCAGCGTCTTCCACTGTCCCTTCTGCCATGGTTACGAGGCCGGGGAGCAGCCGATCGCCGTCCTGGGATCCGACTTCCCGAGCGTGATGCTCGCCCTGTACGTGGCCGACCGCTTCAGCGACGACGTGGTGCTGTGCGGCAACGGGAACCCGCCGGCGGACGAGCACCGCGAACGGCTGGAGAAGGCCGGTGTCGGGGTGCGGGAGGAGCGGGTCGCGGAGGTGGTCGGCGAGTTCGGCGCTCTTGAGCTGCGTTTCGAGGGTGGGCAGCCGCTCGCGCGTGGGGCGGTCTTCCACCGGACGCGCATCAGGCAGCACTCGGACCTGGCCGAGCGGCTGGGTTGCGAGCTGCTGCCCGACGGGTGCGTGCGGGTCAACGAGTTCCAGCAGACCTCGGTGCGCGGGGTGTACGCGGCCGGTGACATGGCTCGGCTGGAGGCGCTGCCGGACGCGATGACGTTCGTGGTCATGGGGGCGGCGGACGGTGCCCGGGCCGCGATCTGGGTGGACCAGGAGCTGTTCCGCGAGGACGCCGGCCTGGCGGGCCCGGGCGGGAGTTGAGAAGGCCCCGCCCGGCGGGATCGGCTGATCCGCTGGAGCGGCCCGGCGGCGCGTGTCCGCCGGGCCGCTCGCTCATCCCTCAGGCCCCCGCTTCTCGCGGATGGCGGCGGCGAGGCCGGCGACGGTGGGGGCGGCCAGGAAGTCTCTGGGGGTGACGTGCGGAAGTCCTGAGCGGGCCAGGCGGGTGAGCATCCGGATGGCGGCGAGCGAGTCCCCGCCGAGCGCGAAGAACTCCGCCGCGCGGTCGAGCTGCCGGTCTTCCGGCAGGTCGAGCAGCTCGCTCCAGCAGTCGGCCACCGCCTGCTCCAACTCGTCGCGCAGCGGCCCGCCGTCCTGCGCGATGCTCGCGCGGGGCCGGGCGTCGAGCCGGAGCCCGCCGTCCGCGTCCAGCCGCTCGGGCAGATCGCAGGTGCGCTCCCAGCCGTCGGGTGTGTCCAGGGACCGGACGAGCGTGGTGAACGTGGTGAACAACCCCTCCACGTCCTGGGCGTGGAAAAGCTCCTCCACCAGCGACAGCACGATCACCAGTTCGTCCCTGGCCTCGTAGAGCCGGCCCTCCATGGCCACCTGCGGGGTGCGCAGCTCCTGGCGGTGGTCGGTCAGGTCGATGTGGCCGAGAGGCCCTGCCTCTTCGGGAACGGAGCTGCCCATGGCCGCGTCCACTCCGAGCGTGCTCTGGAAGACGACGGGCGCGACGGGCCGGGTCGTGCCCCATCGGCGGGCGAGCTCCCGGGACACTTCCACGCCCGTGACGAGGTTGTGCGCGAGTGCCTCGCCGGTGAGTGTCTGGAGTTCGCGGGCGAGGTCGGCGAACGTGCGGTGCTCCGGCAGCTCGATCGGCAGCAGCACGGTGGAGGAGAACGCGCCCACCATGCGGTGCACGTCCGGGTGCAGCGGCAGCCGGTTGAGCTGCAGGCTGTTGAGCAGGAAGCGCCGGTGGCCGGCCGTACGGGCGAGCGCGACGGCGTAGGCGGCCAGCGCCGCGGCGGACGGCGTGACCCCGTGCTCACGGCACAGCTCCTGGACGCGGGCCCAGCGGTCCGGGGCCAGGCGGGTTTCCAGGCTGCGCATCACGCGGGCTCGTACGGTGTCCGGTTCGGCCGTGACCGGGAGGGCGGGAGGCTGGGGGAAGGCGTCGAGCCGTTCCCACCACCAGTCGCGGTCGGCCTGCCACTGCGGGGTCTCCGGCAGCCCCTGCACGGCGGTGACGTAGTCGCCGAAGTCGATGTCCAGCGGGGCGAGGACGGTGTTCCAGTCGGCGGCGAAGGCGAGAAGGTCGCGGTAGAACACACCGGACGACCAGCCGTCCACCAGGAGCAGGCTCATCGAGGAGTGCAGCCTGCCCCGGCCGTCCGGCATGAGGCTGAGGCGCAGGTCGACCCCGGGGCCCGTGGCCGGGTCCGGGCCGTTGGCGCGCATGTCCGCGCGCAGCCCGGCGAGGAGGCGGGCGGCTTCCCCGGCGTCGAGCGCGCGCCAGTCGTGGACGGTCGGGGACGGGATCGCGCCGGGCGCGTCCGGGTCGAGGATGCGCTGGGTGCCGTCGGGCAGGATCCGGGCCCGCAGCGCGGGCTGGTGCTCGGCCAGCCGGTGCAGGGCGTCGCGCAGCGCCTCGGCGGCCTCGTCGCCGTCCACTCCGGTCAGGCCGAAGTCCACGTAGTGGTGCGCGGACTCGTACGACAGTTCCCAGCCGTCCTGCTGGCCGACGAAGTAGCCTTGCTGGAGCGGCAGCAGAGGGAACGGCGCGAGCGGGTCGTCCCGGCGTACCGGTTTCAGGTCGGGTACGTCGCCGTCCCGTGCGGAGCCCCGCTCCCGGACCGCGGCCGCGAGGTCGGCGAGCGTGTCCTGGACTCGGAGGTCGGACATCGCCAGGACCACGCCCAGCCGCCTGCGGACGAGAGCGGCGGTGCGGACGGCGAGGACGGAGTCGCCCCCCAGGGCGAGGAAGCTGTCTCCCGAGGCGATCCGCTCCTCCGGCAGGTCCAGGACGTCTGCCCAGATCCGGCGGAGCGCGGGTTCGAGGTCTGCGGTCACGGGCGGTGACTCCGATCTGTGATGAGGGCGTCGACGGTGTGGATCTCGCGCGGGACCAGGTGCGGCGGCAGCGCCTCGGCCGCCTTGGACAGCAGCGGCGCGGGATCAGGGTGGTGGTCGCCGCGGACGGCGGTGAACACGTGCTGCCCGGCCGCGGCGAGCGGGTCGCCGGGAGCGGGCTCGGCACGTACGTCCCGGAAACCGAGCGCCGCGAGCTGCCGGATCCATTCGGTGCGGCTCAGGAAGACGCGGTCCTGCCCCTGCCGGATGTCCGCGAAACCGGGCAGGAGCGCGTCGGCCTGCGGCGACATGAGGAAGTGCATCGAGGCGGACACCAGGTGGTGTTCGACGCACGACTCGATGAGCACCAGGGTGCCGCCGGGGGCCAGGAGCTCGCGGATCGCGGCCAGGGTGCGTCCGGCGTGGCGGGCGTTGTGCAGGACGTTCGCGGCCAGCACGACGTCGAAGGGGGGCTCGTCCGGTGTCATCTTGGCGTTGACGTCGAGCAGGGCGTAGCGCATGCCCGGCCGGTGCCGGAACCGTTCGCGCGCCGCGTCCAGGAAGAAGGTCGAGACGTCGGTGAACAGGTAGTCCACGTCGTCCACGGCAGCGAGGACCGCGTCGGTGGTCGCTCCCACGCCCGCGCCGATCTCCAGAACCCTGCCACGCGTGCGGGCCGCCTCGGCCACGGCATCCGCCGCCGCCTTGTTGAGGTGGCGGCTGATCAGGTTGTCGCGGTAGTTGCCCAGGGCGGTGGTCATGCCTCCGCCGGAGAACAGCAGCGACTGCAGGGTGATCTCATCGCGTACGAGTCGCGCCAGGCTGCGCAGCGCCGCCTGGAAGAAGCGGCCCATCGCGGCGGGGTATCCCAGCTCGTGCCGGGCGACGTCCAGGTCTCGCATGGCGGTGGCCAGCTCCCGCCTCGACGGCGGCCGAAGCGTCTCATCGGAGGCAAGCCAGCGGCGGACGATCCACCGATGTCGAGGGGCCGCGCCGAGCGCCTCCGCGACCTCTTCCCAGCCGTGGACGCGGCCGCCGCGGAAGAGACCGGTGGCGTGCAGCGTGTGGGCGATGGCGAGCATGGCGGCCCGGTCCATCACCGCCAGGCAGCGCGGCACGACGCCCGTCTCGGCACCCCCGAGGTGAGCGGTGCGAGGAAGTGCTTCAGGCTGCGGGTGCCCGCCGGACACCAGAGCGGCAGGGGCGGCGCCGGGGCCGTCGGCGATGAGGAAGACCTCTGCCTCGGCCACGTCCGGCAATGCCTCCAGCGTGCGGCGGACCAGCTGGAGGTCATCACGAGAGGGCAGCTCAACGGGCATCGGCGGGCACCTGCTCCACGGCGATGTCGGGATGCGGCAGGCCGGGCACCATCGCGCGCAGGTGGTCGTGCAGCACCTCGGGGAGCCGCCGGGCCGCGAAGGCCGTCATCGGCTCACGCGCGAGCAGCCCGGGATCGACCCCCTCGGCCAGGCCGGCGATGCTCTCGGCCGTGAACCGGCTGGCCGACGCGGGCCGCGCGACCGCCAGGCGTGCCGGGTCGGCGGGATCGAGGAGGATCTCCCCGTCCGGTGTCTTGGCACGGAGCTCGTGGGGCGCGATCGCGTCCGGTGAGCTGGATAGGAGCGCGTTCGGGATGCCGGTACGCACCGCCGTCCCGCCGGGCCATGGCGCGGCGTCCCGGACGTCGGCGTGCAACACGAGGTCGTACCGGTAGCGGGTGAGCTCGGTGTCGTCGGCCATGGTGCGGGCGTGGATCGACACGGCGACGGCACGGCCCGCCTCGAGGGCGATGCGCGCGACGGCACGCGGGTCGAGCAGCATCTCCTCCTCGTGAGCTGCCCGCCGTGCCGCCCGCCGCTCGATCTCGGCGGCCTCCGCCGCGGGATCCTTGGCGTGCTCGACCCAGCGGCAGTAATGCTCGACGAGCCTGGCGTGCCGGACGTCGCCGACGATCACCGTGCCCCCGGGCGCGACGAGGTCGAGCGCGTCGAGGAGCACGGCCCGCAGGTAGCCCAGATGGGGGAAGCACTGGGTGACGGAGTTCAGCAGGACGCAGTCCGGCCGGGCGCCCATGGTCTCGGCCAATGCTCGGGTCACCTGCTCGGAGCGGACCTCGTGAGCGGCGGCGCGGACGACCGTGACCCGGGGCATGCGCGCCCGGCCCAGACGCTCGACGGCGGCGGCGGAGACGTCCGTGCCGACGTAGGCGGTCAGGTGGTCACGTAGCTCGTGCAGCAGCAGGCCGCTGCCGCAGCCGAGTTCGAGCACGCGCGACGGGCGGCGGCCCAGCACCAGGTCTACGGTGCACCGCAGCCAGTCGGCCATGTGCTCCCGCGGCAGGGGCAGTCCTGTGTCGGACGCGCGCCAGCCGGAGAAGTCCAGCTCACCGGGGTTGTGCGAGCTCTCGTACACCCAGTCGTAGACGTCGCCCCAGTGTTCGAGGAACTCCCGCAGCAGCACTCCTGGCTGGGGGTGCACGGCGAGCGCTTCGAGTCGCGGGCTCACCAGGACGCCCTGGGGGCCGCGGCGTGCGGTAGCCACCCATGGGTGGTCGCGCAGCACGTCAAGGATGGCTTCGTCGGGCACGGTTCGTCCTCCGTCGGATGGTGTTGGAGCCCTGCTCGTGCAGGGCTCCGGCGCTCATGCGCAGGATTCGGTCGGCGCGGGCCGCCACGTCCGGGTCGTGCGTGGCCAGGAGCACGGCGAGGCCGTCGGCCCGGAGGCGGTCGAGGAGTTCGAGCAGCTCCGACGCGGTCGCCGCGTCCAGGGCCGAGGTGATCTCGTCGGCGAGCAGGACGGCGGCGCCCGGAGCCACGGCGCGGGCCACGGCGACCCGCTGCCGCTGGCCGCCGGAGAGCCGTCCTGGGCGCCGTCGGGCATGATCGGTGTCCAAGCCGAGAGCAGCCAGCAGGCCGAGCGCCTCCACGCGTGCGGGGGCGTGTCGCAGGCCGGCGAGCGTTCGCAGCGGGCGGGCGACGGCTGTCACGGCTCGGTGGGCGGGGTTGAGCTCGTCGCGGGGATTCTGGCCGACAAATTGGATACGGCGTAGCTGGGCGCGGCTGCGCTCGGACGCGCGGGGCGGAAGGGGCCCTGCGGCGCCGGCCGCCGACAGGGTCAGGGTTCCGGCCGCCAGCGGGCGTAGCCCGGCCAGCGTGTGCAGCAGCGTGCTCTTGCCGCTGCCGGACGGCCCCAGCAACGCGACCATCTCGCCTGCGCGCAGCGTCAGATCGGTGGCGGCGAGCAGCGGGGATCCGCCTGCCGGGTGGTCCACTCTGAGCCCGCGCACGGTCAGGACCGGAAGCCCTGCGGCGATCTTCTTGTGACCGTTCGAAGCTGCCCTTGGAGGGACAGGGGCCAGCTCGGTCACGTCGTCGGCGAGCTCCGCCACCAGCCGCCGGTCATGGGTGACCAGCACCGTGGTAAGCGCCAGGTCGCCGCGCCGCTCCCGTACGGCGTCGGCCACGAGCTGCGCGCACTCCGGGTCGAGGCTGCTGGTGGGCTCGTCCAGCACCAGGAGGGGCGGATCTCCGGCCAGGGCGCGGGCCAGGGCGGCCCGCTGGGCCTGTCCGCCGGAGAGCCGGCCCGGGGTCCTGGCCTGCAGAGCGGGGGCGAGGTCCAGCCGTTCGAGCAGGGCGGCGGCCTCGTCGCGGGCGGCCGCGCCGGTGCGGTCCGCGAGAGCCTCGGTGACCTGGTCGAGTACAGGCCGCCACGGGTCGAGGGTCGAGGCGGGGTCCTGGGCCAGCCAGCCGACCTGGGTGAGGCGCCAGCGGCGCCCGGCGCGTCCGGCCGGCAGCGGGTTTCCGCGCCAGCGCACCGAACCGGCGGCGAGCCGCATCTCCGGGGGCAGGCAGCCGAGCAGGGCCCTGAGGACGGTGGTCTTTCCGCTGCCGGAAGGCCCGGTCAGCGCGAGCACGCGGCCGGGCGCCGCATGCGTGCCGAATCCGTCGATGACAACGCGGCCGGAAGGACCGGTGACGCGTATCCCCTCGCCTCTCAAGCCCGTCATCAGGAGCTCTCCGTTCCGAACGCGTGGCGGAGCCCCGTGCGCGCGGCGACGGCGACGGCCAGGGACAACAGCGCGAGGAGCAGTGCGGGAGCCGCGAGGGCGGCGGGGTTGAGCGCGGCGCCCGCGAGGTTCTCACGGAGCATCACGGCCCAGTCCCCGGTGGCGGGCGCGTCGGTGACGCCGAGTACGCCGAGCGCGGACGCCAGCTGCAACGCGGTGACGAAGCGCAGCCCGAGGTCGGCGGCGAGCACTCCGGCCATGGCCGGCAGGACCTCCCGCAGCAGCACCGCCACGGCACTCTCGCCCCTCAGCCGCGCCGCCCTGACGTATCCGCGTTCGCGGACACCCGCGGTGACGTCCCTGATCACGCCCAGCGTCAGCGGTGCTCCCGCCAGGACCGTGGCGGCGACGACGGCGGCGTCACCGGGCAGGGACACGGCGAGCACCAGCGCGGGCAGCAGCACCGGCACCGCGAGCAGCAGATCGGCGGAGGCCGTGAGCGCGCGGGACCCGCGCCACCCCGCGGCGAGCCCGCCGAGCGCCCCGACGAGGGTGGCGAGCGCGGCCGCCACGAGCGAGACGGCCAGGAGGTGGCGCCCTCCGGCCAGGAGCCGCGACAGCACGTCCCGGCCCAGCACGTCGCCTCCGAGCAGATGATCGGCGCCGCTTTCCGTCCATGGCGCGGTCACCGGTGCGGCCGGATCGTAGGGGGCGAGGGCGGGCCCCAGCACGGTCACGACTGCCAGAACGGTTCCGAGCAGGAGCGGGATCCGGCTCACGAGGAGGTGCCCTCCCGCCATGACCGGCCCGGAGCCAGATCGGCGAGCAGCAGCACCGCCAGCACGACCGCAGCCGAGCCGAGACCCAGCAGTTGCACCACGGGAGTGTCCCGTGCGGCAACCGAGCTGACCAGGAGCTCGCCCGCCCCCGCGTACCCGAAGACCGTCTCCACCAGAGCGCTGCCCGCGGTGAACCCCCCGGCCACGACGGCGAGCACGCGCAGCGCGGGCCCGGCCAGCACGGGCAGCACCTGCCTCCGGAGGATGCGACCGGTGGGGACGCCGCGGATGAGGGCGTCCGCCACGTGCGGCGCCCGCAGGGCATCGGCCACGGCGCCGCCGAGCAGCGCGACGCCGTACGCGGCGGAGGGCAGAGCCAGCGTCAGGACGGGAAGAACGAGGATCACCGGATCCGCGAGCGGAGAGCCGCCCGGCGGCAGCAGGGAAACCGGCGGCACCCACCCGAGCACTCCGCTGAGCAGCGCCGCCAGCCCCGCCGCCACCACCACCTGGGGTACGGCGGTGAGCGCTGTGGCCAGGCCGCCGCCGATGTCTCCGGGTCGGCGCAGCGCCCGCCGCCCGGCGAGCGCGCACCCCAGGAGGGTGAGCAGCACGGTCAGCGCGAACGCCGACCCGGCCAGTACGGCGGTCGCCGGCAGGCGCAGGGCGACGAGGTCGGCGACGGAGCGGCCGGTCAGCAGGGACCGGCCCGGGTCGCCGTGGGCCAGCGCCCATGCCCACCGGCCCCACCGTTCCCACGCGGGCCGGTCGAGCCCGTGCTCGGCGCGCAGCTCGGCGAGCTGGGCGGCCGAGGCGCGTCCGCCGCCTGCGGTGTCGGCGGCGTCTCCCGGTAACAGCTCGGTGGCGGCGAACACCGCGGCAGAGATCGCAACCAGCAGGATGACCACGCGTAGCCCCTTGACCAGGAGGAGACGCATCGGCTCAGCCCGCTGTGCCGAGCCGCGCACCGTCGAGGAGGAAGCGCTGGAAGCCGGGACCGGTGGGCAGGCCCTGGACGGCCGGCGAAGTCAGATCGAGTCCCTCGCCGAGCCCCCACACCACGTACCCGCCGTCCTTCCACAGCTCCTTCTGCAGCGCCCCGAGGCGGCCGTTGCGGTCGGCGTCGTCACGGACGGCCAGCGCCTCGGTGAACGCCTTGTCCCACGCGGGCCGCTTCCAGGCGGTCTCGTTCGTCGGGGACGTCGAGACGAGCGCGACCCTGGCCACGTCGGTGAAGGGGATGCCGCCGAAGTAGCCGGTGTAGAAGTCGGCCTTGCTCCACACGTTCGTGAAGTACGTGTCGGGGGGCTCGTTGCGTACCGTGACGGTGACGCCGATGTCGGCGAGCTGGCGCGCGTACAGGGCGGCCGCGCTGTCCATGCCGGGGTACGACGTGGTGGTGCGCAGCGTGACCTTGAGCCCGTCCGCGTGTCCGGCCTCGGCCAGGAGCTGCTTGGCGCGCGCCACGTCGCGGGGCCGCTGCGTCAGGTCCTTGGGGTAGGAGGCGTCGTACGGGGTGGGCAGGTCGTTGGCGACCTGCCCGTACCCGAGGAAGACGGTGTCGACCAGGGCCTGCCGGTCGGCGGCCAGCTTGAACGCCTCGCGGACGCGGGGGTCGTCGAAGGGCTCGCGGTCCAGGCGCATCACGAACGGGTATTCGGTCACGGGCGTGCGGCGCACCACCCGGACGCCGGCGCCTGCGGCCTTCGCCGCGGCGGGGCTCACGCTGCCCGCCACGTCGGCCTGCCCGGAGGTGACCGCGGCGGCCCTGGCCTGGGGGTCGGCGACGGCTCGGATCTCGATGCCGTCCAGGTGGGGGCGTTCGCCCCACCATCGGGGGTTGCGCTTCAACACGGCGGTCTGGGCGTCGCTGCTCGCCGGCTGGTACGGCCCCGACCCCGGCACGGGCTGCCCGAAGTCCTCGCTACCCTCCGGAACGACGAACGTGACCGATTCCAGTGCCTCGGGCACCAGGGCGTTCGGGCTCCTGGTCATCAGGACGACGGTGTGGTCGTCGGGCGCGGTGGACGCCTTCGTGTCGAACAGGGCGAGCCTGCCGTAGTTCTCGGCGGCCTTGCGCTCGATGCGGCGCAGCGAGTAGAGCACGTCGGCGGCGCGCACGGGACGCCCGTCGGTGAAGGTCGCGTCCGGCCGCAGCCGGAGCGTCCACCGGGTGAGCGTCCGGTCGGGCTCCCATGAGGCCGCCAGCCGTGGCTTGGCCCTTCCGTCGGCGCCGGGGACGGTCAGGACGTCATAGAGCAGGGAGAAGCGCAGGGCGTCCGACTCGTTGGCCAGCCCGCCGTGCGGGTCGTCGCTGGCGGCGGCCGGACTGCCCGCGGCCACGTACCGCAAGGTCCCGCCGCCGCCCGATGGGGGTGGCGGCGCGGCCGAGCAACCGGCCACGAGCACCGCCGCAGCGATCAGGAGGGCAGGGCGCTGTTTGACAGGCATGGGTTCCTCTTCTGGAAGTTCAGAGCTCGTGAAGGAGCTCGCCGAGCAGCTCCGCGACCCGTCGCACGGCGGGCGGGCGGAGCAGGGAGTAGTGGTGCGCGTCGACCTGCTCGACGTGGAGCCGGGTCAGGAACGGGCTCCAGCCGAGGTCGTCGTGGCCGGGCACGTCGTCGACGCCCATGCCGACCCCGCCGTTGAGCGGTGCCGGCCGGGCGGCCCTGATCAGGAGCACCCGTGTGTCCGCGTCAAGGCGGCGGGCCCGGTGCTCGCCGAGGATGCGCAGGTGGCGGGTGAAGACCTCCAGCCGCTCGGCCGCCGAGTCGCGGGCGCCCATCAGCCCGGCCCGTCGCAGCAGCCCGGAGACGGTGTCGGGCAGGTCGGCCGCGGGCCGTGCCGCCAGGCGCTCGACGAGGTCGGCCGGGGACGCGTCGAGGTCGGCGTCGAGGAACGCCTCCAGGGAGCGCAGGTAGCGGGCGGCCGCGTGCGCGTCCCGCCTCTCGGCGGGGAGCGGGCGGATCCGGTCGGGGACGTTGGAGTCGAGCATGGCCAGCAGCTCGACCTTCTCCCCCGCCTCGGCCAACCGGCAGGCCATGAGCTGGGCCAGCGTGCCGCCCATGGACCAGCCGCCGAGCGCGTACGGGCCGGACGGCTGCCAGGCGCGCACGGCCCGGACGTACAGGTCGGCGAGCGCCTCCATGTCGCCGGGCGGCCTGATGCCGGCGAAGGCGGGGTCGGTCAGGCCGACGACGGGGCGGTCCGTGGCCAGCAGCCGCGCCAGCTCGGCGTAGCAGAGCACGTCTCCGCCGGACGGGTGCACCAGGAACAGCGGGCGCGGGTCCTTGCCCTCGCGCAGCAGCAGGGTCAGGTCACCGTACGCGTCGTCCCAGGCCGCCGGGTCGTCGGCCAGGCGGCGGACATCGGTCACATATCGTTCGAAGGCGGCGTCCGCTTCCTCGGCCGGGAGTGCGGTCTCCGCCACGTCCCACTGCAGGAGCAGCTCTCCGTGCTGGACGAACGCCTGGTGGTCCAGCCAGACCTGCGGCGTCTGGCTCACCCCGTAGACGGGCGTGCCCACCCAGTCCAGGTCGTGCGCGTCGTCGAGTCCGAGAGCGCTGGTGAACACGACGGGCGCCTGGGCCAGCCGCCCCGTGCGGGCCGACAGCTCCGCCAGCACGTCGAGCGCCGAGAAGTCACGATGGTCGAGGTCCTCGAACAACCTGCGCTGAGCGGCCCTGGCGCGCTCGGCGAACGTGGCCGGGGTCCGGCGGTCCGTCTCGTGCAGCAGCAGCGAGGTGAAGTCGCCGACCACCTTGCCGACGTCGGGATGGATCCGCGGCCGGTCGAACAGGGTGAGGTTGACGCAGAAGCGATCGCTGCCCGACCAGGCGTGCAGCGCGTCACCGTACGCGGCGAGCAGCACCGCGGTCGGGGTGACGGCGTGGGCGGCGGCCTGCCGCTTGAGCCGCTCCCACGCCTCGGCCGGGAGCGTGGCGCTGCGCCTGGCGAACCGCGGAGTGTCCGCGTCGCCGTCGCGCACGGGCAGCGCGGGCGGGCCCGGCAGGTCGTCGAGCCTGGCCCGCCAGTACGTGGCCGCCTGCTGTCCCGCCGGGCCGGTACGCCGCTCCTCCATGGCGCGCACGCAGGCCCCGAAATCCGTGCCGATCGGAGGCAGGTCGGCGCCGCCGTCGTGTTCGTAGAAGTGCCGCAGCTCGCGGTCGAGCAGCAGGTAGCTGGCGGTGTCGCAGACGAGCACGTCCACGCCGACGAACAGCCGTACCGTCCCTCCCGGCAGCAGGGCCGCGCGCAGCTCCACCAGCGGCCAACGGTCCGGACGCGGCGTCCGATGGGAGAGCTGCTCGCGCAGCGCCGCCATCCGGGCCGCCGGGTCGGGCTCCGCGCGCAGGTCGTGCACCCGGATCCGGTACGTGGGCACCCGGTCGAGGACGCGGTTGCGGCCTTCGGGGGTGATGACGGCGCGCAGCATCGGGTGGCGGGCGATCACCCGGTTCCACGCCCGCTGGTATCGGGGAATGTCCAGGTCGGGGCAGTCGTATTCGAGGTAGAAGTGGCAGGCGGTGCCGCCGTGGCGGTATCCGCCGCCTCCGCCGACCCAGTAGGCGTGCTGGACCCGGGTCAACGGGAAGTCGACTTCGCCGGTCCGCGTGGAGCCGGCTGGTTCTCGCCGGGAGCCGCCGTCCGGGAGCAGCTCGGCGAGGGCGGCCACGGTCGGCCTGGCCAGCAGGTCGCTCAGCCGCAGCGTCACCCCGTGATCGTCGGCGAGGCGGGCCAGCATGCGGGTGGCCAGCAGGGAGTGCCCGCCCAGCGCGAAGAAGTCCGCCTCGCGGTCGTCCACGGGGAAGCCGAGCAGCTCGGACCAGAGTCCGGCGATGAGCCGCTCACCTTGACGCCGGCCGTCGCGTTCTCCCGCCGGGGACGGTTCCGGCGAGTTGCGGGGCCCGCGTGACGACCCGTCGAAGGTCAGGCGGGCGGCAAGGTCGGCGGGTGACACGGCCACCACGGGTGGCGCGCTGCCCGCGGCCACGGCGGCCAGGATCCGGTCGAGGGCGCGCATACCGTCGGCGGCGCCGATGGAGTGCGCCGACGCGACCGTACGCTCCTGTCCCGCCGGGCCGACCCGCCACCCGTCCCAGGCCACGCTGATCCACCGCGTGCCGGTCTCGGCGGGCCGGAACGCCTGCTCGGCGATGGCGTCGAGAGCGCGGTTGGCCGCCGCGTAGAGGCCGAGACCGAGCCCGCCGACCGCGGCGGTGGCCGACGACATCAGGACGACGGTGCGCGGCCGGCTTCGCTCGGGCAGCGCGTCGATCGCCCCCCGCAGCGCGACGGCGGCGCCGACCTTGGCGCGGGCGTGAGCCTCAGCCGTGCCGGCGTCGGCTTCCCGCAGGGGCGCTATCCCGGCCGAGGCCACCACACCGGCGCCGTGGATGACGAGGTCGAGCCGCCCGTACCGCGTCGCCAGGCCGTCCAGCAGCGCGCGAGTCGCCGCGGGGTCGGCGGCGTCCACGACCGCGATCTCCACCTCCAGCCCGAGCCCGGCCAGCCGCCGCAGCCAGGCCAGCCGCTCGGCGTCCCTGCTCCCGGGAGTGACCTCCTCGGGCACTCCGGTGCGGGACGTCAGCACGACGCGAGCTCCCTGACCGGCCAGATGCTCCGCCATCGTGAACCCGACATCGCCGAGACCGCCCAGGATGACCGCCACCGACTCCGGCTTGACCGGGGTTTCGGCGGGCCGCCAGGGCGCGAAGGAGCGCAGCCACCGCGTCCCGGCGCGCACGGCGATCTCGGCCGCACCGCCTGACGGGCTGGTCCCGGCGGCGGCGAGGTCCGCCACCTCGGCGACCACGGCACGCACGTCCACGGCACCGAGCGGGAAGTCGACGGATCGCCAGGTCAAGCCGGGGCTCTCCTGCGCGAGGACCCGGGGCAGCGCCCGAATCGCCGCCGCTGCCGGATCGAGCGCGTCGGTGCTCTCCACCCGTTCGCCCCCAGCGGTCACCAGGAGCAGGCGACGGGGCGGGTCGGGGTGGGAGGCGAGCAGGGCGGCGAAGCGCGCGAAGCCCATGACGGCGTCACGGACTCGCCCGTCGAGATGCTCCCGATGTTCTCGCCGATCGTGAACGTAGATGGCTCCGGTGCAGCTCGGAGCGGGGAAGTCGACGGGTTCGGCTCCGGCACGTGCGAGGGCGTCCACCAGAGCAGGGGAACCGCCGACGACCAGCCATCGCTCGCCGCTCAGAAGCGGAGCGGGAGCGGGGACCGCCCGGTTCCACGCGGGGATCTGCAGCGGCTCGCGGTCATCCGGCGCCGCCTCCGAGCGCGGGACGGACGGGTCGATCCAGAGGCGCCGGCGCTGGAACGGGTGGCCGGGAAGGGGGACGCGGCGGCGGCCCGGCCGGTGCAGTGCCGCGGCGTCGATCGGCACGCCGTGCGTCCACAGCTGTCCGGCGGCGGACAGCGCGGCGACCCGGTCCGGCTGATCCTCCCCGGGCGCCGGGAAGGTGGGGAGGGCGGCGCGCAGCGCGGGCAGGCCGTGGCGGCGGGCGGCGGTCACCAGCCCGCTGCCCGGCCCGACCTGCACGAGCACGGTGGCCGCATCCCCCACGGCGGTCCGAACGGCCTCGGAGAAACGCACGGTGGAACGCAGGTGGCGTACCCAGTGCTCGGGATCCGACAGTGCGTCACCGGCCCAGCCGCCCGTGAGCGTGGTGACCAGCGGCAGCCGCGACCGGCGCGGCGTGAGCCGGTCGGCGGCCCGGCGCAGCGCGGGCATGACGGGTTCGATGAGCCGCGAATGGGCGGCGGCGTCCAGCTGCAGCCGCGTGGCATCGACGCCTTCCGCGCGCAGCTCCTCGTCAAGGCGTTCCACCGCTCCGGCCGGTCCCGAGAGCACGCACGAGTCCGGGGCGTTGACGACGGCCAGGTCGAGGTCCGGATGGCGGCCGAGCAGCTCGGCGACCGTCTCCTCGGGCAGGGGCACCGCGAGCATCGCTCCGGCCGCGGCCGCCATGCCGGTCGAACGGACCGCCACCAGGGAGGCCGCGTCCTCCATCGACAGCGCGCCCGAGACCACCGCCGCGGCGTACTCGCCGAGGCTGTGCCCGAGCACGGCGTCCGGCACGACACCCCACGACTCCAGCAGCGCCGCGGTGGCCACGCTGACGGTGAACAGCGCGGGCAGCCCGATCCCGGGATCTCGCGCGGCGGCCCGCGCCGCCGGGTCGTCGCGGCGGGCAAGGATCAGCTCGCGCACGTCAGTGTCCAAGAGCGGCGCCAGCGCCTCGGCACACCGGTCGACCGACTCGGCGAAGACCGGCTCGTCACCGTACAGGCCCGCGCCCATCCCGGCGTACTGCGCGCCACCGCCGGGGAAGGCGAACACGATCCGGGGCACGGTGGCGGGTACCGTGGCCCGCGCCGCTCCGCGTAGCGCGTCGGGGACGTCGGCGGGGCCGGTCACGGCCGCCGCGAGGCGGTGGGCGAACGGCCTGCGCCCGGCATGCAGCGTGTACGCGGCGTCGGCCAGATTCCCCGTGGGCTCCGAGTCCGCGAGTTCCTCCGCGGCGCGCGTGAGCGCAGGGGCTGAACGGGCCGAGACCAGTAGCAGTTGCGGACGGTCGTCGGCGGGGGCGGGCGGGCGCGGCGGTGCCTCTCCCAGGATCGCGTGGCAGTTGGTGCCGCCGATGCCGAACGCGCTGACGCCCGCGTACCGGGGCCCTTCCCACGGCCGGGTCGCGACGGCCACCTCGAACGGCGAGCCCTCCAGCTCCAGCTCCGGGTTGATCGGCTCGGCACCGAGCGAGGCCGGGATGGCGCCGTGGCGCACCGCGAGCACGGCCTTGACGAACCCCGCGATGCCCGCCGCCGAGTTGGCGTGCCCGATGTTGCCCTTGACCGAGCCGAGCGCGCACCATGCCGGGCCCGCCGGGCCGAACACCTTGCGCAGCGCGGCGACCTCGACGGCGTCGCCCAGTCGGGTGGCGGTGCCGTGCGCTTCGACGTACCCGATCTCTCGCGGCCCGAGCCCGGCGACGGACAGCGCCTCGGCGATGACACTGGCCTGCCCGCGCACGGAGGGTGCGGTGAAGCCGACCTTGCCGGCGCCGTCGTTGTTGACCGCCGAGCCGAGCAGCACGGCCAGCACCTCGTCGCCGTCGGCGAGCGCGTCGTCCAGACGGCGCAGTACGACGGCTCCCACGCCCTGAGAGAAGACGATGCCGCTGCCCTCCGCCGAGAACGGCCGCACCCGGCCGTCGGCGGAGAACATCGCGTCGGGCACGTGCAGGTAGCCGTGGCCCTGCGGGATTGTCAGCGACACCCCGCCCGCGAGCGCGGTGTCGCACTCGCCGTTGAGCAGCGCCTGGGCGGCGACGTGCACGGCGACCAGGGACGTCGAGCAGGTGGTGGTCAGAGCGATCGCCGGTCCGGTGAGCCCGAGCCGGTAGGCCACCTGCAGCGGCAGGTAGTCGGCGACGGTGGCCATCGCCGTCTGCAGGCTGCCGACCGGGTCCGCGCCGCCGCCCGTCGGGTCGTAGCGGTCGTGCAGGTTGGCCATGAGGTACGAGCTGTGCGCGGCCCCGGCGTAGACGCCGACCGTGCCCGCGCCCGCGCCGCCCCCGTGGCCGGAGGACTCCAGCGCCCGCCAGCAGCACTCCAGGAAGAGCCGCTGCTGCGGGTCCGCGAGTGCTCCTTCGGCCTCCGTCATGCCGAACAGGTCGGGGTCGAACAGGTCCTGTCCTTCGATCAGCGCGCCGACCGGGACGTATCCCGGCCTGCTCAGCAGGGACGGATCCACTCCCCTGTCCAGGAGTTCGCTCCTGTCGAAGCGGACGAGACCCTCCCGGCCCTCGACCAGCATGCGCCAGAACGACTCCGCGTCCGGCGCGCCGGGGAAGCGGCAGTCGAGGCCGACGACCGCGACGGCGGTACCGGTGCTCAACGGGATACCTCCTCGGCATGTGCGCGAGCCCGCAATCTGGCCCCTCGGCCCGCCGCCGGGGTGGCGGGCCGGGCTGGTTCCGGCGGTGCGGCGCGGTGGGTGATGTGGCCGGCGAGGGCACGGGCCGTGGGCCACTCGAACAGATCCACGACGGACAGCCCGGCGGCCAGGTGGCGCAGCCTGCGGTGCGCCAGGACGAGGGTCAGCGAGGTGGCCCCGAGGTCGAAGAAGGACGTCTCAGGATCGATCGGATGCCCCAGCAGCTCCTCGAAGACGGAGGTGACGGACTGCAGCATGTCGGGATCGGCCGAAGCGCCGGGTCCGCGTGGCGGGTCCGGCTCGACGGCAGCACTCGGCGTGTCCGCGTTGCCCGGCTCGGGCGTTTTCAGCGTCGCGGACGGCTCCGGCACGCCGGGGCGGATGGTCAGCGCCAGCTCCAGGCCGCGCTCCTGTGCCTCCCGCAGGACCTTCGCCAGCCAGTCCGCGAGGTCCCGCGAGCCGCCGTCCGCCTGGGTCTCCGTCACCTGGCCGACGGCGGCCGGGCTGGTGCGCACGTAAGGGTTGGGCAGGGCGCTGTGGTCCACCTTGCCGTTGGCCGTCATCGGCAGCCGATCCAGCGTCACCAGCCGGCCGGGCACCATGTACGACGGCAACCGCTCCCGCAGGACCTCGGTCAGCCGTTCCTCGGACAGGGGTTCCTTCCCCACCACGTACGCGACCAGCCTCGGCCTGCCGTCCGAACCGGGGACGGTGGCCGCGACGCACGCCCTGACCCCCGGCTCGCGGGCCAGTACGGATTCGATCTCGCCCAGCTCGATCCGGTGCCCGCGGATCTTGACCTGCCGGTCCACCCGGCCGAGGAACTCGATCGTGCCGTCGGGCCGCCACCGGCCGAGGTCGCCCGTGCGATACAGCCGCTCACCGAGCTGCGGGTGAACGGCGAACCGGGCGGCGGTCTGCTCGGGGTCTCCCAGGTATTCGCGGGCCAGTCCGTCGCCGCCGATGTACAGCTCTCCCGGCTCGCCCAGCGGGACGGGCACGCCGTGCTCGTCGAGGATGCGGAAGCTCTGCCCGCGTAGCGCCCGCCCGTACGGGATGCTCTTCCAGGCCGGGTCCACCTGCTCCACCGGATAGGAGATCGACCAGATCGACGCCTCGGTGGCCCCGCCCAGGCTGAACAGGCGGGCCTGCGGTGCGAGCGCGCGCAACCGTTCGGGCAGGGTGACCGGGATCCAGTCGCCCGACAGCATCACCAGGCGCAGCGAGCGCAGCTGGCGGCGGGCGGCGTCCGGGTCGAGCTCGGCGTACTCAACGAGCATCTCCAGCAGCGCGGGCGCGGTGTTCCACACCGTGACGCCGTGCCGTTCGGCCAGCTCCAGCCAGTGTTCCGGGTCGCGCTGCCGCGCGACCTCGGGGAGCACCAGCGCGCCACCCGCCCCGAGGACGCCGAAGATGTCGAAGACCGACAGGTCGAAGCTGAGCGCCGACAGCCCCAGCACGCGGTCCCGGTGGTCGATCCCGAACCGGTCGACGATGTCGTCCACGGTCGTGCGGGCCGCTCGGTGCTCGACGGCGACGCCCTTGGGCGTGCCCGTCGAGCCGGAGGTGAAGATCGCGTAGGCCAGCTCGCCCGGCGCGGGCCGTTCCCGGTGCCCGTCGCCGGAGGGGTGGTGAACGGTCACGCTGTCGGGCCAGGCGACCTGGCCGATCGCGTGCGTGATGCCTGCCTGCTCGCAGACCGCGGCGATGCGGGCGGCGGGCCAGGTGGTCTCCACGGGCACGTACCAGGCTCCTGCGGCGGCGACCGCCAGGACGGCGGCGATCTGCTCGAACCCCTTGTCCAGCGCGACAGCGACCGGGACCCCCCGCCCGATGCCCGCCGCGAGCCTCCTGGAGGCTTCCGCAAGCCGGCCATGCGTCATCCTGCCGGCGGGCCCCAGCAAGGCGGGGGCATCCGGATCGCGGCGGGCGGCCTCGGTCCAGGGATCGTCGAGCAGCGGCCCGGCCTGGGGGAACGCCACGCGGTCCAGCGGCTCGTCGGGGAGGAAGGCCGGATCGGCCGCCAGGGTGGCGGACGTCCAGGCGTCCGGGTCGATCAGCCTGCGCAGCAGCCGGACCTCGGCGTCGAGACATCCCCGGACCCAGTCCGCGGGAAGCGCCGACTCCACCGCGTCCCAGGCGATCCTCAGCGGTCCGCCGTCGTCGCGCACGATGTGGTCGAGCAGGACCTGCGGCGTCTGCGAGACGCCGAACACCTCCTCTCCCAGCCAGGCCGTCGCCTCTCCGCCGGCGAGCCCGACGCCGCTGGTGAACACCACCGGATGCGCGGGCACGCCGCTCGTACGTCCCGCCGCGCGCAGCACCTCGACGCCGGAGACCGCGCGGTGCTCCAGATCGGTCCAGAACCGCTCGTTGACCTCGGCCGCCCAATCAGTGAAGGTCCACGGGCGCGACAGGTCCGGGACCGGGATGCCGACCAGGGCCGTCGTGGTGAAGTCCCCCACCACGTCCCGGAGTTCCGGCCGGTCCGGGCGGTCGAAGAGCGTCACGTTCAGGGCAAACGGAGCGGACGCGGCCCGCCGGTAGAGGGTGAGAGCGAAGGCGGCCAGCAGCACCCCGGTCGGGCTGAGCCCGTGCTCGGCCGCGCGTGCCCGCACCAGCGCCCACTCCTCGGCCGTGAGCCCGCCCTCGTACCGCACGAACCTGGGCACGCCGAGCTCCTCGATCGGCACGGCGAGCGGGAGCGCGGGCCCCGGCGGCAGATTCGGCGCGCGTTCGGCCCAGTATGCGCGGGCGCGGGCCCGGCGCTCGCGTTCCTCGGGGTCCGACTCCCGTTCCCTGACCACGGTGGGGAAGTCGGTCGCGCACGGCTCGGGCCGCGCCCGGGGGTCGGCGGCCAGCTCGCCCCACTGGCGCATGACGAGCAGCCAGCTCGCCATGTCCAGCGCCAGGATGTCCATGCCGACGAACAGCCGCGTCCGGCCGCCCGGCAGCAGCGCGGCGTGGATGTCGAACAGCGGCCAGACGTCTGCCGGGCGGAGCTGATGCGACCGCTCCGCACGTAACCCCGTCAGCGCCTGCCGGGCCTCCTCGGCGGACGCAGCTCGCAGGTCGGTACGGGTGATGCGGTAAGGACCCGGCGACGGGAGGATGCGTTGCCGGCCGTCGTCGCCGACCACCATGCGCAGCATCGGGTGGTGCTCGACGAGCACGTTCCAGGCCCGTTCCAGGCGGTCGAGATCGGCATCCTGGTCGCCGGAGCGCCTGTCGTACTCGTGGAAGAAGAACGTCGCGACGCCACCCAGCGGGAACGCGGGATCCCGGCCCACCCAGTACGCCGACTGGGCGGCGGTCAGCGGAAAGCCGGCTCCGTCCGGCGAGATCCGCTGCGCGATGGACCGTGCGGAGGCTTCGCCCAGGAAGGACGCGATGGGCAGGTCCGCCCCCACGCGCTCGCGCAATCTGCGCCGCAGCCGTACGGCGGTGAACGACTCCAAGCCCAGCTCCGTCAGTCTCGCATCGGGTTCCACCTCGTCTTCCTCGATGCCGAGCACCTGCGCCACACAGGAGACGACGTCGTCCAGCTGCGGGCACGACAGATCAACCAGCGGAAAAGGGGTCACCAAACCTCCACGAACGAGGGCGGAGCATCAAGACACGGGCCAACCGGCCGAAGTCATGTCTAACATCGATGAAAACGGTTATCAATACCGTTGTCAGGATTTCACCCCTGTCGGCGGCGGCTCATGGGAGCCTCGCGCCGACGGACGAGCACGTCGGCAGCACACAACTCCGGCACCGCCTCCGGCCAATGCCGAGGCCGGCTACGTGAGGGCCGGGACAAGCTCAGTGGTCGTCCCAGTGCCCTTCGTGTGCCGCGTGGCGGTGTCCGTCGTGGATGTAGTCGACATGGTCACCGTGAGGGACGGCCACATGCCCGCACCCGGCCCCGTGCTGGTGGCCATGGGCGTCGTGCGTGACGTGCGCCTGCGGCTCGCACTCGTCCACGTGCCCCTCATGGAGGCGATGGAGGCATCCGTCGTGAACGTAGTCGACATGATCGGCATGCGGAACGGTCACGTGCCCACATCCAGGGCCGTGCCCATGAGCGTGATCAGCATGCTGGCGGTGTTCGGCGGCGACAACCATGTCCAGCACCCCCTACCGAATCGTCACGGTGATCCTTCATGTGGGGAGGTCTCCTCAACAACGCTACGCCGGAGAGTGTGACATGGGCCACTCGATGCCTGCCGTTGGGGACGGCAAGACCTTTACCGGGGCCGCACTCTTGACGATCGCTTCGCCCATCTCTAACCTCGCAAAACGGTAATGATTATCAATGTACGGCGAGGATGTGGGAGTGGCAGACCAATACGAGCGATCGGCGGAGTTCGTGGACGTGATGATCGCGCCGCACTGGGCGGCCCTGGCGCCGCCGCTGTCGCAGGCGCTGCGCGACGTCACCGGCCCGGTCGTCGATGTGGGCGCCGGCGGAGGGCAGGGCACCCGCGTGATCGCGGAGGCGGTGCCCGAGGCCGAGATCGTGGCCGTCGAGCCGTCGGCGGCGCTGCGGTCCGTCCTGCTGGCGCGGGTGAACGAGAGCGCGGAGTTGCGTGACCGGGTGACCGTGTTGCCGGAGGGTTTCCTCGAGGCGGCGCTGCCGCAGAAGCTGGGCGCCGTCGTCGCCATGAACGTCCTCGGCCACTTCGACCCGGCCGGACGGCAACGGATCTGGAGCCTGCTCGCCGAGCGCCTCATCCCCGGCGGCCGGGCGGTGCTTAACCTGCAGCCGCCCACCGAGCCGATGACGGTGCCGGAGTCCCGGTTCGCCGACGTACGGCTCGGGCGGCGCAGGTACGAGGGCTGGGGCCGTGCCGAGCCCGCAGGCCCTGACCGGATCACCTGGCACATGACGTATCGCACCTACCACGATGATCAGCTCGTCGACGAGCTGGAAGTGGCCTACGCCTGGTGGGTGCTCGACGAGCGGCGGCTCAGGGCGGAGCTCGGCGGGCACGGCCTCGCGCCGTCCCGCACCGGTCCGGCCGAACTCGGCCTGTACCTCATCGAAAGAGCCGGTACGTGAGGGACAAGGTGATCGTGGCCGGTGGCAGGCCCGGCAGGCTCAGCACAGGAATGCCCGGTTCGGGTCTTTGATGGGAGCTCACATGCGAGGACGAGCCGCGATCATGCTGGTGATGCTCTTGGGAGCGCTCCTGTCGGGATGCGGGAGTCAGGAACCCGACGCCCAGGACGGGAGGCAGCTCACTCTGGCGGCCCCGCGTGACCTGGTCGCCGGTCCCGGGGATCCGTACTACACGCACCAGACGCTGCGCGTGTGGGAGCCCTTGGTGACCGTTGACGACAGGTTACGGCCCGTCCCGGCCCTGGCAGTCTCCTGGGCCGCCGCGGACGGGGGGCGGCGCTGGACGTTCACGCTGCGCGACGGCGTGACGTTCAGCGACGGGACGCCGTTGACCGCCGAGTCGGTGGTCGCCAACATCAAGCGGTTCCTGCGGATCGCGCCCCGCCAGTCGGCGTTCTTCAGCCTCGACGCCGGCATGGAGGTGGCGTACGGCAAGCTCGGCGACGTCCGCGCCGAGAACGGCAAGGTGGCGTTCGTCCTGAACGAGCCCGTCGCCGACTTGCCGGGCAGGCTGGCGGGCTTCTACAGCATGGTGCAGTCGCCGAAGGCGTTCGCCTCCTCGGGGGACTTCGCCGGCAAGCCGGTGGGCACGGGGCCGTACACGCTGGTCGACTGGACCAAGGGACAGCAGGCCGTGCTGGCCGCGAACCCGCACTACTACGGCCCCGCCCCCGCCTACAAGAAGATCGTGGTCAGGGTGATCCCGGACGCCAACGCGCGGGTCGCGGCGTTGCGCGCCGGTGAGGTGGACGGGCTGATCGACAAGGGCGCGCTGCTACCGGGGCAGGTCGCGGCGGTCGCCGACGGGTTCCGGGTCATCCGCAGCCCCTCGGTGCTGACGCACTACCTGACCTTCAACGCCTCGCGCGAGCCGTTCTCCGATCCCCGCCTGCGCGAGGCGGCAGACCTGGCAATCGACCGTCAGGCCATCGCCGGCAGACTGCTCGCGGGCACGGCCAAGGCGGGGGCGGGGTTCCTGTCACCGGTCTTCGGTGACCTCGCCGACCCCGGGATCGCCGCAGGCCACGACCCCGGCAAGGCCCGCGAGCTGATCGCCGCCGCCGGGCCGCCTGCCAAGCCCGTGAACATCCTCATCTCCTCTGCCGAGACCGGTCAGTTCCCCTACGCCGACATCGCCGAGGTGCTGCGCGCGGCCTTCGAGCAGGCGGGCCTGCCCGCGAAGGTGACCGTGGCCGAGGCCACCAAGTCCGTGATGGAGGCCGGGGACTACGACCTCTTCCTCAGCGCCTACAGCGTGCCCAACGGCGACGCCGACTACCTGTTCCGCCGGTTCCTGCGCTCGGACGCGTCCTGGAACGTCGACCGGAAGCTCGGCTACCGGAACACCGAGTTCGACGAACTTGTCGACCAGGCCGCGGCGCAGACGAACCCGGCCATCCGTCGCGACCTGTACCACCGGATCCAGCGGCTGCTCGCCACCGACCGCCCGATGATCCCGCTGGCCTACCAGGACAATCCCATCGTGACGACCGGCAAGGTCAACGGGGTGACGCAGAACGCGGCGTACGTGGTCGACCTGGGCAAGCTGGCACCCCTGAAGTGACCGCCGTCCTGCTGCGACGTGCGGCGGAGCTCCTGCTCACGTTGCTGGTCGTGTCGGTGCTGGTCTTCCTGCTGACCTCGCTGGCGCCGGGGGACCCGGCGGAGGAGATCCTGCGCCGCGGTGGCATCCAGCCGTCGGCGCGCAGCGTCGCGGTCCTGCGCGCCGAACTCGGCCTGGACCAGCCGCTGTTCACCCAGTACCTGCGGTGGCTGCTCGCCGTGCTCCGCGGCGACTTCGGACACTCCTACACCGACCGCTCCCCCGTCGCCGCCGAGATCCTCTCGCGTGTCCCGGCGACACTCCGGCTGGCAGGAGCGGCGGCGCTGATCTCGGTCACGCTCGCCGCGCTCGTCTCGGTCAGGGCCGCGTTCAGGCCGCGCGCGCCCGGTAGTCGCGCCGTCGCGCTCGTGACGGTGGCGATGACCGGCGTTCCGCCCTACATCGTGGGGATCCTGCTGATCAGCATAGTGGCGGTCGGCCTGCGCGCACTGCCCACAGGCGGAGACGGCAGCCCCGGCGCGGTGGTGCTGCCCGCTCTCACCCTCGGCCTGGCCGGTGCCGCGACGCTGCTGCGGCTGCTGCGGGCCGACCTCGCCCAGTCCTTGCGGCTACCGTTCATCAAGCTCGCGGCCGCCAAGGGACTGCGGCGCCGGCGCGCGGTCATGGTTCACGCCCTGCGCGTGGCCGCGCCGAACGCCATCACGGCCACCGGCATGGTGCTCGCGGACCTGCTGGCCGGCGCGGTGGTGGTGGAGACGCTGTTCTCCTGGCCGGGGGTGGGGCAGCTCGCGGTGTCGGCGATCAGGCAGCGCGACCTGCCCATTGTGCAGGCGTACGTGCTGGTCACGGCGGTCACGACCGTCCTGGTCCTGGCTCTGGTCGAGCTCTGCCTGGCGGCCGTCGACCCGCGGGTGCGCCGCCGGTGAGGGGCCGCGCCGGCATCGCGGTGTTCGCCTCGGTCGTGCTGTTCTGCCTGATCACGCCGGTGGCGTCGGCGTACGATCCGCACGTCCCCGACCTGGAGCGCGCTCTGATGCCGCCCGGCGCGGAACACTGGCTCGGCACCGACCAGCTCGGCCGTGACCTCCTCACCAGGACGGCCGCGGCCGGCCGCACGTCCCTGCTGTTCGCGCTGGCCGTCACGGTGGCGACCACGGCTCTCGGTACGGTGTTCGGCGCCGCGGCGGGGCTGGCCGGTGGACTGCCCGACCGGCTGCTGCGCTTCGCCGCCACCGTGGCGCTCGCGTTGCCGGGCCTCACGCTGGCGCTCGCGCTGGTGGGCGTGCTGCGGCCCGGGTACGCGACCGTCCTGGCCGCCCTCGTGCCGCTCGGCTGGGTGAACTGCGGCCTCGTCGCCCGTACGGCCACCCGGCGCGTGGCCTCCGCCGACTATGTGCTGGCCGTACGGGCCATCGGCGCGTCACCGCTCTACCTGCTCCGGCGCACCATCGCCCCTCATATCGCCGGACCTGTTCTGACCGTCGCCACCGCGGACTTCGCCAGGACGCTGATCGCGGTCACCTCCCTGAGCTTCCTCGGCATCGGGCTGCCCCCGCCCGACACCGACTGGGGCGGCATGGTGAGCGACGCCACGCCGCTGCTGGTCACCGCACCTCGCCTCGCAGTCGTGCCCGCCCTCGCCCTCGCCGTCACCGGTCTGGCGGTCGCGCTCGTAGTGGACACCCGCCGAAAGTCGTCCCACGCCTGACGCGTGCGCCTGTGGGACCTCGCCCCGGGCGGCACGGCGACGATGTTCGACGAGAACGTCGCCCGGCAACCCTGGACGTGCAGGCCCCGAGGTTCGACGTGCCGACACAGGGTGACCGCTCCCCGTACCTGGACCGGTACCCGCAACAGCGGGTACCGGTCATGGTCAAGGTGTGTGGCGGATGCGATCCTTCTGCCTGGCCTGTGGCTCGTGCGTATCCGCAGTCGCGGGTCGCCATCCACGCTGCAGGGCCAGCAGCAGGGCCCCGGCGAGTACGGCGGTGCCTGCCGTCAGCATGACGTCGCGCATGCCGGTGCCGTACAACCGCTGAAAGGTCGTGGGATCCGCGTTGGCGAGGCTCTGGGAGAGGATCGTTCCGAGCACGGCGATGCCCAGGGCGCTGCCTGCCTGGCGTGCGGTGTTCACGGTGGCGGAGGCGACACCGGATCTCTGGCGTGGCACGAGTTGGAGGGCGGCGGCGACGGCGGGGGTGATGGCCAGGCCCTGGCCGATGCCGCAGAGCACGAAGAGCGCTCCTGTCGCGAGAAGGGACCGGCCGATGTCGAGCGTGGCGAGGCCCAGCAGGCTCGCGCCGATGAGTGCGTACCCGAGCAGCATGGGCAGGCGCGGGCCACGGGATGCGGTCAGCCGCCCGGCCAGGACGGAAGCGGGCATGATGGCGACCGTCATGGGCGCCAGGAGCAACCCGGTGGCCAGTGCGCTGTGCCCCTGAGCCTGCTGGAGGTAGAGCGACAGGAGGGTGAAGGCGCCGTTGGCGCCGAAGCCGAGCAGGACGGAGGCGGCGTTCACGCTCGCGAAGCGGCGGTCGGCGAGGAGGCGGACGGGCAGCATCGGCGTGGCCTGTCGCCACTCGACGATGACGAACGCCGTCCCCGCTGCCACGGCCAGCGCCAGCAGGATGATCGTGATCAGCGAGCCCCAGCCGTTGGCGCGGGTCTCGATGATGGCGTAGATCAGGATCGCCAGGGTGACGATGCCGAGCGCTTGGCCGGCCGGGTCGAGCGCGGCGTGGTCGGGGTCAGCGCTCTCGTCGATCGTCCGCCGGCCGAGCAGGATGGCGGCGGCTCCGATGGGCAGGTTGACCAGGAAGATCGCGGGCCAGCCGAAGCCGTCCACGAGGAGGCCGCCGATGATCGGCCCGGCGAGGACGGCGGCGCTGGCGCACATGCCCCAGTAGCCGAGGAGGCGGGCTCGGCGCACCGGGTCCGGCTCGGCCTGCCCGATGATCGACAGGGCGCCCGGGACGAGGAGGGCCGCGGCCATCCCTTGCACGGCGCGGCCGGCGACCAGATAGCCCAGCGTCGGCGCCAGGGCGCAGAGGAGGGAGCCGGCCAGGAAGAGCGCCATGCCGATGAGGAACCAGCGTTTCCTGCCGTACCGGTCTCCCAGCGAGCCGCCGGACAACATGCAGGCGGCCAGGCAGATGGAGAAGGCGTCGACGATCCACTGGCTCCCCGTGATGGTGGTGTGCAGGTCGGTCTGCATGGCGGGGAGCGCGACGGCGACGATGGTGAGGTCGAGCAGGGCGATGAAGGTGGCGGAGAACGCGGCGATCAACGTTCCCCTGCGTCGCGGGGTGGTGGACAAGGTCATCCCCTCTGTGGTGCGAGATTCGAGTACGTGTGCCGCCGGGCCCAGAGCACGGCCACGGCGGTTCCGGCCAGGGAGAGCAGCACGGAGGCCGCGATGAGGAGCGGGTAGCCGGCGAGGCCCGCGAGCACCAGCTCGGCCGCGCCGAGCAGCACGCCCAGCGCGGAGACCTGCACGGTGACGTCGGTGGCGGCCGCCCCGGCCATGGGGGCGAAGGTGTACCGGACGGGCGCGATGCGTTCCGTCCCCCATCCGGCCGCCGGCAACATCGCCGACTGCACCGCGGTGGCCAGGTACAGCCCAAGGGCGGAGAGCGGCACCACAAGCAGCGTCCACGCCGCCGATCTGCGCGACCGGAACACCCCGGTCAGCGACCGCCAGGGCGGGACCGCATCGCCGGCTGGCCATGGGCCGGGTTCGGTGAACCTGGCCGGCACGGCGAGCGGGACGCAGAACACCGCCGCCACGGCGGCCGGCGTCACCGCCCACCCCGGCCATGTGTATAGCAGCAGGGCGCCGCCCGAGCCGACGAGGATGGACAGGCACGCGGCGGCGGTCTGGATGCCGTTGGCGGTGCCGCGCTCGTCCGGGGCGAGCAGGCGTACCGGCAGTCCGTTGACGGCGGTGTCGTGAAACGCGGAGACCACCAGCACCGCCGCCATCACGGCCAGGACGGCGGGCAGGTCGGCCACCGGATCCAGCGCGGCAAGGGCGAACAGCGCCGGCTGCGTGCCGATCAGCCGGCCGCGGTAGTCGCCGTACCGGTGGTCCACGACCGGACCGATGAGGAACCGGCCGGCTTGCCGGAGCACAGTTGGGTCCTGCACTATCGCCTCCCAAATGACTGACAGTCAGTCGGACGATAACGGAAACGATTTTCATTGACAAGAGGATGGATGCGGAGATCCGCTAAGGTCGACAGCAGCCGGAAGGAGGCAGGTGGTCAGGACCAAACCCAGCGAGCAGCGGCGCAGCGACCTGCTCGACGCCGCCGAGTCACTCGTCCTGGCCCACGGCGTCGACGCGCTCAAGATCGACGACGTGGTCGTCGGTGCGGGAGTCGCCAAAGGCACCTTCTACCTGCACTTCGCCAGCAAAGACGAGCTCCTGGCGGCGCTGCGCGACCGATACGTCGAGCGGTTCGTCGCGCGCCAGCGGCAAGCCTCAGAAGCAGAGAGCGGCCCCGCCCGGGTGCACGCCTGGCTGCGGGCCGGAATCACCGAATACCTGTCCGACACCCGCCTGCACGACGTCCTGTTCCGGCACAACTCCCACGCCTCCCGGCCGGGCGAGCAGCCTCGCTCCAACCTGGCGATCGACGCGCTGCGCAACCTCCTCCAAGAGACCGCGACACTCCCCGACCCCGGAGCGACCGCCATCGTGCTCTACCACGCCATGCACGGGACCGCCGATCACATCCTGCACGCCCCGGACGATCAACGGCGGCTGCTCGACGAGGTCACCCGCATCTGCCGCGCGCTGCTCGAACCCTGACCCGCTGGTCAGCAGAACGTCGCGGTCAGAGCCTGCCGCAGGGTGTCCGCCGGGGCGTTGCCCGGGTACGGGTTCGCGGAGATCACGAGCATGCGGCCCGAGTCGGATCTGAGGGCGTAGGTGAGGTAGCCGAAGGTGCCGCCGCTGTGCCCGTACGCGCTGTCCAGCGACGGGTTCATCCGCGTGGCGTCCACGATCTTGCCGTTGTATGAGGCGTAGCCGTGCGCGTGCGGGCCGGGCATCACCTTCGCGTGGCCGGCAGAAGCGTGTGCGTGAGACCCAGCGGGCGCAGGATCCTCGCCTTGATCGCGTCCGCGTACGAGCCGCCCGCCAGCTTCTCGATCAGCATGGCCGCCACGACATAGTTGGTGGTGGAGTAGTGCCAGCCCGCGCCCGGTTTGAAGTAGGCCGGCTTGGACAGGCCGACCGGGTCGTCAAGGGACAGCTTGCCCTCGTCGGCGAGCTAAAGCACGACGGCGACCGAATGAAAATGATTGTCAGATTCACCGCTCTTGTCATAGTTTGAGTCGGTGACCCCTTCGTCCACCGCGACGGCGCTGCTCAAGAACGTCGGCCTGAGTCCAACACGTCAGCGGCGCGTCGTCGTAGAGCGGCTCATCGGGCTGGAACGGCCCGTGAGCGCGCAAGCGCTGCATGAGGAACTCCAGGCAAACGGCGCGCGTCTCGGCTTGACGACGGTCTACCGGACACTCAACGCCCTGGCGGAGAACGGCCTCGCGCACGTCTTCGAAGATCACGGAGAAACGACCTATCGATTGTGCGGCCCTAACCACCATCATCATCTGGTCTGTCAGTCCTGCGGCACGGTGATCGAGGGGCCTCCGGTGCCCGAACTAGGTCGGTGGCTACGACGCCTGGGCACCGAGCACGGCTTCCAGGCCGAACGTCACCACTTTGAGGTCTACGGCACCTGCGGCACCTGCCGTCTCGCCGGAGAGCCTGGCACCATCGCGCCACCCACCCAATGAGACGACGACACGCACTGGCCACCGGGCACGTCGTCGTGCCCGGTGGCCGCATGGCCTCAGTCGATCGTGATCAGTCCCCGCTGGTAGGCGCGGACGAGGCGGCGGGGGACGCGCAGCTCCCGCCCGTTCACGATGATCGGGACGAGGTCGGGCACGGCGGCCTTCCACTGGCTACGGCGGTGCCGGGTGTTGCTGCGCGAGGTTCTGCGCTTGGGCACGGCCATGGCTACCAGCTCGCCTTCGTGATGCCGGGCAGTTCGCCGCGGTGGGCCATCTCGCGGAAGCGGACGCGGGAGAGCCCGAACTTGGTGAGGTGCCCGCGGGGACGGCCGTCGACGGAGTCGCGGTTGCGGACGCGGGTGGCGCTGGCATCGCGCGGCTGTCGGGCTAGCTCCCGTGCGGCCTGCGCCCGCTCCTGCGGAGTGCCGGTGCGGATGAGCTCCTTCAGCTCCGCCCGGCGTGCGGCGTAGCGCTGGATCACGGCCTTGCGCCGCTCGTTGGCGGCGATCTTGCTCTTCTTGGCCATCAGATCTTCTCTCCCCGGGCCCGGATCTGCGCGATCGCCCTGTCGATGCCGATCCGGTCGATCGTCTTGATCGCCCGGGCGCTGAGCGTGAGCCGGACGTAGCGGCTCTCGCCGGGCAGCCAGTAGCGGCGCTGCTGAATGTTGGGGTCCCAGCGCCGCCGGGTACGGCGGTGGGAGTGGGAGACGTTGTTGCCGAAGACCGGCTTGACGCCGGTGAGCTGGCAGTGCGCGGACATCAGGTCCTTCCGTAGCGCTGGTCGAACCGCTCGACGCGGCCTGCGGTGTGCAGGACGCGGTTGCGGCCGGTGCAGGAGGGGTGGCTGGCCGAGGACACGTCGACGTCCACGACGGGATAGGTGTTGCCGGCGGTCCACTCGATCGTCCTGGGGTGGACGCCCTTCTTCATCGCTCCTCCCGGAACAGCACGTGCTGTCGGATGGTCGGGTCGTACTTGCGCAGGGTGAGCCGGTCGGGGGTGTTCCGGCGGCTTTTCCTGGTCACGTACGTGTATCCGGTGCCTGCCGTGGATCGCAGCTTGATCACGGGTCGCACCTCATTTCTGGCCAAAGCGGTTCCTTTCCACTGGCGAAGCCATGCAATGATAACGAAAACGGTTTTCACTTCAACTCCTGGAGGCGTCAGTGTCCACCCCCGTCATCCTCGTCGCGGGCCTGCACGGCACGGCCCGCGCCGCCACCGTCGAGCGGCTGCTCGCCGAGCACCCGGGATCGCTCGCCATCCACCACGACCTGAGCGACGTCGCCCGGGGACGCGTCCGCCGCACCGTCCGCGACGCGACACGCGTGCTGGACACCGCCGACATGCGGCTCGCGCACGGCTGCGTCACCTGCACCGTGCGCGAGGACCTCCTGCCCCAGCTCGTCCTGCTGGCGCCCGGCGCACCCCTGCTGATCGCGGACCTGTGGGACTCGGTGGAGCCCCGATCGGTGGCCGAGGCCGTAGACTCCGCCGAAGCCCACGACATCCTGCGGCTCACCGCCGTACTCACCGCGCTGGACGCCGAGGCCATGCCCGACGACATCACCCGCGGCGAACGTCTCATCGAGGTGGGCAAACCCGCGGCCGCCGGCGACCAGCGCTACCTCGCCGAGGTCCTGGCCCGCCAGCTCGAATACCCCACCGGCCTGGTCCTGCACGGCGGCGACGAAGACGACCACGAACTGTCCCGCACGGTCCTCGCCCACCTCGCCCCCGTCACCCCGATCCACACCGTGTCCTGCCTGCCGCCGGTCACCGGCGCCGCCGTGTGCACCGGCGAGCTGGCCGAACGTGTCGACCCGGCCACCGCCCAACTGCCCTGCGACACCCAGACCGACGAGATCGTCACCGCCGTCTGGCGCAGCCGCCGCCCGCTGCATCCGGCCCGCCTGTTCGAGGCCGTCGACGAGCTGGTCACCGAGTCCGTACGCTCACGCGGCCGCTTCTGGCTGGCCACCCGGCCCGGCCAACTGCTGGCCTGGGACGCCGTCGCCGGCATCGTCTCGGTCGAGGACGCCGGCCCCTGGCTGGCCGCCCTGCCCGAAGCCGCCTGGGACCTGGTCTCCCCCGCCCGCCGCCTCGCCGCCGCCCTGGACTGGCACCCCGAGCGCGGCGACCGCGTCCAGCACCTCGTCTTCACCGGCCCCGGCCTCGATCCCGCCCGCTTCCGCGCCCTGCTCGACTCCTGCCTGCTCACCGAGGCGGAGGAAGCAGCAGGCCCGGACGCCTGGGCCGGCTACGACGACCCGTTCGCCCCCATCCTCACCATCAAGGAGAACGCATGAAGAACCGCCGCACCCCGCGCAAGAAGCCCAACCCGCTCCTGTACGTCGACCGCATCGACTACAAGGACACCAACCTGCTGCGCAAGTTCGTCTCCGACCGGGGCAAGATCCGCAGCCGCCGCGTCACCGGCGTCACCGTGCAGCAGCAGCGCCAGATCGCCAAGGCCATCAAGAACGCTCGGGAGATGGCCCTGCTCCCCTACACTTCCCGGCCCGACGCCTGACCCGGTCGCCGAACCCACCAAAAGCAGTCAACACGGCCCTGTCGTCGCAGCGTGAACCGCTACTCTGCTGCCAGCACGGGCGGGGAGAGCGATGACCGAGACAAGCACGACCGACCACCTCGCGCCCCATTCCGGGCAGGGCCGGGACACCGGCGAGATCCGGCTGCCGTGGGCGTTCATCGTCCTGGTGGCCTTGCTGGCGGCGGGCCGGTTCCTGCTTGCGCCATATCTGACGGCTCCGGCGCTACAGACCTGGGCGACCGTGTTCGTGGCGGTGTGCGTGCAGGCGCTGCCGTTCCTGGTGTTCGGGGTGGCGCTGTCGGCGGCCATCACCGCGTTCGTGCCCGCGTCGTTCTGGACCCGGGCACTGCCCCGCCGCACCTACGCGGCGGTGCCGGTGGCCGGAGTGGCCGGTGCGGTGCTGCCCGGTTGCGAGTGCGCGTCGGTGCCGGTGGCCTCGGGGCTGATGGCTCGGGGTGTGGCGCCGCCCGCGGCGCTGGCGTTCCTGCTGGCCTCGCCGGCGATCAACCCGGTGGTGCTGGTGGCCACCGCGGTGGCCTTCCCCGACGACCCCGCGATGGTGGTCGCGCGGTTCGGCGCTTCGCTGACGGTGGCCGTGCTGGCCGGATGGATCTGGGCCCGGTTCGGGCGGGCCGCGTGGCTCCCGACTCCTCGCCGCCCGGTCGCGCACGGGCAGGGCAGGTGGAGCGCCTTCCTGGACGGGATGCGGCACGACCTGATGCACGCCGGCGGGTTCCTGGTCGTCGGCGCCCTGGCGGCGGCGACGCTGAACGTGGTGATCCCCCGCGCGTGGCTGACCGCGGTGGCCGGGGTGCCGGTGGTGTCGGTGCTGGTGCTGGCGTTCCTGGCGGTGCTGCTGTCGATCTGCTCGGAGGCCGACGCGTTCGTGGCCGCCTCGCTCACCGCGTTCTCCCCGACGGCCAAGCTGGCGTTCCTCGTGGTGGGGCCGATGGTCGACCTGAAGCTCATCGCGCTCCAGGCGGGTACCTTCGGCCGCGCGTTCGCCTGGCGCTTCGCTCCTCTCACGCTCGGGCTGGCGATCGGCGTCAGTTTCGTCGCGGGCTGGGCGCTGCTGTGAGGCGTCAGACGCAGGGGGCCCTGCTGCTGACGCTCGGCGCGACGTTGCTGAGCATCTCCGCCTTCTCCGCGACGTACGTCAACTACGTCAGACCCGGCTTCCGGCCGCTCATCATCGCGGCCGGCGTGGTGCTGGCAGCCCTCGGGCTGCTGTCCATCGCCCAGGAATGGCTCGGCCGGGCCGACGCGCACGGGACCGGGCACGGCCATCGCGTGGCCTGGCTGCTCGCCGTGCCGGTGTTCGCCCTGGTCCTGATCGCCCCTCCCGCGCTCGGCTCCTTTGCGGCCGGGCGCGATGACGGCGCCCCAGCACCGCTGCGGACCGCCGCCTATCGCCCGCTCACCAACGGCCAGGTGACCGGGCTGACGCTGAGCGAGTTCATCGGGCGCGCGTACACACCATCGGGCCTGTCCCTGGCGGGCACGCGCGTCCGGCTGACCGGCTTCGTCACGCTGCCGAGGACCGGCAGGCGCTGGTACGTCACCAGGATGCGGATCAGCTGCTGCGCCGCGGACGCATTCGCCATGAAGGTCGCCGTGGAAGGCGCTCCCGCGCCCAAGGAGAACTCCTGGGTGGAGGTCACGGGCACGTGGATCCCCTGGAAGCACGGGATCCCCTACGATTACGCGGCCCCCGCGATGACCGCTGCCACTGTGACCGCCGTCGAGCAACCGGCGGAACCCTACGAATGAGTCGGCTCGACCACCCGGCCATCGTCATGCGGGTCCCTATCGCAGAGCCTGCTGCTCCTCCTGCTCGGCGGGGCGCCGTTGAAGATCTCCGCCTTCTCCACGGACTTCGCCAACTACATCAAGCCGGGTTCCGGCCGCTGCCCTGATCGCGCCGCCCGCCCTCGGCTCGTACGCCGTCCAGCAAAACGAGCTGGACTCCCACATGCCTCCACCCGCCATCGTCGACGCGGACACCACCCCGCTGGAGAGCGGCCGCGTCCAAGGTCGATCCGGTAGCCACGCCTGCCGAGCCGTACGAGTAGACGAACGGCCGCCTACGGTCCCCGCTGCGCATGCCCCAAGCATCACGTGCCCCCAAGCGACATCCGGACTCTGGCGCTGCTTCCAGGACCAGTGCTACATTAAACTGAAAATCATTATCATTTCCTCTAGGAGAGGTATGTACCCTCCTCTGAGCCGCCCCTCACTGTTCGCCCTGGCCGGCTTGGCTTCGTTGGTCCTGGCGGCTTGCGGATCCTCCTCGCCCCCTTCGACACCCGGCGCCGATGGCTCCGCAACGATGTCTGCGCCGATCACGGTCGTGGCTTCGACCAACGTGTACGGCGATATCGCCAAGCAGATCGGCGGCGACAAGGTCCAGGTGACCTCGATCATCACCGACCCCGAGCAGGATCCGCACTCCTACGAGGCCAACACGCAGAACCAGCTCGCCCTGTCCAAGGCCAAGCTCGTCATCGAGAACGGCGGCGGCTACGACGACTTCGTCGACACCATGCTCAAAGCCGCGAACAACCCCTCGGCCCAACTCCTCAACGCCGTCACCATCTCCGGCAAGACCGCCCCGGCCGGCGGCGAACTCAACGAACACGTCTGGTACGACTTCCCTTCCATGGCAAAACTGGCCGACCAGATCTCCACCGCACTGGGCAAGGCCGACACCGCTGACGCGGCCGCCTTCACGGCCAACGCCGAAGCCTTCAAGCAGAAGCTCGCGACCCTCCAGGGCCAGGAAGCAGACGTCGCCAAGACCGCCAAGGGCACGGCCGTGGCCATCACCGAGCCGGTGCCGGGCTACCTGCTGGAGGCCTGTGGCCTGGTGAACGCAACGCCCGAGGAGTTCGCCGAGGCGGTCGAGGAGGGCGACGACGTCTCCCCCAAGGTCCTGGCCGAGACCCTCGCCCTGTTCAGCGGCAAGAAGGTCCAGGCCCTGGTCTACAACGAGCAGACGGCGGGACCGCAGACCGAGAAGGTCAAGCAGGCCGCCACCGACAACGGCATCCCGGTGGTGCCTGTCACCGAGACGCTGCCGGCCGGCAAGGACTACGTCGGCTGGATGACCGGCAACCTCGACACCCTCGACAAGGCCCTGGGCCGATGACCGAGCACACCGCCGTGTCACCCGTCGAACCGGGGCTCAAGGCATCCGGCGCGACCGTCCTCAGCCTCCAGGGCGCGATGCTCGCGTACGGGCAGCGCGTCCTCTGGCAGGACCTCGATCTCGATGTGCGACCCGGAGAGTTCATCGCGGTGCTCGGCCCGAACGGCTCCGGCAAGACCAGCTTCCTGCGCGCCCTGCTCGGTCAGCAAACGCTCTCGGCGGGCAAGTTGCTGATCGACGGCCGGCCGCCCCGTCGAGGAAGCAATCTGGTCGGGTACATCCCCCAGCACCGGGCCGTGGCCGCGCACACCCCATTGCGGGCGCGCGACCTGGTGCGGCTGGGCATCGACGGGCACCGTTGGGGCCTGCCGCTCGGCGGCGGGCGCCTCCGGCGACGCGTGGAGGAACTGCTCACCGCAGTGGGCGCCGCGCCGTACGCCGATCTACCGCTGGGCCTGCTGTCGGGCGGCGAACAACAGCGCGTGCGCATCGCCCAGGCCCTGGCGACCGACCCGATCCTCCTGCTCTGCGACGAACCACTACTGTCGCTGGACCTCAACCACCAGCAGGCGGTGGCCGCCCTGGTGGACCAGCGGCGGCGGGAACACGGCACCGCGGTGCTGTTCGTCACCCACGAGATCAATCCGATCCTGGGCTATGTCGACCGGGTGCTCTACCTGGCCGGGGGACGCTTCCGGATCGGACCACCCGCGGAGGTCATGACCTCGGCCGTCCTGTCCGAGCTGTACGGCAGCCCTGTCGAGGTGATCCGGGCGCGGGACAGATTCGTGGTGGTCGGCGCCCCCGGTTCCGATGATCATGGCGGCGAGACATCGTGATCGCCGATGACCCCGGCATCTGGGGCCAGATCTTCAACTATGACAACTACGGCGAGCTGCTGGCGCTGGTCACCAACTCCCTCATCGCCGGCGCGGTGCTCGGCATCGTGGGTGGGCTCATCAGCGTCGTGGTGATGATGCGGGACCTGGCCTTCGCCGTGCACGGCATCGCCGAGCTGTCGTTCGCCGGCGCCTCGGCCGCGTTACTGGTCGGCGTCAACGTCGCCGTCGGATCGCTGGCCGGGTCGATCCTCGCCGCCCTGGTGATCGGTGCCCTCGGGATCCGCGCCCGCGACCGCAACTCGGTCATCGGCGTTCTGATGCCCTTCGGCCTGGGGCTGGGCGTGCTGTTCCTGGCACTGTACAAGGGCCGGGCGGCCAACAAGTTCGGCCTGCTCACCGGACAGATCGTCGCCGTGGACACTCCGCAGATGACCTGGCTGCTCGGCACCAGCGCCATCACGCTCGTCGCGCTCGCCGTCATCTGGCGGCCTCTCGCCTTCGCCAGCGTCGACCCCGAAGTCGCCGCCGCGCGCGGCGTGCCGGTACGCGCGCTGTCGCCCGCCTTCACCCTCATCCTGGGCCTGGCCGTCTCCGTCTCCATCCAGGTCGTAGGAGCGCTGCTCGTGCTGGCCTTGCTCGTCACCCCGGCCGCGGCCGCCATGCGCGTCACCGCCTCACCCCGCCTGGTGCCGCTGCTCAGCGTCGCCTTCGCCGTCACCTCCATGGTCGGCGGCATCCTGCTCGCCCTGGGCAGCAGCATCCCGATCAGCCCCTACGTCACCACCATCTCGTTCACGTTCTATCTGGCCTGCCGCGCCATCGGCGCCCTGCGTATGCGCGCCGGCTGGGGCGACAGATCGGCGGCACCGGCGACGGTCTGACGAACACCGAAACAGCCCCGTCGTCACCGGCATCACGTGCCACCGCACCGTGCTGGTGGCGGCGGTCAGGCCCCCAGGTGGGACGCCACGACGACCCGCCCCTGTCCACCGACCAACCCGAAAAGGACCCTCGACCATGCGTGACCATCTCAGCCGCCGCGGCTTCCTCGGCCTGACCGCCGGAGCCGCCCTGCTCGCCGGATGCGGCACCGGGACCGCCTCCTCCGGCGGCTCCGGCGGGCGGCTGCGTGCCGTGTTCGCCGGAGGCGGCGCCACCGAGGTACTGGACCCGCACCTGGCCAACCTGTTCAACGAGGCCGCACGCGCCAAGGCCCTCTACGACAAGCTCGCCGACCTCGGCCCCGATGTCTCACCGCAGCCCCGCCTGGCCGAGAAGTGGGAGCCCGACGCCGACTTCACCCTCTGGCGGATCACCCTGCGACAGGCGCAGTTCCACGACGGGCGGCCAGTGCGCGCGCCCAGGACGTCCTGGCCAGTTACGCCCGCATCACGGATCCGAAAAAGACCTTCCGCGCCAAGTCCAGCCTCGCGCTCATCGACCTGCCGAACAGCCGGGCCGTCGACGATCAGACGGTCGAGTTCCGGCTCGAGCGGCCGTTCGCCGAGTTCCCCAATGCGCTGGCCGCGTTCGGCGCCTACATCGTCCCCGAGGGGAGCACGGACTTCGGCAAGCCGGTGGGCTCGGGCCCCTTCTCCTTCGTGTCCTGGAAGCCGGGCAGCTCCGTGCTGCTCAAGCGCAACCCGAGCTACTGGGAGGGCGCGCCGTACATCGAGGAGCTGGAGTTCCTCATCGCCAGCGAGGAGTCCGCTCGGGTCAACGCGCTGCTGGGCGGCCAGGTCGAGTACGCGCACGACCTCACGCCGACCTCCGCTCGCCAGCACGAGGGACGCGTCACGATCACCCGCGCCCCCAACAGCGCGATGCACGCGTTCGCCATGAAAGCGGGCGTCACGCTGTTGTCTACGGCCATCGCCCGGTTCTTGATCTTGCTACTCGAAGGATCACGCGATGGCCGTGTTCATTTCCCGACGCCACGCCTGTGACCAGGCCAAACTCGTACACCACTCCCGTGGACGCAACCCTGCGGCGTGCCCCTCACTCAACCTTCGCTGAAAACGCTCGACCTTCGCTGCGAAAGGTCACCCGGTGTCCCGTCTCACCAGCCTGGCGGCGTCTCACTGTGTTGCGCGCAGATCTGGCGAATTCTCAGGCGGCGGCCTAGCTGACGGCCTGATTCGCCTCGTTTGCACCAGTCTGGGCTGATGTGAGCGTCATCGGAGTTGGCGTTTCTCATCAACGTCTGCCGAGGCGATCATGACCATGCCCGTCGCACGCACATGCCGAGTTCAGGGTGTTTGCGGGAGCGTGGACGCGATTTCGGTCGTGCCGATGAGTTTTGTGCGGATCCGTGGTCGATACGGCTGGGCACATCGACAGCGGTGGGCCTGTGCTGGGAACGTTCAGCGCGGGAGGAAACACATGGAGGCAGTGATGAGCGTCGACGACTCCAAGCAGGAACACACCGTCCGGACTGGCGAGCAGGGGACGCGGGTGAGCGGCCCCAGGGTGCTGGTGGCGGGGGCGAGCATCGCGGGACCCGCGCTGGCCCACTGGCTGCGCCGGCGGGGGGCCGAGGTGACCGTGGTGGAGCGGGCTCCCGAACTGCGTCCCGGCGGGCAGGCGGTGGACGCGCGCGGGGTCGCCAAGGAGGTCATCCGGCGGATGGGGCTGGACGCGGCGGTGCGCGCGGCCTGCACCGATACCGCCGGCGCGCACATCGTGGACGCGGACGGGCAAGTGCTGGAGACCTTCCGTGCCGACGACGACGGTGGCGACGGGTTCATCGCGGACATCGAGATCCTGCGCGGGGACCTGTCCCAGGTGCTCTACGACGACACCCGGGACGGTGTCGAGTACGTCTTCGGTGACCGGATCGCCGAGCTCAGCCAGGACGCGGACGGGGTTGACGTGGTCTTCGCCGGCGGCGACCGGCGGCGCTTCGACCTGGTGATCGGGGCCGACGGGCTGCACTCGCAGTTGCGAGCGATGGTCTTCGGGCCGCGCGAGCACTTCATCCACCATCTCGGGCTCGTGCTGGCCTTCTACAGCGTGCCCAACGAGTTCGGAGTGGACCGCTGGATGATCGACTACCAGGAGGCCGGACGGTCCGCCGGCCTGCGGCCCGTCCCGGACACCACCCGGGCGATGGCGATGTTCTCCTTCCCCGCGGCCGACTTCGACGTCGACTACCGCGACGTCGCGGCGCAGAAGCGCCTGCTGCGCGAGCGGATGGACGGTTTCGGCTGGTTGACCCAGCGCATCCTCGCGCACGTGGACGACACCCCGGACTTCTATCTGGACCAGGTCGCTCAGGTGGTGATGGACCGCTGGTCGAGCGGACGGGTGGGGCTGCTCGGGGACGCGGCGTTCAGCGCGTCGCCGATGTCCGGGGCGGGCACCGGGCTGGCCCTGATCGGCGCCTACCTGCTGGCCGGAGAGCTGGCCGCCGCCGGGTGGGACCCGGAGGCCGGGTTCGCCGGCTACGAGACTCGGATGCGCTCGTTCGTGGAGGCCAACCAGGAGATCGGCCGGTTGCACGTACACAGCCTCCAGAGCCCGGGGCCGGACGCCGAGCCGAGCCCCGACTTCGCCGGCGAATGGTTCACCGAACTGGTCGAGCGTGCGATCAACGGCGTCGAGCTGCCCGACTACGCAGGGGTGCCGGACTCCGGGGCGTCGGCCGGACTACCGATGATCTCGTCGGCCAAGCCGTAGGTTTCACCTAACGTGTCGAGAGGGACGCGCCGTTCGTGGAAGGCCCGTCGATCCGGAGCGCATAGAGGACGAACTCGGCTCGATGTTCACGCGATACCTCCGGGGATGGGGCCCTGGCCGGCGGCGCTGTCGCAGACGAATGCCGGCGCCGCCCTCGCTGGTGTGCTCGGTGGCCGGCGCGGAGACGGGGTCAGTCGGAGCGGACGAAGGTGGCTTGGTGGGCGATGAGGTCGGCGTAGGCGCCGGCTCGCGCCACCAGGGCGTCGTGCGTGCCCGCCTCGACGACGCGCCCCCGGTCGAGGACCACGATGAGGTCGGCGTCCCTGATCGTGGAAAGACGGTGCGCGATGACGATCTGCGTGCAGTCCAGTCCCGCGATGTTCTTCCTGATGCGCTCTTCGGTGACAGCGTCCAGGCTCGCCGTCGGTTCGTCGAGCAGCAGCAGACGGGGACGGCGGTGGAGCGCCCGGGCCAGTGCGATGCGCTGCCGCTGGCCACCGGACAGGCGGCGGCCCGCTTCGCCGATGTTGGTCGCGTAACCCAGCGGCATCGCGGCGATCTCATCGTGGATCTCCGCCATCCGTGCGGCCCACTCGACGTCACCACCCCGGCTCTCGTCCGAGCCGCCGCGGATGTTGTCGGCCACCGAGCCCGCGAACAGGTGAGTCTGCTGGGTGACGACGCCGAGATGACGGCGCAGCCAGGAGCGGTCGATCCGCTCCAGCGGCACACCGTCGAAGGTGATGCCGCCCTCGGCCGGTTCGAGCAGGCCGAGCAGCACCCGGCCCAGGGTGGTCTTGCCCGACCCCGACCTGCCCACGACAGCGACCCGCGCCCCCGCAGGCACCCACAGGCTGACGTCGCGCAGGATCGGATGTCGGCGATCGTAGCCTGCGGTCACGCCACGTAGCTCGGTCGCGCCAGTGATCGCCGGGCGCAGCCCGCCGGTGGGCTCCACGGGCGTGCCGAGCACATCGGCGATCCGGTCGAGGTGCCCGTAGGCCATGTGGAGCTGCTGCACCGTCCCGAGCAGCCCGGCCAGCGGTGTGATCGTCGAGGTGGCCAGCGCACCCAACGCCAGCATGGTTCCGAGTTCCGCGCTCGTGCTCCGGAACGCGATGATCACCAGCACGCCGAGCGCCAGCGCGACCTGCAACCCCTCGGTGACGGCCTGCGCGCCGGCCAGTGCTCGGTCCCGCCCTGCGGCGGCCGTGAGCTCCCGTTCGTAGCGATGGCTCCAGCGCTGGACGGCCGCGTCCTCCTCACCGCTCGCCTTGACGCCCTCTATGCCGGAGATGCTCTCCACCAGGGTTGTCTGGGTCAGCGATGAGGCGTGCAGCGCTTCGAAGGTCCGTCGCAGTCCGACACGTCCGACCATCATCGTGACCGCCGCCTGAGCCGCCGCCACCAGCGCGGTCATCAGCGCCAGCCAGGGTGCGGCCACGGCCAGCACCGCCAGGTAGCCGAGGCCGGTCAGAAGGTCAAGGCCGAACGCCAGCGAGCGGTCCGCCACCAGGTCGCGGAGCACTGCCACCGCGCCCAGCCGCGACAGCAGGTCGCCGCTGGTCCGCCGCTGGAAGAACAGGTACGGCAGCGCGAACGAATGGGTGACCAGGGCCCGCATCATGTTCCCCGCGACGCTGGTACGAAGGCGGATCAGCAGCAGCGCGCGCACCTGGGTCAGCAGGATGTGCGCAACCACCGCGAGGGTCGCGACCACGGCCAGCGCGCCCCCCGTCGCCGTACCGTCCACTACCAGTTTCGTGGCCAGAGGCACCACCGACCCAAGGCCCTGGACGGCGATCGAGGCCAGCACCACGCTGGTCAGCAACCGCCGGTCGCGCAACGCCCGCGTCACCAGCGGCAGCCAGGGGGCGCGGCCCCGCCGAGCAGGCGTCAGCGTCTCCGGCACCTCCGCGAGCAGGACCGCGGTCCCGAAGTCCGGCACCCGTCGGCGCCCCCGCGCGGGGTCGGCGACATCGACCCATCCCCGCCGGATCCGCTCGACTACCACGTAGTGGTCGCCCTCCCAGTGCGCGATGAACGGGGTGGGCAGCCCCGTCAGTGCCGGCACCCGAAACGGCCGGAGCCGCAAGCCGAACATGGCGCCTGCCTGGATGAGGTCGCGCATCGACGCGCCGTCCGCGTTGTCGGGCAGGTGAGCACGCGCCTCGGCCACGCTCGTGCGCCGGCCGAGAGCACTGAGCAGCATCGCCAGGCAGGCGGCGCCGCAGCCGGTCTGGGTGAGCTGCATTCGCAGCGGCACGCGGCTCACAGCCAGTGCCAGCGGATGTCGCTGGTCCGGCGACGCTCGGCCAGCCAGGCCTTGAAGGCGTCCTCCGACGGGAACCTCGCTCTGACCCTCGCGATCTTGGCTTCGGTCTCCATCTGGGCGACGAAAGCTCGCTGGGGCAGCCCCATCTCGGCCAGCCAGGCCAGGGTCTGCTCCTGGCCGATCAGCCCGCGACGCTGACGGAAGGTGTCCGCGGCCCGCTGCACCTCCTCACGCGACGCCGGCTCTTCGTCCTGCTCGATCTCGCTCAGCAGAATGCGGTATTCGACGAGCTGCTCGTGGATCCGGCGATCCCGGGTACCGAGTGAGCGCAGCGCGTACAAGGCGGCGGGCATCGACAGGCCGACCCCGTCGACGCTGACCACCTGTCCGGCCGCCCAGTGGGTCGAGTGGTCGACGATCCATGGCAGGCCGTCTTCGACGTGTGCGGTGAGCCCGACGGTGCCGCCATCGGGGTGGGCGATGAGCAGGTCGTAGCTCACGCGTCCGGTGCCAGGCGTCTCGTCGATGACGAGCTCGGCTTCCCGCCCGGGGCGTTCCGCGCTCCACGCGGCCACCCTCGCGCGCGCCTGGTCTCGGTGCTCCCGGCCGCGGGGAAGCTCACGAAGCAGCCGTACGGCATCGGCCAGGTCGTTCTCGAACGTGGTCGTCATCGTTGTCCCTCCCTTCGTTTCTCGTTCGCCGACAGCCAGCCGGCGATGGCATCGCTGATGGGCAGGCCCGCGAAGAGCTCGACGAATCCCCACTGCCCGTTGACGTTGAGCTCCAGGAAGACGTAGTCGCCGGCGGGCGTGCGGATCAGATCGATTGCGCCGAAGCTGAGCCCGAGTGCCCTGACGAGTTCGACGCACCGGCGTTCCACCAAGGGCGGCAGGTCGTGGGGGCGGTAGGCGACGCTCTGGTCCTCGTAGTGCCGCCAGTCCAGCGAGGTGAGGCGTGAGGACTGGGAGTCGATCTCCGCCGCGAACACCCGGTCGCCGACCACGGTCACCCGGAGCTCGCGGTCCTTGGGCACGTTCGGCTGGAGGATGACAGGTGCGTGCGCCATGCGGTGGCGGCCTGCGAGGTGCCGGCGCTCCACCTGGGTCGTGTACATGTGCCGCGCCTCGCCGTCGAGCTCGAACGGCAGCTTCTCCGGCGTCTTGCAGATCAACCGCCCACTCGCGCGGTGCCAGGCGGGCACCAGCTCCGCCGGGTCATTCGTCACAACCGTGTCGGGCACCGAGAAGCCGAGTCGGGCGGCCATGGCCAGGTGCAGGGCCTTGTAGTCGATCCTCTTGGCATCCTGTGGCCGCGCCGGCATCCACCGGTCCGTCATGAGTGCGTAGGCGCCCTCGAGGGTGTCCCGGGTGACCAGATCGGCATAGGCCCGCTGGCTCTCGTCGGCGACGGCGACGGCCCTGGGACGTCGGGGCCGCCGGTGCCAGACGGCGGTCACCTCTGTCAGATCGTAGGACCGGCCCTCATGGGTCAGAGTCTGGCGGACCACCGAACCGTCCAGGCCGATGGTCAAGGTCGAGCCCGCCGCCAGCGAGCTCTCATCCCACCAGAGGGTCTCGACGCCCTGCTCCTTCAGTTTCGGGAGCACCAGGGCAGCGGACGCGTCGGCGGGGTCACTGATGATCATTAGCATGATGGGTCCTTAGCCGTGCTCGACCGGTGGACCGGGTCGTACCGGCCCACCGGCGGACGGGTCAGTCCTTCCAGCAGTCGCCCCGCTGGCTGGCGGTGCAGACGTAGGCAGACCACTGGTCCTCGGTATCCATGGCTCCCACAATCACGTCGAGCTCGTCGTCGGCGATGGAGACGCTGCCGGCCGGCAGGTCCAAGATGTCGATTTTCATGAGTTCTGTCCTCTCATCAGGTTCCGGAGGTCTCCTCCGGGCTTGTTTCCGGTGGATCACCCCCGGTTGGACATCACTCTGGCCGGGACGTCTTGGTGCACCCTTGCGGCCGGTCTTGCCGCGTACTTGTATTCGACTAAAAGTCGGCATCTTCATCTGGCGCCGCCGGACGGCCGGCGCATAGGTTTCAGCAGGCGGTGGAAGCTCTGCGGCTCCATGTCGAGCCGGTGGCCCAGCGCGGAGGAGCGGGCGCCGCAATGTTCGGCACGACGCGGAGGAGCGTGGAAACACTCATCCTGGCGGCTGCCACCGAGGTGATGGCGGCTCTGGGTCCCTCGGCACACATGTGGTGGTGCGGCCGCGTGTTCGATAGGAGGAGCGGCGGTCGAGGACAGAGTGCAAGCCGCCTGCGCTTCGAGCAGGGGAGGTCAGGGCGGTCCGAGTACGTCCGGGGTGATCAGGGCGCGGGCGGTGGCGGCGAAATAGTCCTGGGGGGCGGCGTCGGCGAGGCCGAGGATGACACCCTGACTCAGGCCGACCAGGAGCGCGCGCAGCGCCGTGGCCAGGCGTTGCGCCTGGCCAGGCGTGAGTGCGTTCCCGTCATGGAGTCTGCCGGACAGCAGCGCGGTCAGGCGTTGTTCGTGTGCCCGGACGGAGGCGGCGAGTTTGGGTGCCAGTTCGGGGTCGCGCAGGGCCAGGTCCTGCAGGCTGATTTCGAACGACAGGTCGCGCAGCGCGTCGGGGTCGTCGCACAGGTGGCGGTAGTGGCGGGCGAAGACCTCCACCGCCTCGACGAGGCCCATGCCGGCAGGGATGGCCTGCTCGATGCTGTCGTAGTGCGGGGTGAGGTGGTCGGTGACCAGGGCGACGAGCAGTCCGTTCTTGCTGCCGAACAGCGAGTAGACGGCACCGGTGGTCAGCTCGGCCTGCTCGGCGATCTCCTCCAGCTTGGCCCGGTGGCCGTCGCGGGCGACGATCAGGCGCGCGGCGGCCAGCAGGGCCTGCCGGTTGCGCTGCTTGGCCTCAGCCCTTGTCATTCTCATAATCTTATTATTACCGTAATCTCATTATGAATGTTGCCGAGTACATGAGCCGCGTCCCCGAGAGCTCCGCGTTCCCATCCGTCGACGCGCTCCAGGCCGAGCTGGAGGAGCTGGCCGCCGCCCATCCCCGCCATGTACGGCTGCGCCGCATCGGCACCTCGCGGATGGGCGACCCGCTGTATGCCGTGACGGTCGGCGACGGCCCAGCCGACGCGGTGGTCATCGCCGGACCGCATCCCAACGAGCCTGTCGGGGCCTTGACCGCCCTCACGTTGCTGAAACTGCTCTGCCGGCACCCGCAACTGCGGGCAGAGTCAGGCTTTCGCTGGCATGTCGTGGCGTGCGCGGACCCCGACGGCGCCCGCCTGAACGAAGGCTGGTACGACCGCCCCGGCGACCGCCGCGCCTACGCCGAGCACTTCTACCGCCCCGACCTGGCCGACCAGGTCGAGTGGACCTTCCCGCTGACCGCCGGCGACTACTCCTTCGACCGCCCGTTACCGGAGACCGCCGCGCTCATGCGGCTGATGGACGAGGTACGCCCGTCGCTGGTCTACTCCCTGCACAACGGCGAGTACCAGGGCGCGTTCTTCTACATCAACCGTGAAGACCCGGCGCTCGCCGAGCAACTGGCTGCCTTGCCGGGCATGGAAGGCCTCCCGCTGCATCACGGTGAGCCGGAACTGCCCGGCGCCACACCGATCGTCCCCGCCGTCTACCTGACCCCGCCGGGGTCGCAGGTGGGCGTGGCCTTCGGCGTCGGCGGCAGCAGCGCTGACTACGCAGCCAGATACGGCGCGCTCCACTTGGTCACCGAGGTGCCCTATTGGACCGACGAGCGGGTGTCGGATCGAAGTCCCACCGGCCGCACCTATGGGGAGATCGCCGCTGAGGGAAACGCGGCCCGGCGCGAGCTGATCGATGCGCTGCAGGCGAGCATGCAGGCCGTCGTCGGCGATCTGACTGTGCATTCGCCGTTCCGCCGCTCGACCGAGGGAACGCTGGAAAGCTTCCGTAAGCTCGGCGAGCTGGAAGAGGCCTCGCACGATCCCCATCGGCCGGCCACGGTCGCCGAGGAGTTCGGCAACCGTCAGACGGTGCACCTGCTGCGGCTGCGCCTGCTTGGAGTATTCCTGCGCATGCTCGACGCCGAGCTCGCCGCCGGCAACGTGGCACCAGCCATCGGCGAGCAGCGTCGCCTGCTCGCCGAACGTTTCGACCTCTGGTACGGCCAGGCCGAATCCGACTCCCCCGGCCCGCCGATCGAGATCCGCAGGCTGGTCGCGGTGCAGCTTGGTGCCGCCCTGATCGCCGCCGCGCACACGGCCGCAGCTCCATCAGAGGTGAACGCCCATTCAGGGGGCACCCTGGCATCGCACCAAAGCTCGCTGAGAAGCGCTATCTGAATCGGGAAAATCCATGAAAGTCGAACAGGCCCAGAACTTTCTCCGCAATCACCATCACGCGGTGCTCAGTACGTGCCGCAAGGATGGAGGCTCCCAGCTCTCACCCGTGATCGTCGCTCTCGACGGTGCCGGTCGCGTTGTGCTGAGCACGACGGAGGCGCGAGCCAAGACCCGTAACCTACGGCGAGACCCACGGGGTTCGATCTGCGTCTTCACAGACCGATTTTTCGGGCCATGGATTCAGGTCGAGGGGCACGCAGAGGTTCTTTCGCCGGACGTCGGACTGGATGCTGAGGCTCTCAAGAACCTGCACGGCGCGCTCAGCGACGAATACCCCGACTGGGAGGTGTTCCTGTCGAACATCCACGCTGAAGGACGCGTCGCCATCCGCTTCCTGATCGAGCGCGCCAGCGGCGTCACCCAGCTATAAGGCATCTCCAACGCCAACCTCACCCCGGTTGCCGCACCGACGCAATCGCGGTCGAATCCACGCCTACCAGAGTGGCGTACGTCAGTGACCGCTCCGTAGCGGATCAGTAGTGGCTGGGTGCTCAGTACGGATGTCCAGGTGCGTGCCGCTCGCCAGACTGGCCGTACACCGTCGAACAAGGAGGTCATGATGTACGACCGCGGATGCGGGGTGACCGTCATGGAAGAGCTCTCGATCCACTGGAGGTCGTTGCTTGCTCAAGTGTGGTACCCGCCCGCCGACCGGCTGAACGGAGCCGAGCGCGCCGCGATGGCCGTTGTCTTTCGGGTGCGGCGGGGGGCGGCGTCATGACCGACGTCGATCTGGACGCCCATGCCCGTGCTCTGATGGACGCCAACCTGTACGTGGTCCTCGGCACCGCCGACGCCGACGGCGCTCCGTGGACGTCGCCCGTCTACTTCGCGACCGCCGACTACGCCGAGATCTTCTGGGTGTCCAGCCCCGACACGCGGCACTCCCGTAACCTCGCCGCGCGTCCCCGGCTGAGCATGGTGATCTTCGACTCGACGGTGCCGGCGTACCACGGCCGGGCGGTGTATCTGTCCGGCACCGCGGCCGAGCTGACCGGCCGTGACTTGGATCGCGGTATCGAGATCTTCCCCGGAGAGCCCAGCCGGGGTGGGGCCGTCCTGTCGCTCGAGGACGTCACCGCACCGGCGGCGTGGCGCCTGTATCGCGCGACGATCAGTGAGGCGTTCGTGCTGTGCCCCCGTGAGCCGCGTCAGGCGTGCCTCCTGCACGGCATCGCCGCCGACCACCGCGCGCCCGTGACGCCCTGGCGCCATCCGGCCTAGTGCTCGCCGGCGACAGGGCCGGTCCGGCTGATCGCCGCGCCCTGGATCCACCTGCTGCGGGAGCGACGCCCCGGCAGGCCTCGAACAAGGACATCTGTCTGGCGGTTGCCTCACATCCCGGTGACGGTACGGGCAGGCCACATGATCAGGCCAGGTGCGCTCGCCCTGCGCCGGTAAGGAAGGAAACCGATGGCGAAGTCCGTGTTGTACATGTCGATGTCGCTCGATGGGTTCATCACCGGCCCGGGCGACGGGCCGGGCAACGGGCTCGGGAACGGCGGGCTGCGGCTGCACGAGTGGCTCGGCGAGCCCGTCTCCGAGCCGCCGTACTTCGACCCGCCGGGGATCAGCGGGCAGGTGTTCGGCGAGTCGATGGCGACGGGTGCGGTCGTGGTGGGCCGCAAGACGTTCGAGTACGCCGGCCACTGGCACGGTGATCACCACGGTGTGCCGATCTTCGTACCCACGCGTGGTGTCCTACCGGCGCCGCAGAGCGGCTGGGTGCACTACGTGTCCGACGTCGCAACGGCCATGCGCGAGGCCAAGGCTGCCGCCGGCGACAAGGATGTGATGGTGCACGGTGCCGCCCTCGCCCAGTCGCTGCTGCGCGAGGGCCTGCTCGACGAACTGGAGATCCACCTGATCCCGGTCGTGCTCGGTGACGGGCGGCGGCTGTTCGGCGCCGATCGCATCGAGTTGGAGTTGACCCGGGTGCTTGATGCGCCCGGTGTCACGCACCTGCGCTACCGGGTGACCTCAGGTGCCGGCCGGTGACCAGCGCCGTCGTCTCACACCGGATCCACGTTTACCCCGTCCACCAGGTTCCACCGGCGTACCGAGCACGTCATACGAGTCGATCACTAGCGAGGAGTGTCCATGTCCAAGGTGTGGTTCGTGACAGGAAGTTCGCGCGGTCTGGGCCGCGCGTTCGTCGAGGTCGCACTCGAAGCCGGTGATCGGGTGGCGGCGACGGCGCGTACCCCGGAGCGGTTGGAGGATCTCCTGGACGCCTACGGCGACAGAGTGCTTGCGCTGCGCCTGGACGTGACCGATCATGCCGCGGCCGTGCGCGCGGTGGCTCAGACCGTGGAAAGGTTCGGTCGCATCGATGTCGTCGTCAACAGTGCCGGCTACAGCGACCTCGGCTCGTTCGAGGACACGACGATCGACTCCTTCCGGACGCAGATCGAAACCACCTTCTACGGCGTCGTCAACGTTTCCAAGGCGGTCGTGCCGATCCTGCGCGAGCAGGGCCATGGTCATCTCATCCAGGTCTCTTCGCTCAGTGCCCGCTTCTCCGCCCCTGGTCTGACGGCCTACCAGGCGGCGAAGTGGGCCGTCACCGGATTCTCCAGCGGCCTTGCCCATGAACTCGCGCCGTTCGGAGTGAAGATCACTGTTCTCGAGCCGGGCGGTATGCGTACCGACTGGGCGGGCTCGTCGATGACGATTGCGCAGCCCAGCGCGCCGTACCAGTCGACCATCGGCGCGTTCGCCAAGCAGGTGCGCGCCGCCTCCGGTCACGAGGCGACGAGCGCGCGCCGTGTCGCCCAGGTGGTCCGGGACATCGCCGGCCGCGATGATGCCCCCCTTCGCCTGCTGCTCGGCACCGATGCCGTGCCGTTGGCGCAGCAGGCGGCACAGGAACTCGCCGCCGGCGACGAGGCCTGGCGAGAAGTCAGTCTCAGTGTCTCCGACGAGACGCCCCTTTCGGCCGAGGGTGAGAACGTCTTCTGATTCTTTTGGCGGTGTCGAATGGCGTCGAGTCCGTTCGTAGCCAAGGTGACAGGCCGGCGACGCGCCAGTCGCCCTACGGAAGGGATGAGGTTGTGACCACTGCGAACACGCGGCCCGGAGCCGGGCCGCGGGAATGGGTAGGGCTGGCCGTGCTCGGCTTGCCCACGTTCCTCGTCTCGATGGACTTCTCCGTGCTGTACCTGGCCGTTCCGCACCTGAGCGCCGCGCTCGCGCCGAGCGGCATCCAACAGCTGTGGATCGTGGACATCTACGGCCTGCTGATCGCGGGCTTCCTGGTCACCATGGGCACCATCGGTGACCGGATCGGCCGCAAGAAACTCCTGCTCATCGGCGGCGCCGTGTTCGGCATCGCCTCGGTGGCCGCCGCATTCTCCACCAGCCCGCAAATGCTCATCGCCAGCAGGGCGCTGCTCGGCGTGGCCGGCGCCGCGGTGATGCCGTCGGTGCTGGCCCTGGTCACCGGCATGTTCACCGACCAGAGGCAACGCAGCCGCGCCCTGGCCATCTATCTGACCTGCTTCATGGGCGGGCTGACGCTCGGCCCACTCGTCGGTGGTGTACTGCTGGAGTACTTCTGGTGGGGGTCGGTGTTCCTGGTGGCCGTGCCGGGAATGGTGCTGCTGCTGGTGTGCGGCCCCTTCCTGCTCCCCGGCCGGCGCGCGGCGCAGGCGGGCAGGCTCGACCCGGTCAGTGTCGTGCTGTGCCTCGCGGCGATCCTGCCGTTCGTCTACGGGCTGAAGGAACTGGTTCGCAGCGGCTGGCAGTGGTGGCCCGCCGTGGCGCTGGTGTCCGGCATCGCGGCAGGGGTGGTGTTCGTCCGGCGGCAGCGGAATCTGGAGCGCCCGATGCTCGACCTGCGGATGTTCGGCAACCGCACGTTCCGCTCCGCGCTGACCCTGATGTTCGTGACCGCCGTGGTGGGCGCCGGCACCCTCCTGCTCGTCACGTCGTACCTGCAGAACGTCACCGGCCTGAGCCCGCTGACAGCCGGCCTGCTCCTGATGGTCCCCAACGTGCTGATGATCATCGGCAACCTGTCCACCCCGCCGCTGGCCGGCCGGATCCGCCCGGCGTACCTGATCGCGGGCGGGCTGCTGGTCGCCGGGACCGGTTACCCGCCGAGTTCGCGACCGGCTTCGGCATCGCCACGCTCGCCACGCTCGGGACCGCGGTGTACCGGGCCGGCGTGAGGGGCGCGCTCGGCTCCCTGCCGTCCGGCGTGGCCGACGCCGCCCGGGAAAGCATCGACCGTGCGGTCGCCGTGGTGGGTCGGCTGCCCGCGGAGCAGGGTGGCGACCTGTTGGACGCGGCCCGCGATGCGTTCACCTCCGGGGTGCACGTGGTGGGCTTCGTCAGCGCCGCCTTCTACGCGGGCCTGGCCGTCCTCGCCCTGCGGGCGTTCCGGCATGTGCCCAACGCGCACGGCGGCGACGACGACACCACCGACAAGGACCAACAGACCGGCCCGGTACTCGAGGCCGCGCCGGCCACCTAGGAGTGTTCTGAAGATGTTGCTTGGGTGATGGGCAGCAGGTAGAAGGCCAGGCGGACGTGGTTTTGCGACGGATCGGTGGCCCATGCCTGGCGGGCCTGGCGTAACAGGGAGTCGTGCGGGTGCAGACGGCCACGGCCGGGCGCAGGGGTGCGGGCTTGATGATGACGGTGTGCCCCGGCATCCCCTTACGAAGGAGTTCGCCGTGAGGGAGTACCGCCCGGCCGTCCAGTTCGACGAGAACGCGCCGTGGCCGGCCGAGGAGGACCTGCGGCAGCGGGCCCGCACCAGCCAGGTCACCGCCGACATACAGGCCGCCAGTTGCTGGGTGTTCGTCGGCGGGCTGGCGGGTTCGCACGCCACCACCGTCGTACGCCCCGGCGACGGCACGACCACGATGACCGACGGCCCGTTCGCCGGGACCAAGGAACAGCTCGGCGGGTTCTGGGTGGTCCAGTGCGTCCGTACATGGTGCTGACGCCTTCGGTGCCGCCGTGGTGGAACGGGAGGGTGAGGCCGGGACGGCGGGGTCTTCGGCCCGGCGTTGGCGCAGATGGTCGCGGAACGGGTCGACGAGCGTGGGCCGGTACTTCGGCACACGCGCCAGCCGTTCGGGTTCGCTGACCCGGGCGTAGCGTTTCACGGTGTTGAGCGCCAGGCCCAGGCGGCGGGCGCATTCCAGCAAGCGCTGCACGCCTGCGTCTCGCCCCAGAACGGTCCCCGCGCAGGCGCCGGCTCGAGCGATGTCGCCGAGCCACGAGCCTGGTTTCGACCGGCGTTGGAGGCAGGCGAGGGATGACCGTCTCCAGGTTCCGCTGCAGGCCGTGTTCCCTTGCAAGGCCGGCGCCGGCCGCATCCGGACCACGAGAGCTTGAGCCGTCGGGCCAGTCGCCGTCCCCGGCGTGCCCCGCACCGATGAAGTCGTGGGCCTGGCTGCCCTCGTCGACCGCTTCGCCCACGACCTGTCCGCCATCTGCGCCCGTCCCGCCCGACCACCAGATCGTTTGCCGCCGGGTGAGTGAGCGATGTTCCACTGCCGGCGACGCATCGTCAGGGCACGATCCGTACCGCAGATCCAGATCGTGACCCCGATGATCGATGCTCCCCGTGATGGTCAGTACGAGTAGACGGATATGCGAGCGATACCCGCGTCGGGAATTCGGGTCGGGATGACGCGCCCGGGAACCAGCGGCGACCCTGTGAACGGGAAGGGAATGAGGGTCCCGCCTGCCGTCTCGTCACCGTTGAGGTGCCGGACCGGCCGCAGGGCTTCCCCCTCAAGGCGGTAGTGGGTTGCCGACGCGAATGACACCTGCTTGTCGTCGCTGCCGGCGAGCGTGATCCAGAACCCGCGCCCGATGATGTACAGGCCGTCACCGTCCTCGATCACGATCCCGTACGCAGGATAGACAGGGGTGACCGTGCCCCACTCGTCCTTGGAGTGGATGTGGATGGTGGCGTCGCCGAAGTGCAGTTGAGCTTCCGGCTGGGTCTCTGACAGCACGAACGACCGGACGGTAGCATCCGGATTCTGGCGGATGAGGAGCGCGGCTGCCCTGAGGAGGTAGTACGCATCGATGAGCTGAGCGCTTCCCGCATCGCAGGGGTCGAGGCTGTCCACTCCGAACGGCGACACACCCAGCGCACGGTGGGTGCCGAGCGCGGAGAACATCTGGCCGATGCCGACGGCGTCCGCGCGCAGTTCCGGTATGAAGAGCCGGCCGCGGCGGCTGCGGTAGGCCTCGAACACGTCCTCTCCCCCGTCGACGTACATGTCGACCGCGAGGAAGTGCAGTGCGGGCGCGAGTTTCTCCCAGATCGCGGCCACGGGAATGACCGGGCCGCCGCTGGGATAGTCTCCCGGGCGTTTGCCCCCCGCGACGGCGACGGGTCCATCGAGCACGCTGTCGGCATCCAACCAGGCGTTGACGAACAAGGGCACGTCGTGCTCCGCGGCGCCGGCGGCTGCGACGCGACCGACGTAGGCGGCGAACGCCGCCGCCATGAAAGCCTCGTCCCGCCGGTCACCATCGGGGAAGACCTCCGACCAAGTGCCCTCTCGGCGGGATCCGTGATCGACCCACTCAGCATGCAGCGGCATCGACGGGTCGCTCGCAACAGCGTCCACCACTTCGGCAGGCACAGCCGACGCGAAGGCGGATTCCGCGAGCTCGCCTCGGTCGCGTGTGTCTCCCAGAAGTCCGATCTCGTTCTCCACCTGCACAGCCAGAACGACGCCGTCCGTGTCGACCTCGCGAATGCGCCGCATCAACGCGGCGAACGCGCGGGCGTCGGCATCACGGGATTCAGGACAGAACGCCGTGAGATGCTCAATGCGGCGCCCGCCGCTGACAACGGCACGAGGGAAACGATCGAGGTCGGTCTTGACCCAGCGTGGCACGTAGGTCGATACGGCGTTCTTCCACGTCCCGAACCACATTGGGATCAACCGCAACCGGAGGCCGGCTGCCGTGGAGATCATCGTGTCGATCAGCGAGAAATCGAACGTACCCTCCGCCGGTTCGAAGAGATCCCACGCCACTGGCGCCAGCACGGTGTTCGCGCCGAGCTCTCGCACTGTGGAGAAAGACTCGGCGATTGCGTGAACCGTGCTCGAACTCGAGTTGTGCACCTCGGCGCCGATGTCGGGAACGGGGCGCCGTCGACGGCGATATAGGAGCCGTTCCATCGGGATGTTGGAGTGCTGTCGTTCATCCTGTGTCTCCGCGGAGAGGTCTATGGAGGAAAGGGGTGGTTGAAGGCGTGCGGGATGGGTCGGTCACACCGGCCTGTGGCACGGTCCCGGGGCGGCACGCACGACTCCGCCGGTGCCTTCTGCTGCCCGCACCCTGCTCGACGTCGTTGACGTGTCAGGCGGATCGCCCAGTCTCACCCGGCGACGGCCGCTCGTCTGCTGGGAGAGAGCTTGGATCGCGTCGACCGGAGATCTCGCGTCGGGTGCCGGTCAGGAGGGCTCGAGAACGAAGACGGGGATGTCGCGGTCGGTCCGCTTGCGGTACTCCTCGTAGTCGGGCCAGGTCTCGACGGCCACGGCCACCCACTTGCGGCGCTCCTCGCCTTCTACGCGGCGCGCGACGTAGTCGCGGATGACCGCGCCGTCCTGCAGGGAGACATGCGGGGCGGCCAGGATGTTGTGGAACCAGAAGGGGTTCGTCGGCGCACCGCCTTGGGATGCGACGACAGCGTAACGAGTGCCGTCGGTGACCCGCATCAAGGGCGTCCTGGGCTATCCAGCTGACCGGACTCGGTTCGTACGGGCCTGTCATGGGCGTCGCGACTCCTTGATGTCGGCGCGCTGTGCGATGGCGAGGTGCTCCTTCAGCGAGAAAGCGGTGTCCCTGGCCGTCGTCCGTGGCAGGGAGAGGCCCTCGCCGAGAGCCCGGCGCACCGCGAGGAAGTCGGCGGGGCTGTTGACGCATTCGGCGGCGACCAGCCGCGGGCCCCGGTAGCGCAGCACCGTGTGCTGCCCCGGGCGCCGGCCGGGGCGGAGGACGACCTCGTCGTCCGGGCGGGCCAGCCCGGCGATCTGCAGCTTGAGCTTTCCTTGGTCGGACCAGAACCAGGGGACCCCGCGGTGGGGGCGGTGCAGGCCGACCAGCGTGGCGGCGGCCGAGGTAGCCTGCTCGACGGCGTTGTCGACGCTTTCGAGCCGCACCCGTGGAGCGTCGTCCCACCCGGGGGACGGGTCGGGAAGGTTCGCGCAGTCGCCTATGGCGATGGTGTGGCCGTCGGAGGCCAGGGAACGGGCGTCCACGACGATGCCGTTGGCACAGTGCAGTCCGGCGGCGCGGGCCAGTTCGTCCCGGGGTCGGGCGCCCACGCCGATGACAACGAGGTCCGCAGGCAGTTCCTCGCCGTTGTCCAGGTCCACAGCGGCGACCGCGCCGTCCGTGCCGCGCAGGCGGACGGGGCGCAGTCCCGTGCGGATCTGTATGCCGACGGCGCGGTGCGCGGTCGCGATGATGTCGGCCGTGGCCGTGCTGACGACGCGGTTCATCAGCGCGGGCGCGGCTTCGACCACGGTCGTCGGTACGCCGGCCGCGGCGGCGGTGGCGGCCACCTCCAGACCGATGAAGCCGCCGCCGATGACGACCACGGCTGTGGCGGTGGCCAGGCGCTCAGCGAGGGCCTGTGCGTCGCGGACGTCGCGGAGCGACAACACGCCGTCGAGGTCGGCGCCCTCGATCGGGAGGCGCCGGGAGCGCGCGCCGGTGGCCAGCACGAGACGGTCGAACCTCCAGCGGCCGCCAGTGGCGGAGGTGGCCATGCCCGCGCCGTCGCCGGCGAGGTCGATCCGGTCGATGTGCTCCCCGGTCACCAGATCGATGCGCTTGTCCGCAAAGAAGGCGGCGCTGCGCAGCGCGAGTGACGAGAGCGGGGCCTCCCCTTTCAGGAACGCCTTCGACAGCGGGGGCCGGGCGTAGGGGGCGTGCGGTTCCTGGCCGACGAGGGTGATGGGACCTTCCCAGCCCAGTTCCCGGGCGCTGCCGGCGAGCTGCACGCCGGCCTGGCCCGCGCCCACGATGAGGAGGTTCACAGCTGGGCTTCCGGGACGGTCACGTGGACCTCCTGGCCCTCGCGCAGGACGAGCTGGCAGGACAGGCGGGAGTTGTCCTGGCGTTCGGTGGCGGCGCAGTCGAGCATCTCGTCCTCGTCGTCGCCGACGGGAGCGAAGTCGCCCGCGTTCTCCTCGGCCAGGAAGACGTGGCAGGTGGCGCAGGACAGCGAGCCGCCGCACTGGCCGACGATGCCGGAGACGCCGTTACGGACGGCGGTCTGCATGACCGAGTCGCCGGCGGCCGCTTCGATCACTTCCTGGCGGCCGTCGGGCTGGGTGTAGAACACTTTCGGCAATGCGCTGTTCCTTGCGTTCACCAGGTGACGGGCAGGTCGGTCATCGGCTGGGTCAGCACGTCATGGCGGACCACGGGCTCGCCGGCCAGCCGCAGCTGTGGCAGCCGCTTGAAGATCTCGGCCATACCGACCTGCAGTTCCATGCGGGCCAGGGGCGCGCCGAGGCAGTGGTGCATGCCGTAGCTGAGCATCAGGTGCGGGTTGTCGGTCCTGGTGATGTCGAAGCGGCCCGGCTCCGGTACGACGCCGGGGTCGTGGTTGGCGGCGCCCGGGTCCATGCTGACCGCTTCCCCTGCGGCGATCAGCTGCCCGTCGATGACCACGTCCTCTGTCGCGACGAACGGCACGAGGCCGCCTCCACCCCCTACGGGCCCGCCCATCATGAAGGCGCCGTGGCGCAGCACCTCTTCGGCCGCCGTGGGGGCCAGGGCGTCGGGGTCGGTCAGGAACAGCTCCCGCTGCTCGTCGGAGCGCAGGAGCGACAGCACGCCGGTGGTCAGGAAGTTGGCGGTGTTGTCGAAGCCTCCGACGATGAGCAGGAACGCGATGGGCAGGATCTCGGCGTCGGTGAGCGTCTCGTCCCGCTCGTGGGCGTGAGCCAGGGAGCTGAGCAGGTCGTCCCGGGGTTCCGCCCGCCGCTTCGCGATCAGGTCGGTCATGTACGCGGCCAGCTCGCCCATGTCGGCGGCGATCTCCTGCTCGGACTTCCCGGCCACGGAAAGGGTGGAGGAGCTCCACCGCTCGAACTTCTCCCGATCCGACGACGGCACGCCCAGCAGCGAGCTGAGCATCTCGATGGGCAGCGGTACCGCGTACTCGGCGACGAGGTTGCGCACTCCGCCCCGGGCGATCATGCCGTCGATCAGCTCGTTGGCGAAGGCGACCGCCGAGTCGCGCATGTCGCGTACGCGCCGCGGCGAGATCGCCTTCTGCACCAGCTTGCGCAGCCTGGTGTGCTGGGGCGGATCCTCGAACTGCAACGTCGTGCGCAGGAAGTCGGGGAAGGGCACGAAGAACGGCACCTCCCGCTCCCCCGTGCGGAACGGCTCCCGGACGAAGCGCCGGTCGCTGAGCATCTGCCGGGCCGCCTGGTTGCGGTGCACGATCCAGACGTCACCGCCGTACGGCATGGTGACCTTGGTCATGGGACGGTCGGCCATGAGGCGCCGCAGGTGTTCGACGGCCTCGGCCGGGGGCCGGGGCGCGAAGGGGAACTCGATGTGGGTGGTCATCATCTCTCCGTCGAAGTCAGGGTGATGGTTTCCGGCCGCGCCTCGGGGGTGAGGGCCATGATGTCGTCGAACCGTTCGGCCACCGTCTCGATGGTCAGGCCGGGCTCGTGGATGCCCTGGGTGGTGACGACGGCGAGCCGGTTGACGGTGCCGCCCGCGGCGTTGAAGACCTCGCCGCTCACCCGGCAGGAGGGGTGGGTCAGGTAGGCGGCCACGGGGGCCACGTGCTCGGGCAGGAGCTGGGTGCGCAGGTACTGCATGACGTCGGGGGACAGCGAGTCGGCCGAGTTCTCGGCCATGCGGGTGCCGGCTCCGGGCGCGAGGGCGTTGACCAGCACGCCGTGCGGGGCGCCCTCGATGGCGAGGTTGCGGGTGAGGGCGAAGACGGCCCCCTTGGAGCTGCCGTAGTGGGTCATCAGCGGGTTGCCGAGCATCGCGGCGGAGACCGTGTTGACCACCCGGCCGGTGCCGGAGGCGATCAGGTGCGGCCAGGCGGCGCGGCAGACGTACAGGGAGCCGAAGAAGTGCACGTCGAGGTGGCGCTGGTACTCCTCGATCGGGATCTCGTCGAAGTGCCCGGTCCGGACGATGCCGGCGTTGTTCACCACCGCGTCGAGCCGGCCGTACTCGGCCAGGGCGGTTTCGACCACTGCGGCGGCACCGGCCTCGGTGGCGACGTCGGCGCGGCAGGCGACGGCCCGCCCGCCGGCGGCGCGGATCTCGGCGACGACGTCGGCGGCCGGATCGTCGTCCTCGACGCCGGAGCCGTCCACGCTGGCACCGAGATCGGCTACGACGACGCCGGCGCCGCGGGTCGCCAGCAGCAGGGCGTGCGCCCGGCCGATGCCGCGCCCGGCGCCGGTCACGATGACGACGCGGTCGTGGAAGGACAGCAGGTCCACAGTGGATCCCTTCTCGGTCATGGGCGGTTGGCTCCGCCGCTCGTCTGGACCGGGACCTGCCAGATGGTTCCGCGGCGGTTGCGCCGGGACTCCGCCCAGTCCATGACGTCCAGGCCGGCGCAGATGTACAGGGTGCGCCGGTCGGCGCCGCCGAGCACGCAGGCGGGTGGCAGGGCCTCGGTGGCGTCGAAGGGCACCACGTCGGTGATGGCGCCGCCTTCGACGAAGCGGGCCACGGCCACTCCGGGCATTCCCGTCCACACACCGCCGTCGTCGTCCAGGCAGATGCCGTCCGGCAAGGAGGGCGTTTCGGCGAAGACGCGCCGGCCGTCCAGGCGGCCGGACTTGTCGCGGTCCAGCACGGTGATGCGGTTGGCGAACGCCTCGGCGGTCAGCACGCGGCTGCCGTCGGCGGTGATCGCGATGCCGTTCGCGCCGGACATGCCGCCCAGGTCGGTCAGGGCGTGCGCGGTGCCGGCGGGCTCCACCACCAGCAGCGGCGAGTCACGCGGCTCCTCCCCCTGGAACAGTTCGAAGCCGAGCTGGGTGACGTAGGCGCGGCCGTCGCCGTCCACGACCATGTCGTTGATCGGCCCGCTCGCCAGTTCCCGCAGGTCGGCGTGGACGGTGACCTGCTCGCCGTCGAAGGCCAGCACGAGCCGTTCGTGCATCGAGGTGACGATCAGCCTGCCGTCGGGCAGCCAGCCGAACCCGCCGGGGATGACCTCGGTGCCGTTGATGGACGTGCGCTGCGACAGGTCCAGCACGGTGTGCGGGGTGCCGTCGTCGTCGAGGCGGACGATGCGGTGCGCGTACATGTCGCTGAACCACAGCGCCCCGTCGTGCCACCGGGGGCATTCGGCCCAGGTGTAGCCGCTCGACAGCTGTTTGGCGGCCAGCACGCGGGCGTCGGCGAACGGATCGGCCACGGGTTCTCCTAGGTCAGAAGGGCAGCGGGTAGGCGAACTTGGCGCGCAGCAGCGCGCCGATCTCGGCGACGGCGAGCCGGCCTCGGGCGAGGTGGTCCGACTGGGCGAGGAAGCCGTGGTAGGTGCCGGGGTAGCGGGTGTGGGTGGTCTGGACGCCGGCCTCGCGCAGCCGGCGGGCGTAGCGCTCGCCCCAGTCCCTGATCGGGTCGCATGCGGCCGTCACCACGATGGCCGGCGGCAGCCCGCTCAGGTCGGCGGCGTAGGCGGGGATGCGGTAGGGGCTGTCCGGGTGGCCCTGCCCGGCGTCGGCGTTCTCGTTCAGGAACAGGACGTCGTCCCGGGTGAGAATGGGCGCCTGCGCGTACTGCGACATCGACCGGGCGGCCAGATCCCGGTCGATGCCGGGGTAGGCGAGTACCTGGCAGCTGATCGCCGGTCCGCCTCGATCTCGCGCGGCCAGGGCGACCGCCGCCGCGAGGGTGCCGCCCGCGCTGTCACCGATGACGACGAGCCGGTTCGGGTCGATCTGCAGGTCGCCGGCGTGCTCGGCGGTCCAGACGGTGGCGGTGTAGGCGTCGTCGAATTGGGCGGGAGGTGGCGATTCCGGCGCGAGGTGGTATCCGACCGACACCACCGTGGCGCCGCTGTGGTGGGCCAGGTGCCTGGCCAGCGGCTCGAAGGAGTGGTTGGAGCCCAGGCACATCCCGCCCCCGTGGAAATAGACGAGCACCGGCGCGCGCTCGTCGAGGGTGGGGCGGTGGACGCGCAGCGGGATCTCCCCCCACGGCCCGTCGATCAGACGGTCCTGCGTAACGGCCATGACGGGCAGATCCGCGGGCAGCGGCATCGCCTCCATGGCCTGGCGGATCGCGTCGAGGCCGCGCTCGCGCATGGGCGGCACGCCGGCCACCGCGGCGGCGATCGCGGCGGCGTCCGGGTCCAGTTCGGCGGGCGAGGTCATGAGGCGGGGACGGTGAACTCGCCCTGCGGCAGGCGCGGGGCGCGGCGGCGGGTCAGGGTGTCGGCGCGTTCGGCCATGGCGTCGGCGACGAAGGGCTGCGACAGCAGGTAGAACTCGTCCGCGGCGGCCTGGTCGAAGAACACCCGGGCGGCGTCGAACGGGTCCATCGCCTGGGCCTTGATCTGCAGCATGGCCGCGCGGTGGTCCTCGGCGGCGGCGACGTCTCCGTCCTCGACGGCGCCGGCGGACTCGAAGATGTTCGAGGCCACGGCGCCGGGCAGGACCGCCTGGACGTGGACGTGATGTACGTGCCCGGCAAGTTCGACCTCCTGGCGCAGGCATTCGGTGAGCGCCAGGACGGCGTGCTTGCTCATGATGTACGGCGCCTGCAGAGGGCTGGCGCTGACCCCGCCGATGGACGACAGGTTCCACACCCACGAGCGTCCTGGCTCAGCCATCATGCGCGGCAGGAACGCCTTGATGCCGTGGAAGACGCCGCTGATGTTGATCGACACCAGGCGCTCCCAGTTGGCGACGGGGGTGTCCCACAGGTAGCCGAACTGTTCGACGCCGGCGTTGTTGACCAGGAGCCTGACGGGACCGGCGTCTCGGAAGGCGGTCGCGGCCAGGCGCTCGACGGCGTCGGGATCGCGCACGTCGCAGACGACGTCGAGGGCGCGGGCGCCGTCCTGCTCCAGTTCGGCCCGCAGAGCGGCGATCGCGGCGGCATCGACGTCGGCGAGCACGACCGTCATGCCGAGCTCACGGGCTGCGTACCGGGCCAGGCCGGCGCCGATGCCCGCACCGGCTCCGGTGATGACCGCGACGCCGCCGCCGAACAGCTCCCGTGGCGTACTCATCGCATGCTCCCTTCACGCTCGGCGACGATCTCGCGGATGGCGGGCACCACGGGCTCGAAGGTGCTGCCGGGTCCCGCGCTCACCGGGGCGTCCATGTTGTTGTGGCAGATCGCGACCGCGATCCGGTCGCGGAGATCGGCCCAGGCGACGGAGCCCCCCGCGCCGGGGCTGTAGATGACGGAACGGTGGTCGCCCACGAGCGGGTCGGAGGCGCCCGGCTCGCCGCCGAGCCAGAACCCGTTCGCGCCGAACCACACCGGGATGGTCAGCACCTGGTCGGGGGCGTGCGCGTCCGTGCGTGGGCGGGTGAACGTGGCGACCCTGTCCGGCGACAGCAGCCGGACGCCGTCCAGTTGCCCGCCTTCGGCCAGCATCGCGAAGATCCTGGCCACCGAGCCCGCGGTGGCGATCGCGCCCGCCCCGGGGTCCACGGCCTGTTGCATGACCGGCTGGTTGTGCACGTCGGAGCCGGGGAAGACGGCCTGGGGGCTGATGTTGTGCTCGTCGGAGATCGCGAACGCGTTGCCGCCGTACAGGGTGGCCACGCGTGCGAGGTCGTCGCCGGAGACGCCGAGGTGGAAGTCGGTGACGCCGAGCGGCGCGCAGATCTCCTCGGTGACGAAGACGTCGAAGGGCCGGTGCGCCGGATCGGTGCGGCGTACGACCTCGCCGACGATCCAGCCCCAGACCAGGACGTGGTAGGCGCTGGTCGTGCCCGGCTCGTACAGCGGGGTGAAGGCGGCGATCCGGTCCGTCATCCACTCCCAGTCGGCCAGCAGCTCCGGGGTGACGCCTTCTGGCATCTGCGGGATGCCCGCCCGGTGCGACAGGGCCTGCTCGACCGTGATGGCCTGCTTGCCGCCCGCGGCGAACTCCGGCCAGTACCGGGCGATCGGCGCCTGCAGGTCGACCAGCCCGCGCTCGGCCTGCAGGTGGAGCGCGGTCGCGGTGACGCCCTTGGTCACCGAGAACACCGGGAACAGGGTGCGCTCGTCGGCGGGTGCGCCCGTGGTGACGTCGGTGACTCCGGCGACCGCGTCGACGATCAGCTCGCCGCGGTGGTAGGCGGCCACGGCGATGCCGATCTCCCCCAGATCAAGCGCGCGATCAAGGGCCTTGCCGAGGCGAGGATCGGTGGTTGTCATGTGCTGTCCCCCTGCGGTGAGCGGCATCGCTTGCGGGCTGGTGACCCGACGCTAGGGCGGAGGCGACGCCGTTGCTGGACGGTGTTCCGGTGAGTGGACGGCTTGCGCGTCTCAGGTCGTCACCTCGCGGCGCGCCAGCAGCCAGTGGCCGTCCCGGCCGCGTTCGAGCTCGTCCCGGTAGGAGCCTGCGACGACGATCGCCGCGGGCGGGCCGGCCGACACGAGCAGGAAGTAGGACAACGCGGTGGCGTGGTCGCCGGTGGCGTGCACCTCCAGGTTGGTGATCACATGCCGGTTGCCCGACTCCGGACCGGCGTGCCCGAGCTCGCGCATCCGGGTCAGCCCGGCAACGGTCTGTTCGCGCCCGCGCCAGCGCGCTCCGGCCATCGCCCACTCGACGTCGTCGGTGAGCAGGGCGCCGAGGTCGTGCGGGGTTCCTTCGTCGGCCAGGCGGGCGAACGCGTGCAGGAGGTTGGCGATATCGGAGGTCATGGAGATGTACTTTGGTCTTGATCTCGGTCGTCCGAGGGCGGACGTCCACTGAGCGGACGCCTCGGGGGAGGCGGCGACCGGCGTCCGGCAGGGTGGAAGGCGAACTCATCCCCGACATTGCGGAGGCCGTTCGTGCAAGCAGACAGCGAGGATCTGTCGGTCACGGTGGAGAACGGGGTCGGGCTCCTGGAGATGCGCCGGCCGCCCGCCAACTACTTCGACGAGCATCTCATCGGCCTGCTCGTGGACGCTGCCCGCGAACTGGACGGCAGCGCGGACTGCCGGGTGCTCGTCCTGGCCTCCGAGGGCAAGCACTTCTGCGCCGGCGCCGACTTCGGGACGGGCGGCGGCTTCGACGGCGACCGGGTGGCCGTGTCGGAGCGCCTGTACCGGCGGGCGGCGCAGTTGTTCGAGATCCGGACCCCGATCATCGCCGCGGTCCAGGGCGCCGCCGTGGGTGGAGGGCTGGGGCTGGCCTGCGCGGCCGATTTCCGGGTCGCCGATGAGAACACCCGGTTTGTCGCGAACTTCGCCATGCTGGGCTTTCATCAGGGGTTCGGGCTGAGCGTGACGCTGCCGGAGATCGTCGGCCGGCAGGCGGCGGCCGGCATGCTGCTGAGCGCCCGGCCGGTGCGCGGCCAGGAGGCACATCGCATCGGGCTGGCCGACCGGCTGGCCGAGCCCAGCCGACAGCGCGAGCAGGCGATGGCCTGGGCACGTGAGCTGGCGTCGGCGGCCCCGCTGGCGGTGAGGTCGATCCGCTCGACGCTCCGGGCCGGTCTGGCGCGCCGTGTCGCCGAGGCTCTGGAGCACGAACTGGCCGAGCAGGCGCGGCTGTGGGCGACCGCGGACTGCGCCGAGGGCATCGCGGCGAGCCTTGAGCGGCGCTCCCCGGTGTTCCGCGGGGAGTGACCCACGCTCAGGGGGTGCGGTTGTCCCGCACCCCCTGAGCGTGACGATCAGCTTTCGGGTGATGAGGTGAACACGTAGTCGCGTGGCTCCGGCGCGCGCAGCATGGCCCAGTAGTCGACCAGCCGCCACGGGCAGGCCACCCAGGCACGTCCGGCCTTGTTGCGGTAGTACCCGCTCGCCGTACCGCCGTGTTTCCAGACGGTCTTGTCCAGTTCCTCATCGACGCGCCGGTTGTAGTCCTCGGTCGCCTCCCGCGTCGGCTCCATCGCGGTGTGGCCGTTCTCGACGAGGTACTGCAGGCTCTCCACGATGTAGTGGACGTGCTCCTCGCTGGTGACGTTGTGGCCGCCGCCGTGATTGGGTGCGGCGTTCGGGCCTGCCGTGACGAAGAAGTTGGGAAAGCCCGGCACTGTGATGCCCAGATACGCCCTCGGGTTCTCCTCGGCCCATTCCTCGGACAGTCTGACGCCGCCGCGGCCGACGACGTCGAGGAAGCCGAGGTATTCGAGCCTGAAGCCGGTGGCCCAGATGATGACGTCGGCGGAGATGAACTCCCCCTCCGTCGTCACCACGCCGTCCGGGCGGATCTGCCGCAACGATCCGCGGTGCAGCGACACGTTGTCGCGCTTGACGGCTTCGAAGAAGCCGGGGTCCTTGACGATCCGCTTGGCGAACGGCGGGAAGTCCGGCGTCAGCATCTCCTTCAGATCGGGACGGTCGGCGAACGACCGGTCGAGGTAATCCAGGCAGACCTGCATCACCATGTCGTTGGCCGGGGACGACGAGACGTGCGTGGCGTACCACTCCTCGTCGATGCGCGGGATGGACCAGCCCTTGTCCGCGGCCCACCAGTAGGTCTTGACGCGGAACCACTGGTGGAAGTAGGGGATGTGCTCCAGCGCCCACCTCATGCCCGCGGGCACGTCGGCGGCGACCTTACCCTCAGGGATGACCCAGTGCGGCTGGCGCATCACGACGTCCAAGGACTCGACCTGCTCGGCGATGGAGGCCACCACCTGGACGGACGTGCAGCCGGTGCCCAGGACGACCACCCGCTTTCCGCTCAGGTCCACGTCATGGCGCCACTCGGCGGTGTGCATCGTCTCGCCTTCGAAGGTGTCCATGCCGTCGATGTCGGGGATGGCAGCCGCGTTGAGCACGCCGGTGGCGGTGACCACGGCGTTGGCCCGATGCGTGCGCACGGAGCCGTCCTTGTGGCGGACGGTGACCTCCCAGATCTGGTCGTCCTCCTGCCAGCGGCAGCCGAGCACCTTCGTGGAGAAGGCGATGTGCGGGTAGAGGTCGTACTTGCCGGCCACGTGGTGCAGGTAGCGGAGGTACTCCGGTCCTGTGGGGTAGTACTTCGACCAGCCGGGGTTGAGCTCGAACGAGTACGAGTAGAAGTGGCTCGGCGTGTCGACGGCCGAGCCCGGATAGGTGTTGCGCGACCACGTCCCGCCGAGGTCGTCGCGTTCTTCGAACACCTGGTAGCGGAAGCCGGCCTGGCCGAGTTTGATCGCGGCGTTCAGGCCGATCATGCCGCAGCCGATGATCGCGACGGTGAAGTCGGCCGGCGGCTTGCGGGTGGTCGGAACGACCCGTCGGGCGGGCTCGAAGCCGCCCTGCTCGCGCAGGTGGGGGACGTACTCGTCGCCGACGACGTCGTCCACGCACAGCTCTGCCATCCGGCGGAACAGCGTGTCGTCGGGTACGGCGATCCGGGGGACCAGCGGCCCGTCGAGGAGGCGCCGGGCGCGCTCGCGCACCTCGGCCGCGACCGCCGCGGGGTACTCCCCCATGATCGCCTGCGCGTGACGGCGCTCCTGGTCGAGCCTGGCCTTGAACTCGTCGAGGAGACGGGTGTCCCCGCTGTGGTGGATCAGCGCCATCAGCAGGGCGCCCGGCTCGGCGACGTCGATGGCCGCGTCGAGGGCCTCGCGATCGACATCGGTCACGCGGGCCAGCACGTAGGTGGGGTCGTCCGGGGATATCAAGGTCATAGGTCACCGGTCTCTTGGTAGGGGGGTGATTCAGCAGGCACGCGTGATCGCGGCGACGCGCGCGGCCCGTCCGGGGCGGCGGGCCAGTCCTGAGGCGGCGTACCAGATGTCCATGGCGGCGATGCGCACCGCATCGCCCGCTTCCTGTGCCGGCATCGTCTCGGCAGGCCCGCACAGTGACAGAGCCGCGCGCAGGTCGCTGCCCGACGGGCCGATGGAGGCCGCCACCGCGGTGATGCCCGCGGTGCAACCCTGGACGTCATGGGCGACGCCGCCTCGGTCGCGCACACGCCCCAGGTCGCGTCGCAGCTGGGTGAGGGTATGGACGCCGTACGCGGTGGCCGGAGGCGGGAAGGTCAGGTCCGGCCACTCGGCTTCGGCGAGTTGCGCGAGGATGGCGCGGCCCGCGGCCGAGTGCACAGCAGGCTGGCGGCCCCCGGGGCGCCAGGTCTCTCCCCTGTCCGGCCAGTCGCCGATGCGCTCCAGGTGCAGCACCTCACCTGAGATCAGCGCGCTCAGGTGCACCGTCAAGCCGGTGGAGCGGTGCAGGGCGTACATGAAGGGAAGGCACGTCTGGTGCAGCCGCTCGCGCTGGACGACCTTGCTGCCCAGCTCGAACATGCGCAGGCCCAGGCGGTACTGGTAGCCCTCCCGTTCCACCCAGCCGAGCTCCACCAGCCGTTGCAGGATCCGGTGCGCCGACGAACGCGGTAGATCGGCTTGCCGCGCGATCTGCGCCAGCGTGCGGCGGGGGTAGCCGTCGAAGACCTGCAGCAGGGACGCCACCCTGTCGATCATGGTGTTGGGCGAGCCATGGCTCTGTGCCGTGGTCATTCTTTGCCTCCCCGGCACCATCGCAAGGTTGCACATTGTGCCGAGATGGCACAAACTGACACGTCGTGAGCTTACGACTTCATTGCAGCGGTGTAAACGGATTGGATCCACTTTCCGCATACGAAATGGCGGATCGGGATGGTGTCGGGCCTCTGGGAGACTGGGGGCTGTGAGGTGTTGTCCATGACGAAGCCCATCCGGCAGAGCTTGACGGAGCGGCGTACCGAAGAACTGCGCATGACGATCGCTCACAAGGCGGCCGAGATCTTCGTCGCCGACGGCGACACCTCGGCGACGGTCGAGCGCATCGCCGAGGCGGCGGGCATCGCCACCCGCACGTTCTACCGTCACTTCCCGGTGAAGGAGGACGTCGTCCGGCCGCTGTTCCGCCACAGCTCGCAACTGGTCATCAGGGCTCTGCGGGAGGCGCCCTGCGACGGGGATCTCATCGAGGTGCTGGTCGGGGTGTGGATGTCGGCGCTGGAAGAGGAGACCATCGGCCCTTCCGAGCGTCGCTTCCTGGCGGTGATGGCCGCCAGTCCGCAGTACCGGCTGCGCTGGATGGAGGTCGACGAGGAGCTGTCCGAGGCCGTGGCGGAATTCCTCGGCAAGCGCCTCGGGTGGGGCGAGCGTCCGCTGGAACGCTCGCTGCCCGCCTACCTCGTGGTGCAGGCCACCCGGCATGTCTTCATGCAGTGGATCGTCTCCGACTCCGGCCAGGAGATCGCCGATCTGCTGCGGGAGGCTTTTCGCATGGTGCTCGACGGCGTCCGCACGGTCGCCGACGTCCGGACACCCTCAGGGTGAGTGCGTCCCGAAGGCCCCCGAACGGCCGAGCGCCGAGATCCGCTCCGGGCTGTAGCCCAGCTCGGTCAGAACGCGGCGGGTGTCGGCCCCTGCCGCCGCAGGGGCACGCGGCGGCGCCGCCGCCGACCGGCCCAGCTTGATCGGCACCCCGACACCGCGGTACGTCCCGTCCTGGACGACCATGGCGCGGTGCCGGGTGTGCGGCGCGGACAGCGCGCCGTCGATGTCGTGCACCGGGCTCGCCGGTACACCGCGTGCCGCCAGCTCGTCGGCGAGATCACCGGCATCGCGGCGCAGGAAGAGCGGCTCCAGTTCCGCCAGCAGCGCCGCCCGACGGCTCACCCGGTCCTTGTTGCGCCGGAAGCGCGGATCGCCGGCCAGGCGCGGGCGGCCGAGCACCTCGGTGAGCGCGGCGAACTGGGCGTCGCTGGCGGCGGCGACGAACAGGCGGCCCTGCCCCTTGGTGCGGAACACCTGGTAGGGCGCCACGGTCGGGTGCGCGGCCCCGGTCCGCTCGGGCACCTCGCCGGACTGCAGGTAGGTGGCGGAATGCGGATGCAGGATCGACAGGACCGCGTCGAACAGCGTCACGTCCACGAGTTGGCCCCGCCCGCTGCCGGCGCGCTCCAGCAAGGCCAGCAGCACACCCGCGAACGCCTGGTGCGCCGCGGTGAGGTCCACGATGGGCACCCCGACGCGTAGCGGGTCGCCGTCGCGCTCGCCGTTCAGGCTCATCAGCCCGCCGTAGGCCTGGAGCACGGCGTCGTAGCCGGGCAGACCTCCGAGAGGGCCGTCGACGCCGTAACCGGTGATGCGGCAGTAGACCAGCCGGGGGAATGCCCGCGCGAGCCGGGACTCGTACCCCAGCCCCCAGCCCTCCATCGTGCCCGCCTTGAAGTTCTCCACGACCACGTCCGCCCGGGCGATGAGATCGTGCAGCACTTCACGGCCCGGCCGCGTGCGCAGATCGAGCACGACGTTGGCCTTGTTGCGGTTGAGGCCCTGGTAGTAGGCGCTGGTCGTCTCGGCCTCGTCGATGAACGGCGGGCCCCACCGGCGGGTCTCGTCACCCGCCGGCGCCTCCACTTTGATCACCTCGGCGCCGTGGTCGGCCAGCATCTGCGCGCACAACGGCCCGGCCAGGACCCGGCTGAGGTCGAGCACCCGTACTCCGCGGACCGCGCCGCTCACCTGGCGCCCCCTGTCAGCAGCGGCCACCAGGCGCGGTCCTGGAGGGCGGCGGCCAGGTGGTCGTGCCAGTGGCTCTCGTTGCCGAACTCGTCGCGCCAGGCCCACAGCCGCGTGGTCACGGCCCCGAGGTGGTGTTCGCTGGAGTAGCCGAGCGCGCCGTGCAGCTGATGGCCGATCGCTGCGACCTGCTGCGCGCCGGCCGAGGTGGTCGCCTTCGCCGCGGCGATGGCCACCTCGGCGTCCGCGTCCTCGTGCTCGACCGCGGCCACGGCCGCTTCCGCGCTCACCTGCATCGCGGTGATCTCGGCGGCCAGCGCCGCCAGGTGCTGCTGCACCGCCTGGAAGCGGGCGAGCGGGCGGCCGAACTGCTCGCGTTCGGTGACGTAGTGGCGGGCAGAGACCAGCACCGCGCGGGCCGCCGCCGCGAGCTGGACGGACCTGGCCAGAGCGCCCCGCATCAGCAGCGCGTCGGTGTCCAGGCCGGGCGGCGCGGCGGCGGACGCGGCTGCCGCCACTCCTTCCAGGACCAGCACGTCGCGTGGCTCGCCGGCCAGGTTCTCCGCCGTCACCAGCTCCGCCCCGGCATCGCCGGGGATGAGGGCGACCACGTTCTCCTCTCCGCACCGGACCATCGTGACGACATGGCCGGCGTGCCGGGCCCACGGCACGCGAAGGCGTCCTGACAGCCGCAGGACACCGTCCTGCCAGTGCCCGCGAGCCTCGTCGAGCGAGGCGACGGCCAGGCCCTCGGGTACGGACAGCCCTGCGCGGGCCAGCAGCCAACCAGCGAGGAAAGCGGTCTCTGCCACCGGCACAGGGACGGCGTGAAAGGCCGCGACATCCACCACCACCGCCAGCTCGCTGAGGCTGCCCCCGCTGCCGCCGACCGCCTCGGGAACGCCGACGAGGTGGAATCCTCCCTCGCACAGTTCCTTCCACGCCCTCTGGCCGCCGGTACGGTCCTCGCCCTGCCGGTCCAGGATGGCGGTCACCGCGGCGCGGATCTCCGCGCGCAGATCGTCGTTCATCGGACCCCCAGCCCGCGCGCCACGACCGAGCGGAGGATCTCGTTGCTTCCGCCACGCAGGGTGAACGCCGGGGAGTGCAGGATGGCCTCGGCGAGCAGTCCTTCCAGGCCCGGCCCGTTCTTGCGGGGTTCGATGCCCGCCAGCCTCCGTACGGTCTCCACCACGTCTCCTTCGAAGCGGGATCCGAGATCCTTCACCAGCGCGGCGGCGATCTCGGGCGGCCGCCCCTCGGCCAGGGCCGCCGCCACGGACAACGACATCTGGCGCAGGGTCCAGGCGCGTGCCGTGAGCCTGCCCAGCTCTCGCTCCGCCGCCGCACCGCCGTCCTGCCCGCGCAGCTGTTCCGCCCACGCTCGCAGGAGCGGCACCGTGCTCATGTAGCGCTCGGGCCCGGACCGTTCGTGCGCCAGCTCGGCGGTGACCTGCCGCCACCCCGCGCCGCGCTCGCCCAGCAGGCTGTCCTCGGCGACGACGGCCGCGTCGAAGATCACCTCGTTGAAGTGGTGCTCCCCGTCGATGGTGCGGATCGGGCGGATCTCGACGCCTGGTGCGGGCAGGTCCACGATGAACTGGGACAGCCCCGAGTGCCGGTCCGCCGGCGAGCCGTCCGTGCGGGCCAGGACGACGATCGCGTGGGCGAAGTGCGCCCCGGTCGTCCACACCTTCGTGCCGGTGATCTCCCACCCGCCCTCGACCTGCCGGGCGCGGGTGCGTACGGAAGCCAGGTCGGAGCCGGCGTCGGGTTCGCTCATCCCGATGGCGAAGGAGCACTCACCGCGCGCGATCGCCGGCAGGTAGCGCTCCCGCTGCGCCTGGCTGCCGTGCCGCAGGATCGACGGCGCCATCTGGCGGTCGGCGATCCAGTGCGCGGCGACGGGCGCGCCCGCGGCCAGCAACTCCTCGGTCACCACGAACCGCTCCAGGGCTGACCGGTCATGGCCGCCGTAGGCGCTCGGCAGCGTCATGCCGATCCAGCCGCGCGCGCCCAGCCGGCGGCTGAAGGCCGGATCGGCCACCGACATCCACGCGTCGCAGCGCGGGACGAAGGTGCCTGCCTCCAGCTCGCCGTCCAGAAAGCTCCGGACGTCGTCGCGAAGCCGTTGCGAGGCCGCGCTGAGGCGGTGTGGGGGAAGATGAATGGTCGTCGTCAACCGGGCTCCTCCTTCAGTCCGGTTCACGCTATGAGGTCAGAGCCAGCCAAAAGGGACAATGTTCCGTTGAGCGGACAGTCAGCGTGCCGCGCCTGGGGCCAGCATCAGGCTCAACTGGTCCGCCGATCCCGCGCGATGGGTGTCCATCAGCTCCACCAGCCGCTCCACGTCTCCGGCGCCGAGGGCGGCGACCATCGCGCGATGCTCGGCCAGGATCCTTTCCCGTCCCGCCTCGTCATGGAGGTAGACCGCGTGATAGGGCAGCGCCCACGTCCAGATGCGCCTGATCTCGCCCACGACGAGATTCAGATCGCTCAAAGCGAAGATCGCGAAGTGGAACCGGCTGTTGAGGGTGCGCATGCGCGGCAGGTCCATCTCGGCGGCGGCCCGCTCGACCTCCTCGGCCAGGGCCGCGATCCGGTCGAGCTCGTCAGCGCCGGGCCGGGGCAGGCTGCGGATCACCTCCGTTTCCAGCAGCCGGCGCATGAGATACACCTGGTCGAACTCCGAGCGGCTCAGCCGGGTCACGGCGAAGCCGACGTGTTGCTCGTGGACCACCAGGCCGTCCGCGGCGAGCTGGCGCAGTGCCTCGCGCACCGGCAGCCGGCTGACGCCCAGGGCGGCCGCCATGTGCTCCTGCCGGATCTGCTGGCCGGGCAGCAACTCCCCCGACACGATCATCTGCGTGATCTCGTCGACCACCCGCGCCACCACCTGACCGGCGGCAGGCGCGGCGGTGGGCGAAGTCTTCCTGGACGGCATGGCACTCCTCACGATCCCCCTCCACCGTAGGGGTTGAGCCACCCCGCACACGCTCCGGTGTTCAGCTCGTGACGCTGCCGCCGTTGAGGTTGAGGGTCTGGCCGGTCATCCAGGAGGCCTCCGGCGAGGCGAGATAGACGACGGCCGCCCCGACGTCTTCCGGAGTGCCGAGCCTGCGGGTCGGGATCCGCCGCGCGAACTCCTCCGTACTGTCTCCGGCGACGTTGCTCTGCAGCCCGAGCGCGAGAGAGTTGGCGGTCACGCCGAACGGGGCGAACTCCTGGGACAGATGCCGGATGAAGCCCTCCACCCCGCTCTTGGCGGCCCCGTACAGCGAGATGCCCGCCGCCGAGCCGGTGCGCGCGGCGCCGGAGGAGATCTGGACGATCCGCCCCCAGCCCGCCTCGCACATGTCGCCGGCGACCGCCGACACGCAGTTCATGGCTCCGAACAGGTTGATCTCCACCGGCGCCCGCCACCGGTCCGGCGCGAGCGTGCGGAACGGTCCCTGCCCGAAGTCGGCGGGGATGCCCGCATTGTGAACCAGGATGTCGAGATGACGCCCGAACTCCGTGCGGGCCTGCCCGACGCCCTCCCGCACCGCCTCCAGGTCGGTGACATCGAAGACGACCGGCACAGCGCGTCCCCCGGCGGAGGTGATCTCTTTGCTCACCGCTTCGGCACGCTCGGGCACCAGATCGTTGACTGCCACGGCGGCGCCCTGCGCGGCCAGCGCGCGAGCGATGCCCGCACCCGCGTTCTGACCGGCTCCGGTCACCAACGCGGTACGGCCCGAAAGATCGAACATCGTGTCTTTCCTTTCCTCTGCGTGCTTGGACGCTCGGCCATGTTCGTCGCCGCACCGGCCGGTCATTGGTGCTGGAGCAGTTCCACCAGGTGTCCGTCGGGGTCTTCCACCTGCGCGACGGTCACGCCGGCCTGCGGTACGGCCTTGGGCGCGACCCGCACGACTCCCCCGGCGCCTTCCGCCGCCCGCACCGCATGCTCGACGTCCTCGACGACGAAGCCGAGCACGGCCTCACCGGGCTCGGGGCGTGCCTGGTGCGGGCGGTGGAGCAGGACGAGGGAAGGCTCCTCGTGGCCCGTGGCGCACAGGATCACCTCCGCACCTTCCCCGGCAGAGACCCGGTGCTTGATGACCAGGCCCAGGACCGCCGAGTAGAAGGCCACCTCGGCTTCGAGGTCGCCGACGAGGAGTTTGGTGAACGCGAAGCGCCGGCCGTGGGCCATGTTTCCTCCTGACAAGCGGTGAGTCCGGGCGCGAAGGCCAGTACACCGGCCGGTGGGGGGCAGCGGACGCGGGTGTTCCACTGGTTGGGAACATCACCGCGAACCTTCCAGCGCGGATTTCAGGTCGTTCTTCAGTTCCTCGGACGCACCGGGAACGAAACCGACGATCTGGTTGAGGGAATATTCGGCCGCCTCGGGTGAGGTGCCGTCGAGGGGGATGCCGGGGAAGTGCTTGGCGAACACCTCCGTCAGCGCCCGCCACACCGCCAGGTCGCCGGCGAGCGTCTGCAACGGGGTGTCCCATCGTGTACGGCTCGCGGGGGCCGTCCTCGCCGGGCAGTTCGCAGTCGAAGGAGTGGCTGCCGCCGGTGATCTCGGCGGTCTGGCCGTCGGGCAGTTCGACCAGGGCGTGGGTGCCGTCGGGAACGGTCACGTCGAGGGTGAACCGGTCGGCGACGCGCCAGCCGATGCGGACCTCCCCGTGGACGGTCGTGCAGGTCAGGGTGGCGTGCGTGAGGCCCCAGCGGGGGTCGGGGGCGGGCTTGGGGGCGATGCGCATGCGCCGGTAACCGGGTTCGAGCGGGGTCAAGCCGCCGACGGTCTTGTGCAGCCAGTCGCAGCGGTGTCGAGCGCGCCGTCTCGCAGGATCTCCGCGTGGCGGATCGTCACGCTCTGCCCGGCCTCGCCGGTGACGGCGAGTCGTACCCAGCCGGAGATGTTCTGCCCGAAGTCGACGATCGTCTTGCCGTCCCTGACGAACGTCTCCACCGGGGCCAGCTCTTCGATCCGGCGGATCGGAGTGGCGACCGTGGGCACCAGCGTGCCGAGATCCCAGTCGAAGAGCTCCACTGGCGACCAGGCGCCGGTGAACCCCGGCAGGTTCCAGCCGTCCGGTTCACGCCGCGCGTCGTAGGCCTCGCCGTCGTACAGGCTCGTGGTCAGCACGGCCCCGGTGCCGGCCATCCACTGCCCGTCGGTGGCGACGATCATCGTCTGCTCGCCGTAGGTGAGTTCCAGCCGCATGTACAGGGCGGGCCGCCGCGTGTAGTGGTGCCTCTTGCCCTCGTAGCCGAGGCGCCCGGCGGCCCAGCCCTCGCCGACGATCGCGCCCAAGGCGTTGGCGCCCGAGCGGATCAGCGGGGTGACGTCATAGGTGCTGACCTGGAGCCGGTGCCGGTAGGAGGTCCAGCCGGGCGCGAGTGGGTGACGCATGTCAGCATGCAGCGCCTGGATCGCTATCGGACCGCCGAGTACGTGGACCAGTGGCGGCAGCAGTGGGGCAAGCCCGTGATCGTCGACGAGTGCGGCTACGAGGGCGACATCGAACCTTCCTGGGGCAACGTTCCGGCCACCGAACTGGTCCGCCGGTTCTGGGAGGGCGCCGTTCGCGGCGGGTACGTCGGGCACGGCGAGACCTACTACCGCGCGGACGAGCAACTCTGGTGGGCCAAGGGCGGCGAGCTGACCGGTCAGTCCCCCTCACGCATCGACTTTCTGCGCCGGATCACCGCAGAGGCGCCAGGTGGCATTCTCGAGCCCGTAGGGGCACCCGCGGACACTGACGCTCCCGCCGCCGGTGTCGCCGGGCAGTACCACCTGATCTACTTCGGACTCAGCCAGCCGCTGTTCTGCACGCTGACCCCGCCGCCCGGCCGCTACCGCGTCGAGATCATCGACACCTGGCACATGACGATCGACGAATTGCCGGGGACGTTCGAGAGCGGACGAGTCGATCTGCCGGGGCGGGCGTACATCGCCGTACGACTCACTGCGGCGGCATGATGGCCGGAAGCACGCCGGATCGACGAAAGCCGCGTCGCGATCGTCGGCCACCAGGCGCGTCCTCCGACTTCGGCACCGGCCCGAAAGGCGACCGCCGTGCTGGTAACGCTCGAGCACGCGGCTCACCGCAGGCGGCGGCCAGGCAGGTGTTGAGAACGCCGGCACCTGGTGAAGCGCGACGGTGGTGAGCCGGCGTGAGGTCATGCCAGGCATCCCTCCACCGTGACGAAGGAGTGGGCGGGCAGGTGTACGCCCATGTCGGCGGGAATTAGCGTGACCTGCTCGCGGATGCGGGGGGCGACGGTGCCGGGTGCGTCGGGGGTGTTGTGGTCTTGGAGCTTGTCGGCGGTGAGGATCCGGGAGCGGACCTCGGCCAGGTGAGCCGCCACGCAGGTCCAGTTCGACGTCGGTCGCCTGGGTCGCGTCCAGGTTGGACAGTGACACCAGCATTCGGCCGTCCTTACGGCTGGCCGACACCGAAACGGTCTGGAGCTGTGCTGAGTCGACCGCCCGTGTCGGGATGCCTGAGGGCAGGTCGACGACGTTGGAGTGGCGGGTGATGAGCTCGTCGATCCGCGTGGCCTGGATCATCGGGGAGTCGCCCTCACGGGTGAGGTACTCCACCCAGTTGCTCATCTCCTTGACCGTGCCCGATCCGACGTTGCCGCTGATGTACGGCTCGGCGCCGAGCAACCCGCACAAAGCCATGAACTCATGCGCCGGTAGCCGTCCTGCGGGGCTGAGGACTGGGCGATGGTGTGGTGATCGTGAAATCCGAGCGGTTCCCACACCCGCAGGTCGCCGCCCCACCCGTGCACGAGCAGCAGGGCCGGCTCGCCTGTGCCGTTGTCCCGGTAATGCGGCGTGACCTCATCGAGGTCGGCGATGGGCATTCTGGTTCGATCCAGCAGCGCACCCCGTAGAAGGCCGTCTCGATCGCGTACCGGAACGTGAACCGGATCCTTGAGGTCGGGGAGAGCCCGGGCCGCTGCCGGTCAGCGGGAGGCCGTGGCGGTGTCGCGTTGCCGGGGCGCTGTGTTGCGGGGCTGCGCCTTGCGGGCGTGGCGGGCGGCTTTGAACGGTTCGGGAAGCAGGCGGTTGGTCAGGGCGGTGAGTCTCGTGCGCAGGTCTCCGCCGATGACGTGGTCTTTGCCGGCCATGAGGGCGCGGTAGCCCTGGGCGGCGACCTGGATGCGGCTGTTCTTCTTGGCGCCGGGGCCGAAGGCGGTGTTGCCCATTCCGGCGCGGGCGTGAAAGTCGCTGTCGGTGGCACCGGGCAGCAGCGCGGTGACGGTGACGCCGGGCGCGCGGTCCTTCATCTCTTGGCGCAGTGCCTCCGCGAACATGTACGTGAACGCGCGGGAGGGTCCGTAGACGGTCTCGTACGGGGTGGGCAGCGTCGCCGAGAGGGACGAGGTGATGAGGATTTTGCCGTTGCCGTGGTCGGCCATGTGCCGCGCGACCGGTTTGGCGAGCGCGACGACGGAGGTGACGTTGAGGGCGAGCAGGTCGAGTTCGTCGTCCAGGTCGGTGTCGAGGAACGCGCCGCCGATGCTGCGCCCGGCGTTGAGCACAGCTGCTTTCAGCGGTCGGCCGGTGTCTTCGACGGTCTGCCACACCACTTGGACGCCGTCGCGTTTGGACAGGTCGGCCCGTACGGGAACGACGTGGGCGCCGTGCTGTTCGAAGTCGGCGGCGGCGCGGTCGATGCTGTCGCTGCGGCCGGTGGCGACCAGGTCGTAGCCGTTGCGGGCGAACAGCAGGGCCAGCTGGTAGCCGATACCCGCGGACGCGCCGGTCACCAGGGCGAGAGGGCGGCCGGAATTGCGGTGGTTGGTGCTCATGAGGTGCTCCTGGGGTCGTGTGCGGAATCGACCGGGCCGGCAGCGGCCTGATCGGCTGCGGGCCGGGGAAGGGGATCTGCGGCCCAGCTGGCCAGAAGGCGCCAGGCGTCCTGACAGGACTGGTCGTCGGCCGGCAGGTAGACGAAGAGGGTCTGGTCGTCGGTGCCGGGCATGGTGAATGCCTGGTAGTCGATGCTCAGCGGCCCGACGACGGGGTGGCGGAACCGTTTGGTGCCGAAGCTGCGGTCCAAGACCTTGTGGTCGGCCCACCAACGGCGGAAGTGCTCGCTCTTCATCGACAGCTCACCCACCAGCTCGGCGGAGCGAGTGTCGTCGGGGTGGCGGCCGGCATCCAGGCGGAGGATCGCGGTCATCTCCGAGGCGATCTTCTCCCAGTCGACGTACAGGTCGCGGGCGGCCGGATCCAGGATGATCCACCGGGTGAGGTTCCGCTCTCGGTAGGGCATGGCGTCGAAGTCGGCCAGCAGTGCCCTGGCCAGGCGATTGGCGGCCAGGACGTCGCCGCGCCGCCCCAGGACGAAGGCGGCCTGGTCGGTGAAGGAGTCCAGGAACCGATGCAGCCCGGAGCGGACCTTCTGCACCCGCGGCGGGCTCCGGCGGGCGGCGGGCTGGGGCCGAACGAGGTCGAACAGGTGGGCCCGTTCGGCGTCGTCCATGCCCAGCGCGCCCGCGATCGCCTCCAGCACCCCGGGCGTGGGGCTGATCTGGCGCCCCTGCTCCAGCCGCGTGTAGTAGTCGGTGCTCACCCCGGCCAGTTGGGCGACCTCCTCGCGCCGCAGGCCCGGCACCCGCCGGTGGGCGCCGCGCTCGGGCAGGCCCGCCGATTCCGGGCTGATCCGGGCACGGCAGCGGCGCAGAAACTCGCTCAGGTCCACATTTCGTGCCATACCCCCATGCTCCCCGCCGACCGTGCCGCGGAACGCCACGAGCCTGGGTCGCCGCGTCCTAGGAAGCCGTTGACCAGGACAATCCTCCCCCGCCACCGGTCCCTGACCCACCCCTGGCCGGTGATGTCGTGGAAGAGCGGCATCCGATCGCCCCGCGGCGCCCGGACCGCACCCGTACCGACCGACCTGGCGACGCCTCGCGCGCCGCCGCGCGAAAGGAACTTCGCATCGTGAAGACCTGGCTCATCACTGGCTGCTCCACCGGCTTCGGCCGCGCCCTCGCTCAGGCCGTCCTGGCCCACGGAGACCAGGCAGTGATCACTGCCCGCGACGTCGAGCAGATCAAGGACCTTGCCGAGGCGGCGCCCGGCCGGGCCCTGGCCCTGCCGCTGGACGTCACCGACCCCGGACAGGTCCGCGCCGCCGTCACCGCGGCCCAGGAGCGGTTCGGCGGCATCGACGTTCTGGTCAACAATGCCGGCATCGGCTACTTCGCCGCCATCGAGGAGAGCACCGACGAGGAGATACGCCGGATCTTCGACATCAACGTCTTCGGCCTGTCCGACGTGATCCGCGCCGTGCTGCCGGGCATGCGCGTGCGCCGCTCGGGAACGATCGTGAACTTCTCCTCCATCGGAGGACTGCGTGCCTTCCCGGCCGTCGGCTACTACGCGGCCACCAAGTTCGCCGTCGAGGGCCTGACCGACGCCTTGCGCCAGGAGGTCGCCCCGCTGGGTATCACCACGCTGCTCGTCGAGCCCGGCCCCTTCCGTACCGACTGGGCCGGGCGTTCCGCCCATGAGACGCTGCCCGAGCGGGAGATCGCCGACTACGCCGGCACGGCCGGCGCGCAGCGTGCCGCGTTCCGCGCGGACACCGGCAAGGAGCCCGGCGACCCCCACGCCGCCGCCCGGGCGATCATCACCGCCCTCGCCGCCGACCCCCACCCCCAGCGCCTGCTGCTGGGCGGCCCGGCGTACAGCATGGCGATCGAGCAGCTGGAGTCGATGCTCGCGGAGATCCGCGCGAACGAGGCGCTGACGAAGTCGGCCGACTTCGATGGCCCCGCCGCCTGACCTCACGTCGGGCGCGCCGTGCCGGCCGGCCTTCACCCGCACGAAAGCCGAGCCGATCAGATGAGCACGCACACCGCCCCAGCCGCGGGCAACCCCGCAGCCGTACGACGAAAGGGCCTCCAGATGAACGCGCACCCCGCCGCGGCCACCGGTACCGACCACGGCAGTGTCCAGATCAGCCACGGACGTGCCTGGATCGACCAGGACGCCGGTGTCCGTATCGGCTACACCCTCGCCGAGCCCTCGCCTCGGCCCGAGGGGGAGCGATCGAAGACCGTGGTGCTCATCCACGGCGCCCCGCAGACCCGGCATGCCTGGCGCAAGGTCCTCGCCCCGCTCGCGCAGGCCGGCTACCGCGTCATCGCCCCTGACTACCGCGGCGCGGGCGCGTCCACCAAACCTCGCGACGGCTACGACAAGTGGACGATGGCCGCGGACCTGCACACCCTCGTCCACGACCACCTCGGCGTCCACAAGCCTGTCTCCGTGGTCGGCCACGACCTCGGCTCGATGCTGGGGTTCGGTTATGCCCTGCGTTACCGCGACGACGTCGTCAGTCTCACCACCATGGAGGCGCCGCTGCCCGGCACGGACTACTACGAGCAGCGCAAGGTCGCCAAGAGTGCCTGGCACTTCGACTTCCACGCCCACCCCGACATCGCCGTCCACCTCACGTGCGGCCGGGAACGCTGGTACATCACACGGTTCTTCGACGACCTGACCTACCAGCCCGACGCGATCACAGACGCCGATGTGGACGTCTACGCGCGCGCCTTCGAGGCACCTGGCGCGATGCGCGCCCTGTGCGAGATCTACCGGGAACTCGACCACGACGCGCGGATCCACCGCGACGCCATTGCCTCCGGCGGCAAGCTGACTGTCCCCGTGCTCGCCTCCGGCGGCGCCACCCAGGCGCTGGCCGCCCACTACCAGGGCATGTGCGAGGAGATCGCCGACAACGTCACCGGCCACCTCGTGGAGAAGGCCGGCCACTGGGTGCCCGAGGAGAACCCGGAGGGCTTCGTGCGCATGTTCCTCGACTTCGACACCCGCGCACGCACCACCTGAACACCGCTTACGCAAGGAGAGAGCCACCCATGGCAGACATCCACGACAACCACCTGCAGGGCCGCGTCAGCGTCATCACCGGCGCCTCCTCCGGCATCGGCGCGGCCACCGCCCGGGCCCTGGCCGCGCGCGGCGCCCATGTCGTCCTCGCCGCACGCAACGCCGACAGGCTCAACAGCCTGGTAACGCAGATCCGCGACGCCGACGGCACCGCGACCGCCCGCGTCACCGACGTCACCCGCCTGGACGACGTCGAGGGCCTGATGGACTTCGCCGCCAGCGCGTACGGCCCCGTCGACCACCTGGTCAACAACGCCGGCCTGATGCTCTTCTCCAAGTGGTCCGACCGTGCCGTCGACGACTGGGACAAGATGATCGACACCAACCTCCGCGGCTACCTGCACGCCATCAGCGCCGTCCTGCCCGGCATGATCGCCCGCCGGTCCGGCCACATCCTCAACCTCAGCTCGGTGGCCGGCATCCGCGTCGGCGATGCCAGCGGCGTCTACAGCGCCACCAAGTTCTTCATCCGCGGCATCACCGACAGCCTCCGCCAGGAAATCGGCATCACCCACGGCATCCAGGTCTCCATGATCAGCCCCGGCGTCATCGACACCGGCTGGGCCGACAAGGTCTCCAACACCGAGGGCAAGCAGATCGCCCAGGACCTCAACGAGGGCGCCATCCACCCCGACCGCGTGGCCGACGCTGTTGTCTACGCCCTCAACCAGCCCGCCAACGTCACCGTCAACGACGTCGTCATCCACCCCACCCGCCAGGACTGGTAAACCACCCGAGCACCCGGAGAACACCCCCACGCCGCCTCCCGGCGGTCGGCCACCGGCAGCACCGACCAAGGCCCTTCACTCGGGTCCACGCGACGAGCCCTGAAGTAGCCCTCTGTAATCACGCTTCCGAGTTTCCCGGGGTGTTCGACGGCCGCTGAGGAGGCTGGAGCGGGGGCTTCTGGTCCATGGAATACAGGGCGCACCCGATCATCATCAGGAGCCAATCGGGACGAGCGGCCCATCGGCACCACGCACGGCCGATCTCGGTGGAGACCACAGTCACCGGGCAGCGCTCAGCAGGCCCCTTTCAAAGCCGCACCTCCTACGACAACCACGGCCGGACCGGCTCGCTGGAATACCCCACCATCGGCGAGCCTGGCCAGCCTCGGCCGCTACGTCCAACTCGACGAGGAGACCTCCGCCCGCACCACGGCCGAACACGACCCGGCGGCCCGGCGACGCCAACGCTGCGCCACGCGGCGCGTTTTTGGCGTACTTCGACCGCATTCGTTCGGTAGTGGCGCGGTGCCACAATCTGGTCCGATCCGCACCAGTCCCGGAGGCCGTCTGGTTTCCTTCCACGTCGCGCTGACACAACACGCGGAAGGTCGTGAGGATGGAGGCATGAGTTCATCGCAACCCCTCCCCGACCCCGGGTCCGAGCCGGACCACCGCTACCTGCTCGACAACGCCCGGGTGGAGGCGGGCGAGCGGTTCACCTGGCTGGCCGAGCTGTTCGACGGTGTCACCCGGGGACACTTCGACCGGCTCGGAGTGAAGGCGGGCTGGCGCTGCTGGGAAGTCGGTGCCGGGGGCCCCAGCATTCCCGAGGCACTCGCCACAGCCGTCGGACCAACCGGTTACGTGCTGGCCACGGACATCAATCCGGCCTGGTTGGACCCGCACGGCGCGTACGAGGTGCTCCGGCACGACATCGTCGGGGACCCGCCGCCGCAGCCAGGCACATTCGACCTGGTACACGCCCGGCTCGTGCTCGTCCACGTGCCCGACCGTGCCCGGGCGTTGGCGACGATGGTGGCGGCGCTGCGCCCCGGTGGCTGGCTATTGGTCGAGGACGCCGATACCGAGCTGCAGCCACTGGCCTGCCTCGATGAGGTTGGCCCGGCCCAGCAGCGCGCCAACCGGCTGCGGCGCGCCGTCCGGGAGTTGATGACCCGCCGCGGCGCCGACCTGCGCTACGGCCGTACGCTGCCGCGGGCGTTGCGTGCGGCCGGCCTGGCCGATGTCACGGCGGCCGGCTGCTTCCCGGTCGGCGGGGTAGCCTGCGACCGGCTGGAGAGCGCGACGGTGCGCATGGTCCGCGCCGAGTTGCTCGCCGCCGGGTTGGCCAACGACGCCGAGATCGACGCGCACCTGGCCGCCATCGATGCCGGCGAGCTCGACCTCACCCTCGCACCGCTGATCTCGGCATGGGGACGCCGCCCGGGATAGCCCGCGGCGTCCGGGCCGCGGTCAGCCACAGGCCGGTGAACACGGCGCAGCCCAGCGTCACGGGGGTGCTGCTGACGCCCGAGGCGAGACAGCCCTCCTGCGGGCTGACCGCCTGGATGGCGGCCCCGGTCAGCGGCGACCGCGCCATCGAGAAGTTCGGCGAACGACTGCCCGTCTCCGGGAGGGCGCCTCCCTCAGCCGAGGGCGTCGATGGCGGTGCGCAGGGCGGTGATGAAAGCGGTCGTGGCCGGCGGGTCCGGTGGTTCGCCGAACGTGGCGAGGTAGATGCGGCGCCGGAAGTCGGTCAGTTCGCTGGCGACGACCCCGTCCGCGTGGTGGGAGCGCAGCGCCAGGCCGGGCATGGTGGTGACCCCGAGCCCGGCGGCGACGAACGCCTGCTCGACGACGATGTCGTCGCTGCTGTAGGTCATGCGCGGCCTGAACCCGGCGGCTTCGCAGAACTGGAGCAGCTCACCACGGCAGTTCTCGCAGCCCGCGATCCACATCGAGTCCCGGTGGTCGGCGAGCGTCTGGTCGGGGTGCCGGCTGAGCAGGTACATCGGGTCGTCGAGGAGATAGGAGTAGCGGACGCCGTCCTGCGGCACGGCGTCGTCGTAGCGGTGCACGATCGCCAGGTCGGCCGAGCCGTCGCGCAGCCGCCGCAGGGCCACCGTGGGATGGGCGTCGGTCAGGTGCAGCTCGATGTTCGGGTACGACTGGGACAGCGCCATCGCCGCGGGCGGGACCAGGACGCTCAAAGCCGAGCCGAAGGCCGCGAGGCGGACCCGGCCGGTCTGCAGCCCGAGCTGGGCGGCCAGTTCGGCGCCGGCCGCGTCGACCCGGCCGCCACCGTCCGGGAGCTCAAGCAGCAGGGCGGCAAGGACATCTGGCTGTGGGGCAGCTTGACGCTCATGAACTCCCTGCTGGAGGCCGGACTCGTCGACGAGGTCACCCTGCTGGTCTGCCCGGTCTCACGCGGCAAGGGAAAGCGCGTTTTCGAGGATCGCCAGGACCTGAAGCTGATCGAGGCCACCTCGTTCGACAACGGCCTGGCAGTGCTGCGCTACAAGATCACCAAATAGCCGGAAGTTCTACAGCCACCTTCATCGCTCAACTCGGGCCCGCGTCTGTCGAACGGGACGCCACAATGAGAGGAATCACCATGCACTCGAACCGCGTGACCGGAGGAGTCGATGCTGGGATGACGGAAGGGCGACCGATGCCCACACAGGACGACGTGCTCGGGTACTTCGACACGCTGTCGAACTGGGGACGGTGGGGCGACGACGACGAGCTCGGCACTCTGAACCACATCACCGACGACGTCCGGCTGGCAGCGGCGCGGGCCGTGCGCCACGGCAGGAGCGTGTCGTGCGCGTGGGAGGTCACCGTGCCGGAGGAGATGGAGCGGTCGACGACGACGTGCCCGTGCTTCGCCGACCTGCCGGGTGCCGAGAGCATGCCGCTGCCCGGGTTCCGCAACGACCGGCACTGGGGTTATTCGTCCGAACGGCTCGGCCTCACGTTCCACGGCAACACCGTCACCCACGTCGACTCGCCGTCCCACATCTTCTGGGACGGCACGATGTACAACGGGCGGTCGCACTCGATGGTCGACGCCGCGACGGGATCGGCGTGGGGGGCCGTCACGGCGGCGGCGAACGGAATCGTCACCCGTGGCGTCCTGCTGGACATCGCGAAGGTCCGCGAGGTGCCGTGGCTGGAACCGGGGCAGGGGGTGTATCCCGACGATCTGGAGGAGGCCGAGCGTCGCCAGGGGGTACGGGTACGATCCGGCGACGCGGTACTCCTGCGGACCGGCTATGGCCGCGTCCGGCACGAGGCCGGTGCGGCCGGCGGTTTCACGCAGGCCGGCTGGCACGCCTCCTGCCTGCCGTGGCTGCATGAACGGCAGGTCGCGCTGATCGGCGCTGACACCCCCCAGGACGTTCAGCCGTCGGGGTATGAGGAGCTGGCGATGCCGGTTCACACCGTGGGCCTGGTCGCGATGGGGCTGTGGCTGCTCGACAACTGCGACCTGGAGGCGTGCGCGGCGACGGCCGCCGAGCTCGGCCAGTGGGACTTCCAGCTCGCAGTCGCGCCGGTCCGCTTCGCCGGCACGTCCGGAAGTCCGGTCAACCCGATCGCCACCTTCTGACCGCGTTGACGAGGAGGTGCGCGGCCGTGAAGAACCGGGCGAGCTGCGGAACGGGGGCGGCTGAGGAGTGCGGAGGACGTGCTGCTGCCAGCCCGGGAGGCACCGGGCGCCGCATCGATTCGGGCCAGTTGAAGGGCGGCGAGTAGACCTTCGGCGCGGATTCTATGGCGCCATCGAAAGCGCGGATGTCTTCTACCGCGCCGTCACGGGATGGGGCCATCGGGCCATCCCCACCGCCGGCGTTCGAGACGTCTTGCCACGGCACGCAATCGCGTATCGCAAGCCAGCGCTCCAGATGGTCGGGTGTGGGCTCGCCGCGGCCGGGCTCGAAGGGCCGGGTGGTGGCGTCCTGTCACAGGGATAGGGCGAGCCGTTCGCGACCTCGTCGACCAGCACCGTCTCGGGGCTGGCCCAACTGTGGAATCGCCCACCGATCGCTTCACCGACCAGAGCCTCTGCGACCTGTCACGCCGGCCAAGAGGGTTCTTGTCAACACCTGGCGGCTGGGGACACATTCGGAAGCGGAGCGCCGTCATCGGCTGTGTCCGAAGCTGCGCGCCAGTAGTGGCGTCCTCAGGGGCGGCGGCCGGCACGTTTGACGACCCGGATCACGGGTGCGGTTTGGATCTGGTGAATCTGCGGCAGGCCTCCGAGGCACTCGGTGAGGTACCGGTAGAGGTCCCGGCTGTCGCGGCAGACGGCTGAGATCAGCAGATTCGTCGGCCCAGTGGTCGCGGCGCAGAACGCGGCCTCGCGGTGGTCGGCGACGGCGGCGCCGGTCTCGGCGAGGTGGGTGGGCGGCACGCTGGCCCACACGCGTACCTCGGCGTGGTGGCCGAGCGCCGCGGCGTTGACGTCGAGGTCGAAACGTAGGAGACCGGCCGCGCGTAGAGCGTGGACCCGCCGGGCGACGGTCGACTCCGACCAGCCCGTCGCGGCGGCCAGCACGGGGTACGGCGCGCGGCCGTCCACGGCGAGCGCCGCCAGCAAGGACCGGTCAGTGTCGACCAGGCGGGCGGCACCGGCGTCGGTATAGGCCGGCCGCAAGGCGCTGATCTGCTCGTCGGTGAGTGATCCTGCTTCTTCGAAGCCGTGGCGGGCGTCGCTGAAGACGTGCAGCACACTGTGCGCGGTCACCGACACCACCGGTGCGGTGCGGTGCAGCCGCTGCAGGATCAAGTCGTCCCGTTCGGCGGCGGACCACGCCCGGAGGCTGGCGCTGATCTCGGTGCCACCAGACAGCAGCGCGACCCACCGGGTGTCGTCACGGCGGGCGAGGGCCTCGGCGACCGGCACGGCCGATCCCGGCGTGCACTGCATCCGCACGACCCACTCGGCGCCGCCGAGACGGCTGGAGTCCACGACGCCGACCAGGTTGATCACCTTGCTGTCGCGCAGCCGTGCGTAGCGGCGCGCGACTGTCCGATCTGAGACGCCGATCACCTCGCCGATACATGCGAACGAAGCTCGGGCGTTGATGTGCAGAGCCTGCAGCACGTCCCGGTCGACGCTGTCGAGCATGACTCGATCCGTCTCCATGGTGCGCATCATGCCGGATCCTTGCAAAGAGCCGCGGCTGATTCCGGACTGTGGCGCACGCCAGGCACTCTTGACCACGTTGACGCCCGATCGGCGGGACGCGCGCACAGATCCCCCGCCGGTCCGCCGTGGCCGTGCGGGGCGTCAGGCGAACAGTGATCGGAAACCACGTCAGGAGCAACCATGAAGGCTGTGCGGTTCACGCGGTACGGCGGGCCGGAAGTGCTTGAGCTGGTCGACATCGACACCCCGCATGCGGGGCCGGGACAGATCCGGATCGCCGTACGCGCCGCCGGGGTCAATGGCCTGGAATGGAAGGTCAGGCAGGGCCTGCTACGCGAGGTCCGTCCACTGCGACTGCCGGCCGGGGTCGGTGGCGACGCCGCTGGGATCGTCGACGAGGTCGGCGATGGCGTCACCGACGTCCGGGCCGGCGACGCGGTGTTCGGCTCCGGCGCCGAGACGTACGCGGAGCACGCCGTGCTCACCTCATGGGCGCCCAAGCCGGACAGGGTGTCCTTCGAGGAAGCGGCCGGCTTCGCGACCCCGTTGGAGACTGCCCTGCGCGTCCTCGACGAGGCCGGAGTCCGCAGCGGGCACACCGTACTCGTCAACGGAGCCAGCGGCGGCGTCGGATCAGCCGCCGTCCAGTTCGCCGTCGACCGGGGCGCCATCGTGATCGGTGTCGCCGGCCCGTCGAACCAGGACTATCTCGCCTCACTGGGCGCCGCTCCCACCACCTACGGTCCTGGACTGGTCGCCCGGATCCGCGCGCTCGCCCCGGCCGGCGTCGACGCCGCCGTGGACATCGCCGGCTCCGGAATCATCCCCGAGCTGATCGAACTGACCGGCGATCCTGACCGGGTGGTGTCCATCAGCGACTTCAGCGCGCCCGAGCACGGTGCCCGGGTATCCACCGGCTTCGGCCGGGACAAGACCCGCGCCCTGCGCGAAGGCGCACGCCTGGCCACGGCCGGCCGGTTCACCCTCCCGGTCGCGCGAACCTTCCCGCTCGCCCAAGCCGGAGCAGCACAGGCAGCGAACGCAACCGGGCACGTCCGCGGCCGAGTCATCGTCACCGTGCCCTGATCCCCCATGCACCACACCATGGGCTCACCACCCGCACCCACCACGGAGCATGACATGACCATCACCCTCATCAACAGCTTCATCGTCGCGCCCGACAAAGAGGAGGAGTTCCTGCGGACCTGGCGCAGCACCATTGACCACTACGCCACCGCGCCGGGCTTCCTCCAGACACGCCTACATCGCAACACCGGCCTGAAGGACACCACTTTCCGCTACGTCAACGTCGCGCTGTGGGAGAGCATCGACGCCTACCATGCCGCCCTCCGCGACTTCATCCCCGCCGGTCAGCGCGTGCCCGGCGTGACGGCGCACCCCGGCCTCTTCGAGGTCTGCGTCGAGGTCAACCCCGGCCAACAGCAATCCGCACCGTAACAAGTGATGCGCTGACCAGCTATCGCTTCCGGCCGAGATGCGGACCCGGCTCACTTGCCCCGAGTGTGGTCACGGCGGGGGCGGCAATCCGCGCACGACCCCGACCGTTCGCCGCACTGCCGGCTGCCGGCTGCCGGCTGCCGGCTGCCGGCTGTCGGCTGTCGGCTGTCGTGGCGCGCCCGGCGTTGTTCTGCTGGGCGCGCGGAAGGGTCGAAGTTCGCGCGCAGGTCCTCGCATTCGAGCTGCAGATCCTCCAGGGTCCCGATGACGGAGCCCAGTCGCCGGCTGACGTCGGCGTGCCGCTTGGTCCTGGCGTCGCTCTGCGGCGGTGACGTGGCGAGGTCCTGGCAGGAATCGTACGCCTGGCTCAGCGCGGTGACGGCCTGCGGCACCGCCGCGCTCACCCTCCTGACGGGCGCGGAGGCGCCGGCGTCCGGGAGACCGTTCAGGGTGCCCAGGCATTCGCCGGCGTCACGCAGATGGGCCAGCGCCCAGGCCAGCGGTTCGGCGCCGGCCTGCTCGGGCAGGGGGTCACGCCCGGCGTCGCGGCGATGGACGGCGTTCAGGCCGCCGTGCCCGGCGGCGGTCACCCAGCCCCTGGACAGGTCGAGTTTGCTGCGCAGCCTGCCGCGTACGGCCTCAGCGATGGCCACCGGGTCACCGGTCACTGCTGCTCCTTCGTTTCCGCTTCTGCTGCGCGCTTGTTCATCCGATCGTCGTACAGCGGGCCGTCCCGATATCTCGAAGAGCTTGCGAGCGCCGTCGTAGGGCGCAGGGACGACCCCGGTGTCCTCGGACTCGTCGGACTCATCGGATGCCTGATCGTGGGCCGTCAGGAGTTGCCGGTCCAGGCCGCGCTCGTACATTTCTTTCAAGGTCCGCAGAAGCTGCCTGGGAGACACCCGGGGGCCGAGCCTGGCCACGTGGAGAGCCAATATTTCACGGCGGAGTACAGGGCATCTTCCCATTCCGTCCGGTCGTTGAAGACCTCCTGGAACAGGTTGAACGGTTCGTTGAGCAAGGCCTTCCAGTGGCGGCGGGCCTGGTCTGGATCGACGCCAGGGAGGGCGGCGGGATCCGTAAGCTCCTGCGACATCGAGACCTACCTGGACCAGGCCGGCCTGCGCCGGACGCCGAGCTGAAAGACGCCGATCATGTCCGCACAGACCCCAAAGAACACCGTCGGGAACTGCACCTCAGCCACGGGAGGCACCCTCGATGTCCTTCGACCACACAGATGACTACCCCGCACCGCACGGCGGCGCGCCGGTCCGGGCGCGAAACCGGACGGCTACATGCTGGGCCCCGACGACGGAACCATGACCTGGTTCGCCGGCGCACTCATCACCTTCCGGGCCAAGGCGGCCGACACCCGCGGCGTGCTGTCATTCTTCCAGTGCGACGTGCCGTACGGGTGGCAGGCGCCGGTACACCGGCACGCCGGCGAGAGCGAACTGTTCCACATCATCGAGGGTGAATGGGAGGTCTTCGTCAACGACACCGTGCACCTGGCCACCCCCGGCTGCACGGTGTGGATCCCCCAGAGCACCGCGCACTCCATGAGCGCGACCTCCTTGCGCAGCGACTCCGACAGGCCTTCCACCGCCCACTTCGACCGACCCATTCGCCCCGGAGTCGCTGACCGCCCGCCTCCGCACCCGCCTCCGCACCCGCCTCCGGACCCGGCCCGGCACCGCCATCGACGCCGTCGGCGCATGGATGCGCGACACCATCCGCACCCTCGGCGAACACGACGCCGAGCAGGGCCACGAGCCGGGCGAGATCTGGTCCCTGCGCACCAAGCACGCCACCCTGACAGCCGAGGACGAAGACCTCCGCGGCCGCGCGAGCCACTACGAGCTCGAACGCCTGATCGCCACCGCCATCGGCAAGGACACCGGCCTGCCGCCCGACACGCTGGCCCCACGGCTGACCGCGTACACACTCGTGGGCGGCCTACGCGAGCTGTACACGACGCCCGAAGCCCACCACGGCGACACCACCACCGAAGAGCTGCGGCCCCTGGTCGATCGCATGCACTCCTTCGCCCGCGCAGGACTGGCCGAGCCGGCCTAAATCGGGAAGCGGCCCCGGCGGATACGCCAGTGTCGGCCGGCCTTCAAGTGGTCGACGATCGCGCGCTGCAGCACAGTGCGGCGCGGCAACTGGTCGAGCGGCGTGGTCAGGGTGCGAAACACGAACCGCAGCACCTCAACGTCGGCATCCTGCCCTTCCGGCTCCTCATAGGGCTCCAGCTCGAACCTCCGCTGGAACCGGACAATGTTGGAGTCCTCAGGCAGGTACTCCAGTAGCTGCGGATCGAGCAGCCACGAGCTGCAGGAGAACTCGGTGTAGCGCTCGTCGGGAAAGTGGCGAGGGAAGAACGCACGGGCCTCGTCCAGCGACGCCGCCACCGCCTCCGGGGTCATCGGCCCCGACTCGGGGATGTGCAGGCCGATGGTGGTGCCGCCACGTTGATGCTGCAGCCGGCCCAGCTCGTAAATGCCACCACGCGCATGCAGCGTCAGCCAGCTCTGCATCACCGGCCAACCCTCACGACGCATCCGCCGATCGACCGCGAGATTGCGGCCCAGATCCGCCAGGGTCACCCAAGACACCGCATCGGCAATGCCATGGTCGCGGTGATACCCCATGACGACGTCGACCAGGGCCAGGTACGCGTACACGTAGAGATGCCGCCAGGCAGGGCCCCGCTCGCGCGGCAGCTCCGGACCGGGTGACAGCCAGCCGTGACCCCCGAGATCGGCGCGGACCAGGGCGATCGAACGGTCGAGCAGCCAACGCAGCTCCGGCGTCCACAACGGAGAGCCGGGATCGGGCCAGCCCGCCATGATCTCGGCGGCGTCGTCCGGCCGCACCGCGAGCCGGTCGAGAATCGCGGGCGCGTCGGCCTTGGCCGGCAGCGGAGCCGACGGCCGGTCGCCGGCAAGCCGGTGCACGCGGTCGACGTCCTCAACGGGTACCCCGAGCCGGGCAGCGGTGTCCTCCAGGTCCACGCGCACGATTTTACGATCACCAGCAACGCCACGGAGAAGAGTCAAGGGATCTACCTCATGTCCTGTTTTGCTCTCCTCGGCTCGAGAGGACCGCGAGCTATCCCGAGTCAGTGAGACGCCGACAGGATGCCTCACCTCATGAGACTGCCTCATCCCGGACGAGACGGGACGGACAGTGGAGCGGCGAGAATCGCACTCACCGCGCTCGCGCAGCACGGCGGCGCCGCCGCTGCGGCTCGGCCTGGACGAAGATCGAGCCCTTGATCGGTGAAATGCCGAACTCGAGGCCACTCCAGCGAGCCGAACCCGGCCCCCCGGTGAGCCATGATCGGCGTAAAGAGTCCGGCGCACAGGCTGCTCCACACAAGCTCATCAGTGTTCGCCCGCCGCCCCACCGGAGATCAAGATCGCGCAGAACGACATCGGCATCGATCTGACCGACCACCCCGACAACCTGCCCACCGAACACAACGACCCCGTACACACCGCCTCCCCCGCCACGGCGGCGCCCGTACCCCTGACCGAAGCAATGATCGCGCAGTGCCTCACCATGGCTGCCCGCGCCAACGCCGCATGATCAGGCTCGGGCCCGGCAGCGGGATCCCGGAACCGGTCACGGTACGGCTCGGCCACCGCGATGTCGACCATCAGGCCCATGACCAGCCCCCGATGGGGCCGCCGCGCGATCCTCGCCAGCTCCAACAGGTACGGCACCAGGTACGGGGCCGCACCGAACACCTCGCGGGACCCGACACCCCCGAACAACCCATGCCGCAGCCGCCACACCGGAGACTCATCCGACCTACCCGACGGCGCTGCCGCGATCTCCCGCAACAGACCGGGCACCGAGTCCGGCCCACCAGACCAGTACCCGAGCCGCCCTCACGGCACGTCGTCCACACCCTCTAACACCGCACCACCTCTTCAACGTGACCCGCCGCAACGCGCCAAGAGCACCCGGCGAATTCTCTCAAGCCGGCTCCCGATATCGGTTCACCACGATCCAGCAACCACGGAAACGGGCCAAGGGTCTACTTCGCCGGTTCTTGTTTTTGGGGATAGAAGGGCGGAGCCCGTTTCCTTTGTTATCGGGGATGATTTTGTCTGTACCCGACGCCTTTACAATGTAGATTCCTTGTTCCCGCGTCCGCCGCGCCAGGGTTCGTGCGCCTGTACTCACGTGACGACCAGGTGGCGACGGTCGTCGACCCGAAGCCCTTCGTCTGCCATCAGGGGTTCGGCGAAGACACCGCCGTAGTGAACCGGGGGAAAAGGCCGGCCAGCTGGTACCGGCGGCACAGCCGAGACGCTCCAAGTGCCGCCGGTACCGTACGTGGCAGTTCGGACCGGATGCGGCGCTATCCCCCGACCAGTACTGCCAGATGGCGTTGCGACGGTGTCGGTCCCGCTGACGAGCCTGGAGGGCGAGACCGGTGCCCGGCAGCCACGCCGACGTCGTCGCGCAGGCGCGTCGTTTGTCCATTCGGTGACCACCAAGCGCGGCCCAAGTTGATTCCAAGGGCCTCGCGGCATCCTCGATCATCACCGACGTCGAAGGAAGGCCTGAACGTGAATTCCCATGCATTCGACCTGCTGTGTCGTGCCGTGGAGGAGACGGACGCGGGCCGCGTCGACACGGCGGGGCGCTGGCTGGAAAAGCTCCGCAGTGTGATCAACCCCGAGAAGGCAGGCGGCGACGACTTCCTCTATCTGCTCTATCACGACGCGCTGGCCGCCCGGCATGGAACGTACCAAGACGAGCGGCACAATCTCTATCTCCGCAGCTTCGAGCGTCCACAGATCCAGCTGTTCGACCTGGTGGCCACACACCTGCCGATCGTGAATCTGGCAGGTCGCATTGGCGGCGCGCTCCTCGCCGAACACCTCGCCGGTCAGGACGAGGCCACCATGCTGTCGGTGGGGATCGGCTCAGGCGGCCAGGAGGCGGCGGTGCTGCGGACGCTCGCGGACCGCGACCAGGCACCCGGACGGCTGAGGGTCATCGGGGTGGACCCTGCGGCCGCCAGCCTTCGCCAGGCCGAACAAGACATCCGCGACACCGGTGTCACGCTGGACTTCCACGGAGTGCCCCGGCTCGCCGAACACATGACCGACGAGGACTGGGACCTGGTACGCCGCGCGCCACGTCCGCTGGTCATGAACGCCGCGTTCGCGCTGCACCACCTTCGGGACAGTCCGTCCGGCGTGGACGAGCGGAACACGTTCTTCGAGAGATTGCGCGCGGCCGAGCCGGACGTCGTGGTGCTGTGCGAGCCGGACTCCGACCATCATCGGGTGGCGCTCCCCGAGCGGTTCCACAACTCGTGGGAGCACTTCCACGCCGTCTTCCGGCTGATAGACGCGCTGGAGGTGGCGGCCGCCGACCGCAACGCGATGAAGCTGTTCTTCCGCCGCGAGGTGGCCGACATCATCGGCACAGCCGACGACAAGGAACGCTACGAACGTCACGAGCCGACCGCCACCTGGCTAGCCCGGCTGCGTGAGGCCGGGTTCCACCCGATGCCGGTGCCCCCGTCCGCGGTACCGGAAGCCGCTACTCCCGCCGCCATCCGTCAGGATCCGGACAGCGTGCGCATCGGGTTCGAGGGCGAGTCGCTCGTCGCCGTCATGTACGCGGTGCCTGCGCGGACGTAGCCGGCGACCGCGGGGCTCCGGGCGGTGACTGTCCGCGCTGCGCGGCCATTCCGGAAGCGATGTGCCGAGACGCCTGTAGGACCCTGCTGGTCAACTCGTTTCAGGCGGTCAGGGTTGGTTCGAGTCGGGCCAGGTGGCTGATGCGTTTCCGTTCCAGGGGGTGGCCGTTCCACCAGGCGTCCAGACGGATCAAATTGACCGTGATGGCGGAGGCGATGTGTTCGAGGTGGACCTTTTTGATGCCGCCGTAGCGGGGTGCGAGGGCCTGCCGCCGGGCAGATAACGGTGGGAGTCCTGTCTGCGGGTTATTTGGATCGCTCCGCTGCTTGTGCGGGCCAGGTTGATGCCGCGATCGCAACTCTGTGGTCGTGTCGCGTCAATGGATCAACCATGCCTACGTGAGGGACGCGTTCGCCGCCAGACGTAACCCGTCCGCAGCGGAGCCAGCCGCCGAAAGACCCTCCCCCATCGTCGCGGACGCATCGCGCGTGCCGGTAACGGGCCGGGCGCGTATCACCACACCGGAGCACCGTGCGCCACATCGGATCCCGGTCTTGATCTCTTGGGCCAAGACCGACACGACCTCGTAGCCGGCGTGAACGTCTGCGGGTGCGAGGGCCTGTCCGCTTGTGGCCACTCGGCCGTTCTGGGGTGGACGGACCCGGATGTAGCCCTGATGCTGGTGAACGGTACTGTCGTGATCATTGACCGCCCGGGAGAGCCGCATGAAGACCCGTACCTGGATTCGCCGTGCCGCCGCTTCGGCCGCCGGCCTGGTCGCCATGCTGGCGCTGGGCATCACTCCTGTGCATGCGGATACCGTGATCCGCAAGCCGCAAGAACCATCACCGCAAGGAGCCATGGTGCCGGCCGACGGCGAATCGGGTGGCAAACGCCCGGTGTGAGGCGCGGCGGCCCGTTGTCCCCCTGTCTGGCCGGACGGAGGGCGTTCCGTCTTCGTAGCCGCTCGTCCGACAGCAGGCAGACGGCGGCTCGTGGCCGTGGTCAGCGTTGCACAAATTGAGTATGAGGTACTCAAGCCATGCTGACCCCACGCCCGCACGCTGGGTCACATGAAGTCACACATCCTTCACGCGGCAGCCGTCATCGCTCCCCTCCTGGCTCTCGGCGCGACCGCCCCGGCATCCGCCGCGCAGTCATCCACGGCCGTCTGGGCCGCGTCGAACGTCCAGCTCGTGAACTGGCAGACCGGCAAGTGCCTGACCATCGCCGGCGGCGTCAGCACCGACAACAACGTCCACGCCGTCCAGTACACCTGCGACAGTCACCCCTCCCGCCGGTGGGACATCTGGGGCTACTCCAGCGCGTACCTGCAGATCAAGAACCGCCAGACCGGCAAATGCCTCACCATCGCCGGCGGCGTCAGTACCGAGAACAACGTCGTCGCCCTCCAGTACACCTGCGACACTCACCCCTCGCGCTACTGGGCGCTTGGCAGTCAGGCCGGCCAACACATCCAGTTCCGGAACGTCCAGACCGGCAAATGCCTCACGATCGCCGGCGGCGTCAGCACCCAGAACAACCTCGAGGCCGTCCAGTACACCTGCGACACCCACCCCTCCCGCTTCTGGGAAATCCGCGACTACTACGGCTGAGCCCCTTTCCGGACCTATGCCGCGGTGCGGCACGGTGATGAGCGCCGGTCGAGGACGGGCTTGGCCGATATCTGGCGTGTGCGTGGCCGGGCGATCGCCGTGTTTCTGCTGTGGATGACCCAGCAAGCGCGCCAACTACACCGGCAGCACGAACAGCATGCGGCAGAGACGGGGCGCTGACCTGCGGGACGTCATGTTGATCGGGACCGGTTTGGGGCATCGTTCAAAGTCTTGTCCTCGTCCGGCCGTTCCGTACGAGAGGCCTGCACCCCGACCGGGGCGCGGCCGATGGGGGCGACCGCGGCCGGAAGACCGCTGCAGAGAACCACCAGCGTGCTCAGGAAGAAACTCTCATCGACTCGTCCGTTCGCGCCCACGCGGAGGGGGCCGCGAGCACCGAGTGGGACTTCTCGATTCGTACGTTCAAAGCAAAGGACAACCAGGACCAGGGCAGCTCGTCCATTGCAAGGTCCCAGAAGGACCTGTAACGGTTAGCCCCGGGCAGCCCTGGCGCGCGTTCACAACCTGATCACGTCGAGGTCGAGCGTGGCGGACTCTCACCGAAAGCTGAGTAGGCGCGCGAACGGCTTGTGGTTCCTGGACATAAGACGCTGCCGTCTGCCAGTCGGCCCCGGCCAGCTCCGCGAGCCTGACCAATTCCGCGGCGACCTGACGCAGCTGCTGGGGGGACAACTCGATCTCCTCGACGGCCCGATCGACGCTCCTGATCACGTATCGATGTTGCACCCCTTCAGTGCCACCACGTAGAGCGCCAACTCTTCTGTCGTAACGCTCTCCTCCCCTATGGGCGGCGGCCCCTCCATCGCCTTTACGTCCATGTAGGGAGAGAACGTCGCGGTGATCTCAGGGACAGGCTGTTGCACCGTCGCTGGTGCATTCTCAGCGATCCAGGCCTCGATCAGCTTGTCCGTGTATGACGCCGACATCAGGCAGGACACTCCGACCGGAGCCGCCGCTGTAATCGTGGGAACTGCGGCCAGAGCCACCCCAGCCAGGACTGCGACGCGCCACCCCACTGCTTCCTCCCGACTCTTCGATTACCGGCCTAGCGTGCCCTATCAAGATCACAGATGGCCTGCGGCCGGATGCGAGCCAAGATTTTCGGGATCGGGTCCGGCTTCTACCAGTCCCGAATCAACGCGTTGGGCGTGGATGATCCGTCCCGGTGGCAGGCTGGTGACGGCGTAGATCGTGACGATGGTGGTCTTGCCGGTCCTGCGGTGCAGCTTTCAGCCCGGTGCGAGCCCGGTACGACACGCCGTTGATCGTGGTGCGGTGGTCATTCCACCGCCCGCCCCGCCGGCCACCTTCGGACAGCAACGGTTCGAGCCGTTCCCACTCGCCGTGACGCTCCAGAAGAAACAGCTCTAGGCGCGGGTGCGGTTCACCAGGACCCGAGCGAGGACGACGGTGATGACGCCGGCGAGCACGACGGAGAGCAGGCCGAAGCGCAGACTGGTGAGGTCGGCGACGAACCCGACCAGGGGCGGGGACAGCAGGAATCCTCCACGCAGCAGCCAGCTCACGATGGTCAGGCCCGTACCGGAGGGCAGGCCGGGCAGTTCGTCGGCGGTGTGCATGGCGGCGGGGACGAGGGTGGCGACTCCCAGCCCGGCCAGGGCGAAGCCCGCCAGGGCGGTGCCCACGCTGGGCATGGCGACGGCGGCGCCCATGCCGATGGCGGCGAGGGCTCCTCCGGCACGTACGACGGTGCGCTGGCCGAAGCGGTCCACGACGCGGTCCCCGGTGAGGCGGCCGACGGTCATGGCGACCTGCAGGGCCACGACGGCCAGACCGGCGGCGGCGGCATCGGTGCGCAGATCTCCGCTCAGGTAGAGGGCGCCCCAGGACGCGCCGGCGTCCTCGACCAGCGCGCCGCAGGCGGCCAGCACACCGAGCGCGGCGAGCATCCGTACGGCCGAGCCGGTGAACGAGCGCCACCGCCCGTGGGCCGGTGGGGCGGCCGGGCGCCCGTCCGCTGCGGCGAGGTCCTGGGCTTCGGCGGGGCGTTCGGCGTCTTCGGGGCCTGGCAGCAGGAACCGGTAGGCGACGAGGGCGACGATGCTCAACAGCGCAGCGGAGATGCTCAGATGGACCGCAAGGGGAATGCGGAGGCCGGCGGCGGCCGAGCCCATCAAACCGCCCAGGACCGCGCCGATGCTCCACACGCCGTGCAGTGAATTGAGGATGGAGCGCTGGTAGAGCCGTTGGACCCGCAAGCCGTGGGCGTTCTGCGCGACATCGACGATTGCGTCCAGCGCACCGATGACGAACAGCGCGAGGCCGAACGCGATCCAGTTCGGCGCGAAGGGGATGGCCAGCGGCACGACAGTGGTCAGCACGATCCCCAACGACGCCACGCGTGCGGAGCCGAACCGGCGGATGGCGGCGCCGGCCAGCAGCCCCGCCAGCAGTGCGCCGATCGGGGTGCCGGCCAGCGCGGTGCCGAAGACGACGTTGCTCACGCCGAGGTCGGCCTTGATCTGCGGGTAGCGCGGGACGATGTTGAAGAACACGGCGCCGTTGGTGAGGAACAGCGCGGCGACGGCGGCGCGGGCCAGGCGGGCCTGACGGGTGGGCGCGGTGAGGGGTGCGGCGGCAGCGGACATGAGGCTTTCCAAGATGTAGGCGCAGGGGACGGGATCAGCGCAGGTACCGGTGGATGGCGTGGCGGATCTGCTCGGACGTCATCGGGTCGGTCGACAGGGCGCTGTGCAGCACGAGCCCTTCGATGAGCGCGTCGAGCTCGCGGGCGGTGGTGGCGTCGAAGTGGCGTTCCAGCGCCTGGCGGCTGCGCGCCATCCAGGCCTGGGTGACGGCCCGCAGGGCCGGGTTGCGCGCCGCGGCCACGTACAGCTCCACGGTGAGAACGAGGTCGTGCTGCGAGCCGAGCAGGTCGTCCGAGACCAGCGTGATGACGGCCTCGACCGCCGCGTCACGGTCCTTCGCGGCGCTCAGGCGCTCGTCGAAGACGCGGGCCACCGAGTCGGCGTGCCGGGTGAACGCCTCGGCGAGCACCTCGTCCAGGGACGTGAAGTGGTACGTCATCGAGCCCAGCGGCACGTCCGCGGCGCGGGCGATCTCCCGGTGCGTCGTCCCGGCGACGCCGCGCTCGGCGATGACGGTGAGCGCGGCGTCGATCAGCCGGTCCCGCCGCCCGGGGTCGTGCCGGCGCGGCCGCCGCGGGGTGGCGGGGCCGCTCACGGCGTGCCGGGCTCGATCGTACGGATCACGCGGGCTGGGTTGCCCACCGCCACGACGTTCGCGGGCAGATCCCGGGTGACCACCGCGCCGGCGCCGACCACGGTGTTCTCCCCGATCGTGACGCCGCCCAGGACGATCGCCCCGCTGCCCAGCCATACGTTGTCGCCGATGGTGATCGGCTCGGCGGCCTCCCACTTCGCCCGGCGCAGCTCCGGGTCGACCGGGTGTGTCGGCGTCATGAGCTGCACGTACGACCCGATCTGCACGTCGTCGCCGATGACGATCGGTGCGACGTCCAGGGCGACGAGGCCGAAGTTGGCGAACGACCGCGCGCCGATGCGGAGGTGGCTGCCGTAGTCGACCCGCAGCGGCGGCCGGATCTCCGTGCCCTCGCCGATCGCGCCCAGCAGTTCGGTGAGCAGTCGGCGCCGCTCCCGCGGATCGCGGGCCGATGTCGCGTTGAACGCCTCCATCAGGTCGGCCGCGCGCAGCATGTGCTCGGCCAGCTCGGGATCGTCGGCGATGTACAGGTCACCGGCGAGCATCCGCTCGCGCATCGAGCGGCCGTCGAAGTCAGACACCATACGTACGAGCGTACACATCGGATGTACGCATGTACATATCGGTGTAAGCCTGCGGATGCCGTGCTCGATGGAGACCGGACCTTCCCACGCCCGGCGGAGATGCCATCTACCGGCCGAGCTGACCGCGCCCGTCCGCCATCCCGCTTTCCCGGCTCTTCACTTGCCCGGCCACAACCGGCTCGCCAGCCGTCATTCGGCGCTGATCTAATGCCGGCCGATCAGTAAAAGCGAGAGCAAGTGTAGGTAAAACGAAGCAAAGCAGGCAGACGCAGGCCGACGGCACGGTGCGGTTCAGCCCGCTGGCGGTCTCCGCCAACGTCCGGTACGCCTATGACGCCTCGCGGCCGGTGGGCGACCGGGTCCTCCCCTCCAAGGTGCTGATCGGCGGTACTCCCCTGGACGCCGGGCGGACCTACCGCGTGGCCGCGCTCGCGTACACCCTGATCGGCGCCGACGGATTCGGCGCGCTGAGCGGCTTCACCGACCCGGTGCGGGGCTCGCGCGACTACGAGGCCTTCCGCGCCTACCTCCAGGCCAGCGAGACGGTCGCTCCTCCCGCGCTCGACCGGGTGACCGCGCTCTGAGGTCGTGTCACCCTCGGCCCGCCGGTCCCGTGACCCGGCGGTCGAGGGGACGGACCCCGCTCAAGCCATGGGCCTATGCGGCCCGTTGAACTCCCTTGACGATCTCCGTCGGGAGTCTCCGGCACACACCACCGGCGGCCGGGACATCCCGGCGGTCAACTACACCGGCGACTTCAGGTCAGTCAGCGACGACGGCGCAGCCGAGCCGCAGCCATCCAGCCGTTCTCGCTCACCCTCTACGAAGGGCAAGGCCGCAAGAGTGGCCGTACCGAGATCGCCAGCCTGGTCCTTCGCGTCACCTCCTGACCCGCGAGGAGAGCCACGTCACATTCTCCGGGGATGGACGCAGCCAGGGTTGACCCGAATGGCGATCGAAAATAAGTTAACCAGGCAAAAGTGATCGATCACTCTTTGGGTCGTCCAAGGGAGTTCCGCATGCCTGCGTCCTCGCCCCCGTTTCGCGTCGCCGTCGTCGGCACCGGCGGCATCGCGAAAGCCTGTCACCTGCCCGCCCTGGCCGCGGCAGGCGACTCGGTACGGGTCGTCGCCGTGTGCGACGTCGACTCCGCCCGCGCGCACGAGCTGGCCGACGCCTACGACATCCCGGGCCGCCACACCGATGTGACCGAGATGCTGGCGGCGGAGAGCCCTGACCTCGTGGTCGTCGCCACGCCACCGGTCGCCCATCGCGAGGCCGTGATAGCCGCGCTCGATGCCGGCGCGTGGGTCTGGTGCGAGAAGCCGCCGACACTGTCTCTGGCCGAGTACGACGAGATCGCCGCCCACGAGAAGGACGGCGGCCCGTACGCCGGTTACGTCTTCCAGCACCGCTTCGGCGGCGCGGCGCAGCGCCTCCGGCAGCACATCGGCGACGGCGAGCTGGGTGCGCCGCTCGTCGCCGTGTGCAACACGCTGTGGTACCGCGGCCACGACTACTTCGAGGTGCCGTGGCGTGGCAAGTGGGAGACCGAGGGCGGCGGCCCGACCATGGGCCATGGCATCCACCAGATGGATCTCCTGCTCAGCCTGCTCGGCGACTGGCACGAGGTGCACGCCGTGGCGGCGACGCTCGGCCGCCGGGTCGAGACCGAGGACGTGTCGTTCGCGATCGTCCGCTTCGCCTCGGGCGCCATCGCCTCGGTCGTCAACAGCGTGCTGTCTCCCCGCGAGACGAGCTACCTGCGCTTCGACTTCACCGACGCCACCGTCGAGGTCGAGCACCTGTACGGCTACGACAACTCGAACTGGCGCTGGACACCCGCCCCGCATGTCACCGACCAGGACAGAATCGCCGGCTGGGCGCCGGCCGAGAACACCTCCAGCTCGCACCGTGCCCAGCTCGCCACCCTGCTGGCCGCCATGAAGGCCGGCGAGCGGCCCCCGGCCAGCGGCGCCGACGGAAGGCGCGTCATGGAGCTGATCACCGCCATGTACCAGTCGGCCATCACGAGCCGTCCCGTCACCCGAGCCGAGCTCGACGAGACCAACCCCTTCTACCACTCGCTCAACGGCGGCGACCTGCCGACCGCCCTCAGCCGCCTGCGGCACAAGGAGAACACCCATGCCTGAAACGAAGCTCAGCGTCCGCGACGCGGACAGGTCCCTGATCGTCACCGCCGGCGACGTGGACATCGCGCAGTACGTCTACCACCCGGAGGCGCCCGACTCCGAGGCGCCCAAGCCGTACCTCCACCCCATCCGCAGCCTGTCCGGCGCGCCCATGTCGGTCTACCGGCCGCACGACCACCGCTGGCACAAGGGCCTGCAGATGACCTGGGCCCACCTGTCCGGGCAGAACTTCTGGGGCGGCCCCACGTTCTCGGTGGAGAAGAACTACCACTGGGAGGACAACCTCGGCCACATGAACCACATCGACTTCACCGAGCTCTCCTCCGACGGAGAGCGGGTGACGGTCGCGGAGAGCCTGCACTGGGTCTCGGCACAGGGCGAGCACTGGATCACCGAGCAGCGCCGCCAGGTCTTCCACGGCGTGGACGCCGAGCGCGGCATCTGGGCCCTGGACTTCACCACGCAGCTGCGCAACGTCCGCGGCGCCACGCTCGACTTCGGCAGCCCCACCACGCACGGCAGGCCGATGGCCGGGTACGCGGGCTACTTCTGGCGCGGCCCCCGGTCCTGGACAGGCGGGACGATCATCGCCGCCGGCGGGAAGGGCGGCGAGGAGATGATGGGCGCCGAGGCGCCCTGGCTGGCCATGGTCGGGCAGCACGACGAGCTCGACGGCGGCGGCACCGTACTGGCCATCGCCGGACACTCCAGCGCGTCGGTGCCGATCAAGTGGTTCGTCCGCAGGGAGGCGTTCGCCGTGATCAGCCCCTCCCCCGCCTTCGACGAGGAGATCGCGCTGGCCGACGGCGACACCCTCGAACTCGCGCACCGCTACGTCTTCATCGACCACATGTGCGACCGGGCGGAGCTGGACGAGCTCGGCGCGGAGTTCGCGCTGTGACTCCGCTGTTCCCGGGCGGCACGTCGATCAGCGACCTGGCGGTCTACGACTGGGAGTGCGCGGACGGCGTGCACGGCGGCACACCCCACCTGCACACGGTCTCGACCGAGGCGTACGTCGTGACCGCGGGCCGCGGGGAGGTGCACACCCTCAGCGCCGCGGGCTTCGCCCGGGACCGGCTCGAAGCAGGCACGGTGCTGTGGTTCTCCCCCGGTACGATCCATCGCCTGGTCAACGAGGAGGACCTGCGGCTGGTCGTGATCATGCAGAACGCGGGGCTGCCCGAGGCCGGCGACGCCGTACTCACCTTCCCCACCGACGTCCTGCGCGACCGTGACGCCTACCTCGCCGCCGCCACGCTGCCGGCGCAGGGGTCCGAGGACGAACGGGCGGCGGCCGCGCGGGCCCGGCGGGACCTGGCGATCACCGGGTTCCGGCAGCTCCTGGAGGCCGTGGAGGAGCGTGGCGAGCAGGCGCTGGCGGACTTCCATCGGCTCGCGGCGGCGATCGTCCGGCCTCGGGCCGCGTCCTGGAAGGAGCTGTGGGACAAGACCGTCGCGGCCGAGACCGAACGCACCCGCGAGCAGCTCGTGGCCATTGCGAGCGGCGATCCCGCCCACCTCGGGCAGGCCACCGTGGTAAGGACCACCTCCGGACCGGAGCCGCGCGCCTTCGGCATGTGCGGGCGGCTGCGTACCTGGACGCCGCTGCCCTCGTCCTGATCCGGCGGCAGGACCGAACCGAGTTGCCGGGTCGCGTACCCGGCGGCTCGGCACGAGCGATCCCGGCTCAGCGCAGGACGATCGTCGTCGGGGCGCGTGACGGGAACGTCACCGCCCCGCCCAAGACGGAGCGAGGCGTTCGCGTCGGACTCCAGGGGACGGCGAAGAAGCGCTCGACGCCGTACTCCTGCGCGGCCTTGGCCGTCCAGACGTGGCTGTTGCCGTCGCCGTCCCAGACGTACTCGGGCGGGGCCTTCGGGCCGCCGGGGGTGGCGGGCCGACCGTCTCTCGAACGATGACCGGGGTTGATCGACCGTGCGGCAGGCTCCGGCGCGGGCTCGCCGCGTACCTTCGCGATGAGCCTGGCCATGGCCACCGTGGACAGCGCCGGGGTGGCGAAGCGTCCCAGCTCCTCATCGCCCCAGCCGAACACGCTGACCTCGCCGAGGACCCCGCCCGTGACGACGATGGGCAGCGACGTCGATCTCCAGAGGTGCCAGGGACAAAGGGCGCCCACGGCCCTCCCGGCGGCAGTCCCGCGAGCTGTCAGCCGGACGGATGAATGCCCTCCGCGAGTCGCTGAAGGTAGGCGCGCGCGGTGTCCACGAACCGCTCGAAGGGCTGGTCGGCCTGCCACTCCTCGTAGGCGGTCGCCAAGGCCGCCATGGCGACGTTGAGCTGCAGGCGGGCCCAGGGACGTTGTTCTGCCGGGGTCCGCTGGTCGACCCACTCGCGCAGGTCTCGCGCGATCCACTGGCTCGAGCGGCTGAAGGTGCCCGCCAAGGCCGGCGAGGCAGCCTTGATGCGCTTCTGGGCCACCAGTGATCGTTCACTGGACCGGAAGCTCTCAAGAACCACCGCGGTGAGAGCCGGCCACAGGGGCTCATCGGCAGGACGGCGCGCACGGATCTCCGCCCAGGCGGCGATCTCGTCAGGGTCCGGCTCGGTGATCGTGGCTTCCTTGCCGGCGAAGTAGTTGAAGAACGTGGCCCGTGACACCTCCGCGGCCGCGGCGATCTGCTCGACAGTCACCGACTCGTAGCCGTGCTCGACGAACAGCCGCAACGCCGCCTCCCGGATGGCGCGGCGCGCGCGCCACTTCTTGCGCTCACGCAGCCCATGCGGCGCCCGGGGAGAGTCGGGCGAGTCGGGTGAGTCCACAGTCACAGAACCAGTCTATACCGCACTATACTCCGTCTATAGTTGTACTTAGTCTAATTATCGCGTTAGGGTGGCATGCGTAGGCAGGCAGGAGCCCCCTGCCCCTCGCCGACCAGCTCTTCTGAGGAGACACACATGGGCAAGATCTGGTTCATCACCGGCGCATCCCGCGGGCTGGGCCGGTCGTTCGCCGAGGCCGCCCTCCAGCGAGGCGACCAAGTGGCGGCGACGGCCCGCGACGTCCAGGCGCTCGACGACCTCGTGGCGCGGTTCGGCGACCTCGTTCTTCCTCTGCCGCTCGACGTGACCGACAAGAGTGCCGTCACCAAGGCCGTCGGGGCGGCGCACGGCCACTTCGGCCGGATCGACGTCGTTGTGAACAACGCCGGCTACGGCCTGTTCGGCGCCGTCGAAGAACTGGACGAGCAGCGTCTGCGCGACCAGATGGAGACCAACTTCTTCGGCGCCGTCTGGGTCACCCAGGCGGTCCTGCCCCACCTGCGCGTGCAAGGCTCCGGGCACATCATCCAGATCTCCACGATCGGCGGCATCGGCGCCTTCCCCAACCTCGGCGGCTACCACGCTTCCAAGTGGGCCCTCGAAGGGCTCACCGAATCCCTGGCCCAGGAAGTCGCCGGCTTCGGGATCAAGGTCACCCTCGTCGAACCCGGCGGCTTCAGCACCGACTGGGCCGGCTCCTCCGCCGTCCACGCCGAACCCGACCCCGCCTACGACGGCATCAGGGCCGCCATGGCCGCCCGAAGAGGCGCCGGCAACCCCGGCGACCCCGCCGCCGCCGGGTCCGCCCTCCTGACGATCGTCGACGCCGACAACCCGCCACTGCGGGTGCTCTTCGGCGAGCAGCCCACCCAACTGGTGAAGACCCTGTACGACCAGCGCCTGCGGACCTGGGCCGACTGGGAGCACGTCTCCCTTGCCGCGCAGGGCTGACCCCTGTCCGCACGGCCGTGGCGAGGCCCCAACGCCCGCCCTGCCACGCCAGGAGCTCGCGATCCGTCAGGCACGCCACCGCTTACCCCCGTTGCTTTTCTTGAGGGAACTCTCCTCGCAACATTCCAGCGAGCGGACCGACGCCGTGGTCAGCACGCCGGCCGGTCGGCCGGAAAGCTGTCGGGAAGCACCGCCGGCAGACGCCCTGCCGGTGGTGGACGGATGTACGCCTGGTTCGGTTGCCGATGACGGCGCACCTCGGAGGCTCGCGGCCACGAGACGAGAGCCTGGCGGGCGCCGGGTGGAAGGTGCGGCGCTGGGTCGGCCAGGGCGATGGCGCCGCCGAACCGGGCGGCTTCTGGGGCAGACGCGGCGATCAGCAATCCGCGGACACCGCCCATGCCCGCGGCGTACCGGCGTGGCAGGACGAACCTCGCCTGCGACGCGTCGCCGAACGGGGCGACAGGCGTAGCTCCGTCTTGCGGCTCGGGACACTAACACGTGTAATTTAGATCCTTGCGCACGTTAACATCGGTTTGACATCCGCACCAGCAGCAGATGTCGACGATCGGCCAGGGGGCACGGGGTGTCGGACAACAAGAAGACCACGCGCCGCGTCACCAGCGTGGACGTGGCGCGAGAGGCCGGTCTGTCGCGCGCCACCGTCAGCTTCGTCCTGAACAACACGCCCAACCAGTCGATCCCCCAGGCCACCCGCGAGCGGGTGCTCGAAGTCGCGGCAAGGCTGGGCTACACGCCGTACGCCCCCGCCCGCACTCTGCGCAGTGGCCGCAGCGACGTCGCGGTGTTCGTGCTGCCCGACTGGCCGCAGGGGCACACCATGGCCGACCTGATCGACCGGGCCGCGCAGGTGCTGGGAGAGGCCGGCCTCACCCTGGTCACGCACGTTCACGCGGGCGAGGACGACGGGCTGGCACGGCTGTGGAGCGCGCTCACGCCGGCGGCCGTGTTCGGCATGCGACCGTTCACACCTCAGGAACGGGAGAGCATGCGCCGGGCGGGCATCTCCGCCGTCCTTCCGCCGTCGCAACCCTCCGATCACGACCTGAGCACCAGCTTCTGGATCAGAGGGATCGGACGGTTGCAGGCCGAGTATCTGATCGGTAAGGGCCATACCCGGCTGGCCTGCGCTCTGCCGGACGATCCGAGGCTGGCCGCGCTCGGCCGCGGGCGCGCCGAGGGCGCGGCGCAGGCCTGTGCGGATGCCGGGTTGCCGGCTCCGGTCATGTCCACCCTGCCGATGGAGACCGCGGACGCGGCCGGCGTGGTCGCGAGTTGGCGGGACGCGGTGACGGCAGTGTGCGCCTACAACGATGACGTCGCTCTGGCCCTGCTGGCCGGGATGCGGACGCTGGGCCTGGCGGCGCCGGGCGATCTGGCCGTGATCGGCGCCGATGACATCCCCGCGGCCCGTTTCGCCGTACCGGCTCTGACCACGGTCGCTCAGGAGAGCGGCGAGATGGGCGCCCGCATCGCGCGCGCTCTCCTGGCGGCGCTGGAGGGCGGGTCCCCCGAACTGGACTTCCTCCCGGACACCGTTCATGTGGTCGAACGAGAGTCGGCCTGACCTGAGCAGACCGCGCCAGGGCCGGGGCTCGGCGGTCTGATCGAGGACATGCTGTACCGCTGCGGTGGCCTGCGTCGCGAGGGGTGACCGTGCGCCATATCGTTCAGCTCACATGTGCGCGCCGCCGTCGACGCGGATCTCGGTGCCGGTGATGAACGCGCCGTCGTCGGAGACCAGCATGGCGACCACCCCGGCGACGTTCTCCGGGCCGGGCAGGCCGTCGCCGATGGCGGCGGTCAGTTTGAGGAAGAGGTTCCAGTCGGTGTCCTCGGGCACGAGCGAGCCGATGTTGTTGGTGATCCCGCTGCTGATGCCGCCGGGCACGACGTTGACCGCGCGCAGCCCCTGCTTGGCGTACTCCAGGGCGAGGCTGTGGGTGAAGGAGGCGATGCCGCCCTTGCTGGCCGAGTAGGCGGCCATGAACGGGTGGGCGAAGAAGGCCGCGGTGGAGCTGAAGTTCACCACGACGCCCCGGCCGGACTCCAGCAGGGCCGGCAGGGCGGCCCTGGTCATGAGGAAGGTGCCGGTCAGGTTGACGCCGATGATCCGGTTCCACAGCTCCAGCGAGCAGTCGTGGGTGTGCGCGCCGCGCAGGATGGCCGCGGCGTTGACCAGGGCGTCCAGCCCTCCCAGCTCGGCGACCGCGGCCGGGACCAGATCGCCAACCGAGCCCTCGTCGGCGATGTCCACGGTGCGGGTGGTGAGCCGGTCGGCGGTGCCTTGCCGGCCGGCCAGCGCGTAGGTCTCCTTCAGACCGTCCTCGGCGAGGTCGGCCGCCACCACGCGGGCGCCTTCGGACAGCAGCCGCAGCGCGGTGGCCTGGCCGATGCCGGAGGCGGCGCCGGTGATCAGCACGCGGCGGTCGGTGAGTCGCATCATGGGGTGTTCGTTCCTGTCTCAGTCGATGGTGCAGGTCAGGGGGAGGTCGGCGGAGGAGCGGCCGATGCGCAGCACGTACGGGCCGTCGGTGCGGGCCCAGCCGTCCCCGGCCCAGCGGGACAGCGTCCGAGGTGCGAGGTCGATGCGGGCGGTGACGCTCTGGCCCGGTGCCGCCTCGAGGGCGGCGAATCCGGCCAGGCGGAGCTCGCCGCCCTCGTCCAGGTACGCCTGGACGACCTCGCGCCCCGGCCGGTCGCCGGCGTTGCGTACCGTCACCTCCACGGCGCCGTCCACAACGACCGCTCGCAGATACTCCCAGGTCGTGTACGACAGGCCGTGACCGAAGGGGAAGAGCACGCTGCCGGGACGGTAGGCGCGGTAGCCGATGCGGTCGCCTTCGGCGTAGTCCAGGACCCCGTCGACCGGCTGGGTGGACAGGATCGGCACGCCGGACTCGGTGGCGGGGAAGGTGGTGGGCAGGCGGCCCCCGGGCTCGGCGCCGAACAGGACGTCGGCCACGGCGGCGCCGCCCTCCTGGCCGGGGAACCACGACCACAGCAGCGCCCCGGGCTCCCGCGCCCAGGGCATCAGCCAGGGCGCCCCGGCGTTGACCACGACCACCGTGCGCGGGTTGGCCGCGCACACCTGCCGTACCAGCTCGTCCTGGCGGCCGGGCAACGCCAGCCCGGCCCGGTCGAGGCTCTCGGTCTCGGTGTCGGCGTCGCTGCCGACCAGCACGATCGCCACGTCGGCGGCACGCGCGGCCTCGACTGCGGCGGCCAGCTCCTCCTCGTCGGTGCCGCGCGGCGGGGCGTAGCCGAGCCCTACCAGGGTGACCGGGTAGGGGAGGTTGCGCTGCGGGCTGATCAGCACCTCGACATCCACCTGACCGGCGTCGGCGGTGAAGGCGAAGGTGTGCGAAGGCGGGCTGAGCAGCAGGGCGCCGATGTCGTCGCCGTCCTGCAGCTGCTCGTGGACCTGGTCGTCCTGGCCGGGGACGCGCAGGGTGTGCTGTCCGGTGCCCAGGACCGACAGCCGGTGCAGGCCGGACTCGGTCAGGGTGAGGCGGGCGCGTACCGCCAGCTCCGTCACCTCCTCGGCCAGGACGATCGGGAACCACCAGGTGGCGGGGTCGCGGTGCTCGGCCGTCACCACGCCGCCGCCGGCCGTACGGTACTCCAGCCGAACGCCCGGCTGCCCCGTCTCGGGGTCCGCGGCCAGGCCGGCGGGCAGGGGCAGCAGCTTGGCGTGCGGGAAGACGCCGGCGTGGACGGTGATCTCGGCCTCTTCGCCGAGCACCCGGCGCAGCCCTTCGAGCGGCGTGACCACGTGCTCGGGGGTGACGTGCGCGCTGCCGCCGCCCTGCGCGGCGAAGCGGACCGCGTTCGGTCCGATCAGCGCGACCCGGCGCAGCTCGGTGGCCCGCAGGGGCAGCAGGCCGTCGTTGCGCAGCAGCACCGAGCCACCGATCGCCAGCGCGCGCAACCGGTCGCGGACGTCGTCCGGTACGGCGGGGGCCGGGACCGCGGCGACGCCGTCGAGTGCCCCGGTACGTGCGGCGAGCCGCAGGATGCGCAGCACCTTGTCGTCCACGGCCGCCATCGGCACGCGCCCGTCCTCCACGGCGGCGACGAGCGCGTCTCCCCACGGCCCGTCCGGACCGGGCATGGCCAGGTCGAGCCCGGCCAGGGCGGTCGCCTCGGTGGAGCGGGCGGCGGTCCAGTCGGAGACCACGACGCCGTCGAAGCCCCATTCGCCCTTCAGCACGTCGGTGAGCAGGCGGTGGTTCTCGGTCATGGTCCGGCCGTTGACGCTGTTGTAGGCGGCCATCACCGCCCACACGCCGGCCTCGCGTACCGCCGCTTCGAACGGCGCCAGATACACCTCGCGCAGAGTGGCCTCGCCGATGCGGGCGTCGTACGTCATCCGCTCGGTCTCGGAGTCGTTGCCCACGAAGTGCTTGACGGTCGCCGCGACGCCCGCCGACTGCACGCCCCGGATGAAGGCGACGGCGACGCGGGCGGTGAGCAGCGGGTCCTCGGAGTAGCACTCGAAGTGGCGGCCGCCCAGCGGCGAGCGGTGCAGGTTGACCGTCGGCGCGAGCAGCACGTGGATGCCCATCTCCCGCGCTCGGGCGCCCATCAGCCGGCCGGTCTCGCGTGCGGCCTCCTCGTCCCACGCCGCGGCCAGCGAGGTCGGGCTCGGGAAGAGCAGCGAGGCGGGGGTGTCGCCGCCGAAGGAGGTGCCGCGCGGCCCGACGGGGCCGTCCGACAGGGCCAGCGCGGCCAGCCCGGCCGACGCCACGGGGGTCAGCGTCCAGGCGTCCGCCCCGGTCAGCAGGGCGACCTTCTCCTTCAACGTCATGGCGGCCAGGCGGCGCGACAGCTCCGCCTCATCGGATGAGGGCACAGGCAGTCCTTTCTGGAAGGGGATCATGGGGAGAGCGGCCCGCCGGACAGGGCCGCGCCGTCCACGGCTCTGCCTTCGGCGACCCTCTGGAGGAAGGCGGCGGTACGGCCGGCGGCCTCGGTCGCCTCGGGCAGGAAACCGGCGGCCACCTGCCAGGCGTGGTTCGTGATCACGAGCCTTCGTCGAGGTGGGCGAAGCCGGCCTCGATCTCGTCGGGCAGGTGGCCGGCGTTGGGGATGAGGGCGATGGCCTCGCGGACGGTCATGTTCTGCGCGGCGGCGCCCAGGCCGATTTCCACGTGCTCGGCGAGCTCGGGCAGGTGGCGGACGATGGCGTCGATGACGATCCGCATCGCGCCGGGCCGGTCGGCCACCTCCGCCAGGCTGCTGTCCAGGGTGAGCGGCGCGGACGCCGGCCCGGTGCCGGCATGCGGCAGCGTCCAGCGGTGGGTGCCGGAACCGACCCTCACCTGCTCGCCGCCGGGGAGCGTGACGTGGGCGGTGGTGTTCGGCGGGACCACGGCCTCCACGGTGATCTCGTCGGCGGCGATGCTCCAGGAGGACGCGGCCGGGCCGTACGGGGTGCGCAGCCGGGCGCTCGCGTGGGTGAGGCCGCCACCGGGGCGGGGGTGGATGGCGAGCTCGCGGTAGCCGGGGGCGGCCGGGGCGAGTCCGGCGACGGTGCGGTGCAGCCAGTCGGCGACGGCGCCGAGGGCGTAGTGGTTGAAGGAGGTCATGCCGCTGGGGTTGACGGTGCCGTCGGGCAGCAGGCTGTCCCAGCGTTCCCAGATCGTGGTCGCCCCTTGGGTGACCGAGTACAGCCAGGAGGGGCATTCGCGCTGCAGCAGGAGCCGGTAGGCGGCCTCGATCTCGCCGGCCTCGGCCAGGGCGTCGCAGATGAGCGGGGTGCCGACGAACCCGGTGGCGATCCTGTAACCGTTGGCGCGGGCCAGCTCCACCAGGCGGGAGGCGGCGCGGCGGCGCTGCCGTTCGTCAGGCAGCAGCGCGAACTCCAGGGCCAGGGCATAGGCGGTGGGCGAGTCGCTGAGCAGCCTCCCGGAGGCGGTGGTGTACTCGTCGGCGAACGCCTGACGCACCTCCCCGGCCAGCGCCCGGTAGCGGGTGGCGTCCTCCCCGAGGGCGTCGGCGGTTCGGGCGAGCAGGTCGGCCGAGCGGGCGAAGTAGGCGGTGGCCACGATCTCGGGGTACGTCTTGGCCTGCTCCGGCCGGTTGGCCGGGGCGGTGGGGTCCAGCCAGTCGCCGAACTGGAAGCCGCTGTCCCACAGGCGGCCCGGCCCGGCCAGGGCGGACACGTGCTCGACCCAGGCCCGCATGCTCGCGAACTGCCGCCGCAGGATGCCGCTGTCGCCGTAGCGCCGGTACAGCACCCACGGAACGATCACCGCGGCGTCGCCCCAGGCGGCGGCCGCGCTGGAGGCGGAGGCGACATCGGGTACGACGTGCGGCACCAGGCCGTCCTTGCCCTGGTCCGCGGCCAGGTCGGCCAGCCAGGAGGACAGGAACCCGGCGCTGTCGAACAGGAAGCTCGCGGTCGGCGCGAACACCTGCGCGTCGCCGGTCCAGCCCAGGCGCTCGTCGCGCTGCGGGCAGTCGGTGGGGACGTCGAGGAAGTTGCCGCGCATGCTCCACACGACGTTCTCGTGCAACCGGTTGATCAGCGGGTCGGAGCAGTCGAACCAGCCGGTGCGCTCCAGGTCGGAGTGGCACACCACGGCGGCCACCTCCTGAACGGGGCCGGATATTTCGGCATAGCGGAAGCCGTGGAAGGTGAAGCGAGGTTCCCACGTCTCCTCGTCCCCGCCGCGCAACGTGTAGACGTCGGTGGCCTTGGCGGTGCGCAGCGGGCTCACGCACAACTCGCCGTCCTGCAGGACCTCGGCGTGGCGCAGCGTCACCTGCTCGCCCGCCCGTCCCCGTGCGGTGATCCGAAGGCGGCCGACCAGGTTCTGACCGAAGTCGTAGATCGTGGCGCCGCTCGGGCTGGTACGCCGCTCCACGGGGGCGAGGATCTCGGTACGGCGCACCGGCGGGCCGTCCGGGGCCACCAGCGTGGACAGGTCACGGTCCACGATCTCCACCGCAGCCCAGCCGGAGTCGTCGAAGCCCGGCAGCGACCAGCCGGAACGCTCCAGCCGGGCGTCGTGGACCTCGCCGTCGTACAGGCCGGAGGAGACCAACGGCCCGGGCGCGGCCCGCCACGACGGGTCGGTGACGAACCGCTCCGTCGTGCCGTCGGCATAGGAGATCTCCAGCTGGGCGAGCCAGGCGAGCTGGTCGCCGTAGAGCGCGTGCTTGCCCTCGAAGCCCAGCCGTCCCCGGTACCAGCCGTCGGCGAGCGTCGCGCCCAGGCAGTTGGCGCCCTCGCGCAGCAGATCGGTGACGTCGTAGGTCTGGTAGCGCAGGCGGTGCCGGTAGGCGGTCCAGCCGGGGGCGAGCACGTGGTCGCCGACGACCTGGCCGTTCAGCTCGGCCTCGTACAGACCGAGTGCGGTCGTGTACAGGCGGGCCGCACGCACCCCTGACCGCGCCCGGAACTCGCCGCGCAGCAGCGAGCCCTCCCCCGGGCCGGCGAAGCGGGCCGACCAGTCCTCCGGCTCCAGCAGCCCCGCCTCGACAAACGACTCCTGGCTCCACGGCGACCAGCCGTCGGGCCCCTGAACCCGTGCCCGGACCGCCACGCGCTCCCGCGAGGCCAGTGGCGCGAACGGCCAGGGCACCAGCACCGACTCGGCGGATTCCACCCGTACCCGCTCGCCGCGCGCCTCGACCTCGTAGGCCGTCTGGCGCCAGCCGGGGCTGTCCGTCTCGATGATCCAGGACAGGCGGGGCCTCGCCACGCCGATGCCGAGAGGCTCACGAAGGTGCTCGAACCGGATGATGATCACGTCAGGGCGCCTTCCTTGCTTACACGTGTTAGTGACATTACCGTACACCTCTGATCTGCCGGACCGTCCAACCACCGGCAAGCGCGACACCCGCCGCCACCAGGAACAGCAACAGGTAATTGCCACCGCCACCGATCGCCAGAACGAGCGGAGCCACGACCGGGGCGGCGGACTGGGGAAGCGCGCTGGCGATCCCGGCCAGGCTCATGTACTTGCCCGCCTCGCTCTCCCTATTGGGCAGCACGTCGTTGACCACCGCCAGGTCCACCGCGCCGAACACGCCCGCCCCGAACAAGATGAACTGCGAGCCGACCAGCACCGAGACGAACGACCCGGCGAACGCCACGATCACGAACCCGGCCGCGAAGCAGGCGGCGGCCAGATAGATGAACAGCTTGCGCCGCCTCAGCCGGTCCGACAGGTAGCCGCTGACGACCGCACCCACCGACGTCATCACGAGCCCGACACCGCCGGTGAGCGCCAGCAGCCCGGTGACCTCGGTCAGCTTGTAGCCGAGATGGTCGGTGAGGAAGTACAGCTGATAGGTGGACAGGAACATCAGGCTGAACTGGACGAGAAAGCGTCCCAGCCAGGTCCAGGCGAAGTCGCGATGGCGACGCGGATCGAACGTGAGGTCGCGTACCAGCCCGCGCAGATCGAGCGGCCGGCGTTCCGCCTCCGGCAGCGGACGGTCGCGCATCACCACGACCAGGACCAGCACCGCGGCGCACGCGATCAGCGCCGGCACGAGAAAGAGCGGCAGCGGCGAGCCGCCGAGGGCCCCGGCAAGCTGGAAACCGCCGACACCGGCGATCTGGGCCGTGAAGCCGAGCAGGCCGCCGACCTTGCCACGCTGCCCCTCGGGCACCTGGTCGGGCATGACCGCCATCAGCGGCGTCATCATGCAGCTCAATCCGACCTGTACGACGACGTAGCCGAGCAGCACGCCGGGCACCGAAGCCAGGACGGCGGTGAGCACGGCGCCGGCGACCAGGATCGGCATGCCCGCCAGCATCCAGGGCCTCCGCCGTCCGAGCCGGGCGGTGGTGTTGTCGCTGAGCAGGCCGATGACCGGGCCCATCAGGATGTTGACCAGCGTACCGACGCCGATCACCAGGCCTAGCGCCGCCTCCTTGCCGCTCGGGTCGATCTGCTGGAGGCGGATCGCGAGAGAGGCCAGCAACGGGGTCATGACCGCCACGTACAGCCCCAGATAGGCCAGGACGTAGACGGCGATGAAGCCACCGCTCACCCGTGACGGCTGCGCGACGGACGCGACGGCGGCTGGAGGTCCGGGATCGGACATCACACTCTCCACTAGATCGTTTCAAGCAAGATTCATGGCGACGGGAGATGAGCCATCTCTCGGACGGTCAGGGCGAGCGGGAGCGCACTAACACGTGTAACTAACGAGTGCGAGGACGTTAACACCGATGTTCCCTCCCGGGCAATAGCGTGTCGGACCACGATGCTCCAGGTCGAGGTCCTCGACGTTCAGCGCGAGGATCTCGGCGGCGCGGGCGGCGGTCTCGTACAGCAGCCGGTAGATGGTGATCTTGGCCACGGGCCGAGTCTCGTCCGGGGTTTCCGGGGTTGGGGAACCTGAGGGCAGCCGTTTGCCATAGGACGCTTAGGCCCCCTGAAGGTGGTCTGGCCGCGCGTCCTCAACCACCTATCCCCCGGAACTCGACGGCGCCAAGTCCTCGTGGCCGGTCGAGAGCCGGAACGTTCGCCTCGGCTGGAGTAAAAAATTATTGACATCGTGTCTGCGCTGCTTTACTTTTGGCAATGTCAAAGGTTCTTTACATGGGAGCTGGACATGTCCTCCGAAGAGAAACGCTCGTGGATCTACGTCGTGGTCGCCGTCGGCGTCTCCGCGGTCTACTTCGTCACCGTCCTGTCGAAGGTGCCGGGAGCGGACGTCGCGCGGATCGCCTATGTACGGCCGATGCTCACCGCCATCGGTGCCGGCATCGGCTTGGGCATCGTCGCCAGCATCGCGGCCGCCATCGCCTCGCCGAAGGAGGCCGGCCGGACCGACGAGCGCGACCGGCAGATCCACCGGCTGGGCGAGTACGTCGGGTTCTACGTCATGAGCATCGCGTCGATCATCCCGCTCGCCCTGACCATGGCGGAGGTCGCCCACTTCTGGATCGCCAACGCGCTGTACCTGGCGTTTGTGCTGGCCACCCTCACCTCGTCGATCGTGAAGATCGTCTTGTACCGCCGCGGCTTCTGACCATGGTCAAGCCCACGAAGGTCACGAACTCGATCCGAGCCCTGCGGTTCGCGCACGGGGAGATGACGCAGGCGGAGCTGGCCGACCGCGTCGGGGTCACCAGGCAGACCGTCATCGCCATCGAGCAGGGTCGCTACTCACCGTCGCTGGAGATGGCATTCCAGATCGCCCGGGTGTTCGGGGTGCCGCTCGACGACGTCTTCCAGTACCCGGACTCCCAGCACTAGCCACCTACCGCCGCACCCGGCGCGCGAGAAGATCGCCTCGCGGGCCCGGGCCGTCACACCCGAGATCGAGGAGGAAGCCGTGCGCACCCCTCAGCGCCTCGCCCGTATCGCGGGATTGCTCTACCTCATGGTCGGTATCGGCGGCGGCTTCGCGGAGATCGTGCGGGTCACGGTGTACCAGGCCGGCGACGCCGCCACGACGGCGCGGAACGTCGCGGCCCACGCCGGCCTTGTCCGGGCCGGCGTCCTGGCGGACCTCGTCACCACCGTGACCGGGTTGTTGACGGCCATGGCCCGGTACGTGCTGCTCAAACACGTGCACGCCGACGCCGCCCGGGCGATGGTGGCCTTCATCGCGGTCGCCGCCGCCATGATGTCCCTCAACCTGGCCCACCAGTTCCAGGCGCTGCACGCGAGCGACGCCGCCTACACCAACGCGTTCGGCGCGGCGGGGTCCGACGCGCTCGTGCTCCTCATGCTCGACCTGCACCACCACGGATACCTCATGACGCAGGTCTTCTTCGGCCTGTGGCTGCTGCCGATGGGCTACCTCGTCTACCGGTCGGGCATGATCCCGCGCGCGATCGGTGTGCTGCTCATGGTTGGCTGCGCGGAGGTCTCGATGATCCTCCGTCGCACCCAGAAACGCCCCACGAAACCGGCTCGTCCCACTGCCGCCTGAGCCGGGCCCGACCCACCTCACCGAAAGGACCACTCCTCATGACCACCCCGAAGATCACCCCAACCACCGTGACCATGACGAAGACGATGACCGCGATCGCCCGCGACACCTACTGCGCACCGGCGCAGCTCCAGCTGCGCGACATGGCCGTCCCGACCATCGGCGCCGACGACGTGCTCGTCCGCGTCGAGGCCGCCGGCGTCGACCAGGGCGTGTGGCACGTCATCACCGGCCTGCCCTACCTGGTGCGCGCCGCCGGGTTCGGGCTGCGCCGGCCCAAGAACCCCGTCCCAGGCATGGACGTCGCCGGCCGCGTCGCAGCCGTCGGCGCCAACGTCACCCGGTTCCGTCCCGGCGACGAGGTCTACGGCACCTGCGACGGTGCCTACGCCGAGTACGCCCGCGCCCACCAGGACCAGCTCGCTCCCAAACCGGCCACCCTCACCTTTGCCCAGGCCGCCACCGTGCCCGTCTCCGCCTGCGCCGCCCTCCAGGGACTGCGCGACGCCGGGCAGCTCACAGCCGGGCAGAGGGTCCTCATCACCGGCGCCGGCGGCGGCGTGGGCAGCTTCGCCGTCCAGCTCGCCAAGGCATACAGCGCCCACGTCACCGGCGTGTGCCGCACCGCGAAGACCGACCTGGTCCGCTCCCTCGGCGCCGACCACGTCATCGACCACACCCGCGAGGACTTCACCACCAGCACCGACCGGTACGACCTCATCCTCGACACGGCCGGCAACCGCCACCTGACCCGGCTACGCCGCGCCCTCACCCCCCGCGGCACGCTCGTCATCGTCGGCGGGCCCGGAGAGGGACGCGTGCTCCAGGGCGCCGACCGCCAGATCCGGGCGATGCTGCTGTCGCCCTTCGTCGGCCAGCGCCTGACCGGCCTCATGTCCACCGAGCCCGCCGCCGACCTGTACACCCTGACCGGCCTCATCGACTCCGGCGCCCTCACCCCGGTCCTCGACCGCACCTACCCCCTCGCCCAGACCCCCGACGCCATCGACTACCTCAAAACCGGCCGGCCCGCCGGCAAAATCGCCATCACCATCTGACCCGGCCAGCGACCCACCGCGAGGCCGGTGCTGCCGCCGGGAAGGCACCGATTCGGTCGCCGGTATTGGGCCCGCGCCGTGCCGGTCCGTTCCGAAGGCCGCGGCCACTGCCGCTTCGGTGCCCTCCGGGCGGTCTCCCGTCGTGCTGGTCTGCCATGTCCACGTCGACGGCCGCGCCGTCGCGAAATGCCACGCGGCCTTCCTTCCGGGAGGAGGTCTGGATCAGAATGGCGTACTTGATGACTCCTCTCACCCCAGCGGACCCGCACCGTATCGGCGGCTACTGGCTGGCCGGGCGGCTGGGAGCCGGCGGCCAGGGCGTGGTGTACGAAGCGTACGGACCCGCGGGCGAGCACGTCGCGATCAAGGTGCCCAGGTTCGACAGCACCGAGGCCCGAGTCAGGCTGGCCAAGGAGGCCGCGGCGGCCCGGCGGGTGGCGTCGTTCTGCACCGCCAAGGTGATCGACGCCCAGACCGCGGAGCCCGCCCCGTACATCGTCAGCGAGTTCGTCCCCGGGCCCAATCTGCGGCAGGTGGTCACGGAGTCGGGGCCGTACGAAGGGGACCGGCTGCACCGCCTGGCTGTCGGCGTGGCGACCGCGCTCATGGCCATCCACCAGGTCGGCATCGTGCACCGCGACCTCAAACCGGACAACATCATCCTCGGTCCGGACGGGCCGCGGGTGATCGACTTCGGGGTGGCGCGCGAGGCCGGCCCGACCACCTCCGGAGCCGTCATCGGGACGCCCGGCTACATGTCGCCCGAGGTGCTCGCCGGGCGGGGCGCCACCGAGGCGGCCGACCTGTGGGCGTGGGGCATGGTGGTGCTTTTCGCGGCGACAGGGAAGGACGCGATCGAGGCGGACGACCCGATGTCGGTGGTCACCCGCGTGCTCGACTTCCGGCCGGACACAGGCGGACTCCCCGAACCTCTCGATCGGCTCGTCGCGGCGGCCCTCGACCGCGACCCCGCCAACCGGCCCGCCGCCGGAACCGTGCTGCTGCGGCTGCTGGGCGGCGAGCAGGGCGATCTCCTGTCACGTGGGGGCACGCTGGCCGCGACGCTGAAAGAGGAGCCGGCGGGGCCGGATCTGGGAGCCGTCGCGGAGGAGCTGTACGCGGAGCTGACCGAGGCCGAGCGGGCGAGCGTTCCCGAGGTGTTCCTGAGAATGATCGACGGTGACTCGCTGCGGCCGGTCGCCCGTGACGAGTTGCCGGAGACCGAGGCGATCGACGCGCTGCTGGCCGTCTTCGCCGCCGCGGGCCTCGTCGCTCGCGAGGGCGACTCGTACGAGCTGGCCAGTCCGGGCCTCGTCCAGGCCTGGCCCAGATTGCGGGAATGGCTGGCCGCCAACCGCGACGGCCTGGCCGTGCACCGCCGCCTGGCCGACGCCGCCGCTCAGTGGGACCACCACGGCAGGAAGCCGGCGGACCTGCTGCACGGCTCCAACCTCGATCGCACGCTCCAGTGGGCCGCCACCGAGCGCAAGGACCTCACGCTGGCCAGGCGGGAGCGCGAGTTCCTTGAGGCCGCCTCCCGGCAGGCCAGGCGGCAGTCCCGCAGGCGCGGGCTGCTGGCGGCGGCACTGGCGGTGCTGCTGGTGGCCGCGCTCGGCGGGTTCGGGCTGGCCGAATCTCTGCGCCGGGAGTCCAACCGGCAGCGAGATGACGCCCTGGCAAGGGAGCTGGCCCTGCGCGCCGCCGACCTGCGGCAGGCCGAGCCGCCGCTGGCGCGCCTGCTGACGGTGGCGGCCTGGCGGCTCGGCCCCGCGTTGCCCGAGACCCGCGGCGCGCTCTACGACTCGCTCTCCCAGCCCACCACCGACGCGTTCACCGACCCGTACTTCGAGCAGCACAATCTTTACGCGCTGAGCCTGGATGGCCGCACGCTGGTCTCCGTCTCCGGTGGCACCGCCAGGATCTGGGATGTCCCGGGCCGGAGAGAGATACGCCGGCTGTCCGGGCTGGGTGACGGGGCGTCCAAGGCCGCGCTGAGCCCCGACGGGGCGATGCTGGCCCTGCAGGACGAGCATGGGGTACGCCTGTGGGACACCGGCACGGGAACGCAGCTCGGCGAGCGGTTCGCCCAGGACGCCGGCGAACCCCTGATCACTCAGCCGCTGGCCTTCGACACCACCGGCCGGCTGCTCCAGGTGCCGAAGGACAGCCCGACTGATTCCGTGCAAATGTGGGACGTGTCCACGCGCCGGAGGCTCACGGCCCCCTCGGGATCCGGCCTGTTCGCCGTCAGCCCCGACGGCCGCTACGGATACGTCTCCGACGGGCGTTCGGACGCGCAGCTCTGGGACCTGCGGTCGGGCAGGCGCCTGCCCACGTCCGACCTGCCCGGGCAGGGGGTCACGATCAAGGCCGTGTTCAGCCCTGATGGCCGGTCGCTCGCCACGGTCGAGGACATCGGGGCCGGGCACATGACCAGGACGCGGGTGTACGACCTCCCGTCAGGAACTCGGCGATCGACTCGGGAAGGGGGCCCCGGCGAGTCGGTGGATTTCGCCTTCGGAGACCGGTTCGTCGCGCTCTGGGGGTGGGACAGGGAGCTGGAGATCCTGCGGCGCGCCGATCACGACACCGTCTTCCAGCGCAAGCTGCCCAGCGAGGTCAGAGAGCTCCGCTTCGATCTTCCAGGACGGGCCGTCCGCTTCATGAACGACAGCGGCACGGTGTACACGCTGGACGTCTCCATGCTGTTCGACGCACCCGCAGGCGGGAGCGACGGCCCGGACACGGCGCTGCTCGACCCGTCCGCCCGGGTGGTGGCGGCCATGAGCGGCGACACCCTCATCATGCGGGAGGCCGCGACGGGCCGTCGCCTGGCCGGCCCGTTGACGTGGCGCGGCACGTCTCCCGCGATGGCGTTCAGCCCCGACGGCAGGCGCCTGGCGTACGGCGATGACAACACCGTCCACGTCATCGAGACGGTCTCGGGACGGGTGTCGGCCGAGTTCACGCTCGCGGCAGAAGGCGCGGCCGAGGTGACGGGCCTGGCCTTCAGCCCCGACGGCCGCACCCTCGCGATCTCGTCCTGGGATCAGGGCAGAACCCCACCCAGAGACCCACCCGTGGAACTGCGCGACCTCGAACGCGGGTCCTCCACCCTCGTCACCGGCTCGCACGGCGATTCGGCCATGGCATTCCGCCCTGACGGACGGCTGCTGTTCGCGGGGACGCCGCCGGAGCTCATCGACCCCGTGAACGCGGTCACCCGGCCACTCGGCTCCGGGGTCGACCGTCTGGACGGCACCTTCGCCTTCAGCCCGGACAGCCGGCAAGTGGCGTTCTCCGGCCTGGACGGCATCTCCGTCTGGAACGGCGACCTCAGCGCCAAGCTCGCCGAACTCCCCCGTGGGCCGGGCGGCGAGGTGGAGCTGCTGGCGTGGTCACCGGACGGGCGCACGCTCGCCGCGTATGAGCGAGGCCTGCGCGTGCGCCTGTGGGACGTGCCCACCCGGCAGATGCTGGGCGTCGTGTTCGACGGGCTGCTCTCGCCCGAGTACGGCGATCCCGGCTCGCTGGTGTTCTCCGCTGACGGCGGCAAGCTCTACAACGCCGCCCCGGACGGCACGGTGCGCACGCACGAACTCGGCGGCGAACGCGTGGCGGGCGAGGTGTGTGAGCGCGTGGGACGCGCGCTCACCGCCGCCGAGTGGGAGCGATACCTGCCCGGCATCGAACCGTTCGACCTGTGCCCCGGCTCCTGACAATTGGTGCGTGCGGCCCAGTCCAGGAAGCTCGACGGATTCTCAACATATCCTCAACACCTGCAGACCTACATTTCCGGACATGAGAACCGTAGGAAAGATCGCCACCCTGGCCATGGCGGCCGCGCTCGCCTCCGGCGTGCTGGTCCCCCCAGCGCACGCCACCAGCGCCACCCAAGGCGCCACCAAGGCCTCGACCGCGCTCTGGCCCTGCATCGTCCAGGCGAAGTGGGCGGTCAAGGTGCACAAGCGCAAGAGCCTCAGCTCCGGCTACCGGGTGGCCAAGAAGGGCACCAAGTTCCACGGCTACTGCTGGGACAACAAGCCCACCTGGAAATGGACCGAAGTCTGGAACCTGAACGGCGGAGGACACGGCTACGTCTGGCACACCGGGCTCAAGATGGTCCGCTAGCCATACACCAGCGGCCGCCGGCGGTGGCGACACCTTCCGCCGGGCCCATCGTGAAACAGTTCTTCGGCAGGGACATCACATCTTGATCACCGCCTCGATCGTTCGTACGCCGAGGGACGTCACACCACCCAGGTGACGAGACCCCAACCGAACGGCGGTGGCGATGGGCAGGTACGTCGCGTTACAGATGGCGCTGGCCTGGGCGGCAGGGGTGATCATCGCACCCCTGATCTTCTACAGTGGCCTCGCCGCAGCTTTCATGGGAGGCCCACTGCTCGGCCTCGCCGTCGCAGTGCTGACCGTGCTGGGGTCGGTGGCGCTGCTGTACGCCATCGCCGCGGTGTCGAAACAGGCGTCCGGACTCACCTCGACCGCCAAGGGGCGGCTGGCCTGGGCATGGCTGGTGCTCGCCGGCGGGCTGGCCACGTCGGTGTACGGCGTGGTGATGAACGGCAGACTCGGACTGGGCCTGAACTTCGATCAGTGGCCGGCACTGGCCGCGGGCGGTGCGGGTTACGCGTTGTGCGCCGCGATCCTCGCCGGCCGGTGGTTCACACTGAGCGGGCTGGCGATCGCGGCGTCACTCGTCGCGGGCGGCTCGTACCTGTCTGATGTGCGGGCGGACAAGTTACGGGAGCAAGCGCACGAACAGGCGTTGCACGAGAAGACCAGCCTCTGGCTGGGGCTCGCGTTCAGCACGTCGATGCCCGGCTATCGGCTGGAGCACGACGGCAGGACCGCCTGGTTCACCCCCGAAGACCGGCGACCCGGGGAAGCCCAGTGGGCCCGCACCATCACCCTGAGCGCCGAACACGGCGAATTCTCCACCAAATACTGCAGTGAGCAAATGCTCGTGGTCAATTTCCGGGGCGCCGACAACCTCGAGTGCACGGTCGAGCGGCCCGGGCTGTGGTATCGCAGCGGGCGCCGGCCGAAGGCGGAAGAGGGCTGCCCGTGCGGCCTCCAGGAGTACGTGATGCAGCGCGGCACGTTATATCTCAGGATCGGCGCCACAGACGCGGTCCCCAGGAAGACGCTACGGGAGGCCATCCAGCGGGCACGTCCGCTCACGGAGGCGGATTTGCGCCGGTTGCTCTTTCCGTCTCCCGCGCCGCGGGACTGAGTGCGCCCATTCCCAGGACGCCCTGGGAGTGTCGCCTCGACAGGCGATTCGACATTCACTAGAAAAGGATCACCTGAGGGAACGGCGTGCGGAGACCTCCAGAGGACGTCACGCGGCCTCCCCATGCTCGTCGAGCACAGGTCGATCGGCTGCGGGATCGGGGCGCGGATGAACCCACTCTCCATGAGATGGCCCCGGTACATCTCCTTCATACCGGCCGCCATGGTCGTCATCGGCGCCGTCTTCAACATGCTGTCCCCGCGCTACTACTGGGGCGACTACCTGCTGGGCGCCGCGGTCGTGGTGGCAGGGGGGCTGCTGTCGCGACGGCACACGATCGCGGTCGCGGCGGCCATCGTTCTGGTCCAGCTGGTGTTGTTGATCAAGGATGGCTACTTCGGTCATGCCGTCGGCACACTCTCGTTGATCAGCGCGGTGTTCACCGCGCTCGTGGGCCTCGGGGTGAACCGCGTGGTCGCGAGCCACAGCCGCCGGCTGCAAGTGGTGCGTTCCGTCGCCGAGGCCGTCCAGCGCGCCGTCCTGCCCGCACCGCCGGCGCGGGTAGGTCCGCTGGCCATCGCCGCGGTCTACAAGGCCGCGCAGATCGAGGCCTTGATCGGCGGGGACGCCTACGCCGTCCAGGAGACGCCGTACGGCACCAGATTGCTGATCGCGGACGTGCGAGGCAAGGGCCTGGACGCGGTCGGCACGGTGGCCGTGCTGCTGGGCACCTTCCGAGAGGCGGCGGACCAGGCAGCCGACCTCGTGGTGCTGGCCGAGCGCATGGAGCACGCGCTGATCAGAGAAGCCGCCTCGCGCGAGGAAAGCGTACGGATGGAGGGGTTCGTCACCGCGGTGCTCGGCGAGATCACCTCGGACGCGGCCTCGGTGCGCCTGCTGAACTGCGGCCACCCCTCGCCGTACCTCCTTCAGGGTGACACGGTGTCCTGCCTGGATCCCGAGGAACCGAGTCTTCCCCTGGGCATGAGCCGCCTGGGCGTGCCGCGGGCACGACCCGACCGCTGGCCCTTCCCTGCCGGGAGCACGCTCCTGCTCGTCACGGATGGGGTGACGGAGGCCCGAAGCCGTGGCGGGACGTTCTACGACCCGGCAAGCCGGCTCGGCGGCCGAGGCCCGTTCCGGCGGCCGGAGGAGGTGATCGAGGTGCTGGTGCGAGACGTCGAGCGGTGGGCCGGCGGTCCGCGCGATGACGACATGGCGATTCTGGCGATCACCCGGCGCGCCGGTGAACCGGCCCCGTGAATCTGCGGCGGGCCGCGGCAGTGTGGCCGCCGCGGCCCGCGTACGGTCTCAGAGCTTCAGGCCCACCAGCAGCGGGTCGTGGTCGGAGGAGCGGAACGGGTCGGGCGCGTACAGGTAGGGCGGGTTGAACTCGGTGTTGTAGTCCATGAACCGGCCCTCGTCGGAGTTGATGTGCCAGATGGTGGCGCCGGTCACCAGCTTGCGCGCGCCCTTGTCGGCCAGCACGTGGTCGAGCTCACCGGACAGGCCGTCGAAGACGTAGCTGTAGCGGTCGTCCTTCTTGACGTACGCCTTGCTCAGGCTGGTCAGCCCGGCCCCCTCGAACGTGTGGATGGGGTCCTCCTCGCCGTAGGCGTTGAGGTCGCCGAGGACGAGCACGTTCTGCAGCTTGAGGCTGCCGATCAGGGCCAGCACGGCCTTGGCCTGCTGGACGCGCTTGGCGTTGTAGCAGGATTGCCCGTCGCCCTGGTCGGCGTCGGCACCGGAGGCCGGTCCGTCGGCGTCGGTGCAGCCCTTGGACTTGAAGTGGTTCACCAGCACCGTGAAGGACTTCCCGCCCCCGCCGGCCTTGGCGAAGGTCTGCACCAGCGGCGGCCGGTTGAAGATCGGGTCGGACGACGACCGCGCCGGGCCCGTCGGGGTGACCTTGGCCGGCTGATAGATCAGCGCGGTCTGGATGAGGTCGGTGCCCGGGTTGGGGTGGGTGATCGCCTTGTACGTGCCGGCGCCGGCCTTGGCGTTGAGCGCGTCGACCAGGGTGTTGAGCGCCACGTCGTTGTTGCGCTCGACCTCCATCAGCCCGGCCACGGCCGGGTCGAGCGTCGTGATGTTGGCGACCAGCTTGGCGAGCTGGCGCTCCCGCTCCGCGGCGGTGGTGGCGCCGCGGGACTTGAGCGTGGTGAACCAGTTGAGCGTGTTGAGGCTGGCCACCCGGACGTCGCCGCCGACCTTGGCGGGCTGGGCGGGGCGGGGGTTGTCGGCCTTGAAGGCCACCGGCTTGGTCGGCTGGACGCGGTAGGCGTCGAAGCCGTACGTCAGGACGCCGGTCAGGTTCTTCACCTCGTCGCCGATGCGGACGGTGTTGGATCCCGTGGTGTGGTACGGCAGGGTGGGCGGGTTCTGCACGCTCGAACCGTCGTCGAGGAGGATGGCGCGCCGCGCGTCCTTCTCGGTGTCCACGCCCTTGCGGTCCGTCGGCTGCCACAGCCGGCCGCCGCCCGCGAGGGTGATCTCACCGAACCGGCCGAGGTTGTAGATCTCGGAGGCGGCGAGGTCGCCGTGGAACGTGACGAGCATGCCCTCGTAGCGTTCGAAGGTGACGCCCTTCTTGAGGGGCAGCTTCACCTTGGCCGGCTTGACCACGCCGGTGCCGCACACGTTCACCGCGGTGGCCGGCGAGATCTCGGTGAGGCCGTTGAACTCGATCGCCTTGCCGGAGACGAGCACGCGGTCACCGGTCTTGACCGGCGAGGAGGAGAACACGAACAGCCCCTCGGAGGTCGCCGGGTCGGCGTCCGGCTCGAGCCCCTGGAGGTAGAAGCCGCCGAACTGGCCGGAGCCCTGGAAGGAGCCGGTGACGACGCCCTCGACCCGGATGTTCTGACCGGCGACCGGGCTGGTCTCGCCGCTTCCCTGCACCTCGGAGATCCGGTGGGTGGGCGCGGTGTCGCAGCTCTCGGTGGGCGTGACGGTCGGGGTGGGGGTCGGGGTGGGGGTCGGCGTGATGGTTGGGGTGGGCGTCGGGGACGGGTCTCCGCCGCCGCAGGGGGCCGCGGCGGTGGCGGTGTTGCGCGGCGCGGGGGCCGCGGTCTCGAAGTCGGCGCCGTTGTCGTCGGTGTCGGTGCAGCCGCCGCCCTTGCGGAACGCGCCGGTGGTGTTGGTGAGCGCGGGGGCGGGGGTGCCTTCGGAGAAGTTCGCGCTGCCGTAGCCGACCAGGTCGGCGATCAGCGCGAGCTGGGCGTCGGCGCAGGGGGTGGAGGAGCCGTTGCAGGCCAGCCCGTCGCTCGATCGGACCAGCGCCACCTTGCCCGCGGTGCCGCTCATGTTGACGGAGCCGACGCTGTCGGGCTGGGGCAGCGCGCCGCTGGGGGTGGTGCCGGCGGCGAGCTGTACGAGGTGGTACTGGCCGGGGGCGATGCTGCCGGAGAGGGAGGCCTTGTTGGCGGCGAAGTTCCCGGTGCCGGCGGCGCTGGTGTACTGCACGGACCAGCCGTCCAGGGACACGGGGGCGCCGCTGCGGTTGAACAGCTCGACGTAGTCGTTGGTTAAGGGGGCGCCGGTGTTGCCGCCTCCGCCGTAGACCTGGCTGATGACCACGGTTCCGGGGGCCGCGGCCGAAGAGGGTGAGGAGAGGGCTGCGATCGAACCGGCGACGACGCCGGCGGCAACGAGGATCGCTGTGGCCCGGGACTTGACTGGCATGCGTGGGAGCGTAAACCGACAAACAGCTGAAATCTCTGTATGTGGCATGGATAGGGCATGAAATTTCAGATGTTGATCTGTCAATGTGTGACAATCGCCCTTCTGGCCTGATACCGCGCGCCAGCCCGCTGTCGTTCGGCGGGCCATGACGTCGGCCGAACCCGCGCCCGCCGCCCGGGGCGGGCTTCACCGCCCAGGTCGTAAGCCGTCGGCGGTCAAGGGCCGAGAGTCGCCAGGTCGACGTGCTTCGGATCGGCGATCTCTTCGGCGTGCGGGCCATCATGACGCGGGCAGGCGCCCGTGACCAGGCGGAGGGCCTTGGCCGGCCCGGCCGCGGCATCGACCCTGTCAACCACGAGACCGATGGACGGCCTCCTTCTTGGACTGTCCGGGATAGACCACGATCAGGTGCCACTCGGCGGGCAGCATGGTGGTGGCGTCCTCGTCGGCCCGTGCGTAGACCCGCACCCGGTAGTGCCCCGGCCCCTTGATCGCCAGGTTGGGCAGGGGCCGCCCGGCCCCCTCCTCGCCGCCCGGCTGCATGACCGGCACCGTCAGGCGGCCGCTGCGGCTGGTGACCCCAACCTCGGCCACTTCCTGCCAGCCCTTGAGCCGCAGCGGCGGAGCCTGGTCGAACGCCTTGACGGTCACGCAGACGTTCATGTTTCTGATCGTTTCGATGCCCACGCCGGTCTCCTGACCCGTGAGCAATCTGTCGTGGTCCCGCTCGATTCTGTCCTCGTTGTCCGCATCGGCGTCGTCGGAGAGGTGATAGCCGCCGCCTTCGGACGTGAAGTAGGCGGCACTCCCCTGCTTGCGGGCCCGCCGCCTGGGCCACGGGTCGCGGCAGGCGGCGTTGCTCGCGGCGACGTAGTCGGCCGCCTCCTTGACCATCTGTTCGTCCGAGGGCATCAGGTCCGGGCCTCCGATGACGTCGGGGCACAGGAACACCAGCGCGCTGTCCAGACCGTGCAGGTTGATCGTGCGGTCCCCGCTGCGCAGCCATTCGTCGGCTCTCCGCCACCCCGGCTGGGCGCACAATGCCCTGCCGGACGCGAGAAGGGCCTGGTCGGACTTGCCCTCAGGGAACATCGGCCCGCCCGCCTCCCGTACCAGGCACAGGAAGGCACGCTCCCGGTCCTCTGTCCGGGTGTCGCCGAACCCGCGGTGCAGTTTGGTCCACGCGGGGCAGCTCACGTCGTAAGGCGGCCGGTAGGGCGTACGCGGGCCTTCCTCACCGCCGAGCAGCCCGGCGAGCAGCGCGACGGCCACGACGCCGCCGAGCACGCGTAATCGGTCCCGCACTACCCGCGGTTGACTGCGGTCCGCGAGCTCATGAGAACCAGGCGCCGCTCTCGACTGCCGCCTCGGCGGGTGACTCATGATGCCGACTTCTGCCAATCATGATCACGAGACGCCCCCGGCGCCTGCTGGGTTTACGCATGCCGCGGCGACCGCCTCAGCCGGATAACGATTCGTGGGAGCAGACGGCCTTGGGCTCCAGGTTGTCGTCCGTCTCCGGCATGATCGCCTGTGTGAAGAAAGAGATCTTATCAACGGTGGTGTTCGCCGCGCTGACGATGGCCGCCGTGCCGGCGCAGGCGGCCCCCAAGGACCCGGTCGGCGTGCTGAAGGCGACGATCGCCGCCGGGCATGGGGTACGGTTCACCGGCGACGTCACGTGGACGGACGGCACCGACGAGCGGGGCGCCCGCGACATCAACGGCGTCTTCCAGTTCGGCAAGAAGGAGATCGCCGCCTTTGACATCACGACGAAGTACGGTGACGAGCATGAGCGCGTGATCGGCATCGGCAAGACCGGCTACTACTCGGGCGACCGGATCAGCGGCCTCCTGCCCGAGGGCAAGACCTGGTACAAGAGCAAGAACTACGGCATGCCCGACTCGTGGTCGCAGTTCATCAACCCGGCCGAGCCCAAGACCCTGGCCAAACTGCTCAAGAACGGAAAGACCAGGGGAAACTCCGTCTCCGGCTCGATCACCCTGAAAGAGCTCAAGGCCGTTTCGGGCTGGGTCTCCGCCGCGAGGATCGGTAAAGAACACGATGGCCTGAAGATCTCCTACACCCTCACGCTGTCCTCGGCGGGTCTGGTCAACAGGGTGACGTCGACGTACACGATGGCGGCGGACGGAGAGAGCCACACCAGCACCGTGAACACCAGTTACACGAAGTGGGGCAGCAAGGTGTCGGTCACAGCACCGGACCCTTCCACGGTAACCACCAAGCCGCGCTGACCCCGTGCCCGGCGTCGCCTGACGCCGGGCACGGATCGCCCGACCGGCTCGCCGGATGTCCGCCTGTCGCGTGGATCGACACCAGGAAATTCTGCGAGCTGGTCGGGGACTGGACTCTGGGCGGCGATCCTGAGCGGAGGCGTGCGGCTTCAGGCGCCCGCCGGTCCGCTGTAGTCGGTGGCGGCGTAAACCTGCAGGAGCCTCTCGACTCCGCGCAGGAAGGTCTCGCAGATCAGCGCCGGGTCGAACAGGCAGCCGGCGGCCATGGCGCCGTCGCGCATCATCACGAAGTGGCGGGCGGCGGGCTCGGCGCCGGTCTCCTGAATCTTGGCCAGCAGTTCCGTGACGGTTTCCAGGAACCATTGGCGGTGGGCGAGCACGGCCTTGTGCACCGGGGACTCGGGGTCGGGATATTCGGCGGCGGCGTTGAGGAAGGCGCATCCCCGGAAGCCTGGGGACTGGATGCTCTGGGCGATGGACGCGCTGAGGGCCCGGATGGTGTCGGTGGCCGGTAGTCCGGCGGCGACGGCCTCCTCCGCCTGGCCCCGCATGGCTCGGTCGACCTCGTTCAGGTAGGCGAGGACAAGGTCCTCCTTGCCGGGGAAGTGCCGGTAGAGGGTGGCCCGCGTCACCTGCGCTTCGGCGACGATGCGATCGATGCCGACGGCATGGATGCCCTCACCGTAGAAGAGCCGGGTAGCCGTGTTGAGCAGCCGGGACCGCGCTTCGGACGGCCGGCCTTCGGATTGGCTGGACATGCCACCATCCTAGTAGGTAGAACGTTCGGTCTTGACAGTCTCCGTCGCAGATTGCCATGCTGTGCCCGAGACAGAACGTTCGGTCTACCACTCGCTACATCCACTGAAAAGGATCATCATGAGCACCATCGCTGCTTCGCCCGGCATCTCCGGGACCGCGTCCGCGCTGCGGCGGCTGTACTTCGTCCGGTTCGCGTTCGCCATCGTCTGGGCCCTCGCGATGTTCACGACCGCCGCGAACCTGGGTCCGTTCGCGGTCACCCTGCTCGTGCTCTACCCGCTGTTCGACGTGGCCGCCGCCGTCATCGACGCCCGCGCGTCGCGCGCCACCGGATCACCTGCCCTGCTGTACGTGAACGTCGCGGTCAGCCTGATCACCGCCGTCGGCGTGGCCATCGCCTGCGCGTCCGGTATCCCGGCGGTGCTGCGCGTGTGGGGCGCGTGGGCGGTCGTGGCCGGGCTGGTCCAGCTGATCGTGGGCGTCACCCGCCGCAAGATGGGCGGCCAGTGGCCGATGATCATCAGTGGCGGCATCTCCGTGCTCGCCGGCGCGTCGTTCATCCTCGGCGCCTCCGCGGCCGGCCCGACGCTGACCAACGCGGCCGGCTACGCCATCCCCGGCGGCATCTTCTTCCTCATCTCGGCCTTGCGTCTCGGCCGCGCCGCGAAGGGAAACTGACGTGGGCGGCAACGCGTACGACGTCGTCGTCCTCGGCGCCGGTCCGGTCGGTGAGAACGTCGCCGACCGGGTGGTGCAGGGCGGGCTCAGCGCCGCCGTCGTCGAGCGCGAGCTCGTCGGCGGGGAATGCTCCTACTGGGCCTGCATGCCGACCAAGGGGTTGCTGCGCAGCGCGGCGGCGTTGCGGGCGGCGCGTCAGGTGCCGGGCGCGCGCGAGGCGGTGACCGGCGGTCTTGACGCGGCCGCGGTGCTGGGCCGCCGGGATTCCTTCGCCTCGCACTGGAAGGATGACGGTCAGGTCGGCTGGCTCGATTCGGCCGGGATCGCTCTGCACCGTGGTCAGGGCCGGATCGTGGCCGCGGGCGTGGTCGAGGTGACCGGCGAGGACGGCTTACCGGTCACGTTGACGGCCCGGCATGCGGTGGTCATCGCGACCGGGAGCGGCGCGCTGCTGCCGGACGTTCCCGGTTTGCGCGAGGCCGCGCCGTGGACCAGCCGGGAGGCGGCTGCCGCGAGCGAGGTCCCCGGCCGGCTCGCGATCATCGGTGGCGGCGTGGTGGCGTCGGAGATGGCGACCGCCTTCGCCGCCCTGGGGTCCTCGGTGACGATGCTGGCCCGTGACGGTGTGCTGCCGCGTGCCGAGCCGTTCGCCGGTGAGCGGGTCACCGAGTCGTTGCGGGAGGCCGGGGTGTCGGTACGCCTCGGCGCCGAAGCCTCATCGGTGCACCGCGACGAGGCCGGAACGGTGCACCTCACGATGGCCGGCGGCGACCAGGTCGAGGCCGACGAGGTTCTGGTGGCGGTCGGCCGGACACCGAACACCCAGGACATCGGTCTCGGCGCCGTCGGCCTGATGCCGGGCGCCTGGCTCACGGTGGACGACACGCTGCGGGTGCTCGGGCAGGACGGGGCGCCGATCGGTGACGGAAGGCTGTACGCCGCCGGTGACGTCAACCGGCGAGCGCTGCTGACCCACCAGGGCAAGTACCAGGGCCGCGCGGTCGGCGACGTCATCGTGGCGCGTGCGAAGGGCGAAGCGGTCGAGGACGGCCGCTGGGGCCGGCACGTCGCCACGGCCGACGAGCGCGCGGTGCCCCAGGTGGTCTTCACCGAACCGGAGATCGCGTCGGTGGGGCTGACCGCGGCCGCGGCCGAGGCCGCCGGGGTACGGATCCGCGTCGTCGACTACGACCTGGGCGCCGTCGCCGGATCCGCCCTGCACGCCGACGGATACCGGGGGCACGCCCGCATGGTCGTGGACGAGGACCGGAAAGTGGTCGTCGGCTTCACGCTCGCCGGCCCGGACGTCGCAGAACTGCTGCACGCCGCGACGATCGCGGTCGTCGGGGAGGTTCCGCTGGACCGGCTGTGGCATGCGGTTCCGGCGTTCCCCACGGTCAGTGAGGTGTGGCTGCGGCTGCTGGAGGCGTACGGCCGCTGACCGCGGGGCCGTTCCCCGCGAGTTCGGACCACCGTGCCGGGCACGCTTGACGGCCCTCCCGGTGTGCCCTGTCCGCTGAACCGTGCTCGCGACGAGGCCGACCTGATCCTGGTGCGAGGAGCCGCTACCGGCCGACGACCTGCACGGACACCGAAGACTGGCCGCCGCCACCTCGGTGCCGGTGGCGGTCGGCGAATCCCTCTACTCCGTCCAGCGGTTCGGCGACTACCTGGCCGCCGGGGCGGTCGGCATCGTGCAGGTCGACGTGGCCCGCATCGGCGGGATCACCCCATGGCTGAAGGTCGCCCACGCCGCCGAGGCGTTCAACGTCGCGGTGAGCCCGCACTTCCTCATGGAACTGCACGTCAGCCTGGCCGCCGCCGTGCCCAACGGCATGTACGTCGAGCACATCCCGCAGTTGCAGGCGATCACCCGCAGCTCTCTGCTGATCGAGGACGGCCAGGTGGCACCGCCCGACGTCCCCGGCATCGGGATCGACTGGGACCCCGATGCCCTCGACGACCACCGCGTCGCCTGAACGACCGGTTACCTGTGCCCACACCGTGCTGTCGGTCAAGCCCGCCGGGGTCTGCGCGGCCTGAACGTGACGAAGCCCGGGTGCACGGGGCACCCGGGCTTCGTCATGTGCGTTCAGTACGGACGCTGGAGGTAGCGGCCGAGCGCCGGGTCGTACACGCGGCCCGACACCAGGACCCCGCCGTTCAGCACCGTGGGATGGTACGCCCCGCCGAGCCAGCCGTAGCGGACCGGCTGGGAGGGCACGCCGAACTCGTCGTACCCGACCACCGTGGCCAGGCCGGTGCCGAGCGCCAGCTCGGTCCCGACGCTCCCCCCGAGGGTGAGCAGCTGCAGGCGCACCGATCCGGACGCGCCGGTGAGCGCGGCCAGCTCCCCGCCGATCCCGGCGACGTTGCGGACGATCGTGCCGTTCGCGGCGGTCCAGGAGGGCTTGTCGCCGTCCGAGCCGTAATGGTGGACGGTGACCGCGCCCGCCTCGTCCGTCTCCGAGCGGATCCGGCCCGCCGGGTCACGGGTCCAGGTCAGGCTCTGCTCGCCGGAGGTCATCTTGGCCGGCAGCCCGTCGGCGAAGTAGTCGAGGGTACGCCCGCCGGGCAGCGACGTGGTCCGGCCCGCCGCGTCGTAGGCGTAGCCGTCGCCGGTCAGCCTGCCGTCGGAGTCGTAGCCGTAACCGGTGATCGACGCGACCGAGTCGTCGGCCACCGGGCAGTCCTCCTCCGACGACTGCACCGCCAGCCGGGTCCGGTTGCCCGCCCCGTCGTGGTCGTACCGGCGCAGGGTGCACACCGGGAACGCCATGTCCAGCGCCGACGCGAGCCGGCCCGCCTTGTCGTAGCCGAGCTGCCGCTCGGCCATGAGGTCGGTCCGCATGCTCAGCACCTCCTGGCCGTGGACGTTCCGGCCGACCTGGTCGATCATCACCGGGCCCTCCAGGCCGTCGCGGGTGTAGATCCGGGCGTAGCCCTGGCCGCGCTCGTCGTAGCCGGTCTGCAGGTGGAGACCGCCCGGCAGGTCGCCCTCGGTCTGGCGTCCCTCGGCGTCGTAGCGCGCGGTGAACGTGCCCGCGACGGAGTCGGTCACCGAGGTGGCCAGGCCGCGCGGCTCGGCCTTGGCGTCGTAGGCGTACGTCCTGGTGGACGGGGAGGAGTCCGTGACCTTGACCGGCCGGTTGAGGTCGTCGTACTCGGTGCGGGTCAGGCCGCCGTCGGCGTCGGCGTGGGAGATCACCCGGCCGAGCCTGTCGTAGGCCGTGACGACCTTCTCCGTGCCGCGCCAGCGCTGGGTGGGACGGCCGGTCGCGGAGTCGTACCCGAGGTTGATCTCGGCCTCCCCGCCCGCCTTGGTGGCGGCGAGGCGGCCGGCGGTGTCGCGCTTGAAGGTGGTGACCGTGCCGCCCTCGGTCACGGTGGCGGCCAGGCCGAAGGCGTCGTAGGTGTACGTGCGCCCGTCGTCCTGGCACACCAGGCCCGCCCAGTCGGACCGCCCGCCGCACGGCCCGCCGCCGGTTGCGGTGTAGAGCACGGGGTTGGCCACCATGGTGGTGACCGCCTTGCCGCCGGGGTCGCGGACCGTCTTGACCTGCTGCCCCGTGGCCCAGTCGTAGGTGATGGCGATGGTGCGCACGTCCACGTCCGGCTTGGACTCGCGCCCGACGATCACCGCGCCGGTCTTGACGGTGGTCGGCAGGTCGCGGGCCACCGCACCGGCCGGCCGGCCTTCGTCGTAGGTGTGGACCGTGCGGCTCCTGGCGCCGATGGCGTACCCGGCGGGCAGGTCGTCCACGTCCGACTCCAGGTTGACGATGTGGACCGGGCCCAGCTCCACCAGCTTGCGCCGCCCGGAGGCGTCATAGACGGAACGGGTGGACAGCAGCTCGGCCCGCTCCTCGGGCTCGTAGCCGGTGATGGCCAGCTCGGCGAGCCGGAAGTCGGTGATGTCGCGCTGCGACAGCTCCCGGTTCGCCGCGGTCAGCTCCCGCACCACGTGGCCGAACCGGTCGTAGCCGGTGGCGGAAAGATGCCCGCCGGGCGTCAGGACGTTGACCGCCCTGCCCGACCCGTCCAGGTACGTCACCGTGGCGGCGAGCCCCGGCGGCTGCACCGACGTCGCCGTCACCGGCGCCACGGCCTGGCCCCACGCCGTCACCTCCTTGGCCGTCACGTCGGCCGGGCCGCCGGCCGCCGTGGTGAGCGGCACCCCATAGGCAATGGTGGTCTTCGCCTCGCCGGCGACCTGGTCCGCGGTGCCGGCCTTGAGCGTGGCCCGGGTGATCGTGCGCAGCCGCCCGTCGCTCTCGTACGCGAAGGTCCACGGCAGCTCGCCGGGCGGGGTGAGGGTGGAGACGCGGCCGGCGGAGTCGTACCCGTAGACGGTCTTCAGCGCCGGGCTGATCCGCGGGTCCCACGCCTCGGCGAGCCGTCCCGCGCTGTCGTAGCCGTACTGAGTGGTCACCGCGCCCTGCAGGGAGACGGTGGACAGGCGGCCCGCGCTGTCGTAACCGAGCTCCAGCGTGTGCCCCGACCTGGTGATCGACTTCAGCCGGCCCTGGTCGTAGACATGGCCCTCGGGGGCGTACAGGTCGCCCTGCCTGGCGAACGTGGTGACCTCGCCGCGGGCGTCGGTCAGCGTGTACGTGCCGGTGAGGGTCAGGTTCTCGGCCCCGGGCTCCGGCTTCCAGCCGTCCGCGGTCCTGGTGAACTGCACCGGCCTGCCGTCGGCCCGCGTCACCTCGACCGACGTGGCCGAGGTCTCCCTGAGCACGGGCACCGGGAGCGACCAGCCTGCCTCGCGGGAGGAGGCCGTGCGCGTGAGCGTCAGGCCGAACGGCCCGCCCGCCGTGGCCTGGAGCCGGTAGTCGCCGGTCTGCAGGTTGAGCACGCCCGGCCCGACCTCCTTCGTGGCGGCCCGGGTGGCGCGGCGGTCCACCACGACCTCGACCGGCTGGGACTGCGCCGTGGCCGTGCCCGTGACGACCGCGCGCACCTGCACCGCGGCGTCGCCGAGCTGCGTACCCGCGTCCCACGTCAGGCCGGACAGCTTGCCGGGCGCGGCGACCGGCCACGCGGTCAGCGGCTTGCCGTCGGCGCCGGTGACGTTCGCGACGGGCACGTCCGCCCAGGCGTCGCTCTCGGAGCGCCGGTACTGGAACGTCGCCTGCGTGAACGCCGTGCCGGTGACGGCGAGGGGCACCTTGCCCGTGCTGCGCAGGCCGTCCGCGGGCGCGGTCAGCGAGGCCACGGCCGCGCCGGTCCCGACGTTGAAGGTGTAGGAGGTCGTCGGGGAGGCGTTGCCGGCCTTGTCGACGGTGTAGACGCCGAGCGTGTGGGCGCCCGTCGTGGCCGGGGTGAGCTTGGCGGTGACGGCCGCGCCGGTGGTGAGCACCTTGGTCACGGCGCCGCCGTCGAGCTTGTAGGCGATCCAGCCGGTGTCGGTGTTCGCCGGGGTGAGGGTGAACGTGCCGGCCTGGCCGGCGTCGCCGTGGTAGGTCCCGTCGTTCGGGTAGTCGCTGGAGGCGGCCTTCGGGGCGGGCGGCTTGACGGTGTCGACCGAGAAGTACGCCGTCTGCCAGAGCTTCGAGACCAGCGAGCCGTCGTGGGCCCACGACCGGAACATGTACGACTTGCCGTTGGCCAGCTTGCCCGCCGGCACGGTCGCGCCGGAGAAGCCGTTGCTGGCCACGTACGCGCCGTAGAGGTCGTCGATCAGCATCGTCGAGCCCTCGTACAGGTCGAACTTGCCGCGCACGTTGCCCCCGTCGGGGTCGCGCACGTGGTTGCGCAGCTGCGGGGTGAGCGTGTTGGTCCAGAGCGTGCCGTCGTAGTCGGTGTACGGCGAGACCCAGGTCGAGACCGGGGTGCTCGGGTAGGAGTTGTACGTCACCGAGATGACCGGCAGCTTCGACGAGGCGTTGCCGGAGTTGAACCGCTTCCAGGCGTACTTGTCCGACTCGCTGGCGGCCCGCAGGCCCATGCCGGACTCTTTCCATCCCTGGTCGGCATAGTGCTGCACCAGCGAGGTGACGTTGGCGGTGACCCAGCCGTCGGCGCAGCCGCTGCCGTAGCCCTTCGTGTCGCTGGAGGAGGCGTACTTGGCGGCCATGTGCGGGCCCGGGTAGCGCGACGACGTCGAGGCGCGATCGGCCGACCAGACCTCCCACGAGCGGGCGTCGCAGGACCACGAGTGGAAGTTCCACAGCTTCAGCGTGGCCGAAATGATCTTCTTGCCCGCGATGCCGGAGGTCTTCCACGTGATGAACGACTTGGCGACCTGCCCGCTGCCGTTGTTGCCGATCTTGAGCTCCGTGGCGCCCGACTGGTCGGTGCCGTAGCCCTCCTGCACGAACGTGTCGAAGACCTGGCCCAGGTTGAGCGGGGGATCCACGGTGACGGGATACGTCGTGGCCGGATCGTTCAGGAAGGCCGCGTCAGGGGTGAAGACGAGGTCGCGGCCGGAGACCTTCATTCCCACCGCGGCCCGCCGCAGGTGCTCGCCGGAGATCGGGTACGTGGTGGCGTCCCACATCTCCGGCGCCGGGATGGTGACGGCGACCTTGCCCTTCGCGTCGACCAGCTCCGCCCCGCCGTCCTTCGCCTCGCGCGGCGTCAGGCCCGGCGCCTTGAGCCTCAGCGTGTACGTCACGGGCGCGGCCGGGCGCGACTTGAGCAGCAGGAACTGCTCGGCACCGGTCCGGGTCGCGGTGACCACCAGGTCGGCTCCCGGCCTGACCTCCGGGTACGTGGCCGTCTCACCGGACAGGCTCGGCACCGGCAACGCGCCCTTCCACTGCAAGGTGACCTTGGCGGAGCCCTCCCCGATCGTGATCAGATCGGTCGCCGAGGTGTCCGCGGCGGCCTGCCGGGCGCGCCCGGCGCCGAACCGCAGCTTGCGGCCGTGACCGCGCGGCACGACCTCACCGGACCGGGTCGTGGTGAGCGCGATGTCCACCGGGGCCCACCCGCCGTCGCCGCGGTAGCGCACCGGACCGGCGAACGAGTCGACCGTCAGCGTGCCGTCCGGATTGGCGTAGGTGGTGGTGGTCTCGGTACGGGCGTCCTCGACCTCGACCCGGCGGCCCGTCAGGCGGGCGGACAGGCGCGCGGAGGCCTCGTCGGGCGCGCTCGGCTCGGCGACGACCCGGGCCGGGTCGCTGGGGTCGTCCACGGCCTGGGTGGCGGGCGGTTCGGCGACGGCGGGTTCGGCGGCGGCCGGCGAGGGCGGCGCGGCCAGAGGAAGAAGTAAGAAGGCGAGACCACCGGCGAGGACCCGTGGCAGGAGGGCAGACATGGGAGCTCCGAGGTAGAGCGACGCCCCCGCCGGCTTGACGGGGGCGTCAGGTTGTCACAGGGGGGTTACTTGCTCTGGCAGCTCTTCTTGCGAACCTCACCCCAGACGATCGGGCCCGGCCACTGCATCCGCAGCGCGAAGCACTGCTTCTTGTTGGCGGCTTCCCGGATCTTGTAGATGTACTGGGCGATACCCGCCGCGAACATCACCTTGCAGGCCAGCTTGATCTTGCTGTTCTTGGCCTTGTCGCAGGCGGCGTCGGCCACCTTGACCGCGCCGGCCGCCCCGGCGTACAGCCAGGAGCCGTAGATCTGGTTCGTGAGCTTCTTCGAGAAGATCACCCGGCACATGGCCTTCCACCACTCGCACTGCAGCTTGAGCGCGGGGTCGGCGACCACGGGGTAGGCGGCGCCCGCGTGGTCGACGGTCTGGACGAGCGTCATGCCCTCCACCCGGTACGACGTCGGCACCGGGTTGCCGTTGGCGTCCTTGGCCCAGGGCAGGTCGATCTCGGCGAGGTAGAAGTCGTTGTTGTAGATCAGGACCGTGCCGTCGTCCTCCTCCACCTCCAGCATGGAGCCCTCGGGCGCGCTGATCGGGAAGCGGTACTCGGTCGGCGCGGAAGCGCCGTGGATGACGGTCAGCGCACGGGCGATCTGACCGGTCCGCTGGTGGGCGAAGGTGACGCTGGGCTGCTTGGCGGCGTAGGTGACCAGGCCGGGCAGCGGCTGGCTGCCGGCGCCGCTGGCCTCCGGCATGCCGATGCCGATCTCGTTCTCGCTGACCGACGCCGCCAGCGTGTGGTCGGCGTCGGTCGCGGCGGCGAAGGGACGCTGGACGTCGCCGTCCGGGATCTCGGTCGGCGGGACGGTTCTGGCCTCCTCGACGATCTCGGGGACGACCTTGGTGAGGGCCGCCAGCGTGGGGTCGTCGTTCGCGAAGGCCGGGGTGCCGGCCATGTTCGCGCCGCTGATTGCCAGAGCGGTCGCTAACGCGACGATCATCGCCCGAGCGGAAATGCGCATGGATGTCCTTCCACATGCGGAGGGGATGCACAAACGTCGCAAACGTAAAGTTGGTCGGCGTCCAAACGAGTGATCTTGGATTGATGATCCGTAAACGTTTTCCGTCTGACAGGTTTCGTCTCTCGGCGCGACTGTGACGCAACCATGACACCGCGCGAACGAGGCGCGGACGCGGCCGCCCGACAGTAGACGGGGTTGACCGGCGGACGAGTTACGGAGCGGCGCCGCCAGGCAATCCGGCCGCCCGCATCAGGACGCCGCCGTACTGGCCGGGGCCGTACGGCGGCGTCCCCACCGGCCGCCCGCCGGGACAGAACGTCACGACGAACAGGAGAAGGCATGACACATGACGGGAAATGGGACCGGCGTTCGCTGTTTCAAGGCGCCGCCGTGCTGGCCGGTGCCGCCGCGACCGCGCCGCTGCTCGGCAAGGCACCCACAGCACTGGCCGACACCGGCGACGCCGACACGCTGTTCAAGGCCGGCAAGTTCGACCAGGCCGGCCGCGCCTACGAGAAGATCCTCAAGACAGACCCCACGAACCTGCACGCGGCCCGCCAGCGCGGCTATGTAGCACTGCTGTCCAACCGGTTCCCCGACGCCGAGAAATACCTCAAGCTGGCCCTCAACCTGGCACCCGACGACAAGCAAGCCCACCAGCTCCTGGGCGACTGCTACATCCGGCAGGACAAATTCGCCCAGTCCGCACCACACTGGAAAGCGGGCGGCGAAGAAAGCTACGCCACATGGTTCGCGGCGGTCAGCGGCGAGGCATACCAGGTCCACGGCGAGACCGCGCGGCTGCCGCTCCAGCAGATGGACCCGATGCCGCTGGTGGAGGCCTCGGTCAACGGCGGGCCGACGAAGCGCTTCAGCTTCTACACCGGCGCCCCCTATCTGAGCATGCGCGCCTCGGTGGCCAAGGAAGCCGGACTGAGCCCCGTCGCCAGCCAGAAAACCGATTTCGAGGGCATCTCCGTCTGGGCATACTGGGGAATACTGGACTCCTTCCAGCTGGGCGGCATCGAACTACGCAACATCCCCGTGAGCTGGTCGGCAACGGAGTCGGGCGAGGACGTCGGCACCGACAGCGACGGCCTGATCGGCACGTGGGTCTTCTACCACTTGCTGACCACCTTCGACTACGCGGGCCGGCAGCTGATCCTGCGCCGCCGCACCCCCGAAACGGCCAGGAAGGCACGCGCCGCCGCCACCCGGGCGGGCGCCGGACCCCTGCCGCTGTGGCTGGCCCGCGAGCAGTACCTGCACACCACGGGCAGCTTCGCCGGCGCCACCGGCTCCGGCACAGGGGTGGTGGGCGTGAACTTCGGCGGAGTCGGCGAGATCGCCGCGGGCGTGCGCGGCAAAACTGCCGAGCAGCTGGGGATCCGCACCGACTACGACCGCCAGATCGGGACTTTCGCCCAAAGCCACCCGGCCGTCGTCTACCCCTGCTACCCGAAGGAAGTCCGCCTCGGCAACGCCGTCGCCAAGGAGGTCTACTGCTACACGAACCCGAACCAGGAGGTCAACGTGCCCTGGCCCTATGGGACCGGGTTCGACTCGATGGGCTGGTTCTCCCACTGCTTCTGGAAGCCGTACAACATCACCGTCGACTTCACCCACATGAACCTCTACATCGTCCGCGGCCCGGCCGCCTGACCATCGCCCTTTACATTGTAGATTTCTACGGAACTCACGCGTGGCCCGCTCGGCTTTGGCCGGCGGGACACGGGAGACTCGTGCCTGAGCGCATACGAGGAGGTTCCGTGACATACCAGCCGCAGGAAGCGGTGTTCCTGGCCGAGCCGAATCCCTCCCCGCCCCCCGGCACGGAAACCGAGCGGTTCGGCGATCTGGCCTACGCCCCGCCCCAGCCGGCGGACGGCCGCGGGCATCTGCTGGACCTCTACGTCCCGGCGGGACGAGGACCGTACCCGCTGGTGATCTGGACCTCGGGATCGGCGTGGCGCTCCGACGAGGGCAAGAACGGCGCGGCACAAGCCGCCGCCTTCTTCACCACGGCCGGGTACGCCGTGGCCGGGGTGAGTGTGCGCTCCAGCGCGCAAGCCGGCTTCCCGGCCCAGCTCCACGACATCAAGGCGGCCGTACGGTGGCTGCGTGCCAATGCCGCAGGCTACCGCCTCGACGCCGGCCGATTCGTCGTCATGGGCAACTCTTCCGGCGGGTGGGTCGCCACGATGGCGGCGCTCACCGGCGATGTCCCCGAGCTGGAGGGCGAGGTCGGCGTCACGGGGCCGTCCAGCCGGGTGCAGGCGGCCGTCGACTTCTACGGGCCGACGGATTTCCTGCAGATGGACGCGCACATGCCGCCCGGCGCCCGCGAGGAGTTCAACGCCATGCTGGGACTGTCGGACGGCCACGACGACCCGTTCTCGCCCGAGTCGCTCCTGATGGGCGGGCCCATCCAGGAGTGCCCCGAGGCCGTGGCTCTGGCCAACCCCGTCACGTACGCGAGCGCCGGGATGCCACCGCTGCTGATCCTGCACGGCCAGGCCGACCGGCTCGTCCCGGAGCACCAGAGCGTGCTGCTGTTCGAAGCGATCGCCGCGCGAGGCGGCACTGCCGTGTTCTACTCCATCCCTGAGGTCGGCCACGAGCACTCCTACGTCACCGACCCGGCACGAGCCGCGGGGTACGTCGCCAGGTGGGCCGAGGGCGGACGGCAAGGGCTCCTGGCGAACGCGCCGGCTCCCACCTGGGAGACCGTCGAACGGTTCATTCGCCGTGAAAGTGGCCGGTAAATGTCCGGCTTCCGCCCTCGACCAGCCTTCAGTTGCAGTCGACACTTGACCCGGGGCGCCGCGTGGCCGGTCTGGAGGGAAGGGCGCGAGGCCATCCGCCATTGTCCTGTTCCTCGCCCCGGCACAGCCCGACTCACCCCTCACTTGGAGATGCAGCGATGGACACATCCGCGTACTTGAAGGCCGTTGTCGAGCAGACGGGCATCCTTGCCGATTGGGTGCACGGCAAGGATGCGGCGGCCCCGGTGCCGACCTGCCCGAAGTGGACGCTGGCCGATCTTGTCGACCATGTCGGCGCGACACAGCGCATGGTGGCGATGCTCGTGGGTGCCCAAATGACCGAGCCGAGCAGGGCGTTCGCCGGCTACGTTCCGGGTCCGGCCGATTCGGGCCAGTGGCGCGCCTGGCTGAGCGACGGCGCGGCCGAGGCGAGACAGGCGTTCGCATCGGTCGCCGACGACACGCCGGTGTGGGATCCGTCGGGTGGCGCTGCCGGCGTGCCGTTCTGGTCACGCCGGCTGTTCGGCGAGGCTTGCGTGCATCGCGCGGACGCGGCCGCGGCCCTCGGCATGCGGTACGAGTTGGCGCCGGAGCTTGCCGTCGCGGCCCTCGAGGACTGGCTGGACACGATGGCTTCCCGCGGCTATTGGGAGAACCAGCCGGGCTTCTCCGATGCGATGCGCGGAGACGGTCAGACTCTGCATTTCCACGCGACCGACGCGTCTGGGGAGTGGGTGGCACGCCGGGAGCCGGACATGGTCGTGCTGGAGCGTACGCACACCAAGGCAGACGTCGTGGTACGCGGCCCGGCCGTCGAGCTCCTGCTCGTGATCAGCAGGCGCCGCCCGCTGGATGCGGCTCCTACGCTGGAGGTGCACGGGGATCGGGCACTGCTCGACCACTGGATCGAAAACATGGACTGGGTCGCCAACGGCTGACCCACGCTTGAAAGTACGCGACACGTCACAAGCGGGCGACCCGCTCGCCAGGCGCCGCCAGCCAGGGCATGCGGTCGACAAGGCTGTCGCGCAGCCGGGTGAGGGTGGCGATGCGCTCCTCCAGTTCGGCCACCCGCTGCGCGGCGACGGCGTTACCGGCGGCGCACGACGGCGTGCGGCAGAACACCTGGGGCAGCTCACGGTCGAGATGGTCCAGGAACGACTTCACATCGTCGACGGTGAACCCGCAGGCCAGCAGTTCACGAATGTTGCGGACGCGGAGGGCCGCGCTGGGCTCGTACACGCGATAACCCGCCGTCGTACGGCCGGGCTCCAGCAGGCCCTGCTCCTCGTAGTAGCGCAGGGCGCGGGTCGTGGTCCCGGCCTCCGCGGCCAGTTCACCGATGAGCATCACAGGCCAACCGTACGGTCAAGTCCCGAGCCGGACCACCGTCTTCCCGGTGTATGCGCCCTTGATGAGACCGAGGAGGGCCTGCGGCGCGTTCGCGAGCCCCTCGATCACCGTCTCGTCGTGGACGATCGCACCTTCGCTCAGCCAGGTACGGAACTGCGCGTCGAACTCCGGGGCACGGTCAAGATGATCGCTCGCGGTGAAGCCGCGCATGGTGAGGCGCTTGCCGATCACGGTGAGCAAGTTGCCCGGCCCGTCGTCAGGACGGCCCTTGCCCTGCCGGTCGAGGGCTCCGCACAGCGCGATGCGGCCATGCGGGTTCATGACCTCGATCGCGGCATGCAGCTGTTCGCCGCCCACGTTGTCGAAGTAGACGTCGATGCCTTCGGGGGCGGCCTCGCGCAGCCTGTCCACGATCGGGCCGTCGTGATGGTCGAAGGCCGCGTCGAACCCGAGTTTGCCGGTCAGATAGGCGACCTTCTCGGGCGATCCGGCGCTGCCGATCACCCGGGACGCCCCCTTGAGCCGGGCGATCTGACCGGCCATGTTTCCGGTCGCTCCAGCCGCGCTGGAGACGAAGACGGTGTCGCCGGGCCGTAGCTGCGCGGCATCCATGAGCCCGACATACGCGACCAGCCCGGAGCCAAGGTGGGTAGATGGCGTCGCGTAGGCGTGGCGGTCGACGCGGCGGAACAGCCCGGCCTGCGCCACGGCGTACTCGCGCCAGCCGAACCGATGCATCACCAGGTCGCCTGCGCCGAGTGACGGGTCGGCGGAGGCCACCACTTCACCGATGGCGGCCCCGTACATCACCTCGCCGATCTCATAGCGGGGCATCGGCAGACCAGAGGTCCCTGCGATCAACATGAGCATGCCGGGTTCGAGCGACATGAACAGATTGCGGACCAGTACCTGACCCGCTGCGGGATCAGGGACGGCGACCTCGGCTATCTCGAAGTCGCCGGGACCGGGCAGGCCCTCCGGGCGTGCGGCAAGCCGGACCTCCAGTCCGGTGCGGGAGGTGGCGGAGTGCATGGTGCTTTTCGAAGGTGTGTCCATATCGGCGACGGTAGGGGTTGACCCTTACGTGAAGGTCAAGCCGAAAACGCCCCTGAAACTCCGTACCCGCGCAATCGCCCGCCTTGGCCGGCAGGCCGCGATGGCCGCCGTGGTGGTCCGGCCGGCGATGGTGCCCCTGCCGTACCTCTGGCTCGTTTCGCGGGGCGTGACCTGCGGCGCTGAAGGAATTCGGGCGGGTGGAGAGGCGATCGCTCAGTGGTGGGCCGTTGCGATGAGGCGGCGCAGGGCGGCTTGGGCAGGTGGGCCCCAGGTGGCCTTGCCGCCCGGGCGGCCGCGGACGCCGGCTTCTCCGACGTGAATGCCGCCGAGGGCGCGGCGTACCGCCCATCCGCGGGCGCGGCGCAGGGTCGCGGCGTCCGGCGCCGGCTGGTAGGCCTCATGGAAGCGGTCGGCGGCGCCGTCCGGCAGCAGGTTCCAGGCGGCGGCGAGGTCTCCGGCCGGATCGCCCGCGAAGAGGTCGCCGAAGGCGATCACGCCGCAGATGGTGCCGTCCGCGGTGAGGACGTTGGCCGGATGCAGGTCGCCGTGGAGCCAGAGCGCCGGGCCTGTCCAGTCGGGCGCGGCGACGGCGTCGTCCCAGACCGCGCGGACGGCGTCCGGGTCGGGGATCAGCCCCATCTCCGTGGCCGAGGCGAGGCCCTTGATGAACCCCTCGGAGTGGTCGGCCAGCGACCCCCCGCGGTCCCGGCCGGCGGGAGCCTGTTCGGGGGCAGGTTGGTGAAGTGCCGTCAGGAAGGCGGCCAGGGCGTCGGCGGCCTCCGCGCCGCGCGTGATGGGGGCGTGGTCGGCAGGCGTGCCCGGCACCCAGGTGGTGACGATCCAGGGTCGCGGAAACCGAGCGGAGGGCTCGCCGAGGCGCTGCGGTACGGGAACCGGCAGCGGAAGGCGCGGGGCGAGAGCGGGCAGCCAGGCGTGCTCCTTGAGCAGCAACTCGTCCGCGGTCTCCCCCACCCAGGGCAACCGGACGGCGAGGTCGTCGCCGAGCCGCCACAGCTGGTTGTCCCAGCCCCGCGCGCCGAGCCTCACAGGGCGGTCGGCCAGGTCGGGGTGCTGGTCACGCAGCAGATCCCGGACCAGTTCCGCGGTGATCTCGATCTCGGTGTGCGTCATGCGGAGCAACAGTAGCGGGATGGCGCCCGCGTCCGGCGTTCGAAGGAGGAGCAGCGGGGTCATTCGTCTTCGGGGTCAGGTGGTTCCGAGACCGGTGCGATCTCCAGTGGCGTGGCGGCCCCGGCGGCGAGCTGGTGTCCGTGAGTGAGCGTGTAGTCGAGCTGTCTGGCCAGGTGAGGGACGGTCGACGGGGGCAGGTACGCGTCAGCGCCGGCATCGAGCAGGCGTCGGACCGGACCGTGATAGCTGACTCCGAGCTCGTGGTCCTCGATTTCGGTGACGATGACCCGAGCTTTCGGGAACCTCGATCGGAGCATCGCGATCAGCTGCGGGCTGACCGCCGGCACCAGCAGCACGTCGGCCGTCGCGGGAGCCGCGTTCATGTCGAGCACGACGTAGTCCGCGCCGAGTTGGGTGGACAGCGACCTCCGCGCCTTCGCCGACAACTCCATCGCGGTGGCGACGACTGTCACGTCGTCGTAGTCGATCGGCGGTTGGTCGTCGGCCTCCTCTGGCGTGCCGGGATCGACGATCGTGCCCTGCAGGACGTCGACGGTGCTGGAGATTGTCGCGATCGACCGGCCGTCCCGCGTGACCGTCAGGCTCTCACCGGGCTCGAGAGCGTCGATGAGTGCCACGAGGTCCTCGGGCAGACGAGTCACGTCGAACTGCTGAGTGGGTCGGGTGGCGCGCTTGCGGATCACCAGGCCTGGACCAAGCTCTGGGGGGCCGACGAGGGCGGCAGCGTCGTCAAGGGGTTCGATCCTTCGCGAATCGGGGCCGGCGGTCAGTGGCGAGCCTATGTCGACATGGATCACTTCGGGCACATCATGCTGCCCATGGCATAACCTCATAGCAATATTGATCTTAGACAGAATAACTTCTTAGCCATAGCGTTGGGGGTGTCGGAAGGTTCCACCGCAAAAGGAAGGGTTGGGGTAGCGATGCCCACGCAACGCGAGGTTGACGAAGCCGAGATCCGCGAGCTGGTCGGCAGGATCGTCGAAGGGCTCCAAGGCAAGGATCTCGAGGGTCTGAAGCGGCTGTACGCGACGGACATCGTGTCCTTCGACGTCGAGCCGCCGCTCCAGCATGTGGGGATCGAGGCGAAGCTCAAGAACTGGGCGCCCGTGTTCACGTTCTTCGAGCGGGTGAGCTATGAGGTTCGCGACCTGACGCTCACCGTGGGCGATGACGTGGCGTTCGGGCACGCCTTCGCCCGTCTCAGCGGGACGCTGAAGAACGGGACGGCGACGAGCGGCATGTGGGTCAGGGTCACGTACTGCCTCCAGAAGATCGACGGCACGTGGTTGATCGCGCACGACCAGGTCTCGGTGCCGCTCGACATCGCCAGCGGCAAGGGAGTCGTCGACCTCGAGCCGTGATCGCGGCCACCCCCACTCCCCACTCCCCCACGTCCATGGAGGAAGCCATGAACACCGTCCCCGCGACCGTCGAGATCCCGGGCTATCTGGCCGGCACCTGGAAAGCCGACCCGGTGCACTCCGAGATCGCCTTCTCTGTCCGCCATCTCATGATCAGCAAGACGCGTGGCCGGTTCACCAGCTACGACGTCACGCTCGTCACGAGCGAGAACCTGCTGGACTCGTCGGTGACCGCGACGATCGACCTCGCGTCCATCGACACCGGCCACGAAATGCGCGACAACCACCTGCGCAGCGCCGATTACCTCGAGATCGGCAAGTACCCGACGATGAGCTACCGCTCGACCGGTATCCGCCGGACCGGCGACGGCTGGGCCATCGACGGTGAGCTGACGCTGCACGGCGTCACCCGGCAGGTGCCGCTGGCCCTCGAGGTGAGCGGGTTCGGCGCGGACCAGTGGGGTGGACAGCGGGCCGGCTTCTCCGCGACCGCGGAGATCAGCCGGAGCGACTTCGGCATCGACATCAGCACCCCGATGGAGGCCGGCGGCGTCGTGGTCGGCGACAAGGTGTCGATCAGCCTCGAGATCCAGGCCGTTCTCCAGCAGTGACCCGGCCCGGCAGGGCAGCCCGCAAGTCCCCCGTCCAGTCCCGGTTCCGCGGTTCGACCGAGCGGGACCGGGACACCACCACTCTGGTCCAGCGCGTTCGCCGAGCTCAGGAGGATTGCCATGAGCGCCGATCCCGGCATCGTCGTCATCGGAGCGAGCCTGGCCGGCGCGACGGCCGCGCAGGCCCTGCGACTCGACCACGGCTACGACGGGCCGATCACCCTCGTCGGCGACGAACCCCACCTGCCGTACCAGCGCCCCGCCCTGTCCAAGGGCTACCTCCTGGGCACGACCGCGCCCGGTGACCTCGACGTCCTGAAGCCGCAGTTCTACGCCGACCAGGACATCACGCTGGCGCTCGGCGCCCCCGCCACCGCCCTCGACCTGGACGTCCGGCGGGTACGACTGGCCGACGGCACCGAGCTCCCCTTCACCCAGGTGCTCATCGCCACCGGCGCCCGCCCGCGCCGCCTCCAGGTGCCGGGCGCCGATCTCGACGGCGTCCGCTACCTGCGCAACCGCGACGACAGCGAACACCTGGCCACGGCCCTGCGCGCGGCCGGTGACGTCGTCGTGATCGGCGCCGGCTGGCTCGGCTCCGAACTCGCGGCCGCCAGCCGTACCTTCGGCAACCGCACCACCGTCATCGACCCCCTGCCCACACCGCTCTACCACGTGCTGGGCGACCGGATCGGCGGCCTCGTCGCCCGCCGCCACCACGACCACGGCGTGAACCTGCTCCTCGGCGACGGCGTCGAGGCCATCCTCGGGACACGCTCGGTCGAGGCCATCCAGACCATCACCGGACGGACGATCCCCGCCGACCTCGTCATCGTCGGCGTCGGCGCCATCCCCAACACCGAACTCGCCCAGGCGGCCGGGCTACGCGTCGACGGCGGCATCCTCACCGACGAGCACCTGCGTACCTCGCATCCGGCCGCGGTGGCCGCCGGCGACGTCGCCCGCCACCAGCACGCCCGCTACCTGAACCCCGTACGGATCGAACACTGGGACAACGCCGTCCTCCACGGCCTCGCAGCCGCGACCACCCTGCTCGGCAGGCCCACGACCATCGACCACGTCCCCTACTTCTTCTCCACCCAGTACGGCTCCACCCTCGAATACCTCGGACTCCCCACCATCTGGGACCGCATCATCACCCGCGGCGAGCACGCCGGTCCCGGATTCACCGCCTTCTGGCTCGACCGCGGCATCCCCGTGGCCGCCCTGACCATCGACAACCGGGGCGCCGCCGAGCACCTGCGCGCCCTCATCGCCACCGCGCACCCCGCCGACCCGCGACAACTCGCCGACCCCGACACACCCTTGCCGGATCTCCTCCCTGACGCGCAGTGCCGTCAACCAGACGTGACCATGATGAAGCGCGTCCTCAGCGCTGCTCCTGCGGTTCGCCGGTGATCCAGTTCCAATTGGCGATCGTGGTGCGCATCAGGCGGGCGGCGGTGGACAGGTGGCTGCCGGCGCCCCAGTACAGGGTGACCACCCGCCGGCAGTCAGGGCTGTCGACGGGGACCCAGGCGGCGGGGACCCGCGTGGAGCTGCTGCGGGCGAAAGCGGGGACGAGACCGACGCCGAGCCCCGCGCTGATCAGGGCCGCGATGGCGCTGAGCTCATCGACCTCGCAGACGATCTTCGGGGTCAGGTCTCGCGCGGCGAAGAGCCGGTCCAGGAGCCGCCGCTGCCAGTGCCCTCTACCGGCGCTGACGAAGGGCTGATCGGCGAGCTCCTCGATGCTCACGGAGGCACGGCCCGCCAGCGGATGGTCGAGCGGCACGGCCAGCCCCACCGCCTCGTCGAGCAGTTCCGCCGACTCCAGTCCCTCTGCGGGGATCGGCTGCGAGGCGACACACAGATCGACGTCCTGGGAGCGGAGGTGTCGGGCCATGTCCTCGGCCGGCGCCCAGCGGAGCTCGACCTCGACGGTGGGGTGGGCGCGCTTGTAGGCCGCCAGCGGCCCGGTGAGCGTGAGGAAGGTCTCCGACGCCAGCCGCACGCTGCCCACCCCCTCGCTGGCGGCCTCGGCGACGGCCCGCCGCCCCGCGTCGAGTTCGCCCAGTGCGCGTTCGACGTGATCGCGAAAGAGCCTGCCCGTGTCGTTCAGCCGGAGCCGGCCGCTCCGGTCGAACAGCGGCGTGCCCAGCTCGCTCTCCAGGCGGGCGATGGTACGGCTCAGCGACGGCTGGGCGACGCGAAGCTCCTCTGCCGCACCGCTGAGGTGTTCCAGCCGCGCCACCACCACGAACTGCCTGAGCGAGTTCAGCTCCATCACGCCTCCAGACGTATATAGCACTCCAGTGATGTCAATCCTAGGCAAGATAACCCATGTGCAATGGCTGCGGCAGGGGCCGGGCAGGATGGTATCCGGGGTCCGCGGGTCTTCGGCTGGAGCTCGTCGGGGGACGGCTGCATGAGCGTCCAGTGATCGGGTAGTCCGGGCGCTATGTCCGTTTCGCGATACGAAGGCTGGCTGCTGGCCGGACGCTACCGGCTCCAGGCCGAGCTGGGACGTGGCGGCATGGGCCGGGTCTGGCGCGGCCACGACGAGTTGCTGGACCGCCCGGTCGCCGTCAAGGAGGTCACGCTCGACGAGCGGCCGCCGTCCGAACGCGAGGCGCTGCTCGGGCGTACCATGAGCGAGGCCCGCCTGGCCGCCCGGCTGTCCCACCCGCACATCGCCACCGTCTACGACGTGGTGGAAGCCGACGAGCGGCCGTGGATCGTGCTCCAGCTCGTTCCGGCCCCCACCCTGGCCGACGTGCTCGCCGGGAACGGGCCGCTGCCGCCCGCCATGGTCGCCCGGATCGGCCTGCAGGTGCTGGACGCCCTGCAGGCCGCGCACGCCGCCGGTATCGTGCACCGCGACGTCAAACCCGCCAACATCCTGCTGGACGCCGGCCAGACCCACGCCGTGCTCACCGACTTCGGCCTGGCGACCAGCCTGGAGCAGCCGGTGGATCTCACGGGGGCCGGCGTGGTGGTCGGCACGCCGGCCTACATCGCCCCCGAACGCGCGCGCGGCGGCCCGCCGACACCGCAGGCCGACCTGTGGTCGCTGGGCGTGACGCTGTACGCGGCGGTGGAGGGGCGCGCGCCCTTCGAACAAGGTGACGCGCTGGCCACGATCAGCGCCGTGCTGACCGCGGAGCCGGCCCCGTTCGAGCGCGCCGGACCGCTGGCTCCCCTCCTCGCGGGCCTGCTGCACAAGGACCCGGAGCGCCGCATGAGCGTCGGCGCGGCCCGCCGGCATCTTGAGCAGATCTCCGCCCCGCCTCCTGACGGCCTGCCACAGACCGGGGACCTCCTGCCCGTCGCCGCACCGGCCACCGGGGACCTCGCAACCGCACCGGCAACCGGGGACCTCGCAGCCGCACCGGCAACCGGTGCGCCGGATCTGCCGCCGTCCCCCGGCTTGGCTGCGGCGAGCGGTCGCGCCCTGTCTGGCGTGGGCCGGTACCGGTCTCGGCGCGCCCGTACGCCCGGCCAGGAGCGGCGAGCGCCGGCATGGCACGTGGCCGTGGCGGCCGCGCTCACGGTCGGCGCGCTGGCCGCCGGCTTCTGGCCGGACGCCCCGCCCGGTCCACCCGCAACCGCGCAGCAACCCGGCGACCAGCTTCGGGCCACGCCTGCCACGCCCACTCCCGAACCCACGACAACGGTGGCGACGACATCTCGCCCCAGAGCGTCGCAATCCCGGCAGGTCTCGATACCGCGCCGCACCCCGAAAGCCGAGCACGCCGGCACGTCCGCGGCCGAAGTGCCGGTGCCGCCGGGCCAGGCCAAGAAGGCGACCACCGACGGCGGCCACGTCCCGCCCGGGCACCGCGCCGGGCACCCCGGCAAGGGCAAGGGACGTCACTGACGCGAGGTGACGCGCCCGGCTCAGGCGCGGAGCTTCGCGGGGGCCATGGGCGCGGCCAATCACCGGCCGGCCGTTCCGGCTCAGGACGGGACGGCGGGTGCGTCGGGGCTTCTCACGCGGTCCAGGCCGAGCGAGCGCAGGCGGGACGGCAGTTGCGTCGGGCTTCTCGCAGCGCCGGTAGTGGGTGCGGGTTGCCCGTCAGGGATGACTCGAGGACGTCACCGCACTCCCCCCTCCGCCCCCACCGGATCACCCCAGAGGTCGCGCCTTAGGGGTGTTCGGCGACTCCCGGCCGTGGTTATCGTCGAATGCGTCAATCCCCCGCACGCACCTTTATCACGGGGATCTCAAGGGGCGGCCGATTCGCGCGGTCGTCGTGCTCGGGAAGGGTAGACAATGCTGAGCACCATCGAAATCGTAGTAGGCCTTTTCCCAGGCCAGGGCGCATATGCGCCGAACATTCTGGAGCGGTTGAAAACGCATGGCGATGGTGTGGCCAAAGCGGTCGAAACCATTGACGAAGTGGCCCAGGGAATGCTCGGGAAAGGCCTGGGGCGCGCATTTTCCGGTGAATCCGCGGAGCGCCTGCTCGACGAGGCGCCGGACGTGCTGCAGCTGGCCGTCTTCGCCACCTCCACCGCGGCCTTCCGGGCGCTCGCCGACGAGGGCGCCCGGTTCAGCGTGCTGGTCGGGCACAGCCTCGGCGAGATCGCCGCGCTGGTCGCCGGCGGCGCGCTGGACGTCGCCGAGGGCGCGGAGATCCTCTGCCATCGCATCATCGCGCTGCGCGAGCACGACAGCAGTGGTGGCGGGCTGCTGGCGCTGGGCTGCGCCACGGAGCGGGCCCAGCAGATCCTGGACCTGCTGCCGACCTCCGGGGCCGTGATCGCGGTGGACAACGGGCCGGAGCAGACGGTGGTGTCGGGGCCTGCCGACGCGCTGCGGCGCACGTCCGCGATCGCCGACGCCGTGGGCCTGTCCGCCACGGTGCTGCGCGCGCCGCATCCGTTCCACAGCCCGCTGCTCACCGCCGCCGCGCAGGACCTCGGCCGCAGGCTCACCGGGTACGGGCGGCGGGGGCTGAGCGTGCCCGTCTTCTCCCCCATCCTGGGCCGCTACTACCGCGACTCGGACGACCTCGGCCAGCTGCTCGCCGCCCATCTCATCACGCCCGTGCGGTTCGGCGCGGCCGTCGAGCGGCTGCACCGGTCGGGCGTGGGGGTCTGGGTCGAGGTGGGCGCCGGGCGGGCGCTGACGTCTCGGGTACGGGCGGCGCACCGGGCCGCGTCCGTGCACACGCCGCTGCTGGCGGACGTGGACACGTTGCGGGAGACCGGACGGTTCCTGGCCCCCGCCGCCACCGGCCCGCGCACCGCCCCTACCGCACCCACCGCCGAAGGCCCCCGCGCCACCGCCGAGGGCCCGCACACCGTCGCCACCGCATTCACCACCGAAGGCGCGCACACCCCAAGCACCGCCGAAGCTCCGCGCACCGCTGAGAGGGCGCACGCCGCTTCCGCCGACAGCCCCGGCCCAGCTGCCATCGCCGATGGGAGGTCGGGCGCCGCGCAGCCGAGGGAGGCGATCGCGGCGCGCGTGCGCGACCTCTACGCCACCACCCTGGAGTACCCGGAGGAGGTCTTCGAGGACCACGCCGAGCTGGAGGCCGACCTAGGCGTCGACTCGGTCAAGCGGGTGGAGCTCATGAGCCGGCTCGGCCTGCTGTTCGAGCTCGGCCCCCGCCCCGAGGACCTGCGGGTCTCCGACTACCGCACGTTCGGCCAGGTCGTGGACTTCGTGGTCGACTCGCTGGCCAGGGCGGACGCGGCATGACCTCGGCGAAGGGCGGGTTCGAGGGCAGGGTGGCCCTCGTCACCGGCGGCGCGGGCAGCGTGGGCGCGCACATCGTGCGCTCGCTCGCCCAGGCAGGTGCCACGGTGGTGCTGAACTGCTTCCACTCCTACGACGCGGCCAAGGCGCTGGCAGCGGAACTGGGCGGCGGCATCCGGGTGATCAGGGCGTCGGTGGCCAAGCAGGACCAGGTGCGCCGGATGTTCGACGAGGTCACCTCCGTGTACGGGCGGCTGGACCTGCTGGTCAACAATGCCGCCGCGGGCACCTTCGCCGGCTGGGCCGAGCTGACCGAAGAGCACCTGGACCAGGCGTACGAGACCAATGTCAAAGGCGCGCTGTGGTGCGCCCGCGCCGCCCGCCCGCTGCTGGCGGCCTCGGACGCGGGCTGCGTCGTCAACGTCTCCTCGGTCGGCGCGGCGTACGCGCCGGCGAACTACCTGCCGGTGGGACTGTCGAAGGCGGCGCTGGAGGCGCTGACCCGCTACCTGGCCGCCGAGTTCGCCCCGGACGGGATCCGCGTGAACACCGCCTCCGCCGGGCTGCTGGACAACCCGGTCGGCCGGATGTTCCCCGGGTTCGCGTCGATGAGCGCGAACGCGGTGGCCGCGACCCCGATGGGCCGGCTGGCGACCCCGGCCGATCTGGCGAACCTGGTGCTGCTCCTCGCCTCACCGGGCGCGGCCTGGGTCACGGGCCAGACGGTGGTCGCGGACGGCGGCATGTCGCTGCACCGCGCGGCCCTGTCCCCGGACCCCGCCCCCTCCCCCGCCCCCGTGCCGGAGCCTGCGCCGCCGCCCGTGGAGCGGATCCAGGATGTGGAACGGATCCAGGGCGTGGATCCGATCGCGGTGGTCGGCATGGGCCTGGCCGTCCCGGGAGCCGGCGACCCCGACGCGTTCTGGCGGCTGCTCAACGAGGGCGCCGACCTGTTCGTGGACGTCCCGCCGGACCGCTGGCCGGTGGCGAGCTTCCACGACGACGACCCCCGCGCCCCCGACAAGACCTACCAGCGCCGCTCCGGCTTCATCACCGGCTTCACCCCGCACCCCGCGCTGGCCGCCGAACGCCCGGACGCCGGGCTCGACCACACCACGCTGTGGCTGCGGCACAGCGTTCACCAGGCACTCGAAGGCGTGGCCAGGCGGGACTCCGACCGTTTCACCGCCTGCTTCGGCTACACGCCGGACGGCAGCCAGCACCTGCAGGAGGCCCTGGTGGACCGGGAGCTCGGCGGGCCTGGCGTGCTGCCCCACGGTGACGCCGCCCGCTCGCGGCCGTTCCCGCACCGGGTCGGCGCGGGCGCCATCGACGGCCTGCTCCCGGCGGACACGCGGCTGCTCATGGTGGACACGGCCTGCTCGTCCTCCCTCTACGCCATCGACCTGGGGTTGCGCGCCCTCCTGGCGGACCGGGCCGAGATCGCCGTGTGCGGCGGCGCGTTCGCGCTGGCCCCCGGCGGCTCGGTGCTGTTCTCCAAGCTGCACGGCCTGTCGCGCGGCGGCGAGGTCCGCGCGCTGGACCGGGGCGCCGACGGCGTGCTGTTCTCCGACGGCGCGGGCGTGGTGGTCCTGAAGCGGCTGTCGCGGGCGCTGGCCGACGGCGACACCGTGCACGGGCTCGTCGCGGGCGTCGGGCTGTCGGCGGACGGCAAGGGCAAGGCGATCTACGCGCCGTCCAGCGCCGGCCAGGAGCTGGCCATCGCGCGGGCCTTCGGGAAGTCGGGCGTCGCCGCCGACGAGGTCGACTGGGTCATCGCGCACGCCACCGGGACCCCGGCGGGCGACGAGGCCGAGTTCCTGAGCCTGCGCGCCGCCTACGCCGGCACCCGCCCGGTGCGGGTGACCTCGAACAAGTCGCTCATCGGCCACACCGGCTGGGCGGCGGGCGTGGTGTCGGTCATCCACGCGCTGCTCGGGCTGCGGCACGGGGTGATCCCGGCCCAGCACCGCTTCTCGGCGGCGCCGGACGCCTTCGGCCTGGAGTCGTGCAACCTGAGCGTCCCCACGCGGCCGGTGCCCTGGCCGCCCCGAGCGGACGGGCCGCGCACTGCCGCCGTGTCGGGGTTCGGCTTCGGCGGCACCAACGCGCACCTGCTGGTGCAGGAGTTCCGGCCCGGCCGGCCCGCGAAGGCGGGGTACGGGGCCAGGAACGGCGAGTCCATGGTGATCGTCGGCTGGTCGGCCCACGTGCCGGGCGCCGAGGACAACGAGCAGGTCGGCGCGTGGGCGCGCGGGCGGCACCTCCTGCCGGACTCGTTCGGCGACGGCTATCCGCACCCGCCGTTCGCCCGCCTGCGGCTGCCCGCCTCCACGATCCGGGCGACCGACCGCACCCAGCTCATGATCATCGAGTGCATGCAGCGGCTGGAGCCGCGCATCCGCGAGTTCTGCGCGCGGCACAGCCGCACGACCGGCGTGGTCGTGGGCCACACCGGGCCCACGCGCAACGCCGTCCTGTACGCCGTGCGCGCCTACCTGGACGAGCTCGACCACCTGGCGCGTGAGAGGGCGGGCGAGCTGCGCGAGCGCGTGACGAGGCTGATCGCCCAGCCGGACGAGGACTCCTTCCCGGGCGAGATGCCCAACGTGATCGCCGCCCGCCTGTGCGGCTACTTCGACCTGCGCGGGCTCAACATCGCCGTGGACGGCGGCGCCGCCTCGCTGGCCGACGCCTTCGACCTGGCCGGGCGCTACCTGGACTTCGGCGACGTGGACGTCGCCCTGGTGGCGGGGAGCAACGGCAACAGCCTCGCCTCGTGGGGCGAGCTGCTCGGCGGCGGCCCGATCGGCGAGGGCACGTTCCTGTTCGCGGTCACCCGCAAGTCGCTGGCGCTGGCCGAGGGGCTGCCGGTGCTGGCCGAGGTGTCCGTCGAGGCGGCGGCCGAGGAGAGGCTGGAGGCGACGGCATGAGCGGCGCTCGGGCCAACCTGCTGGGCGCGCAGGGCGCCCGCGAGCTGATCGCCTTCCTGGAGGGCGGCGGCGACCGAACGATCGAACTCCGGCCCGACCCCGGCGCCCGGGCACGGCTCATCCGGCTGACCAGACCCACCGACCAGGACACCACCGACCACCCGACCGGCCCCACCCGCGGGGACGCCACCGCCGGCCAGGACACCACCACCGAGCGTGCGAGCGGGCGGCTGCTCGACCGGCACGTGTTCGAGCTGGCCCCCGACCCGCGCCGGCCCGTCCGCGCGGCCCCGCCGGCCGTCCCGCCCGACGCCGTCGTGCTCACGAACGCGTCAGGCTACGCGGCGCAGTTCGCGGCGGGCCGCGGCGACGGCGCGTCCGCGCACGTCAGGGTGATCGTGGACGCCACCGACCCCCGCCTGCGCGCGGCCCGCTGGTCTCAGCCAGTCGAGGACCTGCTCGACCTGCACGAACGCACCTTCATGAAGGCCAAGGAGTGCGCCCCGCACCTGGACGGCGGCTCGTTCGTGGTGAGCGTCGTGGGCGGCGTGACGGAGGCGGGCGTGCCGCTGCCCTTCACCGGCCTGTTCACCGGCCTGGTCAAGAGCCTGGCGCTGGAGTTCCCCGGCGCCGACGTGCTGGCCACCGTGCACCAGGACGTGCCGCTCGACGAGGTGCTCGCCACGGTGAGCGCCGAGCTGGGCGCGCGGCGGCTCATCCCGGTGACCTACCACGCGGGCGGCCTGCGGCTCACCCCGAGGGCGGTGCCCACCCCGGCCCCGCCGTCCGAGGTCCCGCCGCTGGGCCCGGACACGCTGGTCGTGGCCGCCGGAGGGGCGCGCGGCATCGGCGCGCCGATCCTGGAGGCGCTGGCCGCCCGCCACCGGCCGCGGCTGGTGGTGCTGGGCAGCTCCGAGCTCCCGGACGAGGCCGGCGAGGAGCTCGACCGCAGCGCGTTCATCCGAGCCCAGGTACGGCAGGGAGCCTCGGTGCCGGAGGCGAACGCCCGGTTCGACCGGCTCGGCGAGGCGCGGCAGGTCCGGCGCACGCTCGCCGGCCTGGAACGGCTGTGCGGCCCGGGACGCGTCCGCTACCTGCGCTGTGACCTGCGGGACGGCGCCGCGGTCGAGCGGGCCCTCGCGGCCGTGGACGGCCCGATCGACCTGCTGCTCAACATCGCGGGCACGAACCGCGCGTCCGGCGTCGCCGCCAAGTCCGTCGCCGACTTCCGCACGGTGCGCGACCTGAAGGTGCGCGCGTACCTGAACCTCAAGGAGGCGACCAGGGGCCGCGAGCCGCGCCTGTGGTGCAACTTCGGCTCGTTCATCGGCCTGACGGGCCAGCGCGGCGAGACCGACTACGGCGCCGCCAACGACTTCCTCACCACCAGCGCCATGAACGCCAGCGGGGAGTTCACGATCGGCTGGACCCTCTGGCGCGACATCGGCCTCGGCGCCACCCCGCTGATGCGCGACTTCCTGGAGGGCAGCGGCGAGTTCACGCCGACGCCGACCGAGGAGGGCGTAGAGCACTTCATGGCCGAGCTGGCCGCCGCCCCGGACGCCCCGGTCACCGTGTTCTTCGGCGACAAGGAGCGGGCGGCGATCAGGGCCGCGGTGCCCGAGTTCCTGGAGTTCTCGGCCGAGGCCCAGGCGCAGACGCGGCCCCTGCCGTACATCGACCGGGTGCTCCGCCGCGACGGCGCCGAGCTGGTGGCCGAGCGGACGTTCTCCATGGACAGGGACGGATACCTCGACCTCCACCAGGTCCGCGGCTATCCCACGCTGCCGGGCACGTTCGTCCCCGAACTGGCGGCGCAGGCCGCCGTCGCCCTGGTGCCGGGCCGGGTGCCGGTCGTCTTCGAGGACCTGCGGCTGGAGTCGTTCCTGCGGATCTACCGCGCGGACCGGCCGGAGGTGAAGCGGCTTACCGCCAGGCTGCTGCGCGCCGACGAGCGCGAGTCGGTGGTGGCGGTGCAGGTGCTGGGCGACGTGGTCGCCCCGAACGGCGTCACCGTCGCCCGCGACCGGGTGCACTTCTCGGTCACCGTACGGCTGCGCGACGCCCCGGTGCCCGGCCCCGCCTGGACGCACTGGGACGAGCACGGCAGCCGGCCGCTGCGCGACCCCTACCACGTGCCGGGCTCCGAGGTGCTGCTGCGGGAAGTGTTCGCCTCCACCACCGGCACCCGGACGCATCCGCTGGGCCGGCGCGGCCGGCTCGCGCTCGACGCGCCGGCGCTGCGCCGCTGGTTCCCCGACCTGCTGGTCCCGTCCGTCACGCTGGACGGCCTCGTGCGCGTGGCCGTCCTGGAGCGGGTGGCGGGCCGCTGGACGCCCGTCGCGATCCCCCGCTCGATCCGCCGCATCGACCTGTACGGCGGCCACACCGATCTGACGCTCGCCGCGCTGACCGAGCCGGTGGAGCTGTACGTCACGCCCGTCGACCTCGACCTGGAGGACCCCGAGCCGGACAACCGGGCCATCGCGGTCGCGTCGAGCGGCGAGGTGCTGCTGCAGGTGAAGGACATCATCGGCGCCGTCGTCGGCTACGTGGACCAGGAGACCGGCGAGTACGTCGACAGAGAGCGATTCGATCGCGAGGAGCGCCCATGAACCGCGAAGGGACCTGCCCGGTCGCCCACGGCCCGCGAGGGCTGCCGGTGATCGGCGACGCCATCCCCTACTTCAAGGACCCCCTGGCCTACACGCTGCGCATGCAGGAGCGCGACTCGCTGGTGACGGTGCGGCTGCCCATCACGTTCGTCCAGGTCACCGAGCCGGACGCGATCGAGCGGGTGCTGCGGGTCAACCCGGACAACTACCGGCGCGGCACCCTCTACCAGGGCTTCTTCGGCATGATGGGGTCGGGCCTGCTGACGCTCGACACCGATGGCTGGCGCGGCCCGCGCCGGGCGGTGCAGCCGGCGTTCACCCCGCAGCGGGTCAACGGCAACGCCCGCGAGGCGGTCGCGGCCACGCGGGCGGTGCTGCGGCGCTGGTCAGAGCACGCGGCTTCGGGCGCGGTCGTGGACGTCGCGCCGGAGCTGATGGACGTGTCCGCCCGGGTGATGGGCCTGGCGCTGGTCGGCCGGGACCTGTCGGGCACCGACTACTCCCGGGCCGCCGCGATCGCCAACAAGGTGATCTACACCAGTACGATCAAGGGCGTCCCGGCGCTGGTCCCGTCGTTCGTGCCGACGCGCTACCACCGGGCCCGCAAGTGGTCGACCCGGTGGCTCGACGGCCTCATCCGCCAGGTGATCGAGGAGCGGCGGGCCGCCGGCGAGCCCGGCTCGGACGCCGCCGGGCTGCTGCTGGCGGCCGGCCTGACGGACACGGAGGTGTCGGACAACCTGCGCACGCTGCTGCTGGCCGGCTCCGACACCACCGGCCAGGCGCTCGCCTGGACCATGTACGAGCTGGCCCGCCACCCGCAGGCGCGCCGCGCCGTCGAGCGCGAGGTGGACGAGGTGCTGGCCGGCGGCCCGCCCGACCCCGAGCGGCTGGGCGAGCTGCCGCAGACCACGGCGGCGGTGAACGAGGCGCTGCGCCTGCACCCGCCGGTCTGGCAGTTCCCCCGCGACGCCGTCGAGCCGGACACCCTGGCGGGGCGGCACGTCCCGGCGGGCACGACGGTGCTGCTCAGCGTGTACGGCACGCACCGCTCCCCCGAGCACTGGCCGGACCCGGAGGCCTACGACCCGCAGCGCTTCCTGAACGGCGCCCAGGACGGCCGGCACAAGCACGCCTTCCTGCCGTTCGGGGGCGGGCGGCGCATGTGCATCGGCAAGGGGCTGGCGATGGCGACGCTGGTGACGGCGGTGGCGATGCTGTCGCAGCGCTACCGGCTGCGGCTGCCGGGCACGCGCCAGGTGCGCAGCGGCCACTACATCACGTTGTTCCCGAGCTCGGGCCTGCCGGCGGTCGTCCAGGAGCGGGCATGACGGTCGCGGCGCCCGCGCCGGTGCGGCCGCACCTGGTGTCGTTCGAGACCGGCTCCTTCGTGCGGCCCGTGCGCCGCATGGTGTGGGAGCCGGTGCCGCACCCGCTGCCGCCGCCGTCCCCGGTGGCGCGGCGGCTGCTCGTCATCGGCTCGGACGCGGAACTGGCCCGGCGCGTGGCGGACCGCCTCGGCGCCGAGGTGTGCGTCCCCGGCCACGAGCCGGCGGACGGCGGCTGGGACGGGATCGTCGACCTGAACGTCACCGGCGTCCCGTACCGGCTCGGCGGCGGCGAATGGCGGGACGCGCTGGCCAGGACCACCCGCATGGTGCGGCACCGGTACGGCGCCTGGCGGGAGGAGTCGCGCGCCGACCGATGCTGCTACGTCGCGGTCACCGCGATGGGCGGGCTGATGGGCTACGACGACGGGCCGATCGACTCGCCGCTGGGCGGGATCTGGGCGGGGTTCGCCAAGTGCCTGCCCCGCGAGCTGCCCAACCTGGCCGTGAAGGTGCTGGACGTCGACACCGCCGACGCCGGCGACGCGGACGCGCTCGCCGGGCTGCTGGAGGCGGAGCTGGCGGCCTGGGACCTGTTCGAGATCGGCTACCGGGGTGGCGTGCGCCACGCCCTCACCGCCCTGCCGAGCCCGGAGCCCGTGCCCACACTGGACCTGGGCCCGGACGACCTGGTGCTGATCTCGGGCGGGGCGCGCGGTGTCGGCTTCGCGCTGGCGCGCGGCCTGGCCGAGCGGTTCGGCTGCCGCGTCGTGGTGACCGGCCGCGACGAGCTGCCCGCCGCCGGCTGGCTCACGCTGCCGGACGACCGCTACGCCGCGCACTGCCGGGCCAGGATCGCCGCCGCCCGTACCGCCGGTGCTCTGCGGGAGGCGCGGGCGGCGCTCAAGCGCGAGTCGGAGCTGCGCCAGGTCGCCGCCAACCTGGCCGCCGCCCGGCGGGACGGCCTGCGCATCGCCTACGAGCCGTGCGACTGCGTCCGGCAGGAGCAGGTGGACGCCCTGTTCGCCCGCCTCCCGGCGCCGGCCGTGGTGGTGCACAACGCCGGCATCGACCTGCCGACCCGGCTCGACCGGAAGACCCCCGAGGAGGTCGTACGCACGGTCGAGGTGAAGGTGTCGGGGTTCGCGGCCCTGACCGGGGCGGTGCTCGCCACGCCGGAGCGGCGGGCGGCGCTCAAGGTCTTCTGCAACGTGGGGTCGCTGGCGGGGCGCATGGGCGGCATGATCGGCCAGATCGACTACGCGGCCGGCAACGAGGCGCTGTCCAGGCTGGGGTTCTGGGCGCGCAACACGTACGGGCTGCCGGCGCAGACGCTCTGCTGGCCGACGTGGGAGCGCCTGGGCGTGATCGCCAACTACGACGCGGCGGTCCGCTACGTGTCCACCATCGACCCCGCCGAGGGCGTACGCCGCTGGATCGACGAGCTGCGCTCCGGCGGCGCCGGCGAGGTCATGTTCATCGGCCAGGTGGGCGGCGCGCTCGTCCCCACGCAGTTGCGCGGCTTCTGGCTGTTCACCGGCCACCCCGACCTGCCCCGGCTGCACGGCCTGGCCCACTTCCTCGGCACCGTCGAGGAGTTCCGGCCGTTCCGCTCCCTGCGCGGCTCGATCGTGCACCGGCCCGGCGCCCATCCCTGCCTGGCCGACTTCACGGTGGACGGCCGGCCGGCGCTGCCGGTCTCGGTGCTGGTGGAGCAGGCGTGCTCGGTCGCCGACTGGGTGGTCCCGCCCGGCTGGCCGCTCCAGCACCTCGCCTCGGTGCGTGAGGTGCGGGTGCGGCCGTCGGCGCTGGTCCTGACCGAGGAGGGGAGCCGGTTCACCACGTCGGCGGTGGGCGAGACGGCGGAGGAGGGCTGGACCGTACACGTGTCAATCACCGCCGCCGACGGCGCGGTCGCCGGTTCCATGCGCCTGCTCTACCGGCCCGAGCCGCCCTCGCTCCCGGCTCCGGCGCCCGTCCCTCACCCCGGCGCGGCGCGGGACGGCGGCCGGCTGGCCTGGTCGGGGCTCGTCCTCGGGACGGCGGCCGGCCCGCCACCCACCGTGACGGCCGCCGACCTGTGGACGACACCGTTCCCGCCCTCCCACGGCATCGCGCCCGCCGCCCTGGAGGCCGCCGTCCGCGCGGCCGGCCCGGTGACCGGCGACCTCGTCACGATCGACCGGATCGTCCCCTGCCCGGGGGCGCAGCAGGTGGACGAGCTGCTGCCGGTAGCCGGTGGCTGGACGGGGATTCGTGCGGGCGAGCCCGTGCTGTTCATCTCCCGGGTAGAACGTGCGGCGGAGCCCCGCAGGACGGCGCTCGGCCGGTCGGGCGGCGCGTCGAGGCGGTAAGATCGCCGGTCTGGGCGCGCTCGGCCTGATCAACCTGGTCACCACCCGTCGAGCCTTGGAGGGTGATCATGTCGTCCGAATCCGTGCTGGTGATCGTCGACCAGGACGGTGCCGTGCTGTGCGACATGACCGGCGGCAGTCCGGCGCTGCCGAGGATGCGGTTCGACGGCCAGTGGCCGCCGATGGACAGCGAGCTGACCGATCGCGTTCGTCGCGAACTCGGGCCGGCCACGGTGGTCCTGGAGCCGCTGGACTTCACGACGGTGGTGCTGCTGGCGGCGGGCGGGACGCGGCCGGTCTCCGCCGATGGGTTCGCCTGGCACGGTCATGATGCGGTGGCCGGGCAGAGCCTGGCATTCGACCGCCGGGCGGCGCGATCCCGGCCGCCCGTCTCCGACTGGTTCAGGCCCGGCTGGTTCGAGCGGGCCGAGTCCTACATCGACGCGGAGATCAAGGCTGCCGGTCGCGTGCGGCTCGGTCCGAGCCGCCAGATCAAGCACTGGAGCATGTCCGCCGTGCTCCGCACGCCGACTGACGGCGGTGACCTGTACCTGAAGGCGGTCCTGCCGAGGCTCGCCCGCGAACCGGACATCACCCGATACCTGGCGTCATTGCGCATCGCGCCGTTCGCCACCATCACCGCGGTGTCACCCGGTGACCGGTGGTGGCTCGCCGAGGACTTCGGCGGTGTGGACGGCTGGGCGCTCTCCACAGAGCAGCGTCGCGCCTGCCTGGAACAGCTGGTCATGGTGCAGAAGGAGACCATTCACCGCGGGGACGAGCTGATCGCCGCGGGGTGTGTCCCGCTCAGCCCGGCCTCGCTGGCCGACGGCGTACGGTCGACCATGGCCCGCGACGACATCTGGCGGGCGCCCAAGCTGGCCAAGAACCTGGGCCGGGCACTGACCGGCGAGGAGGCAGACCGGCTGCGGGCACTGACGCCGTATCTGGTCGAGTGTGCCGAGCGCCTGGACGAGGCGGCCGTCCCGGCGACGATCGTCCACCGCGATTTCCACCCGGGCAACGTGGTCGTGCGCGACGACGGGATCCTGTTGCACGACTGGAGCTTCGCCACCGTCGCGAACCCGTTGTTCGATCTGGCCTCGTGGCTGCTCGACGTGTCCGAGCCGGACGCTGCGACCTACCTCGAAGCCTTCTTCGCCGCCTGGGCCGACACCGTCGCTCCGGAACGGATGCGGGACGCGTGGCGCGTGGCCAAGCCGCTCGCCGCGGTGGTGGAGATGATGAAGCTGATCGAGCTGGCCGACATCGTCGGACCGGATCACGACTTCAACTGGCTGCCGATGACCTACGGTTGGGGCCGGCGGCTGCTGCACGCGGCCGCCGACCCCGGCCTGGCCATCAACGGCTGGCGAAAGTAGGGCTCACCGGCCCGGCCCGATGCTGAGCTCAGATGCGGAACGTGGACAAGGGAGCGGTGCAGAGGGTCTGCTCGGCGCCGAACTCCTCGAACGTGCTGATGGGGCGGAAGCCGAGGCGGGCGGCGAGTTTCAGAGATCGTTTGTTGGCGGTCTGGGTCACGACCAAGACCGGCTGGTCGGGGAGTTCGCCGGCCGCAGCGCGCAACGCGGCCGTCGCGGCCTCGAACGCGTACCCCGCGCCCCATGCGCCGCGCCGCAGCACATAGCCCACTTCCAGTTCCTCGCCATCCTCGGCGACACGCCCCGGGCGGTCGGCCGACCGGCGGCCGAGCATCAATGTTCCGACAAGCCGGTTCGTCGTGTTGTCCGCGATCACATAATTGCCAGGACCGGATGCCGCGCCGGTGCTTATGGCTTGGTCGAAGTGCTGCTCGACGTCACTCCGCGGCCGGGGGCCACCGAGGTATGCCCGGACTTCGGGATCGGTCATGAGCTCGATGAATCCTTCACGGTCGGCAGCTTGCGCCTTGCGGAGCAGGAGTCGTTCCGAGGGGATTTCTGTGGCGGACAGCGTGCGCAATTGGCTCATAAGCCCCCGATCATAGGACACGGGACCCTCGCCTGGGCTGCCGCCCTCCCCACGCCCGGCCGTCGATTCATTATTCTCAAAGGCGCCACAGTGCCGCCATAAATTCGCCATAAATTTGCCATGAATCGCACGCAAGGGCATGACTTCAAGGGCGATTTGAACATTGTTTCAGGGCAATGTCCAGCTCTTGCCAAGCGATTTACCGACCCTTACTCTCCAGGTGATCAAATCACTTTCTCTTTTTACCTGGAGGCACCTCTTGCGCCGATTAGCGCTCCCCCTCGCCATCTCGGCGATGCTCCTCCCCTTCCTCGCCCCCGAGGTCTCCGCCGCCGCCCTCGACGACCCGCCACCGGCCAACGTCCAGGAGATCGGCCCCGGCCAGTACTCCTCCGACACCAAAACCTTCAAGCTCACCGAGCTGGACGTGTCCGCGGGCGCGATCAGCCGCAGGCACGGCGTGGTTCTGGCCGCCGACGACCTGGCCAGGCCGCAGTCCGCCCCGGCGACCCGGCCCGAGCTGGGCGTCTTCGGGCCGGGCTGGCAGGCCGAGTTCGCCGGCGGAGAGATCAACCGGAAGCTGGAGAACCAGAACGGCACCATCGTCGTCACGGAGCTCGACGAAGGCACGTCGACCAGCTACCCCCTGAAGAGCAGCGTCTCCTTCCCCGACGGCGGCGGCATCCAGACCTACCAGGCCACCGACGGATCCAAGATCACCGAAACCACCAAGTGGGACGCGGTCATCGGAGCGATGCGCACCACGACGGTCGAGACGCTCGTGACGGATCCGGGCCCCGTGGAGGCGGGCGACGACACCTTCACCACCGACGACGGCACCCCCATCAGCATCGGCGACCTCCAGCTCACCTACACCTGGGCCCGGCCGGCCGGGGCGCCGAGCGCCGACCCCTGGCGGGTGACCGATGTGGGCAGCACCGCCTTCGGCAAGTCCACGATCACCTACGACGCCCAGGGCCGCGTCAGCACCGTGAAGGAGCCGGCCGGCACCGCGACGCCCGCGTCCGTCACCCGGTTCACCTACGCCACGGCCACCACGGCCACCGGCACCTCCACCGGCGACTACGCGGGCCGGCTCAAGGAGATCGCGGTCACGTACGGGACCGAGGCGCCCCAGATCGAGGCGAGGTACGCCTACGACCCGAACGGCCTGCTGCGCACCGTGACCGATCCCAGCGCCGGCGCCGTCCAGGGCACCTACACCTACGACCCGGTGGGACGCCTGTCGTCGATCGAGTCCGTCACCAGCGGCGGCTGGCAGCTGTCGTTCCCGGCGGGCGCCGCCGCTCCCCAGGTGGTCGCCACCGGCACCGACATGCCGGCCAACGGCGGGCCGACCGAGGGCGCGGCCGGGCTCGACGACCCCAACGCCACCGAGCCGCCGGCCGGTGACTTCCTGCCGGACGGCGTGGATCCTCCGCAGTCCTACCCGAAGAAGTGCAACACGGCCGTCACCTGGATGTGGTACACGAAATCCGGCTGCTCGGCCTGGGCGTGGCACGGCGGCAAATGGCGCAAGCCCGACTGGAAACGGACCGCCAGCGGCTTCAAGGTCAGGGGCATCTACTACGACCACTGCACGAAGTCTCCGGACAAACCCCACAATTTCGATATGCGGCCGGCCTGCGACTCCCACGACTACGGGTACGGCCTGATAGCCAACCAGAAGAAGAAGTACAAGTACTACCTCGACAACACCCGTACGCGAAAGCTTGACGTGGACAACCGGTTCTACATCACCATGCGCGACAAGGTGTGCGGGGGTTACTTCATCCTGGTGCGGCCCGACTGCAGGGCATGGGCGTGGACGTACTACCAGTTCGTCAAGAAGTACGGCAATCCCTGAGAACGGCGCGAGCCCGACGTGAGGTCGGGAGGCAGAGGAGGGCGGGGGCGATGGTCGTCCCCGCCCTTGTTCGGCCGTTCCCATCGCTGCGGGCGATGGACGTACGCGCCTCACTTGCGGCGGGCGGGGGCGCTGAGGACGTCGGCGAGGTCGTCCACCGCGAGTCCCCGGCCCGGCTTCGCCTGGGGCGCGGTGATCGTCATCGGCTTGTCCCAGTTCCGGTACTGCGTGGCCAGGTGCCCCCGCAGGATCCGGTCGTGTCCGAGCCCCGGGACCTCGGGCCGCGGGTGCGCGTAGAAGCGCCAGCCGACCCGGTACGGCCACCCGCGATCGTCGTACATGTACGTCCATGTCACCTCAGAATTCCCGAGGGCCGCCGTCCCCGCGGCCTCGCGGAAGCTGGGAGAGACGCGATAGAGGTCCCTGAGCTTGATCGTCCCGGTCAGGGTGTAGATCCGCTGCCTGCGGCCGGTGGTGTGATCCGTGGTCCAGGGCGCGACGCTCTTGCGGGTCTTGGTGGCCAGCAGCTTGCGCAGTGTGGCCGGCTCCAGGACGTTGATGAACTGGTCACCGTACGCGGCCGCGGCACCACTGGCGCGGCCGGTACGCACCCACGTCTTCGCCTGCGGCGCGAGCTGGTACTGCCAGCCGCCCGCGCTGATCGTGCGCAGCGTCCCCACCGTGGCGAGCACGCCGGCGAAGTAAGGGTCCCTGGGCGCCTCCTCCGCCATCAGCTCCTTGCTGCTCACGCTGAGCTGCCGGGTGTGCTCCGAGGCGAGCACGCCGGCCCGGCCCAGCTTGACCTTGCCGGTCCCGCGCAGCCCCATGCCGCTCCCGATGAAGGTGCGCCTGCCGTTGCTCAGCCGCACCTCCTTGGACAAGTCCGTGGAGGCCTGGCCGTAGAACTCGGCGGTCGCGCCGGCGCCGCGCACGAGCAGCGAACGCAGGCCCGCCATCGGGTCGGGTTCGGCTGTCCGGGCGTGGGCGGTGGTGGGAGCGGCCGTGACAAGGGCCACGGCGACGATGAGGGGGTGCATGCCGTACTTCCGGAGTGGTTGGGTCAGCTCGTTCCCGGCCGGGTGAAGCCCATGGGGGTACGGCTGTAGGGGGCGATCTTGACCTCGGAGCCCGGTCTGGGCGCGTGGATCATCGTACCTTTCTCGGGGTCGAGCACGATGCCCACATGATCAGCGGTGCCGTCACCGTTGTTGTCGAAGAAGACAAGATCTCCGGGCTGCGCGTTGCCATCGGGGATGCGCGGTCCGCGCAGCCACTGGTCGTGCGCGACCCGGGGGATGGCGGTCCCCGCGGACTCGTACGCGCGCAGGGTCAGTCCGGAGCAGTCGAAGGAGCCGGGTCCTGTCGCTCCCCACACGTACGGGTCGCCGAGCTGCTTGAGGGCGTAGTCGATGACGGCCTGGGCGCGGGGGTTGGGCGCCAGGCTGTGGGCGTTCGGCGGGACGGCCAGCGAAGGCGCGCCCGCACCGCCGCCACCACCGCCACCCCCACTGGCGCCGTTGCCGCCACTGCCGCCCGCACCGTTGAGGCCGTTCCCGATGCCGCCGCCGGGCGGCTGGCCGTTGCCGTTGTAGGACGCCAGCTGCGTCTTCGGGCTCTGAGGCCGGAAGTCCGGGTCGGGGATCCACGGCATCCCGGCCTTGTTGCCCGGGACGAAGTCCTGATCGCCGGGAGCGGGGATGCCGGTGAAGAACCGCACCTCGCCGAGGTGTTTGTTGATCTCGCTGGTGGCCTGACCGAGCACCTCGGCGGCCTTGTCCGTGTGCACCTTGGCGCGCTGGAGGGCGTTGGACACCTGGGACCTGATGCTCGTCATCGAGATCGTGGTGCTGTCGGGGTCGCTGCGCTGCTCGTCCAGCCAGGCGCGTTTCTCCCGGTAGAGGGCCTGCACCTCACCCTTGGCCGTCTCCAGCGCGCTCCCGGCGGCGTCCAGCTTGCCGGCGCAGCTGGTCAGGGCCTCGCTCAGTGCCGTACCGGACTTGGGATATCTGGCCATGTACCTGGCGAAGCTTTCGGCGGCGGCGCCGTTCCACGCGCTGTCCACCCTGTTGACCGCGCGTTTGATCACGCCGGTCTCCGTGGTGATGTCGCCCGCCAGCGTCCGCCACTGCCCCGAGATCTTGGAGATCTGCGCCTGGTCGCCGCTCAGGTCGTCGATGACGCGCTGGATGGGGCTGAGGTACTGGTCCCAGATGTCCGTCACACCTGCTCCGTCCGGGGAACGCCGGGGAGGTCGGCCGTACGGACGTTGTGGACGACCTGGTGGATGGCCGCCTCGACCTTGGTCAGGTTCTGTTGCGCATGGCGTATCTCGGCGTCGATCTTCGCCTCGAAGTCGTTGACGGCCTTGGCGAGCTTGTCAGAAACGTTCTCCAGGTCGCCGAAGCACGAGGTGCTGACGGTCGTGGGACCGTCCTCCGCCGCACTCTTGAACTGGTTCGCGACTCCCTTGGCCTTGGTGGCACACTCCTCGAGCGTGTCGAAGTAGATCTCAAACCCTGCCACGAGTACGCCTCTACTGTCAGATCAACATCAACCGCCCGACAATCTAACATCCTTGGCCTTTTGTCCGGCCGGGATCTGGGGTGGCGGTCTTGACCGGCGGCGGCTGGTTGCGTACGTTCCCGGCGAGCTTGTTGGACGACGGCAACGCCCGGAGGCGGCTTTGACAGAACAGTCCAGCACCACATCGACCTGGCCGGACCTTCCTCCCGGCCCGTACGGCACCCCTTCCCCCGACCTGACCCGCCGCTACGCCGAGGCGCCCATGGAGGCGGCCACGCTCCCGAGCGGCGACCGGGTGCCGATGATCGTCCGGTACGCGGATGTCCGCAGCGTGCTCACCTCGCCGGCCAGCAGCCGTAACCTGCGCGAGCCCGGTCTGCCGCGAATGGTCAGGGGCACGTTCCTGGATGACGACCCGGCGGCGCTGATGAACCAGGACCCGCCGGAGCACACCCGATACCGGCGCATCCTGCACGGCACGTTCACGCCCAGGCACATCGAACGCTGGCGGCCCCGGGCGGCGGCCATCGCCGGCGAGCTGATCGACGCGGCCGGCGAGGAGTTCGACCTGGTGGCGGACTTCGCGCTGCTGCTGCCCGCTCGGGTGATCTGCGAGCTGCTGGGCGTGCCGATGGACCGCTTCGAGCAGGTCCGCGGCTGGACGGAGATGTTCCTGTCCACCTCGGACGCGAGTGCTGATGCCCGGGGCCAGGGGTTCGCCGCGTTCATGGCCTACGCGGGAGAGCTGATCGAGCAGCACCGGGCCGAGCCCGGCGAGGACCTGATCGACCTGCTCATCGCGGCACGCGACGAGGAGGACGGGCTCAGCGAGGACGAGCTGACCAACATGGTGTTCACGCTGATCCTCGCCGGGCACGAGACGACCGCCTCGATGATCGCCCGGGGCGTCTTCCGCCTGCTCCACCACGCCGACCAGTACGCCGAACTCGTGGCGCATCCCGAACTGGTCGATCCGGCGGTGGAGGAGATCCTGCGCCACGAGGCACCCGGCTCCAACGGCATGCTCCGGCGGATCACCGAGGACGTCGAGACGTCCGGCGGGACCATCCCGGCCGGCAGCGTCGTGCTGCCCAACCTGTGGGCCGCCGACCACGACCCGTCGGTGTTCCAGGACCCGCTCCGCTTCGACCTGCGCAGATTCGCCGGCGCCCCGTCCACCCCGCACCTGGCGTTCGGCCACGGCCCTCACTACTGCCTGGGCGCGAACCTGGCCCGGATGGAACTGCAGGAGGCGTTCCGCGCCCTGGTGACGCGCCTGCCGGGGCTGCGCGCGCAGGAGGAGCTGTCGGCGGTCGCGTGGAGCGACGGGTTCGTCTACCGGCCGCTCCGGTTGCCGGTCAAGGCAGGCTGAGCACTCCGGTGTTCTCGCCGAAGTGGCCGTTGTAGTCCATGGGCGGGCGGGTCATGCGGATGGAGCTGCCGGACCCGGCCATGGTGTAGAGCGCGCTCGTGCTGGGACCGTGGTAGGGAGGCGGCTGATCCATGTCGTTCTGGCGAGCGCCGATCGCGCCGGCCAGCGCCGTGGACGTCGTGACCGCCAGCCTGTTGCGCTTGTCGGCCAGCACGGACGCCGTGACGTCCTCGTCCGTGGCGGCGGCTCGCACGAGCTCGGCGCGGCTGTCGCTGCCATACTGAAACGCGTTCTTCGATGAGTACGAGGTAGCCCGTGCCGCAGACTGTGCTCCGCAACGCCTTCCATGTCCCTGCCCCGCCGTCCGCGGTGCTCGCGCACCTCAGCGAGCCTTCCAGTTATGTCGGCCTGTCGCCGCTCGTGGTGGCCGTCCGCGACGTGCGCCGGGCGCCCGGCGAGAGCCGGTTCGTGTCCGTGGAGCGGTTTCGCTTCTTCGGCTTCGTCAAGTACGACAACTTGATCGAGGTCACGTTGCGTGCCACCGGTGAGGCGGTGGAGGGCGAGGTGGTCAGCCCGGGCGGGGTACGGCTCGACTACCGGTTCGGCCTGGCCGCGGACGGTGCGGGGACCGAGGTCGAGGACAGGCTGACGGTGGACGCGGCTGTGCGGCCGCTGCTGTGGTACGCCGCCCGCAAGGCCCGCGAGGTCCAACTCGCCCGCGCGGGCATTCTCGCCGGGCGCGCCCCCACCCTGCTCTGAACAGCCACCGGCTCGGTCATCCGCCGGTGGCGACGGTTGCCTCCACGGGGAGGCGATCACTACTCTGAAAGGAGCGTGCGAGGGCGCTGCCAGTCCGCGGGCAGGGATGTTCCCACCTCGAGCAGAACGCCAACGCACTGGACAAGACGAACCTCTTTCCGGCCGGGCAAGCGGACCTCGGCGTCGAAGGAGGTTGCGATGTCCGATCGTCATTTCGAGCTGCCGGCCCATCCGAACCTGGAGTACTACCGCAAGCAGGCCAAGCACCTGCGTCACGCGTACGCGGCGGGCGACGCGGCAGCCGGGGCCCGGGTCGCCGACGTGCTGAGCGATCGAGCCGCCGAGCGGTTCCTGCTCAGCGACGCCCAGTTCGTGCTCGCTCAGGAGCACGGATTCCGGACCTGGGCCGAGTTCCGCGCCCACGTCGAAAGCCGCGGCACCACCGAAGAACGGCCGGTCTCCCGCCTCATGGGAATCCGGCCGGGCATCTACGCCTCGATGGCCGACACCCTCCTCGCCGAGTTGCGCCGCGACGATCCCGGCGCGCTGCGACGGTTGCGGGCCTACGTGCCCCGGCACGCCACCGCGGCCTCCGGCGCCACCGCCGAGCTCCGCGACGCGCGGCTGATCATCGCACGGGAGCTGGGCTTCCCGACCTGGCAGGAGCTCGTGTCGTACACCGAGAAATCCCAGCGCGACCTCGACGAACGCCGTGAGAGGCGGCGGCGCCTGCGCCGCGAGGCCGAAGCGCTGCTGGCCGGCGACACCGATCGGCTGGCCGGCCTGACCGCCTCGCAAGCCGACACCCTGCTGCACATGCTCGCGGGCCCCGAACTCATCCCCGGCGTCCGGCTCGGCAAGGAGCTCGGCGTGCCGCGCGCCGCAGTCGAGGTCCTGCTCGGCAAGGCCACCGACCTGGATCTCCCGCTCGCCTGGGCTGCCCGCTGCAACCGGGTCGAATACGTGCGCCTGCTGCTCGCCGCCGGCGCCGACCCCGGCATCCGGAAATGGGGCGCCACCCCGCTGGAGAACGCCATCTACCACGACAACACGGAGGTCGTCGACCTGCTCGCCGAGCACGGAATCGTCCCGCAGGCGCTCTGGACGTATGCCGCCTGCGGCCGCCTGGATCTGGTGCGGGCCTGTTTCGACGCCGACGGCGGCCTCCGGCCGGGCGCCGCGTCGGCGCGCCCCGACCTCGCCGACACCGGCGCAGGCTTTCCGTCTCGGCTGCCGCCGACCGATGATCCGGCGGAGATCGTGGGAGAGGCGTTCGTCCATGCCTGCCAGCACGGCCGCGTCGAGGTCGTACGCTGGTTCCTCGACCACGGCGTCCATCCCGACGTCGCGCCCTACCTCGGGCGGACCGGCCTGCACTGGGCGATCCCGGGCGGTCGTCTCCACGTGATCCGCCTGCTCCTGGAGCGCGGTGCCGACCCGTCCATCCGCGACGACCTCCTCCAGACCGACGCCGACGGCTGGCTGCACATCTCCCACGCCGCTCACCCGCACGATCCCGTGACCCAGCAGCTCCACGATCTGATCGAGGCTCGATCGCGCTGAGTCACCGCCGCGCCGATGGCCGTGCCGCAGCCGGGGCGGCAGGGCGGCCGCCACCTGGCGCGAGGTGGCGTAAGCGGTGGGAGTGGCCGGCACCGTGGTGAGCACCGTGGTAAGCATGGCGCCGCCGACCAGCGCGGCGCCGCGATTTGGGCGGAAATTCCGGTACGGTTCATGGCCCGGTCGGCTTCACTCATGAGGATCAAGCCTGCAAGGTTCCACAATGAGGAGAAGTCGATGCGCCCCCTGACCTCGCTGGCGTCCACAGTGCTGACGATCGGCCTGCTCGGCGCCCTGGTCCCACCGGCGACCGCGCAAGACCTGCCCGCCATCGAGCCGCAGGTCGAGACCCCGCCCCTGTTCGACGACGAGGCCGGTGGCAATGCCAACGGCGACGACCCGGCGATCTGGGTCCACCCCACCTCTCCGGCGGGGAGCCTGATCGCGACCACCACCAAGGAGGGCGGTCTGTACGTCTACGACCTGGACGGCAGACAGCTCCAGCACCTGCCCGCACCGGCCGCGCCGGGTCAGGACGACGAGCCGGGCCGGCTGAACAACGTGGATGTCGTCTACGGGCACACGTCCAAGGCGGGCCGGTCGGATGTCTTCGTCGCCTCCGACCGCGGTTCCGACAAGCTGCGCATCTACCGGATCAACTCGGCGAGGGCGGGCCAGAACCCGCAGCCGCTCACCGACATCACCGACCCCGCCGCGCCGTTCATCTTCAACGCGTCCCAGACGGAGGTGAACGACGCCGAGACCGTGTACGGCCTCGCGACGTGGAAGCGGAGCTCGGGAACGTACGTCCTGGTCAGCCGCCGGCACACCACGCGGCTCGCGCTGCTGAAGCTCACCGACGCCCCGGGCGGCAAGATCGGCTACACGACGCTCCGGACCATCGATCTGCCGTCGAGCTTCACCCTTCCGAACGGTCAGAGCTGGAGCCCCTGCGACGAGCCGGGCGTGGGCCCGCAGATCGAAGGCATGGTCGTCGAGGCCCAGACCGGCACGCTCTACGCGGCCCAGGAGGACGTCGGCATCTGGCGCGTCTCCGGTGATCTCACCGGTACCCCGAAGCTGGTCGACCGCGTCCGCGAGTACGGCGTACCGGCCACCTACGACCCCACCACGGAGGAGTGCGCCCCCGGGGCCGACCCCGGATACGGCGGCCACAACCTGACGGCGGACGCCGAGGGCCTGACCATTTATTACGGCAAGGACGGCAAGGGTTACCTGATCGCTTCCAGCCAGGGCAGCGACACCTTCGCCGTCTATGACCGCAGAGGCGAGAACGCCTACCTCGGCTCCTTCCAGGTCGGCGAGAGCGGCGGCATCGACGGCGTGCAGGGCAGCGACGGGACGATGGTGATCAACGTGCCGCTCGGCCGCCGGTTCCCCAAGGGCCTGTTCGTCACCCACGACGGCACCAACACCCCCGAGGCGACGGATCCGGCGGGCGAGGTGCGCGAGAACACCAACTTCAAGTATGTGAAGTGGGACGACATCGCTCGCCGCCTCGGGCTGGACATCGACGTCACAGGCTGGAACCCGCGCGGCTGACCGGCCGCCGGCGGCGTTCACCGTCATGGGATCGAGCGCCACCTCGGCCTCCGCTCACGCTTATCCAGGAGCGTACTGCGACCGCGACACCGACCACCGGTACGCGATGGCCGGCCCGTTCCGAAAACTCTCGCCGCCACCGGCCATTCGGTTGCCGCTCATACACCGACGCCGTCCATGGCGGGCTCCGGCCGAAAGCCGTCCGTGACAGGGGGCGCCGGAGCGTGAGGCCCGGCGCCGCCGCCGGTGGCCAGGTCAGTCGCGGGCGGAGCCGCCCGTGGCCGGTGTGTTCAGCTGCGCACTCGTCCGGCCGGTGAGCTCCTCGAGGGGGACGTTGTGCCGCGACCCGTCCTGGAGGATTGCCGTGACGCTCTTGACGCCGCCACGACGTGAGGCGTTCTCGCGCTCCTCCGTCGTCGGCGCGTCCGGCCACCAGGCCGCGAAGTAGCCGCCGGTGACGGTCGCGGTCACGCTGCCTTTCGCCTCCGTGGCGAGCTCCAGACCCACCACGCCGGCGCCGACCCTGCCGGTCACGATACGCACGCTCTCCTCACTCGAGCTCACGACCGAGCCGAGGGCGGCCCGCGCCGACCCCGCGGGAACCGGTGGAAGCGGTTGTGCGCCGGGCCCCGGCGTGCTGCCACCCGCGGCGGCGAGGTCGCCGTCGCGGAACAGGCACCTGATCTCGGCCAGATGGCTGCTGTCGTCGTTGACGTAGACGAGCGTCCACGGCCCCCGGCCCTCGGTCACCACGGGCCGGAAACCGAGCTCGCGCCCGGTTGTGCTCTTGGCGGCGTCCTGGGCGTGGTCAAGGCACTTCTCCTGGGCGTCGGTGGCCCTGTCACCGCTCACCGTGTACGGCGTCGCGGTCCACGCTGCCATCGCCGAGCCGCCGCCGAACACGCCGGGCAGCACCAGCGCTGCCGCGATGCCGGCGGCCACCCCTCCGCCGACAGCGGTGAGCCGCCCTCTGGTGAGCAGGCGAGGGCTGCTCGTCGGTGCGGGCGACCCCATCGGGTCGGTGGCCACCACCCGGGCCAGCATGGCCCGGGCCTTGGGGTCGGTGCTGGTGTCCAGGTCGGCGGGGGTGACGGCCGGGTCGAGGTCGCGCAGGGTGTGGTCGAGGGTGTCGTTCATCGCATGCTCCGGGAGTCGACGGTGGCGGTCGCCGCGGGCTGGGTTGCAGTGGCGGGGGCCGCGTCGGCGTGGTGGCGTAAGGCGCGCCGGGCCCGGGTGAGCCGAAGCCGGAACGCGACGGGGGAAATGCCGAGCACCCGCGCGGCCTGCGGGGCTGTGAGTCCGTCCCACACGGCCAAGGCGAGCGTCTCCTGGTGGCGCGGGCTGAGCCGCCGCCACGCCTGGACGAGGTCGAGCCGACGTGCCACCAGCTCGGGGTCCAGCCCGGCCGCCGCGGCGTCGGTCAGCCGGCCATCGGCGATGCGTACGGTGAGCGCCTGCCGCCGCTGGTCGGCCCGCAGCCCGTTGCGGAGGGTGCGGTGCGCCACGCCGAACAGCCAGGCCCGCGCCTCGTCCGCCGCCGGCGGCACGTCGTCCAGGCGCCGCCAGGCGACGAGGAACACGTCGGCGACCACGTCCTCGGCGTGGGAGGGGTGGACGCGACGCTCGACGAACCGCAGCAACGCGGCATACGTCTGCTCGTAGAGGTGGGCGAAGCGCCGGGTGCGCTCCGGTGGCCCGGTGTCGGTGACGTTCATGCCTAGGTCATGTCCGGCAGCTCCGCAGGTGTGTCGCGCGAACTCGCCCGGCGGCGCCACGACGCCGTCGCGGTCCTCGCCGACAGCTCGTCCTCGCAGGACATCAGCTCATAGCAGTCGTCTTTGCACGACATCGGCGATGACGGCGTTGACGACCTTGCCGACCTCCTCAGGCTCCGGCGGGCTCCCCTCCCGGCCGGCGAACAGCATGTGCCCGGCCCCGATCAGGGAAAGCGCCAGCGCGTCCACATCGGCGTCCGCCGCGATGCGGCCCAGCTCGCACTCCTCGTTCAGGTAGGCGGCGATCATGGCCGCGGCGTCCGTCAAGACCGGGACACCGGGAGCCGGCCGGGCCTGACGCAGCCGGGCGCGCAACTCGTCGCGGAAGATGACCAGGCCGACGATCGCCACGGCGACCGAGTCGAACAGGTCAATGAGCGCCCCGGTCAGGTTGCCGGCGACATCGCCGGTCCCGGCGGAGCCGCGAAGGGCGTCGGCCTGGCCCTCGAGCCGGGCGATGCGGTCCCGCACGAGTTCGGCGAGGAAGGCGTCGAAGTCCTCGAAGTGCCGGTGCAGAACACCCTTGGCGACGCCCGCCTCCGCCGTGACCGCCCGGCTGGTCAGGCCGTTCGCGCCGTCCCGGAGCAGGACGCGTTCGGCGGCGTCGAACAACTGCTGCCGCACGTCCCGGAGGGCCACTCCAGTGGGCATCGCCCGTTCCTCCTTCACACGCTTTCGCCCACCGCGAACCGGATTTGTGAAGTGGGCACCCGCCCACTACGGTGGGCGCATGCCCACTATATCGCAGGAGCAACCAGAGCCACCGCGGAACGAGCCCCATAAGGCCAGGCAGATGGCGGAGTCGTTCGGGGTCGACGCCGAACGCTACGACCGGGCCCGGCCCGCCTATCCCGACGCCCTGGTGCAGCAGATCATCACCGCCAGCCCGGGCCCCGACATCGTCGACGTCGGCTGCGGCACCGGCATAGAGGCCCGCCAGTTCCTGGCGGCCGGGTGCAAGGTGCTGGGTGTCGAGCCGGACGTCCGGATGGCCGAGTTCGCCCGGCGCACCGGGGTCGAGGTCGAGGTGGCGACGTTCGAGGACTGGGACGCCGCCGGTCGCACCTTCGACGCGGTCGTCGCCGGGCAGTCCTGGCACTGGGTGGACCCCGTCGCGGGCCCGGCCAAGGCGGCGCAGGTGCTGCGTCCCGGCGGCCTGCTGGCGGTGTTCGCGCATGCGTACGACCCGCCGCCCTTCGTCGCGGAGGCGTTCGCCACCGTCTTCCGGAAGGTGGTGCCCGACTCGCCGCTCAGCGCCGGACCGCCGAGGCCGGCCCAGGACATCTACCAGGCGATGTTCGCCACGTTCGCCGACGGCATCCGGAAGACGGCCGGGTTCGGCGAGCCGGAGCAGTGGCGATTCGACTGGGAGCAGTACTACAGCCGCGACGACTGGCTCGACCTGCTGCCCACCACCGGCGCGCTCACCCAACTCCCACCCGACGAACTGGCCGAGGTGCTGGAGGGCGTCGGGGCCGCCATCGATGCGATCGGAGGCGGCTTCACCATGGCCTACACCACGATGGCGATCATCGCGTCACTGAACACCTGAGTCGCCGCCACTCCGAGGGCGCGTGGGCCGGTAGCGTCCCGGCCGGTAACGGTGCCGGCCCACCGCCCCGGCGAGGAGTCCTCCCGGTCGTCGCGTAGCCGGTAGCGGCGCGCTCCAGCGCGCAGCGCACCCCGCCTCTCCCCCGCCGTGCGCGCAGCCGGCCGATGCAACAGTCTCATGTTGTGCTACCGTTCGCACAATAATAGAAAGGACGGTGGCGGGATGACCGGGGGACGGGATCCGGCGGCGATCGCCACAGCGGTCGTCGAGATGGCGCGGAGTGGACGCTTCGCGGACATTGAGGCATTGTTCGCCCCGCCGCTGCGAGCGGTGGTCTCCGCTGAGACGTTGCAAGTCGCCTGGGAGAGCCAGCTCTCCAGGATCGGGGCGATCTCCGCGGTCGGGACGCCGATCAGCGAGCCGGCCCCCGAGAGCTCGGTGACCGCATCGGGGAAGGCGGAGCTGGTCAAGGTGAGCGTCCCGGTGACGTACGAGCGTGGCGGGCTGACGGTGGTCATGTCGGTCGACGAGACCGGCCTGCTGCAGGGCCTGCAGCTCGCGCCCGCGCTCACCAGGCAGTGGACGCCGCCGTCGTACGTCCGCCGCAAGAGGTTCGACGAGCACGAGGTCACCGTGGGCTCCGGCGCGCTGGCCGTACCCGGCACGTTGAGCCTGCCGCGCGGGCACGGCCCGTGGCCGGGAGTGGTGCTGCTCAGCGGCGGCGGGCCGTTCGACCGGGACGCCACCAGCGGCCCCAACAAGCCCCTCAAGGACCTGGCCTGGGGGCTGGCCGGCCGCGGCGTGGCGGTGCTGCGCTTCGACAAGGTGACCTGCGCCCACCCCGGCCAGGTGGCGGCGATCCCGGACTTCACGATGCGCGACGAGTACGTCCCGCACGCCGTCGCGGCCATCCACCTGCTCCAGCGCCACCCTGCCGTCGACCCGGCGCGGGTGCATGTCGCGGGCCACAGCATGGGCGGCAAGGTGGCCCCGAGGGTCGCCGCCGCCGAGCCGTCCGTGGCCGGACTGGTGCTCTTGGCCGGTGACACCCAGCCCATGCACCGGGCCGCCGTCCGCGTCGTCCGCTACCTCGCCTCGCTCGATCCCGGCGCGCAGGCCGCGGTCGAGACGTTCACGCGGCAGGCCGCACTCGTCGACAGCCCGCATCTGTCGGCCGATACACCCGCCACGGAGCTGCCGTTCGGCTACTCCGGGGCGTACTGGCTCGACCTGCGCGACTACGACCCGGTCGCGACCGCGGCCGCGCTGGACAAGCCGATGCTCATCCTGCAGGGCGGCCGCGACTACCAGGTGACCGTCGCCGACGACCTGGCAGGCTGGCAGGCGGGCCTCGCCCACCGTACGGACGTCACCATCCGCGTCTACGACGCCGACGACCACCTGTTCTTCCCCGGCTCAGGTCCGTCCACGCCCGCGGACTACGACAGGCCCCAGCACGTGGACGCGGCCGTGGTCAGCGACATCGCCGACTGGCTGGGACCGCGCCCATCGGCGATCGCCCGGCTCGTCTCCGGCTTCAGACGCTGACCACCCCGGCTCGACACCCCTTGCAGGAAAGGGACAGCAGTGATCGACGAAACCGCCACGCACACCTCCTCCACCCCCGCAGAGCGACAGCTGGACTGGCTGCTGGACGCGTCACTGCGGGGTCCGCTGCCGGACGGCGAGATCCGTCGGCACCTGGCCCCGGCCCTGCTGGAGGCGATCGGCGGCCCGGACGGATTCAACGCCGCCCTGGCCGCGGTGGGCCGGCTCGCCCTCCGGGAAACCCTCATGACACAACCGGACCAGGTCCAGGCAGCCGTGCGCGGCCGCACCACCGGCTACCGCATCACGGTGCACGTGGAGGCGGCGGGGCTCGTGGACAACCTGCGCCTGACCCCGGAGGAACCCGAGCCGGCCTCGTGGACCGAGATCGACGCACGGCTGGCCGAGCTGGGAACGCGCGTATCCTTCGCCGCGGCGCGGATCGAGCCGGACGGGCAGTGCCGCATCGCGCACGGCCTCGACGCGGACACGCCACGCCCGATCGGCTCGGCGTTCAAGCTGTACGTGCTCGGCGCGCTCGCCCAAGCCGTCGCCGAAGGGCGGCTCTCGTGGAACGAGCAGCTGGCCATCCGCGACGACCACAAGAGCCTGCCCTCGGGCACCCTGCAGAACCGCCCGGCCGGCACCATGCTCCCGCTGTCGGACTACGCCGATCACATGATCTCGATCAGCGACAACACCGCCACCGACCGCCTCATCCACCGGCTGGGCCGGGAGGCGGTGCGACGCCAACTGTCGCTGTTCGGGCACCGGCAGCCCGAGGCGAACGTCCCCATCCTCACCACCAAGGCGTTCTTCCAGCTCAAGGCCACCTCGGATGAGGACCGGGCACGGCAGTACCTGGCCCTGCCGACCCACCAGCGCACCGCCGCGGTGCTGGAGCTGGAACAGCTACCGCTGCCGCAAGTGCACGAGACCTGGCCCCAGCCCAGATACATCGACCAGATCGAGTATTTCGCCTCGCCGGCCGACATCTGCCACGCCTACGCAGGCCTGCTGCGGCTCGACCAGCCCGAGATCCACCACGCGCTCTCGCTCAACGACGACGGACTTCACCTCGACGCGCTTCAATTCCCGTCGGTCTGGTACAAGGGCGGCAGCGAGCCCGGCGTCGTGACCCTGCACTACCTCGCCCGCACCGCCGACGGCCGCGCGCTGGCCACCAGCCTCATGGTGTCCGACCCCACCACCGCACCCGACACGATCGACGTCGCGGCCAGAAGCCAATCCATCGTCCGGGCAGCGTTCCGCCTCTTGGCCCTGCAACGGTGACCGCGCCGTCGCGCACCGGCCAAGCGCGGCGGGCAGTGCGATGCCGCTCGGCGCTCGCCCCGGGGCGTGGGGTCGGAAGCGGCGGTGACGGCGATGTCAGGGTAGCCGGCCAGGGCGAGCGAGGTCACGGGTGGGGAGGTGACGGCGACGCCGCTGACCATCGCCAGCAGCGACAGAATGATGGCGATCAGGGGCAGGTGCAGCACGGCGGTGGTCAGCAGCCCGGCCGCGCCGGACGCGCACACGCCCAGCCCGATCAGGAGGGCCGTCCGCTCCGACCGGCGCTCAGCCAGCCGGCCGCTGAGGTAGGCGAAGATGGCGGCGTTGGTGAGGCCGCTGATCAGCACCGCGCCGAGGAAGACCCGGTCGGTGAGCAGGCGCCGGAAGTGGCCGGCCATGCGCGTCGACCCTCCGCCGACGCGCTGCCCGGGCGGCAGCGTCTCGCGGAGAACGGCGATCGAGGCGAGGAGGATGGCCAGGCCGACCGCGGCGAGGAACAGGAACAGCCCGCGCCAGTCGGTGACGCTGGCGAGCTGCCCGCCGATGACCGGCCCGAAGATCGTGAGCAGGCCGAGCACGACCGGTCCATGGCCCGGTAGCCGTCGGCGGCCTGGTCGAGCGGGAGGCTGAGGTCGAACACTTCGCCGGGGTCGATCCGCCGCTCCCAGATGAGCCGCATCAGCTCGGGCAGGAAGCGGCGCACCGGGGCGGGGCCGCCGTGCAGGTGCACGTGCGAGAAGAACAGGTCCATGCCGGGCAGTCGCACGTCGTGGGTGACGCCGACGTAACCGACGTGTCCGCCGGCGCGGGTGGAGCCGATGGCCTGCATCATCGATTCCTGGGTGCCGACCGCCTCGATGACGCGGTGGGCGCCCAGCCCGTTCGTGAGGTCCTTGATCCGGCTCACGCCCTCCTCGCCCCGTTCGGTGACGATGTCGGTGGCGCCGTAGGCGAGGGCGAGCTTCTGGCGGGGCTCGTACCGGCTCATCGCGATGATCCGTTCGGCGCCGAGCTGCCGGGCGGCCAGCACGCCGAGCAGGCCGACGGCGCCGTCGCCGACGACCGCGACGGTCCTGCCCGGTCCGGCCTGTGCGGCCACCGCGGCGAACCAGCCGGTGCCCAGCACGTCTGAGGCGGCCAGGAAGCCGGGAACCAGGTCGTCCGAGGGCTGCCGACCTCCTCGACGATGCCGGCGTACTCGTGGCCCATCGGCCGCGGCCCGTCGAGCTTTTCCACGCCCCGGTACGGCCACAGGTCCGAGCCGCAGATACAGGTCGCCGACAGGCGGACGATCTCATCGGTCGGCTCGATGATCCGCGGGTCGGGCCGGTCCTCGACGCGAACCTGTCCCGGAGCGGCCATGACGACAACACGCATGAGCAGAGCGCTTTCCTCGGTAGGTGATGATGGAGACGGCCGCCGGTGCAGCAGCCGGTTCAGCCGGTCGCGGCAGCCGGCTCGATCCGGACCGTGACCCGGTTGCCCGCCGCGGCAAGCCCGTCCAAGCCGGTCTTGACGACGCCGAGGCGGATCAGGCCCGGATCAGGGACCGCCTGGCCGAGATCGTCGTAGTAGATGGCGATCACCGAGTTCGTGGGCCAGAAGCAGACCTCACCCGGGATGGGATCGTGGACCGCCACGCCGCCATCGGCCGTGAGGGCGCGCGGCAGCGGCCCCGCCTTCGCCTGCCCCCACGCGTCCGCCAGTTGCACGGTCAACGGCAACATCGCGGCGAACTGCCGCGATGGCGGTGTGTCGATCAAGGTCGCGGTGACGGCCCGGTCGCCGAGCCACATCACCACCGGCATGCCCGAAACGGCGCTCGCCGGGTTCGGCAGCGGCGTGACCAGGTGCGGGTTCAATCTGCCCGGGACTGGCGTACCGTCAGGTCATGGACAACCGGTCCGAAGTGCGCGAATTCCTCACTTCCCGACGCGCCAAGATCAGCCCCGAGCAGGCCGGGCTGCCCGTCGCCGGGCAGCGCCGCGTCCCCGGACTACGGCGCAGCGAGGTCGCCGCCCTGGCCGGAATGAGCGTGGAGTACTACGCCAAACTCGAACGCGGCCACCTGGCCGGCGTCTCGGCCGGTGTGCTCGACGCGCTCGCCCGCGCCCTGCACCTGAACGACGCCGAACGCGCCCACCTGCTGCGCCTCGCGCACGAGGCCAACGGCAGCAACGCCATCCTGCGCCGCCGCCGTCCCAAGCAGCCGGCGGCACGTCCCGGCCTGCAATGGATGCTCGACGCCATCACCACCCCGGCGATCATCGGCAACGACCGGTCGGACCTGCTGGCCGCCAACCACCTGGCCCGGGCCATGTACTGCGACGTCTACGCCCACCCCACCCGGCCGCCGAACTTCGCCCGCTCACCTTCCTCGACAGCGCCGCCCGCCGCTTCTACCCCGACTGGGAACTGGCCGCCGACATGACCGTGGCCAACCTGCGTACCGCCGCCGGCCAGGACCCGCACGACAAGGGCCTGCACGACCTGGTCGGCGAGCTGTCCACGCGCAGCGAGGACTTCCGCCGCCGCTGGGGCGCCCACAACGTCCGCACCCACGGCACCGGCGTCAAGCACTTCCACCACCACATCGTCGGCGACCTCACCCTCACCTACGAAAGCATGGACCTGCGCGCCGAGCCCGACCTGTCCATGACCATCTACACCGCCGAACCCGGCTCCCCCTCCGCAGACGCGCTCCGCCTGCTCGCCTCCTGGGCCGCCACACTCGAGCACACCGATCGCACCTGACACAACACCCCTCTTCAAGACGGGGAAGTACAGCTGCCGGCCTCGGGCGGACTCTCCGTACGTGCCGTGGCCGAGAGCCGCCGGCCGGGCACGACGAACCTCGCCGCACTCGCCCGGCGGCTGACCGCCCAGGGGACGGCACCGGCCTGGGATCAGACCGAGTACCTACAGGTCAGCGCCTGGCTGGCGCCCTGGGTGTGGCTGAGGTAGGTGTAGGTGGGGTTGAAGTACGCGCACGCGGCGGAGGCGCTGCCGCTACCGGTGTAGGTCATGCCGGAGCCGCCGCTGCTCCAGCGGTAGCAGCTCAGGCCGCCGTTGTAGAAGCCGATGGTGGAGGAGGAATTGACCTTGGTGGAGCAGTAATCGCCGAGTGAGACCGGGCTGTAGGTCACCTCCACGGTTGCCGCCTGCGCCGGCGAGGCGGAGATGGACAGCGCGCCGAGTCCGGCGAGCATGGCAGTGAGGAGGGCAGGGACACGACGAGTCACGAGGACCTCCGGGGAGTAAGTCGCCGAGCCGGCAGGGCAGGGCGTCACGTGCAGCAGGCGCGCGATGGAGCATCGCGCACCGCGATACGCTGCATTGATCGAAGTATTAAATAGGAAAGCTTCCTATGCAATACCTGTCTCATGCCACGATCGGCGGCGCGGGCCCGGGTCAGCGGAGGGGGTCGAAGTCGGCCAGGGCGTCGGGTTGCTTCCCGGTGGTGATCTGTTCGGCCAGCAGCCGTCCCGTGATCGGGCCGTGGGCCAGGCCCCACATGCCGTGCCCACCCGCCACGTACACGGTGGGGGCCACCGTCGCGCCGATGAGCGGCCGTCCGTCCGCGGTGACGGGGCGGGGCCCCACCCAGACGTCGGTACGCTCCTCCCAGCGCACCCCCCGCAGCAGCGGACGGGCGGAGGCGATGATGGCCTCCAGCCGCGCCGGCACCTGCGGGGCGTCCGGGTCCCGGAACTCCATGGTGCCCGCCACCCGCAGCCCACCCTGGTACGGCGTGCACGCCACCCGCACGTCGGGCAGGTAGATCGGGCCTGGGACGGGATGGTCGACCGGCACGGTGAAGGAGTAGCCGCGGCCCGCCCGCACCGGGACGCGCACGCCCCACTCCCGGGCCAGCCGGGGCAGCCACGCGCCGGTGGCCAGCACCACCGCGTCGGCGGACAGGGTGGTGCCCTTGGCCGAGCGGACGATCACCTTCCGGTCATCGGTACGGACCTCGTCGACCTCGACGGCGTACACGGTCGCGCCGCGTCGCATGACGGCCTTGGCCAGAGCGTGGACGAAGGCGCCCGGGTCGACGTAGCGCTGGCCGTCGATCCGTACCCCTGCCCTCAGCGCGTCGCCGGCGAGCGGGACGTGCTCGACGAGCCGGGTGCCGTCCAGCACGGTGTGGTCGACCCGCTGCCCGACCGCCTGGAGCCTGCGCAGCTCGCGCAGCAGGCCCTCGGCCTGGCGTGGCGTACGGAACGCGGCCGTGATCGGCGCCGCCACGACCGGGGCGGACACGCCGTCGGCGGCGAGCACTTCGTAGGCCTCGATGCACTCGTCGTTGAGCGGCACGTTGGCGCGCGCGGCGCGGGTCCAGGCCCGCCAGTGGCTGTTGGCGGCGAAGCGGGCCAGGAACCGCCACAGGCCAGGGTCGAGGCTCGCGGGCACGTGCAGCGGCGCGGCCGGGTTCAGCAGCGAGCGCAGGCCGTAGCGCAGGACGGCGGGTTCGTTCAGCGGGATGGCCAGGCCGGGGGCGATCCAGCCGGCGTTGCCCCAGGACGCGCCGGCCGCCACTCCCCCGCGGTCCACCACGTGGACCTCGACGCCGCGTTCCTGCAGGAACCACGCGGTCGACAGGCCCACGATGCCCGCGCCCACCACGATCACCGATCGCGGCCAGTTGCCGACCATGCCCAACCTCCAACGGGACGAATGACGGGATGTCCCAGTCAGCATGGCCCTGGCGACGGCCCGCGGCGTTGTGGGCGGGCGACAATCGCGGCGCGGCCGTTGTCGATCCGGTACAACGGGTCAGTGGCGGGGCTCGTCCTCGACGGCGGCCAGCATGATGATCATGGCGAGACGCTTGCGGCCGTCGTTCAGGTCCAGCGGGACGAGTTCGTCCATCTTGCGCAGCCGGTTGCGCACGGTGTTGGGATGGACTCCGAGCTGCTCGGCGGCCAGGGCCAGGTCGCCCTGGTTCATCAGCCAGGCCCGCAGGGTGGCCACGAAGCGCGTTCCGTGACTGGTGTCGTGCCGCAGCAGCGTGCTCACCGGCCCGCGGGCCGGAGTCCGGCCGGTACGCGACGCCGCGCGCAGCCGCCGCAGCAGGATGTCGTCCCAGGACTCGTCGTAGGCGGGCGGGACGGCGCCAAGTCCGGCGCTCTCGTGCAGCGCCAGGCATTCGTCGGCCTCCTGGCGGGCGGCGGGCAGTTCCGCGACCTCGGCGGGTGCGCTGATCCCTGCCGCGACGCGTACCTGAGCGGGCAGTTCGCGGTGGAGGGCCGTGATCCACTGCCGGGCCGTGCCGGCCTGCTCGGCCGGGATGACGGTGTAGAGCGTGTCGCCGAGCAGCGCGCTGCGGCCGGGCCTGGACCAGCCGAATCCGGTGGTCGCCTGCTCGAAGGCCAGCAGCAGCGCGGCATGGCGATCTGAGGTGTGCGCGCGGACGGCGACGACCCGCATCGGCTGCGGCGCCAGGCCCAGCCGGCTGATCACCGTCTCGGCGTCGGAGCTGCCCTCCAGCAGCCGGATGACCAGGTCCGACTCCACCTGCCGCTCCAGGTCGGCGCTGGCCCGGGAGCGCAGCAGGTGCAGTGCGACGGTGCGGGCGCCGTCCGCCAGTGCGCGGAGATGAGCGCCGGTCAGCGGGCGCTCGCAGGTCACCCACACCCAGCCGAGCAGTTCGCGCCCGGCCCGCGCCGCCACCGCCATCCGCCCGGTCAGGCCGTGCTCGGCATCGGCGGGCACGAACACCGGCTCGTCCGTCGCCGCCAGCCGGGCGAACACTCCCCGCTGCTGGAACAGCTCGCGCAACCGGTCGGGGACGCGCCGGGCGAGGATGGTCTCCAGCCGGGCCGGGTCGCCCGCCTGCTGGGAGCGGGAGTACGCCAGCACCCGCGAGTGCCGGTCCTCGATGGTCACCGCCCCGCCGATGACGTCGGCCAGGCTGTCGGCCAGGGCGAACAGGTCGGTCGGGCCACGTCCGGAGGCGGTCTCGCGGCTCTCCAGCACCAGCCCGTACACCACGCCGGCGAGCTGGCTCCACGAGACGGCGGGGTCGGCCAGCAGGACGGCCACCCCGTGCCGGTCGCCGAGCGCGGCGGCGTCCCGCTCGGCGTCCGCGCCGTTCCCGGCGGGGCGGACCAGGACCGCTGTGGCGCGGGACGCGGCGGCCCACTGCACCGCCTCGGCGATCGAGGTGGTGCCGACGGCCAGGAGCAGGTCGCCGGCGGCGGGGCGGCCGGTGGCATCGGGCATCGCCACGCTGCGCAGCCAGGCCGAGCGTGCCTCGGGACGGCCGCACAGCCGCACGCCGTACCCGCCGAGCACGTTCACCAGGCGGTCCAATGTGATCATGGTCAACTCCGGGTCGGCGGAAGGGAGCGGGCCGCCCCGCTCCCTTCCGGGGTGTCAGGCGGCCTCGTGCCGCCGCTGGCAGTCGATGCAGTTGCGGGCCAGCGGCCGGACCTTGAGCCGTTCGAACGGGATGGCCGTCCGGCAGCGGGCGCAGCGGCCGTAGGTGCCGGCCACCAGCCTGTCGTAGGCCTGGGACAGCTCGGCGACGGCGCGCTCGGCGGCGGTGATCGAGGTGACCAGCTCCTGCCACGTGCCGTCGGCGCCGCTGCCGTCCTGCTCCTGCACCCGCAGCGCGTCCAGGTGCCGCCTGCGCTGCTCCAGCTGCTGCTGCAGGTCCTGGCGCAGCGACTGGAGCTGCACGCTGCTGAGGTGTGAGGTCGCGTGGTCGTCGGTCATGATGGAAGATCCTTTCTGTGAACGGAATACGTCAGCGCACGCCGAGGCTGTCGGCCAGGGCCGGCTGCAGGCACAGGCGCATCAGGCCGCGGACGGTGGCGTACTGCGGCTGGGGCGCCACGTTGATCGGCAGCCGCAGCGCGGCGCGCAGGCGGCTCAGCAGCTGCTCCTGGTGAGCGCCGCCGCCGGTGACCACCAGGCCCCGGGAGCGCGAGGTGTCCGGCATGCGGCGTAGCAGGCCCGCCGTCATGTCGACGATGCTGTCCAGCGCGTACGGCGGCAGCCCCGCGGCGGTGGTGGCGCCGAGCTGGAGGGAGACCGCGTCGGCGGCGGCCCCGCCACCGATCGCCACGGCCTCGACGATGCCCGCCCCCACGTCCAGCACCAGGCAGGGCCGGGGATCGAGGACGTCCAGGCCGACGCCGACGGCGGCGGCCAGCGGCTCCTCCACCAGCGTCACCTCGCACCCGGCGATCTCGGACACCGCGGCGTGGACCGCCCGGCGATCGCTCGGCGACGCCGCCATCGGCACCCCGGCCAGCACCCGCGCCGGCGGCCGGCCGTCGTAGAGCCGGGTGTCCTGCAACACCAGGCGCACCAGCCGGAGGCAGGCGCCCGGGTCGGCCACCATGCCGTACCGGATGGGCCGCACCACGTCCGCCACGCCGGCGGCCCGCCTCATGATCGTGGAGGGCCGGTCGGCGATGGCGTGCCCGCTCAGGGCCAGCGATCGGGTACGCGCGGTGCCCAGGTCGAGCGCCACCAGGCGCGGATGGACGCGGACGGATCCAGCAGACGGCATGACGATGATCAGCTCCTACCTGACGTCGGAGGAAAGGGCGGCATGGGACAGGTGGCCCTGTCACATCTCCTGCCGCGGGGACGGTCGTCGACATCTCCAGGCGCGACGGCACGCCGGGCGGACAGCCCGGGCGTGGGCGCGTGTTCAGCGGCACGCACGGGGCGGACAGCCTCTGGGCGTGGGCGCGCGCTCAGACTCCGCGGCGCGCGTGGCCGCAGAGCCGGACGGGGAGGACGTCGGCTAGGTGAGCGGCGGGCTGCGCGATCCCGCGGTGCGCTGCGCCAGCTGCTGAGGATCGCGGAACGTGTCCGCGTCCGAGCCCGGTGACGGCAGCAGCGCCAGATGGGCGAGCTCGCCGTGGCGTTCACCACGCAGCGGTGGCCACAGCGACAGTACGTGGTGCTCGCGGACGCCGCTGGCCTGCGGCGGCAGGCTGGACAGGTCGGCGTCCCCTCCGCCCAGGCTCCACACCGGGCCGGAGGCCGCCCCCTGCACCACGGCGGGGCCACTCGCTCTGCCCGACGCGCTGGTCAGCATCAGGGACAGCAGGACCAGGACCATCACGCCGGCGAACGCGATGGACCCTTGTGGTGTTCTCCACGGTCCCGTCATAGGGCCGACCATAGCCCACACCACCAGAAAAGGCATGCCCGATCATCACCGGCCGGCCCAGCTCCGAAGTTCCAGGTAGCGACAGCGTGATCATCGGCGATATCGGTATGTGACGGCTCGGTCCCTGGCGACGTGCCGTCTTCGTGGTGTCCTGCGTTTGCCCGGAGGCGGCCCATGGTGAGTGAGACGGTGCGGTTGCGGCTACAGGTGATGGACGCGGCCGCGGATGCCCAAGAGCTGGACGAGGCCACGGCCAGGCTGCGGAACGAACTCCTCGAACTGGACGTGGTGGCCGGCGCCGCCGAGGCGGCAGAGGCCGCTGAAGGCACCAGGGCGGTCCTGTCGTTCACGCTCGGGGGCCTGGTGATCTCGCTGGTCGGTACGGAGTTGCTGGCCTCGATCGTGAACGCGGTGACCGCCTGGCTCAGCCGCCATCAGCACCGTTCGGTCAAGCTGGAGATCGACGGCGACGTGCTGGAACTGACCGGCATCCCGTCCACGGAGCAACGCGAGCTCACCGACGTATGGTTGCGCCGCCGCAAGCAGCCGGACGCACCCGGCCAGTCCGGCCGCCGCCTCGCGCTGATCGTGGCCAGCGACGAGTTCGGGGATCCCGGGCTGCGGCGGCTGCGGGCGCCCGCGTTCGACGCCGAGGCCCTGGCGAGGGTGCTGGGCGACGAGGCCATCGGCGGGTTCGACGTGCGCACGATGCTCAACGAGTCCACCGCCGACGTCAACGAAGCCGTGGAGGAGTTCTTCGCCGACTGTCACCCCGACGACCTGCTGTTGCTGCACTTCTCCGGCCACGGGGTCAAGGACGACAACGGCGAGCTGTATTTCGCCACGCCCAGCACCAAGCTCAACCGGCTCGGCGCCACCGCGGTGTCGGCGGAGTTCGTCAACCGGCGGATGGGCCGCAGCCGCAGCCGGCGCATCGTCCTGCTGCTCGACTGCTGCTACGCCGGCGCCTTCGCGCGGGGCGCGCTGCCGCGGGCGGGGACGGACGTGCACGTCGAGGAGCAGTTCGGCGGGCGCGGGCGGGTGGTCATCACCGCCTCCAACGCCCTGGAGTACGCCTTCGACGGGACCGACCTCGCCGACGCCCAGGAGACGACCTCGCCTTCGGTGTTCACCAGAGCGCTGGTCGAAGGGCTCGAGACCGGCGAGGCCGACCAGGACCAGGACGGCTATGTGGGCATCCACGAGCTGTACGACTTCGTCTACGACAAGGTCCGGGCCGTCACCGCCAAGCAGACGCCCGGGAAGTGGACGTTCGACGTACAGGGCGACTTGATCATCGCACGGCGCGGCCGTCCCGTGGATCGGCCCGCGCCGTTGCCGACCGAACTGCAGGAGGCCATCGACCACCCGATCGCCAAGATCCGGGAGGGTACGATCGGCGAATTGGAGCGGTTGCGGCGCAGCCGCCATGCCGGGCTCGCGCTCGCGGCGCGGCTGGCCCTGGAAGAGCTCGCGCACGACGACAGCCGATCCGTCTCGGCAGCGGCGTCACGCGCCCTCGGCCACCCCGCCGTCCACCCCGCCGCCCAGCCCGCCGTCCAGCCCGCCGTCCAGCCCGCCGTCCAGCCCGAGATCCTGCCGGATGATGCCGGCCGTGGGACATCCGCGGACGTCGGCCGCGCGGCGCCGGAGGCCGATCAGGCGTCCGACGGCGACGTGGAAGCCGACCAGGTTCGCGCGGCTGCTCAGGCTCCCGGCTCCTTGACCGAAAATCCTGGTGCGAGCAACGCCGCATCGGCGGACGTGGATTCCGACACGCCGCGCGGGCGGGCGTGGCTGCTCCTGGCACTGCGGGGATTGGCGCTGTTGTCGGGGCTGCTGCTGTTGCTCGGCCCGGAGCGCATGCCCTCGTACCCGCCCATGCTCAACCGCCCGGTCGTCACTGACTACGTCATCTGGTCGTGGTTCTTGATCGCCGCGGCATTCGGGGTCGGCCTGCTGCCGGAGGGCCGATGGCGCACCGTGAGCCTCGGCGCGTCCGCCGGTCTGGCCGCGCTGCACCTGGGCGTGTTCGCCCAGGTCAACACGCCTTTCAGCGCATCCGGACTGGTCGGCCCCACGGTATCCGCCCTGCTGATCCTGCTGGTCGCGTTCACGGAGACGGCCCTGGCCCAGCCCGGCCGCTGGTGGTGGAGAGCCGCAGGAGCCTTCGGCGGAGTGCTCGTACTGGTCATGATCATCATCAACCAGCAGTCCGCCCACGACATGATGGACGATCCCGGAGAAGAGGTCCCGTGGCGGGTGGTGTTCTCGGCCGCCGTGCTTCTGCTCGGCTTCTTCGTGACGCGGGTGGTCCTGCGCTGGCGGGCGGACGGGGCACGGCCGACACTCGTCCTGGGCATGACGGCCACGCTGCTGGTCGTCGCGGACGTGTGCAGCGTCTACCTGCGGAACACCGGCTCGGATCACCCGCAGATCCCGGCTTACGTGCCCGCCCTGCTGGTGCTGCTGCTCGTGTCCGCCCAGGCGCTCGAGGACTGGCCGGAACTGCTCGCGGCGGTCCAGCTCACCGTCATCGTGGGGCTCGGACACAACCTGGCGCTGGTCGAGATCTCGCCGGTGTTCGTGACGGTGCTTTTCGTCGCCGCGGCCTGCTCTGCGGCAGCGGTCTACCTGCCCGGCAGACGCCTGCACCCGAGCCGCCGTCCTTGAGCGCTTGTGGCGAAGCACGCCGGGGCGGGCGCGGGCGGTTCGGCGCCACGGCTCACAGAGGACGCGCCGCGAGAGACGCCCGCAGAGCGAGCGCCCACTTCTCGTTCACCTCGTCGGCCTGCTTCTGGTGGACCGACTTGGGCTGCCACCCTGGGGGTAGGTCAACCCGCAGTCGAGCGGCGATCCCTTCGACGACCGCGCCCGGATCGCCCACCAACTGCTCGTAGGTGACCTCGTGCGGTGAGACTCCCTGACAGCGGAACCAGGATTCCCATGCCTGGTTGTGGTCACGGATGGTCTCCAGCAGCCGGCGCATCTCATCGAGGTTCTCGTGCGGCCGCCGCGACGCCACGTCGCCCTGTTGCCAGTAGCCCGTCTGTTCGGCCCGAGACCAGGAGACTGCCTGGCCGAGCAGATCCTCGCGCCGTAGGTGGATCAACGTCAGCGGCCCGAGTGCGCGTTCCAGAGTCGCGAGGTCCGTCTCGTCGCGGGACCCCCGGAGTCCGTCCGTGACCCGCTCCAGCGAACCCCACATGATCCGGACACCGAAGACGCCGTTCTCGGTGCGGGCCACGTCGGAAACAGCCCTGACGAAGTCCCGGTAGTCGCGTGCCCTCGCGCCCTCGGTCGGCACGCCGAGGCGCTGAGCCCAGGTCGCCTCGTCCGGTTCGCGGAAATAGGACTCGGGCCGGCCGAGTACTCCCGTTGAGCTCAGCAGGCTGCACAACAACGTGCTTCCGGTCCGCGGGGTCCCGCAGAGGATGTAGCCGGACGGCACCGCCATGGTCGGAGGCTACGGCAATGGCGCGCACGGATTCAATGATCAGTTTCCCGCCGAATGTCGTAGGGATGATCAAGAATGGCGTGCCATGGGATGGATCGCGATCGCGACGGGCCACGCGCTCACCGTCGAGGGGACGCGGCGGCCGGTGCTCGCCTGCCGGACGGCCGCGGGCCGCGTGCCGGCCAAGGTGCCCGCCGGCGTCAGGAAGGATCCGGCCGCGGTACGGCTCGCCGCCCTCTGCGACCGGCTCGGCGAGCACGCGCGGGTGGTGCGCGACCGGGTCGAGTCCTGGATGGTGCGGTCGCTGCCCGTCCCGGCCGCGGTGTTCCCCGCCGTGTGGGACGACCCGGTGTGGCGCGAGACGCTCACCGACCTGGTCATCGCCCCGATCGTCGCCCCGGTCGTCGAGGGGGCCCCCGACCTCGGCCGCTGCGCGCTCCTGCGCGAGGGCGCGTGGACGGGCGCGGACGCCTTCGCGATCCCGCACCCGCTGCTGCTCGGCGACGAGCTGCCCGTCTGGCGGGGACGGAACCTCACGCAGGTCGTCGAGCAGGTACGCCGCGAGGTGTGGACGCGTCCCGCGGGCATGGACCGCAGGTTCGGCGTGGTCGACACCTTCGCGTACCTGGACGCCCGGTACGAGAGCGGCGGCGCGTTCGAGCGCCGCGTGCACGAGCTGGGCGGGCGCATCAAGGGGGACAGGGCGCGGTTCACCGTTCACCCGCAACCGCGCCGTCGAGCTGCGGACCTGCCGCGGCTGGGGCGACCCGGACCGGCTCCGGCGGGCGCTCGACCTGATCGCCGAGAACGGCCCGCCGCCCGTGGACCGGGAGGCGACCGTACGGGCGTTCGCCGAGGCCACCGGCCTGTCACCGGCCCAGTGCCTGATCCTGCTGTCCACCTCGGCCCGCACGCTCTCCTGGCCGGACGGCTGGGCGCGGGGCCGCGTCGCCGCCTTCCGCGAGGGCGACGCCGCCCGCGCCCGCGAGCTCGGCCTGACCGAGATCGAGCTGCGCGTCGCCGCGCTCTCCCTGGAGGCGCTCACCACCACCGACGAGGCCGTCGAGGTCGCCGAGCTGCTCATGCCCGACGACCCCGCCGACCTCTGGCGTACGGGCCCCGACCTGGACCGGGCGGTCGCGTACTGGACGGAACGCCACCCGAGGCTCACCCCGCTCACCTCCGAGCAGTGGGTCACGCTCGCCTCCAGCGCCGAGGACGCCCTGGAGGCGCTGATCGCCCTGCTCGGCGAGCGTCCGTCCGTGCCGCCGCTGGGCCACATCGCCCGCGCCGCGAGGCTCCTGGCCGACCGCCTGCCCAAGGGCCACCCCGCCCATACGACCGCCGCCGCCCGCCTGCGTGACCTGCGCGAACACGTCACCGGCCCGGACACGACCCTGCCCGTCGCCACCGGGGTCACCTCGGTCGCGGCCCTGGAACGAGCCGCCGGAGCGACCGCGGCCCACCTCCCGGAGAGCAGGCTCGCCATCGGCGAGGCCCTCACCCTGGAGCCCGCCGGGGACGGCTACCGCGTCCACCTCCGCCCGTCCCGCCGGCCCGACCTGGACGCGCTGGCCCCGGCGCTCCGCCGCGGCGGCGCCACCGGGGTCGCCCTGGTCATGGAGGACCTGCGGTTCCTGCGTTCGTCCGGGCGGCCGTGAGGGAGCTGGAGTCGATGACCGGCCAGATCTCGGCCACCTTGCCGTTCTCCATGCGGAAGAAGACGCAGGCGCGCACCTCCAGCCGCCTGCCGGTGGGCGGGAAGCCGAAGAAGTCTCCCTCGTGCGTGCCCCGTAACGTCCACCGGCTGGCCACCCGGTCGCCTTCGGCGATCAGGTCCTCGAGGTCGAAGCGCAGGTCGGGCAGCGCCGAGCGGAGGTAGCGGGCGGTCTTCTTGAGCGCCTCGGGGCCGGTGACCTCGCCGCTCCGGGGCGCGAAGCCGGGGCCGACGATCTCGTCGGCGACGTCGAGGTCGCCGGCGTTGAGCACCTCATCGTAGAAGCGCCTGATGACATCCTTCATCTGCCATCCTTCCGGTAAGCTAGCCACTAGAGAACCATATCTCTAGTTTTCCTAGATATTTGGAACGCTAAGGAGTTTGGATGGGGATGTCAAGGCGTGCCGAGCTCGTGGCCCAGCTGCTCGACGCGCTGCGCCGGACCAACGCGCTGTCGGTGGCGATGAGCCAGGGCGCCGCGGAGCGGATCGGCGTCAACACCACCGACCTGCACTGCCTCAACCTGCTCAGCGACGGCCCGCTGACCGCGAGCGAGCTGGCCAGGCGGGCGGGCATCACGACCGCGTCCGTCACCGGGGTGATCGACAGGCTGGAGGCGGTGGGGTACGTACGGCGCGAGCGCGACCGCGCCGACCGCCGCAAGGTCGTGGTGACGCTCCAGACCCGGGAGGCCGCGCAGGTGATCGCCCCGGTGTTCGCCCCGTTCGTACGGGCGTGGCGCGGCGCGCTGGACGGCTACACCGACGAGCAGCTGGAGCTGATCGCCGACTTCCTGGACAGGACGGAGGCGGTCTTCCAGTCAGAGGTCGGGCGCATGCGCGCGGAGTGACGTCAGGACGGTCCGGCAGAAAAACGCGTTGCCGTGGATGCCCTCACAACGTATGGTTTTGCGCTCGTGATCACAGTCGTGGAGCGAGTCCTCCCTGCCCGGCTAGGGACGGGATTCCGGTGGTTGCTGGCCTCGAGCTGGCTGACGAATCTCGGTGACGGGGTCGCCGCCGCCGCGGGCCCGCTGCTGATCGCGACGTTGACCCGCGACCCGCTGCTGATCTCGCTGTCGGCCCTGGTGGGCTGGGCGCCGCCGCTGCTGTTCAGCCTGTATGCGGGCGTGCTGTCGGATCGGTACAACCGGCGCAGGATCGTGCTCGTCGCGAACGCGGTACGGGCCGTGGTGCTGGCGGCGCTCGTCACGCTCATGGTGACCGGCACCGTGACCGTGGCGACGGCGCTGGTGGCGCTCACCCTCCGCTCGATCGCCGAGGTGTTCGCCGACAACGCGACGGCCACGCTGACGCCCATGATGGTCGGCAAGGATGACCTCGCCATCGCCAACGCCCGCCTGGGCACGGGATTCATCACCCTCAACCAGCTCGCCGGGCCGCCGATCGGCGCGGCGCTGTTCGGCCTGGGCTTGACCTGGCCGTTCGCGAGCCAGTTGCTGCTGGTGGTGGCGGGGATCGTGCTGGTCTCCCGGATCACGCTGCCGCCGCACGGCCGGCAGGCCGACGACCCCAGGCCCAACACCGTACGGGAGCTCATCGCCGGGTTCAGCTGGACCATCCGGCACGCGGCGGTCCGCACGCTGGCGCTCACCATCCTGATCTTCAACTTCACGTTCGGCGCGGCCTGGTCGGTTCTCGTCCTCTACATCCAGGAGCAACTCGGCCTCGGCGCCATGGGCTTCGGCCTGATGACCACCATCGGCGGGATCGGCGGCCTGATCGGCACCGGCCTGTACGGGGCCATCACCCGCAAGGTCAGCCTCGGCGCCCTGATGCGGATCGGGCTCATCATCGAGACGTTCACCCACCTGGGCCTGGCCCTGACCCATTCGCCGTGGGTCGCCGGGGGCATCTTCCTGGCCTTCGGCGCGCACGCGTTCATCTGGGGCACGACCTCGGTCACCGTCCGCCAGCGCGCGGTCCCGCGCGAGCTGCAGGGCCGGGTGGGCAGCGTCAACGCCATCTGCGTCTACGCCGGTCTGGTGGTCGGCTCGCTGATCGGCGGCGTCCTGGCCACCCGCTTCGGTGTCGCGGCGCCGTTCTGGTTCGCCTTCGCCGGTTCCGCGGTGTTCGTGGTGCTGCTGTGGCGGCAGCTCATGCTCATCGCCCACGACGACTGAGGCCTCACCGGCCCGGACGAGGCCAGTCGTCGAGTTCGGCGAGTTCGGCGAGCAGGAATGCCTCGGCGAGGCAGGCGCGTTCGAAGTCGGCCAGGTGCAGGTTCTCGTCGGTGCTGTGGGCGCGGGCGGCCGGATCGCCTCCCGGGCTCGTGATGAGGACGGCTGCTTCCGGGTATGCGGCGGCGAATTCCGCGACGAAGGGGATGGCGCCGCCGCCTCCGAGCTCGACCACCTCGGCGCCGAAGGCCCGCTGGTAGGCGCGGCGTGCCGCGTCGAAGGCGGGGCCTCGGGTGTCGGCCGCGTACGGCTGCGCGAGCTCCGCCTCGGTGACCTCCACCTTCGCGCCCCAGGGCGTGTGCTCGCGCAGGTGCCTGGCCAGGGCCGCGCGGGCCCGTACCGCGTCGTCGCCCGGCGCGAGGCGCAGGCTCACCTTGGCCCGGGCGGACGCGGTGAGGGCGTTGGCGGCCCCTGACACGGGGGGCGCGTCGATGGCCAGGACGGTCGCCGCGGGTCCGGTCCAGACCCGTTCGGCGATGGTGCCCGAGCCGAGGAGCCTGACGCCGTCGAGCACGCCCGCCTCGGCCCGGAACCGTTCGGCGGGGTAGGCCGTGCGCGGCGGGCGGCCGGTGACCATGCCGTCCACCGCGACGTGGCCGTCCTCGTCGTGCAGGGTGGCGAGCAGGCGGCACAGTACGGTGAGCGCGTCGGGGGCGGCCCCGCCGTACGTGCCGGAGTGCACGCTCTCGGCCAGCGTCCGCACCTCGACGACGCAGTTGGCCAGGCCGCGCAGCATGGTGGTGAACGAGGGGACGCCTGCTTCGACGTTCTCCGAGTCGGCGAGCATGATCACGTCGGCGGCGAGCCTGTCACGGTGCCGGTCGAGGAAGGCGCCGAGCGTGGGAGAGCCGATCTCCTCGTCACCCTCGATGACGACGACGACCCCGACCGGCGGACGCCCGGCGTGGGCGCGCAGCGCGGCCAGGTGGGTGGCGATTCCCGCCTTGTCGTCGGCGGATCCGCGGCCGTACAGCCGACCGCCGCTTTCGCGCGGCTCGAACGGCCCGCTCGACCACAGGGCCGGATCGCCGGCGGGCTGCACGTCGTAGTGGGCGTACAGCAGCACGGTGGGACGGCCGGGTGGTGCGGGGCAACTGGCGAGGACCACCGGCCGGCCGCCGGGGACGTCGTCCAGGATCCGCACCTCCTGCGCGGCGCCGGCGCGGAAGAGCCGTGCCGTCAGCTCCGCGCAGCGGCGCAGGTCCCCGGCGGCGGCCGGGTCGGCGCTCACCGACGGGATGCGGATGAGGGCCTCGAGGTCGGCTCGTACGCCTGGCAGCGCCTTCTGAACAGCGCGCCGCAGGTCATCGTTCATTGGTGGGCTTCCTTTCCGATCGGGTGTCGAGCCAGGAGGGCAGAAGGGCGAGGGCCAGCACCGCGGCGATCAGCGCGAACCCCGCCGGATATCCCGCGGGCCCGGCCACGAGGCCGAACCCGACGGCGCCGATCCCCATCCCGCCGTCGTAGGCGAGGTTCCACAGCGCGCTCACCCGGCCGAACGCGGAGGAGGGGGACCGGGCGAGCATCAGCACCAGGGTCACGTTCTGGGCGGCGCCGAACCCGGCACCGAAGAGCGCCGCCCCCGCGATCACCGCGTAGGGGTTGTCGAGCCAGACGATCCCGGCCATCCCGACGACCGCGGCGATCACCGCCGGCACCAGCAGGACGGACTGGCCGTGGCGGTCGCCGTACCGGCCGGCCGCCCACCGTGCGAGCGGCATCGCGCAGGAGTGCGCGAGCAGCGCCGTCGCGGCCGTCCCCGGCGAGCCGGCGGGGACGGCCAGCGGCAGGAACGTCAGCAGCACGCCGGCCGCCGTCGTGATCGCCGCGAAGACGACGGCGGGCCGGGCGAGACCGGCGTGGCGCAGAGCGCGAAGGACGCCCCCGTGCTGCTCGACCGGCGCCGCCCTCGCGGGCAGCCCGGGAATCCCGATGAGCGCGAGCAGCGCCAGCCCCGTCCCCGCGAGGAAGACCGGCCCGTAGCCGATGAGCGGAACCAGCCACAGGCCGGTCGGCAGCCCCAGGATCGCGGGGATCCCGACGGCCACGCCGTACGCGCCGAGTGCCTCGCCCCGGCGCTGGGCCGGGGCCAGCTCGGCCACCATGGCGGGGCCCACCACGACCACGATGGCCAGGCCGGCCCCGCGCGCCAGGCTCGTGGCCAGCACCATCGGCAACGCGGAGGACAGGACCAGCAGGGCCGGGGGCAGGCCGAGAAGCAGGACGCCCAGCGCCATGCCGGCGCGGTAGCCGTACCTGGCCAGCAACGCCGGCATGACCAGTTCCATGAGCACCGTCGCCAGCATGGTGACGCCGGTGGACAGCCCGGCGCCGGTCTCCCCCGAACCGCCTGATGCCGCGTACAGCGGAACGATGGGGACAAGCAGGTAGAAGCTCGTCATCGAGGCGAGCGAGGTCACTCCCAGGAGGACCATCGGACGGCTGAGCAGCGGTCGCGTACCGGTTCGGAGCACCGGGTCAGCTTCGCCGGAACGGCGGCCAGGCGGATCGGGCGAATGCCCTATCCGGCATCCCTAGTTTTCATCCCGGTCTGAGAGCCTGTGTCCATGGTCTTCGTAGGCAGGGACGCGGAGCTGGCCGCGCTGGGCGAGCGCTACGCCCATGCCCGGGAAGGCTCTTCCTCCACCGTGCTGCTCGGCGGCGAGGCCGGGGTGGGCAAGACCCGGCTGATCACCGAGTTCGCGGCGCCGCTGGCAGGAGAGGCCTGGCTGCTCTCGGGCGACTGCCCGCAGGTGGGCGGGAACGGCCTGGCGTTCGCGCCGTTCACCGCCATGCTGCGCCGGCTGCTGCGCGAGATCGGCGTGGCCGGCTTTCTCCGTCTCCTGCCTCGTGGCGAGCCGGGTGAGCTGGGCAGGCTGCTGCCGCTCCTGGGCCGGCCCGCCGGCGACGGCGATCCCGCCCTGACGCAGGCGCGGCTGTTCGAAGAGTTCCTCACCCTCTTCGAGAACCTCGCCGAGGAGCGGCCCCTGGTGATCGTCGCCGAGGACGCGCACTGGAGCGATCGCTCCAGCCGGGAGCTGCTCGACTTCCTCATCAGGAACCAGCAGGCGGCCGCGGCCTTCCTCCTGGTCGTGTCCTACCGGAGCGACCACCTGCACCGGACGCATCCGCTCCGCCCGGTGCTGGCCGAATGGGACCGCAGGCCCTGGACGACCCGGATGGACCTCGGCCGGCTCGGCAGGGGCGAGGTGGTCCGGCAGCTTCGCGGCCTGCTCGGCGGCGAGCCGGCTCCTGCCGTCATCGAGGACGTCTTCCGGCGCAGCGAGGGCAACCCGCTGTTCGTCGAGGCACTGTCGGCCCGGGCGGGCGCGCCGGTGCCCGCGTCCATCCGCGACCTGCTGATCACGCCGCTCGACAGCCTGCCACGGGAGACGCGGCGGGTGGTCCACGCCGCGGCCGTCGGCGGCGCCCGGATCGGCCACGCGCTGCTGCGCACCGTCACCGGGCTGGACGACGCCGCGCTCACCGACGCGCTGCGCCCCGCGGTGAGCGCGAACCTCCTCCTGATCGAGGAGGAGGTGTACGCGTTCCGCCACACGCTGATCCAGGAGGTGCTCCACGACGACGTGCTCCCCGGCGAACGCGGGCACCTCCACGCGCGCTACGCCGAAGCCCTGGAGACGGACCCGGAGCTCGCTCCGCTGGGCCGGGCGGCGTACGAGTCCGCCCTGCACTGGCACGCCGCCAAGCGCCATCCGGCCAGGACGCTGGCGGCCGCGCGCCGCGCCGCCGCCGAGGCCGCGGCGTCCCTGGCGCACGCGGAACACCTGCACCTGCTGCTCCGCGTGCTGGAGCTGTGGGATCAGGCGCCCGATCCGGCCACCTCCAAGGCTGACGTGCTCGACGAAGCGATCCGCGCCGCCATCGCCGCGGGCGAGAACTCGACCGCCGTCCAACTCGTCGAGACCGCGCTCTCGGCCGGTGCCGATCCCGCGCGCGCCGGCTGGCTGATCGCCCACCGCGGCGAACTGCGCCACCTCCTCGGCGTGCCGGGCGATCTGGACGATCTACGCGAAGCCGCACGGCTCACGCCGGGCGCGGATCCGGCCCGCGCGACCGTACTCAATCTGCTCGCCAACCGCCTCCTCACGGTCCCGCTGGAAGAGGAGGGCCGCGTCGCCGCCCGCGAGGCGCTGGAGGCGGCGCGGGCCGCGGGCGACGCCAGGGCCGAGGTCATCGCCACCGTCAACCTGACGTACGCGCGGGCCCGCGCCGGCGACCTCGACGCCCAGCTGCCTCACCTGGTCAACGCCCAGGCGACGGCCCTGCGCATCGGCGACCAGGGCGCGCTCCTGCACGCCTATCGCTGTGAGGCGGACGTCCTGCAGGGAACCGGCAGGTACGCGGAGGCGGCCGAGGCGGCCCGCCAGGGACTCGCCGCCGCCACGCGGGCGGGCCTGGCCCGCACCGCGGGTCCGGTCCACGCGGGTAACCTCGCGGAGGCGCTGATCGCGCTGGGCCGGTGGGACGAGGCCGCCGAGATCGTCGAGCACGCGCTCCAGGTCACCCCGACACCGAGCCTCAGCGCGTACCTGATGGTGCTGGCCGGCACGATCGCGCTGGCCAGAGGCGACCTCGGAGCCGCCGAGCACGCCACGGCCCACGCCCGCGACGTCTTCACCAGAGGCACGTCCTATGCCCAGGACCACCTCTTGCTGGTGCGCCTGGAAGTGGATCTACGCAAGGCGCAGGGGCGCACGGCGGACGCCGCGCACCTCGTGGAGGAGGCGCTGAACAGCGGAGGAACGAGCCCACGCTACCTGTGGCCCGTGATCGAAGCGGGCGCGTCCCTGCCCGTGCCCGGCCTGCCCGGGACCGCGGCCGCGTTGCCGGTGATCGGTCCCGTCCAGGAAGCCCACCGCCTCGCCTGCACCGCCGAGACCGGACAGCCGGACCTCTGGCCAGGCGTCGCGGCCGCCTGGAGGGACCTTCGTCAGCCCTACCCGCAGGCTCTGGCCCTCCTGCGAGCCGCCGAACACGCCGCGGAAGCGGGAGACCGCGCCGCGGCCTCCTCCCATCTGACCGCCGCCGCCCGGGAGGCTGGCCGTCTGCGGGCAGAGCCCTTGAACACCCGGATCGAACGGCTGGCGCGCCTGGCCCGGATCCCGCTCGTCGCGCGGGAGGAGACCGGCCTGGCCGAGGGAGCCGGCTTCGGCCTCACGCCGCGCGAGCGGGACGTGCTGCGCCTGCTCGCCGACGGCCGCACCAATCGGCAGATCGCCGAGGAGCTGTTCATCTCGGTCAAGACGGCGGGGGCGCATGTGAGCAACATCCTCGCCAAGCTCGGCGTACGCAGCCGCGTCCAGGCCGCCACGGCCGCCCACCGGCACGAGCTGATCTAGTCGTTCTGACCCGGGGGTGCCGGGGTGCTGGTGAACACGGCGATGTCGCGGTCGAAACAGACGATGACGTGTCCGTCCTCGCTGATCGCCGCCGCTGTCACGGGTTTGGGGAAGTGCAGGTCGGGGCCGATCTGCCGGCGGGTGGTGAGGTTCCATACGCGTACCGTCTGGTAGCTGGTGGTCACAGCGATGGGTTGACCTTCCACTGTGGCCGTGGCGACCGCATCGGTCGCTCCGGCGGGAAGCCTGCCGAGGGCGTCGCCCGTGGCCAGGTCCCCTATCCTCACGGGGTCTGAGCTGCTGTCGCTGACGATGATCGCGGCCGGCCGATCGCCGATGGTGGTGGCGGCGAGGTGTCGCACGGATCCGGCGGGCCCGTCCGTGGGGACGGTGGTGGTCGGCCGGTTGGTGGTGAGCTCGAGTACCTGGAGGCTGCCGTCTTCGGTGACGGTCAGGGCGACTGGCCGGCCGTCGAACTCCACTACGGCGGCCATGCAGACGGCGTGGCCATGACCGGTGAACGGCCCGCCTGTCTGCGTCCCCGAGCGGAGATCCCATACGCGGACGGTCTTGTCGTAGCTGCCGGTGACCATCACCGGTCGGTCGCCAACCGGCGCGGCGGCAATGGCGGTGACCGTGTCGGTGTGACCGGTGAGCGGATCACCGGCCTGCTCGCCGGTGGCCAGATCCCACACTCGGACGGTCCTGTCGTCGCTGCCGGTCAGGGCGACAGGGCGTCCGTCAAGCACCGTGGTGGCGACGGCATGGACCCAGCTGGTGTGGCGGGTCGGGGGCTCGTCGACTCGGCGCCCTGACGACAGGTCCCACATCCGTACCGTGTGATCGTCGCCGGCGGAGACGGCCACCGGCCGCCCGTCCACCACCGCCGTCGCGACCGCCCGAACCTGATCGGTGTGCCCCGTGAGCGGCTTGCCGATGTGCCGGCGTGACTCCAAATCCCAGATCCGTACTTTTCCATCGATGCCGCCGGAAACGGCCACCGGGCGCCCGTCGAGAACCGTGGTCGCAACCGCCTTCACAAAGCCGGTGTCGCCCTTGAACGGTTCGCCGAGCTGCCGGCCTGACCTCAGATCCCACAAGCGCAGGGTTCCGTCGTCCGCACCGCTGGAAATGGCCACCGGCAGATCGTCCACCACCGTGGTCACGACCAGCTCGACGTCGTACCCGTGGCCCCTCAGCGGTTTTCCGATCCGCCGGCCGGACTTCAGATCCCACAGACGTAAAGTGCGGTCGGCGCCGCCGGAGACGGCCACCGATCGGCCATCCACCACCGTGGTCGCAACCGCTGTGACCCAGCCGGTGTGACCTCTGAACGGCTGGCCGATCTGCTCGCCTGACCGCAGATCCCACACGCGTACGGTCTTGTCGTCACCGCCGGAAACTCCCACCGGCCGCCCGTCCACCACCGTGGTCGCAACCGCTTTGACCCAGCCGCCGTGGCCCTTGAACGGCTCGCAGACTTGCTGACCGGACATCAGATCCAGCACCCGCACGATCCCGGTGTTGCCGCCAACGAAGACTGCCACCGGCCGCCCGTCCAGGACCGTCGTCGCCAGGGACTCCACGTAGTCGTAGTCGGCGCGGCCGGTGAACGGCTGACCGATCTGCCGGCCTGACGTCAGGTCCCACAGGCGCAGGGTCCGATCGCGACCGCCGGTGACCGCCACCGGCCGCCCGTCCACGACCATGGTCGTAACCGCCCACACCCGATCGGTGTGGCCGGTTCGTGGCACCCCGACCGGCTCACCGAACGCCAGGTCACTCGCTGGGCGACTGCTCCACGCCAAGGACCACCGCGCGTTCTTGGTGAACGGGACCCGGGCCGCGTCCGATCGAGAAGAAGACATGGCGGAGATGCTAGCCGCCACCCCTGACGAAGATCAGCGGAGCGAGAAGACACCCGCCCTTGATCGCCGCCGGCCGGGCGCAGTCATCTAACCGCGGGCGAGCCCGAGTGGACCCCGCCCTGGCAACGCAGGGGCAGTGACGAGCACGCGGCAGGGAAGGCGCCTGGTCGCCTTGGCGTCCGCGACGTTGGCGCACGACCCCGGAGGTCTGTGATCAGCCAGGTGTCTCCAGTCCTTCGCGATCGAGCGCCGCTCGGATCTGGCTGAGCCACTCTGTGCCCAGCTGGCGCCCGTTCGGGAGTTGGTCGCCTCGATCCCAGCGCCACGTGGTGATCATCGTCAGCACGAGGATCCGGCACTCGCGCAGCAGCCCTTGATCGACACCCGGATAGTGCTCGCCGACTTCGTCGGGCGCATGGGCGAGGTCGAACTCGACGGGCCCACGGCAACACGTCTCCAGGTCTATGAACAGCAGCCCGTTCTTGGTGGTGAGCACGTTGCCCGGGTGCGGCTCGCCGTGCAGCAACTGCTCGGCGCCGCCGCGCTCGCCGATCCCTCGTCTCAGGCGTCGTAACGTGTCGCCGAGCAGCTCCCGGTCCGCGTCGGCGAGCGCCGGAGTGCGGTCGCGGTTCGCCACGAGTTGTTGAGCCTGCTCGACCCGATCCGTGAAGTGCGGCGTCGGGAGATCGAGCTTGCGCATGCCGGCGTGCAGCCGCTCGAGCGCATTGGCGTAGTCGGCCGGCGGGACCTCGCGAGCGGTCACGGGTTCGTAGTAGGTCCATAGCGTGACCGCGAAGCCGTCACGCTCGTGGACACGTGGCTCCACTCGAGGCTCGAGAGCAGCCACGGGGCACCCGGACTCGGCGAGCCGCTGAGCAAGCTCGACTTCGAACTGTGCGACCTGATCCGCTACTGGCGCCACCCGGGCCAGGACGTCACAAGGGAGCAGCCGCAGCGTGAGCTTGTTCGAGTTGTGAAGGACGATCGCGTCGTCGGCTGTCAGGCCGAGTGATGAGGCGATCGACGTGGCCGTAGTCACCGCACGCTGGACTTCTGACGCCTGCATCGTCGCCTGGCCTCTCTCCCCTGAACGCTGCCGTGCTCTCCGAGCGGTGTCACCTCCCGGCACCGTACCAAGTTGTCGGCAGACGTCTCGGGTCACAGCAGCATGAAGGCGATCACGTCCGGACCTGGGACCGCGATCGGCGCCTTTGTCATGGCCTGATCCTGACTGATCACGGCTGCGGCGCCACAGCGCCCGTGAAGGAGGGAGATCTCGCACCTCATGACGCTTCACCGTCTGTCCACGGCCGTCGAGCTCCTCCGTACCAACGGCCGCTATCGCCGGTACGCGCTGGCCAGGCTCACCTCGACCACCGGCACCACCGTGGCGCCGCTGGGGCTGGCCTTCGCCGTCATCCAGTCCGGTGGCGGGCCCGCCGCGCTGGGGTTCGTGTTGATGGGCGGGCTGCTCGTCTTCCTCGCGGTCACACCGGTCGCGGGGGTGGTGGCCGACCGGCTGCCACGGCTGTCCGTCATCGTGGCGTGCCAGCTCGTATGCGGGGTGAGCCAGTTCGTCGCACCTGGTCAAGGGCTGGTCACCTCGGCGATCGGTGTCGGGTTGGCGTGCGGGTCGATCACCTCGCTGCTCTTCCCGCCGGGCCGCGTCGGCCTGCTGTCGTGCGTCACCCCGATCCCCGAAGCGCTGCTCCTGGTCAGCATGGCATCGAACGCTCCGTTGCCCGTCCTCGCCGGCGCGGCCGTGCTGACCGGCGCGGCCGGAACGCTCCAGCTGATCGCCTGGACGTCGCATCTGCAGGAGGTCATCCCCGCCGAGCAGCTCAGCCGCATCGTGGCCACGAACGCCATGATCGGCACGCTCCTGGTGCCCGTCGCGTACTCGGTGGCGGGCCCCCTCGCTGATCTGGTCGGCGTGCGCGCCGTCCTCGCGGAATGCGCCGCCATCGTCCTGGGCGGTGCCGCAGCCGCAGCGTGCGTGCGCGAGGTACGACACGTGAACGCGCGTGTCGGCTGACCGGTGAGCGGGAACCGAACACAGATACGCATGGACACAGTAAGTAATGGCACGGATACTCATCGTGTCAGACCCTTTGCCCCCCGCGACCAACCCATCACTCTGAGTGCACGCTGCCCGGAGTAGTGGTCGTCAGGGGACACGACAGAAGGAGAACGATGCAGTCGAAGTGGTTCCTGACCCTCCCCCTCACCGTCCTCGCGGCGGGGGCGTGCCTGACGACGACCGCCGTCGCCAGCCAGGCGTCCGCACCGGTCCCCGCGGCCGCCCGCCCATCGGCTCTGCCACCCGGCTACCAGCTCGTCACCCTGCCCAACGCCAACGTCCCCAACTTCCAGCGCCGCACGCTCCTCTGCCCCGGCAACAAGAGGGTCCTCGGGGGCGGCGCCGAAGCGCGCGGCAACAGGGCGATCCTGGTCGGGTCGTTCCCCACCGATGACGGCCGCGGCTGGATCGGCATCGGCCGTCAGGACGGCTACAACGACGTCGGCATCAGCGTCTTCGCCATCTGCGCCGACTGATCTCCGGTCCACCCGGCCCCGGTCGCCCGTCGGCCGGGGCCCGGCCCATGCCTGGGGGCGGGACGGCGGGTGACGACGTTGGCCGGGCATATGCCGCGTTCCTCTAGGCTACCTGTGACAATGCAGGTCACCGGCACCAGGGAAGGAGCGCCGTCCGTGAACGTGCCAGCCGGCGATACCGGGGCGTCATGGACGGTGGACGGCACGCGGCTGACCCGCCTGCCCGACCTCTCCGACGCGGGAGCGTACGTGGTGGACGACAGCGGGCGGATCGTAGAGGTCACCGCCCAGACCGAACGGCTGCTGGGCCGCCCCGCCGCGGAGCTGCTGGGCCGGGACGCCCACGACCTGCTGCACCGCGGCAAGTACGGCGAGCCCATGCCGCGCAGCCGGTGCACGATGCGGCAGCCCCTCATCGTGGGCGGCACCGCGCAGGGCGAAGGGGATTGGTTCGAGCGCGGCGACGGCCAGCTGATGCGGATCTCCTGGATGGTCACCCCCTGCCGGCTCGAAGAGGGCCGGACGGGAGCGCTGGTGCTCTTCCACGAGACCCCCTCGTCCACGCCGCCCCCGCACGAGGCGGACGGCGCCGCGGCCTCGATGTCGCAGCTCGACCGGCTGGCCCTGCTCGCGGAGACGACCACGACGCTCACCTCCAGCCTGGACGTGGACGAGACGCTGCGCCAGCTCGTACGCCTGGTCCTGCCGCTGCTGGCGGACTGGGCGGTGATCGACCTGCTCACCGAGGAGGGCGGAGTGTCGCGGGCCGCCGTCGCGCACTACAAGGGCGGTCTCCTGACATACCGGGACGACCTGGAGGGGCCGATGCCGCCCGTTCCCGAGGAGTCGCCGATGCCCCTGTCGCGGGCGCTGCGCGGAGTCACCGCCACGCTCGTGAGCCCGGAAACGTACCAGGGACCTCCCGACTCGGGCATCGCGGTCGCTCAGCAGGAGCTGTTCCGGGAGACGGGCATGCACTCTGCGTGCATCGCGCCGATCCGCGGCGTGCGCGGCGTGGTCGGCGCCCTGACGCTGGGACGTTCCGGTCAGCCGGCGAAGTTCACGACCGCTGACCTGCTGCTGGTGGAGGACATCGCCCGCCGGGCGGGCCTGGCGCTGGACAACGCCCGCCTGTACGAGCGGCAGCGGCGGGTCGCCGAGACCATGCAGCGCCACCTGCTCCCCCTGCTGCCGTCGGTGCCCGGGCTGCAGATGAGCGCCTCCTACCGGCCCGCGCCCCACGCCTCGCAGGTCGGCGGCGACTGGTACGACTCCTTCGTCCTGCCCGACGGCGCCACGGCCCTGGTGATCGGCGACGTGATCGGCCACGACCTGGACGCCGCCGCCGGCATGGCGCAGGTCTGCAACATGCTGCGCGCCTATGCCGGCGCGGGCCAGGATCCGCCCAGCGTCGTCGTGGACCGGCTCGACCAGGCGGTGGCCCGCATGGCGCAGACCACGATGGCCACCGCCGTTCTGGCCCGGCTGGAGCGCCGCGACGACGGCGGATGGCGGCTGTGCTGGACCAACGCGGGCCACCCGCCGCCGCTGCTGGTGGAGCGGGACGGGCGGACCCGCTTCCTGGAGGAGGCGCAGGACCTGCTCCTGGGCACCGGCATCCCCACCGTCCGCGCCGACGCCGTCGCCGACCTGCCGCCTCTGTCCACGCTGGTGCTCTACACCGACGGCCTGATCGAGTCGCCGACCCGGACGCTGGACGAGGGGATGGCCCGGCTGAGCCGGTACGCCGCCTCGATGGCCCACCGGCCCGTCGCCTCGCTGGGCGACGTACTCATCGACCGCGTCCGCCCCGCGGACAACGACGACGACGTCGCCCTGCTCTCGGTGCGCATCCCGGACCACCCCTGAGGCGGAGACCCGGCGCCCGGACCAGAAGACTGCGGTAGACATCGCGTGCTGCTTTGGTCGCCGGAAGGCAGACCAAGGTCGGATGCCCCGACGGGCACGCCGTCCGTAACTTCGGGCGCATGACACAAGTGCGCACCCCGCCCGCCAGCCGGATCCACGAGATCGACGTGGTGCGCGGTTTCGCGCTCGCGGGCATCCTGGTGGCCAACATCGGCTTCTTCGCCGACCCCGGCTACGCGCTCAACGGCACCATGCCCATCCCCGACGGGCCCGTGGCCACGGTCATCACCGCCCTCGTGCTGACCAAGTTCTACATCATCTTCTCGTTCCTGTTCGGCTACTCGTTCACGCTGCAGATGCGCTCGGCGGAGCGGGCGGGGGCGAGCGTGCGGGCCAGGACGCTGCGCAGGTGCCTGGGCCTGTTCCTGATCGGCCTGGCACACGGGATCCTGCTGTGGATCGGCGACATCCTCACCCTGTACGCCATGCTCGGCCTGCTCCTGCTCGCCCTGCGCAACATCAGGCCGAAGACCGCCGTCGTGACCGGATCGGTCATCGTCGGCGTGCTGGCCCTGCTGTGGGCCGGGCTGGCGTGGCTGTCCACCCTCGACCCGACGGCCGGCCAGGCTCCGGCGGCCGACACCGCGGCGGCGGCCCACGCGCTGGCCCTGGCCACCGGCAGCCCGCTCGACGTGCTGACCCTGCAACTGGAGCTCTACCCGCCGATCGTCGCGATGGTCTGGATCTTCCAGGGGCCGATGGCGCTGGCCATGTTCCTGTTCGGGCTGGCGGCGGGCAAGTCCAGGCTGCTGGAGGAGACCGGGCGGTGGTGGCATCTCGCGCCGCGCATCCAGTGGGTCGGCTTCGGCCTGGGCCTGCCCGGCGGGATCCTGCTCGCGCTGACGGCCGGCGCGCCGGCCACGTGGGAGCTGGTCGGCACGGCGGTGTCCACGGTGACCTCGATCCCGCTGGCCGCCGCGTACGTGGTGACCCTGCTGCGGGTGACCCGGCGTTTCCCCGCCGCCGGGCGCGCGCTGGCCCCCGCGGGGCGGGTGGCGGCCTCCAACTACGTCGGGCAGTCGGTGCTGTGCTGCCTGGTCTTCACCGGGTACGGCCTGGCGCTGGCGGGCGAGCTGTCACCGCTCGCCGTGATGGGCGTGGCCCTGGCGATCTACACGGTCCTGCTCTGGCTGAGCGCGCGCTGGCTGCGTACGCACCGCTACGGACCGGTCGAGTACGTCCTGCGCCGCGTCACCAACTGGGCCTGACGGGCCGGTCATCGGGCACCCGGCTGCGCGAACCGCACGGTGACGGCCAGGCCGCCTTCGGGGCGCGCGCCGGCGGTGAGGGTGGCGTGGTGAGCCTGGGCGACGGCGTTGACGATGGCGAGGCCGAGCCCGTAGCCGTCGCCCCGGCCGTTTCTCTCGGCCGCCAGTTTCTGGAAGGGCTGGAAGAGGCGCTGGATCTGGTCGCCGGGGATGACCGGCCCGCTGTTGGTGACCGTAAGCGTCACCTGCGTGCCGGAGGTCTCGGTGGTGACCTTCACGTGCCCGTCCGCGTGGTTGTGGCGGATGGCGTTGTCGACGAGGTTGGCCACGAGGCTTTCGATCAGTCTCGGGTCCCCGGCCGTCACTGCGGGCGTGAGATGTTCGGCGAGGTCGATGCCTGTCGCCGTGGCCTGGTCGCGGCGGGAGGCGAGCACTCCTCCGACGACGTGGGCGAGGTCGACAGTGTCCCAGCGGGTGACGCCGCGCTCGCTGGTGGCCAGGGCGAGCAGGGCCTGGACGAGCCGCTCCTGGTGTCCGCCGAGAGCCAGGGCCTCCTGGCAGGCAGAGCGCAGGGTGCCGGCGTCGGCGTCGGGGTCGGCGAGGGCGACTTCGAGGAGGGTACGCAGGCCGGCGAGGGGGGTGCGCAGCTCGTGGGAGGCGTTGGCGACGAAGTGTCGCTGGGCGTCGAAGGAGGCTTGCAGGCGGGCGAACAGGTCGTCGAGGGTGTGGCCGAGCTCGGTCAGCTCGTCCGTGGGCTCGCCGAGGTCGAGGCGCCGGTGGAGGTCTCCGGCGGAGATGACTTTGGCGGTGGTGGTGATGGCGCGCAGCGGGTGCAGGAACCGGCCGGCGACGTACCAGCCGAGAGCCAGGGCGACGGGGATGAGGACGACCAGGGCGACGGCGGATCCCATGAGGAGCTGGGGCAGGCTGATCCCGGACCCGGTCCCGGTGATCGTGCTGGATGAGGGGCCGCCTACGGGTCTGGCCGCGTGGATGCCGGCGAGCGGGACGTCGACGAATATGACCACGAAGACCCCGGCGGCGTAGATGCCCGCCGCGTAGGCGAGCGCGAGCCGCCTCTGCAGGGACCTTCTGGCGAGCTGCCGGGAGGTCATGACGATCCGATGCGGTAGCCGCCTTCGCGGACGGTCTCGATCACGGGCGGGTCGCCGAGCTTGGCCCGCAGCCGGTGCATGGTGTGCTTGACGGCGCTGCTGAAGGGGTCGGCGGCCTCGTCCCAGACGCGTTCGAGCAGTTCCTCGGCGGAGATGACCACGCCGGGTACCGCGAGCAGGCATTCGAGCAGGGCGAACTCCCTGGGGCTCAGCTCAAGGCGGCGACCGGCCCGGAACGCGGTACGGCGGGCCGGATCGAGGCTGATGTCCCCGCAGGCCAGGGTGGGCGGCAGCGGCGGGGTGGCGCGGCGGCCCAGGGCACGGACGCGGGCGACCAGCTCGGCGAACGCGAACGGCTTGGGCAGGTAGTCGTCGGCGCCGAGGCTGAGCCCGTGGACGCGGTCCTCGATCGTGCCGGAGGCGGTGAGCATCAGGACGCGGGTCTCGCACCGGCCGTGGGCGAGTCGCCGGCAGATCTCGTCGCCGTGCACGCCAGGCAGGTCACGGTCGAGGATCACCACGTCGTAACGGGTGGCGGCCAGGCGGTCGAGGGCTGCCGTCCCGTCCAGGACGACGTCGACGGCCATGCCCTCGCGGCGCAGCCCCGTTCCGATGGAGCGGGCGAGGACCTCGAAGTCTTCGACGACGAGGACCCTCACCGCCGCTCACCGCCGGTGCTCGTGCGGGCTGAGCGGCCGGGCCGGCCGCCGGGTCGAGGTGCCATGGGTCAACGATGCCAGATCCCCGGTTCCAGCCAAGTCGCAGCGGGTGCGACCGGGATGGAACCGGGTGCCGCGTACAACCGGTCGGCATGAGTTCATTCACGCCTCACCGATCCAGCCGGCAGGCGGGGCAGGATCGTTTCCCTCAGTTGCTGCGCGCGCAGTGGACCAGGTTCCGGACCGCGCGCGGCTGGGCGCTCGCCATGGCGGCCTCCGTACTGGTCACCGTGTCGCTCGGGCTGCTGGTCGCCGGGGGCGCCCGCACCACCTGCGTGACCGGGAAGGGGGAAGGCGCCTGCCCCGCGCCGCTGGTGGGACCCGATGGCACAGCGGTCAGGGACAAGTACTACTTCGTGCACCAGCCGCTCAAGGGGGACGGCAGCCTCACCGCCCGCATATCCGACATGACCGGGCAGATCCGGCTGCCGGACGCCGTACCCGGGGTGCGCAACCTCAAGGAGGGAGTGGTGCCGTGGGCGAAGGCCGGGCTCCTGGTCAGGCAGAGCCTCAAGCAGGGCACACCGTACGCCGCCGTCATGCTCACCGGGGACCACGGCGTGCGGATGCAGTACAACTACATCCACGACGTGCCCGGCGGTCCTCACAACGGCCCCCAGTGGCTCCGGCTGACCAGGTCGGGCGACACCGTCACCGGCTACGAGTCGGACGACGGCAAGGCGTGGACCGAGGTGAGCGCGGTCAAGCTGACCGGGCTGCCGGAGACGGTCGAGATCGGGCTGTTCGCCACCTCACCGGGCGCCCTGTGGGACATGGCGCAAGCCTTCGCCCAGGCCACCGCCACCTTCGACCAGATCACGCTGCGGGGCGCGAACGGTCCGTGGCGCCGCGACGACGTCGGCGTCTCCATGGAGTCCGACGGCAAGACCCCGCATCACCCGGGCGGGGTCGTCGAGTCCGGTGACAAGCTCATCGTGACCGGGGGCGGTGACATCGGACCCGCCACGGTGGAGGGCGGCCTGCGCGCCGACCTCATGCTGATCGGCGGGGCCCTGGGACTGGTCCCGGTGCTCGTGGCGGCGGTCACCTTCTTCACGGCGGACCACCGGCGCGGGCTGATCGGGACCGGCCCGCCGGTGGCGCGGCTGCTGGCGGCCAAGGCCGCGGTGGCCGGCGCGGTCGCGTTCGTGACGGGGCTGGTGACCGCAGGGGTCGTGATTCCCGTCGGCCTGGCGATGTTGCGCGCCAATCAGAACCCGATTCAGCCGATCACCCTGGAGACCGAGCTCCGGGTGATCACCGGCTACGCGGCCCTGACCGCGGCCGCCGCCGTGCTGGCGCTGGGCCTCGCCGCGCTGGTCAGGCGGGGCATCGTCGCCATCGGACTGGCCGTCGCGCTGGTCGTCGTGCCCTACCTGCTGGCGACCGCGGGCCTGGCGCCATGGCTGCTGACGATCACCCCTGCCGCCGGGTTCGCGATCACGCAGAGCGTCCCCACGTTCGCGCACGTGGACGTGAGCCCGTCGCCGCTCGGGGGCTATTACCCGCTCCCGCCGTGGGCGGGGTTGGCCGTGACCTGCGGCTATGCTGCCATCGCCCTTGGGGCGGCGATTGCCGTACGCCGCAGGGAAGTGCCCTCCCAGGTTCCGCTCACCTGACGGGACAGCGGCCTACGGCATGCCGGCCGGATTGTCGGCCAGCACGCAGGCGACGGGTGGGTCGAGTTCGAGGGTCTCGACCCGGAGGTGGGTGAAGCCGGCCTGGGTGAGCAGGTCCTGGAGCTCTTGGGCGGCCCGGACGGTGGTGTCCCGGGTGGCGCCGGGGCAGCGCGGCTGGCTGACGAGCGCGATGCGTCCCGCCGGGCGGAGCAGGCGGCGCAGCTCGCGCAGCCGCCCCACCGGGTCGGGCCAGAACCCCGCGGAATTCACGGCGAGGATGGCGTCGAGCGGATCGCCGAAGCTCGGCAGCTGCTCCACGGAGGCCTGCGCGAGGTGCACGCGGCGGGCGCGGACGGCCGCGGCGTTGCGACGGGCGGCCTGCCGGACCATGGCCTGCGAGTGGTCGACGCCGAAGACGTGACCTCGGGTGGCGCGGCGGGCGAGCTCGGCGATGGCGATGCCGGGGCCGAAGCCGATCTCGAGCACCCGGTCGGTGGGTCGCACGTCCAGCAACGACACCGCCCAGAGGTTGCGCTGCCGGTTGGAGGGGCGATGGGCGAACATCTGGCCGATCGCCCATCCGACGACGCCTCGGGGGTGATGGGCCTGGCGCACCAGTTTCCGGAGGACGCGCTGCTTGAGAGATGTACCTGCTGTCTGCATGATCGCCAGTCAACGACTTCAAGTGTGCTTGAAGTCAAATGAGCGAGCAGCTGGCGATCCGAGGTCGGAGTCAGCCCTTCCATTCCTGCACGAGGAGCCCGAGCAGCACCTCGTCCAGGAACTCGCCCATCACCCAGGACGAGGAGCGCAGCACGCCCTCACGGACGAAACCGTTGCGCTCGGCGGCGCGCAGCATCGCGGCGTTGTCCGACAGCGTCTCGATCTGCAGTCGCTGCAGGCCGCGCACGACGAACCCGTAGTGGCACAGCACGGCGACCACGTCGGTGCCGTAGCCGTGGCCGCGGGCCGACGGCAGCAGCCCCAGCCCGATGTGCGCGGACCGGTTGTGGGTGTCGATGCCCCACAGGTTGGCGGTGCCGACCAGCGTGCCGCCGTCCAGCTCCACGACCGAGAACGGGACGTGGCCCTGCTCCTGGTCGTCCACCACGAGCCGCGGATCCTTCGAGCCGGGTGTGATCGGCCGCCACGGCCGGCCTTCGGCTCGCGAGGCGTTGACCACGTCGTCGTAGAGCTCGGCCCGAAGGATCGGAATGTCGTCCTCGTACCGGGCCCTGAGCCCGACCTTTTTCCCTTTCAGCACGCAAGCTTTCTATCTGACCGGGCTGTCAGGCGGCAAACCGAGCCCGCCCCGACGCGGGCTCGCTGCCGGGCTGTCACCTGCTGTGGCGGATCGCCGCCCGTACGGCGGTGTAGATGACGACCCAGAGAGCCGCCAGCGGGATGAGGAACGCGAAGATGATTTCCACGAAACCGACGTTAGGCATGCCCCTAACGTAAGGGGCCGCAGTTGGAAAACGCTTGACGATCACTTGCCGGCGGGCGACACCGCTGCGCCCATCGCCTTCTGGACCGCGGCGAGCAGGTTCGCGGCCCTCAGGTCCGGCACGCCTTCCAGGACGTGGTTCATGACGTAACCGAACGCGAGGCCGGTCGCCGGGTCGGCGAAACCGAGCGAGCCGCCGCGGCCGGGAAATCCGAAGGCGGTCGGGGAGTACCAGAACGCGTCCGGAGTCGGGAGGCCGAACCCGGTGCCTATCCGGACGGGCACGCGCAGGATGCGGTCGATGCCGCTGACCTGTTCCGCGGTCGCGGCGGTCAAGGTGGCGGGGGTGAGAATGCGGTGCCCGTCCACCTCGCCGATGAGCGCGGCGTAGAAGCGGGCCAGCGCGCGGGCCGTGCAGATGCCGTTGGTGGCGGGCATCTCGGCGGCCTGCTCCTCCGGCCTGTTGTGGTCCAGCGGCGGCGTGACGACCGCGAGCGAGCGCCTGGTCAACGACGTGGGATCGGCGAAGGCGGCCATGACCTCGCGCAGGGGTTCGGGAAGGGTGGCCAGGTCGAGCCGGGCCATGGCCTGGAAGTCGGGCGGGGTCTCGATGATCCGGCTGACCCGGTGCCGCTCGGTTTCCGGCAGCCCGATCCACAGGTCCAGCCCGAGCGGGGCGGCGATCTCTTCGGCGAGGAACGTGCCCAGGCTGCGGCCGGACACCCGGCGGACGACCTCTCCGACGAGCCAGCCGTAGGTGAGCCCGTGGTAGCCGTGGTCCGTGCCCGGCTCCCAGTACGGCCGCTGGGCCGCCAGCGCGGCCACCATGGGCTCCCAGGCGATCGCCTCCTCCGGGGTGATCGGGTGGTCGATCGCGGGTAGCCCCGCCTGGTGGGTGAGCAGCCAGCGGACCGGGATGCGGTCCTTGCCGTTGGCCGCGAACTCCGGCCAGCATTCCGCCACGGGCGCGTCGAGGTCCAGCTCGCCCCGCTGGGACAGCAGCAGGGCGCAGGTGGCCGTGACGGCCTTGGTGGTGGAGTAGACGAGCTGCAGGGTGTCGCGCTCCCAGGGGCGGCCGGTGCCGGGGTCGGCGATGCCGCCCCACAGGTCGACGACCTTCCGGCCGTGCAGGTAGACGCTCACGGCGGCGCCCGTTCCCTGCTGGGCGGCCAGGTCGGCCGCGAACGCCTCGCGTACTGCTTCGAATCCCGGTGCGGTGTCTCCGCCGATTTCGGGCATGCGTCATCGCCTTCCGTGCTGATGGGGTTGGGGGGAAGGGTCTAGCCGCGCCATTTCCCGACGAGCCAGGCGCAAATCTCCGGCTCGGTCATCTCGGGAAACTCCTCGCCGAACGTGGCGAGCGCGCGTATGGCCTCGTCCCGGGTCAGGCCGCGCGACTCTGCTTCCTTGAGGTACTCCTGACGTGCGAGGGAAGGGCGGCCCCCGCCCGCGCCGCGGCCGGGCAGCCCCTCGCGCCACCGCACGATCTCCGCCAGCCGCTCGGACCGCCAGCCGGGAGCGCCGTCGACTTCGACGTCGGGCAGGGGGAACGGGTGATCGGAGCCGTCCGAATAGCGGCTGCGCCACTTGTGCACCGCATGACGGCTCACGCCCAGGGCCTCGGCGATGCCGAGAACACCGAGGTAGCGCTCGACCATGGGTGCACCTGCTTGTCTGTGCGGCCTCCTTCGCGGATTTCCAGTACTACCACGATCTAACGTCGTCTCTAGCAAAGACAACGTTAGCGCGCCGAGGGAAACCTCGTCTACAAAAGAGACAAGCTTTTCGCGGCCGGGCTGCGACCGCTCGCCACCTCGCACCACCCCTGGTGTTCCCGCAGGTCATCTCGTCGATCCTGACGATCTTCCCGCCCGCCGCCGTGCCGGCGCTGACCGTCGCGCCGCCCATGCGCCCGTACCGGCGACACCGGCTCGACCTGGCCCGGTGTCGCGCTGGCCACCACCGGGCTGAGCGGCATCATGTTCGGCCCGATCGAGGTGTCGGCGACCGAGCCCGCTCAGCACCGGCAGGCCGAGCCCGCACCGCGGGACTGACCCCGCGATGACGATGGTCGCGGTCTGACAGTGCGCGATCGCCTGGTCCGGGTGGTCTACTTGATCACGTGACTCCTCCGCTCCTTGAAGGGAGCGGCTTCTCGCTAAGCCGCTTGCGCAGCCTCACGAAGGGCAAGCCCTGCCCTCAAGATGTTGATCGCCGCGTTCACGTCGGCGTGCCCGCAAAACCCGTACCCCGTACACCGGAAGACGGCCTGGGTGACACGGTTGTCCTTCGCGCAGTGCCCGCAACGCGAGCACGTACGAGAGGTGTTGGCCGGGTTCACCGCGATCAGCTGTCGACCGGCGCTTTCAGCCTTGTGCGACAGGATCGTCAAGAACGCCGACCAACCCGCGTCGAGAATGCTCTTGTTCAGCCCGGATTTAGCCGCTTGCCCGTTGGGCAGGTAGCCGCCTTCGCCGTCCGGTTTCGGCGCGGCACGCCGGGTCATGCCCGCCACATTCAGCGCTTCATGCACGATCACGTCATAGCCGCGAACCAGCGCAAGCGCGGCCTTGTGCGCCGCATCAAGGCGTTGCCGCCGCACCTTGGCATGCAGCGCCGCCACCCGCGCAACGGCCTTACCGCGCCGCTGGGATCCTCGTCTCTTACCGGCCAGCTTCCGCTGGGCCGCTGCCAGCCGGCTCGCGCAGGCGGCGAGGTGGCGCTGGTTGTCGAGGTGGTCGCCGTCGCTGGTCGTGGCCAGCCAGGCGACACCCACGTCAACACCCGCGACCGCACCCGTGGCGGGAAGGGGGCGTGCGGGCACCTCATCGCACGACAGCACGACGAACCAGCGGGCGCCTTCCCGCTTGACGCTGATCGTCTTGACGATGCCCAGCACCCGGCGGTGCTGGTGGACCCGCACCTGACCGACGCCCTGCAACCGCACGTAGGTCGCGGCCGGGTGGTGTGGCTGGGAGTCCCACCGGCAGCCGTCACCGTCCTTGGGCCACTCAACCGTGTCGAACCAGCCCCGCCCCTTGAAACGCGGCAACCCTGGCGTGCGGCCTGCTTTGACGCGGTCGAAGAAGGCCCGGTACGCCTTGTCCAGCCTGCGCAGCGTGGCCTGCTGAGAGGAGAACGACCACCGGCCCTGACCGCTCGGGTCGTCGGCGCGGATGTGCTTCAGCTCCGCCGACTGCTCGCCGTAGCGCACCGTCACCCCGGCTTTGCGGTAGGCCGTACGGCGGTGCTCAAGAGCCGCGTTGTACAGCGTGCGGTGGTCCTCCAGGCAGGCGGCCAGTGCGGCGCCCTGCTTTACGGTGAGACGCAGCAGGAACTTGAACGACCTGCGCACACCCCACCCCCCACGCTCGGTAACGAGACCACCACGATATCGGCCGGCACCGACAAAACCCGGAAGGAAACCTGTGACCCGCGCACCTGACAGGCCAAGGCACGCTCGGGCCCTGGCGGCCCTCCCGCTCCCCACTCCCCCGTCGCCTGAAGACGACGGTTCCCTCGGGAGACTCTGATGGCGCTGAAGGAGTTCTATCCGCCGATCGAACCGTACGACTCCGGTCTGCTCGACGTCGGAGACGGCAACGAGATCTACTGGGAGGTCTGCGGAAACCCGGCCGGCAAGCCCGCGGTCTTCCTGCACGGCGGGCCCGGCGGCGGCATCCTGCCCGCCTTCCGCCGGTTCTTCGACCCGGACGCGTACCGGATCGTGCTGTTCGACCAGCGCAACTGCGGCGCCAGCCGGCCGAGCGCCGCGGGCCCGGGGGTGTCGCTGGAGCACAACACCACCGCGCACCTGGTCGCCGACATGGAGCGGCTCCGCGAGCACCTGTCCGTCGACCGCTGGCTGGTCTTCGGCGGAAGCTGGGGCAGCACCCTCGCCCTCTCGTACGCCCAGGCCCACCCCGACCGTGTCACCGAACTCGTGCTCCGCGGCGTCTACCTCGTCCGGCCCTCCGACGAGGACTGGACGTTCACCTCCACCGGCGCGGCCCGGCTCTTCCCCGCCGAGTGGGCCGCGTTCCGCGACGCGATCCCCGCCGACGAGCGACACGACCTGGTCGCCGCGTACGGCCGCCGCATCGGCGACCCCGACCCCGCCGTCCATCTCCCGGCCGCCCGCGCCTGGATGGGCTGGGAGTTCTCGGCCAACACCCTGCTGCCGGTCGACCCGCCGGAGCTCGACGACGGCGCCGTCCTCCTTTTCGCCCGCATCACCCACCACTACATCAGCAACGGCGGTTTCCTCCCCAAGGAGGGCCTGTTGGCGGGCGTCGACCGCATCCGGCACATCCCCGCCGTCATCGTCAACGGCCGCTACGACATGAAGACGCCGCCCGACCAGGCCTGGGATCTGCACCAGGCCTGGCCCGAGGCCGAGTTCCACCTCGTCGAGGACGCGGGCCACGGCGGTTCCGAGCCCGGCACCCGGCACCGCCTGATCGACGCCACCGACCGCTTCCGTCTTTGACGCGCGCGCCGCACAGTGCGGCCGCGTCATCACGCTGGGGCCCACCCGTCGGAGGTGCGCAGGCGGCGCTCGGCGGGCGGGATCAGCAGCACTTCCAGCGCCCGCGCGCAGGCCCGCGCGTGCGTGACGAACCAGTCGATCCGCGCGTCGCTCATGACCAGCGGCGTGGAGCGCACGGCCAGCGCGTAACGAGCGTGGCCCTGCCGGTCGAGCACCGGCACCGCGACCGTGCGGATGCCGTCGCCCGACTCCCCGTCGTTGAGCGCGTACCCGGCCTCGCGTACGCGGTCCAGCTCGGCGCGCAGCTCGCCGTGGTCCACGATCGTGCGGCCGGTCAGCGCCCGCAGGGGCCCGAGCGCTTCCAGGTCCGCCCTGCCCTCCGGGTCCCAGGCCAGCAGAACCTTGCCCAGCGCCGTGGAGTGCAACGGGCGGCGCAGGCCGATGCCGCTGTCGGGGTTGAGCGAGCCGCCGCTCAGGATGACCGCGTGCCGGTCGTTGCGGACGGCCAGGTCCACGGTGGCGGAGGTGATCCGGGCCAGCTCGGCCAGCTCGGGCGGGATGCGGTGCAGGCCGCGCCGGTGGAAGGAGAGCTGGCCCAGCTCGGTGATCGACGGGCCGAGCCGGTAGCGGCCCGTGCGCGCCTCCTGTTCCAGGAAGCCGGCGCCGGTCAGCGTCCTGGCCAGGCGGTGCGTGGTCGAGGTGGACAGCCCCATCCGGCGCGAGAGGTCGGACAGGCTGAGCGAGGCGTCCCCACCGCCGAAGCAGTCGAGCACGCCGATCGCCCTGCGCACGGACTGGACGCCGCCTTCTGCTGCCATGCGGGAAACTCCGTCTTCCGAGTAGGGAGAGCCGTGACCAGGTGAGAGCCGGTCCGGCCGGGAACGCTTCCCGCATCGCGGGATATTCTTTGCATTCCCTACCAATTTACTAGCAAACTCTCTCCCATGACCACAGCCGCACTCGACACCATCTGGTTCACCCGCTGTCCCGTGCCCACCGCGACGGGCATCGCGGCGGACCAGGGCTGGCTGGCCGGGGAGTTCGCCGCCGACGGGATCGAGGTCCGGTCCCTGCAGGACGACTCGCCTGGCGTCCCCCGCGAGACGCACTACACCCACGCCCTGACCGGCCTGTTCCGCGAGGGCGGCAACGTGCCCGCGCTCTGGGCGCGCTCCCGCGGCGAGGCCACCCGGCTCATCGGGCTCACCTGGATCGAGGAGCACCAGGCCGTCCTGGTCCGCGCCGGCACCGCTCTGGAGCGCCCCGAGCAGCTCAAGGGCCTGCGCCTGGCCGTTCCCCGGCACCGCATCGCGATCGACTTCTGGCGGGCCATGGCCCTGCGCGGCTTCCACGGAGCGCTGTCGCTGGCCGGGCTCGGCCTCGGCGACGCCGAGCTGGTGGACGTCCCGGCCGAGCCGGGCGGCGGCCAGTGGGAGGCCGAGCTGGCCGCGCTGGCCGCCGGCGAGGTGGACGCGGTCTACGTCAAGGGCGCGCTCGCCGTCGAGGCCGCCCTGCGCCATGGCGCGGAGGTCGGCATCGACCTCGACGCCGTGCCGGACCGGCGGGCGCGGGTGAACAACGGCACCCCGCGGCCGATCACCGTGCACCAGCGCCTGCTCGACGAGCACCCCGACGTGGTCACCCGCTTCCTCGGCGTCCTGCTGCGGGCGGCCGACTGGGCCGCCGATCATCCGGCGGAGGTCGCCAGGATCCTCGGCGCCGAGACCGGCGCGGGCGCGACCGGCGTGGCCGCCGCCTACGTCCCCGGCGCCTCGCTCCACCTGGACCTGTCGCCCGAACGCCTCGACCTGCTGGCCCGGCAGGAGCACTTCCTGCGCGGCCACCGCTTCCTCCAGTCGCCCGTGGACGTCGCGGCCTGGGCCGACCACACCCCGCTCCAAGGAGTCCCCCATGCGTAAGCTGCTGCTCGCCGCCCCTCTCGTCCTCCTGGCCGCGGCCTGTGGCGGCGGCACCGGCGCCACCGCCGCCCAGGAGCAGGTGGTCGTGCGGATCGCGGACCCGGGCAACAGCGGCTTCCTGGCCGTCGCGAAGAAGGACGGCAGCCTGGACGCCGCCCTGGCCAAGGTCAACGCCAAGGTGAAGTGGGCCGGTGACTTCTCCGTCTTCGCCCCCGCCGCCCAGGCCATCAACGCCGGCTCGCTCGACGTCGCGACCGGCTCGATCACCGCCGGCGTCACCGCGCTGGCCGTCAAACCCAGCTTCAAGATCTTCGCCACGGTGCCGCCCGACCTCGCCGGCGAGGGGATCGTGGTCAAGAACGGCTCGCCGATCAAGTCGGTCGCGGACCTGGCCGGGCGCAGCGTGGCCGTCGGCCACGGCGGCACCAGCGAGTACCTGCTGCTCAAGGCGCTGCAGACGTTCAACGTGCCGGTGGACAAGGTCAAGCGCGTCTACCTGCAGCCGCCGCAGACCGCACCGGTCTTCGGCTCGGGCAAGGTGGACGCCTGGTCGACGTTCTCCACCTTCCTCATCCCCGCCGTCACCGACCTGGACGCGCGGATCCTGGCCGACGGCGAGGCCATCAAGTCGGACAACTACGTGATCTACGTGGCCGCCAACAAGCTGCTCGACGAGCATCCCGAGGTGGTCAAGGCGCTGTTCGAGTTCCTCAAGGAGGGCAGCGCGAAGGAGATCGCCGACCCGGCGGCGTACCTGAACGTCTTCACCCAGGCGGGCCCGCAGGCCGTGCAGGGCAAGCAGAAGGACCTGGTGGTCGACATCCAGAAGAAGGGCAAGCCCGCCCAGGCGGTCACCGCGTCTGAGATCGCGAAATATCAGGAGGTCGCGAAGTTCTTCCTCGACCAGAAGGTGCTCACCGCGCCGCTGGACGTCTCCCAGCACGTCGTGGACGTGACGACGCTGGGGAACGCGAAGCAATGAGCGCCGCAGTGCAGGGGCTCGTCGCCCCGAACCCGCCCCGCGCCGCCGGACGCGCGCCAGCGCTGACGTTCGTGCTGCGGGCCATCGGCCCGGTCCTGCTGCTGGCGGCCTGGTACGCGGCCACCGCCTCCGGCGCCCTCACCAAGGACGTGCTCGCCGGCCCCCAGGACGTCGTCAGGACCTTCGGCGAGTTGTGGGCCGACGGCCAGCTCCCGGAGGCGCTGCGCGTGTCCATCACCCGGGCCGGCCTCGGCCTGGTGCTGGGCGCCTCCACCGGACTGCTGCTGGGCGTCGTCTCCGGCTTCACCCGGCTCGGCGAGGAGCTGGTGGACTCCTCGATGCAGGCGCTGCGCGCCATCCCCTTCCTGGCGCTGACCTCGCTGTTCGTCGTCTGGTTCGGGATCGAGGAGGCCTCCAAGATCCTGCTGATCGGCGTGGCCTGCACCTTCCCCATGTACGTCAACGTCTCCAGCGGCGTGCGCAACGTGGACCGCAAGGTCGTGGAGGCGGCCCGCTCGTTCGGCCTCGGCCGGCTCGCGATCGCCCGCGAGGTCGTGCTGCCGGGCGCGCTGCCGTCGGTCTTCGCCGGGCTGCGCCTGGCCACCACGCTCAGCGTGATCGCGCTCATCGCCGCCGAGGAGATCAACGTGACGGCCGGGCTCGGCTACCTCATGGCCCGGGCCACCGACTACCTGCGTACCGACATCCTGGCGCTGTGCGTGCTGCTCTACGCCGTGATCGGGCTGCTGGCCGACCTGGCGCTGCGGCTGGTCGAACGGGGAACGATGCCGTGGCGCAGGGCGGTGAGCATCCGATGACGCCAAAGCTGAGCCCGGAGCCGGCGGGGCTCGCCGTACGGACGAGAGGGCTGCGCAAGGTCTTCGGCGAGCGCGCCGTGCTCGACGGCGTGGACCTGGACGTGCGCCGGGGCGAGTTCCTCGCGCTGCTCGGCGCGAGCGGCACGGGCAAGACCACGCTGCTGCGCATCCTCGCCGGCCTGGACGCCGCCACCGGCGGAACCGTGCTGGTACCCCCGGTGCGCACGGTCGTCTTCCAGGAGCCGCGGCTCATCCCCTCCAAGCGCGCGCTCGCGAACGTGATCATCGGGCAGGGCCGCTCCGCCCGCGCCAAGGGGCTCGAGGCACTGGCGGAGGTGGGCCTGAGCCGGCACGCCGACGCCTGGCCCGCGACGCTGTCCGGTGGCGAGGCCCAGCGGGTGGCGCTGGCCAGGGCCCTGGTACGCGAGCCGGAGCTGCTCCTGCTGGACGAGCCGTTCGCCGCGCTCGACGCGCTCACCCGGCTGCACATGCAGGACCTGATCGCCGAGTTGTGCGCCCGGCACCGCCCGGCCGTGGTGCTGGTCACGCACGACGTCGAGGAGGCGATCCTGCTCGCCGACCGGATCGCGGTGCTGCGCGAGGGCCGGTTCGTCACGGACCTGCGGGTCGGCCTCGACCGTCCGCGCGACCGGACGGACCCGGTCTTCGTGGAGCTGCGCCGCCGCCTGCTCGCCGACCTCGGCGTCGACACCCACGCGGGCACGCCGCCCGTTTCCACCGAACTCCTGGGAAAGAGCTGACATGGCCGTCCTGCTGATCTCCGGCAGCCCCTGCACCGGCGCCCTGGCGGCGGTGGCATGATGACCCGCCCCGCGACGACCCGCTTCCACGTCGTCCTGCCCACCAGGAGCGCCGCCGCGCCGGAGCTGCCCGCGTTCGTCACCGACGTGCGGCCCGCCCTGACCGATCCGGCCGGCCGGGCCGCCGTGGCCGCTGACCTGGCGGGGCTGGCGGGGGCGCTGGTGCCGTTCGACCCCGGCGGGCAGGAGTCTCTGACCGTCGCCGCGAACGCGCTGCGCCGTACCCGGCACCTGCGCGTGGTCGCCGGGTTCCACGCCGCGGCCGCCACCCCCGTCTACGCCGCCAAGCTCTCGGCCTCGCTGCAGCGTTTCGCCGCCGGCCGGCTGGGCTGGCGGCTCGCGGTGGACCTGGACCCGGCCGTGGCCAGGGCGCAGGGCGACTTCCTGACCGGCCCCGACCGTTATGCCCGCGCCGGCGAGTTCCTGGCCGTGGCCAAGGGCGTCTGGCACGGCGGGCCGTTCGACTTCCGGGGCGACTTCTACGAGGTCGCCGCGGGCGGGTTCGGCCCGCCGCTGTCGGCGTCGCCCTTCCCCGAGGTGCAGCTCTCCGGCACCTGTCCCGAGGCCCTCGCCCTGTCGCGGCGGCACGCGGACGTGCACGTCTTCGCCGAGGGCGACGACCTGGAGGCCCTCGTCCCCGAGCTGCCCGGCCTGCGCTACGGCGTCCACCTGGCCTCGCTCGACCGCGTGGAGGAGCGCGTGGAGGAGTACGCCCGCCGCGGCGTGAGCGAGTTCTTCGTCCGTACCGAGGACGGCTACCACCTCGGTGAGCACCTCAAGGAGCAGGCTCTTGCCGGTTGACATCTACTGGCGCATCCACATGGAGGGCGACCAGCCGTCGCTGCGCCGCAGGGTCCGCAGCCGCGGCGGTTTCGCCCCGGGCGGCACCGCCCCCGGCACGCGGGACGGCCGCGACGACGGCTACACCCACGCCGACTACATGGGCGAGGTCGCGCGGGCGGCCGAGGAGTCCGGCTTCGTCGGGGGGCTGCTGCCGAACTTCCCGCACACCGACGACCCGTGGGCCGCCGCCGCGACGCTGGCCCGCGAGACCACCTCCTACCGCTTCATGGTGGCCTTCCAGCCAGGGTTCCTGCATCCGGTGCAGGCGGCCCGGATGACGGCCACGCTGCAACGGGCGACCGGCGGCCGGATCGTCTACAACGTCATCTCCGGCGGCGGCGGTCCCGCGCAGCTCTGGTGGGGCGACAAGGTGGACCACGACGACCGCTACGCGCGGACGTCGGAGTTCCTGGACGTGCTCAAGGGCGTCTGGCAGGGCGGGCACACCCATCATGGCCGCTTCTACCAGGTGGAGGACGCGGGCCTGCCGGAGGAGCTGGCCGGGCAGCCGTTCCCGGAGATCTTCTTCTCCGGCTCCTCCCCCGCCGCCATCGACGCCGCCGGCCGGCACGCCGACTACTACCTGTCGTGGCTGGAGCCGTTCGACGCGCTGGCGGAGAAGTTCGACGCCGTGCGCGCGCACAGCGCCACGCCGCCCCGGTTCGCCGTGCGCGTGGACGTGCTGGCCCGCGAGAGCGAGGAGGAGGCGTGGGAGGAGATCCGGCAGGGCTGGGCGGCCAGGCCGCGCGGCGGCGACTCCGGCGGGGGTGACTCCGTCGGCGTGCGGCGCAGCCGCTCCTTCCTGGCCGGGGCCGGGGACGACCCCCGCGCCCTGGAGGTCGCCCCCAACGTGTGGGGCGGGTTCAGCCAGCTGCGCGACGGCCCCGCCTTCGGCCTGGTCGGCGACTACCACCAGGTCGCCGAACGCCTCGACCAGCTCCTGGACCTCGGCGTGGACGCCTTCATCCTGGCCGGGGTCCCCCATCTCGAAGAGGCCCGCCGCGTGGGCCGCCACGTCTTGCCGCTACTGAAAGGACGCACCTCATGACCACCCGAGTCGGCTTCTTCCCGCAGAACAACACCCTGTGGGTGGCCCGCCACCGCGACCTGCTGCCCGGCGTGGAGTGGGTGGACCTGAACGCCCTCGGCCGGGGCGAGCGCGTCGATCCCACCCGGGACCTGCCGTCCGCGCACGGCGACCATCTGTTCGACGGCGGGTACGACTTCATCGGCACCGGCTCCACTCCCCCGGTCACCGCCCAGGCCAAGGGGCACGACATCGTGTACGTGGCGATCTCGGAGCCGCGGGTCGAGAACGGCCGCCTGGTGGTGCGGGACGACTCGCCGATCGGCTCCGTGGCGGAGCTGAAGGGCAGGCGGGTGGCGCTCGGGCACGGCTCGTGGCAGACCACGCTGCTGCTGCTGGCCCTGGAGCGCGCCGGGCTCGGCTGGGGCGACATCGTCCCCGTGGACGCCTACGGCAACGCCGCCGAACTCCTGGTGAACGGCGACGTGGACGCCTGGGTGGGCTCCTACCCGTACCTGACGCCGGTCGAGTCGCGCACCAGGACGCTCGTGGAGACCGACGGCCTGTTCAGCCACCGCTCGCTCTGGTTCACCCGCCGCGACTTCGCGCGGGAGCGGCCCGACGAGCTGGCCAGGATCGTCACCGCGCTCCAGGAGGCCGACCGCTGGACCGCCGGGCACCCGCGTGAGGCGGCCGCCCTGTTCGACGGCGACCTCGACGCCTGGGAGCACGCGCTGCGCACCCGCCCGTGGGGGCTGCACCCAATCAGCGAGGAGTTCGTCGCCGAACAGCAGCACGCCGCCGACCTCTTCCACGCCAACGGGCTCATCCGGGAGAAGGTCTCGGTCGCCGAGGCCGTGCTTCCCGAGATCGGCGAGCTGGTGCTGCGGACCCGCTGAGCCGTCACCGGCGCCCGGCCAGGTACCGCGCGAGGTGGTCGATCACCTCGCGCGCGTCGGCCTCGATGCCGTGGATGAACGTGGACCTGCGCCGCCGCAGCACGGGCAGCCCCAGCGCGTACAGTCCCGGGCTGTCGGCGACACCGCCGTCATGGCGCAGCCGGCCCTTCTCGTCGACCACGGGCACGTCGAGCCAGCTGTAGTCGGGCCGGAACCCCGTCGCCCACACGATCGTGCGGATCTCGCCGCTGCGCAGGTCGAGCCGCAGGCGCGCCGACTCGGGCACCCGGGTCGGCGCGAAGCGCTCGGGCGGGCCGACCTCGCCGTCGCGGCCGTGCGTACGCGCCCACTCGTCGAACGTGCCCAGCAGGCGCTCCATCTTGAGGTCCGCGAGCGAGAACACGTTGCGCAGCCCGCCGGAGAACAGCGCGACGCCGTCGCGCACGGCCGCCCAGCGGCCGACCAGCTCGACACCCATCGAGGTGAGCGCGTTGAGGTCGAGCGTCGCGCGTCCGGGAGTGCCGGCGAGCTGGGGCGAGGGCAGCCGCCGGGCCCGCGCCAGATCGTCGACCTCGTCGTACCGCTGGTCCCACACGCCCGAGACGTCCATCCACCACAGCACGTCGCGCCCGCGGTAGGTGCGGGGCAGCCGCACGTGCTCCCCCACCGAGAGGGTCACCGGCCGGCCGGACCCGCGCAGCTCGGCGGCCAGTTGCACGCCGGTCGCCGACGCTCCCACCACGAGCACGCCGCCGTCGGGGAGCCGATCGGGGGCACGGTAGCCGAACGGCGTCAGCTGCTCGACGGACGGCGGCACCGCGTCGCCGAACTGCGGCACCGCCGGCCGGTTGCAGGCTCCGCTGGCGATGACGACCGTCCGGCAGCGCAGCTCGCCGCGGCTCGTCGTCACCCGGTATCCGTCGCCGCTGCGCCGGACGGAGGTGACGTTCGTGCCGGTACGGACGGGAGCCCGGGAGAACGCGGCGAAGCGCTCGATGAACTGCGTCACCTCCTTCGTGGTCATGTAGCCGTCGGGGTCCGGGCCCTCGTAGCGAAGGCCCGGCAGGCGGCTCTGCCAGTTGGGGGTGAGCAGGCGGAAGGAGTCCCAGCGCTCGTGCCGCCATGAGTTGGCCACCTCGCCGCGCTCGATCACCAGGTGATCGATCGACCGTTCGCCGAGGAAGTGGCTCGCGGCGAGACCGGCGTGGCCCGCGCCGATGACGACCGTGGTGACGTGCTCGATGGCTCGGCCCTTCAGGCGACTTCGACGGTGACGTTCGTCGGGTTGGTGAGGGCGTCGAACACGGCCGACCGCTTCTGGGACTGGGCCACCAGCGCCTCGATGTCCTGCTTGGAGGCGTCCGCGTCGATGGTGAACGTCACCTTGATGTCGTTGAAGCCGTTGCGGACGTCGGCGTCGACGCCGAGGATGCCGCGGATGTCGTGCTCGCCCTCGAGCGTCGCCTCGACCGAGCGCAGCTGGATGCCGCGGTTCTGCGCGACGGACGCCACGCCGGCCGTCAGGCAGCTCGCCAGGCCGACGAGGAGGTACTCGATCGGCGTGATGCCGTTGTCCTCGGCCGCGAAGACCGCGGGGTGGTCGGCGTCGAAGACCGCTTCGGTCCGGTGGCTCTGCTCCTGCCCGAGACCGAAGAACTCCTTGACCGTGGTGGTGCTGTGGACGCCGTTCTGCCACCTGGAGGAGGCCCGCCAGACGAACTGCGCGGCCTCGGGCGCGCCCTTCAGCACCTCGCGCGCGTCCAGCAGCGCCTGCACGTTCACGCCATTGGCGACCGTCGTCATGTCCCGCCCCTTCCGGTCCTTCCCACATTTCCGGTAGGTATTTGACCATACACTGGCCGTGGCGGCTACCATAGCCCTATGTCGCAGCCAGCCCCGGCGCTCGCGGCCGGCACGGTCGGCACGGTGGAGACCCGGCACCTCGATCTGCCGGAGCCGGTCCGCCTCGACTGCGGCCGGGAGCTGCACCCGGTGCGCGTGGCCTACGAGACCTACGGCGCCCTCTCGCCCCGGCGCGACAACGTCATCCTGGTGTGTCACGCCCTCAGCGGCGACGCCCATGCCGCGGGCCTGGCGAAGGCGCCGTCCGGCCAGAGCACGCGCGACGGGTTCGGGGCCGAGGACCGCGACGGCGCGGGCGGCAGAGGGCTCGGCTGGTGGGACGGGATGATCGGCCCCGGCAAGGCGTTCGACACCGACCGGTTCTTCGTCATCTGCACGAACCTGCTCGGCGGCTGCGGCGGCACGACAGGTCCGTCCTCGACCGACCCGGCGACGGGCAGGCCGTACGGGCCGGACTTCCCCGTGATCACGGTCGCGGACATGGTACGCACGCAGCGAGCGTTCCTCGACGCCCTGGGCATCGAGCGGCTCGCGGCGGTGGCCGGGGGCTCGCTCGGCGGGATGCAGGCGCTGCAGTGGGCGGTCCTGTTCCCCGACCAGGTCGACGCGGTCGTGGCGATCGCCAGCACGCACGCCCTGCACCCGCAGGGGGTGGCCTGGAACGCGATCGCGCGCGACTCGATCATGCGCGATCCGGCCTGGCAGGGCGGCCACTACTACGGCACGGGCCGCGCGCCCCATGCCGGCATGGGCGTGGCGCGGATGGTCGGCCACGTCACGTACCTGTCCGCGCCCGCGCTGAGCGAGAAGTTCGGCAGGCGGCTGCAGTCCGCCGACGCCCTCCGCTACACGATCATCGAGCCGGAGTTCGAGGTGGAGAGCTACCTGCGCCACCAGGCCGACTCGTTCGTCAAGCGCTTCGACGCCAACACCTACCTCTACACCTCGCGCGCCCTGACGTATTTCGATCTCGCGCGGCAGCATGGCGGCGGGTCCCTCTCGCCGGCGCTCGAAGGGGTCCGCGCGCGGACGCTGCTGATCGCCTTCAGCTCCGACTGGCTGTACCCGCCGTCGGCGTCGCGGGAGATCGAGCAGGCGCTGCGCGCCCTCGGCAAACCGGTCGAGTTCGAGGTGATCGAGGCGCCGTACGGCCACGACTGCTTCCTGCTCGAGGAGGCGCGGCAGACGCCCATCATCCGCCGGTTCCTGGCCCAGGACGGGGCCGGGACGACGTCGAGGAAGAGGTCTTCGTGACCGATCAGTTCCCCCGTGCCGAACAGCCCCGCGAGTTCGGGTTCGAGACCCGGCAACTGCACGCCGGGCAGCGGCCCGACCCGAACACGGGCGCCCGTGCGGTGCCGATCTTCCAGACGACCAGCTACGTCTTCGAGGATCCGGAATCCGCGGCGGCGTACTTCAACCTGCAGGAGTACGGGAACACGTACTCGCGCATCATGAACCCGACCGTCGCGGTCTTCGAGGAGCGGGTGGCGAACCTCGAGGGCGGCAGCGGCGCGGTGGCCTTCGCCAGCGGGATCGCCGCGCAGGCGGCCGCGCTCTTCACGCTGCTGCAGCCGGGCGACCACGTCGTCTCGTCCTCGGCCCTCTACGGCGGGACGGTCAACCAGCTCAAGCACCTGCTGCGCAAGATGGGCGTGGAGCTGACGTGGGTCGATCCCGACGATCCGGACGCCTGGCGCCGGGCGGTACGGGCGGACACGAAGGCGTTCTTCGGCGAGACGATCGGCAATCCCGCCGGCAACGTGCTCGACATCGAGACCGTGGCGGCCATCGCCCACGAGCACGAGCTGCCGCTGATCGTGGACAACACGTTCGCGACGCCGTACCTGTGCCGCCCGATCGAGTGGGGCGCCGACATCGTGATCCACTCGGCGACCAAGTTCATCGGCGGCCACGGCACGAGCATCGGCGGCGTCGTCGTCGAGGCCGGCACGTTCAACTGGTCCAACGGGCGGTTCCCGGTGGTCGCGGACCCGTCGCCCGCCTACCACGGCCTGCGCTTCCACGAGACGTTCGGGACGTACGGCTACCTGATGAAGCTGCGGGCCGAGACCCTGCGCGACCTCGGCGCGGCGCTGTCGCCGTTCAACGCCTTCCTGTTCCTGCAGGGGCTGGAGACGCTGTCGCTGCGCATGGATCGCCACGTCGGCAACGCGCGGGCGGTCGCGGCGTTCCTCCAGTCGCACGACCTGGCCTCCAACGTGACCTACCCCGGCCTGCCGGGGAGCAGGTACCGGCCGCTGGTGGACAAGTACCTCCCGCGCGGCGCCGGCGCCGTCTTCTCCTTCGACTGCGCCGGCGGCCGGGCCGGCGGGCAGAGCCTCATCGGCGGCCTGACGCTCTGGTCTCACCTGGCGAACGTCGGCGACGCCAAGAGCCTGGTCATCCACCCCGCCAGCACGACGCACCGCCAGCTCGGCGACGACGAGCTGCGGGCGGCCGGCGTCGGGCCGGGCACGGTGCGGCTGTCGGTCGGCACCGAGTCCGTCGAGGACCTGATCTGGGACCTGGAGCAGGGTTTCGCCCGCGTCGCCGTGCCGGCCGGAGAGAAGGTGGAGACGCCATGACCGATCTCGCGCGATACCAGGACCCGCTGACGATCCAGCGCGTGCTGCACTCCACCAAAACGATCGCGATCGTGGGCCTGTCCAACAACGAGCTGCGAGCCAGCTACTTCGTCGGCTACTACCTCAAGCGGCACGGCTACCGGGTGATCCCCGTGAACCCCCGCGAGACGGAGATCCTCGGGGAGACCAGCTACCCGAGCCTGCTCGACGTGCCCGTGCCGGTGGACCTCGTGAACGTCTTCCGCGCGCCGGACGCGCTGCCCGCCATCGCGGAGGAGGCCGTGGCGATGCGCGCCGGCGCCCTATGGTGCCAGTTCGGCGTGATCAACGAGGAGGGCGCGCGGATCGCCGGGGACGGCGGCGTGACCGTGATCATGGACCGCTGCCTCAAGGTCGAGCACGCCCGCTATGTGGGCCGGATGCACTGGCTCGGCTTCAACACCCAGCGCATCACGTCCGTCCGCGCCGGCCTCCAGTAGCCGCCCTTCGACGCGACGGTCCCCCGCCCACGACGTCCGGGCTCAGACGACGCGAACGATGATCTTGCCGCGCACGCCGCCCGCCTCCAGGGCCCGGTGCGCCTTGGCGATCTCCTCCAGAGGGAACACCGTGTCCACGACCGGGCGGATGGCGCCGCTCTCCACGTACCGGGCCAGATCGGCGAAGAGGCGGTGGGTGGGCTGGCCGCTGAAGAAGCGCACGCGCCGCCGGCCGTACACGGTGGAGGCGGCGAGGTACGACAGGGCCGAGGCGGCCCGGTTGACGTCGAAGGCGATCGCCACCATGCGGCCCGAGGGGGTCAGCAGGCGCCGGTAGGCGGCGTGTTCGGTGCCGACGGTGTCCAGGACCACGTCGAAGCGCGGCAGATCCGCGGGCCGCGTGGTGGCGTAGTCATAGACCTCGTGGGCGCCGAGGTCGCGGACGAGGTCGAGGTTGCGCGCCCCGGCCAGGGCGGTGACGTGGGCGCCGAGCGCCCTGCCGAGCTGCACCGCCACGACGCCCACGCCGCCGCTGCCGCCGCGTACGAGCAGCCGCTCGCCCGCCCGCAGCCGCGCCTTGTCGCGCAGTGCCGTGATCGCCGTCGTGCCCACCGGGAGTGCCGCTGCCTCCACCAGGTCCAGGCCCGCCGGGACGAGGGACAAATGGCGAGGGCGGACGGCGAGGTACTCGGCGACGCTGCCGAACGTGCGGCCCAGCACCCCCCACACCCGATCGCCCACCCGGGGGCCCGGTTCGGCCGGGTCCGGGCCCAGGGCGACGACCTCGCCGGTGAAGTCGAGCCCCATGCGTTTGGGGAAGCCCCGCTGCGCCAGCCCCGTCACGAGCCGCACCTTGCCGGCCCGGCCGTGCAGCTCGCCGCCGTTCACGCTGGTGGCGTGCACGCGCACCAGCACCTCGCCGGGTCCGGGGACCGGCTTGGGCACCGTGCCCACATACAGCACCTCCGGTGGCCCGTACCGGTCGAACAGGGCCGCGCGCATCTCAGTCGCATTCATCTCCACGGGAACGACGCTACCGAGCTAAACGGATGGCACCATCCACTTACGTTAATGTGAGAAACATGCCTGGTCATCCCTCTCAGATGGAGCCCGCACAGGATCTGCGGGCCGACGCGCGGCACAACCGCGTGCGCATCCTCGAGGCCGCACGGGAGGCGTTCGCCACGCGCGGGCTCGACGTGCCCATGGCGGCCATCGCACGGCGCGCCGGGGTCGGGGTGGCCACGCTCTACCGGCGCTTCCCGTCGCGGGAGTCGCTGATCATCGAGGTCTTCGGGGACGAGCTGGCCACGTGCGCGTCGGTCGTGGACGAGGCGCTGGCCGATCCGGACCCGTGGCGGGGGTTCTGCTCGGCGATCGAAACGGTGTGCGCGATGCAGGTCGCCGACAGGGGGTTCACCGAGGCGTTCCTGACGGCGTTCCCCGGCGCGATCGACTACGAGCGGGCGCGGGTGCGGGCCGAGCAGGGCTTCGCCAAGGTGGTACGGCGGGCCAAGGCCGCGGGACAGCTACGGGCCGACTTCGACCTGGCCGACCTGACGCTGCTGCTCAAGGCCAACTGCGGCGTCGCCACCGGGCCGAGCGAGGTCGCGGCGGCGGGGTCGCGGCGGCTGGTGGCGTACCTGCTGCAGTCCTTCCGGGCCCAGCACGCCGACCCGCTGCCACCCGCGCCGCCCCTCACCCTCGACTCCCTGTACGGGCCGGCGGCGGCACGGTAGCCCACCTTACGGTCCTCTAACATCTAGAGTCCTAAAGTGCTAGGAAGCTAGATAAATGGAGGAAGCCGTGATCGAGTTCCATCTGGACGGCAGGTCCGGGCTCTCGCCGTACCTGCAGATGGTCCAGCAAGTACGGCACGCGCTGCGGCTCGGCGTGCTGCGCGAGGGCGACCAGCTGCCGACCGTCAAGGAGGTCGTGGCGCAGTTGGCGATCAACGCCAACACCGTCCTCAAGGCCTACCGCGAACTCGAGCACGAGGGCCTGGTGGCCGCCCGGCCAGGGGTGGGGACGTTCGTGACGGCGACGCTCGCCGACACCTCCCTGGCCGCGCACGGCCCGCTGCGGATGGAGCTGCAGCGCTGGCTGGCCAAGGCCCGCCGGGCCGGTCTCGACGACGAAAGCATCGAGGCCCTCTTCATGACCACTTTTCGGACCTTCGCTCAGGAGGACATAGCGTGACCTCTGTCCTGCAGGCCCAGGGACTGGGCAAGAGATACGGCAGACGCTGGGCACTGCGCGAGTGCAGCATCGACATCCCGGCGGGCCACGTCGTCGGGCTCGTGGGCCCCAACGGAGCCGGCAAGACCACCCTGCTCAAGCTCGCCGGCGGCCAGCTCGAACCCTCGGCGGGCGGCATCACCGTGCTCGGCGACCGGCCCGCGGCCACGCCCGCCCAGCTGGCCAGGGTCGGGTTCGTCGCCCAGGACACCCCCGTCTACGCGGGGCTGACCGTCGCCGAACACCTGCGGCTGGGAGCCCGGCTCAACCCCCGCTGGGACGCCTCCGCGGCGCGGGAGCGCATCGCGCAACTCGGGCTCGCCCCCGCCCACCGGGCGGGCAAGCTGTCCGGCGGCCAGCGCGCCCAGCTCGCCCTCACGCTGGGCCTGGCCAAGCGGCCCGAGCTGCTGATCCTGGACGAGCCGGTCGCCTCGCTCGACCCGCTGGCCCGCCGCGAGTTCCTGCAGGGGCTGATGGAGGCCACCGTGGAGCACGAGTTCAGCGTCGTGCTCTCCTCCCACCTGGTCTCCGACCTGGAACGCGTCTGCGACTTCCTCGTCGTGCTCGTCGACTCCCGCGTCCAGGTGGCCGGGGAGGTCGACGAGCTGCTGGCCACCCATCACCGGCTCACCGGGCCGCGCCGCGACCCCGACCGGCTGCCCGCCGGCCAGCAGGTGATCTCCGCACGCCACACCGAACGGCAGAGCACGTTCATCATCCGCACCGAGGGCCCCATCCATGACCCGGCCTGGACGGTCAGCGGGCTCAGCCTGGAGGACCTCGTCCTGGCCTACATGGACAAGCGCACCGCCGAGAACCGGCGCGTCCCCCTGGAGGTGCGGCGATGATCTGGCTGACCTGGCGCCAGCTGCGCGGCTCGGCCGCGACGATGGCCACCCTCCTGGTCGTTCTCACCGCCGTCCTGGCCCTGACCGGCCCGGACCTGGCCAGCCGCTACTCCGCCGGGATCGCCGCCTGCACCCAGGACGGCAGCTGCGACCGCTTCTACAACCGGTTCTTCGGCGCGTACGAGACGCCCTTCCTGGCCGTCAATCTCGCCGTGCTGCTCTTACCCGCCCTCGTCGGGACCTTCTGGGGAGCACCGCTGATCACCCGCGAGCTGGAGGCGGGCACGCACCTGCTGGTGTGGAACCAGAGCATCACCCGGGGCCGCTGGCTGGCGGTCAAGCTCGGGCTCACCGGCCTGGCCGCCATGGCGGCCGCGTGCCTGTGCGGCCTGGCGGTGAGCTGGTGGTCCGGCCCCTTGGACGAGTCGGCCTCGGAGGGCCTCGCCCTGATGGCCCCCCTGGTGTTCGGCGCGCGCGGCATCGCCCCGATCGGGTACGCGGCCTTCGCCTTCGTCCTCGGCGTGACCGTGGGCATGCTGGTACGCCGCACCCTGCCCGCCATGGCCCTCACCCTGGCCGTCTTCGCCGCGATCCAGCTCGCCATGCCGCTGCTGGTCCGCGCCCACCTGATGCCCCCGGTCACCGGGACCTTCCAGCTCAGCCACGCGAACGTGGAGAACCTCGGAATCTCGAGGGAGGGAGGCGGGCCGGTGCGGATCCTCCTGAAATCGGCCGTTCCGGGCCACGCGGGTGCCTGGGTCATGTCCAGCACCATGGCCGATCCCTCCGGACGCACGATCTCCGACGACGACGGCGGAGCCGCCATCCAGATCTCCACGACGTCGGGACCCTGCTCGCCGACGGGGGCGGTGGGCGGCGACGGCTGCACCGCCGAGATCAACCGGCTCGGCTACCGGCAGCAGGCGACCTACCAGCCCCTGGAGCGCTTCTGGCCCTTCCAGTGGATCGAGACCGGGATCTACGCCCTGCTCACCCTCGGCCTCGCATGGTTCTGCTTCTGGTGGATCCGCAGGCGGCTGTCATGACCGCCGCCGCCGTCAAGGCCGCGGCGGCGGGGCTCGCCCTCCTCCTGGCGGCCGCCTGCACGGCGCCGGCGCCGCCGCGCAGCCAGGCGAGCCCGGCCGCCGGTACGGCCTGCGCGCAGCCCCAGGCGCGCCCCGGACCGGAGACGGCCACCACGATCGACGTCGTCGAGCAGGCGTACTTCTGCATCCTCGGCAACTACTACAGCGGCGCCACCCTGGACGCCCGCTCGCTCCTGACCGCCGCCTTCGCCGCCCTGACGCAGGAGCTCGACCGCGACGGGCACGACGTGCCGGAGGCCGGCATGCCGGCGCTGACCGGCGACCGCAAAGCCGACTGGGCCGCCTTCGAGGCCGTCTACCGGAAGGTCACCGACCAGGTCCCCGGCCTGCGCGACCAGCTGGCCGTGGTCACTCTCGAGGCTCTCGTGGCCGCCCTCGGCGACAACCACGCCGGCTGGACGCGCGGCGTCGAGCGGCCACCCGATTACCACGACGGCGACGGCTACGGCCTGGGCCTCGAAGCGAACGTCAACGGCGCTCAGGTGCACGCCAACCCCGGCACCGCCCTCGCGCCGCTGTTCGTCACCACCGTGCAGGGCGGCGCGGCGCAGGCCGCCGGACTTCGCCCGGGCGACGTCATCGAGTCGATCAACGGGTCGGCGCCCTTCATCGACGGGAAGGCGACACCCCCGATCGCCGCCCTCTACCCGCGATACCCGCAAGCGCGGCCGGTCCGGCTGCGCTTGCGGCGGCAGAGCACCGGCCGCCGCTGGAGCGTGACGCTCAGGCCCGGCCTCTTCCAGCGCGACCTGGCCGCCCTGCAGGTGGTGCGGTCGAAGCTGCTGGACGACGACATCGCCTATGTACGGATGCGCGCCTTCGCTCCCGACTCCGCCGACAGGGTCCTCAAGGCGATCTCCAGGCTGCGCACCGGCCGCATGCTCACCGGCGTCGTACTGGACCTGCGCGGCAACGGCGGCGGCAGCCCCAAGGAGGCGATCCGGCTGGTGAGCGCGTTCGTCCACGGCAAGGCCACCGGCCACCTGTGCACCGTGGACGGCAAGTGCGAGACCTTGTGGACCGACGACGCCGTCCAGCTGCTCGACCTGCCGCTGGTGGTGCTCACCGACCGCGGCTGCGCCTCGGCGTGCGAGCACTTCAGCTCCGCGGTCAAGGACCTGCGCATCGGCCGGCTGGTCGGCACCAGGACCGCCGGCGTCATCTCCGGACCGGCGCAGCCGTACCTGCTCGCCGACAACACCACGCTGGCCTTCCCCACCAGACACCACCTGGGGCCGGGCCGCGAGGTGATCGACCGGATCGGCGTGCCGCCCGACCACCATGTACCCCTGACCGCGAAGGACGCGGCCGCCGGGCGCGACCCCGCGCTGGCCAAGGCGCTGACCTTGCTGCACGAGTGAACGGACCTTTCCGATGAGACACCTCCTGGCCGCCGCCGCCGGACTGGCCGTCCTCGCCGCGTCCGCCTGCTCCGCGCCCGCGCCGCCCCGCTCCGCCGCGGTGCCCGCCGCGCCCACCGGCCCCGCCACCCTGCCCGCCCCCACCGGCCCCCATCCGGTCGGCACCACCGCCCTGTACCTGAAGGACACCTCCCGCCCCGACCCCTGGAACCTCGACGCGAAAGCCCGAGAGCTCAAGGTCACCCTGTGGTACCCGGCCGAGCAGCGCGACGGGCAGCGCGCTTCCTACATGACGCCGAAGGAGTCCGAGCTCACCCTGAAGGGAGGCAGGATCGCGGGCGTGCCGGACGACACGCTGAGCAAGACCCGGACCAACGCCGTCAAGGACGCCGAACCCGCGGGCCGCAAGCTTGCGCTGGTGGTGCTCTCCCCGGGCTTCACCAAGCCGATGAGCACCCTCACCTCCCTGGCCGAAGACCTGGCCAGCCGCGGGTACGTCGTCGCGGGCATCGACCACACCTACGAGAGCTACGCCACGACCCTGGCCGACGGGCGGGTCGCCGAATGCCTCGCGTGCGACAGCGACGCCGACCCGGGCTTCGGCACCGGCGTGGTCGCGGGCCGGGCGGCCGACGTCTCCTTCGTGCTCGACCGGCTGCCCTCGACGTGGGACGGCGCCGGCCGGATCGACCGCTCCAGAATCGCCATGGTCGGCCAGTCCATCGGCGGGGCCGCCGCCCTGGCGGCCATGGTGCGGGACCCCCGGGTACGTGCCGGGATCGACATGGACGGCACCACCTACGCCCGGATCCCCAAGGGCGGGCTCTCCCGGCCGTTCATGTTCATCGGTTCGCCGCAGCACGTCCCCGGCGGCAGCGACAACTCGTGGGAGCGCGACTGGAAGCTGCTGACCGGGTGGAAGCGCTGGATCGTGCTGTCGGGCTCGGAGCACCAGTCGTTCACCGACGTACCGCTGCTGGCGGGCGCCCTCGGCATCAAACCCGCCTATGGCCTCCTGCCTGCGGCGCGCGCCGCCGAGCTCACCCGCACGTACGTGGCGGCCTTCCTCGACCAGCACCTGAAGTCGCGGCGGCAGCCCCTGCTGGACCAGCCGTCCTCGCGCTACCCCGAGGTCAAGTTCTGCCCCGGGGCCTGCGGCCGATCCTGAGGCGCGGCGTGCCGGTCGAGCAGGACGCCGGGCCCGTCACGTCAGGAGGGGGCGCCAGCGGTCGGCCGACTCGATCATGTCGAGGCTGACGCGTTCCAGGAACGCCGCCGTCTTGGCCAGCCGTTCCCCCACGGGGCTGTCGAGCCCGAAGGTCTCGGCCGCCGCCATCGTGGCGCGTACGGTCTCCAGGGTCTGCCGCCTGCTGATCACGACGGAGCGGTACCAGGCGTCGTTGTCGATCACGTAGATGTCGCGGCGGCGCCGCGGATCGCGCTCGCGCCGGGCATACCCATGCTCGACCAGGTAGTTCACGGCCACGGAGACGGAGGCGGGGCTGACGTTCAGCCTGCGGGCCAGCTCGGCGGCGGTGCGCCTGCCGTCCTCGGACAGCATCAGGTCGTGGTGCACGCGCGCGGCCGTCCTCGGCATCCCGGCTCTGACCGCCATCTCGAGGATCTCCTGTTCCATCGCTCCGGCCGGCGGCGCGGCCGCCTGCGGGGGTGCCGGGGTGCCGCGCCGTGCCCGCTGGAGGGTCGCTTGGTGCGCCTGCTGGGGCCGGTAGCCGGTGGGGCCGCCGTTGCGTGCGATCTCCCGGGTGATCGTCGAGGTCGGCCGGTCGAGCCGCCGGGCGATCTCGCGGTAGGAGAGTCCGGCGGTGAGTCCGGCCGCGATGCGCTGGCGTTCCTGCTGGGTCAATCGTCCTCCTGGCATGCCACCAGTGTTGCCTTAGCCACCATTCATTGCAACATGGTGTTGCTTTCGGGCGCAGCGTCATTGCGCCAATTCATAGCTACTTACCAGGGATAACGTCCTTTGCCGGATTGACGCGCACCTGAATGCAACGTAGCTTTCGAGTTGCGCAAAACACGTACTATCGCAAAGCGAGGACTGGTCATGAGTGAATCTCTCCACACGGTCAGCCGTGGGGTCGTGCCGGAGGCCGCTGCCGGGCAGGACCGCCCGGAGCTGCACAAAGCCATCCAGGAGTTCGTCGATGCCGGTTTCGCCGGGATCCAGCTGCGCGTGCACGACGAGCGGGGTGAGTGGGTCGGCAGCGCCGGGGTGCGCAAGCTGGGCGAGGCCGCGAAGCCGCCGACGAACGGGCGGTTCCGGGTGGGCAGCACCACCAAGACCTTCACCGCGACCCTGGTGCTGCAACTGGTGGCCGACGGCGAGCTCGCCCTGGACGCCCCGGTGGCCGACCACCTGCCGCAGTTCGGCCTGGACCGGCGGATCACGGTGCGGATGCTGCTGCAGCACACCAGCGGGGTGTTCAACCACACCGGCGAGCTCGACCCCGACGGGACGTTCGTGCCGGGCATCCCCTCGGTGGGCCAGGAGTGGGTGGACAACCGGCTGCGCACCTACCGGCCGGAGGAGCTGGTGCGGTTCGCGTTGTCGAAGCCGGCCCGGTTCGAGCCGGGGACGGACCAGAGCTACTCCAACACCAACTACACGCTGGCCCTGCTGCTGATCGAGAAGGTCAGCGGCCGCTCGTACGCCGAGGAGCTGCGGCGGCGGATCCTGGGGCCGCTCGGGCTGTCGGACACCGTGGCGCCGGGCGCCCAGACGGAGATCCCCGGGCCGCACGCCCACGGCTACTACCGGTACGAGGACGCCGGCCAGTGGAAGGTGGTCGACGTCACCCGCCAGAACCCCTCCCTGCTGCCCGGCACCGGCGATCTGATCTCGACCACCCAGGACCTCCACACGTTCGTCGCCGCGCTGAACGGCGGCAAGCTCCTGCCGGCCCAGCTGCTGGCCGAGATGCGCCGGCCGCACGGGAAGCTCGGCTACGGCCTCGGGCTGTTCGTGCAGGACCTGGGCCCGGACCACGGTGGCATCGTCGTCCACCACAACGGCAGCACCCTGGGTTTCGGGGCGCTGATGTACAGCGCCCCCGACGGCAGCAGGACCCTGACCGCCTCGCTGACCAGCGGGGACGCCGCAATCGACGTGATGCAGGTGTTCCCGGTGGCGTTGGAGAAGCTCGTGAAGGAGGTGTTCCGCGACGCCAGGCCGGCCGAGCGCGAACCTGCTCAGGCGTGACGGCGCAGGCCGTCGAGGATGACGCGCAGGAGGTGGTGGGCGCGGGGGTCCCACTCCGCGGGCTCCAGGCGGGTCAGGTAGCCGATGAGCAGGATGACGTCGCGGGCATCCACGTCGGGGCGGATGACGCCCTCGGCCTTGCCGGCGTCGAGGAGCATGGTCAGCGCCTCACCGATCGGGCCGAGGCTGTGCGCGGACAGGTCCTGCCACACCCCCACCTCGACGGCCGCGAACACCCCGCGCTTGACCTTCGCGTACTCGGCCACCCGATCCAGCCAGCCCGCCAGGGCGGGCAGCGGCGCGTGCTCGGCGAGCAGGGCCGGCGCGGCGGCCACGAGGTCGTCCACGTCCTTGCGGTAGACCTCGGCGAGCAGGGCCTCCCGCGTCGGGAAGTGGCGGTAGAGGGTGCCCTGGCCGACGCCCGCCCGCTTGGCGATCTCATTGAGCCGCACCTCGGCCGCGTTCGCGATGACGTCTCGTGCGGCCTGGAGGATCCGTGCGCGGTTCTCGGTGGCATCGGCTCGGCGGGGTGCGTTCATCGGTCCTCTGCAGGGCGGATTGGCTAAGCGGACACGTGTCCGATACGGTGGAGGGACCAACCGGACACGTGTCCATTTTACTGTGGAGGAAATCCCCATGTCAGCCATCACGGGCAAGGTCGTAGCCATCACCGGTGCGAGCAGCGGAATCGGCGAGGCCACCGCCCGCCTGCTCGCCGAGCGGGGCGCCGCCGTCGTGCTCGGCGCGCGCCGAACGCAGCGGCTCGACGAGATCGCCCGCCAGATCCGCGACCGCGGCGGGCGCGCCGTCACCAGCGCCGTGGACGTCACCGCCCGAGAGGACCTCGAACGGCTCGTCGGCCTGGCCGTGACGGAGTTCGGGCGGCTGGACGTGCTGGTGGGCAACGCCGGCATCAGCAAGATCGGTCCCGTGGCCGACCTCGACGTGGCCGGCTGGTCGGCGATGATCGACGTCAACCTGCGCGGCGTGCTGCACGGCATCGCCGCCGCGCTGCCGGTGTTCCGCGAGCAGGGCCATGGCCACCTCGTGACCACGGTGTCGACGGCCGGGCTGAAGATCTCACCCACGATGGCGGTCTACGCCGCCACCAAGAACGCCGTACGTACCCTCCTGGAAGGGCTGCGGCAGGAGTCGACCGACGGCGTGCTGCGGACGACGGCGATCTCGCCGGGCTACGTGCGTACGGAACTCGCCGGCTCCATCGACAACCCCGAGGTCCGCGAGGAGATCCGCCGCAACATGGACCAGTACGCCATCGCGCCGCAGGCCGTCGCCCGCGCCGTCGCCTTCGCCATCGAACAACCGCGCGACGTGGAGATCGGCGAGATCGTCATCCGCCCGACGACCCAGGACTGAGCCCGCCCCCGCGATCAAGGCGACGGCGTTCGCGGGCAACCGATCCTCGCATAGTATCGAAACGAAATGATTTCGTTTCGATAGGAGGAGATGTGGAGGGTCGTTCCAAGCTCACACCCGAGCGCGAGGCCGAGATCTACGAGACCGTGGTGCGCCTGGTCGGCGAGCACGGCTACGAACGGTTGACGATGCAGCAGATCGCGGCCGCCACGCGGGCGAGCACCGCGACGTTGTACCGCCGCTGGAAGGGCAAGCCTCGCCTGGTCACCGAGGCACTGCGGCATGCCGCGCCGCCGCCGTTGGCCGACATCGACACCGGGAGCCTGCGTGGCGACTTCCTCGAGGGCGGACGCCGCATGGCCGCCGTCGCCGACGACCAGGAGGCGGTCATGTCGGCTCTGGCGCACGCCTCCAGGACCGATCCCGAGCTCCAGGAGGCGATGAACGAGGTCCTGGCCGCGCCGATGGCCGAGGCCGCCCGCCGTATCATCGACCGGGCCGCCGCGCGCGGCGAGATCGCCCCCGACTCCCCCGGCCGCGAGTTCATCCCCGAACTGCTCCTGGCCTCGGTCCTCGTGCGCCGCACCCGCACCGGTCGCGGCGTCCACGAGGACCATTCGGCACGCTTCGTCGACGCCGTCATCCTCCCGGTACTGGGAGTCCGCTGACATGACCGGCACCCCGTACATCACCACGCCGGTGACGGACTCCAAGCTTCCGGCGCGCTTCGGCTGGATCTACGCCGCCCTGATCGTCTCGATGCTGCTGTCGGCGCTCGATCAGACCATCGTCTCCACCGCTCTGCCGACCATCGTCGGCGAGCTCGACGGACTGTCCGAGATGGCCTGGGTGAGCACCGGCTACATCCTGGCCGTCACCATCGGCATGCCCGTCTACGGCAAGCTCGGCGACCTCATCGGACGGCGACCGCTGTTCCTGTGGGCACTGGCGATCTTCGTCGCGGGATCTCTGCTGTCCGGCCTCTCCCAGGACATCGGCCAGCTCATCGCCTTCCGCGCCCTCCAGGGCCTCGGCGGCGGCGGACTCATGATCAGCACCCAGGCCATCCTCGCCGACCTGGTGCCGGTGCGCCAGCGAGCCAAGTACATGGGCGCCATCGGCGCGGTCTTCGGCCTGTCCTCGGTGGCCGGTCCGCTCCTGGGCGGCTGGATCACCGACAACGCCTCGTGGCGGTGGGCCTTCTGGATCAACGTCCCCCTCGGCGTCGCCGCGTTCGCCGTCAGCTACTTCGGCATCCGGCTCCCCAAGCCCGGCCGGACGGTCAGACTCGACTACCTCGGAACCGCCCTCATGGCCATCACGGTCACCAGCCTGGTGCTGGTCGCCGACTGGGGCGGCAACGACCACGCCTGGGGCTCGCCGCTGATCCTGTCGCTCATCGCAGTGACCATCGCCGGCTCGATCGCCTTCGTCCTGGTCGAGCGGCGCGCCGCCGAACCGCTCATCCCGCTGAGCATGCTGCGCAACCGGGTGTTCGCCCTGTCCACCGTCATCGGCATGATCGCCATCGGCGCCGGCATGTTCGCCGTCGTCGGCTACATGCCGACCTACCTGCAGATGGTCTACGGCTACTCGGCGACCGTCTCCGGGCTGCTCCTGCTGCCGATGGTGGCCGGCCTGATGCTCACCGCCACCGTCTCCGGCCAGCTCATCGCCAAGATCGGCCGCTACAAGGGCTTCGTCATCTCGGGTCTGGTCATCGTCCCGGCGGGCGTGTACCTGCTGTCGACCCTCAACTCGGACTCGCCGGTCCAGCTGGTGTGCGCCTATCTGGCGCTGCTCGGCACCGGCATGGGCCTGCTCATGCAGAACCTGGTCCTGGCCGTGCAGAACGCCTTCCCGCGCAGCGAGGTCGGCACCGCCACCTCCGCCAACAACTTCTTCCGTGAGATCGGGGCGACCATCGCCACGGCCGCGGTCGGTGCGCTGTTCGCCGAGCGGCTCACCGGCTCTCTGTCCGGCCTCGCACCGAGCCTGGGCGGGACGGGCACCGACTCGCTCACCCCCGCGCTCGTCCGCTCGCTGCCCGGGTCCGTCCGCGATCAGGTGGTGCATTCCTACGTGGACGCGCTCCTGCCGATCTTCGCGGGCCTGTCCGTGGTCGCCCTCGCAGCCCTGGCACTCGCGTTCTTCCTGCCCGACCGCAGGCTGCGGGAGGACGACCCCGAAACGGGAACCGGTGACGCCGACACCCCCTTCGCCGCCGGCTGACGCGACGGCACGCTGCCGGTTCAGAGGGCTCGCGGCGGAGGACGATGGGGCCGCCGGGCTCTGGGACGCGGCGGACCCATCGCTGCGGAGGTGTCACGTGCCGCTGATCGCCTTGTCCGAGCCCAAGGTCCTGGTCCGGGTCTGCAGGAAGGTGCGCAGGGTCTTCGCCTCTTCCTCGATCTTGGCGGGGTCGGCCTTCTCGTTCAGCTTGTAGGCCGCGACGAGGTCGTCGAGCAGGCCGGAGGCGGTGCCGCCGGCCAGCAGTTTGGTGTACAGGGCGCGGTACTGCTCCTCGTAGAGCTTCTTGAAGGTGGCGTTCGCGAGGAACCTCTCCTTCAAGGGGTGGCCCATGCGCATCATGCCGCCGCCGTCGGGCGGGGTGAAGTCCCGAGCCTGCCGGCCCTGCTGGGGGCGTCCCTGGCCGAAGCCCATGCTGATCGTGTCGTTCACGCCGCTCTCCGCGTTTCCGCTGAACGCGAGGTTGAGGTCCCAGGTGACGACCTGGAACTTCTTGGTGTCCAGGTCGTACCACAGGTAGTAGTTACGCCCGGGCCCCGCCATGTCGTCGAAGTTCACCATGAGGTTCTGCAGGACCAGGTACCGGGCGAACGACTCCACGTCCAGGCGCTCGTCGAGACCCTCGGCGAACTCGGCGTCGGAGGCCTCGTTCACCCACTTGACCAGGTCGATGACCGGCTGCAGGTCCTTGCCGCCGACCTTGTTGATCTGCTTGAAGTCCTCGGTGTACCCGGTCTGGTCCTCGCCCTTGTAGTCGAAGGATCCGGAGGCCAGGGACTTGTACAGCACGCCGTTGCCGAGACCTTCGGCGTATCCCTCGTCCAGGTACTCCACAAGCAGCCGCGGCGCGGCGGAGCGGCCGTTGATCGTGAAGGAGGCGTAGGTGGAGCTCTGGGTCGGCTCGCCGGCGGCGCCGACCACCGAAATGCCCAGCGCCTCGTTCAGCATCGCCGTCGAGCCCGTCGAGGCCGGGCGCACGGCCAGCTGGGTGTGGCCCTGGTAGCGGCGGCCCTCCACGAACTCGTCGAAGCTGATCAGCCACGGCAGTTTCTCCGGCTCCTCGCCCTTGAGCTGGGCCCCCAAGCCCCCCGGCCCGCCACCGCCGCCGAAGCCGCCACCGCGCCCGGTCTGCGGCTGCCCGGCCGGGAGCTGTCCATCGCCGGGCGGTTGAAAGCCCTCGGGCGGCTGGAAGCCTTCGGGAGGCTGGAAGCCCTCCGGCAGCCCTTCGGGCCGCCGGCCGCCCCCGGGCATACCGCGCTGCTTGGCCTGCCCCTTCCAGGTCAGCCCCATCAGGGTGGAGTTGCCTTTGAGGCGGATGCCCACGCTGGGGATGCGGGTGCCGTCGATGGTCAGGTCCGCCTCGACGTACTCCTTCTCGCCGTCCTTGAAGTACTCCGTCAGCATGTCCTCGTACGCCGCGTCGGTGAAGGTGAGCTTCACGTCGTGCGCCACGGAGGCGTCGAACAGGTCCTTGGTGCCGGTCAGGTTCGTGACCACGGTCTCGGCCTCGGCGGCCTGGACACTGGTGACGTACGGGCGGATGGTCCCGCTGCCGAACACGCCCCAGCACGCCGCCAGGAACGCCGTGCACAGCGCGACCAGTTTCCAGTTGTGCCGGAGCTTGACGGGGATGCGGTGCTTGAGCCGTCTGGGCTGTGCTGTCATGCGCGTGCCCCTACAGATCGGTCTGGTCGTACCCGGTCAGGACGGTGACCGACTGGCCGTGGTTGCGCTCGCGCAGGGCGGAGATGACGTCGGCCGGCTCGCTGCCCTTCTTGATCTTGACGGTGTACATCAGCTCCAGCAGCGCGCCCGCCCTGATGGACTCCATGCTGACCAGCTCGAACTCGTCGGTGTGCCGCACCAGCACGTCCTGGATGGCGTGCGTGTAGTCGTCGTCGGAGGGCACCTGCACCTTGACGACCTGACGACGCACGTTCAACGCGAACCAGTTGAACCGGCTCATCAGCATGACGATCAGCGAGATCGCCACCGCGGCGACGACGGCCAGCAGGTAGAAGCGGGTGCCGACGGCCATGCCGACGCCCATCACCAGGAAGATGAACCCGACGTCGCGGGTCTCCTTGATGGCGTTGCGGAAGCGCACCACCGACAGGGCGCCGACCAGGGCGAAGGCGCGGGCGATGTTCGAGCCGACGACCAGCATGATGAGCGAGATCAGCATGCCGAGGATGACCAGCGTCTGCACGTACGACTGGCTGTAGGAGACGTTGCGGTGCGTGGCCCGGTACACCCAGCCGATCATCGCGCTGAGCACGAACGACAGGGACATCGCGATCGCGATGTCGGCCACGCTGAACGTGCCGGACAGGTCCTGGAAGGAGAAGTCCATGGGGGGTCAGGCCTCCGAGAGAGCGGTCGACCGAGAGCGGTCGAGGTCGTAGCCGGCGTCGTGGTCCGGGATGTGGAAGATCGAGCGCGGGGCCAGCCCATGGGCCTCGACGCTCTGGCAGTACTTGGAGACCCGCACCACCTGCAGGTTCCGCTTGGCGCTCAGGTCGGTCAGCCAGTACGGCACCCGCTCGTTCGCCTTGACCTCCACGATCGCCTTGCGGGCGGGCACGATGAGCCGGTTCTCGGCGTCGGCGCCGAGGTGGAAGTCCCGGTCCCGGCCGCGGACGCGATGGTCGAAGGTGACGCGCAGGCCCACGTCGGCGTCGCGGCCCACGTACGCGTGCCGCTGGTACCCGGTCATCGCGACGGCCCGCAGGTCCAGGCGCAGCACCAGGTCGAGCACCTCCTCCAGGAAGGCCCGCTGGGAAGGGTCGTGCTCGACCATCTGCCGCCCGTCGCACAGGCGCAGCGCGTCGGTGTACGGCAGCCGTGCCCGCCGCTTCTGCGTGACCCGGTTGACCCGCTGCTTGATCTCGACGAACACCTGAGTGTCGGCCCCCACGGCGAACCGGTCACCGTAGTGGCGGATGCGCAGCTTTCTGCGGAACTTCAGCCCCTCGATCTTCTCCCAGTAGAAGCGGAGCTGCCGGGTGTCGTAGTAGACGCTCCAGATGCCGTAGCCCGCGTCGCCGCTGTGCCGGTCGCGATCCAGCCGCTGCTCGATCTCCTCCCGCAGCGCGACCGCCTCCGCCGCGTCCACGAGGTACTTGATCTCGTACCGGTTGAAGGCGTGCAGCTTGCTCGGCGCCCGCAGCCGGTGGCCCAGCTCGCCGTCCACCTCAGCCCCGGACACCGGCCGATCAGCGTCGCCAGCTGCGGAAACCGCTCGTTTGCGGAACCTTTCCAGCATGTCCCTCCTTTCGTCAGCACACATCCGACAGCACGAGGCTGGGAATAATGTGTGAACCGAATCTGACGTGAAGGTGAACGGAGGGTTCAGCCGTCCTCGGGCTGCTTGAGCGGCAGGAGCACGCGGAAGGTGGTGCCGTGGCGCGGGGTGCTCGTCACCTCGATCCGGCCGTGGTGCGCCTGCACGAGCGCCGCGGCGATGGCCAGGCCCAGCCCGGTTCCGCCGCTGTCGCGGGAGCGGCCCGCGTCGGCCCGGTAGAAGCGGTCGAACAGGTACGGCAGGTGCTCGGGATCGATGCCCTGACCTTCGTCGCGCACCTCGATCAGCGCGGCCCTGGCGTCCGGGGCGGGTCCGGAGCCGACGTGCACCACCCCGGGAGCGGGCACCCCGGCGACGGCGCGCGGGCCGACTTCGACCCGGACCTCCGCTCCCGGGGCCGTGTGCTGGATGGCGTTGCCGACCAGGTTGGCGATGACCTGGTGCAGCCGGTGCTCGTCGCCGAGCACGAACACCGGTTCGTCGGAGACGGCCAGCCGGATGGGCCGATCGCGGTCCCGGGCCCGGGCGGCGTGCACCACGTCCCCGGCCAGCACGTGCAGGTCCACGACGGCAGGCTCCAGCGTGGGCTCCTGGTCCATGCGGGCCAGCAGCAGCATGTCCTCGACCAGGACCCCCATGCGGGCGGCCTCGGCCTCGATCCTGCGCAGCAGCCGCTCGGCCGCCGGGTCCCGGGCGCCTTGGCCGTGGTGGTAGAGCTCGGCGAAGCCCCGGATCGAGGTGAGCGGCGTGCGCAGTTCGTGGGAGGCGTCGGCGACGAAGTGCCGCAGCCGCCGTTCGGAGCGCTCGGACTCGCGCAGCGCGGTCGCCAGGCGCTCCAGCATGATGTTGAGCGCTCTGCCGAGCCGCCCGCTCTCGGTCGCCGGGTCGGTGTCATCGACTCTGCGGTCGAGGTCTCCTCCGGCGATGGCCTCGGCCGTACGTTCCATGCGGGTGAGGGGGCGCAGCCCCAGCCGTACCACGGCGAGGGCGAGCGTGCCGAGCAGCAGCAGCACCAGGCTGCCCACCGCCACCTCGATGATCAGGATCTGGTGCACGGTCGCCTGGTTGGGCTCCAGCGACATCGACACCGCCAGCCTGGCGCCGTCGGGCAGGCCCTTCACCAGCACGCGCCACTGCTCCGGGCCCGTCCTGGCGGGCACGGTGACGGGACCGGGCGAGGCCGTGGAGACCACGGCAGGCGGGATGGCCGGGCCGCTCCTGTCCTCCGTGGGCAGGTTGCGCAGCAGAGTCCCGGACGGACTGTAGAAGGCGATCCTGAACTGCGTCGGCAGCTCAACGGCCCGGACCAGGTCGACCGGCGGCGGAGGGGGTAGCGGGCGCCGGCCGAACGTGGTGGCCACCTCGGTCAGCTGGGTGTCCACCCGCGCCAGCAACGAACGGTCCAGGAGCAGCACGCTCGCCGTGGCGAAGGCCGCCAGCCCGGCCGCGCACAGCCCCAGCAGCGCGATCAGCAGCCGGTGCCGTAGCGGCAAGGCCGGTTTCACGAGGGTCCCTGCAGCCGGTAGCCGACGCCACGCAGCGTGTGGATCAGCGGCGGGCCCTCGGAGTCGATCTTCCGCCGCAGGTAGCTGATGTAGGACTCGACGATCCTGCTCTCGCCGTCGAAGTCGAAGTCCCACACGCGGTCGAGGATCTGCGTCTTGCTGACCACCCGCTCGGCGTTGATCATCAGGTAGCGCAGCAGGCTGAATTCCGTCGGTGACAGGTGGATCGGCCGCCCGGCCCGCCGCACGCTGTGGGCCTCCTCGTCGAGCTCCAGATCCGCGTACCGCAGCACGCCGTCGTCGACCTGCTCCTCCACGGGCCGCGTCCTGCGCATGATGGCCCGTAGCCGCAGCACCACCTCTTCCAGGCTGAACGGCTTGGTCACGTAGTCGTCGCCACCGGCGGTCAGCCCCGCGATCCGGTCGGACACCGTGTCCCTGGCGGTCAGGAACAGCATCATGGGGCTGTCGCCGGCTTCGCGCAGCCTGCGGGCGACCGCGAACCCGTCCACGCCGGGCATCATCACGTCCAGCACGATGATGTCAGGCCGCTCGCGGGCCACCTCCGCCAGCGCCTGGCGTCCGTCGGAGGCGGTCCGCACGGCGAAGCCGTTCAGCTCCAGGGCTTCGGACAGCAGTTCGCGGATGTTCGGCTCGTCATCGACGACCAGGACTTTCGCGGCGGATTGTTCGTTCACGGCCTCGTTCTACACGCTCATGGTGAGAGCAACGTGTGAGGCGTCGCCGCCGGATCACGAGCCGCATCGGTAGAGGGTCTGGACACCGCCGAACGGTGACCGGTCCGCGGTGTCGCTCTGCTGCTCCGTGCCGCCGTACTCCGAGGCGGGCACGGCCTTGCAGGTGCTGGTGATCCAGGTCGTACGGGACGCCCCGCTGCCCTGTCCGGCCATCATACGCTCCAGGCCGGAGCCGTTCAGGACGTAGCGCAGCTCGCCTGCCTTGACCCAGCGGTCGAGCTGCTCGGCGGTCGGCGCGGGGTCGGACCCTATGAAGCCGCCCATGCCGATCACCGTCGCGTCGCTGTTCATGATGTACGCGGCGGTCGCCATGGCGGGAGAGTTGACGGCGAGCTTGATGCGGGCTCCGCCGGAGTGGGCGACGGCGTAGTCGAGGATCTTGCGCTGCTCGGCACTCAGCTCGCTGCCGCCACCCATCGGCCCGCCACCCATTGGCCCGCCACTCCCGAAACCGGGCATCCACCCGCCGGGGCCGTCCTGCCGGCCGGATCCGGGAGGGCCATTGGAGCCGTCCTGCCGGCCGGCTCCCGGCATGCCGCCCGAGCCGTCTCGCCCTGCCGCGAACGGCATGCCGCCGAAGGCGCCGCGCGGGCCCGCGGTGGGGTTGGTGGGGTTGGTCTCGGGCGGGCCGAAGGCGTAGGCGAGCGACCACGTGGCCGGAGCCAGCAACGAGGGGATGAGCACGGCCGCCGCCACGGCCGGACCCGGGCGGCCACGGCGTGTCACGAGGAGAAGGAAGGCGATCGCGGCGACGGCGGCGGCCGGCACGGCGTAACGCAGCCAGCCGTTCCACGACGGGTCGCGGGAGATCAGCACCCAGGCCCAGGCCGCGGTGACGGCCACCGCTCCCGCGCCCGCGAGGGCGCCCTCGCGGCGGCGGGCCAGCCACACGGTTCCCGCGCCGATCAGCGCGGCCATGGCGGGGGCCAGCATCGTGGTGTAGTAGGAGTGGAAGATCCCGGAGGCGAAGCTGAAGACGACGGCGTTGACCAGCAGCCAGCCGCTCCACAACAGCCATCCACCGCGTACGGCCGGCACGATGGCCGTGCCCCGGCGCCTGGCCAGGACGGCGAGCACGGCGACGGCCAGGATGATCAGCAGCGCGAGCGGGAGCAGCCAGCTCACCTGATCACCCACCGCGTCGTCGAACATGCGGGCCGGGCCGGCGGGACCGCCGAACAGGCCGCCGATCCCGCCGCTGGGCATGGGGAAGTCGCCGTACGGGGCCGGAGATCCGGCGTACGAGGTGGGCGGCTCGCCGTTCGAGCCGGGGAACGGGAACCCGCCCGGCATGTCCGGCAGCTCACCCCCGCCCGGCAACTGCGGCAGACCACCCGGCCCCCCACCGCCGAAGCCCCCGCCGAGCCCGCCGCCGAGGATCCGTCCGAGCCCGTTGTAGCCGAGCACGAGATCCAGCGCGGTGCCGTCCGTGCTGCCGCCGATGTACGGCTTCTCGCCCGGCCACAGGTCCACCAGGGCCACCCACCACAGGGAGCCGGCCAGCAGCACCCCGCCCGCGGCGGCGAGGTCACCGATCCGCCGCCGCCACGGCGCGGAGGTCCCGAACAGGTACGCCAGCAGGAACGCGGGCAGGCACACCCACGCGGCCAGCATCTTGGTGGTGAACCCGCACCCGATCAGGAACGCGGCCAGCATCAGCCAGCCGGTGGCCCGGCGCGGCGCGATGCCGGCCTCCAGCGCGCGGGTCAGCGCGTACGCGGCGGCCACCAGGAACAGCACCAGCAGCGTGTCCGGGTTGTTGTCCCGGTTGATCGCGACGGTGACCGGGGTCAGGGCGAGCACGAGGGCGGCGATCAGGCCGGCGCCGTCACCGGCCCAGCGGCGTACGGTGCGATGCAGCAGGAACACCGCCGCCACCCCCTCGACGGCCTGGGGCAGCAGCAGCGCCCACCCGTGATAGCCGAAGATCCAGGTCGAGAAGACCTGCGGCCACAGCGCCATCGGCGGCTTGTCCACCGTGAAGACGCCCGCCGGGTCGAAGGAGCCGAACAGGAACGTGGTGACGCTCGTCGACATGGACTTGACCGCGGCGCTGTAGTACGTGTTGCCCCAGCCCCAGGTCCAGAAGGACCACCCGTAGAGCAGCGCGGCGAGCACGCAGATCGCGCTCAGCGCGTACGGGCGCCACCGGCGGGCGATGGGGGCGGGCAGGGAGATGACAGTCATCGGTCGGTCAGCTTTCGGAAGAGGTGGAGGCCCGGCCGAAGACCCAGCCGCGCAGCAGGAGGAAGCGCCCGGCCGTGCCCAGCACGCAGGCGCAGATCAGCACCATCAGCTCCAGCAGGCGCGGCGGATTCGCATCGACGGCGTGCAGGACCAGCAGCGCGCCGGAGGTCAACGCGTAGTACAGGGCGAAGACCACCAGCCCCAGCAGGTGCGTGCGGGCGGTGGAGCCACGCGAGCCGGCGAAGGTGAAGCGGCGGTTGGCCTCGGTGTTGAGCATGGTGGTGATCGTCAACGCCAGCAGGTTCGCCAGCAGCACGGGCAGCCACATCCGCAGCAGCGCGTACAGGCCGAGATGTGCCACGGTGGACAGCACCCCGATCGCCCCGAACGACAACACCTGCCACAGCATGCCGCCGCCGCGCCTGTCGGCCAGCACGGCATCCGGGTGCGCGGCGCGCGGCTCGGGCCGGCGCGGCAGATCCGGAACGCGGGCCGCGCCGGACGCCTTGGCCCTGGCCACCCTGATCAGCCCCTTGATGTCGTCGACGGCGGTGGACACCACCTGCACCCGGCTGTCCACGTCCTCCACCCAGTCCACCGGGACCTCCTGCACCCGCAGCCCGTTGTACTCGGCGAGCAGCAGCAGCTCGGTGTCGAAGAACCACCCGTCGTCCTCGATCTTCTCCAGCAGCGGGCGGACCACCTCCGTACGGGCGGCCTTGAACCCGCACTGCGCATCGGTGAACCCCACCCCGTGCGTCACCCTGATCAACGCGTTGTAGGCGCGCGAGATGATCTCCCGGCGCGGTCCGCGCAACGTCCGGGCGCCGCGTGCCAGCCGCGAGCCGATCGCCACGTCGGAGTGCCCGTTGACCAGCGACGCTGTCAGCGGCAGCAACGCGTCCAGGCCGGTCGACAGATCGACGTCCATGTAGACCACGACGTCGGCCTGGCTGCGCGCCCACGCCGTACGCAACGCCAGCCCCCGCCCCTTGCGCTCCAGCCGCAGCAGCCGCACCTCACCCCGATGGCGGTCGGCCAGCTCCGCGGCGACCACCGGGGTGCGGTCGGTGCTGGCGTTGTCCACCACCGTGATCGTCCACTCGAACGGGAAGCACCGCCCCAGATAGTCACGGAGAACGTCGATGCAGCCGGGCAGGGCCCGCTCCTCGTTGTACACGGGAACCACGATCTCCACCGTCGCGGTCAGCCCGGGAGGCAGGGACGCGTCGCCTCGCGCGGCCACGGCGTTGTCCGTCATGCGCACCACCACTTGCCCGCTCGCGAATCTGTCATGGGACCAGTCATCGCATGCGACTGTGTGAGAAGTGTGAGAGTCCCGCAGCGGCCCTGCCCGGAGGACGCTGGGCTCCCCCGGTGCTAACCCCAGGTGAGCGGGTCGAGGTGGAGGTAGAAGCGCTCGCGGTCACGGTCGAGGACGATGCCGTACCGCTCGGCGAACCTCTCGTCCGCCCGGTTCGCCTGCTCCTCGTCGGGCCACGTCTCCCGCGCGTTGGCGAGCAGGAGTGCGATGTCGGCGTACGGGTCGGCGCGTCCGAGGCGGCCGAGGTCGATGAAGCCCGCCACGTCCAGGGTGTCCGGGTCGAGGATGATGTTGGGCAGGCACAGGTCGCCATGGCAGACGACCATCTCGGCGGCCTCCTGGGCGCGGCGGCGCTCCAGCTGGGGCTCGAGGCGGGCGAGCAGCTCGCCGGCGGGCGTGTCCTGCTGTTCTTCCGGGAGGAACGCGGGGTTGACGGCGCCCCGTGCGACGACGTCGCCGGCCATGGCGAACATCCACGTGAGATCCCGCGCGAACGGGCACTGGCGAGCGGGCAGGTCGTGCAGGCGGCGTACGGCGTCCGCGATCTTCTCCCAGGCCGCCCGCAGCTCCGCGGCCGGGACGCGATGGGCGGGGACGCCCGCGACGGCGCTGGTCACCAGGCAGGCGCCGTCGGCCGTGACGCGCCAGTCGAGGACGCGCGGGCCCGGAACGCCCTGCGTGCCCAGCCACTCGACGCGGGCCCGCTCCTCCTCCAGCGCGGTCACGGAATCGGCGGGGACGCACTTGGCGTATCGGGTGCCGTCGTCGGAGCGGAAGACAGCGGCCCCGGATTCGCCGTCGGTGACGGGGATCCATGAGCCCCCGTCGTCCAGCAATGCTCGCAGGGCCGTCGTCGTGTCGATCATGGGGACCACCCTAACCGGGGTGGCCGCCCGGCCGGGTCAGACCCGGTCGAGGGGGCGGTGCGGCTCGGCGGGGAGCTCCACCCTGACCACGTCCCCGGGGCGTACGACGCCGCCCGTCCTGACGACGCTCATGACGCCGGCCCGGCGCACCAGGTGCCCGGCCTCGTCGCGGCCGACGACCTGCTTGAGCAGGCCGTTCTGGAAGCCGTCGATCTGCACGCACGGGTTGCGCAGCCCGGTGAGCTCCACGACGGCCTCCTCGCCGATGCGCAGGAGCGTGCCGACCGGCAGTCCGAGCAGGTCGAGGCCCTGGGTGGTGATGTTCTCGCCGAGCTCGCCGGGGCTGACCGTGAAGCCCGCCCGCCCCACCTCGGCGAAGAGCTCCTCGTGGATGAGGTGCACCTGGCGCAGGTTCGGCTGGGTCGGGTCCTGGGCGACCCGGGAGCGGTGCTTGACCGTCACACCCGCGTGCGCGTCACCCTCCACCCCGAGCCCGGCCAGGAGGGTGATGCTCTCCCGGGTCGGCTTGCTGAAGGAGTGCTCGCCGCTGCTGCTGACGGCAGTGACAGTCCCGTGCACCCGTTCGTCCCCCTTCGTAGAGTTCGTGACCGTTCGGGGGCAGCGTAGCCGACCCGGCGTTCCGCGCCCCTGCCTCCCCCTCGCTGGGGAGGGACCTGCCTCTTGCGGGGGTGGCCGGGCACCGGCGCGCGCCGCGAGGCTCCTGACATGCGTGTACACATCAAGGTCCGTACGCTCGTGCTGCTGCGCCGTGCCGCAGGGTTCACCGCGGCGGTGGCGATGTCCCTCTACCTGTTGGTCAAGCTGGTCTGGATCGCCGCCGAGGTGTGGCAGGGCACGGCCCACTGGGTGCTGCTCAACGCGATCACGGTGGTGATGGCGCTGGCCGGCGCCGCGCTGGGCCTGGCGCTGGCCCAGTCGTGGGGGACGCGGCTGCCGGGCTGGCTGGTGCTGCCGCTCGGGTGGGTCGCCGGCGGCTTCCTCGTGTCCATGATCCCGTACATGATCGCTGCCAGCCTGGTGGCGCCGAGCGCGCCCGAGCCGGCGGCCGCCACGCCGGCCTGGGAGAGCGTGCTCATCGGCGTGGGATTCGCCGGCATGGCGGTGGCGCTGGTCGTGGGCCTGCCGCTCTTCCTGCGTGAACGATGGCCCCGAGCCTTTGCGGGGCGGGTGGGCCGGGAACGAGCGGACGGCCGGTTCCTGTGGGCGTTGGCGCCGCTCGGGGGGCTCACCGCGACGTGGATCTCCTGGGCCGCGGGCAGCACCTACGGGCTGCTCGCGGTGTGTGACACCCAGGGCAGGCTCCTCATGGCCAACAGCGCGCTGTGCGCGGCGGGCGCCGGTTGGAGCCTGTGGGCGCTCGGTCCGTGGGGCAGCGGGCGGACGCCGGTGTGGCTGCCCATGGCCGTGGGGTTCGTCGCCTCCGGGTCGTTGTTCTCGTGGGGGGCGTGGCGGCTGGCGTGGCTGGTGGCCGGGACGTACCAGCCGGTCGAACTTCGCGGGGTGGCCGTGGCCGAGCACTGCGTCGCCGTGGGGGCGGGCCTGGCCGTCCTGCTGGCGTTGTCGCAGGCGTACGGGCGCCGAGGCGACCCGCGCGGGGTCGGGTGAGGAGGTACGTGACGCAGCTCTTCGAGCGTTTCCCCGGCAGGTCATTCGCGGCACCGGGCGACGCGTTGCGGCCGGGTCAGGGGGCTTGGACCAGCGGTTGCAGCACCGTGAGGCCGAAGGACTCGGCCGGTGACGGCGGGGCGGCCTCCGGTGGCGTGCGGCGGAACGCGGTCGGCGCCATCCCGTAGATCGCGCGGAACCGGCGGGAGAAGTGGTACGCGTCCGCGAACCCGCACTGCACGGCGATCGCCCCCATGGACAGGTTGCTCTGCCACAGCAGCGGTTCGGCCCTGGTCAGGCGGAGCAGTTCGAGGGCGGCGACCGGGCCGACCCCGAACGTGCGGCGGAACGTACGGCACAGCGTGCTCGGCGAGACCCGGGCGGCCGAGGCGAGCTCCCGCATCGGGACCGGCCTGGCCACCCCGTCGGACCAGCGCTCGCGCACCGCGCGCAGCATCGCGATCACCGGAGGCGGCAGGACCGAGGGCGTGCGCTGCGCCGGCGCGGGATCGGCCAGGAACATCAGCACCAGCAGGCGCAGCGTCTCGCAGGCCTGGACCCGCCACCGCGGCGGGCATTCGGCGCCCAGCCAGAGCAGGTACCGGCACAGGGCGCCCATCGGGTCATGCCGCCCGGTCAGGTCCCGTACCAGCGGCCAGTCGCCCGGCACCTGCCCCGTGAGCGTGAAATGCACGTACGCGTGCCGGGTCGGCGTGCGGGGATCCCAGCGGAACGCGTCACGCATCCCCGGCCGGATGAGCAGCAGCTTTCCCGGAGCCAGCGACAGCGCGACGTCGTCCCAGAGCCAGGTGGCGCTGCCGCGGAGGAGCCAGACGAACTGGTACGACCTGGCCTCCCGCGGGCCGAAGGTCGAGCCGGGCGGATAGTCCGCGACGCTCGGCTCGAGCCGGGCCACCAGATCGACGGAGATCGTCATCTGTCACAGCCGCCGTCGCGATTCGGGCGGATCCGCGGCCTGCGCACGTCCTGGAGCCCCTTGTAGGCGTACGGGTCGGCGCCGGCGACGAGGACGACGTCCCGGAAGTCCGCCTGCGCCATGCCCGTCCCCTCCGCCGGTACGGCCCAGGGCAGCAGGGATTCGGCGCTCATGTAGTGGTTGACCAGCGCCCGCCGGTAGCCGCGCCGTCCGGTGTTGGGCAGCGACTTGTGCAACAGGTAGCCGTTGAACACCACCACGGTGCCCGCCGCGACCTCGACGGGTACCGCGTCGGAGTCGTCGAACGGGAAGCCGTACGACTCCACCGTGCAGTCGTAGCGGGGGTCGTCGTGCTCGCGGTTCGGGTAGAGGACGCCGCGCCGGTGCGATCCCGGCAGCACCCACAGGCACCCGTTGTCCACGGTGGCGTCGTCGAGCGCGATCCAGGCCGCCGCGAGCGAACGGTCACGGGTCGGGATGAACAGCTCGTCCTGGTGCCAGGCCTGCCCCGGCTCCCCCTCGGACTTGATGAACAACATCGACTGCATCGCCTTGACGTTCGGGCCGATCACCGAGGTCAGCGCCGACACGATCGCCGGATGGCGCATCGTGTCGAGCATCAGGCCGGACAGCTTGTGCGGGTAGTGGACGCACAGGAACCTGCGCAGCACGTCGTCGTCGGTGTCGGCGTCCCCGGCGGGCAGCGCGCCGCTGATGTCGCCGAGCTCGCCCCGGCAGATGCGGACGGCCTCTTCGAGCAGCTCGCCCACCTCGCGGGGCTCGAGGGCGCGGTCGAGGACGAGGTAGCCGTCGCGCTCGTACGGGGTCTTCAGGTCGGGGTTCGTCATCACCTCATCATCGCCATCGCGGCCCGGTCCCGGCCATGGCCCGATCACGCATCCGGATGGCGAATCGTGTCATGGGACGATGAGGCGTCGGCGTAGCGGCGGGCCAGGTGCGCGAAGGCGTCCTTGAGCGCGGCGGGGCCGACGACCTCGACGTCGGCGTCGAACCTGCCGACGCTCGCGGCCAGCCCGACCCACGACCAGGACCCCAGGATGAGCCGGCACCGGTCCGGGCCGAGCTCCTCGACGACCCCGTCGTGAACGTAGGGGGACACGGCGGCGGCCGGCACGCCGAGGATGACCTCGCCACGGCAGGGCCAGTCGCCGGAGCCGCCGGAGCCCCGGAACCGATCGGCCACGAAGGCGGCCACCCCTCCCCCGGGCAGCTCACGCGGCGTGAAGCGGGGCCCCGTGGGGGCGCGCGGCGCGATCCGGTCGGCCCGGAAGGTACGCCAGTCCTCCCGGTCGAGATCCCACGCCACGAGATACCAGCGCCCGCCCCAGGTGACGAGGTGGTGCGGCTCCACCCGGCGCGGCGTGCCCGGCGCACCGCCGTCTCCGGGTGAGGCGTAGTCGAAACGCAGCACCTCCCGGGCACGTACGGCGGCGCCGACGGACACCAGTACCGCGCTGTCGACTTGGGGATCCGGCACATACCGCTCGACCGCGGTGATCTGGAGGGCGTCGATACGGTGGCGCAGCCGCGCGGGCATGACCTGCCGGACGGTCGTCAGCGCACGGGCCGCGGCCTCCTCGATCCCGGCGCCGGTGGGCGCGGCCTGGAGGGCGATGGCCAGGGCGACGGCCTGCTCGTCGTCGAACAGCAGCGGCGGCAGCCGCGTACCGGCGTCGAGCCGGTAGCCGCCGTCGGGGCCCTTGGCGGCCACGATCGGATAGCCGAGCTCGCGCAGCCGGTCGACGTCGCGGCGCACGGTACGCGGGCTGATGCCGAGACGCTCGGCCAGCAGCGCTCCGGGCCAGTCCCGGCGCGCCTGGAGCAGCGAGAGCAACGACAGCAGACGGGACGAGGTTTTCTGCACCGGCCCAGTATCGCCCAGAGAAGCGGCCACAACCTGACCGCTACCCCTGGGAATGTGGTCGGCGACGGGATGACGACCGGCAAAGGAGCCCATCATGTCCGTGAACACCGTGACCCATCTGAACTTCCGCGGAGACGCCCAGGCGGCACTCGCGTTCTACCAGTCCGTGTTCGGCGGGGACCTGGCCGTGGTGACCTACAAGGACGCCGGCAACGTGCAGGAGCCGGCCGAGGCCGATCAGGTCATGTGGGGCCAGGTGAGCTCCGCCGGCGGATTCCAGGTCATGGCCTACGACGTGCCCTCGCGCCTGCCTTACAGCCGGGGGGAGAACGCGTTCTTCGTCTCGGTGCGCGGCGAGACGGCCGAGGAGATCACCGCGTACTGGGAGAAGCTCTCCGACGGCGCGACCGTCCTGCAGCCTCTGGGGCCCGCGCAGTGGGCCCCGCTGTACGGGATGCTGACCGACCGGTTCGGCGTCACCTGGGTCGTCGACGTCGCCGCCCAGTACTGATCATCACAGGCCGGGCGCGGCCCGCCACCCGCCCGGCCACGCACCGAAAGGCAGACAGTGAGGCTCACGCTCTGGACTCAGGGCTCAAACGTCGTCGACGGCACGGCAGGATGATCGCATGACCGTGCTCGACACCCGGACACTCAACCGCGCGACGCTGGCGCGGCAGCTGCTGCTCGACCGCGCCGACTTACCGGTGCGGGACGCCGTCGCCCACCTGTGCGGCCTGCAGGCGCAGGAACCGCAGGAGCCGTTCGTGGGGCTCTGGTCGCGGCTGCGCGCGTTCGACGCGGCGGCGCTGTCGGACCTGCTGACCGGGCGGCGCCTGGTGCGGACCATTCTCATGCGCCGTACCGTCCACCTCCTCACCGCGGAGGACGCCCTGGCCTGGCGCGCCCGCCACGACGCCATGCTGCGCCAGCGGATGCTCGGGACCTACCGCCGCGAGCTCGACAGCGTGGACCTCGACGAGCTCGCGGCGGCGGGCCGGGCGGTGATGGCCGACGGGCAGCCCCGCTCGATGGGCGAGATCGGGCGGGTGCTCGCCGAGCTCTGGCCGGCGCCGGGCCCGCGCGTGCTGGGCGAGATGGTGGTCGCCGCCCTCGTCCCGATGGTGCAGCTGCCGCCGCGCGGGCTGTGGCGGACGAAGGCGGGCGTGCGCAACGCGCTGCTGTCCTCCTGGCTCGGCCGCGAGATCGACCCGCCCGCCGCGAACGGCTCGGACCCGGTCGGCGAGGCCCTGGTGCGGCGCTACCTGGCCGCCTACGGCCCGGCGGCCTCGGCCGACCTGCGCGCCTGGTGCGGCCTGGCCGGGCTGCCGGCCGCGGTGGCCGCGGTACGCCCCGAGCTCGTCTCCTTCCGCGACGAGCGCGGCCGCGAACTGCTGGACCTGCCCGACGCGCCACGCCCCGACCCCGGCACGCCCGCGCCGGTACGGTTCCTGCCCGCCTTCGACAACGCGATCCTCGGCTACCAGGACCGCGGCCGGATCATCGACGACGCCCACCGCGGCCTGTCGGTCGCCGGCGCCCGCGTCGTCCTGGTCGACGGCCGGGTCTCGGCGACCTGGACCGTCGAGGACGGCACGGTGGCCGTCACCCCGCTGGGCCGCCTGTCCGGAGCCGACCGCGACGAGGTCGCCGAGCAGGGGCGGGCGCTGGCGGCGTTCCTGTCCGACGGCGAGAGCCACCGCGTGCGGATCGGCGACGGCTGAGGTCGTCGCCCGCTCCACCGCACCGTAACGGCCAGGCCGCTGGGCGGCATGCCGCGCACCCGCGGTTCTCGTGCCGGCGCCCGGGCCAAGACCGGCCGCCACCGTGGAGGACTTCCTCGCGGTGGCTGGCGGCCGCCCCGCAGAGCGTCTCCGCCCAGGCCGACCCGCGTGGCGGGGGCCGGTGTCCGCCGGGTGGTGCTGCTGTCGGCACGCGGCGCCGGTTGAGCAACCGCTTGCGCACAGGCCCTGGCGCGGCGGCGTTGCCCCCGCCCGCCGCTACCCGGCCGCCCTGGGGAGCAGCGCGTCGACGAGCAGGTCGAGGAGCCGGCCGGTCTGCTCGGGGGTGTCGCGGGCCGCCGTGGCGAGAAGGACGCCGAGGACCATCGTGGTGACCTCGTCGGGGTCGACGTCCGCACGGAGCGAGCCCGTTTCGGCCCCCTTGGCGAGGATCGTCGCGATCGCGGCGGTGATGCGTTCCCTGGTGGTGGAGGTCGGGATCCGGCCCGAGGCCTGGCCGGCACGCAGCGCGTCGGCCATCCCGCGTTTCACCGCGGCGAACGCCGCGTACCGCTCCATCCAGGCACGCAGCGCGATCTGCGGCGGGAACCGTTCGAGCAGGGCCGGAGCGCTCGTGGCGATGTCGTCGAGTTCGGCGGCGTAGACCGCCTCCACCAGCGCTTCGCGGGTGGGGAAATGGCGGTAGAGGGTGCCGATCCCGACGCCCGCCTCACGGGCGATGCTTTCGAGCGGCACGGTGTCGCCGGCCGTGGCGAAGGCGGCGCGGGCGACGGCGATGAGCTTGTCCCGGTTGCGCTGGGCATGGGCACGCAGCGGGCGCTGCGTCGCGGCCGGCCGCTCTGCGGAGGTGTCGGCGGACGCCGATTCAGGCGAACTCAAAGCGGAGGGACCTCCGGTATTGCTCCATAGCGAGTCAGGGATATCGGAGGATCCTCCGATATCCCTGACATCCTACGTGGACGGGGATCCTCCACCCCGCGCGGCACGGCCATCCGGCCGCCCCAACCGGCTCAACCGCGTGCGACGTAGCCGCCGTCGACCGGCAGGGTGACCCCGGTGATATAGCTCGACCGCGGGGAGGCGAGGAAGAGGATCGCTTCGGCGACCTCCTCCGGCCGGCCGAGGCGCCCGAGCGGATTGCCCGTCCGCCCCCATTCCTCGAACATCTCCGCACCGAGGGCCTTCACCACGTTCTCGGTCCTGGTGTTACCAGGGGCGACGGAGTTGACCCGCACCCCGCGACCGCCGAACTCGGCGGCCCAAGAGCGGGTGAGGGCGTCGAGAGCAGCCTTCGTCGCCCCGTACGCGGCGGCGTCCGGAATGCCCTGAAGAGCGGCGACCGAGCTGACGTTGACGATGCTGCCGGACCCCTTGGCCCCCATCCTCGGCGCGAGGGCGGCGGTCAGGAAGAACGGCCCCCGTACGTTGGTGTCGAACACCCGCATGAACGACTCCAGATCCTGCTTCGGGGTCGGCATGAAGGGGTAGACGCCCGCGTTGTTGACCAGGATGTCGACGTCACCGGCTCCGTCGGCCAGCCGCCGCAGCGCGTCCAGATCGTTGAGGTCCGCGGGAACGGCACGGGCCCTGCCACCCGCGGCCTCGATCCCGGCGACCGTCTCGGCGAGGTGGCCGGCACTGCGACCGGCGACGATGACGAAGGCCCCCTCGCGGGCGAGCGCCAGCGCGGTCGCCCGGCCGATCCCCGAGCCGCCTCCGGTCACCAGCGCGGTCTGGTTCTGAAGTTCCATGATCGAGCCTCTGCTCAGGCATTTCACTGATCAAGGCGTACCCGTCGGCGCCGCACCGAATATCCCCCTGACCTGCCAGAATACACGTTCGGCCCGCGCGGGAACCCCCCAGCGCCGGCTCATGAACGTGCCGGTTCGTGGCGCGTGGCGGTGCCGGAAACGGTGCCGCCGGGCTGCCGCACCTCGATGGTGACGGTGGCCGGCGGGAGGCCGTCGGCGCGGACGGTGACCGTGACGGGACCTTCGCCGCCGGTGGGGCGCAGCACGGCCAGGGCGTGACCTTCGTAGGAGGTGCAGGAGGTGGTGTGGAAGGGCTCCTCGGTGGAGGGCCTGGCCGTGCCCAGGGCCTGCAGGGTCGCCGGGCCGTCGAGGTCCACGGTCACGGTGCGGTCGCTGATCGGGTTGATCGTGGCGTGCTCGTCCACAAGGTGGATGTCGAGGTAGGCCAGGTCCTGCGGGTCGGCGCCGAGGTGCGGCCGGTCGGGGGTGAGCCGCAGCCGCGCCGCCGCGCCCGCGGTGAGCAGCCGGCAGCGGCCGGTCTCGGCTCCGTCCCGGTAGGCCACCGCCTCCAGCGTGCCAGGCTGGTACGGCAGTTCGGCCGTGGCCAGGTACGCCTTGTCGGTGCCGACGGGCACTCTGGCCGCGGTGGTGCCGTCGAGCACGAACTCGATCTCGTCGGCGTCGGTGTAGGCCTCCACGGTGACGGGGGTGCCGGCCGGGACGTCCCAGGTCCAGCTGGCGACGGAGTCGCTCCAGGCCCAAGCCTTGGGCCGGAAGGGGTGCTCGCGGTGCTCGGGGCGTTGCACGGCCAGGTAGGGGGTGCGGCGCAGGCCGTAGACGGTCTCGCGGTAGTAGGAGATGGGGCGGCGGCGGCCGGTGATGTCCAAGTCGCCGGTGGAGGCGGTGAGCCACGGGTACGGAGCGCCGAAGGAGGGACCCTCGCCGGGATAGGTCGGCCGGCCGATGCCGCTCTCGCCCAGGTAGTCCCAGCCGGTCCAGGTGAAGTCGCCGATGATGTGGCCATGCTCGGTGACGAGCTTCCAGTAGCGGTCGATCAGGGTGGGGAAGGTTTCCGAGCCGACCATGACCCGGTTGGGGTGGGTCTGGTGGTCGGTGAGGTAGCGGGAGTCGCCGTAGTTGAGCCCCACGACGTCCAGCACGGCGGCCGACTCGGCGATGCGTTCGCCGACCTCGGGCAGGGCGGTGAGCGCGCCCATGCCGTCCAGCAGGTCGTTGAAGCCGCCCTCGACGGCCGGCCCGCCGGCGTTCGCCTGAGCCTGCGCGTCGGGCGCCTGAGTCTGCGCGTCGTCCGCCTGTGCGCCACTCCCCTGGGCCATGAGCGCAGGGATCTGGTCCATGATCGCCATCATGCCGTTGAGGGCGTTGGTGACCAGGCGGGTCGGGTCCTGGGCCCGGATGCGCTCGGCGAGCAGGCGCCCCCAGCGGGCGCCGTGCGGGGTGCCCACTTCGAGGATCTCGTTGCCGATGGAGTAGAAGATCACGCTGGGGTGGTTGAAGTCCTTGGCCACCAGGGCGTCCACGTCCCGCTCCCACCACTGCGGGAACCGGCGCGCGTAGTCGTCGTCGGTCTTGGACACCGTCCACATGTCGAACGTCTCGTCCATGACGAGCATGCCGAGCCGGTCGCAGGCCTCCAGCATCGCGGTGCTGAGCGGGTTGTGCGCGGAGCGGATGGCGTTGAAGCCGGCGTCCTTGAGCAGTCGCACGCGTCGTTCCTCGGCCCGGGCGATGGCGGCCGAGCCGAGCGGGCCGTTGTCGTGGTGCACGCACGCGCCGCGCAGCTTGACGGTGGCGCCGTTGATGCGCAGGCCCCGGATCGGGTCCACCGAGACGCTGCGGATGCCGAACGTGGCGCGGGCCTCGTCGACCTGCCCGCCGGCGTCGGTCAGCCGGACGGTCGCGGTGTACAGGTTCGGCTCCTCCACGCTCCACAGAGCGGGGTGGCGGATGTAGGCGCGCCGGCGCACGATGGCCCGCTCACCGGCCAGCACGGTCAGCGGGGCGTGGTCGGCGGCCACGATCTCGCCGTCGCCGTCGCGTACCTCCAGCAGGACCTCGACGGTACGGGTGCCGGTGCCCTCGTTGACCACCTCGGTGGCGACCGCGGCGACGGCCAGTTCGTCGTCGATCTGCGGGGTGGTCACCCGCAGCCCGGTCGGGGTGACGTGCAGCAGGTCGCCGACGAGCAGGTGCACCGGGCGGTGGATGCCGGCGCCGCTGTACCAGCGCGAGTCCTTGTACGCCTGCGCCTCGACCCGGATGGTGTTGGTCCGGCCGTAGCGCAGGTAGGGGTCGGCGGCGAGGTGAAAGGTGGAGTAGCCGTTCGCCCACTGGCCGGCGAAGGCGTCGTTGATGTAGACCATGGCGTCGCGGTACACGCCCTCGAACTCGATGCTCACCCGCTTGCCCGCCCACGAGGCGGGCACCTCGAACTCCTTGTCGTAGCGCCAGGCGCCGGGCCGGTGGTACCCGGTGTGCGAGCCGTCCGAGCCGTCGGCGGACCTGCCGCCGGCGAGCATGGCGTCGTGCGGCAGCGTCACGCTGACCGCCCCGGCGCCGTCGCCGGCCGTGAACAGTTCGAAGATGGACGTGCGGCGGGTGACGCGCCAGCCGTCGTTGAAGGGTTCGCGGATCATGGTTGTTCTCTCCTCAGGGGGACGGGGTCAGCGGACACCCTTGATGAAGCGCACCGACAGGGCGCCCAGCGCGGTGCAGACGATGAGCAGCACGAACACCAGCCGGTAGTCGCCCGTGGCGCCGACCACGGCGCCGGCGACGCTGGGGGCGATGATCTGCGGGCCGGCGTTGGCGATGTTCATGATTCCCAGGTCCCGGCCGGTGTTGCCGACGCCTGGCAGGACCCGCGTGATCAGCGCCTGGTCGACCGCCATGTACACGCCGAACGCCGCTCCTGTGACGGCGGTGGCCATCCACGCCCCGGTCAGCGTGGGCACGAGCAGGTAGACCAGCCCGGCCGGGACGAACATCAGGCTCGACACGCCGACGAACAACCGCAGCCGGCCGGTCTTGTCCGAGATCCAGCCGCCGAGCAGGGCGAAGGCCAGGCTCAGCAGCGTGCTCAGGCCCGAGATCGCGACCAGTGTGGTGGCCGCCCGGTCGATGTCGCCCAGGCCGATGTGGTCGCGCAGGATGTACAGCTGGAAGCTGCTGACGGAGAAGTAGCCGAAGATCAGCAGGAAGCGGCCGGTGAAGGCCCACCAGTAGTCCGGCGCGCCGCGCAGGCTGAGCCTCGTGCCGCCGGCTTCGTCCCCGGGCGCGGTGCGGGCGTCCGGCTCCGGCGCCGGACGATCCTTGGTGGTCAGGGCGAAGATCTGGGTCAGCAGCAGGAAGAGCCCGGCGACCAGCAGATAGCCCATGAACAGGTCCCGCGACAGGCCCGCCAGGGCGACACCGGCGTACGCCCCGATCAGGCCGGCCGCTCCCAGCACGCCGGACATGCTGCCGCGCAGCCGCTGCGGCACCCGCTCGGGCAGCACCGCCGTCAGGCTGGCCTGTGTGGCGTTCAGCGGCCACATCATCGCCGCCCACGTGATGGCGATCGCGATGGTGGAGGTCAGCTGGGACATGGCGACCAGCCCCAGCGCGCCGACGATTCCGGCGCCGAAGATCCACACGTTGCGGCGGCCGAGGAAGCGGGTGCGGGTGCGGTCCGACAACATCCCCGCGATGGGCTGGGAGACGACGCTGGAGACGGCCGAGACGCTCAGGGCCATCCCGAGCGCCGCGGCGGAGGCGGCCTGCTCCGGCACGATCGCGGCGATCTGCTTGCCGAGCAGCACCTGCATCACACCGCCCCACACGGCGTTCATCGCGACCATGGCCAGCGGATAGATCACCCATAGCCAGCGTCCGGGCGCCGGCTCGGCGGCAGGGGGTGGGGTGGGGGCGTCGCTGGGGCGGGGGGTGACCGCTTCCGGATCCTGCGCCGGCAGAGCGTCTGGCATGAGGTTCTCCTGTCATGTTCACGCGCGTGATTCACGCGTGTGAACACGCGCGTGAATGGGAAGCGTAGGGGGCCCGCAGCCGTTTCGTCTAGCATCTGTCTGGGGCGAATCGCTCCAGACTGAACAGGAGTGCGATGCGGGTCAGCAGCGAAGACGTCGCCCGGCACGCGGGCGTGTCCCGCTCGACGGTGAGCTACATCCTCAACGGGCACGGCGACCGCTTCAGCCAGACCACCCGCGACGCCGTCCAGCGGGCCGTGGCCGAACTCGGCTACCGCCCGCATTCGGCCGGCCGCGCGCTCGCGCGCGGGCAGAGCGACCTGATCCTCCTCGTGCTGCCGATCTCACCGAACGGCCAGTTCAGCCAGGTGGCCGACCAGTTGACCGAGGCGCTGGCCGAGCACGGGTTGTCCTTGCTCATGTGCTCGGCCACCGCCTCCGCGCGATCCTTCGCGGCGGTCATCACCACCGCCCGGCCCCGCATGGTCATCGCGCTGTCGGAGCTGAGCGAGAGCAAGCGGGCCGTCCTGAGCTCGGCCGGCGTGCGTACCCTCGACATCGCCCACGCGATCTCCCAGCCCGGCGGGCACAGCTGGACCGTGGGACGGACGCAGGCCGAACACCTCATGCGGCGCGGATACCGGCGCATCGCCTACGCCCGCCTCACCGAAGCCCGCGACGACGTGCTGCTGCGCGCCCGCGAGCAGGGCGTGCGGGAGGCGTGCCGGGCCGCCGGCATGGACGAACCGCAAGTGATCACCGTGGCGCTGCGCGCGGACGCCGACCTGGACGCCATCGCCTCGCTGCCCATCGGCACCGGCCTGGCCTGCTACAACGACGACACCGCCGCGGCGGCACTGGCGGCCGCGCGGGTCATCGGCCGCACGGTGCCACAGGAGCTGGGGGTGATGGGCGTGGACGACACCCCGGTGGCCACCCAGACCAGCCCCCGGCTCACCACCATCGGCTTCGGGCCGCACACGTTCTATGATCGCCTGGCCGAGCTCCTCCTGCACCACGAGCCCACCGAGGCCGACTTCACCGACGTGGGCGAATGCCGGCTCATCCAGGGCGAATCAACGTAAGCCCGCGCCTGGCGACCAGCCCGGCTCAGCGCGCCCGAACGGCCGCTGCCCGCACCGCCACCGAGCCTGAGACGCACCGAGGGCAGAGGGCGCGGCGCACGGCCAGGCCGCCGAGGGCCGCCGACGCGGGCGCCGCACCGGCCGGATATTCCGTGGCGGACTGTCCGGATGGGAAGAACGGTCAGCGCGTGGGTCACATCGGGTGAGGAGCGGCTCGGTGTCGTCGGCCCGTTCGCCGTGGAGGTCCGTGGTGGGCCGAGGTGGAGCCGGTCATCGCGCACCTGCGCCAGGTGCTCGGCGTGAAGGTGCTGGTGCTGTGGCTGTTGGGCGTGGACGGCGGCGAAGGCGCCCGCGACGGTCATGTGACCTATCACGTCGAAGCGCTGGAGCGGCCCGCGCCCGGGCGGCTGACGGCTCCACTCCCCACCGACCATGGAGCACTGGACAGGCCCGAGCGACTGCGGGCTCCGTGGGCGCGGATCGACGGCCTGCGGGAGCTGCTCGGCTGGGCGGCGGACGCGCTGAAGACGGCCGGACGACCACTGACCAGGCCGATCCGGCAACGCAAAACCTGGAATCTGACCGGACTGTTCCTCCTGCCCACCGCCCAAGGACCGGTATGATCATGGACTGACGATCCGACGGACGCGACGCCGGATCTACGGATGGAGGGCGTATCCCCTGATCAATACAGCCAGATGGCGTTGCGGCGATGCCGGGCAGGGTGGACCTCGAGATCGTCGACAGCCTCGGCGGCGTTGACCGTCTGGCGGATCGCTTCGAGCTGGAGCCGCAGGCGCTGGCGCGCTCGACGCTCCTCGATCTTGGCCCATTGCGCCACCCACCGGTCCCGACGATCGGCCCTGGCCCGGGAGTAGACGTCGACCTTCCGGCGGACGGGGATGGGGCGTGCCCGATGGCCCGCTCGTCGGGCCTCGCGGAGGCAGGCGGCGCTGTAACGGAGATCGACAATCGTCACCGATCGCCATGGGCTTCCGCGCCGATCACCTGCGTCGGGGATCGGGCGGTCAAGGTGATGGGCAGTGCGGGACATGGGGCTCCCCTGGTAGCACCGCCAGGTATCTCCTGGCGGGCTACCTGAAGCCGGTCGGCCCCGTTGATCGTTCGTGGTTCACGACCGGACCCTAGCACCGCGGGGGTTCGAGAGCCGATCAGCTGTGGTCAGTCCCAGTGGCCGGCGGCGGCGGTCTCTGCGACGTAGTCCTCGAACGGCCTCGCCGGGCGGCCGAGGGCCAGCTCCACGCCGTCCGAGACCGGGGAGCCCCGGCCGTCGCGGATGGCCACGAAGAGGCCGGTGAGCAGCCGGGCGACCTCGGCGGGAACGCCATGGGAGACCTGACGCTCGACGAAGACCTCGGGCTCGACGTCGACGTGACGGATCGTACGCCCGGTGGCCTTGCCGATGAGATCGGCCGCCTCGCCGAAGCTGATCGCCCGCGGGCCGGTCAGCTGGTACGTCTGGCCGCTGTGGCGGTCGTCGGTCAGCGCGGCCGCGGCGACCTCGGCGATGTCCTCGGCGTCGACGAACGGCGTCCTCCCGTCACCGGCCGGCAGGAACAGCTCCCCGGAGAGAACCCCCTGCCGCCAGAAACTCTCGCTGAAGTTCTGCGCGAACCAGTCCGGCCGCAGGATGGTCCAATCGACGCCGGAGCCGCGCACCGCCTGCTCGGCGGCCTTGAGGGGATGGCTGTCGCCGGCCTCGCCGACGCCGTAGGCCGACAGCAGCACCAGCCGCCGCACCCCCGAGGCCACCGCCTGGGCCACGAACCTGGGGATACGCGCCCGGTGGTCGCCGCTCCCCCGCAGGTCGGGCTCCAGGAGGTAGGCGGCGGTGACGCCGTCGAGCGCGGGCGCCCAGGTCGTGGGGTCGCCCAGGTCGAAGGGGAGGTGGCCGGTGGTACGGGCCACCGCCCGTACCGGATGGCCGGCGCTCCGCAGACGCCGGACGATGCGGCGGCCGGTCTTGCCGTTGCCGCCCAGGATGAGGAGGTTCGTCATTCCCCTTAGGGAACTCCACAACGCGAAGACGATCCATGGGGGAACGTCCGGGATACATTTGTGATCGTCTAACGTGGTGGGCGTGGATGTCCTGAGCGATCTGCTACATCGGGCCCGCGCCAGGAACGCGCTGGTCAGGAAGCTGGTCCAGCGGCCGCCCTGGTCGCTGGGCTTCGCCGACGCCCCCGCGCTCACGGTCGTGGCCACGCTCGGCGGCCAGGCGTCGGTCCGGCTCGACGAGGACGGCGCGTCCGTACAGCTCGCCGCCGGTGACATCGCCCTCATCAGCGCCACGACCGGCTACACGATCGCGGACAGCCCGTCCACCCCGCCCCAGGTGGTGATTCAGGGACAGAAGAAGTACGTCGTCGGCGGCGAGGAGGTGGCGACGGCGGCCAACCGGAGCCTGGCGCCGCGCACCTACGGTGACGGCCTGCCCGGGGCCACGGTCATGATCCGGGGCGCGTACGAGCTCCGCGGCGACGTGGGCGACCGCCTGCTGGACATGCTCCCGCCGCTGGCGGTCGTGCCCGCCGGGCCGCGGACCCGCGCGGCCCTGGATCTGCTCGCCATCGAGGTCGCCCGCGACGAACCCGGCCAGGACGCCATCCTCGACCGCCTGCTGGATCTGGTGCTCGTGCTGGCGTTGCGCGCCTGGTGCGCCAGGCCGGACCCGGCACGGCCCGCCTGGCACCGGGCGCTGGCCGACCCCGCGATCGGCGACGTACTGCGCCTGCTGCACGAGGACCCTGCCCACCGCTGGACGGTCGCCGAGCTGGCCGCCAAGGTCGGCATGTCCCGCGCCGCCTTCGCCGCGCGCTTCACCGGCCTGGTCGGCGAGCCCCCGCTCACCTACCTCACCGGCTGGCGGATGGCCCTGGCCGCGGACCTGCTCCGCGACACCGAGGCGACCGTCGCCACCGTGGCCCGGCAGGTCGGGTACGAGGACGCCTTCGCCTTCAGCGTGGCGTTCAAGCGCGCCCGCGCCCTCAGCCCCTCGGCCTGGCGCCGCCAGGCGCGCTGACCCCCCAGCCGCAGCTAGGCATGGCCGACCTCGCGCAGCCCCGCGAGGGCCGCGGCGGCGAAGGCGGTGGCGACCTCGCCGCCCTGCACCGGCAGCCACACCGCCGAGGTCGACCAGGTCAGCCAGGGTTCGTCGATCGGCCGCCACACCAGCCCGGCGGGCAGCTCGTCGTACGGCTCCTCGTTGAGGTGCGCCCCCAGCCCCGACATGACGAGGCCGTGCACGAAGTGGGGGTTTCTGGCGTGCCTGATCGCGCCGGGCAGGAACCCGTTGTCCCGGCACGCCTCCAGCATGTGGTCGTAGAGCCGAGGTGCCATCTCCCGGGGGAAGATCACCAGCGGCGAGCCGTCGAGCGAGCGCAGGCGTACCACCTCCTGCCCGGCCGCGCGGTGGCCGGCGGGCAGCACCACGCCGAGCCGCCGGTGGACGACCTCGCTGGACTCCAGCCCCACCGTGTCACAGGGATGCCGGACGAGTCCCACGTCGAGCTCCTCCGCGCGCAGCTTGGCGAGCTGGCTGGCGGTGGTCAGCTCGTGCAAGCGGCGTACGTGCTGTTCGGCGGCACCGCCCCGTTCGTGGCGACCGGGGTGGTCTCCGCGTCGGGCAGCGCCGTCGCGCCCGCGTTCTACGTGGTGGGGCTCGCGGCCGTGTCGCTGGTGGTGGTGCTGACCTCGTTCAGGGAGACCCGCGGCCTGCGGCTGGACCGGGGCGTGGACGAGGTCACCAGCGGGACTTGACGAGCCCCTGGCGGACCCGGCCTGTCAGCCGGGGCGGCGGAGGGTGCGGCGGACGGCCAGACCGCCGAGGGCCGCCGACGCGAGCGCCAGGATCCCCGCCTCGGTCCACTGGAAGCGCCAGAATCGGGTCGGCGGATGGTAGTACACGGCGTACCGGTAGCCCTTGCCGAACAGGCACGCCTGCCACGCCTGGGTGTTCCTGTCGCTCTGCCCCGCGTCCGCCCGGCGCGGGCAGCCGCTCCCCGACAGCTCGGCGACCTCCCTCCCGGACGGCTCCACCCAGGTGGCGCTCACCAGCCGGGCGTCGGGGTCGTCCAGCAGCACGGTGCCGGACAGCTCGGTACGCGCCGGCTCGGCGTAGAAGTCGCTCAGCCGGAACAGCGTGAACATCGTCACCGCCACCCCGGCCACGACCAGCGCCATCGCGGGCAGCGTACGCCGGAACAGGGTGCCGGCCAGCGTGCCCAGCGCGAACGCGTACAGCCACCACGCCGCCGGCTCCACGCCGACCATGTTGAACACGCCGATGTTGCCGAACGTGGAGTCGGCCCCCGCCCGGAACACCGGCCGCCACAGACTCACCATGAGTGACAGCAGCAGCCCGCCCGCCACGACCGCCCCGCCCAGGACCGACAGCTTGACCGCCAGCCACCGCCACACGGGCACGGACTGGGTCCAGGCCAGGCGGTGGGTGCCGCGTTCGTACTCGCGGCCGAGCAGCGGCGCGCCCCAGAACGCCCCGATCAACGCCGGTGCCACCAGCGGCATCCAGCCGAACACCGAGTAGACCGCGTCGTAGCGCTGCCCGAGCGCCACCGCCAGGTCTCCGCACGCCACAGCGGGCCCCGGGCAGCCGGGCGGGGTGTGCTCGGCCACGTACCGGCTCGCCTCCACCGCCGAACCCAGCAGCAGCATCCCCAGCAGCGCCAGGAAGCCCGCCGTCACGAGGAGCTGCGCCCGGTGCTGGCGCCACGTCACCCAGATCACGCGTCCACCCCCGTCAGCTCCGGCAGTGCCGCCGACTCGGGGCTGCGCAGGTAGCCCATGACGAGCTCCTCCAGCCGGGGGCGCCGCGCCCGCCAGCGAGGATCGAGCGGGGCGGTGCCCCTGACCAGCATGGTGACCTGCCTGCCCGTGCGGCTCGCGGTCACCACGCGCATCCCCGCCGCCGACGCCCCGTCCGGTCCGGTGAGCACGAGATGCCCGTCGAGCAGTTCCTCGATGTCACCGCTGACCTGCAGCCGGCCCCCGTTCAGCACGATCAGCCAGTCGCACGTCTCCTCCAGGTCCGAGACGACGTGCGAGGACAGCAGCACGGTCAGCTCCCGCCCGGCCACCTCCGCCATGATCGAGCGCATCACGTCGTGGCGGGCGAGGGGGTCGAGGTTGGCCAGCGGTTCGTCCAGTATGAGCAGGTCGGGCCGGCAGGCCAGCGCCAGCGTGACCGCCACCTGCGCCTGCTGCCCGCCCGACAGACCGCTCACCTTCCGTTCCAGCGGGATGCCCAGCCCGGCCAGCCGGTCGGCAGCGGCGGCGGCGTCCCAGCGGGTGTTCATGCGGCGGCCGAAGGTGAGCATCTCGGCGACGGTGAAGCTGTCGTACAGCGGCTTGTCCTGGGCCACGAACGCCGCCTCGCCGGCCACGCGGACGCTTCCCCGCGCGGGCCGCAGCAGGCCGACGGCCGCGTGCATGAGCGTGGTCTTGCCCGCGCCGTTGGGCCCGACGAGCGCCGCCACGCGTCCCTCGGGCACGGACAGCGAGCAGTCGCGCAACACCCACGTACGGCGGTAGCGGACCCCCAGCCCGGTCACCTCCAGCGCGAGAGTCATGCCGCGCCCTCCTTCGCGGCGTCGGCCAGGACCACGGTGAACAAGGCCCGCAGGTCCTCCTGGTCGAGCCCGGCCGCGCGCGCCTCGCGCACCCACGCCTCCAGGCCGCGCCGCAGCCGCGTGTGCTCGGCGAGCGTCGCGCCCGCGATGCCCCGCTGGACGAACGTCCCCATCCCCGGCCGCCCCTCGACCAGCCCTTCGCGCTCCAGCTCCCGGTACGCCTTGAGCACGGTGTTGGGGTTGATGGCCAGGCTCTCGACCACCTCGCGGGCGGTCGGCAACTGGTCACCGGGCCGCAGCGTACCCAGCCGGAGGGCCTGTTTGACCTGGTGGACGAGCTGCAGGTACGTCGAGACCCCCGAGCCGCGGTCCAGGTTGAACTCGATCAACCAAAACACCCTTTCACTATTTGAGTAGTGAAAGGGTGTTGGATCAAGACACCCGTTGTCAACCCCTGGCGGGCGGCGACGCCGGGCACTTCCCTGCGTCAGACGTGGGCGAGCAGGACGGCGGGGTTCTCCACGCAGCCGGATCGCGCCGCACAAGGCCGGTCTGGGTACCAGCGCGTACGTCTCGCTCACCATCGAGCAGAACTCCTGGCGCGCGGTGTCGGCCCGGCTCCGGGAGACCCCTTACGTCGAGAACTTCGCCCTGGTCGGCGGCGACTACGACGTCCTGGCCCTGGTCAGGACCCCGGACAACGCGACGCTCCGGCACGTGGTGCTGGAGCTCATCCAGGACATCCCGGGCATCCGGGCCACCCGTACGTGGCTGGTGTTCGAGGAGGCCCGCGGCGCCGGAGCCGGGTGAGCGGTCAGCGTGCCCGCACCGCCCTGTACTCGCCGAGCAGCGCCTCCAGGCTACGCACCATGAACGTGTAGTACTCGTGCATCTCGGCCATGCGGGCGCGCTGCCGCTCGGGGAGCTCGGCCGCGCGGGCCCGGGCGTTCTCGGCCAGGGCGAGCAGCTCGATCGTCTGCTCCAGCTGGTGCTGCAGGCAGCCGATCCAGGCGTCGTCGCGCCACTCGTACACGTACTGCCGGGACCCGGGCTCCTTGAACCGCCGTACGGTCCCGTTGACCACGAGCAGGCGGGTCGTCTCCGAGACCGAGCCCTTGCTGGCGTTCAGGGCGGTCTGCAGGTCGTCCATCGTCATGGGCGTCTCGCTCAGCATGAGCACTCCCGCGGCGCGCCCGGCCATCGGCGGCCAGCCCATCGCGCGGCCGATGCGCAGGCCGAAGTCGTCGATCAGGGGGTTCACGTCGCCGACGGACACCAGCGGAACACCATCCGTTCAGAAAAAAATGAACTTTCACTATTGACTGAACTTTCTGCTGGGGGCAGTCTACCGGCTAACGGTGGCCCGGGCGGTTCCGGGCCGAGCGCAGGAGGTTCGCCGTGACAGACACGGGCTGGGACATCATCGTCGTCGGAGCGGGCTCCGCCGGCGCGGCATTCGCCGCCCGCTCCGCCGAGCGGGGCAGGCGCGTCCTGCTGCTGGAGGCCGGGCCCGACTACCGTTCGGCGCAGATGCACGAGGCGTGGCGCTCGCCCAACCCGGTCCGGGCGCTGCTGGACCCCACCGCCGTCGAGGGCATGGTCTGGATGGGCGTCGCCTCCTCGCGCACCGACAGGCAGGCGCCGGCTCCGTACTGGCGGGGCAGGGGCGTCGGCGGCAGCTCGTCGATCAACGGGCAGATCGCGATCCGCCCGCCGATGGAGGACTTCGACGACTGGGCCGCGGCGGGATGCGCCGGCTGGTCGTGGCGGGACGTGCTGCCGTACTTCGCGAAGCTGGAGGACGACGAGGAGTTCGGCGACGAGCCGTACCACGGGCGGGGCGGGCCGACTCCGATCTTCCGGATGCCGCGCGAGCGGTGGGGCGGGGCGGACGCCGCGCTGGCCGCCGCCGCGCTGGCCGCCGGGCACGCCTGGGCGCCGGACGTGAACGCGCCCGGGGCGGCCGGGGTCTCCCCGTACCCGATCAACTCGCGCGCCGGGCGCCGGGTCACGGTCAACGACGGCTACCTGGAGCCTGCCCGGTCCCTGCCCGGCCTCACCGTCCGCGGTGACGCCCTGGTCGACCAGGTCGTCTTCGCCGGTGACCGCGCCGTCGGCGTGCGGGCCGTCGTCGGCGGGACGATGGTGACCGAGTACGCCGACGAGATCGTCCTCAGCGCGGGCGTGATCCACTCCCCCGCGATCCTCATGCGCTCGGGCCTCGGCCCGGCCGCCGACCTGCGCCGCCTGGGCATCGCGGTACGGCGGGACCTCCCGGTCGGGCGCGGCATGCAGGACCATCCGATGATCGTCGTCGAGCTGCCGCTGACCCGGGAGGCCGCCGTCAAGACGGCCGACGACCGCCACACCAACGTCTGCGTCCGCTACACCAGCGGCCCCGGCGGGGCTCCGCACGACATGATGTTCGTCTCGCTGAACCAGAACGTGCTGTCCATGGAGGCCGCCGACACCCGCTTCCCGGCGGGCGGCTTCGGCGTGTGGCTCAACCAGAACCACTCGCGCGGCGTGCTGACGCTGACCTCCGCCGACCCGCAGGCCCAGCCCGAGGTGCGCGAACGCATGCTGTCGGACTCCCGCGACCTGCGACGCCTGCGCGAGGGCGTGCGCGCCCTGGTCGAGCTGGCGCGCGGCCCCGAGGCGGCCACGGTCGTCGCGGGCTCCGTGGAGGCCGCCAACAAGCGGCTGTTCGCGGTGCTGGACGACGACGCCGCGCTCGACGAGCACCTCCTCGCCACCGCCGTCGACGCCCAGCACGGCACCAGCACCTGCCGGATGGGCGCGCCCGGGGACGCCGCCACCGTGGTGGACCCGTCGTGCCGCGTCCTCGGGGTCGAGGGACTGCGCGTGGTGGACGCGTCGATCTTCCCGTCCGTACCCCGGGCCAACACCAACCTCGCATCGATCATGGTCGGCGAGCTCATGGCCGACCGCCTCCAAGGAGCCCTGTGAAAACCCTGCGGAACCTGATCGGCGGCATCTGGGAGGACTCCCGGGGCGACGCCTTCCACGACGTGGTCAACCCCGCGACCGAGGAGGTCGTCGCCCGCTGCCCCAGCGGCTCGCCGGAGGACGTGCGCCTGGCCGTGGACGCGGCCGTACGCGCGCAGCCGGACTGGGCCGCGCTGAGCGTCGCCGAACGGGTGGAGCGGCTGTCCCGATGGGCGGACACGATCGCCGCCCACGCCGACGAGCTGGCGGAGCTCGAATGCCGGGAGATGGGCAAGCCCGTCGCCCTCGGCCGGGCCTTCATCGGCGGCGCGGCGACGGGGTTCAAGGCGGCGGTGGCCGAGGCCCTGGAGTACGCGTTCGAGGAGATCATCCCGGCGCCGGACGGGGGCAGCACCACGATCGTGCGCGCCCCGCTCGGCGTCACGGCCGTCATCGTGCCGTGGAACTTCCCCGTGCCCATGACCCTGGGCGCGCTCGGCCCGCTGCTGGCCGCCGGGAACACCGTCGTGCTCAAGCCGTCCGAGCGCTCGCCGATGTCGGCGGTGCGGCTGCTGGAGCTGATGGACCTGCCGCCCGGCGTGGTCAACCTGGTCCTCGGCGACTCCCGCGCGGGCGCGCCGCTGGTCGCCGACGAACGCGTGGGGCTCGTGCACTTCACCGGCTCCGTCGAGTCCGGGCGCAAGGTCGGCGAACGGACCGGGGCGCTGCTGCGCCGCTCGATCCTGGAGCTGGGCGGCAAGGACCCCGTGGTCGTCGACGCGGGGGTGGACCCGGTGGCCACCGCCGCCGCGGTCGCCTTCGGCGCCTTCGCGAACTCCGGCCAGATCTGCACCTCCATGGAACGCGTCTACGTGCACCGCGACATCGCCGAGCCGTTCATCGAGGCCCTGGTCGAGGCGGCGGGCACGTACGCGCTCGGCGACGGGCACGACGCGGGCACCGTCCTCGGCCCGCTGGTCGACCGGCGGCAGCGCGACATCGTGGCACGGCACGTCGCCGACGCGGTCTCGCGCGGCGCGACCGTGCGGGCCGGCGGGGTGGTGCCCGAGGGCAGGGGCTTCTTCTATCCCGCGACCGTGCTCACCGGCGTGGACGAGTCCATGCTGGTGATGACCGAGGAGACCTTCGGCCCGATCGCCCCGGTCGCCGTGGTCTCCTCCTTCGAGGAGGGGCTGGAGCGGGCCAGCGCGTCGCGCTTCGGCCTGGCCGCCACCGTGTACACCGCCGACCCCGCGCACATGGCGGCCGCCCGCCGCATCCCCGCCGGTGTCGTGTGGGTGAACCAGTGGCAGGGCGGCGGCCCCGAGCGGCTGTACGAACCGGCCGGGGACAGCGGCATGGGCGCGACCGGCTCCCGCGCCGCCTACGACGCGGCCACCCGCCCCACCTCGATCCACACCGCCCCGGCCGCCTGACGGCCCGCCGGCGTCGTACGGGCCTGGGGTGACCGGCGTCCACGCCCCGGCCGGCCTTCGAGGACACGCGGGCCGGCGCGTGGGTGGCGATCGGCTGCCCCGCCCGCAGACGGCCGGTGGGTCAGCGGCCCTCGAAGGTGGGTTTGCGTTTGTCGAGGAACGCCTCCACCGCTCCCGCGTGGTCGGCGGTCAACCCCAGGCGGGCCTGGGCGCGGGCCTCGGCGGTGAGCGCCGCGCCGAGGTCCTGGTCCCAGGCCCGGGCGATCAGCCGCTTGGACTCGGCGTAGGCGGCGGTCGGGCCGGCGGCGAGCCGGGCCGCGAGCTCGCGCGCCACCGCGCCGGCCTCCTCCCGGGGGACCACGCGGCCCGTGATCCCCCACTCCACCGCCTGCCGGGCGCCGAACGACTCGCCGAGCAGGACCAGCTCCTTGGCTTTGGCCTCGCCGACCGCCCGTACGAGCGTCAGGGACAGCCCCGAGTCGCACGTCAGCCCGATGGCCGTGAACGCCGTGGCGAAGACGGCCTCCTCCGCGAGCACCCGCAGGTCACAGGCCAGCGCGAGGGCCAGCCCGGCGCCGACGCAGGTGCCGTTGACGGCGGCGACGACCGGTTTGCCCATGGTGGCCAGGAGCCGGACGATCGGCGCGTAGTCCTCTTCGACGGTGTCGAAGGCGTGCCCGGCGTCCGAGCGGAGGGCCGCCGCGTGCTCGGCGAGGTCCTGGCCGACGCAGAAGGCGGTCCCGGCTCCGGTCAGCAGCACCGCGCGTACGGCGTCGTCGGCCGCGACCTCCTCCAGCGCCCGGCGCAGCGCAGTCTTCAGCCCGGTGTCCAGCGCGTTGCGGCGCTCCGGGCGGTTGAGGGTCAGCACGGCCACGGCGCCGTCGCGTTCCAGCAGGAGCGGGGAGCCGTCCACCTCAGGCCTCCCGCTCGGGCAGCGGCCAGGTCTTGGCCACGAGGGTCAGCACGTCGTACGTGGCGACCGGCTGGCCGTCCTGGTTGGCGACGACGGCGTCCCAGCGGACCTCGCCGTAGTCGGCGGAGCTGCGCGGGGTGATCTGCTTGACGGTCAGCGTCACGTCGATCGTGTCGCCCGCCTTCACCGGGGTGAGGAAGCGCAGGGAGTCGACGCCGAAGTTCGCCAGGACCGGTCCGGGCGCCGGGTCCACGAAGAGGCCGGCGGCCAGGGACACGACCAGGTACCCGTGGGCGACGATGCCGCCGAACAGCGGGTTGCGCGCCGCCGCCGCGGCGTCGGTGTGCGCGTAGAAAGTGTCGCCGGTGAACTCGGCGAAGTGCTCGATGTCGGCGAGCGAGACCGTACGCGGCGCGGAGGCGATCGTGTCGCCGACCCGCAGCTCCGCCAGGGACTTGCGGAACGGGTGGACGCCCGACTCGGCGCGCGCGGCGCCCGTGGTCCAGCGGCCGGTGACCGCGGTGAGCAGGTCCGGGGAGGCCTGGACGGCGGTGCGCTGCATGTGGTGCAGGACGCCGCGCACGCCGCCCAGCTCCTCGCCGCCGCCGGCCCGGCCGGGGCCGCCGTGGACGAGGACGGGCAGCGGCGAGCCGTGCCCGGTGGACTCCTTGGCGTCGTCCCTGTCCAGGACGAGGACCCGGCCGTGCCACGGCGCGAGCCCGAGCACGACGGTCCGCGCGACCTCCGCGTCGTGGGTGGCGACGGAGGCGACGAGGCTGCCCCTGCCGCGCGCCGCGAGCGCGATCGCCGAGTCCAGGCCGTCGTAGGCGAGCACGGTGCCGACCGGCCCGAACGGCTCCACGTCGTGCGGCTCGGTGGCGCCGGGCCGGGCGCGCAGCAGCAGCGGGGTCATGAACGCGCCGCGCTCGGGGTCGCCGTCGAGCAGGGCGGCGCCGGAGGGGTCGCCGAAGACGATCTCCGAGCCGGCCCGCAGCGCCTCGACGGCCTTGCGTACCTCGTCGCGCTGGCCGAGGCTGGCCAGCGCGCCCATCCGCACGTCCGGATTGCGGGGATCGCCGACGGTCACCTTCGCCAGGCGCGCGGCCAGCGCCTCGACGACCTGGTCGGCCAGGGCCGAGGGCACGAGGATCCGGCGGATGGCCGTGCACTTCTGTCCTGCCTTGACCGTCATCTCGGTGACGACGCCCTTGACGAACAGGTCGAACTCCGGGTCCTCCGGCCGCACGTCCGGCCCCAGGATCGAGCAGTTGAGCGAGTCGGCCTCGACGCCCAGCAGGACGCCGCCGTCCAGCACGTTCGGGTGGCGGCGCAGGATGCCCGCGGTGTGCGCGGAGCCGGTGAAGGCGACGGAGTCCTGGACGGTCAGCTCGTCGAGCAGCCCGCCCGCGCCGCCCGAGACGAGCTGGAGCGTGCCCTCGGGCAGGATGCCGGACTCGACGATCAGCCGTACGGCCAGCTCGGTCAGGTACGCGGTCTGGCTCGCGGGCTTGACGATCGAGGGCAGCCCGGCCAGGAAGGCCGGGGCCAGCTTCTCGAGCATCCCCCAGACCGGGAAGTTGAAGGCGTTGATCTGCACGGCGACGCCCGGCCGCGAGGTGTAGAGGTGCTGGCCGACGAACGTGCCGCCCTTGCCCAGGCGTTCCAGGCCGCCGTCCAGGACGACGGTGTCGTTCGGCAGCTCGCGCACGCCCTTGCTGGCGTAGCTGAACAGGGTGCCGATGCCGCCGTCCACGTCGATCATCGTGTCGCGCGAGGTGGCGCCGGTGCGCACCGACAGCGCATACAGCTCCTCCGTGCGCTCGGTCAGGTGCTTGGCCAGCGCCTTCAGCAGGGCCGCCCGCTCGTGGAAGGTCAGGGACCGCAGCGCCGGCCCGCCGGTGTCGCGGGCGTGGCGGACCATCGCGGCGACGTCCAGCCCCCGGCTGGAGATCCGCGCGACCTCCTCGCCCGTGGCGGCGTCGAGCAGGGGCTCCCCGTCATCGGCCGCCCGGAACCATCGTCCGGCGGCGTAGCTCTCCAGCAGCGCGCTCACGCGTCCTCTCCTCTCCACAGGGCCCCTTGCGCAGGTACCCCGACACGTGCCACGGTATTACTGACCGAGCGATAAGTAAATACGGCGCGACGCCCGAGGAGGGAAACCGATGACGACGACACCGGCGGAGCCGCAAGCGCTCGAAGCCGCGTTCGAGGCGACGATCGCGCGCCACGACCGGATCGAGCCCCGGGACTGGATGCCGGACGCCTACCGCCGGACGCTCGTACGCCAGATCGCCCAGCACGCGCACTCCGAGATCATCGGCATGCAACCCGAGGGCGCGTGGATCGGCCGCGCGCCGTCGCTGCGCCGCAAGGCGATCCTGCTGGCCAAGGTGCAGGACGAGGCCGGGCACGGGCTGTACCTGTACTCGGCGTGCGAGACCCTGGGCGTCTCGCGTGCCGAGCTGACCGAGCTGCTGCTCACGGGCCGGCAGAAGTACTCCTCGATCTTCAACTACCCGACGCTGTCGTACGCCGACGTCGGGACGATCGGCTGGCTGGTCGACGGCGCCGCGATCTGCAACCAGGTGCCGCTCTGCCGCACCTCCTACGGCCCGTACGGGCGCGCCATGATCCGCATCTGCAAGGAGGAGTCGTTCCACCAGCGGCAGGGTTACGAGCTGCTGATGACGATGATGCGCGGCACCGACGCCCAGCGGGCGATGGTCCAGGAGTCGGTGGACCGGTTCTGGTGGCCGGCGCTGATGATGTTCGGCCCGCCCGACACCGACTCGCCCAACAGCGCCCGGTCGATGGCCTGGGGCATCAAGCGCAACTCCAACGACGAGCTGCGCCAGAGGTTCGTGGACATGACGGTCCCGCAGGCCGAGGCGCTCGGGGTGACGCTCCCCGACCCCGACCTGCGCTGGAACGCCGAGCGCGGCCACCACGACTTCGGCGAGCCCGACTGGGCGGAGCTCGCCGCCGTGATCCGCGGCGACGGGCCGTGCAACGCGCAGCGCCTGGCGCACCGCCGGGCCGCGCACGAGGACGGCGCCTGGGTACGCGAGGCCGCGGCGGCGTTCGCGGAGCGGGCGGGTACGCGATGAGCGGCGACCGGCGGGAGTGGCCGCTGTACGAGGTGTTCGTCCGCGGCAAGCGGGGCCTCAACCACGTACACGTCGGATCGCTGCACGCCGCCGACGACGCGATGGCCGTACGGCACGCCCGCGACGTCTACACCCGGCGCAACGAGGGCGTGAGCATCTGGGTCGTACGGGCCGACGCCATCACGGCCTCCAGCCCGGACGAGAAGGACCCGCTGTTCGCGCCGAGCGGCGACAAGGTCTACCGGCACCCGACGTTCTACGACATTCCCGACAACGTCCCGCACATGTGATCGGTTGGCACTCATGAACGACGAATTCGCCGGCGACTCCTCGCAGTGGGCCTTCGGCACCGGCTTCGAGGACCCCCTGGCCGGGGTCGACACCACGGTGCCGCCGGGCGTGGACGCCGCCGAGCTGGCCGCGCGCTGCCTCATGCTCGGCGACGACGCGCTGATCATGTCGCAGCGCCTGGCCGAGTGGTGCAGCCGCGCGCCCGACCTGGAAGAGGACATCGCGCTGGCGAACATGGCGCTCGACCTGCTCGGACAGGCCCGCCTCCTGCTGTCGCGGGCGGCCGCCGCCGATCCCGGCGTCGTGCCCGCCCTCCCCGAGGGCTCGCCGGTGCCCGCCGAGGACGCGCTGGCGTACTTCCGCGACGCCGAGCAGTTCCGCAACGTACGGCTCGCCGAGGTGGAGAACGGGGACTTCGCGCACGTCGTCGTGCGGCTGCTGCTGTTCTCCGTGGCCCGGCTCGCGCTGCTGGAGCGGCTGCGTACGAGCCGTGACCAGGTCCTGGCGGCGGTGGCGGCCAAGGGCGTCAAGGAGATCACCTACCACCGCGACTGGGCGGGACGCTGGTTCCTCACCCTGGCGCAGGGGACCGAGGAGTCGCGGCGCAGGCTGGTGGCGGCGCTGGACGCCCTGTGGCCGTACCAGGCCGAGCTCACCGGCTTCGACGTGGAGCTGCGCGACGAGGTGGACGCCGTCCTCGACCAGGTCTTCGCCGTGAGCGGCGTCGAGCGGCCCGAGCGGGCGCCGCTGCCCGGCACCGGCCGCGACGGCGCGCACACCGACGCCCTCGGCCCGCTGCTCGCCGAGATGCAGGTCGTCGCCCGCGCCCACCCGAGCGGGCGCTGGTGAGCGCCCGCGAGCGGGCCGCCGAGGTCGCGGCGCAGGTGCGCGACCCCGAGATGCCCATGCTCACCCTCGCGGACCTCGGCGTGCTGCGCGGCGTCGAGGTGCACAGTGACGAGGAGGTGGGCGAGGAGGTGGTCGTCTCGATCACCCCGACGTACACCGGCTGCCCGGCCGTGGCGACCATGCGCGACGACCTCGTCCACCGGCTGCGGGCGGCCGGGTTCGCCCGGGTCGAGGTGCGGATCGTCCTGGATCCGCCCTGGTCGAGCGACTGGATCAGCGAGCGCGGCCGGGCCGCCCTGCGGGAGGCCGGGCTGTCGGCCCCCGGCCCCGCCCCCCGGCGGAGCGGCCCGATCCCGCTCACGCTGGGGCCGGCCAGGAGCGCCCCGCCCTGCCCGCGCTGCGGGTCGGCGGCGACCCGGCTGACGTCCGAGTTCGGCGCGACCGCCTGCAAGGCCCTCTACCGCTGCACCGGCTGCCTTGAGCCGTTCGAGCACGTCAAGGAGATCTGACATGGCCTCTTTCCACCCGCTCACCGTGGCGGCGGTGGACCGCCTGTGCGAGGACGCCGCGGCGATCACGTTCGCCGTCCCGGACGAGCTGCGCGAGGCGTACGCCTTCCGCGCCGGGCAGTCGCTCACCCTGCGCCGCGTCGTGGACGGGCGCGAGGAGCGCCGGTCGTACTCGATCTGCGCGCCGGCCGGCGCGCAGCCTCGGATCGGGGTCCGCGAGATCCCGGGCGGGCTGTTCTCGTCCTGGCTGGTACGCGAGGTCGCGCCGGGGACGCGGATCGAGGTCCAGACCCCGGCCGGCTCCTGGCGGGCCGATCCCGCCGCGGGCGAGCGGCACCTGTGCGTCGCCGCCGGGTCGGGCATCACCCCGATGCTGTCGCTCGCCTCGACCGTGCTCACCCACCCGCGGACCCAGGTCTCGCTGCTGTACGGCAACCGGACCAGCCGGACCGTGATGTTCGCCGAGGAACTGGGCGACCTGAAGAACCGGTACGGCCCCCGGCTCCAGGTGATCCACACGCTCTCGCGGGAGCCGCGCGACGTCGAGCTGTTCTCGGGGCGGCTCGACGGCGACCGGCTGCGCCGGCTGCTGACCGAGCTGGTGCCGGTCGAGGTGTTCGACCACGTCTGGCTCTGCGGGCCGCTGGCCATGATCCAGCAGGCCCGGGAAGTGCTCGCCGACCTGGGCGTACCCGCCTCCCGCGTACACGTCGAGCTGTTCTACGTCGACGAGCCGCCGCCGCGGCCGCGACGGGCCGCGGACGGGGTCGCGCCCGGCGCGACGAGCGAGCTGACGGCCGTGCTCGACGGCCTGCGCACGACCTCGACGGTCTCCCGCCACGCGACGCTGCTCGACGGCGCCCAGGCGGCGCGCGCGGACCTGCCGTTCGCCTGCAAGGGCGGCGTCTGCGGGACGTGCCGCGCGGTCGTACGGGCGGGCGAGGTGGACATGCGCCGCAACTACGCCCTCGAACAGGCCGAAGTGGACGCCGGGTTCGTCCTGACCTGCCAGACCTTTCCGGTCGGCGAGCGCGTCACCGTCGACTTCGACGCATAAGGAGCCTTTCTCATGCCCGAATCCTTCGTCGTCTCCGGCGTCCGGACGCCGATCGGCCGCTACGGCGGCGCGCTCGCCCAGGAGTGGGCGGCCGAGCTGGGCAAGACGCCGATCACGGTCGCGGACTCGCCGGGGTTCGCCGGCAGCCGGCTGGGCGTCTGCCTGGCGCTGGAGGCGATGCGGATGCTGGAGGAGGGCGTGGCGAGCGCGGCCGACATCGACACGGCGATGACCCTCGGCTACCGGCACCCGATGGGACCCCTGCGGACCACCGACGTGGTGGGGCTGGACGTGCGGCTCGCGATCGCCGAGCACCTGGCCCGGGAGCTGGGGCCCCGGTTCGAGCCCCCGCGGATCCTGCGCGACCTGGTGGCGGCCGGGCATCTCGGCCGCAAGACGGGCCAGGGCTTCTACACCTGGTAAGACTTTCAGGCTTCGTGTTTGGCCAGGCCGTCGAAGGCGATGGCGGTGATGGCGTCGGCGACCATCGCCCGGTCGTAGGCGCCGTCGGGCCGGTACCACTCGACCAGCGAGTTCACCATGCCGAACAGCAGCCGGCTGACCAGCGTCGCCGGCACGTCGTCGCGGAGCGCGCCCTCCGCGATGGCCTCGGTGACGAGCGCGGCGAGGCGGTCGTCGAGCCAGCGGCGCCGCTCCAGCGCCGCCAGCTCGACCTCGCTGTTGCCGCGCACCCGCAGCAGGAGCGTGACCGAGGACTGGTGCGCCACCAGCACCTCGACGCTGCGGCGCAGCACCTCGCGCAGCCGCCCGTACGCGCTCGTCCCCCCGGCCCCGTCCCGGGACGCCTCGGTCACGACGGCGGTCAGCTCGTCGAGCGCGTCGTCCAATGCCTGGCCGAGCAGCTGCTCCTTGCTGGTGACGTGGTGGTAGATGGCCGGCTTGGTCAGGCCCAGCTCCTTGGCCAGATCGCCCATGCTCGTGGCGTCGTACCCCTTGCGGTTGAACAGCTCCACCGCGGCGCGCAGGACCGCGGCCTGGTCATGGCCGGGACGGCCACGCCCGCGGCGCGGGGACGGTTCGGCAGGCTGAGTCGTCACGAATGCAGCATCTCACGACGGATCAGGCGCCCGGATCGGCCCTACGACCTGGCCGGACCCGCTCGCCGCAGCGCGAGTTCAGCCGCAACCAGCCAAGAAACCATTCATTGAGAAGGGACGTCACCGCACCGATCTCCCCCATAGGCCCCAAGCAGAAGATCGACATGCGGTGGAGCGTCGATCACGACGTTCTGATGATGCAGGTTCCGTTGGCGGCCGTGGAGGAGGTGCTCAAGAAACGGCTGCGGTTCGAACCTGGGGTGGAGGCCACCAGCACGCTGCCCTTCGCGTCACCCTTGCCGACATCGCCGCCGCGGCCAAGGTCAGCGTCCGTACCCTCCAGCTCGGCTTCCGTGAACACCTGCGGACCACCCCGATGGCCTATCTCCGTTCCGTACGGCTGGCTCACGCCCACGCCGAAGTTCACCGGATACTTCAGATGGGCGTCACCGGCGCCCGCCACAGCCCGACGATCGCGTCGATCAGGCTGGTGGCGAGGTCGTCCCAGCTGGACGGGAGGGTGGCGGCGCCCTCGGCGAGGGCGCGTTCCCGTTCGACGCACATGTGCACGATCACGTGACGCGCCATGGCCCAGCGCTCCTGCTGCACGGCGGCCGGCAGATCGCTCAGGCACCGGTTCACGCCGTCCACGAGCAGCCGCAGCGAGGGCGACAGGAGCGATTCCTCGACCGTGATCTGGTAGAGCGCCGGGTCGGTCATCACCTGTGCGCGGAACCGGGCGTACCAGGTGGGGCTGCCCTGCGCCTCCAGATGGCGGGTGAACGGGCGCACCAGGCAGGCCACCCAGTCGCGTACGTCCGTCGAACCGGCGGCGTCGGCGACCATCCGCACCCGCAGCCGCTCCATCTCCTCGGCGTGCCTGCGCGCGATCGCCCGGACCAGGTCGGCCTTGGTGCCGAAGTGGTAGCCCACCGCCGCGCTGTTGCCCTGACCCGCGGCCTCGCTGATCTGGCGGTTGGACACCGCATGCATCCCGTGCTCGGCGAACAGCCGCTCCGCGGTTGCCAGGATCGCCTCCCGCGTCGCGCTCCCCCGCTCGGGGCGCGCAGCCCTGCCCGCCATCACCCTCTCCTCCCTGTCAGGAGCCTCACACTAACCCAACTCAATCATGTGATTTAATTAAGTCAGTCGATTGAATTGCTCTCACTCGCTGTCTCCTGCGCGCCGCCTGCCCATCACCCGAAAAGGAAGACGAACCCATGAAAGTCACCATCGACCAGGACAAGTGCTGCGCCGCCGGCACGTGCGTGCTCGTCGCCCCGGACGTGTTCGACCAGCGGGACGACGACGGGATCGTGATCCTGCTCAACGAGCGGCCGCCCGCGGAGCTCCACGCGGCCGTCCGCGAGGCCGCCGACGTCTGCCCCGGAGCGGCGATCTCCGTGAGCGAGGACGCGTGAACACCCCGGACCACGTGCTGGTGACCGGCGCCTCCGCCGCCGGCCTCGCCACCGTGGAAGCCCTGCGCCGCAAGGGGTACGCGGGCCGGGTGACCGTGCTGGGCGCCGAATCCCACCTGCCCTACGACCGGCCGCCGCTGTCCAAGCAGGTCCTGTCCGGCGCCTGGGAGCCCGAGCGAGCCCAGCTCCGACCCCCGGCCGCGCTGGACGCGCTGGACGCGGAGTTCGTGCTCGGCGACCCGGCCACCGGGCTGGACGTCCCGTCCCGTACCGTGCGCACGGCATCGGGACGCGCCCTGAGCGCGGACGCCGTGGTCGTCGCCACCGGACTGCGCCCCCGCACGCTGCCCGGCCAGGCCGGGCTGACCGGCGTCCACGTGCTGCGCACGCTCGACGACGCGCCGGCGCTGCGGGCCGACCTGCTGTCCTGCACGCGCCTGGTGGTCGTCGGGGACGGCGTGCTCGGCGCCGAGATCGCCGCCACCGCGCGCGGCATGGGCGTACACGTCACCCTGGCCGGCCCCCAACCGGCGCCGCTGGCCATCCAGCTCGGCCAACCGGTCGCGGGACTGCTCGCCGACCTGCACGCCGAGCACGGGGTCGAGCTGCGGCTCGGCGCCGCGGTCAGCGCTCTGACCGAACGGCACGGCCGCGTCACCGGGGTACGCCTGGAGACCGGCGACGTGCTGCCCGCCGACGTCGTCGTGGTCGCCTTCGGCGCCGCCCCGGCCACGGACTGGCTCGCCGGCAGCGGGCTCGACCTGGACAACGGCGTGGTGTGCGACTCCCGCTGCCGCGCGGCGGAGGGCGTCTACGCGGTAGGCGACGTCGCCCGCTGGCACCACGAGACCCTGGGCAGGTCCCTACGGCTGGAGAACCGGACCAACGCCACCGAACAGGCCATCGCCGTCGCCGGCAACCTCCTCGGCGACGACCGCCCCTACACCCCGATCCCCTACTTCTGGACCGACCAGTTCGACGCCAAGATCCACGTACACGGGATGCCGTCCCCGGACGCCGAGGTGACCATCGCCGAGGGCTCCCTGGCCGAACGCCGCTTCGTCGCCGTCTACCGCCACGACGGCCGGGTCACCGGCGTGCTCGGCTGGAACATGCCCAAACAGGCCCGCCTGCACCGGCAGGAGCTCGCCGCGACCTCGCTGCTCGCGGGATCGGCGTGACTGCGGCTCTCAGCCCCGGCGCCTTTACATTGTAGATTCCTGCGGTGCCTCAGCGGACGGTGAGCCAGGCGCGGATCTCGTCCATGAGCGAGACGGGCGCGTCGTGGTGGACCAGATGACCGGCGGCGTCGATCAGCGACAGCTCCGCGGCGGGGATCAGGCCCTGTAGCCGCCGGCCGATCTCGGTGGGGATCCACGCGTCGCAGGAGCCCCACAGGATCCGTACGGGGATGGCGATGCGGCCCAGCGCTTCCTCGTTCTCTTCGAGGAAGCGCTCGTCATAGTGGGCGATCTGCCGGTAGAAGGCAGGCTGCCCCTCCTCCCCCGTCCACGGCTGCACGAGGGCGTCGAGATCGTCGTCGCGCAGGCCGCGATGGCTCGCGCCCTGAATGTAGGCCCGCACGATGGCGATGTGAATGTACGCCGGGAGCTGCCCCAGGACGTCAGGATGGTCCTGCACGAACCTGAAGAACGGCGAACCGCTGGGCGGGATGGCCACGACGTCCACGAGCATGAGCGAGGCGTAGCCGACGCCCAGGATCAGGTGCGTGCGCAGGGACACCGCACCGCCGAAGTCGTGGGCGACCACGTGCGGCCGGTCCAGCCCCCAGTGCGCGAGCAGCGCCGCGAACGCGTCGGCCTGCGCGCCGAAGTCCACGGGATGCTCGGCATGCTTGGACGAACGGCCATATCCAGGCATGTCCCACAGGTAGACGGTGAAGTCGCGGCTCAGGGCCTCCGCGAACGGCTGCCACAGCACCGACGAGAACGGCGTGCCATGACAGAACACCACGGCCGGACCGTCGCCCGCGCGGCCCCAGGCGATCTGCCTCCCACGCCACTCGAATCGCTCCGTCAACTCCATGGCTACCCATCGTAGTAAGTCGTGCCCGGCATCACCTGGCGGTCACCCGCCACGGGTCACCGTCTCGTTCGCATCGCCGCCCGCGCACAAGCGGCCGCGCCTACCGGTCGGGGCCGAGGTAGGCGAGGACCGCCGCCACCCTGCGGTGCACGTCCCCGCTGTTCTCCAGCCCCAGCTTCGTGAAGATGGCGTTGACGTTCTTCTCCACCGACGAGATCGACAGATGCAGCGCCCTGGCGATGGCCGAGTTGGAGCGGCCGTGCGCCATCTCCCGGAGCACGTCGCGTTCGCGTCCGGTCAGCGCCTCCTGCTGGCCGCGGACGTCGCGCCTGGCCAGCAGGCCCTCCACGACCTTCGGGTCGATGACGGAGCCGCCGCCGGCCACCGCCCTGATGGCCCCCAGCAGCTCGTCCAGGTCTCCGACCCGGTCCTTCAGCAGGTAGGCGTAGCCCTCGGTGCCGTGCTTGAACAGCTCGAAGGCGAACAACGCGTCCGAGAACTGCGACAGCACCACGACGCCGACCCCCGGATGCGCGGTCCTGATGCGGTGGGCGGCGTCGATGCCCTCGAAGCCGGGCCGCCAGTCGCCGCCGGGCATCCGGATGTCGGTGACCACGACGTCGGGGCCGAGGCGGCGGACGGCGTCGAGGAGCTCGTCGGCGTTGCCGACCGCGCCGACGACCGCGATCTCGCCCGACATGTCGAGCAATTGGCGGGTTCCTTCGCGTACGAGGTAATGGTCGTCGGCGACCACCGTACGGATCCGCTCACCCATCGACCGGCACCCACGCCTTCACCCGTGTCCCCTTTCCCGGCGAGCTGTCGAGGTCGAGCCCGCCGCCGAGCGCGTCCAGCCGGTCGGACAGCGTGGCCAGCCCCCTGCGGCCGGTGGCACCCGGGTCGAAGCCCTTGCCGTCGTCGGCCACCGTGGCACGCAGTCGGCCGCCCGCGTGCGACAGGCCCACCTCTATGGTGGCGGCGCCCGCGTGTTTGAGCGCGTTGGCGACGGCCTCGTTGACCGTGAAGTACATCGCGCCCTCGACCTCGTCCGCGAACCGCCTGGCCCGCAGCCCGGGGTCCGAGGTCACCGTCGTGCGCACGGGCAGGCGAGAGCAGCGTTCCTCCACCGCCTCCACCAGGCCGCCCTGGCTGAGGGCCGACGGATGGATGCCGGCCGCCAGCTCGCGCAGGTCGGCGAGCGTCTGGCGGGCCTGTTCGCGCAGGTGGGCGAGCATGTCGGGGCTCGCGCCGGTGGAGCGGGCCAGCTCCAGACCGGCGATGAGCGCGACGAGCTGCTGCTGGACGCCGTCGTGGATGTTGCGTTCGATGCGCCGGCGTTCCGCCTCCTGGGCGTTGACCAGGCGGGTGGCCAGGCCGGCGCTCTGGATGGCCAGCCCGGCCGGCACGGCCAGCGCCTCCAGGAGCCGCCGGTCCACGCGGGTCAGCCCGCCCACGCCTCGGGGGCCGCACTCGATCCGGCCGAGCCCTCCATGCACCGGCACCGTCAGCGTCGCCGGGCCCTCCTGCCGGCCGGCGACCACGCGGGTGCCGTCCGCCAGCGTCACGGCCGCCCAGGTGGCCTCCAGCGCGGCGCGCACGGCCCCGGCCACCCGGCCGAGCTGCTCCGCGGGCTCGTGCGCGTCCTCCAGCGCCGTGCCGAGGTCGGACAGCACCTCGTCCACCGTCGGCCGTACGTCGAAGATCAGGTGCAGGCGCGAGCCCCGGATGCCGATCCCGATGTCGAGCAGCCGGTGGCGGACCACGGTGACCCCGATCGCGACGGGCAGCGCCCCCGTCATGGCCACCGTCCCGAGCAGCGCGAGCATCGGCGCCCTCGTCATGAACACCAGCTGGGCGACCCCGCCCAGCAGGCTCACTGTCACGCCCCCGACCATCCAGGCGTACTGGCGCCGCTCGACCCGCGCGCTGCGCCGCAGGCGGAGCACGAGCCCGCAGAGCCCGATCGGCGCCATGATCCACGTGATGAACTGGCCGGCGGCGGCCGACAAGACCCCCACCAGAGCGAGCGGCGACTCCAGCACCCGCAGCGGCTCGCGCGCGACGGCGCCGCCCAGCATGAGCCCTATGGCGTGCAGGGCGATCGCGATGCCGGAGATCCACGCGAACGCGCGCCAGCGGCGCGAGGGCAGCCGCCCTTCGGGGAAGAGCAGCGGGACGAAGATCCAGTTCAGGCCGTAGAAGGCGGCGAGGACGGAGGAGAGCGGGGCGGTCAGCCAGCGCGGCGCCGCGCCCGCGATCGCCAGCACCGTGCCGGTCAGGCCCATCCCCAGGAAGAGCGCGCAGACCAGGAGCAGCCAGCCGTAACGCAGCTCGGGACGCCGGGTGGCCAGCAACCAGCCCAGCGCGGGCATGAGCAGCGCCACCACCATGTACACCCATTCGGTCACCGGGAGGGGGACGCCGCGGCTCGCCGTGATGCGGCTCGTGATGATCACGTTGGCCACGATGCCGGCGGCCGCGCCCGTCGCCAGCACCCCGGCCACCAGCCTCGAACCCATAAGCCTCCATCGTCGTCAGCGATCGGCGAGAGGGCTATGAGGTTATCCGCATATTTCGTACGGCCATCCCCACCGGCCAGAACGGTGGCTCCCCTGGTGGCCCGCCACGCCCCCGCCGCGATTGCCTGGGCACCATGAGAAGCAACCCCACTTCGTCCAAGGTCGTCCGCATCCTGGCGGCGGCCACCATGGCAACGACGATGACGGCGGTCAGCGCGGGCCACACCACGCCCGTACAGGCCGCCGCCGTCGCCGCGCCCGAGATCCCCGACACGCCCGCGGGCAGGCAGTTGCGCTGGCTGCTCGACGCCGCCACGCGCCTGCCGATCCCGGAGAGCGAGCTGAAGCAGCACTTCAGCGCCGAGTTCCTCCAGAGCGTCCCCGCCGACCAGCTGAACCAGACCCTGACCGCGTTCAAGGGCATGCGGCTCCAGGAGCTCACCAGGTCGGAGAGCGCTCTGATCGTCGCCAAGGTCGAGGCGGCCGGCACCCTGCTCGACCTGTCGCTCACGACGGACGGCGCCGGCCTCGTCGACGGACTGCTGTTCCGCCCGCCCGTCTCCCCCGCGCCCAAGGACTGGGCGGAGCTGGACCAGCGGCTGGGCAGGCTCGCGCCGCAGGCGGGCTTCATCGCCGCCGAGGTGACCAAGGACGGGGCCTGCCGCCCCGTGCACTCCGTCGCCCCCAGTACGGCGCGCCCGCTCGGCTCCATGTTCAAGCTCTACGTCCTGGGGGCCGTGGCGGAGCGGATCGCGAGCGGGGCGTTCGGGTGGGACACCCAGCTCACGATCACGCCGGAGCTGAAGAGCCTGGGGTCGGGCGAGCTGCAGAACCGCCCGGACAACAGCAAGGTGTCGGTGCTGGAGGCCGCCAAGCTGATGATCTCGATCAGCGACAACACCGCCGCCGACCTGCTCATCCACCGGGCCGGCCGCAAGAACGTCGAGCGTACGGCGCGGGCCTGGGGCGCCCGCGACCGGCGTGACACGCCCTGGCTGACCACGCGGGAGATGTTCGTGCTCAAGGGCGCCGGCTACCCGCGCCACGCCAGGAAGTACCTGTCGCTGGGAACGGCCGGAAAGCGGGCCTACCTGGACCGGGTGGTCGCCAAGGTGCCGCTGTCGCGCGTCGCCGGGTGGACCGCGCCGCGCGAGCTGGACACGCTCGAGTGGTACGCCTCCCCCGCGCAGGTGTGCCAGGCTTTCGCCCGGCTGTCCAGACTGCCCGACAAGCACGTCGGCGAGGCCCTGTCGATCAGCGACGCGGGGCTCGCGCTGGACAGGGCCCAGTGGCCGTCGGTCTGGTTCAAGGGCGGGTCGGAGCCGGGGGTGAGCGACCTCGGCTACCTCGCCAGAACGGCGGACGGGAGATCGTTCGTGGTGACGACCCTGGCGATCGACCCGAAGACCCCGTTCGACCAGACGCGGGCGCTCTCGGAGCAGCTGGGGCTCACCCGCGGCGCGTTCACGCTGGTCAAGGGCTCCTGAAGGCCCCGGCCACGATCACGAGGGCTCGTCGCGGAAGTCCCCGGCGTGGTCGCGGGCCCACTCGCCGTACGTGCGGGCGGGCCGGCCGGTGACCTTCTCGACCGTGTCCGTGGCCGGCATGGGCCGGTCGACCGCGGCGGCGGACTCCTTGATCACCACCTCGGCGACCTGGGGCGTCGTCCAGGCGCTCAGCTCCGCGCGGTACTCGTCCAGATCCTGGACGGCGAAGCGGACCGGACGGCCGATGGCCTCCCCGATCAGCTCGGCCTGGCGTCTGCGGCTGACCAGCTCCGGCCCGGTCAGCGGGTAGGTCGCGCCTTCGTGTCCCGGCTCGGTCAGGGCGAGGGCGGCGACCGCCGCGATGTCCGCCTCGTGCACGGGGGCCGAACGCGAGTCCGGGAACGGGTCGCGGACCACCCCCTCGGCCCGGACCGACGGCGCCCACTGGAGCGTGTTGGTGGCGAAGGCGCCGGGGCGCAGGAACGTCCAGGCGATCCCCGAGCGGGCCACGACCTGCTCGGCGTCGCCGTGCATGCGGCCGATCGCGTCGGTCGAGTCGGGGTCGGCCAGCAGCGCGGACAGCAGGACGATGTGCTCCACCCCGGCGGTCGCGGCACGGGTGACGAAGTCGTCCAGGCCGCGCCGCTCGGCGTACAGGAAGACCCTGGTGACGCCGGCGAGCGCGGTGTCGAACGTGTCCGGGTCGGCGAGGTCGCAGAGCACCGTTTCCACCCCGGCGGGCAGGCGGGCCGCGCCCGGGTTCCGGCCGCCCGCGCGGACGGCCGGAACCCGGGCGCGGCCCGTGGCGAGAAGTCGCTGTACGAGGCCGCGCGCGACGTGCCCGCGCGCCCCGGTCACCAGAATCGTCATGCGACCAGGCTGGCCGCGCGGCCGGGACGGCGGGTAGGCCCCCGTGGGCCTGGGACTCGTGGTACCAGGCCATGATGGAAGACGATGAACAAGGACGAGCTGGGCAGTTTCCTGCGGAGCAGGCGCGAGCGGGTCAGGCCGGAAGAGGCGGGGATGGCGGCGGGCGGCCGGCGCCAGACGCCGGGCCTGCGCCGCGAGGAGGTCGCGCTGCTGGCCGGGATCTCGGTCGACTACTACATCCGGCTGGAGCAGGGCCGCGGGCCGCAGCCGTCGGCGCAGGTGCTGGCCGCGCTGAGCCGCACGCTGCGGCTGAGCGGCGACGAGCACGACTATCTGCTGCGGATGGGTGGCCAGGCGCCGGTTCGGACCTGCTCGGCGCCGGAGATTCCCGACAACGCGCTGCGCCTGCTGGATCGCCTCGAGGAGTTCCCCGCCGTGATCGTCAACGTCTGCTGGGACCTGCTCGCCTGGAACAGGATGCTGGTCGCGCTCATCGGCGACCCGGCGGCCAGACCGCCCCGTGAGCGCAACACGCTGCGCTGGCTGTTCGGCGGCGCGCCCGCCCTGCTGAGCGATCATGCCGGGCAGGCCCGCCAGGCCGTCGCCGATCTGCGGGCCAGCGGCCGCTACCCGGACGATCCCGACGTACGGCAGCTCGTGGACGAGCTGACGGCGACCAGCCCGCTGTTCGCCGAGCTGTGGGCGGCGCAGGACATCGAAGTGCAGCGGACGGTGACGAAGCGGGCCATGCACCCGGTGATGGGGGTGATGGAGCTCGACTGCGACGTCCTGCCCCTGCCCGGCGGGGATCACCGCATCGTCCTCTACACCGCCGCCCCGGGCACGCCTTCACACCGCGCGCTCCAGCGCCTGCGCGCCCTCAGCGACAGTCGTTCCGCTTCGGCGTGAGCCCGCTCCCGGAGGGCCGGGGGCGGGCTCGGTGCCGTGGGGCGGGTCAGCGGATCCGGCTCGGTTGCGGCCACTCCGTGCCGGCGGCGAAGTGGTCGTGCCACTTCACCGGCGCCGGCTGGAAACGGCCGGTCTCCGAGGTGGCCACGAACACGTCGGCGGCGTCGCCCCGCGTGAAGGCGATCACGTCGGCCCGGCCGTCGCCGTTGACGTCGCCGACGCCCGGAACCTGGTCGCCGCCCGCGAAGGCGTCGTGCCACTTCCAGGCGTTCTCCACGAACCTCCCGCCGTCGGACAGCGACACGAAGACGTCGGCCGCCGAGCCGCCGGTGAAGGTCGCGATGTCGTCGCGGCCGTCACCGTCGAAGTCGCCGACGGCAGGCGTCTCGGAGCCGGCGGCGAAGTTGCCGTGCCAGCGCCACCCGTCGTGCCGGAAGACGCTGCCGCTGGACAGCGCCACGAACACGTCGGCGGACGTGCCCCGGGTGAAGGCCGCGACGTCGTCCCGGCCGTCGCCGTCGAAGTCGCCCACGGCGGGGATCTCGTCGCCGATCGCGAAGCGGTCGTGCCACTTGCGCGACGCCCCGAACCCGGACCCGGTCGACAGAGCCACCCAGACGTCACCCGAGTCGCCCCGGGTGAAGGTCGCGATGTCGTCGCGCCCGTCGCCGTCGAAGTCCCCCACGGCCGGGATCTCCGTGCCGGCGGCGAAGTAGTCGTGCCACTTCCAGCCGTTCTGCACAAGTTTCGTCCCGTCCGACAGCGACACGAAAACGTCGGCGGCGCTCCCCCGGGTGAACGTCACCGCGTCGTCGCGGCCGTCGCCGTCGAAATCCCCCGTCAGGGCGATCTCCTGGCCGACGGCGAACGAGTCATGCCACTTCCACCCGTCCTGCACGAACCTCGTCCCGTCGGAGAGCGAGGCGTACACGTCGGCGGTACTCCCCCGGGTGAAGGTCAGCACGTCGTCGCGCCCGTCCTTGTCGAGGTCGGTGCGGGTGGGCGTGCCGGTACGGCCGGAGACGATCGGCCCGGCGGCGGCCGTGCGGCCTGACAGGTCCACCGCCTCCACCCGGTAGTACCAGGTCGCGCCGGCGGCCAGCGGGCCGTGGGTGAAGCCGGGCGCGCGGGTGGTGCCGAGCAGCGTGTTCTGCGCGGACGGCGAGGTGGAGCCGTACACGCGGTATTCGCGGATGCCGAGGTCGTCGTCCGGCTCGCGCCACGTGAGGTGCAGCGCGTGCCTGTCTCCCCCCACCAGGAACGGCCCCTCATCCGCCGTGGGCGCCCGGTCGTCGGCGTGCTGCGCGGGGACGAGGCTGTCGGCGGCGTACCGGGCAGCGGTCCACGGGGGCGCGCCGGCCGTGGGCCGCAGCTCGACCCTGATGGCGGACTTGCCCGCGGTCGCGCTCGCCGGCAGCGCGAACGTGTCCGCCAGCCAGCGCTGGGTGCCGTTGCCGAGCGGCTGCCGCCACTCGCCGACGTCCACGCCGTCCAGCAGCACCCGGGCCGCCTGGCCGGCGACCGCCTGGTCGGAGGTGCGCCGCAGCAGCACGCCCGCGTTGGCGGCGTCCACGCCGAGCAGGAACGACACGGGGCTCGACGTGGACCGCGTCACCCCGCGCACGGTCTGGTGGTCCTCGTCCCCCTCGTACACCGAGGTGAGCGTGGCCTGGGTGGCGGCCCCGCTCTCCCGGTAGTCGTGCGCGGCCCTGCCGGCCGCGTCGCCGACGTCGAGGACGCCGGTGCGGTGCGTGCCGAAGGTGGGCTGCGTGTAGAGGAACGCGGTGGAGCCGTACGTGGCGGGCTTGTCGTTCTGCGGGCCGTGCTCGATGCCGAACCTGAGCGCGGAGGAGAACTCCACGCCGTCGGAGAGCATGAGCCGGTACGCGGCGTCGCATTCGTACGCGCAGCCGCCGCCGGCCTTCTCGTGCGCCGGGTTGCCGGCCAGCGGAGCGGTGAACTCGCCGCGGTTGAAGTACCAGCCGGACTCGTAGAAATCCTCGGTTCCGGTGCCGTGGAGCTGCGGCGTCAGGGCGCCGTCCACGTAGGCGCGCTCGTCGCCCTCCAGGTACTCCCGCGTGAGACCTTCGGGGATGAGCCCGTTCATGGTGTGCGAGACGCCGACGAACTTGCCCCGTCCCGTGCGATCGGAGAACAGCCAGTCGGAGTCGCGTACGGCCGGGCCGCGCCGCGACTCGGTGGTGAAGTAGCCGGCCTGGCCGCCGGGCGCGAGCGCGTCCGCCCAGGAGGCGTCGGCCGCGGAGGTGACCTGTACCTCCAGGTCGTTCAGCGTGCGCCCGGTGCCGTTGACCAGGCTGACCCTGGCCTCGGACCGGTACGGCATCGGCCACCACGTGGTGTACCAGCCGCCGCCCGCGGTGTCCACGGCGAACAGCAGCGACTTGACCGGGTACTCGCCCAGTCCGGCGCCGAAGAACTCACCGACCGGCGAGTCGACGGCGGTACGGCCGTCGAAGTCGAGCCGCAGCCGCAGCCCGGCCAGGGTGTCGTCGGTGGCCTGCGCGTCCGGGACCCGCACCCGCAGCATGGAGATCGCGCCGGAGCCGGTCACCCGGGTGAACTCGCGCTGCTGCCCCGCCGTCAGGCTCGCCTTCTGGGTGACGGTCTGCGCGCCGGGCCGGGCCGGCTTGGGGTCGCGGGTGCCGGACGCCTTCAGCAGGTTGACGACGTCGGAGGCGTTCTCCGTGGGGTCGAACCGCCGCACCCCTTCCGCGTCGGGGAAGTGCCGGTAGGTGACGTGGTAGAAGAGCGGGTTGTGCTGCGTGTACACCCGCATGGACTGGCGGTACGGCATGGGCACCTTGATGTGGACGCCGCCCGAGCTCTGGTCGGCGTTGGCCACCAGCGGGAAGACGAACGGCCCGCCGACCTGCCCGTTGACCAGGCTCTGCAGAGGCGCGCTGACGACGACGGCGCCGTCGAGCTCGATGGTGATCGTGCCGGTGGCCGACACGTCGCCGCCGTCCCTGGTGAACCAGATCGAGGAGATCTCGCCGGCGCCGGTGTCCTCGGCGATCACGCACTGGGTGCCCGAGGTCCGCAGGCAGGAGTACACGCCGTCGAACCCGTCCTGGACGTTGGCGCCGGCCCGGTCGAAGCTGGTGAACTGCCGGGTCTGGGTGCCGGGGCTCAGGTACGGGAGCCGGTCGAGGCGCCGGAAGACGTCCCAGCCGATCGGCCCTTTGTCGGCCCCCGCCGCCGCGACCGCGGGCTGCCCGGTCGCGGTGACGGGGGCGGCCACGAGAAGCAGGCTCGTCGCCAGCGCGGCGAGCAGCTTTCGCATCATCGGCGTGCCTTTCACAGGGTGGTTTCGCCGTTGAGGCCGAAGAAGTCGTGCCACTTGACCCCGGCGCCGAAGGCCGAAGTGCCGTTCGACAGGCCGACGAAGACGTCATTGGTGGCGCCCTTGGTGAAGGTGACGACGTCGTCCCTGCCGTCACCGTCGAAATCACCGGTGTAGGGGAACTCGCCGTTCGGAGCGAACCAGTCGTTCCACTTCACGGCCGGACCGAACCCCTGACCGTCGGAAATCGCGACCCACACATCACCGAGACCGTTGTTGGTGAACGTGACGATGTCGTCCTTGCCGTCACCGTTGACGTCCGCGACCCGCGGCTGCTCACCGGCGAGAGCGAAATTGTCATGCACCTTCACCGCGGCGTTGAACCCCGTCCCGGTGGACGTCGCCACATACACGTCATTCGTCGAACCCTGAGTGAAGACGATGATGTCGTCCCTGCCATCACCGTTGACATCACCCACCGCCGGGAACTCGCCGTCCAGGCCGAAGAAGTCATGCCATTTGACGCCGGCACCGAATCCGTGGTCGTTGGACAACGCCACGTACACGTCGTTGGCCGTGCCCCGGGTGAACGTGACGATGTCGTCCTTGCCGTCACCGTCGAAATCGCCGACCGCCGGCGCCTCACCGCTCGGCGCGAAATAGTCGTGCCACTTGGTCGCCGCCCCGAAACTGTTCCCGGTGGACGGCGCCACGTAGACGTCGGCGTTCGCCCCCTGGGTGAAGGTGATGATGTCGTCCTTTCCGTCACCGGTGAAGTCCCCGGTCAGCGGGACCTCGCCGCTCAACGCGAAGTAGTCGTGCCACTTGACCGACGTGCCGTCGAAGGCGGCGCCGGTCGACTTCGCCACGTAGACATCGGCGTTCGCGCCGTGCGTGAAGGTGACGATGTCGTCCTTGCCGTCACCGTCGAAGTCCGCCGGAGAGCCGCCCTGGAGGGGGCCGCCGCCACCGTTGACGAGGGACATGTAGTAGTCCCAGTTCCAGTGCGGGCCCGGGTCGGTGTGGTCGTTGCCGGGCAGCTCGTTGTGGCCGACGATGTTCGCCCGGGTGCGCGGGATGCCCCACTTGTCGGCCAGGTAGCGGGTCAGGGCGGCCGAGGAGCGGTACATCGCGTCGGTGAACCACGACGGGTTGTCCACGAAGCCCTCGTGCTCGATGCCCAGGGCCTCGGAGTTCGAGGACCGTGCGTGGTAGGCCGTGTCGGTGTCGCGCACCATCTGCGTGACGTCGCCGTCGGACGAGCGGATCACGTAGTGGGCGCTGACCTGCGCGGACGGGTTCTGGAACCAGCTGATCGTGCCGGCGTACGACCCCTGGGTGACGTGGATGACGATCTTGCGGATGGGGCTGGAGCGGCCGGGCGAGTAGTTGTTGCCGTTGGCGGGCACCCAGTGCGCGGGCGGGTAGTCGGTGCTCAGGATGCCGGCCTGGGGTTCACCGGTGGTGGCCGCCAGGGGCTTGACCTTCTCGTACGTGCCGCGCTCCGGCCGCACCTCGCGCGGCCGGACGACGACCCCGGCCTTGATGCCCTGGGCGAGCAGGCCGTAGACGGTGTCGGCGTACAGCCGGGCCACCCGGTCATCGGCGGCGCCGCTGTAGCGTGCGACGACCGGGTACCAGGCGTTGACGTCCTTGCGCTTCGAGGCGTCGAGCCCCGCCCGGTCGGCGAGGGCACGCAGGACCGCCGCGCCGCCGCGGATGTTGGCCGCGGTGTCGCTCTTCAGCTCGGCCTCGGACTCGCCGGTGAGCTCGGCGGCCTGTTCGAGGGTCTTGTGCCGCGGATTGCTCACCAGGTGCATGACGCCGTAGCCGTTGTCGCTGCTGGGTGCGCCGTTGTGGCCGTCGAGGTGCGTCTCGCCGTAACCGACCGCCACGAGCAGGTCCTTGGGGACCTGATATTCCGCTGTCGCGTCGGCGAACGCCTTGTCCAGCCCGTCCGGCTGGGCGGCGACGGCGGGCCTGGCGGTGAGCAGCAGCCCGCCGACGGCCGCGCATAAGGCGGCCTTACGCACATGCTTCCACTGCATTTGTTCCGGCTCCTTCTAGAGGGTGGTTTCGCCGTTGAGGCCGAAGAAGTCGTGCCACTTGACCCCGGCGCCGAAGGCCGAAGTGCCGTTCGACAGGCCGACGAAGACGTCATTGGTGGCGCCCTTGGTGAAGGTGACGATGTCGTCCTTGCCGTCACCGTCGAAATCACCGGTGTAGGGGAACTCGCCGTTCGGAGCGAACCAGTCGTTCCACTTCACGGCCGGACCGAACCCCTGACCGTCGGAAATCGCGACCCACACATCACCGAGACCGTTGTTGGTGAACGTGACGATGTCGTCCTTGCCGTCACCGTTGACATCCGCGACCCGCGGCTGCTCACCGGCGAGCGCGAAATTGTCATGCACCTTCACCGCGGCGTTGAACCCCGATCCGGTGGACGTCGCCACATACACGTCATTCATCGAACCCTGAGTGAAGACGATGATGTCGTCCCTGCCATCACCGTCGACATCACCCACCGCCGGGAACTCGCCGTTCAGGCCGAAGAAGTCATGCCATTTCTGGCCGGCGCCGAACCCGTTCCCGTTGGACAGGGCCACGAAGACGTCCTGGGTCGTCCCGCGGGCGAAGGTCGCGATGTCGTCTTTCCCGTCGCCGTCGAAGTCGCCGACCGCCGCGATCTCGCCGCCGGGCGCGAAGTAGTCGTGCCATTTCGCGGCAGGGCCGAAGCCCGTACCGGTGGACGGCGCCACGTACACGTCGCCGCTGGAGCCGTGCGTGAAGGCGACGACGTCGTCCTTGCCGTCACCGGTGAAGTCGCCGGTGTAGGTGGTCTCGCCGCCCAGGCCGAAGAAGTCGTGCCACTTCACCGACGTCCCGTCGAAGGCGGTGCCGCTCGAGGTGGAGACGTACACGTCGGCCGAGGCGTTCTTGGTGAACGTGATGATGTCGTCCTTGCCGTCGCCGTCGAAGTCGGCCGGCGAGCCCGCCTGCATCCCGTGCATCCACGCGGCCTCGTTGAGGAGCGAGCGGGCCTTGGCCTCGGACTGGTCGTAGCGGTCGGGGAAGGCGGAGCGCTGGACGCTCTGGGCGAGCTGGCCCGGGGTGTAGCCGGGGTTGGCCGCGTCGTTCCTGATGGCCCGGGTGAAGAAGGAGTTGGCGGCGAAGCTGACGTCGAGGATCTGCTCAGGGGTGCCCCAGCCCTGGCTCGGGCGCTGCTGGAAGACGCCGAGGGAGTCCTTGTCGCCGCAGTTGAGGTTGTTCATGTGGGACTCGACCCAGCCGGTCTCGAACGCCGCGAGCATCACCTTGTCGTTGGCGTTGAGGCTGCGGCCGACTCGGTGGACGGCGGTCGTCACCCACTGGTCGTGGGTGGCGGGGACGGACGGGCAGGCGAGGAGGAGTTCGGCGTTGGAGCGGTGCTTGCCGGGGTCGGGGACCGCCTGGGCGGGCATGGCCGAGGCCGCGGCGATCGCCAGGGCGCCCGCGGTGACGGATAACGCGCGGCCGATTCGGGACTTGTACATGATGTCTCCTGGATCAGAGGGTGGTCTCGCCGGGCAGGCCGAAGAAGTCGTGCCACTTGCCGCCGCCGGAGAAGGAGGTGCCGGTCGACAGGCTCACGCGCACGTCGGCGGACGGCGTGTGGGTGAAGGAGACGATGTCGTCCTTCCCGTCGCCGTCGTAGTCGCCGACGTACGGGAACTCACCCGCCGGGGCGAAGTCGTCGTGCCATTTCGTGGCGGCCTTGAATCCCGCGCCGTCCGAGAGGGCCACGGAGACGTCGGCGGCGGGATCGTTGGTGAAGGCGGCGATGTCGTCCCTGCCGTCGCCGTCGAAGTCGCCCACGCGGGGCTGGTCCGCGCCGGGTGCGAAACTGTCGGCCACCTTGGTCGCGGGGCCGAAGCCGTGGCCGGTGGACATGGCCACGTACACGTCCGCCGTGGAGCCCTGGGTGAAGACGATCAGGTCGTCCTTGCCGTCCCCGTTGACGTCGCCGACGGCCGGGAACTCGCCGTTCGCGCCGAAGAAGTCATGCCATTTCTGGCCGGCGCCGAAGGCTGTGCCGCTGGACAGCGCCACGTGGACATCCGCGGCGGCGCCGCGGGTGAAGGTGGCGATGTCGTCCTTGCCGTCGCCGTCGAAATCACCCACCGCCGGGACCTCACCACTCGGGGCGAACCATTCGTGCCATTTCACGCCCGGCCCGAAGCCGTTGCCGGTGGACGGCGCCACGTACACGTCGCCGGTGGCCCCTTGGGTGAAGGTGATGATGTCGGCTTTCCCGTCGCCGGTGAAATCGCCGGTGTAGGGGATCTCGCCGCTCGGGGCGAAGAAGTCGTGCCATTTCGCGGACGCCCCGAAGCCCGTGCCGGTCGAGGCGGCGGCCCACACGTCCGCGCTCGCCCCGTGGGTGAAGGCCACGATGTCGTCCTTGCCGTCACCCGTGAAGTCCGCCGGCGAGCCGCCGAACATGGTCCCGCTGGTGCCCGTGTAGTACACCTCCAGTTCGGCGATGGAGGTGAAGGTGCGGGTGCCGCCCGGGGCGCCGATGACGCGCACGCCGTCGCCGTCGATCGGGTTGAAGCCCAGCTCGTACGTGCGGTTCGGACCCGCCGTGTTGTCGTACGGGTAGTCGGGCGTGATGCGCAGTCCGGTGACGTTCACCCATTCGTGGTTCCTGCGGACCTGCACCCGCAGATCGCTCGCGAACCAGCCGCCGTCGCCGAAGATCTGCCCGCCGGTGAAGGCGACCTTGTTCATCAGGTATTCGCGCGGCCAGGTGTAGCCCCACCAGCTCGCGCCCTTGCGCTCGTCGTTCCAGTCGTCCTCGCTCCGCGCCTTGTCGCCGTCGTTGTAGTAGCCGACGTTGCCGAAATGCGCCACCCGCTCGACGCCGGCCGTGCCCGGCTCGCGGGCCAGGTTCCTGGCGCCGTCGGGCGGGTTGGCCGGGGTGGTGTCCACGTGCGGCTCCAGGCGCATCCTGCGCAGCGAGAACGTGTACGCCCAGTGCTGCCCTTCGGGGAAGCCGCCGCCGCACGGGCAGACGTTCGACTGCAGCCACATCGACTTGCCGTCGGCGCTGATGTACTTGGACGGGATCGTGGTGGCGTAGCCGCCGTGCTTGGTCGTGGTCCACGGGTAGCCGCCGAAGTCCTTGCCGGAGAAGTGCTTCCACGGGCCCCACGGCGTGGGCGACTCGTAGAACTCGAAGGTGTACTCCGTCCAGGACGTGTAGAGGTAGCGGTTGAGCGGCTTGTTGTAGACCACGCCGCCCTGGCTGACCACGGTCAGGTTCTTCGCCCGGCCGGCGGTGTAGACGTCCTGGTAGACGCGCCGGTCGTCGTGCATGACCGCGACCCGCCTGGCGATGTCCGCGGACCAGGTGGGCGCGCCGGAGGCGGTGAAGCCGCTGACGAACTCCCAGGCCGACCGGTTCTGCACCTGGTCCTTGGGCACCCGGGCCAGCCACAGGTCCACCGGGTCGGGCACCCGGTTCGCGAAGGAGTCGCGCCAGTTGTGGTCGAGGCCATAGGCGTAGACGTAGCCGTCGGGGGCGTTCCCGTACGCCTTGCCGTAGTCCAGGAACATGATCGTGGTGAACACCCCGTTGCCGAACATCGGCCCCGACCTGTCCCACGTCCACGTCCTGCCGTGGTCGGTCGACTTCGCGATCGTCGCCGCCGGGGCGTCGTCGAAGTCGAACGCCAGGTCCTGCACGGCCAGGTAGAGGGTGCCGCCCACGCAGGCCATGCCGGTGGGCTTGCGCGTGTGGTTCGCCGTCCACACCTGGCCGACGTTGTCGCCGATCGGCAACTGCGCGCCGGTCAGGCTGCCGGGCATGCCCGAGACGCGGGCCACGCCGATGTCGCTGTACGTGCCCGCGAACCCGATGCCGTCACCGTAGGCGGTGTAGACGTTGTCGTCGTCGGACCAGCAGTTCGGCCACAGGTCGCCGTGGTTGCGGTTGTCGCCCGCGGCCGGCGCGCCGACCGTCGCGCCGGAGTCGATCTGCACGGTCGAGAAGAACGGGCTGGGCGGCGGCGAGGCGGCGGCCCTCGCCTCCGGGACGGCCGCGATGGTCATCATGAGCAGCGTGGCCAGGCCCGCGCCCAAACATCGTCGAACGATCGAGAACATGACTTCTCCTGGCGGTGCGGGACTCCTGAGCGCATGGCAGGCAGGAGGCCGTGAGGTGGGGGGTGAAGGGAGAAGAGAGCTGAGCAATCGATTTCTGGATGAACGTATAATCGCGACCTGACAGCCGTCAAGCCCTGATTTGTCAGGATTTCTGTCGAGCATTTGCCCAGGTAAATCAGCACATTTCAATTTTTCAGGAAATGAGGAGGTATGATCATGATCGGAAAGCGATTCCTGGACCAGGACCTCGGCCCCGCATCTGCGGCGAGGAGGGGCGCGGGGCTCCGCGATGGTAGAAACTTGGTGCGATGCCCACTATCTACGATGTCGCGCGAGAGGCCGGCGTGTCCGCCGCCACCGTCTCCCGCGTGCTCAACGGCGCCCAGACCGTCGACCCCGCCATGGTCGCCCGGGTGCTCACAGCGGTCCGCGAGCTCGGCTACCGCCCCAACGCGGTCGCGCGCAACCTGCGGCGCAGCCGCACGACGCTCTGGGCCGTGATCATCTCCGACATCGGCAACCCGTTCTTCACCGCCATGGTGCGCGGCGTCGAGGACGTCGCGCAGCAGGAGGGCTACTCGGTCGTGCTGTGCAACAGCGACGAGGACCCGGCCAAGGAGGAGACCTACGTCGCGGCGGCGCTGAGCGAGCAGATGGCCGGCGTCATCATCTCCTCCTCGGGCAGCGTCAAGGCGGCCAAGACGCTCATCGACTCGCCCGTCCCCGTCGTCGCGGTCGACCGGGAGCTGCCCCGGGGCGCCGTGGACACGGTGGTGGTCGACAACGAGGGAGGCGCGCGCACGGCCACCGAGCACCTGCTCGCGGCCGGATACCGGCGGATCGCGTGCATCGCCGGGCCCGAGGGCGTGAGCACCGCCGACCTGCGCCTGCGGGGCTACACGGCGGCGCTGCCCGGTGATCCGGTGATCGTCCGCGCGGACTTCCGCGAGCAGGGGGGTTACGACGCCATGGCCGCACTGCTGTCCTCTCCCGAGCCTCCCGACGCGGTCTTCGTGGCCAACAACCTCATGACGGTGGGCGCGCTGCGCTGCCTGACCGAGCGCGGGGTGGACGTGCCCGGGCAGGTCGGCCTGGTCGGCTTCGACGAGATCCCGTGGGCGGACCTGGTGCACCCGTCGCCGTCGACGGTGACGCAGCCGACGTACGAGCTGGGGCGCATGGCCGCCCGCCTGCTGGTCGACCGCATCGCCGCCCCGGCCGCCAAGCCCGCCACGATCGTCCTGCCCGCCGAACTCCATCCCCGCCAGAGCAGCACCCGCCGTTAACGGCTCGCGAGCTCGTGGGCGATGTGGGAGGTGGAGTCGTACAGGTCACGGTAGAGCCCGTACAACCGCGCGTAGTCCTCGGCGGCGGCCGGGTCGGGCTCCACGACGGACGCCACCGGGTTCCAGCCCGCACACGAGACGCCGCACGCCTGCGCCGCCAGCATGGCGTCGCCGAAAGCGGCGCCCACCGTGTGGGCGGGGAGGACCTGCGCCTGCTGGAGCACGTCGGACACGATCTGCGTCCACAGCCCGCCCTTCGTGCCGCCGCCCACCGCGACCAGCCGCTTGGCCGAACCGCCCGCCGAACGCATGGCCTCCAGGTTGTGCAGCACCCCGAAGGCGGTCGCCTCCAGCGCGGCCCGGTACAGGTGGCCGCGCCCGTGCCGCAGCGTCAGGCCGATGAGCGTGCCCCGCGCGTCCGGGTCGAACAGAGGCGTGCGCTCTCCCGCGAAGTAGGGGAGCATGAGCAGCCCTTCCGCCCCGCGCCCCACCGCCGCGGCCTCGGCCGTGAGCGACTCGAACGAGGCGCCGGTCAGGTCGCGCAGCCACCCGGTGACCGCGCCCGACGTGGCCATCCCCGCCGCCAGGTTGTACGTCCCCGGCGACACCCCTGCGGTCCCCCACAACCGCGGCGAGACGGCCCGCGAGGCCAGCACCTCGACCAGGAACATCGTCGTCCCGTACATGAGCATGACGTCGCCCGGCGAGCTCACCCCCACGCTCAGCGCCTCGGCCCACGCGTCGATCGTCCCCGCGACCACCGGGATCCCCGCCGGAAGCCCGGTGGTGGCCGCGGCCGCCTCGGTCACGGTGCCGACGACGTCGCCGCTCCATGCCAGCGCGGGCAGCTCCAGCTCGGGGAAGAGGTCCCAGTCGGTGATCCACTCATGGGCCCGGGTGTCGTACAAGGGGGTGCACTGGCTGGCCGCATGATGGTCCAGCACGTACGCGCCGGTCAGCCGGTACGCCAGCCACGAGTGCGCCATGAAGATCCGCCGCGTGCGCGCCCACACCTCGGGCTCGTGAACGCGCAGCCACTCCAGCTTCGGCCCCACCGCCTGGGAGGTCAGCGGGGACCCGCACCGCTCCAGGATCGCGGAGGCGCCGTACCGGGAAGTCTGCGCCGCGATCTCGGCGGTGGCCCGGGTGTCCACGCCGTACAGGATCGCGGGCCGCAGCGGCGTGCCGTCCTGCGCGCAGGGCAGCACGCACGGCCCGATCCCGCTCAGCCCGACGGCGGCGACGTCCGGGCGGGCCAGCTCCGCCACGATCGAGGTGAAGTCGGCCCACCAGACGTCCTGCGCCGAGTGCTCGAACCAGCCCGGCCGCGGCGTGGCGGTGCGGTGTTCGCGGACCGCCGTCGCCACGACCGTGCCGTCGGCCGCCACGAGCACCCCCTTGGAGCTGGAGGTGCCGATGTCGATTCCGAGGAACATCAGTTCTGCCCCGACAGGTCGAACTGCTTGTAGAGCTCGGCCGCGTTGTCCTTGGTGACCTGCGTCGTGCCGAGCACCTGCTTCTTGTCGACCTGCTGGCCGTGCAGGACCTTGTTGACGGTGTCGGCCGCCTCCTGCGCGCCCGTCGGATAGATGAACGTGGCCGAGAGCTGGCCGAGCTGGACCGCGCGGATGCCGCCGTCGGGGATGGCCAGGCCGTCGATGCCGATGAACTTGATCTTGTCGGCCCTGCCCGCCGCCTGGGCCGCCAGGTACGCGCCCAGCGCCATGGGATCGTTGTGCCCGTACACGAGGTCGATCTGCTGGTGCTGGGCGAGCCACTGCTGCATGATCGGGGTGGCCTGCTCCTTCAGCCACTTGCCCTCGCGGTCGGCGATGATCTTGATCTTGGGATTGGCCGCGACGGCCTCGCGGAAGCCCTTGTCGCGGTCGATCTGCGGCTGGTTGGACATGATGCCGCGCAGCTCGACGACGTTGCCGCCGTCCGGCAGGAGCCGGACCGCCTCCTCCCCCGCCTTCCTGCCGATGAGCACGTTGTCGCCGCCGATGAAGGCGGTGTAGCAGTCGGTGTTCACCGTGCGGTCGAGGACGATCACGGGGATCTTGGCGTCGCACGCCTGCTGCACGGCCGCCGTCAGCGGCGCGGGCTCGGTGGGCGAGACGATGAGCGCGTCGACCTTCTGGGTGATGAAGTTCTGGACCTGGGAGACCTGCGTGGCGCTCGACTGCTTGGCGTCGGCGATCGGCAGCAACTCGATGTCCGGATATTTCTTCAAAAAGTGCTGCAACTGCAGGTTGAGCTGCGCCCGGTACGGCTCGGCGTTGTTCGACTGCGAATAGCCGACCACGAACTTCTTCTTCTCGCCTGACGACGCCGACGGCGCGGGCGCCTTGGACGCGCACGCGGCCGCCAGGAGCGCGCACAGCGCGATGGTGATGGTCTTCTTCATGATCGAGACCCTCCTCGGAAGATCTTGAAGAGATCGGGACGCTGCAGGACGACCGCCACGACGACGATCAGTCCCTTGATGACGAGCTGCCAGTTGTCGCTGACCGCGTTGAGGCCGAGCACGTTGTCCAGGAGCGTCAGGATGAGCGCCCCGACGAACGTGCCGGCGATGGTGCCCTTGCCGCCCGCCAGCGACGCTCCGCCGATGACGGCGGCGGCGATGGCGTCCAGCTCGAACGACTGCCCGGCCTGGGGGTCGGCCGAGGCGCTGTAGGCGGCGTCGATCGGTCCGGCGAAGCCGGCGAGCATGCCGGACAGCGTGAAGACGGCGATCGTGACCGCGGTGACGTTGACACCGGACAGCCGGGCGGCGGTGGGGTTGCCGCCGACGGCGTACACGTGCCGGCCGAACCGGGTCTTCGTCAGGATCAGGTGGAAGACGACGCAGACCACGATGAAGGCCAGCACCGGATAGTAAATGCGATCGAACAGGTTGTGCCCGGGCGTGCCGAACAGCTGGAACGCCTCCGCCTGCGGCGTCAGCTTCCCGTCGGGCCCGGCGATCTGGGTGCCGACGCTGACGTTGTCGCTGACCTGCCGGTCGAGCCCGCGTACGACCGAGAGCATGGCCAGGGTCATGACGAACGACTGGATGCGCAGCCAGGCCGTGCCGGCGCCGTTCAGGAACCCGAAGAGGGCTCCCACCACCATGCAGACCGGCACGATCTGCCACGGCTCCAGCGAGAACTTGGCGAGCATCATCGCGGCCGTCATCGACGCGATGCCCAGCAGCGACCCCACGGACAGGTCGATGCCGCCGGTCAGGATCACCAGCGTGACGCCGACCGCCAGGATGCCGCGGGAGGCGAAGGCGCCGATGGCGTTGGTGAGGTTGGTCTCGTTCAGGAACATCTCGCCCTTGGTGGCGATCCCGACGGCGAGGATCAGCACCAGGCCGATGTACGCCTGCGCGGCCCCGAGGGCGGAGAGCGTGCGCCGCATCCGGCTCTCGCCCGGCGCCTTCACGGGCGGCGCGGTCTTCACGGTTGTCACATCGTCTCCTGCTGTCTTGCCATGGCGGCCTCGAGAATCGCCTCCTGCGTGGCCTGCCCCCTCGGGAACTCGGCGGTGATGCGGCCCTCGCACAGCACGAGGATCCGGTCGCACATGGCGAGCAGCTCGGGCAGCTCGGAGGAGGCCACGAGCACGCCCTTGCCCTCGGCGGCCAGCGACGACATGAGCGCGTGGATCTCCGCCTTGGCGCCCACGTCGATGCCGCGCGTGGGCTCGTCCATGAGGATCAGCGAGGGCGCCGTGAGCAGCCACTTGGCCAGCACGACCTTCTGCTGGTTGCCGCCCGAGAGGTTGCCGACGGTGAAGCGCAGTCCGGGCGTCTTGACCCGCAGCGCGCGCACCTGCTGCTCGACGGCCGTGCCCTCGCGCCGCCGGTCCACGGTCCAGAACCGCAGGTACCGCCCGAGCGATGACAGGCTCGCGTTGAAGGCCACGCTGTTCCCCAGCACGAGGCTCTGCGCTTTGCGGTCCTCGGCGACCAGCGCGACACCCCGGTCGATCGCCTGCTTGGGGCTCCTGGGACGGTACGGCGCGCCATGCAGGCTGATCGCTCCCGCCGACGGCCGGTGCGCGCCGAAGATCGATTCGAGCAGTTCGCTGCGCCCGGCGCCCATGAGCCCGGCCACGCCGACGATCTCCCCGCTGCGCACCGTCAGCGAGATGTCCCGTAGCGCCGTGCGCCCGGTGTCCCGATCCCCCGGCACGCAGAGCCCCTCGACCCGCAGCAACTCCTCACCTTCGGTGTCGCCGTCGGCGCGCGGGAACATCTCGCCCAGAGGGCGGCCGACCATCATCTGAATGAGCTCGTCCCGGTTGATGCCGGTGCGCTCGCCGATGTACTGGCCGTCGCGCAGCACGACGACCCGGTCGGCGATCTCCTGCAGTTCCTCCAGCCGGTGCGAGATGTAGATGACGGCCACGCCGCGCCCGGTCAGGTCGCGGATGACCTCGTACAGCCGGCGCACCTCCGCGTCGGCCAGGGCCGAGGTGGGCTCGTCCATGACCAGGACGCGGACGTTCTGCGACAGGGCCTTGGCCACCTCGATGAGCTGGCGTTCGGCGATCTTGCACTGTTTGACGAGCGTGCCCGGCGACAGGTCGAGCCCGAGGCCGCGCAGCAGCTCGGCGGTGCGGGCCTCGGTGGCCCCGCGGTCGAGGATCGCGCGTTCCCGGCCGAGGAAGATGTTGTCCGCGACGGACAGCTCGGGCACCAGGTTGAGCTCCTGGTGGATCATGGCGATCCCGTGCCGCCGCGCGTCCTTGGGCGAGTGGATGTGGGCGACCTCGCCGCCGATCTCGATCTCGCCCTCGTAGTCCTTGAACACTCCGGCCAGGATGTTCATGAGCGTGGACTTGCCGGCGCCGTTCTCCCCGAGCAGGGCCACCACCTCGCCCTCCGCCACGGTGATCGACACCCCGTCGAGGGCCCGCACGCCGGGGAAGGACTTGCCGATGGCCCGCATCGCCAGGACGGTGGTCACCGGAGGCTCCACGCCGTGTAGGAGGCCGCCGACCAGGGGGTCTTCGGGGCCAGCCGGACGGTGATCTCCCGCTGCCCGCGGGTGACGCCCGCCGGGATCTGGTAGACGTCCTCCAGCCACCTGCGGCTCCGGTTGCCCAGCGGCTGCACCCAGTCGGCCAGCCGCCGCCCGTTGACGGTGACCTCGGCGTGCTGCCCGGCGACGCTCTGGTCACTCGTACGGCGCAGCTCGACGCCCTGGTTGTCCCGGTCGATCGCGAGCCTGAACGTGACCGGGGCCTGCGTGACCCGCTGGGTGGCCTTGAGCGTGACGGGGTTCCTGAAGTCGCCCTCGAACGCCGACTCCAGCGTGGTGACCTCGCCCTGCCCGGTGTAGCGGTGCTGCCGCTCGCTCGCCGGGTCGCCGACCGTCAGCGAGTCCGTCTGGGCCGTCGCGGCGCGGTCGGAGCCGTACCAGTAGGCGGTGGAGGAGTAGACGCCTTCGACGTCGTTCGTCCAGCCGTGCTCGATGTCGAACGTCAGCGAGCCCGCGAACGGCACGGCGTCGCCGATCATCAGCCGGTACGCGCCGGTGCAGTCGTCGTCCGCCGGGCAGCCGGTCGCCGGGGCCAGGTGGGCGGTGTTGCCGTGGAACGGGGTGCTGAAGGTCTCGCGGTTGAAGTACCAGCCCGCCTGGTAGAAGTCCTCGGTGCCGGTGCCGTGGATCTGCGGGGTGCGCGAGCCGTCCACATGGACGCGCTCGTCGCCTTCCAGGTAGTTGCGGTTGGCCGGGCCGCGCATGGTGTGGCTGATCCCGACGAACTTGCCCTGCGCGCCGGAGACCCGCAGGAAGGGCCAGCTCGTGCCGGGGGTGGTGCCGCCGGCACGGGACTGCGTCCTGAAGTATCCGACATTTCCTGATACGGGGCGGTTGGCTGACGTGACCGTCGCCTGGCCCTCGATCGTGCGGCCGGAGTCGTTGAACAGCTCGATCGTCGCGCCCGTCCGGTACGGCATCGGCCACCACGCGCTGAGCGTGCTGGTCGCGGCGTCGACGGCGTACATGAGCGACTTGACGGGCAGCATCGCGTGCCCGCTGCCGAAGAACTCCCCGACCGGCGAGTCGACCGTGCGCCGGCCGTCGAAAGCGATCCGCAGCCGCAGCCCCTGCAGGATCTCCTGCGCCGTCCTGATCCTTGCCAGCTGGGCCGGGTCCATCGGGAAGGCGAAGGTCCGCTCGCCCTGCCAGGTCTGCGCCACGATCGTGTAGTCATGCGCGGCCTCGTCGGCCGCGTCACCCACGTCCACGGTGTCGGTACGCTTGCCGGCGCTGTCCACCCAGTACGTGAACTCGTTGTAGTCGAGGTCCGACGAGACGAACACGTTCTTGATCGTGATCTGCGATTTGCCCTTGGTGGCACTGGCCGGCAGGTCCACGACCTCGTCGGCCCACATCCCGGCGGCGCCCGGCTTGCTCGGCGGCCACTGGGCCACCTCCTGGCCGTCCACCAGCACCTTGGCGGCCTGCCTGCCGATGGCCGGGTCGATGCGCCTGGTCAGCCGCACGCCGTCATTGGCGGGGTCGATCTTCACCGTGAACTCGCTGGAGCCGTTCCGGCCGAACGCCCGGCCCTCGTCGGCCTCGGTCCTCGGCAGCACCTGCTCGGCCTGGGGGAGCCTCAGCCTGATCGCCGACAGCAGGCCGGCGCCCTGGGTGCGCGCAATCCGTACCGACTGGCCGGGGGCCAGGCGGATCGCGGCGTCCTGGGAGCGCGCGCCCGGGACGGCGGGCTTGGGGTCGCCGCCCGCCTTGAGCCGGTCGATGACGTCCTGTGCCCGGTCGGCGGGGTCGAACGTGCTCACGCCCTCGGCGTCGGCGAACGTGCGGTAGCTGACGTGGTAGAAGAGCGGGTTGTGCTCGGTGGTGATGCGCATCGAGCGGGTGAACGGCATCGGCACCTCGACGTAGACGCCGCCGGAGCTCTGGTCGGCGTTGCCCACGAGGGGGTGGGCGAAGGGGGCGCCGAGCTTGCCGTCCACGAGATCCTGGAGGCTCGCCTCGACCACCTTCCTGCCGTCGAGCTCGACGGTGATCCTGCCGGTCCTGCTGACGTCGCCGCCGTCCCTGGTGAACCAGATGGCCTGCACCTCGCCGGCGCCGGTGTGCTCGGCGATCACGCAGCCCTGCGCGGTGGTGTTCAGGCACGAGTACGTGCCCTCGAACCCGTCGTTGTTGTCGCCGGTGCGGTCGAAGCTGGAGAACTGCTTGGTCTGCACGCCGACGGGCAGCTCGGGCAGCCGGTCGAGCCTGCGGTAGACGTCCCACCCGACGGGGCCCTTGGCGCTCGCCTGCGCCTGCGCCGGTGCGCTCAACCCGCCCAGGACGAGCGCGGCCGCGAGGAGGAGAGGGCTAAGCCGCATCGCCGAACCCCTCGAACTCGACGCCCAGCTGCTTGCAGACCGCTTCCAGCTCGGCGATGTAGTCGCCGGGGACCGCATGGATGTGGTTGGAGCCGAACCGCCCGAGGAATTCGGTGGCCGGCACGTGCAGCCTGGTAAACGCGTGCGGCCACTCGAACGTGGACTGCCGGGCCATCGCCTCGTTGGTCGCGTCGTCGTACAGCTCGAAGTCGCCGCGCATCACGTGCATGCGGTAGCGGCCGTCCCTGCGGGTGAGGCGGGCGAACGTGGCTGCGCCGGGCGCGGCCAGGTGGTGCACGCTCGCGCCACCGGCCGGGAAGAAGAACACCTCGGGGTAGAAGTGCGTCCTGGCGAGGTTCTCCTCGGGGTCGTCGGACCTGGCCGCGTACCAGGTGGCGTGCTGGCCGGAGTTGCACAGATCCCAGACGTCCTTGTCCGCGTGGTAGTGGCGGACGTCGGCGAAGAGCACCGGGTCGCCGCTCAGCAGCTTCAGGATCTGCATCGTCAGCGCGCCGTCCATGTCGGCCTCGGTGGCGCAGACGTGCGTGTCCTTCGGCCCCTCCCAGTCGTACGGGTCGTTGAGGAAGGCCTCGGCGAGGTCCATCGTGCAGAAGTGGGTGGTCAGCTCGGGCTGGCCCTTGATGCCGGAGAAGTCCAGGTTCCACTCGTCGATGAGCTCGCGCATCGCGTAGTAGGTGCGGATCTGGCGTTCGAGGAGGTCCGGCGTGAGCTGCTTGCCGTCGTAGTGCACGTTCCCCTTGGCCTCGAGCCACTGGCGGGCCTGGGTGACCCGCGCCTGGGAGGCGTTCTCACTCCGCCGGACGATCTCCCACTGGTCGATCTCCTCGACGTCGACGCCGAACGTACGCATCCACTGGTCGGTGTTGGCGACGGCGGTGTACATGCCCATCGGCCGGCCGCCGATCCGGCCGAACGTCGAGCCGCGCAGGCCCCGGACCGCCTGGGCGGCCCGCACCTCGGTCAGCACGCGCTCCCTGACGGCGGGGTCATCGATGTCTCCCCAGGCGCGGGCGTGCACCCGGCCGATCTGGTCCAGCCCGCCGCCGCCGGCGAGCATGCCGACCATGCCGGGCTGCGCGGGATCGATGTTCGCCATGAGCAGCAGCGGCCCTGGGGTGGACTCGGCGGCCAGCATGGTGAAATGCGGGAAAGCCCAGACCGCGTAGTTGAAGATGGTCAGATCGGGCCGGCGATCGGCCAGCCACCGCGCCTGCGACGTGGCCAGCTCGTTGGTCCACACGATCTCCGGCGCCACGATGACCTCGTGGCCCTCCTTGCGCAACGCCTCCGCGAGGGCGGTGGTGGCGTGGGTGATGTGCTCCACGAGATCGCGGGCGACGAAGTCCCGCCCGTCCGAGATGCTCAGCACTCCGATACGTGCCACGGTATGTCCTCCATGCCTGAGAAATCGATTGCTCAGAAATCGATTTCCCTCAAGGTAGATCTGACCCTTGAGGCCGTCAATCCCGCTCACATCACAGAATCGCAACGGTGAACCGATTTCTCGAACGCTGATGTTGAGGCCCCGCCCCGGCGCACCGCCGGGGCCTGGCCAGGCAGCCGCCGCGCCTCGTCCACGACACGTTCACCACCGACGCCGCCCACCAGCACACCGCCCACCCCGACGGCGCCCGGCCTCTCCGGCCCCTCCAGCCCTTCTAACCCCCTCCGACCACTTCGCCGCCTGGCGCCTCCCCCCTCGCCTTCGGCGCGCTGCGCTTCCACCTGAGGGCCTCCCACACCCGGCCCCTTCGCCTCCCGCACCGCGGGCGGCGGGCGGCGGGCGGCGGGCGGCGGGCGGCGGGCGGCGGGCGGCGGGCGGCGGGCGGCGGGCGGCGGGCGGCGGGCGGCGGGGCATCGTGACGCCCGATGGGCCGTCAGAGCGAGCTCGCAGGTCTCGGGGAGATATCGATTCCCGGATTTGGCAAGCCGTAGCAGGAACTTCTTGACGATGAGCTCACCGACGCCTACCTTTCTGGAAATCGATTGCTCACCCCCCGAGCTCTCTGCAAGATCAGGAGGATGCGACATGTCGGCTTTCGAGAGGGTGACCCGCCGATCTCTGCTGCGTGGCGGCGCCGTCGTCTTAGGGTCGGCGATGGCGGCACCGCTGCTGTCCGCGTGCGGGAGCGGCGGGAGGAGCGGCAACGCCAAAGAGCTGACGTTCTGGAACTTCTACGGCCCCAACCCGCAGGGCGACGCGCAGAGCAAGTGGTTCACCGACCTGGCGGCGGCGTGGAACGCCAACAACGAGGTCAAGGTCAAGCTCCACTACCTGCCCGTCTCCGAGTACCTCGCCGGCACGGCGCTGCAGACCGCCTTCTCCGCCGGCCAGGGGCCCGACATCTTCCTGCTCAGCCCCGGCGACTTCCTCCGCTACCACAACGGCGGCGTGCTGGCCGACCTCACGCCGCACCTCAAGCCCGACCAGATCGCCGACTTCGACGGCGGCGTGCTCGACACGCGCAAGGTGGACGGCAAGGTCTACGGCCTGCCGATGGAACAAGAGCCGCTGGCCATGTACTACAGCATCGACGCCTTCGAGAAGGCCAAGCTGGCCGAGGGCGACCTCCCCCAGACCTGGGACCAGCTGCTGGACGTGGCCGCCAAGCTGACCACCAAGGACCAGTTCGGCATCCTCTTCGAGACCATCCCCGGCTACTACCAGAACTTCACCTGGTACCCGTTCATGTGGATGGCCGGCGGCTCGGCCGTGCCGGAGAACGGTGGGGCCGGGTTCGACGCGCCCGGCGTACACCAGGCGCTGAAGCTCTGGCAGGACGCGGTCAACAGCAAGGTCGCGCCGCGCAAGCCGCAGGGCGACGGCGCGGGCAACGCCCCGGCGAACCTCGCCGGCGGGTATGTCGCCATGCAGCAGAGCGGCATCTGGTCGGTGTCGCAGCTGGAGCAGGAGAAGAAGGACTTCAAGTACGGGGTGTTCCGGCTTCCCGTTCCTGAAGGCGGGACTTACACCACCGACATCGGCGGGTGGGCGTTCGTCGCCAACGCCAAGGGGGCCAACCCCGAGGCGGCGGCCAAGTTCATCGCCTGGGCGCTGGGCGCCACCGACGCGGCCGGTGTCGAGCGCGGCCGGCAGTGGAACACGGTCGTCAAGACGAACCTGCCGGCCCGCAAGTCCGTCCAGGAGGCGGCCAAGGCGGCGGGGGCGTTCGACAAGCCCGCGCTCAAGGTGTTCCTGGAGCAGGTGGTGCCGGGCGGCCGGGGCGAGCCCCGCTACACGCCCGAGGTGTACAAGGCCGTCTCGGACGCCATCCAGGCCACCCAGCTCGGCGGGGCGGACCCGGCCAAGGCGGCGGCGGACGCCGCCGCCAAGATCGACGCCTTCCTGAAGGGTTACAAGGGTGCGGCCATGCTCTGACGCCCTCGCGGGCGCGACCCCACGGGCACGGCCCGCGCCGGAGGCACCCGGCGGCGGGCCCCTGAGCGAAAGGAGGTAGTCATGGCCACATTGGTCGATCCGGGTACGGCGGTCGCCGGCGAGGCCGTGCCCCGCGTGTGGTGGACCCGGCGCAGGAGAGAGGCGCTGGCCGGCTACGCGTTCGTCGCACCTGACCTGCTCGGGCTGCTCGTCTTCGTCGGCCTCCCCATGGTGCTGGCCGTCGGCGTGTCGCTGTTCAGCGTGGACGGGTTCGGCGGCTACACCTACGTCGGCCTGGACAACTTCCGCCAGATGGCCGAGGACGCGCAGCTCTGGCAGAGCGTCAAGGTGACGCTGACGTACATGGTGACCTTCGTCCCCATCGGGTTCGTCGTGAGCTTGTGGCTCGCGCTGCTGGTCCGCGACCACTTCCCCGGCGTCGGCCTGGTGCGCACGATGTTCTTCCTGCCGCACGTCATCAGCCTCGTCGTGGTCGGCGTGGTGTGGCAGTTCCTGCTGGCCGACAAGCAGGGCGCGGTGCCCGCGCTGCTGCGGCCGGTGGGGCTGGGCGACGTGTCGTTCCTGGGCAATCCCGCGCTGGCGCTGGGGTCGCTGGTGGTGATCAGCATCTGGTTCCTCATGGGGTATCAGATGCTGATCCTGCTGGGCGGGCTCAAGGACATCCCCAAGGAGTACGAGGAGGCGGCGCGCGTCGACGGGGCCACCTCCTGGCAGCGCTTCCGCCACGTCATCTGGCCGCTGCTCCGGCCGACCAGCTTCTTCGTGCTGGTCAACTCGACCGTCGGCGCGGTGACCGGCCTGCAGGCCTTCGACCTCGTCTACGTGCTGACCAAGGGCGGTCCGGCCAACAGCACGTCCAGCGTGGTCTTCTACATCTACCAGCAGGCCTTCACCTTCAACAACTACGGCTATGCGGCGGCGCTGACCACGGTCGTCGTCGGGTTCCTGGTCGTGGCGACGGGGCTGATGTTCGGGCTCACGAAGGGAGGCAGGTTCGATGTCGGTTAGGCTGCGCGCCCTCGTCGGGTACGTGCTGGCGGCCGTCACGGTGGCGCCGCTGGTCTGGCTGCTGGTGACGGTGCTGAAGCCGGCGGACGAGCTGTTCGAGGTGGCGCTGCCCAGCCGCTTCACCCTGGACAACCTGCTCTACGTGCTGACCGAGGTGCCCATCGGCACGTACATGCTCAACAGCCTCGTCGTCTCCGTGGCCGTCACGGTGGTCGCGCTCGTGCTGCACTCGATGGCCGCCTACGCGCTGGCCCGGCTGCGCTTCCCCGGCAGGCAGGTGATCTTCTCGATGATCGTCTCCACGCTGCTGGTGTCGCTGCCGGTGATCCTTGTGCCGCTGTTCCTGGTGGCCAGGCAGCTCGGGCTGCTCGACACGTACGCGGGGCTGATCCTGCCGGCGATCTTCCACGCGTTCGGGATCTTCCTGCTCCGGCAGTACTACCTGACGATCCCGCGCGAGCTCGAAGAGGCGGCAGATCTTGACGGATGCGGATATTTCCGGCGCTGGTGGCAGGTGGTCGTGCCGCTCAGCCGGCCCGTGCTCGCCTCGCTCGCCGTGCTGTTCTTCCTGGCCAACTGGAACGCGTTCCTCTGGCCCTTGACCGCCACCCGCGACCCCGAGCTGCGCATGGTGCAGGTCGGCATCGCCACCCTCCAGGGCCAGTACGGCTCGGCCTGGAACTACGTCCTGGCCGCGACGGTGATCGCGGCCGTGCCCACCTTGATCGCGTTCGTGCTCGGCCAGCGCCGCCTGGTCGAGGCGATCAAGACCTCCGGATTGAAGTGAATGAGGAGCATATGAGCTACGGAAACCACGGCAGCAGCCTGCGTGACCTGCCCCGCCTGCGGGCCTCCAGGCGCAAGCGGGTCTCCAGCTACGACCGCACGGGCGGCAACGAGGACCGCCTGACCGTCGCGGCCGGCACCACCGTGACCCTGGCCGACATCGAGGGCCCCGGCTCGATCAACCACATCTGGTGCACGGTGGCGCTCCCGCTGAAGGACGTGCCGGACGCGGTGGACGTCGACTACCTGCGCAGGCTCGTGCTGAAGATCACCTGGGACGACCAGGAGCACCCCAGCGTGCTGGTGCCGCTCGGCGACTTCTTCGGCATGGGCCACGCCAAGACCGCGAACTTCGTCTCCGCGCCGCTGCAGATGAGCCCGCAGGACGGCAAGGGCTTCAACTCGTGGTTCCACATGCCGTTCGCGAGCCGCGCGAAGGTGGAGCTGATCAGCGAGCTGTCGGCCGAGCCGGTGTTCTTCTACTACTACGTCGACTACGAGCTGTTCGACTCGGCGGCCGAGGACCTCGGCTACTTCCACGCGCAGTGGCGGCGCGAGCGGCCCACCGACGGGATCCCGCAGGGCACGCAGAGCAACCGCGAGTACCAGGTCGAGGGCATCAACGACACGGGCGACGGCAATTACGTCATCCTCGACGCCGAGGGGCGCGGCCACTACGTGGGCTGCGTGCTCAACATCCGCAACCTGCGCGAGACCAGCGACTGGAACTGGTACGGCGAGGGCGACGACATGATCTTCATCGACGGGGAGCCGTTCCCGCCCTCGCTGCACGGCACCGGCACCGAGGACTACTTCAACACCGCCTGGTGCCCGACGCAGACCTACCACGCGCCGTACCACGGCATCACCCTGCCCGGCGGCGACAACTGGAGCGGCGAGATCTCCCTCTACCGCTTCCACGTCGAGGACCCGATCACGTTCACCGAGTCCATCAGGGTGACGATCGAGCACGGCCACGCCAACAAGCGCTCGGACGACTTCTCGTCGGTCGCGTACTGGTACCAGACGCTGCCGCACAAGCCGTTCGGGCTGGCGCCGGTGGCGGAGCGGCTGCCGTTCCCTGCTGCGTAATCGATTTCTCCTGCCCGTGTCTCCGAGATGGGACGAGGTTGATCAAGATCCAAGATGTCGCGCGGCACGCCGGGGTCTCCGCCGCGACGGTCTCCCGCGTGCTCAACGGCCGTTCCACGGTCAACCCGGAACTGGCGGGGCGGGTGCTCGCGGCCGTGCGGGAGCTCGGCTACCGGCCCAACGGGGTGGCGCGCAATCTCAGGCGCAGGCAGACGACGTTGTGGGCGGTGCTGGTCTCCGACGTCGGCAACCCGTTCTTCACCTCTCTGGTACGGGGTGTGGAGGACGGGGGCCGGCAGTTCGGGTACTCGGTGGTCCTGTGCAACACCGACGAGAACCGGGATCGGGAGGCCGAGTACATCGCGGTGGCGCTGGCCGACAACATGGCCGGCGTGATCATCTCTCCGGCGGACGACTCGACGGACATCTCCGCCCTGGTCGCCGCCGGCACCGCCGTGGTCACCATCGACCGAGAGCTGGCCGAGACCGAGGTCGACGCGGTGATGGTGGACAACGAGAAGGGCGCGGAGATGGCGACCGCGCACCTGCTGTCGTCCGGCTACCGCCGGATCGCGTGCATCACGGGCCCGCGGCGGATGTCCACCGCCATGCGGCGGCTGCGCGGCTACCATCGGGCGCTGCGCGCCTCCGGCGTGCCGGTGGATCGTGCCCTGGTGCGGCACGCTGACTTCCGGGAGGAGGGCGGCTACTCGGCCATGGCCGCGCTGCTGGACGAGGGGGTGGAGATGGACGCCGTGTTCGCGGCCAACAACCTCATGACGGTGGGGGCCGTGGAGTGCCTGACCGAGCGGGGGGTGCCGATCCCCGGGCAGGTGGGGGTGATCGGGTTCGACGACATCCCGTGGGCCCGGCTGTTCCGGCCCGGGCTGAGCACGGTCCGGCAGCCGACGTACGAGCTGGGGCGGGCGGCGGCGCAACTGCTGGCGAGCCGGATCGACAACCCGGCCCGGCCGGCGGCCCGGATGGTGCTGCAGACGGAGCTGCACCCGCGCGAGAGCTCCCGCCCCAGGCACGGCTGAGAGCTCAGGGCTGGAGGCCGCCGAGGGCTCGCGCGACCGTGAGGCTGTCCTCGTAGATGTGGTAGCGGGTGATGAGCCCGTCCTCGACCGTGAGGTGCAGCGCGAACGGCGAGGTGTACGCGGTTCCGCCGGCCCGTACCGTCTGCGCGATCTCCCCGAGCACGACGGCGTGCGCCCCGTCGACCAGGATGCGCGTCACCGACGTGCCGTTCAGCTCGGGCACGTGGTGAGCCTCCAGCGACCGGAAGTGATCCGCCACCTCGGCGCGGCTGGACCGGGGCCGGATCCACGGCACCGCGGGATGCCCCTCGGCGGGCCAGGCGAGCTGCCAGTCGACCGGCTCGGCGAACAGCTCCGCGGTGCGGGGATGGTCGCCCTTGGCCATCCTGCGCAGCAGTTCCTCCACGACGTCACGGGTGTCAGCGCTCATGCCACAACCCTCTCGGCAAAGGCACGTGGTGTCGATTACCTCCGAGATAAAGCGGTCAGCGATGGGCCCGCGCCGATCGCTCGGTCATCATCAGCCCACCGGCGTTCCTCGCGCTGACGGCCCCCGAGACGGCGGCCGCACGACGCGACGCGGTCGACACAGCTGGGCAAGGACCAGTCGCGGCGACTCGTGCGCCGCGCCCGCTGCCACCTGGTCACCGGCGCGGTGGCCTCGCCCGTGCCCGACGACGCGCCTTCGGCTATTTGCCGGTCGTGTTCCGGCCGAGCCAGTCGCGGTAGCCGATCGTGCCGAGGACGGCGCCGTCGCCAGGAACCAGCGACCGCTCGCTCAGCTCGCTGCCGAAGTAGCGCGCGTGCGGGTCGGTGACCACCTCGCGCGGGTCGCCCCAGGCGGTCAGTGCCTGGCGGAAGAACTCGTCCATCCGGTACTCCTCGGGCCCGGCGATCTCGACCCTGCCGTTCAACGGCGCCCCCACCCCGGTCCGGCCGACCGCCCGGGGCCGCGTCGTCGCCCGCGATCGGCTGGAACAGCACGGGCGTGATGTGCACCTTGCCGTCCACCGTGGCCTCGTCGGCGATGCCGCGGGCGAACTGGAAGAACTGGGTCGAGTGGATGAGCGAGAACGGGATGCCCGCCTTACGAAGAACTCCAGCACCGCGGCCCGCTCGAACGACGGCGAGTTCGACACGTCGACCACCACCTGCGCGCCCGCCAGCCCCTCACCGGTCAGCGTGTTGACGCCCGTGTTCGGCGCCGCCGCCACCGCCTCGTGACCGTGCTCGCCCAGCTTCGCCACCAGCTTCGACCCGATCAGGCCCGTCCCGCGCGATTACCACGATCTTCATGGCGATCCCTTTCGCTCCGCCGGGCCACCTCGTCGCCACCGGGTCGCCGGCTAAGACCGGGCAGCCTCCGGGCCTGTGACAGCCGCGGCGAAATCCTGCACCGCCGTCGCCCTGCCGGCGCCGCACCGCGCAGGCTGTTGAGCAGCGCGGGCGGGCCTCACTGCGGTGTGCCCCGGACGGGGGCCTGCCACAGCGCGACGATCGCGTCGATCAGGCCGTCGGCCGTGTCGTCCCAGGTGGGCCGGAAGGTGGGCGTGTGTTCGGCCAGGGCACGTTCGCGCTCGACGCACATCTGCACGATGAGGTGGCGGGCCATGGTGATGCGTTCGCGGTGGAGGGCGGCGGGACGGTCGGGCATGCACCGCGCCAGGCCGTCGCTGAAGAGCCGCAGCACCGGGGCGGCGGTCAGGGCCTCGTCCACCATGATCGCGTTGAACGCGGGGTCGGCCATGACCTGCGCGGCGAAGCGGGCGTACCAGGTGGGGCTGCCCAGGGTCTCCAGGTGTTCGGTGAGCGGGCGGACCAGGCAGGCGACCCAGTCGCGCAGGTCGGTGGAGCCGGCGAGGTCGGCCATCATGCGTTCGCGGATGCGCTCGATCTGCTCGGCGTGCTTGCGGGCGATCGCGCGGATCAGGTCGGCCTTGGTGCCGAAATGGTAGCTGACCGCGGCGTTGTTGCCCTGCCCGGCGGCCTCGCTGATCTGGCGGTTGCCCACGGCGTGCACGCCGCGTTCGGCGAACAGCCGCTCGGCCGCGGTCAGGAGCGCCTCCCGGGTCGCGCTGACCTGCTCCTCCCGTGTCATCTTGCTGATCATCGTCATTCACCGCACCGGGACTTTCGCGCAGCCTGCGACGGCCCAGTCCCACAGGCCGCCGCAGGTCCTCGGCCGTGCCGGCGAGGCGTAACGGAGGACAGCCTATTCAGCCGGTGGCCGTCCCCGTCGAGGGCTGCTCCGGCTTGACAGGCATCCGTCCCACGCTAGAGTTTAAATCAATCGGTTGACTTAATCCAATGCGCACGTCGCCGTGCCGGTGATCGGCCGTCCCGCGCAGCTCGCTTTGAGACACATTCCAGGAGAGAACCGTGACCACAATCCCGGAGTACGACATCGCCAGATCGGCGAAGTGCCCGCTGGACCCGGCGCCCGCGATGCGGGCACGGCAGGAGGAGGGCCCGCTGGCCCGGGTCCGGCTGTGGGACGGCAGCACGGCTTGGCTGGTGACCGGCCACGCGGAGCACCGCGCCGTGCTCGGCCATCCCAAGGTCAGCGTCGAGCCGGCGCGCGGCCTCCCCCGGCTCTCCCCTGCGGAGGCCGCGGCCATGGACAGCATCTCCAAGGCGGACTCGGCGAGCCTCGGCTTCATCATGATGGACGACCCCGAGCACGCCCGGCTGCGGCGGATGGTGACCTCCGCGTTCACGGTCAAGCGGGTGGAGGCGATGCGCCCGGCCACCCAGGAGATCGCGGACGAGCTGATCGACCGGCTGCTCGCCGGCCCGAAGCCCGCCGATCTCGTCGAGGCTTTCGCGCTGCCGCTGCCCTCGCTGGTGATCTCCAACCTGCTCGGCGTCCCGTACGACGACCACGAGTTCTTCCAGGCCAACAGCCGGACCATCATCAACCGCAACTCCACCCCGGAGCAGCGGGGCGGGGCCCAGCTGCGGCTGGCCGAGTACCTGGACGGGCTGATCGGCGAGAAGCTCGCCAAGCCCGGCGACGACCTGCTGTCCGGGCTGGTCGAGCGGGTCAAGGCCGGCGAGCTGTCCCGGCAGGAGGCCGCCCGCATGGGCGTGCTGATGCTGTTCGCCGGCCACGAGACCACCGCGAACATGATCACCCTGGGCACGCTGGCCCTGCTGCAGGACCCCGAGCAACTCGCCCTCCTCCGCGACGGCGACGACCCGAAGCTGGTCGCCTCGGCGGTCGAGGAGCTGCTGCGGTACCTGACGATCACCCACGGCGGGCTGCGGCGGGTGGCGCTGGAGGACATCGAGATCGCCGGTCAGCTCATCAAGGCCGGTGAGGGCATCGTCGTGGTCAACGAGACCGCCAACCGCGACCCGTCCGTCTTCCCCGACCCGGACCGGCTGGACCTCCAGCGCAACCCCCGGCTCCACGTCACCTTCGGCTACGGCGTGCACCAGTGCCTGGGCCAGCCGCTGGCGCGGATGGAGCTGCAGGTCGCCTACCCCGCCCTGCTGAAGCGGATCCCCACCCTGGCGCTCGCCGCCGACCTGGAGCAGATCCCGTTCAAGCACGACGGGTTCGTGTACGGGGCCTACGAGCTGCCCGTCACCTGGTGACCGAGGAGGAGAAGAACGTGAAGATCATCGTCGACCAGGACAAGTGCGTCGCGTCCGGGCAGTGCGTCATGGCCGCCGACGACGTCTTCGACCAGCGTGACGAGGACGGGTGAGTTCTACGTCGGAGGTGAGCGGGTCGAACCGGAGGGCGGCGAGGTGCTGAAGGTCGTCTCCCCGTCGAGCGAGGAGGTCGTCGGCGAGGTGAGGGCGTCCGCACCGTGATCATCTGACCTTGCGCGATCAGCTGTCCCCTCATCCTGGAGCCCCGCGTGCAGAACCCCACCGCGACGTCGCGGGCCGGCTGATCAGCAGGAGCGGGAAGCTCAAGCCGTTCATCGTCACCGGCGCCGTCCTCCTGACGGCCGGGTTCGCCGGGCTCGGCACCATCGACCACACGACCTCGCTCGTCTTCATGGGCGCGGCCATGCTCTGCGTTGGTCTGGGCGTCGGTCTGGGCGTCGGCATGACCCTGCAGAACTTCGTGCTCGTCGTGCAGAACGCCGTGCCGCTCAAGGACATCGGCGCGGCCAGCTCCACGGTCTCATTCTTCCGCTCGCTGGGCGGCACGATCGGCGTGCTCGGCGCCGTCCTGCTCAAGCCGGTCACCCTCCGTACCAGCCTCGACCAGCCCGACGTGGCCCGATCGGCCTGACACGTACGACGGCGCGAAACTGTCGGCCCCGCCCCCTACGGTCACTGTCCGCGGACGATTCCCCTACCGATTGCGGAGAGGCCATGGCGATCACGCTGCGCACCTTCCGGGACGACGTCTCCACCCCTTACGCCAGCTTCTTTCTCATCGACCTGTGCGGCGCCGAGGGAGGCCCGTCGCTGGCCGACGGCATCCTGGAGAGCGGGCCCGGCTGGATGCGGATCGAGAGCACCGTCTCCCGCGGCAGGACCGACGTCCGTCTGGAGAGCTGGGACGCCGCCCCGCCAGTCGCCCCCGCCCCTTGGGTGCCGGCGGGTGAGAGCACGTACCTCAGCGCCGCCGGGATCGTGACCATAAGCGATGACGATGGCGGCGGCTCCGTCGACGCCCTCGTGCTGGGCCCGCCCCACTTCCTGTACGGCGTGCGCGCCTACCACGTGCCACCGGCCAGGAGCAGCGACAGCGACTTCTGGGAGGACCCGCGGCGAGCACACGTGCTGTTACGTTTCTGGCCGCTCCGCGACGTCTTCGACCCGGCGCGCCACGCGCTCCCGCAGCGGTCGCCCGGAGACTCGCCTCCCCCGTCCGGTTACGTCCCCTCGATGGACTGGCCCGTCCTGCGGGAACGCACGGTCCCGCCGCCCCAGGACGAACCCGAGCCGGACGTGACCGACGACCCCTATCCCTGGCGCACCCTCGCCGAACACCGGCGCCGCACCGGGATCCGCCACGCCCTCAACCCCGAGGGCGCGCCGACGTACGTCGTCCGCAGGCATGACCTGAGCACCTTCGGTGATCCGGACCCCGGGACGTCCCACCGGCTCACTGCCCCGGCCCCGGCGATCGTCACGGTCCTCGATGGCGACGGCGACCTGCTCACCGTCCGGAACGCGGCTCCCGCCGAGTCCGCCCGCGTCCTGGCCGCGGAGCAGACCTGGCGGCCGTCATGAGGCGGGCCGGGCGGGGTCGCCGCCGCGTCACCGTACCGCTTCCCGTGCCATCGCCGACGTCGCCACAGAGCGCGCGGCGATGTAGCCGTCCGGGCGGATGAGCACGCGGTGTCCTCGTGGACGTCGTAGCTGCCGTGCGCGTCGCCGTCGGTGTCGATGACCGTGCCGGGAGCGGCCGCCGCGGTGTCGGTGGTGACGCGGACCGTGCGCAGCGGGACGGCCAGAGGCTCGTCGACGGCGCCGTACGGCGCGGGGTGGCCGCGGTCCCCGGTGAGGCCGCGCTGCGCGGAGGACCCGTCGCCGTCGGCGGCGGCACGCGTGACGGCCCGCAGCCGGGAGGTGCTGTCGTCGAGGACGGCCCGCGCGACGGGGCGCCGCTCCTGCCTGCTCCGGGCTCATCCACAGGTGCTGGCAGTGCCGGTCCAGGCCGTCGATCCGCACGTCCCCGAGCCACCAGCGGTGATCTCCGTAGGAGTCCCCCTCCAGCCGTGCGCCGATCAGCTCCCGTACGCGGCTGCGGCCCGTCACAGGGAGCCGCGATACGCCGATAACGTGATCCGGTGCCCCGCCTGCCCGTTGCCTGCGTAGCCGTCCTGACCGTCGTGGCCGGATTGGGGGTGCGCGCGCTGTTCGACGGCCCGGTGTCGAAGTACGCGGGCGACGCCCTCTACACCGTGCTGATCTACACGCTCGTGGTGCTGATCCGCCCCAGGGTGCGCCCCTGGGTGGCGGCGGCGCTGGCGGCGGGGGCGAGCTGGGTGATCGAGTTCGCCCAGCTCGGGGAGATCCCGGCCGTGCTGCGGCCGCTGCTGGGCAGCACGTTCAACCCGCCCGACCTCTTCTGGTACGCGGTGGGCGCGGCGGCGGCCTGGGCCGCGCACACGCTCTGGTCGCGGCGGGCGGCGTGAGCGCCGTCAGAACGCGTTCTTCAGGAAGGGCAGCAGAGCCTCGGCGGTACGCTCGGGATATTCCGACATCGGATAGTGGCCCGCGCCGTCGATCATGACGGCCTGCCCGCGCAGCAGCGACGCCTGGGCCCGCGCCTCGGCCGCCGGGTCGGGGAAGTCGGGGTCCCTGGCGCCCATGAGGACCAGGGCCGGGCAGCGGACCTGGTCGATGGCCCGCTCGGCGTCCGGTTCGCGGTCGAGGAGCATGGCACGCATCGCCTCGCGCCGTTGCGGGTCGCGCAGCATGGCCACCAGTGCGGCGCGGTGTCCGGCCAGGTCGGCGGGCCTGGCCGTACGGTGCGCCAGGGCGTAGTAGAGGCTCCACAGCCGCGGGGAGGCGGCGACCAGCCGGACCAGCGCGCGGACGGCGGCGTTGAGCGGGACGGCCCTGATGAAGCCGTCGATCGCGACGATCCCCGCCACCCGCTCGGGCGCCTCCGCGGCGGCGCGGATGACGCCGCCCGCCGCGTAGGAGTTGCCGAGCAGGACGGCGCCGGGCGCGTCCAGCTCCTCCAGCAGGGCCACGAGGTCGCCGCCCACCGCGGACTGGGAGTAGTCCGCCCAGCCCGCCGAGGACTCCCCGTGGCCGCGCAGGTCCGCCGTCACCACCCGGTAGCCCGCCTCGACCAGCGGCGGGCGCAGGAACCGGTAGGCCGCGCGGGTGTCTCCCAGACCGGGTACGCACACGACGAGCGGCCCCTCGCCGGCGCAGTCGTAGGCCAGGCGACCGCCCGGAACGTCAACGAACATGTCGCCGCCTTCCTAGCTGAGGACGTCCACGACCAGCCCCAGCGCGAGCAGCAGCGCCATGGCGCCGCCGGAGACCAGCGCGCGCCAGGTGACCTCGGCGCGCTCCCGTACCGAGCGGAAGTACAGGACCGCGCCGACCACCACGAGAACCCCCTCGACGACCGCCGTGAGCCACGGGGTCTGCCACAGTCCGAGGCCGAGCAGCGGCAGGCCGCCGGCGTTGCCGGGCAGCAGAGGCAGGTCGGCGCGGTGGACGAGCAGGTCGAGCAGCCAGTGGCTGAACGTCACCCCGCCCAGCACCCACCCGGCCGTGCGGCCCCACCGCCAGGCTCCGAAGCCGCCGTACAGCGCCGACAGCAGCAACGCGCCGAGCAGCGAGTGGGTGTACTGCGCGTCGATCAGCGCCTCGCCGTAGGTGCCCGGGGCGACGGCCTGGAAGGACTCGATCCCACCCGCCAGGTACAGGATCACGAAGATGACGTCGAGGAACTGCGTGGCGAGCATGACCGCCCACAGCGGGACGCGCGGCTGGGCGGCCTTGACGGCGGCGGCCAGACCGAAGTGTCCGACGAACATTCAGCGTCCCTCCTTGGAGACCGGCTTGGGGGTTCGGGTGGCCCAGCGGTCGAGCCACCCGCACAGCACGACGAACAGCAGCAGGAAAAGTAAGAACTCCATGTCTCTCCTCACGTGGCGTTACGACGTTAGGGAGGGAGAGCGTCTGCCCGGTATCGGACGATTGTCTGGTGGCGGGGGACGCTACATTCTGATGGTGCTGTGGGGACGGGAGAGGGAGCAGGCGCAGATCGACGCGCTGCTCGCGCAGGCCAGGGGCGGCCGGAGCGGGAGCCTGATCCTGCGCGGCGAGCCCGGCATCGGCAAGTCCGCTCTCCTCGACCACGCCGCCCGGTCGGCGGAGGGCATGCGCCCGCTGCGCGGCACCGGCATCGAGACCGAGGCCGAGCTGCCCTTCGCGGCGCTGCACCTGCTGCTGCGCCCGGCGCTCGACCGGATCGGCAGACTTCCGGCGCCGCAGGCCAGGGCGCTGGAGGGCGCGTTCGGCCTGGCCACCGCCCCCGAGGACCGCTTCCTCATCGGCCTGGCCGCCCTGTCGCTGCTCACCGAGCTGGCCGAGGACGGCCCGCTGCTCTGCCTGGTCGACGACGCCCAGTGGATGGACCGGTCGTCGGCCGAGGCGCTGCTGTTCGCGGCCCGGCGGCTGCACTCCGAGGGGATCGCCCTGCTGTTCGCGGCCAGGGACGCCTTCCACGCACCTGGAGTGCCCGAGTTGCGGCTGGAGGGCCTCGACCCGCAGGCCGCCGGCGATCTGCTGCGCGAGCACACGCCCGGTCTGGGCCCCGGCGTGCGGGAGCGGATCCTCGCCGAGAGCGGCGGAAACCCGCTCGCCCTGATCGAGCTGCCCCGGATGCCCGGTTCGCCGCACCACGCGCAGGAGCCGCTGCCGCTGCCGCGCCGGATCCAGGAGGCGTACGAGGCGCGGATCGCCGTCCTGCCGCCGGGCAGCCAGACGATGCTGCTGGTCGCCGCCCTCGACGACGCCGGGGATCTGGACGTCGTCGTGCGCGCGGCCGGGAGGCTGGGGGTCGACGCCGCCGCCCTGGGCCCGGCCGAGCGCGCCGGTTTCCTGTCCACCGCCGGCGGGCGGCTGTCCTTCGGCCACCCGCTGATGCGTACGGCGGCGGCGCGGCGGGCGACCTACGACGAGCGCCTGGCCGTGCACCGCGCCCTCGCCGGCGTGCTCGACGACGACCAGGACGCCGACCGCCGCGCCTGGCACCTGGCCGCCGCCGTGACCGGCCGCGACGAGCCGATCGCCGCCGCGCTCGAACAGGCGGCCGGCCGCGCCCGCGAACGCGCCGGCCATGCCGCGGCCGCCGCGGCTCTGGAGCGGGCCGCCCGGCTCACCCCCGGCCTGGCCGAACGCGCCCGGCGGCTGGCCCTGTCGGCCGAGGCGGCCGCGGACGCCGGCGCCCTGGAGCACGCGCAGGTCCTGGCCGACCAGGCCCGGCGGCTGGGCGACGACCCGCGCACCCTCGCCCGGCTGGCGGGGCTGCGCGGCCGGATCGCGTTCGACCGGGGCGCCGTGCAGGAGGCCCACCGGATCCTCCTCGACGGGGCCGCCGCCATCGCCGGCCTGGACCGCAAGGGCGCGGCGCTCCTCCTGCTCGACGCGGTGCGCAACGCCTGGTACGTCAGCGATCCGGCGGCCGTCGCCGAGTCCTCCGCGCGGCTGGCCGGCCTGCCGCTGACGGCGGAGGACGGGCTCGACGGGTTCGTCCGGGCGGCCCGCGCGATGGCGGACTTCCTGGCCGGCGACCTGGACCGGGCGCTGCCGCCGTTCCGCGAGCTCGTCGCCCTGGCCGCGGCGATCCCCTCCGGCATGACCGCCCTGCGGATCAGCATCTGCTCGCTGGCCGGGATCTCGGGCGACTTCGGCAACGGGCTCGCCATCGCCCGTTCGGCGATCGAGGAGTGCCGGGCCGACGGCATGATCGGGCTGCTGCCGCTCGCCCAGGCGGTGCTGGCGATCCACCAGATGTACCTCGGGCGCTTCCGCGACGCCGTCACGACCGCGACCGAGGGACGCCGGCTCGCCACCGACATCGGCCAGACGCACCGCATCGCGCACTTCGAGAGCGTCATGGCCATGGTGGCCGCCGTCCAGGGGCGGGAGCGGGACTGCCGGGAGCTCGCCGAGCGCACGATCGCGCACGTCGGCGGCCATCCGGTGGCGACGATCGTGGGCTGGGCCGAGTGGGCGCTCGGCCTGCTGGACCTCGGTCAGGGCCGTTTCGAGGCCGCGCTGGAGCGCTTCGACGCCGCCGCCCGCGGGCCGCTGCGGCACCAGATCATGCCGGTCTACTTCGCTCCCGACCAGATCGAGGCCGCCGTACGGCTCGGCCTGCCCGGCCGCGCCGCCGGGCCGCTCGCCCGCTTCGAGTCCTGGGCCGGCGCCGCCCGCCACCCGTGGGCGGAGGCCGTCCTGCACCGCTGCCGGGCCCTGCTCGCCACCGGCGACGCGGAGGCGGAGCGGCACTGGGAGCAGGCCGTACGATCGCACGCCGACGCGAACCGGCCGTTCGAACGGGCCCGTACCGACCTGCTCTTCGGTGAGTGGCTGCGCCGCGCCCGCCGCAAGAACGAAGCCCGGACCCACCTGCGCTCGGCGCTGGAGACCTTCGAACGCGCCGGCGCCGCGCCGTGGGCCGAGCGGGCGCGCGCCGAGCTGCGCGCGGCGGGCGAGGCCGTCGCCCAGGGCGCGCCCGACCTGGCCGCCTCGCTCTCCCCGCAGGAACTGCAGGTGGTACGCCTGGCCGCCACGGGTGTCACCAACCGGGAGATCGCCGCCCAGCTGTTCCTCAGCCCCAAGACCGTCAGCCACCACCTGTATCGCGCCTTCCCCAAGCTCGGCGTCACCACCCGCACCGAACTCGCCCGCCTCGACCTGGGCTGATCGCGGGCGTGAAGAAAAACGGCTGAGCGGCGAATTCCGGGGTGACAGTTCCCTCCGAAAGGACGCCATGGCTGCACCACCTGACACCAGTGACGTGATGGAAGACGTCACCGTGGTCGAGCGGTCGATGGACAACCCTGACCTTTTCGCCCTCCTGTACGACCGGTACTTCACCGAGCTCTACCGATATCTGGCCGCCCGGCTCGGCAGCGAGCACGTCGAAGATCTGGTCGCGGACGCCTTCCTGATCGCGTTCAACGGCAGAGGCGGCTTCGACTCCCGACGAGGCACCGTGCGGTCGTGGTTATACGGCATCGCGACGAATGTCGTGGCCCGGCACCGCCGCAGGGAAGGCCGCCGGCTGAACGCCCTCAGCAAGGTCCCGGCCGAGGTCTCCGCCGACGGGCACGAGGACCGGGTGACCTCGCAGCTCGCGGCGGAGGCCAGCAGGCCGGAGCTGGTACGCGGGCTGAAGGGGCTGGCGAAGGGCGATCGCGACGCGGTGTTCCTGCTCGTGTTCGGCGGGCTCGGTTACGAGGAGATCGCCACTGCGCTGGACATACCCGTCGGGACCGTCGGGTCCCGGATCAACAGGGCGAGAAAGAAGCTGCGCACCGCCCTGGGCGACGTCAACCCGATGAAGGAGTGGTGATGGAAGAGCTCAAGCTGATCGAGGCCGTGTTCGCGGAGCCGGACCCCACGCCGCAGGCCGCCGCGGCGGGGCGGGACCGCTTCCTCCGGCAGGCCCACGAGGCGCAGGCGTCCCAGGTCGGCCGTCCGCGCCGCAGGTGGGTCAGAGCGCTGCCGGTCCGGCGCGTGGTGCTGGTCGGCGCGATGGCGGTGACGCTCACCGCCGGCATCCTCGTCACCGAGGTGGGCCTGGGCGGCTCCGCCCCGCGCACCCCCGGGCACCTGCTCGCCGCGCCGCCGGCCGACGCCAAGGCGCTGCTCACCCTGGCCGCGCGGGCCGCCGCCGGCCGGCCTGACACGGTGCCGTCCCGCGGCCAGTACGTCCACACCAAGACCTTCTCCCAGCGCAGCCTGTACACCAAGGACGAGGCGGGCGCGCTGCAGTACACCAAGGTGCTGGTCAACGAGGAGCGCTGGGAGGCCGCCGACGTGGGCAAGCCCTGGCTGAGCCGCGAGCAGGCCCTGTCGGCCACCGGGCCGGCCCCCCGGCGTTTCTGGGACCGCGGCGTCCAGGACGTCCTCTACGAGTCGTCGGGCTGCCCCGGCCACCCGGCCTACGCCCGGCTGGGCGCCTGGCCGACGGATCCCGCCCAGGTGCGCGCGAAGATCGTGGCCGACACGGGCGAGGAGCCGCTACGCATCTGGACCTCCCTCCAGGGCCTGATCCGCGAGTCCGTGGTACGGCCCAGCCTGGGCGCCGCGCTCTACCAGGTGGCCGCCGGGCTGGACGGCATCGTGCTCATCCGCGACGCCGTGGACGTCTCCGGCCGCCCCGGGCTGGCCGTCGCCATGGACGAGGGCGACGGCCGCCGGTCCGAGCTGATCTTCGACCGGCAGACCTATCACTACCTGGGCGAGCGCACGGTGATCACCGAGGCCGACAAGGTGAAGCTGCCCGAGGGCGAGTACTTCGAGAAGAAGGGCGCGGTGAACGGCGTCGCCGTGCTCGCCGCCGACCTCGTCCCGGGCCTGCCCGAGGTGTCTCCGAAGGCGTCCCGCATGAAGATCCCCTGCTGAGACCTTCCCCCTGATCCGGCCTGTTCGGCCGGGAGTTCAGTTTCGCATGCCCACATTTCGACGAAGGAGCACACCTATGTTCATCGCCAAGGCCGTCGCGGCCACCCTGCTCGCCGGTTCGTTCGGCGCTCTCGCCGCGGCGCCCGGAGACGACGCCGCGTACGACAAGCAGCGGCAGATGGAGGACAAGCGCGTCGCATGCATGACGGAGCAGGGCTTCACCTACGTGGCCGCACTGGCGCCCCAGCGCCAGTGGCAGCCCGGGGAGCGGGAGCGGCTCGCGGGTGACCTCAAGGCGCTGCGGACGTACCGGGCCAAGTACGGCTTCGGCGTCTGGTCCCCGAACGTCTATCCCAAGGACGAGGTCGTCAACCCCACCTCGCCGGACAACCCGAACAACAAGACGCTGATGTCCCTCCCGGCCGCCGAGCTGAAGAAGTGGCGCGCCACCGACGAGTCCTGCTTCTCCCAGGCGGTCAAGGAGGCTCTGGGCAAGACCGTCACCTCCCAGGAGGACTACTACGACCAGCTCGAAGCGGCGGTGAACAAGTCGCTGAGCGTCCTCGACCAGGACAAGGAGCTCGTACGGCTGGGCAAGCAGTTCGCCACGTGCCTGGGGGTCGGGGAGACCAGGCCGACGGCGCTGGACGGTCTGAGCCACACGAAGATCGTGCGGCAGGCCTCGGAGGTCGCCAGGAAGGCCTGGAAGGGCGAACTGCCCAAGGCCCCGAAGGGCAAGACCGTCATCTTCCGGCCGAACCTGAAGCCGGAGGAGGCCAGGCCGTACCTGGCCAAGGAGATCAAGGCGGCGCTGAAGGACCTGGAGTGCGGCAAGGCCTTCTACCCCGCCTACGCGCCCAAGGCGGTGGAGATCACGTCGCGGGTTTACCAGGAGTTCGGCAGGGAGGGCGCGGCCCAGGCGATCCCGTCCCGGATCTACCGCAAGGTCATCTGACCGGACGGTAACGGCGGGCCGCTCGCAGCACCCCGAGCGGCCCGCCCTCACGTAGCAGAAAGGCATACGTATGATCAAGGTCCTGCTCTCGCTGGCGCTCTTAGGCGCACCCCCGGTCCCCGGAGCGCCTCCCCCGGCTCCCATCGGAACTCCTCCTCCGGCCGCGGGAACGGTGACGTTGCTGACCGGGGACAAGGTCGTGGTGAGCGCCTCAGGCCATCGCGTCGAGCCCGCACAGGGCAGGCGCGTGCGCTTCACCATCCGCGAACGTGACGGCCACCTGATCGTCATCCCCTCCGACGCCGCGCCGCTGATCGCGCGCGGCGTCCTCGACGTACGGCTCTTCGACGTGACCGGGCTGCTCTCCTCCCGGTACGGCGACGCCGACCGCCCCGACATCCCGATCATCAGCCAGTCGAGCCTGCCCGCGGGAGCCGGGCAGGCCCGCGGCTTCGCCGATCTCGGCCTGACCGCGGGCGGCATCCGCAAGGACACCGCCGCCCAGACGTGGCGGCAACTCACCTCGGCCCGCGCCCGGCCGGGCAAGATCTGGCTCGACGCCCTGGTCCCCTTCGCCCTCGACCAGAGCGTCAAGCAGATCGGCGCTCCCCAGGTCTGGGAGAAGGGGCTGACCGGCAAAGGCGTCACGGTGGCCGTGCTCGACACCGGCTACGACGCCACCCACCCCGATCTCAAGGACGTGGTGACCAAGTCCAAGAACTTCACCGATTACCCCGACGGCGACGACTTCGGCCACGGCACCCATGTGGCCTCGATCGTCGCCGGGGCCGGGCAGAAGTATCGCGGCGTGGCCCCGGGGGCCACTCTCGCCGTCGGCAAGGTCGGCAACGAGTTCGGAGCCTCCTACTCGGCGATCATCGCCGGGATGGAGTGGGCCGCCGGCGAGGCCGGGGCCAAGGTGGTCAACATGAGCCTCGGCGGCCAGGACACCCCCGGCCTCGACCCGCTCGAACTGGCCGTGAACACGCTGTCGGCCACCAAGGGCACGCTCTTCGTGGTCGCCGCGGGCAACAACGGCGGTCCCGGCACCGTGAACTCGCCGGGCAGCGCGGACGCGGCGCTCACCGTGGGGGCGGTGGACCGCGACGACCGGACGGCCGACTTCTCCAGCCGGGGCCCGCGCTCGTTCGACCACGCGGTCAAACCGGACATCTCCGCGCCCGGAACCGACATCGTGGCCGCCCAGCTCGGCGGGGGCCACGTCGCGCACAAGGGGACGTCGATGGCGGCGCCGCACGTCGCGGGGGCCGCCGCCATCATCGCCCAGCAGCATCCCGACTGGAACGGCGAGCGGATCAAGGCGGCGCTGGTCGAATCGGCCAAACCCGGCAGCGGCATCTTCGACCAGGGTGGCGGGCGCGTCGACCTGGTCGCCGCCACCGAGCGTACGATCATGGCCGAGCCCGTCAGCGTCTCCTCCGCCCACCTGTGGGGCGCCCCCGGCGGCCGGGTGACCACGAGAACGGTCACCTACCACAACACCGGCGACAGCCCGGTCACGCTGGACCTGAAGACCGAGGGCGAGGCGCTGAAGCTGCCGGTGGACGAGCTCGAGGTGCCCGCGCGCGGGCAGGCCCAGCTCACGCTGACCCTCGACGCGACCGGCAAGGCGCCGGGCGACTACCCCGGCGTCGTCACCGCCACGGGCGGCGGGCAGAGCGTTCGCACGCTCGCGAACGCCTGGGTGGAGCCCGAGTCCTACGACCTGTCCGTCAAGGCCGTGGGCTCCGACGGAGCACCCACGAGCGGCTTCGGCGTGATCTACAACCTGGCGACCGGCGAGGAGCGCTGGCTCGACATCGAGGGCAGCCTGACGGCGCGCCTGACCAAGGGCGAGTGGAACGTCTTCATGAACCTGGGCGAGCCCGGCCTGGACACCCTCGCGCACCGCCCGGTGAGCGTGACCGACCATGACGTCGAGCTCACCCTGGACGCCCGCGAAGGCAAGGAGATCCGCTACACGCTCGACGATCCCGCGGCCGTCCAGGCCGACACCCTGGAGCAGCGGGTGTCCAACGGCTCCTGGTCCATCGCCCTGGTGCCCTTTGAGTCTCCCGGCACGCGCTACCAGGTCGTTCCCGTCCGGCAGGCGGGCCTGTCGTACATGAGCAGAAGCGTCTGGTCCAGGCCGGGCCACCGCTACGACCTCGTCGACCACCGCGAGGGCGGCCTGCCCGAGGATCCCGGCTACGCCGGGCGGGTCAAGGAGCTGACCCGGACCTCCGCCACGTACCGGGCGACGGGGACGGCGCAGGACGCGGAGGTCCTCGTGGGCGTGCAGGCCTCCGAAGGCGCCTCGGCGTGGGCGATGGTGCCCGTCAGCGTGCCGCTGCCCGGCACGCTCACCCATCACCGCACTCCCGGACTGCGGTGGATGTCCCTCGTCAGGAGCGGCACCTGGGAGATCACCTCCGAGATCGCGCCCCAGGCTCCCCGGGAGATGTGGAACGGCGCGGTGGCCGGCCCGTCGTTCGCCACGCCGAGCGGCGGCCGTACCGAAGACGAGCTCTTCTTCAGCGCGGCGCGGCTGTTCACCGACGGCGAGGCGGGGCGCACCGGCATGGACACGGCCGCCACCGGCGAACTGGTGCTGGCCCGTGAGGGCACGGTCGTGACGCGGGCGCCGGTCGCGGAGTGCACTTTCGAAGAGGGCTGCACGCTCGTCGCGATGCTGCCGCCCGAGTCCGCGGCCTACACGCTGACGGCCACCGCCAAGCGGCCCGGCGCGCTGTCCACCGCGGTGGAGGCGGTGTGGTCGTTCCGCTCGCAGCACACGGACAAGGCGCAGGGGCTGCCGCTGATGGCGGTCCGCTTCGCGCCAGCCGGGCTCGACGCGGCCAACCGGGCGCGTCCGGGCTCGGTCACCAGGGTGCCGATCCGGGTGGAGCGCGATCCGGGCGCGCCGGAGTCGGCCGTGCGCGGGCTCGCGCTGGAGGCGTCCACCGACGACGGCGTGACGTGGCGGGCGGTGCCCGTCGTACGCACCGGCGACGGGTGGACCGCGCTGGTGACCAACCCGCGCGCGGGCCACGTCTCGCTCCGCGCGACGGCCGGCGACCAGTCGGGGGCGGGCGTCGTCCAGACGATCACCCGCGCCTGGGCGGTCGGCTCATGACGCCTGCACTGTAGCGGGCTCCGGGCGCGCCGTTACGGCGGCGCGCCCTTGAAATGCCATTTCACGCTTTCGTAATGCCATTACCACGCAACGCATTCATTGCCGAGATTCCACCAATTCTGTAAATTCAGTGGCGATACTCCTCACCGTTCACTTATTAACCGGCACTATTCCTGATTTGGTGTCGTCCCGGCCACCGTCACGGCGTACCGGCAGGCGGCGAGATCACGGATGCATGGGGCAGGCGGGAATGACGACGGTCGGAGAACCGGATCGGGCCGCTGCCGGCGGGACGCGGCCGTGGCCGGGCGGGGCGGCGCGGTGGTACCGGCGGGACCCGCTGGGGTTCGTCGAGCACGCGGCCCGCGAGCGGGGCCCGGTGTTCCGGCTGCCGGACGACGGGTCGCTGTGCGTGGCCGATCCGGCGGAGGCCCTGCGGGTGCTGCACGACGAGGAGGGCCACTACGACGACGTGTCCGACTTCTTCCACGTCCGCGGCGGCCGGCTGGAGCCTCGGGAGACGCAGGTCGCGATCGGGCGGGCGGCCCGCGCGACGTTACGCGCCCACCTGGCCGCGCGCCGCGAGCGGCTGCCCGCCGTGGTGGCGGAGCTCGGCGAGGTCAGCGAGTGGCCCTCGGCCGGGCGCGCCGCCACGTACCGGTTCCTGGCCGAGGCGCTGCTGCGGCCGGACAGCCCGCCGCCCTTGCGGGAGCTGATGGCGCAGGTGGTGCGGAACGACGTCCTCATCCGCCCCGGCGGCCGGCTGGCGGGCCTGATGCGGCGGGCGCTGTGGGCGCGCGTGGTGCGGGCGCTCGCCGGCGAGGTGCTCGCCCGGCGGGCCGGTCCGCGCCCCGGCCCGCCGGGCGACCTGCTGGACGCCATACTCGAGGCCGCCCCGCCCGACACGCCCGCCGCCCAGCTCGCGCAGGTGTACCTGCTGCTGTTCCGAACCTCGGTGGCGCCCGTGGGCCACGTGGTCGCCTGGGCGCTGCTGGCGGCGGCGACCGACGGCGTCGACCTGGCGACCGTGCCGGCGGAGTCGGCCGTACGGGAGTCGCTGCGGCTGTGGCCGGTGGCCTGGCTGATGGGCCGCCCCGTACTCCGTGCCCACCAGGTCGGCGGCGTACGGCTGGAACCGGGAGAAAGCGTGTCAGTCTGCGCCTACCTGCTGCACCGCGACGAACGGCACTGGCCGCAGGCCACCCGCTTCCGGCCCGGCAGGTGGGACGGCCCCGGTCCCCGCGGGCCCTGGCTGCCCTTCGGCGGCGGCCCGTTCACCTGCGCCGGCGCCGTCGTCGCCCGCAACCTGGCCTCCGACCTGCTCGCCGCCGTGACCGACGGCGCCCGTCTGGAGGTACGCGGCGGTCGCGGACAGCCCCACGTCGCGGGCATCATCACCCCTCCCACGTTCCAGCTGCGCCGGACCCCGCGCCAGACCTGACCGCCCCCGGTCGTCAGGAGAGGAGGTGAGCACCATGAGGAAGTTGCTGCGCCGCGTCACCGGCCGCCGGATCAACCGGCAGGCATGGTTCATCTGGTAGTCCATCTCCGTCGGCCGTGCCGGGCCCGACGGCCCGGCACGGCTCGCGACGCGGCGGGACCCCGCACACAGGAGGCACGCATGGCGCACGTGGACGAGACGCTGGCCGCCTACGAAGGCATCGCGGCCCGCTACGACGAGCTGAACGCGCGGATGGACACCTCCAGCCTGGTGGCCCGCTTCGTGGAGGCGGCCGATCGGTACGGATCGGGCGGACGGCGGCTCCTGGACGCCGGGTGCGGAACCGGCCGCAGCAGCGTGGCCTTCCGCAAGCACGGGTTCGAGGTGACCGGCTACGACCTGTCCCCCGCGATGGTGGCGGCGGCCCGCCGCCGGCCCGGGGCCGAGGAGATCCGGTTCCTGGTGGGACGGCTGCAGGAGCCCCCGCCCGGGCTGACCGGCTTCGACGTGGTCGCCTGTGTGGACGTGCCGATGACGTACCTGACCGATACGGACCAGCTGCGACAGGCGCTGACGGCCGCGCGCGACCAGCTCACCGAGGACGGGGTGCTGCTCTTCGACCTGAACACCATCGGCTACTACCGCCGCATGTTCGGCGTCCCCACGATCGCCGACCGGGGCGACCGGTACGTGGCCTGGTTCGCGGAGTCGCCGCGGATCGAGGCGGACGCGGTCGTGATCACGCAGTTCGACCTGTTCGAACGGAACGGCGCGGGCTGGGAGCGGCTGTCGATGCGCCACGTGCAACGGCACCACTCCGAGCGGACGGTGCGCGAGGTGGCCGAGCGGTCGGGACTGCGCGTCGTGGCCGCCCACGGGCTGGTGGGGACCTCGGCGCGGGACCCGGCCGACGAGGACGAGCACGACCGGATCCTGTACGTCGCCCGCCGGTCCGATCTGACCGTATGAGGTGCCATTCAGGACGCTCGCACTCGCTGGGGCGATGACCCCTTCGATGACCGCGACGCGTGCCGCCCCGCCCACACGACGGCCCGCCCCTGCGCTCCCACCCTTGCCCGGCCACCTCGGAGCCATCTGCCCAGGTCAGGCGGCACTCCACGCACGACGCCTGCGAGACACGGCGGCCCGGCTCGACGCGGCGCCCCCGGCTAGAGGCGGCAACCCACCCAAACCCACCTCGCAGGCGTCCGCGCTCGGGCCGCGGATCAAGCCTTGATCGCGGTGCCCTGGGCGGAGACGAGGCGCCAGCCGCCGGGGGCGTCGGCGGCGTAGACGTGGGTGTAGCGGCTTCCGGCGCTGAACGTGGTGCCGTCGGGGTTGGTGAAGTTCATGCCGGTACGCCCGACGACGATGCCCACTGTGCCGATGACCCGGACGATCGCCTCGTCCGGGAACGAGTGGATCCGCGGGAACCGCAGGGAGCCGGAGGCCACCAGGTCGAGCAGGACCCTCCTGTCGGCGACGGCCCCGTCCTCGACCCCGACCAGGATGAAGTCGTCCGCCAGCAGCTCCTCCAGAGCGGCGGGATCGCCGGCCACCAGGGCGTCGAAGAAGCTCTGGTCGTACTTGAGGAGGGTGACCCGATCCGAAGCGCTCATGTCGCGAAGGTAAACGCTGACGCCGGTGACAAGGTCAAGCCGGGGCGCGTTCATCCGGCTGCGGCCGATCCAGCACCAGCCGCCGCGCGGAGCTCGGGGCGGCGCGGCCGGCGCCTTCGTCAGCCGGCGATCGCCGCTGCCGCTCATCCAGACGCGGACAGACCGCCTCGAACTTCGCCGCCGGCACCCCACCCCCTCCTCGAAAGCAGGGGTGGTTCCTCTGCGACTCCCGCAGCCGTGCGCTGCCAGCACGATCGAGCCCCCGTCCACTCGCGGCCGGACAGGCGGCAGGTGGACGGGGACGGCCCGCTGTTCAGATGGTGTACCCGCCGTCCACGGCGAGGGCGGTTTCGCCGTCGGCCGGGTTCATGCCGGTGTCGATCGGGCCCGGGTCCACGATGGTGGCGGTGATCCCGAACGGCCCCAGCTCCCGGGCAAGTCCCTTGGTCAGCCCGATGAGCGCGGATTTGGCCATCGCCTGCAGCACGAAGTTCGAGCCGGGAACGCGCCCGTTGAAGCACGACCCGATGCTGATGATCCGCCCGCCGTCGCCCATGTGCCGGGCGGCGGCCTGGGCGGCCAGGAAGACCGACCGGACATCCACGGCGAGCACCCGGTCCAGTTCCGCGGCGGACACCTCCGCCAGCGGGCCGTAGGTGAGGAAGCCCGCGTTGTTCACCAGGATGTCGATACGACCCAGCTCCCGTACCGTCTGCTCCACCGCCTCCGCCGCGGACTCCGGATGGGCCAGGTCTGCCTGGATGACCGCGGCCTTTGCCACCGTCGGCCTCGATCCGCTTGGCGACCTCGCACGCCTGGTCCGCTGCCTGAACGTAGGTCAGCGCCACCGCCGCCCCCGCGTCAGCCAGCTCTTTCGCTATCCCGCGCCGATCCCACGGCTGCCGCCGGTCACCAACGCCACACAACGCGACCGCATCAACCGCATGATCATGGACCTGATTCGTTCCCGCGAGGTCCTGGACGAAGTGATCGATACGGCGTCGCACAGCGCGACCCCCGGCCCGGCTTGACCCGCGCGTCGACACTGCCGTCAACAGGCGTCGCCCCGCTCAGGTCCTCGCCTGCGGACGGTGGTGGTCCCGTGCTGTGCACCTCGCGGGCACGGACGATGAGGCTGAGCGGGCTGGCCTCGACCCTCGCAGGCACGGACGGTGATGTTAGAGACCCGTGCTACTCCAGTCCCTCGACACGATCCGCGAGGCGTTCGTGCCGTTGCCTGGCGGCCTGCGCGGTGCCGAGCCCGAGCCCGAACGCGATCTCCTGCCACGTCATGCCGCGCCCCCGCGCCATCTCCAGCAGCCCCACCTCCAGCGCGTCCAGTTCCCCGCGCACCAACGGGAGGAGGCTCAACGCCGCGGTGATGTCGGCGTGATCGACCTCCGGCTCGCCATCATCGAGCCGTGCGGCTCCGCTGAGCAGAAACGCCACGAGCCTGACGGCCTCGTGCGGGCCGATGGCCGACGCATGCACCTGCCGTCCCCGCTGCTCATCGGTGACCGCGTGCCGCTCGGCGATCCGGAACAGGGACGCGTGCACGCGCTGCGCCCGCGCCTGCTCCGGATGCGGAGGAGTGAAGGGATCGAGGTGGTGATCGGCATCTGTAGGCATGCGCTCACAATGCCGCAGCACTCGAACTGATGTCAACTTTTCGTTTTAAACGGATTGTTTAAAAGCCGCAGTCAACGATCGTCTGAGGTGGACGCGGAGCAGTGCCCCGATGAGCTGTCCCACGTGCGAACGGCGAGGCCCGTGAGGTGCTCGCTCGGCCGCGAGCGGCCCGGCCGGCAACGCGAGCGTGCGCTTGGCCCGATCCGCCAGGTGCCAGCCCCGCAAGTCGATCGGATCGGGCGAGGCGTTGATCAGTGTGACGGTCTCGCGCTCGGGCACCGGTCCGTCAGGGTTGACCAGCGCGGCCGAAATTCACACCGGTTCTTCGCCACCGGCGGGCCGGGCGGGCGCGGTCTCGATGGCATGCCCGGTGCGGTTCGGGACCCCACCGCTCGCCCAACACGAACACCTGCGCGTCAGGGTCGCCGATCGCACGCTGCACGAAGTGGTCGAGCCGGTCGGCCAGGTCGTTGTCGGCCCCGCAGCTCGGGCGGCAGCGGCCGCATCGCGGCGGGGTCGAACAGGTTGCCGCGGATGAAATCCAAGGCGGCCCCGCCGGGCGCGGACGCCAGCGGCGTCCACCCGCTGCCGGCGGCCGGAAGCAGCTGGACGACGGGGTGGCGGAAGTCCTCGGCCGCCAGGTACAGCAGCTCGGAGGGGGCCTGCTGCGATTGCACGTTCACCGCCACCCTGTAATCGGTCCCTGCGGCGTCGGTGAGGTGGATCTGGTAGTGCGGGTGCGGCACTGGAGGACCTGTCGTCGAAACCAGTCCGGGCGGGTCTTCGATCGCGTGTGGCCGCCTGAAGTCGCCCTGGCAGGTCCCTGACTGCTCTCCCCTCAGTCGGCCAGGTAGGAGATCGAACGAACCTCGTAGCCGGCGTTCCTGGAGCCGCGTACGTGCATCAGCATCGCGCCGCCCTCATAGGAGTAGGCGCACGAGTAGCCCTGCGGTTCCTTGCTGCAGCCCTGGAAGAAGTGGGTGGCGCCGCGCGGGTCGTAGGTGACCTTGAACAGCTTCTGCACCGTGGCGGAAGTGGCGACCTCGAGGCCGCTGTACTCGTCGCCGCGCTTCCAGGCGGCGAAGAGGTGCTTGGCCACGGTGGGCGGCTCGGTGATGTGCCGCGACAGGTAGACCTTGCTGACCTTCGAGCCGGTGATCACCATCGCGATGCCGTCAAGCCCGCCGGGTACGCGCACGCTTGTGTGCACGAACCGGCACACGTTGCTGGAGCAGCCGTCGAAGCGATCGGGCGCGCGGTAGACATAAGTGAAGATCGTCTTGACCGCGGCGGGGGTGGCCGCCTTCGCCGCGGCCGCGCGGTCGGCGGCCAGCCAGGCGCGGAACAGCTTGTTCGCCACCGTGCCGGGCGCGGGCGTCCGCGCCGAAGCGTGAGCGGCGAAGGCGGGGCCGACGGAGGAGAGCGTCAGTGTCGCAGCCGCAGTGAGGGCGGCGCCGAGAACCAGTCGTTTGAACACGCTGCGACGCTAAGGGTGGCGCCTTGCGCAGGGATTGAGCACGGCTTGCAGTGGTCCGGGCGCCTTGCGGCGGTTGCGATCACCCGTCGATCGTGGCGTGGAGACCCGGGTGGCAGGGCTGATCTGCAAGGACGATCTCAGCGGAGCCGTACGGATTCAGCCGACGAATCCCAGGCGGATGACATCAGTGGACGAGATGCCAAGAAGGCGCATCAGCCCAGGACTGTGCCCGAGTTCTCGGTGCCGCGGGGACGCTTGCGGGAGAACGCCGAAAGGTCTATGGCCAGGCCGGTGTGCTCGCCGACGAATCGTACCGGCCGTTCGTCGTGATCTACGCCGTTCTCGGTCTGTTCGATGATCGCGGCGAGGAACTTGCCGACGACCGGCGCGTTCTTGAACTGGTTGCCGCTCGTCCCCATGGCGACGTAGAACCCGTCCAGCTCCGTACGGTCGTAAATCGGTGTCCAGTCGTCGGTGACGTCGTAGACTCCCACGACCCCGCGAGCCCGATTCGGTATCTCCAACGCCGGTAGCCGTCGCGCAGCCCTCGTCACCTGGGCCTCGAACACCGCCGGCGTCGGATGCGCGGTGACGGTATCCGGGTCGTCCACCCACTGCAGCGGGTCGCATTCCGGTTCCGTACCACCCACCAGCAGTCCCCCGCCGGCCTCACCGCGCAGGTAGATACCCAGGTCCAGGTCCGCGACGCAGATCCCGGCACGGTTGTCGGCGCCGTTGTCGGCGCCGAAACCCACGGGGGCCGTGACGTGCGCGACCTCCTGCCGTAACGGCCGGCATCCCACGGTGAAATCGGATCCGACCGAGGCCAGCTCGTTGATGCGGGTCGACCATGGGCCTGCGGCGTTGACCACCACGCCGCAGGGGATCCTGCTCCCGTCCGCGAGTGTCACCGCGGCGACCCGGCCATGAGCCCGCTCGATCCCGCGCACCGACGTATGGAACCGGAACTCGGCACCGTGTGCCCGCGCGGCGGCGGCCAGATTCTGCGCCGCCAGTTGCGGATCGTTCACGAACCCCGCATCAGGTGTGTACACGGCACCCAGCGTGGTTTCGGTCTCGGCCCAGAACCCGTCGTCGTCGATAGGTTTCGGTGGCCAGTACCTGCCGACGTCGATACCCGGGATCCGCTCCGACAGGTCCACACTCGTCCACTCCTCGAACGGGATACCCGCGTTCTGGAACAACGGCAGGTACACCGACCGAGGAGCCACGTCCACGTCCAGCATCGCCATCCCGCACCGTACGTACCGAGCCAACGGCCCGACGTCGCGGCCAAGGTGCTCCGCCCACGACCTCCAGCCAAAGTGCGCCTCCCAGGCGGTGGCGACGCCCGCGGCGGTGGAGAAGTTGAACCGCACCACCGCGCTGGACGCACTCGTGGAGCCGTGGCCGGCGCCCCCGGCCTTGTCGACCACCGTCACCTGCCAGCCACGGCGGGCGAGTTCCAAGGCGACCGACGCGCCGATCACCCCCGACCCGATCACCACGACGTCCGTGCGCTTACCGGGCACGGCAGGTCCTGAGATAACTGAGGAACGAGGCCTGCAGCCCAGTCACGTGCGTTTCGTGCATGAGTGCGCTGGTGACGGATCCGCTGCGTGAGGTGAGGCGGTGAAGGAACGTGGCCGCGTTCTTCGCGAGATTCTGGTAGACCGCCACGTCTCCGAGGATCTCTCGGTCGTTGAAGGTCACGTGAAGCTTGGTAGCAGGCAGGGTGTCACCCATTGCTTGAAGACGAGCGAAGACCTGACTGTCCGCATTGACAATGCCGGGGCTGCCCGCGCCGATGCTCTCGAAGAAGGTGCTGTTGGTGAGCCAGGCGTAGAGACTGAAGAGTCCGCCGTAGGAATAGCCGAAGAGGCCGTGACCGCTCGGGGCGGTGCCGTAGTCGCGTTCGATCCGCGGGTGCAGGTCGTCGGTAAGGAAGTTCAGGAACATATCCCCGCGGCTGTCGCTCAATTCAGCGAGGTAGGCGTCGGCTTGCTCGCGAGTCATCGTGCCCGCTTCGACCCCCATCTCCACGGCATCGATGTACTCCTTCGCGATGGGTTCGCCGGGGGGCACGAGGTCGCGGTTGCGCAACCGCTCCCAGTGCTCTGCCTCCTCGCCTGCGTAACCCACGCTGACTTGGACGTAGGGCTGAATCGACTGCATGGGGTCCAGTTGCGTGACGATGAGTGGGGCGGTCATGCCCACGGCCCAATTGCCGTCGAGCACGTACACGACAGGCGCTTGCGCCGTGGCAGGGTCGTAGCGCGGTGGCGTGGTGACCCAGACGCCGTAGTCGTGCCCACCGCTGGAGCGCATCTCGAAGTAGTCGGTGTGGGCGAGGCAGCCCTGCCACATGGTGCTCATCTGAGGTCCTTCACGATTTGGCCAGCCTGGATTACGAGGACGGCGTTGGTGGGGTCGGAGAACAGTTCTGGGTCTTCGAGCGGGTTGCCGTTCCAAAGAACGAGGTCTGCCTGCGCGCCAGGAGTGATGACACCCACCTGGCCGGACAGGCCGAGGATGTCGGCGTTGGTCCGGGTCGCCGCCACGAGCGCTTCCATCGGCGTCTCGAGGGCTGCGCGGAGGCTGAGTTCTTTGCCGCGACGGGCCTGAGCCGGACCGATGAGATCGGAACCCAGCCCGATCCGCACTCCGGCCTCCTTGGCGGCAGCGAGCGCCTCGGTCATCCGCTCACGGACACCCAGCACACGATCGCGGACCGACTCGCCGAGGCCGGCTTCCGCGGAGTCGTGCAGCAGTCGCTCGACGACGGCGAACGTGGGCACAAGGGCGACCCCGCGCATGGCCATCAAGGTGGCCGTGGGCTCATCGAGGTCGGTGCCGTGCTCGACACAGCGCGCCCCGGCCTCGACCGCGTTCCGAATGCCCTCATTGTTGTGGGCGTGAACCGTCACGTAAGTGCCCCGTGCCGCGGCTTCCTGCACAGCGACGGCGATCTCCTCCACGGTGAACTGGGTGTCGGTCAGCCGGTCGTGAGCGCTGACCACTCCCCCGGTCACACAGAGCTTCAGGAAGGAGGCTCCGCGGCGGAAGGCCTCACGTACGTTGCCTCGCAGCTCGTCCGCGTTGCCCGACATCATGGACAGGGCACACAGACCCGGAAGGTGATGGCCGCTCCACAGCTCGGTGGGTTCCCAGTCGGCTCCGTAGTAGCCGTGCCCACCGATCTGGCACTGCACCGGTCCGCACGACAGGACGCGCGGTCCCCTGACCTTGCCCTTCGCGATCGTGGTGACGACGCCACCGTCGATCCCGCCGGTGTCCCGGACGGTCGTGAAGCCGGCGTCAAGCGCTGCGCCGGCCGTGGCGAAGATGTCCGCCGCGATCTCGGCGGCACTGATCTGGAACGAGAACTGCGGCTGGATCGGGCTCGACAGGCCCAGGTGAACGTGCGCGTCGATCAGGCCGGGCGTCATCGTCAGTCCCCCGGCGTCGAGCCGCTCGCCGGGTTCGTCGTCGGAGGCCCCGAGCTGGATGATCCGCCCGTCTTCGACGGTGACGTCGACGTCTATGGGGTCGCGCCCCGTCCCGTCGGCGACCACCGCGCCGACCACCTGCAAACGTCCCACGAGTTGTTCCCTCCGCCGCCGCGAGCTGACTGCGACCATGTACGAAGCAATACGGCGGCGCCAGCAATCTTTTCCAATGGATAAACTGTAGGTGTGATCCTGTCAACCACGGAACGCAAAGGCGACGCACGCGAGCGCCTCCTGGCCCGGCTCCTCGACACCTTCGACGAGGCCCTTCCCTCACCGGAGATGTCGCTCCGCGAGATCGCCGCCCGGACCGAGACCAGCCACGCCCTCCTGCGATACCACTTCGGGTCACTCCCGGGCGTCCTGGCGGCCATGCTCAAGGCACAGCGATCTCGTGACAACGAGGCCCTTTTCGCAGCCGCCCGGCAGGGCACCTTCGCCGACCTCGTTGTGGCGATCTGGCGGACCTACACCCGCCCGGAGCAGTTGTCGCGTGTCCGCGGCTTCTTCCACGTCGTAGGACTGGCCGCGTACAGGCCGGAGGACTTCCGCGAGTTCATCGACTCGCTCGACGACCTGACCAAAATGCTGGCCTCACTCGCGGAACGCGAAGGGCACGACACCGGGGAAGCGCTGACCATGGCCACCGTCGCCGTTGCCGCGATCCGCGGCCTGCTCTTACAGGAAGTCCTGACTCCAGGAGTCCACTCGGAGGACGCCGTCGACTTGATCCTGCGCATGCTCCCCGGCAACGCGGCCGGTGTTCACTCAGGCGATGGAGCACGCCCGCACCCTCAACCAGGCCGTCCCGCACCGGCGCGTGGTCGTCATGGTGCATGAGATGAAGCGAAGCCGCCGGAGCAGGGAGAGGCTCAGAGCGCCGCCAGGATGTGGTCGATCCTCGACGGCGTCAGCGGCCGGTCGAGCATCGCGTGCAACCGGTCGCGGGCCCTGCCGCGATTCTCCTCGGACTCCTCAGGGGACAGGGCACGCCTGGCGTAGAACTCCAGCAAATGCCCCTGCACCACGATCGCCATCGAGAAGTCGGCCGGCTCTGCCACCACGGCGGGCCCACCCGCGCCCCGATAGGCACGGTAGGCCGCGACCGCGTCCTCCAGGGGCAGATCGGCGAGGATTCCCGCCAGCTCCCACGCCGGGCGTGCCGGCCCGCAGTTCTCCCAGTCCAGCACGATCACGCCGCCGTCGGCCGCCCGGCACACGTTCTCCGCGTTGACGTCGCGATGGCAGGTGGTGATGTGGGCGCCGGGCGGAGCGACCAGGGCGTCCAGCGCGACGAGATCGGCAAGCGCCCGCTCCAGCGCCGGCGCCCACTCACCCCCGGCCGCCACCAGCTCCTCCCATGCGGCCCGGCCGACCGGCTCGGAGAACCACGGCGCCACCGGCCCCGACGCCGGATGCCCCACCTGATGCAGCCCGGCCGTCACCACGCCGAGCTCGGCCGCCGTGACCACCTCGCCCGGCACCAGATCCACCCATTCGTAGACCCGCCACCTCCCGTCGAACAGCACGTCACCCTCAACCGTCGTGACGTGCCGCGGCAGGCGCACCCCGGCCTTCCCGGCGGCCAGCTGGAACGCGGCGTCCTGCCGCGCGGCGCTCTCCTCGGCGGGCACGAGCAACTCCTTCACGGCCCACGAACCGCGCGCGGTGTCCAGCCGCCAGATCCGGCCCAGCTCGCCGCGCGCCGCGTACCTGGCCGACCCGACCGGCTCCCCCAGCCCGTACGCCCGCGCCACCGCCCGCATCGCCTCGTCCACGACCCCTCCCCACGGCATGCGGGCCATGGTCTCCTCACTCGCGGCCCTCGGCAACCCCGCAGGTGCGCACGCCGAGCGTTCCCGCGGCCGCTCGGCGAACCGGGACGCGAAGGGGCGGGAGTGCCTGCGCGCGGCGGTGGCTGCGGCAGCGCCGGGAACATGGACTGTGCCGGGGGAGGTCGATGAGCGGCGGCGACGACCAGGTGGTACGGCTTCGCGCTCGCCGCGTCGGCACGACCCCGGGCGCTGGCTAAGCTGCCTCGCATGGCGCGAGTTCTCCTCTTGCACTCGATGTACGGCCTGCGGCCCGCCGTCCACCAGGCCGCTGACCGGTTCCGGGCGGCCGGCCACGAGGTGCACGTCCCCGATCTGTACGACGGCCGGGTCGTCGACACGCCCGAGGAGGGGACCGCGATCAAGGAAGAGATCGGCCGCGACGAGCTGCTGAAGCGGGCCGTGACCGCGGCCGCCCCGTGGTCCGCCGACGGCCTGGTGTACGCGGGCTTCTCGCTCGGCGCCGCGATCGCGCAGAACCTCGCCGTGGGCGACGAGCGGTCTCGAGGGCTGCTGCTGATGCACGGCACCTCCGACATGGCCGATGATGTCTCGGCCGAGGATCTGCCGGTCCAGCTTCACGTGGCCGATCCGGACACCTACGAGCCCGCCGACTGGCTGAACGCCTGGTACATCCGGATGCGCCGGGCGCGGGCCGAGGTGGAGGTCTTCCGCTATCCGGGTGTCGGCCACCTGTTCACCGACCCTGACCTGCCCGACTACAACGCCCAGGCCGCCGAGCGCGCCTGGGCCATCGCGCTGGACTTCGTCGCCGACCTGTAACCGGCGGGCCTCATCGGTCGTCCCGCCGGTTGCCGTCTGAGATGACTCCGCCTGTGGGACGGCCCCGAACGGCGGCTGGACGAGAATTTCCGGTCATGAGAGCCGCAACCGGCGCATGATCCGGCGGGTGTCATTACGCGTGCTGTTCACGGCCGCCTCGTCCGGGATCGGGCACGTTCTCGACAGTCAGGTGCAGCTGTCGTTCCGCCGCCGGCTGGCCGCGCGGCTGGGGCGGGTGCCGATCGGCTGGTTCTCCCGGCGCCGGACCGGCGAGCTGGCCAAGGTGATCGGCGAGAACGTGAGCGCCGTGCACCTGATGGCCCCGGCGCGGCTGCGCGAGCAGGAGGAGTTCGACGCGGCCATCCGGACGCGTTCAGCCGCGGATGAGCGCCGCCGCCAGCTCGGCGTTGCGCCGGGCGAACTCGGCCCATTCAGGCGGCGTGCCGGCGCTCCCCCGGGCGACGGCCGAGCGACCGCATTCGCGCTGCTCCCACCCGATCAGGCGCCCGCCCCGGATGGCGAACGTGACGGCCAGACCGTCCGCCCACCCGCATACGTCCTGGTCGCCGCCGCCTTCGACGGTGACGCGCTGCACGCTCGTCACCCATGCGAACGCGGCCAGCTCTTCCTGGATCCGAGCGGCCAGTTCGAAGTTGAGCGCCGCCGCCGCACGATCGCGCGCCGCGGTCAGCTCTTCGCGCACGGCCCCGGCGTCCGTCCCGTCGAGCGCGGCGATGACGGCCGCCGCCAGCCGTTCCCTGGACCGCGGGCCGATGCCGCGACTCGCCGCGATGTCGCGCTCGGCCCCAGTGAGCCGATCACGTGTGTACGACAGCGGGAACGCCCGGTGCAGCCCCGAGATCGCCTGCCGTGCTCTCGTCCCGCCGAGATAGGGGCCGAAGCCGACGACCCCGTCGAACCGTGCGACATGGCTCGTCCGCACCCCGGCGGTGCGCGGACGCGGGTCGACCACGATGTAGATCGACGTCTCCACGCCGTGCGTGCGGTTCCAGGGGGGCAGGCCGGCTTCCAGCAGGTTGCGTTCGAGCCATGCGGCCTCGTGCACCGAGTCGCACGCCACCGCCTCGATCCGGGCGATCCGGGCGACCATCCGCGTCAGGTGCCGGCGATCGCGCAGGTCGCCCCAGTAGGACTGCACCCGGCTGCGAAGGTCGGTGGCGCGCCCCAGATAGAGGATCTGGCCGCGCCGGTCGCGGAACCGGTAGACGCCGGGCTCATGAGGCAGCCGCGCAGCCGATGATCTGGCGGACACCCGGCCGAGTCAAACATGCGCCGCCTGCCGGCGGCAAGCGCTCAGGCGAACCGCCAGCGGGTGGCTCCGTGCGGTTCGGCGGTGGCGACGCCGAACGCGACGCTCATCGAGAAGCGGTAGAGGTGCCATGGCGCCGGGCCCGCGCTGGGCGCGCTGTACGGCGCGGTGATCGCGTCGCCCTCGGCGGTCGCGGGCCAGCCGAGCTCGGCGTACACGGCCGCCACGCGCTCGACCGTGGCGGCGTCGGTGACCCGGTGCGCGGTGCCCTCGAGGGTCAGGTCGATGCCGTCGAGCCTGACGGAGATCGTGCAGTTCGGATCGGCCTGCAGGTTGCGGGTCTTGCGGGCGCCCGGGCCGGTGGTGAAATGGAGGGCGCCGTCGTACCAGACGGCGCCGACCCCCGCGGCGTGCGGCCGGCCGTCCGGCCGTACGGTGCCGAGAAACCAGGTGATGTCCGCCCCCGACGAGCTGGTGAGCACGGCGTGGGCGCGGTCCCACGGCAGCGCGTCGTGGTCGTAGCGGTCGAGATTGGTGACCTCGACGGGCAGCTGGTCGGTCATCGGAACCCCTCCGAGCGGTGAGCGGTATGGCGCGGTCGTACAGGTAGACCGGCCCCCGGCACGAAACTCATCGCCGCGGGTCACATGGTCGTCCCGCCCGAGACGTCCAGGCGGTGGCCGGTCATGTAGCGGCTGTCGTCGCCGGCCAGGAAGGCCACCGTGCCGGCGACGTCCCGCGGCGTGCCCAGCCGGCCCAGCGGCGACTGCGACGACAGCCAGGCCAGGGCCTCGCCGACCAGGCGGCCCTCGTGCATGTCGGTGTCGATGACGCCCGGTGCCACGGTGTTGACCGTGATGCCGCGCGGCCCGAGCTGCTTGGCCAGCGCGGTGGTCAGCACGTCGAGCGCCGCCTTGGACATGGCGTAGCCGATCGCCCGCGGCATGGCCGCGCCCCGGGTCAGCATCGTGCCGATGGTGATGATCCGGCCGCCGTCCCGCAGCCGCGGCAGGGCGAGCTGGGTGATGAAGAACGGCGCGGTCGTGTTGACCGCGAACAGCCGCTCGAAGCCCTCCCTGGTCACGCCGTCGATCTCGGCCTGGTCGCCGAGGATGCCCGCGTTGTTGACCAGGATGTCCAGGCCGTCGGCGTGGGCGTCGAAGCCGGCCCACAGCGCTTCGGCGTCGCCCGGCACGCCCAGCTCGGCGCGTACGGCGAACGCCTGCCCTCCGGCCGCCTCGATGGCGGCGACGGTCTCCTTGGCGGCCGCCTCGTTGCTGCCGTAGTGGACGGCGACGCGGGCGCCCTCCTGGGCGAGCCGGGTGGCGACGGCCCGGCCGATCCCCCTGCTGGCGCCGGTTACGAGCGCCGTCTTACCCGTCAAGGTCATTGCCGATCCCCTCATTTTGCGTACCTCGTACTCGAAATCGGACCCTAGCTATTCGAGTACTGTGTACGCAAGTCAGGGAGAGGCCATGTCCGACGAGGAACTGATCAGCATCTGGATGCGGCCCGAGCGCCTGGAGCGTTCGGGACCCGGGCGGCGGCCCGGCTACAGCCGCGAGCAGATCACCCGGGCGGCCGTCCGGATCGCCGACGCCGAGGGGGTGGAGGCCGCGACCATGCGCCGGATCGGGGCCGAGCTGGGCACCGGCGCCATGTCGCTCTACCGCTACGTACCGAAACGGGATGATCTGTTTGACCTCATGATCGACCTGGCGATGGGCGAGCTCGACCTCCCCGCCGAGCCGTCCGGCGACTGGCGCCGCGACCTGTCCCTGGTCGCCCACGGGACGCGGGCCGCCGGCCTGCGCCATCCCTGGCTGACCCCGCTGCTCGGCGGCCGCCCCACCCTGGGTCCGCAGCTGCTGCGGGTGCACGAGTTCGCCCTGGGCGCGCTCGACGGGCTCGGCCTCGACATCGACGAGATGACCGGCTTCGTCGGCATGGTGAACGACTACGTCCACAGCGCGATCCGCCGCGAGATCGGCTGGCTGGAGGAGGCCCGCCGTACCGGCCTGGACCCGGAGCGCTGGAAGCGCGACTACATCGGGCCCTACGTGCGGCGGATCGTCGAGTCGGGCGACTATCCCCTGTTCAGCCGATCCGTACAGGAATCCAGGACCGCGCACCTGTCCCCCGCCGAGCGCTTCCAGCACGGGCTGGATCGGGTGCTCAACGGGATCGGCGCGCAGACGCCAGCAGGCCCCGCAGGACATAGGGCATGATTCCGCCGTGCCGGTAGTAGTCGGCCTCGCGGGGCGTGTCGAGCCGGAGGCGGGCCTGGAAGGTGACGTCGCCGGCGGTGACGGTCAGGGTGGGCGGGAGCCGCGGTCCGTCGAGCGCGGCCAGGCCGGTGACGCTGATGACCTCCCGGCCGGTGAGGCCGAGCTCGTCCGGGCCCTCGCCGGGCGGGAACTGCAGCGGCAGGACGCCCATGCCGACCAGGTTGGAGCGGTGGATGCGTTCGAACGACTTGGCGATGACGGCTCGCACGCCGAGCAGCGCGGGGCCCTTGGCCGCCCAGTCGCGGGAGGAGCCCGCGCCGTAGCCCTCCCCGGCCAGCACCACGACCGGCACGGCGGCCTCCTGGTAGGCGCGGGCGGCCTCGTACACGGTGGTGATCGCGCCGCCGTCCAGGAAGCCGGCGGTGAGACCGCCTTCGGTGCCGGGGACGAGCTGGTTGCGCAGCCGCACGTTGGCGAAGGCGCCGCGCATCATGACCTCGTGGTTGCCGCGGCGGGAGGCGTAGGTGTTGAGCTGGTGGCGTGGCACGCCGAGGCCGGCGAGATAGCGGCCGGCGGGGCTGGACGGGAGGATGGCCCCGGCCGGTGAGATGTGGTCGGTCGTGATGAAGTCGCCCAGCTTGACCAGGACGCGGGCGCCGGTGATGTCGGCGACGGGCGGCGGCTCGGGCGACATGCCGTCGAGGTAGGGGGCGCGGCGCACGTACGTGGAGGCGGGGTCCCAGGGGTAGGTGGCGGAGCTGGCGACGTCCAGGCGCTGCCAGCGTTCGTCGCCGTCGAGGACGTCGGCGTAGGCGCGGGCGAACATCTCCGGCCTGATCACCCGCTCGATGACCGCGCGCACCTCCTCCGGGGCGGGCCACAGGTCACGCAGGTAGACGGGACGGCCGCCGGGGTCGGTGCCGAGAGGTTCGGTGGTGAGGTCGAGGTCCATGGTGCCGGCGATGGCGTAGGCGACGACGAGCGGCGGCGAGGCGAGGTAGTTGGAGCGCACCTCGGGCTGGATGCGGCCCTCGAAGTTGCGGTTGCCGGACAGGACCGCCGCCACGTCGAGGTCGTGCTCGGCCACGGCCTTCGACACCTCCTCGACGAGCGGGCCGGAGGCGCCGATGCACGTCATGCAGCCGAACCCGGCCAGCGTGAACCCGAGCCGCTCCAGGTAGGGGGTCAGGCCCGCTTCGCCGTAGTAGTCCATGACGACGCGCGAGCCGGGCGACAGGGTGGTCTTCACCCATGGTTTGGCGCTCAGCCCGCGCTCGGCGGCCTTCTTGGCGAGCAGCCCGGCGGCGACCATGACCGACGGATTGGAGGTGTTGGTGCAGGAGGTGATGGCGGCGATGGCGACGGTCCCGTGCGTGATCTCCCGGCCGGCCTCGGCAGGGGGCCGCTCCTGCGCGCGGAAGGCGGCCTTCACCCCCTCCAGGGGGATGCGGTCCTGGGGGCGTCGCGGGCCCGCGACGGACGGGACGACGGTGGCCAGGTCGAGGTCCAGGTCGGCGGTGTACGCGGGCGGCGCGTCCGGCTCGTGCCACAGCCCCTGCGCCCTGGCGTACGCCTCGACCAGGTCGGCGTGCTCGCCGTCGCGGCCGGTGAAGCGCAGGTAGCGGATCGTCTCGGCGTCGATGGGGAACAGCGCGGCCGTGGAGCCGAACTCCGGGCTCATGTTGGAGATCGTCACCCGGTCGGTCACCGGCAGTGCGGTGACCCCCGGCCCGTGGAACTCGACGATCTTGCCGACCACCCCGTGGTCGCGCAGCCGCTCGGTGAGGGTCAGCACCAGGTCGGTCGCGGTGGCGGCGACCGGCAGCTCGCCGTGCAGGCGCACGCCCACCACGTCGGGCACGAGGATGGACACCGACTGGCCCAGCATGGCCGCCTCGGCCTCGATGCCGCCGATGCCCCAGCCGAGCGTGCCGAGCCCGTTGACCATGGTGGTGTGCGAGTCGGTGCCCAGGCACAGGTCCGGGTACGCCTCATCGCCGCGGGTCATGACCACCCGGGCCAGGTGTTCCACGTTGATCTGGTGCATGATGCCCTTGCCCGGCGGCACCACCGTGAAGCCCCGCAGCGACGCCTGGCCCCAGCGCAGGAAGCGGTAGCGTTCGGCGTTGCGCTCGTACTCCCGGTCGGCGTTGCGAGCCAGGGCGTCGCGGCTGCCGAACACGTCGGCGATGATGGAGTGGTCGATGACCAGCTCCGCGGGGATGGCCGGGTTGACCGAGCCGGGGTCGCCCCCGAGCGCCGCCATGGCGTCCCGCATGGAGGCCAGGTCGGCCAGCACGGGCACGCCGTTGGTGTCGTGCAGGAACACCCGGGCGGGATGCAGGTCCACGGCGGCGGTCCGGCCGGCCCGCGGCCGCCATCCGGTCAGGGCCCGCACCTGCTCGGCGGGCGCGGCGTGCCGGAGCAGGTTCTCCAGCATGATGCGCAGGCTGTACGGCAAGCGCGCGGGTGCGTCGACGGTGTGGATGCGGTAACGGCGAGATCCCACCGTGAGGAAGTCGGTCACGTGGCCTGCCCTTGGAGCGAGACGGGATGGCAGAAGGGGTTGCGCTGCCCGGTCACGACGAACACGCGTTCATCCAGGCGGGTTGCGGGACGGCGCACGCCTGCGCGAGCCGGCGCAGGCCCTGGAGGGTCTTGCCGGGCAGGCGCACTCCGGCCAGGGCCGCCTCGCCGGCGTTGCGGGCCTCGATCTCGCCGGGATAGAAGATCTCGTCGAAGCCGGGCGCGAGCGGCACGGCCTTGGTGCGGTCGATGAGGTCGTCGAGGCGGCGGGCGTAGCCGGCGGGGTCGGCCACGGCGTCGAGGCGCAGCGCGAGCAGCAGGTGGCCGCAGCCGCTGCGGCGGTCGGGCACGTACGGGCCGGCCACGTCGGTGGCGTACGAGCTGCCGGTCAGCACGCCCGACAGCACGTCCATCATGAACGAGATGCCGTACCCCTTGTGCCCGGCCATGGGCAGGATGAGCCCGCCGACGGCCAGGGCGGGATCCGTGGTGGGGACGCCGTCCGCCGTCTGGGCCCAGCCCTCGGGGATGGCGTGCCCGCGTTCGAGCGCGGCGTAGATCTTGCCCCGGGCGACGACGGTGTTGGCGATGTCGAGCACGACCGGGCCGCGCCGGCCGCCGGGCACCGCGATGGACCACGGGTTGGCGCCCACGCTCTTCTCCCGGCCGCCCCACGGGGCCATGGCGGGGCTGCCGTTGGTGGTCAGCAGGGCGACGCAGCCCTCGGCGGCGATCATGCGGGTGAAGTAGGCGGCGGTGCCGAAATGGTTGCTGTCGCGGACCGCGACCACGCCCACGCCGTGCTCGCCGGCGCGGCGTACGGCGTCGCGGGCCGCGTACGCGGTGACGACCTGGCCGATGCCGTCGCGGCCGTCGAGGACGGCGACGGCGCCGCCGTCGAGCACGGTGGCCACCTCGGTCACCGCGCGCATGGCACCGGAGCGCAGGCGGTCGGCGTACCACTCCAGGCGCAGCATGCCGTGCGAGGGGTGGCCCCACGCGTCGGCCGTGACCAGGCTGTCGGCCACCAGCCGCGCGTCGGGTTCGGGGACGCCGAGCGAGGTCAGGACCTCGATCCCGAAGGAGGTCAGCTGGGAGGCGGGGATCACGACAGGCTCCTGATCTGTTCGGGGGTGAGCGGCCGGACGGGGCGGTCGCGCAGCAGCAGCCACAGCCGCGCCGTCTCCTCCAGCTCCTCGACGACGTCCGCGGCGGCGGCGAGGTCGGCGCCGGCGGCGATGGGCCCGTGGTTGGCCAGCAGCAGCGCGTGCGCGGTGCGGGCGGCCCGTTCGGCGATCGGCCCCAGCGCCGGGTCGCCGGGCGCGTGGTACGGCAGCAGCGGCAGCCGCCCGACGCGCATCACGTAGTAGGCGGTCAGCGGCGGCAGCACGTCGTCCGGGTCGAGGCCGTCGTGGCAGGACACGGCGACGGAGTACGTGCTGTGCAGGTGGACGACCGCGCCGGCGTCCGGGCGGGCGCGGTAGAGGGCGGCGTGCAGGAAGGCCTCCTTCGACGGGCGCGGCCCGTCCAGGTGCTCGCCCGCCAGGCTGACCAGCGACAGCCGGCCGGGCGAGACGTCGCCGAGCGAGCCGCCGGTAGGGGTGATGAGGAAGGCATCGCCGGCGCGGGCGCTGAGGTTGCCGGTACGGCCGTGCGTCAGCCGCCGGTGGAACAGGGACGCGCCCAGCTCCGCGATCTGCGAGGAAATATCGGTCATGGTGCTTCCAGAGCTGTGACGAGCAGGTCGGGACGGCCGAAGTTGCCGGACTTGAGCAGCAGGGCCAGGCTCGGGTCGCCGGTGGTGAGCAGCCAGGGGACTCCCCGGTCGGCTTCGGCGCCCACCACCGCCCCGGTCACGCCGAGCGCGTTGACCACGGCGCCGGAGGTCTCGCCGCCGGCGACGACGATGCGCCGGGCGCCGAGCCGGGCGGCGCGGGCGGCGACGGCCGCCAGCGCCCGCTCCAGCAGCCCGGCCGCGCCAGGCGAGCGCTCCTCGGGGGGCGCCGAGGAGTAGACCATGGCGCGACCCTGCTCCGCGAGGGTGGCCTCCAGCCAGCCGAGGGCCTCCTCGACCAGCCCGTCCCGCCCGGCGCGCAGCCGGTGGGAGGGCAGGTGCCGGCGGGCCAGGGCCACCTGCTCCAGCGTGGCGGCCGAGCAGCTGCCCGCGAGCACGATCCCCGGTCCCGTGGGGAGGGCGGGCATGGCCTGTTCGTGCCGGGCGGTCTCCAAGGCTCCGGCCAGCCCCGCCGCGCCCGTGATGACGGGCAGGTGCGCGCTGGCGCGGGCGATGACGTCGAGGTCGCGGTCGTCGAGGGCGTCGGTGACGGCGTACCGGACGCCCTGGAACCGCAGCGCGTCGAGTGCCGCGCGCACCGCGCCGGCTCCGCGCCGGACCGTCTCGTGCGCGACCAGCGCGACGCGGTGCGGGGTCTGCCGTCCCAGGACGCGGACCAGGTCGGGGTCCGTCATCGGCGTCAGCGGGTGGTGGCGCATCGACGACTCCGACAGCAGCCGGTCGCCGACGAACAGGTGCCCCTGGTAGACGGTGCGGCGGTGCTCGGGAGCGGCCGGGCACACCACGGTCAGGCCGGCCCCGGCCGCCTCGGTCAGCGCGTCGGCGACCGGGCCGATGTTGCCCTGGTCGGTGGAGTCGAAGGTGGAGCAGTACTTGAAGTACAGGCGGCGGACCCCTCGCTCGCGAAGCCACCGCTGAACGGCGAGCGACGCGGCGACCGCCTCCTCGGCCGGGATCGAGCGCGTCTTGAGCGCGACCACGACGGCGTCGCTGTCCGGGAGCACGGTCGCGGGCCCGGGGACGCCGAAGATCAGCACCGTACGCAGGCCCGACCGGCGCAATGCGGCGGCGACGTCGGTGCCGCCGGTGTAGTCGTCGGCCACGCAGCCCAGCGACGGGCTCATGCCAGCGCCTCGCGCAACGCCCGGGCCGCCGCCAGCGGCGGGCTCAGCACCGGCAGGCCGAGCCGGTCGGCCAGCTCGGCGCGCACCGGGCTGATCGAGTACTGCCCGAGCAGGACCAGCTCGACGCCGTCGAGGCCGGGCGCGGCGGCCCGCGCGAGCGCGTCGGTCAGGTCCGGCCAGTCGCCGGCGGCGGCCGCGGCCACGGCTCCCGGCGCCGCGATCGCGCGCACCTCGACGCCGCCCGCCACCTCGCTGAGCCGCCGGGCCGAGTCCGCCGCCGCGGAGCCGAGCGAGCCGAGCACGAGCACGGTCCCGGGCCGCCGGCGGGCGACGTCGGCGAACATGGCCTCGTCCGAGCCCGTCACCGGCACCTCGTGCAGCCGCTGGGCGAGCCCGGCGGCCGGGCCGTACATCGAGCAGGACAGCAGCACCGCGTCGGCGCCGCCGCGGACCGCGTAGTCGATGAGGGCGAGCATGCGGCGCGTCAGCGCGGGTGTCATGCCGCCGGCCGCGTCGGCCTCGGTGACGAGCCGGTCGTCCAGGAGGTGCCAGGCCCTGGCCTCGGGAAACCCTTCGCCGAGCCCGTCGGCGGCGGGCCGCATGGAGGCCGGGGTGGCGTTGACGACCGCGATCGTCGGGTTCATCGCTTCACGCCGGCGGCCACGGCCTCGGCGAACGCCCGGGTGCCCGCCGTGCCGCCCATGTCCCGGGTACGGGTGCCGCCCCGGACGGTGCCGGCCACCGCCGTCTCGATCAGGGCGGCGGCCTGGACCAGGGCGGGGTCCTGGTGGCGGGCGCCGAGCCAGTCGAGCAGCATGGCGCTGGACAGGATCATCGCGATGGGGTTGGCGACGTCCCGGCCGGCGATGTCGGGGGCGGAGCCGTGCGCGGCCTGGGCCATGGCGCGCTCGTGGGAGGCGTTGATGGACGGGGCGATGCCGAGCGATCCGGCGATCTCGCCGGCCAGGTCGGACAGGATGTCGCCGAACATGTTCTCGGTGACGATCACGTCGAAGTCGTCCGCCCGCCGCACCAGGTGCACGGTCATCGCGTCGATGTGGAAGTCGTCCACGGCCACGTCCGGATAGCGTGCGGCGACCTCGCGGCAGACGTCGCGGAACATGCCGGTGGTCAGCTTCAGCACGTTGGCCTTGTGGACGATCGTGAGCCTGCCGCGCCTGCGGGAGGCGAGCTCGAACGCCTCGACGGCGATCCGCTCGACGGCGGGCCGGGTGATGATGCCCATGGCGATGGCCACGTCGGGGCTGGGCATGAACTCGCCGCTGCCCTTGTAGGTGCTGCGGTCGGCGTAGAAGCCCTGGGTGTTCTCCCGGACGATGACCAGGTCGGTGCCGGGGACGACGGCGTCGGCGCCGTCGAAGGACTTGGCCGGGCGGATGTTGGCGAACAGGTCGAAGCGCTTGCGGATGGTGCCGCTGGGGTTGAGCTTGGAGCGGTGCGGCTCGGGGTAGGCGGCGCTGTCGTGCGGGCCGAGCAGCCAGGCGTCCAGCCCTTCGAGGGCGGTCAGCGTCGACTCCGGTACGGCGTCGCCGTGCGTGTCGATGGCCGCGGCGCCCAGGGGCAGGTCCACCCACTCGGCGGGCGAGGCGCCGGCGGCGGCCAGCGCGGCGTCCACGACCAGGACGGACGCGGGGACGATCTCGGGGCCGATGCCGTCGCCTTCGAGTACGCCAAGACGGTAGGAAGTCACGAAATTTACGTCCTTACGAGTGCTGCGACGTCCTCGGGCAGGGCGTCGGTGGTCGGGTAGAGCAGGCAGGAGTCGGGCTCGACGACGAGCGTGACCTCGCCGCTCAGCCCCGGGCGGGCGGTCTCGGCCTGGATGACGTGGTCGCCCAGGCGCAGGTCGTACTCGTAGCGGGAGCCGATGTAGGAGCTGGTGAGCACCTCGGCGGTGAGCACGTTCACGTCGGCGGGGGCGCTGCGGCCGGGCGGGAGGATCTCCAGCCGTTCGGGGCGGACGGCCACGGTGACGCGCCCGCCCGGCGCGGCGCCCTCCGGGACGGTGACGGTCTGCCCGGTGCAGTCGAGCCGCACCTCCGCCGGGCCGGTCATGGTGCCGGTGAGGAAGTTGCAGCGGCCGACGAACGCGGCCACCTCGGCGGTCGCGGGGGTCTCGTAGATCTCTTTCGGGGTGCCTATCTGCACCATGTCGCCCCTGGACATCACCGCGATGCGGTCGCTCAGGGCCAGGGCCTCCTCCTGGTCGTGGGTGACGTACACGGTGGTGATGCCGAGCTCCTCCTGCAGCCGCTTGAGCCAGGCGCGGGCCTGCTCGCGCAGCTGCGCGTCCAGGTTGGACAGCGGCTCGTCCAGCAGCAGCACGCTGGGCGAGTAGACCAGGGCGCGGGCCAGGGCGACGCGCTGCTGCTGGCCGCCGGACAGCTGGTGCGGGTAGCGGTCCTTCAGCTCGGCCAGGCCCACCTTGCCGAGCGCCTCGGTGATGAGCTCGTCCTGCGTGCGCCGGTCCACCTTGCGGATCCTGAGCGGCATGGCCAGGTTCTGGGCGACCGTCATGTGCGGCCACAGCGCGTACGACTGGAACACCATCCCGAGGTTGCGCCCCTCGGGCGGCACGAACGTGCCGGCGTCGACGAACGTGGCCGGGCCGACCGCGATGCTGCCGGCGGTCGGCCGCTCCAGGCCGGCGATGCACGCCAAGGTGGTGGACTTGCCGCAGCCGCTGGGGCCGAGCAGCGTGAAGAACTCGCCGTCGGCGATGGTGAAGGAGATGTCACGCAGGACGGCGTTGTCCCCGAATTGCTTGGACAGGTTGGCGACCTTGACCTCAGGCATCTTTACGCCCCTTGAGAAGTAGTCCGGCGAGCCCGACGAACGTCGCCGTGATGGCGATCTGCAGGCTGGCCAGCGCGGCCACGGAGCCGGTGTTGCCCTGCACCCACAGCTCGAGCATGGTCGTGCCGATGATGTTGGAGTCGGCCGAGCCCAGGAACACCGCGGGCGAGTATTCCTTGAGCAGCGTGACGAACGTCAGGATCAGTGCCCCGGCGAAGGCCGGCCGCAGCAGGGCCGCCAGGATGCGGGTGAACGTACGCACCCAGTCGGCGCCGGAGACCCGGGCGGCGTTGTCGAGCTCCCGGCCGATCTGCATGATCGACGGCGAGATGGAGCCGAACCCGCTGGGCAGCGCGCGCAACCCGAAACCGATGATCAGCGCCCACAGCGTGCCCTGGATCAGGGTGCCCAGCCCGAACGGGGCGAAGGCCAGCGCCCAGAACAGGCCGATGCCGACGATGATGCCGGGCATGGCCTGCGGGGCGAGCGCCAGATACTCCACCGCGCGGGCGAAGCGGAAGGTCGAGCGCCTGGCCACCATGACCGCCACCAGCGACAGCGCGCTGACCAGGACCGCGCCGATCGCCGCGACCAGCAGGCTGTTGACGATGGACTGCACGTAGACCGGATAGGTGAAGATCCGCTCGTAGTTGTCCCCGGTGAGGGTCTTGAACGGCGACTGCAGCGGCGTGAACACCTGCGTGAAGGAGCGGAAGACCAGCCCGCCGATCGGCACCAGGGCGCCCATCACCACGTAGAAGGCGATGGCGGCCATGCTGATCCACTTCAGCCGGCCGAGGTCCAGGGGGCGCGGGCGGGTCGCCTTGCCGCGGACGGAGACGAACCGCTGGGCGTTCTTCAGCAGCTTGGCCTGCAGCGCGACCAGGCTGACGGTGACCAGCAGGATGATCGCGGACGCCGCGCCCAGCACCCCGTAGTCCGGATTGATGGACTGCAGGCCGTTGCGGTACAGGAAGGTGGAGAAGACGTCGATGCGCACCGGCTGGCCGAACAGCAGCGGCACGCTCAGCGTCTCCACCGACATGCTGACCACCAGGATCGAGCTGTAGACGACGGGCGGGCGCAGCAGCGGCAGGATCACCGAGCGCAGGATGCGCAGCGGCCCGGCCCCGCACACCTGGGCGGCGGCCTCCAGCGAGGCGTCGCTCTGGCGCAGCGCGCCGGCGCAGAAGGTGTAGACGATCGGGGCCAGCGCCACGGCCTCGGTCAGCGCCATGCCGGGGATGGAGTAGAGGTTCCACGGCAGGAAGCCGAGCAGGCGGCGTACCTCGACGCTGACGAACCCGGCCGGGCCGTACATGGTGATCCAGCCGAAGCCGAGGATGAGCGAGGAGATGAAGAACGGCCACTGCATGGCGGCGGCGAACACGCGGCCGCCGGGCAGCTTGGTGCGCACCACGACCACGGCCATCGGCACCGCGATGAGCAGGCTGAGCACGGTGGTCAGCCCCGCGAACAGCGCCGTGTTGAGCACGACGCGGCCGAATCCCGCCTCGGTGAACAGCCGCACGTAGTTGCCGGCGCCGAGCACGCCGCCCGCCTCGTACAGGGGGCGGTCGAGGAAGGACTGGTAGAGCGTCGGGACGACCGGCGCCAGCACCAGGGCCGCCAGCAGGAGCAGCACGGCGTACTGCAGCCAGCTCTCCCGGGCCAGCCCCAGCGGCCTGCGGTAGCGCGGCGGTGGGTGCGCCGGCGGACGCGGCGGGGAAAGGGTGGTCATCGGGTTCCTCTCAGCGGCCGAGCAGGCCGTTCCACTTGGCGGTGAACGACTTGACCTCGGCGTCGGGGACCTTCGCGTACTTGGCGAGGATGATGTTGGGCTGGCCGACGGCCTGGACCAGCTCCTGGTAGGTGTGCAGGCCGTCGCCGGTCGCGACGCCGTCGCGGTAGGAGGTCAGCCCGCCCTCGGCCACCGCCCGCTGGCCCTCCTGCGACAGCACGAAGTCCACGAACAGCTTCGAGGTCGCCGGATGCGGCGCCTTGGCGGCGATGCCGATGCCGCGCGGCAGCACGACCGTGCCGTCGTCGAGGAAGGAGATCGCCAGCAGCCCGCCGCTCTTGGCCACCACCGGGTAGGCCGGGGCGGCGCTGACGAAGAAGCCGGCCACGTACTCGCCGGAGGTGATCTTCTCCAGCTGGGTGCCGGACGACGTCTCCGGCCTGGCCAGCGGCAGCACCGACTGCAGCGAGGTCCAGGCGTCGGGGCGGGCCTCGGCGAAGGCGTGCGAGACGGTGAAGCCGAACGCGCCGCTCACGTCCCGGGTGGTGATCTTGTTCTTGTACTGGGCGGGGTCCTTGGCGATGATCGCCGCCAGGCTCTTCAGCCCGGTCGGCTTCTCGGGCAGCAGCGAGGTGTTGTACGCGATCGCCAGGGGGTCGGCGGACATGGCGTACACGTTGGGCAGCAGCTCGCCGAAGTCCGGCAGCTTGCCCTTCTCCGGCGAGGCGTACTCCATCAGGGTTCCCGGCCGGGCGGCGAAGTCGGCCCATGCCTGGGCGGCGTTCGACACGACCAGGTCGGCGGGCGAGTTGCCGGTGGCCTGCTCGCTGAGCACCCGCTGGAACACCTCGTCGCTGTCCAGGTTGTTGGCGGCGATCTTCGTCACCCAGGGGTACTTCTTCTCGAAGTCGCGGAAGATCGGCGCCCAGTTCTCCTGGTCGGTGTTGGAGTAGATGGTGAGGGTGCCGCCCTCCTTCCTGGACGCCTCGATGAGCTGGGCGTACTCGCTCGGGTAGTAGGACGGGGCCTGTCCCGTCGCGATCGAGTTCGGCGGCGGCTGTTTCGCCGCCGCGTCTCCGTCACTGCCTCCACCGCCGCAGGCCGTGAGGAGGCCGAGTGCGAGTACGGCGACGCCCAGGGCGCGGAACGTGGGGTGGAAGGTGGTCATGTGCTTCCTCCTAGACCAGGCGCGACCGACCAGCCGTCGCCTGCGATGCCGCACACTCTGCTTCGTTATAACCTATGACGTCAAGCCCTCGTTTCCGGAATGTAACGCGAAGAGCCTCTTAGATGCCTTATAGCGGCCACAATCCGGTGCTCTGAGCCGCTGATGAGATGTCCCCACTCTTGCCGACAGGTCCGGGTGACGGTGTAGGTTATAACGGTCACCGACGAGACAGGACAGCGATGAGCGAATCAGCGGCCGAGCTCTACACGACGAAGGCGGACTATGCCTATCTGCGCGTCAAGGAGCTGATCCTGTCCGGGAAGCTGCTTCCCGGCTCCGTCATCGCGCAGGCGCAGCTCGCCCGCGACATCGGCATCAGCACCACTCCCCTGCGCGAGGCGCTGCGCCGGCTCAAGAGCGAGGGGCTGGTCGAGCTGGACGCCCACCGCGACGCCCGCGTGGCCCCCCTGGCCGCGGAGGAGGCCCGCGACCTGCTGGAGCTGCGCCGCTCCCTCGACCCGCTGGCGATCGGGCTGGCGGCCGAACGGCGCACCAAGGCCGACATCGCCGCCATGCGCGCCGCCCACGAGGGCCTCAAGCCGCTGCCCGGCAACCCTGACTACGAGCAGCTCGTGGCCCACCGCAGGTTCCACGCCGCCCTCTACTCGGCCTCCCACAACGATCTGCTCATCCAGACCCTCGACGGCCTGTGGGACAAGGCCGACCGCTACCGCCGCCTCGCCCTGGAGGTCGAGCGCGGCCAGGCGGCCCGCGACCGCAAGGCCGCCGAGCACGAGGCCCTGCTGGAGTACGTCATCGCGGGCGACGCGGAGTCGGCCGCGGCCGTCATGCATGAGCACATCGACACCAGCCTGGGCGCCCAGGCCGCCTGGCGCCTGCGCAAGCACCACGCCGAACCTTCAGACGCTTCGCCCTGACCCTGGCGGCGGGTGGGGTTCGGGCAGCCAGTCGCGGACGGGGTCGTATTCCAGCCACCGGTTCCGCTCGGCCTCCGCCACGAAGGCGCTCACCAGGGCCCTCAGCAACGGATGACCGTCGTCGCCGCGCCAGAGCAGCGACCAGGCGTACAGGGGCGTGGGGCGCACCAGCGGGACCGAGCGGATCGCCGGGCCATGCGGCAGAGGCACGTCCGCGGGCAGCAGGCTGAAGCGGCGCGCGTCGGCGGCCAGATCGGCCAGGAAGTGGTCCAGTCCCAGGTTCGTGCCCTCGGCACGGTCGGCGATGCCGAAGGACTCCGCGAATCGGTGCAGGAAGTCCAGCCGGTGCAGCGCCCCAGGAGTCCACAGCACGCTGTCGCGCAACTGCGACGGGCGGATCTCCGGCGCGTCCGCCAGCGGGTGGTCCACGCTGAGGATGACGTCCACGGGCTCCAGCCGTACCAGGCGATGCGTCAGCCCGGCGGGCAGCGGCGCGTGGACGCGGCCGAAGGCGGCATCGATGTCGCCGTGCAGCAGCCCCGCGATCACCGAGGGCAGGTCGCGGCCGTGCCCCGGTTCCAGCCGGGGCTCGCCGGTCGCCACCTGCGCCACCGTGCGCATGGGCGCGTACAGGTGACCCCACACGTCGATCCGCAGCGGGCGGTGCGCGTCCAGCACCGTCGCCACCGCCACGTCCGCGGCGGCCAGCGCCTGCCGGGCGGGCTCCAGGAAGCGCCGCCCCGCCTCGGTGAGCCGCACCCCCTGGCCGCCGCGGTCGAGCAGGCGCATGCCGAGCCTGGACTCCAGGCGGGCGATCCGCTTGGAGAGCGCCTGCTGGGAGATGGACAGTTCCTCGGCCGCATGGCCGAAGTGCAGCTCTTCGGCCGCCAGCACGAACGCGCGCACCTGCGCCAGGTCGAGGTCCACGCCTGTCACCTTAGGCGACAACCGATGGTTGTCAGCCTGTCGCGCCCGTTGTTGGATCACGCGAGCCGGATGCCGGTTTCATTGCCGCATGCGTAGATTGATCCCTACCGGGGAGGCGGCGCGGCCGGTGGAGTTCGCCCAGGACGCCCAGCCGGTGCCCGCCCCGGACGAGGTGCTGGTCAAGGTCGAGGCGTTCGCGCCGAATCGCGGGGAGACGTTCCTGCTGGAAGCCCCGAAACCCGGCCTGCTGCCGGGGAAGGACGTCGCCGGCCTGGTCGTGCAGGCTGCCGCCGACGGCTCGGGGCCGCCCGCCGGCACCCGGGTCGTGGGCCATCCGCCGATGGGCGGCTGGGCCGAGTACGCGACCGTGCCCACCCACTCGATCGCCGTCCTGCCCGACGAGGTCACCGCGGTCCAGGCGGCCGCCCTGCCGCTGGCCGGGATCACCGCGCTCCGGCTGCTCCGCGCGGCCGGCGCCGTGACAGGCAGGCGGCTGCTGCTGACCGGCGCCTCCGGCGGGGTCGGGCACTACCTGACCGAGATCGCCGCCGCGGCCGGGGCGGAGGTGACCGCGGTGACCGCGACGGCGGAGCGCGGCGCGCGCCTGCGTGAGCTGGGTGCCGTGGCGATCGTGCACGACGTGGGTGCGGCGGAGGGGCCGTTCGACGTGGTGCTGGAGTCCACCGGTGGCGGCGCGCCGGCGGCCGCGCTGGCCCGGCTGGTGCCGGGTGGCACGCTGATCTGGTTCGGCCAGGCCGGCCGTACGCCGGCGACGGTGGATTTCTTCGACCTGCTCGCCGGGCCCGAGAACGCGGTGATCCGGCACTTCCACTACGCGGGCGCGCCGTACGGTCCCGACCTGGCCACGCTGGTACGCCTGGTGGCCGGTGGCCGGCTGCACCCGGAGATCGGCCGTCGCGCCGACTGGAGCCGGACCGCCGAGATCCTGATCGACCTTCGGGAACGCCGCATCCGCGGCAAGGCCGTACTGACGATCGGAGCACCACGATGAGCGCCACGATGAGCGCCGCCGACTTCGCCGCCGCCAACCTGTCGCGCGCGACCGGAGCCGGGCTGGACCCGCACGAGTACCTGCGTGTCACGGGCGAATTGGCCGACCTGGAGCAGTGGGGCGAGGCCCTCATGCGGGCCGCGCGCGGGCATCTGGCGCGTGCCGGGCGGGCGTCCACCGCGATCTCGGCAGGCCGGCACCTCCAGGTGGCGGCGCGCTGGTTCCACTTCGCCACCCTGGGGCCGAACGCCGAGCGCGCGCTCGCGGCCGCCGAGGCGGACACCGCCATGGGCCGGGCACTGGACCTGCTGGAGCCGGTGGCGCGCCGGATCGAGGGGCCGGGCTTCGCCGGCTGGCTGCGCGGCTCGGCCGGCGCCGCCGCTGTCACGGTGGTGGTCCCGGGCCTGGACTCCAGCAAGGAGGAGTTCCACGATGTGATCGACGCCCTGCTGTGCCGGGGCATGGCCGTGTTCGCCATGGACGGGCCGGGACAGGGCGTGCTCGCGGCCACCACCGCTGTCCGCGCCGACTACCACCGCGTCATCGGTCAGGTCATCGACGCGCTCGGCGCCGAGCGAGTGGGACTTTTCGGGCTCAGCCTCGGTGGCTACTACGTCGCGGAAAGCGCCGCCCGCGAACCCCGCGTCGCGGCCGCCGTCGCCGTCAGCGGCCCCTTCCGCCTGCACTGGGACGGCCTGCCGCCCCTCGTACGAGACCTGCTCGTCCAACGCGCCGCCGGGGAGGAAGCGGCCCGCCGCTTCGCCGGCCAGGTGGATCTGTCCTCCCTCGCCCCGCGGATCGCCTGCCCGCTGCTGGTGGTGGACGGCGGCCAGGACGTCATCCCCGGCGTGACCGACGGCGAGCCGCTGGCCCGCCTGGCACCACATGGGCAGTACCTGCACATCCCGCACGGCGATCACCTGCTCGGCAACGCCCGCCCCGACTGGCTGGCGGCGGCGGCCGACTGGATCTCCGCGGCACTCACCTGACGCTCCGGGGCCGCCCGCGCGTACGACATGCCCCGGTGAGTTATGGCGCTCCCGTGGTCGGGGTGTGGGGCTCGGGCCGGGGGTGTGCCTGCTGCTGCGGCGCCGTCCAGCTGGTGAGAAGCTGAAGAGCCTGGGCGGTGGCCGAGCCCGGTTCGACGTTGTAGACGCACAGGGTCTGGTCGACGTCGCCGGGTGTCTGGAAGGACTCGTAGGAGAAGTGGAGGTCGCCGACGAGGGGGTGGTGGTAGGTCTTGGCGCCGTGGGTGCGGCGCAGCACGCGGTGGTCGTTCCACCAGGTGGAGAACTCGGGTGACTTCAGGGTGAGCTCGCCGACGAGGTCGGCCAGCTGGCGGTCGTGGGGATGGCGGCCGGCCTCCAGCCGCAGGACGGCGACGGTCTCGGCGGCGATCCGCGCCCAGTCGCCGACCCTCTCGCGCGCCTGGGGGTCCAGCAGGTAGTAGAGGGCCAGGTTCCGCCGGGGCGCGGGCAGGGCGTCGAAGTCGGTCAGCACCTCGCGGGCGAGGCGGTTGGAGGCCAGGACGTCGGTGCGCCGGCCGAGGATGAAGGCGGGCACGTGCTCGAGGGTGTGCAGCATCAGGTGCAGGCCCGGCCTGACCCGCTGCGGGCTGACCGGCGCCCGGCGCGCGTCGGCGGGGCGGACCAGCAGGTTGGTGAGGTGCTCGCGCTCGGAGGGGTTGAGCTGCAGGGCCCGGGCGAGCGCCTCGACGACCTCGGGTGACGGGGAGCCGCCGCGGCCCTGCTCGAGCCGGGTGTAGTACTCGGTGCTGACCCCGGCCAGGCGGGCCACCTCGTCGCGGCGCAGCCCGGGCACCCGGCGGGTGCGCCCGTCGAAGGGCAGCCCGGCCCCTTCGGGGGTGATCGCGGCGCGCCGTGAGCGCAGGAAGTCGGCGATCTCGCTGCTTCGGTCCATGTCTCCAGTGTGGCCAAGCCTGGCATGCCCGGTCTTCACCAGGGTGGCCCTGACAGTACCAGTTTCGCGGAGACCTGCCTGGTCCGGGCCCGTTGTGACGGTCTGCGAGTGCCTGGCGGGTGGTGTCCTGATGAGGGAGCTCGCGGCGATGCGCGCCGCGGCCCCCGCTGATCTCACCGCACTTCGGAAGGTACGCACCATGACCACGCAGATTTCCGCCCGTCCCCTCACCGGCCGCGTCGCGGTCGTCACCGGCGCCTCCAGCGGCATCGGCGAGGCGGCGGCCGAGCACCTGGCCGAGCTGGGCGCCCGTGTCGTCGTCCTGGCGCGGCGCGCCGAGCGGCTGGACGGCCTGGTCGCCCGGATCGAGAAGAACGGCGGCCGGGCGCTGGCCCTGGCCGTCGACGTCACCGACGCGGCGGCGGTACAAGCGGCCGCCGACCGGGTGGCGGCCGAGCTGGGCGGCGCCGACCTGCTGTTCAACAACGCGGGCGTCATGCTCCCCGCGCCGATCGAGGAGCTGGCCACCGCCCAGTGGCAGCGCCAGATCGACCTCAACGTCACCGGTCTGATGAACGCCATCGCCGCGTTCACTCCTCAGCTGGTGAAGGCCGCCGCCGAGCGCGGGGTGGCCGACCTGATCAACACCTCGTCGATCGCGGCCCAGAACATCTTCCCGAACTTCGCCGTCTACTCCGGCACCAAGGCGTATGTCACCCATCTCTCCCGCCACCTGCGGGTCGAGCTGGGCGCGAAGAAGGTACGGGTCTCCGCGATCGAGCCGGGCATCGTCGCGACCGAGCTGCAGAGTCACGTCACCGACGAGGGGGCCCGGGCGTGGCTGGAGGGCGCCAGGGAGACGATGGAGTGGCTCACGCCGCAGGACGTCGCCCAGACCGTCGGGTTCCTCGCGAGCCTCCCGCCGCGGGTGAACCTTCAGCAGGTCACCATCATGCCCACCGGTCAGCCCAGCTGATCGGCCGCTCCTCGGCGGTCGTGGGCCGCGTTCGATCGCTGGGTGGGCCGCCGGTCGAGCGGAGACCTCTCGGTGATCTGCTCGCGGGGCAGCTGGTGGAGCGCCTGCAGGGCGCGGAGGAAACCGTGCCGGTCGGCCTCGGGCAGGCGGGCGAGCAGGCGCTCCTCGTTGGCCTGGATCTCGGTCCGCACCGATCTGCGCACCGCGCGGCCCTCGGCGGTGATCGTGAGGATCCGCGCGCGGCGGTCGCGCGGGTCGGGGTCGCGGGTGATCAGCCCGGCCGCCTGCAGCTTGTCGAGGGTGCCGATGATGCGGGTCTTGTCGGCGCCGATCGCTTCGGCCAGAGCGGCCTGGGTACGTACGGAGCCGTCGTCGAGGGCGCCCAGCACGGCGTAGCCCCACATGGAGACCCCGTGCGCCGCCAGCACCGGCAGCTCGGCCGCGATGAGCGACTGCAGGAGAGGATGCATCATCTCGGCGAGGTCGGGGCGGGCCGTCACAGGTCCAAGGTATCCGGTTGACAGATGATAAGCACTTGCAGATCATATGCGAATGCATATTAATGAGCTCCTGACGAAGGGCGACCTGGTCGCGCTCGACGCGCAGGCCGTGCGCGCCAGCGTCGAGCTGGCGGATCGGGTGCGGCCCGCCGATCTGTCCCGTCCGACGCCCTGCCTCGGATGGACCGTGTACGGCCTGCTCGCGCACATGGCCACGCAGCACTACGGCTTCGCCGCGGCCTCCAGGGGAGACGGCGATCTCGCCGGGTGGAAGCTTCGTTCCCTCGGCGAGGACCCGGTGGCGAGCTACCGGGCCTCGGCCGAACACGTCATGGCGGCCTTCGCCGCCGCCGGCGTGCTGGAGCGGAGGTTCCCGCTGCCCGAGTTCACCAGCGGGAGCGCCTTCCCCGGGGCGCAGGCGATCAGCTTCCACTTCATCGACTACGTGGTGCATTCCTGGGATCTGGCCAAGGCGCTGGACGTCGAGGTCGACTTCCCGCCGGACCTGCTGGAGGCCGCGCTCGCCGTGGCGCGAGCCGTACCCGGCGGCCAGGCGCGCCTCGCGCCCGGGGCGGCCTTCGCGCCGGCGCTCCCGTGGTCGGACGGGTCGCGACTGGATGAGATCGTGGCAATCCTGGGCCGCTCGCCGAGCTGGCCCCGATAATCCCCGGAATGGAGCTTGAAATGAGCAGCAGCGTCAGATTGATCCGCAACGACCAGCTCACGCAGCAGGTGGAGTACGCCTATGCCGCGGTCGCGGACGCGCCGGTGCGTTCTGTCTGGGTGGCCGGCGCGTGTCCCCTCGATCTCGACGGTACGACCGTCGCGGTCGGCGACTACGCCGGCCAGGCTCATCAGGTGATGCGCAACCTCGTGACCGCGCTCGAAGGGGCGGGCGCGTCGCTGACCGATGTCGTCAAGACCACGGTCTACGTGGCCTCCTCCCGGCAGAGCGACCTGGGCACGGTCTGGAAGGTCTACCGGGAGTACATGGGCGGGCACGACGTGCCCAGCACCTTGCTCGGCGTGACCGTGCTCGGCTACCAGGACCAGCTCGTCGAGGTCGAAGCCGTCGCCGTGCTCCCGTCAGCGGGCAGTTGACCGGCGCCGGATCTCGAAGTTCACGGAGCCGGGCGCCGTGACACCGTCTCCTCGGGGACGACGTGCAGGAGGATCGGCACGGCGCTCGAGAGCCAGGTTCCCGGCCCCGGAGACTGGCCGGCCACGACCCACTCCTTCGGATCGGCGATCCCCTCGGGGTTCAACCTCATGACCTTCGCGGTGAACCCGAGCGCGGCGATCTCCGCGCGCGCGTCGTCCGCCTCCTTGAACCACAGCTCAGGCATCGTGACGACGTCGGCCTTCGAGAAGGACGGCGCGACCGTCGCCGGAAGGGGGACGACAGGCGGGGCAGGTTCGTCCGGTCCGCCCAGCACCAGCGTGGTGAGCGCCGCGGTCACCGCGAGGCCCATGACCACGAACGTGGCGAGTAACGGCACTTCCGATCGGTTCACATCCTCCTTTCTACGCGTTCGTCTCCCCGCAGCGATGGGAGGGTGGGGAATATCCGGTTTTGTGCCGTCTATACCCTTGCCGACGTGGAATTCCAGAGAGGGTTGGCCTTACTGGTCGCCGGCACGTTCTTCATGGAGATACTCGACGGCACGGTGATCACGCCCGCCGCGCCGCATATCGCCGCGGAGCTCGGGATCGCGCCGATCGACGTCAACGTCGCGATCACCGCGTACGTGCTGACCATCGGGGTGCTGATCCCGATCAGCGGCTGGCTGGCCGACCGGTTCGGCCCGCGCCGGGTGTTCACGGTGGCGATCGTGCTGTTCGTGCTGGCCTCGCTCGGCTGCGCGCTGGCCCCGACGCTGCCCGCGCTCACCGCCGCGCGGGTGGTGCAGGGGGCGGGCGGGGCGCTGATGGTGCCGGTCGGGCGGCTGGTGGTGCTGCGGACGACGGAGAAGTCCGATCTGGTCCGGGCGATCGCGTACCTGACCTGGCCGGCCCTGCTCGCGCCGGTGCTGGCGCCGGTCGTCGGCGGGTTGCTGGCCGACTACGCGTCCTGGCGGTGGATCTTCGTGATCAACGTGCCGCTCGGGCTGGCGGCGCTGGTCGTGGCGCTGCGGATCGTGCCCGACCTGCGCGCCGACGCCCGTGACCCGCTGGACCGCGCCGGGTTCGCCCTCATGGCGGTGGGCGTCGCCGGGCTGATCGTGGCGCTGGAGGGGCTCGGCTCCGGCTTCACCCCGTCGACGGCGGTGGCGCTGGTGGTCGCCGCCGCCGGTCTGGGGCTGGCGGTACGGCACCTGCTGCGCGCTCCACGCCCGATCGTCGACCTGCGGATCCTGCGGGTGACGACGTTCCGGACCACGGCGGCGAGCGGGTCGGTCTATCGCGGCGTGATCATCGCGGTCCCCTTCGTGCTGCCGCTGCTGTTCCAGGTGGGGTTCGGCTGGTCGGCGGCGCAGGCCGGGCTGGTGGTGATCGCACTGTTCGTGGGGAACGTCGGGATCAAGCCCGCCACCACGCCGCTGATGCGCCGGCTCGGGATCCGTACCGTCCTGCTCTGGTCGATCGTGATCGGCGCCGCGTGCCTGGTGGGGATGGCGTTCCTCGAACCCACGACGCCGCTGCCCGTCATCCTCGTGCTGCTGCTGGTGAGCGGGATCGTACGGTCGACGGGGTTCACCGCGTACAACAGCGTGGCCTTCGCCGACGTCGGCCAGGACCGGATGAACCACGCCAACACGCTGCTGTCGACGCTGCAGGAATTGGGCGCGGGCCTCGGCGTGGCGATCGGCGCGCTGCTCGTACGGCTGGGCGAGGCGGTACCCGGGGTGGCGGGCGCCGCCGGGCCGTACCGGGTGGCGTTCGTCCTCCTCTCGATCATCCTGGCGCTCCTGGCGATCCCCACGCTGCTTCTCCCCCGAACCGCCGGCGACGAGGTGACCGGCCGCGTGAGCCTGCATGGCGCCGCACCGGGGTCATGACCTGTGCGGCAGATGCAGGACGACGCCGGATCGTGCCGCCTCCCGAGTTCCGCGATGGTGCCGAGCCGTCGGGACGCGTCCACCACCTGGGCGACCCCACCGTCTCCCTCCGTATGGCGCCGCGGTTGGGCAAGAAGCCGTTTTCATACGATGATCAACGCATGTCCTCCCGTGCCCGTGCGTCCGCCACGCTGGCGGGCTTGGTCCTGGCCGTCCTGGTCGCCGGCTGCGCCGATCCGGCCGCCGACCGGGTGTCGCTGGTCGGCGCGACCCGGCCACCGGCGTCCCCGCCGCAGCCGTCGGCCACGCTGCTCCCGCCACGGCCCTCGCACATGACGTCCTCGGGTCCCGTACGGCACCCGTTCCCCCTGGCAACCTCCCTGACCGAGCCGATGGCGACCGGAGCGCCCCTGCCGGCGACGGGCCGGCCCCGGTTCTTCGTCTCCGCGCGAACTCCGCTCGTCCACTTCCCCGGCAACTCCAAGACCGGCGTCTTCACGCCGGTGCCGCCCGCCGTGCACGACGCCGCGACCGGGGCGTTCATCGCGAACATCCCGCTGCCGCCCGGTATCTCCAGCTCCTGGCAGCTCGTGGCCGCCGCCCGGGACAACCGGACGTTCGCCATCGCCGGCTGGACGGAGCCGAAGAGTCCGGAGATCCGCTTCTTCCTGGTACGCCTCGGCGAGGACGGGCGCCCCGGGAGGCCGGTGGCTATCACGCAGACCGACCCCGACGACCTCAGGGTGGTCCAGGACCTCGCCCTCAGCGCCGACGGCACCCGGCTGGCCTACGCCACGCCGCTCATCGGAGGCGGCGCCAAGATCTCCGTGCTCGACGTCGCCACCGGCCGGCGCCGCGACTGGAGGACGATGACGCACCCGATGCTGGGCAGCCTGTCCTGGGCTCCGGACGGCCGCTCGCTCGCCTACGTGCTGGGTCGCCGGGCCATCGCCTCGCTCGACCTCACCCGCCTGGCCGCCGACCCGGACGGCACCACGTACCAGATCATCAAGAACGCCACGGGCGCCACGCCGATCGAGTCGCTCGCCCACACCCCCGACGGCAGCGCGCTGATCTACGCCTCCGGGCACACCGTCGAACGCGTCCCCGTGACAGGCGGACCGGCGCAGGTCCTGGCCCGCCCGGAGCTGCCGCACGACGCCTCGCTGACCCTGCGCTTCACCGTCGACGGGACCGGTGAGCACCTCCTGTACACGCACGAGTGGCGTGCCTACCAGGTCGGCCTCACCGACGGCGCGGTCACCTCGGTGCCGATCACCGTCGGCGAGCGTCCGGGCGAGGGGGACTCGCCGCGCGCAGCCTGGTGACCGGCTGCCTCGCGGCCGTCCCACTCGCGGTGGCCCGCACCCTGGCCAAGTACGAGCGGGTCCGAGGTGGCCGACCGTTCTGCCTGCTCGGCACCTCAGGGCCCGCCCGTCGAACCTGCTGATCGCGCTGGCGCCGAGGCGGCGACGGCCGGGTTCCGGGCCACGTGCGTGCACCGGTCGAGGCCGCCGCCTGCGAGCGCTCGCTACGGCCTGCTGCGTCGGCCGGCTCTCCGGCCTGAGCAGGCGTTCACGCGGACGCGGGCGGCCTTTACCGGGTGGCTGGGTCGAGGAGTAGTTTCGCGGCCACCGTCGCCCCGTCGGTGGAGATCGTGCCCGCCACCGCCTTGGCTCGTGCCCGGGTCTCGGGGGTCAGGGCCGTGGTCAGCGCGGCTGACAGGGACTCGACGGTCGGGGTCGGACCGTCGTGTGCCACGCCGATGCCCAGCTCGGCTATCCGGGCGGCCCAATGCGGCTGGTCCGCGATCTGGGGCACCACGACCTGGGGTGCGCCGGCCCGGGCGGCCGTCGTCGTGGTGCCCGCGCCGCCGTGGTGCACGACGGCGGCCATCCGGGGGAACAGCGCCTGCTGGTTGACCTCGCCGACGACGAAGCAGTCGTCCCGGTCGTCGATCAGGGCCAGGTCGGCCCAGCCGCGGGCGAGCAGGATGCGGCGGCCTTGCGCGCGGATCGCTTCGATGGCCACCCTGGCGACGTCCTTCGGGGCGTACGCGGCCATGCTGCCGAAGCCGACGTACACCGGTGGTGCGCCGGCGTCCAGGAACGCCTCCAGCTCCTCCGGGAGCGGGCGTTCGTCGGGCAGGATCCATGCCCCGGTCTGGACGATGTCGAGGTCCGTCAGGCCTTTCGACGGGCACAGGGTCTCGTCTGCGGCCAGCCACGGCCGGTCGGTGAGGACGTGGTCGCGGACGTTGTCCACCGGCGGCAGGCCGATCGCCGCCCGATGGCTGTTGAGCGCCTCGCCGTACAAGGCGTTCACCCGCTGGGCGTCCTGCTCCCACAGCACCCGGTTGTCGGTCTCGCCCGCCGGGGACTGCTTGCCCGGCCGCGCCCCCGGAGGGAAGTGCCGCGAGGGCAGTCCCAGGATATGGAAGCAGGCGCATACGTACCGGATGCCGAGCTTCTCGGCCACGTCCCGGGCGCCGGCCGGCATCAGGCCGGTCGCCAGCAGCGCGTCACATCCCTCGGCGGCCTTGGTGAGCGTGTCGAACCGGGCGGCGACCAGCTCGGGAGCGAGCCGGAACGCGACTTCGGCGGAGGGCGGCTTCGGACCGGCGACCACGGAGCGCACCGTGGGGCCCAGCGGCACCAGCGGGACGCCGACGCGCGCCAGCAGCTCCGCGAAGTCCTCGTCCGGGGGCGCGCACACTCGCGCCTCCGCACCGAGTTCGCGCAGCCGTACCGCGAGTGCCGCCAAGGGTTCGACGTCTCCGCGCGATCCCCACGTCGTCAACACCACACGCATATCGGATCCCCCATTTCCGCAGGTGTTCTGGCTTCGGCCGCCCATCTTGAAGCACGACCCGGGTCTTGCCGCAAGCCCCCCAGTGCGCTATAACCTGAAAGTGGCAAGGAGCGGGGTCTCCTTGCCTTTGCCGTTTTCCGGCGCGAGTGGATGGAGCGCAGGCCGCCACGCGCCAGCGCTCCGGCGTCACCTACGGCTGGATGGCTGTTTGCTCAGCGCCCGCGGCGGTCCCGGCGGGCTGCGTCGGTCTCGCGAGCTCGTGGGCCGAACGGGCGAGCCAGACCGTGAACAGGACATCGAATGCCCCAGTGGCGTCGGCATAGACGGTTCCCAGGTCTCCGAGCACCGTGGCCACCGGCAGCGACACGAAGGGAAACACCAGGCCGGCGGTGCCGTACCGGACGGTGGACCGCGTCCAGCGCCCGTCCTCCCGCTGCGCCCGCAGGATCAGGATCGCCCAGAGCAGTGCTGCCCCGGCGAAGATCAGCGCGAGCCAGCCGGGCATACGCAGGCCGGCCAGCGCCAGCGCGAACTGGGCACTGACGCCCCCGTACCCCAGGAAGCCCACGATCCGAACCTGATCCGCGTGCCGCAGGCCTGAGCCCAGCACGGGCGGAAACAGCACCACGAGCGCCGCCATCGACGCGATGTCGAGGATCGCGGCCCCGAACCAGTCGGACATGAGCGGATAGATCAGTCCGTACGCCGCCGCGGCGTACAGCGCGATCCGCAGCCGCCGTACGGCTCGGCCCTGCTCCGGCGGTGGCCCCGCCAGCGGCCCGCGCAGGCACTGCCACAGCGCCCAGGCACAGGGCAGCCCCGCCACCAGCATGACGAGCACGTTCGGCCACGTCGCCGGGATGGATTCGTCCACCGGCGTGAAGAGGGTCAGGCTCCATAACAGGCCGAGACCGCCAGAGGTGAGCGCGATCACCGCGGCGACTGCCAGCGCACCAAGATAAAGGCCGGTGAGGAGGAGAGCCGGAAGGCCCAGACGGTAACGAGAGATCACGTGACACTTCCAGCCGCGGTGGGATGAGGGGGCGCCTCACCTTAGCGAGCCAGGACCGTCGAGTCGATCAAGGCTGTCCCCCCGCCTTGTCTAGCGGCCGGAAGAGCGGCGAGTGGCACGCGTCCGAGTGCCGTCCGTGGAAGGGTGACTCCACGGTGGCCGCGTACGGACGCCGGCGATTAATCGGGCGCATTTATCCGCCCCGATCGCGATGATGGATGATGTGACCGACATCGAACTCGCCGACGCGCGAGCGCTCGCCGAGAGCCTGCGGCAGGTCTACACCGCGGTGGCCGAACGGATCGGCGAGGCCAACGCCACCTCTCCGCTGGTCGCCAAGGTGACCGAGCACCTCGGCTGCCCGCTCAGCGACGTGGTCGTCGTGGAGGAGAAGTACCGGCTCTACGAGCACGCCGCGCTGCAGACCGCCGCCGACCTCTACCTGGACGCCCACTCCCCCGGCGCGCAGTGGTTCGGCATCGTGGGCGGCGAGCGGCGCTGGGAGAGCATCATCAACATGCTGCTCGCGGCGATGCGCGAGGGCAGCCGCATGCTCGGCCGCCCCGACTACGGCACGGCCCCGATCGGCCCCGACACCACGATCGAGGTCGTGCAACTCGGCCTGGTCGCCACGGCCGCGCCCGACGGCACGCCGGTGCTCATCGGGCTGAGCAACAAGGACGACTACGACTCCCACAGCCTGCTCACCGTGCTGGCGGCCCGGCGGGACGTGGCGAGCGCCGTACGCGACGAGGTGAACCGGCTCAAACAGGACAACGACCCGTTCCGCGGCCAGGTGCTCAGCTTCGGCTTCAGCGAGCACAGGGAGAACGAACTGCTCACCTTCCTGCCCCGCCCCGAGCTGGACCCCGAGGAGGTGGTCCTGCCGGAAGGACGGCTGGAGGCCATCGAGGAGCACGTGGTGGGCATCGCCGAGCACGCCGACCGCCTCACCGAGGCCGGCCAGCACCTGCGGCGGGGCCTGCTGCTGTACGGCCCGCCGGGCACCGGCAAGACCCACACCACGCGCTACCTCATCGGACGGCTGCGCGAGCACACGGCGTTGCTGATGACCGGACCCGCCATGCGCAAGATCGACTATGCGGTGGCGGTGGCGCGCAAGCTGCAACCGTCCATCGTGGTCGTCGAGGACGTCGACCTGATCGCCGAGGACCGCAGCCACCACGAGACCAGCCCGCTGCTGTTCTCCCTGCTGGACGCCATGGACGGGATCAGCGGCGACGTCGACGTGACGTTCGTCCTGACCACCAACCGGGTGGAGGTCCTGGAGAAGGCCCTGGTGCAGCGGCCCGGCCGGGTGGACCTCGCGGTGGAGGTGCCGCCGCCCGACGCGGCGGCGCGCGAACGCCTGATCCGCCTGTACGCCCGCAACCGGCCCATCGTCGCCGACACCGCCAAGGTGGTCGCCGCCACCGAGGGGGTCACGGCGTCGTTCATCAAAGAACTGCTGCGCCGGGTCATCCTGGTCGCGTTGCGCTCGGACGAGCGGGTGCTCACCGACGATCATTTCGACACGGCGCTGCAGGCGATGGCGGGCGACGGCCAGGCACTCACCCGCGCGCTCCTCGGCTCCCAGGAGACGGCGGCCCAGCCGAAGCAGGAGCGCACGGCCGCCCGGTTGCAGCCGCCCGCCTGCTCCTGACCTGAATCCTGGCCGCCGAGCGTCAGGGCGGCCAGGGTTCCATCGCCAACGCCCCGCCGGCCTCAGGCTTTGAGGGCTCCTTCGATGAGTTCGAGCAGCCGCCGCGCCTCCTTCGAATCGCCGCCGGGCTTGAGCTTGTCCTTGAGCGCCTGGGCGAAGGGCTTCATCGACCAGCCGGGGAGGACCTCCGCCGCGCGGCACAGCGCCGCGAGGGTGACGGTCGCGTCGGGCTTGTCCAGGCCTGGGATCTTGAAATCCGCCATCGCCCGATCACACAGCTCCGTGAGGGTGCCGGTATCGAGGGTTTTCAAGAGATTCGCCCGCGAGAGCAGCTCACCGGCGAGATAGCGCCGGGTCTCGATCGAGACGCCGGTCGTCGGCGTCGCGAAGAACGCGACGAGCATCGGCAGCACGTTCGCCTTGACCATCATGTTCTGGCACGCGTACGCGCAGTACGAGGCCATGATGCTGCCCCGGTACCGCGCGATGTCGGCATCGTCCTCGTCTTTGACACCGCCAAGTGCGTTCCAGTGGTCCTTCAGGCTCTTGGTCAGGTTGCTGAGACTGTCCTGCGTCGTCGGCTCCTTCGCGCCAGGGGGCATGCCGGTCACCAGGTGGCCGAACGCGTAGAAGTACTCGACCATCGTCTGCTTCGACTCGTGGCCGGTGTTGATGCGCGTGTACCAGTCCTCTTTTTGATCTTCCGGTAGCACTCCCCACGGCCCCGGGATCAGGTCGACGAACGACGTCCGCAGGAACGAGAAGCTGCCGCGCGAATCGACCAGGGCGAGCTTGTCGAACAGCGCGGCGATCTCGCCCCCGGGCTTCGAGCGCAGGAGCAAGGGGATGCCGTCCACGTACGGAGATCCCAGGTCCGTATGCGTGACCGGCCAGCAGAACTTGTTCACGAACTCGGCGTTGCCGGCGGCGCTGCGCATCAGCGCCTGCTCGTCTTGATTGCCGTGCTTGAGCATGTGTATCACGAGCTGCCCCTCGTCATGCCGGGCGAGATCGAGGTCGAGCTCCTGCAACCGCGCCTCAGCCTGCGTGCGCTGGGACGCGTAGCCGCCCTTCTTCGTCAACACCGTGAGGTCGCCGGCGGCGACCTTGCCGGTGCCGAAGGAGGCGTACTTCTGGAAGCTCTTGCACAGGAAGACCTCGAGGCCGCCGTCGGCGATGGCGTCCTTCAGGCCGTTGAGCACCTCGTCGAGCCGGGTCCGGCCGGTGGACGGGTCGAGCCCGTCCTCGACGGTGGTGTCGAGGATCAGCGCGAACGGCGGGTCATCCCGCTTGCGTGCCTTCAGACCCCCGAGTACGCCGTCCACGAGGTTCTTCGTCGAGGGCGGCTCGAAGGGCGTGCTCGGGTTCAGCGCCGCGACCACGACATCCTTGCGCGGCTTCGCCGTCTCCCCCTTCTTGAGCTTGCCGAGCAGCATCCCGGTCTCGAAGTAGTCGACCTTCTCGGTGGCACGCGAGACCTGCGCGGTGCCCCGCGACGACAGCGCGATGTACAGCGCCGTCCCGAGCGCGTCCATGCCGCTGGTCATGAGGTGGCTGCTGAGCTCGATCTCCTTGCCGACGACGTACGGCCTGATGCTCGGCGCCCGCTTCAGCAGGACGTCCCGCATCGTGTTCCAATAGTCGACACGTTTGTAGTTCTTGGTCACGGCGAGCACGACGGCGATCTCGTCCATCATGAGGTCGACCGCGCGCAACGCCGACGACGGGTTCGGATCCTCGACGACGATGTCGAGGAGCCGGCTCAGCGAGCGCAGAGCGTCGGCGCTCAGCACGTCGAAGCGGTCCGGGCCGAACTTGTCGGTGAGGCCGAGCAGGAGATGCTCGACCATGGCGCACACCGGCGCCAGCTCGCCCTTCCCGCGCGCGATGTCCTGCAGGCGGGAGAACGCGCTGGAAGTGATGAGCTGCGCGAGGTCGGCGTACGTGTCGACCTGTTGTTTCGGCCCATACGGGACTTGGTCCGCGTCCACGAGCTCGAAGAGCTGGTATGCCGACGGCGTCGCGCCGATCCCCTCCAGGATCTCCTTCCAGTTCAAGGAGCCGGTGGCGCCGCTCAGCACGCTGATGCCCGTCTCCCCCTTGAGTGGCTGGATCTTGAGCTTGGCCAGCACCTTCCGGTCCAGTACCATCTCCAGCTTGCGCAGCACGCGCGGGCTGTTGACCAGGATGTCGCCCTCTTTCAGCTTGCCGCCCGCCTGCAGCTTCGCCACGAATTTCTTCAGGGCTCCGTCGAAGGACGTGCGCCAGTAGCTGGACTCGATGTCGCTCTGGGTCGACAGGCCGCCCTGGGCGACGCGCTTGCTGCTCGCCGTACGGAAGCCCACCTGCTCGACGATGTGCGCCTGCCCGGCGACCACCTCCTGCCCGAGCGCCGTGCGACGCAGCCGCGAGTACGGCTCCTTGCTGCTGCTGATCGAGTTGACGTCAGCCAACACCCTTTTGAGGTAGGCCATCGACGAGGCGTCGTCCGCGTCGTCGACGCGCTTCGCGAGCTCGACCAGGTCGACGGCGCCCTTGCCCGGCGCGGCGAGGTCGAGCGCCTCGAGCGATTCGTTGCGGCCCGGCGCGCCACCGTCCTCTGTTTGCGGCACCTGCTGCTGGGGCGTCTTGGGCTTGACGAGACGAACCCCGGCGGTCGCCTTCAGGAAGTCGAGGGCGGCGTTGCTTCTGAGCTGCGACACGATGAGCCGGGACATCGTGCCGCGCTCGGACGCCGAGCGCTGGGCCAGCATCCCGGCCATGCGCTGCATGGAGAACGTTCTGTCCTGCAGCGCCCTCGCCACCACGTTGGCGGTGGTCGAGTCGGGCTTCTCGGTGAACTCCTGCCAGCCCGGCGGCGTTGATGTGGAGACCGGCGCGGAGGCGACGGACACGTCACGCTTCGTGATAGGCAAGTCAGGCATATCCGATATGCCAGGCTTGATCTTTTCTGGTCCGCCGATCGTCCGCCTGCGCTGACGCTTGTTCTTGGACGTGCCGGTGCTCGGCCCTGTCTTCTTCATGACCCCCCAGCCGTTCTTCTCAAGGCTCCCCCATGCCTGACGACCGATCGATCGTCCACCTTTTGGCCGGGCGTGCAAAGGTTCCCAGTCCGCCACATCCGCCTTTGGCCGGATGAGGACAGGTGGCTCGGTCGCCATATTCGTGGCGCGGTTTCTGAGCTTGTATCTGTGGGGGCGCGGACCGCTCTGTGGGATCGGTCCGGATTACGCAGGCTTCTCTGAGGGGGGACGCATGGCGGGCAACGAGCTGCTCCCGAGCTACGAGGAACTGTTCGACGACACGAATCTCGATCATCGGCAGGAGGACGAGGCCAGGACGGTCTACTCGCCGGGGGCCTACCTCGCGGATCTCCTGGGGCTGATCGAGACCGTTCTCGAGCAGCCGTCGCTGCTCGGCGACGACCGGCGCGCCGACCTGAAGAGGGTCCTCCTGGACGGGGAGAACACCTTCGGCGAGTCTCCCTACCTGGACATCGTCATCGAGCTGCTGGAGAAGCTCGCCGGGGACGAGCCGTACGAGCGGATGCGGCAGCGGCTGGAGCACCCGTTCGGGATGCCGTTCTCGCTGGACGAGGAGCGGTTCAAGACCTACCTCCGGCATCTCAGGACCGGACCGGACGAGCTCTACCGGATCTTCGCTCCGGTGGCCGACGCCGACACGGTGGCCCGGCTGTTCCTGGGGTTGTCCGCGGAGGCCGTCACGCATCTGACGTCGCCGGCGGACGAGGCGCGGATCAAGGCCTTCTACGGGCTCGCGCCGCAGGACCGGCTGTCCTCGCTCGCGGATGTGGAACGTTTCAAGCAGGTGACGGGCCTGTCGGCGCTGGAGTTGCGGGAGCTGCTGGGCGAGCCGGAAGACCTCGTACGGCCACCCAAGGACTCCTACGTCAACCAGGGCAGCGGGCCGGTCACCCTGTCGCCGGACGGCACGCGGCTGGAGGGGGCCACCTCCGGCTGGTACGACCGGATCAGCCGGATCGTCCGGCTGGCCAGGGGGACCGGGCTGGGCCTCGGCGACCTCGACCGCATCCTGACCACGTGCTGCGGGGGCACGCTCGACGCGGCGGCGCTGCGGACCACCGCGCTCGTCGTGCACCTGCGGCAGGGCTACGACCTCACCGTAGACGCGGTGTGCGGGCTGGTGGCCGAGGTGGAGCCGGTGCCCGAGGAGCTGCCCGCCATGTCGGGCGACCTCCTCGGCCCGCACAACAAGGAGTACCGCCGCAAGCTGGCCATCGGGATCGGGACCTCCGAGAGCGACATCACGGAGACCGTGCGGCGCTACCGCGACCGCTACAGCGCCCTGGAGCCGAGCCCGTTCGACCGCGCCGCGATCGGGTCGTCGCAGATCGCGCTGCTGCGGCGGACCGGCAGGCTGACCTCGGCGCTCGGCATGTCCGCCGGCGAGCTGTTCGACCTGCTGGGGGTGCTGGAGAGCGACCCGTCGCTGTGGCGGTATTCCACGTTCTCCCTCCTGGGCGGGGTCGAGCCGAAGACGCAGGACTGCTACCGCATCCTGGAGGGCGGCGACCCGGCCTCCGGCCTGTGGCTGGCCCAGACGCTGCTCGCGGTCGCCCGGTGGATGCAGGACAGCGGCTTCGGCGCCCAGGAACTGGCCGAGATCCTGGGGAGCGGGTCCAGCGGGGCCGGCGGGGATGACCAGCTAGCGGTGCTGGAGGGGCTCGACCAGCGGTTCCAGGCGGTGGCCATGGAGCCGGCCATGTTCGAGGGCGAGCGCTTCGGGCCGCGGGCCGCGCAGGCCGTACACGACGTGCTGGCGACCCACACCGGCGCGGTGGTGTCGGAACGCGACGCCCGCCTGCTGCGCCTCGACCCTGAAAAGGTGGCCGTGGCCGCGCACGAGGCGGTCACCTCCCTCGGCATGGTCGTCGACGACGACCTCGTCGGGCTGGGGCTCGGTGAGCGCCTGGCCGGCAAGATCCACGCGCAGCTCCTGTTCAGCGGACGGCTGCGCGCCGACGGCACGCTCGTCACCGAGGGCCTGCCCGAGACCGACTACGCGCTGAACCTGGAGCGGGACTTCGTGCCGTTCAAGGAGGCGCTGTTCAAGCTGATCAACAGCGTCGGCAACGGCACCTCGTCCTTCTACCCCTCCGACCTGGCCACGGTCGGCAACCTGTCCCAGGGGCAGCTCGACGAGCTGTACGACAACCTGACCTACCACGGGTACGTCGACGAGCAGGGCGCCGTCCAGGATCCGGCGTTCTTCGCCGACGAGGAGAACCTCGAGGCGTTCCGCGTCAACGCCGGCCTGTCCGACGTCGCCCCCGAGGTGCTCGCCCTGCTGCGCCGGCGCGTCGACGCCTTCCGCTCCGAGCCGCTCGTCCTCGACCCCGGGCTTCTCGCGGGGCTGCGGCTCAGCGAGGCGCGGCTGGCCAGGCTGATGGACGGGCTGCGCTTCAACGGCTACATCGACGAGAACGGCCGCTACCTGGACAAGCAGACGCTGGCCGCGCTCCAGCCCGCCGACTTCGCGCTGCCGCCCGAGTACCCGCACCGCAACGCCGTGCTGGACGCCGTGAAACGGCAGATCGGCGAGCTGGAGTCCGAGCTCTACACCTTCACTCCCGAGGACTTCGCCGAGGTGGCGGACCTGGCGATGGCGCAGCGGGCGATGGCCGCGATGGAGGGCGTCTGTCTGAGCGACGGCTGGCCGGTCGCCGAGGTGGAGACGCTCGGCGACGGGTTCACCGCGGCCGAGACCGCTGTCGTGGCCCGGCGGGTCGCCGAGTGCGCGCAGGACGAGCGGCCGTACCGGATCCATCTGGAGGCGCTGGGCGAGCTCGGCTTCGACGACGAGCAGCGGGGCCTGGTCGTCGAGAAGCTGATCGCGCAGGGACACCTCACCGACGGCCTGTCCGTGCCGCGCGAGGCCGTCCCCTTCTTCGCCAACCCCGCGAACGTCGTCAGCTTCGCCCTGCAGGGGCTGGAGGACTTCGAACGGGACGTGTTCTTCCTGCTGCACGCGGTCGCCGTGGCGGTGGCCGAGGCGGTCGAGGAGGTGACCGCCGCGCTGGACAAGCGCGCCGGGCAGCAGCGGGAGGCGCTCACCTCCGCGCTGGCCGACGCGTTCGGCGTGCCCGAGGAGAGCGCCGCGGCGATCTGCGCGGGCGTCGCCGGCGGGCTGCCCGAGGCGATGGAGATCCTCCTGCCGCCGGTCATCGCCGTCCCCCGGCGCCTGTCCGATCCGCACTTCCAGGCCGCGTACGAGCGCATCCGCCGCTTCGCGCTGCTGGCCGGCAAGCTCGGCATGGACGGGACCGAGGTCGCCGTCGCCTTCCACGACCAGGACCTGACCGGCAAGTACCCCGAGCCCCTGGCCCTGCCGCCGGGCGTCGAGGTCGTCGACGCGGTGCTGCGCAGCTCCGACGGCCGCATCTACGTGTTCGCCGGCGACGTCTACTGGGCCTACTCCGCAGACACCTACGCCCTGCTCGACCCCAGGTCCAAGGCGCTGACCGAGCTGTCGCCCCGGTTCACCGGGCTGACCCGGGTCGACGCCGCCTTCGCCTTCCCCGACGGCGCCGAGTGGATCATCGGCCGCGCCGTCGAGCGGGGTGACGAGGTCCCCGATCGGGAGGTCTCGCGGCTGTTCGTCAAGGAGCCGGGCAGCATCCGCTGGGCGCCCCGTGACCAGCTGTGGGGCAAGGTCAGGAACAACTTCGAGGCGCCGCGCCGGATCGACAGCGCGTACGTGGACGAGAACGGCAGGACCTACCTCTTCTGCGCTGACCAGTACATCCGTTACTCAACCCCCGATTTCACGACAGTCGACGAGGGTTACCCGCGCGGCGTCGCCGAATGGTGGCAGGCCGAGGGCCACGACGCGCCGCTGCCCGAGGCGTTCACCGGGGCGCTCGACGCGGCCTTCCAGGACGTGGACGGGCGGGTCCACCTGTTCGCGGGCGGCCGCTACTTCGAGATCGGCGGGCAGGAGCAGCCGATCTCCGCCCGGTGGGGCCGCATCCGCAACGCCTTCGACGGCGCGCAGGGCCTCGACGCCGCGTTCACCGGCCCCGACGGCAGGACGTACCTGTTCAGCGGCAACCAGGTGGTCCGTTACACCGACAGCGTGGAGAACGACGGCGTGCGGGTGGACGACGGCTATCCGCGGCGCATCGAGACCGAGTTCGCCCGCCTGCCCGGCGAGTTCCACACCGGCGTCGAGGCGGCCTTCACCGAGCCCGTCTCGGGGATGGTGCACCTGTTCAAGGACGGCAGGACGGTCTCCTTCACCGCCTCCGGCGCCGGCGTGCCGCAGCCGACGGCCGAGCGCTGGGGCAGGGTCGCCGACGTGCTGGCCGGCGGCGCGGTGGACGCCGCGCTCGTGGGCATGGACGGCAAGACGTACCTGTTCAGCGGCGAGAGGTACATCCGCTACTCCGGCGCCGACTACGCCGTCGTCGACCTCGGCTACCCGCGCGGGATCGCCCGCGACTGGGGAGGGCTGCGCAAGGTCGGCGCGGCCTTCGTGATGGACGGCAGGACGTACCTGTTCGGCCAGGGCGGCCACCTGTTCGACGTGCCGCTCGCCCAGGAGCCGGAGCTGAACGAGGGCCGCCTGTCGCCCGCGCTGCGCCGCCACTTCCTGGAGCACGGCCTGACCCTGGCCGAGAACGCCACCGTCACCTCGGAGGGCACGGACGAGTACCGGAAGTGGCACGTCGGCACCGAGCAGGGCATCGCGCTGACGCTCCACCGGAACCCGCTGCACATCCAGGTGCACGCCGACGGCGGCCACTTCCACGTCCGCTACTCCACCAGGGACTACGCCACCCCGGACCCCGGCTACCCCAAGCCGGTCTCCGACAACTGGTGGAACCTGCCCGCCTCGCTGGCCGCCGACCCCCGCTTCGCGGTCATCGACGCGGTCTTCACCGACGGCACCGGCCGGACGTACCTCTTCGCCGGCGAGCGTTTCGTGGTGTCCGACGCCCGGCACCGCTGGTGGTCGGAGCCGCGCACGATCGCCGAGCACTGGGACAGCCTGCTGCCCTTCACCAGGGTGGACGCCGCCTTCGTCGGCAAGGACGGCCGGACCTACGTCTTCTGCGGCGACCGTTACCTCCGCTTCTCCGGCGGAGACTACACCAGGGCCGACGACCGCTACCCGGCCTCCGTCCCGGCGTACTGGGGCAACGTGGTCAACAGGATCGCCCGGACGGGCCTGGTGGACGCCGCGCTGGCCAGGACCGTGACGGAGGAGATCGACGGCAGGAAGGTGGACAACCACTACGTCTACCTGTTCTCCGGCGACCAGTACGTGCGTTACCTGGGGACGGAGCTCGAGTACGTGCAGGACGGCTATCCGGCGGCCCTGTCCGCGCTGTCGCGCGAGCCCGGGATGGCGGCCCTGGACGTCACGCTCGACGGCGTGGACGCCGCCTTCGCCGACCGCCGCAACGTCCACCTCTTCCGCGCCGGCCGCTGCCACATCGTGTCCGACGGCCTCTACCGCCGCTACGACGACCCCTCGTCGATCGGGCTGAGCTGCGCGTTCCTGGAGGACGGCAAACTGCTGGCGGAGGACGGCGGCGGCTGGCGCCATCGCGCGGGCGTCGAGGCCGTCGAGGGCCGCGGGTTCGTGCAGGAGACCGGTACGCCGCGGTCGCTGCGGGCGGCGCCGGAGGAGTTCCGGCGCGGGCTCGACGCCGTGCTGCGTGGCGCCGACGGCACGACGTACCTGTTCAAGGGGCCGAACTGCGTCAACACGCGGCTGAACAGGCCGTACCTCCTCGCCGAGGAGTGGGGCAAGCCGCGTAACACGATTTATCAGGACAACAAGGTGGACGCGGCGTTTGTCGCCAGGGACGGCAGGACCTACCTGTTCAGCGGCGACCAGTTCGTCGTCTACGCCGACCCCGGCCCCGCCGACACTGCCGCCCCCAACCCCGGCCTGACCATCGACGGGGAGCCCCGGCTCATCTCCGAGCACTGGGGCGGCCTGGACGACGTCGCGCTCGCGTACGTCCGCGGCACGAAGACCTACGTCTTCGAGTCGCCCGACGAGGAAGGCCGCATGCGCTACCTCGTCTACTCCGGCACGGACTACACCGAGCCCGACGGCGAGCCGCAACTCGCCGACGAGAGCTTCTGGCAGGTGCCCGAGCAATACCGCGTACCCGGTCACCCCGTGCCCGACGCGGTGCTGTTCGCGGGCGACACCATGCTGCTGCTGCACGGCGAGCAGTGCCTGCAGTACGACGAGAGGGCCGGCGCCTGGTCCTACCCGCGCCCGATCGAGCGGCTCTGGCCCGGTTTCGAGCACGTCCTCGAATCCAGCAGGGAAGACGGTGACGCGCTGCGCACGGCGTTCACCGCGCCGGACGGCTCGACGTACTTCTTCCTCTCCGAGCAGTACTCCCGCCATGACGGGCACGACTTCGCCCCGCTCGCCGTCATCCGCGACCGGTGGGGCAGGTCGCCCAATCCGTTCGTGCCCGACGACGCGACCGCCAGGATCGACGCCGCCTGCGTCTTCGGCGACGACACGACGTTCCTGTTCTCCGGCGACCGGTATGTCCGCTACACCGGCTCCGAATACCGTTACATCGATCCCGGCTACCCGAAGAAGATCGTCGGCAACCTGCGCCGCGAGGCCGCCTTCGCCAACCTGCCGGAGTCGTTCGACGACGCGGTCACCGGCGGCACGATCGACGCCGCCGTCGCCAACGGCCGCACCGCCTACCTCTTCGCGGGCGGCTCCTGGCACGTCGTCTCCCGCGCCGCGACCGCCACCCGCGACCTCGCCGTCTTCGGCCGCGTCAGGAACAACCTCGTGGAGAGGGAGAAGGTGGACGCGACGATCGTCACCGGCGCGCACACCTACCTGTTCTCCGGCGACCAGTACGTCCGCTACACCGGCACCGAGTACGAGTACGCCGACGACGGCTACCCCCGCGCCATCCTGCCCGGCCTCGCCTTCGACCTGCGCATGCAGGACCCGCCCGCGGACTTCGCCGACGGCCTCGACGCGGCCTTCCGCACCCCCGGCCCCCACGGCACCGTCCACCTGATCAAGGGCGACCTCTGCCTGCGGGTCGGCGAGCCGGCCGCGCGGCCCGTCAACGCCCTGTTCGGCAAGGTGCGCAACGCCTTCGCCGACTCCGGCCACAGGCTGGTCGACGCCGCCTTCGCCGCGCCGACCGGCGAGCTGTACGCCTTCAAGGGCGAGCAGTACGTCCGTTACCGTCCGGACGCGTTCGAGTTCGTGGCGGAAGGTCACCCGCGTACCGTCCGTGACGACTGGGGCGACCTGCCGGGCCGCTTCGAGTCGGGCGTGGACGGCGCGTTCGTCTTCGAGGGCCGCACGTACCTGTGCAAGGGCGACGAATACGTACGCTACTCCCGCGGCTATCACGAGGTGGACCGCACCTACCCGCAGCGGTTCCGCTACCGCTGGGGCGGCACGGCCGACTACCGGCTCAGCGACGTGCACACGATCTCCCGGTTCATCGACCTCGCCCGCCGGCACCCGGACGGCCTGCCCGCCTTCCTGCTGGACCCGCCGGCCGTGGTGCAGGACCCGTACGCCTACCTGGCGGACCTGTTCGGCTGGGACGTCGACGAGATCAGGTGGGCCAAGCGCAACGCCGCGCTCCTGACCGCCGAGCCCGAGGCCATCGCGGCCGCGGCGGCGAGCGCCGCGCCGGTGCGGCGGGAGGAGGACCGCTTCGAGGTGGAGTTCCTGCTCCGCCTGGCCGAGCTGTTCACGCTCACCGGCCGGCTCGGGGACGCCCCGTCCACGCTCTACACCGGCGTGTGGCAGCCCTCCTTCGGCGACGCGCCCTCCCTTGAGGCGGCGAACACCGCCCTCTACGGGATCATGGAGCGCCTGCACGCCGGCGAGTGGGAGGCGCTGTCGGCCGCCGTCCACGACGAGATCAACGTGCTCAAGCGCGACGCCCTCGTCTCGATCGCCCCCGGCACCCCGGCGGAGCTGTACGACAAGCTCCTGGCCGACGTCGAGATGGGCGGCCAGGGCCGCACCTCACGGGTGCGCGAGGCCATCGCGGCCGTCCAGCTCTACGTGCACCGCTACCTGCTCGACCTGGAGCGGGTGAAGGTCCCGGACGGGCGGGACCCGGAGGAGACGCGGCGGCGGATCAGGACCTGGTGGGCGTGGCTGAAGAACTACCGCCTGTGGGAGGCCAACAGGAAGGTCTTCCTCTACCCGGAGAACTACCTGCGCCCCGAGCTGCGCGGCTCCAAGACGCCCGCCTTCCGTGCCCTGGAGGACGACCTGCTGCAGGGCGAGATCACCCAGGAGAAGGTGGAGCAGGCCTACAAGCGCTACCTCGACGAGTACACCGAGGTCTCCAGGCTCGCGATCGCCGGCGGTTACGTCTACACCGCGGACGGCGCCGAAGCGGGCGTGCGGCGGCTGGTGCTGTTCGGCAGGACCAGGACCGAGCCGAGGCGCTACTACTGCCGCGAGGCGGAGTTCAGGGACGACGGGCGCCTGTCGGCCACCTGGCAGCCGTGGCTGAAGGTCGACGCGCAGGTCGAGGCCGAGATCGTCTACCCGGTGCACGCCTTCGGCCGCATCTTCGTCTTCTGGCCCACGGCCGAGGCGGTCGCGCCCGAGCCCGGCGCCCAGACCACGCTCACCGAGCAGCAGAGCGGCGACAGCCGTACGCTCACGCCGCCGCCGCCCAAGTACCGGGTGCGCGTCAACTACTCCTTCCGCAACCTCAACGGCGAATGGGTGCCCGCGCAGGTCCTGCCCCTGGAGGACGTGCTGGACGCGCCCGTCGACGGCGTCAGCCTGTACGTCCAGGCGTCCGCGACCGTGCCGGTGCCCGACGGCGGCACGCACGACACCATCCTGATCACCTGCACGTACACGGTCGCCAGGCCGGAGGGCCCGGACAAGGTGCAGTCGGCGTTCGCGCTGACCCCCGAGCTGTACGCGATCCGCGCCGAGGGCGTGCCCGAGCCGGTGCGGCCGTCCCGGCTGGAGCAGATCTTCAACGAGCCCGTGGACGCGTCCAAGGTCGTGCAGCTGGCCGTGCCGGCCGGGGCCGAGAGCGACCCGTGGATGAGCGTCGACCACAAGGGCGGCAGCTTCCTGTGCCGGCCGATCGCCCCGCAGGGCAGCGGCGAGGAGCCGCGGCAGCTGAGCGGCAATCCCGACAAGCTGCCGGTGTGGTCCCCGATCCACGCCGCGGTCGAGCTGCCCAGCGGTGTCAGGTACTTCTTCAACAACATCGGCGAGAACGGCTTGGGCCCCTACTACGTGGAGGTCTCCAAGACGCGGACGACCGCCACCCGCCTCGGCAAGCCGGCGACGGCCGAACGCTGGGGACACATCGCCACCCCCCTGTACAACGACAGGGCCGTGGCCGACGCGGCCATCGTCAGGGACGGGTTCCTCTACCTGTTCTCCGGCGCGTCCTACTACCGGTACTCCGGTGCCCCCTTCGGCAGGATCGACGTGGGCTACCCGAAGCCGATCAAGGGGAACGAAGAGGGTTTCCCGCAGTGGGACAGGGTGGACGCCGCCGCCGTCGACGCTGACGGCGCGGAGTACTACCACTCGGCCGGACAGCACGTGTGGGTGCGCCGGACCCGTCCCGGCAACGCGCTGGAGACCTTCCAGCCGCCATGGGCGACCGGCAGCACGCCGGTGGGGGCGGTCCTCTTCCGCGGCGACGAGGTCTTCGTCGTGAACGGCGACTCCTACCGGCGCTGGGACGGCCAGAACGAGCGCACGCTCCAGCTGCGCGGCAACAGAGACGGCCTGCCGCAGTCCGGCCCCGTCAGCGCCCCCTTCCGCCACGGCGAGAGCGTCTACTTCTTCAACAACGACACCCACACCTACCTGTCCATCACCCGCGAGGAACCCGGCAAGGGCCGGGGACAATCCGGCAACGGGCCCAAGGAAAGGGACTACGTCCAGAGCGAGCCGTCCCCCATCAAGACCCTGGGCGTGGCCAGGACGGTCATCACCGACGAGGGCGTGGACGCGGCCTACGTCGTCGCCGGCACCGGCGGCGCGAACCCCACGCTGTTCCTGGCCAGGAACCTGGAGTACGTCCGCTACACGCTCAAGGACGGCGTCCCGGACGCCCTGGCCGACCCCGGCTACCCCAAGCCCATGAGCCGCCGCGTCCGGGCCGTCTTCCGGCGCGCGGGCCTGCGCTACGTCTTCAGCGGCCAGGACTACACGGTGCTGCGGCCCGGCGAGGAGCTGTCGTCCATGACGGAGTTCTCCCCTGTCAGCGGCAACTGGGGCGGCCTGCCCGGCGGCTGGGAGGAGGGGCTGGACGGCGTGCTCGACAGCACCGACCTCTACCTGTTCCTCGGGTCCACGTACGTCACCTACCCCTCGGCGGTGAAGGTCCAGCGGCCGTACGAGATCGCCGCGCTGCCGCACGAGGTCATCAGGCTCACCTCCAGCACGGCGTACAGGCTGAACAAGGCGCTGCTGGAGGGCGGCGTGCCCGCGCTGCTCGCGCCGGAGATCCAGGAGATCGACGAGCTGCCGGCCTTCAGCACGCGGGTCTCCGACGCCACCACGATCATGGTCACCGAGTCGACCGCGGAGCAGGGCGTGCCGGCCGGCACGCACCTGGACTTCAACAGCGGCAACGGCATCTACTACTGGGAGGTCTTCTTCCACGCCCCCACGCTCATCGCCCAGGCGCTCAACGCCGCCCAGCGCTTCGACGACGCCCGCACCTGGTACGAGTACGTCTTCGACCCCACCAGGCCGCGGTACTGGCGCTTCCTGCCGTTCCTGGCGGCGGACGTCGCGGCGCTGGTCCAGAGCTGCCGCGACGACCTGGCCGAGCTCGCCGGCCGGGGGGCCGACGTGGGCAAGCCGGCCGCCGACCTGGAGGAGATCCTGGTCAGGGTGGCGCCGATGGCCCCCGCCTTCCAGCACCAGCGCGAGCTGAGCGAGACCGAGAAGGGCTACCTCGCCGAGCTGCCGACCGGCGGGCCCTCAACCACCGGACTGCCGCCGATCGAGGAGGCGCTCAACGCGCTGGAGGTGCCGCCGGAGGCCGGGCCGGCGCTGAAGGGCCTGCTGGAACGCATCGCCCTGCTCGGGCGGCTGCGCCAGCAGTACGATCTCATGGGTGACCGGGCCGCGCTGCTGAAGGCGTACCTGGAGGATCCCTTCGACCCGCACGCGATCGCCGAGCTGCGGCCGCCGGCCTACCGGCGCGCGGTCGTGATGGCGTACGTCGACAACCTGCTCGACTGGGGTGACCTGCTCTTCAGGCAGTACACCGCCGAGAGCGTCGACGAGGCCAGGATGCTCTACATCTTCGCCTACGACCTGCTCGGCGAGCGGCCGCCCGAGGACCTCGGCCCTCGGTCCCTCTCGCCCGCGCTCACCTACGAGCAGCTGCGCCGGGCGCCCCAGGACGACGGGCTGCCCGAGCTCACCGCGGGCGGCGCGATGCTGGAGAAGGCGGGCGAGGTGCACGCCAGCGTCGCGGGACCGTACTTCCACGTCCCCGCCAACGGCGTGTTCCTGGAGTACTGGGACCGCGTCGAGGACCGGCTGCGCAAGATCCGGGCCTCGCTCGACATCATGGGCGTCAGCCGGCCGTTGCCGCTGTTCGAGCCGCCGGCCGACGTGATGGCGCTGGTGCGCGGCGCGGCGGCGGGAGCGTCGCTCGACCGGCTCGCCGCCGCCGCGACCCTGCCGGTGCCGCACTACCGCTTCTCCTCCGTCTTCCGCAAGGCGCAGGAGCTGGTGGACAAGCTGCGGCAGTTCGGCGGCGACCTGCTCAGCGTGCTGGAGCGCCGCGACTCCGAGGAGCTGGCGCTGCTCAACAACCGGCACGAGGGCACGATCCTGGCCCTCACCCGTGCCGTGCGCGAGGCGGAGGTGGAGATCGCCGCCCAGGGCCTGAGCGAGGTGCGGGTCAGCGAGCAGGGCGCGCAGAACCGGGTCGAGCACTACGAGGGGCTGATCGCCGCCGGGCTGACGCCGCTGGAGCAGGCACAGCTCGGCATGATGTCCGCGGCGGTGGTCGCCCACGTCGTCGCGACCGGTTTCCAGGCCGGCGCGGCCATCGCCTCCGGCCTGCCGGACGTCCTGCTGGGCCTGTTCATCATGGGCACCAAGCTGGGCCGGGAACAGGTGACCGAGGCCCTGGAGCACGGCGGCGAGGCCTCGTCGTCGGCGGCCGAGGCGCTGAACGTCATCGGCGAGCTGCTCGGCATCCGCGCCGAGCAGGAGCGGATGGTGGGCGACTGGACCTTCCAGCTCGCCGTCGCCCGCAACGACCTGGAGCAGCTCGGCCACCAGGTGAAGGCCGCCGAGCTCCGGCTCAAGGCCGCCCAGCGCGAGCTGCAGATCCTGGATCAGCAGATCGCCAATCAGGAGGCCGTCGGCGCCTTCATGACCGGCAAGTTCACCAATCTCCAGCTGTACCAGTGGATGTCGGGGCGGCTGTCCGGGCTGTACTTCCAGACCTACGCGATGGCGTACGACATGGCGCGCGCCGCGCAGCGGTCCTTCCAGTACGAGCGGGGCGTCCCCGAAGGGGAGGCCGACTACATCCAGCCGCTCTACTGGGAGAGCCGGCGCAACGGCCTGCTCGCCGCGGAAAGCCTGGGAGTGGACCTGGAGCGGCTGGGCAAGGCGTGGGTCGAGAGCGACCGCCGCGGCCTGGAGATCATCAAGAAGGTGTCGCTGCTGGCGCTGGACCCGGTGGCCGCGCTCAGCCTGCGCACCACCGGCCGCTGCGAGTTCGCCCTGACCGAGGCCCTCTTCGACCGCGACTTCCCCGGCCACTACCGTCGGCGCGTCAAGACGGTATCGGTCACCTTCACCGGCCCGGAGGGCCCGCTCGCTCTCAACGCCGTGCTGACCCAGCTGGACAGCAGGACGGTGCTCGCGGCCGATCCCAAGGCCGTCAAGTACCTCCTCGACCCCAAGGGCCCGATGCCGGCGACGTTGCGCGCCGACTGGCGCGGCGGCCAGCAGATCGCCCTGTCGGACCTGGAGGAGTACAAGGACAACAACGGCCTCTTCGAGCTCCGCTACGACGACGACCGTTACCTCCCCTTCGAGGGCACCGGCGCGGTCTCCCGGTGGCGCCTGGAGCTGCCGTCCGGCGGCAACCCGCAGCTCCTGGACGTCACCGTCACCCTGAAGTACTCCGCCGAACAGGGCGGTGAGCTCTTCGCCGGCGCGGTCAAGGGCATGCTCAAGCCCTACGCCACGGCTCGCTACTGCGACGTCCCGGCGGAGTTCCCCGAAGAGTGGTCCACGTTCGTCGACGGCGCCGACGACACGCTGACCCTCCCGTTCACGCCGGACATGTTCCCCGGCATGACCGGCCGCGCCATCACCGGCGTGTACGCCTTGTACTCGCCGGCCGGCGACGGCTCGGCCCGCTTCCTCCTCAACGGCGAACGACGCCTGGCGCTCACCGAGGGCAAGCTCCTGCCGACCCCCGGCCTCACCGCCGGGACCTGGCGCCTGGTCCTGGAAGGCGACAAGTCCGCTCTCCAGGGTCTCGGCCTGATCGTGTCCTACCGCGCCCGCTAGCGGGCTCTCCCGCGCCCCCGGCCGGTCCCGTCCGGGGGCGCGCAAGGTTACGGGATCCTCGAAATGAGTCATCCGCCGCAACCGGTGCTCACCCGAAACCCCTGGTCGGGAGGCCGGCTACGGCGACCGATCCCTGCTGCGCTCTCCAGCGCGTGGGGGCGGCAGCCGGATGACCAGCTTCTTGTCGCCTGCGAGCCGGTGCGCCACCTCGTTGAGCCGGGCGCAGACGTCCTTGATGTTCCGGTGGGCCTTGTCGCGCTCGGCGATGATCGCGGCGAGCAGCAGCGCGGTCAGCGCCGCGGAGCCGTTGAAGGCCTGGAGGGCGACCATGTTGAGGAGGAGGTCGTGCTGGGCGAACGGGCCGAAGTGGTGCGCGGCGGAGACGATCGCCACCGTCGACGCGATCAGCGCGCACGCCGCGGCCCCGAGGAGCTGGAAACGCAGCGCGGACCAGATCAGGAAGGGGAAGACGAGGAAGAGCAGGTTGATGGGGCCCACGGTCGCCGCCAGCGTGACGAGGAAGGTGCCCAGCAGCAGCGCCGCCCCTTCGACCCAGCGGAGGGGGTGGGCGGCCCGCGGCATCCGGGTCGTACGGCTCGCGAGCAGGAGCGGCGTGACCACGAGCACGCCCATCGCGTCACCCGTCCACCACACCGACCACGTGGACCAGAAGTCACTGGGCCGCAGCCCGCCGGCGAGCACCAGCGAGCCGGCGCCCGCGGTAGCGCTGACCAGCATCCCGGCGAAGGCGCCCAGGAACACCAGGGCGAGCGCGTCCCGCAGCCGGTCCAGTTCGATGCGGAAGCCCACGCGTTCGAGCAGGAGGTACGCGCAGACCGGCGCGAGCGTGTTGCCCATGGAGATGCCCAGGACGGCGGCCATCGTCGGCCCGATCGACACGTTGACCAGGAAGGCGCCGAGGGTGATGCCCGGCCAGATCCGGAGGCCGAGGAGGAGCAGGGCGGCCAGCCCGATGCCCGTCGAGGGCCACAGCGGCGTCACCTGCCCTCGGACCAGCTGTTGTTGCAGCCCGAGCTTGGCGGCCACGAAATAGGCGATCGCGACGGCGAGGATCTTCACGACCGTCATGGCATGGTCCCGTAGCCCGTGGTGGACGGCGACAGCCCTCATAGGAACACCTCCGGCCCGACCGAATCGGTGCCCGGCCTAGCGCATACGCCCTGCTTCAAAACTAGTCATAAACCCACCAGGAGGGACTAAAGGCCAGGTAATCGACATATACGCCAAAGGCGATATAGACCTAGAAAACGGAAAGGATGCCCTGCCGCGGCCCGACGGGGAAACTGACTGCAGCGCGCCGACCGCAGGTCAGTCCTCGTCACCGTCGATCGGGTACCCACCGCCGTCCAACCGTCTCGTGCAGGGCCCGTGCCGGGGGGCGCGAAGGGCACCCTGGTCACTCGGCTACTTCACGTCTGGTCGCCCGAACCCGGGTGGAGGGCCCCGGTCCGCATGGATGGACCGGGGCCGTCCGCCGTCACCGGGCTGTGGGTCACAGGCTGCGGGCGGTGATGTCGCCGCTGGCTGTGGTGGCGTGGATGTCCAGTTCGGCGGTGCCGTCGTTCTTGAGGGCGTTGGTGATGCGGCCGTGGGCGGTGCCGGCGTCCAGGGCCGCCGAGACGCCGGCGGCGGCGGCGATCGAGATGTCGCCGGCGTCGGTGCGGAGCACGACCTTGCCGCCGGTGGCCTCGGCGATGCGGATGTCGCCCCGTGCGGTGCTGATCTCCGCCGGGCCGCCCAGCCGGCCGACCTCGACGTCGCCGTCGGTCGCGGTCAGGCGCAGGCTCGCGGTCTCCTCCAGCCTGACCTGGCGGTAGGCGCCGTCGAAGGCCACGTCACCGAGACGGCCGACGGTCCGCAGCTCGGCGGCGCCCGCCTTCGCCTCGATACGGGAACCGGCGGGCAGCTCGACCGTCACGTCGATGGATCCGGACGGGCCGAGGTACTGGTTCTTCACCGACGTCTCGATCCGCAGGACGCCGCCGGCGTATTCGACCGTGGTCTGCTCGGCCGCCTTCACGTCGCGGCTCTTGGCGGCGTTCGTGGGACGGACCTCGACCGTGGTGTCGGCCCGGTCGGCGGCGATGAAGTGGACGCGGCCGGCGGGGATGTCCAGGACGGCGGAGATGGCGGCGGGGGTGTCGAACTTCTGCATCAGGTGCTCCTTGTGCTGCGCTCTTGTTTCGATGTCCACCATCGCCGACCGCTCTGATACCGGGCCGTCGCCGTCCTGACGCCGCCGCTGACATACGGCGGCCGGGGGCAGCCCGGTCGGGCTTCTTGCGTTCAGGGCGAGACCGGCGCGTGGCCCTCGCCTCCGCCCGTGGGGATCTGACCGGCAATCTCAGGTAGGAACATCCATGCGCTGCGTGCCGACGACCGCCAGCAGGCGCAGGGCCTGTTCGGACGGCGAGCCGGGGACGGCGGTGTAGATCACGACCCGCTGGTCCCGGTCGGTGATGTCGAGAACGTCGCAGTTGACGGTGACCGGGCCGACCAGCGGATGCTGGAACGTCTTCGTCATGGCGGGGGCGCCGGCCACGTCGTGGGAGTCCCACAGGCGGGCGAACTCCTCGCTTCCCTCGTGGAGCTCACGCACCAGCTCGGCCACCTCGGGGTCGTCAGGGTAGCGGGCGGCGGCGGCGCGCAGGTGGATGGCCGAGAGGCGGGCGAACCCATCCGCATCCGACACCCCGTACAACCGCCGTCCCTGAGGATGCGGGCCAAGGAAGACGCGGCGCACCAGGTTGCGGTCGCGCCGTGACAGGGCGGAGAAGTCCTCCATGAGGGCGGCCGCCAGGTCGTTCCAGGCGATGATCTCGTACATCGCGGACGTCACGATCGCGGCGGCCTGCGGGAGCCGCCGCAGCAGGTCGAGGATGCTCTGGCGGACCTCGCGCGAGGGCCCCGGCGCGCGGGCGGGCGGCGCGCCGGCGAGGCGGTGGAGGTGGTCGCGCTCGGCGTCGGACAGGCGCAGGGCCCGGGCCAGCCCGGCCAGCACCTCCTGCGACGGGCGGGGCCCGCGGGCCTGCTCCAGCCGGGTGTAGTACTCGGTCGAGATGAAGGCCAGCTGCGCCGCCTCCTCGCGGCGCAATCCGGGCGTGCGGCGGCGCGGCCCGGCAGGCAGCCCCACGTCAGCGGGGACGATCCGCTCGCGCCTGCTCCGCAGGAAGGCCGCCAGTTCCTGTCTGTCCATACTCCCAGCTTGCACGAATATGCGCGGTCCAGGCATGTACCGGTTGTACCTGGATAAGCCCGGCACGCTGGCGCAGGCTCACTGTCATGCAGAACACCATTCCCGCCAACGACACGTCCATGGGGCTGCTGGCCGGCAAGGTCGCCTTCATCACCGGCGCCGGACGCGGCATCGGCGCCGCCGCGGCGCGGCTGTTCGCCCGGGAGGGCGCCCGGGTGCTGCTCGCGGCCCGTACGGAGGAACAGCTGAAAGCGGTGACCGAGGAGGTACGGGCGGCGGGCGGCACCGCCGGCTACGTGGTGTGCGACCTGGCCGACGCGGCCAGTGTGCGCGCCGCCGTGGATCGCGTCGTGGACCTGTACGGCCGGCTCGACGTCGCCTTCAACAACGGCGCGACCATCACGCCGCCCGGCCCGATCGACGAGGTGGACGAGGCCGACTTCGACCGCCTCTACACCGTGAACCTCAAGGGCCCGTGGCTGGCCATGACCGCCGAGATCGCCGCCATCCGGGCCACCGCCGGCACGGGAGCCATCGTCAACAACTCCAGCGTCGGCAGCCTCATGGGCAACCCCCAGCTGCCTGCCTACGGGGCGATGAAGCGGGCCGTCAACAGCCTCACGGAGTCGGCCGCCATCACGTACGGCCCCGAAGGAATCCGCGTCAACGCGATCGCGCCCGGCCACACGTCGACCGAGATGATCCGTACGTGGGAGGAGCACTCCCCCGGCCTCGTCGAGCGGCTCAAGGCCCAGACGCCGCTGCGCCGCGCGGCCGATCCCGACGAGATCGCCCAGGCCGCCGCCTGGCTGCTCAGCGACCGCGCCTCCTTCGTGACCGGCACCGTCCTCAGGGTGGACGGCGGCGCACGCGCCTGAACGCCGGCCCCCGCCTTCCCATGCCGGCCGAAGGACGGCTCAGGCCAGGGCCGCGATCTCGATCCGGGTGTGGTCGGCGGGGGCCACCAGGCAGGCGAGCACGACGTTCCCCCGCTCCAGGCGTTCCCCCATGGACGAGGTGAGCCGGGCCGTGCGCTCGATCTCGTAAGGCTCGCCGGTCTGGGGGGTCACGCGAAGCCGCAACGTCCAGATGTAGCGTCCGTTGAGCTTGTTGGACGTCTCCTCGGCCCCCAGGACCGCCGCGTGGCACGGCACCGCGGCCGCGCGCTCCTGCGGCGTGAAGGTCCGCAGCGCAGCGGATTCCAGGCTCGCGAACGAGAGGGAGCCCATGGCGAGCAAGCCTGCGGCCAGGAAGATGAAGCCCGCGCTGACGTATGCCCCGACCCGGGTGTGCGGCTTCCGCCTCAACACGAGGAACAGCACCACGCCCACGATCAGTGCGATGACGGCGACTGCCCCGAAGACGACCGATGCCATCGTTCTTCCTCAAGCTGATAGGCGGGCCTGATGAGCCGGCCTGGTCCGTTGTGATGGCGGTAGTCGATCAGGTGGCGCTTGCACGGCGCCTGCAAGCCGGCTGATCAGGCGCTGGCCGCTGCCCGCCAGCGCCGCAGGATGTCCTCGTCGTCACGGTCACCGTGCCAGGAGGCTTCCTCGCCGATCGCGTGCGGCAGCCACTCGTGGTAGTCCGGGGAGTCGGGCGTGATGTCCCTGGTGCCGTCGATACGGGTGCCGTCGGGCAGCACGGTGGAGGTCGGGACGCGAAGGACGCCGCCGGCCAGCATGATCGCGGTCATGTGCTTCATCCCCTCCGTCCCATCTGCCACGGTTCTCTGCCCAGCATAGCGGCCCGCTGTGCCGTCGGCAGGGGTCTGCTCAGCCGATCCCGTATCGCCCCGCGAACCAGGCGTAGGCCTGCTGGGCCGCCTGCTCATCGCCGAACAGCTGGATGAGCCGCCGGGCCCGCCGGACCAGCACGCAGGCGAAGGCTTCGGCGTACAGCTCGGTGACCGCCGCCCGGTAGGGCGGGGCGAGGCGGTCGGCGCTCGCGGCATGCAGGGCCGTCCAGAACGGGGTCCGGGACGGCATGCCGTCCATGTCGTCGGCCGCGTGCCCCAGCTCGTGGCCCGCCACGCTCGCCGACGGCGACGGCACGCTGCCCACCCCGATCATGCGCCGCCTCGGGTCGTAAACGCCGGCGCTGCGCTCCCATCCGCCCTGCTGAACGGGCAGCGGGATGCCCCGTAAATGCTCGAAGCCGGGTAAGTCCGGCACGGCGCCGGGTCCCACGACGATCCCGCCGTTCAGGTGAGCGGCCAGCCGCGTGCCCAGGGCGCGCGGGACCGCGGACAACGTCATGATCGCCACCAGGGTTTCGGCGGGAGGGAACGTGCCCGGACCCCATGCCCTGTGGACGCGATCCTCGAGCGCGCCGACATGGAGCCAGCCCGGCCGTCCTCTGCTCTGGCTGGCCACCCACGTCCTCTGGTCATCGCTCTGGCAACTGCCGACGTGCTGGGCGGATGAGATGACGGGGGTACATCGCAGGCGCGGCAACACACTCTTGATCGCGAACTTTAGCGGCCGGCGGGTCACGCCGCATCTCCGGCCCACGGCGACGAGGCCGAGATCGTTCCCGGAGCGTGGGAGGCGGAGCCGGTCGCGTTCGGAGGCGGGGGCGGCGTCCGAGCCGTCGGGGCGGCGGGCGAGGCCGAGCCGGGGGGCGTCAGGTTCGGCTGGACTCGCCCCGTTGATCCACGGTTCCTGACATGGGACGGCCCAGCAGGCCCGTGGCGACGGTCTCGATGTGCGGGGCCAGGTCGGCGGCCCGCGCTTCGGCCAGGGCGGGGGTGGCCACGACCGAGCGCAGGATGCCGATGCCGACCATCCAGGCGCTGAGCAATTCGGCCCGCAACTCGGCATCCTCGCCCTCGGCCAGGTCCCGCAGGGCGTTGACGTAGGTGTCGCAGACCTCCCTGCGGATGCGCCGGCGGGCGTCCTCGTGGGCCGAGGAACGCAGCATGGCGACCAGGGGGTGCTCGCCGCCGTACTCGCTCCAGTCGTGGTCGACGACCGTGCGCACCATCCGGGCGACCAGCTCCTCCTGGGGGCCTTCGAGCAGGTCGGCGGGGAGGTCGGCGGCGGTGGCCTGGTCGAAGAGCTGCTTCTTGGAGCCGAAGTAGCGGAAGATGAGGGTGGCGTCGACGCCGGAGTCCCTGGCGATGTCGCGAACGCTGGTGGCGTCGTAGCCCTCGCGGGCGAAGCGCAGCCTGGCGGCCTCGAGCAGGCGCGCCCGGGTGGCTTCCCTGTCCCTCTTCTGCAACGCGAGCCCCCTTGCCAGGTCATCGATCGTTGACATTCTATGGGCACCGGCAATCTCGGCCCGGCCGCCGCCCACCGCCTGTACGACCTGACCAGCCACCTGCTGCGCTTCCAGGGTTCCGGTGCTCAGTCCGCGTACTCGAGGCCCGTCTGGCGCTCGGCGGTGACCTCCAGGCCGACCACGCCCGCACGCGCAGGTATGACCTTGAACACGATCCAGTCGCCGCCCACCTGATCCGCGGCCAGTGGTTCGACCGTGTACCCGCCCTCATGGACCACGACGCGGCGGAACTCCGCGGTCAGGCCGTGCTTGCCGACCTCGGCCAGCACGTCGTCGACGGTCCGGCCGCTCACCTTGACGCCGGCCAGCGGCTCTCCGGGACGGGTGGCCGACTGCCAGTTGTTCTCGTAGGACTCCCCCGGCTTGGCCGGCCTGCCCAGCTCGAAGTGGACCACGTCGGGTGTGCCCTTGATCGCCGCCGGGACGGTCACCACCATGAAGCAGCCGCTGTCGGCCAGATCGCAGTCCGCCGGCTCCTTGCGGGCCCCGATGGGCACGTTCACCGGGGTGTTGCCGCCACCCAGGCTCACGATCTCGCCGACCGCGCTGGGCGAGACCGGGATCACCCTGAGCTCGACGTTGAGGCCGAGGGAACGGAACGCCTCGGAGAACTTCCGCTGGTCCGCGTAGGGGTCCTTGATCCGGGCGACGTAGGTGCCGGCCTCCTCGTGGATCTCCACCGCGGAGTTGGCGTAGGAGGTCGCGGCGCCGCCGAGCAGGCTCGGTCCGAGGACGACGCCGAGGGCGAGGACGGCGGAGGCGGCGAGCCCGAGCAGCGCGCGATGCCCGAAGCGAGGCCCGAAGCGACGCCCGCGCGGGCGTCGTAGGAGCGCCGCCGCCGTCGTCGTGTCCCGCTCCTGAGCGATGATGTCGGCGAACAGCGCCTGCGCGCGGGCGCCGCCGGCACGCCCGCCTGGTTCGTCCGGACTGATCCGGGCCAGCGGCCTCAGCAGCTCGTTGATCTCGTCGATGTCCCTCATAGTGATCTCCCCGTGGGAACGACCGCGTCGGTCGGCGTGAATCGAACGTCGGCTACCTCGAGCGCCCGGGACAGGCGTCTGCGCGCGCGGTGGAGCCGGATACGGACGGCGTTGCGGGAGAGCCCCAGCATCGCGGCGATCTCCCTGCGGTCCAGGCCCTCCCACGCGACCAGCGCGAGCAGCTCGCGGTCGTCCTCGGGAAGCGTCGCGAACGCCTGGGCGATCGCGTTCCTCTCGACGCTGCGGTCGGCGAGATCGCCGTAGAGGTCGGCCATCTCCGCGTCGAGGTGCCGGTGCCGCGCCCGGCGGCGCAACGCGCTGCGGCGGTGGTCGGCCAGCACGTTGCGGGCCACTCCGTAGACCCAGAGCCTCGCCTGCGCGCCCGGAGGCAGTTCGTCGATCTTGCGCCAGACGATGACGAAGGTCTCGGCGACCACGTCGGCCGCGTCCTGCGGAGAGTCGCAGCGGCGTCCGGCGTAGGCGATGATCTGGTCGTAGGTCGCCCGGTAGACCGCTTCGAACCTGTGGATGTCATCTGACACAGGCGGTTCCCATCGTGACGTCCTCCACTTCGGTACGGGTACGAACGCCCCTTTCATGGGTGGAGGCGCCCCGATCATTTCGCCCGGAAGCGGAGAATTTCGCGCGGCCGCGCCGCTCCCCGGTCCGGAGTGGCTCGCGGTAAGCGGGCGGCCGGCGTCAGGAGGGAAGGGGCTCAGCCCGTGTAGTCGGTGGCGTGGGTCTCGCCGGTCGGCCACAGGTATCTGCCGTGGTCGGCCGTCGTGAAGTTCTGGTTGTCGTCTCCCGTACGGGCCTGGATGAGGTTGCGGCGCCAGGTGGAGCCGCGCGCCGATCCGCCCCAGATGTTGCCGTACAGGAAGCCGTAGAGCTGTTCGAGTTCGGCCGAGAAGATGTTGCCGGTGACGGTGATGTTCGTGGCGTTGTTGACGACACCGATGCTGATCGCGTAGCCCCAGCCGGAGACGTAGTTGTCCGTGAACGAGATGTGGTCGTACACGCCGCTGCCCTGCAGGGCCAGGGCGTTGGTGTTGCCCAGGGAGGCCAGGGTGTTGTGATGGACGATCATGGGGCCGCCGTTGCCTTCGCTCTGCGGGCCTATGCCGTCATGGTGGTATTCGTCGTGCGACGTATCGGCCATGTCGTGGATGTAATTGTTCGTCCAGGTCGACGGGCGGTCCGGGAAGCCCGTCACCATGATCATGCCGGCGTTGCCCCAGATGTCGTTGTGGTCCATGACGGCCACGGCTTCCTTCATGGTCGTGGCGAGCTGCCAGGAGTCGTCGAAGGGCGTGCCGGGCTTGGTGTGGGACGACGAGACGGTGCCGTCGTTGCCGGGCGGCATCGCGTAGGAGCTCGGCTTGAACGTCGAGTAGAGGAACTTGATGTTGTTGTCGGAGTAGATCTGGACGAGGTTGTCGTTGGGGCTGGTGCCCTCGAACAGGCAGCCGACGAACGTGAGGTTGTCGCCGTAGATCAGCACCTTCCTGGCGAGGAAGCGCTTGAAGGAGATGACGCTGTTGTCCGGGAACTCGAGCCGCAGCGGTCTGTCGTCGCTCATGCCCGGCTCGTAGTCGGTGAGCTTGCCCGGGTACGCGCCCAGGCCCAGCCCTCCGGCGTTGGCCGGCGTGTTGGCGTAGCCGGTGTTCGAGAAGTCCGGCCAGTAGCCGGAGCCGTCGTTGGGCCGGGCGTCGATGGCGTTCACGACCGCCTCCGAACCGCGCGTACGTAAGTCGGCGCCGGTGACGACGCTCGCGGAGAGGGCGGCGGCGAGGAGGACGAGGGTGACGGCGGCGGAGAAGGAGCTCCGGGCGAACGCGCGGACGAGGGGTGAGCGTCGGCGATTCTCGACGTCGTGGGGGTGCGATGTCTTGATGTCGTGCTCCGATCGGGGTCGGTTACGAGTCCCGCCCGTGCCGTCCGGCGGCAGGGGCGATATTTCGGCACCACGTAGTGTGCCGGGGAGCCTCCGCGTTTCGGGCGATTTCTTATGACCACATGGCGCAGCCGAAAAGTGTCCCATCGTGATCGCACGAATCTTCGGCAGAACGCTTGCGGTTCCACCAGGTGGAAGGTGCAGATTCGAGCCATGAACGACGTGACGGGTCTTTACACGATCGGGCAACTGGCCCGGCGTACGGGGCTGCAGGCGCGCACGATCCGCTTCTGGTCCGATCGCGGCGTCGTCCCCCCGGCCCGGAGGTCGGAGGGCGGGTACCGGCTCTATGACGCGGAGGCGGTCGCGCGGCTGGACCTGGTCCGGACACTGCGCGATCTCGGGCTCGGTCTTGACGCCGTCCAGCAGGTGCTGGAGCAGCGGGCCACGCTGAGCGAAGTGGCGGACCTGCACGTCAGAGCGCTCGACGCCGAGATCCGCACCCTGAAGATCCGCCGGTCCGTCCTGCGCGTTCTCGCCAACCGTGACAGCTCGACCAAGGAGATTGCATTGATCAACGCGCTGGCCCGGCTGTCGGCCCGGGAACGTCAGCAGATCATCGACGATTTCGTCGACCGCGCGTTCGCCGGCGTCCTCGACGAGGACGCGGCGCTGGTCGCGGGGTGGATGCGCGACCTGCCGCCGGACCTCCCCGAGGACCCCACCTCCGAACAGATCACCGCGTGGGTGGAACTGGCCGAACTGGTGGGCGACGACAGCTTCCGGCATACGGTCCGGGAGATGGTTCTCAGCGGCGAGGACGACAACCGCCTGGAGTACGGCCTCAACCTCCGGCCCCTCGTCCTGGAGCACGCGGGCGCCGCTCTGTCGCGCGGCATCGCGCCGGAATCGGCCGGGGCGCGAGCGATCCTGAAGCAGATCATCCCCGACGGCCTTTCCGCCGAGGAGACCGCCGCCCTGATCGCGTGGCTGGACATGGTCGCCGAGCCCCGGGTGGAGCGGTACTGGCAGCTGCTGAGCATCCTCAAGGGCGACAAGCCGGCCCCGCCGGCGGTCCCGGCCTTCGCATGGGCGCTGGCCGCCCTGCGGGCACACCGCTGATCCCGGCGTCCCTCAGATTCGGTTGGAAATTCTGTGGCTTCCGCTGGCGGTCGCCGTTAGCGTGGCCCGGTGATCTACGAGCATCCTTTGGCGTACGTGCTCGGCCTGGAGGGCATGGCCCTGATGCGGGCCTTCACCGGCGGGCACGACCGCGCTTTCGTCGAGGCGCGCCTGGCCGAGATCCGCAAGTTCCTCGATGACGACTCTCTGGCCGAGGCCGCCGTCGAGGTGGCCCGCGTGGACACCGTGGAGGGTTACCGGATCTGGTCACAGACCTACGACGGGGCCAACTCCGCCTTCGCCCTCGACGAGCCGTTCATCAGGGAGATCGTCGACGAGCTGCCGGCCGGTGACGCGCTGGACGCGGCGTGCGGCACCGGCAGGATGGCGGCTTACCTGGCCGGTCGCGGCCATCGGGTGCGCGGCGTGGACAGTTCGTCCGACATGCTGGAGCGGGCGTGCCGGCGGGTGCCGGAGGCGGAGTTCCAGCTGGGCGAGCTGTCGTGCCTGCCGCTGCCTGACGAGTCCGTCGACCTGGTGGTCTGCTCGCTGGCGTTGACGCATGTGCGCGTGCTGGACCCGGTGCTGGCCGAGTTCGCCCGGGTGCTGCGGTCCGGCGGGCATGTGGTGATCGCCGACATCCATCCCGAGGGCGTGGCGCGGGGAGTGGTCCCGTCCGTACGGCTGCCGGACGGCCGTCCGGGAAGGGTGGCCACGTACCGCCACCTGGTCGGTGACTACGTACGAGCCGCGCTGGCGGCGGGGCTCCAGGTGCGGCGCTGCGAGGAGCCACTGCACGCCTCAGGGGAGCCGCGCGAGAGGACCGACGTCCTGGAACCGTGGGAGGTGTGGCCGTGGGGTCTGTGGGACCTGGCACCCGAGGCGGCGCACGCGGTCATCGCGGGGACGCCGTCCATGCTGTTCTGGCACTTTCAGCGCTAGCCAGCTCTCCACGGCCGCCGCGATGGACTGGCTGAGTCCGGCGTTCGCGGCCGGGTCAAACACCCGCATGGGAGCGGCCATCGCTGCAATTGTCGGGGTGTCAGGCGTTCGCTCGGCGGAGGCGTTCGGCTGCTTGTGTCCGGAGTGCTCTGCCGGACACCGCGGTGTAGCCGTGGAGTGCTTCCCATCGGAGGTCGTGGGCTGCCGTCCACAGGCTGGCCGCCCAGGCGACCTGCTGCTCTTCGGCGGTGAACAAGCGGGCCCGAATGTCCTGATACGCGGCCAGGAACGCCTCGGTGCTTTCGATCGGCGGCAGGGTGGCCGGTCCCATCTTGGGGAACACCGCACTCGCGGCTCCCACCAGGGCAGCTTCCGGCTGCCATGCCAGGCTGTCCCAGTCGTGCACCGTCCACACCTGCTGGTCGAGCCAGCGGAGGTTGTGCGCCTCGAAGTCGGCGTGGCCCAGCACGCAGGGCAGGTCGGCGGCCAGCATTCGCCGGCGGGCCCTGCCGGCGGTGTCCATGACGTAGGCGGGTACGGGGCTCTGGTCCATTTCGTCGAGTGACTCGATCGACGGCCACAGGCCGGGGTCGGTGTGATCCCACCGCACCCAGCGCGGATTCGGCAGCGGCGGCGTGACGGCGACGTTCGCCAGTGCGGTCATCAGCCGGGCGAAGACCTCCGCGTAGCGCACAGCGATGTCCGGCGTGTCTCCGCGCAACACCTCTCCTCCGGGGCGGAATTCCTCCGCGTGCACGACCAGGGGACCGACAGCGACGAGAGGCGTGAGCGGGCGGGCGCACGGGAACCCGTTCTCGGCCAGCCGGGCCTGCGCCGTGACACATGACCCCGCCCGGCCGTCGTCGGGGCGGGCCTTGACCACGACGTCCGTACCGCCGGCCAACCGGAGGCCGAACACCGTCGACATCGATTGTTCCCGGAACAGCACGCCGGCGGGTCGGTCCCCGAGATGGTCCAGACACCACGCCGGTAGCCAGTCCGGCAGATCGTCAAACCGCACGATGAAACTGTGCCATAGGCACCCGAGCGCGCCGGATGTCGCCTGAGCCGCAGTGTTGGGGGCCGATGGTTGACCACGACCAGGCGCGCTCTAGGGCTGATTCGACGGCTGGCCCTCGGGCAGGTCGCGGTCGGTGAACATGGCGATCAGGCGGCGCACCGGCATGCCGGCCTCGGTGGGGTAGCGGAAGTCGAGGTCGGCGTTGAGGGTGTAGCGGTTGTGGCGGCCGACTCGTTCGCGGGTGAGGTATCCGGCGTCGTGCAGGTCGTTGACGATGTTCTGCACGGTGCGTTCGGTGATGCCGATCCAGGAGGCGATCTCGCGCAGTCGTATCTCGGGATTTCGCGCGATCTCCAGCAGCACGCGGGCGTGGTGGGTCAGAAAGGTCCAGGCCGGGGTCTCGTGACCAGTCTGCATGGCACTCACACTTTCACGGGCGGTATCGGATCAGTGACTGGCTCAGAGTTTACAATGAAAGCTCTTTCATGTAACCCTCTTCAGGGTTTACGGTTGAGAGCGCCACCCAAGTCCCCATACCGATCGAGGAGGCGGATACGTGATGTGTGAGCAGGCGGCCGGCCGCCATGCCGAGGACCCGGCCGCGCGGATGGCTGACGTCCCCTCGCTGAACCTGAGCAGCCGAGCCGTGATCTGCGGCACCCTCATCGAGGTGGGGGGCGAGGTGGATGCCGCCACCGTCGCCCAGTTGGCCGCCTACATCGAGCGTGAGCATCCGGATGCCGGGCTGCCCCTGGTGCTGGACTTGTCCGGGGTGAGCTTCATGGACAGCTCCGGCCTGCATCTGCTCATCCAGCAGCACCAACGACAAGAGGAGCATGGCACCGGCCTGCACCTGGCCGCCCCGCACGAACGGGTGAGGCGCCTCCTGGAGCTCACGGGCGTCGGCCAGTTGCTGCACACCCATTCCACGCTTGACCAGGCGCTGCTGGCCGCCGATCTGATCGATCCCATGCCGCGGTCCGCGGCATGACCTGACGCTCTGGCCATCGTTGCGGCTGGGGTTCGGCTTCTACCGGTGGCGGTCGAGCGAGTCCGCGGCGGCCCGCTTCGCCGCAGACACGCGCCGTCCGTAGGACCACGCCCCCACGACAAGAGCACCCCCGAGCCCACCGAAGGCCAGCCCGCCGAACACGATCATCCACGTCACGTCCTCGCTGCTGGTGAAGGGCGCCGGTGGCCTGAACCGCGAAATCACCCCGACGAGGCTGAGCGGCGCCATGACCAGCAGTACGACCCCGTACGCCCCGAGGCACAGCCCCACCCCCCAGGCCGGAACCAGGGGCAGGACGGCAGGCACCCGCCGCCCGGCGAGGAACAGGGTCCACCGCGGAAAGATCATTCCCCACCGATGCACCAGTCCAAGAGCGAGAAACACGCCGAGCAGCGCCGCCAGCACCGTCAGATCGATGCCGACGGCCGCCAGCGCCTGATAGACGGCATCCCCATCGCTCTCGACCCCCCGCAGCCAGGCCTCTCCCTTCACGCCAAGGGCATCGCCGCCAAGAGTCCACACCGTCTTCACCCCCGCCCACGGCACGAGCCCGCACAGCAGCAGATACACCGCCCTCCGAACCCGCATTGAAGCAGCCATACGACCTCCCAGACGTCGAACACCTGTGACGCCGCAAGGCTCCCGTGAAGGGTGATGGCGCGCCTCCCTCGTACGAGGGAATCCACTCACGCCGGCGGGTGAGGCCTGCCGTCCGCGGAGACTTGGCCGAGGCTTTCCCCCAGCATGGTCATGGTCCAGGACCGTTTCACTACTTTGGGGATGTGGGCACCTTTTTGTCGAGATTGCGCCCTCGGTCGATCCGCGGGCGGCTCACGATATTGAGCGTCGTCTGCACGCTGATGGTGCTCATACCCATGGCCCTGGTGATGAGCAAGATGATCTCCGAGGCGATCGCCGATCTGGCCTGGCAGGACACGCAGCAACAGGCGGTGGTGGCGGCCGCCGCCGTACGCGCGGGGGTCCTGCCTCGCGCGATCAAGCCGTCGGTGCCCGGCGTCGATCTGTTGCAGGTGGTGAGTCCCAATGGGCATGTGCTCGCCACGTCCCCGGCGGCCGGCAGCGAGCCGATGGCGAAGCTGGTGCCCTCTTCCGGCGGTTCGATGGAGAACAGCCAGACCTGTGCCAACGCCTCGCCCGGCTGCCTGCGGATCACCGCGCTCCAGGCGGACGGGCCGGGGTCCCCGATCATCTACGCCGCCCGGCGCACCACGACGCTGACGTCCACCACGTTCGTCAACGCCATCGTGGCGGCGCAGGCCGCCGTCCTGACCGCCGGCGTCGGGTGGATCGCATGGGAGGTCACCGGGCGCATCCTGCGGCCCGTGGAGGCCGTCCGGTCCCAGCTCGCCACGATCACCCTCAACCATCTGAGCGATCGCATCGCCGAGCCGGAAGGCGACGACGAGATCGCCAAGCTGATCCGCACGCTCAATCAGACGCTGCTGCGGCTGGAGCGGGCCACCTACGAACAGCGGCGGTTCGTGGCCGACGCCTCGCACGAGCTGCGCACCCCGCTGGCCGGGCTGCGGGTCAAGCTGGAGGAGGCCCAGCTGCATCCGCAGGGCCGGGACGTCGATGGGCTGCTCACCGAGACCTTGGGCGACGTCGACCGGCTGCAGGCGATCATGGGCGATCTGCTCATGCTCGCCGGGCTCGGGTCCAGCGCGTCCATGACGCGCGAGAAGGTGGACCTGGCGGACCTGACCCGTACCGAACTGGACCGGCGCGCCGATCGGATCCCGCCGCGGGCGAGCCTGGCGGAAGGTGTCACGGTGGAGGGGGTGTCCAGCCAGCTCACCCGCGTACTGACGAACCTGCTGGACAACGCCCAGCGGCATGCCCGCGAACAGGTCGAGGTCGAGGTGCGCCGCGATGGGACGCAGGCCGTCATGGCGGTCCGCGACGACGGCCCGGGGATCCCGGAGGCGGATCGCGAGCGGGTCTTCGAACGGTTCACCCGGCTGGACACGGCCCGCAGCCGCGGGCACGGCGGCACCGGTCTGGGCCTGGCGATCGCCTCCGACGTCGTACGCTCCCACTCGGGAACCATCGCCGTCCTGGACTCCGCCTACGGCGGCGCCTGCTTCGAGGTGCGCCTTCCCCTGGCGCCCTAGCGTCGCCTTCCGCGGAACACCAAGCCTGTCGGGTGCGGAGGCGGTGTCATCCGAACCCGCCGGACGTCGAGCACGTGATCGCGATGGTTTCGGCCATCCGCGGAGAGAACGCGAAGTCCGTCGTTTCAGAGCGTGCCGAACCAGCCGAAGAGTGCTTCTCGCAGCGCGGGCGCGGCGGGTTCGTCGATGGTCGCCGCCCAGGCGATGTGGGCGTCCGGGCGGATCAGCAGGGCGTCGGCCGGCCGGTGGTCGGTCTTGGCGGTGCGGATCTCGACGGGATGCCGCCAGTCTCGGGCGATCTGGCGCAGGTCCGGGCGGTCGGCGGTGTGCACCGCGATGCCGGTCGGTATGGCGGGTGAGGTCGGGGGCGAAGGTGCCGGCCAGCCCGTGGTGGCCGGAGCCGGGCATCGGGTAGCGGATGTCGGCGCCGGCGACCAGCGCTCCCCTGCGGCGCAGCGGCTGCTCATCGGTGAGTAGTCCGGAGCGCTTCGGCGGCGGCATCGTGCCCGCGCCGCAGCGCCACCTGGGCTCGAGCGTGCAGCATGGTGCGGGCGCCGGCGAGGTGGCGTTCGGCAGGGTACGTGTCCAGCAGCCCGGACGGCGCCCAGCCGTGCAGGTCGGCGGCCAGGTTCCAGGCCCTTCCCATCGTGCGTCATGGGTGAGGTCTCAACCTGCGACGTCGTCGGCCACGGTGGAGGTCGGGGTGGTGGGGACGCCGTCGAACGCGTCGAGGACGGGGGTGTGCAGGTAGGCGCTCTGTATCCGGATGCGGTCGGGACCCGGGGCGACGGCCTCTTGGCGGGCCCGGCGGAGGTCGGCGGCGCTGAGCCCCAGGCCGGCATCCGCGAACGCGGCTTCGACGCTCCCCGGCTCGGGTGCCTCCAGCGCGGTGTCATCGATGGCGAAACCGAAGCGCGCGTTCTCGTCGGGGCGCATATCGGCCGTGTGGCCGGTGATGCTCGTCAGGGCGAGGGCGAAGTACTCGTCGCTGAGAACGCGCCGCAGGTGCTGCCCCATCGGGAGCCCCGTGAGGTGACCGTCGAAGGAGATCGGCACCGTCTGGATGTGGGCGTTGTGGACCGCCAGTACGACCCGGGTCCCAGGTTCGAGGCGCTCCAGATGCCACAGGACCGACCCGGCCATGTAGACGTCACGGGCCGAGGTGTCGGCGGTCAGCCCGTTCCCGGCGTACAGGCCGGCCATGGCGCGGAAGCCGTAGCCGGCCGCGCGGAGCTCGGCGAGCACGGTTATGACGGGCTCACCGTGGACGCCGTCGCCGCGCGCGGGCGTGAACCGCGACGGTGTACCGGCGTTGGGGGGACGTCGGCGGCTTGCTCGCCGACGTGCTCGACGCGGCGGGCGAGGAAGACTGGCAGCCCCCGGACACCGGCTCGCTGACCGGCGACCTGGCAGCGCTGAACCATGAGATCCAGGCATCCCTGACTGCGCATCCGCCGATCGTCACGGCCCTGATCGCCGCCTCGTTCCGCTCCGAGAAGGCCGACCGCGCCCAGCAACGGCTGCGGGAGGACCGCTACGCCCAGTGCGAGATCATCGTCAGCCGGGCGATCCGGCGCGGTGAACTCCGGCCGCACATCGACGCTCGGCGGCTGCTCGTCTCCGCCACCGCGCCGGTCTACCACCGGCTGCTGCTCCTCCGCACGGCACCCGACCCGCGCCTACCCGAGCACGCGGCCAGAACCGCCGCCCTCGCCGCGTCCGCCGGCGCCTTCACCGAAGGCCTGTCCGACGGCACCCTCGCTGAGCCCCCGTCCGACAGCGCCTTCACCGAATCCCCGTCCGACGGCGCCTTCGCCAAGCGGCCGTCCGACGGCACTTTCGCCGGGCCCCCGTCCGACAGCGCCTTCGCCAAGCCCCCGTCCCACGGCGCCTTCGGCGAATCCACGTGGGCCGGTGACACCTGACGGGATCGGTCGTCCCGTCTCCCGCCCCGACGAGCGATCCCCGCTGCCGGCGGAGCGCTCGGCCAGCTCCTTCGCCCTGCGGTGATCGTACGATGCGCAGAACCGTTCGGCCGCCCGCATGGCCTCTTCCGCCGCTTTCCCGGCGGCCTTCCGCCGTCCCCCGTGGGCCAGGACGAGGGCGCGGGCCCAGCCGATGCGGGCCGCGGCGCCGGGGTGGTGGGACTGGAACCTGGCCAGGTGCCGGTCGAGGCGACGCGCCATGGCGGCGTCCGGGGGCAGGGACACGAGCAGTTCGGCCAGGCCGGACCAGCACTCCAGCATGCCGCGCTGGCCCGCCGGCAGGCGGGCGGCCAGTTCGAGCGCCGTGGTGAGCGCCTGCCCGGGGCCGATCTGCCCGAGGCGGGCCGCGGCCGTGAGCAGGCGCATTTCCTGGATCACCGGCATGACCGTGCCGTCACGCAGGCCGAATCGCTGCTCGTGGGAGCGGCGCCGGTCGGTCGACGCGCGGGCCGCCGCCAGCACCTGCCCGATCCGCTCCGCACTCGTCCCGTCGAGCCGCAGCAGCGCCTCGACCTGGCCGATCAGGCACCAGTGGCGGCCGATGTCGTCGCCGCCCACCCGCCTGGCCGCCTGCTCGGCCGTGTCGGCGAACAGCTCCGCCGCCTGCTCGAAGTCGCCACGCCACAGGGCCGTCTCGGCGAGCATCCCCGCGCAGTTCTCCGCCACCCGGGGGTCGACTGTCCTGGCCCGGCACTCGGCGAACGAGGCGCGCGCCGCCTCGAAGTCCCCGGCCGCGAGCAGATCCAGGCCCCTGGCCAGGCGGGCGCGGCTCGCCGGCTCGGTCGGGTGGCCGATGGCGCTCAGCGATCGATCGGCGAGGGCGCCGTAGCGGGTGGCCAGGCGATGGCGTCCGGCGAGGCGGGCGATGGTGGCGAAGTTCGCGTACGCCTCCGCGTGCAGGGCCGCGTCCGGCGTCCGGTCGGCGGCGTTGAGCTGGCGTAACGAGGCGGCCAGCATGGTCGGCAGGTCCTGCTGGTGGTAGGCCAGCCGCGCCAGGAACGACAGCGCCTGCGCCACCTCGACCTGCGCCACCCCGGCCTGCGCCACCCCGGCCTGCGCCACCCCGGCCTGCGCCGAGGCGCCCGAGCGACGGACCGGCAGGGCCCACGGGAGGAGCCGGCGGAGGAGCCAGCGGAGGGGCCCGTGGAGGAGCCGGTAGAGGAGTCCGTGGAGGGGCTCGTGGAGAGGCCGGTGGAGGAGCCCCTGGAGGGGCCGGCGGGCGGCGGCTGTCAGGATGGCGGTGGCGAGGCCGGGGCCGGACGTCGGGAGCGGCTCGCCCATCGTGTCGAGCGCCGCCCTGGCCAGGCGGGTGGACTCGCCCTCCCTGGCCAGCTGGTGCTCGCTCACCCCCGCCATCCGCAACCACCGCCCCCGAAGGTACGGGGCCTCGCGCGTACGGGCGAGGTGCCGCAGGACGACGGCGCCGGACTCCTCGTACAGACGTAGGCGCAGGCACAACAGCCAGTAGCGGTCGAGGAAGCCGGGCCGGCCGGACGCCTCCCAGGCCAGGCGGATGTTGTCCATCTCCACACCCAGCACGCGGGTGGCCTCGGCGTCGGAGGCGTCCTGCAGGGCGGCGGCGTACCGGTCGAGCAGGCGGGTGAAGTGGGCGGCGTGCCGTTCGCGCACCGCGCGGCGCTCCCCGGGGTCCAGGTGTCCGGCGGCGAACTGCCGGATGAGGGGGTGCAGGACGTAGCGGCCGGACGGGGTGAGCTGGATCATGCTGTGATCCACCAGGTGGACCAGCACGTGCGGCGTGGTCCTGGCCACCTCCAGCGCGGCACTCAGCGTGCAGCCGCCACTGAACACCGACAATGCCGCCAGCGCCTCCTGCCCGGCCGGGTCGAGCAGCCGCCAGGAGGTCTCGAAGACCGTACGCATGCAGGCGTGCCGCGACCGGGCCGCCGGCCCGTCGGCGGACAGCAGGCCGGCGTCCACGCCGAGGTGCCGGGCGAGCTCCGCGAGCGGCACCGCGCGCAGCAGGCCGGCCGCCAGTTCGATGGCCAGGGGCAGGCCGCCGACGGCGGCGCAGATCGCGGCGACCCGGACGGCGTGCGGGCCGGGGTCGAAGGCCGGTTGCGCCCGTACGGCCCTGGACGCGAACAGCGCCTCGGCCTCCGGGCCCGGCAGGCCCGCCACCTCGAACGTCAGCTGTCCGGGCACGTCCAGGCGGCGTCTGCTGGTCGCCAGGATCCGTATCCCCGGAGCGGTACGCATGATCCGGGCGATGACGGGGTCGATGGCCGGCAGGTGTTCGAGGTTGTCCAGCACGAGGAGCTGCTCGCGGCCGGTCAGGGCTGCCAGCAGCAGGTCGAGGGCAGGGCGCTGCGGCGAGAGGTCCACGCCGAGACGCCGGGCGAGCGTCGTGACGGCCGCCTCCGGGGCCACCCCGGCGAAGGACACGAACGCGGACGACGGCGTGGCGACGGCGATGGCCAGGCGGGTCTTGCCGACGCCGCCGGGACCGAGCAGGGTCACGAGGCGTTCGCGGGCCAGCAGCGCGCGCAGCTCGCGGATCTCCGGCTCCCGGCCGAACAGGTCGGTGCGGGGTACGGGCGGCGCGGCCCGGAACCGCCGGCCGACGACCGTCCCCTCCGGCGCGCGTTCAGGGGTGGCGAGCTGCCGGCCGACGGCCGTCGTCTCCCGTGCGCGTAGAGGGGTGGCGGACTGCCGGCCGACGGCCGTCCCCTCCGGCGCGCGTAGGGGGGTGGCGGACTGCCGGCCGACGGCCGTCCCCTCCGGCGCGCGTAGGGGGGCGGCGGACTGCCGGCCCACGGCCGTCCCCTCCGCCGCGCGTTCAGGGATGGCGACCTGCCGGCCGACGGCCGCTGTCTCCGGCGCGAGTGCAGGGGTGACGAGCTGCCGGAGGACGGCCGCCGTCTCCGGCGCGGGCTCCACCCCCAGCTCGTCAGCCAACCTCCGCCGCAGGTCGTCGTAGCAGGCCAGCGCCGCGCCCCGGTTCCCGCCACGGGCCAGCGCCGTGATCAGCACCCGGTGCGCCTCCTCGTCGTACGGATCCAGCCCGGCCACCAGCCGCGCCAGCCGTACGAGCTGGTCCGGCGGCGCGGAGCCGCCCCGCAGCAGGAGTTCGCGCAGCAGCAGCCGGGTCCGCCCGCGCTCCGACTCCAGCCAGCCGCCGAACGCCGGCGCGTCGCAGAACCACACGCCGTCCATGAAGTCGCCGCGCCACAAGCGCAGCGCCTCGGCCACGGTCGGCGTCTGGGCCAGGCGCCCGTGGTCGACGAAGCAGCCGTCGCCGGCGTGGAAGCGTACGTGCTCGCGGGTGATGTCCAGCCACCCGCCCACCTCCTTGCGCAGCTCCGACAGCGCCAGGCGCAGGCTGCCCCGGGCGTTGGCGTCGGGCCGCTCGCCCCACAACAACGCGGCCAGCTCCGAGCGCGGTCGCGGGCCGGGAGTGGCGGCGAGGTAGCAGAGCAGGGCGCGCGTCTTGGCGGCGCGGATGCGCACCGGCCGCCCTCCGACGGCCAGCTCCGGCGGACCGAGCAGCAGCAGGGTCAGCGAGTCTCCCATAGAAGCAGCACGGTAGGCGCGCCCCGGCCGCGCGGCTGTGCCAAAAGGCGCACATGGAACGTGCTCTGGGTCACTGACCTGGGCTCTCACGTTGCGCTCACGGTGCGCTCACGGTGCGCTCACGCTGCCTGCCCCACGCTGATGCCGCGTTCGCGACAGCGAGCGCAGCACACGTCACACCGGAGGAGAAAACAGCATGCGCACTCACAAACTGATCCCCGCGCTCGCCCTGACGGCGGCCCTGGCCGTGCCGGCGGCGCTGGCCGTGGCCCCGCCCGCCGGCGCGGCGGCCAGGGCCTCGACGTGCCGGGTGGAACTGGACTACATCGACGCGAACAACGTGGACGAGTCCGACAACGTTGACGAGATCCGTATCAACCTGGGCGGGATCATGTATCCCGCCGGCAACACCTGGGTCAACATGTGGGCGGGCGCCCGCGCCTACACCGCTTCGTTCGGCAGCCCGAGCGCCACGATCAGCTCCGCCGGCTCGGCGCTCTTCAGCGTGCGCGAGGTCACCCCGCCGCTGGTCGGCAGCGGCACCAGCCTCGGCTCGATCACCGCGCAGGGCTCGGTCTGCGCCACGCTCTCCCCGGGGCAGAGCGTCGGCCTGACGAAGACCATCACCGGCACCGACGACACCTACTACTCCTACTACATCAGGCTCGTGATGACCGGCCTGTAGCCGTCTCCGATTGAGATGCGTCCGTTCCTGACCGATTAGACGCCCTCGATCTTGTCAGGGCCCCCGCATTGGTCGATAGTGGCGACAAAGCGATCAGATTCGGTCGGGAGTCGTCATGAGATCAGGCCCCTTCCAGCGCATCGCCGCCGCCGCGATCATCGCGGCGGCGATGTCAGCCGTCGCCCCCGCTCCGGCGGGGGCGGCCCACGACACCCGGATCAAGGCGGTGACCTCGGGGAACGCCCGCTTCCAGGTGCTCTCCCCCACGCTGATCCGGACCGAGTACGCGGGCGACGCCAAGTTCGTCGACGCGCCGACGTTCAACGCGGTCGGCCGTGACGCGTTCGCGCCCACCCCCTTCACCACCAGCACGTCGAACGGCTGGCTCACGATCAGGACGAGCGCGCTCACCCTGCGCTACCAGGTCGGCTCCGGCCCGTTCACCCCGCGCAACCTGTCGGTCAGTCTCAGGACCGTCACCGCCGCGCCGTGGCAGCAGCTGACCTGCCCCGCCGGAGCCCTGTGCGAGGCCGAGGACCTGCCCTACAGCGGCCTGGCCGTCGCCACCGACCACGCGGGGTTCACCGGGGCGGGGTTCCTGGCCGGGTTCGAGGGGACGGGTAACTCCCTGTCCGCCGACGTCGAGGTCACGGCCGCGGGGGCGTACCAGTTCGCCATGCGCTACGCCAACGCGGTGGGCGGCGACGGCCAGCACACCACCCGTACCCTGAGCCTGTCGGTGGACGGCGGCGCGGCCGGGACCGTGACCCTGCCGGCGACCGCGAACTGGGACACCTGGGCCCTCACCACCCCCGCGCTCCAGCTCGCCGCGGGCCGCCACACGATCACGCTGACCCGCGCGGCGACGGACTCCGGCAACGTCAACATCGACAGCGTCGCGCTCCTGCCGCCCGGCGCCGCGTACCCGCCGACGTCGGCCAGGGCGACCGTCGACTGCGCGTACGGGGTGAGCTGCGAGGCCGAGGCGGGCAGGCCGGCCGGCACGGCGAAGGTGGCCGAGGACCACGCGGGCTACTCCGGCAGGGGGTTCGTGGCCGAGCTGAACCAGGGCGCCGGCGTGGCCGCCCGGCTGGTGAACGTCCCCGCCGACGGCACGTACACGCTGCACGTCCGGTACGCCAACGGCGTCGGCGGCGACGGCCTGCACCAGACCCGCACCGCCACCGTCACGGCGGGCTCCACCACCGGGCAACTGACCTTCCCCACGACGGCCGACTGGGACACCTGGGCGACGACCTCCCTCCCGGTCACCCTCAAGGCGGGCACGAACGACATCACCCTGAGCTGCCCGACCGCCTGCCGCGTCAACCCCGACACGCTCGCCGTGACCGCCACCGGCACGTCCGCGCCCCCGCCGCACCTTCCTCTCGGCGGGTACCGGCGCAGCCTCGACGGCGTGAACGGCGACCGCGGCGACCCGCCGACCACCCCCGGCCTCCTGCACAAGGACGGCTGGTACCTGCTCGACGACACCCCCTCGGCCCTGTACGACCCCGCCACGCGGACGGTCACCCAGCGCCCCGCGCAGCGGCCCTACCAGGACGGCTACTTCTTCGGCTTCGGCCGCGACTACAAGCGGGCCCTGTCGGACCTGGCCACCCTGACCGGCCCGCCCGCGCTGCTGCCCCCATGGGCGTACGGCGTGTGGTACTCCGAGTACATCGACCGCACCGCGGCCGACTACCAGAACACGATCCTGCCCAGGTTCCGCTCCGAGGGCGTCCCGCTGGACGTCCTGGTCACCGACACGGACTTCAAGTCGCCGAACACGTGGAGCGGCTGGCAGATCGACCGGGCGAAGTTCCCCGACCCGAAGGGCTTCTTCGACTGGTCCGCCGCCCAGGGGCTGCACAACACGCTCAACACCCACCCCAGCATCGTCGGCGACGACCCCCAGTTCGCCCAGGCGCAGGCCACGGCCAAGGGCAAGCTCCGCAGGGGCGGCTGCGCGGGCGCGGCGGGGCCGGACTGCCACACCTTCGACTGGGGCGACCCCGACCAGCTCAAGGCGTACATGGACCTGCACAGGACCATGGACCAGCAGGGCAACGACTTCTGGTGGCTCGACTGGTGCTGCGACGCCTCGCAGTCCTCGCTGCCCGGCGTGACCCCTGACGCCTGGATCAACCAGCAGTACGCGGCGGCCAACGGCGGGTTCGTGATGTCGCGCGCCTACGGTTCCCTGCAGACCGGCTCGTACGCCGGCCGCTCCGGCCTGCCGACCGGCCCGTGGGCGGACAAGCGCACCACGCTCCACTTCACCGGCGACACGTCCTCCACCTGGGGCACCCTGCGGGTCGAGGTCGGATCCACGCCAGCCGAGTCGGCGGCCACCGGCATGGCGGCCATCAGCCACGACATCGGCGGCCACAACGACACCACGGGCCTGCCGGGCGCGGAGACCTACGTCGAGAACGGGCAGACCAGGCGGACCACCAAGCTGCCCGACGACCTGTACGCCCGGTGGGTCCAGTTCGGCACCTTCCAGCCGATCGACCGCCTGCACAGCAACCATGGCGACCGGCTGCCCTGGCAGTACGGGACCGCGGCGAAGGAGTCGGCGAAGAAGTTCCTCAACCTGCGGGAGAGCCTGGTGCCGTACACGTACACGCTCGCCAAGGAGGCCAGCGCCACCGGCGTCCCGATCGTCCGCCCGACATATCTGGAATATCCAGAAGAGGAGGCCGCCTACGCCGCGGCCGCCACCCAGTACTTCTACGGCCCCGATCTCCTGGTCGCCCCCGTGACGACGCCCGGCGCCACGGCCACGACCTCGGTGTGGTTCCCGCCGGGGCAGTGGACCGACTACTTCACCGGCCAGACCTACAGCGGCGGCACGACCCGGAGCGTCACCACCGGCCTCGACACGATGCCCGTGTTCGTCAGGGCCGGGGGCATCGTGCCGACCCGGACCGCCGAGGACAAGATGACCGTCACCATCGCCGCGGGGGCCTCAGGCTCGGTCACGCTGCACGACAAGACCAGGATCCGGTACGCGGAGTCGGGCGGGCGGCACACCGTGAGGATCAGCGGGAAGACGACCGGCCGCCAGTGGACCCTCTCGCTGCGCAACGCGGCACCGCCCACCGACCTGCCCGCGAACGCCTACGACTACGACACCGCCACCCGTACCCTGACCGTCACGCTCCCCCGGCGCAACCCGGTCACCTTCACCTACAGGTGACCAACCGCGTGAACGCGAATGGTCGTATCGGCAGATACCCAGTGATCCACTGTCGACGATCAGGAGCTTCACAGTGCGTAAAGGAGCCAGAGCGGCCGGGGTGTTACTGCTGACCGCGGCCGCGCTCGCCACCTCGCCCACCGCGCAGGCGGGGCAGCCGAGCGCGGCCGGGGCGCAGGCCCGGAGCGTCACCTTGATCACGGGTGACCGGGTGACCGTCGTGGGCCCGGACGCCGTGCTCGTCGAGCGGGGCGAGGGCCGCGACGAGGTCATGTTCCACACCAGCCGGGACGCGGGCCGGTTACGCGTGGTCCCCGGCGACGCGCTCCCGCTGCTCAGGGCCGGGCGCCTCGACGAGCGGCTGTTCGATGTGACGACGCTGCTCGAGTACGGGTACGACGACCGCCGCGGCTCGCTGCCGCTCATCGTCACCGGGGCGGAGCGGCCGGCCTCCCTCGCCCGGAGCGCCCGGTCCGCTGCGCTGCCCGCGGTCGGCGGCTACGCCGTGCAGGAGGAACGCGCGCAGGCGACGCGGTTCTGGCGGGACCTGGCCGGAGCCACGGGCCGGGCCGGGCTGCTCGGGGCGCGCGGCAAGGTCTGGCTCGACGGGTTCAGGCAGGTGTCGCTGGACCAGAGCGTCAAGCAGATCGCGGCGCCCGACGCCTGGGCCCGCGGCCACACCGGGAAGGGCGTGAAGGTGGCCGTGCTCGACTCCGGCATCGACGCGACCCACCCGGACCTCGCCGGCAAGGTCGTGGCCAGACGCGACTTCACCGAGGAGCCGGACGAGCGCGATCTCGTCGGCCACGGCACGCACGTCGCCGCCACCATCGCCGGCAGCGGGGCCGCCTCCGGCGGGCGCTACCGCGGCGTGGCTCCGGACGCGGTCCTGCTGGACGGCCGCGTGTGCGAATCCGCCCGCTGCTCCGACTCGGCGATCCTGGCCGGCATGCAGTGGGCGGCCGAGCAGGGCGCCCAGGTCGTGAACATGAGCCTCGGCACCGTGGACACGCCGGAGACCGACCCGATGGAGCAGGCGGTCCAGACGCTGACCGAGCGGTACGGCACGCTGTTCGTGGTGGCGGCGGGCAACGCCGGGGCCGATCGGTCGGTGTCGTCCCCGGCCAGCGCGGATGCCGCGCTCGCGGTGGGCGCGGTGACGAAGGCGGACGAGCCGGCGTCGTTCTCGAGCCGCGGACCCCGCGTCGGTGACGACGGGCTCAAGCCGGACATCACGGCCCCCGGCGCGGAGATCACCGCGGCCCGGAGCAAGGACAGCCCCGGCACCGGCTCGTACGTCACCAGATCCGGCACCTCCATGGCCACCCCGCACGTGGCCGGTGTCGCGGCCCTGCTGGCCGGTGAGCATCCGGGCTGGAAGGCGGACACGCTGAAGGCCGCCCTCATGGGCTCGGCCGAGCCCAACCCCACCGTCAACGTGTACGGGCAGGGCGCGGGCCGGGTGAACGCCGCTCGCGCGACGCTCCAGAGCGTGACCGCCGAACCCGCCGGCATCGGCTTCCCCCGGCAGGAGTGGCCGCACGGCGACGACGAGGCGGTCACCAGGAAACTGGTCTACCGCAACCACTCCGGCACGCCGCTCACCCTCACGCTCGGCGTCCGCGGGGCCGCGGCGTTCACGGTGTCACCTGGCACGATCGTCGTCCCCGCGGGTGGCACGGCGGAGGCCACCGTCACCGCCGACACCGGTGCCGGCGGGCCCGACGGCGTCCTCGGCGGGTACGTCGTGGCCTCCGGCGCCGGCGGCGTCACCGTCAGCACGCCCGTGGCGGTGGAGAAGGAGGTCGAGAGCTACAACCTGACGATCAGGCACACGGACAGGGCGGGCGTTCCCACCGGCGACTTCGAGGCGAGCATCGTCCGGCTGGACGCCGAGGCGCTGCCGATCGCGCTGTTGGGCGGCTCGGAGACGACCACGCTGCGGTTGCCCAAGGGCAGGTGGCTGCTCGGCACGACGGTGCTGAGCCAGGACGGCGTCACCCTGCTCGTCCACCCGGAGCTGCGCCTCGACGCCGACCGGACGGTGGACGCCGACGCCCGGCTCGGCCGGCCGCTTGACGTCACCGCGCCCGGCGCCGACGCGAAGCTGAAGCTCGGCCAGGTCGTCTACCAGTGGCGCGGTCCCAGCGGCACGCCGCGGAGCAGGGGATGGCTCGGCAAGCGGTTCGATCGCATGTTCACCGCGCAGCTCGGGCCCGACCGTGACTACGAGGGGCTGCTGACCATGGTGGCGGCTCACTGGGCGGGGGCCGACACGTACCGGATGGCCTGGTTCGAGCGGGGCCGGATCGTGACCGGGTTCCGGCGTGACACGACGCGGGAGCCGCTGGCCGCCCTGCGAACCGACTACGCGCGCCACCTGCCCGGCGCGACCGCCGAGGCGGCGAGCCGGGCCTGGCCGCGCGACGGGAAGATCACGACTTATCTGGCTCCCGACCCGGTCATCACCCCCTCGGTGCGGACGGAGCACGTCAACACCGGCGACGGCATCCGCTGGCAGCGTTACCTGTGGGAGTACGGCGCGGACGGGCGGGTCAACCAGTTCGAGTCGGCCTTCCACCGCTACCCGCCGGGCCGGGTCACGACGGAGCGGTGGAACCGCGGCGTGTTCGGCCCGTCCCTGCCGGCGGGCGACCAGGACGGCGGCGCCCTCTCCCGGGCCGGTGACGTGATCTCGGCCGACCTGTGGATGTTCGGCGACGGGCGGGGCTCGCTCGGCTGGTCCTCCCGCGCCACCGAGCACCTGACCCTCTATCGCGACGGCGAGCGCGTCGGCGAGGCGGCCGGCCTTCAGGCCCGTTTCGAGGTGCCGGCAGGCGAGGCTGGATACCGGCTGGTGGCCGAGGCCGAACGCGGCGCTCCCGCCGTGCTCGGCACGCGCGTGTCGCTCGCGTGGACGTTCCGTTCGGCGAGCGCCGCCGACGGCGCCGTACGGCTGCCGGTCTCCGTGGTGACGTTCGCCCCCGCGCTGGACGCGGAGAACGCCGCGCCCGCCGGCCGGCCGTTCACCGTGCCGTTCTCCGTGCGCCCGCAGCCGGGCGGCTCGGCGGGACGCCCCCGGGAGACGACCGTCGAGGTGTCCTACGACGACGGCGCCACCTGGGCGAAGGCGGAGGTGAAAGGCTCACGGGTGATGCTGCGGCATCCCGCGGGCGACGGATTCGTGTCGCTGCGGGCCAGGTCCGCCGACCTGGCCGGCAATGCCGTGGAGCAGACGGTGATCAGGGCTTACCGGATCGTCACGACGGGCTGAGCCCGCAGGAGGCCCGTTCAGAGCCCGCCGCCCCGGCGCCGTCCGGGGGGCGGGCTCGTGCCGCCGAGAAACCTGGGCCGGGCCGGCATAGATCGACGTGCCGCTCGCGTCCTTGCCCGTGAACGTCGCGAGGAGGACGGGTGGATCCAGGATTTGAGGCGGACTTCCGAAAGTTCGTCATCGACCGATCAGGGGCGCTGTTCCGCACCGCTTACCTGCTGACCGGTGACCGGCACACCGCCGAGGACCTGGTGCAGTCGGCCCTGGTCAAGACGGCCGCGAAATGGCGCAGTCTGCGCGATCCGGCCGCCATCGAGGGATACGTCCGCCGTGTCATGTACCACGAGCAGGTGAGCTGGTGGCGGCGGCGCTCACGCGTCGCGGAGCTGCCCACCGGACGACCGCCCGAGCGGACCGAAGCCGGGCACGCCGACGTCGCGGACCTTCGCCTGGTGATGCGCGCGGCCCTGGCCCGGCTCACCTCCCGGCAGCGGACCATGCTCGTGCTCCGCTACTTCGAGGACCTCTCCGAGACCGAGATCGCGCACCTGCTCGGCGTCCGGGTGGGGTCGGTACGCAGCCAGATCTACCGCTCGCTGGAACGCCTGAAGAAGACGGCGCCTGAACTGACCACCGTGAGGGAGTTCGGATGAACATCGAGGACCTGCTGCGCGAGACCCTCTCCGACATGGCCGACGAGGAGCGGCCGCCCGCGCCGGACCGGTTCCTGCGGCTCCGCGAGCGCCGCCCCCGCCGCCGGGGCCTCGCCTTGGTGGCGGCCACGGCCGTCGCCGCCATGGTGGTGGGATCCACCCTGGTGGTCCAGCAGATCTCGGCGCCGGCCCCCGGTGACACCGTCCCGCGCCCGGCCGCCTCGCTCCAGGCAGGGGCGACCGTCAACGTGGCGGCGGGGATGCGGCTCTCGCAGCTGTTCGAGGAGCTGTCGCGGCTCACCGGCAGGCCGGTGGCGGAGTTCGAGCGGGCCGCCAAGGACGGTACGGCACTCGGCCTGCCGTCCTACGCCGGGCGGAGGCTCGAAGGGTTCGCCTTCCCCGGCACCTACGAGTTCTCCCCCACCGCGAGCCCGGCCGAGATCCTGCGGCCGATGGTGGCCCGGTTCGAGGAGGCCGCCGAGGCCGCCGGCCTGGCCGACGGCGCCAGGCGGGCCGGCAGGACGCCGCTGGAGATCGTGACCATCGCCAGCATCGTCCAGGCCGAGGCGGGCAGGGACGAGGACATGGCCAAGATCTCCCGGGTCATCTACAACCGGCTGAACCGGAAAATGCGCCTGGCGGTCGACAGCACGGTCCTGTACGGCCTGAACAAGTACGGCGTCGAGGCGACGCTCAAGGATGTCCGCAGCCCGTCGCCGTACAACACCTACCGGCGTCGGGGCCTGCCACCCGGCCCCATCGGCAGCCCCGGGGCCGAGGCCATCAGGGCCGCGCTGCACCCGGCCCGCGGCACCTGGCTCTACTACGTGGTGACCGACCCGAAGAAGCGCGTCACCAAGTTCGCCACCACCGAATCGGAGCGCATGGCGCTGATCGAGGAGTACCGCAAGAATCTCAAGGGCAGGTGACCGGCGCCGCTTCCCCCGGGCCCGTCGTCGAGGGGTCGAACAGGTCCGGGTTGAAGGTTTCCCGGATGAACAGGGCCGGCTGCGCGCTGCCGGGGTCGATGACGAGGTACGACCTGGAGACGGCGGCGCGTCCGGGACCCCACGCGTCCAGGCCGACTCCCAGCGGCCGGCGCTCGTGCGACTGGGGCAGGTGCGGTCCCAGCGGCATGGCGCACGAGCGCAGCAGGTGCTCGGCCCAGACCAGCCGGCCGAGCGGGGCCAGGACGAGGTTGCGGGAGACCTGGTGGCGCGCGACGGCGAGCGTGGTGCGGCGGACCAGGACGGGAGCAGCGGCGGCCAGGCCGAGCGGCGCGGCCGCCTCGGGGCACGTCCGGTCCACGGCCGCGCGGGACACCTCCATGGTGTGGACGTTCACGCGCTCGTCCAGGAGGCGTTCGAGCAGCCAGGTGGTGCTGCCGGTATGGGTGAGGAGGGCCTGGGTCCGGGGGTCGGTGAAGATCTCGGCGCTGACGGACGGCGTGATCGTTGGGGGCTTCATGGGAACCTCGCGGGGGACGGACGTTCAGTAGAGGCTGCCGGGGATCCCGGCGTCGCGTGGCCCGAACGGCTTGCTGTCGAGCCAGGTCCCGGCGCGCGGCAGCACCCGGGCGGCGAGGGCGGCGGCCCGCTGCGCGGCCTGGCGGTGCGGGCCGGCGGCGGTCAGGTGGGCCAGCGCCTTGCCCGCGGCCGCGCGGTTGCGTTCGGCGGCGGCCCGCCGCACCCGGTCGTAGTCGGCGAGCGCGCCGAGGGCGGCGTCAGGGCCGAGGCCGGCGTTGACGATCGCGTCGACGGCGGCGGCCGCGTCGGCGATGCCGGAGTTGAGCCCGCGCGCGCCGAAGGGCGCGTACAGGTGCGCGGCCTCCCCCGCCAGCAGGACCCGGCCCCTGGTGAAGGTCTGCGCGACCGCCTGGCGGAACAGGTAGTGGGAGGACCAGGTGACCTCGCAGGCGTGGCCGGACGGCAGCAGGGGCCGGAGCCAGTCGCAGGGGTCGGCGGCGAGCGCCGCGGGATCGTCACGGTCGCGGCACTGCAGGTCCACGCGGTGGCCGCCGGCGAAGGGGACGATGAGCACGTTGCGGCCCCCGGCCTCCGGATGGCGGTAGTGGAAGACCCGCTCGGCGGGCAGCGGCCGGGCGGGATCGTCGGCGACGTCCACCACGACGAACGCGTCGCCGCCGCCGTCGCCGTCCATCGGGATGCCCAGTCGGCGGCGCACGACCGATCCGGCGCCGTCCGCCGCGACGACGAACGGGGAGCGCCACTGCCTGCCGTCGGCCGCGCGGACCAGGACGGAGGTGTCCAGGAGGGTCACCTCGTCGGCCCGCGCGCCCCAGGAGAAGATGACGCCGGCCCGCACGGCCGCCTCGCGGAGCAGCTCTTCCGCCCTGGGCTGCGGGAGGCTGACGAACGGCGCGAGCCTCGGAGGCACCGGCTCGTAGCGGCGGTGATGGACCCTGCGCCCGGCCCAGTACGTCCGGCGGCCCGGCCACACCAGGCCCTCCCTCAGCACGTGGTCGGCGAGGACGGGGGAGGCCGTCGCGAGGGTCTGGATCGTCTGCCGGTGCAGGAAGATCGCCCGGCTGCCGGGCTTGGGCGTGGTTTCCGGCAGCCGTTCCAGCACGTGGGCGGGCAGCCCCCGGGCTCGCGCCAGCAGGGCGGCCGACAGCCCCACGGGGCCCGCGCCCACGATGAGCGGTCCGTCGATCACGACCTGGCTCCTTCGGGTGGACGTACCCTGCTCAGCGCGGCCCGCGCCCGCGAGGGCATGGCCACCGCGAAGCCCCCGTCGACGGGGATGTCGGCCCCGGTGACGAAGGAGGCCGCCGGCGAGGCCAGCCACGTCACCACCGTCGCGACCTCGTCCGGGCTCGCCCAGCGGCCCAGCGGCACCAGGTCGAGGGCCGACTCCGACAGCGCGGGGTCGGCGAGGTAGGCGCGGTTGACGGCGGTGTCGATCCACGCCGGGCTGACGGCGTTCACCCGCACCCCGTGGGGCCCGAGCTCGCCCGCGAGGGTCTGGGTGAGGTGCCGCAGCCCGGCCTTGGCCGCTCCGTAGGCGGCGATCTCGGGCCAGGGCCGGGCCACCGCGATCGAGGAGATGTTGACGATGACCCCCTGGCGCCGTTCGGCCATCGCCGGCGCCAGCCGCCGGACGAAGCGGAAGGCGCTGGTGAGATTGAGGTTGTGCACCCGCTCCCAGCCGTCGTCGCGGACGTCCAGCACCGACGCCTGGAAGACGGGCCCGCCCGCGTTGTTCACCAGGAGGTCCACGGTGCCGAGCCGCTCTTCGACGGTGGCGCACGAGGTCTCGATCTGGGCCGCGTCGGTGACGTCGCACTCGGCCACCACGGCCCGGCGGCCGTGCGACCGTACGGCCGCGGCGACCCCCTCCAGGTCCTGGCGGGAGCGCCCCAGCACGGCCACGTCCGCGCCCGCGGCGGCGAGCATCCGGGCGACGGCCGCGCCGATGCCCCGCGAGGCCCCGGTGACGAGCGCGGTACGGCCGCTCAGCCGGAGCCGATCAGTCAGCGACATGCGGATTGCCTCCGGAGGTCGTCGAGGTCAGGGCACGCTTGTCGACCTTGCCGTTCGCGGTGAGCGGCAGGCCAGGGACGAGGACCACCCGGCGCGGCAGCTTGTGGGCGGCCAGCAGCGCCCGGCAGTGCCGGATGATCTCTTCTGCGGCGGGGGCGGCCCCGTGCTCCGCCACCACCCACGCGCACGGGATCTCGCCCAGGACCGGATCGGGCACCCCGGCGACGGCGACGTCACGAACCGCCGGATGCCCGCGGATGGCACGTTCCAGCTCGGCCGGGAACACCGAATAGCCGCCGCACAGGACGACGTCCTTGATCCGGTCGACGATCCGGACGCGCCCGTCGGCGGCGATGACGCCGACGTCGCCGGTCCGCAGCCACCCGTCCACGCCGATCGCCGCGGCGGTCTGCCGGGGCGCGTTCCAGTAGCCGGGGGTGACGATCGGGCCGTGCACCTGCAGCTCTCCCGGCGTGCCGGGCGGCGCCACGCGCCCGCCCGCCTCCACCCGCAGCCGGACGCCGGGCAGCGTCGTGCCGGCGGTGCCGTGGCGGCCGGCCAGCTCCGGCGCGGCCAGCGTGGCCATGCCGCCCAGCTCCGTCATTCCCCATCCCTCCACGTACGGGGCGCCGGTGCGCTCCTCCCAGGCCATGGCCAGGTCCTCCCCGGCGCACTGGCCGGCCGACAGGCCGCACCGCAGCGAGCGGGGCATCCGCCCCTCCGGCTCGGACAGCAGCCGCCGGTACATCGTCGGCACGCCCGCCACCACCGTCGCCGCGTGCCGGGCCGATCGCTCCAGCATCGCCGCCGCGTCGAAGCGCTCCAGCAGGATCAGGCCCGCGCCGCTGTCCAGCGCCGCGTTCATGACGTTCGTCCCATAGGTGTGCGCCAGCGGCAGCGCGGTCACCACCCGGTCTTCCGGGCCGAGGCGCAGGCGTGCCGCCAGGTTGGCGCCACCCGCGCGAACCGCCCGCCGCGTCTGGATCACCCCCTTGGGCGACCCCGTCGTCCCCGAGGTGTAGGCCAGGCAGGCGGCACCGGCCGGCGCCGCATGCCCGGGCCCGCGCTCCGGTGCCGCCCGGTCCCGGGGGATCGCGCCGTCCGGGCAGAGCAGCACCTGGTCCGCGTACGTCCCCGCCAGCGCCTCGGCCCGCTCGGCGGACACGAACAGCGCGCGCAGCCCGCTGTCGCGGATCACATGGGTGATCTCCGCGACGGCCGAGGCCGCGTTGAGCGGCACGCAGCACGCCTGGAGCCGGGCCAGCGCCAGGTACGTCACCACCCACTCGCAGCCGTTGGGCAGGCACAGCCCGACGAGATCGCCTCGGCCGATCCCGCGGGCCGCGAGCCTGGCCGCCCGTCCGTCCGCCAGCGCGGTCAACTCGGCACGGCTGATCGTGCGATCGCTGCACACCAGCATGAGAGCGCGGTCCTGTCCCCGGTGAGATCAGCTCGTCAGATCAGGTCGTCGGCGCTGGTGTAGAACTTCCGCAGGAACGCGGCGAAGCCGTCCGTGCTCACCTGGCCGGTCCCGCCGTCCAGTTCGTCGAAGAGCTTCGTCGAGTACGTCAGCGGGAAACCTCCGGCGCTGTGGAGGGCGAGGAAGTGGTCGCGCTCGATGAGGCCGTCGTCGTCCAGGTCGCAGACGGTGGAGACCGCCGCCGCGTACGCCTCACCGTGCTCGGTGAACCAGGAGCCGTTGTGGGAGAAGGAGCGGTATTCGTCGAAGGTCACCTGCCCGTCCTGGTCCCGGTCGGCGGCGGCGGCCAGCCCTTCCCAGAAGCGCCGGCATCCTTCCGAGAGCGCCCGGGCCTTGGGGGAGCCGGCGGGCACGCCCAGCACGCGGCAGACGTGCGAGGCGAAGAGCTCGAAGTCGGCGGAGGTCAGCGTGGTGCTGCCGTCCGCGTCGAGGAGGTCGAAGCGCATCCGCAGGCGGTCCGTGGCGGAAAGGGACATGGGGGTTCTCCGTTCGGTTCGCGATCCCGTGATCACGTGGGAGGGATGGGGACCTGTCGACTGGGGGTCGACAATCCTGCAACTACCCTACGTGATGATCCTGCAACCATGCGTAGTTGATCGGATGTCCGAGCCGATGGGGCAATGAGTAGGGTGAGGACCTATGTCGAGGTATGCGCTTGTCGCCGCGGTCGTGGCCGCGGACACGGCGCTGTTGTGGCTGGACGGGACTCAGGGGCCGGCGCTGGCCGCGTACGCCGCCGCCTACGCGCTCACCATGGCGGCGGCGGACCGCCGGCCGTTCGCGTCCTTCCTCGCGGCGCTGGCGCTGGCGGTGCTCACCGGCGCGTCGCTGGCCCTGCTCGCCTGCACCGGTTTCCAGGCAGGGCAGCGCATCTCCACCCGCCGGGACGTCGTCGTGACGGCGGGCGCCTTCACCGCGTACGTGTGCGTTCTCCTGCTGGTGGAGGAGCGCTCCCCCGGCGAGCAGGATCCGTGGATCACCCTGGCCCGCGTCGCGCTGCTGACCGCGCTGCCGCTGCTGGCCGGCCGGTACGTGGCCCAGGAGCGCGAGCACCAGCGCCGGGAGAAGGCCCTCGTCGCCGAGCAGGAACGGCTCCGCGAACGGCTGCGCATCGCCCACGACATGCACGACTCGCTCGGCCACCTGCTCAGCCTGGTCTCCGTGCGGGCCGCCGCGCTGGAGGTGGGCCAGTTGCCCGCCGACCAGCGGCAGGCCGTGCGCGGCCTGGCCGACACCGCCCGCGCCGCCGCGGCCGAGCTGCACGAGGTGGTCAACGCGCTGCGCGGCCACGACGTCCTCGGCCTGGAGGAGATCGAGGGCCTCGTCGCACGGTCCCGGGCGGCGGGCGCCTCGGTGGTGTTCGAGACGTCCGGCGAGGCCGTCCCGCTCGCCGATCCGAGGGCCGCCCACGCCGCGTACCGGGTCGTCCAGGAGGGGCTGACCAACGCGGTCAAGCACGCGTCCGGCCTGCCGATCACCGTGTCGCTCGACTGGCAGCCCGACGCCCTCCTGATCTCTGTGACGAACCCGGTCCCCCACCGCCGCCCCTCCTCCGGCGGCGGGAGCGGCCTGCGCGGGCTGACCGAGCGCGTCGCCGCGGCCGGGGGCCTGCTGCGCGTCCACGCCGAGCCGCGCGAGTTCCGGCTCGTCGCGATGCTCCCGCTGGTGCCGGCCCTCGCGGGGGCCACCGCGTGATCAGGACGTTGATCGCCGACGACGAGCCCCTCATCACCGCCGGCATCCGTACCGTCCTGGAATCGGCCGGGGACATCGAGGTGGTGGCCGTCGCGGCGGACGGGCGCGAGGCGGTGCGGGCCGCCCACCGGCACCGCGTCGACGTCGCGCTCCTGGACATCGCGATGCCGGTGCTGGACGGCCTGGCCGCCGCGGCCGAGCTGGCGGGGCCGCGCGTGGTGCTCCTCACCGCCTTCGGCGACGAGGACAACGTACGGCGGGCGGTACGGCAGGGCGTGGCCGGTTTCGTCCTGAAGACGTGCGCCCCGGACGAGCTGATCCGGGCGGTCCGTGCCGCTCATGCCGGGCATGCGTACCTGTCGCCGGCCGTGGCGCGCCAGGTGCTCGACCTGGCGGCACCGGGCGCCGGCGAGCACGGACGCGAGCGCGAACGCGACGCCGCCGACCGGCTGGCCGCGCTCACGGCACGCGAGGCCGACGTTCTCGCCCTGGTGGCGCAGGGCCTGTCCAACGCCGAGGTCGCCCGGCACGTCCACATGACCGAGGCCAGCGTCAAGACCTACGTCAGCCGCATCCTCGCCAAGCTGAACTGCGCCAACCGGGTGCAGGCGGCCCTGCTGCTGCGCGACGCGCAGTCCTCCGGCTGAGGCTCGGGGCTCAGCGAGGCGGCCGCCACCGCGTACGTGGCGGGGCCGGAGTTCGTCGGCGTTCAATAAGGGGATTGTTGAACAATGCTACGATCGTCTTCACCTCGCTCCCGTGCCCCGCCGGCGAAAGGACGCCCTTGACCAGCTCCACCGACAACGCGGTGCGCACCTGCGCGATCCGGGCTCGACAGAGCTCCCCCGCTCTCGAACGCGCGACGGACGCCGACATCGACACCGCGCTACGAGGCATGGCCGAGCGGCTGCGCACCGCACGAGACACCCTCGTCTCCGCCAACGAGGAGGATCTCGCCGCAGCCGTCTCCGCCGGGATGTCCCCCGCCCTCCAGGACCGCCTGCGCCTGACCGGCGGGCGGCTGGACGGCATGGCCGCGGAGCTCCGCATCCTGGCGGACGTGCCGCACGAGCCCCGCGACCGGGTCCTGGAAGAACGCCCCGACCAGCTCACCCTGCTGGAACGCCGCCGGCCCGTCGGCGTGATCGGCGCGAACTTCGAAGCACGCCCCAACGTCACCCTCGACATCGCCTCCCAGTTCCTCAAGTCACGCAACGCGGGCGTCCTGCGCACCGGCTCGGCCGCGCTGCGCTCGTCCCGGGCCATCGTGGAGCACGTGATCGCACCGGCTCTCGCCGATGCCGGCCTCGACCCGGACGCCGTCCAGCTGGTGCCCGGCGGGGACCGTTCGGCGGCGTACGCGCTGGTGTCGCTGCCCGAGCTCATCCCGCTGGTCATCCTGCGCGGCAGCGGCGACAGCACCCGCGATCTCGGCCGCGAGGCCGCCCGGCACGGCGTGCGCACCCTCGCGCACGCCGACGGCGGCGGCGTGCTCTACATCCACCCGGCCGCCGACGACGACACCGTCCACCGGCTCATCGCCGACAGCCTCGACCGGCTGGGCGTGTGCAACCGGCTCAACCTGCTGCTCATCGACCGGTCCTGCTACGACGAGCGGCTGCCCGGCGTCCTGGAGGTCCTGGACCGGCTGGGCATCGGCGCGTCCCTGCCGCCGCACGACCACCCGCGCGGATACGAGTGGTCGCTCGACCCGGAGCGCGCGGCCACCGTGACCGTCGACGCCGCCGACGGCCCGCTGCACGCGGCCCGGATCGCCAACGAGGAGACCTCCGGGCTGGCGGCCGCCGTCGCCACCGAGGATCCGGCGGCCGCCGCGGAGTTCATCGACGCCTACGCCGGCTCGGGGGTGTTCTGGAACTCCACCACCCGGCTCCTCGACGGCTTCAAGCTGCTGCGGCTGCCGGAGACGGGCATCAACATCGACCGGGTGCCCGGCCCGCGCGGCCCGGTGAGCTTCCGGGACCTGTACCTGCGGCAGTACGTGGTCGTGCCGAGCGGACGTTCCTAGCTCGCTCCGGAGGTGTGCGCGAGGATGGCCCGGGCCAGCTCCTCATGCACCTCCGGCGGCAGCGTGTGCCCCATGCCCTCGACCATCATCAAGCGCGCCCCCGGGATCGCCTCGGCGATGATCGCGCCGTGACCCGGCTTGGCCGGCTCGTGAGTGCCCTCGATCACCAGCGTCGGCGCCTTCACCTGGTCCAGCACGCCCACCGGCTCGAAATCCGGCCGAGCCATCGCGGCCAGCCGGTGGTTCACCACCGCATCCGGATCCCGCGCCCGATCATAGACGCGCTCCTGCAGACGGCGGGCGGCATCCTCGTCCAACGGCAGCCCCGTGCCGTGCAGCACCCGCTGCTCAACGATCATCGCCTCGATCCGCTCCCGCCGACCAACCGGCGCCGGACCCGCCATCAACCCCTGATAATGGGCCACGAACTCCGGCACCGGCCCCGGCAGACCCCCCTCCGGCTGCGGCTGACCCATCAACGCCCGCATGATCACCAACCCCTCACCCCCACCCAGCGGCGAGGACCCGATGACCGTGAGCGTCCGCACCCGCTCCGGACACTCCACCGCGATCAACTGCCCCAGCAACCCACCCGCCGAATGACACACCAGATGCGCGCTGTCCAGACCATGCGCGTCCATCACCCGCAACACATCGTCCTTGATGTCGCTCCAGGTATACGGCTCCTCCTCGAAGTCCACCGTGGCCGACCTGCCGGTGTCGCGATGGTCGTACCGGACCACCCGACGGCCCCCGGCGGTCAGCCGCCCGACGAACTCCTCCGGCCACAGGATCCCCTGCGACATCGAACCCATCACCAGCACGATCGGCTCGTCCGTAGCGGCGCCGAACTCTTCACTCCAGATGTCCACGTTCTGCATGACTCAGAGCATGCCGTCCCCGGATACGGGCGCCTTCTGTAGAACTACTAGCCGCGCCAGCTCCGTACGGGTACCGATGCCCAGCTTCGGATAGATCTTGTACAGGTGGTACTCGACCGTGCGCGGGCTCAGGAACAGCTGCGCGGCGATCTCCTTGCTGGACAGGCCGTCGGCGACCAGGCCCGCGATGCGCAGCTCCTGCGGGGTCAGCGCGTCCAGCGCCGGGCCGCGGGCGGGCTCGGCGCTCTCGCCCGCCGCCCGCAGCTCGCCGTGCGCGCGCCGCGCCCACGGCTCGGCGCCCGCCCGCCGGAACGTCTCCAGCGCGGCCCGCAGATGCGGCCGCGCCTCGCCGGGCCGGTGCGCGCGGCGCAGCCGTTCGCCCAGCAGCAGGGCGGTCCTGGCCGCCTCGTACGGGTTCGCGTGCAGCCGCAGCGCCTCCTCCAGCTCTTGTCCCGGCAGCTCCTTTTCCGGGCCGGCGCCGACCAGGGCGCGGCACCGGGTCAGCAGCGCACGCGACTCCGCGGTGGCCGCCTGTGCCGACCAGCGCTCGTACGCCTCCAGCGCCGCCCGCGCCGCCTCCAGGTCGCCCGCGCCCACGGCCGCCTCGATGCGATCCGGCGTCGAGCGCCACACCACCGTCGGATGCCCGGCCCCCGGGCCCGCGGCCGCGATCGCGGTGAACCGGTCGTGCGCGGCGGCGAAGCGGCCCGCCCCCAGGTCGAGCATGGCCAGCGCGTACGCGGCCACCCCCGCGCGCAGGCCCACCCGGTGCGGGATCGCGATGGCCAGCGCCTCCTGAGCGTGCCCGCGGCACGTCTCCTCCTCGCCGCGCAGCGCCGCCAGCACCGCGAGGTTGGCCAGGTGCGCGGCCACCGTGTTGGCGTACCCGGCCTCGCGGGCCAGCTCCAGCCCCTCCTCGGAGAGGGCCTGGCTCTCCGCCAGCCGACCGGCGATCCGCTCGCCGGTGGCCACGAACTCCAGCACCACCGGCAGCTGCCCCACCATCCCCGACACCCTGGCCACCCGGCCCGCCCGGGCGGCCAGGTCGGCCGCCAGATCGGCCTCGCCCAGGTAACTGGCCGCCGCCGTCGCCCACAGGAACCCGGCCGCCTCCGTCAGCTCCCCGGTCCTGTCCAGCGCCCGCCTGAGCAGCTCGTGCCCGGTGCCGTCCGAGAGCATCAGGCCGATGCCGGCCAGCACGTCGCGCAGGAACCCCTCGGGGAACGCCGCCGCCCGCCGCCCGATCTCGGCGATGGCGGCCGTGTCGCCCACGTACGAGGCCGCCTCGGCGGCGTCGGCCAGCATGTCCAGGCTGTCGCCCGTGGCCAGGATGCGCACCGCCTCGGCGGCGCTGCCGGAGTTCAGCTCGAACCTGCCCCGCAGCTGGGCGATCTCCATCTCCAGCGCGCGGTCCCCGCCCGCGTGGTCGCGGGCCTCGGCCAGCAGGGACTCCGCCTGCCCCGGACGGCCGCCGAGCCAGGCGGCCATGGCCGCGTCCTTGAGCCTGACCGCCCGGGTGTGCGGCGCCGGGGTCAGCTCGGCGGCCCTGGCCAGGGCGGTGGCGGCGTCGCCGTAGCCGCCGCGGTCGCGGGCCCGGTCGGCGGTGTCGGCGAGCGCGGCGGCGACGCTCTCGTCCTGGCCGAGCGCGGCCGCCGCCAGGTGCCAGGCGCGGCGGTCGCCTTCTGACAGCCCGGCCAGCGCCTCGTGCGCCGCCCGGCGGGACGCGGGCGCCGCGGCCTCGTGCACGGCCGAGCGGATGAGGGGGTGGCGGAATCGTACGGACGCGCCCTCGACCCGCACCAGCCCGGCGACCTCCAGCTCATGCAACGCCCCCCGCCCCGCCTCCACCGCCCCGCTGGCGCGCAGCACCAGGTCGAGGTCGCTCTCCACGGCCGCGAGCAGGGCCACCAGCCGGGCGTCATCCGACAGCGCGGCCACCTGCTCACCGAACAGCTGCGTGCCGCCGGGCAGCGGATCGGGCAGCGGCTCACGGCCCGCGAGCTGTCCGGGGCGCAACCGCCGTACGATCTCGCGCAGGGCCAGCGGGTTGCCACCGGTGGCCGCCACGAGCTCCCGCTTGACGGCGGGCGGCATCGAGGCGTCGAGCAGCTCGGCCGCCGCCGGCTCCGGCAGGCCGCCGAGCCGCAGCGGCGGCACCCCCTTCACCGGCGCGTCCCCGCGTACGGCCAGCAGCATCGCGATCCGCTCCGTGGCCAGCCGCCTGGCGGCGAACAGCAGCGCGTCCGCCGAGGCCCGGTCCACCCACTGGAAGTCGTCGACCACGCAGACCAGCCCGTCCGGCGCGGCGGCCTCGGCCAGCAGCGACAGCACCCCGGCCGCCAGCAGGAACCGGTCCCCGGACGCGCCTCCGCCCAGCCCGAGCGCCCCGCGCACCGCCTCGCGCTGCGGCCCCGGCAGCGTGTCGAGCAGCCCGGCGACCGGCCGCAGCAGCTGGTGCAGCGCGGCGAAGGCCAGGTCGGACTCGGGCTCGACGCCGGTCGTCCTGAGCACCCGCATGGACCCGCCCCGGGAGGCCGCCAGGTCGAGCAGGGCCGTCTTGCCCACCCCTGCCTCGCCCCGGAGCACGAGGGCATCGCCCGCGCCCTCGCGGGCCCGGGAGATCACATCATCGATGGTGGCGATCTCCGCCGATCTTCCGAACAGCACAAGCGCCCACTGTATGCCCACCTCCGGACACTCCCGGCGGGCCGGCGTTCGCGGGAGAAACGCCAGAGCCTCACGGGTTGACGGGCGCGGGCTCCGGCCGGTCGGCGGGCGCGGGTGCCGTGCTCGCGGCGGGTTGGGGCGGGTTGGCGGAGCATTGTCCCCGGCAGTAGCCGTTGGTGACGATCAGCCGCCCGCGGGCAGGCGTATAGGCGCCGTCCTGCGCCGTGACGATCACGCCCTGGCAGGTGGAGCAGGTGAGCGGCTGGTCGGCTGTCATGAAAGCCCTTCCGGAGGTCCTCGAGTGAACGGTTGCGGGACCCACCCTGCCCGACGCCACCGACAATATTCCTGCCGCCGCATTCGGCCCGGAATGGGGTGTACTTGAGACGCCCGGAAACCGGCCCACCGACAACCCTGGAGAAGTCGCCATGACCACGCCCGAGCCCATCACGTCCTGGCGCGACGCCCGCTTCGACATGCCCGTCAGCCGGCAGCTTGAGCGCTACAACGCGCTGGCCGCCAAGGACGCGGCGGCTCGCGCCCGGGTCGAGCTGGTGACCCGGGGCAGCTACGACCCCGCCCGGCACGGCGCCGACGACCGGCCCGCGCTCACCGTGGCCGAGCACCTCGAGCTGCTGGCGCTGGCGGAGTGCATCGCGCGTACCGTACGCCATCCCGCCCACGTCCATCACGCGCTGCAGGCGGGGGCCTCCTGGGCCGACATCGCCCGGATCGTCGACTCCGACGAGCTGACCGTCCGGCGGGACTACCTCCGGTGGGCCGACGACCAGCACGACCTGCACCAGAGCTACCCCCACCTCGGCATGACCGACGACGAGCACGCCGCCGCGACCGCCAGGGCCGGCCAGGGCGCGGCGGAGGCCTGAGCGGGGATCAGGCGGAGGGCACCAGATTGCGGCGGCGCAGGAACGCCAGCCCCGCCGCGGCCAGGGCGACGGCCACCGCGGTCAGCCCCAGCAGCGGCGCCACCGCCGACGAGGAGCCGCCCAGCAACATCGCCGGCACGTGCACGAACGGCGACAGGTTCAGGACGATCCCGCCGGCCAGCTTGAACTCCGCCAGCAGATCCACGACCAGGAAGAGACCGAGCGCGGTCCGGCTCACGGCCACCGCCAGCCGGGGCAGCAGGCCGAACAGCAGCGTCGCGATCCCGACCACGGTCCAGACCGCGGGCAGGTACGCCAGCGTGGCCCCGGCGACGCGGGCCACGTCGCCGTCGTAGGTGAGCCCCGCCGCCGCGCCCAGCACGGCCAGCAGCAGCGCCGGGCTCACGATGGCGAACACCAGGTGGCTCAGCGCCCAGCGCAGCCGGCCGACGGGGGTGGACAGCAGGAGTTCGGCCCGGCCCGCCGCCTCCTCGCCGCGGGCGCGCAGCGCCGACACCAGCGCCGCCCCTGTGACGAGCTGGCTGAGCACGTACATCACGAAGGTGAAGAACACGTCCGAGATGCGGGCGCCGGCGCCGCCGACGGTCGCGGCCAGCTCCTGGAACTGCGGCGTGTCCAGCTGGCTGTCCAGGCCGCGCGCCGACACGCCGAGCAGCGCCCCCAGCAGGCCGAACCCGATCGCGAAGCCCGCGAGCGTGCCCCGGTGCAGCCGCCCGGCCAGGCCGAACGCGCCCGGCAGCCCTCCGGTGGCGGGCCCCTGGCGGGTGGGCACCAGGCCGCCGGCCACGTCACGCCGGGTGGACAGGGCGAAGGCGGCCGTGGCCACGGCGGCGACGGCCGCCGCGATCAGCCCGAGCACCCACCACTGGTCGCCGGCGTAGGGCTTGGTCAGCCGGACCCAGCCGAACGGCGTCAGCCACGCCAGCCAGCCGATGCCGCCGGTGTCGGCCAGCGAACGCAGCGCGAACAGCAGGCCGCCGGCGGCGATCGCGAGGCCGCGCGCCGTACCGGATGACGCGGTGAGCTGCGCGGTGACCGCGGCCACGGCCGCGAACGCCCAGCCGCCCCCGGCGGTGGACAGCCCGAACAGCAGCGAGGAACCCGCGGGCTGGCCGCCCGCGACCAGCGGGACCACCGACAGCAGGCCGAGCAGCAGGTTGGCGGCCAGCACGACCGCGAGCGCGGCGGCCAGCGGGGCGTGGCGGCCGATGACACCCGACGACAGCAGCTCGCGCCGGCCGGTCTCCTCCTCGACCCGGGTGTGCCTGATCACCAGCAGGATGCTGACCAGCCCGCCGATCAGCGCCAGGGACGAGCCGAGCGTCCAGGCGGTCAGGCCGCCGACGCTCGCGTCGTAGATGTGGCCGCGCGTGGCCAGCTGCGCGGGGTTGCTCGCCGAGGCCGCCGCGAAGGCGTCGCGGGCGGCCTGGTCGGCGTACAGGTCGGTGGTGGCCGAGGCGATGCTCGCCGGCAGCAGCGCGCTGATCGCGATCCACACCGGCAGCAGCACGCGGTCCCTGCGCAGGATGAGCCGGATCAGGGTCAGGGTGCCGGTCATGCGGCGGCTCCCTCGTAGTGGCGCAGGAACAGCTCCTCCAGCGTCGGCGGCTGCGTGGTCAGCGTCCGCACGCCCGCCCCGGCCAGCTCGCCCAGCACGGCGGTCAGCGCGTCGCCGTCCACCTGGCAGCGCAGCCGGGCGCCGTCCACGGTCAGGTCGTGTACGCCGGGCAGCGCGGCCAGCCCCGGCGCGGGCCCGATCAGCTCGGCCGTCACCGAGGTGCGGGTGAGGTGGCGCAGGTCGGCCAGGCTGCCGGACTCGACGGTACGGCCGGCGCGGATGATGCTGACGCGGTCGCACAGCGTCTCGACCTCCGACAGGATGTGGCTGGACAGCAGCACGGTGCGGCCGTCGCGCTTCTCCCGCAGGACGCAGTCGTTGAAGACGGCCTCCATCAGCGGGTCCAGGCCCGAGGTCGGCTCGTCCAGGACCAGCAGTTCCACGTCGGAGGCGAAGGCGGCCACCAGCGCCACCTTCTGCCGGTTGCCCTTGGAGTAGGTGCGGCACTTCTTGCGCGGGTCGAGCTCGAAGTGCTCCAGCAGCTCGGCGCGCCGCCGCGGGTCGAGGCCGCCGCGCACCCTGCCGAGCAGGTCGATGACCTCGCCGCCGGTCAGCGAGGGCCACAGGGTGACGTCGCCGGGCACGTAGGCGAGCCTTCGGTGCAGCTCGGTGGCGTCGTGCCACGGGTCGCCGCCCAGTAACTCGATCCGGCCGCCGTCGGCGCGCATCTGGCCGAGCAGGATGCGGATCGTGGTGGTCTTGCCCGCGCCGTTGGGGCCGAGGAAGCCGTGCACCTCCCCCGTCCTGACGGTGAGGTCGAGCCCGTCCAGGGCCCTGGCCTGGCCGAAGGTCTTGACCAGGCCGTCGGCGCGCACTGCGGCGTTCATTGTTGTCCCTCGAACTTCTCCAGCCCCGTACGCGCCTGTTCGAACAGCTCGCGGCCAAGGAATTCGGGTCTGATCAGGTCGAGCTGGGCCTTGCCGACGCGTAGCGCGCCCTGCGGGGCGTAAAGGTCCGTGCCGAGCGCGCGGGAGACGTGCTCGTGCAGCACCGTGATGCCCAGCTTCATCGCCGTCAGCACGGTCGCGCGGGCGCGGTGGTCGGCCTCGGAGTGCTGATCATCGTTGGCGAGATGCTGCTCCGTCACGGTCACGAGGTCGTCGAACATGGTGGCGGCCGCCGGGGAGCCCTCCACGAGCGCGCGGCCGAGGTACTTCATCAGGGGCGGCGCGGTGCGGTGGACGTTCTCGATGAACTCGGGCTTCTCCAGGTTGCGGTCGGTGACGCCGGCGGTGACCTGCTCGCGCACGTAGCTGAGGACGTACTCGTCGCAGGCCTGCCGCAGCGCTTCCTTGGTGCCGAAGTGGTGCTGCACCAGGCCGGGCGAGACCCTGGCCGCCTCGGCGATCCCGCGGATCGTGGTGGCCTTGACCCCCTGCTCGGCGAACAACGCCATCGCGGCGTCGCGGATGCGGGCGCGCGTGGTCAGGTCCTCTTCAGAAATTGGTCGCACGTCCAGCATTCTATACAGATGTATTGGATGCCATGCAAGCGTTCAACAATCGGCCGGAGGCGGAGAACGAAACAGCGCCGCCTCTTTTCAGTGCGTGAGCAGAGGCGGCGCCTTCATGTTTCTTCCCTTGAACAACAGAGCCCACACCAGCCTCGGCAGCGCCGAGGTCAGTGCTGGTAGGCGGCGACGACCTCCACTTCGACGAGCCAGCCCGCGACCGGGAGGTTGGCGATCTCGATCGTGACGCGGGCCGGGCGGGCCGGGTTGACCTCCATGGGCGGGGCGGGCGGCGCGGTGCCGAGCGGGACGGGTACGGGCCGGCCGGTGGCCAGGTCCGTGTTGGCGAAGAACTGGCGGTAGGCGCGGTTCCAGCCGGCGAAGTCCGCCGACTCGGCCCCGGGCGGCTTCTCCAGGTAGGCGCGCATGGAGACCACGTCGGCCAGGCCCAGCCCGGCCGCGGTGAGGTTGGCCTTGACGCGTTTGAGCACGTTGAGGGCCTGGGCCTCGGTGAGGGTGACCCCCGGAGGCAGGGCCGCGCCGGGGAAGTCGACGTAGCGTTCGGGAGAGTCGGCGGGGGCCGCGGGGTTGCCCGCCGCGGGTCCCAGGCCGCTGGCGGTGTACGAGGCCACCTGCTTCCCGAGCGCCACCCCGTCGGCGATCGCCGGGTTGGTGGCGCCCTCGGGGAGGAACGGCTTGACCTCCTGCGGCCGGGGCGACCAGGTGGGGGCGGCGGCAGCCGTACCCGTGCCGAGGACGAGGACGACGGCCGCGGGGAGGGCGATGGTGCGGATCTTCATGCGGAGGTGTCCTCTCAGGAGGTGCTCAGGACGCGCTGGTGCAGCTCGGTGACGACCTTGCGGGCGGACTCCAGGGCTCCCGCCTGCCAGGCGATCATGTAGCTCAGCCAGTCGCCCGCGAAGTACACGTGCCCGGCGGGCTTGCCGAGCAGCTGGTACGCGCCCTGCCGGGACGGCCAGCCCACCCACGCGCCCTCGATGTGCGGCTGGAGCTTCCAGGCGATGGACACCGACGACGCCAGTTCGTCGCGATATTTCGCACCATGGATCTTCATGCCCTGCTCGATCGCGCGGCGCTCGCGCTCGGCCGGCTTCAGCGCGGCGTACGCGTCGGCCTGGGCGCCGAAGTTGTAGTAGCCGACGACCATGCCGCGCGAGGAGCCGTACCCGTAGGAGGGGTACCAGATCGTGGCCAGGTCGAGGTCGGTGGCGGTGACGCCGCCGTAGATGTCCTCGTCGACCTCCCACCAGCGGCGGCGGTACTCCAGGCCGATCTTGCCCGCGTTCGTGGCGGTCGGGGTGGCGAGGGCGGCCTGGACCTCCGGGCCGAGGTTGTGCGCCGTCTTGGCCAGGATGTGCGGGGGCATCGCCGCGACGCACATATCCGCCTTGATCTTCTGGGTACGGCCGTGGCGGTCCTCGTACTCCACCTCCACGCCGTCCGGCAGATCGGTGATCCTGGTGACCTTGGCGCGCAGCCGGATCCGCTGCCGCCCGATCCTGCCGGCGAAGGCCCGCGGGATCGCGTCCATGCCGCCCACCGGCTGGAACATCAGCATCGCCTGGTCGTAGCCGAACTCGAAGGCGAACCGCTGCCCGACGCCGCTGGCCAGCACCTCCGACAGCGACGGCACCGGCCCGAGGACCGTGCCCGGCTGGTCGCCCGCGCCCGGGTTCACGCTGTGGCCGCGGCGGGTGCCTCCGGAGTACTTGAATCCGCTCGCCTTGTCCCCCACCGCCCCGAAACTCGACAGGAAGGCGATCAGGCGCTCTTTGTCCTGCGCCGTGAGCGCGGCGTCCAGCGCCCCCGCGTCGGTCGCCCGCGACAGCAGCTCCGAGACGTACCCGTACACGTCGGCCTTGGCGGTACGCCAGCGGACGGGGGCGCGCATGTTCTGGTGGTAGATGTAGGCCTGGGCGTTGGAGTTGGTGAAGACCTCCAGGTCGACGCCGAGCTCGCGGCAGTAGTCCATGGTGACCATCCACTGCGCCAGCCGGGCCGGCCCCGCGTTGAGATAGACGCCGTCACCGAACTTCGCGACCTGCGTGGAGCCGTCCAGCTCGGTCACGCGGTCGCCGCCGCGGATGGTCCAGTTCCGGCCGCCCACCCGGTCGAGCGCCTCCAGAATCGTGCAGTCGTAGCCCGCCTTGCCCAGCTCGTACGCCGTGGCGAGGCCGGCTATCCCCGCGCCGAGGATCACGACCTTCTTCGCGGACCGGCCGGTGAGGGAGAAGTCGGACTGCTGTGGCGGGTCGAAGGTCCCCTTCGCGGCCGCCTCGGCGGACGGCGCGAGCCCGAGGGCGCCCATGGTCGCGAAGAGCGCGCCTGCCCCGCCGGAAACACCGACGGCGGACAGGAAATCGCGTCTGTTGTAGCCCAACACTTACCTCCAAGATTTTGCTGGAGGTGAGTCTGGGTCCGTTTTGTTGCCGTTCATCCGGCGGTGTGTTTTTTGTACGTTGCAAGCAGATCATCGCGTTTGTAGCGGAAAGTGAGGTTTCAGGACTCAGTCTCGGCTGCAGCAGCGGGCGTAGAGGTCGCGGGCGCTGGCGTGCAGGAGCTGGCCCGACTCTCGCCGCATGCCGCCGACCGGCCAGGCCGTGCCGTGCACCTCGACGGCCATGAGGTCGGCGTACAGGCGTCGTCCCTGTGCCCGTACGTCCTTGGCGACGGCGGGATCGACGAGAGCGATCATGGCGGCGGCGTACATCCAGCGGGATCGCCACCGCGCCAGGGCGACGCCGCGCTCGTGCCGCGTCGTCGCGTCGCGCATGCCGGTGCGGACGTCCTCGACCGCCGCGGCCAGCTGCAGGGCGGCCTGGCGCGCTCGTTCCCGGCGGGCGGCACGCCGCCGGGCCCTCCACCGGATCAGTGCCGAGCAGGCCCCCAGCACCACGATGCCGATCAACGATATCCCCGCAGCGCCCCACGGTGCGGCCGCGTCCGCCCCAGCGGTGTCTCCAAGCATGTCCGGACCATACGGGCCGCGAGCCCAACAGCCGATCAAGCCCGGCACTTGCCCCGCTCAAGATGGAGCCCGCGAACTCATGGCGGCATTGACCATGAACACCATCCCCAACACTGGGGAATGCCCAGGTCGCCGCGCCACCCGACCATGAAGGAGTTCGCACCACTCACAGGGGGAGGCAAACCCGTGACAAGCATCTCTACCCCGGCCCGCCGCGAGATCGAGCGGTTCCTGGAGTTCTCCGACCACGTCGGCGGCCTGAACGAGGCCGACGTGCTGGCGCTGCTGCGCGAGCGGGGCATCACCACGCTGGAGGGGCTCGTCAGCAAGGCGGTCAACGCGCCCCGCTCCGCGCCGCCCATCAGGATGGACGCGGCCCAGGCGCTGAGCAGGCCCGCGACCGCCGCCACCCAGCACGCCACCCAGCACGCCACCCAGCCCGTCACCCACCCGGCGCCCGCCATGGCGGTGGTCGTGGACGGTGTCGAGCACGACCCCCGCGACCTGTCGCGGTTCGACGGCCGTCCGCTGACCTACATCTACGGCACCGAGCGCCTGGTCGCGCTGACCGACGACAGCGCGCTCAACGGCGCGGTGTGGGCGGCCTCGCAACTGCGCGCGGCCGACCCCCGCCCGGCGACGCAGGGCCAGGTCCAGATGTTCGAGCACGTGGACTACGCCGGCGACTGGTTCTGGTGCGGCGCCCGGCAGGCGCACAACGACCTGACCAGCGTCCACCACGGCCCGCTGCACCTGCACGACTGGAACGACGTCATCAGCTCCATGGGCAGCACCAACAACGCCGTCCGCTACTACGAGCACATCAACTTCGGCGGCAGTTCCCTGTTCGTCCAGCCCTTCTCCGACATCCCGACCCTCGTCCCCAGCGGATGGAACGATCGCATCTCCTCTGTCTGGAACCTGGGCTGACCCGACCCCTCCACCCCGGTGAGCCGTAGCGAGAAGGCCGCCGGGACCCGCGAGCCCGCTCTGCGCGAGCGGGCTCGCGGCAAAAACGATGGCGGGCGGAATGAGGAATCGGCAGGGCACCCGACCGAAATTACAGACCGCTCAAAAATCCCGGACATGCATGTTTGCAAACCCGTGGCACATTGTGGACACCTGCCTTGTCAAGCCGGATATCCGCGCGCACAGTCAGAGCAAACACCCCAGCCATATCTGGAGGGCAGATGAACGAAAAGGGCACCCCAAATCCCCGCAGCAGAATAACAATAAGAAGTCTCTTATCCGCTGGCCTCGCGATATTCGCCGCCGCATTCCTCGCCGCACCGCCCGCAGCGGCCCTGGCCCTGCCGACGCCTAAGGAATTCGTGTCGAATCTCGACCTTGAGTGCTTCAAGACCACCTCGTACCAGCCGCCGGCCACCACATTGGTGCTGCGCCACCTCAACCCCGTGCTCGGCAACCTGCCGACCGTGCAGGTCACGCTGGGCCAGCGCGAACAACTCTGCGTCCCGGTGGCCAAGAACAACGTCATCCCACCGCCGAATGTCCTCGACTACATCAGGTTCGTCGACCTGTCGTGCTACCGGGTGACCGGGCCCTCGATCAACCAGAATCTGGGGCTGCGCCATTTGAACCCGGTCCTGCAGAACGTGCCGGGCATCAGCGTCACGCTGAACGTGCCGCAGCATTTGTGCGTGCCGGTCGCCAAGAACGGCGTGGTCCCGGCCCCGGACATCCTGCGCGTCATCTCGCACATCGACCTGCTGTGTTACGCGCACCAGCCGAACCCGTCCATGAACCTGCCCCTGACCCTCACTCAGCTCAACCCCGTGCTGGTCAACCAGATCCCCACCGGGACCGTCCAGGTCACCGCCGCCCGCCAGCTCTGCGTCCCGGTGCAGAAGGCCCGTGACGAGATCCCGCCGGACGTGCTCGACGTCGTACGCTGGATCGACCTGGAGAAGTTCGACGTGACCAGCCCGGCCATCTCTCCGGTGCCGCTGACCCTGAAACACCTGAACCCGGTGCTGGGCAACCTGCCCCCCGAGGAGCTCAGGATCGCCGGCGCCGCGCAACTGGCCGTCCCCGTCTCCAAGAACGGGATCGTGCCGCCCGGCTGACCCACCTCCGCGACCGGGCCAGACGACCGGCCCGGTCGCACGCCGCCGGAGGCGGGAGCTGTTGGCGGCCGGGGCGCCTGGTCGAGGTCCGGCCGGGAACGCTGCCGCCCGCGACGGCCCGGCCCGGCTAGCGCTGGCAGCGCCCATAGTCGACCACGAACGTCCCGCCGCCCGCCGCGCCCGCGCCGGCCGGGTCCGCCGCCCCCGCCGCCGCGCCGATGCCCACGTCGGTCAGCGTCGGGCTCAGGACGATCTGGCGGTGGCCGTACGTGCTGACGTACACCCACCAATGGACGGCGGCCCGCGGCGTGCCCGACCCGCCCCAGCCGGTGTAGGTGGTCTCGGCGTAGGCCCAGGACAGCGGGTTCGGGCAGTAGCCCGCGCCCGTTATCCGGCTGTACGGCGTCGAGCCGGTCTGCGGGTTGGTGTGCGAGTCCGCGCCCGGCCGCCACCACTTCAGGGTCGCGGCGGCGCCGGCGTGCGCGGCCGCCGCGGCGTCGAGCTGGCTGTTGCGCGTGAGCGGGGCCAGCCCGGCCCGGGCGCGCTCGTCGTCGATGAGGCAGTGCAGCGCCTGCCGCACCATGGTGAGGTTGCCGCTGGTGGGAGCCTGGTCGTAATACGCCGATGCGGCGGCGCAGTTCGGCGCGGCGGTGGCCGGGGCGCTCTCCACGGCGCTCAGCGCCGCGAGGCCGAGGGCGGCGGCACCGAGCAGGCGGCCGCTGCGCGACAGCACGGCGGGGAGCTGGGGCCGCCGCCGGATGGATGGTGACAGATCGCTCATCGGAGGACTCCCTTCGTTGAGCCTCCAGTGAAACGGCGACTCCCGGGCGAGCGCCTGAGTAGGCCCTACTCAGCTGTCCGCGGGGACGGTCGGTGCGCGTGCTGGTCCGGCCGGGCACGAGGTACGGCCTCCAGCAGGGAACGCAGCAGCTGTGCGGCGGTGTCGGCGGACACTTGCCCCGGCGTGTTCACGATCTGGGAGGCGAGCCCGTCGACGAACGTGTGCAGGATCGCCGCCCAGAGCTCCACCTGGGCGTCACGGTGCGGGAGCATGGCCTGGTCCAGTTCGCGGGCCGGCTCGTGTCCGCGCAGGGCGGCGACGCATTGGCGGTGCAGCGCCCGTTGGTCGTTCCACGTCGCAGAGCCTCCTTCCGGAGGGTGCCGGCGTTCCCATTCCACGATCGCCGACCACAGCGCGTACTCCTCGCGCCGCTCGTCATCCAACGGCAGCATCTCCGCCATGATCGAGGCGATCTGATCGACCATCGAGCCCTGCGTGCGGGGCCGCTGGACGCGCGGGAGGACCCGCCGGCGGAGGGTGTCGGTAGTGGCCTGGACGACGTAGGCCTGCAGTTCGTACTGATTGGCGAAGTAATGCCGCAGGGACCCGGTGGACCAGCCGGCTTCGGCGGCGACTCCGCGGACGGTCACGCCGGCCAGCCCTTCGCGCAGGATCACCCGGATGGCGGCCTCGGCGAGCTCTGCCCGCCGCTGGTCATGATCAACAAGTCGCGGCACGCCACATGCTAACACACATGTGCTATTTTAATTCGCACGAGCGTGTTATTACGGATCGTTGACTCCCGGAGGGAGACGGGTGTGTCGATCGAGACGATTGGCGCGGTGCTCGGACTGGCCCTGCTCGACACGCTGAGTCCCACCGTCATCGGGATGACTCTCTATCTGCTGCTGGTCCGGCCGCCCCGGGTAGGGGCGCTGCTGGCCGTGTACCTCGGATCGGTCGCGATCGCGTACTTCGCCTTGGGCGTCCTGCTCATGCTCGGCATGGGCGCGCTCGCGCCACGGATGGAAGGCAACGCGTGGGCCTGGGGGCAGGCCGCCCTCGGCGCCGCGCTCATCGTGGGGAGCTACTTCATCCGCGACAGGACCCCCGAGCGCGCATCCATCCGGGCCCGCTCCTTCACCATGCGCGCGATGCTGCTGCTGGGGCTGGGGACCTGGCTGTTCGAGTTCGCCACCGCCGTGCCGTACTTCGGCGCGATCGCCATCATGACCTCGGCCGGCCTGACCGCCGCCCAATGGTCGCCGCTGCTGGGCGGGTACGTGACCATCATGGTGCTTCCGGGCCTCCTGCTCCTTCTCGCCTGGGCGGCCCTGGGCGGACGGACGCGGGAACGGTTCGAACGGTGGCGGGACAGGCTCTCCTCCGGATCCCGCTCAACCCTGCGCTGGATCGTCGGGATAGCAGGAGCCCTGATCCTCCTGGAGGCGGTTGACACGCTGTTCCCGCAGGTAGCCATCGTCACCCCATGGGACAGCTGATACCAGGACGTGCCGGCTCGTTCCCGGCCTTCCCGTGCTCCACCAGCATCGCCCCCGCGGCGCTCCTGCGGCGCTGGCGCACGGTCGCCTTCGCGACGCCGGAGGCCCTGCGGTCCCAGCCCAAAGGCGCCCGGCTGTCCTGGGTCGCCACCTCGCTCTCCCCGGCGACTCTCGCCACCACCCGCCTGGCCGAGCACTGGGCCCACGCCCACGACGTCACCGACCCGCTCGGCATCCCCTATCCCGACGGCGAGCTCTGGCGCTTCGGCGACCCTTCTGCGCCGTCCACGATCAGCGGCTCCGCCGCCGAGTTCTGCCGCGTCGGCGCCCGCCGCCTGTCGCCCGCGGACACGACGCCGAAGGCGAGCGGCCCGTACGGCCCTCAGGCACTCGCCGTCCTGCGCAACTACGCCCTCTGACGGCGCCGGACGGCGAGAAGTGTTCGATGGATATGGCGGGTAGTGGGGTGGTTTCACCTGATTCCCGCACGCCGAGGAGAGTGACGATGGCGAACCACGTAGAGATCGAACGCAAGTACGATGTCGACGGCGCGATCGCGATCGAGGACCTGGCGGGCCCCGACGTCACGCTGGACGAGCCGCACACGTGGCGACTCGTGGCCGACTACGTCGACACCCCCGACCTCGCGCTGGCCAGGCACGGCGTCACGCTGCGCCGTCGCGAGGGCGGTCAGGACGCCGGGTGGCATCTCAAGTTGCCCCTGGTCAAGGGCGGCCGGCGGGAAGTGCACGCACCGCTGGGAGCGGGCGCGCGCCCCGTGCCCGCCGGGCTGGCCAGCCTCGTGGCGGCGTTCGTACGCGGGCGCGAGCTCGTACCGGTCGTCACCCTGGAGACCGATCGCACCGCGCGCACCCTGCACGACCGCGACGGTGTGGCGCTGGCCGAGGTCAGCGACGACGTGGTGGAGGGCCGGCGGCTGACGGGCGGCCTGGATCGGCGGCCGGTGTCATGGCGCGAGATCGAGGTGGAGCTGCTCGACGGGCCCGCCGACGTACTGGACGCCCTGGAGGAGAAGCTGTGCGAGGCGGGGGCCGTCACCTCGACGTCGCCGTCCAAGCTGGCGCGGGTGCTGGGCGACGAGCTCGCCCCCGAGTCCGGCCGCGGCGGGCGCAGTGCCGGGGCGGCGCTGATGGCGTACATGGAGCGGCAGCGCGGGCAGGTGCTCGCCTACGACCCGCTGGTGCAGCTGGCCGATCACGACGATGACACGGTGCACAAGATGCGGGTGGCGGTGCGGCGGATCCGCAGCGTCCTGCGCACGCATGCGCGGCTGCTCGACCGCGAACGGGTCGCCGAGCTGGAGGCGGAGCTGAAGTGGCTGGCCGGCGAGCTCGGCACCGTACGCGACCTCGAGGTGCTCACGGCCCGGTTCGACCGCCACCTCGCCGAACGCCGCATGGAGAGCCGGGCGGGCCGGGAGAGCCTGGACCGGCTGGCCGCGGAGGAGCGCGAGGCCAGGCGCGCCCTCAAGCACACGCTGCGCGGCCCCCGCTACTTCGCCGTGCTCGCGGCTCTCGACGACTTCATCGCCGACCCGCCCTTCCGCGGCCGGGCCCACCGCAAGGCGACCCGGGTGCTGCCCGGCCTGCTGGCGGGCAGCTGGCGCAAGGTGCAGTCCAGGTACGGCCGGGCCGAACGCCTTCCCGAGGGCGCCGAGCGCGACCGGATGCTGCACTCCACCCGCAAGGCCGCCAAACGAGCCCGCTACACCGCCGAAGCCACCGCGGACATCCTTGGCAAGCCCGCCACGAAGCTCGCCAAACAGGCGGAGAAGCTCCAGGAGACCCTCGGCAGTCGCCAGGACGCCCTGGTCGCCCAGGACTGGCTGATCCGGCTCGGCACGCGCCCCGGGCTGTCGGCGGAGGACGCGTTCACCCTCGGCATCCTCCTCGACGCCGAACGCGAAGAGGCCACCGAAACAACGCACGACCTCGCCCCGGTCCTGGACAAGGCCACCAAGCGGGTGCGCACGCTCGAGAACCGCTGACCGGAGAGCGAGCGATCACCGGCGGCAGCGTAGTCCGTCGTGCGCCCGGGCATGTTCTTGGCATGCCCGGGATCGCAGACCAGAGACATCGGGACCGGATCGGCAGTCGGCGTCCGGCGTGGCGCGATTCCTCTTCACCTGCCGTTCTCCTTCGAGTGCGAAGGTAACGCCGCGCAGGGTCGGCTTCGGCTTCGGCAAGGAAGGTGATCGCGTGTCCCAGTCCGGTACGGCCTCCGCCCCGGGGCGGACTCCCGCGTGGCGCTACGCCGTCGGGATGTTCGGCACCTCCATCCCGATCAACATGATCAAGGGATCGATGATCCTCTTCTACGTCGACATTCTCGGGCTCGACGTCCGCGCTTACGGCGTGGTCATGGTGATCTACGCGGTCATCGACGCGCTCGACAACCCGCTGCTCGGCCACCTCTCCGACCGCACCCGAAGCCGGTTCGGCCGGCGCCGCCCGTGGCTGCTCGTCGGCGCGCCGATGCTCGCGGCCTGCATGATCGCGTTCTTCTCCGCGCCGACCTCGCTGCAGGGCGCCGGCCTCGTGCTCTGGTTCGCGGTGTTCGCGATCCTGTGCGAGGCTTTCGACTCGATGCTCAACGCCAACTACGGCGCGCTGCTCCCCGAGCTGTACCCCCAGGAGCGCGACCGGGCCGTCGCCAACGGTCTGCGCCAGGGCTTCCAGCTCGTGGCGCTCGTGATCTCGCTCGCGGTCACCCCGTTGCTCACGACGAACGTGTTCGGCACCGAGGAATCCACCCGGGGCTTCCAGACCACAGCGATCATCTATGGCACGGTCGCGCTCGTCGTGATCGTGTTCATGGCGCTCGGCGCACGCGAGCGTCCCCGCTACTCCACGCGCGAGCGGCCGCTGCTGCTTGCCAGCGTGTGGTCGATCGTGCGCAACCCGATGTTCTGGTCGGTCGGGCTCATCGGCGCCTGTTACGGCACGGCCATGGCGCTCGTGCTCGCGGGCATCCAGCTGTACGTCCGCTACTCGCTCGGGCTCCCGGTCGGGAACGCGCTCTACCTCCAGGGCATCGTCATCCTCGTCTCGGCGGGCGGCCTCGTGCTGTGGACGCGCGTCGTCGCCCGTCGCGGCGCCCTGTGGACCTGGCGGCTCGCCTTCGCGGTCCTCGCGGTCAGCTTCGCCGCCTTGTTCTTCGCCACCGACCTCGTCACCGCGATCGCCGCGGGCGTGCTCGTCGGGGCCGGGTGGTCGGGAATGCTCGCCACGAACGATCTCATCGTCGCGCGTGTGCTGGACGCCGACGCAGCGCGAAACGGGGAGCACCGCGAGGGGCTCTTCCTGTCCGCGTTCGGCTTCTTCACCCGGCTGAACGGGATCGTGACCGGGCTCGCGCTCACCTCGCTGGGCGTGTTCTTCGGCTACAACTCGGGCGACGACCCCGGTACCGATCCAGGGCTCGCGTTCCGGGTGTACTTATGCGCGTACCCGTTCGTGCTGACGGCGATCGGCGCGGTCGCGGCGCGACTCGTCTCGGTCCCGATCGAGACACCGCCCGAGGCGGCCGAGCCGCCGCCCCCCGTTCCCGGTGACGAGTCGGCCGTGGAGCGTCCCCGATGACCCGCCGCGTCGTGATCACGGCCGACGATCTCGGCCGGGAACCCGGGACGACGGAGGTCATCGTCGCACTGCTCGCCGAGGGGCACGTCAGCGCGACGACGCTCATCTGCGTCTCACCGGCCGCGGAACGAGCGGCGAGCCAGGTCCGGGAGCTCGGCGTCGTACCCCGGCTGCACGTGACGCTCACGAGCGAGCGCGGGCTCCCGCCTTGGCGGCCCCTCAACGACTCGGCGAGCCTCGTCGATCCGGACGGGACACTCAGTGACGATCCGCTGGTCCTCGGGGCCCGCGGCGAGGCCCAGGACGTCGTACGGGAGGCGGACGCGCAGCTGCACTGGATGCGCGAGCGGGGCCTCGTACCGGATGCGGCCGACTCCCACGCCGGCACCCTCTACGGCCTGCACGGCAGATCGTGGCTCGCCGAGTCGCTCGAGTGGTGCGCGCGCCACGGCCTCGCCTTCCGGCTGCCCCGGGACCCGGAACCGTACTTCGGCGGGCCGCTCCCGCCGCCGCTCGCGGCAGCGCACGAGCACGCCATCGCGCTCGCCGACGCGCTCGGCGTGTCCATCCCGGAGACGATCGCGACCAACCGGCGCACGGCACACGAGCTCGGCTCCTACGAGCAGCTGCGGGACGACTACCTCCGCCGGCTCGCAGCCCTCCCGGAGGGCACGAGCGAGTTGTTCCTGCACCCGTCCCGGGAGGACGCGCTCCCGGGGCCGGACGGCATCGTGCGGGCCTGGGAGGCGCGGCTGCTGCGTGACCCGATGTGGCACCGCGCCCTGGAGAGTGAGCGCGTGGAGGTCGTCGGAGGCTGGTAGACGGCCGGCGGATGCGCGGGCCACGGCCTTCACTCCCCGGCGAGGTGGCCGGCCTGGTCCGGGCGGCGGGGCCGCGACGACGAGGCTGGGTGAGCGGCGCGTCGTGCGGGCGTAGAGACAGGGCCACTCCCGACGTTCCCGCGACGAGCCGAAGCCAGCGCCGAGGCGCGATGACCAGCCAGGCGCGGGAGTCGAACCACACGCCTCGCCGGTGTCATGGTCGTCGAGCAGGGCCAGCAGCCGGTCGAGAGCACGAGCCGTCGCCGCGGCGTCCAGGTCGGCGCCCAGATCCTTCACCATCCGCAGATTGACGAGGGCGTCGCGGGCGCCGGCCGCGTCAATCGCCGCCCGGACTCGTCGGGCCGTCGCGGAGTACGCCGCGCACCGTGTCGAGCCGTACACCCGGGTCGAACTCGGTCAGCCACCAGGTCGCGCCGGCGGCGGCGTACGGCAGCGGGTCGGCGTCGGAGGGCAGGCTGATGGCGATGTCGTACGAGGCCATGTGGCCGGGTCGCAGTTCGGTGAGGGTGGCGACGGCCTCGGCGAGCTGGTCCGGGTGCTCCAGATTGACCGGGAAGAAGCCGTCGAGCCGGGCGGCCCGGCGGATCGGCTTGACGTTCCCGGGGAATCCGGCGGCCCACACCGGCACGCCGGGCCGCTGCACCGGCCGCGGCAGGAACGTGATGTCGTCGACGGTGTAGTGCTCGCCGCGATGACGTACCGGCTCGCCGGACCAGGCGGCGGCCAGGATCGCCACGGACTCGTCGAGCATCCGCCCGCGCCGCCGGTCGTCGAGCTGCTCGCCGGTCCTGGACAGTTCGCCGCCGAACCGGTCGCTTCCGAGGCCGACACCGAGGATGAGGCGGCCGGCGCTGAGCCGGTCCAGCGTCGCGGTCTCCCGCGCCACCTTGACCGGCCGCCGGCGGGCGAGCGCCGACACCATCGGGCCGAGCCGCAGCCGCTCGGTCGCGGTCGCGATCGCCGCCAGCGCGATCCACGGGTCGGCGACCTGCCGGACCGGCGCCCGCCAGCACAGGTGATCCCACACGAAGCAGCCGTCCCACCCGGCTTCCTCAGCGTCGGCGGCAAGGCGCGCCACCACCCGCGGATCGGCGAGGTCGTCGAAGAGCGGCAGCCACAGGGCCGAACGCAGCCGGTTCATGGGGCGAACTCCTTCCTGCCGTACCAGGGCCGAGGTGAAGCCATCCGCTCCGCCGCCGGCCTCGGCAGGTCACGTGGCCGGCCGGGCTTCGGAGACGGAAAGGATCTCTGAAATCGCGGTGTCCCAGAGCTCCGGCGGCGGCATCTGGTGCCCCATGCCTTCGAGCGGGACGAGCCGTGCTCCGGGGATCTCCCGTGCCAGCGCCTCGCCGTGCCCGTACGGGAAGAGCGGGTCCGCGGTGCCGTGCAGTACCAGCGTGGGCGCCGCGATCTCACCGAGGCGGGCGCGGACGGGCTCGCCGCCGTCGAGCTGCCAGTGGTTCTGCGCCGACGCCAGGGACGGGCTGCGGTCCCAGACGCGGCCGACGACGCGGCGCATCCGCTCCTCGTCGACGGGGATGGTGCCTGCGAAGGTGCGCTCGCCGTCGGTGTAGTACGCGATGACGGCCTCCCGGTCGGACCAGTCGGGCGTCTCGTCGCCGCCCTCGGCGAACCGCGCCGCCAGTTCGGCGCTCATCGGTGGCAGGTCGGGCTGGTCCGGGCCGCCGGGCCCGCCGGGGCTGGTGGCGATGAGCGTCAGGGAGGCGACGCGGCCGGGGTGGTGCACGGCCAGGTGCTGGGCGATGCCGCCGCCCATGGAGACGCCGACTATGTGGGCGGCCGCGATGCCGAGTTCGTCGAGCAGGCCGACGGCGTCGGCGAGGAGGGCTTCGCTTCCGTACGGGGGCTCGCCGGGCGGGAAGGTCGTGGAGCGGCCGGTGTCCCGGGTGTCGTACCGGATGACGTGCCGCCCGCCGGCGGCGAGGCGCTCGCAGAACTCGTCGTCCCACCAGTCCATCGACGCCTCGGCGCCGCCGATGAGCAGCAGGGCGGGGGCGGCAGGGTCGCCGAAGGTCTGGGCGCAGAGCTCGACGCCGTTGATCTTGAGAAGTCGCTCGCCGTGTGCTTGTCGAGTGGTCATGTCTGGCACGCTAGAGCCGGGGCCTCCATCGTGAAAAGCGATGATTTATCATCATATTGATCGCTTCAGGCGATATAGTTGCTACGCTGCAAAGCGTGATCGACCTCGAACTGCGCCACCTGGCGGCGTTGGCCGCCATCGCCGACGAGGGATCGTTCGGCCGGGCGGCGGCCCGTCTCGGGTACACCCAGTCGACGGTGAGCCAGCAGATCGCGGCGTTGGAGAAGGCCGTCGGCGGTCCGGTGTTCGACCGTCCGGGCGGTCCCAAGCCGGTGCGGATCACCCCACTCGGGTCCGTGGTCCTGAGCCAGGGTCGCGAACTGCTGGCGAAGGCGGAGGCGCTGGCCGACGCCGTGGACCGGTTCAAGGCGGGAGACGGCCGGATCGACATCGGCACGTTCCAGAGCGTGTCCAACGTCATCCTGCCGTCGGTCGTACGGCGGCTGCGAGACGAGCACCCCTTCTGCGACATCAGGTTGTCGGAGGAGGAGCCGGAGCAGCCCCAGATCGGCGAGCTTGACCTGCTCTTCTACGACGGCCCCATCGAGGGCGACGTCGAGCACGTCAAGCTGCTCGACGATCCGTACCTGCTGGTGGCGGGCGCCGGAACCTTCCCCGCCGGCCCGGTCCCGCTGGACCTCCTCGACGGCACACCGATGGTGGCCTGGCCGCTCACCTGCGACCAGCCCTCGATGGAACAGGCAGTCGCCCGCAGCGGCGCCCGTCCGCAGGTCGTCTTCCGCACCGCGGTCAACGACACCGTGCTGTCGATGGTGCGAGCCGGCCTGGGATCGGCGATCCTCCCCTGGCTCGCCATCCGCGGCGCCGACGTCCCCTCCGACGACAGGCTCCGCATCCACGAGCTCCGGCCGTCCCCGCCGCCACGGGAGATCTACCTGCACTGGCGGGCCGGACGCACCCACTCGCCGCTTGCCCGCCGGGCCATCGAGATCGCCGTCGAGGTCGCGGCCGAGCTCCCACCGCCGCCGGCCGGCGCTTGACACATACGGCTTGAGCTTGCCGGAACCTGCACGCCCCACAGGCCGGCCGTGGCCGTGCCTCCACCCCCTGCTCCCGAAGGCGTCCCCGGCTCCTCGGATGGAGCTCGCCCACCCCTCGCGTCGTCAGCCCGGAAGGCGCCAGTTGCAGATGTCCTTGATGCATAGCTCGGGAGTCGTCTTGCGGGGGTCCGGCGCCTTGATCAATACCTTGCTGCCCCACCGGCTGTAGCGAGTGTCGACGTGGAGGGTCTTGCCCATCAGCTCGTCCAGTCCGTCGGTGAACGTGAACGTGCTCTGTACCCTGCTGACCAGGCCCGCGGAGGTCAGCGTGACGGTGTAGGCGAGCCTCGCGTCCAGATCCCAGCCGGCGTGGTTCGAGTGCTCCGCCCAGCGGGAGACCCGCTTGAGCTCCCTGAAGGTGATCGCGCCGGTGACGGTGGTCCCGCTCCGCTGCCCGTTCTTCAGCAGGGCGGCCAGGGTCGCGGACTCGGCCGGGTTGACGAGCTGCTCGTCATAGCCGAGCAGCGCGGTGTGCCAGAGGTGCAACTGGTGACGATCCTCCCACCAGGTCTTGCCCTTCTTCAGCAATTTCCCAACGAGACCGCCGGACTGATAGCTGGTGCCGCCAATGTCGTGGTTGAAGCCGATGACCCGTTCGCGCCCGTACTCGCCTCCGGTGGTGGAGACGTCCAGCGCTTTGATCTCGCCCTTGGCGTTGAACTCGAAGATCCCCTTGCGCCGGCGTTCCGCCCGTTCGTCGGCGCCCTCTAAGAGGGTGGTTGTCTCGGTGACATGCATGCCGTGTCCGGGTGCCAGAACGGCTTTCAGCGCCTGTACAGGGTCCGTAGTCGCTGCTTGCGCGGAAGCAGCGCCCGCCAGCAGAGCACCGCAGGCCACCAAAGTTGTGATCACCCTTCTCATGATGGTGATCCTTCCGCGAGCGGATCACGTCCGGAACACGGGCCGGCTGCGGCCACCGAAAGATCAGAACATCTTGAATCGCAGAGAAGCTGCCGGAGGGCGAGACCGTACGGCCCTGGGGCCGCCTGTCGTGCCATGGCGCCGGCCCCTAAGATCCGAGGCGTGGCCAGATATTTCGATCTTCATCCGGACAATCCCCAGCCTCGCCTGATCAGCCAGATCGCCGAGATCCTGCGGGCGGACGGGCTCATCGCCTATCCCACCGACTCGTGCTATGCCCTCGGCTGCCGACCGGGCAACAAGGAGGGCCTCGACCGGATCAGGGAGATCCGCGGCCTCGGCAGCGACCACCACTTCACCCTGGTATGCCGCGACTTCGCCCAATTCGGCCAGTTCGTTCACCTGAGCAATGCGCTGTTCCGCCAGGTCAAGGCGGCCACTCCCGGCGGTTACACTTTCATTCTGCCCGCGACCAAGGAGGTGCCGCGGCGGCTGCTGCATCCCCGGAAGAAGACGGTCGGCGTCCGCATCCCTGATCACGTCGTCACCCAGGCGCTGCTGGCCGAGCTCGGCGAACCGCTCGTCTCCAGCACCCTGCTGCTGCCCGGCGAGACCGAACCATCGACGCAGGGCTGGGAGATCAAGGAGCGGCTCGACCACGTGGTGGACGCGGTCATCGACTCCGGCGAATGCGGCGCCACTCCGACGACCGTCGTCGACTTCTCGCAGGAGGAACCCGAGATTCTCCGCCGGGGCACGGGAGACACGTCCCTGTTCGAATAGGCGACCGGCCCTGGTCGACCTACCGCAGTCCGGCGCCGCTTCCTACGGAAGCTCAGGGGGCTGAATCGACGATGTCCCGCTCCACTTCGCCGGCGGCCGCCCTGGGCTTCCAGTAGCCGATGGACGTGCCGTTCTCATGGCGTCGGCCGTGGCCCTCAGCAGGGAGCTCATGCTGCCCTCGTGGTCGGTCGTGCCGACGTCACGCTGCACCGAATCGACCACGAGATGGTTCCCCATGCCGTCGGCGCCGACGGCCAGCATGCGCCCGTCCCACCATTCCGTGCGCGCGTCAGCGTCGCTCCCGTCCCCCTCGTTGTCGCCGTCGATCTCGCACAGGCCCCGCCAGTTGTCGAGGATCTCCGCGACGCTCGCGTTCGAGTTGCCCAGGAAGCCGGAGGCCCAGGTGTCGTCGAGGAAGACTGAGCCGTCGTGCCGCAGCAGCGACGCGCGCAGGTCGTCGGGAAAGCGCAGGCCCATCTCGGCCTCCGCCGCCGCGATGTCCGCCGCCGGAGGCCAGCAGGACGAGCGCGCATCCCGCCGCGCCCCAGCGGGTCAGGCTGCGGCGGGCCGCTGCGCTAAGCGCGAGCCACGCCGTCCGGGGAGTCATTGATCGCCGCACGTCCGGCAGGGTATCCGGAAGCGATCATCGACGAGATCGGTTACGGCAAGGGGAGAACGGGCTTCGCCGTCCGTATATCCCAGCCGCACCACGACCTGCACCGGGAACGGTGGTGAGGCCGCCGTCGATGAGCGATGAGCGATGATGGCGATCATGGCATTGACGACGGAGTTCACGGAGATGTTCGGGGTGCGGCATCCCATCGCGCTGGCCCCGATGGGCGGCTCGGCCGGTGGGGCACTGACCGCGGCCGTCTCCAACGGCGGCGGGCTGGGGCTGCTGGGCTCGAGGAACGGAGACCCGGACTGGCTGGCCCGTGAGCTGCCGATCGTCACGCGGAACATCGATAAGCCGTGGGGTGTCGGGTTCCAGGCGTGGGCGATCGAGGTCGGCGCGGTCGAGCGGGTGCTGGAGCACGGCCCCAAGGCGGTGATGTTGTCCTTCGGCGATCCGCGTCCGTTCGCCGGGCGCGTCCGGGCCTCCGGCACGGCGCTGATCGTTCAGGTCGCCGACCTGGAGGAGGCCCGGCAGGCGGTGGACGTGGGCGCCGACGTCATCGTGGCGCAGGGCACCGAGGGCGGCGGGCACGGGGCCCGGCATGGACGCTCGACGTTGCCGTTCGTGCCGATCGTGGTGGACCTGGTGGCGCCGGTGCCCGTGCTGGCCGCGGGAGGGATCGCCGACGGTCGCGGCGTCGCCGCGGCCCTGGCTCTGGGCGCCGCCGGGGCGCTCATCGGCACCCGCTTCCAGGCCACCGCCGAGGCCCTGGTCGACCCTTCGATCGCCAGGTCGATCGTCGAGGGCCGCGGGCAGGACACCAGCCGCGTGCTGGACATCGCCCGCGGCTCCACGGGGCCGTCGAAGTACACCGCCCGTACTCTCGGCCACCCGTTCATCGATCAGTGACTCCTCCGCTCCCTGAAGGGAGCGGCTTCTCGCTAAGCCGCTCGCGCAGCCTCACGAAGGGCAAGCCCTGCCCTCAAGATGTTGATCGCCGCGTTCACGTCGGCGTGCCCGCAAAACCCGCACCCCGTACACCGGAAAACGGCCTGGGTGACGCGGTTGTCCTTCGCGCAGTGCCCGCAGCGCGGGCACGTACGGGAGGTGTTGGCGGGGTTCACCGCGATCAGCTGTCGACCGGCGCTTTCAGCCTTGTGCGACAGGATCGTCAAGAACGCCGACCAGCCCGCGTCGAGAATGCTCTTGTTCAGCCCGGATTTAGCCGACTGGCCGTTGGCCAGGTAGCCGCCTTCGCCGTCCGGTTTGGGCGCGGCACGCCGGGTCATGCCCGCCACATTCAGCGCTACGTGCACGATCACGTCATAGCCGCGAACCAGCGCAAGCGCGGCCTTGTGCGCCGCATCAAGGCGTTGCCGCCGCACCCTGGCGTGCAAGGCCGCCACCCGCGCGACGGCCTTACCGCGCCGCTTGGATCCTCGCTTCTTACCGGCGAGCTTCCGCTGGGCCGCTGCCAGACGGCTCGCGGAGGTGGCGAGGTGGCGCTGGTTGTCGAGGTGGTCGCCGTCGCTGGTCGTGGCCAGCCAGGCGACACCCACGTCAACACCCGCGACCGCGCCCGTGGCGGGAAGGGTGGGTGCGGGCACCTCATCACACGACAGCACGACGAACCAGCGGGCGCCTTCCCGCTTGACGCTGATCGTCTTGACGGTGCCCAGCACCCGGCGGTGCTGGTGGACCCGCACATGACCGATGCCCTGCAACCGCACGTAGGTCGCGGCCGGGTGGTGTGGCTGGGAGTCCCACCGGCAGCCGTCACCGTCCTTGGGCCACTCGACCGTGTCGAACCAGCCTCGCCCTTTGAAACGCGGGAACCCTGGCGTGCGGCCTGCTTTGACGCGATCGAAGAACGCCCGGTACGCCTTGTCCAGCCTGCGGAGGGTGGCCTGCTGGGAGGAGAACGACCACCGGCCCTGACCGCCGGGGTCGTCGGCGCGGATGTGCTTCAGCTCCGCCGACTGCTCCCCGTAACGCACCGTCACCCCGGCTTTACGGTAGGCCGTACGGCGGTGTTCAAGAGCCGCGTTGTACAACTCCCGGTGGTCCTCCAGGCACTGCGCGAGCGCGGCGGCCTGCTTGCCGGTGGGGCGCAGCAGGAACTTGAACGACCTGCGCACACCCACCCCCCACGCTCGGTAACGAGACCACCACGATATCGGCCGGCACCGACAAAACCCGGAAGGACATCTGTGACCCGCGGACCTGACAGGTCAAGGCACCCTCTGGCCGTGGCGGCCCTCCCGCTCCCCATTCCCCCCGTCGCCTGAAGACGACGGTTCCCTCGGGAGACTCTGATGGCTGGGCCGGGAGGCGGACCTGGCCGCGGACTCCGAGGCCAGGCAGGAGTACCGGGAGGCCGTGGCGCGTGGGGAGGTACCCCCGTTGCCGGTGTGGGCCGGCGAGGCCGTAGACCTCATCACGGACCTGCCGGGCGCGGCCGATCTCGTCGCCCGCCTGGCCGCGCAGGCCGAGAACGCGCTGGCCCGCGCGGGCAGAGAGCGGGCGCAAGATCGACGGGACCGGTCCGGGTGAGCGGCGTCAGGCGGCGGTGGACGGCACGAGGCGGCGGTTGCGTACGAGCCAGACGGCGCGCTCCAGGTCCGGAGTCAGGTAGCGGTCGTCGCCCAGAGGCGCGATGTGCTGCCGGAGCTCCGCGTGCAGGGACCGCGTGACGGCGCCGAGCGGCAGGCCCTGCATCTTCTGCGCGATGAGGTCGATGCCCTGGGCCGCCATCATGTACTGGACGGCCAGGACGACCCCGAGCCGGTCCAGGTTCTGCTGCAGGTGCCTGACCGAGGCCATCGCCATCGTGTTGTGGTCCTCCTGCCCGTCCTTGACCGGCCGGGACAGCGTTCCCGCCGGTGTGGCCCTGACCTGCATCTCCGGGACCAGCGCGGCGGCCACCGTCTGCACCTGCACCATGCCGGAGTTGAGGCCGACGGTCCCGCCGGCGAGGTTGGCGGGCAGGCCGTAGCTCCACCTGGGCGACAGCAGCCGCCCCGACAGCTCCTGCGACAGCACCCCGACGTCGGTGATCTCCGCGTTCAGGGTGTCGGCCAGGTGTCCCATGACGGAGGCGTCCCAGTTGCCGCCCATCACGAACTCGTACCCCTGCCCGTCCGGCCGCAGGAAGACCAGCGGGTTGGAGGTCGAGGAGTTGGCCTCGCGCACCAGGGCGCGGCGTGCCTCGGCCAGCGCGTGCCGCAGGCCGGCCAGGATGTGCGGCGCCGCGCGCACCGAGACCGCGTCCTGGATGCGGGGCTCGTAGTTCGCCGGGTCGAGGCGCTTGCGGCCCTCCTCCGTCATCCAGCCCGAGCCCGCGACCATCGCGCGCAGCCGCGTGGCCACCGCGTCCTCCTCGGGGATGTGGCGTTCCTTGTGGGTACGCGCGTCGAGCGAGCCCTGCTCGGCCCTGGTCGCCTCCATGAACAGGGCGAAGGCGCCCTCCGCCTGGTCGGCGAGCGTGGTGGCCCGGTAGACGGCGTTCATCAGCATGGCGGCCACGACGGTGCTGCCGCTGATGATGGGCAGCGCCTCCCCCGCCTGGAACACGAAGTCCCTGGGCAGCCCGGCCTGCGGCAGGATCTCGGAAGCGGGCCCCTCGCGGCCCAGGTAGCGTACGGGCGCGTTCTCGCCGGCCGCCGCGAGCCCCGCGGCGGCCTGCGGCTGCAGGTCCCCGGTGCCCAGCGACCCGATCTGCGGCATGCGCGGTATGACTCCGGCGTTGACCATGGACAGCAGGCGCTGCGGCACCTCGGGCCGCACCCCGTACGTTCCCCTGGCCATCTGGTTCGCCTTGAGGATCAGGGCCAGCTTGGCCACGTTGTCGGGCAGCGGCTCGCCGACGCCCGCGGCGTGGGAGCGCAGGACGTTGCGCTGGAACTGCTCGGCCTGCTCGGGCGAGAGCGGGCGGTCCTTCAGCGGCCCGAGCGCCTGGTTCCAGCCGTACACGCGCTGGTTGGCCAGGGCGGCCAGCGCCCCCTGCCGCGTCTGGTTCATGGTCGCCGGCACGGTCGCCGCGAGCTGTGCGGTGACGGGGCGGCCGGCGAGGACCGCGAAGGCGTCCCGGAGCGAGAACGAGCTTCCGTCCAGCACCAGGGTCAGCGGACGCGGCGGCGCGGCCGCCGCGGGCGGGCTTTCGGGGGTGGCGACGGCCTGGCCCGGTACGAGCATGGCGACGATCAGGGCCGCACCGGCGGCTGTACGTCCAAGTTTGGTGGTCAACGTGTCCCCCGGCCTTCGCGACGCGGATCAGCAACGCTCCCTTTTAGACACGGGACGGGACGGCGTAGAAGACGGCTCGGCAATGGCGGGACAAATGCTGACTCAGCCTCGACCGGTCTGTGACAGGTCGCCGCCGGCCTGATCCTGATACGACCCGATACCTTGTCACGCAAGGCATCGGGTCGTACATTGCTGGTATGCCTGAGGACACCGAGGGGGCACCGGGCTCGGCCACCGTCGCCCGCCTGCGCCGCGAGCTCGCGCGGGGCACGACCGAGCTGGCCGTGCTGTCCGTCCTCGACGTCCGCCGCCGGTACGGCTACGAGCTGCTGAAGCTGCTGCGGCAGGCGGGTGAGGGGGTCCTGGAGGTCAAGGAGGGCACGCTCTACCCGCTGCTGCACCGGCTCGAGGACGCCGGCCACATCCTCGCGACCTGGGAGGCGGAAGGGCGGGCCAGGCCGCGCAAGTACTACGTCATCACCCCGGACGGTCGCACATACCTCGCCATGTTGCGGGCCGAGTGGAGCGGCCTGGTGGACGCCATGCGACAGCTACTCGACACCCTTGGCGAGGTGCAGGAATGAGCGACGAACAGCAGATCATCGACGACTACGCGGAAAGGGCCGGACGGCACCTGACCGGTCCGGCCCGGGAGAGGGCGAAGGCGGAGCTCGTCGATCACCTGTCCGACGCGGCGGAGGCGGGCGAGCTGGCCGAGGCCCTGAGCCGGCTCGGCACCCCGGAGGAGGCGGCGGCCGCCTTCGCCGAGTCCAATCCCGCGCCGCCCGCCCGCGTGGACGTGCGGTTCGTCGCCGTACTGATCGACAACCTGCCGCTCGTCGGCGTCACGATCGCGCTGCTCGTCCAGGGGCTGGCGCGGGTGGCGGAGCAGGCAGGCGGGTTCAGCCTGGCGTTCCCGCCCTACGTGTACGTCAAGGTCGGCGATGTCTGCGTGTCCTCCGCACCCCAGGGGTGCGCAGTCGCCGCCTACGACGCCGCCGGGCTGCTCTACACCCTGGGCGTCCCGCTCGCCCTGGCCTGGTCGATCGTCGGCCTGGGGCTGCTGGAGGCGTGGACCGGCACGACGCCGGGCAAGCGCGCCATGAAATTACGGGTGGTGACCGAGGCCGGGCTGCGCGTCAATCCGGTCGCCGGCATCGTGCGCAGGCTCAGCCTGCTGCTGGGGCCGTTCGCCTGGCTGGACTGGGCCCCCGTCCTGTGGGGCGACCGGCGACGGCTGCTCGATCGCCTGGTCGGGACCAAGGTCGTGGCCGCCGTCCCCGCCGGGCAGACCCGGTGAACCCCGCCGGCCCGCGCGTTCCGCCCCTCGTGGCACTGGCCGTCGGGGTGGCGCTGTGGTTCGTCCCCACCGGGGTGCAGCGCGCGCTCTGGCTGACGGCCGGCGGCGACACGGTGAACTTCGACGTCGTCCTGCTGTCGCGCTGGCTCGCCGCCGCGCTGCTGCTGGGCTTCGTCCTGGCGGTGGAGAAGCGCCCGCTGTCGTCGGTGGGAGTGCGCGCCCCGCGCCCGCGGGACGTCCTGATCACCGTCGGGCTGGCCGTCCTGGCGCTGGTGGCCGGCGTCGCCCTGTACGTGCTCCTCGCGGGCGGGGGCTCCGGCCAGGAGTCGTCGCAGTCGGGCCAGATCATGGCCGGTCTGTCGGTCGTCCAGAGCGTCCACCTGATCGTCAACGCGGCGATCGTCGAGGAGCTCTTCTTCCGGGGCTTCCTCATGGAACGCCTCATCGACCTCACCCGGCGGGTCTGGCCGGCCGCGCTCGTGTCGTACGTGGTGTTCGTCGGCTCCCACGTACCCGGCTCGGGCTGGGCCACCACGCTCACCATGGTCGCCGTGGGATCGGTGCTCTTCGTCGGCCTCTACTGGTGGCGCCGCAACCTGCCGCTGTGCGCCGGCGCCCACGCCATCACCAACCTGATCATCCTCGCCAACGCCTAGGTCACGACGTTTCCGCAGGACAGGCGGGGGGATGATTCCGAACCGTCTGGGATCGCGGCAACCGGGGGGTAAGCGTGCCAGTCACTGGACAGAGTGGAAGCTGGCTGTGGGCGCGGGACTTCGACGGGACATTCAGCCACACGGTCACTGTTCAGGTCGCCAACCGCGACACTTTCGCGGAGATCGCCTTGATCGAGGACTGGGTGCTGAACAAGGAATTCCATGTGGCGAAGTGCGCGATCACTCAGATCGTCAGCGCCAGCGGGGTCGAGAACTGGGACATCGAGGCGATCGGCGTCTTCAATCCGAATGCTTTCCGAAGGAATGTCACGAGCATCACGTTCGGGGCGCTGGCCGTCGACTCGCGGGCCGCCGCGCGGTGGATGCTGACCTTCTGGTCTTAGGAGGAGTGATGGAATCCCACTTCGAGGCGCGGGAGGGCGCGGAGCCGCACCACCAGTGGTGCCTGGTGTACGACGTCGAGTCCTCCCGGGTCGTCCACCTGCACCAGCACCTCGCCGTCAGCTCGGACGCGGCCTTGGCCACGGAGCAGTTGGCCGAGGCGGCTCTGGCGCAAGTGCCGTCCGGTCTCTCCCGGGAGCGCCTTGCCGTCGCGCATCCGGATCCCGGCGTGGAACTGGGTCCGGACATGACCTACGTGATCGATCCGGAATCGGGCCGGGTGACCGCCAGGCCGGACGCGCAGACGTTCTACGAGACGCGCTGAGCCAGGTCGCACGCGCTCATGCCGGTGCGGTGGCCGTGCCGGCGCGGAGCTTGCGCGGGTGCAGCAGCTTGGCCCGCGACGCCGGGATGCCGCCGGCGGACCCGGCGTCCCGGAGGGCGGCCGTGAGCCAGCCGGCGCTCACCGGCTGGCCGTCGCCCTGCTTGATCAGCAGATCGCCGGCGGCCCGGGTGGAGCTCAACGCCTTCAGCCAGGGATGGACCCAGGTGGGGACCGGGAAGGTGACGACGTCCCCTCGATCGTCGCGCATGGTGACGAGCACCAGCGGGTTGTTCGACCCGTGACCCACGGCGTGCAGGTCCTCGCTGGTCAGACCGGCCAGCGTGGCCACGCTGGCGCCGGTGGCCTCGATCAGGGCGACGGCCACCGCCTCCGCCACGCGGCCGTCCGCGGCCAGCCGGGAGGCGCCGAGGCGCAGCAGCCGCCGTTCGTCGCGCGTGATCGCGAGCGGCTGGGGCTCGCCGGCGGGCGCCGAGCCGCCGTCGCCCTGCCGGATCGCGCCGATCGACCAGGCGAACCAGTAGAAAGAGGACAGGGCGCGGTGTTTCCTGGCCACGGTGGCGCCGGAGAGGGCCCGGCCGGGGTTGCGTACACCGACGGTGAGCGCGCCGATCCGGGCCTGCTCGCAGTAGGCGTCCAGGTGCGCGCCGGTGGCGGCGAGCAGCCCCACGTGCGGCTCCGTGGCCTGCAGCCAGCGCAGGAACCCGGCCAGGGTCTGCAGGCACGCCTGCCGCGTGGCCGTGCTGGGCCGCTCCAGCAGCCAGGCGGCCACCGTACGCCGGGTGTGACGGTCCAGGGCGTCGAGGAGCTCGACGTCGGCGCGGGGCCGCAATCCGGCGATCTGCCCGACGCCAGGTACGGCTTCCGCGCGCGGAGGCGGCGTCCCGGGCACGCCACGGCGCGCGGCCCGGGTGCCGGCCGGATCCTCGCCGGCCGGCGCGTCTGCTCCTCCAGCGGGCGCGTACGACATGCTCACCACGCGCGCGCCGGTGAGACCTCGGCGGTGCGGGGTCGTCCCGCGCCGGTGGCGCACGGCAGAGCCGCATGGCCGCACGTCGGCGACGCGGCCATCGCGATCGCTGCGGCCGTCGCGAAGACATAGCCGCCGCAGCCGGCAGTCAGACCAATCATCATTGTGTTGATCTTCTCATGGATGGAGACGGACTGGCGTCGCCTGCCATCGATCGCCCGGCCGCATGCCGTCACCGCCGGCGGCACACCCGGACGTGGTCACCTCGCCTGCAGGTGACGATCTGCCGGCGGATCGACTTGTCACTCTTTTCCGTGACATATGCATCACAATGGGTAACAACAGTGTGGGGGATGCCGAACGGGGAGAGCCGATGAAGGGGTACGACGTCGAGGGACCGGCGCTGGAGCTCGGGGCCCTGGTGCGAGAGGACGGCACCGCCGACCCCTCGGAACAGATCCGCATCTCCCTCGGCATGCTGAACCGGCACGGCCTGGTCGCCGGCGCCACCGGGACGGGGAAGACCAAGACCCTCCAGCTCATGGCGGAACAGCTCGCGGCCCAGGGAGTCCCGGTCTTCCTCGCCGACATCAAGGGCGACCTGTCGGGGCTCGCCTCGCCGGGTACGACCTCCGAACGCGTCACCCGGCGGGCCGCCGAGGTGGGACAGGCATGGCAGCCCATGGCCTGCCCGGCGGAGTTCTTCTCCCTGGGCGGCCTGGGGACCGGGATCCCGATCCGCGCCACCATGACCGCCTTCGGGCCGACCCTGCTCGCCAAGGTCCTCGGCCTCAACGAGACGCAGGAGTCGTCGCTCGGCCTGATCTTCTACTTCGCCGACAAGCACGGGCTGCCCCTGCTCGACCTCAAGGACCTGATCGCGGTCATCCGGTACCTGACCGACACCCCGGAGGCGCTGAGCGGGATCGGCGGGCTGTCGGCGGCGACGGCGGGCGTCATCCTGCGGTCGCTGACCAACTTCGAGGCGCAGGGGGCGGAGGCGTTCTTCGGCGAGCCGGAGTTCGACGTGCGCGACCTGCTCCGGGTGACCGCGGACGGCAAGGGCATGGTCTCCGTTCTCGAGCTGCCCGCCGTGCAGGACCGGCCGCAGCTGTTCTCCACCTTCCTGATGTGGCTGCTCGCCGACCTCTTCCAGGTGCTGCCCGAAGTGGGCGATGTGGACAAGCCGAAGCTCGTGTTCTTCTTCGACGAGGCGCATCTGCTGTTCGACGACGCGTCCAAGGCGTTCCTGCAGTCGATCACCCAGACCGTGCGGCTGATCCGGTCGAAGGGCGTCGGCGTCTTCTTCGTCACCCAGACGCCGAACGACGTGCCGTCCGACGTGCTGGCCCAGCTCGGCGCGCGCGTCCAGCACGCCCTGCGCGCCTTCACCCCCCAGGACGCCAAGGCGCTCAAGGCCACCGTCTCGACCTTCCCCGCGTCCTCCTACGACCTGGAGCGGCTGCTCACCGAGCTCGGCATCGGCGAGGCCGTGGTCACGGTCCTGTCCGAGACGGGCGCGCCGACCCCCGTGGCCTGGACGCGCCTGCGCGCCCCGCGGACGCTCATGGCGCCGTCGAGCCCGGACATGGTCCAGGGCGTCATCACCGCCTCGCCGCTGCAGCAGAAGTACGGTACGGCCGTCGACCGCCAGTCCGCCTACGAGATCCTGTCCGCCAAGCTGGCCGAACAGCAGCAGGCCGGGGAACCCGCCGCCGAGCCGGAAAGGCCCACCGAGCGGAAGCCCGAGCCGAGCCGGTCCGTGCTGGAGAGCGTGCTGGAGTCGAAGGAGTTCCGCTCCATGGCGCGGTCGGCGGCCTCCGCCCTCGGCCGGGAGATCACCAGATCCATCTTCGGCACCGCCCGCCGCGGACGGCGCTGACCCGGAGCGCGTCCGGCCCGAAGGTGACCGACAGTGATCAGCCTGGAGCGGAAAGCGGCCTTACCCTCTTGACGGCGCGTGTAAGGTGCTCGAAGTGCCTGATCAGCATCCGCGACAAGGGTGATTCGCATGTCATACCCCTCCCACGACGGCTACGATCGCCGCCCGGCTCCGGCCCGGCAAAGGGTGAATCCCGCGCGAGTGTGGGGCGGCGGCGTGGCGGCCGCCGTGGTGGCCGCCCTGATCGTGGTGGTCGGAGTCATGATCAGCAAGAGCCTGCTCGGCATCCGCGTCCTGACCCCCGACGGTGCGCCCGCCTACGGCAGCGCGGCGACCACGGGATACGCGATCTCGGCCGCCGCCCTGGCGCTCGTCGCCACGCTGCTGCTCTACATCCTCATGCTGTCGACCCCCGAGCCGAACAGGTTCTTCGGCTGGATCGCCGGGCTCGGCACCGTCATCATCACCCTTCTTCCGTTCATGAACTCCGCGGCCCTCGTCCCGCAGATCGCCACGGCGGTCATCAACCTGATCATCGGCGTCGCGATCGTCTCGCTGCTGGCCTCGATCGGGCGGACGGCCATCGAGGAGGTGCCGGATCAGGGGCCGTACCCGTACGAGCAGCCCCGCGGGTACGAGCAGCAGCCCCGGGGATACGACCACCAGCGGGGCTACGAGCAGCAGCGCGGATACGAGCAGCCCCGGTACGAGCGGTCGCGCGAGTACGAGTAGCGCGGATACGAGCGCCGGGACCACAACCCGTACGACTGACCGGCTTCGCCCCAGTGCCGCCGGCAGGCGCGCCAGCACGCCGAGCGGTCCCGCTCATTCTCCGCCGGGTCGGGGCGCCAGGCGGATGATCGGCAGCTCCCGGTCGGTCTTCACCTGGTACTGGGTGAAACGGGGCGCGGCGGCGGTGATCTGCTGCCAGGCCTGCTCGCGTTCCGCACCGTGGAGCTGCTCGGCGACCACCGGCACCGTGCGGCCGTCGACCTCGATCCGCGCCCGGTCGGGGTGGGCGGCGAGGTTGTAGTACCACGCCGGGTTCCCGGCCGCTCCGGCCGCCGAGGCCACGATCAGCCAGCTGCCGTCCTTCCCGGGAAACCAGCCGACCGGCGTCGTACGCTCCAGCCCGCTCTTGCGGCCGACGGTCGTCAGGATCAGGGCGTTGAAGCCCATGAACGTCCCGCCGCCCTTGCGCCGGAGCCGTCTGGCCATCAGCGTGTTCAGCCATCGGAACGCCCTGCCGGCCGGCTGGCGGGCGCCTCGGGTGCCCGCGGGGGTGTCGAAGCTCATGCGATCTCCATCATCGGTCGGCTCACGGACGTCGCCACCGCGCTGCACCACCTCTCCACCCTGGTGCAGGGCATCTATACCCGCCTCTCCGAACGCCACGACCTGACCCCCGTCCAGGCCAGGCTCCTGTGCGTCCTGCTCGACGGCCCCCGGGGCATGGCGGAGCTCGCGCAATGCTTCGGCGTGGAGAAGGCCGCGCTCACCGGCCTCATGAACCGGGCCGAGCGGCGCGGCCTCGCCCAGCGATCAGCCGTGCCGGGCGTCGGGCTGCGCCGATCACCGCTGACCTCCGCGGGCCTCCGGCAGGGTCAGGAGGCGTTCGTCCGGAAGGAGGAGCGGTAGGACTGCGGCGTGACGCCGACGACGCGCTTGAACCGCTCCCGGAACGCGGTGGCCGAGCCGAACCCGGCCTGCGCGGCGACGCGTTCCACGCCGTGGTCGGTGTTCTCCAGCAGGAACTGCGCCCGCCGTACGCGTGCGCGCAGCAGCCACTGCAACGGCGTGGTGCCGGTCTGCTCGCGGAAGCGGCGGCTGAAGGTCCGCTCGCTCATCCCGCTGCGTAGCGCCATCTCCGCCAATGTCACCTCCTGGGCGAGGTTCTCCTCGATCCAGGACAGCACCGGCTCCAGCAGCGACCCCTGAGGCACCGGCGGCTGGGCGTGGACGATGAACTGCGCCTGCCCGCCCTCCCGTTCCAGGGGCATCACCGACAGCCGGGCCGAGTCCGCGGCGACCGCCGAGCCGAAGTCCCGCCGGATGATGTGCAGGCACAGGTCCAGGCCGGCGGCGGCCCCGGCGGAGGTGAGGATCTGGCCGTTGTCGACGTACAGGACGTCCGGCCGCACGTCCACCAGCGGGAACCGCTGGGCCAGCCGGTGCGCCGCCGCCCAGTGCGTGGTCGCGCTCAGCCCGTCCAGCAGCCCGGCCGCGGCGAGGGTGAACGCCCCCGCGCAGATCGAGGCGATCCGGGTGCCGGCGGCGGCCGCCGCCCGCAGCGCGTCGAGCACTTCCGGCGCGGGCGGGCCGGCCTGCTCGGAGCAGCCCGGCACGACGATCGTGTCCGCCTCCCGCAGCGCCGCCAGGCCGTGCGGGGCGATGAGCGTGAAGGCGCCGCCGGCCACCTGCGGCGTCGCGGCGCAGACCAGGATCCGGTACGGGCTCCGCCCGTCCGCCAGCCGGGCCCGCCCGAACACCTCGATCGGCGTCGCCAGGTCGGCCGCCACCACATGGTCCAGAGCCAGGACCGCCACCGTGTGCATGAGGACACGGTAGGCGCTCGCGGGTTCGGCCGGATGGCGAGAACCCGTTGGAGTTTGTCGATCCAGCCCCTGGGGAGCCGTGGCCGCGCGCTCTAGCGTTGCGCTGCGAGAACCGGAGAACCCCTACCTCAGAATGGATCGCCACTCCCCATGTCCGTCATCATGCCGATCGTCATCGGGCTGATCTGCGTCTGTCTCCTGTCCCTGATCCCCGAGCCGCATCGGCGCCAGGTCAACGCCGTGCTGGTGGGCGGGGCGGGCGCCGCCTACCTCAGCGGGGGCGGGCTCGGGTACTGGGAGTTCGTCCTGCCGGTCGTCATGACCTACGTCGCCTACCGGGGGCTCGACAGCTGGACCTGGATCGGCGCCGGCTGGCTGCTCCACACGGCCTGGGACGTCCTGCATCACCTCCAGGGGAACCCCATCCTGCCCTTCTCCGCCCTTTCCTCCTTCGGCTGCGCCATCTGCGACCCGGTCGTGGCGCTGTGGTGCTTCGCGGGCGGGCCGTCGATCCTCCGGTGGCTCCGCGCCCGCAAGCCCGCCGCGCCGCAGGCATAGGGTCCCGGTCAGTCCAGCCCGCCGCGTTTGACCAGCTGGGCGGCGATGACGTTGCGCTGGATCTCGTTGGTGCCCTCGCCGACGATCATGAGCGGCGCGTCGCGGAAGTAGCGTTCCACGTCGAACTCGGTGGAGTAGCCGTAGCCGCCGTGGATGCGTACGGCGTTGAGCGCGGCCCTCATGGCGGCCTCGGAGGCGAACAGCTTCGCCATTCCGGCCTCCATGTCGCAGCGCGCGCCGCTCTCGTAGCGCTCGGCGGCGTGCAGGATGAGCTGGCGGGCGGCGGTGAGGTCGGTGGCCATGTCGGCGAGGTGGTTGCCGACGGCCTGGTGCTTCCAGATGGGCTTGCCGAAGCTCTCCCGCTCCTGCGCGTAGCGCAGGGCGTCGTCGAACGCCGCGCGGCCCACCCCCAGGGCGCGGGCGGCGACCTGGATGCGGCCCACCTCCAGGCCCTTCATCATCTGCGCGAAGCCGCGGCCTTCCTCGGCGCCGAGCAGGGCGGTGCGCGGTGCCCGGTAGTCCTCGAAGACCAGCTCGCAGCTCTCGACGCCCTTGTAGCCGAGCTTGGGCAGGTCGCGCGAGACGGTCAGGCCCGGCCCGTGTTCGACGAGCAGGATGGAGATGCCCTTGTGGCGCGGCCGCGCGGAGGGGTCGGTCTTGCACATGAGGGCGATCAGCCGGGAGCGGCGGGCGTTGGTGATCCACGTCTTGGCGCCGTTGACCACGTACCCGTCGCCGTCCGGTCGGGCGGTGGTGGTCATGGCCTGCAGGTCCGAGCCGCCGCCGGGTTCGGTCAGGGCCATGGTCGCGCGGATCTCGCCGGTGGCCATCCTGGGCAGGTAGTGGTCCTTCTGCTCCGGCGTGCCGAAGGCGAGGACGAGCTTGGAGACGACGGTGTGCCCGCCCATGGCGCCGGCCAGGCTCATCCAGCCGCGGGCGAGCTCGGCGGTGACCAGGGCGTAGCACGGCATGGACACCGGGGCCTCGCCCCAGGGTTCGGGGATGGCCAGGCCGAAGACGCCAAGCCGCTTCATCTGCTCGATGAGCTCGTCCGGGTAGGCGTCGGCGTGTTCGAGGTCGCGGGCGACCGGCCGGACCTCGCGCTCGACGAAGTCGCGGACCGTGTCGACGACGGCTTGTTCCTCGGTGGTGAGCATGCTCCTGCCTCCTGTGCTGCTCGTGCGGAGCCCTCCCCACCTGGCCCGGGAGGCCCGCCACCCGAACCGGCCGGGGCGATCGGGCATCTAAGGAATCATGACAGCAGACCCGCTGCGCCCGGGGGATCCGTCGAGGCTGGGCCGCTACCGGCTGGCGAGCAGGCTCGGCTCGGGCGGCCAGGGCGTCGTCTACGAGGGCTACGACGAGGCGGCCAACCGCGTGGCGGTCAAGGTTCTGCACGCGTACCTGTCCGGCGACTCTCCGCTGCGCCGGCGCTTCACCCGGGAGGTGACCGCCGCGCGGCAGGTGGCCTCGTTCTGCACGGCCCGCATCCTGGATCACGACCTCGAAGGCGAGCGGCCCCACATCGTCAGCGAGTTCGTGCCCGGCCCGAGCCTGCGCGCGGCGGTGGCGGAGGGGTCGCCGTTCTCGGGTGACCCGCTGCACCGGCTGGCCGTGGGCGTGGCCACCGCGCTGGCCGCCATCCACCAGGCGGGCGTGGTGCACCGCGACCTGAAGCCGGAGAACGTCCTGATGGGGCCCGACGGGCCACGCGTGATCGACTTCGGCATCGCCCGGGCCGCGGGCCTGTCGATGACCTCGACGGGCGAGTTGGCCGGGACCCCGATGTACATGGCGCCGGAGCTGTTCTCCGGGGGCCGGGCCGAGCCGGCGGCCGACGTGTTCGCCTGGGGCTCGGTGGTGCTGTTCGCCGCGACGGGGCGCGACGCGTTCACCGCGCCGACGACGATCGCGGTCATCAACCGGCTGCTCAACCACGACCCTGACGTCGAGGTCCTGCCCGAGGGGCTGCGCGAGCTGGTGCGCGCCGCGCTGTCCAAGGACCCGGCCGCGCGCCCTTCCGCGCAGCGCCTGCTGCTGACGCTGCTCGGCGGCGGAGGCGGAGGCGGGGACGGGCTCGGGGACGGGCTCGAGCACGGGGGCGGGCACGGGGGCGGGCGTGCGACGCTGGCCGAGGGCGCCCAGGCCGCCGCGGGGGTGCGGCCTGCCGGCGGGCCGACCGCCGGCCCGGCGCTCGGCGCGGTGGCCGAGCGGTTCTACGCCGGGTTGCCGGCGTCCGAGCGTGAGGTCGCGCGCGATCTGCTGCTGCGGCTGGTGGACGTACGCGACGGCGACGAGGTGCCGCGCACCGCCACTCTCGACGAGCTGATCGAGGTACGGCAGGAGGCCGCCGAACGGGTTCTGGCCGCGCTCGAGGAGGCCACGCTGGTCCGCCGCCAGGGAGAAGGGGTCGTCATCGGCAGCGCCGCCCTGCTGTACGCCTGGCCCCGGCTGCACGAGTGGGTGACCGGCGACCGGGACGCGCTCGGCCGCCACCGCGAGCTGGGCGAGGCCGCCCGCCGCTGGGCCCGTGACGGCCGCCGTTCCGAGGACCTCCTCCGCGGCACCGCCCTGCGCCAAGCGCTGGAGTGGACCGCCGCCACGCAGCTGACCCTGAACACCACGGAGCGCGAGTTCGTCGAGGCGAGCAGGACCGGGGCGGCGCGGCAGAGCAGGCTGCGGCGCCTGGTCACCACCGGCGTGGCGGTCCTGCTCGTCGCCTCGCTCACCGCCGGCACCCTCGCCTGGCAGCAGACGCTCAGGAGCGACGAGGCCGGCAGGCGCCTGGCCGAGGAGCGGGCGCAGGCGGCGGCGCGGCGGGTGGCGCTCCAGGCGGACGCGCTGCGCGGGACCGACCCGGTGAAGGCGATGCTGCTCAGCGTGGCGGCCTACCGCATCGCGCAGGTACCCGAGGCGCGCTCGGCGGTGCTGAGCTCGCTGGCCCGGCAGGAGCAGTCGGTCTTCACGGATCCCGTTCCGGCCAACGAAGGGCGGGCGCTGAGCGCGGACGGGCGGACGCTGGTCAGCGCGGGCGCCGGCCGGGTGACCGCCTACGACGTGGCGACGGGGCGGCCGGTCAGGACCTTCGGCGGGATCGGCGAGGCGCCCGTCACCGCCGCGATGGCCCCGGACGGTGACACGCTGGCGCTCGCGGGGGACGGCGGGCTGGAGCTGTGGAGCCTGCGGACCGGCCGGCGGCTGGGCGGGGGCGGCTGGGTGCCCGGGGATTCGGCGGACCACAGCGGCCGCCCGGAGAGCCTGGAGTTCAGCCCCGGCGGGGGTTACATCGTCGTACGTGCCAACCTGGGCGGCCCGTACGTCGGGCTGTGGAACGTGGCGCGGCGGGCGCTGGAGAAGCAGGACGGCTACCTGAGCAACGCGCGCGTCGGTCCCGGCGACCGCTTCGCCGCCCTGGAGATCACCGAGGACAGCACCGTGACGGCGCTGCGGACATTGCCCGGAGGGGGTGCCCCGGTGGGCAAGCGGCTCCCCGGCCGTGGCCTGCCGGGTCAGGTCACGGCCATCAGCCCCGACGGCGCGCTGGCCGCTGTGGGCGGGCAGAAGGGCACGACGCTGTGGAGCCTGTCCACCGGCACGCGGGACCCGCGCAGCTTCCCCGGCCAGTCCACCGAAGCCGTCTTCAGCGGCGACGGCCGCTTCCTGATCGCCTTCGACAACTGGGCGGGCGGCCGCGTCACCCTGTGGCGGCTGAGCGACGCGGCCCCGCTCCTGCGGCTCACCGTCACGTCCAAGATCGTCGGATCGCCGCGGTTCGGCCCCGGGAACCGTACGCTGAGCATCCTGGACGACGCCGGACAGGTGACCACCTACGACATCAGCCGGCTGACCGCCCCCCGGCGGGTCGTGCCCGCCGGCGCCGCGCAGACGCGGTTCGCCGCCTCGGGAAGCCTGCTGCTCGCCCGGACGGGCGACACCGTGCGCGGCTGGTCGGTGCCCGGCTTCACCGAGGCCGGGCGGCTCGGCGTCGCCAGGAAGGGCGAGCCCCTCATGCGGGTCAGCCCCGACGGGCGTACGGTCGTCACGATCTCCTCGGAGGATCTCACCACGGGACCCACGTTCTGGGACGCGGCATCCGGGCGGAAGCTGGGCCGGCTGCCCCTGCAGTCGGCGGACACCAGGACGGACATGCAGATCAGCCCCGACGGCCGGCTGCTGGCCCTCAGCACGGGCATGGCCAACGACTATTACGGCGCGGGCGAGGTCGTCGTCTTCGACGTCGCGCGGCGCGAACAGGTCATGCGGTTCGGCCCGGTCGCGGGCGGCCCGCTGTCCTTCAGCTCCGACAGCAGGTTCCTGGTCACCGCCGATCCCGGCGGCGCCGACGTCATCGACCTGGTCTCCCGCAAGGTGCTCCCCCGTGCGCAAGGCCCCGGGACGCTGGCGGAGGGGTGGATGGTCCTCGCGCCGAAGGGCCCGCTCGGCGCCTCGCCGTACGGGAGCAGGGCGGTGGTCCTGTGGGACACCCGCACCTGGCGTACGACGGGTCAGGTGTTCAGGGTGCCGGGAGACGTCGTGGGGGCCAGGTTCTCCCCCGACGGGCGGATCCTGGCGATCGCCCACGACACCAGGGTGACGCTGTTCGACACGGTCGCGGGCCGGCAGCTCGGCGCCGCCTGGACCGTGACCACGGGGGCGTTCGATCCGTACGGGCTGGACGACCCCATGCCGGCGCTCGCCTTCACGGCCGACGGCGCGGCCCTGCGCGTGGTGGGGATCGACGGCGCGTTCCAGGAGCTGCCGGTCGACCCGGCGGCGGCCGTCCGGGCCGTGTGCGAGCGGGCGGGCCGCCGGCTCACCCAGGCGGAGTGGCGCGAGCACGTGGGAGCCGACGTGGGTTACCGGGAGGTCTGTCCCGCTTAGGTGGGTCAGCTCGTCAGCCGCCGCGCCGCGGTCCGGGCCACCAGCATCGATATTGAATTGGTTATCCCCCGGACCACATGTCGATATTGGACATGGCCCGGCGGCTTCTGCTCTCCTCTTGCGGTGCAGATCGAGAATGAGGGGCCGGCCGAGCCGCAGCGCCTCGACGTCCTCCGGCAGGCGTCGCGCTCGTGAGAACGACCCGGCCCATGGCGCCGAGTACGTCCGCCCCGCATCCCGGCCGACCGCTCACCGGGGACCCCATGCCCCGGGTGCGCCCGCCGGGCCACGGCCGCCACGTGCTCGCCGTCGTCGTCGGGGTGCAGCTGGCCATCTCGATCGGGTTCTTCGCGGTGATGGCGCACCTGGTCGCGTACCTGCGCCACGACCTCGGCCTGCTCGCCGGCACCATCGCCGTGGTGCTCGGGGTGCGCGTGGCGCTGCAGAACATGCTGTTCCTGCCGGCCGGCGCGATCACCGACGCGGTGGGACCGGCCCGCGCGGGAGCGCTGGCGTGCGCCCTGCGGGCGGCCGGTTTCGCCCTGCTGGGAGTCATCGACGGGCCGGCCGGGTTGCTCGGCGCGGCCGTGGTCCTGGCGGTGGGCGGGGCGCTGTTCCATCCGGCCGCCCAGTCCCTGCTGGCCGGGGTGCCGCCCGAACGGCGGGCGAGGGGTTTCGCGGCCTACGTCGTCGCCGGGCAGGCGGCCGCGGTGGCCGGCCCACCGGTCGGGCTGGCCCTGCTGGCCGGCGGATTCGGGCTGCTGTCCGCCGCGGCGGCGGGCGCGTGGGCGGTCGGCGCCGTACTGTTCCTGCTGCTGCCGGCCGAACGCGGCGCCGCGGCGCGGGCAGGCGCCCGTCTCGACGTGCGCGGGCTCACCGGCGGCGTGTCGGCGGTGCTCCGGGACCGGGATTTCCGGCGCTTCGCCCTGACCGCCGCACCGAGTACGCTCCTCGCCGACCAGATCGTCACCGTGGTCCCGCTCAAGGAGGTCGGGGCAGGCTCGACGACCCTGTTCTTCTGCGTGGTGGCGGTCGCCATGGCCGCGGTCCAGCCCTGGTGCGCGGCCGGCGGGCGAGGCGAACGTCCCTGGGTGCTCAGAAGCGGCCTGGTCTGCGCCGGCCTCGGCTATCTGGCGCTGCTCGCGATGCCCTCCGGCGAGGGCGGTCACCCCGCCGTCCTCCTGGTGGCCGCGGTGCTGCACGGGGTGGCCCAAGGGCTGATGCAGTCGGCGCTGTTCCAGACCGTCACGCGGTGTGCGCCGTCCGGGCGGTTCGGGGTCTATTTCGGGCTGCTCAGCTTCGTCGCCGGGGTGGCCGCGTTGACCGGCGGGTTCGTCGTCGGGCGGCTGTTCGACGCCGGGGGCGGCGCGGCGGCCATGGCGCCGGCGGGGCTCGCGCTGGTCGCGGTGCTCTCCGCTGCCGTGCTGCGGCTTCCTCGCCAGCGGTGAGCGCGGTCGCCTCTTTGAGGCTGCGCGAGCCGAACCCCGCCTGGTAGCGTGGAGATCGCGAGGCCATGGGAGGGCTTCCTTCTCACTTTCTGGAAAAAGTCATCTAGCCTTCCCGCTTTCCTCGCGTTGAGGCCGTGAGACATTCTGCGGGCTCCCTGCGCATCACCCGAACCGGGGGCCCGCAAGGGTCTGTGACCGCTCAGGCGCTTTCCTCCACGCTTCGCCGATGCCATTCCGCCAGCTCCACCAGCAACCCATCGGCGGCCCCGCCGAACATCGCTGCGAGCGCTTGTTCGCTGTCCACCACCACGACGGTGTCGAGCAGGTCCGCGCGCAGCCTGGCCGCTCTCGGGTCGCCGGCGCCGTCGGGGTCGAAAGCGGTGGCGGCCAGGAACAAGCCACCGACACCGGCCAAGGTCGCGGTCTGCTGGGCTTGGGTGCCGAGCACCGCGGAAGCGTTCGCGGGCGCGGCGGGCAATGCCGGCTGGCCGTCGCGGAGCAGAAGCGTGAGCGGTCGGACGGGGACCGTCTCCGCCACCTCGCCGTCCGGCACATGAACGCTGCCATCGCGACGACGGGTCGCCCCGGACGGATGTCCCCACGGCCGGCCGCTGTCCTGGTCCTGCGCACTCGCGCGGGTGAACAGGCCACCCTCGGCATCGACGACAAGATCTCCAGGCTGCCATCGCTCGCCATCGAGCGGTGTGTGCGTGTCCTTCATGGTGGGCAGGGTACGCCCCGACTACGACAAATGACCCGATCAGACGTATCGCCCGTGTGGGGAGATTCGGAGACGGGTCGGCTCTTGCGGCGATCGGTCAGCCGTCGACGAGGATCGGGTGGCGGGGCGGGCCGTCGGCAAGCAGGGCGGCACGCCGCCCGGGGTGTACCAGCGAAGCGTGCCGTCGCGTTGGTCGCCGCTGGAGAACAGCAGGAGCCGGTCGGCGGCGTCGATCAGCACGACACGTGCGCTGGGACGCGGGACCAGGCCACCCGCCGCGTCCATCTCGGGGCGAGATGCATCTGGCCTCCTTCGTGGCAGGGCGAGGTCGGATGGCGGGCAGAGGAGACGATCATTGTCTCCCAGCGGTGGCCGGCCAGGTGCCGGAAGGCGTGTCGAGTGGGTGCCGCGCCCAGGATCCGGGCGCGGGACCGGATGCTGAGGAATGGCTAGGCGGGCAGCTCGCGCACCAGCCGGGAAGTCCATGGACACCAGTAGAGGCCGGGCAGGAACGCGCCGCCGGCCTCGTCCAGGTGGTCTTCGACGTAGGGGATCGTCGCGTCGCAGACTTCGATCGCCATGTCGAAGAAGGTGACCGTGCTGGGGTCGTAGTGGTAGCTCCAGCGCGGGTTGTAGGCGACGGGACGCTTGATGATCCGCCCGAGCAGGTGGGGCTCGTCACGGGTCGTGCCGGCGAGCAGGTCGCGGGCGTGTGCGATCTTTTCCGGGTCGGTGAGCTGGACGACGAATCTTTCGCCGGAGATGTCGGTGAACTCGAAGTTGGCTCTTTCGGCCGCCTGAGCGGGGCAGGCGAGGGCGAGCATCGCAACCGATGCGAGAGCGGCGGCGATCTTGGTGAGGATGCGTGGCATGGGGGTGGGCACCTCCGATAGAGGAGGTCGCACTTCGCGACCCGTCCGCTACTCAAAGTAATTCAATCATTGCTCAGAGTTAAGAGGCTGATCCCACATCGATTGGAGTTCCCTTAGGGAACTTCGCGTGTTATCGTCGTAGCGTCTCTTCAAGGAACTCCGCCGCAAGGAGAAGCAAGATGCTCAACCCCGACGTACGCCGCGTCCTCGACAGCACTTCGCTGGCCCACCTCGCCACCGTTCTGCCGGACGGCTCGCCCCACACCGTCCCGCTCTGGGTCGGCACCCATGGAGACCACATCGTCTTCCTCACCGGTCCACAGTCGCGCAAGGCTCGCAACCTGCGCCGCGACCCGCGGGTGGCGCTCTCCATCACGCCCGCCGACAACCCGTTCCAGCCAGTCATCGTCCGCGGGCGGGTCGTCGAATGGCTCGAAGGCGACACGGCCTGGGAGATCATCGACCAGATCTCGACGAAGTACATCGGCAGGCCCTATGGCCGAGAAGAGGAACGCGTCGTCGCGGTCATCGAGCCCGAGCGGCAGACCGTCGGTATGAGCTGAGCCACCGCCTGTACGACCCTCGGCGGTCAGTCGTGCGGCCGTCTGGGCGTACAAGCGGTGCGTCACGCGGCTGTGTGAGTGAGGATGGCCCGGGCCAGTTCCTCATGCACCTCCGGCGGCAGCGTGTGCCCCATGCCCTCGACCATCATCAAGCGCGCCCCCGGGATCGCCTCGGCGATGATCGCGCCATGACCCGGCTTGGCCCGCTCGTGAGTGCCCTCGATCACCAGCGTCGGAGCCTTCACCTGGTCCAGCACACCCACCGGCTCGAAATCCGGCCGAGCCATCGCGGCCAGCCGGTGGTTCACCACCGCATCCGGATCCCGCGCCCGGTCATAGACGCGCTCCTGCAGACGGCGGGCGGCGTCCTCATCGAACGGCAGCGCGGTGCCGTGCAGCACCCGCTGCTCAGCGATCATCGCCTCGATCCGCTCCCGCCGACCAACCGGCGGCGGACCCGCCATCAACCCCTGGTAATGGGCCACGAACTCCGGCACCGGCCCCGGCAAACTCCCCTCCGGCTGCGGCTGACCCATCAACGCCCGCATGATCACCAACCCCTCACCCCCACCCAGCGGCGAGGACCCGATGACCGTGAGCGTCCGCACCCGCTCCGGCCACTCCACCGCGATCAACTGCCCCAGCAGCCCACCCGCCGAATGGCACACCAGGTGCGCGCTGTCCAGGCCATGCGCGTCCATCACCCGCAACACATCGTCCTTGATGTCGCTCCAGGTGTACGGCTCCTCCTCGAAGTCCACCGTGGCCGACCTGCCGGTGTCGCGATGGTCGTACCGGACCACCCGGCGACCACCGGCGGTCAGCCGCCCGACGAACTCCTCCGGCCACAGGACCCCCTGCGACATCGAACCCATCACCAGCACGATCGGCTCGTCCGTAGCGGCGCCTTCCGTAGAACTACTGGTCACACCTCAGGCACGACGGCCGGCGTGCAGGGCAACGAACAGCCCCCGAGCGCGGGTGCCGTCCGGCAGCTGCCAGGCGCCGGCGACGTGGCCAGTCGCTTGCGGCGGGAGGAGAGCGGCGTCGTCCGGGGCGGGACGCAGGACCCGGTGCAGACGCAGGGCCGTGCCGTCCGGGGCGGGCAGTTCGGTGCCCTCGTGGTCGTCGATGGCAGTGGCGGAGAAGTCCGTGAGGGCGAGGCCGCCTCCGATGTAGGAGCGGGTGACCTCCCGGTCGGGGGTGTCGCTAATGTTCTGGTCCTGGGCCTGGACGCGGCCCTCGATCAGGGCCAGCAGCTGGGCGACCAGCACCGGGTCGTGGCAGCCGTCGTAGGCCCAGCGCCGCCCCAGCACCCCGTGCTCCATGGTGCCGACGAGGGCGTGCTCCGCCCCGTCGAGCGGGGCACCGCGATAGGTGAGCGGCACCAGGTAGCTGACCGGCTGAGTGTCCGAGGTGTCCGTGACCACCATGAACTCGATCCCGACCTCACCCTGGGGGTCGTCCAGCCGGAAGCCGCCGGCCTTGACCAGCTCCGGGTCGCCCGCGCCGCTCGAGTACCACGGGCGGGAGGGCAGCCAGGAGGTGAGCAGTTCCAGCTTGGTCGGCTTGAGGTCGGTGCGGTGGATGACGGCCATGCGGGGACTTCTCTTCCGTTGGGGGAACGACCTTCACATGCTCCCATGCGGAGCAGGTGACCGTTCTACGTGTGCCTGACGCTCCTCGCCTGCGTCGTCGCCCACGTCCTGGCGTTCAAGGTCCCGAGTGGAGGAGCGGATGAGCATGTTCCGCTCCTCTCCGCCGCGGTCGAGGGTGTCGAAGGTAGCCCGCTCTCCGGCACCGTACGGCGGACGGCTGGGCGCCGGCGCGGTGGTCAGCGGTCGGGGGCGGCGGGGTGGATGAGGCCGCTCTCGTAGGCGAAGACCACCACCTGGGCGCGATCCCGCAGCCCGAGCTTGACCAGTACGCGGCTCAGATGCGTCTTGACCGTCGCCTCGGCCAGATGCAACGCCGCGGCGACCTCGGCGTTGGACAGCCCGCGCGCCACCTGCACCAGCACCTCGTGCTCGCGCGCGGTCAGCTGCGCCAGCCGTTCGTCCCGCTCGGCGGGCCCCGGCGTCATCTGCGGCGCGAACCTCTCCAGCACGCGGCGCGTGACGCGCGGCGACAGCGCCGCCTCTCCCGCCGCGACGTTACGGATCGCGCTCAGCAGCTCCTGTGGCCGCGTGTTCTTCGGCAGGAACCCGGCCGCTCCGGCCTTCAGCCCGGCGAAGGCGTACTCGTCCAGATCGAAGGTGGTCAGGATGAGCACGCGCGAGCGCGGGCTGTCGCGCACGATCCTGCGGGTGGCCTCGATGCCGTCCAGGCCGGGCATGCGCACGTCCATCAGCACCACGTCCGGGCGCAGGTGCCGCGCCAGCCGGGCCGCCTGCTCGCCGTCGTCCGCTTCCCCGGCCACCTCCATGTCCGGCTCGGCCTCGAAGACCATGCGGAAGGCCATCCGCAGCAGCGACTCGTCGTCGGCGATCAGCAGCCGGATCATCGTGGCGCTCCCAGGTCCAGCACGGCCAGCACCCGCCATCCGCCGCCCGTCACCGGCCCGGCGTCCAGGCTCCCGCCGTAGGCGGCCACCCGTTCCCGCATGCCCGCGATCCCGCGCCTATGGCCCCGCATCCCGGCGTCGAGGGGCCCTGGGGCAGCCGGCTCTCGAACGTCGACGACCTCCACCTCGGCCCGGCTCGGCGACACTTCGACCCGTACATCGGCGCGGGCCCCGGACGCGTGCCGCAGCGTGTTCGTCAGCGCCTCCTGAACCAGCCGGTAGATCGTCAGCTGGGCGGCGGCGGGCACCGCTTCGGCGTCACCGGCCACCCGGACACACGTCGCCAGCCCGGCCGCGCGCATCCGTTCGGCCAGCGGACCGAGTTCGGCGATCCCGGGCGCGGGCTGAAGCGGCTCGTCGAGGCGGTCCTCGCCCGAGGTGACGGGGCTCAGGGAGCGGCGCATGTCCTGCAAGGCTTGGCGGCCCGTTGCGGCGATGTGCTCCATCGCCGCCGCGGCCCGGTCCGGCGCGCTGTGGCGGACGTATGCGGCGCTGTCGGCCAGCGCCACCATGACCGACAGGTTGTGGGTGACGATGTCGTGCATGTCGCGGGTCATCCGCGCGCGTTCCTCCGCGACGGCCAGCCGGGCCCGCTGCTCGCGGTCGCGTTCCAGGGAGGTCACGTACGCCCGCCGTACCCGCATCCACCGGCCGGCCATGAGGGCGGCGGCCGCCATCGCGCTCAGCGCGGCCACCGTGAAGGGGAACTGGCCGGGCGGCGCCCAGCGGGCGGCGGCCAGCAGCACCCCGGCCTGCAACGCGAGCGCCGCCGCCAGGGTGTGGCGCCACGGGCGGTGCGCGGCGACCGTGTACAGGGCCACCAGGAGGGCGGCGTCGGCGGGAAGCTGTACGTCCAGCGCCCACTGGACGGCGGCGGCGAGGCCGATCGCGCCCAGGACCGTCATCGGAGCGCGCCGTCTCCAGGCCAGCGGCGCCACCAGCGCCGTCTGCAGCGCGAGCAGCCATGGGGGGCCGGACAGCACCTGGCCGGGTCCGAGCGTGACCAGGAACAGCGCGGCCGCCGGCAGCGCGTCGGCGGGCACGGTCGACCATCGGCTCAGCGCGGTGAGGCGGGCCGCCGGACGGTCGGCTGGGTTCATGCGCTTCACCCTAGTTGTCCTGCGGGTTCGTTCCCGCTCCTCCTCGGGGACGACCGTCATCCGAAAGTCGCAGGCGGGCGTGCTACCTCCGCCGCTGTCCGGTGGACGTGCCGGCTGTCAGCCTGTCGGACATCCCGTTTCCGATGGAGGAGCTTCCGCATGTCCGTTGTCATGTTGGCGATGAGGGCCGGGGCCGCCGGTTCGTCCGCTGTCTCGAAAGCCGCGCGCAAGGTCGCCGGGCCGGCCGTGCTGGTGCTGACGCTGGCCCTGCCCGCGTCCGGTGCCGAGGCCGCGAGCCGGATCGGGGTGAGCCTGCCCGCGTCCGGTGCCGACGCCGCTGCGAGCCCGATCGGGGTGAGCCTGCCCGCGCCCGGCGGCCCGTATCCGGTCGGGACCGTGGCCATGCGGCTGGTGGACCGCTCGCGGCCCGATCCGCTGGTGGCGGCCAGGCCGTACCGGGAGCTGATGGTCAGCCTGTGGTACCCGGCGGCGGGCGGCGGGCCGGTCGCGCCGCACATGGCGCCGCTGGCCGCCGCCGACTGGGATCGGCATTCGGCGCCGCCCCTGGGCGTCGCCAAGGGCGCCGTCGCCTGGGCCGCCACGCGTACCCACGCCCGCGTGGGCGCGCCGGTCGAGCGGCGGGCGGGCAGGCTGCCGGTGGTGCTGTTCAGTTCGGGGGACGGCGGGCCGCGCACGCTGGGCACCACCCTGGTCGAGGACCTGGCCTCGCGCGGCTACCTGGTCGTCACCGTCGACCACACCTACGAGGCCGACCAGGTGGAGTTCCCCGGCCGGCGCCTGGTACGCGCCCTGCCGCTGCCCGCGAAGCTGACGCCGAAGGTCATCGCCAAGCTGCTGGCCGGCCACGCGCGGGCGCGCCTGGCGGACCTGCGGTACGTCCTGGACCAGGTCACCGCCCTGGCCCACGGCCGCCCGATCGGCGGCGGGCTGCCTGAGGGGATGCTCGGCACGCCCGACGCCTCGCGGGTGGGGGCACTGGGACAGTCGCTGGGCGGGTCGGTCGCCGCGCAGCTGACCCGCGACGACGCCCGCGTGGACGCGGCCGTCAACCTCGACGGCTCCTATGTCGGCCCGGTGGCCAGGCGCGGCGTGACCAGGCCGTTCCTGCAACTGGCGGCCGAGACCCACACGCGTGACAGCGAGCCGAGCTGGAAGTCGTTCTGGCGGGCCTCGACCGGGTGGAAGCGGGAGCTGCGTTTCAAGGGCGCGGCCCACGGCTCGTTCACCGACCTGCAGCCGCTGCTGCCGCAGATCGCGGCCAGGCTCCCCAAGGTGCCGCTCGCGGACTACGTGGGCACGATCGATCCCGGCCGTTCGGTGGCGGCCCAGCGCGCCTACGTCGGGGCCTTCTTCGACCTGCACCTGCGGGGCAGGCCGACCCGCCTGTTCGAGGGTCCCGACACTCGCTTCCCCGAGGTCTCCCGCATCCCCTGAGCCCGTGGCGCAGGGGCTGCCCTCCGAACGAAATGGCCGGTAGATGCCCTCCTGGCACCCTGTCCTCCGATCACGCGCAAGCGACAGCACGAAACGCGTAAGCTGCCGCGGCAGCCGGCGCGATGCTCCTCGGCTCACTACCCCTACACGAGAACGATCGTCGGCCCATGGGTGACCAAGGCCTCCGCCGCTTCCGGTGATCCCCAGGGCTGCCACGTCGTCGAGGCCTGGGCGCAGTTCCCCTGAAAAACCAGTGCGGTTCGAGCTGGACGGGGGCCGGAAGTAGGGTTGCGCCATGATCGGATCGGTGGGGTTCGACGCCGCTGTCGAGGTGGGGATCGCGGCGTTCTGCGCGGGTGAGGAGCCGCCGCGTGACGAGGAGGTATGGGAGCGGCTGACGGGGGCCGGCGTCGAGCCGTGGCTGGCCGAGCGGCTGCTGATCTTCCTGCCGATGGCGTACACGCGGCGGTTGCTGCCGGACGTCTCGTACCCGGAGGGGCTGGTGACGCCCAGCGGGCGGGTGAGCCTCTCGGCCGAGCCGGTGTTCGTGGCGGCGTCGGACCGCGCGCAGCGGGCCGGCCGTGAGGAGGTCGGGCGGATCGCGATGCGCAGCGCCGAGTTCAACGCGATCAACAACGCGCTGTACGCCGGGTCGGAGCTGTCGGACCTGATGCTCGGCGAGACCTCGCTGGTCAAGGACCTCGAACCGGTCGGGCAGGGCGACGGCGGCGTGCCCTCGCCGCGCGCCGCGTTCGAGGACTTCCTCCGCGGGCACGGCGTACCGCTCGACGGCGGGACGGCGGTCGGCGCGGAGCTGTTCGTGCATCCCGCGCCGGCCGGCGTGGTGATGGCTCAGGTCGACTTCGCCGTGTCGCACCCGGCGCTGGCCCGGCCATGGCTGGTGGAGAGCTTCGCCGGGCACGGCGCCACCTGGCGTGAGGCGATCGGCGGGGCGGTGAGCAGGTTCAGGCTCGGGGCGCTGCACCCGATCGTCGACGGCCTCCTGCGCCCCGGCGCCGCCTCCGGCCAGGTCGAGCGGGAGCGGTACGAGCACCCGAGCGGCGCGTTCGAGCTGGTGCTGGGGGCCCAGCTCAACCTGTTCACCGACCGGTCGGTGCCATCCGCCGAGCCTCTCGTCGACCGGCTGCTGGAGGTGCTGCGCGCCGAGCCGCTCACGCGGAAGGTGCACGCGCTGCGGCTGTTCATCGCCCACCATGACGGGCGGCTCCAGACCAATGAGGTGCTGCTGGACAGCGAGCGGTGGCCCGCCGGCGAGGCGGCGGTGGCGGGCAGCCCGGCACCGCTGCCCGACGGCAGGGTCGCGGTGCGGGTCTTCGGCCTGCTCGTGCCTGCCGGCAACGCGTAGCCTCCGGCGGCTGTCCGGGGCGCCCTGGACGTCGGCTGCGGCGAGGGCATGCTCGCCTGCGAACTCCGTCGGACCGTGCCGAGCGGCACCGGCATCGACCTCGACGCGCCCGGCATCATGCGCGCCCCTGCGGTGTGCCGGCCGTCGTCGGCCTCGCCATGCCCGACGGCCTGCCGCGTCACCTCGCCGGTGTCGCCGTCGGCACCTTCCGTCGCGTCATGAAGCGGCAGGCCGCGCCCGCCGGTCGATGGGCCGGACACTGGGGTTTAAGTCCGACAAATCAGCCTTGACATCTCCCTGTCCCGCCCTCACTCTGTTGCGTATAGCGCTAGACGTTTCTCTTTACGAAACCGGGGTGACAGGATGATCCCAGCGTGCCCACTGGCGTCACTCCCTCGAGGCGAGGCCCTTCGCGTCGAGGCCGACCCGCCGATCGCGGTTTTCCACACCGAGGACGGCGAGATCTTCGCCATCGATGACACCTGTACCCACCAGGACGCCTCGCTCGCCGACGGCTGGCTGGAGGGGTGCGAGATCGAGTGCCCGCTGCACGCCTCGCGTTTCGACCTGCGCACCGGCCAGGTGGACGCGCCGCCGGCCAAGCGCCCCGTGCGCACGCACGAGGTGGTGGTCGACGACGGCGTCATCTATGTCAAGCAGTCCGAGGCGCCACCCAACCTGCCGCCGGGCGTCACCGTCAAGGGGCAGGTGTGAACACGATCTGCGTCGTCGGCGCCTCCCTCGCCGGGCTGCTGACCGCCAGGGCGCTGCGCGCCCAGGGGTACCGGGGCAGGCTGGTGCTGGTCGGGGACGAGCGCCACCGCCCCTATGACCGCCCGCCACTGTCGAAGGACTTCCTGCGCGGCGACCTGGCCGAGGCCGACCTGGCCCTGGAGGGCGAGGGCGAGGAACTGGACGCGCAGTGGCGGCTAGGCGTGGCCGCCGTGGCCCTGGACCCCGTGGAGCGCCGCGTCGAGCTGAGCGACGGCACCTCGGTGCGGGCCGACGGCATCGTCATCGCCACGGGCGCCACCGCCCGCAGGCTCCCCGCCGCCAGGCACCTGGCCGGCGTGCACACGCTGCGCACCCTGGACGACGCCCGCTCCCTGCGCGCCGACCTGGCGGCGGGCCGGCGGCTGGTGGTGATCGGCGGCGGCTTCGTCGGTGCCGAGGTCGCCGCCACCGCCCGCGACCTCGGCTTGGACGTGACGCTGGTCGAATCCGGCCCGGCGCCGCTGGCCCGCGTCGTGGGCGTGCCGATGGCCGAGGCGCTGGCCGCGCTGCACGAGCGGCGCGGGGTGCGGCTGCTGTCCGGCACGGTCGTGTCCGGCCTCACCGGCGCGGACCGGGTGGACGGGGTACGGCTGGCGGACGGCACCCACCTGCCCGCGGACGTCGTGGTCGTCGGGATCGGCGCCGTGCCCGCGATCGACTGGCTCCGGGGCAGCGGCCTCGACCTGGGCGACGGCGTACTGTGTGACGAGGCGGGCGGCACCTCCGTCCCCGGCATCGTGGCCGTGGGCGACTGCGCCGCCTGGTTCGACCCTGTCCGGGGCAGGCACGACAGGATCGAGCACTGGACGGGAGCCCGGCAGCGGGCCTCGGTCGCGGCGGCCACGCTGCTGTCCGGCGGCACCGCCCGGGCCGAGGCGCGGCGGCCGGCCTACATCTGGTCCGACCAGTTCGACGTGAAGATCCAGTTCATCGGGGACGCCGCGGACGCGGACACGGTCAGCGTGGAGGAGGGCGACCCGTTCGGGCACAGCTTCCTCGCGGTCTACCGGCAGGGCGAGCGCCCGGTGGCGGTCCTCGGGCTCAACCAGGTACGGCTGTTCACCCGCTGGCGGCGGCAGCTCGAAACGGCGCCGGTTCAGGTCGGCTGAGACAGGAGTGAGTCATGGCTCATGAAGTACGCGGGGTCGTCGCGACCGGCAAGGGCAAGCCGGTCAGCCTGGAGACCGTCCTGGTGCCGGACCCGGGGCCCGGCGAGGCGCTGGTCCGGGTGCAGGCCTGCGGGGTCTGCCACACGGACCTGCACTATCGCGAGGGCGGCATCAACGACGACTTCCCGTTCCTGCTCGGCCATGAGGCGGCCGGCGTGGTGGAGTCGGTCGGCGACGGGGTCACCGACGTCGCGCCCGGCGACTTCGTGATTCTCAACTGGCGGGCCGTGTGCGGCTCGTGCCGGGCCTGCCTGCGCGGCCGCCCGCAGTACTGCTTCGCCACCCACAACGCCACCCAGAAGATGACCCTGGCCGATGGCACGCCGCTCAGCCCCGCGCTGGGCATCGGCGCGTTCGCCGAGAAGACGCTCGTGGCCGCGGGCCAGTGCACCAAGGTGGACCCGGCCGCCTCCCCGGCCGCGGCGGGCCTGCTCGGCTGCGGCGTGATGGCCGGGCTCGGCGCGGCGGTGAACACCGGCGGCGTCAGCAGGGGCGACTCGGTGGCGGTGATCGGCTGCGGCGGCGTCGGCAACGCGGCCATCGCGGGCGCGCGGCTGGTCGGCGCGACGACGATCATCGCGGTCGACGTGGACGGCAGGAAGCTGGAGTGGGCCCGCGGCCTGGGCGCGACGCACACCGTGGACGCCAAGGACGGCGACCCGGTCGCGGCGATCAGGGAGCTGACCGGCGGGTTCGGCGCGGACGTCGTGATCGACGCGGTCGGCCGGCCGGAGACGTACCAGCAGGCCTTCTACGCCCGCGACCTGGCCGGGACCGTGGTCCTCGTCGGCGTGCCGACGCCGGAGATGACGCTGGAGCTGCCGCTGCTCGACGTGTTCGGCCGCGGCGGCGCGCTGAAGTCCAGCTGGTACGGCGACTGCCTGCCGAGCCGCGACTTCCCCATGCTGATCTCCCTCTACCTGCAGGGACGCCTCGACCTCGACGCGTTCGTCAGCGAGACCATCGCCCTGGACGAGGTCGAGGACGCCTTCGCCAAGATGCACCGCGGCGAGGTGCTGCGTTCCGTGGTGGCGCTGTGATGGATCCGCAGCGGAGCGAGGACATCCATCACAGCACCGCCGGGCGGAGCACGGCCAAGGAGGCACAGTAGTGCGGGTCGAGCAGTTGGTCACCTCGGGCACGTTCAGCCTGGACGGCGGGACGTGGGAGGTCGACAACAACGTGTGGCTGCTGGGCGACGACCGGGAGGTGCTGGTCATCGACGCCGCCCACGACGCCTCCGCCATCGCCGCGGCCGTGGGCGATCGCCGGGTGAGCGCCATCGTGTGCACGCACGCGCACGACGACCACGTCAACGCCGCGCCCGAGCTGGCCGCGCTGACCGGCGCCCCCGTGCTGCTGCACCCCGACGACGAGGTGCTGTGGAAGCTGGCCCACCAGTCGGCCACGCCCGGCGGGCGGCTGGCCAACGGGCAGCTCCTGCGGGTGGGCGGCTCCGCCGCGCACGTGCTGCACACGCCGGGGCATGCGCCGGGCGCGGTGTGCCTGTACGTGCCGGAGCTCGGCGTGCTGTTCTCCGGGGACACCCTGTTCAAGGGCGGCCCCGGCGCGACGGGCAGGTCGTACAGCGACTTCCCGACGATCATCTCGTCGATCAGCGGGACGCTGCTGACGCTGCCCGGCGAGACCGTGGTGCACACCGGACACGGTGAGGACACCAGCATCGGAGCCGAGGCTCCGCAGCTCGAGGACTGGATCCGCCGAGGGCACTGACCACCCGGCCCGTTTCAGAGGAGTACTGCCCGTGACCGCCACCACGTCAAGCGTGATCCCCACCCTCCCCGGTCGCTACTACGTGGACCCCGAGATCTTCGCCGCGGAGCAGCGGAACATCTTCGAGGCGATGTGGTTCTGCGTGGTGCGCTCGGCCGACCTGCCCAAGCCGGGCGCGTTCAAGACCGTTCAGGTCGGCTCCGAGAGCATCCTCGTCACCAGGGCGCGCGACATGTCGGTGCGCGCGTTCTTCAACGTCTGCCGCCATCGCGGCGCGACGCTGCGCACGGAGGAGTCGGGCGAGGTGAAGCGGGCCTTCCAGTGCCCGTACCATGCCTGGACCTACGACCTGGACGGCAAGCTGATCGCCGCGCCCAACCTGACCAAGATGGCCGACCTGGACCGGGTGGAGTACGGCCTGGTGAAGGTGCACGTGCGCGAGTGGCTCGGCTACGTGTGGGTGTGCCTGGCCGACGAGCCGCCCTCGTTCGAGGAGGACGTGCTGGGCGCGGTGACCGAGCGGCTCGGCTCGCTGGAGATGCTCGACAACTACGACGTGGCCGGCCTGGAGGTGGGCCGCAGGATCGTCTACGACGTGAAGGCGAACTGGAAGCTCATCATCGAGAACTTCATGGAGTGCTACCACTGCGCCACGATCCATCCCGAGCTGACCGAGGTGCTGCCGGAGTTCGCCGACGGCTACGCGGCCCAGTACTTCGTCGGCCACGGCGCCGAGTTCGGCGAGGAGATCCAGGGCTTCACCGTCGACGGGTCGGAGGGGCTCGACCGCATCCCGGGCGTCAGCGAGGAGCAGGACCGCCGCTACTACGCGATCACGATCAAGCCGCAGGTGTTCGTCAACCTGGTGCCCGACCACGTGATCGTGCATCGGATGTTCCCGCTGGCGGTGGACCGCACGGTGGTCGAGTGCGACTGGCTCTACCTGCCCGGCGTCGTGGCGAGCGGCAAGGACCTGGACAAGTCGGTGGAGCTGTTCCACCGGGTCAACGAGCAGGACTTCGAGGCGTGCGAGCGGTGCCAGCCGCAGATGGGCTCGCGTACGTACGCCAAGGGCGGCGTGCTGGTGCCCAGCGAGCACCACATCGGCGCCTTCCACGACTGGGTCCAGGACCGCATCGGGTGAACGAGCACCACGACGACGAACGGCTGACGGCCGGCCCGCCCAAGGACTGGGCGGGCGGCCTGCCCGCGGTGGGCCACGCCCTGCGCATCGCCCAGCGGCAGATGGGGATCGGCCGCACCGCGCTGACGCTGCTGCGCGTCAACCAGAAGAGCGGCTTCGACTGCCCCGGCTGCGCCTGGCCGGAGGGCGGGCACCGCAGCCCGGCCGAGTTCTGCGAGAACGGCGCCAAGGCGGTGGCCGAGGAGGCCACCACCCGGCGCGTCACCCGCGAGTTCTTCGCCGCCCATCCGGTGAGCGAGCTGGCCGGGATGAGCGACTACTGGCTGGGGCAGCAGGGCAGGCTGACCGAGCCGATGTACAAGCCCGCGGGCGCCGACCACTACGAGCCCGTCGGCTGGGCGGAGGCGTTCGGCATGATCGCGGCCGAGCTGCGCGCGCTGGACGGCCCCGACGAGGCGGTCTTCTACACCTCGGGCCGCACCTCCAACGAGGCGGCCTTCGCCTACCAGCTGCTGGTGCGCCGGTTCGGCACCAACAACCTGCCCGACTGCTCCAACCTGTGCCACGAGTCCAGCGGCGCCGCGCTCACCGAGACGATCGGGATCGGCAAGGGCACCGTGTCGCTCGACGACCTGCACCGGGCCGACCTGATCTTCGTGGTGGGTCAGAACCCGGGCACCAACCACCCCCGCATGCTCTCCGCCCTGGAGAAGGCCAAGCGCGGCGGCGCGCGGATCGTCGCGGTCAATCCGCTGCCGGAGGCCGGGCTGCTGCGCTTCAAGAACCCGCAGCGCCCGTCCGGCCTGGCCGCGGGCACCGCGCTGGCCGACCGGTTCCTGCAGATCCGGCTCAACGGCGACCTGGCGCTGTTCCAGGCGCTGTCGCTGCTGCTGCTCGACACCGCCGACGAGGCGTTCATCGCCGAGCACACCACCGGTTTCGAGGCGTGGAAGGCGCACCTGACCGGCCTGGACTGGGCGCAGGTGCTGGAGGCGACCGGCCTGACCCGGCGGGAGCTGGAGGAGACGGCCCGCGACGTCAGGAACGCCAAATCCGTCGTCGTCTGCTGGGCCATGGGGCTCACCCAGCACCGCAACTCGGTGGCCACCATCCGCGAGGTGGTCAACTTCCAGCTGCTGCGCGGCAACGTGGGCCTGTGCCCGGTGCGCGGCCACTCCAACGTCCAGGGCGACCGGACCATGGGCATCTACGAGAAGCCCTCGAAGGAGTTCCTGGACGCGCTGGCCGCCGAGTTCGGCTTCGAGCCGCCCCGGCACCACGGGCTGGACACGGTCGAGGCCATCCGGGCCATGCGCGACGGCGAGGCGAAGGTCTTCGTCGGCATGGGCGGCAACTTCGTGCGCGCCACCCCCGACAGCCGCGTCACCGAGGCGGCGCTGCGCCGTACCAGGCTGACCGTGCAGGTCTCCACCAAGCTCAACCGCTCGCACGCGGTGTGCGGCGAGCGGGCGCTCATCCTGCCCACGCTGGGCCGCACCGAGCGCGACCCGGCCGGGTTCGTCACCGTCGAGGACTCGATGGGGCTGGTGCACGCCTCGCGCGGCCGGCTCGCGCCCGCCTCCCCCGACCTGCTGTCGGAGGTGGCGATCGTCGCCCGGCTGGGCCGCGAGCTGTTCGGCGAGGAGCCGTGGGCGGACTTCGAGCGGGACTACGCCGCGATCCGCGACCGCATCGCGCGGGTGATCCCCGGCTTCGAGGACTTCAACGGCCGCGCCGAGGCCGGCTTCGCGCTGCCCAACGCGCCCAGGGACGAGCGCCGCTTCCCCACCGCCACCGGCAGGGCGGGCTTCACCGTCAACCGGCTGGAGGTCCTGCGGGTGCCGCCGGGGCGGCTGCTGCTGCAGACCGTACGCAGCCACGACCAGTACAACACCACCGTCTACGGCCTCGACGACCGCTACCGCGGCGTCAGGAACGGCCGCAAGGTGGTCTTCGTCCACCCGGACGACCTCGCCGAGCGCGACCTGGCAGACGGGGACGTGGTCGACCTGGTCAGCGAGTGGCCCGACGGCGAGCGCACCGCCGAGGGGTTCAGAGTCATCGCCTATCCGACCGCCCGCGGCTGCTGCGCCGCCTACTTCCCGGAGACCAACGTGCTGGTGCCGCTCGACTCGGTGGCCGAGACCTCCAACACCCCGACCTCCAAGAGCATCGTGGTACGGCTCAGCCGGCGTACCCGAGGCGGCGGCTGATCTCGTCGGCCCCTTCGATCAGGACGGGAGCGAGCTCGTGCATGCGCTCGGCGGTGAAGCGGTAGGCGGGGCCGGAGGCGCTCACCGCGGCGACGACGTCGCCGTGGTAGGAGCGGATGGGCGCCGCCATGGCGTTCAGCCCCTCCTCCAGTTCCTCCAGGCAGTAGCCGTAGCCGGTCCGCTTGATCTCGGTCAGCTGCTCCTTGAGCCGGTCGAGGTCGGTGACGGTGCGGGGCGTGAAGGACTCCAGGGCCCCGTCGGACAGCACCCGGTCACGCTGGCGCTCGTCCAGGTGGGCCATCAGCACCTTGCCGCTGGAGGTGGCGTGCAACGGCGTGATCTGGCCGACCCAGTTGTAGGCGGTGACCGCCGAGGCGCCCCGCACCTGGTCGAGGTTGACCGCGTAGCTGGAGCGGAGCACGGCGATGTTGACCGTCTCGCCGATCTCCTCCGCCAGGCGCTGGCAGACAGGGCGCGCCCGCTGGGTGACGTCGAGCTGGGTGTTGACGCCGCCGGCCAGGCGGATGATGCCGAAGCCGAGCCGGTATTTGCCGCGTTCCTCGGCCTGTTCGACCAGGCCGCGCGCCTCGAGCGCGCCGAGCAGCCGGAACGCGGTCGACTTGTGCACGTCGATCTCGGCGGCGACCTCGCTGACCCCGGCCTCGCCCCGCCGGGAGAGGATCTCCAGCACGCTGATCGCCCGATCGACCGACTGCACGCCCCCGCTGCCCGAATCGTTGCCCATAGCGAAACTCTAAGTGCTGGAGGGAACTCCGTCTAACCAGGACCAAAAGATCTCCTGTTGCGAGTAGTGAAACGCAATGCGTATAACGCTACGATTTGGCCAAACGCGCGAGCGAGACGAGGCACCATGACGTCACATCAATACGACTTCGTCATCGTCGGAGGCGGCTCGGCCGGCAGCGCGCTGGCGAACCGGCTCTCCGCGGACCCTGCCACGCGAGTGCTCGTCCTGGAGGCGGGCCGACCGGACTACCCGTGGGACGTGTTCATCCACATGCCCGCGGCCCTGCCCTTCCCCATCGGCAACCGCTTCTACGACTGGCGCTACGAGTCGGAGCCCGAGCCCCACATGCACGGCCGGCGGATCTATCATGCTCGCGGCAAGGTGCTCGGCGGCTCCAGCAGCATCAACGGCATGATCTTCCAGCGCGGCAACCCGCTGGACTACGAGCGGTGGGGCGCCGATCCCGGCATGAAGAGCTGGGACTACGCCCACTGCCTGCCGTACTTCAAGCGCATGGAGAACTGCCTGGCCGACCCCGGCACGCCGTGGCGCGGCCACGGCGGGCCGCTGGTGCTGGAGCGCGGGGCGGCGAGCACGCCGCTGTACGACGCGTTCTTCGAGGCGGTGCAGCAGGCCGGCTACCCCCTGACCGACGACGTGAACGGCTACCGCCAGGAGGGCTTCGCCCGCTTCGACCGCAACATCCGGCGCGGGCGCCGGCTCAGCGCCGCCAGGGCGTACCTGCACCCGGTCATGAAGCGGCCCAACCTGACCGTCAAGACGCGCGTGCTGGTGACGAAGGTCATCTTCGACGGGACGAGGGCCGTCGGCGTCGAGTTCGACGGCGGCCGGGTCCGCGCGGGCGAGGTCATCCTGTGCGGCGGCGCGATCAACTCGCCGCAGCTGCTGCAGCTGTCCGGGATCGGCAACGCCAAGGAGCTGCGCGAGCTCGGCATCGACGTCGTGCACGACCTGCCGGGCGTGGGCGAGAACCTGCAGGACCACCTGGAGGTCTACATCCAGCACGGCTGCCGCGAGCCGATTTCCATGCAGCCGAACCTGCGGAAGTGGCGCCACCCCTGGATCGGCGCGCAGTGGCTGTTCCTGCGCGGCGGGCCCGGGGCGACCAACCACTTCGAGGCGGGCGGCTTCGTCCGCAGCAACGACGAGGTCGACTACCCCAACCTGATGTTCCACTTCCTGCCGCTGGCCGTGCGCTACGACGGCTCGGCGCCGGCGGGCGGGCACGGCTACCAGGTGCACGTCGGGCCCATGTACTCCGACGCCCGCGGTTCGGTGAAGATCAAGAGCGCGGATCCGCGGCGGCATCCCGCGCTGCGCTTCAACTACCTGTCCACCGAGCAGGACAGGCGCGAGTGGGTGGAGGCCGTCCGGGTGGCGCGCAGGATCCTCGGGGCGCCGGCGCTGGCCGCGCTCAGCACGGGCGAGGTGTCGCCCGGGCCGTCCGTGGAGACCGACGAGGAGATCCTGGACTGGGTGGCCAAGGACGGCGAGACCGCCCTGCATCCCTCGTGCACGGCCAGGATGGGCGTGGACGCGATGTCCGTGCTCGACCCGGACACGATGCGGGTGCACGGCGTCGACGGGCTGCGCGTGGTGGACGCCTCGGCCATGCCGTACGTGACGAACGGCAACATCTACGCGCCGGTCATGATGCTGGCGGAGAAGGCGGCCGACCTCATCCTGGGCAACACGCCGCTGCCGCCCCAGACGACCGAGTTCTACCGCCACCGGGCATGACGCGAGGGCGGTGGGGGCACTCCCCCACCGCCCTTTCGTGCGCGGAACGTCAGCGGAAGACGACCGTGCGGTCGCCGTTGAGCAGGACGCGCTGCTCGCTGTGCCACTTCACGGCCCTGGCCAGCACCTGTGCCTCCACGTCGCGGCCGGCCGCGACCAGGTCCTCGGGGTCGAGCTCGTGGTCCACCCTGGCCACGTCCTGCTCGATGATCGGCCCCTCGTCCAGGTCGGCCGTGACGTAGTGCGCGGTCGCCCCGATGAGCTTCACGCCGCGCTCGTGCGCCTGGTGGTACGGCTTGGCGCCCTTGAAGCCCGGCAGGAAGGAATGGTGGATGTTGATGGCCCGCCCCTCCAGCCGCTTGCACAGGTCGTCGGAGAGGATCTGCATGTAGCGCGCCAGGACCACCAGCTCCGCGTCGCACTCCTCGGCCAGCTCCAGGATCCGCGCCTCGGCCTCGCCCTTGGTGGCGGCCGTGACGGGCACGTGGTGGTACGGCACCCCGTACGAGGCGGCCAGCGGCTCGAGGTCGGGGTGGTTGGAGACGATCGCGGGGATCTCGATGTTGAGGGCGCCCACCTGGCGGCGGTAGAGCAGGTCGTTCACGCAGTGCCCGAACTTCGACGCCATGACCAGCGTGCGGGTGGGCGTGGCCGCGTCCTTCAGCTGCCAGTTCATCTGGAAGGAGTCGGCGACGTAGGTGAACCCCTCGCGCAACCGCTCGATCTCGTCCTGCGCGGCGAAGTGCACGCGCATGAAGAAGCCGCCACCCTTGCGGTCGTTGAACTGCTTGCTCTGCAGCATGTTCCCGCCGTGCTGGACGAGGAAGCTGCTGACCGCGTACACGATGCCCGGCTTGTCGGAGCAGGACACCGTGAGGATGAACTCGCGGCCAGGGTCGGGACGTGGGGACATCACACCCTCCCGGTGTTGCGTATGACGCAAAGAAGAGATTTATACGCAACAGACTGAGGGCAGGGAACTACCACGTCAAGGGGCAAGAAGGTCAAACCTCATCACAACGTATGTATTTGGCCAGTGATTCCAGCAAACCCTTGACGAATGCTCGAAGACGAGTCAATCCTGTTCCTCATTAAGCAGTGCCTTGCGCGATACGCAACTATCGAGGGTGTGCCGATGACCGAGCTCTACATCGCGGGCGCGTGGACCAGGCCACTCGCCGGTGGTCAGCGGCGCATCCACTCGCCCGCCGACGGGAGCCTCGTGGCCACCGTGGCCGAGGGGACGGCCGCGGACACCGAGGCGGCGATCGCCGCGGCCCGGCGCGCCTTCGACACCGGCTCCTGGCCCGCGACGCCGGCCCGCGAGCGCGGCGCGCTGCTGTACAAGGTAGCCGACCTGCTGGAACGCGACCGCCACACCTTCGCCCGCGCCGAGTCGGGCGACACCGGCAAGCGCCTGGTGGAGAGCGAGTACGACATCGACGACTGCGTGGCCAGCCTGCGCTACTTCGCCGGCGTCGCCGGCACCGACGCGGGCCGGGTCGTCGACACCGGCCGCGACGACGCGATCAGCCGGATCGTCCACGAGCCGATCGGCGTCTGCGGCCTCATCACGCCGTGGAACTACCCCCTGCTCCAGACCACGTGGAAGGTCGCCCCGGCGCTCGCCGCGGGCAACACGTTCGTGCTCAAGCCGAGCGAGCTGACCCCCAGCACGGCCATCCTGCTGATGCGCGCGCTGGCCGAGGCCGGGCTGCCGGACGGCGTGGCCAACCTCGTGCTCGGCACCGGCCCGGAGGTGGGCGCGCCGCTGGCCGAGCACCCGGACGTGGACATGGTCTCCTTCACCGGCGGCCTGGCCACCGGGCGGCGCGTCATGGCCGCCGCCGCGGCCACCGTGAAGCGGGTGGCGCTGGAGCTGGGCGGCAAGAACCCCAACATCGTCTTCGCCGACGCCGACTTCCACACGGCCGTCGACTTCGCGCTCACCGCGGTGTTCCTGCACTCCGGCCAGGTCTGCTCGGCCGGCGCGCGCCTGCTGGTGGAGGACTCCCTGCACGACGCGTTCGTGGACGAGGTCGTACGGCGGGCCGAGCGGATCCGCCTGGGCGGCCCCTTCGACCCGCACGCCGACACCGGCCCGCTCATCTCCGCCGCGCACCTGGCCAAGGTCGCGGAGTACGTGGCGGCGGGCCTGGCCGAGGGGGCCGTGCTGCGCTGCGGCGGGCGCCGCCTCGACGGGCCCGGGCACTTCTACCGGCCCACCGTCCTGGACGAGTGCAAGCAGGACATGCGCGTCGTGCGCGAGGAGTCCTTCGGCCCCGTCCTGACCGTCGAGCGCTTCACGAGCGAGGACGACGCGGTCCGCCTGGCCAACGACACCGAGTACGGCCTGGCCGGTGCGGTCTGGACCCAGGACGCCGGCAGGGCGCAGCGGGTCGCGGGCCGGCTGCGGCACGGCACGGTGTGGATCAACGACTACCACCCCTACGTGCCGCAGGCCGAGTGGGGCGGCTTCAAGCAGTCCGGCAACGGCCGCGAGCTCGGCCCGACCGGCCTGGACGAGTACCGCGAGATCAAGCACGTCTGGCAGAACATCCGACCGCGCCCACAGCGGTGGTTCCCAGAGAACTGACGCTCCGACGACGAAGAGGTGGTCATGACCGTCCCGTCACTGACCGAAAGCAGACCGCTCAACACCGAGGCACCCCCCATTCTCGACGTCCGAGGCCTGTGGAAGGTGTTCGGCCCCAAGGCCGGCCGCGTGGTCGGCAGCGCCCTGAGCCGCGCGGAGCTCAAGGAGCAGACCGGCTGCGTCGCCGCGGTCCGCGACGTCTCCTTCTCGGTCCGGCGGGGCGAGGTGTTCGTCGTCATGGGCCTGTCGGGCTCGGGCAAGTCCACCCTGGTGCGCTGCCTGACCCGGCTGATCGAGCCCACGGCGGGCGAGATCGTGCTCGACGGCGAGGACATCCGCACGGCCGACGCCCGCAAGCTGCGCGAGCTGCGCAGGCACCGGATGGCGATGGTCTTCCAGCACTTCGGGCTGCTGCCGCACCGGTGCGTGCTGGAGAACGTGGCCTTCGGGCTGGAGATCCGGGGCACCCCCAAGAAGGAGCGCTACGAGCGGGCCCGCGAGGTGCTCGGGCTGGTCGGGCTGACCGGCTTCGAGAACTCCTACCCCGACCAGCTGTCCGGCGGCATGCAGCAGCGCGTCGGCCTGGCCCGCGCGCTCGCGGCCGACCCCGAGGTGCTGCTGTTCGACGAGCCGTTCTCCGCGCTGGACCCGCTGATCAGGCGCGAGATGCAGAACGAGGTCATCCGCCTGCACCACGAGGTGGGCAAGACGATGGTCTTCATCACCCACGACCTGAGCGAGGCGCTCAAGCTGGGCGACCGGATCCTCATCATGCGCGACGGCGAGCTGGTCCAGGTCGGCACGCCCGACGAGGTGGTGGGCGCGCCCGCCGACGAGTACGTGGCCAACTTCGTCAGCGACGTCCCGCGCTCGCACGTGCTGACGCTGTCGTGGGTCATGCGCCCGCCGCTGGACGGCGAGCCGCTCGACGGGCCGGAGCTCGGCCCCGACGTGGTCATCCGCGACGCGGTGCACGCCGTGCTGTCGGCCGACCGCCCGGTGCGCGTGGTCCGGGACGGCGGCCTGCTCGGCGTGGTCACCAGCGCGGAGATCCTCGAAGTGATCGCCGGAGGGCAGCACTGATGGCGGCCGTCACGGCGGTGGCGGCCAGGCTGCACAAGCTGCCCGACCGCAGGCTGCTGCTGGCCCTGGTCGTCGCGGCCTGGGTGGTGGGCTGGGCGGTGTTCGGCGGGCGCGACACCCAGCAGCTGGGCGGCGCCGAGCTGACGCCGCTGCACCGCGACCTCAGCCAGGCCATGGACGTCATCGACGACAGCCGCAACACCAACCCGTTCTTCCTCTACTTCATCAACTACATTCGGCTCTTCCTGGACGACGCGGTGACCTTCGTCCAGGCGCTGATCAGCCAGCCGTCCTTCGGCCGCCCCCTGCCGGTGCTGGGCTGGCTCGGCGTGGTGGCGATCGCCACGGCCGTCGCCCTGCTGTACGGCAACAGGAAGGTGGCGGCGCTGGCGGCCGCGGGCTTCCTGTCCTTCGGCCTGCTCGGGCTGTGGCAGGAGAGCATGGACACCCTCGCCCTCACGCTGACGGCGGTCGCGCTGTCGCTGGCCGTGGGCATCCCGCTCGGGATCTGGGCGGGGCTGAGCGACCGGTTCCTGCGGCTGGTCACGCCGGTGCTCGACTTCATGCAGACGATGCCGACGTTCGTCTATCTGGCGCCGCTGACGCTGTTCTTCCTCATCGGCCCGGCCAGCGCGACCGTGGCCACGATGATCTACGCGGTCCCGCCGGCCATCCGCATCACCGCGCACGGCATCCGGCAGGTCTCCCCCGAGACGATGGAGGCGGGCGCGTCGCTCGGCGCCACGCCCACGCAGGCGCTCAGGCACGTGCGGCTGCCGATGGCCAAGCAGACGATCATCGTGGGGGTCAACCAGACCATCATGGCGGCGCTGTCCATGGCCACCATCGCGGCCCTGATCGACGCGCCCGGCCTGGGCAAGACCGTGCTCAAGGCGCTGCAGACGCTGGACGTCGGGACCGCCTTCAACGCCGGCCTGGCGATCGTGATCATGGCTGTGGTGCTCGACCGGGTGACCTCGGCCGCCAGCCGGCGGGTGGAGGAAGAACGGCGCGCGGGCCGGCTGCGTTCCGCGCGGTGGCGCCGCATAGAGGTGGCGGGCGTGCTCGGGGTGGCGGCCGTGCTGGCGTACCAGTCGTACACCTACCTCTGGGCGGCGGACTTCCCCATCGAGGCCAACGTCGGCTCCTACGTGCGCCAGGCCGCGGACACTGGCAGCGCCTGGGTGCAGGACAGCCTCGTGACCTACACCAACGCGCTGAAGAACGCGCTCACCAACGGGCTGCTCAACCCGTTCGAGGCCCTGCTGACCGGCTCCCCCTGGTGGCTGGTCTGCCTGGTGGCGGTCGCCGTGGCCCTGCTGGTGGGCAGCGCGCGGGCCGCGCTGGTCACCGCCGTCGGGCTGCTGGTGGTGCTGGCGCTCGGGCTCTGGCAGGACAGCATGGTGACGCTGGCCTCCACGCTGGTCGCGACCATCCTGGTGATGGTGCTCGGAGTGGTCGCCGGCGTGTGGATGGGCCGCAGCGACCGGGCCGACACCCTGCTGCGTCCCGTGCTCGACGCGGGGCAGACCATGCCCGCCTTCGTCTACCTGGTGCCCATCCTCGGCCTGTTCGGGCCGACGCGGTTCACCGCGATCATCGCCGCCGTGGTCTTCGCCGCACCGGTGGCGATCAAGCTGGTGGCCGAGGGCATCAGGCGGGTCTCGCCCACCACGGTGGAGGCGGCGACCTCGGCCGGGGCGGGCACCTGGCAGCTGATCTCCAAGGTGCAGCTGCCGATGGCGCGCAGCGGCGTGACGCTGGCCGCGAGCCAGGGACTCATCTACGTGCTCTCGATGGTCGTCGTGGGCGGCCTGGTGGGCGCGGGGGCGCTCGGCTACGACGTGGTGGCCGGGTTCTCCCAGCACGAGCTCCGCGGGAAGGGGCTGGCCGCCGGGATCGCGATCGTCGTGCTCGGCATCGTGCTCGACCGTGTCATGCGCGCCGCCACGCAGCGGGCAAACGCCGCCGCCCACGGAGGGCCGGCGCGGAAATAACAGGAAACACAGGAGGACCAGGTGGCGATGTCGACAAGCGGCAGGATCAGGGCGCTCGCGCTCGTGACCGGCGGCGGCCTCCTGCTCAGCGCGTGCAGCGGAGCGAAGGTCGGCGAAACCCAGCAGGCGGCCGCGGGAGGCGGCACGGCGTGCGGCACGTTCAACCTCGCGGTCAACCCGTGGGTGGGCTACGAGGCCAACGCCGCGGTGATCGCGCACGTCGCGGAGAAGAACCTCGGCTGCAAGGTGGTGAAGAAGGACCTGAAGGAGGAGGTGTCCTGGCAGGGCTTCGCCACCGGGGAGGTCGACGCGGTCGTGGAGAACTGGGCCCACGACGACCTGAAGAAGAAGTACATCGACGAGCAGAAGGTCGCCGTCTCGGCCGGGCCGACCGGCAACAAGGGCGTCATCGGCTGGTTCGTGCCGCCGTGGATGGCCAAGAAATATCCCGACATCACCAATTGGAAGAACCTCAACAAGTACGCCTCGCTGTTCAAGACCTCCGAGTCCGAGGGCAAGGGCCAGCTGCTCGACGGCGACCCGTCCTTCGTCACCAACGACGCGGCGCTGGTCAAGAACCTCGACCTGGACTACAAGGTCGTCTACGCGGGCAGCGAGACGGCACTCATCACGGCCTTCCGGCAGGCGGAGAAGCAGCAGACGCCGCTCATCGGCTACTTCTACGACCCGCAGTGGTTCCTGTCCGAGGTGAAGCTGGTCAAGGTCGACCTGCCCGCCTACACCAAGGGGTGCGACGCCGACGCGGCCAAGGTGGCGTGCGACTACCCGCCGTACGAGCTGGACAAGATCGTGAGCAGGAGGTTCGCCGACTCGGGCAGCCCCGCCTACACCCTGGTCAAGAACTTCACCTGGACCAACGACGACCAGAACCTCGTGGCCAGGTACATCGCCGAGGACAAGCTGACGCCCGAGGAGGCGGCCGCCAAGTGGGTCGCCGCCAACCCCGACAAGGTCAAGGCCTGGCTCCCCGCGACCTGACCGCTCCCGCGCCGTGCGCCCGGCCCGATCGTCCTGCCGCGATCGGGCCGGGCGTACGTGTGCGGTCAGCGTACGGAATGCCTCTTGACACCCGGAATGCGGCGAGCGACGCTTGTTGCGGAAAGCGCGTTTAGTTGCATATACCGCAACAACGGAGGTGGCTATGACGGGCCCGAGCGTGGTCATCATCGGCGCGGGCGTGGTCGGCGCGGCCTTGGCCGACGAGCTGTCCGCCCGAGGCTGGACCGACGTCACCGTCGTCGACCAGGGGGACGTGCCCGCCACCGGCGGGTCCTCCTCGCACGCCCCCGGCCTGGTCTTCCAGGTCAACGGGTCGAAGACGATGACCGAGATGGCCCGTTACACCGCGCAGAAGTTCGTCGAGCTGGACAGCTTCCTGCAGGTCGGCGGGCTCGAGGTGGCCACCGGCCCGGAGCGGCTGGCCGAGCTGCGCCGCAGGCACGGCTGGGCGGTCGCGTGGGGGCTCGAGGCCCACCTGCTCACGCCGCAGGAGTGCGTCGCCAAGCACTCGCTGCTGGACGAGGCCAAGGTGCTCGGCGGGCTCTACGTCCCGACGGACGGGCTGGCCAAGGCGGTCAAGGCGGTGGACGCCCAGCTGGCCAGGGCCCGGGAACGCGGCGTGCGGGTGCTGCCCAGGCACGAGGTGCTCGACATCAGGATCCAGGACGGCAAGGTGTGCGCGGTGGTGACCGACCACGGCGACCTGCCCGCCCAGGTGGTCGTGTGCTGCGCCGGCATCTGGGGCCCGAAGGTGGCCCGCATGGCCGGCATGGAGCTGCCGCTCACCCCGCTGGCCCACCAGCTCGCCTGGACCGGGCCGGTGCCTGGGCTGGCCGGCCAGACCGAGGAGGCCACCCGGCCGATCCTCCGCCACCAGGACGCCGACCTCTACTACCGCGAGCGCTTCGACACGCTCGGCATCGGCTACTACGGCCACCGGCCGATGCCGATCACCGCCGACGAGATCCTGCCGGTGGACGAGGCCGAGGTGATGCCGTCGGTGCTCACCTTCACCCCCGACGACTTCGCCGACGCCTGGGAGGAGACCCGGGCGCTGCTGCCCGACACGCAGAAGGCGGAGATCGAGTCCGGCATCAACGGGCTGTTCTCCTTCACCACCGACCACCTGCCGCTGATGGGGCAGTCCCCCGACGTCGAGGGCTTCTGGGTGGCCGAGGCGGTCTGGGTCACCCACTCCGCGGGCGTCGGCCGGGCGATGGCCGAGTGGCTGGTCGACGGCCACTGCTCCACGTTCGACCTGCACGAGTGCGACGTCAACCGGTTCGAGCCGCACCAGCTCGCGCCCGACTACGTGCGCGAGCGCGGCTGCCAGAACTACGTCGAGGTCTACGACATCATCCACCCGCTGCAGCCGATGGAGCACCCGCGCCCGCTGCGGCTGAGCCCCTTCCACCCGCGCCAGCGGGACCTGGGCGCCGTCTTCCTGGAGGCCTCCGGCTGGGAGCGCCCGCAGTGGTACGACGCCAACGCGCCGCTGCTGGACGGGCGCGACATCCCCACGCCCGGCCCGTGGGCCGCGCGGTACTGGTCGCCGATCGTCGGCGCCGAGGCGCAGGCCACCCGCGAGGCGGTCGCGCTGTACGACATGAGCGCGCTCAAGCGGCTGGAGGTCAGCGGCCCCGGCGCGCCGGCGTTCCTGCAGCGGATCACCACCGGGGACGTGGACAAGTCGGTCGGCTCGGTGACGTACTGCCTGCTGCTCGACACCGACGGCGGCATCCGCAGCGACGTCACCGTGGCCCGGCTCGGCCCCGACCGCTTCCAGCTGGGCGCCAACGGCAACCTGGACCTGGACTGGCTGGAGCGGCACCGCCCGGCCGACGTGTTCATCCGCGACATCACCGCCGGCACCTGCTGCGTGGGCGTGTGGGGGCCGAGGGCCCGCGACCTGGTCCAGCCGCTGACCGGCATCGACCTGACCGCGCTGAAGTACTTCCGCGGCGCCCGCGGGTTCGTCGGCAACGTGCCCGTCACCATGCTGCGCCTGTCCTACGTCGGCGAGCTCGGCTGGGAGATCTACACCACCGCCGACATGGGGCTCAAGCTCTGGGACACGCTCTGGTCCGCGGGCCGGGAGCACGGCGTGCTGGCCGGCGGCCGCGGCGCCTTCACCAGCCTGCGCCTGGAGAAGGGCTACCGCTCCTTCGGCACCGACATGACCTTCGAGCACGACCCGTACGAGGCCGGCCTCGGCTTCGCCGTCAAGCTGGACAAGGGCGACTTCGTCGGCCGCCGGGCGCTGCTGGAGCGCAAGGAGTCGGTGCGCAGGAAGCTCACCTGCCTGCTGACCGACGAGGTCGTCATGGGCAAGGAGCCGGTCTACGACGGCGAGCGGGCCGTCGGCTACGTCACCAGCGCCGCCTACGGCTACACCGTCGGCCGCGGCATCGCCTACGCCTGGCTGCCCGCCTCGCTCGCGAGCCCCGGCCAGGCCCTGCACATCGGCTACTTCGACCAGCGCGTCCCGGCCCTCGTGGCCGAGGAGCCGCTCTTCGACCCGGCGATGACCCGGCTGCGCGGTTAGGGAAAGGACCTCATATGATCGACACCCCCCTGGACGTGGTGGACCCTGAGGTCCACGCCCTGATCGGCGCCGAGCTGGCCAGGCAGCGCTCGACGCTGGAGATGATCGCCTCGGAGAACTTCGCGCCCGCCGCCGTGATGGCGGCCCAGGGCTCGGTGCTCACCAACAAGTACGCCGAGGGCTACCCTGGCCGGCGCTACTACGGCGGCTGCGAGCACGTGGACGTGATCGAGCAGATCGCCATCGACCGGGTCAAGACGCTGTTCGGCGCGGAGGCGGCCAACGTGCAGCCGCACTCGGGAGCCCAGGCCAACGCCGCGGCGATGGCCGCGCTGCTGGAGCCCGGCGACACCATCCTCGGCCTCGACCTGGCCCACGGCGGCCACCTGACGCACGGGATGCGCATCAACTTCTCCGGCCGCCTGTACCACGTGGTCGCCTACCACGTGCGCGAGAGCGACCACCTGGTGGACATGGACGAGGTCGAGCGCCTGGCCCGCGAGCACCGCCCCCGGCTCGTCATCGCCGGCTGGTCGGCCTACCCGCGGCACCTGGACTTCGCGGCCTTCCGCCGGATCGCCGACGAGGTGGGCGCGTACCTGATGGTGGACATGGCGCACTTCGCCGGGCTGGTGGCCGCCGGGCTGCACCCTTCCCCCGTGCCGCACGCGCACGTCACGACCACGACCACGCACAAGACGCTCGGCGGCCCGCGCGGCGGGGTGATCCTGTCGACGGAGGAGCTCGCCAGGAAGATCAACTCCTCGGTCTTCCCCGGCCAGCAGGGCGGCCCGCTGGAGCACGTGATCGCGGCCAAGGCGGTCTCGTTCAGGATCGCCGCCGGGGAGGCGTTCAGGGAGCGGCAGCGCCGCACGCTGGAGGGCGCCCGCATCCTGGCCGACCGGCTGCTGGCGCCCGACGCGGCGGCCGCGGGCGTGAAGGTGCTGACCGGCGGCACCGACGTGCACCTGGTCCTGGTCGACCTGCGCGAGTCCGCGCTGGACGGCAAGCAGGCCGAGGACCGGCTGCACGCGGCCGGGATCACGGTCAACCGCAACGCCGTGCCGTTCGACCCGCGACCGCCCATGGTCACCTCGGGCCTGCGGATCGGCACCCCGGCGCTGGCCACGCGCGGCTTCGAGGCGGCCGACTTCGCGGAGGTCTCCGACGTCATCGCCACCGCGCTGGCACCGGAGGCCGACCTGTCGTTCCTGCGCGACCGGGTCGAGGTCCTGGCCGGCAAGCATCCGCTGTACGGAGAGGCGCGATGAACCCGCCCGAGCACCCCGAATGGCTGTGGGGCGCCGCCGAGCCCAGGCGCTCCTACGACGTGGTCATCGTCGGAGCCGGCGGGCACGGCCTGGCCACCGCCTACTACCTGGCCAAGAACCACGGCATCACCGACATCGCGGTCCTGGAGCGGGGGTGGCTGGCCGGCGGGAACATGGCCCGCAACACCACGATCATCCGCTCCAACTACCTGTGGGACGAGAGCGCCGGAATCTACGAGCACGCGCTCAAGCTGTGGGAGGGCCTGGAGGAGGAGCTCGGCTACGACCTGCTGTTCAGCCAGCGCGGCGTGCTCAACCTCGCCCACAGCCTCCAGGACGTACGCGACAGCGTGCGCCGCGTCGAGGCCAACCGGCTCAACGGCGTCGACGCCGAGTGGCTGGACCCCGAGCAGGTCCGCGAGGTGTGCCCGATCGTGGACATCTCGCCCGGCGTGCGCTACCCCGTGCTCGGCGCCACCTTCCAGCCCCGCGCCGGCATCGCCAAGCACGACCACGTGGCCTGGGGGTACGCCCGCGCCGCGGCGGCACTCGGCGTGGACTTCATCGAGCACTGCGAGGTCACCGGGCTGCGGGTGAGCGACGGCCGGGTCACCGGCGTGGAGACCACCCGGGGCACGATCTCGGCCGGCCGGGTCGCGCTGTGCGCGGCGGGCCACACCTCGGTCGTGGCCAGGACCGCGGGGATCGACCTGCCGCTGCAGAGCCACCCGCTCCAGGCGCTGGTGTCCGAGCTGCTCGAACCCGTGCACCCGACGGTCGTCATGTCCAACGCCGTGCACGTCTACGTCAGCCAGGCGCACAAGGGCGAGCTGGTCATGGGCGCCGGCATCGACGCGGCCAACTCCTACCGGCAGCGCGGCGCCTTCCACATCATCGAGCGGCAGATGGCCGCCGCGCTGGAGCTGTTCCCGATCTTCGCCCGCGCGCACGTGCTGCGTACGTGGGGCGGCGTGGTGGACGTCTCGCCCGACGCCTCGCCGATCGTCGGCCTGACCCCGGTCGAGAACCTCTACCTCAACTGCGGCTGGGGCACCGGAGGCTTCAAGGCGACGCCCGGCGTCGGCTGGTGCTTCGCGCACACGGTGGCCAACGACGAGCCGCACCCGCTCAACGCCCCCTTCTCCCTTGACCGATTCACCACCGGGGCGCTCGTGGACGAGCACGGCGCCGCCGCGGTCGCGCACTGAGGAGCCGCCGATGCTGCAGATCCCATGCCCCTGGTGCGGCCCCCGCGACGAGGCCGAGTTCCACTACGGCGGGCAGGCCCACGTCGCCTACCCCGCCGATCCGGCCGCGCTGTCGGACGAGGAGTGGGCGCGCTACCTGTTCTTCCGCGACAACCCCAAGGGCCCCTTCGCCGAACGGTGGAGCCACGCGGCGGGCTGCCGCCGCTGGTTCGACCTGGTCCGCGACACCGCCACCAACGAGATCCTGGAGGCCCGATGAGGCTGTCCACCGGCGGGCTGATCGACCGCGGCGGCACGCTGCGCTTCCGCTTCGACGGCCGCGAGCTGACCGGACACCCCGGCGACACCCTGGCCTCCGCGCTGCTGGCCAACGGCGCGCGCCGGGCCGCGACCAGCGTCAAGCTGGGCCGCCCGCGCGGCATCTTCGCCGCGGGCAGCGAGGAGCCCAACGCGGTCGTCCAGATCGAGCGGCCCTTCCCCGAGCCGATGCGGCCGGCCACCACGGTCGAGCTGTACGACGGGCTCGTGGCGAGCAGCCTGCCCGGCCGGGGCCGCCTGGCGGCCGAGCCGGACCCGGCCCGTTACGACGCCGTGCACGCCCACTGCGACGTGCTCGTGGTCGGCGCCGGTCCGGCGGGGCTGGCCGCCGCCCGGGCCGCCGCCGGGGACGGCGCCCGGGTGATCCTGGCCGACGAGCAGCCCCGGCCGGGCGGCAGCCTGCTGGGCACCACCGAGCGGTTGCCCACCGGGCAGGGGCCGGCCGGGCAGGGGCCGACCGGGCAGGGGCCGACCGGGCAGGGGCCGGCCGGAGAGGGGCTGGCCGGCCACGAGTGGGCGGCGGCGGTGGCGGCCGAGCTGGAGCGCCTGCCGGACGTCAGGGTGCTGCGCCGCACCACGGTCTTCGGCTACTACGACGACAACTACCTGATGGCCGTCGAGCGCCGCACGAACCACCTCGGCGCGGCCGCCCCCGCCCACGTGGCCAGGGAGCGGATCTGGCGCATCCGGGCGGGCCGGGTCGTGCTGGCGACCGGCGCGCACGAGCGGCCCATCGCCTTCGCCGGAAACGACCTGCCCGGCGTGATGCTGGCCGGGGCCGCGCGCACGTACGCCGTCAGGTACGGCGTGCTGCCCGGGCGCCGGGCCGTGGTCTTCACCACCAACGACAGCGCCTACGAGGCCGCCTTCGACCTGGCGGACGCGGGCCTGGAGGTGGCGGCGGTCGTGGACGTGCGCCCCTCCCCCGGGCCGGCGGCCGAGGCGCGGCGGCGCGGCATCGAGGTGCTGGCCGGGCAGGCGGTCGAGGCCGCCAGGGGCGCGGGCGAGGTCTCCTCCGTCCTGGCCGGCGGGACCGAGATCGCGGCCGACCTGCTGCTGGTGTCCGGCGGGTGGAACCCGGTGGTGCACCTGTTCAGTCAGGCGGGCGGGACGCTGCGCTACGACGAGGACCTGGCCGCGCTGGTGCCGGGGGTCTCGCGGCAGAAGGTCCGCGTGGTGGGGGCCGCCCGGGGCGTGTTCACGCTGGAGGGGTGCCTGGCGGACGGCGCCGGGGAGGGCGGGCCGGTGGCCCCGGGGCCCGGGGGGACGCCGTACTGGCTGGTGCCGTCGGACGATCTCGGCGGGCACTTCGTGGACCTGCAGCGGGACGTGACCGCGGCCGACGTGCTGCGCGCCACCGGCGCGGGGCTGCGCTCGGTGGAGCACGTCAAGCGTTACACCACCGCGGGGACCGCGCACGACCAGGGCAAGACGTCGGGGCTGCTGACCTCGGCCGTGGTGGCCCACGCGCTCGGTGTGCCGGTGGGCGAGGTCGGGATCACCTCCTACCGGGCGCCGTACACGCCGGTGAGCTTCGCGGCGCTGGCCGGGCGCGACCGCGGGGCCCTGCACGACCCCGTCCGGGTGACGGCGCTGCACGAGTGGCACGTCGAGCACGGGGCACTGTTCGAGAACGTCGGGCAGTGGCGGCGGCCGTGGTACTACCCGCGCGCGGGCGAGGACATGGAGGCCGCGGTGCTGCGCGAGTGCCGGGCGGCGCGCGAGGACGTGGCGGCGATGGACGCCTCCACGCTCGGCAAGATCGACGTGATCGGCCCGGACGCGGGCGAGTTCCTCGACAGGCTCTACACGAACCTGATGAGCTCGCTGGCCGTCGGCTCGATCCGGTACGGCGTGATGTGCCGGGCCGACGGCATGGTCTTCGACGACGGCACCGTCATCCGCCTGGCCGCCGACCACTTCCTGGTCACCACCACGACCGGCAACGCCGCCGCGGTGCTGGACTGGATGGAGGAGTGGCTGCAGACCGAGTGGCCGTCGTTGCGGGTGCACCTCACCTCGGTGACCGAGCAGTGGGCGACGGTCGCGCTGGTCGGGCCGCGCTCGCGCGAGGTGCTCGCGTCGTTGGCGCCCGAGCTGGCGGTCTCGGCGGCCGACTTCCCGTTCATGACCTGGCGCGCGGCCGAGGTGGCCGGGATCCCCGCCCGGGTGTGCCGCATCAGCTTCTCCGGCGAGCTGGCCTACGAGATCAACGTGACTTCCTGGGACGGGCTCCGCCTGTGGACCGCGATCATGTCCGGTGGCCGCGTCACCCCCTACGGCACCGAGACGATGCACGTGCTGCGGGCCGAGAAGGGCTACCCGATCGTCGGCCAGGACACCGACGGCACCGTCACGCCGCAGGATCTGGGCATGTCGTGGGTGGTGTCGAAGAAGAAGCCCGACTTCGTGGGCAAGCGCTCCCACGCCCGGGCCGACACCTCGCGTCCCGACCGCAAGCAGCTCGTCGGGCTGCTGCCGGACGACCACGCCTTCCTGCTGCCGGAGGGCGCCCACCTGGTGGCCTGCGCCGAGCTGCCCGAGCCGCCGGTGCCCATGCTGGGCCACGTCACCTCCAGCTACCGCAGCGCGGCGCTCGGCCGTACGTTCGCGCTGGCCCTGCTCAAGGGCGGGCACTCGCGCCACGGCGAGCGGCTCTACGCGCCCGTGGGCGACGCCATGGTGCCGGTGACCGTCACGTCCCACGTCCTGTACGACCCCGAAGGAGCGCGTCGCGATGGTTGAGCGCAGGAGTCCGGCCGCGGCGTTCGCCGGCCGTTTCGAGGCGGCCTCGCGCGGCGGGGCTCTGACGCTGCGGGAGATCCCCTTCCTCACCCACGTCAACGTGCGGGTGGCCCCCGGGACCGACCTCGGCGTCCCGCTGCCGGTGGAGCCGAACACCGCGGTGACCTCCGGCGAGGTCACCGTGGCCTGGCTGGGGCCGGACGAGTGGCTGGTGATCGCGCCGCCCGGATACCGGCCCGAGCTGCTGCGCAAGGAGCTCGGCGAGCGGCACGGCTCGATCGTGGACGTCTCGGCGCAGCGCACCACCCTGTTCGTGGGCGGGCCGAGGGCGCGCGACCTGCTCGCCCACGGCTGCGCGCTCGACCTGCATCCGCGCGGGTTCGGGCCGGGCCGGTGCGCGCAGACCATGCTGGCGCGGGCGCAGGTCGGGCTCGTCCCCCGGGAGGACGGGTTCCTGGTGCTGGTGCGCTCGTCCTTCGCCGCCTACCTGGCGGAGTGGCTGCTGGACGCGGCGACGGAGTACGTGACGTGAGCATCGGGGCCGTCAACGTCATCGAATGCTGACGGCGGCGTCCCGGCCGGCCAGCAGCCGCAGGCTCTCCGCCGCGGCCGAGCCGGGCGGGGCGTGGTAGACGGTCAGGGACTGCTCGGGGTCGTCGGGCAGCCGGAGCGACTCGAAGGAGAGCGTGAGCTCGCCCACCAGCGGGTGACGCAGGCGCCGGGTGCCGTGGTTGCTCTCCTTCACGTCGTGCCCGGCCCACAGCCGGCGGAACGTCCCGCTCTTCACCGACAGCTCGCCCACGAGCGTCAGCAGCCGCGGATCGTCGGGATAGCAGCCGGCGTACAGCCGCAGAGCGCCGACCACGTCGGCGGCCTTGGCCTCCCAGTCCGCGAACAGCCGCCGATGGCCGGGCTCCAGGAACACCAGCCGTGCCCAGTTGCGCTCCTGGGCCGGCAGCCGGTCCCAGTCTCCGAACAGGGCCGCCGCCATCGGGTTCCAGCCGAGGATGTCCGAGCGGGGCCCCGTCACGTACGCGGGGACCCCCTCCAGGGAGGCCAGCATCTGCCCGAGCGCGGTGCGCACGGGCTGCAGCGGGGGTGGCCCGTACTTCCTGCGGTCCCGGCACTTGACCAGCCGCGTGAGGTGCTCGTGCTCGGTGTCGCTCAGCCGCAGCGCGCGCGTGATCGCCCCGATCACCTCGGCCGACACGTTGTTGCCCTTGCCCTGCTCCAGCCGCGTGAGGTAGGCGACGGACACGCCGGCGAGCTGGGCCAGCTCCTCGCGGCGCAGCCCCGGCACGCGCCGGTGCCGGTTGAAGACCGGCAGGCCGACGTCCTCCGGCCGCAGCCGCGCCCGGCGACTGCGCAGGAACTCGCCGATTTCGCTCATAACCTCCGATAGTACGCACATGATGGCGAACGAGGCTGACCCTGCCAGTAGTAGGACCAGCCGTCGTACGCGGAGCAGAGCTCTGGGCGATCCGGCCGACCTGCGGCAGGCTCGATTCCCCTGATCGCCATCTAAAGGGGGATTTTTCAATGTTCGTCGCTCAGCGCAACGGCCGTCCCGCGACCGCCGAAGAGTTGGCGCCGCTCGCCTTCGCGGGCTACGCGCATTTCACCGCCATGCAGGTGCGCGCGGGCCGGGTCCGCGGCCTCGACCTGCACCTGGAACGGCTGCGGCGCGCCTCGGTGGAGCTGTTCGGCCGGGCGGTGCCCGACGATCGGGTGCGCTCCTACCTGCGGGCGGCGCTGCGGGCCGGTCCGGCCGACGTCTCGCTGACGGCCACGGTGCATTCACCGGCGGGCGAGTTCACCGTGTCCGAGGCGGAGCCCGAGGTGCTGGTCCGTACGGGGCCGGCCGCCTCCGGCCCGGCGGGCCCGCTGGCGCTGGCGACGGTCGAGCACGAACGCTTCCTGCCCGCCGTCAAGCACGTCGGCGAGGTGGCCAAGACGTACGTCCTCCGCCAGGCCGCCGGCCAGGGCTTCGACGACGCCGCCTTCGTCGACCGCCGCGGCCGGCTCAGCGAGGGCTCGATCTGGAACCTGGCCTTCTGGGACGGCACCGCCGTGGTGTGGCCCGTGGCCGACATGCTGGTCGGGACCACGATGGCCGCCGTCCGCCGGCAACTCGATCGCCTCGGCGTCCCCCAGCGCGCCCGGGAGATCACCCTCGCCGACCTGCCCGCCCTGGCCGGGGCCGCGGTCATGAACTCGTGGACGCCGGGCGTGCCCGTCCACCGGATCGGCTCCGTGCCCCTGCCGGAGGCGGAGCCCTTCGTACGGCTGCTGCACCGCGCCTACCAGGCCGAACCGCCGGCCGCCCCCTGATCCGTCCCTTCCGCCCGGAGGTCCAGGACGTCCAGGAACGCGGCGGCGGCCGGTGAGGGGCGCAGGCGGCTCCAGATCAGGTGCTCCACCCGGGTGGGCGGGTCGCGGAGCTCGACGACGTGCACGCCGGGGAGTTCGGGCGCGAAGGCGGCGGGCATCATGGCGACGCCCAGGCCCAGCCGGACCAGCCGCGCCATGAGGTCGGCGTTCGTGATCTCGAAGGCGACCTCGCGGCTGACGCCGGCGGCCGCGAACGCCTCGTCCGACTGGGCACGCGCCGCCGTGCCGGCGGGGAAGTCGACGAACACCTCGTCCGACAGCCGCTGCAGGTCCACGCCCGCCGCATCGGCCAGGTGGTGGCCGGGCGCCACCACCGCGACCAGCTCGCCCCGCGCCAGGGCGAGCCCCCGTACGCCCTTCGGCCGCACGCTCGGCGGCAGCCCGAGGAACGCGATGTCCAGGGCGCCCTGCCGGACCTGCTCGGCCAGCTCGTCGCTCGCCCCCACGCCCAGCGTGATCCGCACCTGCGGATGGCGCACGTGGAAGGTCTGCAGCGCGCTGGGCAGGTCGACCGCGGTGACGGTGGGGATGGCGCCGATGGCGAGCCGGCCGCGAAGCTCCCCGGAGGCCGCCGCCACCTCGGCGCGAGCCCGTTCGGCGGCGTCGAGGGCCTGCCGGGCGGCGGGCAGGAACGCCTCGCCCGCGGGGGTCAGCGTGACGCGGCGGCTGGTGCGGTCGAAGAGCCGGGCGCCCAGCTCTCGTTCCAGCCGGGCGATCTGGTGGCTCAGCGCGGACTGGACGACCCGGCAGCGCTCGGCGGCACGGGTGAAGTTCGCCGTCTCCGCCACCGCGACCACATAGCGCATCTGTTGCAGCTCCACGGATCAATCGTGGGTCACGATCGCCCGGTGTGCAAAATATGCGCCGGACTCATTGATCGTCCAGAAAACTTCCGCTTTTCGGAACAGTGGTCTAGCCTTCGGAACGTGCTGGTATCTGCGCCCCGTACCGAGAAACCCGTCCACCACGCCGGCATCAGCGGCCGTCGCCCGCGGATCGCCGGAGCCCGGTAGTGCGCGCGCTGGTTCTGACCGGCCCGGGCAAGGCCGAGGTCCAGGAGGTCGAGCCGCCGGTCGCCGCGCCCGGGCAGGTGGTCGTGGACGTCGAGCGGGCCGGGGTGTGCGGCACCGACATGGAGCTGTTCACCGGCGAGATGAGCTACCTGCACACCGGACGGTCGTGGTACCCGCTGCGCCCCGGCCACGAGTGGTGCGGTCGCGTCACCGACGTGGGCGAAGGCGTGGACGCCGGCTGGCTGGGCCGCCGCGTCACCGGTGACACCATGCTCGGCTGCGGGCACTGCGAGCGCTGCCGCGCCGGCCGCCACCACGTCTGCGCCGAGCTGTCGGAGATCGGCATCAGCCTCGGCCGCTCGGGAGCGCTGGCCGAGCGGCTCGCCGTGCCGGCGACGGCGCTGCACGCGCTGCCGGACAGCATGGACCTCACGCTGGGCGCGCTGGTCGAGCCCGGCGGCAACGCGCTGCGCGCCGTCCACGGTGCCGGCCTGCGGCCCGGCGAGCGGCTGCTGATCCTGGGCACGGGTACGATCGGCCTGCTGGCGGCGCTGTTCGCCCGCTCCCAGGGGATCGAGGTCCACCTGCTGGGCCGCGACCTCGACGGGCTGCGCCTGGCCCGATCCCTGGGCTTCACGGGCACGTGGACCCGGCCGTCACTGCCGGAGCTGCGCTGGGACGCCGTCATCGACGCCTCCAACGCGCCCGAGCTGCCCGCGCTCGCGCTCGACCTCGTCGAGCCGGCCGGGCGCGTGGTCTACATCGGCCTGGCCGGCACCCCGAGCACCCTCGACACCCGCGCGCTGCTCCTCAAGGACGTCACGGCGGTCGGCATCCTCGGGGGCTCGGCCGGGCTGGCCGGGACCATCGCCGCCTACGCCGACGGCTCGGTCGACGCCCGCCCGCTCGTGGCCGCCACCGTCGGCCTGGCCGAGACCGCCGACATCCTGGCCGGCCGCCGCCCGGCCGACGCCGGACCCGGCCCGAAGATCCACATCGATCCGCGACGGTGAGCCCGGCGACCGCCCGATCTCAGGACGGCCCGGCCGCTCCCCGTTCTCGACGCCGATGGGCGCCACGGTCCCCGCGCGGGCACGATCGCCGCCCTGCTCCCGGGAGAGCCCCCGGCGATCCGGTACGCATCGAGATCCCGCAGACGTAGGGCGCGGCGGCCCGACATGAGTAGGGGTTACTCATGCGCGGGCGGCACAGAAGCCGGACGATCCTCCGCAAGGCGAACTCTCCTGGAGGAAACGACCGTGAGCTTCACACCTGGAGCGAGAACGTGGCGCCGGCGGCTCGCGTTCGGGGCGATCGGCGCGCTGCTCGCCGCATCGATCCCGGCCCTGACCACGCCCGCCGCGGCGGCGGCGGCCCCGAACATCGGCCTGACCTTCTCCATCGACTACCTCCGCCAGCTCGAGAACCCCGACGACGGATTCCTCGGAGACGGGGGCGACGGGGACTACTACCCGAAAGTCAGGATCGCCGACGGGCCGCTCGAGGAGGGCCCGCGGATCGAGGACGACGAGTTCTCACCCAAGGGCCTGCCCGAGGCGCCCAACGGCTGGGTCTTCACCAAGTCGGACCTGCCCGGCGACAAGCCGACCGTGAACATCACCGTCAGCCTGTGGGACTGGGACAACGGCCTGCGCACCAACGACGACAGGATGGACATCAGCCCTCAGCCCCAGGACGTCGAGCTGGACCTCGTCTACGACCTCCGCTCCGGCTCCCTGTCGGGGGACGGCATCGTCTTCGGCACGCCCTGCATCGACACCTCCGGCGAGTTCAGGGGCAAGACCTGCGTCGAGGGCAACGGCGACAGCGGCTTCCCCGAGGACAACGACGGCAGGAAGGCCAGGATCGGCATCACGGTCACCACCGACCTTCCCGACACCGACAAGGACGGCATCCCCGACATCATCGAGCTCTCGGGGATACGCGACCGCAGCGGCGCGGTGCTCGCCGACCTGCCGGCGCTGGGCGCCGACCCGTGCCGTAAGACGATCATCCTGCAGGTCGACTACATGGCCGACGCCAGGCACACCCACCAGCCCAAGGCCGCCGCGATCGCCCTGGTCAGGGACGCCTTCAAGAACGCTCCGGTCCGAGCGGCGAGTCCGTGCCCGTACGGAGCGCGCCCTGACGGCGTCGACTTCGTCTACATCCCGGGCGCGCGACTCACCGAACAACCGGCCATCGGACTGGTCAACGACACCGAGTTCGTCTCCGCTCGCAATGACCACCTCCCCCACGAGCTGTCCCTGTACGCGCACTATGCGATCTTCGCGCACGACCTCATCGTCACCGGCACGAACGGGAGCAAGGCTTCCCCGGGGACCTCAGGAGAGTGCTGCGAGCCCCAGAGGGACAACAACAAGGACTTCCTCGTCACCCTGGGCTCGTGGCGGACCACATGCGTGGCGGACTTCGGCGTCGACTACGGCGGCGACGGCGTCCTGCAGACGAAGCCGGCGGGCGACGACAAGACGGTCGGCACAGCGATCAAGGTAGGCGACGACGGCACCTGCGACACCACCAGCGCGCATCGCACCGACCTGCAGGTGCTCGATACCACCACGGGCAAGGCCGACGCCGAGGTCGGCACCGTTCAGGACCAGGCCGGCACCCTCATGCACGAGCTCGGGCACGCGCTGGGCCTGGCCCACGGCGGCGACACCGGCGACGACAACTTCAAGCCCAACTACCTCAGCGTCATGAACTACTTCTTCCAGTCGGGCATCCCCAACAGCCCGCCGCCCCTGCTCGTCAACGACATCGGGGTCTGGAAAACCGGGGCGACCCGCATCGGGTATTCGACCGGAAAGCTTCCCCCGCTGTTCGAGACCTCACTCATGGAGAGCAATGGGATAGGCGACGGCACCGACTACACGTTCTGGACGACCGACAACCTCGCCCACCCGGGCAGCTCCGTCAGGCCCTGGCGGGCGGGGATCGGCAACGGACCGCTCAACTGGAACGACAACACCACTCCGGGCACCGGCGCCCCGATCATCGACTCGACCTCGGTGAGCGTGGACATCAACGGCAGCGGCGGCAAGAGCATCCTCCCCCTCACGGATCACAACGACTGGGCGGCCATCAGGTTCCGGGCCGGCGACTCGCCCGACAGCAAGGGGAAAGCCTGCAGCAACTACCCGGTGACCGCGCCGACCTGCACCGGCGCCGGCGGCGCTCCGGAGAACGAGCTCGACTTCCCCATGGTCCTGCGGCAGGAGATCTCCTTCTTCAACCAGTACGATCCCGACCTCGCCACGACCAAGAGCGTCGACAAGCGCGACGCCGAACCCGGCGACACCCTGACGTACCAGGTGAAACTCGACAACGTCGGCACCGGCGCGGCGACGGCGATCGGCCTGACCGACACCCCGCCCGGCGGCCCGGCCCAGACGCGCCAGGTCCCCTACCTCGGCGCGGGCGCGTCCACGAACGAGGCGTTCACCTACCCGATCCCCTGCGACACCGCCAACGGGACCGTCCTGGCCAACACGGCCACGGCGACCGCCAAGGACGCCGGCGGCGGAGCCGAGGCGAACACCGCCAACAACACCGCCAGGGCCGAGACCACCGTGCACGCCCCGAAGCTCACCCTGGCCAAGACCGCGCCGCGGACGGTCAACGCGGGCGAGGCCATGACGATCGACCTGAAGGTCGCCAACGCGGGCAGCGGCACCGCCACCGGCGTGACCCTCACCGACACCCTCCCGGCCGAGGTCGCCTACAGCCGGGCCCTCGACCAGGGCACCGGGCCCAAGCCCTCGTCGGTGACCGCCAACCCGGACGGCACGACCACGCTCACCTGGTCGCTCGGGTCGATCGACGGCGGCGCGACCTCCGGGGTGCGGTTCACGGCCCGGCCCAGCCTGCTGTTCGCCGCCGGGAACGAGCTGCCCGACGCCGCCTCGGTCGCGTACCGGAACGGGAACGGGTGCGTCTACGAGCCCGTGACTGCGACGGCCTCGACCACCGTCACCGAGGTGCCGCCCACCCGTGACCCGTGGCCGCAGCTTTTCTGGCAGCTCCACCCCGACCGGCAGAGCGCCGAACTCCTGGCCCGGATCCAGGCGACCGACGCCCGCTTCGACGGTGCCGACGGCTCGGCCCCGGACGGCGCGCTCACCCGGGCCGAGGTGAACGCCGTCTTCGCCCTCTCGATCAGTGAGCCGGATCTCCTCCGGGCCCAGCTGCTGACGACCTACCTCAACCTCGCCGACCGGCGGATCAACGCGGCGACGAAGATCTCCTCGCTGGTCGCCGCCGCTTTGGAGCTGAAGTCGGTGGCCCAGGCCGCCCGCCACGCGCAGGCCACGCTCCTGCTGCCGGACGACCTCGCACACCTGCTCACGTACACCAAGGCGACGACCGTACTGACTGAGATCAACCTCAACCTCAGCGAACGCTACTGAGCCGGCCGGCCCGCCGCGGCATCCCGCGGCGGGCCAGGTCTCAGTCCCGCGTGCGCCACCAGGTGACGAGCACGCCGCCGGCCAGGACCACGGCCGCCACGACGCGGTAGCCGGCGCTCATCCCGTACGTGGCCATCACCGTGCCCATGACGGCGACCCCGACCGCGCTGCCGAGCTCGCGGGTGGCGCTGTTGAGCCCGGAGCCGAGCCCGGCCCGCTCGCGCGGCAGCGCCGCCATGATCTCGTGCGAGAGCACCGGCAGGCACACCCCCATGGCCGCACCCATGACGGCCAGGCCGGCCGCGTACACCGGGTACGGCAGGGCCGCGTCCGCGAACGACAGCAGCACCAGCCCCGCCACGATCCCCGCCAGCCCGGCCGGGACGGCCGGCCGCGCGGGCAGGCGGGCGGACAGCCGCGACAGGACGATCATGGGGAGGACGAGCGGCACGATGGCCACGCCGGTGACCAGCGGCGAGAAGCCCTTGACCTCCTGCAGGAAGCGCGCGTTGACGAAGAACATCGCGAACAGCCCGAAGAACGTCACCGCCACGCCCAGCGTCCCCGCCCGCAGCCGCGGGAGCGCGAACAGCCGGGGGTCGAGCAGCGGCCGGGGCGCGCGGAGCTGGTGCCCGACGAAGACGCAGAACAGCACGGCCGCCGCTCCGAACGCCGACAGCACGAACCCGCTCCCCCAACCGTCCTCGGGCCCCTCGATGACCCCCGCCAGCAGCGCCACGGACGCGGCCGTGAGCAGCACCGTCCCCGGCAGGTCCAGCGGGGTCGACGCCAGGCGGGGCGCCCGCGGCACCAGCACGGCGACCAGCACGGCCAGCACCCCGGCCAGCAGCACCGGCACGCCGAACAGGGCCCGCCACGGCAGGTACTCCATGACCGCGCCGCCGCCCACGTTGCCCACCACCCCGGCGGCGCCGGTGGCGGCGGTCCACGCGGCCACGGCGTGCCCGCGTTCGGCGGCCGGGTAGACGCCGACCGTCAGGGCCAGGGAGGCGGGCATCACCAGGGCCGCGCCGGCGCCGCTGACCGCCCTGGCGGCGATCAGCGTGCCGACGTCCGGTGCGAGCGCGGCCAGCAGGCAGCCTGCCGCGAACACGCCCAGGCCCGCCAGCAGCACCCCCTTGCGGCCGAACCGGTCACCGGCCGCTCCGGCGGGGATGAGCAGGCAGGCGAAGACGATGACGTAGGCGTCCACGATCCAGAGGATCTGGGACGGTGACGGGCGCAGCTCGCTCGCGGCGAGCGTGGGGATGGCGAGGTTGACGGCGGCGACCAGGGCGACCGCGAGGATCACGGAGGAGGCCATCAGGGCCATGATCCGCGTCCGGGCGGGATGACCGGTCTCTAACGTGGTTGCGGACATGCGAAACCCCCGGGTTCGGAGATGGGTGATGAGTCGAGCGGAGGCCTCCCGCGGAATTCACCGTAAACTCGGCCGTGACTTAACCTCAAATGCATCTTTTTCAGGTGATATATGCGTCAGACGCAACCGAGTCTGGACCTGCTGATCGCGCTGGACGTCCTGCTGGAGGAGGGCAGCGTCTCGGCCGCCGCGCAGCGGCTGCACCTGTCGGAGCCGGCCATGAGCCGTACGCTCGGCCGCATCCGCAAGGCGATGGGCGATCCCGTGCTGGTGCGCTCGGGGCGGCAGATGGTGCCCACGCCGCGGGCGCTGGCCGTGCGGGAGGAGGTACGGGCGCTGGTCGAGGCGGCCAGGAAGGTGTTCACGCCGCCGGGCCGGCTGGACCCGGCCACGCTCGTACGGCGCTTCACGATCCTGGCCTCGGACGCGGTGATCACGGCCATGGGCGTGGCGCTGCTGACGGAGGCGGCCACGTCGGCTCCCGGGGTGCGTTTCCACTTCATTCCCGAGGGGTACGGCGACGCGCAAGCGCTGCGTGACGGGAGCGCCGACCTGGAGGTGACCGTGATCTCGGACCCGGCGCCGGAGACGCGGGTCGAGCCGATCGTGACGGACCGGGCGGTGGGCGTCGTCCGTCCCGGGCACCCGCTGCTCGACGGGCCGGTCACGGCGGAGCGGCTGGCGGCGGCCGAGCACGTGATCGCCACCCGGCGGGGCCGCGACGAGGGCCCGGTGGACGAGATCCTGGCCGGCATGGGGCTGACGCGCCGGATCGCGGGCTCGGTGCCGACGTTCGAGGCGTCGCTGCTGGCGGTGCGGCAGTCCGACCTGGTGGGGATGACGCCGGAACGGCTGACCCGGCCGCTGGTGGAGGCCTTGGGGCTGGCGACGTTCCCGATCCCGTTCGCGTTGCCGGAGATGACGGTGTCGCAGGCGTGGCATCCCCGTTACGACGTGGACCCCGCGCACGTGTGGCTGCGCGAGCTCGTACGCGAGGTTCTCGGCCGGCACGTCTGATGCCCACCAGCCTCACCTACGAGCAGGCCCCGCAGGAGGCGCTGTGCTACGGGTGGATCGACGGCATGGCCCGCCGCCGCGACGAGTCCACCTACTGCCCGAAGGCCGCCTCCCGGCACCGTCTGACGGCTGGCGGCCACCGCCGGGGGCGGTGGCCGGCGATCCGGTTCAGGCGACCTTGGAAGAGCTCGCCGTCCAGGTGTTACAGGCGCCCGGCTTGCCGGACTTGTAGCCCTTGTCGAGCCAGTAGAGCCGGTTGGCGCGCCGAGACGGTGACCATGTCGAGTGCGGGCAGCAAGGTGGTCGCGGTGCTGGAGGACTACGCCGGCAACAAGGCCACGACGGTGCTGCGCGGCAACTGACACGCCAGGGGCGCCGCGGCCTTCGCGGCGCCCCTCACCGCGGTGCGGACGGCAGCAGTTGGTGCCCGCGCCCAGCACGACGGCGCGTCCACCAGCGGTTGGTGCCGGTGCTGACGCTCAGCACCGCAGCGCCCGTGCCGCTGCGGCTTTCGACGCCGCCCCTACCGCAGTGCGTCCAGCAGCAGCGCGCGGCTTTCGCGGTGGGCCTTACCTCAGTGCGGACAGCAAGAGCGCCCGGTGCCGCCGCACGAACGCGCGGTCGGCCGTGGCCCAGGCGACGGCCGCCTCCGCGTGGTGGCGGCGTGCGGCGGTGAGCGTCGGGTTGTCGAGGTTGGCCGTCTCGGCGTCGACGATGCGCGACTGCGCGCCCTCCATCGCGTCCAGGAGCCGCGCCGCTTCGACCGGGCCGTAGCCGTCGCGCAGCTCCCGCAGGTGCCCGGCCTGCTCGACCGGCGGCACCCCGGCCTGCGACAGGATGCACCAGGTCCACGCCATGTACCCCAGGTCCTCGAGCCGGTCGCCGGGACGGCAGGACGACCAGTCGATGAACGCCACCGGCAGGCCCTGCCGGAAGATGGTGTTGAACGGGCCGGGGTCGCCGTGGATCACGCACTCCCGCCCGGCGGCCAGGACGTGCCCGGCGGTCGCCTCGTGCAGCTCGCGCAGCATCCGCCCGCCGGCCGCGTACGCGCCGGGCGCCCGCTGTGCGGGGTGGTCGGTGGTGGTGCCGGGGACGAAGGTCAGGATGTCCCGGCCCTGCTCGTCGATGCCGAGGTGGCGTGGCGCGTGGGGGTAGTCGGCCGACTCCAGCCGGGCGAGCACCCGTGCGGCGAACGCGGCCCCGGCGTCGCGGGCGCGCCGGACCGTGTCGCCGACCCGTACGACTTCCGTGGCGTTGTTCCCGCCGGTGAGCGGTTCCTCGGTCATGACGACCATGGTGCCCTCAGCCGGAAATCGGGGTGCGTGGCGGACCGGCCATCCGGCACGATGGCCACCATGATCTTGGGGATGGTGACGGAGCCGCCGCCCGGCATGCTGGCGGCGTTCGGGCTGGCCGCGCCCGTCCGCCCGCTCGCCGGCGGCCGGGGACGGAGCTTCCGGGCCGGGGACGCGGTCGTGAAACCCGTGGACAGCGTGGAGGAGGCGGAATGGTCGGCGCGGGTGTTCGCGGGCCTGTCCCCCGCGGCCGGTTTCCGGGTCCCTCGCCCGCTCCGCTCCCGCGACGGGGCCTACGTGGTCGAGGGATGGACGGCTTCGGAGTTCCTGGAAGGCCGGGAGGGGCCCGCCGGGAGGTGGGAGTCGCTGATCGCCGCCGGCAGGGCGTTCCATCGGGAGCTGCGGCACCTCCCGCGCCCGGCCCTGCTCGACCGGCGCGACGATCCGTGGGCGGCCGCTGATCGCATCGCCTGGGGCGAGGCGGCTCCGCCTCGGTCGTCCAACGCCGATGAGCTGCTGGCCAGGCTGGGCGAGCTCGCCGGTCCCGTGGCGGCTCCCAGCCAGCTCGTTCACGGGGATCTGACCGGGAACGTGCTGTTCCATCCCGGACGGCCACCCGTCGTGATCGACTTCTCGCCGTACTGGCGGCCGGTCGGGTACGCCGAGGCCGTCGTGGTCGCGGACGGGCTGCTCTACCACCGCGCGGACCCGGAGCTCGTCGAGGCCGTCCTGCCCGGCCGCGAAGGGCTTCACCTGCTGGCACGCGCGCTCATCTTCCGGCTGGCCACGACGGTCGTCTGGGCGGGCCGCGTTCCCGAGGACGAGCTGACCCGCTTCGCGTGCGTCACTCACCTCGTGGAAGAGCGCGTCCTCAGGGAGTGAGGACGACCGTCGGCGTGGCGAACACGCGCCGATGGCCGCATCCCGCGCACGATCCGCAGCCGCGCCGCAGCCACGCCGGAGGTGCTCGCGCAGTGCCGACGCTCGTGCCGACGCGGGGTCGGCGCGGTGCCGACGCGGGGCCGGAAATTGGGCGGCGTGGCCTGGACCGGGAGGGATAGTGTTGCGCGCGTGATTTCCTCCCGCCTCGGCGCATACCGATCATCCCAGGCAGGCCCCGTGGGCGATGCGCGCTGACGCGCGGCCGAAGGCGCTGTCGGACGCCTGAGATCACAGGCGACGGTGAGCGGTCCGTCGACCAGGAGCGCCGCCAGGCAGTGGCGAGCGGCTGGCCCGAACCGCAGGTCCTGCGCATCACCCCGGACCGGCAACCGCACCCGGGCGTGCCCGATGCCCTGCACGCGCTGGTCACCTGGCGATCGCTCTGGTCGCAAACCCAGATGAGCTGAACCAGCACCGGCCTGGTTGATGCGGCCGGACCTCCTCTGCCGCTACCGTCACCACTGAGCCGGGCTCCGACCTGGTAACGAGGCTAGGCTCTCACGTATTGGGATGTAGCCGCGAAGGGATCCGATCATCACCAGCGACTCTGTCACTCCGCGGGAGGAGCGGTCAAAACCGGTGCGCCGCCGAGTCACCGAAGCAGCCGTCCTGAGCGCCCATGCCCAGAGCCCGGCCGACGTCGCCCAGTGGACCTGCCGGCATGGTCAGCATGCCAGGCACGGCTGCGTCGCCTGCTATCACGCCAGTGCCGACGTCGATCCTGCAGAGCCGCTGTGGGAGGTCGCGGCGTGGTTCACCACCGAGCGGCCGATTCCCATCAGGGCGCTGCAGGACGTGCACCGCCACGACCGCGGCCTCACTCTCACCCAGCCGTCGACGCCCCTTGTCTACCTTCTGAGCGCACGTGTCAGAGCGGCACTGGGCTCGGAAGCGGTGGCGGGGGTGGTGGGGTTTCTGGTGCAGAACCGGCACATCGTCGACGAGTTCACCGTGACGGAGATCCGCGCCACCCACTCCTGAACTTGCCGTCCTGGGACGGACCCCCGACTCTGGAGTCCCTGCGCGAGGAACCGCATCCAGCGTCCCTCGCGCTCCGGTCGGGGGCAGCGGGCGGGCCCGCCCCCCGATGCGGGCTCGCGCGAAGGCCTTCCTTCAAAGCGCGCGGGTACTCGGACTCCTCATCCTGTAGTTGAAGGAATCCGTGCGCGGGTGCAGGCGCAGGTCCTCGAACGCAGACGAGTTCCTGACAGGCGCCTCACCATAGCGGAGCGTTCCTTCCGATCGGCGTGCGTCTCCTCAAGCGGTGGGTGACCCTTTAGTCGAGCGGCAGGGTCGTCTCCCGAGGGCCGACTCCCGTACCGGGATGGGCCCGATGCGCTCGTCGGCGCGGCCGGGCTCCGCATCCCGAGGTCCGAGGAGATCGTGCTCGATGCCGTGGGGCCGGCGAAGGAGCCCCTGCGGCGCCGATCGTCCCCATGCCCGCCACAGCGCGGTAGCGCGCAGGGCGTTCGACGCAGCGGTCAGCTCGCGCACCTCACCCCACGCCATCGCAGGCAGGAAGGTTCAGCCGGTGACCCGGGCCAGGAACTGGCCCTTGGCGTACTCGTCGGTCTCCCGGGTGCCGTAGCCGGTGGCCCACAGGCCGCCGCCCGGCACAGCGCCGAGCTGCTTGATCCGGTAGTCGTCGAGCAGCGGCGGTTTCGGCGCCTGCTGCCAGGCCGTGCCGTCCCAGCGCAGCAACACACCGACGCTGCGCGCGGTGGCGTCGTCCTGCCCGCTGCCTCCGGCCCACACCTCGGTGCCGTTCCAGGCCAGCGAAGTGACGGAGGATCCGTACCAGCCAGTGGTCGCCGGGACCGGCGTCACCGTCCACTCGCCACCGTTCCAACGCATGGCGAACGCCTCGCGCTTCTTGACCGAAAAGCCGTTGGCCTCGTAGGTGGTCCGCTGACCGGCCGCCCACACCTCGCCGGGCCGCGCGGCCACCGCGTCCAGGGTGGTCTCGACCAGCGCTTCCTTCGGCGGATCCGGCAGCCGGGACCAGGTGTGGCCGTCCCAGTGCAGCACCAGGGTGTGCGCATCGGCGCTCGGCCCGTAGCGGTTGGTGGTGCCGACCGCCCAGACGTCGTCCGGCGCCAGAGCATGCACCGCGCTCAGGTCGGTGTTGCCCGCGAGCGGCGGGAGGCTCATCTTCTGCCAGGCGGTACCGTTCCAGCGGATCACACCCGCCGTGGAAACCTCACCACTCGACTGCTCGGACCTGCCGACCGCGAAGGCAGTGCCACCCACCGCGGCGACATCATCAAGGTAGAAAGGGTTGTTCTGTTCGGTCGGGTACGGAATGAGGGTCCAGGCCGTACCGTCCCAGTGGTAGGCAATGGTCGAACCGGTGGCCCACACGTCGTTCTCCGCGGCGGCCGACACCGAGGTCAGCGCGCCCCGGCAGGTGATATCCGGCCGGTCGTTCACCCATTTCTGACCGTTCCAGCGGAACAGGTCGGGGCAGACCACACCCGGCGGCGGATACGGCCGGCCCTCCATCCGCACCTGCCCCACAGCCCAAGCTTGGGCGCCACTCAGCGCGGCGACATCGTTGAGTTCCTTGAGCTGCTTCTCGGATTCGGTGTACCCGTAGGGAAAGGACAGGTGGTCCCAGACCGGCGCAGCCGTCGCACCCGCCGGGGCCGCGGTCGCCAGGCCCGCGGTGAGCGCGACCGCGCCGAGAATTCTGCTGGACGTCAGGGATAATATGTTTCGCTTGGTCACGAACGCTTTCGTACCATCGCCGGTCAGCCGCGCACATGGCCCAGGGAATGCGTAGGGGACCCGTGGTGGAATCGTAGGGGGCCCTAGGGGGTGCCCCACTGGCGTCCATTACCCGCCGCGGCCAGACTGCCACAGGTCCGGCACGCGGCCCGCGCCGTGGTGGGTCGGCTGGCCTGCGTACGGGCTGCCCGTGGTCGCGTCGCGGGTCAGGCTCACCACGGCGTGCCGCCACCAGTCGCGTTCGGCGATCTCGGGGCTGTGCTCGCCGTGCTCGACGGCGTGCGCGCCGAGCTGGGCGACGTCGGCGGCCGGGGCGAGCTCCGTCGTGGCGGTCGCCGCCCAGCGGCCACGCAGCACCACGGCGTGCCGGGCGGCCTTGGCCATGCTGTCGAGGTTCCGAGGACGAGCTGGCCCGGTTTGCGGGCGTCGCTCATCTCGTGGAAGACCGCGTCCTCAGGGAGTGAGGACGACCCGTCGGCGTGGCGAACACGCGCCGATGGCCGCATCCGCGCACGATCCGCAGCCGCGCCGCAGCCGCGCCGGAGGTGCTCGCGCGGGGCCGACGCGGTGCCGACGCGGGGCCGACGCGGGGCCGACGCGGGGCCGGAAAATGAGCGGCGTGGCCTGGACCGGGAGGGATAGTGTTGCGCGCGTGATTTCCTCCCGCCTCGGCGCATACCGATCATCCCAGGCAGGCCCCGTGGGCGATGCGCGCTGACGCGCGGCCGGTGAGCCGGTCGCTGTGGCGAGACCGTGACTTCCTGATCTTCTGGTGTGCCCAGACGCTGTCCGTGGCGGGCGACTCGTTCGCGCTCATCGCGGTGCCCCTCCTCATCCTCGACGTCACCGGCTCCGTCGCCCAGATGGGGCTGCTCACCGGCGTGTCCGGGGCGGCGTCGGTGGCGGCCGGGGTGTTCGCGGGGGTGCTCGCCGACCGGTTCGACCGGCGCAGGCTGCTCATCGCCTGCGACGTCATCCGGCTCCTGCTGTACGTCGCGATCCCGGTGGCCTGGACGTTCGGACAGCACGTCTGGCTGCTGTACGCGGTGCTGCCGCTGGCCGCCGCCGTGGGCATGGTCTTCCAGGTCACGTACGTCGCGGCGGTCCGCGGCCTGGCCGGCGAGAAACGCGTCACCGAGGCCAACAGCATGCTGTACGCCACGGCCGCCGCGGCAGGCATCCTCGGCCCCACCCTGGCCGGGGTGGTCAGCGGCCACCTGGGCCCGACCGCCGCGATCGCCATCAACGCCGCCAGCTTCGGGCTGTCCGCGCTCGGCGTCCTGCTGACCCACGCCTCCCGGTACGCCGTCGAGACCGTCGAGCCGGTGGAGCCCACGCCCGGCCGGCGGCCGTGGCGGGAGCTGCTGGCCGGGGCGGAGTTCCTGCTCCGGCACCCGGTGCTGCGCACACTGACCATCCTGCTGTCGTTCTTCATCTTCATGACGCTCGGGCTGACAGACATCGTCATCTACCGGCTCAAGCACGACCTCGGCCAGCCGGACTCCGTGGTGGGCGTCGTGCTGGGGGTCGGGGCGGTCGGCACGATGGCCGGTTCGGCGCTGGTGGCGCGGATGCGGCGGATGCTCGGGTTCGGGCCCTTGTGGATCGGGGCGCAGATCGTGTCGGGCCTCGCCATCCTCAGCCTCGGGCTGGCCGGCTCCGTGTGGGGCGTAGCCGCCATCATGGCCCTCTACCTGGCGTGCGTGAGCCTGGCCGGCATCAACTCCATGTCGCTGCGGCAGCAGGTGACACCCCCGCACCTGCTGGGCCGGGTGACGTCGGCGTTCTGGACCATCCACTTCTCGCTCGGTCCGGTGGGCGCGGCCGCGCTCGGCTGGGGCGCCGCGCGCTACGGCGCGACGACGGTGTTCGTCGTCGCGGGGGCGTCCTGCCTGCTGCTGGCGCTGATCGCGCTCGCCACACCGGTACGCCAGCGCCACCCCGAGAAAACCTGAGCTCGTGCCCGCCGGCCTCGCGCGACGGCTGTGGCGCGAGGTGCTTCAAGCCCTCAGCTCGATCCCCGCGCGCCGGAAAGCGATTGCTGAGGCTGCCTGATCGCCTCTAGGGTGGCGGGCATGTCCCTGTTGAGCTACGACCGGATGCGGGCCGAGATCGCCGGGCAGACCGAGCTGCTGCGATCGCTGATCAAGAACGCGGACATGAAGACGCCCGTGCCCACCTGCCCCGGGTGGTCTCTGGGGCAGTTGCTGCGGCACGTCGGCGAGGTGCATCGCTGGATGGAGACGGTCGTGGCGACGCGGTCCGTGGACCCGGTCTCCGACGAGCGGATCAACGACCTCGACGCGTACACGGACGAGGTGGCGAGCGAGCTCGACCCCTGGCTCGGGGAGGGCGCGGAGCGGCTGGCGCAGACGTTGCAAGGGGCCGAGGGGCCGGTGTGGACGCCGCAGGGGCTGGACACGCCGGCGTTCTGGGCGCGGCGGGCGCTGTTCGAGACCGTGCTGCACCGGGCCGACGCCGCGTTCGCCCTGGGCGCCGGCTTCGAGGTGGACGACGAGGTCGCCGCCGAAGGGCTGGAGGAGTGGCTGGGGTTCAGCTGCGTGCCGGAGGCGTACGAGGGGCACGGGCTGCTCGGCCCCGGGCGGGCGCTGAGCTTCAACGGCGAGTGGCTGGTCGACCTCGGCGGGGACGCGCCCGCCTGGAGGCGCGGGCAGGGGGACGCCTCCGTGGCGGTTCGCGGGCCGGTGAGCGAGCTGCTGCTGTTCGTCTACCGGCGGCCCGCGCCGCAGGTCGAGATCTCCGGGGATTCGGCGCTGCTGGAGCGGTGGCTGGAGCGGTCCGGGTTCTGGCTGGAGGAGGAGGACGGCTGAGTCCGGCCCCATGAGCAGGCCCAGCCTGGAGGAGCGCCTGGCCGGCCTCGGCATCACGGGCCTCGAACCGCTGGGGCGGGGCCTGGAGTTCTCCGTCTTCGTCGGCCGGCCGGCCGACGGCGGGGGCCCGGTCGCCGTCCGCGTCGGCGAGCGCCGCTTCGACTCCAACGCCAACGACCCTCGGGTGGACACCCGCGCCCTGCTGCGCCAGGAACACCGGCTCACCCGCCTGCTGAGCGACCACGGGCTCCCCGTGGCCGAGCCCGTCGCACTCGTCCTCGCCGAGACCCCCGCCGAGCCGGACCTCCTGATCAGCCGCTACGTGGAGGACGACGGATCGGAGCTGGACTCCTTCCAGCTCGGCGAGCTCCTGGCGCGCCTCCACGCGCTCCCGCTCCCCGGACCGCGACCCGTCGCCGCCGAACACCTGCCGGCGCCCCGGCTCCTGGTCGGCCGAATCCTGCGCCGCTGGAGGGAGATCGGCCGCCTCAGGGACGGCTGGCCACCGCCGCCCTCCCCCGGACGGCTGCTCCCGATCGCCGCGCCGCTCAGCCGTGGCGCCCTGCTCCACCTGGACGTCCGCAGGGCGAACGTCCGCTGCCACCAGGGCCGGGTACGCGCCCTCCTCGACTGGTCGAACGCCCTGCACGCCCACCCCGCCCTGGAGTTCGGACGCCTGGGAGAGTTCGCCAGGCTCCCGGAGAACCAGCTCGACCTCGAGGCGCTGCGCGCCGGCTACGCGCGTCACGCCGAGCCCCCGCCCGACGCCGGGCCGCTGGCGCTGCTGTGCCGGCTGGACGCGGCGGTGATGCTCGCCCTCGTCTTCCTCTCCGAGTCACCCGACCCCGCCCGCGCGGACACCGCCGTACGACGCGTCCTCGAGCTGGCCGCGCCGTGAGGTCAGGCCGGCCTGGTTGCCGACGTGGCGGTTGTTCGAGCACTGGCTCGAACAGCGGCAGCCGGAGTAGTTTCCCAGCATGGTCAAATTACGTTACGCCGGATGGACAGGCGTCCTCCGGCGCAAGGCCGTTCACTTATCCGTCGCCGGAGTCATCGCCGTCGGGTCTCCGACCGGACTCGGCTCGTCGTTCGCGAACGCGTCGACTCCGGACACGCCTCCCAATGCCGTCATCGTCTGGGACAGAAACGCCCAGACGGCGATCTGGGACGTTGCCGGCCAGCAACCACAGGTCCAGGCGCGCAGCTTCGCGATGGTCCACGGAGCTGTGTACGACGCCGTGAACGCGATCGCCGGCACGCCCTATCAGCCATACCTGATCGCGCCGCCTGCCGATGGGACCGAGTCGACGGACGCCGCCGTCGCGACCGCGGGCTTCCTCGTGCTGAACGCTCTGTTCCCGGAACAGCAAGCGAGGCTGAAGACGCAGTACGACGAGGCGCTGGCCGTGATTCCCGACGGTACCGCCAAGCAGCGCGGAATCACCGTGGGCACTCAGGCGGCCACTGCGATGAACGCCGCACGGCAGAACGACGGCGCGTTCGGAGACCAGACCTGGACCGTGGGCACCCAGCCCGGTCAGTGGCGGCCGGCGCCACCCGCGTTCGCCTCCGACGGAGCCTGGGTCGGTGACCTCAAACCGTTCCTTCTCCGCAGCGCCTCCATGTTCCGCACGTCCGGCCCGCCCTCGCTCACCAGCCGCCGGTACGCCCGGGACTTCAACGAGGTCAAGTCCATCGGCTCGGCGACCAGCACGGTCAGGACGGCCGACCAGACACAAGCCGCGATCTGGTGGCACGACCGGCACCTGGCCGAATGGGAGATCAAGCGCCAGCTGGCGACGAAGCGGCAGCTGAACACGTTGCAGACGGCGCGGATGTTCGCGATGGTCGACCTGGCCGAAGCCGACGCCACGATCGCCTGCTACAACGAGAAGGCAGCCTGGAACTTCTGGCGGCCGGTCACCGCGATCCGCCTGGCCGACACCGACGGCAATCCGGGCACGGCGGCCGATCCCGGCTGGACGCCGTTGCTCGTCACACCGCCGCACCCCGACTACACGTCCGGACATACCTGCTTCACGGCGGCGAGCATGTCGGCGCTGGCGTATTTCTTCGGCCGCGACGACATCCCCTTCAGCGGCTACAGCGCCGCCTCGGGTACCACCAGGTATTTCCGCAGTTTCTCGCAGGCGCTGGCCGAGGTCGTCGAAGCCCGCATCTGGGGCGGAATCCATACCCGAACGGCCGACGTCGAAGGCGCGAAGATCGGCAAGAAAGTCACTGCTTTCATGGTCGCGCACTACTTCAGACCGAAGAGGAAATGACCTCGGCACCCGCCTGCTCGCGCGAGGCCGCGGACGCGGTGGAGGCCGGCCTCGAACGGATCGTCGCCCTGCTCACCGAAGATCCACCTCGCGGCCGGTTACCTATTCCAGCGGGCCGGCGTGCACGGTTTTTGAGGCTACGCTCCTCATTCGATTTGCCTGCCATGTCCCTAGATTGGTCGCCATTCGGGCTCTCGGGAACGTGGAGGAACGCGTGCGCAGAAGAACCATAGGTCTGGCCACAGCCTTAGCTCTCACCGTGGTGAGCACCATGCCCGCAGCGGCGCTCGCCTCGGCGGCGCCGCCACCCGGGCCCGTGCTGCTGTCGCCGCAGCCGGCCGATGTCAAGACGTTGCCCGAGCCCACGGCACTGGCTCTGGACAGGGCGCGGAAGCTGGCCGAGCAGCACCCCGACGACTTCGGCGAGCCGTGGGTGGACCCGAAGACGGGCCAGGTGGTCCTCGGTACGGTGACCGGCACCGGCAACCGCCTGGCCGCCGATCAGGGGAAGGACGTTGTCCAGCGGCCGGTCACCCGGAGCAAGGCCGCACTGGAGAAGATCAAGGATGGCGCGATCGGGGAGCCGGCGGCGGACGTCCCCGATGCGCAGGCCATCCGGATGACCCGCATCGACGCCGAGCACAACCGGGTGATCGTCACGGTGAACAAGACCACCGACGCGATGCTCCAGGCGCTGACGGCACGGTACGGAGCCGACGCGTTCGCCGTCGAGGTCGATCCCGCCTTCAACCCCACGAAGTCCAGCCGCTCCGACGACGGACCCGACAACTGGGGCGGAGCCGCGGAGATGACGATCCGCCAGTCCCCCGACGGGAACGTGGTCGGATGCTCCTCCGGCATCCCCGTCTGGCTGCCGGGCGACAAGTCCGGGATGCTGACCGCGGGCCACTGCGCTCCCAAGGGCGGCTTCTTCTTCAACGGGAACGACACCGACTACATGGGCTGGGTCAGCGAGAACACCAGGGAGAACTGGTATGACGGGCGCGGATCCACGCTGTTGCCCGGCCAGAGTGAGTTCAGAGGCGACCTCGCGCTGATCGAGATCCCCAACGGGACCAGCGGCTACTACATTTACCGCGGATCCGTCAGCAACCCCTACACCTCGATCATCGGCCAGCTCGCGCCGCGCCGCGCCCAGGTGGGCGACACGTACTGCAACAGCGGCTACAAGAGGGGCGAGCTCTGCGGGTGGAAGGTCTACAACTACGGCATCAACATCAATTACAGCGGCGGTGAGACCGTCCGCAATGTCGTGGCCGGCTCCAAGACCGGCACGTGCACGGGCCACGGCGACTCGGGAGGCCCGACGTACTACGTCATGTCGAACGGCCGCGTTCAGGTGAAGGGCATCCACTCGGGCGGCAGCAACCTGGACGGCTCGGGCGACTGCCGGGAGTACTTCACCGACGTGTGGGACGCCCTCGACGCCTTCCCCGGCATCTTTCCCCGCGTGCTGCCCTGACTCTGGCCAGGGCGCCAAGAAGGCGGCACAATGATCAACTGTGCGCGGGGCGTCCTTGACGGGCAGGGTGCGGGAACGACAGGTCGTCGACGGGCTGCTGGCCGGCATGGCGGACGGCGGATGCGGCGCGCTGATCATCAGGGGCGGGCCGGGCATCGGCAAGACCGCGCTGCTTGAGTACGCGCGCGACGCCGCGCAAGACGTACGCCTGCTGTGGGCCAACGGCGTGGAATCCGAGGCCGAACTCCCGTTCGCCGGACTGCACCAGCTCCTTCAGCCCGTCATGCACAGGCTGAAGGAGCTGCCGCGCACCCAGGCGGCCGCTCTGCGCGGCGCGATGGGGCTCGGCCCCGCCACCGGGGACCGGTTCCTGGTCGGCCTCGCGGTCCTGACGCTGCTGGCCGGCAGCGGTCCCGTGCTCTGCCTGATCGACGACGCGCAATGGCTGGACAGGTCGTCCGCGGACGCGCTGGTCTTCGCCTCCCGCAGGCTGACCGCCGGGGGCGTGGTGCTGCTGTTCGCCGCCAGGGACGACTGGTCCGCGCTCGCGGGGCTCGACGAGCTCCGGCTGACGGGGCTGGAGCCGGCCGCCGCCGAAGCGCTGCTGCGTGAACGGGCGCCCGGGCTCGCTCCACAGTTGCGCGAACGGATCATGAACGAGGCGCTCGGCAACCCGCTCGCGCTGATCGAGTTCGCAAAGACGGCCGGGGCCGCCGATCCGCAGGGTCTCGGCGCCCCGCAGGCCCCTCTGCCGGTCACCCGGAAATTGCACGAGACGTTTCACCGCCAGGTCGACGCGTTGCCGGAGGCGGTGCGACGCCTGTTGCTCCTCGCGGCCGCCGACGACACGGGCGACCTGGAACTGGTCCTTCGAGCCGCGGAGCTGGCCGACGGGCAGGCCGGAGCCGAGCGGGCCCTTGAATCGGCCGAGACCGCCGGCCTGATAAGGATCGACGGTGGCCTGCTGACGTTCCGGCACCCACTGGTCAGGTCGGCCGTCTACCAGGGCGCGCCCTTCACCCGCCGCTGCGCGGCGCACCGCGCGCTCGCCGACGTCCTGCTCACCTACGGCGAGGGCGCCGACCGCAGGGTCTGGCACCTGGCCCTGGCCGCCACCCGTTCCGATGACGCCATCGGGGCCGCCCTCGAAGGGGTGGCCCACCGTGCGGGCGGCCGGAGCGGGTACGCCACCGCGGCCGCCGCCTACGAGCGGGCCGCCCACCTGACCGCCGATCGCCGCCAGCGCGGCCTGCGGCTCTCCTATGCGGCCGAGGCGGCGGTCCAGTCAGGTCAGCTCGGGCAGGCGCGTGACCTCGCGCGTCGCGCCGAGCCCCTCACTCACGACCCCGCCCGGCTGGCCGGTCTGGCGAGGGTGCGCGCCGCCGTGGAGTTCGAGCTGGGCTTCCCGTCGGACGCGGGAGAGGTCCTGGTGAAGAGCGCCGAATCCATCGAGCGCACCGACCCCGAGCGCGCCGCGCTGATGCTCGCCCACTCCATCCGGACCTTCTCCTTCAGCGGTGACGCCGGCCGGGCGCACGATGCCGCGCAGCGGCTGAGCCTCATCGACGTGCCACCGGGCTCGGGCCTGACGCCGCTGGTCAGGGCAATGCGGGCGATGGCCGATCTGCTGGCGGGCAGAGGAGGCGTCGGAAGCCCTATTCACGAGCTGATCGCGGCGGCGCACCACGTGCCGGCTCATCGGCCCGCCGAACGTCTCCTCGCGGCCTCACTCGCCCTCATCACGGCACAGGACACGATCGCGCTGGAGCTGGCCGAGCCCGTCGCGGAGCACGCGAGGACGCACGGAATGGTCGGGATGCTGCCACATGCGCTCGAGATCATCACTGAGGCGCAACTGCTCGGCGGACGGCATCTGGACGCGCTCACCAGCGCCACCGAGGGCTACGACCTCGGCCGCGACACCGGTCAGCTCCACCGCCTCGCCCATCTCGGCGGCCTGCTGGCCTGGCTGACCGCGATCAGCGGTGACCACGAGCGGTGCCGCATGCTCGCCGAGGCCGGTATCCGCTATGGAAACGACCACGGAGTGGTACCTGCCGGGGCGCTCAGCACATGGGCGCTCGGCCTGCTCGAGCTGGGCATGGGGCGCGCGGCGCACGCCGTCGGCCATCTGGAGTCCACGCGGCACCCCATCGTCGCCGTGTGGTGCGCCGCCGACCTGATCGAGGCGGGGGTACGCGCCAACCGGACCGAGGTCGCCGAGCGGTCGCTACGGACGCTCATGGAGTGGGACCGGACGGTGAGGAGACCTTGGGTCTCGGCCATGGCGCTGCGCTGCCGAGCCATGACGACCTCGGGCGGTGACGCGGGGCAGCACTTCGAGGCCGCGATCGAGCTCCACGAACGGTGCGCGCAGCCGTACCAGCATGCCCGGACGTGCCTGGCCTATGGCGAGTGGCTGCGCAGGCGGCGCAGCCGGGCCAGGGCGGGGATCCAGCTCAGGACCGCCCTGCGGATCTTCGAGGACCTCGGCGCACGACCGTGGGCGGACCGGGCGCGGGCCGAACTGGACGCCGCCGGCGAGCCCCGGCCGGGACACGGGACGGACGCCGCGAGCCCGCACCGGCTCACGCCCCAGGAACTCCAGGTCGTACGGCTGGCAGCGGCCGGCCTCAGCAACCGCGACATCGCCCGGCAGCTCTTCCTCAGCCCCAAAACTGTGGCGCAGCATCTCTACAAGGCCTACCCCAAACTCGGCATAACCTCCCGAACCCAACTCGACCATCTGGATTTCGGAACCCCTGCGGCCACCGGCCGGCCGTGACCCCTGACGAGAGCCCGAGCCTACTCGCGGGGATCCGTGCCGGACAGCTCCAGGGCGGCATCGAGCAGGCTGCGGGTGTACTCGTGCCGCGGCGCCCCCAGCACGTCCGTCGCCTGCCCTTCCTCCACCACCACGCCCCGGCGCATGACGGCGATCCGGTCGGCGATCTGGTGCACCACGCCGAGGTCGTGGGAGATGAAGAGCATCGCCAGATGGTGGCGCTCGCGCAGGTCGACCAGCAGCCGGAGGATCTGCGCCTGGACCGACACGTCCAGGGCGGACACCGCCTCGTCGCACACCAGCAGCCGGGGCCGGACCGCGAGCGCGCGGGCGATGCTGACGCGCTGGCACTGCCCGCCGGACAGTTCGGCCGCCCGCTGCCCGGCCACGCTCGCGTCGAGCCCGACGTCGTCGAGCAGGCGGTGCAGCGCCGCGGTGCGGTCGCCGGACGGGGCCGCGCTCGGATGGGTGCGCCACGCCTCGTCGATGATCGCGGCGACGGTCATGCGCGGGCTCAGCGACGACCGCGGGTCCTGGAAGACCATCTGCGCGGTACGCTGCTGCGCCGTGGTACGCCGCCCGACCGGCCCCACGGGCACCCCGTCGAGCAGGACGGCCCCGGAGTCGGGCCGGACGAGGCCGACGATCGCGCGGGCCACCGTGGTCTTGCCCGACCCCGACTCCCCGACCACCCCCACGATCTCGTCGGGGGCCACCGTGAGGCTCACGCCGTCGACCGCGACGAAATCCTCGGCCCGGCGGGCGGAGCGCGGCCGGAACCACGCGGTACGCCGGCCGAAGCTGACCCGCAGGTCCCGCACCTGGAGCAGATCGGCGCTCATCGCTGCAGCAGCTCCTCGGCGAAATGGCACGCGGCCCACCGGCCGGGCGCGACGGTTCTGGGCTCCGGCTCCTCGGTGCGGCAGCGCTCGCGCGCCAGCGGGCACCGGGGGTGGAAGGCGCACCCCGGCGGGCGGTTCGCCGGGGTGGCCGGCGTGCCCGGCAGCGGGTGGGCCAGCGCGGTACGGGTGCGCACCGCGGGCACGCTGTCGACCAGTGCGCGGGTGTACGGGTGAGCCGGCCGGGCCAGCACCGCCGCGGTGGGGCCGCGCTCGGCGACCCGGCCCGCGTACATGACGACGACCTGGTGCGCTACGTGCGCCACCACCCGCAGGTCGTGGCTGACGAGGAGCATCGCCAGCCCCTCGTCCTGCTGGATGGAGCGCAGGAGGCGCAGGATGCGCGCCTGGACGGTCACGTCCAGCGCGGTGGTGGGCTCGTCGGCGAGCAGCAGCGCCGGGCTGCCCGCCAGGGCGAGGGCGATCATGGCCCGTTGCCGCATCCCGCCGGAGAACTCGTGCGGGTAGCTGCGCATCCTGCCGGCCGGCTCGGGGATCCCGGCCCGCTCCAGCAGTTCGAGCACCCGCCGGCGCACCTCGTCGCGGGGGCGGCCGGCGCGGCGGAGGATCTCGCCCACCTGGCGGGCGATCGTCTGGGTCGGGTTGAGCGCGGCCAGCGGGTCCTGGAAGATCATTGCGATCTCGTGGCCCCGCAGCCGGCGCCGGCGGGCGGGGCTCGCCCTCAGCAGGTCCTCGCCCCGCCAGCGCAGCTCCCCGCCGGTCGCCGCGCCCTCCGGGAGCAGGCCGATGACGGCGTTCGCGGTCATCGTCTTGCCGCTGCCCGACTCGCCGATGAGCCCGACCGTCGTCGCCGGCGGGATGTCGAACGTCACCCGGTCGACGACGCGGACCGGGCCCCGGGCGCCGGGCAGGTCGACGACCAGCCCGGCCACCTCGAGCAGCCCGTCCACCTCGACCGGCGCCTCGACCGGGGTCCGCACGCCGCTCATGAGCTGCTGACCCGCACGCCGGCGAAGTCCGGCAGCCCGTTGGGGTCCGGTGTGACGCCGGTGACGCGGTGGTTCCAGGCGTAGGCGTACTTGACCGCCATCGGGAACATGCCGACCGCGTCCTGCCAGATGATCTTGCTGGCCTCGCCGTACAGCTTGACCCGCTCGCCGGTGTCCGAGCTGGCCCCGGCGGCGGCGAGCAGCTTGTCGAGCTCGGGGTTGCAGTAGCCGTTGCGCTTGGCCGCGCAGGGGTACAGCCGGCCGAGGGTGTTGGCCGCGTCGAAGGTGGGGTTCGACAGCTGCTGGAAGTTGATGTCCCAGTTCAGGGCGAGCAGGTCCTTGGTGAACACGGCCTGCTCCTTCTCCAGCAGGTCCACCTGGACGCCGATCTTCTGCAGGTCGGAGACGATGGCCTGGTTGAACGGCCGGAACTCGGCGTTGGCGAACTGCAGCCGCAGCTTGGTGGAGAAGTCGAACTTGGCGTCGGTCAGCGCGGCCTTCGCCGCGGCCGGGTCGTAGCGGACGGGCTCCTGGGGGACGTAGCCGAGGGTGACGGGCGAGACCGGGGCGTCGGCCAGGGTGCCCGTCTGCGGATAGAGCCGCTTGATGATGGTCGCGAAGTCAACCGCCTGCCACAGCGCCCGCCGCACCTTGGCGTCCTTCAGCGCGGGCGCGGAGGAGTTGAACCACATGGTGAACACGGCGGTGCTCGGCACCGTCTCGACCTTGAGGTTGGAGTCTCGCTGGAGCCCCGCGAGCTGGTCGTCGGGGATGCCCCAGGCGAGGTCCACCTCGCCGGTCCGAAGCGCGGTCAGCCGGGCCGCGAGCTCGGGCATCTTGCGGATGGTCACCCGCTTGACCTGCGGCGCGCCGCCGTAGTGGCCGGGGTTCGGCACGAGCACGAGCGTCCCGGACGGGTCGAACTTCTCCACCTTGAACGGCCCCGACCCCACCGGGTTCTGGAAGAACGCCGGGTTCTCACCGGTCAGGCTGCCGGGCAGCACGTAGAAGATGGCGAGCTTGTACGGAACCGCCGCATCCGGTTTCGGCGCCTTCAGCACGACCTCGGTGGGCGACGAGGCGGTCATCGTGTAACCGGCGAAGTTGGCCGCGTTCGTGCTCTTGAGATCCAACATCCGCTTGAACGAGGCGACGACGTCGTCCGCGGTGACGGGCTTGCCGTCGCTGAACTTCACGCCCTGGCGCAGTGTGAACGTCCACTGCGAGGCGGAGCCGTCGGGCTTCCACGCGGTGGCGAGGTCGCCCTCCAGGGTGCCGTCCGGGCGGGGCCGCACCAGGCGGCTGAAGATCGCCTTGGAGGCCAGTTGCGTGCCGGTGGCGCTGCCGCCCGTGGGGCTGGCCGGGTCGAGGCTCTCGATCGCGTAGGTGCCGGCGACGGTGATCTCGCCGCCACCGGTGCCGGCACCGGTGCCGCCGCCCGTGCCGCCGCCGGTGGCGGCGCTGCAGCCGCTGAGCACGAGGGCCGCGGCGGCGATGAGGGCCAGCGCCGCGCGCCGCGGCCTACCTGAGGCAAGGGGTCTGGTCATGGACGTCTTCCCGCCTTCCGGGGATGGTTCTTCGGGGGGTGCTCGTGATGGAAGGGGATGTGTGCCGGCCGTACGACGGTCGCCGCCTCACCGGAGGTGTCCGCGGCCGTATCGGGCGGTGAGCTGGTCGCCGAGGATCCCGATGTTGATGATCAGCAGCGACAGCGCGACGCCGGGCAGCGTGGAGATCCACCAGGCGGTTTCGAGATACTGCTTTCCGTTCGCGATGGTCTGGCCCCAGGACACCGCCGTGCCGGGCAGGCCGATGCCGAGGAAGCTGAGCCCGGCCTCGGCCAGCACGACGAGGGCGAACTCCAGCGTCGCCAGGGCGACGATCGGGCCGACCGTGAGCGGCAGGATGTGCCGGACCAGGATGGCCACCGGACGTACGCCGAGCACGCGGGCCGCGTCGATCCAGGCCCGCTCCCGCATCGACAGGGCGACGCCGCGGGTGACCCGCGCGAAGGAGATCCAGGCCGTCGCCGAGAGGGCGATCACCACCACCAGGACGCTGCGCTCGAAGGCGCCCGCGATCACGATGGTCAGCAGGATCGCCGGGAAGGCGAGCAGGATGTCGATGCCACGCGCGAGCACCGTGTCCAGCCAGCCGCGGAAGTAGCCGGCGGCGATGCCGACGCTCACGCCGATCACGCAGCAGACGACGACCGTGGCGACCCCGATGATCATCGACGTGCGGGCGCCGTAGACGACCTGGGCGAGGACGTCGCGGCCGAGGCCGTCGGTGCCGAGCCAGGCGACGCCTCCGGACGCGAGCCGCGATCCGGGAACGAGCAGCCGGTCGTCGAGCGAGACGCGCACGGGGTTGTAGTCGATGACCAGCGGTCCCACCCCGGCGACCACGATGTACAGGGCGAGCACGGCGTACGGGATCCGGCTGAGCCACCGGCCGCGCACCACGGGCCGGCGGATGGCGCCGGCGACGGCGGTCATGCCGCACCGTCCAGCTTGATGCGCGGGTCGAGCTGGGAGTACAGCAGATCGGCGACGAGGTTGAACAGCATCACGATGCCCGCGATCAGGAACGTGGCCGCCTGCACGACCGCGTAGTCACGGTTGGAGACCGCGTCGACCACCAGCGTGCCGAGCCCCGGCCAGGCGAAGACGTTCTCGACCACGACCGCGCCGCCCATCAGGCCGCCCATGTGCAGCCCGACGATGGTCACCACGGGGATGAGGGAGTTGCGCAGCGCGTGGCCGAGCAGCACCTGCTGCTCGGTGAGCCCCTTGGACCGGGCCGTCTGGATGTACGGCTCGCGCATCGTCTCCGCGACGCTGGTCCTGGTCAGGCGGGCCACGATGGCGGTGAACGGCAGCGCCAGCGTGAACGCCGGCAGGACCAGGTGCGCCGGCGAGCCCGCCCCCGCGCTGGGCAGCATGCGCAAGGCCAGCGCGAAGACGAGGATCAGCATGATGCCCACCCAGAAGGTGGGGAACGACTGCAGGGCGATGGTGCCCGCGCTGACCAGCCGATCGACGGCGCCGCCCGGGCGCGCGCCGGCCAGCAGTCCGAGCACGAGGCCGAGGCAGACGGCGATGGCGGTGGAGGCGAGCATCAGGTCGGCGGTCGCGGGCAGCCGCTCGAACACCTCCGACATCGCCGGCCGGTCGAACCGGTAGGAGTCACCGAACTGCAACCGGGCCACCTCGCCGAGGTAGCCGAGGTACTGGCTGAACACCGGCCGGTCGAGCCCGAGCTTCCCGGTGAGCTCGGCCACCTGCTCCCGGCTCGCGTCCGGGCCCAGCAGGATCGTGGCCGGATCGCCCGGGGCGACCCGGACGATGAGGAAGATGAGCGAGGCGGCGCCCCACATCACCAGCACGCCCACCAGCAGTCGTTTGACGATGACCCTAATCATGTGGGCTTTCCTGGTTCGGTCACTGCTGTCTCCTTGGTGGGGCCACGGTCGCGCCCGGCGTGAGGGGGCACTCGACGTTCTCTCTGCGGGCATCCGGCTCGGTCGCTTCCAGCAGCCGCGCCAGCAGGTGGGTGGCCTGCCGGCCCATCTGCTCCCGGGGGACCACCAGGCCGGTCCAGGGCGTGCCGGTGCGGCGCGCGCCGGTGGAGTCGCCCAGCACGACGATGCTCAGATCGTCCGGGACCGACAGCTCGTGCCGCTCCGCGCACGCCAGGAGCTCCTCCGCCAGCAGGACCTGCTCGGCGACCACGGCGGTGATGCCGCCGTGCCGGATCTCCGCCAGGAGGCCCGCCACGTCGTCGGCGGACTCCAGCGTCCACACCGGGCCGGTGAGCCGCCGGGCCTCACCGGCGGGCATCGCCCGCCGGAACCCCTTCTCCCGGTCCCGGCTGGGCTGGGCGTCGCCGTCACCGATCCGGGCGTAGGCGACGCGCCTGTGCCCGAGCTCGAAGAGCCGTTCGGTGAGCTGCTGCGTCGCCGTGGCGTAGTCGGCCGCCACATAGGAGACCGGCGCCCCCGACACTTCCCGGTGCCCCACGTAGACGAAGGGGAAGCCGGTGTCGCGCAGCCGCTGGATCTCCTCGACGTTCGGGTCGCGCCCGAGCAGCAGCGCGCCGTCCGCGAGCGACAGCCGGGTCGACCCGTCGCGGAAGACCTGCCGCTCGCCGCCGAGGCTGGTGAACAGCAGGAGGTCGTAGCCGAGCTCCGCCGCCGCCTGCTCCATGCCGAGCAGGAACGGGAAGTAGAAGTCGACGCTGGTCGTCGGGAAGACCGGCTCGAAGGTGAACACTCCGATGATCTTGTTCTGGCCGCCGGCGAGGGATCTCGCCGAGGCGTTGGCGACGTAGCCCCACTCGCGGATCGCCGCCAGCACCCGCTCCCGGGTCGCCTGGCTGATCCGGACGTCGGAGTCACGCTCGTTCAGCACGAGCGAGACGGTGGCCTGGCTCACCCCCGCGAGGCGCGCGATGTCGGCCTGGGTCGGCCTCCGCACTGGTCCGCGACTCATCCGGGGCCTCCTGCTAATGCGCCTAACCCGATGAACGCAAAGTGTGTCTCTCACTCCTGTGAGGCGTCAATGTACCTAGGCGAAAAAGAACGCTGGAAACCGGAGAGAATTACTAATACCCATTAGCATCTGGCGTCCCGCGGGGATCGCAGGATACCGTCCGGAGCGTTTGCCGAGGGAGGTGCCATGGATACCGACCATCCGGTCTCCGGACTGATCATCCCGCTCGTCACCGCGCTCGACCCGTCCGGGCGGCCCGACCCGCCGGCCGTCCGGCCGCTGCTGGCCCACCTCGCGGCCGGCGGCGTCACCACGCTGATGCTGGCCGGCACCAACGGCGAGGGCCCGCTGCTGCCGGCCGGCGACGTCCGGGCGTACGCGGTCGAGGTGTCCGCCATGTGGCGCGACCTGGCCGGGGCGCCCGCCCGGGTCATGGTGGCCGCCGCCGGCACGGGCACCAGGGAGACCTTGCGGCGCATGGACCGCCTGGCGGAGCTCGACCTGGACGCCGTGGTCGTGCTCGCGCCGTCCTACTTCCGGCACACCGAGGACGAGCTGTACGCGCACTTTCGCGACATCGCCCGCCACGGCCGCCCCGTCGTCGTCTACAACAGCCCCGGGTACACCGGCAACCCCGTCCCCATGTCCGTGATGCGCCGCCTGCTCGACGAGCCGGCGATCATCGGGTTGAAGGACAGCTCGGGGGACGCCGCCCTGTTCGCCGGGTTCTGCGCCCTGGCCGGGGAGCGTCCCGGTTTCCAGGTGGCCCAGGGTGCCGAACGGCGGCTGGCCGACGGGCTCCGCATGGGGGCCGCCGGGCTGGTGCCGGGGGTGGGCATGCTCGCGCCCGCGCTCTGCGCCGACCTGCTCAAGGCCGGCCGTGGCGGCGACCACGCCACCGCGGCGGCGCTGCAGCACGACGTCGACCGGCTGGCCGCGCTCTTCGGGGTCCGCCCCGGGGTCAGCGGGGTGGTCGTGATCAAGACCGCGCTCCACCTGCTGGGGCTCTGCCCGCCGCACGCCGCTGCGCCGTTCTTGCCTCTCACCGACACCGAGCTCACCGAGCTGCGCGCCGCGCTGGCCCGCATCCACGACCTCGTAGGACCACTCGACCCGCGATAGACCTGAACACCCCCCAAGCTCCTGCCGAGGAGAGTCGCATGACCATGCCCATCAGCCGGCGGGCCTTCGCCCTCGGGCTCGCCGCAGGCGCCGCCGCGGCCGCCCTGCCCTCCCCCGCCGCGGCCGCGCCGGCCGCGGCCGAGCCGTTCTTCGCGGAGGCCACCTTGTGGGACTCCGCCGTGGATCCGCTGGCCAGCTATCACGTGTACGGCCTGGCCGTACTGCCCGACGACACGATCCTGGCCTGCACCGAGGGCCGGCACGAGAACTGCGACGCCGGACCGCACGACCTGCTCGTCCGCCGCAGCACCGACAAGGGACAGACCTGGAGCCCGTCCCAGGCGGTGGCGCTCGCCGATGAGGGCCAGTGCTGGTCCAACCCCACCTTCGTGGTGGACCGGGTGACGGGCGAGGTCTTCCTCTTCCACGGGCTCTGCGTGCGGCTGCCGGAGAACACCAGCTGCTCCGCCGACTCCAGCACCTTCTACGTCATCTCCAGCACGGACGGCGGCGCCACCTGGAGCGAGCGGCGCGAGCTGACCAGCCTCTTCGACCACTTCACGTACGACTGGGCGATGCACGGTCCGGGGCCGGGTCACGGCATCCAGCTCGACTCGGGCCGGCTGCTCCTGACGGTCTCGCACCGGACCATCATCACGGGCGTCCCCACGGCGGAGCGCCACTACGGCGTCTCGACCGTCTACAGCGACGACCACGGCCGCACCTGGCAGTCCGGCGGCGAGGTGCCGATGGGCGAGGGCTACCCCGTCGTCGGGGAGGCCCGGCTGGTGCAGCGCGACGACGGCACGGTGGTGATGAGCAGCCGGCCCGGTTCGGGCAACGACTGGCCCCGGGACATCGCGGTCAGCGGTGACGGCGGCCTGACCTGGTCGCCGCCCAGGATGGACTTCAGCCCCGGCCTCTTCAACGGCGTCGACACCGGCTTCGTCCGCCACACGGGCGGGCCGGGCAGCCAGGACGTCAACCGCGTGCTGTTCAGCCGGCCGGACGCGCCGATGCGCTGGAACATGACCGTCGCGGTGAGCTACGACGAAGGCCACTCCTTCAGGTACAGCCGGTCGATCAACCCGGGCCGGGGGTACTACTCGGACCTGGCGTCCCTGTCCGACGGCACCATCGTGCTCCTGTACGGCTGCGACGGCGACCTCGACGGCACCCCGCGCCGCGTGGCCGCCGCCCGCTTCAACCTGGAGTGGCTGACGCGGGGCCGCGACAGCCTGGCCACCGGCCCCAAGCTGACCGAGAGCACGCACGACCTGGGTGTCCCCGCGGTGCGCGCCCGCCGGTCAGGCGGGCAGGTGTCGGTGGTGCTCGAGGCCACCGCGCGCGGCGGCGCCCGCGCGCTCTTCGTCCCCGCCGCGACCGGCGACTACATCGAGTATCCCTTCACCGTCGCCCACGACGGTACGCACGAATTATGGCTGCGCTACTACCGGTCAGCGGGCGGTGGACTCATGACGGTGACCGTGGACGGGAAGAAGCCACGCACGTCCACGCTGGACCTGACGGCCTACCGCGGCGACGGCTACGACGTCGCGCTGCTGGGCCGGATGTCGTTGCGGCCCGGCCGGCACACCATCCGCTTCACGCTGGCCGGCCCCGGCCGGGGCGGCGGCACGACCCTCTCGCTCGACCAGCTCAGCCTCGTCCGGGCGTCCGCCTCGCCGGACGTCCGCGACGAGGTCACCGTCGACAACGGCGGGCTCGGCTTCGAGGTCACCGGCACCTGGCCGAGCGGCAGAAGCGTCCCCGGCTATTACGGGTTCAACTACGTGACGCACGCCAAGGGCACCGGCGCGAACGTGGCGCGGTGGCGGCCGGCGCTCCCGGGCGACGACCGGTACGAGGTTCTCGTCTCCTACACGGCCGACCCCAACCGGGCGACCAACGCCACGTACGTCGTCCACCACGCCGCGGGCACCACCTCGGTGACCGTCAACCAGCAAAACCGCGGCGTGCCGGACCCCCGCACCGGCGAGTGGACGTCCTTGGGCACCTTCTCCTTCAAGGCCGGCCTCGCCGGATACGTCGAGCTCAGCGACGCGGCCGACGGCTACGTCATCGCCGACGCCGTCCGGTTCCGGCGGCAGGCGCCCCTATGACGGCCGTCCCGAGTCCGGCCGCCGCGGTGGTCCTGCGGCCGCTCCCGGCAAGCCAGGTGACCGGCGGGTTCTGGGCCCGCCGGCTGGAGGCCAACCGGGCCGCGATCCCCCTCGGACACGAACGGCTGGTCGAAGCGGGCAACATCGGCAATCTCCGCATCGCCGCGGGTGAGGCCGCCGGTGAAGCCCAGGGTGCGAGCTTCCGCGACTCCGACGTCTACAAATGGCTGGAGGCGGTCGCCTGGGAGTACGCGCGCAGCCCCGACGAGGCGCTCCTGGACCGCCTGCGGACGCTCGGCCGGACGATCGCGACCGCGCAGCGAGAGGACGGGTACCTCAACTCCGCCATCCAGGTCCGCGGCGAGGAGCCGTACGCGCGGCTGTGGACGAGCCACGAGCACTACTGCGCCGGCCACCTGATGCAGGCGGCCGTGGCGGCGGCCCGGGCGACCGGCGAGACGGAGCTGCTGCGGGTCGCCACCCGGCTGGCCGACCATCTCGCCGGCACGTTCGGCCCCGGCCTGCGCGAGGAGCTGGACGGCCATCCCGTGGTGGAGATGGCGCTCGTCGAGCTGTACCGGCAGACGGGTGAGCGACGGTACCTGGACCTGGCTCGCCACTTCGTCGAGGCCCGCGGGCACGGCCGGGCCGCCAAACCGGGCTTCGACCCCTCGCACTACGGCGACCCCGCCCACTACTCCGACCGGCTGCCCGTGCGCGAGGCGGAGACGGTGGAGGGGCACGCCGTGCGCGCCGTCTACTTTGCGGCGGGCGCCACCGACGTCGCCATCGAGACCGGCGACACCGAGCTGCTGGCCGTGATGCGCCGGCAGTACGACGTGATGCGCCGCCGCAAGCAGCACGTCACCGGCGCCGTCGGCGCACGCTGGGACGGCGAGGCGTTCGGCGAGGCGTACGAGCTGCCGCCCGACCGGGCGTACGCGGAGACCTGCGCCGGGATCGGGGCGATGCAGTGGGCGTGGCGGCTGCTGCTGGCCACGGGCGAGTCCGTCTACGCCGACCAGATCGAGCTGCTGCTGTACAACGCCGTCCTGCCCGCGGTGTCGCTGGCCGAGGCGGACTACTTCTACGTCAACACGCTGCACCGGCGGACCGGCGCGCGGGCAGACGTGCAGCGCTCGCCGGCGCACGGCCGCCGTCCCTGGTTCAACTGCGCGTGCTGCCCGCCCAACGTCATGCGTACGCTGGCCGCCCTGCCCACGTACCTGGCGACCGGCACGCAGGACGGCCTCCAGGTGCACCTGTACGCCCGGAGCGCGCTGGCCTCGGGTGGGCTCGCCGTGGACGTCGACACCGAGTATCCGTGGGACGGCCTGGTCACGGTGACCGTGCGCGAGGCGCCGTCGCGCGAGATGGAGCTGGCGCTGCGCGTACCGGACTGGGCCGAGGGCGCCACCGTGGACGGCAAGCCGGTGGAGTGCGGCGGTTACGCCCGCGTCCGCAGGGTGTTCCGGCCCGGCGATCGGGTGGTGCTGGCGATGCCCATGCCCGCCCGGTTCATGGTGGCCGACGACCGCATGGACGCCACCCGGGGGTGCGTCGCCGTCACCCGTGGACCGCTGGTCTACGCGATCGAGCAGCCCGACCAGCCGTCCGGCGTCGTCCTGGAGGACCTGCGCATCGACACCGCCACGCCGCCCCGGCCCGAGCACCGGCCGGACCTCCTCGACGGCGTGACCGTGCTCCGAGCCGATGGCGTGCTCGAAAGCGGGCCCGCCGAGTCCCCCTACCGGCCCCTTGGGCAGCCGGCCCCGGCGGCGCGGCCTGCGGAACTCACGCTGATCCCCTACTACGCCTGGGCCAACCGCGGCCCGCACGCCATGCGCGTATGGATTCCCACCCGAAGGAACACATGACGAACTACGCCCATGTGCAGGCCTCGCTCGCCCGAGGGTGGAACACCTGGGACACGCGCAGCGTGCTCACCCAGGTGCTCCTCCCCGACGCGCTGGGCCTGTCCCTCGGCCTGAAGGAGTACTACCGGGGCACGTCGCTGCGTGCCGCCCAGATCGGCCGCCGCACCGAGGGCGCGGAGACGGTCACCCTGGGCCGGCACGCCTACGACGGCGGCTACACCGAGACGACCGTGACGTGGGCGGGCATCACGATCCGGGTGCAGACCGCGCACGCGGGCGACGACCTGGTCGTGCTCGTGACGCCCACCGCCAACCAGCGCAAGAGCGCGCTGCTGACCGTCGGCGTCGCCTATCTGTGGAACCGGCCCGGCTCCGTCACCCGCGCGGGCGGCCGGATCACCGCCGAGGGGCCCGGCGGGGCCGTCCAGGTCTTCTGCACGGCCCCGCACGTCGAGGACCCCTACACCGACGTGGACGGGCCGTACCTGGCGATGGAGCTGACCGGCGCGGTCGGGATCAGCACCGGCCGCGCCCGCGACCTGCCGGAGATCGCGCGGATCGTCGCCGGCGCCTCGGCCGCGATCGGGGCGGCCGGCACCGACCCCCTGGCGCAGCACCGCGAGATCGTCAGGGACGCCATCTCCTGGAACACCATCTACGAACCGGCGCGCTCCCGCGTGATCACGACCGTCAGCCGGCTCTGGAACGTGGGCAAGCGCGGCGGCTACGCCCTGTTCTGCTGGGACGCCTTCTTCAACGCGCTGCTGGCGGCCGTGTCGAGCAAGGAGCTCGCCTACGTCAACACCGTCGAGATGCTGCGGGCCCTGACCCCGGAGGGCTTCGTCCCCAACGTCGAGCAGGGCACCGGCCGCAAGACCCACGACGGCTCCCAGCCGCCGGTGGGCTCGCTGGTGGTCCGGGAGCTCTATCGCCGGTTCGGCGACCGGTGGTTCCTGGAGGAGTGCTTCGAGCCGCTGCTGTCCTGGAACCGCTGGTGGTGGCGGGTGCGCCGGGACGGTGACCTGCTGTGCGCCGGCTCGACGTACTTCGACCCCGAGTTCCCCTCACCGCAGGACATCCCCCGCATCCACCAGCACTTCGGCGCGACCTGCGAGACCGGCTGGGACAACCACCCGGTCTTCGAGGACGTGCCCTTCGACCAGGCCAAGAGCCTGCTCGCCGCTCACGACGTGGGGCTGAACAGCCTGTACGCGGCCGACTGCGAGGCGCTGGCCGACCTCGCCGACGCCCTCGGCGACCGGCAGGCCGCGGCGGAGCTGCGCGAGCGGCACGCGGTCGTCGTGGCGGCGATGGAGTCCCTGTGGGACGAGCCGAGCGGCGTCTACCGCAGCAGGCGCACCGACACCGGGCTGCCGACCGAGCGGCTGTCCACGATGAGCTTCTATCCCCTGCTGGCCGGCGTCGGCGCGGGGGAACGGACCCGGCGCATGGTGTCCGGGCTCCTGATGACCGACGACGGCTTCGGCGGCGAATGGCTGCTGCCCACCTCGCCCCGCGACGAGCCCGTGGACGTCGGCGAAGGCAGCTACTGGGCGGGACGGGCGTGGCCGCCGGTGAACTTCCTCGTCTACCTGGGGCTGCTGCGCGCCGGGGAACGGCCCGCGGCCGCGTGGCTCGCCGAAGGCAGCTCCCGGCTCGTGCTGAAGGAATGGAACGAGCACCGCCACGTCCACGAGAACTACTCCAGCGTCCACGGCGGCGCCTGCGACAAGCCCAACAGCGAGCCGTTCCAGACCTGGGGGGCACTGCTGAGCCTCATCGTCCTCATGGAACGCGGCGAGGTCGACTTCTTCGAGAAGGGTGATGTGATTTGAGCGGCGCCGAGGCGGACGTCCTGGTGGTCGGGGGCGGGATGGGCGGGGTCGCCGCGGCGCTGGCGGCGCTGCGGCGCGGCCGGACCGTCGTGCTCACCGAGGAGACCGACTGGCTGGGCGGGCAGCTCACCAGCCAGGGCGTGCCGCCGGACGAGCATCCGTGGATCGAGCAGTTCGGCGCGACCCGCTCCTACCGCAGGTTGCGCACGGCCATCCGCGACCATTACCGCACCTGGTACCCGCTGACCCGGGAGTCCCGGGAGGCGACCGACCTCAACCCGGGGCGCGGCACGGTCAGCAGGCTCTGCTGCGAGCCGCGGGTGGCCGCCGCGGTGCTGGCCGGCATGGTCGGCCCGTACCTGTCCGCCGGGCGGCTGACGATCCGCTACCTGCACCGGCCGGTGGCCGCCGACGTGGACGGCGACCGGGTGACCGGGGTGACCTTCGCCGGCCCGGACGGCGAACCGTTCCACGTGCGCGCGGCGTACGTGCTCGACGCCACCGAGCTGGGTGACCTGCTGCCCCTGGCGGGGATCGAGCACGTCACCGGCTTCGAGTCGGCCGCGGAGACCGGCGAGCCCAGCGCCCCCGCGCAGGCCCAGCCGGGCAACATGCAGGCGTTCTCCTGGGTCTTCGCCGTCGAGCACCGCGCCGGCGAGGACCACACCGTCGACCGGCCCAAGGACTACGCCTTCTGGCGCGACTACCGGCCGCCGTTCTGGCCGGACCGGCTGCTCAGCCTCGTCGCGCCCGACCCGCGCACGCTGGAGCCGAAGCCGCGCGTGTTCGTGCCGCACGCCTCGTCGGAGCCGGTCGTCGCGGACCAGAGCCGCGACCCGGGCGACACGGATCTGTGGGTGTTCCGGCGCATCCTGTGCCGCGAGGTGTTCGAGCCCGGGTTCGCGGTCAGCGACGTCGTCGTCGTCAACTGGCCGCAGATCGACTACCTCCCCGGACCGCTGATCGGCGTCACCGAGGACGAGCGGGCCCGGCATCTCCAGGGCGCGCGGGACCAGGCGCTCAGCATGCTGTACTGGCTGCAGACCGAGGCGCCGCGGCCCGACGGCGGCACCGGCTGGCCGGGGCTGCGGCTGCGCCCCGACGTCATGGGCACCGCCGACGGCCTGGCCAAGAGCCCCTACATCCGCGAGTCGCGGCGCATCCGCGCCCGCCGCACGATCGTGGAGCACGACCTGTCGCTGGCGGTGCGCGGCGAGCACGGCGCGGTCGCCTACCACGACACCGTGGGCGTCGGGATGTACCGCATCGACCTGCACCCCTCCACCGGCGGCGACAACTACATCGACGTGGCGAGCTGCCCGTTCCAGATCCCCCTGGGCGCGCTGCTGCCGGTCCGCGTGCGCAACGTGCTGGCCGCCGGGAAGAACCTCGGCACCACCCACATCACCAACGGCTGCTACCGCCTGCACCCGGTGGAGTGGAACGCCGGCGAGGCGGCCGGCGCGCTGGCGGCGCACTGCCTGGACAACCGGCTCGAACCGGCGCAGGTCCACGAGGATCCCGCCGCTCTCGAACGGTTCCAGGCCGAGCTGGTCGCCGACGGGTTCGAGCTGGCCTGGCCTCAGGTGAGGGGATACTGACCACTTCCGGACTTTTGGTCTTACGTACGTGTTCATGGCTCAGTTAATGTGAGCCGGTGTGATCACGACGTGTTCTCTCCCCGCTCGTGGCTCGCCGCCGCGATCATCGGCACGGTGCTCGGCACGGCCGTCGCCGTCCCGGCAGCCGCAGCCCACTCCCCCGCCAAGGTCACCGATCCGGTACGCCACGTCGACCCGCTGATCGGATCGGCCAACGGCGGCAACACCTATCCCGGCGCCGTCCTGCCGTTCGGGATGATCTCGTGGAGCCCGACCAACACGGCGGGCGACCAGACCAACGCCGCGGGCGCCAACGGCTACTCCTACAACACGCCCCGCGTGCGGGGCTTCGCGCTCACGCACGTCAACGGGGCGGGCTGCCATCCGGGTGCCGCCGGTGACGTTCCGATCATGCCGTTCGCCGGACAGGTCACCTCCTCGCCGACCGCGGACACCACCGACGCGATCTACGCGAGCACGTTCAGCCACGACAAGGAGAGCGCGCGGCCCGGCCGGTACACGGTCACGCTGGACTCCGGCGTCAGGACCGACCTCGCGGTCACGACCCGCGCGGGCGTGGGCCAGTTCACCTTCCCGGAGGGCTCGCCGGCCAGCCTGCTGTTCCGGGTGTCCAACTCGCTCAACGGCAGCGAGGACGCCGAGATCGCCATCGACCCGGCCACCCGTACGGTCACCGGCTCGGTGCTGACCGGCGCGTTCTGCGGCCGCCGCGCCAACGGCGGCGTCAACAACCGCAAGAGCTACTACCGGCTGCACTTCGCCGCCTCCTTCGACCGCGCCTTCGCCGCCACCGGCACCTGGGTCAACGGCGAGCTGCGCCCCGGCACGACGACGGCGAGCGGCGGCGAGGGCTACGCCACGGGCGCCGACCGCGCGGGCCGCGGCTCCGGCGGGTACGTCACCTTCGACGGCACCGACGTCCGCATGAAGGTCGGCATCTCCTACACCAGCCTGGCGGCGGCCAGGCAGAACCTGGCCGAGGAGATCTCCGGGCGGGACGACGTCGCGTCCGTGGCCGCCCGCGCCACCCGCGCCTGGAACGAGCGGCTGCGCTCGGTCGAGGTGGCCGGCGGCTCGGCGGACCTGCTGACCACGTTCTACACGGCGATGTACCACGCCTACCTGCAGCCCAACGTGACCAGCGACGTCGCGGGCACCTACCTCGGCAGCGACGGAAAGGTGCACCGGCTGGCCCGCGGGCAGGGCGTCCAGTACGGCAACTTCTCCGGCTGGGACCAGTACCGCGCGCACACCCAGCTCCTGGCCCTGCTCGAACCGCGGGTCGCCGGCGACTACGCCCAGTCCCTGTACAACCTGGCGCGGCAGAACGGCGGCGTCTGGGACCGCTGGGTGCACGTCAACGGCCCCACCCACGTGATGACCGGCGACCCGTCGGCCCCCGCGCTCGCCGGCTTCTACGCGCTCGGCGTGCGCAACTTCGACGTGCGCGGCGCCTTCGACTCCCTGCTCGCGCAGGCGACCGTGCCGCACCCGTCCGGCCTGTCGGACAAGGGGTGCCCGGGGCAGTGCGAGGGCCAGCGCCCGAACCTGGCCGAATACCTGCGGCTCGGCTACGCGCCCCAGGACACCTGCCACTGCTGGGGCGGCGCGGCGGAGACGCTGGAGGACGCGACCGCCGACTTCGCGCTCGCGGACTGGGCGGGCCGGCTCGGCCGCACCGCCGAGCGTGACCTGCTGATGCCGCGGGCGAGCTGGTGGCGTAACACGTTCAACCCGTCGGCCGGGCCGGAGGGCGGTTACCAGCAGGCGCGCAAGGCCGACGGCACCTGGCTGTGGCCGTTCTCGGCGACCTCCGACGCCGGTTTCGCGCAGGGCACCAGCGCCACCTACACCTGGATGGTCCAGCACGACGTCTCGGGGCTGGCCGCCGCCATGGGCGGCCGGGAGCAGGCGGCCAAGCGGCTCGACACGTTCTTCCACCGCGCCGACGGCTCGTGGGCGACCGGCGGCGACGGCTTCCGCTACGACCCGACGAACGAGCCCGGCATCCACGTCCCGTGGCTCTACAACGCGCTCGGCCGGCCGTGGAAGACCCAGGAGACGGTGCGCGCGATGGCGTCCCTGGTGTACCGGACCGGCCCCGGCGGGCTGCCCGGCAACGACGACCTCGGCACCATGTCCGCCTGGTACGTCTTCGCCGCGCTCGGCATGTACCCCCAGACGCCGAGCCGGGCCGAGATGCTGCTGTCCAGCCCCATGTTCCCGAAGGCGTGGATCAAGCGCGGCAACGGCCGCACGATCACGGTGAGCGCCCCGCAGGCCGGCCCCGACGCCGTCTATGTCCAGGACGTGCGGGTCAACGGCCGGGCGTACACGCGCTCCTGGCTGCCCGAGTCCCTGCTGAACCAGGGCGGCGACGTCGTGGTCACCGTCGGCGCCACCCCCGACACCTCGTGGGCGACCGCGCCCGGCGACCTCCCCGTCGACCGCGTCCCCGCCGCCGGCGCCCCGATCCCGAACCTGCCCGCCGCGTGCGAGCCGTCCGGCTCCTCCTGCGCCCAGAGGCTCCAGTACGACGTGGACGGCGTGGCCACCACGGACGCCAAGCCCCAGGGCAACCTGGACGGCAAGGGCTGGAGCTTCCCGGCCGAGCAGCTGCCCGAGCCGGGCCTGCGCACCGTGTCGGGCGGCGCCTACCTGATCCCGGAGACCAGGGGCACGGCGGGCAACTTCCACAGCCTGCGCGGCCAGCGCACCTACCTCACGCCGGGCCGCTACCAGGCCCTCGACCTGCTGGTCACGGCCGTGAACGGGGACCAGCAGACCGAGCTCACGATCACCTACGCGGACGGCACGACCGCCACGGCCCCGCTGAAGGTGACCGACTGGGCGAGCGCGTCACCGCACTTCGGCGAGGAGGCGGCGATCACGGCCGACACCCGGTACAACGTCAACAACACCGCCGACGGGCGCAGGGTGAGCATCTGGCGGGTGTCCGTGCCGGCGGACCCGGCCCGGGAGGCGGTCTCGTTCACCAGCGCGGCGACGCCCAACGTCAAGCTCTTCGCCCTCACGACACGCCACTGACCCCTCACCGTGCCCGCCCCACCCGACCGGGCACGGCTCGGGCGGGCACTCGCAGGTGTGGGTCAGGCGCCGGACGTCGCGCACCCGCACGGCGGCGACACCCGCGATCCGCACTCAGGGCCGCCTTGAGCCCGCCGAGCAGCACCGTGACCCCGGCGGTCGTGCTGGGACGGCGAGGCGCTCCCCTCAGCGGCCGGCGGCCGTGGTGAAGGCCGCGCGGTCGGGGTCCGGGAGCCATTGGCGGCGCGGGTCGAACGGCTGGTAGTTGTCCGTGACATACCGCACGAGCCGCGCCAGCACCGGGTGATGGCTGTGCCGGTGGAAGATCAGCGAGCACGGGTACACAGGGGCGGGCGCCACGACCGGGACCTGGACGGTGCCCGGGTGCCAGGGCATCCGCAGCCGCCCCCCGACGAACCCGACGCGTCCCCCGGAGGCGATCTCCTCGGTGAAATACTCCCACCCGAAATCCGGCCCCGCCGTGTCGAGCGGGATGTCGAACGCGGCGCTCAGGAAACCGTAGAACTCGGCCCACTCGCTGCCCGGGACGTTGCCGGGCATCCACACGGTCACCCCGGACAGGCGTTCGACCTCCACCTCCCGCAGGCCGGCGAGCGGATGGTCGCGGCCGACCAGCAGGTGCACGGGGTCGAGGTAGGCCGGCACGTGCCGGAGGTCGTCCTCCAGCGTCCCGCTGACGCGGGCGAAGGCGGCGTCGACGGCCCCGCGGGCGAGCGCGCCGCGTGCCGATCTGAGCCCGTTGGAGGTGATGACCTCGACGTCCGCGTTCTCGACGGTCTCGTGGAACTTGCGGATCAGGTCGCTGGAGTGCATCCGGGTGTCCATGACGTCGACCCGCAGCGAGCGGTTCCGGCCGCGCAGGACTTCGCGTGCCTGGTCGGCGATGCCGACGAGGGCGCGGGCGTGATGCAGGAACGCCTTGCCGTCCTCGGTGAGGTCGGCCCCCGTGCGGGTGCGGGAGAACAGCCGTACGCCGAGGTCGGCCTCGAGCTTGGCGATCCGCTTGGAGACGGCCTGCTGGCTGATGCCCAGCCTGGCGGCGGCCTCGCTGAAGTAGCGGTCCTCGGTGATGACGACGAAGGCGCGGACGGTGGCGAGGTCCAGGTCGTACGCCGCCTCATCGACCACTGCTGGTTGTGGTTCTTCGGTGTGTCGCTTGTTGGACAACCGGGCCTGCTCTCGGGTCGAATGCTCGGGTTCGCGGGTGAGCCTACAACCAGGGGGCGTGGTCTCGGTGGGATCTTTCGTGCATCTCCATGTGCATACGGAATACAGCATGCTGGACGGCGCGGCCAAGGTCGGGCTGTTGATGGATGAGGTCGCCCGGCAGGGGATGCCGGCGGTGGCGATGAGCGACCACGGGAACGTGCACGGCGCGTACGAGTTCTACCAGGCCGCGCGCAAGGCGGGGATCAAACCGATCATCGGCATCGAGAGCTACGTCGCCCCGCTCTCGCGGCGCCACCGGCAGCCGGTGTACTACAGCGACAACCTCGCGCTGCGCCGCTCCAACGACGAGACCGGCGAGGGCGGCGACGTCTCCGGGCGCGGCCTGTACACGCACATGACGATGTGGGCGACGGGGGCGCAGGGCCTGCGGAACCTGTTCCGGCTGCAGTCCCGGGCCTGGCTGGAAGGCCATGTCCAGAAATATCCGCGCATGGATGATGAATTGCTGGCCGAGTACGGTCAGGGCATCGTCGCCACGACCGGCTGCCCGTCCGGCGAGGTGCAGACCAGGCTGCGACTCGGCCAGTACGCCCAGGCCGTCGAGGCCGCCGCCCGCTACCGCGACATCTTCGGCAGGGACAACTATTTCCTGGAGCTGATGGATCACGGCCTGCCCATCGAGCGCCGGGTCCGCGACGAGCTGCTCAAGCTCGGCAAGGAGCTCGGCCTGCCGCCCCTGGCCACCAACGACTCGCACTACGTCACCGAGAGCCAGGCCCCGGCGCACGACGCGCTGCTGTGCGTGGGCACCGGCAAGCGGCTGGCCGACGCCGACCGGTTCCGGTTCGGCGGCAGCGGCTACTACGTCAAGTCCGCCGCCGAGATGCGCGCGCTGTGGGACGCCGAGGTGCCGGGGGCCTGCGACAACACGCTGCTGATCGCCGAGCGGGTCGGCGACTACGGCGAGGTGTTCGCCCACCGGGACCTGACGCCGCGCTTCCCCGTGCCCGAGGGCGAGAGCGAGGCCAGCTGGCTGCGCAAGGAGACCCTCGAGGGCGCCCGCCGCCGCTACGGCCGGCCGTCGCAGGAGGTGCTCGACCGCATCGACTACGAGCTGTCGGTCATCGAGGCCATGGGATTCCCCGGCTACTTCCTGGTGGTGGCCGACATCTGCCGCCATGCCCGGGAGCGCGGCATCGGCCTGGGCCCCGGGCGCGGCTCGGCCACCGGGTCGATCGTGGCGTACTGCACGGGGATCACCCAGCTCGACCCGATCGAGCACAAACTGATCTTCGAACGCTTCCTCAACCCCGAGCGCATCTCCATGCCGGACGTCGACCTCGACTTCGACGACCGGCGGCGCGACGAGATGATCGACTACGTCACCCGCAAGTACGGCGACGACCGCGTCTGCCAGATCGTCACCTTCGGCACCATCAAGGCCAAGGCCGCCGTCAAGGACTCCTGCCGCGTGCTGGGCCTGCCGTACGCCTTGGGCGACCGCATCACCAAGGCGTTCCCGGCGGCGGTCGGCGGCAAGGAGATCCCGCTGGCCGCCATCCACGACAAGGGCCACCCCCGGCACGGCGAGGCGGCCGAGCTGCGCCAGATGTACGAGCAGGACCCCGACGTCAAACGGGTGCTCGACACCGCGGCCGGCATCGAGGGCCTCACCCGCGGCACCGGCATCCACGCCGCGGGCGTGATCCTGTCCAGCGAGCCCCTGATCGACGTGATCCCGCTGGTCAAGCCCAAGGCCGACGGCCCGGTCGTGACCGGCTTCCCCTTCACCCAGGCCGAGGACATGGGCCTGCTGAAGATGGACTTCCTCGGCCTGCGCAACCTCACGGTGATCGGCGACGCGATCGCCAACGTCCGGGCCAACAAGGGCGTCGACATCGACATCCTCGACATCCCGCTCGACGACGCCACCACGTACCGGCTGCTGGCGCGCGGCGACACGCTCGGGGTGTTCCAGCTGGACGGCGGCGGCATGCGGGTCCTGCTGAAGCTCATGCAGCCCACCACGTTCACCGACATCGCCGCGGTGAACGCGCTCTACCGGCCCGGGCCGATGGAGATGAACGCCCACACCAACTACGCCCTGCGCAAGACCGGCAAGCAGCCGGTCGAGCCGATCCACCCCGAGCTGGAGGAGGCGCTGGAGCCCATCCTGGGCGACACCTACCACCTGGTGGTCTTCCAGGAGCAGGTCATGGCCATCGCGCAGCAGCTGGCCGGCTACTCCCTCGGCGCCGCCGACATGCTGCGCCGGGCCATGGGCAAGAAGAAGAAGGAGGTCCTGGACGCCGAATGGGACCGCTTCTCCGCCGGCATGAGCGGGCGCGGCTTCTCCGCCGAGGCGATCAAGGCGGTCTGGGATGTCCTCGTCCCCTTCAGCGGCTACGGCTTCAACAAGTCCCACACCGCCGGGTACGGCCTGGTCTCCTACTGGACCGCCTACCTCAAGGCCAACCACCCCCAGGAGTACCTCGCCGCGCTGCTCACCTCCGTCGGCGACGACAAGGACAAGATGGCCATCTATCTGTCGGACTGCCGCCGCCTGGGCATCAAAGTGCTGCCCCCGGACGTCAACGCCAGCCGGCTCGACTTCGCCGCCGTCGGGACCGACATCCGCTTCGGACTGGGCGCCGTACGCAACGTCGGGGCCGGCGTCGTGGACGCCATCGTCGCCGCCCGCGAGGCCCAGGGCCCCTACACCGACTTCAACGACTTCCTCGCCAAGGTCCCGACGGCCGTGTGCAACAAGCGCGTCATCGAGTCGCTGGCCAAGGCCGGCGCGTTCGACAGCCTGGAGCATCACCGCAAGGCCCTGGTCGCCGTCCACGAACAGGCCGTGGACGCGATCATCGACGTCAAGCGGAACGAGGCCCGCGGCCAGGACTCGCTGTTCGGGGAGCCGAGCCAGAGCGACGCCTTCTCCATCGCGATCCCCGAGGGCGAGTGGGACGGCGTCACCCTGCTGGCCTTCGAGCGCGAGATGCTCGGCCTGTACGTCTCCAGCCACCCGCTCGACGGCGCCGAACGCGTCCTGGACGCCCACCGCGACACCACCCTCGCCGACCTGCTGGCCTCGGGGCGGCAGGAGGGGGCGACCCGCATCAGCGGCATCATCTCGGGCCTGCAGCGCAAGGTCACCAAACAGGGCAGCCCGTGGGCGATCGTCACCCTCGAGGACCACGACGCCGCCATGGAGGTGCTCGTCTTCCCCAAGACCTACACGCTGTACGGCGAGGCGCTGGCCCAGGACCGCGTGATCTCCGTGCGGGGCCGGATCAACGTCCGCGACGAGACGATGAGCGTGTACGGCGAGGAGATCACCCTCCTCGACGTCTCCCGGGCGGACACCGAGCCTCCCGTGGTGATCTCGATCCAGGAGACCCAGCTGAGCCCACGGCTCGTCCAGGAGTTCAAGCACATCCTGACCACCCATCCCGGCCGCGCGCCCGTACACGTGCGCCTGCACCGCCCCGGCGCCAGGAGCGTGCTGCTGAACCTCCAGCCGTTCCGGGTCACCGCCGAACCGGCGCTCTACGGCGACGTCAAGGCGCTGCTCGGCGCGGACGCGATCGGCGGAGCGTGACCGGCGACCGGCCCTGCCCCCGCTGCCGCGCCGACAGCGTCCTCGCCGTGCTGCGCCTGCCGCACACCTGGACGAACGCGGCGGGGAACGAGGTCCGGGGCGTCAGCGAGGTCCTCCTGTGCGCCCGCTGCGACGCCGGCGATCCCGCCGCCGGACCGATCGTCACGTACTTCACCGTGTACGGATCCGTGCGGCCGGAGCACGCCACCCAGGTGGCGCGGGGGCTGCGCCACTGGGCCGAGCGGGCCCGGCCCCCGCGGCCGGACGAGAACGCGCTGGCGGACGAGACCGAAGCCTGGTACCGCGGCGAGCTGTAGTCAGCTGCCGGCGTACTGCGCCACGCCCTCGCCGAACGACCAGTCGAGCAGCGAGTTCTCGGTGACCGTGACGAACACGTTGCGCGGCTCGGTGCCCGCGTACTCCTCGGCCAGCTCGGCGATCCTGCGGTAGAGGGCCTGCTTCTGCTCGGCGGTGCGTCCCGCGCGCATGGTGACGGCCACGAACACGAGGTCGTCGTCCCGGTGGATGCCGAGGTAGCCGTCGTCGTAGCGGAACGTGCCCCGCGTGCCGTCATGGCTGGTGAGCACCTGGAACAGGTCGTCCTTCGGGATGCCGATGGCCTCCACGAGGGCGTCGTGCACGGCCCGGCCCAGGGCCTCCAGCCGCTGCCGGTCCGCGCGGAGGGCGTCGATACGGACAAAGGGCATGGGTTCCTTCTTTCACAGCGATTCGATCAGCGGCTGGTCGCCGGTGAGCAGGTAACTGGCCACGAACGTGGCCGGCTCGGTGGCCGAGAGGTTGTCGAAGCGGCGGACGGTCGCGCCCGCGGGCTCGAAGAAGGCGCTCCCGGCGCGGAGCTCCTGGGCGGGGTGCCCGTCGAGCTCGTACACGATCCGGCCGGCGGTGACGTAACCGGCGACGCCGCCGGGGTGGGTGTGCGGGCCGCTCGCCGCCCCCGGCGGCAGGGTGACCCGGTGCGTCTCCACCCGGTCGATCCGCCCGGGCCGGCCGGTCAGGTCGCCGGTCACCAGGTGCTCGCGGTTGATGGCGCTCATGGGGGTGCTCCCTTCGTTCACCGGACGTGCCCGGCGAGCAGGCCGAGGGCGCCGTCGACGGCCTGCGCGTACACCTCCGCGTCGGCGGCGGCGCGGGCCAGCACGTATCCGCCCTGCAGCACCGCGACCAGCGCGGTGGCGGTGGCCGCCGGGTCGGGCCCGGCGGCGAGCTCGCCCCCGGCCCGTGCTTCGGCGAGGACGGCGGCGAGCCGGGCCCGCAGCCAGGAGAAGGTCTCCTCGACCGGGCGGCGCAGCTCGGGATCGGCCATCACGTCCGGGTCCTGGGTCAGGCGGCCGACCGGGCAGCCCCGCAGCGCGTCGCGCTCCCGGCTCAGGTAGGCGGTGATCCGCCGGATCGGGCTGCCCGGCCCGGACAGCTCCGCCTCCGCGCGGGCGCGCATCTCCTCGGCGCTGCGGGTGATCGCGGCCAGCGCCAGGTCGGGCTTGCCACGGAAGTGGTGATACATACTGCCCTGGCCCGCCCCGGACCGCTGCTGGATCGCCTTCGGCGAGGTGCCCACGTATCCGCGCTCCCACAGCAGCTCGCGGGTGCTCTCGATCAGCTGTTCCCTCATGTCCACACCACGAGCGTACATACTAGTAGGTACAGACGGCAACTAGGTCGTGACGACGATCTTGCCGAACTGGGTGTTGGACTCCATGTGCCGGTGCGCCTGAACGATCTCCTCCAGCGGGAACAGGCGGTCCACCACCGCGCGGAAGGCCCCGGTACGCAGCCCCGAGGCGACGAACGCCGCGGCGCGGCACATCCGCCGCGGATCCCTGGTGATCTCATGCACCGTGTACGTGCGCAGGTTCAGCGCCGGCATGCCCAGGTCGAACCCCGGATAGGGCGTCGGCTGCCCGCTCTGCGCGCCCCACAGGAACAGCGTCCCGTCCGCCGCCACGGCTCTGGCCAGCTCCGTCACGCCCGGTCCGGCGACGGCGTCGAAGACGTACTCGGCGCCCCGGCCGCCGGTCAGCGCCAGGATGCGGCCCGCCACGTCCTCCTCGTCCGAGACGATCACCTCGGCCGCGCCCTCCTCGATCAGCCGCTGCCTCTTGGCATCGGTGCGGGTGACGGCGATCGGCGTGGCGCCCAGGCGGTTGGCCGTGTGGATCGCGGCCAGGCCGACGCTGCTGGAGGCCGCGTTCACCACCGCCACGTCGCCCGCCCGCATCCCGCCGACCTCCACCATCGCGCCGTAGGCCGTCAGGTAGGGCATCCACACCGCCGCGCCGGAGACCGCGTCCACCCCGTCGGGGCGCGGCACGAGCGAGCTCGCCGGCGCGATCGCCCGTTCGGCGTACATGCCGTAGTCGTTGTAGGAGAAGTTGGGCACGACGCTGACCGCCTGCCCCTCCTCGAACCCGGTCACCCCCGGGCCGACCGCCTCGATCACGCCCGCGGCCTCGGAGCCGAGCCCGGCCGGGAACCGCTTGACCGGCTCGATGTACCGGCCGCTCCGGAACAGCGCCTCCGCCCTGTTGACCCCGATCGCGTCCACCCGGATCCGCACCTCGCCCGGCCCCGGCTCGCCCGGCTCCACGTCCTCCAGCCGCATCACCTCGGGCCCGCCGACCTCGTGGAACCGCACAGTCCTCGTCATGACACCGTCCCTCTCTCCCTGTGAATGCGGCTCACTGTAGAGAGAAGTACGATCGTCGTCAAACTTCGATGTCTGTCGTACTATTGCTCCATGGGACGTACACCGCCGCACCCCGAGGTGTCGCAGTTCGGCCTCCAGCAGGTGCTGGAGGCCCTCGTCGATCCGGTACGCCGGAGCATCGTCCTGCAGCTCGACGCCGCCGGCGAGGACATCAAGTGCGGCGACTTCGACATACCGGTCAGCAAGTCCACCGCCACCCACCACTTCAACGTGCTGCGCGAGGCGGGCCTGATCCGGCAGTACTACGTCGGGACCGCACGGATGAACACCCTGCGCCGGGACGAGATGGACCAGGCGTTCCCCGGACTCCTCGCCGCCCTCACCACCCCCCAGGCCCGCGCCGCCCATCCTCTCGCCGGCTGAACCCACTACCTCCGCCACGCACCCCGCCGCCCGAGGACGCCTCCCGGGCGGTGATCGGCTTCCCCGGGGACGGTAGCTCCGACACGGCACTTCACCCCCTGTTACAAATCCAGGCAAAGCTTGACAGGAAGTTTTACGCAATATCACGAAGACGCATCCAGGGCAGTCGATCACCATAGGGGAGGCAGTTCGAATCCCCTTTTCCCTGGGAGGCACAGAAATGTCCACACGTCTTCGCGCACTTGTTTTGTCCGTCGCTCTCGCGTTATCAGTCGCCCTTATGGGAAACGCGGCCCACGCCGCTCCGGAAAGGCCGTCCGTTCCCCTCAAAGGCGGCGCCACCCAGTCGTTCACGATGACCCTCACGAGAAAGGCCGACACCCCGAAGGGCGTCAACGCGCCGGCGGACACCATTTACTGCGGCGGTTATCTCAGCATCCCGTACGTCAACACCCTGTACAACGACGTACGTACCGAGATCGAGGTGCAGTGCACCGCCGTCGTCGACTCGATCGACCTGTACCTCAACCTCTACAAGGACGGGTCCACCACCACGACCACCAAGCGCTACAACCCGGCCAACTACGGGATCCACTACTCCAGCGCGCCCTGCCAGGGCACCACGAACACGTACTTCGCCGGCGGCACCGCCGTGTTCACCAAGGCCGGCTACGCCGGGTCCCCACTGGTCATGAACGGCACCACCCCCCAAGTCACCCTCGCCTGCTGAGAGGATCACGATGCGACGCGCCGTCATCGGAATGCTCCTGACGTTCTGCACCCTCGCCCTGTTCTCCCTCCCGGCGAAAGCGGCGCCGGAGCCGTCCTACTTCGAAAAGTCCAAAGTTTCCACCGAACTCCAGAAGCCGGCCATCTCCGGGACCATGGAGGACGGCGTCTGCAATTGGTACGACCTGTGCGTCTGGGAAAACCAGAACCTGACCGGCCGCATGGCGGACTTCACGTACATGGACACGACCGGGCACCCTGACTGGTCCGCCAGCACAGCAAACGGATTCATCGCCAACAATGACGAGTCCGCCATCAACGCGCACCTGTTCCTGAACGCTTACATCTGCACCAACACCTACCAGTCCGGCCAGTGCGGACAACTCATACCGGGCGGTTACGGTAACACCGCGCCCACGTTCGCGAACAATTCCGAATCGCACTACTGGAACTGACCCCGTTCCCGGCGGCCGCGGGCACGTGCCCGCGGCCGCCGCCCTGCTGGGAGACACCATGCGCCCCCACCTCGCCGCCCTGCTGGCAGCCGCCACGGCCCTCACCGCATCGTGCGCCCAGGCCCGCCCGAGCGACACCATCGCTCCGGACGGCGCCGCCCTTCGCCTCCCGCTGGACGACTACCAGCATTCCCCCACCCAGATCCTCACGGTGACCAACGCCTACCGCGTCCTCCTCATCCGCTGCGCGCGGCGCCACGGCCGGGCCCTTCCCATCACTTCCTCCCCCCGCCCCCTGGTCGGCCCCCGAACGTGGATGGAACGCCGCTACGGCCTCACCGACGCGGCCGACGCCGCCTCCTACGGCTACGGCCTCGGTCCCCGCGACCCGGCCCGGCACCCGCCCGAGACCCCGGACCTGGACCCCGCCACCATCGCCGTCATCACCGGCACCGGTGACCAGGCCCCGCCGGGCGGCTGCCAGGAGCAGGCGCGCAAGGCCCTCGCCATGGCTCCCGCGGACGCCGACCCTTCGCTTCCCCAGCACCTGTCCATGCTCAGCTTCCAGCGCTCCCGCGCCGATCGCCGCGTCCAAGCCGCCGTCAAGGAGTGGTCGGCCTGCATGCGTGCCGCCGGCCACTCCTACGCCACCCCCTTCGACCCCATAGCCGACCCGGCCTTCCGCGACGGAACGTCCGAGAGGGAGCTCGCGACCACCCGGACCGACCTCGCCTGCAAGAAACGGACCAACCTGGTGGGCGTCTGGCTCTCCGTCGAAAGCGCCTACCAGCGCACGATGATCGACCGGAACGCCGCCGCCCTCCAGCGAGCCAGGCGGGCGAACCAGACCACCCTGCGTCTCGCCCAGGAGACGCTCGCCGCCGAGATGCGGGTCCCGAGCAGCGGTTCCCCGGCCGATTGACAGCGTGAACGGGCCCGCGCCGACGTCAGGGCCGGCTGTCCCAGGCCTCCGCGAGGATGCGGGTGACGGCGGTGCTCAGCACCCGTACGCCGCGGGTTGAGCCGGGCTCGATCCCGACCAGCTCGCGAACCCGTCTGAGCCGGTAGTCGAGGGTGCGGGGGTGCACGCGAAGCGCTATCGCGGTGGACATCCGGTTCATGTCGTTGCGGTAGTAGGCGTCGAGCGTAGCCACCAGGTCGGGACCGCTCGCCAGCCGCCCCGTCAGCTCGCGCAGCCACTGGTCGACCTGCGGCATCTGGGCCGCCCCCAACTCCGCGAACACGTCGGCCACGCTGTACACCTGGCGGGGGACGCTCTCCACGGGTGCCGCCTCGCAGACCTTGCGGGCCAGCGAGAGCGCGTCCGCCAGCGCGTGCGCCCGGCCCGGGGCCACGCCGGCCGAACAGGGCCCGGACAGCTCGGCGAAGTCGCGGATCAGGGACAGCGCCTGGGAGCGCGCCGCCGCCTGCCCGTCGATCGGGTCGTCGCCGCCGCACGGCACCAGCGCCGCGAACTCATCCGGCCTGTGCCAGGTCAGCGGGAAGCGGTGGCGGGTCAGCAGCGTCTTGACGACCTCGTCGCGCCGCAGGTTGTCGTGCCGGCCGCCGGGGATCCGGGCGATCGTCACCAGGTAGTGGTCCTGCATCGGCAGGTCGAGTTCGCAGGCCAATTGGGGCGCGGCGAGGTCGTCGGAGAGGAGCATCCGGGCGAGCATCTGGATCCTGGCCACGGCAGGCAGGAAGCGCTCCTGGCCTTTGAGGTATCCGCGCGTGTAGGCGTTCTGCGCGGTGAGGCCGTGGTGGGCGATCCACCCGAGGATGCGCATGACGTCGCCGAGGTCGTTGGGGCCCGCCGCCTCGTGGATCTCGCGCAGCGTGAGATTGGCGTGCAGCAGCAGAACCTGCCGCTGGGATGCCAGCGAGACGCCCACCTCGCCCCGCGCCGCGCCGACCGAGGCCATGTACGCCTCGTCCTGCCCGGTGTACGGCTGGTCCTCCGCGGCCAGCTCGATGGTGCGGTGCCGCAGAATCACCGCGAAGTCCAGCATCGCGGCGGACCCCCGGGCCTCAGCGGCCAGGCTGCGGTAATCCGCGAGCTCGCGGGTGTACACCTCGACCGCACGCCGGGCATTGGCATCCAGGCTGCTGCGTAAGGTCCGGAACAGGTTGCCCAAATCGGATCTCCTTCGCATCCGGCCGCCATCCGCGCCGTTCCATCGGGCGCCCGCGCGTACGGCACCACAAGCTGAGCCACCGAGGCCGGGATCACGTTCGGGGTGAAGGCGTGCACCCCGACGAGCACGAGCTGGGTGTCGGCCGCCGGCGCTGATCTTCTTGCGGTGGTGCCATTGAGCGCTCCCTTGCGATCGTCATCCTGTCGCGGGATGTGCTCAACCGATGCTGCGCGGGATGCGGGCGCGGGAAAACTGCCCCCGGAGGAACAATTGCGGGCGGACGCGATCACCGCGATGGTGGTCCCGGGCACCCCGCTCAATCCCGTTCCCCACCGGAGAGGGTGACCGGCAACTACGCGATCGCCCCCGACGGCACGGGCCTCGGCGTCCCGTACGCCTACAGCGGCCGGTCGCTGGTCACCCTCGCTACCGCCGTCGCCGCTCACCACGGCATCTCCCCCGCCCTGGTCACCCAGCTCCACGCCCTCGTCGAGGGGCTGGACGCCCGATCCGCCCCGGCGGGGGCACTACGCGACTACGGCGACCAGTACAACCTGCTGGAGATGCGCAGCAGCGGCTGGGAGCACGTGGTCGCCAGCCCCAACGCCGAACGCGCCTGGTGCCTCGACCGGCTGGCCGAGCTGTCCGAGGTGTCCGGCGCGCGGCTGCCGGTCGGCGACCTGCGCTCCCGTGCCCGCACCATCAGAAACGCGATCGCCCGGGAGCTGTGGGACGAGCACGAGGGATGCTTCCGCTGCCGCTACCCCGACGGACACACCGAGCTCGTCCGGCACGTCCAGGCGTTCGACGCGACGCGCAACGGCAGACGGCTGCTCTGGATTGCGCGGCACTTCCCGTACTTCCCCCAGGACCACTACTGCGACCGCCCGGCGGCGGCGCCCTCGGGCCGGCGGGTCAACATCGTCGCCGGGCTGGCCGGCGCGGAGGCGATCCTGACCGGCGCGGCGGGCGTGCGGCGCCCGGCCCTTCGAGGGGTTTCCCTCCCTCAGAAGCCGATGAGCTCCGGCGCCTGCGCGACGGGGCCGAGGACGGCGCGCAGGGCGGTGCGCAGTTCGGCGATCGTCTCCGGCGGCAGTTCGAGGCGGGCCTCGAAGGTGGTCTCGGTGCCCAGGGCGTCGGCGGCCTCGGGGGTCAGCTCGAACCGGAGCGCCGCCCCGTCCAGGGTGATGGAGCGCATGCCCGCGTCGGTGCCGCGGAAGCCGTGCCGGGCCACCATGTAGACCTCCTCGTAGCTCATCACGTAGAGGTGCTCGGACTCGTCGTCGCCGGCCGACTCCGCCAGGAAGACCGCGCGCTGGCGGTGCTCGTCGCTGTGGCCGAAGTCGCGGCAGGTCATGCCCGCGGCCGGGACGTAGGCGACGTCCCCGTGGATCGGCGGCGGCGGACGGCGGTCGGAGCGGTCGTCGCCCCACCAGTCGTGGTGTGCGCCGTACGTCGTGGGCATGCCGATCGGCGCGGCGGTCGGAAGCGCGGCCAGCAGCCAGCCGGGCGGCTCCGTGCGGGGGAACGTGGTCAGCTCCGCCAGCGCCGCCGGCGCGGGCACGTCCTCGAACGGCGCCACGGAGGAGTCGACGCGGCAGGTGTAGCCCCGGCTGCCGGACGACAACGTCAGCTCGCAGGTGAACCAGGTGCCGGAATCGGCCTTGTAGGAGAGCTCGCGCAGGCGCTGGAACGGCTCGTCCAGCCCCTCGGCGGCGATCTCGCGGCCGTCGCGGGTGAGCGTGGTCCGCGCGTACGGGCCGACCTGGGCGCGGCGGACCTCCAGCCGCGCCCAGCCCGGCTCGGCGGCGGCGCGGGCGAGGTCGCCGAGCTCCAACCGCAGGGCGTGGCCCTCGTCGTGCCGGGTGCGCCAGTGTCCGGTCTTTCGGGATCGTCTGGCCATGGTCATCCTTCCTGGCCGTCGTCGCCGGTGAGCAGGTCGTGCAGCCGGCGGATCTCGCGCAGCAGGCCGCTGCCGCCCCTGCGGGCCGCCATGGCGCGTACCTCGGGGATCTCGCCGCGCGCCCCGGACCACTCGGCCGCCGCGGCGGCGAGGGCGACGAAGGCGGCCAGGCCGTTGCGGGGGCGCTCGCCCGGCGCGGGCAGCAGGGTGGGCAGGGCGGTGGCGGCGATCCGCCACACGTGCGCGTGGGCGCCGCGCCGGGCCGCGGCCTCCAGCCCGGCGATCATGTCGATCATCCGGACCTCGCCGCCGGCCACGAGGAGCCCGGTCTGGCGGCCGACCTCCGCCGCGGGCAGCTCGTCCCGCGCGGCGGTCTCCAGCAGGACGTCGACCGACTCGGGCAGCCGCGGGTCGCCCAGGACCCGGGCGAGGACGACCGCGAACGCCGTCCCGACCGGCCCCTCGGCGCGGGCGAGCTCGCGGGCCTGCTCCGGCCCGACGGTGTCCTCCACCCAGTAGCGCCTGAGCACGTGGGACGTGAGGTACGCGGCGGCGACCTCGCGGTGGGAGGGCAGCATCGAGGGCCACCACGCCCGGTGCTCGGCGTCGCCGGAGTGCTCCGGGACGCTGAGCATCAGGTCGACCAGCGGCAGCCCGGTGGGGGCGGCGGTGGCCGAGGGCACCAGGCGTACGTCGTGGTGGTGGCTCCGATCGTGCCAGTCGTGGTCTTCGCCTCCGTGGCTGCACCTCCACTCGAGCTCGATCGCGACCTCCGGGCAGGTCCACGCGGCGACGATGCGGCCCGCGCCGGACGTCAGGCGCGCGGCCCGCCGCATGGCCTCGGGATCCGGGGTGCGCGGCAGGCGCAGCAGCGCCTGCTGGAGGTCGGCGGCCAGCGGCTTGGCCCCGGCCGCCTCGATCACCTCCAGCCGCCGGACGAGCTCGGCCGCCGCCACGTGCCCGGTGCTGTGCGTGGGCGTGGCCAGCAGCAGCGGCGGGAGGGTGTCCTCCTCGACGGCCCGCAGGATCTCGGCCGCGCGATGCAGCAGCAGCCGGAGCGGGGCGGCCAACCGGGACTTCGGCATGTAGCGCAGCCAGGCGCGCTGGGCGGCCGCGGTTCCGGTCAGGGAACGCGTGGCGCCCTCGAACCACTGGTCGACCTGATCCCAGCTCTCCAGGTGGTACGTCCAGTGCGGCCCGCCGATCAGCCGGGGGCGCAGCTCCGCCACCACACCCGCCCGGTCGCGGGCGGCGAGCGCGACGAACCCGGCCAGCCGCCGTTCCCAGGCCTGCCAGGAGCGGGTCCCGTCCCTCACCAGCTCCTCGACGGACTCGATCGGCGGTGCGAAGGCGACGGCGCGTTCGGGCGCCGCGGGCAGCGGCGGGGGCACGAACGCGGGCTCGGCCTCGGCGACGCTGCCGCCCGCGAAGGCGGTGGCGGCCCGCCGGCCGAGGTGGGGCGGGAGCAGCTCGATCGCCTCGCGTAGGGTGGCGCGCCCCTCCTCGGTCATGCGGGCGGCGTGGGCGACGGCCAGCTCGACGGCCTTCTCCTGCAGCTCGGCCGAGTCGGCGGCGAACGCGCTGGCCAGCGGCGCGGCGATCAGGCCGGCGAGCTCGGGCGCACGCCGCACGGAACGGTCGAGCCACGACATCCCGGCCCGCACCAGCTTGCGCTCGGGGCGGAACAGCAGCGACTCCCACGCCTCGGCCAGGTCGTCGGCGCCGAGCTCGCCGCAGGCGCGCAAGCGCTTCACGGCCAGCTCGGCGACCGGGCCCGGGGAGGCAGGCAGCAGGCGCAGGTAGTCGCGGGCGCGGGCGGCCGCCTCGGCGGGCGAGGGATCCAGCGCCTCGTGCAGGCGTACGAAGAACCGCAGGTCGATGGCCGTGCCGCCGAGCAGGAAGCGGCGCACGCAGCCGTCGATCAGCGACTCGCGCTTCGCCCGGCCCGACTCGGCCGCCCGCAGCAGCGCCCCCAGCCAGCCCCGCTGCGGCTGCTTCTCCCACTGGAGCGCCCGGCCCACGCCCTGCGCCTCGAACAGGCGCGGCAGCAGGTGGTCGAGCAGCGGGTCGTCGGACAGGGACCGCGGCGGCTCACGGCTCACCCAGCCGGCCACCAGCGGTTCGTGCGGCGGCGGCTCGATGCCGGTCTCGCGGAGCAGGGCCAGGGCGAGCTCCATGCCGCGGTCGTCGGGTACGCGCATGCGCAGCACCAGCCGCTCGGCCAGATCGGCGCGCCAGGCGGCGGGCCGGTCGGCGAGCACCGCGAGGACGAGGGCGACGTCGGTGTCGGGGCCGTCCCACTGCGGCGCGAAGTCGCGCCGGTAGAGCCAGGACGCCACGGCCGCCGCCCCGCCGAAGGTGCCCGCGCCCGCCACCCGCAAGGCGCTGCCGTAGTCGACCAGGCCGTCGTCCCACCGGTCGAACCGGCCGCGCAGCTCCTTCAGCAGCTCCGGTAATCGGGCGGCGACCTCCTTGCGCCCCTGCTCGTCCAGCGCCTTGACCCGCTCGGCGAGCCGGTCGGCCCGGCGGGCCACGATCAGCTTCTCGATCTCTCCCCAGTGATCCACAGCGGGGACATTAACCAGCGCCGCCGACACTTTCGGCCAGAGTATTAAATCAGTCGCTTGACTTACCTACCCGCACCTGATTGGCTGACAGGAGGGGGCCGACTCGGGGAGGTCATGGTGAGTCAAGGATGCGGTGAGAGCCGAATCTCCGGGCCGGGGCGGCTATGACGGTGCGGGCTGAGCGGGCCGGCGCGACCCGCGAGCAGATCCTGACGGCGGCCGAGCGGCTGTTCGCCGAGCACGGGGTGTTCGCCGTGTCCAACCGGCAGGTCAGCGAGGCCGCCGGGCAGGGCAACAACGCCGCCGTCGGCTACCACTTCGGCACGAAAACCGACCTCGTACGCGCCATCGTGCGCAAGCACACCGAGCGGATCGAGCGCATCCGCCGCCGCATGCTGGCCGAGACCGCCGGGTCCGGCGAGGTACGCGACTGGGTGGCGTGCCTGGTGCGCCCGGTCACCGAGCATCTGGACGAGATGGGCAACCCCACGTGGTTCGCCCGGTTCGGCGCGCAGGTGATGACCGACCCCGTCCTGCGCGACATCATGATCGACACCGCGCTGACCTCCCCCGCGCTCGTCGAGATCCTCGGCGAGCTGAGACGGTGCCTGCCCGAGCTGCCGCCCGAGGTGCGGGCCGAGCGCAGGGACATGACGAGCCACCTCATGGCGCACGTGTGCGCCGAGCGCGAACGCGCGCTGGCCGAGGACACGCCCACGCCCCGTGCCAGCTGGCACGACGCGGCGACCGGGCTGATCGACGCGACCGTCGGACTGTGGACAGCACCTGTCACAGCACCCATCATGGGGCCCGGCGGCCGGACCACCTCACGCAAAGGAAGCCGGCGATGACCGAGATCCACGAGTTTCCCATGGCCAGAGCGGCGGGCTGCCCGTTCGACCCGCCGCCGCCCCTGCGCACCCTGCAGGAGGAGGGGCCGCTGGCCAAGGTCAGGCTGTGGGACGGCAGCACCCCGTGGCTGGTGACCAGGTACGCCGAGCAGCGGGCGCTGCTGGCCGACCCCAGGGTCAGCGCCGACGTCACCCGCCCCGGCTACCCGATCCAGGCGCCCCGCATCGGCGCCGGCGGCACGATCAGCTTCATCATGATGGACGACCCCGAGCACGCCCGGCTGCGGCGGATGGTGCAGGCCCAGTTCACCGTCAGGCGGACGGAGTCCCTGCGCCCGGCCGTGCAGAAGATCGTCGACGACCTGATCGACGAGCTGCTGGCCGGCCCGAACCCGGTGGACCTGGTGGAGGCGTTCGCCCTGCCGGTGCCCTCGCTGGTGATCTGCGCGCTGCTCGGCGTGCCGTACGCCGACCACGACTTCTTCCAGGAGAACAGCAAGACGGTTATCAGGCGCAGCGCGACGCCCGAGGAGCGGGCCGCCGCCAGTGCGAGGCTGTTCGAGTACCTGGACTCCCTGATGGGCGAGAAGCTCGCCGACCCGGCGGACGATCTGCTGTCGAAGCTGGCCGAGCGGGTCAGGGCCGGCGAGCTGACCCGGCGTGAGGCCGCCCAGATGGGCGTGCTGCTGCTGATCGCCGGGCACGAGACCACCGCCAACATGATCGCCCTCGGCACGCTCGCCCTCCTACGGCACCCAGGCCAGCTAGCCCTGCTGCGCCACAACGACGACCCGCGGCTGGTCGCCAGCGCGGTGGAGGAGCTGCTGCGCTACCTCAACATCACCCACAGCGGCCGCCGCCGGGTCGCGCTGGCGGACATCGAGATCGGCGGCCAGGTCATCCGCGCGGGCGAGGGCATGATCATGGCCAACGACATCGCCAACCGCGACCCCTCGATCTTCCCCGACCCCGACGAGCTGGACATCCGCCGCGACGCCCGCCGTCACGTGGCCTTCGGCTTCGGCGTCCACCAGTGCCTGGGCCAGCCGCTGGCGCGGATGGAGCTGCAGGTCGCCTACAGCACGCTGTACCGGCGCGTCCCGACCCTGCGCCTGGCGGCGGAGCTGGAGCAGATCCCCTTCAAGCACGACGGCCAGGTCTACGGCGTCTACGAGCTCCCCGTCACCTGGTGACCCGCCGGCACCCGCTCAGCGGCAGAAGGGCGCCATGCCCATGACGGACTTCACGCCGCCGAGCAGGTGCCGGACGAAGTGCTTGTCCTTCCGGGTTTGTCGGTGCCGGCCGATATCGTGGTGGTCTCGTTACCAAGCGTGTTCAAGTTTTTCCTGTGCTCCACCGCAAAGCAGGCCGCCGCACTGGCCGCCTGCCTGGAAGAGCACCGCACGCTGTACAACGCGGCTCTCGAACACCGCCGTACGGCCTACCGTAAAGCCGGGGTGGCGGTGCGTTACGGCGAGCAGTCGGCCGATCTGAAGCACATCCGCGCCGACGACCCCGGCGGTCAGGGCCGGTGGTCGTTCTCCTCCCAGCAGGCCACCCTGCGCAGGCTGGACAAGGCGTACCGGGCGTTCTTCGACCGCGTCAAAGCAGGCCGCACGCCAGGATTCCCGCGTTTCAAGGGCCGGGGCTCGTTCGACACCGTCGAGTGGCCCAAGGACGGCGACGGCTGCCGGTGGCACTCCCAACCCGAGCACCCGACAGCGACCTACGTCCGTCTGCAGGGCATCGGGCATGTGCGGGTCCACCAGCACCGCCGGGTGCTCGGCACCGTCAAGACGATCAGCGTCAAGCGGGAAGGCGCCCGCTGGTTCGTCGTGCTGTCGTGCGATGAGGTGCCCGCACACCCCCTTCCCGCCACGGGCGCGGTCGCGGGTATTGACATGGGTGTCGCCTGGCTGGCCACGACCAGCGACGGCGACCACCTCGACAACCAGCGCCACCTCGCCACCTCCGCGAGCCGTCTGGCAGCAGCCCAGCGGGACCTCGCCGGTAAGAAACGAGGATCCACGCGGCGCAGGAAGGCCGTCGCACGGGTGGCGGCCCTGCACGCCAAGGTGCGGCGGCAACGCCTCGACTCGGCGCACAAGGCCGCGCTCGCGCTGGTTCGCGGCTACGACGTGATCGTGCATGAAGCGCTGAACGTGGCGGGCATGACCCGGCGTGCCGCGCCGAAACCGGACGGCGAAGGCGGCTACCTGCCCAACGGCCAGTCGGCTAAATCCGGGCTGAACAAGAGCATTCTCGACGCGGGCTGGTCGGCGTTCTTGACGATCCTGTCGCACAAGGCTGAAAGCGCCGGTCGACAGCTGATCGCGGTGAACCCGGCCAACACCTCCCGTACGTGCTCGCGCTGCGGGCACTGCGCGAAGGACAACCGCGTCAGCCAGGCCGTCTTCCGATGTACGGGGTGCTGGCACGAGGCGCACGCCGACGTGAACGCGCGATCAACATCTTGAGGGCAGGGCTTGCCCTTCGTGAGGCTGTGCAAGCGGCTTAGCGAGAAGCCGCTCCCTTCAGGGAGCGGAGGAGTCACGAACGCAATCCACGACACCGGCTGCCTGGTCGCCGGCCAGTGGCTCACCGAAGGACCGCGGGCCGGCGATCCGCTTCGGCGGGCACGACCTGCTGCGCGCGCCCATGCACACCCTGGTGCGGCACGGCATCGGCTACGTGCCCGAGGGGCGGCACGACTTCCCCGGCCTGAGCGTCGAGAAGAACCTCCTGCTCGGGGCCTACACCCAGAGCTGGAAGCGCACGCCTCGGCCGAGCTCCGCGACGACCCGCAGGTCCGCCGCATCTACCTCGGCCTGTGACCCCGCCTGCCCGCCGCCGCCACCCGGGGCCGCCGCTCCAAAGGCACAGCTCCGCCCCACGCGCCGCCTTCAGCGACGCGGCGTAGCGAGCGCGGCTAGGCGCTGTCGGCGTGCTCGCGGGCGGGGTCCGGGGGCCGTAAGCCGCCGCGCCGCGAGCGGGGGGCGGGTCAGCCGGTGATCTCCGCGATGTCCGGCTCCAGCAGGGGGAAGCGCTTGAGCACCTCCGGGTCGTGGCCGGCGACCACCAGGTGGGGCCCGTCGGCCAGCTCCTTGATCCGGTCGAAGGCGCCGTACATGCCGGTCATGCTGTGCAGGATCGGGAACGGCCGGTCGCCCTCGATGTTCTCGTAGAAGTGGCTCGCGTCGGAGGCCAGCACGACGTGCCCGCGGGCGGTGCGCACGCGTACCACCTGCATGCCCGCCGTGTGGCCGCCCACCAGGTGCACGCTCAGGCCGGGCACCACGGTCGCGTCGCCGTCGGGCAGGGACACGCGGCCGTCCCGGCGGGCGGCCTGGAGGTGGGCGAGGTCGTCGTCGTTCAGCAGCCAGCGCTCGCCCGTGACGCGCTCGGCCCACGGCCCCGTCCAGTAGTCCAGTTCGGCCTGCTGCAGGACGTAGCGGGCGGAGGTGAACTCCCTGGCGGTGCCGGTGTGGTCGTAGTGCAGGTGGGTCAGCACCACGTGATCGACGGTGCCCGCCGCCACGTCCAGCCGGGCCAGCGCCTCCACCGGCGAGGCCAGGTAGCGCAGGCCCGCGGCCCGCTCGGCGCGGGCCCGGCCGATGCCGGTGTCGATGACGACCGTGTGCTCGTCGTTGACGGCCAGCCAGACGTAGTAGGCGGTGGGGTGCGGCTCGGCTCCCCGGGTGTCGTAGCCGTGGAAGTGCTCGCCACGCCGGGCGTCGCGCTCGGCGTAGCGCAGGGCGTACACGCGGAAACCGGTCACACCCGCACCGGTCCCTTGAGCCCGAGCTGCTCGGTGGGGACGCGGTAGGTCTCCCGGGCCGTGGCCACGGCGGCCACGTTGACCAGGCACAGGACGGCGGTGATGACCGACACGCCGAGCCAGCTGTCCGGGCCGGTGCCCGCCAGCGCCGTGGCCAGGGTCGGCGCGAAGCCGGCGATCGCGAAGCCGAGCTGGGTGCCGATCGCCATGCCCGACAGGCGGACCCTGGTGGTGAACATCTCGCCGTAGAACGACGGCCAGACGCCGCTGGTAGCGCTGTGCACGACGCCGAACATCAGGATGCCCACGACGAAGATCAGGGCGTAGCCGCCGGTGGAGATCGACCACAGGTAGGCGAACATCAGCACCGCGCACCCCAGCGAGCCGCCGATGAAGACGGGCTTGCGGCCGATCCGGTCCGACAGCCGCCCCCACAGCGGGATTGTGATCACGGCGGCGACGTTGGCCAGCACGCCCACCCACAGCATGGGGCCGCGTTCCAGGTGCATGGTGTTGACGGCGTACGACAGGGCGTGGACGGTGAAGATCGTGCTCACCGAGGCGATGACCGCGGCCACGACCACGCGCAGCACGTCCCGCCACTGCTCGCGGAAGAGCACGGCCAGGGGCATCTTGGCCACGTTGTCGGTGGCGACCTCCTGCTCGAAGGCGGGCGTCTCCTCCAGCGTGCGGCGGATGACCAGCCCGACCGCGGCCACCCCGATGCTCAGCCAGAACGGCACCCGCCAGCCCCAGGTCAGCAGCTGGTCCTCGGGCAGCGCGGCGATCGGCAGGAAGATCGCGGTGGCGATGATCTGCCCGGCCTGGGTGCCGTTGAGCGTGAAGCTGGTGTAGTAGGCCCGGCGGTTCTCGGGGGCGTGTTCGAGCGTCATCGAGTTGGCGCCGGCCTGCTCGCCGGAGACGGAGAAGCCCTGGAGCAGGCGCAGCACCACGAGCAGGACCGGGGCGAGCACTCCGACCTGGTCGTAGGTGGGCAGGCAGCCCACCAGGAACGTCGAGGCGCCCATCATGACCAGGGTGCTGACCAGGACCTTCTTGCGGCCGAACCTGTCGCCCACGTGCCCGAGCACGAACGCGCCGACCGGCCTGGCCAGGTAGCCGACGCCGAAGGTGGCCAGGGCCAGGAGCGTGCCCGTGGCGGGGGAGCTGGACGGAAAGAAGATCTTGCTGAAGACCAGCGCGGCCGCGGTGCCGTAGATGAAGAAGTCGTAGTACTCCAAGGCACTACCGATCCAGGCAGCTATAGCCGCTTTGCGAGGTTTGCCCTGCACCGTCACGATTATGCTCCTCACGGGGGGATGGCGTAGCGCAGTGGCAGGAAACTAACTCACCGGTTCGTACATTACAAGGGCGTTACCAGACGGTTACCTGCACGACGGTGGGTCAGGCCTGACCGCGGAGGTAGGCGACGACCATCTCGCCCACCATCCGCCGCAGCCGGTCGCGGTGCTCCGGCGCCGTCATGTCGCGCCCGAACAGCGCCCCGAACGTGTGCTGGTTGGCCACCCGGAAGAAGCAGAACGAGCTGATCATCATGTGCACGTCGATCGCGTCGGCGTCGGTCACGAACTCGCCCGAGGCCTGCCCCGCGTCCAGGATGCGCGAGATGACGTCGAGCACCGGCGTGCCGAGGTTGGCCAGCACCTCCGACTTGCGGATGTGCTCGGCCTGGTGGACGTTCTCGATGGCGACGAGCTTGATGAAGTCGCGGTGCAGGTCGTGGTGGTCGAAGGTCAGCTCCGCCAGGGTGCGGATCGCCTCCACCGGGGCCAGGTGCTCGACGTCGATCGTCCGCTCCATCGCCCGGACCTCGGTGTAGGCCTTCTCCAGGACCGCGATGTAGAGGCGCTCCTTGCTGCCGAAGTAGTAGTAGATCATGCGCTTGGTCGTGCGCATGCGCTCGGCGATCTCGTCCACGCGCGCGCCCGCGTACCCGTGCCGGGCGAACTCCTGCTGGGCGACCTTGAGGATCTCCGCCTTGGTGCGCTCGGCGTCCCGCTGGCGTTCGGAGGCGACGGGTTGCGTGGTCATTCGGTCATCTTAGTGAGGTCGGGCGTGCTGCACGGAGAGCCGGATCGGGGCGTTCCCTGCGCCGTACCCCTGGTAGCCGCCCGCGCGCTGGACGAGCTCGAAGAAGACGCGGCCCACGGTGACGGTGTACAGGTGCAGGAACTCGCCGTGGGCGTCCCGGTCGTACAGCACGCCCAGCTCCCTGAGCTCGGGGTCGACGTTGTCGTAGCGGGCCTCCAGGTCGTCGTAGTAGTTGGCGGGGATGGGCAGCAGCAGCTCCGGGTGCCCGGCCCGCAGGCGGCGGGCCACGGCCACGACGTCGTCGCAGGCGAGCGCGACGTGCTGCCACGGCAGGTCCCTGGTGCCGACCTGGGCGAGGTTGATGACCATCCGGACCGCGCCCTCGGCGGCCGACATCGCCTTGCTGCGCAGCAGCCCGTACGGGTCGGGCAGTTCCAGGCTCTCCTGGGGCCGCAGGCCGAGCACGGTGCGGTAGAACAGCTCGGCCTCGTCGAAATAGTGGACCGGCTGGGTGAGGGCCACGTGGTCGATGCGGGTGATCTCGCCGGCGACCGGCCCCGAGGGACGGAAGTCGTCGAGCCAGTCCGTGCCGCAGAAGAAGATCTCGGTGCCGTCGGGGGCGGCGACGGCGTCCAGGCGCGCCTCCCTGGGCGCGCGCTCGCGCGGCAGGACCGGCGACAGCAGCGACTCGGCGTGCTTGACCGCCGCGCCGGGGTCGGGGCTGTCGAGCCCGATGGCGACCAGCGCGGGATCCCCGCCGGTGGCGTTCAGCAGCAGCCGCGCCCCGCCCTGCTCCCACAGCTCGACGGGTTTGGTGGGATGCGTCCCGGTACGTTGGAAGCCGAGCGCGGCCAGCACCCCGCCGAGCGCCCCCGCGTCCTCGAGCTCTGGGTGGGCCAGCTCGGCGAAGGCGAACCCGGTGGGGACGGCCGGGTGGGCGGCCCCGTACAGGGTGTCCTCCAGGGCGATGAGCGAGCGCATGCCGTCGCGGGCCGTGCGGGCGGTGCCGGCCTGGCGGAAGTGGTCGTTGAACACCTCCAGCGAGAGCGGGCCGGTGTATCCGGCGGCGAGGACGTGCCGGACCAGCCCCGCCACGTCGAAGTTGCCCTGGCCGGGGAAGCAGCGGTAGTGGCGGCTCCACTGCAGCACGTCCATGGCCAGCAGCGGCGCGTCGGCGAGCTGGAGAAAGAAGATCTTCTCGCCGGGGATCGCCTCGATGCCGATCGGGTCGGAGCCGCGCGAGAGGATGTGGAAGCTGTCCAGGCAGGTGCCCAGGTTCGGGTGGTCGGCCAGGCGCACCAGGCGCCAGGCGTGCAGATACTCGTTGACGTGCCGGCCCCAGGCCAGCGCCTCGTACGCGATGCGGATCCCGTGCTCGGCGGCCCGTTCGGCGAGCAGCCGCAGCTGTGAGGCGGCCAGCTCGTCGTCGCCGATCGCCTCGGGCGAGACGTTGGAGCAGACCAGCAGCAGGTCGGCGCCCAGCCGCTCCATGGTCCGGAACTTGTGCTCGGCGCGGCGCAGGTTGCGGGCCAGCAGGTCGGCGGGCACGGCCTCGAAGTCGCGGAAGGGCTGGTAGAGGTCGATGGAGAGGCCCAGGTCGGCGGCGCGGGCCCGGATCTCCTCGGGCGGCAGCGGGCAGACCAGCAGGTCGTTCTCGAAGATCTCCACGCCGTCGAACCCGGCGGCGGCGATGGCGTCCAGCTTCTCGGTCAGCGTGCCGCTCACCGACACGGTGGCGATGGACTTGCGCATGACTTCTCCTCAGACGGTCACCAGGTCGGTCAGGTGGGCGAGCATGCGCTCGGTGTCGGGCTCGCTGCCGGTGAACAGGCGGAAGGCGTGCGCGGCCTGGAAGACGACCATGCCGCCGCCGTCCAGCGTCCGGCAGCCCGCCGCCCGGGCCTGCTTGAGCAGCTCCGTCTCCAGCGGCCGGTACACGATGTCGGCCACCCACAGGCCGGGGCGCAGCAGCGCCGCGGGCAGCGGCAGCCCCGGGTGGTGGGCCATGCCGGTCGGCGTGGCGTGCGCCAGCCCGTCGGCTTCGGCGAGCAGTCCGGGCAGCTCGTCGCGGGTGGCAGCGCGGGCCCGGCCGGCGCCGAAGCGGGAGCTCAGCTCCGCCGCCAGCCGCACCGCCCGGCCGTGATCGGCGTCGACGAGGGTGACCCGGTCGGCGCCCAGGGTGAGCAGCGCGTGCCCGACCGCCGCCCCCGCGCCGCCCGCGCCGAGCTGCACGACCCGGCGGGTGGGCGCGTCGGGCAGGCCGCGGGCGAACGACTCGGCGAACCCCGTCCAGTCGGTGTTGTGCCCGATGGCGCGCTCGCCGTCGAACACGACGGTGTTGACGGCGCCGAGCATGCGGGCGTCCGGCGACAGGTCGTCCAGGTGCGGGATGACGCTCTGCTTGCACGGGTGGGTGATGTTGAGCCCGTCGTAGCCGAGGCGGCGGGCGGTGCGTACCAGCTCCCCCACGTCGAGCCCGAGCACGTCCGTGTCGAGCAGGCGGTAGACGTAGTGCAGCCCGTGGTGGACGGCCTCCCGCTCGTGCAGCGGCGGGCTGAGCGAGGGGCCGATGCCCGAGCCGACCAGCCCGGTCAGGAACGAGGCCATCAGTTCTTCCTCTCCGGCGGATGGGACAGGTGCGTGGACGCCTCCTAATGTACGTACTAGTGAGTTAGCTGGCTACACGAGGGTCGCCACCGGCCCTTACCCGGCCCGGGGTCAGGCGAACGGCTGGGCCATCTGGTCCAGCACCTCTTCGGTGATCTCCCGCATCGTCCGGGTCTCGTCGTCGAGCCACTTCTGCGTGGCGATGCGCATCGCGACCAGGAAGGCGGCGGCGATCACCGCGGGTCCGACGCCCCCGGCCTGCTCACGCCCGGCCACCGCCTCGCCCAGCTCCCGCTCCAGCCGCATCCGGCTGGTCAGCTGCCTGGCCAGCAGCGAGGGGTGGCGCATGACGAGCCTCGTACGCACCTGCCACTCCCGGTCGGAGGCGACGGTCTCGACCTCGAAGATGTCGAGCGCGCTGCGCAGCGCCTGCCAGGCCGACAGCTCGGGCGGCTGCTCGCGCACCCGCCGCACCAGCTCGAGGAGGCGCTGCTCGTCGCCGTAGAGCAGCGCCTCCTCCTTGCCGTCGAAGTAGTTGGAGAACGTACGCCGCGAGATGTTGGCGGCGTCGGCGATGGCCTCGACCGTGACGTTGTCCAGGCCATGCTCGATCGCCAGCCGCAGCGTGGCCTCGTGCACCGCCCTGCGGGTCTCGGCCTTCTTGCGCTCGCGCAAGCCCATTGTGCTGTCCATGACGCAGGCAAGCTTACCCGGCGGGAATAGATGCCCAGTGCGCAAAGTTTCCCATTGAGCATGTATGGTGTCCCGGTCCCACGTACACATTTGGAGGTTCGCGCATGAGCGCACAGACGGCAGCGCCGTCGCCGGCGGCGGAGCCGATGGCCCACCGCCAGGTTCTGGAGGCCCTCAGCGGCCTGTTGCTCGTCCTGTTCGTCGCGATGATCAGCGGCACGGTCGTCTCGGTCGCGCTCCCCCAGATCATCGGCGCGCTCGACGGCAGCCAGTCGCAGTACACGTGGGTGGTCACGGCCTCCCTGCTGGCCTCGACCGCCTCGACCCCCATCTGGGGCAAGCTGGCCGACCTGTTCAACAAGAAGCTGCTCCTGCAGATCTCCATCGTGATCTTCATGGTCAGCTCGCTGGCCTGCGGCTTCGCCCAGAACACCGGGCAGCTCATCACCTTCCGCGCGATCCAGGGCCTGGGCATGGGCGCCCTGCAGATCCTCACCCAGGTGATCATCGCCGCGATGATCACTCCCAAGGAGCGCGGCCGCTACAACGGCTACCTCGGCGCGGTCATGGCCGTGGCCACCGTCGGCGGCCCGCTGCTCGGCGGCCTCATCGCCGACACCTCCTGGCTGGGCTGGCGCTGGTGCTTCTTCATCGCCGTGCCGTTCACCGTCGTCGCCTTCGCGCTGCTGACCAAGACCCTGCGCGTGCAGACCGTACGGCGCTCGGACGTGAGCATCGACTACTGGGGCGCCACCCTCATCGCCGCCGGCGTCAGCGCCCTGCTCATCTGGGTCACCTTCGTCGGCAACGAGTTCGACTGGCTGTCCTGGCAGACCGCGGCCATGGCGGGCGGCGGCGTCCTCCTGCTCGCCCTGGCCACCTGGGTCGAGTCCCGGGTCACCGAGCCGGTCGTGCCGCTGCACGTCATCAGCAGGCGCACCCCCGCTCTGGCCATCCTGGCCAGCCTCGCGGTCGGCATGGCGATGTTCGGCGGCTCGGTCTTCCTGGGCCAGTACTTCCAGATCGGGCGCGGGTACGGCCCGACCGCCGCGGGCCTGCTGACCATCCCGATGATGGCCGGCGTGCTGCTCTCCTCGACGATCAGCGGCCGGATGGTCTCCAGGAGCGGCCAGACCAAGCCGTACATCCTGGCCGGCCTGGTCGTCCTGACGCTGGGCTTCGCCGGGCTGGCCACGATCGACCACCAGACCTCCATGGTGCTGATCTCGGCGTACATGCTGGCCGTGGGCGTCGGCGTGGGCATGTCGATGCAGAACCTCGTCCTCGTCATCCAGAACACCGTCCACCTGCGCGAGATCGGCGCGGCCAGCGGCGCGATCACCTTCTTCCGCTCGCTCGGCGGCACCGTCGGCGTGTCGGTGCTCGGCGCCGTCCTGGCCAACCGGGTGGCGTCCAACATCGCCGAGGGCCTGGCCAAGGCCGGCATCCCGGCGGGCGGTCAGGCGGCGGGCGGCAGCCTCAACCTCGCCGCGCTGCCCGAGCCGATCAAGGTGATCGTCAGGTCCGCGTACGGCGACGCCACCGGCCACATCTTCCTCATCTCGGCCGCCATCGCCGTCGTCGGCCTCGTGGCCGCGGCGTTCCTCAAGCCGGCCAGGCTGCGTGACAGCCTGGACCTGCCCGAGCCCGCCAAGGAGCAGGCCCCGGCGAACGCCTGACCTGCGGTTCCGCGGCAATTGTTCGCCAGTTCACGGTCATCCGCGGGTTGCTCCGGAGTGGGGCGGATCCCGGCGCGGTAAGAGGAGGTCGGCGAGGATCGAGGGGAGGGTCCAGTGGCGGATGTGGGCGACGACGACAGGCTCGGCCAGGACATCACCAGGGTGGGTCGCATAATCGCCCAGATCGTCGGGCCGACCACCTTCATCGGGTCGCTCCTGATGTATATCGGGAATATCCGCCTCAACACCATGTACACGGAGCTCGGGGTCAACACCAGCATGCTGAGCTTCACCTTCCAGGAGTACGTGATTCGTAGCATCCCGGTGGCTGACGAGCCACTGGCGGTGGCCCTCATGGTGCTCCTGGCGGCGCCCTTGGTGCACGGGATACTGATCCGGTTCACCGCCTGGCATCGCACCGCTCTGATGCGGACCGTCTGGGTCCTCGTCACGCTCGGAGCCGTCAGCCTCGTAGTGGCCTTGGTGGCCATTGCGGATCATTGGCCCAGATCTTTGAATCCGCCCCCCTTCGCCAAGCCCTTCTTCCTGAGCCTCGGCGCGATCTTGCTGGTCTACAGCCTTTACCTGTACACCAGGCTCAGCTCCGGCCTGGTGATTTCCTCCGCGGGTCAGATCGTCCAGCGCACCGCCCTCGTGGCCCTCTTGCTGCTCCCGACGCTCTGGTACATGGACGACCGCGCACGGACAATAGGAAGGGCGGAGGCCAAGGAGATCCGGGAACACCCGGAACAAAGACTGGTGGCCGTGGTGGTCTACGCGTCACAGCGGCTGAATCTGTATGCCCCGGGAATCAAGGAGGCCTCGCTCAAGGACCCGAATGCGGAGTTCCCCTACCAGTACACCGGCCTGCGCCTCCTGATCGAGTCCAACCAGCAGTATTTCGTCGTGCCCTACTGCTGGGGCACCGCCCCCGAAGCCCGGGCCATCGCCCTTCCGGCCGACGGGTCGATCAGGCTTGAGACCTTGAACGTCCCGAGGAAGCAGTCCTGCCCCAAGGGTCGCTGAGGACCGCGTCAGGCCCAGCCGTAGACCGAGCGGACCGCGGCGGCGATCTCGTTGACCAGGCTCATGTTGTTGCCGTTGGCCAGGATCGCGTACCCCGCGCCCAGCTCCGGATAACCCTTGAACACGGACTTGAAACCGTAGTTGGACCCGTCGTGGGTGTAGGAGAAGTTCTTCGTCCCCGAGCCGGCGATGAAGAACCCCCGCCCCATGGTGGGCTCGGGCCCCGCGGTGAGCAGCGTGCGGACCGAGGTCCTGGTGAGCGGCCCGGCGATGTCGCCGGAGGCGGTCCACGCCTTGTTGAGGTAGCACACCATGCGGCACAGGTCGAGGACGTTCGTGTAGAGGCCGGCGGCGGCCGACTCCGGGTAGCGGTTGCGCTTGCCGGGGATCACCGTGCCGGTGGCGGTGTGGCCGGCGGCCAGCTCGAAGCCGGGCGAGAGCGCGTAGGAGCTGTTCTTCATGCCGAGCGGCCCGAACACCTCCTTGTCCATGTACGCCGCCAGCGACAGGCCGCTCTTCTGCTCCACCATCCGCTGCAGCAGCACGTACCCGGCGCCCGAGTAGTGGAACTCGGCCCCGGGGGCCGTGGTGAGCTCGATCTTCGGGGAGTTGCCCGCGCCGTTCATGACCTGCAGCAGCGAGGGCACGGTCGCGCCGGGGCCGTAGCCGGCGAAGCCGCCGCCGCCGGCGTCGAAGCCGGTGCAGGCGTCGGCCGGGGAGGTGGAGCCGCGGCCGATGACGCCGGCCCGGTGCGTGAGCACGCGGTCGATGGTCGGCACCGCCGTCGAGGTGACGCAGGAGCGCAGCGGCAGGGTCCAGCCCAGGTGGGGCCGGATGTCGCCGGTCAGGGGCTGCTTGAGCGTCTGTGTCAGGCGCATGACGCCGACCGCGGCCACGGCCTTGCTGATGGAGGCGGCCTGGAAGGCGGTCTCGGGGTGCGCGGCGGCGCCGCTGCCGGCCTCCAGCCAGCCGTACCCGGTGGACCAGGCGATCTTGTTGCCGACCACCACCGCGACGGCCACCCCGGGCGTCTTCCACGCGTTCATCCGCTGCCAGATGGTCGCGCCGCCCACCGCGTTCTCGACCTGCCACACCCGGTCGGCGGGCAGCGCCGGCACCTTGCCGCGCGTGCTCGCCACCCAGCCGCCGGCCGCGGAGAAGGCGACGTTGTGCAGCTGCCAGCCGCCGGCGGCCAGCTCGTTCAGCTTCTTGAAGCAGGCGTCGTCGATGGCGCGCGCGTGGAACTCGTCCTGCGCGACGGCCACCCACCCGCCGCCCTTGGGGAAGGCGACGCGGGTCAGGCGGCGCCCGCCCTGCGTCAGGTTGCGCATCATCTGGTAGCACTCGTCGTCGACGCCCCGGGCGTAGAAGCCCGTGGTGTCGGCCACCACCCAGCGGTCGCCGCCGCCCGGCGGGAACGCGACGTGCACGACCTGCCGGCCGGCGGTGTAGGAGTCGCTGACGCGCTGGTGGCACGCCTGCGGCAGGCCGCGGGCCGCCATCCCCTTGTCGCTCGTGATCACCCAGCGGTCGCCGCCCTCCGGCGGGAAGGCCACGCAGTGGATCTTCGCGCCGGCTTTGACCATCTTGCCGAGCTCGGCGAAACACGCGTCGGGCACGCCACGGGCGAAATAGCGGCCGTCCTGGGTGACGATCACCCAGCCGCCGGACGGCGTGAACGCAACGGTGGTGACGCCGTACGGCGTCAGCTCCCCCATCTTGGCATGCAGCTCATCCGGAACGCCCGCGTCGCCGAACGGGTAGCTCGCCGCCAGCGCCGGCCGGGCGAGGTCCACGGCGGCCAGGCCCGCGGCGCCGGTCAGGGTGAGGAAATGTCTGCGGTCCAAGGGGGAAACTCCTCAGGGGCAATGGTGACAAAGTGCGTTTGAATCATGGCAGACCGCAGAGAGTCATCGATTCACCGCACGGTGGGCGGGCCCTGCTCGATGCGGCGCAGCACGGGCGCGAGCCGGTCCAGGTCGGCGCCGTCGATCGGCTGGCGCTCGTCCCACCAGGTGGCGCCCGCGTCCATGAGCGGGCCGAGCAGGTCGCGGGCCTGGGCGGCGCCGGTGGGGCTGACGCCGCCGACGACGAGCTCGAAGGGGCCGTCGTCGCGGCGCTGCTCGCGTACGTACGCGGCCAGCTCCCGCACCTGGTCGACGGGCGGGCCGTAGCCGTGCGAGCCCGGCCCGAACAGCGGGACCGCGCCGTCCCAGCGTGCGGCGCGGCGCATCGGCCTGCGGTTGGGCCAGAACCCGGCGACCCAGACCGGCGGGCGGGGGCGCTGTACGGTCGGCGGCAGCAGGGCCACGTCCTCGGCCCGGAAGTGCCGCCCGTGATGGGTGACCGGCTCGCCGCTCCAGTAGCGGGCCAGCAGGTCCAGGCCCTCGTCGAGGCGCTCGGCGAGCACGACCGGGTCGGTGGGCTCGCCGAAGCTGCCGTACTCGTCCTCGATCGGCCCGCCCAGCCCCGCGCCGAAGATCACCCGGCCGCCGCTGAGCGCGTCGAGCGTGGCGACCTGGCGGGCCAGCTGCTGCGGCCGGCGCCGGGCGACCGGGGTGACCAGGGTGCCGAGCCTGATCCGGGTGGTCGCCAGCGCCGCCGCCGTCAGCAGCATCCAGGGGTCGCCGAACGCCCGGCGCCTGCTCTTGACGTGGACGACGTGATCCCAGACGAACAGCGCTTCCCAGCCCGCCTGTTCGGCGGCGACGGCCACCGAGGCGACGGTCCTGGGGTCGGCGAAGTCGCCGAAGTTCGGAATGTTGATCGAGAAGCGCATCCCGCCATGCTGCTGCTCCGCGGCGGGGGACGGCAATCGTTTTAAGGCGTGTCGGCGATGTCGTTGGCGGCCACGTACCCGAAGGTCATGGCGGGGCCGATGGTCGAGCCGGAGCCGGCGTAGCTGTGGCCCATGACGGCTCCGCTGGCGTTGCCGGCGGCGTACAGGCCGGGGATGACCGACCCGTCGGCCCGCAGCACGCGCGCGCGGGCGTCGGTGCGCATCCCGCCCTTGGTGCCGAGGTCCCCTGGGACGATCTTGAACGCGTAGAAGGGCGGCAGCCACAGCGGCGCGAGGCACGGGTTCGGCTTGACCAGCGGGTCGGCGTAGTAGCGGTCGTAGGCGCTGTCGCCGCGGTGGAAGTCGAGGTCCTTGCCGGTCGTGGCGAACCCGTTGAAGCGGTCGATGGTGCCGCGCAGCGCCGCCTGCGGGACGCCGATCTTCTGGGCCAGCTGCTCGATCGTCCACGCCTTGTACGCGGCGCCGCCGGCGAACCATTCGTCGGGCAGCGGCAGCAGCGGCGCGACGTCCCGGAACAGGTACTTGTTGCGGTAGTTCTGGTCGACGATGAGCCAGGCGGGGATGTGCGGCTGGCCCGGGCCGTTGCGGTCGTACATGACGTGGACGACGTCGCTGTAGGGGGCGCCCTCGTTGACGAAGCGCACGCCGTTGCCGTTGACCAGGACGCAGCCCGGCAGGGTGCGCTCGGCCAGGCAGAAGTACGGCTGGCCGGGCAGCGGGATGGCCGGGCCCCACCAGGCGTCGTCCATCAGGTCCAGCGCGGCGCCGACCCGTTCGCCGGCCTCGATGCCGTCGCCGGTGTTCTCCTTGGCGCCGACGGTCCAGCTCGTGCCGATGGGCTGGCGCTGGAACTCCGTGCGCATGGCCGCGCTGTGCTCGAACCCGCCCGAGCCGACGATCACGCCGCGCTTGGCTCTGACCAGGCCGCCGGGCGTGACGACGCCGGTGACGCGGCCGGACTCGACCTTGAGGTCGAGCAGCGGGGTGTTCAGCAGCACCGGCACGCCGGCCGAGAGCAGCCCCGCGCGCAGGCCGGCGGCCAGGGACTGGCCCATGGTCAGCGGTTTCTCGCCGCGCAGCGCGGCCTCGGTGCCGCGCAGCAGGCACGCGGCGCTCACCTCGAGGCCCTTGGGGTTGACGGCGGCCAGCGTCAGCCACTTGTAGTCGGCGCTGTAGACCACCAGGCCCGCTGGGGTCTGGATGTACGGGCCGTTCAGGCGGGCCAGCTCGGCGCCGAGGATGTTGCCGTCGAGCTGGGCGGGCTCGATGGAGCGCCCGTTCGGCATGCCGCCGGGGAACTCCGGATAGTAGTCGGAGTAGCCCTCCATGAACCGGAAGCGCAGCGGGCTGTTGCGCATCACGAACGAGATCATCGCCGGCCCCGCCGACAGGAAGGCCCGCTGCCGCTCGATCGGCACGGTGTCGCCGACGACGCGGGCCAGGTAGGCGGCGGCCTTGGCGGGGGTGTCCTGGACGCCGGCGGCGAGGATGACCTCGTTGCACGGGATCCAGATGCCGGCGCCCGATCGGGCGGCCGAGCCGCCGAACGTCGGGGCCTTCTCCACCACGACGGTGCGCAGCCCGCGTTTGGCCGCCGTCAGTGCCGCGGTCATCCCGGCGGCTCCGGCGCCGACCACCACGACGTCGTACTCGACCTCGGCACGGGCCGGCGCGCTGCCCAGCGCGGCGCCCGCGACCATTGCGCCGCCCGCCACGGCGGCCCCGCGTAACAGGGCGCGCCGGCTCTGGCCCTGGGGGGTGAGGCTGGATTCGACCATGTCGGCAAGCATGCGCTTGGTTGTTTTCACTGTCAATGCGACAGGGTGTTGACGTGACCGCCAAAGCCTGGTGATGATCGGGGCGGTCCCGTAGAGGAGATGCGATGCGACGGTTAGCCGCCGTGCTCCTGTTCGCCGCGGCGCTCGTGGCGCCCGCGACGACGGCGTACGCCGAGACGTGCTCCACCACGCTCCCCCAGCCCAGCGGCCACGGCATCACCTGCCTGCGGGTCGAGCGACATCTCCAGAACGACGGCTCCGAGCTGCGCGACGTCGTCATGACCTCCACGGCGATCTTCCAGGCGGCCGGCGGCACCCCCGCGATCGACCCGCTCGCCCACGAGATCAGCGTGCGCGTCTACCTGCCCCCCGGGTACGACCCCGCCAGGAGCACCCGCTACCGCTCCCTCTACCTCATCAACGGCGGCGGCGACAACTACGACGAGTGGACGACCAAGACCGACCTCGTGTCGCTGATCCGCAACACGCCCGGCCGTCCCTACGACGGCATCGTGGTGATGCCGACCGGTGGCATGACCGGCTGGTACAGCGACTGGGCCGGGCGTACGGACGGATATTTCGCGCCGAAGTGGGAGACGTACCACATCTCCCAGCTCATCCCGTGGATCGACGCCAACTTCAACACCATCGCCAACCGGTCGGGGCGGGGCCTCGCGGGGCTGTCGATGGGCGGGTTCGGCACGCTGAAGTACGCCGCCGCGCACCCCGACGTGTTCTCCGTCATCGGCGCCTTCTCGCCGGGCATCGACCTGCGCGGCAAGCCCGCCCAGCGGACGATCTCCGACTCGATGTGGCAGGCCGGGGCCGCGATCACCCTGCTGGACCTGGGGCCGTACCGGGTCAACAAGTACGACGGCGCGCTGCCCGTGCTCGACCAGCAGCAGCAGCTCGTCTATCGGCTGGACACCCTGTTCGGGCCGCACACCACCAGCGCCTCGGGAGACCTCGACTGGCCCGCCGCCAACCCGGCGGTGCTCGTGACGCAGGGCAAGTACGCGCCCTTCAGCGGCAAGCTGGGCCTGTACGCGGGCGGCTGCCGGTCGCTGCCGCGCGACTCCTCGGGCCAGTACATCCTCGGCGACGGCCACGGCCCGGCACCCGCGGAGTGCGCCTACAGCACCACGTCCCCGGCGAACACCGAGGCCCTCTCGGTGAACGAGGCCATACTCGGGTCGTACGCGAGCGTCTTCGACCAGACCCTGACCGGCCTGGGCGTCGGCCACCGCTACTGCTACGGGACGGGCGGCCACGACTGGAACTCCTGGCCCGCCATGCTGGTCGACTTCCTCCAGTACGCCTACGGCACGGCCCCGCCCCGCTGCCCCAACGCCTGACGCGCCGGGGACCCACGGCGCCCCCGATCACCAGGCCACCATGAAGGAGCGCAGCCCGTACACCACGTTGAAGGCGCGGAACTCGGCCGGCTCCCCCGCCTCCCGCAGCCCTGGGAAGCGCTCGAAGAGGGCGGGGAAGGCGATCTGCATCTCCATCCTGGCCAGCGGCGCGCCCAGGCAGTGGTGCACGCCGTGGCCGAAGGCCACGTGCCCCATGTCGCCGCGGCCGATGTCGAGCCGGTCGGGGTCGGCGATGTAGGCCGGGTCGCGGTTGGCCGCGGGCAGGGCGCACATCACCAGGTCTCCCGCCGCGATCGGCTGCCCGGCCAGCACGGTGTCGGCGGTGGCGACCTTGAACGTGCCCGTGTGGACGATGCTGAGCCAGCGCAGCAGCTCCTCCACGGCGGCGTTGATCCGCTCGGGCTCCCGCCTGAGAAGCTCCAGCTGTTCGGGGTGGCGCAGCAGGGCCAGGGTGCCGATGCCGAGCATGTTGGAGGTGGTCTCGTGGCCGGCCAGCAGGAGCAGCGTGGCGATGCCGGCCAGCTCGTCGGTGCTCAGGTCGTCGCCGTGCTCGCGTACGAGCATGCCGAGCAGGTCCTCGCCCGGCTCGGCCCGGGTGCGGGCGACCAGCTCGGCCATGTAGGCCCGCGACTCGAGCTGGGCGGCGGCCCGCTCCTGCACGGGCAGCGAGACGTCGAGCATCTTCCCGGAACGGCGCTGGAAGTCGCCCCGGTCGGCGTACGGGACGCCGAGCAGCTCGCAGATCACCAGCGACGGGACCGGCAGGGCGAAGGCCGAGACCAGGTCGGCGGGCGGCCCGGCGGCCTCCATGGCGTCGAGGTGCTCGGTGACGATGTCCCGGATGCGCGGCTCCAGGCGGCGCATCCGGCGCATGGTGAACTCGGGCGTCAGCATCCGGCGCAGCCGGGTGTGCTCGGGAGGGTCGAAGGCGAGCAGGTTGCCCGCCCGCAGCCGCTCGATCTCCTCGGGGCTCACCGCCGGCATGCCCGGGGCCCTGAAGACGTTGCGCTGGGCGTTGCTGAAGCGCCCGGAGTCCCCGAGGACCTCCCTGACGTCCGCGAAGCGGCTGACCATCCAGATGTCGAGGCCGAACGGGGTCTTCTCCCGCCGGACGCCGTCCTTGTCCCGCGCCACCGCGACCTCGGGATCGGGGTCGAACGCGTTGCGGCGCATGTACAGGGGCAGGGTTACAGGCTCGCTCATGCCAGCTCCTCAGGGGATCGACCGTGGCCTGAAAACGATAGAAGTCTATCGATTTCAGGCCCGGAGCAGGGCCGACCTCCACGGCAGGGTGTTGTAGTCACCTCCGGCGTTCGAGTCCTTGCCCTGGCCGGTCCAGCCGGGTCTCAGCGAGCCAGCAGCTCCCGCAGTACCTTGGCGACCTCGGCGGGCGCCTCCTCCGCCATGAAGTGGCCGTGGCCGACGGTGAGGTGCCGCAGCCGTGGCGCCCACGCCCGCCACAGCGCCGCCGCGTCGTAGCCGAGGGCGGCGCCCCAGTCCTGCTGCAGCACCGTCACCGGCATCTCCAGGCGCCTGCCCGCCTCGCGGTCGGCCCGGTCGTGGTCGGCGTCGATACCGGCCGAGGCGCGGTAGTCGGCCACGATCGAGGGGATCGCCTCGCGGCAGGCCTCCAGGTACGCGGCACGTACCTCGGCGGGGATCGCCCCCGCGTCGCCCGTCCAGCCGTCGAGGAAGTGGCCGAAGAACACGTCCGGACTGGCCGCGATCATCGCCTCCGGCAGCCCGGGCGGCTGCGCCATCAGGTAGAGGTGGAAGCCGACCGCCGCCGACGCCCCGCGCATCACGTCCCACATGTCCACGGTCGGCAGCACGTCCAGGCAGGCCAGGTGGCTGATCGCCGCCGGGTGGTCGAGCCCGGCGCGGAAGGCCACCAGGGCGCCGCGGTCGTGCCCGGCCAGGGCGAACCGCTCGTGCCCGAACGCGCGGGCCAGCGCCACGACGTCGGCGGCCATGGTGCGCTTGGCGTAGGTGCCGGGCCCGGTCTCGGCGGGTTTGTCGCTGGCGCCGTAACCACGCAGGTCGGGGCAGATGACCATATGGTCGGCGGCCAGGTCGGCGGCGACATGCCGCCACATGAGGTGCGTCTGCGGGAAGCCGTGCAGCAGCACGATCGGGCTGCCCTCCCCCGCGACGGCCGCACTGAGCGACACGCCGTCGGCGACGGGGACGCGGTGATAGGTGAAGCCTTCGATGACCACGATGGCGCTCTCTTTCGGTCAGTTGGTTCCGGTGGGGGCGGGCTCCAGCGTGCCGGGTGTGAATGAGCATCCGATCAGCGCGCTACCGTGGCCTGAGGTCATCTGACCGGCTGCTCTTGCGTGGAGCGGCGCTACCGGTGTGCGGGGCTTGCCGCCTGACGCGGGCTACGCGACCAGGCCGCCGGAACGTCGTCCTCTCTGAGAGGGGTGCGACGCGGCCGTACCCGGATGCGACCCATGACTGGGCCCGCGACCGGGAGCGGGCCACCCGCCTGGCACGGCTGGGCCGAGGCGGCGCGAGCCCGCTCGGGCGCCTGCCCGCTCGACGCCGAGACGCAGCCGGGACGCGGCCGGGACGCAAAGGGCCACCTGCCACAAGCGCGGCCGGTGGCCGACGGATCGGTCCGTCAGCATGACCAGTAGAAGGGGGTGACGGGAGCGGTGCAGGTGAGGTTCGGCGTGCTGGGGCCGGTGGCCGCCTGGGACGGCGCCGGGGACGCGATCGCCTTGAAGGGGCCGCGCCATCGCGCGGTGCTGGCCCGGCTCATCGTCGCCCGCCGGCGCGTCGTACCGGTCGCCCACCTGGTGACGGACCTGTGGGAGGACCCGCCGCCGGACGCGGTGGGCGCGCTGCGCACGTTCGTGGCGGCGCTGCGCCGGGCGCTGGAGCCGCAGCGCCCGCCCAGGTCCCCGGCCCGGCTGCTGGTCACCGAGGGGCCGGGGTACGCGTTGCGCGCCGAGCCGGACGCGGTGGACGCCTGGCGCTTCGAACGGGCGGTGACCACCGCGGGGACGCCCGCGGACGTGCTCCCCCGGGTCGAGGAGGCGCTGGGATGGTGGCGCGGGCCCGCCTACGCCGACTTCTCCGACGAGCCCTGGGCCCGTACCGAACGCTCCCGGCTGACGGAGCTGCGGCTGCACGCCGTCGAACGCCAGGCCGAGGCCCGGCTGGACCTGGGACTGGCCGGGGAAGCGGTCCCCGACCTGGACACGCACGTCGCCGAACATCCTTGGCGGGAGGAGGGCTGGCGGCTGCTTGCTCTGGCGCTGTACCGTACCGGCCGCCAGGGCGACGCGCTCGCGGTGCTGCGCCGGGCACGGGACCTGCTGGTCGAGCACCTGGGCGTGGACCCCGGCCCCGGGCTGAGCCGTCTGGAGGCGGACATCCTCCATCACGCCCCGCACCTCGCCCCCGGCGGTCAGGGCCCGGCGGACACGGTGTGGGCGCGGGCCGCCGCCGCCTACGACCGCAGCGTGCCAACGGGTGCGCGCGCCCGGCTGGAGTCGACGGTGGGGCTGATGCGCGACCTCGCGGTGACGGGTGGCGGCGGCCTGCGGGCGGCCCGCGAACACCGGGTGGCGGCCATCGCGGCGGCCGAGGAACTGGGGGACGTGGAGCTGACGGCCCGCGTCATCGGCGCCTACGACGTACCGGCGATCTGGACCCGCCTCGACGACCCCGACCAGGCGACCCACGTGATCGCAGCCGCCGAACGCACCCTCGCCGCCCTCCCATCGTGCGCACTCCCACCAGGCAAGGCCGCTACCCGGGCGGTCACGCCCCCTGTCCCGGAGCATGCGGCTGCGGCCTCACACGGCGCCGCTGTCACCCCCGCGAACGGCGTGCGTTCCCCGCTGGGGGCACGTGACGCGGTGCGAGCCCGCCTGCTGGCCACCATCGCGCTGGAATCCCGCGGTACGAACTCACCGCGCGGCCCCGCCACCGCAAGGGAGGCGGAGCTGCTCGCCCGCCGCCTGGACGATCCGGGCCTGCTGGCGTTCGCGCTCAACGGCGTCTTCATGCAGACGTTCCACCGTACGGGCCTGGCACCCCACCGGGACGCCATCGGCACCGAGCTGATCGCGCTGTCGGCCCGGCACGGCCTTGCCACCTACGAGGTCCTCGGCCACCTCATCCGCCTCCAAGCCCGCAGCGCGCTCGCGGACTTCGCCGGAGCCGACGCCCACGCGGCCGCCGCCGATCAGCTGGCCGCGCGGCACGAGCTGCCGCTGGTGAGCGTCTTCACCCAGTGGTATCGGGCGCTGCGCCTCGACGCGACCGGCCAGGCCCCGCCGCAGGAGGTCGAGGCGGCCTACCGATCCGCCGCCTCCCGGCTGGACGGCGCCGGCATGCCCGGCCTGGAGCACGGTCTCCTGCCGCTCGTCCTCCTGTGCCTGCGCCTGCGCCACCCCTCACCCGCCTCGGCCGACGACAGCGCCGACTTCGGCCCGTACGAGCCGTGGACGCGCCCGCTGCTCCTCCTCAGGCTCGGACACCGCCGCGAGGCTGCGGCGAAGCTGCGTGACGTACCCGACCCACCGCGCGACCTGCTCTTGGAGGCCATGTGGTGCCTGGTCGCGCGGGCCGCCGCGGCCGTCGGCGACAGGGAGACGATGGCGCGCGCCCGGACCGCGCTCACACCCGCGGCGGCGGAGCTGGCCGGAGCGGGCAGCGGCCTCCTCACCCTGGGCCCGGTCTCCCAGCACCTCGATCTCCTCCGCTGAGTGCTCCCCAAACCCTCAGGCCCCGGCGGGGGCGTCGTAGACCAGGGTGTACCGCCAGAACAGGCGACGCCGGACCCGAGCGCCGGGCAGCTCCCGCGCGGCCGCGGCCCTGATGTCGGCCAGCGTCTCCTGCGCCTCGGCGGTCGGCGCCGTCATGTGCAGGGGCGGCACGTCGGCGCGGGCTGGGTGCTTGACCAGCCCCATGACCGGGTTGGCGACCATGGCGGGCAGGGCGGCGAGCAGATCGGCGGGCCCCGCCTCGCGGTAGCAGCCGACGACCACGAGACGCCCGCCCGGGGCCAGACAGCCGCGCAGTTCCCGCAGCGTGGGCACCAGCGGAAGATGGTGCAGGACGGCGACGAGGGTGACGGCGTCCCAGCGCCGCTGCGGGTCACGCCCGGCGAAATCGGTCTGGACAATGGTGACCGCAGGATCGTCGGCGAAGCGCTCCGCCGCGGCGCGGGCGGTCGCGGGGTCGGGTTCGAGCCCGGTGACGGTAGCGACGCGGCGGCGGAGCAGGGCGGCAAGGTTGCCCGTCCCGCACCCGACGTCAAGAACGTGACCGGCCCCCGACGCGACCACCTGGCCGACGACCCAGCCACCGTAGTGGTCGTTGTGGCTCCACGGATGCCGCTTGTTGAAACGGTCAAGGTGAGACAGCAGCGCCATGACGACCAACCCTAGCGATCATCATTCACGGCCGCGGCCGGCTACCCGCTGCTGACGACCGACGACACCACCCGCCCGACCGAGATCGACACGTTCCTGGACCGGCTTGGCGAGCCGCGACGGATGACCACGATCGGATGAAAATGGATCGAGATCGGCCGCGGACTTCGCTAGCGTCTTACCTCGCTAGTCCCTCACGTCCGTGGGGCCTGGTGCGAGTACGGGTCGAAGTTCGTCGGTTACCACTCACAATGGGGCGGTCGCAGGTTCGAGTCCTGCCCGGGGCAATGTTCCGGTAGCTCAGTTGGGCAGAGCACCTAATACCGGTGAACATCCCATATCCGTGCCTTCTCCGGACCTCACCGGTCCCCTCGTCAGCTTTGCCGGTGGCACGGGTCGAATCTGGTCGGTTACCTGAGGTTCGACTCCTTCCGGCCGCTCTCCCGTGCGGCCGGCGCCCAGATCGGCTGGGCACCCGGCCGGAGTCCCATATCCGTGCCTCCGGCAGAGCGGACGATCAGGGGGGGAGGGCGGGTCGAAGTCGTTCGGTTATCTCCCGGCACCGGCGGTCGCGGGGTTCAAGTCCCCGCTGCGCGGCTCTGGCGCGCAAAGCTCAGCGGTAGAGCTCCGGTCATGATCCGGTCGGCACACCCATATCCGCCCTCCTTCCCACATCCGCCATCCGACCGGTCGGACCTTCGGCGGCCCGGGGTGCTGAGTCCGACCGCCCGGTGGGGCCGCGACCAGGCCGACAGCGGGAGCGAGTGCTGTCCCCCGGCGAGACGGCGCCCTGGGTCCACGCGCCGGGGGACGGCCGGCGGCAGCGCCATGCGGGCGGCGACAACGACGATCGCCGTGCCATCCGCACGAACGACCGAGGCGGTGACCTGGCCGGTCGCACCGCGAAGGAGAGGACGCCCGCTGCCCACCGCACGCCCAAGCTCATCCAGCAGGCCGACCCCGAACTGTTCGAGCTCGCCTGCACCGTGAGCGGCGGCAGCACGGTGACGCAGAACGGCCGGCACACGGACCTCGGCTCGGGGGATCTGGTCCTGGTCGACGCCTCGCGTCCCTACCAGGTCGAGCATGCGGCGCATATTCCGGTGAGCCAGGTGATGCTCCTGCATTTCCCGCGTTCGCTGCTGCCTTTGCCTGCTCGAGACTTGCGGCGCCTCAGTGCCGTGCGCATCCCCGGCACCCAGGCCATCGGTGCGCTGTCGTCACAGTTCCTGCTGCAACTCGCCCGGCACATGCCCGACCTCAGCCCGTCGGAGACCTCCCGGCTGTCCACCCTCACCCTCGATGTGCTGACCCTGGTGCTGGCGAACGCGCTCGACGCCGAGAGCGGGGTGCCACCCCACACCCGGCGGCGCGCGCTGACGGCCCAGATCCACGCCTTCATCCAGAATCACCTGGGCGACCCCCACCTGACCCCGGACGCGATCGCCGCCGCCCATCACATTTCCCTGCGCTATCTGCACAAACTGTTCCAGCAGGAGGGACACACCGTCGCCGGCTGGATCCGCGAACGCCGCCTGGAACAATGTCGGCGCGATCTCGCCGATCCCCGTCTGGCCACCCGCCCGATCAACGCGATCGCAGCCCGGTGGGGATTCACCAGCCATGCGCATTTCAGCCAGGCCTTCCGCAGCGCGTACGGGCTGCCGCCACGCCAATTCCGCGAGCAGTCCGCGACAGTGCACTCAGACTAAAGAGCTGTGCGCTCACCCGTAACGACAGGCCCGACCACAGCCCGCACCCTTGAGCGAAGAAGCCAAAAACCACACAAGGAGCGCAGGTTCGCCTGGCAGGAAGGGCACGATGAAGTTTCTGAGAAAGTTCGCAGTGCTGGCATTGCCAACGGTCGCCGCGGTTGCGCTGGTCGGTCCCGCAAGCGCCGCGCCGAGCACGACACGCCGACGGTGGTGCTCGGGCCGGACGGAACGGTTTCCACCCCGGCTGCCTCCTTGGCCGCCTCGACGCGACGGGTTGTAGTGGCCACCGACCATCCCACAGCGACTTCTTTCGCATCCCGTAGGGTCGGCCTCCGAACGCCAGGGATAGCGCTGCTTTCCGGGCATCCCTCGGTGTTCCTGAACCGCCTCGGCGAGCAGGCGAGCGAGATACGCCGTCGTCGGGAGACTTCTACTTACAGAATCCGGAGATGACCACCCTCCCAGGTGAACTCCAGAAGTGTCCACTCCGGGAAAAAGGATGCGACGCTGAGCACGACAAGCACCCAGAACAGAACCCCGATGACCGGACCGATGTAATCGTCGTCAGCAGTTCTGCCGAGACGAATGACCAAGGGGACGGCGACAGCAAGGCAGGCACCGGCGGCCGAGAGGCCCAGCCAGCCGAGATCGTGGCCCCGATTCAGGTAACCCACCACCTCTCCAACTACGATCAACCCGGCCATGACCCAGGAGCTGACAAACACCCACCGTGGCGGCTGCTTATTGAAGCCCAACGATCGAGGCCTGGGTGACCGCTGCGGCGGATATGCAGCTTCGGGCCAAGAGATGCCTTGCGCCGGCTGCTGTGGATGATTGTGCACCGGTGGATCTGTGGAGTAAGAGGGCGGGGCGAGGTGAGACGGTTGTGTCGCCGTGGTCGTCGGGCCTTTTCGATCTTTGCGGTGGTAGCCCAATGCGTCGTACACAAAGCTGCCTGCGGCAAACATAAGGCCCGCAATGGCGATGAAGGTGGCCACCTACTCAGTTTTCAGCACGCCGCACACGATTGTCACGATTTCACGTACTGATTTCGGCGAAACGTTCCCCGTCCGGCTGCGGCAGCACCGCCAGTTCACCCAGGCGGAGCTCCGGCTCCGCGGCCAGTCCGAGGGCGACAACTGAAGCAGATCACTGACGAACTGCAGGCGGGTTCAACGCCCTGGGCCAGGAACACGGCCACGTCATGCACGAGATTATCCGCATCACCTGGGTCACGGCCGAATGCCGCTTCCACATCGGCGCATTCCCGAACCGGCTCGGCGAGCCGACCATCACGCCCTCCAGCAGGTGATCACGAAGGCACGGGTCGAATCTGGTCGATTGCCACACAGGGAGAGGTTCGACCCCTTCCGACCGCCCTCTCGTACGGCCGGCTCCCAGGTCGGCTAGGCACTCGGCCGGAGCCCCATACCCCCGTGCCGCCATTGCCGAATCCTTACCAAAGCCGATATATCGCGCTTTGATCGGGTAGCTGGAGGGCTACATGCGAGACCGATGGAGGAAAGCGATATGGGCTGGAGCTACCGCAAGTCGATCAAATTCGGCCCCTTCCGGCTGAACCTGTCCCGCCGCGGCGTCGGCCACAGCTGGGGCAACCGGCTGTTCCGGGTGACCCGCACAGCCGACGGCCGCCGTACGCTGTCGATCAACCTGCCCGGCGGCTTCACCTGGCGCAAGACCAGTACCCGCCACTGACCGCCTCGGGCGGCAAAGAACCGAGTATCGACGCTTACCGGCGCATGGTCACCTGTGACGCTCGCATCGTCATGGCGTCGATGGCCGCCGCAGGCGGTCACAGGACGATGGTGTGCTGAATGTGGCAGGCCTGGATGCCTCACTGCCGCTGATCGTGAACGGTTTCGTTCCAGGTCAGGGACCGCCAACGACAGAGCGCCCCATCTCCCTGGCGGGGAGATAGGGCGCTTTGGTCACTTCCTGCCACAACGGACCGACCGTCTCCACATCGGCGGCTCGCGCGTCACTGCGCTTCCCCTCGGCAGGGGTGGCCCACCAGTACTGCGGGCTGACCGGACAGGTCGAGAACTGCCAGGTCATACCCATGCTCACCTACGCCTCCGCGGCCAGGGGCGCCTTCGTCAATCGGCGGCTGCACCTCCCCGATGCCTGGGCGGCAGATCCGGAACGGCGTAGCCAAGCTGGGGTTCCTGACGAGGTGGTCTTCGCCATCAAGCCGCACCTGATGATCGAGATGATGAAGGAGGAGATCGCGGCCGACACCCCGTTTCGCCACCTGTGCGGCGACTCCGGTTACGGGCGCCCGACCCGCGGGCCTGCTGCCGCGATCAGCAGCTCGGCTACGTGCTGGCCGTCCCGGTCGACCTGCCACTGATCGCCGTACGCGGCGGCAGCGAACCGGTCAGTCACCTACGGCCCAGATACAGACCATGGGTTCGGTGAGCACCCACGCATCCGCTCGACAACTGACGGCGCCCGCCCGCCGGTTCCGCTCCCTTCACAGGGTCAGTCCGGCGGGGGCCGCAGTGCCTTGGATCAATCTCGAACGCCCGAGGCGGACATCGGGATCTCACTCACCAGTCGGCGGAATATTCCCCCAGTATTCGTGAAAAGCGCTGATACGCTCACCCGTCACCCCGACGATGATCGTTTCCCAATTCAGATAGCCGGCCGTGGAGGGCGAAGCGCCGCGGGAGTCGTACTCGTACAGGACTCGGTCGCCCATGGTCGTCACGTTGCTTCGCCGGCCGTGAACACGATTGCCGTTGTCCGCGTGGAACCGCGCCCATGCTTCGACAGCGCGCCGCCCGGCCTCGCCCTCGTGGCGCCCTCGCCACTGGCCTTCTGGGAACCAGAAGGAAAAGCGGGGCGTCAACATGGCCAGGAACGGGTCCCATTCCCCGGTGCGCCAGCCGTGGTCGAAGCGGTCCATCGCCCGATCGGCCACGCGCCGTGCACTACCGGTGCCCTGTGCGGAGACGCTCGCCGAAGCGCGTGTCGGAGTGGCCAGTACGGCTGCGCCCGCGAGGGCGCTGACGGCGGCCCCGAGCAGGACCCGTCGAGTCTCGGCCTCACGCCTCTGCGCGGAAGGGCCATTGGACATCCACATGTGCTGTCTGTCGATCATGAAATGGGATTAGAGCAGAGGTAACCGAAAGATGCTGTAAATGCCATGCCAGTCGAGTTCGCCGTGTGACCGAGGAGATGGCCGCGCTGCACAACCGGATGGCCGGGCATCCGTGGACAACGGCCACAGCGTATGGAGGGCGAGGAGGCGCAGGCCTGCTTCGAATCCCGGAACGACAGCCCGGTGATCTCCAGTTCATGCTCGGATCAGCTCGAGCCTTTCCAACTCGTCATATGCGCATAGGGGCGCTGACCAACGCCTCCACCAGGGGATGCCCGGGCTGAGTCGCCGGCCGCGCTCCTCGACCACCCGCCGCACCGGCACCGACGCCCACTCCCCGGCCCTCTCGTCCCCGCTGCTCTTGGCGGTCGGCAGGCCATGCTGCGCGAGGCTCAGGACGTGTGGGTGGAGACTTGCTCGTCGATCGCGACCAGCGTCGCCTGCACACTGGCGACGGACAGCCCGCCGACCTCCAAGAGCGCTTGGTTCCTGCCGGTGCGCTCGCCGGGTGGGAGCAGACCTTCGCGCAGGCAACACTTGAGGTAGTGGATCTTCCCGTCGGCGGTAGTGGCTGAGCCGGGCGCGCGCCTGGTGGCGGCGGCGGAAGGCCGGCCAAGCCAGGACATGCTCGATGGTGTTGGTGGCGGGGATGAACTGCCGGGCCAGGACGCGTCGGATCTCCGCCAGCGAGGGTAGGGGGCATGGGCTCGGGAGCGCTGCTCATGGTGATTGTGGCGGTGCCTGTCGGTCTTTCCCTGGTCGGCAGGGGCGTTGTTGTCGTCGGGAAGGCGGCCTGGGTGACGGCGAGGAAGGCCAGGGCGAGCATGACGGTGGTGACGTTGCCGATGCCAGGGTGTCCACTCGCGGACGCGGTATTGGGTCAGGCCGAGCAGGTCCTTGCTTTGGGCGTAAAGCCGTGAGGATGTGGCTGCTCGATGGTGAGCGCCGGTAAAGCGGATATCGCGGACATACATCACACGGGATCTTCGCCTCGAGCCTCTGGAATCGTCCCGGCTTCCGACAGGTGAGCGAGGACGGTCGCGGCGATCGTCCCCAGCGCCTGGATCTGCTCGGCGGAAAGCAGGTCGATGAAATGGCGGCGGACAGACTCGACGTGAGCCGGAGCGGCCTCCTGGATGGCGCGCAGCCCGCCCTCAGTCAGCACGATCATCGCTCCTCGCGCGTCCCCCTCGAACTCCTCCCTCCTGACCAGCCCTCGCTGCTCCATCCGGGAGATGTGCCGTGACAGGCGGCTCTTCGACCAGAGCATGCGATCGGCCAGTTTGGTGAGCCGCCACCGATGATCCTCGATGGACGTCAGCGCCGAAAGGACGTCGTAGTCGGGGGCCGACAACCCTGTGTCACGCATGAGATCCCGGCTGACCTGCGCGTCCAGGAGCAGCCGCATCCTCCGGTAACCGATCCAGGCCGCGAACTCGGCGTCATCCAACCAGCGTGGCTCCATGCCGGCCGAGTTTAGTTGACGTGTAACCAACTCCAAGTCTAGGTTTACATGTAAACCATAGACCTGGGAGTGATCGTGTTCGGATTGAACATCTCGACCTCGGCGGCGCCGGGGGCCGACCCGGCAGGTGACGCGCGGGCGGCCGAGGAGCTCGGATTCGACTTCGTCTCGGCCTCGGACCATCCCTGCGGGAGCGAGCCATCGTACGAGGTGTGGACAATGCTGACCTGGATCGCGGTCGCCACCTCAAGGATCAGGGTCGCCACGCGGGTGTTGGGAGTGCCGTACCGATCGCCCGCGATGGTGGCCAAAATGGCCGAGACCCTGCACCGGCTCTCCGGCGGCCGGCTGATCCTGGGGCTCGGGGGCGGTTACTCGGACGAGGAGTTCCGGGCGTTCGGGTTGGGGGTGCCCACAGCCCGGGAGAAGGTCGACGGCATGGTAGAGGCGATCCACATCATCCGGGGCCTCTGGTCAGAACCACGCTTTACGTTCGAGGGCACCCGATACCACACGTACGATGCCGCGATGGAGCCGAAGCCCGACAGCCCCATCCCGATCTGGCTCGGCACGTACGGCAAGCGGGCACTGGAGGCGACCGGCCGGCTGGCCGACGGCTGGATCCCGTCCCTCGGCTTCGCCCCACCGGAGCAGGCGGCCCGCATGAGGGAGCGCGTCCTGTCCCACGGACGTGCCGTGGAGTGCGTCTACAACGTTTCCTTCCACATCGGCGGCCGCGCGGATGAGGGGGCGGTGGTGGCGGGCTCGGCGCAGGAGGTGACCGACCGGCTCGCCGGCTTCGTCGACCTGGGCTTCACCTCAATGAACTTCACGCCGATCGGCCCGAACCCGCGCGAACAGGCGGAACGCTTGGCCACGAATGTCCTCCCGGCTCTACGCGCCGCTACCACCTCGTCCTCCGCATCTTCCGCCTGAGCGCACGTCGAAGTTGGCGTGGCTACGGCCGGCGGTCAGACGCCCTCGACGGGATTGAGCTCAGGCGCGTAGGCAGGTAACCAGACGATAACCAGTGGCGCGCCCAGGTGCCGGTGGGTGGCCACGATCAGGTCCCGTCTGCCGGCCGGCGGCATCAGGCGGAAACCGGCGCCAGATGCCTGCACGAAACCTTGAAAACCCACTGCTGATTGACCGGCAGCGGGGAGAACGTGGCGGTAGTATCGCCCCCCTGGATAGCAGTGACCTGCCGCCACACCTGCCCGGCCGCGTTGAAGCGGCCGTACAGTTCGTAACCGTCCACGTCCAGGGCGACTGCGGCCACGACGGTGCCGACCGCGCCCCACGAAGCGGTCACCTGCGCGCGGGCGAAACCGTGCTCATCGACATGGGCCAGCGGCTCCACGATGAGGCCCGTCGCGCGGCCGGGACGCGGCCCGACGTCTCAGGGGCCGGGTCGGCGCCGGACCCGCCAGAGGCGATGCCGCCGTTGAGGATGCCCGCGGCCTGACGGGCCAACTTGAGTCGGTCTCCAAGAACCTGTCATTGCGCACCAGATTCCCGCCGATCACGCCGTCCGCTCCGGACGACAGCGTGATCTGGCGGACGCGCAGGCTCTCCATGGCCGCGCCGTCGCCAGGTGCGAGCACGAAATCGCCGACGCGGTAATCCTCGAACGGCAGCCAGCGGGCCGCGTACGGCCTGATCTGGCGGGTGAGCTGTACCCGCTCCTCCGACGCCCGTTCCAGCGCGGCCTGGCCGAGCAGGATCGCCGTCCCTTGATCGGACACGCCGCCTTGCTTCTGATAGGTCTCCCAGCGCCCCCACGGCACGGTCGCGGTCGGGTTGGTCACCTCAACCGACAGACTGTTCTCGCCCGCGATCAGAATCGCCGACGACATGCCCTCCAAGGTGACGTCATCGGGCGCCTGATCGATATCCCTCTCATCTGCCAGTCGATCATGCCCTGCTCGGACAAGTTCAGCAGCAGCGCCAGCAGGTCCGCGCCCGGTTCGAGCGCGATCGTCAGCACCTTGTCCCACGGATCACCGGCGCCGTCGTGCGTCGGTGTGAAATCCATCGCCAGGCCCGGCAAGGTCCCCCTGGCGTGGGCCTCATTCACCATGGTCCGCAGGATCGCGCCCGCGCTCACCCCGTTGAACGGCCTCTTTCTCTCCACCAGCGGCTGCACCCCCAGGTAGAGCACCAACTTGCGCGTCATCCATGCATACCCCGGGCACTCGAAGGCGCGGGTCCCTGTCCGGTCGGCGATGTCCCCGCCCCGCTTGATCCTAAAGAAGCGGGCGTTCGCAGGCTCGACCCACCCGGCCGACGCCGCGTACTCGAGCGCGATCTCCACCGGAGATTCCAGCCGGCTCCCGCCGGCCGCCCCGGATGGATACGACAGCCGCAGCGACGACACGTCGTTGTGGGGCATCCCGGCCTCAAATCCGAGGTGCTGCCCAAGCACGCCGAGACGTGGTCCGTTAGCCTGGTGGGCGACCAGACGCAGCCCGTACTGCATAGGCTCGCCTGGAATGGCGACCTGCACGACGAAGCCCCCTTGTCATGTTGTGGTGTGATGAGGGGCGTGGCCAATCTGGATGAAGCGCGGCTGGATCAGCCGCCTGTGTGACCCTCTGTCCCGGATCCCATTCGTGAGAGTGGTTAGGCATAGCTAGCCGAGGCGTCCTTGTGCAACGGATCGGTGTCCCCGCACGCTGACATCAGCGCCATCTCGGTGCTAGCAGCTCACAAAGTGGGTGACCTGATGCTTGAACTCTTCATCGCCGCAAAGGCCGCGAAGGTGGCGGCAGACGTCACTGTTCGGCAGGCCAGAGAGCAGCAGTCCAAGAAGAAAAAGAAGAAGAGCACTTACGGAACTACGGTACGGGACGCCGCCACTCAGGCTGGCATTCGTGAAGGGTTCAGCCACGCCCACCACGCTCTCGATGAACATCAGAAGCGCAAGCACGACCAGGATGACGACCGGGATCGAGACAACAGCGGCGGTGACGACAGCCGCGGCGGTGATGACGGTGGGGACTACGGCGGTGGGGACTACGGCGGCTTCTGAGCTTGATCCGCCTCCCACGAGATTTGCCGGAGGCCAGATATGGCATGACGGCGGCTCTCGTTCCGGTCAGTCGCTGGCGGTGGTGGCTACGTCGTCGTTCGGCTGATTGACACGCGCCTGTAGCTGGTCCACGGCAGCGGACAGGACCGCGTTCTCCGCACCGGATCGGCCGCCGCTCGGGCCGACTGGCCGGATGCGGCCGCGGGCGGACTCGTGATGACCTGGCCGTACTTCTGCCGGCAGGCGGCGATCTGCTGCTGCAGCCGGGCCCGTGCCGAGGCCGCGTCCCCTTCCAGCTTGACCTGCGCGCCGGGGGTCTCCCCCGGCGTGCATCCACGACAGCAGCGGCTCATACAGCAGCGCCTCGATCACCTCGTCCAGGGACTCCAGGCCGTGTTCGGCCATGCGGTTCTCGAAGGCGTCCTTCGGGATGCCGAAGGCGAACGTGCCGCCGTCGCCGTCCACCGGGTCGTACAGGAACGCCCACGCGTCCGGTCCTTCTTCGACACGGGTGACCCGCCACGTGCGCACGCTCATCACGCCACTCCATGTTGTCGCCAGGTCCGCACGTACAGCAGCGTCGCGTCGAGGTCTCGTCTGATCGCAAGGTGAAACCGGTCGTACCGGGCGAGGCCACGTGCAGCACCAGCCGGGCCGGGCTCGGGTTGTCCGCGGTGATCACCACACGCGGCGTGGACGCGATCGTCACGTTGAACGCCACGAAATGCGAGGCCGCCGCCGTGATGAGGTTGCGAGTGAACATCACCATGCCCGCGCCGTTCTCGTACGACCACGTGCCGCGGAACGTTGTGTAGCCCGTCGCGCTCCCAGCACCGCCGTGGTGGAACAGGAACCGGTTCAACCGGTCCTGGATGTCGTTGTAGCCAACCTCCGCCTGCTCGGGCTGCGCGAACAGGTAGCCGCCACCCGGCGAGGCCGTCCGAGGTCTGCACCATGTGCATGCGCCACGCGTCGCCGCGCTGGATCACCTCGCTGCGGCGGGGTCCCGTCCGGGCTGGTACCGGAGTGCAGGCGGATGGACGCGTCGCTGTCGGGCCAGATGCGAGCGAAGTTTGTGCCGGTCCCGGGCATGAAGTGGCTTGCCGGTGTCCGTACGGAACGAGTGCGCCTTCGTCGTCGCCGCGCAGCGCGATGTACCGGTCGAGGGCGGCGCTGGCGTACGGCGGGACGGCAAGGCGCTGCGTCTCCCCTGCTGGGCCCTTCACGGGTAGGTCGATCACATGGTGGCCGGCGTCCCATCCAAGGGACGATAGGCGGTACTCGATCACGCCGCCGACTCGGCAGGCCGTCACGACGATCAGGCACAGCGTCGCGTAGGCCCGTGCGGTGTCACGTACCCTCGCCGCGGCGGCCCGACCGTCGTCGTGCGCGACCGCTGTCTTGTCGGCCTCGGCCTCGGCCTTGGAGCGAGCGAGCATGCGGTCCACTTCGGCCTTCGGCAGGCCGCGCGTGGTCTCGGTGGACGAGGGCTGCGTGCGCTCCATGTCGAGGAAAGGGTTCCGTGCGGCGGCGCCGGCACGGCTACCTCTTCCGTGGCCGAGACCAGTTCGCCGCCCGCCGCTTCGAGCCTGGCCAGGTTGAGCTGGTCATCCGGTTACGGCCGAACCGCGAGTACTTCCACACGAGGATCGCTCTGGCCACGCCCTTCTCCACCTGAGAGACGGCCGCCATGATCGTGCGCTGGAAGTTCCTGCCGGACAACGCCGAAGGCCCGGCGGGGTGTGGTGACCCCGCCGGGCAAAGAGCGCCGCCTCTGTCAGGAGGTCGGGGTGAGGACCTTCGCCTCGTGCTTGGGCTCGGCCGGCTTGCGCCGCATCCGCTCCTTCGCCCGCTCCACCATCGTGTATAGCGTCGGCACCAGCACCAGGGTCAGCAGCGTCGAGCTGATCAGACCACCGATCACCACGATCGCCAGCGGCTGCGAGATGAACCCGCCCGAGCCGGTCACCCCCAGCGCCATCGGCGTCAGCGCGCAGATCGTGGCCACCGCCGTCATCAGGATCGGCCGCAGCCTGCGCCGCCCGCCCTCGATGACCGCTTCCACCACGCCCATGCCCTGCTCGCGATACTGGTTGATCAGGTCGATGAGGACGATGGCGTTGGTCACCACGATGCCGATCAGCATCAGCATGCCGATCAGCGCCGGCACGCCCAGGGCGGTGTCGGTGGCCACCAGCAGCCCGATCGCGCCCGTGGCCGCGAACGGGATCGACACCAGCAGGATCAGCGGCTGGACGAAGCTGCGGAACGTCGCCACCATGATCAGGAAGACGATCGCGATCGCCGCCAGCATCGCGATCCCCAGGTCGGAGAACGCGTCCGACTGCTGGGCCGACACGCCGCCGATCTCGTAGGTGGCGCCCGCGGCCAGCGACAGGCCGCTCAGCTTGGTCGTCAGCGACTGCGTCACGGCGCCGAGGTTGCCGGCGTCGGCCGCCTTGGCCGACACCGTGGCCGAACGCTCGCCGTCGATCCGCGTCACCTGCGTCGGCCCGGCCACCTCCTTGACGTCCGCGACCGTCGACAGCTTCACCATGCCCGCCGCCGTCGGCAGCTTCAGGTCCTTGATCGCCTTGATGTCGTCCGGCGCGTCCGCGCCGCGCAGCACCAGGTCGCTGGAGCGGCCGTCGAGGGTGATCTGGCCCAGCGGCGCGCCGCGGAAGGCCTGCGCCACCGCCTGCCCCACCTGTGCCTCCGACAGGCCCCGCTCCGCGGCCTCCTGCCGGTCCACCACGACCTCGACCCGCGGCGCGCTGGTCTCCATGTTGGAGGACACCTCGGTGAGCCCCGACACCTCGCCCATCGCGGTCTTGACCGTGTCGGTCGCCGTGCGCAGCGTCTCGGCGTCGGGCGCCTGCACGATCACATCGATCGTGTCGGAGGAGAACCCGCCTCCGCCGGCGCCGCCCACCGTGACCTCGCCGACGCCCGACAGGCCGTCGATCCGCTCGCGCAGCTCCTGCTGCACCTTGTCGGGGTCGGCGCTGTCCTTGACCGTCACCGAGTACGACGCCCGGTCCGCGCCGCCGCCGACCGCGCCACCCTGCATGGCGTTGCCGCCGCCCACGTTCACCTGGTACGTCTCCACGCCGTCCAGGTCCTTCAGCACGCCCTCGACCTGCTGGGCGGCCTTGTCCGTGGTCGCCAGGTCCGTACCGACCGGCATCTTCTGCGACAGGGAGATCGTGTTCTGGCCCGAGGAGTCCAGGAAGTTCGTCTGCAGCCCGCCGGCCAGGCCCATCGTGCCGATGAACACCGCCACGCCGATGAGGATCGTCACCAGCTTGAACCGCGTCGCGAACCGCAGCACCGGCAGGTAGGCCCGCTGCAGCGGCGAGCGCAGCTCCTTGGCCTCGGCCTCCTCGCGCTGCTTGCGCGCCTGCTCCGGCGTCAGGTTCGGCGCCTTGAGGAACCAGTACGCCAGCACCGGCACCACCGTCAGCGACACGACCAGCGAGGCCAGCAGCGCCACCGCCACCGTGATCGCGAACGGGCGGAACAGCTCGCCCACCATGCCGCCCACGATCGCGATCGGCGCGAACACCGCCACCGTCGTCAGCGTCGAGGCCGTCACCGCGCCCGACACCTCGCGTACCGCCGTCAGGATCGCCTGCAGCTTGGCCTCGCCGTACGCGAGATGTCGCTTGATGTTCTCCAGCACCACGATCGAGTCGTCGACCACCCGGCCCACGGCGATCGTCAGCGCGCCCAGGGTCAGCATGTTCAGCGAATAGTCGCCCGCCCACAACACGATCAGCGCGATCACCACCGACAGCGGGATCGACACGGCCGTCACCAGCGTCGAACGCACCGACAGCAGGAACACCAGGATGACCAGCACCGCGAACGCCAGACCCAGCAGGCCCTCGGTGGTCAGGCTCCGGATCGACTCCTCCACGTACGGCGCCTGATCGAACACCACCGACACCGCCGTGTCCGAGCTGTCGCCCAGCGCCCTGGTCAGCTCGGGCAGCTTCTCGCTGATGTCGTGCGAGATCGACACCGCGTTGCCGTCGGGCACCATCGTCACCGACACGCCCAGGCTCGTCTTGCCGTCCGTACGGGTGATCGTCGTCGCGTCCGCCAGCCCCTGCTTGATCTCGGCGACGTCGCCCAGCTTGACCGGCTTGAGCGGCTTGGGCTTGGGCGCCTGCTGCTGCGCGAGGGCCGCCGGGGACTGGCCCGGACGGCCGGGCTGCCCGGTCTGCGGGCGCGCCTGGGCCTGGCTCGGCTGCTGCTGTGGCTGGGTGGCCGCCGGCTGGGCCGGGGTCAGGTACAGGTCCTTGAGCTTGGCGACCGAGTCGACCCGCGCGCCCACCTGCACCGTGAGCGACTTGCCGTCAGCGGTCAGCGTGCCCGCCGGGATCGGCGTGCCGTTCGCCTTCAGTACGTCGGGGATCTGCGAGGCCGACACCCCGGCCTTCGCCATCTTCTCGGTGTCCGGCTCGATCGTGACGACCTCGTCGCGGGTGCCCGTGACCGACGCCTCCCGTACGCCCTCCACGCTCTGCAGCTCCGGCACCATGATCCGGCGCAGCTTGTCGGCCATCGCCCGCTCGTCGCCGCCGTCGCCCACCGCGAGCACCACCACCGGGATGTCGTCGGTGTTGCCCGCCACGACCTGCGGGTCCACCCCGTCCGGGAGGGAGAGCCGGCTGACGGCCTGCTGCATCTTGTTCAGCGAGGACTCGACGTCCGTGCCGTACTCGAAGGCCACCTGGATCTGCGCCAGGCCCTCCTTCGACGTCGAGGTCATCTGCTCCATGCCGTCCAGGCCCTGGAACGAGTCCTCGATCGGCTTCGTCACCTGGTCCTCGACGATCTCGGGCGAGGCACCCGGGTAGGCCGCGACCACGAACGCGCCGGGGAAGCTCAAAGACGGCAGCAACTGCTGCTTCAACTGCGGAATCGTGAACGCGCCGAACGCGCTGAGCACGAGCGCCACCAATATCACGAGGCTGCGGTTGACCAGGCTCAACCGGGCGAATGCGGTCATAGGCGTCCCCTCCAAGAGTTCGCCCCAGACTAACACTTCGCCTCGAACGAATATTTAGACAGATTGAGCTTTCCTGATAACCTTCTCAGGAAGCGAGAGGTGAGTGTGAGCGACGAACGCGAAGACCTGATCCGTCGAATCAGCGAAACACAGCGTGGCATGGGGCGGATGTTCGCCCAGCATCAGCAGTCCCCGCTGTTCACCTCCAACCTGACCATGCGGCAACTCCACGTCATCATGCTCCTGGCCTTCAACGGCTCCGCCTCCGGCCAGGAGCTCGCCCACCACCTCGGCGTCAGCCTCGGCACCGTCACCGGCCTCGTCGACCGGCTCGTCGCCCACGGGCTCGTCACCCGCCACGAGGACCCCCACGACCGCCGCGTCCGCCGCGTCGAGCTCTCCCCCGCCGGCACCGCCCTGATCGAGGAGATCCACAACTCCGGGCTCGAACACTATCGCCGCATCCTGGACCACCTCGACACCGAGACCCTGCGCTCCCTCGACCAGATCACCCGCACGATCCGCGCGGTGGCCGACAAGCTCTACAACGACTGACCCGCGCTCCCGGTTTCCCCGTCGACCGGGAGCCGAAGGCCGGCGCCTTTACGTTGTAGATTCGGAAGTCAGCCGGGACAGCACCTCCGGCAGCTCCCCCTCGTACACCACCGTCAGCCGCCGGGTGGCCCGCGTCACCGCCACGTACAGGTCCTGACCCCCCATCGGCGACTGGCTCAGGATCCCCGCCGGATCCACCACCACGACCGCGTCGAACTCCAGCCCCTTGGCCTGCCGCACCGTCAGCACCACCACCGGCGCGTCCAGGTCACCCTCCGGGAACAGCGCGGCCACCTCCGCATGCCGCGCGTCCGAGGTCACCACGCCCACCCGGCCCTCGCCGATCGAGGTCAGCTCCGCGGCCACCAGCCCCGGCAGCGCCGCCACCGGCAGGCGCGCCGCGCGGGGCCGCGAGCCGCCCTCACGCACCGACTCGGGCGGTTCCTGGTCGGGCGCGAAGGCCCGCAGCACGTCCGCCGCGACCGTCATGATCTCCACCGGCGTGCGGTAGTTGACCAGCAGCCGCTCCTCGCGCCAGCGTCCTTCCAGGTACGGGTCCAGCACCTCTCCCCACGACCGCGCCCCGGCCGCCGACCCCGTCTGGGCCAGGTCGCCCACGACGGTCAGCGACTTCGCCGGCACCCGCCGCATGATCATCCGCCAGGCCATCGCCGACAGCTCCTGCGCCTCGTCCACGATCACGTGCCCGTACGCCCACGTCCGGTCCGCCGCCGCCCGGTCGGCCGTCGTCAGCCCGAGCCCCTCGTCGGCGTGCCGCTCGGCCAGCACGTCGGCCCGCTCGAAGATGCCCTCCTCCAGCACCCCCGTGACCTGCAGCACCTCCCGCGCGTACAGCTCCTCCGACGCCTGCTCCTGCGACGCCCGCCTGGACGCCACCCGGCGCTCCGAGTCGTCCTCGCCCAGCAGCTCGGCCGCCTCGTCCAGCAGCGGCACGTCCCCGGCCGTCCACGGCGCGTCCACCGGGCGGAGCAGCTCCTGCCAGTCCAGCCCCGACGGCGCCACCGACCACAGCGTCTCCGGCGAGGCCAGCATCTCCGAGATCAGCCGCTGCGGCGTCAGCTCCGGCCACAGGTCGTCCACCGCCCGCCGGATCTCCGGCTCGCCCCACAGCCGCCGCGAGGCCAGCTCCAGGTCCAGCTCGTCCAGGTCGCCTTCCAGGTCGAGCGGCTGCGCGAGCTCCGGTTCGCCCTCGATGACCAGCTCCTCGATGTGCAGCGACTCCTCCAGCGCCCGCGCCTCGGCCTTGGCGAGCTCCTTGAGCAGCTCGGTGACGTACAGCTTGCGCGCCATGTTGTGCGGCAGCCGCACCGCCCGCGCCCGGTCGCGCAGCCGCACGCACGTCTCGTGCGGAACCCGCAGGTTCAGCCCGTCCAGCTCGACCACCAGATCGCCCTCGGGCGCGCGCTGGCGCAGCTCCAGCGCGCGGGCGACCACGTCGGCCATCCGCGGGTCACCCTTGACCACCGCCGTCGCCGGCCCGTCGGACGCGCTCGCCCGCACCCCCGGGAACATCTCCCCGACCGTGGTCATCACCACCTGCGTCTCCCCCAGCGCCGGCAGCACCTGGCTGATGTAGCGCAGGAACATCGAGTTGGGCCCCACCACCAGCACGCCGCGCCGCTCGAGCGTGGCGCGGTGGGTGTAGAGCAGGTACGCCGCCCGGTGCAGCGCCGCCACGGTCTTGCCGGTGCCCGGGCCGCCCTGCACCACCAGCGCGCCCTGCAGCGAGGCGCGGATCACCCGGTCCTGCTCGGTCTGGATGGTGGCCACCACGTCGCCCATCCGGCCCGTCCTGCCCCGGCGCAGCGCCGCCAGCAGCGCCGCCTCGCCGACGAGCGTGCGCCGGTCGCCGTCGCTCATCCCCTCCAGGTCGAACACCTCGTCGTCGATGCCGACCACCGTGCGGTCCTTCAGGTGCAGGTGCCTGCGGCGTACCAGCCCGCCCGGGTCGGTGGCCGTGGCCACGTAGAACGGCCGCGCGGCCGGCGCCCGCCAGTCGATGAGGACCGATTCGTGCTCCTCGTCGCGCAGCCCGATCCTGCCGACGTACGTGCTCCGCCCCGCGCCGTCGTCGATGCGGCCGAAGCACAGGCCCCGCTCGACCGCGTTCAGCTGGGCCAGCCTCCTGGCCTGCTCCGAGGCCATCGCCTCGCGTTCGACCATCGCCTGGCGGCTGCCGCCGGCCCTGGCGTACACCTCCCGCAGCGCCGCCTGGGCCCGCTCCCTGGCGACGTCGAGCCTGCCGTACAGCGACGACACAGTGCGCTGTTCGCTGTCAAGGGCTTCCGCAAGACCATCTTGACGATTAGCCATTCGCTGGTATACTCCTAACAGGAGGATTGTCGAGCCTTTGCCTAAATTGGGCAATCGAGCTTAACGCCGCGCGAGCGTGCGCGCAATCTCCTTTATTCGGGCAGCATGCCCGGGATCGCCGGGAACGGATTGTCCGGCAGCAGGATCACCCGCCGTCCCCGCCCCGCCGCCTCCAGGTGCAGCAGCGCCGCGCCGATGCCCGCCGCGCCCGCCATGTACCCGGTGTCCGCGCTCACCACGCCGGGACGTACCCGCTCAAAAGCCTGATACCACCGCAGGCCCCCGCCGTCGCCGCTCGCCCTGCCCGCCAGGTGCTCGCCCAGCGTCCGGGCGAAGGTCAGGTACGCCTCCCGCCCCGTCACCGCCCACAACCCGACGAACAGCTCCACCAGCCCCGCCAGCCCGCAGCACTGGCAGGCCGTGTCCCACAGCCCGGGCACCCGCCGGCCCGGGACCCCGCTCGTGACGATCCCGGTGGCCAGCCGCTCGGCCCACTCCAGATCGGCCGGGTCGCCCCCGGCCCGGTACAGCTCCACGAACATCCGCGCCACGCCCGCGGAGCCCGAGCAGAACCCCAGGTAGTGCAGCCCCCGCCCCTGCGGCAGATGGTGCGGCACCAGCGCGCGCCGGCCGCTCAGCGCGCTGACCGAGCGTACGAAATCCGCGCCCCTGTGCGCCGCCTCCAGGAACCGGCCGTCCCCGCTCACCCCGTACAGGCGGGCCAGCAGGAACGCCGTCCCCGCCGTACCGGCCAGGAACCCCGGCGTGACCGCGTCCGCCGGCAGGCCCTCGCAGTCGCCGAAGCGGTGCCCCGGCACCGCCAGCCGCGCCGCCCGCAGCCCGGCCTCGGCCGCCAGCTCCGCGTACGACGGCATCCTCAGCATCGCGGCGCCGTGCAGCAGCGCCAGCACGACACCGCCGTCGCCCCGTTGCGCCGGGTCCCCCGACCAGCCGGGACCGCCGTCCATCGGCCGCGCCGCCCGCGCCACCCGGTCCAGCGCCGCCGCGGCCGCCTCCTCGGCCAGGCCGTCGCCCAGCACCCACCCGGCCTCGCACAACGCGACCGCGATCCCGCCCAGGCCATGGTGGAAGGTCACGTCGCCCACCCCGGGGCCGGCTTCGACCAGGTAGCGCACGCCCGCCCGGGCGTCCTCCAGGTACTCCTCCCGCCCGGTCGCGGCGGCCAGCTCCAGGAAGAAGAGCACGATGCCGGCCGCGCCGCCGTACAGGGAGGCGGGCTCGGGCGTCAGCGCGGAGCGGCCCCGCGGGTCAGGGTTGGCCACCCAGTGGCGTGCCCGCGCGTCGCCCGCGGCCGCCGTCCTGATCCACCGCGCGGCCCCGATCGCGGCACTCAGCGGGTCGCCGGCGGACGCGCGGCGCGGATCCAGGCTCATGACGCACCCGAGGGCTCTTCCCGGTCAGTGGACGACCTCACATTCTCCCCCATCCCACGCCGCCCGCCAATCGGCCCGGCCGTGGCCGCGCCGGACGGGGCGGGTCACGCGGTACGCGCCACCACGCCCCTCGCCCAGCCCGCGCAACCGCCGGTCGATGGTGTTCTCGCCTGTTGTGGTACCCCGCCACGGGCCCCGCGTCGCGGGACCCGGCCTTCACCCTGCCTCGGGGTGCTAGCTTGTCCGATGATGTCTGACTATCTGCGGGAGCTGTTCTCCCTCGACGGCCGGCGCGCCCTGGTGACCGGCGGCAGCTCCGGCATCGGGTACGTCATCGCCGAGGCGATCGGCCGGGCCGGAGCCGAGGTCGTGCTGGTCGCCCGCAGGGAGAACGAGCTCGGCAAGGCCGTCACCCGCCTGCGCGAGCACGGCGTCTCCGCCTCCTGGATCAGCGCCGACCTCGCCGACCGCGACGACGTCCGGCGGGTGTGCGCCACGGCGGGCGACGTCGACATCCTCGTCAACGACGCCGGCAACAACATCCGCAAGCCCATGGCCGAGCTCACCGTCGAGGACTACGAGCGCACCATCGCCGTCAACCTCACCGCCCCCTACCTCCTCGGCCAGCACTTCGGCCCGAGGATGGCCGCCCGCGGCTGGGGCCGTATCATCAACCTCGGCTCCCAGCAGTCCATCAGCGCCTTCGGCGACAGCGGCGCGTACGGCACGGCCAAGGCCGCCATCGCCGGCCTGACCCGCTCCCAGGCCGAGGCGTGGTCGCCGCGCGGGGTGTGCGTCAACACGATCATCCCCGGCTTCGTGCTGACCCCGCTGACCGAACCCGCCCAGGCCCTCCCGGGCCGCGTCGAAGCGCTCGCCGCCCGCCACATGGTCGGCCGCAACGGCCTGCCCGGGGACTTCGCGGGCGCGGCCGTCTTCCTGGCCGGTGACGCCTCCGCGTTCGTCACGGGGCAGATGCTCTTCGTGGACGGCGGCTTCTCCGTCCACTAGCCGGAAACGGTCACTTGCGGCGGATCTGGCGCAGCCCCACCCCTTCGCGCCAGGAGTCCATGACGATCTCGTCGCCCTCGACCCGTGTCCGCACCACCTCCGTCAGCTCGATCCGGAACAGGTGCGACTCCTCGCTCGGCAGCCCGAACGACGCCAGCACCTCCCGATCGGTGATCTCCACCGCCCGCCCGGCCAGCTTCACGTCGCCCTCCCACGACGACGGGTCGTCCCCCTCGGGGGCGCTGGAGGTGACGTGGATCGCCATCCGCGGGTCACGGCGCAGGTCGGCCGCCTTGACGGCCCCGGGCATCGACCCCGTCCACAGCTCGCCGTCCCGGAAGCTGGTCTCGATGCCGCTGACCCGGGGCGAGCCGTCCTTGCGCAGCGTGGCCAGCACCTTGTGCCGGTACGCCGCCATCAGCCGCCGCGCCACCCCGGCCAGCTCCGCCGCCTGCTGCTCGAACTCCTGCCATGAAGCCATGGCCGCCATCATGCCCGCCGCCACCGACAGAACGCGGAGCGCGTGCCCCGGGCCCGTGATCAGGGTCCGGGATCAGGTGCGGCGGCGGGCGCGGTAGGCGCTGGCCTTGGCGCGGTTCTGGCAGGACAGGCCGCAGAACCTGCGCGAGGCGTTCCTGGTGACGTCGAAGAAGACCAGCTCGCACCCGTCCGCCTCGCAGGTCCGCAGCCGCCGGCCCTGGCCGACGCCGATCACCATGGCCAGGGCCGTGCCGGCGTCGGCGGCCCAGGCGTCGACCAGGTCCGCGCCGGGGGCGTGGAAGGCCAGGACGGGCGGGTCGCCGTGCAGGTTGGGCACGGCCGCGTGGCGCACCAGGGCCGCGTTGAGGGCGGCGACGTCGCCGGTGAAGGCCGGGTGGAGCTCGGCGGCCACGCCCGCGAGCCGGTCGGCGTCCGCGCCGGTCAGCGCCCGGCCGGTGGGCCGGCCCTGCTGGGCGAACGCCGCCTCCAGCGCGGCCCGGCGGTCGGCGGGCGGGTCCACGGGGCGGCCGCGGGCCCGGGTGACGGCCAGCTCGTTCACCAGCAGGACGGCCAGCTCCGCCCACCTCCCGACATAACTGTCTATTTGCGATTGACCAGTGATGCGCCAAGCCTCTATCGTCACTGGCATAGCTTACCTAGACAGTGAGGGATTGTGATGAGCGCAGCGTCCAGACTTGCCCGCCGCATGTGGCACCAGCTCGAGCCGATCCACGCGGTGCTGTACTTCTCGCCCCAGGCGTTCGCGGAGGCCGGCGCGCTCGGTTACGACGTGGAGTCGCGCTGGCCGAGCTATTTCGCCTACCGCACGGCCCCGCTCGGGCGGGCCGGCAGCCGGCTGGCCACCGCCGCGTACTACAGCTTCAGCCCGCGGATGATCGCCGAGCACGTGCCGGCCGTGTGGGAGGTCGCCTCGCCCGAGCGGGTGCTCGAGGCCCGGATGGCCGCCGTCGACCGCACGTACCGCGATCTGCTGGGCGACAAGGTGACGGTGGATGCGGCGCTGGAGGCGGCGGAGCTGGTCAGGCGGGCCGCCGAGAGCGTGAGCGTGGCCGGGCGGCCGTTCGCCGCGGCCAACCTGGACCTGCGCTGGCCCGACGAGCCGCACCTGGTGCTCTGGCAGGCCGCCACCGTGCTGCGCGAGCACCGGGGTGACGGCCACCTGGCGGCGCTGCAGGCCGCGGAGCTGGACGGTTGCGAGGCGCTGGTGTCGTTCGCCACGATCGGCGCCGCCCCCGTGCCGAACTTCGCCGGGCGCGGCTGGAGCGAGCAGGAGTGGGACGCCGCCCAGGAGCGGCTGGCCGCCCGCGGCCTCGTCGGCCCCGACGGGCAGGCCACCGAGCGGGGGCGGGCGCTGCGCGACCAGGTCGAGCGGATGACCGACCGGCTGGCCGCCGAGCCGTGGCGGCTGCTCGGCGAGGAGCGCGCCGAACGGCTGGCCCAGCTGGCCTCGCCGTTCCTCGGCGCGGTCTTCGAGGCCGGGCTGCTACCGATGACCAGCACCCTCGGCATCGCCACCGTCAAGGCCCCGGACTAAGGAGAACCCGGCCTACTCGAAGCCGGGGGCGGGCTGCCAGAGGCTGATCTCCGTGCCCTGGTCGTCGGTGCAGGTGCAGCCGCGCCCCGACTTGCTGTCGTACATCTCGCCGGTGCCGCCGCCCAGCTCCCGCACCCGCTCGACGGCCGCGTCGATGTCGGTGACGTGGTAGTAGAGGTTCGGCTGCGAGGAGGGCCCGCGCGCGACGAGGCCCATCGGCACGGCCGTGTTCGTGACGTGCAGGTACGTCTCGTGCTCGCGCCTGAACTGCCAGCCGAACAGCGCCCCGTAGAAGGCGGCCGCCCGGTCCAGGTCCGCCACGGACAGCGTGTAGTAGCCCAGCTCGACACTCATGTATGCACCTCCGCAATAATTGCCTCTAGCGTTAAGGGTTAACAGCCTAACGGAAGCAGGCAACAATTAACACCAACGTTAACGAAATCGACGCGACGCTGGCCGCGCTCGCCGATCCCACCCGGCGCAAGGTCATCGACCTGCTGCGCGAAGGCCCGCGCCCGGCCGGCGAGCTGGCGCAGGCCGTCCAGATGAGCGCCCCCGCCCTCAGCAGGCACCTGCGCGTGCTGCGGGCGGGCGGTCTCGTGCAGGCGGAGGCGGGGGGCAGCGACGCCCGCCTGCGCCTGTACACGCTGCGCCAGGAGCCGTTCGCGGCGCTGCAGGCGTGGCTGGACCAGGTGCAGGCGTTCTGGGCCGAGCAGCTCGGCTCGTTCAAGGACCACGTGGAGCGCAGCCGGTGAACTCCGTCCAGGCCAGCGTCACCGTGCCCGTCGACCCGGCGACCGCGTTCCGGATCTTCACCGACGAGATCGACAGCTGGTACGTGCGCGGCCGCCACAGCTGGGTCGACCCGGCCCGCGCGGTCGCCATCCGCTTCGAGGACGGCTTCCTGCGCGAGCTGTGGTCCGACGGCGGCCACGTCGACACCGGCAGGATCGTGGCCTGGGAGCCGCCGCGCCGCCTGGTCTGGGCCGACCTGCTCAACGAGGGCGGCCGGATGGAGATCGAGGTGGCCTTCAGCCCGGTCGAGGGCGGCACCGAGGTGCTGCTGGAGCACCGCGGCCTGGACACGCTGCCCCCGGACGTGGCCGGGCGCATCCGGCGCGGCTACTCCTGGAACATCGTGCTGCGCTGGTTCGCCGGCCGGTGGACGGGCTAGCGGCGGCCGTACTTCTTGTGCACGGCCTGCTTGCTCACCCCGATCGCGTCGGCGATCTGCGCCCAGGCCAGCCCCGCCACCCTGGCCCGCCGCACCTGGACCGCCTCCAGACGCTCGATCTCGCGGCGCAGGGCGGTCGTGGCGTGCAGGGCCAGCAGCGGGTCGTCGTCCTGCGCCTGCCGAAGGAGGGTCGCCAGGTCGTTCGTCATGCCCTAAAGGTAGTCCAGGAGCAGCCGGTTGATCTCCTCGGGACGTTCGAGGGCGGGCAGGTGCCCGGCCCACTCCAGCTCGACCAACCGCGCCCGGGGCAGCGCGCCGGCCAGGTGGCGGGCGCTGTCCTGGAAGTACGGCAGGTCGTGCGCGCCGGCCACGACCAGCGCCGGCACGTCGATCTCCGCCGGCACGACCTCCTTCTCGACCTGCGACGGCTCCGGATCGGCGGCCAGCTGCACCTCGAACGCGTGCCGCTGCATCGCCACCACGCGCCCGAACGTCTCCCGCGACGCCTCGGGCCCGAGCAGGGTGCGCGCGTTCAGCTCCGCCGCCCCCTCGACGTCGCCCGCCTCCAGCAGGCGCCCCTCCTCGTCCCAGTAGGCCCGCAGGTCCGGCGTGGGCGCCAGGTCGGAGACGGGGTTCAGCAGCACGAGCCGGCCGGCGAGCCCGGCCGCCGCCAGCTCCAGCGCGACCCGGCCCCCGCCCGACGAGCCGACCAGCGCCGCCCGGCTCACCTCCAGCGCGGCCAGCAGCCGCGCCACGTCGTCACTGTCGCTGTACGGGCCGTCCGACCGGTAGGGGCTGCGCCCGTAGCCCCGGAAGTCCACCGTGATCACCCGGAAGCGCTCGGACAGGGCCTCCACCTGCGCGTCCCACATGCCCGAGTCGACCGCCGTCGAATGCAGCAGCACGACGGGCTCGCCCGTGCCCCGCTCGGAGTGCCAGATCGTCATCGCGACTCCACCGCCAGCCGCACGCCCAGCCCGATCAGCACCACGCCGGAGATCTGCTCCAGCCGCCGGCGCACCGCGGGCCGTCCCAGCACCGCCTTGGCCTTGGCCACCGTCCAGATGAGCAGCCCGTACCAGGCCAGGTCGACCAGCACCCACACGACGGCCAGCGTCGCGAGCGTGACCGGCACGTTCTGCCCGGGCGCGACGAACTGCGGCAGGAACGACATCGCGAACACCGCCGCCTTCGGGTTGGCCAGGCACGTCCCGAGGCCCGCCAGGTACGGCCCGCGCCGGCCCGGCACCGCCACCTCCTCGGCCTCCGTGCCGGTCGCCGGGACGCCCTTGCGGGCCTGCCACAGCGCCTGGGCGCCCATCACGACCAGCACGACGGCGCCGGCCACGCGCATCACGTCATAGGCCAGCTGCGAGGCCACCAGCAGCGCCGACAGGCCGAAGGCGGCCGCCAGCCCCCACAGCAGGATGCCGGTCTCGTTGCCCAGGGTGGCGGCCATGCCGGAGCCGCGGCCCGCGCGCAGCGTCTGGCGCAGGATGATGGCCGTGCTGACCCCGGGCGCCATGGCGACCAGGACGCACGCGCCCACGAAAGCGAGTAGATACATGGGCGGCATGTTCCCAGAAACCATGCCGGTGAGTCGCCTGGTTATCGGCCTACTCGTACAGCTTGCGCAGCTCGGCGACCGCCTCGCACATCAGCGCCCGCAGCTCCGGCGGCCCCAGCACCTCGACGTCCGCCCCCATCCGCAGCAGCAGCCAGCGCGCGTGCGTGATCGACTCGATCGGCACCGTCAGCGTCAGCCAGCCCTCCGGATCGGGCCCGTCGGCCGCGGCCAGCGCGGCGCCCACCACGTCGGAGCCCATCGTGTACGCCAGCAGCTCACCCCGGCCGGGGGCGAGCCTGATGACGGCCTCGGCGGTGTACATCCGCTCGCGGAACTCCTTGGCGTAGCCCTGCCAGAACCCGCCCAGGTCGAACCCCTCGGGCCAGGGGAAGCGGCCGGGCAGCGTCTCCACGGTCAGGATCCGCGCCACCCGGTAGGTGCGGGCGCTGCCGCCCGGCGGCGCGGCCACCATGTACCAGGAGCCGCCCTTGAGCACCAGCCCGTACGGGTGGATCACCCGGTCGACCTCCTGCTGCCCCCAGCGCCGGTAGGTCATGTGCAGCGGCCGCTGGTCCCACACCGCCTCGGCCACCTCGCTCAGATGCGGCACGTCGTCGGCCGAGCGGTACCAGCTCGGCACGTCGAGCAGGAACCGCTCGCGCATCCGCGAGGCGTGCGAGCGCGGCTCGGGCGGCAGCGCGGCCAGCAGCTTCAGCTCCGCGGCGGCGGCCACCTCGCCCAGCCCCAGCTCGGCCGCCGGACCGGGCAGCCCCGCCAGGAACAGCGAGGAGGCCTCCTCGGCGGTCAGCCCGTTGAGCCTGGTGCGGTAGCCGTCGAGCAGCTGGTAGCCGCCCGCGGGGCCCCGGTCGGCGTAGACCGGCACGCCGGCCGCCGACAGCGCCTCCACGTCGCGGTAGACCGTGCGGACCGACACCTCCAGCTCCTCGGCCAGCTCAGGCGCGGTCATGCGGCCGCGCGACTGCAGGAGCAGGAGCAGCGAGAGCAGGCGGCTGGCACGCATGGCCCCATTGTAGGAAAGCCGTAGGGAAGCGGCCTGCGGGCGAGCGGGCGTTCAGCGGGCGGCGTACTCCTCCCGGGAGGACACCACCTGGGGCATGCGATCCTCCACCCACTCCAGGAGGGGGATGAGCCGCTCGGCGGCCTCCCGGCCCAGCTCGGTGAGGCTGTACTCGACCTTGGGCGGGATCGAGGACTCGGCCACGCGCAGCACCATGCCGTCGCGTTCGAGCGCGTGGAGGGTCTGGGACAACATCTTCTCGCTCACCCCGTCGACCCGGCGGCGCAGCGCGTTGAAGCGGTAGGGCCCCTCGTACAGGGCCACCAGCGCCAGGATCGCCCAGCGGCCGGTGATCGTCTCCAGCACTGAGCGAGAGGTGCACCGGCGCGAGAAGACATCGGCCACCAGCTCTTCGAACTCCTCCATGAAAACCAGCGTACGCGTTCGTGGGTACTTTCTGATAGAAAGTACTAACCAAACCGCTGGTACTGAACAGGGAGAAATCATGATCGTGGTGACCGGAGCCACCGGGCAGCTGGGCCGGCTGGTGGTCGAGGAGCTCAGGAAGCGCGTCCCCGCCGAGCAGATCGTCGCCGCCGCGCGCACCCCGGAGAAGGGCGCCGACCTCGGCGTCGAGGTGCGCCAGGCCGACTACGACCGGCCCGAGACCGTCAGGAGCGCGCTGCGGGGCGCCACCAGGGTGCTGCTCATCTCCGGCCTGGACCCCAACCGCCTGCAGCAGCACTCGACCGTCGTGGACGCCGCCAAGGAGGCCGGGGCCACGCTCGTCTACACCAGCGCGCCCGCCGCCGACACCACCGAGGCCCTGCTGGCCGCCGACCACCGGGCGACCGAGGAGTACATCAAGGCGTCCGGGGTGACGTACACGATCCTGCGCAACAACTGGTACAACGAGGTCTACGAGGCGACGATCACGGCCGCCCCGCAGCTCGGCGCCGTGCACGGCGCCGCCGGCGACGGCCGGGTCGCCTCCGCCTCCCGCGCCGACTACGCCGCCGCCGCGGCCGCCGTGCTGACCGGCGAGGGCCACGACGGGAAGGTGTACGAGCTGTCCGGCGACACGACCTGGAGCCGGGCCGACCTGGCCGCCGAGATCGCCGCGGTCACCGGCAAGGAGGTCGTCTACCAGGACCTGCCGAAGGACGAGTACGCGCGCGTGCTGACCGGCGCCGGCCTGCCCGCGCCGTTCGCCGAGATCATGGCGGACGTGGACGTCAACATCGCCCGCGGCTGGCTCTCCAAGACCCCCGGCACGCTGCGCGACCTCACCGGCCGCCCCACCCAGCCGATCGGCGAGTACGTCCGCTCGCTCCTGGCCTAGCCCGTCAGGCTGCGAACTGCTGCCATGCCAGCCTGGCCACCAGGGCCACCACGACGCACAGCAGCACGATCCGCACGAAGCCGGTGCCCCGCTTGAGCGCCATCCGCGCGCCGAGCTGGGCGCCGGCCACGTTGCACACGGCCATGCCGAGCCCGAGCCCCCAGTTCAGGTGCCCCTGGAGCCCGAAGACCAGTAGCGCCCCGAGGTTCGTCCCCACGTTGATGATCTTGGCGGACGCGGAGGCCGAGACGAAGTCCAGCCCGAGGATGGCGGTGAAGGCGATGATGAGGAACGTCCCCGTGCCCGGCCCCATGATGCCGTCGTAGAAGGCGATCCCCACCCCGGCCACCGCCACCGCGGCCAGCACCCGGCCGCGGGTCCGAAGGTGCGGCACCGGAACGGCCCCGAGCGCGGGCCGCAGCGTCACGAACGCGGCCACCCCGAGCAGCACCACCATGACGAGGGGCCGCAGCACCTCGGCCGAGATCGCCGCCGCGGCCGACGCCCCGAGCCCGGCGCTCAGCACGGCCAGCCACGCGCCGGGGAGCGCGACCTCCCGGTCGATCTTGGTGGAGCGGGCGTAGGCGACGGCCGCCGAGGTGGTGCCGAAGACCGACGACAGCTTGTTGGTGGCCATCGCCTCGACCGTGGGCAGCCCCGTCATCAAGATCGCGGGGAGCTGCACCAGCCCGCCCCCGCCCACGACGGCGTCGACCCATCCCGCCCCTGCCGCCGCGACCAGCAACACCAGGACCTGCTCCAGCGGCACGCCACTCCCCCGATTTCCCCCAAGAAACCCCAAGAGTGTACAAGTCGTACAGCAAGCGGTTTCGAGGCAGGGGTGACGTCAGGGGATCCGGGAGCCGAACAGCACCGCCGCGCCCGCCACCAGCAGCCCGGCCAGGATCGCGGCCACGATGAACCACTGGGTGATCTCCTGGTTGACCAGCTTGTAGCCGAGCGAGGTGCCGATCTGCTCGTAGACCTCGCGCAGCTCGCTGCCGGACTCGGCCGTGTAGGCCCGGCCGCTGGTCCCGTCGGACAGCGACTGCAGGGTCTGCTTGTTGACCGGCACGTTCACCGGGCGGCCGTCGATGTTGACGGTGCCCTCCTGGGTGCCGTACGCGATCGTGGAGACCGGCACGCGGGCCTGCTGGGCGGCGTCGATGGCCTCGTTCACGGACCTGCCCGAGGTGTTGTCGCCGTCGGACAGCAGCACGATCGCCGCCGGCGGCGGGTCGGTGGCGGCCTGCTGGTCGAACGAGCGCAGCGAGTCGAGCGAGTTGAAGACGGCCTCGCCGATCGCGGTGCCCGGGCGGGTGGTGAGGGTGCCGATGGCGGTGCCCACGGCCTGGTGGTCGGTGGTGGGCGAGATGACGACGTTGGCGGAGCGGGCGAAGGACACCACGCCGACGTTGAAGCGGTCCGGCAGCTCCCTGACGAACGCCTGCGCCGCGGCCTTGGCGGCGTTGATCCGGTTGGGCTGGACGTCGTCGGCGTCCATGGACAGCGACACGTCCAGCGCGATCATGATGGTGGCGCGGTCGCGCGGCACGCGTACCTGGTCGGCGGGTTTGGCGGCGCCGACGACCAGGAGCGCCATCATGAGGAGGAACAGCGCGGGGCCGACGTGGCGGCGCCAGCCGGGGCCGGCGGGGGCGACGAGGTCGAGCAGGGCCAGGTTCGTGAAGCGCACGGTGTAGCGGCGCCGGGCGAACATCGAGACGATGTACCCGGCCACCAGCAGCCCCACCAGCAGGAACAGCCAGAGCCAGCCGGGGGCCAAGAATGTCACGTAGGTCTCCTGTGGGCGAGGTGGCTCATGCGGCGCTGGCGGAGGACGAACTGCGCGATGTCGAACACCCAGTCCCGGTCGGTACGCAGCACGAGGTGCGCGATGCCGGCGCGGCGCAGCGCCACGCGGGTGCCCTCGCGCTGCAGGGCGGCCGCCTCCGCGTACGCTTGCCGAACCTTGGGTGAAAGATGCACTTCGCGTACCTTCCCGCTCTCGGGGTCGGTGAACGCTACCCTCCCCACGTCGGGGAGCTCCAGCTCGCGCGGGTCGATCACCTCGACCGCCAGCACCTGGTGACGGGCCGCCAGCCGCCTGATGGGGCGCTCCCAGGGGCGTTCGGCGTCGGGGTCGAGGCTGGGGCGGGCGTCGAGGAAGTCGGAGACGATCAGCCGCACGCCGCGCCGCCTGCGGCTGGCCGACAGCACCTCGATGGCCTCGGCCAGGTCGGGCGGGTCGGGCACGATCCGGCCGCGCGGGGCGTCCATGAGCGAGTGCAGCAGCCCGTAGAGGGCCGGGCGGCCGGTGCGCGCGGGCATGCGGTGCACGTACTCGTCGTGCAGCACCAGCGCGCCGAACCGGTCGCCCATCCTGCTCGACAGGAACCCGATCGCGCCGACCGCCGCCACCACCAGGTCGCGTTTGTCGGTGTCGGCGGTGCCGAAGTCCATGCTGGGCGACAGGTCGGCCAGCGCCCAGGTCTCCAGCTCCCGGTCGGCGATCAGGTCGCGTACGTGCGGGACGGTCGTGCGCGCGGTGACCGCCCAGTCCATGCGGCGCACGTCGTCCTCGCCGGGCACGTACACGCGGCTGTCGCCGGCCTCGCTGCCCGGCCCCGGCAGCAGCCCCTGGTGGGCGCCGTGCAGCAGCCCGTCCAGCCGCCGGGTGACCGTCAGCTCCAGCCGCCTGAGCGCCTGTTCCGCCGTGTTCACAGGCCGCTCACCGGTTCTGGTTCCAGACGACGAGGGGCGGGGGCACGGCCTGCAGGATCTGTTTGACGACCTGCTCCGGGTCGACGCCGTCGGCCAGGGCGTCGAAGGTGAGCATGAGCCGGTGCGACATGACGTCCACCGCCACGTCGCGTACGTCGTCGGGCAGCAGGTAGTCGCGGCCGCGCAGCAGGGCGAGCGCCCGCCCGGCCGAGACCAGGCCCAGCGTGGCCCGGGGGCTGACGCCGATCTCGATGGTGTCGATGAGGTCGGGCAGGCCGTAGTCGGCAGGGCTGCGGGTGGACATGACCAGCCGCACCACGTAGTCGGCGACGAGCTGGTGCACCGAGACCTGCTCGGCCGCCTCCTGCAGGGCCAGCAGCTTGTCCGGGTCGAGCACCCGCTCGGGGACCGGCGGCTTGACGCTCATCCGGTGGAGGATCTCCAGCTCCTCGTGCGCGCTGGGGTGCGGCACCCGTACCCGGAACAGGAACCGGTCGCGCTGCACCTCCGGCAGCGGATAGACGCCCTCGGACTCGATCGGGTTCTGGGTGGCGAGCACGATGAACGGCTTGGGCAGCGGGTGGGTGACGCCGGCGAGCGTGACCTGCCGCTCGGCCATCACCTCCAGCAGCGCGGACTGGACCTTGGCGGGGGCGCGGTTGATCTCGTCGGCCAGCAGGAAGTTGACGAACACGGGGCCGAGCTCGACATCGAACTTCTCGTTGGAGGGGTGGAAGACGCGGGTGCCGATGATGTCGCTCGGCACGAGGTCGGGGGTGAACTGGATACGGGCGAACGTGCCGCCCACGACAGTGGCCAGGGTGGAGGCGGCGAGGGTCTTGGCGACGCCTGGGACTCCTTCGAGCAGGCAGTGCCCGCGGGCCAGCAGGGCCACGATGAGCCTTTCGACCATGTGGTCCTGGCCGACGATGACACGCCGGACCTCGTCGAGACTTTGACGCAGCAGTGCCGCGTCGTTTCCGCCTGGCAACTCTTCGGCGACGCTCATGACGCCATTCCACCAAACGCGCCGCAAACGTGCACGACGCCACGTCTGTGCTTTCATGGCAAACGTGGCAAGTCCCCTGCAGTTCGGCGATCCACCCCGGCTGGGACCCTACGTGGTCCAGGCCCGCCTGCACACTGCCCCGGCCGGGTTCGTGTACCTCGGCCAGGGACCCGACGGGCGAGCGGTGTCGCTCGCCGTGCTCACGCGAGGGGCCGCGCTCGACGCCGCCGCCCGTGACCGGTTCGTGACCGCGGTCAGGGAGGCCAGGGGCGAACGGTCCGGATTGCGCGGCTGGCTCGGGCGTTCCGGGCGGTCGCGGGGCGCGGTGCTGGACGACACGCCCGAGGTGCTCGCCTTCGACGGCGGGCACGCGCCCTGGGTGGCGGTCCCGTACGTGCCCGGCCGGCCCGGGGCCGAGCGTTTCCTCGACCCCGTCATGGTGGGCGGGACGTTCATCGGCGAGGCGCACGGGCCCGACTTCGTGCCGTACTGGCTGACCGACCGCGCGCCGGCGCTGCCGGGGCCGACGCGGCAGCGCAGGCCGCTCACCGAGACCCGCAAGCGGGTCCTGATGGCCGCGCTGGCGCTGCTGCTGCTGCTGATGCTGGTGACGGCGATCCTGCTGCTGATGTTGCTGGGCCGGCGCGACAGCGAGCCGCAGCCCCGGCAGCTGCCGCCGACGGTGTTCGTGCCGACGCCGCCGCCGACGCCGGCCAGCCCCGAGCCGCGGCCCTCGCCGTCGACGTCGCCCTCCCCGTCGGAGAGCGGGCAGGTCACGCCCGGGCAGACACCCGGCGACGAGATGGGCGAGGAGTCCCCGCTCTTCCGTTAGCCGCGCGGGCCGGCTCAGCGCGGTGAGACGAAGCCCGACTCGTAGGCGGCGATCACGGCCTGGGTCCGGTCGCGGGCGCCCAGCTTGGCCAGCACGTTCCCCACGTGCGTCTTGACCGTCTCCTGGCTGACGACCAGCTCGGCGGCGATCTCGTTGTTGGACAGCCCCTTGGTCATCAGCCGCAGCACATCGCCCTCACGCCCGGTCAGCCGGTCGATCCCGGCCACCCGTCCCGGGCCCGGGGGCCGGCGCCCGGCCAGCGCCCGGATCGCGGCCGGGAACAGCAGCGACTCCCCCGCCGCGACCAGCTTGACCGCCTTGATCAGATCGTCCGGCCTGGTGCGCTTGAGCAGGAACCCGCTGGCCCCGGCCCGCAGCGCGTCGTAGACGTGGTCGTCGTTCTCGAACGTGGTCACCACCAGCACCTTCGGCGGCGCGTCCAGGGCCAGCAGGCGCTCGGTGGCCTGGATGCCGTCGAGCGCGGGCATGCGTACGTCCATGAGGACGACGTCGGGCCGCTCGCGGCGGACCAGGGGCAGGACGGCGGCACCGTCCGCGGCCTCGCCGACCACGGTCAGGTCCGGCTCGGCGTCGATGATGATCCGCAGTCCGGTGCGGATGAGGTCCTCGTCGTCGGCGATCACGACTCTGAGCGTCATGGGCTCGACCGTAGCGGCAGGCGTACCGTGACGCTCCATCCGGCCTCCGTGGGACCCGCGTCCAGGTCGCCGCGCAGCAGCCGGACGCGCTCGCGCATCCCCGTCACGCCCCTGCCTCCGGGACCGCCGCCGCTCACCCGTCCCGGGTTCGTGACCTCGAGCCTCAGGTCGTCGTCCTGAACGGCGGCGGCCAGACGTACGGGGCCGTGGCCGTGCTTGATGGCGTTGGTGAGCGCCTCCTGGAGAATGCGGTACGCCTCCCGGGAGACCACGGCGGGCACGGCGGACAGGTCGCCCACCTCCTGCCGCACCTGAGCGCCCGAGGCGGCCACGAGCTCGTCCAGGTCGGCCAGCGTGGCCTGCGGCGCCCTGTCCCTTCCGCCTTCGGCGGGAACGTCCGTGCTGTCGTCTTCACGCAGGACGCCCAGGACGTGGTCGAGGTCCTCCAGGGCGGTGCGGGCCGACTGCTCGATCGCGGCCAGGGCCTTTCTGGCGGTCTCCGGGTCGCGGTCGAGGACCCGTCCCGCGGCGGCGGCCTGCAGGGTGACGACGCTGAGCGCGTGCCCGACCGAGTCGTGCAGCTCGCGGGCCAGCCGGTTGCGTTCGGCGAGCGTACGGGCGTGGTGCTCGGCGGCGGCCAGGCGTTCGGCCGGGGTGGGGCCGAGCAGGACGGGAGCCAGCCTGGCCAGCAGCTCGCCCGCGCCCGCCACCGTCGCCACCAGCGCCCCCAGCAGCGCCAGCCCGCCCAGCGGCCACAGCAGCGCGGGCCATCCCGGCTCCACGACGACGCCGATGACCGGGGTCGCCCGCCCGGCGAACGGCAGCGCGAGCGTGACCAGCGTGAACGGCACGATGGCCAGCGTGGAGCCGCTGAGCAGCCCGCCGATCGCCAGGTGCAGGGTGAACCACGCGGCGGTCCGGCGCCGCTCCTGCCAGGTGCGGCCCGCCTGCCTGGGCGGGGTCTCGACGTGCGCCCCGAGCAGCCCCTGCGCCGCGTTCACCTCCAGCGCCCGGATCGGCAGGAACAGCCCGGTGACGGCCACCACCGGCAGCACCGCCACGAACACGCCGATCTGAATGGGCAGCAGCAGGTTGGCGCTCTGGCCCTGCGACTGGGCCGCGATCAGGACGCCGACCATCATGTACGGCATCAGCAGCGCGCCGCCCAGGATGAGGCACGCCCATCGGCGGGGCAGGTTCCTTCTCACATCCGCGATTGTATGTCGATGGTTATTCGCTCTCGGTGGAATGCGCCCTTAGAAAAATGCGCCCCCAGCGAAATGAGCGCGGAATTCAGAGCCGCCGGGTCTAGCGTTTTTCTCGGAAATACCCAGCGCAGAAAGGCGACCGCGTCATGACGGAGACCCAGCGTGCGGCCTGGCCCGACCAGCTCAGCCAGCGCCTGCTCAAGGAGCGGATCGTGGTCCTCGGCCAGGAGGTCGACGACGAGATTTGCAACCGGCTCTGCGGGGAGCTCCTATTGCTGGCGGCCGAAGACCCACACCGCGACATAACGCTTTACATCAATTCGCCGGGCGGATCCGTGACCGCCGGGATGGCGCTCTACGACATGATGCAGTTCATTCCGTGTGACGTGGCGACGGTGGCCATGGGGTTCGCCGCGTCCATGGGGCAGGTGCTGCTGACGGCGGGCGCCAAGGGCAAGCGCTACGCCCTGCCCAACTCCCGCATCGTCATGCACCAGCCGCTCGGCGGCATCGGCGGCTCGGCCAGCGACATCCAGATCCAGGCCGACAACATGCTCTACACCAAGCGCCGGATGGCCGAGATCATCGCCCACCACACGGGCCAGCCGCTGGAGCGCATCCAGGCCGACTCCGACCGCGACCGGTGGTTCACCGCCCAGGAGGCGCTCGACTACGGCATCGTCGACCACATCGCAGAAGGGATGAACTGATATGAGCGGCCGCTATGTGCTGCCCTCGTTCACGGAGCGCACGTCGTACGGCATCAAGGAGATGAACCCGTACAACAAGCTCTTCGAGGACCGGATCGTCTTCATCGGCGCCCCCATCGACGACACCGTGGCCAACGACGTGATGGCGCAGCTGCTCACGCTCGAGTCGCTCGATCCGGACCAGGACGTCAGCCTCTACATCAACTCCCCCGGCGGCTCGTTCACCGCCATGACGGCCATCTACGACACCATGCAGTTCATCCGGCCGGAGGTCCAGACCGTCTGCATCGGCGAGGCGGCCTCGGCCGCGGCGGTCCTGCTGGCGGCGGGCTCGCCCGGCAAGCGCGCCGCCCTGCCGCACGCCCGCGTCCTGCTGCACCAGCCCCACACCGAGGGCGGCCGCGGGCAGGGCAGCGACCTGGAGATCCACGCCAGGGAGATCCTGCGCATGCGCGACCAGCAGGAGGAGATCCTGGCCCGGCACACGGGGCGGGGGATCCTGGAGATCAGGAAGGACATCGAGCGGGATCGGATCTTCACGGCGGAGCAGGCGCGCACGTACAGGCTGGTGGACGACATCTTCGCCTCCAGAAAGCGCACCCTGACCCCCGCCCGCTGACCACCCCTCCCCCGGCCCCGGGTTGGAGGCCGGGCCGGGGGGCCCGACGGCGGCGGGCTCATCGACGCCGGCGACCTCCGCGGACGAGTGGTCCTGACCTTGCGACCGGCAAGCGGCTGTTGGCACGCGTGAGCGTCCACCGCTCCATGGCGCAGCCGTCGCCTCCCCGCAATGGGCCGGCGTCGCCGCCGGACGGCGTGGGAGCACGACTCGGCACCGGTGGTGGCCCGGCCGGGGCGGTGCGGGTGTGTCAGCTGCGTTTGATGGGTGAGGGTCCGGTGTCCTGCGGGTGGTCGGCGAGGGTGGCGGCCCAGCTCGCCAGGAGGCGCAGGGCGTCGTGGGAGGGGGTGCCGGCGGCGGCGGTGTAGACGGTCAGGTTCAGGCCGGGGTCGGCTTGCAGGTCCATGGACTCGTAGTCGAGGGTGAGGTCGCCGACGGCGGGGTGGTGGAAGGTCTTGGCGCCGGAGTGGTGCAGGCGGACGTTGTGCTGGGCCCAGCGGGTGCGGAAGTCCGCGCTGCGGGTGCACAGCCCGCCGATCAGGTCGGTGAGGCCCTTGTCGAAGGGGTCGCGGCCGGCTTCGGTACGCAGCAGGGCGACCGTGATGTCGGCGGCGGTCTCCCAGTCGGGGAAGAAGTCGGGCCCGGCGGGGTCGAGGAACTGGAAGCGGGCGATGTTCGGCGGTTGGGCGGTGGCGGGGCGCGGGCTCTGGTAGACCGGCCAGTACATGGCGCGCCCGAGGTGATTGGCGGCCAGGATGTCCATGCGGCCGTTGCGGATGATCGCGGGGGCGTCGCTCATGGCGTCCAGCATCCGCTGCAGCCCGGGCCGGACCTTGCGGGCGGGGCGGCGGGGGCGGTGCCCGGTGCCGGCGGCGCGGGCCAGGTCGAACAGGTGGGCGCGTTCGGCCTCGTCGAGCTGCAGGGCGCGGGCGACAGCGTTCAGGACGTCGTCGGAGACGCCGCTGATGTGGCCTCTTTCGAGACGGGTGTACCAGTCGGTGCTCACGCCGGCCAGCACGGCGACTTCCTCGCGGCGCAGGCCGGGCACCCGGCGGCGCCCGCCGGGGGCCAGCCCCGCCTGCTCCGGCGTGATCTTGGCGCGCCGGCTGGCGAGGAAGGCGCGGATCTCGTCTCGATTGTCGTGCACGTCTCTCACTGTAGGCAGCGGCCGGGGGCGGAAGGGGGGTAGAGGTTGTCCCCCCGATAAACGCGACCTCCCGCCCGCGCGATACAGCCGGTTTCCTGGACGTTGTCATGAGAGATGGCGTTGCGCCGTTCCCTGATGGGCCGCCTGTGTTCACCGGAGCCGCAGCAGAGTGATCATGCGCGCCTTCCGCCCGGCGGCACCGGGGACGGCTCGTCCAGTGGGCGCCCGGCCAGGGCCGGCGCCGCCATCCGGCTCACGACCTGAGCACGCACAGCACGTCACAGCAAGGAGATCCACCATGCGTGGAACAGTTCTGTACGCCCCGGGCGACGTACGCGTCGAGGACCGCCCCGACCCGAGGATCGAGCAGCCCACCGACGCGGTGATCCACTTGGCCGCCACCTGCGTGTGCGGCTCGGACCTGTGGCCCTACCGCGGCATCGAACCGGTGAACCAGCCCACCCCGATGGGCCACGAGTACGTCGGCATCGTCGAGGAAGTCGGCAGCGAGGTCCGCACGATCAAGCCGGGGCAGTTCGTGGTCGGCTCGTTCTTCGCCTCCGACAACACCTGCGAGCTCTGCCGGGCCGGCTACCAGACGTCCTGCGTCCATCGGGAGTTCGCCGCCGCCACCGGCGCGCAGGCCCAGTACGCGCGCATCGCGCTGGCCGACGGGACCCTCGTGGCCACCCCCGGCCTGCCGGACCCGGACCTGATCCCGAGCCTGCTGGCCGCCTCCGACGTGCTGGGCACCGGCTGGTTCGGCGCCGTCGCCGCCGAGGTGGGCCCGGGCAAGACGGTGGCCGTGGTCGGTGACGGCGCGGTCGGCCTGCTCGCCGTACTGGCCGCCAGGCAGCTCGGCGCGGAGCGGATCATCGCGATGAGCCGGCACGAGCCCCGGCAGAAGCTGGCTCCGGAGTTCGGCGCCACGGACCTCGTCACGGAGCGCGGCGACGAGGGCGTGGCCCGCGTCAAGGAGCTGACCGGCGGTCTGGGCGCGCACTCGGTGATCGAGGCGGTCGGCACCCAGGAGTCGATGATGCAGGCCATCCGCTCCGCCCGCCCCGGCGGGCACGTCGGCTACGTCGGCGTCGCCCACGACGTCGCGCTGCCCGGCGAGGAGCTGTTCTTCTCCCACGTGCACCTGCACGGCGGCCCGGCCCCGGTGCGCCAGTACCTGCCCGAGCTGATCGGGCTGATCGGCGACCGCGCCATCGACCCCGGCAAGGTCTTCGACCTCACCCTGCCCCTGGAGCAGGCGGCCGAGGGGTACAAGGCGATGGACGAACGCCGCGCCATCAAGACCCTCCTGCAGCCGTGAGCCCGGGCGCCCTCCTCCGGAAGCCCCCCGCGACGTGGCGAGGGCGGGCTTCCGGAGAAGAGCCCGCGCCACCGCCGAAGCCCTGCTGTGAGGCTCGCACCCTCCATATCGGCACCTACGACGCACCGCTCGAACAGCTCAAGCGCCTCGAAGGCTTAGCCGTCACAGTTGTCGGCCGAAAGCGCACGGACGACCGAACGCCGGCCGCTTGGCCGCGTCCGGGTCCTCGCCGGCGGCGGGGCGGCCGACGGCCGGGGGTCATGATCGCGGCAGGAGCTTCAGGGTGGTGGCTCGGGCCTTGGCGGCGACCATGGGGATGACGTACGTGTTGCCGTAGCGCTGGTACTTGGTGCGGTACGCCGCGTCGATCCGGTCGTTGATGCCGGGATCGTTCTCCTCGGCCAGGGCGACGTCCTTGTCGATGCCGCCGGCGGCGATGTGGGCGTGGTGGCCGGCTCTGGCCGTCCGGTACCAGGCGCCGTCGCTGCCTCGGTAGGAGCGGACGTAGAGGTCGTCGCCGTCACGGACGACCCAGATGGGCACCGGTGCGCGCGGCGTGCCGTCGTCGCGGACGGGCGCGATCTGCAGCTCCTCCGCCGCGCCGATACGGGCGAGCTCGTCCCTGGTCCATGAAGCCATGACAGATGTCCTTCCCCCTGATGGTGATGGCGAGGTCACAGGCCGGTCATGCGTTCGAGGTGTTCGGGGTAGCGGGCGCCCTGGATGTCGATCTTCGCGGCGGTGCCGCCGATGTGTTCGAGGTCGTCGGTGGTGAGCTCGACGTGGGCGGCGGCGATGTTCTCCGCCAGTCGCTCCAGCCGGCGGGTGCCGGGGATCGGGACGATCCACGGGTGCTGGGCCAGCAGCCAGGCCAGCGCGATCTGCGCGGGTGTGGCGCCCTTCTCCTGGGCGATGGCGCCCAGGAGATCGACGAGCGTCTGGTTCGCCTTCCTCGCCTCGGCGGTGAAGCGCGGGATGCTCGCGCGGATGTCGCTGCGGTCGAAGGTGGTGGCGTCATTGACGGTGCCGGTGAGGAACCCCTTGCCGAGCGGGCTGTAGGGGACGAAGCCGATGCCGAGTTCCGCCAGGACCGGCAGGACCTCCTGTTCGGGCCTGCGCCACCACAGGGAGTACTCGCTCTGCACGGCGGTCACGGGCTGGACGGCGTGGGCGCGGCGGATGGTGCCGGCGGCTGCCTCGGACATGCCGAAGTGCCGGACCTTGCCGTCCTGGATGAGCCCTTTGACCGCTCCCGCGACGTCCTCGATCGGCACCTGCGGGTCGACGCGGTGCTGGTAGTACAGGTCGATCACGTCGACGCCGAGCCGCTGGAGCGAGCCGTCGACGGCCTGCCGGATGTGCTCGGGCCGGCTGGACAGCCCCCTCTGGCGGCCCTCGGCGTCGAACGCGAACCCGAACTTGGTGGCGATCACGACCTGCTCGCGGACGGGAGCGAGGGCCTCGCCCACCAGTCGCTCGTTGACGAACGGCCCGTAGACCTCGGCGGTGTCGAAGAACGTGACGCCGCGCTCCACCGCTGCCCGGATGAGCGCGATCATCTCCTGCCGGGTGCCGGGGTTGGGGCCGTAGCTCTGGCTCATGCCCATGCAGCCGAGGCCGAGCGCCGAGACCTCGAGATCATGTCCGAGAGTTCGCTTCTCCATGGTCAGCTCCTTAGTCGATCGTTCACCACTGATCGTGATGGCCTGGATTGGTGGCGTTCACGGTCAGTCCGGATGCGTGGCTGTGAGGGCGGCTCTGAGCAGCCGGCTCGCGGCCGCGGCGGCCAGCGCGGCCGCGGCGGCGATGAGCAGGCTGGTACGCAGGCCGTGCGGGAAGCCGCTCGGTTGCGCGAGCAGCGCGCCGAAGACCGCGACGGCCAGGGCACCACCGACCTGCCGGCTGGTGTTGAACACGCCGCCGGCGACCCCGGCACGGTGGGACGGGACGGCGTCCAGCAGGGCGGCGGTCATCGGCGGCATCACGAGCGGACCGCTCAGTCCGATCGGGACCATCAGGGCGGCCAGGGCCCAGACCGGTGTCGAGGCGGGCGCGAGGGCGAGGATCGACAGGCCCGCCGCCATGAGGGCCAGCCCGGTGCTGATGAGTGCCCGCGTACCGATCCTTTCGGTGATGCGCGCGCTGAAGGGGGTCACGATGGCGCCGATGACCATCATCGGGACGAACGCCGCTCCGACGGCCAGGGCGGACAGACCCCGCACCTGCTGGAGGTAGAGGCTCATCACGAACGGCAGCCCGTAGTAACCGACGACGAACGCGAAGCCGACGACGACGCTGACCGTCGCGGCGCGGGAGGCGAACAGGTCCAGCGGCACCATCGGGTGGGTGCGGAGCGCCTGGACCGCGAGGAAGGCGGCGAGCGCCACGCCCGCCACCGCGAACGCGGCGATCACCCGGGGCGCGGCGAACCCGGCGGCACCGGCCTCGATCGCGCCGTAAGTCAGCCCGCCCATCGCCAGGACCGCGCTGACCTGGCCCGGCCAGTCGAAGGGGACGCGCCGGTGGGGCGAGCGCCGCGTGCGGGCGAGCAGGATCAGGGCCGCCACGGCGACGGGCAGGTTGATGAAGAAGATCAGCCGCCAGCTGAGCATGGTCAGCAGCCCGCCCAGGACGGGACCGCACGAGGAGGCGACGGCGCCGCCCATCGCCCACACCGCGACCGCCCGACCCCGCCGGACCGGGTCCGGGTAGGCGTGCCCGATCAGCGCCATCGAGGAGGGCATCATCACCGCGGCCGCCGCGCCCTGGAAGAGGCGGGCGGCCACCAGCGCGCCCAGATTCGGCGCCAGGCCGCAGGCCACCGAGGCGAGGGCGAAGATCGCTACCCCGACGCCGAAGGCCCGGCGCGCTCCGACGCGGTCGGCCAGAGAACCGGAGGACAGCAGCAGCGCGGCGAACATCAGCGTGTAGCCGTCGACGACCCACTGCAGCCCGGTGATGCCACCGCCGACGTCGTTCCGGATCGATGGCAGGGCGACGTTGACGATGACCGCGTCGAGGGTGATGACGAAGAATCCGAGCACGGCGGCGACCAGCGCGCGACCGGCCGAGGCATGCGGCCGGTCGGCGTCGGCGGCGACGGTGGGGCATACAGTGCGGGTGGTGGGCATCAGCGGTGATCTCTTCGCAACTCTTCGCAACGCGGAGCGGACAGACGGACGGGCTGCTCTGGCTGGGGACACACGGTGACGGGCGCGCCGTACGTTCATGGCGCGGCACGTCTCGCCGGCCTGGCGGGAGGCGGGCAGCCGCTCCTCAGGACCTGGGCATCAACCAGGAAACCGCAGGTGGGCGTGGCGAGGGAGTCCCTGTCGTTGCCTGTACTGGCAGACCACCCCACACCGGGTTTGGACCGGGGCGGATGCATCGCGTTCGACGGCGAGCCCCGACGCCCGGTCACGCGGCCCGGACGACCGCAGCACTTCGGCGGGGCATCCGCCGGGGACGGCACCGGCCGGTCAAGGTCAAGATTCACCTGCCCTTTCACCCGGCTCACCGGACGCGCCACAGGGCGGGGCCTGGCTGCCCACCTTGCCGAACGCCACGTCCAGCAAGGTCTTTACACCGTCGTGTCCACCATGGCGGCCGCCTGCTCCTTATCGCAGGCGGGATGGATGTACCAGTCCACCTGGACCGGAAGCCCATCGACAACGTAGCCCAGACCGAGCGCCCTGGTCCCGCGAGGACCGTTGCGGCGACCATAAAAGGCCAGTGAAGAGTAGGCTGTCTACATATAGGCTGTCTACTCTTAAGGTGAGCGATGGGTCGAACGAACCGGAACCTGCTGGTGTGGCTGCACGTGCTGACATCGGTGGGCTGGATGAGCCAGGCGCTCGCCCTGTTCACCCTGAACGTGTACGGCATGGCGACCGGCGACCGCGACGCATACGTGATGGCGGAGTTGCTCGACGAGAACGTGCTGGTGCACCTGGCCAACGGGTCCCTCTTCACCGGCTTCATGCTCTCGGCGCTCACCCGGTGGGGCTACTTCCAGTACTGGTGGGTGCTGTTGAAGGCCGTCATCTCGCTGATCCAGCTCAACGTCGCCATCTTCGTGCTCAGCCCCGCGCTGACCGCGCTCGCCGAGGGCGAGGCCGTCGCCACCCTGGCGATGCCCGTGGGCACGCTGCTCATGGCCTCGGCCATCGCCTTCCAGGGCTGGCTCTCGATCGCCAAGCCGTGGAAGCGCACCCCATGGACTGCGAAGCCCGTGCCGTCGCCCACCCCGCCCGCCTGGTTCCCGTACTTCGTCCTCGCGGTGCCCGTGGCCGACTTCGCGCTCGCCTTCTTCGTCTTCGGCCACCCGGCCCCGCTCTTCTTCCTCCTCACGGCGGTCGGCTATCCCTTCTGGCGCTCCCGCCGCCTCACCCCCGCACCGACCGCAGTCTGAGGCCGGGCCGGAGTAATGGCGCAGGATCCGTCGGAGCAGGTGCCCCGCTGATGGGAGAGGGCGATCACCTCCAGCGGCCCGTACGACGACCCCGTCCCGTCGGGCAGGTCAGCGCGCCAGAACCGCCGGTCGCCCAGGTCAGCGAAGCGGTAGCCGAGCATGGAGAAGATGCCGAACACGGTGTCCGAATCGGACGCCTGGTGGGTCGTGACGACCTCGGGCTACGGGCCGGTGTCAATGTTGATCAGCCGTAGGCGTCCCGGATCATCCACGCGTGCCCACAGGCCGTCTCGGCCGCTCCCCGTACCTCTTCACCTGCGGCCCGTTATGGACCCTGACCTTCAGCCGGAAACTCAGGGGCTGTTTCTTAGAACCACCGCACTCCTCTGGCAGCACCATCCGCCGACCATCGCCCAAGATCGCACAAAATCGGGGTTCGGCACACCGGCCACGACAGCACACGCCAAGCAATAAGACAAGAGTTGACGAGTTATTTCTTTATGTGCACCATCTCTAGGGGTCATATGAACCAGTAATGTGCCATGACCATCGGAGGTCCGGAAAGTGAAGCGATTATTCGCAATCATCCTCGCCGGCACGCTGACTTTCGGTTTCGGCTCGGCGGCGTCCGCCGATGACGAAAAGCCGGGAGTCCAAAAGGAGTCCACCCCGTTCAGCTACATCTCCCCGGGCGACCGCGACAAACTCATCGCCCAAATACCCCTCCAGCAGGCCGCGAGCAGGATCCGCTGGGCCGTCGAACGCACCAAGGCCCCCGGATTCGCCGGTATCGCGCTCCAGGACGGCCAGGTCGTCCTCTGGTGGAAGGGCTCGCCGCCCGCCGCCGTCCAAACCGCCATCGCCTCCGCGAGACAGGAAGCGCCCATTCAGACCAGGCGCGCGCCGCACTCGCTCGCCGAGCTCGAAGCCGCTTCAGCCGCCGTGGTCGCGCGCATGCGGGCCAACCCCGCCTCGCCGTTCCACACCGTGGTGATCCCTGTCGACGGCAGCGGCCTGGTCGTGCAGACGGAATCGAACCAGGCGGACAAGGCCTCCATCCTCCAGGACATCGCCGTCCCCGTGCGCGTCGTGCAGCACGAGCGGATCACCCCGGCCGGCCGGCTCGACGACACCGCGCCCTTCTACGGCGGAATGCGCATCAACAACAACGACAACAACAGCTTCTGCACCGCCGGCTTCGGCGTCGTGGCCGGCGGCGCCGAATATCTCCTCACGGCCGGCCACTGCGGGAGAACCAACGGTGGTTTCAACAACGGCAACGACAGCCGCTTCGTCGGCACCGCGACCCAGGAACAGGTCTCGCACGACCTGTTGCTGATCTCCACCGACGCCGGCAGCCGGATTTGGGACGGCGGGGTTCCTGGCGGCCTCAACACCGGTGGCGAATTCACCAAGGGCGTGGTCGGCTGGGACTGGGCCTACTCCGGCGAGTACGTCTGCCACTCGGGCTCGCGCAGCGGAGCCGTCTGCAGCATTCAGAACTCCGGCAACTTCACCGCCACCACCTGCGGCAACGACGTGTACGGCAACTATGAGTGCTACACCGACCTCATCTACTCCGAACGCACCAACGGATCGCCCGCCTGCCAGGGCGGCGACAGCGGCGGCCCGGTGTTCACGCTGTCCGGGTCGTCCGACGTCATCGCCAAGGGAACGATCACGGGCTGCGGCGGAAACGCGATGACCTATCAGGACTTCGGCACCGCCTGGCGCGATTTCGGCGTGACACCGATCACCTGATGGCCGACGGCGGCCAGGTGACGGGGATGACGCCGCCCTGCAGGTCGAGCAGAACACGGCCGCCAAGCGCGCTCTTCAGTACGAAGTCGTAACGGATCATCCGGCCGAGTGCGGGCCTGACGCAGTCCTCGGCGGGGACGCCGTCGGCCCGCACACCAACGGCGACCGTTCGCTCCGATTCGATCACCTGCGTCTGGTACGTGACCGGTTCCTGGCCTGGGCACGGTGGGGGCGGGCCGGGCAGGCTCACCGCCAACGAGCGCCCATCCGATGCCAGCCTGGCATCCGCCGCCACCGCGGTCGCTCGAATTTCACCCGGCTTCCAGAGCGCGGCCACTCCGATCGCCGGCCAGGCCACCGGAACGTCGGATCCCCGCACGAAGAACAGCCAGGCCGGCAGCTTCACACCGCCCCTGTCGGTGCCGAACGAAGCCGCACCCAGCTCTGCCCGAACAACCTCCGCGGCATCCGAGGCCGGCCTGGTCATTGCCGCGAACGCCTCCTCGGCTGAGACCAGCGGCAACTCGGCCGGGCCGTCCGGAAGCTCCACCCGGGCCCTTCCCGGAGGCGTTTCAACGGGGCCGAATTTACGGGTGAACGCCCGATTCCGAATTATGGTCTTCAGCCCATCCGACATATGCTCCGGCCCGCCGACTGCCGGGAGATCGCCGATGATCAGCAGTGGCCGTGGAGCCCGATCAACCGGAAAGGTCGCCCAATCGTCAAGGACCTTCGGGGGGATATCGGCTGGCATACGCTTTTGGGTCATCGCCTGCGGGGCATTTCCGCATGCCGCCGAAAACACCAGCAGGAGCGCTAATATCGCCCTTCCTCGGACTTTACCCATACCCTCCAACATAGCGACCGGCTGCAGTGCCGTACAACGGCTGGGAGAATCAGGCGTATCCATTCACGCCTGTGTTGATCAGGCGTTTCTGTAGGGGCATCCGGGGCGTCGCGGAGGCATCGACGGGTGGATGTCGTGGATGCACGCGTCCGCCTACCGGGCGGGTTCCGACGACTGGGGTGGCGCTATCGCGTGCTTCCAGGCCTTTTCGGTTGCTCAGGCGAAATCAGTCGGCGGGCTTGCCGAACCAGCGGGCGAGAGGGTTGTCGCAAACAAGATCAACCGGCGGCTGCTTGACACAGGGCCACTCGTCCGAGCCGTTTGCCTGGTCAGGCCAGGAGTGTGGTGGCGAGGGTTTCGGTGGCCCACGTCTGCCATTGTTCGGAGGACCAGCCGCGCTCGATGGTGAGCAGGTAGAAGACTTCGTGGCTGATGAGGGCGTAGATGATGTCGGCGGCCTGGCGCCGGGTGAGCTGTGGGCGTAGTGCGTGTTTGTCGGCCAGCAGGTCGGCCAGTGCCTGGTGGGCGATGTAGCGCTGCTGCTGGTTGGTAGCCCATTGGGCGGCCATCTCGGGGTCGCTGCCGGCGGCGTCGCGGACGATCTTCATGATGGGTGCGAGGCGGGTGAAGATGGTACGGCTGCCGCCCAGCCAGATCGCCAGGGCCTGTCGTCCGTCGACGGCTTCGCGGGCCTGCTGGACCCAGGGGCGGTCCAGAACCGGGATCGGCTCGTCGTCCCCGACCGCGAGGGTGTCGACGACCTGTTTGAGCACGGTGGCCTTGTTGCCGAAGTGGAAGTAGACGGTCTGCACCGCGACCCCGGCCGCGGCGGCGATCTCCTCCAGCGTGGTCGACGTGTAGCCCTTCGCCGCGAACAGTTCCCGGGCCTGCTCGACGATCCGGCGCTGGGTCGCCCGCGCCTGGGCGGCCCGGCGAGTTCCGGGGGCACTCTTGACACCATCGCTCATTCGCTAGAGCCTACTCTAAAGAGTCTCACTAGAGTTGGCTCTAGCGAATGACCTTGGAGGTGGCCATGGACATGGCGTTGACCGGCTTCCACCACATCAAGCTCCCGGTGAGCGACCTCGCACTCAGCCGGGACTGGTACGAGCGAGTGCTCGGCTTGGCGGTGCATCTGGAGTTCGTCGAGGAGGGCACGCTCATGGGCGTCGCCCTGAAGGATCCGTCCGGGACGGTTGAGCTGGCCCTGCGGTGCGACCCGGCCCGCGCCGCCGCCCTGGCCGGCTTCGACCCGATCGCGCTATGCGTGCCCGGCCGGGCCGAGCTGGCGGCGTGGCACGGCCGGCTGGAGGAACTGGGCGAGCCGCACGGCGGCATCGTCACCGGCGCCGTCGGCCACGTACTGGTCGGGCTGCACGACCCCGACGGCATCGAGATCCGCCTCTACAGCCCCCACCCGCAACCCGGCCAGGGTTCCGAACAGCAAGAACCTCGGCCATAACGTTCGATCCCGGGGGCCATGTCCTTGAGGTGCTGCGCAGCGACCGGCGTGCCTGCAGGCCACCTGCTGGACCACGCAAAGCCGGACAGTCAATGACCACTTCGTGCACCCCGCTCGTACCACCGCATCCCCTTCAGGACGGTTCACAACCACCTTGCGCAGTTCGGTCGGCGAAGGGTCGGGTTCGGGTGGCACGTGGACCGGGCGCCCCGGCCGATGGCCGCCCCAACGGGGGGCCGCAAAGAGTTCCTGCTGTTCCCTGTACTGGCAGAACACCCCACAACATCGGAATCCGGCCTACTCTGCGAAGACATGGACAACCGCAGTGAGGTCCGCGAGTTCCTGGTCTCGCGGCGAGCCAAGATCACCCCGCGGCAGGCCGGGCTGCCCGCCTATGGCGGCCACCGGCGCGTCCCTGGGCTGCGCCGGGAGGAGGTCGCCATGCTCGCCGGCGTCAGCGCCGAATACTACGCCCGCCTGGAAAGAGGCAACCTGAGCGGCGTGTCCGAAAGCGTCCTGGAATCCCTCTCCCGCGCCCTGAAGCTGGACGAAGCCGAACGCGCCCACCTGTTCGACCTGGCCCGAACCGCCAACGCCGGCCCCCGCACCCGCCGCCGCCCCACCCAGCAGCAGATCCGGCCCGGCATCCAGCGCCTCCTGGACTCCATGACCGAGGCGGCCGCCTACGTCCGCAACGGACGCCTGGACATCGTGGCCGCCAACCGGCTCGGCCGGGCCCTGTACGCACCCGTCTTCGACGACCCGGTCCGGCCCGTCAACCTCGCCCGGTTCCGCTTCCTCAACCCCCGCGCCCACGACTTCTACCCTGACTGGGACGAATCCGCCCACACGACCGTGGCCCTGCTGCGTACCGAAGCCGGCCGTGACCCCTACGACCGGGCGCTGACCGACCTCGTCGGCGAACTCGCCACGCGCAGCGAAGAATTCCGCGCCCTGTGGGCCGCCCACAACGTCCGCCTGCACCTCACCGGCGTCAAGAACTTCCACCACCCCGTCGTCGGCGACATCAGCCTCCCCTTCGAGGCCATGCCCCTGCCCGCCGACCCCGGCCTGACCCTCACCGCCTTCAGCGCCGAACCCGGCACCGCGGCCCACGACGCGCTCACCCTCCTCGCCAGCTGGGCCTCCACAGTCGAACAGCCCGAACCAGCCCGGCAAAGCGACCAGACCCGCATCGCGGACGCCTGATCCGCGCCGGCCGCGACCCGGATACGTGCTTGCGCGCCGCGGCTCATCGGCCCCGGGTGGTGTCCATAGTGTTCCGGACCGCCGCGACGGCCGGAGCGGCCGCGTGGGTCGGGGATCCGGGCCGGTCCGGTAACGTTTTGCGACGTGGCCCACTACTTCTCCGAACAGCCGAAGGCAGCGAGCAAGCCGGGCTCCGTCGACCTGGTCCTGCCCGATCTGCACCTGCGGCTGGAGACCGACAGCGGCGTGTTCTCGCCGGAACGGGTCGACGTGGGCACGCGCATCCTGCTGGAGACCGTCCCGCCGCCGCCACAGGAGGGCGATCTGCTCGACCTGGGCTGCGGGTACGGGCCGATCGCGCTGACCATGGCGTCCCGGGCGCCCGAGGCGACTGTATGGGCCGTCGATGTGAACCGGCGCAGCCTGGAGCTGACCGCCAGGAACGCCGAGACTGCAGGCCTTTACAAAGTACGGTCAGCACATATCGATGAAGTACCAGATGACGTGAAATTTCGGGCAATCTGGTCTAATCCTGCGATCCGTATTGGGAAGCAGGCCCTCCACGAAATGCTCACCAGATGGCTGACGCGGCTCACTCCCGACGGCGTCGCCTACCTGGTCGTCCAGAAACACCTCGGCTCGGACTCCCTGCAGCGCTGGCTCGGCGAGCAGGGCTGGCTGGCCTCCCGAGAGGCCAGCCGGGCCGCCTACCGGATCCTGAAGGTGACCCGATGAGAAGGCAACTGCGCCCCACCGACGTCAAGCGGCTCAACCGCACCTGGCGCAGGAACACCCAGAACCGCCTCGCCATGATCATCGAGTCGGTCACCGGCCCGTTCAACATCGGCTCGATCTTCCGCAGCGCCGCCGCGTTCGGCGTGGACGAGATCTGGCTCGCCGGCAACGCCACCCCGCCGACCAACCCCAAAGCGGGCAAGACCGCGCTCGGCACCGAACGCCTGGTCAAGTGGCACGAGCCGATCCCGGCCACCGAGGCGGTCAAGGCCGCCAAGGCGGAGGGCTACACCGTGCACGCCATCGAGCTGACCGCCGAGGCCGTGCCGCTGCACCGCGCCGGCCTGGGCCGCGACGTGTGCCTGGTGGTCGGCAGCGAGGACCACGGCTGCTCCCCCGCGCTGCTCGACGCCGTGGACGGCGTCTGCTACATCCCGCAGGTCGGGCGGGTCGGGTCGTTCAACGTGGCGGTGGCCGCCGCCATCGCGCTGTCCGAGGCTCGCCGCCAGGAGTGGGAGAATCTCCTCGAACCGTAACCGAACCGTTCACCCACGGAAGGCATACTCAGGACGTGCTGAGTCGTCGATTCGCCTTTCTCGACCATCCGGGCCCGCTGGCCTTCGCGCATCGCGGAGGCGCCGCCGAGGGCGCGGAAAACTCCGTCGCGGCCTTCGAGCGGGCGGTCGGGCTCGGCTACACCTATCTGGAGACCGACGCGCACGCCACCTCCGACGGCGTGCTGCTCGCCTTCCACGACCACACGCTCGACCGGGTGACCGACCAGCGGGGCCGCATCTCGGAGCTGCCCTACCGGGCGGTCAGGCAGGCCCGCATCGGCGGCGTTCACGAGATCCCGCTGCTGGAGGACCTGCTGGGCACCTGGCCCGAGATCCGCTTCAACATCGACGTCAAGGAGGCCGCCGCCATCGCGCCGCTGGCCGAGGCGATCCGGCGTACCAACTCCTATGACCGTATCTGCCTGACCTCCTTCTCCGACGAGCGGCTGACGCTGGCCAGGGTGGCGATGGGCAGGGAGGTGTGCTCGGCGCTCGGCCCCCGCGGCGTCGCCGCGCTGCGCGCCGCCGCGTCCACCTCCGGCTACGGCCGCCTGCTGGCCCGCCTGTCGCGCGCCGGCGTCCCGTGCGCGCAGGTGCCGGTGGGCTTCCGCGGGCTGCGGGTGACCACCCGGAGTCTGGTACGTACGGCGCACGCCATCGGCATGCAGGTGCACGTATGGACCGTCAACGACCCCGTACGCATGGAACACCTGCTCGACCTGGGCGTGGACGGCCTCATGACCGACAACGTCTCCGGCCTGCGCACCGTCCTGGAGCGCCGCGGCCAGTGGCATCCCGGCAGCCTGGCCGCGTAACCCGGCCGGACCGCCCGGGCTCCGCAGCACGAGCGAGCATCGGGAGCACGGCGCACCAGCCGCAAGAAGCCAAGAAAGCCCCATAAGCCTGCAGGCCGGACCACCCGGCCGCATAGGAGCGACTCGACACCATGCCCGTACCCGCACCCCCCGCGGCCCTCGACGACTCCCCCGCAGCCCGCAGGCGCGAGCAGCGCGGCTGGTACTTCTACGACTGGGCCAACTCCGCCTTCTACACCACGATCATCTCGGTCTTCCTCGGCCCGTACCTCATCCCGGTCGCCAAGACCGCGGCCTGCGCCAAGGACTTCCCGAACATCGCCCCCGACACGTGCATGGCCGGCTTCGACGCGCTGGTCGAGCGCTACCCGGATCTGGGGTTCGTCGACGTGCTCGGCGCCGACATCAGGCCGGCCGCGTTCTTCGGGCTGACGCTGACGATCGCGGTGTTCCTGCAGATCGTGGTGCTGCCCGCGGTGGGCGCGCTGGCCGACCACACCGGGCGCAAGCGGGAGATGCTCGGCGGTTTCGCCTACGTCGGGGCGCTGGCCACGATGGCCCTGTACTTCGTCGAGGGCGACCGCTACATGCTGGGCGGGGTGCTGTTCATCCTGGCCAACCTCGCCTACGGCTCCTCGGTCGTGATCTACGACTCGTTCCTGCCGCAGATCTCCACCGCCGCCGAGCGCGACAGGGTGTCCTCGCGTGGCTGGGCCATCGGCTATCTGGGCGGCGGCCTGCTGCTGGCCCTCAACCTCGTCCTCTACACGCAGCATGAAAGCCTCGGGGTCGCCGAGGGCATGGCGGTGCGCATCAGCATGATGTCGGCCGGCCTGTGGTGGGCGATCTTCACGATCATCCCGCTGCTGCGGCTGCGCAACCGTCCCGTGCCCGTCCACGAGACCACGGCCATGCGCTCGGTCGGCGGCAGCTTCCGCCAGCTCGCCCGCACCCTGGGCGAGATGCGCCGCTATCCGCTGACGGTGCTGTTCCTGGTGGCGTACCTGATCTACAACGACGGCGTGCAGACGGTGATCGGCAACAGCGCGGCCTTCGCCTCCGAGGCCCTCAAGCTCGACAAGACGGTGCAGATCACGGCCATCCTGATGGTGCAGTTCGTGGCGTTCTTCGGCGCGCTGCTGCTGGGCTGGCTGGCCCGCGGCATCGGCACCAAGCGCACGGTGCTCGCCAGCCTGGTGCTGTGGACGGCGATCGTGGTGGCGGCGCTGTTCGTCGAGGAGGGGCAGGAGCTGCAGTTCTATCTGATGGCGTTCGCGATCGCGATCGTGCTGGGGGGCACGCAGGCGCTGTCGCGCTCGCTGTTCTCGCAGGTGATCCCGAAGGGGCGGGAGGCCGAGTATTTCAGCCTGCTGCAGATCAGCGACAAGGGCTCGGCGTTCATCGGCTCCCTGACGGTCACGATCGCGCTCCAGCAGACCAACAGCTACCGGATCGCCATCCTGTCCATGATCATCTTCTTTGTCATCGGCTTCGTCCTCCTGGCCCTGACCAACCTCCCCAAGGCGATCCGCCAAGCCGGCAACGAGGTCCCCGACCGCATCTGACCCCGGCCACCGGGCGAACCCCTCGCACCCGCTCCCAGGGAAGCGGTGACCCGAGGCGTCATCACACGTGGACGCGCCCCGGGCCAGTCCACACCCTCCTGCCCCCATGAGCAACCGGCCTCCGGGGTCATCCCCGGCGTTCGGCGGCCTCCAGCGGGCGGCCGGACAGCGGGCGGCTGGGTGGTCTGGACGGCGGGCGAACTGGACGGCGGGCGAACTGGACGGCGGGCGAACTGGACGGCGGGCGAACTGGACGGCGGGCGAACTGGACGGCGGGCGAACTGGACGGCGGGCGAACTGGACGGCGGGCGAACTGGACGGCGGGCGGCTGGGTAGGAGGGTTCAGTCGCTTGGGCCATGTGGCGGATCGGGGCTGGGGTCAGGCGGGGGTTCAGAACTCGAGTCGGCGGGAGGGGCGGGGCGGGGGCCGAGCTTGTGGGCGATCCAGAACGCCGTCCCTGCGAGGGCGGCCGTGCCCACGATGGCGAACAGCACCCACCACCCCCCATGGCCGTTGCCGTACGAGTTGCCGGTGGTGCGCTCGGCATCGGGACCCGGCGCACCCGTACCATCGGGCGCGCCGGGAACACCAGGCACGCTAGTACCGGGAGACGAGGATTCCTCCGGGGTCGGCGAGCTGTCGTCGCCAGGCCAACCGCCACTATCGGGCAGAACGGACGAGCCACCGTCGCCGGGTCGAGCCGCCGCGCCGTCGACGTCGTGCGAGGGCGGCCACCCCTCGGCACCATCGAGGGACGACCAGCCTCCATGACCTTCCAGCGACCCCCAAGCCCCAGATTCTGACGGCCCGTTCCCACCGTCAGGCGACCAGCCCACGCCGCCAGGCAGCGAACCTCTTCCACCGGGCAACCAGCCTGCGGCGCCAGGCGTCGAACCTGCCCCGTCAGGCGACAAGCCCACGCCGCCAGACGGCGAACCCGGCCCATCAGTCGACCGGCCCACGGTGCCAGACGGCGAGCCGGCACCACCAAGCGACCGACCCGCGGCGCCAACTTGCCAACCGACACCACCAGACGACGAACCCACGCCGCCAGGTGGCGAGCTGGCGCCACCAGACGACCAGCCTGCCGCGGCAGGTGGCGAGCCTGTACCGGGCCGCGCGGTCGAGCTGTCGGAATGGCCTAGCCCTTGGGGAAGCACGGCGGCGCCACCAGGCCCTTGGGGAAGCATGGCGGCGCCACCAGGCCCTTGGGGAAGCATGGCGGCGCCACCAGGCCCTTGGGGAAGCATGGCGGCGCCACCAGGCCCTTGGGGAAGCATGGCGGCGCCACCAGGCCCTTGGGGAAGCATGGCGGCGCCACCAGCCGGCGAGGCCCTCCTGGAGAGCGGAACCCCGTTGTGCGGCATCTGCGAGCCGCCGACGCCTCGTAGCGCGGGTCCGTTTTCGCCTTTCCAGGGCGGTGAAGCGGCGCCGCCCGACGCAGGAGAATCCGGTCCACCATGGGGGTGCAGATCCGGCCCGCCTCGCGCCGGTGAGCCTCCGTCGTGCGCCCGCGGGTCTCCGCTGGTGCGCGGTGCAGGCGGGCCTGCGGTGCCGCGGGAGGTGTGTGTCGCGTCACCGGTGCCCGCGGGCCCGGGGCCAGGCGAGGCACTCTGCCCCTCGCCGCTCCTCGAACCGTTGGAGGGGGACGGTCGTACTCGTGGGCCCGCCTTTGATCGCCCGCTGTCGGAGGGAGAGTGCGAACCCTTGCCTGGTCCTGAGCCCTCGCCTGATCCGACGCCTGGGCGGTCCCTTGCCGGACCCGTGCGCGCCGCCTTGCCGTCCCCATCGTCGCCCTCCCTGTCATCGTCATCGCCTCCGTCGTCATCCGGGGAGGCGGCGGCGAACTGGACCGTGCCGAGCGGCGTCGCCGCCCGGGCCTCCCGCCGCCCTGGTGGCGCCGCCGTGACGGCCAGGGCGAGCGCGACGGTGACGGCCAGCAGGAGCCATCGTGGTCCCCGTCTCATCGGCGTCTCCCGTCGGTAGTCCCGTACGCTGCCGGTTCTCAGCCTGCGGGCCTACGATGGCGCCTTCGTTAGCGGCGGATGAGAGGTCTCTCATCAGGAGGCGGACGCCCCAATCCCGGAAGCCGTCCAGGGCGGCACTCCGGTCACGACCGTCCGCGATGCTGGACCACGGCAGCACAGCCGGACTCGTTGATCCCGTCGGCGCAGCAACCAGTGCCCCCATCACCTGCGGCCACGACGGCGCGGCGGGCGACCTGTTCACGACGGCCAGGGACGCCCTCAGACCGCGACGGTACGGCCAGCGCCCTCAAAGGGACTACCTGTGGCCGCGACGGCGCGGTCGGCGATCTGGTCGCGACGGCCAGGGACGCCCTCGGGCCGCAACGGTGCGGCCGGCGCCCATAACAACGACGCCCAGGGGCTCAGTCCAGTTGCAGCGGTGCGGCCGACGCCCTCACTACGAGGTCCGGGGGCTCAGTTCAGTCGCGGCGGTGCGGCCGGTGGGCTGGTTGCGGGAGACGGCGGGGTGCTTCGGTGATGATGTGCTGCGAGGAGCATGGTGCCGGGGCCCTGGGCCGCGCCTGGGCCGCGTACGGCTGAGACTGTGTCCGCGGTGGCCTCGCCGCCGCAGTGTGGGCAGGTGACGACAGGGGTGAAGCGCTCGCCGCAGGAGTGCACCAGGAGTGCGGGCGGGCCGCCCGGCGGCGTGGACCAGCGGTCGCCCCAAGCCATCAACGTCAGCAGGGCGGGCACGATGTCGCGGCCCGCCTCGGTGAGGACGTACTCGTGGCGCACAGGACGTTCCTGGTACGGCCGCTTCTCCACCACGCCGGCGGCCACCAGATGTTCCAGGCGGCGGGTCAGGAGGTTGCGCGAGATGCCGAGGTCCTCTGCCAGGTCGTCGAATCTGTGCAGGCCCAGGAACAGGTCGCGCAGGATCAGCGGTGTCCACGGCTCGGCGACCACGCTGACGGCCTGGGCGATGGAGCAGTGCATCTCACCGAACCTGTTCATGGACCCAGGATAGGGGGTTGATAAAGTGAACTCATGATAGTTCACATTCAGGACTCACCTGCCGCCGCCTACCGCCGGGCCGGCGAGGCTCACGACGTCGACGCCCTCGTCGCCACGCTCGCCGACGACGTGGTCTTCCGCTCGCCGCTCAGCGCCAATGCCGCCTTTAAGGGCAAGGAGCAGGTACGGGAGCTGTTCTCGGTCGTGTTCGGCGTGCTGTCGGACCTGCGGTACCAGAAGGACGTCGGCGACGAACGTACGCGGGCCCTGACCGCGACCGCCCGGCTGGGACGTCAGGAGATCCACGAGGCGGCGGTGGTCGAGGTGGGTGAGGACGGGCTGATCGAGGAGATCACCATGTGGATCCGGCCCCTGCCGGGGCTGACGGCGATGATGGCCGCGCTCGGTCCCGGGCTGGCGCGCGCCACCGGCAGACCGGGCCTCCCTTGGCTGGTCGCCGCCGCCGTCAAGCCGCTGGCGGTGATGACCCGCTTCGGCGACAGGACCCTGGTCCCGCTCCTGACCCGCAAGCGTCCCCGCTAGACGCCCCACCACAGGTGCCCTGGCAGCGCCGCCGCTTCCACGGGCACCCTCTCCCACGCTGTCCCCTTCCATGCCGTTCCCACAGGCATCCCCTCCCACGCTGACGCCGCCCCTTCCGACGGCCCCTTCCCACGGCGCTGCCACGCTGCGCCGGTTTGCCCGCGCCACCGATGGCAGGCACCCGCGGGAAAGGTGAAAATGCCGCCCGCCACGCCGTCTCCCCCGCTCCGCCTGCCCCCGGCTCCCCCACTCCGCCCCTCCCGCGCCGCCAATGGCGGGCACCCGCGGGAAGGGCCGGAATGCCGCCTGCCCCGCCGCCTCCCCCGCTCCGTCTGCCCCCGCCGCCTCCCCCACTCCGCCATGCCCCCGCCGACGCGCCTTGCCCGTGCCACCGATGGTGGGTGTCCGCGAGAATGGCTGGAATGTCGTTTGCCCCGCTCGCTCTGGCGGGGACGATGGCCCTGACCAACTGCTTCGCGGGGAGTGGCAGCATGTTTGAGAAGTTGACCGATCGGGCGCGGCGTGTCGTCGTCCTGTCTCAGGACGAGGCCAAAATGCTCAACCACGACTACATCGGTACCGAGCATCTTCTCCTCGGATTGATCCGTGAAGGTGAGGGCGTTGGCGCCACGGTCCTCAAGAACATGGGCCTGAGCCTTGAAGACCTGCGCCGGCAGGTGGAGGAGAGCCAGGGCCGAGGCCAATCCGTTGCGTCGGGATACCTTCCGTTCACCCCGTCGGCCAGCGAAGCCCTCCAGCTGTCGAACCAGGAGTCCTTGCAGCGGGGCCTCGACTACATCGGCACCGAGCACCTCCTGCTCGGGCTCATCCGGGATGGTGCGAGTGTGGCAGCCCAGGTGCTGGTCGAGCTCGGGGTCGACCTTGAACATGTCGGGCCCGCCGCAGACGAACTCGTCCAGCAGCACGTGGCCAAATAGGCGCTCGGAAGCGATCAGAGGCTCGCAGGTGGGGCGGTTGCCGCCAGACGACACCCTGGGTTGAGGGACCGATGGCGCGAGGGACCTGCCGACCATCCTCAGCAGTCTCCGAGGTGCGAGGCACCGCAACGTGCGATGCCTCGAGCGGACTGGGTGACTGACCTGCGCTGGTGAGCGTGGGTCGCCCTGGGGCTGACCTTAGGTCAGGGCGCACGCTGAACGGGTGTCCACTTGAACGCCTGGACTGGCATGGTGCCGATCGACGACACCGCGCTGGCCGTGACGACATGGCGAACCCGGCCCTTCTGTGCTCTACCTCAACGGCCAGTTCGCCAGTCAGCGATACTGGCCGGCGGCTCATCGCCGAACCCGGTAGTGGCTACCGGCATATCACCTACGACGGCGGGCCGCGGCCGATCGAGGCGTTCGACTGCACCTGCTTCGTTCGAGGCGTGAGCGCAGGTCGCCAGTAACCATGGCAACATGCTGCGCAAGGACTTCCGTACCGTTGCTGACGCGGTTCGCGAGCTGTCGAGCGCCCCACGATCACGAGGCTGGCAGAGCGGATGACGGACGGCGTCACGATCGGCCAAGCGGCGGCCTTCGCCGGCGTCACGGGGAAGACCGCGCGGCACTACCACGAGCACGGCCTGATCAACGAGCCGCGCCGCGACAACTCTGGCTACCGGTGCTCCGGATCAGCCGACCTGCTGCGGCTGGTCCAGGTCCGGCCGCCGGCCGAGATCGGGGCGATCCGCGACGCCGACCTGACCGCTTCACCGCCGCGCTCGTCGACGTTGAACGGCGCCTCAACGACCGGATGGACGAGTTGATTGCACAGCGTGACACGCTGCACCGGCTCGCCACCGGCGACCGCGCCATGCTGCCCGACCGCGTTCTCGCGAAGCTGACAAGGTGGCCGCCGAACTCGGCTTCACCCAGGACGAAGTGCGCATGGCCGGGGGGCTTCGACGACCACATCTCCCGGGTCAAGCGCGGCCCCGACGACCCGCGGTACCTGTCTTTGATCAGACGCATGTCGCGCGCCGTCGAGTGGGAACCGGAGGACCACCGGGTCGACGAACTCGCCACAGCATGGGCCGACCACTATCTCGCCCACCCCTCGCTGCTGCCCGTACCGGCCGCGCTTCAGGACCGCACCGACGGTGCCATCCGGCACAGCCTGATCGCCCACGCTATGGAGCGCAGCAGAAGCCGGCCTGAGCTCGCTGAACGCGTCGGTTGAGGCGCATCTGCGGCTCGGCCGGTATCGACATCGCGCACCAGACTCCGCCTGATTGAGCCCGGCGGCTGTATCCCCGGCTCGCCTTGCTTGATCGGGGCGGCTCGTTCGTCTCGCCTGAGGCGTTCGGCGGCAGCGCGTACGCCGGGGAAGAACGTGAGGGCATAACCCGCGAAGAATGGCCCACCTCCCGCTCGGGTGTGTGCTTTCCCCTCCAAATGCGTTCGCCGGAAGGGCGGACGGCGCGTCGTGGGTGGAGGCGGGATTCACGGTCGGGACGGCGACGTCGGGCTCAGCCGAGCAGCTCGGAGACGGTGACGAAACGGTAGCCGTCGCCGCGCAGGGCGGCGATGAGCTGTCCGATCGCCGCGCGGGTGTTCGCGCCGCTGGCGTACCAGGGATGGAGCAGGATGATCGAGCCCGGCCTGGCCTGCGCGCGGACCTCGGTCACGAGCTCGGCGGGGGTGGGGGTGCGGCCCGAGTCGGGCTCGATGTCCCACATGACGGTGTGCCGGTCGTGGTCGGCGAGGTAGAGGGGGAGCGTCAGCAGCTTCTTGCCCGTCGGGGGCCGGAAGTAGACGGTGCCCCGCTGGCCGGCGGCCCGGATGAGGGCGTCGGTCCGCTCGATCTCGTCGGCGACCGTGCCGGGAGCGACGAACACCATCCGGCGGTGGGTGTAGGTGTGGTTGGCCAGTTCGTGCCCGGCCGTCACGAGCGCTCTGCCGTCCTGGGGCCGCGCCTGCAGGTGGGAGCCCACGACGAAGAAGGTGGCGCGCACTTTCTCCTTCCGGAGGACGTCGAGGATCTCCTGGGTGTGTTCGTCCGGACCGTCGTCGAAGGTGAGGGCGACGACCTTCTCCGAGGTCTCGACCCGGGCGGTGAGCTGTCCGGCCAGCTGGAAGGTGCGGGCGTTGGCCAGCCGGTAGAGGCCGAAGGCGGCCAGCAGGAGCACTGCCATGACAGCCGGGAGCACGATCCGCCATCTGCGGCGCGGGGTCGCCGGGGAGCTGCTCTTGCCGGACGAGTGGGCGATCATGGAAGGTCATGGAACCATGACCGGGCCGCCGTGTCGAAGCGGCGTGCGGAGCCGGAACTTCACGTGGCCGTCGGTAGATCGGCGAACTGTCCGCCGCGCCGGTTCGCGCGTTCCCGGCCGAGCTCGTCGATCTGTCGCCGGCCACCCTTAAGCGCAAGCGTGCCGCCGTCGCTTCCTTCTACAAGTGGGGCGGTCCGCCAGCGCTTGCCGGGCCCAGGAAGCCCGACCAGGCCGCACGGGAGCCCACACCAGGCCGCGCCCTGGAGGTTCACCGATCCGAAGAGAGAGCACTGCTCTTGACATCACCTTCTCAAAGAGAGAGCATTGCTCTCGCTAAAGAGCAACGCCCTCTTCAAGGAGCATTGATGGCCCCCAGGCTCACCTCCCTGGCCTTCGCCGCCGCCGGCATCCTCTTCCTCGCCTATCCCGCCATCCGCCCCTCCGGCGACGACGCCACCGCCATGGCCTCCACGGCGTGGGTCGCCGGCCACGCGGCCGCCATGCTCGGCTTCGTGCTGCTCGGCCTGGCCGTGCTCGGGCTGCACCAGGTGCTCGGCGACCGCCTCTCCCTGCGCGCCGCCGCCGTGACCTGGGTGGGTGCGGGGCTGACGCTCCCGTACTACGGCGCCGAGGACTTCGGCCTGAACGTGATCGCCCGGCGCTCCCTCCACGACCAGGCGCCCGCGCTGATGGAACTGGCCGAGGAGTTCAGGTACGGGCCCGTCGCGATCACCATGTTCGCCGTGGGGCTGCTGGTTCTGGCCGTCGGCGCGGTGATGGCCGCGATCGCCGTCTGGCGGTCCGGAACGCTGCCCAAGTGGAGCGGGACGGCTCTGGCGATGGGGTTCGTGCTGTTCATCCCGCAGTTCTTCGGCCCGTACCCGCTGCGGATCGCGCACGGCGCGCTGATCATGATTGGCGCGCTCTGGCTGGCGGCGGCCCTGGTCACAGGGGGGACGCGGGCCCGATCGGCGACTGTGTGAAGAACCGACGCCCCAAGCGCGATTGGATCACCCCGTGGATGGGAATCCCATCACGGTACCAAGCGTTAGACACCGTGGGAGACAGACCCCCCACGCAAGGGGGCCCTGTAGGAGGCATTTAGACATGGGCGAGCGCGCGCTTCGTGGCACCCGGCTCGGGGCAACCAGCTACGAGAACGACCGTAACACGGATCTGGCCCCGCGCCAGGAGGTGTCCTACACCTGTCCTAAGGGCCATCGCTTCGAGGTTCCGCTTGCAGCCGAGGCTGAGATCCCCGCGACCTGGGAGTGCCGCATGTGCGGCGCGACCGCGGTACGGGTGGACGGCGAGCAGCCGGAGTCCAAGAAGGTGAAGCCCCCGCGGACACACTGGGACATGCTCCTGGAGCGGCGGTCGATCGAAGATCTTGAGGAGGTGCTCAACGAGCGGCTCGCGGTTCTGCGGGCCCAGCGTCGTAAGAGCGCCTGACCTCCTCTCACGGTGAAACCCCCGGGCTACCCGCCCGGGGGTTTCTTCATGCCCGCGCCCGTCAGGACAGCAGGGCCTGGGGGGCCGAGTCCTTGAGGCGGGCGTTCGCCCACCGCAGTTGCCGGAGCGTCTGCGGATGGCACCGTTGCGCCAGCGCGAGCAGTTCCCGCTGTTTCGCCGCCTGGGCGGCCTGCGCCAGGAGCTCCCAGTCCAGGGACACCTCCGACGCCGCCAGGTACAGGTGACGCAGGTCGGCCAGCAGGAGCAGGCCGGGCTCGGAGCGGCGGCCGAGCCACTCCGAGGCCTTCTCGCGGGCCTTCTCGCGCAGGCGTGCCGCCACGGAGACGTCATGGGAGGGGTCCAGGTCCAGGCCGTGCTCCTTGCCCGCCTCGGCCAGCTCGCGGACGTGGTCGTGGCACCAGCCCGCCAGGTCGCGGGCGACGTGGTACGTCTCGTGGTCGCTCTTGTGCCGTTCCGACATCCGCAGCAGCAGGTGGGCCAGCTCGCTCTCCGACCGGTGCAGCTCGCGGATCACCAGGTCGAGCTTCATCACATGACCTCCTCGGCCTGCGCGTCGGCGCCTCCGGCCGTCGCGGGGACGTCGGCGGAGACGGGGCGGGAGGCCGCGGTGGTCGGCGCCGGGGACGGGGTGCCGGAGGAGGCCATCACCAGCGAGACCCGGGCCGCCGCGGTCTTGAAGACGGGCTGCTTGGAGGCCGGATCCCAGTCCGTGATCGTCAGCTCGTTGGCGGCCCGCCCGGGCGAGTCCCCGGGACCGGCCCCGTCCGGGCGGTCCCAGTAGCCGTAGTGGAACGGCAGGAAGATCACCCCGTCGCGCATCGAGGTGACCCGCAGCCGCGCCCGTACCGCGCCCCGGGCCGTGGCCACCTCCAGCAGGTCGCCCTCGGCGAAGCCCAGGCGCGCGGCGTCGCCCGGGGACATCTCCACCCACGGCTCCGGGGCGGCCCGCTGGAGCTGGGGCGCCCGCGCGGTCTTGGTCCTGGTGTGGAAGTGGTAGATGGTACGCCCGGTCGTCAGCCAGAACGGGAAGTCGCCGTCCGGCTCCTCGTGCGGCGGCACGTATTCGGCGGCCTTGATGATCGCCTTGCCGTCGGGGTTGAGCGCCTTGTACTCGATGTCCGACAGCGGCGCCCCCGTGACCAGGTCGCGTCCGTAGCCCTCGCAGTAGTCTGGGGCGCTCCAGAACCGGCCGCCGGCGTACAGGCGCTCGGTCCCTTCCGGGTGGCCGTCGTCGCACGGCCACTGGACGCCGCCGCTCCCGCGCAGCCGCGCGTAGGACAGGCCGCTGTAGTCGCACGGACGGCCGCGCGAGCACTCCTTCCAGGCCTCGAACGCCCCCTCGGCGTCGCTCCACTTCACCAGCGGCGCGCCGTCCTTGTCGCGAAGGTCCAGCCGGCGCGCGAGATCGAGGAAGATGTCCAGATCGGGGCGGGCCTCGCCGGGCGGTTCGACGGCCTTGTCCGACAGGTGCACGGTGCGGTCGGCGTTCGTGAACGTGCCGGTCTTCTCCGCCCAGGTCGCGGCGGGCAGCACCACGTCGGCCAGCTGCGCGGTCTCGGTCAGGAAGATGTCCTGTACGACGAGGAACAGCCGCTCCTGGGACAGGATCGACCGGATCCGCGCCAGCTCCGGCAGCGACACCGCCGGGTTCGTCCCCGTCACGTACAGGAAGCGGATCGAGCCCTCCTCCGCGTAACGGAACATCTGCATGGCGTGGGTCGGCGGCGCGTAGTGCGGGATGTCCATGGGATCGACGTTCCAGACGCGGGCGAGGTCGCGCACGTGGGCGTCGTTCGACCAGTTGCGGAAACCCGGCAGGTCGCCGTCGGCGCCGCATTCGCGGGTGTTCTGGGCGGTGGGCTGGCCGTTCATCTGCAGCACGCCGCAGCCGGGCCGGCCGAGCATGCCGCGTACGAGATGGACGTTGTTCACCTGCACGGCGGCGGCGGTCGCCTGGTGCGCCTGGTAGAAGCCCTGCAGGACGGTGGACAGCAGGCGCCGCGCCGTGCCGATCAGGCGGGCGGCCTCGCGCAGCGCGTCCGCGGGCACGTCGCAGATCCGCGCGGCCTCCTCCACCGTGAAGTCGCGCACCCGCTTCTCCAGCTCCTCGAACCCGACCACGTGCTCGCGCACGTACCGCTCGTCGATCCAGCCGTTGGCCAGGATCTCGTGGAGCAGGCCGTTCATCAGGGCGACGTTGGTGCCGGGGCGGTTGGCCAGGTGCACGGCGGCGGCCCGGCTGACCGGGGTCTCGCGCGGGTCCACGCAGACGAGGGCGGGCGGGTTCGGGCCGGCGAGCCGGTCGAGGATCCGCGCCCACAGGACGGTCTGCGTCTCGGCGACGTTGTGCCCGTAAAGGGCGATGACGTCGGCATGGTCGACGTCGGTGTAGGAGCCGGGCTGCCCGTCGCAGCCGAACGACTCCTTGAGTGCGGCCGCCGCCGTCGCCGTGCACAGCCGGGTGTTGCCGTCCAGGTGGTTGGTGCCGATGCCGCCGTGCGCGATCAGCGCGAGCGTGTAGTACTCCTCCAGGAACAGCTGGCCGGTGGTGTAGAAGCCGATCGCGCTGGGGCCGTGCTCGTCGAGGAGCTCCCGTGCGTGGCCGGCCACGCGGTCCATCGCGGTGTCCCAGTCGGTCTCGACCAGGCGCCCGTTCTCGCGTACGAGGGGGCGTACGAGCCGGTCGGGCGCGTTGGCGGCCTGCCAGCCGTACAGGTCCTTCGGCCCGAGGCGGCCGTGGTTGACGCGGTCCTGGGCGCGCCCGCGCACCCCGACGACACGTCCGTCCTTGACCGCGATGTCCAGGCCGTCACCGTTGCTGTGCAGGATCGTCGCGCTCTGCACCCAGCGCTCCACGTCCTGCGCGCGCAGCCCGCTCTCGAGAAAGGAGTCGACGCGGACCGGCCAGGGCTCTCCCGGCCCGTACGGCGTCCGCGTCCCCCATGGCTCGGCGATCCTGTCCACGTACGGCATGCGTCCTCCCGGGGGTCGTCAGATCCCGGACGCATGCCCCGTACCGGGACGGTCAGTCGCGGTCCTCGCGGATGACCTCGCCGTGCACCACCCGGCCGCCGTCCGGCACCCTCACGTCCTGCTGCTGGGGCGGGAAGAGGTTCGCGTACGGGGAGCTCGCGGCCAGCCGCTTGACCCGGCGCTCGAAGAACCAGGAGCCCAGGCGGCGCATCATGGGCCGCGTGAACGGCAGGATGCACAGGAACCCGAAGACGTCGGTGAAGAAGCCCGGCGTCAGCAGCAGCGCGCCGCCCACCAGGACCAGGCCGCCGTCGGCCAGCTCGCGCTCGGGCATCCGGCCGGAGCCGATCGCCTCCTGGAGCGCCCGCCAGGCCCTGCGCCCCTCGCGGCGTACCAGCCAGGCGCCGAGCAGGCTGTCGGCGATGAGCAGGGCCACGGTGGCGGGCCCGCCGATCACCGAGCCGACCTGGATGAGCAGCCAGATCTCCAGGACGGGGACGACCAGGAAGGCCAGGAAGAGCAGCAGCCGCATCGTTTCCTCGATTCCGCACCAGCGCGTTACACCAGGGACAACGGCCGACGGCCGCAAAGCGTTCCGCCCGGCCGCCTAGTGGTGGCCGCCGCTAGTGGTGGCCGCCGCCGCGCAGCCGTTTGGGCAGGCCCGTGACGCCCCACAGGCCGATGCGCCACAGCGCCTCGGACATGATCTTGCCGCTCATCTTGCTCTTGCCCACCGTACGCTCCACGAACGTGATGGGCACCTCCACCACCCGCAGCCCGTTCCTGGACGTGCGCAGCGTGAGGTCGACCTGGAAGCAGTAACCCTGCGACTCCACGCCGGACAGGCCCACCTTCTCCAGGGTGGCGGCGCGGTAGGCGCGGAACCCGGCGGTCGCGTCGCGGACGGGCAGGCCGAGCATCACGCGAGTGTAGAGGTTGGCGCCCTTGGACAGCAGCTCGCGCCGGTGCGGCCAGTTGACGACCTTGCCGCCGGGCACGTAACGCGACCCGATCGCCAGGTCGGCGCCGTCGGCCAGCGCCTCGAGCAGCTTGGGCAGCTCCTCGGGCTGGTGGGAGCCGTCGGCGTCCATCTCGACCAGGACGTCGTAGCCCTCCCGCAGCCCCCACCGGAACCCGGCGATGTACGCCGCGCCGAGGCCCTGCTTGGTCTCCCGGTGCAGGACGTGGACGTGGTCGTCGCCGTCGGCCAGCCCGTCGGCCACCTCGCCGGTGCCGTCGGGGCTGTTGTCGTCGGCCACGAGCACGTGGACCTCCGGCAGCGCCGCCCGGATCCGCTCCACGATCATGGGCAGATTGTCGCGCTCGTTGTAGGTCGGTACGACGACGAGCACCCGGCCGAGAGTCTCCACCATCACTCGTTCCTCATCCGATCGCCTCGCCGCCTGCCCCGCCACGCGGCGGCTCCTGCCGCCGCCGCTCCCATCACCATCAATGCCCACTCAGGAAGCGCCCCCACCGCGGTGGCGATCGTTTCCTGGGTGCGTACGGGCACCTTGACCACGTTCATGTCCGCGACCAGTTCGCGGGTCTGCCAGGAGACCTTACCGTCAGGTCGGATGTAGGCGGAGATCCCCGTGGTGGCGGCGGCCACGACCGCCCTGTTGTGCTCGACGGCCCGCAGCTTGTACATGGCCAGCTGCTGCGTCGGCAGGTTCGACAGCGCGTACGTGGCGTTGTTGGCCTGCATCGCCAGGACCGTGCCTCCGGCGCGTACGGTGCCGCGCACGGTGTCGTCGTACGCCACCTCGTAGCAGTTGACCGCGCCGATCGTGATCGGGCCCAGCTTCAGGTCGCCCGGCTTGTCCCCCGGGACCGACTGCCGTCCGACCAGGCTCGCCCGCTCCCACAGGGCCAGGACGATCTCCTTGAACGGCGTGTACTCCCCGAACGGCACCAGGTGCTGCTTGTCGTAGTAGGCGCCGGGGCCGGTCACCGGGTCCCAGACGAGGCTGCGGGTGGCGCGGGAGTCCTCGCCGATCGCGACCACCGCTCCGATCAGCGTCGGGACGCCGACGTCTCGGACGGAGTCCTGGATGATCTCGCGGGCGTACGGGTCCTGGTAGGGGTCGATGTCGGTGGAGTTCTCGGGGAGGACGACCGCGTCGGGTCTGGGGAGTTTTCCTTCGCGTACGGCCTGGGCCAGGCGCTTCGTCTCGTTGGCATGATTTTTCAGGACAACGGCGGGTTCGTCCCCCAGGAAGCCCATGCCCCTTCCCGGGACGTTCCCCTGGACGATGCCGACGTTGACGGTCCGCCCCTCGTCGCCCGGCCTGGGCAGCGCCAGCGTCAGCACCGGCACGGCCAGCGCCAGGACCGCCGGCACGGCCCTGCGCCACACGCCCTCGGCCCTGGGCCGCACCAGGGCCGCGTAGGCCAGCAGGGCGCCGCACACGGCCACGGCGAACGACACCAGCGGCGCGCCGCCCAGCGCGGCGTACTGCGTGAACAGGGACTCGCTCTGGCTGAACGCCAGCCTCGCCCACGGGAACCCGCCGATGGGCACCTGGCTGCGGGCCCACTCCATGGCCACCCACAGCCCGCCGAACCACAACGGCCACGCGCGCAGCCTGAACACCAGCGCGGCCAGGGCGGCCATGGCGGCGTAGAACACGCTCTCCGTGGCGACCAGCATCAGCCAGACGTCGTCGCCGATGGGCCGCACCCAGGCGAGGGTGGGCAGCAGGAACACCAGGGCGATCAGGTAGCCGAGCCAGGCGGCTCTCCTGGGGCGGGTGCCGTAGAGGGAGGCGACGATCAGCCCGACGCCGATCGGGGCGGCCGGCCACCAGTTGAGCGACGGGAACGCGGTGTACAACGCCACCCCGCCGACCACACCCGCCACGACTCGGGCCCACAGCACCCGCCCCGGCTCCACCCCGTCGGGCCTCGCCGTCTTGGGCACAGCCGCCCTCCCGGTCACGGGTGCGGCATCGGACGCCGGTGCAGCGTCGGGGGCAGGTACGGCATCGGGAGCGACTGGCGGTACGGGCCCGGGGGCGGTGGGGGACGTCGCATCGGACGCAGGCGTCGCATCGGCCAGGGACGCCCCTTCGGACGCGGGTGCAGCGTCGGGGGCAGGCACGGCATCGGACGGCACGGCGGCGGCTGGCGCGGCAGCGGACGTCGCGGCGGGCTCGGGCGTCGAGTCGGTGGGGGATGCGGCGTCGGGTGAAGGTGACCCTTCGGGTGAGGCTTCGGGGGCAGGGGCGGCGGTGGGCTCGGGGCCGTCCGCAGGCACCGCATCCGCAGGCACCGCGTCCGAAAGCACCGCGTCCGAAAGCGCCGCGTTCGCGAGCGTCGCGTCCGGGGTGTCGGCGCGAGCCGGCTCACGCCCGGGGACGGGCGGTAGGCTCGCTCTCTCCTGAACCACTCCGGGGTCTCCTCCGCCGAATCGCACGCCTGCTTGCGAAAACGCTACCGCCCCGCAGGGGCGCCCGAAGCCAGCGCAGCACCGGAAGATCGAAAGAAACGGCGTTTCCCGCCGGGAGGCGGCAGGGTGATCCCGCGGCCTACGGGACCACCCGGCGCACATGTCGGTCCTGCGCACGAGAGCGGGAAGAGGGCCCGGAAACCCTTCGGACCGGACCCGTCTCGTCGGCGGCGAGCTCGGAATTCCGTTGTCTACTGGGCTCCCGGACCCGTCCCGGGTCCAACCCCCCGCCCGGTTGGGGTGCCCCGACTCGACGGACCGACGGCCCTGCACCTGGCTGTGTGGACGGAGTCACACTCCGTCACGGACGCAGGATCCGACGATGTCAGAGACGGCCAACCGGCCAAGTCCCGTGCTGGACTGCGCAGCAAACTACCGACTCCACCTCAGATGTCAACCGTGTCCCGATCAGCAGAAACATCAAGTTTTCGCAGGTAGGACATGGCGCGTAAGCCGGTCAAAGGTCATTTGCGGACGCCGGGGAGCGGCTCGGCAAGCCTCTCAGAGCCTGCGACAGCGGCCGCTCGTGCACCACTCCGAGCCGTTGCGTGGCGCGGGTGAGAGCAACATACAGGTCGCTCGGGCCTCGTGGCGACTGGGCGGCGATGAGGTCCGGCTCGGCCACGATCACCGAGTCGAACTCCAGCCCCTTCGCGTCGGCCACCCCCATCACGGCCACCGGCGCGTCGAGCGCCGCCGCCGCCCCGGCCCGCCCCACGCCCGTCGTCACCGCCACCCCGGCCGGGCCCGCACCGGACGTGCCCCCACCGGCCGGGTCCGCGCCGGACGTGCCCGCACCGGCCGGGTCCGCGCCGGACCGCGCCGCCGTACGTCCCGACCCGGATCCGGCGTTCCCGGTCCGGCCCGAGCCGAGCGTCACCACCACCGCGCCCGCCACCGTGGCGGCCACCTCCGCCCCCAGCGACTCCAGCAGCGCGTCCGGCACCACCACGGCGACCTTGCCGCCCTCCCCCACCTCGGCCTTGACCAGCTCCGCCAGCGCCGTCAGCGGCGCCGACCACGGCTCCACGCCGAGCTCGCGCACGGACGTGGGCGCCTGCAGGGCGGGGTCGATGGTGGCCAGCACCCGGGCGGCCACCGCCATCAGCTCCACCGGCGTGCGGTAGTTGACGGTGAGCCGCTCCTGCCGCCACCGCCCGGCCACGTACGGGTCGAGGACCTCCTCCCACGACCGCGCCCCGGCCGCCGACCCGGTCTGCGCGATGTCCCCGACGATCGTCATCGACCGCGTCGGGCACCGCCGCATGACCGCCCGCCACGCCATGTGCGACAGCTCCTGCGCCTCGTCCACGATCACGTGCCCGTAGGCCCAGGTGCGGTCAGCCGCCGCGCGTTCGGCGGTGGTGAGGTAGGGGCCCTCGCCGCGCTGGCGCTCGGCCAGGCGCTCGGCCTCCATGACGTCGGACAGCCCGGTCAGCTCCAGGACCTCGCGCGCGTAGGCGAGCTCGGCCTCGCGCTCGCGCTCCTCGGCCTGCCTGGCGGCGGCCAGCTCCTCCTCGGCCTGCATCGCGCTGGCCCGCAGCACCTGCTCGTCGATCTCGCCGAGCAGGTCGGCGGCCTCGTCCAGCAGCGGCACGTCCGACTCGGTCCACTCCCCGCCGTCGCGCCGCAGCAGGGCGCGTTCCTGCGGGCTCAGCTCGGAGGCGGCGTAGCCGAGGCGCTCGGGCGAGCCGTACAGGCCGAGCAGCAGCCGCTGCGGCGTCAGGTACGGCCACAGCCGGTTGAGCGCGGACTTGACCACCGGCTCGGTACGCAGCTCCTCACGCAGGTCGGCCAGCTCGTCGTCGTCGATGAGCCCCTTGCCGATCTTGCGGGCCTGCTGCCTGGCCAGGGCGTTCAGCAACGACCGGACGAACACGGCGCGCGCCTGGTTGTGCGGCCGGCGGGAGCGGGTGGCCTTGTTGCGCGCGGCGTCGAGCATGGGACGGTCGATGGTGAGCGTGATGCGCCCGATAGTGAGCTCGACGGGCTTGCGCGGCACCCGCTGCCGGTCGCGTACGGCCTTGGCGATCACCTCGGCCATGCGCGCGTCGCCCTTGAGCGCGGCCACCTCGGGCCGCTCCCTGGCGGTGGCGGTCACGCCCGGGTACAGCTCCCCGACCGTGGACAGCAGCACGTCCGTCTCGCCGAGCGAGGGCAGCACCTGCTCGATGTAGCGCAGGAAGGTGAGGTTGGGCCCGAGGATGAGCACGCCGCGCCGCTCGAGCCGTTCGCGGTGGGTGTAGAGCAGGTACGCGGCGCGGTGCAGCGCGACGACCGTCTTGCCGGTGCCGGGGCCGCCCTGCACGACCAGCACGCCGTTCAGGTCGCTGCGGATGACGCGGTCCTGCTCGGCCTGGATGGTCGCCACGATGTCGCGCATGCGGCCGGTGCGCCGCTCGTCGAGCGCGGCCAGCAGGGCCGCCTCGCCGTTGAGCGTGGCGCGGTCGTCGTCGGTGAGCGAGTCGAGGTCGAGCAGGTCGTCGTCGACGCCGATCACGGCGCGGCCCTTGGTCTGCAGGTGGCGGCGCCTGGTCACGCCCATCGGAGCGGCCGGGGTGGCGCGGTAGAACGGCTGCGCGACCGGCGCGCGCCAGTCGATGAGCAGGCGCAGCTGCTCGTCGTCGGTCATGCCGAGCTTGCCGATGTAGAGCCGGCCCTCGTCGACGTGATCGAGGCGACCGAAAGCCAGGCCGCGCTCGACCGCCCAGAGCCGGGCGAGCCTGGAGGCGTACATGTCGGCGAACGTGTCGCGCTCCGACCTGTTCTGCATCGTGCCGACGGCGCCCGTGGCCAGCACCTCCTTGAGCTGCCGCTGGGTACGTTCGCGCAGCTCGTCGAGGCGGTCGTAGAGTCGGGTGACGTACGCCTGCTCCCTGGCGAGCTCTGTTTGACGAGTTGCCGCCTGACCGTTATTGTGGTTAATGGGACACTCCGGGCCATTCTGCTTGTTGTTACGACAAACGACGACATTAGCACGCCTGTTGAGGCACTCCCACCTCCTTTCTTCCCCCCCGATCTCTTTCCTTGTTACGGCTTGGTTTCACCTGCACCCCGCTCTTGACCCGCGGGGCCCGACTCCCTATGTTCCGAGTTAGGAAAGTTTCCTAACTCGCAAGGAGCCCATCCGTGAGCGGTCCGGTACCGGGGACCCCCAGTCTGCTACGTGCCATCAACGATCGCGCCGCCCTGCAGGCACTCCTCGAACGCGGTCCGCTGACCCGCCCCGAGATCGGCACCCTCACGGGGCTGTCCAAGCCGACGGCGTCGCAGCTCCTGGCCCGGCTGCAGGAGGCCGGGCTGGTCGTGCTCGACGGCATCAGGGAGGGCCTGCCGGGGCGTACGGCGGAGGTCTACCGGATCAACCCGGCGGCGGCGTACGTGGCCGCGCTGGACGTCACGCCCGACCGGATCGAGGCCAAGGTGGCCGACATCACCGGCGCGATCGTCGGCGAGCACACGCTCCCGACCCCGCGCCGGCCCCACGGCGAGCTGGTGGACCGCCTGAACGCGGCCCTGGAGGGCGCGAGCCCGCCGGACAAGCTGCGCCGGGTGGTGATCGGGGTGCAGGCCGCGATCGACCCGTCCACCGGCACGCTCGGGTACGCGGCCGCCAAGGACGTGCCGGGCTGGCAGATCCCCGACCTGGTGCCGACGCTCAGCGCGGGCCTGGGCGTGCCGGTGGACGTGGAGAACAACGTCAACCTGGTCGCGGTGGCCGAGCAGGCGCACGGGGCGGCCCAGGGCCACCAGGACTTCGTGCTGCTGTGGGCCGACGAGGGCATCGGCTCGGCCATCGTGCTGGGCGGCCGGATGCACAGGGGGGCCACGGGCGGCGCGGGCGAGGTGGGCTACATGCCGACCCCGGGCGCGCAGACGGCCCGCGAGGCCGGCCGCTACGCCAACCACGGCTACCAGGCGCTCACCGGCGGCCCGGCGGTGCTGAAGCTGCTGCGCTCGTACGGCGTGCGCGGCGGCGACTTCCGGCACGCGGTCGCCAACGCCGTGCGGGCGGCCGGGGGGAAGGGCCAGAAGGCCGACGACGCCAGGGCGGGGCTGCGCGACATCGCCGCCCGGCTGGCGGTGGGCCTGGCCGCGATCACGTCCGTCGTGGACCCCGGGCTGATCGTGCTGACCGGCGGCGTCGTGCTGTCGGGCGGCGAGACCCTGCGCGAGCTGGTCGAACACGAGCTGCACGCGCTCACCATCCCGCAGCCCCGGGTCCGGCTGTCGAGCGTCGAGGGCAACCCCGTCCTCGCCGGCGCCCTGGATCTGGCTCTTGCCACCGTACGTGAAGAGGTCTTCAGCTCAACCGTTCCGACATGATCCACCACGGCAGGAGGCACCCCCCGTGCGCTTCGTCCCTCTGTCGGTCGCCGCGGTTCTCGCGCTGGCCGCAAGCACTCTGACCGGGTGCACAGCCAACAAACAGGCAGGGCCCTCGCTCGGCGCCCAGCCCAGGCCCTCGGGCTCGGCCTCGCAGGCGCTCCCGGCGGCCACGCTGGAACTGTGGCACGGATTCTCCACGGACGCCGAGGTCAAGGCGTTCGAGGAGGCCATCGCGGGCTTCAACAAGAAATTTCCGCAGATCACCGTCAAGGCCGTCAAGAACGTGCAGGACGACCAGATCACCCAGGCCATCCGGGGCGGGAACGCGCCCGACGTGGCGGCGTCCTTCACCACCGACAGCGTGGCCCAATGGTGCAGGTCGGGATCGTTCCAGGATCTCACCCCGGTGATCAAGCAGGACGGGATCGACCTGTCGGTGCTGCCCGAGGTGGCGCGCTCGTACTCGGGCTTCGAGGGCAGGCAGTGCACGCTGCCGCTGCTGGCGGACGCGTACGGGCTCTACTACAACAAGGCGCTGATGAAGGGCGAGCAGCCGCCCAAGACGCTGAGCGAGCTGACCGCGCTGGCCAAGAAGCTCACCGTGCGCGACGCCGACGGCACGATCAAGGTGGCCGGGTTCATCCCGAGCGTCCAGTACTACGAGAACAGCCCGACCCACCTGGCCCCCATGGTGGGCGCCAAGTGGTACAACGACGACGGCACCTCGGCGATCGGCTCCGATCCGGCCTGGAAGCGGCTGCTGACCTGGCAGAAGGAGCTCGTCGACTGGTACGGCTACGCCAACCTGGAGAAGTTCCGCAAGAGCCTGGGCGACGAGTGGAGCGCCAAGCACCCGTTCTACCAGGGCAAGGTGGCCATGGTCCTGGACGGCGAGTGGCGTAACGCCATGATCGCCAACGAGGCGAAGGACCTCGACTACGGCACCGCTCCCCTGCCCGTCGCCGACGACCGGCCCGACCTGTACGGCAGCGGCTTCACCGCCGGCACCGTGATCGGCGTGCCGAAGGGCGCCAAGCACCCGCAGCAGGCGTGGGAGCTGGTCAAGCACCTCACCACCGACACCGCCTCGCTGGTGACGCTGTCGAACGCGCTGCGCAACGTGCCCACGACGAAGGCGTCGATGGAGTCCCCCGACCTGGCCAAGGACGCCAATTTCACGACGTTCCTCAACATCTTCGCCCACCCGAAGACCTCGACCATCCCGGCCAGCGTGAACAGCGTCTTCAACCAGGAGGTCATGAGCACGTTCATGACCAAGTGGGAGAAGGGCTCCGTACCGGATCTGGACGCCGGGCTGAAGGGCGTGGACAAGCAGATCGACGACAAGCTGAAGCTGTCCGGGGGCTGAGGTGGCCGCGCTCGCTGACGTGTGGCGGCGCCGCGAGGGCCTGCGGGCCCTCGTGTGGCTGTCGCCGTGGATCGCCGGGGTGTCGGTCTTCTTCGTCTACCCGCTGCTGTCCACGGTCTACTTCTCCTTCCACCGCTACGACATGTACACCCTCGAGTTCGCCGGCCTGGACAACTACCGTTACCTGCTCCAGGACCCCAGGGTGCTGACCTCGGCGAAGAACACGCTGTGGCTGGTGGTCATCATGGTGCCGGCGACCGTGCTGTGCTCGCTGGCGCTGGCGCAGCTCGTGGTGCGGCTCAAGGCCGGCGTCGGGCTGTTCCGCACGATCTTCTACCTGCCGTCGCTGGTGCCGATGGCGGCCGGCACGATCACGTTCGTCTTCCTGATGAACCCGGCGACCGGACCGTGGAACCAGTTCCTGGCCCTGTTCGGCGTCCGGGGGCCGGACTGGTTCGGCGATCCGGCCTGGTCGAAGCCGAGCCTGACGCTGCTGTCGCTGTGGAGCTGCGGCCAGCTCGTCGTGATCTTCATGGCGGCGCTCCTGGACGTGCCCAGGCACCTGTACGAGGCCGCGGCCATCGACGGGGCCGGCCCGTGGCGGCAGTTCCGCAGCGTGACGCTGCCCGCGATCGCGCCCGTGCTGATGTTCTCCCTGGTCACGAACGTCATCTACGCCCTGCAGTACTTCACGCAGGCGATGATCGCCTCCCGGGTGGCCTCGGGCGAGACGGACTCGCCGGGCAGCTCGTTCTCGCCCGGCTATCCGGACGAGTCGCTGCTGACGCTGCCGCAGTGGCTGTTCCAGGTCGGCTTCCGCGACTACTCCATGGGGTACGCGTGCGTGCTCGCGCTGCTCCTGTTCGCCACCTCGATGATCTTCACGCTGATCCTGCTGCGGCAGTTCCGCAGGGCCGAGGAGGCGTCATGAGTGCCACGATCGTCGACCCGGGCACAGCGCCGCCCCGCCCGGTGGCGGCGCACGCCCGGCGGGACGGCGTCCGGGCCCGCAGGCGGCGGGTGCTGGTGTGGATCGCCACGCACGCCCTGGCCGTCGCGCTGGCGCTGATGTTCCTGGCGCCGGTGGTGTTCATCGGGCTGACCGCGCTGATGACCGACCAGCAGGCGCTCACCAGCGACCTGTGGCCGCGCAGCTGGAACTGGGACAACTTCGCCACGGTGTTCGAGAAGTCGATGTTGCTGCGGTGGACGGCCAACACGCTCATGTACGCGGTGCTCGGGACGGTGTTCACGGTGGTGTCGTCGGTGCCGGTGGCGTACGCGCTGGCGAAGTTCCGCTTCCCGGGGCGGCGGCTGGCGTTCCTGCTGGTGATCACCGCGATGATGCTGCCGCCGCAGGTCATCGCCGTGCCGATCTACCTGGTGTGGGCGCGGCTGGGGCTGACGGACAGCCTGTGGCCGCTGATCCTGCCGATGCTGCTCGGGGACGCGTTCTCGATCTTCCTGCTGCGGCAGTTCCTGGTCACGATCCCGCGCGACTACACCGACGCGGCCAGGGTGGACGGCTGCTCCGACTTCACGACCCTCGTCAGGGTGGTCCTGCCGATGGCCCGCCCGGCCATCGCGGCGGTCGCCCTGTTCCAGTTCTTCTACTGCTGGAACGACTACTACGGGCCGCTGCTGTACGCCGGCGTCGAGCAGGACCACCTGACGCTGTCGCTCGGCCTGGCCACGTTCAAGGCGTTCCACAGCGTGCAGTGGAACCTCACCATGGCCGCCACGCTGCTGGTGACCGCACCGGTGATCATCGTGTTCTTCTTCGCCCAGCGAGTGTTCATCGAGGGCGTGACTTTGACGGGAGTGAAGGGTTGAAACTGGCCGTGGTCGGGGGCGGCTCGACGTACACGCCTGAGCTGGTCGACGGCTTCGCGCGATTGCGCGACGAGCTGCCGGTGACGGAGATCGCCCTGATAGATCCCGACGCCGCGCGCCTGGAGCTGGTGGCGGGCGTGTCGCGGCGGATGCTGGCGCACGCGGGGCACCCGGCGCGCGTGCTGGCCACCTCCTCGGTGGAGGAGGGGGTCGCGGGGGCGCAGGTGGTGCTGTTCCAGCTCAGGGTGGGCGGGCAGGCGGCGCGGGAGGTGGACGAGACGCTGCCGCTGCGCTGCGGCTGCGTGGGGCAGGAGACGACGGGCGCGGGCGGGCTGGCCAAGGCGCTGCGCACGGTGCCGGTCGTGCTGGAGATCGCCTCGGTGGTACGCGCGCTCGCGCCGCAGGCGTGGATCGTGGACTTCACGAACCCCGTCGGCATCGTCACCCGCGCCCTCTTGGACGCCGGGCACCGGGCGATCGGGCTGTGCAACGTGGCGATCGGCTTCCAGCGCAGCTTCGCCGGCTGGCTGGGGGTGGAGCCCGCGCGGGTCTCGCTCGGCCACGTCGGGCTGAACCACCTGACCTGGGAGCGGTCGGTCCATCTGGACGGCGAGGACGTCCTGCCGGCCATCCTGCGCTCGCACGGGCAGGAGATCGCCGACAGCCTGGGGCTGCGGCTCGGGCTGCTGGAGCGGCTGCGCTCGGTCCCCTCCTACTACCTGCGCTACTTCTACGCGCACGACGCCGTGGTGCGCGAGCAGCGCGCCAAGCCGTCGCGGGCGGCCGAGGTGGCGGCGCTGGAGCGGCGGCTGCTGGAGATGTACGCCGACCCGGCCGTGGTGACCAAGCCGGAGCTGCTGTCGGAGCGCGGCGGGGCGTTCTACTCGGAGGCGGCGGTGGCGCTGATCGCCTCGCTGCTCGGGGACCGGGGCGACGTCCAGATTGTGAACGTTCGCAACGGCGGCACGCTGCCGTTCCTCGACGACGCGGCGGTCATCGAGGTGCCCGCGGCCGTCGGCGCCGGGGGCGCGGTGCCGCTGCCGGTGCCGCCGGTCGAGCCGCTGTACGCCGGGCTGATCGCGCACGTGTCCGCGTACGAGCGCCTGGCCCTGGACGCGGCGCTGCACGGCGGCGCGGACCGGGTGCGGGACGCCCTGCTCGCCCATCCGCTGGTCGGGCAGGACGAGATCGCCGAGGAGCTGACTGGCCTGCTCCTCGAGGCGAACCGCGCGCATCTGCCGTGGGCGGTGGGCTAGTGGGGCGCCCGCGGCTCGTGCTGGCGGTGGACGGCGGCAACAGCAAGACCGACGTGGCGGTGGTCTCGGAGCACGGCGAGGTGCTCGCCACGGGCCGCTCGGGGCCGTTCGCGCCGCAGCGCGACGGGGTGGCGGCGGCGGTGGGCGTGGTGCGGAGCGCTCTCGACGCGCTGGATCCGGAGGTGGTGCCCGAGGGCGGGTTCGACCACGTGTCGGCGTGCCTGGCGGGGGCGGACCTGCCGGTCGAGGAGGAGGCACTGGCGCGGGAGTTCGCGGCCAGGGGGTTCGGCCCGGACGTGGTGGTGCGCAACGACACCTTCGCGCTCCTGCGGGCCGGGGCGTCGGCCGCGTGGGGGGTGGCGGTGGTGTGCGGGGCCGGCATCAACGCGGTCGGCGTCTCCCCCACGGGCGCGGTGGCCCGCTTCCCCGCCCTCGGGCGCATCAGCGGCGACTGGGGCGGCGGCCAGGGCCTGGCGGAGGAGGCGCTGTGGCACGCGGTCCGCGCCGAGGACGGGCGCGGCGTGCCGACCACGCTGACCGGGCTGATCACCTCCCACTTCGGCACGGCGACGGTCGCGGAGCTCGTGCTGGAGGTGCACTTCGGCCGCGTGAGCGAGGAGCTGCTGCACGAGCTGTCGCCGGGCGTGCTCGCGGCGGCCGGGGACGGGGACGCGGTGGCCAGGTCGCTGGTGGAGCGGCAGGCGGATGAGGTGACGGTGATGGCGGAGGTGTGCCTGCGCCGCCTCGGCCTGCTGGAGACGCCGACCGAGGTGGTGCTGGGCGGGGGCATGCTGACGGCCCGCGATCCGCTGCTGACGTCGCTGCTGGACTCGTCCTTCGCGGTGCGGACGCCGCGGGCGAAGCCGGTGCTGGCCGACCTGCCCCCGATCGTGGGCGCGGGCCTGCTCGGCCTGGAGCACCTGGGGGCGGCCGAGGGTGCCAAGGCCCGCCTGCGCGCCCGCTACGAGCCGCCTGGCCGGGGCTGAGGCGCCCCCTGATCGGGTCGTGGCGATGCCGGGGTGGGTGGTCAGGCGTCCGGGCCGGAAGGGAGCTCGCCGTCCACCTCGGGGGCCCGGTGCTCGTACGGGGTGCTCAGCACCACCGTGGTGCGGGTCGAGACGTTGGCCGAGGCGCGGATCTGCTGCAGCAGGTCCTCCAGCGCCGTCGGGGAGGCCACGCGGACCTTGAGGATGTAGCTCTCGTCGCCCGCCACGCTGTGGCACGCCTCGATGGCCGTCAGGTGGGCCAGCCGCTCGGGGGCGTCGTCGGGCGCGGCCGGGTCGATCGGCTTGATCGACACGAACGCGGTCAGCGGCAGCCCGACCGCCTCATGGTCGATGATCGCGGCGTAGCCGCGCACGACCCCGCGCTTTTCCAGGCGGCGTACGCGCTGGTGCACCGCCGAGACCGAGAGCCCGGTCTCCCTGGCCAGGTCGGTGAAGCTCATGCGGCCGTCGCGGGCGAGCAGCGTGACGATCCGGCGGTCGATCTCCTCCATCGCCAAAAGGTTAGCCGGTCATGGTCACGACATGGTCCCGACGGGCGAGGCCCCCATGCGCATCGCGTGCTCGACGAGCGTGATGAGCACTTCCCGGCCCGAGTCCTTCTTGCGGGCGTCGCAGCGCACGATGGGGATCTCCGGCTCCAGGCCGATCGCCGAGCGCACCTCGCCGACCGTGAACGGCGTCGAGCCGTCGAAGCAGTTGAGCGCCACGATGAACGGCTGCTCGCGCTTCTCGAAGTAGTCGACGGCCGGGAAGCAGTCGTCGAGGCGGCGGGTGTCGGCCAGCACGACGGCGCCGAGAGCGCCCATGGCCAGTTCGTCCCACACGAACCAGAACCGCTCCTGGCCGGGCGTGCCGAACAGGTAGAGCATGTAGTCGTTGGCGATGGTGATGCGGCCGAAGTCCATGGCGACGGTGGTGGTGAGCTTCCTCTCGACGCCCGACAGGTCGTCGATGTGGCTCCCTACCTGGGTGAGCGCCTCTTCCGTACGCAATGGCCGGGTCTCGGACACGGCGCCGACCATGGTGGTCTTGCCCGCACCGAAACCCCCCGCGATCAAGATCTTGATCGCGGTCGGCAGCCGCCAACGGTCAGAGCGACCGAATTCCATCCAGCACCGCCTGTACCTCTCCCGCGCATGCGCAACCCCGCCCCTGAGGTGCCGTGGTCAGTGGTACCTGTCAAGGTGTGTTGAGAAGGTCGCTCCACATGCCTGGCATCCAGACACCCTAGCAACGCCACATTTTCCACTCAAGCCGCAATCTTTTACAAGAATCAAAATGTCACGTTTTGTCGCCCGGCGCGCCCTTATTCGTAGATCTGACGGTCAATCTGTCAAGCCGGTCTGTCAGGGAATCCGACAGGCACATTAGCGTGCCCGTCCTCAGCCCGAAATACCGACGAAACCCGCGTTGAAGCCGATCTGTCGGCGCAGGTAGGCGGCGGTGCGGGGGCTGCCGGCCCGTACCGGCTCGATGAGCCCGGCGGCCTGGCGGGCCAGGGCGGCCATCGCCTCGGTGACCTCGGCGCGGCTGACGCCGAGCGCCAGGACGTTCAGGTCGCCCCAGCTCATGTCCCTGCGGTAGGAGGCCATGTCGCCGAGCAGGTGCAGGTAGCGCTGGACCTGCCTGCTGACCGCCCGCAGGTCCTCCAGGTGGGTCCTGGCCCAGTCGTCGGCGGTGTAGATCCAGTGCGAGACGTCCACGAAGCAGGAGCCGCGGCTGTCGGCGTTGTCGAGAAAGCGCTCCAGCGTCAGGACGGCCCGCGTGTCCCGCCACACCCACGCCCGGCCCATTCCGGTCAGCGTCTCGGCGAGCTGGTCACGCCAGATCCACCGCAGCTCGCCGAACTCCTTGACGGTGTCCAGCTCGTCGCGCAGGTCGGCCAGGAAGCGGGTGGCCGCCGTGCGGGGCACGGCGCCGTCGGCGACCGACAGGCATTCGCGGATCAGCCGGTCGACCTGCTCGCGGGTGGTGGCGGTGTGGTCCACGAGGCGGTCCACGGCCAGGACCCACAGGGCGGCCCGGTTGGCCACCTTCAGGCGCTCGGCGCTGGCCCAGGGGGCGCTGAAGGCCGTGGAGAGGGTCAGGGCGGCGTAGGACTCGGCGCCGAAGGCCGCCGCGGGGAACAGCCCGCCGTACATCTGGGCGCAGCGCCGCAGGTCCCGGCCGCATTCGGCGGCCAGCGCGCAGGTCCTGCCGAGCTCGAACGCCTCGTCCAGCCCGTCGTCCGCCATCCTAGGGCCGCTCGATCAGCTCGCGGATCATGGGCGACCGTCCCCCAAACCCCGATACCCATCTGTTAGGGAATTGTTTCATGATCGCGCGCTTCCCATCAATGGCCCGATCAGCCTGCCCCGATGGCGATGAACGACACGTCGTCGCCCCTGGCCCGGCAGAGCGCCTCGGCCAGGCCGAGCCCGCGGCGCAGGCCGTCGTGCAGGCCGAGCATGACGGGCACGGCGGTCTCGTCGTTCACGGGGACGACGCTGGCGACGATCCCGGCGGTGCCGAGGCGGAGCAGGGCGGTGGCCAGGCCCAGCAGCTCGTCGGCGCCGACGGCCGCCATCTGGCCGGAGTCGCAGCTGGACAGGACGAGGTGGTGGGGGGCGCGGCGCAGGCGTTCGAGGTCGTAGCCGGTCAGGGGGCCGTCGTCGAGGTGGAGCGAGGAGAACAGCGGGCTGTCGGCCCGGAACGTGCCGTGCGCGGCCAGGTGGGCGAGCAGGCTGCCGTCGATGGCCGAAAGCACCGCGGGCGCGGTGGAGCGCCCCGCCTCCAGGAGGGACACCTCGCGGTCGTCCTGGGCGTACAGGCGGGCGATCTCGCGTACCTCGCGGTCGGCGTGGGCGACGCCCGGGCCGCGTACGAGGACGATGCGGCCGCCGTCGGGGCGCGGCGCGGACCTGGCGCGCAGCCATGCGCCCGCGGAGGGGGCGACGGTGAAGGGCCGGCGGCGCAGGGACGGCAGCAGACCCCAGGGGATGGTGTGCAGGGTGCTGGGGGGAACCACGACCAGCGGCGCCGCCCCGCCGGACAGACCGCCGAGCAGGTCCGCGACCGGGCCGAGCACCGCCCGCTCCAGCCGGGCGCCCAGGTCGTGGAGCTCGCCCCGGTCGGGGTCGCGTTCGTAGGCGAGGCGGCGCAGCCTGGAGCGGGCGAACTCGACCTCCGCGACGGCCCGGTCCATGGGGCCTGCGGTGTGGCGGCGCACGGTGCCGTCGCCACAGAGCAGGACGTGCAGCGTGCCGTCCACCGCGACCAGCTCGGCCAGCCGGCCCCCGCCGAGGGCGTCGAGGAGCCGCCCGGTCCGGTCGTCGTCGCGGCGCTCGCGCTCGCCGCGCGAACGCCCCTTGGCCTGGAGCGTGGCGGACCGCACGCGGGACTCCAGGCGGCTGCGGTCGCGCTCCAGGGCCGCGGCGGAGGCGGCGCCGTCCTGGCGGGCCTGGGCCAGCAGGTGCTCGGCCTGCCGCAGGGCGGCGAGCCGGGCCAGGAGCTCGCCGTCCTCGGGCGGGCTCACGGCCGGCACGGCGAGCGAGGTGGCCCGCCAGCGCTCCGTCCAGGCCAGGAGCCGGCGGGGCCGCCCCATGCGCAGCAGGTGCCGCTGGGCGAGCGTGACCAGCTCCGCGCCCTGGGCGGTGGCCAGCGCGTGCAGCTCCGAGGAGCCGAACGTGAGCCGGTGCTCCTCGATGAGCGCCAGACCGGCCCGGCAGGCGTGCAGCAGGCGGCGCGGCTCCCCGGCCGCCTCCGCCCGGAGCGCCTCGGCCAGCCAGCCGCCCGCCCGGGAGGTGGCGGGGCCCTTGTGCCGGACGTCGGCGGCCCTGGCGAGGTGCCGCTCGGCCACGCCCGGTTCGCCCAGGGCGAGCGCGATCCGTCCCGCCACCAGGTGGGCCTGCCACACCTCCGGTGACCCCAGCCCGGCCAGCCGCGCGGCGAGCCGCCGGGCCTCGCCCAGCGCGGCCCGCCGCGCCGGGGCGCCCGGGGTGGCGTGCTCGGCCTGCAGGACGATCAGGCGGGCGTGCTCGGACCACCACGCGCGGTGCTGGCGGGCGAACAGCCGGCGGGCCTCCCCCGCCCGCTCGCCGGCGGTGGCCGGGTCGCCGCTCTGCAGGGCGGCGCGGGCGGCGATGAGCAGCAGCTCGGCGCGCCGGGTCGCCTGGCCGCGCAGCCGGGCCAGCAGCCGCAGCCCTCCGTCCGCGTGCTCCAGCGCGTCGCGGGCCAGCCCGGCGGCGAGCAGGACCGCGCACCGGTCGCCGACCAGGTCGAACATCGGCGTGCCGAGCGCGTGGAAGCGCCGCTCCGCCTCGTCCAGCAGGGCGAGCGCCGCGGGCAGATCGCCCGTGCGGAACGCGGCGACCCCGCGGTTCTGGACGGCCACCGCCGAGTCGTGCTCCTGCCTGGTAGGGCCCAGCATGTCCTGCGCCGTGCGGAAGTCGGCGTCGGCGGGCTGGACGGCGCCGAGGGCGAGCTGGACGTGCCCGCGCAGGGTCAGCGCCCGCGCCGCCCACACCGTGTCGCGGGCCGCCAGCAGCGCGGGCACCGCGTCGCGCAGGTCGTCGAGGGCCGGCCCGTGCCGGCCCAGGATCCACCGGGCGCCCGCGCGGCGGAACAGCACCCGCGCCCTCGTCGTTCCGTCCGCCCGCGTGCCGTCCGCCCGTGTCGCGGCCCGGTCGAGCGCCGACAGGCCCGCCCGCGTACGTCCGGACTGCAGCAGCGCGATGCCCAGCGTGGCCAGCACGTCGGTCTCGCGGTCGGCCGAGCCGGAGCGCCGTGCCAGGCGCACGGCATGCCGCAGCTCCCCGATGGCCGCCTCGAGGTCGCCGAACTCGCGGTGCAGGATCCCGAGCGCCTGCCTGGCGATCGAGGACTCGTACGGCCCGCTCCCGTCGGCCAGCAGCGCCCTGGCGGCCGCCAGGGCCTCCCGGGGTCTCGCGAAGACCATGGCCAGCAGGTCATGCGGATCTTCCCGGGACACGGAACGATCGTAGACCCCTGCTGTATCAGCAGGCCCGGTGATGCCTCATACATACGTACGCCAGGAGGAAAGAGGTGGGGATGACACCGTCGGACACCCGGTTCTGGGAGCAGCTGGAGATACTCAACGCGGCGCTGCCGGACGGCATGCGCGCGGTCGCGGGTCCCGAAGGGGCCGCGCCGGGATCCGCGGTGCAGCCGCGGTTCGCCCACCTCGCCGGGCACGTCCTGGTGCGCGACGCCGACGCGGGCCGGGCCGCCGCCGCCGTCCAGCGCCTGCAGCCGGGCCCCGACGCGGTCCGCGTGGCCGGGGCGAGAAGCGCCGGTCGGATTTCCACGCGCCGGCTCGCCGTCGGCTCCAGGGACCTGCACCGGACCGTCGAGCAGCTCGCCCGCGAGGACATCGCGTCGAGCCTGGTCCACTTCGTCACCGTCGCGGGCGTCAACCTGTGCCCCGGCGACGAGCCGGTCCCGAGCGCCGGGCCGCTCAACCCGCCCCTGTCCGGCCGCGACCGCGGCGCGGGGGTGAGCGTCGCCGTCCTCGACACCGGCCTCGTCCACGACTACCTCGACCACCAGTGGCTGGCCGGGAGCTCGGGCATCCCGAACATTCCCAAGGTGGACGGCGACGTCACCGCCCCGGGCGACGAGCTCGACCCCGACGGCCTCATCAAGCCGTACGTGGGCCACGGCACGTTCATCGCCGGCGTGCTGCGCTGCGTGGCGCCCGCCGCCGACGTGCGCGTCTACAACGCCTTCCCGTACGCGGGCGCCGCCCTGGAGGACGAGCTGGGCCAGACCCTGCTGGGGATCCTGGACGAGCACGGCTGGCCGGACATCGTCTCCCTGTCGGCCGGCACCAGGACCGCCGACGCGAGCGCGCTGCTCGGCCTGGCCGACTTCGTGGACGAGCTGGCCGCCCACCCCGGCACGCTCCTGGTGGCCGCGGCGGGCAACGACGGCGAGACGCTGCCGTTCTGGCCGGCCGCGTTCGCCACGGAGCCGGTCAACGCCTCCGGCGACGCGGTGCTGTCGGTGGGCGCGCTGCGCGAGGACGGGCTCGGCCGGGCCTGCTTCAGCAACCACGGAGACTGGGTCACGGTGTACGCGCCGGGCGAGCGCCTGGTCAACGCCTTCACCTCCGGCCCCTACCAGTACGGCTACCCGCACCGCACCACCTGCCGCTTCGCCGACCCGGCCCACTACCCCGGCTGCACCTGCCTGGCCACGCTGCAGGAGGGCGACAAGGCCACCTTCACCGGCCTGGCGGCCTGGAGCGGCACGTCGTTCGCCACGCCGATCGTGGCCGGGATGATCGCGGCCCGCATGTCGCAGGAGCAGGTGTCCTCGCGGGTGGCCGCGGCGCAGCTCCTCGCGGGGCGGCTGTCCGTACCGGATCTGAGCGGTTTTCTCCGATGATGGCGAGTTGCCAGCCCGGCGGCGGTATGCGAAATATATTGGGCTTCCCGCCCAGATATAGGGAGCCGCCGCAGTGGACGACACCGCAACCCTGGTCGCGGCTGCCGCGGACGGCGACGCTGGGGCGTGGAAGGAGCTCTACCAGCGCTACAGCGGGCTGGTGTGGGCCGTGGCGCGGGGCTACCTCGTGAACGACTCCGACGCCCAGGACGTGTGCCAGACGACGTGGTACCGCTTCGCCGAGCACCTGACCAGGCTCCGGGAGCCCGAGCGGGCCGGCTCCTGGCTGGCCAGCACCGCCAGGCACGAGGCGCTGCGGGTCCTGCGCACCAGCGGCCGGGCCCTGCCGGTCGGCGACCTGGAGCTGATGGGCCTCCACGCCGACGAGCGCTCGCCCGAGCTCCTGCTGCTGGAGGCCGAGGAGGCGAGCGAGCAGGCCGCGCGCGAGCAGGAGCTGTGGAGCGCGTTCGAGGAGCTGCCGGAGCGCTGCAGGCGGCTGCTGCGCGTCCTCATCGCCGAGCCGCGGCCGAGCTATCAGGAGATCGCGGACGGGCTGGACATGCCGGTCGGCAGCATCGGCCCCAACAGGGGCCGGTGCCTCAAGCGGCTGGCCGCCCTGATGAACCGGCGCGGCGTGAACGGCATCCGGGGGTGAACGGCGTGGACGACGCCATGGACGGCGCCATGGACGGCTCCATGGATGACGGGGACCTGGAGCTGGAGGAGCGGCTGCGGGCCGCGGCCGAGCGGCTGGACCCGGTCCCGGCCGGGCTGTTCGAGGAGGCGATGCTGGCCTACGCGCTCAGGTCCCTGGACGCGGAGCTGGCCGAGCTGACGTTCGACTCGTGGGAGGAGCTGTCGGCCACCCGGGTGCGCGGCGGGGGCCGGGCGCGGCTGCTGTCGTTCGCCGCCGGGGAGGTCGTCGTGGAGCTGGAGGTGACCGGCCGGCGGCTGGTGGGGCGGGTGTCGGGCGGCAGGCCCGCCGAGATCGTGGTGCAGCGGCGGGACGGTGGCACGCCGGTGTGCGCGGACGAGCTGGGCCGGTTCACCACGGGCGAGCTCGCGCCCGGCCCGCTGCGGCTGCGGGTCAGCCCCGGTCACGGCGGCCCCGTGGTGACCACCTGGATCCTCATCTGACCGCCTGGCCCCCACACCTCAGTGCCGGGCGCCGACCCGGGTCCAGGCCGCGGTGGCGTCGTCGTGCCGCTTCCCGCGTACGGGCCCCCGGCGCCGCTCCCGCTCCCTGACCGCCGCGATCACCGCCTCGGGCCCCTGCCCGTCCAGCGCCGTCACGAGGTCGCGCCAGCTCCACCCGTACCACTCGACGAGCCGCGACACCCCGTCGGTGAGCACGCCCACGCCGCGCGCGTCCGCCACGACGCCGCACAGCCCCTGCCGGGCCGCCTCCGGGCGGCTGCCCGCCACCCAGAACCCGCCGGGCGCGTTGCGCATCCGCCGCACCAGCTCCACCGTGTACGGCCGCCCGCCCGGCAGGCCCTCGACCCGGTCGTCGCTCACCACCCGGACCCCGCCGCCCGCCAGCGAGAAGACGACGGGCGAATCGCCCAGCACGAGATATTCGACCCCGTTCCGGCCTGCGCGCACCATGGCCACCGTCGAGGACGGCGAGTCGGGATCGTCCAGGTCGCAGGTGCCGGAATGGGCGGCCATCGTCGTCTCGATGGCCGCCTCCAGGATCTCCGCCAGCGGCCGGTCGTGATCGGCGCTCAGCCCCGCCGCCAGCGCGTCCCCGAGCCGCCCCACCAGCCACGGCACGTCGTGCGCGCACCCGCCGGCGACCCCGGGCGCGGCGGTCGCCCCGTCGAGGACGACGATCCACGACGGCCCCGCGAGCACCAGGTCCTCGTTGGGCCGCCCGGACCCGGGCCTGCTGGCCCAGGTGACCTTCGCGAACACCGTCTACACGATGACGAGGTCGCGCGGGGTGTTGTTGAGCCGCTCGGCGCCCGTGTCGGTGCAGACCACGATGTCCTCGATCCGCGCCCCGTGGCTGCCGGGCAGGTAGATCCCGGGCTCCACGGAGAACGCGAAGCCGGGCTCCATCGGCTCGCCGTTGCCGGAGACGATGTACGGCTCCTCGTGCGTCTCGATCCCGATGCCGTGGCCGGTGCGGTGAATGAAGTACTCGCCGTAGCCCGCCTCGGCGATGATGTCGCGGGCGGCCGCGTCGATCGACTCGCAGGAGACGCCCGGCCGCACCGCCGCGCAGGCCGCGTCCTGGGCCCGCCGCAGCACCTCGTAGTACGCGGCGAAGTCCGCGGGCGGCTCGCCGACGCTGTACGTGCGCGTCGAGTCGGAGCAGTAGCCGTTGTGCAGCTGCCCGCCGATGTCCACCACGACCGGCTCCCCGGCCTGGATCACCCGGTCGGAGACGTCGTGGTGGGGGCTGGCCCCGTTGGGCCCGGAGGCGACGATGACGAAGTCGACGGTCGAGTGGCCGGTCGCCAGGATCGCCTCGGCGATGTCCCGGCCCACCTCGCGCTCGGTGCGCCCGGCACGCAGGAACTCCGGCACCCGCCGGTGCACCGCGTCGATCGCCTCCCCCGCCTCGCGCAGCGCCGCCACCTCGGCGGCCGACTTGCGCATGCGCAGCTCCCTCAGCACGGTCCCGGCCAGCACCTGCTCCGCGCCCGGCAGCACCTCGCGGAAGCGCAGCGACGACATGGCCCACATCCGGTCGGCCAGGCCCACCTTCCCGACCTGCCCGAGCCGCGCCGCCGCGATGGCGTACGGGTCGTCGGTCTCGTCCCACGCCACGAACTCCAGCCCCAGCCGCGAGGCGGGCGACGCCTGCGCCGCGGGCAGCTCCAGCCGGGGCACCATCATGTACGGCTCGCCGGAGGCGGGCACCACGAGACACGTCAGCCGCTCCAGCGGCTTGGCCTCGTAGCCGCTCACGTAGCGCAAGTCGGGGCCGGGCGTCAGCAAAAGGGCGTCGAGACCGGCCTTGGCGGTGGCCTCCTGGACGGCGGTGAGACGGGACACGGGATACAGATCTGAGGACGTCACAGCCCATAATCTACTCGGACCGCGCCGCCTAAAATCCGCGAAAAGCTCTCACAACACGGCAAGCCCCCGCTACACTCCGTTCAAGATTGATCACGTAGTGTAGGGTCAATTGTCCATCTTTGAAAGTGGGACCATGGTCGACGTCGCAGGCGCGGCCGAGCCGCTCGGCCACAACAGCAACAAAGGCCACACTGGCTCCGAGAACGACGCCGAGATGCTCGCCGCACGGTTGGCGCACGCCCAGCGGCTCGGCAACATGGGCTGGGCGGAATGGCACATGCACAGCGGCGAGACGATCTGGTCCGACCAGGTCTACCTGATCTTCGGCCGCGACCCGGCCGACGGCCCGATCGCCCTGCCCGACCTGGCCAAGCACGTCGAGCAGGCGGACATGGGCACGCTCGACCGGCTCCTGTGGTCGGCCGTGGAGAGCGTCGAGCCGGTCCAGGCCGAGTTCCGCATCCGGCGCCGCGGCGAGCTGCGCGACCTGCGCGTCGTCCTCGAACCCCTCATGGCCCCCGGCGGCCCCATCGGCCTGCACGGCGTCATCCAGGACATCACCGGCCGCCGCCGCGCCGAGCGCATGATGTCGGAGTCGCGCCGCCAGCTCCTCGAGGCCCGCGAGCAGGCCGCCGAGGAGCGCCACGTCATGCTGGCCCTGCGCGAGGCCATACTCCCCGAGCATGTCGGATGCCTCGACCTGCCGCACACCACGATCGCGGTCCGGTACGTGCCCGCCGAGAAGACCGCGAGCCTGGGCGGCGACTGGTTCGAGGCCGCGCCCGCCCCCGACGGCCGGCTGCTGCTGGCCATCGGCGACGTCTCCGGCCACGGCCTGCCCGCCATCGCCCACATGGCCCAGCTCCGCCACGCCCTCGTCGGCCTGGCCATGACCGGCCTGCCCGCCCACCGGCTGCTCACCCTGCTGAACGACCTCGTCCTGCACCAGCTCAAGGAGACCACCGCCACGGCGATCATCGGCCATCTGGACCCGGAGACCCGGGTGTTCGCCTGGGGCCAGGCGGGCAACCTGGCGCCCATCCTCGTGCGCGACGGGGTCGCCCGCCAGCTCGACCAGCCCCGCGGCGTGCTGCTCGGCGCCACCTCGGGCCGCCCGTACGAGCTGGCCACCACCCGGCTGCTGCCCGGGGACCTGCTGCTGCTGTTCACCGACGGGCTGGTCGAGCGGCGCACCCGCGACATCGACGTCGGCCTCGACCTGGTCCTGGCCGCCGCCCGCGACGTGCCCGCCCGCGAGCTGGACGCCGGGCTCGACCACCTCCTGGCCGACATCGGCGGCCCGAACCCCGAGGACGACGCCTGCCTGCTGGCGGTCTCCATACCGGCACAGAGCACGGAACCGCTCGTCAGGGGTGCGACCATAGACCCGTGCTGATGCTTCTCGACACCCCGTCGCTCTACTTCCGCGCCTTCTTCGGCGTGCCGGAGTCGATCAAGGGCCCGGACGGCTCCCCGGTCAACGCCGTGCGCGGACTCATCGACATGATCGCCACTCTCGTCCGCCAGCACTCCCCCACCGAGCTCGCGGCCACGATGGACGCCGACTGGCGGCCCGCCTTCCGCGTCCAGGCGATCCCGACGTACAAGGCGCACCGCGTCGCCCACGGCGACACCGAGGAGGTCCCCGAGGCGCTCGTCCCGCAGATCGCCGTCATCCAGGACGTGCTCGACGCGCTCGGCATCGCCCGCCTGGAGTCGCCCGGCTACGAGGCCGACGACGTCATCGGCACCCTCACCCACAGGGCCCCGGGCGCCGTGGACATCGTGACCGGCGACCGCGACCTGTTCCAGCTCGTCGACGACGCCCGCCCCGTACGCGTGCTCTACACCGCCCGCGGCATCCGCAACCTGCAGATCGTGGACGAGGCGTTCGTCACCGCCAAGTACGGCATCCCCGGCCGCTCCTACGCCGACTTCGCCACCCTGCGCGGCGACCCCAGCGACGGCCTGCCCGGCGTGGCCGGCGTCGGCGAGAAGACCGCCGCCGCCCTCATCACCCGCTTCGGCTCGCTCGACGCCCTGCTCCAGGCCCTCGACGCGGGCGTCACGGCCGGCTTCCCCGCGGGCGCCCGCACCAAGCTGGACGCCGCCCGCGACTACCTGAGCGCCGCCCCCGCCGTCGTCAAGGTTGCCCACGACGCGCCGCTGCCCGACACCGACCTCACCCTGCCGGCCAAGCCGCGCGACCCCGAGGCCCTCGTGGCCCTCGCCGACCGCCACGGCATCGACGGCCCGCTCAACCGCCTGCTCGACGTGCTGAGCCGCTAGCTCTCCAGGTAGGAGCGGACGGCCTCCTGCGCGGCCTCGCGCAGGCGGGCGTGCACGAGGACGTTCTCCTCGCGGTCGGTGCGCACCTCCACCACGCGCGGCCCCTCGCCGCGCAGCGCCTTGGACAGGTCGGAGATGTCCTCCACCAGCGTGTACGGCGTCCGCGTGGCCGCCGCCACGTACGCGAGGTCCACCCCGTGCGGCGTGCCGAACACCCGCTCGAACGGGTCGCGCACCGCCGCCTGGGGCAGCAGCGAGAAGATCCCGCCCCCGTCGTTGTTGACGACCACGAAGCACAGGTCGGGCCGGGGCTCGCGGGGCCCGAGGATCAGCCCGTTCTGGTCGTGCAGGAACGACAGGTCGCCGATCAGCGCGTAGGAGGGGCCGTTGTGCGCCAGCGCCGCGCCCATCGCCGCGGACACCACGCCGTCGATGCCGGAGGCGCCCCTGCTGGCCATCAGCCTGATGCCGCGCCGCGGCCGCATCGCCTGGTCCAGGTCGCGGATCGGCATCGAGGAGCCGCAGAACAGCAGCGCGCCGTTGGGCAGCGCGTCCACCAGGTCCCTGGCCAGGCGCGGCTCGCTCGTGCCCGAGGCGTCCAGCACCGCGTCCGTGGCCGACCTGACCACCGCGTCCGCCTGCCGCCAGGCGTGCAGCCACGAGTCGTCGCCGGCCGCCACCGGGATCTCCACGGCCTGCGCCACCTGCGTGGCCGAACGGGTCGGGTCGGGCCAGCGGCCCAGGTCGGGCGCCACCACGATGTGCTCCCCGGCCCGCTTCAGCCACGACAGCAGCGGCCTGGACAGCCCCGGCCGCCCCAGTGTCACGATCACGTCGGGCCGGTGGGTGTCGGCGAACTCCGGCGTGCCCAGCAGGTAGTGGTAGGTGGAGATCGCGTGGTCGCCGTAGCGGCCGCCGCCGTTGGGCTCCGACAGCACCGGCCAGCCCGCCATGCCCGCCGCCGCCACGTACCGGCGCACGTTGGCGGCGCCGTCGCCGACCACCAGCACGCCGCGCCTGGTCGGCGCGATGTGCAGGGCGACGGGCGGGGGCGCGACCCTGGCCCGCACCCACGGGCCGTTGCCGCCGCCGTCGAGCGGCTCGGACCAGGAGGTGTCGCCGTCGGGGATCAGCGGCTCCCTGAAGGCCAGGTTGAGGTGCACGGGCCCCGGGTCGGACGGGCCCGACGCGCGCTGGTAGGCGCGGCAGGCCAGCGAGCGCCAGTAGGCGACCTGGCCGGGACGGTCCTCCGGCACCCCCACCTCGGCGAACCAGCGGGTCGCCGAGCCGAACAGCTTGATCTGGTCGATCGTCTGGTTGGCGCCCGTGCCGCGCAGCTCGGGCGGCCGGTCGGCGGTCAGCAGCAGCAGCGGCACGCCCGACTCGCTGGCCTCGATCACCGCGGGGTGGAAGTTCGCCACGGCCGTGCCGGACGAGCAGATCAGCGCCACCGGCCGCTCGCCGCGCTTGGCCAGCCCCAGGGCCAGGTACGACGCCGACCGCTCGTCGATGCGCACGTGCAGGCGCACCCGCGACTCGGCGTGCAGCGCCAGCGCCAGGGGGGCGGAGCGCGAGCCGGGGGCCAGCACCACGTCGGTGAGGCCGCAGCGCACCAGCTCGTCGACCAGGACCGTGGCCAGTGCGGTAGCGGGGTTCAACGTGACGCCTCCTGCATCCGGCGAAGCCACTGGGGAGATTCAATCTCAAAAGCCGACAAATGCTGAAAATCCACCGAGGGACGCCGTACCGTGAGCGAGCCCTCCACCGGCACCAGGGAGTCGTCCACCACGTCGCCCGCCAGCAGCGCCATCGTGCCCAGCCCGCACGCGTACGGCAGCGCCGGCAGCGCCGCCGCCAGCGCCAGCCCCGCGGCCAGCCCGACGGACGTCTCCACGGCGCTGGAGACCACGGCGGGCAGCCCGCAGGCCTCCACGACCTTGAGCGCCTCGCGGACCCCGCCGAGCGGCTGCACCTTGACCACCGCGATGTCGGCCGCCTCGGCCGCGCGCACCCGCAGCGGGTCCTCCGCCCTGCGGATGGACTCGTCGGCCGCGATCGGCACGTCGCAGGCCCGCCGCACCGCCGCCAGCTCCTCCAGCGTGGCGCACGGCTGCTCGGCGTATTCCAGGTCGAACCGGTCGAGCCGCTTCAGCCGCCGCACCGCCTCGTCCACGTCCCAGGCGCCGTTGGCGTCGACCCGCAGGCGGCCGGCCGGCCCGAGCGCGTCGCGTACGGCCTCCACCCTGGCCACGTCGTCGTCGAAGGTCTGGCCCCGCTCGGCCACCTTGACCTTGGCCGTGCCGCAGCCCGAGCGCCGGACGATGTCATGGGCCTGCTCGGGCCCCACGCCGGGCACGGTCGCGTTGACGGGGACGCTGTCGCGCACCGGCGCCGGCCAGCCCTCGAAGGCCGCCTCGCGGGCGCACGCCAGCCAGCGGGCGCACTCGCGCGGGCCGTACTCCGGAAAGGGAGAGAACTCCCCCCAGCCGGCGGGACCGTGCAGCAGCACGCCTTCCCTGACGGTCTGTCCACGGAAGCGGGTGCGCATGGGGATGCGGAAGACCACGGGAGAACGCGTCACGACCCTCCCTGCGCCTCTGTCCGACCTGTCGCCACTAACCTTACGAGCATGTGGAGGAACCCGTCGCATCCGGACCGTCCGCTGCATGCCATTGTGCAGCCTCCGGGACCCGCCCTGTACACGGCGATCCGCGACGCGCTCAGCGGCGCGGGCCCCGCCGTGCTCCCCCTGGCCCCGGGCCAGTCCGAAGCGGCCGTGGCCGCGCTGCGCCCCACGCACGTGGACGGCGAGCCGCGGAGCGACGGCGAGGGCGTCCCCTCCGGCGTGGCGGTCGTGATCGCCACCAGCGGCAGCACCGGCGCCCCCAAGGGCGTGCTGCTGTCGGCCACCGCCCTGCGCGCCTCGGCCGCCGCCTCCCTGCGCCGCGTGGCGGCCGCCAAGGGCGAGCGCTGGCTGTGCTGCCTGCCCGTGGCCCACATCGCCGGCCTCCAGGTCCTGGTACGCGCCCTGCTGTCGGAGAGCGAGCCGATCATCCACGCCCGGTTCGACCCGCACGAGGTGCTCGGCTCCGGGGCCGACCACGTCTCCCTCGTCCCCACCCAGCTGCACCGGCTGGTCGAGCTGGGGGCGGACCTGTCGGGGTTCCGCACGATCCTGCTCGGCGGCGCCGCGCCCCGGCCGGGGCTGCTGGAGCGGGCCCGCGACCTCGGCGCCCGGATCGTGACGACGTACGGGATGAGCGAGACGTGCGGCGGCTGCGTCTACGACGGCCGGCCCCTGGACAACGTGGAGGTCAAGATCGGCGAGGACGGGCTGATCAGGATCGCCGGGGCCGTGCTGTTCTCCGGCTACCGCTTCGGCTCCGCCGACCCGTTCGACGGCGACTGGTTCCGCACCTCCGACCTGGGCGACATGGCCGGTGGCCGGCTGCGCGTGCTGGGCCGGGCCGACGACGTGATCAACACCGGCGGCGAGAAGGTGGTGGCCGCCGCCGTGGCCCAGGTGCTCGGCACCCACCCGGAGGTGGCCGACGTGGCCGTGATCGGCACGCCCGACGCCGAGTGGGGCGAACTGGTCACTGCCATCGTGGTGCCCGCCAATCCCGACACGCCACTCACGCTTCCTCAATTGAGGGCGTTCTGCCGCGATAGGCTTCCCCCTCACGCTGCCCCGCGCAGCCTGCGCCTGGTGTCCCAGCTACCGCTGCTGCCGAACGGGAAGACCGACTTCGTCCGGCTCCGGGCAGGAACCTGATGAGTTGCGGCTGCGTCTTAGTTGGGGAGAGGGAGGGAGCCTTCATGGATCAGACCCGCAAGATGTGGGCATCCGCGGCCGTCGTCGGCGTCATCGTCGTCGGGGGCGCCTCAGTCGCGGCGGCCGCCTCGGCGGGCAAGCTCGACCAGGTCGCGAAGGAGACCCGAGCCGTGGTGGAGAAGCTGCCGCCGACGTCGGCCCCGACGCCCACGACCAGCGACGATGGCACCGTGGTCTCCCGCGATGTCAACCCGGACCCCGACGCGGTCGTCGACTACTGGACGGACCAGCGTCTGCAGGACGCCCAGCCGATGCCCATGCCCGAGGTGTCGCCTGGGGAGATCAAGATCCGGGAATAGGACTGACGGGAGGGGCGGTTCGTCCATTGGGCGATCCGCCCCTTTTTTGTCTCACCGGGAACAAATGACAGCGATTGGCGTTATTGATACTGGTGCGCCGTGCGGACAGAAGCCGCCCCACCACAACCTGCCTGATCGCTTCGACTCCGTACGGAGGAGGTGTCCTCATGCCCAGAACCGCCGTAGCGACCCCATCTGCGACTCTCGACCAACTCATTGAACGAGGGCGAGCCCAGGGTCACCTTTCTCTCGCGGAGCTGCGCGACGCGTTCGCCGACGCGGGTATCAGCCCCTCTGAAGGCCGCACGATCCTGCGCGAGCTCTCGGAGAGCGGTGTGAGCCTGGCCGCCGAGAACGAGCCGTCTCTCAGCAAGACCGCCGCGAAGAAGACCTCCAGGAAGCCTGCGCGTGCAAACACTACCGGCCGCAAGGCCGGGGAGGCAAAAACCGGCCCGTCCAGGAACGGCGCGGCGAAGAACGGCCCGGCCAAGAACGGCGCGGTCAACGCCACGGAGGCGGCCGCCAGGGCCGTGACCCGCCCCGAGCCCAAGCCGGAGCACGAGGAGGACGTGCCGGAGGACCTCGCGCTGAGCGCCGAGGACGCCGAGATCGAGAACGAGCAGATCGACCTGGACGACACCCAGTCGGCCATGGGCGACTCCGTGCACACCTACCTCAAGTCCATCGGCCGCCGCACGCTGCTCACCGCGGCGCAGGAGGTCGAGCTGGCCCGGCGGATCGAGGCGGGCCTGTACGCCGAGTACAAGCTGGAGATCGAGCCCGACCTGCCCGTCTCCGTCCAGGACGACCTCCTCATGGTGGTCGAGGACGGCAAGCGGGCCAAGGACCACATGCTGGAGGCCAACCTCCGGCTCGTGGTGTCGGTCGCCAAGAAGTACACCGACCGCGGCATGTCCCTGCTGGACGTGGTCCAGGAGGGCAACCTGGGGCTGATCAGGGCCGTGGAGAAGTTCGACTACACCAAGGGCTTCAAGTTCTCCACGTACGCCATGTGGTGGATCAGGCAGGCCATCCAGCGCGGTTTCGCCGACTCGGCCCGTACGATCCGGCTGCCCGTGCACGTGCTGGAGATGCTGTCCAAGCTGTCGCGCATCGAGCGTGACATGCACCAGCGCCTGGGGCGCGAGCCCACGCCCGAGGAGCTGGCCGTCGAGCTGGACAAGACCCCCGACCAGATCGAGGAGCTGCTGCGCACCAGCCGCCAGCCGATCTCGCTCAACGCCACGATCGGCGAGGACGGGGAGACCACGATCGGCGACCTCATCGAGGACGTCGACTCGCCCGAGGCCTCGGAGATCGTGGACCGTCAGCTGCTGGGCGACCAGCTGCGCGGCGTCCTGAACAACCTCTCGCCCCGCGAGTCGAAGATCATGGCGCTCCGCTTCGGCCTGGTGGACGGCAAGCCCCACACGCTGGACGAGATCGGCAAGCACCTGGGGCTGACCCGGGAGCGGATCCGCCAGCTGGAGAAGGAGTCGCTCTCCAAGCTCCGCCACCCCAGCAACACCCGCCCGCTGCTGGACTGGGCGAGCTGAGAACCCGAAGCCCCGGCACAACGAGGGAGGCTGTGCCGGGGCTTCTTCATGCCCGTTGCCGGGGCTTTCAGGCCCGTAGGAGGCAGGACGTCAGAGGGTCGCGGGCACCGGGCGCGGCACGCGCGGGATCCCCCACATCCGGTTCTCCTCGCGCAGCGTGCGCAGCCGGTCGACCTCGGCCGTCCACATCGACCCGGCGGGCGTCGCCTTGGCCTTGCGGCGCGCGATCCGGTCGTCGTAGGCCTTGACCCCGAACGTGGCCCGCTGCCCCGCCTCGGCGGCGCGCAGGGCGTCGGTCAGCGCGCGGTCGAAGGCCCGCCCGGCCGCCAACAGCTCGATCTCGTCCGCCGCCGCGGCGCGCAGCTCACGCAGCGTCTCCTCGGCCTGCCGGGCTTTGTCGAGCAACTCGGGGAAGCTCTTGGAGATCTCCTGGTCCGCGTGGTAGCGAACCTCGGCCTCCCGGCTCACCCTCGGACGAAAAAACGCCATCGACCCTGCCCTTTCACGCAGCCGGTACTCGTTCAACCGCCAAGGTTACGCCGTCGTACGACACAGCGGGAAATCGACCCGGCGCGACCGGCTTTACGAAGTAAGATGATCTCCATGCCCGCCAAGAGACCGCCCGTCCCGCTCTCCCGCGAGCGCATCATCGAGGCTGCCCTGCACATCGCCGACAGCCAGGGCCTGCGCCGGCTCACCATGCGTCGGCTGGGCGACGCCCTGGAGGTGGAGGCCATGGCCATCTACCATCACCTGCCCAGGGGCAAGGAGGCGCTGATGGACGCCCTGGCCGAGCACGTCACCGCGGTCCGCGTCGAGCAGGCGGCCACCTGGCAGGAGACGGCCAGGGCCTGGTGCCGGGCGGGGCGGGAGCTGCTGCGCGAGCATCCGGGCGTGCTGGCGCTGGCCCTGACCAAGCCCCCCAAGGGCGCCACGGCCCTGGCCATCAAGGAGCAGACCGAGCAGCTCGCCGACGGCGGGATGCCCGACGCGGCGGAGGCCGTGCGGGCGCTGAGGGCCTTCGTGTTCGGCAGCGTGGCCGTCGAGGTGCAGCAGTCGGGCTGGGCCGATCCCGAAGTTGACGAATGGGTCAGGAGGGACGAAAGAGCCGATATCGATTTCGAGCGCGGACTCGACGCTCTGCTCAAGGGATTGCAAACGTAGTGCGCGTGTCGCGCTTGGACCGTTATCCTGCATACGGCACGCTGTGTCGAAGGTCACACGAACGGGGATCCCTTCTGTAACAGTCCTGATGGACTATGTCCGGGAGTGTGACATCCGTCGCACACTTGCCAGAACAATTACCCGAGCCGGCTCCCGACCCTCCAAACGGGAGCATCCCACGAGATATCGGAGGCACGCCGATGTGCCCGCACGACCCGGCCTGTCCGGATGCCGAGGCGCCCGACCGCGAGAAGGCACGCACTCTCGCCTGCCACCCCGAACAGGGGTGGAGCCTGCTCTGCAACGGTGTCGTCCTGTTCGAGGACACCGGGGAGCTGCTTCCCAGCGGTGCCGCCATCGCACCACACCGCCCCGTGGTCGGCGCGGCGTGAACTAGGCGTAGTGGGCTATCCACTCCGCCACGACCTCGCCCACTCGGGCGGGGTCCTTCTTGAGGTCGTGTCCCTCCCCCGGCAGCACCACCAGGCGTGCCGCGTCAGCGGCGTCCGGCACGCCGAACGGATCCCGGTCCCCGTTGACCACCAGCACGTCCACTCCGGCGCCGCGTAGCTCGTCGGCCCTGGAGCGTTCCGGCTTCCCCGGCGGGTGCAGCGGAAAGGCCAGCGCCACCACGGCCGCCGCGCCGACCGCCCCGGCCGTACGGCAGGCGACCCGCGCCCCGTTGCTCCGCCCTCCCTGCACCAGCGGCAGCCCCGGCCAGAGCGTGCGCACCTCCTTGAGGACGATCTCCCACGCCTCGTCCTGTCTGACCGGCGACCCCGGCGCCCGCGCCCCCGCCGCCCTGAACGCCTGCGTCACCATGGCCACGACGGCCCCCGCTTTGAGCGCGGCGTCCCGTACGGCGAGCAGGTCGGGAGCGTCCACTCCCCCGGCCGAACCGTGGGTGAGCACCAGCAGCAGCCGCGGGTCCGCCACCTCGTCCACCTGGACGAGCGCGGGCCCTCGCGGGGTCATGACCTCCATGCCAGCACCGTACCTGGGGAGGATCGCGCCCTAGCTCTCAGGTTGGATGACGGCGTGGCGCGGGCGATGGATGATTGCTGTCATGCCAGATAAGCGCCCCATCCGGGATGATCTCCAGGCCACCCTGGACGCCCGCCGGGACCTCGGTCCCGAGTACGAAGCCGCGCTCGTCGAGTCGTTCGTGGAGCGGCTCGACGCCACGATCTCCGCCCGCGTACGGGCCGAGCTGGACCACCACGGCGCCGCGCCGCACCGGCAGAAGAGCCCTCCGGGCGCGGCGATGATCCCGATCGCGCTGGGTTCCATGGGGATCGGCATCCCGTTGACGGCCATCGCGGCCGGGAACGCGGGGCTGGTGGGGTTGACGATCACCTGGATCGCGATCGTGGTCATCAACGTGGCCTCGGCCGCGGCCATCATGCGCCGCAACTGACGCCGGGCGGATATGCACACGGCGGAGGCCTACGGGAGCGCCCCCGCCCCTTCCCCTGCCCGGCCGCCTCTCTCCCCGTCGGGGGCCGCCGAGGGCGCGTCAAGCGGACGCAGGTGGGCCAGGGCGTCATTCGCGCGTGCGTCAGGCGTCTCGCGCCCGCCGTCGCCCATTCGAGCAGGCGTCAGGCGCGTCGGGCGTGTCAGGCGTCGCGGTGGTAGCGGAGGCGGACCTCGGCGGCGAGGGTCTGGTCCTCGTGCTCCAGCCCGTACGACCACACCCGCCCCGCGTCGTCGGCGCGCCCCCGCAGCGGCAGGGTACGGGCCAGGAGCTCGATGGCCAGGGCGCTGGTCTGGGGATCGGCCCCGTACTCGACGCTCTCCGCGAACTCCGCGCAGGCCAGCTCCAGGTGCGCGATCCCGAGCTGGACCCGCAGCCCCGGCACCTCCTCGGCCGGGGCCTCCTCCAGCGCGTCCAGGAGCACGTCCGCCGCCGCCCCCGGCTCCCCGTGCTCCAGCAGCAGATCGGCCAGCTCCTGTGCCGCCCGCGCGCCGACGCCCGGGTCGCCGCTCTCCATGGCGGCCCGCAGTTCCTGCTCGACCTCGTCCAGGTTGCCGGCGGCCGTCGCCAGCCGGGCCAGCGCGAGGTGGGCCAGCGGCACGTACGCGGCCGTGCCGACCCCCAGGACGGCCTGCCAGGCGGCCCTGGCCTGCTCGGCGCGGCCCTCCCGTTCGAACCCCTGCGCCAGGTGGCAGGCGGCCTGGGCGGCGTACTCGGGGTGCCCGGTGGCCAGCGCGGTCCTGGCGGCGGCCCTGGCGGCCTCCACGTCGCCGCGCTCCTCCAGCACCACGGCGAGCCCCACCGCGGCCTGGGCCCGGTCCGGACCGTGGGGGTCGGCGACCAGCTCGGCGAGTATGGCGGCGGCGCCATCGAGATCACCGCGTTCGGCCAGGCGGCGGGCGGCGTCGAGGGGCGGGGTCTCCAGCTCTGAGGACGTCAAGAGAGCTCCTTCTGGCGACGGTCGCACCGAGCCTAACCATTTCTGGCGATCATGTCTGCTCAGTTGACGCGGAAGGACTGACCGGCTTCGGACGCCTGCGCCCGCGATCCGCACGCCCTTCCGCTCCCCCACGCCATCGGGAGCGCGCGATCGGTGCGGGCGGGCGCGGTGATGGAGCCGCGCCCGCCAGGCTCCTAGTCCTCGTACGCGAAGCGACGAGGACCCCCGCCGCCAGGCTTCTAGTCCTCGTGCGCGAAGCGACGAGGACCCCCGCCGCCAGGCTCCTAGTCCTCGTACGCCTCCAGCGGCGGGCAGGAGCACACCAGGTTCCGGTCCCCGTAGGCCTGGTCGATCCGGCGCACCGGCACCCAGTACTTCCCGTCCCGCAGCGACGACAGCGGATAGGCGGCCTCGCTCCGCGTGTACGGGTGGGCCCACTCGTCGGCACTGACCGACTCGGCCGTGTGGGGCGCGTTCCGCAGCGGGTTGTCCGCCGGGTCGTAGGCCCCCGACGCCACCTTGTCGATCTCGCCGCGGATGGCGATCATCGCCTCCACGAACCGGTCGAGCTCCCCGAGGTCCTCGCTCTCGGTCGGCTCGATCATCAGCGTCCCCGCCACGGGGAACGACATGGTCGGCGCGTGGAAGCCGTAGTCGATGAGCCGCTTGGCCACGTCGTCCACGGTGACCCCGGTCTCCTTGGTGATCTGCCGCAGGTCGACGATGCACTCGTGGGCCACCAGCCCGCCGCGCCCCGTGTAGAGCACGGGGTAGTAGGGGGCGAGGCGCCTGGCCAGGTAGTTGGCCGACAGGATGGCCTGCTCGGTGGCCGCCGTGAGCCCCTCGGAGCCCATCATCCGGATGTAGGCCCACGAGATCGGCAGGATCCCGGCCGAGCCGTACGGGGCCGCCGAGACGGGACCCACCGGCGTGCCGTCGTGCAGCGGGTGGCCGGGCAGGAAGGCCGCCAGGTGGCCGCGGACCGCGACGGGTCCGACGCCCGGGCCGCCGCCGCCGTGCGGGATGCAGAACGTCTTGTGCAGGTTGAGGTGGGACACGTCGGCCCCGAACTCGCCCGGCTTGGCCAGCCCGACCAGCGCGTTGAGGTTGGCCCCGTCCACGTAGACCTGGCCGCCGGCCTCATGCACCTTGGCGCACACCTCGGTGATCGTCTCCTCGTACACGCCGTGCGTCGAGGGGTACGTCACCATGATCGCGGCCAGCCGGTCACGGTGCTTGTCGATCTTGGCGTCGAGGTCGGCCAGGTCCACGTTGCCGTCGGAGTCGCAGGCCACGACCACGACCCGCATGCCCGCCATGACCGCGCTGGCGGCGTTGGTGCCGTGGGCGGAGGACGGGATGAGGCAGACGTCGCGCTCGCCGTGGCCGCCCGCGCGGTGGTAGGCGCGGATGGCCAGCAGCCCGGCGAACTCGCCCTGCGAGCCGGCGTTCGGCTGGATGGAGACGCGGTCGTAGCCGGTGACCTCGGCCAGCCAGCCCTCCAGCGTGCCGATCAGCTCGCGGTAGCCCTCGGCCTGGTCGTCCGGCGCGTACGGGTGGATCGCGGCGAACTCGGGCCAGGTGATCGGCTCCATCTCGGTGGTCGCGTTCAGCTTCATGGTGCAGGAGCCGAGCGGGATCATGGAGCGGTCGAGCGCGATGTCCTTGTCCTGCAGCTTGCGCAGGTAGCGCAGCATGGCGGTCTCGGAGCGGTGGCTGTGGAAGACCGGGTGGGTCAGGTAGGCGGACTCGCGCGCCAGCGAGGCGGGCAGCGCGTCGCTCTCGAGGGTCACGTCCGTGCGGTCCACCCCGAAGGCGGCCCACACCTTGGCGACCTCGGCGGCGCCGGTCTTCTCGTCGCAGGAGATCGACACGTGGTCGTCGTCGACCCGCCAGAGGTTCACGCCCTGCTCGACGGCGGCGGCGACCACCTCGGCGGCCCGGCCGGGCACGCGTACGAGCACGGTGTCGAAGAACTCGCGGTGCACGACCTCCAGGCCCGCCTGGCGCAGCCCGTCGGCCAGGGCCACGGCGTGCCGGTGCACCCGGTGGCCGATCCGGCGCAGCCCCTCGGGGCCGTGGTAGACGGCGTACATGCTGGCGATGACGGCGAGCAGCACCTGCGCGGTGCAGATGTTGCTGGTGGCCTTCTCGCGGCGGATGTGCTGCTCGCGGGTCTGCAGGGCCAGCCGGTACGCGGGGTCGCCGTCGGCGTCCACCGACACGCCCACCAGGCGGCCGGGGAGCTGGCGCTGCAGGCCCTCGCGTACGGACATGTAGGCCGCGTGCGGCCCGCCGAACCCGAACGGCACCCCGAACCGCTGCGAGGACCCGATCGCGATGTCGGCGCCCAGCTCGCCGGGCGCGGCCACGAGGGTGAGGGCCAGCAGGTCGGCGGCGGCCACCACGAGCGCGCCCGCCTCGTGCGCGGCGGCGGCCACGGCGCGGAAGTCGCGCAGCCGGCCGGACGCGCCCGGGTACTGGACGAGCACGCCGAAGCACTCGGGCAGCTCGCCGTCGAGGGGGTGCTCCACCAGCGTGATGCCCAGGGGCTCGGCCCTGGTGGCGAGCACGGCCTTGGTCTGCGGCAGCGCGTCGGCGTCCACCACGAACACGCTGCTCTTGGACTTGCCCGAGCGGCGGGCCAGCGTCATCGCCTCGGCGGCGGCCGTGGCCTCGTCGAGGAGGGAGGCGCCCGCGACGGGCAGGCCCGTCAGGTCGGAGACGACGGTCTGGAAGTTCAGCAGCGCCTCGAGGCGGCCCTGCGAGATCTCCGGCTGGTACGGGGTGTAGGCGGTGTACCAGCCCGGGTTCTCCAGCAGGTTGCGCCGGATGACGGCGGGCGTGATCGTGTCGTGGTAGCCCAGGCCGATCATGGAGGTGAGCACGCGGTTGCGCCCGGCCAGGGCGCGCAGCTCGGCGATGGCCTCGGCCTCGCCGACGGCGGCGGGCAGCTGGAGCCGGTCCTTGGCCCTGATGGCCTCCGGGACGGCCACGGCCACCAGATCCGCCACGGATTCGAAGCCCACGGCCTCGAGCATGCGCTGCTGCTCGGCAGCGGATGGGCCGATGTGCCTGGACGAGAACGGCGGAGCTGACAGGTCGGTCATGGACAGTGCCTCCCGAGGCTATGGAGACCGGCGCCGTGGCGCGGGCGAGTGCCGGATCTCCCCCTCTGTCAGCGCGGCGACACCGCGACCTGAGAGCTTCACCCCGGGACTGGGGCTTGCACCGTCGGTGAGGCGCGCCTGGCGGGTGCGCCTGCTTTCCAGAGTTGCCTCACCCGAGCGGTACAGGGTGCCTGAGAGATTCCGGGGAGGGTTGCTCCTTCGGCGCCCTGAGACCACGGCGGTCTCAAGGACTCTCCCGCACGGGGTCGTCAGCCTTGCTGTCCTAGATTACAACCCTCCGCGTTACGCATGAATTTCCCCGGTGATGCGTTATGTGCGGATTGCCCGGTGGGCCGCGTCCGGCGGCCCACGGCAGGAGGGGGTGTGCTAGCTGAGGCGCCGCGCACGGCGGCGGCGGGCGAGCTCGTCAGCGGGGTGGTCGGCCGGGACGGTGTCCTCGACCGCCGCTCGTTCCCCCGGCAGCTCCGCGAGGGAACCCTCGACCTCTCGCCAGACCCGGCCGAGCGCGATGCCGAACACGCCCTGACCGCCCTGGAGCAGGTCTATCACCTCGTCGGCCGAGGTGCACTCGTAGACGCTGACGCCGTCGCTCATGAGCGTGATCTGCGCGAGGTCGGCGACCCCGCGGTCACGCAGATGCTGCACGGCCGTACGAATCTGCTGCAGCGACACCCCGGTGTCGAGGAGCCGCTTGACGACCTTGAGCACCAGGATGTCGCGGAAGCTGTAGAGCCGCTGCGAGCCCGAGCCCTGCGCGGCTCTTATCGTGGGCTCCACGAGGCCCGTGCGCGCCCAGTAGTCGAGCTGCCTGTAGGTGATGCCGGCCGCCGCGCAGGCCGTGGGCCCGCGGTATCCGATGTCCGCCGGCAGCGACGCCGGCTGTTCGTCGAAGAGCAGGCCCTGCTCCCCGGCACGCTGCCGCGCGCTCTCGCGCCGAACCGGATCTTCCTGGCCGGCCGTCTTTCCCTCGCCGCTGCTGACCGCCACGCGGACCTCCGGCTTTCTCTCATCCCGTGGCCTGATCTGGGGGTTCGTAAAAGGGCGACCACGGGTTTCACTTGCACCGTAGGACCGTGACCATGCTCAGTCAACGATCCGGCTCGGCGCGTCGTGAAGCGTAAATGCACCGAAATACCTACCCCGCCCTGCCGAAGTCTTCGGGAGTGATCGTGTCAAGGAACTCCCTGAACTTCTCCACCTCGTCTTCCTGGTCGTCCGGGATGATCACCCCGGCCTCCTGGACGACCTCCTCGCTGGCGAAGATGCGTGCTCCGGTGCGCAGGGCGAGCGCGATCGAGTCGGACGGCCGCGCGCTCACCTCCACGCCGTTGGAGAACACCAGGTCGGCGAAGAAGATGCCGTCGCGCAGGGCGACGATGTTGACCGCTCGCAGGCCGACGCCCAGAGCGCTCAGCACGTCTCGGAAGAGGTCGTGGGTGAGCGGCCGCGGCGGTGGCTCCTCCGCCTGGGCCAGGGCGATGGCGGTCGCCTCGGTCATGCCAATCCATATAGGAAGGAACCGCTCCCCGTGTGCCTCCTTGAGCAAGACGATCGGCTGATTTGTGGGCATTTCAACTCGAACGCCCACGACCTCCATCTGCAACACGGGCTGCTCCGTATTCCTGACCGGTCACCCGGCACAGCTATTTGCGGGTCGCTACTGCTGACTGGCTACTGCAATTCAACGTAACACCCGGCGGGCATGGAATGCGCCTCCGCCTCCCAGCTCGCCAGGGTCTCAGCGCCCCAGTACGGACCGGATCCCCGACCGCACAAGGGATGCGTGCAGGTCGAGCAGGAGTGTGGAAAGCTCCCTGGCGACCTCGTCGGCCTCCCCGATGGCGCCGGGGGCCCGCCGTTTGAGTATGGGGGCGACGGTCTGCTCGACGAGCCCGCACTCGCGCTCGGCCGCGGCCTTGACCGCCCGCAGGTGGCGGGCGCGCAGGCCGAAGCGGGCCAGCGCGCCGACGCTGCGGGCCACGTTGAGGGCCTCCTCGTCGTAGCGCCTGGCCACCGGGGCGAGCAGGCCGTAGTCCTCCAGCTCGGTGAGCGTCTCGTCGTCGATCTCCGCCGCCTCGAGCAGCTCGGCCCGGCTGAGCCGGACCTCCTTGTTCTCCTGTACGGCGCGCGGGCGGCCGAAGCTCTCGGCCATCCTGTCCTTGATCACCCGCAGCGGCAGGTAATGGTCGCGCTGCTCGCGCAGGATGAAGCGCAGCTGCTCCACGTGCAGGTGAGTGAACTTACGGTAGCCGGACGGGCTGCGCTCGGGCTCGATCAGCCCCTCACCCTCCAGGAAACGGATCTTGGAGATCGTCACATCGGGGAACTCGCCCTGAAGGAGCGCGAGCACCTCCCCGATGCTCATGTGAGAGCGTGCCGCCTGGGAGGTCATGTGACCTCCCAGGCGTCCACGAGTCGCTCGCTCGGCCCGATCATGCGCCGGCGTGGGTCCGCATCAGGAAGACGAGGCGGAACTTGCCGATCTGCACCTCGTCTCCGGAGTGCAGGGGAACCTCCTCGATGCGCTCCCTGTTGACGTAGGTGCCATTGAGGCTGCCCACGTCGCGCACGGAGAACTGGCCGCCGGGATGGCGGTAGAACTCGACGTGGCGGCGGGAGACCGTGATGTCGTCGAGGAAGATGTCACTCTCCGGATGGCGCCCGGTCGTGGTGAGGTTCTTGTCCAGCCGGAAACGGCTCCCCTGGTTGGGGCCCCTGGTCACCGTGAGCAGCGCTGTGCCGGGCGGCAGCTGCTCGACCAGGGCCCGCTCCGCCAGGAGCATGTCGCCTGCCTCAGCCTCGTATGCCTCGATTCCCGCGATGGAGATCGTCGACGTGGTGTCCCCGGAGACCTCGGGTCTGGTCAGCGGTGACCCACAGCGGGAACAGAAACGGGCATCCTCGGGGTTGGCGTGCCCGCACTGCGTGCAGTAGACGCTCGGCATCGATCGGCTCGGCCTCCTACCGCGAAGACGCGGCGACGGTGCTCAAAGACGCGCCTCGCTTCGCTTTTTCAAGTTTGCGAATGCCGCAACATACGCTGATCAGCGGCAAAGGTCAAGGCGGGGCACTGGACTGCGGTTTGGACGCAGACAAAGTTACCGCCGCTTCCGCCCCGTGGTCCATGCCGCCGCGCGTTTCTACATTACGATCTTGCCGCACTGTCTGGGCGCGTCAACCGCAATGGCTTTTTCGTCACTCTCCGTGACCATTGTTCACATGGCGGCCTGCTCCACGATGCGGGCCCACCGTTCCAGCAGGGCCTGGGCGCCGTCCATGTCGCCCGCCTCGGCCCACAGATCGGTCACGGGCTCGGTGGCGGCGGGCAGCACGAGCACCCAGCTCCCGTCGTCGTGGGCCACCCGCACGCCGTCGGTGGTGTCGATGCGCCGGCCCTCGTGCTCGGCCTCCGCCGCCTCGATGACCGAGCGCATGACCGCCCCCTTGGCCGCCCACGGCGTGGGGATCGTGCGCTTGAGCATCTTGGCCTCGGGGATCCTGGCGTCGATCTGGCTGAGCGACAGGCGGGTGCGGGCCACCAGCCCGAGCAGGCGCATGAACGAGGCCAGCCCGTCGATGGCCGGGCTGAACTCCGGCACCACGAAGCCGCCGCGCCCGTCCGCCGCGAAGATCATGTCGGGGCCGGCGGCGGCCGAGGTGAGGGCGTCGAGCGCGGTGGAGGTCCACTGCACCTGTACGCCGTGGAAGCGGCAGACCTGCTCGGCGACCCTGGTCGTGGTGACCGGCAGGGCCACCTGGCCGCCCCTGCGCTCGGCGGCGACGAGGTCGAGCACGACGAGCAGGGAGCGTTCGTCGTTGATGAGCTGGCCCATCTCGTCCACGAGGGCGATGCGCTCGCCGACCGGGTCGAACCGGACCCCGAACGCCGCCCGCGACGAGCTGACCAGCTCCGACAGGCGCTGCAGGTCGCGGCGGCGCTCGGCGAGCGTCTCGGTGGGCGAGACGTCGTCGAGGCGGGCGTTGACGGTGAGCACCTCGACCCCGACGCGGCCGAGCAGCGTGGGCAGCACCAGCGAGGAGGTGCCCCCCGCGCAGTCCACGACGACCTTCATGTCCCTGACGTCGCCCACGTCCACGTGGCGCAGGAGCTCGTGGGTGTAGTCCTCGACGGCCCTGGCCGGATAGGTGAGCTCGGCGATCTCCCCGGGGAACGCGCGCCGGAACTCCTGCCGGGAGAAGACCCGCTCCAGCTTGCGCTGGGCGGCCGGGGGCAGGTCGGCGCCGCGGCCGTCCATGATCACGATGTCCACGCTCTGCGGGTCGCCCGGGGTGGTGCGCAGCGTGATGCCGCCCGCGGCCGACTCGCGGGCGGTGTGGAAGCGGGTGACCGGCAGCGGGGCGGCCTCCAGGTCCAGGACGTTGATCGCGCCCGCGGTGAGCGCGCCGATGACGGCCCGCTTGAGCGCCCTGGCGGCCAGGGAGCAGTCGCGGGAGGTGACGACGTACTCGCCCTTCTTGAGGGTGGTGGCGTACGCGCTGGCCAGCCGGACGCACAGCTCGGCGGTGATCTCGACGTTGACCAGGCCGCTGACGCCTCTCGGGCCGAACAGGTTGCGCTGGCCGCGCGACTCCCAGATGACGCTCGTGTTGACGACCGCGCCGGCCTCGATGGTCTTGAACGGGTAGACCTTGACGCCGCTGGTGACGTACGCCTCGGGTTCGATGACGCACTCGTCGCCGATGACGACGTTCTCCTCGATGCGGGCGCCGGCCATGATGTCGGTGCTCTTGCCGACGACGCAGCCGCGCAGGTGGGCGCCGGGGCCGAGGTAGACGTTGTCGTGGACGACCGCGCGGTGCAGGAAGGCGCCCTCGCGGACGACGGCGTTGTTGCCCAGCACGGTGTACTCGCGCAGCTCCGCGCCCGCCTCGACCTTGGCGTAGTCGCCGATGAGCAGCGGGCCCTTGAGCACGGCGTCGGGGTCGACCGAGGCCGAGTCGGCGACCCAGACGCCCGGCGAGAGCTCGAACCCCCCGATCTCCAGGTTGACCCGGCCGGACAGGGCGTCGGCCTGGGCCTTGAAGTAGCTGTCGTGGGTGCCGACGTCCTCCCAGTAGCCGTCGGCCACGTAGCCGTAGATGGCGGCGCCGCGGTCGAGGAGGGCGGGGAAGACGTCGGAGGACCAGTCGACGGGCTCCCCGGCGGCGACGGCGTCGAGGACCTCGGGCTCCATGATGTAGATGCCGGTGTTGACGGTGTCGGAGAAGACCTGGCCCCAGGTGGGCTTCTCGAGGAAGCGCTGTACGCGTCCCTCGTCGTCCACGATGATGATCCCGAATTCGAGGGGGTTCGGCACGCGCTTGAGACCGATTGTCACAAGTGCCGAATTTTCACGGTGAAACCGGATCATGTCGGTTAAATCGATATCTGTCAGGGCGTCGCCGGAGATCACCAGGAAACGGTCGTCGCGGAGCCGGTCCTCGGCGTTCTTGACGCTGCCCGCCGTGCCGAGAGGCACGTCCTCGGTGGCGTACTGGAGGCTCATGCCCAGCTCGTCGCCGTCGCCGAAGTAGTTGCGCACGAGCGCCGCCAGGAACTGGAGCGTGACCACCGTCTCGGTGATGCCGTGGCGCTTCAGCAGGCGCAGCACGTGCTCCATGATCGGGCGGTTGGCCACGGGTAGCAGGGGCTTGGGCTGGTTGGCGGTCATGGGACGCAGCCGAGTTCCCTCTCCGCCTGCCATGACGACCGCCTTCACCCGATCACTCCTTTTTGGCCGAGGTTACGAGTTGCAGCACCTGTACCACATACAACACGCCTGCCCACCAGTACAGACCCGTTCCCCAAAGCGCGAATGCCCACCCGACAATTCGTGCTATATCGGCATACCACCCCGTGTGGGAGGCAAGGAAGAGGAGAGGGAAGGCGTACATGAGGTTGAACATGGCAGCCTTGCCCAGGTAATGCACCTGAAGTGCCTTGTAGCCATGTTTGCGAAGTACGGGGATGAAACAGGCGACGAAGAGTTCCCGTCCCAGGATGACCACGACCAGCCACCATGGGATCACGTCGCGTAGCAGCAGGCCGACGATGGTGGCGAAGACGTAGAGCTTGTCGGCGGCGGGGTCGATGATCCGGCCGAGCCGGCTGGTCTGGTTGAAGGCGCGGGCGATCTTTCCGTCGAGCCAGTCGGTGAAACCGGCCACCGCGAGGATCGCGATGGCCCATCCATCTTCCTTGGGCCCGAGGACCAGCCAGAGGAAGACGGGGACGCCGAGGAGTCGCAGGAAGCTCAGCAGGTTGGGAACCGTCCAGATCCGGTCCTCGGCGGAAGTTTCGCTCACGAGCAGACCCTACTGCGTGGAACTCTGACACAGCGGCCCCGCATCGGGCGCTCACATTTCCGCCCTTCCCGCCCACCCCGGACGGCTCACGGGCGGTGGGTCAGGTGCGGAGGAAGGCGTGGGTGCGGCCCAGCTCCTCGAAGCCGAGCTCGGCGTAGAAGTCCTTCGGCCAGTCGGCCGCGTCGGCCACCAGGAAGATCAGCTCGGCCTCCGCCGCCCGGGCGAGCAGCGCGGTCATGAGGGCGCGCGCGTGCCCCTTGCCCCGGTGGTCCGCGCCGGTGAAGACGCTCTCGATCTGCGCGACGCCGCCGTGCTCGTACAGGTCGGCCCGGGCGGCGATCTCCCCGTCCGGGGCGCGTACGCCCCAGAAGCTCACCGCGTCGGCGCCCCGCAGCCGGGCCTCCACGCGCCGGGCGAGCCCGTCGATCACCTCGTCCGGCGCCTGCGGCAGCGTGTGGCGCCAGTCGCGCCGCAGCACCGGCAGCAGCTCGGCCGGCGAGAGCCGCTCGGCCGCCGCGGAGGCGGGCGGGGTCGTGCCGCGGAAGGCCATGACCAGGTTCGTCTCGTGCTCATAGCCGGCGGCGAGGAACGCGGGCGCGAGCACCGTACCGAGCCGGTCGTCGTCCACGCACACCAGCCGGTGCCCCCGCTCGGCGAGCACCTCGTCGGCCGCCCGCAGCAGCCGCTCCGCCGCCTGCCGGGCCTCCCGCGGCGTCCGCGGGACCGGCCCGGGGCCGGCGATGAGCTTGTTGTCGTCGTGGGAGCCGGGATAGCGCTCGTCGAGCACCGCGAACCCGCCCGGCACGGTCACCTCCCGGGGCGTCCTGCGGCGGGCGAAGGCGTGCTGGAAGCCCACCGCGCGAGCCAGGTCGGCGGAGGGCTCAGCCGGCACGCCGTACCGTCTCGAGGAACGCCCGGATGAGCGCCGGGTCCTTCACCCCGGGCGCGGTCTCCACGCCGCTGGAGACGTCGACGCCCCATGGGGCGGCCGCCGCGATCGCCTCCGCCACGTTCGCGGGGGTGAGCCCGCCGGCCAGCAGCCACTGGCCCGACGCGCGGCCGCGGACGGCGGCCCAGTCCCACGCCTGCCCGGAGCCGGCGTGCGGCGCGTCCACGAGGAGCAGGTCCTCGTCGTAGGCCCCGCAGCGCAGGTCGGCCTCCGCGTCGACGGCCCTGATCAGCCGGAGGCCGAGGTCCTTGAGCGCGGTGAAGTCGCCGTGCGGGTGCCTGCCGTGCAGCTGGATGGCCCGCACGCCGGACGCCAGCGCCGCCGCCCGCACCGTGTCGGGGTCCTCGCCGCGGAACACCCCCACGGTCAGCACGTGGTCGGGCACCAGCGCGGCCAGCTCGGCGGCCCGCTCGGGCGCGATCCTGCGCGGGCTGCGGGTCATGACGAACCCGATCGCGTCCGCGCCCGCCTCCACGGCGGTGGTCACATGCTCGGGCTCGCTCAACCCGCAGATCTTCACATACACCACACCCCCGACCCTAGCGGCGGCGGGGGCCGGCGGTGACCAGGCAGGGCCGGTCCGCCCGGAGGATGAGCGGCCGTCCCCCGTCCGGCGGACGAGTGAGGCGGGGTCAGGGGGCGGGGTCAGGGGGCGGGGTCAGGGGCGCGGGGTCAGGGGGCGGGGTCAGGGGCGCGGCAGGCGTACCGGGCGGAAGGAGGCGTCCACGAGGCCGGTGCGGTGGGCCACGACGGCGGCCTGGATGCGGTTACGCAGGCCCAGCTTCTCCATGGCCGCCGCGATGTGGGTCTTGACCGTCGTCACGCCCACGTGCAGTTCCTCCGCGATCTCCGCGTTGGACAGCCCGGTGCCGACCAGGGCGAGCACCTCCAGCTCGCGTTCGGTCAACCCGGCGGGCGGGGGCGCGGCGGCCTGCTCCTCGGCGTCCAGGAACCGCTCCACGACCCGCCGCAGCACCGACGGCGCCAGGAGCTGCTCCCCGGCCGCCGCCCGGCGTACGGCGTCGACCATGCGCTCCGGTTCGTCGTCCTTGACCAGGAATCCGACCGCGCCGGCCCGCAGCGCCGCGTACACGTTGGCGTCGTCCGCGAACGTCGTCAGCACCACGATCCGGGCGCCCGGCCGGCCCGCGAGCACGCGTTTGATCGCCTCCAGCCCGTCGACCCTGGGCATGCGCAGGTCCATGAGGATCACGTCGGGCAGGTGGCGCTCGGCCAGGCGGACCGCCTCGGCCCCGTCCACGGCCTCCCCCACGACCTCCATGTCGCCGGTGGCCTGCAGCAGCATCCGCACGCCCGCCCGTACCAGCGCCTGGTCGTCGGCCACCAGCACGCGGATCATGCGACGCTCCTGGCCGGGAGGCTGGCGGCCAGGAGCCAGCCGCCCTCGCCGTCGGGCCCGGCGGAGAGGGTGCCGCCGAGGGTGCGGACGCGTTCGCGCATGCCGGCCAGGCCGCGCCCGGACGAGGGCAGGCGCTCGACCACGGTGGGCGGGCGGCCGTTGCGGATCCGTACGGACAGCCCCTCCGCCGAGGGGGTGACGCTGACCCGGACCCGGGTGCCGGGGCCGGCGTGTTTGAGCACGTTCGTGAGTCCTTCCTGGACGATGCGGGCGGCGGAGGCCCGGGCGATGAGGGGCGCCCGGTCGGTGGCGGGGTCGAGTTCGAGGTCGACGACGAGCCCGGCGGCGGCCATGCGTTCGGCGGACTCGCGGACCACGTCGGCGGGGTTGGCCAGCAGGTCGGGCTGGCGTTCGGGGTCGCGCAGCAGGTCGAGCAGGTCACGCAGGTCCTGCAGCACCTGGTGTCCCGTCTCGCGGATGTCGCTGAGCGCGTCGGCGACGGGGCCGTCGGGGGCGGTGTAGCGGGCGGCGCTGGCCCGCAGGACCATGGCGCCCACGTGGTGGGCCACGATGTCGTGCACGTCGCGGGCGATGCGCTCGCGTTCGGCGAGCTGGTCGGCGCGTACCTGGGCGACGGCCGCGCGGGCCGCCTCCTCGGCGCGCAGCCGCTCGGCGGCGGCCGCGGCCTGCCGCATGCCGAGGTAGCGGCCGATGGCGATGGGCGTGGCCACCAGCGTCATGAGGATCCCGACGCGGAACGGCGTGGTCTGGGTCTGCTCGCCGACGACGGCGATCGCGGTCAGCATGCAGCCGGCGGCGTAGGCGACGATCGTCCACGCCCAGGAGGTCACCCGCATCGCGAACACGCCGATCGCGATGAGCGTGAGGATCACGCAGGTGTTGACGACCTGGTTGAGATAGGTGTCGGCGGAGACGAGCAGCGCGCCCTGCAGCAGGAACACCACCCCGGGCAGCCGCCGGGCGATGCCCAGCGACAGGCCGCCGACCACGGCGAGCAGGCCGACCACCCAGACGGGCTGGGTGCCCGCGTGCCAGGAGGTCCAGGTGCTGAGCACGGTGATCGCCACCCCGCCGGCCGCCAGCAGCGCGTCGGGTGTGACGTCCCGCTCCTCCAGCGGCCCCGCCGAGCCGCGCAGGTACGCCCCGAGCACGGCCGGGAAGACCGCCAGGAAGATCGAGTACACCCAGGTGTTCATGACGACCGGGATGCCGGGGTCGACGATGTTCAGCGCGGTCGCGCCCATCGCGGCGGCCACGGCGAGCAGAGTGCCCCGCCAGCCGGAGCGGTATCCCACGACTCCGAGCGCCACGCAGACCAGGATCTGCGCCGTGTTGGACGTGAACGACTCGAGCTGGTCGGTCACCACCAGCAGCCCGGCCAGGTAGAGCGCGACGGGCACCGGCCGGCGCCGGACGAGCCCCATGGGCAGGCCCACCAGCAGCGCCATCGGGAGGTTCATCTCGGCGGGCAGGTATCTGGTGTCGCCCGCGTGCGCCGTCGTCAACAGGTCCAGGCCCACACCTGAGACCGCGAGCAGGACATCCAGCGGCACACCACGCCAACGCATGGACACACGGTATCCATGGAGCTTGCCGGCGGGGTCCTCCTCGCGGAGGACCCCGCCTCCTCCAAGTGGCCGGAGATCCGCCCGGAGGACGGAGCGTCCACCCGCGATCTTGCCTTAGGTTCGGGGCATGCCCAACGACACCGCACTTTTTCTCGGCCAGTTTCTCCGGGCGCCGGCCACGATCGGGGCGGTCGCGCCCAGTTCGCGGCGGCTGGCCTCGGCTGTCTGCGCCCCGATCCCCGAGCGCGGCGAACCGACCGTGGTCGAGCTCGGCCCGGGCACGGGCCCGTTCACGGAGGAGATCCAGCAGCGGCTGGGAGGCCGCGGCCACCACCTGGCCGTGGAGGTCAACGAGCCCATGGCGCGGCTCCTGAAGGCCCGGTTCCCGGCCGTGGACGTGGTGAACGCCGATGCGGCGCGGCTGGGCGAGCTGCTGGCCGAGCGCGGGTTGCAGCAGGCGGACGTGGTGGTGAGCGGGTTGCCGTGGGCGGCGTTCCCGCAGGAGTTGCAGCATGCGCTGCTGAGTGCGGTGACGTCGGTGATGAGCCCCGGTGCGGCGTTCACGACGTTCTCCTACATTCATGCCATCCCGCTGAGCTCGGCGCGCCGGTTCCGGGCGCTGCTGGCCGAGCGGTTCGAGGAGGTCGTGGCGGGGCGTACGGTGTGGCGCAACACTCCGCCGGCCTTCGTCTTCAACGCCCGCCGGCCCCGCCCGTAAAAGGGCCCATAAAGGGGCCCGTAAGTTCCTGGCAAAGATTCGGCGGAGGCGGCCGTGGTGCGCGCAAGCCGGGGTGAGTCTCTGCCTCGTCCCCGGAGCAACGTTCTCGGCCTCGGTGAACAAGCCCTCGGCATCCGCGCGGCTACCAGGCCGCCCCGTCCAGGTCCCGCTACCCGGGCTCGGGGGAAGCACACCCCCGGATCAGCCGAACGACGGCGGCCGCTTCTCCCGCACCGCGCGCACGCCCTCGACCACGTCGGGGCCGGTGAAGCCGAGGAACTCCATGGCCAGTGACGCGTCGAACGACGGCCCGGCCAGGCGCAGCCAGTTGTTGAGCGAGTATTTGGTCAGCCTGATCGCCTCCTGAGCGCCCGAGGCGAGCCTGACCGCGATCTCCATGGCCCTGTCATGCACCTGGTCGTCGTCCACGCACAGGCTGACCAGCCCCATCCGCTCGGCCTGCTCGCCCGTGACGGGCTCGCACAGCAGCAGGTGGTATTTCGCCTTGGCCAGGCCGCACAGCAGCGGCCACACGATGGCCGCGTGATCGCCGGCCGCGACGCCGAGCCTGGTGTGCCCGTCGATGATCCGCGCCGTGCGGCCCGCGACGGAGATGTCGGCCAGCAGGGCCACGGCGAGCCCCGCGCCGACCGCCGGCCCCTGGATGGCCGAGACGATCGGCTTGGAGCAGTTGAGCACGTTGTAGACGATGTCGCGGGCCTCGGCGAACACGCGCAGCCTGGTCGCGTGGTCGCGGGTCATGTCCTCGATCATGGACAGGTCGCCGCCCGCGGAGAACGCCCCGCCCTCTCCCCTGACGACGACGGCCCTGACGCTGTCGTCCCGGTCGGCGTCGCGCCAGATCTCGCCCAGCTCGCGGTGGGCGGTCGCGTCCACGGCGTTGAGCCGGCCCGGCTCGCTGATCGTGACCCGCAGGACGCCGTCGGCCGGGGTGTCGAGCTTGAGCTTGTCGTACGTCACCATGATCCCCGCAGCCGCTCCGCGACGTACTCGCGGGCCTCGACGGCCTGGTCGAACAGGCCGGGCAGGCCGAAGAAGCCGTGCACGACGCCGTCCCACCTGCGGCTGTCCGCGGGCACGCCCGACTCCGCCAGGCGCCGGGCGTAGTGCTCGCCCTCGTCCCTCAGCACGTCGTACTCGGCCGTCACCACGGTCGCGGGCGCCAGGCCTGCCACGTCGGGCAGCCGCAGCGGCGACAGCCGCGGGTCGGCGGGATCGGCGTCACCGGCGTACTGCCGGGCGTACCACGCCAGCTCGGTGGCCTCGAGCCCGTAGCCCTTGGCGTATTCGCTGTGGCTGGGCAGGTCCATGGCCAGGTCGAGCACCGGGCAGACGAGCGCCTGGTGGGTGAGGCCCAGCCCGGCTTCACGGGCCTGCCAGGCGGCGACCGCGGCCAGGTTGCCGCCCGCGCCCTCGCCGACGACCGCGACGCCGCCGTTGCCCTGGTAGAAGGCCGGCCGGGCGAACAGGTCGAGCACGACCGTCCACGCGTCGTCGGCGGCGGCCGGGAACGGGTGCTCGGGGGCGAGCCGGTAGTCCACGGACACCACCACCGCACCGGTGCGGATCGCCAGGTCGCGGCAGAGCCGGTCGCTCCGTTTGACGCCGCCGTAGACCCAGCCGCCGCCATGGAAGAAGACCACGACGGGCAGCGCGCCGTCGCCGGGGTCGGCGCGGTAGATCCTGATGGGCACGCCCTCGGCCTGCTCGTCACGGACGAAGGGAAGCTTGGTGAGCGGGCCGCGGTGGATCGCCACCCGGTCGGGCTGCGCGCGCGTCTCCTGGATCTCTTCCGGGCCGAACGCGTCGAAGTCGGTGCCCGCGTCCGGCACGTAGCGGGCGAGATAGTCCCGCGCCTGAGGATGCAGCGGCATGATCGCAGCCTATCGGGCCGCCTCGATGAACGCATCGAAGATCCGCGCATCTCCGTCACGCTCCGGATGCCACTGAACACCCACGCCGAACCTGTGCCCCTGCAACTCGATCCCCTCGACGATCTGGTCCTCGGCCCAGGCGACGGCCAGCAGGCCGGTGCCGAGGCGGCGTACGGACTGGTGGTGGGGGGCGCTGACCTCGACCCGATCGCCCACGGCCTTGCCGAGCTTGCTGGAGACGCTGACCTGGATCGTGTGGGTCGCGCCCGGCTCGCCGTGGCGGTCGCTGTCGAGCACCTCGGGCAGCCAGGGGATCAGCGTGCCGCCCTGGGCGACGTTGAGCACGTGCATGCCCCTGGCGATGGCCAGGATCGGCAGGTCGGCGCGGACGGCGGCCCTGGCCAGCGCCAACTCGAACCGGTCGCGGTGCTGCTGCGGCTCGGCCACCCGCTCGTCGGGCTCGCCCCCGTAGTTGCCCGCGCCGACCTCCACGCCGCCGGCCAGGACGATGCCCCGCAGGCCGCTGATGTAGTCCTCGATGGCGGGGGTGCCGATCGGCGGGAGCACCACGGGGGCGCCCCCTGCCCGCCCGACCGCCCTGGCGTAGGTGGGGGGCGACAGTACGGCCTCGCGTACGTAGTCGCTCCAGCGGGCGGCTTCGAAGTAGGCGGTGATGCCGATCAGCGGTCGGGACATGCGATCTCCAGGGGGCAAGGTGGAGTCCGTGCCGCCATCAGCCTGTCAAGATGACGGCCGCACGCCCCCATCATGGCGCAAGGTCTTTCCGATATGTCAGGTCTCCCAAAGATCTACCACTTCTGTCCCCACCCCGCCGCCCCACCCCTCCGCCCCACCCCTCCACCCACGACGGGGGGATGCACGAAGCGGAGATGCACGGCCCAGCGCAATGGTGGGGCGGCGGGGCGGCACGACGAAGCGGCGGGACGGCACGCGACGGGGCGAAGCGGCGGCACGGCGGGGCGGCAGCTCGGGCGTGAGGCGGCGGGACGGCACGGACCGGCGGCGCAGCATGGCGGCGCAGCACGGGACGGCACGGCGGGGCGGCAGCGCGGGGCGAGGCGGGGGACGCGGTGCGACGGCACGGCACGGCGGCGTGGGCGCGGGGCGTGGGGCGCGGGGCGGCGAGACGGCGGGGCTGCCGGGCGGCGCGGGGCGGCGGGCACGGCGGTGCGGGGTGTGAGGCGGCGCGGCCCGGCAGCGCGGAGCGGGGCGGCAGCGCGGGTGTGAGGCGGCGGGACGGCGGCGCAGCACGGCATCGCGACGGGACGGCACGACGGGACAGCACGGCGACACGGCACGGCGGCGCGGCGGGACGGCACGGCGTGTCACAACAAGATCCGAGCACCTGGGGGTGCGCCGGCCGGCGGCCGCGCTCGAGCGCCCTCCTCGCTTCCAGCCGCCCCGCCCCGGCGCTCTGGCGGCGCTCCCTCGAAGGCGGTGCGGCGGTGGAGCGCTGAGTTGCGGAGCGGCGGGCCACGGCTGGAGTGCAGTGACGGCGCACCTGAGTGGGGCCCCGGGCAGGGACGGCGCACCTGGGCGGGGCCGGTGTACCTAGGTGTAGGCAGGGCGGGTGCGGGCCAGGGCGGGTGCGGGCCAGGGCGGGTGTGGGCCAGAGCGGGTGTGGGCCAGAGCGGGTGTGGGGTGATGAGGGGGGTGGGGCCGGCGTACCGGGGTGAGCCCGGGTGGGTCAGGTGAGGGTGGGGGTGACGTAGATTTCGGCGCCCGGGGGGAGGGCGCAGTCGAGGTAGCCGAGCCCCTGGGCGTCCTCGCCGCACACGATCATGTTGATGTGCCGGCGGATCCGCCCGTATTCGTCGCGCAGCCGCTCCTCCAGCAGCGGATGCGTACGCCGGAGCATGTCGAGGGCCGCCCCCAGGGTGGGCGGTGAGTCGCGGTCGGCGGCCACGGCGAAGACCTTGACCTCCGAGCGCCCGCTCACCCATCGCCGCAGCATGCCCGGCAGCACGAAGACCACCATGGTGACCATCGGCTAGAGCACCGCCGCGCGCACGGTGAGCACGTCGGGCAGGTGGCGGACGACCGGTGACCAGGTCTCGCCGCCGTCGCGCGAGCCGTGGACCTCGCCGTCGCGCGTGCCGAAGAACACCCCCGCCTCCGAGGCCGTCATCGCGTCACGCAGCACGGCCGCGTGCACGGGGCCCTCGGGCAGGCCCGAGCCGAACGGCTGCCACGTGCCGCCCGCGTCGTCGCTGCGGAAGACGCGGTAGCGGTGGCCGACCGGGGTGCGGTCGATGTCGGCCGTCAGGGGCAGCACGAAGACCGTGTCGGGCCGTGACGGGTGGACCGCGATCGGGAAGCCGAAGTCGGACGGCAGGCCGGCGCCGATGTCGTGCCAGGCCCCGCCGAAGTCGTCGCTGCGGTAGACGCCGAAGTGGTGCTGGAGGTAGAGCCGCTCGGGCCGGGAGGGGTGCATGGCGACCTTGTGCACGCACTGCCCGAACTCCGGATATTGCGCCCCCTCGGGCAGGAACGCGGCCCGGATGTTGCGGTTGGCGGCCTCCCACGACAGCCCGCCGTCGAAGGAGCGGTAGAAGCCGCCGGTGGAGATCGCGACGCCCATGATCTGCGGGTCGGTAGGGTGCGGGACGATGGTGTGCAGGCACAGGCCGCCGCCGCCCGGCTGCCACTGCGGCCGGTGCGGGTGCTCCCACAGGCCCTCGACCAGCCGGTAGGTGACGCCGCCGTCCTCCGAGCGGAACAGCGCGCCCGGCTCGACCCCGGCCCACACCACGCCCGGCTCGGACGGCGAGGGCGCGAGCTGCCACACCCTGGTCAGGGTCGCCTCGGTCTTCTCCGGGAAGGCGATGGGCGGCTGCTCCGCCTCCTTCCAGGTCTTCCCGAGGTCGTCCGAATACATGACGGACGGACCGAAATGACCGTATTCGATCCCGGCCAGGAGCCGGGGCGAGGGGCCTCGCGTGTCGATCGCCACCGAGTGGACCCCGACCGTCGAGAACTGGATCGGCTCGACGTCGAACGGACCGCCGCCGGTGGAACGGGCGAGGAAGAGGCCCTTGCGGGTGCCGATCGCGAGCAGTGTGTCACTCATGGCGTGCTCCCTTGTTGGTCTGCGGCCATCGTGCCACGCAGGACCGACAGTCTCGGGGAGTTTCCGTCCGCGAAGCCGCATTACCCGGCAGGTAATCGTGACGCTTCCCTCCAGCGGCTACTGTGCCGGGCATGGGAGCAGTAGCCGTCAATGAAGAGACATTTGGTGAGTTGTTGCGTTCGTGGCGGCAGCGGCGGCGGGTGAGCCAGCTGGACCTGGCCATCGAGGCCGACGTTTCGGCCCGCCACATCAGTTTCCTGGAGACCGGGCGCGCCCGGCCGAGCCGCGAGATGGTGATGAAGCTGGCCGAGGAGCTGGACGTGCCGCTGCGGCAGCGCAACAGGCTGCTGATGTCCGCCGGGTTCGCTCCGGTTTATCCGGAGCGCGAGGTCCGTGCCCCGGAGATGGAGGTCGTACGGCAGGCGCTGGACAAGATCCTGGCCGGGCACGAGCCGTACCCGGCGGTCGTGGTGGACGCGGCCTGGAACCTGGTGGCGGCCAACTCGGCGGCCGCGATGTTCATGGACGGGGTGCCCGCTGAGCTGCTGAAGGAGCCGATCAACGTGATGCGGCTCTCGCTGCACCCCGACGCGATGGGCGGCCGGCTGCTGAACCTGGCCGAGGTCCGGGCGCACCTGCTCTACCAGCTGCGCAGGCAGGCCGAGGGGTCGGGCGACGCGCGGCTGGCCGCGCTCCACGACGAGCTGGCCTCGTACGAGTATCCGGGGGTGGATCTGAACGTGGCGCACGTGCCGGGCCCCGCCGACATCCTGGTGCCGCTGCGGATCGCGGCCGGTGACCGGGTGCTGTCGATGTTCACGACGATCGCGACGTTCGGGACGCCGGTGGACGTGACGGTCTCCGAGCTGGCCATCGAGACGTTCTGGCCGAACGACGAGGAGACCGCGGCCGCGTTCCACCAGGGCATGGGAGGTTAGCGGGCCGGCCGCCTCCGCACCGGCGGGGCAGCGGGCGGGCCGGACGCCTCAACGAGCGGGCCGGGCGCTTCAGCGGGCGGGGGTGGGTGGGCCGGGGATTTCCTCGCCGGCGGCGATCGGCGCCTCGATGGCGAGCGTGGGGCGGCCGCCGCCGGTGATCGGCAGCCCGCCCGTGACGGTGTAGGTGCGCATGTCGAACGCCCCGTGCGCCGGTGCCGCCGCGGCGGTGAAGGCCACATGGGCGTTGCCGCCGGGGACGACCGAGGTGGAGATGTAGTCGCCCGCCATGCGGCCCTGTGCGGAGCCGGCGAGCCAGCCGAGCTCCATCGGCCCGTGCAGCTCGACGGGGGCCGACCAGCTCGCGCCGCCGTTGGTGGAGGAGGTGTAGCCGACCGTGAGGCGGCAGGTGGCGGCCGTGCAGGCGGCGGTCGGGTAGCGGTAGTAGGCGAGCGCCAGCCTGGCCGTCTCGCCCGCGCCTGCGGGGTCGACGCCGAGGCCGGGGATGAAGTGGTCGCCGCCGTCGTCCGTGACGCGCAGGATGTGGCTCCACTCCGCGCCGGTGGCCGAGGTGCTCATGACGATGTCGTTGCCGCCGCAGCTGAGCTGGAAGCGGCAGTCGGACCAGGCGACGTACACGGTGCCGGCGGCGTCCACCTCCGCCGAGGGCAGCGGCGCGGCCCGCAGCCCGCCCGCGACCCTGTGCCGCTGCACGGTGGCGACGAGCACGCTGCGGCCCCAGCTCTCACCGCCGTCGCGGGAGCGCAGGGAGCGGATCTGCCCCTCGTTGCTCAGGTACGGCACGACGAGGGCGCCGTCCTGCCGCACGACCGGCTGCCCGCCCTGCCCACTCGCGGATGTGCCGGTCCCGGCCACGCCCTCTCCGCTCGTGGAGGTGCGGGTCCCGGCCACGTCCTGTCCGCTCGCGGACGGGTCGGTCTGGGACCAGGTCAGGCCGCCGTCGGAGGAGCGGGCCACCTTGATCGCGTTGCCCGCCGTGACGTCGTCGTAGACCGCGTAGCAGCGGCCGTAGTACGGGCTGCGGACGCCGTTGTCGCAGACGACCCAGCTCTTGTCCAGGTCGCCCCCGCCCGCGACGGCGGTCGTGACGGGATCGCCCCAGGTCAGGCCGCCGTCGGTGGAGCGGCTGGTGAGTACCGCCGCCCCCTTGACCCCGTCCTCGTCGGTGAGGGCCAGCGAGGAGATCAGCCAGACGCCGTGCCGGGCGTCGTAGGCCACCGACGGGTCGCTGACCCGCCCGTACGCACCGCCGCCGGACGTGGTGAGCCCCGGCAGCACGCCCCTGGCCCAGGTCGCGCCGTTGTCGGGCGAGGTCGCGTACGCGATGCCGGACGCCCCGCCGTCGAAGAACCTGCCGATCTGCTGGGCGGCCACGACCGTCGTGCCCGCGTGGAAGGTGTCAGGACCAGCCTGAGTGCCCGTGCGGGCGCCGGTGCCCAGCTCGGTCAGCGGGACGGCCGCCTCCGACGACGCCAGGGCGGGCAGCGGGGCCAGGAGGAGCACCAGGGTCAGCAGCCCGCCGATTCCTCGGCGCCTGGCGGGGGATGGCACAGTCCACCTCCACGTTGGCGTGTCATCCTCCACCTCGCACCTTTCGACCCGAAGTGTCAAGATCTGTCAGCGTTCGGCCTGGACGATGTCCCGGTGGATGCGCGACAGGGGCACGCCGTCGATCTGGAGGCGGCGTACGGTCTCGTTGACCATGCCGGGCGGGCCGCACACGTACACGTCGTGCTCGGCCCAGGAGTGGAAGCGCTGCACGACCTCGGGCAGGTGGCCGCGCATCCCGTCGTAGCCGGGCTGGCCGGACACCACGGGCAGCACCCGCAGCCAGGGGAACGACGACTCCATCCTGATCAGGTCGGGCAGGTCGTAGAGCTCCTCGACCGTGCGCGCGCCGTACAGCAGGTGGATGTTGGGCCGGCGGCCCGAGGCGATGATGTGCTCGATGATCGCCTTCAGCGGGGCCAGGCCGGTGCCGCCCGCCACGCACAGCACGTCGCGCAGGCTGCTCTCGCACGGCGCCATCGTCCCCATCGGCGGGCCCAGCAGGAGCGTGTCGCCGATGCGGGTGTGCCTGATGAGCGTGGTGGACACCCAGCCGCCGGGGACCGAGCGGACGTGCAGCCTGAGCGTGTTGTCGGCGCGCGGCGCGTTCGCGATGGAGAACGTGCGCCAGACGCGCGGCCAGCGCGCGGTCTGCACGTTGACGTACTGGCCCGGCGTGTACGGCAGCCGCTCCACCGGCCGCAACGTGAGGACCGCGATGTCGCGGTGGCGCAGCTCATGGTCGATGACCTCGGCCGGCCACCAGGCGGGCGAGACCCCGGAGTCGGACTCGGCCGACTCGATCATGAGATTGGCGGCCGCCGTGTAGGCGGCGACCCAGGCGGCCTCAATCTCGTGGTTCCAGATCTCGGCGGCGAAGCGGCGGATGGTGGCGAGCAGGGCGTTGCCGACGGCTGTGTAGTGCTCGGCGATCACGCCGTACTTGCGGTGGTCCCTCCCCAGCTGGCCCAGGTACGCCGCGAGGCTGTCCGGGCTGTCCAGGCTCCACACGATGCGCGTCAACGCGCTGAACAGGCGGTCCCGCTGGACGTCCATCGCGGGCGGGAACATGCCCCGCAGATGCGGGCTCTCGGCGAACAGCCGGCCGTAGAAGTAGGCCGTCGCCTTGTCGGCCACCGGTTCGATGACGGAGAAACTCTCTTTTACCAGGCGCGGATTCAACGACATTTACCAACCCCACCTATGGACCGGAATCGGGTTCCGGTCGTGTCGTTCACCTCCCTGACGGCTCCGGGTCTTGAGCGCGCGGCCCCTCCCCGGACAGCCGATGCGCTCAAAATTGAGTCTTACACCACTGATGACGCGTCACAACCGTTTCTCCTCAATACGGTGCGAAGCGAACCACCTCATCACTCTTTGGATGCGAATTTCGGACGGAAAATGCGAGGAAAAATCGTATTTGCCGGTGGAGTATCGCTCGGGTCATTCCCGTCCCGGTGCGAGGGGCGTACCATCCCGCCATGGCAGTCCTCCATCCCCGGCGCGTGGCCTGGGAAGGCGCCCGGACCTTCGTCTCCGCGGCGAACACGGACGCCTACTGGTGGCTCAGCGACACCGTCGGCCACCACCTGGGGCGCATGTACCAGTTGCGGCTGAGCGAGACGCGCAGGCGGCTGCAGGCGGCTGCAGGCGGCCACGGAGGCGGCCACGGCGGCAGCCACGGCGGCGGACGCGATCTACGCCGAGGCGGGCGCGTGGCGGGCCCGCCTGGACGAACTCCTCGACGCCCACCCCGCGACCGCGTCGATCCTCGCTCAGCTGATCAGCGAGACCACGTCCCGCCTGCCCTGAGCCGAGGTCAGGGGCAGACCCGCCCGTTGGCCTCGAACGCCGCGTGGGTCAGCGGCATGAGCTCCGCCCACAGGGCCTCCATCTTCTCGGCGACCATCTCGATCTCACGCTGCGGGAACGACGGGAACGTGGAGTCCTCGCGCTTGACCCGCAGCGACAGGAAGTTCATCAGGGCGCGGGCGTTGCAGGTGGCGTACATCGAGGAGTAGAGGCCCACCGGCAGCACCGTACGGGCCACCTCGCGCGCCACCCCCGCCTCCAGCATTTCCAGATAGGCCTGATAGGACTGCCGGTAGCTTTCCTGGGTCGCCTCGGTCACCAGCTTGTGCTGCTCGGCGGTGCCGTCCAGGAACACGTACTTGCCGGGCTTTCCTTCCTGCACCAGCTTCCGGTCGGGCCCGGGCACGTAGAAAACCGGCGTCAACTTCCGGTACCTGCCGGACTCCTCGTTATAGGAAAAGGTCCGGTGCCGCATGAATTCGCGGAAAACGAAGATCGGGGCGCTGACGTAGAAGGTCATGGAAGAGTGCTCGAAAGGCGTGCCGTGCCTGTCGCGCATCAGGTAGTTGATGAGGCCCTTGGAACGCTGGGGATCGGCTTCGATCTCCTCCAGAGAGCTCTCACCCTTCGTGGAGACGCGCGCGGCCCACAGCACGTCGGCGTCCGACGCGGCGGCCTTCACCAGCTCCACGTCCACGTCGCTGCGGAACGTGATCTCGGCCTCGGGTTCGACAGTTCCCACGGAGAGCCCCCTGCTCAGGTCGGGTGTTGTGACGGCCCCCAGCAAACCAGGTCGAGGCCGCCGGGCGCGAGTCGCCCCCCGGGAGTCAGAGGCGGTAGACGCGCCGGGCGTTCCCCGAGCCGATCATGTGGGCGATCCGGGCGGCGTCCGCGGCGCTCCACTCCCCCGCCGCCAGGCGCGACCCGAGCGCCGCGCCGAGCGCCTGCCGGTAGTAGAGCGCGCCCAGGTAGCACGTCTCGGCCACGCCGTGGCAGCCGGAGCTGAACAGCAGCTTGTGGAACGGCGCCAGCTCCAGCAGCTCCTCCACGACCCTGGCCGAGGCGGCGGCGGTGTGCGGGAGCGCGAGGCCGACGTCCACGTAGACGTGCGGGTGGACGCCGGCGAGGTAGGCGGCCTGGCGGTGGTACGGGTAGCAGTGCAGCAGGATGAGCGGCACGCCGGCCGGCTGCAGCATCCTGGCGAACGCGCCCAGCCGGCCCGGGTCGGTGCGGTGCAGGTCGGGCCCCGAGCCGCCGAAACCGGTGTGGAACTGCACGGGCAGCCCCCGCTCCCTGGCCACGTCGATCGCGCTCCAGAGCAGGTGGCGCAGCAGGACCTCGTCCGTCAGCGGCTGCTTGGGGTCCGCCAGCCGCCGGTTGGCCGCCGCGATCACCGCTCCCCTGGTGGGCCTGGCCGGGTCGAAGTCGAGGCCGTACAGCGACGCGATGACGGTCTTCAGCCCGACCGCCCGGGCGGCCCTGGCGGTCAGCTGCTCGCCGACGCCGTCCAGGTAGTCCACGGCCAGCGGCGCGTCCTCGGCCACGTCCCGCTCGATCTGCTCGATCCGTACGAGCTCGTCGGCGGCGGCCCCGCCGTGGCGGCCCATCTCGGTGGCGGTCAGCAGGTCGATGTCCGCCCTGCTCATATCTGCCGGGCTCATATCTGCCGGGCTCATGCTCGCCGGCGCGGTGTCCACCAGGAACGCCACCACCCCGGCCCCGGCCAGCAGCCGCCGGTTGACCTCGGGCGCGCCCAGCTCCTCCCGGCGCGAGACGTAGACGGCCGGCGGGGTGTGCGGCTCCAGGTCGAGCAGCGGCGCGCACCAGCGGCGCACGGCCACCCCGAGCGGCGCGTCGAAGTGGGTGGTGCCGGGCGGCGCCGGGCTGCCGCCGTCGTTGATGAGCAGCTCGAACTCGGCTCTGCTCAGGTCGTCGCGCCGCACCCCGTGACAGTGGTGGTCGACGAGCGGGGCGAGCAGCGCGTCACGCACCGTGCCGGGCAGGTCTACGGGGAGCATGCGGAGACTCTAGGGGAGCTCCGCACGCTCCCGCGGCGGTTTTACCGTAGTTATCTGCGGGACAGGCGCAGCACGTTAGCGATGATCTTCGCGCCCGCGCCGCCCTCCTGCGTGAGGATCGACTCGGGGTGGAACTGCACGGCGAAGCGGCGCCGCTCGACGTCCTCGATCGCCATGACGTTGCCGTCGGGCGTGAGCGCGGTCGCGGCGAAGCCGACGACGCCGGGCTGCTTGGCGTGCAGCGAGTGGTAGCGGGCCGCGGTGAACTCGTCGGGCAGCCCCTCCAGCAGCGCGCTGTCGGCGATCCGCGAGACCTGGCCGCGCTTGCCGTGCTCGGGGTAGCCGAGCAGCTCCAGCGTGCCCCCGGCCTGCTCGACCATGGCCTGCAGGCCCAGGCAGACGCCGAAGACCGGCAGGTCGCGGGCGTAGATCTGGTCGATCAGCGCCGACATGCCGAAGTCGGACGGCCAGCCGGGCCCCGGCGAGAGCACCACCAGGTCGGGCGCGATGTCGTCGATCATGTGGTTCGGGAAGCCGTGGCGCAGCGTCACCACGTCGGCGCCTTCCTGGCGGAAGTAGTCGGCCAGCGTGTTGACGAAGGAGTCCTCGTGGTCGACGAGCAGCACCTTCATGCCCTGGCCCGGCTGCGGCCTGGGCTCGGGGACCGGGACGGTGCCCGGCCGGTTGACCGCGGCCAGGGCGCCGAGCAGGGCGCTGGCCTTGAGCTCGGTCTCGCGCTCCTCCGACTCGGGGTCGGAGTCGAACAGCAGCGTCGCCCCGGCCCTGACCGTCGCCACGCCGTTCTTGATCTGGGCGGTACGCAGGGTCAGGCCGGTGTTCATGGAGCCGTCGAAGCCGATGAAGCCGATGGCGCCGCCGTACCACCTGCGGGTCGTGGCCTCGTGGTCCTCGATGAACTGCATGGCCCACGTCTTGGGCGCGCCGGTGACCGTCACGGCCCACATGTGGGTGAGGAACGCGTCGAGCGCGTCGAACTCCGGCCGCAGCCGCCCCTCGATGTGGTCGACCGTGTGGATCAGGCGGGAGTAGAGCTCGATCTGGCGGCGCCCGATGACCTTGACCGTGCCCGGGACGCAGATGCGCGACTTGTCGTTGCGGTCGACGTCGGTGCACATGGTCAGCTCCGACTCCTCCTTGACGCTGGACAGGAGGGTGCGGATGGCCTCGGCGTCCTCGACCGGGTTGCTGCCGCGGGCGATGGTGCCGGAGATGGGGCAGGTCTCGACGCGGTCGCCGCTGACCCGGACGTACATCTCGGGCGAGGCGCCGACCAGGTGCTCGCCCTCGCCGAGGCTGATGATGAACTCGTACGGCGCCGGGTTGCTCTGGCGCAGGCTGCGGTAGAAGGCCGACGGGTCGGCGCAGGCGGCGTGGAAGACCTGGCCGGGCACGACCTCGAACAGGTCGCCGCGCTTGAACCGCTCCTTGGCGGCCGCCACGACCTTGGCGTAGGTGCCCTTCACGGGGTTGTCGGGCAGCTCGCCGGGGGTGACGGGCTCGGCGGTGGCGCCGGTGCGCTCCAGGCCGCGGGTGGTGGCGCCGTCGACGGTGAACTCGTAGCGGTATTCGATGCTGGACTCGCGCTGCCGGTCGATCACGACGATGCGGTCGGGCAGGTGGAGGACGAGGTCTCGCTGGTCGTCGGGGCGGACGAGCTCCTGCCTGATGGGCTCGAACTGGAAGGCCAGGTCGTAGCCGAACGCGCCGTACAGGCCGAGGTGCGCGTCGTCGCCCTTGAAGGCGGCGATGACCTCGCGGATCGCGGTGAACACGGTGGGCCGGCGGCTGCGCATCTCCTCCGGCAGCAGGTCCTCCGACTCGGGGACGTAGACCTCGACGTGGTCCGGCGTCGGCTCGGCGACCGGCTTGCCGGCGGCCAGCAGGCAGGAGGCGACGGCGGGCAGCACGACCCTGCCGCGCTCGTTCAGCGCGGTCGCCGAGATGACGCGGCCCTTGGCGACCAGCTCCAGGCACGGGTCGACGTAGCCGAAGGCCCATCGGCTGTAACGGCCCGGGTAGTCCATGCCCGAGGAGAACGCGCCACCGCGCCTGTGCCCGAGCGCGGTCACGATCTCTTCGAGTGCGGCCTCGTCCACCTCGCGCGCCTCGCGCTCGACACCGATGCCCCCGGCGGTGGTATATCCGCTCGTCTCCACTTCCTGCCCCTTTACCACGTCAAATGATCGAGCCCCGGGGGCGGACACGCGAAAGGCCGCCATCCGGGGCGGCCGTCCGTTGAGGAATGCGAAACACGCGCCGCCTAGGAGCGGCGCCACCTCTGGAGCTGAGCGTGACTTCGCATGCGAACAGGTTAACCGGCGGACCATGATCGCGCAACGCCGACCCACCCCCCGAGTGCGGGAGTTTGAATACAGACCTGTACTGTATTCATGTGATCGAGAGGAGACCCAGGATGTCCGAGATCGAGGCGATCACCCTCCCCACCGCGCGGCCGAACCCGTTCGACCCTCCCGACGGCCTCGCCGAGCTGCGCGCCAGCGCCCCCATCACCCGCCTGGCCTACCCGGACGGCCACCTGGGCTGGCTGGTTACCAGCCACGCGCTCGTGCGCGAGGTGCTGGCCGACCGCCGCTTCAGCGCGCGCTCCGAGCTGCGGCACGTCCCCATCGAGAGCACGAGCCCGGGCCGGCCGAGCCCGCCCGGGATGTTCATCGGGATGGACCCGCCCGAGCAGACCCGCTACCGCCACCTGCTCACCGGCGAGTTCACGGTGCGCAGGATGCGGCTGCTGGCCGAGCGCATCGAGGAGATCACCGAGCACCGGCTCGACCTCATGGAGCGGCAGGGACCGCCGGCCGATCTGGTGGAGGCGTTCGCGGCGCCCGTTCCGGCGGTGGTGATCTGCGAGCTGCTCGGCGTTCCCGGAGAGGAGAGGGCGGACTTCATGGCCGAGGCCGCCGCCCTCGGGCGGCCGGACGCCACGCAGGAGCAGAAGATCTCCACTTTCCTGTCGATGCAGGCGCGCATGCGCGACCTCGTCGTGGCCAAGCGGGCCGAGCCCACCGACGACATGCTCAGCGGCCTGACCAGGAGCGACCTCACCGACGAGGAGCTGGCCAACATCGGCTTCATGCTCCTGGGGGCCGGGCTCGACACCACCGCCAACATGCTCGCCCTGGGGACGTTCGCGCTGCTGCGCCACCCCGGCCAGCTGGCGATCCTGCGCGAGGAGCCCGGCCGGGTGGACCAGGTGGTGGAGGAGCTGCTGCGCTACCTCACGATCATCCCCTTCCTGGTTCGTACCGCGCTGGAGGACGTCGAGCTGGGCGGCGAGCTGGTCAGGGCCAGCGAGACGGTCACGATCTCGACCCCGGCCGCCAACCGCGACCCGGACCGCTTCCCCGACCCCGACGCCCTCGACCTGCGCCGCGACACCAGCGGGCACGTGGGCTTCGGCCACGGCGTGCACCAGTGCCTGGGCCAGCAGCTGGCCAGGGTGGAGATGCGGGCCGGCTATCCGGCGCTGTTCAGGCGCTTCCCGTCGCTGCGGCTGGCGGTCGAGCCGGAGCAGGTGCCGCTCCGTACCGACATGCTCATCTACGGGGTCCACAGCCTCCCGGTGACCTGGGACGGGCAGGGATGAGCGGCGTCAAGGGCAGGGTCTGCCTCGTCACCGGCGCGTCGTCCGGCATCGGCCGCGCCACCGCGCTGGAGCTGCTGCGCGCCGGCCACACCGTCTACGGCCTGGCGCGCCGCGTGGAGCGGATGGACGTGCTCCGCGACGCCGGCGGCCACGCGATCGGCGCGGACGTGACCAGCGACGCCGACCTGCAGCGGGCCGTGCGGACGGTCGTCGACGCGCAGGGGCGCATCGACGTGCTGGTGAACAACGCGGGCACGTCCGTGTACGGCGCCGCCGAGGACGTGCCGATGGAGCGGGCGCGGCAGGTGTTCGAGGTCAACCTGTTCGGCCTGGCCCGGCTGACCCAGCTCGTCCTGCCGCACATGCGCGAGCGCCGCTCCGGCACGATCGTCAACGTCTCCTCGATCGGCGGCGAGATCGCCCTGCCGCTGGGCGCCTGGTACCACGCCTCCAAGCACGCGCTGGAGGGGTATTCCGACTCGCTCCGGGAGGAGGTGGGGCGGTTCGGGGTGCGGGTCGTGGTGGTGCAGCCCGGGATCATCAAAACCGAGTTCGGCGACGACACGCCGCGCGAGCTGCGGGAGATCTCGGGGCACGGGGCGTACGCGGACGACGCCGAGTGGATGGCGCGGCGGGCCGAGGCGGGGTTCGGGCCGGGCAGCAGGGCGTCGGACCCGCGCGTGGTGGGCCGGGCCGTCCTGCGGATCGTGGCCGCGCGCGACCCGAAGCCCCGCTACGCCGTCGGCTACCTGGCCGGGCTGCTGCTGTGGGTCAATAGACTCCTGCCGGACCGCCTCTACGACAAGATGGTGACCCGCCGCGCATGATGACCACCGACGACCTCGGCACGACCGGCACGCGAGCCGCGCGACCGGCCGGACGGCCGCGCAACCAGGAGGCCGACACGGCCATCCTGGCGGCCGCGCTCGACCTGCTCATCGAGTACGGCGCCCAGCAGACCAGCATCGAGCAGGTCGCCAAGCGGGCCGGCGTGACCAGGGCGACGGTCTACCGCAGGTACGCCGACAAGACGGCGCTGCTGGTGCGCACCCTGCAGTGGGCGCTGCACGACAACGACCCGGCGTTCACCGGCTGGCGCGACCTGGACCACATGTTCGAGGAATGGGCGCTGCACCTCGCCGAGCCGCGCAACCGGGTGCTGCTGCGGCGGGTCTTCGGCACGGTCGACGACTATCCCGAGCTGGTGCGGACGTACCGGGAGACCAACGGCGGGCGGCGGGCGGCGGTGGTGCGCGAGGCGCTGGCCGCGGCCCGCGAGCGCGGGGAGCTGCCCTCCGGGCTCGACGTGGACGTGGTGCAGGAGCTGCTGAGCAGCGCGGTGACGGGCCATCTGATCGGCCGTCCCGACGACGAGGGCGCCGAGGAGATCAAGGCGTACTTCCTTGCGATCATGCGGCAGGTCGGTTACCGGCGACAAACCAGCTGACCAGATTACATTTCAGGCAGTCACGTTACATTTCGCGACACCTCTTGCTTTCCCGACACGATCTCTTCACGCTTCTCGACAGAGGCGTAAAGATCACCTCTTGTCTCGAGGGACTCGAAGGAGAGTCGCGTGCTCAACACCCCCCGCTGGCGTGCGGTCCTGGCCGGGATCGCCGTCGTCGCAGGCTTATGCGTCCCGCAGGCCCCGGCGCTGGCCGCGCCGGAGCCTGCGAAGATCGACGCTGCCGTCCAGGCGCAGCTCGACAAGGACGACAAGGCCACCTTCTGGGTCCGGATGAAAGGGGCGGCCGACCTGAGCGGCGCCCGCCGGGCCGTCGCCAAGGACACGAAGGCCGAGCTGGTCTTCGAGGCCAAGACCGAGCGGGCCGCCGCCTCCCAGGCGGGCCTGCGCAAGCTGCTCGACTCCCGCCACACCGACTACACGCCGTACTGGATCGTCAACGCCGTACGGGTGACCGCCGACGCGAAGCTCGCGGGCGAGATCGCCAAGCTGGCCGAGGTCGAGAGCATCCGGCCGGTCCGCACCGTCAAGCTGCCGGACCCGACGCCCGGCAAGGCCGAGGCGAAGGTCAAGGTCGCGGACTCGGCGACATCAGAAGTCGCGGTCGAGTGGAACATCGACCGGGTCAACGCCCCGCGCGTCTGGAGCGAGCTGGGCAACCGCGGCGAGGGCATCGTGATCGCCCACATCGACTCCGGCGCCCAGTTCGACCACCCCGACCTGGTCCAGAGCTACCGGGGCAGGAACCAGGACGGCACGTTCACGCACGACTACAACTGGTTCGACCCGGCGCATGTCTGCCCGACGGCCGCGCCGTGCGACAACAACGGCCACGGCACGCACACCATGGGCACGATGGTCGGCGCGAACGGCATCGGCGTCGCGCCCGGCGCCAAGTGGATCGCCGCCAAGGGCTGCGAGGTCAACACCTGCACCGACGCCTCCCTGCTGGCGGCCGGGCAGTGGGTGCTGGCGCCGACCGACCTGAACGGCCAGAACCCGCGGCCCGACCTGGCCCCCGACATCGTCAACAACTCCTGGGGCGGCGACGGCTACGACCCCTGGTACAAGGAGACGGTCGAGGCGTGGGTCGCGGCCGGGATCTTCCCGGCGTTCGCCAACGGCAACGAGGGCCCCGCCTGCCGCACCAGCGGCTCGCCCGGCCAGTACGTCGAGAGCTACAGCGCGGGCGGCTTCGACATCAACAACGCGCTGTACAACCGCTCCAGCAAGGGCGAGGGCGAGAACGGCGAGATCAAGCCGAACATCGCGGCCCCGGCCGTCAACGTGCGCTCCTCGACCCCGGGCAACACCTACAGCAGCTTCACCGGCACCTCGATGGCCTCGCCGCACGTGGCGGCCACGGTCGCGCTGATCTGGTCGGGCTCGCCCGGCCTGCAGGGCAAGGTGGCGGCCACCCGGCCGCTGCTCGACAGCACCGCCGTCGACGTCAGCGACACCAGCTGCGGCGGCACCGCGGCCGACAACAACGTCTGGGGCGAGGGCCGGCTCGACACCTACGCCGCCGTGCAGGCCGCGCCGCACGACGACCTCGGCGACCTGCGCGGCACCGTCACCTCGGCCGGCGCGCCCGTGGCGGGCGTGACGATCACGGTCTCGGGGCCGCTGAGCCGCACGGTGACGACCGGCCAGGACGGCACGTACGCCGTGCCGCGCCTGCTGCCGGGCGACTACCAGGTCAGCGCGGAGAAGTTCGGCTACGAGAAGGCGGGCGCGACGGCCACGATCGCGGCCGGGCAGGCCGCGACCGCGGACGTGTCCATGACCAGGCTGCAGTCCGGCGTGGTGTCCGGCACGGTCAGCACCGCGGGCGCGCCGGAGGCGGGCGCGACGGTGGAGGCCACCGGCACGCCGGTGAGCGCCGTGACCGACGCCTCGGGCCGCTACAGCCTGACGCTGCCGCAGGGCGACTACGAGCTGAAGGTCACGCCGGTGTCCCGCTGCTCCAGCGGCACGACGGCGTCCGTCTCGGTGGCCGGTGAGGTGACCAAGGACATCGAGCTGCCGCTGCGCGGCGACAACTTCGGCTACACCTGCAAGAGCGGCGCCCAGGCGTACGTGGCGGGCACCGAGAAGCTGGCGCTGAGCGGCGACGACGAGGCCGTGCAGGTGACGCTGCCGTTCCAGGTGCCCTTCTACGGCACGGGGTACGGCAAGGCGTGGATCGGCACGAACGGGTACGTCTCGTTCGCCACCGACCGGGTCACCACCGGCAGCAACGGCCGGCTGCCGACCACGACCACGCCCAACAACGCGGTCTACCCGTACTGGGACGACCTCATCATGGACGCCCAGGCCGGGGTCTACACCGGGGTGACGGGCACGGCGCCGCACCGGACGTTCGTGGTGGAGTGGCGCAACGCCGCCTTCTACAACGCCTCCGGCCTGCGGGTGTCGTTCTCGGCGCTGCTGGGCGAGGACGGCTCGATCGCCTTCCGGTACAAGGACATCGACAGCGAGCGCGAGCAGGGCTCCAGCGCCACCATCGGCATCGAGAACGCGGGCGGCACCGACGCCATGCTCTACTCCTACGAGGAGCCGGTGCTGTCCACGGGGCAGGGCCTGACGTTCACGGCCAGCCGGCACGGCCTGGTCATCGGCGCGGTCACCGACGCCAACGACGGCAGGCCGCTGGCCGGGGCGACGGTCAAGGTGGGCGACGTGGCCACGTTCACGACCGGCGAGGACGGCTCGTTCTACGGGCAGGTGCTGGCCGGTGACTACGACGTCGTGGTGTCCAAGGAGCACTACGGCACCTTCACCAAGGCCGTCACGGTCGCGCCCGCCACGGTGACGCGGATCGACACGGCGCTGGTCACCGGCCAGGTGAGCGCGTCGGCGGGCGAGCTGACCGTGGTGATGCCGGCCGGGTCCACCCGCACGAGGACGCTGGAGCTGACGAACCTGGGCTCGCCGACGCCGTACACGGTGGTCTCGGAGCCGTGGTTCGCCACGACGCCGGCCTCGGGCGAGCTGGCCAAGGGGCAGAAGGTGACGCTGAAGGCCACGCTCTCCAGCGCCGGCGTCGCGCCCGGCACGGTCAAGACCGGCACGCTGCTGGTCCGGTCGGCCAGCGGCCGGCAGCCGACCATCGAGATCAAGGTGTCGGTCGTGGTGCCGAAGCTGCAGGTCGCCATCGACACGGGCGCCACGAAGAACGTGGTCGACAGCGCCGGTGACACCTGGACGCCGGACAAGAAGTACGCCGCGGGGAGCTACGGCTACGTGGCCACCTCCACCGGCACGTCGAGCACGTCCAAGGCCATCGCGGGCACCGCCGACCAGGCGCTGTTCAGGACCGCCAGGGAGAAGATGCTGGAGTACCGCTTCGACAACGTGCCCGCCGGCACGTACACCGTCGAGCTGGACTTCGCCGATCTGAAGAGCACGCAGCCGGGCAAGCGGGTCTTCGACGTCCTCGTCGAGGGGCAGCTGGCGATCCCGGCGCTCGACCTGGCCCTGGAGGCGGGCACGTACACGGCGGTGAGCAGGCAGTACACGGTGAAGGTCACCGACGGCCAGCTCAACGTGCGCTTCGCCACCCGGCAGGGCGCCACGATCGTGAACGCCGTCCGCATCTCGGAGCGCCCGGACCGGGCGACCCCGTAGCGGCCCACGGGTGCCCCCGGGCTGTCACGGCCCGGGGGCATCTGTTACTGGTTAGTACATGAGACGCGTGCGGCTCCAGCGGGATCTTCCCGTTCCGATGCCCGACGGCGTGACACTCCTGGCCGACCATTACGCCCCGGCCGGAGGCGAGCGGGCCCCCGCCATCCTGATGCGCTCCCCGTACGGCCGGCGCGGCCTGTTCGGCTGGTACTTCGGCCGCGGCTTCGCGCGGCAGGGCTTCCACGTCGTCATCCAGAGCTGCCGTGGCGGCTTCGGCTCCGGCGGGCTGCTCGACCCGCTCGGCGACGAGCACGACGACGGCCTGGCCACCATCGCCTGGCTGCGCAAGCAGCCCTGGTACGGCGGCTCGTTCGCGATGTTCGGCCCCTCCTACCTCGGCTACACGCAGTGGGCCGTCGCGCCCTACGCCGGGCCCGAGCTGAAGGCCATGGCCACGCAGATCACCGCCTCCCAGTTCAGGGACGCGGCGTACGTGGGCGGCGCGTTCGCGCTGGAGTCGGCGCTGAGCTGGACCACGCTCACCGACGGCATGTCGCGCCGGTTCGGCGGCGCCGCCGTGCTGACCGCGCCCCGGCTGACCCGCAGGGCGGTCCTGTCGGGCCGCCCCGTGGCCGAGCTGGACCTGGCCTCGGCCGGGCGGCCGCTCCGGTTCTACCAGGACCTGCTCATGCACCACGCCCACCCGGACGTCCCCTACTGGGACAAACGTGACTTCTCGCCGAAGGTGGGCGAGGTGGACGCGGCCGTCACCATGCTGGGCGGCTGGTACGACGTCTTCCTGCCGTGGCAGCTCAAGGACTACACGGCGATGCGGGCCGCGGGGCGGCGGCCGTACCTGACGATCGGGCCCTGGTACCACATCGACACCCGGCATGGGCGGCCCGCCATGGCCGAGGCGCTGGCCTGGTTCCGCGCGCACCTGCTGGGCGACCGCTCCGGGCTGCGGCCCGACCCCGTACGCCTGTACGTGACGGGGGCCGAGCAGTGGCGCGACTTCCCCGACTGGCCGGTGCCGGGGATGCGGGAGCAGCGCTGGCACCTGCAGCACGGGTTCGGGCTGGGGACGGACGGGCCCCAGGACGCCCCGCCCGACCGGTTCCGCTACCACCCCTCCCATCCGACGCCGGTGATCGGCGGGCCGGTCCTGCTCGGCGACTCCCGGCCGCGCGATCAGCGGCGGCTGGAACAGCGGCGCGACGTGCTGGTGTACAGTTCGGCGGCACTGGAGTCGGACGTGGAGATGATCGGGCCGGTGCGGGGCGAGCTGTTCGTGCGATCGAGCACGCCGTACGTGGACGTGGTGGTGCGGGTGTGCGACGTGCACCCGGACGGGCGCTCGTTCAACGTGTGCGAGGGCGTGCGCCGCCTTACGGCGTCGGACTCCCTCGACGGGGTACGGCGGGTCTCCGTGGACCTGTGGCCGATCGCGCACCGGTTCGGGCGCGACCACCGGATCAGGGTCCACGTGGCGGCCGGGGCGTACCCGACGATCGCCCGCAACCCCGGCAACGGCGACCCCCTCGGCGGGGGCGACGGCGCGATGGTGCCCGCCGACGTCGAGGTGTTCCACTCCCCTGACCGTCCCTCCGCCGTGGTGCTGCCGCTGTGCGCGCCTCGCGGTTGATGTCGCTGGTCCTGCTGCTGCAGGGCCGGGGCGGGATGACGGCGGCGGAGCTGGCCAAGGAGCTGGAGGTCTCCGAGCGGACCGTGCACCGGGACGTGCTCGCGCTGTCGGAGGCGGGCGTGCCCGTCTACGCCGACCGGGGGCGGGGCGGCGGCTACCGGCTGCTGGACGGCTACCGGACGCGGCTGACCGGGCTGGACCGGGCCGAGGCGGAGGCTTTGTTCCTGTCGGGCGTGCCGGCGGCGCTGCGGGAGATGGGGCTGGAGGAGGTGGCGGCCACGGCCCGGCTGAAGGCCGCCGCCGCGCTCTCCCCCGCGCTGCGGGACGCGCCGGCCGTCGCGGCGCAGCGCTTCCACCTGGACGCGCCCGGCTGGTTCGCCGGCGACGTCCCGCCGCCGGAGGCGCTCGCTCCGCTGGCCAGGGCCGTGTGGAACGACCGCCGCGTCTCGGCCGTCTACAAGGGGAACGTGCGCACGCTGGAGCCTTACGGGCTGGTGCTCAAGGCGGGCGCCTGGTATCTGGCCGCGCGGCTCGGGACCCGGTTCCTGATCTTCCGGGTGCACCGGTTCGGCGCGGTGTCCGTGCTCGCCGAGCCGTTCGACCGGGAGCCCTCCTTCGACCTGGCCGCCTTCTGGGCGGAGCGGTCGGCGGAGTTCTCCCGGTCGCTGCTGCGGGACGTGGTCACGCTGCGGCTCAGCGAGCAGGGCGTGCGGATGCTGCGGCACATCGCCGACCCGGCCGCGCTCGACGACGCGCTCGCCTCGCTCCGGCCGGACGGGACGGTGCGGCTGGCGGTGGAGTCGGTGCCGGTGGCGTTCTCGCAGGTGCTGCGGTTCGGGCCGGAGGCGGAGGTGCTGGACCCGCCCGAGCTGCGGGAGCTGGTCGCCGACGCCGCCGCCCGCATGGCGGCCCTCTACCGGCCCTGAGCCAGGGCCGGGGAATGCGCGCGGGGCCCGTCAGCGGTATTCCGCCGGGTCGGTGTCCTTGCCCGGCTCCCGTACCTCCGTGATGAAGCTCCACACCCGCGGGCGGCTGCCGTCCACGTCCGTGAAGCCGTACGCGACGGCCAGGTCCTCGCTGGAGACCGACCTGCCGGACCAGCGCTGCCGGTCGGGGTCGGTGGCGAGGGCGGCCACGCCCCGGCCGACGTACGCGGGGGTCTCGGAGACCATCCAGGTGACGTCCACCTTCGCCTCGCGCCAGTTGTCCTCGGTGACGCCGAAGTTGTCGAGCATGGCCTCCGAGCGCAGGAACCCCGGCGTCACCGCCACCGCGGTCCCCCCGTACGGGCGCAGCTCGCGCGACCAGGCGAAGGCCAGCCGGTTGACCGAGACCTTGGCCAGGTCGTAGTAGACGTTCTCGCGGTAGCGGGTCTCGTTGAAGGCCCAGGTGCCGTCGGTGACCTCGACGACCAGGCCGCCCTCGTTCCTGATCAGCAGCGGGAGCATGTGGCGGCTGCTGATGATGTGCGTGTCCACCGCCAGCCGCAGCAGCCGCAAGCCCTTGTCCATGTCGTGCTTCCAGACCGGGGTGTCCCACTCCCAGAGGTGGTCGCTGCCCCACACGTCGTTGACCAGCACGTCGAGCCTGCCCTGCTCGCGCTCCACCCGCTCGGCCAGCGCCTCCACCTGGCCGGGGTCCAGGTGGTCGACCTGGACCGCGATGCCCGTGCCGCCGGCCGCGGTCACCAGCTCCGCCGTCTCCTCGATGGTCTCCGGCCGGTTGATCTCCGAGCGCCGCTCGCGCGTGCTCCTGCCCGTGCAGTAGACCGTCGCGCCCGCCGCACCCAGCGCGACCGCGATGCCCCGTCCTGTTCCGCGGGTCGCTCCCGCCACCAAAGCAATCATGTGGGCGATCGTTCCTCGAATAGCCGACATCTCGTGTCATGTTTTTCCGTACGTGGGTGGGCTTCGCGGCCTTTCCGTAGAACCGTGGGTGGGCTTCGCGGCCTGGACGCGCCTGGTGGGCCAGCCGGGGGACGTCTGCCACGCGTTTGGAACCGCCGCCGACCACACCGTCTGGCCCGCGGCGCGATCCCGCACGACCGCCCCACGCCACGGAACCCGCGACGCGCGCTCTCGACGCGCGCCCTCCACGCGCTCCTCGATGCGCGCCTCGAGGCGCTCCTCGAGGCTCGCCCCTCGGAGGCGCGCCCCCGCGACGCGCCGCCCCACGACGGCCCCACGCCGCGTAAGCCCGCCACGTGCCGCCCGGTGACGACCTCACGCCGCCACCCGAACGCCGCCCAACCCTCCCACGACGGCCCTACGCCAAGCGGTCGCCACGTGCCACCCGATGATGGCCCCACGCCGCCGCCCAAGCGCCGTCCGACGACGACCCACCCCGCCGTCCGGCACCGGCCCCTCCGCAACGCCCGAGCACGCGGCGCACTGCCCAGAAAAGCGCGCCCCACAAGGCCGGGCACCGTCGACGGCGCCGGAGCCCGCCGCACCCCGGCCCGCCGACGCGGCGCCTCCAAACTCCCCCACCGCCGCCCGGCAGCGCCGCCTCACGACGCCCCGGGAGCGCCGCGCACTACGCCCCGACGTCGGCACGCGCCACGCCGCCACGGAGCCACCGCACCACGCCCGGACGTCGCCACCCGCCACATCGCCACGGAGCCACCGCACCACAACCCGACGTCGCCACCCGCCACGCCGCCACGAAGGCGCCGCCCCACAGCCCGACGTCGGCACCCGCCACGTCGCCGCGGAGCCGCCCCACGCCCGGACGTCGCCACCCGCCACGTCGCGGCGGAGCCGCCCCACGCTCGGGCGTTGGCACGCGGCGCGTCGCGCTAGGTGCCGGCCGGGTGGCGGCGGGGCGGTGGGCGAAGGGTGCGGGACCGTTCGTCGCGGGGAAGGGACCATTCGGCGATCAGGGGGAGGCGTGCGGCGGGCTGGTGTTTATGGTTTCTGGGGTGGCGCGTGTGACCAGTCGGCAAAGAATGAAGATTTAGGCCAAACCGTAATATTGCCGACATTTGGATTAATACCACCGTAAAGCTACTCTCCCTCCATTGACTACCCGTCAGGAACCGGTCACAGCCGGCTCCAGATCCACTCATCGGAGGGTTGATGACTACCGGGGAACCCGGGCAGCCACGCACCGACCGCAGCCCCTGGAACTGGCTGCTGATCCTGCCCATCGTGCTGCCGCTGCTGACGTTCCTGTTCAACGCCGACGAGCCCCGCCTGCTGGGCTTCCCGCTCTTTTACTGGCTCCAGCTGGCCTTCATCGCCGTCGGCGTCGTGTCCACGACCATCGTCTACAGGATGACCAAGTGAGCGGGCACACGACCGAGCTGGTCGTCTTCGTGCTGCTGTTCCTCCTGGTCACCGTCATGGGGTTCGTGGCGGCGCGGTGGCGGCGGCCGACCGACCTGGCCAGCCTCAACGAGTGGGGGCTCGGCGGTCGCAGCTTCGGGTCCTGGATCACGTGGTTCCTGGTGGGCGGCGACCTCTACACCGCCTACACGTTCGTGGCGGTGCCGGCGCTGGTGTTCGGCTCCGGCGCGATCGGGTTCTACGCGCTGCCGTACACGGTCGTGGTGTACCCGCTGGTGTTCCTGGTGCTGGCCCGGATGTGGTCGGTGTCGCACGTGCACGGGTTCGTCACCCCCGCCGACTTCGTACGGGCCCGCTTCGGGTCGCCGACCCTGGCGCTGGTGATCGCGATCACCGGGCTGGTGGCGACGATGCCGTACATCGCGCTCCAGCTCATCGGCATCGAGTCGGTGCTGAAGGCGATGGGCATCACCGGGCACCTGCCGATCGTGATCGCGTTCGCGATCCTGGCCGCGTACACCTACCAGTCGGGCCTGCGGGCGCCCGCGCTGATCGCGTTCGTCAAGGACACGCTGATCTACATCGTGATCCTGGCGGCCGTCATCTACATCCCGGCCAAGCTGGGCGGCTGGGACTCGATCTTCGACGCTGCCAAGGCCAAGTTCGACGCCAGCCCGGCGCCGGGCGACGGCATCCTGCTGAACGCCAACAACCAGCTCCAGTACGTGACGCTGGCCTTCGGCTCGGCGCTGGCGCTGTTCCTCTACCCGCACAGCCTCACCGGCGTGCTGGCCTCGAAGAACCGCAACGTCATCAAGCGGAACATGTCCGCGCTGCCCGCCTACAGCTTCGTGCTCGGCCTGATCGCGCTGCTCGGCTTCATGGCCATCGCGGCCGGCGTCAAGCCGGTGATGACCAACGGCAAGGCCGACAACAACACGATCGTGCCCCTGCTGTTCGACAAGATGTTCCCCGACTGGTTCACGGGCGTCGCGTACGCGGCCGTCGGCATCGGCGCGCTCGTCCCCGCGGCGATCATGTCGATCGCGGCGGCGAACCTGTTCACCCGCAACATCTACCGCGAGTACTTCAACAAGAACGCCAGCGACCGCGAGGAGGCCAACGTCTCCAAGATCGTGTCGCTGCTCGTCAAGGTGGGCGCGGTGCTGTGCATCCTGGCGCTCGACCCGCAGTTCTCGATCGACCTGCAGCTCATCGGTGGCGTGATCATCCTGCAGACGCTGCCGGCGGTGGCGCTGGGCCTGTACACGCGCTGGTTCCACAAGGGCGGGCTGATCGCGGGCTGGGCGGCCGGCCTGGTGGCGGGCATGTGGATGCTGTACCTCATCCCGAATCCCGTCAGCGGCAAGCTGCACTTCGGCGGCTCGGCGTTCGCGCTGTCGAACTTCGGCTTCGACACCAAGATGACGATCTACCCCGGATTCGTGGCGCTGGCCGTGAACGTGGTGGTGGCGGCGCTGGCCACGCTGCTGTTCCGGGCGGCCAAGGTGGCCGACGGCAAGGACGCGACGGCCCGCGACGAGTACTTCGCCGACGAGGGTGACCCGAAGGTCAAGGACCTGGACCTGACCGGCTCGCACTGATCCCCCGCTGACGGCCCGTCCCGCCACGCGCGGGGCGGGCCGTCAGTCTTGCGGGTAGGCGGGGTTGGCGACCGCCAGCTTCGCCCGTACGGCCTGCTCCAGGGCGGTGACGAGGGCGTGGTCGTCCTCGATCCGGCCCTCGCGGATGGCGGCGGCCAGCTCGGCGTCGTCGGCCATGCCCAGCGCGGCCAGCCGCGCCGCGTGCTCGCGCGCCTGCTCCGGCCCGAGCGTGATCTCCCGTTCCACCATGCCGAGCACGTTGATCGCCACCCGCGCGTGGAAGCGCACCCGCCCGTCCACGGCCGGGAGCACGTCGCTCTGGAGGAAGTCGCGGACGGCGGCCACGAGCTGGGCCGCCGTGGGCACGTCGTGCGGAGCAGATTCCATCGATTTCCCCTCAAGTCGCTATTTACCCGCATCCGATCGATGAACGGCTAGCCTGCGGCCATGCGCACAGAGTCTCCCACCGCCTCTCCCCTGGGACCGCCCCCGGCGCTCGGGCCCCGGCTCATCCGGGCCGAGCTGTTCGTCGTGTTCTCGGTCTCGCTCGGCGCCAGCGGCCTGCTGGCGCTGCTGCGCCTGATCGGCTCGCTCACGGCGCCCGAGCAGCTGAAGGGCCAGCAGGCCGTGCTGGTCCGGTCGATGGCGCCCGGGCGGCCGTGGCTGGACCTGGCGCTGCAGCTGGCCGACATCGCCATCAGCGTGGCGCCGGTCGCGCTGGTGGCGTACCTGATGGTGCGCTCCGGCGAGTCGCTGCGCACGATCGGCGTGGACTTCCGGGAGAAGGGCCGCGACACGGTGCGCGGGGCGGTGCTGGCGGCCGCGATCGGCGGCACCGGGCTGGCGTTCTACCTCGTCGTGTGGGCCACGGGCGTGAACCTGACCGTCGTCGCCGGCCAGCTCCCCCAGGTGTGGTGGCAGGTCCCGGTGCTGCTGCTCGCGGCGGCGCAGAACGGGGTGCTGGAGGAGGTGATCGTCGCCGGATACCTGCTGCACCGGCTCGGGCAGGCCGGGTGGACGCCGTGGAAGGCGGTCGCGGTGTCGGCGCTGCTGCGGGGGTCGTACCACCTGTACCAGGGCTTCGGGGGGTTCGTCGGGAACGTCGTGATGGGCGTGGTGTTCGGGCGGCTCTACCAGCGCTGGGGGCGCGCGATGCCGCTGGTGGTGGCGCACACGCTGATCGACGCCGTCGCCTTCGTCGGGTACGCCTTCCTGCACGGCCGCGTGAGCTGGCTGCCGTGAAGTGATTGACCGGGCAACTGGTTCCGGGATGAGATCCTTGCATGAGCTTCGCCGTGCCCGACGGTGTCCGGCCGATCCGCGACGCCGTCCACGCGTTCATGACCGAGCGGGTGGAGCCGGCCGAGCCGGTGCTGCACGCGGGCGGGCCCGAGGCCGCGGCGGCGCTGGACGAGCTGCGGGCCGAGGCCAGGAAGGCGGGCCTGTGGGCGCTCGGCCACCCGCGTGAGCTGGGCGGCGGTGGCCTGCCGTTCCTCGACTACGTCTACGTCAACGAGGTGCAGGGGCGCAGCGAGTACGGGCAGCTCGCGCTGGGCACGTTCACGCTGCAGGACTCGCTGATGCTGCACGAGCACGCCTCCCCCGAGCAGCGCGAGCGCTACCTCGAGCCGCTGGTGCGGGGTGACATCTGGCCCAGCTTCGCCATGACCGAGCCGTCGATCTCCAGCAGCGACCCCACCCAGATCAGGACCGCCGCGGTGCTCGACGGGGACGAATGGGTGATCAACGGGCACAAGTGGTTCACTACTGGGGCGTCGCGGGCCGCGTACACGACCGTCATGTGCCGGACCGAGCAGGACGCGCCGCCGCATCTGGCCTTCTCCATGATCCTCGTGCCGACGGACACGCCCGGCTACCGCATCGTCCGCGAGACGCCCGTGCTGGGGCTCGACGGGGCGCACTGCGAGGTCCGGTACGAGGACGTCCGCGTGCCCGCCGCCAACCTGCTCGGCCCGCGCGGCCACGGGTTCGTCATCGCGCAGCGGCGGCTCGGGCCCGGACGGATCTTCCACTGCATGCGCTGGCTCGGGCAGGCGCAGCGGGCGTTCGACCTGATGTGCCGCAGGTTGCTGGAGCGGACCGCGTTCGGCGAGCCGCTGGCCAATAAGCAGCTCATGCGCCAGCACGTGTTCGACTCCTATGCCGAGATCCAGGCCGCCCGGCTGCTCACCCTCCACGCCGCCGAGGCGGTGGACGCCGGCTCGCAGGCCCGGGTGGAGATCGGCGCGATCAAGGTGGTGGGGGCGCGCATGCTGCACAACGTGATCGACCGGGCCATCCAGGTGTACGGCGCCGCCGGGCTCACCCCCGACACGCCGCTGGATCGGATGTACCGGCACGCGCGGGCCGGCCGGATCTACGACGGGCCCGACGAGGTGCACGTCGACGCGGTGGGGCGGCGCATCCTGGGCGAGTACGCGGCGGGCGGCAACTGGGAGTTCGGCCTGCGATGACCCGGCTCCACGAGATCGTCGGCGAGGTGTTCGGGGCAGGCGCGTCGGTGCCCTTCAGCGTCCGGCTGCCCGGCGGGGCGTCCCGGGAGACCTGGGCCCTCGACGTCGTCACGGGCCCCGAGCGGCACGAGCGGCACGAGCTGGTCCTGCGGCTCGACTCCCCTGGGGTCGCGCTGGAGGCGGGCGCCCCGCTCGCGTCGGAGGCCACGCTCATGCGGGCCGCGTCCGGCGCCGGGGTGCCGGTGCCCGCGATCGTCGCCGCCGGGGAGTCGTACATCCTCATGACCCGCGTGGCCGGGGAGACCATCCCGCGCAAGATCCTGCGCGACGACGCCTACGCCGCGGCCCGGCCCCTGCTGGCCGCGCAGTGCGGGCGGGCCCTCGCCGCGATCCACCGCATGCCGCCCTCCTGCCTGGCGCAGGAGGCGCGGGAGGAGGCGGCGGATCCGCTGCGGCGCTGGCGGGACGTGCTGGACCTGCTGGGCGAGCCGCACCCGGTGTTCGAGCTGGCGCTGCGCCGGCTGGCCGCCGACCGCCCCGCGGGCCACTCTCCCGGCCACTCTGCCAGCCCGTCTACAGGCCCGCGCCGCACGGTCGTGCACGGCGACTTCCGCAACGGCAACCTCGTCGTGGGGCCCGACGGCCTCAGGGCGGTGCTCGACTGGGAGCTCGCCCACCTCGGCGACCCCCTCGAAGACCTCGGCTGGCTCTGCGTGAAGGCGTGGCGGTTCGGCTCACCGCTGCCGGTGGGCGGCTTCGGCGGCTACGACGAGCTGATCGACGCGTACGAGGCCGCCGGCGGGCACCCGGTGGACCGGGACGCGCTGCGCTGGTGGGAGACGTTCGGCGTGCTCAAGTGGGGGATCATCTGCGTCATGCAGACCATGCGGCACCTGCGCGGCGGCGCCCGGTCGGTGGAGCTGGCCGCGATCGGCCGGCGCGCGTGCGAGAACGAGTGGGACCTGCTCCGCATGCTGCGCGGAAAACCCGTTGCCCCGGCGTGACCCCGGGCCGCACGCTTGACCGGTGGCCATCCTGGAAGCGTCCCATCTGGTCAAGCGGTTCGGCGGCGTCACCGCCGTGCGCGACCTCAGCCTCACCGTGGGCGAGGGCGAGGTCGTCGGCCTGCTCGGCCCCAACGGCGCGGGCAAGTCGACCACGCTCCACATGCTGCTCGGCCTGATCACCCCCGACGCGGGCACGATCCGGCTGTTCGGCCTCGAGCTGGCCCGCCACCGCACCGAGACGCTCAGCCAGGTCAACTTCGCCGCCAGCTACGTGGACCTGCCCGGCGTGCTGCACGTGCACGAGGTGCTCGACGCGTTCGCCCGGCTCTACGCGCTGCGCCACCCGCGCCGCCGGGTGGCGGAGATGATCGAGCTGTTCGAGCTGGGCCCGCTGCGCAGGCGCAAGGTGATGGACCTGTCGTCGGGCCAGCGCACCCGCGTGCACCTCGCCAAGGCGCTGCTCAACGCGCCCAGGCTGCTGGTGCTCGACGAGCCCACGGCCAACCTCGACCCCGACGCCGGCGACCGCATCCGCGGCCTGCTGTCCGGCCTGGCCAGGGAGAACGGCAGCGCCATGCTGATCACCTCGCACAACATGCGCGAGGTCGAGCGCATGTGCGACCGGATCCACTTCATGTCGGACGGCGTCGTCGTGGCCGCCGGCAGCGCCAAGGAGCTGGCCGGCCGCTACGGGGCCGAGGACCTGGAAGAGGTGTTCCTGAAGGTGGCACGCGGATGACCCCTGTGACCCTGCCCGTGACCCTGCCCCCGTTGAGCCTGGCCGCCCGGCGCACGCGCGTCCTGGGCGTGGTCCGGCGCGACTTCGCGGCGCTGCGGCGCAGCCCGATCAGGATGTTCGAGATCCTGTTCTGGCCGACGGTCGAGCTGGTGCTGTGGGGCTTCGTGACGCTGTTCCTGCAGGCGCAGCGGGTGCCGTTCGTGGTGGCGTTCCTGCTCGGGGCGGTGCTGCTCTGGCAGGTGCTGCAGAAGGCCAGCAACGAGATCTCGATCGCGTTCCTGGAGGACGTCTGGTCGCGCAACCTGCTCAACGTGCAGGTCAGCCCGCTGTCGAGCGTCGAATACCTGACCGGGCTCGTGCTGTTCTCGCTGGGCAAGGTGGCGTTCGCGGTCGCGGTGATGGCCGGGCTGGCCTTCGGCCTGTACGGGTTCGGGCTGACGAGCCTGGGCGTGGGGCTGGTGCCGTTCATGGCGGTGCTGCTCGTCCTCGGCTGGTCGCTGGGCCTGGTCGGCATCGCGGCGGTGCTCCGCTTCGGCGAGAACGCGCAGGTGATCGCCTGGTCGCTGGTGTTCGTGGTGCAGCCACTGGCCGGGATCTTCTACCCGATCTCGGTGCTGCCGGAGCCGCTACGGGCGATCTCGTGGCTGCTGCCGGCCTCGCACGTGTTCGAGGGCATGCGCGCGGTCATGGGCGGCGGCGCGGTGCCGTGGGACCGGCTGGCCTGGGCGGGCGCGCTCAACGTGGTCTACCTGGCCGGCACGGTGGGGTTGTTCGCCTGGGCGCTCAGATACGCCCGGCGGCACGGGAAGCTCTCCCGTTTCGGGGACTGACGGCGGCCTGCGGGGCAAGCGCGGCGACGATCACGTCCACCAGGCCCTCGACCACCTGTACGCGGTCCACCTCGGGATGCTCCAGCCACCAGTCGCCGGTCGTCTGCACCATGCCGACGAACGCGTGCCCCAGCACCTGCGCCCGCACCGGGTCGGCCACCGCGCGCTCGCCGGCCAGCAGGCCGCCGAGCTCCTCGCCCAGCCCCCGCACGAGCGCGGTCATGTGGGAGCGGATCCTGGAGTCCTCGGCGCTGGCCCGGTGGAACAGGAACCGGTAGAGGTTGCGGTTGGCCGAGATCAGGTCGAGGTAGACGCCGATGGTCGCCCGCGCCCGGCCCCGCAGGTCGGCCCCGGGGGCGACGAGCTGGGGACGCAGCTGGGCGATGACCGTACGCACGTGGCGGTCGGCCAGCGCCTGGTAGAGGCCGCTCTTGTCGCCGAAGTGGCGGTAGAGGATGGGCTTGGTGATGCCGGCCTCGGCGGCGATGGCCGCCATCGAGACCTCGGGGCCCTGGGCCAGGATGACCCGGTCGGCCGCGTCGAGCAGCGCCCTGCGCCGGTCGGGGTCCCGTCCACTCACCCGCCCAGGATAGGCCGCCCCGGAATCCGCCTCTCACCTGCCCAGGACGGACCGCAGCCGGCCGGGCAGCAGCGCCGAGAGCACCAGCAGCGCGCCGATGATCGTGTAGAGGCCGGTCATCCCGGCCATCGTGCCGGGCGGCTCGGTCAGCTCGGCCCAGGGGACGCCGTCCGGCTGAGACCACGGCAGGCCGCCCTCCCGCGCCCAGGGCAGGCTGCCCGCCACGCCGAGCGCGGCGTTCAGGTCGAGGGCGAACACGGCCCCCGCCGCCGCCAGCGGGATGCCGCAGCCGAGGGCCGCGGCGGGCCAGGCGGTCAGGAGGGTGACGATGACGGCCACCGCGGCAAGGTAGCCGAGCGCCGCGGGCGCCGGGCCGAACGTGGCGCTGCTCGTACGCAGGGCTCTGGCGGCCGCCTCGGTCAGGTAGTAGACGGGCACGAGGGCGGCCACGCCTGCGGCGGCTCCCACCAGATGTCGGTTCTCACGGGTCACACCGCCTTCGTCCCCGCCTCGTACGCCGATTACGCACGTCAGGCCGCTGTCCCCGGGCAGGGCGACGGCCTTTACGTCGTAGATCACACGTTCGCCTCGAAATCGCGAAATTACTGGAAAATACTGGGACTGTTGGTACGCTCGCGCCATGAGTGACCGGCTGGACGATCTCGAGCGGCGGATCGACGAGCTCCGGGCGGGCGTGCGCAAGGCGATGCGGGTCAGGGACGGCGCCACGGCCCGCGCCCTGCGCGCCGAGCTGCGTACCGCGGAGCGCGAATGGGACGCCCTCGTGAGCGGCGAGCCCTCGCAGACCAAGCCGGAGCCGCCGCGCCTGGTGACCGTGCGCGAGCAGGTGCACCAGGGGCTGCGGCTGCTCGGCGCGGCCGCCCAGCCGCGGCTCGTCGTGGCCGTCAGCGACGCGTTCTTCGGCGGCACGATCCGCAGTGCCCAGCTCACCAGCCTGCGCAGGGACGAGGAGCGCTCGTTCCGGTCGTCGCCGCACGGGCGGCCGTACTACCTGTGCGCCGCGCTGACCGACCGCCTCTCCCCCGCCCGCGGGCTGCTCACGCTCAGCACCTGGCCGCTGGAGCGGCGCGTGGTCGGCCCGCTCAGCCCCCGCGTCGACTTCCTGACCTGCGCCATCGCGGTGGCCTCGCACGAGTCGCCCGACGGGCGGGCCGACCGGTTACTCCTGCGGATGGCCAGGAACATCCCCGGCGCCACTGACGGCACGCTGGGCCCGCCCGACCCGGACCGGGTGATCGAGGCGGCCCGCGCCGAGCTGCGCGTGCACGGCGACCGCGACACGCGGGATCGCGCCGAGCTGGCAGAACGCGCCGCGGCGCAGCTCGGTGACGCCGCCCGCCTGTTCGGCGCCGCTACGCTGAGCACGATCAAGAAGGAGAACGCGAAGTGAGCGGCTTGAAGCGCGAAGGCGAACACATCCAGCGGCTTGACGCGTTGCGCGGCACGACGCCGCCCCGCCCGCACGACGCCCGCGCCATCGCGGCCCTGGCCGCCAACCCCGGCTGCACCCGCCGGGCCCTGCTCGACGGCGCCGGCATCGACAAGGACGCCGCCGCCCGGCACCTCGGCTTCCCCGCGCCGTTCGGCCAGTCGCCGTTCGCGATCACGCGCGGCAACATGTTCGAGGCGCTGGTCAAGGCCGACGGGTGCGCGGAGCTGCTGCGGATGCTGCGCGAGCTGCTGCGCCTGCCTGTCGCCGAGGTCGCCTACCACGACGTCGAGAACGTCGGCGCCCACCTGCGCCACGCCCACACCCGCGCGCTGATCGACCGCGCGGCCCGCGAGGGCCAGGACGCGGGCACGCTGTACGACCACCCGCTGCTCACCCTGGAGATCGCCGGCCACACCGCCTACCTGGAGCCCGACGTGGTGGCCTTCCAGCTCGGCGGCCGCTTCCACATCGTGGAGGTCAAGTCGTTCGCGGTGATCGACGGCCAGGCCGACCCGGCGGCGGTGGCCGCGGCCGCGCGGCAGGCGGCGGTGTACGTGCTGGCGCTGCGCACGCTCCTGGAGGAGCTGGGCCACGACCCGGCGAAGGTCTCGCACGACGTGGTCCTGGTCTGCCCGGAGAACTTCGCCAACCGGCCCGTCGCGACCCTCGTCGACGTGCGCAAGCAGCTGGCCGTGCTGCGCCGCCAGCTCACCCGGATGACCACGCTCGACCGGCTGCTCGAAGGGCTGCCCGACGACCTCACGTTCGACCTGCGGCCCGGCGAGGACGGGCGGCCCACCCGGCCCGTGGCCGAGCTGGCCGACGCGCTGCGCAGGGCGACCGCCCGCTACGCGCCCGACTGCATGTCCGCGTGCGACCTGTGCTTCTTCTGCCGCGACGAGGCCCGCCAGGAGGGCGCCTCCGACCTGCTCGGCCGGCAGGTGCGCGACGAGCTGGGCGGGGTGGCCTCGGTGGCGGAGGCGCTCGGGCTGGCCGACGGCACCCGCGACCCCGCCGAGGGCCAGGAGGAGATCGCCCGGCTGCTCCGCAACGCCGAACGCCTGCGCAGGGAGTGCCTCACGTGAGCATGCTGACCTCGCTCGCGCGGCTGCGGGCCCTGGAGGAGGGCATCGCGCAGCCCGTCGCGACCGTCAGGCACTGCCACCTGTCGGACCGGCCGATGGTGTTCATCCCGCTCAAGCTGTCGGGCGAGGCCGCCGCGCCGCTGGCCGCCATGCTCGGCACCGACCGGGACCGGCCGCGCCTGCTCGTGGTGACCCAGCCGCGCAACCGCGACCTGCGCTTCGCCTGGGCCGCCGAGCTGGCCGGGGTGCTGCTGCCGTACGTCGAGGGCTTCATGGCCGACACCGAGACGGTGGAGCGCAAGAACGCCGACCCCTACGAGCGGGTGCTGGACGCGCCGCAGCTCATCGTGCCCAACCAGACCGGGGTGGCTTTCACCAGGCTGCTCGGCCGTTCCACGCGGTTCCGCCGGGCCGACGGGCCCTATCCGGTGCCCGAGGCGGTGCCGCTGCTGGGGCGGTGGCTGACGTACTTCGCGGAGCGGGCCGCCTACCCGGGCTCGTCGATGATGCTGGCCGCGACCGAGGAGCTGGGCCGGCACTGGGCGAGCGGGCAGAGCTCGCTGGAGGACGCCAACCTGGCCGCGCTGCTGGCGTGGATCACCAGGGGGCCGGACGACGAGGCCGAGGACCCGCTGATCTGGCCGCCGGCCGGGCCCGCGACCGATCCGGGGTTCGACGCGGAGGTGCTGGCGCCGGCGATGGACAGCGAGTCGCCCGAGCGCATCACCGAGGCGCTGCGCACCCAGCTCGAGCCCACGTGGCGGCTCATGTGGCAGGCCGTCGACCTGCTGGCCGGGCTGGAGGCGGGCTCGAGCGTCGCGCAGCGGTGGGAGCAGGACCGCGGCTCGTTCAGCGGCATGGCGGTGCACATCGCCGAGGGCGCGCCGCCGCAGGCCAGGCGCGACGGGGCGGTGGCCGCCGCGGCCAAGCTGGCCCGCATGGAGCGGGCCCAGGCCGCGTACGACGTGCAGCGCGCCTACGACGACCCCCTGGTCATGGCCGAGTACCGGCTGACCGGGGAGGCGTTCGCGGGCGAGGTGATCGAGACCGTCCCCGACAACACCGAGGGCGAGGGCCGCTCCCGCAAGCTCCGCCCGCTGGTGGTGATCAAGACCGACGACCCGGTACGCCTGGCGCCCGGCACCTCGCTGGGCACCCCGCAGCGCCGCGGCCAGGGCGCCGAGCTCGTGGAGGCCGGCCAGGGCCTGGTCACCCTGAAGATCACCAAGGGCATGGGCCGGGGCAAGACGGCCGCGCCCGGGGCGGTGCCCGAGATCGGCGAGCGGGTCTGCTACACCTCGCTGACCGACGACTTCCAGGGCTCCCCCAACCTGCCCGACTCGGAGGCCACGCCGTGGACGCACGGCGGGCCGCCGCAGGAGTACGTGCCCGACGACGAGGACGCCCAGGAGGAGTGGTCGTGACCGACAGCCCGGAGCAGGTCATCAGGAACGTCCTCGCCGACCTGCCCCGGCACCGCGGCGTCGTGGTCGACTCGCCGCCCGGCGCGGGCAAGTCCACGCTGGTGGTGCGGGCGGCGGCGCACATCGCGGCGACCGGCGAGCCCCTGATGATCGTCGCCCAGACGAACGAGCAGGTCGACGACCTGGTGACCCGCATCTCCGAGAAGCACCCCCACCTGACCGTGGGCCGGCTGTCGGCCGGCGGCTACGTGCCGCCGCTGCGGCTGCTGGAGCTGGCCGGCGTCCGGGTCGGCACCCGGATCCAGGATCTCGGCGACCCGGACATCGTCATCGCGACCGCCGACAAGTGGGCCTGGATCGGCGGCCGGGTGTGGCCGTGGGCGATCGTGGACGAGGCGTACCAGATGCGCTCGGACAAGCTGCTGCGGATCGCGGGGCTGTTCGAGCGGGCGCTGTTCGTGGGCGATCCGGGGCAGCTCGACCCGTTCTCGATCGTGGACGGGGACCGATGGTCGGGGCTGTCGTGGGATCCGCTGCAGAGCGCGGTGTCGGTGCTGCTGCGCCACAACCCGGACCTCCCGGTGCACCGGCTGCCGGTGTCGTGGCGCCTGCCGGCCTCGGCCGCGCCGGTGGTGTCGCAGGCGTTCTACCCGTTCACCGGGTTCCGGTCGGGGACGTCGCACGGTGACCGGCGGCTGGAGCTGGTGACCGGCGGCATGGGGACCGTGCACGACCGGGCGCTGGAGGAGGCCGCCCGGTCGGGGTGGGCGCTGCTGGAGCTGCCCAACCGGCACACCGTGCGTACCGACGGGGAGGCGGTGCAGGCGGTGGCGCTGCTGGCCGAGCGCCTGCTGCAGCGCGGCGCCGTGGCCTCCTCCGAGCAGGGCGAGCGGCCGGTGACGGCCGACCGCATCGCGGTCGGGGCCGCCCACCGCGACCAGGTGGCCGCCATCCGGGCCGCCGGGGTGCCGGCGGAGATCACCGTCGACACGGCCAACCGCCTGCAGGGGCGCGAGTACGACGTGACGATCGTCCTGCACCCGCTGTCCGGCCGCCGCGACGCCACGGCCTTTCACCTGGAGTCGGGGCGGCTGTGCGTGCTGGCGTCGCGGCACCGGCACGCCTGCGTCGTGGTGGCCCGGGCGGGCATCGCCGAGCTCCTGGACGCCCACCCGTCGGCGGAGCCGGTGCAGCTGGGGGTGCCGGTCAAGTTCCCCGACGGCTGGGAGGCCAACCAGTCGATCCTCGACCACCTGTCCCACCACCGCGTCTGACGCCCCGCACGGGCCATTGACCGCCGACCTCGGCGAGGTGGACCGGCAGCGACGCGAGCTCGTCGAGACGCGGCCGCCAGACTGTGCCGCCAGACTGGGCCGTCAGACCGGGCCGCCAGACTGGGCCGTCAGACCGGGCCGCCAGACTGGGCCGTCGGACTGGGCCGTCAGACGCGGCGCTGCCAGACGTCGATGACCAGGACGGGGCGCATGCCGGCCGACTCGTACAGCCCCAGCGCCGGGGTGGTGTTGTTGGAGTCGACGTGCAGGATCGTGCCCTTGCGGCCGCGCGCCGCGTCGGCGGCGAAGGCGTGGCGGAGCAGGAAGCGCCCCAGGCCCCGGCCGCGGAACTCGGGGACGACCGCGAGCGTGGCCACGTAGCCGCAGCCCTCGTCCGGGACGAACTGGTTGTTGGCGATCAGCACCCCGGCGGGGCGGCCGTCGAGGCGGGCCAGGGTGAGCTGGGACCAGTCCGTCGTGGACTGCGACTGCCGGCGCGAATACCACGCGTCATAGTCGACCGGTACGAACCCGAAGTGCTCGGCGAAGCCCTCCTGGTGCACCCGGTGCGCCTCGCGCCGCGCGTCCTCGCTCTCCCCCGTGTGCAGGGTCAGCCCGGCGAGCGGAGCGAGCGGCTCCGCTGACCCCCCGGTGCTGTGGTCGATGCGCATGCGGTGGAAGCTGGTGCCGGGCTCGAAACCGCGCGCCTGGGCCGTGGCCCGCTTGGCGGTGTCGGCGCGGTAGACGCCGATGTGCAGGGTGGCGCCGTCGTGGCCGGCCTCGGCGGCCAGCTCGCCGGCCCGGCCGATCACCAGGGGCCAGAGCCGGTCGTCCAGGCCCGTCACGCCGGGCCGTACGATCACCTCGACGTTCACCGTGTCGCTGTCGCCGACGCGGCACGCCCAGGCCCAGCCGTCGAGGCGGCCGTCGCCGTCGCGGGCCAGCCAGCCGTCCCTGTCGCGGTCGAAGCCGAGCTCGGCCAGCTCGTCGGCGACGTCGTCGAGCGTCATGTCGGGAGAGCCGATCACCGCGGTGTCGTAGGCGGCGATCAGCTCGTGGATGGCCGGGGCGTCTGCCAGGCGCGGCCGGCCGAGGGTGTGGTGCATAGCGGGGATTGTCCACAAAACACCGGCCGCGCGCCTCCCATTTTTCCCGAGGTTGAACCCGAGGCCAGAACCGGAGGCGCGCTCGGCCGGGTGCTCAGCCCGCCGCGGGGCTGACGGCCTGCTCGTCCTCGGCGGGCGCCGGGGCGCCGCCGCGCAGCGGGATCTCCTTGACGAACGCGGCCAGCACGGGCACGACGACCGCGAACAGGATGGCCCACCAGAAGACGCCGGAGATCGAGGTCGCCAGCGACTCCACCAGCCCGGTGCGCATCTGCGCGGGCATCTGGGCGACCGCGCTGGGGTCCATCCTGCCGCCGCTCTTGGCCACCCGCTCGGCCGCCTGCTCGCCGAAGCGGGAGGTCAGCTCCGACAGGAGGTGGTTGTTGAAGATCGCACCGAACAGCGAGACGCCGAACGAGCCGCCGATCGACCTGAAGAACGTGGTGGCGCTGCTGGAGACGCCCAGGTCCTTCTGCTCGACGCTGTTCTGCGCGATGAGCATCGTGGTCTGCATGAGGAAGCCCATGCCGAGGCCGAGCACGGCGATGTAGATGCCGGTGACCCAGGAGGACGTGTGGACGTCCATCGTGGACAGCAGCCACATGCCCACGGCCATGCCGATCCCGCCGAGCACCGGGTAGATCTTGTACTTGCCCGTGACGGTGATCGCCTTGCCCACGAACAGCGACACGACCATGGCGGCGCCCATCATCGGCAGCATCAGCAGGCCGGAGTTGGTGGCCGTCGAGCCCTGCACCATCTGCTGGAACAGCGGCAGGAAGTTGATCGCGCCGAACATGGCGAAGCCCAGCAGGAAGCCGATGATCGAGATCAGCGTGAAGTTGCGGTTGGCGAACAGCTGCAGCGGCATGATCGGCTCCACGACCTTCCGCTCGACCGCGACGAACAGCGCCAGCGTGACCGCGGCGATCGCGACGAGGGTGAGGATCTGCCAGGAGCCCCAGGCGTACTCGTTGCCGCCCCAGGTCGTGATGAGCACCAGGGCGGTGATGCCGACGGACAGCAGGCCCGCGCCCGCCCAGTCGATACGCACGGTGCCGCCGGCGTGGCGCAGCTTCGGCAGGTGCAGCTGCGTCACGATCATGGCCAGCGCGATGGCGCCGATCGGCAGGTTCACGTAGAAGGCCCAGCGCCAGTCGAGGTGGTCGGTGATGAAGCCGCCGACCAGCGGGCCCGCGATCATCGCCAGCGACATGACGCCGGCCATGATGCCCTGGTACTGGCCGCGCTCGCGCGGCGGCACCAGGTCGCCGATGATCGCCATGACGTTCACGATCAGGCCGCCCGCCCCGAGCCCCTGGATCGCGCGGAAGGCGATCAGCTCGGCCATGCCGCCGTCCGCCCCGCCGAGCAGCGACGAACCCGCCATGCCGCAGAGCGCGGAGCCGACCATGAAGATGACGATCGAGATGATGAAGATGGTCTTGCGACCGTACAGGTCGCCGATCTTGCCCCAGATCGGCGTCGAGACGGTCGTGCCCAGCACGTACGCCGTGACGACCCAGGACAGATGCGTCAGACCGCCGAGCTCCCCGACGATGCGCGGCATGGCCGTGCCCACGATCATGTTGTCGAGCATCGCCAGGACCATGGCTAACATCAGTCCCGGCAGAACGACCATGACCTCGCGGCGTCGTCCGACTGCCTCCGCCACCAGACACCCCCCACTTACGATTTGGATCTTGCTTACTTGCCGCCCGGCAAGCATAGAATAAAGTAGATACTTACTTGCCGGCCGTCAAGTCGAAAAGGTGTGAAGTGCGGGAAGACACTCGGACCCGGATTCAGGAGATCGCGCTCCGGCTGTTCACCGAGCAGGGATACGAGGCGACGTCTCTGCGGGAGATCGCCGAGGAGCTCGGAGTGACGAAGGCCGCCCTGTACTACCACTTCAAGACCAAGGACGACATCGTCACGAGCCTGGTCGGCAACCGGCTGGTCGAGCTGGAGGAGCTCCTCGCGTGGGCCCGGAGCCAGCCGAAGACGCCGCAGACGCGGCGCGAGCTGGTCGAGCGCTACGCCGCGGGGATCCGGCGCACCCAGCACATCGGGGTGGCCAGGTTCCTGGAGCGCAACCAGACCGCTCTGCGTGACCATCCGACGCTCACCAAGACCCGCGAGCTGATGATGGAGCTGGTGAACGAGCTGAACGAGCCCGGAGCCACGCCCGTCGAGCGCGTCAGCCGCGCGACGGCGCTGTTCGCGATACACGCCGGGAAATGGATGATCGACGAGGGCAAGCTGTCCGAGGACGAGGTGGAAAAGGCCTCCCTGGAGGTCGCCATGCGCCTGCTGGAGCCATAGCTTTCGGACTCCGAACCTCTAACGGGACGATTGACGCACTGTAACGAGGGAAGGGGATGGACACGCATCCAGACGGAAGGAGGAGGCCCGGTGGAGGCCACGATAGCGCTCCGACTGCCCCGGGATGCGGCGAGCGTCCCCCTGATAAGACAGATGCTGGACGGTACGCTGCGTTCCCTCGGCGTCGATCCGCAGATCCGAGACGACATCGAACTCATGCTCACCGAGGCGTGTTCCAACGTGATCAGGCACGCCGAACCGAGCGACGACTACACGGTGAGCACGTCCGTCCTCGACGACCGGTGCGTCATCAAGGTCATCGACAACGGAGAAGGCTTCGACCCCAACCAGATCGTCAACCCCGAGCCGGGCGCCGAGCACGGACGCGGGCTGCTGATCATGCGCGCGCTCGCCGACGACATCCGATTCGTCAACAGGCACGAGCACGGCGCGGTGGTCTGCCTGGAGAAGCGGCTGCGGTACGCGCCGGGAGCGGCCGGGCTCTATCTCATGGCCATGTGACCGGCCCACCCGGGCCCACCCCCCTCTCTCGTTCAAAGGCGCGTGTGCCGATCCACCGGGCGATGCCCGCGGATCCGCGCACCGCTGAATCCCCTGCCGGGTCCGTGTTCCCTGGACTCCCGCTCCCCGGGCCGGGGAGCGCCGAGCAGGAAGCGGCGGCGTGTCCCTGACGTGCTCCCGCTCAGCTGCGCCCGCAGCCGGGCGGGGACGGCGTCCCCGCTGCGCTTGAGCGTCAGCCTCGGCCCGCCCCGGGCCAGCCTGGTCAGCCGCCGCCACAGGCCGCGCCAGTCGGCCAGCAGCGCACCGGCCATGCAGCCGAAGACGACCAGCGCGACCACCGCGACGGCCAGCACGGACAGGACGATAAGCAGGATCACGACGGCGAGAGAGCCGATCGTGCCGAGCACCTCCATCATTCGGCGGAGAATGCCCGGCACCCAGCGGTTTATGCCATTTTTCCGAGATAGATCGTCCTTACTCCAGCGCGCTGTCGGTGCGCAGGTCGAAACGCCCGGGCAGGATGTCGAGCCGGCGCAGTATCACACCCTCGCGCAGCGCCCACGGGCACACCTCCAGCCGGTCCACCTCGAACAGGTCCATGGCCGCGTCGGCGACCAGCGCCCCGGCCGCGAGCTGCGCCGCCCGTCCCTCTGACACGCCGGGCAGCTGGGCCCGCTCGGCGCCGCCCATGGTGGTCAGCTTGACCGCCCAGTCGGCCATGGCGTGCCTGGACAGCGGGCGGGAGACGTACGGGCCGTCACTGGAGGGCGCCGCGCCGGCGATCCTGGCGAGCTGCTTGAACGTCTTGGACGTGGCCACCGCGCGGTCGGCCTCGCCGTTCCTGACGACGTCGCCGACCGTGCGGGCGATCTCGGTGCGTACATGCCTGCGCAGCTTGCGGACCTCCTCGGCGGACGGCGGGTCGGCGGTGAACCAGTCACGCGTCAGCCGCCCGGCGCCCAGCGGCAGCGAGACGGCCACGTCGGGCTCCTCGTCCACGCCGGAGGCGATCTCCAGCGAGCCACCGCCTATGTCGAAGACCAGCAGCCGCCCCGACGACCACCCGTACCACCGGCGCACCGCCAGGAACGTCAGCCTGGCCTCGTCACGGCCGGACAGCACCTCGATGTGCACGCCGCTGCGCTCCTCGACCTGTGCCAGGACCTCCAAGCCGTTGGCCGCCTCGCGCACGGCCGAGGTGGCGAAGGCCAGCAGGTCCTCCACCCCCTTGTCCTCCGCCAGGTGCACGGCCCCCTCCACGAAGGCGGCGAGCCGCTCGACGCCCTCCGCACGGAGCCGGTTCTCCTCGTCCAGGTACTCCGTGAGGCGGAGCCCCTCCTTGTGGGAGTAGGCGGGCATGGGCCGGGCGCCCCTGTGGGCGTCGACGACCAGTAAATGGACAGTATTCGAACCGATGTCCAGCACGCCGAGTCGCATGGGAAAACGCTACCGTTATGCGGCTTTTACAGCGAAGTTGAGCCGGAAGTGGTTGAGCATGGCCGGCAGCGCCCCCTCCAAGCGTACGGACGGTCTGACTGAGCGCTCACGCAGGACGGCGTCCAGGTGGGTGGCGGCGGTGAACAGCACGAGGTCCTCCCCCGCGCAGCGCGCGAACCCGGCGCTGAACGGCACGCCGGCCCACTCGCCGCCGCCGTCGCGCCACAGCTCGGGGCGGTAGGTGTCGCCGGGCTCGGCCCTGTTCACGTACGGGCTGTAGATCACCGCGGTCGTGCCGTCGGGGACGTCCCAGTCGGTCGGGCCGACGGCCTCGCGCACGATGGCGGTCGTGGTGGGCCAGAGCCGCACCGACTCCAGCATGGTGGCCCTCGGATCCGCCGGCCCCTGGTGGGCGGCGGCCAGCGCGAGCGCCCGGTAGGCCGCGGCACCGGCCCCGTCGAAGGCGAACAGCCAGTGCGGCACCTGCCCCTCGGGGTGCACGTCGGCCGAGGCGTGCGCGCGGGCCAGCCCGGCCGCCAGGCTGCCCGGCTCGGCCCGGGCCAGGTGCCCGGCCAGCCGGCGCCGGAAGGCGTTGAACACGTCGGTACGGCGCCCGCGCAGATCCGACCAGTTGGCGTCGACGCGCAGCCGGTCGAGCTGCCGGGTGAGGATCACGTCGTCCCGCGCGCCGTCGCCGAGCACGATGCGCCGCACGATCCGCCAGTGCGTGGCGTGGAAACGCGGCCAGGTCAGCAGCCCATGGCGGGGCAGCGTGGCGGCCTCCTCCTCGACGACCCGGGCGAAGGGGGCGAATCCGGAGCCGAGCACCTGGTCGTTCAGGGCGCGCCGGCGCTCGCGCAGGCCGGGGTCGCGGGTGATCAGCACGCCGTCGGGCTGGAAGTGGCCGAGCGCGCCGCGTTTCGCCCTGGTCGCCGGGGTGAAGTCCCGGTCGTCGAGCACCGCGCGCACGTCGCGCGGGGCCAGCGGCAGCATCACCCAGCCGCGTCCGGGCGCCCGGACCAGCAGCGGGCCCTCGCCGTGCTCGGCGCGCAGCCGGGCGAGCAGCCGGATCGCCCGGCCGTCGGCGTCGGCGAGCTCCGCCAGCCGCACCGCGTACGGGCGGCGCGCGACGGGGCCCTGCGCGATCGACGGCAGCGCCACCACGGCGGCCAGGGCCAGGGTCTCTGCGGCCGTGGCCCGTGGCAGCCGCGTGATCGTGGACATGCTCCAGGGACTACCCTTCCATGGTGTCGCGGACACGTTTGGGGGACTTTTGAGCGCTTGCTGTGGGCCGAGCAGAGACGGCGCCGCCGCGCAGCCGCACGCGCAGCCGTATGCGGGGCCGTATGCGGGGCCGGACGCGGGGCCGGACGCGGGGCCGGACGCGGGGCCGGACGCGGGGCCGGTGGTCGCCGTGCGGCGGGAGGCGCCGCGCGGGATGGTGCGCGTGCCCGGCGGAACGTTCCTGATGGGTGGCGACGACCCCGACGGGCGGCCCGAGGACGGCGAGGGGCCGGTGCGCGAGGTGCGGCTGGACCCGTTCCTGATCGATCCGACGTGCGTGACGAACGCGCAGTTCGCCACGTTCGTCAAGGAGACCGGCTACGTCACGGAGGCCGAGCGGATCGGCTGGTCATTCGTGTTCGCCCAGTTCGCCACGGGCGGGGTGATGGACGCCGGCGTGCCCGGCGCGCCCTGGTGGGTGGGCGTCGAGGGCGCCTCGTGGCGCTCGCCGGAGGGCCCGGGGTCGTCGGCCGGCGACCGGCAGAACCACCCCGTCGTCCACGTGTCCTGGAACGACGCGACCGCGTACGCCGCGTGGGCGGGCAAGCGGCTGCCCACGGAGGCGGAGTGGGAGATGGCCGCCCGCGGCGGCCTGGAGCGCAAGCGCTACCCATGGGGCGACGAGCTGGCGCCCAAGGGGCGGCAGCGGTGCAACATCTGGCAGGGCCGCTTCCCGACGGCGCCGAGCAAGGGGACGGTGCCGGTCAAGTCGTTCCAGCCCAACGGGTACGGCCTGTACAACGTCTCCGGCAACGTCTGGGAGTGGACGGCCGACTGGTGGGGCACGACCTGGGAGGCGTCCGCCGACAACCCGGCCGGTCCCGAGCACGGCACGGCGAAGGTGATCCGCGGCGGCTCGTACATGTGCCACGATTCCTACTGCAACCGCTACCGCGTGGCCGCCCGGACCTCCAACACGCCTGACTCCTCCACCGGGCACACGGGTTTCCGCTGTGCGGCCCTAGTCTGATCGCATGTCACGAACCCTGCGACTGTTGATCACCGGCGGCGGCACCGGTGGTCACACCTATCCGGCTCTGACCACCCTGGCGGCCGTCCAGCGGCGCCAGGTGCCCCACGACGTGCTCTGGGTGGGCACCGCCAACGGCCTGGAGGCGCGGATCACGTCCGAGCACGGCATCCCGTTCAAGGCGATCACCACGGGTAAGCTGCGCCGCCGTCCGAACCTCAAGGAGCTGGGCACCAACATCGCCGACGTCTTCCGCATCCCGATCGGGGTGCTGCAGGCGGTGGGGCACGCGGCCCGCTACCTGCCGGACGTGGTGCTGTCGACCGGGGGGTACGTGGCGGTGCCCATCGGGGTGGCGGCCAAGCTGATCCGCCGGCCGCTGGTGATGCACGAGCAGACGACGGTCGTGGGGCTGGCCAACCGCATCCTGGCCAGGCTGGCGACCAGGATCGCGCTGTCGCACGAGTCGTCGCTGGAGTATTTGCCCGCCTCCGCGCGCTCGAAGGCCGTGGTGACCGGAAACCCGATCAGGCCCGAGCTGCTGCAGGGCAACCGGGCGGCGGCGTACGACCTGTTCGGGCTGACGTTCGAGGTGCCGCTGATCTACGTGACGGGCGGCGCGCAGGGCAGCAAGCAGGTCAACACCCTGATCGCGGAGATCCTGCCGCGGCTGCTGCCGCACGCGCAGGTCGTGCACCAGTGCGGGCCGGCATGGATCGACCAGATGCGGGCAGTGGCGCTGCCCGCGGACCTGGCCGATCGCTACCATCCGGTGCCGTACGTGGGCGGGGAGCTGGCCGACCTGTTCGCCGCCGCCGACGTGGTGATCTCCCGCAGCGGGGCGGGGACGGTGTCGGAGCTGACCGCCATCGGCAAACCCTCCGTGCTGGTGCCGCTGATCCCCACCGGAGGGGACGAGCAGCGCAAGAACGCCGCGTACCTGGTCTCGGCGGGGGCGGCCCGGGCCCTGCTGGAGCCGCATCCCACGGCCGAGCAGCTGCTGGCCGAGCTGATGCCGTTGCTGGCCGACCCGGGGCTGCGCCAGACGATGGGGCAGGCGTCGGCCAAGCTGGGCCGCGTGGACGCCGCCGACGCCCTGTGCGACCTCCTCCTGGAAACCGCCCGCCCCGCCTAGCTCCTGCGCCCCCGTCCGAAGGCCGGCCTGGATCCCTTCGAGGCGGGGGTCGCCGCCCGCGCGAACGCTCCTCCTACGGCCCGAAGGGCACCGGCCGGAGTGCGCCGCGTTGGGGCCGGAGGGGTGCCCGCTCCCCCTGGGGGGCGCCGGCGCGGAGCCGCCCACCCCGAAGGACCCGAGCCGGAGTACGGCCCGTGCTTCGGCTGAGGTCCTTCCGCGGTGGAAGGGGTCAGGGGTCGAGGTAGCGGAAGGCCTCGTGGGCGGAGGTGACGCTCCGCCGCAGCGCCTGCTCCAGCCGGTCCGCGTCCTGCGCCAGCCGCTCCAGCTCCGGCACCGCGAACCCGTCGGCCCCCGTCTCGGCCACCAGCTCCTCGTACTGGTGCAGCCGCCCTCTCAGCTCCTCGATCTGGTGGTGGGCCTGGTACGCGCGCTCGGCGTCGGCGACGTTGGACGCGTAACGTTCCAGCGCCTCCACGCGGGCCAGCACGGCCGCCTCGCTGTTGTCGAGGGCCCGCGCGAGTGGTTCGGCCACGGCCTCCACCTCGGGCGTGAGCCCCTTGGACACGGTCTCCCTGTGCTTGGTGCGCAGCGCGGACAGCTTGGCCAGCAGGCGGGCGATCTCCCATTCCTGGGCGGGCAGCATCACCGCGTTGCGCACGTCGTCGAGCAGGCCCTCGGCGTTGATCCGGGACTCGGTGACGGCGGCGATGGCGCGCTGGGCGCGGGCGAGCAGGCGGGCGGAGGACTCGTCGAGGTCGTCGATGAGCACGTAGCGGCCCTCGTACCAGCGCAGCTGCTCGTAGACCTTCCGCTCGTGCTCCTCCTCCTCGCCGTCGAAGGACAGGTCGTTGCGGACGAACAGCACGATCATCAGGGGGATGCCCAGGAGGACGATCATCAGCAGGCCGAGGCCCCGGCCGACCAGGCTGCCGCCGACCATCATGCCGAAGAGCGCCGCTGATCCGAACGCCGCCATGACCCGGTACTGCGCGATCGATATGGCCCGCCTCGACTCGGGGACCCAGCCCTGGCGCATCTTGAGCAGCACCCGCCGGCTCTCCCTGAGCAACTGCGCGTCATCCGGCGGCACCTCGGGGTCTACCACCATATCCGCCACGAAATCGGATCCTAAGCGAAATCACCCCCTCAGGTGGCGAAAAGCTTCGTGCGCGGAGCTGACGCTGTCGCGCAGCGCCTGTTCGAGGCGGTCGGCGTCGTCGGACAACCGGCTCAGCTCCGGCACGGACGACCCGTCGGCGCCCGATTCGGCCAGGAGCTCCTCGTAGCGGGGCAGCTTGGCGCTGAGGCGTTCGATCTGGTGCCGGGCCCGGTAGGCGCGCTCGGCGTCGGCGACGTGGCCGGCGTAACGTTCCAGCGCCTCGACGCGGGCGATCACGGCCTGCTGGCTGCTGTCGAGGGCCTGGGCGAGGGGTTCGGCGACGGCGGCCACCTCGGGGGTGAGTCCTTCGGAGACGACGTCCTCGTGCTCGGCCCGCAGCTCCGACAGCTTGGCCAGCAGCCGGGCGATCTCCCACTCCTGGGCGGGCAGCATCACGGCGTTGCGCACGTCGTCCAGGAGGCCCTCGGCGTTGACGCTGGAGCCCATGACCTGGTCGATGGCGGTCTGGGCGCGGATCATGAGGGCTTTGGCGGGTTCGTCGAGGTGTTCGCGCACGACGTAACGGCCCTCGTGCCTGCGGGCGCTGTCGTAGACGGCCAGCTCCAGCGCGTGCGCGCGTTCCACCTCGGCGTCGGGCCTGGGCCTGAGCAGGACGCTGACGACGAGCAGGGCGGCGCCGGTCATGATCACGGCGAAGGGGGTGTAGCGCCCGGCGACGAAGAGGGCCAGGCCGTAGACGGCCGCGACGGCGGCGGTCCCGGTGGCCGCCAGCCTGGTCACGACGCCGACCAGCGGGCGGTGGCGCTTGTGCGCGGGCACCCAGCCGGAGTGGATGCGCAGGAGGAGCTTGCGGTTGTCACGTAAGAGGGCCGCGACGTCGTCGGCCACCGCCGGATCGACTATCACCTTCGCATGACGTCCGGGCACGTTTTTGATCCTATGTCCGAGTGTCAGCCTTCGAGATAGCGGAACGCCTCGTGGGCGGACCGGACGCTGCGCCGTAAGGTGCGTTCGAGCACGTCGGCGTCCTCGGCCAGGCGCTCGATCTCGGGCACGGCGAGCTTGTCCGCGCCGGACTCCGCCAGCAGTTCCTCGTAGCGCGGCAGCCGGGCGCGCAGCTCCTCGATCTGGCCGCGGGCGTGGTAGGCGCGCTCGGCCTCGGCCACGTGGCCGGCGTAACGTTCCAGCGCCTCCACGCGGGCGACGACGGCGGCCTCGCTGTTGACCAGGGCCCGTTCGAGCGGCTCGATGACCGCGGCCACCTCGGGCGCGATGCCCCTGGCCAGCAGCTCCCGGTGTTCCAGGCGCAGCGCCGACAGCTTGGCGAGCAGGCGGGCGATCTCCCACTCCTGGGCGGGCAGCATCACGGCGTTGCGGGCGTCGTCGAGCAGTCCTTCGGCGTTGACGTGGGAGCGCAGCACGGACCCGATGGCCTTCTGCGCCCGGGTCAGGACGGCCCTGGCCTCCTGGTCGAAGTCCTCGGGCAGCAGGTAGCGGCCGTCGTACCAGCGGGCCTGCTCGTACACGCCGCGCTCCTGCGGCCGGTCGTCCTCGGGCACCTCGCTCATGGAGGCGATCTTGACGAGGACGATGAAGACGTACGTGCCGAGCAGCACGAACCCGGCCGGCGCGAACCGCGAGGCCAGCAGGAGGCCCATGAGCGCGACCACGAAGGGGGTGGCGGCCAGGAGCATGGCGCTGGAGGGGCTCTTGCGGTTGGACGGAGGCGGCTCGGCGGGCGGCACCCACCCGGCCCTGATCCTGGACAGCAGCGGGGCGTTGGCACGCAGCAGTCCGGCTACTTCCGGAGGCACTCCGGGATCGATGACCACACCCACGCTCTGTCCTGGCACCCTGGCGCCCCCAACGCTCGTGATGTACGGATATTACGTAACATTCCGATGGAGTGTCAGCCTCAAATAGGTCAGCCGGGCAGATCGGTGGGGCGATCCGGGAGCGCTTCCATGGCCGGCCGGGCCCGTCAGGGCGGCCTCGACCAGCACCGCGGCGGCCGCCGCGCCCCTTCAGGACGCGCGGGAGCCGTTCACCGATGCTTCCGTGCGCGCGACATGATCGTAGCCACGGGGGTAACCACTCCCCCGTCGCGGCGCCGGCCGCCGCACGGCCAGGGCGGCGGCCACGCAGGCGACCGGGATGGCGGGCAGCACGTAGCGGTGGTCGAAGTCGAGCGCGGCCACCGGCGCCACGAGCAGGAACACCGCGAACGACCACGGCAGCAGCGCCGGGCGCGGGCGCAGCACCACGCCGGCCCCGCCGGCCAGCAGCAGGACGCCGAACAGCGTGCCGTGCAGGAACCACGGGTACGGGTAGGCGGCCAGGATCGAGGCGAACGGCTCGACGGACCGCATGCCCCGGATGTCGGGGTCGTACTCCTTCCTGACCTGCTCCACGAGGGGCTGGCCGGACGGGAGCGGCCAGGAGCCCCGCTGGAAGGCCGTGGTGGGGCTCATGCGCTTCGGGTGGGCGACGGGCTCCCAGGTGAAGGCGAGGGAGGTGTCCCGGACGACCTCGCGCAGGTAGTCCAGGGGCTGCGCGGCGATGGCCCTGAGCGCGAACGCCCTGGCCAGGTCGTTGTGGGTGAACCGGTCGCCGGGCAGGCGGTTGAGCGAGGCCCGCGGGTCCCAGACGTACTCGGAGGCGGCGTCCAGGACGGTGCCGTTCGGGCAGAGCGCGGCCTGGTCCGCGGGCGGCTTGATGACCGAGCAGTCGGCGAAGGTCATGGTGCGGGCCCACAGGGCGACGCCGTCCGAGCCGCTCAGCGCGAACCTGCCGTGGTGCTGGGCGTACCAGCCGGCATAGGCGGCCAGCGGCAGCGCCCCCGCCGCCACCAGGGCGAGGGTCGCGCGCCACCGTGCCTGCCACGCGGTCCGCCGCAGCAGGAGGTAGAGGGCGGCCAGGCCGAGCAGCGGCACGGTGGCGGTACGGGTCAGACCGGCCAGCGCGAGGAGCGCGCCCGCCACCGCCGCCGCCCGCGTGGACACCTCCCCGCGCCACATGAGCACCAGCAGCGCGGCCACGAGGAGGAAGATCACCTGCGTGTCCGACAGCACGGCGTGCTCCAGGCGCACGAACGCCGGGTCGAACAGCACCGGCGCCGCCGCCAGCGCCGCTCCCCAGGCGGGCAGCGACCGGCGGCGCAGCAGCAGGTAGATCATCACCCCGACGGCCAGCCCCATGGCGTGCTGCACCCCGGCGACGAGCTCCACGCTCCGGAAGGGCCGCAGCGCCCACAGGAACCACGAGTAGCCCGCCGGGTGGAACGCGCCCTGCGGCCGCAGGTGCACGGCCGTGTTGAGGTAGGTGAACGAGTCGTACCAGTAGAGCCGCGCCGTGTCGTACCCCAGCATGACCAGCACGCGCAGCGCGGCGGCGAGGGCGAGCACGCACCCGAACAGCCCGTGGTCACGTGGCCCCGCGAGCGTGGGCGCCATGATGTTCTCCCCCGAGACAGCCGGGCGGATCCCGGCTTCAAGGGGGCCAGTCCAGTGCGCCACCTATAACCTGAACGTCACCGAATCTGGTTATGCGCGCGTTATGCCGGCCAGAGCAGACTGGCGGGCATTTACATCTTTTTGGGGGCAGGGTGCGCGTTTTGGTCGCTGAGGATGAGCGGATGCTCGCCGACTCGATCGCCGAGGGGTTACGCGGGGAGGCGCTGGCCGTCGACGTCGCCTACGACGGGGACGCGGCGCTCGAACGGCTCGGCGTGCACGACTACGACGTGCTGATCCTCGACCGTGACCTGCCGCAGGTGCACGGCGACGAGGTGTGCAGGGCCGTGGTCGAGCGGGGCTGGCTGGTGCGGGTGCTCATGCTGACCGCCGCGAGCGACGTGCGCTCCCGGGTGGCGGGGTTGTCGCTGGGGGCCGACGACTACCTGCCCAAGCCGTTCGCGTTCGAGGAGCTGGTGGCCCGGGTGCACGCGCTCGGGCGGCGGGCCAGGCGGGCCGACCCGCCCATGCTGGAGCGCGCCGGGGTGCGCCTGGACTGGGCGCACCGGCAGGTGTTCAGGGAGGGCCGGTACGTGCCGCTGGCCCGCAAGGAGTTCGGCGTGCTGGCCGAGCTGCTGCGGGCCCAGGGAGCGGTGGTCTCGGCGGAGACGTTGCTGGAGAAGGTGTGGGACGAGCACATCGACCCGTTCACGAACACGGTCCGCACCACGATGATGAAGCTGCGCAAGAAGCTCGGCGAGCCGCAGGTCATCGAGACCGTGCCGGGATCGGGGTACCGCATCCCATGAGCATGCGCCTGCGTTTCGCCCTGGTCAGCGGGGGCGTGTTCTTCGTGGTCGCCGCCCTCGGCCTGGCCGCCGTCTACTTCGTCGTCCAGACGAGCCTGCAGTACCGGGCCTCCGTGTTCACCCCCGACGAGATCCGGGTGGAGCGGGACGGCTACAGCCTCTACTCCGCGCGCTACCAGGACGGGTACGAGATAGCCAGGGGGTTCGCGCTCAAGACGCACCTCACCTACCAGGACAGCGTCCTGGCCAACATGCGCACCGCCGGCGGGCTCGCGGTGCTCGCCGGCACCGGCGTGGCGTTCGGGATCGGCTGGCGGGCGGCGGGCATGGTGCTGCGCCCGCTCAGGAACGTCACCGACACCGCCCGCCGGGTCGCCCAGAGTCACAATCTGAGCGAGCGGATCGGCTACGACGGCCCCCAGGACGAGATCAAGGAGCTGACCGACGTCTACGACACCATGCTCGGCCGGCTGGCGCGCTCGTTCGACGGCCAGCGCAGGTTCGTCGCGAACGCCTCGCACGAGCTGCGCACCCCGCTCACGATCAACAGGACGCTCGTGGACGTGGCCGTGCGGCGGCCGGACGCGACCGAGGACGTCAAGCGGCTCGGCGAGTCGCTGCTGCTGGTCAACGCCCGCCACGAACGCCTGATCGACGGCCTGCTGGCGCTGACCGAGGGCGAGCAGGCGGTGCTGGACCGGCGGCCGTTCGACCTGGCGGACGTGGCCGAGCACGTGCTCGACCAGGCGGCGGCCGAGGCGGCCGAGCGTGAGGTGACCATGCACCGGCTGCTCGACCCCGCGCCGACGGCCGGCGAGGCGGTGCTGGTGGAGCGGCTGGTGCAGAACCTCGTGGAGAACGCCATCCGGCACAACCACGCCAAGGGCGAGGTGTGGGTGACCACGCGGCGGCGGGCCGATCGGGTGGAGCTGGTCGTGGCCAACTCGGGGCTGCAGGTGCCGTCGTACGAGATCGAGACGATCTTCGAGCCGTTCCGGCGGCTGCACGGCGACCGGCTGCGCTCGGACCGGGGCAGCGGGCTGGGGCTGTCGATCGTCCGGGTGATCACCGAGGCGCACGACGGCACGGTCACGGCCACGCCCAGGGACGAAGGCGGCCTGACCATCAGCGTGGAGCTGCCCGTCGCCGCCGGGACGTCCTGATCAGTCCAGGCCCTGGATCTCCCAGAGCGCCGTCTCCGGGACGCCCGCCTTGACGAGCTGCTCCCAGGTGCCCACCCGGTCGGCCGGGTCGGCGAGCATGGCGCGCAGCAGCGGCCTCAGCAGCGCGTGGTCGGCGCCGTCCTCGGTCCACATCGCGCCCAGGGCCCGGTGCATGGCCGGCGACCGGACGGCCACGGTCCGCACCAGCTCCTCCAGGATGGCCAGGCGGTCCCGGTACGGCAGGAAGCGGCCCTCCCCCAGCGCCGCGACCAGCAGGTCCAGCAGGCGCCGGTGCCGGGCCGAGTGGCCGGTGGCGACCGCGACGACGACGTCGCCCATGCCGCCGGTCTCAGTGCCGGTCCCGGGGCCGGTCCCGGTGCCGCCGAGCACGACGTCCTCCTGGCCGTCCTCGATCACGCGGTGCGCCGACAGGGCGTTCACCAGCCCGGTCCAGCCCTCGTGCCCGAGCTGCCCCTTCCACAGGTGGCTGAGCGAGGACCACTGCTCCAGGTGGTCGGGCCCGCGCAGGATCGACGACACGCGGACCGGCTGCTCGGACGCGCAGACGATGAGCAGGGTGAGGTTGGCCGAGTAGGCGGCCAGGCGGCGGGTCATCGTGTGGCGTACCGGCCGGAATCCGGTGAAGTGGCGGCGGGGCCGCTCGTGCAGCGACCGGCGCAGCAGCCCGGCCAGCAGCTCCACGCAGCGCTCGCGGACGGCGGAGGGCACCTCGTCCAGCAGCTCCAGGACGAACCCGACGGTCGGCCCGCGCTCGGCCAGGCACGAGTGTGACGTGACCGCGTACAGCAGGTCGTCGTCCACGGCCTGCACCAGCGCGAGCGGCTCGTCGCCGGCCAGGCGGCGGCGCCGGTCGAGGTCGCGCAGCGCGTACATGGTCAGCCAGGCCACCAGGAACTCGCCGAACGTGGCGTGCAGGAAGGCGTGGCCGTTCCTGCGCACGAAGAAGAAGCGCTCGGTGGCCTTGCGCGCCCAGTCGACGCGGGCCTCGTCATCGTCGAGGTCGTCCTCGCCGCCCTGGCAGAGGGCGGGCAGGTCGCGGTTGAGCGCCTCGTCGGTGATGACCTGGCGGCCGCGCGCCAGCATGGACAGGGCCACCGCGCCGAGCAGGACCAGCTCCTGGTCGATGGCCACCCGGCGCACGCCGCCGGTCTCGCGTTCGGTGTAGTCGCGCAGCAGCACCTCGTACAGGCGGGCGCGCCCGAGCGGCCCGTGGTCGCGCTGGAGGGCGTTGCTGCCCGCGTCGTAGAGGGCCAGCAGCAGCAGGAGCAGCGGCTGCCTGGCCATCTCGCCGTGGACGAGCGCCGCCTCGGCGGGCAGGGGCTTCAGGTCGCGGCGGGCGAGCAGGCCGCGGTTGCGCTGGTCCCAGATGTTCAGCCACTGCCGCACCTGGTCGTCGTCGAACGGCTGGAGCTGCAGCCCGAGCAGTCCCTTGGGGAACCTGATCCGGTCGGCCACCACCGTGCGGCTGGTCACGATCACCGCCACCGGGCGGCCCAGCTCCGCCTCCCCGGCCTGGAACTCCCGCACCCGTTCGAGGTAGTCGTGGCGGTCGGCCCCACCCTGGACCAGCTCGTCGAACCCGTCGAGGAGGATCACCGGCATCGCCCCGTCGGCGGCCGTCACCAGCCGGGCGTAGTCCACCTCCTCCCCCAGCACCGTGCCGAGGGCCTGTTCGACCTGCTCGGTGATGCTCGCCCGCGCGGACACCCCGGCCAGCTCGACCCGGATCGGCAGGAACTCCGACCTGGCCAGCCGCGCGGCGAGCACCTCGGTGAGCTTGGTCTTGCCCGAGCCGGGCTCGCCCAGCACGAGCAGGGGCGCCTGGGTGGCGCGCAGCGAGGTCAGGTGGCCCACCAGGAACGCCTCGGGGTCGGGCACCGGCCGCCGGTCCGCCCACCAGTCCAGCTGCGCGGGCGTGGCGTCCTGGGTCAGCTCGGCGACCCGGAAGCGGGGGCTGAGGTAGCCCTCGCCGAGCAGCGGGAGCCAGACGTCCTCGGGCAGCTTGCCGGCGTGCAGGAGGGGCTGGTCGAGCGCGTTGGCGGCCATCCTGGCCCGGTGGATCATCGGGCGGTCGCCCACCCGGGGCGGGGCCAGCTCGGCCAGCAGCCAGGCCACCCGCGACAGCGCCGTGGCGGGCGGCGGCTTCTCGGTGACGAGGCTGCGCACCCCGAACTCGTGGCTGTCGAGCGCCAGCGACCGGTAGTCCTCGTCGTAGATGCGCAGCGCGCGGGCGGGCGGGCCCTCGGCCAGCATGCGGGGCAGCAGGAGCTGGTCGTCGACCGTCAGCTCGTCCCAGACGCTCAGCCCGCCCACGTATCCGGCCATGGCCTCTGACATGCGCTGGTAGGCACGTTCCACGGCGAGGCGGGTCTCGGAGTAGGGCAGGTGCGGCTCGGGCGTGGGCAGCCGCTCCAGCAGCAGGCTCGCCACCAGCCGGGCGAAGCGCTCGGCGGTCGGCACGCCGTGCGAGATCTTGCCGCCGCGGTCGAGCTGGTCGAGCGTGAACGGCAGCTTCGCCTCGCCGAGCGCCTCGAAGTAGGCCGAGATGACGATCACCGCGTGTGCGGAGGCCAGCCGCTGGGTGCGGGTGAACCGGTCGACGCCGCTCTTCAGCTCGGGCATGCGCCGCACGACGTCCTCGCCGTAGCCGACGATGCTGTTGCGCATGTCGGCCAGGCCCGTCACGAGCTGCCCCGCCCCGGCCAGCGCCCAGCCGGTACGCGCCGCCGCCGCGGCGAACCCGACCACCTTGACGAGCCGGGCGTCCTTGCACCCGAGGATCCTCAGGGCGTCGGCGTAGCTGGGGGTCTCGATCATGTACCTTCTCCCGGGGACTGGGAGTCCCATCATGCGCTGTACGACCGGGTCTTTCGGCGGAAGTTACCGGGCCGTCATGTTCGCTTCACGGCCTCCTCGATCTCCGGCAGCGCCGCGGGATCCTCGATCGTGGAGGGCGTGGTGTACGGGTTGCCGTCGGCGATGTCCCGCATGGTCGCGCGCAGGATCTTGCCCGAACGCGTCTTCGGCAGCCGGCCCACCACGACGGCGCGGCGGAAGGCGGCGACGGGGCCGATGCGCTCGCGCACCAGGGCGGTCAGCTCGCGCTCGATCTCGGCCGGGTCCCGCTCGGCGCCCGCCTTCAGCACCACGAACCCGACGGGGAGCTGGCCCTTCAGCTCGTCGGCCACGCCGATCACCGCGCACTCGGCCACGTCGGGGTGGGCGGCGATGACCTCCTCCATCGCGCCGGTCGACAGGCGGTGCCCGGCGACGTTGATGACGTCGTCGATGCGGCCCATGACGTAGAGGTAGCCGTCGGCGTCCACGTGGCCGCCGTCGCCGGTGAGGTAGTGGCCGGGGTAGCGCTCCAGGTAGGAGCGGGTGAAGCGGGCCTCGTCGCGGTAGAGGGTGGGCAGCGCGCCGGGCGGGAGCGGCAGCTTGACCGTGACGGCGCCGTCCACGCCCGGCGGGCACTCCTCGCCGTCGGGGCCGAGGATGCGCACGTCCCAGCCGGGGACGGGCTTGGTGGGCGAGCCGGGCTTGAGCGGCAGCGGCTCGATGCCGACGCAGTTGGCGGCGATGGGCCAGCCGGTCTCGGTCTGCCACCAGTGGTCGATGACGGGGATGCCGAGCAGGTCGGAGGCCCAGTGGTAGGTGTCGGGGTCGAGGCGTTCGCCGGCGAGGAAGAGGTAACGCAGCCCCGACAGGTCCCACTTTTTCGCGAAAATGCCGGATGGATCCTCTTTCTTGATGGCCCTGATCGCGGTCGGCGCCGTGAACAGCGTGCGCACCCCGTACGTGGACACCACCCGCCAGAACGCGCCCGGGTCGGGGGTGCCGACCGGTTTGCCCTCGTACAGCACGCTCGTGCAGCCGGCCAGCAGCGGACCGTACACGATGTAGGAGTGCCCGACCACCCAGCCCACGTCGGAGGCCGCCCAGTAGACCTCGCCCGGGGCGGCGCCGTACACGTGGGACATGCTCCAGTGCAGCGCGACCGCGTGCCCGCCGTTGTCGCGCACCACGCCCTTGGGCAGGCCGGTGGTGCCCGAGGTGTAGAGGATGTAGAGCGGGTCGGTGGCGGCCACGCTGACGCAGCCGGCCGGCTCGGCGTCGCGCACCGCCCGCGCCCAGTCGAGGTCGCGGCCCTCGTCGAGCTCGGCCACGGCCTGCGGCCGCTGCAGGACGACGCACCTGGCGGGCCGGTGCTCGGCCTGCTCCAGCGCGGCGTCCAGCAGCGGCTTGTACGCCACCACCCGCGACGGCTCGATGCCGCAGGACGCCGAGAGCACCACCTTGGGCCTGGCGTGGTCGATCCGCACGGCCAGCTCCCTGGCCGCGAACCCGCCGAACACCACCGAGTGCACCGCCCCGAGCCGCGCGCAGGCCAGCATCGCGACCACGGCCTCCGGCACCATCGGCATGTAGATCACCACGGTGTCGCCCGCCGTCACGCCGAGGTCGCGCAGCAGGCCGGCCGTCCTGGCCACCTGGTCGAGCAGCTCGGCGTAGGTGTACGTGCGGGCCGCCCCGGTCACCGGGCTGTCGTGGATGAGCGCCGCCTGGTCGCCGCGCCCGGCCGCCACGTGCCGGTCGACCGCGTTGAAGCAGGTGTTGAGCCGCCCGTCGGGGAACCACCGGCCGCCGGCCGTCACGGTCGCCGGAGCCACGTCCCAGGAGATCCCCTGTGCCGCCTCGGACCAGAACTCGTCGGGTCGCCCGATGCTGCGCCGGTAAGCCTCGTCATAACCGCTCACTTATCGATCAGACCAGTCCCCGGGCCCATGGCGCAAGATATCCGGGTGACCGATGACATGATCCTTACTGTCGTCATGGGGTCGAGGGCGTACGGGCTCGAGACGGAAGCCTCCGACACCGACCGGCGGGGCGTCTTCGTGGCGCCGACGGCCGCGTTCTGGCGGCTGGAGAAACCGGCGACGCACCGGGACGGGCCGCTGCCCGAGCAGTTCTCGTGGGAGGTGGAGCGTTTCTGCGTCCTCGCCCTCGAGGCGAACCCCACCGCGCTGGAGTGCCTGTGGTCCCCCATGGTGGAGGCGATCACGCCTGCCGGGCGGCGGCTGCGCGAGCTGCGCCGGGCCTTCCTTTCGGAACGGGCGCGGCAGTCGTTCGCCGGGTACGCCGACTCGCAGTTCCGCCGGCTCGACCCGGACGCGCCCAAGTGGAAGCAGGCCATGCACATGATCCGGCTGCTGCTCAGCGGCCTGCACCTGATCCGCCACGGCGAACCCCTGGTCCAGGTGGGACCCTATCGGGACCGGCTGCTGGCGATCCGGCGCGGCGAGGTGCCGTGGGCGGCGGTGGACGCCTGGCGGGCCGAGCTGGCCGCCGAGGTGGACACGGCCGGCAGCGTGCTGCCCGGACGGCCGGACCGCGAGCGGGTGGAGGAGTTCCTGGTCGGCGTGCGGAAGGAGCACCTGTGAAGCTGCCCGGATGGCTGCCCGAGATCCCCGGCGAGCAGCCGTACCCGCTGGTGTTCTCGACGGTGAGCGGGGCGCACCTGTACGGGTTCCCCTCGATGGACTCGGACGTGGACCTGCGCGGCGTGCACGTGCTGCCGGTGGAGGAGGTGGCGGGGCTGCGGCACGGGCCGCAGACACTGGAGCGGATGTGGACGCGCGACGGCGTCGAGGTCGACCTGGTGACGCACGACCTGGCCAAGTTCTGCCGGTTACTGCTGGGGCGCAACGGCTATGTGCTGGAGCAGCTGCTGTCGCCGCTGGTCGTGACGTCGTCGCCGGTGCACGAGGAGCTGGTGGCGCTGGCCCCGGGCTGCCTGACGCGGCACCACGCCCACCACTACCTGGGGTTCGCGCGGACGCAGTGGCGGCTGTTCGCCAAGCGGCTGGAGCTCAAGCCGCTGCTCTACACCTTCCGCGTGCTGGCCACCGGGACGCACCTCATGCGGACCGGCGAGCTGGAGGCGGACCTGACGCGCCTGTACGCGTACGGGCCGGCGTACCTGCCGGACCTGGTCGCGGCCAAGGCGGAGGCCGAGCACGGGCGCGCGCCCTCCACCCTCGGCCTGGAGGCGGACGTGGAGCGGATGACTGCGGCGCTGGAGGCGGCGCGTGACTCCTCCGCCCTGCCCGAGCGGGCCACGGCGGAGGCGGCACTGCACGACCTGGTGGTGCGGGCGCGGGTGCGCGGGTGGGACTCCCTGACGTGACGTCGGCAGGCGGGGAACTAGCGGGCAGGGCGGACGCACCCGGGGGCGTCGGCGGGGACTTGGCGGGCAGGCCGGACGCGCTCGCGGGCGTCGGCGGGGACTTGGCGGGCAGGCCGGACGCGCTCGCGGGCGTCGGCCGGGAGCTGGTGGGCAGGGCGGACGCATTCGGGGTCGTCGGCGGGGTGCTGGCGGCGGGGTCGGGGTGCGTGGTGGTGGAGGGGCCGGCGGGCATCGGCAAGAGCCGCCTGCTGGAGGAGGCCGCGGCGCGGGCGCGGGCGCGCGGGACGGCGGTGGTGCTCGGCCGCGCCACCGAGCTGGACCGGGTGGCTCCCCTGTCCACCCTGCTGCGCGCGCTCACCTCCGGTGACGGACCGCTGGGCGCGGGGTTCGGGGACGCGGGGTTCGGGGACGCGGGGCTCGGGGACGCGGGGCTTGGGGGCGGCGGGTTCCGGGTGATCGAGCGGGTCGGCGAGGCGGTCGAGCGCTTCACCCGCTCCCGGCCGCTGGCGATCGTCCTGGACGACGTGCAATGGGCGGACGAGCTGACCTGCCTGGCGCTGCGGCAGCTCGTCCCGGGGCTGGCCGGGTCCCCCGTGGTGTGGCTGCTGGGCCGGCGGCCGCTGCCCGAGCAGGAGGCGATCGACCGGCTCATCGAGGAGGGCGCCCGGCGCGTGCCGCTGTCTCCGCTCGGCCCGGAGGAGGCGGCCGAACTGGGCGCGCGCCTGCTCGGCGCCGCGCCCGGCCCGTCGGTGCTGGAGCTGGTACGCGGCAGCGGCGGCAACCCGTTCCTGCTGGAGGAGGTGCTGACGGGGCTGCGCGCCGAGGGCCGGATTTCTGTGCGCGGCGGCGTGGCCGAGGTCGTGGCGGGCGGCGTAAAACCGGCCGTGGGCGTGGCGGGCCGCGCGGACCCGGTCGTGGAAGCGGCCGGCGGCGCGGACCCGGTCGTGGGTGCGGCAGGTGGCGGGGTGGAGTTGCCCGCTGGGTTCGTGGCGGCGGTCGAGAGGCGGCTGCGCGACCTGTCCGCCGAGGCGCGGCGGCTGCTGGAGGCGGCCTCCGTGCTGCGGCGGCCGTTCTCGGTGCACGAGGCGGCGGGGGTGCTGGGGGTGCCGGCGGGGGCGCTGTTCGGGCGCGTGGAGGAGGCCGTGGGGGCGGGCGCGCTCGTCGGTGAGGGGGATCGGCTGGCGTTCCGGCACGACCTCATCCGGGAGGCCGTCTACGGCGGGCTCGGGGCGCCCATCAGGACGGCGCTGCACCGGGAGGCGGCGTCCGTGCTGCGGGCCGAAGGCCGGCCGCCCGCCGAGCTGGCCGAGCACCTGAGGCACGGCGCCCGGCCGGGGGACGCGGCGGCGATCCGGGAGCTGCGGGCGGCGGCCGAGGAGATGACGGCCGCCGCCCCCTCGGCCGCCGCCGACCTGATGCTGCGCGCCCTCGAACTGGCCCGCCCCCGCGACACCGAGCACAGCACCGCGCCGCTGGTGGCGGGGGCCGTGCGGTTGCTGGCTTCGGCGGGGCGGCTGGGTGAGGCCAGGGAGCTCGCCGACGGCCTCGGCGTCCCGCTCACGGCGGCCGAGGAGGCGCAGGTCGCGCTCGGACTGGCCGAGGCGCTCAAGCACCTCGGCGACGACCGGGGCGTCATCCGGCGGACCGGCCGGGTGCTGGGCCGGTCGGGCGTGCCGGGGCGGGAGCGGGCGCGGCTGCTGGCCGTACGGGCCCACGCGCTGATGATGACGGGCGAGGTCGACGCGGCCGCGGAGGCGGCGGCCGGCGCGGTCGCGGAGGGCGAGGTGTTCGCGCAGGTGGTGGGGTTGCAGGCGCGATCCACCGTGGCGCTGTTCCGGGGCGACCTCGACGGCGCGCTGCGGCACGCCGAACGGTCGGTGGAGCTGGCCGACGCGGCGGGCGGCGAGGCGGCCCACCGGCATCCGCGGTTGTGGCTGGGCGCGGCGATGGTGGCGCTGGACCGGTTCGAGGAGGCCGAGAGCCTGTACGCCGTGGTCGAACGGGAGGCCGGACGGCTGGGCACGGCGTGGGCGCTGCCGCTGCTGCACCGGTTCAGGTCCGAGCTGCTGCTGGCCCGGGGGCGGCTCGACGACGCGGCGGCCGAGGCCGAGGCGGGGCTGCGGGTGGCCGGGCAGCTCTCGGCGATGGCGCTGGCCCCGGCGCTGCTCGGCGTGCTCGGCCATGTGGCGCTCCTGCGGGACGAGACGCAGGCGGCGCGTGAATACCTGGACCGGGGCCGCGAGCTGGCCGGGGATGGGCCCGGCCTGGTGGCCGAGGAGCTGCGGTGGCGGCGCGAGCTCCTCGACGAGGCGACGGCCCCGGGCGGCGCCCCGCGGCAAGGCCCGCCCTTCGGCTGGGCGACCGGCCCGGGTGGCGCCCCGCAGGAGGGCCCGTCCTTCGGCGGGGCGCTGGCGTACCTGATCGTTCAGGAGCCGTGGACGGCGGCGCGGTGGCGGAGGGATCCGCGGGTGGTCGCGTGCGCGCGGGACCTCGCCCGCCGCAACCCCGGCGTCACGTCCCTGGCGGCCGGGCTCGCGCATGCGGAGGGCAGGCTGGAGGAGGCCGTCGAGCTGTACCGGAACGCCCCGCGGCCGCTCGGGCTGGCGGCGGCCCTGGAGGACGCGGGGCGGCGGGAGGAGGCCCTGGAGGTCTACCGGTCGTGCGGGGCCGCGGCGGGCAGGGCGCGGCGAGAGGTGACCGGGCAGGGGTGGGCGGCGCTGACGGCCTCCGAGCTGCGCGTCGTCCGGCTCGTCGCCCGGGGCATGACGAACCGGGAGGCGGCGGCCGCCCTGTTCCTGTCGCCGCACACGATCGACAGCCACCTCCGCCACGCGTTCGCCAAGCTGGGAGTGAACAGCCGGGTGGAGCTGACCAGGCAGGTGCTCGCGCATGAGCCCGGCCGATGAGCCGGCCCGCGCGATCAGTCCCGGAGCCTCGGCAGCAGCTCGCGGGCGTCCTCCTCGGTGATCTCGATCCCGAGGCGCTCGCGCAGCCCCTCGGCCAGCTCCGCGGCCGTGCCCGCCGCCAGGTCCTCGGCGCGGAGGCGGGCGTCGGCCGTCGTGCGCTGAGCCAGCACGTGGCGGACGAACGGCGAGCGCGGGCTGTTGGCGACGTAGAAGTTGGCCACCTCGAAGTCGCTGGGATAGTGCGGCTCGTCCGGCCGGAACGCGTACAGCTCAGTCGGGCCCGCGTGCAGCACCCAGAAGTCGCCGTCGCGGCCCAGCCGCCACTCCCACGGGCCGGACCGCGCCGTCGCCCCGTCCTCGCAGGCGATCGGCACCACCAGCCCCTCCCCGCCGAAGCCCACGTCGGCCAGCCACGTGCGGCCGTCCGCCTCGACGGTGAGCGTGGCGTGCGAGCGCGGCAGGTGGCGGCGGCCCAGCCGGATCCTGGCCAGGTGCCGGGTAAGGACGAAGCCGAGGCGTTCGAGCGCGGCGGCGAACAGCAGGTTCTGCTCGTGGCAGTAGCCGCCGCGCCCGCCCGTGACGAGCTTGTCCTGGAGGCTGCCCACGTCGATGGCGATGCCCCGGCCGAGGACCACGTCGAGGTTCTCGAAGGGAATGGAGCGCACGTGCGCGAGGTGCAGCGCGCGCAGCGTCTCATATGTCGGCGCGAGCGGGCCGTCGTGTCCGATCCTGGCCAGGTACGCCTCGAGATCGAGCTTGTCGATGTCCCATGTCATAGGAAAGACGATCGCGTACGCGACGGCCCGCCCGCATCACGCGTTCACGGGATTCGCCGACAGGACGAGCCTGATGGCGAAGTTGCGGTAGCCGGCGCGTTCGAACGCCCTGGCCATCGGCACGTTGCCGGAGTCGGTGTCCGCGACGATCCGCTGGACCCCGCGCTCGGCATGGACGCGGGTGATCTCGCCGAGCAGGTCGTCCACGTACCCGTGGCCCCGGTGCTCGGGCACCACGCCGAGGTAGCCGACCACGGGCCCGCCGTCGTTGGCCGACGGCAGGGCGACCCCGACGAGGTCCCCGCTCTTGTCGTACGCCAGCCGCCACCACGACCGGTCGCCCCGCATGGACCGGTTGTCGCGGACGTCCTCGCGCGCCTGCTCCAGGGGGTCCATCGTGGCCAGGGCCTGGCGGGTGTGGAAGTCGAGCGTCCCGACGGCCACCCGGCGGAACGCCTCCACGAACACCTCGTCGTCGTCCTCCCCGCGGAAGACGAGCCGGTCCGACGGCTCGGGGACGGGCCCGGCCGTCCATTCGTACCGGAGCCGTTCCAGCTCCTCGGTCAGCCCGGCGCGGCCGGCCGCCTCCCAGCGCCAGGCGATGGCCGCCGCGGCCTTCGGGTGCTCGCGCCAGCCGTTGGTGACGAACACGTGGTACTCGATCGCCTGCCCGTACGCGTCGTGGGCGCGGCGCAGCAGCTCGGCGGCCAGGCCCACGCGATCGTCCACCGACGGGTGGACGTAGAGGCAGTCGAGCGCGAGGGGGCTGTCGCCGTCGGGGAAGCCCCACCAGACGGCGCGGGCCAGGATCTCACCGTCGTCGGCGACGGCGAGCCAGATGCGGTCGTAGCGGTAGTTGCCGCTCTCCAGGAACGACAGCAGGCGTTCGGGATGCGCCCAGCTGATGGACTCGTCTACGACGCAGCCGAGCAGGCGGTCTAGATCATCCTCGACCGCGGTGCGGAAAAGCACGTTTCCTCCGAGAAGTAGAAGCGGGCGCGGTGAGCGCCCGAAGTAGTGTCGAACATCTCAGCGCCTCCTTTCTTCCGACTTTTCGGCGTCACGGGGCACTGTAGCGGAAATATCGCGACAGGATGGGCTCGTGAGGTCCTACGACGACACCCTGCCCCTGCAGCCCCCGATCCGGCTGCCCGAGGAGGCCACGCTCGCGGCGGCCGTCCGTGCCGCGCCCCTGGCCGAGGAGCTGAAGCCGGAGGGCTCCGACGCGGAGGTGCTCGCCTTGTGGGCGGACCACTGCCGCGAACGGCTGGCCGCCGACGAGAGGCTGCTGCTGGAGCTCATCAGGATGTTCCTGTCGCGCGAGCCGCATCCGGGCAAGGTGCCCGAGGAGCTGACCGGGCTGGGCCTGGTACGCCAGGCGGAGCCGTACACGCTGAGCTGGCTCGGCCTGTGGGCGGCGCGGCTGATCATCGCGGAGACCACCGGGCAGGAGGTGCCGGTCATCGGGTCGCTCGCCGGCGCCGACGCCGCCACGCTGCTGCACGGCCTGCGCTCCTACCCGGAGGCCGAACGCGGCGAGGAGCTGGCCGGCTGGCTCAAGGGCCGGGACACGGACGCGGCGGTGGCCGAGATCGCCTCGGCGCTGGCCACGGTGAGCCCGCTGAGCCGGGCGGTCGGCGTGGAGCTGCTGTCGTCGGACTTCGGCGAGGAGGGCAGGCGGGCGCTGGCCGGGCTGCTGGAGGAGCCGGGGCTCGGGGCGGTGATCGCCACCAGGACGGAGCGGGAGGACCGCCCGGCCGCCCCGGACGAGATCGCCTGGGTGTTCGTGGACATGGCGGCGGCGCTGCTGGAGTTCGGGGGCGAGGCGGGCGAGGTGATCGAGTCGATCGCCTTGGGGATGGACGCGGACGAGCAGGCGGGGACGATCGCGATCCTGGCGTTCGGGGACCACCCGTGGACGGGGCAGGTGCTGCGGGTGCTCATCGACCACCACCCCGACGAGCGCGTCTCCGCCGCGGCCCGCAAGGCCCTGCGCCGGCTGCACGGGCTCGCGGACATGCGCGGCTGACGTGCGGGTGCCGTCCTGGAGGCCGCCGGGTCCGTCCTGGAGGCCGCCGGGTGCCCGGGACGGCGGCGGGCGGCGGTAGAGTCGGCCCGGTGACGACGCATGCGATCTTCCCGCAGACCGGCATCCTGGGTGACGCGTTCGCCTGCGAGTGCGGCGCCGTGCTCGCCGGGCGGATGACGGCCGAGCTGCACGCCGCCGAGAACGGCCTGTGCTCGGTCTGCCTCGGATCCGGCCAGGAGGAGATGGCGCCCGGGCTGACCCACGGCTGCACGGCGTGCGCGGCCACCGGGGGCCGCAAGGAGCAGGTCATCTGGCAGCTCGCCTACGCCGAGGCCGAGCACCTCATCACGATCACCGTCGTACGCGGGATCGTGGCGAACTTCGACGGGCCGTTCCACCTGTCGGAGGCCGCCGACGCGGTGCGGGCCGGGATGGGGCTGCCCGCCGGGCGGCTGCCGGTCGGCCCGCGGGTGCGCGACCTGCTGCTGGAGATGCAGGCCGCGAGCGAGATCACCATGCTGTCGGCGCCGGACGAGATGATCGGCTCGGACATGGTCCTCTACCGCGACCCCCAGTGGCAGCGGGCCCACACCCTGGGCATGTGACCCGCCCCCGCGTGCCGGGGACGCGCGCCACGGCGCCGGACGTCGTCAGGCGCGGCAGATGATCTCCCCGTGGGTGATGGAGATCCAGCCGTCCTCGGCCTCCGCCCACTTCAGCCATCCCTGCGAGATCCACCGCAGATCGGCCTCCGTGGCCGCGCCGGTCGACAGGGCCTGCTCCGCCATGGCGGAGCCGAGGATCCGGTCCGCCCACATCCCGCCCCACCAGGCCCGGTCCTCCGGCGTGGCGAAGCACCACGTCGAGGAGGTGGCGGTGACGTCGGTGAAGCCCGCCGCCCTGGCCCACGACAGCAGCCGCCGCCCCGCGTCCGGCTCGCCGCCGTTGGCCCGCGCGAGCTTCTGGTACAGCGCCATCCACTCGTCCAGCTCAGGGAGCAGCGGATACCAGGCGAACGCCGCGTAGTCGCTGTCGCGCGCCGCCACGTAGCCGGTCGGCTTGGTCACCCGGCCCATCTCCCGCAGCGCCCGCACCGGGTCGCCGACGTGCTGCAGCACCTGGTGCGCGTGGACCACGCAGAACGTGTCGTCGGGGAAGTCCAGGGCGTGCGCGTCCGCGACGGCGAAGTCGACGTTGTCCAGCCCCCTGGCGGTGATCTCGGCCCTGGACAGTTCGAGCGCCTCCTCGGTCACCTCCGACGCCGTCAGGTGGCCGACCAGGCCCGCCAGGTCGGCGGCGATCGTGCCGGGGCCGCTGCCCACGTCCAGCACCTTCATGTGCGGCTTGAGGTGGGGCAGCAGGTACGCGGCCGAGTTCGCGGCGGTGCGCCAGCGGTGCGAGCGCAGCACGGACTCGTGGTGGCCATGCGTGTAGACGGCGTTCATCGGCAAACTCCTTCGTTTCGCTCCGACGCCGATCACTCTAGCGCTTGTCTCATCATCCAAGAAGAAACGTCTTGAATAGCGAGACGCTGGAGAGACCGTAAACTTTCTTGCGAAACGTTCGCAAATTCGGAGAGAGGCGTTGGTCGTGGGAGAGGTCCGGCCGATCGTGCACGTCGGTGACCCGGTGCTGCATCACCCGTGCGAGCCGGTCACCCGGTTCGACGACGCGCTGGCGGCGCTGGTGGAGGACATGTTCGCGAGCATGTACGCGGCGGAGGGCGTGGGCCTGGCCGCCAACCAGATCGGCGTGGCCCTGCGCGTGTTCGTCTACGACTGCCCAGACGAGGACGGGGAGCACCACAAGGGCGTCGTCGTCAACCCCACCCTGGAGCTCCCGGAGGTGGGCGAGCGCCATCTCGACGCGAGCGACGAGGGCTGCCTGTCGGTGCCCGGCCAGTACGCGCCGCTCCCCCGCCCCGACCACGCCACCGTGCACGGCTTCGACGCCGCCGGCGAGCCGGTCACGGTCGAGGGGACGGGACTGCTGGCCCGCTGCCTCCAGCACGAGACCGACCACCTCGACGGCTACCTGTACATCGACCGCCTGCCCGCCAAGCGCCGCAAGCGGGTGCTGGCCGCCTACGAGGAGTCCCGCTCCACTATCGCGGACAAAGCATCGCTATAGTGGAGGAATGGAAGGCGAAGGGGTCCTGTCGAGCGGCCTGTCGATGGCCGAGCTCGGGCTGCGGATCCGCACGGAGCGGCGGGCGCGCGGGCTGACCGTCGAGCGGCTGGCCGCCCTGAGCGGCATCAGCCGGAGCATGGTCTCGGAGGTCGAGCGGGGCGCCAAGACCCCGACGGTGCTGGTGCTCGACCGGCTGGCCACGGCGCTCGGCACGTCGATCGCCCGGCTGCTCGACGAGCCGGCGCACTCGGCGATGCGCGTGCTGCGCCACGCCGAGCAGCGGGTCCTGCGCGACCCCTCCGGCTGGGAGCGCCGCGTGCTGTCGCCGGTGCTGGGGGACGTGGAGTTCGAGTTCATGCGGACGACCCTCGGGCCCGGCGTGGACGCGGGCGAGTTCGCGCCGCACGCGCCGGGGTCGCGGGAGTACCTCGCGGTCGAGCTCGGCAGCCTGCGGCTGACGATCAACGGCAGGCCGTACGAGCTGGCGGCCGGCGACTCGGCCTACTACCCGGGCGACTGCCGCCACGCCTTCGCCAACGACGGCGCCGTCGACTGCGTCTATTACCTGGCCATGGAGCTGGGTGGCGCCGGACAGCACGACCCCTGGAAGGAACCCTCCGATGGCTGATCTCGACCCCACCGACCTGGCCGCGGCCGCGCGGATCGCCGCCGAGCACCTGGCGGGGCTGGGCGAGCGGCCCGTGTGGCGGCCCGTGCCGGAGGCCGAGCGGGCCTGGCTGAGCGGCCAGGAACTGCCCGAGCGCGGGCGGCCCCTCGGCGAGCTGCTCGAGGACGCCCGTACGCGGGTGCTGCCGTACCCCATGGGCAACGGCCACCCGCGCTTCTTCGGCTGGGTCAACTCCCCGCCCAACCCCGCGGGCGTGCTCGTCGAGCCGCTGGCCGCCGCCCTCAACCCGAGCTGCGCCGGCGGCGACCACGCCGGCCCGCACCTGGAGCGGGCGGTGGTGCGGTGGCTGGCCGAGCTGGTCGGGTTCCCGCACCCGCCGGGCGGCGGGCTGCTGACCAGCGGCGCCTCCATGGCCACCGTGATCTGCCTGGCCACCGCCCGCCAGCGGGCCGCGCTCGCCGACGGCTGGGACGCCCGCGAGGAGGGCCTGTCCGGGCGGCCGCCCATGGTCATGTACGTCACCGAGGAGGGCCACAGCTGCCTGCACAAGGCCGCCCAGCTCCTCGGCCTCGGATCGCGGCAGGTCCGCGTGGTCCCGGTGGACGGCGCGTACCGGATGGACGTGGGCGCGCTCCGCGTCATGGTCGAGGAGGACCTGCGGGCGGGCCTGCGGCCGTTCTGCGTGGCGGGCAGCGCGGGCACCGTCAACTCCGGCGCGGTCGACCCGCTCGACGAGATCGCCGACGTGGCCGCCGAGCACGGGCTCTGGTTCCACGTGGACGGCGCCTACGGCGCGCTCGGCGTTCTGGCCGACGGCGCCGCGCCGCACTATGCGGGCCTGGAGCGGGCCGACTCGCTGGCCCTCGACCCGCACAAGTGGCTCGGCGTCCCGGTGGGCTGCGGCTGTGCCCTGCTGCGCGACCCGGGGGCGGCGCGGGCCGCGTTCAGCCTGGTGCCGTCGTACCTGATCGACGAGAACGCGGGCGATCTGGGGTGGTTCTCCGAGTACGGGCCCGAGCAGACCCGCCCGTTCCGGGCGCTGAAGACCTGGGCCACGCTGTCGCATCTGGGCCGCTCCGGCGTCGAGCGCCTGGTGAACCACACGACCGGGCTGGCCCGCACGCTCGCCGCCATGGTCGAGGAGTCCGGCGACTTCGAGCTGCTGGCGCCGGTCACCACCTCGATCACCGCCTTCCGGTACCGGCCGCGCCCCGACGGGCTGGACGCGCTCAACCGGGCTATCCCGGGCGTGGTGCAGGCGCGCGGGAACGCGTTCATCACCGGCACCCGGCTGGGCGGCCGCGACGCGCTGCGCGCCTGCTTCCTGCACCCGGACACCACCGAGCGCGACCTGGCCGTCCTGCTGGAGGAGATCCGCCTGGCGGCCAAGACGCTCTAGCCGGAGGCAGAGACCCGGCAAAGGCAGGTGAGCCGCGCGTCCGCCCGGGTAGGAGGTCGGCCTGACGGATCTGCAGGAGGGTTCCCATGGCCGACACCGTGGCAGAGGTCATGACGTACCATCCGGCGGCGGTCGAGGCCGACCAGCCGGTGTGCGCGGCGGCCGCGCTGATGCGCGACCACGACACGGGTGCCGTGATCGTCAACGAGAACGGCCGGATCCAGGGCATCATCACCGACCGGGACATCGCGGTGCGCGTCGTCGCGGCCGAGAAGTCCCCCCAGACGCCGGTACGCGAGGCGTGCAGCCCGTACGTCGAGGCCATCGATCCCGACACCACGATCGACCAGGCGGTGCGGATCATGCGCTCGCACGCCGTCCGCCGCCTGCCGGTGCTCGAGGACGGCCGCGCGGTCGGCATCGTCAGCCTCGGCGACCTGGCTCTGGAGCGCGACCCGCACTCGGCCCTCGCCGACATTTCGGCCGCGGAGGGCAACCAGTAACGTTTGCCGCGTGTTCACAGTCGACGATGTACGGCAGTTCGCCCGCACGCTCCCCCGCTCGTCGGAGCACCTCATCCGGGACCGGGTCAAGTTCCGCGTAGGCAAGATCGTTTACGTGGCGTTCTCGCGCGACGAGACGCTGATGGGCTTCGGGTTCCCCAAGGAGGAGCGCGCGGCGCTGGTGGCGGCCGAGCCGGACAAGTTTCTCATGCCGCGGGAGTCCGACCTGCGCTTCAACTGGGTGGTGGCGCGCGTGGACGCCCTCGACCCGGCCGAGATGCGGGAGCTGGTCCTGGAGGCGTGGCGGATGTGCGTGCCGAAGAAGGTGCGCCTGGAACAGCAGGCCCAGGCCCGATAGGTCATCGGGGCCGCAGGCCGGCGGCCAGCGCCCTCGCCTCCGCGGCCGTCACCGGCTTCCCGCCGACGCCCCAGTCGCCGCTCTTGACCTCCTCCACGATGACCACGGTAAGGGGGCGCAGGTTCTCGCCCTCGATGGAGACCATCACGTCGGTCAGCTTCTCCACCATTTCGGCCTTCTGCGCGTCGCTGAACACGCCCTCGATGACCTTCACGTTGATGAGTGGCATGGACTATCCCCTCCTTCCGGCGGACCTGCCCCCGCCCCTCCGGGGCAAACCCGGCTTGCCCGCCGGGCCGCCCACCCGTCAGCATGACGATCATGACGGAGAAGGACTGGGCGGGCTGGCATGACGCGTACGACGTGCCGGGCTCGCCCCTGGAACGGCGGCTCCAGGTGGTGCGGAAGTGGATCGGGACCGCGCTCGACGCGGGGGCCGCGCGGGTGGTGAGCCTGTGCGCCGGCCAGGGCCGGGACCTGCTCCCGGTGCTCGCCGCGCATCCCAGGCGCGAGGAGGTGCGGGCCCGGCTCGTGGAGCTGGACGAGCACAACGTCGCCGCCGCCCGGCGGGCCGCCCCTGCGGGCGTCGAGGTGGTGCGGGGGGACGCGGCGCTGCTCGGCGCGTACGCCGGCGCGGTGCCCGCGGACCTGGTGCTGGTGTGCGGCGTGTTCGGGAACGTGAGCGACGACGACGTCCGGCGCACGGTCGGCCTGCTGCCGCAGCTCTGCGCCCCCGAGGCCACCGTGATCTGGACCCGGCACCGGCGCGAGCCCGACCTGGTGCCGCGGATCTGCGAGTGGTTCGAGGAAGGCGGGTTCGACCGCGTAACGGTGGAGAGCGACGGGTACGGCGTCGGCGTCCACCGTTACGCGGGGCCGCCGGTCGCGCTCGAACCGGCCGCGCGCATGTTCACGTTCCTCTGAGGCGGCCCCTCCTCCAGCGCGATCAGCGCGTCGAGATGATCGCCCGCCCACCGCGACAGCGGGGCGAGCCGTCCGGCGCCGGCAGGCGTCCCTCGACGTCCTCGAACACCAGGGCCACCCACGTGCCGTCGTCATGGGCATGGAGCAGCCGGGCGGCCAGGCCCTCGGAGAAACCGCCCGGCCGGCCGGCCGGCCGCGCCGACCACCTCGGCGCCGAGCAGCTCCTCGATCGCCGTCCGCACCCCGGCGGGCACCTCGGCCCAGGTGATGCGGTGGCCTCCGGTCGCGGGCGGCAGGCCCGCCATCAGGACAGGCTTCGGTACAGCTCGCCCGTCAGCTTGGTGATGCGGGTGACCGAGGAGGCCCACGTGCCGCCCGCCGGGTGCGCCGTCAGCACCGCCATGACGTACCGCTCGTCCTTGCCCACCAGGCCCGTCGTGTGCAGCACCGGGCGGCCGTAGTCGGGCACGCCCGAGCCGGTGGCGCGCTGGGCGATCCACGAGATGGGCGCGCCGATCGCCCGGGCGCCGGAGCACCGCGTGGGCGGCGTGTCGCCGAACCCCGACCAGCCCTGCTTGACCGCCCACGACCGGGGCACCGCGCCGGGGATGCCGAACCTCTGGTCGAAGCCGTCGGTGCCGCACGGCGTGGACTGCCGCAGGTGCCCCAGGATCGTGTCGCGGACCCTGGGCTCGGCCCTGTCGAGCAGGTAGCGGTACGTGCGCACGACGTCGTACGCGCTCAGCGAGGTGTAGCCCCAGAAGCCGGGCTTGGAGGCGGGCGGCGGCGCGGTGTCGGACAGGCCGAGCTTGCGCGCCATCCGCACGATGATCTGCCCCTTGCCGGCGCGGTCCCAGAAGGCCGAGGCCGCGTCGTCGTCGCTGGAGCGCAGCATGACCTTCAGCAGCCGGGCGTCGGCGGCCGGCACGCTCTTGCGCCGCTCCAGGTAGTCGATGGCGATGAGGATCTTGACGACCGAGGCCGAGCGGAACTTCCGGTGCGCGTTGCGCGTGGCCACGAACCTGCCCGCCTGCCGGTCGAACACCAGCCACGACGCCGTGGTGCCCGGGGGCACCCGCGGGGCGGCCTGGGCGGGCGTGGCGAGCCCGACGACGAGGGGGACGGCGGCCATCGCGGCGGCCAGGGGCTTGCTTCGCATTCGCCTATACCTACCAAGCCTTGACCCGCCCAACAAAGCGGGTATAAACAAAGATGAAACCAACCCGAAACGGCGGTGAACCAACATCATGTACGCCGAGGAACGGCAGCAGGAGATCCTGCGGAGGGCGCGCGCCGCGGGCCGCGTCGACGTGGTGACGCTGGCCGCCGAGCTCGACGTGACCACCGAGACGATCCGCCGCGACCTGACGTCGCTGGAGCGGGCGGGCGTGCTGCGCCGGGTGCACGGGGGCGCGATCCCCGTCGAGCGCCTCGGCTTCGAGCCCGCGCTGGCCGCCCGCGACGAGGTGCTGACGGCCGAGAAGGAGCGCATCGCCAAGGCCGCGCTGGCCGAGCTGCCCGAGGACGGTTCCGTGATCATCGACGCGGGCACCACGACGGGCCGGCTGGTCAAGGTGCTGCCCGCCGACCGCGAGCTCACCGTCGTGGTGAACTCGCCGCCGCTGGCCACCGCCCTGGCCGCCCGCCCCAACCTGCACGTGATCATGCTGGGCGGCCGGGTGCGCGGCAAGACGCTCGCCACGGTCGACGACTGGGCGCTGCGCCCGCTGGCCGACCTCAACGTGGACGTGGCCTTCATGGCGGCCAACGGCTGCTCGCTCACCAGGGGCCTGACCACGCCCGACCCGGCCGAGGCGGCGATCAAGCGGGCCATGGTCAAGGCCGCGCAGCGCAGCGTGCTGCTGGCCGACCACACGAAGTTCACGAACACGTACCTGGCCAGGTTCGCCGGCCTGGACGAGATCGACGTGCTCATCACCGACACCGGGCTGGACCTCGCCCTCGCCGCCGACCTGGCGGCGGCGGGCCCGGAGGTGATCCGGGCGTGATCCTCACCCTGACCCTGAACCCCAGCCTCGACCGCACCATCGAGATCGCCGCGCTCGACCGGGGCGCCGTCATCCGCGCCGCCGCCGCCCACCTCGACCCGGGCGGCAAGGGCGTCAACGTCTCACGCGCCCTGCTGGCCAACGCCGTGGCGAGCCGGGCGGTGGTGCCGTTCGGCGGCGACGAGGGCAGGCAGCTCGTACGACTCCTCGCGGCCGAGGGGCTCGACATGGTCACCGTCCCGGTGGCCGGCCCGACCAGGTCCAACGTCACCCTGGCCGAGCCCGACGGCACCATCACCAAGATCAACGAGCCCGGCACGGCGCTGTCGGCCGGGGAGCTGGACACGATCGCCGACGCCGTGCTCGACGCCGCCCACGAGGCCGACTGGGTGGTCGCCTCGGGCAGCCTGCCGCCCGAGGTCCCGGCCGACGTCTACGCCCGGCTGTGCCGCAGGTTCGCCGGGGCGGGCATCCACGTGGCCGTCGACACCAGCGGCCCGGCGCTGGCCTGCGCGCTCGGCGCCGCGCCCGCGCTGGTCAAGCCGAACCTCGAGGAGCTGTCCGCCGCCACCGGCATGCTCATCCGCTGCCTGGGCGACGTGGTCGAGGCGGCGGGCAAGCTGCGGGCCGCGGGCGCGCGTACCGTGCTGGCCAGCCTGGGCGCCGACGGCGCGGTGCTCGTCGAGGAGCAGGGCATCTGGTACGGCGAGGCCGCCGTCACCGAGCCGCGCAGCTCCGTCGGCGCCGGCGACGCCATGCTGGCCGGTTTCCTGGCCGGCGGCGGGCGCGGCCCGGACGCCCTGGCGCGGGCGCTGGCCTGGGGCGCCGCGGCGGTCCGCCTGCCCGGCAGCCGCATGCCCGGCCCCGCCGACATCGACCCCGTCGTCGTCGCCGTCCACCCGCCCGACCCGTCCCGCCCCCTCGCCTCCCCCCTTGTCCCGCACAGCGGCTGATCAACTGCTCATCCCCCCGAAGGAGCAAGTCCATGGCCGACAGTTACACTCCCCCGGTCACCGGAACCGGTGTCAAGGCCACCATCCAGCGCATCGGCGGCCACCTGGCCGGCATGATCATGCCGAACATCGGCGCGTTCATCGCCTGGGGCCTGATCACCGCGCTGTTCATCCCGACCGGCTGGCTGCCCAACGAGACGCTCGCGAAGATGGTCGGCCCGATCATCTCGACCCTGCTGCCGATCCTCATCGCCTACACCGGCGGCCGGATGGTGCACGGGCAGCGCGGCGCGGTCGTGGGCGCGGTGGCGGTGATGGGCGTCGTGGTGGGCACGGAGTCTCCGATGTTCCTCGGCGCCATGATCATCGGCCCGCTCACCGCCTTGATCCTGAAATATGTGGACAAGTTCACCGAGCAGCGGACCAAGGCCGGCTTCGAGATGCTCGTGGACAACTTCTCCGCCGGCATCGTGGGCGGCGCGATGGCCGTGGTCGGGATGTTCGGCATCGGCCCGATCGTCCAGACGGTCACCACGGCCGCGGGCAACGCGGTGAGCTGGCTCATCGGCCACAACCTGCTCCCCGTCGCCTCCGTGCTGATCGAGCCGGCCAAGGTCCTGTTCCTCAACAACGCCATCAACCACGGAGTGCTCGGCCCGCTCGGCGTCGCCCAGGCGGCGGAGACGGGCAAGTCGATCCTGTTCATGCTGGAGTCGAACCCGGGGCCCGGCCTCGGGCTGCTGCTGGCGTACCTGCTGTTCGGCCCGCGCGAGCTGCGCCCGAGCACGCCCGCCGCCATGATCATCCACTTCTTCGGCGGCATCCACGAGATCTACTTCCCGTACGTGCTCATGAAGCCCCGCCTCATCCTCGCGGTCATCGCGGGCGGCGCGGCCGGCGTGTTCACGTTCATGGTCACCGGGGCGGGCCTGGTGGCCACGCCGTCGCCCGGCAGCATCTTCGCCTACATCGCGGTCACGCCGAAGGGCGGCTGGCTAGGCTCCAGCCTGGGGATCCTCGTGGCCACGGCCGTGTCGTTCGCGGTCGCCGCGATCCTGCTCGGCTTCGGCAGGGGCGAGAAGAAGGACGAGCCGGAGGGCTCGCAGGAAGCCGTCACCCCCACTGAACCCGCCACCGAACCCGCCAACAGGGAGGCCTGAGCCATGGCCGGCATCGACAGCAAGGACATCCACAAGATCATCGTGGCCTGCGACGCGGGCATGGGCAGCAGCGTGATGCTCGCCTCCACGCTGCGCAAGCAGCTCAAGGACACCGGCGTCACCGTGGAGCACACGCCCGTCAACTCCATCCCCGACGACGCCGACGTGGTCCTGTGCCACGCCGGGCTGGCCGCCCGCGCCAGGGCCGCCGCCCCCGGGAAGGTCCTGGTCTCGTTCCAGATCTTCCTCGGCGACCCGGCGGTGACCCGGCTGGTGAACACCATCAAGAACGGCGGCACCGTCGATGCGTGACGGCCTGCTCGACCCGCGGGCCGTGCTGCTGCACGAGAGCGCCCCCGACCGCGCCGCGGCCATCCGCCGGTGCGGGCAGGTGCTGGTCGAGGTGGGGGCGGTCGCGGAGCCGTACATCGAGGCGATGCTCGAACGGGAGCTAACGATCTCCACGTACGTCGGCGAGGGCGTGGCCATCCCCCACGGGACCAACGCCTCCAAGGAGGACGTCAAGCGCGACGCCATCTGCGTGGTGCGCTTCCCCGGCGGCGTCGACTGGGACGGCGAGCAGGTCACGCTCTGCGTCGGCATCGCGGCCAAGGACGACGGGCACGTGCCGCTGCTGGCGGCGCTGGCCGAGATTCTGCTCGACCCCGACCGCGCCAGGACGCTGCGCGAGGCCACCGAAGTCTCACAAGTGATGAAGGAGCTCACAGCGTGAAAGTCGCCAGATTCCACGCTCCCGGCGACATCCGGATCGAGGACGCGCCGGAGCCCGTCGCCGGGCCCGGCGAGCTGAAGATCCGCGTACGGAACTGCTCGACCTGCGGCACCGACGCCAAGATCCTCAAGTTCGGGCACCACCACATCAGGCCGCCGCGCGTGATGGGCCACGAGATCGCCGGCGAGGTCGTGGACACGGGCGAGCGGGTGCAGGTGATCGCCGCGATCCCGTGCGGCGCCTGCCCGGAGTGCCTGCGCGGCCGCCTGACCGTCTGCCCGAACCAGGAGTCGATGGGCTACCACTACGACGGCGGCTTCGCCGAGTACATGGTGATCCCGGCCAAGGTGCTGGCCGTGAACGGCGTCAACGCCATCCCGCCGGGCGTCGGCTTCGCCGAGGCGTCGGTGGCCGAGCCCCTCGCCTGCGTGCTCAACGGGCAGTCGCTGGCGCGCGTGGGGGCGGGCGACGACGTGGTGGTGATGGGCGCGGGCCCGATCGGCTGCCTGCACGTACGCCTCGCGCGGGCCCGCGGCGCCGCCCGCGTCTTCCTCGTGGACGTCAACCCGCAGCGCCTGGCGATGGCCGCCGAGCTGGTACGCCCGGACGCGGCGATCGACGCCGACCCGGTCGAGCAGGTGCTCAAGCTGACCGGCGGGCGCGGCGCCGACGTGGTGATCACGGCGGCGGCCTCGGGGGCGGCGCAGGAGCAGGCGGTACGGATGGCGGCCCGGCAGGGGCGCATCAGCTTCTTCGGCGGCCTGCCCAAGGACGACCCGCTCGTCACCATCGACTCCAACCTCGTGCACTACCGCGAGCTGACCATCGTCGGCGCCAACGGCTCCAGCCCGGCGCACAACGCCGAGGCGCTGCGGCTCGTAGCCTCGGGGGACGTGGTGGTGTCCGACCTCATCACCCACCGGCTGCCGCTGCCCCAGGTGCTCGACGGGATCGACCTCGTCAGCAGGGGCGCGGCCATCAAGGTCACTATTGAGCCCTAGGAGGTTCGAGATGGCACAGCGAACGGTGATCGTGGCCTCTGCCAGCGGCCTGCACGCGCGGCCCGCCAAGCTGTTCGTGCAGGCGGCGGCGCGGCTGGGGGTGCCGGTGACGGTGCGGCTCGGGGACAAGGCGGTCCCGGCCAAGAGCATGCTCGGCGTGCTGTCGCTGGGGGCCGTACGCGGCACGGAGGTGACGCTGGAGGCGGACGGGCCGGGAGCGGAGGAGGCGCTGGACTCGCTGGTGGCGCTGCTCTCGCGCGACCTCGACGCGGAAGAGGCCCTCGATGCCTGACCGGCCCGCCTTCTCCGGTTCGGGCGGGGTTCTGAGCGGCCTCGGGGTCAGCCAGGGTCGGGCGGCGGGGCCGACGATGCGGATGGCCGCCCCTCCGACGCTGCCCCCGCCACGCCCGGTCTCCGACCCCGCCGCCGAGTCGTCCGCCGTCGCGGGCGCCCTGGAGGCGGTCGCCGCCGACCTCGCCCGGCGCGCCGCCGGCGCCTCGGGGGAGGCGGCGGACATCCTCGAGGCGCTGGCCATGATCGCCGACGACCCGATGCTGCTGGAGGACGCCCAGGGCCGGGCCCAGGAGGGCATGGATGCCGCCCACGCCCTGGACGCTGCCTTCGCGCAGCACCGGGACACGCTGGCCGCGCTCGGCGGCTACCTGGCCGAGCGGGCCGCCGACCTCGACGACCTCAAGCATCGGGCCGTGGCGTTCGCGCTCGGCCTGCCCATGCCGGGGCTCCCCTCCCCTGGCCACCCGTACGTGCTGGTGGCCGAGGACCTCTCCCCCGCTGACACCGCGGGCCTGGGCCCGGACGTGCTGGCGCTGGTGACCGAGCGGGGCGGGCCGACGAGCCACACCGCGATCCTGGCGCGCGGCCGGGGACTGCCCGCCGTGGTGGCCTGCAAGGGGATCATGGACGTCCCGGACGGCACCGTGGTCGGCGTGGACGGCCGCACCGGCGAGCTCGCCGTCGGCCTCACCGAGCAGGAGGCGGCCGAGGTCCAGGAGGCCGACCGCGCGGAGCGGGCCAGGCTGGCGGCCGGCCGGGGCCCGGGCCGGACGGCGGACGGCCACCCGGTGAAGCTGCTGCTCAACATCGGCTCGGCCGAGGACCTGCGGCCGGGCGCGGAGGGGGTCGGGCTGTTCAGGACGGAGTTCCTGTTCCTGGACCGTACGACGGCGCCGTCCTTCGAGGAGCAGGTGGCCGCGTACGCGGAGGTGTTCGCGCAGGCGGAGAGCGTGATCGTGCGGACGCTCGACGCGGGCACCGACAAGCCCCTGCCCTTCCTCGGCCTGCCCGGCGAGCCGAACCCGGCCCTCGGCGTGCGCGGCCTGCGCGTGGACCGGCTGCTGCCGGACGTCCTGGACACCCAGCTCGACGCCATCGCCGAGGCGGCCCGCAAGACGGGCGCCGAGGCGTGGGTGATGGCGCCCATGGTCACCACGACGGAGGAGGCGGCCGGGTTCGCGCGGCGCGCCCGCGCCAGGGGCATCGCCAGGGTGGGCGCGATGATCGAGGTCCCGGCGGCGGCGCTGCGGGCCGCGCAGCTGCTGCGGGAGCTGGACTTCCTCAGCATCGGCACCAACGACCTGGCCCAGTACACCTTCGCCGCCGACCGCCAGCACTCCGCCCTCGCCGACCTGCTCGACCCGCGCCAGCCCGCGCTCCTGGAGCTGATCGCCATGTGCGCCCAGGCGGGGCGGGAGGCGGGCAAGCCGGTCGGGGTGTGCGGGGAGGCGGCCGGAGACCCGCTGGTCGCGCCCCTGCTGGTGGGACTCGGCGTGACCAGCCTGTCCATGGCCCCCGTGTGCGTCCCCGCCGTACGCGAGGCCCTGGCCGGCCTCACGCTGGCCGACTGCCGCGAACGCGCCGCGACGGCCCTCGCCTGACCCCGCCCGCGTCCTCCGGTCTCCTCCAAGGGGCGCCGGCCACGGGCGGCGGTCAGGGTTCAGGGGGTGGGCTGGGGGGCGGTGGCGCGGAAGGTGAGGTGGTCGCCCTCGACGCCCGCCGTCACCCTGCCCCCCTCCTCGACCTCCCCGGTCAGCAGCATCGTGGCCAGCCGGTTGTCCACCTCCCGCTGCACCGTGCGCCGCAGCGGCCGGGCCCCGAACTCCGGCTGGTAGCCGCGCTCGGCCAGCCAGTCCTTGGCCGCGTCCGTGACCTCCAGCGTGACGCCCTGCCCGCGCAGCCGCTGCCGGGTGCGCTCCAGCATCAGGTCCACGATCTGGCGCAGCTGCTCCTTCTCCAGCCGCTTGAAGACGATCGTCTCGTCGATGCGGTTGAGCAGCTCCGGCCGGAGCGAGTGCCGCAGCAGGTCCATGAGCCGGTCCTCGAGGTCCTTGACGTCGCCCGGCGAGTCCAGGATGAGCTGGGCGCCGAGGTTGCTGGTCATGATGACGATCGTGTTGGTGAAGTCCACCGTGCGGCCCTGGCCGTCGGTGAGGCGGCCGTCGTCGAGCATCTGCAGCAGGATGTTCATGACGTCCGGGTGGGCCTTCTCGATCTCGTCCAGCAGGATCACGCCGTGCGGGCGGCGGCGGACGGCCTCGGTGAGCTGGCCGGCCTCCTCGTACCCGACGTATCCGGGCGGCGCGCCGATGAGGCGGGAGACCGTGTGCCGCTCCTGGAACTCGCTCATGTCGATGCGCACCATGTGGTCCTCGCCGCCGAACAGCGCCGCGGCGAGCGCCCTGGCCAGCTCCGTCTTGCCGACGCCCGTCGGCCCGAGGAACAGGAAGCTGCCGATCGGGCGGTTGGGGTCCTTCAGGCCCGCCCGCGCCCTGCGTACGGCCTCGGCGATGGCGATGACGGCCTCGTCCTGGCCGATCACGCGCTCGTGCAGGTGCTCCTCCAGGCGCATCAGGCGCTCGCGCTCCTGCTGGGTGAGCTGCGTGACCGGGATGCCGGTGCGCCGGGAGACGATCTCGGCGATGTCCTCGACCGTGACCAGGGGCACGCTGTCCGTGCCGTGCCTGGCGCGTTCGACCTCCGGCCTGATCTTCTCGATCTGCGTGGTGAGGTCCTTGGCGCGGTCGAAGTCCTCGGCGGAGACGGCCTGGTCCTTGTCCCGGCGCAGCGCGTCGAGCCGTTCCTCCAGCTCCCGTACGTCGGCGCCGGGCGTGCGCGAGCGCAGCCGCACCCGGGCGGCGGCCTGGTCCATGAGGTCGATGGCCTTGTCGGGCAGGAACCGGTCGGAGACGTAGCGGTCGGACAGCGTCGCGGCCGCGTCGAGCGCCTCGTCGGTGATGCGGACCTGGTGGTGCGCCTCGTACGCGTCCCGCAGCCCGGCCAGGATCTCGACCGTCTCCGCCACGCTCGGCTCGGAGACCAGGATGGGCTGGAAGCGGCGTTCGAGCGCGGCGTCCTTCTCGATGTTCTTGCGGTACTCGTCGATCGTGGTGGCCGCGATGACATGCAGCTCGCCGCGGGCCAGGGCGGGCTTGAGGATGTTGGCCGCGTCCATGGCGCCCTCGGCGGCGCCCGCGCCGACCAGGTTGTGGACCTCGTCGATGAAGACGATGATCTCGTCGGAGTGCGCGCGCACCTCGTCGATGACCTTCTTGATGCGCTCCTCGAACTCGCCACGGTACTTCGTCCCGGCCACCATGCCGGTCAGGTCGAGGCCGACGACGCGCCGGTCCTTCAGCGTGTCGGGGACGCTGTTGTTCACGATGCGCTGGGCGATGCCCTCGACGATCGCGGTCTTGCCGACGCCCGGCTCGCCGATCAGGCACGGGTTGTTCTTGGTGCGGCGCGAGAGCACCTCGATGGCCTGCTCGATCTCCTCCTCGCGGCCGACGACCGGGTCGAGCCGGCCCTGCCGGGCCTCCTCGGTCATGTCCCTGCCGTACTCGTCGAGCGTCGGCGTGTCGCTCTGGCGGCGCGCCTCGCCGTCGGTCCGGCGTGGGGCGGCCATCATGGCCTGCTGCAGCTCGTTCGCGGAGACGCCCTGGTCCTGAAGGATCCGGGCGGCGCGGGAGTCGGGGCGCGCGGCGATCGCCAGCAGCAGGTGTTCGGGCCCGATGTACGACGACCGCAGGGCACGCGAGATCCGCTGGGCGTCGAGGATCGCTCTCTTGGCGGCCGGTGAGAGCGTGGTGGGCGCCTCGCCGGCCTCGCCGGGCCCAGCCACCTCGTCGATGCGGTCGCGTACCCGGCCCACGTCCACCCCGGCCGTGCGCAGCGTGTTGCGGATGGCGTCGTCCTCCGTCAGGGCGTCGAGGATGTCGATCACGTCCAGGTCCGGGGCGCCGCGCTGACCGGCGGCGTCCATGGCCCGCGCCAGGACCTCCCTCGCCGAGGCGGACAGCAGCCTGCCGACGTCCACCCGCTGCACGCCGGGCCGGGCCGGCGGCCAGGACTCCATGCCACCGAACACCCGGCCCGTGAGCTCTTCGAACCCTCTGAACGGGTCCCCACCGAAAAACGACATAGCGTGTCCCCCCTCGATTCGGGGGACCCCTACCGCGTATGCCGGAAGTCACGCCCAGCGCCAGGCAAAGCCTGGGGCTCGCTCAGGGACGTCTGCGCAGGCCCGCGTCGCCCAGCTCCGGCGGCTGCCAGCCCCGGTCGGCGGGGTTGAGCGTGACGCCCGGCGGGACGATCTCGTCGATCCGGTCGAGCACGTCGTCGGTCAGGCGCACGTCGGCGGCCGTGAGCTGGCCCTCCAGGTGTTCCATGGTGCGCGGCCCGATGATGGCCGAGGTCACCGCCCGGTGCCTGATCGTGAACGCGATCGCCAGCTCGACCAGCGTGATGCCCGCCTCCTCGGCCAGCACGGCGAGCTGCTCGACGGCGTCCAGCTTGCGCTGGTTGACCTCCTTGGTCAGGTCGTAGCGCTCGGGCAGCCGGGACGCCCTGCGCGTCTGCGGCTGCTCCTGCCCCTTGCGGTAGCGGCCGCTCAGCCAGCCGCCGGCCAGCGGGCTCCACACGATGACGCCCATGCCGTACTTCTCGGCCACGGGCAGCATGTCGGCCTCGATGCCACGGGCGAGCAGCGAGTACGGCGGCTGCTCGCAGACGAACCGCTCCAGCGAGCGCCGCTCGGCGGCCCACTGGGCCTCGACGATCTGGTGCGCGGGGAAGGTGGAGCTGCCGATGTAGCGGACCTTGCCCTGCCGTACGAGGTCGGTGAGCGCGCCGAGGGTCTCCTCGATGTCGGTGGCCGGGTCGGGCCGGTGGATCTGGTAGAGGTCGATCCAGTCGGTGCCGAGGCGGCGCAGGCTGTTCTCGACCTCCTGGATGATCCAGCGGCGGGAGTTGCCCCGCTCGTTGGGGCCCTCGCCCATGGCGCCGTGGACCTTGGTGGCCAGCACCACGTCGTCGCGTCTGCCCGACTTGGCGAGCGCCTGGCCGACGAACTCCTCCGACTGGCCCTGGGCGTAGACGTCGGCGGTGTCGATGAAGTTGATCCCCGAGTCGAGCGCCCGGTCGATGATCCTGGCGCACTCGGCGGGGTCGGATTCGCCCCACCCGCCGAACATCATCGCCCCCAGGCAGAGCGGGCTGACCTTGAGTCCAGTACGTCCAAGTACGCGGTATTCAGTCACAGAAATCACTCTGTCCCAACGACGGTCTTGATGGGGGTGTCCCCGGAGACGAGTTCCAGGGTTCTGCGCGCCGTACCGGGGGCCTCGAGCAGGGCCACGATGACGGCGGCCACGTCGTCACGCGGCACCGACCCCGGCGGGACCTCGGCGGCCAGCCGCACCAGCCCAGTGCCGGGCTCGTCGGTCAGCCGGCCGGGCCGCAGGATCGTCCAGTCGAGGTCGCGGGCGCGCAGGTCCTCCTCGGCCTCGGTCTTGGCCTTGATGTACGCGGCCCAGACCTCGTCGCCACCCTGCGGCGGCCTGCCCGCGCCCATGGACGAGACCTGGATGAACCGCCGCACCCCCGCGCGCTCGGCGGCGTCGGCCAGCAGCACGGACGCGGCCCGGTCCACGGTGTCCTTGCGGGCCGCGCCGCTGCCGGGACCGGCCCCGGCCGCGAAGACCACCGCGTCGGCGCCCTCGACGATCGCCGCCACCTCTTCGACGCTCGCCCGCTCCAGGTCGCACACCACGGCCTCGGCCCCGGTGGCCTCGATGTCGGCGACATGCGCGGGATTGCGCACGATGCCGGCCGCGCCGGACTTGAGCCGTTCCTCCAGGCGCAGGGCGATCTTCCCGTGACCACCCGCGATGATGATCCGCATAGTCCCTCATGGTGTCATGGACCCATGAGCGAGTTTCCGGAGGCCCCGACGCCCGCCTTCCTGTTCGACCTGGACGGCACCCTGATAGACAGCGTTTACCAGCACGTCATCGCGTGGCGGCAGGCGTTGTCGAGCATGGGGATCGACCTGTCGGTGTGGCGGATCCACCGGCGCATCGGCATGAGCGGCGGGCTGTTCGTCAGCGCGCTGCTGCGCGAGACCGGGCTGAAGCTGACGCGGGAGCAGATCGACCAGTTGCAGACCACCCACATGGAGGCGTACGAGCAGCAGGTCCACTCCGTCCGGCCGCTGCCCGGCGCGGCGGAGCTGCTGTCGGAGCTGACCTCGCGCGGCGTGCCGTGGGCGATCGCCACCAGCGGGTACGCCCGCACGGCGCGGCTCGCGCTGGGCATGCTGGGCCTGCCGGACGACACCCCGATGATCACGCGTGACATGGTGCGCCGGGCGAAGCCGGACCCCGACCTGTTCCTGGCCGGTGCGGCACTGGTCCAGGTGGACCCGGCGCATGCCATGGTGGTGGGCGACAGCGTCTGGGACCTGCTCGCCGCCCGCCGGGCCGGCGCGCTGGGCATCGGGTTGCAGTCCGGTGGGTACGGCAGGGACGAGCTCGAACGCGCCGGCGCCTTCAGGGTCTACGCCGATCCGGCAGACATGCTGGACAGGCTCGACGAACTCGGCGTCCGGCAGTCCGACTGATGTTGGAATATCCCCTGGAACCACCGAGCTGGATCATGCGTATCCCCCACAAAGGAGCTTGAGATGGACTTGGCAGACATCGGCGTCACCGGCCTGGCCACCATGGGGCGCAACCTGGCCCGCAACCTGGCCAGGCACGGATACGCGGTAGCCGTGCACAACCGCACATATGGGCGCACCCAGCAGCTGGTCAAGGAGTTCGGCGGGGAGGGCACGTTCGTCCCGTCCGAGGACCTGGCCGCCTTCGTGGCCTCGCTGAAGCGGCCACGGCGGGCGATCATCATGGTGAAGGCGGGGGCGGGCACCGACGCGGTGATCGACCAGCTCGCCGACCTGATGGAGCCGGGCGACATGATCGTCGACGGCGGCAACGCCCACTTCGACGACACCCGGCGGCGCGAGGCGGCGCTGCGCGAGCGCGGCCTGCACTTCGTCGGCACCGGCATCTCGGGCGGCGAGGAAGGCGCGCTGAACGGGCCCAGCATCATGCCGGGCGGCTCGAAGGAGTCGTGGGAGGCGCTCGGCCCGATCCTGCAGGACATCTCGGCCAAGGTGGACGGGGTGCCGTGCTGCGTCCACGTCGGCCCCGACGGTGCCGGACATTTCGTGAAAATGGTCCACAACGGCATCGAGTATTCGGACATGCAGCTCATCGCCGAGTCGTACGACCTGCTGCGCCAGGCCCTGGGCGCGACTCCGGCCGAGCTGGCCTCGGTGTTCCGCGAGTGGAACCGGGGCGAGCTGGACTCGTACCTGATCGAGATCACCGCCGAGGTGCTCGACCAGGTGGACGCCGAGACGGGCAAGCCGTTCGTGGACGTCGTCGTGGACCAGGCCGAGCAGAAGGGCACCGGCCGGTGGACCGTGCAGAGCGCGCTCGACCTGGGCGTGCCCGTGACCGGCATCGCCGAGGCGACCTTCGCCCGCGCCCTGTCCGGCCACCCGGAGCAGCGCGCCGCCGCCGCTTCCCTGCAGGGGCCCGGCCTGTCCGGGGTCGGGGGGCGCGAGCTGGTGGAGGACGTCCGGCAGGCCCTGTACGCGTCCAAGATCGTCGCGTACGCGCAGGGCTTCGACCAGATGGCCGCCGCCTCCCGCGAGTACGGCTGGGACCTCGACCTGGGGGCCATGGCCACGATCTGGCGCGGCGGCTGCATCATCCGGGCCAAGTTCCTGGACCGGATCCGGGCCGCGTACGACGCCAACCCGGCCCTGCCGACCCTCCTGGCCGACCCGACCTTCGCGGCCGCGCTGGACGCGGGGCAGGAGGCCTGGCGGCGCGTGGTGACGACGGCGGTGCAGATCGGCGTGCCCACGCCCGGCTTCTCGTCGGCCCTGGCCTACTACGACGGCCTGCGCCGCGACCGGCTCCCGGCCGCGCTGATCCAGGGGCTGCGCGACTACTTCGGCGCCCACACCTACCGCCGGGTGGACAAGGAAGGCTCCTTCCACACGGACTGGTCCGGCGACCGCACCGAACACCCGGCCTGACCCACACCACCACCCGCACCCGACCGCCGCCCCCGGAGCCCCGTCGGCCACACCACCCGGCCGCCCAGCGCCCCGGCCCCGGTCCCGGCCGCGCCACCACCGCCGCGCCCCGGCCGCACCGGTAAGCAGCGGCCCTACCGGTAGACGGCGGTCAGGTGTGGTGGCGGTCGATGCGGTGGCACCCCGGCAACCGGGAGCGGTGGCAACCGGGCACGGTGGCAACCGGGCACGGTGGCGGTCAATGTGGGGGGGCGGTGGTGCAAGGATGTTCAAGACCTGGCCGCCGCGTCGCCGCCAGGCTGGGCGCATGACAGCGACACTTACCTCCATCGTCATCGACTGCGCCGATCCCGCCACCCTGGCGTCCTTCTACGCCCAGGCCACCGGCTGGCGGATCACCTCAGGCGACCCCGACTTCGTCAGCCTCGAGGGCGGCCCGGTCTCGGTCGGTTTCCAGCGGATCGACGGCTACCGGGGCCCGGCCTGGCCGGACAGCGGGAAGCACGTGCACCTCGACTTCATGGTCCCCGACGTCGAGGCCGCCATGAAGGAACTGGCCGAGCTCGGCGCCACCATGCCCGACTTCCAGCCGGGCGGCGGCGACTGGACCGTGCTCCTCGACCCCGAAGGCCACCCCTTCTGCATCATGCCCGGCTGACTCGCTTGGTGCCCCGCGCGCTCTCGTTCAGGGAGTGCGGGGGGCGAGCAGGCGGCGCAGGGCGGTCGGGGTGTGGCCGACGTGGTGGCGGATCGTCCGGGTGAGATGCGCCTGGTCGGCGAACCCGAGGTCGGCGGCCAGCCCGGCCAGGCTCGGCTCGCCGTTCTCCAGCCGGTCGAGCGCCCGGCCCACGCGCACGCGGTTGCGGTAGTGGGTCAGTGAGACGCCCAGCTCCCGGGTGAACGCCCGGCTGAGCTGGTACGGCGAGACGGCCAGGAGCTCGGCCAGCGACATCAGCCCACCGGCCGCCGGATGATCGGCGGCGATGGCCTCCCGGGCAGCATCGGTGATCGCCGCACCGGATCTCACCCCGCCGCCCCTGGAACGACCCACCGGGGAGGGCCGCCTTTCGATCGCATCCACCTCCCCGACGCCCCGCCCCCTGGTGGCAGCTCCCACGCCACCCGCCCCGGCGCCGACCGTCCGAGAAGCAGACGCTCCGACGACGTCGATATCGGCGCCACCCGACCGAGGGCCGGGCATCACGCCGGCGATCGCCTCAGTGACGCTCAGCCGGACAGCGGACGCTCCAGCGGCATCGGGATCCCCGCCACCCGGCCAGGGGACGGGCATCACGTCGGCGATCGCCTCAGTGACGCTCAGCCGGACAGCGGACGCTCCAGCGGCATCGGGATCCCCGCCACCCGGCCAGGGGACGGGCATCACGTCGGCACCGCCCGGCCGAGGGGCGGGTGCGGCGCTGGCGGCGGCCTCACCACCACCCGGCCGAGAAGCAGGCGCCGCACTGGCGGCGGCCTCACCACCACCCGGCCGAGGGGCGGGCGGCGCGCTGGTGGTGGCCTCGGTGGCACCCGTCCCGAGAGCCGGCGCTTCGGGGCTGTCCGGCGCGAAGGCGGGCGCCGTCGTCCTGGGCACGGACGCCTCCGCGGTGCTCGCTCCGGGGCGAAGCATGGCACCCGAGCCGGAAGAGGCCGCCGCAGGCCGTGGGCCCAGTTGGGCGAGGGCGGCGCCGATGAGGGAGAGCAAGGACTCGGCCAGCTCGAAAGCCGTGTCCCCGCCCCGCACCGCCGCCAGCACCTTCCGATGGGCGAGGTCGAGCCGGGCGTCCACGTACAGGGTCGGCCGCCCCGGCGGGCCCTCCCCCGCGAGGGTGCGCCACAGCTCCGGCGTCAGCGACACCGAGGTGCACACGTCGCCCCCCGCCGGATGGGCGAAGTGCTCCTCCTCGCCGGGCACCCCGAGGTAGGCCATCGTCGGGTCGATCACGGCGGCCCGGCCGTCCGCCTTGCGCCGGAACAGGCCCCGGCGCACCAGCACCAGGCGGTGCCCGGAGCCCAGCTCCGCCGCCGACCACCCGCGATGGTCGTCGACGCAGGTCACGGCATCGAGATGGAACCCGTCCCCGGCAGCGAGACGCACAGCTGAACGCACCCGCGGAACGTTACGCCACGGGTACGACAATCCCGTCAGGACTGGCGGCCGCCGATGCCGACCGTGTTGGCGACCGCCGTGACCACGCAGAACCCGAACGGCCCGCTCGCGTCATGCATGGTGACGTGCCCCGTGGCGACCCCGCCGGCGGACAGGTGGCCGGTGGCCTCGACCCCGATCAGCTCCGCGGACGGGAGCCGGGCGAGCGTCAGCGTGTAGTCGGCGTTGATGAAGCGCAGCCCGTCCACCCCGGAGTTGCTCAGCGGGCTGGCGAAGTCGGCGGCCAGCGCCGCGCGTACGAACGGCGTCAAAGGCTCCTCGTCCACCAGCGGATACGACTCCCGCAGCCACACCCGTCCCGGCCCGGGCGCCGCCCACTCGGTCACGCGCCACAGGTCGAACGGCGGCTTCCACGAGGCCTGCCCGTCCACCGGCGGCCCGGAGGGCGCGGGCGTGTCCCACGGGGGCGTGACGAACGTCTGCTCCCCCTCCGGCTGCTCCCCCTGCCGCAGCAGCACCGCGCCGGCCCGCCCGATCGCCCCCTGCTCGGTGGTGATCACGGCGTCGGCCACGAGGATCCTGCGCCCGGCCCGGACCAGCGAGGTCTCCACCGTGACCGGCACCATCGGGCTGTTGCGGAACAGGTCGACCGTCAGGCGGGCGAACTGCAGCCCCGGCTGGGCGTAACGCCGCTCGATGGCGCGGGCGGCGAGCCCGCCGAGCAGGCGGCCGTGGAGCATGTCGGGGGACCAGGGACCTCGGGCGTGCGGCGCGGGCACCAGCTCGCCCTTCTTCTGCGTGAAGAAGGCTGACACAGAATCAGATTCTAGAGCAGAGCAGCCGTTCCCCGAGAGCACGCAGGTGTTCCTTCAGCTCCACGGGCTCCAGCACCTCGAAGTCCACGTCCAGGAACGCCACCACCATGGCCATCATGCGCAGGTCGTCGCCGCGCAGGGTGAGCAGGCAGGTGTGCTCGTCCACCGGCTCGACGGTGCCCGCCGTCCGGCCCTCGATCCGCTCGGCGGGGGCGCGCAGCAGGAAGCGGCTCTCGTACGGCCACATCTCGTGCGCGAGGCGGTGCTGCACCCAGGCGGCGACGTCGGGGGCGGGCGGCTCGCGCGGTGTGAAGCGGGGGCCGTTCGGGGTCCGCAGGCGCATCCGGTCGGCCCGGTAGGTGCGCCAGTCGCCGCGGTCGGCGTCCCAGCCGACCAGGTACCAGCGGTTGCCCTTGGTGACGAGGCGGTGCGGCTCGGCCCTCCTGAGCGCGCTGTCGCCCCGGTGGCCGGTGTAGTCGAAGCGGAGCTGCTCGTGGTCGCGGCAGGCGGCGGCCACGCGGGTGAGCACGTCCGCGTCCACGGTGGGGCCCTCGCGATTGATGCGTACGGTGTGCCGCTGCAGCGTGTTGACCCGCCAGCGCAGGCGGGCGGGCAGGACCTGTTCGAGCTTGGCCAGCGCGCGCAGGGAGGTCTCCTCGATGCCGGTCACGGTGCCGTTCGCGGCGGTGCGCAGGCCGACCGCGACCGCCACGGCCTCCTCGTCGTCGAGCAGCAGCGGCGGCAGCTCCGCGCCCGCGCCCAGCCGGTAGCCGCCGCAGACGCCCGGCGTCGAGTGGACCGGGTAGCCGAGGCCGCGCAGCCGGTCGACGTCGCGGCGCACCGTCCGGGGGGCGACGCCGAGCCGCTCCGCCAGGTCCGCGCCGGACCACTCGCTCCGGGCCTGCAGGAGGGCCAGCAGGCGCAGCAATCTTGCCGAGGTCTCCAACACGGGGTCCATTGTGGCCCGAACCTGGCCGCAATGGCTCCTAGCGTTGCGGGCATGGACGCATTCGTCATCGACATATCCCAGGACCGGCTCGACGACCTGCGCGAGCGGCTGGAGCGCACCCGCTCGCCCGACGCCCTCGACGGCGTCGGCTGGTCGTACGGGGTGCCGCCCGAAGCGGTGCGCGAGCTGGCCGCGTACTGGCTGGACGGCTACTCCTGGCGCGCGCACGAGGCCAGGCTCAACGCGTTCCCGCAGTACACGACCGTGATCGACGGGCAGCGCGTGCACTTCGCGCACGTGCGCTCGCCCCGGTCCGACGCGCTGCCGCTGCTGCTGACGCACGGCTGGCCCAGCACGTTCGCGGACTTCTCGCGCGTCGCCGGGCCGCTCAGCCGGGACTTCCACCTGGTCATCCCGTCCATCCCGGGGTTCGCGTTCTCGGGTCCGACGGCGGAGCCGGGCTGGGGCGTGCGGCGGGTCGCCGCCGCCTGGGTGGAGCTGATGGCGCGGCTCGGCTACGAGCGGTACGGCACGCAGGGCGGCGACTTCGGCGCCCTGGTCTCCCCCGCCGTGGCACGGCTGGCGCCCGAACGGGTGGTCGGCGTGCACGTGAACGCGCTCACCGCGTTCGTCACCGACGACATGTCGGGCCTGACCGAGGCCGAGCTGGAGCGGGCCCGGGGCGTCGAGCGGTGGCGGAAGGAGTTCTCCGGGTACGCCGCCATCCAGGGCACCAGGCCGCAGACGCTCGCGTACGCCCTGGCGGACTCACCGGCCGGGCTGCTCGGCTGGACCCTCGACGCGTTCGCCTCCTGGGGGCAGGACGTGGGCGGGGTCCCCGCCGACGACGTCCTCACCGACGTCACCATCCTCTGGCTCACCGGCACGGCGGGCTCCTCCACCCGCATCTACCGGGAGAGCGGCGGCGACTGGGCGGTTCCGGACGCGCCGGGCGGGACCCCGACGGGCGTGGCGGTCTTCCCCGGGGACAGCACGGTCCGGCGCTACGCCGAGCGGGCGCACAACGTGGTGCACTGGTCGGAGTTCGCGACGGGCGGCCACTACGCCGCCCTGGAGGCCCCCGAGCTGCTGGCCGCCGACATCAGAACGTTCTTCGCTCAGTGGAACTGCGGGACGATCAAATAGATGCCGTACAGCACGACGGCGGCGCAGGCGGTGAAGCACAGGACGGCCGCGGCCAGGCCGCCGGCGCCGGTGCCGCTCCCCCGCTCCTGGGCGGACTGGCGGGCGGCGAGCGCCAGCGCGCCGAGCGAGAAGACCGCCACGACGACCACGCTGACGGCCAGGCTGACGACGAAGACCTGCCCGAGGGCGTCCCATTTGATGTTCATCGGCGTCCGCCCTTCAGACCGGGGCAGGCACGTCGTTGACGTTGCCCGCGTGAACGGGTTCTCTCCGGCCGGCCGCGTACAGGCCGCCCGCCGCCGCGATCGCCACCAGCGCGGTGACGGCGACGCCGAGGGTGCCGGTGGTGGCCACGGCCGCCACGACCGCGCCCACCGCGGCGGCGGCCGGCAGGGTCAGCAGCCAGGCCAGCGCCATCCGGCCCGCCACGCTCCAGCGCACCTTGGCCAGCCGGCGGCCCAGCCCGGTGCCGAGGATCGCGCCGGACACCACCTGCGTGGTCGACAGCGCGAACCCCAGGTGGGAGGAGGCGAGGATGACCGTGGTCGCGCTCGCCTCGGCGGCGAAGCCCTGCGGCGACTCGATCTCGGTGAGGCCCTTGCCCATGGTGCGGATGATCCGCCAGCCCCCGAGGTACGTGCCCAGCCCGATGGCCAGCCCGGCGGCGGCGATCACCCACAGCGGCGGGTTCGAGCCGGAGGCCAGCGCCCCGGAGGAGATCAGCGTGAGCGTGATGACGCCCATGGTCTTCTGGGCGTCGTTGGTGCCGTGGGCCAGCGACACCAGCGAGGCCGAGACGATCTGCCCGAACCGGAACGTGCCCGTCACCGACTCGTGCCGGGACCTGGCGGTGAGCGAGTACGCCAGGAAGGTGGCGGTCATCGCGACGAACCCGGCGATCAGCGGCGAGGCCACCGCCGGGATGAGGATCTTCTGCACCACCGTGCCGAAGTTCACGCCCTGGATGCCGGCGCCCACCCACACCGCGCCGATGAGCCCGCCGAACAGCGCGTGCGAGGAGCTGGACGGCAGCCCCAGGAGCCAGGTGAGCAGGTTCCACAGGATCGCGCCGATCAGCCCCGCGAAGATCATCGGCGGGGTCACCAGGGTGTCGTCCACGATCCCGCCCGAGATCGTCCTGGCCACCTCGACCGACAGGAACGCGCCCACCACGTTCAGCACGCCCGAGATCGCCACCGCCACTTTCGGCCGCAGCGCGCCGGTCGCGATCGAGGTGGCCATCGCGTTGGCCGTGTCGTGGAAGCCGTTGGTGAAGTCGAACGCCAGCGCCGTGATGATCACCACGGCGACCAGGAACGTCACGTGCTCCATGAGGGTTTCCCCATCGTCTCGACGTCACCAGGACGATAGACCGCGGCGATGAACCGGCCGTGAACTCCTGCCGGCCACCATGCATACCTCCGGCACCGCCCCCTGCATGAGCTCGGCGCCGGCTACGCGGCGGCGGGACACGAGCCCGTCCTGGTCGTCCCCGGCGCGGCGGCCCGCGACGAGCGGACCCCGGCCGGACGGGTCATCACCCTGCCGGGACCGGTGGTCCCCGGCCTCGGCGGCTACCGGGTGATCACCGCCCGCGGCGCGCTGACCGTGGTGTGCACGACCGGCTGGGCCGCGGCCGAGTTCGCCAGGCTGGGCGTTCCCAACCTGGTCCGGGTGCCGCTCGGCGTGGACCTCGCCACGTTCTCCCCGAGCGCCTCGACCCCGGCCTGCGCTCCCGCCTGGCCGCGCGGGGCAAGGCGCTGCTGGTGCACTGCGGCCGCCTGTCCCCCCGAGAAGCGGCCCGACCGCTCCATCCGCGCCCTCGCCGAGCTGCGCCGCAGGGGCGTGCCGGCCGTGCTCGCGGTGGCCGGCGACGGCCCGCTGCGGGCCAGGCTCACCCGGCTGGCCGACGGGCTGCCGGTCCGCTTCCTCGGCCACCTCGCCGACCGGGACGCGCTGGCCGCGCTGCTCGCGACCGCGGACGTGGCCCTCGCGCCCGGCCCGGTGGAGACGTTCGGCCTGGTCGCGCTGGAGGCGCTGGCCAGCGGCACCCCGGTCGTGGCCACGCGGGACAGCACCCTGCCCGAGGTCATCGGCCCGGCGGGGGCAGCCGGCCGCCCCGCGAGGAGGGGATCCGGCTGGATTTCGGCGGCGCGCCGCCGTAGGCTCCCCCAATGCGCGATCTAGGTGAGGACCCCCGGCCCGTCAGGGGCGCGGTACGCGAGATCCACTCCCTCGGCGGCTCGGCCACCCTGTCCTACTCCCCCGACCTCGACGGCCTGGCCGACCCGGGGGAGATCGTCTGGGCCTGGGTCCCTTACGAGGAGGACCCGTCCCGCGGCAAGGACCGTCCCCTGCTGGTCGTGGGCCGGACCGGGCGCAGGCTCCTCGGCGTGATGCTGTCCAGCAAGGGCGACGACGGGCCCGACTGGGTGGAGCTGGGCGCCTGGGGCCGGGACGGGCGGGTGTCGTACGTGCGGCTGGACCGGGTGTTCGTGCTGGACGAGGACGACATCCGGCGCGAGGGCGCGGTGCTCGACGGCGACCGCTTTGCGCGGGTGGCGGCCCGGCTCATGAAGACCTACGGCTGGGACGCCGCCCGGTAGCGGCGGGTCACCTGGTGGAGGCGCGTGCCACCAGGTCGGGCTGGAAGATCACCTGGCGGTGCTCGTGGCCGTCGGGCCGGCCGGCCTCCTCCAGCAGCATCAGGGCCGCCGTGTGGCCGAGCTGCTCGCGCGGCTGCCGGATGGACGACAGCGGCACGGCGGCCGCCGCGGCGAAGTCGATGTCGTCGTACCCGAGGATGGCCAGGTCGCCCGGGACCCGCAGCCCGCGCTGCGTCATCTCCTGCAGCACCCCGATGGCCACCAGGTCGTTGGCGCAGAAGACCGCGGTGGGCCGCTCGGACGGCGGCCGGGTGGCGATCTCCTCGCCGGCCAGCCGCCCGGTGGCGATGGTGAGATCGGGCAGGGGGATGACGGTCAGCCGGTCGTCCGGCGGGAGCACGGCGGACAGGCCCTCGTGCCGCTCCCGCACCTGGCGGACGGTGAACGGCCCGCCGGCGAAGGCGATGTGGCGGTGCCCCCGCTCGCGCAGGTGCCGGCCGGCCATCCGCCCGCCGAGCACGTCGTCGACCGCGACCGCGCAGCCGTGGCTGTGCGGGGCCGAGCTGTCGAAGCGCACCACCGGGATGCCGCGCGAGACGAGCCGGCTCAGCCGCTCCTCCTCGGCGCTGTCGTTGACCGGCGTGATCAGGACGCCCAGCGGCCGCTGCTCCTCGAACGTCTCCAGCAGCCCCGCCTCACGGTCGGCGTCCTTGTTGCTGTTGAACACCATCACGGTGAGCCCGGCCCGCTGCGCGGCGGTCTCGACGCCGCGCAGCACGTCGATGAAGAACGGGTTGGCCAGGTCGAGCGCGACCACGCCGATGGTCCGGCTGTGGCCGGCCCGCAGCTGCCGGGCGGAGCCGTTGCGGACGTAGCCGAGCCGGGCGATCGCGGCCCGCACCCGCAGCCGGGTGTCGGGGGCCACCATGTCGGGCCGGTTGAGCACATTGCTCACCGTGCCGACGGAGACCCCGGCGAGCCGGGCGACCTCTTTGATGCTCGACATCGTTCCTCGTCGCAGGCGTGAAGTCGCTATGATCATAACGCCTTCGACCAGGGGTTCGACACTACCGGCGACAACCTCCGTCCGAGGCCGCCAGGCCGGTCGCGGGGTTGCCGCTCGGAGAGACCGGCCGCACCGCCCCGGACAGGGCGCGGTGCGGCCGCGCGGCTATGACAGCGGTGGTCAGGTCAGCGCCTGGAAGGAGTAGTGCAGACCGTATTCGGTGTTGTCCCAGGCGTGCACGAGGATGGCCTCGCCGTCACAGGCATTGTCGGGGAAGACGAGGATCGGGCCGTCGGTTTCGTTGATCACGGCATGGAAGCCCGGGCCGAGGTCGTGGCATTCGCTGGGCCGCGGGTCCCCGATCCCCCACGTGGCTTCGCCGAGGGTGCGGATGATCACGGATCCCGAGGCGGCGGAGGCAGGGGTGGCGGTGAGCGTGACGGCCGTGGCGGCCACGGTCAGCACGGCGAGGATGGAACGCATATCAGATCCCTTCTAGAAGAGACAACCCCCTAATCATGCACACTCCGTAGTCGGTTAGCCACTTATAGCGAGCGGGACACGGCGGCGCGTCAGACGCCGACGCGCGGGGTCTCCCAGGGCTGCGGTGGACTCTTCGCACATTAGGGCGTTAAAGAGGGGCCAAGGAGGGACCCGGGGCCAGTAAGTTGAGGGGCCGTGTCGAGAAGATCGCGATTATGGTGGCTCACCGCGCTCCTGGCCTCGGTGGCGGGGACCCTGTACGTGCGCTTGCTGCCGGAGTCCTTCAGCTACGGCTACTTCGGTTTCGCCTCATGCCCCGGCCATGACGCGACCTCGGAGATCTCGGCCGTGCTGTGGCCGGTGACCGCGTGGGTGCCGCTGTTCTGGTACGGCGGGGGGCCGGTGGTGGTGCTGGCCTTCGCGGTGCACTGGCTGACCTCGTGGCTGGGGCGGCCGTGGATCGGGCGGCTGTTCGCCTGGATCGCGGCGGTCGCGCTCGTGCTGGTGGCCGGGTCCGGCCCCGTGGCCGTGGCCGTGGATCTGGTGCTGGACCGGGGCTGCCTGGACGTGTGGGGCGGGCCGGAGGGCGTCGCGTACCTCACCGGCTGGCAGGTCGGTCCCGCCACGGCGGCGCTCTGCATGCTGGCCGCGGTGCGCAACCCCCGATACCTGGTGCGGCGGACGCTGCGGGCGCGGTGGTTCCGGCGCGGGCTCGCCGTCTCGGCCGCGCTGGGGCTGCTGGCGTTCGCGCCGGTGAGCGACTTCGTTCCGGGGCCGGTCAGCAAATGCGGGGATTCGCGGGATCCTGAGCAGGTCTTCCTGTGCACGATGCACCAGAGGGGACTTTTCACGAAGGTGGGCGACCATCTGGCGCTGGCCTACGGGCGCCGGCAGTGTGCCGCCTTCCCCGCTCCGGGCATCGATCCGTACCTCATCGCGAGCATCTGCCCGCCGGCCGCCGAGGTGGCACGGCGGGAGCGAGCGGCGGAACAGGCCGAGATCCAGGCCGAGGATGCGAGAAGCCAGAAGATCTGCGACGCGGACCGGCACCGGCCCCGGGTCAGGCCCGTCCGGGTCGCCCACGATCGGATCTTCACCGACTACGGCGTGATCGAAGCCCTGGAGACTGAGGACTGGGATGACGATCTGCTGACCACGGCGCAGGACGACGGGCTGGTCGCCACCGGCCCGGGGCATCTCATGATCCTCACGCACTCCGACTACGAGAACTGCGTCACCGTCGAGGCGTACAGGCAGCGGCCTCCCCTGGAGAAGAAGGGCTGGGACCGCGTGGTCGAGGTCGGCTACGCCAGCCCGTCGGGAACGATCGAACTGGGCGACGCCATGGGCGGACCCCAGATGCCCAACATGGCTTTCGCCGGCAAGGGCACCTACCGCATCCGGGTCCACTATCGGGAGCCCGGGTGGGAGGAGTTCACCCCCCAGCACCTCCTCATCCAGATCTTCCCTGGTCGGCGCGGCCAGAGGGCGGTGCGCCACGATTAGCCGGGGCGGGTGTAGGCGGGGTGGCGAGCGATGATGCCGGGTTGCCGCGGCGTCGCGGCATTGCCGGTCAGGGCCTGCACGAGCCGGTCCCGTACGGCGCTCAGCTCGGCGATCCGCTCCTCCAGCGCCGCGACCTTCCTGCTCACCGCTGCCACGCTGGGCGGGCAGGCCGGCCCCAGCGAGACCTCGCCGTCGTCCAGGCACGGCAGGAAGCCCCGTACGTCCTGGGCGGTGAAGCCGTTCGACAGCAGGAGCTGGATGTTGCGGACCCTGGTCACCGCGTCGCTGTCGTAGCGCCGATATCCGTTGGAGGTCCGTTCCGGCTGGAGCAGGCCCTGCTGCTCGTAATAGCGCAGGGCCCGGACGGTGACGCCGCTCGCCCGCGCCAGCTCCCCGATCAGCACCGTCCCAGCTTATGTCCTTTGTCCCGCCGCCACGGAGAGACCGCCGTCGACGCGGACCACCGTGCCGGTGAGGTAGCCGGCCTCGGGCCGCGCCACGTTCACGATCCACCAGGCGATCTCGCCGGGCTGGGCGATACGGCCGAGCGGGATGCGTTCGGTGAGTCCCTCGCCCAAGGCGGCGATCTGCTCCCGGGTGAACCCGGCGTGCGCCATCACGGGCGTGGCGGTGATGCCGGGCGCCACGGACACGACCCGCACACCCTTGGGCGCGAGCTCGACCGCCCAGGTGGCCGTCAGGAAGTCGAGGGCGACCTTGGTCGAGCCGTAGACCGAGTTGTCCGGCCAGCCGTAGGAGGGCGGATTGGAGGACACGTTCACGATCGTCCCCCTCGCGGAGGCCAGGTGCGGCAGGGCGGCCTGGGCCAGGAAGAGGGGAGCGAGGAGATTGGTGGCGATCTGCTCCTCGGCGGTACGGCGATCGATCGTCCCGAGCGCGGCGGGCCGGGTGATCGCGGCATTGTTGACCAGCACATCGATCCGGCCCAGCCGCCGCACCGCCGCCTCGACGATCCGCTCGGGCCCGTCGGCCGCCGCACCGTCCGCCGCGAAGGCGCTGATCGAGGGATACGCGGCAGCGGCCTCCTCCAGGCGCGCGGCGGTGCGCCCGGTCACCAGCACCTGCGCGCCCTCGGCGGCGAACCGGTGAGCCGTGGCGCGGCCGATCCCCGTGCCGCCTCCGGTGATGACCACGCACTTGCCCTCCAGGCTGCCCGAAATGTCGCCCATGAGCGTCCTCTCTGTCTTTCAGGTGAGTGAACGCGACGCTAAAGGCTGACCTGGGCGTCAAGGTCAAACCGGGAGCCTGGGCTCGGGACCGCCTGACGCGACCTCAGCTCTCCGGTCTGCCCCTGGGGCAGCGGCCTGCCGTCCGCCGGGCAGCCACTGGCAGGTCGCGACGTGGGTCTCCGTCGTTCCCGCGACCGCCGGATCCCCTTCGCTCTCACAGCGGCACGATCAGGGCCTGGGGGCGGTCGGCGGGGAAGGCCCAGATGTGCTTGCCGGCCGCGATCATCAGCGCCAGGCGGGCCTTCAGGTCCAGCCGGATCACGCGGACGGCGGCCCCCGCGGCCGGGTCCAGCACGAACAGGTCGCGCTCCCCGCCCGCCAGCACCCCGTGCGCGCAGACCAGGAACGGCACCGGCCCCTTCGGCACCTTCACGAACCTGCGTGGTTCCCCCGACCAGGCGGACACCCGCTCCAGGCCGCCCGCCACGCTGATCCACAGGGAGCCCGCGCAGACGGTCATGCCGCCGCGCTCGCGGGTCCAGAGGTCCACCTCTCGCGGGCCGCCGCGTACCAGGGTGTCCCGCTTCGACGTCCACCACAGCCGCTCGCCCTCGACCGCGCACCGGTCCAGGCCGGGTAACTCCACCGGCTCGCCGAAGTCGCCGGGCGCGGTCAGCCTGCGTGCCCGCTCCGCCCCGACGGCCCAGATCTCGCCGCCGCCCGCGAGCACGCGGCCGTCGAAGGGCGCGGTGGCGAGCGGGGCGCCGGCGGGGTCGAGCCAGTGGACCCGGCCCTCGGCGGTCCCCGCCAGCGTTCCCCGCAGCGGGCTCTGCGATAACGAGCCCAGATGGGGCGGCCCCGCGAACGTCCTGGGCACGACCACGGTCTCGGGCAACGCGCCCGGCACGCCCGCCGTGCGCGGCACCGTGGCCGGGACCGCCGCCAGGGAGCTCAGCTCCGGCAGCCGCACCGCCTCGCCGCTGTCCAGCGGGGTGCCGGAGGCGGTGTAGACCCGCATCCGGCCGGCCGCCGAGCACCACACCGTGGTCCCGTCCGACGCGGCGACCCGGGCGGGCCACGGCAGGTCGATCCTCGTGACGGCGACGTCCATGCGCTGACCATAGCCCTCTGGTTCCCGGGCGCCAGCACCCGCCCGGCCACTGGAGCGAGCACTGAGAGGCCCGCGCGGGGGTATGCGGTAGGTAAGGGGGCGATCCCCGTATCAGCCGAGGCCAGGCGGACTGGGATCATGGGGCGCATGCGTGTTGTGGTGATCGGGAGCGGCATCGTCGGGGCCGGTGCGGCCTACTACCTGAGCCGGCGGGGCGCCGCCGTGACCGTGGTGGACGGCGGGTATCCGGGCGAGGCCACCCAGGCGGGGGCCGGCATCGTGTGCCCGTGGGTGGACCACCCGGAGGACGACGACTGGTACCGGCTGACCCGCGAGGGCACCCGCCGCTACCCGGAGCTGGTGGAGGCGCTGGGCGAGGACATCGGCTACGCCAAGGTGGGCGCGCTGCTGGTCGCCGCGGATCCGGCCGATCTGGAGCCGGTGCGCGCCTTGCTGCGCCGCCGGTACGCCGGCGCGCCCGAGATGGGCGACGTCATCGACGTGGCGACCCCGTCCGAGCTGTTCCCGCCGCTGTCCGACGACCTGAGCGCCATCCTGGTGCCGGGGGCGGCACGCGTGGACGGCTGCTCGGTCCGCGACGAGCTCCTGCGCGCCGCCGTGGCGCAGGGGGCGCGGGTACGCGTGGGCGCCGCGCGGCTCACCGCGGGCGGTGAGGTGCTCGTGCACGCCCTGGCCGGCGAGGCGCCCGCCGAGGGCGAGCCGTGGACCCCGGCCCAGCCGCCTGCGGGGTCGGCTGCGGGGGTGCCCGACGAGCCCCTCGACCAGGGCGGGTCCTGGCGGCAGGGCGCGCCCACGGCGCGGGCGGCCGAGCCTCCCGTGCCGATGGGGGCGCGCCGGTTCGCCGGCGAGGGCGAGCCGCTCGACGCCGACATGGTGATCGTGGCCGCCGGGGCCTGGACGGGCGAGGTGTGCCGGCCCTTGGGCGTGGAGCTGCCGGTGTTCCCCAGGCGGGGGCAGATCATGCACGTGACGCTGGAGGGCGTGGACACCGCGTGGTGGCCGATCGTGCTGCCGCGGGTCGGGCCGTACCTGCTGGGCTTCCCCGACTCCCGCGTCGTGATCGGGGCGACCGTGGAGGACGTGGGGTTCGCGCCGCGGGTCACGCTGGGCGGGCTGGACGAGGTGATCCAGGCGGGGCTGCGGGTGGCGCCGGGGCTGTTCAACGCGACCGTCGCGGAGACCAGGGTCGGCCTGCGCCCCGTGTACGCTCCCGGCTCCCCCCTCATCGGGCCGGTGACCGGGCGCGTGGTGGTGGCGACGGGCCTGAGCGCGTACGGGCTGACGGCGGGCCCGTTCACCGGCGAGATCGCCGCCGCGCTCGCCCTCGGCGAGGAGCCGCCCATCGACATCACGCCTTACGCGCCCGCCGTCGGATAATCCCAGCAAGCACTGACGTAACATCAGATTCCTCCCCACCGTGACGCTGTGGGGAGGCCGCGTTGCCGCTGCTCGCGCTCTTGATGCTGCTCCTGCTGGTGACCTCCTGCGCCTCCGCGCCGCCCGCGCCGCCCGCGCCGGCACCCGTGCCCGTGCCCCCGCCGACCCGGCCCTCCCCCACCCCCAGCAAGCGGCCGCCCGCCAAGGAGGTGTGGGTCCCGTACGCCGCCTCGGGCCGGTACACGGTCGTGCCCGGCGGCGCGCCGGCCCGGCCGGGCTCCGGGGAGGTGGTGCGGTACCTGGTGGAGGTGGAGGCCGGCCTGCCGTTCGAGCCGGCCGCGTTCGCCGCCCACGTGCATCGGGTGCTCAACGACGTACGCGGCTGGGCGCGCTTCGAACGCGTCGACCACGGCCCGGTGCGGGTCCGCGTCGCCCTGTCCAGCCCCTTGCTCACCACCCTCCAGTGCCGGCCGCTGCGCACCGGGGGCGAACTGTCCTGCTGGAACGGCACCCGCTCGGTCATCAACGCCCTGCGCTGGGCGAAGGGCGTCCCGCAGTACCGCGGGGACCTGGCCGCGTACCGGGCCTACCTGATCAGCCACGAGGTCGGGCACAGCCTGGGACACGGCCACGAGAGCCCTGTCCTGGGCCCGGGCGGCTCGCGCCCGTCATGACCCAGCAGTCGAAGTCGCTGGACGGCTGCCGTCCCAACCCGTGGCCCTTCCCCGAGCGGAGCCGGGAACCAGGGTGCGGCGACACCCCGCCCGATGACGGCAGGGGCTGCCGCGGGGCGCGAGGATGACGACCGGTAGGTTCTTCCGGTCGATGAGGTCACTGCGCGTTGGGGAGCGTCAGCCTGACCTATCGCGATATATCGTAGGACGGGAACACCGGGGAATCCCGCTCGGTTGAGCGGGATGCACAGACTTTCCAGGGGAGTGTGGCTGATGGCAGGAATGCGTACGGCACGGCGGGTCCTCGCGGGTGGCGTGGCCCTGGCGGCTGCGGGCTGGGCGTTGCGCGAGGTCCCCGCCGAGCTGGGCGTACGGCCTCTGACGTCGGGGCCGGATCGGGCGGCGCGGATGCGCCGCTCGCCGCAGTTCAGGGACGGCACGTTCTTCAACCCGATGTCGGAACCGACCACCATGATGACGGCCCCGCCCGCCGGCCTGCTCGGCGAGCTGGCCAAGAACAAGGAGCAGCGCCGCCCCGCGGGCCCCATCCCGCTGCGCGTCCCGCCGTCCGGCCCGCCGCCCGCCGACGGCCTGCGCGCGATCTGGTACGGCCACGCCTCGACGCTGGTGGAGATCGAGGGCAAGCGGGTGCTGTTCGACCCGGTGTGGAGCAAGCGGCCCTCCCCTTCGCAGTTCGTCGGCCCCAAGCGGCACCACCCGATGCCCGTCGAGCTCGGCGAGCTGCCGGTGGTCGACGCCATCGCGATCTCGCACGACCACTACGACCACCTCGACCTGGCGACCGTGCGCATGCTCATCAGGACGCAGAAGGCTCCCTTCCTGGTGCCGCTGGGCATCGGGGCGCACCTGGAGCGGTGGGGCGTGCCGGCGTTCCGGATCATCGAGCTCGACTGGGAGGAGGAGGCCGAGGTGGCGGGGCTGCGCTTCGTCGCCACGGCGGCCCGGCACTTCTCCGGCCGGTCCTTCACCCGTAATGACACGTTGTGGGGATCCTGGGTGGTGGCCGGGGCGAACAAGCGGGTCTTCTACGCGGGCGACTCCGGCTACTTCGAGGGCTACCGGGGCATCGGGTCGTCGCACGGGCCGTTCGACCTGACGCTGATGCCGATCGGCGCCTACAGCCCCGCCTGGCCCGACATCCACATGAACCCGGAGGAGGCCGTCAACGCCCACCTCGACCTGGGCGGTTCGCTGCTGCTCCCCGTCCACTGGGCGACCTTCACGCTGGCCCTGCACCCGTGGTCGGAGCCGGTGGAACGGCTGTGGCGCGAGTCCAAGGCACGCGACGTCAAGATCGTCGTCCCCCGGCCCGGCGAGGCCGTGGACACCTCCGCCGCCCCGGTGGTGGAGGGCTGGTGGGAGCTCCTCGGCTGAGCCCCTGCCCGCCGGCTGCGCCCGCGCTGCCCGTACAGTCGTGGCGTGAGCAACCTGGAGCTTGACCCGCAGGAGATCCGCTGCGGCACCGAGGCGGGCGCGGACGGCGAGGTGCTGATGGGCCGCGAGGTGCCGCTGGGCGGGCCACGCGCGATGACGGTCAGCAGGACGCTGCCGGGCGTGCACCGGCGCATGATCGGCACGTGGTGCTTCGTGGACGCCTACGGGCCGCAGCGCGCCACGATGCGGGTGCCGCCGCACCCGCACACCGGGCTGCAGACGGTGAGCTGGCTGGTCGAGGGCGAGGTGCTGCACCGCGACAGCCTGGGCAGCCTGCAGGAGATCCGCCCCGGCCAGCTCAACCTGATGACCGCCGGCCGGGGCATCTCCCATTCGGAGGAGTCGCCGGAGACCGTGCTGCACGGGGTGCAGCTGTGGGTGGCGCTGCCCGGCGAACACCGGCACACCGGGCCCGCGTTCGAACACCATCCGGCGCTGCCCGTGCTCACGGGGCCCGGTTTCGAGGCGACCGTCGCCATGGGGTCGCTCGGCGGGGTCGCATCGCCCGCCACCGCGTTCAGCCCGCTGGTGGGGGCCGAGATCGCGGTGGACGGCACGTGCGAGGTGCCGCTGTCGCCCGGGTTCGAGCACGGCGTGCTGCTGCTCGACGGCGCGGTCGAGCGGCTGGAGCCCGGGCCGCTGGTCTACCTGCCGCCGGGGCGGTCCGCGCTGCGGCTGTCGGGGCGCGGCCGGGTCCTGCTGATCGGCGGCGAGCCCTTCGGCGAGGAGATCGTCATGTGGTGGAACTTCGTCGGCCGCTCCCACGACGAGATCGCCGCGTTCCGCAAGGACTGGATGGAGGGCGAGGGGTTCGGCGCCGTCGAGGGGTTCGACGGGGCGCCGCTCCCCGCGCCCGTCCTGCCCACCACGCGGCTGAAGCCGCGCGGCCGGGTGCGCTAGCCCTTCTGGAACGTGTAGACCACCTGGAGATCGTCGCCCCTGGTCGGGATCTCGGCCAGCAGGCGCACCATCTTCCCGGTGAAGTCGATCACCTGGACCTGCTGCTTGTCTGAGGTGCCGTCCGGGCGCACCCAGCAGAGCAGGTGATCGTCGTCGAACCAGGCGGCCAGGCTGCCGCAGGCCGACTCGATCCGCTTCACCTCGGCGCCGGTCCGGCTGTCGTACACGCAGTTGTTGCCGCTCTCCAGACCCGGGCAGTCGGTGACGAACCGCCTGCCCGACGGCGAGAACAGCTCGTCGGCGATGCCGGCGCCCACGTTCGGGATGCGGCGGACGCGCAGGCCGTTCGCGTCGAAGAAGCGCAGGACCTGCTGCGAGGCGTCGACCGACATGGCGACCACGCCGGTGTCGGTGTCGTCGAAGCCGTACCTGATGTTCTTCAGCGAGCTCTCCCTGAGCGAGGCGACCGTGGCCTGCCTGGTGGTCACGTCCACGATGGCGAAGCCGGTCGACTGCCAGGTGTCCTTGACGGGGTTGCCGACGTTGAACAGCACGCGGGTGCTGTCGCGGGACCAGGCCTGGATGTACGCGCTGAGCGGCTGGCGGGAGGTCTTGACCGAGAAGCGCTCGCCCGTCGTCTTGTCGGTGATCTCCACGGAGTCGTAGTGGTCGGTGAAGCTCTTGCCGCGTTGGGCGAGGTAGCGGCCGTCCGGGGAGAGCATGCTCTCCCACTGGTCCTGATATTTCGTGAAACCTCCCGTCAGGGAGTCGCGGGCGTAGTACACCCAGTCCTTGGACTTGGTGTCCCTGACCATGTACGTCGTCAGCCTGACCGGGTCGTCCGGGCTCTCGTACACGGTGGCGTCGGTGTCGGGGAGCCGGACCGAGGTGAGGTTCGCGGTCGGGACCGGGGACACGGTGGGGGTCGGGGACGCCGTCGTGGTGTTCGGGACGGGTGTGGGGAGTGCTTGCGGTCTGGACGGCAGGTTGATGACGGTCACCACGACGATGGCGATCGCCGCCACCAGCGCCACGCCCGCGATGGCTCCCCCGATCAGCCAGTTCCTCCGGTTGCCGGCGGACGGGCTTGGGGGCGGGCTGCCGTACGGGATGCCTCTGGGTGGGGTGCCCGGCTGGTGGAAGGGGGCGGGCGGCTCGAACCCCGGGCGCCCGCCGGGGGGCGGCGGCTGATCCCCACCCAACGGCCGGTACTGGCTCGGTGGCGGCGGGTTCGACGGGTTCGACGGGTTCGGCGAGGGATATGGAGGCTGGGGATACGGCGGCTGGGGGTGCGGCGGCTGGGGGTGCGGCGGCTGCGGGTACGGCGGCTGAGGGTACGGCGGCTGAGGGTACGGCGGCTGAGGATGCGACTGCTGCGGGTAGGACGGCTGGGGATGCGGCTGCTGCTGCCCGGCCCACACCTGCGGCCCAGACCCACCGGCCCGATCACCGCCCGGCACCCGCCACGCAGACCCTCCACCCCCCGAGACCCCGCCTCCGACCGACCCCACGTCACCAGACGGCGCCCCACCACCAGCCGCGCCCGCACCACCGCGCGGCACCTCGCCGCCATCGGAAGGCGCGCCTCCACGCGACGCCTCGCCACCAGCCCAGCCCGCACCACCGCCCGGCACCTCGCCGCCATCGGAAGGCGCGCCTCCACGCGACGCCTCGCCACCAGCCCAGCCCGCACCACCACGCGACGCCTCGCCACCAGCCGAAGGCGCGCCCCCACGCGACGCCTCGCCACCCGCTGAGGATCCGGCACCCGCCGAAGGCCCCGCCCCCGGCGAATACGCCCCACCCGACGACTGTTCACCCCCCGGTCCGGGCGCCCCGCCCGGTGAAGACGTGGTGCCCGCCGGCGGTGCGGCGCCCGGCGAAGAGGCGGCACCCGCCGGGGCGGCGCCGAGGGCGGCGGCGGCCTGGTGGAGGGCGTCCGGGTTCGAGGTCGGGTGCTCCAGGAGGCGGTGGATCACCTGCTCGGCAGTCGGCCGCCGCCCGGGATCCTTGGACAGGCAGGCCGCGACCAGATCGCGCAACGTCCCCGTCAACCGCCCCAGGTCCGGCTCGGCGTTGAGCACGCGCTGCACGGTCGCGGGCATGTTGCCGGCCGCGAACGGCCCCGCGCCGGAGGCCGCGAAGACGATGGTGCACGCCCAGGCGAACATGTCGGCCGCCGGCCCGGCGGGATCCCCGAGGAGTTGCTCGGGCGCCAGGAACGCCGAGTCCCCCACGGGCACGGTCGTGTCGCCGGAGGTCACGTCGAACGCCCTGGCGATGCCGAACCCGATCACCCTGGGCCCCTCGCTGCCCAGCAGCACGTTGCCGGGGCTGAAGTCGCGGTGCACGATGCCGGCCTGGTGGATGGCGGCGAGGGCGGTGGCGGTGCCGATGGCCAGCCGGTGCAGCGCGGGCCCGATGCGCGGCCCCTCCTCGCACACCGCGCGCTCCAGCGTCAGGCCGTCCACGTACTCGCTGACGATGTACGGGCGGCCCTCGTGCACGCCGCTGTCCAGCACCTTCGCGGTGCAGAACGGCGCCACCCGCTGCGCCGCCGCCACCTCCCTGGCGAACCGCTCCGCCGCCGCCCCGTCACCCGCCAGCTCGGGCCGCAGCCATTTGACGGCCGCCTGCCTCCCCTGCTCGTCGACGCCCAGATAGACGACACCCTGAACGCCTTCTCCCAGCCGTCCCCGGATCTCGTAGCCTCCGAGACCGGAGGGATCTCCTGCTCTGAGTTCAGTTATCGGCGGCATGGCCGCATTATGAGCGCCGAATCTTGCAAACGGCTAACATCAATCGTGAGCATTCCTCCCGTCCGCGTGGCGGCAGAGCGGCTCGCCCCTACGTCAGCCGCTGCGCCTTGCTCAGCAGCCGCTGCGCCACCACGACCAGCGCCAGGAACATCCCGCTCACCACCTGCTGGAACGCCGACGTCAGGCTCCCCACCTGGTTGATCAGGCTCTGGATGACGCCCAGCAGCAGCACCCCGGCCACGGTCCCGGTGATGCCGCCCGCTCCCCCGGTCAGCAGCGTGCCGCCGATCACGACGGCCGCGATGGCGTCCAGTTCGAGGCCGATGCCGAGGATCGTCACCCCGGAGGAGAGCCGGGCGGCGTTCAACGCTCCCGCCAGGCCCGCGAGGAGGGCGGACATCACGTACACGTAGACCTTCGTACGCGCGACCGGGACGCCCATGAAGGCCGCCGCCTGCTCGTTGCCGCCGATGGCGTAGACGTTCTGGCCGAAGCCGGTGCGCTGCAGCAGGACCATCGCCAGCAGGGCCAGGATGATCGTGATGTAGACGGGGTACGACAGGCCGAGGAGCTCGCCCTGGCCGAGGGTGGCGAAGGCCCGATTTTTCACGAGATAGGTGGTGGCGCCCTCGTTCGAGATCGCCAGCATCAGGCCGCGCACGCCGAGCAGCCCCGCCAGGGTCACGATGAACGGCGCCATCCCCGTACGCGCGATGACCAGGCCCTGGAGCAGGCCGACCACCCCGCACACGGCCAGGGGCAGCAGCAGCGCCACGATCAGCCCGTACTGCGACCCGTACGCGGCCAGCACGCCGCCGAGCACGAACAGCGACCCCACCGACAGGTCGATCCCGCCGCTGATGATGACGAACGTCATCCCGATCGCGATGACCGCCAGGAAGGACGACGACACGACGACGCTGGCGGCGTTCTCCGGCGTGGCGAACGAGTCGAACGCCAGGCTGCCCACGATCACCAGCAGGCCGAGCACCATCATGGCGCCGTGCTGCTGGAGGATGCGGCTCACCTGTTCACGGTTCATCGGCGCTCCCGGGTGGCGTAGACGGCGGCCAGGATGATGACCGCCTGGACCATCTGGGTCCACGACTGCGGCAGGTTGTGCTTGATCAGCGTGGCCGACAGCAGTTGCATGAGCAGCGCGCCCATGACCGTGCTCAGCACCCTGATGCGGCCGCCGGTCAGCGGGGTGCCGCCGACCACGACCGCCGTGATCGCCGACAGCTCGATGAAGAGCCCGAGCGAGGTCGGGTCGCTGGCCTGCAGCCGGGCCGTGGCCAGCACCCCGGCCAGCGCCGCCAGCAGCCCCGAGATCACGTAGACGGTCAGGAGCACGCGTTTGACCGGCAGCCCGGACAGCTCGCTGGCCGACCGGTTGCCGCCGATCGCCACCACCTGCCGCCCGAACGTGGTCCGCCGCACCACGAACAGCACGACCACCGTCAGCGCCGCCGCGATGAGCACGATGACCGGGATCCCGGCGACCGAACTGCTGCCGAGCGCGATCAGGTCCGGGTTGCGGAACTCGACGAGCTGCGGCACCAGGACGTTCGCCAGCCCGCGTACACCGACCAGCAGCGCCAGGGTGGCCACGATCGGCTGCACTCCGACGTACGCCACCAGCGCCCCGCCCGCCGCCCCGACCACGGCGCCTCCGGCCACGGCCACGATCAGCGCGGGCAGCCAGCCGTACCCGAGGTAGAGCACGACCAGCGCGGCCGCGAGCGCCATCACCGAGCCGACCGACAGGTCGATGCCCTGGGTGCCGATCACCAGCGCCATGCCGAGCGAGACGATCACGATGGGGGTGACCTGGACGAGCTGGGTGCGGAAGTTCGCCGCGTCCAGGAAGTGGGGGGTGAACAGCACGTTGAACAGCAGCAGCGCCAGCACCGCCGCGTACACGCCGTAATCCTGGACCCAGGCGAACAGGCGCGGCTTGAGCACGGCGACGCGCCCCTGCACGGTGAGCTCAGCCATCGCCCCGCTCCTCGCCCGCCCGCCCCACAGCCGCCTCATCCACGGCCGCCTGCTCCGCTGTCTTGCGCTCCACGGCCGCCTGCTCCACCGTCTTGCGCTCCACGGGCGGCTGATCCGCAGCCGGGTGCTCCGCGATCGTCGCCATGATCCTCTCCTCGGTGACCTCTTCGCCCGACAGCTCCCCCACGACCGCGCCCTCGCGCAACACCAGGATCCTGTCGGCGCCCTCGACCAACTCCTCCAGGTCGGAGGAGATCAGCAGCACGCCCAGCCCCTCCTCGGCCAGCTCGTCGATCAGCGCCTGCACCTCGGCCTTCGCGCCGACGTCGATGCCCCGGGTGGGCTCGTCGAGCAGTAGCACCTTGGGTCGCACGGCCAGCCAGCGGGCGAGCAGCACCTTCTGCTGGTTGCCACCGGACAACTCCGAGACCAGCTGATGCGGCGACGCGGCCTTGATCCTCAGCCTCCGCATGAAGATCTCGACCACCCGGTCGATCTTCGCATCGGACACCACGCCTGCCGTACCCAGGCTCGGGAGGGCGGCCAGGGCGATGTTCTCCCGTACCGAGAGGGTCGGGATGATGCCCTCGGCCTTGCGATCCTCGGGCAGCAGGCTCACCCCCGCCCTGATCGCCGCCTTCGTCCCCTTACGGAGCGGCCGGCCCGCCACCAGCACCTGGCCGCCGTCGAGCGGGAGCGCACCGACGATGGCCTTGGCGGTCTCGGTCCGCCCCGCGCCCAGCAGTCCGCCCAGCCCGACGACCTCACCGGGCGCGATGGCCACGTCCACGCCGTCGAGAACGTGACGGCGAGTGAGCCCCCGCGCCTCGACCACAGGCGCACCCACCCCAACGCCCATCTGGACCACACCCAGCCCATCGGACCCCAGCCCGTCAGACCCCAGCCCGTCAGACCCCAGCCCGTCAGATTCGAGCGGCGGGTCAGCCGAGGCACCGCCGGTCACCGAAGCACCGGAACCGGCCACACCCACAGCCCCCTCGGACGCCGCGTGCACTGGCGGCGTTGCAGGCCCCGCCGGCTCCGCAGACCTTTCCGACGCCACCGCAGACCCTTCCGACGACGCCACCGGTCCTTCCAACGATGCCGCCGGTCCTTCCGACGCCACCGCAGGTCCTTCCGAGCCCACAGGTCGCTCCGACGCCGCGATCTCCGACGGCGCCGCACGCCTCGCCGACGCCGCCAGATCCGCCGACGCCCCCGCAAAACCGGCCGAGCTCACGAGCCCTTCCGACCCCGCAAGCCCCAAAGCGGTCGCAGACCGCGCCGCCTCCGCAGGCCCCTCAGAGGCCGTCTGCCCCTCCGGCGTTGCAGACCGCGCTGACACCGCAGGGCCCGCTGCCGAGGTCGCGGGCCCTCTCGCGACCGCCGATCCCTCCAGCGTCGCGGGTCCCGCCGATGCCGCGAGCTCCGGTGGGGACGGGGCAAGGGTGGTGGTGCGGTGGCGGGTGCGGGAGAAGCGGGTGAGGCCGCCCGTACGGACCTCGTTCAGGTCACGTCCCAGCATGAGCGAGATGAGGCGCAGCCGCTCCACCTCGGCGAGCGGCCCCGAGTGGGCGACGCGGCCGTCCCGTAACACCGTCACCTGGTCGCACACCCGATACAGCTCGTCCAGCCGGTGGCTGACGTACATGACGGCGATCCCCGCGTCCCGCAGCCGCCGGATCACCCCGAACAGCGTCTCCACCTCCCGCGGCTCCAGCGAGGACGTGGGCTCGTCCATGATGACCACCCGCGCGTCCACCGAGACCGCCCTGGCCAGGGCGACCATCTGCTGGGCCCCGACCCCGAGGGTGCGCAACGGCCGGCGGACGTCGGTCGCGACGCCGTACCCGGCGAGAACGCGTTGCGCCTGCCCGTGCATCGCAGCCGCGTCGATCACCCCGAAGCGGCCGCGCGGCTCGCGGCCGAGCAGCAGGTTGCGGGCCACGCTCATCATCGGGACGAGGTTGACCTCCTGGTAGATGGTGGAGATCCCGGCGCGCTGCGCTTCCATCGGGGTGCCGAAGACGGCGGGATCCCCCTGGTAGCGCAGCTCGCCGCCGTCCGGCCGGTACACGCCGGTGAAGACCTTGATCAGCGTGGACTTGCCCGCGCCGTTCTCGCCGACGAGGGCGTGCACCTCGCCCGGGCGCAGGGCGAGGGACACACCGTCGAGAGCGAGTACGCCGGGGAAGCGCTTGCTGACCGCCCGGGCCTCGAGAACCGGTTCCAAGTCAGTACGCCTCACCGAGGGAGTCCTTGGCGTTGCCCGTGTCGTAGTCCCGGTCCGAGATGATCACCTTGTCCGGGATGGGCTGCCCGTCGAGGAACTTCTGGGCGGTCTCGAAGGCGAGCGGCCCGAAGCGGGGGTTCGACTCGATGACCGCGTGCAGCCAGCCGTCGGCGATGCCCTGGACGGCGCTGCGGGTGCCGTCCACCGACACGATCTTGATGTCGCCGGGCTCCTTGCCCGCGCCCTTCAGCGCGGTGACGGCGCCCAGGGCCATCTCGTCGTTCTCGGCGTAGATGCCGTTGATGTCGGGGTTGGACTGGATGAGCTGCTCGGTGACCTGCTGCCCCTTCTCACGAGCGAACTCGCCGGTCTGCTCGAACGAGATCGTGATCCCGGGCGCCTTCTCCTTGACGCGGTCCTTGAAGCCGTTCGTGCGCTCGGTGGTGACGTTGTTGCCGGGGGCACCGAGGAGGATGGCGACCTTGCCCTTGCCGTTCAGCGCCTCGATCATGCGGTCGGCGGCGCGCTTGCCCTGCTCGTAGAAGTCCGAGCCGATGAACGTCAGGTAGTCGCTGCACGCCTTGGCGTTGATCTTCCGGTCCACCGTGATGATCGGGATCTTCTTGGCGGCGGCCTGCTGGAGGACCGGCTCCCAGCCGTCGGAGTTCAGGGGCGCGATGACCAGGAGCCGTACGCCCTGGGCGATGAGCTGCTGGACGTCGGTGATCTGCTTGGAGAACTGGGACTGGGCGTTGGTGACCTTGAGGTTCGCGATGCCGAGCTTGGCGGCCTCGTCCTTGATCGATTTGGTCTCGGCGATGCGGAAGGGGTTGGCCTCCTTCTCCGACTGCGAGAACCCGACCGTGGCCGTCTTGAGGTCGAACTTCGTCCCACCGAACTGATCCAGCGTGCACGTCGGCCCGGCCGAGCCGGAGGGCGACTGCACGACCTGCTGCCCCGCCGTGCTCGCGGCGGCGGGCGCGCTCTGTGGTGCCTCCGCCTTGGCGCACGCGGTCGCGGTGAGGAGGACGGCCAGGGTTAATGCGGCTGTCCGGACATGGGGGGTCATGGCGTTCCTTTCCTATCAGTCCCGGCGCCCGGGCCACAGGGGCCCGGGCAACCGGCCGTTCACCGTGAGCGCCGTGTTCACGCCCGCGGTTCCAGGCGGGGCTCGGCGCACGCGGTTCGAGCAGGATCTGTGCACGCGGCTCCCAAGCGGGGAGTCCCACGCACGGCCTTCCACGCACGGCCTTCCACACACGGCCTTCCACGCACGGCGTTTCAGGTGCGGCGTTTCAGGTGCGGCGTTTCAGGCGCGGTGTTTCAGGTGCGGTGTTTCAGTCCGCGCCGTGTGACGGGTGCAGTGGGAGTCCAGGTGCGGTGTTTCAGGTGCAGGTTGGGTTGATGGCGCTCGTCAGGGCCGTGTTGGCGTCGTGTACGCGCTTCACGTCCGGCTTCGTGACCGCCCGGTCGTACGTCATCAGGCCGTTCAGCTCGGTCTCCACGTCCGTGGTCTGGGTGTAGATCGCGGCGCTGAGCTGCTCGCAGGCGTGCAGCCGCTCGAGCTCCTTGACCATCCCGACGTACCGGGTGGTGAGGGCCTCGGGGTCGGGTTCGACCGCGTAGCCCCAGCCGCCGCCCGACCAGGTGTGGCCGATCAGCGGCAGGCCGAGCCCGCCGTACTCGCCGAGCACGTTCGCCCGCGTCCCCGACGGCTTGCCGGGGTTGCCGGGGCCCGGGTAGATGTGGAAGTCCTTGACGTCGCCGTTGCCGCCGTCGACCGCGCCGCAGCAGTTGATCCCGCTCATGTTGTTCACCAGGCGCGACGGGTCCCAGCTCTTGACCAGATCGGCGATGCGCGCCTGGTCGTACTGGCCCCACCCCTCGTTGAACGGCACCCACATGATGATCGACGGGCTGCTGCGGTGCTGGTCGACGAGCTCGCGCAGCTCGGCCTCGAACTGGGGTCTGTCATCCGTGCGGAACGCCGCCGGCATGTCCTGCCAGACCAGCAGGCCGAGCTTGTCGGCGTGGTAGTACCAGCGGTCGGACTCGACCTTGACGTGCTTGCGGACGGCGTTGAAGCCGAGCGCCTTGGTCTGCTCCAGGTCGTACCGCAGCGCCTCGTCGGTCGGCGGCGTGTAGATGCCGTCCGGCCAGAAGCCCTGGTCGAGCGGGCCGAGCTGGAAGACGGGCTGCCCGTTCAGCAGGATGCGGTTGCCGGAGACCGCGATGGAGCGCATCCCGAAGTAGGACTCCACCTTGTCGTCCTTGAGTTTGACCTCCAGGTCGTACAGGTGCGGGTTGTCGGGGGTCCAGAGCTTGGGGTTCGGCACGGGGAGTCTGAGTTCGCGGCCCACCGGGCCGGTCACCTTGCCCACGACGCGGCGGCCGTCCCTGGCGGTGACCGTCGCCTTGCCGCCGGTGCCCTGGACGGTCACGTACAGCGCCTGGCCGCGCAGGTCGGGCACGGTGTCGACGCGGTCGATGCGCTGCTTGGCGACCGGCTCGATCCAGACGGTCTGCCAGATGCCGGAGTTCGCGGTGTACCAGATGCCGCTCGGGTCGAGCCGCTGCTTGCCGATGGCCTGGGTGCCGGCGTCGGTCGGGTCGTACACGCCGACGATCAGCTCCTGCGGGCCGCTGCGCTTGAGCGCGTCGGTCACGTCCGCGGTGATCCGGCCGTAGCCGCCCTTGTGGGTGGTGACCTGCTTTCCGTTCACGTACACCGTGGACTGCCAGTCCACCGCGTCGAGGTGCAGCAGCAGCCGCTCGCCGCGCCAGGAGCGGGGCACGTCGAACGTCCTGCGGTACCACATGCGCTCCTCGTGCCGGCCGATGCCGGACAGCTGCGACTCCACCGGGTACGGCACGACGATGCGCTCGGGCAGGTCGCGGCCCACGGGCGCGGCCTCGTCCGCCTTGGCGGGGGCGAACTGCCACTTGCCGTTGAGGCTGCGCCAGCGGTCCCGTACGAGCTGGGGCCGGGGGTATTCGGGCAGCGGGTCGGCCGGGTTGACGTCGTCAGACCACTTCGTCCGCAGGATGTAGGCGGAGCCGTTGGTGACGTAGGCATACGGGAAGGCTTCGACCGGGCTGCCGTCGGCGTAGGTGAGGCCGCCGGCGCCGTTGTAGGCGGCGCGGACGGTGCTGCCGGCCTTGGACGGGATCGGATATTTGAGCTTCAGCTCCACCGTTTGCGGATTTTTCAGGGTTGCGGAGCTTGTGGGCCACTTGGTGCCCGCGACTGTGATGTCCAGCTTGCTGAGGGCGTCCGCCGGCAGCGCTCCCAGAGGCTTGGCGAACGTCAGCGCCGCGACGTCACCGGCCGCGTTCACCCTGGCGTCGGACGGCCCGGGCGGCGCGAACCCCTCGGGCAGCGTGAACGCCTCCGCGGGCACGATCTGCTTCGGCTGGCTCGGGCTCTGCCAGCGCAGCCGCAGGTTCGCGCCGCCGAAGTGCTCGAAGTACTCGACCTTGAAGTCGTACTTCTTGCCGGCCTCCAGGGCGATCGGGGTGCCGGTCTGCTCCCGGTCCCAGTCGTCCACCCAGTGGTCGATGATCGGCTTGCCGTCCACCCAGAGGCGGAAGCCGTTGTCGCCGATGATGGAGAAGGTGTACGTCTCGGCGTACTTGGGCTGGATCTGACCCGTCCACCGTACGGAGACGTCATCCTCCCTGCCGGCCAGCAGCCTGAACGTCGGATTCAGGTCTGTCAGCTCCAGGTTGGGGTCGACGACGCTGGCTTTCAGCTCGGCGAAGTCGAACTTCCCCGCCCCGGAGGCGAGGTAGTAGTCACCGCGCAGCCCGTTCGGGGCTGCGGCGGCCCGGTCGGGAGCTGCGGCAGTAGCGGGGAGCGACGGCTGCCATAACAGGGACATCAGTACGGCCAGCGGGAACGCGAGGCGCTTGCGCACGGGGGGTCCTTTCGAAACGCGCCGATCAGGTTCGGACAGCTTTTGACCCTGACACGCTCTCAAGTAAGCACCGACGGACCGAGCTGGTCAAGATTTCCGATCAAATTCGTTCTCATACGATCAGAGGTGAACTCATCTTGGCCTGTCCACTATGATCGGGACGTGAGCGACACGCAGAGCGACGGACGCAGACCCGTGTTCGCCGCTGAGCGCCGGCAGCGCATCCTGGAGCTGGTGCGCGCCAACGGCGCGGTGTCGCTGCGCGAGCTCGCCCAGGCCGTGCACTCCTCCGAGGTCACCGTCCGCCGCGACCTGCGCGCGCTGGAGTCGGAGGGCCTGCTCAACCGCCACCACGGCGGCGCCACCCTGCCCGGCGAGCTGTCACGCGAGGCCGGATACGCGCACAAGGTGTCGCTCGAGTCGGCCGAGAAGGCCGCCATCGCCGACCTGGCCGCCGCCCTCGTCGAGGACGGCGACGCGATCGTGATCGGTCCCGGCACCACGACGCAGGAGTTCGCCCGCCGCCTGACCAGGCACTCCGAACTGGCCGTGGTGACCAGCTCCCTCCTGGTCGCGCAGGTGCTGGCCGGGTCACCGCGGGTCGAGGTGATGCTCACCGGCGGCACGCTGCGCGGCTCGATCCTGGCCCTGGTGGGCAGCGCCGCCGAGCACTCGCTGGCGGGGCTGCGGGTGCGCCGGGCGTTCATCTCGGGCAACGGCCTGACGGCCGAGCGCGGCCTGTCGACGCCCAACATGCAGGTGGCGGGCGTCGACCGAGCGCTGGCGACGGCCGCGGAGGAGGTCGTGGTGCTGGCCGACCACACCAAGATCGGCGTGGACACGATGGTCCAGACGGTGCCGCCGGACCGCATCGACCACCTGGTCACGGACGACGCGGCACCCCGGGACGTACTCGACGACCTGAGCGCCCGCGGCGTCCGCCTCCACGTCGCCCAGTTCTGACCCCTCCAGCTCGCCGAGCACCCCGTCGTCGCCCGTACGCGGCCTCGGACCGGGCCTTGGGGGGTGGCATGGGCGGGCAGAGGCTCAGCACGGAACAGACGCGGCGACCACGGCCGAACGAACGACCGCAACCGGCATGGGCGCAGACGGGCGCCAGAACGGGCGGGTAAACACAGCCGGATACGGCGGCCGGGCGGGCGCGAGCCGACGGCAGCTAGCCCCGTTTTCCGCATGTGAGGTTGTTTGAAGATCGCTGGGTTGCTGTGGTGATCGTTGTCGCGGTATGACCTGGCTGGTGAGACAGCGTGCGGAGTGGGGTCGGGCCAGTGTCGAGAAGATACTGGGAGCGTTACCGGTGGTGGCAGGGTTCTGCTCCCGGCTGCGGATCCGGGAGCTGGTGGATGCGGCCTGCCCCGTACGCGATACCGCAGAGCTGACTCATGGCCAGGTGATCGAGGTGCTGGTGGCCAACCGGCTGACCTCGCCCGCTCCGCTGGTGCACGTCCAGGCATGGGCCAGGCAGTGGGCGGTGGGTGAGGCGTTCGGCGTCGAGCCCGAGTTGCTGAACGATGACCGGATCGGGCGTGCTCTGGATGCCATCGCCCCGCATCTGGATCAGCTCGTCGGATCGGTCGGGCTGGCCGCGATCGAGGCGTTCGGTATCGACGTGACCCGCTTGCACTGGGACATGACCTCGATCTCGCTGCACGGCGACTACGACGATGCCGAGTCCGGCTTCGCACGACCCAGGTTCGGTCATCCCAAGGACCGGCGGCCGGATCTGAAGCAGATCCAAAGCGGGATCGCCGTCAGCTCCGACGGCGCGATCCCGGTCTTTCACCGTGCCTACGACGGCGCCGCAGGGGAAGTGGCCCAGGTCATCGGCGCTATGCAGGCCCTGCAACGGCTGGCCGGCCCGCAGCAGGTCCTCATGGTCGGCGATTCCAAGCTGATCTCTTACGCCAACCTGGCCGCGATGATCGCCGATGAGGTGGGTTTCATCGCCCCCGCCTCCAAGATGTTCGTCAGCGCCCAGACGCTGGCCGGCCTCGATCTGGCCACGGCCCGGCCGGTGGATTACATCGCCGCCCGCGACGCCGGCAAGAGCGCCGACCGGCGCGGCGTCTGGCACGTGCGCGAAGACACCATGACGCTGGCCGGGCCGCGCAAGAACGACCCGGTGCTGAGGCTGCGGCGGATCTTCGTGCATTCCTCGGCCCGTGCTCAGGCGGCCGCCAGCGCCCGGGCCAAGAAGCTGGCGCGGGCCGGTGAGGATCTGGTCCGGCTGGAACGCGGCCTGGGCAGCCGCCACTATCCCGACGAGCAGGCGGTCACCGACCGGATCACCGCGATCGGCCGCGCCCGCCGGGTGAGCGCCTACCTGACCGCTGAGACCGGCACCGACCGGCTCACCGGCAAGCCCACCCTCGCCTGGCACTTCGACGCCCACGCCCTGGACGCTGAAGCCGCCACCGACGGCTGGTACGCCTTGCTGACCAACCTCGACCCACGTCAGGCCGATACCGAACAAGTGCTGCGCCACTACAAAGGCCAGGAAGCCGTCGAGCGCCGCTACCAGGCGTTCAAAGGCCCGCTGGCCGTCACCAACCTGTACCTCAAGAACAACCGCCGCATCAACGCGCTGATCACCGTCATCTGCCTGGCCCTGCTCATCTTCTGCCTGATCGAACGCCAAGTCCGCCTCGCACTGGCCGCCCGCGGAGCGACCAAGGTCGACGGGTTGTACGCCGGCAGGCCCGCCGTTCCCACCGGCAAGCTCGTCCTGGACGCGCTGACCGGCATCCGGCTGATCCCGGGCATCGGGCAGTCACCCCCGACCATCCCGCAACCCACCGATCTTCAACTCCATCTCCTGGACCTCCTCGACATCGATCCACGAGACCTCCGCTGAAGATCGCTCACATGCGGAAAACGGGGCTAGCTCAGGCCAGCGAGCAGTCGCGGGCCGATGGCAGGCGGCAAAGGCGCGCGAGCCGACGGCAGTTGGCGCAGGCCAGCGGGCAGTCGCGGGTGGTTGCGGGGCGACAGGGCGGGCGCGCGCCGGTTGCGGATGACAAAGGCGGGCGCGCCGGTTGCGGATGACAAAGGCGGGCGCGGGCCGGTGGCGGGCGACAAAGGCGGGCGCGGGCCGGTGGCGGGCGACAAAGGCGGGCGCGGGCCGGTGGCGGTTAGCGCAGGCGGACGAGCCGACGCGGGCCAGAAGCAGACGGCGCAGGCGTGGCTGGGGAGACGACCACGGCGTACACAGGGCGGCCGGGCGTGCGCGAGCAGGCGGGCATGCGAGACGGGCCAGGCGACGCTGCGGGCGGTCGCGGACGAACCGGCACCAACGAAGCGGCACGAACGAACGGCAGGCGACCTGGGTCGGCACGAGCGCGCTAGCAGGCGACGAGGTGAGCGGGAGCAGGCGCGAGTGCAGGCGCAGGGCGCGAGAGCGGGCGCAAGCGCGGGGGCGAGCGCAGGAGCCGGAGCGGGCGCAAGCGCGGGGGCGAGCGCAGGAGCCGGAGCGAGCGCAGGAGCGGACGCAGGGAGCAGGCGCGGACGCAGGGAGCAGGCGCGAGAGCGGGCGCAAGCGCGAGAGCGAGCACGAGCACGGGCACGGGCACGGGCGCAGGCGCAGGCGCAGGCGGGGAACAAGAGCGAGCGCAGGAGCAAGAGCGAGCGCAGGAGCAAGACTGGGGCGCGGGCGCGGGCGCGAGCGTGGGAGGCGGGTGTGTGGGCGGCGGGTGATGGTGTCGGATAGCCGGGCGTGGGGGCACCGGCCGACGGGGGCGGGCAGCTGGCCGACGAGGTAACCGAGCGCAGGGGCGGGCGGGGTGATCGAGCATCGGGGATGGGAGCGAGCTGATGCAGGGCGGTGAAGGTGGCGTGGGGTGAAGGTCGAAGCGCGTCCGGCTGTAGCCCTGATCACCCTCGGCGTCAGTGGCTGGCCTGCCTCGGGCTTGCGCCCAAGATCGCAATTGTGCGGACCGTGAGTTCCTGATCGCTCGGAGCTTCTCGTTCACTGATCGCGCCAGAGCACCCAGCGGCGGTCGGATCGGGGGAAACTATACCGGTCGACCGGTATAGTTTTCTTCATGCCGCGACCCAGCTCGAAAGAACGACTGCTCGACGCCGCCGCCGAGGTGTTGCTGTCCGAGGGGGCCGAGGCTCTGACTCTGGAAGCGGTGGCTCGGCGGGCAGGGGTGTCCAAGGGTGGCTTGTTCTACCACTTCCCCACCAAGCAGGCGCTGGTCGCCGCCATGGTCGACCGCCTGACCAACGCTTTCGACCAAGCACTGGCCGAGACCGGTGCCGAGCCGGGTGACTTTCTACGTGCTTACCTGAACGCGACGATCCCCGAACACCACACCGCCGCCAACGCTCCGGCCGACCGGGTGACCGCCGCGTTGCTGGCCGGGGTGCTCGTGGATCCGGCAGGGCTTGCGCCGCTGCGGAAGCGGTTCGCCGCCTGGCAGGCCCGGTTGACCGACGACGGCATCGACCCGGCCGCGGCGACGGCGGTACGGCTGGCCATCGACGGCTGGTGGGCGGCCAGGCTGCTCGGGCTCGGCGAACCAGACGCGGCACTGCACGAACAGACCAGGCGTTACCTGATGGAGGAGATCGACCGTGCTACGCGTCACTAAGGCGTTGATGCTGCTCACGGATCTGGCGTTCGTCGGCTACTTCACCATCACCGGGCTGGGGCTGATCCCGCTCGAATGGGCGTTCGCCGACTACACCGACCCGCTGATGGCCGATTGGAACTGGTCGTTCCTCTGGATCGACCTGCTGGCCAGCGCCACCGGACTGGCCAGCCTGCACCTCCTGCGCCGAGCCTCCCCGTCCGGGCCGGGACTGATGCTGGTCTCGCTCGTGCTGACCATGGCCTCCGGCTTGATGGCGATCGCGTTCTGGACACTACGCGGTGACTTCTCGCTGGTCTGGTGGCTGCCGAACCTCTACCTCATGCTCTTCCCGGTCCCGGCGATCGTCTGTCTCACGCGGTCGCGACCAAGCTTCACCGCTTCCTAGCGGGTAACCGCTCGGGGCTCGACCCCATTGGTTCCGGGAGCTCCGGGTGAGCGTGACGAGTTGCGCTCGTTTCTGATCGAATGTGACAAGGCCGTTACTGTAATGTTTCCTTCCTCGACCACGATCGAGGCGGAGGCAACCGTGCTACAGGTGGCAGGCGTTCTCAAGACGTTCCAGGGTGTCACCGCCCTCGACCACGTCACCCTGTCCATACGCCCCGGCGAGGTGCACGCGCTGATCGGCGGCAACGGGGCGGGCAAGTCGACCCTGGTGAAGGTGCTCTCCGGGGTCCACCAGCCGGACGCGGGCGAGCTGCGCCTCATGGGTGAGCCGATCAGGTTCGCCAACCCGGCCGACGCCAAGCGGGCCGGGATCGCCACCGTCCACCAGGAGACGAACCTCGTACCGACCATGAGCGTCGCCCGTAACCTCCTCCTGGGGAGGGAGCCCAGGGGGCGGCTCGGGCTGATCGACTCCGCGGCCGTGCACGCGCGGGCCGAGCGGGTGCTGGCCGCGTACGGGCTGGAGGTGGACGTGCGCCGGCCGCTCGGCGCGCTGGGCGAGGGCGCGCGCCAGCTCGTCGCGCTGGCCAGGGCCGCCTCGGCGGACGCGCGGGTGGTCATCATGGACGAGCCCACGTCGGCGCTGGCGCACGGCGAGCTGGAGACGCTGTTCGGGGCCGTGCGGCGGCTGCGAGAGGAGGGCCGGTCGGTCGTGTACGTCACGCACCGGCTGGAGGAGCTGTACGGGATCTGCGACCGGGTCACGGTGCTGCGCGAGGGGCGGGTCGTGCACACGGGACCGCTGGCGGGGCTCGACCGGTTACGACTGGTCTCGCTCATGCTGGGAAGACCGTTCCACCCCGTGGAGCCCGTCCAGCACACCGGCGAGCCGGCCGAGTCCGCCGACCTGCCGGTGCTCGAGGCCAAGGGTCTGACCCGCCACCACGTACTGGACGGGGTGTCGCTCGCGATGCGGGCGGGCGAGGTGGTCGGGCTGGGCGGGCTGCTCGGCGCGGGGCGCAGCGAGACGGCCCGGGCCATCGCGGGCGTGCTGCCGGTGGACGCGGGCCAGGTGACGGTGGCGGGGGCGCGTTCCGGCAAGTGGTCGATCAGGAACGCCATCCGCGCCGGCGTCGGCCTGGTGCCGGAGAACCGGAAGACCGAGGGCATCGTGCCCACGCTGTCAGTACGCGACAACATCGCCCTGGCGGCCCTGCCCCGGCTGTCGCGGGCGGGGATCGTGTCGGACGCGCGGGTGGACAGCATCGTGGCGACGTTCATGAAGCGGCTCGGGATCAAGGCCGTCTCCCCGCGGCAGCCCGCCGGGGAGCTGTCGGGCGGGAACCAGCAGAAGGTGCTGCTGGCGCGCTGGCTGGCCATGCACCCGAAGGTGCTGCTGCTGGACGAGCCGACCCGGGGCGTGGACGTGGCGACGAAGGTGGAGATGCAGGCGCTGCTGGACGAGCTGGCGGTGGACGGGCTGGCGATCCTGCTGATCTCGTCGGACGTGAGCGAGCTGGTGGAGAACTGCGACAGCGTGGTCGTGCTGCGCGACGGGGCGATCACCGATCAGCTGGTCGGGCCCGAGGTCACGGAGGACCGCCTGCTGGCGGCCCTGGCCAAAGACGCCGAAGAGGCTAAAGAGGCCAAAGACTAGCCCGGGGCGGAGGGTTGGTCTCGGCATGCCCAGGGCTGGGTGGGCGGTTGGCCGTGGGGGCAGGTGAGGTGGGGAGGGGCGGGCGTTGAGGGTCCCGTTACTGTGTCCGGCGCCCGTGGCTCGCTGGCGCCCAGCAGCAGCCAGCGCACCGCCCAACCCCCTAATAGACCGAAATATGGGGATGATCGTAGTGGTTCGCGGTCGTCCCACCCCGGTCCGACATGGTCCGCCAGGCGCCGGTCCTGGCGTGCCAGATCCGCTGCCGGTAGATGATGTACATGATCCCCAACCGCTTGGAGTTCTTGATCGCCCACTCCGCGATCTCGTTGCCCCGCGCGATCTCCGCCCCACCGGGCATCGCACCACCACGACTCAGCATGAAGTCGCAGGCCCGCCCCAGCGGATGCTCGCCACCGTCCTGGATCGCCCGGTAACACCCGATCCCGTACGGTACGCCGAACCGTTCCTTGATGAGCTGCTTGACCAGCCGCATCCGGGGCGTGATGTTGTCGGCCCCGCCGGGCAGCTGCGGCACCCACGTGCCGTCCGGCCGCCGCACGCCGGGCCCGATGTACAGCTGGTCGATCTTCTCCTTGATCCGGTCGATCTGCTTCTCGGCCTTGTTCTTGCGCTTCTCCAGCTCGTCCACCGTCTGGGCGAGCTCCTTGGCGCGCGCGTCGGCCTCGTCCTTGGCCTGCTGGTGGGCGTCCCTGACCTGAGCGTAGCCGCGCAGCCGGGTCTCCTGGAGCACGATGAGGTGCTGGTTGAGCGCCATCCGGCCGAGCAGGGACGTCGGGTCCTGGTCGGAGGTGAGCATGGCGATCTGGCCGGGGTCGCCGCCGATGTACTGGGCCACGGCCATGGCGCGGAGCTCGGCGGACTCGCGGTCGTAGATCGCCTGGGCCGCGGCCAGCTTCTCCCGCGCCGACTTTTCCGATTTTTCGGCTTTTTGCCGGGCGATTCTGCTGCTGTAGTAGTCGGCGATGAGCTTGTCCGACTCCTTCTGGAGCGCGGCGAGCTCCTTCTTGAGCTGCTTCACCGTGGGCTTGGGCGCGGCCTGCGCCGGAGCCCCCGCCATCAGCAGTGCCACGGCGAGCGTCGCCGCGAAGAGCGTACGGACCAGTCCGCGTAGCCGGTCGGCGCGGGACGCAACCGCCACACTTCTCCTCACCCCGAGCCGCAGGGCAGGTTCCGGTCAGCAGTTATCCAGGCCGGGGGACGCCCTCTATCCGACTGCTGATAGTAGAGGATCACCCCGCTCCGCACACAACTCACAACTTTTCGGTATCGCGCGGCCGGCGTACCCTCCGCACCACGATCTGCCGTCCGACGAGCACCGAGCCCGGCACGACCACCATTCCCAGGAGGCTCGACCCCAGGCCGAGGTCGATGTCCAGGAGCCCGTCATCGTCGTCGCCGCCGAGGATCGGCAGGTTCACCGACACCTTGACGGAGACGGAGATGAGCGGCTCCCTGTTCCTGGTCGGGGTGCTGGGATCGGGCGCGCTCGTGGCCGGAGGCCGGGTGGCGGGCGGCTCGGTGTCCGGCGGCCTGGTCGCCGGTGGTCTCGTGGCCGAGGGTTCGCTGGTGGGCGGCCGCGTGGTGGGCCGCTCAGTCGGCCGCTCAGTCGGCCGCTCAGTCGGCCGCTCAGTCGGCCGCTCAGTCGGCCGCTCAGTCGGCCGCTCGGTCGGCCGCTCGGTCGGCCGACCGGACCGAGTCGGCTGCCGCGTCGGCTCCCGGGTGGCGGCGGGAGGCGGTGAGCCGGGAGGAGCCGTGGGAAGAGCCGTCGGCTGACCGGCGAACGTGACGGGCGGCGTCCCAGTGATCGACCCGCTCGGGGTAGGCGCGGAGGTGGGCGAGGCGGGTGCCGGGGTCCGCGACGGCCGCGGCGCGGCGGACGTGGCGGGCGGCAGCGCGACGCCCGTCCCCGGCCCCGGCTCCGGCGGGTCCCCCAGGATCACGAACGCCGACACGACCGCCGCGGCGGTCGCCAGCACCAGCCCGCCCGTCACCGCGAACTTGGCCGCCGGCGCCAGCGTGCTCTGCACCACGCTGGTGGTGGTGCTCTCGGCCACCGGTTGCGCCTTGGGTAACAGCGCGGCCAGCGGCAGGATCAGGATGGCGAGCCCGGCCCGCCCGCGCGTCTCCCATTCCGGGCCGTACTCGGCGAGCGCGACCCCCTCCAGCTCGGCCAGGAACTCCTCCGCCGACGAGGGCCGCCCGGCCGGGTCCTTGGCCAGGCCGTGTTCGAGCAGCGGCCGCAGCGCCTCCTCGACCTCACCCAACTGGGGCAGGATGTGCTGGTGCTGGTAGGCGAGCGCGGCCACGTTCTCGCCCTGGAAGGCGCGGTGGCCGGTCAGGCACTCGAAGAACACCAGCGTGGCGGCGTACACGTCGGTCGCGGGGCCGGCCGGCGCGTCGTCCCACTGCTCGGGCGCCATGTACGGGGGCGTGCCGACGAGCGCGGCCGTCTCCCCGAAGTGGGCCGCCACGCCGAAGTCGACGAGCTTGCTCTCCCCGTCCTGGGTGATGATGACGTTCTCGGGTTTGAAGTCCCGGTGGACGACGCCGCGCCGGTGCGCCTCGGCCAGCCCGAGCAGCGCGCCCTTCAGCACCACGAGCGCCGCCTCCGGGCCCGTCGCGCCCTCGTGCTCCAGCAGCCGCCGCAGCGTGACGCCGTCGACCAGCTCCATCACGATGACGGCGTCGTCCTGGCCCTCGACGTATTCGAGCAGGCGGGCGGTGTGCGGGCTGTCGATCTCGCGGATGACCTCGGCCTCCGCCCGGAACCGCTCGACGAACTCCGCGTCCGCGCGCAGCGGCTCGGACAGGTGTTTGATCGCGACGGCAACCCCGTCTGAGTCCCGTACGGCGAGCATCACCCGACCTGTCCCGCCGTGTCCGAGTTCCCGGATCTCGGTGTAGCCGGGAACCTCCATGTGGGACCTCCTGACCGGATAAAGATCCTTATGTCAGGACGCTAACCTGGGGTCACATCCTGTGTCGAGTCCCTTCGCGCGAGTAACCGGACCGCTGCCGCAATCGGTATGTTTACTACTCGCCATAGTAGGTTGGGTCAGGCCGCCTGCCGCGCCAGATATCCGTGGACGTTGCGCGCGGCCGTGCGTCCGGCGCGGTTGGCGCCGATGGTGCTGGCCGACGGGCCGTAGCCGACCAGCTGCAGGGCCGGCTCCCTGACGGCCTGGGTGCCGTCCACCTTGATCCCGCCGCCCGGCTCCCTGAGCCGCAGGGGCGCGAGGTGGTCGAGGGCCGAGCGGAAGCCGGTGGCCCAGACGATCGTGTCCGCCTCCAGGTGGAGGCCGTCAGACCAGGTGACGCCGTCCGCCGTGATGCGCCGGAACATGGGGAGGCGTTCCAGCGCGCCCTTGGCCAGGGCCTCGCGTACGACCATGCTGTAGCCCAGGCCGGTGACGCTCACCACGCTCTGCGGCGGCAGCCCCGCGCGCACGCGCGCCTCGACCAGCGCGACGGCCTCGCGCCTGGCGTTCTCGCCGAAGTCGTCGTCCCGGAACACCGGCGGCCGCCGCGTCACCCACGCCGTGGTGGCGGCGACCCCGGCGATCTCCGACAGCACGTGCATCGCCGACGCCCCGCCGCCCACCACGATCACGCGCCGCCCCGCGAACTCCTCCGGCCCCCGGTAGGCCGCGTAATGGAGCTGGCGGCCCGCGAACTCCGGGGCTCCGGGGTAGTAGGGCCAGTGGGGCCGGGTCCAGGTGCCCGTCGCGTTGATCAGGGCTCGGGCCGACCACTCCCCCGCGTCCGTGCCGATCACCAGCCTCCCGCCGGCGCCGTGCCGGACGGCTTCGACCCGCACCGGCCGTACGACGTCGAGCCCCAGCTCCTCCTCGTAGGCCGCGTAGTAGGCGGGGACCACTTCGGCGGCGGGACGGCGCCCGTCCACGCCCGGCGGACGGGCGATGCCGGGCAGGTCGAAGATGCCGTGCACCTTGTCCATGGTCAGCGACGGCGACCGGTGGCGCCACGCCCCTCCCGCCCCGTCGGCCGCGTCCAGGACGACCGGCTCGAACCCGAACCGGCGCAGGAAGTACGCGCTGGACAGCCCCGCCTGCCCGGCGCCGATCACCACCACCTCGGTCTCTTCCACGATCAGGTGAAACCGCCGCCGGGCCCGCGCTCTTCCCTCACGTCTTCGCGCACACGTCCCGGTACGCCGTGGCGCCCAGATACTCGCGCCACTCCTGGGGACTGAGCGTGCGGCCGGCCCGCGCGCACACCGCGCCCACCATCGCCTCCGGCGCGACCGGCAGGTCGTGGACCCGCTCCGACGTGCCGACCACCCGCAGCAGCCTCCCGTCGCCGGTGAAGGCCATGAGGCGCACGATGCCGCCGCTGTCGAGCCGGATCTCCCCGCCCAGCGGCTGCCGGGTCGCCACGTCCCACAGATGGATCCCGCCGCCCGCGTCGGAGGCGGCGATCACCTCGCCCCCGGGGGCGAACACGACGGCCTGGAATTCCTGGCCGGGAACGCGCAGGTCAGGCACCAGGAGCCGCCGGGCGCTCAGGTCCCACAGGCTGAGGCGGCGCCCGTCGTGCGTGGCCAGCCGCCGCCCGGCCGGATCGACGACCAGGTAACCCTGGTTGCGCGCCGCGCCGAACCCGGTGCCGACGGGCTTGCCGGTCATGATGTCGTAGAACTGCCCGCTCGCCGACGCGATGGTCCTGCCGTCGGCGAGGAAGGCGAAGTCGCGGGTGACGAACGGCAGTGTCACGCTGCTGACCGCCTTCCCGGTGCGCGCGTCCCACACCCGCAGGCGGAAGTCATCCTGTTTCTGGTTGTTCTGCGCGAAGACCGCCGCGAACAGGCGGCCGTCCCGGCTGTAGGCCCCGCCCATGGGGAGGAACGCCGGAATGCCCCCGAACGACCACAGCCGCCGCCCGTCGGTGAGGCTGTAGGCGACGATCGCCTCCCCGTCCTGGAAGACCAGGCTGTCGTTGGCGGGGCTGAACAGCCACGGCGTCGGGTTGCCGGGGTTGGGGTAGGACGCGATGGAGCGCCGCGCGGCCACGTCCCAGGTCCGGTACGCCGACGACGTGCTGATCAGCAGCCGGCGCGCGTCCGGGCTGATCGCGTCGATCTGCGCTCCGGAGGGCGCCCGGGTGCTCGCGGTGCCGGGCCGCAGGGCGAGGCCGACGATGCGCTCGTCCACCCGGTAACGCAGCGTCCGGCCGGTCGGGTCGAACCACACGTCGGTGACCTCGCCCGGCGCCTCGTACCTGAGGATCTCGTCGTGCGTGGTCATGTCCCAGACCCAGACGCGCTGCCCGCGCGCGCCGGCGAGCAGGTGGTGGCCGGCGCTGAGCCGGACCGCCCACCGGGTGCCGGGGGCCGCCTGGCTCGCCGCCTCTCCCCAGGTCAAGCCGTCCTTCTCCGCCTCCGAGTCGGCGACCAGCCTGCCCGACGTGGTGTCCCGGAGCTGGAACCGCTCTCCGGCGCAGTACATGAGCCTGCTGTCCGCGCTGAATCCCACGACCGGGTCCGTGCCGCAGCTCTTCTCGAGAGCGGGCACGCGCCGCATGCCCGGCAGCCGCCACACGCGGATCGTCGCCCCCGGGGGCGCCACGGTCGCGACCAGCCGGCCCGAGGAGGCCACGGTGAACTGGGTGAGCTCGTCCCACTCCGTGGCGGGGATCTCGCGGCCGCGCTCGGCGTCCCACAGGTCCGTCACGCCGTCGATGCCGCTGATCGACAGCAGCGAGTCCTGGTCGCCGAAATCGGGGCGGAGCAGCTCGGGGTCGGCGCCCGGCTTCTTCCTGACGCCGACGAGGTGGCCGGTGCGCGTCTGCCACACGGTCATCGCCTGGCCGACCACGACGGCCAGCAGCCGGCCGGTGCGGCTCAGCGCCACCTGGTACACCCCCTCGGCCAGCCGCGGCGAGGTCCAGAAGGCGACCTGGCGGCCGGTCGTGACCTCGTACACGCGCACTCCGCGCTCGCTCACGGCGGCGAGGACGCGGCCGTCGCCGCTGACCGCCCGCGTGGCCGCGCCCTTGTCGGCGGGCGGGCTGAACGACGTGGTCTCGCGCTGGTAGACGGCCGAGGTGAGGCTGGAGCGGGTGTCGGCGCCCGGGGCCAGCCGCCAGGCGGCGACGCTGAGCAGCATGGCCCGTACCGGGTCCACCGTGCGCAGGTCGGCGGCCTGGTGGACCAGCTCGCGGCCACGGGCGCGGTCGCGTTCGGCCGCCACCTGGTCGCGCTGCTCGGCGGCCTGGCGTCCCTGCTGGACCGCGACCCCGGCGCCGATCAGCGCCACCACCAGCAGCCCCGCCAGCGCCGCGGTGAGCAGGCGGCGGCGGCCGGCCCGGCGCCGGGTGACGCCGCTCGCGGCGGCCAGGAAGTCGCGTTCCAGCGGCGTCAGCGTCACCTGGTTCCGGCCGGTGGCGGCCCAGTCGAGCACGGCCTCGAGCCTGCTGCCCTGGAGCAGGTCGCCGTCCTTGCGACCGTGGTCGTGCCAGGCGTGGGCGGCGCGGGAGATCTCGGGCAGGACGCCGAGCCCCTGCCGGTCGGCCTCCACCCAGCCGCGCAGCCTGGGCCAGGCGCGCAGCACGGCCGGGCGGACGATGCTCACCTCGCCGTCGCGTTCGGTGAGGATGTAGCCGAAGACGTCCAGGATGCGCCGCCGCTGCGCGGGCCGCTCGGGGAGCAGGTCGTCCACGGACGCGCGGCGTACGGTCTCCGTGCCGTCGCCGTCGATCGTGATCAGCCGCAGCAGCAGGCTGGGCACCAGCTCGCGCTCCTCGGGGGCGAGCAGGTCGTAGGCGTCCTCGGCCAGCGTGCCGAGCCCCGGGTCGGCCGCGGCGGCGCGCAGGCCCTCGCCGCGCTGGCTGCCCTCGCCGAGCGGGTCGATCGCGCCTCCGACCAGGGCGAGCAGCAGCCCCCGCGCGGTGGGCCGCCGCCCGGGGTCCTTGCTCAGCGCCGCCGCCACGAGCGGCCGCAACGACGCGGGCATCGCGCCGAGGTCGGGCTCGAAGGTGAGCACCCGGTGCATGACGCCCGCGAGGGTCTCCGCCCTGAACGGGTCCTGCCCGGTGGCGGCGAACACCATGATCCCGCCCCAGGCGAACACGTCGGCCGCGGCGCCGGCCCGGCCTCCGGAAAAGACCTCCGGCGCCATGTACGTGGGCGTGCCCGCGATGTAGTCGCCGGCCGTACGCGACATCTCCTCGGTGCGGGCGATGCCGAAGTCGATCACGCGCGGCCCGTCGGGGCCGAGCAGGACGTTGTCCGGTTTGAGGTCCCGGTGCACGACCCCGGCCTCGTGGATCGCGGTCAGCGCGGTCGCCACGGCGGTGGCCAGCCGGTGCAGGTCGTCGCCCGCGAAGAGCCGCCCGGCGCGCCGCAGGTCCACGCCCTCGACGTATTCGCTCACGATGTACGGCGGGGTGGCGGCCGGGTCGGCGTCGATCACCCTGGCGGTGCAGAACGAGGCGACCCTGCGGGCGGCCGCGGCCTCCTTGGCCAGCCGGTCGCGTACCTCCGCGTGCAGGACCTTGAGCGCGTACCGGCCGCCGTCGTCGTCGTACGCCTCGTAGACGACGCCCTGGCCGCCGGAGCCGAGCCGCCCGGCGAGCCAGTATTTGCCGATCTTGACCGGATCGCCCGGCGCCAGACTGTCCACGTGACCTTTGATGCGAATGGGGCTCGATTGGTTGGCCTCAGCCGGGCACGGGTGCCGTGGACCCGCGGACGATCAGCTCGGTGGCCAGCTCCACGTGACGGGAGTCGATCCGCTCGCCGGCCGCCAGCCGCAACGCGGTACGCAGCGCCATCCCGCCCATCTCGCGCAGCGGCTGGCGGACCGTGGTCAGCGGCGGCGAGGCCATCCGGGCGACCTGGGTGTCGTCGTAGCCCACGACGCTGACGTCCTCGGGGATGCGCAGCCCGCGCGCCCGGGCGGCCTCCATGACCCCCAGGGCCACCTCATCGCAGCCCGCGAAGATCGCCGTCGGCGCCGTCGGCAGGTCGAGGACGGCCGCGCCGCCCAGCAGCCCGTCGTGGTAGCGGAACTGGCCGGACCACACGTAGCCGGGGATCACCGGCGCGCCCTCGGCCTCCAGGGCGGCGCGGTAGCCGTGCAGCCGGGCCTGGTTGCAGGCGGCGGTGGCCGGGCCGCCGACGTAGGCGATGCGGCGGTGGCCGAGCGAGAGCAGGTGGCGGGTGGCGGCCAGCCCGCCGGCGAAGTTCGTGGAGCCGACGCTGGTCACGCTGGCGCTCTGCAGGTTGAGCGGGTCGATGAGCACCAGCGGCAGGCGGGCCCGGGCCAGCGCGGCCACCTGCTGGTCGGCCAGCTGTTCGCACGTGACGGCGATCAGCGCGGTGCGGCCGGCGGCGATCAGGTCGCGGACCCAGGCGGTGCTGTGGCCGGGGTCCTTGTTGATGCTGACGACGATCCCGACGCCGATCTCGGCACCGGCCTGCACCGCGCCCTGGACGATCTCGGTGGAGTAGGCGTTCAGGTCGTCGTCGAACTGCAGCTCGACGCTTCCGCACGGCTCGCGGCGCGGCGTGGCCGGGACGTACTCGTGCTCCCGCAGCAGCGACTCCACCAGGGATCGGGTGGCGGGGGCGACGTCGCTGCGGCCGTTGAGCACCTTGGAGACGGTCGCGACCGACACGCCGGCCGAGGCGGCGACGGTGGCCAGGGTGGCGCGCCTGGGGTTGTCCGGCATCGTGCCTCCTGACCTGGACGGGGGATCATCAGCGTGTGGCAAGGGCGGACCGGAACGCGGGCTCGCAGCGGGCCAGGTGCGCCATGTCCGCATGGTAAAACCGGTCGTCGCCCCGGGCTATGTGCCCGGCGAACGCCTCGTCGCCGGCGGCGGCCCGGTCGTGCATGTGCCGGACGAGGTGCTCCAGCCGGGCGCGCGCGGTGGACGGGAGCGCGCGCCGGTCCGCGTCGCCGAGCCCGTACGCGTCGGCGAACAGCCGCAGCCGCCGCGCCTGCTCCGCCACCGGCCACGAGCCCACCCCCTCGTGCCGGGGATCGCTGAGCGAGACGAACCGGTAGGCGGCGTAGGCCACGTCCCAGATCCGCGGCCCGGGGTGCGCCGTGTCGAAGTCGATGAGCGCGACGGGCAGCCCGTCGCGGAACACGCAGTTGTACGTGGCCACGTCGCCGTGGCAGATCACCTCCGCCGGGCCCACCGGCGGGAAGTACCACGAAAAATCGGGATCGGCAGGGAAGCCGAGGGTGGCGTCGTGATACTCCCGCAGGAGCACGCCCACGGCCGCCAGCGCGTCGTCGGTCAGGGCCCACTCCGGCAGCGGATGACCGGGCACGTCGCCGGGCACGAAGTCCAGGATCTCCCGCCCCTCGCCGTCGAGCCCGTGCGCTCGGGGTGCGCCGGTGAACCCGTGTGCCCGCAGGTGGCCGAGCAGCGCGTGCACGGCCGGGGTCCAGGCCCCCGCCGGCCGCCGCACGGTCGAGCCGACCCGCACCACGTCGTTGACGCCACCACCGGCCAGCACCTCTTCGTCGGCCACGGCCGCCTCTCCCCCGATCACCGCCGGACCCGGAACGATGATCTCCGGGCCCGGCGGTCAGTGTGCCACGCGGCACCGGGGCAGGGCACGCGAATAAACGGATCAGCGGCGGGAGCGGAAGGCCACGGCCGTCGTCGAGGTGATCGCCGACACCACCACGGTCATCACCAGCACGGTGTTGAGCGGGCTCTTGCGCCGGGACGGGCCCGCCGCGGCCCGCTGGTAGCGCGCCGGCGGGACGGTCGCCTTCGGCTTGGGCGTCTTCTTGGGGGTGGGGGTGGGCGTCGGCACCGGCACCGGCACCGGCGCCACCCAGGGGGCGGACGGGCGCACCCGGCCCGCTCTCCTGCGCGGGCACTCCCCCACCTGGACCTCGGCCGTGCAGACGCCGTCACGGAAGACGGTCACGTGCGGCAGCACGACCGCGGGCGGCGCCCAGCGTTTGCGGGGCGGCACCGAGATCGACACCTTGGGCCTGGGCCAGCGCCGCGTCCGGACCCGGGGCACGGTCACGGTGGGGCCGACGGTCACGTTCTTCGGGGGTGCCGGCGGGCGTACGGTCACCTGCGGCACCGGGCGCGGCCACGGCACCCCGTCGGCCGCGGCGGGACCCGCGACGGTCACGGCGGCCAGGGCGACGGCGAACAGCAGCGGAGCGCGCCGGACGCCCACGCTCACACTCCCCCGCCGATGCGGGCGAACTCCTGCAACGCCCCCTGGAACGCCTCGGGCCCGACGGCCAGCGGCCCGGCGAAGGCGTGGGAGATGTCCCACGTCAGGTAGATGCCGAAGCCCAGCAGCGCGGCCGTCGCCAGCAGCGGCAGCAACGCCAGCCCCCTCGGCCTGGCCCCGGCCAGGAACGGGAAGATGACGACCAGGGCCCCGGTGAGGATGGTCAGGTGCAGCAGCCCCGCGGGAGGCGTGGCGGCGGCGTCGGCGGTGCGCTGGGCCCGCGCGGTGGAGATCGCGCTGAGCTTCTCCAGCACGGCGGTCTTGGCGTCCTCCTGCTTGTCGCCGCTCGCCTGCAGGTCGGTGACGCGGCCGCGCAGCTCGTCCATCCTGGCGGCGCCGACCGGATCCATCCTGCCCTCGGCCATGAGCGGCCACTCGTCCCTGACCACGAACGTGACGTAGTCGCGCAGCGCCCTGCGCACGTCCTGCGGCGCGGTGCCCGGCAGGGCGTCGGCCGCCCAGTAGGCGTCGACGGCCGCCTGGCTCTCGGTGTGGGTGTTGAGGCGGGCGGCGTCGGCCGTGGTCCAGGGAACGATGATCGCGATGGCGAAGACCAGCAGGAACATGGCCGACAGCATCGCTCCCGCGTGCGCGACCGACGGGCCGCCGGGGTCGCGGTCCTCTTCGGCTCGTTTGACCTTCCTGAAGATCAGCGCGGTGAGCGCCACCGCGCTCACCGCCGCCACGACTGAGAGCGTGTACGCCACCATGAAGAATCTCCCGAAACTCATCGGATACGCAACGTCACATTACTATCACACAGTGCAATGATGGCGCGAAGCACAGATCGGTAAAGGCCCGGGCAACCCCAGACCCCGGCGGCCGGATCTGGCGCGAGTCGATGAACGGGATCGGGGCGGCCACGTGTGGCTACGCTCGTGACCGCCCCGCGCGGGCCTCCCCGTGTGACCGTGGTGACACGGGTCCGGGAGGCGTGCCCTCCTGCGCGGCGAGGACCGGGGCCGTCCTGCGCGAACCGCCGGCAGCCCTCGCCCGCACCCCTCCCGTCGGGGCCCGCCTCACATGATCCGCCGCCCCGGGGCGCCGCGCTTCAGGGAGCGCCCCGGGGATTTCCCCTGGAGTACGGGTCTTCGCGCCCGCGCGGCAGGCCAGGCCGCCCGCGCGGGCGGTCGCGGGGCCCCGGCCGGCCCGGCCACCTGGGGATAACCCCTGATTTTCGCGCGCCCTCTGGACAAAGGGACAGGCAAGTCTTACTTGAGCCGCCCGCCCTGCCGCGCAACGTTGGATTTCCCAGCGTGCGGAGGCCGGTATGACGTTCGTCGGACGGGATCAGGAGCTCCGGTGCCTGGCCGCGGAGTTCGAGCGTGCCCGTGCCGGACAGCCCAGGCTCGTCGTGGTCGAGGGACCGGCGGGGATCGGGAAGACGACGCTGGTCCAGCGGTTCCTGGAGACGTGCGGGACGGGCAACGTGCTGTTCACCGACGGCGACGAGGGCGAGGCGCTGCTGCCGTACGGGACGCTGACCAGGCTCTTGGGCGGGCTTCCCGCGCAGATCGAGGCGCCGGCCACGGCGGAGCCGCCCGATCCGCTGGCGGTCGGGGCGGCGCTGCTGCCGGAGCTGAGCGAGCGGCAGGCCGGCGAGCCGCTCTGCCTGGTCGTGGACGACGTGCACTGGGCGGACGCGCCGACGTTGCGGGCGCTGACGTTCTGCCTGCGCAGGCTGCGCGTGGACCGGGTCATGGCGGTGCTCATGCTGCGCGAGGCCGCCACGCTGCCGGGTCCCGAGGGGCTGCGGCGGCTCATCGCCGCCGACACCACCCGCCGGCTGCGGCTGCGCGGGTTACGGGAGCCGGAGGTGGCCGCGCTGGTCGGCGGGCGGGTGTCGCAGCGGGCGGTGGCCAGGCTGGTCGCCCACACCGAGGGCGTGCCGCTGCACCTGCGGGCGCTGCTGGACGAGGTGCCCCTGGAGGTGCTGGACGACCTGGCCCAGCCGCTGCCGGCGCCCAGGTCGTACACGATGCTGGTGCTGGCCAAGGTGGCCAGGTGCGCGCCGCCGGCGCGCGAGCTGGTCGGCGCGGTCAGCGTGCTGGGCATGTCGTGCCCGCTGCACCTGGCGGCGCGGGTGGCCGGGGTGGCCGAGCCGCTGCAGGCGCTCGAGCAGGCCGTACGCGAGGGCGTCCTGCTGGAACGGTCCTCCGCGCGCGGTCCCGTGGCGGCGTTCGCGCATCCGCTGATCCGCGCGGCCGTCTACCGCGACCTCGGCCCGGCGCACCGCTCGGCCCTGCACGCGCGGGCGGCGCTGGTGGCGGAGGACGAGCAGGCGCGGCTGCGGCACCGCATCGAGGCGGTGGCGGGCCCGAGCCCGGAGCTGGCCGCCGAGCTGGCGGAGCTGGGCCGGGCGCAGGTACGGCTGGGCGCGTTCGGCGGCGCGGCCGAGCACCTGAAGGCGGCGGCGGAGCTGTCGGGCGACCCGGCGCCGCTGGCCGCCGAGGCGGTGGAGGCGCTGCTGCTGGACGGGCGGGTCGACGAGGCGGCCGCGCTGACCGCGAACCTGCCCGAGGACGCGCACCCGGCGGTACGCGGCTACGCGCTCGGCCACCTGGCCATGGTGCGCGGCCAGGTCGAGGAGGCGCGGGCGCAGCTCATCACGGCCTGGGAGCAGGCCGGGCCGCCCGAGTCGGGCCTGGCGGCGCGGGCGGCGCAGCAGCTCGCCATGCTCTGCCTGGTCAAGGCCGAGGGCAGCCAGGCCGCCCGCTGGGCCGAACGCGCCCGCACCTCCCCCGGCTACCGCCTCAGCATCGACTACAACCGCTTCACCCAGCTCACCGGCCTGGCCGTCTCCGGCGAGATCGACGCGGCGCTGGCCGCGACCGCCGACCTGCCGCCGCCCGCGTCGGCGACGATCGCCGACCTGGACGCGCTGCTCGGCCGCGGGCTGCTGCGCACCTGCTCCGACGACCTGGCAGGCGGGCTGGCCGACCTGTCGGGGGTGGTGGCGGCGTGCGGGGAGCGTTCGGTGCCGTTCCGCATGCTCGCCACGGCCATGCTGGGGCAGGTCGAGTACCGCTCCGGCCGCTGGGACGACGCCGCCCTGCACACCGGGACCGCGGCGTCCGTGGCCGACGACGCCGACCAGCGGTGGCTCTCGCCCATCTGCCACGGGCTGGCCGCCCTCGTCCCGGCCTCGCGCGGCGACTGGCCGCTCGCGGAGTCCCACGTCCGGGCGGCCGTCGCCGGCGCCGACTCGGTGGCGCCGCTCGCGCACGGCTGCAGCGCAGCCGCGCACCTGGCCGCCGCCAGGGGCGACCACGCCGCGACGGTGGCGGCGCTGGAGCCGCTGCAGGCGGTGGAGGTGCACGACATCGTGTACGAGCCCGGCGTCGTACAGTGGCTCGACCTGTTCGTCGACGCCCTGGTGGGGCTGGGCGAGCTGGACCGGGCCGAGACCTGCCTGGTCGCGGCCGAGCGGCTGGCGGGGCGGCGCGGCAGGGGTTCGGCCCTGGCCACGGCGGCCCGCTGCCGGGGCGGCCTGCACGCGGCCCGCCACGAGAACGCCCTGGCCGACGCCGCCTTCACCACCGCTCTCGGGCACAGCGGGGCGGGGACCGGGGCGGGGACCGGGCCGCCGTTCGACGAGGCCCGGCTGCGGCTGGCGTACGGCCGGTTCCTGCGCAGGCTGGGCCGCCGCAGGCAGGCCCAGTCGCACCTCGAGCTGGCGCTCCGGCTGTTCGCCCGACTGGGCGCGGCGCCGTACGTGGGGCGGTGCGAGCAGGAGCTGAGCGCGTGCGGGCTGCCACGCGCCGAACCGGGCGCCTCGCCGCTGCTGAGGCTGACCCCGCAGGAGCAGGCGGTGGCGCGGCTGGTGGCGACCGGGATGACGAACCGGCAGGTGGCCAGGGAGCTGGTGTTGAGCGTGAAGACGATCGAGTATCACCTGGGGAACGCGTACGCCAAGCTGGGGGTGAGCTCCCGCGTGGCCCTCACCACCAAGCTCATGCACTGAGCCGGTGGTGGCGGGCGGCGGCCGGGGAACGCCCACCCGCTGACCGGCGAGGCGGTGCGCCGGCCGATGCCCACCGATGCCTCGCGGACTGAAGCCGACCGACGGGGTGTCGGCCTCCCCCGGTGGAGTCGTTGACGGTCACGGCTCACCGGCGCGCTCATCGTCGTCTTGCTCGGCGAGCCGGTGCTGGACCTGTTCACCTCGGACACCCGGGTGCTCGACCTGGACCTTGGGCTCGGCCATCGCGGGGAACGGCCTGCTCGCTCTGGCCATGACACCGGTGACGACGGCCTGGGGCCTGGCCGGCCTGTGGATCGCCTTGATCGCCAGTCGCCTGCTCGTTCTCGTCGTGCAGACCGTCGGCTTCATGCGGCACAGCGCACGCGTTCGCTGAAAACGCCCAGATTCAGCGGCCCGACGGCGCGTCGAGGCCCATCAGGGGCAGGCAGGGCTCAAGCCCGTCGATCCGGACGGGAACGGTGCGGCGCCGCTCCCAGGCGTCCCGGATCAGACGCAACCGGTGCTCCACGACCATCTTCCCGTCCAGCGCGTGGCGCAGGCGACCGTCGGGTTCGTAGCCGAGCTTGCGGGACACGGCGAGGGAGGCGCCGTTGTGCTCAAGCGCGCCGGACAGGGCCACGTCGGCGTCCAGACCGGCGAAGGCGAGGTGGAGTACGGCCGCCCGCATCTCGGTGCCGATCCCCTGCCCCTGGTGGCGGCGGCCGAGCCAGGAGGTGGTGCGGACCTGGCGCGTAATGCCCAGGTCCCGGGCGGCGAGGCTCTGCTGCCCGGCCACCACGCCGTCCCGGAACACGGTGAGGTCGAGCGACCACTCCTGCGGCGTCCACGCGCCGAGCTGCCGCCAGTGGTAGTGGATCACGCTGCGGGCGGCCTCGGCGGGCGGCGCGTCGGTCCACCGCACGAGGAACGGCGAGGCGTCCGGGTCATGGATGCCGTCGGCGGCCAGGTCGGCCAGCTCGGCGAGCTCCTGGGGCGAGGGCAGCCGCAGTTCGAGCCGGGGCGTGGTCAGGCGCAGCCCGGCCGGCGGGAAGTGATCGACCAGCATGCCACCATCGTGATCGCCTTGCCGACGGCACGTCATCCGGTTTCCGATGGCGGTGAGGCCATGCCGGTTCGGAAGGCGGGAGGCGGCCGGCGGTTGGGTCAGCGGCACTCACGGGTGCCAGTCGGCGACGGCTCCTCCACCCCGCCGTCCAGGGCGATGTCCAGCAGGCCGTCGCCCAATCTCGACGGCCGACGGAGACGACGGCGGCCGACAGCATCCCGGCAGCGACGCTTCGGGGCGGAAACCGATCAGCGTCGCCGGATGGACGGGCGCGGCGGGGCGCACGCGGAAGACTCCGGCGACGTCCAGGCACTCGCCGAGCTTCTCGTTGTCAAGCGCGGACAGCCGGAACCCCGTCCCGTCGGGCTTCACCTCCGGCATCCCGTGCTCCGGAAGCAGCCGGACGTATCCGCGTAAGTCGAGGTCCACCAGGCCCTCCCGCGCCGCCGACGGGCGCCGGCTGACCACGGTGACGTCGATGAGCTCCTCCTCGCACGTGCACCCGTACTCGTACTCCCAGCACCCGGCGGGCCGCTGCCCCGGCCGGTGAACGGGAGTCAAGGCGATGCTGGGCAACCACGCCCGCTCGGTCCCCACATACCGCAGCGCCTCCAGCAGCGGACCCGCCGGATCGCAGCCGAGCAGGGTGAACGTCTCGGGCGGAGGCAAGGGCTCGGGGTCCACGAAGAGCCCGTCGATGTCGTGGCACACGCCCAGCGTGACGTCCGGCTCACCCACCTCACCGGTGTACTCGTCCAGCAGCAACCACCGCGCGCCCGATGAAGCAGAAGTCGTCATCACGGCAGACCCTAATGTCTGGAGAGCCGACGGGCACGGCAGGGCGGTGCGGGCGCTCCTACCCAGAGGTCAAAGCCTGCCTGTTCGCCCAGGTCCCGTCCCGCCCAAGGCGTGCAAGGGCTCGGGCTGTCAACCCGTGCAGCTGTACCTACTGCGCGTTTCCAAGCCCTCCTCCACACGCCACGTGCGGGTAGAGGCGACTCTGCCATGCCTACGGGCCCACCACCCCCGTTCCGGGACATGGCTCCTCTTACGTGACTGGACCAGGGACCCGAGCGCCGCGCCGGACCGGCACGCCGCTCAGGCGGTGACGACAACCTCAGACGCGTCCCTACGGGTGTGGGGGTCCCAGTAGATCTGGGTCTACACGAACGGGTCCAGGTACGGGCGGTCTTGCACCCGGTCCTGGATGCGGCGCAACCACGGCTGCCGAACCGTCGCCAGCCGCTCCAGCGCCCTGAGGAACACCCGCCCATCAGGACGGAAAAGACGGCGCGGCAGCAGCGGGGGCGGATCATCCCGGCGAACGCCGGCAGGCATCCCGTACGCCGCCGGCACGAGCCGCCGATCATCGTTGCAGGCCAGGTACGTCCACACGTCCGCGGCCAGCGGCACCACCGCTTCCGCGTCGCGCGGCCACACCTCACCGGTCTGCGGATGCCGCGGCACCAGGGCGATGTCCGTGATCGCGGCGGGCAGGCCGGGCCCGGCCAGGACGAGGTGCCGTTCTGGTGGGCCGGGAGGGAGCAGAACGTCGATCGCCCGGCGAAACGCCTCTGCGACAGGACCCTCCGGGACGGACACCCGCTTGCCACCCGAGACCGCCAGCAGGTGCGCCAGTGCCACCGCGACCGCGGCCTCCCACCGCGGGCTCCAGAAACCAAGCGGATCAACGGGCGGCGTGCTCGGCAGTTCCAGCCAGTCCATCACCCGCTGGACGGGGCCGTCGACGGCGACAGGACGTACGGCGTCCGGCTCCAGCCACACCACCTGCCAGAACCCGCAGTCGTCGACGCGGGTCGCCACCGGGCGGCCGCACCCCGCGCACGCCAGGTTGGGACCGTACTGGCCGTCCCAGCCACAGCAGCAGCCGCCTAACCTCTCGGGGATGAAGACGGTTCCGCGGACGTCGCCTGGCGCGATCCCGATCCTGTTCGGGGATCCCGAGATGACGAATGTCTGCAGTCGGACGCCGTGCTCTTCGGGCTCGGGCTCCAATGGTGTCCAAGGCCGGCCGTCTCCAGGGTCCACCACGTACGTTCCTGGTTCCAGAAGACCGGGGAGCAGGGCATGGCCGTACTTCTGGCCAGAGTGGTCGGGAAGCGCCACCCGGGCCACCCGCGCGGTCACCACGGCGCCGCACTCCGCACAGGCGAAAACGACCAAGCAGCCTCCTTCGTCGTCGCGCACGATCACATTGCCCGGGTGATCGCCTCGTCAAGATACGGCGTCAGTGCCCGCAGCCGGCCGGCCTCCTCGCCGGTCAGCGCCCGGCCCAGGTGGTGAATGGTCACCTTCTGCAGCATGACCAGCTGTTTCAGGCATGCGCGACGCTGCTCCATGGAGAGCGCCGGGGCGCGGTCAGGTGGTCTCACCCAACTGTTCGGCCAGTTGCTCCAGGCCACCCTTGATGAGCCGCCCGTAATCGTCGTCGCCAAGCGCGCCGATCTGCGCCCGCGCCTGCTGGAGGTGCTCACGGGCGCGGCCGAGATCGCCCAGCTTGCGATAGCAGTCGCTCAGGTTGAGGTGCAGCGACGGATACAGGCCGGCCACTGAGAGCGGCACCCCGGCTTGGGCCACCCGCTCATCGGTGACCAGATCGGCGGCGGCGAGCGCCCGCAGATCCCACATCAGCTCCTGGTGCACGTCGTCCTGCACGTCGGCCATCGAGTGGGCAAGGACGCAAACATGCAGCGGGTCGCCTTGCTCGCCGCCGATGTCGTCCCAGATCTGCGCGAACAAGTCGCGAGCAGCTTCACGCTCACCTCGGTGGTGATGTAACTCCACCCCCTGGCCGATCCGGGTCATCGTCGGGTCAGTGGTCATCGGCGGCTCCTTCACCGTCGCGGGCAATCCCAGCCAAACTACTCGCCTGACGATCAGCTAGCAGCCGAGCTTGGCAACCCCGGACAACGATGTCCCTACCTAGTGGCACTGCACTCCCGGCACACCTACCGGCCGGGACGGGGCAGCGAGACCGGATGGCTGTACGGGGTGGCGCGCAGCGTGCTGCCGACCCAACGGCGCCGCAGCGAGCGCGCGAGGCCCGCGCCAGCGTGCCGCGCGATCGCCAATGCCCAGGTGGAGGCACGGCGGCGGGCGGGTGGGTGGCGGCTGCGGTTCCTGCACGGCTGGGGGGCGAGGCCACCGTTGCGGTGCCGGTGGCGGGTGCGGAGCTGTGGCCTGGGCGTTGGGGCGTGCGGGTGGCGGTGGAGAGGTGACTATTGGTTGCCGGGCGGCAGCGGGGGTTGTTCGTTCGTCCAGCCGGTCTTCTTGATCGCTTCGAACGTGCGTATTCCCTTGATGGTTGATTCGAAGGCCAGCGGTTCCCCGGTCTCCGCGTCGACGATGATCCGATCCGTCCCATTGGCGAGCCGGCGGCTGACGGCCTGGCCCGTACGGCCGAGCGGGTCCGTGACCTGGCCTTCCGCCGTCGTACCAGGAAGTGAGGCGAGCATGCGGTACGCTGCCGCCCTCGTCTCGGGGGAGGCCGGAAGGTTCATGAGGAGGCGCACGCCGGTTTCGTAGAGTTCGGCGTCCGCGTTCACGGGTTCCGTGCCGTGCTGCTCGGTCACCAACGGTTCCAGATACTCGCGCAGGCCCTCCGGGGTGGTCGGCAGCTTGGCCAGTTCGGCGCGCGTCATGGGCTTGTTCGCCAGGAATCCCATCGAACCCTCGCCGTCCTGGCGGGCGGTCACGGGTTCGTCCGGCTTGGTGCGCAAGGTCACTGCCCTGCCTGGCAGGCCGGAATACGTCCAGCTGCTCGGCGAGCCCGCTGCTCGCCACGCCTGCTCGTCCTGAGGCGTCGCGGGCTTCACGCCCAGGTTCCGGGTGATGTACCAGGTGGGCTTGCCGCGGTCGCGCGCGATCCAGATGTCCGTGGAGGACCTCGCTTCCAGCGTGTACCGGCCGCTCGGTTCGAGGCGTTGTTTGCCGGCCACCCCGCTTCGCACCCAGTACGCGCCCTCGGCGGCGGGCGCCTTCGAGACCGAGGTCGCGGCGGCCAGGAAGATCTGCCGAGCCGACAGCGGGTCGGCGGAGCGGGAGACGGCCGGGTCGCCCGGCGTGACGCCTCCCGGCGTGACGGCTCCCGGCGTGACGGCGCCCGGCGTGACGGCGCCCGGCGTGACGGCGCCCGGCGTGACGGCGCCCGGCGTGACGGCGCCCGGCGTGACGACGGCGGTTACCGCGGCCGCTGTCCCCAGCGCGGCCGCGGCGAGGGCGGTCCATCTGGCGGTTCTGCGGTGGGTGCCCAGGCGGCGAGGGGCAGGCGAGTCGGCGTACGCGGCGGCCATCCGTGCCCTGCCGTCCTCGATCACGTCCGGGGCGGGCGGCGGCACGGCGAGCAGTTCCTTGATCGCGGTCAGGTCATCCATCTGAGTCTCCCAACATGGGGTGGGCTCCGCCCAGGGCGGCTCGCAGCTTCTTGCGGGCCCGGTTGAGCCGGGATCCGACGGTTCCAGCAGGTATGCCAAGCGCCTGTGCGACCTCCTCGTAGCTCAGCTCCGCGATCGCGACGAGCAGCAGCACGTCGCGGTCGGCGTCGGAGATCGCGTTGAGCGCGGCGGCGAGGTGCCCGCGCAGGTCCACGGCCGACATCCGGTGGGCCACCAGGTCTTCGTGGCCTGCCTCGACCGCGTCCTGCTGTGGCGTTCGCTGCAGGATCTCCAGGCGCCGTGACTCGCTCTTGCGGTGCTGGGCGATGATGTTGGTGGCGATGCCGTACAGCCAGCCGCGCACGACGCCGCGCCGTCCGTCGAATCCGGCGCGGCCGCGGAACGCCGCCAGGAAGACCTCTGCGGTCAGATCGTCGGCGGTCTGCGTGCCGAGCCGGCCGCCCACGTACCGGTGGATCTCCATGAAGTAACGGTCGTAAAGGACCGAGAAACGGTCGGGAAGGCGAAGCGACTGCTGGATCACGTGTGCGTCGTCGATTTCGCGCGGGGGATGGCCGGCGTCCCGCAATACACTCACGCGCCCCCCATTCTCGAAGGCCGGCTCAATCGGGGTGGGGTGCACCGTTCTGATGGTTGATGGCTCACATCCCGTACTTGGTGAGACGCCGGATTGTTCTTCACGCTTCGTCCAGTGGCAGGCGTTCCGAGGGGTCCGCGGTGAACAAGGAAATGACGTCTTACCAAGAGGAGGTATGACTTCCAAACGGATCATCGCCGGGCCTTCGCCTGGAGACCGCCTTCGCGTGAAGGCCGTGCGCAGCGGTTCGGCCGCCTTGGCAGCTATCACGCTCCTGGTCTCGGGCGGCGTGAACACCGCGCAGGCCGCCGAGGGTGCCCCGGTGGCCGGGGGCACGATGACGCTGATCACCGGAGACCGGGTGACGGTCGATGAGGGCGGCGCGCGGGTGAGCCCCGGCCCGGGCCGTGACGCGATCACGTTCGCCACCCAGCGGATCGGCGGCCGGTTACGGGTCGTGCCGAGCGACGCGTTTGCGCTGATCCGCGCGGGCCGCCTCGACCCGCGCCTGTTCGACGTGCACACCCTCCTCGAGTCCGGGCCCGAGCTCCGCCTGATCGTCACCGACTCCGGCACCGCGATCAGGAGCCGGCCGCCCGTCCGGGATGTCGAGGTGGTTCGCGGGCTCCCCTCCGTCAACGGCATGGCCGTACGGCGGAGCAGCGTGAACCGGGATTCCGGCCGCCTGTGGCAAGACCTCATGGCCACTCCGACGGCGCGGATCTGGCTGGACGGCAAGGCGAAGCTGTCACTGGAGACCAGCGTCAAGCAGATCGGGGCCCCGGAAGCCTGGGAGAAGGGCCACACGGGGGCCGGGGTGAAGGTGGCGGTCCTCGACACCGGCATCGACGCCACCCACCCCGATTTATCCGGAAAAGTCATCGCACGGGAGAACTTTTCCGGAGATGGCGACGAGCGCGACCTGGTCGGGCACGGCACCCACGTCGCCTCGACGATCGCCGGCAACGGCGCGCGCCGAGGGGTCGCGCCCGGCGCGACGCTGCTGGACGCCAAGGTGTGCTCCGACACGTCCTGCCACGAGTCCGCGATCGTGGCGGGCATGCAGTGGGCCGCCGACCAAGGCGCCAAGATCGTCAACGTGAGCCTCGGCACCACCGACACGCCCGGCCTGGACCCCATGGAACAGGCCGTCCAGACGTTGACCGAGCGGTACGGCATCCTCTTCGTCGCCGCCGCCGGCAACTTCGGCAAGCCCGGCACCATCGGCTCCCCGGCGAGCGCGGACGCGGCGCTCACCGTGGGCGCCGTGGACAGCTCCGACCGGCTGGCCGCTTTCTCCAGCCGGGGCCCGCGCACCGGCGACTCCGCGCTCAAACCCGACATCACCGCGCCAGGAGTCGGCATCGAGGCGGCCAGGAGCAAGGACTCGCCCGGCGAGGGTGCGTACACGTCCATGACCGGCACCTCGATGGCCACCCCCCACGTGTCCGGATCGGCGGCCCTGCTCGCCGGCCAGCACCCGGACTGGCGGCCGGAGACGCTGAAAGCCGCGTTGATGGGGACAGCCCGCCCGATGCCCGACGCCGGCGTCTACTCCCAGGGCGCCGGGCGGGTGGACGTGGCCCGCGCGACGTCCACGTCGGTGACCGCGTTCCCCAGCGCCGTGAGCTTCGGCGTGCAGCCGTGGCCTCACGGTGACGACCAGCCGATCACCCGGAAGGTGACCTACCGCAACACCGGCTCCGCACCAGTGACGCTCAGGCTCTCGACCCGGGCGGTCGGCGAGCGCGGCGATGCCCTGCCCGCGTCGCTCCTGTCGGTGACACCGGACACGGTGACCGTGCCGGCGAACGGCGAGGCCGAGGTTTCCGTCACCGCCGACACGCGCGCCGACGTGGCGGACGGGTTCGTGGGGGGCTACGTGGAGGCGACCGCGGACGGCGGGGTGTCCGTCAGCACACCGGCCGGTGTCGTGAAGGAGGTGGAGAGCCATGAGCTGACCTTGAAGCAGGTCACAGGACTCACGACCGTCACGAGAACGGACGTGAACACGGCGGACGTGTCGCCGATCGAGGTCGGCGGTACGGCGGGCACGGTGACCCTGCGGCTGCCCGAGGGCACGTACCTGGTCGAGAGCGTCACCGATTCGGCCGCGGGCTCCACCCTACTGGTCCATCCGGGCCTGCGGCTGGACGCGCCGCAGACGGTCGTGCTCGACGCGGGCCTCGCCCGCCCGTTCTCCGTACGCGTGCCGGACGCGTCGGCCATCCCCTTGCTCAGCGATGTGACCTACTCCCGCGACACGCTGGACGGCGAGATGTCCGCTGGACTGGTGGCTCGCTCCTTCGACCGGATCTCCGTCGCGCAGCTGGGCCCGCCGCAGACGTACGACATCCTCACCAGGGTCGCCGGCCAGTGGGCCACGCCGGGGCCGGACGGCAGCGTGCACGGCAGCCCGTCGGCCTACCGGACGGCGTGGTTCGTACGCGGCGGCGTGCCCACGGGATTCACCAGGGACGTCTCGCGCAAGGAACTGGCGACGGTCCGCCGCGATCACTCCGTACAACGGACCGGCGCGACGATCGAGGTGGCGAGCACCGCAGTGCCCGCCGAAGGCCAGTTCTTCGGCATCCGGTTCATGACCGATTTCCGCGCCCCGTTCACGCACACGGAGTACGTCAACACCGGCGACGGCATCCGCTGGCGGCACGGGCTCAGGGAGCAGACCACCAGCGAGTTCGGGTTCGTGGACTCGGCTCCGACCCGGTACGAGGCGGGAGGCACCTACACCGAGAAGTGGAACCGCGGCGTCTTCGGGCCGTCCCTGGTCAACAACGTCACGGAGGCCCCGGTGGCCACGCGGACCGGCAACGTGCTGCTGTACCAGCCGCTCATGTACGGCGACGGCGCCGGGCGGCCCGGACATGGCGTGACGTCGAGGCAACGCAGCATTCTCTATCGCGACGGCCAGGTCGTGGCCGAAGGGCAGAGCCTGTTCGGCAGGGTCGAGGTGCCGCCCGCCGACGCGCAGTACCGGCTGGTGGCCGAGACCGAGCGGGGGCCGGACTCCACGCTGTCCACCCGTACCACGGTCGCCTGGACGTTCCGCTCCGCCCAGGTCCAGGCCGGGGAGCGGACGGCGCTGCCGCTGTCGGTCGTCGGGTTCGCTCCCGCGCTGGACGGGCAGAACGCCGCGCCCGCGGGAGGGCCGTTCACCGTTCCGTTCACCGTACGGACGCAGGCCGGATCGGCGGCCGGCCCCGTGGCCGCTCTTTCCGCGGACGTCTCCTATGACGACGGAATGACGTGGAAGACGGCGAAGGCGCTGCGCTCCGGCGGGAAGGGCATGCTCCTTCTTCAGCACCCGGCGTCGGACGGATTCGTGTCGCTGCGCGCCAGATCCACCGACAGCTCGGGCAACACCGTCGACCAGACGATCATCCGCGCCTACCGCATCGCCCGTTGAGGACGTGCGGGGCCCGTCCCCGCACATCGACCTCCCGCCGTACCGCGTCGTCGAGCGGTACGGCGGGCGGCCGCCGGGCGCTTCACGCCTGAGGGGCTGGGCGGACCTCGAAGGCCGTCTCCGGGTCGAGGGTGCCGCGGATCAGCAGCACGTCGGGCCCGTAGGCGTTCGACACCGCCACGACGCCCTCCCCGTTGCGGATCCGCGGGTCGTCGGGCAGGTCGCCGTACTGGAACATCATGCGCCCATCGGGATGGAGCACCGCCTCGAAGGTGAGGCGCAGACCGGTGCCCTTGAGCAGGACGCCGCGCCACTCGACGACGAACGCGCCGTTCACCGTCGCGGTGCGTACCGAGGACTGCTCGTCGTAGGCCAGGTTGTCGGTGTACGGGGCGGCCCAGGACCACTCGCCAGTCAGCGCGTCGTAGAAGAGCAGCATGCCGAGACCCGTGACACCGACGCTGGTGAAGGTGTCGCCGGAGAGCGGGAAGGAGAACGGCAGCGGCACCATCGCGCTGGTGGACGCGTTGACGTCGATCACCTCGGTGCCCTCGACCCACGCGCGCGGCTTGCGCGTGCAGGCGAAGCCGGAGTCGTCGACGGGCATGCCCTGGGTCAGGTCGACGACCAGGTCGCCGGTGACCGTCAGCCGCTTCTGGACGATCACCTCGCAGGCCCGGGCGAACACCTGGATCCACTGGGTGCCGCCGTGGACGCCGGTCAGCCGGTAGGCGCCGGTCCCGTCCGTGGTCGCGGCCGCGATGTTGCGGTCCATGACGGCCACGCTCACCCCGGGCAGGGGTCTGCCCGAGCTGTCCCTGACGACGCCGGAAATGTCGTTGCTGCTGGGATACAGGGTGATGTCGAGGTCGACGACCTGCCCCTCCTCGCCGAGCGTGACCTTGGAGGAGTAGTACTCCCAGTCGCTGGAGGCGATCGACACCGTGTACTCGCCCGGCAGGGGGAACAGCCGGTACGCGCCGGTGGCGTCGGTGACGGCCTGCTCCATCAGCGCCGAGTCGCCCGGCATCGCGTAGCCGACCTCGATGCCCTTGAGCGGCGTGCCGGCGGGGTCGCGCACCACGCCCTGGACGACGCCCGCGCCGTAAAAGCGGATGCCCATGCCCGAGCGCAGCACGGGCACGTTGCTGGAGTACTCGAAGCCGAGCGTCCCCGTGCTGTTCTCGATGCCGATCGTGGCCGAGGAGCCGCGTGGCATCAGGCCGCTCGACAGCGACTTGTACTGGATGAGGATCTGCCCGTTCTCGTGCAGCTCCGCGGAGAAGGTGAGCCGTGCCGCAGGCTGGGAGACCAGGGTGACGTTGCGCCACTCGACGAGGTAGCGCCGGTTGGGCGCGGTGCCGAGGGTGGCGGTGAGCACCTGCGCCGAGGAGTCCACGACGAGGTCGTCCCAGAAGGCGTAGATCGCGGAGTTGGGCAGGCCGCCGCTCGGGATGGCGCTGTTGAGGGACAGGGTGCTGAGCCGCTGGAAGTTGATGAAGCCGTTGGTGGAGATCCACGCCTTGGTGTACGGCTTGCCGTACAGCGGGAAGGTGAAGGGCAGGGTGACCGCGACGCCCGCGTCGTCACCCGTCAGCGCGAGCGGGGTGGTGCCCGGCTGCCAGGCGAGCGTCGGGATGACGTCGCACTTGTTGTTGAAGGCGTCCTTGCGCAGCGGGGTGTCGATCTGGAGGAGCTCGTCGGAGTCGACCACGAGCGTCACCGTGGTGGCGGCGCCGCACCTGGCTCCCTGCACGTTCACCCGCCAGGTGCCGACGGGGACGCCGAGCATGGCGAAGGCGCCGTCGGACTCGGTGGTGACGGGGGCGTAGGGGGTGCCCTCGATGCTGACCACCGCGCCGGGCAGCGGCTCGCCGCCGGACTGCCGGACCTCTCCGTAGACGTCGTAACGCGGGACCGTGGCCAGGGACAGGTCACGGGTGGCGGTGGCGCCGGCGGCCACGGTGGCGGTGCCGGTGGCGGGCGCGAAGCCGAAGGCCCAGGCGGTGATCTCGTAGGAGCCGGGGGGCAGCGGGATGCTGAAGGTCCCGTCGGCGCCGCCGGTCAGGGTGCGCTTGACGCCGGAGGCGGTCAGGGTCACGGTCGGCTTCGGCACGGGGGCGCCGGTGGCGTCACGGACGGTTCCGGCGAGAGTGCCGGTCTGGCCGCGCGGCGCGAAGGTCACGGCGGCGAAGGCGTCCAGCCGTCCCTGCCCCCACACCCGGTTGTTCGCGCTGTCGCCGCCGCAGCTGTAGTCGGTCACGTCCACGGCGGTCTCGTCCAGCGCCCGCCTGGTGGCGGCGATGTCGCCGCGCAGAGCAGGCGCGGCGGACCACAGCAGCGCCACCGCTCCCGCCACGTGGGGTGTCGCCATGGAGGTACCGCTGTAGGCCGAGTAGCCGCTGCCCGGCACGGACGAGCGGATGGCCACGCCGGGCGCGGTGATGTTCGGCTTGATCGCCGTGCCTTCCGGGTCGCCGCGGCTGGAGAAGTCGGCGATCTTCCCGTCGGACTGGTAGGCGCCGACGGCGTAGGTGTTGGCGTAGTCGCCGGGCGAGTGCGCGGTGGCGCACTCGGGGCCGGCGTTGCCGGCGGCGAAGAGCGGGAAGATGCCCGACGCCACCCAGGAGTTCACGATCTCCTGGTAGAAGGGGTCGCCCGCGTCGCCGCCCCACGAGTTGCTCACCAGGTGCGGTGCCAGGTCGGGGCGCGGATTGTTGCCTTCCAGGTCGGTGGGCGCCAGCATCCACTGGCCCGCCTCCAGCAGGAAGACGTCGCTGCAGCGGCTCGTCTCGCAGCCCTTGGCACTGATCCAGGTGGCGCCGGGCGCCACGCCGATCCCGCCCGCGCCGACGATGGTACCCATGGTGTGGGTGCCGTGCCCGTTGTTGTCGCACGGCGTCACCGAGGGGACGCCGCACACCAGCGTCGGGTCGAACCAGTTGTAGTTGTGGTCGTAGCTCCCGTCGGCCTTGCGCCCGCGGTACTGCCCGGCCAGGGCGGGGTGGTCGTACTGTACGCCGGAGTCGATCGTGGCGACCACGATGCCCTCGCCCCTGGCGCCGAAGCCGGACCAGACGCGCGGGGCGCCGACGGAGTCCACGCCCCATTCCGCGCCCGCGACCTGGGCCACGGCCTCGGCCGTACGCTCGGGCTCCGGCAGCGAGACGCTGCCGGCCGGCCGTACCCGGGCCACGTCGGGCCGCTCGGCCAGCCGCTTGACCAGGCCGGCGTCGGCGCCGCGCACCAGCACGGCGTTGACCAGCCAGTACGGCGTGAAGATCGCCTTGGAGTCCTGGAGGAAGGAGCGCAGGCCGCGCTGGCTGCGCTCGGCGGTCGAACGCAGCATGCGGAACCCGTGCTCCGCCTTGGCGGCATGGCCGCGCAGCGACCGCCCGCCGGACAGGTCCGCCTTCTCCTTGAGCACCACGAACACGTCGGTGGTGTCGTGCTCGGCGAGCTTGGCGGCGACCGCCCGGTCGAGCCGGTCGGGCAGGGGGTCGTTCTCGGCGGCGGCCGGTACGGCTGAGCCCAGCAGCAACGCGGGCACCAGCCAGAGGGCCGTCAGGAGGCGGCGGCGCATGTGTTTCCTTAGTCGAAGAGTGATTCGAGGTAGGCGTACGCCTCGTTGACCGACATGCCGACCATCGCCTGGATGTTGGCGTGCTCGAGTTCGGAGCGGGCCAGAGCCGTCCAGGTGCCGTCGCTGCCCGCGTCGATGTCGGCCTCGAGGTAGGCGTCGACCAGCGCGTTGATCTCGTCGATCTGGCCCTGCGTGATGGATATCAGGTCGCCCTGCGGCGTGTTGACCGTGCGGAAGGCCGGTTCCATGCTCTGCATGAGGTGGGCGGTCTGCCGGCGGAGCGTGTCGCTGGTGGTGAGCAGTTCCATGGCGCGGCTGTTGGCTCGGGCGTACAGCTGGGCGTAGTGCATGACGGCGCCGGACTCGGCGTTCTCGAAGATGTCGCGCACGCGCAGCAGGCCGGCCACGGTCGCGTCGGTGCTGGCGCCGTCGGGGTCCAGAGCCTCCAGGCCGACGCCGGTCAGCGACTCGTCGGCGAAGCACATGCACTGCTGGCGCGGCGACTCGTAGTTGCCGTCGATCCCGACCGCGCCGAAGGCGCGCCAGGTCTCCAGCATCTCGGGCGAGTTCTTGCCGTACAGGTCCGAGGCCGCCTGGATGGCGCCGGCGCGCGTGTCGGAGAAGCGCGAGCGCGGGCCGAGCTGGGTGGTGAGGTCGCGGTAGGCGATCTCCTGGGTCTTGCCGATGCCGATGCGGGTGGCCAGGATGTACCAGGCGTGGCTGGGGATCAGGCTGTTGAAGTGCACCCAGCCGCCGTCGGCGCAGCCCAGCCAGTACTTGCTGTAGTGGTCGGGGTGCGGCTTGCCGTCATAGCTGAGCGCGCTGGGGTTGGCCAGGTCGCGGATGACGCCGAGCGAGCTGCCCTCGCCCGCCTTCCAGCTGGTGCTGCCCTTGACCTTGTACTCGGTGAAGGCCGCGAAGACGTCGGAGAAGCTCTCGTGGAGCGAGCCGCCCTGGAAGAAGGAGAACAGGCCGGCGCTGGAGTGGGTGACGCCGTGCTGCCACTCGTGGGAGACGATGGTGAGCGTGGCGGTGCCCTCGCCGAACATGGTCTCGCCGGTCAGCGGGTCGAAGAAGGCGTTCTTGACCGGCTGGTGGTTGCGGTCGTTGGAGTAGCGGGCGTAGGAGTTCATCCGGGCGCCCTCGCCGTCCCAGCTGTCGCGGCCGAAGGTGCTCGACAGGTAGTCGTAGAAGCGGCCGCTGTGGTCGTAGACGGCGTTGACGTCGGGCTCGGACACCGGGCCCTCGCCCTCGGTCCTGGCCGGGCCGCCGCTGGGACGCGGGTTGTTGTTCAGGTCCCAGACGCTGCGGTTCTTGTACTCCAGGTGGCCGGGCTCGAACTTGACGATCCGTCCGGTGCTGAGCGCGTCGACGTAGAAGACCGTCGAACGGCCGTCGTCGGCGACCATCGTCACCCGCCAGACCAGCGTGGCCGCCACCGGCTTGCCGGGGTCCGGCTCGTCGGGCAGCAGCAGGAGCTCGGGCGCCGCGCCCGCCTTCGCGCCCGGCATGGCCCGGCCGGCGGCGGTCACGGCGGACGGCGCGTCGAGGGTCGGCTTGGTGCCGGTGGGGACCAGGTCGGGGATGAAGTTGTTGGTCAGGCTGAGCACGGTCTTGCCCTTGGCGTCGCGGTGGACGCCCACCCGCGCCCCGTACACGGGCACGCCGCCGACCTGCTGCTGGAACCAGTCGTGCTTGAGCCCCAGCGGGTCCTTGGGCCTGGCGGGCAGCTCGGTGAGCTGGGCGACGGGGTCCTTGGCCGCCAGCAGCCCGGCGTTGGCGCGCAGCCAGCTCTTGACGTCCTTGCCGGCGGGGCTCTGCATGCTCAGCATCGTGGGCACGCCGAGCCAGGGGTCCTTGGCCATGGTGACGCCGGTGTCGGCGGCGATCTTCGCTCCGTCGGCGGCGTGGGAGACCCCCACCTTGGCGAGCGCCTCGGTCACGCCCGGGCGGAAGTAGCCGACCGGGGCGGGTTCGGGCGGGCCCGCGGCCGCCATGGTCACCGGCAGCTCGGTCCTGGCCTTCGCCGGAGGGGCGGCGACCGCGGAGCCGGAGACGGACAGCTGCGCGATCAGCAGGACGGCCGCGCCGGCGGCCACGACCTTCACGCGGCGCGCCGCCTGGCCGGCCAGCCCCACGGCGAAGCACCAGGCCAGGGCGAGCACGAACGCGATCGGCCAGGGCGTGCTGACGGTCGCGAGCTCGCCGGGCGCCACCGCGGCGGTGACCGTGGCCGTGGCGGTGATCACGGTGGCGTACCCGGCCGAGGCGGCCAGCAGCCGGGCCCTGCCCCGGGTGAGCAGGCCGGCCGTCAGACCGGCCGCCACGGGCCCGAGCGCGAGCAGCACCATCGGCGAGCCCTGGAGCAGGAAGCGCAGCGGCCAGATCCGGCCGCCGGAGGAGAGCGTGGCCGACCACCAGTCCACCGGGCCGCCCGTGGCGGCCGCCGCCGCGGTGGTGACGCCGTTCACGCTCCTGGCCAGGAAACTCCCGACCAGTCCTTCCGCGCCGCTCACGAGCAGCGCCAGCATCGCCCAGGTCACCGCGAGGCAGGCCGCGGCCGCGAGCCCACCCGCCCATAAGGCACGGAAAACGTTTTTGGCCAAGCGCATGGCATGCTCCACACAGGTGCGGGGGTAACGGGAAGGGTGCAGACCGCCAGCACGCAGGCATGCGTCGACCAGTGCTCACGGGGGGCTGTAGGGAGGCCAGGGATTGATCACCTGGAGTATTGAGCCTCCGTCATGTTCCGTCAATATCCATTTTTCGGACTTGACCGCGTACGTGTTGATGTATACGTTTTCTCCGCTTTGATCTTGGTGTCGCTGGTCCCGGCCCGCCGTGACACGAACGCCCGGAGCGAAGTCCGTTCTCACGGCCCGACCCAGCCTGGAGCAGCCGATGCGCCGCAGGTTCTTATTGGTCATGCTCGCCGTGGCGATGGCAGGGACCGGATTGACCGCCCCCGCCCCCGCCCTCGCCGATCCCGTCACCCCCGCCCCGTCCTCCCCCGCCCCGTCCACCGCCGCCCCGTCCACCGCCGCCCCGTCCACCGCCGCGCCCTCCTCGGAGCGCCACACGATCTCCGTCGGCAGGCCCGCCGACCGCAAGGCCGCCCGCGAGCGCGCCGCCGAGGCACGCAAGGCCCGGCGGACCCGCTCCGCCGACGTCACCACGCTGGACGTCGACGCGGGCAGCGTGACCCCGGTGGGCACCGGCGCCGACGGCGCCAGGGCGCTGGCCGGCGCGCTGGTCGGCGACAGCAGCCTGGTCACGGCCTCCTACGTCACCACCCCGCCCGCCACCGGCACCAACGGCCTGGGCACCGGCATCGGCGGCCTGTCCGGCACCGGCGCCCTGCTGACCACGGGCGACGCCACCCTCGCGCCGCAGGCCAACCAGTTCAACTCCGACGGGCGCGACTCGGGCGGCGGCAAGGTCCGCGGCGACAGCGCCTACGACGTCACCGTGCTCCGGGTCGACCTGGACGTCCCGGCCTGGGCCAAGTGCATGACCTTCGAGGTCAAGTACTTCAGCGAGGAGTTCCCCGAGTTCGTCAGGTCCGCCTACAACGACGGCTTCGTCGCCGAGCTGGACCGCAGCACCTGGACCACCGACGAGTCGACCATCCTGGCGCCGGACAACTTCGCCTTCGACCCCTCCGGCAACGTCATCTCCACCAACACGAGCGGCCTGCTGGCGATGACCGCCTCGGCCTCGGCCGGGACGACGTACGACGGGGCCACGCCGCTGATGAAGGCCTCCACCCCCATCACCGGCGGGTCGCACAAGCTGTACCTGTCGATCTTCGACCAGCACGACGCGGTCTACGACTCGGCCGCGCTGGTGCGCAGGCTCACCTACACCCAGGACGAGCCGGCCGAGTGCGGCACCGGCGCCAAGCCCGTCACCAAGCCGGTGATCTTCGTGCCGGGCATCATGGGGTCCAAACTGAGGGACGCGAGCACCGAGTACTGGCCCGGCACCCTGGCCAAACTGCTCAGCATCAGCGACTCGCACCTCGACAACATCATGCTGAACGACGACGGAGAGACCGACGCCAAGGGCAACGACGTCTACGCCCCCGAGGTCATCATGAAGATCCTCGGCATCAAGTCCATCTACGCGGGCACCGTCACCCACCTGCAGAACGCCGGGTACGTGCTGGGCGACATCGAGAACCCGCAGCCGGGCGAGAACCTCTTCCTCAACCCCGTGGACTGGCGCAAGTCCTCGGACCACAACGCGGACCAGCTGCTGGACCGGATCGAGTCGGTACGGCAGGCCACCGGCGCCGACCGGGTCAACATCATCGCCCACTCCCAGGGCGGGCTGGTGACGCTGGCCGCCACGCGCATGCAGCGCTCCGTCGGCAAGATCAACCGGATCTCCACCATCGCGACGCCGTACCTGGGCGCCGCCAAGGCGCTGGGCGTCATGCACTACAAGACGCCCTGCGTGATCGACCTGACCGCCGGCCGCTGCCTGCTCAACAGGAACCAGGCCGCGAAGATCACCAAGAACTTCCCCGGCTTCCTGGAGCTGCTGCCTTCCGACAACTACCACACCGTGGTCGAGCCGCCGGTCAACCGCGTACCGGGCGGCCCGCTCACCCCCGACCAGGTGCGCAACATGCTCAGCGACAAGAACCTGGCGCTGATCGACAAGGCCCGCGCCTGGCACCGGGCGGCCGACGCCTGGAACCCCGCCGACTCCAGGGTCGGCCTGACCCGCCTGGTGGGCACCGGCGTGACCACCCCGGTGAGCTTCGACGAGTTCCCCGAGGCGCACTGCAACGAGAAGAAGGGCTGGTGGGACGGCTGCGTCAACGGCACCGGCGTCATGATCAACTGGAGTGACCTCGGTGACGGCACCGTGCCGCTCGGCTCGGCCCGGCTCACCGCGGGGCTGCGCGGCAACTCCGTGACCGAGCCCGCCTACTCCGGCATCGGCCACGTCGAGCTGCCCAACGAGTCGCAGGTCGTCTACGACGCCGTCAACGCCGTCCAGGGCGAGGGACCCACCACGGCCGCCCTCGCGGCACAGCGGGACGACACCGTCCAGGCGGCCGCCGCCGGCGGGCTCACGGGCACCGAGGTGGAGATCAGAGGCCCGGTCAACCTGCTGCTCACCGACGCGGGCGGGCTGCGCACCGGGTTCACCGACCCGTCGACCGAGGTCGAGCTGGAGGACATCCCCGGCAGCACCTACGCCGCGGGCGTCGGCCCGTACAAGCGCATCTCGGCCTTCCTCCGCCAGGGCAGGGCCGCGGCCACGATCACCTCGACGGACTTCGGCTACGTCTACCTCCGGCTGCGCACGTACGAGAACGGCGTCATCACCTCGACCATCCCGTACGAGCCCATCCTCATCGGGCCGAACGACCACATCACCTTCAACGGCGGCGGCGTCACGGTCCCCGCGACCCGCGTCTCCGTCACGCCGTGCGACGCGGGCTGCCCGGCCCAGAACCCGCTGCCCACGGTGACCGGTTCGGCGGCGGACGACGAGACCCCGCCCGACACCGACGTCGCGCTCGGGTACGACGAGTACGACGGCAGGAAGCGGGTGCACATCGACGCCTCCGCGACGGACGCCGGCGGGTCGGGGGTGGGGCGGATCGAGTGGGCCATCGTGTCCAGCGATCCGGACGACACCCCGCAGTACTCCACGTACGGCCTGCCGTTCTACTGGATGAAGCCCACCGGTTCCACCGGAACCTGGACGCTCCACCTGCGGAGCATCGACAAGGCGGGCAACATCGACGGCTCTTACGTGAAGATCCCGCTCAACCTCTGACCGGCACCCCACGGGGACGCTGACCCGGCCCGCGGCGACGGCCCCGGGTCAGCGTCCGCACACCCGACCCGCCGACAACCCCGGGTCGGCGTCCGCAAAGCCGGGACCCGCCGAGCGTCCCGGGTCGGTGGCCGCGCAGCCCACCCGCCGAGGGTCCCAGGCCAGCATCCGCGCAGCCGGCCCGCCGAGGGTGCCGGGTCGGCGGCCGTGCGCCCGGCCTGGCGAGCGTTCCGGGTCGGCGTTCGGGATCCTGTCAGGCCGCGCGGGAGGACACCAGCTCGCACAGTGCCTCCAGGACCTGCTTGGCCGGGCAGTCGCGGAGGCGCCCCGCGGCCGAGCGCGCCTCGGCCGCGTACCTGGCCGCCTCCGACCCGGCGGCGGCCAGGCCGGCCGACGAGCGCAGCAGCTCCAGCGCCTCGGCGTGCAGCTCGGCGTCCTGGAGCGGGCCGGCGGCCAGGAGCTCGCCGAGCCGCCCGCCCTCGCGCAGCGCCAGCAGGGCGGGCAGGGTCAGCACGCCGGCGCGCAGGTCGGTCCCCGCCGCCTTGCCCGCCCTGTCCGCTCCGGAGACGATGTCGATCATGTCGTCGGACAGCTGGAAGGCCACGCCCAGCGCTTCGCCGTACTCCCCCAGCGCCGCGACCGTGCCGGCGTCGGCGCCCGCGCAGAGGCCGCCCAGCCGTACGGACAGCGCGATCAGGGAGGCGGACTTGTCGCGCACCACCTCCAGGTGGTGTGCGACGGGATCCTGACCGGGACGCGGGCCCGCCACCTCCCTGACCTGCCCCATCACCAGCCGTTCGAAGGCCTCCGCCTGGGCGCGGCGCGCCTGCTCGTCCAGGCCCAGGCTGAGCGTGGCGGCGCGGGCGACCAGGTGGTCGCCGGCCAGAATCGCGATCTTGTTGTTCCAGCGGGTGTGCGCGCTGGGCACCCCGTGGCGCAGCGGCGCCTCGTCCATCACGTCGTCGTGGTACAGCGAGGCGGCGTGGACGAGCTCGACGACCGCCGCGGCGTCCAGCACCGAGTCGCGCTCCGGGTCGCCGAACTGGGCGCCCAGCAGCACCAGGAGCGGGCGCCACCGCTTGCCGCCCGCGCCCAGGAGGTAACCGGCCGTCTGGCTCACCAGCGGGTCGGGCGACTCCGAGGCTGCCACGAGCAGCCTGGCCTCCACTTCGGCCATACTCTTGCGCAGATGTTCCGCCAGGTCAGGGTCGGTTAACTTCAGCTGCTCGATAGCCGACATATCCGCCTTCTCCGTGATATTTCATGATCCGGCAGACTCTAACCCCGAGATCCACACCACGGGGAGACGCCCTGCCCACCGGCCGAGGGCGGCGGGGGTCGGTGAGGACGGCTACAGGTTCCCGAACAACGAGAACACGAAGTGGCCGAGGGAGCCGAGCAGCAGGTACACCGCACCGAGGGCCGCGCCCGCCGCGACGGCGAAGATCCGCGTGTCACGGGGCCGCCCCGCCGTGACGGCTCCCCTACGGCGATGCCGGCGGCGAAGCCGACCGTGCCGGACCGGCGGCTGCGCTGATCAGGGGTGGACGTCATGGCGCCGATGATCGCATGCCATCGCGCCCTTCTCGGGATCATGGACAGACGCGGGCGAGAAAATTATGGTGGAGCTCGCTGGCCGGCACATGACTGACCCGGGGACCGGTGATATGCGGAGCCACCGCGAACGTACTTTGCGGCAGGTCTGGCCGGCTCACCTCCACCCTGGTGACGATGCTTGAAGTCCCGCTCACCTGCCGGCCCGTCCAGGTGCTCCCGTCTGTGGGCCCGCGCCCGAACGCACTCGCCGTCGAGATCGCGACCCGGGACGACCATGGCCGCTGACCGGCTCATGGGCGGCAACGACCAGGCCGTGGTGCGGATCGGCGCCACGGTGCGGCGGCCGGTGCGGGCGTGGTCGGCGTCGGTCCACGAGCTCCTGCGGCACCTGGAGCGCACGGGGTTCGGCGGCGCCCCGCGCGTCCTGGGCGTGGACGCGGAGGGCCGGGAGATCCTCACCTACCTGGCGGGCGAGAACGCCGGCGAGCCGCCGTGGCCGGCATGGGCGTGGAGCGAGGACGCGCTGGTCCAGGTGGCCCACTGGCTGCGCGACTACCACGAGGCCGTGGCCGGCTACGTGCCCTCCGCCACGGCGTGCTGGCGGCTCGGCGGGTCCTGGACCCCGGGAACGATCATCGCGCACAACGACGCGGGGCCGTTCAACGCCGCCTGGCACGAGGGCAGGCTGACCGGCTTCTTCGACTGGGACTTCGCCGGGCCGGTCACACCGGCTTCGGACGTGGCGTGGGTGGCCATCGCCTGGGTGCCGCTGTACGCCCGGCACGCGGCGACGGCCGACGGCTTCGGCGACCACGCCGCCCGGCCGGAGCGCCTGCGCCTGTTCCTCGAGGAGTACGGCTGGCGCGGCGGCCCCGAGGAGATCGTCCGCGAGGCGCAGGCCCGCCTGCGCGTGCGGGCCCGCCAGATACGCAGATATGGCCGCGGTCCCGACCGGCTTTACGTCCAGCTGTACGAACGCGGCGTCGCCGACGACCTCGACCAGGCGATTCAGGAGTTGGCCGAATTTCCCTTGTAAAAAATTCCGTCATGGAGAGAATGCAGTGAAGGAATCCGTTCGGACGGAAGGTGGGGCCATGAGAAGACGTCCTGTCATGGTGAAGCTCGAAGAGACGAGCATGCGCGTCGGCGCGGTCACCGCTTCGAATTCCGCGGGCAACTGACAGCGTGCGGGTGAGGTGTTTTCACCTCACCCGCTCTCGGAGGAACACGTGACGGATTGGCGCCCTCGCCTGCGGGAAAGCGTGATCGTCCAGACCGAGGGCGACGAGCTGCTCTTCCTTTGCACGGCGGACAGAACGGTGAAGAGATTCGCCGCCGACGCTTTTGTGAAACGGGTGATAACACTTCTGGACGGCACTCGCACATATGCTGAGATCGAGCGGTCCGTCGGCGACTCGCAGCCGCTCGGCGAGGTGCTGCAAATCCTCACGGAAGAGAAGCTGCTGAGCCGGGTCGGCCATCTCGAGGGGTCGTTCGCGCGGCTCGGCGACGACCGTGCCCAATTCTACGACCGCCAATTGCGGTTGCTCCAGGATTTCTGCGACCAGGGCCTCACCGACCTTTCCAGCGGCGTGCAGCTGCAGGAGCGCGTCGACCGCTCGACCGCGGTGGTGTGCGGGGTCGGCGGGATCGGCGGCTGGGCCGCGCTCTCCCTGGCGAGCGCGGGTGTCGGCACCATCCGCCTGTGCGACTTCGACCGGGTCGAGCCGTCGAACCTGACCCGGCAGACCCTGTTCTGCGTCGCCGACGTGGGGGCGCCCAAGGTCGAGGTGGCCGCGGCCAGGCTGCGGGCCGCCAATCCGTTCGTCGCGGTCGAGACCTTCGACCGGCGCGTCACCTGCGCCGCCGACCTCGCCGACCTGGTGGACGGCGCGGACATCGTGATCGACGCGATCGACCTGCCCACGCCCAACGACACGGCCACGTGGGTCAGCGAGGCCTGCTGGCCGGACGTGCCGCACATCCTGGGCACCGGGTACGCGTACCACATCGGGGTGCTCGGCACGACGGTCCTGCCCGGGGAGAGCGCCTGCTGGACCTGCGTGCGCGCCGAGACCTTCGCCGACCACGGGCGCGGCCCGATGGAGTCGCTGGTCGGCAAGAGGCAGAAGGCGGGCGCCATCGGGGCGCTGTGCGGGCTGGTCGGCACGATCCTGGCCTGGGAGGCGATCCGGGTCCTGGCGGGGCTGCCCCCGGCGCTGAGCGGACGGTGGAGCGAGGTGGACTTCTGGCCGCTGGAGATCCGCTCCCGGCCCATCCCGAGGCGGCCCGACTGCCCGACCTGCGGAGAACGACGCGACGGAGCTCTCCGGAAATAACGCCGGGAAACCTCCCCGAATGCCTGTCTGCATACGAGAATAGATTTCATGGAGGTCGTCGGTGACGGAATGATTGCCCGGGCTTTCGTCAATTCAGGGCTGCGGATGGACGTGATGGTGTTCGCCGCCGGGGTGTCGCGGTCGACCACCACCGAAGCGACGGAGTTTCGCCGGGAAGCCGATCTGCTCCATGAGGCGATAGGCCGCGCCAGAGCCGGGCGGCGCCGGCTCCTCTACTTCTCCACCGCGTCGGCGCATCTTTACGGGAACGGCGACGGGTCGCCCCGTTCGGAAGAGGACCCGGTTCGCCCCACCACCGCGTACGGGCGCCACAAGGTGGCGATGGAGGAAATGATAAGGACCTCCGGGGTGGACCATCTCATCCTCCGGGTGACGGAGGTCGTCGGGCCGCACCAGCGGCGGCACCAGCTGCTGCCCGCACTGGTCTCCCAGGTCAGCGACGGTGTGGTGACCGTCTACCGGGGCGCGCGCCGCGATCTCATCGACGTCGCGGACCTGGTGACCATCGCCGCGGAACTCCTTTGCGGCGACCTCCGTCACGCGACGGTCAATATCGCCTCGGGCCATCCGGTGACCGCCGAGGAAATCGTCTCCTATCTGCTGGCAATGTCCGGCCGGGCCGCCACCAAGGTCTATGTGGACATCCCGGCCAACGACTACAACGTGTCGACGAAGAGAATGACACAGCACGCGCCCTCGACCGGCCGGATGGGTTTCTCACCCACCTACTACCGAAACGTCATAGACCGCTATTACCGGTTCTGAGGGAATTCAGGCGTGCGCGGCCGCGTGAATGCCGTAGAGGTCCGCGTACATGCCGTTCCGGGTGAGCAGTTCGTCATGCCTGCCGGACTCCACCAGTTTTCCGGCGGCCATCACGAGAATGAGGTCGGCGTCGGCCACGGTGGAGAAACGGTGGGAGACGATGACGCTGATCGCTCCGTTCAAGGCCGCGAGTTCGCGGGAACGCCGCGCGTAGCGGCTGAAGATGGCGTGCTCGCTCGGAGCGTCCAGGGAGGCGGTGGGCTCGTCCAGGACGAACAGCAGGGGTCGCGGCCGGGCGCCGGAGCGGGCGAGCGCCACCTTCTGCCACTGGCCCTCCGACAGCTCGATCCCGCCGAAGCGGCGGCCGAGCTCGGTGGCGGGACCGTCGGGCAGGCGGGAGACCAGCGCTTCGGCGTCGGCGTCGCGCACCGTGGAGTTCAGGTCGCCCCGGGCGCCCATCATGACGGAGTCCTGGAAGGTGGTGCAGTAGCGGCCGAAGTCCTGGAAGGCGGCGCTCATCGAGGCCCGCCATGCGGCGGTGTCCAGGGCCGACAGCTCCACGTCGTCGACGAGGATGCTGCCCGAGTCGGGGGCGTACATCTTCGCCAGGAGCTTGACCAGCGTGGTCTTGCCGGAACCGTACTCGCCGACCACCGCGACCACCGCTCCGGCGGGCAGGTGCACGGACAGGTCCTCCAGGACGGGCCTGGTGGTCCCCGGGTAGGTGAAGGAGACGTTCCGCAGCTCGATCCCGCGCCGCAGCCGGGCGGGCGGGGCCGCGTCGGCGGTGTCGCGGTGCGTCCGGGCGTACTCCATGAGCCACAGGTAGGGCCGCAGCAGCCGGCGGTACCCGCCGACCTGCATCGATCGGTGCAGCGCGTGCTCGACCACGTTGCGGAACTGGACGCCCATGGACACGGCCAGGATGATGTCCCCGGGGTGGCCCGCTGCGGTCACCAGGAAGATCGCCAGGGTGAACCCGGCGCCGAAGACCAGCCAGCCCGCCGACGACCAGCCGGCGGCGATCAGGGCGGCGCGGGCGCGTGAGCGCGTCACCCGTTCCCAGGCTTCGGCCTGCAGCTTGAGCGCCTGCGCCGCGGCGCCGTAGACGCGCAGCTCCTTCAGGGCGGCCGGGTTCACGCAGATGTCGTCGTACAGGTCCCGGTGGAGGCGCAGGTCCTCGGCCGAGGCCAGGTCCTCTTCGGCGATCTTCTTGCGGCCGTGCCGTTCCATGGCCAGCTGTACGGCCGCGCACGGCAGCAGCGCGAGCAGCCAGGGGTTCACGCCGCCGAGCACCGCGAGCGCCACCAGCAGTCCGATCGTGGCGGCGACGGCCTGAAGGACCGCCCACGCCCAGTCCACCACCGCGCCGGACTGGCCGCGCAACGTGGTGACCCGGTCCAGGAACTCGGGGTCCTCCAGGTGCCGCACCTGCGGCAGCTCCGCGCAGGCGCGCAGGATCCGGGGTTCGACCTCGGTGAGGCTGATCCGCTCCACCAGGTGGATGGTCCGCAGGTAGGCGATGTGCTCGACGCCGAGGTTGAGGGTGAGCACCAGCGCGGCGCCCAGCGCCGCCACCCCTATCGCGGTGGCGGTGCCCGCCTGGGTGGCCTCCACCAGCGCGCGCAGCGTGAGCCCCACCGCCGCGAACATGACCGTCGAGGCCACGTGCCAGCCGATCAGGAAGGCGGTCGACCCGGGATAGCGCTGCCAGCACAGCACGATCAGCTCGCGCCACAGGCGCGCGTACTCCCTCACGCGAGGTCTCCTTCGTCCAGCCGGTCGTCGTATCCCTGGCTGAAGCGCCGGGCTTGAAGCGCGTACATGGTGGCGTACTGCCCGCCCCCGGCCATGAGCTCCTCGTGCGTCCCGGACTCGGTGATCCGGCCGCCGTCGAGCAGCACGATCCGGTCCGCCTGCCGTACCGTCGAGAGGCGGTGCGAGATCAGCACCACGCTGATCCCCTCGGTGATGTCCGGCAGCCGCTGGAACAGGTCGTGCTCGGTGCGGACGTCCAGGTGGGCCGTGGGCTCGTCCAGCACCAGGATCCTGGCGCCCCGGCGGGTGGCGTAGAGGGCGCGGGCGAGCGCGACCTGCTGCCACTGCCCGCCCGACAGGTCCACCCCTGCGGTACGGCTGCGCGACAGCGGCGTGTCGTACCCGCCGGGCAGCCGGCTCACCACGGGGGCCAGCCCGGCGTCCCGGACGACGCCGGTGAGCAGGTCGGGGTCGGCGGCTCCGAGGGCGATGTTGTCGCGCAGGGAGAGGGGGTATTTCAGGAAGTCCTGGAACACCACGCTCAGCCGGGACTGCCAGTCGGGGAGGTCGGCGATGTCCGTCCCGTCGGCGAGGATCCTGCCCGAGTCGGGCCGGTACAGCCCGGCCAGGAGCTTGGTCAGCGTCGACTTGCCCGCGCCGTTGAGCCCGACCAGCGCCAGCGACTCCCCCGGCCTGATCTCCAGGTCGACGCCGTTGAGCACCTGCCGGCCCGGGTAGCTGAAGCGCACGTCCTCGAAGCGCACCAGCGGCGGCGGGGCCGCGGGGGTCCCGGCGTGCGCGCCCAGCGGGCTCAGCGCGAGGGTCCCGGCGTGCGCGCGCAGCGGGATCGGCGCGGGGTTGATCCGCTCCAGCTCAGCGGCGGCCCGCCTGACCGGCCGGGCCCCTTCCAGGGAGATCACGTCGTCGGTCCTGATGGCCACGCTGAACACCGACCAGGCCGCGGTGACCACGGCCACCTCCAGCGCGACGGTGCCCTGGCCGGCCGCCGTGCCGAGGGCGACCCAGGTGAAGGCCACGGTGCATCCGGCCAGCGGGAGGAGCAGCGCCAGCCACAGCCCGCGCAGCACCCGCCGGTCGTCCTCCCACACGGGGTCCACGTGGGTGCGCATGTCACGCGTGTAGTGCCCGAGCAGCCATTCGCTCGCTCCGAAGACGCGCAGTTCCCGGCCCGCCGCCGGCGTGGTGGCGACCTCGCCCCAGTACTTCCACCGCCGGTGGTACAGGACACCCTCCACCCAGATCCGGAAATGCCGGACCCACTGGCGGCCGTGCACCGTGCGGAAGCACACCGCCGGGATGACCGTCGCCGGCACCAGCCACCACGACCACCAGGCCAGCACCACCGAGGACGACGCCAGCGCGACGGCGTGCCCCACCAGCTCCAGCTGGCTCACGGCGCCGTCGCCCGAGGTCCTGTCGACCCAGTCCCGCGGCTCCGCCGTGGTCGTCTTCACCCGGTCCTGGACGTCCTGCCGCTCGGCCACGTCCACGGTCGGCACGCCCATCACCAGGGCGGCGATCCGCGTGCGGTGCGCGCCGTCGATGCGGTCGGCCGCCAGCCGTCCCACGGGGAACCGGAACGCCAGTGCCAGCTGCCCGGCCAGCACCACGCCGCTCATGAGCAGCACCGGCGCCAGCGCGGATCGGCCGTCCGCCGCCACCAGCTCCTGGACGGCGACCGCGATGCCCGCGGGCACCACCGCGTCGATGAGGACCATCGCGGTCAACGCGATGGTCACCGCCGGGCCCGCGTAGCGGAAGAGCCTCAGCAGGTCCAGCCTTTCTCGCATGGGCATCCCTCAGGCAAGGCCGACGAAAACTTTCCATTCCCTCGCGAAATCTTGCGCAGCGTATGTCCGGTTCTGCGGATCGGTCAATGGAGCTTTCTCCTGCGGCAGGCGCCCGCTCAACGCCGAGATCCGCGCATAACACGGCTCTTGACGATCAGAAAGTGCTCACATACGCTCCCGCTAGCTTATCGGGGGCGGTCCGAAAACTTTCGGCAGCTTGGGCTCTGCGATGGGCTGAATGCAGGTGAGTAAGGTCCTTCGGTCTGCGCGAAGCACGTGTCTGCGAGGGTGATCTGCATCGATGCCGAACGTCTCCACCGCGCTCGCTCACGAGCTCACGCTGACGGAGTGCGAACCGATCGTCGTTCCCTTCCAGGGCGATCGCGCCGGTGACGGGCCCCTGACCCTCGGCCAGCTCAACATCCTCCGCTGGCTGGACGCCTTCCCCGACTCGCACGGCTGGATGCGGTGGGCGCTGGAGCTGCCCGAGGGCGCCGATCTGGACGACGTCACCGAGACCTTCGCCGTTCTGCTGGCCCGCCATGAAGGGCTGCGCTCCACCTACGTGTCCGGCCCTCCCCCGGCCCAGCGGGTCGCCGCGGCAGGCGAGCTGGTCATCCACCGCTTCGAGGCCGGCACACGGCCGGTCGAGGCGGCGGAGCTCGGGCACCTCCTGGACACGCGCCCGCCGTACAGTGCCAAGACGCATCCGCTGCGCGTCGCCCTGGCCACGCGCGGCGGCAAGGTCCTCGCCGGCGTCATGGACCTCTCCCACCTGACCGCGGACTTCCTCGGCCTGGCCGTCTTCGGCCGCGAGTTCGCGCACCTGGTGCGGCACCCCGCGGACCGCGAGGTCGGGCAGGCCCGCCATCAGCCGCTGGACCAGGCCCGGGCCGAGCGGCGTGCGCCGCTGGCACGCCGTACGGCGAGCGCTCTGACGCTGTGGGAGAGCGTGCTGAACCGGGCGCCGCACCACCTCTACACGGCCGCCTCCACGGGCGCGCCGCGCGACTCGGTCGCCGCCGAGCTGTGCTCGCCGGCCGCGGCGGCGGCCCTGGCCACGATAGAGGCGCGCACCGGATCCGGCCGCCCGGCGATCGTCCTGGCCGCGATCTGCATCGTGCTCTCCCAGCGCACCGGCCAGAGCGCCGGTGACTTCCTGACGCTCTCCAGCAACCGGTACGACAGCCGGTCGGCGGACTACCTCGGGACCCTCGTGCAGTCGGCCCCCATGCGCGTCGACCTGGCGGACATGAGTTTCGACAGCTGTGTCCACCAGGCCTGGCTGGCGACCGTGAAGGCGGGCAGGCACGGGATCTACGACGTCGAGAAACGCTCGCGCCTCGCCGCACAGGCCGAGCATCGGCGAGGTGTCCGCTTCTGCTTCGAGCCCTTGTTCAACAATCTCGTGGTGGGCCGGATCGACTCCCCACCGCAGGAAGCCCAGGCCGGGACCGCTCTGACCTGGACACCGATGGTGGAGACCGACGTCATGCTCAGGTTCGACCTGTTCGCCGCGGAGGAGACGCTCCGCCTGCGGCTGTGGACCGGTCACCTGGACCGGGTCCCCAGGGACGAGCTCGAACGGATCCTGCTGGCGATCGAGAACCTCCTCCTGTCGGCGGCGTCGGAGGATCTGAGCCGCCCGCGGATGGACGAGGTCACCGGGCTGGACCCGCTCCCACGGGACGGCGACTGGCTGCTGGTCGACTCGTGCTGGATCCAGGTCGGCGACGTGCAGCGGCTGCTGGACGAGGTGCTCGCGCCACTGCCCGCCCGGGTCTTCCCCGAGGTCCGGGGCGAGCCGCTGGTGGCCTTCCTCGCCCGGGGCCCGCGGGTCCGATCCGCCGAGGAGGCGCACACGCTCTGCATGGAGGGCCTGCGCCACCGGCCCACCGCAATGACGCCCCGCCGCTACGTGCTCTGCGATCACGCCCCGGACGACGTGACCGACCTGGACGCCTGGCTGAGCCGGCCCGTGGTGGCGGAGGGCTCGGGCCGTACGACGGGACACCCGGCATGACCGGCGTCGCCGCCCGGTGGATGCGCCACGTACAGGCCCACCCCGGAGACGTCGCGATCCACGGCAGGAACCGGGTCGCCACCTACCACGACCTCGCCACCCGGGCATCGGGACACCTGGCGGAACTCGATGCCGTCCCGGGCGGCGATCCCGTGCTCATCGTGTGCGCCGATCCGGTGGAGACCGTCGCCGCGATGCTCGCGGCCATGGCCTGCGGCCGCGTGTTCGCCCCGGTGGACGTACGGACGCCGCCCGCGCGGCTGGCCATGGCCATCGACGACCTGCGGCCGGGAGCCGTCGTCGTCGACCGGGCCGGAGCGCCGGTCCTGGCCGCAACCGGCAGGGAGGGGTTCCGGACCCTGGACGCCCGGGACGTACAGGACCACGCGGTGGATCCGGCACGATGGCACCGCGGCGAGCCGGACGGCCCCGGCTACGTCTATTTCACCTCGGGAACCACGGGCCGGCCGAAGGGGGTCATAGGCAGCCTCCCGGCGATCACGCACTTCGTCACCTGGGAGATCGACCTCTTGGGCGCGGGCAGGGGGACGCGCGTCTCCTCGCTCACCTCCGCCGGGTTCGACGCCTTCCTGCGCGACGCCTTCGTCCCGCTGTGCTCGGGCGGGACGATGGTCGTGGCCCCGCACAGCGCCCGCAGTGGCCAGGGGCTCGCCCGCTGGCTGGAGGCCAACCGCGTCCAGATCCTCCACTGCGTTCCCACGGTGTTCCGCACTCTCCGGGCGGCGGGCCTGACCCCCGGCTCGCTGCCGGAGCTGCGTACCGTCCTGCTGGCAGGAGAGCCGGTACGCCCCTCCGACGTCCGCTCCTGGCAGGAGCTCTTCGGGACGGAGAAGGAGCTGATCAACCTCTACGGCCCCACCGAGACCACGATGACCAAGCTCTTCCACCGCATCACCGCCGCGGACGCGACCGCGGACTCGGTCCCCGTTGGCCGGCCGCTCCCGGATGTGGCGGTGCGGCTCCTGGAGTCGGGCGAGGTCGAACTGCGCACGCCGTTCCCGCTCCACGGCTACCTCGGGGAACGGCAGGGCGGCTTCGACCCGGCCGATCCGCACCGGTTCCGGACGGGCGACCTCGGGCGGTTCCGGCCGGACGGCTCCCTGGAGCTCCTGGGCAGACGCGACCGGCAGGTCAAGGTGAACGGCGTGCGCGTCGAGCTCGACGACGTGGCGAACGTGCTCATGCGCGCCCCCGGGGTCCACGACGCCCACGTCGTCCTCGCGGGTGAGAAGCTCTGCGCGTACGTGGTCGCCGAGGACGGCCACCACGAGCAGCAGGTGCTGAGCCATCTGCGCGAGCAGCTCCCGCCCGGCGTCATTCCCGCCGTGTTCGTCTGGCTCGACGAGCTGCCACGGACCTTGAGCGGGAAGGTCGACCGCCCCCGGCTGCCCCAGCCTCCGGACAAGCCCCGCGGAAGAGAAAGAGCCGATGCGTTTTAGCCTGTTCTACTTCGCCGACGACAGCACGCAGCCTTCCGCCGACCGATACGAGCTGCTCCTGGAGGGGGCACGCTACGCGGACGCGCACGGATTCACGGCCGTGTGGACGCCGGAGCGCCACTTCCACGCCTTCGGCGGGCTCTATCCGAACTCCGCGGTGACCGGCGCGGCCGTCGCCGCGGTCACCGAACGCGTGGCCGTGCGCGCCGGCAGCGTGGTCGCCCCGCTGCATCACCCGATCCGCATCGCCGAGGACTGGGCCGTGGTCGACAACCTGTCCGGCGGGCGGGTGGGCGTGTCCTTCGCCTCCGGGTGGCACGCGGTGGACTTCGCCTTCAACCCCGGCGGGTACGCCGACAGGACCCGCCTCACCGTCGAGACGCTGGAACAGGTCCGCCGGCTGTGGCGGGGGGAGGAGGTGAGCGTCGTCACCGGGGTGGGCGAGGAGCAAGCGGTCCGCATCTTCCCGCCGCCCGTCCAGCCGGAGCTCCCGGTCTGGCTGACGAGCTCCGGCAGCGTCGAGACGTTCCGTACGGCGGGCGCTCTCGGCGTCGGCGTCCTGACCAACCTGCTCAGCCAGAGCGTGGACGAGCTGGCACTCAAGATCAAGGAATACCGTGCGGGGCTCGCCGGCCGGCCCGGCGACGTCGTGGTGATGCTGCACACCCACCTCGGGCCGGTGACCGACGCGGTGCGGGAGGCGCTGACGGCGTACGTCCGCAGCTCGGTCGGCCTGCACCTCGGTTCGAGCGCGGGTTCGGCGCGCGACGTCGACCCCGCCGCGCTGGGGCGCAAGGGCGTCGAGTTCATGACGCGCAGAGCCGTCAAACGGTTCTTCGACGAGGCGGGCCTGCTGGGCGAGCTGGACGTCGCGGCGGAACGCGTCCGCCGGCTGGCGGCGATCGGCGTGGACGAGATCGCCTGCCTCATCGACTTCGGCCTGGAGACGTCCGCGGTCCTCGGGAGCCTGGACCAGCTGGGCAAGCTGCTGGACAGCGGTGATCAGTGATGGACGCGCACACCAAGAGGCGCCTGCCCGAGGCCGAGGTCAACGGGCTCGTCCACCGCGCGCTCGGGCGCCGCGCCGTCGCCGCGCGGGAGCTGGGCGCGGGCACGTTCGCCGCGCTGTGGCGCGTCCGGCTGGACGACGGCTGCGAGGTGGTCCTCAAGCTGAGCCCTCCCGCCGACGCCGCGCTCCTCGCCTACGAGCGGGACATCATCCGGACGGAGGCGCTGTTCTACCCCCTCGCCGAGGGGACCGGCGTGCCGCAGCCCCGGTTGCTCCACGCCTGCCTCGACGGCCCCGTACCGCACCTGATCATGACCGCGGTCGAGGGAATCCCCTGGTCGGAGGCGGCCGAACGGCTGGCCGAGGAGGAGTCCCGGCAGCTGCGCGCCACGCTCGGGCAGTACGTCGCCGCCCTGCATCGCATCAAGGGGACCGAGTTCGGCTACCCGCACCTGCCCGGGATGAGGGCCGCCACCTGGAAGGAGGCCTTCCTGGCCATGGTCGACGGCCTCCTCGCCGACGCCGTCCGGTTCGACGCCGACCTGCCCTGGCCGGCCGGCGAGATCGCGCGTGCCGTACGGGCCGGCGCCGGCGCGCTCGACGAGGTCACCGAGCCCGCCCTGGTCCACTTCGATCTGTGGCCCGGCAACATCCTGCTGGACCTCGACCGCCGGCCGCCGCGCATCGCGGCGCTGATCGACCACGAACGCGCGTTCTGGGGGGATCCGCTGGCCGACTTCGTCTCCCTCGACGTGTACGGCAGAGCCGAGCACGACCCGGACCTGCTGCGGGGCTACCGGCAGGCCGGCGGGCGCCTGGAGCTCACCGGGGGCGCGCTCACCCGGCTCGCCCTCTACCGGACCTACCTCTACCTGATCATGATCATCGAGGAGAAGCCCCGGGGATTCGATGACGCCGACCGCCATGACCGCATCGTGAAAGGGCTCCTCGAACAGCTGATCCGCTGAACCGCGCAGGGAGATGAGCAAGGTGGAAAGAAAGCTGACGGAGAATCGATCCAGCAGGACACTGACCCCGACCGAGTTCGCCGACGTCCGGCGCAAGCTCACGGTGCGGTCGCGGACCAAGAGAGGGGTCGGAGCCGATCCCGGCTACGCCACCGACCTGCCCGGCGAGCTCAGCCTGCAGCTCACCTACTCCTGCAACCTGCGCTGCGACCACTGTTTCCAGTGGAACGACCAGGGTTTCCTGCGCGACTACAGCAGGGACCGGGTCACCTCCGAGCTGGACATCGAGGTGCTCGAACGGCTGCTCCGCGAGACGGACGAGACCAGGCCCAAGACCTGGCTGTGGGGCGGCGAGCCGCTGATGTACCGCCGCCTGCCCGAACTGGTCGAGCTCCTGCTCCGCTACCCGCGCAAGGTCAACATCTGCACGAACGGCCTGCTCATCGAGCGCAACCTGGAGCACCTGCTCAAGCTCGGCAGCAACCTCAACCTGACGGTCAGCCTCGACGGGCTCGAAGCCGACCACGAGGCGCTGCGCGGGCCGAGGTCGTTCTCCAGGACGGAACGCAACCTCAAGACCCTGCTCGACCTGCGCAGGCGCGGGGAGTATCAGGGCGAGGTCACCGTCAACTCCATGGTCAGCAACGCGACGGTAGGCCGCCTGTACGAGTTCATGGAGTGGGCCGAGGAGCTCGAGCTCCACTCGGTCTTCTTCCAGCTGCCCTGGTGGATCACTCCCGAGGCCGCCGCGCGCATGGACGAGGTGTACGCGCGCGACTTCGCCTGGCTCAACCCGCCGCCCCCGCCCGGCCAGGCCACCTGGCACTCCTACACCTACCACCTCGAACCGGAGAACATCCCCGTCCTGCGGGAGTCGATGAGGAGGCTCGCCGGACGCGTGTGGCGGCCCTGGATCCGCTACACGCCCGAGGTGACGCTCGACGACGTCACCGACTTCGCCCTCGGCCGCAGCCGGCTGGTCGCGGGCAAGTCCACCTGCCTGGCGGTCTCCAGCCGGTTGGAGGTGCACGCCGACGGCAAGGTCAGCTCGTGCAAGTTCTTCCCCGAGTTCATCGTCGGGGACATCAGGGACGGGACGCTGGCGGAGGTCTGGCACAGCCCCGCCTTCCGCCGGGTGCGCACCACTCTGCGCGCGACGGGCCTGATGCCCGTCTGCTCCAAGTGCTCATCGCTCTACGAGAACGGAGTGTGAACGAGATGGACGACCTCCTGCCGCAGATCAAGTCGATGCTGGCCGAGGCCCTGGGCGACGGCCGGGCCGCGGAGGAGCTCGGCGACGACGCGGACATCATCCGCGAGCTGGGCATGGACTCCATCCAGTTGATCAACTTCCTGTTCATGGTCGAGGAGAGGTTCGACGTGGAGCTCGACTTCGACCGGCTGGACATCGAGGGGCTGTACTCCATCCGCGCCTTCTGCGGTTTCGTCCTGTCGCACGTCAACGCCCTGGCATGATCGCGATCCTGACCGGCGGCCCGGGGCTGGGCGCCCACGTCACCGGCCTGCTGCTCAGGCGACGGCTCAAGGAGCTCGGGGCGGCCGGCGAGGTCTTCCTGGCGGAGGCGTTCTGGCAGCCCGAACGGCGCGACAGGATCTCCGCCAGCAAGGAGGCGTACCAGCGCGACTTCCGTCTCGCCCGGGTCGGCCAGCGCCTTTTCCGCAACCTGTCGGACGCCTTCGACCCGATGCTGATCGAAGCGGTGAAGAAGCGCTGGCATGACGACGAGGTCCGCCGTTTCGTCGTCTTCAGCGGCCTCTGGCTGCCCGTCGTGGAGCGTTACGCGGAGGAGTTCGGCGCGGTGCCCGTCGACGTGTGCCACGCCGACTCGGCCAACTCGCCGTCCTTCGCCCGCCGGGCCGGGTCGCTGGACAGGCATCGGGAGGTGTGGCTGTTCGACTCCGCCGGCAACGACATCCCCTGGACGATCAGGGCCACCACCGAGCCGCCGCTGCGCTGGGAGGATCGCGACAGGCGCGTCCTGGCGCACGGCGGCGGCTGGTCGATGGGCACGTACCTGGAGCGGGCCGCGGAGCTGAGCGCCGCGGAGCTGCCGCTCGACCTCGTGGTACGCGACGCCGGCGAGGCCCCCGACCTGGCTCCCGGCTCGCGCCGCTTCATGATGGACCCCTCCTGGAACCCCTGGCACGACGACGGCTTCCCGCCCTTCGGCGAGATCGTCGCCGCCGCGCCCCCCGTGTACGAGCAGGCCGAGGACCACCACCAGGCACTCGACCTGACCAGGCACGCCGTGGCGGTCATGGCCAAGCTGGGCGGAGGCACGATCCTCGACGCGTTCACCGCGGCGACGCCGATCATCGGCCTGGAGGGGTACGGCGAGCACGAGGATCGCAACGTGCGGTTCTGCGTTGACATGGGGATCGGCATCACGTTCGAGACGTGGCGGGACACCGGCTTCTCGCTGGAACCGCTCGCGCGGATGCACCGGCGCCTGCTCGACCTGCGGGACCGGCCCCGCGATTACGCCCGGGAGCTGGCCACCACGTAGATCACCTGTGGTACCCCTGGCTGTACCTTCATTGGGCCGCAGGCGGGAACGACCGGAAGGGGTCGCGGCTGGTGTGCTGATCGCTGTCAATCAAGCACTCCGCCAAGGAGCAACGAAATGGCAGTCGACAGCCGGCCGGGGGCCGAGCAGCATCCGGGCCGGAGCGGACTTCGAGGCCTCATCGGCCGCCGCCCGCTGATCAGCTTCTTCGTCCTGGCCAACCTGATGAGCTGGCTCGCCTGGACGCCCTACATCCTCTCGGCGAACGGCCTGGGGGTCTGGGACTTCAGCTTCCCCTCCCTCCTCGGGACCACGCAGTTCGCCGGCGTCCTGCCCGGCGCCTATCTCGGCCCCATCTTCGGCGCGTTCATCGTGACCGCGGCCGCGGACGGCAGGCAAGGGGTCCGCCGGTGGATCGGGCGGATGACCAAGTGGCGGGTCAACTGGGTCTGGTACGCCGTGGCCGCCCTCGGCGTACCGGCCGCCATCACCGTCGCCGCCGTCGCGGTGTCCGACGAGGACCTCCACCTGCCGCCGGTCGCCGTACTGGCGGCCTACGTGCCGGGGCTGCTGATCCAGATGGTCACCACCGGTCTGGCGGAAGAGCCCGGCTGGCGTGACTTCGCCCTCCCCCGCCTGCAGCGCGCGTTCGGCCCGCTGGGCGGCACCCTCGTCCTCGGCCCGCTGTGGGGCGTCTGGCACCTGCCGCTGTTCCTGAGCGAGTGGGGCGGGTGGCCGAACGTCACCTGGCTGAGAGTCGGCGAGTTCATCGCCTTCGCCTGCGTCTTCAGCGTGGTCGTCACCTGGGTGTTCAACCGGACCGGCCAGAGCCTGCCCCTGGTCATGCTGCTGCACGTCAGCGTCAACAACTTCATGTCACTCGCCTACTCGGACATGTTCCCGTCGATCGCCACCGCCGAGCAGGCGAGCCGAGTGACCCTGCTCGCGGGCACCACGGCGGCGATCGTGGTCCTCGTCGCGACCCGCGGCCGCCTCGGCTACCGCCCGGCGGGGACAGAACGTGGACCTGGTGGCGTTGGGGTGCTTGAGTCAGAGTGATGCGGATCACTCCATGGCCCCCGGTGAGGTGACCACCCATGCCCCTTGACGACGCGACCACCCGGTTCCTCGAGCAGATGAGCGAGGCAGGCGGAGACGCGCTGGAGCCTGCGACGAGGTACGACGCCGTCGTCGTGGGCGCGGGCTTCGCCGGCATGTACATGCTGCACCGGCTGCGCGGCCTGGGCCTGACCGTCCGCGTCTTCGAGACCGGCGACGGCGTCGGCGGCACCTGGTACTGGAACCGCTATCCGGGCGCCCGCTGCGACGTCGAGAGCATGCAGTACTCCTACTCCTTCGACGAGGAGCTCCAGCAGGAGTGGGAGTGGAGCGAGCGCTACCCGTCCCAGCCGGAGATCCTGCTGTACGCCAACCACGTCGCCGACCGCTTCGACCTGCGCCGCGACATCCGGTTCGAGACCCGGGTGACCCGCGCCGCCTACGACGAGAGCGCGAACCTGTGGCGCGTGGAGACCGACCGCGGCGACCACGTGTCGGCGACGTACCTCATCACCGCCGTGGGCTGCCTGTCGGCGGCCCGGATACCCGACTTCCCCGGCGCCGGCTCCTTCCGGGGGCCCAGCCACCACACCGGGCGGTGGCCGCACGAGGGCGTGGACTTCACCGGGCGGCGGGTCGCCGTCATCGGCACCGGCTCCTCCGGCATCCAGGCCATCCCGGTGATCGCCGAGCGGGCGGAGCACGTGACGGTGTTCCAGCGCACCGCCAACTACAGCCTGCCCGCCTGGAACCGGCCCATGGACCCGGAGTACGCGCAGTGGGTGAAGGCCAACTACGCCGAGCTCCGCGCCGGCATGCGCACCTCCCCCGCCGGCGTCATGGGCACCTCCAACACCGCCTCGGCGCTGGAGGCGACGGAGGAGGAGCGGCTGCGGGAGTTCGAGGCCCGCTGGGCCAAGGGCGGCGTGAGCTTCCTCGGCGCCTACGGCGACACCGCGATCGATCCGGCGGCCAACGAGATCAGCGCCGAGTTCGTCCGCGGGAAGATCCGCGAGATCGTCACGGATCCGCGGGTGGCCGAGCTGCTGGCGCCCAAGGACCATCCCATCGGCACCAAGCGGATCTGCATCGACACCGGCTATTACGCCACCTACAACCGGCCCAACGTGACCCTGGTCGACGTGCGTACCGCGCCGATCGAGGAGATCACCCCGACCGGCGTGCGCACCGCCGACGCCGAGTACGCCGCCGACATGATCGTGTACGCCACCGGCTACGACGCCATGACCGGCCCGCTGCTCGGCATCGACATCACCGGCAAGGGCGGCCTGTCGCTGCGGCGCAAGTGGGCGGCCGGGCCGCGCACGTACCTGGGGCTGATGACGGCGGGCTTCCCCAACCTGTTCACCATCACCGGGCCCGGCAGCCCGTCGGTGCTCAGCAACATGATGGTCTCCATCGAGCAGCACGTCGAGTGGATCGCCGACTGCGTGGAGCGGCTGCGGGCCGGCGGCATCGCCACCATCGACGCCGACCCGGCGGCCGAGGACGCCTGGGTGGAGCACGTCAACGAGGTCGCCGGCCACACGCTCTACCCGCGGGCCGACTCCTGGTATCTGGGCGCCAACATCCCGGGCAAGCCCCGGGTGTTCATGCCGTACGTCGGGGGCGTCGGCGCGTACCGGCAGAAATGCGACCAGGTCGCGGCGGACGGCTATGCGGGGTTCGTGCTCTCCGCCTGACCGCCGCAACGCTCTCAGAGGATGACGAGGGGGTCGCCGTGACGCGTGCGCAGCGCGTCGAGGACCTTCGCGATCGGGCCGCCGCGCGCCGCCGCGCTGGCGGACCAGACGACGCCGAGCCGGAAGTGGAGATCCGGGTCGTGCAGCGGCACGAGGACGAGGCCCGCCTCGCCGAAGATGCGGCCCGAGATGGTGCTGAGCGTGGTCAGCGACAGGGCTCTGGAATGCGTGACGTGCGCGGCGACCTGGACCGCGTCGTTGTGCGGCAGCTCGCGGATCCGGGTGACGCCGCCCGCGCGCAGGTGGTCGCGCAGCCCGTTCATCACCAGCGGATGCACCTTGTGGGAGGTGAGCAGCATCTGCCGGTCGGCGAGGTCGGCGAGGGTGAGCCGGGGACGGCCGGCGAGGGGGTCGTCGGCGCGCATGGCGACCGCGAAGCGGTACTCCGCGAGCGCGAGGCTGCCGAGGCCGCCGGCGTCCACGGGCAGGTGGACGACGGCGATGTCGAGCTTGCGCGCCGCCAGCAGGCCGAGCAGCCCCGCGGACGGCTCCAGGGTCAGCGGGAGCTCGGTCCCCGGGCTGACCTCCGCGAACGTCTCCAGGACCAGGTCCAGGACCTGCGTGGGGGCGAGCGGCGTGGCCCCGATGCGCACGACCGCCGGCGGCGGGGCGGCCCCGGCGGCCAGCTCGGCCAGCGCGTCGAAGCGGGCCAGGACGTCGCGGGCGGGATCGAGGAACGTCCGCCCGAAGGAGGTCAGCTCGACCTGGTGGTAGCGCCGGTCGAACAGGTCGTGGCCGAGCTCCTTCTCCAGCTCGCGGATGCGCCGGCTGAGCGGGGAGGACGTCACGTGCAGCCGCTCGGCGGCGCGGCCGAAGTGGAGCTCTTCTGCCACGACCATGAAGTAGCGGAGCTGCTGGATGTCCACCCGGCCAGGGTATCGGCCCCCCTGGGCCCACGAAGCTCACGCTGCCGGGCTCACGGTGCCGGGTGGAACACGGGGACCGCCTCACCCCCCTCGGGACGCTCGAAGGCGACGCGTACGCGCATGCCGCCGTACACGTCCTCGGGCGCGACCCCGACGATCTGGGCCTGGATCCACGGCTCCTCGTCCAGCTCGACGATCCCGACCACGAACGGCGGCCCGCCCTTGGCGTGCACCACGGACCAGCTCACCACCAGGCCCGTGCCGGCCGCGGCCGTCCAGGACAGCTCGGGCGAGCCGCACTGCGGGCACGTGCGCGCCTGCGGCGCGGAGTGGGCGCCGCAGGCGCCGCAGCGGCGGATCAGCAGTTCGCCGCGGGCGGTGCCGTCGAAGAACTCGGCGGTGGCCGCGTCGCGGTGGACGATTCCCACAGGCATCGGCGTGCTCCTATCGGGCGTGCGGGCTGAGGATCAGGGTGGAGTGGTGGTCGAGGATGCCGCCGTTTCCGCTGACCAGCACCATGTCGTTGCGCGGGGCCTGGCGGTCGCCGCCCTGGCCGCGGGCCTGGATGACGGCTTCGGACAGGGGGGTCATGCCCCACATGTAGTAGGAGGAGAGCTGGCCGCCGCCGGTGTTCACGGCCAGGCTCCCCTCCGGTCCGAGCACGCCGCCGGCCACGAAGGGCCCGCCCTCGCCCTTGGGGCAGAAGCCGTAGTCCTCCAGCGAGATGAGCGCGGTGTAGGTGTAGCAGTCGTACAGCTCGGCCACGTCGATGTCGGCGATCGTGATCCCGGCCATCTTCAGCGCCGTGGGGCCCGACAGGGCCGCGCCGCTGACCAGGCCGAACTCGCTGTCCCTGCCCATGACGTAGCCCGGGTGCGCCTGGCCCCAGCCGCGGATGTGGACGGCGGGCTGGGCGAGGCCGGCGGCCCGGCCGGCGGAGGTGACCAGGACCGCGACGCCGCCGTTGCTGACCAGGCAGCAGTCGAGCAGGTGGAACGGCTCGGCGATCCACCTGGAGCTCTGGTGGTCCTCGACGGTGATCGGGTCGCGCAGCTGGGCCAGCGGGTTCCTGGCCGCCCAGGCGCGCTGGGCGACGGCGATGTGGCCGAGTTGCTCGCTCGTGGTGCCGTACTTCTGCATGTGCCTGCGGGCGGCCAGCGCGTACATGGTGTTGGCGCTGTAGATGCCCGAGGCCGCGGTCAGGCCCTGCCAGCCGGTCGGCCGCCGGCCCGCGGCGGCGTAGGCGGCGCCGCCGCCGGCCGACTTGTCCTTCAGCGGGGCGTCGGCGAAGACGCAGGCCACGATGTCGGCCATGCCGGACATCACGGCCATGGCGGCGTACTGGACCATGGCCCCGGCCGACGAGCCGTACGCCTGCACCTCCGACAGCAGCCGCAAGTGCCGCAGCCCGAGGTCGCGCTGGAGGCCCAGGCCGACGTCGCCGGTGAGGCCGGTGTTGGTCAGCAGGCCGTCCACCTCGTGCGGGTCGATCCCGGCGTCGGCGGCGGCGAGCCGGACGGCCTCGGCGGCGAACTCGGGGGCGGTCCTGCCGTAGACCTTGCCCATCTCGGTGATGCCCAGACCGGCGATGACAGGTGCCCTGTTGATCGACATGGTCACTGGCCCTCCCAGACGGGGGCGCGCTTCTCGGCGAAGGCGCGCGGCCCCTCCTTCGCGTCCGCCGAGCGCATGATCGCGGCGCCCTCGGCGGCGGTCCGCTCCCAGGCGGCCCGCTCCGAGGCGACCGTGCCGTCCGCGATGCCGCGCGCGATCCGTTTGCTGGCCTGTACGGCGAGCGGCGCGTTGGCGCTGATCACCTCGGCCAGGGCGAGCGCGGCGGGCACCACCCGGTCCTGCGGCACGACCCGGTTGACCAGGCCGAGCCGCAGGGCGTCGGCGGCGGTCACGGGCTCGCCGGTCAGGAGGATCTCCATGGCCACCTTGGCCGGCAGCTGCGCGGCCAGCCGGAACGCGCCGCCGGCGCCGGCGATGATGCCGCGCTTGACCTCGGGAAGCCCGAACCGGGCGCTCTCCGCCGCCACCACCAGGTCGGCCCACAGGGCGATCTCGGTGCCGCCGCCGAGCGCGAACCCGTTGACGGCGGCGATGACCGGCTTGGCGATCGGATGCGTGACGCAGCCGGCGAAGCCCCAGTGCGGCTCGAACCCTTCGGTGGAGAACTCCCCGCGCGCCACCTCCTTGAGGTCGGCGCCGGCGCAGAACGCCTTGTCCCCGGCCCCGGTCAGCACCACGGCCCGGATCCCGGGGTCGGCGTCGGCCTCGTCCAGGGCCTCGCCGACGGCGCGGGTCAGGGCCGCGTTCACCGCGTTGCGCGCCTCGGGCCGGTTGAACGTGATCAGCATCGTGTGGTCGCGGCGCTCGACGAGCGCGGCGGGCTCACCCATGGTCAACTCCTTCAGCTGGTTCTTCCAGTACGCCCGCCTCGATGAGCGCCTGGATCTCCGGTTCGGCGAGGCCCAGCAGCTTCGTGGCCACCGTCCGGGTGTGCTCCCCCGCCAGCGGCGCCGGGCGCAGCTCGGGGTCGGCCACCCCGCCGAAGGTCGCCGGGCCGTTCTCGGTCCGCATGGCGTGCCCGATGTGCGGGTGGCGCATCTCGCGCAGGAAGCCGCGGGCGGCGAGCTGGGGATCGTCGAGGTATTCGATCACCCGCTGCATCGCCCCGGCCGGCACGCCCGCCGCCTGCAGCCGTTCCATGGCCTCGCGGGGCGGGGTGTGCGACGTCCACGCGGTCACGGCGGCGTCGACGAGCGCGCGGTGCGCGCGGCGGCCCGCGGCGGTGCCCAGCCGCGCGTCGGCGAGCAGGTCGGCGCGGCCGATGACGGCGCACAGGCTCCGCCACTGCTCGTCGCCCTCGACGCTCACCACGCACCACTCGTCGTCGCCCGCGCACGGGTAGAGGCCCTGGGGCGCGTCCCATTCGCCGCTGTTGCCGTGGGCGGTGAACGAGCCGGGCTCCAGCGACTCGCGCAGCAGGCTCGTGGACAGCTGGGTGAGAATGGTCTCGGCCTGGGAGACGCTGACCGTGCCGCCCTTCCCGGTACGCCGCCGCCGGATCAGCGCGGCCAGCACGGCGACGGCGCCGACCCGGGCGGCGAGATGGTCCGGATAGATGGTGATGCCGTCGCAGAACCCCGCCTCGACGCCCGTGTCACGCCAGAGCCCGGTCAGCCCGGTGGAGGCGCGCACGAGAGGGCCGTAACCCATGCGGCGGCTCCACGGCCCGGTGGGGCCGAGGGCGCTGCTGTCGGCCATGACGATCCGGGGGTTCAGCTCGCTGATGACGTCGTAGCCGAGCCCGAGCGACTCCAGCGTGCCGGGCTTGAAGTTGGACAGGATCACGTCGGAGGTGGCGGCGAGCCGTTTGAAGAGCTCCAGCCCTTCGGGCGAGCGGAGATTGACGCCGGCGCTGAGCTTGTTGCGGTGGCCCCAGGCGAAGCCGGGGCTGATGGCCTCGCCGGTCAGCGACTGCCGGCTACCGTCGGGGTAGGCCCGGCTCTCGATCTTGATGACTTCGGCGCCCTGGTCGGCGAGCAGCCGGCCGAGCTCCGCGCCGACCACGATGACGCCCAGGTCCAGCACGCGGAGCCCGTCGAGCGGCCGCCGCCGGGGCGCGCTTCCGGCCGGGGCCGGGGTGGCCGGCGGGGTGGGCGGCGGCGGCTCGGCGAAGACCTCGTCGTTGTGCTCGCCGACCTCGGGGGCCCGGCCGCGGAATCCGGCCCGTACGCCGTCCAGCTCGACGTACCCGGACGGCAGCCGGCCGGTCAGGCCGGGCGCGATCTCGGCGTCGACCAGTCCTCCCCGCGCGCGGAAATGCGGGCCGGCGAGCACCTCCCCCGGGGTGAGGAGCGAGGCGATCGGCACGCCGCGCTCCTGGCCCTGGGCCACGAGCTCGTCCCTGGTGCGGTCCTGGAACAGGTCGCCGATCAACGCGTGCAGCCGCTCGGTCGCGCCGTAGCGGCCCGCGAGGGTGTCGTACTTGGGGTCGGCGAACTCCTCGGGCTCCCCCAGCCAGCCGAACATCCCCCGCCACTGCCGCTTGGCCAGCACGCAGATCCGTACGTATCCATCCGCGCACGGGAAGATCGGGTAGAGGCTGCCCGCGTCGGGGCGGCCGCGCGGCAGTTCCGTGGCCGGCACGCCGCCGGTGGCCGAGCCGCCGATGCCGAAGCCCGGGTCCAGGATTTGCGCGGTCATCTCGTAGACCGAGCAGTCGACGTGGTCGCCGCGTCCGGTCTCGAGCCTGTTCGTGTACGCCAGCAGGCCCGCCCACGCGGCCTGGACGGCCGCCGACTCGTACGCCAGCGGGCCCGGCGGCACGACCGGCTCGCGGCCGGGGATGCCGGAACGCGACAGCACGCCGCCGAGCGCCAGGTGCGTCCAGTCGGTGCCGGCCCAGTCCCGGTACGGGCCGCTCTGCCCGAAGTCGGTGATCGAGATGACGACGAGCGCGGGGTTGCGCGCGAGCAGCGCGTCCGCGCCGAGGCCGAGCCCGTCGAGGGTGCCGGGCCGTTCGGTCTCGATGAGGAAGTCGGCCCCGGCGGCCAGGCCGAGGAGCCGGTCGCGGCCGGCGGGGTCGTGCAGGTCCAGCGTGATGCCGCGCTTGCCGGCGTTGTGCGTGGCGAAGTAGAGGCTCACCCCGTCGTGGAGCGGCTCCCGCCGGCGGGTCGGCGCGCCGCCCGGCGGCTCGACGCGGATGACGTCGGCTCCGAGGTCGGCCAGGAACCGGCCGCACATCTCGGCCTTGCCGTCGGCCAGGTCGATGACACGGAGACCGGCGAGGGGGAGGTCCCCGGTTGCGGGCATGGTGAATCACCCCACTGCGTGTGAAGGGCGGGTGCGGAGCACGCCGGACATGAGCTGTCCCGCGGATCGCCGGGGACAGGTTCCTGAGGTGAGACTGCCACGGCCGATTCCGGTCTGAAAACGTCCGTTTCGGCAACGTGGCACGCGTCCAGATCGGCAACGTGCGCGGTTGACGTGCGGCATCGACCCTCACGAAACTCCAGGTCATGGACGTACAGCAGCTTCGGTGCTTCCTCGCGGTCGCCGAGGAGCTCCATTTCGGCCGGGCCGCGGAGCGGCTGCACCTGACGCCCTCACCGGTCAGCCGCTCCGTCAAGGAGCTCGAACGGGAGCTGGGCGTCGACCTGTTCGTCCGCCGCTACCACCAGGTCGAGCTCACCGCCGGCGGCGCGCTCCTGGCGGACCGGGTGCGCGACATCCTGCGGCAGCTCGACGGCCTGAAGGACGTGGTCAAAAACGCGGCCGGTCGCCGGGTGGTGCGCGTGGGCGGCACGCACCTGTGCCCGCCTGCGGTGATGGATCGCTTCCTGGCGCTGGCCGGGCAGGCGCTCCCCGCCCACACGGTCGAAGCGACGGTGGGGCCGTCCGCCGAGCTGCTGCCGGCCCTGGAGCGCGGGGAGCTGGACGCGGCCCTCGTTCACCTGCCGCTGGACCGGCCCCGGCTCGACAGCCTGGTGGTGGCCCGCTACCTGTTCTGGGCGGCGATGCGGGCCGACGACCCGCTGGCCACCGCCTCCGAGCTGACCTTGACGGACCTCGCGCACCGCACCTTGACCGTCGGCCCGCCCACGCCCCAGCCGGTGGCGGTCAACCTGTTCCACGAGCGGTTGAAGAGCGCCGGCATCACCTCGTTCCACCAAATGCCGGACAACGACGCGGTCATGCTGGCCAGCCGCATCCGCCGCGACGGCGGGATCACGCTGACGATCGACCCGCGCAACGGCGGCAGCGCCCGGGTCTACGACGACCCGGCCTTCGCGGTCGTCCCCCTCCGCGACGACCTGGACTTCCTGCTCGGCGTGGCCTGGAACCGGTCCCGGGTACGGCAGGACGACGTCGTGCGGGAGCTCGTCCACGTGGCACGCCAGGAGTGGGCCGGACGCCGCCTGACCCTCTGAGGGGCGCCGCGGGCGGGGCACGTTGCGGATCGGCGCACGTGCACGTGCGCGAACGCGCAATGGTCACCGGCGGCGCGGCCTGCTTACGGTTCCACGCACACCGCTATGTGAGGGCTTTCACCGCCTTCACCCGCTGATGTGAAGCGTTCGCCGCCCGTGCCGCAGCGGTGCCTTTGCGCTACCCCCTAGGAGGCCACGATGTCTCATACACCCCCCTCGCCCGTGTCCGTGTCGGCCGGCACCATCGATGCCCGCATCGACGCCATGGCGAAGGTCGGGCTCAGCCGGGCCGCATGGTTCGCGCTCATGCTCTGCTTCTTCTTCGCCAACTACGACATCTCCGTCCTCACCATCACCCTGCCCTCCATGCGGGACGAGCTGGGGCTGGCAGGAGCCGAGCTGGGGTACCCGGTCACGTGGAACCTCGTCGGCTACTGCGTCGGCGCGTACGCGTTCGGGCACGTCGCCGACCGGCACGGCCGGCAGAAGGGCCTCGCGCTGACCATCGCCGCGCTCGGACTGGGCGGATTCCTCACGGCGTTCTCGTGGGACGTGTGGTCCCTGACGTTCTTCCGGTTCCTGACCGGGTGCGGCATGGGCGCGGTGCTCGCGCTCTGCTCGGCCTACATCGGCGAGCTGGCGCCCAAGCACCAGCGCGGCGGCTACCTGTCACGCCTCTACATGGTGGGCACGGTGCTGCTCCTGGTGATCGGGTTCGCGTCGCTGCCGGTTCTGGCCGCCTCCTCCGGCGGGTGGCGCTACCTGCTGGCCTTCGGCGGCCTGGTGCTCCTGGTGCTGCCGCTGATCAACGACAAGGCGCTGGTGGAGTCGCCGCGCTGGCTGGTCGCGATGGGCCGTTCCGCCGAGGCCGACCGCATCGTCCGCCGGATGGAGTCCCGCGTCGGCCTGCCCCCGGGCGGCACCGTCCCCGTCGTCCCCGACACCGCCGAAGCCGCCGCCGTCAGTGACGACAGGCTGCCGGTCCGGGCCCTGTTCCGGCCCCCGTACCAGAGCCGGATGCTCATCGTGCTCGGCTTCTGGTTCGCCTTCTACATCGCCATGTACGGCTACGCCAGCTACCTGCCGCTCATCCTCGAAGGCATCGGCATCTCGACCTCCGACGCGGTCCTGGTCAGCGTGCTCACCCGCGCCATGCCGCTGGTGTCGAGCCTGGCCGCCGTGCTCCTGGTGGAGCGGATGGAACGCCGCACCATGGTCATCATCGGCACGCTGGTGTTCGCGGCCTCGCTGCTGCTCATCACCCTCGACCTGGGCGAGACGGTCGCGACCGTGGGGGCGCTGTTCAGCTCGTTCGGCATCGCCTTCATGGCCACTCCCGCCTACACCTACACGGCGGAGGTGTTCCCCACCCGGGCCCGGGGCACGGCGTCGGCCATCGCCGACGGGGTCGGCCACCTGGGCGGCGCGGTCGCGCCCCTCGTGGTGCTGCCCGTCCTGACGGGCTTCGGGGCACGGCCGGCGTCGTTCGTGATGGTGGGCCTGCTCGTGATCGCGGCCGGCATCATCCGCCTCGGCGTCCGCACCCGGGACCGTTCGCTGACGGAGATCGCCGCCTGACGCCCGGCCTCGACGAGTGCGGCGCGGAGGTCAACCGGCCAGCTCCTCGACGAGGCGATCCGTCTCCTCCTCGGTGTTGTAGTAGTGAACGGAGGCCCGCACCACCGACCGCAGGCCCCGTTCGGCCCCTTGGTCGTGCACCCGGCAGCCGGGCAGTCCGTCAGCCGCCGCCGCAGGTCGTCCGCCAGGGCGTAGACCCGGTCCCGGATGTCTCCGGCCCTCAGGCAAGTGCCTCGTCGATGGCCGCCCCCAGCCCGAGCCGGGCGGCCACGCCGTACTCCCAGTTCTCGAAGCGGCGCGCGCCCGGCTGCACCTCGTAGCGCGACGGCGCCACCCATCGGGCGTCGTGCAGGTCGAGGAAGGGCGGGTCGAGCCGGTCGAGCGCGGCACGCCGCACGTAGAGCAGGCCCGTGCCGCGTGGCGCACGCAGGTACTTGCGGCCGGTGGTGGACAGCAGGTCGCAGCCGACCAGCTCGACGTCGATCGGTAGCCGGCCGGCCGATTGGCAGGCGTCCAGCAGGAACAGCGCGCCGGCCTCCGCGGCCACCTTGCCCACCTCGGCCGCCGGGTTGACCAGGCCGCCGTTGGTCGGTACGTGGGTGATCGAGATGAGCCGGACGCGCTCGTCGGCCAGCTGGCGCAGCCCGTCGCTGGGCACCGCGTAGAAGGCCAGGTCCCACGCGCGGGTCGCGCTGTCGACGAGCGCGATCTCGTCCGGCGCGCAGTTCAGCAGGCGGGCCGCGGAGGTGTGTACGGCGGCGAGCCGGTCGGCGGCCCTGTCCGCCGCTTCGTATCCGCCTGTTTCGGCTTCCAGCCGCAGGTGCCCGTCGGAGATCATATCGCCCAGGGCCTGGTCAACGACCTGCTTGAAGCCCTGGGCGAAGGAGATGCCGTTGACCTCCGGCTCCAGCAGCGGGCCCGGGGGCGTTCCTGGCGCAGAGAAGCGGGAGACGAGGGCGGCGTCCGCCCCGTGTTCAGCCGCCCACCACTTCGTAACCGATCTCTTCGACGGCATTCCTGATTTCCGCGTCATCGAGGGGGCCGTCCGAGGTGACGGTGACCTGCCCGGTCGCCAGCTCGACAGCCACCGAAGAGACTCCGGCAACCTTGCCGATCTCGTCCTTCACCTTGCCGGCGCAGCCGCCACAGGTCATTCCCGACACCTTGTACGTGCTCATGCCCATTGCCAGATCTCCTCTCACATACCCCTACCTGGTATCTGTAACAGGAGACGGTACGCCGCGATCACTCACGAGACAAGCCATACGGGCCAGGGGTATATGAGACCTATGTCACGTTGCGACACTCATACCCCCTGGAGGTATGGTCCACGGCATGAGAACGCTTAACAAGATCACCGTTGTGGGCGCTTCGCTGGCGGGGCTGCGGGCCGTGCAGACGCTGCGCCGGGAAGGTTTCGAGGGCGAGATCACGCTGGTCGGCGCCGAGACGCATGTGCCGTACAACCGCCCGCCCCTGTCGAAGAGCGTGCTGCACGGCGACGACGACGTCACGCTCCCGGGCGCCGAAGAGCTCGGCGACCAGTGGCTGCGCGGGCGAAAAGCCGTACACCTTGACACCCGGGCCCGGACGGTCACCCTCGACGACGGCACCGAGCTCGGCCACGACGGGCTCGTCATCGCCAGCGGCGCGCGCCCGCGGCGGCTCGACGGGGTGCGCACCCTGCGCACCATCGACGACGCGCTGGCACTGCGCGCGGAGCTCGACTCGGGACACGAGCACGTGCTGGTCATCGGCGGCGGGTTCATCGGCGGCGAGGTGGCCTCGACGGCACGGCAGCGCGGCCGGAAGGTCACCCTGGTCGACTCCGCGCCGTACCCCATGCATGCCGGGCTGGGCGAGGAGGCGGCGCGCTGGCTGGCCTCGCACCACGAACGCAACGGCGTCGAGCTCGTCACGAACGTCCGGGTCACCGCCGTGGACGGCGGCCGGGTCCGGCTCAGCGACGGCCGCACCCTCGCCGCGGACCTGGTCGTCGGCGGCATGGGCGTGGTGCCCAACACCGAATGGCTGGACGGCAGCGGCCTGGCCGTGGACGACGGCGTGCTGTGCGAGCCGACGCTGTTCGCGACCGACTCGGCCGACATCGTGGCGGCGGGGGACGTCGCGCGCTGGCCGCACGGCCATTTCGGCGGGGAGATCGTACGCATCGAGCACTGGTCCAACGCCAACGAGCAGGGCGCGGTCGCCGCCCGCAACCTGCTGGCCGGGCCGGAGAACGCGCAACCCTTCGTGGACGTGCCGAACTTCGCCACCCACGTGCACGGCGCCCGCATCCAGACCGCCGGCCTGCCGCACCTCGCCGATTCGGCGAGCGTCGCCACCGGCTCCCCCGAAGAGGATCGCTTCGCCGTGGCGTTCACGCGGGACGGCGTGCTCGTCGGAGCCGTCGCCGTCAACTCCCCCAAGGACCTGATCAAGCTCAAGCGGGCGATCACGGCCCGCGAGAAGCTCTGACGGCGATCGCGGGCGGCACGCCGGGGCGGCCCGGCGCCGCTCCCGGCACCGGGCCGCCTGACGGGTCGAGGATGACGAGCAGGTCGCCTCGCGTGCGCTAATCCCCTGGCCGCGAAGCTGACGCCACGAAGAAGGGAAGCGCCAGGAACATGCGTCCGTCCTGGGCGCGCGTCCGCTGATCTCTCACCCACGCCGTTTCCTGTTCGCGGGTGATGGCTCCGGCGGCGCGTGCTCCCTCCGCGACGCCGGTGAGCATGGGCAGCATGGCCGCGTCGGTGAACACGCCCATGTGCGCCTCAACCTGGACATCCTGGAAGCCGGCGTCGAGCAGCAGGTTGCGGTAGCGGCGGGCCGCGCGGGGATTCGCGACCAGATCGGCGCGCGCGTGCACGATGGCCCGGGTGAGCGCCGGGTCGTCAGAGTCGATGACGAAGGCGTCCCAGTCCTGCCCGACGAGCACGATCCGCCCGCCTGGAGCGAGCACCCGCCTGGCCTCCTCCAGCGCCTTGGCCGCGTCGGCGAGCTCGTGATAGACCTTGTCGGCCCGGTACCCGGCGACCTGGCCGTCTTCGAGCGGCAGGTCGAAGGCGTCGCCGATCCGGAGGTCCGCGTGCGGCGTGCGGTGGCGGGCCACCGCGATCATCTTCTCGCTGACGTCCACGCCGATCGGTTTCATCCCGCGCTCCGCGAGCTCGTCGACCGCGCGGCCCGCGCCGCAGCCGACGTCCACCACGGCCGCGCCGCCGGGGAGGGTCAGCAGATCGTACGAGCGCGCACGCAACGCGACGGCCCCGGGCAGCGCGTCAGCGACGTCGAGCAGCTTGATGAGTGATTCCATCGAGTCGTTGTCTTTGGACATGTGGGCCAGCATGCGACTTAATGTCGACATGAAGTCAAGTGCGACCATGAGCATCGGGGAGATCGCGGAGCGGTTCGGCCTGGCGACCCACGTCCTTCGGCACTGGGAGGCGATGGGCCTGATCACGCCGGCCCGCGTCGGAGGAGCGCGCCGCCGCTACGGGCCCGACGACCTCTACCGGGTGGCCGTGATCCTGCGCGGCAAGGAAGCCGGGTTCAGCCTGGAGGAGATCCACGAGATGACGGCCACCTCGGACGCGGCGAAACGGCGCGCTGTCCTGCTGCGCCGCCGGGAGGAGCTGGCCCGGCGCATCGCCGAGGCGCAGGCGTCGCTCGAGCTGATCGACTGCGCGCTGGACTGCGATCACGAGGACCTGCCCGGTTGTCCCCATTTTCAGGCCAGGGTCGCGGAGCGGATCCCCGCCGTCGTCACTCCCTGAGGCCGGCCCGGGGCGCCCGAGGGGCGACGTCTACTATGGCTAATGGTAGATCAAGCGCTACCGGGCGGAGGTGGAGGGCCACCATGACCACCGGAGACACCAAGGAGCGCAGCACGGCCGTTCTCGACGTGAGCGGCCTGCAGTGGGCCTCGGAGCAGAACGTGGTGCGTGCTGCCCTGAGCCGCCGCCCCGGAGTGATCGAGGTCGAGGTGAACCCGGTCGGGCAGACCGCCATCGTGGTGTTCGATCCGAGGGTCACGTCGTTGGCCGAGCTTCGCCGCTGGGTGCGGGAATGCGGCTATCACTGCGCGGGACAGTCCGTACCGTCGCACGTCTGCGATCCCCTGGCGGAACCCGACCCGCCAGGCGTCGCACCGGCCGTCCGGGAAGCACCCGCCGAGCCCGGAGAACACGCAGGACCCGAGGCGGGCCCGTCGCCGCACGAGATGATGGGGCACGGGGGGCACGGCGCCATGTCGATGGAGGCCATGGCGGCCGACATGCGCAACCGGTTCCTCGTGGCGGCCGTGCTGTCCGTCCCGATCCTGATCTGGTCCCCGATCGGGCGCGAGGTGCTGGGGCTGGACGTGCCGGTGCCGTTCGGGCTGCGCGAGGACGTGTGGGCGCTGCTGCTCAGCCTGCCGGTGATCTTCTACTCCTCGTGGATCTTCTTCGACGGCGCCGTACGGGCGCTGCGGGCCCGAACGCTGGACATGATGGTGCTGGTCGCCGTGGCGATCGGGGCGGGCTGGCTGTATTCGCTGTACATCACGCTGACCGGCGGCGGCGAGGTGTTCTACGAGGCCGCGACCGTGCTGGCGGCGTTCGTCCTGCTGGGGCACTGGTTCGAGATGCGGGCCAGAGGCGGCGCCAACGACGCGATCCGCGCGCTGCTCGACCTGGCCCCGCCCAAGGCCGTGGTGATCCGCGACGGCGAGCAGGTGGAGATCCCCACCGCCGAGGTCGTGGCCGGGGACGTCCTGCTCGTCCGGCCCGGCGCGAAGATCGCCGTCGACGGCGAGGTCATGGAGGGCGAGAGCGAGGTCGACGAGTCGATGGTCACCGGCGAGAGCCTGCCGGTGCACAAGGCCCCCGGTTCGGCGGTGGTCGGCGCGACCATCAACAAGAACGGCACCCTGCGCGTCCGGGCCACCAAGGTCGGCGCCGACACCGCCCTCGCCCAGATCGTCAAGCTCGTCCAGCAGGCCCAGAACTCCAAGGCTCCCGGGCAGCGCCTGGCCGACCGGGCGGCTTTCTGGCTCGTCCTCGTCGCGCTCATCGGCGGCGGGCTGACGCTGGCGGTGTGGCTGCTGGCGGGCGCGGCGGCCGGAACGGCGATGCTGTTCGCCATCACCGTCGTCGTGATCACCTGCCCCGACGCGCTGGGCCTGGCCACCCCCACCGCGATCATGGTGGGCACGGGCCTGGGCGCCAAGCGCGGCGTGCTGTTCAAGAACGCCATGGCACTCGAGACCGCGGCCCGCATCCAGACCGTGGTCATGGACAAGACCGGCACCCTGACCAGGGGCGAGCCCGAGGTCACCGATGTGATCGCCGACGGGATCGAGGAGGCGGAGCTGCTGCGGCTGGCCGCCGCCGTCGAGCGCGAGTCCGAGCACCCGCTGGCCGAGGCCGTGGTCCGCTACGCCGACGCGCACGCTCCCGGCGGATCGCGGGCGCGCGATTTCGAGAACGTCCCGGGTCACGGCGCCCTGGCTGACGTGGACGGGCGCCGGGTCGTGGTGGGCAACACGAAGCTGATGCGGGTCGAAGGCGTGGACCTGGGCCCGCTGGCCGCCCGGCGCGAGGAGCTGGCCGCGGGTGGGCGTACGGCGGTCATCGCCGCCGTGGACGGCCGCGCGGCCGGCGTGATCGGCATCGCCGACGCTCCCCGCGACAGCTCCCCGGCCGCGGTCGCGGCGCTGCACGAAGCCGGCGTCGAGGTCGTCATGCTGACCGGCGACAACGAGGCCACCGCCCGGCGGATCGCCGACCGGCTCGGCATCGACACCGTGATCGCCGAGGTCCTGCCGGGCGACAAGGCCGCCAAGATCGCCGAGCTGCAGCGCGACGGGCGCAAGGTCGCGATGGTCGGCGACGGCGTCAACGACGCCCCCGCGCTCGCCCAGGCCGACCTCGGCATCGCGATCGGCGCAGGAACCGACGTCGCCATCGAGACCGCCGACGTGGTGCTCATGCGCTCGGACCCGCTCGACGTGCCGACGGCGCTGCTCATCGGCCGCGGCACGCTACGCAAGATGCGCCAGAACCTGGGCTGGGCGATCGGCTACAACGCGATCGCGCTGCCGATCGCGGCCGGCGTCTTCGAACCCGCCTTCGGCCTGGTGCTGCGCCCGGAGATCGCCGCCCTGTCCATGTCCGGATCGAGCTTCATCGTCGCGGTCAACGCACTCGCCCTCAAAGGGCTCCGCCTGCCACGCCCTACCGCTGCCGGAGGCTGAGGGCGGCGCCCGTCGCCGGCATCACGCTCGTCGCGGTCCTGCCCACGCACCGGCGCCGCGGCATCCTCACCGCGACGATGCGCAAGCAGCTCACCGACCTGCATGAATCGGGTGGCGAGCCGATCGCCGCACTCAACGCCGCCGCGCCGCCCGCATCCGGGGCATCCTGCGCGCACTGGAACTCACCCCCGTACAAGGGCGAGGACAAGCCTGGATCTCAGCAGCGGGAAACAGGTTCGGTGTGACGCAGCGCACCCTTTCTTGCGGCAATTTGACGCAGAGCCGGGCGGCCTCCGTCGGGCACGGTAGAGCAATCTGAAACCCACCGTGAAAGGCTGCCCGGCCATGAAATTCGGCTCGACCACCGCGAAATCCCTTGCCGCCTGTTCGCTGGCCTTGTCCGCTCTCGTCGCGCACGCGTCACCCTCGGCCGCAGAAGCGAACGACGACAAACCCGTGACGACCTCGCCCTACAACATCTCGGATCCGGTCCCGGACGGGTTCAGGTCATGGGAGGAAGTCAGCGCACTGCAGGAGCGTTTGAGCACAGCCGCCGACCAGATCATGAACGTGGTTGACGCCGGCGATGGAGAAGGATACGGCTCCATGTCGGTTTCATTGCAGAGCAGGAGGCTTAACCTTTACTGGAAGGGAGGCCGGCCATCTGCGCGGGTACAGACGGTCCTGAACCAGCTCACCGAGCAAGGCGCTCCGATTCAGGTGGCCGCCTCGAAATACTCCGCGGCTGAGCTGGAGTCCGCCGCTGAGGCGTTGATGAACTCCGCTCTCGCAGCCCGCAAAACGCCCGACCCGTCGTTCTCTGCTGGTGCTCGCGTGACCTCCGTGGCTCCCCGGCCTGACTCCAGCGGCTTGGATGTGGGGATCTCCGGGTCGCTCGAGCGCGCATCCAGTCTCCCCGAATTGCGAGACGTCCAGGTTCCGATCTCTCTGACGCAGCGCCCCGAGACGGTTCGGACGGCCTTCAGCCGTTGGAACGACTCGGCCCCCTTCTACGCCGGAGGCCATTTCAGCGAGGAGATGGCCTGCAGTACCTCGTTTGCCACCGGCCAAAGCACCACTGCCGGGCAGGGCCTGTTCATGCTCACGGCCGCGCACTGCGTCGCGGACAATCACCCTGTATACACGAGCTACGGCACGAAGATGGGAACCGTGATAGCCAGGATGGCGTCAAGGGACATCGCCAGCATCCAGATTCCCCAGCACTCCGCGGGATACGTCTACAACGGTGCCCCGATCAGCGATCTGGGACCCTTGACCGCATCGCGGGTCTACGGATCGCGACGCAGCCTGCCCGGGGAGCTCGTGTGCACGAGCGGCTCCTATTCGGGAACCCGGTGTAGCATCTACGTCGCCTTCGTCAATGTGACCGCGTTCGACGACAACGGCAATCTGGTCACCAAACTGGTTGAGGGCTATCACATGGGCTACGACTTCCAGCCCGATCACCTTCAAATCGCACGGCATGGTGACAGCGGCGGTCCTGTCGAGCAGTGGGCGCCTGATCACCGAGGTGTTTATGCCAAGGGAATCATCAGCGGCGGCGTCGACTCCGGCTATACCGTCGTCTGCTCCGGTGTGGGTAGCGGAGAATGCTACGACACCATCAGGTGGGCGGATATCAAGACCGCGGAGATCCTATGGGGGAATGTGACCACTGTCCCCGCTCAATGAGCCGGTGTGAATCGTCCAGCCGCTCATGGTCACTCCCAGAACTCTTCGAGCCGCCACCGCTGTCTCCGTGACCGCACAGATTCCCGGCAGCTCCCACAGATCGCCATGCGCGAGAGGCGGCCAGTCAATGTCATACCTGGCCGCGCGAGCCCGCTCGCACTGCTCAGCGAATCCTCCCAGGATGGGGTGAAAATTCTGGAGTGTCGTCCTCGGATGAGATGGGACAGGTGAGCGAACCTCAGCGGAGGGTCTCCTCCACGAGATCGAGGTAAGCCCGCCCGGCGGCAACGCTGTCGGACAGCCCGAGCGACGCGAACCCGTCGAGCAGCTGACGCAAGATGCCGAGATGGTCCTTCCATGCGGCATCGGGCGCATGGGGACCGCCGATGAACTCGATCATCCGGGCCGTCCCCGGTGAGCGGCGGGCGATCAGCTTGCCCGCGATCGGGACGAGCGCCAGCCGCAATGCCTGGTGTTCTGCGGGGCTCTTGAGCGTCGGCTGCTCGTGGTCGCCGGCGCTCAGCTGCTCGGCGAAGGTGGCCGCGAGCCGGTCGAAGCCTCGCCGGTCGAAGATGACGGTGCTGTCGGCGGCCCAGCCCGCCTGCGAGACCGGGTGGATGTGCCAGTCGACCCACAGCGGAAGTCCGTCCACGAGGTGCTGTCCGCTGACCGCCCTGGTGCCACGAGGGCCGTTGTGGCGGGCGTCGAAGGCCACCGCCAACTGCCCGGGACCAGACGGAAGACAGTTGGGCGCCGCGTACTCGTCGAGGCGTGCGTCGTCCACGACGACGAGCAGGTCGATGTCGCTCCAGTCGTCGGCCTGGCCCCCGCCGAGAGAGCCGACCAGGCCGGCGCCGGCTACCAGCGGGTCGCCATGGAGGGCGGCGGTTACGGCGTTGAGCCAGCGGGACCGGATGCCGGCGAGGCGGGGAGCCGGCGGTCCACTGCTTTCGGTGCTCATCGGACCGGATCATTGCCCAGCGGAAGCCGGGGCGCAACCGGATTACGAGGTGCCGGCCACGCACGGTGCTCGAAAGCGTCACCAGCACATGCACCGCGCGAGCCGACCTGCGCCGCGCTTCACGGAGATGGATCCGAGCCGGATCGTGGACCGCACAGAATCCCTATGGGGCGAGGCGACTGAACGCTCACCACGCCTGTGGGGTGGAGCCCTCTACGGAGAGGGCTCTGATCGGCGTCCCTCGACCTGCAAGGACGGGCCTATGTTCGCCCCCCGATCGATCTCAGCGATCCTCCTGGCTGCCGAGCCGCCGCCAGCACGCGGCCGACCAGGACGGCGTTTATCGGCCGCTGCTCCACCAAGGACGATCAGGCTCCCCGCTCGTCGATCGCCGGGCGGCTGGCCGAGTCCTCCGCGTTGCTGGGGCGCGGCAAGGTGTTCACCGCCCACTTCTGGAACGTGGAGTCGGTCACCGGTCGCCAGGAAGAACGCTCTGCCCGAGGAGAAGCCGGGGCGTATCGCTCACGCCCTGGGCGAGCCGATGCAGCGCCATGAGCTCAAGAATCTGACCGTTCTCGAAAGGCGCTGCCCAGGCCAGGCGACGTCGTAGATGCACGTCCTGCGGCCCGAAGGCGGTGATCACCTTCGGGCCGCAGGCGGCGGTTCCTTACTTGAAGCGGCGCAGCCGCAGGCTGTTGCTCACCACGAACACGCTGGAGAACGCCATCGCCGCGCCCGCGATCATCGGGTTGAGCAGCCCCAGCGCGGCCAGCGGCAGCGCGGCCACGTTGTAGGCGAACGCCCAGAACAGATTCCCCTTGATCGTCTTCAGCGTGCTCCGCGACAACCGGATCGCCTCCGGCGCCACCCGCAGATCACCCCGGACCAGGGTCAGATCCGCGGCCTCGATCGCGGCATCCGTGCCGGTGCCCATCGCCAGCCCCAGATCGGCCTGAGCCAGTGCGGCGGCGTCGTTGACCCCGTCGCCCACCATCGCCACGACCCGGCCCTCGGCCTGCAGCTTCTTGACCACCTCGACCTTGTCGGCGGGCAGCACCTCGGCGATCACCTCGTCGATGCCCACCTCGGCCGCCACCGTCCTGGCCACGGCCTCGTTGTCGCCGGTCAGCAGCACCGGGGTCAGGCCAAGCGCCCGCAACTCGGAGATCGCCTGCTTGCTGGTCGGCTTGACCACATCGGCCACCACCAGCACCGCCCGCGCCTGGCCGTCCCAGCCGACCGCCACGGCGGTGCGGCCCTTGGCCTGCTCGTCGGCCAGCTTGCGCTCCAACTCGACGGACAGGTGCTGCGACCATTCCGCCAGCAGCCGGGGACGGCCGACCAGGACCGCGTGGCCGTCCACGATCCCCTGCACGCCCAGTCCTTCGACGTTGGCAAAATCCTCCACAGTGGCGTCGGAGCCGGCCTCGCGGGCGATCGCCCGAGCGATCGGGTGCTCCGAGGCGTGCTCCAGCGCGCCCGCCAGCCGCAGGACCTCCTCGCGGTTCTCCCCCTCGGCCAGGTGCACCGCGACCAAGGTCATCTTGCCCTCGGTAACCGTGCCGGTCTTGTCCAGCACCACGGTGTCGACCTTGCGCGTCGACTCCAGCACCTCCGGCCCCTTGATCAGAATCCCGAGCTGAGCACCCCGCCCGGTGCCCACCAGCAGCGCGGTCGGCGTGGCCAGACCCAGCGCGCACGGGCACGCGATGATCAACACCGCCACCGCCGCGGTGAACGCCGCCGCCACCCCGTTACCGGTGCCCAGCCAGAAGCCCAGCGTCCCGACCGCAAGCGCGATCACGATCGGCACGAAGATCCCCGAAATCCGATCGGCCAGCCGCTGCACCGCCGCCTTACCGGTCTGCGCCTCCTCCACCAGCTTGGCCATCTGCGCCAGCTGAGTGTCCGCGCCCACCCGAGTGGCCCGGACGATCAGACGCCCGCCGGCATTCACCGTCGCCCCCGTGACCGCATCCCCCGGCCGCACCTCCACCGGCACCGACTCACCGGTCAGCATCGAGGCGTCCACCGCCGAGGAACCCTCGACGATCACCCCATCGGTGGCGATCTTCTCACCGGGCCGCACCACAAAGGTGTCGCCGACCTTGAGCTGGTCGGTCGGGACCCGCCGGCCGTCGGCCAGCTCCACCTCCTTGGCGCCCAACTCCAGCAACGCCCGCAACGCCGCACCCGCACGCCGCTTGGAACGGGACTCGAAATACCGGCCGGCCAGAATGAACGCCGTCACCGCCGCAGCGGTCTCCAGATAGATGTTGCCCGACCCGTCGGTGCGCTCGATCGTGAAGGCGAACGGATGCGTCATGCCCGGCGTGCCCGCGCTGCCGAAGAACAACGCCCACACCGACCAGCCGAAAGCCGCCAGCGTACCGACCGAGATCAGCGTGTCCATCGTCGCCGCGCCGTGCCGCAGGTTCGTCCAGGCCGCCTTGTGGAACGGCCAGCCCGCGTACACCACTACCGGCGCGGCCAGCACCAGCGACAACCACTGCCAGTTCGTGAACTGCAACGCCGGGATCATCGCCATCGCGACCACCGGCACGCTCAGCACCACCGCGGTGGTCAACCGCTGCCGCAACGGCTTCAGCTCGTCCTGCGGCTCCTGCTCAGCCTCGGCCTCGGCCGGTGGGGCGGGCAGGGCGGCGGTGTAACCGGCCTTCTCCACCTCCGCGATCAACTGCCGCGGATCCACCTCTTCCGGGAAGGTGACCTTCGCCTTCTCCGTCGCGTAGTTCACCGTCGCGCTCACCCCCTCGAGCTTGTTCAGCTTGCGCTCGATCCGGTTCGCGCACGACGCGCACGTCATGCCACCGATCGACAGCTCGACGGATCTGTCCTGGGCCAGGGAAGTCATCACCCCTCCGTTTCCTGATTCAGTGCCCGTGACCACTGGTGCCCGGCTGCGCCGGTCCCGCACCACTCGCCCGGGCGGTGAAGTCCGCGGTACGGACCTTGCCGTCATGCTGGAAATCCAGGAACAACCGGTAGTCGCCCCCGCTGGGCACCTCCGCGTAGAAGGTGATCTCCGGCCCCGCCTTGACGCTCTCCTCCGGGTGCACGTGCAGGTAGGCCAGGTCACCGGCCCGCAACGCCACCAGATGCCCGTACGCCCCCAGATACGGCTGCAGGTCGGTCACCGGTTCGCCGTCCTTGCTCACGCTCAGCGTCAGCTTGCTCGCCTGCCCCGGCACGAGATCACCCTGCAGGGACACCGTGTAGCCGTCCACCTCAGCTGTACGGGTCACCGGGGGAAGGGGCTTCGGCGCGTACTCGCCCGCCACCAGCAGATCCGCACCCAGCGTCAGGCCACTCCCCCCAGTAGGGGCGAAGTCCGCGAACGCCCGATAAGCGCCCGGATCGGCCAGCGTCAACTTCACCGACCACACCCCATCGGAAGCCATCTCCGGGTGCAGGTGCTGGAAGCTGGCCAGATCCCGCGACACCACGATGAAGTGCAGCTTCTTGTCATGCTCGACCTGATAATCGGTCACCGGCTTACCGTCGGGGCCCGTCACCGTGAAACGGAAATCGGTCGGCTCGCCAGCCTTGACGCTGGTCAATGGGTTGAGGGTGTAGCCGTTCTCGGACGCTTGAAGCCCCCCCAGGGGTATCGCTCTTCGCCGCCGCAGTGGCCTCCGCATGACCGCCACGACTCTCGGCGGCAGGAGCCGAATGAGTCGTCCGGTGCTCCGGCTTCGCCGGGGCCGGGCCGACCTCCCCCACCGCGTTCCCGACCCCCAGGGCGCCGCCGAAGACCACGGCCAGCCCCAAGACGTAAGCACCCAGCTTGGTCGCCGCGTTCATGATTGACTCACCACCTCGTAGCCCGCTTCCTCCACGGCCGCGACGATCTCCGCCGCGTCCACGGGAGCGTCGCTCTCCACGGTCAGCAGCCCGCTGGCCAGGTCCACCTCCGCGGAGGTGACTCCGGCGACCTCGCTGACCTCCTCCTTCACCGAGCTCACGCAGTGGCCGCAGGTCATGCCCTTGACGGTGTAGGTAGCAGTAGCCATATCGATCAACCCTCTCCAGTGCTGTCTGTCACGAACGAACAAGCCGCGCGATGGCGTCGGAAGCCTCTTTGACCTTCGCCTGAGCCTCCGGACCACCCTGAGCGGCAGCCTCGGCCACACAGTGAGCCAAGTGATCCTCAAGCAGCGAGATCGCGACCGACTGCAGCGCACTGGTGGCCGCCGACACCTGCGTGAGGATGTCGATGCAGTACTTGTCGTCCTCGACCATCCGCTGCAACCCCCGCACCTGACCCTCGACCCGGCGCAACCGTCGCAACTGGTCCTGCTTGCTGCCGCTGTATCCGACCATGTCTCCCCCTTCCGACACCTTGAACGTACCATACCCCCCTACCGTATTCCAAGCCGGATGACCTCAACTACTAGTCGGCACAGTAGATCGCATCCCGAGGGTTCTGACCGGAGAAACCCGGCCGGCGACGTCATCGCAGCTCAGCGGGAATTGCGGTGTTTACACAATGGACCCTTGCATCTACGGAGCCGACCTATAGAGTCACGTGCAACGCACGCCCTCCCCGATGGGGTCATCTGCACCTCTCATACCCCCCGGAGGTTTTGTTGTACCACCGACCCATGGCCGCGCTGCTCTCCCTCGTGCTCCTCACGGCATGCGGATCCAGCACCGGCACGACACCCACCACCCCCGGCGCCCAGCAGGCGAAGAGCATCACCATCGCCATCTCCTCCGACGAGGGCACGCTCACGCCGTTCACCAACCAGACCGGCTACCCGGGCAACAACCTGGTGAAGCTGCTCTTCGACACGCTGGTGATCGTGCGGGGCGACGGCGTCTCGCCGCTCCTGGCCAAAGAGATCAGGACCTCCGACAACAAGACGTTCACCCTGCCACTCCGGCCAGGCGTCACCTGGCACGACGGCAAGCCGCTCACCGCCGACGACGTGGTGTTCAGCGTCGACTTCTACCGCAAGAACATGGAGGGCGACTCGTCGATCGACGTCCGCCCGATCGCGAAGGTCAGCGCCGACGGCGACGTCGTGACCATGACGCTCAAGGCGCCCGACCCCGAGTTTCCGCGCCGGATCCTCGCTGACATGGCGATCCTCCCCCAGCACGTGTGGGAGTCGGTCCAGAAAGTGAGTACGGCGGGGGCGGACAAAGCCGTCGGCAGCGGTCCGTACAAGCTGACCCGCTACGACAACGCCCGCGGCTACACCCTCACCGCCAACCCGGCCTATGCCCTGGGCAAACCCAGAGTGGATTCGATCAAGGTGGCGGTGATCCCGGAGGAGTCCACCCAGTTCGCCGCCCTGCGCACCGGAGAGGTGCACATGTCCGCCCGCATCGTGCCCCCGCAGCAGCTCGCGACGCTGGAAAGGCAGCCGGGCATCGGCGTGGTCAAGGGCACCGAGTTCGCCTCCACGCTGCTGGCATTCAACACGACCAGACCGCCGTTCGACCGCCCCGAGGTACGCCGCGCTCTGGCCAAGGCCATCGACACGGCGGACCTGGTCAAGACGGCGCTGCTCGGGCAGGGCACCCAGGGCAACCCCGGCTTCATCCACGCGGAGTCCCCCATCAAGGGCGACCGGCTACCGCCGATCTTCGACGCCGGGGCGGCCAGGCGGGAGCTCGACGCTCTGGGCGCCAAGCCGGGACCGGACGGGATCCGGGTGCTGGACGGCAAGCCCATGGCGTACGAGCTGCTGGTCCAGAGCACCTCGACGGACCGGCTGCGCAGCGCCGAGCTGATCCGCGACATGCTCAAGAACGCGGGCGTCGAGGTGAAGATCACCTCGCTCGACTCCGACTCCCTCGACGCCAAGGTCTGGCCCGACTACGACGTCCGCAAGGGCCGCAACTACGACATGTCCATGTGGGGCTGGTCCGCTCCCGTCATGCTCAGCAGCGGCACCATCGCCCAGCTCCTGGCCTCCGACCCGGACGACGGCAGCCTCAACGTCGTCGGCTTCAAGAGCCCGGCCGTCGACGAGACGATCGCCACCATGACCGCCGCGCCCACCATGGAGGCCAGAACGGAGGCGGCCAGGAAGCTCCAGGCCCAGATAGCGGAGCAGATGCCGTTCCTCACCCTGTACTACCGCAACGGCGCCTACGCCTTCCGCAAGGACGTCTACGGCAGCTGGACCTGGCAGAACGGCGCCGGCGCGCTGAACAAGTTCTCCCTCGTCGACTACCGGCTCGGATGACGGCCGTCCAGGCCGCCCGCCGCGGCTACCCCCGCTACCTCGCCGGCAGGCTGGCCGAATACCTCTCGGTGCTGCTGGTCGCGCTCACGCTCAACTTCGCCCTCCCCCGGGCGCTCCCGGGCGGCCCGCTCAAGCTGTTCGGCAGCCCGGAGGCGCTGGCCAGGCTGACCGCCGACGAGCGCGCCCAGATCGCCACGCAGTACGGCTTCGGCCGGCCGCTCCCCCAGCAGTTCCTCGACTATCTGACCGGCGTGTTCACCCTGGACCTCGGCACCTCGCTGTCGGACGGCCGCCCCGTCATCCAGGCGCTGGCGGACGCGCTGCCGTGGACGCTGCTCCTGGTGGGCACCAGCACCGCGGCGACCGCCGTCCTCGGGGTGACGCTGGGCGTCATGGGCGCCCTGCGCCGCCGCCGGGGCAAGGGCTCCGGGCTGCTCGGCGCGGCCGTGGTCGCCGACTCGGTCCCGCAGTTCTGGCTTGGCATGCTGCTGATCGTCCTGTTCGGGGTGAAGCTCCAGTGGCTGCCCACGTACGGCGTGTCCGGGCCGGACGGGGTGTCGGCCGGCGGGGTCCTGCAGCACCTGGTCCTGCCGGTGACGACGCTGACCGTCACCGGCATGGGGTATCTGTTCCTCTACACCCGCTCGTCCCTGCTCACCGTGCTGACCAGCGAGCCGGTGCAGCACGCCCACGCCCGCGGAGTGCCGTACGGCAGGCTCGTGCGCAGGCACGCCCTGCGCCCGGCGCTGCTGCCCGTGCACACGATCCTCATGCTGGAGATCGGCTTCCTGGCCGCCGGGGCGATCGTGGTCGAGACCGTCTTCGCCTATCCCGGGCTCGGGCGGCTCACCTTCGACGCGATCACCGCCCGCGACTACCCGCTGATGCAGGGGGCGTTCCTGGTGCTCACCGTCATGGTGGTGCTCATGAACGCGCTGGCCGACGCGACGTACCCGCTGCTGGATCCCCGCGCCAGAACCGGAGGCCGGAGATGATGTTCCGCAAGGCGCCGCGCCGGAACCTGCTCGGCGCGCAAGGAATGATCGGCGTGGGCGGCCTCGTCGCGATGGTCGCCATCGCGGCGTACGGAGCCGCCCTGCCCGGCGGCGCGGGGCGCGAGCGGGTGGCCGAACCGTACGCGCCGCCGCGGGCGGGCCTGCCGCTGGGCTCCGACGACCTCGGCCGGGACCTGCTCGACCAGCTCATCGTGGGCGCCGGCACGTCCCTGAGCCTGGCGTTCATCGTCGCCGTCTGCACCACCCTGCTGGCCGCGATCATCGGCGGCGCCGCCGGGATCGGTCCGCGCTGGCTGTCGGTCTCGCTGATGCGCGGCGCGGACGTCCTGCTGATCCTGCCCGAGCTGATCCTCTACATCCTGGCGGCCGCGTTCCTCGGCCAGTCCTTCGGCGTCCGGGCGGCGATCCTGGCGCTCATCCTGTGGCCGGTCCCCGCCCGCGTGCTCCGAGCCGGGGTGCTCACCGCCTGGTCGCGCGGCCATCTGGAGGTGTCGCGGGCCATGGGGGCACCGGCCTGGTGGTTGCTGGCCCGCCACGGCACGTACCTCATCGGGCCGCTGCTCATCCCGGTCTTCGTCCGCACCGCGAAGGTCGCCATCATCTACGACGCCACCCTGTCCTTCCTCGGCCTCGGCGACCCGACCTCCCCGAGCTGGGGCACCACGCTCTACTGGGTGCAGACCAACGGCGTCTTCCTGTCCGACGCCTGGCTGTGGTGGGCGCTGCCGCCCGGCGCCGCCATCACGCTCACAGTGCTCTCCCTCGCCCTGATCGGCGTCGCGGTGGAGGAACGGCTCAACCCTGCCCTGCGGGAGGCTGCCCGATGACCTTGAAAGTACGCGACCTGACCGTCCGGTACGGCGGCCTGGCCGCCGTCTCGCACGTCGACCTCGACATCGCCGACGGCGAGATCCTGGCGCTGGTCGGCGAGAGCGGCTGCGGCAAGACCTCGCTGGCCCGCACCCTGCTCGGCCTGCTGCCCGCCACGGCGCGGGCCGACGGTTCGGCGCTGCTGGGCGAGCACGAACTGGTCGGACGGACCGACTGGACAGGTGTGCGCGGCACCCGCGTCGCCACCGTGCCGCAGGGCGCGATGACCGGACTCAGCCCCGTGCACCGCGTCGGCGCCCAGCTCGCCGAGATGCTCGCCCTGCACGGCGGCACGGCCCGGCCCGCCGACCTGCTCGACCGCGTCGGGCTCCAGCCGATGATGCTCAGGTCGTATCCGCACGAGCTGTCCGGCGGGCAACGCCAGCGGGTGGCCATCGCGCTCGCCCTGGCCGGCGAGCCGGACCTGCTGGTCGCGGACGAACCCACCACCGGGCTGGACGCCATCACCCAGCGGCAGGTCCTCGCCCTCCTGGCCGAGCTGGGCACCAGCATGCTGATCGTCTCGCACGATCTGTCCGGGCTGCTGCCGTACGCCGACCGCATCGCCGTCATGTACGCGGGCCGCCTCGCCGAAGTCCGCCCGGCTCGTACGCTGTCCCCGGCCTCCGCCCACCCCTACACGGCAGGACTGCTCACCGCGACCCCCGTCGCCGACCGGCGGGTCGCATGGGGCAGCATCCCCGGCTCCGCGCCCGCCCTCGGGCACGCCCTGCCCGGCTGCGCGTTCGCGGCCCGCTGCCCGCTCGCCGTCGACCGTTGCCACGAGGAGACGCCGCCCCTGGTCGCACGCGGACAGGCGCAGGTCTCCTGCCACCGGCACGACGAGCCGGACCGCCCCTCCTACCCGAACGTGCCCCGCGTCGACAGCCCGTCGGGAGGCGCCGTGGTCAGCGCGTCGGGCCTCCGGCACACGTACCGGTCCCGCTCCCGTGTCGTGGACGCGCTGCGCGACGTCGACCTCGAGATCGGCGCGGGCGAGATCGTCGGCCTCGTGGGCGAGAGCGGATCGGGCAAGAGTACGCTCGCCCGGATCCTGCTCGGTCTCATCAAGCCGACCGCCGGCCGCGTGACGCTCGAAGGCCGGGAGCTGACGGCCGGCCGTGCGCTGCGCCGCCTGCGACGGCGGATCGGCTTCGTCCACCAGGACCCCTACGATTCGCTCCACCCGGGCATGCGGGTGGCGGCGCTGGTGGCCGAGCCGATGGCGGTGGCCGGAGTGCCTCGCGGCGAGCGGCCCGGCCGCGTCCGGGAATCGCTGGCCGCCGCCGGGCTGCCGGACGACGCGGAGTTCCTCGCCCGCTTCCCCGGCCAGCTGTCCGGCGGCCAGCGCCAGCGGGTGTCCATCGCCAGAGCCCTCGCCGGCGGCCCCGCGCTGCTCATCGCGGACGAGGCCACCTCCATGCTGGACGTCTCCACCCGCGCGGGGATCGCCATCACGCTGCGATCCCTGGCCGGCGAACGCGGCCTGGCCGTCCTGCTCGTCACCCACGACCTGGGCGAGGCCGTCCAGTCGTGCGACCGCATCCTGGTCCTCCAGGCAGGCCGGGTCGTCGAGCACGGCCCGGCCGAAGATCTGGCCCGATCCCCGTCCCACGCCTACACGACCCGGCTCCTGCAGGCCTCCACGTGAGTCCGGCGGTCGCCGTCATGCTCGTCCCCTCCGGAAGAACGCCATCGCGATCGCGGCGCAGAACGCCATCAGGACCGCGGAGGCGACGAAGGCCAGGCCGTAGCCGTCGGTGAGCGCCGCCGCGTCGGGCCGCTCACCGGCACGGGTGGCAGCCATGGTCGCGAGCACCGCCAGGCCCAGCGCGCCGCCCAGCTGGGCGCTGACGTTGAGCAGTGCGGAGGCCACGCCGCTGTCGGACGGCGCGACGCCGGACAGCGCGGCGTCGGTGAGCGGGACGATCACGATCCCGAACCCGGCGCCGGCGACCGCCAGCGGCACGACCACGTTCCCCAGCAGTCCCCCCGTCGGCGTGACCCCGCCCAGCCACAGCAACCCCCCGGCCGCGACCAGCATCCCGCAGCTGACCACCGCCCGGATGCCGAAGCGGCGCAGCAGCGCCGGGGCGGCCCAGGAGGCGCCGATCATGATGACGGTCAGCGGCAGGTACGCCAGCCCCGTCACCGGCGCCGAGGTCCCGAGCACCTGCTGCATGAACAGCGTGGCCAGGTAGAACGCGCCGAACAGCGCACTGGCCCGCATATATCGTCACCGCGCGCTCCCAGACCTCAGCGCTCACCGCCCTGCTCCTGCGGCCGGACTGCCATGTGGCCTGGGCATCCGCATCACCCCACCCAGACCCCACGGAGATGAAGGAACTTCGGGCAGCCTTGCAGCGGTGGTTCGGCGCCACCGAACCCGCCCACGCCTGAAACGCCGGTCCCGGCCGTTCCAGGAGCGCCTCGGAGATCTCCGACGGGGCGGCCCGACGTTCAGCGCGGCGTTGACGTGCGCCCCTCCAGCTCGATCTCGCAGCCGCCGTACACCGACCCGCTCCTCCGGCAGGCTGACCCGGCGAGTGGCTTAGACATCAGATGTCTGAGAACCTGATAAGTTGATGGCCTGTGAGATGAGAGGAGTTGAGTGGTGGCCTGGCTGCGGAACGGGCATGTGGCGTCTCGACCGCCGGAGTGCGAGGAGGCGACCCACGCGTGGCCGATCGGCGGGGAGGCGGGCCGATGACGATCGTCTCCCGTCCGGCCGACACCGGGCACGTGTTGCGGGCCGACGCCGTGGATCTCGTCCGCGACGGTCGTCACCTGCTGCAGGGCATCTCGCTCACCGTCAGTCCCGGGGAGCACTGGGCGCTGCTCGGTGCCAACGGGGCGGGCAAGAGCACCCTGCTCGGATTGCTCGGCGCCGTCACCCACCCGACCCGCGGCGTGGTCGAGGTGCTCGGCCGGACCCTGGGCCGGGTCGACGTCCGCGAGCTGCGCTCGTACCTGGGGCACGTCAACCCGCGTCACGCTCCCGACGGGCCGTTGCGGGTGCGCGACGTGGTGCTCACCGGCCTGACCAACACCGCCGCGCTCGTGCCCCGCTGGACGCCCGGCGAGCAGGAGGCCGAGCGGGCGGATCGGCTGATCGCCATGCTCGGCATGAGCCACCGGGCGCAGGCGACGTGGCCCACCCTCTCCCAGGGCGAACGCGGCCGCGCGCTGATCGCGCGTGCCCTCATGCCGCAACCCCGGCTCCTGCTGCTCGACGAGCCCGCTACGGGGCTCGACCTGGCCGCCCGCGAGCAGCTGCTGGCCAGCATCGACGCGCTGCGCACCCGGCACTCGTCGCTGGCCACCGTGCTGGTCACCCACCACCTGGAGGAGCTGCCGGCCACCACGACGCACTCCATGCTGCTGCGCGAGGGGCGCTGCCTGGCCGCCGGGCCGGTCGTGGAGGTCCTGACGAGCGAGCTGGTCAGCGCGTGCTTCGACCATCCGGTACGCATCGTCCGCAGCGACGACGGCCGCTGGGCCGCTCGCGCACAGCCCGTTCCCGTCACCATGCCTCACCAGACCGCGTCGCCGTCGGCCGCCGTCCTCTGACTTCGAAGCGCCGCGAACGACAGGGGCGGCGGCAGCCGGACGGGCGGGATGTCATCAGCGCCTGCCGCCTGGCAGCCGACGAGGGCCTGCCGCCACGCATCGTGGCCGACCCCCTCCTGGCACTGCTGTCCTCGCCGGCCGAGGCGGGACACGACCAGGCCGAGCGTGCTGCTCACCGCGGTCGCCGTCGCCCACACCGCGAACGCCCTGCTCCGCGCCCGTCCCTCGGGGAAGATCAGGGCTATCAGCGCCGGCGTCATCGGCGCGACCAGCGCCGCCGCCAGCCCCTGCGCGGCGCGTGCCCCGATCAGCACTCCGGCGTTCTGCGCCAGCCCGGCCACCAGCGACGCCCCCGTGAACAGCGCGACGCCGCCCATCAGGATCCGCCGATGCCCGAACAGGTCACCCAGCCGGCCGCCGAGCAGCAGGAACCCGCCGAAGGGCACCATGTACGCGTTCACCACCCAGGACAGGTCGGCCGCCGCGAACCCCAACTCGTCCTCGATGGCGGGCAGCGCCACGTTCACCACCGTGGTGTCGACCGCGTCGAGCACCTGGGCCGAACAGAGCGCGACCAGGGCGAACACATTCCCGCGGGTCCATGCGTACTCTCGCGTCTCCATACCCCTCCCTAGGATGAACACTCGCTCATACCGTATGAGCGAGTGTTCATTCTGGCAAGGCGGGTAGAGTCCGGAGTCATGTCACCGCGTGGCGTCACCATCCCCGAAGTCCGGCAGCAACTCTTCGACGCCGCCGAGCAAGTGCTGCTGCGCGAGGGCCCCTCCGGGCTGACCGGCCGAGCCATCACCCGCGAGGCCGGCGTCGCCACCGGGCTGCTCCACAACCACTTCGGCGACCTGGACGGCTTCCTGGCCGCACTGTTCGTCGACCGGGCGCGGACAGCGACGCGGCGCCTGCAAGGTCTGCTCGACCGGGCCGGCACCGCGACCGTGGCGGACAACCTCATGGCGGGCATCGAGACGCTGTGCGCCGCAAACATCCTGGCGCTGGCCGGCCTCGCGCTGGCGCGACCGTCCATCGTGCCGCGCCCGAGCGAGGCGCACGGCGAGGGCACGCTCGAACCGGACGCGAACGAACGGCTGTTCACCGCCTACCTGGAGGCCGAACAGCGGCTCGGCCGCATCCCTCCCGGCGCCGACACCGCCTCCGTGGCCCTCGCCCTGGTCGGCGCGGCCCACCAGCTTCTCCTGACCCGCGGCCCACACGCGCCGGACCTGCGCGAGCGCCTGCGGCGGGTGATCGCCGCTCTCATCGAGCGCTGAGGCCCGCGACTGCGCGGCGAAGATCCGGTCGCGCACCGCTTCCTACCGTATACCCGTTAGGGGTACCATCGTCTACTATGGCGATACGTAGTGCGGTCCTGTGGTGATGGATGTCTTCTCGCGGCTGGAATCGTTCGGGGAGCGCTTCCGGCTCGAACGTGGCCTGACGCCGGACGACGGCTGGATCGCGTGCGACCGGCTGCTCGACTCCTCATCGGAAGAACTCTCCCGCGTGCTGGAAGCCGAGCGCGCGGCCAGCGGCCAGAGATCGGATCACGCCACCGCGCTGACCGTCATGGCCGTGTACGCGGGCACCGTGACCGCGTCCGCGTTGCTGGCGTGGGCGCTCGACAGGGTGGTCGTGGACATGCGACCGCACAACGTCGCCATCCGGCTCTCCGAGCACCACGGGTTCGAGGCGGTCGCGCTCCGCGAGCCGAGCACCGTGGAGGCGCCCGTCCACACGCTCGTCTCCTGGGTGCTCGACGAGCATCTCCTCCCGCTCGCGCACTCCATGCGGACGCGCACCCGGGCGGGCCTACGCCAGCTCTATGGCGGAGTCGCGCACGGGTGCGCGGCGGCATTCTGCATCGCCAGCCGACGCGGCGGCGACGTCGACCTGCTGCAACGGGCCTACGAGGAGTTCCTGGCCGCCTCCACCGGCGGCCTGGAGCAGCTCGGCGAAGTGATCAGGCTCCGGGAGGGCGATCGCGAAGGGCTGTTCTACCTGCGCAACACGTGCTGCCTCTACTACACCTCGGACGAGGCGGTGAAGTGCTCCAGCTGCTGCCTGGACAGCGTCGAGGACCGCGTGACCGCCTACCGCCGGGTCCTGGCCAACGGAGTGGTCCCCCACTGAGCCGTGCCCGCCGCGTCATCGGCTGTCGCGCTCAGCCGGTGGGCGGGATGTGGCGCAGCCGCAGGAGTGCGAGAATCGCCGCGCCGCCCGCGATGACCGCCGCGATGCCGGCCGCCACGTTGAGTCCGCCGGCGAAAGCCTCACGAGCGGGGGCGAGGACCTGCGCGGCGAGCTCGCCCGGCAGCCCCCGCGCCGCCGAGCGCGACGCCCGGCGCACCGCTGACCGCGCGGTGGGCGAGTGGAGACTGGCCCGGCGGCTGCGGGCGCGCAGGCGTGTGGTGGGGCTCGCCGGTCCGCTCGCCATGGCGACGGTGGTCGGCATGTGGGCCGTCACGATCATCCTGGGCTGCGGTCCGGTTGGCGCTGCTGCACCGCTCGGACCCGTCCGTGCGGCAGCTCGACTCCTCCGCGGGTGCGTCGGTGCTGGGAAGCCTGGCCACCATCCTCGACCAGCGTTTCCTCCACACGGATGGAACACCGGCGGAGGTGTTCGCCGCGTACGCGGCCGACCACGGCCGCGCCCTCGCCGGGCCCTGAGCGCCCTGCCCGACCGTCCGTGCGGTCGCCAGTTGCCGCGGGGCCGGGCCCGGTGGATCACCTGGACGAAGGTTTCCGAGGGTGGCGATCCTGAGTGGACGGATTGTCGATCATTGACCGGTCTCCTCACGATCCGTCCAGACGGATGCTGATATTTCGGAAATGTGGGCCACGATGGCGGGCGTGAATCTCAACGGCCGCAAATTCGTGATGGTGAGCTCGACCGCGAGCGCAGTCGACCCGGACAGCCCGACGGAGTTCCTGTACCAGGAAGCTGACGGGGTGGTGTGGGGCAGCTACTCCGGCGACACCGTGACCCACGGGCGTTTCGTGGGCATGCGCGACGGCGCCCAGGTGGCGATCTCGTACGCGCACGCGCTGAAGGCCGGCGGGAAGGCGGGCGGCCAGAGCAGCAGCCGCATCGAGAAGGGGGACGACGGGCTGCTGCGCCTGGTGGAGGAGTTCAGCTTCGACGGGGACGACACGGTGCACGTGAGCGTGTGCAGGGAAGTCGGCTGATCACTCAGTCGTCCTTGCGGAGGGCGGCGCGGCCCTCGGCGGCGCCGACGAAGCGCATCTTGCCGAGCGGCACGCCGCCCTGCGCCCCCTCCTGGGCGGGCCGCCGCGCCGGACGAGCCCGGTCGCGGTCACGGTCTCGGTCGCTGGGCAGCACGTACGGCCGCTTGAGCACCTCGTCCAGGATGAACACGGTCTCCGTCGCCTTGACCGCCGGGATGTTGGCCAGCCGGTCGGTCACCATGGTGTGCACGGCGGCCACGTCGGACACCCGCACCTGGATCATGGCGTCGTGCTGCCCGGTGGTGATCGCGCAGTACTCCACCTCCGGCATCCGGGCCAGCTCGGCCCGGAACTGCTTCCACATCTGCTGGCGCACGGTCACGAAGATCAGGGCGGTGATGCCGAGCCCGGCCCGCACGTGGTCGATCTCGGCGGTGAAACGCTTGATCGCGCCGTCGGCGCGCAGCGCCTCGAAACGCGTGTAGGCGTTCGCGCGGGAGATGCCCACCCGCTCGGCCAGCGCGGCCACCGAGATCCTGCCGTTCTCGCGCAGGACCTCGAGGATCTTCATGTGGATGTCGTCAAGCTCGAGCCCGATGCCGATCCGTCCAGGCTGACCGCCACCGCCGACACCATTTCTGGAAATTTCACTCATCATTACCTCACTGACCTTTATATACGTCTTACCGACCGCACAGTGCCTGGACGTTCTGCCGGACAATCCTCGACATCTTTCTGCCGAACGTCCAAATCTTGGAGGACCCATCATGGCGACCCGCTCGCAGACGGCGGCTGTGCTGCTCGCCGGTGCACTCGCCCTGGCCGCCTGCGGCAGCGGCGGCGGCTCCCAGACGCCCGCCGCGTCCGGCGGTGGGGGCAAGACCCTCGTCATCGACACGTCCTTCGACCTCAAGACGGCCGACCCGGGCCGCACGTACGAGCCGACGGGGCTGATCGTCGGCAAGGCCGTCTACGAGACGCTGCTGACGTTCGACGGCGCCGACGTGACCAAGCCGGTGCCCGCGCTCGCCGAGTCGTACGAGCTGAGCAAGGACGGCAAGACGCTGACGCTCAAGCTGAAGAAGGGCGCCACGTTCGCGGACGGGTCGCCGGTGACGGCGGACGACGTGGTGTTCTCGCTGACGCGCGTGCGGGACATGAAGGGCACGCCGTCGTTCCTGCTGGACGGCGTCGAGGTGGCCAAGACCGACGACTCGACGATCACGCTGACGTCGAAGGCGGCCAACCCGGCGCTGCCGTACATCCTGCCCAACCCGGCCCTCGGCATCCTCAACAGCAAGGTCGCCAAGGAGCACGGCGCCACCGCGGACGCCCAGGACAAGGCCGAGCAGTACCTGAACTCGGCCTCCGCCGGCTCCGGCCCGTACCAGATCGAGTCGTTCAACGTGAGCAGCCAGGTCACGCTCAAGGCGAACCCCAAGTACTACGGCACCAAGCCCGCCTACGACAAGGTCGTCATCCGCAACGTCGAGGCCGCCACGCAGAAGCTGAACGTCCAGCGCGGCGACAGCCAGATCGCCCTCAACCTGTCGGGCGACCAGGTCACCGGCATGCCCGCGACCCTGCAGGTCAAGAAGACCGCCTCGGCGAACGTCATCTTCCTGCTGGCCAACCAGGACTCCGCGATCAGCAAGACGACGACGAACCCCAAGTTCGTGGAGGCGGTCCGCAAGGGCGTCGACTACGCGGGGCTGCTGGAGCTGGCCGGCGAGGGCTCGGCGCAGGCGCCGGGCGTCATCCCGTCGCAGCTGCTCGGCGCGCTGCCCGCCGACCAGGCGGCCAAGCGGGACGTCGAGGGCGCCAAGGCGGCGCTGGCCGACAGCGGCGTGTCGAATCCGACCGTCAAGCTGGAGTACCCAAGCGAGCTGACCGTCAACGGCCTGTCCTTCCAGCCGCTGGCCGAGCGCATCCAGGCCAACCTCAAGGAGGTCGGCATCACCGTCGACCTGCAGCCCGCGCCGGTCACCACGGCCCTGGACAACTACCGCAACGGCAAGGAGGAGATGGGCCTGTGGTACTGGGGCCCGGACTACCCCGACCCGAGCGACTACCTGGCGTTCCTGCCGGGCAAGACGGTGGGCCTGCGGGCCGGCTGGAAGGCGGGCGCGGCCAAGGAGATCGAGGCCGCCGGTGACAAGGCCGCCACGGCGATCGGCGACGACGCCCGCAAGGCCGCCTACGTGGACGTCCAGACCAAGCTGAACGCCTCCGGCCCGTTCGTCCCGCTGATCCAGCCCAGCCAGAACATCGTGACGGCGGCGTCGGTGACCGGCCTCGAGTACCACCCGGTGTGGACGGTGGACGTGGCCGACCTCGGCGTGAAGTAAGGGAGCCTCACAGGTGTCCGACATCCCGGGCGAAGCCCGCCGGGGGCGGGCGAGACGGACCCATCCGCTCGTACGCTTCCTGATCCGGCGCATCCTGCTCGCGGTCCTGATGGCCTGGGGCATCACGCTCGTCACGTTCGTCCTGACGAACCTGGTGCCCGGCGACCCGGTGGCCGCGAACCTCGGCCAGCGGGCGCTGGGCGATCCGGCGATCGTGGCCCAGTGGCGGGCCGAGCACGGCCTGGACAAGCCGCTCTGGGAGCAGTACGTGCTCCACCTCCAGGGCCTGGTCCACGGCGACCTCGGCACCAGCCAGCAGAGTCACCGGCCGGTCAGCCAGGACCTGGCCGAGTTCGTCCCGGCGACGCTGGAGCTGGCCGGGGCGGCGATCCTGGTGTCGCTGGTCCTGGGCGTGGCGTTCGGGGTGATCGCCGCGCTGCGCCGGGACCGGCTGTCGGACCACGCGCTGCGCGTGCTGAGCCTCATCGGCATCTCGGTCCCGACGTTCTGGCTGGCGCTGGTGGCGTTCTACGTGTTCTTCTACCGGCTGCAGCTCACCCCGGGCAGCGGCCGGGTGGACGCGGCGCTCAACGGCGCGGTCCCGGCCACGACCGGGCTGCAGACCGTGGACGCGCTGCTGGCGGGCCGGTGGGACGTGTTCTCCTCCGCGGTCGGGCACCTCGTGACGCCCGCGCTGGTGCTGGCGCTCTACACGATCGGCCTGCTCACCCGCTTCACCCGCTCGGCGGTGCTGGAGGTGCTGGGGCAGGACTACGTGCGCGCCGCCAGGGCCAAGGGCCTGCCCGGCCGGGTGATCCTCTTCCGGTACGTGCTGCGGTCGGCCCTGGTGCCGATCATCACCGTGGCGGGCCTGGCGTTCGGCAGCCTGCTGTCCGGCACCGTGCTGGTCGAGGCGATCTTCGCCTGGCCCGGCGTCGGCCAGTACGCCTACAAGAGCGCCACCACCCTCGACCTGCCCGCCGTCATGGGCGTCGGCCTGGTCGTCGGCGTCGTCTACCTGGTCATCAACCTGATCGTGGACGTCCTGTACGGCGTCATCGATCCCCGAGTGAGGCTGCAATGAGACGGCGGGACCCGCTGGCCCGCAGGGGCCTGCTTGCCCGGCTGCCCGAGGCGTGGCGGCAGCCGCTGGCCGTGGTCGGCGCCGTGCTGGCGGTGGTCTGGCTGGTCGTCGCGCTGGCCGCCCCCGTGCTGGCGCCGCACGACCCCCTCACCCAGGACCTGCCGCGGCTCGCGCCGCCGGGGCCCGGGCACTGGTTCGGCACCGACCAGCTGGGCCGCGACATCCTGAGCCGCGTCATGTACGGGGCCCGGGTGTCGATCCCGCTGACGCTGCTGCTGGTCGTGCTCTCGGTGCTGATCGGCGGGCTGCTCGGCGCCTGCGCCGGGTACTTCGGCCGGTGGATCGACGAGACGATCATGCGGCTGGCGGACCTGGTGTTCGCGTTCCCGACCGTGATCCTGGCCATGGTGGTGGCCGCCGCGCTGGGCGCCAGCCTGACGAACGCGGTGCTGGCCGTGCTGGTGGTGGCCTGGCCCGCGTACGCCCGCGTCACCCGGGGGCTGGTGCTGGGGGTGCGCGAGCGGGAGTTCGTGCTGAGCGGGCGGCTGCTGGGCTTCTCGGTGTGGCGGTCGCTGCGCGTGGACGTGTTGCCGAACGTGACCGGCCCCGTCCTCGTGCTCGCGACGCTGGACATCGGCACCGCGCTGCTGCTGCTGTCCGGGCTGTCGTTCCTGGGCCTGGGCGCCAAGCCGCCGTCCCCCGAGTGGGGGGCGATGGTGGCCTCGGGCGTGGAGGTGTTCGACAGCTGGTGGGTGGCGACGTTCCCGGGGCTGGCGATCCTGACGGTGGTGCTGGCGTTCAACTTCCTCGGCGACACCCTGCGGGACGCGCTCGACCCGCGTACGGCCCGCGCGATCAAGGAGCGTGCCCTGTGACGACTCTGGACATCGCCGGCCTGAAGATGTCGATCGGCGGCAAGGAGATCCTGCGCGGCGTCGATCTCGCGCTGGAGCCCGGCCGGGTCCACGGGCTGGCCGGGGAGAGCGGCTCCGGCAAGACGATGACGGGGCTGGCCGTGCTCGGCCTGCTGCCGCACGGCGCCCGCGTGTCGGGCGCGATCCGGCTCGGCGAGCGCGACCTGCTCACCCTGCCGCCCAAGGAGCTGAACCGGGTGCGCGGCGGCGAGGTCGCCATGGTCTTCCAGGACCCGGCGACCAGCCTGCACCCGATGCTGACCATCGGCAGGCAGCTCACCGAGCACATGCGCCACCACCTGGGGCTGGACAAGCGCGAGGCGCGGGCCCGGGCGGTGGAGCTGCTGGGCAAGGTGCGCATCCCCGGGGCCGAGGAGGCGTACGGGCGCTACCCGCACCAGTTCTCCGGCGGGATGCGCCAGCGCATCGCCATCGCCATCGCGCTGGCCTGCTCCCCCAAGGTGCTGATCGCCGACGAGCCGACCACCGCGCTCGACGTGACCGTGCAGGCCGGCGTGCTGCGGCTGCTGCGCGGGCTCTGCGACGAGCTCGGGCTGGCGGTGCTGCTGGTCACCCACGACCTGGGGGTGATGTCCGCGGTGGCGGACGAGGTGAGCGTGATGAAGGACGGCCTCGTCGTGGAGTCGGGGCCGCGCGGGCGGGTGCTGCGGGAGCCGGAGCACGCCTACACGCGTTCCCTGCTGGAGTCCCTACCCGACGCGGAGGCGCAATGACTCTGTTGGCCATCGACGACCTGGTCGTCGAGCACCGCTCCCCCGGGCGTCCCGCCGTGCGGGCCGTGGCGGGGGCCAGCCTGGCGGTCAACCCCGGCGAGGTCGTCGGGCTGGTCGGCGAGTCCGGGTGCGGCAAGTCGACGCTGGCCCGCGCCGTCTGCGGGCTGAATCCGATCACCGCGGGCTCGATCGCGTTCGACGGGCAGCCGGTCACGCCGCTCGGCCTGCGGCGCAGGAAGCTGACCGGGATCCAGATGGTCTTCCAGGACCCGTACGCCTCCCTCAACCCCCGGCGGCGGGTCGGCGACCAGATCACCGACGGGCTGCGCACCTCGGGGGACACCGCCACCTCGCCCGCCGACCTGCTGGAACGCGTCGGCCTGCCGCGTGACTTCGCCGGCCGGCACCCGCACGAGTTCTCCGGCGGGCAGCGGCAGCGCATCGCCATCGCCAGGGCGCTGGCGGCCCGGCCGCGCCTGCTGATCGGCGACGAGCCCATCTCGGCGCTGGACGCCTCCGCCCAGTCGCAGGTGGCCAGGCTGATGCGGGACCTGGCGGTGGACTCGGGCGCGGGGCTGCTGTTCATCAGCCACGACCTGTCCGTGGTACGGCTGATCGCCGACCGGATCGCCGTCATGTACCTCGGTAAGATCGTCGAGGTGGGCGACACGGCCGAGGTGTGGGCGGACCCGAAGCACCCGTACACGAAGGCGCTGCTCCAGGCCATCCCCAAGCCGGACGGGATGGGGGTGCTGCCCGCCGAGCTGGCCGGTGACGTCCCGGATCCGGCCAATCCGCCGGGAGGGTGCCGGTTCAACCCGCGGTGCCCGTCCGTGATGGACGTGTGCCGGGTGAGGGAACCGGAGTTCGGGCCGGTCGCCTGCTGGCTGCACGAGCCGAAGTGACAGCCGTCCCCGACGCCGCCCGCACCGCCGCCCCCGGGCCGCAGGCCGCCGCGGCGCGGCTGGCGGCGGTGCGGGCGGCCATGGACGAGGCCGGGGTGGACGCCCTCGTGCTGCGCCCCTCGCCGGACGCCCGCTTCCTCGGAAGTGTCCTGGGCGAGTTTCTGGTGGTCACGCAGGACGTGGTGGCCGAGACCGCCGATCCGGCCGGGGTGGTGCCCGAGGGGGCGCGCCGGGTCGGGGTGGATCCGGAGATGCGGGTGCGGGAGCTGTTCGGGCTGGCGATCGAGGCCGAGCTCGTGCCGGCCTCCTCGGTGCTGTGGCCGCTGCGGCTGCGCAAGGAGCCGTACGAGGTCGAGGCCGTCGGGCGCGCGGTGGCCGCGGCGGAAGGGGTGCTGGGGCAGGCGCTGGAGCTGGCCTGGTTCGGGGCGACCGAGCGGGCGATGGCCTACCGGCTGCGGGTGCTGCTGGCCGAGTCGGGGTGCGAGGAGCTGCTGTCGCTGCGGGTGGCGGCCGGGGAGCACACGGCGCGGCCCGCGCACGTGCCCGGGGAGCGCGTGATCAACCCCGGGGACGCGCTGGGCGTGTCGGTGTGCGGGCGGTGGGGCGGCTACTGCGCCGAGGTGTCCAGGGTGTTCGCCGTGGCCGAGCCGCCGGACGACTTCGAGGCGATGTACTCGGTGGTGCTGGCCGCCCACCGGGCCGGGCTCGCGGCCGTGCGGCCCGGCGCGCCGGTGGACGAGGTGGCCAGGGCCGTGGGCGAGGTGATCGACGGCAGCGGGTACGGGCGCTTCGCGGCGGCGCACGTGGGCCGGGGCGTCGGGCTGGGGCACGACGAGGGGCCGTGGGTGGGCGAGGACGCCGTGTTCGAGCCGGGGATGGTGTTCTGCCTGGAGCCCGCCATCTACGTGCCCGACCTGTTCGGGGCCCGGGTCGCGGACGTGGTGGTGTGCGCGGACGACGGGCCGGTGCCGCTGGGCGCGTACCCGCACGCCCTCCACGTCCTCGACCGCTAGTCCTTGACCGCTACGGAAGCCCGACGGCCTCGGCCAGCCTGCGGGCCTCATCCGCCCAGCCCGCCAGGAACATCAGCGCCTCGCCCCGCTCCCTGAACCGGCGGGCCGCGTCCACGGGCCTGGCGCCGCCGTAGTCGAGCTGCGTCTCCCCTGCCCGGGCCAGCATCAGCGGGGTCAGGAAGTCGTACTTGACCGCCGACGCGCACACCGCCAGCCGCACCAGCCGCTCGTCGCCGCGCCAGCCCGCGTCCCGCAGCCCCCGCACGTACGCCCCGTGGACGGCCGCGTCGAGCGCGGGCAGCAGCGCGGCCGGCAGGAACAGGTCGAACACGCTGTCCGGGATGTGGTTGCCGACGTCCTCCCCCAGCGCGCCGTCGCCCGCGAACGCCCAGTCCACCAGCACGCTCTCGCCGTCGCGGTCGATCACGTTGCTCGGCCACACGTCGAGGTGGCACAGCGCCCTCGGCAGCGACTCCAGGACGGCCAGGAACTCCTCCCGGTCCCGGTGCAGCCGCACCAGCTCCCCGCGCAGCGCCGGCGGGAAGTTCTCGGCGACCAGGGGGTGCCGCCAGGCCGCGCCGTCCTCCAGCAGCTCGTACGGGACCGGCTTCGACCCGAGGTAGTCGCGCAGGAACGACCGGCTCGCCCACGGCCGCTCCACCTGGCCCGCCGCCCCCTGGGCCAGGCCGAGCTGGTGCCCGAAGAGCGTGTGGCGCCCGAGGTCCCAGGTGGTGCCGGGCCGCCCGGCCACGTCCTCGGTCCACAGCGCGAGGTCGCCGTCGTCGCGTTCGACCAGCTCCAGCAGCTTCGGCGCGGTCACTCCGGAGCCCGCCCACAGCTCCGGCAGGCCGTCGGCGTAGACGTCGGCCTCCCTGCGCCAGTAGTTCCAGTGTCGCGGATCGTCGGAGTGCCCCCACCCCGCGCCGCCTTCCTTCCGGCGGGTCAGCACCTTGAGCACCGCCGACCTCGACCCCCTGCGCACCCGCCAGATGCCGCCGGTCACCGCGTTCAGCGGGTTGTGCGTGAGCGGCTCGACGACGGCGTCGGCGCCGCCGAGCACCCGCCCGATCTCATCTTCCACTCGGGTCACCCTAGCCCGTGACGGTGTGTGATGATCCACGGCGAAGGGTAGTCCAGAATCATGCTGCGCATCGGCACGTGGAGCTCCGCCGGGTCGCTCGACGTGGTGGTCTGCGGCTGGCACGACGGCGGCCCCGGGCCTCTCGAAACGGGCATCAAGCTCATCTACGGGGTGGGCGGCCGGATGCCCGACCTTCCCGGGCTGCGGGTGGGCACGCTCGTGGCGACGTGCGCGGAGGAGATCGCCGAGGCCCTGTTCCAGGGGATCGACGTGGTGGCCACCGCGCCGGGCTGCTGCCCGGCCGCGCCCGTCGTGGCGGCCGGCATGTGGCACTACGGCTGGACCGGGAGCGATCCGGGCGCGCTGGCCGGGGCGACCGTCGCGGGCCTCGTCATGGCCGCGCAGCCGGGGCCGTACGCGGTGGAGATCTGCCGCGACGGCCGCAGCTCCCTCGACGGCGACGTACGGGCGGAGGGGGTGCGCGCCCGCCTGGCCGGGACCGGCCCCCTGGAGTCGGTACGCCTCAGCCAGGAGGCCCCCAGCAGGCTCCTCATCACCCCCTGTTAGCCGCTTCCACCAAAGCCCGGCCCTCGCTTGGTGAACCCGGACGAATCGCGGCGGCCCCGCCATCGAATACCGTCGCCTGTGAACGTCCGAGACGGGGAGCGGCAGGTTGGTCGAGGTCAGGGAACTCCACGAGATGGCGGAGTTCGAGCAGGTGGACGCGCTGTTCGACGGCATCTGGCGCTTCGGGACCGGCGCCCCGCCCATCACGGTCGAGCTGATGCGGGCGCTGGCGCACGCCGGCGGCTACGTGGCGGGCGCCTTCGACGGCGGGCGCCTGGTCGGCGGCTCGATCGGGTTCCTGGCCAGCGGCAACGCCCTGCACTCCCACGTCACGGGGACGGCGGCCGGGCGCGGCATCGGGTTCGCGCTCAAGCTGCACCAGCGCCGGTGGGCGCTGGAGCGCGGGCTGGAGCGGATCACCTGGACGTACGATCCGCTGATGCGCCGCAACGCCCACTTCAACCTGGCCAAGCTGGGCGCCCGGCCCCGCGAGTACCTGCCCTGCTTCTACGGGGTCATGGACGACGCGATCAACCGGGGCGACGAGTCCGACCGGCTCCTGACCGCCTGGCCGCTGTCCGACCCCCGCGTGGAGACTTTGACGCAGCCAGACGCTTCGGCGCGGGAGGTTGCTTTGGCGCGGGAGGAGCCGCGGGGGCCGGACGGCCTGCCGCCGGGCGCCGTGGTCGCGCTCGCCGACGTGGGCGGGCGGCCGGTGGCCGGTCCGGTGGACGCCGGAACGGTGCTGGTGGCCGTGCCCGCGGACATCGCGGGGTTGCGCGGCGCGGACCCGGGAACGGCCAAGACGTGGCGGCACGCCGTACGCGACGTGCTGGGCGGCCTGATGGCCGAGGGCCGCGCGGTCACGGGGTTCTCCGGGAAGTCCTACTACGTAGTGGAGAAGATGTGAAGATCACTGGAGTTGAGCTGCGGCGGATCGCGATGCCGCTGGTGTCGCCGTTCCGCACGTCGTTCGGCACGGAGACGGCCCGCGACGTCCTGCTGGTCAGAGTGGTGACGCCGGACGCCGAGGGGTGGGGCGAGTGCGTGGCCATGGACGAGCCGCTCTACTCCTCCGAGTACACCGACGGCGCGGCCGAGGTGATCCGGCGCTTCCTGCTGCCCGCGCTGCCGAAGACCCTGGACGTGCACGACGTCGGCCGCGCGCTGGAGCCCATCAAGGGCCACCGCATGGCGAAGGCCGCGCTGGAGACGGCGGTGCTGGACGCGCAGCTCAGGACGGCGGGCGAATCGTTCGCCCGCTTCCTCGGCGCCTCCCGCACGCGGGTGCCGTGCGGGGTGTCGGTCGGCATCATGGACTCGATCCCGCAGCTGCTCGACGCCGTGGGCGGCTATCTCGACGAGGGGTACGTCCGCATCAAGCTCAAGATCGAGCCCGGCTGGGACCTGGAGCCGGTCCGGGCGGTGCGCGAGCGGTTCGGCGACGACCTGCTCCTCCAGGTCGACGCGAACGCCGCCTACTCGCTGAGCGACGCCCGCCGCCTGGCCCGACTCGACGCGTTCGACCTGCTGCTGATCGAGCAGCCGCTGGCCAACGACGACCTCGTACAGCACGCCAGGCTGGCCAAGCAGCTCAAGACGCCGATCTGCCTGGACGAGTCGATCGAGTCGGCCGAGCACGCGGCCGCCGCCATCGCGCTCGGCTCCTGCTCGATCGTCAACATCAAGCCCGGCCGGATCGGCGGCTACCTGGAGGCGCGGCGCATCCACGACCTGTGCCGGGCGAACGGGATCGCGGTGTGGTGCGGCGGCATGCTGGAGACCGGCCTCGGCCGGGCGGCGAACGTGGCCCTGGCCGCCCTGCCGGGCTTCACGCTGCCCGGCGACACCTCCGGCTCGCGGCGCTACTACTCCACCGACATCACCCGGCCGTTCGAGCTGTCCGACGGCCACCTGGAGGTGCCCGCGGGGCCGGGCCTGGGCGTGGACCCGATCCCGGAGGTGCTCGACGCGGTGACCACGAGCACGGAGTGGATCACGCTCTGACCCTGCGCGGCACGGGCCGAGCAGCCGCCCCCACGGCATCGTGTCCGCCCACCTGGTGGTTGGCTAAGATCGCGACCATGCGCCTTCCCTTCCATTTGCGCGGTATGGACGGCACGGTCGCGATCGAGGTCGTTCCCAACGACGATCCAGAGGCTCTGGGCTGCCGCTTCCCCGGCGGCGCCCGCGACCTGGCCACCTGCACCGCCGTCATCGAGCACCCCGGACGGGGCTATGTGGGGCTCATGGGGTGGGTGCAACTCGTCAGCAGCACGGACGGCGAGTCGGGTGAGGACGGGTTCGATCCCGACCCGCTGGGCTTCTACGGCGATCTCAACGTGCCCTACGGGTTCTTCGGGATACGGCCGACGCTGTTCGACGGCCCGTCCCGTGACACGCGCGACGACCTGGTGTGGGTGGCGCACAGCTTCCTGTGCTACTCACCCGACCTGGCGACACGGACGGTGTGCGCAGTCACGGGATTCTCCTGGGGATTCACCATCCGGTCCGGGCAAGTCAAGATCCAGGGGCCGGAGAAGCTGCCCGCCGGCGACTGGGACCGGCACGGTGCCCGGCTCTCCGGCGCGTACCCCGGGTGGGAGTTCGCCTTGGGTTACCGCACGGGCTGAAGCCAGAGATGCCGAGCCACGTCAGCACCCCTTTCCGGCCCAGGGAAGGGGACGGCCGCCGGCCGTCCCCCGCCCTTTGCTAGATCGCGGCCTTGTCCAGGATGGCGGCCACCTCATCGGCCCTGAACAGGAACCCCACGTGCGACGTGTCCAGGGTGTGCACGTCGTACGGGTTGCCCGGCGTCAGGGCGTCCGCTTCGGCGATCAGCCTGTCCTGCATGGCCACCGGGAGGGATCGGTCGCCGGTGAGGCGGATGTAGGTGCGGGCGATCGTGCCCCAGGTGCCGGCGTCGACGCGGGCGTCGGCCGTCATCACCGCGATCGATTCGTCCGGCTGCAGGATGTTGAGGAAGGCGCGGAACTGTTCGTCGGTGACGTCGGCCATGGTCGCGGCCTTGAGCGCGTCGAGCAGTTCCGCGTCCGCGGTGCGGTAGTTGGCCCGGCCGACACCGAGCTGAGCGGGGTCGCCGACGTTGAACGCGTACAGCGGGCCCATCAGGTTGTCGGCGAACTCCGGTTCCTGCATGTACTCGATCGGGTTGGAACGCTGCACGCACGACCAGGCGGAGATGTAGACGAGCCGGCTCACCAGCTCGGGGACCGCGTTGCCCACGCCGCTGATGGTGAGGCCGCCGAGGCTGGCCGCCACCAGCACCACGGGCCCGTGCTCCGCCACGCGCCGGACCACGTCGACGACCGCGTCCACGTTGTGCTGCAGGGTGACCCCGGCCAGCGTGGACGGCTCGACCGCCCACGTGTCGAGGTCCTGGGGGGCCTGGTAGGCGAGCGGGTACTGCGCGTCGAGGCCATGGCCCGGCAGATCGACGGCGAAGCTGCGGTGACCGAGCAACGCCAGCTCGCGCTGGACGGGAGCCCACATGAAGGAACTCGTGCCGGAGCCGTGGACCAGCACGAACGTGGGCGACGACGAGCGGTTGAAGGTGGATCGCATGAAGAACAGTCCGTTTCGATGGAAGGCATGGCGAACACGCCTGCGCTGATGTGCCGGGAACGGCGTGCGGCTGCCGGGTGAGAACGCGGCAGGGCAAGCCGTGAAACGAAGCCGGCGGTCGGCGGCGGGCGGAACCCGTGTGGTGCGCTGCTTGTACTACCGCACCTGTCTGCGGGGTCGCCTCAACTGGCGCTGGTCGCGGAACGACCGGCGGGCAGACCGCTTCAGCTGTTACGAAGACGGATGAACTTCTGGATCATGCCTGAGAGCATATCAGCGGGACTCCGGCTGCCTGACCGTGGCACAAGGGGCGCCTGCGTCAAGGTGTTCAAGGGGCCTTCAACGACAGCGCAGCCAGCCCCGCGGCGACGAGGTGAGGCCAGCCGACCAGCCCCAGGACGGTGGAGCAGTCGTGCGGCGCAGAGGTCGCGAGCTGGGCGATCGGTTCGAAGAGCGCGCAGACGAGCAGCACGGCCGCGAGGACCGGCCCCGCCACGCCTCCCCGAGCACCGCGCCGACCGCGGCCATGCTGGTCAAGATGCCCGCGCCCGCGGCATGGGCGCCCGCCGTTCCCCGCGCGCCAGCAGGAGGGGCGGCGGCCAGGATGGCCAGGAGACGGAACATCGGCTAGGTACGGCTGGGCAGGCGAGCGCGGGAGGTCAATGCCAGCACCCCCGCGATCAGGTACGGCCAGTCGAACAGCTCCAGAGGGCTCGAGCAGTTGTGCGACGCGTCGGACAGGAGCCAGGCGGCGGGCTGGAACAGTGCGGGCACCAGCAGCACCAGGCCGCAGAGCGGCGCCGCCCGGTACCCGGAGAGCACGGCGCCGATCGCGGCGGCCGAGACCCAGTAGTAGAGGCCGTGGGCGGTGTCGAGGTGGTAGAAGGCCGGCGCCCATGTGCCTTTCATGTCCGCGTAGCAGGCGAGGTCGCTGGTGGGGGTGTTCCTGGCCAGGGTCCGGCCGAGCGCCAGCAGCACGACCGCGCTCCAGATGACCGCCCGTGGCCATGGCACCCGCTGCTCCGGGCGGGTCCGCAGGAGAGCGACGACGGCGATCGCCTGGCAGGCCAGTACGGAGCCGAACTGCGGGCCGAAGCCACCCGTTCCAGAGACCACGAGGGTCGACACGGTGAGCCCCAGCGCCACGGCCGCGGCGATCGCGCCGACCTTGGGAAGCCACCGCGGCACCCAGAGCGCGAGGAACGCCAGCAGGACCGGCAGGTAGTCGATGGCGTAGCCGTAGGCCGCCCCGATGGCGAGCTCCAACGGATCCGGCTGCGGCGGCTCGTAGGCGAACCAGCCGAAGCTGCGGAGCATCAGGATGGATAAGAAGGTCGGCGCGGTGGCCGCCAGGATGGCCAGGAGACGGAACATCGGCAGCCTCTCGCGCGAAGTTGATCGGCGGAGAGCGTACCGGACCGCTGTGACAAGCGACTTTAAGTATGCCCTACTCATGCGGCGCCGCGCGGTCCAAAGCACAGTCGAGACATGAGAGCCTTCCTCGCAGCGGCGCTGCTGGCCACCGGGCTGGTGGCCACCGCCGCGCCCGCCCACGCACAGCGGGCCGACTGCGCCTTCGCCGACAACCCCGTCCGTACCGAGCCCTGGTTCAAGAAGCACAAACCCGAGCTGACCGAAGGCCAGCGCAAGGCGGCGATCGTCCTCATGGAGGGCTTCGCGTCCAACGCCATCCGCTGCCTGGTCAACGCCGAGCGCGCCCGCGTCGGCGTCGCGCCCCTGGAGGACAGCTACCGCCTGTACAAGGCGGCCGACGAGCACGTGCAGGCGGCCAGGCTGATCAAGTGGTGGATCGACCGGCCGGAGGACCCGGAGAACACGCAGTGGCACATCAACCCGGTCACGCACTCCGACGTCGGCGTCCGGGTCAGGGCGGCCGGCTACTGCCCGACCGGCACCTGGCAGGTCAAGGAGAACGTCTTCTCGGGCTGGGACGGCACCGCCACGCCGCGCGCGGCCGTCCGCTGGTGGATGAGCAGCGGCAAGCACCGGGCCGCCATTCTCGACCCGGCCATGAAGCAGACCGGCATCTCGGTCAGGTACGGCAAGGCGCGCCCGCGTCTGTCCACCGACGTGGCCATGCTCACGACAGAGGTGTTCGGCTTCTGCCGTTGAGGTCGGGCGCCAGGCCGGCGGTGAGAGCCCCAGGCGACTCGCCGCTGCGAGTCCGAACAGATCAAATCCCTCCGCAGACAGGTACGTTCGTCCTGCTCGATATCTCCACCCCTGGCGAGGACCTGTCATGCAAGCCATCACCGTCCAAGACCGCTCCACCGGCCTGGCCGGGCTTTCCCTGACGGAAGAGCCGTACCCGCACGCCGCCGAGAACGACGTCATCGTACGGGTCCACGCTGCCGGGTTCATTCGCAGCGAGATCGACTGGCCGGCAACGTGGACCGACCGCGCGGGCCGCGACCGGACGCCAAGCGTGCTGGGGCATGATGTGTCGGGTGTCGTCGTCGAGCTGGGTTACGGAACCACCGGCCTGACCGTCGGCCAGCGGGTGTTCGGGCTGACCGACTGGGCCCGCAACGGCTCACTGGCCGAGTACGTGGCGGTGGAGGCCCGCAACCTCGCGCCGCTGCCGGCCGGCGTCGAACACACCGTGGCCGCCGCGCTGCCGATCTCCGGGCTGACCGCGTGGCAGGGCCTGTTCGACCACGGCCGCCTCACCGCCGGCCAGACCGTCCTCGTCCATGGCGCCGCAGGCAGTGTCGGCTCCCTCGCGGTGCAGCTCGCTCGCGAGGCCGGAGCCCGGGTGATCGGCACCGGCAGGGCCCGCGACAGGGACACGGCACTCGGGCTCGGCGCGGACGTCTTCCTGGACCTGCAGGCTGATTCCCTGGAGGATGCCGGCCAGGTCGACGTTGTGTTCGACGTGATCGGCGGTGACCTCCTGGACCGCTCGGCCGCGCTGGTGCGCCCCGGCGGCACGCTGGTCACCGTCGTCTCCCCGTCTACGGTCCGCCCCCAAGACGGGCGCACGATCTTCTTCGTCGTCGAACCCGATCGAGACCGGCTCGCCGATCTGGCCCGGCGGCTGCGGAACGGACGGCTCCGCCCGATCATCGGGGCCGTGCGGACGCTGGCCGAGGCGCCCGCCGAGTTCACCCAGCGCACCTCCGGCAAGACGATCATCCGGGTCGCGGACGACGAGTAGCCCGGCCACGTGCGGCGGACGGCATGGCGGGCCCCTTCCTGCGCGGGAAACCGTCGCGCGGACCACCGGCCCTGCTGCCCGGCTCGACCTGTGTCTGAACAGACCGTCACCAAGGCTTGAATTCGCCCTTGGTAGGCGTCGAGTTGCCGGGGCAGCGTACTCAAGCAACGCCGGGAAGTCTCGCGATCGCCCCCTCTACGCAGGATAGGAGAGTCGTCATGATCCGAGAGCGGTTCGCGGGCGGTTTCGTGGCTGCCGGCGTGGTGGTCGTGGCCGGCGCGTGTGCTCCTGCGGCGGAGCGCGCGACCGGCACGGTGCCGGTCGCTGCCGAGGTGCCGGTTACTGCCACGGTTTCGCAGCCACCGTCCGAGACGCTGACGCCTCTATGGGTCCAGGCGCTTCCGAATGTCAAAGGAAAGACGTTCACCTCGGCGATCGTGCACTTCCCGCCCGGCGCACGCGCGGTACCGCATCGGCACGGTCAGGCGTTCGTGTACGCCTACGTGCTTGCGGGCACCCTGCGCAGCCAGATCAGCGGGCAGCCGGTACGCACTTACCGCCAAGGAGAGAACTGGGTCGAGCCACCGGGCGCCCATCATGTGCTCACGCAGAACATCAGCGGGACAGAACCGGCGAAACTCCTGGTCATCTTCATCTCCAACGCAGGAGACAAGATCAAAGTCGATGATCCACCAAGGTAGTGCTCCTTGACTCTGGATCGCCGCGCTTTCCCTGCTGGATCGGTGCCGTCCCCCTCGACAGGGAGCTGGCGCGCCGCCCTAGGGTTTCACGATCTCACGCATGGGGTGCAGGGCGGCATTGCGTGGGACGCGGTCGCCGAGCGGCCGGCTCAACTCGACCGTGTACGGCGTGGCCGGGTTGCCGAGGCAGGTGTGCATGTCGCCAGGAGCGCGTTCGACGCCGATGACCAGGCGTACGTCGCGGTCCGTCTCCTCGAGGCCGACCACCCGGATCCGCCCGTCGGCCGACTGCCCGCCGGCGCAGGCCTGTTCGGTCACCAGCAGGTGGAGGCTGTTGCCGGTGGCCGGCTTCGCCGGGTCGAGGGCGACCTCGGCGACGCCCAGGTCGCCGAGGTCCCGTTGCAGGTTGCAACCGCCTGAGCTGCGCAGGTGCCAGCTCGGGCGGCCGTCCGCAGCGGGCGGGCCGAAGCGCTCGACCACCAGGAAGTCGTGGGTGACCGTCGCCCTCCCGCGCTTCTCCGGCTCGTCGAACTCCTTGATGATGGCCACGCGCTCACCGCTCTCCTCGACAATGCGCCACTTGTCCAGGTCTTTGACCGGGCGAACTTCCTGCCCCTTGAGCGCGGCCCGCCCGTCGGGGCCGAGCTGGGTCGCCGGGCGGCCGGTGCTCATCACGTCCACCGGAATCGGCCGGTCGTGGCAGGTGTAGGTGGGCCCGGCGGCGTCCGCCAGGGGCGTTGCGCAGCCGGCGACGAGGAGCAGGAGCGCGAGGGTTCGCTTCATGTCCTGGACGACGTGGGCACGGGCTGCCCGGTTCACGGGACCGCCGGAAGTCGTGGCAGTAGCCGCCGGGGGTATCGCGCCGCTCCCGTGCCCTGCCCTGCCCTGCGCCAGGACGCCGAAGGGCGGCACTGGACAGCGGCTGACAGCCGCAAGCAGCGGAGCGATCCGCGGGGCCATGTCGACGCTCAGCCGGGTGGTGCGGCCGACCACGCGCAGCCGGTCCGCACGGTCGTAACGACCCAGGAGCAGTTGTAGGGGCGTCGCCGCTTGCCCATCATCCCGCCGACGACTGTGCTCGATGACGGCTTGATCATCAGCCCCGATTGCCGCACGGGGGAGAGTAAGAGTTGTCGCCCACGTAGCGGCGCCATGCGTCGGCGGTCATGGCTCCCGCACTGGAGGCGCAGATGCGGCGGATCGTGGCCTCCACATCCAGCTCCCACAGCTGAATCGACCTGTCTCCCCCTGCGCTGGCCAGCAGGTGCCCGTCCGGGCTGAACGCCACGGACGTGACGGCGCCGTTGTGGGCGGTGAGGCGCTGCCCCCGGGGTTCGGCGCGGCCCGAGGCGGAGATGTGCCACAGCCATACCGACCCGTCCCCTCCCCCGCTGGCGAGGGTGTGCCCGTCGGGGCTGAACGCGAGCGAGAGCCCGCTGCCCGTGGTCTGGAATGGCAGCTGCTCCAGCGGTTTCGGCTGGGTCAGGTCGCGGACGCTCCACAGGTGTACTTGTGTGTCCGCGACAGCGAGGGTGTGCCCGTCGGGGCTGAACGCGAGCGATTGCACATCGTCCGTGGAGGTGGACGGGAGCCGGCTCAGCGGCTTCGGGCGAACGGGGTCGGCGATGTTCCAGATGCTCACGTCGTTCCCGTCGGCACTGGCGAGGGTGTGGCCATCGGGGCTGAACGCCAGCGAGACGACGTCGCCCGTGGGACCGGTGAGCGGTTGTGCCGAGGCGGCCGGGTGTGCGGGGTCGGCGACATCCCACAGCCGGACCGATCCGTCTTCGCCGATGGCGACGAGGAAGCGCCCGTACGGGCTGAACGCCACCGAGGTGAAGGCGTCACTATGGCTGGTGAGAGGTGGGCCGATCTGTACTGCACGGTCCCCCGCCGTGACCTTCCACAGACGCAAGGAGCGGCCTCCATGGTTTCGGTCGCCGACGGTGGCCAATGTACGCCAGTCGGGGCTGAGTGCCATGGGTCCGAGGACTCCGTCGAATTGTGCGGCGAACCCGCTGGGGAATTCGCCCAGGGGCGTCGGACGGGCCCGATCGGTCGTCCTCCACAGTTGCGTGGCCCAGTCGACGCCGACGAGAGTCCTGCCGTCGGGGCCGAAGGCCACCGATGGGGCCGGCCCCGTGGCATTGGTGATGCGGCCCACGGCGAGATTCCACAGCCGCACCGTCCCGTCATCGGCGCCACTGGCGAGCGTGCGGCCGTCCGCGCTGAACGCCAGCGACCGGACGGCTCCGGTGTGACCGGTGAGGGGCTGGCCGATCGCCTTCACCTCGCTCCGCTCGGAGACGTTCCACAGCCGGATCACATTGTCGTCCGTGCTGGCAAGCGTGTAACGATCCGGGCTGAACGCCACGTCGCTGACGTCGTCGGTGGAGCCGCCGAGAGGTCGGCTGACCAGTTCCCCGGTGCGGACATCCCACCGCCGTACGTCGTCGCTCGCGCTGGCCAGTTCACCGCCGGGGCTGAACGCCAGTGCATTGACCGAAGTGAGGAAGCCGTCGTGCACCAGAGGCCGGCCCAGCGGTCGCGGATGCGCCGGATCGTTGAGGCTCCACCGCCACACCTTCTGGTCGCTGTCGCCAACGGCGAGCATGTGCCCGTCGGGGCTGAACGCGAGCGAGAACACGCCGTCCGTGAAGTGGGCCGGCAGTCGGCCGAGCGGTTTCGGCCGGGCTGGGTCGCGGACGCTCCACAGGTGCACCTGGCTGTCGGCGACGACGAGAATGTGCCCGTCGGTGCTGAACGCGAGGGTGGACAGCTCGTCACTGTGCAAGGCGAGGGGGCGGCCGAGCGGCTTCGGGCGGGCTGGGTCGGCGACGCTCCAGAGCCGCACCGACTTGTCGTAACCGAGGCTGGCGAGAGCCTGGCCGTCAGGGCTGAACGCCACTTCCAGGATGCCGTCGGTGTGGCCGGCGAGGGGGCCCAGTGGCTTCGGCTGGGCCGGGTCGGCGACGTCCCACAGCCGTATCAGTCCGTCGCTGCCGGCGGCGGCGAGGATCCGCCCGCTCGGGCTGAACGCCACTGAATTGACGGAGTCAGCCTGGACCGTCAGCCGGATGGACAGGGGGATGTGCTGCATGTTGAGGATACGGGTGTAGGTGTCGTCGCCGGGATTCCTGCGGTGTGCGACAAGAGTGAGCTGGGCCGACAGGGAGATATCGGTGTCGGCGAGCCGGTCCGCCTCGGCGAGGATGCGGTTGTAGGTGGCCGTGTCGCGCTGGCGGAGGGCCTCGTTTCGCTCCCGTACGCCGATCACGGCGGTGGTCGCGGCGACCACGGTCAGCACGGCCAGGGCGGCGATGACGGCGACGCGCAGCCGCACCGTACGGCGGTGCAGGCGGGCGCTCGCGGACAGGAACGCCCTCGCGGCGAGACTGAGGTCGCCGACCGGCGCGGCGGCCGCCCAGGCTTGCGCGAGCTCCAGGCGGCTTCCCCGATACAGCAGCGCGGGATCGCCCCCTGCCCGTTCCCACGCGGCAGTCTCCTCTTCGAGATCCTGGTGCAGGATCCGGCCAGCACGGTCACCGTCGATCCAGCGGCGCAGCTGCGGCCAGCCGTGCAGCAGGGCCTCATGGGTGATCTCCACGGTGTCCTGCTCCCGGGTGAGCAACCGGGCCTCGGTGAACACGTCCACGACGGCGGACGCAGCGCGGCTGTCTCCAGAGGCCTCCACCAGTTCGGTCCATGACCTGCGCCGTCGGCCGTCATCCACGCCTTCGCCGATCTTCACCAAGCGCAGGAACACGGTCCTGGCCGCCTTCCGCCCGTCGGCGTCCAGACCGGCGAAGGCCCGGTCGGCGGTGGTGGCGAGGGCCCGCTGGATGCCCCCCGTGGCCTGGTAACCCTCGACCGTCAGCGTGGCGCCGTTCCGCTGCTGCCAGCTCACCCGCAGCGCGTGCGCCAGCAGCGGGAGCCGTCCCGCCTCGTAGCCGGTGGTCTCCTCCTCGCCGGGGCCGCTCGTCGCCCCGAGATCGCGCAGGAGCAGTTCGACGAGGCCGGGCTCGATGTCCAGTCCCACGTCCTGCGCGGGGAAGATGATCGCCTCGCGCACCTCCGCCCGCGACATCGCCCCGACCAGCAGCGGAGCGTCCTCCAGAGCCGTCCGCAATCCGGGGTGGCCGGCGCAGGCCGCGTAGAAGTCGGCCCGCATCCCGATCACCACCAGCCCGGCCGGCCGTGCCGTGGACGCTTCCGCCTCCGGGTACGGGTCGGCGATCCGGCTGAGCAGGTCGATGAACATGCGCCGCTGGCGGTCGTCGGCGCACAGGGTGAACAGTTCCTCGAACTGGTCCACCACCACGACGACTCGCATCGCATGGTCGTCGTCGATGTGCCGGGCCAACATCGCCGCGCCCGCACAGGGATCGGCACGGAATCGGTCTGCGGTCTCTGCCGCTTCCGCGCCGGTGAGCGAGCAGATCTGGGCGGCGAGAGCCCCGACGGGGTCGGTCGTGGGCGTGAACAGCAGGACCGGCCAGCGGTGAGAGTCTGGCAGGGCAGACTGGGCCAGTCTTGGCAGCAGGCCGGCGCGGAGCAGCGAGGACTTCCCGGTGCCCGATGGCGCGATCACCATCTGGATTCCGCCCACGCCCCGCAGCCGCTGGTCGAGACGGGCGAGCAGGTCGGCGACCAGGCCGTCGCGGCCGAAGAACCAGCGCGCCTGTTCCGGCCCGAATGCCGCCAGCCCGGGGTAAGGGCATTCAAGCGCCTCGGTCCCCGGCCGGGTACTCCGCCGGGTGTGCGCGCCGGCACTGTAGTAGAAGTGCTGGTCCCGGCCGGCCTGGTTGATCCGTGCATGACCGGACGCGTGCGCCTCCTGGCGGATGCCTTCCTCCCGCCCGTCGGCCCCGTCGAGGGTGCTGTCCGGGAGGTCGTCGGGGCCGGGTTCTCGGGTCGTGCTGCTCACCCCTCCGTGATGTGCTGGTCACCACCGGCTTGGTAGGTCCGGCCGTGCCCGCTCGCGGTCGCCTTCATCACGATCGATCCGATCCGCGTGCTCTCGTCCCGAGACAGCGCAGGCGTAAGGTCCTCTTCCAGGACCCGCCGCAGCTCTCCGGCCAGGGACGGGTCGGCGCGCAGCAGCTGCTGCAGCCGGACCTGCCAGGAGCCGGCCAAGGCCTGCTCGGTCTCGGTGTCGCCGTCCCGGCGGGCCTCGAGCACCAGCTCGCGGACCTCGACCAACTCCGCCTCGACGGCGTCGGCCTGCTCGGGGCGGACCTTACGCCACAGTGCGACCGCACCGTCGCGGGCCGACTGCCAGGCGTCGGTGGCCATGGCCGTCACCAGCGCTGTGCCCGCGGCCAAAACGATCGGATCCACGTGGACCTCCTCACGGGCGGGTATGACCGTCACTGCCGGCCAAAGCCCCGCGACCAGCCTGGCCACGACCTCGGACAAGCACCGCCGATCAATAGCCCCGGCGGCGCGATCGCGAACCTGCGCCAAAGGTCGGTCAGGAGTTTCACTGGAGCATCGCAGGCGGCCAGGGCCCCGTTACCCGCATACGATCGCACGATCACGATTCGCTTTTGCGTCACGGACGCCTTCTTCCACGGGACCCGCCGATGCTTGCGCTCCCGCCCTCTCGGTGGATGTTTGATCCTGGGATTCGGACCAGGCGCCGGTGGAATGCCACACAGCTCCAGGCGCGCCGCCGGCTCAGCCGTTGAAGTAGTGTCCGGCGTTCAGGTCGGCGATGAGCCCGGGCCGGTCGGGGCGCCAGTCCAGCAGCTTCTGGGTCAGGGCGGAGGAGGCCGGCGTGTCCAGCGTGACGAAGGAGCCCAGCCAGCCGAAGTGCTCGCCCGCCTCCCGCGCGGTGATCGCGGTCACCGGCACGCCGAGCCCGCGCCCGATGACGCCGGCGACGTCGCGTACCGGCACGCCCTCCTCGGCGACGGCGTGCAGCCGCGCACCGGCGGGCGCCTCCTCCAGGGCCAGCCGGTAGAGGCGGGCGGCGTCCAGCCGGTGCACGCTCGGCCAGCGCTGGTCGCCGTCGCCCACGTACGCGGAGACGCCCTTCGCCCGGGCGATGCCGATCGCGGCCGCGATGAACCCCGGGTCGCCCTCCCCATGCACCAGCGGCAGCCGCACCACCGAGACCCGCACCCCGCGGGCCACGAACGACAGCGCCACCTGCTCGGCGGCCCCCCTGGGCGAATGCGTCCCCGGCTCGTCCTCCTCGGTGCCAACGCGGCCGGGCGGGAGCAGGCCGGTGCCCGAGGTGATCACGAACGGCCGGCCGGACCCCGCCAGCGCCTCGCCGAGCGCCGTGATGGCCCGCCGATCGGTCTGGTTGGCGGCCTCGAAGTTCGCGAAGTCGTGCACGAAGGCCAGGTGAATGACGCCGTCCGCGGCGGCGGCCCCGTCGCGCAGGCCGGCGAGGTCGTCGAGGGAGCCGGGGTGGGGCTCGGCTCCCGCGGCCCGCAACGCGGCGGCGGCCCCGTCCGTACGGGCCAGCCCGGCCACCTGGTGCCCGGCCTCGATGAGCTCACGAACGACGGCCGAACCCACGAAGCCCGTGGCGCCGGTGACGAAAACACGCATGATGATCTCCTTCTTCAGCGGTGTTCCCATCGTCGGAGCCGGTGCCGTACGGCGTCCAAAGCCTGTTCCTCATCGGGCGATACGTTTCGGGCATCACCGCAGTAGGCTGCCGTTATGCCCGACTCGCCCGATCTCGATCTGCGGCTCGTGCGCTACTTCACGGCCGTGGCCGAGCATCGGCATTTCGGCCGCGCCGCCGAGGCGCTGCACATCACCCAGCCGTCGCTGAGCCGGCAGATCCGCGGCCTCGAGCGGCAACTGGGCGTCCGGCTGCTCGACCGTACCCCGCAGGGCACGCGGCTCACCGAGGCGGGCGAGGTCTTCCTGCCGCGCGCGAGGACGCTGCTGCGCTCGGCCGCCCGGGCGGCGGCGCAGACCCGCGCCGCCGCCCGGCCCAGCCGGATCACGATCGGGTACACGGGGGGCCTCATCATCACGCCGGCCGTGCGCGAGCTGCGCCGCCTGCACCCGGACGCCGACGTACGCACCTCACACGTGGCCTGGAACGAGCCGCGCCCCGCCCTGCTCGACTACCGGGTGGACGCGGTGGTGACCCGGGTGCCGTTCGCGGCTGACGGGCTCGACGTGACGATCCTGTACGACGAGCCGCGGATGCTGCTGCTCTCGCGCGACCACCGCCTGGCGGGCAGGCAGTCCGTGACGCTGGACGACATCGCCGACGAGCCGCTGCCCCGGCTGGCCGACCCGGACCCGGCCTGGGAGGCGTACTGGCGCATCGATCCCAGGCCCGACGGCCGCCCGGCCCCCGACGGCCCGCTCATCACCAGCATCGAGGACAAGTTCGAGCCGATCGCCGCCGGGGAGGCGGTCGGGATCGCGGCCGGCCCGATCTTCGTCAACCTCCGCCCGGACCTCATCTCGATCCCCCTGGAGGGCGTCGAGCCGAGTCACGTCGTGCTGGCGACCCGGGCCGGCGACCGCAACCGCCTGGTGCCGGCGTTCCGCAAGTCCGCCATGGCTCTGCTCCCGGAGGCGGCGGGCGCGGTGGGCGCAGGAGGAGAACGGCCCTGAGCGGCAGATAGGGACCGTCTCACGTTCCACCCGGTGAGATGATCTCCGCGGGCGCGCGGCGAACCTCGGCCGCCCGCCCCTGCCCACACCCCCCACTCCGGAGGCAGCACATGCCCCAGCCAGATCCCCGCCGTCCCCTGATCGGGCGCAGAGCCTTCGGCCTCGGAATCGCCGCGGCCTCGTTGACCGCCGCACTCGGCCCCGCCTTACCCGCGGACGCGACGACGTCCCGGCGTTCGGCGACACCGTCCGGCGACACGGCCTTCGACGAGACGACGCTGTGGGACAACACCGTGGACCCGCTGGAGAGCTACCACGTCCACGGGCTGGCCGTGCTGCCGGACGGCGCCGTCCTGGTCGTCACGGAAGGCCGCCACGAGGTTTGCGACGCGGGCCCGCGAGACCTGCTCGTACGCCGTAGCCCCGACGGCGGCGACACCTGGGAGCCGGCCCGAACGCTGGTCGCCTCCGTCGGAGGCCAGTCGTGGGGGAACCCGGCCTTCGTGGTCGACCGGCTCACCGGCGGCATCTTCCTGTTCTACATGCTCTCCACCCGGCTGCCGGAGAACACCGGCTGCTCCGGCGACAGGGGCGACCTCTTCATGATCTCCAGCGAGGACGGCGGTCTCACGTGGAGCGCGCCGCGCGACATGTCGGGCCTGTTCGACCGGTTCCCGTACGGATGGACGCTGCACGGCCCCGGCCCCGGACACGGCATCCAGCTGGACAACGGCCGGCTGCTGCTCAACTGCGCCCACCGCCGCGAGGTCACCGGCAACACCGTCGACGAACGCCGCTACGGCGTGGCGTCGATCTACAGCGACGACCACGGCCGGACCTGGCACGCCACCGGGGAGGTGCCGGTCTCCGCCGCCTATCCCATCAACGAGGCCAGGCTGATCCAGAGGTCCGACGGCACGGTGCTGCTCAACGGCCGGGCCGCGGCGGGCGGCAACCGGCAGCGGATCGTGTCGGTCAGCGCCGATCGCGGGCTCAGCTGGTCGCCGCCGCGACTCGACGGGGCCACCGGCACGTTCAACGCCGTGGACGCCAGCCTGCTGCGCTACACGGGCGGGCCGGGCACGTCCGAAGTGAGCCGGGTGTTGTTCAGCCGCCCCGACTCCCCCGTCCGTACCAACCTGACCGTGTCGATCAGCTACGACGACGCGCACTCGTTCCGCTACAGCCGGGTGATCAACGAGGGGCGGTCGTACTACTCCGAGCTCGGCCGGCTCCCCGACGGCAGGATCCTGCTCCTGTACGGCCGTGACGGCGACGACCCGAGCTTCCCCCGCCGCGTGGTCATGAGCCGGTTCTCGCTCGAATGGCTGAGCGGCGGCCGGGACAGCCTGGCCACCGGCCCCGGCTACGCCGAACGTCTCATCGACCTCACCACCGGCGCCGCCACGTCCGGCGGCACCATGTCCGTCGCCCAGGATCCCGTGGCCCGCGGCGGGAAGCGGGTGGTGTTCACCACTGCCCAGACCGGCACGTACTTCGAGTACACCGTGAACGTCCCGGCACCGGGAACCTACGAGCTGCTGCTGCGCTACTTCCGTACCGCCGACGGAGGTCTGGTCACCGTCTCGATCGACGGCGTCAAACCCCGGGCCGCCCTGGTGGACACCACCGCCGACCGGGCCGACGGCTACGACGTCGCGCAACTCGGCAGCCTCGACCTGACGGCCGGCTCGCACAAGCTCCGGTTCACCGCTTCCGGGGTGGGCCGCGGCGGCGGCAGGCTGGTCTCGCTCGACACGCTGAGCCTGATCGACGCGCCCTCCCAACCCGACGTACGGGAAGAGGCGGTCGTCGACAACGACGAACTCGGCTACGAGATCATCAGCGGCACCTGGTCGGCCGGCTCGAGCGTGCCCGGCTACCGGGGCGGCAACTACCACTACGCCCCCGCCGGCACGGGCCAACGCGTCGTCCGGTGGCGGCCGATCGTCCCGCTCACCGGGAACTACGAGGTACAGGTCTCGTACACCGCGCACACGAACCGCGCGAGCAACGCGCCCTTCACGGTCCGTCACGCCGGCGGGACCACGCTCGTGCGCGTCGATCAGCGAAGGAGCGGAGCGACGGAGCCGCGCGGCGGCTCCTGGGTCTCGCTCGGCACGTACCGCATCAGCGAGGGGGTGGGCAGGGTGGAGCTGAGCGACGACGCGAACGGCGTGGTCATCGCCGACGCCGTCCGGCTGCTCCGCGCACCCGGATGACGGCGGCAACCGTCTGCCTCTCCTTTGGAGGCTGCACCGCCGCACCGAGGACTACGGCTATCAGGCCGTCGTCCGCGCCACCGGCCCCGACGCCGGGCGGCCCGCACGATCGCTGAGAGCGGAAGGACGTGCGCCGCTCACGCCACCAAGTGATGGACTACTCTCGTTTTTGAAGGGCGTTTCCGGCACATCTGGCCTCTCCAGGAGATGACATGAGCGATCCTGTGACTCTGCCCCTGCACATGCGGCGCACCGCGTTCGACCCCGTTCCCGAGCTCGCGAAGTTGCGCGACGGCGCCGGCATCGAACGGGTGCCCACGCCGTTCGGGCTCGAAGCCTGGCTCGTCACCCGCTTCGCCGACGTCAAGGAGATCCTCGGAGACGCCGAGCGGTTCAGCAACAGGCGCCCGCAGCACCTCCCGGCCCCCGGCATGCAGGGCCTGAGCCCCGAGCAGGTCGCGAAGATGCAGGCGGGTAACCTGCTGCTGTTCGACCCGCCCGAGCACACCCGGCTGCGCAGGATGCTGACGCCGGAGTTCACGATGCGCCGCATGCGCCGGCTGGAGCCCCGCATCCACGACATCGTCAACGACCACCTCGACGCGATGGAGCGCGCGGGCTCGCCCGTCGACCTGATCAAGACGTTCGCGCTGCCCATCCCCTCGCTGGTGATCTGCGAGCTGCTCGGCGTCCCGTACGAGCACCGCGAGGACTTCCAGCGGCGTACCAACACGCTGCTCGACATCTCCAGGCCCGCCGAGGAGCGCACGGCGGCCTCCCTGGAGTCGCGGGCCTACATGTCCGAGCTGGTCGCCCGGGCCAAGGCCGAGCCGGGCGAGGACATGCTCGGCATGCTGGTGCGCGAGCACGGCGACGACCTGTCGCTCGACGAGCTCGCCGGCATCTCCAGCCTGCTGCTCCTGGCCGGCCACGAGACGACCTCCAACATGCTCGGGCTCGGCACGCTGGCCCTGCTGCGCCACCCCGACCAGCTCGAACTGCTCATGAAGGAGCCCGAGCGGATCGGCGCCACGGTGGAGGAGCTGCTGCGCTGGCTCAGCATCGTGCACTCGGGCGTGGCCAAGGTGACCACCACCGACGTGGAGATCGCGGGACAGCACATCCCGGCGGGCGATCTGGTGATGCTGGCGCTGCCCTCGGCCAACCGCGACCCGAAGTTCATCTCCGATCCCGACCGCTTCGACATCACCCGCGGCGAGATGGGCCACGTCGCCTTCGGCCACGGCGTGCACCACTGCCTGGGCGCGCCGCTGGCCAGGATGGAGCTGCGCATCGCCTTCCCCGCCCTGTTCGGCCGCTTCCCCGGCCTGCGCGAGAGCGGCGCCCCCGCCGAGTTCCGCTCCTTCCACATCGTCTTCGGGCTGACCAGCTTCGAAGTCGCCTGGTGAACCCGGGGCGCGTCGGCTGCTAGCGTTCACGTGTGCACGAGCAGCGACAGCGAGCCGACGCGCTGCGTAACGCGGACAAGATCGTCCGGGCCGCCATCGCGAGTCTGCGCGAGCACGGCCCGGACGTGTCACTCGAGGAGATCGCCCGGCACGCCGGCATCGGCAGCGCCACCGTCTACCGCAGGTTCGGCGACCGCGACGGCGTGATCAGGGCGGCCTTCCAGACGTACTTCGCCGAAGAGGTCGAGCCGCTGGTCCTGGCCGCCCGCGACGCCGACGACGCCGGGCGGGCGCTGACCGAGGCGATGACCGCCTCGGTCGAGACCCTCGCGGCGCACCGCGCGCTGCTGCGGGCGGCGCGCATGTCGGGGGCGTTCACCGTCGACATCGCCGCCCGGTTCATGGGGCCGCTGGGCGTCGTGCTGGCCCGGGCCCAGCGGCAGGGCGTGGTACGCCGCGACCTGATCGTCCGCGACCTGGCCGCCATCCTGGTGATGGCGCTGGCCACCATGCATCCGGGCGACCCCGGATGCGACGATCTGCGCCGCTACCTGGCGCTGCTGCTGTCGAGCCTGCGGCCGGCGGACGACGAACTGCCGGCCCCCTCCGCCCGGTCGCACCACATCCTCGACTCGTCCCCGGCTTCGCGACAGATCGACTTCTGATGGCGGCCTTCCCCAGGACGGGCCGGACGTCGCCGTAGTCCATGACGACGCGCGGGGTCCTCTCCTCGTGCGCGCCGTCCGGCACAGGTGGCTCACGCGGATCCCCCGCGTGGGGGATGCCCGCGGACGCCGCAGCCGCGAGCATCGGAACGCGCCCGGCGAACACACCACCTGCCTGATCGGAGGCCCCCGCATGACCACCACCCTCGGCGAAACACCACGGACGGGACGGCTTCCGGCCATCCTGGCGAAGCTGCACGGCCGGACGGCGGCGGGCGTGCCCCGCTGGGCCGTGTGGGCCGCCTACGCCACCACCTTGACCCCGCTGCCCTCCGGCATCTGGCGGATCGCGGCCTTCATCTTCGGCGCGCCGCTGCTGGAGTACGGCGGGGCGCCCCCGCCCGGCCACGGGCCGGTGTTGGTCGACGGCGAATGGTGGTACATCGTCACGCTCAGCGTGGTCAGCGAGGCGGTGGCATTCCTCACCGTCGGGCTGGTCGCCCAGTGGGGCGAGGTGTGGCCGCGCTGGATCCCCGGGCTGGGCGGGCGCCCGGTGCCGGTCCTGGCGGCCGTCGTCCCGGCCGGTCTGGGCGCGGCGGTGTTGCTGGTCTTCCCGTTCGCGCTGGTCATGTTCGCCTTCGGCCGGATGATCAACGGGAGCCCCGCCGGCTTGGTCGTGCACGGCTGGCAGGCCGTCGCCTTCTGGGTCACGTACGCGCCGCTGGCCGCCTGGGGCCCGCTGCTCGGCCTCCTGACCGCGCACTACTTCCGGCGACGGCGCCTTCAGCACGTGGCGCTTCAGCACGTGGCGCCGATGTCGTCACGGCATGGTGTGGTCTGAAACCTGCCGGTATCCGCCCTACCCCCGCTGCTTGGCTGGTTCCTCAACCCCACGGTCCCAACCCGAACGGAACCATGTCCACGATCATCCAAGCCCGGCCACGCCCACCGCTCATCAGCTGGCTGGCGGTCACCTCGCTCACGCTGGGCATCTTCGCCATCGTCACCAGCGAGATCCTGCCCATCGGCCTGCTGACCGACATCGGCGCCGAGTTCGGCATCTCCGACGGCACCACCGGGCTGACCATGACCCTGCCCGGCATCGTCGCCGCCGTCGCCGCGCCCGCCGTCACGCTCGCCACCGCCCGCCTGGACCGCCGGGTGATGCTGTGCGCGCTCATGGCGGTGCTGGCTGTCGCCGACGTCCTGGCGGCGGTGGCGACCTCGTACTGGATCATGCTGGTCTCCAGGGTGCTGGTCGGCCTCACCATCGGCGGCTTCTGGTCCATCGGGGCCGGGCTGTCCGCCCGCCTCGTGCCGCCGCGCTCGGCCGGCACCGCCACCGCGCTGATCTTCTCCGCCGTCCCCCTGGGCTCGGTGCTCGGCGTGCCGGCCGGCACCTTCATCGGCCACCTCGCCGGCTGGCGAACCGCCTTCCTCGTCCTGGCCGCGCTGTCGGTCCTCGTACTGATCGCCCTGCTGATGCTGCTGCCGCCGCTCCCCGCCGACGAGGTCACCAGCGGCCGCGTCCTGCTCGGCCTCCTGCGCGGACGGGGCACCAGGATCGCCCTGCTGGCCACGTTCCTCATCGTCCTGGCGCACTTCGGCACCTACACCTACGTGACCCCCTTCCTCCAGAACGTCACCCATCTGGACCCGGCCGCCGTCAGCGCCACGCTCCTGGCGTACGGCATCGCCGGGACGGCCGGGAACTTCCTGGCGAGCAAGGCGGTCGCGACCGCCCCGCGAGCGGCCTTCCTGGCCTGCGGCGGCCTGATCGCCCTCACCACGCTCCTGCTGCCCGCCGCCGGCACCACCACCGCCGGCGCCGTCGTGCTGGTGGTGGTGTGGGGACTGGCCTACGGGGGCGTTCCGGTCTGCTCCCAGGCCTGGTTCATGAACGCCGCCCCCGGGACGCCGGAGGCCGCCACGGTCGTCTTCACCTCCTCCTTCCAGGCGACGTTCGCCCTCGGGGCGCTGGCCGGCGGTCAGGTCGTGGACGCCTTCTCGGTCTCCACGGCGATGATCTGCGGCGGTCTGACCGCCCTCCTCATGGCGGCGGCTTCGTGGTCGCTCACCAGGCCCCGCTGACGGTCTGTCAGGCCCTGCGAGGATGGCTTCGTGCCGCATCTTGGGACGCGAATGAAAGCCATCGTCGCCGAAGCCGGATACCGGGATGACGAGCCGCTCGTCGTCGGGCTGCAGCAACACGACAACGCGCCGGCTTTTCACGCGCAGGGGCTGACGGCGAGGAGCGCGACGCTGTCCGCCACCACGCCCATCTACGCGGCCTCCCTCTCCAAACAAATCACCGCCGCGTGCGTGGCATCGCTGGTCCAGGAGGGTGCGCTGGACCTTGAGTCCGCTCTGTCGCGCTGGCTGCCCCAGCTGCCTGCGTGGGCCGACGGCATCCGGGTCCGCCAGCTTCTCCATCACACCGCGGCGCTGCCCGCCGACCGTGACATCGACGCCGTCCTGGCCGGAGATGCCGACCGGACCAGCGAAGGCGTCCTCCAGGCCCTCGCCCGGTTTCCCGCTCTCCGTGGCAGGCCGGGCGGCGGTCACGCCTATTCGAACGCGGGATATGTCTGCCTCGCCGCTGCGGCGGCACGAGCGGCCGGCCGGCCGGTTCCGGATCTCGCGCGGGACCGGCTGTTCGCCCCGCTGTCGATGGACGACACGTTCTACTGGTCCGGGCCCGCCCCCGCGCCTCCCGGCGCGGCGCCGCTGACCCCTGAGCACCCGGCGCCGCTGTCCCTGGGCGACGGTGGCGTGTGGACCACCGCCGGTGACCTGCTGCGATGGAGCCAAGCGCTCAACGCCGATGAGCTCGGCATCTCCCCCCTCCTGCACACCCCGGGCCGCCTCGATGACGGGACGCCGATCGACTACGCCTGGGGCATCGGCGTCCGCTCACACGCCGGGCACCGCGTCTATCGGCATGGGGGCGGCTGGCGGGGGCTGCGGGCCATGCAGGCCCGGCTGCCCGACCTGGGCTGGAGCATCGTGTTCGTCGCGATCGCCGACGACACCGAGCGGCGGGCGGTGCTGCTCGATCTGCTGCTCGACGAGGTGGTGGCAGAAGACGGGTAGCCGGATCCGGTTGCCCTTCAGGGGTTTTTTCGGAGGACTTCCGCCTGGCATGCTGCCGTTCATGATGGAGGTTCGGATTCGGCCCGCAGGCGATGACGATCTTGAAGGTGTCCTGGCGCTGGCTCCCCGGCTGGCCGAAGGGGTGGCGGCGTGGCGTGACCCCGAGGGCGCCACGCGGGCGGCGCGGGAGTGGCTCACCGGGTCCCTCGCCGCGGCCAACGCCCGGCGAGCGGTGGTGTTCGTCGCCGTGGACGGTGAGGACCCGCAGGTGGTCGGCGTGGTGTCCGTCCAGTGCCAGCGGCACTTCACCGGCGCGATGGACGCCTACGTCGGCGAGCTGGCCGTCCATCCGCGAGCCGTCCGTACCGGAGTGGGCCGGCAGTTGATGGCCGCCGCCGAGGACTGGGCCCGGCAGCAGGGGCTGCGTCACCTGACCCTGGAGACGGGGGCGGCCAACACGGCCGCCCGGCGGTTCTACGCCGCGCTGGGGTACCTCGAAGAAGGAGTGCGGCTGACCCGCTCCCTGGAGACCGCGAAATTTCCGTGAGGAGGTTGTCCATTTGGCGGGGGGCCGTTCGTGGTGATTCTGTACAGCGGGCCCGCTGTATGCCGAACTCACCCACGAAGGGGACACCGTGAAGTACATGATGCTGATCAACGCCGCCACCACCGACGACCAGGACGACCCGTGCACCGTCGAGGACTGGATGGCCTACGACAAGTCCGTGCGCGAGGCGGGGATCTGGGTGTCGGGCGAGTCGCTGGCCGATCTGGTGACCGCCACGACCGTGCGCGTGGACAGGGACGGCAGGCGGACCGTGACCGACGGGCCGTACGCCGAGACCCGGGAGGTGCTGGGCGGCTTCTACGTGATCGACGTACCGGACCTCGACGTGGCGCTCGACTGGGCGGCCCGCTGCCCGGGCGCGCGCGGCGGCGGGTCGGTGGTCGTACGCCCGGTCGCCGACTTCAGTGCGTGAGATGTCCGGCGTGCGTGAGGTCGAGGCGGTCTTCCGGGAGGAGCGCGGCAGGCTGCTGGCCGCGCTCGTACGCCGGTTCGGCGACCTCGACCTCGCCGAGGAGGTGACCTCGGACGCCATCGAGGCGGCGCTGAAGCACTGGCCGGTCGAGGGCGTGCCGCCCAAGCCGGGCGCGTGGCTGATGACGACGGCGCGGCGCAAGGCGGTCGACCGGCTCCGGCGCGACCAGGCCTTCGCCGCGCGGCTGGCCATCCTGCAGGTGGAGGCGGACCGGGCGGCGCACGCCCCGCCGGCCGACGCGGACGGCGAGCTGCCGGACGAGCGGCTGCAGCTGTTCTTCACCTGCGCCCATCCCGCGCTGCCCGCCGAGGACCGCGGCGCGCTGACGTTGCGCTGCCTGGCGGGGCTGACCACGCCGGAGGTGGCGCGGGCCTACCTGGTGCCGGTGCAGACGATGGCCAAGCGGATCGTCCGGGCGAAGAAGAAGATCCGCGAGGCCCGCATCCCGTTCCGCGTGCCCGGCGCGGACGAGCTGCCGGAGCGGCTGCCCGGGGTGCTCCAGGTGATCTACTCGATCTTCACCGAGGGGTACGCGGCCAGCTCCGGCCCCGATCTGCAACGCCTGGACCTGGCCGAGGAGGCGATCCGGCTGGCGCGCATCCTGCGCCGGCTGCTGCCCTCCGAACGGGAGGTCGCCGGGCTGCTGGCGTTGATGCTGCTGGTCCATGCACGTCGCGATGCCCGTACCGGTCCCGACGGCGAGCCGGTCCTGCTGGACGAGCAGGACCGTGGCCGCTGGGACCGGGACCTCATCGAGGAGGGCTCGGCGCTGGTGATGACCGCGCTGAGCGGCCGCCCGCCCGGCGCGTACGGCGTGCAGGCCGCCATCGCCGCCCTCCACGACGAGGCGGCGGACCTGGCCACGACCGACTGGCCGCAGGTCGTGGCCCTGTACGACGTGCTGCTCGCGCTCGACCCGTCCCCGGTGGTCGCGCTCAACCGGGCGGCGGCCGTGGCCATGCGCGACGGGCCGGAGGCGGGCCTGGCCCTGCTGGACGAGCTGGCCGGCGAGCCGCGGCTGCGCGGCTACCACCCGTACCTGGTGGCGCGCGCCGACCTGCTGCACCGGCTCGGCCGCCTCCCCGAGGCCGCCGCGGCCTATCGCGCGGCCCTGGACGTGGCCGGGAGCGAGCCGGAGCGCGTCCACCTGCGGCGCCGCCTGGCCGCCGTCGAGGAATCCTGAGGAATTTCGCGGGCGGCTGTCCATCCGGCCGCACCCCGTTCGTGGTCATGCCGTACGGCGAAGCGACGACCGCCAAACGCGAAAGGATCCACGATGAGCACCATTGCCGAACCCACGACCTCCCCTGCGACGGGGGCCGCGCTGCTGCTGGGCTGCGGCGCGGTCGCCGGGGCCCTGTTCCCCGTCGTGTCGTTCACGCAGGCCTTCACCCGGACCGGGTTCGACCTGCGGCGGCACGCGATCAGCGCTCTCACGCTCGGCGACCTGGGCTGGCTGCAGACCGCGAATTTCGCGCTCACGGGCCTGCTGGCGTGCGCCTTCGCACTCGGCGTACGACGGGCCGCCCGTCCCGGCGCGGCAGGAGCGTCCGCGCTCAGCGTACGACGGGCCGCCCGTCCCGGCGCGGCAGGAACGTCCGCGCTCAGCGTACGGCGAACCGCCCGTCCCGGCGCGGCAGGAGCGTCCGCGCTGGTCATCGGGCCGATCCTGATCGGTGCGTACGGCGTGGCGATGGTCGGCGGCGGGGTCTTCACGCCCGATCCCGCCCTGGGCTGGCCGGCCGGTGCCCCCGCCGGGCTGCCGGAGCACCTCAGCACCGGCAGCGCCCTGCACACGGTCTTCGGGGCGACGGCGTTCATGTCGCTGATCGTGGCCGGGCTCGTCTTCGCGCGGCGGTTCGCGAGCCGTGGCTGGACGGCCTACAGCGTCATCAGCAGCCTGGCCACGTTCGTCCTGACCGTGCCGCCGTGGGGCGAGGACAGCGCCAGCCTGCGCTTCGCCGCCGGCGCCGTACTCATCCACGCCTGGCTGGCGGCCCTGTCCTTGCGGCTCGGAAAGCACTGATCGAGGAGATCCGAACATGCGACACGACGACATACTCATCTGGACGAAGGCGGAACGGCTGAGCCTCGCCGCCTTCCTGGAAGACCTGGACGACCACGAGTGGGACGCCGCCTCGCTGTGTGACGGCTGGACGATCCGCGACGTGGCCGCTCATTTGACGCTCTCGACGCGTACCACCCTGTTCGTGGCGATCAGGGGCGCGATCCGGGCGCGGGGCGACTTCAACCGCATGGTCGCCGACCTCGCCCGGGAGCGGGCCGCCCGGTTCCAACCGCACGAGCTCATCGCGCAGCTGCGCGAAACGGCCGGCTCGGCACGCCGCGCTCCGGGCGCGAGCCCGCTCGACCCGCTGGTCGACGCGCTCGTCCACGGTCAGGACATGGCCCGCCCGCTGGGCCGTACGCGCGAGATGCCCGCCGAGGCGGCAGTCGCGGCGCTCGACCACGTGGTGGCCGGCAAGTTCTACGGCGGCCGGGAGCTCCTGCGCACCACACGGTTGATCGCCACGGACGCCGACTGGTCGGCGGGCGAGGGACCGCGCGAGGTGCGCGGCCCGGCGGCCGACCTCCTCCTGCTCGCCACCGGCCGCCCGGCCGCCCGTGAGGACCTGCGTTCCACACGGTGACCGCCGGCCTCGGGGGCAACCATCACCGGCCGGCGGTCGGCGGTCGGCGGTCGGCGGTCGGCGGTCGGCGGTCGGCGGTCGGCGGTCGGCGGTCGGCGGTCGGGGTCGGCGGCAGGGGCCGGCTGCCGCCCCTCCCCTCACTCGCCTGACACCAGATCACGGGATCTGGTGAATGGGCAAGCACCGTTCGATCCGGTCATCCGGCGGAGTTTGCGGTTTATGCGCCGCAGGCCCGGCGGCACCTTACCGCCTATGCGCTACGAGTAATTCGTGTCAGAATGACCTGTGTTCTCAGCCATGTCCAGGATGAAGAAAAGGAGCATTAAATGGCTGGACATCGAGTGCGCCTGGCGGCGTTGACGATGGGCGTCGTCAGCATGTTAGCGGTATCCAGCGGGATCGCGGACGCGTCCGCCGGCCGTACGTACAGGGTCGCGTACCAGGGGCCCTTCAGCGCCGAGACCACCTGCAACGCATACAGCGCCGCACTGAACGATCCGCCGGACGTCTACAGTTCTCCCTGCTTCTACTCCGAAAGCGGCGTCCCCGGCTACAAGCTCCTGCCGGGCTGGTATTTCCGCTACCAATACTCCATCGACTGAGCAACCGGATCTTATTCCATCGAGCGGCGATCCCCTTACTCAGGGTGACACGACTCGGAAATCTCGCTCATCGTGAACTATCGGCATGCCGTCGGCGACGCCTGGCGTCTATCGCCAGTCCGAAGAAAGGTATTCGTGCACCGGCCGGGAAATATCCCGAAAGGCATACCGACCCAGGGGTGTCGGTCGGAGCTGGCGTTTTATAAGTGGTCGGAGTCAACGATCGCGTACCACCGCTCCCAGATCCGCGCGCATCTGGGCTTTCGCAGCTGTACGACGGCCGATGCGGGCAAGGCCGGGGTGTGGCTGGCGGGGAACATCGCGCATGCCGAGCGGCGCCCGGATCGAGTGCGTGAGGAGTTGCTGAAGCATTTGCGCGAGGAGCCCTGGAGCCGCCTACGCCGGGCCGGCTCTCCCGGATCCTGGCCTCGGCACTGCATCAGGCCGAGGTGACCTGGTCGGCACGGATCACCTCCCGGCTGAGCGTGGAGACCACGGGGCGGATCTGCGCCTTGGCTGGGATCTTCACCGTGGATGAACGGGTGCAGGCGCGGAATCGGGCGCTCGGCACGGATGAGGACGGTCTGCTGGCGTTCATCAAGTCGGCGCCTGGCAACGTGAGCCTTGAGTCGATGATGACCGAGATCCGCAAGCTGGCCGCAGTGCGGGCCATCGACCTGCCCACCGGGGTGTTCGCCGACGTGGCCCCCGAGGTGCTGGGCCGCCTGGCGAGCGCGGGCGGCAGAGACGCTATCGGGCATTATGTCGTGAATGCGCTGCTTCTACCGCTCTGCCTTCCGCCAGGATGCACGGCGTTGAGGTGATGATGGATCGAGAGACGAGACGGCACGGGCAGCCCGTACGTCGACCAGCCGACCCACCACCGCGCGGGTCGTGTGCTGGACCTGTGGCAGTTCCCCGTCAAGTCTGCGTGTTGACCGGGAACCTTCGCCCGAGGTTCCGGGACACGGTCCGCATCCGCATCACCGCTGTGTGAGCTCCTCCTCCAGCAGACGGGCGATCGGCCATGCTCCAGGGGAGGAGTTGGAGATCACGGTGTGCGTCAGCTGCGCCTGGGGCCGGTGAACGCTGCGGAACGAGACGCCGGCGTCGTATCCCGTCAGCATCACCGCGTCTTGTGATCCTGGCGATTCGGGGAGCCAGAAGCCGAGGCCGTATCGCCTGGACTGCGACGGCATTTGGCTGCGCGGCCGCAGCATTTCCGCCACCCAGCTCGATGACACGATCTTCCCACCGAACATGGCACGCCAGAAGGAACCGACGTCCCGCACGGTGGAGTAGATCCCGCCGTCGCCGCTGCCGCGCACTGGCAGGTGGAGCACGTTGGTCCTCGATGCGCCCTCGATGGGCAGGTAGCCGACAGCGGTGCGGCCCGGTAGTTCGTCCGAGCGCAGGAACTCGGTGTCGTGCATGCCGGCGGGCTCGCAGACCCGGTGGCGTACCAGGTCGTGGAAGGACCGCCCGTCGACGCGTTCTGCGATCAGCGCGAGTACCACGTAGCCGGAGTTGTTGTACGAGAAGCGCTCGCCGGGGGCGAACTTGCTGGGATGCCCGTCAAGCACCGCCAGGTACTGTTCGGTGGTGGCCAGCGCGTGCACGGGGATCGGCAGCACATAGTCGGTGATCTCGTGCCCGGCGTTCTCGTCGAAGTAGTCGCCGATGCCAGACCGGTGCGCCAACAGGTGCTCGACGGTGACGCCGTCGTCGATGAGCGGGAGATCCTCGCCGAGTACCGAACGGGCGGTCGTGGACAGCTCGAGCACGCCCTGCTCGATCAGGCTGACGACCGCGAGCGCGGTCAGCCCCTTGGTGCCACTGGCGATCGCGAACCGGGTGTCGACCGTGTTGGCGATCTTGTGACCGCGGTGGGCCAGGCCGTACGCCTTGGCGAACTCGTTCACGCCACCGCGATCCACCGACACCACACCGGCGAACCCGGTCGCGTGGGCTATCGCGTCGACCGCGTCTTCCAGAGGGGACATGTGAACCCTTTCAGAGTGGCAGCCTGATCAGACATCGATAACGGCTGTCCGCCGGTTCCTCAACCCCGCGCACGACGGGAGTGCCGAAGCGCTGACCGCCGAACTGAAGGAGCAATCGTCAAGACCTGTGGATCAACTATTCGTGTGGAGGGCGAACGCCTCCCGGTTCTGCGTGACTGCCGCGATGAGATCGCCAAGATCACACTCCACGGAAGCATTGACGACGGGTTTGAAGTCATGGACCCTCGCCGCCGTCTCAGTGAAATCAGAGGGGTAGAAGCTCCATCCCTCGATGCTGCTCCAGCCTGCCTCAACGGTGGCTTGGCCACCGTCCGGCGACGAGACGCGCAACCAGGCCGTGCACTGGTCCGAGAAATCGAAGGGCAAAAAGATGGTGTCTCCAGTGAGCCGCAGTCGCTGGAGGTGCTCACCCCACTGGTCGAGGAGCCGCACCAGGCTATCCGCGACGTTCTGACCTGCCTGTGCGGACTCGTCGACGGCTAAGTAGTACGAATCGCAGACATGCCGATAGGCGCCCAGCCGCAGAATTAAGTCGTTGTGGACATCACGATCGGTAATGCGCTCCAAGCGCAGCGGGACGTGGTTCATGGTGAGCACTCCAGCCTGGTCAGGTCTTGAGGCTATGCCACTGCCTTCTCGGGACGTTCGACGAGTTGACCTTCGATGAAGGTCGCACCGGCACGAACCAGAGCGACCAGGTGAACGCCGTTGATCGCGCGCCAGCGGGTTTGAGCGGACTCGATCAGCTTGACGGCCATCGCCACGCCGGCGGCGCGGGAGCCTGGGCCTTTGGTGACCCTGGTGCGATGCCGGACGGTGGCGAAGGTGGACTCGATCGGGTTGGTGGTGCGCAGGTGCCGCCAGTGCTCGGCCGGATAGTCGTGGAAGGCCAGGAGTTCCTCGACACGGCCTTGGGAACCCTGGCACCGTAGGCCGTCTCGAACGCGGCCACCGCCCGATCCTTGTTCCCGGCATTCCAGACGCGCCGGGCGCAGTCGCGCAGCAAATCAGCCCACGACTCGGCCGACTCCCGGTAGCCATCGGTCAGCGCAATCGATTCCTTGTGGCCGTCGGCGCGCACCCCGATCAGCACCAGCAGGCAGAGCTTGTGCTCGGCCAGGCGGATGTTGACGTGGATGCCGTCGGCCCACAGATAGACGTAGTCGACGCCGGACAGGTCCCGTTCGGCGAACGCTCGCTGCTCGGCCTTCCACTGCTCGGTGAGCTTGGTGATGACCGGCGCCGACAGGCCGTTGGTGGAGCCGAGGAACTGGCCCAGGGCGGGCACGAAGTCGCCGCAGGACAGGCCGTGCAGGTAGTGCAGCGGCAGCACCTCGGTGATGGCCGGGCTCTTGCGTGCCCAGGGCGGCAGGATCGACGAGGAGAAGCGCCGGCGCTCGCCCGTGGCCGGGTCGATGCGTTTGTCGTTGATGCGCGGGGCGCGGACCTCGATGGCACCCGCGCTGGTGAGCACCTGCCGGGGCTCGTGGTGACCGTTGCGCACCACCAGGCGGCGACCGCGTTCGTCACGCTCGTCGGCGAACTGCCCGATGTAGGCGTCGACCTCGGCTTTGAGTGCCTCGGCGAGCATCCGGCGGGCGCCCTCGGTGGAGGTGGCTGCGGCGCGGTCGCCGTCGGCGGGGTCAGGGACTACGGTGAGCACGGGTGTGCCTTCCCGACCGATGTTGGCGCGAGATCTCCAGGTCAGCACAAGGTGATACAGAAGGGGGCCCACTGTTGGCGCAGCAGGCCCCCAAGGTCGAGGTGTTCCGTGGTCGAGACGGACGGTCCCCTTCGAAAGTTCACCAACTCTCAGGCGAACTTTCCTCCATTGAAGCGGTACAAAATGGACATCGGTAGCGTGTGTGGCATATTCGCACGCTCGCGAATATCGCTGTCCAACTTTGAACGCTACCGAACAGTGGCGAACGCCTCCGAACATCCGCGCCCACCAGCGTTTCCTCGGCTCCGCACATGGAGCCGAACAGGCATGCGGCGTAGGCCATCATTGGTTCAACGCCCCTGATTCCGGACGGTTGGCGCCGACGGGATCACGATGTTTTTCGGGGCCTTTCCGTGGTCGAGCCGTCAAAAAGTAGGTGATCCCCTCGATGTTCTCCGTTCGTTTCCGCTTCCCAGGTGCCGGCGTCGTCATCCTGATCATCGTCATCGTGTTCACAGTGACACTGCTGCGTCTGGGCTATGAGCCGGAGGTAGCACTCGCGCTGATCGCGGGCACTGCGGCGGTGGCGGTCAAGGCCACGCAGCAGTTCCTTCCCCGGTCGAAGACGATCTAAGCGGATGGTGGTTCGCAAGGGCGGTGAAGAGCCCCAGCGTCAGGCAGGGAAGGTAGCGGCGGACAACTCGTTGTTCCGGCTGCGGGAAGCGTTGCAGACTTTGGCGTCGGCGGAAGACGACCGTGCGCGCGCACTGGGAACCCTGGCCGCCGCCGAGAAGCAGCACAAGCGTGCCGAACGGGTTCTGGCGAAGGCCGAAGAAGGCCGTGATCAGGCGGCACTGGCTCTGGCCGCGGCCAAGAAGGACCGCATGCGTGCCGTACGGGTCCTGGCGGAAGAAGCCGACCAGGTGTATGCGAGAGTCGGCTCCCTGGACGCCATGGAAAACAGTGCGGTTGCGCGTGCGGAGGGAGAGTTGGCAGATGCCGATGCTCGTATCGCGAGTGCCGAAGACGACCTGGTGCACGCCGACGCCCAGTACAGGGATGCGATGGGGGAACTGGTCCGGACTGACGCTCAACGCGCGCGTGCCGAAGAAGAGCTGACGCACGCCGATGCCCGGCGCGCACAGGCGGAAAAAAGACTGAGGCTTACGGAGCAGCAGTACAACCTTACTGAGCAGCAGTACAAGCGCGTGATGGCAGAGGCAGGGGTTGCTCGTGCCGCTGCCACAACCACGGCGATAGAGTCCCACATCGCTGGAAGCTTCAGCAGTCAACGGCTGAATCAGGCGGAGGTGAGCGGACCACCGGAAATGGCGAGCGGGCCACCGGAATTGCCGTTCGGACCGCCAGCAGACCTTCCCGGCTATGTGCTGAAGCCAGATCCGCTGTCTGCGCGAACTCCCGCCGAGTTCGTGGAGCTGTTGAAGCAGTACCGAATCTGGGCGGGCGAGCCCAGTTATCGGGAAATCGTCCGCCGCGCTCGCAATGCGTTCGGCGCCAGCACATTGTGTGAAGCCCTGAAGTCCTCCCACCTGCCGCCCGAGAAGCTGGTTCGGGCCTTCGTCTGGGCTTGCTCCGGTTCCGAAGAGGACCTGCAGGCGTGGACCACCGCCTGGCGGCGGCTACGCATGAAGCATCAGCGGCCTCAGAACGAGACGATGGCCGCCGTCACGGCATTGCCCATCGACCAGGAGGCCCCCGGCGTCGCTGGCTAAGGACACAAGACGCGCTTCCGGCGGGCCTGCAAGAAGCCCGCCAGAAGCCCTCCTTGGTCGCATGATGTCGGCCGCGAAGGCCCGCGCGGGTCGACCCGATTCTTCTCAGGCCCAGCGATCCGGTGGAGATTGCCGCGGGCGCCTGCGTCCCTCCAAAGAGGCTGACGCGCTCAACACAGACTCAACATCTTCTCAACGCCCCGGCCCGCACGATGCCTCTACGAACTCGAACAGGAGGCTCACATGAAGACACTCAAGGCCCTCGTCGCCGCCGGCGCCATCACCGCCAGCGCCCTCGTCGCCGCCCCCGCCGCGAGCGCCGCCACCACCGCCGAGCTCGGCTGCCCGCATCCCCGGGTGGCCAACCGGGACCCCGGCTACGTGACCATGACCGGCTCGTTCAACCTCAAGGCCGGGCCCTACCAGGGCAGCAGGTGCGCCACCATCACCAAAGTCCGCAAAGGCACCAAGTTGTGGGTTCACTGCTGGGTGATCAACAGCTACGGCACCCCGTGGGGCTACATGCAGATCAAGGGAACCCGCACGTGGGGCTGGATGTCGGCCGCGAATGTCGACTACGGCCCCGGCATCAACTTCGCGAAGTGCCCCGGCGCCGAGCTGTGACGCCCTATGCCCAGAAGACTCGGGCGGCGTGCGACCTGTGCGCCGTCCGGGAGACGTGGGGTGTCGGCCGGCGCGCTGGGATAGCGGTCAGGACTGAAGCGGACATGGGCGTCCAGGCTGTGCGGGGAGGACCGTTTTGACTGTGGAGCAGGCCGGCGTCCACCACAGCGCCGCGGCGAGTTCGTCTGCGGTGAGCGGGATGCTGGTGGTGGCCAGAGCGGTGAGCACGGTCAGCATGTCGGTGTCGAGGTCGGGCTGCGCGGTGTCGGCCGCAGTGGTTGTTCGGGCGGGTACGGGCGGGTCGAGGCGGTGCAGCGTGCCCAGGGTCAGGGGTCGCCAGAAGCGTGGTGACGAGCGTCACCATCACTGACATCAACTGGTCACGAGCCACTGCCGCGATCGTTCTCCACTGCGTCGTCGCTCAACAGCGCTCGGCCGCCGCAACGAGACCCGCACAGCCATCAGCCCCACCATCACGAGAGTCCCCATGAACAACGGCATGGGGAGCATCACCCGGGCCTCCAGGATGTGACTGGCCGGAAATCAGGGTCTGTGCAGATGCTGCGAATGAGCCGTCCCGCAGTGACGATGTAGGCGTGAGCAAGCGCACGCGTAGATTCGGCTGGCGCACCACACTTGCCGTGATTGCCTTTTTCGTCGTTGGCGTGCTTGTGCTGTTGGTGTGGCGGTCCTATTCGCCGAAAGAGGCAGTCAACCTCGCGGACTTCGCCGCGGTGGCGTTGGCCGGGGCCACCGCGGTGGCTGCGGTCCTGACCTGGGCGCTGCGCTGGGGTGGTGCGCCCGCTTCCTTACCCGCCGAGGTCGGCAAGGCTGCCGATGTACTGGCCAGGCTGGTGGAGCGTCAATGGCGCGAGGAGGCCCGCAACCGCCTTCTCGATGACCCGGTGCCCATCTCCGTGGGCTGGAAGCTGACCAGTGACCCGACAGTAACGAGCAGCCCTCGTCTGGTCAGCGGTGAACAGGAGTCTGACCTCGATGTGAGTAGTGACGACATCGCCCGCTTGGGCGCTGCCTTCCGATCTCTCGCCCGCCGACGGATCGTCATAACGGGCGGCGCGGGAATGGGGAAGACGACGCTCGCCGTCCAGTTGTTGCTGCATCTTCTCGCCACCCGTCCGACGGACAGAACAGCTGCCGGGCAGGGGCAGATCGTGCCGGTGCCAGTGCTGTTCCCGGTGTCCGGTTGGGACGTCGAAGCCCATCCCCGGCTCCAGAGCTGGCTTGCTACCCGGCTGGATCTGGACTATCCGGCGCTTCGCGCGCCGGAACTCGGTGCGAGCGCCGCTGCGCTTGTCCACGGCGGGTACATCCTGCCTGTCTTGGATGGCCTTGATGAGGTGTCGGCCCCGATGCGAGTCCGGATCATCCAGGCACTCAACAGCTCGCTCAGTGAGGGCGACGGGATGATCCTCACCAGCCGCCGTATCGAGTTCACGGCCGCAGTCCGTGATGCGGGGCGCCCACTCACTGGTGCCGCGGTCATCGTCGCCAGGCCGCTGTCGCGAGCTGTCGCCGCCGATTACCTGGCGGCCTGCCTGCCCGATCAGCCACCGCCCGCCTGGACTGAAGTGCTTGCCGCGCTGCGTTCGGGCTCCGTGCCCGCCCTGGCCGAGCTGTCCGGCATCCCGATGTGGTTGTGGTTGATCCGTACAGTGTTCATGGCTCCCGGCGCGGACCCCCGGCCGCTGGCCGGGCCTCTGGGGCAGGACGCCACGGCGTTGCGCACCTATCTGCTCGACCGGCTCATTCCGGCGCTCATCAAGACGCGCCCGCCAGATGATGCCAGCTCCAACCAGTTTCGGCCCCGCCGCCGGTGGGACCCTGATCGCACTCGCGATCACCTGTCCTATCTCGCCGGCGTGCTGCATGTCCGCGGTACCTACGACCTGGCTTGGTGGCGATTGTCCTTTGATGCCACGCCTGACGATGAGCGACGCCGTGTGGCTGGTCGCATCAAGGTCGTCGCCGGCTTCGCGACCGGCCTCCCGGTAGGGCTGGCTTTCGGGCTGCCGGTCGGCCTGGCGGTAGGGCTGGTGGCCGGATTGGCGCTCGCCTGCCGGCTCTCGGCCAGGTTCGCTCCCGGGCGTCGCCGCAAGCTCATCGCCATGATCGCGGCAGGAATCACTTTTGTCCTCCCGGCCGGCCTGCCGATCGGGCTTGCGATCGGTCTGAAATCCGGCTTCCCGGTGGCGCTCATGGGAGGGTTGCCCATCGGACTCACGGTGGGGCTCGTCGGCGCGCTGGCGATCACGTTCGCCTCGGCGGCCCGGGTCAAAATCGCCGCCGCGGTCACCACCTGGTTCACGTTGTCGTTCGGCGCAATCTTCTCAGGGGACGCTGGGGGCGCCTTGATAGGTGGGCTCGTGGGCGGGCTTGTGACCTTGGTCACTCCGCACGTTCAACGATGGTTCGACCAGACACCCGGGTATGCCGACCTTCGGCTTTCCGGGCGGATGACCGCCCTCGCCCGCCGGCTGCGCATGGCGATCGCGTTCATCGTCCTGTTCCCCTTCATGATCGTACTCGCGTTCAAGATCGCGTACGAGCTTACCGACGGGCGCCTGCTCACGGCCCAGGACGGGATCGTCTTCGCGGGAACGGTCTCGATTGCGGCCGTGCTGTGGGTGGGCGTGGGGACCGGCCTGTTCGCCAAGGCCGTGATCGAGTGGCTGGAACAACCGGCGTCTTATGCGAAGGCCACCACCCCGCTTGCGATATGGAAGTCCGACCGCAGTCTCACCTTGCTGCGAACAACAGCCGCAATGCTCCTGGGCGGCTTGGCATTCGGGCTCCTGGAGGCCTCTGTGGGAGGGATCAAGGGGGGCATCACAGACGGGCTTGCGCCCGGTCTCGTTGTGGGGCTGGTGCTCGGACTCAGGCAGGGCAAGCACCATGCCTGGATGATCTGCAAGATCACCAACTGGCGACTGGCCTGGGCTGGGCGGCTTCCTCTCAACCTGATGGCGTTCCTGGATGACGCCCACCGTCTTGGCTTGTTGCGCACCGCGGGGCCGGTGTATCAGTTCCGGCACGCCGTGCTGCACGACTACCTCGCTGCCGCTGCGGTGAGCTCGTCGCGGTAGACGCCGCCCACCACCGCTGGCAGAGCTACTGCGCGCAGGCCGGCGTCGAGATCGACATCCACCAGCTGCGCCACGCCCACGCTACCGAACTCATCAACGCCGGCGCCGAGACCGGGCAACGAGCTGAGCCACACGACAAGATGCCGCCCGGACGTGCCTGCGGGGTCTTGTCGTGTGGCGATGCTCTCAGGCCAGGAACGCTGCCGAGCGGGGCATCCGCCGTCTGCAGAGCATTCAGCAGCGCAGGCAGGCGATGTAGCCGGGGCCTGCCGGGTCGCGCTCCAGGGTCTCCAGGGTCCACGCCGAATCGGCGACGGCGGCCGCGAGTTCGTCCGGCGTCGCGAGCCAGTAATCGAACCATGGCGTCGTCGTCGCGCCGTCCCGTACCCGGAGACGCAGCTGTCCGCGGGCCCGCCCGCGGCGGAGGTTCCAGGCCTGGTAGTCGGCATGGGCGGCGCCGCCGTCGCCGGCATCCATGCCCGAACCGATCAGCTGTGCGCCGGGGCGGGCCACCGCGGCAAGTGCCGCCAGGACCTCGGGCGCCTGCGCCGGGCCGCCCAGCAGGGCAAGGTTGTTGCCAAAGAGGGCGATCGTGTCGAACTTCCCGAGCCCCTCGGGCAGGGACGGCACCGAGCCGACGACCGCCTCGACCCCTCGTTCGCGCGAGACGCGCACCGCCTCGGGCGACGGCTCCAACCCGACCACCTCATGGCCGAGAGCCGACCACGGGACGGCGTGCCGCCCGCCGCCGCACCCCACGTCCAGGATCCGGCCAGCGGCCTGCTCCCAGCCCCAGCGCTCCAGCTCCGACCAGTGCTCCGGCTCGGCGAAGTACCGCGACGCGTCGTTGGCGGTGATCAGGCCGTCGTCACGCTCGATCACCTCAACCGCCGACCACGGCGCGGCGCCGGCGTCCCAGCAGCGGGCCAGGACACGGCCGAAGGCGTCGTCGATACGGGGTTGCGGCGGGCACGGGTTCGAGGCCGAGGCTGTGTCCATGGGCGCAAGGATGTCATCCGGCCGCCGGGCGCACATGTGAATAACCGGCAGGGCACCTGCGCCGCCTAGGTGTTGTTCGTCGTGGCGGTGCTTGGAATTAGCCCGCCAGGACAATGGTCCACGCCAGCTGCGCCTGGGAGCCCGTGCAGGATGGGGGCGTCTCCGGACCAGGGCTGGGCCTGGGTTCCAGTTCGCCTCCGACTGGCCCGAAAGGCATGCCGGTTCGGGGTGGGTGTCAGCAGGCCCACCGTCCAGCAGGGCAACGGGAGGGTGGCATCGGTCCGCCTACCACCGGAATATTCGGTTGCGGTCGCTTGCTGACGACTCCACTATGTTCTTCATGTTCCTGCACGCTCTCCCTGTGACGCCCGCGGTGCCGGGCGTGCTTGAGCGTGCCTGCGACGGCCTGGAGCGTTGACCTCTTCCCGTGAGTCCTGAGGTGACCCGGCGGGGGGAGGTTGTCGGCCCCGAGCACGGGTCACACGGAAACCAGGTCTCAAGGAAGGAACCATGGCCAAGCAGGCCTACGTACGGAACAAGCCGCATCTCAACATCGGCACGATGGGGCACGTCGACCACGGCAAGACCACGCTGACCGCCGCCATCACGAAGGTGCTGGCGCAGCGCGGGCAGGCCACGTACACGCCGTTCGAGCGGATCGACCGCACGCCCGAGGAGGCGCGGCGCGGGATCACGATCAACATCTCGCACGTCGAGTACGAGACCGCCACCCGCCACTACGCGCACGTGGACATGCCCGGGCACGCCGACTACGTGAAGAACATGATCACGGGGGCGGCGCAGCTGGACGGCGCGATTCTCGTCGTGTCCGCGCACGACGGGATCATGCCGCAGACCAGGGAGCACGTGCTGCTCGCCAAGCGGGTCGGCGTCGAGCACCTGGTCGTGGCCGTCAACAAGGCCGACGGCGCGGACCCGGAGCTGACCGACCTGGTCGAACTGGAGCTGCAGGAGCTGCTGGCCGAGCACGGCTACGACGGCGTCCCGATGGTGCGGGTGTCCGGGCTGCGGGCGCTGGAGGGCGACCCGGTCTGGGTCGCGTCGATCGAGGCGCTGCTCCAGGCGGTGGACGAGCACATCCCCGTGCCGGTGCGGTACGTGGACGCGCCGTTCCTCATGCCGGTCGAGAACGTGCTCACGGTCACCGGCCGGGGCACGGTCGTCACCGGGGCCATCGAGCGCGGCACCGTCCGGGTCGGTGACACGGTGGAGGCGGTCGGGTTCGGTGACGCGTTCGGGGCCGTCGTCACGGGCGTGGAGACGTTCGGCAAGACGATGGAGCGGGGCGAGGCCGGTGACAACGCGGCCGTGCTGCTGCGCGGGGTCCGCCGCGAGCAGGTGCGGCGCGGCATGGTGCTGGCGGCGCCCGGCAGCCAGCGCGCCCACCGGTCCTTCACCGCCCGTGTCTACCTCCTGACCGCGGAGGAGGGCGGGCGGCGCAGGCCGATCGCGTCCGGCTACCGGCCGCAGTTCTACCTGCGGACGACGGACGTGCCCGGGGAGCTGACGCTCAGCGCTGCCGCCCTCGTCGCTCAGCCCGGTGACGCTGCCTCGGTCACCGCTCAGCCCGGTGACGGCCCCGCCGTCGTCGCTCTGCCGGGTGACACGGTGGACGTGGCGGTTGAGCTGGGCAAGGCGGTCGCGCTGGAGCCCGGGCTCGGCTTCGCCATCCGCGAGGGCGGGCTGACGGTCGGCGCGGGCACGATCCTCACCGTGCCCGACGCCTGACCCGGGCGCTCGATGCCCGGCCGACCGGGCCTTCGACGGCTGGCCGGGCACGCTCAGCGGCCGGGCGGACGCGCTCAGGCTCCGGACGGGCGGGCTCGGCGCCAAGCGGGCGCACTCAGCCCCCGAGGCGGGCGGGCTCGGCGCCGGGCGGGCGCGCTCAGCGGCCGGGCCGGCGGGCTTCGGTCAGGGGCGGGAGCCTGTGGCGAAGCGGACCGTGCGGGGAAGCACGAAGCGGTCCTGGGGGAGCGCCGCCTCCAGGGCCGCCCGCGCCTCCTCGCGCAACTGCTCCGGAATCGCCTCCAGCGGAGCCCTGCGGGCGGCCGACCAGAGCCAGTCCCACACCTGCCCCGCCTTGACGACCACCTCGAACACCACGTCCTCGTGCCGGACCCCGCCCAGCCCGCCCGCCTCGAACAGCCCGGTCAGCTCTTCGGCCGTGCCCAGCGTGTGGCTGAACGGGGCGCCGCCCGCCCCCGAGGTGTACGGCTCCAGCGCCCGCCCCACCACCCCGAGCAGCTCGACCTCGGCCGGGCTCGACCGCACCAGCAGGCTGGCCGACAACCGGCCCCCGGGCCGCAGCAGCCCGGTCATGGAGCGTACGGCGGCCAGCGGGTCGGGCAGGAAGTACAGCATCATCCCGGCCAGCACGACGTCGAACCGCTCGCCGGGCAGCAGTTCCTCGGCCCGCTCCGCGTCGCCCAGCAGGACGGTCGCGTGGCTCAGGCCGTGCCGCTCGATCTCGGCCGTGGCGGCGGCGACCATGCCGGGCGCGAGGTCCAGCCCGACCACTCGCCCCGTGGGGCCGACGGCCTGGGCCGCCGGCACGAGCGAGGCGCCCGTCCCGCAGCCGGCGTCCAGGACGCGGTCGCCCGGCCCGGGCGCGGCCTGGCGTACCAGCTCGGCGGCCACGGGCGCGAAGAACGGCACCCCCACCTGCTCGTACGTGCCGGACGCGCGGTCGAACACACCGGCCAGGTACTCCTTGGCATCCATCGCATTCCTCCCGTTGAACGTCAGTGAACGGTCAGCACGAAGGCTGCGCGGCCCCGGAGTGGGGCCGCGCATGATCAGATCCGTCGGTCAGCTGGGCTCGAAGCGGAGCCTGAACGTCGTCCGCCCGGCCCTGAGGTCATAGCCGGGAAGGGCGCCGGGCCCGCAGGTGGCGGTGCCGATGCCCTGCTGGGCCAGGTCGAGCCCGAGGTGTACGCGCCCGCCCGGCACCAGGTCCGGCCGGTGCCGCGCCCGGTCCAGGTCGAAGGCGCTCCACGGCCGCGCGGTCAGCCCGAACACCGGGAACCCGCGCACCTTGAAGGCGCCCAAGTCGGCCCAGCGCACGTCGGCCCGGTGGCCGTTCTCCTGCGGGAACACGTACGGCGTCTGGAACTCGTCGAGGCTGGCCCGCCAGCGGCCGACCCTGGCGGCCATGCCGGTGTCCGGGTACGCCTCCCCCGGCCCCCTGCCGAACCAGGTGACGTGCTCGACCGCACCCGCGGGCAGCGTCAGGTCCAGCCCGAGGCGCGGGATGGGGTCGGCCCAGTCGCCCTCCGGCTCGACGTCCATCCTCAGCTCCAGGCCGCCGTCCGAGGCCGTCCAGGTGTAGGTGGCGCGCATGCCGAGGTCGGTCGCGGCCGGCGCGACCCGGGTGCGCACGGTCAGCGCGTCGCCGAGCTCGACCTCGTCCACGCGGTGGGTGAGGCGGTGCAGGCCGAGCCCGCGCCACTTGCCGGCCAGCCCGCCGTAGGTGTCGTTGTCGGTGGGCGCCCGCCACAGGCCGAGCCGGGGCCCCTCCACCTCGACGCCGAACAGCCTGATCAGGCGTCCGGTCTCCAGGTCGAAGGCCGAGTCCCCCGCGGGACCCACGGAGATCTCGCCACCGTCGCGGACCAGCCCGGCGGTCCACGTCGCGGGCGCGGCCTCGACGGCCTCGACGGCCTCGCCGATGAGCGGCGACAGGAGCGCCTGGCCCCAGGCCACCTCGTGGCCGGCCCCGGCCCACGGCTGGTCGGCCGCCAGCACCGCGCGTACGGTGAGCCACACCTCTCCGGGGCCCGAGCCGGCGGGCAGCTTGACCTCGCCGCCCTCGGCGGGCACGGTCAGCCGGTGTTCGGCGACCGTCTCGCCCTCCGCCTCCACCGTGGCCAGGAACTCCAGGTGTGACAGGTCCGCGAAGCCGTAGCCGTTGACGACGCGCACCACGCCGTCCCCGAACTCGAACCGCACCGGCTCGAACACCTTCTTCAGGTCGATCAGCCCGGGTGATGGCGTGCGGTCGGGGAAGACGAGGCCGTCGATGACGAAGTTCGAGTCGTGCACGGGCTCGCCGTAGTCGCCGCCGTAGGCGTACTCGTGCTCCGGATGCGCCAGCCCGTGGTCGATCCACTCCCAGATGAACCCGCCGGCCAGCCGCGGATACTTCTCGAACAGCTCCTGGTACTCGGCCAGCCCGCCGGGCCCGTTGCCCATGGCGTGGGCGTACTCGCACTGCATGAACGGCAGGCCCCGCCGCCGCGCGTCCAGCTCGGGGTCGTCCAGCGGCGCCTCCTCGCCCCGCCCGATGAGCTCGACCTCGGCGTGCGAGGCGTACATGCGGGAGTAGACGTCGGTGTGCGCGCAGGAGCGGTCGCCCTCGTAGTGGATCGGGCGGGACGGGTCGCGCTCGCGGGTCCAGTCGGACATGACGGCCAGGTTCCTGCCGACGCCGGCCTCGTTGCCGAGCGACCACATGATGACGCTGGGGTGGTTCTTGTCGCGTTCGACCATGCGGCGCATGCGGTCGAGGAGCGCGTCGGCGTAGCGGGGGTCGTCGGTGGGGTTGCCGCGCCAGCCGATCATGCCGAAGCCGTGGGTCTCGAGGTCGCACTCGTCGATGACCCACAGGCCCAGCTCGTCGCACAGGTCGAGGAAGTCGGGGTGGGGCGGGTAGTGGCTGGTCCTGACGGCGTTGACGTTGTGCCGCTTCATCAGCAGCACGTCCTCGCGCATCGTCTCGTACGTCAGCGTGCGGCCGCTCTCCGGATGGAACTCGTGCCGGTTCACGCCCTTGAACAGCAGCGGGCGGCCGTTGGCCAGGAGCACGCCGTCCACGATGGAGATCGTGCGGAAGCCGACGCGCAGCCGTACCGTCTCCTCGGGGAGGGTGAGGACGGCGTCGTACAGGCGGGGCGTCTCGGCCGTCCACGGCTCCACCTCCAGCGTCACCTCCGCCCCGGGCGAGAGGTCGGCGACGCCCAGTTCGGGCACGCTCAGCGTGCCCGAGCCCGCGAAGCTCAGCGTGCCGCGCCCGTCGGCGTAGGAGGCGCGCACGAAGACGTCGGCGGTGGAGCGGGTGAGGGTGACGTCGCGGAAGATGCCCGGCAGCCACCACATGTCCTGGTCCTCGAGGTAGCTGGCGGCCGACCACTGGTGTACGCGGACGGCCAGCACGTTGCGCCCCGGCCGCAGGTGCGGCCCCGCGTCGAACTCGGCGGGCAGCCTGCTGCCGGTCCAGAAGCCCAGCTCGTGGCCGTTGAGCCAGACCCTGGCGAAGGAGTCGGCGCCCTCGAACCGCAGCCGGCCGCCCGTCCACCCGTCCGGCAGGTCGAACACGCGGCGGTAGTCGCCCGTCGGGTTCTCGTCCGGGACCCGGGGCGGGTCGACGGGGATCGGGAAGTCGACGTTGGTGTACGCGGGCGCGCCGTGCCCGTGCAGGTTCCAGTGGGACGGCACGGGGAGCTCGTCCCAGCCGGCGTCGTCGAAGGCCGGCTGGGCGAAGTCGTCCGGGACGTTCGCGGTGGGTGAGAGGCGGAAGCGCCACGTGCCGTTGAGGTCGAGGGCGGGCGCGTCAGAGCGGAGTGCTGCCCGGGGTTCGAGCAGTCCCGAACCGGGGGAGAAAGTTTCGAGATCCATCGCGGTCGAGCCTAGAGGTTATAGATGGTTTCGTCATCGATGAGTTTTCTGTCCCCACTTGGGCGGAACCTTGTTCGGCCTCACCCTCCGAGGTCGTAGACGCGGCGCGCGTTCTCCGCGCCCACCATCCAGGCCACCCGCATCGCCTGCTCCACCGACCACTCCCCCTCGGCCACGAACCCGCCGAGCACCCGCGCCATCGCCCGCCGCCACAGCAGCGCCCCGAGGTGGTGCAGCTCGGCCGGGCCGAAGCCGTCGGAGGAGAACAGCAGCTTCGCGAACGGCGCCACCTCCAGGCTCTCGGCCACCAGCGCCACGGCGCGCGCGCCGGTGTAGCTCACGCCCAGCCCCACGTCGAAGAACACGTTCGGGTACGCGTGCGCCAGCAGCCCCGCGTGCCGCTGGTACGGGTAGCAGTGCAGCAACAGCAGCGGCACCCCGGTCGGCTCGGCCAGCTCGATGAGCCCGCGCAGCAGCAGCGGGTCCGACCGGCGCAGGTCCACGTCCGGGTCCCCGAACCCGATGTGGAACTGCAGCGGCAGGCCCCGCTCCAGCCCCGTCCAGATGAGGTGGCGCAGCAGCACGGGATCGGACAGCCGCCCGCCCCCGGCCGACAACCAGTGCCCGGCGGCCTCCGTGACCTCCTCGCGGGTGGGCGGCGCGGGGTCGAAGTCGAGCCCGCAGCGGTAGGCGGCGATGCTCTTGAGCCCGCGCGCCGTACGCGTACGCTCCCACAGCGCCTCGGCGAACCGGTCGGCGAACGCGCCCGCCCCGCACCCGTCGGCGGCCACCTGCTCGGCCACCGCCTCCAGCCGCACCACCTCGTCCGCGGGCACGCCGGTGACCTCCGCCATGCCGGAGGGCCCGAGCAGCTCCTCGCCCCGGTAGCCGGTCTCGACCAGGAAGTGCCCGATGCCGCCGGCGCCCAGCAGCAGCCGGTTGACCTCGTCGGCGCCCAGCCGGGCGCGCCTGGCCAGGTACTCCTCGGGCGTGCAGTGCGGGTCGAGCCCGAGCACCGGCGCGCAGTGCCGCAGGATGGCGTGGCCGACCTGGGAGTCGAACGGGGTCATCCACGACGGCACCGGCCGGTCCGACTCGGTGATCAGCTCCTCGAACGCGCGGCGCGACAGGTCGTGGGACGTGACGCCGTGCACGTGGTGGTCCACCAGCGCCATCTCGTCGATGGCCCGCACGAAGCCGGCGGGCATGAGGTCGAGCTCACCGGACATCGGCCGCGTCTCCCCAGGTCTGCGTACCCGGTCAGGATAGGGAGGTACCCGTGCCGCGAGGGGTTCACGCGCCGCGGTGAAAAGTTGTGGCCATGGGTGACAAGACAGACGAAAACTGTTTTAATCCCGCCTAGGTCCCAGTATGACCGTTTTCCTCGAGCAGGAAAGGCGGGTCCGTGCGAGCACCAGGTGGCGAAGTAGTGATCACCGGCGGTCTCGGTTTCATCGGCTCACATCTGGTGGACGCCTACCTCGCGGCGGGCCACCGCGTACGGATCATCGACTCGAACGCCGGAGCGGTCGTCGACGGCGAGGACTACGACACCGACCCGCGCTGCACGGTCATCAGGCAGCGCGTGGAGGACCACCTGGCCTCCGGCGGCGACTTCGCGGGCGTGGACCGCGTCATCCACGCGGCCTCCTACGTGGGCCCGGCCAGCATCCTGTCGCGCTCGGGGCGGCTCGGGCACGACATCATCGGCAGCACCGCGCCGGTCATCGAGGCGTGCGCCGCGGCCGGGGTGCCGCTGTGCATGTTCAGCTCGGCCGAGGTGTACGGGCGCAGCGGCGTGCTCGACGAGAAGGACGACATCGTCGTGCCGACCCAGTACAACACGCGCATCGAGTACGCCGTCGCCAAGACGCTGGCCGAGGCCATGGTCTGCAACAGCCGCCGGCACGGGTTACGTGGCATCGTCATCCGGCCCTTCAACGTGGCGGGCGCGCGGCAGTCGCGGGCGGGCGGGTTCGTGATGCCCACGTTCGTGCAGCAGGCCCTGGCCGGGCGGCCGATCACGGTGTTCGCGGGCGGGGAGCAGGTCAGGGCGTTCATCGCGGCCAGCGACCTGACGGCGTTCCTCATCGGCTTCATGGACGCGGCGCTGGACGGCGACGACGTCATCATCAACGTCGGCAACCCGGCCAACGCCGTCACCGTCATGCAGCTCGCCGAACGCGTCAAGACCCTGCTCGGCAGCCCCTCCCCCATCGTCAGCGTGGACGGCCGGAGCGTGCACGGGCCGCACTACGCCGAGGCCGAGTCCTTCCACAAGATCCCGGCGCTCAGGACGGCCACCGACCTGGGCTGGCGGCCCCGCGTCACCCTCGACGAGCTCATCATGGCCACCGCCGACTACTACCGCGCCCGCGAGGACCGAAGGGCAGTGAATGCGCCGCTTTGACCGCGTCCTGGTGATCTCCCCCCACGCCGACGACGAGGTCCTGGGCTGTGCCGGCCTGATGGCCGCGCAGGCCGAGCTCGGCGCCGAGGTGCACGTCCTGTACCTGGCGGTGGACGGCATGAGCCACTACGGGCTGGCCGGCGCCACGACCTACCGGCAGCGGCTGGACGAGATCGAGGCCGTGCGGGGCCTGCTCGGCTTCACCTTCGAGATCGCGTACGGGGACCGCGGGCTGACCGAGCGGCTCGACACGCTGCCGCGCCGGGAGCTGGTGGACCTGTTCGAGCACGCCCTGAACGAGCGGCGGCCCGACCTGCTGCTGCTGCCCAGCTTCGCCGACTACGACCAGGACCACTGCGCCGTCTTCGACGCCGGGTTCGCCGCCGCCCGGCCGATCGCGCAGCAGTTCGGCAAGTGGCTGGTGCCGAACGTCCTCATGTACGAGATGTCGAAGATCCAGTGGGCGTCCGAGCCGATGCCCCGCTCGACGGCTTACTGCGATATATCCACTCATATGGGCGCGAAGCTCGAGGCACTGCGGGCGTACGCGAGCCAGCACCGCCCCTCGCCCCACATCAGGAGCGAGGATTCGGTGACGGCGCTGGCCACGTTACGCGGAGCGGAGATCGGCGTCACTCACGCGGAGGCGTTCGGGGTGCTGAGGGAGGTCCTGTGAAGACGTTCGCGTTCGCCACCGGGATGGAGTTCGCCGCGCCGGCGGTGGACGTGCTGGTGGCGCAGGGCACCCCGCCGTCGCTGCTGATCGGCTACCCGCCCGCGCTGCAGCACCGCTCCGGGTTCGCGCCGCTGCGGGAGGCGTCCGAGAAGCACGGCATCCCGCTGCTGGAGACCTCCGACATCAACGACGGGCAGGCGTACGAGCTGGTCAAGGGCATGGACCTGTTCGTGATCGCGGGATGGTCGCAGCTGGTGCGCGAACCCCTGCTGTCGGCGTGCCCCCTGGGGTCCATCGGGCTGCATCCCACCCGGCTGCCCGAGGGGCGGGGGCGGGCCGCGCTGCCGTGGACGATCATCAAGCGGCTGGAGACGAGCGCGGTCAGCCTGTTCTTCCTGGACGAGGGGGCCGACACCGGGGACCTGATCGCGCAGCGGGAGTTCACGATCAGCCGGCGCGACGACGTCGGCGCCGTCTACCGCAAGGTCACCGAGATCAACGTGGACCTGCTGGCGACGTACATCCCGCTGCTGCTGGAGGGCCGCGTGGTGGCGCGCCCGCAGGGGCCCGGCGGGTCCTGGTGGGAGAAGCGGCGGCCCGAGGACGGGCTGATCGACTGGTCCCGGCCCGCCGCCGACCTCTACGACTGGGTACGCGCGCTGGCCTCGCCCTATCCGGGGGCGTTCACGTCCGTCTCCGGGCGGCGGCTGTACGTGCACAGCGCAGATCTCATTGGGGCCGACCTCATCGAGCACGGCGGCAGCGAGCCGGCCGGGACCGTGCTCGCCCCCGTGTGGTCGACCGGGACCGGCGGGGTGCTGGTGGCCTGCGGGTCGGGGCTGCTGGTGGTACGCGAGGTGCAGTGGGAGGGCGGGGACCGGCGCGACGCCCTGGACCTCGTCGAGTCGGGCGAGCTCACGGTAGGCGCATGCCTGGGGACGTGAACCGGAGGGTGCGGCTGAGCGGGGCCGTGATGGCGCACCCCCGGCGCATGGAGGCGGCGGCGCGGCTGGCCGGGGGCGTGCTCGACGTCGTCACCGACCCCGATCCGGGCGGGCGGCCCTCGGCGTTCCGCACCTCGCTGCTGGCCTGGTCGAGCATCCCCGGCGACTCCACCCACCACTTCCTCCTGCACGACGACATGGTGCTCTCCGGCACGTTCTTCCAGCGGGCCGAGCGCGCCGCCCGAGCCCTGCCGGACGCCGCGCTCGCCCTGTTCGCCTTCTGGAACTCGCGCAACGGCGCCGCCGTACGCCAGGGGGCGCTGGCCGGGGCGCGGTGGGTGGCGGGGGCGGGCGAGTACACGCCGGTGGCCGCCCTGCTGCTGCCCAAGGACGTGGCCGAGGGGTACGTGGAGTGGGCCGCGGGCCGGGGCGACACGTGGCCCGACGACGTGCTCATGGGGCGGTACCTGCGGCAGGCCGGGGTGCCGGTGTTCGTGGCGGTGCCCAGCCTGGCCGAGCACGAGGACCTGGCGAGCCTGGTGGACAACGACTTCCAGGGGGTGCGCCGCTCGCCGTGCTTCTTCACCGACGACCCGCTGGCGGGGGTGGGCGAGGGCGTCGTGCTCGACGATCTGCCGGTGATCCCGTTCTTCAAGCGGGGTGTCGCGCAGTGCGCCGTACGCGTGCCGGGGTCTCGGGGGTGGCGGGATCTGCGGTGCGAGGACTATCTGGCGGGCTTGGGGATCGACGCGGGCGCGCTGGTGGCGCGGGCGGGCGCGGGGGCGCATGGGGAGCTGTGGCTGACGGCGTACACGATGGGGGTCGTGCACGGGGGGCGGGGGCTGGGGGACGCTCGGGTGGTGGACGAGGCGCTGGCCACGATGGGGCCGGGCGGGTTGTGTCACGAGCTGTCGGGGCGGGAGCTGGGGCGGCTGTCGGCGGAGCTGCACGAGGTGGCGCGGGTGGGCCTGGAAGCGGGCCTTGCGGCGAGGCCGGTGGATCGCCCGCAGCCCGCCGTGGCCCCGCCGTCTCCGGTCCCCTTGATCGTGGCCGTGAGCGGGGCCGAGACGTTCGTCCGGGAGCACCTGGCGCACGCGCTCGCCGACCGGGGCCTCCGTCTCGCCGCCGGGGACTCCGGCGCGCCGGTGGTGCACGTGTGCGCCCTCGGCTGGTCCCCGGACGCCGACCCGGAGGAGGAGCTGCGGCTCGCGCGGGCGGCCTTCGCGGGCGGGCGGGGCGGGGTGCTGCTCAGCTCGGTAGACGTCTATCCGCAGCGGAAGTGGGTGGACGAGGACACGCCCGTGTCGCCCGCCGCCACGCCGTTGTCGCGGGCCCTGCTGGAGGTGGAGGCGGCCGCGCCGGGAGCGGTGGTGCTGCGGCTGGGCGAGCCGTACGGGCCCGGCATGCCGCAGCGCGGGCCGGTGGCGGACCTGGTGCTGCGGTCGTCGCTCAACCGTCCCGCGCCTGTCTCCGGGCGTCCGGTGCAGCTGGTGCACGTACAGGACGTCGCCGGGGCGGTGCTGGCCGCGCTGGAACGGGGGGTTGCGGGGCGGGTGTACAACGTCGCCAGCCGGAAGCGGCTGCGCATGGGCGAGCTGGTCGAGGCGGTGTCCAGGGCGGTGCGGCCGATGGACGTCGAGACGTCCGACGAGCCTCCCGGGCCGCTGGTGAACGTCGAGCGGGCGGGGGTCGAGCTGGGGTGGCGGGCGGGCGTGACGCTGGACTACGGGCTGCACACGTTCGCGCAGTGGCTGGCCTACGAGAGCGACCGCCCTCAGGAAGGCTGAGTCAGCGACCGCCAGCGGAGGGCGCCGTCGGGGGCGGCGCCGATGAGCCGTCCAGCGGTGGCGGCCAGGACGGTGTGCCCTCCGGCGGGGCCCAGGTCGCTCCAGCCGGCGTCATGCCGCTCGACTGTCCTCACGAGGATCCGGTCGGCCGAGATGGCGAACAGGCGGCCGTTCATCGCGGTCAGGCTCACCGCACCGGCGGCCGGGCCGACGATCTTCCAGTCGTGGGTGCCGAGCTGCCGGATGGGCAGGTGCCACAGCTCATCTCCTCCGGAGGTGACGGCGAACAGCCCTTCGTCCACGGCGGCCAGGGCGATGGTGCCCTCGGGTGCGCGGCTGACGTCCCGCCACGGCTGCCGGGCCGGCACGGGGTCGCGGTAGCGGATGGTGCCGTCCGGGGCGACCCCGTACAGGCCGGCGGGCGGGCCGCCGTGCGCCTCCCGGGGTGCGGCGAGGGCGATCGCGTCGGTCTCGTCGATCGTCTGCCATGGGAGGTTCTGGCCGCATACGTCCCTGACGGCGAGGCTGCCGTCCGAGCATGCGGCGTAGAGGCGGTTCTCGCAGCACACGAGCGCCCGCACGGCTACGGCGTCGCCCGGCTCGACGGCCGCCGACCGTGGAGTGGGAGGCGGGAGCGGTGGAGCGGGGTCGAGGGGTGACCGTGGGGTGGGGCCGATGGGGTCCCAGGTGGGGGTGGTGGGTGGGTGGGAGAGGCGGTTGAGGACGTTGCGGGTGATGGTGGCCAGGGCCGGGTCGTCGAGGGTGTTGCCCCAGTTGATGGTGCCGGCGTTGAAGACGGTGCCCGCTCCGAGGCGGTGCAGGCCCATCGTGGCGGCCCCGCCCTTGCCGTAGCGGCGCCAGTGGGACAGGTCGGCCGTGGCGAGGACGACGAAGGACGGTGGCGTGCCGTCGCGGCCGGTCGCCCGGGGGACGCCGGCAACCCATTCCAGGTCGGCCGCGTCCGTCTCGTAGCCGATCGCGCCTGTCCCGAACGGGTCGCCGTCCGCGAGCCCCGTCCCCTCGAAGACCCAGTGGCCGGCGAATCTGGCGGTGTAGGACTCCTGGGACATGACGCGCGAGTCCACCCAGCAGCCGGCGCCGTTCCTGAAGGAGAGGCCGGTGAGGGTGTTCTCGGGGCGGTTGACGGGGTCGCTCGGCCACTCGACCGTGACCCGGCCGGGGTCGGTGGCGGCCATGGGGTCGGCGGTGGCGTCGCGGTAGCAGACCATGGTACGGAGGTCGTCCTCGAAGCGGACCTGCCACCAGCAGGTATTGCCGGAGAATATGGCGATATTTCCACCACGGCGGGCAAATGCCTCCACCGCGTCCCGCATCTCCCACGACCAGTACTCGTCATGACCGTTGATGACCAGGAGCCGGTAGCGGGACAGGAGATCGAGCCCGCCGTGCAGGTCCAGGCCCGAGCAGTAGTCGACGGTGTAGCCCGCCGGGCCGAGCCAGCGGAGCAGGCCGAGCTCCCACTCCTCGATCTGCGGCCCCGCACCCGGCCGGTCGAAGGTGACCTTGACGGCACGGTCGGGCTGCTCCGACTGGTAGAGGCCCTCGCCGGGGACGCCGGGCCGGTTGTACGCCTCCCAGGTGGGGAACGGGACCGAGACCAGGATGGGCGAAGCGGGCACAGAGCTACGTACGACGAAATATGCGCTGGTGTCGCGGTAAATGGCTCGATAGAGGGAGCTGGGCCAATCGTCGCCTACCTTCAGCGTCCAGCTCGGCCCGCCGGAGGAGACGTCCTCCATGACGACCCCGCCCGACGGCACGTCCTCCACCACGATCGGGCCGCCACCGGCGTCCAGGAGCCGGAAGCGTAGCTCCTCCCCCTGCGCGCACGACGTCGCCTCCGCGTACAGGCTCATGTCCGGGCCGCCTCCACGATCAGGCCTTCCAGGTCCAGCAGGTACTGTTCGATGCCCGGCGGGGGCAGCAGGGCGGTGTCGGCGTAGCAGGAGACCTCCATGCGCCCCGGCTCGCCGCCGACGTGCAGGCGGAAGTCGCAGATGTTGCGGTCCATCGCGTCCGTCCTGGCCACCTCGGTCTTGCCCTCCAGGGCGGCGACCTGGCCGTCCTCCTGGACGAGCCGCTGGTCGTTGAAGCAGCCGAACGACCGGATCCCCGGCCCCACGCGGGTGACCGCCTCCTCCATCGCGTACGGGTCGTACTGCGCCTGCCGGTACGCCCGCAGCGCCGTCCCCCACGCCTGGCGCACCAGCGCGTCGAAGGACTCCGTACGCAGGTCCAGCACCACCAGCGCCTCCTGCGAGATCGTGGACACCACGTCGCGCCGCCCGGCCGCGAAGCGGTTGTTCACGATCACCCGCATCCCGCAGAACCGCTGCCCGGTCAGCCGACCGGCCAGCCGCATCGCGCCCGCGAGCAGCACCGTCGAGGAGCTGACCCGGTTGCGGGCGGCGACCTCCTGCACGGCGGCGGCCAGCGCGGGCGAGCGCATCGTGGCCTCCACGAACCGCGGCTCCCCCGGTACGTACGCGGACGCCGGCACGGGGTCCATCCGGGCGTACTCCTCCAGCCAGAACCCGATCGCCTCCCCCGACACGCGCCGCCCCTCGGGCGAGTGCTGCCAGGCGGCGAGCTCCCGGGGGGTGGCGCTGCGCAGGAGTGGCAGGGAGTCCCGGAGCAGGAGCAGGCGGAAGTCCTTGACCACGAGTTCGGCCGCGTGGCCGTCGGCGGCGAGATGGCAGAGCACCAGGACGATGTGCCGGACATATCCCCCGGCCACCACGAACGCCACCCGCAGCGGCCACTCCTCCCAGTAAGCGAACGGCTCGGCCGCCAGCCGCTCACCCACCTCCTCAGCCAGAGCCGCCCCGACCGGCCCCGCCTCCACCGCCACCGACCCGACCGCCACCGACCCGACCGCCACCGACCCGACCGCCACCGATCCGACCGGCCCCGGCTCGACCGGTCCCGCCTCCACCACCTCGTACGGCGGACTCGCGGACGGCCAGACCCGCTGGAGCGGCGCCTCGCGCGACCCGGTGAGCCGGGTGCGGAGCGACTCGTGCCGGGCGACCAGCCGTTCGAGGGCCAGCGCGGCGCGCTCCACGGTCACCGGGCGTTTGGGCGCGGCGAAGACCCGGGCGATGTTGAGGTAGCGCTCCTGCGGCGCGGCGGCGAGGACCGCCCGCCAGATGTCCTGCTGCCCCCAGGTCAGCGGCCCGTCCCGGCCCGCCGGAGCACCGGGGTCAGCCATGGAGCCGGACGTAGTCCACCAGCGCGTCCAGGCTGTCGATGGCCGTGGGGTCGAGCTCCACCCCGAACTCGGCCTCCACCGCGTCGATCAGTCGTAAGTAGGCCAGTGACGTGACGCCGAGATCGCTCAGCCGGGCCTGCCCGGACAGCACCTCGGCCGGATCGACCGCCCCGTCGGCGGCCTTGGCGATCATGTCGGCGAGCCGTTGGTGAAGCTCCCCATCCATCAGCACCTGGTGAACCCTCCCTCGTCGGGGAATCCGGGGCGAGTGTGTCACGCGGTGCCAGACGTCGGCAAGCGCCTGCAGGTAAGGGCTTGACGCATGTGTGCATTTTTTCTAGCGTCAAGCGGCACGACGAAAAAAATTCTGGGGGTGGTTCCGTCGGCCCTTCCAGTGCCCGATCTCCTGACGTCCCGAGCCGCCACCGATCCCGACCACACCGCGCTGATCGTCGCCGGCCACGGCAGCCTGACCCTGGCCGAATGGGACGAGCGCTCCACCGCCGCCGCCCGCGCCCTCCCGGGGCCGCTCAAGGGCGAACGGGTCGCGCTGGTCTTCGGCGCCCGCGAGTGGCTGGACTACGCGGTGAGCTGGATGGCCGTGCTGAAGGCGGGCGGCGTGGCGGTGCCCCTCTCGGACCGGCTCGCCCCGCCGGAGCTGGCGTACATGATCGAGGACTGCGGGGCGACGAGGGTCGTCCACGGCGGCGGGGACCCGGCGCTCCCCCCGGGGCCGGCCGCCGTCCCGTTCGCGAGGCTCCTGTCGGGGCTCCTGTCGGGACCTGCCGTCAGCGAGGAGACCGCGGCCCCTGATCCGCTCTCGCTCGCCCAGATCCTCTACACCTCCGGCACGACGGGCCGCCCCAAGGGCGTCGCCGCCACCCACGCGAACCTGACCTCCCCGCCCGTCCACCCCAAACGCCGCCCGTTCGCCCATTCCCGGCATCTGGTGCACGCCTTCCCCATCGGCACGAACGCCGGCCAGGTGATGCTGCTCCACGCCCTCACCGCCGCCCCGGCGGTGGTGACGCTCCCGCTCTTCACCCCGGCCCGCTTCGCCGCCCTGATCGAGGAGTACGCGGCCGGCACCGTCTTCGTCGTCCCCGCGATGGCCGCCGAGCTGCTCAACGCCCGCGTGCAGGACCGCCACGACCTGTCCAGCGTGCTGCTGCTCGGCTCGGCCGCGGCCGCGCTGCCCCCGTCGGTCGCCGCCGGCCTGACCGCCGCGTTCCCGAACGCGACCGTCGCGAACTACTACACCTCCACCGAGGCCGCCCCGGCGCAGACCATCATGATCTACGACGCGGAAAGGCCCGGCTCGCTCGGCCGCGCGGCGGGCGGCTCCCGGCTCAGGATCGCGAACGCGGACGGCACCCCCGTGGCGCCCGGCGAGACGGGCGAGGTGTGGCTGCGCGCGGCCGCCCATCCCCGCGCCTACTACGACTCCGGCGAGGACAGCGCGTTCCAGGACGGCTGGGTGCGCATGGGCGACCTCGGCCGCCTCGACGACGAGGGCTACCTGTACCTCGTCGACCGGGAGAGCGACGTGATCAAGTCGGGCGCGTTCAAGGTCTCGACGATCCAGGTCGAGTCGGCGCTGCACGAGCACCCGGCCGTGGCGGACGCGTCGGTGTTCGGGGTGCCGCACCCGGTGATGGGCACGGCGGTGGCCGCCGCGGTGGTGGCCACCGGGCCGCTGGCGCTCAGCGACGTACGGGCCTTCCTGAGCACCCGGCTGGCCGGGCACGAGCTGCCCACGGTGCTGCTCACCCTGGACACCCTGCCCAGGAACGCCGCGGGCAAGGTCATCAAGCGGGAACTGCGGCGTATGGCGAAGGAGTGACGATGGTCCTGGCATCGCAGGCCCAGCACGGCATGTGGATCACCGAGATGATGCACGGCGGCGGCACGGCCTACCACATGCCGTTCGCCATGTGGTTCGACGGCCCGCTGGACCGGGGGGCGATGCTGAAGGCGTGCGAGTCGGTGCTCGCCCGCCACCCGGTGCTGGGGTGCGCGTTCGAGGACCGCGACGGGGAGCTGCACCTGGTGCCCGCCGCCGACCGGCCGCCGGTCGCGTTCGTCCGGGCGGCGGACGTGGACGGCCTGGTGCGCGAGGAGATCGCGCGGCCGTTCGACCTGGGGCGGGGGCCGCTGGCGCGGTTCACGCTGGCGGAGGTGGGGCCGTCGCGGCATCTGCTGCTGTTCGTGGGCCACCACCTGGTGTTCGACGGCATGTCGAAGGATCTGCTGGTGCGCGACCTGGCGGCGGCGTACTCGGGCGGGCCCCTGCCGCCGCTGCCCATGCCGTACGGGGCCGCCGCCGCGATCCCGCCCGAGGCCGCGGCGTACTGGCGCGAGCACTGGCGGGACCGGCAGACGGTGGTCGTCGACGGGGTGTCCGGGACCGCGCGGACGGCCGGCCGCGGCGAGACGGTCCTGCTCGACCTGACGGGCGAGCTGTCCGGATGGGAGGAGGCCGGGGTCACGCGGTTCGAGCTGTTCCTGGCGGCCGTGCACGCCCTGCTCTTCCGGTACGGCAACGCCGAGCCGGCGGTCGCGGTCGCCATGTCCACCCGGCGGCCGGAGACCAGGGAGCACATCGGCCTGTTCGCCACCGAGTTACCCCTCTACTCCGCGCCCACGCCGGACACCACCCTCCCGGAGCTGGCCCACGACCTGCGGGCGCGGCTGCGCGAGCTGAACCGCTTCCGCGACATCCCCGCGGCCAGGGCGGCGGGCGGCATCCGGCCGCGCCCCGCGCTGGCGCCGGTGTCGATCAGCTTCCGGCGGCGCGCGGCCGACGTGGCCTTCCCGGGGCTGGGCCTGGTGGCCGAGTGGAAGATGTCCAACCACATGGTCAGGAACGTCCTGCACCTGCAGGCCGTGGACGGCGCCGACGGGCTCCGGCTCACCCTGCACTACAGCCCCGAGGTCATCGGGCGCGAGCACGTCGAGCGGGCCGGGGAGCACCTGCGGGCCGTGCTCGCCGCCGACCCCGGTCTCAGGCTCGCCGACCTGCCCCTGCCAAGCGCGGCGCCGGTGCCGGCGCCCGCGCCGGTCGAGGCCCCCTTGCCGGGCGCCGCGGCGGGGGCGGTGGACGGCGATCTGGTCGAGCAGGTACGGCAGATCTGGATGGAGGTCCTGCGGATCGAGGAGCTCGCCCCCGACGAGGACCTGTACGACCTCGGCGGCCACTCGCTGACCATCACCCAGATCAGCGCCCGGATCAGGAAACGGCTCGGCGTCGAGGTGCCGTTCGACGTGTTCCTCGACGATCCGACGGTCGCCGGGGTGGCGGCGGCGGTCAGCGAGCTGCGCGCATGATCTCCCTCGGCCAGGAGCGGCTCTGGTTCCTGCACCGGCTCGACCCGGCCGACCCCGCCTACCGGGTGGCCGTCGTACGGCGGATCTCCGGCCCGCTCGACGCCGACGCCCTGACCGGCGCGTTCGGCGACGTGGTGGCGCGGCACGAGTCGCTGCGCACCCGCTTCCCCGACCACGACGGCCAGCCGGTCGCGATCGTGGAGCCGCCCGGCCCCGTGCCGGTCGAGCGCGTCGACCTCGACACGCCCGAGCAGGCCGCGCGGCTGCTCGAAGAGCGCGCGAACACCCCCTTCGAGCTGGGCTCCGCGCCGCCCCTGCGCGTCACGCTGGTCCGGCTCTCCCCCGGCGACCACGTGCTGTGCGTCGTCCTGCACCACATCATCGGCGACGGCTGGTCGCTGAACGTGCTCATGGACGACCTGGCCAAGTGCTACTCGGCCCGCCTGGACGGCACCCCGGCCGGGCTGCCGGAGCTGGCCACGACCTACGCCGAGTACGCCGACGCGCAGCGCGAGGCCGACGCGGACGCGGAAATGGACGTCGACCACTGGACGGCCAGGCTCGACGGGGCCGCGCCGCTGGACCTGCCGGTGGACCGGCCGCGCCCGGCCCGCCGGGGCAGCGCGGGCGGTGAGACCTGGTTCGACCTCGACCCCGCGCTGGTGGCCGCGCTGGCACGGCTCGCCCGGGCGGAACGGTGCACGCTGTTCATGGTGCTGCTGGCCGCGTACCAGGCGCTGCTGGCCCGCCACACCGGGCAGGACGACATCGTGGTCGGCACGCCCACGGCCGGGCGGAGCCGGCCGGAGCTGGAGCCGATGGTCGGGCTGTTCGCCTCGACGCTGGTGCTGCGGGGCGACCTGTCGGGCGATCCGGCGTTCACGGAGCTGCTGCGGCGCACCCGCCGGACCGTGCTGGAGGCGATGGCGCACGGCGAGACGCCCGTCGAGCGGGTGCTGGCGGCGCTCGACATCGAACGCGACCTCAGCCGCACGCCGCTCTTCCAGACCATGTTCGGGCTGCACAACGCGGCCGTCGGGTACGGCGAGGCGGCCACGTTCGCCGGTCTGGCGAGCGAACCGTTCCCGCACGGCACGCCGCCCGCGATGGTGGACCTGCGCGTGGACCTGTGGCCGGACGGCGGCGGGCTGCGGGGCGCGTTCGTCTACAGCGCCGAGCTGTTCACCCGGGACACGGTGGAGCGGCTGGCGGCGCGGTTCCTCACGCTGCTGGGCTCCGCCGTCCGCCGTCCCGGCGCGCGGGTGTCGGAGCTGGAGGTGCTGCCGCCCGAGGAGCGCCGCCTGCTGGACTCCTGGAACGACACCGCGGCCGACCTCCCGTCCGGGACGGTCGTGGACCTGTTCCTGCGGCAGGCGGAGCTGCGGCCGGACGCCGTGGCGGTGGAGTGCCCGGTGGAGTGCCCGGTGGAGTGCGCGGTGGAGTGCGCGGTGGAGGCGCGCACCTATGCCGAGGTGGCCGACCGGGCCCGGCTGGTCGCGGCGGGGCTGCGGGCGCGCGGGGCGGGGCCGGGGTCCGTCGTGGCGGTGTGCCTGCCGCGCTCGGCCGAGCTGCCGGGGACGCTGCTGGGCGTCATGATGGCGGGGGCCGCGTACCTGCCGGTGGACCCGGCGCTGCCCGCCGGGCGCGTGGCGGCCATGCTCGCGCAGGCGGGCGTGCGGGTCGCGCTGGCCGGCCCGTCCGCGCCCCTGCCCGGGCACGTCGAACGGGTCGGGCCCGCGTCCGAGGGGTCCTTCGCCACGTCGCAGGCGGCGGCCGGCGCCCCGGCGTACGTGCTGCACACCTCGGGCTCCACCGGCACGCCCAAGGGCGTGGCGGTGCCGCACTCCGCGCTGGTCAACCTGCTGGCCGGGATGGAACGGCTGCTCGGCTCCCGCCCGCGGGACGTGTGGCTGGGCAGCACGGCGCTGTCGTTCGACATCGCCGGGCTGGAGCTGTACCTGCCGCTGGTGACGGGCGGGCGGCTGGTGCTGGCCGGCGACGACGCCGTGCGCGACGGCGTGGCGCTGGCCCGGCTGATCGGCGCGTCCGGGGTCACCCACGTGCAGGCCACGCCGTCGGGGTGGAGCATGCTGCTGTCCGCCGGGCTGGACCCGTCGGGGCTGGTGGCGCTGGCCGGGGGCGAGGCGCTGCCGCTCGCGCTGGCCAGGCGGCTGCGCAGGCGGGTGGGGCGGCTGCTCAACATGTACGGGCCGACCGAGACCACGATCTGGTCCACCGCCTGGGAGGTGCCGCCCTCCCCCGACCGGGTGAGCATCGGGCGGCCGCTCGCGAACACCACGGTACGGGTGCTCGACCGCACCGGCTCGCCCGCGCCCATCGGCGTCCCCGGGGAGCTGGTCATCGGCGGCGCCGGGGTGGCCCTCGGCTACCTGCGCTCGCCGGGGGAGCCGCCGGAGGCGTTCCCGGACGGGTGGTACCGGACGGGCGACCGGGTGCGGTGGCTGGCCGACGGCACGCTGGAGTTCCTGGGACGCGGGGACGGCCAGGTCAAGCTGCGGGGGCACCGGGTCGAGCCGGGCGAGATCGAGGCCACCCTGGAGCGGCACCCCGGGGTGCGCCGGGCGGCCGTGGTGGTGCGGGGCGGCGACCTGGTCGCCTACGTCGCCTCCGCCGGGGCGGTCTGCCCGGACGATCTGCTGGAGCGGGCGGCCGAGTGGCTGCCCCCGTACATGGTGCCCTCGGTCGTCGTGCCCCTGGAGGCCCTGCCGCTGACTCCCAACGGGAAGGTGGACCGGCGGGCGCTGCCCGAGCCCGCGCGGCCGGCGGCGGGCCGGGGCGGCGCGCCGGTCACCGCCAGGGAGCGGCAGGTGGCGCGGATCTTCGCCGAGGTGCTGGGCACCGGCGACCTCGGCGCGGACGACGACTTCTTCGCGCTCGGCGGCCACTCGCTGCTGGCCACCCGGGTCATCGCCCGGCTGGCGGCGGCGGGGACGGCGGCGCCGCTGCGGGAGCTGTTCACGCATCCCACGGTCGCCGGGTTCGCCGCGACGCTGGACGAGCTCGCGGGCGAGCCGGGCAGCCCCCTCGTGCCGCGCCCGGCCGGCACGCTGCCGCCGCTCTCCCCCGCCCAGGAACGCCTGTGGTTCCTGCACCGCCTGGATCCCTCCGACGCCTCGTACAACATGTACATCGTGCGCAGGCTCCAGGGCCCGCTCGACGAGGCGGCGCTGGAGCGGGCGCTGACCGGGCTGGTCGCCCGGCACGAGTCGTTGCGGACCCGCTTCCCCGAGGTGGACGGGCGGCCGGTGGCCGTGGTCGAGCGGCCCGCCCTCGCCAGGATCGAGCGGCTCGCCGCCCGCGACGAGGCCGAGGCCCGCGCGCTCGTCGCCGCGCGCACGAACGCCCCGCTCGACCTGGGCGCCGCGCCGCCGCTGCGCGTCACGCTGATCCGGATCGCTCCGGAAGACCACGTGCTCTGCGTCGTCCTGCACCACATCGTGGCCGACGGTTGGTCGATCACCGTCTTCCTGGACGACCTGGCCGCCCTGTACGCCTCCGCCGAGCTCGCGCCGCTGGCCGTGCAGCACGGGGACGTCGCCGGGTGGCGGCGGGAGCAGGACCGCGGCGCGGCCCTCGACTACTGGCGCGCCCAGCTCGCCGACCCGCCCACCCTGGACCTGCACACGGACCGGCCGCACCGCCCCGGGGCGACGCGTGGCGACTTCCACCTGCTGGAGGTGCCGGGCGAGCTGCTCGCGCAGCTGGAGTCGACGGCTCGCCGGCATCGGGTGACGCTGTTCATGGTGCTGCTGGCGGCGTACCAGATCCTGCTGTCGCGGCACACCGGGCAGGACGACGTGCTGGTCGGGTCGCCGACGGCGGGCCGGGACCGGGTGGAGCTGGAGCCCCTCATCGGCTACCTCAGCACCACGCTCGTCCTGCGCGGCGACCTGTCGGGCGACCCGGCGCTGGAGGAGCTGCTGGCCAGGACGCGCAGGACCGTCCTGGACGCGATGGCCCATCACGACGTGCCGTTCGAGCAGCTGCTGGCCGAGCTGGACGTGGAGCGGGACCTCGTCAGGAAGCCGATGTTCCAGACCCTGTTCACCCTGAACAGCCAGACCGCCGACGGCGAACGCGACCGCCTCGGCCCGGTGCGGATGGCGTTCTTCGACGACGGGTACCGGCAGGCCAAGTTCGACCTGACCGTGGAGGCGTGGCGGTCGCCCGGGCGGCTGCGGGTGGCGTTCGGGTACGACGCCGGGTTGTTCGACGCGGAGACGGTGGCGGAGCTGGCGGAGCGGTTCGCGGTGGTGCTGCGGGGGGTGGCCGACCCGGGCAACCGGCGGGTGCCCCTGTCGCGCCTGCCCGTCCTGACGCCGTCCGACGAGGCCCTGCTCGCGTCGCTCGACCGTCCTGCGGCGAGTACGGCGGAGACCGTCCCCGCGATGATCGCCGAGTCGGTGGCGGCGCATCCCGGCGAGGTGGCCGTGAGCTGCGGCGCCGAGGCCGTGACCTACGCCGAGCTGGAGCGGCGGGTGGCGCGGCTGGCCGCGGAGCTGTCGGAGCGGGGCGCGGGCGAAGGGGACCTGGTCGGGCTGCGGGCGGGCCGCTCGGTCGAGGCGGTGGTGGCCATGCTGGCGATCTGGCGGGTGGGCGCCGCCTACGTGCCCCTGGACCCCGAGTACCCGCCGGAGCGCCTGCGGACCATGGCCGCGGGCACGTCCCTCGTCGTCGCGGCGGGGATCGAGCCGGGGACGAGCCCCACGGAACGCCGGCCCGGCCTGGCGTACGTGATCTACACCTCCGGCTCCACCGGCACCCCGAAAGGCGTCGCCGTCGAGCAGGCCGGACTGGCCGAGCGGGTCCGGTGGATGCGCTCGGCGTACGGGCTGCGCCCCGGCGACCGCGTCGTCCAGCTCGCCTCGCTGAGCTTCGACACCCACGCCGAGGAGATCTTCCCGGCGCTGGCCGCGGGCGCCACGGTCGAGCTGCTGCCCGGCGGCGGCGCCACCCTGCCCGACCTGCTCGCCCGGCGGCCCGACGTCACCGTGCTCGACCTGCCCACCGCCTACTTCCACCACCTGGTGGACCTGATCGGCGAGATCGCCTGGCCGGAGCGGCTCCGCCTGGTGATCCTCGGCGGCGAGCAGGTGCGCGCGCAGGCCGTGGCCCGCTGGCGCGAACGCTTCGGCGACCGGGTGCGGCTGGTCAACACCTACGGCCCCACGGAGACGACGATCATCGCCACGTGCGCCGAACTCGCGGGCGGGGACCCGCACCCGCCGATCGGCCGCCCGGTGGCGGCGACACCCGTCCAGGTCCTCGACCGCCACGGGGCGCCCACCCCGCCGGGCGCGCCCGGCGAGCTGTACGTCGGCGGCCCCGGCGTGGCCCGCGGCTACCTCAACGCCCCCGGCACGCCCTTCATGACCCTGCCGCAGGGCCGCTACTTCCGGACGGGCGACCGGGTGCGGCTGCGGCGCGACGGCCGGCTGGAGTTCCTCGGGCGCCTGGACGCCCAGGTGAAGGTGCGCGGGTTCCGCGTCGAGCCGGGCGAGGTCGAGCACTGCCTGCTCGGCCACCCCGACGTCCGGCAGGCGGCCGTGCTCGCGCGGGAGGGCGACCTGGTCGCCTACGTGGTCGCGCGCGGGGAGGCCACTGCCGGGGGCCTGGCCGAGCACGTCGCGCGGGCGCTGCCGCCGTACCTGGTGCCCGCGCACTGGGTGCTGCTCGACGCGCTGCCCCTCACCCGCAACGGCAAGCTCGACCGGGCCGCGCTCCCCGAGCCGGACGCCCCCGTCGGGAGCGACGGCACGCCGCCCAGGACCGACGCCGAGGAGCTGGTGGCCGACGTCTGGGCGGAGGTGCTGGGCGCGGACAAGATCGGCGCGTTCGACGACTTCTTCGCCCTCGGCGGCCACTCGCTGCTCGCCATCCGGGTGGCCGCTCGGCTGCGCGCCCTGGCGGGGGTGGACCTGCCGATCCGTACGCTGTTCGACCGCCGTACCGTCGCGGCGCTGGCGCAGGCCGTCGAGGAGGCGCTGGTGGCCGAGGTGGCGGGGCTGTCCGAGGAGGAGGTCATGAGGCTGACGGAGGAGGGTCCATGACCGAGCTGACGCAGGCCCAGCGGGCGCTGCTCACCCAGCGGCTGCGCAGGCGCGGCGGATCGCGGCCGGCCATCCCCGCGCTGCCCGCCGACCGGCCCCCGCCCCTGTCGTACGCGCAGGAGCGGCTGTGGTTCATGGAGCAGTACGCCCCCGGGAACGCCGCCTACACGATCCCGCTGGTGCGGCGGGTCCGCGGGCCGCTCCAGGCCGACGCCCTGGCGGCGGCGCTGCGCCGCGTCTGCGAACGCCACCAGCCGCTGCGCACCCGCTTCCCCGCCGGCCCGGACGGGCAGCCGGACGTGCTGGTGTCGGACGAGACCGAGGTCCCCCTGACCGTCGCCGCGGCCGCGTCGGCGCAGGAGGCCAGGGAGCTGGTGGGGCCGTTCCTGGCGGAGCCGTTCGACCTGGTGTCGGGCCCGGTCATGAGAGCCCTGCTGGTACGGCTGGCGCCCGACGACCACGTGCTGGCGCTGGCCGTGCACCACATCGCGGCCGACGGCTGGTCGGCGAACCTCCTGCTGCGCGAGATCGTGGCGTTCTGCACCGGCGGGACGGTGCCCGACCTGCCCGTCACGTACGGGGACTTCGCCGCCTGGCAGCGCGAACGCGCGGACGGCGACGTCGGCTACTGGCGCGACCGGCTGGCCGGGCTGGAGCCCCTGGAGCTGCCGGCCGACGCGCCGCGGCCGCCCGAGCTGACCTACGCCGGGGCGGCGCACCACTTCGCGATCGCGCCCGAGCTGGCCGAGCGGCTGGACCGGCTGGGCGCGGAGCACCGCGCGACGCCGTACATGGTGCTGCTGGCGGCCTTCGCGGTGCTGCTCGGGCGGTACGCGGGGCAGGACGACGTGGCGATCGGCTCGCCGGTGGCCGGGCGGGCGCTGCCCGAGCTGGACCACCTGGTCGGGTGCTTCGTCAACCTGCTGGCGATGCGGGTGGACCTGTCCGGGGATCCGTCGTTCGCGGAGCTGCTGGACCGGGTGCGTGAGCTGGCCACGGACGCGTACTCGCACCAGGAGGTGCCGTTCGAGCGGCTGGTGTCGGAGCTGAACGTGGCGCGGGAGCCGTCCAGGTCGCCGCTGTTCCAGGTCATCCTCGCCATGCAGAACTACGGCGGCGAGCCGGAGCCGGGGCCGCTGACGCTGGAGGGGTTCGAGCCTGGGGTGTGGGCGACCCGCTTCGACCTGGAGCTCTACACCGGGGGCGGCGGGTCGTTCCTGTTCGTCTACAACACCGCGCTGTTCTCCGCCGAGCGGATCGAACGCATGGCCGGGCATCTGGCCACGCTGCTGGAGGGGGTGGCGGCCGATCCGGCGGTGCCGGTGTCGGAGCTGGAGCTGCTGACGCCGCCGGAGCGGGAGGAGCGGCGCCGCTGGAACGACACCGCCGTCGACCTCGGCCCGCCTGGCCTGCTGCACGAGCCGGTCATGGCCGGCGCCGGGAGCGGGGCCGTGGCGGTGCGGCATCCCGGGGGCGAGATCACGTACGGGGAGCTGCGCCGCCGGGTGCGGGCGCTGGCCGCCGAGCTCAGGGCGGCCGGGGCCGGGCCGGGCCGGTTGGTGGCCGTCGTGATGGAGCGGGGCTGGGAGCAGGTCGTCGCGGTGCTGGCGATCAACGCGGCCGGGGCGGCGTACCTGCCGATCGACGCCGACCTGCCCGACCGGCGGCGCTTCGAGCTGATCGAGCGCGGCGGATGCGCGATCGCCGTCACCCAGCCCTGGCTGGAGCTGTCCTGGCCGGCCGGGGTGACCCGGTTCGCGGTGCTCCCGGACGCGGACGCCCCGCCCTTCGACTGCCCCGCCTCCCCCGACGACCTCGCGTACGTGATCTTCACCTCCGGCTCCACCGGCGCCCCCAAGGGCGTGATGATCGAGCACCGGGCCGCCCTGAACACCGTCCGCGACCTCAACCAGCGCTTCCGCGTCGGCCCCGCCGACCGCTTCCTCGCGCTGTCGGCCCTGAGCTTCGACCTGTCCGTGTACGACGTCTACGGCGCGCTGGCCGTCGGCGCGACCCTGGTCATGGGCGACCCGGCCGCCGACAAGGACCCCGCCGCCTGGGCCCGCCTCGTGGAGCGGGAACGCGTCACCGTCTGGAACTCCGTGCCCGCGCTCATGGAGCTCCTGGTGGACCACGCCGAGCATGAGGGCACCGATCTCAGCTCCCTGCGCCTGGTCCTGCTGTCGGGCGACTGGATCCCGCTGACGCTCCCCGACCGCATCCGCGCCCTGGCCCCGGACGCCGAGGTCATCAGCCTGGGCGGCGCCACCGAGGGGTCGATCTGGTCCATCTCGTACCCGATCGGCCGGGTGGACCCGTCCTGGACCTCCATCCCGTACGGCCGCCCCCTGGCCAACCAGACGTTCCACATCCTCGGCCCCGGCATGCGGGACGCCCCCGTGGGCGTGCCCGGCGACCTGTACATCGGCGGCGCGGGCGTGGCCACCGGCTACTGGCGCGACCCCGAGCGGACGGCCGCCTCCTTCCGCACCCACCCCCGCACCGGCGAGCGCCTCTACCGCACGGGCGACCTCGGCCGGTACGCCGCCGACGGGGTCATCGAGTTCCTCGGCCGGGCCGACGCCCAGGTCAAGATCCGCGGCTACCGGATCGAACTCGGCGAGATCGAGACCCATCTCGCCCGCCACCCCGACGTGAGCGAGTGCGTGGTCACGACCGACGGGCGGGGCACGGGGGCGCAGCTCGTCGCGTACGTGGTCACGGCGCACCCGGACCCGGTGCGCCTGCGCGCCCACCTCGCCGAGACGCTGCCCGCGTACATGATCCCCGCCCGGTTCGTCGCCCTCCCGAGCCTGCCCCTCACGTCCAACGGCAAGGTGGACCGCCGCCGCCTCCCCGTCCCCTCCGCCGCTCCCGCCGGAAGGCGCACCGCGCCGGAGACGGACACCGAGCGGCTGGTGAGCGCCGTCTGGGCGGAGGTGCTCGACGGGGCGGACTTCGGCATCGACGACGACTTCTTCGACGTCGGCGGGCACTCGCTGCTGGCCATCAAGGTCGTGGCGCGCCTGCGCAGGCAGCTCCCGTCGCCGGTCGCGGTGGTGGACCTGTTCAAGCATCCGACGGTGCGCGAGCTGGCCGCGTTCGCCGACGGCGGCGCCGCCGCCGGGCCGCGCGGGCTGCTGCACGAGCTGACGCCGCGCCGCCCGCGTGCCGAGCTCACGTACGTGTGCGTCCCGTACGGCGGGGGCGCCGCGGTGGCCTACCAGCCGCTGGCCGACGCGCTGCCCGCCACGCACGCGCTGTGGGCGGTCGCGATCCCCGGGCACGACGTGGGGCTCGACGAAGAGCGACTGCCCCTGGAGGAGGTGGCCGACCGGTGCGTGCGGGAGATCCTGGAGAAGGTACGGGGGCCGCTCGCGCTGTACGGGCACTGCGGGGTCGGGTCGGCGCTGACGGTCGCCATCGCGCGGCGGCTGGAGGCGGCCGGGCGGCGGCTCGAAGCGGTCTACATCGGGGCGATCTTCCCGTTCGCCCGGCCGGGGAACCGGGTGCTGGCGGCGCTGTCCCGGCTGGCGCGGCGGGAGTACCTGCGCAGCGACCGCAGCTACGCCAACTGGCTGACCTCGATGGGGCTCGACATGAGCGAGCTCGATCCGGGGCAGGCGCGGCACATCATCAGGAACATGCGCGAGGACACCGAGGCCGCGGAGGAGTATTTCACCGGGCTGTTCGAGAGTGCGGTGGAGCCGTTGCGGGCGCCGGTGATCAGTGTGGCGGGCGAGCGGGATCCGGCGACCGAGTACTTCGAGGAGCGGTTTCGCGAGTGGCACTTCCTGAGTCCGACAGCCGCAGTGGTGGAGTTGGATGAGGCCGGACACTTTTTCCTGAAATATCGGGCGCAGGAGCTGGCCGAGATCGTGACCCGCACCCACCTCGCCCTGGACACGGGCGAGCCGGCCTCGGGCCCGAACTGGCGCCTTCACGACACCTCCCACCTCCCCCAACCGGCCCCGGCCTCATCCTCTCGGCCGGTCCCGGCCGCTGCCCCGGCCGCTGCCCCGGCCGCTGCCCCGATCCCGACCCCGGCCTCATCCGATCGGCCAGTCCCGGTCGCTGCCCCGGCCCCGGCTCGGATCCCGCTCGCCGGGCCGCAGCCCAGCATGCGGCGGTTCCTGGTCGTGGCCGGGGGCCAGCTGGTGTCGATCATGGGCTCGTCGCTGACCGAGTTCGCCATTCCCATCTGGATCTATCTCACCACCGGCTCCCTGGCCCAGTTCGCCCTGCTCGCCGTCCTCGGCCTGGTGCCGGGCATGGTGGTGGCCCCCCTGGCGGGCGCCATCGTGGACCGCGGCGACCGCCGTACCGTGATGCTCGGCGGCGACTTCGCCGCCTTCGGGACGCAGCTCCTGCTCGGCGTGCTGCTGTGGACGGGCAACCTGCAGACCTGGCACATCTACCCGCTGCTCGCGCTGCTGTCGGTGGCGCTCACCTTCCAGCGCCTCGCCTACAGCTCGGCCGTGCCGCAGCTCGTGCCCAAGCGGCACCTCGGCCACGCGAACGGCATCGTGCAGATGGCCGGTGGGATGACGCAGCTCATCGTGCCGCTGGCGGCCGCCGGGCTGATGGCGGTCGTCGGGCTCGAAGGCATCCTGGTCCTGGACGTGGTCAGCTACGTGTTCGCGATCGCCGTGACCCTGGTGGTGCGCTTCCCCACGACGATGGCCTGGCGGCGCAAGGAGCCGGTCATGACGGAGCTGGTGGCCGGGTTCCGGTATTCGTGGGGGCAGCTCGGGTTCCGGCGGATGCTGCTGTTCTTCGCGGTCCTGAACGTGTTCCTGTCGCCGCTCTTCCTGATGATCTCGCCGCTGGTGCTGTCGTTCGCGGGGTTGCAGGACGTGGGGCGGATCTCGTTCCTGTCGGGGCTCGGGGTGCTGCTCGGCGGCCTGGCGATGACGGTGTGGGGCGGGCCCGGCCGCGGGCGGATGCGGGCAGTGCTCTGGTGCACGCTCGCGCTGGCCGCGTTCTGCCTGGTCACGGGGTTGCGGGCGGATCTGGTGACGATCGGGGTCGGGGCGTTCGGGATGTCGTTGTGGGTGACGCTGCTCAACGGGGTCTACGCCACCATCGTGCAGGTGAAGGTGCCGCAGCGCTTCCACGGGCGGGTGTTCGCGCTGAACACGCTGATCGCCTGGTCGACGCTGCCGCTGGGGTTCGGGCTCGTGGCGCCGTACGGGGCGGCGGTGTTCGACCCGCTGCTCGCCCCGGACGGGCCGCTCGCCTCGACCGTCGGCGCGCTGATCGGGACGGGGGCGGGGCGGGGGGTGGGGTTGATGTACGTGATGTTCGCGGTCGCGATGGCGGTGCTGGCGGTCGTGGCGCTCCGGTCCCGGCTGCCGTCCCTGGTGGACGAGGCCGCCGACGCCGCCCCCGACGACCTGGTCGGCCTACAGTCCCTCGAACGACGCCGCCTCTAGGGTTTCCTTGAGCGCCTGGAGGAACAGGACGGCATCCCTGCCGTTCACCAGCCGGTGGTCGTAGGCCAGCCCGATCACCGCCACCGTGCGCTCGCCCTCCCGCTGCGGCGAGGTGAGCGCGAGGGCGCACGCCTGGCCCGGGAAGACGATGGGGACGGCCATGACGATGTCGCGGTCGTGGTGCAGGGTGACGACGATGTTACCGCCGTCGAAGTGCTCCTGCCTGAACCCGCCCCGCTGGGCCAGCCTCCGGAACCCGGCCAGTTCCCCGGCGATCTCCTCGATCCCCTTGGTGTGCGCGTCCCGGATGACCGGCACGTACAGGCCGGTGCCGAGGTCGATCGTGACGCCCACGTTGGGGGCGTCGGGGACGGCGGCCGTGTTCTCGTCCAGGAGGGTGGCGAAGCACAGGGGGAAGTCGTGGTGCAGGCGGGCGACGGCGGCGATGAGGAGGTCGGGCAGGCCGACCAGCTTGCGCAGCCGCTTGGTGAGGTCGCGGGCGGCTGCGGTGGCCTTGCCCACGTCCACCTTTATGGCGGTGTAGGCGGCGGGGATCGTCTGATGCGAAAGGCTCACCGTCCTCCCGACGGCCCGCTGATTCCCACTCAACCCCCGCACGCTCCCGCCGACCGGGACGACGGGGGCGGTCACGGCACCGGGCGACGCGACCGCCGACGCGGCGGAAGCGGGCGCGGTCACGGGCGCAACGGCGGGTGGTACGGCGGCGGACGGCGTCTCGCCAGGCGGTGCGACGACCGGCGGCGCAACGGCGTGCGGCACCACGGTAGGCGGGGGTGGTGTGATGGCCGGCGGCACCACGGCGGGCGACGCGGCGGCGGCCTTCGCGGGCAGCGAGGGCCCATCGGCGGCGGGTGGGGCTGGCAGGCGGGGCGAGGGTGAGCCCGCTGCGGCCAGGCGCTCGACGTCGACGCGCCGCACCACCTTCACGGGCAGGGCGCGCACGCGGGCGGGGTCGATGCCCAGCTCGTCGATGAGCGCCTGCGCGGGCGCCGTGATCAGCGGCGCTTTGGAGGGCACGGCGTCACCGGAGCCCGTCGCAGGCGCACCCGAAACCGGAGCACCCCCGGGGACCGTCGCAGGCGCGCCCGCAGCCGGAACGCCATCGAAGACCGGCGCGGGCGGAGGCGTGGCAAGCGTGGGCGCGACAGGTGTGGGCGGGACAGGTGTGGGCGGAGGCGTGGCGAGCATGGGCGGGGTGGTTGTGGGGGCGGGATGGGGGGTGATGTGGGCGATGGGTTGGCCTGGGGTGCAGTCGGCGCCCGCCGGGATCAGCTGGACCAGGATCCCGTCGTGCCCGCTGACCAGCTCCTCCACCGTCTTCGACGTCTCCACCGCCGCCACCACGTCCTCCCCCCGCACCGGCGCGCCATCCGCCACCAGCCATTCCAGCAGCACGTACGCCGAGTCGTTGGTGTTCAGCTTCGGCACCCGGATCTCAGCCACTCAGCCCCTCCAGCACGGCACGGCGGATCGTGGAGTCCTGGACGAGCACCTCGCGCTCCAGGTGGGCGGCCGTGGGGATCACGCTGTCCGCCGAGCTGACCAGCCGGACCGGGCGCCGGAGGCGGCCCCAGAGGCGGGTGTGCAGGCCGGCGGCCACGTGGTCGCCCCAGGTGCCGCCCGCGCTGCCGTCCTCGGCCACGCACACCAGCGGCGCCCGCCCGAGCAGCGGCAGCAGCTCCGACGGGTCGAAGGGGTACAGGCGCGAGGGGACCAGCAGGACGCCGGCCAGGTCGTGGTCGAGCAGCAGGGTTCGCATGGCGGCCAGCGCGCGGTGGGCGACCCCGCCGGGGGTGATCAGCACGTAGTCGAGGTCACCGGAGGGGATCTCGAGGCCGCCGGGTCCTCCGGTGTCGAGGTGGACCACCGCCACGTCGCCCACCAGCTCCCACGTGAACAGCTCGTCCACCTCGTACATGCGCCGCGTGTAGAGCACCTTGTCCTCGAACAGCAGGCACGGCTCGCCCAGCGCCAGCATGCGGTCGAGCACGGCCCGGTTGTCGTGGAAGGGCGACATTTCGAACAGCGACAGCCCGGGGATCCCGATGAAGTGCTTCTGAGGGCTCTGGCTGTGGGTGGGGCCGTAGCCGCGGTGGCCGCCGGACGGGCACCGGATCACCAGCGGGAGCGGCACGCGGCTCCCGTACATGGTGACGGACTTGGCGGCGAAGTTGAGGATCTGGTCGAAGGCGAGCGCCACGAAGTCGGCGAACATGATCTCGACGACCGCCTTGCCGCCCGCCAGCGCCAGGCCGGAGGCCGCGCCGACGATGGCGCCCTCGCTGAGCGGGGTGGTGAGCACGCGGCCGGGGAAGCGGGTGGACAGGCCCTTGGTGATCTTGAAGGCGCCGCCGTAGGGGTCGAGGAGGTCCTCGCCCAGGACGTACACGGAGGGGTCGTCCTCGAGGAGGCCGTGCAGCGCGCGGTTGAGGTTCTCGCCGACCCGCGCCCGCCCCGCGGGCGCCCCAGCGACCGTCACGCCGCCGTCCAGGCGGACGGCGGCCGGGCGGCGACCTCGGCCGCGATCCGGTCGATCCGGGTACGGGCCTCCGCCTCGATCGCGGCGGACTGTACGGGGTGCGCGGCCTGGTAGGCGGCGTACCAGTCGAAGCGCGGGAAGTCCGGCGGCCGGGTGTCGTCGCCCTTGCTGTGGGGGCCGAGGCGATGGGTGGCGAACTCCACGACCAGCGGGCTCGACTCCGTCCGTATCCGGTCGACGAGAGGCGCCAGCTGGGCGCGGATCGCGTGGATTTCGGCGAGGTCCACCCGGTGGTGCGCCACGCCGAACGCCCGCGCCCGACCCTCCACCGTGCCCGCCATCTGCAGCCCCGTCGGCGTCGACTGGGCGATGCCGTTGTGCTCGACCACGACCAGGAGCGGGAGCCGCCAGAGCTGGGCCAGGTTGAGCGCCTCGTACACGGCGCCCTCGCCCCAGGTGCCGTCGCCGATGTAGGCGCAGGCCAGCGCGCCCGGCTCGTGCCGCTTCAGCCGCAACGCGACCCCGGCCGCCACGGGCAGGCTCTGGCCCTGCACGCCGGTGGACAGGTAGCGGTCGCGCTTCAGGTGCTGGCTGCCGCCGACGCCGTCGCAGATCGCCCCCTTCCTGCCCATGATCTCGGCCAGCAGCCCCTCCGGGTCCTCGAACCTGGCCAGATAGTGGCCATGGCCCCGGTGGTTGCTGAAGATCCAGTCGCTCTCGCGCAGGAGCGTGCGCAGGGAGACGGGGACGTACTCCTGGCCGAGGCAGGTGTGGGTGGTGCCGTTGAGCTCGCCGCGCTCGAAGAGGGCGAGCAGCTTCAGCTCGAAGCATCGGATCAGCAGTAACAGCGCCAGGTCGTCGTCAGAGAGTCTGTCCATCGAGCCTCTCGAGCACCACGAGAACCTCCTGAAAGCCTAATAATCCGCATATTTCCCATCCAGGGCCGCTCCAAGCCTCGATGGAACGGTCCGATTCTTCCTCAAACGGATCCCTGACCGAGATCACCGCTCGGTTACTCTGGCACCCGATCCACCGCCCCACCGACGGGAGCAGGCCGATGTTCGGGCGTTATCTGAGGTCGCAGCTGGTCGTCCTGCTCTGCGGTGGGCTGGTCGGCCCGATCTTCGTGATCGTCTACCTCGCGGTCGGCCCGGCCGAACGCGAGGAGATCCAGTGGATGTTCTACGTCGGGCTGCTGCTCACGGTGTCCAACGTGCTGGTCGCGGTGGCGCTGGCCCGCCGCAGCGCGAAGGCGGCCGCCAGGACCGCCGCCCTGGAGCGGACCGGGGTGCTGACGCTCGCCCAGATCACGGGCATGTCGGAGACCGGCACCACGATCAACGACCAGCCGCTGATCAAGCTCGGCCTGCGCATCGAAGGCCCGGGGTTCGCGTTCGACGCTCAGGACCGCGTGCTGGCCGGCGTGACGCGGGCGGGCAACTTCAACGCGCGCAGGCTCGTCGTGCTCGTCGATCCGGCCACGCACGAGCACCAGATCGACTGGGACCGCAGCGCGCTGGTGAACGGGCTGGTGCCGGCGAGGTTCACCCTGGAAGAGGAGAACAGGACCTACGACCTGAGCGGCCAGGCCGGACCGCTGATGGAGATCCTGCAGCTCCTCAAGGCCAGCGGCATCCCGCTGAACGGCATGATGGACGTGCGCTCCAGGCCGGAGCTGCGCCGGCAGATCCAGGCCGTGGTGCGCCGGGCGGCCGATGCCGCCTCGCCGGCGCACCCGCCGTCCGAGCGGTCCGCCGCCCAGCGCCTGGAGGAGCTGGAGGGGCTCCGCACGACGGGGGCGATCACGGACGACGAGTACGCCGCCAAACGGCAGCAGATCATCTCCGAGATCTGAGGACGGCTACTTCGACAGGTAGAGGGTCTTCCAGGTGCCCGCGTACTGGCAGACGAGGGACGGCTTGGCGGACTTGGCCTCGGCGCAGACCTTGAGCTCGACCTGGTAGACGTCCCGGTAGGAGAACGAGAAGCTCTTCGGGGCGCGGTACGAGCAGTCGCGCACCGCGTGCTGCCGGAACGGCAGGTTGCTCCCGGAGCGGTAGGTGATGCGGAAGACCGCCCAGCCGCAGCTGGCGGCGGGTCGCGTGTGGTCGTAGACCTTGCCCGAGACGCGGACGACGTCGGCCGTCGGCAGGTCGGCGTGGTCCTCCCCCGTGGCCGTCAGGGTGCCCGCGGCGTGGGCGGCGCGCCCCGGCGCGTAGTACGGGCCCCACGCGGCCGCGTTCGCCGCGGTCGCGGCCTGGGCGGCGGGGGCGACGGTCGCGACAGCGGCGATGGTGGCGGTGGCGGCGATGGCCAGGCCGGCGAGGGTACGGGAGATCGTCATCGGAGGTCGTCCTTTCGTGGCGAGATGACGACAATGTGCGATACGCCGATTTCAGGTGACTTGCCGCCGGCCGACGTACGCTTTCAACCGCCTTGCGCAGGCGGTTCAGCCCGCGGTGGGACGCGGGGCGCGCAGATGGGCCCGCCGCGCCAGCTCCTCCTCGTCGACGAAGGTGAGCATCGGCTGGCCGGGCGCGCACAGCATGAACACGACGAACTTGGCCGGCGCGTCCGGCAACGCGTTGCCGTCCTGGTAGTGGATCACGTCGCCGCCCGGCTCCCAGAACGTCTCACCGGCCTCGACCACGCGCTCCGGCTCGCCTTCGAGCTCGAACCGTATCGCGCCCTCGATCACGTAACCGAACGCCGGCCCCGAGTGGCGGTGCGGAGCGAGGCCGGGGTGTCCGGGAGTCCACTCGACGAGGAGGGTCATCCCCGAGGCACCCTCGGGAATGAAGGGCGGCTTGATGTCCGCCAGCACCTTGAATCCGGCCTGCGCCGCTGAGTCGTTGTCCGACACGGTCACCACACCTCCACGGGCCTGCACCTGCTTGGCCTCGTACCCACATACGCGCAGGTCAGACCCATGGAGCAGGGCATCAGCCGGACAGCCTCGTCCCGACCGGACCGGTCACGGACGACTCCGGCGGCAGGCCGCACCATTCCGCCAGGGCGGAACGCAGGCCGAGGACACGGGTGGCGGGGTCGGCGGCGGTGCTCGCCCAGGCGACGTAACCGTCCGGACGGACCAGCATGGAGGGCAGGCGGGCGCTTCTCGGCGTGGCGTGCCTGACCCGTGCCGGCAGCAGGCTCCCCGTCGCGGCGGGCTCGTCGGCGGGCGCCAGGAGCACGAATCGCCCGTCGCGCAGCGCCTCGTACAGCCGGCTCGACTCGCCGGTCAGCAGGACATCGGGGACCCGCCGGCCGACCAGCGGGTGCGCTCCCCGGGGCGCGGAGTAGGAGATCGCGAGGCCGGAGATGGCCTCCCGCAGCCGGCGGGCGGCCGGCGGGAACCGGTTGACGACGACCGGGAGCGTCGCACGCGCGAGCCGGTCACGCCGCGTACGGGCCAGGGCCGTGGTGAGCAGGCGGCCGCTGAGCCGTACGATCATGCTGCCCACCGGGTGCCGTTCGGCGTGGTAGGTGTCGAGCAGGCCGTCCGGCGCCCAGCCCTGGACCGCCGCGGCGAGCTTCCAACCGAGGTTGGCGGCGTCCTGCAGGCCGGTGTTCATCCCCTGCCCGCCCGCGGGGGAATGCACGTGCGCGGCGTCGCCCGCCAGGAACGCCCGGCCCACGCGGTAGCTGGGCACCTGCCGCTCGTCGCTGTGGAAGCGCGTCAGCCAGCGCACGTCGTGCAGGCCGAGGTCGCTGCCCATGACGCTGCGGGTGATGTCGCTCACCTCCTGGAGGGTGACCGGCGCGCTGCTGGGAAGCTGCCGTCGCCGGTCCCAGGCGATGATCCGGTAGCGCCCGTCCCCGAACGGGGCGATGAAGCAGAAGCCCTCGGCGCCGGTGTTGAGGGCCAGCTCCTGCGTCGGGGGGCGGCGGAGGCGGACGTCGGCCAGCATCACCGAGTCGACCGCGGAACGCCCGAGGAACGGCACGCCGAGCGCGTCCCGTACGACGCTGCGCACGCCGTCGGCGCCCACCACGAATTTCGCGCGCCGGCTGTGGATGGTGCCGTCGACGCGCATGCTCACGTCCACGCCGTCGGCGTCCTGGCGGAGACCGACGACCTCGACTCCCCGCATGACCTCCACGCCGAGCCTGGAGGCACGGTTCTCCAGCACGCGTTCGGTGTTGTACTGCGGGGTGCACAGCAGGAACGGGAAGCGCGAGCGCAGCAGGGACATGTCGAGTTCCAGGTTGCCGAACAGCGACATCGTCCCGAAGGTCGCGCCGGTGTCGATCAGCTCGTCGGCCACGCCCCGGGCGTCGAGCTGTTCCAGCGTCCTGGCGTGCACGACGAATGCCCGCGTCAGCTTCGAACCGCGAAGCTCCCGATCCACGATCATGCACGCGACGCCTCTCGCGGCGAGGTCTCCCGCGAGCAGCAGGCCCGTCGGGCCGGCTCCGACGATCACCACATCGGTGTCAAAGAGCGCCATCAGCGTCTCCAGTCTCCTCTGAGCGCCTTGCGACGCGATCGCCCGGGAGGAGACGGCGACTCGCTGTTACGGTTGCGTTCCCTTCATGGTACGACCGGGCTCCGGGCGGGGCCGCCGCAGGCCTCGCTGCAGCGGCCCCGCCCGGAGGTGGGTCAGGCGGCGGCCTTGGCGGTCAGCGCCACGGTGGCCTGGCGGGTCACGCCGCTCACCGTGACGGCGACCGTCACCTGCCCCCGCCGCAGCGCCGTCAACGTCCCCGTCGAGGGGTCGAAGTAGGCCACGTGCCACGGCTTGACGCCGTCCCGGCCGCCGACGTACAGGTTGGGCGAGCCGGACCACGCCGCCGAGACCGGGTAGGCCGCGGGGACCGTACGGCTGCCCTGCTTGACCGCCGCCGTCACCGCGCCGGGCGCGCCGATCGCGACGGTCGCGGGGGCGGTGAGCACGAGGTCGTCCACGTGCGGCCGGATCTGCGTGCCGATCCACTCGGGCGCGTCGGCGAACCAGTTCCGCCGCACGTGCTCGGCCTCGGCCCGCGTCACCGGGTCGACGCCCCACAGCGACCACCCGGTGAACCCGCCGTCGTCGGGCGCGGTGGCCGGGTTCTTGCCGGAGTTACCGTTGATGAAGTACGGCACCGCGTCCACGTGCGAGGCGTGGAACGTCCCCACGTGCGCCCCGATGTACGCGGCCCCCTTGCCGGTGGTGCGCTGGAAGTCCGCCAGCCACCCCTCCACCAGGGCCGCCTCCTTGCGGTCGCCGAGCTGGCTGCCCTTGCCGGGCGTCGGGTCGCGCGGCGGCACGTGGAACAGCACCGCGACCGAGCCCACCGACGCGTCGCCGGCGGCCTTGTCCAGCTCGGACCGGAGCATGGCCACCTGGTCGTAGCCGCCGCCGCGCAGGTTCAGGCGCGAGGTGTCCAGGGTGACGAAGCGCGTGCCCTTGTGGTCGAAGGTGGTGTACGTGTCGCCGAAGACGGCCTTGAAGTTGTCGATCTTGCCGCCCATGACCTCGTGGTTGCCGGGAATGTAGTGATATTCCAGGGTTCCGCCGAGCTCCTCGTCGAGGATCTTCTTCGCCAGCGCGAAGTCCTCGGGCGACGCCTCGTCCACCAGGTCACCGTTGATCAGCAGGAAGTCCGGCTTGGCCGCCTTGATCTCCCGCAGCGTGCGGCGCGCGTTCTTGACGATGTCGCTGTCCGGGTCCCGCGCCACGAACTGCGCGTCCGACATGACCGCGAACCGCCACGGCATCCGGCCCACGTCGGCCTTGACCACCGGATCGGCGACCTTCGGCGCGGCGGGGGCGGAGATCGACGGCGACACCTTGGCCACCAGGCCGTCGATGAGGATCTCGTTGGTGTACTTCGCGTCCGCCTTGGTCTCGGCCACGTAGAAGCGCCGCAGCTTGAGCGGGTAGTTCACGCCCGGCGGCACGGCGAACTCGACGTACTTCCATCCGGTCCACGTCATGTACGGCCCGCGCAGGATCTGCGACTGGCCGAGCGCGTCGTAGAACTCCAGGCTGGGCCACTCTCCCTTGCCGGTGGAGTTGATCCAGAGGCCGAACGCCTGCGGCTGGCCGTCCACCACGATCTGCTGCGGCGGGCTGGCGTACGCGGCCCGGGTCGCGGTCGAGGTGGTGAAGTCGTAGGAGAGCTTGAGCCCGCCCCCGCTCTGGCCGGGCGCGGCCGACAGCGAGCCGGTGGCGCGGGCGGCGGCGAAGGTCCACTTGGCCGCGTCCTCGAAGTCGGCGACCGGCTTCTCCTCGAACCCGACGGTCACCGGCACCGCCGTGCTGATCTTGCCGACCTTGGCGGTGATCAGGCCTGACCCGACGGCCTTCTTGGCCTTGACGGTGAAGTAGCCGTGCTCGGCCGCGGTGACCTCGAACAGGCTCTTGTCGTAGTCGAGGGCGAGGTCCGAGGGCTCGATGGGCGCGGAGTTGCCGTTGCGGTCGTAGCCGACCACACCGAACGTGGCCGCACCGTCCGCGCCCGCCAGGCCGAGCCGGTCGGCGGTGGCGCCGAGCCGCTGGAGCGGCTGCAGGACGGTCAGGTCGATGGTGCCCTTGGCGCCGCCGCGGGAGGCGGTGACGGTGGTCTGGCCGGGCACCAGGGCGTGGAACTTCCCGTCGCGCACGACGCCGTGCACGGCCGGGTCGGCCCGCCACGACGGCGTGCCGGCGGCCGGGCCGTACGTCTCGTCGTATCCGGCGGCGGTCAGCCGCCGGGTGAGGCCGGGGAAGACGCGGTCGGGGCGGCCACCGGCGACCGGGCCGACGCCGGGCGCCTTGGCGGGGTCGCTCGCGGTCTCCAGCCAGAAGCCCTTGAGCTTGCCGCTTCCCTCGGGCGCGTAGAGCGCGAGGCCGTTGGGCACGTGGCGCTCGCCGCCGTCGGACGGGCTGTTCTCCACCTGGACGTCGGCGGAGCCGGGCTCGCGGGCGAGCATGGTGGAGGAGCCGCCGCCGTCGAGGTTGAGGGCGTTGGCGGCGCCGAGGTCGGCCATCATGGCGGCGAGCTCGTTGAGCGTGACGCCGCGGCTGTCGACCTGGCGGCCGTCCACGGTCAGCAGGTACATCTTCCTGCCGTCGGCCGAGAACCCGACGGCGGTGCGGGGGTGCGCGGCGGGGTCGGTGGAGTTCTGCACGACCCCGTCCTTGACCAGCACCCAGTTGCCGCCCACGGCCGCCTTGACCTGGCTGCCGTCCGACGACTTCGGCTGGTACTTCACGTCCACGCGGTCGCCGGCCTTCAGGGCGGACAGGGCGGTGGCGCCGGCGTCGCGGCCCAGCAGGATCGTGGTCCCGGCGGGGATGGGGCCGGTGCCGGCGGAGGTGCGTACCTCGGTGACCACCCCGTCCACCAGGACGACCTCGGCGACGGACGTGGCGCCCTCGACGGCGCGGGCCCGGTTGTACGACCCCCACAGCGGCGTGAACAGCCCGACGCCGCCGCTGCGCACGACCTGGTTGAACTGGGTGAGCGCGATGGGCGAGCCGCCGGCCGGGGTGGCGGTGCCCTCGAAGTACATCTTGAGCACGCGGCCGAGGCCGTCGCCGGTGATCGCGACCGCGTTCTCGTGGCCCGTGACGGGCGACTGCACCAGCGAGCCGTTCTGCACGCCGATGCCCTGGGCGGCGCCGGAGTTGTTGATGTCGAAGAAGTCGCCGTTGACGGCCGCGACGGCGTGCGCGCGCTTGGCGGGCCCGGACAGCGGCTCGGTCTTGGACACCTCGCCGGAGTACAGGTAGTCGGCCTTCGCGCCGCCGAGGTCGGCGGTGACCGCGTCCGCGCGCAGCCAGCCGAGCGCGTCATAGGTGTCGAACGAGGTGAGCGAGATGCCCGGCGCCACCGGCCGGGTCCGCTTGGCCGTCTCCAGTCGCTGCCCGGCGTCCTGGGCGAGCAGCGTGGACGGCGGCGGGTAGGACGACGCCTTGAGCGCGTCCTCTACGGGGGGCGCGGGATCGGCCTGCGCCGGGGCCGCGGCCAGGGCCAGGGCCAGCGGGCCTAACGCCAGCACCGAAGCTGTGAGGATTCTGAGGGACTGCACGACCGAACTCAATCGCTCGTGGATATAACTTTCAAGACTTAAGGGTGAACTAAAAGAAAATTTCAGATCTTGTCGGCCGTCCACCAGGGCTTGCAGGATGGTACGCGTGGATCGAGAGGCGCTCTACCGCGACCCGTATCCCGTCTACGCCCGGGCCCGCGCCGCGCCGGGGCTGACCTTCGTCGAGGAGCTGGACGCCTGGCTGGTGGCCCGGCACGCCGACGTGCGCGAGGTGCTGGGACGCCCGGACGACTTCTCCTCCAAGGGCGCGCTGCGGCCCGACGTGATCCCGGGCCCGCGGGCGTTCGCGGAGCTGGCGGGCGCGCCCGGCGGCGCCCCGGTGGTGCTGAGCACGGACGGCGAGGCGCACGCCCGCTACCGCCGGCCGCTCACCCGTGGCCTGTCCCCCGCCAAGGTGGCGGCGGTGCTGCCGTTCGTGCGGGCGACGGCGGGAGAGTTGGTCGCGTCGTTCGCCAGGGCGGGGCACGTGGAGTGGATGTCCGCGTACGCCAGGCCGCTCCCGGCCGCCGTGATCGGCCACCTGCTCGGCCTCGACCCGGCCGACGTGCCCGGCGCGATCCGGGCCGGCAACCGGGCCGAGGACCTGCTGTTCACGCCGATGTCAGAGGACGACCAGGTCGCCGCGGCCCGCGAGGTGGCCGCGCTGCGGCACCTGCTCGCGGCGCACGCGGCCAGGTCGAGGACCGCCGGGAGCCTGACCGGCGAGCTGTCGCGCGGCCTGGCCCCCGGCCCCGGCGAGCCGACGCCGGAGCAGCACGACGAGATCGTGGCCAACACGCAGAACGTCATGCTGGCCGGCCACCTGACCACGACCGCCCTGCTCGGCACCGTCGTGCACCGCCTGCTGCGCGAGCGCGACCAGTGGGAGCTGCTGTGCGAGCGGCCGGAGCTGGCGGGCGCGGCGATCGAGGAGGCGGCCCGGTACGAGGCGCCCGTGCAGGGCTTCCGCCGCACCGTCACCAGGCCGCTGGAGCTCGCGGGCACCGCGCTCGGCGAGGGCGAGACGGTGTTCGTGTCGTTCGGCTCGGCCGGGCGGGACGAGGCGGTGTTCGAGCGGCCGGACGAGTTCGACATCGCGCGGGAGCCGGTGCGGCACCTGTCGTTCGGCCACGGCGTGCACGGCTGCCCGGGCGCGCTGCTGGCCCGCGAGCAGCTCAAGGTCACCCTCGAGCTGCTCGTACGCGAGCTGCCCGGCCTACGTCTCGCCGGCGAGGACGTCGTCATGGCGGCCACGCTCATCCACCGGGCCCCCGAGGAGCTCCACCTCTGCTGGTGAGTCCGGCTCCCCCGCCGAGCGCACGCCCGCGTGCAGCACCAGCGGCACGGCCAGCGCGACCGCCATGGACAGCACGGCCGTGCCCGAGTCGTTGACCAGCATGCCGACCACGCCGCTGACCAGCGCCCCGACGAGCCCGGCCCGCAGCATGGGCGCCCGCGCGAACGCCTTCGGCACGATGCCCGCGCTGATCTGCCCGGGCCGCAGCACCGCGAAGATCAGGAACGCCAGGCCGGCCAGCACGATCGGCATGAGGTTCGGGGAGAGCATGGTGTTGAGCATGGCGCCCAGCTTCCGCCCGATCATGGGCAGGAACGTCCCGTCGATCACCTGCCCCACGAACCGCCCCAGGTGGGTCTGCGAGGCGGGCGGGCGCAGGTGGTCGAGCACCGCGATGATCGACACCGCCACCCCGCCCAGCGCGCAGAACGCGGCCAGCTTCACCACCGACACCCGCTTGCCCGCGACGAGCAGCGCGGTCACCGCGATGCCCGGCACGAACGCGATCACGCCGCCGAAGTCGCTGCCCACGCCGGGCCAGCCCGCCAGCAGCATCGCCACCACGCCGAGCCCCGTCACCCCGGCCACGGCCAGCCGCTTGCGGCCGACGCGGACGAAGTGCTCGGCGGCCACGGCGGTGACCATCAGCACGGCCGTGGCCAGCAGCGCGAACGGGATGTTGGCCAGCCCGTAGTAGCGGCCGCCGACCACGGCGGTGTAGCCCATCAGGCTGTTGAACTGCAGCGTCGTCCCGGTCAGCAGGTCGCCCACGAGCACGGCGGCGGTGGTCGCCGCGACGGCCGCGGGCGGCCCCAGCGGGTGGCGCCGCCACGGGCCGCCCAGCGCGACGGCCGCGATGAGCGCGGTGCTCGCCAGCACCCCGCCGATCAGCGTCGGCACGGGGTACGGGCTGCGCTCCCACGGCACCAGGTTGACCGCGTACGTGGAGACGGGAATGGAGGCGAGCACGATGGCGGCCACGCCGATCGCGCCCAGCCGCCTGCGCCTGGACAGCAGGAAGTAGGCCAGGGCGTAGAAGGCGACCTGGACGATGGCGAAGGCGGTGAAGAAGACGCCGGTCGTGCCGCGCACGGCGGTGCCCTTCAGGTCGGCCCTGCGCAGGTCGTCGATCGTGGTCCGCTCGCCCAGCTGCCACGGCAGCCCGATCACGGTGGAGGGCGGGGCGATGCCCAGCGCGTTGAGGAGCGTGGGCGTGATGTCGGGCAGCACGACGATGTCCGCGCGCCGGGTCGAGTTGGCCCCCACCGACGGCCCGGCGACCTGCCCGCCACCAGGGCCGCCCGGCGCGGCCGCCATGCCCGGGCGCTGCCACATCGCCACGCGCAGGTGCGGCACCGAGCCGTGGTCGCCGATCCCGGCCAGCACGATCTCGGTGCCCGGGGGCAGCTTGTCCAGCGCCGCGCCGACCTTGGCGTCGGCCTCGCGGACCAGGGCGCGCCGCCGCTCCGGCGCGAGCAGCTCGGGCTCCAGCGGCAGCTTGCCGTCCACGATGTACGGCTTCACCAGCACGTCGACGTCCACCGCCAGCATCCGGCAGCGCGACCAGTCGGCCAGCCCGGCGGGCTCGGCGGCGTACAGGTCGACCTTGCCCGTCCGGTCGGCGAGGGCCAGCGCCGCGCCGGGCCCGACGGCGGCCGTGCACTGCCCGGCGGCGTGCACGGCGGTCCCCAGCGTGCCCGCGTAGGCCCCGTCGCGCAGCTGCAGCAGCCCGGGGACCTCGGAGACCACGGCCCCGGACTCCTGCGCGACCGGCTCGGGCGGCATCCCGCACCGGCGCCCGACCGCCGAGCGCACGCCGGACGCCACGGTCAGCCACCCGTCGTACGCGCAGGTCACGGTGCCCACGGCCTTGACCGACAGGGACCCGATCCCGCTCTGCCCGGCCAGCCGCCACAGGCGCGGCGTGTCCGCCGGGTCGAGATCGTCCCACATCAGCCCCGGCACCCCGATGAACGCCACCCGCCCTCCGGCGTCCTCCCGCGCCGCCTGAGGCGACGCCGCCTGGGCAGGCGGGGCGGCCCACCACACGGCGGACGACACCAGGAGCAACAGCACCCACCTCACCGACCAACCCCCGCTCTTGTTGGAAACGTGCGAAACCCTACCGGGCCGGGGGCTCAGGCGAAGGGCTTCGCGACGATCAATCGGCTCAGCGCCTCGTCGTACTCCGGATCGAGCCAGTAGTCCGTGTGCCAGCGGGCCTCCGGCAGGGGCTCGCCGGGGGCGGCCCGGTGCGGGTCCCAGCAGAACACGTCCACTCCGTTCGGGGGGCCGTCCGGGGATGACCGGGGGGCCAGGGGGTCCACGCGGCCGAAGACGGGCCCGCCGATGGGGTCGCTCAGCCGGTAGAGGTTGTACCAGGGGACGGCGTCGCGTACGGCCGACAGCCCGGCGGTGCCGAAGTAGGCGGGGAAGAAGGCGGCATACAGGCGGCGCAGCGGCGAGCCGTGGGTGAGCATCCTGACCCGGGCCCGCAGCTCGGGCTTGAGCTGGAGCACTAAGGCGGCGGTGATGACGCTCCCCTGACTGTGCCCGGAGAGGACCACCTTGTCCTGGGAGGTTTTGACGAGCCTGTCCACGCGGTCGATCAGCTCGGGAATGACGCGTTCGGTGTAGCACGGCGGGGCCAGCGGGTGGATGGCGCGGGGCCAGAAGGTGGAGATGTCCCAGAGGATCCCGATCGTCCGGCGCAGCCCGGAGTCGCTGTACGTGCGGCGGCCGAGGAAGACCAGGCCCACGATGACCGCCGCCATGGCCCAGCTGCCGAGGGTGGCAAGCAGTCCCACGATCCCGCCGTTCGGGGTGAACAGGTGGAACTGGTAGATCACGGTCACCACGGCGAACCCGGCGACGCCGATCCCGGTCAGCACGCCCAGCACGAGCCCGGCGCGGTCGGTCAGGGCGGCGAGCGCCCACTTCCCGGCCACCGCGCCGCCGTCGCGCTCGCCGTAGAGGGGCGTCAGCTCGGGGGTCAGCCGGCCGGCGTCGGATCCGCGGATCGCGTACAGGGCGGCGGCCAGACCGGCGAAACCGACGGCCAGCAGCGGCACCAGCGCGGCCGTCCACCACACCGGGTCGTCGAGGTAGAGCTTCCTGCCGGCCGGCTCCGGGGAGGCGGAGGTGCCCGGGACGCCGAAGAACGTGGCGGTCCAGAACAGCAGGCCGAGCGCCAGCACGTTCGCGCTGCCCGCGGCCACCATCAGCACGAACCAGGCGGCGATCCCGCCCATCGCCCGGGGCTCGCCGGAGGCGCGGTCCATCCAGGCCAGCACGCAGGTGGCGACCAGGATGAACGCCCCGATCCCGACCGTGAGCGCGAACTGGAACGCCCCCACCCCCACGCCGGGCAGCTGCCGTCCGGGCGCGCCCGGACCCATCCCGGCCAGCGCCGCCCCGAGCGTGGCCAGGCACGCCAGCGGCGCGAGCACGCGCAGCGCCCGGCACGCGAACGTGAGCCAGTCCGGGATCCGCTCGTCCGAGCCGGGATCCAGCCGCCGGGCGATCCCCGGCAGCACGACCAGCACCGCGGCGGCCAGCTCCACGGCCGCGTTCGCGACGGTCAGGGCGAGGCCCAGCGGGGTGCCCGCGAACGGCGCGGCCACGGCCACCCCGATCGAGGCGATCGCGAAACAGACGTGCACGACCCGCAGCCGCCACACGGGCGCGTCGCCGTGCCACAGGCGGGGGCGGGCCAGCGGCAGCTCGGTGTCGTCGCCGCCGCCGGGCGGCACGGCCGTGCGCTCGTCCCGCTGCCAGGTGCGCCGGGCGATCCACCACAGCACCACCACGACCAGCAGCGGGACCAGCGCGGTGACCGCCAGCCGCCGGGACGGCTCGTTGCCCCACAGCGCGCCCAGCCAGTGCACCCACACGGGCGCGGTGTCGTAGGTGCAGGCCCGCCCGGCCGCGGTGCACTGCCAGCCGACGAGGTCCACACCGGCCCGCGTGACGCCCCCGACGAGGGTGCCGGTCAGCAGCAGGGCGAACAGCCGCTGCGCCGCCTCGGTCACGTGCCGCAGGCCCGTGCCGCGCGCGGGTCTGGGGAGCATGAAGTACGACAGGTTCGCCAGCGCGAACGGCAGCAGGAGCAGCCAGAGGGCGATCGTCTTACCGCCGGAGGTGAGGCCGCCCCACGCGTACGCCTCCCGGTGGCGGGAGTCCGGCACGTCCGCGTGCTCGCCGTCCGGCGGCCCGTCGGTCCACCAGCGCCGGTAGAACCCGGTGGTGCCGTCGCCCGCGACGATCCAGGGGTGGGGGTGGTTCAGCATGCCCTCGGGGGGTGTGCCGGAGACGCCGTGGACGCGCAGCTCGGTCACTCCCGAGCGGGTCTCGTCGAGGAATCCGTCCATGCCGACATGATCCGCCCAGGGGCTCATCACGTACAGTCACGAGAGTGTCACACGTTCGGCGCAGGCCCTACGAGACGGTGACGCCCAGGAGATGCCCGAGCCCGAACGTCACGGCGGCGGCCGCCACGCCCAGCGCGAGCTGGCGCAGCCCGCCCAGCCACCACGGCCGCGCGGTCATGCGCGCCACCGCCGCCCCGAACCCGAACAGCGCCAGCACGCTCACGATCATGGCGACGACCAGCCCGGACGCGCCGAACAGGAACGGCACCAGCGGCACCAGCGCCCCGGCTGCGAACGCGCAGAACGACGACGCGGCGGCCACGTACGGCGAGGGCAGGTCGTCGACGTCCACGCCCAGCTCCTCCCGCACGTGCACCCGCAGGGCCTGCTCGGGATCGGCCGACAGCCCCTCGGCCACCCGCCGCGCGAGGTCCTCGTCGAGCCCCTTCGCCCGGTACATCGCCGCCAGCTCCGCCTGCTCGCCCTCGGGATTGCGGGCCAGCTCCCGCCGCTCGACGGCGATCTCCGCCCGCATCAGCTCGGTCTGGGACTTCACCGAGGTGTACTCGCCGGCCGCCATGGAGCAGGCACCCGCGATCAGCCCCGCGACCCCGGCCACCACGGCGCCGCGCCCGGCGCCGGCCGCGCCCACGACCCCGGCGATCAACGCGAGGTTGGACACCAGCCCGTCCATCGCCCCGAAGACGGCCGGCCGCAACCACCCACCGGTGACGTCACGGTGGCTGTGGTGCTTCTCCGGCGAATAAGGGTGAGTCAGCTCAATAGTCACGGAAAACGCCTCCATTCCCAATATTTCATTGGAAATGTAGGCATAGGTCACCAAGATCCGCAACGAAGGAGAGGCTTCCCTGACCTGCGAAGAAGCCCGATCACGGGCGGCGCCCGGCACCCGGGCGCCGCCCGTGAACCGGTCAGGCGTGCACCGGGGCCGGAGCGGTGCGCTCCGGGGTGCGGATGAGGGTGACGCAGTCGTCGATCGCCTCTTCCAGCAGGCGGCGCAGCAGCGCGTCCGGGTCGGTGATGCAGGCCTGGACGATGCCGACCACCGACAGCTGCACCGCGTTCGGCGCCGCGTACCGGCGGAAGCCCTTCTGCGTGATCCGGGCCGCGCGGCTGAAGCGCCGGGCCTGCTCGGCCGCGTGCGGCACCTCCTCCATCGCCCGGCGGCTCTGCTCGCCGAGCCGTCCCGACGGGGCCCCTTCGAGCCTGGCGAGCATCTCCTCGGCCGCGAGCACCGACACCGCCAGCGCGAGCTGGCGCTCGGCCGCCGCCACCGGCAGGGCCGTCGTGGCGCAGCGCAGCGCGATGCGGGCGTCCACCCTCAGGTCGTCGCTGGTCAGGCCGATGATGGTCGGGACGAGGTGGACGAGCTGGGCGCGGCTTTCGTCGCTGGTGTTGTCGTTGACCAGGCGGGCGAGTGCGGCCAGCAACGGGTGGGTGCAGGCCGGGTGGTCGCTCCACCGCTCTCCGGCCAGGTAGGAGGCCAGTTCCATGAAACAGGCACCGCGTTTCGGATTGCGATGTCTGCCGCGGGACAGGACCGGCATGTGATCAAGGTGATTGTCCACGGGTGCTCCACTGCTCCACGCGATCGCCGTCCATCCAGTTTGCGCTGTCGCGATCGCCAACGCCAGTGATGTACGTTCTTCGTCCTGAATGTTCCCCCTACCCGAGCCGTCCCACCTCTATCCTGGGTGGGTTTTGGCCACGAACACCGCCACCGTACGGGCCGGGACCGTGAGCGTGCCGGTGTCCGGATCGAACGCGGACTCCCGGACGACCGGATCGACGGAGACGGCCTGCACGGGATGCAGCGCCACCGCGCGCCCCGCCAGCCGTTCCATCGGCTGGGCCTGCGTGGCCGGGGTGGCGTTGAAGACCACGGTGACCGACGACCAGCGCGGGTCCAGCCCGGACGTGTCCACGTGCATCGCGATCACGCCGTCCGCCGAGTCGGCGAACGTCAGCCGCTCGCGCACCTCGGCTCCCAGCGCGAAAGCCGGCGACGAGGCCCGGATCCGCAGCAGCTCCCCGAACCCGGCCCGGCACGCGCCGATCGCGGCGCAGCCGGGGACAAGGGCCGGGTCCGCCAGCAGCGGCCCGGCGTAGGGCCACCTGGACTCGTTGTCGGCCCTGGGCGGCAGCCCGCCGCCGAACCCGTTGCCCAGCGAGCAGTCCCACAGCAGCCGGTTGAACCAGTCGCCGGAGTCGAAGGAGTTGCGGTCGAGGGACTTCGAGCGCAGCCGCTCGCTGCCCGCGTGCACGAACGCCGCCCCCTGCGCCAGCAGCACGGTGGCCAGCGACAGCACCTGCATGCGCACCCGGTCGGCCATCGGCGTCGACTGCGGCAGCTTGTACGCCAGCGCGTCGAACAGCGTCTCGTTGTCGTGCGCGTCCACGTACGTCACCGTCTCGCCCGGCTCGGCCGCGTACCCGGCGGGTGCGCCGTTGTAGTCGATCTCCGAGCCCTTCTTCCCGGAGGGCAGCACGTAGTCGCGCAGGTTGCCGGCCAGCCCGAGCTTGATCAGGTCGGTGTAGCCGGCCAGCCGGGCCCGCTGCTGCTCGGCCGTGCCGTTGGCCGGGGAGCCGTTCGGCGCGCCCGCCAGGCCCGAGCCGAACCCCTGCACGCGCGGGTCGGCGTCGAACGGGGTGCCGCCGCGCACCGCGTCCCGCAGCCGGTCGGTGAACGTGCCGATGCCGGTCCCGGCCAGGTTGGCCTGCGTGGCCTGCTCGAACCTGGCCCCGTCGGCCACCTCGCCGAAGTTCCAGCCCTCGCCGTACAGGATGATCGATCTGCCGTCCACGCCGTCCCTGTCCACGGTCAGCCCGTCGAGGGCGCGGCGGACGGCGAGGAGGTTGGCCTTCGGGTGGTGGCCCATGAGGTCGAAGCGGAAGCCGTCGATCTTGTACTGGCGGGCCCAGGTGACGACCGAGTCGACCACCAGCCGGCCCATCATCGTGTGCTCGGGCGCGGTGTTGGGGCAGCAGGTGGAGTCGGCGACCGCGCCGTCCGCCAGCAGGCGGTGGTAGTAGCCGGGCACGATCGGGTCGAGCACGCCGGTGGAGTGGGTGTGGTTGTAGACGACGTCCATCACCACGCGCAGCCCGGCCCCGTTGAGCGCGGCGACCATGGCGCGAAACTCCTTGATCCGCTCGTCGGGGTCCGTCGCGTACGAGCCCTCGGGCACGGTGTAGTGCAGCGGGTCGTACCCCCAGTTGAAGGAGTCGGTCGCGGCCGTGCGCGCCACGCACTCCTGCTGCCGCCGCGAGTCGGGCGGCAGCGCGGCGAAGTCGCAGGCGGGCTCGGTCCTGTCGGCCCTGCGCTCGGGCACCGTGGCGAAGTCGAACACCGGCAGCAGGTGCACGTGTGTCAGCCCCTCCGCAGCCAGCGCCCGCAGCTCCCGCGTCCCGGCGGAGTCGAGGCCGAAGGCCGCGTACGTGCCGCGCAGCCCGGCCGGGACGGTGGCGTCGGAGGCGGAGAAGTCGCGCACGTGCAGCTCGTAGATCGTCGCCCGGTGCTGGGGGACGGCCGGGGGCTTGGCGAGCCGGTCCCAGCCGGGCGGCTTGAGCGCGGGGCTGTCGAGATTGACGAGCCTGCTGCGGCCGCCGTCCGGGGTCACGTCCAGGCCGTACGGGTCCGTGACCTCGTTCGTCCCCGAGTGGAGCGTGACCAGGAACGTGTACTCGCGGCCCCACCAGGTCGGCCGCCCGCGTACCGACCAGACGCCGGTCTCGTCGTCGCGCCGCATCGGGTGCACGCTCCGGCCGGGCCCGTGACTGGGCCCGTGAGTGGGCCTGTGAGTGGGCCCGTACAGGGCCAGCTCGACCTTGCGGGCGGTCGGCGCCCACAGCGACAGCCTCGGGATCACCCGCCCCCTGGGGCCGAGCGGCGCGGTGGCGGCTCCGGCGTAGAGGTCGTCGAGCACGCCGGGCAGCTGCACGCCCGTCGCCGCCACCAGCTCGCCCGAGCCGTCCCGCGCCAGGGCCAGGACCCGCTCGCGCAGCGCCTCGCGGACGAGGCCGGCGTCGCGCGGGTCCACCTTCAGCGCGGTGTACGACGCCAGGTGCGGCCACGCGTCCCGCTGCTCGTCGCTCAGCGTCCCGGGCGACAGCCGGATGACCCGCTCGGCCCCGCACGCCAGGGTGTGCTCGAACGACGGGTCGACCTGCCACGCCACCGTGTCGCGGTCGATCCAGTGGGCCCTCGCCTCGCCCTCGCGGATCACGACGCCTTGCAACCCTTTCTGGAAATTTCTGCAACCGCTGGGACCGCCCCCTGACCGGAAGGCCGGCGGACGCGCGGCGGGCAGGGCTCCACCATAGGAGATCACCTGCGAATACGTCGGGGAACACGCGGCCCTGCGGGCGGTCCGGGCAATCCGTGGATCAAGGTAACAACTTGCAAAAGCTTACGTACCCATCTTTCAAGGAGCGTCACCTCGGCGTAACGTCCGGCGTGTTCCCCCTCCGAAAGATGAGGAGAAGGACATGCGACGACTCTTACCCGCCGCAGCGGTCGTTGCGGCGCTCGCCCTGGCGGCCTCCGCCTGCGGCGGTGGGAACGCGGCAGGCCCCACCGCGACCGTTTCCGATCCGTCGAAGGTCAGCGGCGAGATCACGTGGTGGGACACCACGCGGCCGGACAGCGAGGGGCCGACGTTCCAGGCGTTGATCAAGGCGTTCGAGGCGAAGTATCCCCAGGTCAAGGTCAAGTACGTGAACGTGCCCTCCGACCAGGCCCAGGGGCAGTTCCAGACCGCCGCGCAGGCGGGGGCGGGGGCGCCGGACGTGATCCGCTCGGAGGTGGCCTGGACCTCGCAGTTCGCGTCGCTGGGGTACCTGCAGCCGCTGGACGGCACGCGGGCGGTGGACAACGAGGCCGACTTCCTGCCAGGGCCGCTGAGCAGCACCAAGTACAACGGCAAGACCTACGCCGTGCCGCAGGTCACCGACACCCTCGCGCTGCTCTACAACAAGCGGCTGCTGAAGGAGGCGGGGCACGAGGAGGCGCCGAAGACGATCGCCGAGCTGAAGCAGACCGCGCTCGACGTCAAGGCCAAGACCGGCGCCGAGGGGCTGGCGCTCAACGTCGACTCCTACTTCCTGCTGCCGTTCATCTACGGCGAGGGCGGCGACCTGCTCGACGTGGCCAACAAGAAGATCGTGGTGAACTCGCCGGCGAACGTGCGGGCGGTCCAGACCGTGGCCGACCTGATCAGCTCGGGCGCCGCGCCCAAGCCCGCCACGACGGAGAGTTACGCCAACGCGATGACCGCCCTCAAGGAGGGCAAGGCGGCGATGATCTACAACGGGCCGTGGTCGTTGTCGGAGATCTACCAGGGCAAGGAGTTCAAGGACAGGACGAACCTGGGCATCGCGCCGGTCCCGGCCGGCTCGGTCAAGGCCGGGGCCCCGACGGGCGGGTGGAACCTGGCGATCTACGCGGGCTCGAAGAACATCCCGGCCGCCTACGAGTTCGTCCGCTTCATGACCACGGTGGAGGCCCAGGCGAAGATCGCCAAGGAGATCAGCCTGCTGCCGACCCGTACCTCCGCGTACGCCGACCCCGACGTGAAGGGCAACTCCGACGTCGTGGTCTTCAAGCCGATCATGGACACCGCCGTGCCGCGGCCCTGGATCCCCGAGGGCGGGCAGCTGTTCCAGCCGCTGCTGGAGGGCTACCAGTCGCTCGTGGGCGGCAAGTCCGCGCCCGCCGACATGCTCAAGAAGGTCGACGAGCAGTACCACGGGATCATGAAGGACTGGAGCTGACCGGTGGCGGTCTCGACCGGACGGGTGGCGGCCGCGGGCGAGGGGGCTCGCGGCCGTCACGACAGGCCAGGACCGTTACGGCGCGCGCTGTCGGCCCACTGGTACGCGTGGGCGATGATCGCGCCGGTGGTGGTCGTGATGGCGGTGCTGATCGGCTGGCCGCTGGCGCGCGGGGTGTACCTGTCGCTGACAGACGCCACCGAGGCGAACATCGGCCGGACCATCGGGGTGAACGTCATCCCGGCCACCTACGAGTTCGTCGGCCTGGACAACTACGTGCAGATCCTGACCTCCAGCCTGTTCTGGGACAAGCTCGCCTGGACCGTCGCGTGGACGGTGGTCTGCGTGGGCCTGCACTACGGCATCGGCCTCGGCCTGGCCGTGATGCTCAACCGCCGGCTGCGCCTCCGCTCCGTCTACCGCGTGCTGCTGATCCTGCCCTGGGCGGTGCCCGCCTTCGTGGCCGCCTTCGTCTGGCGTTACCTGTACAACAGCGACTACGGCGTGATCAACGGCCTGCTGAAGGCGGCCGGGCTGCCCGCGGTGGGCTGGCTGGACGACCCGACCACGGCCAAGATCGCGGTGATCGCGGTGAACGTGTGGATCGGGGTGCCGTTCATGATGGTCGCCATGCTCGGCGGCCTGCAGTCGATCCCGGGCGAGCTGTACGAGGCGGCCGAGGTGGACGGGGCGAACGCGTGGCAGCGGTTCCGGGCGATCACGCTCCCGGGGCTGCGCCAGGTGTCGTCCACGGTGATCCTGCTCGGCACGATCTGGACGTTCAACATGTTCCCGATCATCTTCCTGGTGACGCGGGGCGGCCCCGGCAGCGAGACCGAGATCCTGGTCACCTACGCCTTCCGCGAGGCCTTCACCGGCGTGCGGAACTACGCGGGCTCGGCCGCCTGGGGCGTGATCATCCTCCTCATGCTGGTGGTGCTGGCGGTCGGCTACCGCCGCACGTTGCGTAGTCAAGGAGACCCCTGGTGAGCACGACGACGCACGGGCAGGGGCAGGGGCACGGGCACGGGCCCGGACCGGGACCCGGGCAAGGGCACGGGCCGGGGCGGGGGCGGGGCGAGCGGGGCCCGCTGGCCTCGATCGGCCTGCACGCGGGCCTGCTGCTCGCCGTGGCCATCTCGCTGTTCCCGGTCGTGTGGCTGGTGCTGACCTCGCTCAAGCCGCGCGACAGCTGGCTGTCGGCGGAGCTGCGGCTCTTCGACCACTCCTCGCTCGACAACTACGTCCGCGTGCTGACCGCGACCGAGTTCCCGCAGTGGCTGCTCAACAGCGTGCTCACCGCCGGTCTGACCATGCTGGCCGGGGTGTTCCTGGCGGCGACCACCGGGTACGCCGTCAGCCGGTTCCGCTTCCCCGGGCACCGCTCCGTCATGTGGCTGCTGCTGATCACCCAGATGTTCCCGGTGGCCATCCTCATCGTGCCGCTCTATAACCTGATGGCCGGATTGGGGCTGCTCAACCAGATCCCGGGGCTGGTGATCGCGTACATGACGATCTCCGTGCCGTTCTGCGCCTGGATGATGAAGAGCTACTTCGACACGGTGCCGGTGGAGATCGACCAGGCGGCGATGGTGGACGGGCTGACCCCGTTCGGCACGTTCTGGCGGGTGGTGTTGCCGCTGGCGCGGCCGGGGATCGCGGTGACCGCGTTCTACTGCTTCATGACCGCCTGGGGCGAGGTCGGCTACGCCACCGTGTTCATGTCCCAGGAGGACAAGCGGACCCTGGGGGTCGGGCTGCAGCAGTTCGTCGGCCAGCACTGGTCCGACTGGGGGCTGATGACCGCCTCGGCCGTGCTCATCGCCATCCCGGCGGGCGCCGTCTTCCTGCTCGTCCAGCGCCACCTCATCACCGGCCTCACCGCCGGCGCGACGAAGTCCTGAGGATGGCCTGAATCTTTCGCATAGTGGCTCACCGGCCACTGTTGAGGTCAGGCAGCGCGGACAATAATTGCAGACGCCGCATAAACGCGGATGCACTGCAATGGAGGTTTGTCATGCCTGTCGGGCTTCTCGCCCTGGCACTCGGGGGTTTCGGCATCGGGCTCACCGAGTTCGGGATCATCGGCCTGCTGCCCGAGGTCGCGGCGGACTTCGGCGTCAGCGAGCCGGTCGCCGGATATCTGGTCTCGGGTTACGCGCTGAGCGTGGCCGTCGGCGCCATCGGGCTGACCGCGGCCATCGCCCGGTTCGACCGCAAGAAGGTGCTGCTGGCGCTGATGGTGCTGTTCGTCGCGGGCAACCTGATCTCCGCGATCGCGCCGGTCTACCCGGCGCTGATGGCGGGCAGGGTCGTGGCGGCGCTGTGCCACGGCGCGTTCTTCGGCGTCGGCTCGGTGGTCGCCGCCGACATGGTCGCGCCGAACCGGCGGGCCGGCGCCATCGCGCTGATGTTCGCCGGGCTGACCGCGGCCAACGTGCTCGGGGTCCCGCTGGGCACGCTGCTCGGCCAGCAGCTCGGCTGGCGCTCGACGTTCTGGGCGATCACGGTCATCGGCGTGGTCGCGCTGGCCGGGATCCGGCTGCTGGTGCCGCCGACGCCGGCGCCGTCCGGGACGAGCCTGCGCGGCGAGCTGGGGGCGTTCCGCCGGCCGCAGGTCTGGGTCTCCGCCGCGGTCACCGTGCTCGCCTTCGGCGGCATGTTCGGCGCGTTCACCTACATCGCGTTCACGCTCACCGAGGTCAGCGGGTTCGCCGCCGCCACGGTGCCCTGGCTGCTGGTGCTGTTCGGGGCCGGTACGTTCGCGGGCAACTTCCTCGGCGGCAAGCTCGCCGACCGGGCGCTGAACACGTCGCTGGCCGCGATCCTGGCACTGCTCACCGCGGTGCTCGCGGTGTTCGCGCTGACCGCGCAGAGCAAGGTCATGACGATCGTCTCGCTGCTGCTGATGGGCGCGGTCGGCCTGGCCACCGCGCCCGGGCTGCAGCTGCGGATCATGCGGTACGCCCAGGACGCGCCCACGATGGCCTCCGGCGCCAACATCGCGGCCTTCAACGTCGGCAACGCGCTGGGCGCCTGGCTGAGCGGGCTCGCCCTGGGGGCCGGCTTCGGGTTCGTCTCACCGCTCTGGGTCGGCGCCGGGATCACCCTGGTCGGCCTCGCCGTCCTGCTGGCCGGATCGGCCCTATCCACCCACCGGCCGCCACACGCCACCGACTCCCCGGCCCGGGAGACGCCGCCTGCCGGATCCAGCACGCCTGCCCGCCAGCAGGTGGCACAGCCGTAGAGGACCCAGCGAGCGGGGCGAGACGTGGCGGGCGGAGTGAAACCCGGCGGGCGCGGGGAAACCCAGCGGGCACGGTGAAACCGGACGCGGCGAAACTCGGCGGACGCGGCGAAACCCAGCGGGCACGGTGAAACCCGGCGGACGCGGCGAAACCCGGCGGACGCGGTGGGAGCAGGCGAGCGGGGCGAGACGCGGGGCATCCGGCCTGGGCCGTCACCCCAGCCGTCCCAGAGGCGCAGGCACCGGTCGAGGGCGCGGACACGCAACCCCCGTCGCCGCCGGATGCCGCCGGGTACCGCGGGGCCACGGGACCGCCGGGACGGGCCGAAGCCGCGGGGCCGCAACCGCCCGCCCCGGAACCGCCGGGCCGAGACCGCCCGCCCGGAAGCGCTGGGCGGGGCCGCCGGGACGGGGCCGGGACGCCGTGACGGGCCGGGGCCCCTACCGGGAAGGGGCCGAGCCGAGGCGAGACCGCCGGGCCCCGACCGCCGGGGCTGCGACCGCTGGCCGAGACCGCCCGCCCGGGGCCGCGTCCGCCGGAACGGGGCCGGCGCCGGGACAGGGCCGGGACAGGGCCGGGACAGGGCCGGGACAGGGCCGGGACAGGGCCGGGACAGGGCCGGGGCCGGGCCGGGGCCGGGGCCGGGACAGGGCCGGGGCCGGGACAGGGCCGGGGCCGGGACAGGGCCGGGGCCGGGACAGGGCCGGGGCCGGGACAGGGCCGGGGCCGCCGGGACGGGGCCGCCGGGACGGGGCCGCCGGGACGGGGCCGCCGGGACGGGGCCGGGACCGTGGACGAGGCCCGCGCCGGGACGGGGCCCGAGACGCGGAGAGCGAGACCCGGAGACCGAGACGCGGAGGTCGTGAGGGTGGTTATGGGCGGGTGGTGGCGGCCAGTTTGATGCCGAGGGTGATGAGGGCGGCGCCGGTCAGGCCGTCCACGGCGCGGCGCACGGCCGGCCGGGCGAACACCCTGCGCAGCGTGCCCACCACGTTGGCCACCACCAGGAACCACGCGACCGTCCCCATCAGCGCGATCACCGACAGCAGCAGGGTCTCCCCCATCGAGGCCCCCGAGCCGACGAACTGCGGTACCAGGGCCACGAAGAACAGCGCCGCCTTGGGGTTGAGCACGTTGGTCAGCAGCCCCTCGGTGAAAGCGGCCGCGGCGCCGCTCCGCCCCGGATCGGGCAGGTCCAGTTCCAGCTCTCCGCCCGTGCGCAGGGCGGAGCGCAGCGCGCGGGCCCCGAGGTAGAGCAGGTAGGCCGCCCCGGCCACCTTCACCACGGTGAAGGCCGTCGCCGAGGCCGCCAGCAGCGCCGCGATGCCGGTGGTGGAGGCCACCACCCAGACGAACACGCCCACGGCGATGCCCGTCGCGGCCGCCATGCCGTGCAGGCGGCCGGACACGGCGGAGCGGCGGACGACGACCGCGAAGTCGGGGCCGGGCGACATCGCCCCGAGCAGCACGATTCCCCCGAAGCCCACGAACTGCGTCATAGATGTCACGGCGTCCACCTTACGAGGACCCGCCCCTCGGGGATCAAGGCCGACCGCTCCCACGTCCAGGTCGGCACGGTGATCATCTCGGCGGGGTCGCCGAGGGAGACGGGCGTGTCCAGCAGGACGGAGTGCGGGGTGAGCCGCAGGCCGCCCTCCGGGATGACGACGCCCTCCAGGGGCGTGCGCAGGCTCGGGCCGTCCGGCTCGTCCAGGTCGCTGGGCACCCAGGTGTCCTCGCCGGCGAAGGCCGTGAACGCCAGCGCGCCGCCGGGGGCCGCGCCGGAGTAGCGCAGCGTCCCGGCGGGCAGCCAGCCGTGGTGCCCGGCCGCGTACGTGATGCCGGAGACGGACAGCTCGCCCTCCAGCAGCACGAACTCCTCCCCCGCCAGGTAGTGGCCGCGCTGGGGCCGGGCCCAGCCGGGCGGGAAGCGGACGAGCGAGGACATGCCGTCCAGCCGGGCCCGGCGCACCGGCAGGTTGGAGCCCGGGATCAGGAAGTCGCGGGTGGGCAGCTCCGCGTCGAGCAGGTCGATCAGCACGTCAGCGCCTGCGCCGCCGCTTCTTGAGGATGGAGCGGACGGTCAGCGCCGCCACGATCAGCACGATCTGGCCGCCGAGCACGATGCGGTTGACGTCGACGGCGGGCCGCCAGCTGACGTCGCCGTCCTTCAGCACGAACACGCCCGCGGGCGTGGCGCTGAAGCCGAAGCCGCCGCCGCTGCCCCCGCCCTCGCCGCTCTCCCCTTTGCCCCGTCCGTCCCCGCCGCCGCCCCCTTGGACGACCCGGGCGACCGGGATGACGATGACGTCGCCCTGCTGGACGGGCTCGCCGAAGACGCGCTTGACGGTCGCGGCGTCCTTTGCCTGCTCGACCACCTTCATGATGTCCATCCCACCATCGTCAACCACAGCTCGCCCCTCTGGCCACCGGCGCCGCTCCCGCGTCAGTCGAACGTCGTCGAGATCTCGTGCCAGCCGCCCGGTGCGATCTTCGCGGCCGGCTCGGGCCCCCAGGAGCCCAGCTCGTACGGCAGCGGCCGCTCCGGCAGGTCGAGCACCCGCCGGACGATCCGCCACGACTCCTCCACCAGGTCGAACCTGGCGAAGCGCCGCGGGTCGCCGCTGACGGCGTCGGCCAGCACGCGCTCGTAGGCGGCCTCCATCGGCCCGAGCACCTTGGTGAAGTCGACGCTGACCGGCACCGGCCTGGTGTGCTGCTTGCCCGGCTCCTTGGCCAGCAGGTCGAAGGTGACCCCGGCGTCCGGCTGGAGCCGGAACCTGATGAGGTTGGGGCCGGGAGGCGCGTCGCCGCCGTGGAACATCGTCACCGGCGGCTTGCGCAGCTCGGCGACGATCTCCAGGTCGGTGGTCGGCAGCCCCTTGCCGGAGCGGATGCACCAGGGCACGCCGGCCCAGCGCCAGTTGTCGATGTAGGCGCGCAGGGCGACGAACGTCTCGGTGGTGGAATCGGGCCGCACGCCGTCGGTGCCGAGGTAGCCGGTGTACTGGCCGCGTACGACGTCGGCGGGGTCGATGGCCTGCACGGCGCGCAGCACCCGCCACTTCTCGTCGAGCTGGGCGCGGGCGTCGGTGGACGGCGGCGGGTCCATGGCGAGGATGGCCAGCAGCTGCAGCAGGTGATTCTGCACCACGTCGCGGACCGTGCCGTTGGCGTCGTAGAAGGCGCCGCGGTCGCGCACGTCGAAGTCCTCGGCCATGGTGATCTGGACGCTGCGGATGTGGCTGCGGTTCCAGATGGGCTCCAGCAGCGTGTTGGCGAACCGGAACACCATGAGGTCCTCGACCGGCTCCTTGGCCAGGAAGTGGTCGACCCGCCGCACGTGGTCCTCGTCGAAGTGCTTGAGCAGCTCCTCGTTGAGCTCGCGGGCCGAGGTGAGGTCGTGGCCGAACGGCTTCTCCACGACGAGCCGGGCGTCGTGGTTGAGCCCGGCCCCGGCCAGCCCCTCGGCGACCGTGGCGAACAGCGACGGCGGCACCGCGAGGTAGTGGACGAGGAAGCCCTTGCCCGCCACCTCCTCGCGGAGCCTGGCGAACGTCTCGGGGTCGCGGTAGTCGCCGGCGACCAGCCTCAGGTTGCCCGCGAGCTTGTCGAAGGCCGCGTCGTGCACGCCGCCGACGGCCTGGCGGGCGTGCTCGCGCAGCCCGTCGAGGTCGAGGTCGGTCTTGGCCACGCAGATGATGGGCAGGTCGAGCCGGCTGTCGGCGGTCAGGCGGTAGAGGGCGGGCAGGATCATCTTGCGCGAGAGGTCGCCGGTGACGCCGAACAGCACCAGCGCCTCCGCCCGCTCCGCGCCCCGCCTGTGCTCGGTCCCGGAGGCGTGGCGCATGTCAGGCACGCCTTCCGCGCAGCTCGCGGTATTTCCGCACGAGCTGTTCGGTGGAGGCGTCGGGGAGCTCGGTGGGCGGCTCCTCGGAGGTGAGCGCGGGCGCCAGGTCGAGCGCCATCTTCTTGCCCAGCTCGACCCCCCACTGGTCGAAGGAGTCGACCCCCCAGATCGTGCCCTCGACGAAGACGATGTGCTCGTAGAGCGCGACGAGCTGGCCCAGCGTCGAGGGGGTCAGCTTCGGCGCGAGGATCGTGGAGGTGGGCCGGTTGCCGGGCATCACCTTGTGCGGCACGATCTCGGGCGGCGTGCCCTCGGCGGCGATCTCCTCGGCCGTCTTGCCGAAGGCCAGCGCCGAGGTCTGGGCGAGGAGGTTGGCGGTGAGCTGGTCGTGCATGCCCTCGCGGTCCTCGAACGGCTCGGCGAAGCCGATGAAGTCGGCCGGCACGAGCCGGGTGCCCTGGTGGAGGAGCTGGTAGAAGGCGTGCTGGCCGTTGGTGCCGGGCTCGCCCCAGAAGATCTCGCCGGTGGCGGCCGCGACGGGGGTGCCGTCGGCGCGCACGGACTTGCCGTTGGACTCCATCGTGAGCTGCTGCAGGTAGGCGGGGAAGCGGTGCAGGCGCTGGCTGTAGGGCAGCACGGCGCGGGTCTCGGCGCCGAAGAAGTCGGTGTACCAGATCCCGAGCAGGCCCATCAGCACCGGCATGTTGGCCTCGAACGGGGCGGTGCGGAAGTGCTCGTCGATGGTGTGGAAGCCGGCCAGCATCTCGCGGAACCGCTCGGGACCGATCGCGATCATCAGGGACAGGCCGATGGCACCGTCGTAGGAGTAGCGGCCGCCGACCCAGTCCCAGAAGCCGAACATGTTGTCGGTGTCGATGCCGAACTCGGCGACCTTGGCGGCGTTGGTGGAGACGGCCACGAAGTGCTTGGACACCGCGTCCTCGCCCAGCGCCTCGACCAGCCAGCCGCGCGCGACGCGGGCGTTGGTGAGCGTCTCGAGCGTGGTGAACGTCTTGGAGCTGACCACGAACAGCGTGGTCGCGGGGTCGAGGCCGGCGAGGTTGCCGGTGATGTCGGCCGGGTCGATGTTGGAGACGAACCTGGCCGCCACGCCCGCGTCGGCGTAGTCGCGCAGCGCCTCGTAGGCCATGGCGGGGCCGAGGTCGGAGCCGCCGATGCCGATGTTGACCACGGTCTCGATGGGCTTGCCGGTGGCGCCCTTCCACTCCTTGGACCTGACCCGGTCGGCGAAGGCGCTCATCTTCTCTAGCACGGCGTGCACGTCGGCGACCACGTCCTGCCCGTCCACGACCAGCTCGGCGGCGCGCGGCAGGCGGAGGGCGACGTGCAGGACGGCGCGGTCCTCGCTGACGTTGATGTGCTCGCCGCCGAACATCGCGGCGATCCGCTCGCGCAGCCCCGCCCGCTCGGCCAGGGCCACCAGCAGGTCGATCGTCTCGCCGGTGGCGCGCTGCTTGGCGTAGTCGAGGAAGAGGTCGCCGGCGGTCACGGTCATGCGCCCGGCGCGGCCCGGATCCTCCGCGAACAGCTCCCGCAGCCGCCTGCCCGCCAGCTCCTCATGGTGCTTGCCGAGAGCCGCCCACTCCTGGCTCTGGGTGATGTCGCCGTTCACGCTTCCTCCTCGTGTCGCCAAACCGGATCACCATTGTCCCTGCCAACCGCGTACCCACGGGGCTTCATTCCGCGCACGGCGGAGCGGAGTTTTTGCGGCTCAGTGGGATTCGCGGCCCACGTGGTCGCCGCTGGAGCCGACGAGGAAGTCGAGGTCGGCGCCCCGGTCGGCCTGGGTGACGTGCTCGACGTAGAGCCGCTCCCAGCCGCGTACGGGCCGGGCGTGCCCGATCGTCACCGGCTGCCTGGCGGCCAGCTCGGCGTCGGGGAGGTCCACGTCGAGCCGCCGGGCGGCCACGTCGAGCACGATCGGGTCGCCGGTGCGCACCTTCGCCAGCGGGCCGCCGGCCGCCGCCTCGGGCGCGGCGTGCAGGACGACCGTGCCGTACGCGGTGCCGCTCATGCGGGCGTCGCTGATGCGCACCATGTCGCGCACGCCCTTCTCCAGCAGCCTGGCGGGCAGCGGCAGGTTGCCCACCTCGGGCATGCCGGGGTAGCCCTTGGGGCCGCAGCCGCGCAGGACGAGCACCGAGGTCTCGTCGATGTCGAGGTCGGGCGAGTCGAGGCGGGCGTACACGTCCTCGATGCTGTCGAAGACGACGGCCCGGCCGCGGTGGCGCAGCAGCTCGGGCGAGGCGGCGGCGGGCTTGATCACCGCGCCGCCGGGGGCGAGGTTCCCGCGCAGGACGGCGATGCCGGCGTCGGGCAGCAGCGGGTCGGAGCGGCGCCTGATGACGCTCTCGTCCCAGATCTCCGCCCCGGCGAGGTGCTCGACGAGCGGGCGGCCCGTGACGGTGATCGCCTGCGGGTCGAGCAGGTCCTCGACCTCCTTGAGCACGGCCGCGAGGCCGCCCGCCCGGAACAGGTCGTCCATCAGGTGGCGCCCGGCGGGCTGGAGGTCCACGAGCAGCGGCACCCCGGCGCCGGTGCGGTCGAAGTCGTCCAGGGTGAGGTCCACGCCGAGCCGGCCCGCGACGGCCAGCAGGTGGACGACGGCGTTGGTGGAGCCGCCGACGGCGGCCAGGGTCACGATGGCGTTGAGGAACGAGGCCCTGGTCATGACCTGGCTGGGGCGGCGGCCCTGGAGGACGAGGTCCACGGCCAGGCGGCCGGTCTCGTGGGAGCGTTCGAGCAGGCGGCTGTCGGGGGCGGGGGTGCCGGCGGTGCCGGGGATCGTCATGCCGAGGGCCTCGGCCATGCAGGCCATGGTGGAGGCGGTGCCCATGGTGTTGCAGTGGCCGCGGCTGCGGATCATGGACGACTCCGACCGCAGGAACGCCTCCCGCGACAGCGTGCCCGCGCGTACCTCCTCGCTGAGGCGCCACACGTCGGTGCCGCAGCCGAGCGGCGCGCCGCGGAAGTGCCCCGTCAGCATGGGGCCGCCGGGCATCACGACGGCGGGCAGGTCCACGGAGGCGGCGGCCATGAGCAGCGACGGGATGGTCTTGTCGCACCCGCCGAGCAGCACCACGCCGTCGATGGGGTTGGCGCGCAGCATCTCCTCGGTGGCCATGGCGGCCAGGTTGCGCCAGAGCATGGCGGTCGGGCGCACGTTCGTCTCGCCCAGGGAGACGACCGGCAGGTTGAGCGGCACGCCGCCGGCCTCCCAGACGCCGTTGGCGACGCTGCCGGCGACCTCGTTCAGGTGGGAGTTGCAGGGGGTGAGGTCGGAGGCGGTGTTGGCGATCGCGATGTGCGGCTTGCCGCCCTCGAACGCCTCGCGGGGCAGGCCGCGCCGCATCCATGCCCGATGGATGTAGGAGTTGCGGTCGTTCCCCGAGTACCAGCGCGAACTCCTGAATGCCATATTCGGCACCTTATCCGTCGTTTGGGGGATTTAGCGCGTTCTGTGGAGGAAGCAGCAGAGGATGGAGCATATCGACGCGTACTGGCGGGCGGCGAACTACCTGTCCGTCGGGCAGATCTACCTGCTGGACAATCCGCTGCTGAGCGAGCCGCTGCGGCCCGAGCACATCAAGCCGCGGCTGCTCGGCCACTGGGGCACCACACCGGGGCTGAACTTCTGCTTCGCCCACCTCAACCGGGTGATCCGGGAGCGGGACCAGGACATGATCTACATCGCCGGTCCCGGGCACGGCGGCCCCGCCGCGGTGGCGCACGCGTGGCTGGAGGGCACCTACTCGGAGCGCTATCCGGACGTCTCGCAGGACGTGGAGGGCATGCGGCGGCTGTTCCGCCAGTTCTCCTTCCCCGGCGGGATCCCGAGCCACGTGGCGCCCGAGACGCCGGGGTCGATCCACGAGGGCGGGGAGCTGGGATATTCGCTCGCGCACGCGTACGGGGCCGCGTTCGACAACCCGGACCTGGTCGTGGCCTGCGTCATCGGCGACGGCGAGGCCGAGACGGGCCCGCTCGCGGCGAGCTGGCACTCCAACAAGTTCGCCGATCGCGACCGCGACGGCATCGTGCTGCCCATCCTGCACCTGAACGGTTACAAGATCGCCAACCCCACCGTGCTCGCCCGCATCCCCGAGGGGGATCTGCTCAAGCTCATGGAGGGGTACGGCTACCGCCCGCACCTCGTCGGCCCCGACCATGAGGAGATGGCGCGGACGCTGGACACCGTCTTCGACCAGATGGCCGCGTACAAGCAGGGCAGGGCCGACCGGCTGCCGATGATCGTCCTGCGCACGCCGAAGGGCTGGACGGGGCCGCGCGAAGTGGACGGCAGGCAGGTCGAGGGCACGTGGCGGGCGCACCAGGTGCCGCTGCCCAACGTCCGCGAGAACGCCGCCCACCTGGCCCTGCTGGAGCAGTGGATGCGCTCGTACCGGCCGGAGGAGCTGTTCGACCCCGGCGGCGCCCCCGTGCGGGAGGTCCTGGAGACCGTGCCGCGCGGCCCGCGCCGGATGAGCGCCAACCCGCACGCCAACGGCGGGGAGCTGCTGGAGCCGCTGCGGCTGCCGGACTTCCGCCGGCTCGCGGTCGAGGTCAAGGCGCCCGCCGGGCAGTCGAGCGAGCCGACGCGGGTGCTGGGCGGATTCCTGCGTGACGTGATCATCGCCAACCCGCGGACGTTCCGGCTGATGGGGCCGGACGAGACCGCCTCGAACCGGCTGTCGGCGGTGTTCGAGGCCACCGACCGGGCGTGGAACGCCGAGCTGCTGCCGACGGACGAGCACCTGGCCCCCGGCGGCCGGGTCATGGAGGTGCTGAGCGAGCACCTGTGCCAGGGCTGGCTGGAGGGCTACCTGCTGACCGGCAGGCACGGGCTGTTCAACTGCTACGAGGCGTTCATCCACATCATCGACGCCATGTTCAACCAGCACGCCAAATGGCTGGAGTCCTCGCAGAAGATCTCCTGGCGGCGGCCCGTCGCCTCGCTCAACTACCTGCTGTCCTCGCACGTCTGGCGCCAGGACCACAACGGCTTCAGCCACCAGGACCCCGGCTTCCTCGACGTGGTGATCAACAAGAAGGCGTCCGTGGTGCGGGTCTACCTGCCGCCGGACGCCAACACGCTGCTGTCGGTCGCCGACCACTGCCTGCGCTCGCGCGACTACGTCAACGTGATCGTGGCGGGCAAGCAGCCGGTGCTGGACCTGTTCACGATGGAGGAGGCCATCGCGCACTGCACCCGTGGCCTGGGCATCCTGCCGTGGGCCTCCACCGACGAGGGCGCCGAGCCGGACGTGGTGCTGGCCTGCGCGGGCGACGTGCCCACCCAGGAGACGCTCGCCGCCGCCGCGATCCTGCGCGAGCACATGCCCGAGCTGAGGGTACGGGTCGTCAACGTGGTGGACCTCATGCGCCTGCAGCCGCGCTCGGAGCACCCGCACGGCATGTCGGACGCCGAGTTCGACGCCCTCTTCACCGCCGACAGGCCCGTCGTGTTCGACTTCCACGGCTACCCGTCGCTGATCCACCAGCTCACCTACCGCCGCCACGGCCACGCCAACATCCACGTGCGCGGCTACAAGGAGGAGGGCACCACGACCACGCCGTTCGACATGGCCATGATGAACGACATCGACCGCTTCCACCTGGTCATGGACGTCATCGACCGGGTGCCCGGCCTCGGCACCACGGCGGCGCACCTGCGCCAGCGCATGAGCGACGAGCGGCTGCGGGCCCGCGCTTACACGCGCGAGCACGGCGAGGACACCCCCGAGATCAGGACGTGGACGTGGCCGGGCGCATCCTCGTACTGAACACGGGTTCGTCGTCCATCAAGTACGAGCTCGTCGACGTCCGCACCCGCGAGCGCCCGGCGAGGGGGCTGGTGGAGCGCATCGGCGAGGAGCGCGGGCGGCTGACGCACCACGCCGCGGACCGGCCCCCTTACGTGTCGGAGGAGCCGTTCCCCGGGCACGAGGCGGGGCTGGCCGCGGTCATGAAGGCGTTCGAGGCGGCGGGGCCGGCGCTGGACCCGGTCGCGGTCGGGCACCGCGTCGTGCACGGCGGGACCCGGTTCGCCGAGGCGGTGCTGGTCGACGACGACGTGATGGGGGCGATCGAGGAGCTGGCGCCGCTCGCGCCCCTGCACAATCCGGTCAGCCTGACCGGGATCCGGGTGGCGCGCGGCGCCTTCCCGGGGGTGCCGCAGGTGGCCGTGTTCGACACCGCGTTCCAGCTGGCGCTGCCGCCCGAGGCGTACACGTACGCGGTGCCGCGCGACTGGCGCGAGCGGCTCGGCGTGCGGCGCTTCGGCTTCCACGGCACCTCCTGCGCGTACGTCTCCCGCCGCGCCGCCGCCTTCCTCGGCCGCGATCCGGACACCCTCCACCTCATCGTCCTCCACCTGGGCAACGGCGCCAGCGCGACCGCGATCTCCGGCGGGCGCAGCGTCGACACCTCCATGGGCCTGACGCCCCTGGAGGGGCTGGTCATGGGCACCCGCTCGGGCGACGTCGACCCCGCGCTCGCCGGCTACCTGGCGCGCGTGAACGGGATGGACGCGCGGCAGGTGGAGAGCGGGCTCGACCGCCAGGGCGGCCTGCTGGCGCTGGCCGGGACGGGCGACATGCGCGAGGTGCGCGCCCGCGACGACCCCGAGGCCCGGCTGGCCCTGGCGGTCTACACGCGGCGCGTCCGCAAGTACGTCGGTGCCTACTACGCGCTGCTCGGGCGGGTGGACGCGATCGTGTTCACCGGCGGGGTCGGCGAGCACGACGCGGCCACCCGCGCCGAGTCCCTGTCCGGGCTCGACCGGCTCGGCATCACCGTGGACCCCGCGCTCAACCAGGCCGAGTCGGCGCAGGAGCGGGCGGTCTCGCCGCCGGACGCGGAGGTGGCCGTGCTCGTCATCCCGACGGACGAGGAGTGGGAGATCGCCCGCCAGACCCTCGCGCTGATCACGCCGGGATCATGACGGGTGGCGCGCGACGGCCGGCACCCAGAAGTCGACCGTCGTGCCCGCGCCGGGCGCGCCCCGGATGCTCCACCAGCCGCCGGCCGTCTCGGCCCGCTCGCGCATCTCGATCAGCCCGAAGTGGCCGTCCAGGCCGCCCTGGTGGCTGATCCCGACCCCGTCGTCGCGCACGCGGACGTGGACGCCACCGTCGAGCGAGGCCAGCTCCACGGCGACGGCGACGGCTCCCGCGTGCTTGCGGACGTTCGTGAGGGCCTCCTGGCAGATGCGGAAGACGGTGATCGCGGCCTCGGCGGGCGGCTCGCGTTCCAGGTGGTTCACCAGCTCGTACGTCATCCCCCGCATCTCCCGCTCCAGGTAGGAGGCGAGCCCCTCCGCCAGCCCGTCACCGGGCAGGCGTAACCGGAAGGCCAGGTCGCGCAGGCGCCCCACGGCGGCCTCGACGGCGTCGCCGAGCGCGCGGACGCCGGCCGCGTGCTCCTCGGGCAGGCCCTCCTCCAGCACCCGCAGCCGCATCCCGACGGAGACCATGGACTGGATGGTGTCGTCGTGCACGTCGGAGGCGATGCGGCGGCGCTCCTGCTCCTGGGCCTGCACCAGGCGGCCGAGCAGCAGGCCGCGCTCGTCCAGCGCCCTGGCCATGCTGCGCCGCTCGGTCAGGTCACGCGTCACCTTGCCGAACCCGCGCAGCTCGCCGCGTGCGTCGCGCAGGGCGGTGATGACCACGCTGGCCCAGAACCTGGTGCCGTCCTTGCGGACCCGCCACCCCTCCCCCTCCCAGCGGCCGTCGGAGGCGGCCGCCTCCAGCCCCTTGAACGGCTTGCCGGCCGCGACGTCCTCGGGCGGGTAGAAGACGGAGAAGTGGGTGCCGATGATCTCCTCGGCCGTGTACCCCTTGATGTGCTGGGCTCCGGCGTTCCAGCTCACGATCCTGCCCCGGGGATCGAGCATGAAAATGGCGTAATCGCGGATGCTCTGGACCAGTAATTCCATATCCGCTTGTGGAAGGTTATCCACGGCCATACCGCAGCTTTTCATGACATGGCACGATGACCCAAACCGCCCCGGCAGGTTCAGCCGTCGAAGGCGCGGGCCTGGAGCGGGGCGAGGCGGGGCGCCAGCTCGCACCACACCACCTTTCCGCCCTTGTCGCCGTCGGCGGGCGTGATCCCCCAGCCGATGGACAGGAGCCGGACGACGTGCAGCCCCCAGCCGTTCGACGGACCGGGTTCACGCGGCTCGGGCAGCCGCTCTCCGTCGTCGCTCACTTCCACCCGCACCCGCACCGCGCTGCCCCGCAGCCTCAGGCACGGCGGGCCGTCGCCGTGCACCAGCGCGTTGGTCACCAGCTCCGACACCACGAGCAGGACGTCCTCGTGGTGGCCCCGGTAGCCGCACTCCGCCAGGGCCCGGCGCACGATCCGGCGCGCCGCCGTGATGCTGTCCATCTCCTTCGGCAGGGGGGTGTCGACCTGGTACTGCCCGGCCTTCTCGCTGACCACCCCTCTACTTTCGGGGAGCAACTATCCGATCACGAGACGCATCAGCGCCAGGCCGGCTGGTACACCTGTGGCACGCGAGATGGTGCAAATGCGTCAGTCGAGCAGCCCTTCCCTGCGGGCCACCGCGACCGCCTCCAGCTTGGACCTCGCGCCCAGCTTCTCCAGCACGTGCTGCACGTGGTTGCGCGCCGTGTTGCGGGCCACGCCGAGCCGTTCGCCGATCTCGCGCGCGCCCATGCCGTCGGCCAGGAGCCGCAGCGTCTCGCGCTCGCGAGCCGTCAGCGCGGACCCCAGGCGCCCCGCGCGCCCGGTCAGCCGGTCGAGCACCCCCGGCAGCAGCCCGGGCGCGAACACCACCCCGCCGGCCGCCACCTCCCGCACCGCCGATTCCAGCTCCCCCAGCCGGGACGACTTCACCACGAGACCGGCGCCCCCGGCCGCCACCGCCCGGGCCGCCACGGAGACGGTCGCCTCGCCGGTCAGCACCAGCACCCGCGCCTTGGGCGCCGCCGCCACCAGCCGCCCGATGGCCGCGATCCCGTCGCCGTCGGGCAGGCGCCGGTCGAGCACGACGACGTCCGGCTGGAGCCTGCCGGTCTCGGCCACCGCCCCGGCGACGCTACCGGTCTGGGCCACCACCTCGATGTCGGGCACCCGCTCCAGCGCCAGCCCGATCGCCTCGGCGACCATGGCGTGATCCTCCACGAGAACCACCCGGATCGAAGGGGGTATCGCCATGTCTGCCGCTGCCTCTGTCCGCGGTTTCCGCGCCCGCACGGGGCGCACGCCGGCCCGGCGCCATGAGCAGTGTCCCACGACCCCCGCGCCCGTGGCCAACGGCGCCGTACGCTCACGGCTTCCAGGGCAGGCGGCGGTGCTTGAAGGTCGGATACTTGGTCTCCCAGTAGCGCCAGCCCTCGACCCTGGCGGGGATGTTGGCGTACCCGCTGGCGACCCTGACGTCGCGGCACGTGCCCATCACCTGCCAGGCCGACCAGCCCACGCGGTAGCCGAAGACGCGGTACCACAGATGGCCGTACATCCCCTTGGTGATCTCCCGGCTGTATTCGTGGCCGGTGAAGACCATGTGACGCTCTTCGAGGTGCGGCAGGCCCATCCGGCGCATCTCGCGCACCACTTCGCGGGTGGTGATCGGTTCCACCCGGGTGAGCGGTTCAGTCGTGGAGACGGCCTTCCGCCTCTCGTTCTCGGTCTCCAGGAACGCGCGGACCTCGTGCTCCCGCGTGACCGACGCCGTCACCGTACCGCCGGGGCCGTCGACGTAGTTGGTGCGGGGCAGGAAGAAGTTGCGCGGAGAGAGCGAGTGCACCTTGAAGAACAGGTGCGGGCTGCATCTGTCGCCGTGGATGAGGGGGAAGTGGCGGTGGCGGAGGCGACGGCGGCGCCGGTCGTCATTGTTCGTGGTGGTCGCGGTGCCGGCGGTCTCCGCGGGCGCCGTGGTCTCGGCGGTTTCGGCGGTTTCGGTGGCGCGGTCGGTGTCGTCGTCGTCGTCCGCTCTGGCCGCCGGCACCAGGGCGGCGACCAGGGCCATCGAAAGCGAGCCGCTCATCGCCCATCTCATCGCGTGACGTGCCTTGGTCCGGACGGGATTGGCTGGGGCATTTGTCCGTGAATTGGGAGTGGACATGTACCGTACCTTTCGGGATGCGTCAGGCCAGGGTCCGGCCTGTGCCGCCCGCCGAGCGGGCCGACAAGATCGGTACGATGGTTACAGTTGCGGCGAGGCGCTCTTCAACGCCACGCCGCAGGCGAATATCCCATGCTGGGAAAGCGCCGGTGAAAAAGTGTCAATAGCGGGTCGTCCCTTTCACAAACCCACATCGCGGTGTTCCGGCGTCACCGGGCCCTTGTCGGGCCCTCCGGATAAGAGCCGGATGACCTGCTACGACGCCGATCCCCGGGCCCTCGGGACCGGCCAAAGGGGTAATTCCCGAGGGAAATCTGAGACTTTCTCCCGACCTTCCAGGAGAATATCGGCTGTGTCCTCCGCGTCGTCAGTGCTGCGCCTTGTGCGGGCCGTCGTGTTCGCGACGGTCTGCGGCGCGGTGTCGGCGGGCGGCCACGCGCTGGCGGGCGGCGGCCTGGTGCCGTTCGAGGTCTACCTGGCCGGGGTGCTGGCCGCGCTCGGGCTGGCGTACCTGATCGACGGGCGCGAACGCGGCCCCGCGGCGGTGCTGGTGGCGACCGTGAGCACCCAGATGCTGCTGCACCAGCTCTTCGAACGGCTCACGCCCGCGGCCGGGGCCGGCCCGGCGCACGGGCATCCCGCGCCCGGCATGGCGCTGGTCCATCTCACGATGGCGGGACTGACGGCCTGGTGGCTGCACCGGGGCGAGCGCGCGCTGTGGCTCATGATCCGCCTGTACGGCGCGCCGCGGCTGATCGTCCCCCTGCCCGCCGCCGTCCCCGCCGAGGCCGGATGGCCCTCGTGGCGGCCGGTCACCCCTTACCTGACCGCGTACGCGGGAAGGACCGTCTCCGGCGCGATCCTCAGGCGAGGCCCGCCCCCTGGGCCGAGGCACTTCGGCTGACGCACACGTTCCTTGGCGCGCCCGGCGGGGCGCGTACCCTTGCCTGTGTCCGGACGGCGCCACGCGCGCGTCCGGGAGATCGTTCTGGAGACCCATCATGGCGTTCCTGCCACGACACCTCATCGGGGCGGCACTCGCGTGCGCCCTCATCCTGATATTTCCGGCATCGCCGGCGTTCGCGCACGACGCGCTCAAGAGCAGCTCGCCCGCCAAGAACGCCCAGGTCGACTCGGTCGACGAGATCGAGCTCGAATACAGCGCGAGCGTGAAGTTCCCGTTCGTCGTGCTGCACGACGCGGCGGGCAAGGAGGTCCCGCTCGGCAAGCCCGTGCTCGACGGGCCGAAGGTGCTCACCGACGTCCCGCAGCCGCTCCCGCCGGGCCCCTACGTCATCGCCTGGCGTGTCGTTTCGTCCGACGGGCATCCCATAGAGGGCGAAATCCCCTTCAGCGTGAAAGGATCACCTTCTCCATCGGCTTCGCCCTCGTCCATCGGCGGGGGGCCGACGGCGAGCACGCCGCCACAGGCGGCCGGGTCCGCCGCGGCGGCCGGCGAGCGGCCCGCGTCCTCCGCGGGGGTTCCCGGCTGGATCTGGGGCGGGCTGGCGGTGCTTGTCGTGCTGGGCGCGTTCGTTCTGATCCGGACCGCGCGCCGCGGCCCAGATCGGGAGGAAGTGGATGCGGATTGAGGAAGCCAGACAGATCGCTCGGCAGTGGGTGCTGGAGGAAGGCGCCGCGCTGCCGGGCTTCGACGGGGCCTTCCTGACCGGGTCGGCCCTGTGGGCCGACCCGGCCGCCGAGCTGGCCGCGACCTCGGACGTGGACGTCGTCGTGGTCGCGGACCAGCCCGCCCGGCTGGGCAAGTTCACCTACCGCGGGGTCCTGCTGGAGGTCTCCTCCGTCTCGGGGCTGGGCTCCACGCACGAGGTGCTGAGCGACTACCACCTGGCCGGCAGCTTCCACCTGCCCTGCGTGCTGGCCGACCCGTCCGGGCGGCTGACCGAGATCCAGCGGGTGGTCTCACGTGACTTCGCCGAGCGGCCGTGGATCCTGGCCCGGTGCACCAACGCCATGGACCGGGTGCGCGGCTTCATCAACGGCATCGACGAGCGGGCGCCCCTGCCCGACCAGGTCGCCTCGTGGCTGTTCGGCACCGGGGTGACCACCCACGTGCTGCTGGTGGCGGCGCTGCGCAACCCCACGATCCGGCGCCGCTACGTGGCCGTGCGCGAGCTGCTCGCCGAGCACGGGCGGCTGGACTTCCACGAGAGCCTGCTCGAACTGCTGGGCGCCGCTCACCTGAGCGCGGCCCGGGTCGAGCGGCACCTGGCCATGCTGGAGAAGGTGTTCGACGCCACGGCGGCCGTCCGCGTCCCCTCCTACCCGTTCGACTCGGACATCACCCCGCCGGCGCGGCCCATCGCCATCGACGGCACCCGCGAGCTCATCGAACGCGGCCTGCACCGGGAGGCGGTCTTCTGGCTCGTGGCCACCTACGCGCGCTGCCTGGCCAAGCGGGCCCTGGCGGGTGAGCAGGCGGGTGAACAGGCGGGCGAGCAGGGATACGAGGACGGCTTCCGCGAGCTGCTGGCCGACCTGGGGGCGGAGACGCGCCGGGACCGGCGGCGCAAGGGGGACCTGGTCCTGGCGGCGCTCCCCGGCGTGTGGCAGACCGCGATGGCCCTGTGTTAGGGCCTCACGCCACGTAGGGGGTGGTGCGGCGGGCGTCCCGCAGCACGCTGCTCCACCAGCCGAGCTGGTCGAGCAGCGCCTTGGCGGCGACGTCGGGCCCCTCCGGGTCCAGCAGCTCGCCGTCGGGGCCGAACCGGCTCCAGTGCTGGTCGAAGCTGATCGTGTTGCGGATCGTCACGGCGTGCACCTCGGCGAAGACCGGCCGCAGGTGCTCGGCCGCGCGGATCCCGCCCCCGTACCCGCCGTAGGAGACGAGCGCGACCGGCTTGGCCATCCACGCCGTGAAGTGCCAGTCGATGGCGCTCTTGAGCGAGGCGGGGAAGCTGTGGTTGTACTCCGGCGTCACCACCGCGAACGCGTCCGCCGCCGCCAGCCGCGCGGCCAGCCGCCCGAGCGCCGCCGGGCGGGACTCCACGTCGGCCAGCTCCTCGGGGGTGGCGGGCATCACCGCGGGCAGCGGCGTCAGCGCCAGGTCGATCACGTCGAGGTCGAACAGCCCGTGCGTGCGCGCCCGCTCGGTGAACCACTCCGTGATCCTGGGGCCGAACCGCCCTTCGCGAACGCTGCCGGTGATCACTGCCAATGTCATGTTCTCCATGCGCCCCAGGCTCGTGGACGCCGGGCAGGCGAGGGAGGCCGGGCTGAGACTGGCCCTCGCGGGGCCACGATAAGCGCCGGGCGCCGGGCCTACACTCGTGGCCTGTGGGTGACAACGAACTGGGGGCGTTCCTGCGCTCCCGCCGGGAAGCCGTCAAGCCGGAGGACGTCGGGCTGCCCGGCGGTCCGCGGCGGCGCACGCCCGGGCTGCGCAGGTCCGAGCTGGCCACCCTGGCGGGGGTGAGCGTCGAATACCTGACCAGGCTGGAGCAGGGCCGCGACCGCAACCCGTCCACGCAGGTGCTCATCACGCTGGCCGAGGCGCTGCGGCTGACGCAGGAGGAGCGGGTCCACGTGCGTCAGCTGGCCAAGGTGGCCAGCGGCGACGTGCGGCTGTGCCCGGCCGCGGCCGCGGCTCCGGCCCGCACGGTGCGCCCGACGGTGCGGGCGGTGCTCGAGCGGCTGGAGCCCGCGCCCGCCGTCCTCCTCAACCGGATGGGCGACGTGCTGGCCCGCACCACGGGGTTCGAGCGACTGTACGGCCCCGTGGGGCTGCTCGACGGCGATCCGCCCAACCTGGTCAGGTACGTGTTCGCCGACGCGCGGGCCAGGGCCGCCTACCCCGACTGGGACCGCGTGGCCGACGAGCACGCGGCCGCGCTCAAGCTGGCGGCCACCAAGGGCGACCCGTTCGCGGAGGAGCTGGTCGCGGAGCTGTCGTTCGTGGCGGGCGAGGCGTTCAGCGGGCGACTGGCCCGGCCGCCCGTCCCGCCGGTGCCGGCCCCGGTGGAGCGGCTGGCGCATCCGGGGGCCGGGGAGCTGCGGCTCAGGCGCGAGCAGCTCGAGCTCTCCTACGACGACCAGCGGGTGGTCGTCTACCTGCCGGCCGACGCCGCCACCTCGGCCGCGCTCGACCGCCTGACCGGCCGCCTGCCGGGCGCCCTGCGCGCCGTCAGCGGCTGACCGTTCCTACGCGCGGCGCAGCGATCTGGTCAGGCCCGCGGCGATCGTGGTGGCCAGCACCCAGCCGGCGGCGATCAGCCCGTACGCGAGCCACTGCGCCCCGCCGTGCGGGTTGAACGCCTTCTCCTGCCCGAAGTCGATGATCGGCAGCAGCAGGTCCAGCGTGTAGACGAGCGCGTGGAACGGCGGCGCCTCCCCCGGCTTCAGCGGCGGCGGCTGGGCCAGGCCGAACACGACCGTGCCCACGGCCAGGAGCGCCAGCAGCCAGGCGGCCGCGCGTAAGGGGCGGAAGCCGTACCCGACGGTGACGTCCTGGAGGTGGCCCCAGAGCCCGGCGTACCACGGGAGGGTGGCGCGCCGGCGCTGCTGGCCGGCCAGGAGCGTGTCGCGGGCGTCGGCCTCGCTGCCCAGCCGCCGGTACATCGCGGCGAGCTGCTCGTACGCGTTGGGCAGGTAGCCGTCGGGATCCCTGCGCAGCCAGCCGAGCCGTCTGGCGGCGGGCAGCATGGGGTCGAGCACCTCGTAGGCGAGCCCGTCCATGCGCATCGCGTCCGGCCAGACGGCGGGGTCGTCGCGCAGGACGCCGATGCGCGCGTGGCGCAGCTCCACCGTGCCCCGGACGGGCGCGGCGGTGCGCAGGGCCAGCTCGCGCGCCTCCACCCGCCAGCATTTGAGCGCCACCTGGCCGGGGGCCTCCAGCGTGGCGTCGTCGAAGCACAGGCGGCTGCCGACCTGGGCGTTGGTCAGCCGGACCCGGCCCTGCGCCGAGAAGCCGGTGCAGAGGTTGAGCACCTTGCCGACCGTGATGCCGTTGGCCGTGAGGGCCGAGCCGCCGGGGTTGGCCAGCTTCGCGCCCTCGAAGTGGGCGGGACCGGTGACGGAGGCGTCGAGCAGGCTGATCTCGCCCTCCGCGCTCATCCCGTCGCGGGCGTGCAGGGCGCCGTCCACCGTGAGGCCGTCGCCGGCCAGGGCCACGCCGCCCGGGTTGCGCAGGGTGGCGCCGTCGAGGTTGAGCGAGCGGGCGACGGCGGCGCTGCCCAGGCGTACCTGGCCCTCGGTCTCGACCAGCGACAGGAACAGGCCGCCCTCGGCGTTGAGCCCGCCGCCGCGCACGGCGATGCCGCCGGGGTTGCGCACGCGCGAGCCGCGCAGCGTGAGCGGCCCTCCGACGCGGGCGAAACGCACGCAGATCTCCCCGTCGACCGTCATCCGCCGGGCGAACAGGCCCACCTGGGCGGTCAGGTTGGACGCCTCCAGGGCCATGCCGCCGGGCGCGTGCAGGCGGGCGTCGTCGAGGTTGACGGCGGCGCCGATCCGCGCGGCCGTCAGGAAGATCTCGCCGTGGCTGCTGAAGCCGTCCTGGGCCGCCAGGTTGCCCCCGACGTCGAGGTGCTCGCCGTTGACGACGGCCCCGCCCGGGTTGTCCAGGTGGGCGCGGTTGAGGTTGAGGGTGCCGCTGACGCGGGCGCCGGACAGGCGCAGCTCGCCGGTGACGTGGCAGCCGGCCAGGCGCAGGTTGCCGTCCACCTGGAGGTTCGAGGCGATCAGGCCGGGCAGCGTGGAGCCGCTCAGGCTGAGGAACCGGGTGCGCGCCTGGTACAGGTCGGGCGCCTCGTCGAACGCGCACTGCTCAAGGGTGATCGGGAAGCCGATCTCGGCGAAGGCCAGGTGGAGCAGGCCGGTGATCCGGGCGCCGATGAGGCGCAGCGCGGGCTTGGGCCCGTCGTGCTCGCCGAGGAGCACCTCGGCCAGGGCCTGCGCGCGCACGGCCGGGTCGAGGTCGCCCGAGCGCAGGTCGACTTCCCTGCCATGGGGCACGGCTTCGGCCACGGCCCGCTCGGCCGGGAGGAGATCGGTGATGGTCACCCGGCCATACTGCGCCGTCCGCCTGGAGATCCGCAGCCGATCGCGGTGGCCGCCTAATCGCGTACGTCGAGGCCCAGGGCGCCGGCCACGACCGTCGCCTGGAAGGGGTCGATGATCGCGTTCTTGAGCGTGACGGTGAGCGGGTCGAGCGTGCTCAGGTCGCTGCCGCGCAGGTCGCACCGCGTCAGCTCGGCGCCGCGCAGGGACGCCCCCGACAGGTCGGCCCGCCGCAGCTCGGCGCCCTCCAGCCGGACGCCCGACAGGTCGGCCTCGCGCAGCCGGGTGCCGCGGAAGACGCTGCCGCGCAGGTCGGCGCCGGCGAGGCCGACGTACGACCAGTCGCCGCCCTCGACCTTGAGCAGCCCGTACGTGCACCCGTCGAACACGCTGCCGGTCAGCTTGCACCCGTCGAACGTCGCGTCGAAGAACGAGCACCGCGTGAATGTGCAGTTGACGAAGCGGGCGTCGTCGTGGACCGACACGTTGAAGCGCACGTTGCTGAAGTGGCACTCCTCGAAGGAGGAGCCGTGGTCGACCAGCTCGGTCATGTCCACGTCCTGGAACAGCACCCGGCGATGGCTCTCGCCGGAGATCTCCACGCTGTCCCAGTCGGTGGACCAGATCGTCTTCTCGGTGGGCTGGGTCATGCGAACAAACTAGCGGATCAGGACCGCTTGGCGATGGAGGTGATGAGAGGCTGCACGAGCTTGGCCGCCAAGGGGCCGAAGGCCGCCAGGATGAGGACGTACGCCGCCGCGAGCGCGCCCAGATCGGGGTGGGCGCCGGCGCCCACCGCCAGGCCCGCGATGACGATGTTGAACTCGCCGCGCGGGATGAGCGCGATGCCCGCCCGCGCCTGGCCCGCCTTGCCGATGCCCGCCCGCCGGGCCGCGTACGCGCCGGTCAGGAGCTTGGTGATCATGCTGACCAGGGCGAGCAGCGCGGCCAGCCCCGCCACGGGCAGGATCTTCGCCGGATCGGTCTGGAGGCCGAAGAAGACGAAGAACACCGCCGCGAACAGGTCGCGCAGCGGCGCCAGCAGCGCCTGCGCGTCCTCGGCGAGCTCGCCGGACAGCGCGATGCCGACCAGGAACGCGCCGACCGCCGCCGACACGTTCAGCTGCTGGGCGAGCCCGGCCACGAGCAGGGCGAGCCCGACCACCTTGAGCAGCAGCACCTCGTTGTTGGGGCTGCTCACGAACGCCTCGATGAAGCGCCCGAACTTGAGCGCCACGACCAGCACCACGCTCACGGTCAGCAGCGCGACGCCCACGGCGACCGCCCCGCTGGCCAGGCCCACGCCGGCCAGGATGGTCGTCAGGATCGGCAGGTAGACGGCCATCGTCAGGTCCTCGAAGACCAGCAGCGACAGGACCGTCGGCGTCTCCCGGTTACCGATCCACCCCAGGTCGGACAGCACCTTGGCGGTGATGCCGGAGGAGGTGGCGTACGTGACGCCCGCCATGGCCACCGCCGCGACCGGGCCCCAGCCCAGCAGTAACGCGCAGATCGCGCCGGGGGCGGCGTTCAGCACCAGGTCGACGATGCCCGCGCGGACGTTTCCGGTCAGGCTGGTGACCAGTTCGTCGGCGTTGTACTCCAGGCCGAGTGTCAGCAGCAGCAGGACGACGCCCAGCTCCGCGCCGACGCCGACGAAGTCGTCGCTGGTCGCCAGCGGCAGCACCCCGCCGGTCCCGAAGGCCAGGCCGGCGATCAGGTAGAGCGGGATGGGCGAGATGCCCACGCGCAGCGCGAGGGCGCCCAGGATTCCCAGGGCGAGGACTATGGCACCGAACTCGAGAAAGAGGATCGCGGTATGGTGCACCCGCGGCCCTACCCGTCCGCCAGGATGGCGGCCACCTCGGCCGTGGTGTCCTCGCTGCCGACGACGACCACGACGTCGCCCGCGGCGAACACGAAGTCGGGGCCGGGGCTGGCGAAGACCCGCCCGCCGCGCACGACGGCCACGATGGAGGCGCTGGTACGGGTCCGCACGCGGGCGTCACCCATGGGACGCCCGGCGTAGGGGGAGCCGTCCGGGATGGGCAGCTGCACGCTGACCAGGCCCTCGACCTGCTGGTGCAGCTGGTTGAGCCGCTGCACGATGCGCGGGGCGCCGAGGAGCTCGGCCAGGGCGTCGGCCTCCTCGTCGTTGAGCTTGACGACGTGGCAGACGGCGTCGGGATCGTCCGCGTCGTAGATCACCAGGTCCCGGCGGCCGGTGCGGTGGGACACGACGCCGACCCGCTGTCCTTTACGGGTGGTGAAGTCGTGTCGTAGCCCGATTCCCGGCAGCGCTGTCTGTTCGACCTCCACCTATCCCCACCCGCTCAGATCCGCCTATTTCCGACTAAACCCTACCAACATCTGCTTATGGCCTCCGCTTTGCAGAGGCGCCCTCGACGCCGCCGCCTTCCCCCGCTCTGGTCGCTACGCTCCCGCCGCTCCTCCAGGCGACGGCGCTCCCTCGCATGCTTATGGCCTCCGCTCCGCAGAGGCGCGCTCGGTCGCCCTCGACGCCGCCGCCTTCCCCCGCTCTGGTCGCTACGCTCCCGCCGCTCCTCCAGGCGACGGCGCTCCCTCGCGGAGCGGGCGGCCGGCCTCGTGCAAGTGGCGCAGGGCCTGGCCCCACGACGCGAACAGGCCGCATTCGACGTAGTCGACGCCGAGCCGCTCGCAGTACTCGCGCACGATGGGCTGCGCCCTGCGCAGGTTCGCGGTCGGCATGCTGGGGAACAGGTGGTGCTCGATCTGGAAGTTCAGGCCGCCGAGCGCGGTGTTGACCAGGCGCCCGCCGCGTACGTTCCGGGAGGTCAGGACCTGGCGGCGGAGGAAGTCCAGCTCGTCCTCGGCGGTCAGGACCGGCATGCCCTTGTGGTTGGGTGCGAACGTGCAGCCGAGGTAGACGCCGTAGCAGGCCTGGTGCACGAGCACGAACACCAGCGCCGTGCCGAAGGGCAGCACCAGGAAGACCGCCCCCAGGTAGGCGAGCACGTGCGCGGTCAGCAGCGCCCCTTCGAGCCCCCTGCTCTTGAGCGAGGGGCGGCGCAGCGCGCGGAAGCTCGACACCTTCAGGTTCAGGCCCTCGAGGGTGAGCAGCGGGAAGAACAGGAACGCCTGCCAGCGCCCGATGAACCGGGGTATCCCGCGCGCCTCCTCGGCCTGCTTCTGCGACCAGATCAGGATGTCGGGCGCGACGTCGGGGTCGTGCTCCTCGTGGTTGGGGTTGGCGTGGTGGCGCGTGTGCTTGTCCATCCACCAGCCGTAGCTGAGCCCGACGGCCAGGTTGCCCACCAGCAGCCCGGCCATCCTGCTGGTGCGCCGCGACCGGGAGATCTGCCCGTGCGCCAGGTCGTGGGCCAGGAGCGTCACCTGCGCGAAGGCCACGGCCAGCAGCACCGCTACCGGGATCTGCCACCAGGAGTCCCCGACCAGGGCGAACAGCGCCCAGCTCCCCGCGAACAGGCCGGCCACCAGGCCGATCCTGGCCGCGTAATAGCCTGGCCGCCTGTCCAGCAGCCCCGCCTCGGCGATGCGGCGTGACAGCCTCGCGAAGTCGCTGCCGCGCTGAACGGCGGCGGTCCCCACAGTCCCCACAGTTCTCTCCGATGCTGACGAGTCGTATGTGATCACTCATCAGCATCGCGAGAGAAGGGGGTCAGGCGGACCCCCGCTGTCACCCGTTCTCTTGGTAGTGCACGCCCTACCATCCGGGGGCGCCGATGGGCGCCCCCGCCGCCTGGGGACAGGGCCGGTCCATCGCACTCAGCGTGGCACTGGACGACCTCTCCTGGTGGGGAATGGCGGGCGGCGGGGACACCGGCTCAGATCGGCTGCAGGGCCGCGGCGTCGCCGTAGATGTGCAGGTCGGGGCGGAAGGCCGCGAGGTAGGCGTCCCGGTCGTGGAAGGTGGCGGCCAGGGCGTCCCCGTAGTCGATCAGCTGCCTGTGGGCGTCCCTGCGGGGCTCGTAGCGGGTGGACAGCAGCCGCTCCAGGAGGTCCGCGTCGCCGCCGGCCGCGCAGATGACGTCGGCCAGGAGCTCGGCGTCGTGCAGCGTGTAACTCATGCCCATCCCGGTCATGGGGTGGCAGGCGAACGCGGCCGAGCCCAGCAGCGCCGCGTTGCCCTTGTGGTACTCCGCCACCCGCATCGAGGAGACCTTGATCCGCTGCCAGGTCGCGGGCTGCAGGACGTTGAAGGCGTCCGAGCTGTCGGTGACGAACTTCTTCAGCTCGTCGATCAGTGCGGGGATGCCGTCCTGGAAGATCTCCTTGTCCTCCTCGGGGGGCAGGCCGACGAACACCCTGGCCTGGTCCCGGTTGATCGGGTAGAGGTAGGCGAACCAGCCTTCCGAGCTGAAGTACAGCCGGTTGAGCTGGGCGACGCTGGCGGTCAGCGGGACGGTGGCCACCCGCATCAGCAGCCGCTCGTACGGCAGCGTGCGCTGCTCGATGTCGAGCGCCTGCCGTACGGCCGACCTGGTGCCGTCGGCGCCGATCACGACGCCGGCCCGCAGCTTGCGCCCGTTCGAGAGCGTCAGCTCCTCCACGCGGCCGTCGCCGATCGCGATGTCGTCGATGCTGGCGTCGAACCAGAACTCGACGCCCTCCATGACGCAGCTCGTGTAGATGAGCTCGACCAGCTCCCGGTAGGGGCGGACGAGGAAGCCTCCCTCCGGGAAGCGGCACTCCTGGATGGGGTCGCCGTCGTGGTAGTAGCGGATGGTGTCGCGCCTGAGGCCATGGCGCCCGACCAAGTCGGCCAGCCCGTGCCGGGCCAGCACCCGGAGCCCGGGGGGCTTGAGGAAGTCCGCGCCCGCGCTGGGGACCGATGGTCCCTGCTCGATGACGACGACGCGCTGTCCGCGGCGACCCAGCAGCAAGGCGAGGAAGCAGCCGCCGAGCCCGGCGCCGACGATCGCTACGTCGCACGATGTGGTTGCCATGACGAGAGCCCTTTCGATGGTTGAACTAGTTCGGGTTCCCGCGGGAACCGGCGAGCGGGCCTGGCTCGGCCGCCCGTGGCCGCGGGATGTGGTCCGTGGGGGGTGTGCGGGTCTCGGCAGGCAGCAACGCGTCGGCCTCCGCCGCCACGGTGGCGAGGGTCATGCGCAGCTCCAGCAGCATCCGCCGCGGAACTTTGATCATGACGTCGCCCGGGTCGGTCCGCAGCCGGGTGATCTTGGTGAGGGCCAGTGCGCCGATCAGCACGGAGATGGCCACGCACATCGCGAGCGCGCCGGCCAGCCCCGCGAAGGGACCGGTCATGAACGGGTGGTCGATGACGACCGACACGACCGCGACGCCGACGGCCCCGCCGACCATGCGCGCCATGGTGGCCGCGCCGACGGCGGAGGCGTACTGGTGGGGGCGGGCGGCCAGGGTGGTGGCGACGGAGGTGCCCGGCGCGAGCGCGCCGACGCCCATACCGACCACGACGCTGGCGATCAGGCCCCACACGGTGGGCCCGGCCTGCGTCAGCACGAGCACGCAGGCGCCGCCGCACAGCAGCGAGCCCGCGTAGATCAGCCCGTACGCGCCGACCCGCTTGACGAGCTTCCCGGCCAGGAAGCTCGTCACGACGACCGCCACCGACGTGGGTGTCAGCCACATGGCCACCTCGAGCATGGGGTAGCCCAGGTGGAGCAGGTACAGCGGCTGCACGGTCAGCAGCCCGTACGACAGGGCGCCGAAGCCCCAGGTCGCGAGCCAGCCCCAGACGAATCTGGGACGCCGCCACAGGGCCAGGTCGATCGCGGGCAGGCGGTGGTGCCTGGCCTGCGCGAGCGCGCCGCCCAGCAGGGCCAGCGCGGCCAGCGCCAGCCACACCACGTCCATGCCCCAGGCCATCGCCTTGGAGATGGCCAGCACGATGACCGCGATGCCCGCGGCGAGCAGCCACGCGCCGAGGACGTCCGGCAGGCCCCTGGCGCCGGCGCGCTTACCCGGCGGAAGCGCGGCGCAGGCGATCAGGAGCGCGACGCCGATGACGACGTCGGGAACGAACAGGGCCCGCCAGCCGACGGAGACGACCAGCCAGCCGCCGCCCGCCTGCATGAGCAGGCAGCCCAGCCCGGAGGCGGAGCTCCACAGGGCGATCGCACCGCGCCGCTGCGACTCCGGCAGCTCTCCGAGCAGCAGCCCGAGGCTGGCCGGGATCATCGCCGCGGCACCGGCGCCCTGGACGGCCCGTGCCGCCAGGACGTACGACCAGGAGTCCACCAGGACGGTGGCGACACCGCCCAGGACGAACACCACGAGCCCCACGGCCAGGACCCGCCGGCGGCCGAACAGGTCCGCCCAGCGGCCCGCGGTGGCCAGCAGCGCCGCGATCGGGATGAACGCCGCGCTGGTCAGCCAGACCAGGTCGCCCAGCGGCATGCCGGCCCCGGCGGGTGTGTACCGCAGGACTCCGACTGCCAGGGTGGTGGCCGTGGTGTCGGCCATCACCGTCAACATGACACCCGCACCGACCAGCCGCAGCATCACGGCGTGACGACGGTCGATGGTGCTCGTCCCCCGCGCTGGTGACGAACGCACGTGGTCACCTCCAAGCTATGAGTGGTCTCCGCCGACCGGCACACTCCGGCTGTGCGACCGGCGGAGGTGGGTCCTTCGGTTAGGCGCCGTAGCGGCCGGGCGAGAGCAGGCCGTCCGGGTCGAGTGCGGTCTTGAGCCGGTGCAGCATGCCCAGGCTCGCGGTGCTGGTCTCCGACCACACGTCGGCCGCGGCGTGGTCGATGTCGGAGCGGTAGATGGCGCACCCGTGGCCGCGCAGCAGGCAGTTGCCGTCGTTGCGGAGCTGGTGGGCGCGGTAGGGGGCGTCCGGCACGCCCCGGTCGAAGAAGATCTGGATGACGCCGTTGGCCATGTGCCGGCTGACGAGGTTCCACTCGACCATGAGCGCGGTGGTGTGCGCGTCCACGGCCGTCTGGAGGGCGGCCAGGATGTGTTCGGTCCTGCGGGCGTGCGTCGGCATCAGCGGCATCAGGGCCAGGAAGCCGGTCTGGCCCTCGTCGATCTGGTCGCAGGAGGCGACGCGCAGGGCGTTGCGCACGCCCAGGCAGGTGGGGATGCCCTGGGACATGAGCGCCCTCGGGTAGAGCGGGTCGTCGGGGCCCACCTCCGCCGCGTCGACCACGCGCAGCGCCTCGGCGCCCTCGACCTCGATGAGCGCCTTGCGCAGCAGTTCCTCGGCCAGTTCGACGGCGGCGTCGCTGCCGAGCAGCGGCCCCATGATGGTGAACAGGTCGGGGTCGACGCCCCTGGGCAGGAACCAGTCGCCGTGGCTCGGGACGAGCGCCAGCTCCCGCACCCGCAGCATCCCGTCGGCGGGGTTGCCGCGGCGCAGGAACCCGGCGATCGCGTCGAGCGCGACGCCGACCTGGGCGCGCGGGATGCGGCCGTGGACGAGGCCGACGGTCTGCGGACGCGGCACGAGGGCGACGGCCATGGCGGTGACGATGCCCAGGTTGTGCTGGACGAAGGCGGGCGTCAGGTCGGGCCCGGCGACCCGGCCGTGGTAGCGCCCTGCCGGGTCCAGCCCGCCGGTGGTGACCACGCTGCCGTCGGCCAGCACGGCCTCCAGCCCGGCCACGTCATGCACCCGCGAGCGGAAGGTGCCGTCGCCGCGGTCCAGGGCGTTGCCCACGACGGAGGTGTCGGCGCAGGAGTTGGTGACGTTGAGCATCCAGGGGGTGTCGCGCAGCGCCTCGGCGAGCTGTGCCTGGGTCACCCCGGGTTCGATGACCGCGTAGCCGGCCTCCAGGTCGAGGCCGCGGATGCGGTTCATGCCGCTCAGGTCGACGACCAGGTTGTCGTCGGTGACCGGCACGGCCGAGCCCATGCCCCAGTTCTTGCCGGTGCTGATCGGGTAGAGGCGGCGACCGGTCCTCATGGACTGCCGTACGAGCGCGCGTACCTCGTCGAGGCTGCGCGGCGCGTCGATGCCCGCCACGGAACGCGGTTGGTGACCCCCGACGTCGTGCGACTTCAGCTCCAGTCGCTCAAGGTCCTGCATGACTCTCCTCTTTCGGCTCACGCGGTGTGCTGGAGCAGGTCGTCGATGGAGCCGATGGCCTGGTTGGACATCTCCCTGATGCCGAGCAGCCGCTGCTCGACGTACTCGTCGGGCTCGCTGGTGGTGTCGGGAAGGTCGAGGGTTCCGAGCGGCGCCGACTGCACGGGGACCTCGTGCAGGCCGTAGGGGTGCCGGCGGGGACGGATGGTGTCGGTGTCCCGGGTGTCGCGGATGGTTCTGGCGGGCAGGTGCGGGGGGGTTCGCATGACGGGAGCTCTCCTACCGGACTCGATGGGGTTTTTCCGGGCGACCGCTCGCCGTTGAGCGGATCTGGGTCAGCGTGCGCCCTCCCTGTGGTCGAGGTGGTCGACCACCGGAGTGACGGCCGCGGGGGTCGCCCGCGGCGCGCCGTGGTTGATGACGCTCGCGGCGATGCGGCGCTCCGCCAGCCCCATGTGGGGACGGCCGGCGGTGCCACCGGTGCTCGGCCGGGCGCCGGCCGAGCCTCGGATCATGGAGCTGGCGTGCACCCATCGGCGCGACTCCGCCAGCACGTCGCGCTGGGCGCGCGACAGGTCTGAATGACGGGCGTACTGCTCGCAGACGGCCCGAGCCAGCACCCGCGCCATGACGAGGTGCTCCGCGCAGGCGGCCGAGACCTTCGCCTCCAGCCCGATGACCTGGGCGAGGAGGAGTTGCAGCTGGGCCAGCCCCGAGCTGCGCTCGAACCCGTCGAGCTCGGCCAGCCGCTCGGGCCAGCGCAGCCGCCGTTCGATCGAGGCGTTCACGGCGGCGACGATCTCCGTGGCGGGCTCGTCCGGGCGCCGCCCTTCGAGCTGCACGGCCCGCTGCGCGGTCGATTCGAAGTCGGTCAGCCGGCGCAGCCCGCTCTGGAGCAGGCGTACGCGGTTGTGCAGGCAGGCGGCGCTCCAGCCGAGCACCAGCAGGCGGTCGGCGTCGGCCTCGCAGTGCCAGCCGACGAGCGCGACCTCGCGCGCCATGCGGTGGTAGAGGACCCAGGACTCCTGCGCGGGCATCGGCACCGGGGTGTCGATCCACACCTGCAGGCCGCCCGGGGGTACTTCGTCTACGCCGACGTCCATGCCGGCGGGCGCCACTCTGGCGCAGATTCGCTGAACCACCCGTTGCTGGGCGGCTGTCTCCGGCGCCAGAGGCACCGGACCCGGCAGCACTCGCTCTGGGGCCACTCTCGCCCTCGGCTCGATGCTCATCTGGGGGGCCACCTCCCGACCCTGACCTACGTAAATTGACACTTAATAGTGCCGTCCCGATCGTCGTCAGAGAGGGGTTTCCTGTCAACTGGTACTTAACAAAACGGGCATGGGTCGCCCGCCGCCCGATCGGCGGCAGCCGTGAACCCGCGACTTCCCGCAGGTGAATCCGGTGTTACGGAGCGTGGATCATCTAGAGTCCGAACGGTTCGGTCAGTTCGGGGGACATGCGGGGAGCGAGCCGGTGTGGGTGCCAAGATCCGTGGTCGTGGCCTTGTCGGTGGCCGCGGGACTGCCCGCGCCGCCCGATCCGGCGCAGGCCGTGGCCGGTTACTGCCAGCTACCGGATCACTCCCAGCCGTCCATCCCGGGCGAGGCTTACCTGATCGATACTGCTTCCTCACCAGACTGGATTCATCCCAATCCGCCGCCCGTCGACCGGGAGCCGACGGAGTCCGAGCGGCTCGACTTCGCGGGCTTCCCGAACGTCTCGGTCCTCGACGTCGTGGGCCCCGGCGGGGCGCCCCGGCAGAAGGTGGTCAGCACCTTCACCACGAACGTGGACCAGATCGTCACCCTCACCAACTCGGTCGCGGTCTCCGACGACGGCGGGCTCACGTTCGGCCCGGCGAACCTGACGCCGCTGCGCGAGGCCCCCATCCAGCTGCTCGACGGCCGGTACTTCGCCACCGAGTACTACCTGCAGGTCACCAGCCCGCACACCGGCACGCTGGGCGTGCTCACCACCTCGTCGCTGGATGACGGGGAGAGCTGGGTGCGCTCGGAGGCGACGCTGACCACGCCCGGCGAGCTGCTGCCCGGCGGGGCCACGCACGGGCTGCCGGTGCAGCTCGCCGACGGCACGATCCTGATCACCATGTACGCCCAGTACAGCGACACGGGGACGTACCAGGCCGAGCTGTACGCCAGCCGGGACGGCGGCCGGACGTTCGAGCGGCGCGGCGTGATCGCGCCGCCGTCCGGCGGGTTCGTCTACAACGAGGCGAGCGTCGCGCAGACGATGGACGGCAGCCTGCTGGCGGTGCTGCGCCGCGACGGCGGCCGGTTCTCCACGCTGCACCAGAGCCGCTCCACCGACGGCGGGCGCACCTGGTCGCCAGTCGGCGAGCTGCGCTTCGCGGGCCAGGACTGCGTGGTCCGCGGCGTGGCGCCGCGGCTGCTGCTGATGCCGGACGGCGTCCTCGTGCTCAGCGCCGGGCGCCCGGACAACTGGCTGGCCGTCTCCCCCGACGGGCTGGGCGAGGAGTGGCTGGAGCCGCGGGTGACGTACCACAACCGCGACGGCATCTGGCCCGTCCACGGCTCGTCCGGCTACACCGGGATCGCGGCCCTCGGCCCGCACCGGCTGATCCAGGTGTTCGACAACTGCAAGCTGCCCGGCGTGCGCCCCGACGGCCTGCTGGACGAGACCGCCTGCCCGGCGCACGGGCGCTTCGAGAACCGCGGCTGGTACGCGATCAAGCGGCAGCTGTTCACGATCGACGCCCCCGGCCCCGGCCTGCTGGACCTGGCCGCGATGCGGCGGAGCGGCCGGTTGAGCGTCGAGACCACCATGCGCTGGACCGGCCGCCCCAGGAGCCGCCCCGGCGGGGCCTTCGACGGCAGCACCGGCTACTGGTCGAGCGCCGTCGCCCAGGGCCGCGGCCGGTACGTGCTGCACCTGGACCGCTCGTACGCGCTGACCCGGATCGGCCTCAGCCTGCGCCCGGGCCATCCGGCCGGGGCGCGCGTGTACGTCTCCGAGGACGGCCGCTCCTGGGGCGAGCCCGTCGTCACGATCACGGACCGGACGGACTACGCGATGCGGTACGAGGAGATCGACCGCACCGCCCGGCACGTCAAGATCGTCACAGAGCCGACCTCCGGCTGCGAGCCGGAGCTCGGCCGGACGTGCAGCATGCTCAACGAGATCGAGCTCTATTCGCCGTGAGGCGTCTCCGGCTCCAGGGTCGTCTCCGTGGGCGTGCCGATGGACGACTCGGTGGGCGACCCAGTGGGTGACCCGGTGGGTGACCCGGTGGGTGACCCGGTGGGTGACCCGGTGGGCGTCTGCGTGCCCGGGCCGCCGCCGGGCTGCCGCAACGCGGTCAGGTGCGCCACCAGCGCCGGCTCGGCCATCCTGGCCAGCGCCACCACCGTCGGCGAGGTGCCGTGGGAGATCTCGACCTTCGTGGCCGCCAGCGCCGCCTGGTGCGCGTTGATCATGGCGGCCGTGAAGTCCTGGTCGAACTCCTCGGGCGGCGCGTCCTGCAGCTCGGCCAGCATGGCGCGCTGGTCGGCGCTCGGGGACATGGGCAGCGGGATGCGGAGCTGCGTGGCCGCGTTGGTCACCTTCGTGTCGAGCTTGGTGTGGTCCACGACGAGCATCTTGCCGATCGACTTGATCCGCGCCGAGCTGCCCTTTCCCGCCGCGAGCTGCCCCGCCTGGACCTCGGCCAGGTTGCCCTCGTGGATGCCCCGCATCCAGGCCTTGTCCTGCTCGGACGGCTGAGTGTCGGTACGCGACGCCAGGCCGGCGGTGTCCGTCGGCACGTCGGCACAGCCCCCGAGAGCGGCGAGGGTCACGGCGGCCAGCAACAGTGTGCGCATGAGCATTTCCTATGACAGCACGAAACGTATCCAATACAGTGCGTAATCACCCCTTCCCCCAAAACCCGCCATCCCACCTCCGACAGCCGGGGTGGTCTCGTCCGGCTTGGGGTCGCACGTGTCGGTCGCCGGGCGTCGTCGATAATGACGACGACCATGAGGCCGACGTGACCGGAGCCCGGATGACCCAGCCAGACCCCCGCACCCCGCACCAGCGCAAGCGGGACACCCTCGACCGCCTGGAGAACGACGTGGACGCCTGGGTGGCCACGGCGGACGAGGACGGAGTGCCGTACCTGGTGCCGCTGTCGTTCCTCTGGGACGGCGCGACCCTGCTGATCTCCACCACCAGCACCAGCCGGACCGCCCGCAACCTGCTGGCCTCCGGGCGGCTGCGGGTGGGTGTGGGGCTGGTGCGTGACGTCGTCCTCGTCGAGGGCACGGCCGAGGCCGTCCCCGCGACCGAGATCCCGGCGGAGGTCGGCGACGCGTTCGCGGCGAAGGCGGGCTTCGACCCCCGCAAGGAGCCCGAGGCGTACCACTACTTCCGCATCACGCCGGTGCGGCTGCAGGCCTGGCGCGAGGCGAACGAGCTGCGCGGCCGCGACCTCATCCGCGACGGCGAGTGGACGGTGGCCTGAAGACCGGCGACGACGCTTGGCGGGTCAGCCGAAGGTGACCACCAGGGTTGTGTGGCGCTTCGGGATGATCGTTCCCTTGGCGTCGTCGCGGGCGCGCCCGGCGTAGGCGTGGATGCGCAGGTCGCCCGCCTCCCTCGTCCGGCTCGGCGTCGAGGGCGGCCGGCACGTCGCCGATCTCGCGCCACTCGGGCAGGCCCAGCATGAGCTCGGGATCCCGGCGCAGCACGATCGCCTCCGGCCCGGCGAACGCCCCCCGCATCCGCATGAACCCGCACGGCGCCACCGACCGGCCGGCCCAGTGGTCGCCGGCGCGTTCGAGGGCCACGGACACCTGCACGCCCCGCAGGTCGAGCGGCGCCACCAGCCGCCCGCCCGCGCCGATCTCCAGCACCCGGTGCCCCGGCTCGACGCCGAGCTGGTCGAGCATCGTGGCCATGATCGCGGGCTGCGAGGACGAGCTGATCGGCCGGCCCGCGTCGTCACGTTTGGTGACGATCGGCTCGTCGCTCTCCAGAAGGAGCTCCAGGCAATCTGGGCAAAGAAACAGTCAAGAAGGGTTGAGCTGGAAAGTTGGGGGAAGGGCAGGCAACTCCTGAACGTCGACCGTGAGGAGGAGCCGTAGTGCTCACCCTGACAGCCAACGCAGCCCAGGCGATCCGCGATCTGACCTCGTCTGCGCCCGAACCTTCTCAGAGCGGGATTCGCATCTCGTCTCAGGGAGAGGGCGCGAGTTCGCTCACCCTTACGCTGGCCACCGCTCCGGAGCCGGCGGACGAGGTCGTCGAGACCGAGGGGGCGCGGGTCTACCTGGACCCCGTGGCCGCCACCGTATTGGAGGACAAGTCACTGGACGCCGGAGCCGACGACCAGGGAAGCGTCTCGTTCCTGGTCAAGGACCAGATGGCGTGACATGGGCGCCCGCCGTGCCGCACCGGCACGGCGGGCGCGCCCGTCAGCCGTCGCTGAGAAGCTTGTGGAGGTAGCGCAGCTGCTCCTCCGTCTGGAAGCCGCCGCCGCCCTCGTGGCCGTTCCAGGGCCACACGGAGATCTCCTTCGGGCCCTGCCAGTGGTTGTAACCGGCGAACACCGTCGACGGCGGGCAGATGTCGTCCATCAGCGCCACCGAGTAGAGCGCGGGCACCTGGCCGCGGGCGGCGAAGTTGAGCCCGTCGAAGTATGACAGCGTGCGGAAGACCTGGTCGGCCGTGTCCCTGCGGGTGGACAGGAAACGCACCAGCTCCTGGTACGGGTCCCGCCCGGTGATCTCGACCGCCCGCCGGAAGTGGGTCAGGAACGGCACGTCGATCAGCGCCGCCTTGACCGACGGGTGCAGCGCGGCCGTGGCCTGCGCGATGCCGCCGCCCTGGCTGCCACCCGAGACGACGATCCGGCTGGAGTCCACCGCCGGGTGCTCGAGAGCCGCGTCCACGGCCCTGACGGCGTCGGTGAAGACGCGGCGGTAGTAGTAGTCGTCCGGGTCGAGGATGCCCCGGGTCATCATGCCCGGCGCCTGCGGCGAGGCGCTGCCGTGCGGGTCTCCGGTCGTGCCGGGGCTGCCGGCGTTCACGCCGCCGTGGCCACGCGTCTCCATCACGAACACCGCGTACCCGGCCGACGGCCAGAACAGGTGGTCCTTGGGGAACCCGCGACCGCCGCTGTAGCCGATGTAGTGCATCACGCACGGCACCGGGCCCTCCACGCCGCGCGGCACCAGGAACCACCCGTTGATCCGGTGCCCGCCCCAGCCCGCGAAGGACACGTCGAACACGTCGACGGTGGCGAGGGGCAGGTCGTACGGGACGTACTCGGCGCTCAGGTCGAACTTCCTGGCCTCGGTCAGGGTGCGTGACCAGAACGCGTCGAAGTCGGCGGGCTCGTCGCGTTCGGGGAGGTAGCTGCGGAGTTGCTCAAGCGGCAGGTCGAACAGTGGCACGGAATCTCCAGCCTTCTAGAGGGACGCTGATATTTCACCTCATTGCGCCGGAAAGCGCTATCCTGCTCCGCGCCCGGAATCCCATCCCCCTGACCGAAACCCCTGGCGTGCACTAACGTCCCCTTGTGGCTTCTTTCGCCAGACTGGCCGGACGGGCAGTGGCGGGCGCCGGGGTGCTGGCCCTGTCGCCGGTCCTCGGCCTGGCCACTCTGGCCGGGATGGCGATGGTGGGCGCGGAGGCGACCACGTTCACGGTGACGGGGCTGGCGGTCTTCGCGTCGATGTTCTTCCTGGGGCTGCTGCTGTGCGTGCCCAGGCCGAGGGCCGCCTGGGGGCGCTGGTTGCGGGCGCTGGTGATCCTCGGGGTGGAGGCGGCCGTCGTGTGGCCGGTCGGCGTCGCCACGCTGCGCCCGCCGCAGCCCCCCGCTCCGCCGGCGCCGGTGGCGGGGCAGCGCGAGTGGCGGCTGCCGACGGGCTCGCAGCTGGCGTACGTACGGTTCGCGCCCAAGCGGGTCACGCGCCCCGACCCCGTGGTGTTCCTGCACGGCGGGCCCGGCGTGGCCGACCTGGCGGCCTCCTCGGCCTTCTTCAGGAAGCTGACGGCGGACGGCTACCAGGTGTACGTCTACGACCAGCTCGGGGCCGGGCGCTCGGCCCGGCTGCGGGACCCGGGCGAGTACGGCCTGACGCGCGACGTGGAGGACCTGGAGGCTATCAGGCAGACCGTGGGCGCGGACCGGCTGAACCTCGTCGGCCACGACTACGGCGCCCAGCTCGCCACCGCCTACCTGGCCGCGCACCCCGACCGGGTCGCCAAGGCCGTCCTGGCCTCACCCACCGGCCTGCCCCCGGAGCGGAAGCCGGCCGGCGAGGTCGAGCTGGCCGCGATGTTCGGGCGGGACGGCTCGCCGGACCCGCGCCTGCTCGCCGTCTCCACGCTGCTGCGGGTGGACCCGCGGGCCGCGCACGACTTCGCGGGCGACCGGGAGCTGGACGCCTACCTCGGCCTCGTCCGGCAGGGGGCGCCGCACCCGTGCCCGGCCGCCGCCGCGACCGGATCCGGCGGGTACGTCGGCCTGACCGGGCGGACGGCGCCGTCCTCGCTCCCGTTGAGCCTGTCCGAGGTGAAGGCCCCCGTGCTGATCGTCAAGAGCCGCTGCGACGAGCAGGGCTGGACGTCGGCCATGGACTACCGGCGGGCGCTGCCGTCGGCCACGCTCGCCTACCTCGACGACGACGCCTCCACGGGCGCCTCCACGGGCGCCTATGCGAGCGAGGCGTACCTCGGGGTCCTGCGGGCGTTCCTGTCCGGGCGCCCGGTGCGGGCGTACGAGGGCGAGCGCCCGCCGCCGGGCTACCGCGGTCCGAGCTGACCGCCGCGACGGGCGCGGCGGTCAGCCGGGTCAGCGGCCAGGCATGTCAGCGGCCAGGGTCAGCGGGAGGACGGGCGGCGCTCGGAGCCGCAGCCGCCGGCCTTGGTGCCCGCGACCTTCCACTCCGCCCCGGGGAACGGGCTCATGAAATGGGTCAGCAGGTCCACCGCGTAGTCCGGCACCTGGTCCCCCGGGTCCAGCAGCGACACCATCTGGGGCCCCTCGGCGCCACGCAGCGTGATGGAGCTGGACCCGTCCCCGGCCGCGAAGCCGGGCTTGGCGTCCACCGTCACGCACGCCAGGCTGATCCCCGCCGCCTTGATCTCCTGCTTGGACCCGATCCGCCGCATCCGCTGGTCGTAGCGGCGCAGCGCGAGCGAGTCGGTGGGGGTCAGCCGCACCGAGTCGTGGAAGACGTCGTTGCCGACCTCCCTGCTCAGCCGCACGTCCAGGGAGACCTCGGGCCGCAGGTCCACCCCCTTGGCGGCCAGCTTGAGCTGCCCGTAGTCGCCCTCGAAGCCGGGCGCGACGTACCCGAGGGCCGGGGGCGCCTTCAGGCCGAACGGGACCTTGCCGGGCCGGATGCGCAGCCACGACACGCGCTGCGCGTCCAGCGACAGGTCCTTGACCGCGCTCGCCCCCAGCCCGAACTTCCCGCCGACGTTGTAGGTGAGGAAGCCCGTCGTGTACGGGACCTCCTTGCTGACGGAGATCTGCTGCGGCGCGACGGCCTCCACCCGCAGCCCCCCGTGCAGCGACAGGCGGCCCGTGGGGACGGGGCGGGAGACGAGGTCGAGCGACTGGTCGGGGTTCATGCGGATCGTGGTGTCGGCGGCCAGGTCCTTGACCGCGAACGACACGTCCCCCAGCCTGCCCTGCGGGTCCACGAGGCCGCCCTCGACGCCGAGGTAGCCGTCGAGGGTGCTGACGTTCGACTTGTAGGTGAGCGCCGGCACGCTCAGCCCGGCGGCCGAGGCGTCGGCGTCCACCCCGAACACGGCCGGCACGTCCGCGAAGCGCAGCTCGCCGGTGCCCTTGCCGGCCAGGGTGACCTTGGCGTCCAGGCGCTTGACGGCCGCGGAGTTGTTCACCCGGATGCGGGTCTGGGCGCCGTACGTGCCCTGGACCGACACCGAGGCCGGCACGGGGTCGATCGACACGTGCCCGCGCAGGTCACCGGCCTCGGCCCGCACGTCGAGTGCGCCGAGCGTGGCGGCGGGCTCGATGCGGTACGCGGCCTGCACGGCGTTGCCCTGCACGCCGAACGGCCCCAGCGACATGCTGGTGATCCGGGAGGGCAGCCCGGTCAGGGCGGCCCTGACCTTGACGGGCACGGGTGACAGGACGCTGCTGGCGAGATAGACGCCGAGGCTCTTGCGCCGCGGGCTGAAGCCCGAGAACGCGAACGTCCTGCCCGCCAGGTCCACGCTCACCTGGTCCGGCAGCCCGGTCACGTCCAGGTATCCCTGCAGGCCGAAGCAGCCGCGATCCGGCGTGCAGAACGGCCCCTGGGAGCAGCCCGCGGATCCGGCCGCGCAGCCGCCGTCCACCAGGGACACGCCGCCGGGCACGGCGGGCGCGGCCCGCATGCGGTCGAGCGCCCCGGCCTTGCCGAGCCAGGCGCGGGCGCGCACGTCCAGGCGCGAGCCGGCGTAGGTGAGCTTGCCCCCGTCGGAGGTGACCGACAGGCGGCCGGGCACGGGCCCGAGCGTGCCGATCAGGCCGAAGCGGGCGTCACCCTGCGTGACGTCGGCGTCCACGGCCAGCCTCTGCCGGGCCGAGCGGAAGTCCGCGCTGAACCCCTGCGCGCCCGTGCCTTTCGAGGGGGTGAAGCCGACCTGCTCGAGCCCCTTGACCAGCACGCTGGCGTCCAGGTCGCCGGTGGCCTGGCTGTAGTGCGCCGACAGATGCGGCCCGGTGGGGGCCTTGGCGCCGTCGTGGTTGGTGAAGGCCAGCTCCGCCGACCCGACCGGCCCGGACAGGCCGCGGAACCGGTACGAGGCGGGGTCCCACGAGGCGTCGAAGCGGGCCGGGACGCCGCTCACCTCGGCGGCGGCCCTGGCGTACCGGTCGCCGAGCTTGGCCCTGGCCAGCGCCGAGACCTTGGCCACCGGCGCGTCCGCGGTCCAGGTGAGGCTGCGGGCGCCCGTGTCGGCGACCAGCTCGACGCTCTTGCGCACGCCCTCGACGGTGGCCTCCAGGTCTTCCCCGGACGGCGAGGTCACGTGCGCTTTATTGGCATAAATCTTGATCTGGTCAATCTTGGCGGACGTGGCGACCTTGACGGTCGAGCGCTCGCCCAGCTCCCACGACGCCTTGACGTCGTCGCGCACGCCCAGGACGGTGCCGTCGATGGTGGGGCCCGTCTCGAGGTTCGTGTAGGCGGCGCGGATGGTCCGGATCACGCCGCTGGCCTGGTACTCGGCCTTGCGGCCCGCGGGGTCGAGGGTGACGTCCACGGTGGAGGGCGTGTTCGAGATCTCCAGGCGGGCCACGTGGGTCCCGTCGATGCTGGCCGCGCCCACGAACGAGCGCCCGCTGGAGCCCACCTCCAGGTGGGCGTGCGGCACGGCCCCGTACGTGACGTCGAACCCGGACAGCCCCGACAGCAGCCCCGACACCCCCAGCGCGTCACCTTTCTTGATCATGGTGACGTGGCCGCCGCGCGGGCTGGAGACGGCGCCCTCGTTGCGCTGGAGCACCACGGCGAACCGGCCGATGGGCGAGCTGGTCGTGTGCGTGACGCGGTGTTCGGCCAGGTCGTTGACCAGGCGCACCTTGGCCGGCAGGTCGCTCAGCTCGGTCTTCAGCACGGTCTTGGCCGCGGCCCGGTCGAAGAAGAGCAGGGAGGCGGCCCCGGCCCGGCCCTTGGCGGACTCGACGGTCAGGGTCTGCTTGCCGTCCGCGGCCGCGTACTTGGCGGTCAGGGTCGGCGGCACCTTCCTGACCTGGGCGCTCAGCACCCTGGCCAGCTTGCCGTCACGGTAGGTGAAGCTGTGCAGCCGGGCGCGGGCGATCGAGGACGGGCTGGTGAAGCGGACCTCGCCGTCCGACAGCCGCACCGCGGCGCGGGCGGACATGCGGTCCAGCACGGCATGGGTGAACTGACGGCCGGTCACCGCCAGCGCCTCCAGCTTGGCGGGCGCGGAGGCGTGGACGTCGAGAGAGGGCGAGTCGAGCGCGGCGGTCACGCTGAGCTTCTCGGTGGCGGGCGTCTGGCGCAGGCTCACCACGCTGCGGCCGGTCAGCCCCGCGACCAGGGCCGCGGACTTCCCGGGATCGGTACGCTTCACGCTGGCCTTGACCTGCTTGCCCGTCAGGTCGACGTTGAACGTCCCCCAGTCGAAGGCCGACAGCGACGCGCCGTGCCGCAGGCCGTCGAACCCGACCGACACCTTGCCGTCATACTCGGCCCAGACCAGCGCCTTGACGCTCTCCTGCGACAGCCGCTTGACCGCGAACCCCAGCCCGGCCGATCCCTCCAAGGGGTTGGCCGTGGGCACGAGGTCGGCGGCCAGGTCGGGCCTGCCGTCACCGGTGACGTCGGCGACCGCCGGCGTGGCGACCGGCTGCGAGATCGAGCAGGAGACCGGCACGGCCTCGCTCTGGACGCAGAGCCGGTACGTCAGCCCCGGCACGGCCTTGCCCAGCCCGTCGAACGCCTTGAGGATCGGCGCCAGCGGCTTGATCAGCGTCAGCGGCTCGGCGTCCGCGGTATCGGGCAGCACGCTCCGGACGTCGGGCGCCTGCCTGCCGAAGCCCTGCTCCTCCTGGACGGAGGCGGCCTCGGAGGTGACCTCGTCGACGAGTCGCGGCCCGGCGGGCGTGGTGACCTCGGGCTCGTCGGGCCCCACCCGCCCGGTGCCCGCGGGCCTGACGGCGAGCGAGGGCCGGGTGGGAACGCTGACCGCGGCGGCCGGCGGCTCCTGCACGGCGGGCACGGGCTGGACCCTCACCTGGGTGTGGGCCTGCGTCTGGGCTTCGGCACTCGGTGGCAGGGCCACCAGGACTGTGGCGCTTGCGATGGACGTCGAAGCGAGCACGCGCAGAAGGGCGTGCGGCATGAAACGTTCTCCCCCGGACCGGTCTAATTCATCCCATCAGAAACATAGGTCACGATGCGACCACATCTCCTCACAGGTAGTCAAACCCGCCTGGACATGGGACCCCAATTTTCAGCGGGGTTGCGTCTCCATCTAGGGGAGGCGGGAAGGTGGGGACATGGCGCTCTACTCCATCGGTGACCTGGCCCGGCGCACCGGGCTGACGGTCAAGACCATCCGGTTCTACGCCGATCGGGGGATCGTGCCGCCTTCCGACCGCGGCCCCACCGGCCACCGCCTTTACGACCTCGACGCCGTCGCACGCCTGGAGCTCGTACGGACGCTGCGCGACCTGGGAGTGGACCTGCCCACGATCCGCCGGGTCGTGGAGCGCGAAGTCTCGCTCCCCGAGGTCGCCGCGGCGCACGCCGACGCGCTGGCCGTGCAGATCCGCACGCTCCGGCTGCGGCGCGCGGTGCTCACGGCGGTGGCCAGGCGCGGCTCCAGCCCCGAGGAAATGGATCTCATGCACAAACTGGCAAGACTCTCCGAGGACGAACGCCGCCGCCTCGTCGACGACTTCCTGCAGGCGGCCTTCGACGGCCTGGACACCGTTCCGGGGTTCGCGGGGATCATCAGCTCGATGACGCCCGAACTGCCCGACGACCCCTCGCCCGAGCAGGTGGAGGCGTGGGTGGAGCTGGCCGAGCTCGCGCAGGACCCGGACTTCCGCGCCTCCGTCCGGCGCATGGCCGCCCGGCTCGCGGCCGAACGGGACGAGGCCGGGCACGCCGGCGCGCCCCCGCGCCCCGACCCCGGCGCGCTGGCCCGCCACCACGCCCGCGCGGCCCTCGCGGCGGGCCTCGCCCCGGCCGCCCCCGAGGCGGACTCCGTGGTGGCGGCGGTCGTGGCCGCGTACGCCCGCGACCGCGGCCTCCCGGACGGCCCCGCCCTCCGGCGGCGCCTGCTGGACCGGCTGGAGGACGTGAACGACCCGCGCAGGGAGCGCTACCTCGAACTGCTGGCGGTGATCAACGGCTGGCCCGCGCCAGATCCGCTGGGTCCCGCCCTCGACTGGTTCACCGAGGCCCTGCGCGCCCGCCTCCCCTGACGCTCCCGGCGAGTCCAGTACGGTTTCACCGTGGGTTCATCCGCCGACCAGCAGCCGCCCCGCCGCCGCGCCTGGGGCAGCCTCAGCCAGGCGCAGATCGTCTCCGTCGCCCTGGAGATCGCGCGGACGGAGGGCATGGAGGCGCTGACCGTCCGCCGCCTGGCGGCCGATCTCGGCGCCTCCCGGATGGCCCTCTACCGCCACATCGCCGACAAGGACGCCCTCGTCGACCTGGTCATGAACGCCATCGCCGAGCAGGACCTGGTCCCGCCCGGCATCGACGAGGGCCCGTGGCCGCACCGGCTGCGCCTGCTGGCCGCCTCGATGCGCCGGCAGCTGGCCGCGTACCCGGGCATGGTGGACGTGCTGATGACCCGGGCCAACCACGGCCCCGGCGCGCTCCACCTGGTCGAGGCCATCCTGGCGATCCTCGCCGACGCCGGGCTCGACGAGCGGCAGGCGGCCCGGCATTACCTGGTCTTCATCGACCTCGTCCTGGGCAGGCTCCACCGCGAGCTGCACGGAGACCCCGTGTCCGCACACCGCACCGCGAGCCTGCTCGCCCTGGCCGAGCAGGCCGAAGATCACCCCCGGCTGCGTGCCGCCGAGCCCCACCTGCGCGCCGTCTCCTCCGAGGAGGTCTTCGAGGCCGAGCTGGACATGCTCATCGAGGCCATCAGGACGGCCGCCTCGTAAGGTCAGCCGGAGCCGGCGGGCTGGACCACCGCGTCGGGCCCCGGGAAGACGAGTTGCTCGTGCCCGTCCGCGAACCGCACGACGAACGGCGGCGCGCCGTTCTCGCCCCGGATCTCGATGATCTCGCCTACCCGGTCTCTCTGGCCGACGACTTTGCCGTGGACGATCAGGTGGTCACCGACGTTCGCACGCATGATGGATTCCTCTCAGCTGGTCTTGGGCAACTTTGAGGTTCCTTCCCACATTGCGCCCGCGGGGCCGTCCAGCAAAGGGCATGCCTTTCTCATGCCGCGCCGCAGTAGCGTCGAGGTGGGAGGAAATCTTCGTGAAGGTGATCGTCTTTGACGCGATGGGCGTCCTGTACCGGTACGGCAACGTCCAGGGCCGGGTGCTCATCCCGTACCTGCGGGCCCAGGGCTGCGCGGCGCCGGAGAAGGAGATCCGCGCGGCGTACCGGTCGGTGACGCTCGGGCGCACGACCACGGACGAGTTCTGGACGGCGCTCGGCCTGGCGGCGCGGGACGAGCACTACTGCCGGGAACACGAGCTCACGGACGGCACCCGCGAGGCCCTGGACGAGCTGGCGGGCGACGGGTTCGAGCTGGCGTGCCTGAGCAACGACGCGGCGGCGTGGTCGGCGATCCTGCGCCGCCGCTTCGGCCTGGACCGGCGCATCCGGCGCTGGTTCATCAGCTCGGACCTCGGGGCCCGCAAGCCCGACCCGGCGCCGTACGAGGCGGTGCTCGGCGAGCTGGGCGTGCCCGCCGAGGAGGTGCTGTTCGTGGACGACCGGCCGGTGAACCTGGCCCCGGCGCGCTCGCTGGGGATGCCCACCGTGCTGTTCCGCAGCGACGACACCGGGACCTCGCCCGAGCCCGGTGTCGGGAGCATGCCGGAGCTGGTCGCGGCCGTTAAGGCAGGAGCCCGTCCAGGGCGGCCAGGTCTCCGGGGGTGAGCTCGACGGCTGCCGCGTCCAGGTTCTCCTCCAGGTGGGCGAGCGACCCGGTGCCCGGCGTGGGCAGGATGACGGGCGAGTGGTGCAGCAGCCACGCCAGCGCCACCTGACCGGCGCTCGCCCCGTGCCGCCGCGCCGCCTCCGGCAGGCCGGCACCGGCCAGCGAGCCGTTGCCCAGGGGGAACCACGGCAGGAACGCCAGCCCGCGCGCCTCGCACGCCCGCAGCACCGGCGCGGACTCCCGCTCCAGCAGGTTGAAGCGGTTCTGCACCGAGGCGATCGCCGTGATCTCCAGCGCCCGCTCCAGCTCCTCCACGGTGACCGTGTCGAGGCCGATGTGCCGGATCTTGCCCTCCTGCCGCAGCTCGGCGAGCGTGCCGAGCTGGTCGGCCAGCGGCACCTCCGGGTCGATCCGGTGGAGCTGGTAGAGATCGACGGTGTCGGTCCTGAGCCGGCGCAGGCTCGCCTCGCACATGGCGCGCAGCCGCTCGGGCCGCCCGGAGACGTGCCAGACGTTGGGGCCCGTACGGACGACGCCGCCCTTGGTCGCCACCACCAGATCGTCCGGGTACGGGTGCAGCGCCCGCGCCACCAGCTCTTCGGCGAGGTCGGGCCCGTAGTTGTCGGCCGTGTCGACGAGCGTCACCCCGCGCTCCACGGCGCGGCGCAGGATCGCGACCGCCTCCTCCGGGTCGAGGCGCGGCCCCCAGTAACCGGGCCCGGTGAGCATGCCGGTGCCGTACCCGAGCCGGTTGACCCGCAGCTCGCCGGCGATGTCGAAAGTCTGGCTGATCACTGTGCCCTCTCAGTAGCTGTGGCTCGCCGTGACGGCGGCGGAGGCCGACACCGCCCGCTCGGCCGCGCCGCCGCGCAGCGCGAGCACGATCATGGACAGCGTGTCGACGATGGTGAGGTGGGCCAGGCGGCTGGCGACCGCCTCCATCCCGAGGACGAGGTCCTGCCCGCCGCCGACGAGCACCCAGGTGCTCTCCTCGGCCAGCGGCGAGCTGGCGTAGCTGGTGATCGCCACGACCCGCGCCCCGGCGGCGCGGGCGCGGCGGGCGGTGTCGACGGTGGAGCGGGTGGCCCCGCTGTGGCTGATCGCCAGGCAGACCGACGGCTCCGGCAGCAGCTCGGCGGCCAGGTGCGCGGTGAGCGGGTCGGGCGGCAGGTCCACCGGCAGGCCGAGGGCCCGCAGCCGGTAGGCGGCGTCGGCGGCGACCGCTCCCGACAGGCCGGTGGCGGCGAACAGCACCCGGGCGGCCCCGCTGAGCGCCTCGGCGGCGGCGCTCAGGTCGTCGCGCGACAGCGTGGCGGCCAGCCCGCCGAGCGCCTCCTGCGCCGCCCGCACGGTCGCGGCCAGCGGGTCGCGGTCGTCCTCGGGCTCGGGCGCCCGCGGCGCCTCGCGGGCGGAGGCGATCTTCAGCTCCTGGTAGCCGCCGAACCCGAGCCGCCGGCACGCCCGTACGACGGTGGACGCCGACGTGCCGGCCAGCCGCGCCACGTCGCTCACGCTCAGGTGGACGAGCCCGGCGCCCTGGTCGAGCACCACCTGCGCGACCCGCGCCTCGGCGTCGTGCAGGCCGGAGAGCCTGGCCCGCACGGTCGCCCTGAGGGAATTGCGTTCCATGGCGGAAGCGTAACAGAGAACGAAATTCCGCCTTGATACCGTGGTGGCCATGCGTCCCATGGAGCAGCGGACGATCCTCGTCACCGGCGCGACCGACGGGCTCGGCCGGGCGCTGGCCGCCGACCTGGCCGCGCGCGGCGCGACCGTCCTCGTGCACGGCCGCGACGACCGGCGCGGCCACGACACGCTGGAGGAGATCCGGGCCGCCGTCCCCGCCGCCCGGCTGCACTGGTACCGCGCCGACCTGGCCTCGCTCGACGAGGTACGCGAGCTCGCGCAGGCGGTCTCGGCCGACCACAAGGACCTCGACACGCTGGTGAACAACGCGGGGATCGGCACGACCGTGCCGGGCGGCGGGGTGCGGCAGGAGAGCGCGGACGGCCACGAGCTGCGTTTCGCGGTCAACTACCTGGCCGGCTACCTGCTCACCCGGCTCCTGCTGCCGGTGCTGCGCGAGTCGGCCCCGTCCAGGATCGTCAACGTCAGCAGCCTCGGCCAGGCCCCGATCGACTTCGGCGACGTCATGCTGGCCGCCGGCTACAGCGGGGTGCGCGCGTACTGCCAGAGCAAGCTCGCGCAGGTGATGTTCACCGTGGACCTGGCCGAGGAACTGGCGGGCACCGGGGTCACCGTCAACGCCCTGCACCCGGCCACCTACATGCCGACCAAGATGGTCGCCACGCCGACCAGCGAGCTGCGGGAGGGCGTGGAGGCCACGTCGCGGCTGGTCACCGACCCCGAGCTCGACGAGGTGTCCGGGCGCTTCTTCGACGGCCTGCGGCCCTCGCAGGCGCTGGAGCAGGCGTACGACGCCGAAGCCCGGGCCCGGCTGCGCGAGCTGTCGGAAAACCTGTCGAAGGCACGGCCACCGGCTCACTAGCGTTTGCCGGTGCACATCTATCTGGAGACCGGACGGCTGATCCTGCGCCGCTTCACCGAGTCCGACGCCGACGACCTCTTCGCCCTCCACAACGACCCCGAGGTCATGGAGTTCCTCAACGGCGGCAAGCCCACGCCGCGCGAGGTGATCGTCGGGGAGACGCTGCCCAGGTTCATCGATTCGGGTTTCTTCGCGGCCGTCGAGAAGCCGTCCGGGGCGTTCCTCGGCTGGTTCCACCTGCGCGCGCCCGAGGGCGGGCCGGACGACGAGCCGGAGCTGGGCTACCGGCTGCACAAGTCGGCCTGGGGCAAGGGGTACGCGACCGAGGGCTCGCTCGCGCTGATCGACAAGGCGTTCCGGGAGCTGGGCGCGCGCCGGGTCTTCGCCCAGACCATGGCCGTCAACGTGCGCTCGCGGCGGGTCATGGAGAAGTGCGGGCTGCGCTTCGTCCGCACGTTCCACCTGGAGTGGGAGGACCCGCTGCCGGGGACCGAGCACGGCGAGGTGGAGTACGAGCTGACGCGCGCCGAATGGGAGGCGCGCTGACGCGCTGACCCCCAACCTGGTGCACTGGTCGGACCAGTCGCTAGGGTGCCTCGTATGGGATATGACGCGCTGTTCCGCCTGGATGGGCGGCGGGCCGTGGTGATCGGGGCGGGGAGCGGGATCGGCCGGGAGGCGGCGCTGGCGCTGGCCGCCCACGGGGCTTCCGTGGTGTGCGCCGACCGCGACCTGGCCTCGGCCGAGGAGACCGCCGCCGCGTGCGGCGGCGACGCCCGGCTGCTCGACGTGCTGGACGCCGCCGAGGTGCGGAGGGCCGCCGGGGAGGAGCCCGCCGACGTGCTGGTGTTCACGGCCGCCACGAACGTCCGCAAGCGGCTGCTCGACTACTCCGGCGAGGAGTTCGACCGGGTGGTGGGGCTGAACCTGCGGGCCTCGTTCGACGTGGTGCGGGCCTTCGGTGCGGGCATGGTCGAGCGGGGGCGCGGGTCGATCATCGGGTTCGCCTCGATCCGCGCGTCCGTGACCGAGCCGGGGCAGGGCGTCTACTCGGCCACGAAGGCGGGCCTGGTGCAGCTGCTGCGGACGGCGGCGGCCGAGTTCGGGCCGCACGGGGTGCGGGTGAACGCCATCGCGCCCGGCGTCGTGGAGACGCCGCTGACCAGGCAGATCAAGGACAATCCCGACTGGTACGCCGCGTACGCGAACAAGAGCGCGCTCGGCCGGTGGGCGACGGCGCAGGAGATGGCCGGCGCGGTGGTCTACCTGGCCGGCGACGCGGCCAGCTTCGTGACCGGCTCGGTCCTGTACGTCGACGGCGGCTGGACGGCCGTGGACGGCCGCTTCGACCCGCCCAACTAGGCCCGTCGGGGCGTCCGTCCCCCTTCACCGGTGCCGGCGAGGGGGCGATCCGGGACCTGGGCATGGCGTTGACCTGCGGGGGCAGCAGCTTCCTAGGACAAGGCGACCCCCCTACCGGGCCGGTGGCAGGGCGGCGGCGCAGGCAGGATGAAAGACATGGCACGCAATCAGGAACTGAGCGAGTTTCTGCGCCGCTGCCGTGCCCGGATCAGCCCGGAGTCGGCAGGACTGCCCCAGCGCGGCGCCTACCGGCGCGTGCCCGGCCTGCGGCGGGAAGAGGTCGCCCAGCTCGCCGGGGTGAGCACCGATTACTACACGCGTCTGGAGCAGGGCCGCCAGATCAGCCCATCGCCGAGCGTGCTGGAGGCGGTCGCCGCGGCGCTGCGGCTGGACGACGCCGAGCGCGCCCACCTGTCCGACCTGGTACGGCCGCAGACGGGCCGGGTCCGCCGCGCCCCGCCCGTGGTCCAGCGGGTCCGGCCGGGCCTGCGCCGCTTCCTGGACTCCTTCACCGACCAGGCGGGGTTCATCCTCGGCCGACGGGGAGACGTCCTGGCCACCAATCACCTGTGCCGGGTGCTGATGGCCGACTTCGACGCCATGCCCTTCCGGGAGCGCAACCTGACCCGCTGGATCATCCTGGACCCGGCCGCCCGCGAGCTTTACATGGACTGGGAGCAGATCGCCTCGGAGATGACGGCGATCTTGCGGCTGGACGCCGGCCGCCACCCCGACGACACCCGCACCGCCGAACTGGTCGGCGAGTTGTCGATGAAGAGCGATCACTTCCGCCGCTGGTGGGCCGACCACAAGGTGCTGGACCGCACCTTCGGCCACAAACGCTTCCGTCACCCGGTCGTCGGGCCGGTGTCCATCGACTACCAGGCCTTCACCATGCCCGGTGAGGACGACCAGACGCTGTTTCTCTATCTGCCCGCCCAGGATCAGGCATCCCAGGACGCCTGGAGGCTTCTGGCCAGTTGGAGCGCTGATCCCGCCACCGGCGGAGCGGGCGCCGACAACGCGGTACCTACCGACAGGAGCACCTCATGAGCACCACCCGCGGCCGGCCCGGCCACGACCGTTCCACGCGCCCGCTGGCGCTGGTCACCGGGGCGTCGTCCGGTATCGGCTACCAGCTCGCCCTGCTGTTCGCCCGTGACGGCTACGACCTGGTCGCCACCGGCCACAGCGACAGGATCCACCGCATCGCCGACGACTTCGCGCGATACGGCGCCCAGGTGGTGCCGGTGCAGGCCGACCTGGCCGACCGCGACGGCGTGCGAGCCGTCTGGCAGGCGGTCCAGGACACCGGCCGGCGACTGGAGGCGGCCGTGCTGAACGCCGGGCGCAGCCTGGGCGGCGCGTTCCTCGACACCGACCTGGACGACGAGCTCGACCTCATCGCCCTCAACGCCACCTCCGTCGTCACCCTGGCCAAGCCCGTCGTGCGGCACATGGCCGAGCACGGCACCGGCAGGATCCTCATCACCTCGTCCATCTCCGCGACGACCCCGACCCCGTACGAGACCGTGTACGGGCCCACGCGGGCCTTCACCTACATGTTCGCCGAGTCGCTGCGTCAGGAACTGAAGGATCGCGCCCCAGGCGTCACCGTGACCGTGCTGCTGCCCGGCGCGACCGACAGCGACTTCCACGCCCGCGCCGGCATGAACGACACCCGGCTGGGCCCCGGCGCGCGGAAGAACAGCCGCGTCCAGGTCGCCGCCCAGGGCTTTCGCGCCCTGATGGCCGGCAAGGACGCCGTGGTCGGCGGTGACCTGGCCACCAAGCTCACCAGGCTGGCCAACCGCATCCTGCCCGAGCCCTTCAAGGCCGCCCGCCAAGCCCGCCTCACCCGCCCCCACGACGCCCCCGCCCGGCGCCCCAGGCCCGCCACCCGTACCGGTCAGGCAGAGAAGAGGCCGTCGAAGGCCTCGGGACGGTTGTAGCCGTCGGGATCGGCGACCGTCGCCCCGGCACCGGCTAGGCGGGCCGGATGATCGCCATCCTGGTCACCGTCAGCTCCTCGATGGCGAAGCGGGGCCCCTCGCGCCCGATCCCGGAGTCCTTCACGCCGCCGTACGGCATGTTGTCCGCCCGGAACCCCGGCACCTCGTTGACCACCACTCCCCCGGCCTCGATCCGCTCGATGGCCGCGAACGCCGTGGCCAGCGACCGGGTGAACACCGAGGCGTGCAGGCCGTACCTCGACTCGTTGACGGCGGCGAAGGCGGCGTCGAGGTCGGGCACCGGGCGCACGCACACCACCGGCCCGAAGATCTCCTCGTCCCAGGCGGCGGCCCCGTCACCGACGCCCGCGAGCACGGTCGGCGCGATGGCCCGGCCGTCGCGGTGCCCGCCCGTGACCGTCTCGCCCCCCGATTCGGCGATCCACTCCAGCACGCGGTCCGTGGCGGCCTCGTCGATGAGCGGGGCGACGCGGGTCTCCGGCAGGCGGGGGTCGCCGACCGTGACGTTCTTGACGCGGTCGGCCAGCAGGGACACGAACTGCTCGCGTACGGGCTCCTCGACCAGTACCCGCTGGACGGAGATGCACGCCTGGCCGGAGGCGTAGTAACCGCCGCGCACGACCGCGTCGGCGGCGGCCTCCAGGTCGGCGTCGGCCGCCACGACGAGTGCCGCGTTCGACCCCAGCTCCAGCAGGACCTTGGTGGGGGCGGCGTTGCGGGCGATGGCGTGCCCGGCGGCGGCCGAGCCGGTGAACGAGACGGCGCCGATCCGCCGGTCCTCCACCAGCGTCCTGCCGACCTCGACGTCCCCGGTGACGAGCTGCACGGCGGCCGGGGGGAGCGCGTCCGCCGACCGGATGAGGTGCACGAGCCAGAGCGTGGCCAGCGGGGTCGCGGGCGCGGGCTTGACGATCACGGGGCAGCCCGCCGCCACGGCCGGGGCGATCTTGTGGGCGGCGAGGAGCAGCGGATAGTTGAAGCCGGTGATCCCGACGACCACGCCGATCGGGCGGCGCGTCCAGAACCCCACCAGCCCCTCGCCCGAGGGCAGCAGGTCGAGCGGCACGGTCTCGCCGTGCAGCCTGGCGACCTCCTCGGCGGCCGTGGCCAGCGTGACGAGCGTCCTGGCGACCTCGACCTTGCAGTCGACCAGGGGTTTGCCGGTCTCGAGGACGAGCAGCCGCTCGAACTCCTCCCGGTTGGCGGCGAGCGCGTCGTGGGCCTTCATGAGGGCGGCGCGGCGGGCGTGCGACGGGAGCGCCGCCATGGCGGGCGCCACGGCCAGGGCCGCGTCCACGGCCCGCCGGGCGAGGCCGGCGTCGCCCCTCGGGGCGGTGGCCACGAGAGAGCCGTCGTACGGGAAGGTGACGTCGTCGGTCTGCGCCGTCTCCACCCATCCGTCGCCGATGGGCAGGCCGGACGGCCATGCGATGTCGATGCTCATGTCTGCTTCCGTTGGGCGCTGGGGAACACGTCGAGGTAGGCGGGCGCGTCCTCGTGGCCGGTGGCGGCGAGGACGGCGTGCGCGATGGCACGGCTGAACACGTCGGCCGCCGCCGCCAGGACCTCCTGCAGGGTGTCGTGGTCGGGCTCGGGGCCGGCGCAGGTGGCCAGGCCGAAGATCGTGTCGCCGTCGGTCATGGTGTGGGCCGGCCTGATCGCCCGGGCCAGGCCGTCGTGGGCGACCGCGGCGAGCTTGCCGCACTGGGCCTTGGTGAGGGTGAGGTCGGTGGCCACCACGCCGATGGTGGTGTTGAAGGAGGGGGCGTTCTGCGGGCGCCAGGCGTCGATCTCGGCCTGCAGCGGGGGCTGGAGGTGGTCGAACTCGCCCGGCAGGCCGTACCTGGCGCCGGCGAGGGTGCCGTCCCGGGGGTCGAGGACCGAGCCTACGGGGTTGGCGACGACCAGGGCCGCCACGGTGGCGCCGCCGGGCAGGACGACGCTCGCCGTCCCCACCCCTCCGGCCAGCCCCCCGGCCCGCGCCCCGACCCCGGCCCCGACCGACCCACTCCCCACCCCACCGTCGAGCGACCAGCCGGGCGCGTCCGTCCCGCCATCCGGCGACCCGCCGGGCGCGCCCGTCCCGCCGTTCGGCGATCCCGTCCCGCTTCTCCCCCAAGGGACCCCCGCCACGGACGGCGGAAGAGCAACCGCCCCGCCGTCCGTGGCTACGGTCCCTTGGCAGGCGGCGTCGTAGGCGGCGGTGCCGAAGGTGGCGTCCGGGACGGCGCGGAACGTGCCACCGCGCCCCAGGTCGAAGATGACCGCCGCCGGCACGATGGGCACCACCCCGCCGGCCACCGGGTACCCGATGCCCGCGTCCGCCAGCCGCTCCACCACCCCACACGCCGCCGACAGCCCGTACGCGCTCCCGCCCGTCAGCACCACGGCATGCACGCGCGACACCAGGTTGCGCGGATCCAGCAGCTCGGTCTCGCGGGTCCCGGGAGCGGCCCCCCGCACGTCCACCCCCGCCACGGCCCCCGAAGGCGGGGCCAGGACGACGGTGGTGCCCGTGCGGTAACCGCCGCCGACCCGCTGCGCGTGGCCGACCCGGAGCCCGGCCACGTCCATCAGCGAGTTGGAGGGTCCAGGAAGCATCAGAAGTCCCCGCTGAGGAAGCGCCGGGCCGCCTCGGCGAACACTCGGGTGCACTGGACGATCTCGGCCACCTCCACGAACTCGTCCGCCTGGTGCGCGATCCACTTCCCGCCCGGCCCGTACACCACGGACGGGATCCCGCCCCAGTGCGTCAGCACGGTCCCGTCCGTCGACCCCGGCACCCCGCCGTAGACGGGCTCCGAGCCGGTGACGGTACGGTGGGCGGCGGCCAGCGCGGCCACCACCGGGTCCGACACGGGCACGTCCACCGGCGGCCGGTCCACCAGCACCGACACCTCGGCGGCGATCCCGTCGTAGGAGGCGAGCGCGGCCACCCGGTCGGCGATCAGCTTGTGCTCGACCCCGGGGATCGTCCGCACGTCCACGAACACCGAGGCGGCCGCCGGGATCACGTTCACCTGTTCCTCGGAGCCGGCCCGCAGCACGGTCGGCGTCACGTACACCTCGCCGAGGTGCTCGTGCGCCGGGTGCCGGCCCTGCAGCTCCTCCTGCAGCGACCCCAGCCCCACCAGCAGCGAGCCCACGGCGGGGAGGGGGTTGCGGCCGTGCTGCGGCATGGCGCCGTGCGCCATCTTGCCGGCGAAGTCGACGCGCAGCCGCAGCGCGCCCTTGGCCACCGCGCAGATCTCGCCCGCCTCGGGCTCGGCGACGATCGCGCCGTCCACGTCGGCGGTCAGCCCCTCGGAGACGAAGTGGTGCGCGCCGATCATGAGACCTTCCTCGTCGGCCAGCGCGCACACCTTGATCCGCCCGGGGAACGGTCCAGCCAGCTGCAGGGCGCGGGTGGCGTAGAGGGTGGCGGCCAGGCCGGACTTCATGTCCGCGCTGCCCCGCCCCCACAGCCTCCCGTCACGGATCTCCCCGCCGAACGGGTCCACGGTCCAGGTGGACAGGTCGCCCTCGGTCACCACGTCCGTGTGGCCCTCGAACATCAGGGTCGGCCCGGGACCGCCGCCGCCCTCGACCACGGCCACCACGTTCGGCCGGTCCGGCTCCACCTCGTACACGGTGTGCTCCCAGCCCCACTCCCGCATCTTGGCGGCCACCAGCTCGGCGGCGGCCCGCTCCCGCCGGCCGGGGTCGTTGGTGCTGGGGATCCGCACCAGCGCCTGGGTGAACCCCACCACTCCGTCGGCATCGACGTCGATCAAAGCAATCCCTCCAGAGTCGGTACGGCCTGCAGCAACGTACGCGTGTAGGCGTGGGCGGGCGCGGCCCAGACCTCGTCCACCGGCCCGCTCTCCACGATCTCCCCACGGCTCATGACCGCGACCGTCTCGCACACGTGCCGCACCACGGACAGATCGTGCGAGACGAACACGAGCGTGAGCCCCAGCTCGTCCACGAGGTCGGCCAGCAGGTTGAGTATCTGCCCGCGCACGGACACGTCCAGGGCGCTCACCGGCTCGTCGGCGACCAGCACCTTCGGCCGGGGCGCGAGCGCGCGGGCGATGGCGATGCGCTGGCGCTGGCCGCCGGAGAACTGGTGCGGGTAGCGTTCGGCGGACGAGGCGGGCAGCCCGACCGCCTCCAGCAGCTCGCTCACGCGGTCGCCGGCCGGCAGGCCGAGCGCGACGAGCGGCTCGGCGACCAGGTCCCGGACGCGCATGCGGGGGTCGAGCGAGCTCATCGGGTCCTGGAAGACGATCTGCAGGTTCTCCCGCAGGAAGCGCAGCCGCCGCTCCGGCCGGCCGGTGATCTCCTGCCCGTCGAACCGGATGGACCCGCCGGTCGGCTGGTCGAGCCCGCAGAGCAGGCGCAGCAGCGTCGACTTGCCGGAGCCGGACTCGCCGACGATGCCGTACCGCTCGCCCCGGCCCACCGTGAGCGAGACGTCCCTGAGCGCGTGCACGGCGGCGCCGGGCCTGGTGAGCGAGGTGCGGGGCCGGTGGTAGACGCGGCTCAGGTCGCGGGCCTCAATCAGCGGGGTGCCAGCATGCGTGGGCATGGCCGTCTCCTGTCAGCGCGGGTACGGTCTCGCACTCGGGGGTGGCGTGCGGGCAGCGGTTGCGGAAGACGCAGCCGCCGGGGAACTGCCCGGCCGGCGGGACGCTGCCCTTGATGGTGGGCAGCCGGGTGCCGCGCGGGGTGAGCCTGGAGGCGGCCAGCAGGCCCTCGGTGTAGCGGTGGCGGGGCCGGGTGAAGACCTCGCGGATGGGGCCGCTCTCGACGACGCGTCCCCCGTACATGACCAGGACCCGCTCGCACACCGACGCCACGACGGCGAGGTCGTGGGTGATGAACAGCAGCGCGGGCGCGACCTCGGCGATCAGCTCCAGCATCTGCTTCTGCACGGTGACGTCGAGCGCCGTGGTGGGCTCGTCGCAGATGAGCAGGCTCGGCCCGTTGGCCAGGGCGATGGCGAGCATGACGCGCTGGCGCTGGCCGCCGGAGAGCTGGTGCGGGTACGCGCGGGCGATCTGCGCAGGTTCGGGCAGGCGGACGCGTTCCAGCAGGTCGAGCGCCTTCTCCCGGGCCTGCGCGCGCGGCGTGCCGTGCAGGGTCATGACCTCGGCGACCTGGGCGCCGATGCGCATGAGCGGGTTGAGCGCGGTCATGGGCTCCTGGAAGACCATGGAGACCTCCTGGCCGCGCAGCCGCTTCAGCCGGCTCTCGGGCACGCCGACCAGGTCGTTCGCGCCCATCGTGGCCGTGCCCGAGGCGGTGACGCCCTCGGGGAGCAGGCCCATGAGCGACAGCGCGGTCAGCGACTTGCCGGACCCGGACTCGCCGATCAGCCCGACCCGCTCGCCGGGCCCGATCGCGAACGACACCTCGTGTACGAGCTCCAGCGAGCCGGCCCGTACCGTCAGCCCCTCAACCTTCAGCACGGACCCTCCTGAGCTTCGGATCGAGGTAGTCGCGCAGGCCGTCCCCGAGGAGGTTGAAGCCGAGCACCGCGAGCGCGATCGCCAGGCCGGGCCAGAGCGCCAGGCGCGGGGTCGAGAACAGCAGCTCCTGCGACTCCTGCAGCATCCGCCCCCACGACGGGACGGGCGGGCGGGTGCCGAAGCCGAGGAACGACAGCGCCGCCTCGGCCAGGATCGCGATCGCGAACGACACCGACGCCTGGACGATGAGCACGGAGCCGATGTTCGGCAGCACGTGGCGCATCGCGATGGCCGGGCGGCGCCGCCCGGCGGCCCTGGCGGCCAGGATGTAGTCGGTCACCATGACCTGGAGGGTGGCGGCGCGGGCCACCCGGGCGAACGCGGGCACGGTGGCCACGCCGATCGCGATCATCGCGGTGAGCGTGCCCGGCCCGTAGACGGCGCCGAGCATGACGGCCAGCAGCAGCGCCGGGAACGCGAACACCAGGTCGTTGACCCGCATGATCAGCTCGGAGAGCCAGCCGCGCGGCGTCATCCCGGCGATCATGCCGAGCGGCGTGCCGATGACGGCGGCGATGCCGACGGCCACGATGCCCACGTAGAGCGTGGTCCGGGCGCCGACCATGAGCTGGCTGAAGGTGTCGCGGCCGAACTTGTCGGCCCCCAGCAGGTAGCCGCCGCCCGGCTGCCGCAACTTGCGCGCCGCGTCCACGAGCGTCGGGTCGTGCGGCGTCCAGAAGAACGACACCACCGCCGCCAGGGCCACGAGCCCGACGAGCACGCCGCCGACCAGCAGCCCGGCGTTCATCCGGCCCTTCATCGCAGCCTCGGATCGAGCACGCGGTAGGCCACGTCCACCACGAAGTTGATCAGCAGGACGGCCGCCACCAGCACCATCACCACACCTTGGACGAGCAGCAGGTCACGCCCGGCGACGCCGTTGAGCAGCAGGTCGCCGAGCCCGGGGATGACGAAGACCCGCTCGACCACGACCGCGCCGATCAGCAGCGTGGCCAGTTGCAGGCCGAGTACGGTGACGACGGGGATCGAGGCGTTGCGCAGGCCGTGCCGCCACAGGGCGCCGGTGCTGCCCCGGCCCTTGGCGCGGGCCGTGCGCAGGTAGTCCTCGCGCATCACGTCGAGCACGGCGCTGCGCACGTACCGGGTCAGGACCGCGCCCTGCACGAGGCCGAGCGACAGCCACGGCAGCAGCAGGCTGAGCAGCCACTGCGCCGGGTCCTCGGCGATCGGCACGTAGCCGCCGGACGGCAGCACCTGGGCCTGCACCGCGAACACGAACACCAGCAGGATGCCCGCCAGGAACGCCGGGATCGCGATGCCGACCTGGCTGAGCGCGCTGATGGCCGCCCCGAGCGGGTTGCGGTGGTGCACGGCCGCGAACGTGCCGAGCGGAACCGCGATGACCAGCGCCACGACCATCCCGCCGAGCACCAGCACGGCCGTGACGCCGAGCCGGTCGCTGATCTGCGGGCCGATGGGCGAGCTGGTCACGTACGAGGTGCCGAAGTCGCCGTGCAGGAGCCCGCCGAACCAGTCGAAGAACTGCACCACGGGCGGCCGGTCGGTGCCGAACTGCTTGCGCAGCGCCGCCACCGCGTCGGGCGTGGCGTTCACGCCGAGCGCGACCTCCGCCGGGTCGCCGGGCAGCAGCGCCATGAACGCGAACACCACCACGCCCGCCACGGCGGTGCTCGCGACGAGCACCGCCAGGCGTTTGATCAGGTAAAGCGTCACTGCTGCTTGGAGAGCGCGGTGAAGTCGAAGGACTCCGCGATGGCGTTCTTCGGCAGCCCGGTGACGCCCTTCTTCGCCACGATCAGGTTGGGGAAGAGGAAGAGCCAGTCGGCGGCCGCGTCGTCGGACAGCAGCTTGGCGGCCTTCTTCAGGTCGTCGGTCTGCTGCTGTTCGGTGCCCTCGTCGGCGGAGGCGAGGAGCTTGCCGAACTCGGGGTTGTCGTAACGGAAGTAGTACGACTTGTCGGCAAATATGCCCATGTCGCGGGGTTCGACGTGGTTGATGATGGACAGGTCGTAGTCGCCCTGCTTGAACACCACGTCCAGCCAGCGGGCCGGGAACTCCAGGGGCTCGATGTCGGCGGTGATCCCCACCTGCGCGAGCTGCGACTTGACGACCTGGGCGCTGGCCACCGCGTAGGGCAGGTTGGGGATGCGCATCTTGACGTTGAGCGTCTTGCCGCCGAGCAGCTCCTTGGCCTTGGCCGGGTCGTACGGGTAGTCGCCGGTGCGGTCCTCGTACCAGGGGTCGGTGGGCGGCACCATCGAGCCGATCAGCTGGCCGCGCCCGGCCCAGGCGGTCTCCAGCAGCGCCTTGTGGTCGATCGCGTAGCGGACGGCCTGCCTGGCCTTCTTGTCGTTGAACGGCGGGCGGCTGTTGTTCATGGACAGCACGACCTCGCCGTTCGTGGTGCCCTCGACCGTCTGGAAGCGGTTGGGGTCGGCGAACTGCTGCAGCGACTCGGGCGCCTGCACGGCGGAGATGACGTCGATGCCGCCGGTCAGCAGCGCGTTGTTCATCGCCGTGGCGTCCTTGAAGTACTTCAGCGTGATCGACGACAGCGCCGGCTTCGTACCCCAGTAGGAGGCGTTGGAGTTGAGCTGGATGGAGTCGCCACGCCGCCAGGAGCCGAGCGTGTACGGGCCGGTGCCGACGGGCTTGTTGGCCAGGTCGGCGACCCCGGTGCGGCTGAACATGGCGCCGAGCCTGGTGGCCATCGAGTAGAGGAAGCCGTTGCTCGGCTTCTTGAGCGTGACGACGGCGGTGGAGTCGTCCTTCTTCTCCACCTTGTCGACGACGTCGAGCTGCGACTTGATCTTGAGCTTCCAGTCCGACTTCACCCGGTCGAGCGAGAACACCACGTCGTCGGCCGTGAACGGCGCGCCGCTGCTGAACTTGACGTCCTTGCGCAGGCTGAAGGTGTAGGTCTTGCGGTCGGGCGAGACGTCCCACTTCTCGGCGAGCAGCGGCACGATCTTGCCGTCCTGGTCGAGCTTGACCAGGCCCTCGTAGACGTTGACCAGCAGCGCCTGCGGGATGGCGGCGCCCTCCGTCGAGGTGAAGTCGAGGTTCGCGGGCTCGGCCACGAATCCGACGGAGAGGGTCTGGGTCTTGGGGGCGCCCGCACCGCCGCCGCCGCTGGAGGTGCCGCCGCAGGCGGCCGTGCCCAGCAGGAGACCGCCGGCGGCGATCCAGATTCCGATTCGCCTCATGTCTTACTGCCTCCTGGCTAGTGCACTGGTCGGACCAGTAGGCTACGCACATTGCCAGTCGACGGCAGCTCGGGTCAAGGGGGCTTTCATGGGTGGTCCGCGGTTCGAGCCGGTGCGTGCCGTACGCGCCTACGAGCGGGTGGTGGAGCAGGTCGAGGAGGCCATCGAGAGCGGCTCCCTCTCGCCGGGCGAGCGGCTGCCGAGCGAGCGGGAGCTCATGGTGCAGTTCTCGGTCAGCCGGTCCACCGTACGCGAGGCGCTGCGGGTGCTGCAGGCGCGCGGCCTGGTACGGTCCCGGCCCGGCGACCCCAACGGCGCGGAGGTGCTGCCGTTCTCGCCCGCCACGCTGCACAAGTCGATGACCACGCTGGCCAGGGTGGAGGAGCTGTCGCTGGCCGAGCTGGTGCAGTTCAGGATGGTGCTCGACTCGTCGGCGATCCTGCTGGCCGCCCGGCTGCGCACCGACGCGCAGTTCGCGGAGATGGAGTCGGCCGTCGCGCACATGCGGGCCGCCGTGGAGGCGGGGCAGGACACGTTCGGCGAGGCCGACGTGGCCTTCCACGACGTGGTGGCGCGGGCGAGCGGCAACAAGCTCATCCAGATCTGCACGGACGTGGTCCGCTCGATCGTGCTCAAGCTGATCTCGGAGAAGATCGCCGACGCGCCGGATCGGGAGGCGCTGATGCGGCAGAGCATCCGGCACCACGAGGAGGTGCTGGCCGCCATGCGCGCCGGCGACGGCCCGCTGGCCGCCCGCCTGTCGAGGAAGGCGATGTACGACTATTACGCCGGCTACCTCCCCGCCACCGAACGCCCCGCCCTCACCGCCCTCCTCGACTAATCCCCACCCTCCGCCCCCTGTCCCGTCCCTCGGAGGACCGCGACCCCGGACGGCGCCGTACCCCGGCCCCCTCCTCCCGGAGCCCGGAACACCCCGTCCCCTCCCCCAAGGGACCGCAACCCCGGACGGCGGGGCAGGCCCGTACTACACGTCATTGACGCCACATCCCTCCTATGTAGAAGATTTCCCTACGTACACGCGCCTGCGGATGGGGACGCCCATGTCGTCCGAGTCGTTCAACGCCAGCGTCTTTCTCGTGGACCGCCACCTCGAAGCCGGCCACGGCGACCGCATCGCCATCACCGGCCCCGCGGGCACCCTGACCTACGCGCAACTGGCCGACCACGTCGCCAGGTTCGCGGCCGGCTTACGCACGATGGGCGTCCGCCCCGAGGAGCGGGTCCTGCTCGTCATGTCCGACCGCCCCGAGACCGCGATCACCATCCTGGCCGTCATGCGCATGGGCGCGGTCGCCGTACCGGTCTCCACCATGTACAACCCCACCGAGCTCGCCACCCTGATCCGGGACTCGCGGGCGAGGGTCGTCGTGGCCACCCCCGAGTTCGCGCCGGCCGTACGCGAGGCCGTGCGGAGCGCGCCCGACGTGGCGGTGCTCGTCCTCATCGACCCGCCGCCGGCGGAGGAGACGACGCCGGTGTGCCTGTGGTCCGACGTCCTGGAGTCGGGCAGGGCGGCGGCCCTCCCCTACGACACCTGGCGCGACTCCCCCGCCCTGTGGCTCTACACCTCCGGCACCACCGGCGCCCCCAAGGCGGCCATGCACCGGCACGGCGCCGTCCGGGAGGTCTACGAGGGGTACGGGCGGCAGGTCCTCGGCATCCGCCCCGACGACCGGTGCTTCTCGGTCGCGCGGCTGTTCTTCGCGTACGGCATCGGCAACTCCCTGTTCTTCCCCCTGGCCGCGGGTGCCACCGCGGTCCTCGACCCGGCGCGGCCCACCCCCGCGGGCGTGGCCGCCAGGGTGATCGAGGAGCGGCCGACGCTGTTCTTCGCGGGCCCGACGTTCTTCGCGGCGCTGCTCGCCTCCGACACCCCCGCCGGCGCCTTCCAGTCCGTACGGCTGGCCGTCTCGGCGGGCGAGGCGCTGCCCGCCGAGATCCACCGCCGCTTCACCGAGCACTTCGGGGTGGACATCATCGACGGCCTCGGCTCGACGGAGGCGCTGCACATCTTCATCTCCAACCACCCGGGCCGGGTACGCCCGGGCAGCTCGGGCACCGTCGTGCCGGGCTACGAGGCCAAGCTGCTCGACGACTCCGGCGCGCCCGTCAAGGACGGGGAGCCGGGCCACCTGTACGTCCGGGGCGAGTCGGTGGCCAACGGCTACTGGTGCCGCACGGCGACCACCCGGCAGGTGTTCCAGGGCGAGTGGCTGCGTACCGGCGACACCTACATCAGAGGCGAGGACGGCTTCTACCAGTGCCTCGGCCGCTCCAACGACATGATCAAGGCGGGCGGCATCTGGGTGTCGCCGATGGAGGTCGAGGCCCGGCTGCTCCAGCACGAGTCGGTGGGCGAGTGCGCCGTCGTGGCGTACATCGACGAGGACGGGCTGGAGAAGCCGGTGGCCTGCGTGGTGTCCGCGCCGGGCCGCACGGTGGACGCCGGCGAGCTGATCGGCTTCTGCCGGGAGGGCCTGGCCTCCTTCAAACGGCCACGCGAGGTCCTGGTGCTGGACGAGCTGCCGAAGACGGCGACCGGCAAGATCCAGCGCGTGGTGATCCGCCAGATCGCCGCCGACCTCCTGGGCAAGGCCGGCGGCTAGGAGGGCGGCGGCGCCGTTCTCGTCCCGTAGACGGTGACGGCGAACGGGCGCGGCGTGGCCGTGTAGACCTGCCCGGTCAGGCGCGACAGCGCCGCGTGCGAGTCCAGGTAGTGGTGCAGCCGGTCGGCCTCCGGCCACGGGTGGACCGCCACGAGCACCCCGTCGGGCACCAGCAGCTCGCTGAGCTGCGCCGACGCCTGCCGCAGCCGCTCGCGGCGGCCCAGGTAGTAGAGGGTCTCGGAGCAGAACACCAGGTCGAAGCGCTGGTCGGAGCGGTGCGTGAGGATGTCCGCCCGGATGAAGCGCACCCGCCCGTCCTGCGGCACGCGCTCGCGCGCCCGCGCCAGGGCCCGCTCCGACACGTCCACCCCGATGATCTCCGCGTCCGGGTACGTCACCGCGAGGACGTGCGTGAACACGCCCTCGCTGCACCCGACGTCGATGATCCGCCGGTACCGCCGGACGGGCAGGTGCTTGAGCGTGGTGCGGTACTTGTCCTGCTCGTAACTGTCCGTGGCGAGCTGCCACGGGTCAGGGGTCCGGTGCAGCCAGTCGAAGACGTGGCGCAGGAGCGCCGCCTGCCCCGCCGGAGACAGCAGGGACAGGGCACGGAAGAACGTACGGTGCAGGATCTCCGGCAGGCTCGGCATGCGGCCTCTCTCGGTCGAGACGCCCAAGGTCTGAAGGGGAAGTCGTCACCGAGAGTGAATGCCCGCTAATCGCCGGCCTGACGCCGCCCCGCTGACGCGCGATCAGAACGCCTCGCGCAGCTCCCGCTTGAGCACCTTGCCGGAGGCGTTCTTGGGCAGGGCGTCCACGAACACCACCCGCTTGGGCGTCTTGAACGCCGCCAGCCGTTCCCGCAGGAACGCGACCAGCTCCTGCTCCGTCACCTCGGCCCCTTCGCGCAGCACCACCGCGGCCGTGACCGCCTCGATCCAGGTGTCGTCCGGCACCCCGAACACGGCCGCCTCCGCCACGTCCGGGTGCTGGTAGATGGCCTCCTCCACCTCGCGGCTGGCGACGTTCTCGCCGCCCGACTTGATCATGTCCTTCTTCCTGTCCACCACGGACAGGTAGCCGTCGGCGTCCATGACGCCCAGGTCGCCGCTGTGGAACCAGCCGCCCCTGAACGCCTCGGCGGTCTTGTCCGGGTCGTTCCAGTAGCCGAGCATGGCGTGCGGGCTGCGGTGGACGATCTCGCCGACCACGCCGGGCGGCACGGGCCTGTCCTGGTCGTCGACGACCCTGGTCTCGACGTTCAGGGCGGGCCGACCGGCCGAGCCGAGGCGGGTGAGCTGCTCGTCCGGGCCCAGGATGGTGGCAACCGGGGCCATCTCCGTCTGGCCGTAGAAGTTGAACAGGCGGACGTCCGGCAGGCGGGCGGCGATCTCCTTCAGCACCTCGACGGGCATGATCGAGGCGCCGTAGTAGCCCTTGCGCAGGGACGACAGGTCGCGGCGGTCGAAGTCGGGGTGGCGCAGCAGGCCGATCCAGACGGTGGGCGGGCAGAAGAGCTTGGTGGCGCGCTCGCCCTCGATGGTGGCCAGGATCGACGCGGGGGTGGCGCCGGGCAGGATGATGTTGGTGGCGCCGAGGTAGACACCCGGCGTCAGGAAGCAGTGCAGCTGGGCGCAGTGGTAGAGCGGGAGGGCGTGGATCTCGACGTCGTGGTGGCTCATCTCGCCGTCCACGACGCAGGTGACGTACTGGGAGATCAGGCTGCGGCTGGACAGCGTGGCGCCCTTGGGCCGCGACTCGGTGCCGCTGGTGTACATGAGCTGGATCGGGTCGTCGTCGGCGATCTCCACCTGCGGCTCCGACGCGTCGTCGAAGGCCGCCCAATCCTTGAACGACTCCCAGCCGTCGGCCGACCCGATCACGCCGCGCACCCGTACCTGCGGCCCGGCCGCCGCCGCGGCGACCGGCAGCAGCGCCTCCTCCACAAGGATCCCGCTCGCGCCGGAATGCTCCAGGATGTACGCGACCTCCGACGTGCCCAGCATGAAGTTGATCGGCACGGAGATCGCGCCCAGCCGCGCCAGCGCGAAGTACGCCACCACGAACGCGTGGTTGTTGTGGCTGAAGACGGCGAACCGGTCACCCTTGCCGACGCCGCGGGCGGCCAGGGCGTTGGCCGTGCGGTTCACCGCCAGGTCGAGGTCGGCGTAGCTCTGCCGCAGGTCGCCGTAGACGACGGCGGTCTTGGCCGGGTAGCGGGCGGCGGAGCGACGGAGGAGATCACCAATGGCGTGCCGGCGAGTCGTCATGCGGACTTCCCTTGCGATCGCAGAACGATGATCGGCGATCGTACCTGACAAAGGGGTCAGTCCAGCGGATCCCACGCAATACGGTCGTAATGCTCGAGAACGCTCGCCATCAGCGCGTCGTCCTGGGGCAGCGGGATGCCGTCCACCCCGCCCACCGGCCAGACACCCCAGGAGTTGCAGAGGAAGACCTGGTCGAACCCCTGCAGGTCGGCGACCTTCAACGGCCGCCGCTCCTGCGGGACGTCCATCCGCTCCAGCAGCTGCATCGTGATCCCGCGCAGCATCGGCGCGTCCGGCCACACCAGGCGCCCCCCGGCGAAGCCGCCCACGTTGGTGATCGAACCCTCGCTGATCAGGCCGTCGGCGGTGGTGAGCAGCGCCTCGTCGAAGCCCTCGCGCTCGACCTGCCGCCCGATGTGGGTCTGCATCATGCCGGAGGCCTGCTTGATGTGCGGCAGGTAGCGCTGGCCGACGACCGACTTGACGCTCACCGGGCCGGTGGGCGGCTCGTGGGGCGGCGCGGCGACCGCGATGACGCGCGGGCCGTCGGCGAACTCCACCACGGACACGCGTACGCTCGCGTCCCGCACGTCGTCGCCGAGCACGGCCGCGATCGAGCCGAGCACGGCGGCGCGGTCGACCGGGACCCCGAACAGCTCGGCGTTGGCCGCTTCCAGCCGGGCGACGTGCAGGTCGAGCCCCCGCACCCGGCGATCCCTGACCTGCATGGAGGTGAAGTGGCCGTAGCGCGCCTGCCACATGAGGCGCGCGTCGGCGTCCACCAGCCTGCCCTCGAAGGCTGCGCGTTCCGTCACGCGATCTACTTTACGTACACGCCCACCGACCAGCGCACCGGGCGGTTGGTGTACTCGCCCCAGAGGCCCATCGTCCCAGTGATCGTCACCCTCTTGCCTTTGGGGACGAAGAACTCCTGCATGCCCATGGGGTACGGACCTGATTTCCAGACGGCACAGTCCGTGGCCATGGATTCCTGGGCGTCGATCCGGTATTTGAACCACATCCGCGTGGCCAGCTCACCCGTGCAGAGCTGTTCGACGCCGATCTTGCCGCCCGGGCTCGTGACCACGAGGGTGAAGGACCGATTCCGATCCCACGTACCCGTCGCCGAACGGGCCAGCTTCCACCCCGCCAGCCGGTCAGGGAAGTCCCTGACCGGCTCGGGCTCGACCGGCCGCGCGGGCGGCGTCCACTCGTAGACGGCCACGTGCCAGGTGGCCTCCTTCGGCGTGGGAGTGACGCACGGCCCGTCCTTCTTCCGCTGGACGCAGCCCCGGCCGACGACGGTCGTGTCGAACGTGACCGTGGCCTCCGTCTCGCCGCGCCGGACCACGGACAGCGGGCGCAACTGCATCGCCTTCCCGCACGGCAGGATCCGGCTGCCGGTGTCGGCCCTGCCGTTCACGAAGACGACGGGCGAGCCGGCGTCGGCCTCCCCGTCGCACGTCATGGCCACGTCCAGCGGCTTGCCGGAGAGCGGCACCGTGAGCGCGACCTTCTTCGCGCCCTCCGTCCTGATCGTGCCGACGGCCAGGCGGCGGTACGCGGTGCCGTCGCCGGCGGTGAACTCCTCGGGCAGCCCGGCGGGCCTGTCCTGTTCGGCCCTTGCCGTGGCGGTCGTGCCCGGCTCCGGTGCGGTCACCGTACCGGGGAGCAAGGAGACGCCCACCACGGCGCTCGCCGCCACCGCCGCCGTGCCCACCGTCACCCTCCTGCGCAGGCGGATCCGGCCGATGCGGGAGCGGACCTGGTCGTGCCGGTACGGGTTCGCCGGTGACGGGGTCTCGGCCTGCTCACGCAGGACGTCACGCAGGTCTTGCACGGTCATCGGTGCAGCTCCTTCACGATCGACTCGTCCACTCGCAGCTTGGCCAGCGCCTTGGCGGTCTGGCTCTTGACCGTGCCCTCCTGGCAGCCCAGGATCGCGGCCACCTCGGCCACCGGCAGGTCCTCGTAGAAGCGCAGCACGATCACCGCGCGCTGCCTGGCGGGCAGCCGCCCGACCGCCTGCCACAGTTCCTCGCGCCTGCCCGCGTCGTCGTGCGCGGGCTCCTCCGGCAGGTCCCCGCTGGGCAGCTCCCTGCGCCACCTGCGGCGCCACCAGGAGGTGTACGTGGTCACCAGGACCCGGCGCACGTACGCCTCGGGCTCGTCGATGCCCGCCCAGGCGAACCACGCCTTGGCCAGCGCCTCCTGCAGCAGGTCCTCCGCGGTGGCCCAGTCGTGGGTCAGCAGGTACGCCGTGCGTAACAGCCGATCCGACCTCGCCACCACAAAGTCCTGAAATATCGCCCTATCCGCCAACTTGATACGCCTCTCATGAGAGCCTGCTGCCGGTAGTGACGCATCGACCGCAACCCCAGGTTGCCCACCCCCGCCAACGACCGCCGCCCACACCCCCAATCCCCCAGCGCGCCCCAGCACCCCGCCACCGGCGCAGCCCCACGCGACAGCGCGCGCCGCCCCGGCCAGGACGCCCATCCGCGCCCGACGCCCTGACCCCGCCCAACGCCCCACATCGCCCCGACATCGTGACGCCGTCCGACGCCGGGGCGCAGGTCGGCGGCGTTCGGCTCTGTCGCGTCACCCCGGGCGGCGCGCAGATGCCCGGGAGTCGGCGAAAAGGGCGGGGGGGGGTGGGGTCAGGAGCCGGCGCGGGTGACCGTGAACGGGGCCAGTTCGCCGAGGCCGCGGACCGACAGCCGGTTGACGGGCCGCAGCCGGAACGCCCGGTCCCCCTCCAGGTCCTCGGCGAACTGCGGATCCGCCAGGATCGTCCCCGGCAGCGACAGCGCCGTGAGCCGGCTGGCGAGGTTGACCGTGGTGCCGAAGACGTCCCCCATGCGCCAGATCACCGGCCCCGCCGCCAGCCCCACCCGCAGCTCCGGCATGTCCTTGATCTTCGCGTGCGTCTCCACCAGCCGCAGCGCGATCTCGGCCACGACGTGCGACTCGTCGGCCACGAACAGCACCGAGTCGCCCAGCGTCTTGACCACCCGCCCGCCGGTGGAGGTCACGATGTCGGCCGAGCGCCCCTCGAACCTGTCGATCAGCCTGGACAGCTCGCTCCCCGTGATCTGCCTGCTCAGCCGGGTGAACGCGACCAGGTCGGCGAAGCCGACGGCCAGGCGTACGGCGCTCATGTCCTGCTCGGCGATGCGCCCCGCGGCGGCGGCGAGCTGGCGCTGCCAGGCGTAGACCAGCAGGCGCGCCAGGTCGGGCACCACCCGCTCGGCCCGCCGGCGCCAGGCGCGCGGGCGTTCGGCCAGCGGCACCCCGGACTGGTCGAGCGCCTCGACGCCCAGCTCGGCCTGCGACTCGGCCAGCCGGGCCGTCGCGCTGCCGATCGAGCGCGCGACGAGCAGCATGTGCTCCTCGTCGTAGACGCCCGAGCTGACCAGCCCGAGCATCGTCCTGAGCGCCTCCACGTCGGAGTCGGTGAACTCGACCGCGTCATCGGCCACGTTCGCGAACCCCAGGGCACGCCAGTAGCGCCGCGCGCGGTAGACCGGCACCCCTGCCATGTAGGCCACCTGGTGGCTGGTATAGCGCCGCGGCTCGCGCAGAAAGGCCTCCGTCAGCCCGTCACCGTCCACGCCCGCCACGCAGGCAAGATAACACCCTGTGGGCCAGGTCACGCCCCCGCTCCCCGCGGGATCCGCTCCGATCAGGACGTCTCGGGTGGACGTACTCGTAGTCGAACGGACGGCCGTTGATGCCGTTGCGGGGCGGCGCCACCCAGGCCGCGATCTTCCCCGGCTCGTGGGGCACGCGTCCAGGCGCTGATGCGCGCCGTCGGCAGCCAACGGTCGCGGGAGGCCGTCCTGGGTGGGCAGCGCGGGGCCCAGCTCCGACCACCACCGCAGGAAGCGCGGCTGCCACGACTCCGGCGCCCGCCGCAGCCGGCGGTCCTCCGCGAGGTCGACGTTGTGGGGGATGCGCTCGGTGTGGTCGGCGATCGGGGCGCATCGTCAACGTGCAGACCATTCGTGCAGGGCGTAGGGCACGCTGTTCACGACGTTGGCGATGGCCGCCGCCGGATAGCCGACCATGTCGCGGGGCAGGCCGTCCAGGGGCCACCAGGCGATCTCGGAGCATTTGTCTGGTTCGGCGTTGTACGGCTCGCCGCTCCACGTGTCGGCGGCGAAGAAGAGGCCGACGCGTTCCGGGGCCCGGTGCATGACATGGACGAACCTGAGGTCCGCCGGGTCGATGGTCACGCCGACCTCCTCGCCCGCCTCCCTGACGGCCGCCTCGGTCGCCGATTCGCCCGCTTCGAGGTGCCCCGAGGGCAGGTGCCACAGCCCGTCGCCGTACCCGGTGCCGGCCCGCCTGCCGAGCAGCACCTTGGAGTCGCGGAGGAGGAGCACGTGCACGTCCACGATCGCCCGGAAACGTTCCCTCGGCAGCCCTTGAACGGAGGTGAGGGGTGCGCGGCGGTCGAGCGCCTGGGCCCATTTGACGGCGACGGCGGCCACCTGGATCAGCTCGGCGCGCAACCGCTCCGGGTCCGACTCCGCGAACGCCTCCAGCACCTCCTCCGCAAGAACGTGCCGCCACGTCAGCGTCCCGGCCTCGGCCGCCGCTTCCGTCTCGGACCTGGCCCGGCCGGACTCGGCCACCGCCCCCTCGTGCCCGGTGCCGTCGGGCAGGAGCTGCATGCCCCACCGCACGTCCTGGGCCACCCGCTCGGCGGTCACGTCCGCGAGCACCCTCGCCAACGAACCCGGCACGCCGGCATCGCCATCGTGTTTCATGGCCACCAGTCTGACGGGGTTCAGGGGGTGGCGGGGCGGAAGCCCGGGCCCAGGTCGGTGGTGCCGGCGCGGGCGTGGTCCCGGAAGGCGCGTACGGCCAGCGGAAGGCGCGCGTCCCGGAGCCAGCTCACCCCGATGGTCCGGTACAGGGGCGGGGACAGCGGGATCTCCACCACGCCGGTCACGGTCGCGTCCGCCGCGGGGTGGGTGGAGCGGGGCAGGACGGCGACGCCGAGCCCGGCCGCCACCAGCCCGCGTACGGTCTCCGTCTCCTGGCCCTCGAACGCGATCCTCGGCTCGAACCCCGCCGCCGCGCACAGGTCGTCGGTGATCTGGCGCAGGCCGTACCCCGGCTCCAGCGTCACCAGCTCCTCCCCCGCCAGCTCCGCCGCACGCACCCGCGCCCGCGCCGCGAGCCGGTGGGTCGGAGGCACGGACAGGACCAGCTCCTGGTCGGCGAGGGGAGCGCCGGCGAGGTCGGGGGCGTCCACGGGCATGGGTGCGACGAACACCAGGTCGATGCGGCCCTCGCGGAGCTCCTCGATCATGTCGTGGCGCGAGCCCTGCACCAGGCTGAAGCGGATGCCGGGGTGGCGCTCGCGGAAGCCGCCGATGAGGGACGGCACGAGGGTACGCCCCAGCAGGTGGAGGAAGCCCAGGACGATGCGGCCCGAGGCCGGGTCGATCTCCTCGCGTACCTCGCGGGCGGCGGCGGCCATCGCGGTGAGGGTGCGGGCGGAGGCGGCGGCAAGGGTGCGGCCCGCCCGGGTCAGGCGGATGCCACGGCCGGAGGGTACGACGAGCGGCGCGCCGACCAGGTCCGCGAGGGCGGCGAGGCGGCGGCTGGCCGTGGGCTGCGGGATGCCGAGCAGTTCGGCGGCGCGCGTCACGTGACCCGTCTCGCCCACGGCGGCCAGCAGGGCGAGCGCGGGCGCCAGCCGGGCTGCCAGCCGTTCGTCAGCCGATTCATCCATCACGGTATGAATTATCGCCTATTCCCGCATTAGACGTATTTATTAGCCTTGCTTAGCGTTGCAGGCGTGGTGGTTCTCGAGGCTCCTCCGGTTCGTGACACGCGGCGGGTCAGTGCGGCTGTGGCCGCGGCCGGGGTGTCGTCCTTCGCTCTGCTGTACGCGCCGCAGCCCGTGCTGCCGCAGCTCGCCGCCGGGTTCCGGCTGGATCCGGGCAGCGCTTCTTTGACCATCGGGGTGGCCACCGGGGCGCTGGCCGTGGCCGTGCTGCCGGTGGCGTGGCTCGCCGGGCTGGTGGGGCGGCGTAGGGTGATCGTCTGGTCCGTGCTGGCCTCCGCGATCATCGGGCTGCTGCTGCCGCTGGCCCCTTCCTTCTCCGTCCTGCTGGTGATGCGGGCGGTGCAGGGGGTGGCGGTCGCGGGGTTCGCCGGGGTCGCGGCGGCGTACCTGGCCGATGCGGTCGGTACGGCACGGCTGCCCGCCGCGGTGGGGGCCATGATCGCGGGGAACTCGGTCGGCGGGATGCTGGGCCGGCTCGGCGCCGGGTTCGCCGCCGGGCCGATGGGGTGGCACGGAGCGCTGCTGGCGGTGGCGGTGCTGTCCCTGCTGTGCGCGCTCTTCGCGGCCCTCACCCTCCCGCGCGACCAAGCCCCGCAGCCCGGATCGGAGGTCACCGAGCTCGGATCGGAGACCCCAGGGCGCGGGCCAGGGGCCCGGGAGAGTGGACCGCAGCCCCCGGGGCGCGGGTCACGGTCCCCGGAGAGCGGACCGCAGCCGGCAGGGCGCGGGCCACGGTCCCCGGAGAGCGGATCGCCGGAGGCCGGGCCCGTCCGGAGGGCTCGGCTCGGGGCCGGGCTGGTCGGGCCGTTCACCGTGGGAGCGCTGGCCACGGGGGCGTTCGTCGCGCTCTACAACGCCGCCGGGTTCCGCCTGGCCGCCCCTCCCCTGTCGCTCGCCCCCGCCGCGGCCTCCCTCGTCTTCCTCTCCTACGCCATGGGCACCGCCTCCTCGGCCGCCGCCGGGCGCCTGGCGCAACGGCTCGGCTGGACGAAGGCGCTGGTCACGGCCCTCGCCGTGACAGTGGCGGGCTCCGTGCTCACCGCGCACACGTCGCTGCCGCTCGTCGCGGCCGGGTTCGCCGTACTGACCGCCGGGTTCTTCGCCGCGCACGCCATCGCCAACGCCTGGGTCGCCGCCGAGGCGCCCCCGAGCGCCCGGGGCCGCGCGGCCGGCGTCTACACCCTCTGCTACTACCTGGGCAGCGGCCTCGGCGGCACCGCGGGCGGCGTCGTGTACGGGCACGCGGGCTGGGCCTGGCTGATCGGGCTCACCTCGGCCTGGCTGGCGCTGGCGATCGTCGCCGTCCTCATGACCCGCCGCTCAAGGTGAGAGCAGGTCCAGCCGGGCCGCGCAGGATGCTGTGCGACACCGCCGTCCACCACTACGACGCGGCAGCCACGACGGGGGCCGCGTTCGGGATCGCCGACGACCTCGCGGCCGAGGTGATCACCGAGGGCATGGAGATGCCGGCCTCCCCGGGTTCGGAGTCGCTGAAGCCGAGCCTGGTGGAGCTGCGCGGCCGGGGCGAGCGGCCGGGGTACGGCCGGACGGGGGCGACGGCTGGGTGATCGTCAGGAGGAGCCCGGGGGGTGGTGGTGGGAGCACGGGCTGGTGGAAGCGGGCGCGGTGGTGTCGGGGGCCGTCGCGGACCTCATGCTGGTGTGCTCCCGCCGCCTTCCTCTCGACGACGCCCGGGTGAAGGTCTCCGGGGATGCTGCGCTGCTGGGGCACTGGCTGGCCCACATGGCGTTCTGGCCGCGGCCCCGGCTGTCCGCCGGACTGCGCATCGCGGACAGCCGGCCCGTGGCGGGCTCCGCCGAGGACCGGCCGGCCGGCGGCGGCGCTCAGGAACCCGCGTCGGTGGTCACCGTGTCGGGGTCCGGCGCCTTGATCGACACCTTGGCGCCCCACCCGGTGAAACGGCTGTCGATCGTGATCGTCTTGCCGTCGAAGCCGCTCTTGTCGAATACCCCTGTCGCCGCGTACGAGCTCTTCACCCTGCTCACCAGACCGGCCGAGGTGAGGGTGAGGGTGTAGGCGACCTTCGTGTCGTCGTGCATGCGCAGCGGGATGGACGCGTCGAACCAGCGCGACACCTTCTCCAGTTCCTTGAAGGTGATCTGTCCTGTGAGGGTGCTTCCGCGCAACTTGCCCTTCTTGATGAGCGTGGCCAGCGTTTTCGGCTCCGCGGGATTGATGACCTGCCCGTAGAAACCGCCGGCGCCTCCGGGCATGCCGCCGCTCTTGAGCCACGTCTTGCCGGCGGGAAGGCGCTCCTCCCAGATGCCGCCCGAGGTATAGGTGACCTTGCCGATGCTGATGGCCCGCTCGGGCTCGGCGGGGCCGGTCTTGTTCGTGATGTCCGAGGCGGCGATGCCCTTGGCGTCGAACTGGAACGTTCCCTTACGGCTCTGCAGCTTGACCTTGCCGTCTCCGACGAGGGTGGTGGTCTCGGTGAACCGTACGCCGTGCCCGGAGACCAGCTTGCTCTTCAGAGCTCGTACGGGGTCCTTGGGAGCAGCCTGCGCGGGGGTGGCGGTCGCCAGAAAGGCGCAGCCGGCAGCCAGGGCCGTGATCGTTTTCTTCATGGGCTGTGATCATGGCGGTAGCGGGTCACAAATGGGCCACGGCCGGGCTCCCGCGATCAGCCGCCGTACGCCTACGCCGTCCGGGTCTCACGTGTCCAGGTAGCGGAGGATGGCCAGGACGCGGCGGCTGTAGTCGGGGTCGCGGGGCAGGTCGAGCTTCTCCACGATGGCGTTGACGTGCTTCTCGACCGTGCTGAGCGAGACGTGCAGGCGCTCGGCGATGGCCGCGTTCACGAAGCCCTGGGCGAGGTGCCGCAGCACCTCGCCCTCGCGCGGGCTCAGGCCGCTCAGCGGGTCGGCGTGGGTGGTGCGGGCCAGGAGCTGCCGCACCACCTCGGGGTCGAACGCGGCTCCGCCCGCGCGTACGCGTTCGAGCGAGTCGAGGAAGTCGGCCACCTCCGAGACCCGATCCTTGAGGAGGTAGCCGAGGCCCCGCGTGGAGCCGGCCATGAGCCTGGCGGCGTAGTGCTGCTCGACGTACTGCGACAGGACCAGCACGCCGACGCCGGGATGGCGGTCGCGGATCTCCAGGGCCGCCCGGAGGCCGTCGTCCTTGTGGCCGGGCGGCATGCGGACGTCGATCACGGCCACGTCGGGGCGGTGGTGCTCGACGGCGGCGAGCAGGGCGGGGGCGTCGCCGACGGCGGCGACCACCTCGTGACCGGCGTCGTCGAGCAGCCGGGTGAGCCCTTCGCGCAGCAGCACGGAGTCGTCGGCCAGGATCACCCGCACGACGAGCCCGCCTCCGCCCCGGACCCGCCGGGCGGCCCGGTGACGCCCTCCGACGCCTCGGGGGAGCCGCCGGGCGGTGTCTTCGGGAGGGTGGCGGCGATCTTGGTGGGCCCGCCCGCCGGGCTCCGGACCGTGAACTCCCCGTCCAGCGCCAGCACCCGCCGCGCCAGCCCCGACAGCCCGCCACCCGCCGGATCGGCCCCGCCCGTGCCGTCGTCCGAGATCACCACGCTCACCGCCCGCTCGTCCTCCGTCAGCACGACCAGGATGTCACGCGCCCCGGCATGCTTGATCGCGTTGGTGATCGCCTCACGGGCCACGAAGTAGAGCGCGGTCTCCACCTCCGAAACGGGCCGCCCCGCCAGCCCGTAGTGCACGGTCACCGGTACGCTCGACCGCTCGGCGACGCCCGCCAGTGCGGCGCGCAGCCCCAGCTCGTCGAGGGCGGTCGGGTAGATGCGCCAGGCCACGCTGCGCAGCTCGTCGAGGAGCTGGCGCGACTCGGCGTACGCCTGGGCGACCAGCTCGGTGGTCGCCCCGGGGTCGGCGCTGTGCCGGGCCCGGCCCAGCAGCATGGCGAGCGCGACGCCGCGCTGCTGGACGCCGTCGTGGAGGTCGCGTTCGATCCGCCGCCGCTCGTCGTCCACGGCCCGGACGATGCCGGAGCGGGTGGCGGTCAGCTCGGCGATGCGCCGGCGCATCAGCTCGTGGCTGCCGGGGCCGAGGAAGTGGCCGGCCAGCCGCCGTTCGAGCGATCCGACGGCCAGGGTCAGGAGGGCGACCAGGGCGAGCAGCACGGCGCCGCCGGTCAGGCCGAGCATGGCGCTGCTGGTGACGATCCGGACGCCGGGCAGGTTCACCGGCACCGGCTCGGCCCGCCCCCGGGCGAGATCCCACAGGCCGCCGACCAGCAGGAGCCCGCTGAGGAAGAGGCCCGCCGCGCACAGGTACCCGCCCAGGACCCCCAGGGCGGCACGCACGGCGAGGAAGCCGTAACCGCCGTCCCGCCGCGCCACCTCGTGCCCGAGCCAGCCGGACAGCCTGGCCCGCTCCAGCGCCATCAGCCTGTCCAGCCCCCGGACGACGGCGGGCCGGGCGGCGGGGACCAGCCAGGCGGGCCACGCCACGCACAGGAACACCAGCTCGACGAGGCCGAGGGCCATCCCGAGGACGACCCCGGCCAGCTCCCGGGCTGCCCTGCTGCCTGACACGGGCGTGAATTCTAGGCGCAACCCCCTGAGGACACGTACCGATCCACGCATCGCTAGGCGTCGCGGCGGCGCAGCACCGCGTGGCCCGCCGCCAGGGCCGCCGCCGTCCAGGCGAGGAGCCAGGCCAGTCCCTCCCCCGCCGAGTACGGCATCGGCCCGCCGGCCAGGTTGTCCGTGCTCCCCATGAACGCCAGCCCCGCGAACGTCGGCATCCGCAGAGAGGCGTCCAGCGCCGCCTGGCTCCCCGTCATCAGCAACATCAGCGGCAGCCCCATGAGCAGCATGAACACCACGGTCAGCGTGCCCGCCGCGCTGCGCACCGCGACGCCGACGCCGAGCGTCATCACCGACACCAGCGCGAAGAACGCCCCGACCCCGAGCAGGTCCGGCACCACCTCGCCGATCGGCGACACGACGAGCCCGCCGAACAGGGCGCCGGACAGCACGACCTGGACGACCACCGTCGCCACGGCCCCCGACAGCACGCCCGCCACGGCCATCACCGGCGCCACCACCAGCGCCTTGGCCGCCAGCACCACCCCTCGGGCGGGCGTGGCCTGCAACGTGGCCCGGATGCTCCCGGACGAGTACTCCGAGGTGATCGCCAGCATCGCCAGCGCCACCAGCGCGAACTGGACGAACGACGTCGCCGACACCACCGGCTCGCTGGCCGTCACCCGCGCGCCGGTCCGGCCCTCGCGCAGGGCGTCGGTGGCGCTCGCGCCGCCCAGCGTGAGCGCGGTCACCACCATGAGCGCCGCCGCGCCGGCCAGGCACCACCACGTGGACCTGACCGACCACAGCTTCGTCCACTCGGACCCGATCGCCTGCCACAACGTCCTCATGATCCCGCCCGTACTCGACGCTTCCCGCGGTCAGCTCCTGGTAGGCCTGTTCGAGGGAGGCCTCCCGGGTGCGCAGCTCGTGCAGCCGGATCCCGGCCTCGTAGGCCAGGTCGCCGACCGTTTCGAGGGTGGCGCCGGTGGCCTCCAGCTCGTTCTCGCCGTACCGGTCCACCGCGATCCCGGCGGCGCGCAGCCGTACCGCGAGATCGCCGGCGTGCGGGGTGCGGACGAGCACGGCCGTCAGGGAGCTGGCCGCGATGACGTCGGACAGCGGCGCGTCCGCGATGAGCCGGCCCTTGCCGATGACCACGAGGTGGTCGGCGGTGAGCTGCATCTCGGTCATGAGGTGGCTGGAGACGAACACCGTCCGCCCCTCGGCGGCCAGCGAGCGCATGAGCCCACGCACCCAGCGCACCCCGTCCGGGTCGAGCCCGTTGACGGGTTCGTCGAACATCAGCACCTGCGGATCCCCCAGCAGCGCCGCCGCGATGCCGAGCCGCTGGCTCATGCCGAGCGACAGCGCCCCGGCCCGCTTGCGTGCCGCCGCGGCCATGCCGACCGTCTCCAGCACCTCGTCCACGCGCCGCCGCGGGATGCCGTTGGCGCGGGCCAGAGCCACCAGGTGCGCGTGGCCGCTGCGGCCCGGGTGCAGCGCGCGGGCGTCGAGGAGCGCGCCGACCGTGCGCAGCGGGTTGCCGATCCGGTGGTACGGCACGCCGCCGATCAGCGCGGTGCCGGAGGTGGGCCGGTCGAGGCCGAGGATCAGGCGCATCGTGGTCGATTTCCCGGCCCCGTTCGGGCCGAGGAACCCGGTCACCGTGCCCGGTCTCAGCTCCAGTGTCAGGTCGTCGACCGCCGGGCGGTCGCCGTACCTCTTGCTCAAACCCTTCAGACTGATCACGCCGCATCACGCTAGGCGGCCCCGGGTCCGGCGGGTATGGGGGCGATCCGCCGACTTCGATGGCGGAAAACCGTAAAACCCGGGCCGCTACGATTCCCTCGATCACCGGCGAATCCTGCGAGGTCGTATGTTCGGCATCATCCGTCCCTGTGGCGAACACGGGTGCCCGTCGCTGCGTGCGGCCTGGCGGGCGCACCTGTGCGGGTTGTGCCTGACGTTGCGGGACGGGCAGGGCCAGGCGGCGCGGCTGGCCACCAACTACGACACGCTGATCATCTCGGTGCTGACCGAGGCCCAGCTCGGGTCGGCCGCGCCCCGCCGGACGGCCGGGCCGTGCGCGTTACGGGGGTTCCGCGCCGCCGAGGTGGTGGACGCGCGGGCGTCCGGGGCGCGGCTGGCGGCGGCGGTGTCGCTGGCGCTGGGCGCGGGCAAGCTGCGCGACCAGGTGGCCGACGGCGATGCCGTCCTCGGGGCCGCTCACGGGGCCGCTCTCGGGGCCGTTCTCGAGCCCGCCTTCGGGGTGGCGCGGCGGCGGCTGGCGACGCGGTGGGAGGCGGGCGGGGCGCGGCTGGGGGCCGGGGTCGGGTTCGACACGGCGGTGCTGGTCGCGACCGTGGACCGCCAGCTCGACCTGGAACGCCGGGCCGCCTCTGACGGCGGGCTGGGGGTGCTGGAGCTGACCGCGCCGACGGAGGAGGCGGTGGCGGCGGCGTTCGCGCACACGGCGGTGCTCGCCGGACGGCCGGGCAACGCCGCCGCGCTGGCCGAGGCGGGCAGGTTCTTCGGCCGGATCGCGCACCTGCTGGACGCGGTCGAGGACCGGGCCGAGGACGCCGCGCGGGGCGCGTTCAACCCGCTCATCGCCACCGGCACCGGGGAGTGGGAGGCCCGGCGGCTGTGCGACGACGCCGCCCGCGGCCTCACCCTGGCCCTGCGGGAGGCGGAGTTCGAGGAGCGCCACCTGGTGGACACGCTGCTCGGCACCGAGGTGCAGCGGGCGGTGGAGCGGGCGTTCCGCGCGTCGTACGAGCGGCCCGGGTGGATCCGCAGGACGGGGGCCGGGGTCCTGACGGTCCTGACCTGCGGCCGGTGGCAGCCCCGGTGGAACAGGCGGAACGCCCGTCACCGCGGCGGGGGCGGCTGCAACCTGGACTGCCCCTCTTTCGACTGCTGCGACTGCTGCTCCTGTTGCGACTGCGGCAGCTGAAGCCGCTCACGCCGGCCGGACGGCGCTGACCGCGGCGTCCCGCACGTGCGCGGCGGCGGCCAGGCGCGCGAGGTCAGGCGCGCGAGGTCAGGCGCGCGGAGTCAGGCGCGCGAGGTCAGGCGCGCGGAGTCAGGCGCGCGAGGTCAGGTGCCGAAGACCGTCTTCGCCAGGTCGTACGACTGTCCGGCCACGTCGTCCTCCGCCCGCCGGAACGCCTCCACGATGGCGTCGGCCAGCGCCTGCGAGCCCAGCCGCATCGCCCGCGGGTCGATGCGCAGCCCGGCCAGCGAGCCGGTGGGCTTGAGCTCGACGACGACCTGCCCGCCGGCGCTCTCGCCGCGCCCCCGGGTCTCCTCCAGCAGGCGGCTCACCTCCTCCAGCTCGGCCGTCCGCGCCGCCATCTCGGCCAGCGCGCGGTCCAGCTCCGGGTCTCCGGTACGGGGTGTCGTCATCGGTGTTGTTCCTTACTCACTCAACGCTTGAAGATGAAGGCCCTGGGCGCGTGCGCCAGCGCCGAGCGGAGCGCGCCCTGCTCCGACATCGATCCACCGGCGACCAGGGGGTAGATGGTGGCGGCCGAGAGCGTGCGGCGGAAGAACTTGCCCGCGGGGTCCGAGCCGAGCAGCGTCTCGGTGACCTTCGTGGCGGGGAAGAACCTGCGCACGTCGCTCAGCGCCTTGATGCCGCCGTTGTAGGCCATCTCGGCGGCGAAGTGCTTGCCCGCGTACTCCCAGAGGTTGCCCATCGGCTGTCCCGTGGCGGCCGAGCTGCCCGCGTGCACGCCGGTCTTGAGCGCGGTCCACAGCACGGAGTCGGCCAGCGCGTCGAGGCCCTCGCGGACGAAGTAGTTGCCGACGCGGCGCTTGCCCATCCGCGCCTCCAGGATCATCTTGGTGATCTTCTGGAAGAGCGTGCGCTCCAGCTTGGCCCTGGACACCAGCCATTTGAACGCCTTCTCCGCCGCGACCCTGGCCGCGGGGTAGACGAAGCCGAACATCATCGTGAAGGCCATGGCGGCGAGGTACGTGCCGATGATCCGGAGCTGTTCGCGGTGCTCCTCGACGGCGTCGGCGTACTCCTCGCAGCCCGCCGCCAGGTCCAGCAGCTCCTCCTGGAGCGCGGCGTAGCGGGGGGCGAGCTCCTTCGGCCACACGTCGGCGAAGCGGTCCACGATGCGGCTGTCGTTCGCCTTGCGCGCCTCGGCGACGCCGGCGTCGGTCTTGTGGGCGACCTTCCCGATGGACTCGGCCAGCGCGCGCAGCGCCTTGGCACGGTCCCGCAGGTTGCTCACGTCGGCCACCGGCACGTGGACGTCGGCGAACCAGGCCAGCGCCTGGAAGGGGTCGAACATCAGGCGCCTTCCTTGCGCGGCGGGGCCTGCGGGATCGGCGGCGCGGGCAGGTCGGGGATCTTGGGCAGCGTGCTGATGATCTGCTGCTCCAGGAAGTCCCAGAACTTCTCGAAGTCGCGGAAGTTCCCCGCCGAGCTGAAGTTCTTCTCGGCGATGCGCCGCATCGCCTCGGTGAGCGAGTCGTAGCCGTCGCTGTACCACTCGGCGAACGCGCGGCCGTCCTCGTCGCCGCCGACCAGGTTGGAGGTGGTGGCCAGCGAGGTGGAGCCGCGGTGCAGCGCCACGACGTCGTCGCCGGTCTTGTCGAAGAGCTTGGCCAGGCGGCGGATCGAGGTCCAGTGGATCTCCAGGCCGCCGGCGGGGGCGTCCGGGGGCTGGACCGGCTCCTGGGTCGGGGTCGGCCGCGGGGAGGGCTGCTGCACCGGAGGGACGACCGACCAGGTGGGCGTGGGAACGGGCGACCAGGTGGGCGTGGGGGTGGGGGTCGGCCTGGGGGTGGGCGTGCCCGACGGAGTCGGGGTCGGCCTCGGTGAGCCCGTCGGGGTCGGGGTCGGGCTCGGGGGGCCCGTGGGGGTGGGCGTCGGCGTGCCCGTGGGCGTGGGAGTGGGGGTGCCCGTCGGGGTGGGAGCCGGGGTGCCGGTCGGGGACGGGGTTCCCGTCGGGGACGCGGTCGGCGTCGAGGAGGACGTCGGGCTGGGGGTGGTCGTCGGACTCGGCTCACCAGACGAATCAGCCATCAACCCTCCAATCACTACAAACAAACACGACAAGTAACGGTGCGACACTAACGTTCACAAATTTCCCAGATGTTAACAAGCGGCTACGGATTGTTCATCCACGCCGGCGTCACCTTGAGCAGCTCGCCCAGCTCGTCCAGCGACTCGCTGTCGACGGTGCCCGTACGCGCCAGGTCCTCGACGCGCCGGCACAGCTCGGCCTCGCGCGCCGCCCCGACGGTCGCGCAGCTGCCCTTGAGCCGGTGGGCGAGCGCGGCCACCTCCGCCAGGTCGCCGGTCCGCGCCGCCAGCCGCAGCTCCTCGTACGTCCGCGCCGCGGTGGCCAGGTACGCCTCCGCCACGTCGGCGAGCGCCTCCGGCGACAGGCCCACCAGCTCGGGCGGGAGCCCCGAGTAGGCGGCCCACTCCGGGATCCTGGCGAGCAGGCGCGGCCAGTCCACCGGCTTGGCCAGGTGGTCGTCCATCCCGGCCGCCAGGCAGCGGATCCGGTCGTCCGGCATCGCCGCCGCGGTCATCGCGATGATCGGGGTGTGCGCGTCCTCGCGCCGCCTGATCTCCTCGGTCGCGGCCAGCCCGTCGAGCACGGGCAGCTGGCAGTCCATGAACACCAGGTCGTAGCCCCCGGCCAGCACGGCGCGCACGGCCTGCTCGCCGTCGTCCACGACCTCGACCTCGTGCCCGGCCTGGCGCAGCACGAGCATCGCGACCTGGCGGCTGACCTCGTCGTCCTCCGCCACGAGGATCCGCGCGCCGCCGTCCCTCCCCGCGAGCTCCACGCCTTCGCGCGGCTCGCCGGGGCACTCGGCGGTGACCAGGGCGTTCTCCACGGCGGCCAGCAGGCGGCGGCGGCTCAGCGGCCGGGTGATCGACTGCACGGCCCGCTCCCCCACGGCGCCGGGCCAGGCGAAGCCCGACCGCCCGGGGGTGACGACCACGACCACGCTGGTGGCCTGGAGCAGCGGGTCCGTGAGGATCACGTGCGCGGTCGACTCGGCGCCGGTGCCGAGGTCGAGGGCGACGACCGCGAGCTCGTACGGCCGCCCGCCCGCCGCGGCGGCCCGCAGCAGCTCCAGGGCGGAGTCCGCGGTCTCCTCCACGTCGAGCCCGGCGCCCGCCAGGAACCGCACGGCCAGCGCGCGGTCCTCGGGCCGCGGGTCGGCGACGAGCGCGCGCCTGCCCTGCAGGGCCTCGACCGACGGCTCCGTCCAGGTCAGCACGTCCAGCGGCAGGCGCACCCAGAACCGGCTGCCCACGCCCTCCACGCTGTCGAGCCCGATCTCCCCGCCCATGAGCTCGGTGAGCTGCCGGCCGATGGCCAGCCCCAGGCCGCTGCCGCCGGTCCTGCGCGTGATCGGCGAGTCGACCTGCCGGAAGACGCCGAACACCCGCTCGCGGTCGGCGGGCCCCACCCCGATCCCGGTGTCGGCGACCGCGAACCTGAGCACCGCCCGCGCGTCGCCGGGCTCGCCCTCCTCGAGGGTGACGTGCAGGTCCACCCCGCCCTGGACGGTGAACTTCAGCGCGTTGCCCACCAGGTTCGTGAGGATCTGGCGCAGCCGCGCCGGATCGCCCGTCACCTGCCGGGGCACGCCGTCGTCGAGCCGAAGCGTGAGCCAGAGCCCCTGCTCGTACGCGTGCGGCGCGAACGGCGCGACCACCTCGTCACACAGCCGCGGCAGGTCGAACGGCACCGCGTCCACCTGGAGGTGGCCCGCCTCGATCCTGGACAGGTCGAGGAAGTCGTCGAGCAGGCGCAGCACGTTCTGGGCCGACTCCTGGGCCGTGGTCGCGTAGTGGCGCTGCTCGTCGTCCAGCCGGGTGCCCATGAGCAGGGAGTTCATGCCGAGCACGCCGTTGATCGGGGTGCGGATCTCGTGGCTGATCTTGGCCAGGAACTCGGACTTGGCGCTGGAGGCGCTGACCGCCTCGTCCCTGGCGGCGGCCAGCTCGGCCGCGTACCTGGCCAGGGTGGCCTGCGCGCGGCGGCGGCCGCGCGTGGTGTGGATCTGCAGGCCCAGGCCGATGAGGATGAGCAGGGCCAGCAGGGCCGCGACGGTCATGACGTTGGTCCTGAGCCGCTCGGCCGAGGCCAGCGCCTCGGCGGCGGACACCTCGGCGGTGACCGTCCAGCCGATGCCCGGGATCGGTTCGGACGCCGACAGCACCGTGCCGTCGACGCCGCTGAACAGGCCGTTCCAGGTGCGCCCGGCGAGCGCGGCGTCCACCCGGGGATCCTCGCGCAGGGAGGTGAGCGCGAGCAGCTTCCTGCCGGGGTCGGCGACGAGCACGCCCGCCCGGTCGGTGATCAGCAGCCTGATGTCCTGCGCCTCGGCGGCGTCCTTGGCGAAGTCCTGGATGGCGTCCAGGCTGTAGACGACGGCGAGGATGCCGAGCATGCGCTTGCCGTCGGCGCTCGGGATCGGCGCGGCCACCGCGACCGCCCTGGACACGTCGATCATCGTGGGCGTGTACGCCTGGGAGATGTGCGCCGCCCGCCGGTCGCGCACGGCGCGGTACCAGTCGGTGGCGGTGAGGTCCTGGGGCAGCACGGTCTTCGGCTCCGCGCCGAGCATGCGGCCCTCCGACGAGACCAGGATCAGCCCGCTGATGCCGTCGCGCAGCTCCTTGAGCTCTCCGAGGTGCGTACGCATGGCCTCGGGGGTGGTGTGCTCCACCGTGTCGCGCACGCCGGGCCGCTGCGCGAACGCGGTGACGAGCTGGGCCAGGGAGCCCATCTGCTGCTCGACCACGACCCGGCTGACCGAGGCGGTGATCCTGACCCGGTCGTCGACCTCGTCGCGCACGGCGTTCTCCGACAGGGAGATACTGGAGGAGGTCAGCAGCGCCAGGGGCAGCAGGCCGAGCAGCGTCCACAGGGCAGTCACCGCGAGCACCCATCTCACCGGCGTCCGTCCTCCCCCCTGTCCGTTCGGCTACAGATTAAGAGGAAGAGGGCATGGACGGCGGATCACGGTGAGCAGAACGCGCAAAACTTGAGCGTTTGTAATAAAACCTGCCTAAGCTCACTCTGATTTGTAAAAACTGCACCTGGACGAGGAGTGGCGGTGCCTGAGCCGCGGGACATCACCGTTCTCATCGTGGACGACGACCCGGTCGTCACGGCGGCCCTGCACGCGCAGGTGAACAGAGTACTCGGGTTCAGGGTGGTCGGGATCGCCCACACCGGGCAGGCGGCGCTCGCCGCCGCCGGCCGGTTCGCGCCCCGGCTGGTGCTGCTGGACCTGCACCTGCCCGACCTGCCGGGGCTGGAGGTGGCGCACCGGCTGCGGCGGCCCGAGCAGCCGCCCATCGACATCATCGTGATCTCCGGACGCAAGGAGTCGGCCACGGTACGCGCGGCCATCCAGCGCGGCGCGCTCTACTACCTGGTCAAGCCGACCAGGGCGGGCACGCTCGAGCAGACGCTGCTGCGCTACGCGGCCACGGCCGAGCAGCTGGAGTCGGGCGACCGGTTCGCCGAGCAGCAGGAGATCGACCGCATCTTCCGCACCCTCCACCTCGACCAGGGCGTCCGGCCGAAGAGCATCTCGGCGGCGACCGAGCAGGCCGTGCTGGACGCGCTGGCCGCCGTGCCGGAGGACGTGTCGGCGCACGAGCTGGCCGGGATGATCGGCGTCAGCCGCGCCACCGCCCGCCGCTACCTGGAGCATCTGGCCGATCGCGGGCTGCTCGAAGGCCGGCCGAAATACGGGCCGACCGGACGCCCCCAGCACCGTTATCGAGTGCGATGAGAGGGCTCAGGGCGCTGCTCGCCGTCCTGCTCTGCCTGGCCGCCGCCGGCTGCGGGAGCGACAACCCCTTCCCCGAGGGCTCCACGATGGCGCGGATCAGGGAGCGGGGCGTCCTCGTCGTGGGCACCAAGTTCGACCAGCCGATGTTCGGTTTCAAGGATCCGACCGGCGGGCGGATCACCGGCTTCGACGCCGAGATCGCCAGGCTCATCGCCAAGGACCTCACCGGCAGCGAGCGCAACATCCGCTTCGTCGAGACCGTCTCGCGCGAGCGGGAGAACTTCATCTCGCAGGGCGTGGTGGACCTCGTCATCGCCACGTACTCGATCACTCCGGCCCGCGCGCGGCTCGTCGCCTTCACCGACCCGTACTACTACGCCGGGCAGGACCTGCTGGTCAGGATCGCCGACACCACCATCAACGACGTGTCGGACCTGAACGGCAAGACCGTCTGCACCGCCACGGGCTCCACGTCCGTCGAGCGGCTGCGCACCCTGGTGCCCCGCGCCACCCTGGAGATCGTCGACGCCTACAGCATCTGCGTGCCCGCGCTCACGAACGGGCGCGTCGACGCGATCAGCACCGACGACACGATCCTGCTCGGCCTGCTCGACCAGCATCCGGACATGTTCCGGCTGGTGCTCAAGCCGTTCGGGCGCGAGCCGTACGGCATGGGGGTGCGCAAGGAGGACACCGTCTTCCGCGACTACCTCAACGGGCTGATCGCCCGCTGGCTGCGCGACGGGCAGTGGGACCGCGCCTACAAGGACACCATTGGCGTCTCCGGCGTGACGTCCGACTCCTCCCGGCCTGCCACCCCCTGACTCTGATCGAATTCAGATCAGCCAATCCCTGAGCAGAACGCGCACAAGCCTTTCGGTGACACATACGGCTCCTACGGTTACGCCATCGCTGACCGAGACAAGGAGCGTGACGCATGACCGAGGCCGACCTGATCGTCCTGGACCAGGTCAACAAGCGCTACGGCGAGCACCACGTGCTCAGGGACGTCAACCTGAACGTCCGGCAGGGCGAGGTCGTCGTGATCATCGGCCCGTCCGGCGCCGGGAAGTCGACCCTGTGCCGGGCGATCAACCGCCTGGAGACGATCGACTCCGGCACGATCACCCTGGACGGTACGCCGCTGCCCGCTGAGGGCAAAGCGCTGGCCAAACTCCGCGCCGAGGTGGGCATGGTGTTCCAGTCCTTCAACCTCTTCGCGCACAAGACCGTCCTGGACAACGTCGTCCTCGGGCAGGTCCACGTGCTGAAGCGGCCGAAGGCCGAGGCCGTGCGCAAGGCCCAGGAACTGCTCGACCGGGTCGGCATCGGCGGCCAGGCCGCCAAGTTCCCCGCCCAGCTCTCCGGCGGGCAGCAGCAGCGGGTGGCCATCGCCCGGGCGCTGGCCATGGACCCCAAGGCGATCCTCTTCGACGAGCCCACCTCGGCCCTCGACCCGGAGATGGTCAACGAGGTGCTCGACGTCATGACCTCGCTGGCCCGCGAGGGCATGACCATGGTGGTCGTCACCCACGAGATGGGCTTCGCCCGGCGCGCGGCCGACCGCGTCGTCTTCATGGCCGAGGGCGAGATCGTCGAGCAGAACACCCCCGACGCGTTCTTCGGAGCCCCGAACAGCGAGCGCGCCCAGTCCTTCCTCGCCAAGATCCTCACTCACTAAGGAGCCGTCATATGTTCGGCAGGTCTCTCTACGCGACCTTCGCGGTGGTCGCGCTCACCGCCACCGCCACCGCCTGCGGCAGCGCCGAGGCCAGCAACGCCTCGATCGTCGACAAGGCCAAGAACGACAAGAAGCTCGTCGTCGGCGTGAAGGCCGACCAGCCGGGGCTGGGGCTGCGCACGCCCGACGGCAGCTTCACCGGCTTCGACATCGAGGTCGCCAAGTACGTGGCCAAGCAGCTCGGCGTGGAGGCCAAGGACGTCACGTTCAAGGAGACGGTGTCGGCCAACCGCGAGGCGTTCATCGAGCAGGGCCAGGTCGACATGGTGGTGGCCACGTACTCGATCACCGACGCGAGGAAGCAGAAGGTGTCCTTCGCCGGGCCGTACTTCGTGGCCGGGCAGGCCCTGCTGGTCAGGGCCGACGACACGGCGCTGACCGGGCCCGACAAGCTGAACGGCAAGAAGCTCTGCTCGGTCGCCGGCTCGACCCCGGCGCAGAAGGTCAAGGCGGAGTACGCCAAGGAGGTGCAGCTGCAGGAGGAGCGGACGTACTCGGCGTGCGTGGACCGCGTGCTCGGCGGCCAGCTCGACGCGCTCACCACCGACAACGTCATCCTCGCCGGCTACGCCGCCCAGTACGGCGGCAAGCTCAAGGTGGTCGGCCAGCCGTTCAGCACCGAGAAGTACGGCATCGGGCTGAAGAAGGACGACACGGCCGGGCGCAAGGCGATCAACGACGCGCTGGAGAAGATGTTCGCCGACGGCAGCTGGACCAAGGCGCTGCAGGCCAGCGTCGGCGCCTCCGGCTTCACCCTCCCGCAGGCCCCGCAGCTTGAGCGCTACTGATCCATGGAAGCACTGCTGTTCGAACGCGACACGATCTTCGCCGCGTTCTGGATGACGATACGGCTGACGGCGGTCAGCGCGCTCGGCTCCCTCGTGCTGGGGACGCTGCTGACCGCCATGCGGGTGGCCCCGCTGGCCTCCCTGCGCGGCGCGGCCAACTTTTACGTGACCATGATGCGCAACACGCCGCTCACGCTGGTGCTGATGTTCACCGGTCTCGGCATCGGGGCGCAGCTCGGCGTGGAGCTGTCGGACGACATCGCGACCAACAACTTCTGGCTCGCCGTCATCGGTCTGACCGCCTACACCTCGGCGTTCGTCTGCGAGGCCCTGCGGTCGGGGCTCAACACCGTGCCGGTCGGGCAGGCGGAGGCGGCCCGGTCGCTCGGGCTGGGCTTCACGAAGACGCTGGGGCTGATCACGCTGCCGCAGGCGTTCCGCGCCGTGGTGGCGCCGCTGGGCAGCATCATGATCGCGCTGACCAAGAACACCACGATCGCCCTCGTGGTCGGCGTGGGTGAGGCGTCCGTGCGGATGCGGGAGATGATCGAGACGTACGGGGACCAGGTCCTGGAGATCTTCCTCGGCTTCGCCGCCGGGTTCGTCCTGCTGTGCCTGCCGATGGGGCTGCTGTTCGGCTGGCTGTCGCGGCGGATGGCGGTGGCCCGATGAGCTACGCGAACCTTTACGAGCCGCCCGGACCGCGCGGGATCCGGCGCAACCGGCTGCTGGCGGGGGTCGTCGCGCTCGTGCTGCTGGGGCTGGCGTACGTGGTCTACGTGCGCTTCGACGCCAAGGACCAGTGGGCGGCCGACAAGTGGACGCCGCTGCTGCGCGGGGACGTCTGGGCCACGTTCATCCTGCCGGGGCTGGCCGGGACCATCGGCGCGGCCGTGGCGGGGGTGGTGCTGGCGGGCCTGTTCGGCATCGTCTTCGCCACCGCCCGGCTGTCGGACCACCGGTGGATCCGGGTGCCCGCGGCCGCGGTGGTGGAGTTCTTCAGGTCCGTCCCGCTGCTGCTGCTGATCTTCTTCGCGTTCTTCGGCTCGTACATGCTGATCGGCGTGAACATCTCGGCCTTCGCCGCCGTCGTCTTCGGGCTCACGCTCTACAACGGCTCGGTGATCGCGGAGATCATCCGGGCCGGGGTGCAGAGCCTGCCCCGCGGCCAGTCCGAGGCGGCTCACGCCATCGGCATGCGCAAGGGGCAGGTGATGCGCCTCGTCCTGCTGCCGCAGGCGTTCCGGACGATGATGCCCGCCATCGTCAGCCAGTTCGTGGTGCTGCTGAAGGACTCGGCGCTGGGGCTCATCGTGGGCTTCGACGAGCTGGTGAACCGGGGGTTGAACGGGATCGCCGCCAACTTCAAGAACACCATCCCGGCGGCGATCCTCATCGCGGCCATCTTCATCCTGATCAACCTCTCCCTGGACCGCCTGGCCACCCGCCTGTCCGTCCGCCTGGGCACCTCCCGCTGACCCTCCCCTGCCGGCCGCTTTCCCCCGGCCCCCTTCAGCCCGCGCACGGCCCACCTCTCGCCGTGCCCGGCCTCGCGCCCGTCGCGCCTCGCCCACCGGCGACGCGCGGGGCGCCTGCCACTCCCGGCACACCCACGGCCGGGCGCGGTACGCCGACCCGCCTCACCGGCCCCGGCACCATCCGCCGAGCTCATCACCAGGCCCGGCCTTCCCAGGGACCCGCGGCCCGGACGGTGGACCACCGTCCGGGCCGCGGTCCCACGAGCGGCTACGGCCCCTCGGGCGCAACCCGCTCCCTCCCGAAGGACGCCGACCACGAGCGGCGGAGTGCCGGGAGCCAGGGCGCCGCGGCAAGAGCGGTGAGCAGGACCAGCAGCGGCGTCCGCCACCACGAGACGGTCGCCGGCGGCGCCGGAGGCGGCCGGGACACCCACGGCCGCGCCGTCTTCGCCCAGGCCAGGAACGCCAGCTGCCGCCGCACCCCGGGCGGCTCCCCCGACGTGCCCGCGGTGGCGGGCACGGTCAGCCGTACGGCACCGGCCAGCGCGCACGCGCTCACCACGACGGCGAGGACCAGCCGCACCCGGCCCCACGTCCGGCGGGCGGCTGACGGCGGCGGGGGCATTCGCTGATCTTAGCCCTGCGGTGGAAGGTCCGATGTGCGTGGTGTTCAGTGGGATCCGTCAGCCGACGACCGCTCGAAAGGACCCCATGCCGCTCTCCCCCGGCCCCTTCACCGGCCGCACCATCACGAGCCTCGCCCAGGACCTGCGCGAAGGCCGGACCACCGCCGTCGAGCTCGTCGAGCAGGCGCTCGCGGCCATCGCCGAGCGCGACCCCGCGCTCGGCGCGTTCGTCACCGTGGACGCCGACGGGGCGCTGGCGGCGGCGCGGCGGGCGGACGCCGAGCTGGGCACGGGCACCTACCGGGGTCCGCTGCACGGCGTGCCGGTGGGTGTGAAGGACTTGTTCATGGTCGCAGGGTTGCCCGCGACGATGGGTTCGCGGCATTTCGCCGGGTACGTCGCGGACACCGACGCCGAGTCCGTGACCCGGCTGCGCCGGGCGGGGGCCGTCGTGGTGGGCAAGACGACCACCCACGAGTTCGCGTACGGGCCCACGGGCGACCGCTCGGCCAACGGTGCCTCGCGCAACCCGTGGGATCCGGAGCGCATGTCGGGCGGCTCCAGCGGCGGCAGCGCGGCGGCCGTGGCGGCGGGCCTGGTGCCGCTCGCGCTCGGCACCGACACCGGTGGATCCGTTCGCATCCCGGCTGCTCTGTGCGGGATCGCCGGGTTCAAGCCGGGCTATGGGGCGATCTCGGCCGAAGGCGTGTTCCCCCTGGCGCGCAGCTTCGACCACGTCGGCGTCCTGGCCGGTGACGAGCAGGACTGCCTGCTCGCCTACCGCTGCCTGGCCTCCGCCCAGCTGCGCGAGGACGCCGGTCCCGCGCGGGTGGCCTGGCTGGATCCGTCGGAGCTGTTCGACGGGGATCCGCGCGTGGTGGACGCGGTACGCGCGGTCGCGGAGTCCCGCCTGGCCCGCTCGGGACTGGAGGAGGTGCGGCTGCGGGCGGGGCTGGGTGAGGAGTTCCGCGAGACGTACACGGTGATCCAGAGCTGCGAGGCGGCGGCCGTGCACGTGGCCCGGATGGCGCAGGCGCCGGAGCTGTTCGATCCCGAGCTGCTCGAACGCCTGCGCACGGCCGCGGAGATACCCGGCTGGCGGTACGTCGCGGCCGTGGCCGCGCGGTCCCGGCTCGTCGAGGCCGCGGCGACGCTGTTCGAGCGGCACGACGTGCTGGCGCTGCCCACGGTGCCGATCACCGCGCCGCTGCTCCAGCAGCGCGAGACACAGGTGGACGGCCGGACCGTCGCCGTGCGGCCCGCGCTGCTGTCCATGACGAGCCTGTGGAACGTGCTGGGCCTGCCCGCGCTGACCGTGCCCGCGGGCACGGTGGACGGGCTGCCCGTGGGGCTGCAGCTGGTGTGCCGCCCCGGGCGCGAGCTGCGGCTCTTCGAAGCGGCCGGCATGGCGTAAGGCGACGCTCCAGCGTGACAGCGCGCTAGCCCGCGTCGGAGGAGCCCGGGATGGCGGCGGCCAGCTCCGGGATGCGCGCCCGGTAGCCGTCGAGCAGCTTGCGGGCCGTGGCGACCGAGTCGACCAGCGGGTGCAGCGCGAACGCCTCGACCGCCAGCCGGGCCGAGCCGGACCTGGCGGCCTCGATGGCGGTCTGCTCCACGGCCTTGACCTGCTGCACGAGACCGAGGAAGCGGCCCGGCAAGGGGCGGGTGGCCAGCGGCCGGACGCCGGCCCCGTCCACCGCGCACGGGATCTCGACGACCGCGTCCGCGGGCAGGCCGGGCACGGCGGCGCCGTTGCGCACGTTGAGGATCATGGACGTGGGCTCGCCGCGGGCGATGGCGGCCATGAGGGCCAGGGCGATGCCCTCGTAACCGCCGGCCTCCAGGTCGGCGGTGTCTCGCGCGCCCGCGGAGGTGGGTTCGCGGGCCTCGGCCATGTACGACTCGTCGCGCAGCCTGCGCGCCCTGACCCACTCCGCCAGCGCCTCCTCGGGACGCGCCCGCACGGCGGCGTAGAAGTCGTCCTGCTGCCGGACCAGCGACTCCCCGCGGGTCTGCCCGGAGATCGCGGCCACGGACTCCCGGGTGAAGTAGTAGTAGTAGAGGTACTCGTTGGGCAGCGCGCCCAGCGTGCGCACCCAGTCGGCGCCGAAGATGCGCGCCTCCTCGACCTGCCGCAGCGCCGCGTCGTCGGCCAGCAGGCCGGGCAGCACGTCGCGTCCCTGATAGGTGAGGCCGCGCAGCCAGCCGAGGTGGTTGAGGCCCACGTAGTCGGGCGACACGCGCGAAGGGTCGAGCCCGAGCGCGACGGCGGCCCGGCGGATCAGGCCGATCGGGGAGTCGCAGATGCCGATCACGCGGTCGCCGAGCACGTGCCGCATGGCCTCGGTGATCATGCCGGCGGGGTTGGTGAAGTTGATGACCCACGCCTGGGGCGCGAGCGCGGCCACCCGCTCGGCGACGTGGAGCGCGACCGGGATGGTGCGCAGGCCGTAGGAGATGCCGCCGGGCCCGGTCGTCTCCTGGCCGAGCAGGCCCAGGTCGAGCGCGACCCGCTCGTCGGCGGTGCGCCCGGCCAGGCTGCCGACCCGGATGGCGGAGAAGACGAACGTGGAGTCGCGCAGCGCGGTGTCCAGGTCGGTGGTGGTCAGGACCTCCGGCGGGTCGTCGTGCCCGGCGGCGAGCTGGCCGAGCACGTGCCGGATGGCCTCCAGCCGGTCCTGCGACACGTCGTACAGGACCACCTGCTCCACGCGCGGCTTGGTGGTCTCGCGCAGCAGCGCGCCGTACACGAGCGGGACCCGGAAGCCGCCGCCCCCGAGAACGGCCAGTCTCATCGATACCCTTTCACGTGAGCAGGATCTCGGCGCCGGCGGCGGCGCAGTTGCGCAGCGTCGCCTCGTCGGCGCCCTCGTTGGTGACGATCACATCGACGTCGTCGGGCCCGCACACCCGCAGCGCGCCGGTGCCCGGGAACTTGTGCCGGTCGACGAGCAGCACCACCTGGCCCGCCGCCGCGATCATGGCGCGCTTCAGCGGCACCTCGGCGAGCGTGGTGTCCACGAGCTGCCCGTCCGGCCGCACGCCGCTGGCACCCAGGAACACGCGGTCGGCGACCACCTGGCTCAGGGCGGCCTCGGTCAGCACCCCGACGAGCGAGTGGTACGGCCGCCGCAGCGCGCCGCCGAGCAGCAGCAGCTCGACCTCCGGGTCGGAGCGCAGCACGTCGAGCACGGCGAGGCTGGAGGTGACCACGGTGACGCGGCGCCCGCGCAGCCGCCGGGCCAGCCGCATCGTCGTCGTGCCGATGTCGAGCAGGACCACGTCGCCGTCCTGGACGAGCTCGGCGGCGCGGACCGCGACCGCCTCCTTGTCCTGCTCGTCCACCTCGGCCACCTCGGCGAACGGCCGGTCGGCGTCGGCGTCGACCGTGACCTCGCCGTCCAGGAGCAGGGCCCCGCCGCGCACGCGCCGCAGCGTGCCGTCACGGTCGAGCACCTCGAGGTCCCTGCGGATCGTGGACGGGCTCACGCCGAGCTGGCTGGCGAGATCGCTGACGCTGGTGGCGCCTGAGAGTCGGACCCGGCGCATGATCTCGGCATGCCTGAGGCGCTGAAGCACGGCGCGAGTGTATCAGTCAAAATCGCGCAGGAGTATGCAGCTTTGCCCGAAAACTCCCAGAAGAAGACTTGAAGTGCGCGGGCAAACGTGCAAGATTGCGCAGAGCTGTATATGTGTCGGGGAGGACTCATTCCCGTGTCTCATCAGGTGTACGACCCTCTCGCCGCCGAACGCACCCCGGACGGGCCGCAGTTCGACGTCTTCCTGGCGGGCACGGTCTTTCTGGACATCGTCTTCACCGGTCTGCCCGCGATGCCCGCGGCCGGAACCGAGATCTGGGCCGAGGGCATGGGCTCGTGCCCCGGCGGCATCGCCAACCTCGCCATCGCGACCAGCCGGCTGGGCCTGCGCACCTCGCTGGCCGCCGCGTTCGGCGACGACGACTACGGCGACTTCTGCTGGCGCACGCTGGAGGAGCAGGAGTCGGTGGACCTGTCCAGGTCGCGGCGGTTCGAGCACTGGCACTCGCCGGTGACGGTCTCCATGGCGGTCGACCGCGACCGCAGCATGGTGACGCACGGCCACCCCTCGCCCCTGCCGGCCTCGGAGATGATCGGCAACCCGCCGCGGTCCAAGGCGGTGATCGTGTCGCTGTCCACCGACGATCCGCTCGACTCGCCGAACAGCCCGTGCAACTGGGCCGAGCTGGCGCGCCGCGACGGCGCGCTCATCTTCGCCGACGTGGGCTGGGACCCGTCGGGCTCCTGGTCGGCATCCTTGCTGGACCAGCTCGCGCTCTGCCACGCGTTCATGCCCAACGCGGTCGAGGCGATGGCCTACACCGGCGCCGACACCCCGCGCGACGCGCTCTACGCGATCGCCGACAAGGTCCCCGTGGCCGTGGTGACCGACGGGGCCAACGGCGCGATGGCCATCGACTCCGTCAACGGCGAGGAGGCGTTCGTGCCCGCTCCGCGGGTGACGGCGCTCGACCCGACCGGCGCGGGCGACGTCTTCGGCGCGGGGTTCGTGCTCGGCACGCTGTCGCGCTGGCCGCTGACCGACCGCCTGGCGTTCGCGCAGCTGTGCGCGGCGCTGGCGGTGCAGCAGTTCGGCGGCTCGCTCGCGGCGCCCGGCTGGGGCGACATCGCCGACTGGTGGCACGAGGTCCGCGACTCGGCCGACCACAGCGGCGCCTACGGCAACTCGCTGGCCCGCCGCTACGCCTTCCTCGACAAGCTGGTGCCCGCCGTGCCGGTGGGCGCCGTGCGCCGCGCGGCCGCGACCATCGCCCGGTACGCCGACGTCGGCCCCAAGGTTCCCAGCACGCGGCCGAAGCCGCCCGAGGACGAGGACCCCGAACACGCCTCGCGTGCCCGCGCCTAAGGAGTAACACCATGAACCCCCCGCTCCGAGCGCTCGCCGTGCTCGCCACCACCGCTCTGGCCGTGACCGCGTGCGCCCCCGGCTCCTCCGCCCCACCGTCGGCCACCGCCGCGCAGCCCTCCGCCTCGGCGGTGCGCACCGACGCGGCGGCGCTCGGCAACGTCACCCTGACGATCTGGGACCAGGAGGTACGCGGCGGGCAGGCCGCCCAGATGAAGCAGCTCAACGACGCCTTCCAGGCGAAGTACCCGAACATCAAGATCAACCGGGTGAGCCGCTCCTTCGACGACCTCAACACGACCCTGCGCCTGGCCCTGAGCGGCAACGAGCCGCCCGACATCGTGGAGGCCAACAACGGCCGCTCGTCGATGGGCGCGTTCGTCAAGGCCGGGCAGCTGCGCCCGCTGGACGCCTACGCCGAGGCGTACGGGTGGAAGAAGCGCTACCCGCAGTCGGTGCTGCGCTATTCGAGCTACAGCGCCGACGGCAAGACCTTCGGCGAGGGCAACCTGTACGGCCTGCCGCAGGTCGGCGAGGTCGTCGGCATCTTCTACAACAAGGCCAAGCTGGCCAAGCTCGGCGTGCAGCCGCCCGCGACGTGGGCCGACTTCGACGCCGCGCTGGCCAAGGCCAAGACCGCCGGCGAGGTGCCGATGCAGCTGGGCAACCTCGACAAGTGGCCGGCCATCCACGTGTTCGGCACGGTGCAGAGCCGGGGCGTGCCCGCCGACCAGATCAGCACGCTGGCCTTCGGCCGCAAGGGCGCCTCGTGGAACACGCCGGAGAACACCAGGGCCGCCGAGGAGCTCGTCGGCTGGGTCGACAAGGGCTACTTCAACAAGGGCTTCAACGGCCAGGGCTACGACCCGGCGTGGCAGGCGTTCGGCAAGGGCGAGGGCGTCTTCCTGATCGGGGGCACCTGGCTGCTCGCCGACCTGCAGAAGGCGCTGGGCAAGGACCTGGGCTTCATGCTGCCGCCGGGCGCCGCGGCCGGTGCGCCGCCCGTGGCGACCGGCGGGACCGGGCTGCCGTTCGCGATCACGGCCAAGAGCCCCAACCCTGACGCCGCGGCGGCGTACATCGACTTCATCACCAACGCCGACGCGATGAAGGTGCTGACCACCACCGGCAACCTGCCGGTCGCCGACACCGCGCAGCAGAGCGTCCCGGCGGGGCCGCAGCAGGACGTCTTCACCGCGTTCGGCACGGTCACGGCGAAGGACGGGCTGGTGCCGTACCTCGACTACGCCACCCCGACGTTCGCCGACACGCTGGGCGCGGCGCTGCAGGACCTGCTGGCCAAGAAGCAGACCCCGCAGGAGTTCCTGGCCACGCTGGAGAAGGACTACAAGACCTTCGTCGAGAGCAACGGCTGAGCATGGCAGCAAGAAGCGCGGGGCCTCCTGGAGAGCCTCGCCGCGTCGCCTACCTCTACCTGCTGCCGGCCTTCGCCGTCTACGCGGCGTTCCTGCTCTATCCGATCGGGCGCGCGGTGCAGCTGTCGCTGTACGACTGGGACGGCCTGTCGCTCGGCCGCTGGGTCGGCCTGGACAACTACCTCGCGATCGTCTCCGACGAGGGGCTGCGGGCGGCCTTCGGCCACGCGCTGGTGCTGGTCGTCTTCTACGCGGCCGCGCCGCTGGCCATCGGGCTGGGGCTGGCCGCGATCCTCAACCACGCCAAGGTGCGCGGCCTCGGCTTCTTCCGCACGGTCGTGTTCCTGCCGCAGGTGGTGGCCATGGTCGTGGTGGCCGTGGCCTGGCGGCGGGTCTACGCGCCCGACGGCACGCTCAACAGCCTGCTCGGCGCGCTCGGGCTCGACTCGCTGACGCGGGGCTGGCTGGGCGACTACACGTTCGCGCTGCCCGCGGTCGGGGTGGTGGGCACGTGGTTCGAGACCGGGCTGGTGACCGTGCTGCTGCTGGCCGGGATGAGCCGCATCCCCGGCGAGCTGTACGAGGCGGCGCGGCTGGACGGGGCGGGCGCGGTCAGGGAGTTCTTCGCGGTCACGCTGCCGTCGGTGCGCGGGGAGATCGCCGTCGCGCTGACGCTGACCGTGATCGCCGCGCTGCGCACGTTCGACCTGGTGTACGTCACGACGCGCGGCGGGCCAGGCGACTCGACGTCGGTGCCGTCGTACGAGGTCTACCACCGGGCCTTCGGGCTCAGCCAGATCGGCTCGGCCGCGGCCATCGGCGTCACGCTCACGGTGGTCATCTTCGTGATCTCGTTCGGGATCAACCGGTTCGCCGACAGGAGGGTGTCGTGATCTCGCGGGGCGAGCGGCTGGCCAACTACGTGATCCTGTCGGCGTTCGCCGCCTTCGCGCTCTTCCCCATCGTGACGATCCTGGCCGCCGCGCTCGGTCCCGCCGACAGCGGGGGCACCTCCGGGCTGGGCAACTTCGCGGCGGCGTGGGAGATCGGGCGGTTCGGCACGTACCTGCGCACCAGCCTGGCGGTGTCGTCGTTCGTCGTGGTCGTGAGCGTGGTGCTGTCGATCCTGAGCGGGTACGCGTTCGGCACCATGCGCTTTCGCGGCCAGTCGGTGCTGTTCTACCTGTTCATGCTCGGGATCATGATGCCGAGCGAGGCCATCGCGGTGCCGCTCTACTTCGACCTGCGCTCGCTCGGCCTGATCGACACGTTCTGGTCGGTGGCGCTGCCGCAGGTGGCGCTGTCGGTGGCGTTCGGCACGTTCTGGATGCGGGCCTACTTCCGGGCCTCCAACCGGGCCATCGTGGAGGCCGCCCGCATCGACGGCGCCTCGACGTGGCGCATCCTGTGGCAGGTGCTGGTGCCGCCGGCCCGGCCCGCCGTCGTCACGCTGACCGTGCTGGTCTTCATGTGGACGTGGAACGAGTTCCTCATCCCGCTCATCATGGTCACCAGCGAGTCGCTGCGGACCGCGCCGCTGGGGCTGGCCTTCTTCCAGGGCCAGTACACCTCCGGCTTCACCCTGCTGGCCGCCGGCTCCGTCATCGTCGCGACCCCGGTCGTGATCTTCTACTTGTTCCTCCAGCGTCACTTCGTCCGCGGCCTGCTCCAAGGGGCGGTCCGCGAGTAACTGTTCCGGAGGTTCCATGCGTAAACGCCTGTCCCTGGTGCTGGCCGCCACGGTCGCGCTCGCCCTCTCACCCGCCGTTCCCTCCGCCGCCTCCACCGCCGGCGCTCCGGTGGACCTCGACGCGCTGTTCGTCGGGGCCCACCCCGACGACGAGGCGTTCAGCCTGTCCACGCTCGGCCAGTGGAACGAGGACCACCGCGTACGCACCGGCGTCGTCACCGTCACCCGCGGCGAGGGCGGCGGCAACGCCGTCGGGCCCGAGGAAGGCCCGGCGCTCGGGCTGCTGCGCGAGTCCGAGGAGCGGGCGGCGGTCGGCAAGGCGGGCGTGCGCGAGGTGTTCAACCTCGACGACGTCGACTTCTACTACACGGTGAGCGCCCCGCTGACCGACCAGATCTGGGGCGCGGACACCCTGGAGAAGGTCGTGCGGGTGGTCCGCCAGACCAGGCCCGAGGTCATCCTGACCATGGACCCGGCGCCCTCCCCCGGCAACCACGGCAACCACCAGCAGGCGGCGCGGCTGGCCGTGCAGGCGTTCTACGCGGCGGCCGACCCCAAGGTGTTCCCCGAGCAGATCACCCGCGAGGGGCTGCGCCCGTTCGCGCCGGCCCGGCTGCTGCTCGGCGGCGGGCGCGGCACCTCCCAGATCGGCCCGTCCTGCGCCTCGACCTTCCGCCCGGCCAACCCCGCGCAGAACGTGTACGGCGTGTGGAGCGGACGCCCCTCCCAGGCCCAGGGCAAGACGTGGGCCGCGATCGAGCGCGACGCCCAGCGCACGTACGCCTCCCAGGGCTGGGCCGTCTTCCCCGACATGCCGTCGGATCCCAACCAGCTCGGCTGCGACTTCTTCACGCAGGTGGACTCGCGGGTGCCGTTCCCCGAGCCCGGCAGCGCGGCGGCGGCCGCGCCCACGGCGATCCTCGACGGCGCGCTGACCAGGGCGAGCGGGGCGGTCCCGCTGGGCACCCTGTTCGGGCTGCGCACCAGCACGTTCGACGTCCGGCCCGGCACGCCGTTCACCGTCAAGGTCAGCGCGACCGCGCCGTCCCGCGAGCCGCTGGGCCGCTCGTCGGTGACGCTGGGCGTGCCCGCGGGCTGGCAGGTCAGCGGCTCGGGCGAGCTGGGCGGGCTCACCGCCGGGCGCACCGGCACGGCGACGTTCACCGTCACTCCCACGACCGGCACCGGGCGGGCGCGCGTCTCGGCCACGCTGACCACCGAGCGGGGGCGCGGCTACACGGACCGGCAGGTCGAGCTCAGCCCGCCCGTACGGGCCGGGCAGCAGCTCCTCCCCCAGGTCGCCCAGTACGAGAAGTGGACCTCCGAGGTCGGCGTGCCGCAGCTGCGCGGCATCGTCACCCCCGTGCTCACGCTGCCCTCCGGCGGCTCCCGTCAGGTCGGCGTCGTGGTGACCAACCTCAGCGACGCCGCCAGGTCGGGGACCGTGCGCGTGGACCTGCCCGCCGGGTTCACCGCGGACCGCGTGGAGGCTCCCTACAGCGACCTGGCTGCCGGGGCCTCGACGACGGTGCCGTTCACCGTCACGAACTCCGACCCGTCGTTGAAGACGTCCAACCAGGGCGGCGACTACGCCTACACCATCAGCGTGGACGGCGCGGTCGCGAGCAAGCCGGCGCTCGAACTGGTCCCGGCGGCCTCCGTGCCGCAGGCGTCACCCACCGTGGACGGCGTGGCGGGCGACGGCGAGTACCCGGGGCCCGCGCTCGACATCTCGCGGCTGTGGGAGGGCACAGCCTGCTCGTCCGCGGCCGACTGCTCCGGCACGGCCCGGCTCGCGTGGCACGACGACACCCTCTACCTGCTGGTCCAGGTGCAGGACGACGTGCTCGGCACCCGGCTGGCCGCCGCCGACTGCAAGCGGCACTGGCGTACCGACGCGGTGGAGGTCACGCTCGACCCGCGTGGCACGTCCGAGAACACCTCGACCACCTTCAAGGCCGCGGTGCTGCCGGTGACGGCGGGTTCTGATGTCGCCGGGTCCGCGACGACAGGCCCGCCGTGCTTCCTGCGGGACGCCGACAACCGGCAGGGGCCGGGCGAGCAGACCGCTCCCGGCATGCGGGTGGCCTCGAAGGTCGCCTCGGGCGGGTACACGGTGGAGATGTCGATCCCCCTGGAGCTCCTGCCCGGCTCGATCGACCCCGCCCACCTCGGGCTGAACATCCTCGTGTACGACTCCGACACCCAGGACAAGACCGGCCAGACCCGGATCGGCTGGTCGACGTGGGGCGGCGTGCAGGGTGACCCGTACCGGTGGGGCGTGGCCACGCTGGCCGGCTACCGGCCGCCCGCGGACCGGCCGGTCCCCGACCCGGTGATCCCCGACACCGCCCTGTCCAGCCTGGACTCGCCGCAGTCGCTGGAGCAGGCGGTCCGGGTGCACGTCCCGCTCGCGGGCGGCCCGGCGGCCAAGGAATCGGAGAGCGGCCAGGCCGTCTCCGCGACCACCGGCCAGGAGGGGGCGAAGGTGACGCTGCGGGCGAACGCGCCTGGTAAGGCGCACCTGTTCGTCCGCGACGCCCAGGGGACGGCGGGCAGCCGCGTCGTCACGGTCTCCCGCAAGGGCGTCACGACCGTCACCGTGCCCCTGACCCGCGCCCTGGCCGCCCACCCGGCGGTGGTGGCGGGCTGGGAGGCGCCCGGCGGCGGCACGGCGGCCTCGCAGGTGAAGGTCCGCTGAAGCCCGGTCCTGCCCGCCTCCTCACACGGGGGCGGGCAGGCCATCCCTGATCGGGTTTCGGTAGATTCATCCCTCGGTGACCGACCGAAGGAGCCTCGTGACCATTCCCGAACTGACCGACGTCCACGCGGCGTGGCTGCCGCCCGAGGCGTTCCGGGCGATCGGTTCCCGCCGTACCCTCGTGCAGGCCGACGGGCCGCTCGCCGAGACCGTGCGGGCGGAGGTCGAGCGGGCCCGCGCCCGGTACGGCGGCGCCGCCGAGGGCCCGTACGACCTCGTGCTGAGCCTGAACGCGGCCGAGGGCGCCGACGGGTACGCGATCGCGCGGCGGGACGGCGTCACGACCGTGACCGGCGGCGATCCGGCCGGGCTGCTGTACGGGTTCTTCCACGTCGTACGGCTCGGCGAGGCCGCGTTCGGGCCCGACAGGGAGCCGGAGCACCACCGGCCCGCGATGCGCCGGCGCATGCTCGACCACTGGGACAACATCGACGTGCACCCGGTGATGGGCCAGGTCGAGCGCGGTTACGCGGGCGGGTCGATCTTCTGGTCCGACGGCGCGCTCCGCCCGGACCTGACCCGCGTGCGGGCCTACGGGCGGCTGCTGGCCGCCTCCGGCGTCAACGCGGTCGCGATCAACAACGTGAACGTGCACGCCACCGAGGCCCGCCTGCTGACCGACCGGCTCGGCGAGGTGGCCGCGATCGCGGCCGAGCTGCGCCCGTACGGGATCCGCGTGCACCTGTCGGTCAACTTCGCCTCCCCAATCGCCCTCGGCGGCCTGCCCACCGCCGACCCGCTCGACGAGGGCGTGCGCGCGTGGTGGGCGCGGACCACCGAGCAGGTGTACGCGGCGATCCCCGACTTCGGCGGGTACGTGGTGAAGGCCGACTCGGAGGGCCAGCCGGGCCCGTTCGCGTACGGGCGCACCCACGCCGACGGCGCGAACATGCTCGCCGAGGCCCTGGCCCCCTTCGGCGGGGTCGTGCACTGGCGGGCCTTCGTCTACAACCACCGCCAGGACTGGCGCGACCGCTCGACCGACCGCGCCCGCGCCGCCTACGACCACTTCGCCCCGCTCGACGGCCGGTTCGCCGGCAACGCGATCCTGCAGGTCAAGCACGGTCCCATGGACTTCCAGACGCGCGAGCCGGTCTCCCCGGTGATCCTGGAGATGCAGGGCACCCGCCTGGCGGTGGAGCTGCAGGTGACGCAGGAGTACACCGGCCAGCAGCGGCACGTCTGCTACCTGGCCCCCATGTGGAGCGAGATCCTCGCGTTCGAGAACGTCGCCGAGACGGGCGACCTGGTCGCGGTCTCCAACGTGGGCGACGACCGCTACTGGACCGGCCACCCGCTCGCGCAGGCCAACCTGTACGCGTTCGGCCGCCTCGCCTGGGACCCGGGCCTCGACCCGGCCGCCGTCCTCGACGAGTGGATCGACCTCACCTTCGCCTGGCCCGGCGAGTCGCTGCGGCGCACCCTGCACGCCATGATGGACGGGTCGTGGCGCACGTACGAGCGCTACACCGCGCCGCTCGGCGTCGGCTTCATGGTGCGCCCCGGTCACCACTACGGGCCGGACGTGGACGGCTACGAGTACACGCCGTGGGGCACGTACCACTTCGCCGACCGCGACGGCGTGGGCGTGGACCGCACGCGCGCCACCGGCACCGGCTTCACCGGCCAGTACCCGCAGCCGTGGTCGGACATCTACGAGTCGCTCGAGCGCTGCCCCGACGAGCTGCTGCTGTTCTTCCACCACGTCCCGTACGGGCACGTGCTGCACAGCGGCTCGACGGTCATCCAGCACATCTACGACACGCACTTCGCGGGAGCGGAGGAGGCGGCCGAGATACGGCTTCACTGGGAGAAGCTCGCCGACACCGACGCCGTCGACCCGGACCTGTACGCCCGGGTCAAGGAGCGGCTCGACGAGCAGGTCCGCTGCGCCGAGGAGTGGCGCGACCAGATCAACGCCTACTTCTTCCGCAAGTCAGGCGTGCCCGACGCCCGCGGCCGGCACATTTCCTAGCAGTGCTCTGTCAGGTCAGCGTGTCGTGGGTTGCTGGGGCGATGCGAGGAGTTTGAGATGGCGGAGCGCCTGGGGGCGGCTATCCCGGCGGCGGTTCCGGGCGGCCGTTGGCGACCCAGGTGGGGTGGAAGCGGCGGAAGATGATGCTCATGTTCTTGTCGCTGCCCGAGCTGTTCTGCTCACCCCACTCGATGGCCGCGCCGACCTGATTGTCGGCGGTCTGCAGCATGCTGGAGTAACCCCCTTCGACCCCGTTCACGTTCGGCCTGCCGTCCCGTCCCTTCGGCTGGGGCGCGGGGAAGTCTCCGAGCAGGCGGGTGTACGGCCAGCCGACGCCGTCGTCATAGCTCATCCAGACGCGCATGGGGGCCCGGCTTCGGGAGTCGCCGCCCGGGTGGGGGCCGAGGAACAGGATCCGGTTCGGCGACCCGGCGAAGCGCAGCGTCGAGGCCTGGCAGTCGGGATCGGGCAGGACCCGGCCGTCCGGCTCGAGGTGATCGGCGTAGCCGGAAAAGCCGCCGTCGAGGGTGCCGGTGGCGACCAGCCGCTTGAGCAGCGGCGGATCGCCGGCGTTGGCGAACCTGGCACGATCGTTGCGATAGAGGTCGCCGCTGAACCTCTGCAGGATCGTGGCCTCGTCGGTCTTGGTGACACCGGTGTTCGTCAGCTCCTGGTAGTGCCAGTCAGTATCCCCTGGCCGCTTGTAGATGTTGCGCCACTTGGCCGGGATGACCAGGGTTCCATCGGTCATCTTGATGCCGGCGCCGGGGCCGATCGAGTCGTTGAACCATCTCCTGTTCAACGGATCGCTCGGGTCCTTGTGCGGTTTGAGCGTGTCGGTCTTCTCGGTGAGGGTCCAGCCGCCCGTGGGCAGGCCGTTGGCGTCGGTGGCCGACGAGGCCAGCCACACCTCGCGGTCGTCCCAGCTGTCGAAGTCGCCGACGCTCTTCCAGCCGGCTGCCATCCGGTTGAAGAACAGGTAGACGGTCTGCCCGTCGAAGACCGCGGTGGGGTTGCCGACGGCGTCCGGCCACCCGGTGGCCACCGCCTTGATCCCGGACCAGGTGCCGGGCTTGCCGGAGTCCCTGGAGGTCTTGTAGATGAGGTCGATGTTGCCGTAGTCGTCGTTGTCGCCGACCCGGCCTTCGGCGAAGGCGATGACCGTGTTCCCCTTGGTACGGATCACCGCCGGCGCGCGGAAGGAGTGGTAGTCGACCCGGTAGGTGCCGCTGACGTAGGCCTCGTTGCCTCCGTCGAAGAGCACTTCTGCGGATGGTGTGGACGCCGCATCGGCCGGAGCCGCTACGAGGAGGCTCGCGGCGACCAGTGCGACGGCTGCGAGCAATCGGACGCGTAAAGGTCTCACCGTCCGAAAAGTACAACTATCTGTTGATCTTGGGAAATCTGGGACAGAAGAGACAGCAACTGGCTAGGCGGTGAAGCGCTCCCGGACCTCGGCGATCATCGGGCGGCTGTTCCACAGGAGCGCCGCCGCGAACACCGAGGCCAGCAGGGCGGGCGCCAGCTCGGTGGCGACCATCGTGATGCCGCCCGCCACGATCAGCAGCGACGCGTTGCCGAGGGCGGCCTTCGGGTGGCGCATGAGGAAGTACGACGCCAGCCGCGCCACGTCCACCGCCCGGAACGCGAACAGCGACGTGATCACCAGGGCGTTGGCGGCCCACAGCAGCGCCGCCAGCGCGACGAGCACGAGCAGCACCGCCCACCACCCCGGGACGCCGGCGACGGCGAAGTTCGCCAGGTTCGTCCCGACGACGGCCAGCGCGACCAGCCACGGGACCCAGATCTTCAGCACGCCGCGCACGTTGGCCTTGTAGCCGCGCCAGAACGCCGCCGCCGGATGGAGATCGGTCAGGTCCCGGCTGCGGTGGCGCAGCGCGTAGAGGGCGGCCGACAGCGCGGGGCCGAGCGGCAGCGCGCAGGCCGCCACCAGCGGCACGTTGGCGGCGTCGCCGCCGAGCAGGGTCAGCGCGATCAGGCCCGGCGCGGTCGCGACGAGGAACAGGCCCTCGACCACCAGCAGGCTGTAGATCAGCGTGGCGGCGCGCGAGAGCGGGCCCTCGCCGAAGCGCCGCCGCGCCGACACCTCGCTCATCGGATACCTCCAAGGAAACCTCCGCCATCAGGCGGAGAGGGAATCGTACTCCTGTGGAGCAGGGCAGGACGAGGCGTTTCGCCGCAAGGCGGACCGCCGTTCGCGCTAACAGCAGGGCTCTTAACCGATGTCGCCTTGGAATGCGAGGCATGACGCAGCCGGTGAAGCGGGCCTACAAGTACCGCTTTTATCCGACCTCCGAGCAGGCCGAAGAGCTCGCCCGGACGTTCGGCTGCGTGCGCCTGGTCTACAACAAGGCGCTGGACGAGCGGACCCGCGCCTATGCCCTGCAGGGCCGTCGCGTCTCCTACGTGGAGTCCTCGGCGGCGCTTACAGCCTGGAAGAGGACCCCCGAGCCGGCCTTCCTTGCCGAGGTGTCCAGCGTTCCGCTCCAGCAGGCACTGCGACACCTGCAAGCAGCGTTTGCGAACTTCTTCGCCAAGCGGGCCAGGTATCCGACGTTCAAGTCCCGCAAGAAGTCCCGGGCGAGCGCCGAGTACACCCGCAGCGCGTTCCGCTGGCGCGACGACCGGCTCACGCTGGCGAAGATGGACCAGCCCTTGGCTATCGTGTGGTCGCGGCCTCTGCCGCAAGGCGCGGAGCCGTCCACGGTCAATGTTTCCCGCGATGCGGCTGGCCGCTGGTTCGTGTCGATCCTGGTGGAGGAGAGGATCTCCCCACTGCCCCCAGTGGAGACCCCTGTAGGGGTGGACGCGGGGATCACTGCGCTGGTCACGCTTTCCACCGGCGAGAAGATCGTCAATCCCCGACATGAACGCCGCGACCGGCGCAAGCTCGCCAAGGCCCAGCGTGAGGTCTCCCGAAAGACGGAAAGGTCGAACAACCGAGCCAAGGCCCGGCTCAAGGCGGCTCGCGTGCACGCGCGGATTGCCGACCGGCGCCGCGATTTTCTGCACAAACTGTCCACCCGGCTTGTTCGCGAGAACCAAGTGATCGCCGTGGAGGACCTGACCGTCCGGAACATGGTCAGAAACCACCGCTTTGCCCGCGCCATCTCCGACGCGAGTTGGCGAGAGTTGCGCTCGATGCTGGAGTACAAGGCCGCCTGGTATGGGCGGACGTTGGTGGCGGTGGACCGATGGTTTCCCTCCTCCAAGCTGTGTTCGGCGTGCGGCGCGCTGGCCGGGAGCATGCCGCTGACCATCCGGGAGTGGACATGTGCCTGTGGTGTGGTTCACGATCGGGATGTCAACGCTGCCAAGAACGTGCTCGCCGCCGGGCTTGCGGAGAGCTGAAACGCCTGTGGAGCTGATGTAAGACCTCAAGAGGAGTTCTCCTCCGCGGGCGATCGGTGGTGAAGCAGGAAGCCCAACCCGTGAGGGTTGGACTCCCCTCGCTTTGGAGGGAGAGGAAGTCAACGGCTCTCCTCTCCCAGGACCGTCAGCCGTGGTCCTTCTTGAAGCGCTCGTAGGCGGAGTTGACGAGGCTGATGTAGGAGGTCATGTTCTTGCCCTCCAGCTCCTTGACGTAGGCGTCCCACTCGCTGAGGTCACGCTCGCCGAGGACGAACTTGAGCGTCTGCTGGGTGACGTAGTCCTTCAGCGGCGTCTCCCACAGCGTGGCCTGCTCGCGCTCCTCGTCGTTGAACGGGTGCGGCGGCTCGACCGGCCAGGGCTTCCTGGCGTTCATCACGTCCTGGAAGGCCACCTCCTCCTCGGAGAAGGTGGAGTTCAGCAGCTTGGTGGTGCCGCCGTAGGCGAACACGCCGTTGGAGAAGCCGAAGTCCTTCTGCAGGTGCTTGGGCGCGCCGGGGTTGAGGCCGACGAAGTCGATGTCCTTGGCGATCTTGTAGGTGCCCGAGGCGTCCTTGGTGTACGTGGTGCCCTCGACGCCCCACTTGGCGAACTCCTCGCCCTGGTCGGAGTACCAGAGCCAGTCGATGAACTGCATCATGGCGACGAAGTTCTTGTTCTCCAGCGCCTTCTTGGAGATCATGACGCCGTTCTCGAGCCGGGTGCCGATCTTGTAGTCGCCGACCGGGCCCATGAGCACCGGGATCTTGGCGACCTTCGCGCCGGGGACGAGCTTGGTCAGCGTCGGGCGGTAGTCGTTGACGATCGACTGCGCGTTCGCGCTGATCACGAACGACTTGCCGGAGTTGAACTTCTGCTTGGCCTGCTCGTCCTGCTGGGTGAAGCTCTCCGGGTCGAGCAGCTTCTCCTTCACCAGCTTGGCCAGGTACTCCAGCATCTGCTTGTACTGCGGCATCGCGCCGGTGTAGACGAACTTGCCGGCCGTGGAGTCGAAGGTCGCGTGCTGGTACTCCCAGCCGCCCTTGGCGCCGTAGGCCTGGGCGACGAGCTTGAACAGGTTGCCGCCCGGCGTGGGGACGCCGAACCGGTCGGTCATCGGGTAGAGGTCCGGATATTCCTTCTTCAGCGCCTTGAGCACTTCGTACAGCTCGTCCCAGGTCTTCGGGACCGCCAGCTTGTGCTTCTCCAGGATGTCGGTCCGCACCGCCAGGGAGTAGTCGACCCAGACCTCCTCGTGGAGGCCGGGCAGCAGGTAGATGCGGCCGTCGGCCTGGCGCAGCGTGTCCAGCTCCGCCTCCATCTTCCACTTGGCGACCTTGTCCTTGAAGTTGGGCATCAGGTCGAAGTAGTCGCTGACCGGCAGGATGGCGCCGGAGGAGACGAACGCCTCCTCGGCCGGGTGGTAGGTCTTCGGGATGATGAGCGGGGCCTGCCCGGAGCCCACCAGCAGGCCGCGCTTCTTGTCGTAGTCGCTGAGCGGCACCTCGACCGGCTTGAGCGTCACGTTGGTCCGCTTGGTCAGCTCCTGCCAGAACAGCCAGTCGCTCTTGTCCGGGTAGAACGGGTGGTTGTTGTAGAGCACGTCGAACGAGATCGGCTCGGTGGCCTTGAACTGCTGGTTGACGCCGTAGTTGGCCATCGCGCCCGCCTTGTTCGCGGACACGTCGGCGGCCTTCTTCGGAGCCTCGTCCTCGCCGCAGCCGGCGACGGCAAGAGTGAGCGCACCCAGCCCGAGGAGTGCCTGACGGCGGGAGATGTGCTGCATGGGGGGATCCTTTCGGGTGGACAGTGGTTAACCCTTGACCGCGCCGAGCATGACGCCCGAGACGAAGTACCTCTGCACGAACGGGTAGACCGCCAGGATGGGGAGGACGGTGAGCATGATCGTCACCGACTGGATGTTGGCCGCCGCCGCCGAGGCCTCGCTGAGCGACGCGCCCGCGGACTCGGCCCCGGTGGCGCCCGCGATGAGGTTGCGCAGGTAGATGGTCACCGGGAACATGTCGGTCTTGTTCAGGTAGAGGAACGCCGTGAACCACGAGTTCCAGAACGAGACCGCGTAGAACAGCACCATCGTGGCGATGACCGCCTTCGACAGCGGCAGCACCACCCGCCACAGGACGCCGTAGGTGTTCAGGCCGTCGATGGCGGCGGCCTCCTCCAGCTCGTGCGGCAGGCCCTCGAAGAAGGCCTTCATGACCAGGAGGTTGAAGACGCTGATGGCGTTGGGCAGGACGATGGCCCAGATGGAGTTGGTCAGCCCGAGGCCGTTGACCAGCACGTAGTTGGGGATCAGGCCGCCGGAGAAGATCATGGTGAAGACGGCGACCCAGATCAGGAACGTGCGGCCCTTGAGGTGCTTCTTGGACAGCACGTACGCGTAGCACGTCGTCAGCAGCATGGCGATCGCCGTGGCCACGACGGTGTAGACAATCGTGTTGCCGTAGTTCGTCCAGAACATCGAGTCCGACACCACGAGCTTGTAGGTCGTGATGTTGAACCCGCGCGGGATGAGGTTGACCTGCCCGCCGACGATGTAGCGCTCCTCGCTGAACGAGCGGGCGAGGATGTTGAGGAAGGGGTAGAGCGTCACGATCACGACGCCGGTCAGGATGACGGCGTTGACCACCTGGAAGGCGCGGTAGCCACGGGTCTTCTCGATGGTCACCACAGGCTCGTCCCTACTGTGCGGCGGGAGATCAGGTTCGCCGAGAGGATCAGCACCACGCCGACCAGGGCCTCGAACAGGCCGATCGCGGCGGCGTAGCTCAGGTTGCTGGACTCCACGCCCATCCGGTACAGGTACGTGGAGATCACGTCCGCGGTCGGATAGGTCAGCGGGTTGTACAGCAGCAGGACCTTCTCGAAGCCCACGGCCATGAACGTGCCGATGTTGAGGATCAGCAGCGTGACCGCCGTCGGCCGGATGCCCGGCAGGGTGACGTGCCAGATCTGCCGCCACCGGCCGGCGCCGTCCATCCGGGCCGCCTCGTAGAGCTGCTCGTCGATGGTGGTCAGGGCGGCCAGGTAGAGGATGGTGCCCCAGCCGACGGTCTGCCAGACCTCCGACGAGACGAAGATCGTACGGAACCACTCCGGTTTCTGCAGGAACGCGGTGGGCTCCCCGCCGAACACCTTGACGATCTGGTTCACCGGCCCGTCGATGGCCAGCATCTGCATGACGATGCCGGCCACGATGACCATCGACAGGAAGTGCGGCAGGTAGGACACCGACTGCAGGAACCGCTTCACGCGCCGGTTGCGCACCTCGTTGAGCAGCAGCGCCAGCACGATCGGCAGCGGGAAGCAGAACAGCAGGGTCAGCGCGCCGAGGACGAGCGTGTTGGTGAACACGGTCCAGAACGACGGGTCGTTCAGGAACATCTTCACGTACCGCAGGCCCACCCAGGACTCGCCGAAGATGCTGCCGCCGGGCTCGAACTTGCGGAAGGCGATCACGTTGCCGAGCATCGGGAGGTACCGGAAGATCGCGAAGAACAGCAGCGGCAGGATCGCCAGCGAGTACAGCTGCCAGTCGCGGCGGATCGCATGCCGCCACGTGCCGGGCTTGGTCCGTCTGCGCCGGCCGGGCGCCGGCCCCGCCGCCCGCACGTCTCGCGGCGGATTGTCCAACGACGTTGTGCTCATCCCGCTCCTTCCCGTGTGATACGAGCCGTGACCAGCAGGTTCCTGTCGTGCCCGAGCTCGCGCTCGGCGCCGGTCAGGCGCAGCGGCACGGCCGCCACGCCGCCTGTCTCGGCGTCCCCGCTGGAGCGCCCGAAGCGCAGCTCGACGTCGCCGGGCTCGACGATGCGCCGGCCGCGCACGCCGGTGAACGAGGCGGCGTCGGCCGGGACGGTGAACTCCACGCGTGCGGCCTGCCCGGCCTCCAGCGGGACGCGGGCGTAGCCGACCAGCCGCACCACGGGCCTGGTGGTCTGCGCGACCGGGTCGTGCAGGTAGAGCTGGACGACCTCGGCGCCGGCCCGCGATCCGGTGTTGCGGACGTTCACTCCGACGGTGACCTCGCCGTCCACCGGCCACTCGGCCGCGCCCGTGTCGAGGGGCTCCCACTCGAACGTGGTGTAGCTCAGCCCGTGCCCGAACGAGTACGCGGGCGTCGGGTCCACCGACGACACCTCCGTGCGGTGGCCGAGCCACGGCGACAGGTAGGTGGCGGGCAGGCCGCCGGCGTCGCGCGGCACGCTGACCGGCAGGCGGCCGGTCGGGTTGACGGCGCCGGTGAGCACCTCCGCCAGCGCCTGGCCGCCCCGCTGGCCGGGGAAGAAGCCGTAGACGACGGCCGCGGCCGCGTCGAACTCCGGGCCCAGCGCGTACGGCCGCCCGGCCAGCAGCACCAGGACCACCGGGGTGCCGGTCGCGAGCACCGCCCGGACCAGCTCGGACTGCACGCCCGGCAGGCGCAGGTCGGCGGCGTCGCAGCCCTCGCCGGAGGTGCCGCGCCCGAACAGCCCCGCCCGGTCGCCGACGGCGAGCACGCACACGTCGCTCTCCGCCGCCGCGGCGACGGCCGCCGCGATCCCGGAGGTGTCGTCGCCGGTGATCTCGCAGCCCGGCTCGTACGCGAGATCCGGGACCAGCGCGCCGAGCGCCTCGCGCAGCGACGGCAGGTCGAGCCCGAGCCCGTGCTCGGGGTGCGGGCCCACGTGCGCGGGGAAGGCGTAGCAGCCGAGCATCGCCATCGGGTCGTCGGCCACCGGACCCACGAGCGCCACCCGCCGGCCCGGGGCGAGCGGCAGGACGCCGCCGGTGTTGCGCACCAGCACGATCGCCTCGCGCGCCAGGCGCAGCGCGAGCTCCTGGCTCTCCTCGTCGTCGAGCCGCACGTCGGCGGCGTCGCCGGGCAGCGGCCGCCAGTCCTCGTCGAGCAGCCCGAGCTCGGCCTTCTGCGCCAGCACCCGGGTCAGCGCGCGGTCGATGAGCGCCTCGTCGACCTGTCCCGACTTCACGGCCTCGATCAGCGGGGGGCCGAAGGTGTCGACCGTGGGCAGCTCGACGTCGATCCCGGCCCGCAGCGCGAGCCCGGCCGCGTCCGCGGCCTCCGCCGCGACGCCGTGCAGCTTGTGCAGGAACCGGATGGAGAAGTAGTCGGCGACCACCGTGCCCGCGAACCCCCACTCCTCGCGCAGCAGCCCGGTGAGCAGGTCCTCGTCGGCCGCGACGGGGACGCCGTCGATCTCGGCGTAGGAGTTCATCACCGACCGGGCGCCGCCCAGGCGCAGGGCCATCTCGAACGGCGGCAGGATCACGTCCGCCAGTTCCCTGACTCCCATGTGGGCGGGGGCGAGGTTGCGGCCGCCCCGGGAGGCGGAGTAGCCGGCGAAGTGCTTCAGGGTGGCGACGACGCCCGCCCCCTCGATCCCGCGCACGTAGGCCGCGCCGACCGTCCCCACCAGGTAGGGGTCCTCGCCGATCGTCTCCTCGGTACGGCCCCAGCGGTAGTCGCGGGTGACGTCGAGGACCGGGGCCAGGCCCTGGTGGACGCCGGCGGCCCGCATGGACCGGCCGATCCGCCCGGCCACCTCCTCGATCAGCTCGGGGTCGAAGGAGGCGCCCCAGCTCAGCGGCGCCGGGTACACCGTCGCCCGCCAGGCGGCGAATCCGGTCAGGCACTCCTCGTGGACCTGGGCCGGGATCCCGAACCTGCTGGCGGCCACGATCTGGGCCTGCGAGGCGGCCAGCGAGCGCGCGCCGGCGACGGGATCGACCGGCGCCGTGCCGAACGGGCGGGTCAGCTGGCCCAGCCCGTGGGCGATGACGTCGCTCCACTCCACTCCCGCCATGTCGGCCTGGTGCGGGGCGACGCCTCCCCCTGACGCGTCGGCGCCCACCCAGACGCCCACGAGCTGGGCGACCTTCTCTTCCAGCGTCATGAGCGGGATGAGCGCCTCGGCCCGCTCGGCGGCAGTCAGCCGCGCGTCCCGCCACTTGTCGATTGGTACCTGGCCCCTCATGCCACCCTTTCGGCTCTTCGCCGGCCTGCTGCCGAAACTTTCAAGGAATTCCCGTTAATATTGCGGCAACTTATGGGTCAGGGTTTCGGCGTGTCAAGGGGGTGCAAACTGTTATATTTGCGCTGATCACCGCGGGGTCAGGCTGGCATTCGACGCCTGCGTTTCCAGAAAGTTTCCGGATGTACCGTCGGCAAGTTGCCGTTCGGCCATGCTCGGGTCAGGGAGTCCGTCAGAGTGCGGGCCGACTGCGGCGGGCCGAGGAGCAGAGAGCTTCCGAGGCAATCGTCCCTTCGCAGATAATCCGTTCCGGGATGACTTGGGTAGGCTGGTGGCATGACGGCTATGGCTCCCGCACGTACTGAAACCGACCTGTCCTTCCTGCTCGACCACACCAGCCACGTGCTGCGGACCCAGATGTCGGCGGCGCTCGCCGAGATCGGGCTGACGGCGCGCATGCACTGCGTGCTGGTCCACGCGCTGGAGGAGGAGCGCACCCAGATCCAGCTCGCCGAGCTGGGCGACATGGACAAGACCACGATGGTGGTCACCGTGGACGCGCTGGAGAAGGCCGGCTACGCCGAGCGCCGCCCGTCGAGCACCGACCGGCGGGCACGGATCATCGCGGTCACGGACGCGGGCGCGGCCATCGCCAAGCGCAGCCAGGAGATCGTGGACGGCGTGCATCGGGCGGCGCTCGGCGCGCTTCCCGACGACGAGCGCGAGGTCCTGGTGCGCGCCCTGAATCGCCTGGTCAGCGGGCACCTCGCCGCCCCGGCCGAAGGACCCCAGCAGGCACGCCGGGCCCGGGAGCGCGCAAATTAGATCCGAAGAGGATCGTCTATTACGGAACTATCTGCTACGGTCTCTCTTGTCGACCTGAGACGGGAGAGACCATGTCGTACGTGCTTAACTCGCGCTGGACCGCGCTGGGCGTGCTGTCCGCGACGGGACTGATGACGATCCTGGACGGCAGCATCGTGACGGTGGCGATGCCGGCCATCCAGCAGGACCTCGGCTTCACGGGCGCCGGGCTGAGCTGGATCGTCAACGCCTATCTGATCCCCTTCGGCGGGCTGCTGCTCCTGGCCGGCAGGCTGGGCGATCTGATCGGGCGCCGGACGATGTTCCTGGCCGGAAACGCGATCTTCACCGCCGCCTCCCTGCTGGCGGGCGCGGCCACCGGCCCCGGCCTGCTGATCGCCGCCCGGTTCCTGCAGGGTGTGGGCAGCGCGCTGGCCTCGGCCGTGGTCCTGGGCATCCTGGTGACGCTGTTCACCGACGCCAGGGAGCGGGGCAAGGCCATCGCGATCTTCAGCTTCACCGGGGCGGCCGGCGCCTCGATAGGCCAGGTCCTGGGCGGAGTGCTCACCGACGGCCTGAGCTGGCCGTGGATCTTCTTCGTCAACGTGCCGATCGGCGCGATCACCATCGCGCTCGCCCTGCTGGCGCTGCCCGCCGACCGCGGGATCGGCCTGGCCGCCGGCGCGGACATCGCCGGGGCCGTGCTGGTGACCGGCGGTCTGATGCTGGGCATCTACACCGTCGTCAAGGTCGAGGAGTACGGCTGGCTCGCCGTCCACACCCTCGGGCTCGGCGCCGTGTCGCTGGCCCTGCTCGCCGGCTTCGTGGTGCGGCAGGCCACGGCCAAGGCCCCGCTCATGCCGCTGCGGATCCTGCGCTCGCGCAACGTGGTCGGCGCCAACCTCGCCCAGATGCTGGCCCTGTCGGGCATGTTCGCCTTCCAGGTCCTGGTCGCGCTCTACATGCAGCGGGTCCTGGGTTACGGGGCGCTGGACACCGGGCTGGCGATGCTCCCGGCCGCGGTGGGCATCGGCTCGATCTCGCTGTTCGTCTCGGCCCGGCTCAGCGCCCGCTTCGGCGCCCGTACCGTGCTGATCGCCGGCCTGGCGCTGCTCGTCGCGGCGATGCTCCTGCTCACCCGGGTGACGGTGGACGCCGGCTACGTCACCCACCTGCTCCCGGCGATGCTGCTCATCTCCGGCGGCGGGCTGGTGCTCCCGGCGCTGGCCACGCTGGGCATGTCCGGCGCCCGGGAGAGCGACGCCGGGCTGGCCTCCGGCCTCTTCAACACCACCCAGCAGGTGGGGATGGCCATCGGCGTGGCGGTGCTGTCCACGATGGCCGCCTCGCGCACCGGTGAGCTGCTGGCCGCCGGAGCGGGCCAGGCCGCCGCGCTGACCGGGGGATACCGGCTGGCGTTCGGCATCTCCGCCGGGCTGCTGGTCGCGGCGTTCGCCGTGGCGCTCACCGTCCTGCGCCGGCCCGCCCCGGCCGCCGACCTGCCCGTCTCCGAGGAGAAGGCGGCTGCCGCCTGAGACGGGGCCCCTCCGCCCGGCGTGCCACGGCGCGCCGGGCGTGCGGCGTTCTCCAGGTTCGGGGTGTCGACAACACGGGGCTATGGGTGCGGCTCACATTGACCCGCCCCTCAGGATCGGGCGAACGTGGCTTATCCGAGCTTCGTGGGAGGTCTGATGGGACGACGTTCGTGGAGCCGAGTGGTCACGGCCCTCGCGCTGGCAGCCGGAGCGCTGTCCGCGACGCCCGCCGCCGCGACCGCGGCGGCGTCGGTGACGCTGGAGGCCACCTACACCTCGGGCCTGGAGAACGGCTGGGCGCTGGTCGAGCGGCTCAAGGACAACGCCACCGGGTTCCAGGCCGAGACCTACCCGCCCGACGGGCGTGGCGACCAGACGGGGCAGACCAGGCGCCTGTTCGGCGACATCGCCCGGCCCCACTCCTCGCGGTTCCTGCTGTATCACGCGCCGGGCTGGCAGACGGGCGCCAAGAGCACCCCCGTCCTGCTGGTGCACGGCGCCAACCAGGACGCCGATCTGGCCTGGGCCAACCCCAACGCCAGAGGCTCGTACGGCTGCGGCCGGGTCAGCTGCCCCACCACGGGACTCATGCAGCACCTCACTGGGCAGGGCTACAAGGTGTTCGCGATCGGCTTCCCGCATGTCACCGGGGACGGCTACTACTGGGCGGAGCAGATCCACGACGCCGTCGCCAGGATCCGGGCCAAGACCGGGGCGGCGCAGGTGGACGTGATCGGCTGGTCGAAGGGCGCGTTCAACGCGCGCATGTACGTCTCGTCGCTGCGCAAGTCCTGGGGCACGGCCTACGCGGGCGACGTCAGGAAGCTGGTCCTCCTCGGCGGGCCGAACAAGGGCTTCGACTGGGGTTACCGGCACGGCTGGACCCACGATTTCGCGATATTTCCGGAATGTGGGGGCTCGTTGAACGCGCCCGCGCCCCACACCCAGATGGTCTGTTACGGCCTGTGGCGCAATCATCCCGAGCTGAGCTACGAGGGCGACGCCTACCCGGGCTCTGACGACATGCTCTACCGCTGGGACGACGTCTATCCGCTGCCCACCACCGAGCAGGACTGGTACACCACCTATTACGGCGGCACCGGCTTCTACACCGCCGGCCGCGGGATCCAGTGGGCCATCGACAGGGGCTCGCTGGTGCGGCCCCTCATCGACGCGGGCACTCCTTCGAGCGTGCCGGTCTACCAGCTGTGCGGCAACGTGCCGGACATGGCGCTCCTGCACAACGAGCACACGGGACCCTCCGACGGCGCCGTCTTCGTGGCGAGTTGCGCCGCGGGCGACGGCATCGCGAACCGGGCCGCGACCGCGACCCTCGCGCTCAACCACCTCGCGCTCGGCTGGTCCGCGAGCGCCATGTCCCAGCTCACCACCTGGCTCGGCTGAGCGTCACGCATTCGCCGGGCATGTCGTCAACCGCCGGCGGCCGACCGCCTGGTGTTCAGCTGGTCGAACCCGACCGCGACGAGGATGAGCACGCCGATGGCGATCTGGAGGTAGAAGGCGTTGATCGCCAGGAGGTTGCCCCCGTTGTTGAGAACACCCATGATCAGCGCCCCGGTGAACGCGCCGACCGCGCTCCCCTTCGCCCCGAAGAGGCTCGCGCCGCCGATGACACAGGCGGCGATCGCGCTGAGCTCGAAGCCGGTGCCGGCGGTGGGGATGCCCGCGCCCAGCCGGGAAGCCAGCAGCACCCCGCCGAGACCGGCGAGCGTACCCGAGATCACGTAGACCGAGACCGTCACCAGGCGGACGGGGACGCCCGCGAGCCGGGCCGACTCGGGGTTCGAGCCGACCGCGTAGATGTAGCGGCCGAAGACCGTCCGGGAGAGCACGAACCACATCGCGGCGGTGACCGCGACGGCGATGAGGAGGAGGTTGGGGATGCCCAGGACCGTGCCGTTGGCGATGGTCTGGAAAGCCTCCGGCACTCCCTGGATGGTCTGGGCGTCGGTGCTGAGCAGGACCATCCCGCGGGCGATGCCGAGCATGCCCAGGGTCGCGATGAACGGCGGCAGCAGGGCTCGGGTGACCAGCAGGCCGTTGACGAGCCCGAGTCCGGTGCCGATTCCCACCCCGAGCAGGATCGACGGCACGATCGGCACGCCGGCGACCAGGAACTGCGCGGTGGAAGCACCTGACAGGCCGAGGACCGACCCGACCGACAGGTCGATCCCGGCGGTCAGGATGACCAGGAGCTGGCCCACCGCGATGATTCCGAAGATCGCGACCTGCCGGGCCAGGTTGGCCAGGTTGTTGGCGGTGAGGAACTCGTCGCTGGCGAGCGTGAGAGCGCCGACCGCCACGAGCAGGACGACGAGACCGCCGCTCTCCCGTCCCGCGATGTCCCCCAGCGTGAGGACCCGCCGCCTGGTCTCGGCCTGCGGCCCCGGCGCCTCCCCGGGCCTCGGCGGCGTCTCCGGTCCCGCTTGCGCACCGCCCGGCGGCCTGTTGACGATCGTCGTGGTCTCGACCGGCTCCCGCCAGACCAGTTTAGGCATCCCGGCTCACCCCTCCCGGAGACGGCGGCGGCTCTTCCGCTGCCGCCGGGGCCTGCGTGCCCCTGGTTCCGCTCGCCAGGTGGAGCACGTCCTCTTCGGTGGCGGACCCGGGAAGTTCGCCGGCGACCGCCCCGTCGCGCAGCACGAGGATGCGGTCCGCGAGCCCCAGGAGCTCCGGCAGGTACGACGAGACCACGATGATCCCCAGCCCCTTCGCGGCCAGGTCCCCGATGATCGTGTAGAGCTCGCCCTTGGCGCCGACGTCGATGCCTTTCGTGGGCTCGTCGAACATCAGCACTTTCGGCTTGGTGAGCAGCCATCGGGCGAGCAGGACCTTCTGCTGGTTGCCGCCGGACAGTGTCGACACCGGCTGGGCGTAGGAACCGGCCCGCAGCCGCAGGCTGTCGAGCAGCCGGTCCGCCTCCTCGACCTGCTCGCGACCGGGCAGGAGACCGCGCCGGGAGCCGGCGCGCAGGGCGGCTATGGTGACGTTCTCCCTGATCGACAGCTCCGGCAGCAGCCCCAGCACCTTGCGGTCCTCGGTGAGCAGCCCCACCCCGGCGTTCATCATCGTGCGGGGTCCGGACGGTTTCACGCGCCTGCCCGCGATCTCCAGCTCACCGGAGACGACGGGAGCCGCGCCGAAGACGGACAGCAGCAACCCGCTCCTCCCCGACCCCAGCAGCCCGCCGATGCCGAGGATCTCTCCGGATCCGACGTGGAGGTCGATGGCCGGCGAGTTCTCGAAGCGGCGCAGCCCCCAGACCCGCAGCGCGGGCGCTCCGGCGTGCCGGCGGGTCTCCGGGTAGAGCGAGCTGATCTCCCGGCCGACCATCGCGGTGATCAGGCGATCTTCGTCGTAGTCGCCGATCGGTCCTTCCTCCGACAGGGCCCCGTCCCGCAGGACGGTCACCCAGTCGCCGATCTCGAACATCTCCTCCAGCCGGTGGGTCACGTAGAGCATCGCCATGCCGCGCTCGCGCAGCCGCCTGATGTGCTCCAGGAGTCGCTGCGACTCCGTCTCGGTGAGCGCCGTGGTGGGCTCGTCGAACACGATGACCTTGACGGAGTCCGCGGTCAGCACCTTGGCGATCTCGACGAGCTGGCGCGTGGCCGCCGGGAGCCGTTCCACGATCGTGTTCGGGCTGACGTCCGTCAGGCCGACCTCGTCGAGGGCCTTCCTGGCACGGGCCCGCAGCCGGCCCCTGGCGATGACGCCGTTGCGCGCGGGAAGGCGGCCCATGAACAGGTTTTCCGCGACCGACAGGTGCGGGAGAAGGCTGAGCTCCTGGTAGACGGCCTGAACCCCGGCCGCGCGCAGATGCGCGGGAGTCGGCGCGGTGACCGGTCGGCCATCGATCTCGTAGACACCGCCGTCTCGGCGCAGCGCGCCCGTCAGCACCCGGATCAGGGTGGACTTCCCCGCGCCGTTCTCCCCGGCGAGGCAATTCACCTGGCCGGGTACGAGCCGGAGCGAGACCTCGCGGAGCGCCTGGACCGGGCCGAACGCCTTGGACACGTCGCGCAGCTCGACAACGGGCCTGCTCATCATTCCGCCTTCATCGTCGGCGGGTTGAGCAGCTGCTTCACATCGGGCTCGGTCATGTTGTGCTGGTCCGCCACGACGGCGCCCGGGTCGATGTCACGCGGTGGGATGCGACCGACCGTGGCCATTCCGGCCGCCAGAACGCCTTGGTAACCGAAGAAGTAGGGGTTCTGCACCACCAGCGCGTCGATGGTGCCGGCGGCCAGCGCGGCGTTCTCCTGAGGGTCGGAATCGAACGCCACGACCGGGACGGTGCCGGCCGCCTTGTTGTCCTGGATCGCCCGCGCCGCGCCGACTCCCGAGGTGTTGTTGTCGGCGAACACCCCGGCCAGGTCCGGGTTGGCGGTCAGGGCGTCGTTGACCTGCGACGCCGCGGTGTTGATGTCGTTGTTGTTGTAACGCTGCAGCACCGCCTTGACCTGCGGGCAATTGAGCGCGAGGCCCTGCTTGAAGCCGGCGTCCCGGTCGATCAGTGACTGGATGCCGGCCACGGAGGATTCGATCATGACGCCGCCGCTCGTCCTGTTCCGCGCCTTGAGCAGCTCGCACATGCGCTTGCCGGCCTGCATGCCGGCCTTGAGGTTGTCGGTGCCGATGAAGCCCTCCGAGGCGGTGGTCACGCGGCTGTCCACGGTGATGACCCTGAGACCCGCCTTGCGCGCCCGGTCGATCGCCGAGTTCAGGGCGCTGGCGGAGTTGGGCGCGATGACGAGCCCGTCGGCGCCCCGGGAAATGGCGTTCTCCACCAGTTGCACCTGCTCGTCGATGTTCGTCTCGGACGTGGGGCCGAAGGTGCTCACCTTGATGCCGAAGTCTCCGCCTGCCTGCTTCGCCCCGGCGATCATGGTCTGCCAGAACGAGGAGTCGCTCGCTTTGATGATCACGTCGATCTTCTTGCCGCTCGCCGCCCCGCCGGAGCCCGCGCCCGTCGCCTGGCCCGCCGAACTCGTCGCCCGGCCGCCCACCACTCCGACCACCAGCGCCACCAGCGCGATCGCCGCGACGAGCGAAAGCGAGAAGACAATACGCGAGCGAGCCATGACGGCCTCCTGAACACGCCTTCAGGGGCGCCTCGAATCCCGTCCCCACTCGGCCGCGAGCCTGGGCACCAACAGCGCCCTCGCTTCCAGCAAAGCTCGGGGAGTGCCTCGGCCGAAACTAGTAAAGAGAAAAGAAGTCATTACTCGCGGCGCCCGGGACAGGCGGTCGTGACACGCCTGGCGGAAACTGTTCACCCTCCACCCGTCCGCATACTCTAAGTAGTCGAGCAATCACCCTTGGAGATGGGAGAGTCGTGCAGCGTCGCCTCACCACCGCCCTGGCCGTCATGCCGTTCGCCGCGACCTTCGCCGCAGCCGGTCCGGCGACCGCCGCCGCGGCCGCCGCCCCGGAGGGCTGCGGGACCTCCCGCGCCGGCTGGACCGGCCACTTCGTCCAGACCGGCGGCGGGTCGGCCGACATCAGGACGGACCGCCCCTCCACCGTCGAAGGCCGCGAGTACCACCTCGTGCTGGTGAACCGGGCAGACGGCAGCACGCAGCGCCTGATCGGCGATGCGGGCTTCGGGCCGGCGCTCGACCTCACGCCGCGGTGCGCCGACCCCGCCAAACCGTCGAAGGTCACCAGCTTCACCTACAGCTCCCGACGCGGTGCCAGGCCGTCCCGGGCGTTCGTGCGGGAGGACACCACTGCCGCGTTCTCCGCCACGCGCTGCAAGGCCCGGGTGCAGAATGTCCAAGGCGCGCAGCTCTACCGCTACCAGGACCGCGGCCTGCTGGCAGGCTTCGCGATGAAGCCCATCTCGGCGAAGATCCGCTACGGCACCTGCCTGACCGGCTTCGGCAGGACTCTGGGGGGAGACTTCCGCTACGGCCGGACCGCCGGTGACGCGAGTTCCGCGCCCTTCTACGACAAGGTCACCTCGGGCGGCAGCCCGCAGTCCTTCCGCCGGCTGCTGGAGGCCGGCGATCAGAGCTTCAGCGAGAACAGGCTGTACGTCCGCGACGGCGACCTCGCACGCTGCCCCAGCGCCGAATGCGACAGGCTCGCCGGATGGGCCGCCAGGGCCGGCTTGAGCTGACCCCGCCCCGGGCCGTGCCGGGGCCCCCGGCCTTCGCGGCCCAGCCGGCCGCCTCCGGCCAGGGCCCAGCCGGGCCATGAAAACAAGTTGCAGCGTTTGCGCCCCGAAGAAAGTATTCGTGCATGATCCGGGTCGAGAAGTTAACCAAGGTCTTCCGCCGGCCACGCACCTTTCCCGGCCCCTTCGGGGCGTTACGCACGCTGGTCACGCGGCAGTACGAGCACAAGACCGCCGTCGACGACGTCAGCTTCACGATCGACGAGGGCGAGGTCATCGGCTACCTCGGACCGAACGGCGCGGGCAAGTCCACCACCATCAAGATCCTCACCGGCATCCTCACCCCGACGAGCGGCACCGTGCAGGTCAACGGTCTGGTGCCCTGGCGCAGCCGCTCGGCCAACGCGCGCAACGTCGGCGTGGTCTTCGGCCAGCGTAGCCAGCTGTGGTGGGACCTGCCGCTGATCGAGTCGTTACGGCTGGTGGGCTCGCTCTACGACGTCCCCGCCGCGCGCTTCGAGACGTCGCTGAAGAAGCTGCGCGACCTGCTCGGGCTCGACGAGTTCCTCGACACCCCGGTGCGCCAGCTCAGCCTGGGCCAGCGGATGCGGGGCGACCTGGCCGCGGCCGTGCTGTACGAACCTCCGCTGCTCTACCTCGACGAGCCGACGGTCGGGCTGGACGTGGTGGCCAAGGAGGCCGTACGCGAGTTCATCGTGGAGACCAACCGCGCCGGCCGCACGACCGTCATCCTGACCACGCACGATCTGGCCGACGTCGAGGCGTTGTGCAAGCGGATCATCCTCATCGACCACGGCCGGGTGCTGTTCGACGGCGCCATCGACGCGCTGGTGAACCAGCCCCGGCGGCTGGTGGTGCTGCTCGAGTCCGGGCCGGAAGAGGTGCGTGGCGTGTCCCGGGACGCCGAGGGGCGCCACGTCTTCGAGATCCACGACGACCTGCCGGGCATGATCGCCTCGATCGCCGCCGAACACACCATCCGCGACCTGTCGATCGAGGAACCCGACCTGGAGAACGTGATCAAAGGGATCTACACCCGATGACGCGCATCGGCTTCCGCCTCGCCCTGGCCTACCGCAGCAACATCATCATGACCTGCGTGACGATGGTCGCCCAGGTGTTCCTGCTGCGCATGATCTGGACCGCCGTGTACGGCTCGCGCCCCGTGGCCGCCGGGCTCACGCTGGAGGCGCTGCTGGCCTACCTCACCCTGGCCAACCTGCAGGCCTTCGCCACCCACACGCTCGTCTCCCGCACCGTCCATCAGCGCATCCGTACCGGGACGGTCTTCTTCGACCTGGCCCGCCCGGTCGGTTACCTGAGGCAGATGGCCGCCTTCCAGTTCGGGAACACCGCGGGCGGGCTGCTGCTGCTCGCCCCGGTCGTCCCCGTGGTGCTGCTGGTCGGCTCGATCACCGTGCCGGCCAACGGCGCGGGCTACGTGATCACCCTGGTGCTCGGGTACGTGATCGCCGTCCAGCTGGCACTGCTGATCAGCCTGATCGGCTTCTGGACCATGGAGACCGGGGCCCTCTCGCTGCTCTACCGGCTCGTCAGCCAGTTCTTCGCCGGGACGATGGTGCCGCTCGCCTTCTTCCCCGGCTTCCTGGGCGAGCTGGCCGAGATCCTGCCCTTCAAGTACATGGGCTACGTGCCCGCGGCGATCTACATCGGCCACATTTCCGATATTTCGGGACCTGTGGTGGTCGAGCTCGCCTGGATCGCGGGGCTGTGGGGCCTGCTCGGACTGACCTGGTCCCGGGCCCGCCGAAGGGTGGTGATCCAGGGTGGCTGAGATCCTCCGCGGCCTGCGGCTGTACGTCCTGCTCCAGCGCGCCTCTGCCCGCGGCGCCCTGCAGTACCGCATGAACACCGTGATCGGCATCCTCAGCGGCGCGATCTGGCAGGGCACCGGGTTCGCCTTCGTCTGGGTCGTGATGCACACCTTCCCGTCGCTGGCGGGCTGGGGCCTGGCGGAGATCGCCTTCCTGTACGGCCTGCGCCTGACCGCCCACGCCCTGGCCATGATCCCGCTGATGAGCGTGAACGACATCCAGTGGCTCGTCCTCAACGGAGAGTTCGACCGCTTCCTGCTACGCCCCCTCGACCCCCTCGTCCAGCTCATGGGCAACAGAATGGGCATCGCCCAGTTCGGCGACCTGCTCGTGGGCTTGACGCTGCTCGCCGTCGCCGGCCAGAACGCACAGGTTCAGTGGAACGCCGGGCTGATCGCCTTCTGCCTGATGGCGATCATCGGCGGCGCCCTCATCGAGGCCGCCTTCTTCCTCGCGCTCTGCTCCCTGTCTCTGCGCATGATCGACACCTTCGCCCTGCGGGTCTTCGTCGACGACGTCTTCAGCAAGTTCGGCTCGTACCCGATGAGGATCTTCGGCGGCGTGGTGGAGTGGCTGCTCACGTTCGTGCTGCCGGTCGCGTTCGTGGCGTACGTGCCGGCGAGCGTCGTGCTGGGCAAGCTCGCCAACCCTTGGGCACTGGCCGCCCCGCTGGTGGGAGTGGTCCTGATCGTGCTGGCGTACCTCGTGTGGCGGCGTCAGCTCGACCACTACCAGAGCGTCGGTCATTGATCAGTGGAAGCGGACACTTTCAGGCCGCGCCGAGCCACAGGTCAGGGCCGAACACCTCGTAGTGGATGTCGCGCGGCGCGACCCCGGCCGCGATGAGCTCGCCGCGCGCCGCCCGCATGAACGGCGAGCGCAGGGCGTGGGCGGCCGGGGAACGGTCGGCGTGCAGCACCAGGACCCGGCGGGTGTCGCCGGTGAGGGCCAGGCGCTCCAGCATCGCGGTGATCGGGGTGCAGCCGATGCCCGCCGAGACGAGCACGAGCGGGGCCTCGCCGCCGTCGAGCGCCACGTCGCCGAACGGCGCGGACAGGGGTCAGCTCGTCGCCCTCCTTGGCGGTGGCGTGCAGGAGGCCGGACACCTCGCCCTCGCCGACCCGCTTGACCATGATGCGGCGCAGGCCGTCCGTGCCGTGCCCGGACAGCGTGTACTGCCGGAGCTGGCGGACGCCGTCGGGCATCCGTACCCGTACGCTGACGTACTGACCGGGCCGGGCGGGCGGGGCCGGCGCGGCGCCGACCGGGCGCAGCACCAGCGACATGGCGTCCGCGGTCTCCTCGCGCCGCTCGACCACCCGCCACCGCCGCCAGGTGTCGCCGGGCCGGGCCCCCGCGTCGGCGTACAGGCGGGCCTCGACGGCGATGAGCGCGCCGGCCATCAGCCAGTACACCTCGTCCCAGGCCGCCGCGACCGCGGGCGTGACGGCGTCGCCGAGCACCTCCGCGATCGCGCCGAACAGGTACTTGTGGACGATCACGTACTGGTCCTCGGTCACCCCACCGCCGCGTGCTTGTGCGCGATGCGCGCCGGCAGCGCGTCGGGGCGCTGCCGGGCGGGCGGCTGCGCTGGCTGGCGCTGACCGCCGGCCCGGTCGCGTGGAGCCCGGACGATCGGTACGCCGCGGCGCTGACGCCGGGCCGGCCGCGCCGGCTGACCGTCTTCGACGCCGGCACCGGGCAGCCGGTGGGCGACCCCGTGGTCCAGGCTGAGGGGTCGCTGCACTGGGGCATGCGCGGGGCGGAGGCCCGGCTGGCGGTCGTGGTGGCGGACCGCGGCGGTGTCGACGTTCACGACGCGTACGGCCGTCACCGGTACCACCTGCCCGTCGCCACCACGAGGCGCGTCGGCCGGTACTTCCACGACGGCCAGGAGCGCCCCTGGGCCTGAGGGAGCTCCGGGGACTTCGGCGCGTGCCTGACCGCGGACGGGCGGGCGGAGCTGTGGTCGCTGGGCGGCGAACCGGCCCGGGTCGGGTCGATCGAGGCCCCGGACGGGACGGAGGCGGTGCTGTGGGGCGCGGACGGGGTGCTCGCGCTGATCGGCGCGCAGACGATCCGCTTCGTCGGCGCCTTCACCGGCGCCGTGCTGGGCGACTTCGTGTTCGGCCGCTACTTCGACAGTGAACGCAGTCCGCTCGACGACGATTGCGCGACCCTGCACGGGATGTTCCGGTCGGACGCCTTTCCCCTGGCGGACTCCTCGTGGTGCGCCATCGCCGACCCCGCCGTCGGTCCTACTGCGGCCCCGGTGATCGCCGGCGAGGACCGCCTGAACTCCTCGGACGCCCTCGACGCGGTCCTGGCCTGGACCGTGGACCGCCGCTACTCCTGGCCTGTCCGCTGGGGCCGGCTCGACCTCGTCACGAGCGCGGAGGCGGCCTCCGCTCTCCTCCGCCGGACCTGAAGACCCGCAGGCCCCTGCTGCGCCGTCCGCGCCCGCTCCACGCTTTACCGGGCGTTGAAGAACGACGACCCGCCCTCACGCGGGACCGATGAGTTTCGGTGCCGCGGGTGGTCAGAATGGGCGACATTCGTTCACTCCGAGGGAGACCGCGATGAGCAACGACCCCGCACTGCAGGCCCTGGCCCGGCTCGTCGGCACGTGGAAGATCACCGGAGGCCATGAGGGAACCGTCACCTACCGCTGGATGAACGACCACTTCCTCCAGCAGGACGTCCGGCTAGGTGACACCTTCGGCATCGAGATCATTGGCCGGGAGCGCAAGCTGATGGCCGAACCCGGCGCCGACATCACCTCCCGCTACTACGGCGACGACGGCAGCACCCTGGGCTACACCTACGAGATCCTCGGCGACACCCTCACCATCTGGGCCGGCGAGCGCGGCTCACCCGCCTACTACCAGGGCACTTTCAGCGCCGATGACACCACCCTCAACGGCGCCTGGGTCTACCCGGGCGGAGGCGGCTACATCTCCAACGCCGAACGCGTCTCCTAGGCGCAGGCTCAGTGACCCGCGTCCCGTCCCCGAGCAGCCCCGAGGACGGGGCCGGCGTCCGCAGGGGTCCGGCCCGGCGCCGAGGAACCGGCGGAAGTCCCGCCCCACAAGCTCCTGACTTCCTGACTTCCTGACGAGCACGAGCCAGGTCGGGTCATCGAGCGGCCGGTGATCACAGATATCCCTTCGTGTAGAACCGGACCGGCTTCGATGACGTAGCGCCATCGGCCGTCGGGGCCGCGGCGGACGACGTCGGTGCCGCCCATGTCGATCTCGTGCTGTGCCGCGCATGGACCGGTCGACGATGAGCAGGGCGATGTCGCCGGCCACGTACGCGTGCCTCGATCGGCAGCCCGAAGCCCTGCAGGTGCTGGTTGGCGGCCAGGCGTGCGGTGCCGGGGCCGGGATGGCCGGGCACCGGTACGAGGACGGCACCGTCCTCGTAGACGTGGTCGATCGCCTGGAGATCGCCGGCGTTCATGGCCGCGACCGCTGTACGGGCACGCGCCGGTGGGAATCATCCGTCCGTCGAGCCATCACGATCGTGGTCACTTGTGGGACAGGAGGCGGTCGACCAGCGTGCCGGAGTAGTCGGGGGTGAGCGGGCCCGCTCCGAACAGGATCCGGATGTACATCGGGGCCAGGATGTGGTCCAGGACGTCCAGGACGTCCGGCGGGTCCTCGCCCCGGTCGCGGGCCCGGTCGAGCATGGTCTGGAGTTGGCGGGAGCGTTCGGCGAGGAACGCGTCGCGCGCCCGCAGGCCGTCCGGTCCCGCCGTGGACAGGGCGATGACCAGGCGCAGCACCGCCGGCCCGTCGGGGCCGGTGACGTCGCGGGCCACGTTGGCGGCGTAGGCGCGCAGGTCGCCGTCCAGGCTGCCGGTGTCGGGGATCGGTGACTGCGTGGTCAGCCAGGTGATCGCCACGTCCATGAGCAGGGCCTCGAGGTTGCCCCAGCGGCGGTAGACGCTGGTGTCGGCCACACCGGCGCGGGCCGCGACCTCGCCGACCGTGAAGTTCCCGTAGCCGCGTTCGGCGACGAGGTCGGTGACGGCCTGGTGCACCGCCGCCCGGACGCGGGCGCTGCGGCCCCCGGGCCGGCGGGCCGCCTGGCGCTCTTCCTCCATGCCCCCACCTTAACGCAGTTACGACTTGCGTTTGCGGCTCCTGCGGCTCTAGGTTTCGTTTAACGCAGTCGCCGCCTGCTTTAGAGCGCGACGGTACGTCCCCGCACCCCAGGAGAACGACATGACCAGCGTCATCGAGCAGATCGACCGGGCCATCGACATGACGGCCGCCATCGTCAAGGGGATCGACCCCGACCAGCTCGGAGCCGGCACGCCGTGCCCGGGGTGGGACGTCCGCACCGAGCTCAACCACCTGGTGGGCGGCATGCGCATCTTCGCCGCCGAGCTCACCGGGACCGAGGCGGGGGCCGACCACGAGTCCGACTGGCTGGGCGCCGATCCGCAGGGCGCCTTCGCCGTCGCCGCCGACCTCGACCGCGCGGCCTGGCACCGGCCCGGCGCCCTGGAGACGAGCGTGCGTCTGGGGTTCGGCACCGTACCTGGGCCGATGGCGGCGCTCATCCACCTCACCGAAATGCTCGTGCACGGAGTCGACCTGGCCCTCGCCACCCACCAGGAGCACCTCGTCGACCAGCGCTCCTGCGAGGAACTGCTGTCCGTCATGCGCGGCATGGACTTCGACGCCTACCGCCGGCCGGGCATGTTCGGCCCCGAGTTGCCCGCGCCGGCCGACGCCACCGCTCACCAGCGGCTCCTCGCCTTCCTCGGCCGCGCCGCAACCTCCGAGACCGCGCGCTGACCATCCAGCCGGCCTGCCCACGCCGCCAAGGACCACCCCAGCAGGGGTCCCGCCCTTGCCCGGCCGACGTCCACCTGCCTTGTTACGCCGGAGGCCAGCTTGCCCCCGGGCCCAGTTCCTCGGCGATCCCCGCCCGGATCGCCGACAGCGTCTGCCGCCGTGCCCGCGCCTTGGTGGCAGCATGTGCCCGCATGTTGAGGGCGGTCAGCGCCTCGGCCGTCTCCCGGGCCACGTCCGGCACCCGGGCCGGCTCCACCACCCGGTCCAGGAAGCCGGCCGCCACCCCGTCGTCGGGCGAGAACGGCTCGGCCAGCAGCACCGCCCGCGTGAAGCACGCGGGTGTCAGCCGCTGCCGGAGGATCTCGACCGCCGCGTACGGCATCGTGATGCCCAGCGCCACCTCGTTGGCCACCAGCCGGTACGGCCCGGCCGCCCCCACCCGGTAGTCGGCCGACAGCAGCAGGAACGCGCCCATCGCCACCGCATGCCCCGTGCAGGCGGCCACCACCGGCGTCGGGAACGACAGCAGCCGCTCCGCCAGCTCGAACCCGCCCCGCACCAGCGCCAGGGCCCCCTCACCGCCCGCCGCGAGCACCTTCAGGTCGAACCCGGCCGAGAAGACCCCCTCCCGGCCCTCCAGCAGCACGACCGCCGAGTCGGCGGCCGCCCGGTCGAGGGCGGCGCCGAGCTCGGTCAGCAGCTGGACCGAGACCGCGTTCACTTTGCCGTCGTCCATGGTGATGGTGGCGACGGAGTCCTTGAGTTGATAGCTGACGAGGGTGCCCATAGGGCTTAGAATAATGTTCTGGAGGTTAGCCGTCACGCAGTCCCGCGAACAGGTCCTCCTCGTGGTCGGGCGCGTCCACCTTGCACAGCTTCCGCTCGAACGCCTCGTGCGAGAACGCCTGCTGCTGCACCTCCTCGGGCATGCGCAGCAGGAAGATGTTCTCGCCCTGGCTCTCGTGCGCCCTGAGCGCCTTGAGCTTGCGCTCGACGAACGGCGAGATGTCGACGACGCTGGTGACCCGCTCGTCGGGGGTGCCGAAGTCGTCGGACGGCTGGAAGTCGCCGAGGTCGACCCCGTTGGCCCGCATCATCTCGAACATCTGCTTGATGCCGGAGCGGGGCATGGCCGTGTAGTAGAACTTGTCCGGAATGCCGGTCTGCTCGACGGCCGCCACCGTGATGCGGTGGGCCTGGACGTGGTCGGGATGGCCGTAACCGCCACCACCGGTCTCGTCATAGGTCACCACGACCTGGGGCCGGTAGTGCTCCATCAACGCGGCCAGCTTGGCGGCGGCCGTCTCGACCGGCACGTTGGCGAACGCGTCGGGGTGGGCGTTGGCATCCCAGCCCTGCATGCCGGAGTCGCGGTAGCCGAGCAGCTCCAGGTGCTCGATGCCCAGGTGGGACACCGACTCGCGCAGCTCGGCCAGCCGCAGCTCGGCCACCGCCGCATCGTCGTGACCGTCCTCGCCCGGCTTCACGCCGCCCTGGCCGTCGCCCTGCTCACCGTTGGTGCAGGTGACCAGGACCGTGCGGATGCCCTCGTCGGAGTAGCGGGCCAGGACGCCGCCGGTGCTCAGGCACTCGTCGTCGGGGTGTGCGTGTACGACCATCAGGGTGAGTTGCCGTTCCATGGCGGCAAACACTACCCGCCGACCCCGACAGTTCCAGGGCCAGGACCGCACGGCCGCCGTCCCAGAGCTACAACCGGCCGCAAGGGCCAGGGCTAGGGGCGGCCGCCGGTTCGGGCCAGTTCGTCGGCGCGCAGGCGGGCGGCCGCCGCGGCGCCCCGCTCGCCCAGCTCGTCGGCGAGGGCGGCCTGCTTGAGCCAGTTGTACGGGCTGCACGGCCGGACGCTGACGCGCTCGCTCACCAGCACCCGCGCGATGTCCCGCCGCCCCGCCCGCAGCGCCGCCTCCAGCAGGGTCTTCTGCACGGCGTCCCGCTGCGCGTGGCTGCCACCGAACTCGTTCACGCGGTGCCTGATCGGATAGAGCAGGTCCACGACCGCGTCGTAGTCGCCCCGCCCGAAGGCCACCAGCGAGCGGCACACCGGCAGGCCCACCCGGAGCGTCATGTCCCGGTTGGTCACGCCCGGACGCGGCTCCAGCACGTACGCCTCGCGCGTCGCGATCAGCTTCTCCGCCTCCCCGATCCGCCCGGCGCCCACGTACGACATGACCGCGTGCATGTCGTTGAAGGCGTAGAACGGCTCGGCCACCCTGACCGGCCACGCGTCGGCCAGGGCGCGCCAGCGCTCGTGCTGGTCGGAGCCCTCCAGGTGGAGCCGCCAGAGCAGGGCGGCGGCGTCCAGCAGCTCCATGCAGGTCTCCCCGCCCGCGAGCACCGAGTCGTAGATCGCCAGCACCCGCGCCTCGTCACCCGACTCCAGCGCGTACAGGCAGTAGTGCCACCAGTTGTGGATGTTGAAGAACGTTCCGGTGGACCAGTCCGGTAGCCGCGCGTCGAAGTAACGCAGCCCCTCCCCGAAGCGCCCCTGCATCTCATAGGTGTGCACGACCGCGTGAATGCCCCACACGTCGCGCGCGTTCAGCTCGACCGCCCGCAGCCCGGCCTCCTCCGACCGGTCGTAGTGCCCCGCCTCCTCCAGGCCGAAGGCGTACATTCCCAGCACGTGGCCGAAGTGCGGGTCGTCCTCCCGCCAGGCGTTCAGGGCCCCGCCGATCCGGTCGCGCAGCGAGCGGGCGTCGCCGGTGAAGAAGTCGACCTGGTGCCCGGCCGCCAGCGCCAGGGCGTCGCGCGGGTGCTCCACGGTGATCTCGCCGAGCAGCCGCCCGCACGTCAGCCAGTCGCCGTCGAGCAGCGCCTGCACGGCCGCCACGTGGGCGCGCTCGCGGGGCAGCAGCGACGACTCGTCGATCCTGTCCCGGAACGCCCCGAACCGCGCCCGCGCCTTGCGCGCGTCGTCCGCCTCGGTGGTGAGCAGCCCGAGGTACGCGCTCAGGACGTTGCCCATCGGGAAGTCGGGCGACTCGGCCAGCGCCGCCCTGGTCTCGGTGGCGACCTCGACCCGCAGGTGCAGCAGTTCGTCGATCGCGCGGTCGTAGTGCCGCGCCGCGGCGGCGCCGGCCCCGGTCATCGCCAGGCCGTGCTGGTCGTTCCTCACCGGACCAATGTACCCACTGATCCGGTGGGGAATAGGGAAACCGACGCCGACGCGTCCCTACGCCTGCCGCCCGCTCACCACGGCCCTGCCCATGGCGGGGTCGTCGCAGAAGGCGCCGTCGATGCCCAGGTCGACCAGCTTCGACAGCCACCCCATCACGTTCCCGGTGGCCCGGGGGTAGACGGGGCTGGCCGGGTTGCCGAGCCGGTAGTCGGCGGGCAGCTGCGAGTTCTCGTTCCGTACCGTCCAGACGTGCACGTCCAGGCGGCGGCGGTGGGCGTCGGCGATCAGCGTGGTGGGCTCGAGGGTCCTGCCCGAGGCGTCCTGGGGTACCACGCGCCGCGTGTCCACCCCGATCCCGTTCGCGTACGAGGCCACCTCGCGCAGCCCGTCCGGCTTGACCATGTCGTCGTACGTGCGGGTGCTCCCGGAGGCGACCCAGTCGTACGGCGCGCCCCCGAACGTGATCAGCTGGATCAGCGGCAGGCGGGTCTTGGCGCGCAGCTCACGCAGGTTCGCGGTCTCGAAGGACTGGATGTACGCCTTGCGCACCCGATACCGGTTGAGCACGTCGAGCAGCGGCTCCTCCAGCGACAGGCCGATGGAGTCGAAGTACGTCGGGTGCTTGGTCTCGGGGTAGACGCCGACGCCGTGCTGCTGCGCCAGCTTCACGACCTCCTCGAACGTCGGGATCTCCGGCAGCCCGTCGAACGCGGTGTTGTCCGGCCGCAGGTCGGGGACGCGCTCCTTGGCGCGCAGCGTCTTCAGCTCGGCCAGTGTGAAGTCCTCGGTGAACCAGCCGGTGATCGGCCGGCCGTCGACGGTCTTGGTGGTGCGCCGGTCGGCGAACTCCGGGTGCGCGGACACGTCCGTCGTGCCGGAGATCTCGTTCTCGTGCCTGGCGACCAGCACGTGGTCCTTGGTCGAGACGAGGTCGGGCTCGATGTAGTCGGCGCCCATGGCGATGGCGGTCTCGTACGACAGGAGCGTGTGCTCGGGCCGGTGGGCGCTCGCGCCCCGGTGACCGATCACGATGGGTGCGTGGCCGCGGCGGTCGGCCGTGGCGGGAGTCGTCTGGGTCAGCACGACGGCGACCGTACCGCCTGCGACGACTCCGGCCAGCACACTCGCGAGTAACCTGCGCATTCTCATGCGCGCACCGTAGACCGCCCAGGTGGACCGCGAGTTACGCGTGAGCACACAGTGGAAGACGTACGGAAACGCCCCATTCGAACGTGTCGTCAACGTCTGTATCACGGGGAAGATTGGGTGACATGACCCAACTCACTGGCCGCGTGGCCCTGCTGACCGGCGCGTCGGGCGGCATCGGGCAGGCGATCGGACGCCGCCTCATCGCCGCGGGAGTCAGGACCGCCTTCACGTACGGCACCCGCTCCGAGCACGCCGACGACCTGGTGGCGCGGGCGCGGGCCGCGGGCGTGGACGCGATCGCGCTGCCGGGCGACCTGGCCGACCCGCAGGTCCCGGTCGCCCTGCTGCGCGCCACGGCCGACGCGCTCGGCCCCGTCGACCTGCTGATCTCCAACGCCGGCTACGCCATCCAGCAGGAGTACACGGCGGTGGACGCGGTGACGTGGGACCGCACGATGGCGGTCAACCTGCGCGCGCCGTTCCTGCTGGCGCAGCAGGCGCTGCCGGGGATGGCGGCGCGGGGGTACGGGCGGGTGCTGTTCATGTCGTCGATCGCGGCCTTCACCGGCGGCATCGTCGGCCCGCACTATGCCGCGTCCAAGGCGGCCCTGCACGGCATGCTCCACTTCCTGGCCGCCCGCGTGGCCTCGCACGGCGTGACCGTCAACGCCCTGGCCCCCGCCCTGATCGAGGACACCGCGATGCTCCCGGTCACGGCGAGCCCGAGCCACCTCCCGGTCGGCCGCTTCGGGCGTCCGGAGGAGGTCGCCGACCTGGCCCTGGCCGTCCTGCGTAACGGCTATCTGACCAGCCAGGTCCTCAGCCTGGACGGCGGCGCCTACCCCCGCTGACTACCTGGGAGCGGGCAGCTCGCCCGAACCCCGGACGACCAGCCGGGTGGGCACCAGCGTCCTGCGGGCCTTGGAGCGGTCGCCGTCCAGCCGCGCCAGCACCAGCTCGGCCGCCGCGGCCCCCATCCGCGCCGGGTCCTGGGCCACGACCGTCAGCGGCGGGTCCAGGCACTCGGCCAGGGGCAGGTCGTCGAAGCCGACCAGCGCCACGTCCTTGCGGCGGGCCCGCGACAGCGCCACCACCGCGCCCGTGGAGGCCAGGTTGTTGCCCGCGAACAGGGCGGTCGGCGGATCGTCGAGGGCTAACAGCCGCATCGTGGCCCGCGCCGCGGCCTCCTGGTCGTGGCCGGTCTCCACCAGGGCCCGGTCGAACGGCAGCCCCGCGCCTTCGAGCGCGTCGCGGTAGCCCTGGAAGCGTTCGCGGCGCGTGTAGAGGGCGGCGGGCACGTCGCCGACGAAGCCGATCCTGCGGTGGCCGTGGGCGATCAGGTGGGCGACGCCGGCCCTGGCGCCCTCCCGGTTGGCGCTGACCACGCTGTCGGCGGTCAGGCTGACGGCCGGGCGGTCGAGGAAGACGATGGGCAGGCCCGCCACGCGTTCGTTGCGCAGGTGGCGGTGGTCGCTGGTGGCCGAGGGGACCACCATGAGCGCGCTCACCCGGCGGGCCAGGAACGTCGCGATCAGCGACTGCTCCAGGTCGGCGGTCTCGCTGGAGTTGCCGACGATGAGGGTGAGGCCGCGGGCGCGCACGGCGCTCTCGATGCCGCCCGCGACGGTGCCGAAGAACGGGTTGCCCATCTCGGGGATGACCAGGCCGATCGCGGCGTCGCGCGCGCCGACCCGCATGTTGCGGGCCATCAGGTTGGGCTGGTAGCCCAGCTTCCTGACGGCCTCCATGACGCGCTCGCGGGTCTCGACGGCGACCGGGCCGTCGTCGTTGAGCACCCGCGAGACCGTCTTCGCCGTGACGCCGACCTCACGCGCCACATCTGTCATCGTCGGACGCCGCATTGCGCCCATGTTAGTGGCCGCTCATCAGGACAACCCGATGGCCTCCGCCGCGCCCTGGTCCGCCACCACCGCCTTGCCTTCGGAGACCTGGAGTGCGCCGGTCATGATGGCCACCACCTCGGCCATGCTGTGGTCGCCCGGCTTGATCTGGGCGACCCGGCGGCCGAGGCGCTGGACGTGGATGCGGTCGGCGATCTCGAACACGTGCGGCATGTTGTGGCTGATCAGCACGACCGGCGTGCCCCCGTCGCGGACCCGCTTGATCATGTCGAGCACCTGGCCGGACTCCTTGACGCCGAGCGCGGCGGTGGGCTCGTCCATGACCACGACGTGTGTGGCCCACGCCACCGCCCTGGCCACGGCCACGCCCTGCCGCTGCCCGCCGGACAGCGACTCGACCGGCTGGGTGAGCGAGCGCAGCCCGATCTTGAGCTCGGCCATGTGCCGGGCGGACTCCTCGCGCATGCGCTTCTTGTCGAGCATGCGGAAGACGCTGCCGAGGATGCCGGGCTTGCGGATCTCGCGGCCGAGGAACATGTTCGTGGCGATGTCGAGCGAGGCCGCCACCGCGAGGTCCTGGTAGACGGTCTCGATGCCCTGCCGGCGCGCCTCCAGCGGGTCGCGGAAGCGCACCGGCTTGCCGTCGAGCAGGATCTCGCCGGTGTCGGGCTGGAGCGCGCCCGTGAGCGCCTTGATGAGGCTGGTCTTGCCGGCGCCGTTGTCGCCGATGACGGCGAGCACCTCGCCGGGCATCAGGTCGAAGTCGGCGCCGTCGAGCGCGGTCACGTGGCCGTACCGCTTCACCAGGCCGCGGGCCTGGAGCACGGGGGTCGTCATCGGTTCCTCCTGCGGGAGAGCTGGTCGACGGCGACGGCGAGGATCACCAGGATGCCGGTGATGAGCGTCTGATAGATCGACGGTACGCCCATCAGCTGCAGCCCGTTGCGGAACACCCCGACGATGAGCGCTCCGACCAGCGTGCCGATCACCAGGCCGCGGCCGCCGAACAGGCTCGTCCCGCCCAGGACGACCGCGGTGATGCTGTCCAGGTTGTCGGTCTGGCCGGCCTGGGGGTCGCCCACTCCGGTGCGCGAGACCAGCAGCAGGGCGGCGATGCCGTACACGAAGCCGGCCAGCGTGTAGACGCCGATGGTCAGCCGGCGCGTCCTGATGCCGGTCAGGCGGGCCACCTCGGGGCTGTTGCCGAGCGCGTACACGTGGCGGCCCCACGCCGTGGAGCCGAGCAGGTACGCGAACAGCAGGAACAGCAGGATCGTCAGCAGCGAGCCGTAGGTGACGTTCGTCTGCCCGACCTGGAACGTCTGGCCGAGGAACGTCAGCGCCGGCGGCAGGTCCGTGACCGTCTGCTCGTTGGAGTAGATGTGGGTCAGGGCGAAGACCACGTTCAGCATGCCGAGCGTCACGATGAACGGCGGCAACGAGATCCGCGTCACCAGCAACCCGTTGACCAGACCGAACAGCGAGCAGACGGCGAGCCCGGCGACGATCGCGACGACCGGCGGCAGGCCGCTGTCCACGGCCAGCTTGGTCATCACGATGCCGCCGAACGCCATGATCGCGCCGTTGGACAGGTCGATGCCCGCGGTCAGGATGATCAGCGTCTGGCCGATGGCCAGCGTGCCGACCACCATGACCTGCTGGATGATCAGCGAGAAGTTCGGGCCGGTGAGGAACTGGTCGGTCCTGAGCGCGAAGAACGCGCAGGCCAGGACGAGCGCGGCCAGGGGGCCCGCGACGGGCGTCGAGATCAGGCGGCGCGGCAGCGTCGCTTCCATGACGGCCATGTCAGCCCCAGCAGTTCGCCAGGCCGAAGGCCGTGTCCTTGGCCTCGACGCCGGAGACGGACTTGTCGGTGATCAGGGTGACGCCGGTGTCGGTGTAGCCGGAGGCCTTCTTGCCGGTCTTGGCGAACTCCGAGACCGCCTTGACGCCGTCCTCGGCCATCTTCAGCGGGTACTGCTGGCTCGTGGCGGCGATCTCGCCGGACTTCACGGCCTTGGTTCCGGTGCAGCCGCCGTCCACGGAGACGATCAGCACGTCCTTCTCGCGGCCCTTGGCCTTCAGTGCCGTGTACGCGCCCAGCGCCGCGGGCTCGTTGATCGTGTAGACGAGGTTGATGTCGGGGGCCTTCTGCAGGCAGTTCTCCATGGCGGTCTGGCCCTTGGCCTGGTCGCCCCTGGTGTCCTGGGAGCAGACGATGGACGGGTCGCCCTCCGCGATCCCGTACCCCTTCAGGAAGCCGTCGTGCCGGAGCTGGCCGACGGTGATGCCGGGGGCCAGGTCGAGGGTGGCGATCTTGGCGGGCTTGCCGGCCATGGCGGCCTTGGCGTACTGGCCGATCAGCTCGCCGGCCTTGAGGTTGTCGGTGGCGAACAGCGCGTCCGTGGCGTCCTGCGGGTCGGTCGGCGTGTCCAGGGCGATGACGAGCACGCCGGCGTCGCGGGCCTTCTTGACGGCGGGCACGATGGCCTTGGTGTCGCTCGGCGTGATGAGGATGCCCTTCACACCGGCGGCGACCATGTTCTCGATGGCCGTGATCTGGGAGGCGTTGTCGCCGTCGAACTTGCCGGCGGCGGTCATCAGCTCCATGCCGTTGGCCTGGGCCGACTTCTGGGCGCCCTCCTTCATCTTCACGAAGAACGGGTTCGTCTCGGTCTTGGTGATGAGGCCGACCTTGGGCGTCGCGGAGGCGCTCTGCCCGCTGCCTCCGCCCCCACCGCCACATCCGGTGACGAGAAGGGCGGTGACCAGGAGTCCGGCCGAAATCTTTGCATTCATGGGCGGTTCCTATCAGGGGGACCCGATGTCATCGTTGACATATGTCAACGTTGACATCCGCTGTGCTGCGATGATGGACTCCCATTCGAGAAACGTCAATGCCCCCATGCCGTAACAAATCGGCAACGTGCCTGAAAGGCAGGCCCGATGATCGCTGTCCTGGGCGAGTGCGTCGCCGACGGCTTCACCACCCTCTCCCCCGCCTCGGCCGAGAACGGTGGAGAGGCGATTGAGCTGGGGTTGCGGGTGCTGCCAGGTGGCGGGCCCGCGAACACGGCGGTGGCGCTGGCCCGGCTCGGCACCCCCACGCGCTTCCTCGGCCGCGTCTCCGGCGACGTGTTCGGCGAGCTGTTCCGCCGCCACCTCACCTCCTCGGGCGTGGACCTGTCGGCCTCCGTCGACGCCAGGGAGCCCAGCACGCTCGCCGTCGCCGCCCTCGACGCCGGCGGCCAGGCCGAGTACACCTTCTACGCCGACGGCACCGCCGACTGGCAGTGGACCGCGGACGAGCTGGACCTGGACCGCCTCGGCCCGGTCGCCTGCCTGCACACCGGCTCGCTCGCCCTGGCCAGGGAGCCGGGCCGGACGGCGGTGGAGGCGTTCGCGCGGGAGGCCGCCGGGCGCGCCACGATCTCGGTCGACCCGAACGTCCGCCCCAGCCTCGCCTCCCTGGCCGACTACCCGGTGTCGCGCTGGTGCGAATGGACCGACATCCTCAAGCTCAGCGCGGACGACCTGGACTTCCTGCTGCCCGGCGTGCCGGTGGAACGTGCCTGCGACACCTGGCACGCCGCCGGCGCCCGGCTGATCGTCGTCACGAGGGGCGCGGCGGGCGCGCTGGTCTCCCTGGACGGCGAGCGCGCGTCGGTGCCGGCGCCGCAGGTGGACGTGGTGGACACGGTCGGCGCGGGCGACTCCTTCACGGCGGGCCTCCTGCACAGCCTCGCCGCCAAGGACCTGCTGGGCGGCCGCCTGGACGGCCTGGATCTCGGGACGGCGGTGGAGGCGGCCGAGTTCGCGGTGAGGGTGGCGGCGCTGACGTGCTCGGTCGCCGGCGCCAACCCGCCCTGGACCGTGTGATCAGTCCGTCGGGACCGTACGGTAGCCGTTCCAGACGAAGCGGGCGGTCGTCACCGCGTCGTCCCCGTCGCCGGTGATGAGCTGGTGGACGGCGATCCCGTCGAGCTCGCGGTATTCGCACCACTCGTGGTCGGACGTGAGCACCAGGTCCAGCCCCAGGTTCACCAGCAGGTCGAACACCTGCCCCCGGTTCGTCCGGTCCACCCCCACGAACACCTCGTCCAGCAGGATGAACCGGGGACAGCCCGGGTCGCTCTGGTAGTGCGCGGCCACCGCGGCGAACAGCGGCAGGTGCAGCGCGATCGCCTTCTCCCCGCCGGACAGCGCCCCGTGCAGCTTCCTGGTGAGGTCCTGCCAGCCCTGCCCGTCGCCGCGGTCCAGCCTGACCACGAACCGGTGCCAGGCCGTGTAGTCGAGCACCTTCATGAGCTGGTCCTCCCAGCTCGCCGACGAGTTGTCGGCCCGGGCCTCCTCCACCCGGTCCCTGAAGAAGACGTACAGGGCCTCCCTGTCGGCCTCGTCCAGCCCGGCCGGGTCGCGCAGCAGCAGGTCGCGGGCGGCCCGGGTGCCGGGCGGCTGCGTGGGATCGACCTGCCAGACCAGGCGGACGGCCACCCGGGAGGCGGTGCGGACGCGTTCGAGGCGCTGGTTCATGCTCTCCACCAGCGCGGTCGCCTGCCTGATGCGGTCGGCGAGGTGCCGTCGCGTGTCACCGGCCAGCGTCCGGTCGAACAGGTCCCGCTCCGCCTCCGTGATGTCCGAGCGCCGCTCGTCGCGCTCCTCGCGCAGCGCCTCGCTGAGGGCGGCGACCCCCGACCGGACGCCGGCGACGGTGGCGGTCAGCAGCTGGACGTCCTCGTCGGGCGTCAGCTCCAGGTCCGCCCGGTCGGCGAGGACCTCCCTGGCGTGGTGGAAGGCGTCCAGCAGCCGCGCCTCCGCCTCCTTGACGTTCTTCTGCTCGTACGGCACCGCCGCGAGCTGCTCGGCGACGGACCTGGCCGAGGCCAGCACGGCCCGCGCCCCGGCGTCGCGCGCCAGCTCGACCGTCACCCCCGCGTCCGCCGCCAGATGCCCGGCCGCCAGGGCGCGGAAGCGTTCGGACACCTCGTCCCGCACCCGCCCCGCCTCGGCGTGCTTGTCCTCGGCGGTGCCCAGCTCGCCCCTGAGCTCGCCGAGCCGGGCGTGCAGCCGGGCCAGGTCGTCGTTGACCGAGCGGATGAGGCGGCGGCAGGTCAGGTAGGCGGCCTGCGTCTCCTGGAGCCGGTCCAGCACGCGCAGGTGCTCGGCGCCGACCGTGGACTCGACGGCCGCGAGCTTCTCCGCCAGCGTGACGGCGCCCGCCGCGGCGTCCTCGGCGCGTTCGACGGCCCTGACGGCGAGGTCCTGGTACTCGGCGGCGGTCTCGGCGGCGTGCTGGGCGCGCTCCGCGGCGGCGCGGGCGTCGGCGCGCCGGTCGTGCCAGGCGGTGCCGGTCGTCTCGGCGGTGCGCAGGGCCTCTTCGAGGTTGTCGAGCGCGGCCGGCGCGGTGGGCAGGGCGTGGCCGGCCGCCAGCTCGGTGAGGCGCCGCAGCGTCCTGCCGACCTCCTTCTCCCGGTCGTGCAGGCGCTGCTCGTAGGCCCGGTGCTGGTCCTCCAGCAGCGCGACCTTCTTCACCGCCCCGTCGAGCGCGTCGAGCGCCTCCGCGTACGGCCGCCGGTCGGGCCGGCGCCGCAGCTCGGCGGCCAGCGTGTCGCGGTCGGCGTCGACCACGGCGAGCAGGTGGTCGCACTCGGCGACCGTGCCCGCGAGCTCGCCGAGCCGGTCGTCCAGCTCGGCGACGCGGCGGCGCCTGGCGCGCTCGCGGGCGGTGGCGCCGATGTAGGAAGGTTCGGGCTTGACCCAGCGGCCCGCGGCGGGTCCGAGCCGCCAGGTGCCGTCGGCGCCGACGACCGCGGGGTGGTCGACGCCGATCGCGCTGGGCGCGAACGCGATGCCCGCCAGCACGGTGTCGGCCTTGACCGGGGAGTCCGCCTCCGTGAGCAGCACGTGGGCCAGGCTGTAGCCGGGCGCGGGCCTGGCCAGCGCGGCCACGGCGAACGCGTCGTGCTCGCCCGCGTCGAACCCGCCGTCCGGGCGCAGCCACAGGTCCAGCAGGCCCGCGGCCTCCAGCGCCGCCTCCACGCCCGCCTGGGCGACCGGGTCGAGGCCCGGCCTGAACGCCACCGCCCGCCACAGCGGGGCCCCCGGGCGTCCCTGCCTGGCGGCCATGTCGCGAGCGTGCGTGGCGGGCGGGTCGAGGACGGCCCGGTCGTTGAGGCGTTCGCGTTCGCGGGTCAGCTCGCCGCGCTCGGCCAGCAGCTTGTCGCGCAGGCCGGTCAGGTGCTGCTCGCGAGCGGCCAGCTTGACGGCCGCCGTCGTACGGGCGGCGCCCACCAGCTCGTCGGCCTGCTCGAACCGCTCCGCCAGGCCCGCCAGGTCGTCCGCGTCGAGTTTGAGCTGCGCGCAGCCGGCCGCCCATTCGGACAGGGCGGCGGCGAGGTTGGCGGCCCGCTCGTCGCGCAGGCGCTCGGCCTCGTCGTGGGCGGCCTGGGCGGCGGCGAGGTCGTCGCGGGCGCGGTCGCGGTCCTGCTCGGCCGCGGTGCGGCGGTTGATGGCCTCCTGGTGCTCGACGGCTCCGGCGCGTACCTCGCGGATCTGGGCGGCGCGGCTGGTGACGGCGGCCCGCAGCAGCTCCCGCGCCCGGTGCACGGCACCCGCGCCGTCGGCGGCGCGGACGCCCTGGTCGCCCTCGTCCGGCTCCTGTCCGGATCCGGCCCTGTCGAATCCGGCCCGCTCGGATCCGGCCCGCTCGGATCCGGCCCGCTCGGACTCCTCGTGGGCGGCCAGCAGCCCGGCGCGTTCGGCCGCGTGGCGGGCCTCCGTCCTGGAACGTTCCGACAGCGCGGCGGCGGTGCGGGCGGCTGCCTCGGCCAGCACCGACAGCTCCTGCCTGGCGGCGGCCGAGCGGGCCGCCGCCCCCGCCTGGTCGCGGAGCAGGGCGGCGGTCTCGTGGGCGGCCTGCGCCTCCATGCGGAGCCGGTGCAGCTCCGAGCCCGCCCGATACGCCTCGCTCTCCTTGAGCCCCTCGATCTGCGCCGCCAGCGCCAGCTCCTGCGCCTCCTCCTCCCCCAGCCGCACGGTCGTGGCGTTCAGCTCGCCCTCGGCCTCCTTGAGCGCCTCGCGCTTGGCCCTGACCTCGGCCGCCAGCGAGTCGAGGGTGTGGCCCGCGGACGTCACCGCCGCCGCGGCGGCGCGCAGGACGCGCTGCGCGTAGCCGCGCTGGCGGCCGGCCAGCCGGTCGGCCTCCTCCACGTCGCGGTCGAGCAGGCGCAGCTCCTCGCGCTGCCGGTCGAGCCGCTCGAACCCCTCGGCGATCTCGTGGATCTCCCCCTCGCCGAGCGGCGGCAGGGCGCTCGACAGCAGGTCGGACAGCAGACCCGGGTCGAGGCGTTCGGAGAGCTTGGGGGTGCGCAGCTGGCGCAGGGCGGTGAGGAGCGAGTCGTAGCGCTGCTCGTTGAGCGCCCGGTAGAGCGTCTGGCGCACGACGGCGCGGTAGGCGTCGGCGGACTCGTGGACCTTGCCCGACGTGCCGAGCTCCTCGGCGAGCTGGGCCTTGGTCAGGGGCTGGCCGCCCTCGCCGGTGAGCCGGATGCCGTCGGGGGCGTCGACGCGGGCCTCGGTCGTGAAGTACGCGGCGGTGACGTTCTTGGTGTGGACGGTGGCCTGGAGCCGGGCGCCGCACGTGAACCAGCGCCCGTCGGCGTGCCGGAACTCCAGCCACACGTAGCCGACCCGGGTGGTGCCGGTGGCGCCGTCGCCCATGAGGTTCCAGTGCATGGTGCGCTCGGTGCCGCCGAACGTGGACAGCCTGCTCGGCTTGAGGCTGGCGTCGAGCACGTACGGGAGCAGCAGCTCCAGCACCTTGGACTTGCCGCTGCCGTTGGGCCCGCGCAGCAGCAGCCTGCCCCGGTGGAACTCGAACACCTCGTCGTAGTAGCGCCACACGTTCATGATCCCCGCGCGTACGGGCACCCAGCGGGCGTCCATGCCCTGCGCGGCACGCGTGCCGGCGGTAAGGGGGGCGGTGATCTCCGTGACTGTCATGAATCCTCCTGGACGGCCGTGCCGCGGTCGACCCGGTAGCGAGCGGCGGCAGGCAGGGCGGCGACCCGGTCACCCGTACGGCGGGCCAGCCCGAACAGTTCGAGCACCTCCAGCGCGTCGGCGGCCAGCCGCGGCCCGCCGCCGTCGGACTGGTACGCCTTGGCCCACTGCGGGAAGCGGCGCAGCAGCTCCGCGGCCTCGGCGTCGACCCGGGCGGCCCGGACGGGACCGGAGGAGACGAGCAGGTCGAGCATGAGCAGGGCGGCCACCTTGGCGTGGCTGCCGTCGTCGGGGAACCTGGTGTCCGTGGCGGTGGCGTCGGCGTCGATGAGCAGGAAGCCCTCGGCCCGTTCCTCCAGCACGAACCCCGCCTCCTCCGCGGCGCGGCGGATGATCCGGCGGCCGGCGAGCGAGGCGGCGTAGGCCGACTGCTCGGGGGTCAGCTCGTCGTGGTAGACGACGGGCTCGTCGAGGAGGCGGCGGATGAGGGAGTGCCTGGCCCACAGGTTGCGCTGGGTCTCGGTCGGCTCGTCGCCGCCGTAACGGGGCTCGGCGGTGAGCGTGCCGAGCACCCGGTCCATCGGGACGTCGCCCTCGGCGGCGATGCGGGACGGGGGCACCGGGGCGGCCAGGAGCCTGATCACGCGGGTGGTGTCGACGCGGTAGAGCACCTTGGCGTCCTCGTCGTCGAGGTAGGAGTCGGTCGCGCCGTCCATGGCGGTGATCGCGCCGTAGTGCTCCAGCTGTTTGAGCGCGTCCACGAACGCGGCCCGTTCCTCGCTCCTGACCGGGTCGAACGCGGGCACCCCCGCCTCCACGGCGGCGGCCTGGACCACGCGCTGGGCGAGCATGCCGATCGTGGTGACCGGCGAGGTGAGCAGCTCGGCGGCGCAGAGGCAGAGCAGCGTGTAGCGGCGGCGGTCGAACGGGGCCCTGGTGGTGCGGCGGCGCCGGGCGGGCCGGGTGGCGCTCGCCTCGGATCTGACCTTGACGAGGCGGGCGTACCCCTGGCGCGGCTCCACGACCAGCCGCCAGCCGCAGAAGTAGTCGAACCACTGGATCAGCGGCTGCCGCCGCTTCCTGATCAGGTCGAAGGCGGCGGGGTCGTCGTGCAGGGACACGAGCGGCCGGCCGAGCAGGGTCCTGATCGCCCGCGCGATCTCCTCCTTCTCGGCCCTGACGAGCTGGTTGGCCAGGCTGCTCATGCGCCCGCCGCCCGTTCGCGGCAGGCGGCGGAGTCTGCCGCGCCGCCGTCGGGACAGGCCCGGGAGAGCCCCAGCGAGCGCACGTCGATGAGGTAGTCGGGGCCGCGGAACCAGCCCTCCGGCGTGCGCAGCACCGCCACCGCGCCGTCCTCCGGGGCCCGCAGCACGATCTCCACCCGCCCGTCCGAGGTCACGGCCCGCCGGAACCCGGTCGAGTCGGGCCGCTCGGCCAGGGCCCTGCCGAGCAGGTCGAGCAGGCGCCCGAACGTGTCGTGGTCGAGCTCCCCCAGCTGCGACAGCCGGGTCGCCCCGGTGGTGGCCAGCGCCGACCAGGCGGCCTCCAGCTCGGCCCGCTCCTTGCCGGCCCGCTCCCGGCGCTCGGCCCGCAGCGCGGCGACGTCGCGCACCTTGCCCGTGCGGCCCATCCGCTCGGTGCGCCCGCGCGAGCGCAGCAGCGCAGACACCTCCACGGGCTCGGCCTCCCGCCACGGCACCCCGGCCGGGATCAGCTCCGCGTCCGCGTGCCCGAGGTGCGCGTGCCGGGCGGGGCCCAGCCCGAAGGCCGCGTCCCACAGCCGGTGGGCGTCGTCCTCGCTCGGGGCGCCCGCGAACCAGCGGGCCAGCGTGCGGAAGTCGGCGGCGGCGCTGGAGGAGCGGCGGCGGGAGTCGGTGATCCGATCGAGCACCTGCAGCAGCGACACGATGGCCCGCCGCGCCACGTCATGCAGCCGGCGGATCCGGGGCACTCCCCCCTCGTCCGGCCCGTCCTCCGAGTCGCCCTCGGGCGCGAACCACCGGCACAGGTCCTCCCACCTGGCCGCCCGCGCCGCCAGCCACGGCGTGACGTGGTCCGTGCCCGGCACGTCCGGCAGGTCGGCCCCGTCGAGGGCCCGCGCGTGCAGCACGGCGACCCCGTGCCCGGCCACCGCGCGCAGGGCGGCGGCGACGGTGTCGCCGCGCTGTTCCAGGTTGCTCACGAACTCCTGCAGGTAGGCCACGGTGGCGCCCTTGACCTCGTGGAACGTGGCGAGGTCGGCCCCCTCGACGCGCAGCAGCCGCTGCAGCTCGCCGTTGAAGCGCCTGGTGTTGTCGCGCAGCCCGTCGAGGTGGCCTTCGAGCTCCCGCAGGCCGGCGAAGATCCGCCGGTTGCGGCCGGGATCCGGGTCGCGCAGCAGCGACTCCAGCTCCCGCAGCCGGTCGGCGATGGCGTCGAGCACCGCGGTCTGGAGCGCTCCGGAAGAGGCCAGCGTCGCCATCGCGTGCCGCGCGCCGGCGAAGGCGGCCTCGCCGCGCTTGGTGAGCGAATACTGCAGGTTCTTGCGCTCGTACTCCTCGGCGGTGGCGAAGTTCCCGGCGTGGTTGAAGATGACGTCGAGCAGCCCCCACCCGGCGAGCTGCCTGAGCGTCGCGGTCAGCTCCTGCTCGCCGACCGGCGCGTACCAGCCCACCGCCCGTAGCCGCTCCCGCACCGCCTCCACGGTGAGCGCCGTCTCCAGCCGCTCGCCGGCCTCGCCGAAGGCGTAGAGGACCGCGGTGTTCAGGTCTGCCCGGTCGGTGGTGGCGAACCGGAACATCTCCGGCGGCACCCGTGGCGGCTCAGCCATCGCCCCGCTCCCCTCGCCGCACGATTCCCACGCGCGCAACCGTAGCGGGAAGCCCCCACGGCCCGGCCCCGGTTTGCGCGCAGATCACCGAGGGGACGGCGCTCGCAGGGGAACGGGCGCCGGAATGGCGGAGTTCGGCATGACATGTCCCCCCGCCTGGCGCGGGATCGGCGCGTTTCCGCGGCCGAGCGCTACCATGCGATTACCTTGTGAAGGGCGGCGCATGGGGTGGGACGCCGCACTTGCAGACGATCTATTCCAGCGCTCTTAAAGGACGTCGCAAGCTTTCACATTCACGTTTTATTCATGCGACGTCTAATCACCATCATTTCGCCCGCCATCGCAGGCTTGATCGCCGCCGCCGGCCTCGCCGGGCCGGCGCGGGCGACCGGGCCCGGCGGGCTCGACGCTTATTACGGTCAGCGGGTGGCCTGGTCCTCCTGCGGCAACGGATATGAATGCGGGAAATTGCGCGTCCCGCTCGACTATTCGAAGCCCGGCGGCAGGCAGATCAGGATCAGCCTGGTCCGGTTGCGCGCCACCGGAAAGAGAATCGGGTCGATCGTGCTCAACTTCGGCGGCCCCGGCATCTCCGGCGTCGATTCGTTGAAGGCCGCCAAGGCCGTTGTGTCCCCTTCCCTCAGGCAGCGGTTCGACGTGGTCAGCTTCGACCCGCGCGGCGTGGGCGCCTCGGCTCCCGTGCGCTGCCTCGGCACGCTGGGCCTCGACGCGCTCTTCGCCGCCGACCCGACGCCCGACAACCGCACCGAGGTCAAGCAGGCCCAGCAGTGGGCCAAGGCGTTCGCCGGCGCCTGCGCGAAGAACGCGGGCAAGCAGCTCCTCGCGCACGTCGGCACCGGCGAGGCCGCCAGGGACATGGACGTGATGCGGGCCGCGCTGGGCGAGCGGCGGCTGACGTACCTCGGCTGGTCGTACGGCACCTACCTCGGCGCCAGGTACGCCGACCTGTTCCCCACGAGGATCCGCGCCATGGTGCTCGACGGCGCCGAGAACCCGGACCAGACCGGCGTGGAGTTCGCCCGGTCGCAGGCCAAGGGCTTCCAGGTGGCGACCGAGTCGTTCATGCGCGACTGCTTCAAGGCCAAGGACTGCCCGTTCAAGCAGCACTCCGTCAGCGCGGCGTGGAAGCGGCTGGCGGCGCTCTACAAGCGGGCCGACCGGGCGCCGCTGCGCAACACCTACGACGGCCGGCAGGTCAGCGAGGCCGTCGCGCGGACCGGCGTCACGAACGCCCTCTACGCGGTGGCCTACTGGCCGACGCTGCGGGTCGCGCTGGCGGACGCGTTCAAGGGCGACGGCACGAAGCTGCTGCTGCTCGCCGACGACTACAACGGCCGGCGGGCCGACGGCACCTACGACAACCGGTACGAGGCGCTCATGGCGATCAACTGCCTCGACCACCCCGAGTCGCGCTGCCCGTACTGGCCGGTCAAGGGCACCAGGTTCGCCAAGAAGGTGCGGGCCCAGGGCTCGCCGCCGATCGTGGTGGTGGGCACGACCCGCGACCCGGCCACGCCGTACGGCCTGGCCAAGGCGCTGGCGGCGCAGCTGTCGAAGGGCGTGCTGCTGACCAACGACGCCGACGGGCACACCGCGTACAGCGGCGGTTCGAGCTGCGTGGAGAGGCAGATCGACCGCTACCTGATCACGGTCGTCCCGCCGCGGCCCGGGGCCTGCTCCGTCAAGGCGTAGTCCACCGGTTCCCAGTCCCACACCACGGTGTGGGACTGGTGTCGTTCGGGTCAACCACGGTCGCGCCTGCGGGGCGCGCGTGCCGTGCCGGGAGAGATTGGCGGACGAAGCCGGAAAAGTCCCTCCCGAGGAGCCCATGGAGTCGCTGCTGGTCCTGCACGCGGTGGCGGCGGTGTGCGCTCCCTGGCTGGTCAGGCGGACGTCCCTGGCCGTGCTCGCCCTTCCCCCGGGCATCGCCTTCCTCGCCGTGCTGCTGTGGCTGCCCCCGCGCGAGAGGGTGGAGTGGGCGCCCGTGCTGGGGCTGGAGCTGTCCTTCCGCGCCGACGCGCTGGGCGTGCTGATGATGTCGCTGGTCACCGGCGTGGGCGCGCTGGTCATGATCTACAGCTCCCGCTACTTCTCCCGGGACGACCCGGGGCTCGGGCGCTACGGCTGCTTCATGACGGGCTTCGCCGGGTCGATGCTGGGGCTGGTGGCGGCCGACGACCTGCTCCTGCTGTACGTCTTCTGGGAGCTGACCACCGCCTTCTCCTACCTGCTCATCGGGTACGACCCCGAGAGCAGGCTGAGCAGGCAGGCCGCCTTGAAGGCGCTGATGGTCACCACGTTCGGCGGCCTGTCCATGCTGGCGGGGTTCGTCCTGCTCGGTCAGGCCGCGGGCACGTACCGCGTCTCGGACGTCGTCGCGCACCCGCCCCGCGTGGCCCCCGTCGCCGTCGTGCTCGTCCTGGCCGGCGCGCTGTCGAAGTCGGCGATCTTCCCGTTCAGCATGTGGCTGCCGGCCGCCATGGCCGCCCCCACCCCCGTCTCGGCCTACCTGCACGCGGCCGCCATGGTGAAGGCCGGCGTGTACCTGCTGGCCAGGCTCGGCCCCGCGCTCGGGGACCTGACGGTCTGGCGGGCGGTGGCGGTGCCGCTCGGCCTGGTCACGATGGTGCTGGGCGGGTGGCGGGCGCTGCGCGAGACGGATCTCAAGCGGCTGCTCGCCTACGGCACGGTCGGCCAGCTCGGCTTCCTCACGGTGCTGTTCGGCTCGGGCGACGGGGGCGCGGCGCTGGCCGGGGCGGGCATGCTGCTGGCGCACGCGCTGTTCAAGGCCGCGCTGTTCCTGGTGGTGGGCATCGTCGATCACGCGGCGGGCACCCGCGACCTGCGCGAGCTGAGCGGGGTCGGCCGGTCGATGCCGTGGGTGTGCGGGGTCGCGGTGCTGGCGGGGGCGTCGATGGCGGGGCTGCCGCCGCTGGCGGGGTTCGCGGGCAAGGAGGCCGCGCTGGAGGCGCTCATGGGCGCGCCGGTCGTGCTGGCGGGCGTGGTGGCCGGGTCGGCGTTGACGGCGGCGTACACCCTGCGGTTCCTGTGGGGCGCGTTCTGCGACAAGCCGGGGGTGGCGGCGCGGGAGGTGCATCGCATGCCCGGGGCCATGATCGCGGCCATGACCGGGCCTGCCGCGCTGCTGTCGTCGCTCGGGCTGGTCCTGACGCCGTTCGCCGGGCGGTTCGCCTCCACCCTTTCCGGATATATCGGGACATTTCGCGTTAAGGGGCATGACGTTCATCTGGCGGCGTGGGGCGGCTTCACCCTGCCGCTCCTGCTGTCGGCGGTGTCGGTGGCGGCCGGGGTGGCGCTGTTCCTGGCCAGGGAGCCCGTGGCCAGGGCGGGGGCGGCACTGCACGTGGTCGACTCCGGGCAGGTCTTCTGGGCGCTCGTGCAGCGACTCGACCGCTTCGCCATCCAGCTCACCGGCTTCATCCAGCGCGGATCCGTGCCCGACTACCTGACCCTCACCCTGCTGGCCGCGGTCGGCGTCGGCGTGTTCTCCCTCGCCTCCGGCGGCGCGCCCCACCTCGGCGTGCCCGTCGTCCTGTGGCAGCGCCCCGAGCAGCCCGTCGTCGCCGTCCTGATGGTGGCAGCGGCCGTGCTGGCACTGTTCGCCCGCGCATTCATCCTGCTGGCACTGGTCGTCGGCCTGACCGGGTACGGCACGGCGCTGCTGTTCCTCGCGCACGGCTCGCCCGACCTGGCGCTCACCCAGTTCCTGGCCGAGACGGTGAGCCTGGTCATGTTCGCGCTGGTGCTGCGGCGGCTGCCGCTCGGGCCGGTCAGGGGGCGGCTGCCGTTCCCGTTCAGGATGGCGCTCGGGCTGGCCGTGGGGGTGCTGGTCACGGGCGCGGGCATGCTGGCGATGGGCGCGCGGACCGCCGAGCCGATCGGGGCGCACCTGGAGGCGGCCGCCGGGCAGGCCGGCGCCCGGAACATCGTCAGCGCCCTCATCGTCGACCTGCGCGCCTGGGACACCATGGGCGAGAGCACGGTGCTCGTCGTGCTGACCTTGGGCGTGACGAGCCTGGTGTTCCTGCGGCGCAGGTCGTACCGGATCGAGCCGGTCACGACGCCGCCCGCCGAGCACACCCGCTGGCTGTCGGCCACGCTGCCGCGCGGGCAGCGGGCGCTGGCGTTCGAGGTGGTGGCCCGGCTGACGTTCCACACGGTCCTGGTGCTGTCGGTGTTCCTGCTGTTCATCGGGCACAGCGAGGTCGGCGGCGGGTTCGCCGGCGGCATCGTGGCCGGGCTGGCGATCACCGTGCGCTACCTGGCGGGCGGCCGGAACGAGCTGGCCGCCGCCGTCCCGGTGCACGCCGGGGTGCTCATGGGCGCCGGGCTCACGCTGTCGGCGGGGACGGCGCTGATCGGGCTGCTGTTCGGGCGGGCGGCGCTGGACCTGCTGGCCGTGGACGTGAGCGTGCCGCTGGCCGGGCACCTGCACCTGTCCACGGGGCTGCTGTTCGACCTCGGCGTGTACGTGTCCGTCGTCGGCATGGTCCAGGACATCCTGCGCTCCCTCGGCGCCGAGCTGGACCGGCAGGAGAGCACGTGACCGTCACCCTGATGCCCTTCCTGGCCTGCTTCGCGATGGTCGCCACCGGGGTCACGCTCCTGCTGGAGCGGAGCCTGGTGCGGGTGCTGGCCGGCGTCGTCCTCCTGGGCAACGGCGTCAACCTGCTGATCGTCACCGCGGGCGGCGACCCGGGCGGGCCGCCCTTCGTGGACGTGCGCGGGCGGGCCGACCCGCTGCCGCAGGCCATGGTGCTCACCGCGATCGTGATCACCCTGGGGGTGACGGCGTTCCTGCTGGCCCTGGCGCACCGGTCGTGGCAGCTGTCCGGGAGCGACGAGGTCCAGGACGACACCGAGGACCGCCGCGTACGGCTGCGCGCCCGGCGCGGGGAGCTGAGCGACGCGGTGCGCGCCCGGCGGGACGCCTACCGGCGGCTGGTCGCCGAGCAGCGCGCCGAGCTGGCCAAGCTCGCGGCCGAGCAGGCCGAACGCGAGCGGCTGCAGGAGGCCGACCTGGAGCAGCGCATCTCCAGGGTGCACGACGAGCTCGAACGGTGGATGCACGAGCGGCGGCGGGAGGGGCTGACCGAGGAGGAGGTGCACCTGCGCTTCGAGGAGGCGGGGCGGCGCGAGGACGCGGCCGCCCTGGACAACGCCGAGCGCATCGAGCAGCTGCGCGAGCAGCACGCGCGCGGCCGGGAGGAGCAGGCGGCCAGGGAGCGGGCGATGCGGAGGAAGCTCAAGGCACGGCAGCGGGAGGCGCGCAGGCAGATGCGGGCGGCCATCCGGGAGGAGCGGGAGCGGCAGGCCCTCGCACAGGACCCGGAACTGGAGGGCGAGGACTGACCATGAGGAGCCGCGTGCCCGAGCTGGAAGGCGAGGACTGACCCGGTGGAGAGGCTGATCTGCGTGCCCGTGCTGCTGCCGCTGCTGGCCGCCGGCGTGAAGCTGGCGATCGGCGGGCGGCTGCGCCGGCTGCAGTCGGTCATCAGCCTGGTCACCCTGGCCGTCTCGGTCGTCGTCTCGGCGCTGCTGCTGGTCGCCGCCGACACCCGCGGCCCGCTGGTCACCGAGCTGGGCGGCTGGCCGGCGCCCGTCGGCATCTGCCTGGTGGCCGACCGCCTGTCCACGCTGGTGCTGCTGGTGTCGTCGGCGGTGACGTTCTGCGTCATGGTGTACTCGGTCGCCAACGCCTACGACGCGCAGGAGCACGACGCCCCCATGGCGATCTTCCATCCGGCGTTCCTGGTCATGGTGGCCGGCGTCGCCGACGCGTTCCTGTCGGGCGACCTGTTCAACCTGTACGTGGCGTTCGAGCTGCTGCTGAGCGGCTCGTACGTGCTGCTCACCTTCGGCGGCACCGAGTCCAGGATCCGGGCGGGCGCCACGTACACGCTGATGGCCCTGGCCTCGTCGATGCTGTTCCTGATCGCGCTGGGCGTCACGTACGCGGCCACCGGGACGCTGTCGATGGCCCAGCTCGCCGAGCGGTTCCCCACGTTGCCCGGGCAGGTGGCGCTGCTGGTGGAGCTGACGCTGCTGCTGGCGTTCGGCATCAAGGCGGCGATCTTCCCCATGTCGGCCTGGCTGCCGGACTCCTATCCCACCGCGCCCGCCCCGGCCACGGCCGTGTTCGCCGGCCTGCTGACCAAGGTCGGCGTCTACTCGATCGTGCGCCTGGAGGCGCTGCTGTTCCCCGGCGGGCCGGTGGCGACGCTGCTCATGTGGGTGGCGCTGGCCACGATGCTGACGGGCGTGCTGGGCGCGGTCGCGCAGACCGACCTCAAGCGCATGCTCTCGTTCACGCTGGTCAGCCATATCGGCTACATGGTGTTCGGCGTCGGCCTGTCCACGGTGGCCGGGCTGGCCGGGGCGATCTTCTACGTGGTGCACCACATCACCGTGCAGACGACCCTGTTCCTGGTGACCGGGCTGGTGGAGCGGCGCACCGGCACCACCTCGGTGAACGGGCTCGGCGGCCTGATGACGACCGCGCCGCTGCTGGCCGTGCTGTTCTTCGTGCCCGCCATGAACCTGTCGGGTATCCCGCCCATGTCCGGCTTCCTCGGCAAGCTGATGCTGGTGCAGGCGGGCCTGGCCGATGGCCGCCCGCTGCCCGTCGCCCTCGTGGCCGGGGGCCTGGTGACGAGCCTGCTCACCCTGTACGCCGTGGCCCAGACGTGGAGCAAGGCGTTCTGGCGCGGCCCGCGGGCCGTGCGGGCGGGCACGGTCGTGGAGAGCGAGGAGTACACCGGCGAGGACCCGACCGTCACGACGACGGCCGTCCCGGGGGCGCTGACGGCGGCGGTGGCGGCGCTGGTCGCGATGGGGCTGTCGTTCACGGTGCTGGCCGGGCCGCTGTCGGCGTTCACGCACCGGGCCGCCGCCGAGCTGATGGCCCGCGAGCCGTACGTCACGGCCGTGCTCGGGGGGCGGCCGTGAAGCCGCGGCTGGCGCTGATCGCCTGGCTGGCGGTGGTCTGGGTGACGTTGCAGGGCGAGCTGTCGGCCGGCGACGTGCTGGGCGGCCTGGCGGTCGCGCTGGTGGTGACGTGGCTGCTGCCGCTGCCCGTCCTCGACCCCGGCATCAGGCTCCGCCCGGTGGCGCTGGTGGACTTCCTGCTCTGGTTCGGCCGGGACATGGTGGTCTCGACCGTGCGGGTGGTGGTCTGGGTGGTGCGGCCCGGCGTGCCGCCCACCCAGATCGTCCGGGTACGGCTGCGCACGTCGTCGGAGTCCATGACCGTGATGATCATGGTCGCGCTGTCGAGCGTGCCCGGCAGCCTCGTCGTGGAGGCCTACCCCGAGGAGCGTGAGCTGGTCCTGCACGTGCTGGGGCGGCCGGGAGACGTCACCGAGGCGGTGCGGGCGGACGTGGCCGCGCTGGAGGCGCGCATCGTGGCGGCGTTCGGCACCCTGGGGGACCGGGAGGAGCTGCCGTGACCGTGGTCTACCTCGTGACGCTGGGGCTGCTCGGATGCGCGGCGGCGGCCACGCTCTACCGGGTGGCGCGCGGTCCCACGATGCTGGACCGGGCGGTCGCGGTCGACGTGATGACGTCGCTGTGCATGTGCGGCGTCGGGGCGTTCGCCGTGGTCAGGGACGACTATTCGGACCTGCCGATCCTGCTGGTGCTGTCGCTGCTGGGGTTCGTCGGGTCGGTGTCGCTGGCCCGCTTCTTCTCGGGGAGGTCCCGATGAGCCGGCTCGACGTGTGGCTCGACATCGCGGCGGCGGCCTGCCTGCTGCTGGGCGCGGCGCTGGCGCTGTCGGCCGGGGCCGGGCTCGTCCGCTTCCGCACCACGCTGGACCGCATGCACGCCGGCACCAAACCGCAGGTGCTCGGCGTGCTGCTGGTGCTGCTGGCCATGTGGCTGCACCGGCCCACCTGGGCGAACGCCGGCCCGCTGCTGCTGGCGGGCATCTCCCAGGTGATCACCGTGTCGGTCGCGGCGTACATGGTGGGGCGGGGCGCCTACTCGCGCGAGCGCGAGGACGACGACACCGAGCTCCCCTCGGAGGAATGATCGTCGGGGGTCTGATCGTCCGAGCGGTTGAGCGCCGCCTGGCCGAACCAGGTCCACAGGGCCAGCGCGGCCAGGATCCCGCCGGTGGTCCAGCCCAGCGCGGGGCCGAACAGGTAGTCGATCACGAGCATGGTGGCCGTCGCCATGGACACGGCCAGCGCGAGCGCGCCCACGATGCCGTAGAGGTTGGAGCGCCGTACCAGGGTCTCCTTGCGCCCCTGCCGGAACAGCACGCGGTGCTGGGCGGTCGGCGCGATGTAGCAGATGGACGCGACCGCCGCGCTGACCAGCGCCAGGTAGAACAGCCACCGGTCGGGCTGGTCCAGCTTGCTGAAACCGGTCGAAAAGGGCACGGTGAGCAGGAACGCGAACAGCACCTGCACCCCGGTCACCGCCACGCGCGCACCCTGTAAGAGCTCCACGAAGTTCCGGTCCGCGCGCTCCTGGTCCGACTCGTTCTTCACGCCGCCTCCCGCTTCGGAAACAAGAGCTTTCTCCTTCCTTCGCGGGGCGCGCTAAAACCTCGCCCGCAGGATCTTGGCCGGGGTGATGGGCAGATCGCGTACGCGGTGGCCGATGGCGTGGTACACGGCGTTGCCGACGGCGGCGGCCGTGCCGACGATGCCGATCTCGCCGATGCCCTTGCTGCCCATGGGGTTGAGGTCGCCGTCCTCCTCCTCCAGCCAGACCGCCTCGATCCGCTCCACGTCGGCGCAGGCGGGCACGTGATACTGGGCCAGGTCGCGCCGGAGGAAGCCGCCGAACTCCTCGTCGGTGTACGTCTCCTCCATCAACGCCATCCCCATGCCCATCGTCATGCCCCCGACGAACTGCGACCTGGCCAGCTTGGCGTCCAGGATGCGGCCCGCGGCGAAGACGCCGAGCAGGCGCGAGACCCGTAGCTCGCCCGTCACGGAGTTGACCCGCACCTCGGCGAACTGGGCGCCGAAGGCGTGCCTGGACAGCTCCGCGTCCCGCGCGACCTCCTCGGTGGTGTCGGCGCGGCCCACCGAGCCGTTCACCTTGAGGTGCTCGCAGGCGCGTACGATCGCCGAGCCCCACGAGGCCGTGCCCATGGAGCCGCCCGCGAGCGGGGCGTCCGGCAGGTCGCTGTCGCCCAGCTCGACGCGCACCCGCTCGGGCGCGACGCCCAGCGCGCCGGCCGCGATCCCGGCCAGCGCAGTACGCGCGCCCGTGCCGATGTCGGCGGCGGCCACCTGGACGAGGAAGTCGCCCTCCCGCATGGTGACGACCGCCTTCGACGGCCGGCGCTTGGCCGGGTAGGTGGAGGCGGCCACGCCGGTGCCGATCAGCCACTCGCCCTCCCGGTGGCGCCCCGGCTCGGGGTCGCGCCGGTCCCAGCCGAAGAGGCGGGCGCCCTCGCGCAGGCAGGCGACCAGGTTGCGGGAGCTGAACGGCAGGCCGCTGTCCGGCTCCGTCTCCGGCTCGTTGCGGACGCGCAGCTCGATGGGGTCGATGCCGGTGGCGCAGGCCAGCTCGTCCATGGCGGACTCCAGCGCGTACATGCCGGGGCACTCGCCCGGGGCGCGCATCCACGACGGGGTGGCGACGTCCAGCCGGACCAGCCGGTGCGCCGTGCGCATCGCGGGCGTGGCGTACATGATGCGGGTCGGGGTCGCGGTCTGCTCGGCGAACTCCACCAGCGTCGAGCTCTGCTCGTAGGCCACGTGCTCCAGCGCCGTGAGCCGGCCGTCGGCGTCCGCGCCGAGCCGCAGCCGCTGGATCGTGGGCGTGCGGTAGCCGGTGACGTCGAACATCTGCTGCCGGGTCAGCACGACCTTGACGGGCCGGCCGACGGCCCTGGCGGCCAGGGCGGCCAGCACGGCCTGCGGCCGGGAGGTGCCTTTCGAGCCGAAGCCGCCGCCGACGTGCCGGGACACCACCCGCACCTGCTCGGCGGGCAGGCCGAGGGTCCGGGCGATGAGGTCGCGGCTCGAGGACGTGCCCTGCGTGGTGTCGTACAGCAGGAGCCTGCCCTCGCCGTCCCACACCGCCAGGGCGGCGTGCGGCTCCATCGGGTTGTTGTGCAGGACGGGGGTCGTGTAGGTCACGTCGACGACGGTCTCGGCCGCGTTGAGTCCGGCTTCGACGTCGCCCTTCACGGTGTCGGACGGGAAGCCGGGGTTGACGGTCTCCGGCTGGTAGAGGTTGGGGTGGTCGGCGCGCAGGGCCACGTCGTGGAGGTCCTGGTCGTACTCGACGACGATCGCGTCGGCGGCGGCCCGGGCGTTCTCGTAGGTGTCGGCCACGGCGGCGGCCACGAACTGGCCGCGGTAGGCGACCTCGCGGCTCTGGAACAACGCCAGCTCGCCCTCGGCGGCCGGGCCCAGCCGGGGCGGGTCCTCGCTGGACAGCACGGCCAGCACGCCGGGCATGGCGAGCGCGTCGCGGCCGTCGATGCGCCTGATGCGGCCCTTGGCGATCCGCGACTGCACGGGATAGGCGTAGGTGACGCCCTCGACCGGGTATTCGGCGGCGTACGTGGCCAGCCCGGCGACCTTGACGCGGCCCTCGACGCGATTCACGGCGTCAGCTCCTCAAGCGTGCGGACGATCAGGTTGCGGGCCAGCGGCACCTTGAAGTCGTTGCGCGGGAGCGGGCGGGCCCGTTCCAGCTCGGCCTCGGCGGCGGTGCGGAACGCCTCACCGGTCGCCGGGCCGCCGACGAGGACCTGCTCGGCGCGTTCGGCCCGCCAGGGCGCGTGGGCCACGCCGCCGAGCGCGATGCGGCAGCCGGCGACGGTGCCGTCGCGGACGTCGAGCACGGCGGCGATGGACACCAGGGCGAAGGCGAACGACGCCCGCTCGCGTACCTTGCGGTAGAGCGAGGCGCCCGGCGGCGGCGCGGGCAGCTCCACGGCGGTGATGAGGTCGCCCGGCTCCAGCACGGTGTCCCGCTCGGGCGCGTCGCCCGGCAGCCGGTGCAGCCCCGGCATCGGAACGATCTTGTCACCGCCCTGGCCGGTGACGTGCACCTCGGCCTCCAGCGCGGCCAGCGCGACCGCCATGTCCGACGGGTGGGTGGCCACGCAGGCGTGCGAGGTGCCGAGGATCGCCAGGTTCGTGTGGTCGCCCTCGATGGCCGGGCAGCCGGAGCCGGGCTGGCGCTTGTTGCACGGCCGGGTCACGTCCTGGAAGTACGGGCAGCGGGTGCGCTGCAGCAGGTTGCCGGCCGTCGTGGCCATGTTGCGCACCTGGCCGGAGGCGCCGGACAGCACCGCCCGGGCCAGCATCGGGTAGCGGGAGCGGACCAGGGGGTGGGCCGCCAGATCGCTGTTGCGCACGGCGGCGCCGATGCGGAGCCGGTCGCCGGTCTGCTCGATGGCGTCCAGCGGCAGCTTGCCGACGTCCACCAGGCGGTCCGGCTCGGCCACGCCCAGCCGCATGAGGTCCACCAGGTTGGTGCCGCCGCCCAGGTACATGGCGCCCGGCCCGAACGTGCGCACCGCGTCCGCCGCGCTGCCCGCCCGGGCGTATTCGAAGAGTTTCACGGCGCGACCTCGGCGATGGCGCTGACGATGTTGACATAGGCGCCGCACCGGCACAGGTTGCCGCTCATGCGCTCCCTGATCTCCTCCGGCGTCAGGCCGGGGTCCTCGCGGAGATCGCCGGTGACCGCGCTCGGGCCCGGCTCGCCCAGCATCCCCACCGCCGAACAGAGCTGCCCCGGCGTGCAGTAGCCGCACTGGAAGGCGTCGTGCTCGATGAACGCGGCCTGCAGCGGATGCAGCTCGTCACCCTCCATCAGCCCCTCCACGGTGACGATCTCCGAGCCGTCCGTCGCCACCGCCAGCGCCAGGCAGGAGTTGGCCCGCCGGCCGTCGATCAGGACCGTGCAGGCCCCGCACTGGCCGTGGTCGCAGCCCTTCTTGGCGCCGATCAGCCCCAGCCGTTCGCGGAGCAGGTCGAGCAGCGACATCCGGGGGTCCACGCGCACGGAGTGTGACGATCCGTTCACCTTCAGGGTGATGTTCATGGCGCACGACTACCCGGCCTCCAGACGAGCCAACCTTGGGGGCGGTAAAGCGCGGCCCAGCGGGTGGTGTCCGTTTTGTAGCTGAGATGAGGGGTAGCCGAGCGGACATGGGGGTGTCGATCGACGAGCAGGTGACGGAATCGGCGGCGATACTCACTGTCAACGCCGGGTCGTCGAGCTTCCGCCTGGATCTGGTGGAGGGCGGTTGCGTGCTGGACAGCGTGCACACCGAGCGCGCCGTCGACCCCGGCTCGGCCAGGCGGGAGCTGGCGTCGTTCCTCGGCGGGCACTTCGGGCGCGACATCCGCGCCGTGGCGCACCGCCTCGTGCACGGCGGCGATCTCGTCCGCAGCCCGGCCGTGGCCGACGACGAGACGGCCGAGGGCCTGCGCGGCCTGACCGGCCTGGCGCCGCTGCACCTGCCGCCGGCGCTGGCCCTGCTGGACGCCGCCCGCGCGGAGCTGCCTGCCCTGCCGCACGTGCTCTGCCCGGACACCGCCTTCCACGCGGGCCTGCCGGAGGAGGCCGCGGTCTACGCGCTGCCGCTGTCCTGGCGGGAGCGGTACGGGCTGCGCCGCTACGGCTTCCACGGCCTGTCGTACGCGTGGGCGGCCGACCGGGTGGCCGAGCTGCTCGGCCGGCCGCCGGCGGAGCTGGACCTCGTGCTGACGCACCTGGGCGGCGGCTGCTCGGTGTGCGCGGTGTCGGGCGGGCGCAGCCTGGACACCTCGATGGGCTTCACCCCGCTGGAGGGGCTGCCCATGTCCAGGCGCTCGGGCAGCGTGGATCCGGGGATGCTGATGTGGCTGCTGGGGTCGGGCCATCTGACGGTGGCGGAGCTGAGCGAGGGACTGGAGCGCCGCTCCGGCCTGCTGGGGCTGTCGGGGGGCTTCTCGGGGGACACGCGCGAGCTGGTGGCGGCCGCGCGGGAGGGCGACTCGGCCGCGGAGCTGGCGCTGGAGGTGTTCAGCCACCGGGTGGCCAGGGAGATCGCCGCCGCGGCCACGTCGCTGGAGCGGATCGACGCGCTGGTGTTCACCGGGGAGATCGGCTGGGACCAGCCCGAGGTGCGCGAGGCCGTCTGCGCCCGCCTCGGGCTGCTCGGCATCGAGCCTCCCGCGCTCGGCAACCGCCACGACGACGGGCCGGTCAGCGCGTACGACGCGGCCGTCCCCGTCATGGTGGTGCAGGTGCGCGAGGAGCTCCAGCTGGCACGCGAATGCCTGCGCGTGCTCGCGGAGGAGGACGCATGACGGTTCTCGACGAGGTACGCCGCTCGGCGCTGCCGCTGACCGGCCCGGGGGACCTCGACCCGCTGATGGAACGCGTGGGCGAGGCGAGGTTCGTGCTGATCGGTGAGGCCAGCCACGGCACGCACGACTTCTACACCTGGCGGGCTGAGCTGACCCGCCGCCTGATCGCCGAGAAGGGATTCGGTTTCGTCGGGGTCGAGGGCGACTGGCCCGACTGCGAACGGGTGCATCGGGCCGTGACCGGCGACACCGATCCCTTCGAGGCCCTCTACGCGTTCGAGCGCTGGCCGACGTTCATGTGGGCCAACGAGGAGGTCGTGCAGTTCTGCCGGTGGCTGCGGCGCTACAACGCCGCGCTGCCGCCCGAGGAGCGCTGCGGCTTCCACGGCCTGGACGTCTACAGCCTGTGGGACTCGCTGCGCGCCGTGCGCCGCTACGCCGCCGCCCGGCTGCCGCACGAGATGGAGCCGGTCATCGACGCGCTGTACTGCTTCGAGTCCTACGGCCACGACCCGCAGCAGTACGGCCTGGCCACCCGGCTGGTCCCGGCGGGCTGCGAGGACGAGGTCGTGCAGTTGCTCCAGGCCGTGGTCCGCGCCGCGCCCGGGGACGAGCAGGGCTTCAGCGCGCGCCAGAACGCCGAGGTCGTGGCCGGGGCCGAGCGCTACTACCGCTCCATGATGCGCGGCGGCCCCGAGTCCTGGAACGTCAGGGACGTCCACATGGCCGACACCATGGCCCGGCTCGCGGACTTCTCCAATGCCAAGGGCGTGGTGTGGGCGCACAACACGCACGTGGGTGACGCCCGCGCCACGGACATGGCCGCCGCCGGCATGACCAGCCTCGGGCAGCTGGCCCGGGAGCGGTACGGCGACGACGCCGTGCTGGTGGGGTTCGGCACCCATCGCGGGTCCGTGGTGGCCGCGACCGCCTGGGGCTCGCAGCACCACGTCATGCGGGTGCCGCCGGCGCGGCCCGCGTCGCTGGAGGCGCTGCTGCACGAGGCCGTCGTCGAGCCCGAGGCGCTGTTCGTGGTCCCGCCCAAGTGGACCAGGCCCGCCTGGTACGACGAGCCGATGGGGCAGCGGGCGGTCGGCGTCGTGTACCACCCCGAGCGGGAGCTGCGGGGCAACTACGTGCCCACGGTGGTGGGCGGCCGCTACGACGCGTTCATCTGGCTGGACGAGACCAGGGCGCTGCACCCGCTGCACGGCGAGCCGTGGGGCGACGCCGAGCCGGAGACATACCCGACCGCCATGTGACCTTTGTCGGTGGCAGATGGTTGGATCTGCGGTGTGGAGGCGTCGGTCGAGCAGCTCGTCTACGTCCGGGAGGACGAATACACCGTCGCGCGCATGAGCGCCGACGGCGAGCCCGACTTCGTGGCCACCGGGCGGGCGCTGGCGGGGGTGCAGCCCGGCGAGACGCTGCGGATCTTCGGCGAGTGGGGCCGCCATCCCCGCTACGGGCGGCGCTTCGCGGTCAGCGGGTGCGAGCGCATCGTGCCCTCGTCGGTCCGGGCCATCCGCATCTACCTGGGGTCGGGGCTGATCAGGGGCATCGGGCCGCGCCTGGCGTACGCGATCGTCGACCACTTCGGCGAGGCCACGCTCAAGGTGATCGACAGCGAGCCCGAGCGGCTCACCGAGGTCGTCAACATCGGGCCGCTGCGGCAGGCGCAGATCGTCCAGGCGTGGCAGGAGCAGAAGGCGATCGCCGCGCTGATGGTGACGCTGCAGGGGCTCGGGGTCAGCCCGCTGCTGGCGGCCAAGATCTACCAGGTGTTCGGGCAGGACGCCGACGAGGTGCTGGCCACGGACCCGTACCGGCTGATCGGGCGGGTGCGGGGGATCGCCTTCCGCATCGCCGACAAGATCGCGCTGCAGTCGGGGGTGCCCGAGCGCAGCCCGCAGCGGGTCAAGGCGGCGCTGCTCGACCGGCTGGAGGCGGCGGGCAGCCGCGACGGCCACTGCTTCGTGCCGGTGCCCGCGCTGGTGCGGGAGACGGCGGAGCTGATCGAGCAGGACCAGGATCTGGTGCGGCCGATGATCGACGCGCTCGTGGCCGACCGCCGGGTGGTCGTGGAGGCCGCGCCCGGCCAGCCGGGCCAGGCGGTGGCGTACGCCAAGCACGTGCACGGCAGGGAGGCGGCGCTGACCGAGCAGCTCACCCGGCTCATGCGGGCCCGCTCGACGCTCCCCCTGCGCTCCTTCCCCGACGACCCCGGGCTCCACGAGGACCAGCAGGCCGCCGTCAACATGGCTCTGACCAGCACCGTCTCCATCATCACGGGCGGCCCCGGGTGCGGCAAGAGCCACACGGTCAAGGCCATCGCCACCACGGTCAGGGCGGCGGGCGGCACGGTCACGCTCACCGCGCCCACGGGCAAGGCCGCCAAGCGCCTGTCGGAGCTGACCGGGCTGCCGGCGATGACCATCCACCGGATGCTCGCCCGCCTGCCCGATCCCGACCCGGAGACGCTGTTCGACGAGACGCCGTCGCAGGCCGACCTGATCGTGGTCGACGAGGCGTCCATGCTCGACCTCCACCTGGCCACCCGGCTGGTGGCCGCCGTGCCGTCCGGGAGCCATCTGCTGCTCATCGGCGACGGCGACCAGCTGCCCAGCATCGGGCCCGGCGACGTGCTCGCCGACCTGCTGCGCGTGGAGGCGGTCCCCCGGGTCCAGCTCACCCACGTCTTCCGGCAGGCGGGCGGCAGCGGCATCATCGACGCCGCCCACCGCATCCGCGCCGGCCGGCTCCCGGTCAGGACGGCCGGCGGCGGGTTCTGGTTCGAGGAGCTCGACGATCCCGCCCAGGTGGCGCGGCGGGTGGCCCACCTGGCGATGGTGGCGATCCCGCGCAAGCAGAACGTCGAGCCCGGCCAGGTGCAGGTGCTGTGCCCGATGCGCAAGGGCGAGACGGGCGCCACGGCGCTCGGCCGCCTGATCCAGGACCAGCTCAACCCGGCCGCCGACGACAAGCCGGAGCACTGGTCGGGCGCGTCGGTGTTCCGGGTGGGCGACCGGGTCATGCCGATCCGCAACAACTACGACAAGGGCGTCTTCAACGGGGAGACCGCCACGGTGACGGCGGTCGTGCAGGAGGAGCGCGCGATCGAGATCCTGACCGACGACGGTGAGCGGGTGCGCTACGGCTTCGACGAGCTCGACGACCTGACCCACGCCTACGCGATCAGCGTGCACCGCTCGCAGGGCAGCGAATACCCGTTCGTGGTGGCGCCCATCGTGGCCGAGTCGGGCGGGGTCATGCTGCGCCGCAAGCTCCTCTACACGCTGGTGACCAGGGCGAAGGCGTGGGTGGTGCTGGTGGGCCAGCGGGAGGCGCTGGAGCTGGCGGTCCACCGGATCGGCCAACGGCGCAACACCGGCCTGGCCCGCCGCCTGGCCCTCGCCCTGGAAGGCTAGCCCGGCGGCCGCCTTCGTCCGGGGACGAGGACGGCCGCCGGGCTCAGCTCAGGTGGCTCCCTTTCCGCCGGCGGATCCGGCCACGTCCTCGGCCATGAGGGCCAGGACCTTGACGTGGCCGATGGTGAAACGCCGGGCACCTTCGGGCTGAGTGAGCGCGAGGCTCGACTCGGCCGCCGGGACCAGTGGCCCGCGCAGGGCTCGCATGATCTGCGCGCGCCCGGCCTCCGGCAGCCCTCGCAGGTCGACGCTTCCGAAACTGGCGCTCAGGACCAGCGAGAGGTGTTCTTTGGTGGCCGCGTCCTCGATGGTGTCCAGCAGGAATCCGACCACCCACTCGAACACCCCGGACGACGCGGTCCACGCGTACTCGTCGGAGACGAAGATGTCGTTCGCCATCAGCCACCCACGATGAAGACGTTGCGTCCCAGCGGTTCGATGAACGCCTTCACCGTCGCGATCTGGGCGGGCGAGAGCAGGGAGACGTCGACCGGCACGAACTGCGCCTTGCCCAGATGCGACTGGATCTGGCTCTGCAGGCCCGGCCAGCTCCGCTCGAAGAACTCCGCGCTGAGACCGCTGCCCACCGCGTCGTAGGACCGCCCGTACTGGTCGAACCAGTCCTCGCTGGTGCCGTTGGACCGGGTGAGCCGCACCCCGCGCTCGGACTCGATACGAAGTGCGGTTTCCATCTCGGCTTTCCTGAATCCCTTCTGCGCCGCGTCCCAACCTAGCGCCCTGCGGCGTACCAGCTCCACGAACTGGGCTCTGAGACTGCCGAGCGAGACCTTGGCGCCCTCGAGCGCCTCGAGCTCGCGCACCGCCTGCGCTTCGAGCCCGAGCACGGTCGCCTGGTCGAGGCCGGCCTCGGCCTCCAGGCCCGCCACGGCCTCCTCGGCGCCGACTCCCGTGCGCATGGAGTTGCGGAAGGCGAACACGCTCTTCGCGATCCTGCCGATGACCACCGGGCCGAGGATCTCGCCGGCCACCCAGGCGCAGCCCGAGGCCTTGAAGTTGGCGCAGTCGATGAAGTCGCCGAGCACGGCGTGCACCAGGTTGTTGAACGACTCCTGGATCACCTTCCGCACGTCCATGTGCAGCGTGCGGTGCTCGATGAAGTCGACGTCCTTGACGAGCAGGTTGTAGCGGGTGCACTCCGCTTCGGTCGCGCTCGTCATCTGGCACGTCGCGAGGTTGTAGTACACCGTCCCGTGGATGTGCAGCGGGATGTCGATGTCGCAGGTCCCGTCGCCGCCCCAGCCGGTGGTGCACGACCCGCTCCAGGAGTCCACGGTCAGGTCGGTCGCCACCTCCGTCAGCGCGAAGCCGCCGTCCCAGGTGGCGATGCGCTGGCTGTCCCGGGTCTGCTCGCGTGCCTGCGCCTCGGCCCTGATCGCCGCGGCCTGCGCCTCCTCGGCGCTCTGCCGGGCGTTCTTGGCGGCTTCCTCCGCGGCGCTCGCGTCGGCTTCCGCCTTGGATGCGACGTCGCGGGCGGTGGCGGCGTCCCGTTCCGCGGCACTGGCGGCGTCGCGGGCCGAGGCGGCGTCCAGTTCGGCCTCGTCGGCCGAGTTGCGGGCGTCGCTGGCGTAGCCTTCGGCGGCGGTCGCGGCCGAGTCGGCGGCCGCGGCGTCGGCGGTGGCGCGGCGGTCGTACTCGACGGTGTTGGCCTCGGCCTTCACCGCCGCCTTGGCCGCCGCAGCCGCCTCGGCCGCCGAGGCCCGCGCCTGGGCGAGGGAGGCCACGGCGTCGGCCGCGGACTCCGCCGCGTCGGCCGCCGCCGTGGCGGCCGCCTTGGCGTCGGCGTCGGCCTGGGCCGCCAGCGCCTTGGCCTCGGCGGCGGCCTTCTTCGCCTGGGTGGCCTTGGCCTGCGCGACGGCGGCCTGCTGGGCGGCCAGCGTCTTGGACGCCTGGGCGGTCAGCACGGCCAGGCCCGCCGAGGCGTCGGTCTCCTTGTACGGGGAGCCGAGCTCGATGGCGTCGTTGGCCGGCTTGATGACCTGGACGGAGGAGTCGCGGGCGGCCAGCGCCGCCTGGGCGGTGGCGTAGGCGAACCCGGCGGTCTTGACCGCGCTGACGTGCGCGGCGTCGGCCTCCTTGCGGGCGGCGACGGCGTCGGCCCTGGCCCTGACCGCGTTGGCCACGGCGGTCTTCGCGTACTTCTCCGCGTCGCGGACGTTGATGGAGGCGTCCCACGAGGCCTGGATGGCGTCGGCCGCCGCAGCGTGGGCCTTCGTGACCGCCGCGTTGGTGATCGCCACGTCGCGCTGGGCCGCGTCGGAGGCGGACCTGGCACGGGTTGCGGAGGCCTCGGCCCGCGTGGCCGCCTCACGGGCGGCGGACGCGGCCGCGGTGGCCTGGTCGGCGGCGGCACGGGCGTTGGTCGCGGCGGTGGTCGCCCGGTCGGCCGCGGAACGCGCCTGGGTGGCGGCGGTCCTGGCCCCCTCGGCGGCATCGGTGCCCTCGACGGACGCGGCGTACGCCTCCCGGGCGGCGGCCTTGGCCTGCAGGGTGTCCCGGGTGCTCTCGGCCTCCAGGGCGGTGGTACGGGCCGCGGCCGCCTTACGCTCGGCCTCCAGCGCCGCTTCCTTCTTCTCGGCCGCCGTGGCGCCGGCGCCCTGGGCGGCGCTCAGCGCGTCGGCGGCGTTGGCGCGTTCGCTCACGGCCCTGGCCTCGGCGGCGGCGGCGTTGGCGCGCTGCTGGGCGGCGATGTTCTTCTGCCGCTCCGCGTTGTCGCGCTCGGCCTCGGCGATCTCCCGCTTGGCCCGGGCGTCGTCGGCCGCCGCCTTCGCCGTCTGCTCCGCGGCCTCGGCCCTGGCCTGGGCGTTCTTGGCCTTGGCCGCGTTCTCGGCCGCGAGAGCCGCTTGCGTGGCGGCGCCCTCCGCGGCGGCCTTGGCCTGGGCGGCGGCCTCCTCGGCGGCCATCCGCCGGAACTCCGCCCGCGAGGCGTGCGCCTGCGTCTCGGCCAGCGCCATCAGCGTCTTGCTGTCGGCGGCCGAGGCCCGGGTGGCGTTGGCCGCGGTCTCGGTGGCCTTCGAGACGGCCTGCGTGGCGGCGGCCGAGGCGCGGGTGACCTGGACGGCCTGCTGTCCGTAGAGCAGGCCGCGGCCCCGGGGCAGGCCGGCGGCGTCGGCGAGGGCGTACGCGGCCTGCTGGGCGGCCATCGCCGCGGAGGCGTGCCGCTGGGCCGACTGGGCGGCCCGCGAGGCGACGAACACCCGGCCCAGCGCCATGGCCTGGGCCTTGACGATGTCGTTCTTGACCTTGGCGAACTCCGCCGCGCTCGGGTAGGACAGGTCGTCCGGCGACTGCTTGAGCCAGTACGCCTGCCATTCGGTCAGCCGGCTCGCGATGACCGACTGGCCCAGCGCCTCGCCCAGGGCCTGGGAGGCGACCTGGAGGTCGGCGGCGGCCTCGGCCTCCTCCTTGAGGATGGCGTCACGCTGGGCGCGCTGGCCGTCGACCTCCTGCTGCCACTCCGCCGACGCCGTGGCGAACTCGGCGCCCAGCACCCCGTGCGGGTCCGGCGGGTTTCCGGTGGTGCAGGAGGCGTAGCGGGCCTTGAGGTTCTCGACGTCGACCCGGAACTCCATGCTGTCCGGATCGGGCGCGCCGGTCGGAAAGCCGCCGCGCTCCAGGAAGGCCCGGGCGTCGTCGGCGTACATGGGGTGGTCGTCGGTCAGGTCCTTCCACGCCTGCCGCCCCTCCTCGTCGTCGCCGCCGGCGGGGTAACGCTCCTCGGCGATCTTGTTGACCGCGTCCACGGACTCCTTGGCGGCCCGCGGGGTCTGGTCGGCGTAGAAGTCGTCCTCTTGCTGCCAGTACTGGTTGGAGATCCAGGTGGACAGGCCCACTTTGCTGAACGGGTTGTCCTTGGCCTCGATCGTCTGGAATGCGGCGTCCGTGTACCCCTTCGGGGGCGGGACGGCGAGCGACTCCTCCCAGACGTAGTGCCGGTCGTTGAGCTCGTCGAGCTTGTCCCCGGTCCGCTCCTCGTCCTGGTCGAAGGCGGTGTGCAGCGGGGTCGGCGGGTCGGCCCAGTAGTCGTCGGCGGCGTTGCGCAGCAGGACGTCGTCGGCGCCGCCCAGCCCGGCGCGGGCGACGGCCTTCAGAGCCTGGCCGCCCTTGCGTTGCGCGGTGGTGAGCAGGCACTGGGCCGCGCGGACCGAGGCGGCGTGGGCGAGGTCGTACTCGGCGGCGTCGGCGAAGGCGGCCGCCGGGCGGCCGCCGGGCAGGGGCGCGACCTGCGTGGCGGACAGGACGGTGATGGCAGCGAGGGTCGCGGCGGCAGCGCGCAGCCATCCCGACAGAGGGCCCGATAAAGGGCGCCCAGAGGTGTTGGTGAGCATGGTCAGCTTTCAGCCGTTGGTTACGGGGACGGGTGCGCTCAGAAGAAGGCGTTGAAGGCGTTCCAGCCGGCGTTGCCGATCTTCTCCTTGGCGGCGAAGGGGGCCGAGGAGACGCCGGTGCCCTTGAAGAGCCAGAGCGCGCCGGCGGAGTCGCGGGCGATCAGGTCGGCCTTGCCGTCCCCGTTGTTGTCGCCGGTCGAGACCAGGGCGGTGTAGGCGTCCCAGCCGGTGCCCGCGCTGACGCGGGCGCCCAGGATCTGGTTGGCGGTGACGCCGCCCGTCCCCGGATAGATGTAGAGGGTGCCGGCGGTGGTCCTGGCCAGCAGGTCGTTCTTGCCGTCGCCGGTGTAGTCGCCGTATCCGGCCAGGGCGTCCATGCCGTTCCAGCCGGCGGTCCCGGCCTGGACCCGGGCCGCGAGACCTCCGTCGGAGCGGCCCGGGTAGAGCCACAGGGCGCCGGCCGTGTCCCGGGCGATGATCTCGGGCGAGGCGCTGCTGCCCAGGTTGCCCGGGGTCATGATCAGGTTGTACTGGTCCATGTTCGAGGCGACCGGCAGGGTCGAGGTGCCGCGTTCGGCGGTGTAGTAGAGCTCGCCGCCCAGGCGGAAGAACAGGTCGTTGCCGGTGCCGTTCTCCGAGGTGGTGGCGCGCACGATGGCGGTTGCCGCGGAGAAGCCGCCGCCGAGGTCGACGGGGGTCTGGAGGCCGCCGGTGCCCTTGGGCTCGTAGGCGAGCAGGTGACCGTCGCTCGCCCTGCGTACGAACAGGGGCAACATCGGCGCGCCCGCCGCGGCGGCGGAGGCGGCGGGCGCCGTGAGCAGCGAGCCCAGGACGGCGAGCAGAGCCAGCGCCGACAGGGCTCTGGCACGGGCTGACGCCCGGCGTAAGTATGTGGACATTCGACGCGACCTCGTATAAAGGATCTTTAAAGGACAGGCCTGACCGTTGCGCAAGGCGCTACCGGATTGCTTCCGTTGTGCTTCCTGCGGGCGGCGTGCTCGCTCTGCCCGCAGGAAGCGCAGCGGAAGGGCGGCTCAGCCGCGGTCCGGCCGGGACAGCGACGTGGCCAGGAGCTCGGCCAGGTGGCGGGCCTGGCGGCCGGTGCGGGAGGCGGCGATCTGGGTGCGGCAGGAGAAGCCGTCGGCGAGGATCGCCTGGTCCGGGCCCGCCGCCCGGACCGCGGGCCAGACGGACTCCTCCGCGCAGGCCACCGAGACGTCGTAGTGCCCGCGTTCGAACCCGAAGTTCCCGGCCAGGCCGCAGCAGCCCGCGTCCAGGACCTCCGTGCGGATCCCGAAGCGGTCGAGAACGGCGCGGTCGGCGTCGTACCCCATGATGGCGCTCTGGTGGCAGTGCACCTGCGCCACCGCCTCCCCGCCCCGGGAGGCCGGGCGCCAGTCGGGCGCCCCCGACTCCAGCAGCTCGGCGAGCGTCAGCGTGCGCTCCGACAGCAACCGCGTGTCCGGCGTGTTCAGCAGCTCCGGGCCGTCGGCGCGGAACACGGCGGTGCAGCTCGGCTCCAGCCCGACGACCGGGACCCCGGACTCCGCCCACGGCCGCAGCGCGCGCACGCTGCGGGCCAGCACCCGCCGCGCCACCCCGAGCTGGCCCGTGGAGATCCAGGTGAGCCCGCAGCACAGCGCCACCGGCGGCACGCGCACCTCGAACCCGGCCGCCTCCAGCACGCTCACCGCCGCCTGCCCGATGTGCGGGTCGAAGTTGTTCGTGAACGTGTCCGCCCACAGCACGACCTTGCCCCGCGTGCCGGGCCGTACCGGGCCCCGCCGCTTGAACCAGTCGGTGAAGCGCTCCTTGGCGAAGCGGGGCAGCTCGCGCTCGGCCGCGACCCCCGCGACCGCCTTGGCCAGCCGTGCCAGGCCGGGCGTGTGCGCCAAGGCGTTGAGCGGGCCGGGCATGGCGGAGGCGAGCGCCGCCCACAGCGGCAGCCAGCCCATGGAGTAGTGCTCGCGGGGCCGGATCCGGCGCCGGTAGTGGTGGGCCAGGAACTCGGCCTTGTACGTGGCCATGTCGACGTTCACCGGGCACTCGGACCGGCAGCCCTTGCAGGCCAGGCACAGGTCGAGCGCGTCGCGCACGGCGGCCGAGCGCCAGCCGTCCGCGATCAGCTCGCCGCGCACCATCTCCCCCAGCAGCCGGGCCCGCCCCCGCGTGGAGTGCTCCTCCTCGCGCGTCACCCGGTAGCTGGGGCACATCACCCCGCCCTCGAAGGTGTGCTGACGGCACTTGCCGATCCCGACGCACCGGGTGGCGGCGTGCCCGAAGCGGCCGTGGTCCCGCTGGTAGTCGAAGGACTTCCGCCGGGGCTCCAGCGGGTAGAAGTGCCGCTGGGCGAGGTCCTGGTCGAGGCGGTTGGGGTGGACGACCTTGCCGGGGTTCATCCGGTTGCGCGGGTCGAAGACGGCCTTGAACCGGCCGAACGCCGCCACCACCTCGTCGCCGTACATGCGGGGCAGCAGCTCGGCCAGCGCCTGCCCGTCGCCGTGCTCCCCCGACAGCGAGCCGCCGTAGGCGGCCACCAGGTCGGCCGCCTCCTCCGCGAACGCCCGGTACCGGGCGATCCCGTCGTCGGTGTGCAGGTCGAGCGGGAGCCTCCCGTGCACGCAGCCCTGTCCGAAGTGCCCGTACAGCGCCGACTCCGCGTAGCCGTGGCGGCGCAGCAGCTGCTCGTAGTCGCGCAGGTACGTGCCCAGCCGCTCGGGCGGCACGGCCGCGTCCGACCAGCCCTCGTACGTCTCCCACCCCTCCGGCGGGTACGCCTCCACCCCCAGGCTGGCCTCGCGCCAGCGCCACAGCTCGTCCTCCTTGGCCGGGTCGCCGAGGAAGGTGTGGGTGGCGTGCTGCCCCACGTCGCGCATCAGCCCGTGCGCCCGTTCGAGCGCCTCCTCGGCGGTGTCGCCGCCGAACTGCACCAGCAGCCACCCCCGCCCCTCCGGCAGGTCGCGGAGCGCGGGATCGTCGGGGCGCTCCTGGCGGGCGAGCCGGCACATCCGGTCGTCCATGGCCTCCAGCGCGAGCGGCCGGTGCCCGGCCACGGCGGGGACGGCGTCGGCCGCCGCGAAAATGTCCTCGAAGCCGAGGACCGCCAGCGACCGCGCGGCCGGCCTCGGCACCACGGCCAGCTCGGCGCGCAGCACGGTCACCAGCGTGCCCTCGCTCCCGACGAGGGCGCGGGCCAGGTTGAAGCCGTTCTCGGGCAGGAGCTGGTCGAGGTTGTAGCCGGAGATGCGCCGCTCCAGCTTGGGGAAGCGGGTGCGCACCAGCTCCATGGTCTCGTCGCGCAGCTCGCGCAGCTGCCGGTAGATCTGGGCCGGCCGCCCGCCCGCGGCCTGGATCCTGGCGTACTCGTCGTCGTCGGTCGGCCCGACCCACATGCGCACGCCGTCGTAGGTGAGGATCTCCAGCCGCAGCACCGACTCCGACATCTTGCCGTACGCCTGCGCGGACGCCCCGCACGAGTTGTTGCCGATCATGCCGCCGATGGTGCAGGTCGGATGGCTGGACGGCCGGGGCCCGACCATCAGCCCCTCCGGCTCCAGCACGTGGTTGACCGCGTCCAGCACCGCGCCGGCCTGCACCGTGATCCGCCGGCCCGCGACGTCCACGGACTCCACCGCGCCGCAGTGCTTGGACCAGTCGATCACCACGGCCGCGTTGCAGCACTGCCCGGCCAGGCTGGTGCCGCCGCCCCGCGACAGCACCGGCACGTCGCGGGCCCGGCACGCGGCCACCGCCGCCACCCCGGCGTCGAGCGTGTAGGGCACCACCACGCCGATGGGCACCTGCCGGTAGTTGGAGCCGTCACGCGCGTAGGCGGCGCGGCTGCCGGTGTCGAACCGGATCTCGCCGTCGACCGTCTCCTCCAGCCGCCGCCGCAGCGGCTCCACGTCGATCTCGCGCGGCCGGCGCGGGCGCGCGGCCGGTGTCCTGACCAGACTGTCCATCGCTTCGCCCGCCATCGTCCGCCGCCCGGCCCTAGACGCCGAGCAGATCGGTGAGGTCGTCGGCGTGCTCCTCTTCCTCTTCGAGGATCGCCTCCATGAGCCGCCGCGTCGTCGGATCGCCCTCGCCCAGCCAGCGGATGATCTCCTGGTAGGTGGAGATGACGATCCGCTCGGCCCAGAGGTTCGCCTCCAGCAGCCCTCGCAGGTCGGTGTCGGCGGGGACCTGGTAGTCGGTGTGGGAGCGTTGCACGAGGCTGGCGGGGTCGAAGTCCGGCTCCCCGCCGAGCTGGCTCACGCGTTCGGCGGCGCGCAGCGCGTGCTGCAGCTCCTCCTGGGCGTGCTCGGTGAACTCCGCCGACACCTGCGCCCGGTCGATGCCCTTGGCCGAGATGGCGTGCCTGGTGTACCTGAGCCAGCACACCACCTCGGTCGCGATGACGTCGTTGAGGATGTTGATGACCTTCTGCGGGTCGTGTCCGAAGGTGCCGGTGATCGGACCTTCGTCCATCTTCTGCCGCACCTGGTCACGGATCCTGGTGACGTCCAGCACGAAGTCGTCGGTGTGGCTCATGTCTGTCCTGTCCTTCCCCCGGAAAGGAGCTCCCCCAGGTCAAAGGTAACTTTGCGGGACGTCGCAGGCGGGCTGCGACACCCGGGACAGCCGCGTCGAAACCCGGTTGACGGGCGCGGGATCATGGCGTTGATGGACGAACGGCGCTTGATACGCGTTTCCAAATACCTGGCCAGGCACCTGCGGCACGACCCGGGGCGCATCGGCCTCACGCTGGACCCGGGCGGTTGGGTGCCGGTGGACACGCTGCTGCGGGCGGCGGCCGCGCACGGGTTCCCGATCACCGCCGCCGAGCTGTGGAAGGTCGTCGAGGCCAACGACAAGCGGCGCTACGCGATCGAGGACGGCCGGATCCGGGCGAGCCAGGGGCACACGGTGCCGGTGGATCTCGGCCTGCCCGCCGTGGAGCCGCCCGAGGTGCTCTACCACGGCACCGTGGGCCGGTTCCTGGCGGCGATCAAGGAGGAGGGGCTGCGGCCCATGAACCGCCACCACGTGCACCTGTCGCCCGACCGGGAGACGGCGACGCGGGTGGGGGCCCGGCGGGGCGTGCCCGTGGTGCTGGTGGTCGCGGCCGGGGCGATGCACGCCAGCGGGCACGAGTTCCGGGTCAGCGCCAACGGGGTGTGGCTGGCCGGCCACGTGCCGCCCGGCTACCTGCGCTTCCCCTCCTGACGGCGGGCGCGCAGGGTGTCGCGGGCGGCCATCAGCGCGAAGCCGAGCAGGTTGGCGCCCCGCCACGCGGCCGGTGACGCGGCCCGCTCGTCCGAGGCCGCCAGCCCGATGCCCCACACCCGGTCCACCGGGCTCGCCTCCACCAGGACCCGGCCCGACGTGCCGAGCAGGAACTCCGCCAGGTCGTCGTGCGCCCCGAACTTGGCGAGGTTGCCGCGCACCACGATGCCGAAGCGGTGGGCGTCCCACGTGGGCTCGTCGAAGCCCCGCACGGTCCGGCCCAGCGCCTTGGCCTCGCCCGGGTGGCCGGCCTGGAGGATCTTGTCCGCGCTCTCCCCGTCGCCGAACAGCCACGCCTTGTGCGCCATCATGTAGTGCTCGGCCGAGGCGTACGTGTGTCCGTCCTCCGTGAAGGTGACCGGCCACCACTGGCTGAGGCAGCCCGGCCCGACGCCGCCGTCCCGGGCGGGCTGATGGCCCCAGAAGTACAGATATTTGACGCGCCGGCCGGACCGCTCGGCGGCGACGGCCTCGTCCACGGTCATGGGAAGTTGGTCGGACATGTCGCCATACCTTACGCTCGCGAGCCCGCTCTCATGAGGCGGCCGGCGATCTCGCGCAGCACCGGCGCCAGCTCGGGCGGGTCGAGCACGTCGAAGTCGAAGCCCTTGGCCGCGACGTGGATCGCCAGCTCCTCCAGCGAGTTGGAGCCGGCCTGGAACAGGCACGTGCGCGCGTCCACCGCAGCCAGCCGCCCGGCCCCGGGCGAGGTACGCGGGGCGACCGCCTCCAGGGGCGCGTGAAAGAGGATGCGCGCCTGGTAGCGGTAGGGCGCGGAGGTGATGGCGCGCGAGACGTACGCGGCCGCGTCCTCCTCGGGCACCGCCCGCGGCGCGAACCGGGCCCCCGGCTCCCCCAGCGGCCCCTCGATGCGGTCCACCCGGAACGTCCGCCAGTCCTCCTTGGCCACGTCCCACGCCAGCAAGTACCAGCGGCGCGGCGTGTGCACGAGCCGGTGCGGCTCCACCTCGCGCGCCGTGACGCCGTCCCGCCCCCGGTAGCGCAGCCGCAGCCGCCGGTGGTCGCGGCAGGCGGCGGCGAGCCCGGCCAGCACGTCGGCGTTCACCTCCGGGCCGGCCGCGCCCGCCAGCGGCACCGTCGCCGCCTGGAACGCGCTCACCCGGTGCCGCAGCCGCGCCGGCAGCACCTGGTGGAGCTTGGCCAGCGCCCGCAGCGCGACCTCCTCCAGCCCGGCGACGCTGCCGGTCGCGGCGGTACGCAGGCTGATCGCCACGGCCACCGCCTCCTCGTCGTCCAGCAGCAGCGGCGGCAGCGCGGCGCCCACGCCGAGCCGGTAACCGCCGGCCACGCCGGGGGTGGCGTCCACGGGATAGCCGAGCTCGCGCAGCCGCTCGATGTCGCGCCGCACGGTGCGCAGCCCGACCTCCAGCCGTTCGGCCAGCTCGGCGCCGCTCCAGTCCATGCGCGACTGGAGCAGGGACAGCAGGCGGAGCAGGCGCGCCGAGGTCTCCAACATGGGAGTGATTCTGCCGGACATCGGTGCCAGAACCTGTCACCAATCCCTTCTACTGTCGCCGACATGACGAACAACGGCATCTCCCCCTATCGCATCGACATCCCGCAGGCCGACCTCGACGACCTGCGCGAGCGCCTGCGGCGTACGCGCTGGGCGCCCGAGCTGCCCGGCACCGGCTGGGAGCGCGGCGTGCCCACCGGCTACCTGCGCGACCTGGCCGAGTACTGGGCCGACGGCTTCGACTGGCGCGCCCAGGAGGCGGCGCTGAACGCGTACCCGCAGTTCACGACCACCATCGACGGCGCGGACGTGCACTTCCTGCACGTCCGCTCCGCCGAGCAGGACGCCACCCCGCTGCTGCTCCTGCACGGCTGGCCGGGCTCGGTCGTCGAGTTCCTGGACGTCATCGGCCCGCTCACCGACCCGGTGGCGCACGGCGGCGCCGCCGACGACGCCTTCCACCTGGTCATCCCGTCACTGCCCGGCTACGGCTTCTCCGGCCCGCTGCCCGGCACCGGCTGGACGGACGGCCGCACGGCGGCCGCGCTCGTGGAGCTGATGTCCCGGATCGGGTACGAGCGGTACGGCGTCCAGGGCGGCGACGTGAGCGCGTTCATCGCTCCCCTGATGGGCCGGGCCGCGCCGGACCACGTCATCGGCGTGCACGTCAACGGGCTGCTCACCTTCCCCGACCCGGCCGTGACGGGCTCGCTGACGGAGGCCGAGCAGGCGCGGCTGGCCGGGATGCGGGAGTGGCAGGACAAGCTCGGGGCGTACATGCAGCTGCACGGCACCCGGCCGCAGACCATCGCCGCCGCGCTGCACGACTCGCCCGCCGGGCAGCTCGCCTGGATCGTGGAGAAGTTCAAGGACTGGACGGATCCCGCGGCCAAGCTGCCCGAGGACGCCGTGGACCGGGACCGGATCCTCACCGACGTCAGCATCTACTGGTTCACGGCGACGGCGGGGTCGACGGCGCACACGTACTACGAGCGGTTCAACGACTTCAGCGCGTGGGCGCCCAAGGAGCGGGGCACGGTGCCCACCGCGGCGGCCGTCTTCCCGACGGACTTCTCGGTGCGTCCGCTGGCCGATCGGGTGCACAACGTGGTGCGCTGGACGGAGTTCGGCCGCGGTGGCCACTTCGCGGCCCTGGAGACGCCGGACCTGCTGGTGACGGACCTGCGCGAGTTCTTCCGCGGGCTCCGCTAGGGCAGCTCGGCGAAGCGCTCGACCTGCTCGGTCCGGCCGGAGACGAGGACGACGTCACCGTAGGACAGCTCGGTCTCGGCGGTGGCGTAGGTGAACTCCTCGCCCGGCGCCTTGACCGCCACGATGGTGACGCCGTACTTGCGGCGCAGGTTGGAGCGGCCGAGGGGGACGCCGACGTATTCCTTGGGCGGGGTGGTCTTGGCCAGCGCGAAGTCCTCGTCCACCTGCATGTAGTCGAGCATGCGCCCGCTCACCAGGTGGGCCACCCGCTCGCCCATGTCGTGCTCGGGGAAGACGACGTGATGGGCGCCGATGCGGCTCAGGATCCGGCCGTGCTGGGTGCTGATCGCCTTGGCCCAGATGTCGTTGATCTCCAGCTCGACCAGCAGCGACGTGGTGAGGATGCTGGCCTCGATGTCGCTGCCGACGCCCACCACCGCCTGGTAGAAGTCGGGCACGCCGAGCTGGCGCAGCGCCTCCATGTCGGTGGCGTCCGCGGTCGCGATCTGCGTGATCCGCCCGGCCAGGCTCTGCGTGACCTTGGGCCGGTTGTCGATGGCCAGGACCTCGGTGCCGCGCCGGGTCAGCTCCAGCGCCAGCGACGTGCCGAACCGGCCGAGGCCGATGATCACGACGGGGTTGTTGTCAGCCAACGATGACTCGCTCCTCGGGTAGCTCGTAATGTCGGGAACGCTGGTTGAGCGCCAGCGCGGAGCCCATGGTGAGCGGGCCGAGCCTGCCGATGAACATCAGCACCGTCAGCAGCAGGTGACCGGCCACGCCCAGGCTCGGGGTGATGCCGGTGCTCAGCCCCGCCGTGCCGAACGCCGCGACCACCTCGAACAGCACCTGGTCCAGGCCGTGCGGGGTGAGGGCGAGCAGCACGTACGTGGACACGGCGACCAGCGTGACGCCCAGCACCGTGATCGTGACGGCCTGGCGCTGCGTGGCCTCGGGGAGCCGGCGATGGCCGATGTTGACCCGGCTCTCGCCGCGCACCTCGGCCCAGACGACGAACGCCAGCAGCCCGAACGTGGTCACCTTGAGCCCGCCCGCCGTGCCCGCGCTGCCGCCGCCGATGAACATCAGCACGTCGGTGGCCAGCCAGCTCGACGGGTACATCTGGGAGATGTCCAGGGTGTTGAACCCGGCCGAGCGCGGCATGACCGCGGTGAAGAACGCGGCCAGCAGCTTGCCGGGGTCGTCGAGCGCGCCCAGCGTGCGGGGGTTGCGCCACTCGGTCACCAGGAAGACCAGGGTGCCCAGCACCAGCAGGGTGACGCTCACGCCCACGGTGACCCTGGTCAGCACGCTCCACTTGCGCGGGCGGCGCCAGGAGCGGGCCAGCTCGAACACCACGGGGAAGCCGAGCCCGCCGACGATGACCGCGACCGCGATGGTCAGGCAGATCCACGGGTCGGCGACGAACCGCATGAGGTTGTCCGGCCAGAGCGCGAATCCGGCGTTGTTGAAGGCCGTGACCGCGTGGAAGGCGCCCAGGTAGGCGGCCCGGCCCAACGACTCGCCATATCCGACGACGAACCGGGCGGTGAGCACGACGGCGGCGACGACCTCGCACCCGAGGCTGAACAGGACCACCTTGCGCACGACGCGGCGCACGTCGCTCATGCTCAGCGTCTTGGTCTCCGCCTGCGCCGCGATCCTGGCCCGCAGCCCGAGCCGGCCGGAGACGAGCAGGGTGAACAGGGTGGCCATCGTCATGATCCCCAGCCCGCCCACCTGCACGAGCACCGCGATCACCACCTCCCCGAACACCGACCAGTGCGACTCGGTGTCCACGATCACCAGCCCGGTGACGCAGACGGCCGAGGTGGCGGTGAACAGGGCCACGACCCAGTCGGCGGGCGCGCGGTCGGTGGTGGCGATCGGCAGGGACAGCAGCACGGTGCCGATCGCGATGGCCAGCCCGAAGCCGGCGGCCACGACCTGCGCGGGGTGCCGGAAACGGGTCAAGAACGACGGCATCATGCTCATCACCTGGCCCCGCCACACAGGTCACGCATCCAGAGCGCCTCCCCCGTCGAACCCCAGCCGACATCCGAGCCGACCAGACTTCCCGGCGCACCGCGCACTACCGTAACAGGCCCGGGTGGCGCCGGCGCACTTACGCGTCCTTGACGCGAACCCCACGCGCCCTTGACGGCCCGGCGGAGGCGGGGGCGACGTAGGGTGGGCGCCGGAGGCCACTGATGCGCGCATGCGATCTCGCCGTCGACTTCCCGACGGTCACCCTGGACACCCCGGCGCTGGAAGCCGCGAAGCTCCTGGCGGAGCAGGACCTGCCGGGGCTCATCCTCGTCGACCCCGACGGGCGCCCCCTCAGCATCCTGCCCGGCACCCAGGTGCTGCGGCTGGCGGTGCCCGCTTACTGCCAGGACGACCCGGCGCTGGCCCGGGTGGTGGACGAGGCCCACGCCGACCTGTTCCTGCGGCGGCTCGGGGGCAGGACCGTGCGGGAGTTCCTGCCCGAGCAGCCGAAGGAGCTGCCGGTGGCCGACATGAAGGCGACCGTGCTGGAGCTGGCGGCGTTGATGGCGCGCACGCGCAGCCCGCTGGTCGCCGTGGTCGACGGGGGCCGGCTGGTGGGGGCGGTCACGCTGCAGTCGCTGCTGGACCACGTGCTGGAGCTGTGACCCGGGCGGCGTCGTAGGGTGGTCGCATGGCCAAGAGCGCGGCACGACAGCCCGTACCCGCCCGGCGCGCGGACGCCGAGCGCAACATCGCCGCGATCCTCGAGGCCGGCACCAGGTTGCTCAGCGCCGACCCCACGGCCAGCGTGGCCGACATCGCCAAGGCCGCCGGGGTGGGCAGGGTGACGCTCTACGGCCACTTCCCGTCGCGCGAGGCGCTCGTGGACGCGGTGCTCGACCACGCGGTCGAGGTGGCGGACGCGGTGCTGGCGGACGACTCGCTCGACACGGTCCCCGCGCCCGAGGCCATGGCGCGGCTGCTGCGCTCGTCGTGGGAGGTGCTCGACCGGCACCGCCGGCTGTTCCTGGCCGCCGACCGGGTGCTGGCCACGGAGCGGATCAGGGAGCACCACGAGCGGCCGCTGCGGCGGGTGGAGCGGCTCATCGTGCGCGGGCAGCGCGCGGGCGAGTTCCGTACGGACCTGCCGCCGGGCTGGCTGGTGACGACCTTCTTCTCGATCATCCACAGCGCCGCGCAGGAGCGCGAGGCGGGGCGGCTCGCGCCCGAGGAGGTCGAGCAGGTGCTGACCAAGACGATGCTCTCGCTGCTCGCCCGGCCGTAGTCCCACCCCTCCCCCGACGGCGGGCTCTCGCGGCCCTCAGTATGCCCTACCCGAGTATGGTTCATGCGTGCTAACTTGAACATCAGTGTTCAAGTTAAGGAGGGTATCGGATGAGCCTGGAAACGGCTCCCGCCGGGCGGCGTACCGGCGGGTGGGGTGTGCTGGTGCTGCTGTGCCTGGCCCAGTTCATGCTGATCGTGGACATCACCGTCGTGCAGGTGGCCCTGCCGACCATCGGCGCGGACCTCGCGCTCGACCGCGAGTCCCTCACGTGGGTCGTGACCACGTACACGCTCTGCTTCGGGGGGCTGATGGTGCTCGGCGGGCGGCTCGCGGACGCGCTGGGCGCCCGCCGCACGCTGATGGCGGGCCTGGGGCTGTTCACGGCGGCCTCGCTGCTGTGCGGGCTGGCCGGCAGCGGCGCCGCGCTCATCGCCGGGCGGGCGCTGCAGGGGGTCGGCGCCTCGCTGCTCTCCCCCGCCGCGCTGGCCGTGATCACCACCACCTTCACGGGCGAGCGGCGCGGCCGGGCGCTCGGCGTCTGGGCGGCCATCGGCGGCACCGGTGCGGCCCTGGGCGTGCTGGTCGGCGGCGTGCTGACCGCCGGGCCGGGATGGGCGTGGGTGTTCTTCGTCAACGTCCCGATCGGGCTGGTGGTGCTGGCGGCCGTGCCCGCCCTGGTGCCGCCCGCGCCCGGGCGGGGCGAGCGGGTCGACGTGCCCGGCGCGCTGGTGGTCACGCTGGCGACGGCGCTGCTGATCTACGGGCTGGTGACGGCGGGCGACGCCGGCTGGGGCGCGGCGGGCACGGTGCTGCCGCTGGCCGGGTCGGTGCTGCTGTACGTCCTGTTCGTGGTGGTCGAGCGGTCGGTACGGTCACCGCTGATGCGCGCCGAGACCCTGGCCAGGCGGCCGGTGATCTCGGGGACGTTCGTCATGCTGGTGGCGACGGGGCTGATGCTGGGGCTGTTCTTCCTCAGCTCGCTCTACCTCCAGCACGTGCTGAAGTTCAGCGCGCTGGAGACGGGCCTGCTCTTCCTGCCCGTGGCGATCGCGATCACGGTCGGGGCGCAGCTCGGCGGGCATCTCATTGGCAGGCTCGGCGGGCGGCCGGTGGCGGTGGCGTCCTTCGTGCTGACCGCGGCGGGGGCGGCGCTGATGACGCGCATCTCACCGGACGCGAGCGCGTACACCACGCTGCTGCCCGGCTTCGTGCTGGCGGCGCTGGGCATCGGGCCGGCGTTCGTGACGGCCACCACGACGACCATGGCGAACATCCCGCCCGGCGAGAACGGCGTGGCGTCCGGCGTCATCAACACCTTCCACGAGCTCGGCGGCTCGATCGGCGTGGCCGCCGTCTCGACGGTCGCCGCGGCGAGCCTCGCGCCCGGCTCGGCGGGAGGCGTCGGAGGTTTCGTCGCGGGACTCACGCTGTGCGCCGTCGTCGCGGTGGTCGCGGCGGCCGTCTCGCTGGGGCTGGTGCCGCCGGGCCGACCGGCCCCGGCGTTCGTCGGCCACGGCCACGGCCACTGATAGGAGCAGAGCCCCTTTCATCCGAGGAAAACCCGGGATATCGCCAACGACTCCGGCGCACTATTCTTCATTGATGGTCATCTTAAGCCGGGCGAGAGCGGTGAAGGCATAGATGCCGCGACTGAGGCTGGCGCACCAGCAACTGCCCGGCGTGACCGTGATCGCCGTGATCGGTGAGATGGACGCCGCCAACCGCGCCCAGCTCGAGGCGTACATCGCGGAGGTCCAGCCGGCGCCCCCGGGGAGGCTGGTGTTCGACCTGTCGGAGGTGCCGTTCATGGACAGCTCGGGTCTGCACGTGCTGCTGACCTGCGCCACCAACTGCCTCAAGGACGGCGGCGCGGTCCACCTGGCCGCCGTCCAGCGCATGCCCGCCCGGCTCTTCGAGCTGACCGGCGTCATGGTCCACGTGCCCGTGCACGACACGGTGGAGAGCGCCATCACCGCCGCCCTGGCCTCCTAGGAACGCTCCACCCGGGCACGCTGCGGCCGCCACTCGCGGACGTTCCCGCCCGCCCAGCGGCCGAGCAGCTCGGCGTCGTGGCTGATGGCCAGCACCCCCGCCCCCGTACGTTCCCGGTACGCCTCGATCCGGGCGACCAGGTGCGCCTGGGTCGAGGCGTCGAGCATGGTGGTCATCTCGTCGCAGATCAGGTAACGCGGTTCGAGGGCCAGCGCCCGGGCCACGCAGGCCCGCTGGAGCTGGCCGTCCGACACCTCGTGCGGCCGCCGCCCGTACAGCTCGGGCGTCAGCCCCAGCTCCTCGGCCAGCCGGTGCGCCCGCTCCAGGGGGAGCCGCGCGGCGCGCAGCGGCTCGGTGATCACGTCCAGCAGCGTGAAGCGGGGGTCGACGGCGAGCCGGGGCTGCTGGAAGACCAGGCCGATCGAGGTGCGCCGCGGTGCCCGGTGCCGCCACCTCGTCACCGACTCGCCGTCGAGGGTGACGGTGCCCGCCGACGGGCGCAGCAGCAGGGCCAGTACGCGGGCCAGGGTCGACTTGCCGCACCCGCTGGGCCCGGCCAGCCCGAGGACCTCGCCGGGCCGTACGGACAGCGACACCCCGTCGAGCACGCGGCGACGGCCGAACGTGACCGTGATCCCGATGGCGTCAAGCATGATGGCAGGCCACCCCGTTCGCGTCGATGGCGGGCAGGACCGAGCACGCGGCCGTGGACAGCGCGCAGCGGGGCCGGAAGGCGCAGCCGTCCGGGAGCCGGGTGAGCTCGGGCGGCAGGCCCGGGATCGGGACGAACCGCCGCGACGGCAGCGCGTCCAGCAACCCCCGCGCGTACGGGTGCCGCGGCCCGGCGAAGAACGCGCCCGCCTCCGACCGCTCCACGACGCGGCTGGCGTACATGACCGCGATGTCGTCGGCCACCCGCTCGGCGGCGCGCAGGTCGTGCGTGATGACCAGCACCGCGCGGCCCTCGTCGCACAGGCGGCGCAGCTCCGCCATGGTCGCGTCCACGAGGGGCCGGTCCAGGCCGGTGGTGGGTTCGTCGGCCAGGATCAGCGGCGGGTCGCCGGCCAGGGCGAGGGCGTTGGCGACGCGCTGCGCCATGCCGCCCGAGAGCTGGTGCGGGTAGCGGTCGAGGTGCTCCGGGCGCAGGCCCGCGCGCTCGGCGAGCGCGTCGGGGGTCTCGGCGCGGCCGAGCTCGCGCAGGGTCTCGGCGAGCTGGGCGCGGGCCGTGCGCACCGGGGTGAGGTGGGCGGCCGGGCTCTGCGGGACGAGGCCGATCAGGCGCCCGCGCACCCGCCGGGCGAGCGTCTTCTCGGACGCGGCCACCAGGTCCAGCGGGTCCTGCCCCGGCACGTCGAGCCAGGCGTGGCCCGTGACGGCGGCGTTGCCGGGGAGCAGGCCGAGCAGGGCGTGCGCCATCACGGACTTGCCGCACCCGGACTCGCCGACCAGCGCCAGGCAGCGGCCCGCGCCCAGCTCGAAGCGGGCGTCCGTGACGGCCCGCACGATCGCGCCGGGGATGCGGAAGCGTACCGACAGCCCGTCCACCCTTAGCCTCACAGGGCCAGCTCCGATCTCCAGCGCGGGTTCGCGCGGTCGCGTACGTACTGGGCCAGCCCCGACACCGCCAGCGTGGGCAGCAGGATCAGCAGCCCGGGGAAGAGGCTGGACCACCAGTCGCCCGCCAGCAGCGACCGCTGACCGTCGTTGATCATGTTGCCGAGTGAGGCCAGGTGGGCGGGCAGGCCCAGCCCGAGGAAGCTGAGCGCCGTCTCGTGCCAGATCGCGTGCGGGATCATCAGCACGGCCGCCAGCAGCAGCTGCGGCGCCAGGTTCGGCAGGAAGTGCCGCACCACGATCCGCAGCCGGCTCGACCCGCCGGAGATCGCCGCGTCCACGAACGGCCGGCCGCGCAGCGAGAGCACCTCGGAGCGCACGATCCGGGCGGCGGTCGTCCAGTGGGTGACGGCGACGGACACCACCACCGCGGTGGCGCTCGGCGCGGACAGCGCCACGACGAAGATGCCGAACAGCAGGTGCGGCAGCGAGTTGAAGCCGTCCACGACCCGCATCAGCACCCGGTCCGCGAGCCCGCCGGCGGCGCCCGCCACGAGCCCGACCAGCCCGCCGACGGTCACGCTGACCGCCGCGGCCACCAGCCCCACCAGGAGCGAGACGCGCAGACCGTAGATCGAGCGGATCAGCACGTCCCTGCCGACCTCATCGGTCCCGAACGGATGAGCCCAGGTGGGCGGCAGCCCCGCGGCCCGCAGGTCCACCAGCTGCTGGTCCAGCCGTACGGCCAGCGGCACCAGCACCGCGGCCAGGACCAGCACGGCGAGCGTCGTCGCCGACAGGCGGTTGCGCGTCATCAGCTCACCCCGAGCACGCGTACGCGCGGGTCGGCCAGCGTGTACGCCAGGTCGGCCAGCAGGTTCCCGGCCACCACGGCGACCGTGGCCAGCAGCGTGAGCGCCGCCAGCAGCGGGAAGTCCACCGCCAGCGCCGCCTTGATCGTGGTGCCCGCCACCCCCGGCCAGGAGAACACCGCCTCCACCAGGATCGCCCCCGTCACCAGCTCGGGCACCCGCGCCCCCATGATCGTGACGAACGGCAGCAGCGCCGACCGCAGCGCGTGCCGCAGCAGCACGGTGCGCCCCCGCAGCCCGCGCGCCCTGGCCCCGGTCACGAAGTCCTCCCGCAGCACGCCGATGACCGACTCCCGCACGAACAGCAGCAGCCACGACGACTGCGAGAACGCCAGCACCGCCACCGGCAGCACCAGGTGCCGCAGCAGGTCGGGCAGCGTCACCGCGGCGGAGGCGGCGTCGGTGAGCCCGCCCGCGGGCAGCCATCCCAGCGTCACGGAGAACACCCAGATCGCCAGCAGGCCCACCCAGAAGACCGGGGCCGCCTCGTTGGTGTACGCCGTCCCGGTGACGAGCCGGTCCAGCCACGAGTCGCGTCGCCAGGCGGCCAGCGTGCCCACGGCGAGCCCGGCCGCCAGCATCAGGACGAGCGCGCAGCCGACGACGAGCAGCGTCCAGCCCAGCCGCTCGCCGATCACCTGGGCGACCGGCAGCCGCAGCGACCTGGACTCGCCCAGGTCGCCGCTGAGCAGGTTGCCGAGCCAGGTGGCGTACTGCTCGGCGAGGGGCCGGTCCAGGCCCCAGTTCGCCCTGATCTCGGCCATGATCTGCGGGCTGGTGACCATCGCCCGCTCGCCCAGGTACTGCCGTACGGGGTCGAAGGGGGACGCCTTGGCCAGCGCGAACATGCCGAACGTCACCGCCAGCAGCAGCGGCACGGCGAACGCCAGCCGCCACGCCACGATCCTGACCCAGGTCACGAGGCGGGCTTCCAGCTCACGACCGTGCCGAGCAGGCCGCCGGTGGCGTGCTCGTGCGCCTCGACGCCCGGGGTGAGGCCGGTCCAGTCCCCGCGTACGACGTAGGTGTGCCTGAGGTAGACCAGGTACAGCCAGACGGCGTCGTCGCTGATGCGCCGCTGCACCTCGTCGTAGGCCTTCTTGCGGGCGGCCCGGTCGGAGGTGCCGCGGCCCGCGTCGAGCAGCCGGTCGACGTCGGGGTTCCGGTAGCGGCCGGGGTTGAAGTAGCCCTGGCCGGCGAAGGACGAGTGGAACAGCTCGTAGTTGGTGTAGTCGGGGTCGTACGGGCTGCCCCAGCCCATGATGAGCGCGTCCTTCGACATGCGCCGGTCGATGGCGTCCCAGTCGAGCCCGGCCAGGCGCACGTCGATGCCGATCTGCTTGGCGTCGGAGGCGACGGCCAGCGCGAGCTCCTTGCGCAGCGAGTCGCCCGCCGGGTACATGAGCGTGAAGCGGGCGGGCGTGCCGCCCTTGGCCCTCATGCCGTCCGCGCCGGCCTTCCAGCCGGCCTCCTCCAGCGTCGCCGCCGCCTTGACCCGGTCGGGGGCGGCGGAGCCGTTCACGGCGGGGTTGTGCCAGTCGGTGCCGGGCGCGATCGGCCCGAACGCGGGGCTGCCCGAGCCCGCCAGGATCGCGGACACCATGGCGGCGCGGTCCACGGCCAGGCCGAGCGCCTTGCGGATGGCCAGGTCGCCGGTCACGGGCTGGTCGAGGGGGAACATCACGCCCCGGTAGTCGGCGGTCGGCACCTCGTGCACCGTCATGCCGCGCTGGCCCCTGAACCGGGCGACCGCCTTGGGCGGCAGCTCGGTGGCGGTGAACTCGCCCGCGGCCATCCTGGTCGCCCGCGCGTTGTCGTCCGAGGTGTACGCGAGCACCAGCTTCTTGATCGCCGGCGCCGCGCCCCAGTAGCGCTCGTTGGCCCTGAGCGTGATCTTGTCGCCCTTGGTCCAGGACACGAACGCGTACGGTCCGGTGCCGGCGGGCGTGCCGGACACGTCGGATCCGGCGGGGACGATGCCGAGCGTGGCCCGCTGCAGGATGGGCGCGTACGGGTACCTGAGGCGGAAGACGACCGTCCGCGGGTCGGGGGCCTCCACCTTCTCGACGGCGGCGTAGTCGCCCCGGATCGGCGAGTTGTTGGCGGCCTTCAGCACCTGCTCATAGGTGTACGCCACGTCGGCGCTGGTCAGCGCCTTGCCGTCATGGAACGTGACCCCCTGGCGCAACGTGAAGGTGACCTGCTCGCCCTCCACCTCGGGCAGGGACTCGGCCAGCGCGGGCTGCAGTCTCAGGTCGGGCGTGCGCCGCACCAGGCCGTCGAACATCAACGCCCCGCCGTCGGGCGCGTAACCGAGGACGGGATTGAGCGAGTCGGGCTCGGACCCCAGCCCGAGTACGACCGTGTCCTGGGCGGGCTGCGAGGGGACCGAACATCCCGCTAACCAAAGGACAATTGCCGCAAACAGTGCCAATCTCCGCCTCATGCAGGCGACCTTAGAGCGAAAGACTAGCTGTTGCAAGAACATTGCAATAGTGTGATCAGCCGGTCGGGTCGATGCCGCGGAGCATCATCCCCTGGCCCCGTGAGCGGTGGACGTCGTCGGCGGGCTGGTCCTCGGGGTCGCGGTACTGGATGAGCAGGGTCGTACGCGGCTCGTCCGCCCGGTTGACCCCGGACCCGTGCACGGTGAGATAGCTCAGGAACAGCACGTCGCCGGCCTCCGCCTCGACCGGGACCGCGGCCTCCAGCGGCCACTCCCGGAGCGGCAGGTGCCACCCGCCCTCCTCCAGGTGCGGCAGCGGCCCGTACCGGTGGCTGCCCGGCACCACGCGCACGCACCCCTTCTCCTCGGGTGCCGCGTCGAAGTGGAAGATCGCCGCGCCCACCGTGTGGCGGGTGTGCGGGAAGTGCGCGGCGTCCTGGTGCATGGGGAACGGCGAGCCCTTCTCGGCGGGCTTGACGAAGATCTTGGTGTGGTGGAGCTGCACGTTCTCCGAGCCCATCAGGGCCGCCGCCACGTCGGTGAAGCGCGGATCCACCATGAGCCGGGCGAAGGCGGCCGAGTGGAACTGCGCGTCGTGGCAGTGCCGCAGCTCGGTCCCCGGCCCGCCGATCTCCCGCGCGCTCCCCCACGTGGGGTCCGTCGGGCGCAGCCGTCCGAGCACCGCGTGACACTCCTGCCGGTACGCCCGCGCCTCCGCCGCGCCGAGCAGCCCTTTGACCAGCAGGTAGCCGTTGTCCTGGTAGAACCGCACCATCGCCGAATCGGTCATCGCACTCTCCCGCGCGTCCGCCCGTACCGTCCCTCCGAGTGATTCCCACTCCCGCGGGTGCGCTCGCAGCCGTCGCCGCGGGTGCGGGAGACTGGTGGGGTGACCACCGAGAACGCCGATCGCCCCGGTCCGCCCGTGACCAGCCCCTCGATCGTCCTGCTCACGCTGGCGCGCCGGATCGAGACCGAGCTGGCCGCCGCCCTGGCCCCGCTCGACCTCACGGTCAGCCGGCTGGGCCTGCTGGGTCACATCGCCGGCGTGCCCGGGGTGTCGTTCAGCGAGCTGGCGCGGATGTCGGGGACGACCGTCCAGAGCGTGCACACGGCGGTGAAGGCGCTGGTCGCGGCGGGGCTGGTGCGCGACAGCACGGCCCGCGCCGGGTCGGCGTCGACGATCGAGCCGACGCCCGAGGGCGCGCGCCTGCTCGAGGCCGCCACCGGCGTGGTGTCCCGGGTGGACGACCTGCTGTTCGGGCCGGAGGCGGACCCGATCCAGCGCCAGATCGCCGACGCCGTCCACGCCGCCTTCGCGGGGGTCAGGCCGGCACGCGGGAGCGACGCCAGGCGTACGAGCTGACCGCGATGCCCGCCACCGTGACCGCGGCGGCCACGACGTAGAGGGAGCTCAGCCCGAGCCCGCCGTCGATGACGCGGCCCCCGAGCCAGGCGGCGAAGGCGGCGGCCAGCTGGTAGGCGGAGGCGTTGACCGCCATGGCCAGGGTGGGCGCCGCCGAGGCGGTGGCCAGGACGCGCGCCTGCATGCCGGGGATGACTGCGAACCCCGCCGCGCCCAGCACGAACACCATGACCGCCGTCACCGCCATGCTGCCGCTGCCCGCCCACATGAGGACGAGCACCGCCGCGAGCACGCCCAGCAGCCCGAGCTGCGCGGCCCTCGGCGCCCGGTCCGACAGCCGGCCGCCGAGGAAGTTGCCCAGGGCCGCGCCCACCCCGTACACCAGCAGCAGGGCCGCCACCGCAGCGCCGGCGAAGCCGGTGACGTCCGTGACCAGGGGCGCGAAGAAGGTGAACACCATGAGCAGCCCCGCGTTGCCCACGGCCGTGACCGCGATGGCGAGCAGCACGTCCCGGTCGCGCAGGACGCGCAGCTCGCTCACGGCCGAGCCGCCGCCGGACGGCTCGCGCACGTCCGGCACCAGCCGCGCGACCAGCGCGAACCCGGCCGCGCAGCACGCCGCGACCGCCAGGAACGTGGCCCGCCAGCCGTGGGCGTTGCCGATGAACGTGCCGATCGGCGCGCCCAGGATCATCGACAGGTTCATGCCGAAGACCAGCTTGGAGACGGTGGACGCCTGCTTGCCCGGCGCGGCGCCGGACACCGCGATGACGATCGCGTTGGCGAAGAACGTGGAGGTCACCAGCGACGTGACGACCCGGGCCGCGAAGAGCACGCCGTACGCGGGGGCGAGCGCGGAGGCCAGGTTCCCGGCGATCGTGATCCCGAGCAGCACCAGGATGAGCGGCTTGCGCGGGAAGCGGGCGGTGAGGGCCGTCAGCACGGGCCCGCCGACGATCATCCCGATGGCGTACGCCGTCACCAGCAGCCCGGCGGCCGGGATCGAGACGGCCAGGTCGGTGGCGATGCCGGGCAGGATGCCGGCGATGACGAACTCGCCGGTCGTGATCCCGAACACACACCACATCAACGACGGCACACTGAGCCTCATCGGCTTTCACTCTCTTTCTTTACAGATCAGTACAGAACTAGGGCGGCAAAAAGGCCGCGGCTCCATGAACCGCGGCCAGGCCCGTTACAGGGCGGCGACGGCCCCTTCGACGACGTCGAGGAGGGCGTCCCGGTCGTCGGTGACCTTGGCGAGCACGCGCAGGCCGTAGTAGGCGCTCTGGAACGCCCGCGCCACCTGCCGCGGCGGCCGGTCCGCCGACAGCTCGCCCGTGCTCTGGCCGATCTCGACCAGCCGCTGGAGCGCCTGCTCCAGGTCGGTGAACTGCCGCCGCACCAGCCCCGCGACCGCCTCGGTGCGCCCACTGGACTCGGTGGCGGCGTTGAGCGCCAGGCAACCGCGCCGGCCCGGGTCCGCCATGTCGGCGTCGATCACGCCGAGCATGAGGTCCCTGAGCCGCGCACGCACCGACCCGGGCTCGGCCAGCATCGCCAGCTGCGCCTCGGCCCTGGTCTCGGCGTATCGGCGGATCGCCTCCTCGTAGAGACGGTGCTTGCTGCCGAAGGCGTTGTAGAGGCTGCCGCGGCCGAGCCCGGTGCGCTCGCACAGGTCCTGGGTCGAGGTCGCCTCGTACCCCTTCTCCCAGAAGACCTCCATCGCGGCGTCGACGACCGCCCGATCACTGAACTCCCGTGGCCTGCCCATGGAGAGGAGGCTAGCGGATTTTGTACAGAACAGTAAAGAACCGTCCGGGCTAGGGCGTGGTGGCGCAGTACTCGCCGCTCAGGCCGCCGGCGCGCATGCAGACCCGGTCCCCGCTGACCAGCACCAGGGCGGGCCGGAAGTCGCCTTCGAGCGCGGTGCCCGCGGTGAACGTCGTGAGGGAGCCGGGGGTGAGGGCGCCGTTGACGGTGAAGGTGAAGGCGGCCGTGGCCGGCGCGGGCTCGATCGTGAACCAGTAGTAGTGGTCACCGGGCACCCCGCGGATCTCCTGGCAGACGGCGCCCTCCGGTGGGCAGGTGACGCTCGCCTGAGCCGGGGACGCTCCCCCGAACGAGAGGATCCCGGCGGCCACGGACACGGCGAGGGCACGGAGCATATTTCGTCACCTTTTCTTCCTCAGGAAACCCGGACCCTCATCATGCGATCGATCTTCGAAGCTTTCCAGCCGGCCTCCCGGGCTACACGGGGTCGATCCGCTGGCAGAGGCCGTAGACGAACCGGGCACGGTAGGTGGCGCGGCCGTGGCCGAAGTCGAGCGCCCAATGGTGCGGAGCCTGGCCCTCCTGGTGGACGGCGCCGGGGAAGCTCGCGGCGACGTCGGCGACCACGCAGCTCCAGGGCTCCAGCTCGGCGAAGGGCAGCGCCCTGGGGTCCCCGGGGCGGACGAACCACTGGTTCCACGTCTCGCCGCCGGGCCCGTACAGGACCTCGAACTCCAGGCCGGGCCAGGACGGCAGGGCCCAGCGGGACACGCCGCAGGTGAGGCTGCCCACGGCGGTGGTGCCCTCGTAGGCGGGGCGGCCGAGCAGCGGCCGGAGCGTCTTCGGCGCCCTCGGCGAGTGGAGTATCCTGGTCCACTGGGCGTGCGCGGCCCGCAGCTCCGCCCTGGTCGCGCCCATGTCCCGGAGCGCGTCCTCCACCCGCGCGGGGTTGAGATCGCGCATCCGGTGCATCAGGGACAGCTCGAACTGCCGCACACCGAATCGCACACCCCCCGTTCTACCTGCTCCCGGCGCCGCACGAGGCATCGCGCGGCCCCGCGCTGATCGACCAGTCCAGGGCCGTTCTTGACCGGACACGAGGACTCCGGCGCCGCCCGGGCCTGCCGCGCGGCGACATGCTGGTGCCCCCAACGGACCCCCCGACGGACCCCCGAGGAAAGGCGAGGCTCTTGTCCGAGGAAGACATCCTGCGGCTCGTACGCCAGTGCTGCGCCGAGATCTACGTCGTCGACCCCGCGGCCGTCACCCCGCAGACGACGTTCGAGGACGATCTCGAGTCCGACAGCATGAGCGTGCTCGAACTGCGGGCGGCGCTGGGCGGTCACGGGCTGGACATCGACCCGTCCGACTTCACGACGGAGATGACGGTCGGGGACGTCGCCCGGCTGGCGCACCGTTCGTACCTCGCGCGGCACACGGCCGGTTAGCCCGGCCATGCGAGCTGCTGGGACCGTACCGCCGGCAGGGCCGGACCGGCTCTTTCTCGGCGAGGTCGGCTCGGCCGGCGACCACCGGCTGCACATCGCCTTCGCGGCGCGGATGCCCGGCCCCGCGCCCGACTCCGGCGAGCTGCGGCGGCTGGTCGCCGAGTCGGCCGCGCGGGCGCCGGTCCTGACCTACCGGCCGGCCCGCGGGGGGTGGGAGCCGGATCCCGCCTTCGACCCCGCCTGCCACGTCGTGGAGTACCAGGTGGCGCCGGGCCGGGACGTGGGCGCGGCCGTGGTGGACGCCGTCAGGGACAACCGGCTGCTGCCGGAGCACCCGCTGTGGAGCCTGATGGTCGTGCACGGGTACGCCGCGGACGAGCACGTCCTGTGCTACCGCGCGCACCACGCCTTCCAGGACGGCGTGGGGGTGGCCCGGATCGCGACGCGGGCCGTGCTGCTGGGCAGGACCGTCCCGGCGCCCGATCCGGACGTGGCGGGGCGGGCGCCGGCCATGGCATGGATGCGGCTGCTCGCCACGGCGGCCCGGCTGGCGGCCCCGTCGGCGCGGCTCCGACCGCCCCCGGGCGGGACCGGCAGGGCGCGGACGTTCTTCCTCCGCCTCGACCGCGCCGCCTTCCGCGAGATCGCCGCCGCGACCGGCGCCAGCGTCCCGCAGGTCGGGCTGGCCGTGCTGGCCGGCGCGCTGCGGGCCTGGAACCCGGCACACTGGCGCAAGGCGGGCCGCCGGGGCACGACCGTCTGCTTCCCGCTCAACCTGAACGGCCGGCTGCGCGACGGCGGCCTGGGCAACGGCGCGACCATCATGCCGGTCGTCCTGCCCTGCGCCGAACCCGTGGCGCGCGAGCGGCTGCGCGCGGTCATGGAGCAGACGAGTTTCGAGCGGATGGCCGTCTACCGGCGCGACCGCTATCCCGTCAACGCCCCCGCGGTAGTGTTCCGGCTGCTCAGGTGGCTCGCGCCGAAGGCGTTCCCGGGCCGGATGACGGTGAGCGCCATCGGGATGAGCCTGCCCCTGGACGGCTGCTTCGCCGTCCCGCCCGCGTACGACACCGGCGGAGCGGCCGTGTCGATGCTCTACAGCGACACGGCCGTCGTCGTCTCCTGCGTCCTGTCCGCCGCGCTCGCGCACGGCGACCGGCTCCCGGGCCTGGTGGAGGAGGCCCTTGAGGAGCTGCGGCGGGAGGTCACGCGCTGATCCGCCCAGTGATCCGATGGGGTCAGCAGGCGCGCAGGCGGAGCAGGGTGCTGGTGTAGCCGCCGCCGGGCGTCAGCGGCGGCAGGCCGCGTGACATCAGCACCGCGCCGTGGTGCACCGTGCCGGTGTCCTCGTCCCGGTAGCGGCCGTCCGGGTCGAGCCCGGCCAGGCGGAGCGGGGCGATCGGCGTGCCGAACGCGACCGGCCCGTGCCAGGCGAGCACCACCACCCGATCCCCGTGCACGTACTGCACCCCGTACGGAAGCCGCCACAACCGCCCGAACTGCACGACGGGCCGGATGTCCTTGTAGACGGCCACCAGCTCGGCCGCCTCGGACAGCTCGGCCTCGCTCCAGCGGGCGAGGTCGCCGCCGAGCCCGAGCGCCCCGGCCATCGCCACGTGGAACCGGAAGCGGAGCGGGACGGCCCGCCCGGTGAGCGGGTTCGGGCTGTCGGTGACCCAGGCGGCCATGGCCCGGGCCGGGTACACCTGGCTGAATCCGCGCTGGATCGCGATGCGGTCGTGGGCGTCGGTGTTGTCGGAGGTCCACACCTGGTCGGTGCGGGCCAGGATGCCCAGGTCGGTACGGCCGCCGCCGCCCGCGCACGCCTCGATGCGCAGGTGCGGGTGGTCGGCGCGGAGCCGGTCCATGATCGAGTAGACGGCCCTGACGTGGTCGATCCAGAGCCGGTCCTGGTCCGGGTCGCCGGGCCGGCCCGCCTCGGTGAAGGCGCGGTTGAAGTCCCACTTCAGGAAGTCCACGGCGTGCTCGGAGACCAGCTTGTGCAGCCATTTGTGTGCCCAGTCGGCGACGTCGGGCCGGGCGAAGTTCAGCACGAGCTGGTTGCGCAGCAGCGTGCGGGAGCGGCCCGGCATGTGCAGGACCCAGTCGGGGTTGGCGCGGTAGAGGTCGCTGTCGGGGTTGACCATCTCGGGCTCGACCCACAGGCCGAAGCGCATGCCGAGCCGGTGCACCTCGTCGATGAGCGGGCTCAGCCCGTCGGGGAAGCGCTCGTCGTTGACCCACCAGTCGCCGAGCCCCGCGCTGTCGCCGGTGCGCCCGCCGAACCACGCGTCGTCCATCACGAACAGCTCCGCCCCCACCCGGGCGGCCAGCCGCGCGAGGTCGCGCTGGTTGGCCTCGTTCACGTCGAAGCCGACGGCCTCCCAGGCGTTGTAGACGACCGGGCGCGGCTCGTCCGGGCGGGGCAGGACGTGCCTGGCGACGTGGTCGTGCCAGCGCCGGCTGGCCTCGCCGTACCCATCGGGCGCGTACACGCCGGCGAACACCGGCGTCACCCACTCCTCGCCCGGCTCCAGCCGCCAGGTGAGGCCCTCGTGGCCGAACCCGCCGGTCCAGCTCGCCCGCCCGGAGGTCGTGCGGGTGAGCGTGACGCGCCAGCTCCCGCTCCAGGCCAGGGCGCAGCTCCACACCTCGCCGTGCCGCTCGCCCGCGTCGCCGCCGTCGATCATGAGCCAGGGGTTCGCGTGGTGGCTGCTCAGCCCGCGCCTGCTGGTCAGCGCCGTCTCCCCCACGGGCAGTTCGGTACGGCTCAGCGCGTGCTCCGAGCTCCAGCCGCCCGTGACGTGGCTGAGCCGGTAGCCGTCCAGCGCAGGAACGCTCCAGGCCGCCGAGTCGCACCGCAGCACGGTCACCGGCACCTGCGGCCGCAGCACGGTCCAGCGTTCGATCGCGTCGCTGTCGTCGTGCACCCGGTAGTGCAGCTCGACCAGGAGGGGATGGCGGCGGTCGGAGAAGCGCAGCGTGAGGTGGCCGCCGTCGATCTCGTGACCGTCGTGCCGCCACTCGATCCCCCGGTCGCCGCCCGGGAGGACGACCTGCAGCGACGGCGTCTCGAACCGCGCCCCCACCTCGGAGACCAGCTCCTCCTCGCCCGCCGTGCTGTCGAAGCTGCTGGCCCCGAACGCGGCGGGGCCGGGGAGGCTGGCGGCCTGCTCGGCGGTCAGCGCGGGGCCCCAGTGCAGGCAGCGGGGGGCGTCGTCGTCCGCGAGGGCGACGACGTAGCTCGTGCCCGGGGTACGCAGCAGCCACCTGCGGCTGGAGGCGTCGAAGGTCACCGATCGCATGACCGGGAGCCTAGGCACGACCCCGCTCGAATTCAATTCTTGACGAAGTTAATTACTGCTACTATTGCACACATGCACCCTCGGCTCACGTCGACTCCCGCGGCGGCCACCGTGTTCACCATGGTGCTGACGCAGGGGCCGGTCTCCCGGGTGGAGATCGCCAAGCGGAGCGGGCTGTCGTCCGCCGCCGTCACCAAGGCCGCCCGGCCGTTCATCGAGGCGGGCTACCTGGAGGAGCTCGAGGCGACCGAGCGTACGGCGCCGGGCGCGGGCCGCCCGGCCAGCCCGCTGTCCATCAGGCCGGAGCGGGAGTTCTTCTGCGGGGTGAAGATCACCCACGAGGAGCTCATCGGCGTGGTCACCGACCTGCGCGCGCAGCCGCTGGTCTCGGCGCACCGCCCGCTGGCCACGACGTCGGCCGAGGGCGTGGTCTCGGCGCTGGCCGAGCTGGTCGCCGAGCTGCTGGCCGCCGACCCGGCCTACGGCGAGCGCTGCCACGCGCTGGGCCTGGCCGTGTCGGGCGACGTCGACAAGGCCCACGGGGTGGTGCGCTACTCCCCTTTCCTGCAGTGGCACCAGGTGCCGCTGGCACGGCTGGCCGCCGAGGCCACGGGCCTGATCGTCACGATCGACAACGACGTCAAGTCGCTCACCGTGGCCGAGCAGTGGTTCGGCGACGGGGTGGGCACGTCGTCGTTCGCCCTGGTCACGGTGGGGGTCGGGATAGGGTGCGGGCTGGTGGTCAACGACCGGGTGGTGGCCGGCGCGCACGGGGTGGCCGGGGAGATCGGCCACATCCCCGTCGGGCGTGACGAGCCCGAGTGCCACTGCGGCGGGCGCGGCTGCGTCGAGGCCATCGCCGGCACGGCGCCCCTGCTGGCGGCCGCGCGCGCGGCCTCCGGCGACGCGTCGCTGACCGTGGAGGCGGCCATCGACGCCGCCCACGCCGGCGATCCGGCGGTGCGCGAGGTGTTCGCCCGCGCGGGGCACGCCATCGGGCTGGCCATGGCCGCGATGGCCAACCTGTTCGGGCCGGAGCGGATCATCGTGACCGGGGACGTGCCGGGGCTGGCCTCGTACGGCCTGTTCGAGGAGCAGCTCAACCGGTCCTTCGCGGCCCAGGCGTTCGGCGCGGCCGCCGACTGCCGCCTGCTGCTGCGCCCGCGATCGTTCGAGCAGTGGGCCCGCGGCGCCGCCGCGGTCGCCATCCAGCAGCACTTCACGCTCGAGGGAGCGCCGCTGCCTGGACTGAGGAGCGCAGGGAGCGAAGCGACCGGAGCGACGAGGGAAGGCAGCGGGTCCCAGCGACCGAGACGCCTCACGAAGTGAGGCCATGAACAGGGAGATTGAGTGACCGCAGCGCCCGGTATTTGGCAGCCACACGATCGAGCGTTCGAGCAGCCGGAGGAGGTGCGCTTCGAGGCGGCGGGGGTCGAGTTCGAGTGCTCGGCGGCGGCCGTGCTCACCTGGACGGCCGCCGAGCCGTCCCCGGGCGTTCTGGAGCTGCGGGTCGTCCCCGACCGGACGGCGGACGTGCGGGTGGCCTGGCGGGTGCCGTGCGTGGACGCGACCGCGTTCTGGGCCGCCGACGGCGGCGAGCACCGGGGGCTGCCGCCGTTCTGGCGCCGTCCCCGCACGGCGGCGCTGGAGAAGAACGCGCCCGTCGGCTGCCTGGTGGGCGCCGGTGACGTGGCACTGTGCACGTACGCCGCGGGTGAGGTGGTCAGGCCCGTGCGGACGCGTACCGGGGTGGTGGAGGAGACCGGCGAGTTCGGGTTCTGGGTGGAGCACGAGGCCGAGCCGGACGCGGGGCTCGTGCTGCGGCTCGACCTCACCCGGCGGCACTTCGCGACCACGCTGGCCGAGGTGGCCGGCTGGTGGCGCGCGCTGCACGGCCCGGCCGCCGACGTGCCGCGGGTGGCGCGGATGCCCGCGTACTCGACCTGGTACGCCATGCAGCAGCACGTCAGTGCCGGGAGCGTGGAGCGGCAGGCGGGGCCGGCGGCCGAGCTGGGCTGCGAGGCGATCATCGTGGACGACGGCTGGCACAGCGACGACCGGGGGCGCGGGTACGGCTATGTCGGCGAGTGGGAGCCATCCCCCACCACATTCCCCGATATTTCGGGACACGTGGCCAAGGTGCGGGGCGCGGGGCTGGCCTACCTGCTCTGGTACGCCCTGCCGTTCGTCGGCCGCCACACGGCGCTCTGGGAACGCGTGCGGGGGTACACGCTGGCGTACAAGGAGCACATGAACGCCGCCATCGTCGACCCCCGCTACCCGCACGTCCGCGACCTGATCGCCGGCCACCTCACCCGGGCGGTCACGGAGTGGGGGATGGACGGCCTCAAGATCGACTTCATCGACCAGTTCGCCGTGGAGGACCCGCCCGAGCCCGGCCCCGAGGCCGACTGCCGGACGGTGAACGAGGGCGTGCGCCGGCTCCTGGCGCAGCTGCCCCGCGACTGCCTGGTCGAGCTGCGGCAGCCGTACGTGAGCCCGGGCCTGTGGCCGTACGCCACGATGGTGCGCGCCTCCGACTGCCCGCTCAGCCCGGCGCACAACCGGCAGCGCACGGTGGACCTGCGGCTGATCGCGGGACCCCTGGCCGTGCACGCGGACATGCTGATGTGGCACCCGGACGAGCGGCCCGAGCACGTCGCCACGCAGCTCCTCAACGTGCTCTTCGCGGTGCCGCAGATCTCGGTGGACCTGACCGCGCAGACGCCCGAGCAGAGCGAGGTGCTGCGGTTCTGGCTGGGCTTCTTCCGGGAGCACGCCGAGGTGCTGCAGCGCGGCTCCTTCGAGCCCGCCCGGCCCGACCTGGTCTACCCGCAGGTCACGGCCCGCTCGGGCGACACGGTGATCACGGCCCGGTACGCGCCGATGCCGGTGGCCGTGCCCGCCGCCGGCACGCTCTGGCTGGCCAACGGCGACGCCTCCACCGACGTGCTGCTGCGGGTGCCCGACTCGGGTACGGCCCACGCCACGATCCTCGACTGCCGCGGCCGCACCGTCACCGAGGGCAACCTGCCCCTGCGGCCCGGCATCGCCCAGCTCGACGTCCCGGAGGGCGGCTTGCTCCGCCTGACCCGCTAACCGCCACCCGCTCCCCGCTTCCGGACGGACGCGCAGGCCGAACGGACGCGTGGGCCGGGGGCGCGCGAGTCAGGCGGGCGCGGGTGGGGGGCGCAGCCGCTCCAGCGCCCGGACAGTCGGCGGCTGCGCCCGGTCTGCGTCGGCGGCGCGGTCAGGGGCGCGGTCAGGGGCGCAGGCGGTCCAGGAGTTGGGCCTGGTAGAGCGAGGGCGGCAGGAGGCCGGGCTGGTTGGCGCCCTCGATGTACCCGGCCGGCTGCGCGAACGGCCCGTCGCCGGTGATCGTGCCGTGGCAGCCGATCGCGTAGTTCTGGGCGGTCGGCGGTTTCTGCACGATGAGCCTGCTGGTCGACACGTCGCAGTTCCAGGCCACCGAGTGGGCCGCCGACCACCCGTGCGAGGTGCCGTACCGGCCGCGGTTGTACAGTCCGAGCGTGTAGTCGTAGTGCGGGTCGACGTCCTTGTGGCCGTCGAACAGCAGCCCCTGCGACCACCGGCGGTGGCCCTCGCTGGAGTTGAGCGCGTACTCCGAGGTGCCGCGCAGGAACACCACGCCCGACACCGTGCTGTGGCCGTTGGAGACGAAGGCGTGCCTGGCCTTGTACGCGTAGCAGTCGCGGAAGAGCACCTGCTGCGAGTAGACGTAGGTGTTGAAGTTGTAGCGCCTGCTCCCCGTCACGATGCTGACCGGGTCGACGGCCCGGCAGTTCTCGACCGTGGCGCGGGTGGTCTCCTGGGTGGCGACGCCGGCCTGGGTGAAGTGGAGCATCGTGCAGTCGCGCACCCACGAGTCCTCGGTGCGCAGCAGGACGATCGCGTTGTAGGCGTGGTCCTCGTCCTGCTCCGGGTCGCCGTGGTACTCAATGTCGACGCGCAGCCGCTCCACGCCCACCTGGGTGACCAGCCCGGCCCGGTCCCACTTGTAGAGGAACGACGGGGACAGGGCGCGGTCGAGGTGGTTGAAGACCGGGACATCGATTTTCACCACATTTCCGGAAACTTCGCGTACGTACCGGTTGTAGATGAGGGGGTGCTCGCCCACCTTCCACGGCGGCCCCACGTCGTGGCCGCCGTAGTCGATGGCCTTCAGCCACTCCTCGGTGCACGGATGGGTGATCACGATGTTGTCGCCGGGCCGCAGCGAGCCCGGGTCGGCCACCGCGAACTCGCGCGCCCCCACCTGCACGAAGTCGGTGGTGATGTCGGTGCGGGTGCCGGGGACCTCGCCCGTCCAGCCGCCGCCCGCCGCGCCGCCGGCCACGATCACGTCGCGGTCCTTCGGGTTGTTCCCGGTGGCCTTGATGATCGTGTTGCCGGCCGGGTCCTCGCCGTCGCCGGAGCCGCGCAGGACCGTGCCGCTCGCCCGTACGTACAGGGTGCCCGCCACCGGGTAGACGCCGGGCAGCAGGAGCAGGGCGCCGCGCCGCGCGCGGGGCAGCGCGGCCACCTCGTCGAGCGCCGCCTGGACGTGGGCGGTGTTGTCGCCCTCGATCGGGCGGATCGTCTTGACGACCGGCACGTGCGGGATCGGCCGCTCGCCGTTGCGGTAGCCGGCGTGGCTGAAGTCGGGGATGCGGTTGCCCTCCGCGTCCTGCTCGTACGCCAGCCGCCCCCACCGGTCGTAACGCACCAGGCGCGACTGCCAGATCGCCGAAGCGCTCGCGGGCACCCCTGCCGCGGCGGACAGCGCCAGCGCGCCGCCCGCCGCGAGCACGGCCCGCCTGCTGAGGTCATGTGCCATGGTCCACCTACCTGATGACGATCTTGTCGAGCTCGGGTCCGCGGGCGGTGAGGCCGAAGAACCGGATCGTGTTGACCCCGGCCACCAGGTCCACCGGCACCGTCGCCGTGGTCACCGTGTCCTTGGTGCCGGTCATCGGCACCTGGATGGCGTCGCCGCCGTTGACGCTGACCGAGAACGACTGGGAGCCGTCCACCAGCGCGTGCACGGTCAGTTGCCGCGTCCCGGTGGTCTCCGACAGCACGCCCCTGACCACGGCGTAGTCGTAGATGTTGCCGCCGATGAGGATGACCTTCCGCCCTCCGGAGCAGACGGCGCAGTAGGCGGGCTCGGCGGCGCCCTCGAAGAGGTTGCCGGCCCGCTCGGCCTCGTACGTCCCCGGGCCGCGATCCGGCGGCGGCAGCTTCACCGGCGGGGTGGGCGGCCCGAGCTGCTCCGCCTTCAGGTCCTTGACCAGCAGGTACGTCTCCTGCAGCCCGGCGCTCTTGATGCTGCGGTAGATGCCCCACTTGGGCCGGTTGTACTGCTCCTCGGTCCACCACAGATCGATGCCGTCGACCTTCTCATCCACGATCGTCCGCGAGCCGTTCTTCTGGCCATCACGCAGCACCCACCGCATGTATCCGGCATCGCCGGACTTGAACTCGATGGTGGTCGTGACCCACCTGTTCTGGATCGGCTCCAGGTCCGCCGTGGCGAAGTCGTGCGACTTGTTGTCCTCCAGCGTCCAGTACCGGGCCGCGATCTTCTGCACGCCGTTCACGACCGGCAGCGAGATCTGCGCGATCGGCGTGCCGACGTCGGAGTTCTTGAGCTGCCAGATGTGGGTGAAGTTCGTGGTCGCGTCGAGCGTGTCCGGAATGTACATCTGGTACGTGATCCGCCAGGTCTCGTCCTTACGGATCTCCAACGGGGTTCCGTCGGCGGCCCGCATGCCGCGTACCTCGTTGCGCATGCGGTCGGACCCGTCACGGTCCTCCACGTGGGCGTCGAACCGCCACACGCCCTTGTCGGCGCGCACGTGCGGCAGGCCCTCGGGATGGGAGCCGCGCCGGTCGTCCTCCAGGGCCTCGAACGCGTTGACGCCGTCGCGCCACGGGCTCGGGTTCCACCGGGTCTCCCACCGGGGAGCCCCGACGGCGTGGGCCGGTGCCGTCTGCAGGAGCAGCGCCATCGCCGCCAGGGCTCCCACCAGGTGCCTTCTCACTGAATCGTCACCCTGTCGAGGTCGGGCGCGCTGGCGCCGTCGTTGAAGAAGCGGACGCTGTTGGCGCCCGCGCCGAGCTGCACGGAGACCGTCTTGGAGACGGGCGTGTTCCAGTCCGTGCCGGTCAGCGAGACGGTCTGGGCGGCGCCGCCGTTCACGCTGACCTGGAAACTGCGCGTGCCGCTCACCAGGCCGTGCACCGTCAGCTGCCGGGCGCCGGCGGCGGAGGACTGCACGTTCAGCGTGACCGCGTTGCCGGAGCCGCCGCCGATCCAGCCGACCTTGGTGCCGCCCGAGCAGCCGGAGCAGGACGCGGTGCGGGCGGTGCCGCTGAAGGAGCCCTGCTCGGCCTCGTACGCGGACGGGTCGGTGCTGCCGCCGCCGGTGAGCTGGTAGGCCTGCAGGTTGCGGACCAGGAGGTAGGTGTTCTGCAGGCCGGAGCTGTTGATGCTGCGGTAGATGCCCCACTTGGGCCGCAGGTACTCGTCGTCGCCCCGCCACAGGTCGGTGTTGTCCAGGCGCTTGTCGACGAGCGTGGTGGAGCCGTCCTTGAGCGTCCAGCGCAGGTAGCCGCTGTCGGAGGCCTTGAACTCGAACGTCGTGTCCACCCACTTGCCCTGGATCGGCTCCAGGTTGGTGTTGCCGACCTCGTGGGTCTGCTCGGCCTCGTCCCAGTAGCGGACGTTGATCTTGGGGGTGCCGCCCGAGATCGGCAGCGACATCGTGTAGAGGGGCGCGCCGGAGCCGGGCACCTTCATCTGCGCGATGTGGGTGAAGCTGCTGGTCGCGTCCAGCGAGGTCGGGATGTACATCTGGTAGCTGATGCGCCAGGTCTCGTTCTCGAGGATCTTCAGGTACGAGCTGCTGCCGGTCCGCATGCCCTTGACCTCGTTGCGCTGGCGGTCGTCGCCGTCGCGGTCCTGGGTGTGCATGTCGAAGCGGTACGCGCCGCCGGAGACGTAGATGTGCGTGACGCCGGGGTGCGAGTCGGAGCGGTCGTCCTCGATGCCCTCGAACGCCTCGGCGACGGTGTCGTCCGCCGGATCCGGGCTCCAGCGCAGCGTCCAGGCGGCCGCCGCGGCGGGAGCGGCGGCGGGCAGTGCGGCGGCGGCAGCGAGTGCCAGGGCGGCTAAGACACCGCCGATGCGCTTGTTCATGAGACCTCATTTCTCCTGAGGTGAAGCGTGAACCCGCCGTTGGGGGGGACGGCGAGGTCGAGCTTGCCCCCGGCGGAGACGGTGACCGTCTCGGCGAGGATCCGGTCGCCTGGGGCGTCCCGGTAGATCTCGGCCGCCCATTCCCCCTGGTCGAGGAAGTCGAGCGGCACGGTGAGCGTGCGGGCCTCGCCCGACACGCCCGCGCCGACGTACCACTCGCCGCCGTTCCTCCTGGCCAGCAGGATGTGGTCGGCGGGGTCGCCGGACAGCAGCCGCGTCTCGTCCCAGGCGGTGGGGACGGCCGACAGCAGCCGCAGGGCCTCCGGCCGGGCTTCGTAGGCCTCGATGCCGTCGGCGAAGTGCTGGACGCCGGACTCGAAGATCACCGACAGCGCGAGCTCGAACCCGGCCGAGATCGTGCGCACGCCGGTGAACGTGCACGGCGTGAAGTCCATCGGGCCCTGCACGTTGCGGGTGAAGGCCAGCGACAGGTAGTGGGTGGGCTGGTAGAGCGGCTGCTTGCCGGGCTTCGGCTTGATCCACTCGGCGCCCTTGACGGCTTCGGCGGTCATGAACTGCGGCCACGTCCGCTCGGTGCCGCGCGGGATGGTGCCGCCGTGGAAGACCACCATGAGCTTGAGCCGGGAGGTGGCGGCCAGGATGGCGTCGAACCAGCGCATCCGGTCCTGGCCGTCGGACTCGGTGAAGTCGATCTTCACGCCGACCGCGCCCCACTCCTTCCAGAGGGCGAGCTTCTCGCGGTGCTCCAGCTCGGTGTCCACGTGCTGCCAGTGCGACCAGAGCCAGATGCCGACGCCCTTGCTCTCGGCGTAGGCGATCAGCTCGGGCATCCACTCCTTGTTCCAGCCCGCGTCGGCCAGCACGTAAGGCCAGCCGTTCGCGGCGGCGAAGTCGACCCAGCGCTTCTGGGCGTCGAGGTCGCGCGTCGAGGGCCCGTCGGACCACCACGACCAGGCAGCGGCCCCGGGCCTGATCCAGGAGGTGTCCTCAACCCTGGACGGCTCCGCGAGGCTGGTGACCAGGTCGCTCTCCACGATCGTGGCCAGGTCGCCGACGATCATCGTGCGCCAGGGGGTGGTGAGCGGGCTGGCGGCGGTCACGTACGGGTCGGGCAGGTCGAGCCGGAACGCGTGGCCGTCGAAGCGCAGGCGGGAGCCGGCGTAGCCGCTGTCCAGGTTCGACTCGGTGACGAACATCCAGGAGCCGCCGGTCTCGAAGAGCGAGGGGTAGCCGTACAGGATGGGCTCGGCGTCGGCGACGGTGCCGTGCCGGTGGATCTCCTCGTAGTCGCAGCGGCCGTTCTCGTACGGCAGCAGGACCGCGCGGGCCTCGGGCGGCAGGACGTACTCGGAGGTCTCCTCCACGACGGTGACCGGGCCGGTCCACGGCACCACGTACCGATAGGCCACGCCGTGCCCGCCGACGCGGATCTGCACGTCGAGCCGGTGCCCGTCCTTGGTGAACGACAGCGTCCACTCGCCGGCCTCGTAGTCGTGCTCGCGCCGCTTGCCGGTGACCGTCCGGTAGGTCTCCTCGACCCGTCGCTCGGACATCCCGGACAGCGTGAGCCCCTTGCTCAGGTCGGCGTGGGCGGTCCTGATGCCCAGCCTGGACGGCTCCAGCACCGTCCGGTCGTGGTGGCGCACCTCCAGCGTGAGCACGCCCTCGGTGGAGAGGGTCAGCCCCGCTTCCAGGTCCTCGTCACTGAACGTCCAGCTTGGCACGTGCCCTCCAGGAAAAATGAAGAGATAGGAGGAGTCGATCGCGGCTCACCCGCCGTCCCCACACCTGGCACGGCCGCCGGTCAAGGCGTCCGGATCTCCTCACAGTGCGCTAGAGCCTAGGTTGCAAGCGCTTTCAATTCAATTCTTGACGAAGTTAATTACCGGGTCTACGGTACGGCCATGCCTCACGGACTGCCACCAGTCCAGCTCATCAGCGCGCTTATACATCCGACCTCTATAGAGCTCTTCCTTTGAGAGGCCCACCATGGAGATGAATCGTCGCCGGATGCTGGCCCTGGCGGTGGCGGCCGCGACCGCGCCCGTGCTGTCCGCCTGCGCGGACACCAGGCAGCAGAAACAGGCCGCGGCTCCGGTCAAGTCCGGCGCGCAGCTGATCGACCCCAACCGGCCGGGCAGCGACGCGTGGCCGTTCGAGGCGGCCGAGCAGCTCGACAACTCGCTGACGTGGCCGAAGACGAACGTGCCCGACCCGGCGTCCAAGGTGACGATCACGGTGGCGATGACCACGGACGCGGTCACCGAGGTGCGCAACGCCCAGTTCGACTTCTTCTTCAAGAAGCGCCACCCGAACATCGAGATCAAGCGCGAGTCGTCGCCCTTCGACCAGTTCCTGACGAAGTACATGACGCAGGCCGCCGGCGGCACGCTGCCCGACGTGCTCTACAACCACTACTCCTGGACGCAGAACCTCATCTCCAACCAGGTGCTGCACCCGATGGACGAGTACATCGCCAAGACGCCCGAGTTCGACCTGGACGACATCCCGCAGAGCGGGCTCGGCTACTTCAAGCGCGACGGCAAGCTGTACGGCCTGCCCACCGACATGGCGCCCAAGCTGCTCTTCTACAACAAGGACCTGTTCGACAAGGCCGGGATCGACTACCCGGACGAGAGCTGGACGTTCGACAAGCTCTTCGAGACGGCCAAGAAGATGACCAGCGGGTCGGGCGCGGAGAAGATCTACGGCTTCTCCCCCATGCCGACCCCGGCCCCCGACCTCAGCGCCGTCTTCCTGATGCCGTTCGGCGGCCGCTTCCTCGACGCCGCCGAGTCGAAGGTGCTGATCAACGAGCCCAAGGCCAGGGAGGCGATGGGGCGCTGGCTGGACCTGCTGCTGAAGGACAAGGCGGTGCCCAGCCTGGCGGAGCTGCAGCTGCTGGAGAAGGTCGACCCGTTCAAGACCGGGCACGCGGCCATGCTCATCAACGGCGCCTGGCTGATGCTGGAGCTGTCCAAGCAGACGGCGTTCAAGTGGGGTGCCACGCACGTGCCCAAGGGTCCGGCCGGCCGCTTCACCCCTGCCGTGGGCAGCGCGCTGGTGATGACGGCCTCCTCGAAGAACAAGGACGCCGCCTGGATCTACATGCACGAGTTCCTGTCGTCCTCCGGCTACAAGTTCCGCCAGATCACCGCGCCCGCCCGGCAGTCCGCCTGGGACGCCAACGCCAAGGCGGTCGGCATCCCCGACGAGACGGCGAAGCTGGTCAAGGAGGTCCTGGCCGACTACGCCTCCGACGACGGCGTGCTGCGGCTGCCGGCCAACAAGAAGGTCGTCGACACGGCCAAGCCCATCTGGGAGCGGGCGATGCTCGGCAAGATCAGCGTGGACGACGCGCTGAAGGAGATCGCCGACAAGGTCACCCCCGTACTGGCCGAGAACAAGATCGCATGACCGCCGTCAGCGCCCGCAGCACGCTGGCGCGCCGCGAGGCGCGGCGCTTCCACCTGTTCGTCTCGCCGTGGGTGATCGGGTTCGTGCTCTTCAGCGCGGGCCCGATCCTCGGCGCGATCGTGCTGAGCTTCATGGACTGGAACCTGCTGAGGCCGCCGACGTGGGTGGGGTTGGCCAACTACGAGCGCATGTTCACCGACCCCGAGTTCTGGGAGTCGATCGAGAACACCGTCCAGTACGGCCTCGGCTCGGTGGCGCTCGGCGTTTCGTTCACGTTCCTGCTGGCGCTGCTGCTCAACCAGCCGCTGCGCTTCCAGGGGCTGTTCCGCACCGTGATGTACCTGCCGTCGGTGGTGTCGGGCCTGGCCACGGCGCTGCTGTGGCTGAACATCCTGCACCCCGACTACGGGCTGATCAACAAGGTGCTGGCGTCGTTCGGCATCGAGGGGCCGGGCTGGCTGGCCTCGCAGGAGTGGGCCATCCCCGGGCTCGTGCTGATGAGCGTGTGGGGCGCGGGCAACACGATCGTCATCTACCTGGCCGGGCTGCAGGGCATCCCGAAGACGCTGTACGAGGCCGCCGAGATCGACGGGGCGGGGTGGTGGCGCCGCTTCTGGAGCGTGACCGTGCCGATGATGTCGCCGGTCATCTTCTTCAACGTGGTGACCGGGTTCATCGCGGCCCTGCAGAGCTACGTGCTCATCCTGGTCATGACCGAGGGCGGGCCCGGCAACGCCACGATGGTGCTGGGGCTCTACATCTACCGGCACGCGTTCGTCTACTTCGACATGGGGTACGCGGCCACGCTGTCGTGGGCCATGTTCGTGCTGGTCATCGCCGTGACCGCGATCCAGTTCGGCCTGGCCAGGCGCTGGGTGCACTACGAGTTCAAATGAGGTCGCCGATGCTCGTCGAGACCGCCGTCAAGCCCGCGCGCCGCATCAGGCCGGGTGGCAAGCCCCTGAGCTCGGAGCAGGCCGAGCGCGTCAGACGGATCCGGCGCTCCGGCGCGTACATCCTGCTGGTCATCAGCTCGGCGGTGTTCCTGCTGCCGTTCCTGTGGATGGTGACGACCTCGCTCAAGTCGGACGCCGAGAACCTGGCCTTCCCGCCGCAGTGGCTGCCCGACTCCTTCAACTTCGACAACTACGCCAAGGGCTGGTCCGGGTCGCTGCCGTTCACCAGGTTCCTGCTGAACACGATCCTGATCACCGCGCTGTCCATGGTGGGCAACCTCGTCTCGTGCATCCTGCCGGCGTACGCGTTCGCCCGGCTGCGGGCGCGGGCGGCGGGCTTCATGTTCGCGGCGCTGCTGGCGACCATGATGATCCCGCGCGAGATCACGCTGGTGCCGAAGTTCGTGATGTTCTCCAAGCTCGGCTGGGTCGACACGTACCTGCCGCTCGTCGTGCCGGAGTTCTTCGGCGTCGCGCTCTACATCTTCCTGCTGCGCCAGTTCTTCACCACGATCCCGCAGGAGCTCATCGACGCGGCCCGCATCGACGGGGCCTCGGAGCTGCGCATCCTGTGGAGCGTCATGCTGCCGCTGGCCAGGCCCGCCATCGCGGCGATCTGCCTGTTCTCCTTCGTGGGCAACTGGAACCAGTATCTGGAGAACTCCATCTACCTGCGCTCGATGGAGAAGATCACCCTCGCCCAGGGGCTCGGCATGTTCAACGGTCAGTATGTGACCCAGTACAACCAGATGATGGCCGTCGCGCTAGTGTCGATGCTGCCCATCCTCGTCATCTTTTTCCTGGCGCAGAAGACGTTCATCCGCGGCGTCACACTCACTGGAATCGCAGGAAGGTAATCCTTGGACTACGAACGCCAGCCGTACAGAAGGTGCGGCCGCAGCGGTCTCCTCCTCCCCGCCGTGTCGCTCGGCCTGTGGCACAACTTCGGCGGGGGCAAATCCCTCGACAGCCAGCGCGCCATCTTCAACAAGGCGCTCGATCTCGGCATCACCCACTTCGACATCGCCGACCGTTACGGCCCGCCGTTCGGCGCCGCCGAGGCGACGTTCAACCGACTCCTGCCGCGGTCGCTGCGTGACGAGGTGGTCGTCACGACCAAGGGCAGCAACCCCATGTGGGACGGCCCGTACGGCAAGGGCAACTCGCGCAAGCACCTGCTCGCCACGCTCGACCGGTCGCTGGCCCGGCTCGGCCTCGACTTCGTGGACATCTTCTACCTGCACCGCGACGACGAGGAGACGCCGCTGGAGGAGCAGGTCGCCACGCTGGACTACATGGTCCGCACGGGCCGCACCCTGTACGTGGGCGTGTCGAACTTCTCGCCGGAGCGCACGGCGCAGGCCGCCCGGCTGCTGCGCGAGCTGGGCACGCCGCTGCTGATCCACCAGCCGTCCTACTCGCTGCTCAACCGGAAGATCGAGCACGGCCTGCTGGGCGTGCTGGAGCAGGAGGGCGTCGGCTGCGTGGTCTACTCGCCGCTGGCCCAGGGCCTGCTCACCGACCGCTACCTCGACGGCATCCCCGCCGACTCGCGGGCCGCCGAGGCGCGCTTCCTCACCCCCGACCGGGTGACGCCGGAGGTGCTGGCGTTCGTGCGGTCGCTGTCGGAGCTGGCCGCCTCCCGCGGGCAGACGGTGGCGCAGCTCTCCCTGGCCTGGGCGCTCAGGGACCCGCGCGTCACGTCGGTGCTGGTGGGCGCCTCCAGTCCCGAGCAGCTCGAGGCGAACGTGGCCGCCGTCGACCGGCTCGACTTCACCGACGACGAGCTGGCCGCCATCGACCGTGCCGCCAAGGAGTCGGGCGTCGAGGCGTAGGAAACCGCCTTCCCCGCGAGCCCGTCACGGGGATCCGCCGCTGCCCGGGCGACCGGCACGATCGTGACCTGATCACCTGGACCGGACGATGGGCCGTCCGGGCAGCGGCCTCCTGGACGCCGCTCCACGGCGCGTCCCAGATCCACTTCGCCCCCGCCGAGCGCATCGGCGTGACCGGCGGCCCGCGCGTGGCCCCGCAGACCTGCCTGCAGTACGGGCCCGGCGAGATCGCGCCGCCCAGCGGGCCAACGCCGCCGCCGGCCTGCTCATGGCCGCCGTCGTGCCGGCCTCCCTCATTCCTTTCCTGCGGCCGCTGCTGTGGTCGTGCGCGGCCACAGGCGCGATCGGCATGACCGGCGGCACGCCAGGGTGCTGGCCGGCGGGCTCTGCGATCCCATAATGAAACATCTCTCCCGTTAGTGTGCTACCTTAAGGGGACGACAGACCCGTTAAGGAGTGATTTTTCATGGAATATCGGCAGTTGGGGGCGTCCGGCCTCAAGGTTCCGGCGTTGAGCTTCGGCGCCGGCACGTTCGCCGGGAAGGGCGAGCTGTTCGGCGCGTGGGGCGACACCGACGTGGCGCAGGCCCGGCGGCTGGTGGACATCTGCCTCGACGCGGGGGTGACGATGTTCGACACGGCCGACGTCTACTCCGACGGCGCGTCCGAGGAGGTGCTGGGCCAGGCGCTCAAGGGGCGGCGCGACCGGGCGCTCATCTCCACCAAGGCCGGGCTGCCCATGGGCGACGGCCCCGGCGACGCGGGCACGTCCCGGCACCGGCTGATCAAGTCGGTCGACGACGCGCTGCGCCGCCTCGGCACCGGCCACATCGACCTGTTCCAGCTGCACGCCTTCGACGCGGCGACCCCGGTGGAGGAGGTGCTGTCCACGCTCGACGACCTGGTCAGGGCGGGCAAGCTGCGCTACGTGGGCGTCTCGAACTTCTCCGGCTGGCAGCTCATGAAGTCGCTGGCGACCGCCGAGCGGTACGGTTACCCGCGCTACGTGGCGCACCAGGTCTACTACTCCCTGGTCGGGCGCGACTACGAGTGGGAGCTGATGCCGCTCGGCCACGACCAGGGCGTCGGCGCGGTGGTGTGGAGCCCGCTCGGCTGGGGCCGCCTGACCGGCCGCATCCGCCGGGGTCAGCCCCTCCCCGAGGGCAGCCGCCTGCACAGGACCGCCGCCTTCGGGCCGCCGGTGGCCGACGAGCTGCTGTACGCGGTGGTGGACGCCCTGGACGGGATCGCCGAGGAGACCGGCAGGTCGGTCCCCCAGGTCGCGCTCAACTGGCTGCTCCGCCGCCCGACCGTCTCCTCGGTCATCGTCGGCGCCCGCGACGAGGCGCAGCTCCAGGAGAACCTGGGGGCGATCGGCTGGGAGCTGACCCCGGACCAGGTGGCCCGGCTGGACGCGGCCAGCGCGACCACGGCGGCGTACCCGTACTTCCCGTACCGGCGCCAGGAGGGTTTCGCCCGGCTCAACCCGCCGATCGCGTCCTGAAAATTTCACCGCGGCGACGGGCGTTCGCGCTGGTCGCCAAGGGGGCGGGGGCGGCGACGTTGCGGCGGCGGATCACCGCGTCGTGCAATTTACGGTGATCCGCCCCCTTCGAGATGGGAGACCTGGTGCGTCACCGACTCGCCGCCCTGTCGCTGCTCGCGGCCACCGCCTTCGCCCCGGCCGTGGCCTCGGCCACGCCCGCGCACGCCGACCTGACCCTGCAGAAGGTCTACTCCTCCCTGCCCTACGACATCTGCATCTCCTTCGGCCAGTCCGGCCAGCAGAACGGCCGGTGGGGCACCTGGTGGTGCAGCGCGACCCAGCCGCAGAATCCGCAGTACCCCACCTACGACCTGTGGGCGTACGTGTACTGAGGCCGGGCGTCCAGGACCGTGCCGTTCCAGACCAGAGCCGGCGGCCCGGGGGTCGAGGGGCGCAGCCAGGCCACCTCCACCCCCGTGCCGACCAGCTCGAAGACGTGGGCGTCCGGGCGTCCCGGCACCTCCACCCGGCGCACGTCCGTCGCGCCCGCGAGCCGCGAGGACAGCTCGGCGAACGCGTCCCCGCCGGGGTGCCGCACGGACATGGTGCCGCCCTCGAAAGTCATCAGCTGGAACTTCGAGAACATCAGCTGCAGGAGGTTGTACGGATCGGGCGGCGCGGGCATGTCGGGTCCGAGCTGCCAGCAGACGGTCAGCCGGAGGCCGCACGACAGGGCCAGCAGGTTCCTGAGGACGAGGTCGTCGGCGTTGATCCGGTGCCGCTCGGCCTCCAGCTCCGGCGGGCAGCCGGTCATGAACATCTGGAGCGTGGGCGGCAGCTCCGCCATCCGGTCGTAGAGCCGTTTCATGGCGGCGCGCACCGGTTCGGTGGTGAGCCGCCCCTCGCGGAGGTCCTCGACGGTCAGGCGGTGCCACGGCTGGATGCCCCCGGCCTCGATCACCTCCGCCAGTTGCTCGAACGCCTCGGGGTACTGCGTCGGCACCGGCCCGTTGTACTCGCCGGCCACGATCGTCTTGTCCCCCACGGCCGCACGCACGTCCTCGATCGCGCCGGGGATCAGGTACGGGTCCCCGTACAGGTGGACGTCGAAGACGTCGTAGGCGTCCCGGCCCTCCTCGATGACCTGGAGGAAGAAGTCCCGCTCGGCGTCGGGCTCGTCGGAGGTGGAGAAGACGCCGGGCGGGCAGCCGCCCAGCACCACGGCGGCGTCCGGGTCGGCGCTCTTGACCGCCTGGTGGAAGGACGCGAGGTGGGCCACGTAGTCGGCGGCCGTGCCGGCCCAGAACAGGGCGATGCAGGGCTCGTTCTCGCACTGCCAGAAGCGCACGCGGCCCCGGCAGTGCGTCACGAGGGCGCGCAGCGTGGCCGCGTAGGCCGCCGGGTCGAGGGGCGGCGAGGCGGGCAGCAGGTCGGTGGAGCGGGTGGAGCCCCACGGCGAGGCGGCGCCGAGCGTGAACCAGAGCTCGGTGTCGTCGCCGAACTGGTCGAGCACGGCGTCCACCGCCGACCAGTCGTGTCGGCCGGGCTCTGGTTCGAGCTGCGACCAGTAGAAGAACACGCGCACCAGCCCCGCGCCCAGCTCCCTGACCTGCGGGGCGAACGTGTCGGGCTTGTCGACGAGGCCGTACTGGATGCCCCGTACCACTCCGAGTCGGATGTCCATGACCTCACGGTCCCCGGCCGCCCTGGCATAGAGCTGGCAGCGCGCTGTCAGGGCGCGTCGTCGGCCGTCGTGGACGAGGACGGCGTCTGAACCCTTACGGCCTTCGCGAGGCCAGCCGGATTTTGAGTCGCCAGAAATGCCGGAAACGTGCTACCTCTCGGGGATGTCCGGCGACGATGATCGTTATTCAGGGCCCTCTGAGGACCATGGCGACGCCGTCACCGCGGTCGCGGTCTCCGCAGACGGACGGATGGGGGCGACCGGCGCGCGCTCCGGTGAGATCCGGCTGTGGGATCTCCGCCATGGCCTGCTCACCGCGTATGTGGGCGGGCTACACGACGGACCTGTGGAGAACGCCGCCTTCATCGGCAACGCCAGGCGGCCCCAACTGCTGACCACGGACGGGTCGGCCTCGCTGTGGACGGTGACGGCCGATGCCCTGGAATGGCGACGGCTTCCTCGGGACGGCAGGCGGCTCCTCACATCCGCGGACCGGGAGGCGGTGCTCAGGCAGTGCGGAGACTTCCGCTGGCTGGGCGCCTTCGGCTTGAGCGATCGGCATGATCCGGCGGCAGTGGGACGCACCGGCTCCGGACTGATCGTCGTGAGCGGTGACAGAGGACTGATCGAGGCCTGGCGCCAGCCTCCCAGGGAGAGGCCGTACGCCGATGCCGAGGTCGTGTGGGCCTTCGGCGGCAAAGACGACGCGGCGGATCAGCGGCTGATGCGCTGTTGCGACTTATGGCGGCTCGTGGTGTCCCCGCGGCGTGGCCGGGTGGTCGTTCTCGATGCGGAGACCGGGATAGTCGTGACCGCGTTCACTCCGCCCGCCCGGCCCACGGCGATCGCGGCGCATCCGGACCGGCCGCTGGTGGTGCTCGGCGGGCGGGATGGTTCGCTGTCGTGGTGGGATGCCCGCTCGGGCCACTGCCTCGGACGGGTTCAGGCGCATGCCGGCCGCGTCCGGACGTTGGCACTCGCCACCGGCACGGACCTGGTGATGTCGGTGTCCCAGGACGGGACGGTCGCGCTCTGGCGGCTGCACGGCCGTGGGCCCGCCGGCCGCTTCGCACCCCCCATGCCCGCCGCCTCCCGGGAGTTGACTCAGGTGGCAGGTACGCCGGACGGGCGGTGCTGGCTGATCGGCGGGCGCGGAGGCCAGGTCCACGTTCTCCACTGGTCTGACCATGCCGGGCTCGTGCCGCAACGCGTCGGCCGCCCCTCCTGGAAGATGGGCGGTGGTGACGTGGAAACCCTGCTCGACGACATCCGCCACCACTGGGACGATGGCACGGCGAGCGCGGCAGCGGTCCGGGAGTTGGCTTCGGGCGACCTCGACGAGGCCTGGCGCGAGACGGCGGCGGACGCGCTGGTGGACCTGATGGTGAACGGTGCGGACCCCGCGGCCCGGGAGACGGCGGTGATCGCGCTGTCGGGAATCGCCAAGGATAGGGTCACCACCGCCCTCTATCAGATGTTCGATCGTCACGACGGTCACGGTTCCGCCGGGCGGTTGCTGGCGTACTTCACCGGCGAGGACGCGCCCACGACGGAGCAACTCATCGCGAATCTGCCCGGGTTGGGGAACGGCAACTTCCTCGGTGTGCTCACCTCGGCCACCTTGGGCGAACGAGGCGCCACCGCGGTTCCGGCGGTGCACGCGGCGCTCCGCGCTTCCCCCTTCCCGACCCGGGAAGACGCCGACTACTGGTGGCGTGACGAGACGACCAAGTACTGGCTGCTGTACGCCCTCCGTCAGGCCGGTGCCGACGCGGCCCCCGTGACGCCGACCCTGCTGGCGATGCTGTACGACGACGAGATCTACCGGGACACCCGACACTATGCGAAGGTGACCCTGCAGGCGATCGGCCTCCCGGCGGCCGACACGATCGCCGCCGAGGTACGGCGGCGAGCAGACCTCCTCGTCCACGACGAGAACGGCGAGGACGAGGAGTCGGAAGGCTTCAGCCTCCTGCTCGATACGCTGCTGGGCATGCCGCCCGCGGCTCTGGCGGCCTCCCGCGAGGTCGGACCGGCACTGGAGGCGGTGCGGCGCCGCTTTGGCAACGGCCCCAGCACGTACGAGGAAAACGGCGAGCTTGTGCAGGTCTACGAGCTACATCTTGCCGACTGCATCGACGAGACGATCGCCGAGCAGATCAAGGAATGAGCACCCCGCGTAAATGGGATACGACCGCGTCAAGCACGATCTTCTGAGGGTAGCCCCGTACCACGGACGATGACCTCGGCGGTTATCAGATAGGCCACGTACCGTGATCATGTGACGGCGTCCCGGATGCAGATCCGGATCGAGGCATCGAGGGACATCGACGGTGCCCCGGCGTGGTGGCAGCTGCAGACCTCTCTCGCTCGGCGGCCACGTCGGTGTGCCGGTGCGGGGTCCCGGACTGGTGGGCTCGCTTATTCAACTGTCGTCAGTTCGGCGGGGTGGCCTAGGCAGTGGTGACCGTGTGTGGTCGCCTGGGGCGTAGCGGTGGTAGGTGGCTCCGGTCTCGGCGGCGAGCTTGGCCGTGGTGACAACACCGCCAACGGAGCCAACGCCAGGCAGGCGGCGTGGGGCGGCGGCAACAACCAGCAGTGGCGCCTCAACAGCACGGGCAACGGCCGCTACCAGATCATCAACCGCGGCACCGGCACCGCCCTGGACGGCATGGGCAGCAACGCCGGCTCCACCGTGGTCATGTGGACACCGAACAACAGCACCAACAACCAATGGACCATCACAGGCGTGTGATGGCCCCAGAAGCCATCGCAAAAGGACCGGGCCGCCATATGTTCAATGGAGGTCAAAGAAGGACCGCACCCGCTCGGCCACCACCGCGGCCGTCCTGCCTTCCGGGCCGAAGTGGTCGAGCCGGTCGAGGGTCTCCAGGGCCGCGTCCGGCAGCATGTCGCGCAGGGCCGCGAACTCTTCCCGGTGCGCCGCCTTCGAACGCCCCCCGCACAACACCAGCACCGCCGCCTTGACCCCCGCGAACTCGGCCAGGCGGCCCTGCTGGGCGGCGATCTGTCCGTGTTCGGCGAGGTTCGCCGCCAGCAGCGGCCGCATCCGTCGCCAGCCCGCCCCCCGGTAGAACAGCCGCATCACCGTACGCAGATACCAGTGCGGCAGCTTCTCCATGAACGGCGGTGCCCCGCCAGACCCTCGGATGAAGTGCACGAACGCCCCATAAGGGTCGCCCGCCGCCAGCCGTTCCCGGTAGGGCGCCATCCAGCCGGTGGGCACGGGCGAGACCGGCACGCCGGGCTCGTAGACGGCGATCCGGTCGAAAACGCCGGACGTGCGCGCCGCCTCCAGGAGGACGAGCCCACCGTAGCTGTGCCCGAACGCCAGCCGCGCCCCCGTCCCGTTCCGCACGGCGAGCAGGTCCTCGACCTCCTTGCGTAAGGAGTAGTCCGGTCCCAAGGGCCCGCTGTCGCCCCGCCCCCGCCGCTGCACCAGATGCACCGTGAACGAGCCGGCCAGCGCCGAGGCCAGCGGCAGGTAGTCGTCGGCGGTGCGGAACGTCCCGCCGAACAGGATCATGGCCGGTCCCCTGCCCATGGTGCGGAAGGTGATCGCCGTGCCGTCGGCTGAGGTCACAACGGTGTCGTTCATCGTCCTGCTTCCTTCTCGAGCCGGTCGAACGTGCTCAGCAGCCGGGCGGTCTGCTCGGCGTACTCCTCGTAGGCGATGCCGCTCTGCTCCACCAGCACCGCCAGCTTGTCTTCGAAGCCGCGCCGCACCGAGGCGACGAGCTCCTCGCCCGCCTTCGTCAGGCTGAGGCGGTGCCGCCGCCCGCCGCCCGGGTCGGGCCGCACGTCGAGCAGCCCGTCGGCGGCCAGGACTCCGGCCATGCGGCTCACCGACGCCTCGGTCACCCCCAGGTATTCCGCCAGCGTGCGCTGCGTGCTCGCGCCCAGCTCGCCCACCAGGGTGAGGGCGAGGAAGCGGTTGTAGGAGATGCCGTGACTGGCGCGCAGCAGCCGATCGGCCGCCCGGTCCAGGCGGGCGATCAGCACGTGCAGGTCGAGGCTCAGATTCCGTCCCATGCCTTCTAACTTAACATGCTAACTTAGAAATGCAAGTTGCTCCCGAGCCTTCGGCTGAGGCATAAGGTGCGGGCGTGCTTCCTGCTGATTTCTACACAGGCATCGTCGCCGAGTTGTATGGGCCGCTGAAGTCCGTCGCCCAAGCTCCAGAGCCCTATGCGGTGTTTGTCCGAGAGGCTGGTTCCCCGGCTCTGGAGCTGGGGTGTGGGGACGGCGATCCATTGCTCGACCTGCGCTGGCGTGGCCTGGACGTCGAGGGTGTCGACTCCTCGGCGGACATGCTGCAGCGGTGCCGTCGCCGGGCGCGGAAGCAAGGCGTCGATGTCGTCGTCCACCACCAGCGCATGGAGGCGCTCGATCTCGTCAACGACCTGTTCTCCTGCCGAGCCGAGTGGTTGAAAGGCGACTACTTCAACGCCGCGGGCGTGCTCCTGCACGGCCACGCCGCCAACCTCCAGGCCGCCGTCGATCTCATCTGTGACCGCATCCGCCAAGCCGACCAGGTCCTGTCCGCTCTGGGGGACAGACTCCGGCACCGATATCGTGACCCTGACCTGCGCGCCTGCCTCGACACTCTCGACGACTTCTGCGCGGGTAATCTGCGCTGGTCCCTGGAGACCACCCGCTACAACGGGACCGGCATCGCCTGGAACGGACGGCGCACCGGAAGGGTCACCTTCCACCACGACCAGACCGCCATCACCGAGGTCCCGGAAGCGGCCACGGGCTGAGCCGCCTGGCCGCCGACATCCTGGCGGCGGTCGTCCAGCAGGGCGCGAGCGGCTACCGGTGGGACGTGGACGGCTCCCGCATGGTCGCCGCTGACCCGCGCGCTCTGGCCGACGACCAAGCGCACAGCGCTGCAGGAGGATGGTGCGGTGGAGGAACGACGAAGCCGTGCGTCGCGAGGCCGGGACACGATCCTCAAGGTCAGGTGATCAAGGGCATCGGAGGTCACGGCTCTTGAGTGGACCGAAGCTGGTTGATTGCGTGTTGAATTCCGACTGATCGTCCCGCCATGCGACAGCATCGACTCGCCAGGAGCGGTGGCGGTTTCGTGTCCCTAGTCCGGATCGATGGTGATGCGCTGGGCGAACGCGGCCTCGTTGGTCAGGTCCGCCTCCGCCTTGGCGCGCTGGGCATCTGCCTGTTGCCGCGCTGATCTTCAAGGCGTCTGCGCGCCGCCTCTCACTGATCTCCAGAGCTTTCATGGAGATGAGAAGTGCCGGGACGGACGTGAGGCTGCCCACGATGCCCGCGGCAGCTGCCCAGAGCTGGACGGATGTGAGCTTCCGGCTCAGGCGCCGGCGCGGCCGACGGCGGGCGGCGAGTCGTCTGGCGGTCCAAGCGGAAAGGCGGGGAGCACGGTTGCGTCCAGGCATGTGCCCAGCGTGGAGGAGATGTGGGTCGGCGTGTTGCGGTGTTCTGCCCCAGATGGGTTTGGCGTGCGAGGTGGAACGTCCGGGACTACGAACGCAAGCCGTCGGCGGTCACAAACCCCAGCGTTTCGGGTGCTTCCCAGGCCGTCAGCTGCCGGTCGGGATCGGTTTCCTGGTGCGAGAGCTGGTTGATCAGATCGGCGAGCGGCCAGCCATCGGTGCGATCATCATGGTGTGTGGGGCCGTCCCTTGTCGCCTTTACTCCCGTCACTTTGTCCACCACCCGGCCTGACCCCGTCGAGCAACCGCGCCGCATGGGCCCGAGCCTCCGCCGGGTCGAGGGGGGCGTGCCCGACCAGTAGCCGGTACCAGAAGGGACCGAAGACCAGGTCGGTCATGTGCTCGAGATCCGCGCCCGGTTCGACCTCCCCACGCTCGCGAGCCCGTTCGAGCATCGCCAGCACGACCGCCCGCCGGCTCTCGACCCACTCGCGGAAGGGTCTGGCGAACTCGGGATCCAGCTGCGCCTCAGCCATCAGCCCCTGCAATGCCCTGGCCCGCAACGGATATCCGGCAATGCCGTACAGCCGGCCGAGGAACGCGGTCAGGTCATCCTCGAGTCCCCCGGCGTCGGGGTCGGGCACGCGCTCGGCGACCCGCTGGGTGTAGGCCTCCATCACCAAGTCGGCCCGGGAACGCCACCACCGGTAGATGGTGCTCTTGGCCACCCTGGAGCGTTCGGCGATCTTCTCGATGGTCAGAGCCTGATAGCCGATCTCCTCGAGGAGTTCCGCCGCGGCGTCGAGGACCGCCTGGTGCGCTTGCGGGCTGCGGGTCCGGCCGCCCCGTCTCGGTGCGCCCTCATCGATTGACACGGTGTTGATCGTAAGTTACTTTCCAATCGAAACGCAACGTAGCGATTGAATTGGGGCGAAGCATGAGCCGTATCGTTGTCTCCCATGAGTACGCCAGCGGGCCCGAGCACGCCTGGTATCCCCACTTAGGTGCCGAGCTGGCCGGCCGTGGCCATGAGGTCCGCATCCCGCAGCTGCCCGACCCCGAGACGCCGCAGCCTGCCGCCTGGCTGAAGACCCTGGCCGCCGAAGTGGACGACCCCGCCGACACGGTGCTCGTCGGGCACAGCATCGGCGGCGTGAACGTTCTGCGCCTGATGGAGCAGCATGACCCCGAGATCGATGGCGCCTACGCCGGGGCGCTGCTGGTTGCGACCCCGGCCCACGAGGTCGGCTACGACGTGTTGGCCGGTTTCTTCGAAGGAGGGTTCGACTGGGCGCACATCCGCCGGGCCGCCGCGCGGATCAGGGTCCTGGTGGCCGCCGACGACCCGGTGCTCACGCCCGACCCGCTCGGCCACGTGCGGCTGTTCGCCGCCAACCTCCGTTCGACCGCCCTGGTGACCCCGGAAGGCCTGCACTTCAGCCGCCTGCAGGAGCGCGCCGAGCTGCACGAAGCCGTCGCGCTGGTCAGCGAACTGCTCGCGTGAGCCGGCAGGTCACTCCGCGTCGATGGAAGACATGGCTGCTCACGCTCGTCTCCATCTACGTGCTGCTGCTGGCGATCACGGCTGTGGCCGAGCCGGTGCTCGCCCCACTCGCGCCGCCAGTCAGGCTCGCGCTTGTCCTCCCTGTCGTCACAGCCCTCATGACCTGGGTGGCCATGCCGCCGCTGACCAAGCTGTTCGGCCGCTGGCTCACCCGCTGAGCCGGACCCTCCAGCGGCCCGTGTGGCGGCGGCCACCTCCGCCACACTCAGGCGAACGCCAGGCCCTTGGTTGAAGTTTTCTCGGGTCCGCGCCCGGCAAAGCCCCCCGTGTCTTGCAGAGTTCCCGTCACTTCGAGCGTGCCTTCTGGCTTCCGTGGAGATGGCACGGCAACGGGCTGGACGCCGCTGGCTGGTGCCAGCTGGCGGACGTCGATGAGGCGGTAGCCGACCTGGTGCTCGCCGCTCTCCTTGACGCCGCACTACCGGCCTGCCTGGAACCGGCGTTCTCGCCGAGGTCGTGGTCGAGGCCGGGCGCGAAGGCCACGGTGAGCCGGGTCAGGGTCGGCGGCCTCGAGCGCAGCCGGCGCGTCGGGGTGCTCAGCGACCGCCTGGCGAAGCTGCTGCACGGTCAAGCCCGCACAGGGGATCGCTTCGATCGTGACGCGTACATCGTCGCTCATGAGCGCTCTCCTGGGCGACGTTAGCCCTCACCCGCACTCGCCCGCGGGTGCCCTGGGAGGAGGGGGAGGTGATGGCCGCCGAGCGGGATGCCGGGTCTCAGCGGGATGCCGGCGGGTTTCCGGGACGAGGCGGGAACAGGACCGTCCGGCATCCAGGAATCGGGGTGGGGGCCACGCATTCGTTGGGGGTGTTCTTGATGACGCTGGTGCGCAGAAGGCTGATGTCCCCCCTTACGGAGAAGATGCCGCCACCCCTTTCACCGGCGATGTTCCTGGTGATGAGACTATCGATGATCCGCGTTTGAGAGGTGGTGGAGTCGGCGAAACCGCCGCCGGACGAGGTCGCCCGGTTGCGTATGATCTTGCCTTTCTTGATCTCCATGGTCCCCGCGTTGGAGACGCCCCCGCCGCTGGAGCGTGCCTGGTTGTTCGTGACCGTGCTGTCGGTCAGGCTGGCGACTCCGTCGTTTCGGATGGCGCCGCCGAAGGTCAGGGCCGAATTGCCGGAGAAGACGCTGTCTATGGCTTTCAGGGTGCCGAGAACGAGGATGCCGCCGCCCGAGGCTGCCTCGCCCTCGCCCCGGAGTGCGGTCAGGCCGCGTGCGGTGGCAGACGGGCGGCTGAAGCCGACACTGTTGTCGGTGACCGCGCTGCGGTAGAGCAACGTCAGGGATCGCCGGTCGCCGAAGATGCCACCGCCTTCCGACTGGGCACTGTTGTGGGTGATCCTGCTGAACTTCAGGGACAGCGTGCCGCGGTTGATGATGCCTCCGCCGACGAGGGTGACACCATCGATGAAAGCGGCACCGCCTCTGATGGTCACCCCGATCAGGGTGAGAGAGGCGTTCTCGCCTACCTCGGCGATCCTGAAGGTGGTGGAGGCGTTGGCATCGCGGCTGATGGTCGCCTTTTTGCCGTGGATTACTATTTTTCCGGTAATGGTGGGAAGCGCGTTCGTCCCTCCGGGGGTGAAGGGATCGGTGAAGCTGTAGGTGCATCCCTCGTCCAGCTCGATAAGGCCCGAGTCGGTTCCCGTGACGCCGCCCTGCACGGTGATGATCGCCTGCGCCAGGCCGGCCGATCCGCCGTTGGCGCCGACGCAGGGCACGAACACCGTGCTCTGGGCTTGTGCCGGTATCGGCGTCACTGCCAGCGCAATGCTCCCCAGACAGCAAGTCAGTCGAGACAATGATCGCATAAAATCCCCCGCAATATGCGCGAACTCTTACCTTGTACCGATATCTCCCGCAAGGGAATGCGAGCTAAACAATGCCATAAATATACTGATTCTAGAACTTGGGGAATAAAAGTACTTTGCGGGCAAATAGGAATCAGTCAGCAGATTCCTTCAAGGGCTTGACCGCGAGTTCCCTGGAGCAGGATGGCGTGGATCAGGGAGGCTACGCCGTCGTCGTTGCTGGGAAGCAGGATCCGGGCGGCTGCCTTGACCTCGGGTGAGCGTTAGCGACGGCCGCGGGCAGTCCGGCCTTGCTGAGCATGGGAATGTCGTTGGGCATGTAGGCGCTGGCCGAGCGGCTCGACCGAGGCACCGAGCAGATCGAGGAGGGTGCACCGCAGGTTCGCCGCGCCTTGTTCTGCCTGGGATGACAGCGTGCGGGTGGTGGACGCCGGCGATAGCCAGATCCGGACGTTTCGGTTCCGGCGATGATCCTCAGCCGCAGGTCTGGTAGCTGCTCGGGATCCGCGCCGGTGTCGTCCCTTCAAATGGTGATCTCGGAGGCGTGAGCCGCCGTGCCCAAGGCTCACACAAAGGAGGCCGGGGATGGCTGACCTGTTCGACAGGTTTTTGCAGCACGTTCGCAGGACGGGCAGCCCGGACAAGGCGATGAGGATCATGTGACCTGGCCCTGTTGATGGAAGAGTTAGGGCGTGTCTTATGGATCATTGAACAGGGTCTTTGAGCCAGGTTCTGATCGAGGCGACGTCGATGGTGCCCTGGTGGACGATCTCGCGCTTGTCGGTGCGCAGCGCGACCGCACGATAGGCCCTCAGCTTGTTCACGCACCGTTCCACGGTGTTGCCCTCGCGATAGCGCTCCTGGTCGAAGTTCGGCGGCCCGCGATTTCCGCCGAGCGTGCCCGGCTTGTGCGGGTGGTGGCCGCCCGGGCGCTGCGCGGTACCGCCGGACTAGCGCCCGCGCGAGCGGTACTTGGCGATCTTGGCAAGGTTGCCGCAGCGGTCCATCGAACACCAACGACGGCGGCGCGCTTGGGAGTCGTCGAGGAACACCAGCGTGCAGTCAGGGCTCTCGCACTCTTTCACTCTCGCGGCAAGAGGCCCGCTGAGCAGGTCGATCCCGTCCCGCGCGAGGGTGGACAGCGCCGCGTCGACCGGCGTGGGGGTCGGCCATCGCGCGGTGAGGGGGTTCGTGTCTGAAGCGGTGGCGGCCTCCAACTGCGGCGCAAGATCGGCGACGGCCGCCACCCGGTTGATCACCGCCAGCGCGTGCTGGTCCGGTCGCGCCCCGTCGAGCACACAGCGCACCAGCCGGTAAACGGCCTCGCGCAGTTCGCGGGCGTGGTCCAGCTCGTCCTTGGAGACCGGCGGCGGCTCGTTGGCGAGACCGACCTCGCGCAGCCACCTGCCGAGGTGCTCGGGTGCGGGCAGGCGCTCGATGTCGAGCGTGCCGCGCTTGCCGAGCGTGTCCACCAGGTCCAGACATGGTCGGCCGCCGACGAAGACGAAGGCGGCGAGCGGCTCGGCCTGGGACGTTCGCGGGTTCATGGCTGCACCCTACCAGTTGACACCAGTTGAACCAGTGTTGCAGGCTGACACCTGTTCAAGTGGTGTCACAGAAGAGGGTCATGCGCGCTGTAGTGGTGGAGGCATTCGGAGGTCCGGAAGTCCTCAACGTCGTCGAGGTGCCCGATCCGTCACCCGGCCCCGGCCAGGTACTGGTCCAGATCGAAGCCGTGGGGGTGAACCGGGCTGACGCGCTCCTCCGATCGGGCCGTTACCACCGGGCCGACCCGCCGCCCGTGATCCTTGGCCTGGAGGCGGCCGGAACGATCAGCACCTTGGGCGACCACACGCACGGCTTCCACGTCGGGCAGAAGGTGCTGATGATGGGGGAGCCCAACGCACCAGGTTTCTACGCCGAGCAGGCTGTGGTCCCGACCGAGCAGGTGCTGGCGCTGCCGGACGGCGTTGATCCGTTCCACGCAGCGGCGCTGCCGGTCGCATGGCTGACAGCCTGGTACTGCCTCACCACCCTTGGACAGATCCAACCCGGTCAAACGGTGCTGATCCACGCGGCGGCCAGCGGCGTGGGGAGCGCGGCGGTGCAGATCGCCGCGGCGGCGGGGGCGCGGGTGATCGCGGCGGCCGGCACCGAGGAGAAGACCGCGTGGGTGGCCGGACTCGGCGCGCACGAGGTGCTCGACTCCCGGCAGTTGTCCGGCGACGACCTCCTCCAGCACGTCAAAGCCTTGACAGGCGGACGCGGGGCCGAGGTGGTGCTCGACACGGTCGGCGGCGACGTCTTCCCGCTGAGCCTCAAAGCCGCCGCGCCGGGCGGCCGGGTCGTGGCCTTGGCCAACGTCGCCCTGGCGCCGAGTGTGATCGACACACGCGACTTTTATCCGAAGAACGTGAGCATCCACGGCTACCAGTCCGCCAACCTCGTTGAGCTCGGATACGACCCGCGTGCCGACCTCGAGCAGCTGATCGCGAAGGTGGCCGACGGCGATCTGCGCGTACCAGTGGATTCCGTCTTCGCCCTGCAGGACGCAGCGGGAGCGCACCGACGCTTGGAGTCCCGCGCCAACCGCGGGAAAGTCATGCTCAGCACCAGCGATGGACATGGGCTGCCCGGCTGACAAGCCGCTGCTCCATCGATGAGGGCGAGGGCAGAGCGCCCGCCCTCATCGCGCGGGCCAAGCTGGACGTCGAAAAAGGGCTGAAACCGACCGCGCGGCACGATCGCGAGCGCGGCGCCGCCCGGCAGAGGCCGACGACTCCCGCGGCACCGTCATCGTCTCCGTCGAAGCAACCGCCCGGGCCCCGACGGGCCGGCCCAGCCTCACCCTGGCTGACATGACCCGCAAGCCCTCGACGCCGCTTGATGGCGATGTCCCGGGGTACTCAACGAACGCCCCCGAGCGAAACGACGATCTCCCGCCATGCGCGACGAACGCCCTAAAGTGAAACGGCGGTTCCCACCACACCCAACAAGCGCCCGAGCGGCACAGCGGGCCCCTGCCGCCCCCAACGGGCCTGCCCTGAGGAAGACGACAGTCGCCGCCGGACGCGGCGTGGTCCGGCGGCTCGCTGTGTGGCAAGGTGCCTGGGGTGGCGCAGCTGCGCGGGTCGCCCTAGGAGCCCAATACGGCGAGCGGGTAGCTGCGCGTAAGGAGCAGGCGCGGGCCAAGGCGGCACGCGAGCGCCAGCAGGCCAGTCGGGATGAGCCACGCAGGCGGCGGAAGGCGGCACGCGGGATGAGTCTCCTGGATCTGGAATCGGTGGTGAGCCGCCCCTCGCGGAGGTCCTCGACGGTCAGGCGGTGCCACGGCTGGATGCCCCCGGCCTCGATCACCTCCGCCAGTTGCTCGAACGCCTCGGGGTACTGCGTCGGCACCGGCCCGTTGTACTCGCCGGCCACGATCGTCTTGTCCCCCACGGCCGCGCGCACGTCCTCGATCGCGCCGGGGATCAGGTACGGGTCCCCGTACAGGTGGACGTCGAAGACGTCGTAGGCGTCCCGGCCCTCCTCGATGACCTGGAGGAAGAAGTCCCGCTCGGCGTCGGGCTCGTCGGAGGCGGAGAAGACGCCGGGCGGGCAGCCGCCCAGCACCACGGCGGCGTCCGGGTCGGCGCTCTTGACCGCCTGGTGGAAGGTGGCGAGGTGGGCCACGTAGTCGGCGGCCCACCGGCCCAGAAGAGTTACAGGGCTCGTTCTCGCACTGCCATTGACGTGCTCCCCGGTGTAACGCCGAGGATTCCGGCCCGTGCCGCACGGATGCGGCACCTCCTTGGCTTCCTGCTTCACTGACCTGAGCCACCGAGGTGGTCTTACCGGGTCTCCACAGGCTTTCAAACCTTACGGCTCCGTTCCCGCCCGTCCGGCGGTACCTGACGCGATCACGGTACCAGACGCCGGTCCTGCCTTGGCGGCGAATCGGCTTTCCTGCCTCGTACCGCTCCGAGTCGGATGTCCATGACCTCACGGTCCCCGGCCGCCCTGGTAGCAGGCTGGCAGCGCGCTGTCAGGGCGTGCGCAGGCGGACGGGGCCGAACAGGCCGGTGGCGCGCTGGCCGGGGAAGACGAAGTGGGTGGGGCTGATCTCGTCCATGAACGGGCCGAGGGTGCCGAGGACGAGGATCTCGATGGTGTTCTCGCCGTCGTCCAGCCGTACGTCGAAGGTGTAGGGCGAGCACACCCGGATCCCGCAGGGCCGGCCGTTCACGGTGACCTCGGCGGTGCCGCGCACCCTGCCGAGGTCGAGCGCGCCGGGCCCGGCGGCGGCGGTGATCGTGGTGCGGTAGCGGACGCCGCCGCTGTAGCCGGACAGGCCGCGTTCCTCCCAGTCGCCGAGCCGCATCCGGCCGGGGCCGCAGGTGAAGCGGACGGGGCCGGTCAGCGACCCGGCGACCGCCAGCTCCGTTCCGTGGATCCGTACGGGACCCGTCGCGTCCACCTCGATCCCGGTCACGCCGGGCGGCGGGTCCAGCAGGAGGCGTCCGGGGCCGAGGTGTCCGCCCGGGACCGCGAACCCGGCGGGCAGCGCGGTCGCGCGCCCGTCGAGCCAGTCCGCCTCGGGCAGCGGATGCGGCCGGGGCCGCAGGTGGAGCGCGGCGGGGTCGCCCTGCTGGCGCCGCCGTACGCGGGGCCGCGACTGCCAGCCGGGGCCGGAGACGGCGAGCCCGTCCACCAGCACCCAGCCGTCCGACTCCACGCTGATCGTGTTGCCGCCCGGCCGGAGCAGGCCGGAGACGTCGTAGCGGCGCACCCGGGGGATGTCCGCCTCCTCGTACGGGTCGAACCCGCCCTGCCGGCCCGCTTCCACCCCGTTCACCAGCACCCGGCAGTACGCGGTCGAGGCCACCTGCAGCAGCTCGTACGGAGGCGCGCCGGCGTGCACGGTGGTCTCCATGGTCCCGCCGATCCACTCGGGCAGGACGGCGTCGCGGGGGTCGGCGACCAGGCAGGCGTAGGCCCGCAGGTCGAGCTCCTCGTCGGGGACGAGCCGCAGCTCCAGGAGGTACGTGCCGGGGGCGAGCGGCACGCGCGAGACCGCCGCGTATCCCGCGTCGTCCAGCGGCAGCTCCTCGCCGTCCAGCCAGGCGGTCTTCGCCGCGCCCGCCCCGATCGCCAGCAGGCCGCCCTCGGACACGGTGAGCAGGCTGCGGAAGCGGGCCTCCTCCCCCACCCCGACCGTCCCGAAGGCCAGGAACTCCACGGGCACGTGCCCCTTGGGGCCGAGGGTCTCCCGGTGGATCGGGTCCTTGCGCAGGCCGCGCGAGGGCGACCACACCGAGGGCGTCCACGGCCCGTCGCCCACCCGCTGCTCGCCCCGGGGTTCGAACGTGACGTGCACCGGCTCCCCATCCGGGGTGCGCAGCGTCCAGCGCTCGACGACGGCGCGGCTGCCGAAGTCGGACCAGGTGTCGTCCAGCGTCGGCACGAGCTCGACGTCCCACTCCTCGCCCAGCTCCACCTCGTGCCCGAAGCTGGGGCGCGGCTCCGGTATCCGGGAGGTCCCGTCGAAGATCAGCAGCGCGGCGGGCCCGTCGTCGAAGGGCACGACGACCTCCACGGCGTCCCCGTCGTCCCCGTCCGTGGTGCACGGCAGCGCCCGGGGCTCCCCGCCGAACGGGCTCGCCAGCAGCGGCGTCCCGGAGACGCCGCGCACCTTCACCCGCATCTCGCGGGCGTACCGGGACGGGTCGAAGTCGATGGCGGCGTCCAGCCAGCCCAGCTCGACGCCGCGCTCCTCGGGCCGCCCCACGCCGATCCTGCTGGCCATGGGGAACGCGGCGGTCAGGAACACCAGCGTGGTCTCCCCGATCTCGCGCACCAGCGGCGGCACCGGCGCCTCTACCCGCCGTTCGAGCCCGGCCAGCGCCGCCCCGAGCCCTTCGGCGCTCTCGGCGAAAACGACGGGAAGCCCGTCGGGGAGCCCGTCGGGGACGGCCCCGACGGCGACCAGCAGCCCGCCGCCGGCCGCGAACTCTTTCAGCCGCGCGGCCACGTCCTCGTCGAGCACGGTCACGGCGGGCAGCACGACGGCCCGGTACGCCTCGGTGGAGACGGCCAGCCGCCCGTCGCGCACGTCGGCGCGCCGCACCGAGTCCTCGTCGATCACGTCGGCGTCGAGGCCGAGCCGGTCGAGCGCCCCCGGCACGGTCGCGAACCACGCCATGTCGCCCACGAGCTCCCGGTAGACCTCCTGCGCCCGCGCGGCCTGCGCGCCGACGCCGTCCAGCCGGGTTCCGGCCTGCGACGTCGCGGTGGGCAGGAGCACCGCGACGTCGCAGGCGTGGCGGCCCAGGGACAGGGCCGCGCACAGGCGGGTCACCGCGTCCGCGAAGACCCGGTGGTGCCGCCAGTAGGGTTGGCGCCAGTCGGTGGACGGCGGCGCCCACTCCCACCAGCCGCGCCGGGTCGTGTAGTAGACGGCGTGCGGGTTGTAGAGGTTGGCACCGGCGCGCAACCAGGGCAGCAGCCAGTCGAAGGTCTCCTCCAGGGTGCCGCCCCAGCCGCTGGAGTGGAACGCCTCGATCCAGGTGCGCGGCCGGCCGTACAGGTGGGCGAGGGAGGAGTGCAGGCGCGCGTCGCCGTGGTGGTCGGAGCCGGGCGCGCCGTACCAGCGGTGGGTACGCGCGTAGTCGGCGTAGAGCCGCACCCCGTCCACGGGATGCCCGGCGCGGGCCGGGTCCTGCTGGTCGCAGCCGTTGAGCAGGCCGTGGCGCTCGTGCCAGGCGGCCAGCGGCCGGAAGAACGCCTCCTCGGCCAGCTCGGCCCGGGTCACCTGGTAGGCGTGCCAGTCGGGCGCGTCGAGGCTGAACGGCCGGCCGCGCCGGGCCGCGTACTCCTCGGCGAACGTCGCCGACCAGGTGGGCACGGTCGGCAGCTCGTCCTGGAACGACCCGGCGATCACCTTGCCGAACCAGTGGCCGACCCGCCGCTCGAACTCGCCGTGCACCCGGTCGAGCAGCACCGCGCACGCCTCGCGGGACAGGTAGTCGAAGCCGCGCGTCGAGACGGTCCCGTCGGGGGCCAGCCACTGCCCGGCGAATTCCGGGCGTTCCTGGACGAGACGGGCCTGCAGGTCGGCGCCGGAGAAGCCGAGCTGGTCGTAGAACCACAGGTACGCGCCCAGCTCGAAGGCGTCGGCGCAGACGCCGTCCAGCAGCTCCCACCACGCCTCCGACAGGAACGGCGGGTCGTCGGCGTCGGAGCCGAACAGCGGCCCGGACGGCGCCAGGTTGAGGATGACGAGGTTGCGCACTCCCCCGGCGACGAGCCGCTCCATCTGCCAGCGCAGCCGGTCGCGGCGCAGCGGCTCGCCGCTCCACCACCAGATGGCCGCCGGGGAGAACTCCCGTGGCGGCTCGCGGAGCACGTCGAGAACGGTCATCCCTTGAGCCCGCTGGAGAAGCCCTTGATGACGTAGCGCTGCAGCACCAGGAAGACCAGCACGATGGGCAGCGCCCCGAGGACGAGCCCGGCGAAGACGAGGCCGTGGTCGGAGACGTACTGGCCGACGAAGGCGAAGACGCTGACCGGGACCGTCTCGAACCCGGAGCCGCCCAGGTAGAGCAGCGGGGTGAAGAAGTCGTTCCAGATGAAGACGGCGTTGAGGATCAGCACGGTGCCGGTGATGGGCCGCAGCAGGGGGAAGACCACCCGGGTGAACGCCGTCAGGTGGGAGGCGCCGTCGATCTGGGCGGCGCTGGCGTACTCGCGGGGCAGCGCGCGGATGAAGCCGGTGTAGAGGAAGACCGTGAAGGGCAGCTGGATGCCGGTGTAGAAGAGGATCATCCCGGCGTGCGTGCCGATCAGCCCCAGGTCGGTCACCAGCTCGTAGAGCGGGATCATGCCGAGCTGGAACGGCAGCACGATGCCCAGCAGGAAGAGGACGTACAGGCCGTAGCCGAGCCTGCTGTGCACGCGGGCCAGGAAGTAGGAGGCGAACGAGCCGAGCGCGATCAGCAGGACCAGGCTGACCACGGTGATCACCGTGCTGTTGACCAGCGACGGGCCGAGCGCGGCGGCCGACCACGCCTTGCCGAAGTTGTCCAGCGTGGGCGGGTCGGGCAGCGCCAGCGGCGTCTGGGAGATCTGCGCCGGGTCCTTCAGCGACAGCGAGATCAGCGTGTAGACGGGGAACAGGAACGCCACCGCCGCCGCGATCATCACGATCTCCAGCAGGAACGTCCTTCTCACGCGCTCACCTCCCGGTTGCGCAGGTAGTAGACCTGGACGAGGGAGACGGCCGCCACGAACAGGGCCAGCACCAGCGCGATCGCGGTGCTGTAGCCGAACTTGCCGAAGACGAACGCCTGCTTGTACAGCACCGTGGACAGGGTCTCCGTGGCGTAGCCGGGGCCGCCGTTGGTGGCGGCGAAGATCTGGTCGAAGAGCTTGAGCCCGCCGATCGTGGAGAGCATGAGGTTGATCGTCACCGCGGGGGCCAGCAGCGGCCAGGTGACGTAGCGGAAGCGCTGGAAGGTGCCCGCCCCGTCGATCATGGCCGCCTCGTGGAGCTCCTTGGGCACGCCTTCGAGCCCGGCCAGGAAGATGACCATGGAGTATCCGGCGTACTGCCACACGACCATGCCGGCGATCGACCACAGCGCCACCGACGGGTCGCCCAGCCAGTCCACGCTCAGGCCGAGCAGCCCGTTCAGGCCCGCCGACGGGTCGGGGTTGTAGACGTACTTCCACAGGAACGCCACCATGACCGGGCTGACGACCACGGGCGCGAAGAAGATCACCCGCAGCAGCGCCCGGCTCTTCAGCTTGGCGTTGACGCCCAGGGCCAGCAGCAGGCCGACGCCGTTCTGGACGGCCACGATGGCCACGGTGAGCAGCAGCGTGTTGCCGATCGAGCCCATGGCCTGCTCGTCGTTCAGGAGCGCGCCGAAGTTGGCCAGGCCGACGAAGGACATGTCCTGGCCGATGCCGCTCCAGTCCGTGAAGGCGTACACCACGCCGGCCGCGGCCGGGTAGAGCACGACCAGCGCGTAGACGACGAGGGCGGGCGCGGCGAACAGCCAGGACGGCGAGTTGGCGCTGAAGCGCCGCCTGCGCCGCGTGCCGGCCGTGCGCCGCTGGACAGTCAGGGAAGTCACTTCTTGTACGCCTCGTCCATCTTCTTCAGTGCCTCGTCGATGGTCGACTTGCCGGCCAGCAGCTCCTGGATCACCGCGAAGTGCACCGGCTGCACCTCGGCGTTGGGCCAGCGCTGGTCCATGAACGGCACGGCGCGGTCCTTGGTGAACGGCAGGAACGACTGGACGGCCGGGTCGATGGTCGAGGAGGAGTCCTGGGTGAGCGGGATGGCGGCGATGGCCTTGGCCCAGGCGTTGATGTTCTCCTGCTTGCCGAGGAAGTCGATGAACGCCTTGGCCTCCTCCACGTGCTTGCCCTTGGCGCTGGCGCCGAGGCCGACGACCACGCCGGCGGGGATCCACACCTGGTTGGCGTCGTCCGCGCCCGGCACGGGGAACATCGACAGGTCGTCGGGCGAGGAGGCCGCCTTGCGGAAGTCGGGCAGCACGGCCGACACCTGGATCGCCATGCCGGCCTTGCCGGTGGCCACCATGGAGATCTGCTGCTCGAACGTGGTGCCGTTCGGCTTGTCGTTGAAGAAGCCGCGCTTCTGCAGCTCCAGGTACATCTCCATGGCCTGGCGCCAGCCCGACTGGGCGAAGGAGGTCTGCCCGGCGAGCTGCTTGTCGTCGAACGTCGGGTCCTTGGCGTAGACGGTGGAGGGCACCAGCGCGTACGTGATGAGCTGGGTGACCCACGGCGTCTGCGCGCCCAGCGCGATGGGCGTGATGCCGGCCTTCTTCAGCTTGTCGCAGACCCCGAGGAACTCCGTCCACGTGGTGGGCGGCGCGTCCACGCCGGCCTTCTCGAACGCCTTCTTGTTGTAGACGGCGCCGATGACCGACGAGCCCGCGGAGTAGATGTAGGTCTTGCCGTCGAGCTGGAAGGCGGGCTTGAAGCCGGTGGGAATCGTCTGCGTCCACGCCTGGGCGGACAGGTCGGCCAGCAGCCCGGCCTTGGCGATCTGGGTCATGGACATGGCGCTGCCGTTGCCCGGGTAGACCACGTGCAGGTCGGGGGCGTTGCCCGCGCCGAGCTGGGTGCGTACCGAGGTCTGCACCTGGTCGGTGGGGGCGAAGGAGGCGGTGAGCCGCACCTCCGGCTTCGCCTTCTGGTAGGCGGCCAGCAGCGCGTCCATCGGCGCCTTCTGGTCGGCGACGCCGAGGAACTTCAGGTCGACCCCGGCGGCGGACCCGCCGCCCGTGGTGGCCGTGGTCTCGGGCTTGGTCGAGCAGGCCGTGGCAGCGGCCGCCACGGCGAGGCCACCCATCATGCGGAAGAACTGGACCCGGCTCAGTCGGGCGTCACGCAGATCGGTCATGTCATGTCTCCTCGCCGGCGCCGGGGCGGCCGATACGAACGTTTTAATGACGGGGCTGTTAAGTTAACAGCGGATTTTGTTAAAAATGAGGGATGTCGGGAGGGTACGAGTCGCCCGAGAAGGGTGTCAAGAGTAGGATCCGCAACCGTCCAGGCGAGGGTGAGGGCTCAGGGTGAATTCGCGGCAGCACACCTCCGGCAAGTCCGCCCGGTGGCGGGACATGGCCGAGCACATCGTACGGCGTGGCTCGGCCACGGTGACGGAGCTCGCGGAGAGCTTCGACGTCAGCGTGATGACCGTGCACCGCGACCTCGACGAGCTGGAGCGCCAGGGCATGGTGCGCAAGGTCCGCGGCGGCGCCACCGCCCAGGCCTCCAACGTCTGGGAGAGCAACATCGCCTACCGGCTCACGGCGCACACCGCGGAGAAGGACGCGATCGCCAGGGTGGTGGCCGGGCTCATCGAGCCGGGCAGCTCCGTGATGCTCGACGACTCCACCACGGCCCTGGCCGTCGCCCGCCACCTGGGCGAGCTCGCGCCGCTGACCGTGCTGACGAACTTCCTGGAGGCGATCAGGCTGCTCGCGGCCACCCCCGACATCCGGCTCATCGCGCTCGGCGGCGAGTACCACGCCACCCACGACTCCTTCCTCGGGCTCGGCTGCGTGGACGCGGTCGAGGCGGTCAGCACGGACGTGGTCGTGGTCTCCACCTCGGCGGTCTCCGACCAGTTCGCCTTCCACCAGGAGCAGGAGATCGTGCTGGTCAAGCGGGCGATGCTGGGCTCGGGCACCCGCCGGATCCTGGCCGTGGACGGCTCGAAGCTGGCCAGGGTGGCGCTGCACCGGGTCGCGCCGCTCGACGACTTCGACGTCATCGTGGTCGACTCCAACGCGCCCGCCGAGATGCTGCAGCGCCTGCGTGACCGGCATCGGCGGGTCGAGGTCGCGCAGTTGTAACACTCTGGTCTGTGATTTGTAACTTAACTCTTGTTACAAGCTTGCCCGCTTGCTACAAAGTGAGGGCTTTCGACCCCCACCTGAGGAAGCAGCATGCACACCCGCCGTTCGTTCCTCGGTCTCAGCGCATTAGCCCTGGCGTTCAGCACCGACCTCGCCGACCCGTGGACCGCCGCCGCCACGGTGAAGGGCGACTACCCTTTCCAGCTCGGCGTCGCCTCCGGTGATCCCCTGCCCGACCGGGTGATGCTCTGGACCCGGCTGGCGGTCAGGCCGCTCGAACCGCTGGGCGGCCTGCCGTACAACAAGATCAAGGTCGAGTGGGAGATCGCCGAGGACGAGGCGTTCACCCGGCGCGCGGGGCACGGCTCCACCTGGGCCACCCCCGAGTACGGCCACTCGGTCCACGTGGACGCGAAGGGGCTGCGCCCCGGCCGCGACTACTTCTACCGCTTCCGCACCGGCGGCGAGCTCAGCCCGGTCGGCCGGACCAGGACGGCGCCCGCGCCGCGCAGCAGCCCCGAGTCGCTGCGGCTGGCCTTCGCCTCGTGCGCGTCGTGGCAGGACGGCTACTACGCCGCCTACCGCCACCTCGCCGAGGAGCGTCCCGACGTCGTCTTCCACCTCGGGGACTACATCTACGAGTACGGCATCGTGCCCTCGGGCGGGAACCGCAACACGCCGGTGCCCGAGCAGTTCCGGGTGCAGTGCGACACGCTCGACCGCTACCGCGTCCAGTACGGCCTCTACAAGAGCGACCCCGACCTGCAGGCCGCGCACCAGGCGGCGCCGTGGATCGTCACCTGGGACGACCACGAGGTGCTCGACAACTGGGCGGGCCGCTTCGGCCCCGGCGGCGAGGTGTCCGAGCAGGACTACCTGGTGATCCGCGCCAACGCCTTCCGCGCGTACTGGGAGAACCTGCCCATCCGGGTGCCCGCGGTGCAGGGGCCCGACGCCCGGATCTACCGCAGGTTCTCCTTCGGCGACCTGGCCGAGTTCAACGTGCTGGACACCCGGCAGTACCGCGACGACCAGGTCTGCGGCGACGGGCAGCAGATCGACTGCGCCGAGCGGCTCGACCCGGCCCGCCAGATGCTCGGGGCCGAGCAGGAGAAGTGGCTGCTCGACGGCCTGGGCGCGTCCCGCGCCAAGTGGAACGTGCTGGCCCAGCAGATCGCCATGATCCAGCTCGACTACGACGCCGGGCCCGCGCAGAAGCTCAGCATGGACCTCTGGGACGGCTACAAGGCCGCCAAGGACCGCGTGCTGAACGGCATGGTGGAGCGGCAGGTCAGCAACCCCGTCGTGCTGACCGGCGACATCCACTACAACCTGGCCGGAGAGCTCAAGGCCAACTTCGACGACCCCTCCTCGCGCACGATCGGCGTGGAGTTCGTCGGCACCTCCGTCAGCAGCGGCGGCAACGGCAACCCGAACACCGGCCTGCCGCCCGGCGGCACCGACGCGGTCAACCCGCATCTCCGCTTCTCCAGCTACCAGCGCGGCTACGTCTCCTGCGAGGTCACCAGGAGCCAGTGGCGGGCGGACTTCAAGGTCGTGCCGTACGTGGACCGGCCCGGCGCGCCGGTCTCCACCAGGGCCAGCCTCGTGACCCTCGACGGCGTGCCCGGCCTGCACGCGCTCTGACCAGGAAGGACAGACCATGCGACTCCTCACCGCCGCGCTGGCCGCCACCGCCGCCGTCGTCCTGACCGCCCCGGCCGCCGCCCACGCGCAGGACCCCTCCGAACCCCCGTCGAACCCGTCGCTCACCGTCAGGTCGGGCGCCTCCAAGGGCACCGGCAGGCTGACGCCCATCGCGGGCGCCGACCGGGTCGTGGCCCCGCTCGGCGTGGACCCGGCCTGCCCGGCCAAGCTCGAGATCGGCATGCGCAGCGACGCCAGGAAGCCGTCGTACGCGACCATGTCCGTCGAGGTGACAGCGCCGCTGTCGGCCTCCCGCTCGATGCTGACCAGCTACCTGCCACCCGGCTACGAGCTCGGCGCGAAGCTGCTGATCGCCGTGCCGCCCGCCACGCCGCAGGGCGAGTACGCGCTGCGCCTGAAGACGCCGGACCGCACCCTGTCGGTCCCCGTCCAGGTCGTCACCCTGGACCAGCTCGACAACGGCGGCAATCTCGCCCTGCGCCGCCCCGTCACCGCCTCCTCCCAGCACACCAACGCCAACTACCCGCCGTGCAGCATCGCCGACGGCGACTCCGGCTCGAACGGCTGGGCCGGGGGCAACGGCTGGAACGACGCCACGTCCAGGGCCTGGCCGGACACGGTGTCGATCGCGCTGGGCGGCGCCAAGCAGATCTCCCGCGTCGACCTGTACACCCTGAACACCGAGCGCTACCCGGCCTCGAGCGTCGGGCTGCGCGACTGGGACGTGCAGGCGGGGCTGAACGGCCAGTGGCAGACGGTCGCGCAGGTCCGCGGCAACACCGCGGGCAGCGTCCGCTCGGACTTCGCCCCGGTCACGGCGGACGCGGTCCGCATCGTCGCCCTGGCCTCGAACGGCGCCAACGACTACACCCGCATCATAGAGGTGGAGGTCCGCTAGCCGGAGCCGTGGCTCACAGGGAGGCGCCGCCGCACATCACCAGGTGCTGGCCGGTGACCGCGCCTCCTTCCGGCCCGAGGAGGAAGGCGGCCAGTCCCGCGACCTCCTCGGGCCTGACGAACCGGCCCAGCGGCGGGACCCGTGGCGGCGTGGCGGCACGCCCGGGATCCCGCAGCATGGGGGTGTCCGTCGGGCCGGGGGCGACCACGTTGACGGTGATGCCACGCGGCGCCAGTTCCATGGCCCAGGAACGGGACAGGCCCACGAGCGCGGCCTTGGTCGCCGCGTACTGGCTCTTGCCCGCCGCGCCCGCCATCGTGCGGCTTCCGATCAGCACGACGCGGCCACCCGGGCGGATCGCGCCGGCCAGGGCGTTCACCAGAACGGTCGCGGCCTCGACGTGGACGCGCCACATGAGGGCGCCGTCCGGAGCCGAGAGGCGTCCGAGCGGTGCGGAGCGCTGCAGGCCCGCCGCGTGGACGACGGCGTCGACTTCCCCTACCACGGCGGATGCATCGGCCAGGAGGTCGAGGTCGGTCAGGTCGGCCTGGATCCACGAGAAGGCCGGGCTGTCCTGGGGGTGCTCCGGAGGGCGGGTACGGCTCATCCCGGTGACTTTCCAGCCCTCGCGGAGCAGGCGCGCGGCGATGGCCTGGCCGATGCCGGAGCTGGCCCCGGTCACCACCGCGTGCCGCGGCTCCTGCCCGGTGCGGCGGTCCGGCGTGGTGTCCATCGGCGCGTCAGCTGCCCGCGGCATGGGCGGCCCACTCGGGTCGTACCCGTACGTACTTGATGACGCGGCGGTGGTAGGTGAAGGCGATGTGCAGGTCACCGTCGGCGGTTTCCTGGATGGACGGGTAGGAGAACTCCCGGTTGAGACCGTCGCGGGAGTTGTTGGTCAGGCAGTAGCCGTCGCCCACCTCCAGGTCGCGGCGGATCGGCCAGGTGCGCCCTCCGTCGTCGGACAGCGCGAGCGTCATGGGCGCGCGCGGGGCGCCCCAGAACGCGGTCCGCTCGTCGCTCCCGGCGGGTGCCGGCTCCTGCTCGGCAGGACTCGCCGGGGTCTCGGCGAGGCCGTCGTCATCGACCTCGTCGTACAGGGAGACTCTCCGCTCGGTGGCGTCGGCCGCGCTGCTGGCGTTGAACACCAGCGCGAGCCGGCCGTCGCGCAGCGTGACGTACTGGATGGAGGAGTTGTTGTTGGGCAGCTCGGTGGCGGCGGGCGCGCTCCAGGTCACGCCCTCGTCCGCCGACCGGCTCGCGTAGATCGAATCCGCCCAGCGGCTGCGGAACAGCGCGAGCAGCGTGCCGTCGGCCAGGAGGTGGACGTTCATGTGGACGCAGCCGGTGCTCTCGGGGACGAGCTGTTCGCGCCAGGTCCGTCCCTCGTCGTCGGAGATCATGAGGGAGCTGGTGTCGCGGTCGCCGACCCAGCGCCGGCCCGGCGTGGTGACGCAGTTGAAGACGGGCAGGAGCCACCGGCCGGAGGGCAGCACGAGCACGGGCTGCCGGACGAAGACGCCGCCGCGGCTCGTGGCGGGGAACAGGGTGTGCACGGGTCCCCAGGTCTGGCCGTCGTCTCGCGAGATGCGACGGCGGACTTCGGCGGTGTCCTGGTTGCCGGCGTGCTGGGCGGTGTACAGCAGCCACAGCTCCCCGGCGGGCGTGGGGAACAGGACCGGGTTCTGCTCGGAACGCGTCATGTCGTCGGACAGGCGCGCGGGCGTGGACCAGGTGTCGGCGCCCTTCTGCAGCCGGGAGAACCAGATGGAGATGTCCGAGACGCCTTCCTGCGTGCCGCCGAACCACACGCAGCCGAGATCACCGTCGCGCAGCGACATGAGGTTGGCCGCGTGGTTCTGCACGGCCGGCGCGATCAGGTACGCCTCGTGGCGGTCCGGATCGTCGTCGCGCACCCGGATCAGGCCGTCCATGGGCAGGTCATCGGGGACGGAGGTCGGGGACTGGCTCACTGCTCTCCTTGGCGGGACTGGGCTCGGGCGTCGGTCAGGTGGGACTTGGCGACCTGTTCGAGGTGGACGAGGTCGGAGGCGATGGTGGCGAAGGTGTACCCCTCGGCCAGGCGCTTGGCGGCCGTCCCGCCGTCCGGGGTGTGGATGCCGGCGGCGATGCCGGCGGACCTGGCGGCTTCGCGCACCGTGACCAGCGCGTCCTCGAACTGGGAGGCGATCGCGGGGTCGCCGGGGAAGGCGCCGCCCAGGGCCAGGCACAGGTCGGACGGGCCGACGTAGACGCCGTCCAGGCCGGGGGTGGCGACGATCGCCTCGATGTTCGCCAGCCCCTGCGCCGTCTCGATCATGGCGAGGGCCAGCACGGTGGCGTCGCTGTCCGCCGGGCGCGGTCCGATGCGGAGCGCCGAGCGCATCGGGCCGTACGAGCGGCGCCCCGCCGGCGGGTAGCGGGTCGCCGAGACGGCCGCCGCGGCGTCGTCGGCGGTGTCGATGAGCGGCACGATGACGCCCGCGGCGCCCGCGTCGAGGGCCCGGCCGATGGGGGCGGGGCTGTTCGCCTCGACCCTGACCAGGCCCGCGGACACGCCGCCCGCGTCGATCGCGGTCAGGCCGCTCAGCAGCCCCGAGTAGCCGAGCAGTCCGTGCTGGGCGTCCAGGCACACGTAGTCGTAACCGAGGCGCGCGATGCGCTCGGTGGACACGGGCGAATCGAGCACGGACCAGTAGCCCAGTGCCGGTTGCCGGGCGCGGATCCTGGCGGTGAAGTCGGTGATGCTCACGGCTGGCCTTCTCCTCGGTGGTCGGCTCTCATCGGTTGTAGGCGGGCATGGGGCCGCGCAGCGCCGCGCCCACGCGGTCGCAGGCTGCCACGACGTCCTCGGGAAGCGGCCCCGCCGCGGCGGTCGCGAGGTTCGCGCGCAGGTGTTCGACCTTGGAACCGCCGAGCAGGAGGGCCCCCACGCCGTCGCGGTGAAGCAGCCACCGCAGCGACAGCTCGACGAGGGAGACGCCCGCCTGCGCGGCTATTTCGCCGAGGGCGGTGACGGCCTCGAACAGCGCCGGGTTCCAGTACCGCTGCCGGTACATGGGGGCGAGCTTGGAGTCGCCGAAGCGGCCGGCGGACGGGTCCTGCTCGAAGGTGTGCCGCCCGGTGAGCAGGCCCCCGCCGAGCGGGTTGTAGACCATGGTCGTCAGGCCGGTGCTCTGCGCGAACTCCAGGTACTCCTCCTCCACCCGGCGGGCCAGGAGGTTGTAGAGCTGCTGGGCGACGACCGGCCGGGGCGCGCCGACGGCGTCGGCGGTGTGGTTGAGCTCGGCGATCTGCCAGGCCGCGTAGTTGGAGACGCCGAGCGCGCCGATCTTGCCCTCGGCGACGAACTCGGCGATGGCGCCGAGCGTCTCGGCCGGCGGCGTGCGGCGGTCGGGCTGGTGCAGGTAGAACAGGTCGACGTGGTCGACCCGCAGGCGGCGCAGGCTGCCTTCCAGGCTCGCCCGCAACGCCTTGGCGGACAGCGGCGCGTGATCGCCCGCGTCCGGGTGGGGCATGCCGGCCTTGGTGGCCAGGACGACCCGGTCGCGCCGGGTGGCCAGCAGCGGTCCCAGGATGGACTCGGTCGCGCCGCCCGCGTAGACGTTCGCGGTGTCCACCCCGGTGATGCCGGCGTCGAGCGCCGCGTCCAGCATGCGCGCGGCCTCGTTCGCGTCGGCCGTGTCGCCGAACGTCATGGTGCCCAGCACCAGCCGGGACAGCCCGACGCGCGCCCCAATCGAGGTCGCTGCCGGTACGGAGGTTGTCATCGGTCGGTTCCTCGCTGAACGGGTGTCCCGGGGGACTGCTTGGTGGACGGGGCCCGCACCAGCTCGCGCGGCTTGCGCCCGCGGATGGCGGACGGGTCCAGCGCGGCCCTGCGGAGGGCGCGGGTGTAGGGGTGGGCGGGCGCGGCCAGCACCTTCCGGGTCGGGCCGGACTCGACCAGGCGCCCCTTGCTCATGACGATGATGTCCTCGCTGATCTCCCTGACCACACCCAGGTTGTGGGAGATCACGACGTAGGTGAGGCCGGTCTCGGCCTGGATCTTCATGAGCAGGGCGAGGACCTGCGCCTGGACGGACACGTCCAGCGCGCTCGTCGCCTCGTCGCAGACCAGCAGGTCGGGTTGGGAAGCCAGGGCCCTGGCGATGCCGATGCGCTGCCGCTGGCCGCCGGAGAACTCCGGCGGGCGGCGCTCGAGGGCCGTGGCGGGCAGGCCCACCTGGTCGATGAGCCTGGCCGCCTCCTTGGCCCGCGCGCGCCTGTCGCGCATTCCGCGCACGCGCAGCGGTTCCGCGACGATCTCCGCCGCCGACAGGTGCGGGTCGAGCGATCCGTACGGGTCCTGGAAGATCATCTGCACCCGGGTGCGCATCGGGCGCAGCTGTTTCTCACTCAGCCCCGCGATGTCGGTGCCGCCCACCACGATGCGGCCCGCGGTGGGCTTGACCAGCCGTACGATCGACCGGGCGATCGTGGACTTGCCGCAGCCCGACTCCCCCACGATGGCCAGGGTGCCGCCCTTCCGGACGGTGAAGCTGACGTCGTCGACCGCGCGGAACGTGCCGTGGGCGACGGGATAGTCCACGACGAGGCCGTCGACCTCGAGGAACGCGTCATCGGTCATCGGGATTCTCCCAGTGCCACCGGGTCGGCGGGCGACCCGTCGTCGGGGTGCGCTTCCTGCGACTCGCCGTCCTCGTCCCACGGGCCGAGCCGCGGGACCGCCGTCAGCAACTTCCTGGTGTACGGGTCGCCGGGCGCGTTGACGATCTGTTCGGCCTCGCCGGACTCGACGAACCGCCCGTCCTTCATGACATGGATGCGGTCGGAGACGAGCCGGGCCACGCCGATGTCGTGAGTGATCATGAGAATGCCGATGCCGGTGTTCTCCTGCACTTCGAGCAGCAGGTCGAGGATGCCCGCCTGGACGGTGACGTCCAGGGCGGAGGTCGGTTCGTCGGCGACGAGCAGGACGGGCGACCCGGCCAGCGCGAGCGCGATGAGCACGCGCTGCAGCATGCCGCCTGACAGCTGATGCGGATACTTGCGCAGCTGGGACTCCGGATCGGGGATGTGCATCCGGGCCAGCAGGTCGACGCATCGCGCGGTGGTCTCCGACTTGGACAGGCCACGGTGCGGCAGCCGCACGGCCTCACGGAGCTGCTGCCCGATGGTGTGGACGGGGCTGAGCGCCGTCATCGGATCCTGCGGGATGAGGGAGACGGTACGCCCGCGCACCTTGCGCGCCGCGCGCGGGTCGGCGATGACGTCGGCTCCCTGGAAGCGCGCTCTGCCGGACAGGACCGCCAGCTCCGGCGGCAGCAGCCGCAGGATGCCCATGGCCGTGGTGGACTTGCCGGATCCGGACTCACCGATGATCGTCACGGTCTCGCCCTGGCGGATGAGGAAGCTCACGCCGTCGACCGCGCGGACGACACCGGCTTCGGTGATCAGCTCGATCTGCAGGTCCTCGACCTCCAGCAGGGGACGGTCGGCCTCGTCGAACTCGGCTGTCATGCTCGGCTCACCTTCCTTTCCGTCTGCGGACGCGGTCCCTCAGCCCGTCTCCGAGCAGGTTGACACCGACGACGAGCAGCACGATGACCAGTCCGGGCAGCGTGACCAGCCACCACGACGTCGTGATGTAGTCCTGGCCGTCGGAGATGATGCGGCCCCAGGTGGCGAACGGGCGCTGCGGGCCGGCGCCCAGGTAGCTCAGCGCGCTCTCCAGCAGCACGGCCTGGGCCAGCAGCAGCAGGATCACGAGCGTGGCCTGCTTGACGACGTTGGGCAGCACGTGCCGGAGCAGGATGGTGACGCGGCGCAGGCCGAGCACCCGGGCCGCGGCCACATAGGGTTTCTCCCGCTCGACGAGCACGAGGGAACGGGTCAGGCGAGCCACCTCCGGCCACTGCGCGATCGCGATCACGAAGGTGATGACCGGGATGGAGGGGCCGAAGAGCGCCACGACGAGCAGCAGCATCAGCAGCAGAGGCAGCGAGAGCTGCGCTTCCAGCAGGCGGGAGCTCAGGGTGTCGACCCAGCCTCCGAAGTATCCGGCCGCGGCGCCGGCGATGAGGCCGATGACGCCGGACACGAGGATGGCCAGCACCCCGACGGTGAGCGAGACCTGGCCGCCGTGCAGGACCCGGGAGAGAAGGTCCCTGCCGAGCTGGTCGGTTCCGAACAGGTGCCCGCCGGTGAGCGGCGGCAGGCGGCGCAGGCCGAGACTCTGCTCGTCCGGCCCGGGGATCGGCAGCACGTTGGCCAGGACGACGGGCACGACGACCAGGGCCACGCACACCGAGCCGACCCACAGCTTCAGCCGCGCGCCCTTGCGGCGGCGGACCGCCGCGGATCGCGCGAGATCCCGGGCGGTCACCGCGCTGGGCCGCGCTGAGGGTTCCTCCGGGACGTCCCGGCCCCTGAAGCCGTCGGCGGGGCCGGCCTCCATGGCGGTCATGAGGCCACCGCCTTCCCGAGTCGTACCCGCGGGTCGAGCAGCGGGTAGATGAGATCGATGAGGAGTTGGACGGCCACGGTCAGGATGGCCGTGACCAGGACGGTCGCCTGGATCAGCGGGTAGTCCCTGGTTTCCAGCGCGCGCACGACGAGCGATCCGACACCGGGCCAGGCGAAGACGACCTCGACCACCACGACGCCGTTGAGCATGGCGGCGAACCGGGTGCCGAGCGCGGTCACCACCGGGACGGCCGAGTTGCCCATGGCGTAGCGCCAGGTCAGGCCGCGCTCGGAGATGCCGCGGGAGCGGGCGATCGTCAGGTAGGGAGCCGCGAAGCCGGCCCCCACCTCCCGGCGCACCAGGCGGGAGATCAGCGCGATCTGCAGGATGCCGACCGTCACGGTCGGCAGCACCAGGCCGGCCCAGCTGGTGAAACCTGAGGCCGGGAGCACGGGGACGAGCACCGCGAAGATGGTCAGCAGCATGATGCCGCTCCAGAACTCCGGCATGGACTGGCCGGCGATCATGGCCACGTTGGCCCCCAGCTCGCGGGCGGTGTCGGCGTGCCGCGCCATCCAGACGCCGAGCGGGATGGCCACGACCGCGGCGAACAGGATGGAGGAGACCGCGAGCATGACGGTGTACGGCATGCGGCTGAGGACGACGTCCAGGGCGGGGGCCTGGAAGGAGAAGGACGTGCCCAGGTTGCCGCTGAACAGGTCACGGACGAAGATTCCGTACTGCTGGATCAGCGGTTTGTCCAGGCCGAACTGGACGCGGATGCGTTCGAGCTCCGCCGTGGTGGCCAGGGGGCTGGCGTAGGCGGCGGCCGGATCGCCTGGCGCCAGCCGTACGAGGACGAAGACTGTGGAGACGGTCAGGAAGATCGCCAGCAGGCTCTGCCCGACGCGTTGGGCGACATATCGGACCACGAGTCATCCATTCAGCCGGACAGATGCCAGGTCGTAGGAGTTGGTGGGACTGAGCAGGACGTTCTGCACGCGCTTGCGCCGGGCGATGACGGTCTTGGGGACGAAGGCCCACATGCAGGGCCAGGTGTTCCAGATCTCCTTCTGGGCGGTGGCGAGCAACGCGTCGCGGGCCGTCCTGTCGGTTTCCCGAGAGGCCTTCTGGAGCATGGCAGTGATCTTGGGGAACACGTAGCCGTGGTAGGTGTCCCGGGTGGCCTCCTTCTCCTCCGTGCCGGCGAACATGCCCTGCAGCGGGGTCAGCGCCAGCCCGGTCGGGCCGGGGTAGCCGTTGCCGAGGACGTCCCAGTCGCCGCCCCGGCCCTGCCGCCACTTGGAGATGTCGCCGCCCGGCTGGAACTGCTGGAGTTCGGCCTGCACGCCGACCGCCTTGAGCATCTCCACCACCGCCTCCATGACGCTCGTGTCGTTGGCGAACTCCCCGGTCTCCCAGATGATCTTGATCTTGAGGTCTTTCACCCCGGCGGCCTCGAGCATCTGCTTGGCCTTCTGCGGGTCGTAGACGTACTCGCCGGTCTGCACCGCCCCGGTCAGGGTGTCGGCCACCACGCCTCGGGCCTGGGTCGCCGAGTCGGCGAAGACGTCCTTGATCAGGGAGGGGCCGTTGATGGCGTAGCTGAGCGCCTCGCGCACGCGCACGTCGGCGAGGGGGTGTCCGGAGGGCTTGCGGAAGTTGTAGAAGAGCTGCGTGATGCGCGTGCTCGGCACCTGCTGGATCTCCACGTCGCCGAGACCGGACAGCTGGCTGATCGCGTCGGGGGAGATCGCGTCGATCACATCGACCTCGCCGCTGCGCAGGGCGACGACGCGGTTGGCCTCCTCGGGGAGGAACCTGACCTGCACGCTCTTGATCGCGGGCGCGGGACCCCAGTATTTGTCGTTGACCTGCAGCGTGTACTCGCCGGTGCCCCGGTTCGCGGAGGTGACGACGTAGGGGCCCGAGCCGATGCCGCCCTGGAGCTCCTCCGCCTTGTTCGCGGCGGCGGGGGTGATCAGGATGTTCGCCATCAGGTAGTCGAGGGTCGGCACCGGGTTCTCGGTCACGAGCTTGAAGGTGCTCGCGTCGACGGGGGTGACCGTCGGCCACTCGGGGAACAGGCCGGCCAGGAACGATCCGGGGACCTTCTGGTACATCTGCAGGGCCGTTGAGACGTCTTCGACCTTCACCGGGCTGCCGTCGGAGTAGTGAACGCCGTCACGCAGCTTGACCGTCCATTCGGTGGGGCCCGTCAGCTCGAACCTCTCGGCCAGGACGTGCTGCACGGTGAGCTTCTGGTCGATGAAGGTCAGCGCCTGCCGGACGCCACGCTGGACGCTGACGGCGGCGTCGAACTGGTTGAGCTTGTTGTCCAGCGACACGAGCGAGCGGTTGAGCGCCAGCGTGAGACCCGGACCGGCGGTGGAACCGGCACCGGAGCCGGCGCCGGCGACGGGCCCAGGTCCCGCGCAGGCGGCGAGGGGACTCAGCGTCATGGCCGCGCCTGTGAGAGCACCGAGACGGAGAAGACTTCGGCGGGAGTACTGGGGGCCGCTTCCGAGATGAGTCACTGGGCTTCTCGCTTTCTGGACCGTCCTCAGCGGTGCGCTTCTCAGCGGCCGCCTGCCAGGACCGGATGTTTCCCACGTCACAACGACGTTGCTGCACCATTACATGCATGCGCGCTTCGCGCAAGAGCTCTAGCGCATTTTGTGCAAGCTGTGACATCATCCAGGCAAGACGGAGGTTAGGCCGACGTCCACGCCTCACTTCGGAGCGGATCGCGCAGGAGGGTTCGCAGGGGAAGTGAGAGCGTGTCTGAGGTGCACAGATCGATCACATCGGGGGATTCCTTGACGCCCAGGAGAAGCACGGCCGCGCATGGCGTCCTCATCGTGGCCGACGACCTCTCGGGCGCGGCCGAGTCGGCAGCGCGAATACTTATGCGCGGAACACGCACGAGGATTGTGCTCGCTCACCAGGCCGTGCGGGGCGAGCGCGAGCCCGCCGACATCCTGGTGGTCGACACCGACTCCCGGCACCGGCCTGCCGCCGAGGCCGCCGCGGCGGTGCGTTCCGCGCTCGCCCTGGCCCCGGCCGGGCGGCCGCGGCTGGTCTTCAAGAAGATCGACTCTCTGCTGCGCGGCAACGTCGCGGCGGAGGTGGCCGCGCTCGTGGCGCCGGGGACCGGCATCGTCGTCGCCCCTGCCCTGCCCGGTCTCGACCGGGTGGTACGCGGCGGCGTGCTGTACCTGGACGGTGTGCCCCTCCATCGGGCGGACGCCTGGGCGGTGGACGGCGTCTCCCCTCCGGCGTCGGTCGAGGCGGCCCTGGCGCCGCTTCCGGTCCGCGTACTGGACCTGGCGACCGTGCGATCGGATCGCCTTTCCGACGCGATCGCCTCCTGCGCCGCAGACTCGCACATCGCGCTGTGCGACGCCGAGACGGATCACGATCTGGACGCCGTGCTGCGTGCCGCGCTGGCCGTACCGTCGATGCGGCTGGTCGGGTCCGGCGGACTCGCCGACGCGCTCGGGCGCCATCTGCGGGCTCTCGGCGCGGCCATCGAGCAGACGGCCACCGAGCAGACGCCCGTCGGGGAGGTGCCCGTCGGGGAGGTGCCCCACGACGGCGTGGCGCGCCCGGCGCCGCTCGTCGTGGTGGGCAGCGCCGAGCCGGTCGCGGCCGAGCAGGTTCGCCGGCTGGTCGAGGCGGGAGCCGTACCCGTGGCCCTGCCCTTGACGGCGCTGCTCGGCCCGCCCTCCGGACGGGACCCCCTCCCCCGCATCCCGATCGGCGACCGGCCGGTCGTGGCCTTCCTCGACTCCGCCGGCGCCGTCCTCCCGGCGGCCTCGCGCGACCTCGCGCGGCGGCTGGCCGAGGTCGTCGCGGACGCGGTACGCGCGTCCCCCCGGACGGTGGACCTCGTGCTGACCGGCGGCGAGACCGCCCGGCGCGTCCTCGACGCCCTTCAGGTGCGGGAACTGACACCGGTCGGGCAGGTGCACCCGGGAGCCGTCCACTCCCGGACGCCCGACGGCCGTTCCGTGGTCACCCGCCCGGGCAGCTTCGGGGGAGCCGGCTCGCTCGTCGAGATCGTCACGGCCCTGGCCGCGCACTCCCTCGCAACCCTTGACCCCGCCCCTCCCCAGAACCAAGCGAAAGGTCCTCTCGTGAGCATCTCCACCGCCGCCGTCGGCGCGCAGCCGCGCACCGCGGCCACCCCGATCATCGCCGTCACCATGGGTGACGGAGCCGGCGTGGGCCCGGAAGTCATCGTCGGCGCCCTCCAGGACCCCCAGGTCGCCGAGCTCTGCCGTCCCGTCGTCATCGGCGACGCCGGACGGCTGCGCCAGGCGGCCGGCATCCTCGGGATCGACACCGAGATCGTGGCGATCGACACGGTGGCCGATGCCGTGTTCCAGCCGGGACGCGTCAATGTCATCGACCTGGCGCTGCTGCCGGAGGATCTGCCCTGGGGGAAGGTCTCCCCCGTGGCGGGGGCGGCCGCCTACCACTACGTACGCGTCGCCAGCGGGCTGGCGATGGCCGGGGAGGTGCAGGCCATCTGCACGGCACCGCTGAACAAGGAGGCCCTGCACGCCGGCGGCTACATCTTCCCGGGACACACCGAACTCCTCGCGCACCTGACCGGGATCGACGAGGTGTCCATGATGTTGTCCTCGCCGAAGATCCGGGTCATCCACGTCACCACGCACATCGGACTGATCGACGCGATCGCGAAGATCGAACCCGGCCTGGTGGAGCGGACCGTTCGCCGCGGCCACGAGGCGCTGCGGCGGGCCGGGATCGACAACCCGCGCATCGGCGTGTGCGGCATCAACCCGCACGCCGGGGAGAACGGCCTGTTCGGATACGGGGAAGAGGCCGAGAAGATCGTGCCCGCCATCGAGGTGCTGCAGGCCGACGGCATCGACGTGCAGGGACCGCTGCCCGCCGACACGGCGTTCTTCGTCGCGGGACGCGGGGACTACGACCTCATCGTGGCGATGTACCACGACCAGGGCCACGGCCCGGTGAAGATCCTCGGCATCGAAGCCGGGGTGAACATCACCGTGGGCCTGCCCGTCATCCGCACGTCCGTGGACCACGGAACCGCCTTCGACATCGCCGGGAAGGGCATCGCCGAGGTCGGTAGCATGATCGAGGCGCTGCGCCAAGCCGCCCAGATGTCTCCCAGCCCGGCCAACTGACTCCGGGGCGTTGAATGACAAGCCGAGAAGGAGGAGCGTTGTCCAGAAACTCTGACCGTCGGCGCGCCGAGATCGTACGCCTGGCCACGACCAGTGGTCTGGCCAGCGTCGAGGAGCTGTCCTCGACGTTCGACGTGACCTCCTCGACCATCCGGCGTGACCTCGCCCGGCTGACCGCGCAGGGGCTGCTGGCCCGCACGTACGGCGGCGCGATGGCCGTCGTCGCGCACCCCGAGGACTCGCTGCGCCAGCGCGTCGGTGACGCCTTCGAGGCCAAACGCGGAATCGCCCGGTGGGCGGCCCAGCAGATCGGAGCCGGGGAGTCCGTGCTGCTCGACGCCGGCTCGACCGTCGCGGCGCTGGCTCACGAACTGCGCTCCAGCACCCAGCTCCTGATCGCCACCACGAGCCTGACGGTGCTGAAGGAGCTCGACGACGTCGAGGGCCTCCACGTGGAGTGTCTCGGCGGCAGGCTGCGCCACCTCAGCCAGGGATTCGTCGGCCCCGTCACCGAGACCTCCCTGGAGCGGATGTCGTTCGACCGCGTCTTCCTCGGGGCTGACGGAGTCACCGCCGACCGCGGGATCTGCGAGGCCGACCTCCAGCAGACCCGCCTCAAGGAGCTCATGGCGCGCAGTTCCCACAAGACCTACGTGCTGGCGCACGCGGCCAAGCTCGGGCGGCGTCCGTTCCACGCCTGGGTCCAGCTCCCCCGGCCATGGACGCTGGTGACCGACGCCGGCGCCCCGGAGGAGGCGCTGGCCCCGTTCGCGGCCGAGGGTGTCGAGGTGGTCGTGGTCGACGCCGAAGGACAGATCGCCAAGCCGCAGCCGGCCGAGGGCCGGCCGATCGCCCCATAGCGCCCGATGTGACCCGCTCCGAGCTTGCCGCGGTCAGGCGAGCGGGACGCCCGTGTGGCTCTCCAGGGCGTGGATGAGGCGAGCCTGGAAATCCTCGTCCCGCGAGGCGGGGTGCGGCGTCTGCACCTGCCGGTGATACCAGTAGCCGCCGGTGGCCGGCGTCACGTCATGGTGGGTGGCGAGCCACACTTGGGTCTGGTGTCCAGCCGCCAGGTCATCCGGCGCGCCGGCGCCGCCCATGCGGGTGGGGACCCAGCCGGGGTCGACCGCGTGGGTCGAGGTTCCCTCCCACCGCGACGCGAGCGCCAGCGCGAGCGTGGTGACCCACAGCTTGCTGTCGCTGTACGAAGCGGTGCCGGTGGCCAGCCGTCGCAGGTCGGTGGAGCCGCCTCGGTGCATGGAACTGCTCAGGTAGATGAGCCTGCCCGGCCTGTCCATCAGGGCCGTCAGCAGGTACGGCGCGACGGTGTTGACGGTGCCCGCTTCGGGGGAACGCATGGTGCCGGCGTTGTGGATGACGGCGTCGAAGCGGCCGAACCTGCGGGCCTGCCGGGCAACGTCGCGGACCTCGTCCAGGTCGGCGAGATCCCCGAAGACGACGTCCTTCCACCGGGCGGTGTCGTCCGCGTCGCCGAGTCGGGCCCGGTTGCGGACGTGAATGACCACATCGTGCCCGCCGTCGGCCAGCGCGTTCGCCGTGTCGTATCCGAGTCCGGTGGATGCCCCGGTCACCAGGATCAGTGCCATCTCAGAAACTCCCGCACCTCGTCCTTCCTGTGCTCATATCCTCCACCGTAGACCTGTCGCCTGACGTGATCGGCGCCGCGGTGCCGTCCGCCGCGACCGCGCGTCAGACGGTCAGCAAGACCTCGACGGCCCGCCGCTCGTCCCATCGAACCCGGTGAACGCGCTCCCTGGCAGGGGCTCAGCAGCCCCCCACCTGGACCGACCACCCAGGCCGGCCGATGCGCGCACGGGGCTTCACCCCCCGTCGGGTCACTCCGTGTCTCCGCCCGGGGCGGGGCGGGTGAGGCGGACCATGGCCCGATACAGCGCGGTGGGCGCGGGGGCCGGCTCCAGCGGCGCCGGCTCGGCGCCGGGGGCCGCGTACGCGCGCAGCATCTGGCCGACCAGGCGGCGCCAGGCGCCGGGGGCGGCGTCCTGGGTGGCGGCGACGACACCGGCGTTGGCCATCAGCAAGATGACGAGATCCTCCGAGGTGAAGTCGGCGCGCAGGTGACCGGCGGCCTGCGCGCGGGCGATGAGTTCGAGGAAGCCGTTGTACGCCTCGGCGCGGCGGGCTTCCAGCGCCTTCGCGGCGGGAAAGGTCATGGCCAGCACGTCGGCGAAGCCGCGATCGGCGGCCTGCATGGCGCAGACGGCCTCGATGTAGCCGACGAAGCCGTGCCAGGGATCGGGATCCGCGAGGGCCCGGGCGACCGCGTCGGCATAGGCGTCCATGCGGTCGGCGAAGACCGCGTTGATGAGCTCTTCGCGGGTGGCGAAACGGCGCGACAGGGTGGCCTTGCCGACGCCGGCCTCGCGGGCGATGCAGGCCATGGAGACGCCGATCCCGTGGCTGGCGTACAGGCGGCGGGCGGCGGCCAGGATGCGCTCGCGGTTGCGTTCGGCGTCGGCGCGCAGCCCCGATTCGGGCTGCCGGTCCAGGGGCGAGTCGGGATCCGCGGTAGTCATGATTCCACTCTACATAAGTGGAACACGCTGCCCAGTTTCCTTGTTAGGCTGTCGGCATGGAACTGGGCCCCCCGTTCCACTTTTCGAAAGGTGTACGTCATGCGTGCTGTAACGCTGGACTCCGTCCCCGCGACCCCGGCCGTGAGCGAGGTCGGCACTCCCCGCCCCGAGCCCGGCGAGCTGCTGGTGAAGGTGGCCGTCTCCTCGATCAACGGCTTCGACGCCGCCACCGCGGCCGGCTACCTGCAAGGGGTGATGGACCACCGCTTCCCGCTGGTGGTGGGCAAGGACTTCGCGGGCACCGTCGAGGCCCTGGGCGAGGGCGTGGACGGTTTCGAGGCCGGCCAGACGGTCTTCGGGGTGGTGATGAAGCCGTTCCTGGGCACCGGCTCGCTGGCCCAGTACGTCACCGTGTCCGCCACCTACGGCGTGGCCCCCGTCCCCGACGGCCTGTCCGTTCGGGAGGCGGGCGCGCTGGGCCTGGCCGGCACCGCGGCGCTGGACAGCCTCAACGCCATCGCCCCGGCCGGCGGCGAGACGGTTCTCGTCTCCGGCGCCACCGGCGGGGTGGGCGCGCTGGCCGTGCAGCTGGCCGCCGCCCGCGGCGTCCGCGTCATCGCCACCGCCCGCCCCGGCGCCGAGGCCGACTTCGTCACCGGCCTGACCGGCACGCCGGTCCACCTCGTGGACTTCACCGGCGACCTGCCGGCCCAGGTCCGCGCCCTCGCCCCCGAGGGCGTGGACGCCGTGGTGCACCTGGCGGGCGACGGCGCCGAGCTCGCGGGCCTGCTGCGGCCGGGCGGCCGCCTGGCCTCCACCCTCGGCCTGACCGCCGACGCCGTCCCCGGCGGCGACGTCACCGTACACACGATCATGGCTGACCCCAACCCGCAGACTCTGGCCGCCCTGGCCGAGCAGGCCGCCTCCGGCGCGCTGCGCGTGCCGATCACCGCCGCCTACCCGCTGGAGCGGGCACCCGAGGCGTTCGCCGCCTTCGGCGCCGGCGCGCTCGGCAAGCTCGCCGTCACCTGCTCCTGAACCCCCGCCTAGGAGAAGAGAGCTGATCGTGCCCACCATCGCCATCGTCGGCGCCGGCCCCGGCATGGGCCTGGCCATCGCCCGTACCTTCGGCGGCCGCGGCTTCGACGTCGCCCTGATCGCCCGCACCAAGGAGAAGCTGGAAACCCTGGCCGGCCGGCTCGAAACAGAGGGCATCACCGCCGCCGCGTTCCCCGCCGACGTGCTGGACCGGCCCTCCCTGACCGCCGCCCTGGAGGCCGCCGCAGACCGGTTCGGCGGTCTGGACGTGCTGGAGTACTCCCCCGCCCCGCACTCGCCGGTGCCCGGCTTCACGACGGCCGTCCCTTCCGAGGTGACGGTGGACAACCTGCAGCCGCAGATCGAGTACAACCTTTACGGCGCCGTGGCCGCCGCCGGCGCGGCGCTGCCCGCGATGCGGGCGGCCGGGTCGGGCACGCTGCTCTTCACCACCGGCGGCGGCTCGGTGGACCCCATCCCGATGCTCGGCAACGTCAACGCCGCCGCCGCGGCTCTGCGCAACTGGGTGCTCAACCTGAACAAGGAACTGGCCGGCAGCGGCGTGCACGCCGCGCACGTGGCGATCAACGTCTGGATCGGCGAGGGCGGCCCCGACGGCATCCCCACGGCCACGCCCGAGCAGATCGCCCCGCTGTACTGGGACCTGTACGAGCGCCGCGACCGGCCCGAGGTCGTCTTCAACGGCTGACCGGCGGCTCCCGCCGCCGGTTTTGGACCTTTCTGAAGGAAGTCTCATGAACATCGTCTTGTGACTCCTCCACCCCGTAAACGGGGTGGCTTCTCGCTACGCCGCGCGGGCGTCGCGGAGGACCAGCCCGGCCCTCTTGATGTTGCTCGCCCCGACCACGTCCGCGTTGGCGGCGTACCCGCACGTGACGCAGACGAAGCCGGCCTGGGTGGTGCGATTGGCCCCTGATACGTGCCCGCATTCGGGGCAGGTGCGGGAGGTGTTGCGGGGATCCACCGCGATCACGTCCCGACCGGCGCTTTCAGCCTTGTTGGTGAGGATCGCGAGGAACACCCCCCAACCCGCGTCCAGGATGCTCCTGTTCAGCCCGGCCTTCGCCGCTGACCCGTTGGGCAGGAATCCGCCCGCCCGCTCCGGATCAGGCTTCACCGCGGGGCTCTTGGTCATGTTCGCGATGCGCAGGTCCTCGACCGCAATCACGTCGGCCGCGCGGACCAGGCCGAGCGCGGTCTTGTGCGCGTGGTCGGTCCGCCGCCGGGCCACCTTGCGATGGATCTGCCCGATCTTCTTGGCGGCCCTCTTCCTGCGGGTGCTGCCGCGTCTGGTGCGGGCGTAGGCCCGCTGCGCGGCGGCGAGTTCCTCCTCCACGGTCTTCAGGTAGCGGGGGTTGGCGACATGCCCGCCCTCATCGGTGAGGCCGTCGATCGGCTCGCTCACGGTCGCGAAGTGCGTGACGCCCATGTCCACCCCGACCTCCCGGCCGGTCGCAGGCAACGGCACGGCAGGAACGTCGTCGCACGAGCAGATCACATACCAGCGCGAGCCCTCCCGCTTGATCTCGATCTGCTTGACCCGCCCGGCGATCGGCCGGTGCTGGTGCACCCGCAGGTGCCCGACGCCCTGCACCCGGACGTAGGTCGCAGCCGGGTGGTGCGGCTGGGAGTCCCATCTCGCGCCGTCGCCCTCGACCAGGGTGACGGTGTCGAACCAGCCCCTGCCCTTGAACCGGGGATAGCCAGGTGTCTCACCCGCCCTGACCCGGTGGAAGAACGCCTCGAACGCCTTGTTCAGCCGCCGCAGGGTCTGCTGCTGGCTGGTGAACGACCAGCAGCCCTGACCCTCGGGGTCAGCCTCACGGATCTCCTTCAACTGGGCGGACTGATCGCCGTACCGGATCGAGACCTTGCAGCGCCGCCACGCTTCCCGGCGTTCCTGCAGCGCGGCGTTGTACAACGCCCGATGATCGTCCAGCATCGCCGTCAGCGTGATCTCCTGGTGCCGGGTCGGCCGCAGCAGGAACTTGAACGCCCTACGCATCCTCGCCCCCGCTCTTGGCCTTGGGGACACGCTCATACTGGGTCTCGATGTAGCGCTGGACCATGGCTGCGCTAACCGTGCCCACACTCGCCACAAAGTACGAGCGCGACCACAGAGTCGGCAGCCGGGAGCGCAGGTGACCGAACTCGACCCGCAGGTGGTGGGAGGTGTAACCCTTGAACTGGTTGGCCACGTACGACGGGGAGTCCTTCGGGCGCGCCTTGACGAACAGATGCACGTGATCGGGCATCACCTCCAAGGCGATGACCTCCCAATCGTGCTCAGCGGCCTTCGCGGGCAGCAACTCCTCCAACCGGATCTTGACCCGGCCACCCAGGACACGGCGCCGGTACTTGGAGCACCACACCACGTGGTAGCCCAAGTCGTAAGCCGCACCGGGGGAAGTACGCACCTGACGAGACACACGATCAGCATAAGCACCGCGTTCTTACACTGATCAGTGTTCACCGGAACCCGCACGGGCCTGCGACTTCAGGCACGCTCAGGCGCTTAGAGCGCCTTCCACTCGGCATTCCCCCGCTCCCTAAAGGGAGCGGTCCCCTGCCTTCGACCTGATGGATCGTGCAGGCCCTGCTGGCCGTCATGTTCGGCATGGCCGGGGTGATGAAGTCCACCCAGCCCAAGGAGAAGCTCCACGCCAGGCTCCCCTGGGTGGAGGACTTCTCCGCCGGCACCGTCCGTCTCATCGGCGTGGCCGAGCTCGCCGGCGCGCTCGGGCTGATCCTGCCCACGGCCACCGGCATCGCCCCCGTCCTCACCCCGCTGGCGGCGACCGGCCTGGCCGTGGTGATGGTCCTGGCCGCGCTCACCCACGCCCGCCGCAAGGAACCCGCCGCGATCGCCTTCAACGCGGTCCTGCTGCTCCTGGCCGCCCTGGTGGCCTGGGGCCGCTTCGGCCCCTACGGCTTCTGAGCCGTGCCTGGTCGCCGTGCATTACGCGCACAACGCGCAGGCCGCTCGGTAAACCGTCGAGCTCGGGGATCACGGTCAACACCGTGGCACCCGGCATCACGGACAACGGAAACGTGATCTTCGCGATCCCCGAGGTCCGGGAGCAGATGTCCCAACGGGCACGCCCTAAGCCGTCCAGGGCGTCACGGGGACGTGCCGCAGGTCGGCGGACATTCTGGCGGCCGTCTCGGCCAGCGCGGGCAGGACGTCGCGGAGCAGGTCGGCCCGGGTGGCCCGGCTGGCGTGGGTGGCGACGTTGACGGCCGCGACCACCCGCCCGTCCCGGCCCCGGACCGGCACCGCGATGGACCGGACCCCCTCCTCCAGCTCCTGGTCCACCAGCGCGTAGCCGTCCTCGGCGGCCCGCCGGACGGCGGCCCTCAGCCGGTCGGGCGCCGTGATGGTGTGGCGGGTCAGCGGCTGCGGCGCGATGGCGGCCAGCCGTTCCTCGGGTTGAGCGGCCAGGAGCACCCGGCCCATCGAGGTGGCGTACGCGGGGAAGCGGGTGCCGACCGTGATGTTGACGGTCATGATGCTCACGGTGGGCACCCGCGCCACGTACAGGACGTCGTCGCCGGACAGCACCCCGACCGAGGCGGACTCGTGGACGCGGGCCACCAGGTCGGCCAGGTGCGGCTGGACGACCTCGCCGAAGGTGCGCTCGGACAGGGCGGCGTAGCCCAGCTCCATCACCTTGGGGAGCACGGCGAAGCGGGAGTCGTCGCAGGTCACGTAGCCCAGCCGCGCCAGCACCTGCAGCGATCGCCGCACGGTGGCGCGCGGGAGGCCGGTGGTCCTGGCGGCGTCGGCCAGGCTGAGCCCGCCGCGGGCCGAGCCGAGCGCCACGAGCACGGCCAGGCCGCGAGCCAGCGACTGAAGGTACCCGCTGCCCAATTCCTCCTTGGCGGCACGAGACAGATCTGTGGATGCCGGTGCCAGCGGGGGCCGGGACGCCGGTTCGGCCAGGGCCGCTTCCATGGTCGCTACCGTCTCGCGCAGCCGGGGCAGCGCGTAGTCGCGCAGGCTGGCGGCGGTGTGCCGGCTGGTGTGGCTGACGACGCTCACCGCGCAGACCGCCCGCCCCCGCGGGTCGCGCACGGGCACCGCGACCGCGACCAGGCCCGGCTCGATGAGCTGGTCGTCCTCGGCCCACGGCGCGGCGGGGTCGCGCAGCGCCAGGCCCGCCGCGCAGCGGTCGGCGGGCAGCAGGTCGCCGACCCGGAAGGCGACCGACATGGTGCGCCTGCGGGTGAACTGGCCGATGAAGCGCACCCCGTCGCCGTCCGCGACGGCCAGCGACACGGACTCGTCCAGCTCCTCCGCGAGCCGCTCGGCCGGTGGCGCGAGGGGGTCGCGCAGGCCCCCGCCGGCGAGGTACGCCTCGCCCAGCTCCATCAGGCGCGGCGCGGGCAGCAGGTCGCGCCCCTCCGCGCGGACGTAGCCGAGGTGGACCAGCGTGGCCAGCACGCGGTCGACCGTGGACCTGGCCAGACCGGTGGCGCGCACGAGGTCGGTGGCGCGCACCCGCGCCGAGCGCGAGCGCCCGTCCCGCCCTCCGGCGGCGTCCGCCGTCAGCGCCCGGAGCACGGCCAGGCCGCGTTCCAGGGTCCCCGCAGGCTCCATGGGCTCTCCTTTGACACGAGCGCGGTCACATACGCATACTCGATTTCACAATAGTGAACTAAAGTTCACTATGCGAACACTCCCCATGAATGGAGCGTCGTGCGGAGAGACAAGGTGGTCGCGAGCGCGGAGGAGGCGCTGGCCGGCGTGTCGGACGGCGCGTCGTTCGCGGTCGGCGGCTTCGGGCTCAGCGGCATCCCCAACGTCCTGATCCGGGCCCTCTACAACACCGGCGTGACGGGGATCGGCGTGGTGTCGAACAACTGCGGGGTGGACGGCGGCGGCCTCGGCATCCTGCTGGCGGCCGGGCGCATCGCCCGCGTGACGGCCTCCTACATCGGCGACAACAAGGAGTTCGCCCGCCAGTACCTCGCCGGGGAGCTGGAGGTGGAGCTGACCCCGCAGGGCAGCCTGGCCGAGCGGCTGCGGGCGGGCGGCGCCGGCATCCCCGCCTTCTACACCCCCGCCGGGGTCGGCACGCCGGTCGCCGACGGCGGGCTGCCGCTGCGCCACCACCCGGACGGCTCGATCGCGGTGGCCTCGCCGCCGAAGGAGGTCCGCGAGTTCGACGGCCGCTCCTACGTGCTGGAGCGCAGCATCACCACCGACTTCGCGCTGGTGCGGGCCGCCAAGGGCGACCGCTACGGCAACCTGGTCTTCAACAAGGCCGCCCGCAACTTCAACCCCCTCGCCGCGATGGCCGGGCGGGTCACGGTCGCCGAGGTCGAGGAGCTGACCGAGCTGGAGCCGGACGAGGTGCACCTGCCCGGCGTGTTCGTCCAGCGCGTGCTCGTCCTGACCCCCGAGCAGGCCGCCGACAAGGGCATAGAGAAGAGGACGACCACCTCATGAGCTGGACCAGGGACGAGATGGTCGCGCGGGCGGCGGCCGAGCTGCGCGACGGCGACTACGTCAACCTCGGCATCGGGCTGCCGACCCGCATCCCGTCGTTCCTGCCGCCCGACGTGGACGTGATCCTGCACTCGGAGAACGGCGTCCTCGGCGTCGGCCCCTACCCCGCCCCCGACGCGCTGGACCCCGATCTGATCAACGCCGGCAAGGAGACCGTGACCGTGCTCCCGGGCGCGTCGTTCTTCGACTCCTCGCTGTCGTTCGGGATGATCCGGGGCGGCCACATCGACGTGGCGGTGCTGGGCGCGATGCAGGTCTCGGCGCGGGGCGACCTGGCGAACTGGATGGTGCCCGGGAAGCTGGTCAAGGGCATGGGCGGGGCGATGGACCTGGTCCACGGCGCGGGCCGGGTCATCGTGATCATGGATCACACCGCCAAGGACGGCACCCCCAAGATCGTCAAGGAGTGCTCGCTGCCCCTCACGGGGAAGGAGTGCGTGCACCGGATCATCACCGACCTCGGCGTCCTCGACGTCACCGAGGCGGGGCTGAGGCTGGTCGAGACCGCGCCCGGGGTGAGCGTGGCCGGCCTGCGCGACCGCACGGAAGCGGAGGTAGCCGTATGAACACCGTCTACATCGTGGACGCCGTCCGCACGCCCTTCGGCCGCCACGGCGGGGCGCTGGCCGGCATCCGCCCCGACGACCTGGCCGCCCACGTCGTCAGGGCCGTCGCCGAGCGCAACGACGTGGCGGCCCCCGACGAGGTGATCCTCGGCAACGCCAACGGCGCCGGCGAGGAGAACCGCAACGTCGCCCGCATGGCCGCGCTGCTCGCCGGCCTGCCCGTGACCACCCCGGGCGTGACCGTCAACCGGCTGTGCGGGTCCGGCATGGAGGCCGTCATCCAGGCGTACCGCATGATCGCCCTCGGCGACGCCTCCACCGTGATCGCCGGCGGCGTGGAGTCGATGACCCGCGCGCCGTGGGTGCTGCCCAAGCCGGACCGGGCGTTCCCGGCCGGCGGGCAGGAGCTGGTCTCCACGACGCTCGGCTGGCGGCTGGTCAACCCGAGGATGCCCGCCGAGCACACCGTGCCGCTGGGCGAGGGCGCCGAGCTGATCGCCGACCGGCACGGCGTCGCCAGGGCCGAGCAGGACGCGTACGCGCTGGCCAGCCACCAGAAGGCGGCCAAGGCGTCGTTCGAGCGCGAGATCGTCCCCATCGAGGGCCTGACCAGGGACGAAGGCATCCGAGAGGACACCGGCCTGGACCAGCTCGCCCGGCTCAAGCCCGTCTTCCGGCAGGGCGGCACGGTCACCGCGGGCAACTCCTCCCCGCTCAACGACGGCGCGGCGGCCCTGCTGCTGACCGACGAGGCGGGGCTGCGCGGGCGCGAGCCGCTGGCCAGGATCGTCGCCGGCGCGGCCAGTGCCCTCGAACCCCGCTACTTCGGGCTCGGCCCGGTCGAGGCGTCGCGCAAGGCCCTGGCCAGGGCGGGCAAGGGGTTCGGCGACCTGGCGAGCGTCGAGCTGAACGAGGCGTTCGCCGCGCAGGTGCTCGGCTGCCTGGCCGAGCTGCCCGACCTCGACCCCGCCATCGTCAACCCCGACGGCGGCGCCATCGCCCTGGGCCACCCGCTCGGGGCCTCCGGCGCTCGCATCACCGGCACCCTGGCCCACCGGCTGGCCGCCGCCGGCTCCGGCACCGGGCTCGCGTCCCTCTGTATCGGCGTCGGCCAGGGCCTGGCCGTCGTCCTGGAAAGGTAGCCGCACATGACCCCACCCCTCACCCAAGCCGACATCGACCGCGAGATCGCCGAGATCCACCAGGCCCGTGAAGGCGAGGAGGCGAACCATCCCGATCGCGACTTCGTCCCCTACCGCAGCAGCGTGCTGCGCCATCCCAAGCAACCGCTGGTCGCGCTGAAGGACCCGGAGGCGGCCGAGCTGGCCGGGCCGGTCTTCGGCGTCGCCGACGTCGCGCCGTTCGACGCGGACCTGACCAGGCAGCACGCCGGCGAGCCGCTCGGCGAGCGGATCACCGTCCAGGGGCGGGTGCTGGACCGCGACGGCCGCCCGGTACGCGGCCAGCTCGTGGAGATCTGGCAGGCCAACGCCTCGGGCCGCTACCTCCACCAGCGTGACGACCATCCCGCGCCGCTCGACCCCAACTTCTCCGGCGTGGGCCGCTGCCTGACCGACGACGAGGGCCGCTACGCCTTCACCACGATCAAGCCGGGCGCGTACCCGTGGCGCAACCACGTCAACGCCTGGCGGCCCGCGCACATCCACTTCTCGGTGTTCGGCACGGCCTTCACGCAGCGGCTGGTGACCCAGATGTACTTCCCGAACGACCCGCTGTTCCGGTACGACCCCGTGCTCAACTCCGTCACCGACGAGCGGGCCAGGCAGCGGCTGGTCTCCGCGTACGACCACGACCTGTCCGTGCCGGAGTGGTCGCTGGGCTACCGGTGGGACATCGTGCTGGACGGCCCCGCCGCGACCTGGATGGAGGAGGGCCGATGAACCCCACTCCCTCCCAGACCGTGGGCCCGTTCTACGGCTACGCGCTGCCGATCCCCCGCGGCGGCGACCTCGCCGAAGGCGGGATCACCGTCCACGGCTACGTCTACGACGGCGCGGGCGAGCCGGTGCCTGACGCGCTGCTGGAGTTCTGGCAGGCCGACCCGTCCGGCAACCTCGCGGGCGCGCCGGGCACGCTCCGGCGCGACCAGGTCAGCGGCGTGCTGCTGGGCCGGCGCGGCGTCGACTTCACCGGGTTCGGCCGGGTGGCCACCGACGCCGACGGCGGCTGGGCCCTGCGCACGCTCCTGCCCGGCAACGGGTACATCAGCGTCTGCGTGTTCGCCCGCGGCCTGCTCCACCACCTCTACACCCGCATCTACTTCGCCCAGGACGCCTTCCTCGGCTCGCTGCCTCCGGAGCGCGGGCGGACGCTGGTGCCCGTGGAGGAGCGGGCGGGCGTCTACCGGTTCGACATCCACCTGCAGGGCGACAAGGAGACCGTCTTCCTGGACTTCGGCTGATCTCCTCAGACCAGGCCCACCATGAAGCCCTCGTCGCGGATGCCCAGGTAGACGGCCGGGCGGTACTGGCGCATGGCGTGCTCGATGACCGGGATGTACTTGGGGTTCGAGCCCAGCGGGAGCCGGTAGCCGTTCTTGACCGTGTGGAACTCCCACAGGTGCTCCATGTCGGGATGGCGTGCGCGGAAGCCCGGGTCGGCCGGGAAGAGGTCGAGGCGGACCATCGTCTTGCGCATGATGTAGTCGGCCAGTTTGACGCGGCGCTGCTGCGTACGCGAGATGCCCACGCCGGACAGCTCGGCCCACGGGGCCGCCCACGGGCGGCCCTGGGGGTCGTCCCAGCGCACGCCGTAGACGTCGAAGACGAGCTTGCGCGGCCGGCTGAGCTTGCGCCAGGTGATGATCGGCAGCAGCCCGATGAACAGGAAGATCAGCCCGAGCACCAGGACGGCGACCGCGGAGCCCGCGCCGCCCGTCGTCTGCCCGGTGAGCGCCGAGAAGACCGCCATGAGCCCGATCGCCCCGGCGACGGAGCCGCCGATCAGCGCCTTCACCTTGGCGTCGCCGCCGACGTCGATCACCACGGGAGGCGGTGCGAAGGCGGGCGGCTGCTGTGGGGGGTAGGGGGCGTTGAACTGCTGCGGTGGCTGCTGCTGGGGGCCGTACATCATGAGACGGCAGGCTAGCCGGGATCGCCCGATGTGCCGTGACGCTTCGTACATTTGCGAAGCGTCACGGGTCACCCGGACTCGGCGGGGCGGATCTCGGTGAACAGGCGCAGCGTCACCGGCCGCACCCGCCACCTGGGCCAGCGCAGCCGCAGCGGCGAGAACGCCGCCGCCAGGACGATCTTCAGGTACGAGCTCCCGCCCCGCCCCACGGGCACCCGCGCGCAGAACCCCGACACGTCGGCGCGGGCCGCCCGCCCGTCCAGCAGCAGCCGGCTGCTCCCCCGGACCTCGGATCCGCCCTCCAGGCTCACCGACTCCCACAGGAGCTCGGGCGCCCCGGGCAGGCAGAGCCGCAGCGTGAAGCCCGCCAGCGACCCGGCCGGGCTGAGGTAGAAGGAGCCGTCGAAGTCGCCGCTCCCGAGACCGGCCGAGAGCGTGGCCTCGCTGGCGTCCATGGCGATCCGCCAGGCGTTGGGATCGGTATAGGGGATCAAGGGGCTCACCTCGCTGTCAGGTAAGGCGCGTCTACACAGATAAGACGGACTGGCCCCCGCAAATGTGACAAGCGGGACAGCGTCGCGCGGGCAGGGTCGCGCGGGCAGGGTCGCGTCGAGCCGGAAGCGGTGGTCCCCTGCGGCGGTCGTGAGGCGGCCGCCCCGGGCGGCCAGGCGGGCGGTGAGGTTGGCGACGCCCTGGCCGGGCTCGGCGGGGCGGCCGGTGACGCCGTCGTTGTCGACGCGCAGCCGTACGAGGTCGTCGCGGGTGGCCAGGGCGATGCTCACGTGGCGGGCCTCGCTGTGCCGCAGCACGTTGGTGGCCGCCTCGCGGACCACGACGGCGAGCAGCGCGTCGAGGCCGTCGGGCAGGGGCGCGTGCGCGGGGTCGATCTCCACGGTCGCGCCGGTGGCCTCCAGGACCTCGCGGGCCGAGGCCAGCTCGGCGCGCAGGCTGAGGCCGGGTTCGCCGTCCCCGGGGATGGCGCGCAGGTCGGCGAGCGCGGTGCGGGCCACGGTGACGATGCCGGCCAGCTCGACCCCGGCGCCGGCGGGATCGCGGGCGGCCAGCTCCTGCCTCGGCGCCGGCGGGATCGCGGGCGGCCGGCTCCTGCCTCGGCGCGGGCGGGATCGCGGGCGGCCGGCTCCTGCCTCGGCGCGGGCGGGATCGCGGGCGGCCGGGTCGGCCTTGGCGGTGATCCGTCGCGGCTACCATCGCGGCCGGGCGATCGTCAGCAAGGTCGACGCCCGCAACCGGCTCGACGCGGTCCGGATCGCCACCGAGGCCGGCTGGCGGTGACCCGCCGTCAGGCGCGCTCGTCCCGGGCCATCCGGTAGAGCCCGTACGCGGCCTCGATCGCCCCGAGCACCATCATGACCACGCCGATCTTCGAGGGGGTGAACACCACGATCTCGACGTCGAGCCCGAACAGCCACAGCGCGAGCCCGATGACGAAGACCGCCAGTCCGGTGAGGAACGTCTTGCGGGCAGGAGCCATGGGGACCTCTTCCGATCAGGGCCGTTTCCCGCAACGCTAGCGACGGCCCGGGCCGCGAGGCTTCCTGCCCGCTGAGGAGATCGGCGTACATCCTTCGGGTGACCGCCCTCCCTCACCCGGGAACGCCGGTGGCCCCCTTGGGCGGCGCGATGAGGCCGTACATGACCAGGGCGCAGAGCGCGATCGCGATCACCGACCAGATGGGGAAGGCCACCATGAAGGCGAAGTGGCCGATCATGGCCAGCCCGGCCAGGACGACCCCGGTCCAGCGGGCCCAGGTCTGCCCGGCCAGCACGCCGAGCCCCACCAGGAACATCAGGACGCCGATCGCCAGCCAGATCACGCCCCAGGCGGTGTAGTTCCACACCAGGAGGCGGCCGCCGGGCGTGACGAAGAAGTACGTCTTGAACAGGGCGATGACGCCCTCGATGATGTTGAAGACGCCCAGCACCATCGAGAGGGTGCCGGCGAATCCGAGCCAGCCCGAATAGCCACCACGGTGGAATGCGAACGGTGACGTTGACGTCGCCATGATCGTCTCCTTCCCGGCGAGTGGAAACTCCGGGTCGTCTGCATCCCATGCCCGAAATGTCTAAAGACAAAATCCCGCCGGGCAAAGCTATGTCCTCGCATCGGCAAAGTGCGCCGCCTTTCAGCCACCCACTTTTCCCAATTTTTCCGGAAATTAGGGATTTGCTTGGCCGACGTCACCCGTACGGAAACGACAAAGTGCGAGGGGTACCTTCACCGAATAATCTGGGAGTGCAAGCTCGGGCACCGGCGGCGGGGTGGTCCGAGCGCCGGAGCCGTTGGAGCATTCATGACCATGACCGCACCGATCGTTTCCTGCCACCTGCCCGCTGAGCTCAACAGCTTCATCGGCAGGCGGCACGAGATCGCCGAGGTCAAGCGGCTGCTGTCCGATGCCAGGCTGGTGACCCTGATCGGCGTCGGCGGGGTCGGTAAGACCCGGCTGGCCCAGCGGGTCGGGTTCGACCTGCGGCGCAGCTTCGCCGACGGCGTGTGGCTGGTCGAGCTCGCGGCGCTGGAGAGCCCCGAATTGCTGGTGCAGGCGGTGATGGAATGCCTGGAAATCCAGGACCGTTCGCTGCGGCCCCCCATCGAGGTGCTCACGGAGCATCTGCGTGACAAGAGAATGCTCCTCATTCTGGACAACTGCGAGCACCTGCTGGACGAATGCGCCGCGGTGGCCGAGACGCTCATGCGCGCCGCACCCGATCTGCGGATCCTGGCCACCAGCCGGCAGACGCTCGGCGTCGTGGGCGAGCAGGTGATGCCCGTTCCGCCGCTGCCCTTGCCGGATTTCGACGTCGCGCGCTCGTCCACGGATTCGCTGAAGCAGTTCGACGCGATCCGGCTGTTCGCCGACCGGTCCCAGTCCGTGCTGCCGGGGTTCGAGGTCACCGACGACAACCAGGACAGCGTGGCGCGGATCGTGCGGCGGCTGGACGGCATCCCGCTGGCGATCGAGCTGGCGGCCGTCCGGCTGCGGGCGCTGTCCGTGGAGCAGCTGCTGGCCCGGCTGGACGACCGGTTCCGGCTGCTCACGATGGGGGCGCGCACCGCGATGCCCCGCCAGCAGACGCTGCGGGCGCTCATCGACTGGAGCTACGCCCTGTGCACCGAGCAGGAGCGGCTGCTCTGGGCCCGGCTGTCGGTGTTCTCCGGCGGTCTGGACCTGGAGGCGGCCGAGCACGTGTGCGCCGGCGACGGCATCGAGCCCGACGAGGTCGTCGATCTGGTGGTCGGCCTGGTGGGCAAGTCGGTGCTGGCCCGCGAGGGCGACCAGACCACGGTGCGCTACCGGCTGCTGGAGACGATCCGCCAGTACGGCCGCGACCGGCTGCGCGAGTCGGGCGACGAGGCGGCGCTGCGGGCCCGGCACCGCGACTGGTTCGCGGACCTCGCGAGCCGCGGGCAGCGGGAGTGGTTCGGCCCCGACCAGGTGGCCTGGTTCAATCGCCTGCGCGCCGAGCACGGCAACATCCGCAGCGCCCTCGACTACTGCCTCACGACGCCGGGCGAGGCGGTGCGCGGCCTGGCCATCGCCACGGCGCTGCGGTTCTACTGGATCGCGACCGGGTCGCTGCGGGAGCCGCGCGACTGGCTCGACCGCCTGCTCGCGGCAGGCCCGGCGACCGGCCCGGCGGCGCGTCCTCCAGCGGGCCCGGTGGAGGGTCCTCCGGCGGGCCCGGCGGCGGAATCGGCTGCGGACTCGGCGGTGGCCCCTGCGGTGGGCCCCCCGGTGGGGGACGCGGTGGGGGACGCGGAGGAGGACGCGGCGGCGACCGTCCGTGCCAACGCGCTGTGCGTCAACGCGCGGCTGGCGGTGCTGCAGAGCGACTTCGCGCTGGCGGCCGACATGCTCGAGGAGGCCCGCGAGCTGGCGAAGCAGCTCGACGACGCGGCGATCGTCGCCGAGATCTCCTACGTCTGCGGCCTGGCGGCCCTGCTCCAGCGCGACATCACCGGCGCGGCGGCCCTGCTGGAGGAGGCGGTGGCGGGCTACCGCGAGACGGACGCCCCGATGGGGGTGGTGAACACGCTGCTGTACCTGGCCACCGCCCACTCGCTCCTCGGCCATCCGGAGGAGGCCGTCGCGCGCTTCAAGGAGGGCCTGGAGGCCTGCGAGGCCCGCGAGGACCACTGGTTCAGGTCGTACACGCTGTGGATGTACGGGGTCGAGGTGTGGCGGGAGGGCGACGTGGCCGGGGCGGTCGAGATGGAGCGCGAGGCCATCCGGCTCAAGCAGCCCTTCGACGACCGCCTGGGCACCGCCCTGTGCATCGAGGCGCTGGCGTGGATGGCCGCCGACGGCACGCCCGAGCGCGCCGCCGTGCTGTTCGGGGCCTCGCAGGAGCGCTGGCGGTCGTTCTGCGCTCCCCCGTTCGGCTATCTGGCCGGCCACCACGACGCCTCGGAGGCGCTGGCGCGCGAGCGTCTCGGCGAGGAGAAGTTCGAGGCCGCCTTCCGCAGGGGCACCGAGCTCACCCCGGCCGACGCGCTCGCGTACGCGATGTGCGAGAGCCCGAAACCGGCCAAGCCCGCGGCGGCGGCCCAGGCCTCGCCGCTCACCCGGAGGGAGATGGAGATCGCCCGGCTCGTCGCCCAGGGCATGACCAACAAGGCCATCGCCTCCGCGCTGGTGATCGCCCAGCGCACGGCCGAGGGGCACGTCGAGCACATCCTGACCAAGCTCGGGTTCAACTCGCGCGCCCAGATCGCGGCCTGGGTCAGCGAGCAGGGGCTGCTTCCCGGGGGCGCCCCGTGAGCTCCGGGGCCGGCGTACTGACCGACCAGTCCACGTTCGTCGGGCGGGCCCAGGAGCTGTCCACGGTGCGCAAGCTGCTGGGCAGGTCCCGGCTGCTCACCTTGACGGGCGGGGGCGGCGTCGGCAAGACCCGGCTGGCGCTCAGGACCGCGGAGCTGCTGCGGGACATGTACCAGGACGGGGTCGAGGTGGTCGAGCTGGCCACCCTGGAGACGGGCGACCTGCTGGAGTCGGAGGTCGCCACGGCGCTGGGGCTGCGCGACGTGCGCCGCGATCCCATGGGCGTGCTGGTGGACTACCTGTCCACCAAGCGGATGCTGCTGGTCCTGGACAACTGCGAGCATCTGAGCGCGGTCTGCGCCCGGTTCGTGGATCGGCTGCTGCGTTCCGCGCCCCGGCTGCAGGTCCTGGCGACCAGCAGGCAGACGCTGCGGATCTCGGGCGAGCAGGTGCTGGCGGTCGCTCCGCTGTCGACTCCCGATTCCGGCCCCGGTTGCGGCCACACGGTCCGGGAGGTCGGCCGCCACGACTCCGTCCGCCTGTTCGTGGAGCGCGCGGCGGGCGCCGTGCCCGGCTTCCGGCTCAACGCGCGCAACGTGGCGCCCGTGGCGGAGCTGGTCCGGCGGTTGGAGGGCATCCCGCTGGCGATCGAGCTGGCGGCGGTCCGGCTGCGGTCCATGCCGCTCGAACGCCTGGCGCGGGAGCTGGAGGAGCGGTTCGACGTGCTGGTCACGAAGACGCCCACCGTCCTGCCCCGCCACCAGACGATGCGCGCGACCATGGAGTGGAGCTTCCGCCTCTGCTCGGCCGGGGAGCGGCGGCTGTGGGCGCGGCTGGGGCTGTTCCCCTCCGGGGCCGACCTGGAGACCGCCGAGGCGGTGTGCTCCGGCGACGGCATCGACCGGCTCGACGTGCTCGACCACCTGACCGGGCTGGTGGACAAGTCGGTCCTGGTCAGGGACGGGTCCAGATACCGCATGCCGGAGGCCCTGCGCGCGTACGGGTGCGAGCAGCTGCCGCCTCCCGAGGAGCGGTGGCTGCGCCGGCGTTACGTCGAGCACTACCGGGACCTGGTGAAAGAGCACCGGATCGACCGGATGGTCCCCGAGCAGCTGGACCGCTACCTGCTCCTGCAGCGGGAGCTGCCCAACATCCGCGTCGCCCTGGAGATGTGCCTGAGCGAGCCGGCGCTGGCGCCGACGGAGCTGGAGGCCGCGTCGGCGATGTGGTGCTTCTGGCTCCTGGGCGGGTCGTTCGCGGAGGGCCGCTACTGGCTGGGACGCGGACTGGAACAGGTGCCGCAGGCCGGCCGGTGCCGCGCGGAGGGGCTCTGGGCCGACAGCCTGCTCGCCCTGCGCCAGGGCCAGAGTGCGGCGGCCATGCGGGCGCTGGAGGAGTTCCTCGCCTTCGCCCGCGGGCACGGCGAAGACAGGCTCGTGGCGAACGGCGTCCGCAGCTCGGGCGTGGCGGCGTTCTTCGCCGGCGACGCCCAGCGCGGCCTGGCGCTGATCCGGGAGTCCCTCACCCTCCACGAGGCCCTGGACGACATGGACGGCATCATGTTCGACCTCTATGTCGGGGCCGTGTACGGCTCGACCGAGCATCCCCGCCAGGCGACGGAGTTCGGCGAGCGGCTCCTGACCCTGTGCGAGAGCCGGCGCGCCCTGGTCTTCCGCGCCTACGCGCAGCTCGCGCTCGGTGTCGCACACTGGAATCTGGGCGAGCGCCGGCGCGCGGAGGCGCTGCTGACGGCGGCCACCGAGTTCACCGGGGGGATCAACGACCGGTGGTGCCTGACCCAGTGCCTGGAGGTGCTGGCCTGGCTCGCGGGCGCGCGGGACGAGCACGAGCGGGCCGCCGCGCTGCTGGGGGCGGCGCACGCGATGTGGCAGGCGGTGGGGGCCTCGCCGGAGTGGATGACCTACCACGCGACCTGGCACGAGCGTTGCACGCGGCAGGCCCGCGCGGCGCTGGGCCGGTCGGCGTTCGCGACGGCGTTCCGCCAGGGATCGCGGCTCGGGCCGCAGCGGGCCGCGGCCTACGCGGTGGGCGGCGCGCCACGGGGGCGGTCGGCGCGGCGGGGCGGCCGGGGCTCGAAAGCGCCCGTCACGACGGCAGCGGGAGACCGGCGGCGGCCTCGGTCAGGCGCGTCTCCAGCCGGGTGACGATGGCCGGCGCCCCGGCCGTGTCGATCCGGCAGCAGTACAGGAAGCGTACGAGGGGCTCCTCGGCGATGGGGCGGGCCACGACGCCGTCCACCGCGTCCGTGAGCGCCAGCGCGGGCAGCACGGCGATGCCGAGCTCGTGGGCGACGAGCTGCAGCACCGTCCTGAAGTCGTCGCCCTCGAAGGCGAGCCGTGGCTGGAAACCCGCGGAGCGGGCCAGCTCCGCGAGGGGGCCGAGCTGGGGACCGGTGACGGGAGTGCCGATCCATGCCTCGCCGGCCAGGTCGGCCAGGCTCAGCGACGCGCGCCCGGCCAGGGGGTGGCGGGCGGGGAGCGCGACCATGACCGGGTCGCGGCCGATGAGCGAGCGCCGCAGGCCCGGTGGCGGCGGCAGGGGGAACCAGGAGTAGTCGAAGGTGACGGCGAGGTCGAGGTCGCCGCGGAGCAGCCGCTGGTAGGCGTCCTCGGTCTCGTACTGGCTCAGCGTGACGCGCACGCCCGGGCAGGCCCGCCGGAACGCGGCCAGGGCCGGCGGGACGATGCCGGCCGCGGCGGAGACGAAGGCACCCAGCCGCACCTCGCCCGACAGCCCGGCGTCCAGGGCCTCCAGCTCCGTCCGGGCCCGGGTCATCGCCGCCCGGACCGCCTCTTCGGCCCGCAGGAGGACGGTGCCGGCGGCGGTGGGGCGTACGGGACGGCGGTCCAGGAGCCGCAGCCCCGCCCGCCGTTCGAGGTCGGCGATCTGCTGGGAGACGGCCCCTTGCGTGTAGCCGAGCTCGTCGGCGGCCGCCGCGAACGAGCCCAGCCGGACGACGGCCTCCAGCGTGGCCAGCAGGCGGGGTTCCAGTTGTCCGGGCACGAACATTAGCCTACCTAATGGCATGCTTAGCAGACTTTGCTGGTGCTTATGGACGAGCTGATGGAGCATGGAGGCACGTCGCCTGAAGAAGGGTTTCACCATGGACCTCGCCGCCCTCGACGCGCTGGTCGGCCGGCTGCCCCGCAGGCGGATCGGCTTCTACCCGACGCCTTTCCACCGCCTGGACAATCTGTCGGCCGCCTACGGGGCCGGCTTCTTCCTCAAGCGGGAGGACCTGGCGGGGCCCGGCACCATCAGCGGGAGCAAGACCCGCCTGGCCGAGTTCATCATCGGCCAGGCCCTGGAGGACGGCGTCACGCACCTCATCACGCAGGGCGTCTACCTGACGAACTCCGGGATGCAGTTCGCCGCCGCCTGCCGGGCCGCGGGGCTCACGCCGATCCTCTTCCTCACCCGGGACGAAGGGCGCCACGGCGAGCTCGCGGAGTACCGCGGCAACCTGCTGCTGAGCAAGATCATGGAGGTGGAGACGCACTACCTGCCCACCCGGGGCGGCGCCTACTGGGACACGGCCGACGAGCAGCAGCGCATCGCCGACGCGATGGCCGCCCGCAAGGAGGAGCTGGCGGGGCAGGGGCACAAGGCGCTGATCGTGCCCACCGGCGGCGCGCACCCGTACGGCTTCGTGGCGCACACGCTGACGTTCACGGAGATGATCCGGCAGGCCGAGGCGTCCGGGGTCCGGCTCGACTACCTCTACCACACCGCGGGCACGGGCACGGCGCTGCCGGGGCTGCTCGCGGCGAAGCTGGTGACGGGGAGCCCGGTCGTCGTGCGCTCCATCGCGATCTGCGACTACCGGCCCGGGAACTGGATCAACGTCGAGGTGGTCGTCGACCGGGTGAAGCACATCCTCAAGCTGCTCGAGGTCCCGGTCCCCGCCGACGAGGTCATCCGCGCCGAGATCGACGTCGACGAGCGGTTCATCGGCGAGGACTACGCGGTGCCCTCGCCGGAAGGCGTCGCCGCCATCAAGGAGCTGGCCCGGTCGGACGGCGTGTTCATGGGGCCCGTCTACACGGGCAAGGGGTTCGCGGGGCTGCTCGACCACGTACGGTCGGGGCGGGTCGAGCCGGGCCGGAACGTGGCGTTCCTGCACACCGGGGACACCGCCAACCTGTTCGAGATCCCGCAGGTCGTCGGCGACGTGGCGGGCGGCCGGTGATCGCGCGTCAGGAGCGGGGCGACAGGCGGAAGACGCGCAGCTCGCGGCCGGAGCGCTCGGTGTAACCCTCATACAGCGGCCAGAAGCGGGTGAGCGCCTGCCAGGCCTGCTCGCGGTCGGCTCCGGCGAGCAGGGCGGCCGTGACGGGGATGACCCGCCCGCGGAAGGTCACGGTGGCCTGCGGGGTCTTGAGCAGGTTGCCGCTCCAGGCCGGGTGGTGCTCCCTGCCGAAGTTGCTGCCGACCACCAGGAACGTGCCGCCGTCCTCGGGCAGGCAGGCCAGCGGGCTCTCGCGCTGCTGCCCGGACTTGCTGCCGGTCGTGGTGAGCAGCAGGTGGGGGATCATCTGGTCCCCCATGAGCACGCGGCCGCCGGTCACCCGGTTGACGAAGCGATCAAGAGGCGGGACGATCTTGGGCGCGACCCGCGCGAAGCCTCTCGTGCCCGCGAGCCACTGGAAGAACGGGCGGAGCGCGGTGCTGACGCGTGCCATGAAACCGCCGCTGGACTGCTGCTGCTCAACCACGGTGCCCTCATGTCCTCGGTGCGCTGCTGACGGGGGCCAAGGATACTGCCCAACCAAGCGATTGGTCTACTCGGGCAGGCCGGCCGGGCGGTCGACCCGGTAGACGTAGTGGGCGCGCCCGTGGATCGGGTTGTCGGGCTCCAGCTCACCCTCGGCCACCCGGCGCATCCCGGCCTTCTCCAGCGCCCGCCACGACGCGCGGTTGGCCGCCGAGACGGGGACCAGCACGCAGGACGAGCCGGGGATCTCCGCCCAGGTCCGCTCGATCACCGAGCGGATCATCTCCGGGCCCAGGCCCCGGCCGACCTGGCCGGGATCGCCGATCAGGTAGTCGATGCTCACCGCGCCGTCGGGGACGGGGGTGAGCGTCGACAGCTCGGCCAGATAGCCGGGGTAGTCCGCGTACCGCGACCGCTGGACCAGGCCGAGCGGCCGGCCGTCGAGGAACACGAGCAGGTCCTCCGACGGCTCCTCCCCGCGGGCGGCGGGGCCGAAGTCGCGGGTCACCGCCTCCATCGAGGTCTCGTGGTTCCACCACAGCGCCACGTGCGGCTGCTCCAGCCACGTACGCAGCAGGGGGAAGTCCTCCTGGCCGAGCCGACGCCATGTGATCATCAGGACGCTCCGGGGGTGTGGTGCCGGCGGTAGTAGCGGGCCTGGCGGTCACGGTGACCGCACGAGGGGTGGCACCAGCGCCGGCGGGAGTGGGTCTGGACGAAGAACAGGGAGCAGCCGGGGCCCTGGCAGCGGCGTACCCGATCCGCCTGGGGGCCGGTCAGCAGCTCGACGCAGCAGGTGGCGATGCTCCCGAGCACGGCCGCGGCGCCGGTGACGGTGCCGGCCCGGCACGCGGCCGGCGCGCCGCCGCTCCAGTCGAGCCGCAGGTACGTCGGCGCCGCCGCCGTGAAGTCGTTGACCCGCTCGACCAGCGCCGCGTCGGGAACGCGCCCCTCGACGGCGGCCGACAGCAGGGCGTGCACGCAGTCGCGCAGCATCCGCACCCGGGCCGCGTGCGGACCCATGGGGACCGCGACCCCGTGGCGCTCGGAGACCTCGGCGAACCACTGGCCGACCCGCCGGGCGTCCGGCAGGAAGTCGAGCCGCGCCGCCCCCGTGCCGTACAGCGTGTTGGCCAGCTCCACCGCGAGAGGTTCCGTCCCGAGGATCGGGAACTCGGCTGCCGTCATGATGCTGACGCTAACAGAGCGCCGCAACCGTCAGCATCTCGTTTATAGGGGTAGCAAGTCCCTGTACGGGGATATAACTTGGCGGCCGTGGAGGAACGCACAGGCAGGACCGGGCGGCGGCCGGGGGCCTCGACCACCAGGGAAGAGATCGTCGCGGCGGCGGCCAGGGCCTTCAGCGCGGTCGGCTACGAGTCCACCAGCATGCGCCAGGTGGCCGCGGACGCCGGCGTGGACCCGGCGCTCGTGCGCCGCTTCTTCGGCGGCAAGGAGCAGCTGTTCAGCGCGGTCGTGACGTCGGTGTTCCAGCCCGAGCAGGCCGTGGCCATGCTGCTGGACGGGCCGCGCGGCAAGCTCGGGGAGCGGCTGGCCGGCTACGTCTTCGGCCTGCTCGGCGCGGTGGACCAGCCGGGCCCGGTGCTGGGCCTGATGCGCTCGGCCGCCACGAACGCGCACGCCGCCGCCATGATCAGGGAGTTCCTCGCCAACGACATGCTCGGCAAGGTCACCAGGAAGCTCGGCGTGGACCAGCCGGAGCTGCGCGCGGCGCTCGCGGCCGGCCAGCTCGTGGGGCTGGCCATCGCCCGCTACGCCGTACGGGTGGACGCGCTGGTCTCCTCCTCGCCCGACGAGCTCATCGCCTGGGTGGCGCCGACGCTGCAGCGCTACCTCACCGGCCGAGCCCCCTGACGGGCGCTGCGGCTCATCCGGCCGGGCTGGTCGGATCGGTCGGGCTCGCCGGGATGGCGCCGAGGGCGAGGAGGAGGTAGTGGCGCTGGCGCAGGGTGAGGTCCCCGATGCTGGCGCCGCTGACGATCCTGCCCCTGCGCAGGATGCGGGTGATCTCGGTGGCGCTGCGCCCGGGCAGGGCCCGCAGCACCGTCTCCACGTCGGCCCCGATGGTGGCCAGGTCGGTGCGCGACAGCAGGGCCTCCAGACCGAGCCGCCCGGCCGCGACGGCGGCGCGCAGCTCACCGGGCGTCATCGGTCCGGGCCTGGTCGACGGCTCGGGCCCCGACGACGGCCCGGACGACGGCCCGGACGACGGCTTGGGCCCGGTCGAGGGCTTGGGCCCGGTCGAGGGCTTGGGCCGCGGGGACGGCGGGCGCGGCTGCGGGGCGGGCGGCCTGCCCACCTGGCGGGCGGCCGCGACGGGTACGGCCGGGGCGGGCAGCCCGCCGACGAGCATGGTCTGAGCGACGACCAGCAGGCCGCCCACGGCCAGCACGCCGGTCGCCACGACGGCGACCTGTCGGCGCGGCAGCCTGCCACTGGCGCGGGCCATCTGCAGCCCCACCATCGCGGTACGCAGCAGCACGCCGGTGAGCACGCCCAGCAGGATCGGCACGCTCTGCGGCGGCAGCGGAGCCACGCTGGCCAGTACGACACCGGCCGCCGGGCTGAGGCAGGCCAGCGCCAGCCAGGGAGCCAGCGGCTTGCGGGCCAGATCGAGCATGGCCGTCAGCGCGACGCCTTCACCGGCCGAGTGGATCATGAGCGCGGCCACGACGATGATCGAGGCGGCCAGCACCAGGGTGGCGCCCTCGATCATGCGGTGCAGGCTCAGCGCGACGGCGGTGCCCACTCCCCCGTACACGGCGGCGCTGACGGCCTGCTCGACCCGCCGGTGCATGCCGGGGGCATGCCGGGCGCGCCGGCCCACGTCGTGCTGGTGCGCGCACCCGTGGCGGGTGAAGTGCGTGATGACGACGTACCCGAACAACCCGGCCAGCGCCACCAGCCACACGGGCACATGGGTCGCGACGGCCTCTCGCCAGGCGTCGGGCATCACGTCGGTCAGGGCCGTGATGAGCATGAGCGCCGAGGCGACGGCCAGCCAGACGCTGATCCGGTCGGCCTTGCGCTGCGCCAGGTGCGCGCCGGCCAGCGTGGACAGGGCCACCAGGCCCACGGCGGCCCACACGGTCCAGACCGGCATGGCGGCCCCCATGGCCGCGTCGTTCGCCGGCGACTGCAGTAGTGGCCCCCCGAGCGGCAAGAACATGTGACGGCCTTTCTGGCTGGTGTGCGGTGATCGATCACTGAGCCGCGAAAGGGCCGGTGTGCGTGGCGTGGCCGGGCGTCGCGACGTCCTCCAGGACCGTGCGCAACCGGCCGAGCTGGGTGTGCAGGCTGTCCTGCAGTTGCCGCCCGTGGTCGGCGAGGACGGCGTCGAACTGGTTGAACTGCTCCTCGATGGCCTCCTGATAGGCCAGGCGGGCGGTCCTGGTCAGCGCCTCGGCCGCGGCGGCGGCATCGAGCCGCACCCGTTCGGCGCCGGCGCGGGCCTCGGTCACGATCTGGCGCGCCTCCTCCCGGGCGGCCTCAACGGTCTCGCGCGCCTCATGCCGCGCGGCCTCGACGGTCTCCCGCGCTCCCTGCCGGGCGGCCTCGATGGTCTCCCGCGCGCTCTCCTCCGCGGCGGCCAGCAGGTCGGCCGGGACGGGGGTGGCGGCGGCGAGACGTTCGCGCAGGTGGGCGTTGTCCTGCCAGAGCAGGCTGATCGTGGTCTCCACGGTGGACAGGAACGCGTCCACCTCGGCCAGGTCGTAGCCGGCCCGCAACCTGACCACCGTGAAGACCTGGTGGTGCACGGCCGTGGGGGTCAGCAGCGTGAGCTGGCCGGGGCCGGCGGCCTGGGCCGGCACGGTGACGAAGCCGTCGCCGGCGGGATGGCCGTGCGGGATCGGGAGGCCGTAGACGTGGTCTTCGTGCTCGATGTGCATGACGGAGTTTCACCGAACCTTTCACCGTCAGCGCTGGAGCGGCCGGGGCGCGCCCGCACCGGCCCCGGGGCATGGAGGAGTGCCCCGGATCGGGGGGAACCGGTGCGAAACCTTGACCGTCCAACCAGGCATCTTATACGCACAGTAGTTGACACGTTACCGTCTGCTTAAACATGAGAGCAGCCGCTCACAGGTAAAGGCCGCTTCGCTGTGACGAGGGTCACATCCACGGCCTGTCCCCTAGGGCCCGCCCCGACCGTCCTCCTGCCGAGCAACCGGCTACGAGGAAGGATCAACGTCATGGGCAAGCTGATCGTCATCGAATTCGTCTCCCTCGACATGGTTATCGAGGACCCGGACGGGGCGGACGGGACGCCGTGGGGAGGCTGGGCCTTCCGGTACGGGCCCGAGTCGGTGGCCGGCGACAAGTTCGCGCTCGGCGAGCTGCTGGACACCGGGGCCATGCTGCTGGGCCGCGCCACCTGGCAGCGCTTCTCCCGCATCTGGCCCGGCAGGGACGACGAGTTCTCCCGCAAGATGAACGCCATCCCCAAGCTCGTCGCCTCGCGCTCGCCGGACGGCGTGGAGGCGTGGAACAACTCCTCCCTCCTGCGGGGCGACCTGATCGAGGAGGTGGCCGCGCGCAAGCCGGCACGGGATATCGTGGTCGCCGGCAGCGGCAGCGTCGTGGCCGCGTTGCGGGCGCACGACCTGGTCGACCAGTATCGGCTGCTGGTGTTCCCGACCGTGCTGGGCCGGGGACGCCGCCTGTTCGACCAGCCCATCGGCCTGGCTCTCGAGTCCGCCGAACGCGTGGGTCAGGCCGTCCGCCTCGTCTACGGCCGCGACGCGGCGGCGTGAAGGAGACCACCGTGAAATACGCACTGCTGATCAACGAGCGGCCCGGAGCCTACGACGGGCTCACCGCCGGCGAGCGCGCCGCCATCACCGCCGAGTACGTCGCGCTGATGCAGGACGAGCGCATGATCGCGGGCGAGCGGCTCCAGCCGGCCGAGACCGCGACCACCGTACGGGTCCAGGGCGGCCGGACGCTGATGACCGACGGGCCGTTCGCCGACACCAAGGAGATCTTCGGCGGGTTCTACATCGTCGAGGCGGACGACCTCGACGACGCGCTGGAGCTCGCCGCCCGCGTCCCCGCCGCCCGCCTCGGCGGGTCGGTCGAGGTACGGCCGTTGGTGGAGCGGTAGCCGGTGCTCGAGGAGATCTTCCGCGACCAGTGGGCCCGCGTGTTCGCCGCCCTGGTGAGCTACACCGGCGACGTCGACGTGGCCGAGGAGGCCGCGCAGGAGGCGTTCGCCGTCGCCGCCGAGCGCTGGGCCCGCGACGGGGTCCCGGACAACCCCGGGGCCTGGCTCGTGGTGACCGGGCGCCGCCGGGCGATCGACCGCCTGCGCAGGGACCGTACCCATGCCGACAAGCTCCGCCTGCTGGACCGGCCGGAGCCGGGTGAGGAGGTGACGATGGACGAGTCGGCGGTCCCCGACGAGCGGCTCGAACTGTTCTTCCTGTGCTGCCATCCGGCACTGGCGAACGAGGCCCAGGTCGCGCTCACGCTGCGGGCCCTGGGCGGCCTGTCCACCGCGGAGATCGCCCGGGCGTTCCTGGTGAGCGAGGAGACGATGAAGCGGCGGCTCTCCCGGGCGCGCGACAAGATCCGGGCGGCCGGCATCCCGTTCGGGATCCCCCGGGAGCACCTGCTGCCGGCCCGCCTGGAGGCGGTGCTCTCCGTGCTCTACCTCATCTTCAACCAGGGGTACGGCGACGGCCGCGCCGACCTGGCGGCCGAGGCCGTCCGGCTGGCCCGGATCCTGGTCGAGCTCGTGCCCGGCGAGCCCGAGTCCGCCGGGCTGCTGGCGCTGATGCTGCTGCACGACTCGCGGCGCGCCGCCCGGGTCCGCGACGGCGAGATCGTCCTGCTGCACGAGCAGGACCGCGGCCTGTGGGACGCCGCCCGGATCGAGGAGGGACAGGCGCTGCTCGACCGCGCCCTCGCACTCGGCGGCCGTGGCGCCTACGTGGTGCAGGCGGCCATCGCCGCGCTCCAGACCGAGGAGCGGATCGACTGGCCGGCCGTGGCCGCGCTCTATGACCGGCTGCGGGAGCTGACGGGCTCGGCCGTGGTCGAGCTCAACCGCGCGGTGGCGGTCGCCGAGGTCGAGGGGCCGCGGGCGGCGCTGGCGATCGTGGACGCGCTCGACCTCGACGGCTACCGGTACTTCCACTCCACCCGGGCCGAGCTGCTGCGACGCCTGGACGACGCTGAGGGGGCGCGGGCCGCGTACCGGAGGGCCCTCGACCTGTCCACGACGGAGGCCGAGCGCCGCTTCCTCACCCGCCGCCTGGGCGATCTCTGACCCGACCAGTCGCGGGTGCGGCCAAGTTGCGGGTGCGGCCAGGTCGAGTGTGAGCGACCCTCCGGGGTGGGGCGAACGTTACGGGTGGGAGGACGGTGAGAGGGTGTCGGGGTTGAGCAGGAGGTCGGCGTGGTCGCGGGTGGTGCGGATGACGGCGGCGTTGGGCTCGTCGACCTCGGCCACCCAGCGCGCGGCCTGTGAGGGGGTCTTGCCGAACTGGATGTGCCGCCTGGTGAGGCGGTCCAGGCGGACGCGGTCGTCGATCTCGGCGTACCAGACCTCGGTCATGGCCCCCCGCACCCGCCGCCACGTGTCGTCGTCGGCGAGGAGGTAGTTGCCCTCGCTGACCACCACCCGCGCGGCCGGCGGCACCGGGATGGCGCCGGCGATCGGCTGCTCGATCTCGCGGTCGAAGGACGGGGCGTAGACGACGGTGCCGGTCTCGGCGCGGATGCGGTGGAGCAGCGCCAGGTAGCCGTGGGCGTCGAAGGTGTCCATGGCGCCCTTGCGCCGCAGCCGCCCGAGGCGTTCGAGCTCGACGTCGGCCAGGTGGAAGCCGTCCATCGGAACCCACACCGCCGGCAGCCCGGCTGAGGTGAGGTTCCGGGCCAGCCAGCCGGCCAGCGTGGACTTGCCCGCGCCCGGGCATCCCGCGATGCCGACCACGACGCGCTCGCCGGAGGCGGCCAGCCCGCGTACCCGCTCGATCAGTTGCGCGCCGGTCACCCGACGCCTCCGGCGAGTGGGGCTACCGGGAAGCGGTGGGCGCCGGACGGCTGGGTAGGGCTCAAGATTCTTCTCCAATACGGAAATGTCGGCAATGAGCTGCAGCCTATCCACGCCGGCATCCGGTCCCTGGCGGTCGATATACCCCATACCCCTACAATGTTTCTCCCCTCTACTAAGGAGCATCGTATGGATCACAGCGAGCACCACCATGCCCACCATGAGGCCCCGCCCGCGGCCACGTGGGGTATGGCCGCGCAGGCGACCCTGCACTGCCTGACCGGCTGCGCCATCGGCGAGGTGCTGGGCATGGTCATCGGCACCGCCGCCGGCCTGTCCAACCTGGTCACCGTGGTGTTGTCCGTCGCGCTGGCGTTCCTGTTCGGCTACGCGCTGACCATGCGGGGCGTGCTGCGGGCCGGCGTCGACTTCCGCACCGCGCTGAGGGTGGCGCTGGCCGCCGACACCATTTCCATCGCGATGATGGAGATCCTGGACAACGGGGTGATGCTGATCGTGCCGGGCGCCATGGACGCGGGCCTGTCGAGCTGGCTGTTCTGGGTGGCGCTGGCGGGGTCGCTGCTGGTGGCCTTCGTGCTGACGACGCCGGTGAACAAGTGGCTCATCTCCCGGGGCAAGGGCCACGCGGTGACGCACCAGTACCACCAGGGGCACTGAGCGTTCAGTCGCCGTGCCACGAGCGCCAGAGCTCCGCGTACGTGCCGCCGGCCGCGACCAGGTCGTGGTGCGTGCCGAGCTCGGTGAGGCGGCCGTCCTGCATGACCGCCACCCGGTCGGCGTCGTGGGCCGTCTGGAGGCGGTGGGCGATGGCGATGACGGTACGGCCGTCGAGCACGGCGGCCAGGGCGCGCTCGGTGTGGCGGGCGGTCCTCGGGTCCAGCAGCGCGGTGGCCTCGTCGAGGATCAGCGTGTGGGGGTCGGCCAGCACGACGCGGGCCAGTGCCAGCTGCTGGGCCTGCGCGCCGTCGGGCCGGTGGCCGCCGGGGCCGAGATCGGCGCCCAGGCCGTCCGGGAGGTCGTCGATCCAGTCGGCGCCGACGGTGGCGAGGGCCGCGCGCAGCTCGGCGTCGGTGGCGGAAGGGGCGGCGATGCGCAGGTTGTCGCGTACCGTGCCGAGGAACACGTGGTGTTCCTGGGTGACCAGGACGACGCGTTCGCGCAGGCGGCCGGGGTCAAGGGCGGCGACGGGGACGCCGCCCACGGTGACGCTGCCGGTGCGCGGAACGTCCACGCCCGCCAGCAGCCTGCCCAGCGTGGTCTTGCCCGCGCCCGAGGGCCCGACGATCGCCAGGCGCTCGCCGGGGCGGACGGTCAGGTCCACCCCGCGCAGGACGTCGGGGCCGCCCTCGTAGGCGTAGTGGACGCCCGCGGCCACGAGCCGGTCGCCGTCCGGTACGAGCTCCGGCCCGGCGGCCGGCGCCGGCCGCGGGACCAGGGCGAGGCCCTCGACCCTGGCGAACGACGCGCCGCTGCTCTGCATGCCCTCCAGGTGCAGGAGGATCGTGTCCAGGGGCTGCCCGAGCTGGCGCAGGTAGAGGGCGGCGGCGACGACCGTGCCGAGGGTCATGGAGCCGTTCGCCATGAAGCCGCCGACCAGCAGCACGCCGGCCACCGGGATCGCGTACGAGACGTCCACGACGGGGAAGAGGACGCTGCGCAGGAACAGGGTCCGGACGCGGGTCCGGCGGCACTCGCCGATCGCCGCCTGGCAGGCCGTGATGCGGCGGTGTTCGAGGCGGAGCGCCGCGACGGTGCGGGCGCCGGCGGTGGTGGCGGCGAGCTGCTCGGCGAGCGCGGAGTTCGCCGCTCCTTCGGCCAGGTACGCCGGGACCGCGCGGCGCAGATACCAGCGGGCGGCGAACCAGATGCCCAGCAGGCCCAGCACCCCGCAGGCGCCCAGGCGCGGATCGAGCACGAACACCGCGGCCAGGATGAACGCCGCCTGGACCGCGGCGATGAGGACGTCGGGACCGGCGTCGCGCAGCGTGGCGCCGACCGCGGCCACGTCGGCCGTCCCCCGGGTGGTCAGGTCGCCCGTGCCGGCCCGCTCGACCACCGAGACGGGCAGGTCGAGGGCGCGTTCGGTGAACCGTTCGCGGATGCGGGCCAGCGTGCGCTCGCCGAAGCGGTGGCCGAGGTGGCTCGCGTAGCGGGACAGGACGAGCTGGACCAGGGCGGCGGCCAGGATGGCCAGGGCCAGCCGGTCCACGGCGGCGGCCCCGGCGCCGGACTTGACCGCGTCGATGATCCGGCCGAGCAGCCACGGCCCGGCCAGCCCCGCGACGGCGGCCAGGGCGTTGAGGGCGATCATGGCGGCGAAGGCGCGCCCGTCCAGGCGGATCAGGCGCAACGCCGCCCGCCGCACCAGGCCCCGCTCGGCGACAGGCAGGGATCCGGTCATCCCATGGCCTCCTCGGGCAGGGATCCGGTCATCGGGCGGCCCGCTCGGATGGTGTGCTGGGCTCGTCGTCACGTGACACCAGCAGGCGGTAGCCAGGGTGCTCGCGCAGCAGTTCGCGGTGGTCGCCGGCCGCCGCGACCGAGCCGTCCACGAGGTAGTACACCGTGTCCGCCCGGTCCAGCAGCAGGGGCGAGGTCGTGCTGACCACCGTGGCGCGGCCCCGACGCGCGTCACGGAGCCGGGCGGCGATGGTCGCCTCGGTGTGGGCGTCCACGGCGGAGGTGGGCTCGGCCGCCAGCAGGATCTCGGGGTCGGCCAGCAGGGCCCGGGCCAGGCGGACGCGCTGGCGCTGCCCGCCGGACAGGTTGCGGCCCTGGGGGTCGATGGCGGAGTCCAGCCCGTCCGGCAGCCCCCGGACGATGTCCTCGGCCATGGCCGCGTGGACGGCCCGGCCCACGGCCTCGTCGCCGGGGTGGTACCTGCCCGCGACGACGTCCCGCAGCGTGCCGGCGAACAGGTCCGCCTCGTTGTCGGCCAGCAGGATCCGCTCGCGGACCCGTACCGGGTCGATGGTGTCGAGCCGGATCCCGCCCCAGGTCACGGCCGACGCGGTGAAGCCGGCCAACCGGTCGAGCACCGCGGCCGAGTCCCCCGGGCGGGCGCTGACCAGCGCGGTCAGCCTCCCCGGGGCGATCTCGACGCCCGAGACCGGGTCGCGCAGCGCCGCGGGCGACGCGGGCGGGTCCGCGTCGCCGCCGGTGACGTCCGGTTCGAGGGTGAGGAAGTGGATGACCCGGCGGGCGGCCACGAGGCCGCGGCTGAGGCCGTAGCCGCCCTCGATGAGGTTCGTGACCGGCACCACCAGGACTCCGGCGTACCCGTACACCGCGACCAGCTCGCCGGTGGTGATGTCGCCCTGCGCCGCCATGCGGGCCGCCAGCCACGTCACGGCGCCGAGGAACACCGTGGGCAGGCCGACCCCGAGGGCGTGGATCCAGCTGGTGACCGCGCCCACCTGGTAGCCCTTCTCGCGCAGCTCCTGGGAGCCGCGCCGGTAGCGCTCGGCGTACACCTCCTTGCCGCCGATGCCGTTCAGGACCCGCAGCCCTCCCGCGATGTCCCCGAACCGGGCGGCGAGCTCGCCCTGCCGCAGCCGGTACGCCGTCTCGGCGCCGCGCAGCCGTCCCAGCAGCGGCCCGAGCAGCACGACCAGCAACGGCACGCCCAGCAGGACCACCGCGGCGAGCAGCGGCGAGACGGCCAGCAGCAGCCCGGCCACGACGACGTACGCGAGCACCGCGCCGACGCCGGGGCCCGTGATGGTCAGCGCGTCGGCGATCAGGGCGGCGTCGCCGAACCCGATCGTCACCACCTCCCCGGCCGTGACCTTGCGCGGGAGCGCCGCGCCCAGCCGCGTCGCGTGCAGCACCACCACCTGTACGGTGCGGAACGCGGCGTCCAGCCGGACCCTGGTCATCGTGCGATGGCGCATGATCGCCAGCCAGGCGTTCAGCGCCCCGACACCGAGCACGGCGGCGGTCCAACCGGCCAGCGCGGGCCTGTCTCCCGGAGCCAGGCCGTCGTCGATGGCGCGGGCCAGGAAGTACGGCGGCAGCGTCAGGCAGACCATCCAGGCCGAGCCCAGCGCCGCGCCGACGGCGATGCGGCCGGGCTGCCTCCTGACCAGCCACCACAGGTACCGTCCGGCGCTTCGGCGGTCAGGGGTCCCGGGGTCCACGATCTTCACCCTATTTGACCGATCGCCGGAAGGATGATGGGGTGCCTGCCAGCGTCGCGGTGCGCCCGGCAAGCAGATCGCCGAGGGCATGGAGGCGCCGGATCATGGGACGACCATGGAAACACCCGACGGGCGCCTGGTGGCGTTCGGCAATCAGTTGATCGACGTGCACCTCTGGCTGCGCGAGCAGCTTGCCGCGCTGCGCGAGGACGTCGAGGCCCATCTCGCGGGCGGCGCGCTCCCCCGCGACCTGCGTACCCACTGCCTGACCTTCTGCTCCGCGCTGGAGCGGCACCACACCGGCGAGGACGGCGGCGCCTTCCCCGTGCTCGCCCGGAGCTTCCCGGAGCTGCGCCCCGTGCTGGAGGAGCTGCGCCGCGACCACCGGCTGGTGGAGGACTCCCTGCGGCGGTTGCAGCTGCTCCTCGCCGAGGCCGTCGACCCGGTCCGGGTGCGCGGCGAGCTGGACACCGTCGCCGCGCTGTTGGAGACGCACCTCGTCTACGAGGAGAAACGGATCGTCGCGGCGCTCAACGCGCTGGACGCCCCCGAATGGCACCGGGCCCGGCCCGCGTTCCTGCGGTCGGGCGAGACGTGATCAGCGGCGGAGCTTGTACCGGATGGGCAGGTGCTTGATGCCGCCGACGAAGGTCGTGGCGGTCCATTCGGGCCGGCCGGCGAGCTCGACGCTCTCCAGGCGCGGCAGCAGCTCGGCGAACAGGGCCTTCAGCTCCATGCGGGCCAGCGCCGCGCCCAGGCAGTAGTGCACGCCGAACCCGAAGGCCAGGTGGCGGTTGGGGTCGCGGCCGGCGTCGAAGGTGAACGGGTCGGCGAACACCTCCTCGTCGCGGTTGGCCGACGGGTACGACAGCAGCACCGACTCACCCGCCCTGATGTCCACGCCGTTGAGGGTGGTGTCGGCCGAGGCCGTGCGCATGAACTCCTTGACCGGGGTGACCCAGCGGATCATCTCGTCGACCGCGAGCGGCAGCAGGCCGGGGTCCTCGCGGAGCCGGGCCAGCTGGTCGGGGTGTTCGATGAGGGCATGCAGGCCGCCGGCGACGGTGGAGCTGGTGGTGTCGTGGCCGGCTGAGGCGATGATGACGTAGTAGGAGGCCGTCTCCACGTCGTTGAGCGGCTTGCCGTCCACCTGGGCGTTGGCAATGGCGGAGGCCAGGTCCTCGGTGGGGTGGGCGCGGCGGGCGGCGGTGAGCTGCTGGAAGTAGGCGAAGAAGTCGAGCAGCACCGCGAACTGGTCCTCGGCGGTGTCTCCCCGCCTGGTCTCCGCGTCCGCGCCGCCGAACAGCTCCTGGGTGAGCTTGAGCATGCGGGGGAAGTCGGACTCGGGCAGCCCGAGCAGGGAGAGGATCACGTACAACGGGTAGTGCACCGCGACCTGGGTGGCGAAGTCGCATTCGCCGCCGTAGTCGGCCATCCGGTCCACGTAGCGGCGGGCGAGCTCCTGGATCCGGCTCTCCATGGCGCGCATGGCCTTGGGGCGGAACCAGTCGGCGCCGATGGCCCGGACCACGCGGTGGTCGGGGTCGTCCATGTGGACCAGCGTCTTCAGCTGGACGCCCTGCGCCGCCTGCTGCCTGGCGTGCTCCTCGAACGCCTTCTTGCCCAGGACCGGGCGTGGCGCGCTGAGCCAGAGGGCGTTGTCGCGTTCGACCCGCATGATGTCGGCGTGCCGGGTGACGGCGTAGAAGGGCGTGTACTCGGGCGCCTCCACGAGATGGACCGGGGCCTCCCGGCGCAGCAGGGTGAGCCCCTCGTGCAGCCGCGGCTCGTCGGCGTAGGCGAGGGGGTCGGCCAGCATGAGCCCCGCCTGCTCGATGGTCATGTTCATGATTGATTCCCTACCAGGACTTGGAGGTCGGTGGGACCCTACGGGCCCCGGAGGCCGTTCTCGACGCCGAGGCCGCTCCGCTGGTGGCCGCCCAAGGGGAGGTCGGGGCGGACGCCGCCGGCGGGCGTCGCTGAGCCCGTCATGAGGCCGGCAGCAGGACGGGCTTGACCGTGGCGCCGCTCGCGGAGTCGCGTTCGGCGTCGTTGATGCCGCCCAGCGGGTACGTGCGGATCAGCCGGTCGAAGGGGAAGCGGCCCTGCCGCCACAGCCCGATCAGCATCGGGATGAACTGCTGGGGCACGGCGTCGCCCTCTAGGATGAAGCGGACGGTGCGCCCGGCGAGCGCGGCCGGCCGCAGCGTGACCTCGCCGCCGCCCGCGCCGACCAGGCCGCACGAGCCGCCGGGGCGCAGCACGGCGATGGCGGTGCGGATCACCTCCGGCACGCCGGTGGTGTCGAAGGAGTGGTCCACCTCGCCGATGGCGTCGGCCAGGGCGGGGTCGGCGCCGTCGAGCGCCCGGGTGGCGCCGAGCTCCAGGGCCAGCTCGCGCCTGGAGGCGTGCAGGTCCACCGCGACGATCTCGCCGGCGCCCGCGACCTTGGCGGCCATGACCGCCGCGAGGCCGACCGCTCCGGCGCCGAACACCGCGATGGCGTCGGCCGGGCGGACCTTGAGGGCGATGAACACCGAGCCCGCCCCGGTCTGCAGGCCGCAGCCCAGCGGTCCGAGCAGCTCCAGCGGCAGCGACCTGTCGACGGTGACCAGGTTGCGCTCGGTGGCGACGGCATGGGTGGCGAAGGAGGACTGGCCGAACCAGCGGGCCGCGACCGGCTCGCCACCGTTCCCGGTGGCCCCGGCCGACCCGTCCGCGCGCACGCCGCTGAGGTTGCGCGCCATGAACTCGTCGCAGTACGAGGCGGCGCCGGTCACGCACCGCCCGCACCAACCGCAGGAGTCGTAGCTCATCACGACGTGGTCGCCGGGCGCCACGCGGGTCACGCCGGGGCCGACCGCCTCGACGACCCCCGAGCCCTCGTGCCCGAAGACCATCGGCATCGGCAGCTCCGCCAGCCCCCGGAACAGCACGTCGGTGTGGCACATGCCCGCGCCCGCCACGCGGACCAGCGCCTCGCCGGGGCCGGGCGCGGCGAGCGAGACGTCCTCGACGGTGAACGGCTTGCCCGGGTCGCGCAGGACGGCGGCTTGAGCTCGCATCACACTCCCCGGCAGGCGACCGCTTTTTTGGACGGAGCCATCCAATTCAAGGGCCGTTCCCCGGGTGTGTCAAGCATGCGGCGCGGTCATCGACCCGCCAACCTAGACCGCTGTACGGTACCGCGACCCGCTCGTGCGGGCGGTCGAGGACGCGGCCCGCGCCGGCTTCGCGCCCGAGCTGGGCAGGGGCCTGTTCGTCCTGTCACGGGCGGTCGGCGTCCTTGCGCACGCGTGGGAGGAGCATGGGCCGGGCCGCCGCATCAAAGGCCCCATACCGCCACCCTTGCTGCCCGCCTACCGCGGCCCGGAGCCCCGCGACCTTCCCGCCGACCGGGGCTCGGAGCACCGCGACCTGCCGGCCGACCGCGGCCCGGAGCCCAGTGACCTGCCCGCAGATCGGGCCCCGGAGCGCCGCGGCCTGCCTGGCGACCGGGGCCGCGCTCTACGGGGATGACGCGTCCGAAAGGAGCGCCCGGGTCCGGAAGTCGCGGGGCGAGATCCCGTACGCGGTACGGAAGGCGCGGCTGAAGGCGGCCGAGTGGCTGAACCCCCAGCGCGAGGCGATGACGTGGATCGGGGACGCCATCAGGACGGGGTCGGCCAGGTCGCGCCGGGCGCGCCGCAGCCGGTGGCTCCGGATCCAGGCGGCCACCGTCTCCCCTCGCTCCTGGAACAGCCGGTGCAGGTAGCTGAGCGAGATGTGGTGGGCGGCGGCGATCATGCGGGGCGTGAGGTCGGGATCGTGCAGGTGCCGTTCGATGAACGCCTGGATGCGCAGCGTCAGCCCCTGCCGCGGGGCCTCGGGGGCGGCGCCCGTTCCGGATTCGATGGTCGTGGAGAGGAAGGCCGCGATCAGGTCGAGGAGGATCATGCCCAGCCGCGGCCCGTCCGACGGCCTCAGGGTGCCCTTCTCCTCGGCCAGGTCCCGGATGAACCCGTTCAGCAGGCCGCCCACCGCGCCGGTGGCGGGCAGCTCCTGGCCCATGACCGCGTCCATCTGCCGGTCGGGGAACGGCAGCAGCGGCCTGGGAACGGTGACCGCGGCCATCACGAACGGCTCCCGCCCGCCGTTCTCGGGAACGGTGATCTCCCGGAAGCGGGCGATGTCGTGCGCGTACAGGTCGCCGACCCCGACTTCGCTGTGCCGGTCGGCCCACACGGCCCGCATGGTGCCGTGCAGCGGGGCCACGAGCTGGACCACGCCGGAGTCCGGCGGCGGGGCCTGCCGGGCGCTCCGCGTGATCTTCAAGGGGCGTAAGCGCTTCACGTCCAGGCGCACCACCCCCAGATCGATGCCACGCTCGTCCGCGACGCGACCGTCGCGGTGGTCCGTTGCCGGCTCGAACGGCATGCCACCCCACATCTGCTCACGCGCTCGGCGCCGGCGACCACCCCCATGCGGCCGCCGGCCCCCCGAGCGCTCTTCCTCCGGCCCCAACCCTGGCAGCGGTGGCTGAAGCGGCACTGAAACGGCGCTGAAACGCCCGCCGGGCGGCGCATGATCGCCGCCGGTCCCGTACGGGTAACATGCCGACATGCCGCCGACCCGCGAACACGCCGAGCTGAAGCTGCAGCCGTTGCCGCACGCGGGCCGGTCGCTGGCCGAGCAGGTGATCTCCGAGGTGCGCCGGGCGGTGCACACGGGCGCGATGGTCCCGGGCCGGCTCTACTCCGTCTACCAGGTGGCCGAGCAGCTCAACGTCTCCAGGAGCCCGGTCCGCGAGGCGATGCTGCGGCTGGCCGAGGCGGGGCTGGTGCAGGTGGAGCGCAACCGCGGGTTCCGCGTCGTGCTGCCGCACCCCCGGGAGATCGTCGAGATCTTCGGGGTGCGGCTGGCTCTGGAGCTGCCCGCCGTGCGGCGGGCCGCCAGGGGCGACGCCGCCGGGCTCGGCGCGGCGCTGAGGGCGACCATGGAGGAGATGGCGGCGGCGGTCGAGGCGGCCGACGAGGCGCTGTTCTTCCAGCTCGACCAGGCGCTGCACGACCACGTCCTGGTCGCGGCGGGCAACGGCAGGGCCCGCGCGATCGTGGGCGGGCTGCGCGACACCATGCGCATCCTGGGCACGTCCACGGACGACCGTTCCCGGACGCTGCGGCAGGTGCACGAGGAGCACGAGCCGATCGTGGCGGCCGTCGCGGCGGCGGACGCCGAGGGCGCGGTGCGCGCGATGCGGGCCCATCTGACCAACACCGGCCTCATCCTGGCCCGGCAGGCGGCCAGGGCCCAGGGCGAGCCGGTCGACGTGGACGCGTTGTGGGCGTCCATCGTCGACGAGCCGCAGCCGGGTTGAGGGGCCATCGTCGACGAGCCGGAGCCAAGCTGGCGAGCCCTCGTCGACAGTCGCGGCCGGGCTAACGGGCCGGGGGCAGGGTGATCTCCCGGGTCAGGCCGAGGTCGGCGCGGACGCGGGCCAGCGACGCCGCCCGGATCGACGCGTACAGCTCGTAGGGGTCGTGCAGCGGGCGTCCGAGCACCGCGGCCAGCGCCTCGGGGCCGAAGTCGGCGCCCGCCGCCGTCACGTCCTTGGCGCCGTCGGAGGTCAGGTTGGACTGGAAGATGCCGGCGGCCGAGCGCGGCAGGAAGTCCTCGTACACGATGGGCCGGGCGCCGACCCACCCGTCGGCCAGGAGGGTCGCGAGGTCGGCGGGCGCGGCGCCGCCGGGGCGGGCGTCGAGGACGTGGAAGGTGAAGTACGCGAGGTCGCCCGCGATCAGCTCGGCCTCGCCGCGCGGCACCCGGTCAGCCCACAACTTGGCCCCGGCGGCGTTGCGCTCCTCCGCGGTGACCTGCTGCCCGGCGAGCAGCGCGTCCAGCTCGGCCGACAGCTCGTCGTAGAGCGCGCGTCCGGCGGGCGTCACGGCGATGCCGCGCGCCTCCACCTCCCCGAACCGCACCCGCAGGTCGTCCTGGACGACCCGGCCGTCGTCCTCCCTGAACAGCCGCGGCTCGGCCAGCGCCCGGAAGGACGTCTGGCGCAGCAGGAGGTCGGGGCCGTCCCAGCGGGGCGGCCCCTGGATGGCGTCGATCATGGTGATGCCGCGCTCGCTCATGCGGGCGTAGAGGGCGTCGATGTCGAGCACGCGCGGGGTCAGGTGGTTGACGTGCGTGGAGGCCACGCCGCCGATGTCGGCGGCCACGGAGGACACGCGTTCGAGCTCGGCGTACCAGCTGCGGGAGACCGGCTCGGCGGACAGCTCGAACGCCCGCGTGGCGAGCGTCAGGAACTCCTCGGCCGCCTCGCCGTCCAGGCCGCCCTCGGCCTCGGCGCGGTCGGCCAGGTCGAGCAGGCGCGGCGGGAACAGCCGGCGCGCCCCCAGGAACTCGCCGAGCCGGCGCTCCAGGTCCGCGCCGAAGAACCGCCGGTCGCCCGTCACCAGCATGGAGGTGAACACGCGGAAGGGGTTGGCGGCCAGCTCGGCCTCGTCCACCGGGCGGAAGGCGGTGGAGACGACGGGCACGGAGCTGCCGGCCGCCTCGCGCAGGTCGTAGTAGCCGACGGGGTACATGCCCATCGCGCCGAAGATCCGCGCGACCTGCGCCAGCTCGGCCGGGGTGCCGACGCGGATCGCGCCGTGCCGCTCGGCGGTGACGCGGCCGATGGAGCCGAGGCGTTCGGCGTCGGCGCCCATCCGGGCCAGCACCTCGCGGTTCACCTCCTGCGCGACGTCGACGAGGGTGTTGTACGCGGGGACCTCGGTGCCGTACATCGCTGACAGGCGCCGGGCGAAAGCCGCCCGGAGTGCGGTCGCGTCGACCATCGTGCCTTCTCTCCTCGCCGCCGGAAGCGCGTAGCATGCTACAGGAGTCGCATGTAGCATGCTACTCATGGACCGCGCTGCCGCTCTCGCGACCGACCTTCGCCGTCGCGGGATCACCGACGTGCTGGACGACCCCACGTCCCGGGCGCTCCACTCCTCCGACGCCTCCCTCTACCGGGTGCCGCCGCTGCTGGTGGCCCGGCCCCGGTCCGCCGAGGACGTGGCCGCGGCGGTCGAGCTGTGCGCGCGCCACGAGATCCCCCTCACCGCGCGCGGCGGCGGCACGTCGGTCGCCGGAAACGCGGTCGGCCCCGGCCTGGTGCTGGACTTCAGCCGCCACATGAACCAGGTGCTGCGGGTCGACGCCGAGACCCGCACGGCGGTGGTGCAGCCGGGCGTGGTCCAGGCGGCCCTGCAGCGGGCGGCGGCCCCGTACGGGCTCAGGTTCGGCCCCGACCCGTCCACCCACACCCGGTGCACGATCGGCGGCATGATCGGCAACAACGCCTGCGGCTCCAGGACGCTCGGCTACGGCCGCACGTCCGACAACGTCGCCGGGCTCAAGGCCGTGACCGGCGACGGGACCGCACTGGACCTGCCCGGCCAGCTCCTGCCCGCTCAGGGCGCCCCTGCCGCGCCGGACCTGCCCGCGCAGGGCATCCCGGCCGCGCTGCGGGACCTCGCGATGGCCAACCTGGCCACGATCAGGACCGAGTTCGGCCGGTTCGGGCGGCAGATGTCCGGATACGCGCTGGAGCACCTGCTGCCGGAGCGCGGGTTCGACGTGGCCCGCCTGCTGGTCGGCAGCGAGGGCACGCTGGCGGTGCTCACGGAGGCGACGGTGCGGCTGGTGACCGATCCGGCGTACCGCGCCCTGGTCGTGCTCGGCTACGCCGACATCGCCGCCGCCGGGGACGCCGCGCCGGGAGTGCTGGAGCACCGGCCGACGGCCTGCGAGGGCATCGACGCGCGCATCGTCGACGTGGTGCGCCTGCGGCGGGGCCCCGGCGCCGTGCCGCCGCTGCCGCGCGGCGCGGCCTGGCTGTTCGTCGAGATCGCGGGCGACGACGAGGCGGAGGTGCTGGAGCGGGCCGCCCGGCTGGCGGCCGGCGGCGAGGACGCCCTGGTCGTCACCGATCCGGCCGAGTCCGTGGCGCTCTGGCGCATCCGTGAGGACGGCGCGGGCCTGTCGGGACGCAGCCCCGCCGGGCGGCCGGCCCACGCGGGCTGGGAGGACGCCTCCGTGCCGCCCGAGATGCTGGGCCGCTACCTGCGCGACTTCGAGGCGCTGCTGGCCGGGCACGGCCTGACCGGCCTGCCGTACGGGCACTTCGGCGACGGCTGCCTGCACATCCGGCTCGACGTGCCGCTGGACCGGCCGGGCGGGCGCGTGACGTTCAGGGACTTCCTGGTGGCCGCGGCCACGCTGGTCGCCGGCTACGGCGGCTCGCTGTCCGGCGAGCACGGAGACGGCCGCGCCCGCAGCGAGCTGCTGCCGCTCATGTACTCGCAGGCGGCGATCGACCTGTTCGCCGGGGTCAAGGCGATCTTCGACCCGGGCGACGTGCTCAACCCCGGTGTGCTCGTACGGCCTCGCCCCCTGGACGCCGACCTGCGCGTCCCGGCCGCCCGCCCGGTGCGCGAGGGCCTGGCCCTGGCCTACCGCCACGACGGCGGCGACTTCGGCCAGGCCGTGCACCGCTGCACGGGCGTGGGCAAGTGCCGGGCCGACAACACCGCGGCCGGCGGGGTGATGTGCCCCTCCTACCTGGCCACCCGGGAGGAGAAGGACTCCACCCGGGGCCGCGCCCGGGTGCTCCAGGAGATGATCAACGGCTCGGACGTCACCGGCGGCTGGCGCTCTCCCGAGGTCCACGAGGCCCTCGACCTCTGCCTGTCCTGCAAGGGCTGCGCCTCGGACTGCCCGACGGGGATCGACATGGCCGCGTACAAGTCGGAGGTGCTCCACCAGACCTACAAGGGGCGCGTCCGCCCGCTCACGCACTACTCCCTGGGGCGGCTGCCGCGCTGGGCGCGGCTGGCGAGCAGGATGCCGCGGGCGGTGAACGCGCTCATGCGGGTGCCGGGGCTGCCGGCGCTGGCCGGGGTGGACCGGCGGCGCGGGCTCCCGGAGTTCGCGCGGGAGACGTTCCGGGCCTGGTTCGAGCGGCGGCGGCCGATGTCCAGCCCAACCGGGGGCAGGCCGGTGATGCTGTTCGTCGACACCTTCACCGACCATTTCGCGCCGGAGATCGGCCGGGCGACGGTGAAGGTGCTGGAGGCCGCCGGCTACCGCCCGCAGATCAGCGGGCGCCGCCAGTGCTGCGCGCTCACGTGGATCTCCACCGGCCAGCTGGACGCGGCCCGGGCCATCCTGGGCCGCACGGTCGCCGAGCTGGCCGAGGCTGCCGGGCAGGGCGTGCCGATCGTGGGGATGGAGCCCTCCTGCGCGGCCGTGCTGCGCTCGGACGCGCTGGAGCTGCTGGACGAGGCGGTGGCCGGGCCGGTGGCGGGCATGACCCGCACGCTGGCCGAGCTGCTGTCCGGCACGCCCGGCTGGCGGCCGCCCCCGCTCGACGGGGTGACGGTGGTGGCCCAGCCGCACTGCCACCACCACGCCGTCATGGGCTGGGAGCAGGACCTGCGGCTGCTGCGGGAGGCGGGCGCGCGGGTGAGCCGGCTGGGCGGGTGCTGCGGGCTGGCGGGCAACTTCGGCGTCGAGAAGGGGCATTACGACGTGTCCGTGGCGGTGGCCGAGCACCAGCTGCTGCCGGCGATCCGGGACGCCGGGCCGGGGACGGCCGTGCTCGCCGACGGGTTCTCCTGCCGCACCCAGATCGCCGATCTGTCGGCCCGGCGGGGCACTCATCTGGCCCAGCTCCTCGCCGACCGGCTGCCGTAACCGATGATCCGCTCGCTGGGAAGGAAGCCGATCAGTGACTCCTCCGTTCCCTGAAGGGAGCGGCTTCTCGCTAAGCCGCTTGCGCAGCCTCACGAAGGGCAAGCCCTGCCCTCAAGATGTTGATCGCCGCGTTCACGTCGGCGTGCGCCTCGTGCCCGCACCCCGTACGTCGGAAGACGGCCTGGGTGACGCGGTTGTCCTTCGCGCAGTGCCCGCAGCGCGAGCACGTACGGGAGGTGTTGGCCGGGTTCACCGCGATCAGCTGTCGACCGGCGCTTTCAGCCTTGTGCGACAGGATCGTCAAGAACGCCGACCAACCCGCGTCGAGAATGCTCTTGTTCAGCCCCGATTTAGCCGCTTGCCTGTTAGGCAGGTAGCCGCCTTCACCGTCCGGTTGCGGCGCGGCACGCCGGGTCATGCCCGCCACATTCAGCGCTTCATGCACGATCACGTCGTAGCCGCGAACCAGCGCGAGCGCGGCCTTGTGCGCCGCATCAAGGCGTTGCCGCCGCACCGTGGCATGCAGGGCCGCCACCCGCGCGACGGCCTTACCGCGCCGCTGGGATCCTCGCTTCTTACCGGCCAGCTTCCGCTGGGCCGCTGCCAGCCGGCTCGCGCAGGCGGCGAGGTGGCGCTGGTTGTCGAGGTGGTCGCCGTCGCTGGTCGTGGCCAGCCAGGCGACACCCATGTCAACACCCGCGACCGCGCCCGTGGCGGGAAGGGTGGGTGCGGGCACCTCATCGCACGACAGCACGACGAACCGGCGGGCGCCTTCCCGCTTGATACTGATCGTCTTGACGGTGCCGAGCACTCGGCGGTGCTGGTGGGCCCGGACATGCCCGATGCCCTGCAACCGCACGTAGGTCGCTGTCGGGTGCTCGGGTTGGGAGTGCCACCGGCAGCCGTCGCCGTCCTTGGGCCACTGGACCGTGTCGAACCGGCCCCGCCCCTTGAAACGCGGAAAGCCTGGCGTGCGGCCTGCTTTGACGCGGTCGAAGAACGCCCGGTAGGCCTTGTCAAGACGGCGGAGCGTGGCCTGCTGGGAGGAGAACGACCATCGGCCCTGACCGTCGGGGTCGTCGGCGCGGATGTGCTTCAGATCGGCCGACTGCTCGCCGTAGCGCACCGTCACCCCGGCTTTGCGGTAGGCCGTACGGCGGTGTTCGAGAGCGGCGTTGTACAGCTGACGGTGGTCTTCCAGGCACTGCGCGAGCGCGGCGGCCTGCTTGCCGGTGGGGCGCAGCAGGAACTTGAATGATCTGCGCACACCCCACCCCCCACGCTCGGTAACGAGACCACCACGATATCGCCTGGCACCGACAAACCCGGAAGGAAAGCTGTGGCACCCGGACCTGACAGATCAGGGCACACTCGGCCCTTGACGGCCCTCCCGCTCCCGATTCCCCCGTCGCCTGAAGACGACGGTTCCCTCCGGAGACTCTGATGGGACGTGACCTGCCCCCGCGGGCCTCGGTGGTCATCATCGGAGGCGGCGCCATGGGCGTCAGCTCGGCGTACGCGCTGGCCGCGGCCGGCGTGAGCGACGTGGTCCTCATCGACAAGGGGCCGCTGGGCTCCGGCTCGACCTCGAAGGCGGCCGGCGGCGTGCGGGCGCAGTTCTCCGACCGGGTCAACATCGAGCTCGCCGTACGCAGCCTGGAGACGTTCGAGACCTTCGCCGAGCGCTTCGGGCAGGAGATCGACCTGCACAAGCCCGGCTACCTGTTCCTGCTCGACTCCCCCGGGTCGGTCGCCGAGTTCGAGAAGAACGTGGCGATCCAGAACGACCTCGGCGTCCCCAGCCGGATGGTCACGGTCCGGGAGGCCAAGGAGCTGTCGCCGCTGATCGGCACCGACGGGCTGCTGGCCGCCGCCTACTCCCCCACCGACGGCCACTGCACGCCCGAGTCCGTGGTGCTCGGCTACGCGGGTGCGGCCCGGCGGCTGGGCGCGCGGCTGCTGCCGAACTGCGCCGCGACCGGCATCGAGGTCGTGGACGGCCGCATCGTCGCCGTCCGGACCGAGGGCGGCCGCATCGAGACGGACACGGTGATCTGCGCGGCGGGCGCCTGGTCGCGGCCGGTCGGCGAGTGGGTGGGGATCGACCTGCCGGTGACCCCGTTGCGCCGGCAGGTTCTGGTCACCGAGCCGGTCGCGGACCTGCCGCCTATGGCGTTCACCATCGACTTCGGCACCACGTTCTACTTCCACCGCGAGGGCCCCGGGCTGCTGCTCGGCATGTCCGACCCCGACGAGACGCCGGGGTTCAAGCTCGACCGCTCCGACGCCTGGCTGCCCAGGCTCGGCGAGGCCATGGCCCGCCGCGCCCCGGCGCTGATGGAGACCGGCATCGCCACCGGCTGGGCCGGCCTGTACGAGGTGACGCCGGACCACAACGCCCTCATCGGCACCGCCCGCGACGTCGACCGGTTCATCTACGCCACCGGCTTCTCCGGCCACGGCTTCCTGATGAGCCCGGCCGTCGGCGAGGTGGTCCGTGACCTCTACCTGGACCGGACGCCGTTCGTGGACGTCACCGGCTTCGACGCGGGCCGCTTCGCCCTGTCGGGGGCCAGGCCCGAGATCAACATCGTCTGACACGGAGATCCTGGGGATGACCGCGCTGCCCGGCGCCGACGAGCCGGCCCCGACGGCCCGGGAGACCGCCAAGCGCTGCGGTGTGGACATGGGCGCGCTCGGCGGCGGCGTCACGGCGACCTCGCCGATCAACGGTGGGCCGCTGTCCGCGGTGGACTTGGTTGACCCTGGCGCGGTCGACACCGCCGCGGAGCGGGCCGGGCAGGCGTTCCTGGCCTGGCGGACCGTGCCCGCGCCAGCCGGGGCACGCTGGTCGAGCGGCTCACCGACGCGTACGCGCGGCTGCCGATCGGCAACCCGATGGCGCCGGGCACCCGCGTCGGGCCGCTGATCAACGGCCGCGCGCACGCCGCCATGCCCGCCTCGCGCACGCCGCCCTGCGCGCCGCCCTGGAGGCCAGCGTGGAGCAGGGCGGCACGCTCGTGGCCGGCGGCGGGCGCGAGTCCGGCTCGGACGCCTGGAGCGGCTACATGGGCCGGACGACGAACACGATCAACTACTCGGGGAGGCTGCCGCCGGCCCAGGTAGTCGAATTCACCGTCTGACCCGAAGGCATATACGAAACTGCTGTTGCGTAAATGAGCGGCCGCGGTGTACCTTGATTTTCGCTACCCCAGTAGCGAAATGGAGGGATCCCCAATGAGTCCACGGGGGCGACCGCGTGACACCGAGGTCGACGAGCGCGTCCTGCAGGCGGCCACCGAGCTGCTGCTGCGGCACGGGTACGGCGGCCTGTCCACCGACGAGGTGGCCGAGCGGGCCGGCATCGCCAAGACCACGCTGTACCGCCGCTGGCCCACCAAGGACCACCTCGCCCTGGCCGTCGTGGCCAGGCTGCAGGACCACGACGAGATCACCGACACCGGCGACATCCGGCGCGACCTCACCGACTACATGGAGAAGGTCGCCGCCGGGCTCAACCGGATGCGGGTCGCGGGCCTGCCGCCCGGCCAGGAGAGCCGCTCGGCGGGGACGGTGGCCGAACTGGTCGCCGCCGCCGCCCGCCACGACGACGTCGGCGCGCTGGAGCGGGACGTCTACGCCCGCCGCAACGCGCTGGCCTGCCGCCTCATCGAGCGCGCCCGCGACGAGGGCCGGCTCCGCCCCGACGTCGACCCCATGACGCTGCTGGAGCAGCTCGCCGGAGCCCTGTACTACCGCGTCCTGATCACCGGCCACCCGGTCGATCGCGCCTATGCCGAACGCCTGGTCGCCGCCGCCCTCGACGGCGCCCTCTGACTTCCCCGGAAAGGACTTCTCACCATGTCGCTCATCACGCCCGAGACCGCAGTCGTACGCGCGGCCGACGCCGAGATCGTCGGCGGCGGCGACGCCCCGGCCACCGGCCGGCTCCTGCTCGACTCCAGCTCCACCGCAGGCGCCCTGAGCAGCCTGCGCATGACCCTCACCCCGGGCGCCGACGGCGCGGTGCCCCACCTGCACACCGCCTCCAGCGAGCTGTTCTACGTCCTCGGCGGCGCCGCCCAGGTGCTGGCGGGCGAGGAGGTGCTCACCCTGGAGGAGGGCGACATGGCCGTGGTGCCGCCGAACGTCGCCCACGCCTTCGCCGCCGCCCCCGGCTCCGAGGCGGACCTGCTGATCGTCATCACGCCGGGCGTGGAGCGCTTCGAGTATTTCCGCCTGCTGGCCCGCCTGCGCGCCGGCGAGGCCACCCTCGAGGAGCTGCTGAACTCCCAGGAGCTGTACGACAACCACTTCCTCGACAGCCCGCGGTGGAAGGAGGCCCGCTCGCTGGAGCAGGGCTGACGATCAGGACTCAACGGGCGGTTTCCGGTCCCACCCCTGGCTGCCCTTGCGGCCCAGCGACCACATCTGCATCCCGCGTTCGATCTCCAGCGCCGACGGCCAGGGCACCGCGGGCGGGCCGAGTTCGAGGGTGGCGCTCTGCTTGATCCGCCGGGCCAGCCCGGGGTCGGCGGCGGCCATGGCCACGAGCCGGGTGGCGGTCTCCAGCATGGCGTGCGGCTCCACCACGTCCCAGGCCAGGCCGCGGCGCACGGCCTCGGCGCCGGACAGCGCCGCGCCCAGCGCTCCGAGCGCGATGGCGTGCTGATATCCGGCCGCGCGGCCGAGCAGGGCCAGGTGACCACCACCCGGATGGATGCCGCGCGCCACGAACCCGCTGTCGAGCACCGCGTCATGGCTGACCAGCATCAGGTCGGTGGCCAGGGCGAGGTTGAGCCCGGCGCCGACCGCGCCGCCGGTCACCAGGGACACGCTGGGCACCGGGAGCCGCCCGACCTGCACGAACGCCGCGTACACGGCGGAGGTCCGCGCGACCGACTCGGGCGCGGCGGGATCGGCGGAGGAGGCGGCCAGGTCGCGGGTGTCGGCGCCGCTGCAGAAGTAGCCGCCGGCGCCGTCCACGAGGACGGCGCCGATGGTGTCGTCGCCGTGGACGCGGGCGCAGAAGTCCTCGACGAGGGCGGCCATCTCCAGCGTGATGGCGTTCTTGCGCCGGGGGTTGTTCAGGGTGAGCCTGGCGATCCCGTCGCCGACGGTGGTGATGGCGGGCGGTTCGGCGGTCATGGTGCCGCTCCTGTCGTCAAAGGGGACTCGACAGGGCCCGAGCATTCACCGGGGGATCTTAGAGACGCAATGCCCCCGGCTCCGGAAATGCGCCGCCAAACCGGCCTTTCCCTGGAAAACAAGTAGATCTTTTTGCCTATATGTGCCATTCATCACCTTCTGACCCCTAAACTTCGGGAATGCGTTATGTCCCTTTTGTCATGGTTGTCGCCGCGACGCTGGCGTACACCGCGACTCCCGCAGCGGCCATCACCAACGGCTCCGCCGACGGTGACACCCACCCGGAAGTAGGGGCTCTCATCTCCGATGAGCCGAATCCCGACGGCACGTGGGCGTACTGCACCGGAACGCTCATCTCGCCGACCGTCCTGCTCACCGCCGCCCACTGCGGTGAGCCGAAGCAGAAGACGGCCACCGTCTCCTTCGCCGACCACTACAAGCGCGGGGCCCAGGTCTACACCGGCCGTTACATCCCGGACCCGCGCTTCTCAAAGAAGTCGGACCTGCACGACATGGCCGTCGTCGTCTTCAACAAGCCCGTCCCGAACATCACGCCCGCCCAGCTGCCGGCCGCGGGCCTGCTCGACCTCCTCAAGGCCGAGAACAAGCTGGAGTCCGCACGCTTCACCCCCGTCGGGTACGGCTCGCTCCAGCCCACCAAGAAGAAGCCGCGCGGCCAGCGCTTCTACTACACCGACACGCGCCACCAGGCGACCATCTCGTACAAGAGCATGACCCCGAGATGGCTCAACCTCTCGCTGTCCACCAAGGGCGACGGGAGCACCTGCTTCGGCGACTCGGGCGGCCCGAACTTCCTGGGCGGGCTCACCTCGCACCTCCTCATCGCCACGACGATCTCCGGTGCGGACGACGCCTGCCGGAAGACCAACTACGACTACCGCCTGGACTCCGCCTCGGCGCGGCAGTTCCTCGGCAAGTACGTCACCCTTCCCGGAGATGCCTGGTCAGCGGCGATCGCGGCGCTTCCGGCCCGTCCGAGCGCGGGCTGAAGATGGGGCGGGGCATCGGGACCCGCGCGTCCGCCGGCGGCGGCGCCTGATCCACCAGCGCCTGGATCGCCGTCCTGCGCCTCTCGATGCCCGCTCCGTCGATGCTGATCCGCCGCCTGCTCCGGCTCTTGTCTTCCATCACGCACGGGAGCGTACTGAGGCGGACACCAAGAGCGGGTCACGAGCGCGCCCGGTTACTCCCCGTCAGTTGCCTGTGACCCGGCGCCGGGAGTAGCAGATCGTGGCGGTGGCCAGGGCGGCGCCCCAGATCGGCCAGAAGCACTCCGGGAGCCAGGCGCCCCATTCGTCCAGGGTGAACCGGCCGGCGATCGTCTGCCTGATGTAGGTCAGCCCGGCCACGGTGACGACGATCGAGACGAGCCCGGCGGGGATGACCGCCAGCAGGGGCGGCACCCGCCTGCCGCGCAGGCCGGGGATCCAGCGCGGGAAGACCTCACCCCACCGCTGGGTCAGCCCGAGCGTGAGCACGCCGCCGAACGCGCCGAAGGTCGCCAGGTACGCGCCGGCCAGCCACAGGCCGTCCTCGCCCTGCGCGAGGAACTCCGGGCTCACGCCGAGCGGGATGCCCAGGGCCCAGGCCCACCGGGTCAGGCAGTAGACCAGCGGCACCGCGACCGCCACGGACACGGCCCGGCGCCCCCGCTCGGGGGTGAACCAGCGCCCCGCGTCCCGGCCGCGGCCGTACGCCAGCGCCGCGGCGGCCAGCAGCAGCCCGCCGAGCACGCAGACGAGCTGGTTGAGCACCGGCCACGGCCAGGCGTCGGCGATGGTGACGCCGCCCAGGCTCCAGCCGAACAGCGGCGCGACCAGCAGGAGGGGCGTGTAGGCCAGGCCCATCATGAGCCGGGAGTCGGGGACGACCAGGATCAGGAGCACGGCGATCGGCCAGGCCAGGTAGAGCGGGGCGCGGCCGCCGTTCCCGCGGGCCAGCGCCAGCGCCGTCACCAGGGCGAGCAGCGCGAAGGCGGCGATCCACCAGCCGAAGCCCGGCGTCGTGCCGGCCAGGACGGACAGCGCCCCGTCCGGGTCGGGGTCCGAGGCGCCCCAGGGGAAGCCGGGCGTCCCCAGCGCCCACGCCGCCCCGAGCAGGCCGTAGCCCAGCGCCCACAGCGCCGCCGCGTAGCCGCGCCGGCCGGAAGTGAGGGTTTCCATGCGATCAAGCCTCCCGGCAGCCCGGTCGCCGGGGCCAGGTGCCGTTCGGCACCTCTTGACCCCGGCGACCGTGCCGTTCGGCACCTAGGAACGGTCTCCCGCGAAGACCGGTGGCGTCCGGTCCTTCCAGGGCATCGCCTGTTCCAGGTGGGCGGCGATCCGGAACAGCAGGTCCTCGCGGCCGTAAGGCGCGACGATCTGCACGCCGACGGGCAGCCCGTCGGCGTGGCCGAGCGGCAGGCTGATCGCGGGCTGCCCGGTGACGTTGAACAGCACCGTGAACGGCCCGTAGCCGTCGAGCGACTCCAGCCAGCTCGTCAGCGTGTGTTCGGGATCGTCGTAGCGCAGCGTGCCGTGCGGCGCGGGCAGGCGGGCCAGCGTGGGGCTCACGAGCAGGTCGTGCTCGGTGAAGAACGCGCCCGCGGAGCGGGTGACCCGGTTCTGGGCGTCGAGGGCGGCCAGCAGGTCGAGCCCGGTGTACTCCCGCGCCACCCGCAGGGCCTGCCGGGAGACGGCCTCCATCCGGGCCTGGTCGGGCTGCCTGGGGGCCATGAGCAGCGTGGAGGCGATCGCCACGCTCTCGGCCACCAGGCTGCGCATGATCGCCTCGCCGTCCACGGCCGGGCCGGCCTCGGTGACGTCGTGCCCGGCCCGCTCCAGCGCGTGGCCCACCCGCAGCGCCGCCTCGGCCACCCGGCCGTCCACCTCGGCCCCCGACCACGCCTTGGTGGTCACCGCCACCCTCAGCCGGCCGGGGTCGGCCCCGACCTCGTCGGCGTAGCGGCGCCGTGGGGGCGGCGCGGTGTACCTGTCGCCGATGCCGGGTCCCTGGACGGCGTCCAGGAGGTGCGCGGCGTCGCGGACCGTCCGCGTGAGCGCGAACTCGTACGACATGCCGAGCATCGCCTCGCCCGCGTCGGGCCCGCAGCTGATCCGGCCGCGGCTCGGCTTGAGCCCGACCAGCCCGCAGCAGGAGGCCGGGACGCGGATGGACCCGGCTCCGTCGCTGGCGTGCGCGACGGGCACGGCGCCGGCGGCGACCAGGGCGGCCGCGCCGCCGCTCGACCCGCCCGCGCCCCTGTCCAGGTCCCAGGGGTTGCGGGTGGGCCCGTACCTGAGCGATTCGGTGGCGAAGCTGAGGCACAGCTCCGGGACGGTGGTCAGGCCCAGCGTGACCAGGCCGGCGGCCCGGAAGCGGGCCATCAGCTCGGTGTCGCGCCCGGGGACGATGCCCGGCAGGGCCCGGCTGCCGAGGGTGAACGGCACCCCTTCGGCCACCGGCCCGTGATCCTTGATCAGGAACGGCACCCCGGCGAACGGCCCGTCCTCCGCGTGCGCGAGGGCCTGGCTGAACACCGGCAGGGCCAGGCCGTTGACCTGCGCGTCGGCCCATTCCAGGGCCCGCCTGGCGGTGGCCTCGACCTCGCCGGCGGTGACCTCGCCCGACCTGATCAGATCCGCGATCCCGACGGCGTCGTACCTTGCGTATTCGTAGAGCTCCATGAAGAGCCTCTTTCTGAGCGTCCTCGATCACATGTGGCGGTGGGCGGCGCCCGGGGCGCCGCCGACGACGAACAGCCTGAACAGAGGCGATGGCCGCGACTCGGGGGCCATCCCCTGCTGTGATCGAGGTGCTTCTACGCTCGGTACATCACGACCCATGGTGGCGGGTGCCGCCCAGGGCCGTCGAGCGGTTTTCCCCGCGAGCGGGGCCCTCCCGGCGCACGGCTCGCGCGCCGGGAGAGCGGGCCGGCGTCAGTCGCCGGCGTGCCCGGAGCGCCGCCACGGGCCGGTGATGGCGAAGACGTGGCCGGGCGACTGGATGTTGGCGAACAGGATGCGGCCGTCGGCACTGAACGTCGGGCCGGTGAACTCGCTGTCGTTGAGGTCGTTGCGCGCCAGCGGGTACGACTTGCCGTGCGCGCTGACGCCCACCAGGTGCTGGATGCCCTCGCCGTCCTCGGCGAGGATCACCCCGCCGTACGGCGAGACCGTGATGTTGTCGGGCCCGTCGAAGTTGGTGTCCTGGCTCGGGTCGGGGTTGACGCCGAAGATGACCTTGAGCGTGACGGTCTCGGTGCGCGGGTCGTAGAACCACACCTGGCCGTCGTGCTCGTTGACGCTGCCGTCGGTGTGCCGGGCGAAGCTGGCCACGAAGTACGCGCCGCCGTCGCCCCACCAGGCGCCCTCCAGCTTGCGACTGCGGGTGACCTGGTCGTTGGCGAACTGCAGGCGTACCGACTGGGTCTTGGCGTCGCGGTCGGGCACCTCCACCCAGCGGGCCTTGAAGCGCGTGCCCGGCTCGGTCGCCTCCGACAGGTCGGCGACGTGCGTGTCGTCCCGGTAGCAGCTCAGCGCCTCCAGCTTGCCGGCGGTGTCGCCGCCCTCGGACAGCGCCAGCGCCCGCAGCGCGCCCTTGCGACCGTGGAATTTCCTCGGCGGGGTCCACCGGTAGTAGAGGCCGTTCGGCCCGCCGGCGTCCTCGGTCAGGTAGATCGCCGACGTCCTCGGGTCGACGGCGACGGCCTCGTGCGAGTAGCGGCCGAGGAACTTCAGCGGCACCGGGTCCTGGTTGGCCTCGCGGTCGAACGGGTCGACCTCGAAGACGTAACCGTGGTCCTTCTGGTAGGCCCCGCCGGCGCGCTGCTCGGTCTCCTCGCAGGTCAGCCAGGTGTTCCAGGGGGTCTTGCCGCCGGCGCAGTTGTTGTGGGTGCCGGCCAGGCTCACGTATTCGCGGATCCGCTCGCCGCGCGCGTCGACGTCGATGTTGGTGGTGCCGCCCCCGGCGCCGGGGTCGTAGGTGAGGCCGGGCAGCGCCGGCACCCGATACGGCTCGCTGCCTCCGATCTCGTGGTTGTTGACCAGCGTGGCACCCCGGCCGTGCGAGAAGGCCGCCGTGCCGTCGGCGTCGCTCGGGGTCGGCTCGCCGCTCTCCAGCAGCGTCACCCCCGCCTCCGCGACGATGCGGTACGAGAACCCGGCGGGCAGGGCGAGGATGCCGGCCGGGTCGGGGACCAGCGGGCCGTAGCCGAGCGGGGGCCGGGTGGCGGCGAACGCGGCCGGGCCCGCGATGGTCTCGATGCTGCCGGCTAACGCGATGCCGAGACTCCCCGCGGCGGCGCGGCCGAGGAAGGAACGACGAGGAATCGGAGGGGGAACGGGTGAGGACACGGGACATCTCCTCTAGCGTCTGGACGCTTGTACACCAGCCGACCCAACGATGCCACGGAGACGGCCGCCGCGCCGCCCGCAGTCCGCATGATGAACGCCGGATGAATAACCGGTCCCGTCCGTCGCCCTGGCGGGCGACCATGGGATCGAAATTCTCACGACGCGGATAACAGTTGAAGAACGGACGATGGCGGGTCCGTGGTGCGGTGCATCAGCATGGAAACGTGACAGTCATTTCCGCCAGGCGGCGATCGACCGGGCGCCGGGGGCCGTACGTGGCCCGAGCGGTGGCCCAGCTGTTGTCCTGGCCGGCCCTGGAGCTGAGCGACACCAGGCGTGGCATGGCCTTCACCGTCCGCGGCACCGAGATCCTGCGCCTGACCGGCGCGGACGAGGTGAGCCTGTGCCTGACGGAGCCCGCGATCGAGCGGCTGGAGCCGTACCTGCGCGACTGCGTTCAGGTCCAGGTGGGCGCCGACCACGCGTGGGTGACCCTGAGGGTCGAGGCCGAGCCGGACCTTGATCTGCTGCTGGCGCTGACCAGCGTGGCGATCAAGGCGCACGCCGTGCCGGAGGTCGCTTGATATCGGGCATGGGCCGCCCGCCCATGGTGACTGATTTATACCGAAAAAGTGCTCTATGGGGCGGGCTTTGGAACGTGCTATGACAAGGTCATGGCGTACGACGAGCGCCTCGAACGCGAGGCGATCCAGGACGTGGTGACCAGGCTGGTCGCCAGATTCACCGGCACGCGCTCGGCCGAGCAGGTCGAGGCGGCAGTGCGGACGGCCTATGACCGATTCGCCACCAGCCCGGTGCGCGATTTCATCCCGGTGCTCGTGGAACACGATTCCAAGGAGCTGCTGCGCGGCGGCACCGTCTGACGGGGCCGCCCGAGGGGTGACGCTCCCCTTTTCCGGGGTAGCTGAGCAGGCGGAACTCGACAGGCTCGGCGCGGGGAGCGGGGATGTACTACGACCAGTTGCTCAAGATCGTGGAGCAGCAGACCGGGGCGGGGCCCCAGGCCGCCGAACGCGCCGTGCAGGCCACGCTCCGTACGCTCTCCGAGCGGCTCTCGAAGGACGAGAGCCGCGACCTGCTCAGGGAGCTGCCCCCGGAGGCGATGCCCTGGCTCTACACCGAGCGGGACCCCGAGACCTTCGGCGTCGAGGAGTTCTTGCGGCGGGTGGCCGAGCGCGCCGGGGTCGACGCCGAGACGGCCGGGCGGCACGCCCGCGCGGTGTTCTGGGCGATGGGGCAGGCGGTGAGTCCCGAGGAGTTCGCCGACATGGCGGCCGACCTCCCGGACGACTTCGAGGCCCTGGTCGCCGAGGCCGGGCGCGGGTACGTCGAGATCGTGCCGGCCAGGGAGTTCCTGGCCGGGGTCGCGGAACGGGCCGGGCTCGACTACGCGGGCGCGCGCCGGGCCACCGAGGCGGCGCTGGAGACGCTCGCCGAGCGCATCGCCCCGGGCAAGGTCGAGGACCTGGTCGGCCAGCTGCCCGTCCAGCTGCACGCGCCGCTGAAGCGCGGGGTGGGCGCGGGGCCCGGCCGGGAGGTCGCGCTGGAGGAGTTCGTCCGCCGGATCGCCACGCGCGAGGGCGTCTCCCCCGAGCGCGCCCGCGAGCACGCCAGGGCGGTCTTCGCCATGCTGCGCGAGTCGATCGCCGGTGAGGAGTACGCCGACGTGGCGGGCCGGCTGCCCGACGAATACCGGATCTTGCTCCCGCGCCCCTGACATTTGTCGGCAGGATGTGTTTCATGTTCATCTTGATCAAGCGGCTACGGCAGGGGCTCGCCATCCGGGTGATGCGGGCGGCCAGGGCGGCGAACCGGAGCCCGCTGGCCCGCAGGCTCTTACGCGGTCGCAGCATCCGGCGCTTCGCCCTGGTCAACCGGCTCTACCACACGGTGTTCCGGCTGGGCGTGACCACGGGCGAGGGCGACGCCGAGGCCCGTTACCGGGGCGTCGTGCTGACCGGCCCGGCGTGGGACGCCACGATCATGCCCTCGGTCTCGGCGGGCTACTACGAGGAGTTCGAGGTCGGCGTCTTCGAGCGGCTGGCCTCGATCAGCCGTTCCGTCCTCGACGTGGGGGCGAACATCGGCGTCTACACCTGCACCGGCGCGGCGCGCCTGCCCGCGGACGGCCGCCTGATCGCCTTCGAGCCGGTGCCGGAGAACCTCGGCTACCTGCGGCGCAACGTGGAGCGCAACGACCTCGCCGGCCGGGTGACCATCGAGCCCGTGGCCGTGGGGGCGGCGCCGGGCCGGCTCACCGTGCACCTGTCGGGCGAGCAGACGGGCAAGCACTCGGCCGCCGCGGCGAACGTCGGGACCGCCGCGGGCGCCCTCACCATACCCATGACCTCGATCGACTCCTACCTCGCCGGCGGCGGCCTCGGCCCGCCCGACCTCATCAAGATCGACGTCGAGGGCTACGAGGGCTTCGTGCTGCGGGGCGCGGCCGAGACCCTGGCCGCGCTGCCGGCGCTGCTGTTCGAGGTGCATCCCGAGCTCCAGGAGAACTGCGGCTGCGCCGCGGGCGAGCTGCTCGACCTCGTCTTCGCCCGCTACCCCTGGGTCTTCGTGATCGACGAGCTGGACAACGTCCTGCGGCCGTGCACGCGGGCGGAGCTCGACGACCCGCACGCGATCGGACTCTACCGCTCCAACCTCGCCGCCGTCGGCAGGCCGGAGCACCTCGACGCGTTACGGCAGTGGCACGGCCTCGGCACACCCTGAGGGATCACGGCTCGGCCCTGCCGGTGGCCCAGGCCCACGCGGCGATGGCGACCCGGTTCCTGGCCTCGATCTTGCGCTGGATCGCGGCGATGTGGTTCTTGACCGTGCCCGGCGCGAGGCAGAGCTCCGCGGCGATCTCGGCGTTGGTCCTGCCGTGCGCCACCATCGCCACGATCTCGTCCTCGCGCTGGGTGAGGACGACGTGCGGCGCCCCGGAAGGTGTCTCCGGCAGGCCGCGCTGGCGGAGCAGCCGGACGGTGAGCTGGGGGCTGATGAGCATGTCGCCGTTCATCGCGGCCCGGACGGCCTCGACCAGCAGCGCGGGGCCGGAGCGCTTGAGGACGAACCCGGAGGCGCCGTGCCGCAGCGCCGCGTCGACGTACTCGTCCAGCCCGAACGTGGTGACGATCACGACGTGGATGCCGGAGCCGGCCAGGGCGCGGGCCACCTCGATGCCGTCGGCCCCGGGCATGCGGATGTCGGCGAGCACCACGTCGGGCCCGATCGCCCTGGCGGTCTCGATCGCGGCCCGGCCGTCGGCGGCCTCGGCCACGACGGTCATGTCGGGCTGGGCGTCGAGGATCAGGCGGAAGGCGGCGCGGATGCCTTCCTGGTCGTCGGCGATGAGGATGCGGATGGCCACCCCGGCGATTGTGCCAGCGGCAGCCGGGCGGCCAGCGACCACCCGTCCGGTACGGCCCGCGCCACCAGGTCACCGCCCTGTTCCCGGACGAGCGCGGCCAGAGCGGGCAGACCGGACCCGCCTCGCCGGCCGCCCCTTGTTCCCGCCACGCCGTCGTTGGTCATGGTGATCTCGAGCGCGCCGGACTCCGCGGTCACGGCGAGGTCGACCCGGGCCGCCCGCGGGGCGTGCCGCCGCACGTTGGTCAGCCCCTCGATCACGATCCGGTAGGCCAGGGCCCCGGTGTCCGCGGGCACCGCCGGCACCGCGTCCATGCGCAGGCGGACCTCGGCGGGCCCCGCCTCGGAGAAGCGCTCGGCGGCGGCGCGGATGCCGTCGAGGTCGCCCGCCGGGGTGAGGGGCAGGTCGTGGTGGAGCGTGTCCAGGGTCCGGTCCAGCATCGACAGGGCGCGCTGGCCGGCCGCCTCGACGCGTTCGAGGGCGCGCAGCGGATCGCCCGCCACCATGCCCGCCTGGGCGTGCGCCACCATCTCGCTGAGGTCGTGGGCGACGAAGTCGTGCAGGTCCCGGGCCAGCCGCAGCCGCAGCGCGGTCCGGGCGTCGGCCGTCGCGCGCGCCTGCCGTACGTCGAGGAAGCGCAGGTAGCCGCCCACGGCGGCGGCCAGGAGCGCGCCCAGGCCCCAGAACGCGCACGCGCCCACCGCTTCCAGGAACGAGACCGGGAAGAAGAACCGCAGCAGCCAGACGGCCCCGGCCAGGCCCGCCGCCGACGCGGCCGGGGCCGCCCGCCGGGGCGGCGCGTACCGGACGACCAGGCCGGCCAGCGCCGCGAGCGCCAGGCCCTCGGCCATCCCCAGCAGGTCGGCGCCCGGCGCCGCCTCCAACGCGCCCATGACGTGGGCGAGCGTGACGGCCAGGGAGACGGCCGCGGCCAGGAGGGCCAGCGCGGGCAGGCGTGCCCTGAGCCGCCGCTGAAACGGCGCGGCCCCCACCGATGAAACCGCGAACGAGAGCGCGGCCAGCGCCGGTACGGCGTCGGCGACCCACATCCAGCTCACCGGACAGACGATACGCGCAGACCGGACCCCGGCCGGACTCCCTGGGGGCCCGCCGCAACTTTGGCGGGACCGGGGGCATCTAACCCGCCGTGGAGGCGCTGATCGCGGGGGACCCGCAGCGGATCGGGGACTACTGGCTGGCCGGGCGGCTCGGCGCGGGAGGTCAGGGGGTCGTGTACGACGCCTACGACCCCGACGGCCGGCGGGTGGCGGTGAAGGTGCTGCACGCGGCGGGAGACCGCGGGCGCTTCGCCAAGGAGGCGGCCGCCGCCGAGCGGGTGGCCTCGTTCTGCACCGCCCGGCTGCTGGCGGCCGATCTCGACGGCGGCAAACCGTACCTGGTCTCGGAGTACGTGCCGGGCCCGAGCCTGCGCGAGGCCGTACGGGAGGGGCGGCGCTTCACCGGCGACGACCTGCACCGGCTGGCGACGGCGGTGGCCACGGCGCTCACCGCGATCCACGAGGCGGGCGTCGTCCACCGCGACCTGAAGCCGGACAACGTGCTGCTCGGCCCGGACGGGCCGCGCGTGATCGACTTCGGCATCGCCAGGACGGCGGAGATGTCGCTGACCAGGACCGGCGAGCTGGCGGGCACGCCCGGTTACATGGCGCCCGAGGTGCTGACCGGGCAGCGGGCGGGGATGCCGGCCGACGTCTTCGCGTGGGGCGCGATCATGGTGTTCGCGGCCACCGGGCAGGACCCGTTCGGCGGCGAGAACCTGGGTGGCGTCATGCACCGCGTGCTGACGCACCACCCCGACCTGAGCGCGCTGCCCCCGGGGCTGGCCACGCTGATCGAGGCCGCGCTGGAGAAGGATCCGCGGGCCCGGCCGTCCGCCCGCGACCTGCTGCTGGCGCTGGTCAGCGGCGACGGGTCGGACGTGGGCGGGCTGCTGGCGGCCGGCAGCCGCCGCGCCGGGGGGATGCGGGTGCCCGACCGGGACGACCCCGCGCTGGGCGCGATCGCCGAGGACGCCTACGGCTCGCTCGGCCCGGAGGCGCGCGACCTGGCGGCCGAGGTGTTCCTGCGGCTGGTCGCAGTGAACGCCGACGGCCAGGAGACGCTGCGGACGGCCGGCCACGAGGAGCTGTTCGGCGGCCGGCCGGACCACGAGGCGGCGGCCGTCCAGCGGATCCTGGAGGCGTTCTCGTACGTGGTCACCACCAGGGACGGGTCGGTGGCGCTGGCGCGTCCCGGCCTGCTGCGGGCCTGGCCGCGCCTGCGCACCTGGATGGAGGCCGAGCGCGCCGGGCTGGAGATGCTGGACCAGATCAACGCGGCGGCGCGGCACTGGGAGGAGCACGGCCGGCGCGACGGCGACGTGCTGCAGGGCAGCCGCCTGGAGCAGGCGCTGAGCTGGGCGGCGACCGGCCGCAGGCATCTGACGCTGACCCCGTTCGAGCGCGATTTCCTGCGTGCGGGCACCGAGCTGACCAGGCGGCGCTCCCGGCGCAGGACGCTGGTCACGACGGCGCTGGCGGGGCTGCTGGCGGTGGCGCTGGTGGCGGGCGGGCTGGCCGTGTGGCAGCGCCGGCAGGCCGTCGAGCGGCTCGACATCCTGACCGCCAAGCAGGTGGCGGCCGAGGCCGACCGCATGCGCACCGCCGACCCGAGCCTGGCGATGCTGCTCAGCGTGGCCGCGTACCGGGTCTCGCCGCAGCCGGAGGCCCGCTCCAGTCTGATGGGCTCGCTCCAGCAGCAGGAGACGGCGGCCTTCCGCGACCCGCCGGTCAAGGGCATGGGCCGGCGGACGCTGAGCCGCGACGGGCGCACGCTGGTCAGCTTCAGCGAGGGCGGCGTCAACGTCTACGACGTGCGCACCGGCAGGCGGACGGCGAGCTGGCCCGGCATGACCCTGCGCGGGACGATCATCCAGGGCCCGGCGCTCAGCCGCAGCGGGCGCCTGCTCGCCCAGACCACCTCCGACGAGCTGGGCGTCTGGGACCTGAAGACGGGCAGGACGCTGGTGCGGAGATCGCTCGAGGCGACCGGGAACGGCGGCTACGGCGTCGTGTTCGGCGAGCACGAGACGACGCTCGTGGTCACCATGGCCGACGACGTCCCTTTCCTCATCGACGTGACCACGGGCAAGCGATTCGGCCGGATGGTCTATGCGGACCGGACGATGGCGCAGACCCCCGCGCCGCTCGTGGACCCGACGGGAAAGCACCTGCTGCTGCCCGGTTACCGGTTCGACCAGATCGCCCTGCCCGGCTGGACCGTCGAACGCCCCTTCCCCGCCTGCGTGAGGAACCACGTGCTGGCGGCCTACAGCGCGGACGGCAAGACCCTGGCCTGCGCCGACGTCGCGGGCGACATCGTCCTCGTGGACGCCGTCACGGGGCGGGAGCGCACGCTGAAGGAGACGCTGAACTGCGGGATCTGCCACGACTCCGCGCGGCTGCGCTTCAGCGCCGACGGGCGCTACATCGCCGGTTTCTACGGCCGCGACCTGGAGGTCATGCGGATCAGCGACCAGCGGACCGTCTTGCGCTACCGCGCCGAGGGCGAGTTCGGCGACGTCCGCTTCGACCCCGACGGCAGGACGCTGCGTTACCTCGTCGACGACACCGTCATCAGCGTGGACCTCACGCCGCGCACCCCGTCCGTCGCCCTGCCCGACACCCCGAGGCTCAGCCCTGACGCCCACTGGGCGGTGTCGTGGGCGAACGACGCCGAGCTGAGCGTGTTCGACCTGCGGACGCGCAAGGAGGCGGGCCGCATGCGTGTCGGGGAGGAAGGATCCGTCCTGGGTATGGACGACGCCGGCACCAGGCTGGCCGTCGCCGGCATGGACCGCACGATCACCCTGTGGGACCTGGCGAGCAGGCGGAAACTCTGGTCCAAGCGGGTGGGGGAAGGCGACTACCAGCCGGCGTACGTCGACTTCACCCCCGACGGGCGCAGGATCGCCATCACCCTCCTGCTGGGCCAGAGCCCGTTGATGAGCATGGCGGTGCTGGACGCCGCCGACGGCCGCGTGGTGGCCGCGTACCAGACCCGGCTGAACGTCGGCCCCTTCCTTCCGGGGCGGCAGGTGTTCGTCTCGGCCGACGGCCGGCTGGTCGACGTGATGACCGGCAAGGCCGCCGGCTCCGGGCTCGGCGATGCCGGCGCGCTGGCCGTCAGCCGTGACGGGCTCCTGGCCGTACAGGAGTCCGCCACCCACCGGATCGGGCTGTGGGACGTCAAGGGCCCGACGCCGCTGCGTCCCGTCCTGCCCCGCGCCGCCGGCGCCAGCTCCGTCATGGTCTTCTCGCCGGACGGCAGGACCCTCGCCACGTCCACCGACGAGGGCGTGCTGGAGCTCTGGGACGTCCGGTCCAGGCGCCGGCTGGGCAGCTCGTACCGGGTCGGGGAGTTCGCCCCCTCGTCCATGGCCTTCGGCCCCGACGGGAGCGTCCTGTACGTCGGCATGCAGGACGGCCTGACGGCCGGGGCCGTGCGCGAGGTGCCCGTCGGGGACGCGCTGGTGATCGGGAAGGTGTGCGCGCGGGCGGGCCGCACGCTCACGCCCGCCGAATGGGACCGCTACCTCCAGGACGTGCCGTACCAGGACGTGTGCGCGGCTCGGTAAGATAATGCGGGTATATTGCTCTTGCAAACTTTTCGCAATTAGGCTGCGTGCATGCATCACGACGGACCTGGCATCACCGCGATATCCGCCCAGATCATCGACCTCTACGAGCGCTGCTACGCCGCTCCGCCGTGGTCGGAGACCCCCGAGCAGCTCGGACGCTACCCCGCCAAGCTCGCCGCGGGCGCCGCCAAACCGGGTTTCAGCGCGCTGACCACGAGCGACGGCGCCGGTCGGCTCACCGGCGTCTGCTACGGCTGGCCGACCCCGGACGAGCTGAGCGGCAACCGCGTCTACGACGCCCTCGTCACGGCGTTCGGCCTGCCCGCCGCGACCGCGCTGACCCGTGGCGCCTTCGAGGTCGTCGAGCTCTTCGTCCACCCCGGCCACCAGGGCCAGGGGATCGGCGCGCGCCTGCTCGACCGGATGACCGCCGGCCGGTCCTCCGCCTGGCTCATCACCGACCCCGGCGCACCCGCCGCCGGCCTCTACCGCAGGCTCGGGTGGCGGGAGGCGGGCCCGCTGCCGCCGGACTTCTACCCGCGGTCGCGAGCGTCGGTCTTCACCCTGACCCGGCCGGACGCGTGATGACCGGGGCTAGATCCAGCCGCGCTCCCGGGCTGCCAGCCCCGCCTGGAAGCGGGTGATGGCGTTCAGCTCCTGCATGACGGCGTGGATGCGGCGCTGAACCGTGCGCAGCCCGAGCCCCAGCGACCGCGCGATGGCCTCGTCCGTCAGGCCGCCCGCGAGCAGCGCGAGCAGATCCCGGGTCAGCTCGTCGGGCTCGCCGGGGCCGGCGGCGGGCCGGGGCGCCCCGCGCAGCGGGAACCCCCGCCGCCACTCGAGCTCGAACAGCGCGATCAGCGCGTCGAGCAGGGCGGACCGGTGCAGGATGAACGCCGCGTCGATGGCGTACGCCCCGTTGCGGATGGGGATCAGCGCGAGCGCGTCGTCGGCGATCCACATCTTGGCCGCCGCCCCGGCCACCACGCGGGCCTTCTCGCCGTGGGCCACGGAGTCCTGGACGAGCCGCAGCTTGCCGGGCAGCGCCAGCGACTCCAGGTCGTACACGCTGCGGTAGTCGATGCCCGACCTGAGCATGCGCCGCTCGCGCTCGACGTTGTCGGCGTGGCCGCGCATGACGTACGGGGGCTTGTCGATGTTGCGGAACATGCTCTGCGCGCTGTCCTGGAGCGCGTACGCCCTGCTGATGATGTTGTCGGTCCCCGTGACGACCTCGACCTGCTCGGCCGGGTGCGCCGCGTAGCGGGAGGCCAGGTGGAACGACGTGGTGAGCTCGTGGATGGCCGTGCGCACCTGGTGGAGCTCCTCCTCCTGGCGGGTGAGCAGCGGCCTGAAGGCGATGTCGGGGGCGACGGCGACGTAACGGGCGCGGCGGCCCGGCAACCTGCTGGCCAGGCCGCGCCGCGCGAAGGCCGCCAGCGTCCGGGCCGCCAGGGGCGTCGAGACGCCGCAGTGCGTGGCGAGCTCGGCGGCGGAGGATCGCGGGTTCTCGACGAGCGTCGCGTAGAGGCGGCTCTCGGCCGGTGACAGGCCGATCGCTCCGAGCATCGGCGACGCCCTTTCTCCGCCCGCGGGATGGCGGGTTACCGCCACCTGGCGGGTTTTGGCCCGTTCGGCGGACTTGTGCCCTGACTGATTCCCAGATTAGGTCAGCGAGGAAACGATCTCCGGCGTTTCCCAGGTCTGGAGAAAGGTGTGCGTATGCTGTCCACCCCCCGGCGCCGCGGACTCGTGGCCTTATTCGCGTCCTTACTCGCGGTGCCGCTCGCCGCGGCCCCGGAGCCGGCCACCGCGGCGACCGTCACGACCGTCACGACCGCCACGACCGGGGCGGCCACGAGGGCGAACGCGCCGGTGACCGGCCTGCCGCCGGTCAGGATCACGCTGATCACCGGGGACACCGTCACCTACTCCAAGGACGCCGCGGGCCGCGCCTCGGCCACGCTGGAGCCCGTCGAGGGCGAGCAGGCGCGGACGTACCAGGCCCAGCAGGACGACCACGGCTACTACGTGATCCCCGCTGACGCCGCCCCTTACGTCAGCAGGGGCCTGGTGGACAAGGAGCTGTTCAACGTCGACTACCTGGCGGCCAACGGCTACGCCGACGCCAGGACCACGCAGCTGCCGCTCATCGTGCAATACCAGCCGCAGACCAGGGCCGCCGACCTGGCGGGCAAGGCCAGGTCGCTGAAGGGCGGCACCGAGCCGATGGTGCTGGAGAGCATCGACGGCGCCGCGATCAAGGTGGACAAGAAGCAGGCCGCCGCGTTCTGGCAGTCCCTGGGAGGGGGCCAGAACGACGCCAGAGCCCTGACGAGCGGCCTGCGCAAGGTGTGGCTCGACGGCAAGGTCAAGGCGCTCGACGACGTCAGCAACCCGCAGATCGGCGCCCCCGCGGCCTGGGCGGCCGGCTACGACGGCACGGGCGCCAAGGTCGGCGTCATCGACAGCGGCATCGACCTGGCGCACCCTGACCTGCAGGGCAGGATCGTCTCGTCCCGCAACTTCGTCCCGGCCGGCAAGCCGGGCGGCGGCAACCCCGACGAGGTCACCGACCGGGTCGGTCACGGCACCCACGTGGCGTCCATCATCGCGGGCAGCGGCGCCGCCTCCGGCGGCAAGTACAAGGGCGTCGCCCCCGGCGCCAGGCTGACCATCGCCAAGGCCCTGGACGACACGGGCAGCGGCAACAACTCCGAGATCATCGCGGCGATGCAGTGGCAGGCGGCCACCGAGCACGTCCGGGTGGTCAACATGAGCCTGGGCAGCCAGAGCCCGACCGACGGCACCGACCCGCTGAGCCAGGCGGCCAACGAGCTGACCGCCGAGTACGGCACGCTGTTCGTGGTCGCGGCCGGCAACGCGGGCCCCGGCCGGTACACCATCGCCTCCCCCGGCGCCGCGACCTCGGCGCTCACCGTCGGCGCCGTGGACTCGGCCGACAAGATCGCTTCGTTCTCCAGCCGCGGCCCGCGCCTGAGCGAGGACTTCGCGATCAAGCCGGAGATCACCGCCCCCGGCGTGAACATCATCGCCGCGCGCGCGGCGGGCACCTCGCTGGGCGAGGGCAGCAGCGTCCCGGGCGGCGGCCCGATCGACGACAACTACACCGCGGCGTCCGGCACCTCGATGGCCGCCCCGCACGTGGCCGCCTCCGCCGCGATCCTCGCCGCCCAGCACCCCGACTGGACGCCCGAGCAGCTCAAGACCGCGCTGACGGGCACCGCCAAGCCGATCGACGCCACGGTCTACGACCAGGGCTCGGGGCGGCTGGACATCGGGCAGGCCGTCACCCAGCAGGTCTTCGACGACCTGGCGACGGTCCACGCGGGGTTCACCGACCCGTACACCGGCCAGACGCTGAGCAGGAAGGTGACCTTCCGCAACACCGGCAAGGACCCCGTCACGCTGGCCCTGTCGATGACGCTCAAGCGCGGTGACGCCCAGCCGCCCGCCGGGATGGCCACGCTCACCCCGTCGTCGCTGACCGTCCCCGCGGGCGGGTCCGCGAGCGCGGACCTCACCGTCGAGCCCACGCTCGGCGACCCCGGCTGGTACGAGGGCCGCCTGACGGCCACCGCGGGCACGACCCGGCTGACCGCGCCGATCGCCCTCCACAAGGGCGCCAAGCTGGACACCCTGCGCGTCAGGCTGGTCGGAAAGCCGGAATGGACGCTCAACCCGGGGATCCTGTCCGCCCTCCGGGTCAGCGACACCGACCCGCTCCTCCAGGGCGAGCCGATGACCACGGCCACCGAGAACTGGCGGACCACCGACACGCCCGGCACGCTGGAGACCGAGCTCAAGCTCGCGCACGGCGGCGTCTACTCCATCGGCGACATGCCCTGGTGGTACACCAGGCCGGACCGGCAGATCCAGAACGCCCTGCTGCTCGCCCCCGAGATCAAGCTCGACGGCGACACCACGCTGACCCTGGACGCCACCGACGTCGAGCCGATCCAGGTGAGCACGCCGCGCGCGTCCGAGCCGGTGTTCATGAACGTGATGGTCGTCCGCACGACCGCCTCGGGCCAGATGTACGGGGGCGCGTCGCTGCTCAGCTACGAGCCGGTCAACCGGGGCAAATTCTGGGTCGCGCCGGTGCGCAAGGCGCCCACGGTGGGCACCTCCACGGTGCTGTTCGACCAGGTCCGCCGCGCGCCCGAGGTCGAGCTGGCCGTGCCGGGGCTCCGGCTCAACCCGCACTACGTCAGCGAGCACGACCCGCTGGTGCCGAAGTTCGCCGCCGACCGGCGCCTGAGCCTGACCACGGGCGACGACGTGCGCGGCGGCGCGGACGCCCGCGGCAAGCTCGTGTACCTCCCGGCCAGGGACTCGCTCGACCTCTTCACGGCCGACGTGGACCTGGCGATCAAGGCGGGGGCCGCCGGCGTGGTCACCAGCGACCGGTTCGCCTGGCTGCTCAGCGACTCGCACTACACGGACCACAACAAGATCCCGGTGCTGTGGATCGACAGCGGCGAGGCGGACCGGCTCGGCAAGGCCCTGGCCCGCAAGCCGTACCCGAGCGCCGCCCTGCGGGTCACGCCGACCACCCCGTACGAGTACAAGCTGGCCTACTACCTGAAGGGCACCACGGCGGGCCGCCTGAACTTCGCCCCGAAGGCGCGCGAGCTCACCGAGATCGACACCACCTACCACGCCCAGTTCGCCCCCGAGCCCGGCACGTGGGGCCCGTACACGAACTTCACCGAGGTCAACCACACCTACATCCCCGAGCAGCGCTTCAGCATCCGCGGCTCGCACGCCTTCGCCGGGCCCACGGCCAGGACCGAGTACTACAACGCGCCCGGCCGGGACGTGCTGTGGGAGCGCGAGTACACCTTCATCGACGCCCCCGCGGGCGCCGCCCGCTTCGCCTCCTCCGCCCGCGGCTTCACCGGCGGCGCCAAGGAGCGGGAGGACTGGAACGAGGCCATCATGCCCTCGCAGTTCGCGGCCGGCCCCGGCCTGCCGGACTGGATCAGCCCCGTCATCTACTGCGACGGCTGCCGCCAGGGCGACCGGCTGCGGCTGCGCGCGCTCAGTCCGGCCGGCTTCGGCTACTACTCCGACGCCTCCGACCCGACCCACATGTACCAGGGCGCGCCGGGGACCGAGGAGATCCGGCTGTTCAGCGGCGCCACCGAGGTCAAGCCGCAGTACGACGACCTGGGCGTGCCCTTCTACAGCGTCCCCGCCGGGTCCGGCACCTACCGGCTGACGAGCTCGTGGAAGGACGCGTTCCCCGGCAAGCACGCCGGCACCGGGGTCGAGACCAGCTGGACGTTCCGCTCCGCCCGCCCCACGGGCGACAGCAACCCCTACCCCTGCCTGGACTCCGTGCTGTGGGAGGACAAGCAGCCCTGCGCCCAGGTTCCGATGATCCGGCTGCGCTACGAGCTCGGGCTGCCGGAGAACGACACGGTCCAGGGCGGCCGGCCGTTCACCTTCACCGTCAGGACCGAGGGCGGCCGCTCACCGTCGCTGCGGGCGGCCTGGATCTCCGGGGACAAGGGCGCGCACTGGACCCGGGCCGCGGTGCTGCCCGGCGGCAAGGTGCTGGCGGTCAACCCCAAGGGCCCCGGCAGCATCTCGATCAAGGTGGAGGCGCAGGACAGGGACGGCAACTCCGTCCAGCAAATCCTCTCCGACGCCTACCTCGTGAAGTGAGCGCGGGAGCGGGGGCCGGGACACCCTGGCCCCCGCTCTCAGCCGCCTGGTCCGGTCCGCCGGCCCGGGGCGGCGTCCCCGTTCCTGGGCAGGTCGCCGCGCTCCACCGGGGCCGGCGGCGAGGGGGCGGGCGGCCCCGTGCCGGTCACCGGGCGGGCGCCCTGGGCGGCCCGCTTCAGCACCGCCCGGTCCACCTGGCCGACCGGGCAGATCAGCCGGATGTGGTGGTCCTTGCGAACGGCGGCGTACTCCTGGTCGCCGCCGTTCACGGCGTACCAGCCGCCGCCGTCGCGCTCGCACGTGCCGGTGCGTACGTACGGCCCGCGGTCGATCCGCAGCTCCACCCGCTTGCCGTCAGGTGAGACGTAGACCGCGCCGAACCCGTCGTCGTTGATCACGCCGACCGACTGCTCGGCCACCTCGTACCCGGGCAGGTCCACCACGTACATCAGCTCGGGGGCCGCGCCCTGCCGCCGGGCCAGGTCCACGGCCGCCCGGCTCAGCTCGGTGCCCCGGCGCGGCGGCACGGTCAGGGCTTGCGGGCGATGCCGCCGAACATGAGGCGCTGGCCCACGGTCAGCTCCTCGGGGACGGCCGCCTCCGGGCGCCACAGCGGCAGCGGCACGACACCCGGCTCCACCAGCTCGAACCCCTGGAAGAAGCCGGTGATCTCCGCGACGGTGCGGAACCTGCCGGTGCCGAGGAGCGCGAGGTACTGCTTCTCCGCCTCGCGGGACTCCTGGCTCGAGTCGCAGAAGTGGGTGATGAACAGGTAGCTGCCCGACGGGACGGCGGCCATGTACGCCTCGACGATCCCCTGCGGGTCCTCGTCGTCGTGCAGGTGGTGCAGGATGCCGACGAGCATCACGCCGACCGGGCGGTCGAAGTCGATGAGCCTCTGGACGGCCTCGTCACCGAGGATCACCGCCGGGTCGCGCAGGTCCGAGGTGACCACCGCGGTGCGCTCGTTCTCGGCCAGGAGCGCCCTGCCGTGGGCCAGCACCATCGGGTCGTTGTCGACGTAGACCACGCGGGCCTCCGGGTTCGCGCGCTGCGCGACCTGGTGGGTGTTCTCCACGGTCGGCAGCCCCGAGCCGAGGTCGAGGAACTGCGTGATGCCCTGCTCGATCATGAACCGGACGCCGCGGTCCAGGATCTGGCGGTTGTAGGCCGCCACGTCGTAGATCTCCGGGATGACCTTGACGATCTCCGCGACGAACGCGCGATCGACCTCGAAGTTGTCCTTGCCGTGCAGGACGACGTCATAGGCCCTGGCGATGCTGGGCCTGGTCGTGTCGATCGCGCTCTTCCACTCATCCGACTTCTCGCCCACAGGTGCCCTTCCTCACGGAGTCGATCTTCAGGATCATAGGCGGATCCGGCCCGACAAATGCGCTTATCGCCGTAATGTCGCCAGCCGTCTGCTTCGCCGCGCGGCACGCCGTACGCGCCGCGGCCCTGGAAGGCGGCTTCGGCCCCGCCTTCCGGTTTAAGCTGATTGCGGCGGTGAGCGAGCTGGCCCGCGACTGCTACGGACACGGAGGCGACAGGGGGGCTGGTGGTCGAGCAGCGCGTACCGCGGCCTCGGCATGGTCGGGGGGCGGTGTGATGTCCGTCCCCGATGAGCCGCTGCGGCGGATCCGCATGCTGGAGGGCGAGCTGGCCGACGCCCGCCAGGACGTGCTGGCCCTGGTCGCGGAGCTGGAGGAGCGCGACGTACGGCTCAGGCGGGCCCACCGGGCGATCTTCCGCGAGCTGGAGGACGCCCTGCGCCCGCCGATCCCGCACGTGGAGCAGGCGCGGCTCGCGGTCTACTACTCCTCCTCCGAGGACGACGCGCCGACCGGCGGCGACCTCTACGACGTGGTGATCATGCCGGGCGGCGAGCTGCACGTCGTCGTGGTGGACGCGGCCGGCCACGGCGTGGCCAGCACCCGGGCCGCGCTCAACATCATCCACGCCGTCCGCGTGCTCTCCCTGGCCGGGCTGCCGCTGGAGAACGTCGTGGAGCGCGCCGCGGCCATCCTGCAGCCGGTCTATCCCGACCTGGCCGGCACCGTGCTGGTGGCCCGCTTCGACCCCCGTACCGGCGTGCTCCGGGTGGCGACCGGCGGCCATCCGCCGCCGCTGATCGTGGCGCCCGGCGAGCCGGCGACGTACCTGGAGGCGTGGGGGCGCGGCCTCGGCTACCCGGATCCGGGCAGCGACCACGTGGCCGAGCGGTGGCTGGGGCCCGGCACGCTGGTGCTGTTCTACACCGACGGGCTGGTGGAGGCCCGGCGCGATCTCAACGCGGGGCTGGACGAGCTGGCCGAGCTGGCGGGCCGGCACCGCGATCTGCCGGTGGACGAGCTGACCGACACCCTCGTACGGATGATGCGCCGCGAGGTGCTGCACAGCGACGACACCCTGCTCCTGGCCATGCGCTGGACGCCGACGCGGGAAGGTTGACCTGGAGTGCGCTCCAGGGGGCAGGGTGGATCCATGCACAACGCCATGCGAACGCGCACCATCGGAAACCGCCAGGTCGGGGCCGTCGGGCTCGGCGCCATGCCCATGTCGGTGGCCGGGCACATGCCCGACGAGGACCAGTCGATCCGCACCCTTCTCGCCGCCCTGGAGGCCGGGGTCACCCTGATCGACACGGCAGACGCCTACACGCCTTCGCACGACGACGTCGGCCACAACGAGCGTCTGGTCGCCCGCGCCCTGGCCCGCTGGGGCGGCGACGCCGACACGGTGCTGGTCGCGACCAAGGGCGGCCACACCCGCACGCCCGGCGGCGGCTGGTCCGTGAACGGCGACCCGTCGTACCTCAAGGAGGCCTGTGAACGCTCGCTCAAGGCCCTCGGCGTGGAGAGCATCGGTCTCTACCAGCACCACCGGCCCGACCCGAAGGTGCCGTACGCGGAGACCATGGGCGCGCTGAAGGACCTGCACGACGCCGGCAAGATCCAGATGGCCGGCATCTCGAACGCCGACCCCGAGCAGATCAGGCTCGCCCACGACATCCTGGGTGAGCGGCTGGTGAGCGTGCAGAACGAGTATTCTCCGCGCTTCCGCTCCAGCGAGCCCGAGATCGACGTCTGCGCCGAGCTCGGGCTGGCGTTCCTGCCCTGGTCGCCGCTGGGCGGCATCGGCCGTACCGGGGAGCTGAGCCGGCGGGACGCCTTCACGGAGATCGCCGAGGCGCGCGGGGTGTCCCCCCAGCGGGTCTGCCTCGCCTGGGAGCTGGCCCGCAGCCCGGTCGTCATCCCCATCCCCGGCGCCAGCCGGCCGGAGACGATCGTCGACTCCGTCGGCGCCGCGGACCTGGAGCTCAGCGAGGAGGAGCTGGCCCGCCTCGGCTGACCGGAGCTCTTGCGATCTGAAGGTGACCGGGCCCGTCACGGTCCGAGAGTGACCGGGCCCGTCACGGTCCGAGAGTGACCGGGCCCGTCACGGTCCGAGGGTGGACGGCGGCAGCGCGCGGGAGATGGCGCGGGCGCTGGTGCGCAGGAGCGGGGCGAGCGCGTGGGGCGACGTGCTGCCATGGTGGACCACGAGCGACACCGCGGCCACGACGTCGCCCCGGGCGTCGTGGATCGGCGCCGCGACCGACAGGGCGTCCATCGTGACCTGCCGGTCGCTGACGGCGTACCCGCGGGCGCGGGTGTCGGCGAGCGCGGCGCGGATCTGCCGCGCGGTGGTCATGGTCCGTTCGGTGTAGCGCGTCATGGGGCCGGCCACGACCTGCTCCTGCACCTCGGCGGGCGCGTACGCGAGCAGCACGAGCCCGACGCCCGTGGCCGTGAGCGCGAAGCGGCCGCCGACCCGGGTCAGCACGGGGACGGCCCTGCTCCCGGCGATCCGTTCGACGAACACCACCTCGGTGCCCTCCCGGACGGCCAGCTGCACGTTCTCGCGGGTGACCTGGGACAGGTCCTCCAGGTACGGCAGGGCGGCCTCGCGCAGGCCCAGCCCGCGAGGGGCGAGCGAGCCGATCTCCCACAGGCGCAGGCCGATGTGGTAGCACCCGGCCGGATCCCGTTCGAGCGCGCCCCAGGCCAGCAGCTCCGCGGCCAGCCGGTGCACGGTGGAGACCGGCAGGCGCGCGTGCCGGGACAGCTCGCTGAGGGTGAGCGAGCGCCGGTCGGGCGTGAACGCGCCGAGGATCTGCAGCGCGCGGGCCACGACCGGGCCGGTGCGCTCGGCCGTCTGCCGGGGGGCTGGGATCTGCATCGGCGGCTCCCTGGTCAGAGTTCGAGGACCAGCTTGGGGCAGGCGGCGCGGGAGACGCAGACGAACATCGTGTCGTTCACCGCCCGCTCCTCGGAGGTGAGGAGGGAGTCGCGGTGGTCGACCGCGCCGGCCAGCACCGCGGTCTCGCAGGTGCCGCAGGTCCCCTCATGGCACGAGGATAGGACCTGCACGCCGGCCTCCAGCACGACGTCGAGGATCGAGCGGTCCGGGGGCACGGTGAGGGTGACGCCCGTGACGGCCAGTTCGACCTCGAACGACTCCGTCCGTACGGGGCCGGCCGCCTCCTTGGGCTCGAAGCGCTCCACGTGCAGCGTGCCGGGCGGACGGTCCGCGCAACGGCGCTCGACGGCCTCCAGCAGCGGCGCGGGGCCGCAGCAGTACACGAGGGTGTCCGGCGTGGCCCGCGCCAGCAGGGCGTCCAGGTCGAGCAGGCCGTGCTCGTCCTGCGGGCGCAGCTCCACCCGGTCGCCGTGCGCGGCTTCGAGGTCGCGGGCGAACGCCATCGAGCCCGCCGTACGGCCGCCGTAAGCCAGGTGCCACTCGGCGCCGGCGGCGTCGGCGGCCCGCACCATCGGCAGGATGGGCGTGATGCCGATGCCTCCGGCGACGAACAGGTAGCGCGGCGCCGGGTGGAGCGGGAAGTGGTTGCGCGGGCCGCGGGCGAGGACCGCCGTGCCCGGGTGGAGGTCCTCGTGCACGTACGCCGAGCCGCCCCGGCCGTCCGGCTCGCGCAGCACCGCGACGCGCCAGGTCGTGCGGTCGGCCGGGTCGCCGCACAGCGAGTACTGGCGGACGCGGTCGCCGCCGAGCACCAGGTCGATGTGCGCGCCGGGCTCCCACGCGGGCAGGTCGGCGCCTGCCGGATCGCGCAGGTCGAGGGCGACGACCCCGTGGGCGACGGGCTCGCGCGCATGCACGACCAGCTTGCGTTCCGCGCTCATCGGGCGGCCCCCGTCCCCGGCAGGACGTCAGCGCGCACCTTCCCGGCGGGAGCCTCAGCGCGCGCCCTCCCGGTGGGGGCGTCAGGGGTCGTCGGGTCGGTGCGGGTGTCGTTGGGCGTCGGGTCGGTGGGGGTGTGGTGGCCGGTCGGGTGGCCGAGGAGCCATTCCCAGACCTCGACGGGTCCTTCGGCGACGTGTACGGCGCCGCAGTGGCACGTGCCCTGGAGCAGGTCGCTCCCCGGCAGCCACACCACGCGGAGCAGCCCACGCCGGGCGGGCATCCGTCCGGGCTCCATGCCCGTCACGCCTGCCGGGCCGGGGCGCCCTGCCCCGCCAGTGCGGCCAGCATGCGCCGGGCCGCCAGCCCGCCCGTGTCGATGTTGATCGACAGCTCCTGGTAGCCCGCCGGTTCGGTCGCGATCACCCGTTCCAGCACGTCGAGCGCGGCCACGTCCTGCAGCACCACGGTGCGGTTCTGCTCGGCCAGGAAGTCGGACACGCCCTGGTCGTCGAGGGCGAAGTCGCGGGCCACCGCCCAGAAGTCGTGCGTGGAGTGCTCGGTCTCGGGCGTGATCGCGTACACGACCTCGACGTGGAAGGCGTCCGGGTCGCCGCCGTCGGCGCCGGGCAGCACGCCGGGCGGGGCGATGCGCGAGTGCAGCTTGTACAGGCACGGCGGGGTGTACTCGATGTCCTGCCAGCGCATGATGCGGCCGGTCAGCCCGGTGGACTTGGCGTAGAACGGCGGGCATTCGGCGTCGTCCATGTGGCGGCTGACGTGGACGATCCCGGCCTCCTCGTCCACCGTGGTGGTGATCGGGGTGGCGGCCACCTCGGGGGTGCCGATGTACCCGCCGTGCAGGTACGTCTCGTGCGACAGGTCCATGAGGTTGTCCACCAGCAGCCCGAACCGCGCCTGGAGCGGCTCCATCCCCGACACCGTCGTGTACCCGGGCGAGTCCAGCCAGGGCGCGCGCGGGATGCGGGCCGCGTCGGCCCGGGCGGGGTCGCCGATCCAGACCCAGACGAAGGAGTCCAGCTCGACGACCGGGTAGCTCTTCAGCCGGGCGGTACGCGGCACCCTGCTCTGGCCGGGGACGGCGACGCAGCCGCCGTCGGCGCCGTAGGTGAAGCCGTGGTAGCCGCAGACCACCTGGTCGTCGACGAGCCGGCTGGGCGGCTGCGACAGCGGGAACCGGCGGTGCACGCAGCGGTCGGACACGGCGGTGACGGTCCCGGCGCGGGTGCGCCAGAACAGGATGGACTCGCCGCATATGGTGCGGGTGAACAGCTCCTGGCCGATGTCTCGCCCGTACGCGGCGACGTACCACTGATCGCGGGGGATGCTCGACACGGCGACTCCTTCGTGGCGCGGCGGCCGGTGGAACGATGGTGGCTCGGCCGCCCGGACCGCGGAACAACGATTCCCGGATGCCGGAAAACTCGCTCTTCCCGAGTGCCGGATTCTTCTTTATCCTCATGCTGATTTCGGCTCTATCAACGGGACCGATCATGACCACGTACCACTTACGAAGGATCCGGGTCACCCTCCTGCTGACACTCGCGGCGCTGATCGCGCTCGCGCCGGCGACGCCCGCCCGGGCCGCCACGCTGAGCATGCGCGGCGCCGACGTCTCCTCGCTCCAGCGGAGCCTGGACCTGGGGGCCAAGTACTACAACGCTTCCGGTACGGCCGCCGACCCGCTGGACATCCTCACCGGCGCCGGAGTCAACTACACCCGGCTGCGCATCTGGAACAACCCGGCGAGCGGCTACAACAACAAGGCGAAGGTGCTGGCCTACGCCAGGACGGTCAAGGCCAAGGGCCTCGGCCTGATGATCGACTTCCACTACTCGGACACCTGGGCCGACCCGGGCAAGCAGTTCAAGCCGGCGGCGTGGGCCAGCCACGGCATCGCCCAGCTCCAGACGGACGTCTACAACTACACGTACGACATCTGCACCAGCCTCAAAGCGCAGGGCACCACCCCGGACAGCGTGCAGATCGGCAACGAGATCAACGTCGGCATGCTCTGGAACGACGGCAAGGTCATCAACAACGACTTCACCAACCTCAGCCTGCTGCTGAAAGCCGGTTACAACGCGACCAAGGCCTGCAACAGCGGCACCCAGGTGATCATCCACACCGCGGACGCCGACAGCCTCGCCAACGCCCGCTGGTTCTACGACGGGATCCGCGCCAAGGGCGTGCCGTGGGACATCACCGCCCTGTCGTACTACTGCATGTGGCACGGCTCGCTGTCCACCCTGTCCAGCGTGATCACCGACGCGCGCACCCGCTACGGCAAGCCCGTCATCGTGGCGGAGACCGCCTACCCGTTCACCGCGAACAACGCCGACAGCGAGCCGAACGCGATCAACGGCTCGGCGCCGTGCTCCGGCTACCCGGCCACCTGGGCGGGCCAGGCGAGCAACTTCACCGCCGTCCAGAACACCGCCCGCGGCGCGGGGGCGATCGGCGTCTTCTACTGGGAGCCGACCTGGTACGCCATCCAGGGCAACGGCTGGGACCCGGCCAACATCAACGGCACCGGCGACCAGTGGGACAACATGGCCACCTTCAACTGGACCGGCGGGGTCAACCCCAACCTCAGATGGACCCCGTGACCCGGCCCGGCGGCGGCCAAGACGGCTGCAAGCGCGCGCCAAGACGTTCAGGAGGGGCCCTGCGCACACTGTCTCCGAAGGACGGAAGGGAGACAGGCGATGATCACACAAGGACGTCAGACCGGCTTCACGACCGCGGCCCCCGAGGGCGGCGTCCTGCCCGCGGAGGTGCGGCAGGTGTTCGAGCGCTCGTTCGTGTGCGAGTACACCTCGCTGACCCGGGCCGGCCGGCCGGTGACCTGGCCGGTCACGCCGTACGTCGGCAGGGACGGGACGCTCGACGTCACGACCGGCCTGTCCTACCCCGACAAGGCCGAACGCGCCCGCCGTGACCCGCGGGTGGCGCTGCTGTACTCCGACCCGGCGGGCAGCGGCCTCGACCGGCCGCCCGTGGTGCTCGTCCAGGGGCGGGCCGCCGTACGCGACGCCGACCTGCAGGCCAACACCGACCGGTACGTCCGCGAGGCGCTGGCCAAGGCCGGGAGCGGGCTCGCCGGCGCGCCGCTGTTCCTGCTCAGGGGGCTGACCTGGTATTTCGCCCGCGTCTACGTGGAGGTGACCCCCGAACGCGTCACCTGGTGGCCGGGGGGCGACCTGTCCGCCGCGCCCCGCACCTGGGCCTGCCCGAGCGGGACGAGCTTCGCCCGCTCCGACCCGGCGCCGTCGGGGCCCCGGCTGCCGAGCCGGTCGGCCGCGCCGGTGGACTGGCGGCCCTACGCCGCGCGGGCGATGGGGCTCGGCGCCCCCGTCGTGTCGATGGTGGCCGACGGCCTGCCGGTGACGGTGCGTGCCCGCTCGGTCGTCCGTACCCGGCGCGGGTTCGAGGTGCTGCTGCCCGCCGGGGTGACGGGCGCGCCGGGGCCGGTGTGCCTGACGTTCCACCGGTCCTCGGGGACCGGTGGGCAGGAGCACGTCGTGCTGCTGGGATCGACGACGGGCTCGGGCGACCTGCTGGAGGTCGAGGTGGAGCGGGCGCTGAACGACTGGAGCCTGTCGGGCGGTACGGTGGGCCGCACGTGGTCGTTCCTCCGGCACGCCAAGGAGCTGCGCAAGCGGGTCAGGGCGGAGGCCGCCCGCCGGGACCAGCCGGTCCCCGTCGTCCGGCGGTGACGTCCCTACTACATCTGCTAGTACACTCCGTCACTATGCGCGACCCCCGGGCATCACTGCAGGTCAGGTCGGCGGAGAACTCTGAACGGGTCGCCAGCCGTATCCAAGACCAAATGGACATCACAGTTACCGGATCCGGGACCTCCCCGGCCGGCGGCCCGCATCCGGGCCTCATGCACACCTTGGTGCCGTCGTGAGCGCCCTCCGCTCGCGGCGCGTGCTCATCATCACCGCCGCCGTCGTCCTGGTCGCGGTGCTCGGCTACGCCGTGCCCGCCATCTCGCTCGCCGGCAAGGTCCCCCCGGGCACGCGCGTGGACGGGGTGGACATCGGCGGGCTGGCGCCCGAGGCCGCCCGCTCCCACCTCGACCGGCAGCTGGCCCAGCGCGTACGGCAGCCGATGACGCTGGTCGCGGGCGGCAAGCGGGTCCAGCTCACGCCCGCCGAGCTGGGGCTGGACTTCGACGCCCGGTCCACCGTCGAGGCCGCGATGGACGGGGCCGCCACCCCGGCCGGCATCGCCCGCTCCCTCTTCGGCAGCCGGCAGCTCCCGGCGCGGGTCCTCGTGGACGAGCAGCGCCTGGCCGCCGGGCTCGCCGACCTGGCCAAGAGCGTGGACACCAAGCCGGTGCAGGGCGGCGTCCGCTACCAGGGGCTGGAGCCGCGCACGATCCTGCCCAAGCCCGGACGCGCGCTGGATCGCGACGGAGCGGCCCAGGCGGTGCGGGCGGCCTTCGCGGCCGGGCGCGATTCCGTCGAGCTGAAGCTCCGGGTGGCGCCTCCCGCGCTCACCGCCGCCCAGGTCAAGGAGGTCGCCGCCGGCACCGCGCGCACCGCGGTCGCCTCCCCGCTCACGCTGGCCAGCGGCGGCAAGCAGGCCACCGTGTCGCGGGAGCAGCTGGCCGCCGGTCTCCGGTTCGTCGCCGACGGCAAGGGCGGGCTGCGCCCGTCGTACGACGCCGGCAAGATCGCCGCGGACATGGCCAAGTCGCTGCTGATCAAGCCGCCCAAGGACGCCTCCTTCACGATCGTCAAGGGCAAGCCGAAGGTCGTCCCCGCCCAGGTCGGCCACGGCGCCGACATCAAGACGCTCGGTCCGGCCATCGCCGGGGCCGTGGCGGCGGGCAGCCGCCGCGTCGACCTGCCGGCCACGGCGCGGCAGCCCCGGGTGACCACGGCCGAGGCGGCCAAGCTCGGCGTCAAGGAGCAGGTCAGCTCGTTCACCACGCAGTACCCGTGCTGCGCGCCCCGCGTGACCAACATCCATACCATCGCCGACATCGTGGACGGCTACGTGGTGCAGCCCGGGGAGACGTTCTCCCTCAACGACGTGGTCGGCAAGCGCGACAAGGCCCGCGGCTTCGTCGAGGCGCCGATGATCCTCAACAACCGGTTCGTCAACGACGTCGGGGGCGGGGTCTCCCAGTTCGCCACCACCATGTTCAACGCCGTCTTCTTCGGCGGCTTCCAGGACGTCCAGCACCGGGCCCACCAGTACTACATCTCCCGCTACCCGGCCGGGCGCGAGTCCACGGTCTCCTACCCCCAGCCGGACTTCCGCTGGCGCAACGACTCCCGTTACGGGGTGCTGATCAAGACCTCGTACACGAACACCTCGGTCACCGTGCAGTTCTGGAGCACCAAGCGGTACGACATCGAGTCGCAGAGCTCGGACCGCTACAACGTCAAGCCCGTCGAGACCCTCACCGAGAAGGGGGAAGACTGCATCCCCATGGGCGGCTCGGAGGGCTTCGCCATCGACGTGTGGCGCATCTTCAAGAAGGACGGCAAGGTCCTGCGCAAGCAGCGCTTCCACACCGTCTACGACCCCGAACCCCGACTCACCTGCGAGAAATGACTCCGGGACGCCCGGCGCGAGGTGCGCCGGGCGGGCCCGTACGGCCTGCGGCGGGCCGGGGATGTCCTCGTCATCGTCGGAGGAGGGCGTTGAGGCCGCCGTAGTCGAGGCCGTCGGCGAGCGCCGCGTACGTGCCGCCGTCGAGCAGCTCGGCGGCCGCCCGCGCGGCGCACGCGTAGGCGGCCTGGGCGATCGCCGAGCCGACGCTGACCCGCGCGACGCCGGCCGCCGCCAGCCGCTCCACCGGCGGGGCGCCGGGCCCGGCCATCACGTTCAGCGGCAGCGGCCCGCCGGCCAGGCGGGCGATGGCGGCCAGGTCCAGCAGGCCCGGCACGAACAGCCCGTCGGCCCCGGCCTCGGCGTAGACCCGCGCCCGCTCCTCGACCTCGGCGAGCCGGTCCCCCGGCACCCCGGCCAGGTAGACGTCGGTGCGGGCGTTGACGAACAGCTCGACCCCCGCGGCGTCGGCCGCCGCCCGCGCCGCGGCGATGCGCCGGGCCTGGTCCGCGGGTGGCAGCAGCGGCGCGCCGTCGAGGCCGGGGGAATCCTCGAGGTTGACGCCGACCGCGCCGGCCTCGATCACCGCCCGAACGGTGCCCGCGACGTCGCCGTACCCGCCCTCGATGTCGGCGGTGACCGGCACCGTCACGGCCGCCACGACGGCGGAGACGGCGGCCACCATGCGCTCCCTGCCGAGCCCTTCCGCGTCCGGCGCCCCGTTGGCCCAGGACACGCCGGCGCTCGTCGTCGCGATCGCCTGCGCGCCCGCGGCCTCGATCAGGGCGGCGGAGGCGGCGTCCCAGGCGTTGGGGAGCACGAGGACCGTGCCCTCGTGCAGGTCTCTGAACCGGGCGGCCTGTGTGACCGTGGTCGGCGTCATGCGGATCTCCTTGACAGAGCGCTCTACGGACACCAAAGGATCTTCCGCGCCGCAGGGTCAGGTCCGGCCATATCCGGACATGCCGCAGTGACCACCGTGCTGCTGCCCGCCGCAAGTGCCGCATTCTCAAGAACAGTCAGGGCGCGACCGTCGCGCGCCCTGAACAGCGTCCCCGCCCGGACGCGAGGCCGGCCACCCCGTGACCTCCCGCCCGGCCGAGACCCTCCCGTCATGGAATCCGGGCGAGGAGCTTCTTCATCTGCGTCACCTGGGCCTGCTGGTCCTTCATGATCCGATCGGCCAGCTTCTTCGCCTTCGAACTCTTCCCCTGCTTCCGCTCGACCCGCGCCATGGCGATCGCCTCCTCGTGATGATCGATCATCATCGTGAGGAACTCCTTGTCGAAGGCCGCGCCCCGGGCGTCCAGCAGTGTCTTGACGTTGGCGTCGGATATGCCGGCCTGCGCGTCGTGCCCCGCCTCGCTGATCGGCGTGGTCTTGCCCCACTCCTTCAGCCAGCCCTGCAGGGTCTCGATCTCCGGCTGCTCCCCGGACTTGATCTTCTCCGCCAGTTCTTTGGTCTCCTCGTACGTTGCCTTCCCCGTGGCCAGCTCCGCCATCTCGATGGCTTCCTGGTGGTGCGCGATCATCATCTGCGCGAACATCACGTCGGCGTCGTCGAAAGCGGCTTTCGACTGAGCGCTCGCCGTCGCGTGCGGCACGGCTCCGGACATCATGGTCGTGTCCCGCCTCGCCGGACTGCTGCCGCAGGCGGCGAGGACGAACGCCGCCACCGCCAAGGACGTGGCCAGTGAGACGCCGTGCACCGCCGCTGGTTTTGTGGTCATCGCCGCTGAACCCCCCGATTTCAGCACGTCAGCCCAAACCGTCTACGCGGGGCTGACCTGGCCATATGTTCCCCGGGAGCGCCCGTTGCTACCGTGGGACACGCCCCCATGTGAGCGGCAGGAACCGGTTCCGGAGCGCGTTCGTTGTGCGGGGCAGACGGACCACCGAGCGTCGGGGAGTTCAGCATGGCGATCACCGGCATCATTTCCGGACTCATCATCGGCATCGTGATCGGCGCCCTCGGGCGGCTGGTCATCCCGGGGCGGCAGCGCATCCCCATCTGGCTGACGATCGTGATCGGCGTCGTCGCGGCGCTCATCGGCACCGCGATCGCCGGCGTTCTGGGCGTCGCCGACACCGGCGGCGTCGACTGGATCGAGCTCGCCATCCAGGTCGCCCTGGCGGCCCTCGGCGTCTCGCTGACGGTCGGCCTCTACGGCGGCAAGCGGCGAAGCAGGTAGCGGCGGCAGCCGCCCCCCATCAGGGGCCCTTGCGGGCCGCGGGCGTGGGCTCGCGCGTCAGCAGCTGGTCGAGCTTGGCGTTGACCGCCGCCAGCTCCTGCTTCACCTCCTCCAGCTCCGACTGCGCGCGAGTCTCCGCCGGGGACGGCTCCGTCTCGTGCATGGCGTTGACCACCACCGCGATGAACAGGTTCAGCGCGACAAAGGTGGACATCAGGATGTAGACGATGAAGAACACCCACGCCCACGGCTTGTGCTCCATCACCTCCTGCGCCACGTTGCCCCAGTCGTCGCCGGTCATGATCTGGAACAGGGTGAACAGCGAGCGCGGCAGGTCGGCGAAGCGGTCGGGCACGAGCTCCCCGAACAGCTTCGTGGAGATCACCGCCGCGATGTAGATCATCAGCACCAGCAGGCCGATGATGGAGGCCATGCCTGGCAGGGCGGTCAGCAGCGCGCCCACCACGCGCCGCATGCTGGGCACCGCCGAGACCAGCCGCAGCGCCCGCAGGATGCGCAGCGACCGCAGCACCGACGTGGGCCCGGAGGCCGGTACGAGCGCGATGGCCACGATGGCCGCGTCGAACCAGTTCCAGGGGTCGGCGAAGAACGACTTGCGGTAGGCGTACAGGCGGGCGGCGATCTCGACCGTGAAGATCGCCAGCGCGATCCGGTCGACGGCGTGCAGCAGCCCGCCGACCTGCGCCATCAGGTACGCGCTCGTCTCGCACCCGATGGTGATCGCGTTGATGACGATCACGGCGATCACGGCCCGCTGCACGAGCTTGCTCTCCAGGACGACACGAACGCGTTCCGGCCCTGACAACTTCCACCGCCCCCAAGGTGACGACCACAAACCTTGATCATCGTAGTGGGCCGCGGCGCCTGCGCCGGAGATCCGGGATCGCCGTGGCGAGCGGCGCACCCGTACGATGTGGCCATGGTGGCACGGCTGATCGTCATGATCGGTTACGACGGCATCGAACTCGTGGACGTGGCGTCCGTGACGACCGGGTTCGACCACGCCAACCAGCAGGGCGCCGACCCGGCGTACGAGGTCGTGTTCGCGACGCCGATGGGCCGGCCGGTGCGCTGCGACTCCGGGCTCGAGCTGTCGGCGCAGCACCGGATCGACGGGATGAGCGGCCCGATCGACACCCTGGTCGTCTCCGGCGGGCGGGGCCACGCGGCCGCCGCCGCCAACCCCCGGTTCGTCAGCCAGGTCCTGCGGCTCGCCGGTCTGTCGCGGCGGGTGGCGTCGGTGTGCACGGGGGCGAGCGTGCTGGCCGCGGCCGGGCTGCTCGACCACCGGCGGGCCACCACGCACTGGTACTACGCGGGGCAGCTCGCCGCGCGCTACCCGCGGGTCAACGTCGACCCGGCGCCGATCTTCATCCGCGACGGCGCGGTCGCGACCTCGGGCGGGGTCACCGCCGCCCTCGACCTCACGCTGGCCTTCATCGAGGAGGACCACGGGGCCGAGCTCGCCCGCCGGGTGGCCATGGGCATGGTCGCCTACCTCAAGCGGCCCGGCAACCAGGCGCAGGTGAGCCTGTTCAACCGGATCCCGCGCTCCGACCAGGCCGTGGTCCGGCGGGTCATCGACCACGTGATCAGCAACCTCGACGGCGACCTGAGCGTCTCCCGGCTGGCCGCGCTCGCCGGGGTGAGCGAGCGGCACCTGAGCAGGCTGTTCGTCGAGCACGTGGGCCGGACCCCGTCGCGGCTGGTCCGCGACGCGCGGCTGGAGGCGGCCTCCCAGCTGCTCACCGGATCGCGCGAGCCGGTCGCGGCCATCGCCCGCCGGTGCGGGTTCACCTCCGCCGAGTCCTTACGGCAGGCGTTCGTGGCGTGGGCCGGCGTCTCGCCGTCGCGGTTCCGCGCCAGGGCGGCCGGGCACGAGCCCGGGCCCTGAAGGGAGCGGCCCTTCCACCGGTCAGGGCGCGTGGTGCTGGCGTCCGCGTGCCATCATGCGCCATCCTCGGGCGTGCTCCGTTTTCTGCCCGGCCTGGCCACCCTGACCACCTACCGGCGCGCATGGCTGCGTGGCGACCTGCTCGCCGGGCTGACCGTCGCCGCCTACCTCGTCCCCCAGGTCATGGCCTACGCCACCGTGGCCGGGCTGCCGCCGGTGGCCGGGCTGTGGGCGATCCTGGCCCCGCTGGCCCTGTACGCCCTGCTGGGCTCCTCCCGGCAGCTGTCGGTCGGGCCCGAGTCGACCACCGCGCTGATGACCGCCACCGCCATCGGCCCCCTGGCCGCCGGGGACCCGGCCCGGTACGCCTCCCTGGCCGCCTCGCTGGCCCTCATCGTCGGGCTGCTCTGCCTGGGCTGCCGGCTGCTGCGGCTGGGCTTCGTCGCGGACCTGCTGTCCCGGCCGATCCTGGTCGGCTACCTCGCCGGCGTGGCCGTCATCATGGTCGCCGGCCAGCTCGGCAAGCTCATCGGCGCCCCGGTGACGGGCGAGTCCCTCATCGACCAGCTGTCGTCGTTCGTCCGCCTGCTGCCCCACGCCCATCCCGGCACCGTCGTCATGGCGGCCGCCGTGCTCGCCTTCCTGTTCCTGCTGCAGTGGCGGCTGCCCGCGGTCCCGGCGCCCCTGCTCGCCGTGCTGCTGGCCACGCTGAGCGTGATGGTGTTCCACCTGGAGGCCCGGGGCATCAAGGTGGTCGGCGAGATCCCCGCCGGGCTGCCCGCCCCCTCGCTGCCCCCGCTGGACAACGTGCTGCTGCCCGCCGTCGGCGTCTTCCTCGTCGGCTACAGCGACAACATGCTCACCGCCCGCTCCTTCGCCGCCCGCCACCACCAGGACGTCGACGCCAACCAGGAGCTCCTCGCGCTGGGCACGGCCAACCTGGGCGCGGCCGCGCTGCACGGCTTCCCGGTCAGCAGCAGCGGCAGCCGCACCGCCCTGGCCGACGCAGCCGGCGCCCGCACCCAGCTGTACTCGCTCACCTGCCTGGTCGCCGTCGTGGCGGTGCTCATGTTCGCCGGGCCGCTGCTGGCCGACTTCCCCACCGCCGCCCTCGGCGCGATCGTCGTGTACGCCGCCACCCGCCTCGTCTCGCTGCCCGACTTCGTGCGGCTGGCCCATTTCCGCCGCACCGAGCTCCTGCTCGCCCTCGGCGCCTTCGCCGGGGTCCTGATCTTCGACATCCTGTACGGCATCCTGCTGGCCGTGGCCCTGTCCGTCGCCGAGATGCTCGCCCGGGTCGCCCGCCCGCATGACGCGATCCTGGGCGTGGTGCCGGGCCTGGCGGGCATGCACGACATCGACGACTATCCGGCCGCCCGGACCATCCCCGGCCTGGTGATCTACCGCTACGACTCGCCGCTGTTCTTCGCCAACGCCCAGGACTTCCACCGCCGCGCCCTGGCCGCCGTCGAGCAGCAGGACACCCCCGTCCACTGGTTCGTCCTGAACGTCGAGGCCAACGTCGAGGTGGACATCACCGCCCTGGACGCCGTCGACTCCCTGCGCCAGGAGCTGGAGCGGCGCGGCATCGTCTTCGCCATGGCCAGGGTCAAGCAGGACCTGCGCACGTACCTGGACGCCTACGGCCTGACCGCCACGGTCGGCGAGCAGCGGCTCTTCCCCACCCTCCCGACCGCCGTCGCCGCCTACCGGCAGTGGGAGCGGGAAGCGCCCTGATCAGCACGGGGAGGGGCCGAGCGCGCGAGGGGCGTCCACGGCGGCCAGCCTGAGTTGCAGGCGGGTGTGGAAGGACAGCGTGGAGACGAGCGTCTGGTGGCCGACCCGCGGCATGGCGGTGCGGAACGCCTCGTGGAGCAGGTCGTCGGCGCCGGCGATGCATCTGATCTCGTGGCTGACGGTGAGCGCGCGCCGCAGGTATCGCGTGGTCTCCGCGTTGCGCCCCGAGGCCAGGCTGGCGAAGCCCATGGCGGTGAGCGCGAGGCTCTCGCTCCAGCGGTCGCCGATCTCTCGGGAGATGGCGAGCGCCTGGCACAGCGGGTGGGACGGGTCCCCGTACTCGCCGTTGATCAGCCGGCCGAGGCCGATCACGATGAGGGCCATGCTCTCCCCCCAGCGGTCGCCCATCTCCCGGGAGATGGCGAGGGCCCGGTAGAGCGGGCGGGTGGCTTCCGCGCCGTAGCCGCCGGTCAGGCGGGTGAAGCCGATGGCGGTGAGGGCCAGGCTCTCGCCCCAGCGGTCGCCGATCTCGCAGGTGACGGCGAGCGCCCTCTTGAGGTGGACCATGCTCGCGCTGTGGTGCCCGAGCTGGCGGTAGGCGTTGCCGATGCCGACGAGCGCGCGGCCCTGGCCGCACAGGTCGCCCGCCTCCCGGTAGCGGGCGAGGGAGCGCTGCTGCTGGCGCAGCGCCTCGGCGAAGTGGCCCGCGCGGTCGTGGATGAACCCGAGATGGTTGCGCGTCTTGGCCTCGCCCCAGCCGTCGCCGCTCTCCTGGTCGAGGACGAGCGCCCGGCCGTGGTGGTCCAGCGCCTCGGCGAGGTGCCCGGCCCGCCAGTACGCGAAGCCGAGGTTCTTCATCGTCTCGGCCAGGACGCGGGGGTCGCCGGTGTCGCGGGCGGCGTCGAGCGCCCGCAGGTGCGTGTCGATCCAGTCGCGGACGTGCCCGCGGATGAGGAAGAACCGCCAGAGCGCGTGCGCCAGCCGCCAGGTGAAGTCGTCCCATCCGTGCTCGGCCGACAGCGCGACGGCCGCCACGAGGCCGGCCCGTTCCTCCTCCACCCACGCCAGCGCGCCCTCCGGGCCCTCCAGCGCGGGCGGCTCGGCGGGGGCACGGTCGGTCACGTCGGGGAAGCGTCTCCTGGTGGGTTCGACGAGGTCGGCGGCGCGGCTCGCGGTGTGGAGATACCAGTTGAGCACGCGTCGGACGGCGGCCGCCCGTTCGGCCGGGCCGTCCGCGAGGGCCCTCTGCTCGATGGCGTACGCGTGGAGCAGGTCGTGGAAGCGGTACCGTTCCCTGCCCTGTTCACGGCTGGGTCTCTCCAGCAGCGACCGGTCGGCCAGGACGTCGAGCAGCCGCCGCGCCTCGGCGACCGGGACGCCCGCCAGCGCGGCCGCCGCACCCGGGCCCACGTCGGGACCGGGATGCAGGCTCAGAAGGCGGAACATGCGGGCCGCCGGCGGCTCCAGCGCCAGGTACGACCAGGAGAGCACCGCCCGCACGCTCGCCTCGTGGTCGTCGGAGGTGTCCAGCGCGTCCAGCCGGGTCCGCTGGGCCCGCACCTCCTCGGCCAGGGTGTGCAGCGGGCTGCCCGGCCGGTACGTCGCGTGCTCGGCCGCGATCGTCAGCGCCAGCGGCAGGTGGACGCACGACCGGGCCAGCTCGGCGGCGGCCCACGGCTCGGCGCCGATCCGTTCCGGGCCCAGGATCGCGGCCAGCAGGGCGGTCGACTCGCCGGGCGAGAACTGGCCGAGCACGAGGGGCCGCGCCCCCTCCCGTACGGCCAGGCCGCGCATCTGGTTGCGGCTGGTGACCAGCACGAACGAGCGCGAGCCCGGCAGCAGCGGCCGCACCTGGGCCGCGTCGCGGGCGTTGTCGAGCAGCATCAGGACCCGCCGCCCGGCCAGCACGCTGCGCAGCAGCGCCGAGCGGGCGTCCGTCTCCGCGGGAACCCGCTGCCCGACCACGCCCAGCGCGTTGAGCAGCAGCTCCAGCGCGGCATGGGGCTCGACGGGCGGGCCCGGGCCGAAGCCGCGCAGGTTGAGATGGAGCACGCCGTCGGGGAACCGGTCGGCGACCGAGTGCGCCCAGTGCACGGCCAGCGCCGTCTTGCCCACTCCGCCCATGCCGCTGATGGCGGCGATCACGATCGGCGGCGACGCGTGGGCGTCCTCGCGGTCGAGGAGGGCGTCCAGGGTCGCGAGCTCGGCGCGGCGCCCGGTGAAGGAGGCGAAGCCGGAGGGCAGTTGCCGCGGGCGTACCGGGCTCTGCGGCGGGTCGTCCGGCTGAGAGGCCGGCGGGAGGTGGCCGTCGTCGAGCACGCGCGCGGGCTCGGGGTCGCCGGCCAGGATGGCGGAGTGCAGCCGGACCAGCTCCTGGCCGGGGTCGACGCCCAGCTCGTCGCGCAGGAGGGCGGCGACGCTCCGGTACGTCTCCAGCGCCTCCGCCCGGCGACCGGACCGGTGCAGCGCGACCAGGAGCTGCGCCCACAGCCGCTCGTGGAACGGATGCTCCGCGGTCGCCTCCTTGAGCACCTTGACCATCTCGTCGTCGCGCCCGAGCCGCAGGCCGAGCCGGAACCACCGGTCCACGACCCGCAGCCGCTCCTCCACGACCAGCGGCACCACGTCACGCTGCAACGACTCCGACGGAACGCCGGCCAGCACGGGACCGCGCCACAGCTCCAGCGCGCGGCCGAGGAGATCCGCCTCACCGGCGGCGTCCGTGCCGGCGGCGGCGCGCGCGACCAGCTCCCGGAACCGCGACAGGTCCAGCGCCTCGGGCGGCAGGTCGATGACGTAGCCGTCGTCGGACGTGCGGATCAGCCGTCGGGAGCCGGCACCGCCCAGCGCGCGCCGCAACCGCGTCACGTGGGTGTAGAGCGCGCTGCGGGCGTTGTGGGGAACGGCCTCGGCCCAGATCCGCTCGATCAGCTCGTCCGGCGAGACGTTCTGGTTGGCGCGCAGGAGCAGCGTGGCGAGCACGATCCGCTGCTTGGCCGCCGGAAGGGAGATCGGCCGGCCGTCACGTAAGACTTCGAGCGGGCCCAAAATCCCGAACCGAAATCCGGCATCTGACCTTATATCCACATTCACGTCGATCTCCTTGCCGCATATACGACGGTAGCCGCCGGCGATGTCATCGTTCTTGCACAAACCTTGTGCCGGTGCGGCACGACAGGTTCCGGACAGGTCCGCGAAAGGAACCGGTGGGATCATGTGGGCCGGACGACATCGCTGAGCCCGCCGGGAGGACTCTGTGGAAGCCATGCGGATCGCGGCGCTGATGGCCGCCACGCTGTCGATGGGCCTGGTGGCGGGGATCTTCGGCCTGTACGCGCACACGATCATGCCGGGCCTCGGGCGGACCGACGACCGCACCTTCGTGGCCGCGTTCCAGGCGATCGACCGGGCGATCATCAACCCGTGGTTCATGGCGGGCGGCTTCTTCGGCGCCCTCCTGTTCACGATCCTCGCCGCGGTGGCCTACCTCGGCCGCCCGGCGCTGCCGTGGATCGTCGCCGCGCTCGTCCTGTACGCGATCACCGTCGTCATCACCCTGGCGGTCAACGTGCCGCGCAACGACGCGATCAAGGCGGCGGGCGATCCCGCCCGCATCGACGTGGCCGCGGTCCGCGAGGCGTTCGGCGAGATGCGGTGGCGGAGCTGGAACCTCGTCCGCGTGGTCGCCTCCACGACCGCGTTCGGCCTGCTCGCCTGGGCTCTGACGTTGTCCGGGAAGTCGGGTTAGCCCGTGCCCGGCCGTTGACACGCCTTTCCCTCCAAACCGTAGGCGTCCGGGTGATGGTTTCCCGCCGGGGTGTCGGTCACGATGTGTGCGTGTCCATGTGGCGACTGTGGCCGGTCTCCTCAGGGTGGTCGCGCCGGATCCCGGCGGGAGTGGCGATCGTCCTGGTGGTGCTGGGGGTGGTGGCGACCGCCGCCGGGCTGGACGCGCCGTCGGACGGCAGCATGGTGCCGCTGGGCTGGCGCGCCGACGGCGTGGTGGTGGACGTCCCGGGCACCCCGGTGGACGTCCCGGGCGCGCCCGGCGGGGTGGGGTTGCGGACGGGCGATCTGGTGACCGGCGTGGCCGGGCATCGGCTCGCCGACGGCCTGGGCGTCGTCCCCCGTCCGCGGCCGGGCACGACCCTGCTCTACGACGTGGTCCGCGAGCGGCCGACGACGGTGGCGGTCCGGGTCGGCCGCCCCGATCCGTACCCGCTGCTCGTGGCGGGCTGGGGCGATCTCGTCTTCGTGCTCGCGCTGGCAGGGCTGGCCGTCGCGCTGTATCTGCGGCGGCCCGAGGAGCCCGCGACGGCTCCGCTGCTCGTGCTCGCGGCGGGCCTGCTGGGCAGCACGCTCACCGTCACCGCCGGGCTGCCCGCCCTCGCCCTGGCCACCGGCGGCGCCCGGCTGTGGCTGTTCCACCTCAACACGATCGTGGCGTACTCGATCTCCTGGGGCGGGCTGCTGGCCTTCACGATCGCGTTCACCGCGCCCCGGCCGCTGCCGGCCCGCAGCCGCCGCGCCATGGCCGTCGGGTACGCCGCGCCGCCGGCCGCGATGGCGCTCTGGAGCGCGCTCGCCGCCCCGCTGGCGCCCAACGCGCTCGGCCGGCTCGGGCTGGTGCACGTCGGCCAGACCGCGGTCGTGGCGGCGGCCCTGGTCACCAGCACGGCGTGGGGCTTCGTCGCCTACCGCCGCAACCCCGACCCTCTGATGCGCGCCAGGACGCGCTGGCTGATGGCGGGCGGCGCGACCGCGACGCTGCTGAGCCTGGCCGGCTGGCACCTTCCCGAACTGCTCGCCGCGGCCCGTCCCCTGCCGCCGGGCGCCCTCGGGCTGTCGGGGCTGCCCTTCGTGGCCGGGATCGGGGTGGCGTTGCGGCGCCATCGCCTGTTCGACATCGAGCGGCTGGCGAACCGGTCGCTGGTGTACGCCAGCGTGGTCGCGATCCTGGTCGCCGGGTACGCGGCCGTGGTGGCGCTGCTGGTCAGCGGGCTGGGGTTGTCGCAGCCGGTGGCCGCCGCGCTCACCGCGGCCGGTGCGGCGCTCGCGCTGGCGCCGCTGCGCGCGCTGGCGCAGAGCACGGTCAACCGGGTGATGTACGGCGACCGCCGCGACCCGTCCGCGGCGCTGACCCGCCTCGGCACGCGGTTGCAGGCGGTGCTGCTGCCCGCCGACGTGCTGCCCGCGATCGTCGAGACCGTGGCCCGGTCGCTGCGCGTCCCGCACGCGGCGATCGACCTCGTGGACGGCTCCGGCGCCGCGCACCTGGCCACGCAGTACGGCGTCCCCGTCGGCGAGGTGCACGTCGAGCCGCTGCGCTACCACGGGACGCTCATCGGCCACCTGCGGGTCTCGGCCCGCGGCAGCGACGATCCGCTCGACCCCGTCGACCTCGGCCTGATCGCCTCTCTGGCGCAGCAGGTGGGCACGGCGGTGCAGGCGGTACGGCTGCATGACGACCTGGCCAGGTCCCGCGCCGAGGTCGTGGCCTCGCGCGAGGACGAGCGCCGCCGCTTACGCCGCGACCTGCACGACGGTCTCGGCCCGACCCTGGCCGCGATCCGGATCAAGGCCGGCCTCGCCGCGCGGGACGTACCGCCCGAATCGGCGGCGCGCCCGCTGCTCGACGAGATCTCCGCAGAGGCCGCCGCGTCGCTGACCGACGTGCGACGCCTGGTCGAGGCGCTGCGCCCGCCCGCGCTGGACGAGCTCGGCGTCGTCGGCGCGATCCGGGCGCGGGCGGCGGCCCTGTCGGGCGCCATGTGCATCGAGGTCGTCGGCTCGGAGCGGCTCCCGGCGCTGCCTGCCGCGGTCGAGACGGCGGCCTACCGGATCGCCGTCGAGGCGATCACGAACGCGGCCCGCCACAGCGAGGCGACCCACTGCACCGCGACGGTCGCGCCGTCGGACGGCGGCGTGGAGGTGACGGTGCGGGACAACGGCCGCGGGCTCGGCCCCGATCGGACGGCCGGCGTGGGGATCCGCTCCATGCGGGAACGGGCCGCCGAGGTGGGCGGGGTCTGGTCGATGCGCTCCCCGCCCGGCGGCGGCACCCACATCCGCGCCTTTCTGCCGACGAACCTGGGAGGGGACCATGATCCGGCTGATCCTCGCCGATGACCATCCCGTCTTCGTGTCGGGCCTGCGGGCCCTGCTCGACGCCGAGGCCGGGATGACCGTGCTGGCCGTCGCCGCCACCGGCGCGGACGCCCTGCGCCTGGCCGTCGAGCACCGGCCCGACGTCGCCGTGCTCGACGTGAACATGCCGGGCGGCGACGGGCTCACGGTCACCGCGCGGATGCGCGCCGCCGGCCTGCCCACCCGTTCGCTGATCCTGACCATGTACGACGACGACGAGAACGTCCTGGCCGCCCTGCGCGCGGGCGCCCACGGGTACGCGCTCAAGGGCGCCGGGCCCGAGGAGATCGTGGCCGCGGTACGCGCGGTCGCCCGCGGGGAGGCGGTCTTCGGCGCCGGGGTGGCCGCGCGCATCCTGGCCCACTTCGCCCGCGTCGCGGCGGCGGCGCCGTTCCCGCAGCTCACCGAGCGCGAGCACGAGGTCCTGGGGCTCGTCGCCCGGGGCCTGGACAACACGGCGATCGCCCAGCGGCTCGGGGTGAGCGGCAAGACCGTACGCAACTACGTCTCGAACGTCCTGACGAAGCTGCACGTCACCGACCGGTCGGCGGCCATCGTCCGGGCACGCGAGGCGGGGCTCGGCGGCGAACCCCGGTAACCCGGCCCTGACGTAACCCGGCCCGCACGCCCGCTCCGCACGCCCGCCCCGCACGCCCGGCCCGCACGCCCGGTCTGGCGGCCCGCCCGGGCTCCCGGCGCGGTCTCCCGGTCCGGCAGGGACATCTGCCCCGTGACGCCGGGACGCGGGCGCGCCGACGCTGGCGGTCATGAGGACGCGGGTGGCCGGCGGGCTGTGCCTGATGGCGTCGTCGGCGCTCTGCCTGGCCGGGTGCCTGGCGGGTGAGCCGGCCCTGTGCCCCGCCCTGTCCCTTTCCGGGCGCCTGGCGGGCGGACCCGCCCTCGGCCTCGTCCGGAGCACCGGTGCGTGGCTTGCCGTCGTGGCCGTCTCGCTGGTCTACCGCGACCTGTCCGCGCCGGGGCCCCGCCACGCCGGGCGCGCGCCCGCCGCCGTGGTCCTGGCCCTGCTGGGCGTGGTCGCCTCGGCGGCGACGGTCGAGGCGGCGCTCCACGTCGCCGGCCCGATCCTGCCGCCCGCGCTGGCCGTCGGCGCGGCCTCCGCTCTCGCGGGGCTGTCGTACGTGGCGGGCCGGTCCGGGCTGGCGCACCCGGCCGCCGGCGCGATCGCGGCGGTGGCCGCCCTGCTCGGCGCGCTCACCGCCGACCTCGCCGCCCCCTACCTCCTCGGCGCCGGCCCGCTCGGCGCCGCCCTGCTCGTCAAGGCGCTCCGCTCCCCGTCGAAAGGACAGGCACCATGAGAATCGTCTACAAGATCCTGGCGTACGCCGTCGCCGTCGAGGTCGCCGTCCAGGCGGCGGCGATCGTCCTGGCGATCGCGGGGCTCGGCAAGTGGGTCTCGGACGGCAACGTGTTCGACAAGGCCGTCATGGAGAGCGACGACCTGGCCTTCCCGGAGGTCCTCGGCATCATCGTGCACGGCATCAACGGCGGGATCGTCATTCCCGTCGTCGCCCTCCTCCTCCTGATCGTCTCGTTCTTCGCCCGGATCCCGGGCGGGGTCAAGTTCGCCGCGCTCGTGCTGCTCCTCGTCGCCGTCCAGGCGATGCTCGGCTACACGGGCCACGACCTGCCGTGGGTGGGCGCGCTGCACGGGCTCAACGCGATGGCGCTGTTCGCGGTCGCCCTGCACGCCGCCCGGCGCGCCCGGCCCGTCGCCGCCGAGGCGCCCGCCTCGGCGGCGGTGTGAGGGTCATGATCCTCACCCGTCGCCTGCGGCTGGTCGCGGCCTGCGCCGCGACGCTGGCCGTCGTCGTCCCGCTGGGCTGGCTGTGGCAGGCGAGCCGGCTGCCGGGGGCGTACTCCGTCATGGACATGGGGTACGCCGACGGCGGCCGGCAGGCGGGCGGGCCGCACCACCACCGGAACGCCGCCACCCGCGACATCACCACCCTGGTCGCCGACCCGGCGCGCAGGCCGGACGTCGAGGTGACGCTGACCGCGCGCGAGCAGCGCGTGCGGCTGGCGTCGGGCCGCGAGATCGACGGGTACACCTTCAACGGCCGCTCCCCCGGCCCGCAGATCACCGCCGTGGCGGGCCAGCTCGTACAGGTGCGGCTGGTCAACGAGTCGGTGCCCGGCGGGGTCACCCTGCACTGGCACGGCGTGGACGTCCCGGGCGGCCAGGACGGCGTCGCCGGCGTCACCCAGGACGCGGTCCGGATCGGCCGCTACTTCGTCTACCGGTTCGTCGTCGGCCGGGCCGGGACGTTCTGGTACCACTCCCACCAGCTCTCGCACGAGCAGGTCGCCGGCGGCCTGTTCGGCGCCCTGGTCGTGCGGCCCGCGCACCCGCCGGCCGCGCTGGACGTCGTCGCCCTGGCGCACCTCTACCACGGGATCCGCACCGTCAACGGGTCCGAATCCGACGTCACCGTCCCGGCCCGGCCCGGCGCCACGGCGCGGGTACGCGTGGTCAACACCGACAACGGCCCCACCCCGGTGTGGGTCACGGGAGCCGCGTGGCGCCTGGTCGCCGTGGACGGCACCGATCTGCACGGCCCCACGGCGGTCGAGCGCGCCGCCGTCCTCGTGACGGCGGGCGGCCGGGCCGACCTCGAGGTGACGATGCCGGCCGGCGGCGGCTCCGTACGGGTGCAGATCGGCGGCCCGCTGTCGGTGGTGCTCGGCCGCCCGTCCGGCGTGCCGGCGAGCGCCCGCCCGGCCGCCACCCTGGACCTGCTGACCTACGGCACCCCCGCGCCCCTCGGTTTCGACCCGGCGCGCCCCGACCGCGCCTTCCGCTACGACATGGGCCGCCGGCCGGGCTTCCTCGACGGGCTCCCCGGGCTCTACTGGACCGTCAACGGCCACATGTACCCGGACGTGCCAATGTTCACGGTCGCCGACGGCGACGTCGTCCGCATGACGATCGTCAACGACAGCGGCGAGGTGCACCCCATGCACCTGCACGGCCATCGCGCGGTGGTGCTGGCCCGCGACGGCGTGCCCGCCACCGGGAGCCCCTGGTGGGTCGACTCCCTGAACGTCGAGGACGGCGAGTCCTACGACCTCGCCTTCCTCGCCGACAACCCCGGCATCTGGGTCGACCACTGCCACAACCTGCCGCACGCGCGTGAGGGGCTGCTCGTCCACCTCATGTACGAGAACGTCACGACCCCGTTCCTCATCGGCGGCCCGGCGGGCAACTCACGAGAGTGAAGGAGGACCCCGGTGAAGACGGAGCTGCGCCCGCAGGCTGTGGCCAGCGGCGTCACGGGCCTGGTCGCCGCCGTCCTGGTCGTCGTGCTGCAGGCGTCTGGACGATGTTCCCCGCCTGGACGCTCCTCCTGGGCCTGCGGCTCCGCTAGCCCCGTTTTCCGCATGTGAGCGATCTTCAGCGGAGGTCTCGTGGATCGATGTCGAGGAGGTCCAGGAGATGGAGTTGAAGATCGGTGGGTTGCGGGATGGTCGGGGGTGACTGCCCGATGCCCGGGATCAGCCGGATGCCGGTCAGCGCGTCCAGGACGAGCTTGCCGGTGGGAACGGCGGGCCTGCCGGCGTACAACCCGTCGACCTTGGTCGCTCCGCGGGCGGCCAGTGCGAGGCGGACTTGGCGTTCGATCAGGCAGAAGATGAGCAGGGCCAGGCAGATGACGGTGATCAGCGCGTTGATGCGGCGGTTGTTCTTGAGGTACAGGTTGGTGACGGCCAGCGGGCCTTTGAACGCCTGGTAGCGGCGCTCGACGGCTTCCTGGCCTTTGTAGTGGCGCAGCACTTGTTCGGTATCGGCCTGACGTGGGTCGAGGTTGGTCAGCAAGGCGTACCAGCCGTCGGTGGCGGCTTCAGCGTCCAGGGCGTGGGCGTCGAAGTGCCAGGCGAGGGTGGGCTTGCCGGTGAGCCGGTCGGTGCCGGTCTCAGCGGTCAGGTAGGCGCTCACCCGGCGGGCGCGGCCGATCGCGGTGATCCGGTCGGTGACCGCCTGCTCGTCGGGATAGTGGCGGCTGCCCAGGCCGCGTTCCAGCCGGGCCAGATCTTCGCGAGCCCGCGCCAGCTTCTTGGCCCGGGCGCTGGCGGCCGCCTGGGCGCGGGCCGAGGAATGCACGAAGATGCGCCGCAGCCTCAGCACCGGGTCGTTCTTGCGCGGCCCGGCCAGCGTCATGGTGTCTTCGCGCACGTGCCAGACGCCGCGCCGGTCGGCGCTCTTGCCGGCGTCGCGGGCGGCGATGTAATCCACCGGCCGGGCCGTGGCCAGATCGAGGCCGGCCAGCGTCTGGGCGCTGACGAACATCTTGGAGGCGGGGGCGATGAAACCCACCTCATCGGCGATCATCGCGGCCAGGTTGGCGTAAGAGATCAGCTTGGAATCGCCGACCATGAGGACCTGCTGCGGGCCGGCCAGCCGTTGCAGGGCCTGCATAGCGCCGATGACCTGGGCCACTTCCCCTGCGGCGCCGTCGTAGGCACGGTGAAAGACCGGGATCGCGCCGTCGGAGCTGACGGCGATCCCGCTTTGGATCTGCTTCAGATCCGGCCGCCGGTCCTTGGGATGACCGAACCTGGGTCGTGCGAAGCCGGACTCGGCATCGTCGTAGTCGCCGTGCAGCGAGATCGAGGTCATGTCCCAGTGCAAGCGGGTCACGTCGATACCGAACGCCTCGATCGCGGCCAGCCCGACCGATCCGACGAGCTGATCCAGATGCGGGGCGATGGCATCCAGAGCACGCCCGATCCGGTCATCGTTCAGCAACTCGGGCTCGACGCCGAACGCCTCACCCACCGCCCACTGCCTGGCCCATGCCTGGACGTGCACCAGCGGAGCGGGCGAGGTCAGCCGGTTGGCCACCAGCACCTCGATCACCTGGCCATGAGTCAGCTCTGCGGTATCGCGTACGGGGCAGGCCGCATCCACCAGCTCCCGGATCCGCAGCCGGGAGCAGAACCCTGCCACCACCGGTAACGCTCCCAGTATCTTCTCGACACTGGCCCGACCCCACTCCGCACGCTGTCTCACCAGCCAGGTCATACCGCGACAACGATCACCACAGCAACCCAGCGATCTTCAAACAACCTCACATGCGGAAAACGGGGCTAGCGGAAGCGGGGACCGAGCAGCTGCTCGCGCAGAGCGTTGAGCTGGTGGGAATGCTCGACGGAGCGCGGCTCGTCGAGCGAGTCGAGCGCCAGCAGCAGCGCGTCGGCCACGAGGATGCCGGCCAGCGGCTCGCCGGTGATGCCCGTGGGGGTGTGCGGCGCGGCCAGCACCGCGTCGACGCGCTCGGCGAACTCGCCGCCGAGCTCGTCGGAGATCAGCACGATGCCCGCGCCCACCGCGTGCGCCCGCTCGATCAGCACGGTGATCTCCTTGAGCCGGCGGCCGGGCTGGAAGATGACGAGCACCTCGTCGTGGGCCAGCGAGAGCAGGTCGTCGGCGAGCGCGAAGCCGGTCGCCGAGGTGGCGCGGGCGCGGTGGCCGCGCCGGCCCAGCTTGAGCGCCAGGTGGCGGGCGGCCGGGTCGGAGGCGCCGGCGCCGTAGACGAGCACTCCTGGCGCGTTGACCAGCAGCTCCACGGCCTTCTTGTACGCCTCGGGGTCGAGCAGGCGGCGGCAGTGGTCGATCCGTTCGCGGGCCTCGTCGAAGACCCGCTCCCAGATGGCCGACAGGTCCTGGCCCACGTGGCCGATGCGCCGCTTGAGCCGGACGTCGGGCGCCACGGACGAGCTGAACTCGGCCGCCAGCGCCCGCTTGAGCCCGGGCAGGCCGCCGAAGCCCAGCCGCTGCATGGTGCGCACCACCGTGGCGTTGCTCGTGCCGGTCGCGCTGCCCAGCTCCTGGGCGCTGGCGAAGAGGATCTGCTCGGGCGAGGCCGAGACCAGATAGTGGCACACGGCCCGCTCGGCCGGTGACAGCTCTTCCCACAGCTGCCTGACCATGGCTCTGAGCTGCTCGATTGGGCTGTGTGTATTTTCCATTACGACTCTTGACTCCCGTGTAGCGCTCATTACTCTTTCTTTGGAAACGACCGCTACAGACTTGCCGTCCTTTGAAATGAACGTTACAGGACGCCGGCCGCTCCAAGGAGCACCATTGAGCCTCACATCCCTGCCTCTCGTCGAGATCTCCGGCGCCCCGCGCGAGCGTGGCCGCCAGTACGGCGAGCAGGCCCGCGACCACGTGCACCGCGCGCTGGCCTACTACGCGGAGGCGTTCGCGCACTCCAGCGGCCTGTCCTGGGAGCAGGTCGGAGCGCGTGCGGCCCGCTGGGTGGCGCCGAGCAAGGAGTTCGCGCCGGAGCTGGTCGAGGAGATGGAGGGCATCGCCGAGGGCGCGGGCGTCGGGTTCCTCGACGTCCTGGCGCTCAACGCCCGCGGCGAGATCATCTACGACACCACGTTCGGCTCCATGGAGCCCGACGGCTGCACGTCGTTCGCGCTGATGCCGGAGGCCTCCGGCGACGGCCACGTCTACGCCGGCCAGAACTGGGACTGGCGCCACGGCGTCTCCGACACGGTGATGGTGCTGAGGGTGGTGCAGCCCGGCCGGCCGACGGTCATCATGCACGTGGAGGCGGGGCAGGTCGGGCGGCAGGGGGCCAACTCGGCGGGCATCGCGCTCAACGCCAACGGGCTCGGCGGGCGCTTCGACGACACGGTGGGCGTGCCGCAGACGCTGATCAGGCGCAAGGTGCTCGACAGCGGCAACCTCAACTCCGCGCTGGAGGCGCTGACCAAGTCGCGGGCCCACATCGCCAGCAACGCGCTGGTCACCCATCGCGACGGGTTCGCCATCGACCTGGAGACCACCCCCGGCGCGATCGGCTGGATGTACCCGACCGACGGGCTGCTCGTGCACGGCAACCACTACCAGGCGTTCGTGCCGCCGCAGCTGGCCGCGACCTACCGGCCCGGCTCGGCCGACTCGCTGTTCCGGGTGCCCAGGGCCGAGGGCGGGCTGCGTACCGTGGCCGAGGCGTCCGGCACCGACGAGGCCCGCAAGCGCATCAGGCTCGCCATGTCCGACCACCTGGGCTACCCCGAGTCCCTCTGCACCCACCCCGACGAGACCCAGCCCGCCGTCAAACGGTGGGCGACCCTGCTGTCGAGCTGCGTCGACCTCACCACGGGCGACTACCTGATCGCGGCCGGCACGCCCTGCGACCACGAGTACGAGCGCGTGCCCTGGAACCTCTACGACGGACCGCATGGAGAAGTGACCCCGTGAAGAAGACATTCGCCCTCCTTGGGCTCGCCGCTCTCACCGCGGCCTGCGGCGGCCCGGCGGCCACCACCAAGGCGCCCGACCCGGCCACGCTCACGCTGGTCGACCGCACGCCGAAGGCGGCAGGCCCGCTCGACAGCGCCGTCTGGCTGCTCGGCCAGGAGCCCGGCACCCTCGACCTCGACCTCGACGGCGGCACCGACAACCGCACGGTCATGGCCAACGTCTGCGAGCGCCTCATGCAGACCCAGCCCGACATGACGGTCAAGCCGTGGCTGGCCGAGAAGGCCGACCAGCCCGACCCCAAGAAGATGGTCCTCACGCTGCGCCAGGACGCCACCTTCCACGACGGCGCGCCGGTCACCGCCGACGACGTCGTGTGGAGCCTCGAGCGGCACGCGGGTGAGGGCAAGGACGAGTCCGACGAGTTCGAGGACGTGCAGTCCGTCACCAAGACCGGCGACCACGAGGTCACGATCGCCTTCAAGCGGCCCAACGCGCTGTTCGTGCAGGCCCTCGCGGGCGGCGCGGGCATCGTGCTCAACAAGAAGGTCGTGGACGAGCTCGGCAAGGACTTCGGCACGCCCGGGCACGAGGACGCCTGCAGCGGGCCCTACCGGCTCAAGGAGTGGAAGTCCGGCAGCCAGCTCACGATCGAGCGCTATGACGCGTACTGGAACAAGGACGTCAAGCCGCTCACCAAGACCGTCACCTTCCAGTGGGCCGACGACACGGCGCTGGTCAACAGCCTGGTCACGGGGGCGGCGCAGGGGGCGTACCTGTCGGACACCGGGCCCGCGGTGGCGCTGCAGAGCAACCAGGCGGTGAGCGTGGCCTACGGCGCGACCACGCGCGTGTTCGTGCTGCTGCCGACCGACCGCGGCGTGATGAAGGACGCGCGGATCCGGCGGGCGCTGTCGCTGGCGGTCGACCGGGCGGGCATCGCCAAGTCCGGGTTCGCGGGGCTGGCCAGGCCGTGGAAGGTGCCGGTCGGGGCGGGGGCGTGGTCCTACCAGAAGGAGGCGTTCCAGGCGGCCTACGACCAGCTGTCCGGCGCGCCGGAGTCGCCGCAGCTGGAGGAGGCCAAGAAGCTCGTGCAGGAGGCCGGGTCGCCGAAGGAGCCGATCATCGTGGCGACCAACGGCGAGCAGGCCCGTACGGTGATCGCCAACGCGGTGGTCGACGCGGCGAAGAAGATCGGGCTGACCGCGCAGATCAAGACCGTCCCGGCCTCGGAGTTCGGCAGCTTCTACACCGACGAGTCGCTGCGCGCGCAGGTGGACCTGGTGCCCGACGACTGGTACATCACCAAGTCCGACCCGATCGGCTTCTACGACAACGGCCTGACCGGCTCGGCGAACAACTGGGTCAAGTTCAGCTCGCCCGAGTACGACGCGCTCGTCGCCAAGGCGCTCAGCGCCACCGACGACGCGGCCCGCGCCAAGGACGTCATCGAGCTGCAGCGCCGCTTCACCGCCGACATGGTGTGGATCTCGCTGGTCGAGGTGCCCAACGCGGTCGTGCTCGGCAGCAAGGTGACCGGTCCCCCGGCCTCGCAGGTGAACATGGGCTACCCGTGGGCGGCCGACCTCGGGGCCAAGGGCTGACCCCATGGTGCGCAAGCTGGCCGGGCTGCTCGTCACGCTGCTCGCCACCTCGTTCGTGATCTTCGGGGCGTCCTACGCGGCGCCCGGTGACCCGGTCACGTTCCTGGCGGGCGGCAAGGAGAATCTCACGCCCGAATACCTGGCCGCCGTCCGGGCCGAATACCACCTGGACGACCCGTTCCTGGTGCAGTACGCACGGTGGCTCGGCGACGCGGTGACCGGCGACCTCGGGCGTTCCACCCAGTACAACGACCAGGTCTTCGACCTGCTGCTGGCGCGGCTGCCGAGCACGCTCGGGCTGGTGGCGTACGCCGCGGTGCTGTTCGTGGTCTTCGGGGTCGCGCTCGGGGTGCTGGCCGCGGTGCGCGGCGGGCGCACCGACTCGGCGGTGGTGGCGGGCACGACGTTCGCCACCTCGGTGCCGCCCTTCGTGGTGGCCACGGCGCTGATCTCGCTGTTCGGCGTGCAGCTCGGCTGGTTCCCCGTCATGGGCGGCGGGTCGCTGTGGCACCTGACGCTGCCGGCCGTGACGCTGGCGCTCGGCGCGCTGGCCATCATCAGCCGGGTGACCCGGCAGTCCATGGTGGAGCAGCGCGAGCTCGACCACGTGACCGTGGCCCGCGCGTCCGGGCTGTCCGAGCGGCTGATCGTGGTCAGGCACGTGCTCAGGGGCGCGCTGGGGCCGATCGTGACCATGTGCGGGCTGGTCACGGCGGGCATGCTGGCGGGCACGGTGACCGTGGAGACCGCGTTCGGGCTCAACGGCGTCGGCTCGCTGCTGGTCAACGCGATCAACACGCACGACTTCCCGGTGACCCAGGCGGTGATGCTGCTCATGGTGGCCGCGTACATCCTCGTGACCACGCTCGTCGATCTCGCCCAGCCGCTGATCGACCCCAGGGTGCGGAGGCCCGCATGACCACGATGGTCGCCACTCTCTCGCCGAAGGCCGCCCGGCCGCTCGGCTACCGGCTGGCCGGCGCCTTCCTGGCGCTGGTCGTGGTGGCGGCGGTGTTCGCGCCGCTGGTGGCCCCGTACGAGCCGGACGCGGTCGACTTCGCCGCCACGCTCGCGCCGATGTCGCCCGGGCACCCGCTCGGCGCCGACCAGTCGGGCCGCGACCTGCTCACCAGGGTCCTGTACGGGGCCCGCACCTCCCTGATCGGCCCCCTGGCGCTGCTGGCCATCGCCTCCGTGCTCGGCGTCGCGCTCGGCACGCTGGCCGCCTGGCACCGCGGCTGGGTGGACGCCGTCGTGTCCAGGCTGACCGACGTCATGTACGCCTTCCCGGGGCTGCTGTTCGTGGTGCTGGTCGTCGCGGTGTTCGGCAACGGGATGACCACGGCGGTGGTCGCGCTCGGGCTGGCGTACACGCCGACGATCGCCCGCTACACCAGGAGCGTGGCGCTGGGCGAGTGCGGCAAACCGTACATCGACGCCTACCGGGTCCAGGGCATGGGCGGGTTCGCGATCTGCGTGCGGCACCTGGTGCCCAACATGGCGCGCTCGATCGTGGGCTACCTCGTCGTGCTGTTCGGCGAGGGGCTGATGAGCCTGGCCACGCTGAGCTTCCTCGGGTTCGGGGCGCAGCCGCCGTCGTCCGACTGGGGGCTCATGGTCAAGGAGGGACAACCGGCGATCGTGCAGGGCGCGTTCCTGCCGGTGCTGGTGCCGGGCGCGGCCATCGCGCTGGTGGTCGTGTCGTTCAACGTGATCGGCGTACGCCTGGCCGACCGCATGGGTGTGAGGGGGACCTGATGCTGCTCTCCGTGGAAGGGCTGACGATCTCGGCGGGCGGCCGGCGGCCGATCCTGCGCGAGGTGTCGCTGGCCGTCGGCAAGGGCGAGATCGTGGGCCTGGTCGGCGAGTCGGGGTCGGGCAAGTCCACGCTGGCCCGGGCGGTGCTGCGGCTGCTGCCCGCCGGGGCGTCCGCCTCCGGCAGGGTGCTGGTCTCGGGCGAGGACGTGCTCGCGATGGACCAGGGCCGGCTCAGGAGCCTGCGGGCCTCGCAGGTGTCGATGATCTACCAGGATCCGCGCTCCTCGCTCAACCCGGTCCGCCGCGTCGGCGACTTCCTGACCGAGCGCATGGTGCACACGCTGGGCCGCTCCAAGGCCGAGGCCCGCGCCCGGGCGGTGGAGCTGCTGGCCGCCGTCGGCCTGCGCGATCCCGAGCTGCGCCTGCGGCAGTACCCGCACGAGCTGTCCGGCGGCATGCTGCAACGGGTGGTCGTCGCCGCCGCGCTGGCCGCCGACCCGGCGCTGCTGCTGGCCGACGAGGCGACGAGCGCGCTCGACGTCACCACCCAGGCCGAGACGCTCGCCCTGCTGCGCGAGGTCCAGGCGGAGCGGGAGCTCGGCATGCTGTTCATCACCCACGACCTGCACCTCGCGGCGTCCTTCTGCGACCGGGTGCACGTGCTGTACGCGGGCACGGTGGTCGAGTCGCGGCCGGCCAAGGAGCTGTTCGAGGATCCCCGGCATCCCTACACGGCCGGGTTGCTGGCCTGCACGCCGGAGCTGGACGATCCCCGTCCCCTGCGGCCCATCCCCGGGCGCCCGCCCTCGCTGGACGACACGTTCGCCGGCTGCCCGTTCGCGCCGCGGTGCCCGCGGGCCGAGGACGCCTGCGAGGAGTGGTCGCCGCGACCCGTGACCGTGTCCGGCGGCTCGGCCGCCTGCCGTCTGGTGGAGGCGTGATGCTCGGCGTACACGATCTGTGCAAGTCCTTCCACGGCTCGGTGGCCGCCGACCGGGTGTCCTTCGAGCTGCCGCCGGGCGGCTCGCTGGGCCTGGTCGGGGAGTCCGGGTCGGGGAAGACGACGATCGCGCGCATGCTCGTCGGGCTCGTCACCCCCGACTCCGGCACGATCACCGTGGACGGGCGGGTGCGCTCGGCCAAGGAGCGCGGCCGGGCGGCCCGGCTCCGGCGGGCCCGCGAGATCCAGATGGTGTTCCAGGACCCGTACCTGTCGCTGGACCCGCGGCTGACCGCCGCCGAATGCCTTCAGGTGGCGCTCAGGCTGCACGGCGGGGACCGCTCGCGCGTCCCCGAACTGCTCGACCAGGTCGGGCTGGGCACCCGCGAGGCGGGGGCCCGGCCGCACCAGCTCAGCGGCGGGCAGCGGCAGCGCCTGGCCATCGCCAGGGCGCTGGCCGTGGGGCCGTCGGTCCTCGTGCTCGACGAGGCGGTGGCCGCCCTGGACGTCTCCATCCAGGCGCAGATCCTCGAACTGCTCGACCGGGTGCGCGCCGAGTCCGGTGTCGCGCTGCTGTTCGTCAGCCACGACCTGGCCGTCGTGCGGCACCTGTGCGAGGACACGCTGGTGCTGCACCGGGGGGTGGTCGTCGAGCGGGGGCCCGTCGCGCGGGTGCTGGCCGAGCCCGAGCACCCCTACACCCGGGTGCTGCTCGACTCCGTGCCCAGGGCCCGCTAGGCCGCCCGCCTGCCCCGCGGCACCGTCCGTGATCGTGATCGGTTCAGGGTTGGTCGTAGTGGCCCGCGGCGATGTCCTCCAGGAGGGTGGGGCCGGTGGGCCGCCAGCCGAGCAGCTCGCGCGTGATCGTGCTCGTGGTGGGGAAGTCGGCGGCCAGCAACCCGCCGATGAACGGGATCTCGTCGGCGATCTGCTCCGCCGGGGCGGGCTTCACCGGCACGCCGAGGCGGTCGGCGAGCGCTTCGGCGATCCGCCGGACGGGCACGCCCTCTTCGGCGGCGGCGTGCAGGATCGTGCCGGCGGGGGCCTTCTCGAGCCCGAGCCGGACCAGGCGCGCGGCGTCGGAGCGGTGGACGGCGGGCCAGCGGTTCTGCCCCTCGCCGGGGTAGACGGAGACCCCGCGCCGTCGGGCGGCTTGGGCGATGATGGAGATGAAGCCGTGGTCGCCTTCGCCGTGGACGGTCGGGGCGAAGCGGGCGGAAATCACCCGTACGCCACGGTCGGCGTAGGTGAGCGCCAGGTTCTCGGCACCGCCGCGCGGCGAGTCCGGGCCGACGGCGGGGTTGGGGTCCCGCTCCGTCGACGGGCGTCCGAGCCCGGGCAGAGCGAGGCCGGCCGCGAGCACGAACGGCCGATCGGACCCGGCGAGCGTGTCGCTGATGGTCTGGACGGCGGCCCGCTCGGCGCGGTTGGAGATCTCGGGGTGGGCGAAGTCGTGCTTGTTCGCCAGGTGGACGACGCCGTCGGCCGCGTTCGCGCCCTGGCGGATCTGGTCGAGGTCGTCGAGGTCGCCGCGGTGGACGTCCGCCCCGAGGTCCTTGATGACCGAGGCCGACGCCTCGGAACGGGCCAGGCCGGTCACCTGGTGACCGGCGGCGACGAGCTCGGCCACGACGGCGCGGCCGATGAATCCGGATGCTCCGGTGACGAAGACGTGCATGGTGGGCTCGCTTCCCATAGTGATGTCAGGGACTGACATCGTCAGCATAGCCATGATGTCAGGCTCTGTCATCACCTCGATTCCGGCTACGATCCGGACATGGCACGTTGGGCACCTGGAGCGTCGGATCGTCTGCAGCGGGCGGCGATGGAGCTGTTCGCCGAGGACGGCTACGAGGCGACGACCGTGGCCGGGATCGCCGGGCGGGCCGGGGTGACCGAGCGGACGTTCTTCCGGCATTTCGCGGACAAGCGCGAGGTGCTGTTCGCCGGCGGGGAGCAGCTCGAAGCCGCCTTCGTGGGCGCGATCGCCGACGCCCCGGGGGGCACGTCCATGGCCGGCCTGCTCGCCGCGGCGCTCGATGCCGGGGGCCGGGTCCTGCAGGACGGACGGGGCCGGGACTTCTCCCGCATGCGGAACGGGATCATCACGGCGAACGAGCAGTTGCGGGAGCGCGAGCTGCTCAAGCTGGCGAAGCTCTCTCACGCCGTGACCGCCGCGCTCGTCGCCCGCGGCGTCCCCCAGGTGACCGCTTCCCTGGCCGGCGAGCTGGGCGTTCTGGTGTTCAAAACGGCCTTCGCCCGGTGGATCGCCCCCGGCGAGACCCGCGATCTGCTCGAACTGCAACGCGAAGGTCTCGCGGCCATCAGCGACCTGACCCGCGCCGAGACGGTGTGACCCGACGTTGACGCTGTCGCGCCCCGCTCAGTGCGCCGGGCTCGCCGGGCGACGACGGGCCCTCCGGAACGTTCCCCCACCGGGACGTGGGCCCCGCGCTTGACCTCAAGCGCTTGAGGTGTGTTTCGCTGGCCGCATGGCAGTTCTGACCATCCATGAGGTGTCCCGGCGCAGCGGGCTGAGCGAGCCGACCCTGCGCTACTACGAGGGGGTCGGGCTGGTCGGCCCGATCGACCGTGACGAGAACAGCGGGCACAGGCGTTACCGCGACGAGGACCTTCACGTGATCGAGGCGCTGGCCTGCCTTCGCGCGGTCGGCGTGAGCATCGAGGACATGCGTACCTACCTGGCGAACCGCACCCGCGGGCGGGTGGCGGCGGCCGAACAGCGCGATCTGCTGCTGCGCCACGCGGAGCGCATCGAGGCCGAGATCGTCGCCCAGCAGGCCCGGCTGGCCTATCTGCGGGAGAAGGCGGCGCTGTGGGACGCCCGCGAGCGCGGCGACACGACCGCGGAGTCGGAGGCGACGCGGCGTTCCATCGAGGCGGCCGGTCGCTTGGGGGTGCTGTCATGAGCCGGGTCCTGGTCACCGGCGGGGCCGGCTACGTGGGGACGCACCTGGTCGCCGCGCTGCTGCGGGCCGGGAGACCGGTGCGCGCCACGGTGCGCTCGACGGCGCAGGAGGCCGGGCTGCGTGCGGCGGTGCGCCGCGGCGACGCCGACGACGCCGGCCTGGAGATCGTCGCCGCCGACCTGATGGCCGACGACGGCTGGGCCGCCGCGGTGGCCGGGTGCGAGGAGGTTCATCATGTCGCCTCCCCCATCCCGGTCACCCAGCCCGAGAACCCCGACGAGCTGATCGTCCCCGCCCGCGAGGGCACGTTGCGGGTGCTGCGTGCCGCACGCGACGCGGGCGCCCGGCGCGTCGTGCTGACCTCGTCCTTCGCCGCGGTCGGGTACACGCCCAAGCCGGGCGCCGAGTTCACCGAAGACGACTGGACCGATCCCGACACGCCGGGCCTGGCGCCGTACCCGCGGTCCAAGACGATCGCCGAGCGGGCCGCCTGGGCCCTGATGGAACGCGACGGCGGCGACACCGAACTCGTCGTGGTCAACCCGACGGCCATCCTCGGACCCACCCTCACGACCGACCTGCGCTCCTCGACGCAGCTGATCAAGGCGATGCTCGACGGGACGATGAGCCTCGCGCCCCGCCGGCGCTTCGGCGTCGTGGACGTACGCGACGTGGCCGACCTGCACCTTCGCGCCATGGCGGAGCCCAAAGCCGCAGGCAGGCGCTTCCTGGCCGTCGCCGACGGCCCGGCGCTGAGCTTCCTGGAGGTGGCCCGGATCCTGCGCCGGCGGCTCGGCCCGGCCGGCGCACGCGTACCCACGCAGGAGGTGCCGGGCGAGGACCCGCCACGGCCGATCATCCACAACGACCGGGCCCGCGACGAGCTCGGCTGGCGCCCGCGGCCCGTCGAGACGACGATCGTGCAGACGGCGCAGAGCCTGCTCGACCTCCGCCTGGTATAGGCCCCTTGGGCAGCAGTTCACTCGGCTCCCACAGCCGCCGGACGGGACTGCCCGGCGGCAGGGTCCGGACACTCCCGTCTAGGGCACGGACGCCCCCTGCACGGCCTGGATGTCCAGCTCCACCTTCAGCGTCGAGCCGATGAGGTTGACCCCGGCCCGCACGACCTGGTTGTACGTCATCGCGAAGTCCTCGCGGCGCAGCTCCGTCCCGGCCCGGAACGCCGCCCGCAGGCCGCCCCACGGGTCGGGGCCGGTCCCGAGGTAGGCCAGGTCGAGGTCGACAGGCCGCTGCACCCCGGCGAGCGTCAGCGTCCCGTGCACGATCCACCGGTCGGGGCCCGCGGGGGTGAGCCCGCTGCTGCGGTAGGAGATCATCCGGTACGCGTCGGCGTTCAGGAAGTCGCCCGAGCGGAGATGGTCGTCGCGGGTGCCGTTCCCCGTGTCGATCGAGGCGGCCACGATGTCGGCGGCCACCGACGAGGTCTCCGGGTCCGTGCCGACCTCGATCCGCCCGGCGAACTGGGTGAACCGTCCCCGTACGGTGCTGAGCCCCAGATGCTGGGCGGTCGCCGCGATCGTGCAGTGGGCCGGGTCGAGCGTCCAGATCCCGGGCGGGGGAAGGTCGACGCCGCCCTGCCGGGCCAGCACCACCGTGCCCAGCTCGGCGGTGCCGGACCCGGTCGCGATGGCCGTCATCGCGGCCGGCGTGTATCCGGCCGCGGTGGCGACGGCCGTGTAGACGCCGGGCGCCAGCGGGCCGGTCGACACGACGCCCTCGGCGTCGGCCTCGGCCCGCGCGACCTGCTGCCCCGTCAGGTCGGTCACCGTGACGATCGCGTGCTGCACGGCCCACCCGTCCTTGGTGCGGATCAGGGCGTGCAGGCCCCGGCGGCCGGCCTGGGCGCTCTGCCGGTCCGCGGCGCTCTGCCGGTCCGGGATGCTCTGCCGGTCCGGGGCGCTCCGCCGGTCCGCGGTGCTCTGCCGATCCGCGGTGCTCTGCCGATCCGCGGTGCTCTGCCGGTCCGGGATGCTCTGCCGGTCCGGCCGGCTCGCCGTGGCGCTCCGCCCGGCCGGCTCTTGGCTGGTGTACATGGTGCTCCTGCTCTCCCCGCTCGTCCGTTCGGAGCGGTCGTCGCGGTGTCGGGTGTTCAGTCGGCGTGGACCAGCCACAGGTCGCGGTCGTCGTCGTCGCGGCCGTTGATGCTCACGGTGTCGGCCACGGGCGGGTATCCGGTGGCGATGAGCGTGTACTGGCCGCCGGTCAGGTCGGCGAAGGCGTACGCGCCGTCCTCGCCGGTCGTCGTGGTGCCGACCACGTTCCCGGCCGCGTCCAGCAGCGTCACCCGCGCGTCGTTCAGCGGGCCGCCGTCGCCCGCCCGTACGGTGCCGCGGATCCGGGCGCCGGGCCGCAGCTCGACGTCCTGCCTGGTGTGGCCGGCGCCGGCGACCTCGACCGGGACGGCGGCCGGGCGGAAGGAGTCCGCGCTGACCGCGAGCGTGTAGCCGCCCGAGGTCACGCCGGACAGGCTGTAGGAGCCCTCCGCGTCGGTCGTGCCCGTGGTGACGACCTCGCCGCGGACGTCGGTCAGCACGACGACCGCCCCGGGCACCGGCTTGCCCTCCAGGTCACGTACCAGGCCGGTCAGCTTGTTCGAGCCGGTGAGGATCAGGTTGAAGTCGACGGGACGATCGCCGACGACGAGGGTGGCCACCTGCGGTTCGCGTTCGGCGGCCGACGCGATCAGGACGTAGGTGCCCATGCCGGGCGTCCAGATGGCGTACCCGCCGTCGGCCAGGGTCACGGCCCGGGAGAGCTGCCGGCCCCGCGAGTCGATCAGCGTCAGCGTGGCGTGGCCGACCGCGTGGCCGTCGTCGCCGCTGACGATGCCGCGGATCTCGACGCCGCCGTCCGGCGTGTCCGTCCAGGCGGCCGGCGCGTACGCGGGCTCGCCCTCGTGTGCGGGCACGCGGGCGGACACAGGGGCGGGCACGTGGGCGGGCACGCGCGCGGGCTCGTGGGCGGAAGGCGCCGGGGCGGCGGCGCGCGCCGTGGCGGGGGCGGCGGCGCTCCGGCGCGGGAGGAAGGCGGCCAGGACGAACGCGAGGAGGGCGGCGCCGGCGCCGATGCCCATGACGACGCGGAAGCCGTCCTCGGAGGGGAGGGCGACGGGACCGAACGTGGTGGTCATCTCGGCCAGGACGACGCCCGCCACGGCGCTGGAGACGGAGGTGCCGACGGCGCGCATGAGGGTGTTGAGGCTGTTGGCGGCGGCCGTCTCGGACACCGGCACGGCCCCCATGACGAGGGCGGGCATGGAGGCGTAGGCGAATCCGATGCCGGCCCCGATGATGCACGAGACCAGGACGAGGTGCCAGATCTCGGACATCAGCCCGATGTTGAGAGCGTAACCGGCGGCGACGATGACGGCGCCGATCATGAGGGTGACCTTGGGCCCCTTGGCCGCGGACAGGCGGGCCGACAGCGGCGCCAGCACCATCATCACCAGGCCGGACGGCGCCATCACCAGGCCCACCGCCAGCATCGACTGGCCCAGCCCGTAGCCGGTGGCCTCGGGCAGCTGCAGCAGCTGCGGCAGCACCAGGGACATGGCGAACATCGAGAAGCCCATCATGGTGGAGGCGAGGTTGGTGAACAGCACCTGGCGCCGCGCGGTGGTGCGCAGGTCCACCATCGGCTCCCGGGTGCTCAGCTCCCACCAGCCCCACAGCAGCAGCACCACGACCGCCGCGGCGAACAGGCCGATCGTGAGCGGGTCGCCCCAGCCCCAGCTGGCGCCCTTGGAGATCGCCAGGAGCAGGCACACCAGCGCGGCCGACAGCCCGACGGCGCCGATCAGGTCGAAGCGCCCGCCGCTGCGCACCGCGGACTCGGGCACGAGGGCCAGCACCACGACCAGGGCCACGGCGCCGAGCCCGGCCGCGGTCCAGAACAGCGCGTGCCAGTCGGCGTTCTCGGCGATGAGGGCGGCGGCGGGCAGGCCCAGGGCGCCGCCCACGCCGAGCGAGGCGCTCATGAGCGCGGTCGCGGAGCCGAGCCGGTCGGCGGGCAGCTCGTCGCGCATGATGCTGATGCCGAGCGGGATCACGCCGGAGGCCAGGCCCTGCAGGGCCCGCCCGACGACCATGGGCGTCAGGGAGTCGCTGAGGGCGCACACGACCGACCCGGCGACCAGCAGGACCAGGCTGAGCAGGAGCATGCGCCGCTTGCCGAACATGTCGCCCAGCCGTCCCACCACGGGTGTGGCGACCGCGCTGGCGAGCAGCGTGGCGGTGATCGCCCAGGTGGTGTCGGACGCCGGGGCTCCCAGGAGCTTGGGCAGCTCGGGAACCAGCGGGATCACCAGGGTCTGCATCAACGACACCACGATGCCGGAGAAGGCGAGCACCACCACGAAGGTGCTCGACCGCGGGGGGTCGGCCGCGTGGGCGCGGCGGGCGGGGATGTTGGCCATGCGAGGTCTCCGTTGCGAGGTTGAGGGAAGCAAACGACGAGGTATTAGTAAATCAGTCGCTTGACTTAAGGCTAACAGCGTCGATTTACTGAGCACAACCGACGGTCAGGTCCCCGAAGGAGGCCCTCGTGAGCAGGCGTGACGTTCCGGTACGGTGGTGCCGATGACCGGCAAGACCGTACGCGCCGAGCGCGCCGGAGTGACCCGCGAGCGGATTCTCGCGGCGGCGGAGCAGCTGTTCGCCGAGCACGGCGTGCTCGCCGTCTCCAACCGCCAGGTCAGCGAGGCCGCCGGGCAGGGCAACAACGCCGCCGTCGGCTACCACTTCGGCACCAAGACCCATCTCGTACGCGCGATCGCCCGCAAACACGCCGAGCCGATCGAGCGGATCCGCGAGCGGATGGTGGCCGAGCTCGGCGACTCCGCCGACGTGCGCGACTGGGTCGCCTGCATGGTGCGCCCGGTCACCGAGCATCTGGCGGACCTCGGCTCCCCCACCTGGTACGCCCGCTTCGTCGCCCAGGTGGTGACCGACCCCGCGCTCCGCGCGATCATAGGTGACGAGACCCGCTCCTCCCCCTCGCTGCGGCAGACCGTCGAGGGGTTCAACCGGTGCCTGCCCGAGCTGCCCGCCGAGGTGCGGGCCGAGCGCGGCGACATGGCCCGCCAGCTGATCGTGCTCACGTGCGCCGACCGCGAGCGCGCGCTCGCCGAAGGCGCCCCCACACCCCGGGCCACCTGGCACGACGCCGCGACCGGGCTGATCGACGCGCTCGTCGGGATGTGGCTGGCGCCCGTCACGCGCGAGCCGTGACGGGCGCCCTTGCGACTCAGGTCCGGAACGGGCCGGTCACGCAGTAGGTGATGCCGCCGGACGACGACCCCGAGGTGCCGCGCTGGGAGGAGAAGTACAGCCGGTTGCCCGCGGGGTTGAAGGCCGGGCCGGTGATCTCCGACGAGCTCTGGCCGTTGATCCGCAGGAACGCGGAGATCTTGTCGTCGGGAGTGATCAGGCAGATCTCCATGTTGCCGCCGTCCTCGGCCACGTACAGGTCGCCGTAGGTGGAGCCGGTGACGTTGTCGACGCCGGTGAGCGGCGCGGTGCCGGGGCTGACGAGGCTGTCGTCATAGGCCAGTTCGTAGGTGTTGGTGGTCAGGTTGATCTGCCACACCCGGTTGTCGCCCTTCGTGGTGAACCAGACCGTGTCGTCGGCGTAGTGGCAGCCCTCGCCGCCGTTGAACGACTTGGAGCCGGACACCTGGCTGCGCGTCGCGGTCGGCGAGCCGTCCGGGTCCGGGACGTTCGCCCAGGTGAACGAGCCCGACGTGGCGGATCCCGCCACCAGCACCTGGAGGGTGCCGGAGGACAGGTCGCCCCACGTCGTGGGGACGAACCGGTAGAACCGCCCGTTGGTCTCGTCCTCGGTGAGGTAGATCACCTTCCGTACGGGGTCGGCGGCGGCGGCCTCGTGCTTGAAGCGGCCCATCGCGGGGCGCTGCACGGCGGTGCCGCCGAACGGGTAGGTCTCGTAGACGAAGCCCAGGCTGACCTCCTCGCAGGAAAGCCACGTGTTCCAGGGCGTCTTCCCGCCCGCGCAGTTCTGCCGGGTGCCGGACAGGATCCGGTTGGCCGAGGTGACGGCTCCGCTGGAGTCGAAGCGGATGGCCGAGGCGCCGCCGCCGGGGTTGATCTCGGAGTTGGAGACGTAGATCCAGCCGCTGCCGTCGGCGAAGCAGGCGCCTCCGTCAGGGGCGTTGTGCCAGGTGTAGGACGTGCCCGGGACGGACTGGCCGGATCGGGCGATCACCTGGCTGGTGAAGCCGGCCGGCAGCTGGATGCCGTTGGCGTCGGCGGCCTGCAGCGGGCCGTAGGGACCGGGGGCGTTCTGCGCCGGTGCGGCCAGGGCGGCGCCCTGCCACAGACTGCCGGAGAAGGCGACGGTGCTCGCACCGAGCACCGTCGCGCGCAGGAAATTGCGGCGTTCCATCGACGAACCTCCTTGAGGGGTGCGGCCTCGCCGACAGTATGTCGATCAGACCGACATCTGCCCGTCAGAGAAGTTAACGGGAACAGTGCGCTGGATCACATTCCCGTGCCGGGCGTGGCGCCGCGCCCGGCGATGGTCTGAACTGGGGTGGGGACAGCCGTACGACAGAGGAAGGCCGATGACCGCCGGCGGGGTCGACATCATCGAGCAGGGCCCGCGCGGGCCTCGCCGGGCGGGGATCGCGGTGCTGGTCGCTCTCGCGGCCGTGCCGTTCATCGTGATTCTCGCGAGCCGCGACACGAGCCGCCCCGCGCCGGAGCCGCCGGTGCCCGTGCGCGAGATGATCACTGTGAGACCGAACGCCGTCTATCCGGCGGCGAGCGGGACGGGCGGGACCAGGACGATGCGGGTGACGTTCCCTGACGGGTCGCGGGCGGAGCTGACCTATCCGGCCGGTCTCAACCTGGCCTCGCTGGGTGCCCGGCCGTACGCCAGCGGCACCCTCACCGGCGACGGGACGTCCGAGGGACCCCGCTTTCCCACCGGCACCGGCACCGGCACCGGCGCTGGCGAGGGCGCTGGCGGGGACGCCGGCGGGGACGGGGACGCCGGCGGGAACGGGGACGGGAACGGGGACGGGGACAGAGACTCTGGCGGGGGCGGGGAGTTCCGCTCCCTGACCGCGCCGCTGTACGGCGAGGCCGAGACCGCCGCCGGGCGGCCGATGATCCGTCACCTCACGGGCGACGTCACGCTCTGGCCCGGGCCGCTCGGGGTGGACACCGCCGGGCCGGTCCTGCTCTTCGCGTTCGGCGACTGGCGGATCGCGCTGCAGGACGAGCGGGCCGGGATGACCTTCGAGCAGCGGCTGGCCTGGGCGCGGAACCTGCGCGGCACGCTCACCCCCGGCGGCTTCCTCACCCTGTCGGCCGGCGGGCCGCTGCGCCTGTCGCGCCCCGGCGAGATCCGCGACGGCGTGCTCGTCGGACCGCAACTGTGGCTCGGCGGACTGAGCCGCCGCATGCTGGTGCTGGCCCCGGTCCCCGCCTGCGAACGGCAGCGCCGGGCGTCGGTCGCCCTCGACCCGCGCCACACCATCTCGGGCACCGCCTGCCGCGCGGGCTTCTACCTGGCCGCCTCCGGCGACGAGAGCTTCGTGCGCAGCGCGCTCCGGGACGTCCGCGTCCGGGCCCTGTGAGCGCGTAAACGCTTCCACACCGCATGAAATTTTCACCGGCCATCCCCCGGCCCAGCAGGCCCATCTCCCGGCTTCCACCACGTCCCTCACAGCCGACCTTGACGCTGCCAGACCCCCTTCCTACGGTTAAACCGTTTTAACCACAGGAAGGGAGCCCGGTCATGGCAGACATGCGCACGTCCGTACCGGCCGAGCTGAGCAGGCGCGCGGTCCTCCTCGGCGCCGGCGCGCTCGCGCTGGGCGCAGGAACGGGCACGGGAACGCCGCAGGCTCAAGCGGCGACCTTCGTCAAGGGCGCCGACATCAGCTGGATGCCGCAGATGGAGGCGCAGGGCCGGATCTGGCGCAACGGCGCCGGGACCGCCCAGGACCTGTTCACCATCCTCAAGGGGTACGGCATCACCGCGATCCGCCTGCGGACCTGGGTCAACCCCTCCAGCGACCCGGTACACGGCCACTGCGCCATCGAGGAGACGGCCGCGATGGCCGTACGCTGCAAGAACGCGGGACTGTCCGTGCTCGTCGACTATCACTTCGGCGACACCTGGAACTCGGTCGGCGTGCAGAACCCGCCCGCCGCCTGGGCCTCGATGAGCTACAGCCAGATGCTGGACGCGATGTACGACTACGTCTTCCACACCATGAACGTGCTCAAGTACAACAACGTCACGCCCGCATGGGTGCAGATCGGCAACGAGACCAACTCCGGCATCTGCAAACCGGTCGGGAGCATCAGCCGGCCCGCCCAGATGACCGGCCTGCTCAACGCCGCCTACGACATGGTCAAGCACGTCTTCCCGGCCACGCCCGTACTGGTGCACCTGGCCCAGCCGCAGAACCTCGGCAGCGTCCAGAACTTCCTCAACGCCTACCGGGACAACGGCGGCCGGTGGGACATCACCGGCCTGTCCTCCTACGCCCAGGGCGGCAACGTGGCCCCGGTGCTGGACAACATGCACACCATCCAGAGCACGTACGGCAGACCGGTCATGCACGTCGAGTACGGCGGGCCGCTGAACAAGCCCACCCAGGTACGCGACTCCCTCCGGGCCTTCGTCACCGGCCTGAAGAGCTTCGGCGGCCTCGGCACGTTCTACTGGGAGCCCGAGGTCTACTCACCGTTCGCGACCTACGGCAGCGGGGCGTGGGACCCCGCCACCCTGCGGCCCACCGCCGCCATGGACGGGTTCCTCAACGTCTGACCCGGCAGAAGACGCAGCCGGACAGCCTCCAAGACGACCACCGGCGCCACCACGCTCCGGCTGACGCCGCACGCCGCCCTCCGGCTGACGCCACAGCCGCCCTCTGGCTGACGCCGCACGCCGTGCCCGGCGGATTACGCGCGGACGGCGGCGACATCGCCTTCTTCGACGTCGAGGCCGTGGACGCGCAGGGCCGCCGGATGCCCACCCACCAGGCTGGCCGCCGCCACCGCGAGCGTCACGGCCGTTCCGTTCACCGTGACCGCCGGCCTGACCACCCAGATGCCCACCACGTACTGACCGACCCGCACTCCGACGCGGGCCCACTCGCGCGCGCCCCGCTCGCGTGGCAGGGCGTGGCTCGGTCACGTGGCGGGGCGGCTCGGTCAGGTGCCGGTGAGGTAGTTCTTGATTCCGTTCGCCAGCGCGCCGGCGACCCGCTTGCGGAAGGCGACGTCGGTCATCTTGGCCGCGTCGCCCGCGTTGCGCATGTTGCCGCACTGGATGAACACGACCGGCCGCGTCGACAGGTTGAGCCCGCCCAGGTCGGTGCGGGACCGCAGGCCGTCCTCGCCTCGGTAGTTCGCGTACGGCATGCCGGTGCCGGCCTGGTACGCGTCGCGGATCGCCAGCCCGAGCTTGCGGGACGGCTCGATGACCTCGTCGTTGCGCCCGGGGATCAGCCCGGGGACGATCACGTGGAACCCGTGCCCGCTCGGCTTGCCGCTGTCGCCGTGGATGGACACCACGGCGTCCGCCCTGGCATCGTTCCCGATGGCCGCCCGCTCGGTGACGCACGGGCCGACGCCCTCGTCGTTGCTGCGGGTGAGCACGACCTGGGCGCCCATCGTCTCCAGGAGCGGCCTGAGGTGCTGGGTGACGCTCCAGGCGAAGGCGCTCTCCTCGTACCCGTCGGCGGTCTTGAAGCCGACGGCGTTGCAGGCTTTGCTCCGGGTGATGATGTCGACCTCGCGGTTGATCTCGGCGGGGTGCGCGGCGTTCCCGCCGTTGTGCCCGGGATCGAGCACGACGACCTTGCCTGCCAGCGGTCCCGCGCTCGCCGTCGGCGGTGCGGGCAGGGCTCCGCCGTTCGGAGCCGGCGCGGCGCCACCGCACCCACCGGACAACGCGGCCAGAACGGCGAGTGTCACGAATCCGGGTCGATGAACGCGCATGATCAGACCGTATCCGGCGATGACCCGTCACGACCCGGGATTTCGTGGGATGAGCAGTCCTCGGTTGAACGCCTCGGTGACGGCGGCGGCGCGGTCGTTCACCCCGAGCTTGGCGTAGATGTTCAGCATGTGGGACTTGACGGTGGCCTCGGTGAGGAACAGCTTGGCCGCCGCCTCCCGGTTCGTGGCTCCGGCCGCCACCAGTTGCAGCACTTCGACCTCGCGCGGGCTGAGCGGCCCGGGGGCGGGCCGGCGTACCCGGCTCATCAGCAGGGCCGCCACCGACGGCGCGAGCACCGCCTCGCCCCGGGCCGCCGCCCGGACCGCGCGCAGCAGCTCGTCGCGGGGAGCGTCCTTGAGGAGGTATCCGGTGGCGCCGGCCTCGATCGCGGGGAGCACGTCGCTGTCGGTGTCGTACGTGGTCAGCACGAGCACGCGGGCCTCGCTCCCCCGCTCGGCGAGCTCCCTGGTCGCGCTCACCCCGTCCATGCCGGGCATCCGCAGGTCCATGAGGATCACGTCCGGTCGCAGGGCCTGGGCCAGCCGGACCGCCTCGGCCCCGCCGGCCGCCTCGCCGAGCACCTCGAACTCCGGGTCGCGGGCGAACATGCTGGCGAGCCCGTCCCTGACCACCGGATGGTCATCCACGATCAGCAGCCCGATCGGGCGGGCGGGGCGGCTCACGCGCCCACCTCCGCCCGCTCGGCGGGGACGCGGGCCGAGATGCCCGTGCCGGCGCCCGGCTCCGACTCGACCTGCAGGGTGCCGGCCAGGCTCTCCATCCGTTGCCGCATCGCGATCAGGCCGAACCCGCCGCGATCGGCCCGGAAACCGCCGGCGGCGGCATCCAGCAGCGCCGGATCGAAGCCGCCGCCGTCGTCGCGCACGTCCAGGGCCGCCTCGTGCTCCAGGTACGACAGCGTCACCCCCACCCTGGTCGCCCGCGCGTGCTTGGCCACGTTGGCCAGGGCTTCCTGCGCGATCCTGAGCAGCGCGGCCTCCGCCTCCGGCCGGATCGGCCGCGCCGTACCGGTCGTCGTGACCTGGACGGGGATCTCGTGCAGCGCCGACCAGCGCTCGGCGACGCCCGCCAGGGCCTCGCTCAGCATGGCCGATCGCAGCGGCTCGGGACGCAGCGCGTGCACCGACCGCCGCGCCTCCGACAGGCTCTCCCTGGCCAGCTTGGTCGCGGCGGCGACGTGCCGGCGCCAGGCCGCCGGATCGTCGCCGGCGTGCTCGGCCGCGCGCAGCTGGCTGACGATGCCGGTCAGCCCCTGCGCCAGGGTGTCGTGGATCTCCCGCGCCATGCGCTGCCGCTCGTCCCGCACGCCGGCGTCGCGCGCCTGCGCCAGCAGCCGTTCGTGCAGGGCCGCGTTCTCCGCCAGCGACACCGCCAGCCTGCGGTTCGCCTCGCGGGCCTCCTGGAGCGCGCGCTCCCGCTCCTCGTTCTGCCGGGCGCCACGCCGGGCGAACCAGGCGAAGGCGCACATCGGCAGGGCGTTCGCGGCGACGACGGCGACGTAGGTGACCAGGCCGGCGGCCGTGGTCTTGTCCACGCCGTACGCCTGCGCCGTGCCCGCCACCGCCGCCACCGCGCCGACGCCGACCGGCTGCCACGGCCAGGGCAGGAGCCGGAAGGCGTAGACGTACGCGACGGGGGTGAAGCATCCGAACCACGGGGCCCTGATCGCCAGGATCGCCGTGAGCAGAATCAGCACCGCGCAGAACACCGCCATCACCGGCGGCCGCGCGCGCCAGGCGGGACGGAGGGTGAAGACGCCCAGCATCCACGCCGCCGTCAGCGCGCACAGGACCAGGTCGACGATCAGGGACGTGCCCGCCGAGCTCTTGATGGCCACGGTGACGCCGGTCAGCAGCGCCAGCAGCGCGTACGGCCCGACGGTCAACGGCACGGACCACCGTGCCGCCGGATCGCTCATCCGCGTCCTCCTCCCCGGCACTCGCCCCCGGCGGACAATCTAGCTCGGATGCCGGTCAACCGGCCCGCGGAGGCTCGATGGCCAGGGCGTGCCGGAAGACGTTGCGCGGGTCCCACCGGGCCTTCACCCGCTGCAGGCGCGGGTAGTTGTCCTTGTAGTAGAGCGTGTGCGCGGGCACACCGGAGGTGTTCCACGCCGGGTCGGCCAGGTCGGCGTCCGCGTAGTTGATGTAGGAGCCGTCGTTGACCTCGCCGGGCACGGGCACGCCGCCGGTGCCGGCGTACACGTCGCGGTAGAACTCGCGGACCCAGGCGAGGTTGGCCGCGTCGTCCGCCTCGTCGCGCCAGATCGTCTGGTAGACGGCCTTCATCACCACGTCCCGCTGGGCGATCGCGGTGGCCCCTGGCGCCACCGCGCGGACCTGGCCGCCGTAGCCGATCAGCAGCATGCCGGAGTCCGGCCCGCCGGTGGAGTTCGTCAGGTTGCGGTGGACGGCCGCGAGCTGGGTCTCGGTCAGCGAGCGTCGCAGGTAGGCGGCCTTGATCTTGTACCGCCGGTTGATCACGTCACCCGGCTCGCCGCTGCCCGGCCAGGTCATCCGGTGCAGCCATGGCATCGTCCGCCGGAGGTCGAGCGCCGGGGTGAGGTCGACGCCGGCGGTCACCTCGGACACGAAGTCGGTCACCATGCCGTCGGCGCCGGGGAGGTCCGCGTCGATCTGGGAGACCAGCGTGACGGTCCCGCCGGCGCGGTGCGAAATGAGGAGGATCCCGTACAACCCGGCGTGCGGGGAGCCGGGCGCGCTGTTGCGCTCGTGCCAGTGCCCGAAATTACGCATCAGCCCGGTGAGCGCCTGCTCGGTCATGTGCTCCCAGGACCAGATGGCCACGTGCTGCAGCATCCGCCCCGGTGCCGGGGGCAGCAGCCGGGACGGGTCGGTGCCGGTGGCGCCGGACGAGCGCAACCAGTACCGCGTGACCACGCCGAAGTTGCCGCCGCCCCCGCCGGTGTGCGCCCACCACAGGTCGCGGTTGGGGTCGTCCGGCTCGCGGGTGGCGACCACCGCGCGGGCGGTGCCGTCGCGGTCGACCACCACGACCTCCACGCCGTACAGGTGATCCACCACCGAGCCGTACCGCCGGGACAGTGCCCCGTACCCGCCGCCCGCGAAGTGCCCGCCGGCGCCCACCTCCGGGCAGCTGCCGCCGGGGACCGTCACGCCCCAGCCGGTGAGCAGCGTCCGGTACACGTGACCGAGGGTGGCTCCGGGTTGCACGGAGAACGCCCGCCGGTCGGCGTCGTAGCCGACCGCGTCCATCGGTGACAGGTCCAGCAGCATCCGCACCGCCGGGTCGGCGGTGAGGTTCTCGAAGCAGTGCCCGCCGCTGCGCACCGCGACCCGCCGTCCGGTACGCACCGCGTCCTGCACCGCGCGCACCACCTGCTCGGTCGACCCGACCACGCGGATCTCGTCCGGGCGGCCGACGAAGCGGAAGTTGTTGCCGCGCAGCAGGTTGTCGTAGCGGATGTCGCCCGGACGTACGGTCACCGGGCCGAACGCCGCTCCGCCCGATTCCACCCCACTCGAGCCCGCCCCACCAGAGCCCGCCCCACCCGAGCCCGCTCCGCCCGATTCCGCCGACGCGGCCTCGGCCTTTCCTGTGCCGAGCATGGTGACCGCCGCGGCGCCCGCACCGGCGAGCATCCCGCGACGGCTCACCCCCGCGCCCGTACTCCCGTCGCTCACTTCTGGCATGTGTCTCGCTCCCCTTCTGGCTGAAGGCCGTCAGCCTCTCAATCCGGCAGCGAGCCACACCTCCGTCTATGTCATGAATCGGCGGCTGAACCCTCCGCCCCTCCGAACGGCTGACCCGCCCCACCGATCGGCTGACCGGCGGCCGGGTGGCGCCGAGCTTCCGTCATTGCGCGCACACCGATCCGGTGGCGGGCAACGCGCCGGTCACGAGGTAGGCGTCGATGTGCTCCGTCGCACAGGCGGACCTCCGGTACGCCGTGTGGCCGTCGCCGTCGTGGACCAGCAGCCCCGAGCCCTGTATGCGTCCCGAAAGGCTGCGCGCCCAGCGGAGCGGGGTGGCGGGGTCGTGGGTGTTGCCGATCACGAGGATCGGTGGCACGCCCCTGATCGGGCTCTGACGCCGCGGGTGAGCAGGAGGGATCGGCCAGCCCGCGCACCCCACGGTCATGTCCCAGAATTCGGACGTGCCACGCAGGTGAGGGGCTGCGGCGCGGCTCTGCCGCATACGTTCGCGCACGTCAGCGTAGCCGCGGATCTCGGGATCGATGTCCTGGCAGAGGATCGACCGGTAGGCGGCCGTGCTCACCGGATCGTCCGGCGCCTGGGCCCGGATGGTGGCGAAGAGCTGGGCGTCACCCTGCTCCGCCTGCGTGATCGCGGTGGCGAGGCCACCGGCGAACTCCGGAATCATGGTGAGGAAGGCGTGGGCGGATTGACCTCCACTCCGCCCTAAAGGACGGAGATTCCCGTCTGCCACGCGTGTGGCTCCGGGTGGGTTACTGCTTCCTCGCGCGGTGCCGGAACAAGTCCCGGTCTTACCTGCGCTCCACAGTCGTTTAGCCTCTCCGCCTGTCCGGCGGCGAGGATGTTGATCGCTGCGTTGACGTCCCGATCGTGGGCCGCCCCGCATGGGCAGGTCCACTCCCGGATGTTCAGCGGCATCGACTCGGCGACGGCCCCGCACGCCGAGCACAGCTTCGACGAGGGGAACCAGCGGTCGATCTTGCCGAAGTGGCGGCCGTACTTGACGGCCTTGTACTCCAGCATGGCGACGAACTGCGACCAGCCCGCGTCGTGCACCGACTTCGCCAAGCGCGTGCGCGCCAGGCCGGACACCGCAAGATCCTCCACATACACCGCTTGGTCGTCGCGGATGATCGTGGTGGAGAGCTTGTGTGCCCAGTCTCGGCGCGTGCTGGCCACTTTGGCGTACGCCTTGGCGACCTTCACCTTGGCCTTGGCCCGGTTCGCCGAGCCCTTCTCCTTACGGCTCAGTGCCTTCTGTGCCTTGCGGAGCTTCTTCGCTGCCCGGCGCAGGATGCGGGGGTTGTCCACCTTCTTGCCGTCCGACATCACCGCGAAGTGGGTCAGACCCAGGTCGATCCCGATCTCGGAACCCGTCTCGGGCAACGGCTCGTCCGAAGTCTCGACCACGAACGACGCGAAGTACCGGCCCGCCGAATCCTTGATCACCGTCACCGATGATGGATCGGAGGGCAGCGAACGCGACCAGCGGACCGGCACGTCTCCGATCTCCGGCAACCGCAGGCGACCCGACTCGGTGACCGTGAACCGGGCGTTCTTGGTGAACCGGATGCTCTGCCGGGAGTCCTTGCGCGACCGGAACCGGGGCGGGGCGACCTTCCGGCCCTTGCGCTTGCCTGTCAGGGAGGCGAAGAAGTTGCGGTAGGCGGTGTTCAGGTCCGCGAGCGCCTGCTGAAGGATCACCGCTGAGACCTCGCCCAGCCACGCCCGCTCCGGTGTCTGCTTGGCCGCAGTGATAACCCGCTTCGACAGGTCGGCATCCGACAGGTACGGCAGACCCGCCGCGCGGACGTCGCTCCGCAGGCGCAGTGCGTCGTTGAACACCACGCGGGCGCATCCGAACGCCCGCGCCTGTGTTTTCGCCCTCCACGCGCATTTGGTCTTCGTGACCAAGTTCCGGCACGAGGTGTTCACCGACACCCACCTGAACAGGATGGAGGAGATCATGCGGGACGTGTGCGCCGACTTCGAGACCGAGCTGCGCGAGTTCAACGGCGGGAACAATCACGTCCACCTGCTGGTGAACTTCCCACCCAAGATCGCCCCGTCCAAACTCGTCAACTCGTTGAAGGGCGTTTCCTCACGCAGGATGCGCCAGGAGTTCCCCGAGCTGGCCCGTCACTATTACCGGGCGAACAAGCTGTGGTCGGGCTCGTACTTCGCCGGATCGGTGGGCGGCGCACCGATCAGCGTCCTACACCAGTACATCGAGCAGCAAAACCGTCCCGGTTAGGGCACGCTCAGGCCCCAGAGGGCCTTCCCACGCGGGCCTTCACCTCCGGCCTGAAGGCCGGAGCACCGACCCGCATTCCGGTAGCGCAGTTCCTCGGCGGTCAGGGGCCGGCCGCCCGACACGCCGATCGTCACGTATCGCTTCACGAGAGAGCATGGTTCCCGGCCGCGTCCATGGAGATCATCGGCCGGAAGGACGATCCCGGTCGGCCGAACGGCCGAACCGGATCTCGTCTGAGAAGCCCGCGCGGGGGCGCCTGCGGATGGCCCATTCGGCCACGGCGAGGTTGATACCCCAGCACAGTCCTTGGAGCAGTGCCCTGGTGACGTCGTAGGGATCGGCGCCCGTGGCCGCGTACCAGGCGGACAGGAGCACCGCCTGCGTGCCCGCGCCCATGCCGAGCGCGTACGCGCGGATCATCCAGGCGCGGTGCCGGGCGACGTCGCGGCGCAGGATCGCGGCGAAGCCGAGGACGAGGGAGCCGGCCATGGCCGAGCCGGCCGCGAGGCGGAAGACGGTCAGGAGTCCGGTGTCGCCGTCCGGAAGGTCGGAGAACAGGGTCATCCACAGGCCGGCGAGCGCCGCGACCAGGCCGGCCGGCACCAGCACCCGCCCGGCCGCCCGATGCCAGGCGGGCCTGCGCCGGCGGAAGCCGGGCGCGAACTGGAAGGCGCCCAGGACGCTGTAGACGGTCACGCCGGCGATGTGCAGCAGCACGGGCGCGGGGGCGGCGAAGAAGCGGGCGTTGTCCGGGGTGATGGCGGCGCCGCCGGCCAGCTCCGCCGCGCGGATGGCGCCCGCGATCACGGGGACGGCGCTGAGGGCGAGCAGCCCGGCGGGGATGAGGCGGCCCGCCTTCGTGTGGGTCATGGGTCGATGGTGGCAATCGCGGGGGCGCCGGTTCATCGGCGGAAGGGCTCGTGCTCGTTCCGCCTTTCGGCCGCCGCCGGGGTAGTACTTTCGGCTCCGGACCGGTTGGGGGCTGTTCGTCGCGGGGACGCCAATGCTGGTCCCACGCCCGCCAGGCCCCGCTGCGCCGCCTGCGCGAGCTGACCGGGCCGCCCTCGTCCTGAGTCGTGCGGCCGGGTCGGGCGTGAAAGTTTCAGCCGCCCGACCTGCGGCGGCGGCAGGCGTCCTTGACACCCCTCATGTGACCGGTGACTCTGGCCAGTCAAGTGCCACCGCTCACAGAGACGGTCACGTCATGTGGAAACGAGCTCTCGTCGCCCTCCTGCTCGGCGCCGCCGCGGTACGTCCCGAGCCCGTGCCCGTGCCCCTGGCCACGCCGACCACTCCCCCGTCGTCCTACCCCAACCCGGGGCGGGTGACGGGCGACATCGGCGTGCACGACCCGAGCGTGGTCAAGCGGCCCGACGGCTCCTACCTGCTGGTGCACACCGGCGACAACATCACGATCAAGACCTCGACCGACCGGACGGCCTGGCACAACGCCGGGGTGGTCTTCCCCGGCGGCGCGCCGTGGACCACGTCGTACACCGGCGGCAGCGCCAGCCTCTGGGCGCCGGACATCTCCTACCGCAACGGGCGCTACTACCTGTACTACTCGGCGTCGACGTTCGGCTCGCGCAATTCGGCGATCTTCCTGGCCACCAGCACCACCGGCGCGTCAGGATCCTGGACGAACCAGGGCCTGATCATCTCCACCACCTCGTCCAGCAACTACAACGCCATCGACCCGAACCTCGTCGTGGACGCCCAGGGCCGCTGGTGGCTCTCCTTCGGGTCGTTCTGGACCGGGATCAAGCTCATCCAGCTCGACCCCGCCACCGGCAGGCGCCTCGGCACCTCGATCACCGGCCTGGCCCAGCGCACCGGCGGCACGACCGCGATCGAGGCGCCGTTCGTCTTCCGGCACGGCTCGTACTACTACCTGTGGGTGTCGTTCGACGCCTGCTGCCAGGGGGCGAGCAGCACCTACCGGATCATGGTCGGCCGTTCGACCAGCGTCACCGGCCCGTACGTGGACCGCAACGGCGTCGCCATGACCGCGGGCGGCGGCACCCAGGTCCTGGCCGGGCACGGGAGCGTGCACGGGCCGGGCCACCAGGCGGTGGTACCCGACAGCGACGCCGAGGTGCTCTACTACCACTACTACGCCGACAACGGCGCGCCCCTGCTGGGCATCAACCTCCTCGGCTACGACAGCGCGGGCTGGCCCTTCGTCTACTGACAGTGATGATGGAGGGGTGAGCGCTTCCCGCCAGGGTCTGACCCATCAACTGACTGACCTTGAGGTCCTCAACGGGATCTGTCGGCCCTGGACGGGAAGCGCTCATCTGCACTCACCGGACGCGGCACCTGTGACTTCATAGGAGCCTGGCCAGAGGCCCCATCACTGTCTTGTCCGCGCTGCCCCGGCTGGTGCGTGCCGTCCCGCCCCCTCGGTCAGACGACAGGACGACGATGACCTCCATTACACCCGACAGCACGCCGCTCACTGAAGTCGCCGGCGGCGTGGACACCCACCAGGACACCCACACCGCGGCCGTGATCGATGGAGTCGGCCGGGTGCTGGGCACCGAGCAGTTCCCCGCCACCCCCGCCGGCTACACCGCCCTGCTCGCCTGGATGCGCGCCTTCGGGCAGCTGAGCCGGGTCGGGGTGGAAGGCACCGGCGCCTACGGAGCCGGGCTCACCCGGCTGCTGCAGGCCGAGCACATCAACGTGATCGAGATCGACCGGCCCGACCGCAAGAGCCGCCGCTTCCACGGCAAGTCCGACCCGATCGACGCCATCGCCGCCGCCAAGGCCGCCCTCGCCGGTGACCGCACCGGCACCCCGAAACGGCGCGACGGCCGCATCGAAGCGCTGCGCGCCCTGCGCATCGCCCGCCGCAGCGCCATCGACCAGCGCGCCGACACCCAACGCCGGATCAAGGCCCTGATCGTCACCGCCCCGGACGCCCTGCGCCAAAGCCTGCGGGGCCTGTCCAGCACGAAACTCATCGCCACCTGCGCCGCCCTGACCTCCGACCGCGAGGCCGCCGCCGACCCGACCACCGCCACCCAGCTCGCGCTGCGCTCCCTGGCCCGCCGCCACCAGCAGCTGTCCGCCGAGATCGCCGACCTCGACGAACTCCTGGACGTCCTGGTGATGGCGATCAACCCACGGCTGATCGCCGCCCATGGCGTGGGCACCGAGATCGCGGGACAGCTCCTGGTCACCGCCGGCGAGAACCACGACCGGATCGGCAGCGAAGCCGCCTTCGCCATGCTCTGCGGCGTCGCGCCGATCCCGGCCTCCTCCGGCAAGACCACCCGGCACCGCCTCAACCGCGGCGGCGACCGGCAGGCCAACGCCGCCCTCTACCGCGTCGTCCTGTGCCGCCTGCGCTGGGATGCCCGCACCCGCGCCTACATGGACCGACGCACCCAAGACGGCCTGTCCAAGAAAGAGATCATCCGCTGCCTGAAGCGCTACGTCGCCCGCGAACTTTACGGACTCATCACCACAACGAACGACCAGGAACGCTCCGATTGACATCCATAGGAGCATCCCGCCCCGTCTACTGACCCGACAGGGACCGGAGCACGGCGACGCCCGAGGGCGGCAGCGTGACGGACTCGACGTCCTCGCCCGAGAGGGCGTCGGTCCACTCGCCGCCGGGGGTGACGTCGTGCTTCTCGCCGGTGTGGTTGAGCAGGATCAGGAAGCGGCGGCCGGCTCCGGCGCGCACGCTCGCCTGGACCCCGGGAGGCAGCCCTTCGACGGCGGGGGTGACGCCCGCTTCGGCGAGCGCCCGCGCCAGGACCGCCCGCATGGCGGCCTCGTCGAGACGGGTGGACAGGTAGCGGGCGGTTCCCTCGCCGAAGTCGTGCCTGGTCACGGCCGGGCGGCCGTCGGAACCGTCGAAGACGACCTCGGGCTCGGCCCCGGTGAGCCGCAGGTCCTCGCGCCACAGGTCGGCGGTCCCCTCCAGGTGCGCCAGCGCCCCGCAGCCCCGTACGGGGAACCTCTCGTGCTCGGCCGCCGGCCAGAACTCCTCGACCCGCACCCCGAGGACCTCGCGCAGCGGCGCGGGGTAGCCGCCCAGGTGGACCCGGTCGTGCTCGTCCACGATGCCGCTGAAGAACGAGACGACCAGCGCGCCGCCGCCGGAGACGTACGCCGTGACGCGCCGCGCGTCCTCGCCCGCCAGCAGGTACAGGTTGGGCACGACGACGAGCCGGTAGCCGGTCAGGTCGGCCGATGGCGGCACCACGTCCACGCCCGCGCCGAGCTCGAACAGGGGCCCGTAGTGGTCGAGCAGGCGGTCCTGCTGGCGCACGCCGTCGGAGGGGTGGGAGTCGAGCTCGAGCGCCCACCAGCTGTTCCAGTCGAGCAGGATCGCCACCTGGTTGCGCACCCGCGTGCCGGCCAGGTCGGGCACCGAGGCCAGTTCCCTGCCGAGCGCCACGATCTCGCGGTAGACCCTGCTGTCGGCGCCCGCGTGTGGCACCATGCCGGAGTGGAACTTCTCGGCGCCGCCGCGTGACTGCCGCCACTGGAAGTAGAGGACCGCGTCGGCGCCCTGCGCGACCGCCTGCCAGCTCCACAGCCGCATCTGGCCGGGCTGTTTGACGGCGTTCCTGGCCCGCCAGTTCACCGCGCTCGGCGCCTGCTCCATGAGGATCCACGGGTCGCCGCCGCCGGCGCCGCGCATCGTGTCGTAGACCAGGCCGGGGCCGAGGTGCGGCCGCTCGTCGTGGGGGTCGGGGTAGGAGTCGACCGCCACGACGTCCACCCCGGGCGCCCAGTCGAAGACGTCCACGGCCTTCAGCCCGGCCAGGAAGTTCGTGGTGATCGGCACGTCGGGGGTGACGCGCCGCAGGATGCCGGCCTCCAGGTCGTAGCAGGCGCGCAGCGCCTCGTTGCTGAAGCGCAGGTAGTCGAGCTGCTGGGCCGGATTGGGGTACGTCGGTGCCACGCGGGGCGGCCGGACGTGGTCGAAGGTGGCGTAGCGCTGCGCCCAGAAGTCGGTCGACCAGGCGTCGTTCAGCGCCTCGACGTCGTCGCCGTACCGCTCGCGCAGCCAGCGGCGGAAGTCGTCCGCCGACACCTCGCAGTAGCAGGCGGGGATGTGGCAGCCGTACTCGTTGCCGACGTGCCACAGGCCGAGGGCCGGGTGGCCGCGGTAGTGCTCGGCCAGCCGCTCCGCCAGCAGCGCGGCGCGTTCGCGGTAGACCGGGCTGGACGGGCAGAAGTGCTGGCGCCCGCCGGGGCCGAGCACGGTCCCGTCGGCGGTGACCGGCAGGATCTCGGGGTGCTCGTGGACCAGCCAGGGCGGCGGCGAGGCCGTCATGGTGGCCAGGTCGGCGGTGATCCCGTGCGCGTGCAGGTCATCCAGGACCTGGTCGAAGAGGGAGAAGTCGTACGCGCCGCGCGCCGGCTCCACGCGGGCCCAGCCGAACACCCCGACGGTGACGAGGTTCACCCGGGCCTCGACCATGAGGCGCAGGTCCTCCGCCCTGGTCTCGGCCGGCCACTGCTCGGGGTTGTAGTCGCCGCCGAAGGCCACGCCGCCGAGCCGGCGCCGGAGCCGGTCGGCCGGTGACGGGGCGCCGGCGGTCCCGGAGACCGGGCTGACATCGCGAGGTAGGGCGTTCATCGTAGGCGCGGCGGCCTCGCCGGGCGAGGTCCGCCGCTCCTCCCTTCTTCCTGGTTACGAACCCGTCGTCATGGGCGGGGCGGCGCGCCGGTGCTCTGCCGGACGACCAGCTCGGGGGCGACGAACGCGGTGGCGGACGGGGCCGCCCCGGTCTCGATCTGGCCGATCATGAGCGACACGATCTTCTCGGCCACCACGTCGAAGTCCTGGCGGACGGTGGTGAGCGGCGGGGAGAGGTAGGCCGACTCGTCGAGGTCGTCGAAGCCGGCGATGCTGACGTCCTCGGGGACGCGGTGACCGGCCTCGATCATCGCGCGCATCACGCCGAGCGCCATCTGGTCGTTGGCGGCGAAGACGGCCGTCACGCCGGGCCGCCGCGCCAGCTCGCGTCCCGCCTTGTATCCGCTGGCCGCGCTCCAGTCGCCGAACAGTAACTGGGGAGTGGCGGCCCCCGCCTCCTTGAGGGTGGCGTGCCAGGACTCGGCCCGGCGCCGCGCGGCGTAGGAGTCCTCGGGCCCGGCCACGTGCCAGACGCTCTCGTGACCGAGGTCGAGCAGGTGGCGGGTGATGAGCCGGGCGCCGAGGGCCTGGTCGGTGTCCACCATGGGGTGGCGGTGGCTGACGTCGCCGTCGGCCATCACGACCGGGACGCCCGGCGGCAGCCGGAGCGACGGGGTGTCGAGGATCTGCGCCTCGATGAGCACGATGCCGTCGACCGCCTGCAGCGTGAGCTGGTCGAACGCCTCGTGCACGGCCTGCTCGGTCTGCGACTCGACGGCGATCATGTTCACGGTGTAGCCGGCGCGCTGCGCCGCCCGGGTGACGGCGTCGACGGTGCGGGCGTTGCCGAAGCTGGAGAGCCCGAAGCTGATCAGGCCCAGGGTGCGGAACTGGCCGGTGACCAGGGCGCGTGCGGCGGTGTTGGGCCGGTAGCCGAGGACCCGCATGGCCGACAGCACGCGCTGGCGGGTCTCCTCCTCCACGTTGCTGCGGTTGTTGACCACCCGGGAGACCGTCTGGCTGGAGACCCCGGCCATCGCGGCGACGTCGGCCATGGAGGGCCGTCTGCGAGAGCGCCGTCCCGCCGGTGATTCCTGGGTCGTCCCGTCCAACTGCCACCTCTGATCGTCCGATGCTCTCGCCAGATGTTTACGTAAACATGCCCCAGCCGTCAATGGCCGCGAGAGGTCGATACAAAAGACCACCAAATCGCCACATGTGTTAACTCGCGGTTACCTATTGACATGATCCTGCGGCGGCTCCAGACTACGGGACACCTTCTTCATGTTTACGTAAACACACGATCATCGCAGCTACCGCAGCGAGCAGGCCCACGGTGGCGCAGGTAGCAGCGCGGCTCACCCGCCGCAGACGGCCCCGACAAGGAGAGCTCAGTGCCAGTATTCGTGGCAGCGCGAACATCGCAGAGGAGCGCGACGTGACCGCGCGGGCCGGTCTCGGCCGGCCGCTCCTGCGCCTGCAGGTCGCCGGCTACGCCTTCTTCCTGCCGTTCTTCGTGGTCTTCCTGGTCGCGGTGGTCGCGCCGCTGGCGTACGCCATCTACCTCAGCTTCTTCCAGGACCGCCTCATCGGCGGCACGGTCTTCTCCGGGCTGGCCAACTACACCCGCGCCCTGGGCGACGCGCTGTTCGGAGCGGGCCTGCTCCGCGTGGCGCTCTTCCTGGTCGTGCAGGTGCCCGTCATGCTGCTCATCGCCCTGGGCTGCGCGCTCGCCATCGACAGCGGCCGGCTGCGCTGGCCGTCGCTGTTCCGCATCTCGATCTTCATGCCGTACGCGGTGCCGGCCGTGGTGGCGGCCCTCATGTGGGGCTACATGTACGGCGACCAGTTCGGCCTGGTCGGCCAGATCGGCGACGCGCTCGGCGTCGCGGCCCCCGACCTGCTGTCGCGCTCCTGGATGCTGACCTCCATCGGCAACATGGTGACCTGGGAGTACGTCGGCTACAACATGATCATCCTGTACGCCGCGCTGCGGGCCATCCCCGAGGAGCTCTACGAGGCCGCCGAGATGGACGGCGCGGGCGCCATCCGCATCGCCTGGAGCATCAAGCTGCCCGCCCTGCGCCCCGCGCTGCTCGTGGCGACGGTCTTCTCGATCATCGGCAGCTTCCAGCTCTTCAACGAACCCAACATCCTGCAGAAGCTCGCGCCCGCGGTGATCTCGACCAGCTACACGCCCAACATGTACGCCTACAACCTCGCCTTCAACGGCCAGCAGATCAACTACTCGGCCGCCGTCGCCGTGGTGCTCGGCCTCGTCACCGTCGTGGTCGCGTACGCCGTCCAGATCGTCACGGCGAGAAGGGAGCAGACCCTGTGACCGCTGTCGCCACGCCCCGGCCCGGCCAGCACCGATCGCCCACCGCCAGGCGCCGCAGGAAGAGCACCACCCTCACCGTGATCATGCTGGTGATGTTCGGGTACGCGGTCCTCCCGCTGTTCTGGCTGCTGGCCAACGCCAGCAAGAGCGGCGCCGACCTGTTCTCGACCTTCGGGCTCTGGTTCGGCGGGGACTTCCACCTGTTCGCCAACATCGGCGACACCCTGAGCTACCAGAACGGCATCTTCCTGCGCTGGTTCGGCAACACCGTGCTCTACGCCGTGGTGGGCGCGGGCGGCGCCGCCCTGCTGGCCACCCTCGGCGGGTACGCCCTGGCGAAGTACGACTTCCCGGGCCGCAAGCTGCTGTTCGCGATGGTGCTCGGCGCGATCTCCATCCCGGGCACGGCCCTGGCGGTGCCGACGTACCTGCTCTTCAGCCAGGTCGGGCTCGTCGACACCCCGTGGGCCGTGCTCATCCCGGCGCTGTGCAGCCCGTTCGGCCTCTATCTGATGCGGGTCTACGCGGCCGACGCCGTGCCCGACTCGATCCTGGAGTCGGCCCGCATCGACGGCGCGGGCGAGTTCAGGATCTTCCGCACCATCGCCCTGCGACTGCTGGCCCCCGGGTTCGTCACGGTGCTGCTCTTCGCGCTGGTCGCGACCTGGAACAACTACTTCCTGCCGCTGATCGTGCTGAACACGCCGGACTGGTTCCCGCTCACCGTCGGGCTCAACCAGTGGAACGCCCAGGCCAACAGCGGCACCTCGGGCGCCGGCGACGCCAGCTACCAGCTCATCCTGACCGGCAGCCTGCTGTCCATCGTGCCGTTGATCGTCGCCTTCCTGGTGCTCCAGCGGTACTGGCAGTCGGGCCTGGCCACCGGAAGCGTCAAGCAGTAACCCCCGTGAGTGAGGAAACATCATGAGAAGACATGCGATGACCGCCGGTGTGGCCGCGGCCCTGTCGCTGGCACTGGCCGCGTGCGGTGGCGGCTCTGGAGGGGGCGCCACCGCACCGGCCGCCGCCCCGAGCGCGACGGCGGCCGTGCAGGACGCGCTGAGCAAGCCGGCCGAGCTGACGTTCTGGACCTGGGTCACGGGGATCGAGAAGACCGTCGCCCGCTTCCAGGCGAAATATCCGAACATCAAGGTGAACGTGGTGAACGCGGGGCAGTCCGCCGACCAGTACACCAAGTTGCAGACCGCGATCAAGGCCGGCTCGGGCGCGCCCGACGTGGCGCAGGTCGAGTACTTCGCGCTCCCGCAGTTCGCGCTGTCCAAGCAGGTCGTCAACCTGGCCGAGTACGGCGCCGCCTCCTTGAAGGACAAGTTCGCCCCCGCGGCGTGGGGCCAGGTGGCCATCAACGGCGGCGTCTACGGCATCCCGCAGGACACCGGCCCGATGGCGATGTTCTACCGCAAGGACATCTTCGACAAGCTGAAGCTCAAGCCCCCGACCACGTGGGCGGAGTTCGTGGACGCGGCCAAGAAGATCAAGGCCGATAACCCGGACAACTTCATCACGACCATCGACCCCGGTGACGCCGGCGGCGTGGACAGCATGATCTGGCAGGCGGGCGGCACGCCGTTCAAGACCTCCGGCGAGAGCTCCGTCAGCGTCACGCTCGCCTCCGACCCCGGCGCCAAGCAGTGGGTCAGCACGTGGAACACCCTGCTCGGCGAGAAGCTGGTCGACGCGCAGCCCGGCTGGACGGACGAGTGGTGGAAGGGCATGGGCTCCGGCAAGTACGCGGCCTGGCTGACCGGCGCCTGGGCCCCGAACGGCATCATCAACTCCATCCCCAAGACGAAGGGCAAGTGGGCGGTCGCGCCGATGCCGCAGTTCGACGCGGCCAAGCCGATGAACGCCGAGAACGGCGGCTCGTCGGTCGCGGTCATCCCGCAGAGCAAGAACATCCCGGCCGCCGTCGCCTTCGCCGAGTGGCTCAACTCCGACCCGGAGGCCGTCAAGTCGCTGAACTCCGAGGCCGGGCTGTTCCCCGCCACGAAGGCGCTGCTCGACGACCCGGCCTTCCGTGACGCGCCGCAGGACTTCTTCGGCGGACAGAAGATCAACCAGGTCCTGGGCGACGCCTCGGCCGCCGTCAACCCCGGCTGGCAGTACCTGCCGTTCCAGGTCTACGCCAACAGCGTCTTCAAGGACACCGTGGGCCAGGCCATCGACGGCGGCGGCGACCTGGCCGCCGCGCTGAAGTCGTGGCAGGACCGCATCACCGCCTTCGGCACCGAACAGGGCTTCACGCTCACCAGCGGCTGACCCGGCCCGAGAGCGGGCGGTCCGGCGGGATGTCCCCGGGCCGCCCGTTCCTTATGATCGGACCCGTGCTGTCGGCTCTGGAACGCGAGATCCGCGAGGTCGCGGCGAGCGGCGAACCGCTGCCCGGCCTGCCGTACACGGCCTTCCGCGAGTTCGGGCGCACGGGAGAGCGGCTGGGCTACGAGCGGCGCTACTTCGGCCGCCGCGCCAGGCTCGCGGCCCTGGCCCTGGCAGGTCCTCCGGGGGACGCGCTCGACGACGTGGTGTGGGCCACCTGCGACGAGTACACGTGGGTGCTGCCCGCGCACCAGTCGATGCCCGTCGACCTGTTCGCCTGCGAGACCGCCCACACGCTGGCCGAAGTCGCCGGGCAGGTAGACCCGATGGTCGGCGAGCGGGCCCGCGCCGAGGTCCGCAGACGGGTCCTCGACCGGTTCCTGGACCCGCGTCCCATGGAGTGGGAGGGGTTCGGCAACAACTGGGAGGCGGTGTGCGGGGGCGCCGCCGGGATGGCCGCGCTCGCCGTGCTGGACGACCCCGAGCCGGTGCTGGCGCGCTGCCGGGCCGCGATGCGGCGGTTCCTGGACGGGTACGGCGACGACGGCGGATGCGTCGAAGGCGTCGCGTACTGGGTCTACGGGTTCGGCTACTTCGTCTACTTCGCCGAGGCGCTGCGCGAGCGCACCGGCGAGGATCTGCTCGACCATCCCAAGGTGGCCGCGATGGCCGCGTTCCCGCACCGGGTGCGCTTCGCCGACGGCGGCCACGTGCCGTTCTCGGACACGACGGACGACCCGTTCCTCCCGGCCGGGCTGCTCACCAGGCTGGCCGAGCGATTCGGCACCCCCGGGCCGGACGGCGTGCCCTCCTTCCACGCCGACCACTGCTACCGGTGGGGCCACCTGTCCAGGACGCTCGCCTGGTCCCGCCCGGTGCGGTCGGATCCGGTGGAGACCGCCAGCTACCTGCCCGACCTGGCCTGGGTGGTGGACCGGGGGGAGCACGGCTACGGCTTCGCGGCCAAGGGCGGGCACAACGACGAGCCGCACAACCACGACGACCTCGGCCATTTCATCCTCAGGGTCGCCGGCCGCAACGTGCTGGACGACCTGGGGGCCGGCGAGTACACGCGGGACTACTTCGGCGACAGGCGCCACACCTTCCTGCACGCCTCGGCGGAGGGGCACTCGCTCCCGGTCGTCGGCGGCGTCCCCCAGCGCGGCGGGCGCGCCGAGGTGCTGGAGTACGCCGAGACGCCCGACGGCCTGACCTTCGCGCTCGACCTCGGCTCCGCCTACCCGGGTCCCGTGGTCCGCCGCTTCCGCTGGCACCGGGACGGCCGGCTCGACCTGCGTGACGAGTTCGCCGGTGACGTGCCGGTCGAGGAGGTCTTCATCAGCCGGATCCGGCCCGAGGCGCGCGGCGGCCGGGTGAGCTGGGACGGCCTGGTCACCCTCGACCATCCCGGGTTCGCGGCGACGGTCGAGACGCTCGCCACCCGCGACCATCACGGCCGCCCGGACACCGTCCACCGCCTGCGGCTACGCGTCCCGCCCGGCCATCCGGCCGTCGACCTCCGCTTCACCTGTCACTGACCCCACCCCGGCGAGGGTGAGCTCGGCCGCGTGGTGGCAGGCCGCCCGCCGCCGCTCGCCGTACGCGCGCAGGTCGGGCACGTCGGTGTGGCACAGCCCGGCGCGGACGTGCGCGCAGCGGGTGTGGAAGCGGCACCCGGGCGGCGGCGCGGCCGGGTCGGGCAGGTCGTCGGCGATCTCGTACGCGTGCCGCTCCCGCCGCCGCCCCGGGTCGGGCACCGGCACGGCGTGCAGCAGCGCCTCGGTGTACGGGTGGCGCGGCTGCCGGTAGAGGTCGGCCGTGGCGGCGTCCTCCACGACCTTGCCCAGGTACATGACGGTGACCCGGTCGCTGATGTGCTCCACCACGGACAGGTCGTGCGAGATGAACAGGTACGTCAGCCCGAGCTCCTCCTGCAGGTCGGTGAGCAGGTTCAGGATCTGGGCGCGGACGGACACGTCCAGCGCGGAGACCGGTTCGTCGGCGACCACCAGCCGGGGCCCGGTGATCAGGGCCCGCGCGATGTTGATGCGCTGCCGCTGGCCGCCGGAGAACGCGTGCGGATAGCGCCGCATGTACTCCGGGCGCAGCCCGACGCGGGCCAGCATGTCCGCCACCCGGTCCTTCAGCTCGCCGCCGGAGGCGATGCCGTGGGTCTTGAGAGGTTCGCCGACGATCTGCTGGAGCGTCATCCGGGGGTTGAGCGAGGAGAACGGGTCCTGGAAGATCACCCGGATCTGCCTCCTGAACTCCTTCAGCCGGGCCCCCGTCACCGTGGCGAGATCGACCTCGTCCCCCGCCGCGGTCCGGTAGAGGATCCGCCCCGCGGTCGGGTCGGCCAGCCGCGCGACGCAGCGGCCGAGCGTGGTCTTCCCGCAGCCCGACTCCCCCACCAGACCGAGCGTCCGGCCGGGCGGGATCGTCAGATCGACCCCGTCCACGGCCCGGACGACCCCCGTCGGCCTGCGGAACAGGCCGCCGCCGATCGGGTAGTGCTTGGCCAGCCCCTCGATCCTGAGCAGGGGTCCGGCCTCCTCGGCGGCGGGGGCGGCCCGCTCGGCGACCCGGAGCGCCGGGGCCGGGGGCTCGGCCGGGACCTCGTCGAGGTGGCAGGAGGCGACGTGCGCCTCGCCGTACCTCCTGAGCGGGGGCGGCGTGGTGTCGCAGAGCCCGTCGATCGCGTGGTCGCAGCGGGTGTGGAACGGGCACCCGTCCGGCACCCGGTGCAGCGACGGCACCATGCCGCGGATCGCGGTCAGCCGCCGGCGGGCCCCGCCGCCCCGCACCTCCGGGATCGAGCGGAGCAGGGCGCGCGTGTACGGGTGGCGGGGGTCGGAGAAGATCTGCTCCACGGTGCCGCGCTCGACGATCTTGCCGAGGTACATGACGGCGACCTCGTCGGCGATCTCCGCGACCACGCCGAGGTCGTGGGTGATGAACAGGATCGCCATGTCGTTCTGCGCGCGCAGGTCCATCATGAGGTCGAGGATGCGCGCCTGGGTGGTGACGTCGAGCGCGGTGGTCGGCTCGTCGGCGATCAGCAGCGCCGGGTCGCAGCACAGCGCGATCGCGATCATCACGCGCTGGCACATGCCGCCCGACAGCTGGAACGGGTAGGCGTCGAAGCGCCGCTCGGCGTCGGGGATGCCGACCTTGCGCAGCAGCGCGACGCCTTCCTGCCGGGCCTCCTGCCTGGTCAGGTCGCGGTGCAGCCGCAGCGCCTGGGAGAGCTGCGCGCCCACCGTGTACATGGGCGACAGGGACGCCATCGGCTCCTGGAAGATCATGCCGATCTCGCCGCCGCGCACCCGCCGGAGCTCCTCCCCTGCCGGGTCGAGCCCGGCCAGGTCGGTCGCGCCCTTCCAGCGGATCGAGCCCTCGACGATCCGGCCCGGCCGGTCCACGAGCTGCAGGATCGAGCGCGCGGTGACGGACTTGCCGCACCCCGACTCGCCGACCAGGCAGACGGTTCTGCCCGCCGGCACCGCCAGGTCCACCCCGTCCACGGCCTTGAGCACGCCTTCCGAGGTGAAGAAGTGGGTGCGCAGCCCTTCGATCCTGAGCAGCGGCTCTTCCACGCGGTCCTCCCGGCGTCAGTGCTTGTACGGGTCGGCCGCGTCACGCAGGCCGTCGCCGAAGAAGTTCATGGCCAGCACGGTCACCACGACCGCGATGCCCGGGATCAGCATCCAGGGCGCGGTGGACACCGCCCGGATGTTCTGCGCCTCCTGCAGCAGCACGCCCCAGCTGATCATCGGGGTCTGCAGGCCGAGCCCGATGAACGACAGCGCGGTCTCGGCCAGGATCACCGACGGGATCGACAGCGACAGGTTGGCGATGATGTGGCTGGTGAACGAGGGCAGCATGTGCCGGAACATGATGCGCAGGCGCCCGGCGCCGTCGGCGGTCGCGGCCATGACGTACTCCTCGCCGCGAACGGCGAAGAACTTGCCCCGCACCTCCCTGGCCATGCCGGTCCAGCCGACCAGCGAGATGACGACGGTGAGCGCGAAGTAGCGTTCGAGCTGGCTCCACGAGGCCGGCACGGCCGCGAACAGCGCCATCCACAGCGGGATCGTCGGGATCGACATGATGATCTCGATGACGCGCTGGATCACCGTGTCGGTCCGGCCGCCGACGTATCCCGACACGCCGCCGAGCACGATGCCCAGCACCAGGGAGAGCAGCACGCCGACCAGGCCGATCGACATGGAGACCGTGGTGCCCCTGATGATCCTGGACAGCAGGTCGCGGCCCACCGAGTCGGTGCCCAGCAGGTACACGTTCCCGCCGCCCGAAGGGCCGATCAGATGCCGGTCCCAGGGGATGAACCCGAGCAGCTCGTACGGCTCGCCCTTGACGAAGAACCCGACCGGCACCTTCTTGCTCTCGTCGGCCTCGAACGACAGCGCCAGCGTCTCGGGGTCCTGCTTGAAGGTGTACGGGTGGACGTACAGCCCGGTGTCGGTGTCGAAGCGCAGCGCCTGCGGCGGGGCGTAGGTGTAGTCGGCGTTCGTCCTCTGGCCGGAGCCGGGGGCGAGGAACGGCGCGAAGACCGCCACCAGGTAGATGGCGACGGTGACGAAGCCGCAGACCAGCGCGACCCGGTGGCGTTTGAAGCCCCACCAGACGAGCTTCCACTGCGACGCGACGGCGAGGGTCTCATCCTTCACGATCGGGCCCTCCTAGTACCTGAGCCGGACGCGCGGGTCCAGCCAGCCGAGCGCGACGTCGGAGACCAGCGTGCCGACCACCACCAGCACGGCGCTGATCAGCAGGATCGCGCCAGCCAGGTACATGTCCTGGGCGAGCAGCGCGCGCAGCATCAGCGGCCCGGTGGTCTGCAGGTTGAGCACCTTGGAGGTGATCGCGTCCGCCGCGATGAGGCCGGGCAGGACCCAGCCGATGGTGGAGAAGAACGGGTTCATCGCCACCCGCACCGGATACATGATCGTCATCTTCCGTTCGGGCATGCCACGCGCCCGGGCCGCGACCACGTACGGCTTGCGCAGCTCGTCCAGCAGGTTGGCGCGCAGCACGCGGATGTTGCCCGCGGTGCCGGCCGTGCCCCAGATGACGATCGGGATCCACAGATGGGCCACCAGATCGCCCACCTTGGCCAGGCTCCACGGGGCGTCGCGGTACTCCGGCGACAGGATCCCGCCCGCGTTCAGGCCGAAGAACTTGAGCCCGATCCACATCAGCACGAGCGCGATCAGGAAGTTGGGCACGGCGAGCCCGAGATAGCCGAGGAAGGTGAAGGTGTAGTCGCCCGCCGAGTACTGCCGGATCGCGGAGTAGACGCCGATGGGGAACGACACCGCCCAGATGAAGACGAGCGTGACCAGCGACAGCGTGATCGTCAGCGGCAGCCGTTCGGCGAGCAGCGCGGTGACCGGCCGGGCGTAGTCGAAGGACTCGCCGAAGTCGCCGTGGAACAGGATGTTGGAGATCCACTGCCAGTACTGCACGATGACCGGCTCGTCCAGGCCGTAGCGCTCGGTCAGGCGGGCCACCTCGCCCGTGGGCACGGCGTCGCCCTGGGCGGCCCGCTGCGCGGTCAGCGTGGTCAGGTAGTCGCCCGGCGGGAGCTGGATCACCACGAACGTGACGACGGAGATGGCGACCAGCGTCGGGATGAGGACGAGGACGCGCCTGCCGATGTAGCGCAGCATCGGCTCAGGCCCCGAAGTACCAGGTCGGCACGTTGACGAGGCCGGGCGAGAGGAACTGGAAGGCGTCGGGGTAGCTCGCCGGCACGTTCTTCAGCTTGTTGCTGACGATCGCGTAGCCGTCGGTGGGCAGGACGATCCCGATGGCGTAGAACTGCTCCTTGGCGATCGCGAGGATCTGCCGGAACAGCTCCTTGCGCTTGGCCTGGTCCGGCTGGGTCCGCATCTGCCAGTAGAGCTCCATCTGGCGCAGCGTCTGCGCGGGCGGCTTCTCCCCGTCCGCGCTCTCGCCGCGGGTCTGGAAGTACATGCCCCAGCGGGTGGCGTAGTTGGACTCCTCCCCGTTGGGGAACCACCAGCGCGGCTCGTCGATCTCGATGCGCAGGCCGCCGTCCCCGGCCCAGACGTTCGCGTCGTGGTCGTTGGCCTTGGCCGCCTTGCGGTCGTAGAACAGGGTGCGCTCGATCGGGTTGACCTTCATCTCGACGCCGACCGCCGCCCAGTTCTGGCGTACCATCTCGGCCGCGTTGGCCCACTCCGGGAACAGCGTGATCAGGTCGAGGGAGAAGCGCAGCCGCTCACCGCCCGGCAGCAGGCGGAAGCCCTCGCCGTCCTTCCGGGTCAGCCCCGCCTTGTCGAGGTGCTGGTTGGCCAGGTTCACGTCGTACTGCGTGTACTGCTTGGCCATCTGCTCGTCGAAGAACTCCGAGTTGCGGTGCGGCGCCGCCTGCCAGGGCTCGCCCTGGCGCTGGTAGGCGGTGTTGATGATGTTCTGCCGGTCGATGGCGTGGGACAGGCCGACGCGGAAGTCCTTGTTCCTGAAGACCTCGCGCAGCTCCTTGTCCTTGTGGCACAGGTTCAGGGAGATGATCATCCGGTTCATCGAGGTCGGCTCCACCTTGACGAACCGGTAGCCGCCCTTCTGGCGCCCCTCGGCCAGCACCGGCTTGTTCACGTCGGAGTTGATGTGCCGGGCGTGGAAGTCGAGCTTGCCGTCCACGCCCTGGAGCAGCATCACCTCGGCCTCCTGGATGATCGCGAACTCCAGCTTGTCGATGTAGGGGAGCTGGGCGCCGCCGGAGTCGACCTTCCAGTAGTACGGGTTGCGCTCGGCCACCGCCCGGTCGCCGGTGTTGAGCGGGTCGGTCACCACCCACGCGTGCAGGGTCGGGCGTTCGGGGTTGTTCCACCACTTGATCCGGTCTTCCCAGTAGGCCGCGAACTCGCCGAAGCCCTTCTTCTTCAGGTCCTTCTCGACGTCCTTGTTGTACGTCGGGTGGAAGTCCTTCAGGTAGTGCTTGGGGTAGAAGCCGAAGTTGGTCCCGGTCCAGGTGGCAGTGCGGCAGCCGTCGATGAAGTCGCCCTTGGGCTTGGCGAAGGTGAGCTTCACCGTATGGTCGTCGACCTTCTCCACCTTGGCGCGCTCGCCGTCCACGTGCAGCAGCGCGGGCACTCCCGTGGTGGTGACCTTCTCGTTGTAGTAGACGTCCTCGATGGCGAACAGCACGTCGTCCGCGGTGAACGGCTCGCCGTCCGACCAGCGCATGCCCTTGCGCATGCGCAGGGTGTACTCGGTGCCGTCGGCGTTGGCGGTAACCTCCTTGAACGTGCCGGGCAGCGTCGCCTTGCCGGCCGGGTCGACCCGCAGCATGGGCTCGTAGGCGATCAGGCGCTCCAGCCACGGGTCGTCGCCCTCGCCGAGGCAGGCGCCGTGGTAGGTGCCGCCGTAGCCGCCCAGGCCCTCGGGCCCGTCCACGACCAGGCGATCGGCCGCCTCGGGCAGCCGTTCGGCGAGCGCGGGGAGCTTGCCCGCCTTGACCTGGTCGGCGAGCATCGGGGCCTCCAGCGGGCGGTCGGCCGGGGGCGCGCTCTTCGACGGCTGCGCGCCGCCCTGCGATCCGCCGCCGGTGCACGCCGACAGCGAGGTGGTGACGAGGAGGGCGCCGCCGCCGAGCCTGATCAGGTCGCGACGGCTGAGGCTGGAGGGATCGGGTCGATAGGCCATGTCGAGACTCCAAGAACGGCTGGGGGCGGATGGCTTGGTAACCGGTTACTCGACAAGTTGCGCTGAACGTTAAGAGCCGTTGACACGGTCGTCAAGACCCGGCTGTATGGCGTCGATTCCCGAAATTCCGGACTTAGCAGCGGCTTCACCGCGCGGCCCGGCGGAGTTGTTAGCATCTCGTTACCTTCGGCCGCGACGGGCCTTGACGGCGGTTGTGAGGCGTGCGTATGTTCGACCCCATCCGACTAGTAACCGGTTACCAGGAGGTAGTCCGTGCGTGCTGACCGCCCTCGCGAGCACTGGGTGAAGGTGGCGGACGGGCTGCTCGACGCCGTGGTGCCGTACGCCTCCCCTGGCTTCGCGCAGTACCGGCTGCCGGGCCGGACGAGCTGGTCGGGGGCCGACTCCGACGGGCTCGAAGGCTTCGCGCGCACCTTCCTGCTCGCCGCCTTCCGCCTCGCCGGCGACCCGGCCGGCGCGCCCGCCGGCCTGCTGGAGCGCTACGCCGACGGGCTCGCGCACGGCACGGACCCGGGCAACGAGTACGCCTGGCCGGCCATCACCGACCTCAACCAGACGATCGTGGAGGCCGCCTCGATCGCGATCGCGCTGCACGAGACCCGGCCGCTGCTGTTCGACCGGCTCGACCCCGGCGTCCAGGAGCGGGTGGTGTCCTGGCTGGGCGGGATCGTGGGCAAGCGCGCCTGGCCGTGCAACTGGGTGCTGTTCAAGGTGATCGTCGAGCAGTTCCTGGCCGGGGTCGGCGGGCCGTACGACCAGGGCGAGATCGACGGGCACCTCGCGGAGGTGGAGCGCTGGTACGTCGGCGACGGCTGGTACACCGACGGCGCCGGGCAGAACTACGACTACTACTGCGGCTGGGCGATCCACCTCTACACGCTGTGGTGGACCAGGATGTCGGGCGCCGACGCCACGGTCCACAAGGAGCGACTGCGCACGTTCCTGGACGGCTACCGGCACTTCTTCGCCCCCGACGGCGCCCCCATGCACCAGGGCCGCTCGCTCACGTACCGCATGGCGAGCCTGGCCCCGCTCTGGCTCGGCGCGATCTTCGACGCCTCCCCCGTCGAGCCGGGGACCACGCGCCTGATGGCGGGCCGCACGCTCGACCACTTCGCCGCCCACGGCGTGCCCGACGAGCGCGGCCTGCTCACCCTGGGGTGGCACCGGCCGCACCTGCCGACGACCCAGGGCTACTCGGGGCCGGCGTCGCCGTACTGGGCGAGCAAGGGATTCCTGGGCCTGCTGCTCGGCCCGGACCACCCCGTCTGGACGGCCCCGGCCACCGCGCCCGGCGACGGCGACCTCGCCCTGACCCTGCCCGCGCCCGGCTGGCTCCTGCACCGCACCGACGGCGTCACCCGCCTGGTCAACCACGGCAGCGACGGCAACGACCCCGACAGCGCCAAGGACGACCCGCACTACGCCAAACTCGGCTACTCCACGCACACCGCGCCCGAGACCGGCCCCGGCGGCCGGGCCGAGAACGTCGACAACCACCTCGCGGTGCTCCTCCCCGACGGGCGCGCCACCCGCCGCCGCCGCATCGAGCGGATCGGCGTCGCCCACGGCTTCGCCGCCTCCCGCTACGCCGACGGCGAGGTCGTCGTGGAGACGGCCTCCGTGCTCGACGGCCCGTGGGAGGTGCGCGTGCACCGCGTCACCGCCCCGGCGGGCAGCGTGGTCCGCGACGGCGGTCACGCCCTCGCCTCCGGCGAGCCGTGCGCGGTCACCCTGGCCGGGCTCACCGCGTCCGTGGCGACCGGCGGCCTGGTGAGTGAGATCGCCGGCCTGCACGGCTGGCGCACCGCCCAGGCGGCGCTGCGCCAGGACGAGAACGCGATCGGCCCGCACTCCGCCACGCCGTACCTGGTCGGCGCCCATCCGGGCGGCGCCGCGGTCTACGTCTCGGCGGTGCGGCTGGGCCGCGGCTCCCCCGCGCAGGCGCCGGATATCCGCGTGAACGGCGACCAGGTCTCGTGGAATGATGCCGCTGGATCAAGGGTCACGGTCGCGCTCGGCCGCGAGCCCGGCTACACCCGCAACGGACCCGTGGGGGAGCGCGTTGTCTGGACCGGCTAAGCGCGTCACCATCCGCGACGTCGCCAAGCACGCCGGGGTCTCGGTGGCGACCGTCTCGCGCACCCTGGCCGGCGACTACCCGGTGCAGCCGAGCACCAGGCACAAGGTGCTGCGCGCGGTGCGCGAGCTGGACTACGTGCCGAACGCCCAGGCCAGGGCGCTGTCCGTGGCCTCGCCCGGAGCGGTGGCGATCGTCGTCAACTCGGTGTCGGTGCCCTACTACGCCTACATCGCCCAGGGCGTGGAGGAGCAGGCCGCCGCCGAGGGGCGCCTGTCGCTCATCTGCACCACCGGCGGCGACATGGAGCGCGAGCTCAGCATCGTCCAGATGATGCGCGAGCAGCGCGCCGAGGCGGTGATCCTGGTGGGCAGCGTGATCCTGGACGACGACTACCGCGAACGCATGACGCGCTACGCCCACGGGCTGGCCTCGTCGGGTTCGCGCCTGGTGCTGTGCGGCCGGCCGCCGCTCGGCGAGGGGGTCCCGGCGCTCACCGTCGGGTTCGACAACAGGGGCGGAGCCCACGCGGTCACCGCCCACCTGCTGTCGGCCGGGCACCGGCGCATCCTCTACCTGGGGCTGCGCCCCGGCCACACCACGTCCGACAGCCGCGTCGCCGGTTACCGCGCGGCCCTGGCCGACCACGGGCTCGGGCACGACCCGGCGCTCGAGGTGCGCTGCGATTTCGACCGGTCCGCCGGATACGCGGCGATGAAGCGGCGGCTCGCCGCCGGGCGCGACGACTTCACCGCCGTCTTCGCCGCCACCGACGTGATCGCCGCCGGGGCCGTACAGGCGATCCACGAGCACGGCCTGCGCATCCCCGAGGACGTCTCCATCGTCGGCTACGACGACGTGCCCCCGGCCGAGGACATCGGGCTGACCACGGTCCACCTGCCGCACGCCGAGCTGGGCCGGGCCGCCGTACGCCTGGCCCTGTCCGGCAAGGACCCGCTGGCCGAGCCGCCGATCACGCTCGGCACCCACATCGTGGTCAGGAGCTCGGTGGGGCGGCTGCGGAGCGTGCGGTGAGAGCCGCCTTCGCGATGCACGGCGCGTTGTTCGGCGAGCTCTTCCCCGATGACGTGCGCGAACGGCTGGCCGGGGTGGTCGACGTCCCGGCCGCCGTGCTGCCCCACCTCGGGGGGACGCTCGCCGACGTGGACGTGCTGATCACCGGCTGGGGGTGCCCCCGCATCGACGCGGCCGTGCTGGAGCGCGCGCCCAGGCTGCGGGCCATCGCGCACGCCGCCGGCAGCGTCAAGGGGCACGTCACCGCCGAGGTGTTCCGGCGGGGCATCGTCGTGTCGTCGGCCGCCGCGGCGAACGCGGTGCCGGTCGCCGACTACACGGTCTCGATGCTGGTCCTGGCCGCCAAGTCGGTGCCGCGCCGGGTCCACGCCTACGCCGCGGGCGGCTGGCCGGACGGCCCCCGCCCCGGCGGGGTGCCGGCGCCCGGCGAACGCGCGGGGCTCGGGGCCGCCACCGTCGGCGTCATCGGCGCCTCACGCGTCGGGCGCCTGGTGATCGAGCGGCTCAGACCGTACGGGGTGACCCCGCTGCTCAACGACCCCTGCCTGGACGCCCGCCAGGCCCGCGAGCTCGGCTGCGAGCCGGTCGGCCTCGACGACCTGTGCCGCCGCGCCGACCTGGTGACGGTGCACGCGCCCGCCCTGCCCGAGACGTACCGGCTGCTGGACAAGCGCCGGCTCGGCCTGCTGCCGGACGGCGCCACGCTGATCAACACCGCCCGCGGCACGCTCGTCGACACCGAGGCGCTCACCGGCGAGTGCGTGTCCGGCAGGCTCAACGCGATCCTCGACGTCACCGACCCCGAGCCGCTGCCTGCGGGCCACCCCCTGCTGTCCGCGCCGGGGGTCTGGGTGACCCCGCACGTCAGCGGCGCCCGGGGCAGGGAGCTGCGCGCGCTGGGAGAGTACGCGGTGGGCGAGGTCGAACGGTTCGTCGCGGGCCGGCCGCTGCACGGCCAGGTCCGCCTCGCCGACCTACCGCGGATCGCCTGACTGCCGTTGGTTCAGGCCGGTTTGCAGCGCACCGCCGTGACGTCGCCGCGCAGCGTGCACCACCCGGCCGCGTACGGGACGAGCAGCGTGTCCCCCGCGCCGACCGGGACGGGAGCGCCGTGCTCCCACTCGACGGAGCCGTCACCGGACGTGATCACGACGACCGAGTACGCCGGCTCCAGCACGCTGACGGGATCGGGCCGCAGCCGCTCGGCCGCGAAGAACTCGTCGGCGAGCTCGGCGAAGAGCCGCCGGACCCCGGGCCGGGCGTCGGCCGCCTGGTGGCGGGCGCGGCGCAGCTCGGCGAGCCGTTCCGCGCCCCAGCCGCTCCGGTCGACGCAGGCGAGCGCCAGGTCGTAGCCGAGCCCCAGGTGCCCGGCCACCCGGCCGTCGACGGCGAAGCCCTCCCACTCCAGCAGCACGGAGAAGTCGGTCGGCTCCTGCACCTCGACCATGAGGACCCCGGCCCCGATCGCGTGCGGCAGGCCCGCGGGGCACAGGACGGCGTCACCGGCCCGCACCGGCACCCGGTTGGTGGCGCCGAGCATCCGGTCGATCCGCTGGTCCGTGACCCAGCCGGCCAGCTCGTCCGGCTCGACGTCTCTGGCGAAGCCGAGGTGCACCACCGCGCCCGGCTCGGCCGATACGATCATCCACGCCTCGGTCTTCCCGTACGGCGAGGCCAGGTGGGCGGTGGCGAACCGGCGGTCGGGGTGCACGTGCAGCGGCAGGCGCTCGCCCGTGTCGAGCAGCTTCACCAGGATCGCCGGGTCGGCGCCGTGCTCCGCGACGTGCCGCTCCCCCAGCCACCACAGGGGATCGCCGGCGATCGCCGCGGCCAGCGACCGGCCGTCGGGCAGCGTGGTCAGCCCCGTGGGCGCCGCGCCGAACCGGCTCGTGGTCGAGGCGATCCAGTCCTCCGGATAGTACGGGTCATCGGCGGGACGGGTGCCGCGGAACGTGTCGATGCGCCCGTCGCCCCGGTAGAACGAGCGCGGTGTGTTGGCGGGCAGCCGGTAAAGGGTCATGTGTCTTCAATTCCCCCGCCGTACCGGGAGCCTGCCCTGGGTGACGGCGAGGACGGCGCCGACGAGCAGCACCACCGCGCCCACCGCCTGCACTGTGCCGAACGACTCCCCCAGGAACAGGGCGGAGCACGCGGTCCCCACGACGGGCACGACGAACATCATGATCGACGCCGACGCCGGTCCCACGTCGCGGATGCCCCGGTAGTAGAGCAGGTTCGCCACCGCGGTCGGGCCGAGCGCCACGAAGGCCACGTTCAGCCAGACGTAGGCGGGCACGTCGGACCAGGCGACCTCGGCGGCCGACGGCGCGCTGTAGATCGCCAGGAGCACCGCGCCGCTCACCGTCGCGTACGTCGTCGCCTTGAGCGGGTCGATGCCCGCGAGCACGCGGCGGCCGGTCAGCGTGAACGCCGCCCAGCAGCAGGCGCTCAGCAGGAAGAGCAGGTCCCCGGCGAGCCGGCCCTGGCCCGCGCCCGCCTCCCCGCCCGAGCCCACGAAGAAGACCACGGCGCCGGCCGCGCCGGTCGCCAGCCCCGCCACCCGCGCCACCGACGCCCGCTCCTGGCCCATGACCAGCAGGAACGACGTGGTCAGCACCGGACTCATGACCGGGACGATGGTGCTCCCGTCGATCGCCGGAGCCAGCGACAGCCCCCAGAAGAACAGCACGTTGTAGACGAAGACACCCAGCACGCCGGCCCCGGCCGCCCGCGCCCAGTCACGCAGCGGCGGCCGCCGCCGGCGGGCGCCGGGCTGCCGGGAGAGCCGCAGGGCGACCAGCAGCGCCAGGGCCCCGCCGCCGAAGCGCAGGGTCGCGACCACGGAGTGGGGCAGGTGGTCGACGATCACCTTGGAGGCGCCGAAGCCGCTCCCCCACAGCAGCATCGTCGTGACCAGGAGAAGGTACGGCCGGGTGCCGCTCGTTACAGTGCTTGCCATGGGTTCACCTCCGCAACACGCCGTACCGCGCCGGAGAACAGAGGAGACGGGCGCGGCGGCGATCCAGCCTGCGCCCGGGGCGACATGCCGGTCTTGTACGCTCGTGCGCGGCGGCGGCCGGACGGTGACGCGGTGACCGGCGAGCGCCGCAAACCCCGGGAGTGGGCCAGCTACTGGCGCGCGGACGGGCTGCCGCTGGAGGCCATGTACGCGAGCTTCCTGCGCCACCGCTACCACCGGCACAGCCACGAGACGTACTCCTTCGGCGTCACCGAGCACGGCGCGCAGACCTTCACCTGCCGTGGCGCCGGGCACACGAGCGCGGCCGGGATGGTGATGGCGTTCAACCCCGACGAGGTGCACGACGGGCACGCGGCCCACGAGCTGGGCTTCACCTACCGGATCGTGCACATCGGCCAGGACCTGATCACGGACGTGCTCCAGGACCTGACCGGGCGCCCCGCCGGGCTGCCCCTGTTCGCCGCGCCGGTCCTCGCCTCACCCGTGCTCGCGCGGCGGCTGCGCCGGCTGCACACCGCGCTGCAGCACGGCGCCGGCCCGCTCGAACGCGACGAGCTGCTCTCCTCCACCGTGGCCGCCCTCGTACACCTGGCCGCGCGCACGCCGCCCAGACCGCCCGCCGCCCTCGGCGCGCCCGCGGCCACGCGACTGGCCGCCAGGGCGCGCGAGCTGATCCACGACCGCCACGCCGAGCCGATCAGCGCCGACGACCTCGCGGCCTGGACCGGCTCCAGCCGGTACGCCGTCTACCGGGCCTTCCGCACGGCCTACGGGCTGGCGCCCAGCGAGTACCAGCGCCAGCTGCGGCTGCGCGCCGCCCGCCGCCTGCTCGCCCGGGGCCATCCGGCGGCCCGGGTGGCGGTCGAGACCGGGTTCACCGACCAGGCCCACCTCACCCGCTGGTTCACCCGCTCGTACGGCGTCACGCCCACCCAGTATCGACTGGCCTGACCCCTTCCCAGTCCGCCCCAAGTCTCCGACCATTCCCTCCCAAGTCACCCTCCCTAACGTGACTCGCGACAACACCGGACAGGGAGGGTGCGATGAAACACGTCTACAAGGTCTTGGCCTACCTGGTGGCGATCGAGGTCGCCGTGCAGGCGTCGATGGTGGTCTGGGCCGACGCCGGGCTCAGCCTGTGGGTCGAAGGGGGCGGCGTCGTCGACAAGACGCTCATGGAGAGCGGCGAGACGCCGTTCGCCGAGGCGCTCGGGCTCATGGTCCACGGCATGAACGGGATCTTCGTCATCCCGGTCCTCGCGCTGCTCCTGCTGATCTCCTCGTTCTGGGCGAAGCTGCCCGGGGCCGTGAAGGCGGCCGGGCTGGTGCTGCTGCTGGTCGTCCTGCAGATCACCTTCGGCCTCCTCGGCCACAGCATCCCGCTGGTGGGCCTCGTACACGGCCTCAACGCGCTGCTGCTGTTCACCGCGGCGCTCTACGCGGCACGCCGGGGCGCGGCCGTGAGCCCGGCCGCCGTGCCGGGGTCACAGCACGCGGCCCGCGGCTGACGGAGCGTCCCATGCGCCGCAACCGCCCGGGCCGCGGCCGGGTCCGCACCGCCGTCGCGTGCGCCGCGACGGCGGCCGTGCTCGGGCCGCTGGTCTGGCTCTGGCAGGACAGCCTGCTGCCGTCCGCGTACTCCGTCATGGACATGGGGTACGCGGACTACGGCGGCGGGCCGCAAGGCTCCCACGGGGCGCATGCGATGGGCGGCGCCTCCGGGACCCACCACGGCGGGCGCGACGTGACGGAACTGGTCGCCGACACGGACCGCCCGGCCGACGTCACGATGACCGTGGTGGCCCGCAAGCAGCGGTTCCGGCTGGCCTCCGGCCGCGCCTTCGACGGCTACACGCTCAACGGGCAGTCGCCCGGCCCGGTCATCAAGGCCGTCCAGGGCCAGCTGGTCCAGGTCCGGCTGGTCAACGAGTCGGTGCCGGGCGGCATCACGCTGCACTGGCACGGCGTCGACGTGCCCAACGCCGCGGACGGCGTCGCGGGCGTCACCCAGGACGCGGTCGGCATCGGCAAGGAGTTCACCTACCGGTTCGTCGCCGACCGCGCGGGCACCTTCTGGTACCACTCGCACCAGATGTCGCACGAACAGGTCCGCGGCGGCCTCCTCGGCGCGCTGGTCGTCTCACCGGCCGGCACCGCCGGCGTCAAAGACGTCGTGGCCCTGGTGCACCTGTACGGCGGCATCCGCACCGTCAACGGGCGCGAGGGCGATGTCCGTGTCAAGGCGGCGCCCGGCACGCGGGCACGGGTCCGGGTGGTCAACACCGAGTACGGCGTCATGCCGGCCTGGGTGAGCGGCGCGCCGTACCGGCTCGTGGCCGTGGACGGCACCGAGGTCAACGGGCCCGCGCCGGTACGGGACCAGGCGGTCGCGGTGGCCGCGGGAGGACGCGCCGATCTCGAGGTCACCATGCCCGCCGGCGGCTCCCCCGTGCGGATCCACCTCGGCGGTCCCGCCGGCGTCGTGCTCGGCTCGACGTCGTACGACGCACCCCCGGTGCCACGGCCGGCGGCGACGCTCGACCCGCTCACGTACGGCACCCGGGCGCCGCTCGCATTCGACCCCGCCAAGCCCGACCGGCGCTTCGAGTACGCCGTGGGCCGCCGCCCCGGCTTCCTCGACGGGGTCCCCGGCGTGTGGTGGACGATCAACGGCCATCTCTATCCTGACGTGCCCATGTTCCACGTGACCGAGGGTGACGTGGTGCGGATGCGCATCTCCAACGACAGCGGCGAGGCGCATCCCATGCACCTGCACGGCCACCACGCCGTGGTCCTCACGCGCGACGGGGTGGCCGCCACCGGCAGCCCCTGGTGGGTGGACTCCCTCGAGGTCGGGATCGGCCAGACGTACGAGATCGCGTTCGTCGCCGACAACCCCGGCGTCTGGATGGACCACTGCCACAACCTGCCGCACGCCTCCGAAGGGCTCACGGCCCATCTGATGTACGAGGGCGTCACCACCCGGTTCACCGTCGGCGGCTCCGCCGACAACAAGCCCGAGTGAGCCCGGAGCAGGAAGCGGGCCGGGCGGTTTCAGGACCAGGCGATCTCACCATGGCGGAAGACGAAGCGTCCGATGCCGGCGCCGCGTTCTTCGATGGCGAGGGCCGCGAGGACGGGCCCCTTCCCCCAGAAGGGACACCGCGCCATCGAACAGCGGGGAACCTCGCCGATCAGGAAGCCGGGGTGTCCCGGTCGATCGCGGAACGCAGCACTCCCACCATGGCGGCGAGCTCGGCCAGCAGGCCCGACACGGTGGTCCGGTCGCTGCCGTTGATCGACACCATGCGCAGTTCCTCCGGCTTGGGGAGTTTCGCCATGATCTCGGGCAGCAGGCCGATCAGCTTGGCCTGCAGGCTGGCCGGAGACTGCTGGTTGTCGATGTCGGCCCGCATCCGCAGCCGCTCCACGTCCAGCAGTGCCCGCTCATGGTCGGCCAGCGCCCGCGAACGCGCCAGCTCCAGCTCGCCGGCCGCAGCCCGGCGAGCTCCCGCTCGTTCTCCAGGCGCTGGGTCTCCTTGAGCCGTTCGGCCGCCATCTCGCGCTGGGTGATCGCCTCTTCGGACTGCAGCTCGGCCAGGCGGGCGAGCTGTCCCTGCTCGGCCCGGTAGGGCTTCTGCAAGTTCTCCCAGAGCCGCGACGAGCTGACCACGGCCTCCTTGATCTGAACGGTGACGATGCGCAGACCGAGCCCCTGGTCGCTGTCGTCCTCGCCCTCGGCCACCGCGCGCAGGCGGGCGGTCAGCTCCTCGATGATGGGCTGCTTGTCGCTGAGCACGTCGCGCACGCCCATGGTCGCGACCTTGTCCTTGATGGCCGCCTCCGCCTGCTCCCGAAGCTGGAGGTTGACCAGCCGCATCGGGCCCTGCGGATCGCTGAAGTCCAGTTTGCGGTAGGCGACGGGGAAGGTCTGGATGATCCACTGCACGTACCCCTGCACCAGCACACCCTGGAGCTCGCGGCAGACGCAGTAGGCGTTGATCAGGATGGTCTGGGTGGCCCCCGGCACGACCAGGAACGAGTCGGTGGACGGGTTGAAGCGGAACGACACCCCCAGGCCGACGTGCAGGGGCTTCTCGCGGCCACGCCGGGTGTGCACCACGAAGGCGTTGGGCGGGACGAGCACGTTCTTCCAGCGCCAGAACCCCGTGATCCGTACGTCCACCGGGCCCGGGGCCACCTTGTGCTCATCGTCCCCTCCGCCCGCCTCACGACTGCGGCCGAGTCTTGCCTACGCCGCCGAGCCGCCGCAACCCGCGATCCGCTCACGGTGCCGTACGCCGTCGCGGGCGGTGTGGGAGCCGAGGTACGCGCGGACCAACCGTTCAGCTGGGCCGGTTGCCCGTCGGAATCACGATCTTGGTTTGTGCCCCCTTGGTGAGGTAGTACGTGGTCCACTCCTTGACCGTCTCGTCGAGGAGCCAGGCGGCGGCGGGCACCAGCGGCAGCCCGATCAGCCCCTCCCGGAACTGCACCAGCAGCGGCCAAGCGGTCTTGACCACCGGGTCCCACAGCGGCTCGCGCCGGATGCCGTTCCAGTCGGCCACCTGGTTGCCGGTGAGGTACCTGGAGAACGCGTTGACGAGCGCCTTGTCGATACCGCCGGGGCTGGTCAGCTCCGCGAGCATGTCCCGCAGGATGGCGTTGAGTTCCACGCCCTCCGGGGTCGGCCCCATGTTCCTGGGCAGGACCAGGTCCGACTGGGCGTAGGAGGAATCCCAGGTGGCGGGGAGGAACTCGTCCCTGATGCCGAGCATGTGCCCCAGCATCTGCACCGAGTGCAGGTACGCCGCGGCCTCGGTGGCGGAGATGCGCACCTTCCACTCCCGCATCCCGCGCATGGAGTAGGTCGCCAGGGTGTGCCACGTGACGAGCATGTCCTCCTGGCTGATCGGGATGGGGCCGGACCAGTGGGGAGACGACTTCAGCAGGTGCCGCACCGCCGCGTGCACCAGCCGGGTCTTCACGGCCTCGACCACGGCCGTGCCGCCGGCACCCCAGGCGTTCTGGGGTCTGACCGCGTACGCCAGGATGTTCGTCTTGGCGATCCGGTCCTTCAGATCCGCACCGCCCGCGGAGTAATAGACAGCGCGTGCCTCCTTGGGGATGGCGGTGGCCAGCATCCCGGCGCCGACGATGGTGAGGACGACGATGTAGTTGCCCTTGAGCGCGTGGAACCGCGCCCCGGCGTCCAGCAGGGCGGGGTCGGCCCACGACGGCAGCTGACGCGCCTGCTCGATGAAGGCCCGCAGATCCTCCGGCAGTCCCGCGGGCAGGGGCTGGTCGTTGCGGTTCCAGTCGTACAGCAAGCGGTTGACCTCGGGGATGACGCCGCGGTCGAACAGTGAGGCGAGGAGCGGATCGGCCACGTCGTCCCACACCCATCGGGGGTCGGCGCCGCTGCCGGAACCCGCGATCGAACCGCTGGCCGGCCAGGTCCAGTCGCCGGACAGGGAGTCCGCGTGGGCCGGGGAGATCATTCCTAACGCGCCGAGCGCTCCCATGGCGGTGCCCGAGATCAGTATCTCGCGCCTGCTCAACTCTGCCATGCTCTGCACTCCTTCGAGGTGGGGTCCCGCTCCGGGCATGCGAGAAATGGATGATACGGAGAAACAAGTCATGGGTCTGTGTATCATCATCAGAGCACAGTGTGACGGGCATCACAAGACCGCGTTTGAGGCAGAATCCCTACAGGAGGAGATCGTGGAATCTGTGCTGTCCGGGTTCATGGCGCTGTCGGACTCGGATTCGTTGCTCCAGCGCGCCTATTTCGATGCCGTCGAGCGCGTCGACGACAGCGACGAGCTACGGACGCGCATCCTGGACGCGGCGTACGAGCAGTTCTGCCGGATGGGCATCAGGCGCTCCACCATGGAGGACGTCGCCCGGCTGGCGAAGGTGTCGCGGATCACGGTCTACCGGCGGTTCGACACGAAGGACACGCTGATCGAACACGTGGTGCGCCGGGAGTTCCGCCGCTATTTCGACCAGTTCCTCATCGACATAGAACGAGCCGGCACCGCCGCCGACAGGGTGGTGCTGGGCTTCGTGAGCTCGTTGCGGGCCATTCGCGGCAACCCGCTGATCGGCGGACTCATCGCCACGGAACCGGACCTGCTGGTCCCCTCCATGACGGCCGACGGGGGGCAGACCCTCGCCACCGTACGGCACTTCGTCGCCAGCCAGCTCCGCAGCGAGCAACGCGCGGGTAACGTGTCGAGCAGCCTTGACGTCGACCTCGTGGCCGAGATGATGGTGCGGATCTCCACCTCTTTCCTGACGATCCCCAGTGCCGTCATCGACCTGGATGACGACGAGCAGCTGGCCGCGGTGGCCCGGCGGTTCCTCGTGCCGATGCTGGAGCCATCAGCCTGAGCTTCCGGCTCGCAGTCCACCATGCGCCGGCTGCCGGGTTCTCCCCACCCGGGTCACTCCGTAGTGTCGTGCAGGCTCTTGCCTTCCGGATCGACGCGCGAACGGGAAGACGCGACCCCGTCCAAGGTGGCGCACCTCTCACCGGCCCAGCTGGATCCGGTCAGCGGGCGATGACCGGATCGCCCACCCGGATCGTGCCCGGTTCGAGGGTCACGAGGCGGATGCCGAACCAGGTCTTGCCGTCCCACTTGCGGTGCCGGGCCAGCGTCCGCAGCGGCTCCTTGCCCTTCACCTGGGTCTCCGGATCGATCGTCGTCACCGCGCAACGGTCGCAGATCTCCGAGACGCGGAAGGGCACGGAGCCGATCCGCACCTCGCGCCAGCCCTCCTCCGCGAAGGGCTCCGCGCCCTTGACGATCGCGTTGGGACGGAACCGTACCCGCGACAACCGCCCGGGCGGATCCTCGCCGTGGCGGGCCGCCTCCTCGGCCAGCCACCCGTCCAGGGCGAGCGCGGACGACTCCGAGACGAGCAGGAGCGGCGCGTCCCACGCGAAGCTCACCACCTCACCCGGCAACCCGCCGTGCGCCGGGTCGATCGACCGGCGCCCGGGGTCGTCCAGCCACACCAGCCGCGCCGGGCGATCCAGCAGCTCGCTGAACCAGGCGTGCGCGGCGTCGTCGGCGAGCACCGCCTTGTCCAGGCCGGAGAAGCCGACCGGCGTGGGCGCACCGGTGGCGGGCGGCACGGTCAGGGGTTCCATGCCGGGTGCCGCGAGCCGCAGACCGTCGTCGGCGGTGGGGCGGGCGGTGACGGATGCCAGGCGCGGGAACTCGCCCAGCCACAGGTTGTCGCCGTGCTCGTCGACGATCGCCCAGCGCCTGTCCCCGTCCAGGCCCCAAGGGTGAACGACCGCCTCGGACCGCGCCCAACCCTGACCCGATTTCAGCGGATAAATCAGGATTTGATCAAGGATCACCGCCTAAGCTTATCCGGTTCAGTAATCGCCGTCAGGAGACAAATCCGTCTCCCCGCTCGCCGCTGCCGCACCGTCCGGGGCTGACGCCCGACGAGCGCGGCGGCTGGACACCCGGGGCCTCTCCCGAGCAAGCGCCGTAGTCGCCCCCGGTCAGGATGAACGGCAAGCGGGCGTCGCTGCCGACACACGCGCCCGCCCACCGGCGCAGCGCCGAGGACTCCGTGCCGAGGACCCGGTGGCAACGGCGCGCCGGCAACGGTGCGGCGGCAACGGTGCAGCGGCAACGGTGCGGCGGCAACGGTGCAGCGGACGGTGCGGTGCCGAGGACCGGCGGCCACGGCGCGGTGGCGATGGTGCGGTGGCGAGCGGGCGCGGGTGCGGCGTCGGGCTTAGGTGAGTTGGGTGCGGAGGCGGCGGCATTCGCGGGCGAAGCGGCTGGTGCGTTTGCCGGCCGCGTACGCCGAGACCGTCGCCGGGACGTCCCCGCCCGCCTTCGCCCACGTCGCCACGTCGGCGGCGAGTGTCACCGCCTCCGTGTGGGTGATGTTGGGGCGCTCGCCCTCCCCGGGAAGCAGGGCGGGCAGCATGGCGCGGAGGATCTCCCAGACCTGCTCGTACGCCCCCTCGCGGGCGGCGACAGCGAGGGCGGCCACCACCGGGCGGGGCTGGTGACCGGCGCGGCGGATCAGGTGGGTGAGCTGCCTTCCCACCGCCGCGGCCGGCAAATCTCCCTTGGCGGCCATGCGCAGCAGGAGCGGTACGCCCCGCTCGGCGTCCGTGGACAGGAAGTACGCCAGGATGATCGCCGTCGCGTCCCCGACCGGGCCGTCCGCCTGGCACAGGGCCTCCAGGTACGGCGGGTACACCCCCGCGTGGTTCCACTGGTAGAGCAGGTGGGGCAGGTAGTTGACGGCCACGACCTCGCGGTGCGACGGCAGGACGGCGGGCCACCAGTCCATGGACTCCCCGTGCCCGTCCGAGCGCCACGAACTCGGCTCCCGCAGCAGTTCGTCGATGAGGTCGTGGCCGGTCGGCTCCGCGCGCAGCACCGGGACGAGCCGGACGTGGCCGACTCCGGGGGAAGGCTCGCGTTCCTCGAAGAGGTAGTCGGTGGCGCCCTCCATGTATCCCCATTTCAGGCCTGCCTCCGGGTCCGGCAGACCGCCTCCGGCCAGCCAGGCGGCGACCTGGGCGGCGGCCTGCGAGCCCACGCGGGCGGCCCGTTCGGCGGCGTCCGGGTGGGCGCCCCGGGGCAGCCGCAGCAGTGCCTGCTGCAGGTCGGCGGCCAACGGTTCGACGCCGGCGGCGGCGCACGTCTCCAGCCGGTCCACCAGCACGCCGGGGTCCAGGCGGCCGTTCGTCACCGTGGGCGTGGCCAGGAGCAGCGGGGGCAGCGTGCCCTCCCGCAGCGCCACGTAGACCTCGCTGAGGCGGTGCAGCAGGAACATGTCCGGCGGCGACATCACCTGGGGCTCGGGCAGCCGGCGCCGGCGGCGCAGCTCCACGCCGGGGCCGGGCGGCTCCGGCTTGCCGAACAGCGGGCGCGAGCCCATGTAGGAGATCCAGACGCGGAAGTCCGGTTCGGAGGGGTCGGGCGGGGGCAGGGGCAGCCCGTCGCGCATCGCCGCGATCCGCTCGCCGGCGACGCCGATCTCCTGGAGCTGCTGGAAGATCTCCTCGCGTACGTGCTCCGGCAGCTCGCCGAACGCCCGCTGGGGTTCGCCTTCCTCGTCATCCTCGTCATCCTCTGACGCATCCCCGCCGCTCCCTGAAGGCCCGGCCTCCGACACACCATCGCCGCTCCCCGAAGGCTCGGCCTCCGACGCGCCACCGCCGCTGTCCGCGGGCTCGGTCTCGGCGTCCTCCAGTGCCTCTTCCGCCGAAATGGGCATGACCCGGACAGAGAAGCTCGCGCCCTCCCATGGGTCCACAGGCTCCGGATCCGGCACCCCGGGGTCCGTTCCAGGGGCGATCACCTCCGTGGCCAGCGCCGAGATCCACCAGCCGGGCCCCCGCCAGGGCTGCATCTCGTACAGGTAGGGGTCGGCCACCCGGAAGGCGCTCGCCAGCTGCCCGCGCAGCGCCGCGCGGTCCTTACCGGCCTGCTCCACGAAGTCCGCCAGCCACCGCTCGTACTCCCTCCACCGGTACGGAGTCTCGGTGACCGGCCCGGCCGCGGGGAAGGGCCCGGGCGCGGCCACGGCGGGCAGCGCCGCCGGGGTGAACGGCTCCGGCGTCTCCTCAGGCGCGGCCTCGCCGCCGAAGACCGCGGCCACCCGCGCCCCCAGGGCTCCGGGCAGCATCGGGATCGCGTCGGAGATCTCCGCGGCGCCGATCCCCGGGCACACGCCGAACGCGGCGGCGTGCCTGAGCGCCAGCGCGGCCGCCCGTCCCTGGACCTCGTAGGACGCGTGGGCGAACGCCGTCGCCAGCGCGGGCGCCAGGTCGGCGGCCCGCCCGGGCGCCTGCCGTACCTCCTCCTCCAGCCAGCTCAGCCCCGCCCGCGCCAGCTTGGCCTCCGGGCGGAAGGTGAGCGCGCCGATCGCCTCGGCGACCTCCGCCGGGTCGTGCGGCCCGGTGCGGCGCACCTGGGTGAGCGCGAGCTCGGCGACCGTGCCGGGCGCCGAGGGCAGCAGCCGGAGGTAGTCCCGCGCCCGCCCGGCCGCCTCCTGCGGCGCCGGGTCGATCAGCGTGTGCAGCCGTACGAAGAAGCGCAGGTCGACGGCGTCGCCCCCGCGCAGGAAGCGGCTCACGCAGCCGTCGAGGAGCTCCCCGCGCGACACCTGCCCGGACGCCAGGAGCTCCCGCATCCGGGACAGCCACGGGGAGGGCGCCGGTTCGAGCCGTTCCTCGCGCAGCGCGCGGCCCACCCCCTCCGCCTCGAAGATCCTCGGCAGCAGCGGCGCGAGCAGCGGGTCGTCCGCCACCACCCCGGCGGACAGCCAGCCGACCACGAGCGGGTCGTGCTCGGCCGGCACGCCTCCGCAGGCCCGCAGCAGCGCCAGCACGAGCGGGAGGAGGGTGTCGCCGGACGTGCGGATGCGCCCGGCGAGCCGTCCGACCACGTCGGCCCGCCACCCGGCGGGGCGGGAGAGGATGACGCGGACCAGGTCGGCCGGGTCCTGCGGGGCCGACCACCGCGGGTCGAACTCGCGCCGGCCCAGCCACGTGGCCGCGGCCGCGGGGCCCGCGATCGTGCCCGCGCCCACGATCCGCAGTGACATCCCGAACCCGGCGAACACGCCGGGAATCGTCTCGTCCCACGACATCGACTCGCCCTCGTCGAGGGACTCCCAGCGCTCGCTGGCCGCCCGGCCGGCCAGCGAGCGCAGCTCCTTGCGGAAGGCGGGCAGGCGCCGCGCCACTTCGGGGCGCTCGGCCTCGTCCAGCGCGATCACGCGGTCGGCCAGCTCCGCGGTCCTGCCCTCGGTGACGAGGTCGCGCAGCTCCGGCCAGGCGGGTAACGGGGTCACTTGTGTCATGGGCGGGAGATTAGAGATCATCACCGACAAAGCGACCGGGTGCCGATCCGGCCGTTCACAGATCGAGTCGGGTGGGAAAGGTCGCGTGATCGACGACGTACTCCGCTCCATGGCCGAGAAGATCGCGGCGGCGGCGCCCCCGAAGTGGCGCAGGGCCGAGTTACGGGGGTTCGCGACCGGCGGCGGCGGGTCCGGGCACAGCGGGCTGACGTACGAGCCCGGCTCCCGCGGCGGCGACGTCGACCTGCACGCCGAGCTGAGCGCCGTGCACACGCTGGCCGGTCCGGCCGGCGATCACCTGTCCGTCGAGCTGGTCGTCGAGGCCAAGGGGCGGTTCGAGGCGGTGGTCAGCGAGTCGCTGGAGCGTGCCCATGCCGGCGGCTTCCTGTACGTGCTGGACCGGCACGCGCTCCCGGCCGAGCCGGCGGCGTTCCAGCCGGGCCCGGCGGAGTCCACGCAGGCGGGGGACCCGCGGGAGGCGGTCGCCCTGCTCGGCGCCTACTTACGGGAGCGGGACCGGGTCCTGGGGCGGGACACGTACGCGCCGCCGCCCGCGCTGCCCGAGGCGCGCCGGGCCGAGCTCGCGATGGGGCTCCCCGACGACCTTCGTGCCCTGTATGCGCACATCGACGGCGACGGCGGCGAGGGGCTGCTGGACCGGCACCCCTGGTTCGGCCTGGAGCGGCTGGTGAGCCAGAGCCGCCCGGAGAACCGCTGGTGGGCCGCGGGCCGCGCCTGGCGTGACCACCTGCTCAACCCGTTGATCACCAGCACCGGCCCGCTGCTGGCGGTGCGCCGGGCGTCGGACCATCCGGGCTGGATCCCGTTCGCCACCAGCACCGGCGGCGACTTCCTGGCCGTGGACCTCGCGCCGGGACCCGGCGGGCGCTCCGGCCAGGTCATCCGCATGGGCGCACACCATGACGGCGGCCCGGCCTACGTCGCCGACTCGGTGACCGCCCTGCTGCGGCGGCACGTCGCCGCGCTGCGGGCGGGCTCGTACCGGGTCGAGGAGGGCGAGCTGTGGATCGACGTCGAGGAGCCGGCGGAGGAGTCCCGCGAGCTGGTCGTCGCCGGCGCCGACGCGGCCTCCATGCGCGGCATGCGGCCGGGGATCGAACGCCTGACGGTGCTCAACGCCCCCTTGGCCGACTTCCGGCCCCTGCGCGGGGCGCCGACGCTGTGGCAGATCACCGTGGAGAACGTGCCCGGAGCGGACCTGGGCCCGCTCCGCGACACGCCGGTGGAGCTGCTCGACCTGGCCATGGACGCGATCGACCTGTGGCCGCTGGCGGGCCACGCCACGCTGCGCCTGCTGACGCTGCGTACCGCGAGCCCCGTGGACCTGACGCCGCTCGTGTCGTGCCCGCGCCTGTACGGGCTGGACCTGTCCCAGGCCACCGTCAACGACCTGGGCGTGCTCGCCGACCTGAAGAACCTGCTCTACCTGCGCCTGCGCCGCGCGCAGTGGGAGGAGCTCTGGGAGCGGGCCGGCCACCCGGCGGGGCTGGCGGCGGCCGAGCTGGCCGCCGAGCCGCCCCGGGAGCGGGCCTGGTGGTGGTCGGTCGACAGGTCGTACCACGCCCCGGAGCCGTCGCTGAGGACGGCGGTCAAGTGGGCGGCCGACCTGGCCGGCAGGTCGGCGGACGTGCGGACCTTCGCGGGCCGGTTCGCCCGCGGCGGGTCAGCCTCTCGTTGAGATCAGCTCCAGGGCGCGCTGGTACTGCTCGGTCGACGGCTGCCGGGTCCAGGTCATGCCGGGCCGGCTGTCCGAGAGCATGCGCGCCATGACCATGGACATGACGTCGGACGGCTGCGCGTGCGGCATCTGCGGGCGCATCGACCGGTATCCGGCGAGCACCCGGCCGTAGTCGTACATCAGCGTGTTCGTGAAGCGGCTGCGCTCGGCGTCGGCGCTCTCCAGCCCCGCCACGAACTCGGGCTCCGGCTCCTCGATCACGGCCTTGTAGACGTCGAGCCGGTTGCGGATCTCGCCGGGGGCGGCGTGGCTGTGGGCGTCGACGTACATGCGCGCCACGTGCTGCGGCATCTCCACGAGCACGGTCAGCATGCCGTAGCCGCCGTCCTCGTCGCCGTAGCCGCCGACGCCGCCGTCCACGCCCTGGGCGTGGACGGCGTCCATCATCGCGCTGGTGAAGTCGTACTTGTCCATGCCGTCGACCGGCTCGGCCATCCAGTCGTCGTCGAGGTGCAGCACGCCGCCGGTCTCGCTCTGCGCGGCCTGGTCGATCAGGTGGCGTACGGCGCCCGCCGGGTCGGCCAGGGCCTGCGGGCCCAGCGCGGCGAACTGCTCGGCGAGCAGGAACAGCGAGATCATCATGGACGGGTCGTAGACGCGCAGCGCGCCGGCCTCGCGGTGCGGGAAGACCGTGCTCTCCTCGTCGTACGCCTCGAGCCCGGCCATGAAGGCCCGCTCCTGCTCCTCGTCGAGGATGAGCTCCCAGGCCCACTTGCGTTCGACGTGGAACTTGTAGAAGTCCTCGCCTCGGAGCGGATCCCGGAACCTCCACCACAGAGCCACGCCCGCGACCAGGACGACGATCACGCCCAATGCGATCCACATGGGGGTCCGTCTCGCTTTCTCTCGGGTTTACTGCCGGAAAGGTCGGATCGTAGCGGTGAAGATCCACCGATCTCCCGGAAACAACCGGAAAGGAAGGACGTGATCACCTTCGGTGATGACGCTCGGCGCGGCCAGCCCCGTCACGATCGTGAAGGTGGCGTCCTGGCGTGCGTGAGCGTGCCGAACCCGAGCTGGTCGAAGCCGCCGCTGTTGGGCCCGTAGTCTCCGCCGCCGCCCTCCGGCCGCACCTTGGCGACGAACGCGGCGGAGTACGGCATCGCCAGGCCGCGCCTGACGGCGTAGTGGTTGTAGACGGTCTCCCAGACGGGCCGCACCTCGCCGCGGCTCGCCGGGGAGATCGCGGTGTGCGTCTGCTGGGCGCAGTTCTGGCCGGTGCCCCAGGTGTAGGCGGTGAACGGGACGTCCTCGCCCAGGTTGTACCTGGCGATGTACTCGCACGCCTTGGCGAACCGGTTGCCGTCGTAGCCGTACAGGTCGATGCCCTGGTTCCAGGCCATCTCGCAGAAGGCCCCCATCTGGCCGACGCCCATCATGGTGTGCCCCTGGTCGCGCCCGCTCTCCTGCCACTGCGCGAGCCCGCCGCCGTGCAGGAACGGGATGGCGTGCGCGATCGAGCCGTTGCCCGCGCCCGTCTTGAAGTACGTGACGGCCCGGTCGATGAGGTCCTGCCGGTCGCAGAGCACGCCGATGGCCAGGATCGAGTTCATGGTGCACAGATCCCAGTTGGCCCAGTAGTTGGTGATGCAGGCGTCGTTGTGGCCGGTCAGGAAGCTCTGGTTGAGCGGGAGGAAGACGTTGAGCATCATCCGCTGGAAGCGGGCCAGGTCGAAGCCGCCGTAACCGCGCATGATCTCGGCGACGTTGGCGAACTGGTAGCCGTAGATGCCCGCGGCCAGGAACCGGTCGGCGTTGCCGGTGACCGTGGTGAGCGTGCCGGACCAGGCGTTGAGGATGTCGCGGGCCTTGTCGCCGTGCGCTGTGCTGCCGCTGACCTTCCAGCGCAGCGCGTTCTGGTAGGCGGCGTGGATGTCGTTGTAGAGGATCCCGTAGTTCTGGCCGTCGCCGCCGCGCACGATCGTCGCCTGCGGGTTGGGCGTCCAGGTGCTCTGGGAGTGGGAGTTGGCCACGAGCCGGTCCCAGCCCGCCTTCCAGGGCTGGGCTCCGGCGTTGACCATCGACCGCATGCGGTCGAAGTCGGCCTGCGTGTGCAGCAGGCCGGGGTGGCTGGCGGCGGCGGCGGCGGGGTCGGCGCGGCCCAGCAGGGCCGCGCCGGCGCCGACCGCGAGCACGGCTTTGAGGGCGCCCCGACGGGTGACGAGGGGGGTGCGTGCGGACATGACCTCTCCTTAGGGGGTTGGAGGGTACGGGGTCACAGGCTCGCGAGGGCGAGGCGCAGCCGCTCGGCCGCGGCGTCGATCTGCTCCTGGCCGCTCAGCTCGGAGCGGGCGTGCTCCAGCGCGGCGGTCAGCTCGGGGGTGCGGCGGCTCGGATCGACGGCCTCGGCCTCCTCGACGAGCAGGTCGAGCAGGGTACGGTCGTCGCTCCTGGACAGGAACTCGATCTCGGCCACGTTGGCGTTGCCCGACGGGAAGGCGACGCGCAGCCACGGGTAGGCGGCGGTCCGCGCGAGCGCGGCGGAGTACCACCGCGCCGTGTCGATCCCGCTGACCGTGTGCAGGTCGGTCCAGGTGGCGCCGCCGTCGGCGGAGCCCCTGAACACGGCGCCGTTCAGCCGCGTGACGTGGGTGGAGCGCGGGTGGTAGCGGACCGCGTCCAGCGCCACCGCCGCCGGCAGGCGCACGTCGATCCAGGCCGCCGAGGTGGTGGTGTCGGTGGCGGTGGCCAGGTCGCCGTCGAAGGCGCGCCAGCCGTTCTGGGCCCTGGTGCCGCCGCCTCCCCACGGCTCGGTGGACGCCTCCACCATGGACGGCTCGACGCTCACCTTCTTCAGCAGCGTGGCGACCGGCACGAGCTGCTCGACGGCGGCGTAGATCCGGTCGATCAGCTCGTCCTCGTCGCCGCCCGCCCGCGCCTCGGCGATGGCCCGGGTCAGCAGGTGGTAGCTGCCCTTGGTGTAGTCGGCCGCGGGCAGCTTCTCCGTCTCGGCGATCACGGTGGCGAGCGGTTCGGCCGCCGCCATCAGCAGGCCCGAGCCCGGCCGTTCGGCGCCGTCCGCCCCGATCGCCGCGATCCGGTAGAAGCGGGTGCCGTGCCGCAGCGGTTCGTCGGTGAAGTCGAAGGTGAGCGCGCTCGACAGCACCGGGCGCCAGGCGGCGGTCGCGCCGTCCTTGCGGTGGACGGTGAACCGGGTGGCGGCGTCCGGCTTGCTCCAGCGCAGCGTCACCCGGTCGCGGGCCCGCTCCACCCGGGCGTACAGCATCCCCTCGCGGTCGGGCGACACCGTGACGTGGGTGAACGTCGCCGCCGTGGCCGCCGCGACCCCGGCGTACACGCCTTCGGGGAAGGGCGTGAACAGCTCCGCCACGTACGACCACGACCGGCCGTCCTTGCTCGCCCACGCCCGCACGATCTGGGCGTCGGCGTCCCGTACGAGCTTGACGAACGGGTACTCGGCCGCGGCGTATCCCCGGATGCCGGCGTCGATCGGGCTGCGCCGGTCGTCCTGCCAGTCGTGCCGGGAGTCGCGGGTGCGATTGCGCAGGACGAGCCGGCCCGCGTCGTCCGCGCCGAAGTAGATGTAGCGGGCGTCGGCCCGGAGCATCACGCCGGCGGCCGGGCCCCGCGCCTGCTCGATCCGGGCGCTGACCGAGCCGCTGCCGGTGAGCACCTCGTTCGAGAAGAGCAGGCTGTCCTGGATGTCACGCTTGTCCAGGTAGTAGTCGTCGCCGTCGCCGAGGCCCTTGCCGTCTCCCCCGGTGAGCTCGACGCGGTGCCCTTCCGCCTTGACCCGGCCCGCGACCTCGCCGACGCGGTCCACCGGCGCGGCGGGCGGCCGGACGGCCTGCGAGGCCCAGCCGGAGCCGTGGCGGTTCACGCCGGTCACGGTGTACGCGCCGGACTGCTTGCCGGCCCTGTACGTGGTACCGCGGACGCCGGTGGCGATCACTTTGCCGTCGCGCCTGACCGTGTACGACTCGGCGCCGGCGGCGGGCTTCCAGGTGAGGGTGACGCCGTCGCGGTCGCGCAGCGCCTGGACGAAGTCCACGTGGTGCGGCTTCGGCCGCTCGGCCACGGCGCCGTCCAGCCTCAGCACCATCGCGGTCTCGGGCGGCACGCTCACCGCGCCCCCGGCCACCCGCCTGCCCGAGACCAGGTCCACCGCGTCACCCGGCACCTCCAGGGAGAACGAGCGCTTGTTGCCGTAGTCGTCCCGGGTGGTGTTGAAGGCGAACACGTAGTTCCCGTAGCGGGCGGTCAGGAAGTCCGCGTATCCGGAGTAGGGGGTGTCGAACTCGTAGTTCTCCCGCCGCACGGTGCCGACGCCCGGCTGATAGGCGGCGGGCAGGATCTCACCGGCCAGCGCCTGCGGCAGGCCGCCGTCGCCCGTCTGCTGGTCCTCCATGAAGTCGACGTCGATGTTGTCCATCCGCAGGTTGTAGTCGCGGTAGGCGAACTGCGTGTCCGTGGCGATCTGCACGACGTTGTGGTGGTCCCTGGCCAGGACGTGCAGCCGCCCGTTGCCGGCGACGCCGCGCTGCCGTTCGAACAGCGAGCCGAAGATGCGGGTGTCGCCGTCGCGTACGGAGACGAACATGTCGTCCACGTCCGCGAACGCGAAGCGCTCGTAGCGGGCCGGGTCGACGCCCAGGGCGGCGAGCTCGCCGGGCGTGTACGCGGCGAAGTCCGTCTGCGGCAGCACGGCCCCGGCCGCCGGACGGGCACGCAGGTAGGCGTAGGTCTCGGGCAGCCACATGTCGTACTTCCGCTTCGCCTCCACGGAGGAGAAGGTGTTGAAGTACTGGTTGTCGGCGATCTGCTGCTGGACGAACCCGGCCGCCTCGTTCGCGTAGCGCCGGTACGGCTCCCACTCCGCGCCCGCGTACCGCTCGGCGTGCTCGGCCATGTGCTTGTCGAGCGTGACGTACTCCATCGTGCGGCCCTCGGTGTTGCGCAGGGCGTAGGCGGGCCAGCCCGGGTAGGCCGCGTTGCGCTCGTCGACGACCATCTCCGCCAGGGCCACCCGCTTGCCGTTGTCGTCCGTGCCGGTGTAGCGGGTGAAGCCGCGGGCGTGCAGGTTCTTCAGCGCCAGCTTGAGGATCTCGTCGTTGAGCTTCTCGTCGCCCTTGTGGCCCCAGGTGCGGAAGAAGTACTCCGGCAGGTAGTTGGTGGCCTCGCCGTAGTTGGCGACGAAGGTGTTCTCCCTGGTCAGGCCGGCCTTGGTGATGCCGGTGTAGTGCTCGCCGTACGGCAGGCGGCGCACCACGCCCCCGTCGGGGCCGAGCTTGCTCCTGGCCAGGCCCTTGCCCACGATCTGCGCGAAGTCGTCGGTGAAGCGGGCGGTGGTGTCGTGGTAGAAGAGCGAGTGGTAGAGGTCCAGGTCCTTGCCGTCGGGCCCCACCAGCACCTCTTCGCCGAGGAAGGGCTCGACGCCGAGCGCCTCCAGCAGGATCCGGTGGCTCCTGGCCTTGCCCTCGTAGAAGCGCGACCCGATCACCCGCAGGCCCTCGTGCGCCTCCCACGCGCCCTCGTAGGTGTACATCACCTGGTTGTAGATGTAGGACAGGCGCGCCCGGGCGAAGTCGAAGTTGGCCTTCAGCACCCGCTCGTACGCCTCGCGCCGGGACAGCTCCCCGCCGTCCCAGTCCACGCCCTTGAGCGAGGACGGCCCGTCCTGCGTGCCGGTGACGAAGGGCTCGTCCAGGAACGCCTCGAACTCCTTCGTGCCGTACACCTCGGGGATCAGGTTCTCCACGATGTACAGCGCCTCGCCCAGGGCACCGTAGTAGCCGCCCCAGTCGCCCTGGTGACCGCCCCGGAGCAGCAGCCGGGTGTCGGCGTAGTAGTCCTTGACGTGGTTGTCGATCGCCTTGAACAGGCGTCCCAGCGCCGCCCTCTTCAGCTCGGGCGTGTTCGCCGGCACCCACGGCTCCAGCAGCGCCGAGGCGTAGAAGCGCAGGTCGTCCTGGTAGCGGACGACCGACAGCTTCGCCGTCGGCGAGGCGTCGAGCTGCGCGCTGTACTGGTTGAACAGGTCGATCTGGCTCTTCCGGTAGCGGTCGACCATCGCCTGCTTCTCGGCGTCGGCCGGCCCGGGCGCGGGCGTGGTGTCCGGGGTGACCGTCCCCTGCTTCTCGCCGGAGACGTCCAGGTACGCGGTGGTGTGCGTGTAGGCCCGGTAGTAGCCGCGCGAGTCGGCGGTCACGGGCTGGCTGAACCCGGCGTCGTACGTCCGGACCGTCATCTCCACCACCCGCCGGCCCTGGGTGTGGCCGAGCGGCAGCATGATCGTGTTGTAGTAGAACCGGCCGGGCAGCGCCTTGCTCGATCCGAGGTTGATCGCCTCGTAGTCGCCCGAGCGCCGGTAGCCGATCTGCTCGCCGTTGACGTAGGCGATCGTCTTGTAGGGCGAGACGTCGCTCCCCCAGAACTTCAGCGTGAAGTAGTTCTGCGCGACCGGATCGACCGCGACCCTGAACCGCAGCTCGCCACCCTTGACGGTGGGCGGCGAGGTCGGCTTGGCGACTCGGGCGGGCTCCCCCAGCGCGCCTTCGACCACCGCGGTGGAGGCCGCCTGCAGCGCGTGCGCGCTCTCGGACGCGGTGTCGCCGAACGTGATCACGTCCACGTATCCGGCGGGCGAAGGGGCGGCCGCCGCAGGGGGCGCGGCGAGGAAGGGCAGCAGCAGGATCGCGGCGAGCGGGCCGCCTAACCGGTGCCGTACGAGCATGGCGGATCTCCCGGATAGAAAACGTTCTCCCCGGAGATTAGGTCGCAGTGAGGGACCCGACAAGAACCCGTTACCCAGGCGTTACACAGACACTCGGCTCAAGGCGAACGTTTTCCCAGCTCAACGGCACGATCATCGGTGGGACAGATCGGAATGCGCTTTCCCCCTCTTGCCGACCCGCCGGTCCATGTCTACGCTGAGCGCACTCTGATAGGAACCGGTAACTATGTTCTCTGGCTCAGAACGTCCAGAACTCGTTCGCGTTCTCCTTGGTCGCCAGCTTGACCGGGACTGCCACCGACTTGGCGACCGTCTGCCCCCTGGCCGCCTTGATGGCGTCCTGCACCGCCTGCCAGCCGATCAGGCGCGGCTGCTGGGTGACCGTGGCGGCCATGCTGCCCGCCCGTACCGCCTTGATCCCGTCCGGCGTGCCGTCGAAGCCGACGACCTTGACGTGGTGGCCCGCCTTCGGCCCCAGGGCCTGGATGGCGCCCAGCGCCATCTCGTCGTTCTCCGCGAACACCCCGTCGAGATCGGGATGCGACCGGATGAGGCCCGTCATGGCGGTCACGCCCTTGGCCCGGTCGAAGTCGGCCTGCTGCGTGGCCACGACCTTGATCTTCGGGTACGCGGCGAGGCCGTCGGCGAAGCCCTTGCTGCGCTCCCGGGAGGCGGAGGTGCCGGCCGTGCCGCGGAGCACGACCACGTCGCCCTTCCCGCCGATCTGCTTGGCCAGCTCCTGCGCGCCGAGCTTGCCCCCGGCCAGGTTGTCCGAGGTCAGGGTCTCCGCCACCGAGGCGTGGTTGATGGCGCGATCGGCCGCGATGACCGGGATGCCGACCAGGTTGGCCGCTCTGACCTCCGTGGCGAGCGTGTTGGAGTCGACGGGGTTGATGATGACCGCCTTCACCTTCCGGCTGGTGAAGTCGTGGATCTGCGTCGCCTGCCGCGAGGCGTCGTTCTGCGCGTCGGCGACGGACAGCTTGACCCCGAAACGCTGAGCGGCCGCCTCCGCCCCGTCACGGAACTGGACGAAGTACGGGTTGCTCATCGTCGAGACCGACAGGCCGATGCTGAGGCCCTCGGCCGAGTCGCTGCTGGCGGGCACACCACAGGCGGCCGCACCCAGCACGACACCGGCTATGACGAACGCGAGACTTCGCATGATCTTTCTTCTCTTTGGGCTCAGCCCCGCTGCGGAAGGGCACCGACGCGGGCGGCGGGCGCGCTCCACACGCACCCATGACCGCCCGGCCGCTGCGCTGAGACCGGGCAGCGGCACGAACGGCCACCGCGTAACCGCTGGTCAGAGTGTATGTGATGGTCTTCACGTTTGCCGAACCCGAATGGTGAGGACCGCGACCACGCGCACTCCAGCAGACTCAGCGGTCCCAGCCGGTCACTAGCTCAACAAACTTCGCCGGATGCTCCACATGCAGGAAATGTCCGGAATCCGGCCAGACCACGGTCCTGGATCGCGGATGGCCGGGCAGGCTCTCCTCCCACCGCGCGGCCTCCGGCACATTGTTCACGGCGAGCACCGGGCAGGCCCGTCCGGCCAGATACCGCTCGGATTCCCGGCGCACCCCGAACGCGCCCGGCACGGTGTACATCCCGGCGTAGCACTCGGCCAGCACGTGACCGGGCGTGGCCAGCAGCTGCCCGGTGATCGGCGCGGGCAGCGGCCCGAGCTGCCGCAGCGCGGCGGCCACGCCGTCGGCGCGCAACGCCGCCAGGCGCCCGGGGATGAGCCGTTCCTCCTCCTCGTCGGCGCCGTAGGCGGGGGCGACCACGACCAGCCCGCTGACCAGCTCCGGGTGCTCGACCGCCAGCGCGGTGACCACCTGGGCGCCCATGGAGTGCCCGACGGCCAGCACCGGCTCGTCGAGCAGCGGCACCAGGTCGCGGGCCAGGTCGACGGGCCGGTACCCGGTCGCCGGGACCGGGGACCGGCCGTGGCCCCGCAGGTCGGGGGCGATCACCCGGCGGTCCCCGAAGTCCAGGGCGCGCCACAGCCGGTGGTCGCCGCCCCAGCCGTGCACCAGGAGCAGCGGCGGGCCGCCATGGCCCCAGGTCTCGACGTGCACCCTCATGAGGCGCCCGCGATGCTGAAGAGGCCGGTGTGACTCATGTGCGGTAGCTGATCTGCTCGAAGCGCGCCGAGCAGCCCTCCCCCGCCAGGTCCTGCACCCAGAACCCCACGAACGCGCCGGTGAAGCCGAAGGCCCGCACCTTCCCGTCGATGAACTCGTCGGCGTGCTCGTCCGACAGGATCGTGGCGTCCAGGTCCGGGCCGTGGTTGAAGCGCACGACCGGCCCGTCGAACTCCACGCGCAGCTCGACCCCTCCTCCCGCAGTACCTCCCACAGGGCCTCCCGCGGGGCCCAGCACATGCTCGGTGCGGGTCCCCTGGTCGCTGGTGGTCAGCACCAGGCCGTCGGCGGTCACGGCCAGGTAGTGCCAGTTGCGCGAGTTGTAGTAGGCGACGATGCCCGCCCACTGGTGGACGCTGTCCGGCTCGAACCGCATGACCGTTTCCAGGGAGCACCTGCGGTCCGTGACCCGGCGGGCGACCAGGCTCGGGGTGCGCAGGCCGTACGGGGACTGACCGCCCTGGACGGTGAGCCCGTCCTGGTCGGCGGCCAGCCAGTCGGGCGAGGCGGGCCGCCGCAGCGTGCTCCAGTCCGGCCCGAGCCCACCGGCGGACGGCGAGCCGTTCCAGCCCTCGCTCGCCGGCCACGGGTGCGCGGGCAGCTCCGGGGCCGCCACCTCGACGGCGGGCACGCCGCCCGCCACGCGCGGCCAGCCGTCCTCCCAGGTCACGCGCTGGAGCGCGGTCTCGCGCCCGAGCACGCACCTGCCGTTGTGGTACGGCCGGGCCATCAGGTGGGACAGGTACCACTCCCCCGACTGCGTCCGCACCAGGCAGCCGTGCCCGGCCTTCTGCAGCTCCAGGCTCCGATCGTGGCGGGAGGTCAGCATGGGCCCCGCCGGGTCCTCCTCGTACGGCCCCGACATCGAGCGGGAGCGCAGCACCGTGACCCCGTGCTCGTAGCCGGTGCCGCCCTCGGCCACCATCAGGTAGTACCAGCCGTCGATCTTGTAGAGGTGCGGCCCCTCGGTGACGCTGCGGTTGGGCAGGATCAGCTCGGGTTTGCCGCCGTCCAGGGACTGCAGCTCGATCCCGGCGAACCCGCGGCCCGGCCGGGAGTCGAAGACCATGTTGAGCAGCCAGCTCCGGCCGTCCTCGTGGTAGAGGGAGGCGTCGAAGCCGCGGCCCGGCAGCCGGACCGGGTCGGACCACGGCCCCTCGATCGAGGGCGCGGTGATCAGGTAGTTGGTGACGTCCTTGTAGCCGAGGGCGTAGTTGTCCATGACGCCGTAGACCAGGTGGAACAGCCCGTCGTGATAGGTCAGGTCGGGCGCCCAGACGCCCCCCGAGTCGGGCACGCCGGACAGGTCGAGCAGCCTGCGCTCGGTCAGGATGCCGCCCAGCGGGCGCCAATTGACCAGGTCCCGGGAGTGGTGCACGCGGACGCCGGGATACCACTCGAAGGTCGAGGTGGCCAGGTAGTAGTCGTCTCCCACCCGCACGATCGAGGGGTCGGGGTCGAAACCGGGCAGGACGGGATTGCGGATCATGCGATCTCCACACTCTTTCCAGCAGGCAGCTCAACTTCTCGGCGCAGGCCCGAGGCGCGGTGAACAACGGTAACGGTCTGGTCGATCGGCGAGGTGAGCCTGGCCCGGACCCCGTCGCCCCAGGACAGCTCCTCGACCGTCACCCGGCCCCGGCAGCGGACGCCGCGCACCCGGCCCCTCGCCAGGGCCGGCGGCAGCGCGGGCAGCAGCTCGACGATCCCCGGCCGCGAATAGACCAGCAGCTCCAGGAGGACTCCCGGCAGGCTGATGGCGGCGTCGGCGTTGTAGATCTCCCGGCCGGGGTTGTGGGAACTCATCAACGAGTCAAAGAACATCCCGTTGTCCAAAATTTTCCGAACATTTGCCCAGGCCAGCTCGCCATCCTTCAGCCGCGCCGCCGCCAGCGCCCGGTGCAGGCTGCCGTGCGCCGAGAGGTTCTCATCACCCCTGGACAGCAGGGCTTTCCTGGCGGCCGCCGCCAGGTCCGGCGTCTCGTCAGGGTTGATCTCGTGCAGCGGCCAGACCGGGTACAGGTGGCTGACATGCCGGTGCTCCTCGCACGGCGCCACGTCGGCGATCCACTCGGCCAGCGCGCCCCGCTCGTCGATCCGGTACGGCGGGAGCCGCTTGGCCGCCGGGGAGTCGCCGAGCGCGTGCCTGGCCGCCGCGACGTCCATGGTGGCGTCGTGGCAGGCGAACGGCCCGCCGCCCGGCCCCACCTCGGGCGAGAACGACGGCACCACGGTCCCGTCCGTTCCGGCGAGGAAGTCCTCCCAGAACAGGCGGCACTCCGCGAGCCAGCCCGCCAGCTCGGGGATCGGCTCGCCGGTGACCTCGGCATGCTCCACCAGCGGATACAGCAGCCAGTCCGCCCCGGCCAGCCACATCGTCCACGGCCAGTCGGCGTTGAGGTGGAACAGGTGGCCGTTCTCCCCGTCGGTGCGGCTGGGCGCGAGGATGCCCCTGGCGCCGTAGATCTGCCTGGCGTTGGTGCGCCAGTGGTCGATCTGGCCGCGGATCAGGTTCGCGTACCCGGCGATCAGCTCGGGCAGCGCGCCGATGTTGACGCCGGCCATCTGGAGGTTGAGGTTGGCGTCGGTGGTGAAGTCGCCTGACCAGGCCGCTCCCCACGCCCCCAGCCACAGGCCGGTCAGCCGGGGCGGCAGGACGCCGCCGGAGCTGAGCAGGAGGTAGCGGCCCGCGTGGAACAGCCGCTCCACCAGCGCGGCGCCGCTCAGCTCGCCGACCGGCGCGGCCCGCTCGTCCGGCGTCGCGCCCAGGTCGAGGGTGACGCGCTCGTAGAGCGGGCGGTGCCGGGCGACGTGCCGTTCCAGCAGGCCGTCATAACCGGAAGCGGCCAGCCCGAGCAGCCCGCCGAGCCCGTCCGGCTCGTCACCGGTCCGCGCCTGCGGCCCGCCCGGCTCGTCGGTTGCCCGGCCGCGCTCGCCGTCCGGCCAGGCGGGGTGCTCGTGCCGGACCGCCTTCGTCAGCAGCAGCACCTCGGCCGCGCCCGTGACCGTCACCGTGTCGCCCTCCACCGCGACGGTCCCGCCGCGCGGCCGCACGAGGGTGAGGCCCTCGAAGCCGAAGGCGCCCCGGCCCTCGGGCGGGTAGACGCCGCGGATCCGCAGGAAGACCCCGCCGTCCCGCTCGCCCGCCGCCGTCTCGTACCGGACCGTTTCCGGCTTGCCCGGCAGGTCGCCGGTCAGGCGGAGGGCGACGTCCCCGGTGAGGCGCTGGACGACGACCCCGTCGGCGCGGGAGACGAACGCCCGGTGCGACCAGCCGTCCGTCTCCGCCGAGACCTCGCCGGTGGCGAAGTCGGTGGTACGGCGGTACGCCCCGGCCGAGGCCGGACGGGAGATCACCAGCTCCCAGCCGGGATGGAACGGCTGGGTCCACTCCAGGTGCCGGCCGTCGGCGGCCAGCGCCTGGGCCTCGACCGGCCGCCCGGCCAGCACGAGGGCGCGGATCTCGGGCAGGTGGTGCGCGATGGCGGGCGGGCGGCGGTCGCGGGTGCCGTTGGGCAGCACGAACCGGTGGTGGTTGACCACCACCCGTTCCTCCCGCGGGCCCCCGTACACCATGATCCCGACCTCGCCGTTGCCGGAGAGGAACGCGTCTTCCCACGTACGGGCGGGCGACAGGCCGAGCAAGGAGTGCATCAGTCCTCCAGGAAGAGCACCACGGTGCTGAGGGGTGCGACCTCGATCGGGGCTCCCAGGCGGACGCGGCGGCCGGTCACGAGGTCACGGGCGTGGCCGGGGCCGGTGGTGTGCAGGCGGCGGGGTCGGTCCTCGGAGGTGTTCATGCCGATGAGGTAGCGGCCGTAGGAGCAGCGGTAGAACTGGGCCTTCCCGACGAAGAGCTTCTCCACACCCGGGAAGTCCACCCCGAGCGCGGGGTCCGGGACGTCCGCGGGATGGGGCCCGACCTTGAGCACCTCGCCCGCGAAAGCCTGGTGGACCTGCGGGCCGGGGGGCGGGAAGCCGCCGGGCGGGATGTGGGAGGCGGCGGGGTCGTTGATGGCGAAGGAGAAGCAGACCCAATCGGCCTCGGTCCAGGTGTCGCCGGTGGGCGTGACCTGGCACTGCTGCCGGATGGTGGCGACCCGGTGGGTGTCCGGGGTGATGTGGTGGACGCGGGCCAGGTTGTTGACGGCCTGCCGGGCGCGCCAGTAGAGGGAGGCGTAGAGGATCTCCTTGCCGTTCTTGATCGCGACGACGCCGTTCTCCTCGTCGGAGAAGACGAAGGTGGGGGCGTCCCAGTCCATGGGGAACCGCGTGCCGCTCGCGGGCAGCGCCTGGAAGGCGGGCCAGTCACGCTGCACGAGGCGCAGGGCGTTGAGCCCCACGCGCGGCCAGGTGTTGGTGAGCAGCAGATCGAGGTGGCCGAAGAACTGGTTGTCGGCGATCATGCGCTGGGCGTGCCCGGCGATCGCGGGGTCGCCGAGGACGGCGGCGGCCATGGCGGGGTGGCCGTCCCAGGCCAGGCGCTGGGCGTAGACGACGTCGCCGGGATAGTGGTCGTCGCGCCAGCCGACGGCGGCCTCCATGCGCATGGTGCGGTAGCCGTCGTTGTCGACCTCGGGGTAGCGGAAGACGGCCCGCGCGTTGATCATCTTGATCAGGTGCGCCTTCAGCTCCGGGTCCTCGACGCCGCCGAAGCGGGTGACGGCCTCGTAGAGCAGGACCAGCCAGTCGGTCACCTCGCCGTAGTTGCCGACGTAGCCCAGCTCCCTGGTCAGGCCCTTCCGGGTGACCTGGTGGAAGTGCTCGCCGAGGATCTTGCTGGGGGTGCCGGAGTCGTCCTCGCGGCCCAGGAAGGGCTTCAGGCCGACGGACTGGTGGATGTAGTCGCGGGCCTTCTCCTCGGTGAGCGGCGCCTTTTCCGGATTTATCAGCATCAGGGCGCGGTTGCAGCGGTAGATGCCGAGTGCGCAGATCATCGTCTGGTTACTGTAGTGCGGCATGTGCCGGCGCCAGTACGAGACCGACTCGGCCAGCATCCTGGTGTACGCGTCCCGCCGTACCGGCAGGTCACCCTGGACCGGCGGGGTGGCCCCGTCCAGCGGCGTGACCTCGACGTCGTCGAACCAGGCGGTGCCGCCGCCCTCGACCCGGACGTCGAGCCGGAGCTCCACCGCGGTGGCGGGAGTGGTCAGCTCGGCGGTGATCCGCGTCCAGTCCCGGGTGCCGGGCGGGGCGTAGAACTTGTGGTCGGTGCCGACGATCTTCCCGGCGGCGTCGTAGAAGAGCACGTCGAGGTAGGCGCCCGGGGCCACCACGTCCTCGGTCTTGACCCAGACGCCGTAGCGGTGCCGGCCCTGGCCGATGAGGGTGCGGTTCTGGGCGGTGTTCCAGCCCGCGGCGGCCCCGGCGGCGGCGGTGACCTTGACCGAACGCGAGCCGCCGCGCCTGACCGTGTCGTCCCAGAGCCAGGTGGCCGTGCCGGCCCATCGGGCGGTGTTCCAGGAGGCAGGGGCCGTGCCGCCGCGCTCGAAGCCCGGGTTGGGCGCGCCCACGGGCCGCCCGCCGACGGGCCGTTCCAGCCGGTCGCCCAGGACGTCGCGGAGCAGCAGGAGCGCCATGCCGACCTTGGCGAAGCCCTCCCACTGCTGGTCGGAGGCGGTCAGCACGGTCGGGTCGGTGAGCCACTTGGTGTAGCGGGCGTCGATGGCGGCCAGCACCTGGTCGATCGCGTCCGGATTCCGGTAGGCGGGGCTCTCCGGCCAGAAGTAGCCCTCGGCCAGCCCCTGGAAGGCCCAGGAGTCGAGGGAGGCGGGGTTGCCGTCGAGCCAGTTGCGGTGCTCGCGCAGCACCCTGGCCTTGATCTCCGTCAGCACCTCGGCGCCGGGCGCGGGCCGGACGGGCGCGTCGGGCGCCGGCCCCTGAATGCCGTCGCCGGGGAAGTACGGCTCGGTATGGGTGTAGATCCGGTAGAAGGGGCGGCTGGGCTTGTCCATCGAGCGGTAGAACTCGACCGCGTTCTGCCCGTAACCCCAGATCCGGCCCATCGACCGGATCTCCAGCGTGACCTGCTCGCGGTCGCGCGTCATCGCCTCGGGCAACGGCAGCGTGTGGAAGTGGAAGCGGCCCGGCGAGTGGGCCTCCTGGCTGAGGATGTCCAGCGGGTCGACCGCGCCCAGGTGGTAGTGGCCGACCTGCTCGCCGGCGCAGAAGAGCTGGAGCCGGGACTGGTCGGCCTCGCTCGCGGCCCGGTCGCCGCCCCACAGCTTGATCGTGACGTACGTGGTGCCGTGCGGCGCGCACTTGACGGTGAAGGAGACCGTGCCGCCCCAGACCCCGGCGGGCTCCCGCGGGTCGAGCACGCGGGCGGACCGGCCGAGCGCCCCGGCCACCACTGACGACCGGTCGGCGGTCACCGCGTGGGCGCGCTCGGAGGACTCGTCACCGAAGACCACCACGTCCAGCGGGGCCTGGCGGCCTCTCGTCGCGGCGGCGGCCTCGCCGTTCCATAACCAGGTGGCGGCGGCCAGCGCGCCGGAGGACGCCAGCACGGTCCTCCGGCTGATGGGGAGCGCCATCGTCACTGGCCCTTCAGGTAGGCGTCGGCCTGCTTGGCCATCTCGGCCTGGACCTTGGCCAGGCCCGCCCGCTCCACCGCCTTCTTCAGCTTGTCCAGCCCCTGGTCGACGTCGACGGCGCCGATGAACAGCGGATTGGCGAACTGCGTCATGGCCGCGGTGACCTGGGTGTTCTCCCGCTTGATCGGCTCCGGGTCGGGGACGAAACTGGCGTAGGGGTCGACGGTGAAGTTGTCGATGTCCTGCGCCCAGTCGAACCACTTGGTCTCGGACTCGGTCATGCCCTTGACCCGGCGCTCCAGCTTGGCCCGCCAGGCGAGGGCGAAGCCGGGGAAGGTGTAGGTGGACAGCTGCTCGTACTTGTCGTCGCCGACGGGGTTCCAGTCCTTGCCGGGCAGGCCGTAGTTGAGCAGGTCGTGGTTCTCCTTGATCGACACCCAGTCCTGCAGCTGCATGGCCTTCTCGTTGCTCTCGCCCTTGGCGTTGAGCACCACGAAGTTGTCGCTCTGGAAGGTCTGGTACGGCTTGGCGCTCTCGCCGCCCTTGAGCGGCATCACGTTCGCGATCATCGCGCCCGGCACGTTCTTGGTCAGCTCGGGCAGCCCCGTGGAGGACAGTCCGTCGGTCATGGCCCAGCCGGTGGCGACGCGGCCGGCCTTGAACTGGGAGTCCAGCGCCTTCGAGTCCAGGGTGAGGGCGTTCTTGTTGATCAGCCCGTCCTGGTAGTACTTGCGGATCTTGCGCAGCGCGTCCACCATGCCCGGGGCCTCCCACCACGGGATCGGGTTGGACGAGCCGGTCTGCTTGCCGTCGGCGGCCAGGACGAAGTTGAGCGAGTCGCCGGTGAAGGAGGCGATGCTCATGGTGGGGTTGTCCCACATGTAGGGGTTGAGCCAGCCGACCGGGTTCCACGCCACCAGCAGCTTGGGCATCCGGGAGCTGACGCCGATCGGGATGATGTCCTTGTTCTTCTGCTTGACGTCGTACCAGAACTTCTCCAGCCCGGCGAAGTCCGTGATGTTGCTCATGCCGAGCTTGTCGGCCAGGTCCTGGCGGATGCTGAAGTGGTGGAAGCGGGCGACCGAGTTGATCTGGGGCAGGCCGTAGAGCTTGCCGCTCCACCGGTTGAGCTCGATGATCTTCGGGTCGATCGTGGCGGTCAGGTTGGGGTACTTGCCGCTGGACAGCAGGCTGCTCAGTTCGACGATCGAGCCGCTGGCCGCGAGCTGGGTCATGTTGAGCCAGCGCGCCTGCAGCGCGGTGTCGAACTTCTCCCCCGCGGTGAACTTCAGCAGCGCCTGCTGGCCGTAGCTGGTCCACGGGATGAACTGCGGCTTGATGGTGAAGCCCAGGTCGGCCTGGAGCTTCTTGTTGACCTCGGCCAGGACGGCGTCCCAGCCGGCCGGAACGTCGCCGGGGAGCAGCAGGCTCAGCGCGAGCGCGCCGGAGCTCTGGGCGCCGCCGGTGGCCTGCGGCTTCTGGGAGTCGTCCGAGCAGGCGGCGAGGAGGGCGGCCAGGGACAGGCCGCCGCCGGTGGCCAGCAGGCGGCGCCGCGACATGAGGTGGTGGGACACGGTAACTCCTGAGGTGGGGGGAGCGGGATCAGCCCTTGGTGGCACCGAGGGTGATGCCCTTGACGAAGTAGCGCTGGGCGAAGGGGTAGGCGAGCAGGATCGGGCCGATGGCGACGGTGGTGAGGGCCAGCCGGAGCTGGTAGACGGGGGTGGCCGCCTCGGCGAGCTGCGGCAGCATCTGCGTGAAGGAGATGTTGGAGATGAGGTTCTGCAGCACGAGGGGCAGCGGGAACTTGTGCACGTCGTCGATGAACAGCAGCGCCATGAACCAGTCGTTCCAGTAGTGCACGGCGTAGAAGAGGCCGACGACGGCGAGGATCGGCTTGGACAGCGGGATGGCGATCGTGAAGAAGATGCGCAGCTCCCCCGCACCGTCGATCTTGGCCGACTCGAAGATCGACTCCGGCAGCTGGCGGAAGGCGCTGACCTGGACGAAGACCAGGAACGGCATGACCAGCAGCGGCAGGATCACCGAGAAGTAGCTGTTCTGCAGCTTCAGGTACTGCGTGACCAGCAGGTAGAGGGGCACCAGGCCGCCGGAGAACAGCATCGGCAGGTAGGAGAAGATGGTCAGCGGCCGGCTGATGCCGGGCAGCCGGCGGGCGATCACCCAGCTCAGCCCCGAGGTGACCGCCAGGGACAGGGCCGTGCCCACGACCGTGATGAAGACGCTGGCGAAGTAGGCGTCGAGCACCGCCGGACCCGTGAAGATCATCTTGTACGCGGTGAGGTCGAAGGCCGCCGGGAACAGGCTGTAGCCCGTCGTGGCCAGCTCGGACTCGCTGGTGAGGGACCCCGAGATGATCATCCAGAACGGGATCGCGCAGGCCAGCACGGCGAAGGAGACGCCGATGATGCTGACGATCGTGAACGGTTCCAGCTTCTTGCCGCTCATAGGACGCTGGTCTCCTTCGAGTACTTGCGCTGGATCAGCACCGCGATCACCACGAGGACGAAACCCACCACCGACTGGAACAGGCCGATCGCGGCGGTGGTGCCGAAGTCGCCGAGCTGGCGCAGGGCGCGGAAGACGTAGGTGTCGATGACGTCCGTGCTGTCGAACAGGGTGCCGTTGTCCCCGACGATCGCGTAGATGGTGCCGAAGTCGCCGTAGAAGATCCGGCCGACCCCCAGCACCAGCAGGACCGCCGCGGTGGGCTTCAGCAGCGGCAGGGTGATGCGCCAGGCCATCTGGGCGCGCGAGGCTCCGTCGATCATCCCGGCCTCGTAGACCTCCTCGGGGATGCCGGTGATCGCGGCCAGGAAGATGACGCTCAGGTAGCCGCCGAGCTGCCAGACTTTCACCACGGTGAGGATCCACGGCCACGGCCCCGGCTCCGTGTACCAGTCGACCGCGGGGAACCCGAGGCCCCCGAGGGCGTCGTTGACCGCCCCGCCCCCGCCGGAGGCCCCGGCCAGCAGCACCTGCAGGATGATGCTGATCACGACCGGGGAGACGAAGTAGGGGAAGAAGACGACGGACTGGGAGACCCGCTTGAAGAAGGTGCTGCGGATCTCGTTCAGCATGATCGCCAGCAGCATCCCGGCGGCCAGCGTCGCGGCCAGGAACAGGATGTTGAGGAAGAGCGTGTTGAACAGGATCCTCGCCGCGTCGCCGGACTCCAGGAAGTAGGTGAAGTTCTCCAGCCCGTTCCACGGGCTGCCGAAGATCCCCAGGCTGACGTCGAACTCCTTGAACGCCACCACCAGGCCGGACATCGGCAGGTAGCTGAAGACCAGGAAGAAGGCGACGGCCGGCAGTGCGAGCAGCCCGATCGTCCAGTTCGTACGGACCGCCCTGCGTCGGACGCGGCGCCTGTCCGGTGGCCCGGAGGGCGGTCTCGTCTGAGGCTCTGGCCTCGTCTGTAGCGTGCTCATCACCGAAGTCCCGTCTGAGGCGGCAGCAGGTGGCTCTCTAGGTTGATAGAAACCGGTCGCTGCGAACGCTACGTCCGAGCGGCCAGCACGTTCAAGGCTGCGTTACAGAGACGTTACACATCAGCGCAGGCCAGCCGGGAAATCCTGGTCGGACACGCCTCCGAAGTTCATCAGGGATTGCCCGTTGACCGCAGGAGGCTGCGCTCCTACTTTAGAAACCGGTCTCTATCGAATGGAGGGCTTCCCCCGTGTCCCCACGCCCGAAGGCGCTGTTCGCCATGCGCGAGGAACATCTCGCTCTGCTCTTCCCCGCGCCCCTGCTGCGGCGGCTGGACACGCTGGCCGACATCGACGTCGCCCTGGTCGCCGAGCGGTTCGACGACCCGCGCCTGGACCTGGCCGACGTCGAGATCCTCATCACCGGCTGGGGCTGCCCGCCGATCGACGAGGCGCTGCTGGCCGCCGCCCCCCGCCTGCGCGCCGTCCTGCACGCGGCCGGCTCGGTGAAGGGCATGATCAGCCCCGCCTGGTGGGAGCGCGGCCTGCTGGTCTCCTCGGCCGCCGAGGCCAACGCCGTCCCGGTGGCCGAGTACACCGTCGGCGCGATCCTGCTGGCCGGCAAGGGGGTCTTCGCCCTCAACCAGCGCTACCGGCGTGACCGCTCCTTCACCCTGGCCAAGATCGAGCCCGGCATCGGCAACAACGGCCGCACGGTCGGCATCGTGGGCGCCTCCCGCATCGGCCGCAAGGTCCTCGACCTGCTGGCGCCGTACGACCTGGACCTGTGCCTGTACGACCCCTACACCCGGGTCCCCGGCGTACGGCAGGAGTCGCTGGAGGAGCTGCTGCGCCGCAGCGACATCGTCAGCCTGCATGCCCCCGCCACCCCCGAGACCCGGCACATGCTCGACCGGGCGCGGCTGGCGCTGATGCCGGACGGCGCGGTCCTGATCAACACCGCGCGAGGGTCGCTGGTCGACACCGGCGCGCTGATCAGCGAGCTGAGGTCCGGACGGCTGTCGGCGATCCTCGACGTCACCGAGCCCGAGCCGCTGCAGCCCGACTCGCCCCTGTTCGACCTGCCCAACGCCTTCCTCACCCCGCACATCGCCGGCTCGCACGGCAACGAGCTGTCCCGGATGGGCGCCGTCGCCCTGGACGAGCTGGAACGGCTCGTCGCCGGGCTGCCGCTGGCGCACCAGGTGGCGCACGAGGACCTGGACCGGGTCGCCTGATGGAGCTGACCTGGCGCGACCTCGTCCTCGACCTGACCGCCGGAGCGCCGCCCCGGCTGCCGGCGATCGGCCCGTTCCGGGGCAACGGCCGCTCGGCGCTGCCGGTGGTGCAGATCGAGGTGACCGGCCGGGGCAGGAACGGCACGGCCGGCGAGCGGCACGTGGACGGGCTGAAGTTGCGCTACGAGAGCCATCACGCCGAGGACCGGTTCGACGACGTCTACCTGGCGCTGTCGGGACCGTCGCAGCGCGAGCACGGCTGGTCGGTCCGGCTGGCGCCGGGCGAGAGCTTCACCACGGCGGCCGCCGCGTTCACCGTGGCCGGCGACCCCGTGGCCGCCCTGACCGCCTACCGCCGGGCCGTCCGCCGGCCGCACCGCGACAACGCCGAGCTGCCGGTGGTCTTCAACGACTTCATGAACGGTCGGCGCGTGGGAGCCGTCCACCGTGCGCTTCCCCGGAGGACTCGGCGAGGTCATCGACGCGATCAAGGGCCACGGCATGGTCCCCGGGCTGTGGCTGGAGCCCGAGGTCGCCGACCGGCTGGTCCGCGAGCACGGCATCGGCTACTTCACGTTCGACTACAACATCGACCTCGGCCCGGCCGACCGGCTGCTAGAACACAACCGCGCCTACCTGGCCTGGGTCGAGCGCCTGCTGGAGCGCCACCCCGGCCTGGTGATCGAGTCCTGCGCGGCCGGCGGCATGCGGCTGGACGGCGCCACCCTGGACAGGCACTCCATCGCCTCGCTCACCGACCAGCAGGACGAGCTGCTGCTGCCCGCCGTCGCCGCCGCCGCGCCCGCCGCGGTACCGCCGGAGCAGGGCGCGATGTGGGCCTACCCCGCCGAGCAGGTCGCCTGGTCCATGGTCACCGCGATGCTCGGCCGCATCCACCTCAGCGGCCGCCTCGACCTGCTGCCCCCGGACCGGCTGGCCGAGGTCGCCGAGGCGATCGGCGTCTACAAGAGCTACCGCGGCTGCCCTGGCCCTGCGGTTGCGAGGTGACCCCGCTCTTCCCCTCCGCGATCGAGGCCGGCTGGCGGGCGGGCACGATCGGCGTCGTGCTGCCCGAGCCGTACTCCGCGGCGCTGCTCCGCCTGACGAAAGGTGCGCCTTGCCACGGAAGCTGACGCCACGAAAGCTGGCGCCACCGAAGCCCGCCGCGCGGGAAGCGGCGCCCGTGGATGACCTGGAGCGGGCCACCATCCGGGACGTCGCCGCCCGCGCCGGGGTCTCCGCGTCCACGGTCTCCCGGGTGCTCAAAGGGGACTATCCGGTCGCGCAGGCCACCCGCGCCCGCGTGCTGCGGGCCATGCGCGAGCTGGACTACGTCCTCAACGTGCACGCCCGCGCCCTGTCCGGAGCCGGCACCAAGATGGTCGCCTTCGTGCTCGACGACGTCACCGGGCCCTCCTTCGCCTACGTCGCCAAGGGCGTCGAGCAGCAGGCCACCGAAGAGGGCCGGCTGTGCCTGGTGTGCGCCACGCACGGCGACCCGGCGCGCGAGCTGGCGGTCGTCGAGGCCATGCGCGAGCAGCGTGCCGACGCGGTGATCCTGGTCGGCGGCGGCTCGGCCGACGACGCCTACCGCGCGCGCATGTCGCACTTCGCGCACGCCCTGGACAAGGCGGGCTCCCGGCTCGTGCTGTGCGGGCGCCCGCCGCTCGGCGACGACGTGCCGACCACCGTCGTCGAGTACGACAACGAGGCCGGCGCGTACGCCATGACCGGCCACCTGCTCTCCCGCGGCCACCGCCGGATCGTCTACCTCGGCGCCGCCACCGCCGGCGACCAGAACACCACCAAGATCGACCGCGTGGCCGGCTTCCGCCGCGCGCACGCGGACCACGGCGTCCCCTGCGATCCGGGCCTCGTCCTGCCCGGCGAATTCTCCCGCGACGGGGGTTACGAGGGGACCAGGCGGCTGCTGGCGGCGGGGACGGAGTTCACCGCGATCTTCGCGGGCACCGACATGGTCGCCGCCGGCGTGCTGGCCGCGCTGCGCGAGGCGGGCCTGCGCGTGCCCGAGGACGTGTCGGTCGCCGGCTACGACGACATCCCGCTCGCCGCCGACCTGGTCCCCGGGCTCACCACGGTGCACATTCCCACCGAGGAGCTGGGCCGCACCGCCGTGCGGCTGGCCCTGGACCTCGGCCGGCCGCAGCACGTCATCCTGGGCACGCACATCGTGGTGCGCGGATCGGTGGGCGAGAGGATCGTCAGTTGAAGGGGTTGTCGTAGGTGGACGACCTCCTCTTCCAGGTGGCCTGGTTCTGGCCGTTGAAGTTGACGCCCTCCACCTCGATCGTGACGTTCCTGACGGTGCCGCCGACGGCATCCGTCGTGCCGTACAGCTGGGCCGGATACTTGCACTCGGCTATGTTCGTGTTCCCGTAGTTCAGGCTGTACGAGGCGCGGAGGGTGGCGCGGTCGTTGATCAGGACGTACCCGCCGGCGGCGCTGTAGCTCGACTCGCGGCACAGGTAGAACTGGTAGGTGTACGTCGTGCTGTCGTTGAACTCGATCCAGCCGTAGATGCCGGCCAGCTTCTGGCTGTTGTCCCCGCGTACCTCCAGGAAGATCGGGACCTGGGCGGTGGCCGAAGCCGGCACGGCCGGCAGGGCGACCGCGGCCAGCAGCGCGAGAACGACGGTCAGGAGCCTGGTCGTGCGGCGTCGCAGGATGTCGGGTAACAATTCCGTCCCCTTCTGTCTGACGTGGCGTCGGCATCACCCTGCGCTGGCGGCCGCCGGGCCGTCCACTAGAGGATTCCTCGGGCCGGAATCGGGCAGGCGCTAACGTGGCCGAACGCCCGGCTGATAAGGGGGGCGATCTCTCCTTCCACCGGCGGTTATGGGGTGGCCGGAGCGCACCGGCCGCCGATTCCCCTCCGTGAAAGTTTCACGCGTACTACGCACGGCCCGCCGCCCTACTTCCTGCCGACCCCGCAGAATCCATCCACTTCCGGGACGTCGTCGATGTCGGGGCGCCATCGCGTGGTGGAGACGACGCCGGGGGGCAGGATCTCCAGGCCGTCGAAGAAGCGCCCGATCTGCTCGGGCGTGCGGATGGTCAGCTTGGGCGTGCCGTGCTCGTTCCAGTGCCGCACCTCCTCGCGCTTCGCCTCCGGGTTGAAGAACGCGGTGATGTGGACGAGCGCCAGGTGGCTGCCGGAGGGGACGGCGTCGAGCAGGCGTTTGACGATCCCGTACGCCTCGTCGTCGTCGTTGACGAAGTGCAGGATCCCCAGCAGCATGATCGCGATCGGCCGGGTGAAGTCGAGCGTGTCGGCGGCCGCTCCCAGGATGGTGTCCGGGTCGTGGAGGTCTGCCTGGATGTAGTTGGTCCTGCCCTCCGGCGTGCCCACGAGCAGGGCTTTGGCGTGGGCGAGGACGACGGGGTCGTTGTCGACGTAGACGACGCGCGTCTCCGGAGCCAGCGCCTGGGCGATCTCGTGCGTGTTGCCGGCCGTGGGCAGCCCGGTGCCGATGTCCAGGAACTGCCGTACCCCCGCCTCGGCCACCAGATGGCGTACGGAGCGGTGGAGGAAGGCGCGGTCGGCGCGGGCCGTCAACGCGATGTCCGGATTTATCCGGCTCAACCGGTCGCCGACTTCCCGGTCCACCGCGTAGTGGTCCTTGCCGCCCAGCCAGTAGTTCCAGACCCGCGCCGAGTGGGCAACGGTCGTGTCGATCTCCGGCGGCCACCGGTCCGTGGTCGAGTTGTCCGTTGTCATTCAGAGGTCTCCAGGCTTGAGCATAAGGTCCCCGGCGGCGACGCACCCGTGAGGTGATCATACCCATTTGCAACGAAGAAGCCGTTAGTGCACTTCTCCCGAATCTGAATCTCACACGACTGGACAAAACACCCACAGAGGGTGTTTCACCCGTAAGCGCTCACCAGAAATGCCGGGCGCTCGACAAAGCATGGTAAGTTCCGGGAATTGTCTTCCGCTCGCGCAGGACCAGGAATATCGGATCAGCGCTTGACATGGTTTCTGCCGCGAATATGCAATCGCCGCACATCGGAAGGATGGCACCATGCGCGTGCGCCGGCCACGGCATGCGGGACGTAACACGGCGAGGGCCACAGCGATAGCCGCGCTGTTCCTCCTGCTCGCGGCGTGCACCGGCACGCAACAGGCGCCCCAGCAGAAACCGGCGGCGTCGGGGGATCCCAACGACCCGACCGACCTGCGCGGCGTCTGCCCGGCCACCGTCGTGGTGCAGACCCAATGGACGCCGCACATCACCGTCGAGGGCGGGATGTACCACCTGCTCGGCGCCAACCCTGCCATCGACGTCGGCAGGAAGCGGGTGAGCGCGCCGCTGGTCGTCCGGGGCAAGGACACCGGGGTCACGCTGGAGCTGCGGGCGGGCGGGCCGGCGATCGGCTTCACCCAGTCGTCGGCGCAGCTCTACACCGACCCCGGCATCACCCTCGGCGTCCTGGGCGGCATGGACGAGGGCATCCAGATGTCGGCCACCCAGCCGACCCTCGCGGTCATGGCGTTGCTGGAGATCCACCCGCAGATCATCCTGTGGGACCCGGCCACGTACCCCGCCTTCCACACCATCAAGGACATCGGCCGGACGGACACGAAGGTGCTCTACTTCGGCGGCAACACCTACATGGAGTATCTGGTGGGGGCGGGGCTGCTGAAGCGCAGCCAGGTGGACGGATCCTACGACGGGTCCCCGTCCCATTTCGTGGCCGCCGGGGGCAAGGCGGCGGTGGCCGGCTATGCCAACGCCGAGCCGTACATCTACGAAAAAGACGTGCCGCAGTGGGGCAAGCCGGTGAAGTATCAGCTCGTGTACGACGCCGGCTACCCCAACTACGGCCCCCCGCTGGTGATCCGCCCGGCCGACAGGCAGAAGCTCGCGCCGTGCCTGCGCAAGCTCATCCCCATCTTCCAGCAGGCGCAGGTCGACGTGCTGGCCGAGCCGGGCCCCACGATCGATCTCACCCTGCGGCTCAACCAGGCGTACAAGGTCGCCACCCAGTACACCAGGCCGAGCTCGGAGTTCTCGGTCCGGCAGATGAAGGCGCTCAAGCTGGCCGGCAACGGCCCCGACGACACCGTCGGCAACTTCGACACCGCCCGCGTGCAGCGGCTGATCGACATCACCAAGCCGATCTTCGCCAAGCAGAACAAGCCGGTGAAGGACGGTCTGCGACCCTCCGACGTGGTCACCAACGACTTCATCGACCCGAAGATCGGCTACCGCGCCGGCTGACCGAACGGCGGGTTGCCCGTGTCCTGTCCGACGTGGTCCAGTGGCCGGGTGCCCGGTCAGGCCGCCACCTCCGCGCTGTCGTTCTCCGGTGCGGGCAAGCGCTACGACGACGGCACGCACGCGCTGGACAAGATCGATCTGACCGTCGCCCCCGGCCAGTTCGTCGCGGTGGTCGGCCCTTCCGGGTGCGGCAAGAGCACCCTCCTGCGCCTGGCCGCGGGGCTGACCGACGCCACCGAGGGCTCGGTGCGCCGGGACACCGCGTCCGTGGGCTACGTCTTCCAGGACCATGCCCTGCTGCCGTGGCGCACCGTCCGCGCCAACGTGGAGCTGCTCGGCGAGCTGCGCGGGCTGTCCAGGGCGGAGCGGCGGCGGCGCGCGGACGAGGCGATCGAGCTGGTGGGGCTGGCCGACTTCGCGCACCACCGTCCCCGGACCCTGTCGGGCGGGATGCGGATGAGGGTGTCGCTGGCCCGTGCCCTCGCCGTCCAGCCCGACCTGCTCCTGCTCGACGAGCCGTTCGGCACGCTGGACGAGATCACGCGCGAGCGGCTGCAGTCGGAGCTGCTGCGCCTGTTCGGCCTGCGCCGCTTCGCCGCGGTGTTCGTCACCCACTCCGTCGGCGAGGCCGTCTTCCTGGCCACGAGGATCATCGTGCTGTCGGAACGGCCGGGGCGGATCGTGGGCGCCTGCGACGTGCCGTTCCCCTACCCTCGCCCGCCCGAGCTGCGCTTCAGCCCTGACTTCGCGCGGATCGCGGGCCAGGTGTCGGCCTGGCTGAGGGGGGCGGCCGCATGAGGTGGCTGCGGTGGGTTCCGCCGCTGATCGTCTTCGTCCTGGTGATCGCCCTGTGGTACGCGGTCACGTACGTGCTGCTGACCCCGGACCGGCGGTTCCTGCTGCCCCCGCCGGACGCCGTGGTGCGGGTGGGGCTCCTCGACCCCGTCAACCGCGCCGAGCTGCTGGCCGGCCTGCTGCTGTCCGGCCAGGTCGCGCTGCTGGGCCTGGCGATCGCGGGCGTGACCGGCGTCGTGTGCGCGATCGCCATGGCGCGGGCGAGGTGGCTGGAGCGGTCGCTGCACCCGTACCTCGTGATCCTGCAGACGATTCCGGTCCTGGCGCTGGTGCCGCTCTTCGGGTTCTGGTTCGGGTTCGGCTTCTTCACCCGCGTCCTGGTCTGCGCGCTGATCGCGCTGTTCCCGATCGTGACCAACACGCTGTTCGGGCTGCGGTCGGTGGAGGAGAGCCACCACGACCTGTTCACGCTGGCGCGGGCCGGGTGGGCGGCCCGGCTGTGGAAGCTCGAGTTGCCGGCGGCGCTGCCCCACCTCCTCACCGGCCTGCGCATCTCCGCCGGCCTGTCGGTCATCGGGGCGGTGGTCGGGGACTTCTTCTTCCGGCAGGGCGAGCCGGGCATCGGCACGCTCATCGACCTCTACCGCTCCCGGCTGCAGTCCGAGCAGCTGTTCGCGGCGGTCGCCCTGGCGTCCCTGCTCGGGCTGGCCGTCTTCCTCGGCTTCGGCGCTCTGGCGCGCAGGGCGACCGGCTGGCACACGGCCGCCCGCGACGTGGCACGCTAGCCGCTCAGAGCTCTTCGAGCATGCCCTTGAGCAGCGCCGGAGTCGCCTCCTTCGGAGCGGCCTGGATGGTCAAGGTGTTCATCACCTTGCTGTAGCTGTCGATGTCGGTGGGCTTGTCCAGGTACATCGCGCTGGTGAGGTGCTCCAGATAGACCACGTCGGGCAGGTCGGGGGCGTCGAAGCGTAAGAGCGTGAACGGGCCGCCCACCGCCGCGTGCCCGCCGATGTGGAAGGGCACGATCTGCAGGGTGACGTTCGGCAGGTCGCAGACCGCGAGCAGGTGCTCCAGCTGGGCCCGCTGGACGTCGCGGCCGCCGATCGGCCGGGTCAGCACCGCTTCGTCCATGATCGCCCACAGGGTGGGCGCGTCGCTGTCGGTGAGCAGGTCCTGGCGGCGCATCCGCATCGCCACCCGGCGATCGAGGTCGTCGGGGTCGGCGTCGCCGTACTGGATGCCGATGACGGCCCGCGCGTACGGCTCGCACTGCAGCAGGCCGTGCACGGACTGCGCCTCGTAGTTGCGGATCGTGCGGGCCGCCTGCTCCAGCCCGAGGTAGGGCTCGAACCAGCCGGGAAGCACGTCGCTGTACTGGTGCCACCAGCCCGGGGCGCTGGCCTGGCGGGCCAGCTCCAGCACCTTCTCCCGCTCGTCGGGGGCGGTGATGCCGTACAGGGTAAGCAGATCGGCCACGTCGCGCTGCTTGAAGGGGCTGCGGCCCAGCTCCATCCGGCTGATCTTGGAGTGGCTGGCGCGGATGGTGTCGGCGGCCTGCTCGCCGGTGATGCCCTTGGCCTCGCGCAGCCGGCGCAGCTGCGTGCCCACCATGATCCGCAACGCGGTCGGCCCGCTTCGGGCACCACGTACGACGCCAGCGGGGACGCCGTCTCCGTCAGGCTCTGCAACGATCATCATCGATCCTTTTTGCCGGGCGAGACACACTCATTGTTCCTTACGTTACCTACTGTTTCATGCCCCTTCCGACCATGCGCCGATATTCGGCGCCGCACACTTCACCCCATACAACACAGAAGCCGACATGCCATTGTAAATGGGACCTTCCTTCCCTTTCCTTCTTTCAGCACACAGCCCGTGCACGTGCATATGCAATTTTCTTGGAATGCATGTGCAGACGTGCTTGCATCGGGGAATGCCAGTGGGAACGATAAGTCTCCCGCACGCACCACGATCTACCCCCTCGATGGAGATCCTGATGCCAGCACCCATGCCGTCAGAGCCGCCGCCCGACCGGGAAGAGCCCACAGACAGACCGCAGCGACCCCGCCATCGCCGCTCGCGCGGCCGACCCGCCCAACCGCCCCCGCGGCAGGACGCCGGCACCCCCGAATCGGCCGCCGTCGATCGCGACCTGGACGCCCTGCAGGCGCGGTGGCCGGGCTGGGTCATCACCTGGGGAGCCTGGCGGCAGGCCTACACCGCCTTCGAATGCCGCGACCCCCTCCGCTGCACCGTCCTCGAGGCCGGCAGCCCCGACCAGCTGCAGGCCGCCATGGCCAAGGCCGAGCTCGAGCTGCAGGCCCGCTGGCCCCGGCCCGGCGAGCGCCCCTGACGCATCGCCATCGTCTCCGGGGCCTTCCGATCGGTCAGAATGTGCGCTAGAAAGAGGCGGGCGCAAAATGCTACATAATCCTGACGGTGATGCGGGCGGGTGTAGGAGATTACGATGCGTTTCTCGGTCGAGAAGGACGTCATGGTGCCGATGCGCGACGGGGTGACCCTCGCCACCGACCTCTGGATCCCCGAGGGACCACCCGCGCCCACGCTGCTGGTGCGCGTCCCCTACGGCAAGGACGCCCTGCCGGGCCTCGGCGGGTCTCCCCTCACCCCCAACCTGCAAGCCCTGCTCGAAGCCGGGTACGCGGTCGTCTGGCAGGACACGCGCGGCAGGTTCCGCTCGAACGGCGAGTTCACCCCTCACCTGGACGACCCGCACGACGGCGCCGACACCATCGCCTGGCTCCTGGAGCAGCCGTGGTGCGACGGCAACATCGGCAGCTACGGCGCCTCCTACCTCGGCTTCGTGCAGTGGGCCGGCGCGTCGCAGGCCCCCGCCGGGCTCAAGGCGATCGCCCCGACGGTGACCAGCACCGACTTCTACCACGCGCCCTGGTACTCCGCGGGCGGCGCGCTCTCGTGGCACACCACCTGGACGTGGGCCACGATGATGACGCTGACGGCGGCGCAGACCGCGGGCGACTTCGGCGTTCTCATGGAGGCGGCCGGCATGGCGGCCGATCCGCAGCCGCATCTGGCCACCCTGCCGATCGGCGACCAGCCGCTGCTCAACAAGCAGTCGCCGTGGTGGGCCGAATGGCTGCGGCACCCCGCCCGGGACCGGTTCTGGCAGGACCTCGCCGTCGCCGAGCGGTTCGACCGGGTGACGGTGCCCGCGCTGAACGTCGGCGGCTGGTTCGACCTGTTCGTCGACAGCACCGTCCGCACCTACACCCGCATGCGCGCCGAGGGCGGCAGCGCCGAGGCCCGCGACGGGCAGCGGCTGATCATCGGCCCCTGGGACCACCTGTACCAGGACGGGGCCTACCACGACCGGCGGTTCGGCATGAGCGCCGGCGGCATGGCCGCCGACCTGACCGGGGCGCACATCCGCTTCTTCGACCGCTGGCTGCGCGGCCGCACCGACGCCCTGGACGGCACCGCACCCGTACGGATCTTCGTCATGGGCATCGACCAGTGGCGTGACGAGCAGGACTGGCCGCTGCCCGGCACCGAGTACACCGACTACTTCCTCGACGGCGCCGGCCGGGCCAACACCGCCGGCGGCGACGGCGTCCTCAGCCCCCGGCCACCCGCGGCGGAGGCGACCGACACCTACACCTACGACCCGGCCGACCCGGTCCCCACCCTCGGCGGCCGGATCATGATGCCCGCCGCCGTCAACGGGACCGGCCCGGTCGACCAGCGCCCGGTCGAGGCCCGCGAGGACGTGCTCTGCTTCACCACCCCCGCGCTGGAGGAGCCGGTCGAGGTCACCGGCCACGTCTCGCTCGTCCTCCACGTCACCTCGTCGGCGCGCGACACCGACTTCACCGGCAAGCTCGTCGACGTCTTCCCCGACGGGCGGGCGATCTACCTCACCGACGGCATCCTGCGCGCCCGCTACCGCGACTCCCTGGCCGAGCCGGAGCCGCTGGTCCCCGGCCAGGTGTACGAGGTCACGCTGGATCTGTCGGTGACCTCCAACGTGTTCCTGCCCGGGCACCGGATCCGCCTCGAGGTCTCCTCCAGCGACTTCCCCCGTTACGACCGCAACACCAACACCGGCGGAACCATCGCCGAGGACACCGCCGACCAGGTCGTCGTCGCGACCAACAGCGTGCTCCACGGTCCCGGGCACCCGAGCCGCCTGATCCTGCCCGTGATCCACCGCTGAGACCTGACGACGAGGAAAGAGGCCGCGGTGCTTCCGCTGAACGACACGGTGAAGGTCGAGGACGGGACCGACCGGATGCTGGTCCGGCTGGACCGGCCGCAGGCACGCAACGCGATCGACGCGGCGATGGTGGCGGACCTGCACGCGGTCTGCGCCGAGCTGGAGCGGCGGCCGCGCATCCTCGTCCTCACCGGCTCCGACGGGATCTTCGCGGCCGGCGCGGACATCCGCGAGCTGCGCGAGCGCCGCCGCGAGGACGCGCTGGCGGGCATCAACAGCGGCCTGTTCGACCGGATCGCCCGGCTGCCGATGCCGACGATCGCCGCCGTCGACGGCCCCGCCCTGGGCGGCGGGGCCGAGCTGGCGTACGCCTGCGACTTCCGCCTGGCCACCCCCCGGGCCCGCTTCGGCAACCCGGAGGCGGGGCTGGGCATCATGGCCGCCGCCGGAGCGTGCTGGCGGCTGCGCGAGCTGGTCGGCGAGCCGCTCGCCAAGGAGATCCTGCTCGCCGGGAGGGTGCTGCCGGCCGAGGAGGCGCTGGCCGTCAGGCTGGTCAACGAGGTGGTGCCGCAGGACGAGCTGCCGGCCGCGGCCGACCGGCTGGCCGCCCGGATCGCGAAGAACGCGCCGCTGGCGCTGCGCCTGACCAAGCTCGCGCTGGCCGCCCCGCCCGGCGCCCACCCGCGCTTCGACGACGTGGCGCAGGCCGTGCTGTTCGAGACGGAGGAGAAGCACGAGCGCATGACCGCGTTCCTGGAGCGGCGCGGTTGAGCACCACCGAGCCGGAGCCGATGAGGCAGCGGTCCTCGACCGTGCAGCCTTCGAGGTGAGCGTTGTGCCCGACGACGCAGTCGCTGCCGATGACGACGGCGTCCGGGTGGATCCGGGGCACCTGGTCGCCGAGGGCGTGGACGGGCCTGGCTCACTCCCCCGGCCGCAGGCCGGCGTACACCTTCGCCGCGTTCCCGGCGAGCACCGCCCTGGCCACCTCCTCGGGCAGGAGTCCCGCGACGGCGCGGGCGTTGACGGCGGTGCCGGGGACGCCGGGCCAGTCGGTGCCGAAGATCCATTTGCGGCCGAGCCGCGTGAGGTCGTACTTGGCGTAGTACTCGGGCAGCCGCTTGGGCGGCAGGCCGGACAGCTCCAGCCACACGGTGTCGTGGGACAGGGCGAGGAAGGCGGCGGCGTCGTACCACCAGCCGCGCCCGCCGTGCGCGAGCACCACGTCGAGGCCGGGGAAGTCGCGGATGACCGGGATGAGGAAGCCCGGGTCGGCGTTCTCGTTGGCCGCGCCCGGGAAGGAGCTGGTGCCGCAGTGGACGACGAGCGGGACGCCGCGCTCCTCCAGCACGTGGTAGGCGGGGTAGAGGGCGGCGTCGTCGCAGCGGAACCCGCCGTGCACGGGGTGCAGCTTGAGCGCGGCGGCGCCGAGGTCGAGCTGGCGGCGCAGCTCGTCGGCGAGCGGGAAGTGCAGGTGGGGGTTGACGTTGGCGACCGGCCGGAAGCGGGCCGGGTTGTGCTCGACGATCGGCAGCAGGTCCTCGAACGCCTGCGTCCCGGTCGCCTTGGGGCTGTACTCGCAGAACAGCAGCGCGACGTCCACGCCCTGGGCGGCGAAGAGCTCGTCCAGGCGGTCCGGGCGCGGCCTGCCCGCGGAGTCCCACACGTCCTCCAGCACGCCCTGCTCGCCGAAGTCGCGGGCCCAGCGCAGCCAGGCGGGCTTGAGGGTGCCGAGCAGCGGCACGTGGACGTGCGCGTCGATGAGGGGCATGCCGTCGATCATGCTCCTTACCTGCCCGCGACCATGGGGGTGTCCACCCCGATCCGGCCGGTTCTGCCCGAACCGCCGGGCGCGCCGAGCGGCGCCTCCCGCCCGTCCAGCACCTCGGTGAAGAAGCGGCGGTTGTCCTCGACGAACTCGGCGTGCTCCTCGGCGACCCGCCGGTCCTGGCTGATCGCCTCGACGGGGCAGACGGGTTCGCAGGCGCCGCAGTCGATGCACTCCTTGGGGTTGATGTAGAGCTTGCGCTCCCCTTCGTAGATGCAGTCGACCGGGCACTCCTCGACGCACGACTTGTCCATGACGTCGATGCAGGGTGCGGCGATGACGTACGGCATGGTGAATCTCCTGGTCACGGACCTGGGGCGGGATTGTCGGTGGAGTGCCCCGGGAAGAGCTGGGCGGCTGGGTCGAGGTGCACGGCGGCGTTGTTGACGGCCGTGGCCACCTCGCCGAAGCCGACCGCGATCAGCCGGACCTTGCCGTCGTAGTCGGCGATGTCGCCGGCGGCGAAGATGCCGGGCACGTTGGTGCGCATCGCGGAGTCGACGACCAGGTGGCGGTTGTCGTGCAGGTCGAGGCCCCACTCGCGCAGCGGGCCGAGGTTGGCGGTGAAGCCGAGGGCCGCGACCAGCCGCTGGCACGGGAGGGTCCGGCCGGTGCTGAGCTCGACGCGTTCCAGCCGGTCGCCGCCGCGGGCGGCGGTGACCTGGGCGTTGACGACGACCTCGACGGGCGAGGCGGCGAGCCGGGCCACGGAGCCGTGGTGGGCGCGGAAGGCGGCGCGGCGGTGGACCAGCGTGACGCTGCGCGCGACGGGGTGGAGCATGAGGGCCCAGTCCACGGCGCTGTCGCCGCCGCCGACGATGACGACGTCCCGGCCCGCGTGGTCCGCGGCCTCGGGCACGAAGTACGCCAGGCCCCGGCCGAGGAACTCCTCCCCGGCCGGGAGCGGGCGGGGCGTGAAGGTGCCGATCCCGCCGGTCACGACGACGGCCCCGGCGGTGATCTCGGTGCCCGCGCCGGTCTTGACCACGAGCCGGCCGGTCGGGGCGCGTTCGAGCCGCTGGGCCTCCTCCCCGAGCACGTACGCCGGTTCGTACGGGGCGGCCTGCTCGACCAGGTTGGCGATGAGGCGGCGGCCGGAGACGGCCGGGAACCCGGCGACGTCGTAGATCTGCTTCTCCGGGTACATCGCGCTCACCTGGCCGCCGACCTGGCCGAGCGAGTCGACCACCGCCGTGCGCAGGCCGCGGACCCCGGCGTAGTAGGCGCCGTACAGGCCCACGGGACCGGCGCCGATGATCAGCACGTCGACGTTCACGCGGGGGCCTCCTGGGCGAGGAGCTCGCGGACCCGGAAGCGCTGGATCTTGCCGGTCGCGGTCTTGGGCAGCCGGTCGAGGAAGACCACCCGGCGGGGCCGTTTGAAGGCGGCCAGGCCGTCGCGGCACCACTGGACCAGCTCCTCGGCGGTGACCTGCCCCTGGGCGACGACGCAGGCGACCGGTTTGTCCAGCCCGTGCTCGTCGGCCACGCCCACCACGGCCGCCTCCAGGACCGCCGGGTGCTCCAGCAGCCGGCTCTCGACCTCGGCCGGCGAGACCCAGATGCCGCCCGCCTTGAGCAGGTCGTTGCTGCGGCCCAGGCAGGTGTAGTAGCCCTCGGGGGAGCGCGTGTAGGTGTCGCCGGTGTTGAGCCACTGGCCCGCGAACACGGCGCGGCTGGCGTCGGTGCGCCGCCAGTAGCCCAGGGCGATGGACTCGCCGCGCACATGCAGCGCGCCCGGCTCGCCGTCGGGGACGAGCCGGCCGTCGGGGTCGCGCAGCTCGATGTCGTAGCCGGGCACGGGGCGGCCGGTGGTGCCGGGGCGCACGTCGCCAGGCCGGTTGGACAGGAAGATGTGCAGCGCCTCGGTCGAGCCGATGCCGTCGATGATCTCGACGCCGAAGCGGCCGGTGAACCGCTCCTGGAGCGGCGCGGGCAGCGCCTCCCCCGCCGAGGCGCCCAGCCGTACGGAGGCGAACGTGCCGGCGGGCAGGTCGGCGGCCAGCAGCGCGGCGTAGAAGGTGGGGACGGCGAAGAACAGGGTCGGGTGGTCGGCGGCCATCCGTTCGGCGGTCACGGCGGGTGCGGGGCGGCGCGGCTCCAGCACGGTCGCGGCTCCGGCCGAGAGCGGGAAGAACATCGAGTTGCCGATGCCGTAGGCGAAGAACAGCTTGGCGACGGAGAAGCAGACGTCGTCGGGCCGGATGCCGAGCACCTGGTCGCCGTAGGTCCGGCAGACGTGCCTGACGTTGGCGTGCCGGTGCATGGCGCCCTTGGGGACGCCGGTGGTGCCGGAGGTGTAGAGCCACAGGGCCCAGGAGTCCTCCAGCGTGGGAGCGGGCTCGCGCGGCTCCCCCTCACCCTTGCGGAGCAGCTCCTCCCACGTCAGGGACGCGCTCCCGGGCGGCGGGTCGCCCTCCCACACCACGTGCCGCACCTCGGGCGCCAGGGCGAGCGCCTCCTGGACCTGGGGGGCGTACTCGGCTCCGGCGACGACGACGGCGGCGCCGGAGTCGGCGATGATCGCGCCGAGCTCCTTGGCGCCCAGCATGGTCGAGACCGGCACGGCCACGAACCCGCCGCAGAAGGCGGCCAGGATCCCCGCGAACATGGGGACGCCGTCGCTGGTGACGAAGACCACGCGGTCGTCGCGCCGCAGCCCGAGGGCGCGCAGGGCGGCGGTGGCGGTCGCGACGAGGTCGGAAAGCTCCGCGTACGTGAGCGTGGCGCCGCCCCGGACCGCCACCCGGTCCCCGCGTCCCTCGCGGACGTGGCGGTGGACGAGCCAGTCCCCGGCGTTGAAAAGGGTCATAATCAGACCCTCTTGAGGTCGTAGTCGCCCTTGCGGCCGGTGCCGTAGCGGCGCAGCGCGCCGTCGGGGCCGGAGGCGTTGGGCCGGACGAAGATCCAGTTCTGCCAGGCGGTGAGGCGGCCGAAGATCTTGGTCTCCAGCGTCTCCGGGCCGGCGAAGCGGTGGTTGGCCTCCATGCCGGTCAGCGCGTCGGGTGAGAGCGAGGCGCGTTCCTCCAGCAAGATGCGCAGCTCGTCCTCGAAGTCGATGTCGTCCAGGGCGAGGGTGACCAGGCCGAGCTCCATCGCGGCGGCCGCCTCCAGCGGCTCGCCGAACCGGGCGCGGGCGGCCTGCAGGTCCTGCTCGTTGCCCCAGAAGCGGGAACGCAGGCGGGACAGGCCGTTGCCCATCGGGAAGAGGCCGTCGTTGGACGGGGTGAGGACGAGGGTGGCGGGGACGGCGGCCTCGTCGCGGTCCTCGTAGACGCCCTCCAGCATGTACTGCCGGTCGGCGGCCAGGGCCAGCTCGGCGAGCAGGCCCGCGAAGGCCGTGCCCGGCTCGATGACGGCGATGAGGCTGCGGCTGGTGACGTCGAGGCGTTTGAGCGTGCGTTTGTAGTAGTGGCGCACCTCGTTGACGAACCAGTGCCCGGCCCGCTCGCGGAGCTGGGCGTCGTAGGCCAGCACCCGCTCGGGGTCGCCGGCCGCGCGCAGCACCCAGATGCCGAGCTCCGGCTCGTTGGTGCGCAGGTGCAGGATGAGGTCGTCCAGCGCGCGGGTCACGGCGAGCGGCCAGTAGCCGGCGCCCTGCTCCGCGGGCTCGGCGGGCGGGGCGTCGCCGGGGCCGTCCACGGTGATCTCGACCCGGCGGCCGGCCCGGTCGATCCGGGCGGTCACGTACGGGTACGTGACGGCGTCGCCGTCGTCCTTGCGGTCGAGCGGCGTCAGGGCCACCCCCGTGGCGTCCGCGGGCCGGGCGGAGGCCGCCACCGCCGCGTCCGCCCGCCTGGCCACCTCCTCCTCGAAGGAGTGGCGCGGCACGGCGGCGTCCACCAGCCCCCACTCCATGGCCGTGCGGCCGCGGAAGCCCTCGGCCCTGGTGGCGAACAGGTCGGCGCGGTCCTTGCGCACGTGCCGCTTGTCCACCACGCGGGTCAGGCCGCCGGTGCCCGGCAGCACGCCGAGCAGCGCCACCTCGGGCAGGGAGACGGCCGAGGAGCCGTCGTCGACCAGGACGATCTGGTCGCAGGCCAGCGCGAGCTCGTAGCCGCCGCCGGCGGCGGTGCCGTTGAGCGCGGCGATCCAGGTCTGGCCGGAGTGCTCGGTGGCGTCCTCGATGCCGTTGCGGGTCTCGTTGGTGAACTTGCAGAAGTTCACCTTCCACGCGTGCGTGGACTGGGCCAGCATCCGGATGTTGGCCCCGGCGCAGAACATCCGGTCCAGGCCGCCGGTGAGCACGACCGCCTTGACCTCGGGGTGCTCGAAGCGCAGGCGCTGGACGAGGTCGTACAGCTCGATGTCGACGCCGAGGTCGTAGGAGTTCATCTTCAGCTCGTAGCCGGGGACGAGGCCGCCGTGCTCGTCCACGCGCAGCGTGACGGTGGCCACCGGCCCGTCCACCGCGAGCGTCCAGTGGCGGTAGCGGTCTGGGGAGGTCGCGAAGGTGACAGTCAATGCGTGCTCCGGGAGGGCGTGGGACCTTGGCCACAATATTCGACGTCTATCATGAGGAGCGTCAAGTCTTTGTAGTGCTTCTGTCCGCCTGCGCATCCGCGAGGGTGCCCGACCTGGCAGAATGCGCGTCACGAGCGTGTCGAACGACAGGAGGGCAACCGTGCCGGCCGAGTCCGCGGAGCGCCCGCGCGAGAAGGCGTCCGCCAGCGCGCGGTCGACGCTGCTGACGGTCCTGGGCGAGTTCGTCCTGCCGCGCGGGGGCCAGGTGTGGACGCGCACGCTGGTGGCCGCGCTCGGCGCGCTCGGCGTGGAGGAGAAGTCCGCGCGCCAGGCCCTGGCCCGCACCGCCGCCGAGGAGCTGCTGGAGTCCGAACGTCACGGCCGCAAGGTGCGCTGGAGGCTGACCGAGGCCGGCGACCGGCTGCTGCGCGAGGGCACCGAGCGCATCTACGGCTTCATGCGCGCCCCCCACCAGTGGGACGGCCGCTGGCTCGTGCTCACCGCCGGCGTGCCGGAGACCCAGCGCCAGCTCCGCCACCGGCTGCGCACCAAGCTGACCTGGCTCGGGCTCGGCTCCCCCTCCCCCGCGCTCTGGGTGATCCCCGACGCCTCCAAGGAGGCCGCGGTGGGCGAGGTCATCCGCGAGCTGGACCTGACCGACCGGGCCTACGCCTGGACCGGGCCGTCGGCGGGCATCGGCGACACCGCCAAGCTGATCTCGGCCGCGTGGGACCTCGACGACGTGGAGAAGCGCTACCTGAGCTTCATCGAGCGGTTCGAGGGCCGCGCGGTCGCCTCCGACCGGGAGGCGTTCGTCAACCAGGTGCTGCTCATCCAGGAGTGGCGCCGCTTCCCGTTCCTCGACCCCGACCTGCCGGCCGAGCTGCTCGACCACGCCTGGCCGGGGCCCCGGGCGGCGGCCGTCTTCCACGACCTGCACAACCGCTGGCACCGGCGCGCGCAGGCCGAATGGGACCTCATGGACGAAGAGGCCGCCGCCCGGCACTAGAGCAACCCCTCGTCGGCCAGGTGCACGTAGTCGAATTCCACCGGCTGGTCGTTGATGCCGGTCTTGGGCGGGGCGATCCAGCCGGCGAACTTGCCGTACTCGTACTCGGGGACCATGAGGGAGGCGACCCGCTCGCGATCCTGCTCAGTGGGGAGCCATTCCTCCGCTCTGGCCTGCCAGGTGTGCTCGTCGAGGACCTCGCCGTGCGGGGTCACGTGGTGGCCGGCGTAGACGCCGACCTTGCGGTTGAAGCCCTCGTGCGGCAGGTACAGCCGCTCGTCCAGCCCGGCGTCCTCCAGGGCCTGGTTCCAGCGGCGCACGCCGTTGGCGCAGTCGGCCACGTACTCGTCGCGCAGGTCGAGGTTGAGCGCGCTGAGCATCGGCACGGTCTTCGTCTTGATCTGGCCGTCCTCGACGTAGCGCAGCTCGCGGGTGTCCTCCAGCAGCACGTGGTCGTCCTTGCGCCGGGTCTCCATCCAGCGGCCCTTCAGCCCGGAGGTGTAGTAGTTGCCGGCGTTGGTCGACTGCTCGGAGCCGAACAGGTCCATCGAGACCGAGAACTGGAAGTTCAGGTACTTCTGGATGACGTCCAGCGGGATGCCGCCGTACGGCAGGACGTCGGCGGTGCCGTGCTCCCTCATCAGCTCGGCCGTGCGCTCCAGGACCCGCTGCACGCCCGTGGTGCCCACGAACATGTGGTGGGCCTCCTCCTTGAGCATGAACTCGCAGGTGCGCGCCAGCGGGTCGAACGCCGACTCCTTCAGCGTGCCGAGCTGGTACTTGCCGTCGCGGTCGGTGAAGTACGTGAACATGAAGAACTGCAGCCAGTCGGTGGTCTCCTCGTTGAACGCGCCCAGGATGCGCGGCGCGTCCAGGTCGCCGGAGTTGCGCTTGAGCAGCTGCTCGGCCTCCTCGCGGCCCTCCCTGCCGAAGTAGGCGTGGAGCAGGTAGACCATGGCCCACAGGTGGCGGCCCTCCTCCACGTTGACCTGGAAGAGGTTGCGCAGGTCGTAGATGCTGGGCGCGGTGTTGCCCAGGACGCGCTGCTGCTCGACGCTCGCGGGCTCGGTGTCGCCCTGCACGACGATCAGCCGCATCAGGTCGGCCCGGTGCTCGCCGGGCACCTCCTGCCAGGCGGGCTCGCCCTTGTGCTTGCCGAAGTTGACCTTGCGGTCCGGGTCGCGCTCGGCCAGGAAGATCCCCCAGCGGTACTCCTCCATGGGGACGTGGTCGAAGTGCGCCCAGCCGTCGCGGCCCACGGCCACCGCCGTGCGCAGGTAGACGTCCTTCGTCGGCAGGGCCGGGCCGAGCTGCTTCCACCAGTCCAGGAACTTAGGTTGCCAGCTCTCCAGGGCCCGCTGCAGGCGGCGGTCGCCCGCGAGGTCGACGTTGTTGGGGATGCGCTCGCTGTAGTCCACGCGGCTGAGCGGGCCGCTGGGCTGGGGGGCGGCGCCCGTACGGGAGTCGGTGCTCATGGCTACTCCTTGCTGGTAATGGTGTCGAGCATTGCCGGACCGCCTTGGAGGGCGGTGCGCCGGAGGAGGGCGTGGACGGCCCGCAGGCCGCCCTCCTCCTCGCCGCCGCCCGCCCGGCCGGGGCCGCCGTGGACGAGCTGGGGCATGGGCGTGCCGTGCCCGGTGGACTCGCCGGCGCTGTCGCGGTCGAGCACCAGCAGGCGGCCGTGGTGGGCGGCGGCGCCGAGCACGACATTCCGGACGAAGTCCGCGTCGTACGACACCACCGACCCGGCCAGCGAGCCCTCGCCCCGGGCGATCAGCTCGTTCAGCCCGGCCGCGTCGCGGTAGGGAAGCAGGGTGCAAACCGGGCCGAACGCCTCCACGTCGTGCGGCTCGGGGCGGTCCACGTCGTCGGCGCGCAGCAGCAGCGGCGACAGGAACGCCCCGCGCCCGGCGTCGGCGCCGACCACCTCGACCTTGTCCGGGTCTCCGCACACCACCGAAGCGGCCCGGGCCAGCCGGGCGACCGCCGCCCGCACGTCCTCGCGCTGGGCGAGGCCGACGAGCGGGCCCATCGTCACGCCGTCCGCGTCCGGCGCGCCGACGACGACCCGCGCGAGGCGGGCCGCGACCGCTTCGCAGACGGCGTCGGCGAGGTTGGCGGGGACGAACGCGCGCCGGATCGCCGTGCACTTCTGCCCCGCCTTGACCGTCATCTCGGTCACCAGGGCGTCGGCGAACAGGTCGAACTCCGGCTCCCCCGGCACCGCGTCCGGGCCGAGCACCGAGCAGTTCAGCGAGTCGGCCTCGGCGTTGAAGCGGGCCGAGCGGCGGGTGACGGCCGGGTCGGACCGCAGCCGGGCGGCCGTGGCCGCCGAGCCGGTGAAGCCGATGTGGTCCTGCCCGCCGAGCAGGTCGAACAGCCCGGGCACGCTCCCCGCCACGAGCTGGATCGCGCCCGGCGGCAGCGCGTCGGCGATGATCCGCACGGCGTGCGCGGCGATGTACGCGGTCGGGGTGGCGGGCTTGACGATCGTGGGCAGCCCGGCGAGCAGCGCGGGCGCGAGCTTCTCCAGCATGCCCCAGACCGGGAAGTTGAACGCGTTGATCTGCAGGGACAGGCCGCGCGGGGTGGTGAGGACGTGGCGGCCCGCGAACGTGCCGCCGCGGCCGAGCGGGATCGGGTCGTCCTCGACGATGAGCGTGTGGTCGGGCAGGCCCTTGCGGGCCAGGCTCGCGTACACCAGGGCCGTGCCGATGCCGCCGTCCACGTCCACCGCCGCGTCCCGCCGGGTGGCCCCGGCCCGCGCCGACAGCTCGTACAGCTCCTGCCTGCGCTCCTGCAGCGCCAGGGCCGCGCTCTTGAGCACGGCGGCGCGCTGCAGGAAGGTCAGCTCGCCGAGCGCGGCCAGGCCGGTACGGCGGGCGTACGCCACGGCGGCGGCGAGGTCGAGCCCCTCGCCGCTGACCCGGGTGACGAGCTCGCCGGTCACGGCGTCGGCGACCGGGACGCCTTCTCCTCCTCCGGCGCGCCAGGCCCCTTCGAGGTAGCTCTCCAGCGTGCTCACGACTCGCTCCAGTCGTAGAAGCCCTTGCCGCTCTTGCGCCCCAGGTGGCCCTGCTCGACGAGCCGGACGAGCAGGTCGGGCGGGGTGAAGCGGGGGCCCAGCTCGCGTTCGAGGTAGCGGGCGATGCCCAGCCGGACGTCCAGGCCGACGAGGTCGGTCAGGCGCAGCGGCCCGGTCGGGTGTCCGTAGCCGAGCGTCATCGCGGCGTCGATGTCCTCGGCCGAGGCGACGCCGGACTCCACCATGCGGATCGCCTCCAGCCCGAGGGCGACGCCGAGCCTGCTGCTGGCGAAGCCGGGCGAGTCGCGGACGACCACGGCCACCTTGCCGATCGCCTCGACCCACGCCACGGCCCGCTCCCGCAGGGCCGGGTCGGTGGCGGTCGCGATGACCACCTCGACGAGCCTGCTGGCCGGGACGGGGTTGAAGAAGTGCAGCCCGAGGAAGCGCTCGGGGCGGGCGAGCGCCTGGGCGAGCGTGTCGAGCGAGATGCTGCTGGTGTTGGAGGCGATCACGGCCTGCGGGCCGACCGCGTCCTCGGCGGTGCGCAGCGTGACGAGCTTGAGGTCGACGTCCTCGGGCACCGCCTCGATCACCAGCCCGGCCGCGGCCAGCGCGGCGGGGTCCGTCACCGCGGTCAGGCGGGCCATCGGCTCGCGGGCGTCCTCGATCAGGCCGCGCTTCGCGCTGCCCTCGACCGCCCGCGCCACCCGGTCCCGCGCGGCGGCCGCGGCCTCGCCGTCGCGCTCCACCAGCGTGACGTGGCAGCCGGCGAGGAGCAGGGCGTGGGCGATGCCGGCGCCCATGCGCCCGCCGCCCACCACCCCGCACCGCTCCGGCAACGTCTGGGTCATCGCAGTCCTCCTGTGGCGAGCTCCTGGGCGCGGAGGGCAGACGCGCTGGAAGCGGTCATGCCCCCGAACGCTCACAGGTACTCAACTTGCCACAGTTTTATGGCGCTGCGGAAGACTCGTGTAGCAGATTTATGCCTAGTTGGGGTTGCCGGCGTGGGTGAGGGTCTCCCAGGCGACGAAGAGGTTGTTGGTGCCCGCCGGGCGCTGTTGCTCGGTGAGGGTCTGCGTGTTGCTCATCGCGATGCCCATGCGGTTGTGCAGGGCGTTGAAGCCGACCTCGGTGACCGGCCCGAGGCCCAGGGTGAGGCTCCCGCCGCACAGCCACGCCGGCACGGCCGTGCCGAGCTGGTACTTGGCGTGCAGGCCGAGCGCGTGCCGCAGCCGGTCGGCGACCTCGGGGTAGAGGTCCTGACCCTGGATCCGGGCCGTCTCGGCGATGTGCGCGATCGCCGCCAGGCCGTAGCCGGTGTGGGTGAAGTCGCGGCACGTCTCCTGGGAGAGCCCGTCGACGAAGGTGTCCTGGCCCTGCCAGTAGTCGACGACCTCGGCCCGCGTGTCGATGCCGCTGCCCACCGGGCCCTTGGGGAAGGCGCCGTCGGCGGTGAGGTAGATGTAGGCGGGCACGCGCGCCCGGAACGTGCTCACGGCCTTGTCGTAGGCCGCCTTGTCCTGCAGGAAGACCGCGATCCCGATCGACGCGTCCATCATCGTCAGCTCCCAGTTGCCGTTCGTGCGGGCGCTGCCGTTGATGATCTCGGGGAGGTAGACGTCACGGAGCATGGTCGCGAAGCGATTGACGCCCGTGGCGGACCACCCGGTGTAGGTGTAGCGGATGATCTCGGCCGCCCGGGGCCAGGACGATCCCGCCCAACCGGTCTGGAGCGGCGCGTTGCTGTTGGTGTGGTCGGTGATCACGGCGGACCAGGCGTCCATGATCTGGATCGCCTTCTGGGCGTACCGGCTGTCCCCGGAGATGTACCAGGCCAGCGCGTCGGTGTAGGCGGCCAGCGCGTCCTGGCGCTCGTCCGTGCAGCCGTTGTTGGGGTTGGAGTACGGGCCGCACTCCACGACGGCCCGCGGCTTCGGGGTCCGCGACAATGACACGAGCGGACTGGCGATCATCTGGTCGTAGGCGCCCTTCCACGGCTGGGCCCCGGCGCTGACCTTGGCGCGGACGAAGTCGAGCTGGGCCTTGCTGACGAGCACGCCGGGATGCGCGAAGGCGGCCGGCGCCGTCCGGGCCACGGCGGCGGGCGGGGACAGGACGGCGGTGATCAGGGGAATCGCCAGGACGATGGCGAGGGACGACAGGATCCCGCGACGACGGGGACGGACCACGGACCCCACTCCTTATTTAGGAAAGTTTCCTAAAGGTCGGTGCGATCGTAGCCCTGACACCACACCTTGACAAGAGATATGGCTTGTTTGTGGCCGCCCCCGGGGGCGTCGCGGCCGGCTAGAACTCGCTGAGCTCGAAGACGCCGATGTCGTCGGCCGAGGTGCCCTGGGCGGGCGATGACTGGTTGAGCGAGGCCTCCACGGCGACCCAGCCGTGGAAGCCGCCCGAGCTGTCGATGATCTGCAGCATGGGCTTCACGTGCGAGTTGCCGGTGTAGCAGTGCTCGCCGCGCGCGTCGGCCAGCTCGCGCCGCCAGTGCCAGATGGTGTTCCTGCGGTCGTTCGAGGTGGCGTTCGCAGTGGACAGGTAGTAGTCGGTGGCCGCCGTGGCGCCGCCCAGGCAGCGGCCGCCCGAGCACGGCCGCCACCCGGTCAGCCAGAACGGGCTGCCCGCGCCCTCGTCCAGGTACGGGGTTCCCGCGTCGGTCTTCCACAGGTGGTAGTCGTGCTTGAGCCGGGTGTGGTCGAAGGCGGCGAGCTCCGCTATCGAGGCACGCTCGCTCCACGCGGCGTTGCTGCCGTAGCCGTACCCGTGCGTGGCGCCGAAGGAGCTGCCCCGGAAGGTGAGCTTGGCGAGCTGCCCGGCGATCGGCTCGCTGACCGTCCACTCCTCCCAGCCGTTGCCGGTCCAGGTGATCCGCAGCACCGAGCCGGTCACCGTGTAGGTGCCGCTGAGCTTCTTGGGGAAGGCGCTCGCCTGGAACCCGTTGGCGGTCTGCACCTCGCAGGCCCGCACGCCGCAGCCGGCGCCGGTGACGCCGGTGCCGCTGCGGGACACCCGTACGCGCTGCGACCAGTGGAAGTGGGAGTCGTACGCCGTGCCGTCGGCGGTCAGGGAGTAGGTCGCCAGGCGCACCCAGTTCTCGTTCGAGGAGGTCTTCAGGCCGCCGATGGCGACCACGAACCTGTACATTCCACCCGGAGCCGCCGCCTGAGCCGCGGCGGCCGGTACGGCGGGCAGCCCGGCCAGGGCCGCCACCAGAGAGACGAGGACAACCCGCAATAAAACGAGGGGACGAGCTGTGTCACCAATCATGATCACAGCCTGCCAGGCCCGCGGAACCGGGTCGAGGGCCGGTACCCGACCATGGGCTCACCCTGGTAAGCCCTCCTCATGACGCGAATGCTCGAGGCCGAGCGGAAGTTCACCGAGCACCGGGGGCTGCTGCACGCCGTGGCGTACCGGGTGCTGGGCAGTGTCGCCGAGGCCGAGGACGTGGTGCAGGACGCCTGGCTGCGCTGGAGCCGCGTCGACGTGGCCGCCGTCGCGGACGCCGAAGGCTATCTGGTGCGGGTGGCCACCCGGCTGGCGATCGACCGGCTGCGCAGCGCGCGGGTGCGGCGCGAGTCCTACGTCGGGCCGTGGCTGCCGGAGCCGATGCTCACCCTCCCGGACGTCGCCGAGGACGTGGTGCTCACCGATTCGGTGTCGACCGCGATGCTGCTCGTCCTGGAGGCCCTGTCGCCGACGGAGCGCGCGGTGTTCGTGCTGAGCGAGGCCTTCGGTTACAGCCACGCCGAGATAGCGCGCTTCGTCGGGCGCAACCCGGCGGCGGTGCGGCAGATCGCGCACCGCGCCAGGAAGGCGGTCGAGGAACGGCGCCACCGCTACGACACCGACCCGGCGACCAGGCAGCAGGCCACCGAGCGGTTCCTGGCCGCCTGCCTCGGCGGCGACCTGGAAGCCCTGCTGGAGGTGCTGGCACCGGACGTGACGATGGTGAGCGACGGCGGCGGCCTCACGGGCGCACCCCGCAAGGCGATCCACGGACACGAGTACGTGGCCCGCGCGATCGTCATCCTCTCCAAGCGCATGCCCGCCGACTCGCACGCTCAGGTGCTCCAGGTCAACGGCGGCCCGGGGATCGTCGTCCGCTCGGGACGCACGCCGGTGCTGGCGATGACCTTGCATCTGCTGGACGGGGCGATCAAGACGGTGCACGTGGTCAGCAACCCGGACAAGCTCGCCGGCGTGGCGGCATGACCTAAGTCACACGAGCCCGCTGTCACTCCTTGGGGCGCTGCCCCGTCCGTGAGGCGACCGACCTGCCGTCGTCCTCACGGAGAAGGAGACCCTCGTGTTCGTCCTCTACCTCGCCATCACCCTCCTCGCTTCGGCGGTCATCGGCCTGGCCGCCGTCGCCAACCTCATCGGCCACGACTATCCGAAGCGCCAGGCGGACAACATGCGCGTCCCCCACTCCTGGATGCTCCCGCTGGGCCTGCTGCTGGGGGCGGGCGCGCTGGGGCTGCTGGCCGGGTTCGCGGTGCCGGTGCTGGGCACGCTGGCCGCCGCCGGCCTGGTGCTGTACTTCCTCGGGGCGTTCGCCGCCCACCTGCGGGCCCGGGACTACCACTTCGGCCCGTGGGCCGTGTTCTTCTCCCTGGTGGTGGCCGCCCTGGCCGTGAACCTGGCCCACCACGGGCTCGGGTGACCGTGCGGCCACGGTCAGCGGCTGCCCTCAGGCTGCCCGGGCGCACGTACGCGCGGCGACGTCAGGGCGGCGCACATCTCCGTGGCCATGACCGCGCTGAGCTGGGCCGACAACGGTACCTTCGCCCGGGGCGGGCGGTTCCACCGGTCACTCGCGAGGACGAGGCCGTCAGGGCCGCCGCACGCCCGCCACAAATGTTCGGTGCTGCCCAGCACAAAGGCCGTGACCTCGGGCACCTCGGCGGCCTCGACGAGCTCGCGGGCGTAGCGGTAGTAGACGCCCTTGAACAGGCCCTCGTCGCCGCCCTCGCCCTCGGCGGCGAACACGCCGTCCACGCCCAGCTCGGCGATGGCCGTCCGAGCGGTCCGGGCGGCGCGGGAGAGGTAGGCGCGGGAGAGGTGGTCCTCCTCGCCGAGGGCGCGGGCGAGCTCGACGCACGCGCCGACGTACAGACCCTGGTTGTACGTGAAGCGCCAGTCCTCGTCGACCGCATGGTCCTCCTGGCGGTTGACGCCGTCGTGCACGAACCCGTCGGGTCGTACGAGCGTGCGCTCCAGCCAGTCCATGACGAGCCGGGCCCGCTCCAGGTAGCGCCGCTCGCCGGTGTGCCGGTACAGCCGCGCCGAGAGGATGACGAACGGGGCGTTGGCGGGGGTGTTCTTGTAGTACGGCTGGGAGACGCGCCACGCGATGCCGCCGCCCTCGTGGTCGTTCCAGCCGTGGTCGAGGACGTGCTGCCAGAGCTCGACGGCCTCGCCGTACAGCTCGCCCTCACCGGTCGCCCCGGCCAGGCGCAGGGTCGCCAGGGCGAGCCAGAGCATGTCGTCGAAGTAGTCGTTGAACAGCGCTCCCCCGTTGCGCCGCAGGATCCCGTCGTGGATGCGCCGGGCCTGTTCCAGACGTGCCGGGTCCGAGGTCCGCAGGTAGGCGTCGATCCGGACGTCGACGGCGTGGGCCAGCCACCAGTAGTTGAAGACGTCGTTGTCTCCCGGCTCCAGCGGATGCCAGTTGTTGAACAGCTGCTCCCCGGGGGCGGCGAAATAGTGGTCGAGGCTGCGCTGGGCCAGGTCGGCGCGGTGGTTCCACAGGTCGGACTTCCACAGGTCGGACTTCCACGGGTCGGACTTCCACACGTCGGACACGGTCTCTCCGTCCGTCAAACGGGCTCGACGATGGTGAAGGGCACGATGGAGCGGGCGGGTACGGGCTCGCCGCGCGTCTGGGCGAGCAGCAGGTCCACCGCCCGCCTGCCCATCTCGCGCTGGTCCTGCCGTACGTGGAGGAAGGCAGGGCCGGCGACGGGATCGAGGGGCGAGTCGAAGCACGCGATGACCGGGCCGTCGATCGCCCGGTCCAGCACCCGCGCCAGGTTGTACTCGCAGACCACGAACGCGGTGACCTGGGGTTCGCGGGCCTGGAAGGCGCGGATCCGCTCGATGTCCGCCCGCACGTTCTCCGGGGAGAAGGCGCCGGGCAGGGTGCTGGACAGCTCGGTCAGGTGGTGCTGCTGGGCGGGCGGCAGGCCGCGGGCGGCGCAGGCGGCGCGGAAGCCCTCCAGCCGCTCCTCGATGCTGGAGGTGTTCTCCGGCGGGGGCGAGGCGAAGGCGACGTGCCGGTGCCCCTGGTCGAGCAGGCGCTCGGTCAGCGCGCGGGCGGCGGCCACGTTGTCGGTGTGCACGGCGCACACCTGGATCCCGGCCAGGTAGCGGTCGACGAGGACCAGCGGGTGGCCGTCGAGGATGGTCCGCAGCAGGCCGGCGTTGTAGTACTCGCCGTGGACGGGGAACACGATCAGGCCGTCGGCGAGCCCCGAGTCCACCATCGACTCGATCGCCTTCTCCTCCTCTTCCTGGCTGCCGCGGGTGCGCTTGATCACCAGGGGGATGCCCCGCTCGGCGCAGCGCTCCTCCACCGCGCACAGCAGCTCCAGCCCGTACGCCTCCGACGCGTCCGGATAGATCATCGCGATGGCCCCGGGGACGCGCTCCCCCTCGGCGGGTCGCGCGGCGGGCGTGAGCCGGTCGAGGTCGGGGAGCTGGGTGGCCACGAACGAGCCCTTGCCGCGGATCCGATGGACGACGCCGGCCTCCCGCAGGAGTTCGAGCGCCTTCTTGGAGGTGATGCGGCTGACCTCGAACCGCTCGGCGAGCTCCATCTCCGAGGGCACGCGGTCGCCCGGGGCCAGGGCGCCTCGCCTGACCTCGTCCAGCAGGTACTCGACGATCCGCTCGTACAGCAGCGGGCCTCTCTCAGCCACTCTTCCCCTTCGCGCGCTCAGTTGGTATGTCAACTCATCCAGATATATATCATCTTATATCTCTATGTTTCAGGCATATTGACTTATGACAACTTGATTCTTACGTTTCCCTCAAGCGATGTCGAAGGGAACCGTGTGGAAGCCGTACATGCTCTCGCCGACAAGGTCGAGCCCCTGCTCGCGCGGCGCCACCCCGGGGCCGCCGCGATGTTCCGGCAGTGCCTGCTCAACACGTTGGAGAGCACGGTCAGGCCGCTGCCGGACGGGACGACGTTCGTGCTCACCGGCGACATCCCGGCGATGTGGCTGCGCGACTCCGCGGCCCAGGTCGAGCCGTACGTGCGGCACGCGGCCGGCGACGACGGGATCCGTCGCATGGTGCGCGGGGTGATCCACCGGCAGGCCAGGTACGTCGCGATCGACCCGTACGCCAACGCGTTCAACGAGACCCCCGACGGCCGGGGCCACCACGACGACGTGCCGCGGGCGGGGCCGTGGGTCTGGGAGCGGAAGTGGGAGCTGGACTCCCTGTGCCACCCGATCCGGCTGCTGCACCTCTACTGGGAGGCGACCGGCGACGCGTCGGTGTTCGACGAGTCCGTGTACCGCATGCTGGTCGCCGTCGTCGGCACGATGCGCGCCGAGCAGCGGCCCGAGCGCTCGCCGTACCGCTTCGTCCGGCCGGATCCCGGGCTGCCCACCGACACGCTGGTCGACGAGGGACGCGGCCCCGCCTGCGGGTACACGGGCATGGTCCGCTCCGCGTTCCGGCCGAGCGACGACGCGTGCACCTACGGCTTCCTCGTCCCGGCCAACATGTTCGCCGTCGTCGTCCTGGGCCACCTCGCGGGGTTCGCGCGGGAGGTCTACGCGGACTCCGCCCTGGCCGAGGACGCCGTACGACTGAGTGAAGAGATCGACGACGGCATCCGGCGGCACGCCGTCGTCCACCACCCCGTCCACGGCGAGATCTACGCCTACGAGAGCGACGGCCTCGGCAACCACCTGCTGATGGACGACGCCAACATCCCCAGCCTGCTCTCCATCCCCTACCTGGGATACCGGCCGGCGTCCGACCCGACGTACCGCAACACCCGAGCCTTCGTGCTCAGCCCCGGCAACCCGCACTACGCCGAGGGGCGATACGCGCGGGGCGTGGGCAGCCCGCACACCAAGTCCGGACATGTCTGGCCGTTATCGCTGATCATGCAGGGCCTGACGTCCGCCGACGCCTCGGAGCGGGACGAGCTGCTGGCCGTGCTCGCGGCCACGACGGCCGGCACCGGATACGTCCACGAGAGCTTCGACCCCGACGATCCCGGCGTCTTCACCCGCCCCTGGTTCGGCTGGGCCAACAGCCTGTTCGCGCAGTTCGCCATGGAGGTGGCACTGACATGACCCAGACGCTCGCCGGCCGGTCCGCGGCCGGCCGCGCCTCCCCGCGCCGCGCCCGGCCCGGGGACTCCCTGCTGAGCCGGCACCAGGCGCGGGCCGGGGTGCTGTTCGCCGCGCCGCCGATGGTGCTGTTCCTCGTCTTCACCGTGCTGCCCGTCGTCGGCGCCCTCGGCCTCAGCTTCACCTCGTACGACGTGCTGACCCCGCCGACGTGGGCCGGCCTCGCGAACTACGCCAGGCTGCTCCAAGACGCCACCTTCGCCCTCACGCTCAAGAACATCCTGCTGTACTGCGCGATGTTCGTGCCCGCGATGATCGCCGTCTCGCTGCTGCTCGCGGTGGCGCTCAACAGCCGGCTCCCGGCCATGGGCGTCTTCCGCACCGTCTACTACATCCCCGTGGTCACCTCCCCCGTGGCCGCCGCGACCGTGTGGACCTGGATGCTCAACAGCCACTACGGGCCGGTCAACGAGATCCTCGGCTTCCTGGGCATCCCCGGCCCGGCGTGGGTGGGCGACAGCAGCACCGCCATGCTCTCCATCGTGCTGGTCACCCTGTGGCAGGGGGTCGGCTCCAACATGCTGATCTACCTCGCCGGGCTGCAGAACATCCCCGGCCACCTGTACGAGGCCGCCGCCCTGGACGGGGCGGGCCGCTGGGCGGCGTTCGCCCACATCACCTGGCCGCAGCTGCGCACCACGACGATGTTCGTCACGACGCTGTCGCTGATCGGCGCGTTCCAGCTCTTCGACCAGGCGTACGTGATGACCAAGGGCGGTCCGGGCAACTCGACCCTGACGCCCGTCTACCAGATCTACGAGACCGGCTTCAACCGGCTGCAGATGGGCTACGCCTCGGCGCAGGCGTTCACGCTCTTCCTCGTCATCGTGGCGGTCACCGTGATCAACATGCGGCTCAACCGGAGCGACGAGACATGATCCGGACGATCAGAATCACCCTCTTCTACGCCGTGCTCACCGTCGTCGGGCTGTTCATGCTGCTGCCGTTCCTGTGGTCGCTGAGCACGTCGCTCAAGCCGGACGACGAGATCATCTCCCTGCCCATCAGGTGGCTGCCCGGCACGATCACCTTCGAGCACTACGGGGCGGCGTTCACCACCGTCCCCTTCGCCCGGCACTTCGCCAACTCGCTGCTGCTCGCCGTGGCCGGCGTCGCCACCAACCTGCTGCTCGGGTCCCTGGCCGGCTACGCCTTCGCGCGGCTGCCGTTCCGCGGCAGCCGGGTGCTGTTCCGGCTGCTGCTCGCGTCGATGATGGTGCCGTCGGTGGTGACCCTGGTGCCGTCGTTCCTCATCGTCAAGAACCTCCCGCTGGCCGGGGGCAACGACCTCACCGGCCAGGGCGGATTCGGCCTCCTCAACACGTACTGGGCGGTCATCCTGCCGGGCGCCGTCGGGGCGTTCGCGGTGTTCATGATGCGGCAGTTCTTCCTCGCGCTGCCCAGGGAGCTGGGCGAGGCCGCCCGCGTCGACGGCTGCCCCGAGTTCCGCATCTTCTGGCGGATCTACCTTCCGCTGTGCCGTCCCGCCCTGGCCACCCTGGCGGTCTTCACCTTCGTGGCGGGCTGGAACGGCTTCCTCTGGCCGCTGATCGTGCTCAACGACCCGGACATGAGCACGATCCAGATGAGCCTGGCCGCCTTCTCCTTCAACCGGCAGACCGACTACGGGCCGCTCATGGCCGGGTCGATCGTCGCCATGCTGCCCACTCTGCTGCTGTTCGCCTTCGGGCAGCGCTACCTGACTCGCGGCCTGGCCTTCACCGGCTCCGGCCTCCAGTGACACCCCCCTCCCAGAAAGGAGCCCGCCGCCGATGCACTCGACCCTGGTCAAGCGGCTGGCCGCCACCGCCCTCGCCGTACTCATGACGATCACGACCGGCTGCGCCTCGTCCGACGCCCCCTCCTCGGCCGGAGGGGTGGTGCGGCTGAAGTTCTGGGGCGACTGGTCGGGCGAGGGCGAACAGCAGTTCAAGACCATGACCGCCGCCTTCAACAAGACGCACCCCAAGATCCAGGTCGACTACGTCGTCCAGGAGGACATGCTCACCAAGTTCCTCACCGCCTCCACCTCCGGGCAGGCCCCCGACGTCATGTTCTGGGACCGGTGGCGGACGGCGAGCTACGCGCCGAAGGGCGTCCTCACCCCGATCGACGACCTGCTGAAGAAGGACGGCATCGAGCGGGAGCGCTTCTACGGCGAGGCGCTGCGCGAGCTCACCCACGGCGGCAAGCTGTACGGGCTGCCGCTCACGGTCGACGCGCGGGCCCTGTTCTACAACAAGGCCCACCTGAAGGAGGCCGGGATCGAGCCGCCGCGCACCTGGGCCGAGCTGGAGCAGGCCGCGGTGAAGCTGACCAGGCGCGAGGGCGGCAAGCTCGTGCGCGCCGGCCTGTCGATGGACGACACCGGCCTGTTCAGCATGTACCTGCGCCAGGCCGGCGGCCAGATGGTCAGCGACGACTGCGCGCGCACGACCTTCAACGGCCCGCAGGGCCTGCAGGTCCTCGACCTGTGGAGCCGCCTGATCAAGGCGGGCGTCTACCAGAGCGGCTTCGAGAAGGGGCTCGGCGAGGGCACCGACGCCTTCGCGACCGGCAAGGTCTCCATGATCCTGACGGGTCCCTGGAACATCACCACGTACAAGAAGTACGGAAAGGACCTCGACTTCGGCATCGTGCCGCCGCCGACCGGACCGCAGGGCGGCAGCGCCAGCCTGATGGGCGGCTTCGGCCTGGTGATCCCGCAGGCGGCCAAGCACAAGGACGCGGCCTGGGAGTTCGTCAAGTGGTGGACCGCCGAGAAGGACAACGCGCTGCTGTGGGCCAGGACGAGCCTGAACATCCCCGGCAACGTGCAGGCGGCGCAGGATCCCTTCTTCTCCGGCGACCCGTTCTGGAAGCCGATCCTGGACACGCTGCAGCACGCCAAGATCCGCCCGGCCTGCGCGGGCTACGCGCCGATGGAGGAGGAGGCCCTCATCCCCAACCTGCAGCTGCTCATGGAGGGCAAGTCCACCGCCCAGCAGGCCCTGGCCAAGGCCCAGGAGCAGGGTGACCGGGTGCTGACGGAGAACAACCAGTGAGGGCGCGCGCGGCGGCCGCCGGTCTCCTGCTGGCCGCGGCCCTCGCCCTCGCCCCCGCTCCCGCGCACGCCACCGCGCACGCCACAGTGCCCGCCGACGCCGACGCGGCGATGTCGGCCTTCGTCGCCGCCTTCTGGGATCCGGCGAAGAAGTACTTCTACACCAACAGCGACCACCAGATCCACGCCGAGCACGCCCACGGCCCGGAAGGCGGCCTGTACACCGACTTCTGGTGGGAGGCCCAGCTGTGGGAGCTGGTGATGGACGCCTACCAGCGCACCGGCAGCGCCGCCTACCGGCAGCTGATCGACGACGTCTACGCCGGTTTCGTCGCCTACTATCCCACCTTCGCCAACGACTTCAACGACGACCTGGGCTGGTGGGCGCTGGCCTGCGCGCGGGCGTACGAGATCACCCGTGACGCGACGTACCTGAACCGGTCGCGGGCCCTGTTCGACCAGATCTGGGCCGAGCAGGACGCCACGTTCGGCGGCGGCATCTGGTGGCGCAGGAGCGTGCACACCCAGAAGAACGTGGCCACCAACGCCCCGGCGGTGATCACCGCCACCAAGCTGTACGCAGCCACCGGCGACGCCGCCTACCTGACGCGGGCGCAGAGCCTGTTCGCCTGGATCAAGGCCAACCTCCAGCAGTCCGGACACGTCTACGACCACATCGAGGGCTCGGGCACCCTCGTGAAATGGGACTTCAGCTACAACTTCGGCACCTACATCAGCGCCGCCGCCGCGCTCCACGACGCCACCGGCACCGCCTCCTACCTGGCCGACGCCCGCGCGGCGGCGGACTGGGCCACGACCTACCTCACCAACGGCGGCACGATGATGCACGAGGGCTCCGACGACGCCGGGGGCTTCAAGTCGCTGCTGTTCCGCTCGCTCAACACCCTCGTCACCAAGCACGGCCAGACCCGGTACCTGCCCTTCCTCCAGCGCAACGCCACCCAGGCCTGGCGCCACCGCCGCACCGGCGACGGCCTGGCCGGCCCCGACTGGTCCGCGCCCGCCCCCGCCACGTACCTGCAGAGCATCACCGCGGCCGCCGCCGTCAGCGCGCTCCAGCTCGTCCAGCACGACGGCAACACCGGGCTCCAGCCGGAGGACGGCCGGTACGAGGCCGAGAACGCGCTGTCGTCGGGCATCGGCGCGGAGAGCACCCAGCCCGGCTTCAGCGGCCGGGGCTACCTCGCCGGCTGGAACGCCTCCGGCCAGAGCCTGACCTTCCACGTCAACGTGCCCGCCGCCGGGGCGCACGAGCTGCGCTTCCGGTACGCCGCCGGCGCCGGGGACGCCTCCCGCCGGATCGTCGTGAACGGCGCCCAGACCGACCAGCCGTTCCCGTCCACCGGCGGCTGGGACACCTGGAACACCGCCGTGCTCAACGGCGTCACGCTCGCCCGTGGCCACAACACCATCCGGGTCGAGCTGGGCTCGGGCAACTACCTCAACCTCGACCGCCTCGACGTCTCCGCCCAGCTCCAGGCCGAGTCGGGCACCCTGCACGGCGTCGGCACCGAGTCCACCAACCCGGGCTTCACCGGCACCGGCTACGTGGCCGGTTGGAACGCCGACGGCCAGTGGGTGGACCTGCGGCCCGACGTCAGCCGGGCCGGCACGTACGAGCTCACCTTCCGCTACGCGGCCGCCGCGGGCGACGCCGTCCGCCACGTCTTCGTCAACGGCGGCGGGGCCGTGGACGCCCTCCGCTTCCCCGCCACGGGCTCGTGGGGCACGTGGAACACGGTGACCGTGCCGAACGTCGCGCTCAAGGAGGGGGCCAACACCGTCTCCGTCATCTTCAACGCGTCCAAGGGCAGCGCGAACTGGCTCAATCTCGACGAGCTGACCCTCCGTTACGTCAGCGGCCCTCCGTGAGCCCGGGGATCGGAGAGGACCTTCAAGCAACTCATGTTGACTAAGTCTCGGTTAGTCAACTAGCGTTGCTTGGCGTCGCCGGCGCCTCTGCCCGGCGGATGATCACGCCCTTCCGACCTCCGTGGAGACACCATGTCCATGCTCCGTACCGGCCTGCTCGTCGCCGCCCTGACCGCGACGGCCACCACGATGACGCTCCCCGCCGCCGCCGCGGCCGACCGGGGCCACGCCAGGATGCAGCGCGCGCTCGACCAGGCCGTGGCCGACGGCGGCGGCCCCGGCATCGTCGTCGAGCTCCGGGACGGCGACGCGGCGCCGTGGTTCGGGACGGCGGGGGTGGCCGACCTGGAGACCGGACGCCACCGCCGGCCGGGCGAGCACTTCCGCATCGGGAGCTTCACCAAGGCGTTCGTGGGCACGGTGGTCCTGCAGGTGGCGGCCGACGGCAAGCTGAGCCTGGACGACACGGTGGCGAAGTGGCTGCGCGGCGTGGTGGAGGAGCACCTCGGCGCGGACGGCACCAAGATCACGATCAGGCAGCTGCTCAACCACACCAGCGGGCTCCCCGACGCCCTCCCCGGCCAGGAGACCCCGCGTCCCGAGGAGCCCGGCAGGCGCTTCATCTACTCCAAGGTCAACTACAACCTGGCGGGGATGATCGTCGAGCGGGCGACGGGTGCGACCATCGCCGACGAGATCGACCGCCGCATCGCCCGCCCGCTGCACCTGACGGGCACGTACCTGCCCGGCGCCGACAACACCATCCGCGAGCCGCACGCCCGGCACTACTCGAAGTTCGACGAGGCCGGCCGGCCCGCGGAGATTCACGACGTGACGCACGCGGACCTGAGCTGGGCCGGGGCCGCCGGCGGGATGGTCTCGACCACCTCCGACCTGCACCGGTTCCTGCGGGCCCTGCTGCGCGGCCGCCTGCTCGCGCCCGCGCAGCAGAAGGAGATGTTCACCACCGTCTCGACGGAGGGCGCCGACTGGGTCCCGAACACCAGGTACGGCCTCGGCGTCTACTCCCAGAAACTCTCGTGCGGGGTCACGCTCTGGGGCGGGGGCGGCTTCATCCAGGGCTCGACGACGTACGCGATGAGCGACCGCCAGGGCACCCACACGCTGGTCGCCAACCTCAACGGCGACTGGAACGACTTCCTGCAGACCTTCGCCACGCTCTTGGAGACCCGCTTCTGCCCGCTCAGGTAGCCCGCTCGGCCGGCTCCAGGCCGGCCAGCAGGTTGAACGAGCCGGTGAGCAGGTTGAGGGCGACCAGGCCGGGGATCTCCGCGATGATCCGATCGCTCCAGCCGTGCGCCCTCAGCTCGGCCACGTCCTCGTCCGTCAGCGACGACGGCTCGGCCAGCACCCGGGTGGCCACCGCGATGAGCGCCGCCTCCCGGGCGTCGGTGGAGGTGCCCTGGCGGGCGAGCGCGATGTCCGCCTCGCTCAGCCCCGCCGCCCGGGCGCCCGCCGCGTGCGCGTCGCGGCAGAGCCCGCAGCCCATCCACTCCTGCAGGGCGAGCGAGATCTTCTCGCTGACGGCGCGGGGCAGCTTGCTGCGCTTCATGGCCCGCGACAGCTCCAGGTAGCCCTGGAGCATCGCCGGCGAGTGCGCCATGGTGGAGACCATCTCACCGGCCGAGCCAGTGCGGCCGATGATGTCGTTCAGCAACTCCCGGGACTTCTCCGGGGCTTCGGCGGGGTCGAGCGCGGCGAGCCGTCGCATGTGATCTCTCCTCAGGGCACTCATCGTCAAGGGATTGTGGACGCTCCGCCAACGACGGCCCGGCCATGGCGTTGCCATCCTGTTGGTCCAGAGCCGTCGCAAGGGGAGTCGGATGTTCCGCAGAGTTCTGTCGATCATGCTGCCGGTAGTCGTCGTCACGGCGTCGCAGGCGGTCGCGTCCGCACCGGCGAGCGCCGGCGCTTACGGCTGTTCGGGGTCGCAGGTGGGCAGCTGGGCCGTGCCGCTGCGGGACATGGTGACCGGCGGGACCTACTACCGCAGCGACATCAAGCTCTTCTACGACGCGAGCACCGGCTGGAACTGCGCCGTCCTCGCCAAGCGGCCGGGCCAGGCGCGGTACGGAGAGCGTACGCCGATGGCCATCCACCTGTGGAACTCGCGCCTGACCGACGACAACGTGAAGAACAACAAGGACTCCGACAGCGGGCGCTTCAAGTACTACGCGGGCCCCGTGCGGGTCTACGGGAAGAACCTGTGCATGTACATCAACGCCCTGCACGGGGATCACACCGGCCCCGGAAGCGGGTACAACGGCCAGCGCCAGGTCCTCGGCGTGGCCTGCGGCTGAGCCGGCCCTACGTGGAGCGGCCGTTCGCGACGGCGCCCAGCCTGGTCGCCGCGTTCATGACCGGCCCGCCACCTCGTAGCCCGCTTCCTCCACGGCCGCGACGATCTCCGCCGCGTCCACGGGAGCGTCGCTCTGCACGGTCAGCAGCCCGCTGGCCAGGTCCACCTCCGCGGAGGTGACTCCGGCGACCTCGCTGACCTCCTCCTTCACCGAGCTCACGCAGTGGCCGCAGGTCATGCCCTTGACGGTGTAGGTAGCAGTAGCCATATCGATCAACCCTCTCCAGTGCTGTCTGTCACGAACGAACAAGCCGCGCGATGGCGTCGGAAGCCTCTTTGACTTTCGCCTGAGCCTCCGGACCACCCTGAGCGGCAGCCTCGGCGACACAGTGCGCCAGATGATCTTCCAGCAGCGAGATCGCGACCGACTGCAGCGCACTGGTGGCCGCCGACACCTGCGTGAGGATGTCGATGCAGTACTTGTCGTCCTCGACCATCCGCTGCAACCCCCGCACCTGACCCTCGACCCGGCGCAACCGTCGCAACTGGTCCTGCTTGCTGCCGCTGTATCCGACCATGTCTCCCCCTTCCGACTCCTTGAACGTACCATACCCCCCTACCGTATTCAAAACATGAGCTTGTCCGGGGTGATGGGCAGGGATCGGACGCGTTTGCCGGTCGCGTGGTGGACGGCGTTGGCGACGGCGGCCGCCACGCCCACGATGCCGAGCTCGCCGATGCCCTTGGCGCCCAGTGGGGTCTGCGGGTCCGGCCGGTCGACGAAGCGGATGTCGATGTCGGGCACGTCGGCGTGCGTGGGCACGTGATAGTCGGCCAGGCTGTGGTTGACGATCAGGCCCGTACGCTCGTCGAGCAGCGCCTCCTCCGTCAGCGCCATGCCGATGCCCATGATGATCCCGCCGCGCATCTGCCCGGCGGCCTGCTTGGGGTTGACGATCCGGCCGCCGTCGAACGCCCCGGCCCAGCGCGTGACGCGCGTCTCGCCGGTGTCCTCGTCCACCCGCACCTCGCAGAAGTGCGCGCCGTAGGAGTAGGTGCCGCGCTTGATCGTCTGGTACGGCAGCGCCGACCTGCCCTCCACCTCCACCGCGTCCAGCCCGGCCCGGGCCAGGATGCGCTCGTACGTCTCGCCTCCCCGGGGGCCGGACAGGCCGCCGTCGCGGGTCTCCACCTCGCCGGGCGACAGGCCGGCCAGCGGCGAACCGGTGCCCCGCACCAGTCTCAGCAGCTCGCGGACGAGGTTGTCGCGGGCCGACCAGATGGCCGAGGCGAGCGTCGTGGTGGCCGCCGAGGCACCGGGGATGCGGGTCCTGGCCACGTCGGAGTCGCCCTGTTCGAAGCGGACCCGGTCGAGGGGCAGGCCGAGCCGGTCGGCGGTGGCCTGGCTCTGCGCGGTCGAGGTGCCGGCGCCCAGTTCGTTGGTGCTGCTGCGGACGGTGACCGTGCCGTCGGCGGACAGGCGCAGCTTGACCCCGGCGATGAGCACGGCGTCGGGGTTGATCGCGGCGGCCAGGCCGTACCCGATGAGCCAGCGGCCGTCGCGGGTCGCGCGGGGCTCGGGCGGGCGCCGCGACCAGCCGAACGCCTCGGCGCCGAGCAGGTACGCCTCGCGCAGGTGGCGGCTGGTGAACCGGTGGCCCGTGGCCGGGTCGCGGTCCGGCTCGTTGCGCAGGCGCAGGTCGAGCGGGTCCAGGCCGAGCCGGCAGGCCAGTTCGTCCATGGCCGACTCCAGGGCGAAGGAGCCCGGCGCGACGCCGGGGCCGCGGAAGAAGGCGTTCTGGATGCGGTCCAGGCGCACCACCTGCTGGGCGCTGCGCAGGTTGGGGCAGGCGTACAGATGCCGGGAGGCGATGACCGCGGCCTCGGCGAACTCGTCGGCGCTGCACGACGAGACGGCGTGGTGCTCCAGCGCGGTGAGCCGGCCGGAGGCGTCGGCGCCGAGCGAGACGCGGCTGCGGGTCGGGGCCCGGCCACCGGTCATGGCGAACAGGTCGGCGCGCGACAGGACAAGCTTGACCGGCCGGCCGGAGAGCCGGGCCGCGGCCACGGCGAGCCAGACGTGCGGCCAGGCGACGGTCTTGCCGCCGAAGCCGCCACCGATGAACGGCGCGAGCACGCGCACGTTCTCCTCGGGCAGGGAGAACTTCCTGGCCAGCATCTCCTTGACGCCGTAGGGGTATTGCGAGGTGTCGTGGACGGTGAGCCGGTCGCCCTCCCAGTGGGCCACGGTGGCGTGCGGCTCCATCGCGTTGTGGTATTCGAGCGGTGTGGCGTACTCGGCCTCGACGGTGACCGCCGCCCGGGCGGTGCGGGTGTCGCCGATCCTGGTCACCGGTTCTTCCAGTACGGCGTGCGCGGGCGTGAAGGGCCGCTGCCCGGTCATCGACAGGGCGGCGGGCCACCGCTCGTAGTCGGCGTGGATGCGGGAGGCCGCGTGCCTGGCCTGCTCCGGGGACTCGGCGACGACCACCGCGATGGGCTGGCCGTACCAGAAGATCTCGTCGGTGTTGAGCACGGGCAGGCTCATCGCGGCGGCGCCCAGCGGGCCGCGGAGGGTGGCGTAGGCGCCGGTGCGCTTCATCGCGGGCGCGTTGTGATGGGTCATCACGAGCAGCACGCCGGGCGCGGGAGGGACGTGGATGGTGGTGACGCGGCCCCTGGCGACGGTGCTGCCCACCACGACGGCGTGGACGAGGCCGGGGAGCCGGTGCTCGGCCGTGTAGCGGACGGCGCCCGCGGCCTTGGCGGGGCCGTCCAGCCGGTCGGCGGGGCGGCCCAGTTCGGCGCGCTGGTGGGCCAGGGGGTCGGGCCTGCCGTCCGGCAGGAGCCTGGCCAGTCTGGTCATCGCCTTACTGGCCAGCGCGAAGCCGCGCGATGCGAGGGTCATGAGAGGGCTCCCTTCAGGGCCCGGCGGATCAGGCGCCTGGCCAGCTCGGGCTTGAACGCGTTGTGCTCGCGCGGCCGCGCGTCCGCCAGGGCCAGTTCGGCGGCCTGGTCGATGAGGTGGTCGTCGAGCGAGGTGCCGGCGAGGAGGCGTTCGGCCTCGTACGCGCGCCACGGCTTGGCCGCGACCCCGCCCAGCGCGATGCGCACCCGGCTCGCCCGCCCCTCCTCCAGGTGGGTGAACACGGCCACGCTCACCAGCGCGAAGGCGTAACTGGCCCGATCGCGGACCTTCAGGTAGACCGAGTGGCCGGGAGGGGCGGGCGGCAGGTCGATCGAGGTGACCAGCTCGCCCGGCCGGAGCACCGTCTCCACGTGCGGGGTGTCCCCGGGGAGCAGGTGGAAGTCCACCAGCGGCACGGGGTCGCGGCCGGCGATGTTGACCACGGCGTCGAGCGCGGCCAGGGCCACGCACATGTCCGACGGGTGCACGGCGACGCAGCTCTCCCCCGCGCCGAGGACGGCGTGCATGCGGTTGAAGCCGTCGAGGGCGTCGCAGCCGGCCCCCGGCTCGCGCTTGTTGCAGGCCGAGTGGCGGTCGTAGAAGTAGCCGCAGCGGGTGCGCTGCAGGAGGTTGCCGCCCACCGTCGCCCGGTTGCGCAACTGGGGCGAGGCGCCGTTCACGATGGCCTGGGACAGCAGCGGGTAGCGGTCGCGGACCCGCCGGTCTGCGGCCACGCGCGTGTTGCGGGCCAGGGCGCCGAGCCGCAGCCCGCCACCGGGCAGGTCCTCGATTCCGGCCAGCGGCAGCCGGCCGATGTCCACCAGCCGTTCCGGCGTCTCGATGCCCTCGCGCATCAGGTCGACGAGGTTGGTGCCGCCCGCCAGGTATTTCGCCCCCTCGGCGGCGAGAGAGCGGGCCTCCGCCGGGTCGGTGGCGGTGACGTAGGAGAACGGGTTCATCGGCCGGCCTCTCGCACGGCCGCGAGGATCCCGTTGTACGCGCCGCACCGGCACAGGTTCCCGGCCAGCCGCTCCCTGATCTCGGCGTCCGTCAGGCTCGCGGCTCCGACCGCGCTCGGGACCCCCGCTCCGTACTCGGCGAGCATGGCCACCGCCGAGCAGATCTGCCCCGGCGTGCAGTAGCCGCACTGCAGGCCGTCGTGACGCACGAACGCCTCGCGCATCGCCCGCCCCGGCTCGCCCAGCCCCTCGATGGTCGTGATCTCCACGTCCTGGCACTGGGCGGCGAGCACGAGGCAGGAGTTGACCCGCTCGCCGTCCACCAGCACCGTGCAGGCGCCGCAGGCGCCCTGGTCGCATCCCTTCTTCGTCCCGGTCAGGGCGAGGTGTTCGCGCAGGCAGTCGAGCAGGCTGACGCGGGTGTCGAGCTCCAGCTCATGCCGGCGGCCGTTCACCGACAACCGCACCTGTATGGATGGCATCCGGAAACCCCTCTAACTCGTACATCCGTGTACGGATTACTGGGCTGACTATACCCCTCCTCCGTATGAGCGCTGTTCCGGCACTACGACCGCGGATAGCATTCGTGGCATGATGCGCGGCCTAGGAGAGCTCGAATCCACCATCATGGAGCGGATGTGGGCCCGGCGGCAGCCTGCCTCCGTCCGGGACGTGCTGGAAGAACTGCAGCAGGAGCGCACCATCGCCTACACGACGGTCATGACCGTGATGGACAAGCTGCACACCAAGGGCCTGCTCAAGCGCGAGCCCGTCCGCCGCGCCTACATCTACGAGCCGGTCGCCTCCAAGGAGGCCTACACGGCCGACCTGATGCGGGCCGCGCTGGCCGGCAGCGGCAACCAGGCCGCCACGCTGGTGCACTTCCTCGAACGGCTCACCCCCGAGGAGGCGACCGCCCTGGAGGCGGCCCTGCAGGTGTTCCCGCCCAAGGGCGGGCAGGCGTGATCGCAGCCGCCGTCCTGGCGCTCTACACGGTGGTCGCCGCGATCTGGCTGCCGCGGCTGATGCGGACCGCGCGCTGGGCCGACCGGGCGCCCCGGCTGGCGATCGCGATGTGGCAGGCGGCCGGCGCCTCCGTGATCGCCTCCGCCGTCCTGACCGCGTTCGTCTTCGCCGTGCCCGCCGACGTCGTGGGCCACGGGCTGGCCGGGCTGTTCGAGATCTGCGCCGCGATGCTGTCGGACGGCCAGGGCCTGACCCTGGCCGGCGCGGGCGCGCTCCTGGCCGCAGGCGCGGTGCTGGCGCGCCTGCTCTCGTGCGGCGCGGCCGTCCTGGTCAGGACGCACAGGGAACGGCGTACGCACGCGGCGATGCTCGGCCTGCTCGGCCGGCGCGACCGCGACCTCGACGCGATCGTGCTCGACCACGACGAGCGGCTGGCCTACTGCCTGCCGGGCAGGCGCGCCCAGACCGTCATCACCACCGGCGCCCTGCGCAGCCTCACCCCCGAGCAGGTCGCCGCCGTCCTGGCGCACGAGCGCGCCCACCTGCGCGGCAGGCATCATCTGGCGCTCGCCGCGGCACGCACTCTGGCCAGGGCGTTTCCGAAGGTGCCCGTGTTCGGGGCGGCCGAGGCGGAGATCGTCCGGCTGATCGAGCTGCTGGCCGACGATGTCGCGGCGCGGCGCCATCCGCGGGTGCAGATCGCCGCCGCGCTCGTCGGCCTGGCCACCGGCCGGGCACCCGCGTTCGCGCTCGGCGCCGGCGGCGACACCGCGCTCCTGCGCGTACGCCGCATGCTCAATCCCGCCTCCCCGCTCAGGCGCGTCGAGCGCCTGACCGGGGTGGCGAGCGTGGCCCTGCTGCTGAGCGGGCCGGCGGCGGTGGCGCTGGTGCCCGGCCTGGCCGCGTTCGTGGCGCACCACTGCCACTCCCTGCTCACCTTCTGAGGCTGCGGCCCCGGAACCCCTCCGGCGACACGGGTTTCCGGTTCGCGGGTGCGCGGACGGGCGGCGGGGTACCGTCACCGCGTGGATGCGCCCGTTGCACGGATCGCCTTGTTCCTCGCCGTACGGAATGTGCCGTACGCCACCCACGACCCCGCGCCGGCGGAGAACGGCTGATGGATGACCGGGGAGCGCTGTACGGCGACGCCGCTTTCGCCCGCCACACGCTGGTCGTCATCGACTTCGAGGGGCTGACGCCGCAGGGGCGTCCCCTGGTGCCGGTCGAGGTGGGTGCGTGCGCCGTCAAGGCGAGCGGCGGCGACCTGGCCGAGGTGTGGCGGTTCGAGTCGCTGATGGCCCCGCCGGCGGGCGTGCCCGTCACCCCGTGGGACGTGCGGCAGACCGGCATCACCGAGGCGATGCTCGCCACCGCCCCACCGGCCGAGCAGGTCATCGCCGCCCTCGACGACCGCCTGACGGAGCCGCCGTACCGGCTCGTCGCCCATCATGCCGCGACGGAGGCGGCCCTGATCGCCGGGCTGCGGTCGTGGTGCCCGCGGCTGGCCGCCGTCCCGCTGCTCGACACGGTACGGCTGGCCCGCCACCTGTATCCGCGGTTGCCCTCCCACAGCCTGGACACGCTGCTGGCGCACCTGGGCATCCCCCGCCCGGCCGGTCGCCACCGGGCCCTGCCGGACGCCGAGGTGACGGCGCGGCTGCTGCGGCGCCTGCTGGCCGAGGGGGGCCGTACGCGCTGGCGTTCCCTGCACGACCTCGACGCGATCGGCGGCCTCGCGCCCAAACGGCCACCGCACCGGCCGAGCGAGCAGCCGGGCCTGTTCTGAAGCCTGTTGCCACCACGCCCTCTTATACGTAGGCTTATACGTATAGAGAGGAGAGCGATCATGGCGCACAGCACGACGGTCGAGATCCCGGACGAGGACCTTCCGCTGTTGGAGCGGGCGCAGGACCTGGCGGGCGGCACGCCGGCGGCGGCGATCAGCGAGGCGCTGCGGCGCTACGTCGAGGCGGAGGAGGGCCGTCGGCAGGGCTACGACGAGATCGTCATCGAGGTCGCCGGCGACGAGCGGCGCTTCGCGGGGGTGCTGCTCGGCGAGTGGGGCCGCACCAGCCGCAGCGGGCGGGTGGAGACGTTCCGGGTGTACCGCTCGGGCAAGGGCACGTTCGTCCTGCACGTCGACCGGTCGCCCGACTGGGTGAGCGGCTCGGAGTCCGACGACTGGGCGACCACCTGGCTCGGCTACCTGGGCCTGGGCGAGACGAGCTGGGGCTTCGTACCGGGCGATGCCGCCGTGGAGGTCGTCGGCACGATCGAGGAGCTGCGCGGCAAGATCCCCGCCGAGTTCTACGACCGGCTCGCCAGGACCGCCGACCGTCCCGTCGTCGAGGACCTCGATCTCTGACCGGCGACCCGACCGAACAGGAAGGCACCCATGGAACTCCGGACGCGGGTCTCCGACGGCGACCGCGACATGGTCGTTCAGCGACTTCAGCAGGCCTTCGCCGACGGCCGGCTCGGTTCGGCCGAGATGGAGGAGCGGCTCGAACGGGCGCTCACCGCCACCTCCCGCGGCGACCTGGTGGCGGTGACCGCCGACCTGCCGGAGCTCCCGGACGAGACGGTGGAGCTGAGCTCCACCGGCGGGCGCATCAGGCGGGCGGGCGACTGGCAGGTCCCGCGCCGGCTGCGGATCGAGTCCGAGTACGGCCAGGTACGGCTGGATCTGTCCCGGGCCGTCCTCGCGCATGCCGAGATCGAGATCGACCTGCGGCTCGGCTACGGATCCGCCACGATCGTCCTGCCGCGCGGCGCGACCGCGAACGCCGACGGGGTGCGCACCGAATGGGGCCGCGTGACCTCCGAGGCACCGGGCCGCCCGCGTCCCGGCGCTCCGCACGTCCTGGTCACCGGGACGCTCCCCTACGGCCGGCTGCGGATTCGCCTGTCCCGCCGGTGGCGCGGCCGGTGAGGATTCATTCGGCCAGGCGCTCGACGGCGAAGGCCGCCAGGAATCCGATCGTGGTGATGAGCCCCGTGAGGGTGTGCGCGCGCTCGAAGGCTTCGGGGATCATCGTGTCGGCCACCATGGCGAGGATCGCGCCCGCCGCCACCCCCATGATCACCGCGGTGACCGCGGGCGAGGCGGACTGCATGGTCAGGTTGCCCAGCAGCGCGGCCAGGCCGCTGGCCAGCGCGATCCCGCCCCAGATGCCGAACACGTAGCGGGCGCCGCGCCCCGCGCGCTTCATCCCGGCGGCGCTGGAGAGCCCTTCGGGGACGTTCGAGATGAACACCGCGGCCAGCACCGCGAGCCCGATCTTCCCTCCGCCCACGAGGGACAGGCCGAGCACCACGGACTCGGGCACGCCATCGAGCAGGGCGCCGATGGCGATCGCCGCGCCGCTCCCCTGGACGTCGGCCTCGCTCGGCTGCTGATCGCCCGAACGCTTGCGGTGCCGCGCGCCGTGGCGGGCCAGCAGCGCGTTGGCCGCCACGTACGCGCAGGCGCCGGCGACGAAGCCGGCGGCGGCCGGTACGAGCCCGCCGGCGCGCTCGGCCTCGTCCATCAGCTCGAACGACAGCGCCGAGATCAGGACCCCGGCCCCGAAGGCCATGATCATGGCGATCCAGCGCGCCGGGACCCGCACCGACCAGGCGACCGCGGCCCCCACGACCAGGGCTCCACCGGCCACCAACCCCCAGAGCCCGGCCTCCAGCCATTCCGGCATCACCGCACCTCCACCCGCAGGACTGTACGCGCCATGTGATCCCGTCCCCTCGGAGGGGGCGGCAGTAAACTGCCCGATATGCGGCGATTGAGCAGTACGGTGGTCGTGGTGGCGGGCGACGGCTCCGCGGAGCTGGTCGCGGGCCTCGACCGGCTGCACAACGTGCGGGCGATCCCGCGCGGGGAGCTCCGGCCGGCCGAGGTGATGGAGATCGCGGCGCGCTCGGGGGCGACGTACGTCGTGCACGACGCCGATCCGCTGGCCGACGTGGCCGCGGCGTGGACGGCGTTCTTCGACGGCACGGGCGTGGCCGGCGCCCTGGAAGTGGCCATCGAGGCCGCGATCGAGGAGCTGCGCGCCGACCGGCTGGTGCTGCCCGACTACTACCTGGTCGTGGACCCCGACGGGATGCCCGAGACGTGGCGGCACTGGTGGCTCGGGGTGCTGGCCGGGGCCGCGCCCGTACGGGTGGTGCCGGTGCACGCCTCGGCGGCGGCCGTCGCCGAGGAGCTGGGCCGGCTGACGGCGGGGCGGTGGTGGCCCGCGGACCTGCGGGCCTGGCTGCGCGAGCTCCCCCGCGTGGTGCCCGACCGGGCGGGGCTGCCCGCCCCGCTCACGAACCTGGCCGGTACGGGCTGAGCCCACGAGGCCCCGGGTTCTGAGGCGCGTCCTACCAGTCGGCGGGCATGTAGGCGGCGGGGTAGCGGCTGCCGGCCGAGCCGTGCGGGAGGATCTCGAGGACGCGCTGGAGGTCGGCAGGAGTGAGCTCCACGCCGGCGGCGGCCACGTTCTCCTCGATGCGCCGGGGGCTGCGGGTGCCGGGGATGGGGACGATGTCCTCGCCCTGGGCAAGCAGCCAGGCCAGCGCGAGCTGGGCGACGGTGATGCCCTTGGCGGTGGCCAGCTCCGTCAGGCGCTGGGTGGCGCGCAGGTTGTAGGCGTAGTTGTCGCCCTGCCAGCGCTCGTCCCAGCGGCGCATGTCGCCCTCGGCGTACTCGTGGCCGGGCTTGACCGCGCCGGTGAGGAAGCCGCGGCCCAGCGGGGAGTAGGGGACGAAACCGATTCCCAGCTCCCGCACGACGGGCAGGATCTTGTCCTCGACGTCCCGCTCGAAGAGCGAGTACTCGGTCTGCAGCACGGACACCGGGGTGACGGCGTGGGCGCGGCGGATGGTGTCCTCGCCCGCCTCGCTGAGCCCGAAGTACCGGACCTTGCCGGCCGCGATGAGCTCGCCGACGGTGCCGGCCACGTCCTCGATGGGCACGTCCGGGTCCGGGCGGTGCTGGTAGAGCACGTCCAGGTGGTCGGTCTGGAGCAGCCTGAGGCTGTTCTCGGTGACCTTGCGGATGTTGTCGGAACGGCTGTTGAGACCGAGCGGGTCCTTGGTGAGGTCGAAGCCGAACTTGGTGGCCAGCACGACCTCGTCGCGGAAGTCCTTGACGGCCTTGCCGAGGAGCGCCTCGTTGGCGCCGCCCCCGTAGAGCTCGGCGGTGTCGAAAAAGGTCACGCCCAGCTCGTGCGCGCGGCGGATGGTGGCGATGCCCTCGTCGTCGTCGGCGGGGCCGTAAGCGATGGACATGCCCATGGTGCCCAGGCCGAGCGCGGAGACGCGCAGTCCCTGCCGGCCGAGTGTCCTGTGCTGCATCGGGTGCTCTCCTGTACGCGTCAAACCAAACTGTTCGGTTTGACGCTACTCCTCCCAGGGGACGGGTGCCAAACCGAACGGTTCGGTTGACTAGGCTTGATCCATGACCGATCGTGGCCCCGCCGACTCGACGCGCGACAGGATCGTCACCGCGGCGAAGGCCGAGTTCTCCCGGCACGGGATCGCCGGGGCGCGGGTGGACCGGATCGCCAAGGAGGCCCGGACCAGCAAGGAACGCGTCTACGCGTACTTCCGCAGCAAGGAGGCGCTCTACGCGTTCGTCGCGGGACAGGAGCTGACGGTCATGGCCGAGGCCACCCGCATGGACCCCACCGACCTGCCCGGCTATGCCGGGCGGGTCTTCGACTACTTCATCGGCAACCCGGAGCACTACCGGCTGCTCGCCTGGGGCCGGCTGGAGCTGAGCGAGGCGCCCGACGCCGAGAGCCCCACCTGGGCGGCCATGACCCGCAAGCTCGAACAGCTCCGCGACGCCCAGCGGGCCGGCCACCTGGACCCGGCATGGGACCCGGTCGACATTCTCTCGCTCGTCAGCCAGATCACCATGTCCTGGGTCGGGCAGCCCGAGGTGGCCCATCTGTCCGCCCGGCAGGCGCGCGACCCCGGCACGGAGGCCCGCCGGGCCGCTGTCGTCAAGGCGGTCCGGCTCCTCTTCCCTCCGGCCCGGACACCGTAGCTACCGGCGCCGCAGCCCCGATCTGAGGCCGCGCGGACGATCCGCGCGGGCCTCGCCGGCGTCAGCTCGTGACGGCCCGCTGTCTCGGCAGCGCCGCCGTCGCCGTCCCCCAGGACTCGAGCCGCGTACGGATCTCCTCGCGTACGGGGTGCGAGAGCGCGTCCTGGTAGGCGAGCTCCAGCAGCGCGTCGATCTCGACGCGCCGGCCGGACTCCGCGGAGCGGACCGCCGCCTCGACCATCGCGAGGCTGCGGACGTTGCCCGCGATCGCCCCCGCCGGCTCCACCCCCGCCCGCAGCGCCGCCACGAACTCCGCGAGCGCCCCGGCGATCTGCTCCTGGTCGCCCCGCGGCACGTCCACGGCGCCGCCGGCGCTGGACCTGACGCGGTCCTCGCCGTCCCAGGTCGCGGTGCCCTTGGCGCCGCTGGCCAGCCACTCCCCGTTCCAGGACGTCTCCGCCCCCTCCGCGCACCAGCTGCCGGTGAACACGTAGCGGGTGCCCTCCTCGAACAGGAAGGTCGCCGTCGCCGCCGCGTCGCCCCGGTACCAGCTCCAGGACGGGTTCCAGCTCTCGCAGCCGACCGAGACCGGCTCCGCGCCGAGCAGGTGGCGGGCGGCGTCGAAGGCGTGGATGGCCATGTCCACCAGCAGCGGCTGGTCCATCTCGTCGCGGAAGCCGCCGAAGCGCGGAGCCCGGAAGAACCCGGTGGTGAGCAGCCCGATCGGGCCGAGCTCGGCGATCCGGCTCCGGTACGCCTCCAAGGCGGCGAAGTACCGGCGCGACTGGCTGATCATCAGCAACCGCCCGGTCGCCTCGGCGGCGGCGGCCTGGACGAGCGCCTCGGCGAGGGTCGGCGCGGCCGGCTTCTCGCACAGCACCGGCAGCCCGGCGAACAGCGCCTCGACGTTCACCGCGGTGTGGGCCGCCGGGATCGTGACGTTCACGACGGCGTCCGGCCCGGTCGCCAGGAGCTCGCCGAGCGAGGCGCCGACCTCGGCGTCCACGCCGACGGCCCGTACGGCCTGCGCCGCCCGGTCCGTGTCGAGGTCGGCCACCCCGACGAGCTCGACGTCGCCGGACGCGGCCAGGGTCCGCATCCAGGCCACGCCCATCGCGCCCGCCCCGACCTGCACGACGCGGAGCGGGCGCGCGCCGGAACGGTTCACTCGGCGTGCTCCTTGTTGTGCAGGGCGCCGCGGTAGCCGTGCCCGTGGAAGAAGTCGCCCGTCTCGTAGCGGAGCAGGATCGGCAGCTCCCGCCGCGACCGGTCACCGGCCGCCCACTCGGCGCCGTTGGCGATGACGTGCAGCACGTCCGGGTGGTGGTAGACCGGGTAGTCCTGGTCACCGGGGCTGAAGTAGAAGATCTTGCCGTTGCCGCGCCGGAAGGTGACGCCGCTGCGGAAGACCTCGCCGCCGCTGAAGGAGCTGATGAAGATCAGCTCGTCGGGGGTGGGGATGTCGAACTGCTCGCCGTACATCTCCTGCGCGGGGATCACGATGGGGTGCGGGATGCCGCGGGCGATGGGGTGGGTCGGGTTCACCGTCCAGACCAGCTCGCGGTCGTTCTCGCTGCGCCAGCGCAGCGTGCACGTGGTGCCCATGAGCTTGGTGAAGATCTTCGACCAGTGGCCGGAGTGCAGCACCACCAGCCCCATGCCCGACAGGACGTGCCGGTGCACCCGCTCCACCACCTCGTCGGCCACCTCCCCGTGGGCGGCGTGACCCCACCAGATGAGCACGTCGGTGTTCGCCAGCACCTCCTCGGTCAGGCCGTGCTCGGGATCGTCCAGCGTGGCCGTGGCGACGGTCGCGCTGTCACCCAGCCAGCCCTCGATCCCCCGGCGGATGGCGTTGTGCATGCCGTCCGGGTAGATCTCGGCGACCCGGGGTTCGAGCTGCTCGTGGCGGTTCTCGCCCCATACCGTGACGTGTGTCTTCACACATGTTCCTTTCTCATTTGATCGCGCCGTTGATGGCGCCGGAGGCGATGTAGCGCTGGGCGAAGATCAGCAGCAGGCCCGCCGGGATGGAGGCGAGCACCGCGGTGGCCATCACGGCCGACCAGTCCTCGCTGTTGGCGTTGATGTAGTCGTAGATGCCGAGCGTGATCGGCCGGACCTCGGGGGTGCTGGTCAGGGTGAGCGCGAACAGGAAGTCGCTCCACGCCCTGAGGAAGGTGAAGAGCGCGGCGGTCACGATCGCGTTCTTGCTGATCGGCACGACGATCGAGACGAACGCCCGGAAGTTGCCCGCACCGTCCACCAGCGCCGCCTCCACGAGCGCCCTGGGGATGGAGCCCATGAACGCGCGGATGAGCAGCACCGCGAACGGGATGTCGCCGGCGGTGTTGGCGAGGATCAGGCCGAACACGTTGTTGAGCAGGTTGAGCGAGTTGAACAGGGGATAGAGCGCGTTCGCGATGACCATCGCGGGGATCATCTGCGTGACCAGCAGCACCAGCACGAACGCGTTGGCGCCGCGGCTCCGGAAGCGGGACAGGCCGTAGGCGGCGGGGGTGGCCACGAGCAGCGTCAGCACCACCGCCCCGAGGGCGATGGTCAGGCTCGTGATGAAGTTCGGGCCCTGCTCGGAGAAGGCCGTCGCGTACCCGGAGAACGTCAGGTGGATCGGGAAGAAGTCCGTGGTCGCGGCCCCGGAGCTGGCCTGGAGGCTGCTGTTGACCATCCAGTAGACCGGGAAGATCATCACTGCCAGGAAGGCGATGCCCAGCACGGTCATGGGCAGCCGGCGCACGGTCGATGAGGTGTTCACTCGTCGGGCTCCCGGCGTGAGAGGTACAGGTAGACCATGGCGAAGACGAGCGACACCACGATGAGGATGTTGCTGAGCGCGGCGCCCTGCCCGAAGTCGAACTCGACGAAGGACTTGTTGTAGGCGTTCGTGGCCAGCGTCTGCGTGGAGTTGGCCGGCCCGCCGCCGGTCAGGCCGAGGATGATGTCGACGACCTTGAGCGTGTAGACGACGCCGAGCACGAGGACGACGCTGACCACCGGACGGATGCTCGGCCAGGTGATGTGCCGGAACGCCTTCCAGCCGACCGCGCCGTCCAGCGAGCCCGCCTCGTAGAGCTCCCGCGGCACTCCCTGCAGGCCGCTGTAGAGGATCGCGACGTTGAACGGGATCCCGAGCCAGATGTTCACGCCGATGACGCCGGCGAGCGCGAGACCGGGGCTGACCAGCCAGGGGATCGGATCGACGCCGAACAGGCCGAGAAACTGGTTCAGGGCGCCGCTCTCCTGGTCGAGGATCCATTTCCAGACCGCGCTGGAGGCGATCAGCGGCAGCAGCCACGGGAGCAGCAGCAGCGAGCGCAGGAAACCGCTCAGCGGGAAATTGCGTTTGAAGAACAGCGCCAGGGCGAGCCCGATCGCGAATTGGAAGGAGATCGACCCGACCGTGAACAGGGCGGTGTTCACCAGGGTGGTCGTGAAAAGGCTGCTCGACAGGGACTTCGCATAGTTGGCCAGGCCGACCCATGGTGCCTCTCCCGTGTAGAAGGTCGAGGTCGTGTACTCCTGGAAACTCATGACGACGTTCTGGACGATGGGATACCCGAAGAACACCGCCACCAAGACGACGGCCGGCAGTGAGAAAAGCCACTGCGCGCCGTGCCGGGCCAGGCGGGCCGTTCTCCGGCGGTCCCTTTGGAGCGACTCCCCGGTTGCGGTGAGATGAAGGTTGGCCGCGCTCACGAGCCGCCCCTACTGCTGGTTCTGCGCCTGCTGCAGCGCTTGCTCGGGCGCGGCCTTGCCCGTCAGGGCGGCCTGCACGGCGGTGTAGATCTTCGTCGCCGCCTTCGGCCAGTCCGGCCCGAGAATCGCGGTGCGCGCGCGTGCGGTCTTCACCGCCGTGACGAACGGCGCGATCACCTCGCTGGTCTTGCCGAACTCCGCGGCGACGCTCAGGGTCGACGGAATGGTCTGCTCGATCTTCGCCGACTCGAGCTGCTTCTCCGGCGAGATGAGGCACTTCACGAACTCACCGGCCTTGCCCATCTTGGTCTTGTCGCCGGTCCGCGGCACCGTGTAGACCTCGCCGCCGAGCGGCGCGACCGTGGTCTGCGACGCCAGCCGGGTGGGGATCGTGAACGCCGCCCACTTCAGGTTCTTCTCCTTCTCCAGCTGCGGGATCACCCACGGGCCGTTGACCGCCATCGCGGCCTTGCCGGCGACGAACTGGTTGACCACGTCGCCCTGGCCCCAGTTGATGGAGCTCTTGGAGATCGATCCGTCGTTCTGCAGGTCGAGGAGGAACTGCAGCGCCTGCGCGGTCTCGGGGGTGGCGATGTTCTGCTCCGAGCCGCCGTTGCCCCACATGAACGGCAGGAACTGCCACGAGCCCTCGTAGGTGTTGATGTTGCTCATGGCGAAGCCGTAGCGGCCCTGCTGGGTCAGCTTCTTGGCGGTCGCGCGCAGTTCGTCCCAGGTCTTGGGCGGTGCCGAGATGCCGGCGGCCGCGAACAGGTCCTTGTTGTAGAAGATGGTGAGGGTGTTCACGGCCGGCGCGAGCCCGTACAGCTTGCCCTGGTACGTGCCCGCCTTCACGACGGCCTCCACCATGCCGTCGCCGTTCAGCCCGTAGTCGGTCAGCGGCGCGAGCGCGCCGGAGGCGGCGATCTGCTGCACGTCGGGGTTGTCGAGCATCAGCACGTCAGGGAGGGTGCGCGAGGAGCTCTGCTGGAGCACCTTGGAGATCAGCCCGGCGCCCGGGATGTGGTTGATCTTGACCTCGACGCCGATGCTCTTCGCGCAGGCCTGGTAGATCGCGTCGTGCGAGGGTTCGTAGTAGTCCTGGACGGTCAGCGATCCGGTGTCGGAGGAGGCCGATCCGCCGCAGGCGGTCAGGGAGAGAGGGACGAGGGCCGCTGCCGCGACAGCTACTTTGGGCGCCTTTCCTGGGCACTTTCGCGCTGTCTTCATGTGAGCTACTCCTTGGCGGCATAGGGGGGTGGTTCTTGCGGGCCACTGGCGGATGGAGTCACGGAGAGAGCCGGGGATGCGGAAGGCATCGCTCTCGAAACATGGACAACTGTCGGTAAAGCGCTTAACCGCGCTTGCTTGTGAAGTATGTTGCGCCTATCGCCCGGTGATGTCAATAACTAGTTAAGCGATTTACCGACGACCCGCGATAGAGTTACCCTGCTCTTCGCGCGCGTCCTCACAAGGTGGGAGGCGGGACAATCCATGGTCACGATGCGCGATGTCGCCGAGCGCGCCAACGTCTCCATCGCCACGGTCTCCTTCGTCATCAACGGCACCAAGCGGGTCGCTCCGGAGACCCGGGCCCGCATCGAGGCGGCCATCCGGGAGCTCGGCTACCGGCGCAACGTCGTGGCCCGCGCGCTGGCCAGCTCGCGCACGCGCATCCTCGCGCTGCTGCACCCCTACCTCGAAGCCCGGCCGATCGCCACGGCCAACCAGTTCCTCATGAGCGCCGCCCACGGCGCCCGCGAGCGCGGCTACGACCTCGTGCTGTGGCCGGTGAACGACGACGAGCAGATGTCCCACCTGCTCGCCGGCGGTCTCGTGGACGGCGCGCTGCTCATGGAGGTCCAGCTCCGCGACCCGCGCGTGGACCGGCTGATCGCGTCCGGGCTCCCCTTCGCGCTGATCGGCCGGACCGAGGACGAGGACCTGCCGTTCGTCGACATGGACTTCACCACCACGATCGACCAGGCCGTCGGTCATCTGCGCTCCTTCGGCCACCGGCGCATCGCGCTCGTCACCCTGCGGATGCGGGTCTCGACCGGGAACGAGCCCGGCTGGATCATGCGGGTGAAGTCCGCCTACCTCGCCGCGATGGCGGCCGCCGGCGAGCCGCCCACCGTCATCACCGTGGAGGGCACGTCGGCCGGAGGACGGAAGGCGGCCCGCCGGCTCAGCGCGGACTTCCCGCAGGTGACGGGCGTCGTCGTGGTGAACGAGGGCGCCTCGGCGGGGCTGGTCAAGGAATCGCGGGCGCTCGGGCGCAGCGTGCCGGACGACCTGTCGATCATCTCCGCGGCCACCACCGCCGAGCTCGGCGAGATGATCGAGCCGTCCCTGACCGTCATGACGGCGCCGGCCACCGAGCTGGGCCGGCTCGGCGTGAACGCGCTGATCGACCAGCTCGAAGGGGTGCCGGACGCCCCTCCGAACATCCTCATCCCCTGCACGCTGGTGTCGGGCCAGTCGGTCGGCCCCGCGCCGGCCTGAAAGCGGCCGGATCGAAGCCCGGGTGCAAATATCTTCAAGACCGACGGGACGCGCCCGGCCGATACTCGACCGCGTGATCGACCTCGCCCCTCCCGCAGTCACCGTCGCCCGCCGCGGCCCGATGCTGGCCGTGCTGCTCACCGGCCAGGCCATGGCGTCCATGGACGGATCGATCGTGTCGGTGGCGGCGCAGACCATCCGTGACGGGCTGCACGCCGGCAGCATCACGGTCCAGCTGGTGGTGTCGGGCTACCTGCTGACCACCGGCGTGCTCCTGGTCACCTGCGCGCGGATCGGTGACATCGTCGGGCACCGGCGCGCGTTCCTCGCCGGGCTGGGCTGGTTCACCGCGGCGTCGCTGCTGTGCGGGCTGGCCCCGAACGCGCCCCTGCTGGTGGCCGCCCGCGTCGCTCAGGCCGCGGGGGCCGCGCTGCTGATGCCGCAGGTCTTCTCGCTCATCCAGCGGCACTGGGACGGACCGGCCCGCCGCCGCGCGATCGGCCTCTACAGCCTGGTGCTGGCCCTGGGAGTCGCGCTGGGGCAGGTCGTCGGGGGGCTGGTCGCGGGCGCCGACCTCTTCGGCCTCTCCTGGCGTCCGGTGTTCCTGATCAACGTCCCGGTCGGCGCGGTGCTGCTGGCGGTCGGCCCGCGGGTCCTGCTGGACTCCCGCCCGGGCGAGCGCGTACGCCTCGACCCGGCCGGAACCGCTCTCCTGACCGTCGCCATGACCGCGTTCACGATGCCGCTCATCTTCGGCCGGGACCAGGGCTGGCCCGCCTGGGCATGGGTCTCGCTCGCCTGCGGAGCCGCCCTGCTGGTGACGTTCATCCGCTACGAGACCCGGGCGCGGCACCCGCTCCTGGACCTGGCGGCGCTGCGGCCGCACGGGGTGAAGCCGGGATTGGTGGCCTGCTGGATCGTCATGGGGTGCTACACCGTCTTCCTGCTGACCCTGACCCTGCACCTGCAGTCCGTGCTGCGCTTCTCCCCGCTCCAGGCGGGGCTCGCGTTCGTCCCGTACGCGATCGGCTTCGGCGGGCTCAGCCTGACCTGGAACCGCTATCCCTCATGGCTGCGGAACGCGCTGCCGGTGGCCGGACCGATCGCGTTCGCGGCCGGAGCGGGCCTGCTGGTGCTCCTCTACCGCGACCAGTGGCATCCGTACGGCACGGTGCCGCTGCTGCTGCTCGCGGGAGCCGGGCACGCCGCCGGCTACAGCCCGCTGATCGCGCGGATCACGTACCTGGTGGAACCACGGCTCGCCTCGGCGATCTCGGCGCTCAACTCCACCGGCCCCACGCTGACCGGGGTGACGGCCGTCGCCGGGCTCGGCACCGTCTACTTCGCGGCCCCCTCCTCCGCCGAGGGTCTCCTGCGGGTCATCGCCGCCGTCGCCGCCCTCCTCGTAGCCGCCGCGGCCTGCGCGTTGCGGGTCACGCGGACCCGCCGGGAGCCGTGATGCCGGAGGCCGCCTTGGCGCGGGCGGCGTCGAGCGCGTCGGCCACCGCCGTGACCTGCTCCGAAGCCGCCGCGATCACCGGGTCCGTGGCGGCGTGGGACGCGCAGCGCTCGGCGATCTGGCGCAGCCGTTCGATCAGCACCGTCCAGGCGGCCTCGCGCCAGGGGACCACGTTGTCCATCAGGTAGTACATCTCGAAGGCCGGCCCGGCCGTGCGTCCCGGGTGGGCGGGGCCGGCGGGCCGCCGGCACAGCTCGGTGCCGAGCGGCCGCAGCACGGCGGCCATCGTCGTGATCGCCGCGCTGATCAGGACGTCGAGCTCCTCCTCGCTCTCGTCGGTGTGCGTGAAGAAGCGGGTGAGCAGCCACAGGATCGCCTCGTAGGCGAGGTTGCACAGCTCGGCCAGCGCCAGGGTCCGCGGGTCGCCGATGAGCGGCTGCGGCTCCCCCACGTCGAAGGGCTGGCGGGTGAAGGCGCCGAGCGCGGGGTGGGCGGGTTCGAAGGCCGGGTCGGCGGCCCGCAGCGCGTGGTACTCCTCCCAGATCTTCAGGAAGCGGCCGTAATGGGCGTCCTGCCAGGCGCCCTGCGCTCCCTCGCCCTGCTCGATGATCTCGTCGATGGCGGCGCACGCCGACGCGAGGTCGGTCACCGCCACCATCTCGGGCCAGCGGAACAGCTCGGGGGTGGCCTGGGCCTGGGGCGAACCGCAGAACACCTGCTCCTCGCCGTACTTGGCGACCAGCGCGGTCAGGCCGTCCTTGATGCCGCGGTAGAGATGGCCGACCGTGGCGAACTCCTGCGCGCGGGGGAAGATCTCGCCGGCGGCGATGGGCTCGGGCGGCGGGGCGCAGGAGATGAATTCGGCGGCGTCGTGCCGCTTCATGCCCTCGGGCCGTTCGAGGTAGAGGAAGTGGGCCAGGGCGGCCTCGCCGAAGGGCAGCAGCCGCAGCTGGATCGAGGGCGGGAACGCGCCGCAGGACTGCGGGAAGTTCGGCCTGCCGAAGGTGGGCGCGGCGCCGATGGCGGACATGAGGTTGGCCACCAGGGCGAGATGGAGCATCTCCTGTACGGCGATGCCGTGGAGCTCCTGGCGCCAGCGATCGACCGCGGCCTGCTGCTCTTCGGTGAGGCCATCGGCCTTGAGGCTGAACTCGGCGAAGAGGTACTGGCACATGATCATGTGCTCGAGCTGCGAGGCCTGGACGAGCAGGTACCACACGTGCTCGCGGTGCTCGATGACGATGGGGGGCTCGGTCATGTTTACAGAATTACACAGCGGTCGCGCCCGCGGCAGGCCTACGCCACAAGGGCCGCGGGGCTCATCCGTCCACAGCGATCATACGTCCGCGGCGAGGTCGCGGCGGCGCAACCCGTACTGGCCGAGGATCGCCAGGGCCGCGGCGAGCGCGGTCAGCACGACCGTGGCCACCGGGGCGAAGGACCCCAGCGGGTGCCAGGGCAGGTGGGACAGCACCGAGGTGTTCACCAGCCATCCCGGCAGGTTCATGTAGGACCCCAGTACCTGCATGAACCCGCTGTAGACGAGCACCGCCCAGGCCGCGTTCACCGCCCGCGGGGCGAGCCCGAGCAGCGCGGCCGGGACGGCGAGCAGCACCAGCACCTCGGGGGCGCGGATCAGGCTCGCCCGGGCGACCTCTCCCACGAGTCCGGGCTCGCCGGTCGACAGGGCGGCGCCGACGCCGAGCGCGGTGCCGTACACCAGCGGCAGGACGACCACGGCGAGCGCGGTGACCAGCAGGGACGACCAGTACCACGTCGATCTGCCGGTCGGCCCGGCCAGCACGGGAGCGATCCGGCCGCGCACCTCCTCCGCCCGCAGCCGGATGACCGACAGGACCGCGAAGACGCCGGTGTAGAGGGACCCGGTGAACACCATGAGGCTGATCCAGGCCCGCCCGAAGTCCGCGCCGGAGAAGATGGGGAGGTCGGTCACGGCCATGCCCCCGGTCATGGCGCCGAGGACGAGGCCGACGGCGAGGAACGCGGCTCCCCACGCGAGGATGGCCGCCTGCTGGAGGCGCAGCGCGAGCGTGAACGGCGAGCGCAGCCAGGCGGGCGCCGACGCGCGGCCGGGACGCGGGGCCACCAAGGAGGCGCCGAGGTCCCTGCGGCTCGCCAGCGAGTACGCGCCCGCGACCAGCAGCCCGGCGAGGACGACCGAGAGGCCGAGCGGCCACCAGCGCTCGTCGGCCAGCACCCGGGCCTGCTGCGACCAGCCGATCGGCGACAGCCAGAACAGCGGACCGCCCTCCTGGCTCTGCAGCGCCCCCGCGCCGCGCAGCAGCCACGCCGCGAAGAGCACGAGGCCCGCGAGCCCGTTCACGCCCCGGGGGTGCTCGGTGACCTGGGCGGCGACCGCGGTGACCCCGGCGAACAGCAGCCCGGTCGCGGCCAGGGAGGCGCCGAACAGCAGGGCGCTACCGGCGGGGAAGCCGATGCTGATCGTCGCGGCGGTGGTGAGGGCCGCCAGCGCGGCGTTGCTGATCACGGCGACGATCAGCGCCGCGGTCAGCTGGGCGTGCCGGCCCACGACGGCCGCCCGGATGAGCTCGGCCCGGCCGGTCTGCTCCTCCGCCCGGGTGTGCCGGGTCATGAGCATCATGTTCATGATGGCGGCGGCCAGCAGGAACTCGACCCAGTACGCGGCCAGGAAGTAGCTCTGCGTGCTGACCTCGCCGAACAGGGGCCCGCCCAGCACCCTCATGAAGGAGACGCGGATCATCTGCGAGGCTTCGGCCAGGGCCTCGGGCGTCGGCACGACCGCGCTGACGGCGGCGTAATAGAAACGCGGGACGAGGGCCGTGATGCCGACCAGCCAGAGGGTGAGCTTGATCCGGTCGCGGCGCAGCGCCAGCCGCACCATCGCGCCGGTGCCGGTGAGATGGCCGCTCGCCGCCGTCGATCCGGTACGGCCGCGCGCCCGCGTAACCGTCGTGGTCATGCCGCCTCCTTGTGCGCGTAGTGCCGGAGCATGAGCTCCTCGAGCGTCGGCGGGTGGCTGACCAGCGAGTCGATGCCGAACGTGGCGAGGTGCCGGATGGCGGCGTCGAGGTGTCCGGCGTCCACGCCGAACCGCACGCTCCCGCCCTCGGTCTTCACGTCGTGGACGCCGGGCAGCCGGTCGAGGCCGGTCACCGGGGTGGCGGTCCCGGCCACGACCGTCGTGCGGGTCAGGTGCCGCAGCTGCGCCAGCGTCCCCGACTCCACGACCTTTCCGTCCCGGATGATGGTGATCCGGTCGGCGAGGGTCTCGACCTGGGCGAGGATGTGGCTGGACAGCAGGACGGTCCGGCCGGCGGCCTTGACCTCGGCGACGACCTGCTGGAACACCGCCTCCATCAGCGGGTCCAGCCCGCTCGTGGGCTCGTCGAGGATCAGCAGGTCCACCTCCGCGGAGAGGGCGGCGACGAGGGCGACCTTCTGGCGGTTGCCCTTGGAGTAGGTCCGCGCCTTCTTCCTGGGGTCGAGCTCGAACCGCTCGATCAGCTCGTTCCTGCGCCGGTCGTCGAGCCCGCCGCGCAGCCGGCCGAGCACGTCGATGGCCTCGCCTCCGGTGAGGTTGGGCCACAGCTCGACGTCGCCCGGCACGTACGCCAGCCGCCGGTGCAGCGCGACCGCGTCGGCCCAGGGGTCGCCGCCCAGCAGCCTGACGCTGCCGGAGGTGGCCCTGATCAGGCCCAGCAGGATGCGGATGGTGGTGCTCTTGCCCGCTCCGTTCGGGCCGAGATAGCCGTGCACCTCTCCGGGGTTCACGGTGAGGTCGAGCCCGTCGAGGGCGCGCGCCGGCCCGTAGGCCTTGACGAGGCCGGAAACGGCGATGGCAGGGGTCATGGGTTTCTCCGAATTGCGGATCTCGTGGAGCGGGAGCTATCTGAGCGAGCCGGTGATGCGCGCGTCGAATTCGCGGTCCGGGAGGGACCTGTTGAGCTGGAGGAGGGCTTCGGCCTGCCAGCCCACGACGTAGCGGGTCTCCGGCCGGTCCGACTCGACGGCCTCCCGGATCGTCGTCCCGACGACGGCGGGGTCGGTGGCCTGGTCGCTCCGGTGGCCCGCCGGCGCCTCGGCGGCGCGGGCCATGGCCTCGGCCATCTGCCGGTAGGCCCCGTTCCCGGAGATCTCCCGCAGCTGCCGGGCGGTCCCGGCCTCGAAGTCGGTCCTGATGATGCCGGGCTGGATGACGACGACGTCGACGCCGAACTGCGCGGTCTCCATGCGCAGCGAGTCGGACAGGGCTTCCAGGGCGTGCTTGGAGGCGTAGTACCAGGCGCCGAGCGGGAAGGCGAGCTCGCCGCCGATCGAGGAGACGTTGACGATCGTGCCCGAGCCCCGCTGCCGCATCCCCGGCAGGACCAGCTGCGCCAGCCGGGCCGCGGCGAACACGTTGACCTCGAACAGGTCTCGCGCCAGCGCCAGCGGCGTGTCCTCGACGGCGCCGTGGACGACGGCGCCGGCGTTGTTGACCAGGACGTCGATCCGCCCGTGTGCGTCCAGGACGGTGTCGACGGCGCGCTTGAGGTCGTCCTCCTTGGTCACGTCCATCGGCAGCGTGCGGCCTCCGGCGTCGCGCAGCGCCGCCATCCTGTCCACCCGCCGCGCCGCGCCGTACACGAAGTGGCCGGCGTGCAGGAGCTCGAGTGCGGTGGCGTGGCCGATGCCGGACGAGGCGCCGGTCACGAGGCATACTTTGGCAACCATGCCGGGCTGGGTCATGTCGGTTTCCCTCCGCGTGAACGGCGATCGTTCACGCACGGGGAAAGCTACGAATGCGTTCGCGGATTCGGCAAGTTACGAGCGCCGTTGCCCCAGGTCAGGGCGGAGTAACTGGCGCAACGACAGTGTCGGCAAATGCAACAACCCCCGATGCGGTGTCGCAATCAGGTGTGCCGGAGGCGATACTTGCGCGTGACGATGACGTACCGGGAGGGCGCATGCCGGGAGGCCACCTGACGTACGACGACCGCCGCAAGATCTCGGAGGGGCTGGCGGAAGGGCTCTCCTACGCGGAGATCGCCCGTCGCCTGGGGCGGCCGAGGTCGACCATCGGCCGCGAGATCGCGCGCAACGGCGGCCCGCACCGCTACCACGCGGGCCGGGCGCAGCAGGCGACCGGATGGCGCGCCCGCCGCCGGCCCGCCGCGCCGGCGAGCACGGCCGCGGGGGACGCCGGCAGGCGCGATCCCCAGGCGGTGCGCGAGTTCGAGGAGCGGCTCACGACGACGTTCGGGGGTGTGCCGACGATGGCGGCCAGGGTGATGGCCTGCCTGTTCACCAGCGACACCGGCAACCTGACCGTCGCCGAGCTGACCGAGCGGCTGCGGGTCAGCCCCGCGTCGATCTCCAAGGGCGTCGGGTGGCTCGAACAGGTGGGGCTCGTCAGGCGCGAGCGGGACAACCGGCGCGAGCGCTACGTCATCGACGCCGAGGTCTGGTACCGGGCGTGGCTGGTGGGCACCCGGTCGATGATGTTGTGGACCGAGACGGTCCGTGAGGGGGTCGACATCCTGGGCGCCGACACCCCGGCGGGCGTCCGGCTCGCGACCGCCAGCCGGTTCTTCGAGCTCATCAGCACCGACATGGCCCAGGCGGCCGAACACTACCGGCAGACCTTCGCGCCCACCGGCGACGTCCCGCGCTGACCGCCGTACGGGCTCGGGTTGGAGGATCGTCTCAGACCGCGGCGCGCCCGCCGTCCACCGAGAGGGTGGCCCCGTGGATGTTGGCGGCTTCGTCGCCGGAGGCCGCCCTGGACATGGGCATCGCCCACCTCCGCGCCAGCCGCCCGTAACCGTCATCGCGCACCACCACGCCGACCACCCGTAACCGTCATCGCGCGCCTCCGCGCCGGACGCCCGTAGCCGTCGCCGCGCACCTCCACGCCGACCACCCGTAGCCGTCGCCGCGCACCTCCACGCGGGACGCCCATAGCCGTTGCCGTCAGATCAGCAGCAGGGTCTTGCCCAGGGCGGTGCGGTGTTCGATCGCGGCGTGGGCGTCGGCGGCGCGCTCCAAGGGGAAGGTCTGCCCGATGACCGGCCGGACGAGCCCCGCGGCCGCCTGCGCCATCATCTCCTCCGCCCACCGCGCCACGTGCGGCCCGAAGCCGAAGAGCTGCTCGATGCCGATCACGTCCACGTCCTCCCGGCCCGTCTGCGCGGGATCGACGGCGGTGACCTCGCCGCTGGAGGCGCCGTGCACCGAGAAGCGGCCGCCCCGGGCCGTCACCCCGAACGCGGCCCGCCCGATCTCCCCGCCGACGCCGTCGAAGACCACGTCGGCCCCCGCCCCGCCGGTCGCCTCCAGCACCCGCTCGGTCCACCCGGGTTCGGAGTAGTCGACCGCGGCTTCGGCGCCCAGCTCCCGGATCAGGTCGAGCTTCCGCGATCCGCGGGCGGCCCCCACGACGCGCGCGCCCGCCGTACGGGCCAGCTGCACCAGCAGGCTGCCGACGCCGCCGGCCGCCGCCTCGACCAGCACCCACTCGCCGGGCCGGACCTTGGCCCCCTCGATCAGTCCCTGCGCGGTGCTGCCGTCGCTGTGCAGGGCGACGGCCTCCGGCAACCCCAGGTCGTCCGGCACCGCGAACAGGTCCTCGGCCGCGGCCACGGCCCGCTCGGCGAAACCGCCGGTCTCCCCCGTCCCGGCGATGACGCGCCGGCCCACCCACGCCGGATCCACCCCTTCTCCGGCCGAGCTCACCCGGCCGGCCACCAGCCCGCCCGGCACGTACGGCAACTCCGGCCGGGCATGCCACTTGTCGGTGCCGCGCCGGATCTGCGTCTCGACGAACGTCACGCCCGCGACCGCCACCTCGACCACGACCTGCCCCGGCCCGGCCACCGGATCCGGCGCCTCCCCGGGCACCAGCATCTCAGGCCCGCCGAACCCGATCACCCGAACCACTCGCATATGCCGCTCACTCCTACTTATTTCCGGACATGACCCCTATAGCGTGCAACCTCAACCGGAATTGAGGTCAACCGGCGGGCAGCGGCGGTGAACGGGCCGGTCCCGCGCGCCCGCGACACCGAGCGCGTGACCCGCTGCGCGTGGCGCCGCTCTCCCCCGGGGGACGTCACCGAACTCGGCAGCCTGCGCCAAAACCACCGGCGGGGGCCGTCAGCGGGTGGACTCGCGGACCATCAGCTCGAAGGGCGCGGTGTGCTCGCCGGCCGGGCGTGCCGGGTCCTGGATGCGGGCGGTCACCAGCTCGACCGCCTTCGCGGCCATCCACCGGTGGTCGGGGGCCACGGTGGACAGCGAGGGCACCATGTACGCCGCTTCGGGGATGTCGTCGTACCCGACGAGGCGGATGTCGTCGGGCACCCGGACGCCACGATCGGCCAGGCCCCGGAAGACCCCCTGGGCGACGGTGTCGCTCACCGCGACCACGCCGTCGACCTCGTGACCGGAGTCGACGAGCCGGTGGGCCGCCTCGCGGCCCGATTCGAGCGTCATCCCGCCGACGGCGAACAGCAGCGCCGGATCCGGGACGAGCCCCCGTTCGGCGAGCCCGGCGAGGTAGCCCTGGTGGCGGCGCGTCACCACGTTCACGCCGTGGAGGGAGTCGCCGGTGACCATCGCGATCCGGCGGCAGCCGCGGTCGATCAGATGCGTGGTCGCCGCTTTCGCGCCTTCCTCGTTGGGCATCGCGACGTGGTCGAACCGCGCGGCGAAGTCCTGCTCGCCGAGCATCACGATCGGGTGGTCGCCGCCGGTCAGCCGCGAGTCCTGGGGGTCGATCCCGACCGCGCTGAGGATCAGCCCGTCGAACTGCAGGGTGTACGAATGAGAGATCGCGTCGATCTCCCCGGCCGCGGCCGCGCCGGTCTGCTCGATCGCGACGTGGAAACCCCGCCCCTGCGCCTCGTCGATCACGTGGGCGGCGAGCTGTCCGAAGTAGGGCCGGTCGATCTCGGGAACGGCCAGCCCGATGACGCCGGTCCGCCCGGACCTGAGGGTCCGGGCGGAGACGTTGACGCGGTAGCCCGACTGGCGGATGGCTTCGAGCACGCGGCGGCGGACCTCGTCGCTGACTCCGGCGCGGTCGTTGATGACGTTGGAGACCGTCATCTTCGACACCCCGGACAGCTTGGCGACGTCGCCCATGGTGACCATGCCGCTCCTCAGGTCCTGCCCTCGGCCGGATCCGATCCGGCCGCTTCCGACTGTGGCCGCCGCTGGTTCGAGCTTACTGCGCCTCATCACGGGCGCCGCCTCAAGCGGGGGCACCGCCCTCAGCGGGTGGCGGCGCCGGTCAGGCGACGTCGACCTGCACGGTGACGAAGGAGTGGGCGGGCAGGTGGACCCGCACCCGCGTGCCGGTGACCGTGACCTGCTCGTGGGAGCGCGGGGCGACGGCGGCGGGCGCGTCGGGCGTGTTGTGGGTCTGCGGCGCCCCGGCGGTGAGGATCCGCGAGACGACCTCGCCGACGATGCCCCCGCGCAGGTCCAGCTCGACGTCGGCTGCGCCGTCCGCGTCCAGGTTGGACAGCGAGACGAGCACCTTGCCGTCCTTGCGGCTCGCCGACAGCGAGACGGTCTTCAGCGTGTCCGGCCCGACCTCGCGGGCGGGCACGTCCGACAGGAGATCGACCCGCAGTGCCGTGGCGTCCTGGTGCCCCTTGTTCATCTCGAACACGTGGTACGTCGGGGTGAGCACGAGCGCCCCCGAGTCGGGGTCGGTCAGGATCATCGCCTGGAGCACGTTCACGGTCTGGGCGATGTTGGCCATCACCAGCCGGTCGGCGTGGCGGTGGAAGATGTCGAAGTGCAGGCTCGCCACCAGCGCGTCCCGGAGGGTGTTCTGCTGGTAGAGGAAGCCGGGGTTGGTGCCCGGCTCGACGTTCCACCACGTGCCCCACTCGTCCATGACCAGGCCGACGCTCTTGCCGGGGTCGTAGCAGTCCATCACGTTGGAGTGGCCGGTGAGCAGCTCGTCGGTGTGGGCGGCCTTGACCAGGGTCCGGTAGTACTCGTCGGTGTCGAACACCGTGGCGGCGCCCTTGTCCTGCCACGTGCCCGGAATCGTGTAGTAGTGCAGCGAGAGCGCCTGGTAGAACGGCTGGGGCCGGTAGGCGCAGCCCAGGTCGCCGAGCTGCTTCATGAGCGCCTCGGTCCAGGAGTAGTCGTCGCTGTTGGCGCCGGCGGCGATGCGGTACAGCCGGTTGTCGCCGTGGTCGCGGCAGTAGGTGCCGTACCGGCGGGCCTCGGCGGCGTACTGCTGGGCGGTCATGTTCCCGCCGCACCCCCACGCCTCGTTGCCCAGCCCCCAGAACGGCACCCGCCACGGCTCCTGGCGCCCGTTGGCCTTGCGCAGGCGGACCATCGGCGAGTCGCCCTCGCGGGTGAGGTACTCGACCCAGTCGCTCATCTCCTTCACCGTGCCCGAGCCCACGTTGCCGCTGATGTACGGATCGGCGCCGAGCAGCTCGCACAGGGCCATGAACTCGTGGGTGCCGAAGTGGTTGTTCTCCTCGACGTTGCCCCAATGGGTGTTCACCATCGACGGGCGCTGCTCCTTCGGGCCGATGCCGTCCATCCAGTGGTACTCGTCGGCGAAGCAGCCGCCCGGCCAGCGCAGGTTCGGGATGTTCAAGGCACGCAGCGCTTCGACGACGTCCAGCCGGATCCCGCCGGCGTTCGGGATGTCGCTGTCCTCGCCCACGTAGAAGCCGCCGTAGATGCACCGGCCCAGGTGTTCGGCGAAGTGGCCGTACACATGCCTGCTGATCACGGGGCCCTTGACGTCGACGTTGAGCACGGCGGACACGACAGCGTCACTCATGGTTCACACCTTTTCTCGGTAAGCGGCGGCGGCTACTTTATCGATAAAGCATCGCGTGGGAAAGTGCCTCTTCCTTGCCTGCCGGCTCGGGAATCCTCGCCCGCTCGCCTATGTGCGACCGGCCCCGCGCTGCGTACGGTGAGGCCATGTGCGATCTGAACGCTGCGGAGACACGCGACATCATCGCCTCACTCAGCGAGGTGACCGGCCTGTCCGGCCAGGTGGGCACTCACATCGACGACATCGGCAGGACGTCGTACATGGACCACGAGAACCTGGCCGAGCTGCTCGCCACGCTGCGCGATCGCGCCGAGGCGGCCAGGGAGTGGGTCGCCGCCAAGCCTCATCAGCACGCGGGCCACTGACCTGGGCGCCGGCCGGTCCCCGGGACCGGCCGGCGCGCTTTCACCGTGCGGGTGACGCCACGGCGATGTGCGGGCGGCCGGTGATGGGGTGCGGGCTGATGTGCGCGCGCACGCCGAAGACCTCCTCGATGAACGCCGGTGTCAGCACCTCCAGGGGCGGGCCGTGCCCGGCGACCCGGCCGCCGCGCAGGACGACGACCTGATCGGCGTACGCGGCGGCCTGGTCGAGGTCGTGCAGGGCGGCCAGCAGGGTCAGGCCGAGGGAGCGGATCAGGTCCAGCAGCAGGAGCTGGGAGCCGACGTCCAGGTGGTTGGTGGGTTCGTCGAGCACCAGCAGCGGCGCCTGCTGGGCCAGCGCCCGGGCGAGCAGCACGCGTTGCCGCTCGCCGCCCGACAGGGTCGTCATCAACCGCTCGGCCGCCCAGGCCATGCCGACCCGTTCCAGCGCGGTGGCGACCGCCGCGCGGTCGGCGGCGTTCTCCCGGTCGAGCAGCCGCTGGTGACTGTGGCGGCCGGTGGCGACGACGTCGGCGGCGGACAGCCCGTCGGCGACCTGGCTGTGCTGGGGCAGCACGGCGCGGTGGCGGGCGGCCTGCCGGGGCCGCATCCCCCACAGGTCCTGCCCGTCGAGCCGGACCACGCCGCCGGACGGGCGCAGCGACCGGTAGACGGTGCGCAGCAGGGTGGACTTGCCGCTGCCGTTCGGGCCGATGAGCGCGACGAACTCGCCCGGCCCGGCCGTCAGGCTCACGTCCTCGACGATGGGACGGGCGTCGATGCGGGCGCTGACGCCGGCCAGGTCAAGCCGCATCGGTGCCTCCACTCGATCGGCGGCGCAGCAGCCACAGGAAGAACGGCACGCCGAGCCCGGTGGTGAAGATGCCCACCGGCAGCTCGTTGGGCCGGTCGGCGATCCGGGCCGCCAGGTCCACCAGCACCAGGAACAGCGCCCCGGCCAGCAGCGACACGGGCAGCACGCGGCGGTGGTCGGCCCCGACGACGAACCTGGCCATGTGCGGGATCATCAGCCCGATGAAGCCGATGCCGCCGACGACGCTGACCACGGTGGCCGTGAGCAGCGAGCCGGCCACGAGCAGCCCGATCCGCAGCACCGCCACCGGCACGCCGACAGCGATGGCGGCCTCCTCCCCGGCCAGCAGCGCGTTCAGCGCGCGGGCCTGCAGGGACAGCCAGGCCAGGCAGCAGACGACGATCAGAGTCGGCCCGCCCAGGTCGGCCCAGGACGCGCCGGCGACGCTGCCCATCAGCCAGAACATCATGCCCTGCAGCTCGGTCGGGTTGAGCTGCAGCTGCACGAACGTGGTGGCCGCCGCGCACAGGTAGCCGACGGCGACGCCGGTCAGCACCAGCCAGGAGTCCAGCAGCCGGCCCGCGCGCTGCGCCAGCACGTACACCAGCAGCGCCGACAGCAGGGCGGCGACGAAGGCGGCCCCGGTGACGCCGAGCGTGCCGGCGAGGACGGCGCTGCCCAGCGCGGGGACCAGCACGGCCCCGAGCGAGGCGGCCGAGGACACGCCCAGCACGTACGGATCGGCGAGCGGGTTACGCACCAGGGACTGCAGCGCGACCCCGGCCACCGACAGGCCGGCCCCGGCGAGCGCGGCCAGCAGCGCCCGAGGGGTGCGCAGGTCCCAGACGACCTGGCTGAGCAGCGGATCCGCCTGCGCACCCCGCCCGGTCAGGTGGGCCCAGACCACACCCCAGACCTGGCCGAGCGGAAGGTTGACCGAGCCGACGGAGATGCCCACCACCAGGGCGGCGACCAGCGCGCCGGCCAGGGCGGCCAGCAGCAGCCCGGTGGCGGGCCCGGAGACCAGGTGCGGGCGGCGCGACGGCGCGGCCCTGGTGACCGGTGCGGGTGTGAGGATGTCAGTCACCGGGGTGGACCACCTTGGAGAGCTTCTCCACGGCCACGGCGTTGAGCGGGCCGAGATACACCCCGTCCGAGACCACCGCGTACGTCCTGGACTTCGACGCGGCCCAGTGCGGGTAGGCGGCGAACAGCTTGGCCGCCTCCACCTCGGGCCGCTCGTCCGGCGTGAACTGCCCGACCACGAGCACGTCCACCTGGGCGGTGGCGAGCTGCTCGGTGTTGAGGGTGCGGGTCGTGTCCGAGCTCTGCCCGGCGAAGGCGTTGACGCCACCGGCGGCCTTGATCACGTCGTCGTAGATGCCGCCGGTCATCACGGCGGGCAGCCCGTTGGCGTTCATCATGGCCATGCCGGGATAGGCGATGAGGACCTTCTTGGCGGGCCGGCCCGCGACCCGCGCCCGTACGGTCTCGATGCGGGCGCGCAGCTTGCCGATCAGGTCGACGGCGCGGTCCTGGACGTCGAAGACGCGCCCCAGCAGCGCGATGAACTCCAGCGAGGAGTTGATCGACTGGTTGCGGTAGGCGCGTTTCTCCTCCTCCGTGGCCTCCGGCTTGCCCATCGCGCAGTTGACCGGGTTGACCAGCGAGGTGATTCCGGCGGCGGCGAGCTGCTCGCGGGTGGCGAAGCCCTTCTTGGCGTCGAACCCGCCGGACCAGGTGGACACCACCAGGTCCGGCTTGAGCTTGAGCACCTGCTCGGCGGGGACGTCGAAGTTCTTGTTCATCGTCAGGCCGCCGGTCGGCAGCGCCTTGATCCTGCCGATCATCGTGGGGTCGTCGGAGACGCCGTAGCTCTGGGCGTTGGCCAGGACGCTCTTGTCCAGGCCGAGCATGATGAAGCTCTCCACCTCGGCCACGCTGGTGCCGTTGAGGATCAGCACGCGTTGCGGCGGACGCTGGAAGGTGACTTTCGTGCCGCAGTTGTCGAAGGTCAGGGGGTAGCCGGACGCGGTGGCGGCGGCAGTGGCGACGGCGGCGGATCCGCGCTCGGAGCCGCCGGGGTCACCGCAACCGGCCGCGCTCAGGGCCGTCAGCACACAGAGTGCGGCAGCCAGGTGACGGCGCGCATGACAAGGGTTCATCGATGATGCTCTCTTCGAGGTCGAGTCTGGAGGCGCGCGAGACCGGCGCCGGTCACGGCGGTGACCGGCGCATCGCGGCAACGCGCGGCGCCCGGGCGGCGCTACGGCACAGCCCGGTGTGGGGAAAAGGTCATGGGAAACGGCCCGGGGAACCGGCTCGGACGGCCGGCGCCGGGTCAGCAGGTCCCTGCGTGCGCTCCAGGAGGTGCCCGCCCTGCGAGGGCATATCGGAGGAAGGCGCGAACAGGCGGGGTTTCGTCCTCACCCGCGTACGCGATCGTCCCCGGACCGGTGGCCGTGCACCCGGCCACCGTGAAAACCAGGACCAGCAGCGGGCGCAGCACCCGTCCGGCCACCTGCCGGACCAGGGCGCACAGGCCCGACTCGACCCACCGCAGCCAGGCGGAGGTCACCAGCACGCCCAGCGCGTGCATGACCAGCATCCCGAAGCTCGGCGAGCCTCCGTGATGGAGCTGCGCCACGCCCGGGGCGGCCCCGAGGGAGGCCATCGCATGGTGGGCGGCGCCCTGACTCAGCAGGACGTGCAGGACGACCTGCGACAGGGCCGTGGCGGGCAGGATGGCGCCCAGGCTGCGCTCACGCCCGGTCAGGGCCAGCGCGGCCGGCAGCAGGAGCAGAAAACCGCCCAGCGTCGACACCGCGTCGAAGTAGCCCCCACCCGCCAGGTGCCCGAGCATGGCCAGGGCGGCGCACGTGGCGGCGAAGCTCGCCGCGCGCACCCACCGCACCACCGACAACGGACCCATCGCGGACAGATCTTCGCACACCGGTGCCACCGTCTTCAGATCAGGCGCCTGTCACCGCGGACGATCAGGAGGCCACCTTGTATCCCGCCTCGACGATCGCCGCGCGCACCTGCGACTCCTCCAGCAGCGGGCCTCCGCTCACGGTGACGCGGCCCCCCAGCACGTCCACCTCCACCCGCTCGACGCCCCGCAGTGGCAGGACCTGTGCCCGGATCGTCGAGGCACTGCAACCACAGCTCATTCCCGTAACCGCGACGGACAGGGTCATTGGCGCGAACCTTTCCCGTAAAACCGCCTGGCGCGCTCATGGCTCGCCTTTAGGTGGGATACGCAGGTTTCTGAGGCCGGGTTCAAGCGACAGGCAACATTTTTAAGATCCGAATTCCGTGTATACGAATTCTCGATCACATGGCACTATGACCGGGTGCATGTCGGTCAGCCCTTCTTGCGCGCAATTCGCGCCGCGGTGTTCGCGGCGGTCTGCGTGCTGGTCTCGGCCGCCCTGCATGGACTGGCCGGCGGCGATCCGGTACGCGCGGGCACGTTGCTCGGCGCGCTCGCGCTGACCTGGACGGGCGCGTTCGTGCTCGGTGGCCGCCAGCGCGGCATGGAGGTCCTGCTCGCGGCCTGCTTCGCCGCCCAGTACGGCATGCATCTCCTGTTCGGGGCCGGCCGCGCGGACGTGCCGCCGCCTCATGAGCACGCTTCGGGCGTGGGCATGTTCCTGGTGCACGCCACGACGGCGGTCATCTCGGCCTGGTGGCTGGCGCGGGGCGAGTCCGCTCTGGCCGCGCTGCTCCATCTCGCCGTCGCGTCCGTCGGCCGCTGGTGGAGGGTCCTTTCGGTCCTGGCGGGCGGGCCGGTCGAGCTGAGCCCGTACGGTGGCCGGCACGCGGCATGGGACGACCACGCCGCCTTCCTCCAGCACCTGTTCGCGGCGGCGAACTTCCGGCGGGGCCCGCCGGCGCGTCTCTCCCTCATCTGATCCCTTCCGGGCCACCGGCCCGTGTTCCGCCACGCCCTGTGTACGGCACGGCGGACCTCGAACCCTTGTCGAGAGCGCGCGTACCTGCGCGCGCTGTGAGTGGAGAAACGCCTGATGACCTCGACCGCCGACGTCGGCAATTCCGTCGATCACGTCCCCGCGCCGTCCCGCGAGCGGACCGCCTGGGCCGCGCTGCGCCCGCTGGTGCTGCGGCTGCACTTCTACGCGGGCGTCCTCATCGCCCCCTTCCTGCTCGTCGCCGCGTGCACCGGGCTGATGTACGCCGCCTCGTACCAGATCGAGGAGGTCGTCTACCAGCACGAGCTCACCGCGCCCGCCGGAAAGACCACCCTGCCCCTCAACGCGCAGGTCGCGGCGGCCCGCGCGGCCCACCCCCAGGGCACCGTCACCGCGGTACGGCCCGGCGCCGAACCCGGCCAGACCACCCGCGTGCTCATCAGCCAGCCAGGACTCCCCGAGAGCACCCAGCTGGCGGTCTTCGTCGACCCCTCCACCGGCCAGGTGCGCGGCACGCTGGAAAGCTACGGCAGCTCCGGGGCGCTGCCCGTACGCGCCTGGATCTCGACCCTCCACCGCCAGCTCCACCTGGGCGAACCCGGGCGGATCTACAGCGAGCTGGCCGCCAGCTGGCTGTGGGTGGTCGCGCTCGGCGGCCTCGTCCTCTGGCTCGCCCGGCGCCGCCGCAACCGGCGCCACCTCTTCGTCCCCGACCGCGCCGCCGGCGGCCTGCGCCGCACGCTGTCCTGGCACGGCTCGGTCGGCCTGTGGGCGGTGCTCGGCCTGCTGTTCCTGTCCGCCACCGGCCTGACCTGGTCGAAGTACGCCGGAGCCAACGTCGACGAGCTGCGCGCGGCGCTCGACTGGACGACCCCGTCGATCGACGTCTCGGGCGGTGACCACGCCGCGCACACCGCGACCGCGGGCCACCACGCCGGTGGGGCCGGCGTCGGGGTGGACCGCGTCGCGCAGGCGGCCGCCGCCAAGGGGCTGTCCGGCCCGCTGGAGATCACCTGGCCCGCCAAGAGCGGCGCGCCCTACCTGGTGAAGGAGATCGACAAGACCGCGCCCACCCGCCTGGACCAGGTCGCCGTCGACCCCACCACCGGCCAGGTGACCGCCGAGCTGCGCTTCGCCGACTACTCGCTGGCCGCCAAGCTCGCCCGGTGGGGCATCGACGGGCACATGGGGCTGCTGTTCGGCCTGGCCAACCAGATCCTGCTGGCCGCGCTCGCCATCGGCCTGATCACGCTGATCGTGCTCGGCTACCGCATGTGGTGGCGCCGCCGGCCCACCCGGGGCTTCGGCAAGCCGTACCCTCGGGGCGGCTGGCGGAACGTGCCGTGGGTCCTGCTGGCGCCGCTGGCGCTGCTGGCCGTGGCCGTCGGGATCTTCCTGCCGCTGATGGGCATCTCGCTGGCCGCGTTCCTGATCGTCGACGTCCTGCTCGGGCTGCGCGCCCGGCTGGGCGCTCAGGCGTGATCTTCCGAACGCCGGGGCAGGAACAGGCCGGACCCGCACATGAAGGCCGCGACCAGGAAGAGCCCCGCTCGCGTGCCGAGCGTGCTGGCGACCAGGCCGCCGAAGGCGATGAAGAGCGGCTGGGTGACGTTCGTGGCGAAGATCCAGAGCGTCGACACCCGGGCCAGCAGGTGGTCCGGGGTGCCGAGCTGGCGGTAGGTCGTCATGGTGGAGTTCGCCAGGCCGGAGAAGAACAGCACGCCCGCGAAGCCGAGCCCGCAAAGGAGCAGGCCGGCGGTGCCGGGTGAGGCCAGCGGGATGAGCGCGTACCAGGGGCCGCGCCAGAGGCTCACCCACCACAGGCCGCGGACCAGCCCGAATCGCCTGCCCATCCGCGGCGCGAGCCGCGCGCCGAGGAAGCCGCCGAGCGAAGGGAGCCCCATGAGCAGGCCGTACTGCCAAGGGGTGAACCCCAGGTCGCGCAGGTAGAACAGCGAGCTCAGCGGCGTCGCCATCGCGCTGGCGCCGGCGAAGACGAGCCAGCTCGCGAACATCCGCCGCAGCACCGGATGCCCGCGCACGAAGCCCCACCCGGCGAACAGCTCCGCCCGCCGGGAGGGGCTCGGCTCGCGCGCGGGCGGCTGGGGCTCGGGCGTGCGCAGCGACCGGATCGACCAGGCGCTCACGACGAACGACACGGCGTCCACGATCAGGGCGCCGACCGCCGACAGTGCCCCGATGAGCGGCCCGGCCAGGGACGGGCCGACCAGCACGCTCAACCAGCGGGTCGACTCCAGGCGGCTGTTGGCGCTCATGAGCCGCTCGGCCGGGACGAGAGCCTTCAGATGCGCCTGCGCCGCCCCGGACGAGGCGATCTGGCCGGCGGCGTTGACCAGAGCGGCGACACAGAGGTGAGCGAATGTCAGCCATCCGGAGAACGCTGCGATCGGAATGCTGAACAGCAAAATACATCTGGCGATATCTGACCAGATCATGACCGGGCGTTTGGCCCGGAATTCGATATACCGTCCCGCGGGAAATGCGACGACGACAATTGTGACCGCCTGAATCACCGACAACAGGGCGACCTGGAAAGCCGAGGCGTCCAGGACGGTGATGGCGACCACGGGCAGGGCGACCATACTGACCGCCGAGCCGAGCTGGCTCACGGTCGTACCCGCCCACAGGCGCCGGAAGTCCCTTTCGCTGACGAGGTCGTCGTCCTGCTGGGTCATGTCAGGGCGCAAAATGCCTCCTTCAGCGATCATCATCGACGATGGATCAGCGCGCCGCCAACGGTGACGGCGCGCCGGTCTACGGCGATCAGCTGCGGCGGGGGCAGGGCTTGCCGCACGCAGCGATCAACCGCGACCGGGGAGGGGCTTGCGGCGCGCAGTGGTCAACCGCGACCGGGACGGCACGCCATCCCCCGGCGATCAGCCGCGACCGAGGCCGAGCTTGCCACGCACGGCCAGCACGCAGACGGCCGTGAACACCGCCGCGCGCAGCGCGCGGATCACGGGATGGCCGACATGCTGCCAGAGCACACCGCCATCGTCAGGACATTCAGCGCATTGCCAAACAAATGGGCGAGGCTGCGGGATCGGCTGGAGGGGTGCGCGGGCGTGGCGTCGCCGGCCGAGGGTTCGCTTTCCATAAAGTGACCCGCGCGTCGAACGGCACCACATTCGACGCCCTGACCAGGCGTTGTCCCCCGAAACAGGACACGTGCGGATGTGGTCGTTGAGTGGGGCCGATCGTGAGGGGATGCCGATGCTCGACCAGGTGACCGCTGGCGCGCCGCAGACCGGCACGGACGATCTGGATCTGGCCGAAACGGGCGTCGTCGGCGTCACGATCGTCTGGGCCGACAACAACGGGATCCCTCGGTCGCGCACGGTGCCGGTCGGTCAGTTCGGGGCGGCGGTCGAGCGGGGGGTGGGTGTCACGCCGCTGTTCGCGGTGTTCGACTCCCACGACGGCATCACCTTCGGGCGTTCCCCGCTGGGCACCCCCTCGGGCGACATCCGGCTGATGCCGGTCGCCGACCGGTTGGTCCGGCTCGCCGGTCAGCCCGGGTTCGCGTGGGTGCCGGGCCGGCAGGTCGCCGCCGATGGTTCGGCGTGGCCGTACGAACAGCGCGGCGTGCTGGAGCGCCAGGTCTCCCGGGCCGCGGCTCTCGGGCTGGACTTCCTGGCCGGCTACGAGATGGAGTTCCACCTCAGCCGGGCGGACGGGGACGACGGCGACGACGTACGCCCCATCTACGAGGGCCCTTCCTACGGGCCGGCCAGGATGCTGGCCGTCGACGCCTTAGCCGCGCAGCTGCTGCGCGACCTCGACCGCAACGGCGTGCCGGTCGGCCAGTTCCACGGTGAGTACGCGCCGGGGCAGTTCGAGTTCAACATCGCCCCCGCCGACCCGGTCACCGCCGCCGACCGGCAGCTGCTGGCCCGGCAGACCGTTCACGCGGCCGCCCGGGCGCACGGCCTGCGGGCGAGCTTCGCCCCGTTGGTCACCCTCGGGCAGGTGGGCAACGGCTGGCATCTGCACACCTCGCTGTACCGCGCCGGGACGAACCTGCTGTCCGGCGGTGACGGACCCGCGGGCATGACCGCCGACGGCGGCGCCTACCTGGCCGGCCTGCTGCGCGACCTGCCCGCCGTCGTGGCCGTCACCGCGCCCAGCCTGTCCTCGCTGCAACGGCTGCGGCCCGGTTACTGGTCCGGCGCGTACACGTTCTGGGGCGTGGAGAACCGGGAGGCGGCGCTGCGGCTCGTACCGGCCACTCCCCTGATCGGCGCCGGGCACGCCAACGTCGAGCTCAAGCCGTCGGACGCCTCGGCCAACCCCTACCTCGCACTCGCCGCCGTGATCGCCGCGGGCCTCGCCGGCATCGAGGACGGCCTCACTCCCCCTGACCCGGTGCAGGAGGACCCCGGCACCTGGGCCGACGAGCGGCGGGCCGAACGCGGCATCCGTCGATTGCCCACCACCGTCGAGGAGCAGCTCGGCACGCTGCTGACCAACGACCGCATCCGGTCGGCGCTGGGCGAGGAGCTGGCCGACGCCTTCCGCGCGGTACGCGTCTCCGACGCCGCCTGGGCCGCCGACCGCGACGCGGCGGACGCGGTCCGCTCGTACCGCTGGCTGTACTGAGCCGCGGCGCGACCGCCGAGCACGCAACCGCCACACGAACCCGGACCCCCGCTCACGGCCATGAGCGATCCCAGCACAGAGCCAGCACGCCACCCCGGACCCCGCTCACGCTCATGAGCGATCCGAGCACGGAACCCGGATCCCCCGCTCGCGGCTATGAACGATCCCAGCGCGGGGCCGACCCACGAGCCTGGCGACCGGGTGCCGGTCCGGCGTGTGCCGTTCGCCCGCGTGCGGCGAGTCAGGACCGCCGCACGCTGCTGGTCGTAGGCGGCAATCTCACGCCTCCCCAAGACTCCCGCCACTGGAAGATTCGCCAGCATCGTCGTACGTCGATTGCCGCGACGTACTCAATAGGGACGTGGCAGTATCACTCGTCGCCCAGCGACAGTTCCTCCAGCGGGAGAGACCGCAGGAAGTCCTCGGCGTCGAAGATCTCCCCGGCGGTGACGACCCCGGTGGCCCGGCCGCGGCCGGTCAGGATCCGTTCGGCGGCCTCCACCACGATCGGCGCGGTGATGGCGTAGATGTCACGGCCCCGAGCCGCCACCCGCCGCCGCTCGTCCCCCCGGCGGACGACGACCTCGACCAGGAAGACCTGGGCCGATCGCCCTTCGGCGTCGGCCGCCTGCGGTCCCTTGGTCTCCGGGTCGCCGAGATCCTTCAGCGGGGCGACGTTCAGGAAGGCGTCGATCCGCGGGGTGTCCAGGTGGCGGGAGACGGTGACCACGTCGGCGTTGGAGAACTGCCCCACGACATCCTGGGTCCCGAACGGTTCGCCGAACGTCCACGTCCCCTTCGGCGGCGGCTCGTCGCCCGCGACAACCCGCAGGTGGTGATCCGAGAAGACCACCCGCCGCCCGGCCCTGCGTTGCCCGGCCAGCACGGTGCCCCGGGTCGGGTGCCAGCTGTCCAGGGCCACCGCGATGGAGATCTCGTCGGCCGCCGGCCAGTCCCCCATCGCGACGGTCGCGAGCAGATCGCCCAGCGCGCCATAGAACGCCATCACCGGCGCCACCACGATGCCCGCCTCCTTCACCCGCGGGTCATCCCGGTAGGTGTCGAAGGTGCTCATCGCGACCAAGGTCTCGCCGGTGACGTCCAGGTAGTGGATCCCGGCACGCAGCGCGGCCTCGATCAGCGGCGGCGCGGTGTCGCCGAACGGCCCGGCACAGTTGATCACCGCTGCCGTCCCGGCGATCGCACGGTCGAGCGAGGCCGGATCGTCGACCGAGGCGATCCGCCACTCCACGCCGGGGTGGGCGGCGGCGGCAGCTTCCAGCTTCACCGCATCCCGCCCAGACAGGACCGGCGTCCAACCGCGCTCCAGCAACTCCGCCGTCACGAACCGGGCGGTGTGCCCATAGGCACCGAACACCGCCACCACCGGCTTCGCACTACCGCGACCGAACCGGTCGTCGAGCTCCGTCATCAGGTCTCCTTCAGCTGTTCAACGACTCCTTCCGATCTTGCTGAACGGTGCCGCCGGGGACCACCGTCGCGTACGTCAACCTGCGCTAGATTCGCGACATGCGCGCCCATCACGTCGTCATGGCCGTCACCGACGACATGCCGATCTTCGAAGCAGCCGTCCCATGTCAGGTCTTCGGCGTCGACCGGCCGCACCTGGCCGACCCGTGGTATCGGTTCTCGGCCGTCCCGATCGGGGACGCGCCGGTGCGGCTGAGCCCGGGATTCACCCTCGCCCCGGTGAGCGGCGGGTGGGATCTGGACTCGACGGACACCCTCGTCATCCCGGCCTGCACGAACGTGCACGACGACCCGCCCGCGGAGTTGGTGGACGTCGTCCGGGAGGCGTACCGGCGCGGGATCCGGATCCTGTCCATCTGTTCCGGCGCCTTCGTCCTGGCCGCCGCCGGGGTGCTCGACGGGCGCCGGGCCACCACGCACTGGCTGCACGCGGAGGAGCTGAGCCGCCGCTATCCCGCCGTCCGGGTCGACCCGTCCGTGCTCTACGTGGAGGACGCCAACGTGATCACCTCCGCGGGGACGGTGGCCGGCATCGACGCCTGCCTGCACGTCGTACGGGTCGACCACGGCGCCGCGGTGGCCGCCGAGCTGGCCCGCCGCCTGGTCACCCCGCCGCACCGGGACGGCGGGCAGGCCCAGTACCACCGCCCCGCCTCCCCCGTGGTCCGCGACGACTGGCTGGCCGCCCTCCTGGACTGGGCCACCGAACATCTGCACCTCCCGCTGTCCATCGCCGACCTGGCCGCCCAGGCCAATGTCAGCGTGCGCACCGTCGAACGCCGGTTCGCCGAGGCACTCGGGATGTCGCCGCTGCGCTGGCTGCTGCAGCAGCGGGTACGCCGGGCCCAGCAGTTCCTGGAGACCAGCGACCGGCCGATCGGCTGGATCGCCGACAGCTGCGGCTTCGGCGGCCCGGCCAGCCTACGAGCACACTTCGCTCGGATCGTCGGAGTATCCCCCACCGCCTACCGCCGCACGTTCCACGAACGGACCAGCACAACCCGCATCGCCAGCTAACCGCGTCAATGGCACGCCCCAACCGCCACTCGACCGACCTCAACCGCACCCCCACAACCGCCACTCGACCGACCCCAACCGCACCCCCACAACCGCCACTCGACCGACCCCAACCGCACCCCCACAACCGCCACTCGACCGACCCCAACCGCACCCCCACAACCGCCACTCGACCGACCCCAACCGCACCCCCACAACCGCCACTCGACCGACCCCAACGGCAGGACCCGCACCACCACCCGACCGGACCCCACAGCACCACGCCCCACCAGCAACCGACCGACCGATCCACCGGGCCCCCACAACACGACCGGCACCACCAATTGGCCGGACCCGGCAACGCCACCCCAACCACCAACCGACCGATCCACCGGCGCAACCCAAATCGCCAACCGACCGGTCCCAAACCACGGCCCCGAATCGACAGCCAACCAGCCCGGCAGCACAACCCGTATCGGCAGCCGACCAGCCCGGCAGCACAGCCCCAGACCGACAGCCGACCAGCCCCGCAGCGCGACCCGGAGCGGCAGTTGACCAGCCCGGCAGCGTGGGCGCATCTTGCCGTTGCGTCACCCTCGCCGATCGGGCCAGAGGTCCGGGTAGTACCGGGGGCACACGCAGTTCCTGTCATCCTGCGGAGGGTCCACGACCTGGCCTGCGATCGGAGTCAGCAGCGCCTCGATCGCCTTGGCCGAAGCGACCGCGGCATCGCTGACGCTGTAGGGATCGAGGGTGTCGGCCACGCTGATGTCCAGCCGATCCCCGTGCGACCAGACGTGGGCGCGGTGCCCGGCGAGCTCCACGTGCCCCGGCTGACCGATCCCCGGGAAGCGCGGCATGGCGACCGGGAAGTGGGCGAACTCGGCCGCAGTGTAAGCGACGCCGGGGACCGGCCTTGGATCGCCGGGGTCGAGCCACGTCACGGGCACGCCGAGCGTGGACAGCGTCCGCATGAGGTCGTCCTGCGTCTCGACGCGCAGAGCGGCCAGCAACTGGTCGCCGTCGTTGGCGTGCCCGCCGTACGCACGGCAGAAGCGGAAGTAGGCCAGTTCGCGCGCCCACGCGTGCAGCCGGGCCGGCGGGTGTCGCTCGTAGAGGTAGTCGGTCCAGCGCTGCCCCTTCACCCGCCGGATCGTACCCCGCTGTCCGCGTTGTGGACGGTGAGGTCGCCGTACGGTGACAGCCGCGCAGCGAGGTCGCCTGGCTTGCCGCGTAAGGTCGCGTCGAGGAACGCGGCACTGGTGGCGGCCGTGAGGCGCAGTCCGTCGGTACGGCCCAGCGACCCGGCCAGCGCGGGCACGGGCGGAAGGTAGAGCGGCGCGTCCGTGAACGTCAGATGTGACGTCCCCGGGACGGTGAGCCGGTAACTCGTGGCGGTGCTGAGGTCGAGCACCTGTGTGAGGCGGGGAATGTAGGTGGGGTTGTCGGCCGGGTCCACCGGGTGGGTGAGCGCGAGCACCGGTTGGTGGAAGGGCCGCGGCTCGGGGTCGTGGGGAGCGCCGTCCAGGTTGATGACCGCCGCGAACCGGGTGTCCTGACGGGCCGCCAGCAACGCGGCGGCTCCGCCGATCGAGTGGCCGGTCACCGCGGCCCGAGCGGTGTCGAGGCGGCCGGTCAGCGGGCCCGCGAGCTCACCTCGGTCGAGGCGGCCCAGCTGGGTCAGGACGAAGCCGAGGTCGTCGGCGCGCACCGCCGTCCAGCCAGCTGCCCGCCGCTCGTCCTCGCGCGCGTCGCCGGTCGCGGCGACCCGGGTGCGGATCGTCCGGCCGTCGGCGAGGACGACGGCGGCGGAGTCGTACGGGTGGTCGAGGGCCGCCACGACGTAGCCGAGGCTGGCCAGCTCTTCGGCCCAGGCGGTGTTCTGGGTGCGCACTCCCCCGAGCCCCGGCGAGAACAGCACCACGGGGAACCGTCCTCCCTCCCGTGCCACGGCGGCATCCGGCACCGAGCGGGTGCGGGCGGTCGAGGCGCCGTCGAGCAGGAAACCGGGCACCCCGAGGTAGTCAGCCGCGGCGCGGGAGACGACGCGCGCCTCTCGCGCCGTACGTCCGAGATACTGAGAACGCGCGGTGCCCGTGGAACTCCCCCGCGCCGGGTACCAGAGCTGGACGACCACCGTGCGCCGGTCATCCGGGGCGGGGGTGGCGGGCTCCGGACGCGCCGGTTCGGTCCACTCCAGCACGAGGGTGCCGACCGGGAAGCGGCCCGACGGCTCGGGGAAATCGGGCACCGGAAACGCCCACGCCGCCAACAAGCCCACACCTATGAGGCCGGCGCACGCCGTCCACCCCGGGAACGCCAGCCACCACGGAGCCCGCCGCGCGGGCCGGCCCAGCAGCACGGGGAAGCTGAACGACAGGAGGATGGCGGCACCTGCGAGGACCGGCGCGAACTGCCAGCGCAGCCCGGACACGACCAGCGCCGTCGCGGACAGCAGCACGACCGCCGCCGCGCCCGTCGCGAGCGGCCGGGGGGCAGGGGAAGGAAGCCGGCGGGCGACCACCAGCAGCGCGGCGCCCAGCACCACGATGATCTCCGGGAACGACATGCCCAACGTCACCCGGCCATTGTTGAGGAGGCACGCGGTCCACCGCGTCAACCTGAGGTTTGGCTTTCAGGTACGACCTGCGGTTGAGGCCGTCGCCGTCGGGTGACCGTTCCCACCTACGGTTGACGCCGTCGCTGTCGGGTGACCGTTCCGACCTGCGGTTGACGTCGTCGCTGTCGGGTGACCGTTGTCAAGGAGCTTTACAGAAGAGCCCGCCACGCCTTGGAGAGGGCGTGGCGGAGCTGGCCGACCTGGCGCGTGGACAGGTCTGCGATCATGAGCTCCTCGAGCTCGCGTACGGGCTCGGCTAGGCGGGCCAGGAGTTCGCGGCCTGCGTCGGTGAGAAGGATGTGCAGCTCGCGGCGGTTGGCCGGGTTGCGCTCGCGCCGGATGAGCCCGCGCTCCTCCAGGGCGCGCACCAGGTCGGCCACGGACTGGGCGGTGACAAACGAGTCGCGGGCCAGTTGGGCGGCCGACAGCCCGTCGTGCCGCTCCAGCACGGTGAGGGCGGTGTACTGCGTCACCGTGATGCCGGCCGGTCGCACCAGCTCGTCGAGGCGTGCGCGGACGACGAGCTCCACTTGTTTGACCATGTAGAGCAGTGACGGCGGCGCCTTGTCCGCGGCCGATCCCGCCTGCTGTTCCGCCGTTGCGGTCATCACCTGCTCCTGAGTCGGCTTCGGGGAGATCCAGGCTAGGCCATTGACAGGAAACCTGTTGACAATAAGACTGCGGATCGACAGGTTTCCTGTCAATTGAGGGCGGTCTGTCAGCTGCGTACCCGGCCTTTCCGCAGTGTGGCCGGGGCCCCGCGATGGCGGAATCGTGAGAGAGAAGCGCGACCATGAGCGACCCGAGTTCGAGGAAGGCCGGTGGCGCGAGGTGGCCAGGTGCCAGGTGGTCAGGTGGCGAGTGATCGCGGCGGGCGAGACCGGTGTCGACGCGACCAAGGGCGGCCGTGCCGACGTGATCGCCCCGTCCGTCGGCCAGGTGACCGCTGCGGACGAGACCGTGACGGCCGCCCGCCGCACGCTCGGTCTGGTCGGCGCGCCGCTGTTCGGCAACGCGCCGGTTCCCGACCTCAACGCCGTGCTGCCGGAGCAGGGGCGTGACCGGCCTGGTCCTCAACGCTGTGCTGCTGGAGCAGGGACGTGACCGGGCTGGTCCTCGGCACCGGCCGACGCCCCCGACGCCCGGTCGAGGCGCGGGCCGCGGGCGGATGTGGTCGAGGCGCGGGCCGAGGCCCGGTGCGACCGAGGCGCGGGCCAGCGTCCCCGATGCCCGAAGCCGCCGAGACGCGGGCCGGCACCCCCGACGCCCGAAGCCGCCGAGACGCGGGCCGGCGCTTTCGACGCCCGGTGCGGTCGAGGTGCGGGCCGTGGTTCCGCCCTGGTTCCGCTCGTCCGCGCCGGGCGCCCGCCGGTCCGGATGCCGGGGCGGACGTCGGTGCGGATACCGGTGCGGACGTCGGTGCGGATACCGGTCCGGATGCCGGTACGGACGTCGGGGCGGACGTCGGTCGGCCAGTAGCCGTTCGACGGCATCGATCGCGTCGCACAGCGCAAGGCGGTCGAATTCTTGATCACGTTCGGAGAGGTGTCCCACATGGATCTGACCGGCAAAGTGGCGATCGTCACCGGTAGCGGGCGCGGCCTCGGCCTGGCCTATGCCGAGGCCCTGGCCGCGGCGGGCGCCGCCGTGGTGGTGAATGACGTTGACCAGGAGGCGGTGGACGCCGCGGTGGCGAAGATCACCACGGCGGGTGGACGGGCCGTCGGCGTGGCCGCCGCCGTCGGTGGCACGGCGGCGGCCGACCAGCTGGTCGAGGCGAGCGTACGGGAGTTCGGGCGCCTCGACGTGCTGATCACGAACGCGGGCATCCTGCGCGACCGGGTGCTGTGGAAGATGTCCGACGAGGACTTCGACGACGTCGTCAACGTGCACCTGCGGGGCACGTTCACCTGCGCCCGCGCGGCGGCGGTGCGGATGCGGGAGCAGGGCACCGGCGGGCGGCTGATTCTCGTCGGCTCGCCGGCCGGCCAGCGCGGTAACTTCGGCCAGACTAACTACGCCGCGGCCAAGGCCGGCATCGTCGCGATGGCCCGGACCTGGGCGATGGAGCTGGCCAAGGCCGACATCACGGTCAACGCGGTGATCCCGGTCGCGGCCACCGAGATGACCAAGACCATCCCGGCGTTCGCGCAGGTCATCGCCGAGTCCGAGCGCACCGGGGAGCCGCTGCCCGGCTGGCTGCGCCGGGACGAGGGGCTGGGCACGGTCGAGGACGTGACCGGGCTGATCACGTACCTGGCCTCGGACGACTCCAAGGGCGTCACCGGGCAGGCGATCGGCGTCGGCGGGGACCGGCTGGTCCTGTGGGCGCACCCGAAGGAGAAGGCGGTGGCGTACGCCGACGGCGGCTGGAGCGCCGAGGCGATCGCCGGGCAGTGGCGCACGGGCGTCGGCGCCGAACCCGAGACCTACGGCATCCCCGCCCCCAAGGGAGCCTGACGGTGAACCTCGACGAGCTGGTCGCGATCGACGTCCACACCCATGCCGAGATCTCCAAGGACGGCCACGGCTCGCTGAGCCCGGTGCTGTTCGGCGCGTCCGAGGAGTACTTCGGCTCGCACGAGCGCCCCGCCATCCCCCAGATGGCGGCCTATTACCGGGAGCGGAAGATGGCCGCGGTGGTGTTCACCGTGGACGCCGAGCACGCCACCGGCCACCCGCGCATCGCCAACGAGGAGATCGCCGAGAGCTGCGCCGAACACGCCGACGTGCTGATCCCGTTCGCCAGTGTCGACCCGCACAAGGGCAGGGCGGGGGCGCGGGAGGCCCGCCGCCTGGTGGAGCGGCACGGGGTGCGCGGCTTCAAGTTCCACCCCAGCATCCAGGGGTTCGCCCCGAACGACCCGATGGCCTACCCCCTGTACGAGGTCATCGAGGAGCTCGGCGTGCCCGCCCTCTTTCACACCGGTCAGACCGGCATCGGCGCGGGCGTGCCCGGCGGGGGCGGCATCCGGCTCAAGTACTCCAACCCGATGCTGGTCGACGACGTGGCCGTGGACTTCCCCGAGTTGCGCGTCATCCTGGCCCACCCGTCGTTCCCCTGGCAGGACGAGGCGCTCGCCGTCGCCACGCACAAGCCGTACGTCCACATCGACCTGTCCGGATGGTCGCCGAAGTACTTCCCGCCGCAGCTCGTCCGGTACGCCAACAGCCTGCTCAAGGACAAGGTGCTCTTCGGCTCCGACTATCCCGTCATCACCCCGGACCGCTGGCTGGCCGACTTCGCCCAGCTCGACATCAAGCCCGAGGTACGCCCCAAGATCCTCAAGCACAACGCCGCCCGCCTGCTCGGCCTCGACAAGGAGAGCTCATGATCACGGTTGACGGACTCGCGGAGATCAAGGCCCTGGCCGGCCGCGACCTGGGCCACAGCTCCTGGCTGGAGATCACCCAGGAGCGGGTGAACACCTTCGCGGACGCCACGAACGACCACCAATGGATCCACGTGGACACCCGGCGGGCCGCGGACGGCCCCTTCGGCGGCACCATCGCGCACGGCTATCTCACCCTGTCGCTGGTCATCCCGCTGTTCAACGAGGTGCTCGACATCCGGGGCGTGAAGATGAGCATCAACTACGGGCTGGAGAAGGTCCGCTTCCCCGCCCCGGTGCGGGTGGGCGCCAAGGTCCGCCTGGCCGCGAAGGTCGCCGAGGTCGAGGACGTGCCCGGCGACGGCGTGCAGATGCTCTGCGACTTCACCCTCGAGATCGACGGCGTCGGCAAGCCCGCCTGCGTCGCCCGTGCCGTCTACCGCCACTATGCCTGAGAGGTGACGGGACGGTGTTGAACGCAGGGCTCGGCGGGTGGCCGGCCAGGCGGGCCGCGATGTCGCCGGACCGCACCGCCTTCGTCTTCCGCGACCGCGCGACGACGTACGCGGAGGTGTTCGACCGCACCACCCGGCTGGCCGGGCAGTTGCGCGCGGCCGGGGTGCGCAAGGGAGACCGGGTGGCCTACCTGGGGCAGAACCACCCGGCGTTCGTGGAGACGATGTTCGCCACGCACATGCTCGGCGGCATCTTCGTGCCACTGAACTTCCGGCTCGCCGCGCCGGAGATCGACCACCTGCTGGCCCACAGCGGGGCGACGGTGCTCGTCCACGCTCCCGGGCACGCCTTCGGGCGGGCCGTACGCACGGTGGTGGCGCTGGGCCCGGACTACGAGGACTGGCTGGACGCGGGCGATCCGACACCCATCGACGTGCCGGTCGGCCTCGACGACGCGGCCTGCGTCCTGTACACCTCCGGCACCACGGGCCGCCCCAAGGGCGCCACGCTGACCCACGGAAACCTGATCTGGAACTGCTACAACCTCCTGGTCGGGGTGGACGTCGCCGCCGACGAGGTGACGCTGGTCAGCGCGCCGCTGTTCCACGTGGCGGCGCTCAACCAGTGTCTGCTGCCCACGTTCCTCAAGGGCGGATGCTCGGTCATCATGCCGTCCTGGAGCGTGGACGCCTGCTTCGACCTCATCGCCGAACGCCGCGTCACCTGGATGTTCGGCGTGACCACGATGTTCGCCGCGCTCGCGCGGTCGCCCCGGTGGGCGGGCGCCGACCTGTCGTCCGTACGCTGCCTGATGGCGGGCGGCGCGGCGGTCCCGCCCGCGCTGATCCACACCTACCAGGAGCGCGGCCTGACCTTCTGCCAGGGGTACGGCCTCACCGAGACCGCGCCGGGCGCCACGTTCCTGGAGGCGGGCGAGAGCGAGCGCAAGGCCGGATCCGCCGGGGTCCCGGTCTTCTTCACCAATGTCCGCTGCGTCCGCCCCGACCTGACCGACACCTCCCCCGGCGAACCCGGTGAAGTGATCATCCAGGGCCCGAACGTGACCCCCGGCTACTGGAACGACCCCGACGCCACCGCGCGGGCCTTCTCCGAGGGCCGGTGGTTCCACTCCGGCGACATCGCGTACGTGGACGCCGACGGGCACTTCCACATCGTCGACCGGGTCAAGGACATGTACATCTCGGGCGGCGAGAACGTCTACCCGGCCGAGGTCGAGGCGGCCGCCTACGAGCACCCCGCGGTCGCCGAGGTCGCGGTGATCGGCGTACCGGACGCCACGTGGGGAGAGGTCGGCCGGGCATTCGTGATCACGACCCCCGGGCGCGAGCTGACCATCGGCGAACTGCGGGCGTTCCTGGCCGAGCGGCTGGCCAGGTACAAGCTCCCCGTGTACCTCGACATCGTGGACGACCTGCCCCGCACCGGCTCGAACAAGATCCAGAAGAGCCGGCTGCGCGACACGCTCGGCCGGGCTTGACGCGGCGGCGCTGGCGCCGGCGTCATTTTGGCGCCATAATGGCGCCATGGATCTCAAGCCGTACGTCGACAGGCTCCACCGGGACCTCGCGGTCGCCGCGGAAGCAGGCGGTGAGGACGCGCGCGCCCTCGCCGAGCGACTTGTCTCACCTCTCGAGTCATCCGCCCGGCTGATCCTGCTGGAGGTCCTGTCGGCGGCCGCCGACGAGATCACGCGCGAGCTGGCGCCCGGCTCGGTGGAGGTCCGCCTGCGCCGCGGCGATCCCGACTTCGTCCTGACCCGGTCCCCGGCGGGACACCCGGCCGCGCCGGAGGCCCCTGACAGCGACGGCGGGCCGTCCGGCGCGGACGTCCAGCCCGTGGAGATCCAGCCCGTGGAGATCCAGGACGGCGGCACGGCCCGCATCAGCCTCCGGGTCCCCGAACATCTCAAGGTCCAGGTCGAGGAGGCCGCCCGCCGGGAGGGCCTGTCGGTCAACACCTGGCTGGTCCGCGCCGTCGCCGCCACGTTGGAGTCCGGCGGCCGCCGGCCGGCGGGGCGCGGCTCGGCGAGCGGGCGCAGCTACACCGGCTGGGTCGGCTGAGGCCCGGACGCACGCAACCACGAGGAGGGTTTCATGCCGACATTCGACACGCCCGAGCCGATCTCGGTCAGCATCGAGCTGCCCGGCGCCGAGGTCAGGATCATCGCGAGCGACCGCACCACCACGGTGGTCGACACCCGGCCGGGCGACGGTGAGGGCGGGGCGGCCGCGGTCCAGATCGGCTACGCGGCCGGCAAGCTGGTCGTCAAGGGCGCGCAGCAGGAGTCCGTTCAGTCCCGGTACGCGGGCGCCGGAGCAGGCGGGCGGCGGCAGGGGTGGGGCCTGTCGGCGTTGGCCGGCCTGTTCGGCGACTGGGGCGAGTCGGTCCGCGTGACGATCGAGCTGCCGTCGGGCTCGCACGTGCAGGGCTCGACGAGGTCGGGCGAGTTCCACTGCACGGGCCGGCTGGGAGACTGCCGGCTGCAGACGGACTACGGCGACATCCGGCTCGACGAGGCCGGCGCGATCCAGCTGACCAGCGACAGCGGCGACATCGGCGTGGAGCGCGCCACCGGCCGGGCCGAGGTCTCCAGCGCCTCCGGCGAGATCAGGATCCAGGAGGTGGACGGCCCCGCCTCGATCAGGAACGACGACGGGGAGTGCTACATCGGCGAGGTGACGGGCGACCTGCGGCTGATCGGCACCAGCGGCGACATGCAGGTCGAGCGCGCCCACGGCGGCGTCGAGGCGAAGAACGTGCACGGCAGCGTGCGGATCGGCGAGGTCGCGCGCGGCTCGGTCGTCCTGACGAGCACGACCGGGGATCTCGAGGTCGGTATCCGGGAGGGCACGGCGGCGTTCCTCGACGTGAGCACGGCCAACGGCAGGCTGCTCAACTCCCTCGACACCCGCGAGAGCCCGGAAGGGTTCGACGAGACGGTCGAGATCCGCGCCCGCAGCCATGACGGCGACATCACGATCCGCCGTGCCTGACGTCGCGTGCCAGGAGGGGAAGATACTCATCGGGGTCCACGTTGATCAGTCGATCGCAGCACTCGACGCCTCCTGCGTGTTCGTGGGCGCGTCCCGCTCTCGACCGCCTCCTGCGCGTCCGTGAGCGCGTCCCCCTCTCGACCGGCGGCAAGCTCGCAGGATGCGGTGATGCCCGATCCGTTCGGCGCTCGCCTTCAATGCCCGTTCGACCCGGCCCGTACCGAGCAGGGCCCTGGCCTGCTGGTCCAGGGCGGTGGCCGGCTGAGGCAGGTAGCGCTCAGGATCGGCCTGGGATCGCAGGGAGTTGGCTGTGGCGGCGAGCTTGCGCATCCGCCGTCACCTCCAGATCGGCGGCAGGGCCCAGCTCAGGCCGACGATCGCGGCGAGCGGCAGCACCGTCGCCCAGCCCGGCCACACGATGGACGAGATCAGTGCGGTACCGGCCACCAGTTCCAGGGGGACCGTGACCGCGCAAGATCGCATCATGACGACCAGTGGGACGCCCGGCGACCAGAGCGCAATCCCGGCCGAGCACCGCAGCGGCTCTCCCGAATTCCCCAGCAGGGCAGCGCAGCGGCCTTCCCGGGTTTCGCGGCCGGGCAGCGCAGCGGCCTTCCCGGGTTTCGCGGCCGGGCAACGCAGCGGCCTTCCCGGGTTTCGCGGCCGGGCAACGCAGCGGCCCTCCCGGGTTTCGCGGCCGGACAACGCAGCGGCCCTCCCGGATTTCCCGGCTGGGCAGCGCAGCGGCCGTCCTCCCGAATTCCCCCCGGGCAGCGCAGTGGCCCTCCGGATTTCCTGGGAGGGCCGCTGTACGCCCGCCCCGCTAAGCCCAGGGGCGGGGGAAGGTGTCGCCGTCCAGCCGCTCGCCCGCGGCGAGTCCGAGAGGATCGGTCACGACGTGCCCGGCCCCGCTGTAACGGGTCGCCTCGTCCATGTAGATGGTGACGTGCGCGAGCCGGGCCTGGTCGGTGCGGTTGGGCAGCGCCATGTGGCCGGTGTAGCCGCTGTGGAAGGTGCAGTCGCCCGCGCGGAGCGGCACGGTGACGCGGGGGATCCAGCGCAGGGCCGGGTCCGCCTCGAACAGGTCCTCCTCTTCGTGAAGGTCCTGCGGGCGCAGGCCGGTGCGGTCCTGGGTACCGGGCAGGAAGGTCATGCAGCCCCGCTCCGGGGGAACGTCGACCAGCGCTATCCACGCCGACAGCGGGAGCCGGTCCCCCGTGTGCGGCCAGTACGGACGATCCTGGTGGAACTCCGTGGCGGCGTTGTTGTGCGGCTCCTTGACCAGCATCTGGTCGTGCCAGAGCCGCAGCGAGAACCCGGCGAGTTGTTCGGCGATCCGGCCGATCCGCGGGTCGAACGTGAGCTCCCGCAGCGTCTGGTCGCGCTGCCAGACGTTGACCAGCTGGCTGAAGGTGCCCTGCTTCTCCAGGCTCTCCGCGCGGTGCGCCTCCAGGAACGCCTCGGCGCCGGCCCGGAAGCGCTCGACCTGGCCGGGCTCGAGCACACCCCGCACTCGGACGAAACCGTGCTCGCGGTAGGCCGCCACCAGCTCGTCCGGCACCCGGCCATCGGCGCCGACGTCGCTGTGGTGCTGCTCGGTCGTGGTCGTTGCCATCGCTGACCTCCAGGGTTCTTGCTGTTGGGATACCGCAAGCCTCGCCGAGCCGTGCCGCTGCGGGCTAGGCCGATCCCGGCGATTAGTCGTACGATCCCGACATGCCTGCCATGCTGCACGAGCACGCGCTGTTCGCCGGGGGCCCGGTCCTGGCAGGTGTCCACCACCTGAACCCCGACATCGAGCCGCACGCGCACGACTTCCTGGAGATCGCCGTGATCGGAGCCGGCGACGGCCGGCACCTGACCAGCCAGGGCGCGCACCCGCTGCGGCGCGGGCAGGTCGTCGTGCTCCGGCCCGGCGCCTGGCACGGGTTCCGCGACTGCACCGACCTGACCGTCGCGAACTGCTGCCTGTCCGCCCAGGCGCTGCGGGGCGAGCTGGCGGCGCTGTACGACATCCCGATGCTGCGCCGGATGCTGTGGACCGATCCGGTGGCCTCCGGCACGCACGGCGTGGCGGTCACGACCGTCGATCCGGCCGCCGCCGAAGAGGCCATCGCGGAGATCGGGCTGCTCGAACGGGAGCTGGCCGCCGATCGGAGGCGGCCGGGGCGGGTGCTCGGCCGGCTGGTCACCGTACTCGGCGTCCTGGCCGACGGCCGCGACCCCGAAGGGCAGAGGCCCGAGTCCGCCGTCCACCCCGCCGTCGCCGCCGTCATCGCCCGGCTGGAGGCAGCGCCCGCCGACCCGTGGCGGCTGGATGATCTCGCCCGGTCGGTCAGCCTGGATCCCGCCTATCTCGGGCGGCTGTTCAGGCAGTACGTCGGGCTGACGCCGCTCGGCTTCCTGGCCCGGCTGCGGGCCGAGCGCGCCGCCACGTTACTGGCGCACTCGACCCTGCCGACTGCCCGGGTCGGCGCCGCCGTCGGCTGGGACGACCCGACGTACTTCGCCCGCCGCTTCCGGGCGCTGGTCGGGCTGACACCCACCGAGTACCGGCGACGTAGCCGATCAGCCGCCCATGCTCAGCTCGGCGACCCGGCCGGGCGGAAAAGCCCCTGAGACGTCGGTGAGCTGCCCCTTGGCGTCGCGCCCTTCGGCTCGCAGGGCGACGACGGCACGCTCTAGGACGGCGGCCCGCTCCAGGACGGCGGCCCGCTCCAGGACGGCGGCCCGGATCAGCGGGCGGCCGCTGCCGATGCGACGGGCGACGGCCGTGCTCGTCTCCCTCACCACGTCACCGGCAGCGGCTTGAGACCGTAGGCGACGTCTTCCGTCGCGGACTCGGCCTGCTCGAACGGCACCGCCGGCGCGAGGGTCGGCACGCGCCGGTCGAGGGTGCCGTAGACGACCTGCGACTTCACCCGGGCCGGCCCGGTGGGCGCCGTAGCCGGTGCCAGACGCCGCTTCCTAGAGCCAGGCCGGATTCACCTCATGGGCAGGGACAGAGGCGGTGGCGCGCGAGCGCGTCGTAGAACGGTTGGTGATGCTCGGCGACGCGGCGCAGGTGCTCGTTGGTGTCGGGCGTCTCGCGCCGCTCGGGCGCCTTGGCCACCAGCCCGCTGCTCTGGGCCACCTCCGCGTGCCACCGGTCCGTACGCTGCCAGTTGGCCTGCCGGCCGGGATCCCACCGCATCGCCTCGGGCATGAACTCCAGCCCGACCCGCTCGCAGTACGCCCGGACCGTCGCCTCCGGGTTGGCCACGAGATCGTCCCCGTCGATCACCAGGGGCACCTCGCCGGTCGCCGACCGCACGGCGTCGAAGATGGCGTGCAGGTATTCGAAGCCGTACTCGTCCAGGGTGGCCTCGGGGTTCATGGCGTAGTGCGAGGCGATCGCGCTCCGCGGCTCCCGGATCATGAAAGTGTTGATGACGTCGCTGAACAGGCGCTCGTCTTCGAGCAGCGGCGTGTACGTGTAGTCGGAGGTGTCCTTGGCGAACACCCGGCGCCCGCCGGCGTTGACCTCGAGCATCATGTCGAGCAGCTCGACCTCCGACGTGGCGCGCCTGCCCGTGAGCTCGAAGTGACCGTCCACCTGCAGGTACGAGAACGGCTCGTGGACCACTTCGAGATCGCCGCGCTCGAGCATGATGCGCAGGAACGCGGTGGAGCGCGAGCGGGGCACGGCCCACAGCAGGATGGGCTTCGGCGCGGCGCTCATTGCGACCACTCCGTAGGCCGGCGGTCCCAGCGGTGTTCGCGCAGCTGCGCCATCAGCTCTTCGCTCAGTGGTTCGGCGTCGCTGGTGGCGATGTTGGCGCGGACGTGTGTCACTTTGCGCATGCCGGGGATGACGGTGGCGACGTCGGGGTTCTGCAGGATGAAGCGCAGTGCGAGCTCCGGCATGGTCATGCCCTCGGGCACGATCCGCGCCAGCCGTTCGGCGCGCTCCACGCTCGCGACGAGGTTCTCGGGTACGAAGTACGTGTTGCGCCAGTCGCCTTCGGGCCAGCGGGACTCGCGGGTGAGGGTCCCGGTCAGGGTGCCTTCGTCGAAGGGCACCCGTGCGATCACCGCGACGTCCAGCTCGCGGCATGCCGGGAACAGCTCGTCCTCGGGAGCTTGATCGAAGATGTTGTAGATGACCTGCACCGCGTCGATCAGTCCGGTGCTCAGGGTCTGCAGCACGTTCCAGGGTTCCCATCGGTTGACGCTGATGCCGACGCCCTTGATCAGCCCGCGTTCCTTCATCTCGACGACGGTGTCCTGCCAGGCCGCGTCGTGTGCCCAGTCGTCCTCCCAGACATGGAACTGGAACAGGTCGACGGACGGCGTGCCCAGCCCTTCGAGGCTGCGGTGCAGGTATTCCCAGAGATGGTCCGGCGGGTACACCTCGGACAGTTTGGAGTCGCGGGTGGACGGCCAGGTGCGGTCCTTCGGCGGGGGCTTGGTCGCGAGGTAGAGGCGGCGCTCCGGGTGCCGCTTGACCAGCTGCCCGAGCATCCTCTCGCTGTGTCCGCGGCCGTAGATCCAGGCGGTGTCGAAGTAGTCGCACCCGAGCCGTACGGCTTCGTCCAGGGCGGCGTCGCCGGCCTCGTCGTCGGCGCCGGTCCATCCGCCCTCGCCGCCGGCTATCCCCCACATCCCGTAACCCACGTCGCCGACCATCCAGCCCAGCCGGCCGAATCGACGCTCACGCATCACTTCCTCCTTTCACGCCTGAACGGCGACTCACGCCTGAACGGCGACTGCCTAGCTCCACCGGTTGCCGCCCGAGCCGAACCGCGTCTGCTGCACCACGGCGCTGGCGACCTTCATCCGCTCGACCTGGACGAGGCCCCGGTGGACGGAGAGCGTCACGCTGCCGCCGACCTCGCCGACGAGCCGGTCGATCCCGTCCCGCGCGGCCTGCGCGGCCGGCTCCAGCCAGCGCGCCTCATACATCGCGGCGCCCAGTACGGCGGCCAGCCGGTCGTAGAGTTCGCGGCCCGCCGCATCGAGGCTGGCCTGCAGGATGCGGCTCCACGCGCGTTCGAGCAGCTCCAGGCCGGGCGCCTCGTAGATGCCCCGGCACACCGTGCCGATGATGCGCCGCTCGACCACGTCGCGAAGCCAGACACCGTGCCGCGCGCCGATCTCGTTGGCCAGCGTCATCCACGCGACCGGGTCGGGGCCGCTGCCGTTGACGTCGGCGACCCGTCCGTCGAGGAAGGTGACCGTGACGGTCTCGGGCTCGGCCGGGCCCTGCCCGGGCCAGTTGCTCCAGCGCGGCCGGAGCCGGGTGACCGGCGTTTCGAGGTCTTCCAGCTCGGCCGACTCGTGCGAGATGCCGGCGAGGTTGGCGTCGGTGGACCGCTCGGCGCTGCTGCCGGGGTCGAGACGCAGCCCGTGCTCGGCGACGGCCGCGAGCATGGCCTCGCGATCGGGGAAGCGTTCGAGCGCCTGCGGGTTCGTCCACGGCTCGATGACGGACAGCCCCGGTGCGACCTGCGCGCCGTAACGCGCGAAGCGGCGCTGGTCGTTGCCCCCGCCGACACAGCCGTGCGCGAACGTCTGGCATCCGTCGGCCCGCATCAGCGGCGCGAGCTCGCTGACGAGCACGAAGCGCGCCGCGCCGGTCGTGTTCCAGTAGCCGCCGTCGTGGCGGGCCCGGTAGCGCAGCAGATCCGACGCCACGGCCGCCATCGGTGATCGCAGATCCACGACGACGACGTCGTCCCCGGATCTTCGCAGCGAAGAAGCCAGCGCGTCCATCTCCGCGCGCTTCGATTGACCAATGTCGGCGATATAGTGCCGCGTCGGAGTGGCCAGTTCATGAAGCCAGACTCCGACGGCCAGGGAGGAAAGTCCTCCCGATTGGAATAATCCGACAGGTGCGTTGCCATTGGCCTGCCGCACAGCCTTCCCCTAACGCTGGTGGACGGGGGCGAGGTCGGCACTCCATACGCCGACCGCCAGCGACCCTACCCACGGACCGCGCGCATTCACCCGCAACATGCGAATGATCTCCAATTAGCTGTCCGCCGCCCTCGCCATACCGATGCGGCCAGCGGAAATGCCCTCGGAGAATGTCCGTCAAAGCTTTATTGATCATTCCGGATTGGCGCGGAGAACGCATCCGTGGATTGGCGGGCGCCGGCTCGGGTATGGCCGGGTATGCCTCTCAGGCCCTCCCCAAGCCGCGCTCGTCTGACTCGCCGTTTGTCGTGCCGACGTCGAAGCATTTTTGCGCCGCAATCAATCCCCCATTTCTGCAGGCCATAACACCGCGCCCGGCGGGCGGGACCGGCCGCGGCGGAGCCCGGGGTTGCGAATCCTCGCCAGGTGTTCCAGTATGTGAGTAACCCCTTAGCAGCCGAATACCGGTTATCCGGTAGCGTTCGAGACGCCCGTCGAAGGGAGGCACCCGTGCTCATCCGACCTCACGATTCCCCAGCTCAGCACCCATGTTTCGGCACGTCGTCGAGCTGATCGCGGAGGAGCCCGCACCGCCGGCACGGGCACCGGAGGGTGTGACAGCACCGGTGCGGTACGGGCCGCGGTCCGCCGCGCGTCGCCCAGGCTGAGACAGCCGGCCCCGACGCCTGATCAGCCGGCCAATGCCGGTGAAGCCGCCGACGCGGTAATGCGATGACATATCCGTGTGCATTCACCGGAGCCCGGTGATTTTGCGTGATACCCAGCCACCTATTCACGGCCGCCGAAAACGGTAAGCACTTCTTCATGCCCTCGTCCTGCGCGCCGAGGACCGGCCCTGGCTATCCGAAACTCACAGATCTGAATAGTGACCGATCTGCCCGACACGACGGTCGAGACTATGGGAGCACGATGCCACGCCATCAGCAGACGCACCTGAGCGAACAAGCCCTGACCGCCATTCAGTTATCCCTGGGACCGCAGCACGCGTTCCCTCGGCAAAGCACCGTCCTTGACCTGTTCCACGCACGGACAAAGAATGCGCCGGACCGTCCCGCCGTCCGTTACCGGGACACCACCATGAGCTATGCCGAGCTCGATGCCGCGGCCAACGTGACGGCCAATCGACTGATCGGCAACGGCGTTCTGACCCGGCAATTGATACCCGTACTGGCCGCGGACGGGCCCGAATTCCCGGCCGCCCTCTTCGGGGTGCTGAAAACAGGCTCGGCCTTCGTGCCGCTGGATCCGGCGTGGCCGGTCGACCGTCTCGGCGCGATCCTGGCCGAGCTGTCGCCGCCCGCCATCGTGGCGTCGCCGGCCACCGTGGAGACCGTCGCCGAACTGAATTCGACCCTTCCGACGGTGATCGTCGACTGTACGGAGCAGCCGCACGATCCGGCTGACCGCACACCCCCGCCGGCCGGCCGTGCGCCCGGCCCCGAGGACCTGATTTACGGCTTCTACACCTCCGGCTCCACGGGCACGCCCAAATGCGCGCTCAACCACCACCGCGGCCTGGTCAACAGGTTGACCACGATGTCGCGCCGGTTCGGGGACGGGGCCGACCACGTGACGCTGCAGAACAGCCGCTCCACGTTCGACTCCTCGATGTGGCAGGTGTTGTGGCCGCTGGTGTCCGGCGGGCAGGTCGTCCTGCCGCACCGCGACGGGATCCTCGACCTTGAGGAGACCGCGCTGACCATCGGCCGCTACGGCGTCACGATGACCGACTTCGTGCCCTCCGTGCTCGCGGCGTTCGTGTCGCTGCTGGAGGCGCGCGAGGACCTGCGGGAGGCGGCGTCGAGCCTGCGGCGCATGCTGATCGGCGGGGAGGCGGCCGGCCCCGGCGTGGTGCACCGGCTGCGCGCGCTGCTGCCCGGCCTCAAGGTCACCAACACGTTCGGACCCACGGAGTGTTCGATCGGGTCGGTGTTCCACGAGGTCACGGACGCCGACCTGGACCGGATCCCGCTCGGGCGCGCCATCGACAACACCGCCGCGATCGTGCTCGACGACGACCTGCGGCCCGTCCCGGTGAACACGCCCGGCGAGCTGTACCTCGGCGGCGAGTGCATCGGCGCGGGCTACCTCAACGATCCCGAGCGCACCGCGCGGGTGTTCGTGCCCAACCCGTTCCCCCAGATCCCGGGCGAGAAGCTGTACCGGACAGGCGACCTGGCGCGGGTCGGCGAGGACGGGCTGCTGTACTTCAACGGCCGGCTCGACGAGCAGGTAAAGGTCGGCGGGGTGCGGGTGGAGCTCGGCGACGTCGCATCGGCCCTGGCCGACCATCCGCTCGTGGGCAGCGCGGTGGCGGTCGTGCTCGGCGAGGCGCCCGCGTCCACTCTGGTCTGCTGCGTCACGCCGCGCTCGCCGGATGATCCGCCGTCCGCGGAGCAGCTTCGCGGGTACGCGGCCGAGAAACTGCCTGCCGAACAGGTCCCTCATCAAATCGTGGTACTGGAAGCGCTTCCACTCAACCGCAACGGCAAAGCGGACCGCAAGGCGCTGGCCGCGCTCATCGTGGCCGAGTCGGCGTGGCAGGCGGACCCGGAAGAGTCCATCGAGCCGCCGGCCAACCCGATGGAGGAGCTGGTCTGCTCGGCGTGGTGCGAAGTGCTGGAGCGGGAGCAGGTCTCGGTGGTCGTCCCGTTCTCCGACTACGGGGGCACCTCGCTGATCGCCTACCGGCTCACCACCGCGGTCAGCCGGCGCCTGGGAAGGCCGGTGCGTCCCAGAGATCTGCTCGTCGCCTCGACCGTACGCGAGCAGGCGGCGCGGCTGACCAAGGGCATCGACGACGACAGCGCCGAACTGGCCTACGTCAAGCACGACCTGGCGTGGCGCCCGCCGCAGACCCTGCTGCTCACCGGCGCGACCGGGTTCGTCGGGGCGCACATCTTCGCCGAGTTGCTGATGCACTCCAACGCCGAGCTGATCTGCCTGGTACGGTGCTCCGACCCGCCTGACGGCGCCCGGCGGCTGACCGAAGTCCTCGAGCAGTACGGGCTGACCTCCGCCTGGCAGCTGCTGCCCATGGCGCTCAAGACCGGACGGGTCGAGGTGGTCCCCGGCGACCTGGGCAGCGAGCTGCTCGGCCTGCCGCAGTGGCGATTCGACGCGATCGCGTCGGCCGTGTCCGGCGTCGTCAACGCCGCGGGCGCGGTGAACTTCCTGTCCGGCTACCTGGACCACCGCCCGGCCAACGTGCTCGGCGTACAGGAGCTCATCAAGCTCGCCTCGGGCGGCGCCCGCCTGCACGCCCTGTCCACCTTGAGCATCTTCCCGCCCGCCGGGCGGGCCGCCCCGCGCATCACCGAGGACCAGCTCCCCGAGGCGGACCAGGTCGCCGCGGACGGCTACAACAGATCGAAGTACGTCGCGGAGAGCCTGCTCGCCGACGCGCACCGGCAGGGCGTCAGCTCGGTGGTGTACCGCCTCGGCGAGGTCTGGCCGCACCAGGCGACCGGCGTGGCCAACCCGGACTCGCTGGCGCACAACCTGTTGTACGCGTGCGCGCGCACCGGATGCGTGTTCCCGACCGAAGCCGAGACCGACGTGACGCCGGTGGACGTGGTCGGCCAGTTCGTGGCACGCGCCGCGACCGGCGACATCAAGGTGCCCGACGGGGCGATGCACGTGCTGTGGCCGGCGAGACTGCGCTTCGCCGAGGCGTTCGGCGTGCTCGCCGACCGGTGCCGGCTCGACCGGGTCGGCTACGCGCAGTTTCACGATCGCCTGGAGGCCATCGCCGAGCCCGACGAGAGGCTCGCCGGGCTGCGCCTGCTGCTGCCGCCGCCGGCCGGCGACTGTGACGCGGCGCCGGCCGAGTTCGACCAGATGTTCACCGACGGCTCCCGCCGCTTCGACACCCAGCGGTTCAGCCGGCACGCGCTCTCGCTGGCGCGGCCGACGGCGGACGGGCTCAGGACGCTCGATCGCTACCTCAGCGAGCTGACCGACATTTCCGCCTTCGTACCTCAAGAAAGGTAAGCGCAATGGAGGAGAAATTCGTCGTGGTGATCAACCACGAGGAGCAGTACTCGATCTGGCCCGCCGGCCGGGAGATTCCGACCGGCTGGCGCGAGGCCGGAGCCGAGGGCGGCAAGAGCGACTGCCTGGCACACATCGCGCAGGTGTGGACCGACCTGCGCCCGCTGAGCGTGCGACGGTGAAGGAGGAACCCGAGATCATGTCTGCCCCCAAGGAACGCAACGTCGCCGACATCAGGCGCGCCCTGCTGGAGATGAAGGTCCGCCAGCGCGTGGCGGAGAAGGCCGAGCGGGAGCGGATCGTCGCCGTCCCGCGTACGGACAAGATGGCCATCGCCGAGCAGCAGCGGTTCCTCTGGTTCCTGCACCAGATGGTCGCGGGCGCGCCGGTCTACAACGTGCCGTTCGCGATGCGCCTGCGCGGGCCGCTCGACGTGCCCGCACTCTCCGCGGCGCTGCGCGGGATAGTCGCGCGGCACGAGAGCCTGCGCACCCGGTTCGGCGACGAGCACGGCGTGCCCTTCCAGACCGTCGACCCGCCGCCCGAGACGTGGGACCTGCCGGTGACCGACGGGACCGAGGAGTCCATCCAGGACTGGATCGACGGGCAGGCGCGCGAGGAGTTCGACCTGCGCAACAAGCCGCCGTACCGGTTCGCCCTGCTGCGCCTGGGCCCCGAGGACCACGTGCTGTCCATCGTCTGGCATCACATCGTCATCGACGGATGGTCCTCGCGCCAGTTCGCCGAGGAGCTGACGGCCCGCTACGCGGATCCGGAGGGCGCGGAGTTCCCCGAGCTGACCCTCCAGCCTGCCGACTTCGCGGCGTGGCAGCGGCTCTGGCTGCTCAGCGAGGAGCCGGCCAAGCAGATCGAGTACTGGCACTCCGTGGCGGACGGGATGGAGCCGCTGGAGTGGCGTACCGACCGGCAGCGCCCGTCGGCACCCACCGGCGCCGGCCGTATCTACGAGACCCGCCTGCCCGACGACCTCGCACGCGGGATCCGCGATCTGGCCAAGGCCGAGGGCGTCTCCCTGCTTGCCCTGACGATGGCCGGATACCAGATCCTGGTGAACCGCTACACCGGCCAGCAGGACATCGCGCTCGGCTCGGTCCTTTCCGGGCGGACGCGCTCGGAGATCGAACCCATGATGGGGTTCTTCGCCAACACGGTGGTGGTCCGCGGCAATCTCGAGGGCAACCCCGTGTTCCGCGACCTGGTGCACGCCGCCAACGACAACATCCTCGAGGCGATGGCCCATCAGGACGTGCCGTTCGGCCGCCTGGTGGAGGAGCTCAAACCGGAGCGGCTGCCGGGGCGCAATCCGCTGGTCGCGCACCTGTTCACGCTGCTGCCCGAGCCGATGATCGCGCGCTGGCGCCTGCCCGGCGTAGAGGTCGAGATGCTGACCCCGCAGCCGGAGACGACCCGGTTCGACATCACGTTCCAGATCAATGACCTGCCGGACGGCGGCCTGGGCGTGTGGATCGAGTACTCCTCCGAGCTGTTCGACCACGAGCGCATCGAGCGGCTGGTCGAACACTTCGCCACGGTCATGGCCGACGCGCTGTCCAGGCCGGACGCCCGGGTGGACGCGCTGGACATCATGCCCGACAGCGAATATCTGCGCGTACTCACCGAGTGGAATCCCGCTCCCGGCGAGCCCGACGGACGCCTGCTGCACGAGCTGTTCGCGGCGCGCGTGGCCGAGGCGCCCGACGCGGTCGCGATGCGCTTCGCGGAGCAGGACCTGACCTACGCGCAGCTGGACGAGCGGTCCAGCCGGCTGGCGCACGCGCTCGTCGAGGAGTTCAAGGTGGCGCCCGGACGCGTGGTCGGGGTACTGCTCGAACGCGGCTTCGATCTGCCGGCCGCCGAACTCGCCGTGCTCAAGGCGGGCGGCGCGTGGCTGCCGCTCGACCCGCAGTATCCGCCGGAGCGGCTGGCCTACCAGCTCGGCGACGCCGACGTGGCTGCCGTGGTGACGACGTCCGATCTCGCCGACCGCGTGCCCGCGGACGTGGAGCGGATCCTGCTGGACACGGCCGCGCTCGACGGGTGGCCCGCTTCGCCGCCTTCGGTGCACGTCGCGCAGGAGGACACGGCCTACGTCATCTACACCTCCGGCTCGACCGGCACCCCCAAGGGCGTCATGGTCCCCCACCGGGCGGTGGTGAACTTCTGCACCACCTTCCAGCAGATGTTCTCGGTGACGCCGGACGACCGGATCCTGCAGTTCTCCAACCCCGCCTTCGACGTGAGCGTGTCGGACGTGTTCTCGACGCTGACCGCCGGCGGGACCATCGTGGGCGCGCCGCGCTCCGAACTGCTCGACCCCGAAGCGCTGCAGCGGCTGCTGGCCCGCGAGCGCGTGACGATGGTGGACATCCCGCCCGCGGTGCTGGGGCTGCTCGATCCGTCCGAACTGGACGATCTGAGGGTGTGCTTCATCGGCATGGAGCCGTTCGGCCCCGATCTGGTCAACCGGTGGCGCAAGCCGGGGCGCGAGTTCCACAACGGATACGGGCCGACCGAGGTCACGGTGACGTGTGTGGACTACCTGTGCCCGCCGGAGCCGCTGGACGGTCCGCCGCCGATCGGCCGGGCGATGGCCAACCAGCGGGCCTACGTCCTGGACAAGGGACTGCGGCCCGTGCCGGTCGGCGTTCCCGGGGAGCTCTACATGGCGGGCGCCGGTCTGGCCATCGGCTACCTCGGCCGGCCCGACCAGACCGCCGAGAAGTTCCTGCCCGACCCGTTCGCCGCCACCCCGGGCGAGCGCATGTACGCCACCGGCGACCTGGTCCGCTGGAACGCCGACGGCAATCTGGAGTTCCTGGGCCGGGTCGACCGCCAGGTGAAGCTGCGCGGGCTGCGCGTGGAGCTCGGCGAGATCGAGCACGCCATCGAGAGCTTCGACGGCGTGCAGCAGTGCGTCGTGACCGTGCGCGACCAGGGCACGAGCTCGGCCTGGCTGGCCGCCTACGTGGTCGGCGAGTTCGAGCCGGACGCGCTGCGCGAGCACCTGGCCGGGCGGCTGCCCCTGCACATGGTGCCCACCGATTACGTACAGCTGGAGCAGCTCCCGCTGACCTCGACCGGAAAGGTGGACCACGCGCGGCTGCCCGATCCTCGCCCCGACGGCGACGCGGGACAGGTCGAGCTGACCACCGAGACGCAGCGCCGGCTGGCCGAGATCTGGCAGGGCCTGCTGAGCCTCGACGCCGGCCGCATCGGCGCGCAGGACAACTTCTTCGTCCTCGGCGGCAACTCCCTGCAGGTCACACAGATGATCTCGAGGGTGCGCGACACCTTCCAGGTGACGCTCGACCCGCGGCGACTGTTCAGCTACCCGCTGCTCAGCCAGTTCGCCGCCCAGATCGACGAGGCGCAGCGCGCCCTGCTGGGCGAGGACGAGGTGGCGCAGCTGGAGGCCCAGGTCGCCGACCTGCCCGAGGACGAGCTGGACCGGCTGCTGAAGGAGTCGGGCTGATGGCCGGTTCGCCTCCCTCCACGTTGGAGGAGAAACAACGCGCGCTGCTGCAGCTCCGCTTGCGGCACAAACGGGAGGAGGCCCTGGCACGGCAGAGCGTCGCTTCCGCGCCGCCGGAGGGACGGGACCAGCGGACGGTGTCTCCGCTGGTGCCGCTCAGCCCCGCGGGCACGAAGCCACCGCTGTTCCTCGTGCACGCGGCGGGCGGATCGGTGGCGCCCTACGCCGCGCTGGCCGCGCTGCTGGGCGACGACCGGCCCGTCTACGCGCTGGAGGATCCGGGCCTGCACGGCGGCACCATCGGGGAACGGCCGCTGGCCGCCCTCGCGGCCACCTATCTGGCCGCGGTCCGCGAGGTCCAGCCCGACGGGCCGCTGCACGTGGGCGGCTGGTCGGTCGGCGGGGCGGTGGCGCTCGAAATGGCGCGCCAGGACGGCGACGTCGCGTTGACGTTCGTCCTCGACACCGCCATCCCGGACGGCAGTCCGTCCCGTCCCGGCGATGACGAGCTGAGCGCGTGGTTCGCCGCCGACGTCGCGGCGATGGGCGCCGAGCCGGGCCAGGCCGAGCTGGCCGAGCGATTCCCGGTGTTCGCCGCGAACGTGCGCGCGCTGCTGGCGTTCCGCCCGTCGCGCGTGGACAGCCGGGTGGTGCTGCTGCACGCCGAGGGCTCGGAGCCCGGAAAGCTCGACCGGTGGCGGGCCTACGCCGATGACATCCAGGTGGTGCGGGGCGACCACTACACCATGCTCCAATCCCCACACGTCGAAGCGCTGGCGGAAACCATGCGCGACAGACTGAGCGAGGTGAGTGTCCGATGATGCCGGCCTTCACGCCGGAACAGGACGGCTTCCGGAAAGAGGTCTGCAAGCTGCTGTGCGAGGACGCGGTGCGCGCGGAGATCGCACAGACCCGGCGGATGCCGTACGGGCAGGAGAGCGGGCTGCTCGAGGTGCACCAGCGGCTGGGCAAGCTCGGCTGGCTCGCGGTCAACTGGCCCGAGCGGTACGGCGGAGCAGACGCCACGATCGTGGAGAAGGCGATCCTGACCGAGGAGATGATCCGCCACGGCGTGCCCGAGAACGTGCACTCCCTGGGCATCGACATCGTCGGGATGGCCATCCACCTGTTCGGCACGCAGGAGCAGAAGGACCGCTTCCTGCCGCGCCTGGCGCGCGGCGAGATCACGGCCAACGTGCTGTTCAGCGAGCCGGATGTCGGATCCGACCTGGCGTCGCTGACCACGCGCGCCGAGCCGGACGGCGACGGCTGGCGCCTGTACGGCCGGAAGATCTACAACATGAAGGCGCAGCACAGTGATTTCGCGCTGTGCGCGGCCCGCACGTCGACCGGCCCGGTGAACTTCTTCGGGATCACGCTGTTCCTGGTGCCGCTGCAGAGCATGGGCGTGGTCATCGAGCCGGTGTGGAACCTGTCCGAGGAGCGCTTCGACCTGGTGACGCTGGACGGGATCCGGGTCGGGCGCGAGGACGTGCTCGGCGAGGTCGACGACGGGTGGCAGGTGCTGGGCAAGGTGCTCCCCCTGGAACGCACCGGGCTGGACCACTCCGCCAAGGCGGAGCGCACGCTGGCCGCCCTGCGCGAGCACGCGCCGCCCGGGTGCGAGCAGCGGCTGGTGCAGCTGGAGACGCGGGTGCGCGCGGCGCGGCTGCTGGCCTGGCGGTGCGTGGCCAACCTGCACGAGGGGCGGCCCGACGAGGTGCACTCGGCGACCGCCAAGTGGTACACGTCGGAGACGGCCAAGGAAGTGTCGGTGGCGGCGGTCGAGCTGCTCGGGCCGCAGGCGCTGCTGGACGCACGCGATCCCGAGGCGATCGCCGAGGGCGTCTTCGACGCCGCGCTCCGGGAGGCCCCGGGGCTCACGCTCGCCCAGGGTTCTTCGGAGATCATGCTCTTCTTTGTCGCCACATCGAAATTGGGGTTGCCGTCATGACCGCAACGGAGACCACGGCGATCGCCGACTTCTTCGACGAGGATCTGGCGCCGATCGTGCGGCGGATGGCCGATCGGCCGCGCGCCGAGGGCGGAGACGACGACGGTCGCGAGATCCGCGCGATGGTGTGGGAGGGGCTGGCCGGGCTCGGCGCGCTCCACGCCTCCGACACCGTACGGCTGGCCGAGCTGCTCGGGTCCGTGCTGTATCAGGGGCCGCTGCTCGACACCCTCACCGCCCGGGAGCTGCTGCGGGACCACGACCTCGGCCAGGCGCCGGTGGCGCTGGCGGTCGCGGACGAGCCCTGGTCCGAACAGGACGGGGCGATCTCCGCGCGGCGGGCCTTCGTCGGGTTCGCGGCGGAAGTGGACCACTTCCTCGTGGGCGGCGTCGACGACACCGCCGGACTGCGCCTGGCACTCGTACGTGCCGGCCATCCGTCCATCACGATGCGGCGGTACGAGGAGACGAGCCGCGGCGAGGCGTACGCGGTCGAGTTCGCGGGCACGCCCGTGACCGCCTGGGCCGGCTCCTCCGCCGAGTGGCAGGCGGCGCTGGCCAACGCGCGGGTGCGCCAGGCGGCGTACCTGGTGGGCCTGGCCCAGGCGGCGCTCGATCACGCCGTCGACTACGCCAAGACGCGCCGCCAGTTCGGCCAGCCCATCGGCAAGTTCCAGGGGCTGGCGTTCCGGCTCAGCGAGCTGTCGATGCACATCGACGCGACGCGCCTGCTGGTGCACGACCGCGACGCGGCCGCGCACGCGGCGGCCAACCTCGCGGCGGCGTCGGACCTGGCCCGCACCGTCACGACGCGGACCATGCAGGTCCACGGTGCCGCCGGCATGCGGTCCGACAACGACGCGCAGTTGTACTACAGGCGGGCGGCGGCCGAATCGGTGCGGCTCGGCACGCCGTCCCAGCTGCGCCGCGAAAGCTGGGGGACGTGATGGCGGGGGCCGCGGCGGCCGGGAAGCCGGAAGACGACGTGGCGCAGGAGTAGACCGATGAACCTGGTGATACAGAAGTACGGCGGAACATCACTGGGTGACGTGAGCAAGATCAGTCATGCGGCGAAGCGCATAGCCGCCGCGGACGGATCCGTGGTCGCCGTGGTGTCCGCGATGGGCAGTGCCACCGACACCATGCTCGACCTGGCACGTAGTCTCACGGCGACGCCACACGCCCGGGAACTGGACCTCCTGCTCAGTACGGGTGAGCAGGCCTCCGCCGCCGCACTCGCGCTGGCGCTGAACGAACTGGGCGTGCCCGCCCGCTCGTTCAGCGCCCGCGACGGCGGCATCATCACCGACGGAGTGCATGGTTGCGCACGTATCGTCAGCGTCGACCCGGCGCGGATCCGCGAATGCGTCGCGACCGGCCAGGTCCCCGTGGTGACCGGCTTCCAGGGCATCGCCGCGGACAGCGGCGAGCTCACCACGCTGAGCCGGGGCGGCTCCGACACCACCGCCGTGGCCCTGGCCGCGGCGCTGCGGGCCGAGGCGTGCGAGATATTCACCGACGTCGAGGGCGTGTTCACCGCCGATCCGCGACTCATCGCCGAAGCCCGCAAGCTGGACCAGCTCTCCTACGAGGACATGGCCGAGCTGGCCGCCGGCGGCGCCACGGTGCTCGCCCATTCCAGCGTGGAGTACGCCAGCACCCATCGCGTTCCCGTTCACGTCCGATCCAGCACGACCGAGACGGCCGGCACCTGGGTGACCGGCCTCCGCTCGGCCGCCCCGCCCGACGGCGAGCGGTTCACCGCCGTCGGCGTCGCCCACCGGACCGGTCAGCTCCGCTGCCGGCTCGACGGAGTCGGCCCCACGGCCCTGACCGCGGTCGCCGCGGCGCTGGCCGATCCGCTGCTGCACGTGGACATGCTCGGCCGCCCGACCGCCGGCAGCCCCTGTTCGCTGCGGTTCGTCGTGAACGCCGCCGACCGGGACCAGGTGGACGGGGTGCTCGCCGACCTGCGGGCGGCCGGCGCGTTCACCAAGTGCCACTGGTCCGGGCCCATGGGGAAGGTGTCGCTGGTGGGTCGCGGGTTCCGGGCCCGCCATCCCCGGGTGCGGCTCCTCCTGGACACGCTCAAGGCCCAGGGCGTCGCCGTACGGGACGTGACCGTCCATGCCCGGCGGATCTCCATCACCTGCGCCGAGCACGACGTGCTCGACGCGGTGACGCGCCTTCACCGGATGTTCCTCGACCCGACCCCCTGCGAAAGGGATGTGAAATGAGCGAAGCATCGTCGCACGCGACCGGAAGGGTGGAGAGCGGATTCCATTCCCGGCAGTTCTGGCAGCTCACCGTCATCTGCGGCACCCAGTTCCTGGTCGCCCTTGACTATTCGATCATCAACGTCGCCGCCCCGAGCATTCGCGAGGGCATGGAGTTCACCGCGGGCGGCATCGCGTGGGTTCTTTCCGCCTATCCCCTCGCCTTCTGCGGCTTCCTCCTCCTCGGGGGAAGGGTCGCCGATCTGTTCGGGAGGAAGCGGGTGTTCATCTGGAGCATGGCCGGCTTCGTTCTGGCTTCGCTCCTTGCGGGGCTCGCCTGGTCGCCGGCGGCTCTTATCGCGGGCCGCGCCCTGCAGGGGGTCGCCGCCGCGTTCATCGCCCCGGCGGGTCTGGGGCTGCTCCAGGCGGCCGTCCCGGAAGGCGCGCAACGCGAACGCGCTCTCGGCATCTACGGCTCGGCGCTGTCGGCGGGGTTCGTCTCCGGCATGGTGCTAGGGGGTGTCCTCACCGAGTACGCCGGTTGGCGATCCGTCTTCCTGATCAACGTACCCATCGTCCTGGTCGCCGGTCTGCTCGCGAGGGCCTGCCTCGACGAGAGCCGGGACACGAACGCATCCCGCCACCTGGATCTCCTCGGGGTCGCCCTGGCGACCACGGGCATGGTCGCGCTGGTGTTCGCCCTCACCGACGGGGAGAAGTACGGCTGGGTGTCGGCTCCGATCCTGCTGGCCGCCGGGATCGCGGTGCCCGCCGTGGCCCTGTTCATCTGGGTGGAGTCCCGCAAGGACAACGCCCTCGTGCCGATCTCCATCTTCCGCACCGCCGCCATCGGCGCGGCCAACCTGGTCAACGTCCTGCTGATCTGCTCCTACGGCGGAATGCTGTTCATCCTCACCCTCTACCTCCAGACGCATCTCGGTCTGGGCGCGCTCACGACCGGCCTGACGTTCGCGGTCTCGGGCGCGATCGCGATCGTCACCGGGATCTACGCGGGCAAGCTGGTCGAGCGCTTCGGGCTCTACCGCGTGCTCCTTACCGGGATCGTCATCGAGACGCTCGGCATCCTGATCATGGTGGGCCTGCCGGAGGGTTACGGACTCGCGCTCGTCCTGATCGGCACCTCGGTGAACGCCTTCGGTCACATCCTCGCGCTGATCACGACGAGCATCGCCGGCACGAACGGCGCCGACGAGGGGCGGCGGGCCACGGCCGGCGCTCTGATCAACGTCTCCCAGCAGCTGGGGCTGGCCGTGGGCGTCGGAGTCGTGACGTCGGTGGCGGCCCACTTCGCCAGGGTCACCGGTGGATCCGAGGCCGTCCTCGCCGGGTGGCGCTGGTCTCTGTGGTGCTCGGTCGGGTTCGCGGTCGCGGCGGTCATCACGACCGTCCTTCTCCGGAGACGTTTCAAGGGCGAGATCACGTGACCGGACTCCCGGTGCGCCCTGGCCCACAGCCGAGAACCATATATACTAGTTATAATGGTTACTCTTGCTACGAAGGCCCGGTCGCCCTGGCAGGACGCCCACTTCATCGGCGGCCACCCGGTCCTGGACCTCACGAACACCGTCTTCGATCGCACCCACCCGGCCGAGGACGGCGAGCTGCTGAAGACGCCCTCGGACGTCCTGACGTGGTGCGCGTCCGCGGGGCTGTTCGAGGAGGTGCCGTCCTTGACGGAGGCCTCCGCGAGCGGCCTCGTGCCGGAGGTTCAGGCCGTTCGCGAACAGGCGTGGGCCGTCTTCAGCGCGGTCGCCCACGGCCAGGCGGTGCCGGCCGAGCCGTTCGGGGCGCTTCTCGAACGGGCCGGGACGGGCGTGCGAGCCGAGCAGGTCCAGCAGATCGATGCCGCGCTCGACCGCTTCACCGTGGACTGGACGGCGCCGGGAGCGATTCCCGCGGCCCTGTCACTGCTGGTGGTCCAGGCGCTGTTCACCCTTCCGCGCGACCGGATCAGGGCATGCGGGAGATGTGGCTGGCTGTTCCTGGACTCCTCGCGGGGCGGACGCCGCCGCTGGTGCAGCATGAACATCTGCGGCAATCGCGAGAAGGCGCGCCGCCACCGTCAGGGGCGGGCGCACCACTGATCGCCTCTCGCGTCATCCGGCGGGACTGAGCTTCCGCCGCATGATCGGCCGATCGTCACGCGGGCGGGCCACCTCGGAGAATCCTGCGGCGAGGAAGGCGCTGGCTATCCCGGTCATCGCGGTGTCCGCGCCCGCGCGTTTCCCCTCGCGGGGTTCGATCGGATAGCCCTCTGCGGTCGTGTAGCCCGCGGAGGCGGCGTACTCGCAGACGGCTTCGAGAATGGCCGGCAGCAGGCCGGAGCCTCGATGCTTTCTCTGCACGTAGATGCACGTGATCGCGCAGACCGGCTCGTCGTCGATGTTGGCGAGCAGGGGCGAGCGCTCGAGTCTCGGAAACTCGGAACGCGGCCCGAGCGAGCACCACGCCACCGGCGTGTTGCTTTCGTAGACGACGACGCCGGGCACCGGCTTGCGCTGGGCGAGACGGCTCATGGCCCGCTTGTTCCCCTCGCCCTTGCCTTCCGTCCACTCCGCGATGGACAGCCGCCAGTGCATGCACCAGCACCCGCGGGCGCCGCCGTTCTTCCCGAGAACGGCCTCGAAATCGCTCCAGGTCTTCTTGGACAGCTCTTTGACAGCCAGGGAGCCGGAAGCTGCTTGACCGCTACGAGTGTTCATCGCCGCACCGCCAATCTGACGCGAATAACCGGTATCTGGCTTTTATAGGTTACTATAGAGGAGCATGCCCGCGGGGATCAGGGGGACCGATCCGCCGGCCGCCATCAATGTCGCTCGACACCGCGGCCGGACCACGAAAAACCGTTAGCGACGACGGAGGGCCGACACGTGGCCGAAGAAGACGTCCTGGACATGCTCGAAGCCGAGGCGATCCACGTGCTGCGCGAGGTCGCCGGGGCCTTTCGCCGCCCGGTGCTGCTCTACTCGATCGGCAAGGATTCCTCGGTGCTGCTGCACCTGGCGATCAAGGCGTTCGCGCCCGGCCGGATGCCGTTTCCCGTGCTGCACATCGACACGCTCTGGAAGTTCCGCGAGATGATCGCCTTCCGGGACGACACGGCCAGACGGCTGGGGCTCGACCTGCGGGTGCACACCAACCCGGAGCGGGTGACGCCGTTCACCCACGGCGCGCACGAGTACACGCGGATCATGAAGACCGTCGCGCTGCGCCAGGCGCTCGACGAGGGCGGGTTCGACGCGGCGATCGGCGGCGCGCGGCGCGACGAGGAGCGGTCGCGGGCCAAAGAGAGGATCTTCTCGCTGCGCGAGCCCGGCCATCGCTGGGAGCCGCGCTCGCAGCGCCCGGAGTTCTGGTGGTGGGCGAACACCGAGCTGGCCGACGGCCAGTCGATGCGGGTGTTCCCGCTGTCGAACTGGACGGAGCTGGACGTCTGGCGCTACATCAGGCGGGAGGGCATCCCCGTGGTGCCGCTGTACTTCAGCGCACCACGCCCGGTCGTGGAGCGGGACGGCTCGCTGATCATGGTGGACGACGAGCGCTTCCCGCTGTCACCGGGCGAGCGGCCGCTGCTGCGCCAGGTCCGGTTCCGCACCCTCGGCTGCTACCCGCTGACCGCGGCCGTCGAGTCCAAGGCCGAGACCCTCGACGAGCTCATCGACGAGATGCGGCTCGACCGCAGGTCCGAGCGCGCCGGCCGGCTCATCGACGGCGAGGGCGGCACGTCCATAGAGAGCAAGAAGTCGGAGGGGTACTTCTGATGATTCCGGTGCTTCGAGTGATCGCCTGCGGCTCGGTCGACGACGGCAAGTCCACCCTCATCGGTCGGCTGCTCGCCAACACCGGCAGCGCCACCGAGGACCAGCTCGACTACGCGCGGCGCACCAGACGCGGCGGTTCCACGATCCCGGCCGGAGCGGTCGACTACTCGCTGCTGACCGACGGCCTGGAGGCCGAGCACGAGCAGGGCATCACCATCGACGTCGCCCACCTGTTCCTGGACCTGCCGTCCGGCCGCCGGGTGATCATCGCCGACGCCCCGGGACACGAGCAGTACACCCGCAACATGGCGGTCGCGGCCTCCACCGCGGACGTCGCCGTGTTACTCGTCGACGCCACCAAGGGGGTCCGCGAGCAGACCCACCGTCACCTGGCGATCTGCGCGCTGATGGACGTGCCGGCCGTCATCGCGGTGGTCAACAAGCTCGACGCGGTGGGCTACGACCAGGCGGTGTTCGACAAGCTCGCGAGCGAGGTGCTGTCGGCCGCGAACGACCTCGACATGGCGGCGAGCGTGATCCCGGCCAGCGCGCTCGACGGGGACAACGTCGTCGGAGCGTCGCCGAACCTGCCCTGGTACGACGGGCCGACGCTGCTCGGCGCGCTGTCCGCCTGGGAGCCGCCCGACCGGCCGCGACCGGACGGCGCCGGCGACTACCGGCTGCCCGTCCAGTACGTGATCCGGGCGGACGACTTCCGCGGTTTCGCGGGCACGGTGGTCGGCGGCCCGGTCCGGCCGGGCGACGCCGTCGCGGTCGCCGGCAGCGGCGTGGAGTCGAGGATCGACCGGCTGCTCGGCCCCGGCGGCGGCGACCTCGACCGGGCCGGCCCCGGCACCCCGGTGACGGTGGCGCTGGCCGACGACGTCGACGTCCGTCGCGGTGACCTGCTGACCACGCCGGGCGCCCTCGGCAACGGGCTCTCCCCGGCCACGGCGTACTCCGCCACGCTGGTCTGGACCGCCGAGGAGCCGCTCCGGCACGGCCGCTCCTACCTGCTGCTGGCCGGGTCGCGGACCGTGCCCGCCGTGGTCACGACCGTGCGCGGCCGCATGGACGTGGTCTCCAGCAAGCAGATCGCCGCGCGTACGCTCGGCCTCAACGACATCGGCACGGTCGAGCTGACCACCGACACCCCGATCTGCCTGGACGGCTACCGGACGTGCCGGGACACGGGCAGCTTCCTGCTCGTGGACCGGGTCAGCAAGGAGACCGTGGCGGCCGGCATGGTCCGGCACGCGCTGCGGCGCGGCCGCAACGTCGTCCCCCACGCCTACACCGTCGACCGCGAGGCGAGACAGCGGCTGAAGGGGCAGCGGGCCAGGGTGCTGTGGCTGACCGGCCTGCCGGGCGCCGGCAAGTCGACGATCGCCAACGCGCTGGAGCGGCGGCTGCACGCCATGGGGCTGCACACGTACGTGCTCGACGGCGACAACGTCCGCAGCGGGCTCAACAAGGACCTCGGATTCACCCCCGAGGACCGCGCGGAGAACGTGCGCCGGGTCGCCGAGCTGACCCGCATCCTGCTGGACGCCGGGCTGATCGTGATCGTCGCGCTGGTCTCGCCGTTCCGGACGGACCGGGCGGTGGCCAAGAGCCTGTTCCAGCCGGGCGACTTCGCCGAGGTCTGGGTGGACACCCCGGCCGAGGTGTGCGCGCGCCGGGACCCGAAGGGCCTGTACGCCCAGGCGAAGGCCGGCACGCTGCCGAACCTGACCGGCCTCGGCCAGCCCTACGAGCCGCCGGAGCACCCCGACCTGGTGGTCGACGGCACCGGTTCGGCCGATGACGCGGCGGACGAGCTGTGCGCCCTTCTCCGTGATACTGCTTGACCTCGCCGGGCCAGGCAGGCGGGGCCGCCCTTGCGCGGGCTGCTGCCCGCCTGCCCGTCCGGATGAGAAGGGTCAGGCGATCGCCGGTTCGCCGGAAGGGCGCGGCGCGCTCACCGGAGACTCGTCGAGCGGCTGCGGAGGAGCGTTGAGCACCGCCTCGTCGATACGGCCCTCGCCGCGGGCGACGAGGACCGGCACCACGATCTGTCCGGCGACGTTGGTCGCGGTGCGGATCATGTCCAGGATCGGGTCGATGGCGAGCAGGAGACCGACACCCTCGAGCGGCAGGCCCAGCGTGCTCAGGGTCAGCGTGAGCATGACGATCGCGCCGGTCAGACCGGCCGTCGCGGCCGAGCCGACCACGGAGACGAACGCGATGAGCAGGTACTCGCCGACGCCCAGCGGGACGTTGAACACCTGAGCCACGAAGATCGCCGCCAGCGCCGGGTAGATCGAGGCACAGCCGTCCATCTTGGTGGTGGCGCCGAACGGCACGGCGAAGGAGGCGTAGTCGCGGTCGACGCCCAGCCGCTCGATCGTGACCTTCTGCGTCAGCGGCAGCGTGCCCACCGAGGAGCGGGAGACGAAGGCCAGCTCGATCGCGGGCCACGCGTTGCGGAAGAACGTGATCGGGTTGACCTTGCCGACCAGCGAGAGCAGCGCCGGGTAGACGGCCAGCAGGATGATGAAGCAGCCGATGTAGACGCCGAGGCTGAGCTTGGCCAGCGGCGCGAGCAGATCCCACCCGTACGTGGCGACCGACTTGCCGATCAGGCCGGCGGTCCCGATGGGGGCCAGGCGGATGACCCACCACAGCGCCTTCTGGACCAGTTCGAGGATCGAGCGGCTGAAGGTGAGGAACGGCTCGGCCTTCTCCCCGATCGCGAGGGCCGCCGCGCCGAGGACGATCCCCAGGAAGACGATCTGGAGGACGTTGAGCTCGGTGAACGCCGTGACGATGTTCGTCGGGATGATGCCGGTGAGGAAGTCGACCCAGGATCCGACGTGCTCCGGCGCCTTCGCGCCAGCCGTGCTCAGGGTGACGCCCTGGCCAGGGTTGAGGATCAGGCCGAGGGCGATGCCGACGATGACGGCGATCAGCGCGGTGGCCAGGAACCAGAACAGCGTCTTGCCCGCCAGCCTGGCCGCGCCGTTGACGTTGCGGAGGTTGGCGACGCTGACCACGACGGCGGTGAACACCAGCGGGGGCACTGCCAGCTTGAGCAGCTGGACGAAGATCGCGCCGACTTCGGTGAGGGTGGAAGCCAGCCAAGCGAGGTCCCAGACGCGGGCCGCGAAGCCGAGGGCGACTCCCAGGACCAGGCCCAGCAGCAGCTGCAGGGAGAAAGAGAATCTCTTCACGATGAGGAAGGCTCCGAGGCGAGAAGGGGTGGGGATCGAGCGCTACGTCAGAGCGCGATCAGTGGCAGGGGGAGCCGGTCAGACGACACAGATCTATGTACGGCCGCTCAAACAAGCCAGACAGGACGATAGACCTCACAAGGCGAGCAATCGTATGAATAGGTCGATATCCCGACTGTATGAGTGATCTACTTCGCGAATCAAGACTTCCCCGGTAGGAATTTAGGGGACCGTACATCGGGGCGTACCGTTCTCACGGTTCTCGGCCGCCACCGAGGCCGACATCCAGCGCTTCTGGGGCGAGCCACTCGACGGCATCCCGCGCCGGAACCCGTACAGTGCGGAAGTCCGTGGTGCGGCGCAGGCGGAAGCCGAGCCGCTCGTACAGGCGGATCGCGCCGACGTTGGCGGCCGAGGCGTGCAGGAACGGGGTCTCGCCCCGCCTGCGGATGCCCGCAACGACGGCGAGCACCAGCCGGGTCGCCAGGCCGCGGCCTCGATGGGCGGGATCGGTGCAGACCGCGCTGACCTCGGTCCAGCCCGGCGGGCGCAGGCGTTCGCCGGCCATCGCCACCAGCACGCCTCCGGACCGTATCCCGAGATAGACGCCGAGCTCGACGGTACGCGGCAGGAACGGGCCCGGCTTCGTACGCCCGGTGAGATCCAGCATCTCCGGCACGTCCCGCGCCCCCAGCCGGACCACGCCGGCGTCGTCCGCACCGGTGAGGCGTTCGCCGGTGAGCTGGACCCCCGGCACGTTCGCCACCTCCTCCCAGCCGGCCGGAAGCGCCGACACCGTGCCGGGCAGGGCCACCTGCCCGGCGGGTCCCACCAGCGCGGCGACATCGTCCCAGTCGGCCGGGCCGGGCTCGGGCGGCATCGACAGGAACGGCGAGACGTCGAGGGGATACCGCAGCACGCGGCCGCGCCGTTCGGTCAGATGGGCGTGCGCGCCCAGGAGCGAGGCCCGTACGGGGTCGTCCAGGACGGCCGGGGAAGCGGTCATGGCGCGACCGGGCTCAGCCGCGCCCGCGCCGCCCGCTGCCGGTCCCGTTCGGCGACCCCCTCGCGGACCAGGGGAATCACATGCCGCCCGAAGTCGATGGCGTCGTCCAGGATGTCGTAGCCGCGGGCCGAGAGGATCTCCACGCCCAGGTCGTAGTAGTCCAGCAGGGCCTCGGCGACGGTCTCGGGGGTGCCGACGAGCGCCGTCGAGTTGCCCGCGCCTCCCGTGGCCGCGGCGGTCGGCGTCCACAGCGCGCGGTCGTGGCGCTCCCCCTTGGCGGCGACGCCGAGCAGCCGCTGCGAGCCGGCGTTCTGCGGGGGGCCGGACAACCGGCGCCGGTTCGCCCCCACCCGGTGCAGATCGCCCAGGATGCGATGGGCCTTCTCCCATGCCAGTTCCTCGGTCGGCGCGATGATCGGCCGGAACGCCACCTGGAATTTTGGCACGTCGCTCCGGCCCGCCCGCGACGCCGCCTGCTTCACCGAGGCGATCTGCTCTGCCGTCTCGGCCAGCGGCTCCCCCCACAGGCAGTAGATGTCGGCCTCCGCCCCGCCCGCCGCGTAGGCGGCCTCCGACGAGCCGCCGAAGGACACTCTGGGGCGCGGCTGCTGCACCGGGAACACGTCCGAGACGAAGTCCTCGAACGAGTAGTGCTCGCCCTCATGGTCGAACGGCTCCCTCGACGTCCAGCCCTTCTTGACGATCTGGATGTACTCCCTGGTCCTGGAGTAGCGTTCGTCCTTGGTCAGGACGTCGCCCTCCCTGCCCTGCTCCCTGTCGTTGCCGCCCGTGATGAAGTGCACCGTCAGCCGCCCGTCGCTGATCTGGTCGAGGGTGGCGAAGGTCTTGAGCGCGTACGTCGGATAGGACACGTTCGGCCGGTGCGCCAGCAGGATCTGCAGATCCTCGACCCTGGTCGCCACGTAGGCGGCCACCTGCGCCGGATCGGGCGAGCCCGAGCCGTAGGCGAACAGCACCCGGTCCCAGCCGTACTCCTGGTGGGCGCGGGCGAGCCGCAGCGTGTACTGCTTGTCGAAGGAGGCGCCGGAGCGCGGCGAGGTCTCCGAGCCGTCGTTGGTCCCGCCGATCCCGAGGAACTCCACAGGCATGAGCCGAGCCTTTCTGATGTTCGTCAGCGAACCTCAGCTCAACACAGCCACCACTAAACCGTCAAGACCTACTGGTTTAGTGGGTTTTAAATCCATGCTTGAACATCCCATACTTCTGGTAGGAAAATAGGCTTATCGTGACGAGCGCCGGGAGGAACGCGGTGCCCCTGCCTGACTTTCTGATCGCCGGTGCGCCCAAAGCAGGGACGACGGCCCTGCACAGCGCGCTGCAGCAGCATCCGGAGCTCTATCTGTCCAAGATCAAAGAGCCGAAGTTCTTCCTGACCGACGGCCCGCCGCCCGGCAGAGGCGGCCCCGGCGACGCCGCGACCTACCAGGAGCACGTCTGGCGGCGCGCAGACTACGAGGCGCTGTTCGCCGACGCGCCCCCGGGCACCCTGACCGGCGAGTCCACGCCTTTCTACCTCTACGACCTGGCCGCCCAGCGGCGCATCCACGCCGCCATCCCCGGCGTCAGGCTCATCGTGACGCTACGCGACCCGGTCGAGCGGGCCCACTCCAACTGGACGCATCTGTGGTCGGCCGGGCTGGAGCCGATCGGCGACCTGGTGCGCGCGTGCGAGGCCGAGCAGCGGCGGATCGCCGACGGGTGGGGGCACTTCTGGCACTACGTCGGCCTGGGCCGGTACGGCGAACAGCTGGAGCACCTGTACGGCCTGTTCCCCCGGGAGCAGGTGCTGATCTTCCGCTACCGGGACATCGTCGACCGGCCTGCCGCCACGCTGGATCGGATCTGCGCCTTCCTCGGCGTACGCCAAGGGGTGCTCACCGAGGTCCCCCGGGAGAACGTGACGGCGCACCCGGCGGCGGGGGCCCGGCACCTCATGCTGTCCACGCTGCGCAGGCGCCTGCCCTCCGCCCTGGCCGGGCCGGTCGAGGCCCTGTTACAGCGCCGGGGCCCGGCTCGACGCCCGCTGTCCTGGGAGCAGCGGCAGCAGCTCATCCCGTACTTCGCCGACGACATCCACCTGCTCCAGCGCGTCACCGGCGAGGACTTCAGCGACTGGCTCCGCCCCCGCGAGCGCTCCGGCGGGCTGGTCGGCGTCCGGCCGCCGGGGCAGCGGCAGGCCCGCAACGGCCGCCGGTCCTGATCAACGCAGTTCGGTACGCAACTCGTGGGCTCCGTCCGGGCGGGTGAACTCGTAGTACAGCCGGACCCTGCCACCCGGCAGGTCCACGAACTCCAGGTAACGCAGCCCCCCGCCGCGATGCGGCGACCGCGCCGCGGGCGCCTCGCCCAGCGGAGTCAGCACGGCCGGGTCCGTGCCGACGGCGATGCCGGTACGTTCCTCGTAGTTCTCCGCCGCGCTCGCCCGCCCGTCGTAGAACGCCACCACCCGGTCGTCGCCGAAACGCACCGCGCTGACCCGGACGCCGCGAGCGTCCCACAGCCCGGGCCGACCGCTCAGCGCGGTGCCGTGCCAGGTCCACTCCAGACCATCGGCGCTGGTGGCGTAGTCGGTGACCATCTGGTCGGCCTCGTCGGGGTCGGCGAGCGGGTGGCAGGAGGCCCACAGATGCCAGACGCCGTCCCGGCGCACGATCACCGTGTCCTTGACCCCGGTCTTCGGATCGCCCGGCAGGACGGTGACGCGCGAGCGCGCATCGAACGCCGCCGGGTCGGCCGCCTCCAGCACCTCCACCCGCCAGTGCTTGGTACCGGTGGTGGCACAGCTCAGGTACAGCCGCCAGCGCCCGTCCGGCAGGCGTACCAGCGAGGGCCGCTCCAGCGACTCCGCGTCCATCTCCTCGCGGGTGACGGTGGTCAGCGTCTCGAAGCGCTCACCGTCCGCCGAGCGGGCGACCACGACGGCGTACCCGCGCCCCTCCCCGACGGGGCGGCGCAGCCGGTAGGCGAGATAGATCAGCCCGTCCGCGGCCACTGCGCTGGGCGCGCCCGCCCAGTGTCCTTCCTCCGCGGCCGGCGGTTCGACTGCGACCACGGCGCGGCCGGGGTCGGGGAGGAGTGCGGTGTTCTCGTCGATCGGCATGGTCGCGAGACTAGGCGACGGCGTGGAGTCGGGCACGGACGATGACCTTCCTTTGAACGTTTCCTTCGAGGCGGTCGTCACCGCTGGGGGCATCCGTGAGCGGTGATGTACGATCTCACGCCGACGATATCAACTTTTCCTACTAATTTTTAGGGGATATCCTGGCGGCGACCGCACGGACGGTAACCCGATGTTCGGTTTTGAAGACATTTCCGGTCCCGGCCGAATATGGTGGCCCGTTGACGATCGGCCAAGCCCGTAAGCCTTCCGGAGCTTCTACATGCGTACCGCAGCGGCAATCCTGTCCTTCATACTCGCCATCACGATCCTGCCCGTACACCCCGCCACAGCCACGGTTTCCGCCGCCTCGTTGCCGGGCGGCAAGACCACCTTCGTCGTCTCACAGGGTCACCTGAAAGCCGCCTCCCAGCAGAACTGGCTACGCCTGGGCAACTACCGCTTCGCCGCGAACGGCACGGTGAGCGCCGCCATGTACCTGTGGTGGCAGCGTCATCCCCAGGCGAGGCAGCGCACCGGCACCGTCCCCGACTCGAGCTGCACCACCAAGGCGGGTGGCAAGCAGTCGCGGGCTCGCACCTGCGAGGTGCTGACCGCCGGGGGCTTCACCGGGGCCCCCGACGAGAGCCGCACCGGGACGTACACGATGTCAGGGGACGTGCTCACCATCCGGTGGAAGATCGCCCAGACGTGGACGGAGCAGTGGTACGTGCGGACCTCGCCTGACGGCAAGCTGGCCCGCCTGGACCTCAAGCAGAGCACCTTGGCCACGAACGGGTACGGCTACGGCAGCAACGCCGCGTTCAGCACCCGCCGCGCGATGAGCTCGGTGAAGGCGTTCCCCGGCTCGCTCAGGCAGGACCTGAGGAGCTGGGCGGGCGGCAAGCTCGTCACCTCCGACGACCAGCCGTTCGGCCTGTCCTCCTTCCGCGCCTGCTCTGCCACCACCTCGTGCCTGACCTACCTCCAGCCCTCCTCGAACAGCGCCTGCAAGAAGGAGGGCGGCTGCCCCAAGTACGGCGGCGGAACGAGCGCCAACATCACCTCCATCCAGTACTACCTCACGATGATCTCCAAGACCGACCGCCGCGACACGCTGTGGCACTGGTGCACCTGCCTGGCGATGGAGCGCGACGAGTTCTGCTACACCGGCAACTCCCACGTCAAACCGCTCATGCAGATCATCGACGACACCGGTGCCTTCCGCGGCTGGGTCGGCGCCGAGGCGTCCTTCTCGACCGGTTCCCGAGCGACGGACATGCTGGCGGTACTGCGCATCTCCGACTTCCGCTGACGGCCCTGGTCCCCGGACACCAGGGCGGTGCCGGCCCTGGTGTCCGCGCGGTGACGACGGCGGGGGAACGAGCAGGCTTGCCGGGAGCAGCACGCCGGCCGGCGACGTGAGCGTCTGCGCAACCGCTCCATCTCCTCCGGCACGGCGACCTCCCACGCGCACGACACGCTCCTGCCGTGGCGCACGGCCCGCGCCGCCGCCAGCCGGACGTCGTCGGTGATGTGGTTCAGAGTGCCGAGCTCGTCGTCGTGCTCAGATCCGCACTGTCTCGTCGCTGCCGCTGTCCGGGCAGAGTGCGGGCATTGAGGTCACTGCCTTAAATAGGCGAAACGCATATCCTATTTGCGGCGGGAAGTATCGCAGCTTTCGTCGAAACGCGCAATGCGTGTGTCAAAGAATGCCACTCGCACATTGACACGACAACACGCATTTCTCGGAGGCAGATGCTCAGTAATGATGAGTCGTGATGTCCCCCAACATCGATTCGACAGGAGCGCCGATGAGAAGACTGCTGACCGCCATCGTCGTCGCGGCGGCCGCCGTCATGTGTCTTTCTCCCTCCCCGGCAGGAGCATCGGCGCAGATGCTCGGCCCCAGCTCGACCGTCTGCGCAAACGCCCCCATCCCCACCGGCTCGATGCCGACGGCTTACTTCGACTGGTACCAGTGCGGCCAGCCCGGCACCATCTACTACAACGCGAAAACCATCCAGGTCATCAGCGACACCTCCCCCGGCGGCACGGTGACCACCTGCATCACGCCTCCGCCCCCGGCCGGGTTCTATGCCACGGCGCTGTCCTACTCCTACAACTGTGAAATCAGCAAGACTCCTAACGGCGTCCTCAACAATCAGCAGACCCTCACCAACATCAATGGTCTGCCCTCCGGTCGCACACTCACCATCTGCGGCGTCCAGTCGGCGCCGCCCGGCTGGACCGTCGTCGCTGTCGTGCAGACCTATCTGTGCGTGTACGCCCGAGGCGGCGGGATCGGCGACAACGCCGTATCGATCCGGAAGCTCTGAGCCCGACGATCAACGAGCCTGACACCCCGACCGAGGAGGTATCAGGCTCGGGAGCCACTGCCCTGCCAGGGCGGCGACCAGCGAGGCGGTCCCCGCGCAACCGAGACTGACGCGTGGATGAAAACCCACGGGCCGGGTGTTGGAGCGTCCAGAACGTGAGTCACACGTAACCGACCAAGGGATGGACGCCATGCCTCTTGAGGGTGAGTACGAACCCAGCCCGACGCCCTGGGTGCGCGAGCAAGTGGAGCTGTACGAGAGCTCCGGCGGCACCAAGGGAACGACCCTGATGGACACGGGCCTGCCCGTCATTTTGCTGATCACCCTGGGTGCCAAGAGCCGCAAGATCCGTAAGATCCCGCTGATGCGGGTGGAGCACGAAGGCCGATACGCCGTGGTCGCCTCGCAGGGCGGCGCCCCCAAGCATCCCGTCTGGTACTTCAACATCAAGGCCCACCCCCACGTGGAACTTCAGGACGGCCCTGTCAAGCAGGACATGAAGGCCCGTGAGGTGACCGGCGCGGAGAAGGCCGAGTGGTGGGAGCGGGCGGTGGCGGCGTATCCGCCGTACGCCGACTATCAGAAGAAGACGGACCGGGAGATCCCGGTGTTCGTGCTGGAGCCGCTGGGCAGCGACTGACCGCACGGAAGTCTTGCTCCACGGGACGTATGAGGTCCGCGCACGCCGGGCTCTTGTGCGTCCCGTGGTGTTTCTCCGTCGCGGATGGGGCGGTGACGTCGAGGAGGCCGAGCAACCGCCGGCGCGGGACCGGGCCCGATTCATGAGAATCTCATCTCATCACCATGCGGCTCCAAGACCCCTCCATGACCCTGGTGCCATAAGGAGGGGGTGTCATGACCGTGGTACCGGATGTGATCATTGGGCCGTCGCCTGTCACAGGCCTGCGGGAGTCGGTGAAGGCGTTCGTGGCCGATTGGGGCGAGCAGGCGGGGATTCCGGTGGAGGTGTGGGCGCTGCCGGAGGGCGCGGTTTCCCGCGAAGCGGCCCTTCTCGCGTTCGAGGTGCTGGTCGAGGCGTTCTCGGCCGTCGAGCGGGCCACGTACGTCTCGATGGCGCTGACCGCAGGGGTCACGTTGCGGCTGACCGTCTGCGACGACGGGCCGGGGCTCGGCTCGCACGGGGTCATCGACCGGAGCGGGCTTCACGCCCGGGCCGCCGCGTTGGGAGGGCGGTACGACATCGCCTCATCGGTCGGCAACGGGACGACCGTCACGCTGGAGCTGCCGCTGTAAGCCTCTGCCCCTCCGGCTGCGGGTGCTCGGCACCTTGCCAAGCAGCCTTTCACGAGAGATACGTGGAAGAGATCCGTATGTCCATGGAGGGAACGTGTCGGTGATTCCCGGACCGCCCGTGCGGGGTGACGGCGGGCTGCATGACATCGCTGCCGCGGGCGGCCTGCACGCCTATCAACTGCGGCTGCACGCCGAGTACGGGCCGGTCGTACGTTTCGAGCTGCCCGGCACGGACTCAGCGGTCTCCATCGCGGACCCGGTGTTGCTCGAGGCCACCGCCGGGATCGACAAGCGGCCGGAGGAGCTGTTCGCGTTCCTGGCCCCGCTGTGCGAGGCCGGCAACCTGCAGACCCTGCCCGCGGACGAGCACACGCCATGGCGCCGCGCGGTCCTGTCCGTACTGGCCGGCCGCCGCTCCCACGAGGCCCACTTCCCCGGCTTGAGCGCGCTCGCCGGCCGGCTGGCGGACCGGTGGGCGGAACAGGCCGGCGAGGGACCGGTCGAGCTGCAGAAGGACCTGAGCGCGCTGTCGCTCCGGATGATCTGCCGGTACGCCCTCGGCAACGGCGTTCACGACCCGGACGAGGTCGTGGCGGCCTTCGAGGTGGTGCTCACGGAATACCTGGGCCGTCAGTACCAGCCGGCCGACCCGGGAACCGAGGAGCAGAGACGCAAGCGTGCCGAGGAGGCCCTGACCTACCTGCGCGCGACCGTGAACGACGTGCTCGCCCCGGCCCATCAGGACGGCAACGCCCTGGCCGCGGCGTTGGTCGCGGCGGGGATGAGCCCGGCCCGCGTGCGGGACACCGTGTTGATGATCATGCTTGCCGCCCATCACACGACCGGCGTGGCGGTCTCGTGGACCCTCTACCTGCTCTCCCGGCACCCCGCCGAGGCCGAGCGGGTCACGGCGGAGATCGACGAGGTCCTGTCCGATCGGGTCGCACCCGAGTACGCCGACCTCAACCGGCTGACCCGTCTTCAGATGGCGCTCAAGGAGTCGATGCGCCTGTATCCGCCGGGTCCGTACGGGGCTCGCGAGACCACCGAGGACCTCGTCCTGGCCGGCTACGAGATCCCCACCGGGACGACCATCTTCTATCCGTTCTGGGCCGTCCACATGAACCCGCAGTACTGGCCCGATCCCGAGACCTTCGACCCCGGCCGTTTCACCCCCGACCAGGTCGCCGGCCGGCCTCGCTACGCCTACATCCCGTTCGGCCTCGGGCCGCGCAGTTGTGAGGGCGCGCGCCTGGCCACGATGGAGGCCGAGCTGGTGCTGGCGATCCTCCTGAGAAGGTTCCGCTTCCAGCCGGTCTCCGGACATGACGTCGTCCCCGTCGAACGGTTCGTGCTGTGGGCCGCGGACGGGATCCGCATGAATCTGACGCCACGGCCGGCAACCCGGTGACGCGCCAGACAAGCGAGCGTGGCCGAACAGCGTCTGGATGCCCTCGACCCCGACCACCTCACTGGTGGCTCCGGTATTCCCGCTGCCCTACTGGCTAGGGGCACACCGCGAACGGTTCGATGCCAGGCAGGTGGCGGGACCATTCACCGGCGGTAAGCGTACGACCGGCGCGCACGCACAGGGTCGCGGCCACGTGCCGCTCGTCCACGTCGAACACACGGATCGTGCCGTCGGGGGCGGCGGCGCGGAGTTTCGTGCCGTCCGCAGAGAACGCCACTGACCCGCCGTCGGCGCCGTCCGCCGCCTGCTTGCCGTCGAAGACGACGCCCAGCGGTCGCCGGCTCGGCACGTCCCAGAGACGTACGCGCAAGCCCTTCTCGTACGTCGCGAGCGTGCGCCCATCAGGCGACCAGGCCAGCATGGTGACCTCGCTGCCCGGCACTGCGGGGAACTCGGCGATTCTGGTCCTGACGTCGCCGTCCCACAGAGTGAGCCGGCCGGGCCCGGAGAAGGCCACCTGCCGGCCGTCCGGGCTGAAGGCGAAGGCGCCGGCGAGCTGCCCGGTGCCCTGTTCGGGAGGCCGGGTGACGCCCTTCTCCGGATCGATGAGCTGGAGCGGGTTTCCGGTCACGAGCAGCCGTCCGTCGGGGCGGAAGGCGAGGTCTGTCGCGCCTGTCCCCGTCTCGGCTCGTCGAGATCCGCGTTCGAGGTCCCACAGTTCGACGCGACCGCGCTCCCCGTAGCGCGACACGGCCAGCGTGCGTCCGTCCGGACTGAACGCCAGCGCCTGGGCGCCCTGCTCGATGCCACCCCCCAGCTTGAGCCGGGCCGACACCTTGAACCCGGTCAGATCCACAATGTGGACCGTGTCGTCGGCGGCCAGGGCGAGCCGGCGGCCGTCGGGACTGAAGGCGGTCGCGCCGCCACCGCCCGACCGGCTGATCAGTTTCATCAAAGCGCGGCCCGTCACCGCGTCCCTGACCTCCACCCGGTCCCCCCAGATCGCGGCCAGCACGCGCGTGGAGGGAGCCAGCCGTACGTCCCCGCTCTCGCCGCCGCCGATCGGCTGGTCGAACACCATCGAGACGTCCTCGGTATGGACGGCGCCGTGTTCATCCAGATAGCGGACGGCCCGGTCGGCGAGGTCGAAGCGGAGCCCGCCGACGAAGGCGGGCATGGCCTGGCTGTACGCCGCGTCGAAGAAGGTGGGCATGGTCTGGCTGTCCACCGTGTCAGGGGTGGAGTGCCGCTGCAAGGTCAGTCGCTCCCGGTCGCCCCAGTTGGCGATGAAAGCGTCGCCGAAGACGAAACCGGCCTCCGGGCCCACCCCGCCCCCCGGCCCCATCCCGCCCTCCTGCTCCATCACCTCCGCACCGGACGGCAGCTCGAACATACGGATCCTGCTCGTCTCTTTCGAATTCACCAGCTCCGTGGTCATCATCATCTTGCCGTCGTCGCTGAAGGTGGTCTGGTTGATGACGCCCTTGTCCTGCTCGATCGGCGGGATCGGCGTCCTCTTGCCCCGGCGCAGGTCCCACAACTCCGCGTCATGGCCTTTAACCACGTAGCCGAAGCGGCCGTCCCGGCTGATCGCGTTGAGCGCGGCTCCCGAGGGAGCGGTGAGTTGCTTACGCTTGGCGACGTCCCACCATTCGGGCAGGGCTTTCGCTCCCCAGGGGATGGCGAGGTAGTGCCCGGAGCCGTCGAAGCTCAGCGTGCCGCCGCCCGATGGCCTGCCTTGACGGGCGATGGGGGCCCCGAGCGGTCTTCCGGTGCGCGTGTCCCACAGCCGTACCCCCTCGCGGTCGAGGAGGGCCAGGGTGCGCCCGTCGGGGGCGAGCGCGGCTTGGGACACCTCCGCGCTCACCCCGGACAGCACGCCGATCCGCCGTTGGCCGGTGACGTCCCAGATCCTGGCTGTCCCGCCGTCCACGGACACGAGCACGCGGCCGTCCTGGCTGAGGTTCTGCACGGTCGCGGCCGTGTAGTCGGGGTCGAGGAAGACGGAGGTCGCGGTCTGAGAGAGCGAGTCGTAGAGCGCGCCGCGCGTCTCGGGCAGCTCCGGGCTCAGCCGCCAGCCGGCCACGCTCAGCAGCTTCGCGACCTGAGGATCGCTCTGCCGCAGGTCGGCGGCTCGCATCGCGAGCTCCCGCGCCAGCGCGTCGTCGCGCTGGCGGCTCGACTCCTTGCGCAGGTACTCCGCGGTGCCGAGCCCGCCGAGCGCCACCACGAGCAGTACGGCCAGGGCCGCCGCGACCAGACGGCGTCTCCTCGCCCTCGAACGGGCCAGGCTCACCGCCTCGTCGAGGAACTCGCGTTCGCGCCGTCCCAGCGTGAGATCCTTGTGCGCGGTGGCGGCCCACTGCAGCGTCCGGTCGAGTGCCGAGCCGTGCAGCAGGTCGGCCGGTCTTCTGCCATGCTCGTCCCACAGCGCGGCCGCCTCGGCGAGCCGCCGGTGGACGGGCAGCCCTTCGCGGTTGCCCGCCACCCAGTCGCGCAGCCGGGGCCAGGCGTGCAGGAGGCCGGGCGTGGCCAGTTCGTACGCGGGACCGGACCGCGTGACCAGGCCCGCGGCGCCGAACACCGTGAGCATCGCGTCCACGGCCTGCGAGTCCGGCAGCTCGTCCCTGCCGACGGCCCGGAGTTCGTCGCCGTCGATCATCCGCAGGAACACCTCGGGCACGGTCGCCCGCTCGGCCTCGGTCAGCTCGCCGTAGAGCTCCTCCGCGATCGCGCCCAGATCGGGCTCGGGCCGTCCGGTCAGGGCACCCGCCTGCGTAAGGCCGCGTTCGAGCAGGTCGTCGCCGCGGCGGAGCGGCGCCTGGCCGCCATGGCCCAGCAGCCGCAGCAGCACCTGTCCGGCGGCTGGCCGCTGCGTGGGATCCCGGGCAAGCGCTGCGGCCACCAGCGCGTCCAGGGGTTCAGGCAGGCCGCACACGTCCGGCTCGAACTCCATCACCCGCCCGATGACGGCGGCCGGATCCCCCGCCTCGATCACGTCCTTGCCCCGGGCCGCGAACAGCACCACCATCGCCCACGCCCACAGGTCGGCCGCCTCGCTCGCGCCCCGCCCCGAGAACACCTCCGGCGGCATGTATCCGGGCGTGCCCATGATCGGCCCGCTCGTCGTCGGCCCCACCTCACGGGCCACGCCGAAATCGATCACGCGCGGCCCGTCCGGCCCCATGATGATGTTGTCCGGCTTGAGGTCGCGATGCACGATCCCGCCCTGGTGGATGGCGGTCAGCGCGGTCGCCACCCCGACCGCCAGCCGGCGCAGCGCGTCCTTCTCGTACGACCCCGACCCCGCCACCACCCGCCTCAGGCTCGGCCCTGGCACGAACTCGCTGACGATGTACAGCGGAGCCGCATCGACCTGTGCCTCGATCACCTTGGCGGTGCAGAACGAGGCCACCCGCTGGGCCGCCGCCGCCTCCTTCGCGAGTCTGGCGCGTGATTCGGCGCTGTCGTACCTGGGGACCTTGATCGCGACCCGCTCTCCCACCTCTCCGTAGCCCTCGTAGACGACGCCCTGGCCGCCCGCGCCCAGCCGGTGGGCCAGCCAGTAGCCGCCGAGGCGGTGCGGGTCCGCGGGAGTGAGAGGTGTCATCAAGTGTGCCATTCTGATCCAGATTTCCTTCCCACAGGAAGGTGTGGGTGGAAATTTCGCATCCTGGGGCCGCTCGGGGTACGCGACGATGACAGCCGAGATCGCACGCCGACCGCGCCGAAGCATCGCGGGCTGCCGGCGGTGAGGGGCGGGGACATCCCGGTTGAGGGGGCGGCGCGGCGGTGCGTGGCTGGTCGGGTTCGCTCGCCGGGGACGGCCTCCCCCTGGTTGTCGCCACCGGCTGTCCCATTCCTCGGGCCACACGCTGAGGTTCGGAACACAACCAGCCGTCGAAGAACTGGTTCTCCGTTGCTTGCCGAGTATGCCGGCTCTGCTGTTTCCCGCGCTGTCGAGACGGACTCTTCGCCCCGCGCGACAGCCGGGAGGTAGCTCGCTCCCGGGCATTCGGGGGAGTTGACCGAGCTCGTGCCGTTCGAGCTCGTCGATACGGTCCTTGCTGGGACATGCGCGGATGGAGGTGACTCTCCAAGATCCGAGACACGCCGAATGGGCGCTGTGGCAGCTCGGCACGAGCACGGAGCCCTGGCCCAGCAGGGGCTGCGTGACTCCCTGCGAACCCGGCACTTTGGCGATCGCCACCCGCTACGGACGTTATCCAACTGGTCGGCATCGGGGCTAGCCGATGGGGACGCAAATCACCGAAACCTCGACGGTGATCGTCTTGTTCTTGGGGTTGAGGAAGAACAGACCCCAGGCGTCGGCCACGCTCCCCGGCTTGTCGCTGGTGGTCTCAGGCGCGTTCACCTCGACGGTCACAGGATTCTCCAGGTCGTGGTCTCCGTGATAGGCGTAGCCGCCGCCGATGGCGTGCTGCTCCTCCGGGCACACCACGTTCGTGGAGAGATAACCTTTGGGGACTTGCCTGCTCTCCTTCACGACGGTGAGCGCGGGCCCCGAGAGCCGGCCCGCCGCCGCGACCCCGCCCCAGACGAGCGCGCCGCCCACCACCACGCCTGCGGCGACGAGCCCGAACCGCGAAATCCTGCCCATGACCAGCTCCCATCTCGATCGGTATGGGAGGAGGGTAGAGCGGTCGTGTTGAGGATCTGTTGAGGATCCGTCAGAGCGCTGACCAGGCAACGGTGGATGTGGTTCAGCTTCGCCATGGCCCGGTTGAGGTGAGTCCTGACCGCGGCCTTGCTGACGCACGGCCGGGCGGCGATCTCGGTGTTGGATGGGGCCGGCCGCCAGGATCCGCTCGGTAGCCGTGACGCCGTTCCTGCCGACGTCGCGGTCCGAGAGCAGCGCGGCTGCCTGGGCGTCCGCGTCCGGAAGGGCGAGCCGCAGGGCGCTGCCTGATCCAGGAGCGCACCCTGGAGGGCTTCTCATCAGGCACATGTTCCGTCAGGAACGCGTCGATCCGCAGAGAAATGTGACGATGCTGTCTGGCGCACAGATGGTCGTGCTCGCGGTCGCATGGATTGCCGTCGCCCTCCGTGTGGACGCGGGGCAGCTCTGCGATGACGCTCTGATGGAAGGCCTGGTACTCCTCGAGCGAGCAGCCCAGCCCGCATGGACAGCGCGGCGAAGTACAGCATGGCCTTCCCGACGCGGCCCCACACCAGCATGGGCCACCCCCACACCACCATGCTCGTGGTTGATCGGCCGTCGAACCATGTGGTGATGACGTCAACCAGCTCGTTCACGGGCTGCTCCTTCGCGTGTGCAGCGGGCCGCGGGTCGTCCGCATCGGCCCGGTCCGCGCCGATCATCGCCGTCGCCGGCGTTCAGGCTCGTGGGCCGATGCCCAGCACCAGGTGGCTCCGCGGGCCGATCGTCAAGAAGTTTGAGCCGTGCCCCCGCTGGGGCCGCCTGCATCACTGAGCGCGACCGGGCTCCTACGCGTGAGGTCACTTGGCGTGCGGATAGGCGACCATGGTTTCGTGGAGTCTTCCCAGAACAGACCATATCCGGAGTAGTCGCCGAAGGGAGCCACGACGTAGTTGCCCGGCTGGACCTGGCCGGTGGCGAGGTCGATGGTGACCCGCGGGTCGGCCACCGCACCCTCGCCGTCCACAGTGAAGGTGCCGTCGTTCTTGCCGCCCTGCCGGAAGACGGCGACCGCCCCGGAGCGCGGCAGGGCGAGCCGGCAGGTCTGACTCCCAGCCGCGGGAAGTGTCATAGAGGCTGGGCACCGACAGTTGCGTTTGGATCTGGCACGGTTGCTCTCATCCATTGCCCGCCATGCCAACGCGATCAATCCCTGATGACCGCACAGGTCAGGATCATGGCGCCGCGATCGGGCAGAGCCTCGCGTCCTGGGACAGTCCCCGTCGGAGGCACCCTCGTTCAACGCCACTCAATGAACGCAGCAGTGTCGCCGAGCGCGGAGAACTCCCCGGTTCGCTCGACCTTCTGGGGCGTGGATCCCGGTGTGGTGTCGCAGAGGTAGTAATCTGTCGCGGCCCCCTTCTCGGAGAGAAACGCGAATCTCTGACCGTCAGGGGAGATCACCATGGCGTGGTTGTCGTAGTCGTTGCTGGGGACTATGGGCGCCCCAGGCTTGGCCCCCGAGGCGATGTCCAGCGCGGCAAACCTGCCGTCCGCGCTACACAGCACCGTGTCATTGTCGAGCCAGCCACCATCACAAGAGATGTATCTGCCCTTCTCCACGAGGTCCCGGCCCACCCCTTGGCCCTCCGCCGGGACGTCCAGGACGTAACCTCCAGCCAGAAGGCGTTTGCCGTCCGGCGAGAGGAAGGCACTACTGTCCACCACCGCCCTGCTCGGCGCTCTCCCCACCATGATGAGGTTGCTCTCGCCGACCATCCCGATCTCCAACTGATCGACCGCCTTGTGGTCCCCGGCAAGCGCTCGACTCGCGACCCGGTCCTTGGTCGAGATCCCGGGCTGGTCGGTTACCTCGTACGTGAACCAGACCGCGCTCCCGTCCCGAGAGAAGGCCGCGTTGTGCTCGTGCGGAGTGTTGCCGAAGTCCTCGTTCCCGGTCAGATCGGTGAACTTGCCAGCACGGTCGACGTACCCTACATGAGTCGCCGCGGTCTGCGGGTCCTGGGTGACCACGGCCATCTTCGTGAAGTCCTGGTCGAAGAGCGATCGGATGGCTGCCACATCCCCGGCATCAGCGGGCAGCTCATCGGGCTCGCACAGTTGCCTCACGGCGGTGTTCGGCGTGGCCTTGTCGGACTCGGCAATCGCCGTGTCCGGCAGTTGGAACTGCGCATGCGCCAGGTGCTTCCAGCTTTGCGGGTTCCAGCCATCGACGCCCGGCCCGCGCTCTTCGCCGGCTGAGGAACAGGCAACGAGGCTTGCTGCCAAGACCAGCGAGAGAAGGGCCGCCGTTGCTCTCGGCGTGTCAACCATTCGTCTCTCCCCTGTCCAATTTCGGCCCGCTGTCATCGAGTTGCCGATGAAAGCGAGAGGTTTCGAGAAAGGCCGAGGTTGCGGCGTCGGCCGGGAAGGCCCTGGTCCTTGATTCTCACGAGAAGTTCTTCTATGTGTGATCCCGATCGGCGTTCGGCCTGCACGTCTCGTAGTTCGAGTGACGGATGGAACTGAAGTTGTCGATCGACATCCAGCCGTACGTCCCCGTTCCCTTCACCCGGCCATAGACCCAGAGGTTGCCGCGCCCGTTCTTCACCCAGCAGTGAAAGTAGATGACCCGCCCCTTGCCGAGCCTGGCCACGTTCCCGCACCGGTCCGCGTAGGGCCCCTTCTTGAGGTTGTAGGAGCCCTTCATCACGCCGTAGCCGCCGTCCAGGTTAGAGATAGAGGAGTTGTACGCGTAGCACGGAGACGGAGTGGCCGACGCGGCCGGCCCGTTCACGAGTGTCGCCGCCATGATCGCGCCGGCCGTAACCAGCATTCCTACCGTCTTGGTCCCGAATCGCATGGTGCCCCCCTTTGTCCTGTTGATCAACTGGCGATCCATATGGTGCGCCGGGCGGTGTTGAGAACTGGTTGAGTATTCGTTGAGGGGTGGGGAGCAGGCCGGCACACGCGCCGGGGACTCCTGCTCGCCAAGCAAGACGCCCACAAGGGCGGACGCCCCGATCGTGCGGAAGCGTATTGCGCCGCAGCTCGCGACTGGTTCTCCATGATCAGGTGTGTTGCGACAAGCACCAGAACCCGCGCGTCCCGCCTGGGGGTGAGTATTCACGCGTCGTCGACACGAGGTCATTCTGGGACAGGCCAACCGCTCTGCCGGAACAGTGATGAAACAGGGCGCAATGACCGGATTTCGAGGATCGGATATTTTAGCGAACCGGCAGGCCCGTCACGGCGCGGCCGATGATCAGGCGCTGGATCTCCGACGTGCCTTCGAAGATCGTGTAGATCTTGGCGTCCCGGTGGAAGCGCTCCACCGGGTGCTCCCTGGTGTATCCGGCACCGCCCAGGATCTGGATCGCCTGCTCCGTCACCCACACCGCCGTCTCCCCCGCCACCAGCTTCGACATCGACCCCTCCGCCTGCGAGAACTGCCGGCCGTTACGGGCCATCCACGCCGCCCGCCAGGTCAGCAGGCGGGCCATGTCCACCCGGGTGGCCATCTCGGCGAGGAGGAAGGCGATCGCCTGGTTCTCGCCGATCTTGCGGCCGAACTGCTCCCGCTCGCGGGCGTAGTCCCTGGCGTACTCGAAGGCGGCCCGCGCGATGCCGACGGCCATGGCGGCGACCGACGGGCGGGTGGTCTCGAACGTGCGCATCGCCGCCTGCTCCCCCGCCCGCTCCCCGTTGCGTACGCGGGCCAGCCGGGCCTCCAGCTTCTCCTCGCCGCCGAGCAGGCAGGAGCCCGGTACGCGCACGCCGTCCAGGACCACCTCGGCCGTGTGGGAGGCGCGGATCCCGTGCTTGCGGAACTTCTGGCCCATGGACAGCCCGGGGGTGCCGGGCGGGATGACGAAGGACGCCTGGCCCCGGGTGCCGAGTGAGGGGTCGACCGAGGCGACGACCACGTGGACGTTCGCGATGCCGCCGTTCGTGGCCCAGGTCTTGACGCCGTCCAGCACCCAGTCGCCGCCGTCACGGACGGCGCGGGTGCGGATGGCGCCGACGTCCGAGCCGGCGTCGGGCTCGGAGGCGCAGAAGGCGCCCAGCTTGACGTCGTTCTCCGTGCCGAACATCTGCGGCAGCCACTCCCCCATCTGGTCGGGGGTGCCGTTCGCGGCGAGGGCGGCGGCGGCCAGGCCGGTGCCGACGATGGACAGGCCGATGCCGGCGTCGCCCCAGAAGATCTCCTCGAACGCGACGGGGAGCGCGAGCCCGCTCTCCTCGAACCACTGGGTGGCGAAGAAGTCGAGGGAGTAGAGGCCGATCTTGGCCGCCTCCTGGATGACTGGCCAGGGGGTTTCCTCGCGTTCGTCCCATTCGGCGCCCGCCGGGCGGATCACGTCGCGGGCGAACGCGTGCACCCAGTCGCGCACCTCGGCCACGTCGTCGCTGGGTTCCGGGCAGAAGCCGGTCATGTACGCACTCTCCTCGACCCGATGTTACCAGTGGTAACAGGAAACCTTACCGGTCGGTAGCTACGCGGCGGAATACCCCGGAGAGCAGTGTGGCGAGGGCCGCCAGCGCCATGCCGATCGCGAGGCCGTACAGGAGCGGGGTGAACCCCCCGAACGCGGCGGCCAGCTGCGGGCCGACGCTGCCGCCGACCGCGAGGGCGAAGGAGAACAGCGACAGCGCCGTCCCCCGGGCCGGTCCGGCGCCGGCGGAGATCGCCTCGTTCAGGCTGGGCAGGCCGCCGGTGATGGCGGCGACGTAGACGGCCAGCAGCAGCACCAGCGCGGCCGTCCCGGTGAGGCCGACGGCGGCCAGGGCGAGGGCTCCGGCCGCCAGGAACGCCGCCGCCCTGATCGGCGCGTGGATCCGGGCCAGCCAGGGCATGAGCAGCGGCACCAGGACGATCGACGGGAGCCCCGCCGCGCGGAGTGCGAGGAGTTCGGAGGACGAGCTCACGCCGTAGATCTGCAGACCGGTGTAAACGGCCACGAAGCCCGCCATCAGCATGACCGTGGCCGCGTACCGCAGGCCGAGGACGCGGTGGAAGAGCAGGCCCGGCACCGCCCGGTAGACCGACAGCGGCGAGCCGCCGCCCGCACGCGGCAGGTCAGGGAGCGCGACGGCCCGCACGCCCAGGAACGCCAGCACGAACCCGGCCGCCGACAGCAGGAACAGCCCGCGCCAGCCGATCACGTCCACCAGCAGCTGGGCGGCCACCTGGAGCAGCACGGCCGAGGCGAGGAACGCGCCGGTGATCGCCGCGATCGCGGCCACGCGGCGGCGCGGCTCGACCCGTTCCGCCAGGTACGCCAGGGCCGCGGGCGGGAACATCGCCACCGCCAGCCCCTGCACCGCCCGCAACGCCAGCGCCACTTCGGGGTTCGGGCTCAATGCCACCGCCGCCGAGGTGAGCGCGGCCAGGGGCAGCCCGATCATCAGCATCCGGCGGCGCCCGTACCGGTCGGACAGCGGGCCGAAGATCAGGAAACCGGCTCCGTACCCGATGCCGAATGCGGTCACCAGCCACGTCAGCCCGCCGGCCGAGGTGCCCCAACCGGTGGCCATGTCGTGCAGGAGCGGGATCACGATGTACAGCTGGCCGCTGACCAGCACGGCGGTGAGGGTGAAGGCCGCCAGCGTGCGCCCGAAGGGCAGGCCGGCCGGCGAGGGCGCCGCCGCGTGGTGCGGCGCGGGGGAAAAGGTGGTCGTCATGTGTCGCGACGGTAGCCAACCAACTAGTTGGATGTCAACCGTTCAGTTGGATTACAACCAACTGGTTGGTGGCTATCATGGGCGGCATGGCACCCAAGGTCTCGACCGCCGCCACGCGCGCCGCCCTGCTGGAGGCCGCGCGGGAGGAGTTCGCCGCGTACGGCGTGGCGGGCGCCCGCGTGGACCGCATCGCCGAGCGCGCCGGCGTCAACAAGGAGCGCATCTACGGGCATTTCGGCAGCAAGGAGAAGCTGTTCGACGAGGTCATCAAGGAGGCGCTCGACGACCTGACGACGCAGATCTCCCTCCCGGGCGCCGATCCCGGTGACTACGTGGCCCGGCTGACGGACTACTACCACTCACATCCCGAGCTGGTGCGGCTGCTGATGTGGGAGGCGCTCAACTACCGCGACCAGGAGGGCCTGCCGGCCGGGCAAGAGGTACGGGTGGAGCGCTGCCGCCGCAAGACGGCCTCGCTGGCGGAGGGCCTGGGCGTGGAGCCGTCGCCCGAGGTGGCCCGGATGGTGTTCATGATGACGGGGCTGGCGCTGTTCCCGTCGATGATGCGCCAGCTCGGGCGCATCATCCTGGGCGACGCGGCGGACGACCACGAGGCCATGCGCGACCAGATCGCCGCGTTCGTCACGTCCGGTTTCAAGGCGTCACGGTGATCGCGTTCAAGGCGCCACGGTGATCATGGGCGGGCGCTCGCCGATCCCGACGTCGCGGAGCAGGATGTCGTGCCCGTCCGGCCCCCTCCGGAACTGTGCCAGCCGGACGGACGGCTCGTGGCAGCTCTCGATCTTGCCCTGACGCAGCAGGCGTGACCAGGCGGCCAGCATGATCTGGGACGCCATCCTCCCGAGCGCCTCGGTCGACTGCGGGGCGTGCTCGCGCGAGCCCAGGTCCACCTGCGCGAACGCGTCCAGCCCGGCCAGGTCGAGCAGGTCGATCAGCAGCCCCAGCTCCACGCCGTACCCGGTCAGGAACGGCACGCGTTCCAGGGCCGAGCGGCGGCCGGCGTACTCCCCGGCCAGGGGCTGGACGAAACCGGCCAGTTGCGGCCAGTGGAGGTTGATGAGCGGGCGGGCCACCAGCTCGGTGACGCGGCCGCCGCCGTTGGCGGTGCCGTGCAAGGGCCGGTCATAGCACCCCTTCGTGTAGACCACGGTGGAGTCCGCGAACAGCGGCCCGAGCAGGCCGAATACCAGAGAAGCACGAAATTTCCGGATGTCGGCGTCCACGAACACCAGGACATCCCCCGAGGTCACGGCGAGGGACTTCCACAGTGCCTCGCCCTTGCCGTCCATCGGCTTGAGCTGCGGCAGGATCTCGTCCTGGGCGTGCACGCAGGCCCCCGCGCGGCGCGCCACCAGCGCCGTGTCGTCGGAGGAACGCGAGTCGATCACCACGATCTCGTCGACGAGCCCGTCCAGCTCGCGCCGGATCACCCCGACGATCTCGCCCACGGTCTCCCGCTCGTCGCGGGCGGGCAGCACCACGCTCACCGTGGTCTCCCCCTTGGCGGCCTTCAGGTCCCGGAGCGGCCAGTCCGCGGCGGACGAAGTACGGTGCCGCAACCATCCTCGCACTTCAGGCAGCATGCGACCCCTCCCCCCGTATCCCCACATTTCAGATTATGCGGTGGCGGCGTGACGCTCCAGGAACGTGTACACGTCCGCCTCGTCCACCCCGGGGAACGACCCCGGTGGCAGCGCGGCCAGGACGTGGGAGTTGGCGCGGGCGGACGGCCAGGCGTAGCCCTCCCAGCGCTCGGACAGCTCAGCGGGCGGGCGGCGGCAGCAGTCGCCGTTGGGGCAGTTGGACTTGGTGCGGCTGGTGGTCTCCCGGCCCCTGAACCAGCGCGACTCCTTGTACGGCACCCCCAGCGTGATGGCGAAGTCCCGCTCCCGCGACGGATCCACGTGCGCCACGCAGAAATAGGTCCCGGTGGGCGAGTCGGAGTACTGGTAGTACACCGAGAACCGGTCGGGCGAGGCGAACACCTGCCGCCCCGACCACTGCAGGCACATCCGCTGCCCCTCGATGGCCCCCTGCTCGTCGGCCGGGAAGACGATGCCGTCGTTCTCGTACGCCTTGTAGATGGTGCCGCCGGCGTCGTTGCGCACGAAGTGGCAGACGAGACCCAGGTGGTGGGTGGCCAGGTTGGTGAAGCGGTGGGCGGCCATCTCGTACGACACCGCGAAGACGTCCCGCAGGTCCTCCACCGACAGCGCCCGGTCGGCCTTGGCCTCCTGCAGGTAGAGCGCGGCGGCCTTCTCGGGGACGAGGACGGCGGCGGCGAAGTAGTTCGCCTCGGTGCGCTGGCGCAGGAAGTCGGCGAAGTCGCGGGGCTTGTCGTGGCCGAGCGCGAGGTGGCCGAGCGTCTGGAGCAGGATCGTGCGCGGAGTGTGCATGCCGAGCTGCTCGTGCTTGACGTAGATGCGGCGGTTGCGGAGGTCAGTGATGGAACGTACGGATCGCGGCAGGTCCTGCGCGGTGTGCACGGTGTAGCCGAAGTGCGTGACCAGGCTCTGGATCATGCTCTGCGACAGCGCGCCCGTACGGTAGCCGACCGCGGCCAGCGCCTTGGCTGCGGCCTCCTCGATCTCCCCGAAGTAGTTGCCGACCTCGCGCTGCCTGCGCCGCAGCTCGGCGTTGGCGGCCCTGGCCTCCTCCGGGGTGGCGGTGCCGCGGGCCTGCCGGGCGCGCAGCTCGCCGTACAGGCCGAGGAGGTGTTCGAGCACGTCGTTCGGGACGCGGGCGGAGACCTTCAGGCGGGGCAGCCCGAGCCCGGCGTAGATGGGGTCGCGCTGCGCCTCCTCCAGCGCGATCTCGAGCTGGGCGCGGCGGTTGGGCGGCTGGCGGCGCAGCAGCTCCTCGATGGGCACGCCCAGCGCGGCGGCCAGCCCCTTGAGCAGCGAGAGCTTGGGCTCGCGCTTGCCGTTCTCCAGCAGCGACAGCTGGCTCGGCGCTCTGCCGACGCGCGAGCCCAGGTCGGACAGGGTGAGGCCGCGCTGTTTGCGCAGGTGCCGGAGGCGCTGGCCGAACGCGATCAGGTCAAGCTCCTGCGTCAAAGACAGCGGTTCTTCGCCTAGCAAGGGCACCATGTCGGCATCTTAGACAGAAATTCGGCCCATTTTCTAGTCTCCTGAACAGGTCGGGCCGGGCTGCCGGGTCGCTCGGATTGGTCTAGGCCAACAGGAAAACTATCGATTTCTTCACTGTTGAATACCCGCCAGTAATGCACGGCCTGGAAACTTTCGCCGTTCTTCTCTCTGTTCGTGACTATGGGCGGCCCCTCCCAGGGCACACACTCGGCTGTGAGCCCCAGGGGACGACAAGGGAGTGAACAATGATCGATCGCCTCAAGGGAGCTGCTGAGCAGCTGCAGGACGAATGGGACAACGACCCTCGCTGGGAGGGCGTCGAGCGCACCTACGGCGCCGAAGACGTGATCAGATTGCGCGGCAGCGTCCAGGAGGAGCACACGCTGGCCCGGCTCGGCGCCGGCCAGCTGTGGGACCTGCTGAACAGCGAGGACTACGTCAACGCCCTCGGCGCGCTGACCGGCAACCAGGCCGTCCAGCAGGTGAAGGCGGGACTGAAGGCGATCTACCTGTCCGGCTGGCAGGTCGCCGCGGACGCGAACCTGGGCGGGCAGACGTACCCGGACCAGAGCCTGTACCCGGCCAACTCCGTGCCCGCCGTCGTGCGCCGCATCAACAACGCGCTGCTCCGCGCCGACCAGATCACCTGGTCGGAGGGCGACACCGGCGCCCCGCACTGGCTCGCGCCGATCGTGGCGGACGCCGAGGCCGGGTTCGGCGGGGTGCTGAACGCGTTCGAGCTGATGAAGGGCATGATCGCGGCCGGCGCCGCGGGCGTGCACTGGGAGGACCAGCTCGCCTCCGAGAAGAAGTGCGGCCACCTGGGCGGCAAGGTGCTCATCCCGACCGGCCAGCACATCAAGACCCTGAACGCCGCCCGCCTCGCCGCGGACGTCGCCGGAGTCCCCACGCTGATCATCGCGCGGACCGACGCACAGGCCGCGACGCTCCTGACCAGCGACGTGGACCCGCGCGACCAGGCGTTCACCACCGGCGAGCGCACCCCGGAGGGCTTCTACCGGGTCAGGAACGGGCTGGGGGCGTGCGTGGCCCGCGGGCTGGCGTACGCGCCGTACTCGGACCTGCTCTGGATGGAGACCAGCACGCCCGACCTGGACGTGGCCCGCGAGTTCGCCGAGGCCATCAAGGCGGCGTACCCGGACAAGATGCTCGCCTACAACTGCTCGCCGTCGTTCAACTGGAAGCAGCACCTGGACGACTCCACCATCGCCAAGTTCCAGCGGGAGCTGGGACACATGGGGTACAAGTTCCAGTTCATCACGCTCGCCGGGTTCCACTCGCTGAACTACGGCATGTTCGACCTGGCCCAGGGGTACGCCGCGGACGGCATGACGGCGTACGTGGAGCTGCAGGAGGCCGAGTTCGCCGCCGAGTCGCGCGGCTACACCGCGACGCGGCACCAGCGCGAGGTCGGCACCGGCTACTTCGACCTGATCAGCACGGCCGTGGCACCCGACTCCTCGACGACCGCGCTGCGGGGGTCGACGGAGGAGGAGCAGTTCGCCCACTGATCTCGCCGGACCGCCCTCCGGGCATGCGGCGGTTCCCCGGCGAAACGGGCCGCGCCAGTCTCCCCCAGCACTGGCGCGGCCCACTTTCATGCGCGCCGCGGATTCAAGAGCTGTGGACACCCATACTGACTGGTCGGTATCTTCGGCGGCATGACGCTGGAACGCCGGACCTGGCGCACCCTGGAGCCGTTGCACGGGATGATCTACTTTTCTCCCGAGGCGAGCGCCGCCTACGAGAAGCTCGGGTTGAGCGGCCGGATGGGATACTTCGCCTCCCGAGCCGCCGCCCTCGGTCCGGTGCCCGCCGCAACGGTGATCGCGACCTTCTACAACTTCAACCCCGATCTGGTACGGCAGGCGATCCCGGCCGCCTGGCAGCTCGCCTCGCCGGCCGACATCCTGGCCGCCCGGCTCGAATCGGCCGACGCCACGCTGCGGCGCGTGCTGGGCGACGCGGTGGACTCCCCGGAGATGTCGCGGGCGGCGGCGCTGGCCCGCCGGGCGGCGGAGAGCGTGGCGGGCGAGCTCAGCGGGCGGCCTCTGTACGCCGCGCACACGGCGCTGCCCTGGCCCGAGGCTCCCCACCTGGTGCTCTGGCACGCCCAGACCCTGCTGCGCGAGTATCGCGGCGACGGCCATCTCGCCGCCCTCCTGGCCGCCGGCCTGAGCGGCATCGAAGCCCTGGTCACCCACGCGGCCACCGGCGCCGTCACCCCCGAGGTGCTCCGGACCACGCGAGGCTGGCCCGAGGCCGACTGGGCTGCCGCCGTGCGGCGGCTGGAGGAGCGTGGCTGGCTCTTCGAGGGATCTTTCACCGAGGAAGGGCGCAGACGGCGTGAGGAGATCGAGGCGGCGACGGACCGGATGGGGCTGGCACCGTACACCGCGCTCGGCGCCGCGGGCTGCGAGGAGCTGCGCGCTCTGGCCCGGCCGTGGAGCAAGATCGTGGTCGCCGAGCTGATGCCCTGGGCCACCGGTCGTTAGCCACGCCCGTCTCCTGGACAGCTCGCCGGCGCGGCGCTGACCTTCGGCGCGACCCCGAGCCGCCGGCCCGTCAGGCGACCTTCCGGAAGAGCACGGTGGCGCGGTAGCGGCCCTCCACCTCCGCGTCAGGCTCGGCTTCGGCGCTGATGACGTCCAGCTCGGCGGCGGCACCGAAGAAGCTGTGCGCCCGGGCCACGGCCTTCTCCCTGATCTCCTCCGGCGTCGCTTCGCTCACCGTGACGCGCAGCGTGAGCGGGAACGCTCTCGTACTCATGATGATCTTCTTTCACGGAAGAGTTGATCCACCTCCGAGCGTAGCCCGCCGTACACCTCGCCCCAGGCGTGCATGCAACAGTTTTCGCCCCTGGCTCCTCTCGGGGGTGAAGGAACGACGAAGGGCGAGGACTGTTGGAAGGTGATCCCCGTTTCGCGGAGTTCGTCGCCGAACGCGGCGACGCGCTGCTGCGCTACGGCTATGTGCTGGCCGGCAATCCGCACGACGCGGCCGACCTGGTCCAGGAGGCGCTGCTGAAGCTGCGCGGCGCCTGGTCCCGGCTGCGGTTGAAGGAGAACCCGGAGAGTTACGCGCGTACCACCATGGCCAGGCTGCACATCGCCACCTGGCGGCTGCGCAGGCGCGAGCTGCTCGCCTGGGACCTGCCGGAAGGCGCGCACCACGACCCGCTGCCCAGCGGCGACGAGCGCCGGATGTGGCAGGCGCTGGCCGGGCTGCCGCGCAAGCAGCGCGCGGTGCTGGTGCTGCGTTACTACGAGCAGCTCGACGACGCCGAGATCGCCGCCGTGCTCGGGATCTCCCGCGGCACGGTACGCAGCCAGGCCGCCCGCGCGCTGGACAAGCTGCGCGCGGGCCTCCCGAGTGAGCCGATGACCAGGGGGAACGTACGATGACCGAGGTTGAGGAGACCCTGCGCAGGACGCTCGGCCAGGCCGCCGGGCAGGCGCCGAGGCTGCCTGCCCTGCTGCCCCAGCGGCTCGAACGGATCCACCGGCGCAGGAGGCGGCGCGCCCGGATCGCGCTGGCCGCCGCGGCGGTGGTGCTGGTCGCGGGCGGGGCCACGGCCGTGCTGCGCGGCGGCGACACCATCACGGCCGTCCCGGCCACGGGTCGAGACACCGAGGCACCGGCCGAGAAGGTGGACAAGGCCTGGCCGGAGGCGGTGCGGAAGGTCTCGGCGAAGGCCCCCGACGGGGCGCGGTGGCTGCCGCGGACGTTCATCGACGACCGTACGCTGCTCATGGCGGCTCAGGCCGGCAAGGACGGGGAGACGACCGCCGTCTACGCCTACGACCTCGACACCGGTGCGCAACGCAAGATCGCCGACGTCCCGGCCCCCGATGACACGGTGGGCTTCGGCAACGGCTTCGCCGTGGGCGCCGGCCGCGTGGTCTGGTGGACCGAGACGATGGACTCCGTCGCGCACCTCTGGACGGTGCCGCTGGACGGCGGCACCCCGAAGATCGTCGCCGACCAGCGCCTCGACACGACCGACGACGGCAGCGGCATCGACAGGCTCGCCGTGGCCGGCGACAAGATCGTCTTCTCCCTGTACACGGGCGGGGTCTTCACCGTTCCCCTCGGGGGCGGCACGGTGGAGCCGGTCCAGGGCGGCACCGGGATGCATCTGCTGGCCTGGCCGTGGATCGGCACGCCGGGGAGGGGAGGCGAGCCGCGCGGCACGGCGTACGCCCGGATCCAGAACGTGGAGACCGGCGAGACCCGGACGGCCGTCGCCAACCCCGGCGAGGAGCTGCGCTACTGCGGCGTGACCATCTGCCTGGGCAGGACCGCGGAAGGCACGACCTTCTTCCGGAATCGGGACGGCTCATCGCAGAAGAACGTGCCCGGCTCCGTGCACAGTGCGGACCTGCCGACCCAGGACCGCTTCTACGTCTCGTCGTACGGCGACGAGAAGCCCGCGGGCGTGGGACTCTACGACCTGGACACCGGCAAGTCGGGCGATCTGGGCATCCCAGGGGATGGCATGTCCATCCGGATGCCGTCCCTGGATTCGACCGGCAGGGTCTACAGCTACACGCTCGGGGACGACCTCTACCTGATCGACCTGTCTAAGATCCGCTAGCCGTCGGCGTCTCCGAGACGGACACGGACGGGTCCGGCGATTCGCCGGGCCCGTCCTGCGGGATCGTGCTGATCGACTGCGAGGGCCGCGGGCAGTCCCTCCTGACCGCGTTGCCGCGCCCGCGCGCCGGGCTCGCGCAGTCGGCGGGGTCCCCGCCGCCCGGTCCGCTGCTGCTGGACGGTCCGAACGTGTCCTGCCGGCCCGGCGAGGGGGTGCGCACCGTCAGCGGCGCCTTGGTACGGGTGTGCGGGAGGAACGTCGTGGGCGTGCTCGCCGGCGTGGGCGGGGCGGCGGCCTTCGTCGGCGGGAGGGTGACGGCGGGCGTGGACGGGGGGCGGGCGGTCGAGTCCGCGCTGCCGGAAGAGCGCACGATCGACGGGCCGCCCGGCAGCAGCGAGCCGCCTCCGACGCTCGTACCGTCGCCGCCCGCCGCGATCACCGTGAGGGCCGCGATGGACACCGTGGCCAGGGCGGCGAAGCTGGCGTGCGACAGGTGCGCACCGGCCTTGGCCCTGCGCCTGCGCGTACGGGAACGCTCCACTCCCTCCCCCGGCGTCCCGGACTCGCCGGTCGGGGAGGCGAGACGTACCCGCCCGCCGCCGGGCGGATAGGGCACGGGCGTCCAGATCTCCTCCAGCACCCCGGCCACCGCCTGCCGCAGATCCCACGGCTCGCCGACGCCCCCGGCGGCCAGCAGCGCCCGGAGCAGGTCGGCGGACGGGGGCCGGTCGGCGGGATCCTTGGCCAGCGCCGCCTCCACGGCCGGCCGCAGCAGGGCGGGCACGCCCGCCACGCGCGGCGGGTCGAACAGGATGCGCCGGGTCAGCACATCCGCCTCCCCGCCCCCGAACGGGTGGTGCCCCGTGGCCGCGAACGCCACCACGCACCCCCACGCGAACACGTCCGACGCGGGCAGCGCCGCGCCACCCGTCAGCCGCTCCGGAGCCACCCACCCGGGGCTCCCCATGACCTGCCCGGCCTGCGTGTGCGCGGCCAGGGTGTCGACGTCGCGGGCGATGCCGAAGTCGATGACGCGCGGCCCCCGCGTGGACAGCAGCACGTTGCCGGGCTTGAGGTCCCGGTGCACCAGCCCCGCCTCGTGCACCGCCACCAGGGCGGCGGCCACGCCGAGCGCCACGCCGTACGCGAGATCGGGCGCGAGCGCCCCCTTGGCCGCGACGACCTGGGAGAGCGCCGGGCCCGGGATGTACTCGGTGACCAGGTACGGGCGGTCCTTGTCGGTGCCGTCCTCCAGGACCGCCGCCGTGCAGAACGGCACCAATCTTCGCGAGAAAGTCACTTCCTCAGCGAAGCGCGCGCGTAACGTGGCATCGTTGAGATGCACCGCATGCGGCGTCTTGAGTGCCACCAGGCCACCCCGAGGGTGTTCGGCCAGATACACCACTCCCATCCCGCCCGTGCCGAGGCGGCCGAGGAGCAGGTATCGGCCGATGATGACCGGGTCGCCCACCGTAAGCGGCCGCACGCCAGGAGGCATGTCGCCAGCACCACGCGCCATACGGGTTTCGCCTCTCTGATCCGGGACTCGGCAAAGCACACTGTGTCCGGATCCGCGGAGGCTTTCCGCATGTCTGCCATAAGGGGTATTGGAGGTAAGGTCTTCGTTCCCCTGGGGTCAGTAAGTGCTGGGGTTGAGTGGTCTGAAGTGGTGTTTCGACCCTGGCGTGCCCCAGGAGCCTAGGAGGCGATCGCGGCCTCCTCCTCGGCCTCGGCCTGACGGTTCCACTCGCGCTTCATCTCGCGCCACGCCTCGTCGTCGGCCCCCGAGCGCCAGTATCCGGAGATGGACAGCCGGTCCAGCCCGATGCGCCGTTCGACGCGCAGATGACGGCGGAGCTCCTTCACGAAGCCGGCCTCGCCGTGCACGAACGCGTGCACGTCCCCCTCGGGGAACTCCAGCGCCCGCACCGCCGCCACGAGCTTCTCGCCCACGGGACGGCCGCTGCGGTAGAGCCACGTGATCCGGGCGTCGGCGGCCGTGTCGAGCTTCTGCTCGTCCTCAGGGGTGTCCACCTCGACCAGCACGTGGGCCGGCGCACCCTCCGGCAGGCTCTCCAGCGCCGCCGCGATGGCCGGCAGCGCGCTCTCGTCGCCGATCAGGAGGTGCCAGTCGGCCTCGGGGTCGGGCGCGTAGCCGCCGCCGGGGCCGAGCATGAGCACGACGTCCCCAGGAGCGGCCTGCGCGGCCCACGGCCCGGCCAGGCCCTCGTCGCCGTGCACCACGAAGTCGAGGGTCAGTTCGCGGCTGTCGGGGTCCCAGGCGCGTACGGTGTAGGTCCGCAGCCGCGGCCAGAGCTCGCGCGGCATCGTCTCGCGGCAGGTCTTCACGCTGAACGGGGTGGGGTATTCGACGCCTTCGTAGGGGAAGACCAGCTTGACGTAGTGGTCCGTCAGGCCGGTGGTCGCGAAGTCGGCCAGCCCGTCGCCCCCGACCACGACGCGGACCATGTGCCGCGAGATCCACTCGGTCCGCAGGACGACGCCACGATGGTGATCCGTGGGCTTCTCGGTCATGCACAGCCCCCTGACTTCAGGTTAGGTATACCTAACCTTACACGTTCTCCAAGTTGTCAGCGTACGCCGGGAACCTCAAAAAGGGCAGTGCCGAAAATTCACGCCGCGATGTCGCCCCTGGACGCCCGGCGGGCGGCCACGGCCCGCAGGAAGTACGCCATGTGCCGGAAGGCCAGCCGCGCCTCGGGCAGCACGTCCGCCAGGATGGGGAAGACGTGCGGCATCCGGTTCCACTCTTCGTACCGTACCGGCACCTTCGCCTGCCGCGCCCGCTCGGCCACCCGTCTGGCCTCGTCCCGCAGCACCTCGGTCGAGCCGGTCACGATCATGAGCGGCGGCAGCCCCGTGAAGTCCCCGAGCACCGGGGAGACCAGCGGGTCGCTCGGGTCGAGGCCCGAGGTCCACCGGCGGGCCAGCCAGCGCACCCGCCCGGCCGGGAGCATGGGGTCCTGCCAGCGGTTCGCGTGCCGCGGGATGTCGGTCAGGTCGGCCCACGGCGACAGGCAGATCGCCGCGCCGGGCATCGGCAGCTCCCGGTCCCGCAGCGCCAGCAGCGTGGCCAGCGTGAGGTGGCCCCCCGCCGAGTCCCCCGCCAGGATGACGTCCCCGGGCGCGTGGCCGCGCCGCAGCAGGCACTCGTACGCGTCCAGCGCGTCGGTCAGCGAGTCCGCCAGCTTGTGCACGGGCCCCTGCCGGTAGTCGAGCGCCAGCACGGGCCGCCGGGCCGCCACCGACAGCCGCCAGGTGATGGACCGGTGGGTACGCGGGGAGCACGAGAAGTAGCCGCCGCCGTGGAAGTAGAGCACCGCCTTGCTCTCGTCGAGCCCCGGCCTGCCGTGCACCCACTCGCCCCCGCAGTCCGAGAACTCGGCGGGCTCGATGACGACGTGTTCGGGCTGGGGCACCCGGACCAGGCGGCCGAGCTCGCCGAGCCGGGCCGCACACACCAGGGCCAGCGGATGGCGCATCAGCACGGTGGACGCCGGCTTCAGGGTGCCCCACATCAGACTGGTCAGGGCGCGGGCTTGCCAGCTCAAGGGATAGTCGGGGACCACGTCCCGGTCGATCTGCATATCGCCCTCCGCTGAATCTCCTTCCCCGGATGAGATCCTTCTACCGGCCAGTAAGTATCTCATCTCTTACCTGGATATTTCGGTGCTGTGACACGCTGTCCTCCATGGCCGGATACTCGGGCACACCACTGCCACGCAAGCTCGGCGTCAAGCCCGGACACCAGGTGCTCGCCGTCGATGCCCCCGACGGCCTCGACCTGGGCGAGCCCGCCGCCGAGGTGCATCGGGCCGCGGCCGGCGGGCCGTACGACGTCATACTGGTCTTCTGCCCCGACTCGGCCGCCCTTCACGAGGCGTTCCCACCCGCCCTGGCCCTGCTGGCGAAGAGCGGCGGCCTGTGGGTCTGCTGGCCGAAACGCGCGAGCAAGGTGCCGACCGACCTCTCGGAGAACCCCGTCCGCGACTACGGCCTGTCCATGGGCCTGGTGGACAACAAGGTGGCCGCGATCGACGACACGTGGTCGGGCCTGCGCTTCGTCTACCGTCTCGCCGACCGTTGAGCGATTAATTGCGTTGCGGGGCCCCCGGCCCGCGACGCATAATTCCATGCTTTCCATCGGCAGACCCGTGCGCGGGTCCGAACACGGTTGGTCACCGTGTTATCACCCTCCGGAGGTGCAAAACCATACCCCTCTATGCCCGGCTTGTCCGGTACGGCTTCCGCAAGCACGCCACCTACGTCTGGGCCGCGATCGCCGGCGCTTTCACCAACAGCGTCTTCGGCATCCTTCGCGCCTACATCCTCATCGCGCTCTGGCAGGCCCGCCCCGGGCTGGCCGGCTACGACGTGACCGACGCCGTGACGTTCTGCTTCATCACCCAGGCGTTCATCGGCCCGATGCAGCTGTTCGGGGGCGGGCTCGGACTTCCCGAGCGCATCCGCAGCGGCGACATCGCGCTCGATCTGGTCCGGCCCGCCTCGCTCCAGCTCTGGACGCTGGCCGAGGACCTGGGCAGGGCCGCCTACCTGTTCCTGGTCCGCGGCATCCCGCCCATGCTGGTCGGCGCGGTGGTGTTCGGCATCAGGGTCCCCGCCGAACCCGGGCAGTGGCTGTCGTTCCTGGCCGGCTTCGCCGTCGCGGTGGTGGTCAGCTTCGGCTGGCGCTACCTGGTGGCGCTGTCGGTCTGCTGGCTCCTCGACGACCGCGGCGTCGCGGTCGTGTCGATGCTCCTGACGACGTTCTTCTCCGGGATGATGGTGCCGCTGCACCTGTTCCCCGGCTGGTTCGGCGACCTGGTCATGGTGCTGCCCTGGGCGGCCATGGTCCAGCTCCCGACCGACCTCTACCTGGGCAAGGCCCCGGTCCTGGAGACGCTCGCGTTCCAGGCGCTCTGGGCCGCGATCCTGCTCGGCCTGGGCGCGCTCGGCACCATGGCGATCCGCCGCAAGGTGGTGATCCAGGGTGGTTAGGACCTACTTCCTGCTGCTGTGGACCTGGACCAGGGCCGCGGCGGCGTACCCGGTGTCGTTCGCGCTGATGACCCTGTTCGGCGTCCTCACCTCCGCGCTGGACGTCGCCGTGATCCTGATCGTCTTCGCCAACACCACCACGCTCGCGGGCTTCTCCCGTGACGAGGTCCTCTTCCTGTACGGCGCCGCCGGCGTGTCGTTCGCCATCTGCGACACGTTCGTCAGCAACATCGACCGGATCAGCCAGCACATCAAGGCGGGCACCCTCGACACGTTCCTGACCAGGCCGGTCAGCCCGTGGATCCAGCTCGCCACCGACCGGTTCGTGCCCGCCAGGGTGGGCCGGATCCTGCAGGCGTGCGTCGTGCTCGGCTACGGCGTCGCCGCGCTCGACCTCGACTGGCGCCGCGCCTGGATGATCCCCGTCATGCTGGTCACCGGGATCGTCATCTTCGCGGCGCTCTGGACGCTCGGCGGCGCGGTCCAGTTCGTGCTGACCGACGCCCCCGAGGTGTCCAACGCCTTGACCTACGGCAGCAACCAGCTCAGCCAGTACCCGCTCAGCATCTACGGCCGCGACCTGGTCAGGGGCGTGACCTATGTGCTCCCGCTGGCCTTCGTCAACTGGCAGCCCGGCCTGTACGTGCTGGGCAGGGACGACCCGTTCGGCACGCCGGAGCTCCTGCGGTTCGCCACGCCGGTCGCCGCGCTGGTCCTCGCCCTGCTGGCCGGTCTGGCCTGGCGGCAGGGCATCAGGCACTACCGATCCACGGGGAGTTGAGGATGATCGAACTTGACCGGGCCGGACGCTCGTTCAGGATCAAGAGGAATGTCGTCCACGCCGTGAGCGACCTGTCGTTCACCGTGTCGGCGGGAGAGTTCGTCGGCTACCTCGGACCCAACGGGGCCGGCAAGTCCACCACCATCAAGATGCTCTGCGGCATCCTCACGCCGACGTCCGGCCGGGTCCGGGTGGCCGGGCTCGACCCGTCGCGCCGCCGCACGTCGCTGGCGCGGCGGATCGGGGTGGTGTTCGGGCAGCGGACGACGCTGTGGTGGGACCTGCCGCTCGCCGACAGCTTCGAGCTGATCCGCCACCTGTACAGGGTGGACCGGGTCACGTTCAGGTCGCGGCTCGGCGAGCTGACCGAGACGCTCGACCTGGGCGAGTTCCTGCGCACGCCGGTGCGCCAGCTCAGCCTGGGCCAGCGCATGCGGGGCGACCTCGCGGCGGCGCTGCTGCACGCGCCCGACGTGCTGGTGCTGGACGAGCCGACGATCGGGCTGGACGTGGTCAGCAAGGCCGGCATCAGGGAGTTCCTGCAGCGGGTCAACGCCGAGCGCGGCACGACCGTGCTGCTGACCACGCACGACCTCGGCGACATCGAGCGCCTGTGCCGCCGGGTCATGGTGATCGACCACGGGCGGCTGGCCTTCGACGGCACGCTCGACGACCTGATGGCCACCTCTCCCGGCCAGTCGAGCATCGAGGACGTGGTGACCCGCCTCTATACAGGTACAGCTCAGTAGTAGCTGCCCTCCGGCGTGGCCTCGTAGTCCTCGTCGACGTCGTCGTACTGGCGTGACCAGCGCGACGGCATCAGCACGGGGATGAACAGCGCCACGCCGAGCAGGGCGAGCACGCCCGACGTGAGCAGGGTCTTGGCGCCGAGGCCGGCGTCCAGGATGATCTGGTTGACCGACGGGGCGCTCGGGATGAGGGAGATCGCCCTGTTCACGTCGAGTGCGTACACGACCGTCCAGGCCAGCAGGACCATCGACGGCACGAACGTCGCCATGGGCGAGATCCGGCCCGCCACCACCAGCCCGACGACCAGCCCGACGGCGGCCATCGCACCCAGCGCGATCCACATCTTCTGGTTGTCCGGTGGCGTCGCCGCGGCGTTGCCGACGGCCTGCTGGACGGCCCAGCCGCCACCCGCCAGCACGGCCGCCGTCACCACCAGCCCGATGAGGAAACCACCTAAGTGCCGCAACGTTCTCACCTCGATGTCAACGCGGTCGGCACGACCCTAGCCCTAAATGCCCGTTTTGGACCAGCCAATGTGCACGTTCGGACTTCGGGTCTCATGACTCACTGCCCCGTGAGAGCATGGGGCACACCCATGCGTGCGCACCTTCCCCTCAGGCTCGCGCGGACGGCCGCCTTCGCCGCCGTCTGCGTGGCTCTCGCCGCCTTCGCCCACGTGCTGGGCGGCGGTTCGGCGCCCGCGCCATGGGTCGCCGGCCTGGGGCTCGCGGGCGTGTCCGCGCTGGGGCTGGCGCTGTGCGGCAGGGAGCGCTCCGCGGCGACGATCAACGTCGTGCTGGTGGGGGCGCAGCTGGCGCTGCACGAGCTGTTCGCGGGCGACGGCGCCGCCTACTTCTCCGTGCGCGGCCTGTTCGAGCTGGGAGCCGCGGCGCACGGCCACGGCCAGGGCGGCCTGGCGGTCAACACCGGGATGCTGCTCACGCACGTGACGGCCACGCTGATCACGGGCCTGTGGCTGGCGCGCGGCGAGGCCGCGCTCTGGTCGCTGCTGCGCCTCGTCGGCCGCCGTCTCATGCTGCTCCCGGCGGTCGCCGTGCCGCCGTTCGCGCGGCCCGCCGCGCCGATCGTCCGGGCGAGGGTCGTCCCGCTCCAGCCGGAGTTCCGGCTCTGCGTGGCCAGGCGTGGTCCTCCACTTCCCGCCTGACCGTCTGACACCCCTTGTTCATCCCCGTTCACCAAGTGGAGTTCTCGCATGTCCTTCGTACGCCGTGCGGCGACCGTGCTCGCCGCCGCCACCGCCCTCACCGTCGGCCTCGCCATCCCGGCACTGGCCCACGTCACCATCCAGCCGGGCACCGCCGAGCAGGGCGGATTCACCAAGGTCGCGTTCCGGGTGCCGAACGAGCGCGACGACGCCTCGACCACCAAGATCGAGGTCTCCTTCCCCACCGACCATCCGCTGGCGTTCGTGTCGGTCAAGCCCCTGCCGGGCTGGGACGTCAAGGTCACCCAGGGCAAGCTGCCCAAGCCGGTCAAGACCGAGTACGGCGACCTCGAAGAGGCCGTGACCAAGATCGTGTGGTCCGGCGGCAAGATCAACCCGGGCGAGTTCCAGGAGTTCGAGGTGTCCATGGGGCAGTTGCCCAAGGACACGGACTCGCTGGTGTTCCCGACGAAGCAGACGTACTCGGGGGGTGAGGTGGTGGACTGGTCGGACGCGCCCAAGACGGACGGGACCGAGGCGGAGCACCCCGCCCCGACGCTCAAGCTGGTCCCCGCGAGCGGGGGCGACAAGCACGGCACGGCCTCGGCGTCGGCCGCTCCGGCCGCCGCCGCTCCCTCGGTGGCGCCGGTGGCCGCGGCCACGTCGGCCTCCGACGGCACCGCCCGCCTGCTCGGCGGCGCCGGGCTCGTGGTGGGCGTCATCGGCGTCGTGATCGGCGCGCTCGGCCTGCGCCGCCGTCCCACCGCCTGACGTCCACGGCGTCCACGACCTCCACGGCGTCCCGCGCCCCGGCCGTCCGCGGTCGGGGCGCTCGGGCTGTCAGGAGGTGATGTCCTTGCCGGAGAAGCGCGCCCAGGCGATCGAGCCGAACAGCACGATGTACGCCCCGAACGCCAGCAGCCCGTCCCGCAGGCTCCCGAAGTCGATCGGGCTGCGCAGCACGGCGTCGAAGTTCGTGAACTTGGACGGCAGCAGGTAGGGCGTGATCGAGCCCAGCTCGGGGATCGCCCGGAGCACCTGGCAGACGATGACCAGCACCATGGTGGCCGCGATGGCCCCGATGGACACCTCGGTGAACGTCGACAGCGCCAGCGCGACCGCGGCCAGGGCGGCCATCCCGGCGCCGACGTACCCGACGGCGATGAGGATGCGCAGCAGCCCGTCGGCCATCGAGATCGTGCTGCCGGACAGGAGCGTCACGTCCCCGGCCGGGAAGAGGATCAGGCCCGTCACCAGCGCCGTCAGGGCCACCACCGCGGTGACCGCGTACGCGAAGACGACCGCGTTGAGGTACTTGACCAGCAGCAGCCGGGTGCGCCCCGCCGGGGCGGCCAGCAGGTAGCGCAGGGTCCCCGCCCCGGCCTCGCCCGCGATCGAGTCGCCGGCCACGACGCTGACGGCGACCGGCATCAGCAGCAGCACCAGGAACGAGAACGACACGAACGTCAGCATCAGGCTGTTGCCCACGACGTCCTGGACGATCCCGCCCATCCCCTCCTCGGAGGCGACGAGCCGCAGCGCCACGCCGATGACGATCGGCACGACGCCGAGCACGGCCAGCATCGTCAGGTTGCGCGGCCTGCGGAACGTCAGGCCCAGCTCGGAGCCGAGCAGCCGCCAGAACGCCCACGCCCTTCCCGCCGCGGGGGCGGGACCCGGAGCGGACGGCTCCGGCGGGCGGCGTTCGGTGGTGCGCTCCGTGGTGCGCATGGACTCCGCGACGGGCACCAGCCCGGGCGTGCGGCGCTCCTCCTGGGTCTCGGCCGCCGAACCTGAGGCCCCCGTCGTCCCGACGGCGGACCCCAGGGTCCCCGCCGTCTCAGCCATCGACTCAGCCGTCGACATCGAAGCCCTCCCCTGTCAGTCCCACGAACACGTCCTCCAGGCTCGGCCGCACCACGGCCAGCCCGCGAACGGCCACGCCCTCCCCCACCAGCGCGGCGTTGACCCGCTCCGGCGCGTGGCCGCCGAGCTCCGCCGTGACCGCCCCGTCCGAGGTCAGCACGTCGGCGAGGCCGAGCGTGCCGAGCACCCGCGCGGCGTCCGCCGCGTCCGGCGTCTCCACCCGGATGCGCGTCACGAGCCCGCCGTTGAGCGAGGCGATCGTGCCCTGCGCCACGAGCCTGCCGGTACGCATGATCGCGGCGTGCGTGCACATCTGCTCCACCTCCGCCAGCAGGTGGGAGGAGACGAAGACCGTGGTGCCCTCGGCGGCGATCTCCTTGACCAGCGCGCGGACCTCGCGCGTGCCCTGCGGGTCGAGCCCGTTGGTGGGCTCGTCCAGGATGAGCAGCTCGCGCGGCCCCAGCAGGGCGGCGGCGATGGCCAGGCGCTGGCGCATGCCGAGCGAGTAGTTGCGGAAGCGCTTGCCTGCCGCGGCCGACAGGCCCACGCGGTCGAGCGCCTCGGCGATGCGCCGCTTCGCGCTCGCGCGGGGCGCGGTCGGGTCGGCGGAGTCGAAGCGCATCAGGTTGGCCACGCCCGACAGGTACGGGTAGAAGGCCGGCCCCTCGACCAGCGCCCCCACCTTGGGCAGGGCCTGGGCCTGGGGCAGGCCGAGCACGGAGTATCCACCCGACGTCGGCGCGACCAGGCCGAGCAGCATGCGGATCGTGGTGGTCTTGCCCGAGCCGTTCGGCCCCAGGAAGCCGAACACCGAGCCGCGCGGCACGGCCAGGTCGAGCGTGTCCACGGCGACCTGGCCGCCGCGGAAGCGCTTGGTCAGGCCCTCCGTGACGATCGCGAACTCCCCCGCGTCCATCCCCGGGGGCAGGGCCGCCCCGGAGGGCGCCCCTGCTTCCTGCGTGACGGCGGTCACTTGGTGCCCGCCGCCTTGGTGATCTCCTCCGGGGTGACCGCGCCGACCAGGAGGCGGCCGTCGTCGGTCAGCAGGGCGGTGACAAGCTTGGTCTTGATCAGCTTGCCGGAGCCCCACGTGCCGCTCACCGGGGTGGCGGACTTCAGCACGCTGTCGATCAGCGCGCTCGGGTCGGCGCCCGCGTCCCCGCCCGGGCCGTGGCTGGGACCCTGGGGGCCGTCCGACGGCGTCGCGGTCTTCAGGTCGGACAGCGAGAACGGCACGACCGCCACGCTCGTCCAGCCCTGCCCCACGACCTTCGCCCGCTCGGCGACGTCCTTGGCGTGCTCGGCGCGATCCGCCGCCACGTCCTGCTCCATGCCGGCCCCGAGGGTCTTCTCCTCCACCTTGGCGCCCGCGGGCGGGGTGAAGGTGAAGTTCTCGGCCGCCGGCGGCGTGAACGTCACCTGCGTGAACCCGACCTGGAACGCCGGCTCGGCCGAGCCCTTGGCGTACACCTGCACCTGCAGCGGGACGTAGGTCTCGCCGTCGAGCGCGATGCGGATCTCCTGGACGAGCGAGCCCGCGTCCTTGGGCGCCAGCACGAGCTGGTAGACCGGCCGGCCCGCCACCTGGGCGGTGTTGATCACGCGGACCGCCGTGTGCTGGTCGACGTTGGCCAGCAGGTGCTCGGCCACCTGCTGCGGCGTCACGTCGGTCGGCCGCGGCGTCGGCAGGGCGCGCTTGTCCTGCCCGGCCTCCGCCTTGATGGTCAGCTTGGTGGCCGTGTTGGTGGCGCTCTCCCAGTACCAGGCCGTGTCGCCGTTCACGATCAGGTTGGTCTCGTTCAGCTGGGTCGGCAGGGCCACCCGGACCTTGTCGGCGCCGCCGTACCAGACCTTCACCTCGTGCGAGCCGGACAACAGGCTCAACGGCGAGGCCTCGCCGGTCTGCGGCAGCGCCGGCAGGCCGAGCGAGGCCGTCTGCTGCACCGTGCCGGACATCGGCGCGATGCCGCCTTCCTTGCCGGTCGCCGCCGCCGCGTCGGCCAGCAGCTGCTGTGCCGACCGCTCCGGCAGCGTGGGCTCGCCGCTCACCGCGGCTATGACGGGGCCGGCGCCGATCGCGGCTCCGATCACGGCCGCGGCCGCGATCGGCACTCCCCACCTCACGAACGTGCCTCTGCGCATCTCACTCCTTAACGGTATGTCGATGTTCAGAGCCTGCGTGATGCATCCTGTGGCAGACCTGAGACTGTCTGAGACGGCTCTCAGCCTTCTCAGCGTTGTCTCAGGGCGGGAACAGGAGAATTGCCACATGAGAGTACTTGTCGTCGAGGACGAGCGGCGGATGGCCGCCGCGCTCCAGCGGGGGCTCCAGGCTGAGGGGTTCGCCGTGGACCTGGCCCACGACGGCGAGGAGGGCCTGCACGCGGCCAGGCAGGGAGACTACGACGTCGTGGTGCTCGACATCATGCTGCCCAGGCTCTCGGGCTACAACGTGTGCAAGCAGCTGCGCGCGGAGGAGAACTGGGTGCCGATCCTCATGCTGTCGGCCAAGGACGGCGAATACGACATGGCCGACGGGCTCGACCTGGGCGCCGACGACTACCTGACCAAGCCCTTCTCGTACGTGGTGCTCGTGGCCAGGCTCCGGGCGCTGCTGCGGCGCGACGCGGGGCGGCGCCCGTCGGTGCTGGTGGCCGGTGATCTGTCGCTCGACCCGGCCCGGCGCAGGGTCGAGCGGGACGGGAGCTCGATCGAGCTGACGCCGAGGGAGTTCGCGCTGCTGGAATACCTGATCCGGCGGCGGGACGAGGTCGTGTCGAAGGCGGAGATCCTGGAGCACGTCTGGGACACCTTCGACACCGACCCGAACGTGGTCGAGGTGTACGTCGGCTACCTGCGGCGCAAGATCGACGCCCCGTTCGGCAGGAACGCGCTCCAGACCGTGCGCGGCGCGGGCTACCGGCTGGCGGGCGACGGTGGCTGACTCCCCGCTCGTCTGGTGGCGGCGGCAGGGGCTGCGGTTCAGGCTCACGGTGGCGGCCGCCGCGGTGCTCGCGCTGGCGCTGGCCGTGTCGGCGTCGGTGCTGGTCAGCGTGCTCGAACGGGCGCTGATGGACACGGTGGACGAATCCACCAGGCAGACGGCGCAGGCCGTGCGCGTGGCGGCCGACGCCGGGACGCTGACCAGCCCGATCAGCACGCACGACGGCACGATCGTGCAGGTGGTGGATGCCGGCGGGCGCATCACGCACGTGACGTACGGCACCGACCGGCTGGTCCCGCTGCTGGACGCCCAGGCCCGGGACAAGGTGCTCAAGCGGGGGCAGGCCACGGTGCTGGACGGGCGGCCGTACGCGATCCCCGGGTTCCTTCGGGTGATCGTGCTCAGCGCGGACCACGGGCAGACCGTGATCGCGGCCCGGCCCATCAGCGAGATCCAGACCAGCCTGGTCACGGCCGGACGGGTGCTGCTGGTAGGCACGCCGGCGCTGATCGTGCTGCTCGCGGTGGCGAGCTGGCTCATGATCGGCCGCACGCTGCGCCCGATCGCGGCCCTGCGCAGGGGCGCGGCGGACATCACGCACACGGCCAGGTCGCGCCGGCTGCCGGTGCCGCAGTCGCGTGACGAGGTGTACTCGCTGGCCACCACGCTCAACGGCATGCTGGCCAGGCTGGAGGAGGCCGAGCAGCGCCAGCGGGCGCTGGTCTCCGACGCGGCGCACGAGCTGCGCAGCCCGCTGGCCAGCATCAGGCTGCAGCTCGAGGTCGCGCTGGGACATCCCGAGGGTCAGGACTGGCGGGAGACCGCCGAGGGCGTCCTGGAGGACACGATGCGGCTGTCCAGGCTGGCCGAGGACCTGCTGGCGCTGGCCAGGCTGGACGAGCGCGGCGGCGTGCCCGCCAGACAGGAACCCGTCGAGCTGGACGAGGTGGTCCGCCAGACCGTCGACAGGTACGCCGAGGCGCGCCTGACGGTGTGCGACCCGGTCGTGGTGCGCGGCGACGCCCTCGACCTGAGCCGGGTGCTGACGAACCTGATGGACAACGCGGTACGCCACACCTCTTCCAAGGTCGAGGTGGCCTTGACCGCGGACGGAGTGCTGACGGTGACCGACGACGGGCCCGGCATCCCCGAACAGGATCGCGAGCGCGTCTTCAACCGCTTCACCAGGCTGGACTCCGGGCGCAGCCGTGATGAGGGCGGCGCCGGGCTGGGGCTGGCGATCGTACGGGAGACCGTGCGTGCGCACGGCGGCACGGTCGTCCTGGAGGACGCCGCACCTGGGCTACGAGCCGTGGTGCGGTTGCCGGTTTCCCGGTAGGGCTACCGGGCTTTCCGGCGACCGAACCCGCCTCCACGGAGTGGAGGCCATGAGCATGGATCGTTCCTAATCGGGTCAGGCCGCTGTCCCCTTTTCTGCGGTGGCCAGGAAGTCCTGGGCGATGAGCGGCAGGCGGCGGCGGGCGTGCACGACGGCGATGACGCGCCGCACGGCGGGTTCGAGCGAGCGCACGATCAGGCCCGCGCGGCTGGCCTGTTCCGCCAGGCCGCGGTACCAGAGCAACGACGCCTGGCCCGCGCGTACCGCGTTGAGCCAGCCGTTGCGCTCGTCGGTTTCGAGCACGACCACAGGGCTCACCGAGTACTTGCCGAACATCGCGTCCAGCTCCCTGCGCCGCATGCTGCCGCGGGCCGGCAGCGCCAGGCGCATGCCGTGCAGCTTGCCCATGGGCACCGGGTTGGGCAGGTCGAGCCCGGGCGGGGAGATCAGGACGATCTCCTGGCGCTCGAGCGGATGGGTGATCAGGTCCGTGGGGACCGGGAGATCGGTGAGCCCGAGGTCGGCCCGCTGATCTCTGATGGCGCTGACGACGCTGTCTCTGCCGTCGCAGCGAACGATGTGCACGCGTACTCCCGGATGCTCGGCCGCGTAAGCCGGGAGCAGCCTCCCGGCCAGGCCGGGTTCGAGGCTGGGCGTGGACGCGATGCGGAGCTCCGCTTCCGTGACGCCGCTGTGGTTGGCCAGGCCCTCGATCTCGCGAACCGCGTCGAGTGCCTCCCTCGCCAGCTTGACCACGCGACGGCCCTGCGCGGTGACGACCACGCCACGGCCTGAACGAGCGAAGAGCGTCATGCCGAGCTCCCGCTCCAGATCGCGGATCGCGCGGGACAGCGCAGGCTGCGCGATGTAGAGCGATCTTGCCGCGTCGGTCATGGTGCGGTGCTCCGCAGTCGCGACCACATAGCGGAGCTGCTGGAGATTCATGCCAAAGAAGCTAGGGCAACGCCCGCCGCGCGGACCGGGAGATAACCGAGATCACCTCGAATGATTTCGGACCGTAACCGATCACTGCTACATCCGTGACGGGTGAGAAATGAGTATGCTTTTGCCCCAAATTTGACAAGGGTCCGGCAAGTCGCGGCGCAAAGCCATCGATTCCAGACAACCGGGTGAACGGGGAGACACGGTGACAGGGAACGGGCAATATCCACCCCCGCCCCAAGGGCCAGGGCAGCCACAGAGGCCACCGTCGCTGCCGTGGCCGCCGCCCAACTACCGCCAGCCGCAGCCGCCGAGCCGACAGCCGTACCCGACGCCACCGCCGCCGCCCCCTCCCCCGCCTCCGCAGGGGAACCCGTACCAGCACCCGCAGGGGCCGGCGTATCCGCAGCAGACCTATCCCCAGGGCGGCCCGCAGTACCCGCCACCGCCGCCACCCTACGGGCAGCAGCAGCAATACCGGCAACCGCCGCCTCCGCCACCCCCTCCCCCACCGCCACCGCCTCTGCCGCCGGCGCAGTGGGGGCCGCCGCAGCGCAGGAAGTCGGGCATGGGCGTCTTCGGCGTGATCGGCGGGGTGCTCGGGGGGATCGCCGCGCTGTTCGTGCTGATCGTCATCGCTTCGGCGCTGTTCAAGAGCGCGTCGAGGTCGGAGACGACGACACCGGTCGCGATCCCGACGTACGAGCCTTCGGAGCGCGCCACCAGCGACCCGTTCCCCACCCGCACGCGGCCGGCCCCGACGGAGTCCGACTCGCCCACGCGGCAGCCCACCCAGGAGGAGTCCCAGGAGCCGGAGACGACCCCGACGCAGCCTCCCAAGGTGACGCTGAACACGAGCCTGAAGAGCAACACCATGTACCGGGCGGGCTCGCTGCCCAGGCTGAGCTGCTCCGGCGGGAACGCCAACATCTTCAACCACAGCCAGCTCAAGGCGCTGATCCTGAAGACCGGCAAGTGCATGGACCGGGCATGGGGGCCGATCCTGGAGAAGCAGGGCATCCAGTTCAGCGCGCCCAACTACGCCATCGCCGCCAAGCGGGGCAGGGGCGCGTGCGGCGACTATCCGTCGGCCGGGAGCATGGTGCCGTACTACTGCCCGCGCAACAACACGATCTACGCCTCCACCTCGGCCATGGCCCGGGGCAACGGCAACGCCCGCGGGTACGGGCAGATCATCTCCTGGCACGGCGGCATCATCAGCATGATGGCCCACGAGTACGGCCACCACATCCAGAACATCACCGGCCTGATGGACTCCTGGTGGCGCGCCACCCTCGACTCCTCCAGCCAGAGCGGCAAGCTGGCGCTCAGCAGGCGGCTCGAGCTGCAGGCGACCTGCTTCGGCGGCATGTGGATGCGGTCGGTGGCGGCGTCGTACCCGGTCAACACGTCTTTGCGCAGCCGCCTGTTCTCGTTCTACGCCCAGGTGGGCGACTATCCGGGGTGGCCGCGCGACCACGGCACGCCCGCGAACAACAACCGGTGGTTCCGGCAGGGCTGGGAGCGGGACAAGACGTACCAGTGCAACACCTGGATGGCGCCGTCTTCGACCGTCTCCTAAAAAAAGTTACGACCTACCCAAAACCCGCAAAACGCGGCCCATCGTGCACGTAGTGTTCATCTCAGCTTGGGCGCATGTCTCTGATGTCCAGATATGGGGACTAGAATCCTGGCAATCTTGTGCCCAACGGGGGGCAACGACAGTTTTGCCTGGTAGGCGTGTAAGGAGCCGGGTGTGAGCAATCGCGATGGGGCGGAAACCGTGCCAGGGGGCAAGAAACGGCGACCTGTTCGCCGTCCGCGCCCTGGCTCCTCATCGCCTCGCTTCGCCAAGCCCCTGACGACGGCCTCCGTACTCGGGTGGACCGCCTTGTCCGCCATCGCGCCCGGCGCCGCACATCTGCGGGCCGGGCGCCGCCGTACCGGGCTGATCCTCCTCAGCGTGTACGCGGTGCTGCTCCTCGCGGCCCTGGCCTACGGACTGACCCGAAATCTGCAGAACCTCACCGCCTTCGCCGGCGACGGGATGATGGTCACCGTCGTCGTGGTGGCCTCGGTCCTCGCGCTGCTGTGGTTCGCGGTGCTGGTGACCTCGTACGTCGCGCTCGGGCCCAACCGCCTCAACCAGCAGGGCCAGGTGCTGACCGGCATCGTCGTCGGGGTGTTGTGCGTGGCGGTGATGTCGCCGTTCGCCCTGACCGCGAACTACGTGCTGACCGCGCGGGAAGCGATCAAGCAGATCTTCCCCTCGGTGTCCGACCCCGAAGCCCCCGCCCCGGTCAAGGAGGGCGAGGACCCGTGGGGCGGCAAGGACCGCGTGAACTTCCTGCTGATCGGCGGCGACGCGGCCGGCAACCGCACCGGCGTGCGCACCGACAGCATGAACGTGGCCAGCATCGACCTCAAGACGGGCAACACCGTCCTGTTCAGCCTGCCGCGCAACCTCCAGCACGTGCGCTTCCCGCCGACCTCGCCGCTGCACAAGCAGTTCCCGAACGGCTACATGGCCGAGCTCCCCAACGGGGGCCTGCTCAACGAGGTCTGGCAGTACGCCAACGACAACCCGCAGCTCATGGGCGGCAAGAACAAGGGCCCCCGGGCGCTGATGGACGCCATCGGCTACACGCTGAACCTCAAGATCGACTACTACATGCTGATGAACATGTACGGCTTCGCGGACCTCGTCGACGCCATCGGCGGCCTCAAGATCCGGGTCGAGCAGGACGTCAAGTGGGGCGGCCACTTCGGCACGGCGGGCACCATCAAGGCGGGCTACCGGAAGCTGACGGGCGAGCAGGCCCTCTGGTACGGCCGCTCCCGGGTCAACAGCGACGACTTCTCCCGCATGGCCCGCCAGCGCTGCGTCATCGGCGCCTTCGCCCAGCAGGCCACGCCCACCGTGATCCTCACCAACTTCACCAGGATCGCCGGCGCGGCCAAGCGGCTGGCCCAGACCAACATCCCGCAGCATCTGGTGCAGCCGCTGGTGGAGCTGGCCGTCAAGGTCAAGGACGCCCGGATCACGAGCATGCAGTTCGTGCCGCCGGAGTTCTGGCCGGGCTCTCCCGACTGGGCGAAGATCCGCGTGGCCTCCAGGAAGGCGATCGCCGACTCCAACCGGCCCGCCCGCCAGGCCCAGACGGCCAACGTGAGCGCGTCCCCGAGCATCACGTCCTCGGCCTCGCCGACCCGTACGCGCCCGGCGACGCCCACGCAGACGCCGACCCGGAACACCCAGAAGGGCGGCAGCGCCAAGTCGCTCGACGAGCTCTGCGGCCTGTAACCACCACCCCGCCGCCGCTCGCCCGCCGCTGAAGGCAGCCCCCGGCCATGGGCACGGCACCGATGCGCGCGGGCGCCGGGCGGCGAGGGCAAGTGGACATTGGCCGGGTCCGGAGGCCCGGGCGCCATGGCCGGGCCTCGGGGACGGCCGTCAGGCGGTGACCGACTTCCGGGGCAGCAGCACCATCGCCCCGATGTAGAGCACCGCCGCCACGATCAGCAGCCCCTTGTACCCGATCACCAGCGCCGCATACTCCAGGCACCCGCCCACCATGGCCCCCAGCAGGTTCGCCCCGAAGGAGGTGGTCGCGTCCGCCGTCTCGGCGAAGCGCTTGGCGAAGACGACGTTCGCGGCGAAGATCGGCAGGAACGCCACCACCACGGCCGCCACCGCACGCAGCGGCACCGGCAGGGACAGCAGCCACGCGTTCGGCACCAGCCAGGCCAGCAACAGCCCCGCGAGCAGCACGCCGTACATGACGGGCAGCGGCGGGGTGCGGAAGTGGCGGGTTACTTCGACGGCGGCGAGTACCGCGACCAGGACGCCGGCGAAGACGATCGCGTTGACCACCCACGTGGTGCCGAACAGCAGCGCGAACCCGGTCACGCTCTTCGTCTCCAGCAGCATGAACGCCACGCCCAGCAGGAACAGGTCCGCGTACGGCCGCATCCGCTCGTAGGGCCCGGCGACGACGCGGACGGCGAAGAGGCTGACGATGAGGATCAGGCCGAGCGTGATGATGTAGATCGGCGGGATCGTGGCGTCCTTGAGGTAGAGGAACGGCCGGTCGTCGTTGGCGGGCTGCGGGGTGCCGGGGGCGGCGCCGGGCCACTCGGACGCGCAGCGCTGCGCGTCGGCCGTCACGCCCGCCGTGATGACGGCCTGCTGGCCGGCGGTGCTGACGACGTCGACGCACGGCTTGTGGCCGAAGGCGCTCTGCATGGTGGAGGCGAGGCGGTCGACCAGCCAGCTCTCCCGGTAGTAGTTGTACATCGAGAAGGTGCCGCCCGGTTTGAGGTGGGCGCGGGCGGCCTTCATGGCCTCCTCGGTGAACAGGTAGCTCTCCAGGCGCAGCGAGCTCGCGCCGGAGACGAGGGTGAGCGAGTCGGGCAGGGCGAAGAGGATCAGGTCGTACTTGTCGCCCGTGCGCTCGAGGAAGGCGCGCCCGTCGGTGATGTGGGTGGTGACGCGCGGGTCGTCGTACGGCTTGTCGGGGTGAACGGACCCGCCCAGCTCGCGCAGCTTGGGGTCGATCTCCACGGCGTCCACCCGGCCCGCGCCCTTGGACAGCGCGATGGCCACGTCGGTGCCGCTGCCCGCGCCGACGATGAGCACGTCCTTGGGCGGCTTGCTGGTCCGCTCGTACGGCAGGCCGTACTGGGCCTCCCACTGCAGCCGGGCGGCGGCGGGCACGGCCTGCTGGTGCGGGATGCCGTTCACGGCGATGTCGGTGACGAGCACGCCGAGCTGGGTGAGCTGCCGCATGGTCACCTTGTAGTACGGCGACCAGATGGCCCCGGCGGTCAGCGTCTCCATCAGCAGCAGGCCCACCACGGCCAGCGAGGGCACGGTCACCAGGCCGAGGTAGAGCGAGCGCGGCCGGGGAATCAGCAGCAGCCCGTAGCAGATGGCCGCGATCAGCCCCCAGAACACCGGCGGCGCGCTCAGGAACGACAGCGCCGTGAACGCGGCGATCCCGCTGAGGCTGCCGATCAGGTCGTAGCGGTAGGCCTCCAGGCGCGGCAGCTCGGGGAAGCAGCGCCCGACGAGCTCGGCGGGGCCCATGAGCACCAGCGCGGCGGCGCAGAAGATCACCGGCAGGATCAGCCACGCGGGCGGGCCGCTGGTGGACAGGCTCGTCCAGTACAGGACGCCCTCGGTGTTCCGGTCGACGGTCACGGGGAACGTCAGGACGACGGCGACCAGGACGGCCAGCACGACGGGCGAGTAGTACGGCTGCCGCCGCGAGCGCCCCACGCGCAGGAAGCCGAGCCCGATGCCCAGGAACGAGCCCAGCAGCACGAAGTTGGTGAAATAGCTGAGGTGGACGATGTTGGACCCGGTCCACCGGATCAGCGCCAGCTCGAGGAACAGCATGAAGGCGCTGGCGAGGACGAGCCTCGGCCGCACCGCCAGCCAGTGAGCCTTCTCTCCGTCGTCGACCGGCTTCTGCGCCTGGAGCGTCATGATTCGACACCGTAGTGAACAGACCGGGAACACGGAAGCCTGACGCCCCGGAAGAAATGTCATCCGGTTCGCACTAAATACGGTGTTTGCGCAGGTCAAACCCTTGAAACGCGCTGGACGCGAGGGCAATGGATGGAGGAATCTTGGGGAGTTCATTCCCTCCCACGAGATTCGGTGGTGACACATGCGGGTCCTGATCCAGCTCCGCCCCTCCCCCGATCTGGTCGCGGCCGTCGCCGACCCGGATCAGAGCGCCACCACGGCCGACGTGGCCGACGGGCTGCCCGGGGTCGAGCTCGACACCGCGTACGTCCCCGTGGCGGTCGCGCGGCCCGTCCCGGTCGCCGGGGGCGACCCCCTCTCGCTCAACCAGCCGCTCGACTTCTCGCTGGCCGCCGAGGACGCCTCCGTGCTGGTGCGCGGCACGATCTCGGACGACGAGCTGGCCTCCAGGGTCACGCTGCTGCCCGCGCTGCGGCCCGACGTGGTCGGCGTCTACGCCGACCCGGTGATCGGGACCACGCGCACGTGCGGCGGCGATCCGCCGGTCGGCACCTGGCACGACGTGGAGCGGCTGCTGAACGTGCCGGGGCTGAGCGCCGAGGGCCTCGACGGCAGCGGGGTGGCGCTGGCCGTGCTCGACACCGGGATCAACGCGGCCCACGCCGCCCGGCAGCTCGGCAGGGGCGTCACGCTGGACGCCGAGCGGTCCTGGAGCCCGCAGGGCGTGCTGGGCAAGGCGGGCGAGTTCGAGGTCGATCACGGGACGATGTGCGCGTTCGACACGCTCATCGCCGCTCCCCAGGCGTCGCTGATCGACATCCCGGTCCTGCTGTCCACCCGGCCCGGCGGCTCGGCGCTGGACGGGCTGCTGTCGGACGCGGTGTCGGCGTTCGCGCACCTGCGCAACGTGCTCGCCGCCCAGCCCGCCGAGTCCAGGGCGCTGGTGGTGAGCAACTCCTGGGGCTCGTTCTCCCCCGAGTGGGACTTCCCCGTCGGACATCCGGGCAACTACTCCGACAACGCCGCCCACCCGTTCAACCTGATGGTGGCCGAGCTCGACCGGGCGGGCGCCGACGTGCTGTTCGCGGCGGGAAACTGCGGCACCCAGTGCCCCGACGGCCGGTGCGTCTACCCCAGCCGGCCCATCGTCGGCGCCAACTCCCATCCGAAGGCCCTGTCCGTCGGCGGCGTCGACATCAACGGGGAGCGGGTGGGCTACTCCTCGCAGGGCCCCGGGCGACTGACCGCCCGCAAGCCCGACTTCTGCGCCTACACCCACTTCTCGGGGTCGAAGGCGTTCGGCGACGGCGAGCCCGACTCGGGCACCTCCGCCGCGACGCCGGTGGCCGCCGGGCTCGTCGCCGCCGTCCGCACCCTGTGGCCGTCGACCCGGCTGTCGCCCACCCAGCTGCGGGCGCTGCTGCGGCGCACCGCCGAGGACCGCAGCGAGGTGGGCTTCGACTACGACTACGGCTACGGGAACGTCGACCCGGCGGGGATCATCGCCGCGCTGCGGCGGCGCGCCAGGAACGCGGCCTGAACGCCGCCCTCAGGCGTTCTCCCGGTTGAATACCCTGGTCCCGACCGTGAGGCTGACCGCGGCGAGCACCACGGTCACGGCCACCCCCAGGCCCACGGTGCCCGTCAGGTAGTGGCCCGCGAACAGGTCGCGCAGCGCCTCCAGCGTGTACCTGAACGGGCTGAGGTGCGAGATGGCGTCGAGCCAGCCCGGCGCCATCGACATCGGCAGGAACGAGCCGGACAGCAGGACCAGCGGGATCACCGCCGTGGACATCACGGGCGCGAACAGGTGCTCGTTCATCGTCAGCGCGATGGCGTACGACAGCGCGGCCAGGCTGCTCCCGAGCACGATCACCAGCACGAACCCGGCCGCCAGCCCCGGCGCGGGAGCCCGCAGTCCGAAGGCGAAGGCGACCGCGAGGAGCAGCAGCGTCTGGATCGTCAGGGTGAGCGCGTTGTTGAGCACGCGCCCGAGCAGCAGCGCCAGCCGGCTGGCCGGGGTGACGCGCATGCGCTCCAGCACGCCGGAGCGCTTGTCGAACACCACCCCGAACCCGGCGAGCCCCATGCTCATGAGCCCGAGCTGGATGATGAGGCCGGGGACGAGCGTCTCCCATGTGCCGAACGTGGTGAAGATGGGCCCGAACAGCACCAGGAAGAGCAGCGGCTGGATCGCGCCGAAGACCATGCCGACCTTCTGCTGGAGCGTGACGCGCACGCCGTGGCGGAACAGCACCCAGGTGTCACGCAGCATCAGACGCCCGCTTCCTCGCGCAGTGACCTTCCGGTGATGTCCAGGAACACCTCGTCGAGCGTGCGCCCGCCGGCCTTGAGCTCGGCCGGGGCGCCCTCGGCCACGATCCGGCCGTGATCGATGATCACTATCCGGTCGCAGAGCGCGTCGGCCTCGTCCAGGTAGTGGGTGGTGAGGAAGACCGTCATGCCCCGCTCGGCGCGCAGCGAGCGGATGTGGTCCCACAGGTTGGCCCGGCTCTGCGGGTCGAGACCCGTCGTGGGCTCGTCGAGGAAGAGCACGACCGGGTCGTGCAGCAGCGCGAACGCGATGTCGAAGCGGCGGCGCTGCCCGCCGGACAGCGCCGCGCCCGGCTTCGACTCCAGGCCGGTGAGGTCGAGCCGCTCCAGCGCCTCCCGCGCCTTGGCCTCCGCCTGCGCCCGGCTCAGGCCGTACAGCATGCCCTGGAGGGCGAGCTCGCCCAGCTGCGGCGAGGTCGGCGACGTCCCGCCGGTCTGGGAGACGTAGCCGAGCCGCCTGCGCACCTCCTTCGCGTCGCCGAGCAGGTCGTGGCCGGCCACCGTGGCGGTGCCGGACGTGGGGCGCAGCAGCGTGGTCAGCATGCGCATGGTCGTGGTCTTGCCGGCGCCGTTCGGACCGAGGAACCCGACGATCTCGCCGGGCCCGACCGATAGGTCGACGCCTTTGACGGCCTCTACGCCGCCGTCGAAGGTCTTGCTCAGACCTGAAGTACTGATCATTTCATCGCCTCCAAAATTAGGGTAACCACAATTTTGGTGTCACTGCAAACTTGGTACGATGAAGGCATGCAAGAGGGGCTGCGGGAGCGGAAGAAGCGCGAGACCAGGCAGCGCATCGCGGACATCGCGATGGGGCTGTTCATGGCCAAGGGGTTCGACAACGTGACCGTGGCCGAGGTGGCGCGGGCCGCCGACGTGTCGGTCAACACGGTGTTCAACTACTTCAGCACCAAGGAGGACCTGTTCGCCGACCGGCAGGAGGTGGCCGTCGACCTGGCCCCGCGGGTGCTGCGCGAGCGCGAGCCCGGCGAGAGCGTGGTGCGGGCCTTCCGCCGCGACTTCCTCGACGCGCTCGACACCCGCCACTGGCGCTACGGGCTCAACCCGGGCGTCGACGTGTTCGCCAGGATCGTCGACGAGGCGCCCTCGCTGGTCGCGAAGCTACGCGAGATCGGCGAGGAGCGGGAGCGCCTGCTGGCGCGGGCGCTGGCCGACGAGCTCGAGGCCGACCCCGACGACCTGACGCCGCGCCTGGTGGCCGCGCACCTCCTCAACACGACGCGGTTGCTCGGCGACTACTCGATCCGCCGGCTCCTCGCGGGCGAGGAGTGGGAGAGCATCGAGCCGGGCCTGCGGGCTCAGGCGGAGAGGGCCTTCGACCTGCTGGAGTCGGGCATCGGCGAGCTGCTAGCGGGAAAAGGCGCCGGTGACCAGCATGAGCCCGAACATTAGGACGACGAAGCCGAGGCCGATCATCATCAGGATCGAGCTGACGATGCCGCAGATGCGCCCGGCCTGCACCATGCCGCGGTTCTCGTAGTAGTAGCCGCTCTCGTCGATCTCGCGCAGCGCCCTGTTGCCCAGCGACCAGGCGAAGGGGCCGATGAACGAGCAGACCACCAGGCTCAGGATGCCCAGCACCAGGATCGTGGTGCCCTGGGGGTGGGTCTGGGGTGGTGGCCCGTAGGAGGAGGGACCGTAGTTGGGATAGGACATGGTCGCTCGGCGCCCTCACCATTCGTCGCTCAGGTGCGTTTTATACCACAGACACCGGCTTGATCATGTTGCGCCATCATGGTGGGGCACATGACCAAGCCCTCTTAGGAGCCTGCCCCCGTGCGTGAACGCACCGCCGCCTTCCTCGCCCGCGAAAGCTTCCAGCGGTTCATCGTCGGCGTCATCCTGCTCAACGCGGCCACGCTGGGTCTCGAGACCTTCCCCGCGGTGGTCGCGCGCTTCGGCCACCTGCTCACCGTGGTCGACCACATCGCGCTGTACGTCTTCGCCGTCGAGCTGATCGCCAAGATCTACGTCGAGCGCTCCAGGTTCCTGCGCGACCCGTGGAACGTCTTCGACGCCACGATCGTCGCCATCGCCTTCCTGCCCGCCACGGGCGGCCTGTCCGTGCTGCGCTCGCTGCGCATCCTGCGCGCCCTGCGGCTGCTGTCGGTCGTGCCGAGCCTGCGCCGCGTCGTCTCGGCGCTGCTGCGCGCGATGCCGGGGATGAGCTCGATCGTGGTGCTGCTCGGCCTGGTGCTCTACGTGGCCGCCGTCATGGCCACCAAGCTCTACGGGAGCACCTCCCCCGAGCGCTTCGGCAGCCTGCCGACCTCGCTGTTCACCCTCTACCAGACGATGACCGGCGACGACTGGGGCAACATCGCCAGGGAGGTGATGACCCGCCATCCGTCGGCCTGGGTCTTCTTCACCATCTTCATCCTGATCTGCACGTTCGTGATCCTGAACCTCTTCATGGCCGTGGTCGTCAGCGCCATGGACGAGGAGAACGCCGAGGAACGCGCCGAGGAGCGCGCGGTGCTGGAGGACACCAGCGAGCACACCCAGCGGATCCTCGACGAGCTGGCCGAGCTGCGCAAGGAGGTCGCCGAGCTACGCCGGGCGGACTGATCCCCGCTGGGCCGTGCCGCCGCCGGGCCGGTAGGCCACCCGCCACAGGGCGACGAGCAGCAGCAGCGCGACCACGGCCCAGCCCTCGACGAACCCGGACACCGCGCCCACCGCCAGCGGCGCGGCCACGGACGGCAGCGCCCATCCCCAGATCCACCGCCGCTCGGCGCCCCCCGCCATGCCGAGCACGGCGGAGGCGGCGAAGTAGACGGCCAGACCTGCGCCCAGCACCCAGCCGATGCCGTCGTGCGGGTGCGCGGCCGGGTCCGCGGCGACCGCGCCGAGCCCGGCCGCGGTCGCGGTGATGCCCGCGGTCATCGCGAAGTGCGCGGGCAGCGCCACGTACGCGCGCAGCCCCCGCTCGGCCGCGCCCGGCACCGCGCTCACGCCGTACTGCAGGGTCAGCCACCACAGCGACACGATCAGCCCGAACCCGGCCACCGCCGCCAGCCCGAGCTGCAGGTCCCACGAATGCCCGGAGGAGGCCATCACGACCTGCATGACGGCCTCGCCGAGCACGATGATCACGAACAGGCCGAGCCGCTCCCCGAGGTGCGCGGGGTCGAGCACGGCGGCCTTGACCCGCGCCGCCGGGCGCAGCGCCGGCCCGCCGCCCCTGCGCCGGTCGCGCTGCTCCAGCCGCTGCGCCTGCCGCAGGGCCTGCTGCTGCATCTCCTTGATCAGGCGCTCCGGCCTGCGGCTCTGGAGCACGGAGAAGATCAGGTCGAGTACGGCGCCCAGCCCCCACAGGAAGTAGCGCGCCGGGCCTTGGACGCCGATGGAGGCGAACCACGGGATCAGGCCCGCGCCGAGCTGGGCCGCCGGCCAGGCCGTCAGGATCGTGCCGGCGCGCTGCAGGGTCTGCGAGGCGCCGACCCGGCAGGTGATGTAGGCGGCGATGAACCAGCCGTCATGCGTGTCGCCGGTCGCCTCCAGCACGTGCGCCACGTCGGGCGCGGCCGCGGCCATCACCGCGATGCCGAACATGCCGATCAGCATGCCGCGGGTGCGGGTGCGCTCGGCCTCGGCGTTCGAGTAGAGCGTCAGCGTCGTCCACACGCTCCACACGGCGTAGTAGAGCACCGCGAACAGCGCGACGTTCTCCCACGTGGGGTGCTCCAGCCGGTGGGCCAGCTGCGCCACCGCCACGACGACCACCAGGTCGAAGAACAGCTCTAACCAACTCGCATGACGCTCTACCGGTTCGCTCACGGCTAACGAGAATAGAACTCCACGACGAGTTGCTCCTCCACGGGGACCACGATCTGTCCGCGTTCGGGGCGGTTCACCAGCGTGAACGTCAGATTGGCGGGATCCACGGAGAGGTAGGGCGCGGTGCGCTCGTCGGCGTACACGCCTTCGGCGGCGGCCACGAACGGCTGCATCCGGCGGGACCGCTCCCGCACCGTGACCACCTGCCCGGGCTTGACCAGGTAGCTGGGGATGTCGACCTTGCGGCCGTCCACGGCGATGTGGCCGTGGCTGATGTACTGCCGCGCCGCGTAGATGGACGGCGCCAGCCCGGCGCGCAGCACGAGCGAGGCCAAGCGGCTCTCCAGCAGCGTGACCAGCTCGGCGCCGGACGCGCCCGGCTTGCGAACGGCGAGGTCCCAGTAGCGGCGCAGCTGCCGCTCCGACACGTCGTAGTACCAGCGCAGCTTCTGCTTCTCCATCAGCCGCAGCCCGTAGTCGCCGCTGCTGCGGCGGTTGGTCTTGCGGCCGTGCTCGCCCGGCGGGTAGGGGCGCTGCTCGAAGTAGCGGACGGCTTTCCTGGTCAGCGGGACGCCCGCGCGACGCGACAGTCGCACCTTGGGGCCGGTGTAGCGCACGTTCACCTCAATGTGATTAGGTAACCCTTACTTAGGGAAGCCTAACCTATCATTGAAACGGAGGGTCCATGCTGCCGATCCCCGAGCGGGTCCGCACCCTCGCCGCGACCGCGAACGTCGCCAAGCTGTCCGTCGACGGAGCGCCCTCGCCGGCCCGGGGAGGCGTGGACGAGCGCGGCCGGCCCGTGCTCCTGGTGCTGCCCGGCGAGCCCCTGCACCCCCTGCGCGAGGACGCCGTCGTGGCGGTGAACCTGACGTCGATGCGGCAGCTCGGCGACGCCACCCATCCGCGCGGGCTGCTCGAGGTGCAGGGGTGGGCGGAGGCGGTGCCGGAGAGCGAGGCGCGTGGCGCGGCGGTCGCGGTGGCCGCCCACAGCGCCGACGAGAGCCTGTTCGACGCGCTCGAACGGTTCGGGGAGCGCTCCGCGCCCCGGCTGCTGCGCCTGGATGTGGGACAGGTCGTGTACCTGACCGGGCAGGAGTCGGGGTTGCTGGACGCCGACGACTACCTGGACGCCGCGCCGGACCCGCTGGCGGAGACGGCCGAGCGGGTGCTCGCGCACGTCAACGCCTCGCACCGGGCGCAGCTCACCGCGGGGGTGTCCCGGCAGCTCGGCGAGGAGGCCGGCGAGGTGTGGCTGTGGGAGCTGGACCGGTTCGGGGCGACCGTACGGGTGGACGAGTCGCTGATCCGCTTCCCGTGGCCGACCCCGGCCCGCTCCGGGCTGTGCCTGGAGACGGCGCTGCGCGGGCTGCTGTGCTCGTGTTGATGATCACAATTGGCTCCCCGATTTGTCCGGATCGGCCCTGGCGTCCGCGGGGGCTCTCTAGCATTTGAGGCGTGACCGGCACGGAGCGATCATCGGAACCCCAGCAGTTCGCCGACGAGGGCGGGCGGCGGGGGCGGATACTGATGATCGCCGGCGCGCTGATCGGCACGCTCATGCTGGCCTCGGCGGGGATCCTGGTGGGCGGGGCGTCCACCGCCAGGCGGCTCGACGCGGTCGACTGGCACCGCACCGGCCCCGGCGCCCGCGACGGCTCCATCCCGGTCGCCACCGAATCCCGCCTCCGCACCGCCCCCGGCCCCTCCACAACCCCGACGCGTGCCCCTGCCGCACCCTCGACGCGTGCCCCCTCCACGCCCGCGATGCGTGCCCCTTCCACGCCCTCGACGCGTGCCTCCTCCGCGCCCCCGACGCGCCCCTCCTCCGTCGCGCACCGCCCCACCCCGAAGCAGGCGCACCCGACTCCACGGCGCACGAACTCCCCACGACCCACCCCGGTTGCCCCCACGCCAACGCCCGAGCCGGCCACTCCTGCGGCACAGCACACCCGCCCGTCCGTGACGCCGCCTCCCGGTCACACGCGCGTTCCGCCCGGCCAGACGCGCCACCCCAGAAAGCACTAAACCCCGATCCTTTACGGCTGCGCACGGTGGGCCGCGCGCCGGTCTTCAAGCCCCTCTTTTACGGCTGCGCACGGTGGGCCGCACGCGCCGACGTGGGTGGCCGTCTGTCATGGCCGGTCGTGAAGGCTCACGGCCTGCTCGCCGTGACGACGCGCATCCTTGACCGGCTCCGTGGTCATCCCCTGCCCGAAGAATCTTGGTTTGGTTGTGGAATGAAGTGTTCCGTTCTGTTATTCTGGAACAGAACAAGCCGTTCCGATTCAGGAGGCCGTGGATGACTGTCCTCGACACCCGCCCCGCGCAGGCACCCGCCCCACCCGCCCCCTACAAGTGGCGCTGGCCCGCGCTGGCGGTGGTCCTCGCCGGTTCGGTGATGGAGCTGCTCGACGCGACCGTCACCAACGTCGCGGGCCCGACGATGCGGGCCGACCTCGGCGGCGGCACCTCCCTGATCCAGTGGCTCGGCGCGGCCTACACCCTCGCCATGACCGCGGGCCTGCTGACCGGCGGGCGGCTCGGGGACATCGTAGGGCGCAAGCGCATGTTCCTCATCGGCGTCGTCGGGTTCACCGTCGGGTCGCTGCTGTGCGCCCTGGCCGCCTCCCCCGAGACGATCATCGCGGCCAGGGTCGTGCAGGGGCTGTTCGGGGCGGCGATGATCCCCCAGGGCATGGGGCTGATGAAGGAGATGTTCCCGCCCAAGGAGCTGGCGGTCGCGATGGGGATGTTCGGGCCGGTCATGGGGCTGTCCGCGGTGGGCGGGCCGATCCTGGCGGGCGCGCTGACCGGTGTGGACTGGCGGCTGATCTTCCTGATCAACCTGCCGATCGGCACCGCCGCCGCGCTGGCCGCCCTGCGCTTCCTGCCCCCCTCCCGCCCGGTCAAGGGCGTCCGGCTCGATCTGCCGGGCGCCGCGCTGGCCTCCGCGGGCACCGTTCTCATGGTCTTCCCGCTGGTCCAGGGGCGGGAGAGCGGCTGGCCGGCGTGGGCGTTCGCGATGATGGCGGCCTCCGCGGCGGTGTTCGCGGTCTTCGCGGCCCACGAGAAGCGCAGGGCCCGGCGCGGCGGCGACCCGCTGGTGGCGCCCAGCCTGTTCGGCAAGCGGGCGTTCGTCTCGGGCATGGCGACCGGCACGATCTACTTCGCCGCCTTCACCGGGTTCTTCCTCGTGATCGGCCTCTACACCCAGCTCGGCCTGGGCTACTCCCCGCTCAAGGCGGCGCTGACCAGCGTGCCCTCGTCGCTGGGCATGATCGCGGGCATGGGCGTCGCGCAGGCCGCCCGCAGGCACGGCCGCAAGGTGCTGCTGGCCGGCGCGGTCGTCATGGGACTCGGCGTGACCGGTGTGATCGCCGTCGCCTCCCCCGGGGTCTCGCCGTGGCAGCTCGCCCCGGCGCTGCTGGTGGCCGGGCTGGGCAGCGGGCTGATCATGAGCCCGTACTTCAGCATCGTGATGGCCGCCGTCGAGCCGCAGGAGACCGGCTCCGCCTCCGGCGCGCTGACCGCGCTGCAGCAGGTGGGCGGGGCGCTGGGCCTGGCCCTGCTGGGCACCCTCTACTTCGGCACCGGGAGCGTCGCGATCACGCTGTGGGTGGCCGCCGGGATGATCGCCGCGACGTTCGCGGTCGGCCTGATGCTCCCGAAGCAGGCCCGCGAGGACTGACGATCCCCCGGAGGCGGCCGGCTCATCCGAGCCGGCCGTCTTCGCGTTCGCGGGACTGCTCCATGCCGGCCAGCAGGTAGCCGAGGCCCTCGTCGAACGTGGCGTCCCACGCGTGGTCGAGGCCGTGCGCGGCGAGGGCCGGGTAGCGGTCGGCGCGCTCCCTGAGGAACTCGCCGGTGTCGTCCCGGTCGCGGTCCTGCCAGGTCACCTGCATGACGACCGAGCCCATGACGTAGTTAGACAGGCTGTAGGCGGCGGGCTTGGGGGCGGCGAAGCCGGCGGCGGCCAGGGTCGCGTAGAGGAACTCGGTGCGCTCCAGCGCGTTGGGCCCCATGAGCGGGCGGTCGAGGATGGTGGCCGACCACGGGTGGCGCAGCAGGGCCGCGCGCCAGCCGCCGATGAGCTCGCGTACGGCCCCCTGCCATCCCGAGCCGACCGCCGGCAGGCGCACCTCCCCGAAGACGGCGTCCAGGGCCAGGTCGAGGACGTCGTCCTTGGTCTTGACGTGCCAGTAGAGCGTGGTCGAGCCGGTGTCGAGCCGCTCGGCCAGGCGGCGCATGGTCAGTCGGCCCACGCCTTCCTCGTCGAGCAGCGCGACCGCCTCGGCCACGATCCGGTCGAGCGTCAGCGTCTGCCTCGGCGCCTTCTGGGGGCGCGACCACACGGTTCCCACCCGGGGATAATACGTTGTTCTAGAGACCGGATCGATGGTCTAGTTAGTCGAACAACGATCGAGTGGAGGTGGCCGTCATGGGGCACATCGAGGTGAGCGGGCTGACGTACCTGCTGCCGGACGGGCGGCCGCTGCTGCTGGAGACGTCCTTCAAAGTGGGCGCCGGCGCCAAGGCGGCGCTCGTCGGGCCGAACGGCGCGGGCAAGACCACGCTGCTGCGGCTGATCGCGGGCGAGCTGGCCCCGTCGGACGGCCGCGTCGCGAGCAGCGGCGGGATCGGGGTGATGCGGCAGTTCCTCGGCGCGGGCACCGTGCACGACCTGCTGATCGGCGTCGCCCCCCGGCGCGTGCGCGACGCCGCCGCCGCGCTGGAGGCGGCCGAGGCGGCGATCGCCCGGAGCGACGACGAGCCCGCCCAGCTCGCCTACGCCCAGGCCATCGCCGACTACGCCGACGCGGGCGGCTACGAGCTGGAGGTGGTGTGGGACGTGTGTGCCACCGAGGCCCTGGGGCTGCCGTACGAGCGGGTGAAGGACAGGGAGCTGGGCACGCTGTCGGGCGGGGAGCAGAAGCGGCTCATGCTGGAGGCGCTGCTGCGCGGGCCGGACGAGGTGCTGCTGCTGGACGAGCCCGACAACTACCTGGACGTGCAGGCCAAGCAGTGGCTGGAGCGGGCGATCAGCGGCTCGGCCAAGACGGTGCTGCTCGTCTCGCACGACCGGCAGCTACTGGCCGAGGCCGCCGACCGGATCATCACGGTGGAGGGGCGCGGGGTGTGGGTGCACGGCGGCGGGTTCGCGACGTACGCCGAGGCCCGCAGGCGGCGCAAGGAGCGCCTGGAAGAGCTGCGCCGGCGCTGGGAGGACGAGCGGGCCAGGCTGCGCCGGCTGGTCCACACGTTGCGCCAGCGCTCGGCCAACAACGACGCGCTGGCGGGGGCGTACCAGTCGGCGGTGACGAGGCTGGAGCGCTTCGAGCGGGCGGGGCCGCCGCAGCGCGCGCCGAAGGAGCAGAACGTCCGGATGCGGCTGCGCGGCGGGCGCACCGGGAAGCGGGCGGTGACCTGCGAGGACCTGGAGCTCACCGGGCTGCTGCGCCCGTTCTCCACCGAGATCTGGTACGGCGAGCGCGTCGGCGTGCTGGGCCGCAACGGCACCGGCAAGTCCCACTTCCTGCGCCTGCTCGCGGGCGAGCCGATCGCCCACACCGGCGTGGCCCGCCTGGGCGCCAGGGTGTCAGCCGGGCATTTCACCCAGACCCACGCGCGGCCGGACCTGGCCGGGCGGGCCGCCGCCGACGTGGTGATGCGGGAGCACGCGCTGACCCGCAACGAGGCGATGGCGGCGCTGGCCCGCTACGAGCTGGCGCCGGCGGGCGGGCAGCCGTTCGAGACGCTGTCGGGCGGGCAGCAGGCCCGGCTGCAGATCCTGCTGCTGGAGCTGTCGGGGGCGACGCTGCTGCTGCTCGACGAGCCGACGGACAACCTCGACCTGGCCAGCGCGGAGGCGCTCCAGCAGGGGCTCGCGGGCTTCGAGGGGACGGTGCTGGCGGTCACGCACGACCGCTGGTTCGCCGCCGACCTCGACCGCCATCTGGTCTTCGGCGCGGACGGGCTCGTACGCGAGAGCGACGTCCCCCGCTGGGACCTCTGACCTTACGGGGCGGCGACGCGCTCGCGGCGCAGCGACGAGACCGTCATCGTCTCGTCCACGGCCTCCGGCGAGAGCACGTGGTCGAGCACCATCACCGCGCACCCGCTGATGCCCGCGCCCGCCCCCAGCCGGCTCGGCTCGATGCGCAGCCGCCGGGTGGCCAGGGCCGTGGAGCGGCGGTAGACGACCTCGCGGATGCTCGACACCAGCGGCCCGAACGCCTCGGCCACGTCGCCGCCCAGCACCACCACCGAGGGGTTGAGGATGTTGACCGCCCCGGCCAGCACCTCGCCGATATGGCGTCCGGCCTCGCGCACCGTGGCCATCGTCTCGGCGTCGCCCGCGCGCACCAGCGCGGTCACGTCCGCGATCGTCTTGACGTCCTTGCCCTGCGCCCGCAGGTCGCGCAGCAGCGCGGTGCCGCTGGCCACGGAGTCGACGCAGCCGGTGTTGCCGCAGCGGCACAGCACGTCGCCGCCGTCGAGCACGGGGATGTGCCCGATCTCGCCCGCCGCGCCCAGCGCGCCGCGCAGGATGCCGCCCCCGGCGATCACGCCCGCGCCGATCCGCGTCGAGATCTTCACGAACATCAGGTCGTCCAGGTCGGGATAGGCCCCGCGGTGCTCGCCGATGGCCAGCACGTTGACGTCGTTGTCCACGAGCACGGGGACGGGGAAGCGCTCGCGGATGATCGGCGGGATCACCACGCCGGTCCACGAGGCCATCACGCGGGCGCTCTCGGCGCGCCCCTGCGCGAACTCGACCGTGGCCGGCACGCCCATACCGACGCCTCTGAGCATCGAGCGGGGCCGGTCGCCGAGCAGCTCGTCCCAGGAGTCCATGATCACCGGGAGCACGACGTCGGGCCCCTGCTCCACGTCCATCGCGAACTCGCGCCCGGCCAGCTCCCGCCCGGCCAGGTCGCAGACGGCCACCCGGGTGCGGCTGGCGCCGAGCGCCGCCACCAGCACCACGCCGCCCGAGGCGTTGAACTCCAGCCGGACCGGCGGCCGCCCGCCCGTGGACGGGGCGTCGTCGCGCTCCACGACCAGGCCGCGTTCCAGCAGCTCACCCACGCGCAGCTGCACCGCGGGGCGCGACAGGCCGGTCACCCGGCCCAGGTCGGCGCGCGTCACGGCCTCTCCCGTGCGGATGAGGCGGAGCACCTCGCCACTGGTGGCGAGGGTCGCGGCGGTACGTCGAGGCATCGGCTAAGTGAATCACATGGGGTTAGGTCATGAAAAGTCCAGACTTTTTTATCTCAAATGCCAAAACTCCGCTTGTGTGAGACCCAAACTCTCGTTAGTGTCCGTTCTGTCCCTGCTTGGTAGATCATCGGAGCCCGTAACCGTGTCCCCCGTGTCGACAAACAGCCCCGCCCACACCGCCGACCTCGTCGTGTTCGGCGGCACCGGCGACCTGTCCATGCGCAAGCTGCTCCCGGCGCTCTACCACAGCGACAGGGACGGCCGGCTCTCCCCCGAGACCCGCGTCATCGCCATGTCCAGGGGCGGCCTGACCGACGCCGACTTCCGCGGCAAGGTCGACGCCGAGGTACGCGACCAGGTCCCGGTCGACGACCCCGCCATGTGGCAGCGCTTCCTCGGCCGCCTGCACCACGTGTCGGTCGACGTCGGAGGTGCCGACAAGTCCGGCTGGGGTGCGCTGAGCCGGCTGCTGGCCGGGCACGAGCAGCGCGACCGGGTCTTCTACCTGGCCAGCCCGCCCCGGACGTTCGGCCCGTTCTGCCGCGAGCTGGAGGAGGCCGGCCTGGTCACGCCGCGCTCGCGCGTGGTGCTGGAGAAGCCGCTGGGCCACGATCTGCCCAGCGCGCAGCGCATCAACGACGAGGTCGGTGCCATCTTCGACGAGCGCCAGATCTTCCGCATCGACCACTACCTGGGCAAGGAGACCGTCCAGAACCTGCTGGTCCTGCGCTTCGCCAACGCCTTCCTCGAGCCGATCTGGAACTCCCTGTGGATCGACCACGTCCAGATCACCGCCGCCGAGACGGTCGGCACGCCGGGCCGGCGCGGCTACTACGACCACGCGGGCGCGCTGCGCGACATGGTGCAGAACCACCTGCTCCAGCTCCTCACGCTGACCGCGATGGAGCCGCCGGCCCGCAACGACCGCGAGGCCATCCGCGACGAGAAGGTCAAGGTCCTGCAGGCGCTGCGCCCGATCACGGGCACGGAGGTGGACCGTTTCACCGTGCGGGGCCAGTACACCGAGGCCGGCGGGATGCCGGGCTACCTCGACGAGCCCGCCTCCACGCCGCCCACGGACGCCTCGCGGCGGGTGGAGACGTTCACCGCGATCCGGGCCGAGATCAAGAACTGGCGGTGGGCGGGGGTGCCGTTCTACCTGCGGACCGGCAAGCGGATGCCGTACCGCAGGTCGGAGATCGTGGTGCAGTTCAAGGACGTGCCGCACTCCATCTTCCCCGGCGGCACGCCGAACCGCCTGGTGCTGCGCCTGCAGCCGGAAGAGGGCATCGAGCTGCACATCATGGCCAAGGAGCCGGGCGCGGGCGAGGTGACGCTGAAGCCGGTGCCGATGTCGCTGAGCTTCGGCAAGACGTTTACCGCGCGGGTGCCCGAGGCGTACGAGCGGCTGCTGACGGACGTGCTGGCCGGGAACCCGACGCTGTTCATGCGGCGTGACGAGGTGGAGGCGGCCTGGCGCTGGATCGACCCGATCCTGTCGACCTGGGAGTCGTCCGGGGACCTGCCCGAGCCCTACCCCGCCGGGACCACCGGTCCCGCCGGAGCCCACGAACTGCTCGGCCGCAGCGGTCGCCAGTGGCACGAGGAGGACGTGTGAACAATCGATTCCGGGTTCATGGACCCGACGAAGGAGGCACCGTGAACCCCGTCATCCAGGACGTCACCGACCGCATCGCCGAGCGGAGCGCCACCAGCCGGGCCGCGTACCTGGCGCGCATCCGGCGCGACGGCGAGGCTGCCAGGGCGAAGGGCCCGGCCCGCGCCCACCTCGGCTGCGCGAACCTGGCGCACGGCTTCGCCGGCGCGCCCGCCGAGGACAAGCTCGTGCTGCGCGGCGCGGCCAAGCCGGGTGTCGCGATCGTGACGAGCTACAACGACATGCTCTCGGCGCACCAGCCGTACGAGACGTACCCGCCGGAGCTGAAGGCCGCGGTGCGCAAGGCCGGCGGCGTGGCGCAGGTGGCGGGCGGCGTGCCCGCGATGTGCGACGGCATCACGCAGGGACGGCCCGGCATGGAGCTGTCCCTCTACAGCCGCGACGTGATCGCGATGGCCGCGGCGATCGCGCTGTCGCACGACATGTTCGACGCGAGCCTGCTGCTGGGCGTGTGCGACAAGATCGTGCCCGGCCTGTTCATCGGGGCGCTGCACTTCGGGCACCTGCCCGCGATCTTCGTCCCGGCCGGGCCGATGACCTCGGGCCTGCCGAACAAGGTCAAGGCGCGCACCCGCCAGCTCTTCGCCGAGGGCAAGGTCGGCCGCCAGGAGCTGCTCGACGCCGAGGCCAAGTCGTACCACTCCCCCGGCACCTGCACCTTCTACGGCACCGCCAACTCCAACCAGGCGCTGATGGAGGTCATGGGCCTGCACCTGCCCGGCTCGACCTTCGTCAACCCGCACACCGAGCTGCGCCACGCCCTCACCGAGGCCGCCGGGCGCCGCGCGGTGGAGATCACCGCGCACGGCTCGGAGTACACGCCGATCGGCGAGCTGGTCGACGAGAAGGCCATCGTGAACGCCTGCGTCGCCCTCCTGGCCACCGGCGGGTCCACGAACCACACGATCCACCTGGTCGCCATGGCCGCCGCCGCGGGCATCGTGCTGACCTGGGACGACTTCGCCCGCCTGTCGCGGGTCGTGCCGTCCCTCACCAAGATCTACCCGAACGGCCAGGCGGACGTGAACCACTTCCGCGACGCCGGCGGCATGCAGGTCCTCATCGGCGACCTGCTGGACGAGGGCCTGCTGCACGGGGACGTCATGACCGTGGCCGGGCCCGGCCTCGACCGCTACCGCGAGGCTCCCGAGCTGGTGGACGGCGAGCTGGTGTGGGCGCCGGTCACCGGCGGCAGCTCCGACCTGGACGTGCTGCGGCCGGTCGCGGCGCCGTTCTCGGCCGACGGCGGCATCCACATGCTGTCGGGCAACCTGGGCCGGGCCGTCTCCAAGGTCTCGGCGGTCAAGCCGGAGCACCTGGTGATCGAGGCCCCGGCCAAGGTGTTCGACGACCAGCTGGAGCTGCTGCGGGCGTTCGAGGCGGGCGAGCTGGACGGGCAGGACTTCGTGGCGGTCATCCGCTACCAGGGGCCGAGCGCGAACGGCATGCCCGAGCTGCACAAGCTCACGCCGCCGCTGGCCGTGCTGCTCGACAGGGGGCAGCGGGTCGCGATCGTCACGGACGGCCGCATGTCCGGCGCGTCCGGGAAGGTGCCCGCGGCCATCCACCTGTCGCCCGAGGCCGCCGACGGCGGGCCGATCGCCCTGGTCCGCGACGGCGACATGATCAGGCTGGACTCGGCGGCGGGGACGCTGGAGCTGCAGGTGCCCGCCGAGGAGCTCGCGCGGCGCGTGCCGGAGGGCCGCCCGCTGAGCGACGCGCAGTGGGTGGGCACCGGGCGGGAGCTGTTCGCGGCCTTCCGCCGGATGGCGGGCCACGCGGAGCAGGGTGCCGGGATCTTCGGCATCAGCGGCGCCGAGTCGCCCGACCACGGCCCCGGCCTGGGCTTCCTCGCCGAGGCCGGCGCCTCGCACCTGGAGACGGGCGCCCCGGCCGGCGCCCAGCACGCCGGGCTGGCGAGGTGATGGTCCGAGGGACGCCGGCTCGCCGCCCCGTCTGGGGCGGCGTGAGCGTTCGTGAAATCATCCTTCGGTGTATGGCGAGCGATCTTGACGCCGCCCTGGACGCCGGAGGTATGCGGTGAGTGCCTTTGACCTTCCGTGGCTGGTCGCCGACATCGGCGGGACCAACGCCCGCTTCGGCCTGGTCACCTCGTCGGGAGCGCGGCCGGCGAACGTCGCGGTCCTGGCGGGGTCCGACTACGAGACCCTCCCCGAAGCCGTAGCCGCCTATCTCGCGGAACACGCGGGCGGAGTGCGACCGGGGGCGGCGTGCCTGGCCGTGGCCGGGCCGATCGACGGCGACCGCTACCGGCTCACGAACTCCGCGTGGGCCGGGTCCGTACGGGATCTCGACGTGCCGTACGCGGTGCTGCTCAACGACTTCGAGGCGCTGGCGGTGTCGCTGCCGCACCTGGAGGGCGACGACCTGATCTCGCTGGGCGGCCCCGAGCCGGGTCACGGGGTCAAGGCCGTGCTGGGGCCGGGGACCGGCCTCGGCGTGGGCGGGCTGGTGCCCGCCGAGCACGGCTGGACGCCGATCCCGGGCGAGGGCGGGCACGTCACGGTGCCCGTGGTGGACCGTCGGGAGCTGGAGATCGTCCAGGTCCTGCAGTCGCAGGGGTTGCCGCACGTGGTGGCCGAGCACGTGCTGTCGGGGCCCGGGCTGGTCCGGCTGCACCGGGCGCTCGCCCAGGTGAACGGCGTCGCCGCCCCCGACCTGACCGCCTCGGACATCGTGGCCCGGCTGGACGACTCGCTGTGCGCGGAGACGGTCGAGGTGTTCTGCGGGATGCTGGGCAGCTTCGCCGGGAACGTGGCCCTGACCCTCGGCGCGAGGGGCGGGGTGTATCTGGGCGGCGGAGTGCTCCCCCGTATCGTGGAACGCGTGCGCACCAGCTGCTTCCGGACGCGCTTCGCCGCAAATCCGGACATGGCCCACTACCTGGAGGCCATCGGCACCGCGCTGATCGTCGCCCCGCAGCCGGCGCTGACGGGCGCAGCGGCCTGGCTGACCCAGCGCTCCCGCCGCGAACTGGTGGGATGACCGCTTTGTCCGGGCGGACCTGTACGTGACTAGACGGCCGGCAACAGGCCGACGAGGAGAAGAAGAACTCATGAGCCTGCTCGATCTCGCCCCGGTGATCCCCGTCGTGGTGATCGACGACGTGGAGAGCGCCGTGCCGATGGCCAGGGCGCTGGTCGCCGGCGGCCTGCCCGTCATCGAGGTGACCCTGCGGACCCCGGCCGCGCGCGAGGCCATCGCCAGGATCGCGGCCGAGGTGCCCGAGGCGACCGTGGGCGCGGGGACCATCCGCAGCTCGGAGGACATCTCGGCGTCGGTGGCCGCCGGGGCGAGGTTCCTGGTCTCGCCCGGCACGACCCTGTCGCTGGTCGAGGCGATGGATTCGAGCGGCGTCCCGTACCTGCCGGGGGCGGCCACCGTGTCCGAGGTGATGGCGCTGGTCGAGCGGGGGGTCAAGGAGCTGAAGTTCTTCCCCGCCGAGGCCGCGGGCGGCGTCCCCTACCTCAAGGCGCTGGCCGGGCCGCTGCCGGACGTGCGCTTCTGCCCGACGGGCGGGATCCGGGTGAACACGGCGGCCGACTATCTCGCGCTGCCGAACGTGGGCTGTGTCGGCGGCACCTGGCTGACCCCGGCCGACGCGCTGGCCGCCGGCGACTGGGGCCGCGTGGAGAAGCTCGCCTCGGAGGCCGCGGCTCTGCGCTGAGCTCGGCAAGCGGCTCAAACGGCTCCGGTAGACCTCAGCTCCAGATCGACACGTGGATCGGGGGGCGGAAGCGGCTGCGGGGGATGCCGTCGTCCGGGGTGCGCATGACCTGGGTGGCGGCCGGGGTCGTGAGGAAGTCCAGGAACGTGCCCGCCGCCACCGACCGGTTCGGCGGTTCGAGGGCCGTGGCGTACCAGTACGCGGCCAGCGGCGTGGCGGCGGTCTCGATGGCCACCAGTTCGCCCCGGCGTAACTGCGACGTCACCAGGTGGGCCGTGGCGGGCGCCAGGCCGGAGCCCTCGGTGGCGGCTTTCCAGGCGGCCGTCTGGTTCGCGAAGACCCGTACCTGGGACTCCGGGACCCGCAGCAGCCGCAACAACCTGCTCGTGTCGCTCAGAGGGTCCGTCCCTGAGGGGCCGACCAGCCATTGGTCGCGGCGGCCGCGGGGCGCGCCGACCACGATGAGGCGGCAGCGCAGGACCGGGCGGCTCACCAGGCCCTCGCCGCTCACCTGGGCCCCGAGCGCGACGTCGGCCAGGCGGCTGGACAGCAGGAGCGGGATCTCGGCCGTGGCGGCCACGCCCGTGGTGGCGTCCACCGACTTGCGCTGCGTGAAGAGACAGACGAGCGGCCCGGCCACGTACTCGGCGAGCCCGGCGTCCATGACCACGTGCAGCCCGGCGACACGGCCCGGCTGGACGGCGGCGACCGCCTCGGCGCCGAGCGCGACGATCTGGGCGGCGATCCCGAGCAGCCGCCGCCCGCCCTCGGTCAGCACCATCCGGTCGCCGGTACGGGTCAGCAGCGGGTCGCCGAGGTGCCTGCGGAGCTGGGCCAGCGACTGGGAGACCGCGGGCTCGCTCACGCCCAGCGCCCGTGCCGCCGCCTTGACGGATCCCAGACGCGCGACGAAAACGAACGCCCCGAGCTGGCTGAGTGTCATGCCCCCTTCTTAGTTCTCCGGCGCTCATTAAGGAATCCCTTATTTGCGGATTGTCGGGACAAATCGGTGCCAGCAATGTGCAGTCATGCAGGTTCCCGCGAGATTCGAATACGAGAGAGCGGACAGCGTGCCGCACGCGCTCGAACTGCTGGCCCGCTACGGCCCCGAGGCCAGGATCGTCGCAGGTGGGCACAGCCTCATCCCGATGATGAAGCTGCGCCTGGCCCAGCCGGAGGCGTTGATCGACATCAACGGGCTGGCCGAGCTGGGGCGGATCGCCGTCGAGGGTGACGAACTGGCCATTGGCGCGCTGGTACGGCACGCAGAGCTGCTGGACAGCACCACCGCCACCGACCTTTTCCCGATATTTCGGGATGCGGAGCGAGTTATTGCCGATCCGATAGTCAGAAATCGGGGGACCGTTGGCGGGTCGCTGTGCCAGGGCGACCCTTCGGAGGATTTGTCCGCGGTGTTCTCGGCGCTGCGGGCGCGGGCGGTCATCCAGGGCGCGGGCGGTCAGCGTACCGTGCCGATCAGGGACTTCCACCACGGCCCGTACGAGACCGCCGTCGGGCCGGGCGAGCTGCTGGTTCAGCTCCGCGTGCCGATCACGGCGGGCACGGGCAGCGCGTACGAGAAGGTCGAGCGGCGCGTGGGCGACTGGCCGGTGGCCGCGGCCGGAGCGGTCGTCACCGTGCGGGACGGCGTGATCGCGCGGGCGGGCATCGGGCTGACCGCGGTCGGCGCCGAGCACTTCTGCGCCCCCGAGGCCGAGAGCTACCTCGAAGGCAGGCCGCCCGGCGAGGAGGCGTTCGCGCAGGCGGGCCGGATCGCCGCCGAGCACTGCGACCCCCACGCCGACCAGCGCGGCCCGGCCGACTACAAGCGCCACCTGGCCGCCGAGCTGACCCGGCGCGCGCTGGCCACCGCAGCGGAGAGGATCTGACATGCGCATCACGGTCTCGGTGAACGGCCGGCCGTACACCAGGGAGGTCGAGCCCAGGCTGCTCCTCGTGCACTTCCTGCGTGACGAGCTGGGCCTGACCGGCACCCACTGGGGCTGCGACACCTCCAACTGCGGCGTCTGCACGGTGCGGCTCGACGGCGTGCCGGTCAAGTCCTGCACGGTGCTGGCGGTGATGGCCGACGGCCACGAGGTCACCACCGTGGAGGGGCTGGAACGGGACGGGGAGCTGGACGCGGTGCAGAAGGGATTCGTGGAGTGCCACGGGCTGCAGTGCGGGTTCTGCACGCCCGGCATGCTGCTCACCGCACGCGCCCTGCTCGACCGCGTGCCCGACCCCGACGAGGGCCAGATCCGCGAGGCGATCTCCGGGCAGCTGTGCCGCTGCACCGGCTACGAGAACATCGTCCGATCGATCCGGTGGGCTGCCCAAGAGGAGGCGAAATCATGAGCTACGGACGCATGCACCGCAAGGAGGACGCCCGCTTCATCAGGGGCCGCGGCACCTACACCGACGACGTACGGCTGCCCGGCATGCTGTACGGCGCCGTGCTGCGCAGCCCGCACGCCCACGCCAGGATCGTCTCCATCGACACGAGCGCCGCCGAGGCCCACCCGAAGGTCAAGGCCGTCATCACCGGGCAGACCCTGGCCGGGCTCGGCCTCGCCTGGATGCCGACGCTCTCGCAGGACACCCAGGCGGTGCTGGCCACGGACAAGGTGCGCTTCCAGGGCCAGGAGGTCGCGTTCGTGGTGGCCGAGGACGCCTACTCGGCCCGCGACGCGCTGGAGCTCATCGACGTCGAGTACGACCCCCTCGACGCGGTCATCGACGCCAGGAAGGCCCTCGACCCGGACGCCCCGGTCATCCGGGACGATCTCGAAGGGCGTACCGGAAACCACATCTTCGACTGGGAGGCCGGCGACCGCGCCCGCACCGACGCCCTGTTCGAGCAGGCGGAGGTGACGGTCGCCCAGGACCTGCTCTACCCGCGCGTCCACCCGGCGCCGCTGGAGACGTGCGGCGCGCTCGCGGACTTCGACCGGGTCACCGGCAAGCTGACCGTCTGGTGCCCGACGCAGGCGCCGCACGCCCACAGAACGCTGTACGCGATGGTGGCCGGGCTGCCCGAGCACAAGATCCGGGTGATCTCCCCTGACATCGGCGGCGGTTTCGGCGGAAAAGTCGGGATATATCCCGGCTATGTGTGCGCGATCGTCGGCTCGATCGTCACCGGCAAGCCGGTCAAATGGATGGAGGACCGCTCCGAGAACCTCATGAGCACCGCCTTCGCCCGCGACTACCACATGCGCGGCGAAGTGGCGGCGACGCGTGACGGCAGGATCCAGGCGATCAGGGTCAAGGTGCTGGCCGACCACGGCGCGTTCAACGGCACGGCCCAGCCGACCAAGTTCCCGGCCGGCTTCTTCCACGTCTTCTCCGGCTCGTACGACATCGAGGCCGCCCACTGCGAGGTCACCGGCGTCTACACGAACAAGGCCCCCGGCGGCGTCGCCTACGCCTGCTCCTTCCGCGTCACCGAGGCCGTCTACCTGGTCGAGCGCATGATCGACGTACTGGCCGCCGAGCTGGACCTCGACCCGGCCGACCTGCGGATGCGCAACCTGCTCAGGCCCGAGCAGTTCCCCTACCACTCCCCCACCGGCTGGGAGTACGACTCCGGCGACTACCCCAGGGCGCTGCGCCTGGCCATGGACATGGCCGGCTACGACAAGCTCCGCGCCGAGCAGGCCGACAAGCGGGCCAGGGGCGAGCTGATGGGCATCGGCGTCAGCTTCTTCACCGAGGCCGTCGGGGCGGGCCCGCGCAAGCACATGGACATCCTCGGCCTGGGCATGGCCGACGGCGCCGAGCTGCGCGTCCACCCGACGGGCAAGGCCGTGCTGCGGGTCTCCTGCCAGTCGCAGGGCCAGGGGCACGAGACCACGTTCGCCCAGATCGTCGGGCAGGAGCTGGGCATCCCGGCCGACGACGTGGAGGTGGTGCACGGCGACACCGACCAGACGCCGTTCGGGCTGGGCACGTACGGCTCGCGCTCCACCCCCGTCTCCGGCGCGGCCACCGCCATCGTGGCCAGGAAGGTGCGCGACCGCGCCAAGATCGTGGCGGCGGCCATGCTGGAGGCCGCGCCGGACGACCTGGAGTGGGCCGACGGCAGGTGGTCGGTGGTGGGCGACCCGTCCACCGGCAAGTCGATGGCCGAGATCGCGCTGGCCGCGCACTCCAACCTGGAGCTGCCCGAAGGCGTCGAAGGCCACCTGGACGCGGTCACCGTCTACAACCCGCCCAACCTCACCTACCCGTTCGGTGCCTACATCTGCGTCGTCGACGTCGATCCGGGGACGGGGCAGGTGAAGGTGCGCAGGTTCGTGGCGGTGGACGACTGCGGCGTGCGGATCAACCCCATGATCGTGGAGGGGCAGATCCACGGCGGGCTGGCCGACGGGGTGGGGATGGCGCTCATGCAGGTGATGGCGTTCGACGAGGACGGCAACCACCTGGGGGCGTCGTTCATGGACTACCTGCTGCCGACCTCGATGGAGTGCCCGTCGTGGGAGCTGGGCGAGACCGTGACGCCCTCGCCGACGCACCCGATCGGGGCCAAGGGCGTGGGCGAGTCGGCCACCGTCGGCTCTCCCGCGGCCGTGGTCAACGCCGTGGTGGACGCGCTCAGGCCGTACGGCGTGCGCCACGCCGACATGCCGCTCACCCCGGCGAACGTCTGGCGCGTCATCAACGGCGACCCGTTCCGCACGGACCTGGCCATCCCGTGAGCGAATTTCTCGGAATGCCGACGCCCCGGCCGCGGCCGGCCGCCGACCTGGACGCCCGGGTCGCGCGGCTGCGGTCGGGACGGGAGCCGTACGTGCTGGCCACGGTCGTGCGGGCGCAGCGGCCGACCAGCGCGAAGGCGGGTGACCGCGCGCTGGTGCTGCCGGACGGGACGATCGAGGGGTTCGTCGGCGGGGTCTGCGCCACCGACACCGTCCGGGCGCAGGGCCTGCGGCTGCTCGAACTCCGGCGCGCGGCACGGACCACGCTGCTGCGGATCACCCCGGAGGCGGGCGAGCCGCACGAGGAGGAGGGCCTGATCGCGGTGGGCCAGCCGTGCCTGTCCGGCGGCACGCTGGAGATCTTCCTGGAGGCCGTGCTGCCGCCCGTGCTGATCCACGTGTACGGCGACAGCCCCATCGCCCGGGCCTTCGCCGCCGTCGGCCAGGCAATGGGGTACCAGGTCGAGACCGGCCCCGGGATCGCCGCCGACGCCGACGCCGTCCTGGTGGCCTCGCACGGGGTCGGCGAGGAGCCGATCCTGCGTGACGCGCTGGCCAGGGGCGTCCCGTACATCGGGCTGATCGCCAGCCGCAAACGTGGCACGGCGGTGCTGGCGCGCGTGGAGGGAGGCGAGCGCGTACGGGTTCCGGCGGGTCTGGACATAAGTGCCAGAACGCCCGGTGAAGTGGCGGTTTCCGTGTACGCGGAGATCATCAGCCTGCGTTAACGGGCGGCAGCCGGGTACGCCAAGGACAGGACAACCGCAGCCCCCGGGAAGCCCCTTTCGCTCTCCGGAGAGCGAAAGGACATCAATGCCGACGGAACTGGTCCGCCAAGCGCAGAGGATGGCGGACGACCGCCCCGCCGCCCAGCCGGGCAGCCTGGAGCGGGGCATCGACATCCTGCTGGCGCTCAGCGCCGCCTCCCACCCGGTCAGCCTCTCGCAGCTGTGCCGCAGCACGGGCCTGCCCAAGTCGACCGCCCACCGCATCCTGGGCGTGCTGTGCTCGCGCGAGCTGGCCAGGCGGGTGGGCAACGGCTACCTGCCGGGCGAGCTGCTGGAGACGATGGCCGGCATCACCCGGGCGCGCGTCCCCGGCACCCGCAAGGTCGTGCTGCCGTACCTGCTCTACCTGTACGAGACCACCAGGCAGACGGTCAACCTGGCGGTCCCGTCCGGCCTGGAGAGCCGTTACGTCGAGCGCCTCTACGGCCACAACCGCGTCGACTCCCGCTCCGACGGCATGGACCGCGCGCCGCTCCACTGCACGGCGACCGGCAAGGCGCTGCTGGCCTTCGACCCGAGGCTGCGCCAGGAGCTGCTGGCGCGCGGCTCGTTCGAGCGGATGACGCGCCGCACGATCACCACGCAGGCCGGGCTCGAACGCGAGCTGGCCCAGGTCCGCCGGCACGGCGTGGCGTACTCGCGGGAGGAGTTCACCGAGGGCGTGGCGTGCGTGGCCGCGCCGGTGTTCGGCCCGGGCGGGCGGATCTGCATGTCCCTCGGCGTGGCCGCCCCCGCGGGAGCGGCGCCGCTGGCCAAGCTCGGCATCTCCGTACGCGGCGCCGCCCAGGCCATCTCGGCCGCCCTCCTCGGCGCGTAGGCGTTCCGGCCATCGGAACATCTCCGCGGCCTGCGCCCGGAAGTGTTCCGGTGGCCGAGACCCCTGATTGCGAACGCGGCGCCACGGGAGATCACATCGGCATATGGACTTCCATCCTGCTCCGGCCACCCAGGAGGCGCCCGCGGTCCGGAGGGTCAGGGCCCGCATGGCCACGGACCCGCGGGCGCCGGTCGGAGCACGGAAGGCCGCGCGTGCCTAGGGGCCTCCCCCGGGCCACCGTGCTGGAGAGCCTGCGCCTGGCCGCCACGATCGTCCCGCCAGGCGTGCCGCATCTGATGCCCGGGCGCGACCCGCTGCGCTCCCGCGCGCTGCTGGCCGAGCTCGAGTCCAGGTACGGCGGCCGCCCCGTCCTGGTGCGCGGCCTGCGCGGCCCCGCGCTGCTGATCATCTCCAAGCGCGACGCCCTGCGCGTGCTGTCGGAGGAGGGCGAATACGCGCGGGGCGTCGAGCAGCGCCCCTTCGGCCTGCCGACGGACGTGCTGCGCCCGGCGTTCATCGACATCGCACGGGAGGAGGCCGGGGAGCTCACCTCCGGCGTGGTGGACCACGACCGGCTCAACGCCCGGTGGCAGCGCGTGGCCAGGCGCTGCGTCTACGGCGAGGGCGCGGCCGACGACGTGGAGCTCACCCGCCTGCTGGCGGGCCTCACCCGGGCCGGCAGGTGGCGCGCCAGGCGGCGCCAGGACCTGCTCTCGGGCCGGTACGACGCCCGCATCCTCGACCACCTGCACCGCGCCGAGCCCGGCAGCCTGGCCGGCCTGATCGCGGAGACGCCGGGGGTGGCGCGCTCGCGCGGGCTCATGCAGGCGGCGTTCTGGCTGATGGGCCTCGGCGTGATGTCGGCGGGCCTGATGCAGACGCTGGCGCTGCTGGCCGCCCACCCGGCCCAGCGCAAGTCGGCCCGCCGCGACGCCGACTACCTGCGGGCCTGCCTGCGCGAAGGGCTGCGCCTGTGGCCGCCGGTGCCGGCGCTGTCGCGGGTCACCGCCACCAGGACCGACTGGTACGGCACCACCCTGCCCGCCGGCACCACCGTGCTCGTGCCGATCGCCGCGCACCAGCGCAGCCCGCGCCTGCCGTACGCGAACACCTTCGCCCCCGAGATCTGGCTGGACGGCACCGCGGCGAACGAGTGGTGGGCGCAGTCGTTCAAGGGGCCGGGCTGCGACGGCGTGCACCTCTCGCTCGCGGTCGGGACCGCCTTCCTGGCCGGTATCGTCCGCGCCGCGCGCCCCAAGCCGGTCGGGCGGCTGCTGTCCCCGCACCGCCCCCTCCCCCACACCCTCAACCTCTCGCGCCTGCGGGTGACGATGCGCCCCTCGCGCATCCACGGCGCGCCCTCACCGGCTCAGAACTAGTCGCCACCGGGCATGCACTTCCTCCGTTAGAGTCTTGGGTACAAAATGACGTGCCGGGCGGAGGAACGGTTCGGGTTGAGACGGGATGACGACGGCGAGAGGACGGCGACGTTGGGGCGCTCCGCAGGCACTCCGCTGGAGCCGGAAGATCCGCCGGCGATCGGCCCCTATGAGCTGGTCAGCCGTCTCGGCTCCGGTGGCATGGGCGTGGTCTACCTCGCCAAGGCGGCCGACGGGCAGCGGGTGGCTCTCAAGGCGATCCGGCGCGACTACACGGCCGACCCGGTCTACCGGGCGCGCTTCCACGAAGAGGTGTCCAACGCGCGCAAGGTGGCCTCGTTCTGCACGGCGCGCGTGCTCGACCACGGCGAGGACCGCGGCCGCCTCTACCTCGTCACCGAGTACATCGACGGCATCTCGCTCGAGGACCACCTGATCGAGCACGGCGCGCTGTCGCCGTCGGTGCTGCACTCCGCGGCCGTCGGCGTGGCCGCGGCGCTGACCGCGATCCACGCGGCCGGGCTGGTGCACCGCGACCTCAAGCCGGCCAACGTGATGCTGACGCTGGCCGGGCCCCGGGTGATCGACTTCGGGCTGGCGCGCTCGACGCACGTCAGCTCCCGGCACACGAACGCCGGCATGGTGATGGGCACCCCCGGATGGATCGCTCCCGAGCAGGTCTTCGAGGGGCGCACCAGCCCGGCGGGCGACGTGTTCGCCTGGGGGTCGCTGATCGCCTACGCGGGGCTGGGCGGGCATCCGTTCGGCGAGGGTGACGCGTACGTGATGGCGGCCCGGGCCCGCAGCGCGCCGCCCGACCTGCGGGGGCTGCCCGCGCCCCTCGACCGGCTGGTGGCCGCGGCCATCCACCCCGACCCGGCGCGCCGGCCTGCGGCCAGGCAGCTGCTGCTGGAGCTGGTGGGGGCGGCCGACGAGCCGGCGGCGCAGCTCGCCGCCACCAAGCACCTGACCAACTCGTGGAACCCGTCGGACTTCCCGATGATGCCGCGGCCGCCGCGCCCGATGCCGCCCGACCGTACGGGCCAGATGCCCGGCCCGGGTCGCCCGCCCCGCCGCCCCGAGAGCCGTGCCCCGCACGCCGAGCCCCGCGGCCCTCAGCCTCCACCTGCTGAACCCCGCGGCCCTCAGCCTCCGCCGCCCGCCGAACGCACCGGCCCCACGCCGGGGGCGGCGAGCCACGTGCCGCCCGCCGAACGTACGGGGCCCAAGCCCGGCATGATGCAGCCGCCGCCCGCCGAGCGGACCGGGCCCAAGCCGGGTCAGATGCCGCCGCCCGCCGAGCGGACCGGGCCCACGCCCGGCGCCGGTCGGGTGCCGCAGCAGCCGCCGGCTCCCCACCCCGAGCGGACCGGCCCCGTGCCGGGGACCGGGCTGGGGCCTCAGGGGCCGCGCGGGCCGCACCCGGATCTCACCGGGCCGGTCCCCCACCACCAGACCGGGCAGGGGCCGATCCCCCACCACTCCACCACCGGCCAGGGGCCCTTGCCGGGCTACCCGCCCGCCAAGCGCAAGCGGGGCGTGTTCGCGGGCTGCATGACCGCCTTGATCATCGTGTTCGCGCTGGTGGTGGTGCTGATCGGGGTGCTGGTATGGGTGCTGCGGCCCTCGACGACCGGCGAGGACGGGCCGGTGCAGGACGGCAAGCTGCGCTTCGCCGTCACCAGCACGAAGTGCCCCAAGCCCGCGAAGTCCGCGCAAACCCGCACGTGCCAGATCGGGGTACGGGTCAGCAACGTCGGCCAGGAGGCCAGGGTGCTCTACCCGGGCCAGCAGAAGCTGGTCGACGAGGACAAGGAGTTACACGGCGGCACCAAGCTGCTCGACAAGGACGGCAAGGAGATCACGCCGATCCGCATCGAGGCGGGCCAGTCGTTCGCCGGGGCGCTGGTGTTCGAGCTGCCGAAGGAGCTCGCCCCGGCCGCGCTCGAGGTGCACGACTCGGGGCTGAGCAACGGGGCCCGGCTCAACCTCGGCTGAGCCGTCTTTCGCGGTATCTCAGAAACCCTCGGAGGGGGAGACCACGCCCTCCAGCGGGGTGCCGTCGCCGAAGCGCCGCACGTTGGAGGTGACGCGTTCGGTCAGGCCGCGCCAGTAGGAGGAGGGCGGGTTGGCCGAGTGCGGCGTGATGAGCACGTTGTCCAGGCCCCACAGCGGATGCCCGTCGGGCAGCGGCTCCGGGTCCGTGACGTCCAGCGCCGCGCCCCCGATGCGGCCCGCGCGCAGCGCGTCCACCAGCTCGTCGGTCACGACGAGGCTGCCCCGGGCGACGTTCACCAGCCAGGCGTCCTCGCGCATGAGCTCGAACTCCCGCTTGCCGAACATCCCCCTCGTCTCCGGCGTGGCCGGCGCCAGGACGACCACGTAGTCGGCCTCCGGCAGCACCTCGCGGTAGCGGGCGCGCGGCAGCACGAGGTCCGCGCCGGGCGCCTCGCCGCTGTCGGTGACCGCCAGGACCCGGCAGCCGAACGGCTCCAGCATCCGCATCAGCACCCGTCCGATGCCCCCGTAACCGACGATCGCGACCGTCGAGCCCGCGAACTCCCTGGACGTCTTCGGCTCCCACGTCTCGACCCGGGCGGACCGGTACAGCCGGCGCGCGGCCGCCAGCATCAGGGCCACCGCGTGCTCGGCCACCGGCAGGCCGTAGGAGCCGGTGGCGGCGGTGAAGAGCGGGTGCTCGGAGATCAGCCCGGCGTCGGCGAACCGCTCGATGCCCGCGCTCGGCAGCTGCACCCAGCGGATGCCCTCGTGGAGCATCGGCCGCAGCTCGTCGGGGCCGCCGCCGAAGAAGACGATCGCCTCGGCCTCCTCCAGCGGCACGACCCGGCCGCCCGCCCGGCGCACCGCCTCGATGAGCACGGGCACCGGTTCGGGTCCGACATGGACGGCGACGGTCATGCTGGGGCCTCCTTCTCGCCACGGGATCACCAGCGTATCGGTGATGCCCGAGCACGACGTTCTCCGGTGCCAGCATCTCTTCAGCCTTCGCGGGTAGGTTGAGGCGAGTGTCCGCCGCCGCCGCCCAGCCCGTGACCGCTCCTGTCCCCGCCGCCGCCAGGCTCGCGTGGCTGGACGCGCTCCGGGGGATCGGCGCGCTGGCCGTGGTGGCCGAGCACCTGCTGCCGTGGTTCCTGCCCCAGCTCAGGCCGTACTGGTTCAGCCTCGGCATCTACGGCATCTTCGTGTTCTTCCTGGTCAGCGGCTACATCATCCCCACCTCCCTGGAACGCCACGGCGACGTGCGCAAGTTCTGGATCAGCAGGTTCTTCCGGCTCTATCCCCTCTACCTCGGCGTGATCGTTCTCGTGCTGGCCCTGTCCTGGTGGGTGCCGGTGCGGCCGGAGGTGCCCAGGGACGCCGGCGCGGTGGCGGCGCACGCGACCATGCTGCTCGACGTCGTGAACGTGGGCGGCGTGGCCGACACGATGTGGACGCTGTCGTACGAGATGGTCTTCTATCTCCTGGTCACCGCGCTGTTCCTGATCGGGGGGCACGGGCGGAGCGGGCTGCTGTCGGTGTCGTTCGCGGCGGGGGCCGTGGTGGTGGGGCTGACGGCGTCGGGGGCGGTGCTGGTGGGCGGGTGGCCCGCCTACGTCTCCGCCGCGGTGTTCGTGGCCGGGCTGGCCTGCGTCGTTTGGGGGCGCCTGCGCACGGCCGCGGCCTGCGTGCTGGGGCTGATGGCGCTGGCGCTGCTGCCGCTGAGCAGCCGGGTGCCGTGGCTGGCGGTGGCGGTGCTGGCGGTGATGTTCGCGGGGACGGCCATCCACCGGTGGGAGCGGGGCCGCGGGCGGTTGTGGCCGGTGGCGGTGGCCGCGGCGCTGGTGGGGGTCGCGCCGCTGTGGGCCGTTCAGGGCGGCTGGTGGTGGGTGCGGGCCGACGTGTGGCTGACGACGCTCGCGCTGGCCGCGGCCACGTTCGCGGTGGGGATGGCGCTGCGGGGGCGGCGGCTGCCCAGGGTGCTGACCTGGCTCGGGCTGATCAGTTACTCCCTCTACCTGGTGCATCACCCGCTGCTGAAGTATTTCGTGGCGATCACCGGTGACCTGCGGTGGGCGGAACCGGCGTACCAGCTCGCGATGGCGGCGCTGGCCCTGGCCGTGGTGCTGGCCGTCAGCGCGCTCTCCTACAGATACGTCGAACGGCCCATGCAGGCGCTGGGCCGCCGCCTGTCAGGCGGGCGCCCCCGCCGGCTCCAGGGCGAGGGCGATCGCGGGGTGGCCGGACAGGACGCGCGCCACGACGGGGTCCTCGGCCATGAGGAAGCCCAGGTGCCGCACCGCGTGCGCGACCACGTTGGGCAGGGCGACGCGCTCAGGTGACGGGGTCGCGGGCGCCTCGCCCCTGGCGATCTCCAGCTCGGGCAGCTCGACCGCGGGCAGCCACGGCGCCGGGTCCGGGCAGACCGCATAGGTCAGGACGACCCCGCTGTCGGGCTCGTATCGCCAGCTCGTGGAGTGCACGACGGTCCCGGGATCCCGGGCCTCGACCCCGCCGAGCCGGCGGGCCGCCTCGTCGGGGCTTTCCCCTCGCCCCGGCCGGGTGAGGGCGTGCCGGTAGGACCACCGATTGTCGGTGCCCACCCGTAGCATGAGCGTCTCAACCAGGATCACGTGTCTTCCCGTCACCGCCACCAACTTACTGCCAATCATATGCAAGTACGTCCCAAACGCATTGTCGCAACGCTCTTGAAAGCCGTGGCGGGCCCGGATGTAGTCGATGGCATGCGAGAGAGGGGCCGACAGTCATGCCGGGTTTGCTGGTGTTGATGGGGTCGGGCGAGACGAGCCCGACCATGGTCGAGATCCACCGCGCGGCGGCGCGTTCGCTGCGTGCCGGAGCGCGGGCCGTGCTGCTCGACACTCCTTACGCCTTCCAGGAAAACTCCGCCGACATCTCCGCCCGCGCCCGCCGCTACTTCGCGCGCAGCGTCGGCCTGGAGGTCGAGGTGGCGGCCGGGATCACGGGCGCCGACTGGGTCTTCTCGGGTCCCGGCAGCCCGACGTACGCGCTCGACCGGTGGGCCGACTCGGGCGTGGCCGGCGACCTGCGTGCCCGGATCCGCGCACGCGCGGGGGTGACGGTGCTGGCCTCGGCCGCCGCCTGCACGGCGGGCCTGGCCACCGTGCCGGTCTACGAGATCTACAAGGTGGGCGCGGATCCCCATTGGCGCGAGGGCGTCGACCTGCTGGAGCCGCTCGGGCTGCGGGCCGTGCTGATCCCCCATTTCGACAACGCCGAGGGCGGCACCCACGACACCCGCTACTGCTATCTGGGCGAGCGCCGGCTGTCCCGCATGGAACGCGAGCTGCCGCCCGGCACCGCCGTCCTGGGCCTCGACGAGCACACCGCCCTGGTGATCGACCTCGAGACCGAGTCGGTGCGGGTGGCGGGCCGGGGCGGCCTGACCGTCCGCCGGCCCGGCTCGGCGACGGTCCTGCCCACGGGCACCCACACCGACCTGGCCGAGCTGCGCCGCCTGGCCGAGGGCGGCCCCGGCACGGGCCCCGTCACCCCGCCACCCCCGGCGGCCCCCGCTCCCGCCGAGGTGACGCTGGAGGAGACGATCCACACGTGCGAGGAGCTGTTCAAGGCGGCGGTGGCCCGGCCGGACCTGGTGGCGGCGGCCCAGACGGTGCTCGACCTGGAGGCCGAGATCGTCAAGTGGGCGGCCGACACGGAGGAGGACGCCGGCGGGGTCGACCAGGCCAGAGAGCTGATGCGGCTGCTCATCGCCCGCCTCGGCGAGCTCGCCTCGACCGCCCACCTCCGCTCGCAGAGCCTGCCCGCCCTGGTGGAGCGCCTGCTGGTGCTCCGCTCGCGGCTGCGCGAGGAGGGCCGGTACGACGTGGCGGACGCGGTGCGGGGGGCGATGCAGGAGGGCGGCATCCTCGTGGAGGACACCCCTGACGGGCCCCGCTGGACCTGCGCCTCCTGAGATCTCCGGCGGACGCCTGACGGGATCGGTAAAGGGGCGGTAACGTGATCCCGTCACTCGACGTGCTCGCACGAATACACTTGGCTCTGTGTCGTCGTGCGTGCAAGACTCGAATCCATGGAAGGTGATGAGGCGATGACTGCTGCGCCGGATGAAGGCTGGCTGATTGCCCATCCGCCACCACGGCGTGTCAGGCTTTTCGCCTTGCCGCCGACCAGCGGCGACTACACCGTCGAGGACTGGCTCAAGCTGCCCGAAACCGGGGAGCGCATCGAGTTGATCGACGGGAGTTTCGTAGTGAGCCCCATGCCCGCCTATGCCCACGCGCTTGCGGCAAAACGTCTCGTCCGCATCCTGGATGACGCGCGCCCGCGGCACTACGAGGTGGTCGAGACAGGCAATCTCGAAGTCGGCGAGGATGGCCTCATTCCCGACATAGTGGTAGGGCATGCCGAAGCGATGGTAACTGGTGTCGCCATGCTCTCCGCCGCAGACACGGTATGCGTGGTCGAGGTCGTCAGCCCGGGTAAGGCGAGTCGGCGGCGCGACTACGAGGTCAAGCCTCCCAAATACGCCGCAGCGGGCATCCCCGTCTTCATCAGGGTCGAACTCCAGGGCGATGACGCGCCCCGTGTCGAGGTCTTCAACCTGAGTGGCCCGGGCTACGAACTCGTCGCGGCGGGGAAGGCGGGGAACGTCCTCTCATTTGATCAGCCTTTCCCCGTGTCCTTCGACCCGGCCGTGCTGGCGGGCCTGGATCGATGATCCGACACTAGAACGTCCTGGCGATCTGGCGGGCGCGTTCGTCGGCCTGCTTGCGTTCGGCCTCGTACGAGCCCGTCAGCGTGGGGTGGTGGCGGATCTCCTGGATGTCGGCGATGCCGGCCCAGCGGAGCCAGTCGTCGAAGTACGTCGACTGGAAGTCGGTGCCGAACTCCGGCCCCAGGCCGGGACCCCAGACGGCGCTGGTGTAGACGACGGCGGCACGCTTGCCGGTCAGCAGGGCGCGGTAGCCGGTCTCCGGGTGCACGTCGAAGACCATCGCCGGCTGGCTCACCACGTCGATGAACTGCTTCAGCTTGTACGGCACGCCCCCGTTCCACATCGGCACGCTGAAGAGGTATCGGTCGTAGGAGTCGAAGCGCTCGAACGTCCGCACGGCCGCGGCCCACGCCTGCGCCTGCTCCCCCTCGGGCGTGCCACCGCCGAACACGGTCATCTTCGCGCCCGCGGCGGCGGGGCCGAACTCGGGGAGCGTGCCGTCCCACAGGTCGAAGTGATCGACCGTCGCACCGGGCCGGGCGGCGCGGTACTCCTCGACGAACGTCCGCGCGATGCCCAGCGAGATTGACTCTTCCCCGCGGGGAGAGGCGGAGATGTGCAGCAGTCTGCTCATGATGTCCCATCCTTTCCGGACTGTGGTCCGATTACTGCAACGAAGATACGGACTGTGGTCCGGTTAGTCAAGCGCGCGAAGCACTGACCGATAGGACCAATCCGGTCAGTTTGTCGACTAGGGTCGTATCAACACGACAGAGAGGAGTCGGCATGAAGGACGTCGGGCACGGCCGCGCGCTGGTGGTGGGGCTCGGGATCGCGGGCATCGCCACCGCGCTGCGGCTCCGGCAGGTCGGCTGGGAGCCGGTGCTGGTGGAGCGGGCCCCGGCACGCCGCTCGGGCGGGTACTTCATCCTGCTGTTCGGCACCGGACTCGCCTCCGCGCAGCGGCTGGGCGTGCTGGAGGCGATCGGCGACCGCACCCCGCAGCCGCCCCCCTACGAGGTGAACCGGGCCGGGCGCCAGACCGCCGGCATGAGCCTGGCCAACCTGCCCGGCAAGCCACGGGTGGTGCTGCGCGGCGACGTCGAGCGGGCGCTGTTCGCCGCGCTGCCGGCGGATGTGGAGATCCGCTATTCCACCGTCCCCACCCGCATCACTCAGGACGACTCCGCGGCGGAGGTCACCCTGCGCGACACCGCCTCCGGCGCCACCGTCACCGAGCGCTTCGACCTGGTGGTGGGCGCCGACGGGATGCGCTCGACCGTGCGCGGGCTGGCCTTCGGCCCCGAGGAGTACCTGCGTCCGCTGAACTACATGATCGGCGCCACCGTCCTGGACCGGCCGATCGAGGGTATCGGCCAGGACCAGGGCCTGACGCTGGCCGAGCCGGGACGCTCAGCATGGATCTTCCCCTTCTCCGACCACCCGCCGGGCCTGCTGTTCTCCTATCGGAGCGACGACATCGACGCCGAGTTCGCCCGCCCGCCGATCGAGTCCATCCGCGCCGCGTTCGGACCGCAGCCCACCGGGCCGCTCCTGGAGAGGCTGCTCACGGCGTTCGAGCAGGCGCCGGACTTCCTGTTCGACTCGGTGAACCAGGTCAAGATGCCACGCTGGCACCAGGGCCGGGTGGTCCTGGTCGGCGACGCCGCCTGGTGCGTGACCTTGTACGCGGGCATGGGCGCGTCCAGCGGCATCGCCGGAGGCGAGCTGCTGGGCACCATGCTCCAGCGCCATCCCGGCGACCTGCCGGGCGCGCTGCGGGCCTGGGAGGCCCGGATGCGGCCCTTCATCCAGACCGAGCAGGACAGCGCGCTGATCATGCGCAGGATCTTCACGCCCCAAGACCGCAAGGAACAGATCATGCGCGGCGCGATGCTGCGCCTCATGCGCACGCCGGTCATCGGGCCGGCCATGGGCAAGATAATGAACGGTCCGGACATGAGGAACAAGACCTTCGACGTCGCCGCTGTGTGACCCGACTCCAGCACGAAAGAAGAGGACAGCCCACGTGAGCCAGCTGATCGAGCAACACTCGCGCAAAGCCGCCCGCATCCTGGACAGCGCGCGGGAGCTGGTGCTCGATCACGGCGTGCACAAGGTCACGGTCAGCGAGATCGCCCGCGCGGCGGGGGTCGGCAAGGGCACCGTCTACCTGTACTGGCCCGCCAAGGAGGACCTCATCCTCGGGCTGTTCGCCCGCGAACTGCTGGCCTTCCTGGACGAGGTCACCACCCGCGTCAGCGCCGACCCCGCCACCGTGCTGCCGCACCGCCTGGCCCCGCTGCTGGTCCGCACCGGGCTGAAGTTCCCGCTGGCCCGCCGGGTCCAGAGCGGCGACGCCGACCTGCTGCGGCTGCTCACCCAGCAGGCCGGCGACCGCGAGCTGTTCGCCCGCACCACGCCCAGCGCCCTGTGCGAGACGGGCATGCCGATCCATCACCGCCACGGGCTGATCCGCCAGGACCGTCCCCTGCCCGAGCTGACCTACGCCGTGCACGCCGTGCTCACCGGGTTCGGCGCCACCCTGTCCGACCCGGCCACCGCCGCCCTCGGCGTCGACCCCGACCAGGTCCTCGCCGACACCGTGGCCCGGCTGCTCGAACCCCCGGTCGCCCCCAGCGACGCGGCCATCGCCGCCGCCGCCGAGGAGTCCCTCGTCTTCCTGCGCCAGATCCAGCAGTCAATGCTGGACCTCATCGAACGCAGCCAGACCCTCCAGCGGTGAACAGCACGCCGGGCTCAGGGCGGGGCGCATGCCCTGGTCAACGGAATGCGCGGAGGATGCGTGCGCCGTGACGGCGGCCGGCCACGTGCGGGTCAGCGGGCGTCACCCTGGAGGCCACCAGCCCCGTGCGGCGGGTGGCGCCGCCCGTGCTCCGCCGTAAAAGAAAGAAAAAGCGGTCGGCGCGAAGAGAGAGTTACCGGCGCGGGGGGTCGATGCGGGCGCCGTCGAGGGTGAAGATCATGATGCGGGAGAGGTCGATCGCGACCTTGGCGGCGTCGCCCGTGCGCCAGACGGGGCGGTTGCCCAGGCGGACGATCAGGTCCGAGCGGCGGTGGATGCCGCTGTTCGGGTGCTGGCCGACCTGCTCCTGCTCCTGGTGCTCCTCGTCCCGCGGCGAGGAGAAGATGCGCCGTACCAGCCCCGACAGCTTCCCCGAGCCGTTCTTGTTCGCGTTGCTGCGCTGGCGCGGGTCCGGCGGCTCCGGCACCGGTACGGCGGGCACCCCGCACTCCAGGTACGCCAGCCACTCGTGCCCGTGGTACTCCAGCGCCCGCACCCGCCCGAAGAACGACGGCCCGTCGTACGACTCCTGCACCGGGGCCAGCCCGTCCGGGCGCATGCCCACCAGCACCTGCCCGCCGGTGTGCTGGGAGATCGCGTACGCCCTCGGATCGCTCCACGGCATCGTGAGCTGGTGCGGACCGAAGTCGAGCATGACGTACTGGTTCTGCGGCGTCCTGACAGTGGCCGCCAACAGGTTCAACTGCTGGGAGTTGAGGAACGCCGCCACGAACGCGGTGGCTGGATCGTTGTAAATCTGGGCGGGGGTGCCGACGTCCTGGAGCACTCCTCGGTTGAGGATGGCGATCCGGTCGGCGAGCGTCAGCGCCTCCACCTGGTCGTGCGTCACGTAGATCGTGGTGACGCCGAGCGACCTGACCAGCGCCGAGATCTCCATGCGCAGCTCGGTACGCATGCCCGCGTCCAGGTTCGACAGCGGCTCGTCCATGAGGAACAGCTTGGGCTGCCGGACGATGGCCCGCCCCATGGCCACGCGCTGCCGCTGGCCGCCGGAGAGCGTGCCGGGCCGGCGGTCCAGCGTCTCGTCGATGTGTAAGGCCTTCGACAGCTCGGTCACCCGGTCGCGCACCATCGCCGGGTCCGACTTGGCGATCTCCAGGGGGAAGGCGATGTTCCCGCGCACCGTCCGGTGCGGGTACAGCGCGCCGTTCTGGAACACCATGGCGACGTCACGGTCGCGCGGGGCCAGATGGTTGGCGATCTCGCCGTCCAGCCACAGGTCACCGTCGGTGATCTCCTCCAGACCCGCGATCATGCGGAGCAGCGTGGACTTGCCGCAGCCGGAGGGTCCGAGGAGGACGAGGAACTCGCCGTCCTCAGCCCGAAGGCTCAACCGGTCGACTGCGAGGTAGTCGCCCGGATACACCTTGGTCACTTTGTCGAGAACGACCGAGCTCATGGGCCTACACCTTGCGCGCGTGTCACCTGTGACGAGGCTGATTGAAGAGGTAGTACATCGCGCCTTAACGCTGGATGTCCACCCTTGACATAAAGAATCTCCTGCGCAGCCGTTTCGGTCGAGGGCTTTGTGGGTTCTTACACCGAAATTTCCGTATTGGAGGGGTATGTAAGGGCTTGCGTAAACTTGCGGCAAGGGATTTCATAGTCGGGACCGTCAGGGGGAGACTATGACCGCATGGTGGCGACACGCCGCGATTTACCAGGTGTACGTGCGTAGCTTCGCCGACGGCGACGGCGACGGCGTGGGCGACCTGATCGGCGTTCGCGATCGCCTGCCCTACCTGGCCGGGCTCGGCGTCGACGCCATCTGGCTGACGCCCTTCTACACCTCCCCCATGGCCGACTTCGGGTACGACGTCGCCGACTACCGGGACGTGGATCCGCTGTTCGGCTCGCTCGCGGACGCCAAGGCGCTCATCGACGAGGCGCACGCCCTCGGCCTGCGGGTGATCGTGGACATCGTCCCCAACCACACCTCCTCGGCCCACCCCTGGTTCCAGGAGGCGTTGCGCGGCAAGCACCGTGATCGCTACATCTTCCGCGACCGGCCGAACGACTGGGAGTCGATCTTCGGCGGCCCGGCGTGGACGCGGGTCGAGGACGGGCAGTGGTACCTCCACCTGTTCGACCCCGCGCAGCCGGACCTCAACTGGGACAACGAGGAGGTGCGCGGCGAGTTCGAGTCGATCCTGCGGTTCTGGCTCGACCTGGGCGTCGACGGCTTCCGCGTGGACGTGGCGCACGGCATGGTCAAGCCGCGCGACCTGCCCGACATCGGCCATCCGAACCAGACCAGGCTGATCGGCAAGGAGCCGGTGCCGTACTTCGACAACGACGGCGTGCACGACATCCACCGCGCGTGGCGGCGCGTGCTCGACTCCTATCCCGGCGAGCGCATCGGCGTGGCCGAGGCGTGGGCGCCGACGGCTGAGCGGCTGGCGATGTACGTCCGCCCGGACGAGCTGCACCAGGCGTTCAACTTCCACTACCTGTTCACCCCGTGGGACGCCGCCGAGCTCAGGGCGGTGATCGACTCCTCGCTCGCCACGGCCGGCTCCGTGGGCGCCCCGACCACCTGGGTGCTGTCGAACCACGACGTCAAGCGGCACGTCACCCGCTACGGCGGCCTGGCCAGGGCCCGCGCGGCCGCGCTGCTGACGCTCGCGCTGCCCGGCTCGGTCTACGTCTACCAGGGCGAGGAGCTGGGCCTGCCCGAGGTGCTCGACCTGCCGGAGGAGGTGTGCCAGGACCCGCAGCGGCTGCGCGACCCCGACAGCGGCCGGGACGGCTGCCGCGTCCCGCTGCCGTGGACGCGCGAGTCCGGCTGGCGGGAGCCGTGGCTGCCGATCCCGTCCGAGTGGGCCGAGCTGAGCGTGGAGGCGCAGGAAGGGGTGCCCGGCTCGACCCTGGAGCTGTACCGGCAGGCGCTGGAGCTGAGGCGCTCGCTGAGCGGGGACCTCGTCTGGCACGAGTCGCCCGGGGGCACGCTCGTGTTCTCCAGAGGCCCGTTCGTCTGTGCCGTCAACCTCACCGCGACGCCGGTGGACTTCGGGATCGACGGTGAGCTCCTGATCGCGTCGGATGTCCCTGGAGCAGGGGATTCGGCGGCCTGGTGGAAAGTAAAGTGAGTGGCATGAACGGTCACGCTCGCCTCGCCGACATCGCCGCCCAGGCCGGGGTGAGTGAGGCCACGGTCAGCAGGGTGCTCAACGGCAAACCCGGTGTCTCGGCCGCCACCCGCCAGGCGGTGATGACCGCGCTCGACCTCATGGGCTACGAGCGCCCGCCCCGGCTGCGCCAGCGCAGCAACGGGCTGGTCGGCCTGGTGACGCCGGAGCTGGACAACCCGATCTTCCCCGCGTTCGCGCAGGCCATCGAGAAGGCGCTGACCCAGCACGGCTACACGCCGGTCCTGTGCACCCAGCTGCCCGGCGGCGCGCCGGAGGACGAGTTCACCGAGCTGCTGGTCGATCGCGGAGTGAGCGGCATCGTGTTCATCTCCGGGCTGCACGCCGACAGCACCGCCCGCATGGACCGCTACACCCGCCTGACCGACCGCGGGCTGCCGATCGTGCTGGTCGACGGCTACAGCGAGCACATCAACGCGCCCTTCATCTCGCCCGACGACCGCATGGCCGCCCGGCTGTCCGTGCAGCACCTGGTCGACCTCGGCCACGAGCGGATCGGGATCGCGCTGGGGCCGCGCAGGTTCGTGCCGGTGATCAGGAAGATCGAGGGCTACAAGCAGGCCATGGCGCAGCTGCTCGGCGCGACCGACGTCGACGAGCTGATCGCCCACTCGCTGTTCTCCGTCGAGGGCGGGCAGGCGGCCGCCGCGCAGCTGCTGGCCCGCGGCTGCACCGGCATCGTGTGCGCGAGCGACCTGATGGCGCTGGGCGCGATCCGCGCCTGCCGGGAGCGGGGGCTGTCGGTGCCGGGAGAGGTGTCCGTGGTGGGCTTCGACGACTCGCCGCTGATCGCGTTCACCGACCCGCCGCTGACCACCGTACGCAAGCCGATCGGCGCGATGGCCTCGGCGGCCGTGCAGACGCTGCTCGAAGAGGTGAACGGCGCCCCCGCCAAGCACGTCGAGCTGATCTTCCAGCCGGAGCTCGTCGTCCGCGGCTCCACCGGCTCAGGCCCGCTGGTCAACCGGTGACCCGCGACATTTTGATCCTGGGTGGTGCGGGGATCGATACGACGGTGTACGTGCCGGAGCTGCCGCTGCCGTACCAGGACACCTACCACGTGCCCCCGGTCGTCGACCGGATCGGCAACACGGGCGCGGGCGTGGCACTGGGCTGCCACGCGCTCGGGCTCGCCGTCGCCTTCGCCGACCTGATCGGCGACGATCCGCAGGGCGCCCTGGTCCGCCAGGCGCTGCGCGAGGTCGACTGCTCCTTCGGGCCCGCGGCGGCGGGCACCCGGCGCAGCGTCCTGCTCGTGGGCCCGGACGGCCGCCGCACCTCGCTCCACGACCCGAAGGTCACGCCGGACGAGCGCCTGCCGCGCGAGCTGTACGCGAACACGCGCGCCAGGCACGTCCACCTGTCGATCATGGACTTCTGCCGCCACGTCTACCCCGACCTCGACGGCACGCCGATCTCCACCGACCTGCACGACTGGGACGGCGCCAACGACTACCACAAGGACTTCGCCTACCGGTCCGACCTGGTGTTCCTGTCGGCCACCGCGCTGGCCGACCCGGCCGCCACGATGCGCGACATCCTCGGGCGCGGCCGCGCCCACACCGTCGTCTGCACGCGCGGGGCCGACGGCTGCCTCGTCCTGACGCGCGACTCCGGCGTGCGCGCCTTCCCGGCCGCGCCGCTGCCCGGGCCGGTGGCCGACAGCAACGGCGCGGGCGACGCGTTCGTCTCCGGCTTCCTGTACGGCACCTTGCGCGGCCGGTCGCTGGAGGAGTGCGTACGGCTGGGCGCGACAGCCGGGGCGCACGCGTGCACGGTCGCCGGCACGCACGAGTCCCCGATCACGGAGTCGGCGCTGCTGGAGACGACCGATCCAGCTCCCGCCAGGCCCGGCAGACGAACGGCGGGATGGACGTGATCAGGTAGAGGCCGGCGAACGCGTAGAGCGTGGTCCGCAGGCCGGTCAGCTCGGTGAGCGAGCCGGCCAGCAGCCCGCCGGCCGGCATGGCCGCGTACGCGGCGGCCGTCATGGTGCCGAGCGCCCGCGCTCTCATGGGGGCGGGGATGCGGCCGAACTGCAGGATGCCGAGGATCGGGTTGATCGCGCCGGCCGCGAACCCGGACAGCGCGGCCGTGGCGAGCGCCACGGGGAACGGCACGCCGAGCGCCAGGACCAGTACGCGGGGGACGCCGGCGATGAGGAAGCACACTCCGTAGGTCAGCCTCATGGGTAATCGTTCGCCGGCGGCCCCGTACACGATCGTCCCCGCCACGGCGCCCGCCCCGAGCGCGCCGGTGAGCAGGCCGAACGCGCGGGGGTCGCCTGCCACGTCGCGGGCGTACAGGACCAGCAGCACCTGCGTCACGCCCGTGTCGAGCATGTTGACGACCACGATCATGCTGGTGGCGCTCATCTGCAGGCGGTCGCGCCAGAGGAAGGCCAGGCCGTCTCGCAGGTCGCGCAGGTAGCCGCCAGGTTCGCGGCCGGCGTTCTCGATGCGCGGGACCCCGGCGGCGATGAGCGCCGCCGACAGGAGGAAGGTGACGCCGTCGACGATGAGGAGCGTGCTCGGTCCCGCCCAGAGGATCAGGACGCCGGCGAGCGGGGCGCCCACCATGGTCGCGCCGCGGCTGGCGCCGTCGTACGCCGCCGTCGCGTGCTCGATGCGGACGCCGCCGAGGGCCGACAGGTCGGGCAGCATGGCCTTGCGCGCCGTCTCCCCCGGCGTGGCGGCCAGCCACCGTACGAACAGCAGGAACAGCAGGAGCGGATAGGACAGCCCGGTCGTCAGGAGCAGCGCCGGAACGGCGAGGACGACGACCCCGCTCACCAGGTCGGACACCACGCTCGCCCCGCGGAACCCCAGCCAGTCCACCAGCGTGGCGCCGAACGCGGCGGAGATGACGATGGGGAAGGTGGTGGCGAAGGCGGCCAGCCCCGTGAGCCCGGCGCTTCCCGTGGTCTCCAGGACGAACCAGGGGACGGCGAGCATGGAGAGCACGTTTCCGGTGACGGACAGAGCGTTGGCGGACAGCAAGGTGATGAATGGACGCCTCACGCGTAATGCCCCCGGCATCGTCTCCCGTTCAGCGTTCCTCACGCTCGGCGCGCGGTCAAGGGAGGGTTCCGGACCGCACCCCGGGGCATCAGCTCGACCGGTGGCTGGACAGGCTGGCGTGGTGGTCGGCGCCCGCGGGACCGTCCGGGTCGGTGTGGACGGTGGCGGCTCTCAGCCGCGGCAACTGGTGGATGAGCCGATCTCCCGGCCCGCCCTGATCCGCTAGCGGGCCACCCACTCGTTCCCCGCGAACCCCACCACGGCCGCCCCCGCCACCCATCCGACGGCCCGGAGGTCCTGGGGGTTCAGCAGCCGGGTGACGGCCTCGTATCCGGCCAGGGCCGCCGAGGCGGCGATCAGCAGGACGATGACGATGCCCGCGAGGTCCTCGGCCCTGCCGTACCCGTAGGTGAAGCGCCGGGTGGCGGCGCGGCGGCCGATCGAGAACGCGATCGCCAGCGGGACGGCGGTGAGCGCGTCGGTCACGTTGTGCAGGGTGTCGCCGAGCAGCGCGACCGACCCGGAGACCATGACGATCCCCGCCTGGACGGCGGCGGTGACCATCAGGACGGCGAACGAGACGGCCAGCACGCGCATGCCGCGACTGCCGGCCTCCAGGGCGGCATCGGTCTTGCCGGCGCTGCCGTGGGTGTGGGCGCTGAACGGATGGTGCGCCGCGACCGTGCGCGCCACCCGGGCTCCGAGGCGCCCGGGTCCGTGTGGATCATGGTCCCTGTGGCCGGTCATGGCATCCCTCGCTTGCGCAATTCAAGCCTTTTGACCAGGCTATGTAGTCATGTACGCACGCGACAACGTCTCAGGTGCCGACCAGTCGCAGGAGCAACCCACTCTCGCCCAGGTGAACGCGGCGGTGGACGCCTTCCGCATGCTCAGCGACGGCACCCGGCTGAGGCTGATGTGGTTGCTCTCATCGGGCGAGAAGGATGTGAACTCGCTTGCCGAGGCCATCGGCGTGCCCCGCCCGTCGGTGTCGCAGCACCTCGCCAAGCTCCGGCTGGCGGGACTGGTCGGCACCCGCAGGGACGGGCATCGCGTGCTCTACCGCGCACGCGACTCCCACGTACGGGCTCTCATAGCGGAAGCCCTGTTCCATGCCGGCCACGAGGTGTCCGGCCTGCCCCGTCACGACTAGCGAACATCCGCCCCCGGTCAGGCGCGGGCGGCCAGCTTGGCGACCACGTCCACGATGCGGGCGGCGCGCTCCAGCTCGGCGCGGTGGAACACCGGCCCGTCCGCCCTGGCGACCACCAGGTGCAGCCCCTGCGCCACCACCGGCAGCAACATCAGGCGCAGTTCGTTGGCGTCCATGGTGGCGGCCCGCGGCGGGGGTTCCGGCAGGTTCAGCTCGAACTTCGCGGGCGCGGCCAGCGAGGCGTGCCGTACGGCACCGTCGGCCAGCGCCACCGACCACTCCGCCCCGCACAATCCCGGCAGCGCGTCCACCAGCGCGGCGAATCCCCGGGCGGGCTGGGACACGACGTGCATGAGAAGGTCGTAGTCCAGCGCCGAGCCCGGCACCTCCTTGGTCGCCCAGACGCCCTCCACCCGTACACCCGGCATGGCCGACAATCGATCGCGAGCCTCTGAGGCGGTCACCGGCCCTGGCCAGGAAACAGTGAAATCGTCCACGGCCCGTCCGGCCTCGCGTTCGAGCACGGTGACCTGCATGATGTCCGCGCCCAGCGCTCCAAGAGACTTGGCGACCTGGCCAAGGCCGCCCGGCCGATCCGGCAGCGACACCCTCAGTCGCAGCAGCATTGCCGCCTCCTTTCAGAGGCTCTCACAGTGCCGTGGAAAAGTTTCGAGCATGTTCCATGGATATGTCACGCATGCTGCGGTTATATCCCAGCATGCAGTGTTAAGTCCGGAATGTCGATAAAGGGCTGTCGCAGGTTTCCGCAGGTCATGGTACGCCCCTCCTCCGCACCCCCGGCCAGCCCCGCCATCACCCAAACCACGCACGAGGCCGGGGTCTCACGCCCTGCACCCGCCACGCCACTGATCTCGCACCTTGAATACGCCCCACCGCCACGCGCCGTACAAGAGCGCCGGCCCCCACCGCACGACACCCCGCCGACGCGACGCCCGAAGGCCACCCGCCGCGCTCCCCGCAGGACGAGTAGCCCCGCCGCACCGCCGCTCGCCGCCCGTAGAGGGCCGGAGGGCGGGTTAGGCGAAGACGTCCTGTTGGTAGCGGCCGGAGGACTCCAGGTCGGCCAGCCACCCGGCCCCGTCCTCCCCCGTCCGTGACCGGTGGATGTCCAGCAGCGCCTGCCGCACCGCCGGAGCCATCCGCAGCCCGTCCCCGCAGACGTACACGTACGCGCCCTGCGACAGCAGCTCCCACACCTCGTCTGCGTGCGCCGCGATGGCGTCCTGGACGAACCGGTACGGGTGCCCCGGCACGGCGGAGTACGCGGTGTGCCTAGGCACGCCCCAGCGGGACAGGTCGTCCGCGTACAGGTCGTCGTGCTGCGGGTGGCGGCAGCCGGTGAAGACGGCGGCGCGGCCGGGAGCCCCCGCCAGCAGGCGCTCCTCGATGAAGCCGCGCAGCGGCGCGAAGCCGGTGCCGGGGCCGACGAGGATCACCGGCGTGGCCGGGTCGTCCGGCAGCCGGAACGGCGGCGCGGGCACGCGGATGTAGCCGTAGAAGACCTCGCCCTCCTTCAGCCCGGCGAGGTAGGCCGAGCACATGCCCTGGTAGGTGCCCGTGCCGGACCAGGCGGGGCCCTCGACGAGGCCGACGGTGAGGCGCACGAGCGAGGGGTCGGCCAGCGGCGAGGAGGAGACGGAGTAGTAGCGGGGCTTGATCGGCCCGGCCAGCTCCAGGAACACCGGCAGCGGCAGCTCGATCGCCGGGAAGCGGTCGAGCAGGGTCAGCGGGGAGACGCGCTTGGCGAGGATCTCGTCGGCGTAGTTCGCGGTCAGCTCGGCGAGCTGGCTCTTGGTCCAGGGGCAGGCGGTGTGCGCGGCCAGCGCCTCCAGGTCGGACCTGGTGGCCACCTCCTGCAGCTCGGCGAACTCGGTCAGCAGCAGGCCCGCCGTGACCGGCGTGTCCACGGGCAGGTGGGTGGTTCCGGCGGCGCGCAGCCGTACCACCTGCTCGCGGGGGACGCGCAGGCAGCGCAGCGCCCACTCCACCAGCTCGGGGTCGTTCTTGGCGAAGACGGCCACGTGGTCGCCCGCCGAGTAGGTGACGCCTTCGGGCAGCCGGGCCACGATGGAGCGCACGCCGGGGCGCGGCGCCTCGGTCGAGAAGTCCCAGAGGCCGGTCGGGTCGGAGGTCAGCTCCTCGTTGGAGACGACGGTCAGCGGGAAGGCGCGCGAGGAGACGACCGAGGGCCTGACCTCGGCCTCGCTGAGCACCTCCATCTCGTAACGCGGCCCGGCGCTCTCGGTGCCCAGATTCGCAGGAGTCGAGTACTCCTCGGCCAGCGCCGCCCACAGCCCGGCCGTCCAGGCGGTCACGTCGCCGTCGAAGTCGCCGTCCGCGTCGGCCTCGCCGCGCTCGATCAGCGGCACCGCTCCGGCGGCCGTCAGCTTCTCGTACGCGCGCTTCGGGAACTCCTGGTACGTGGGCCACTGCGTGTTCCCGCACCCGAGCACGGCCAGCCGGACCCCGGACAGGTCGGGCAGCGTCTCCAGGGCGTCGAAGCGCTGGGCGTTGTCGGGGGCCTTGCCGTTGTAGGAGGAGGCGACCACGATCAGCAGGCCCTCGCTCGGCGGCGTCATGTCGTCGAGCGAGGTCAGCGTCGTGGCGAAGCCCGCGCGACCGGCCCGCTCGGCCAGGCGTTCGGCGATGTCGGAGCTGGTGCCGAGGTTGGAGCCGTAGGCGACGGTGAGCGGCACGCCGGTGACGGCGATCTCCTGCTGCGCGCTCTCCTCGGCCTCCTGGACCACGACGACGGCCCGCTCGTGCGCCCGCCGCTCGCGGACCCTGAGCGTGAACCCGTCGGGCTTGAGGGTGAGGGTCTGCTTGATCTTCATGCGGTAGACGTTCGGGTCGGAGATCGCGAACCGCCGCAGGATCATCGCCAGCGCCAGCCTGGCCTCGGTCAGCGCGAACTGGCGGCCGATGCAGGCCCGCTCGCCGTTGCCGAACGGCTTGTAGGCCCCGGGGTGATGGCTCCGCTTGTTCTCCGGCAGCCAGCGGTCGATGTCGAACTCGTCCGGCCGCTCCCACGCCTTGGGGTTGCGGTGCAGCACCGGCAGCAGCACGCCGACGCCCTGGTCCCTGGCGATGGGGTAGCCGCCGATCGTGGTGTCCTCGACCGCGCTGACGTTGAAGGCCGGGATCGGCGACCAGTGCCGCAGCGTCTCCTCCAGGATGCGCGCGATGACGTCGAGCTTCATGATCGTCTCGTACGTGGGCGGCTCGTCGCCCGGCAGCAGCCGGTCCACCTCCTCGTAGGCGCGGGCCAGGGTGTGCGGCTCGCGCAGCAGGTTGTAGAGGGCGAAGGAGAGCAGGCCGCTGGTGGTCTCGTGGCCGGCGATGAGGAAGGTGAGGACCTGGTTGCGGATGTTCTCGTCGGACAGGCGGGCGCCGCTCTGCGGGTCGGACGCCTCCAGCATGAGGCCGAGCAGGTCCTTGGAGCCGGTGGCGCCCTCGGCGCGGCGCTGCCTGATCACGTCGTCGACCAGCGACTGCATGGTGGCGATGTCGCGCCGGTAGGCCTCCTCGCGCCCGCGCTTGAGCTTGGTGACGAACGGCAGCTGCTGGTTGCGCAGCATGGCCTCGGTGAGCGCGCCGCCCATGGCCTGCAGGAACGGGTGCAGCTCGGGCGAGTCGAAGGAGTGGAAGCGGTAGCCGAACCCGGTGAGCGAGATCGTGTCCAGCGTCAGCCTGGTCATGTCGTCGGCGACGGGCAGGTCCTCCCCCTGGCGGGCTGCCCACGACTCGACGAGCTGCTCGGCGACCTCGAGCATCTGCCCGTAGTACGCCTTCATGGCCCGCTGGCTGAAGGCCGGCATCAGGATGCGGTGCGCGTGCCCCCAGGCCGGCTCGTCCGGGTTGGCCGTGAAGAGCCCGTCACCGGCGAAGTCGCGCACGATCGTCAGCGGCGGCTTGATCCGCTTGACGAACCGGCTCTCGTCGCACACCTCCGCGACCAGGTCGGGGTCGTACACCAGCACGATCGTGCGGCCGGCGACCTCCAGCCGGAAGATGCCCTCGTCGTACTGGGAGGCGACCTGGATGAAGTGCTCCACCGGCGAGTGAGAGGGAATCTGCAGCGTGTTGCCGAGGATGGGCAGGCCCTGCGGGGCGGGGATCTCCGCCATGATTGCTCCCTTCGAGTAACCATACACCGTATGGCTGACGCTACCATACGGTGTATGGCAGTGAGCGCGCGCAGGGGTGCCCCCCTGACTCTCGAGGAGATCAGCACCACGGCGGTGCGCCTGATGGACGAGAGCGGGGTGGAGGGGCTGTCCATGCGCAAGCTGGCGGCCGAACTGAACGTCAACCCGATGTCCCTCTACCACCACGTGGAGAGCAAGGAGGCGCTGCTGGGGCTGGTCTGCGCCACGGCGGCCGAGCGCATGCACATGCCGCCGGACGACGGCGCCCCGTGGGAGGAGCAGCTCATGGCGCTGGCGCTGGCCTACCACCGGCACGCGAAGGAACACCCCGCCGTATGGGGATATGTCCACACCCATCCGAGTCTCGTCGCCGACCGGCGGCTGCCCATCTGGCAGACGCTCTACCGCATCCTGCGGCTGGCGGGGGTGCCGGAGCCGGAGCTGCGGCGGACGAGCGACATCCTGCACGCGTTCGTCTCGGGTTTCATCCTGGCCGAGACCCAGGGGCACATGTCCGACGACCCCGAGGAGATCGGCCGCACCTTCGACGCGGCCATCCAGCTGATCATCGACGGCCTGGCGCGCTCCACCTCCTGACCGGAAGGGTCCGTTGGAAAATCCAACCCACTGGGTCTAGAGTGGGTTCAGTTTTCCAACTGATGAGGAGGGCGCTGTGCGTGACGCCGTCATCGTGCAAGCCGTACGTACTCCGATCGGCAAGGGCAAACCAGGCGGCGGCCTGTCCGCGATCCACCCCGTGGACCTGCTCGCGCACACGCTGCGCGCCCTGATCGAGCGCAGCGGGGTGGACCCGTCCCTGGTGGACGACGTGATCGGCGGCTGCGTCGACCAGGTGGGCGAGCAGGCCATGAACACCACCCGCAACGCCTGGCTGGCGGCCGGCCTCCCGGAGTCGGTGCCCGCCGTCACGGTGGACCGGCAGTGCGGTTCGTCACAGCAGGCCGTGCACTTCGCCGCGCAAGGGGTGATGTCCGGCGCGTACGACCTGGTGGTGGCGTGCGGCGTGGAGTCGATGAGCCGGGTGCCGATGTGGTCGAACGTGCCCGCGGGCGCCGACCCGTTCGGTCCGGCGCTGGCCGCGCGCTTCCCCGGCGGCCTGGTGCCGCAGGGCATCAGCGCGGAGCTCATCGCGGCCAAGTGGTCGCTCGGCCGCGAGCAGCTCGACGAGTTCTCCGCCGGCTCGCACCGCAAGGCCGCCGCCGCCTCCTTCGCCGGCGAGCTGGCGCCCGTCGGCGGGCTCGACCGGGACGAGTCGGTACGCCCGAGCACGACGCCGGAGATCCTGGCCGGGCTCAGGCCCGCCTTCACCGACCCCGGTTACGCCGAGCGGTTCCCGCAGATCGACTGGTCGGTGACCGCGGGCAACAGCAGCCCCATCAACGACGGGGCGGCGGCCGTACTGGTCACCACCTCGGAGACGGCGGCCCGCCTGGGCCTGCGGCCCCTGGCCCGGCTGCACAGCTTCGCCGTCGTCGGCTCGGACCCGATCCTCATGCTCACCGGCGTCATCCCGGCCACGGAGAAGGTCCTGCGCCGCGCGGGGCTGAGCCTCGCCGACATCGACCTGTTCGAGGTCAACGAGGCGTTCGCGAGCGTCGTGCTGGCCTGGCTCCAGGAGACCGGCGCCGATCCGGCCAAGGTCAACGTCAAGGGCGGCGCCATCGCCCTCGGCCACCCGCTGGGCGCCAGCGGCGCCCGCATCGCCACGACCCTGGTCCACGCGATGGCCGAGCGCGGCGCCCGCTACGCGCTGCAGACCATGTGCGAGGCGGGCGGCCTCGCCAACGCCCTCATCCTCGAACGTCCCTGACAACACCTTTGGAGCAGTACGTCATGAAGATCTCCGGCAGTGTCGCACTCGTCACCGGCGCCAACCGCGGCCTGGGCGCCGCCTTCGCCCAGGCCCTCCTGGACCGGGGAGCCCGCACGGTCTACGCGGCCGCCAGGAACCCCGCCACGATCACCGGCACGAACCTCACCCCCGTCGAGCTCGACGTCACCGACCCGGCCGCGGTCGCGGCCGCGGCCGAGCGCTGCGGCGACGTGGACCTGCTGATCAACAACGCCGGCATCTCGCGTTCGGGCAGCCCTGACCTGGACTCGGCGCGCGCCGAGATGGACACCAACTACTTCGGCACCCTGTCCATGAGCCGCGCCTTCGCCCCCGTCCTGGCCCGCAACGGCGGCGGGGCGCTGGTGAACGTCCTGTCGGTGCTGTCGTTCATCACGCTGCCCCAGGCGAGCGGGTACGCCGCGTCGAAGGCGGCGGCGTGGTCCCTGACCAACGCCCTGCGGCTGGAGCTGAAGGAGCAGGGCACCCACGTCCTGGGGGTGCACGCGGGCTACATCGACACCGACATGGCCGCCCACGTCACCGGACCCAAGATCACTCCGGCGGAGGTCGTCGCGCAGACCCTCGACGCCCTGGAGACCGGGGCCTACGAGGTGCTGGCCGACGCCATCAGCCGGCAGTCGAAGGCCGGGCTCTCGGGCGAGCTGGAGCGCCTCTACCCGGCGCTGGCCACGAGCAGCTGACGCGGGCAGCTGACGCCTCAGTCGCTCGCCTCCCAGACGGCCTCGAACGCCTGCTCCGTGATCTCGGTCAGCTCCCAGACCTCCAGCGGCTGGTCGGTGAGGAAGCCGTGCTCGTCCTGCAGGTGGCGCCACCAGTAGCGGCGGCCGGTCCGGTCGGCGCCCACCAGCACCTGCCTGATCGCCCACTCTTCGTGGCCGTCGCCCTCGACGCTCTCGAACAGCCAGGCGCGCCCGTTCTCGTCGCCCAGGTGCCAGTAGCGCCTGGGGGCGTCGGACTCGGCGAGCTGCCGCACCAGCGGCTGGCGAAGATCTGGAAGCACCCGTCCACTCTAGAACGAGCGCAGCCCGCCGATGGCGATCTCGGCGGCGCTGACCGGGTCGAGCACGTCGGCGACGCGGTCCGACGGCTCGCGCTCGGCGACCACGCGGCGTCAGTGCGGGGAAGGCGCGTCAGTGCTGGTAGGCGCCCGCGTCAGGCGCGCCTGCCAGGGGCTTGCCGACCATGTCCTTGCCGAGCGCCGCGCCCCCGTACCACTTGGAGCTGAGGGGCAGGCCGCGGCCGAGCGCCGGCGAGCCGGGCCGCAGCCGCAGGTCGGTACGGGAGACGAACTTCGGATCGGCCACGATCGACTTCGGCCCCAGCTTGAACTTGTTCACGCGCCCCTGGTAGACGCTGCCGCCCTCGTCGGCCCCCTTGCCGTCCTCCCAGCCGGCCTCGCCGCCCACCACGATCACGTTGTTGCGCAGTTTCAGGATCGATGGGGCGCACCCGTCGTGGCAGGACCAGCCGATGGTGTCCTTGGCCGGCAGGTAGACCGAGTTCTGGACGGCGACCGTGCCCTTGACGGGCCCGACGACGTGGCGCGGGCCGCGGGTGATGAGGAAGGAGCCGCGGCTGCGGGAGGAGGTCACGACGTTGAAGGCGAACACGTTGCCGGTGGCGGTCTTGCCCTTCTGGGCGCCGAGCTCGGTGAACGTCTCGTTGTTCCTGGAGGTGTTGTGGGTGACGCGGTTGCGGTCGCCGTCGAAGATCTCGACGGCGGCCCCGTCGGTGCCGTAGTCGGCGCTCTTGGCGAAGCTGCCGGTGATGGTGTTGCCGGTCACGAGGTTGTCGTCGCCGTTGAGCAGCACGCCGAAGGCGCCGGAGTCGTTGTCGCCGCCCTCGTCGTTGACGCTCATCCGGTTGTTGTCGGTCAGGACGCTGTCGCGGATGACGTTGCGCGAGCCGGACGGGGTGACGTAGACGCCCGCGATGTTGCCGTCGGCCTGCACGCCGGCCAGCTCGTTGCTGTCGCCGGCGACCTGGAAGCCGGCCCAGCGGCAGCGGGAGGCCCGCAGGCCGCTGACGCGCCAGTGGTTGCCGCTGAGCACGACGCAGTCGTCGTCCATGCCGCTGATCCTGGCCAGGGGGCCGGTGCCGTACGCCTGGACGACGATCGGCCTGGCCGCGGTGCCGTTGGCCTCGAGCTTGAGCGAGCCGGTGAAGGAGCTGCCGCGCTTGAAGCTGACCGCGTCGCCCGGCTTGAGGTCGGCGGCGTTGACCTTGTCGAGGGACTTCCACGGCGCGGTGGCGCTGGTGCCCGCCGCGTCGTCGTTGCCCGACTTGGAGTCCACGTAGTACGTGGTGCCCGCCAGCGCGTACGCGGGGGCCGCCGGAGCGAAACCGGGCAGGAGAGCCGCCATGACGGCGACGGGCAGCAACCTCATTCGAGCACACCACTATCGAGTTGGAGCGGATGGGGGGGAAGCCCAAGGTAGCGTGATCAACGCGTGAGACGCCAGAGACGCACCGAAGGACCGTCACCCGGCAGCACATCCCCGTCCTCGGCGTTGTAGAGGCCGCGGGCGTGGACGCCGAGGCGCAGCGGCGCGCCGGGCGCCCGCCGCACGCACACCAGGATCGACTCCTCGTACGTCTCCCGCGCGAAGACCAGGCAGTCGGCGTCGGCGTGCAGCCAGCGCAGGCCGCCGTGGCGCAGCGCGGGCTCGGCGCGGCGCAGCCCGAGCAGCTCCCGGTAGGCCGCCAGCGTCGCCAGGTCCTGGTCCGCGGGCCGGTTCCAGGGCATCGGGGTGCGGGAGTGCTCGCCGTTCACCCCGGTCAGGCCGAACTCGCTGCCCGCGAACACCATCGGCGTGCCCGGCAGCGTGGCCTGCAGGCCGAGCGCGAGCAGGTGGCGCTCGCGCGAGCCGGTGACGGTGCGGATGCGGGGCGAGTCGTGCGAGTCGAGCAGCTGCCAGGAGTGGACGAGCGAGCGCCACGACATGTGGGACGCGAACGACCGGAACGTGGCCAGCGCGGCCGTCCCGTCGCGCGACGGCACGCCGCCCGGCACGCCGAGGAAGTGGTCGAGGTCCAGCTCGGGCCCGCGCAGCCAGGTCCAGACGGGGCGGGTGAAGCCGCCGTAGTTCATGGTGCCGTGCCAGCCGTCGCGGTCGAGGTCGCAGGAGGCGTCGTGGTTGTGCTCGGCGATGAACGCCGCCTCGGGGCCCAGCTCGGCCCGGAGCATGGCGGCGACCTCGTGGTTGTGGTCGGCGGCGGCGTGCCTGCCGGTCATGTTGGCCACGTCCACGCGCCAGCCGTCCAGCGGCCCGAGCCACTTCTTCAGCACGGCCCGCATGCGGGCGCGGACGAGCTCGCTGCCCCAGTTGAGCTTGGGCAGCGTCTTGACGCCCCACCAGGACTCGTAGTCGCCGGAGTCGCGGTCGAAGTAGAACATCTCGCGCTCGACCGCGTTCACGTCGGAGACGGCCGCGGTGAACCATTCGTGCGTGTCGCCGCAGTGGTTGGTGGTGATGTCGCCGAGCAGGCGCATGCCGCGGGCGTGCAGGGCGCCGGACAGGCGGTGCAGCGCCTCGTCGCCGCCGAGCAGCGGGTCGACGTGCTCGAACGTGGCGGCGTCGTAGCGGTGGTTGGAGCGGGCGGGGAAGATCGGCGTCAGGTAGACGGTGTCCGCGCCGAGGCTCTGGATGTGGTCGAGCCGCTGGACGACGCCGTCGAGGTCGCCGCCGTAGAACTGCCCCGAGGTGCCGGGGCCGGAGGGGATGACCGGGTCGCGGTCCCAGTCGCGGGGCAGCGCCCAGTCGGGCAGGTCGCGCATGGGCCGGGAGCGGTCGAAACGGTCGGGGAAGATCTGGTAGACGATCGCGTCCGACATCCAGGAGGGCGGCGGCCGGTGGCACACGAGGCGGAAGTCGCCCGCGTCGGTCACGTCGTGGGCGACGAGCCCGGCCGCGGTCAGCCACGCCTGGCCGCCCCGCGTGGCCAGCAGGAACCGGTACGGGGTCACCGGGTTGACCGCGGTGATCTCGGCCCGCCACCAGACGTCCGTGCCGCCGTACCCGCCGGCCTGCCGCCGCGACGGGTCCGGCGCCGCCTCGGCGTAGCGCGGCTCGCCGTCGTGCACGGTACGCACGTGCACGCCCGTGATCCCGGCGGCCAGCGGCGCCCGCAGCCACAGCGTCACCCGGGAGCCGAGGGCGGGCTCCTGCTCGGAGACGTACAGAGCTGAGCCGTCGTGATGCGGCTCCCCGATGAAGCGCAAATCCACCTATCCCTTGACAGCCCCGGCGGTGAGCCCGGAGACGATGTACTTCTGCAACCAGAGGAACACACTCACCGTCGGAATCGCGGTAAGCAGCGTCGCCGCGGCGAACATGCCGAAGTTCGCGTTGCGGTGGTCGCCGGCGATCATTCCGTACATGCCGACGGCGAGGGTCTTGCTCTCGGGGTCGCGCAGGAACACGTTCGCCATGAGGAACTCGCTCATCGTGCCGATGAACGCCAGCAGCGCCGTGACCGCGAGGATCGGCGTGACCAGCGGCATGATCACCCGCCAGAAGATCTGCGCGTGCGTGGCCCCGTCCACGGTGGCGGCCTCGTCCAGCTCCTTCGGCACGGTGTCGAGGAAGCCCTTCATCAGCCAGGTGTTCACGCCGAGCGCGCCGCCGAGGTAGAGCAGCATCAGCCCCCACACGGTGTTGAACCCGAAGGCCGGATACAGCTCGGTCACCCTGGTGAAGATCATGAAGATCGTCACGATGGCCAGGAACTGCGGGAACATCTGGATGAGCAGCAGCGCCAGCAGCCCGACCCGGCGGCCCGCGAAGCGCATGCGGCTGAAGGCGTACGCGGCGAGCATCGACAGCAGCAGGCTCGCGAACGAGGCCACCAGAGCGATGAACACCGAGTTGAAGAACCACCGGCCGAACGGGTAGCTGTCGGAGGTCAGCAGGTTGGCGAAGTTGGTCAGGCTGGCCCCGGTCGGCAGCAGGTCGGTTGAGGCCAGCGTGCCCATGGGGTTGATCGCGGCCGAGACCACGAACAGGATCGGGAAGAGCGCGAACGCGCACACGATCAGCACGAAGACGTGCCTGAGGGCGAGCTTCACGCGTAGACCTCCTCCTGCTTGCGGGTACGGCGGAACGCCACGGCCGAGATGACGGCCACGATCGTGAAGATGAACACCGAGACCGCCGCCGCGAAGCCGAACTGCGCGCCGCCCGCGCCGAACGCCAGCCTGAAGGTGTAGGTGATCAGCAGGTCGGTGCCGCCCACCTGCGGGTTGTCGGCCGGGAACGGCCCGCCCTCGGTGGTGAGCGCGATCGCGTTGAAGTTGTTGAAGTTGTAGGCGAACGACGAGATCAGCAGCGGGGTGAGCGCCACCAGCAGCAGCGGCAGCGTCACCCGCCGGAACGCCTTCCACGGCGTGGCCCCGTCGATGGCCGCCGCCTCGGTCAGCTCGCGCGGGATGGCCTGCAGCGCGCCGGTGGTGACGAGGAACATGTACGGGAAGCCGAGCCAGAGGTTGACCAGGATCACCCCGAACCGGGCGGTCGCGGTCTCGCCCAGCCAGTCGACGTTGGCGCCGAGGAGCTGGTTGATCAGGCCGAAGTCGCGGTTGAACATGTCACGCCACACCAGCAGCATGGCGAAGGCGGGCATCGCGTAGGGCAGGATCAGCGCGATCCGGTAGAACCGGGTGCCGCGCATCCGGGGGTGGTGCAGCGCCAGCGCGACCGACATGCCGAGCGCGAACGTGCCGAGCACGGAGGCCAGCGCGAAGACCAGGTTCCAGCCGAACACCCCCGCGAAATATCCCGAAATAGTCGGATTTGTAAGCACCCGAGCGAAGTTGTCGAGCCCGACGCCCACCTGCCAGCCCTGCGCCAGGTGCTCGCCCTTGGCGTTGACGAAGAAGCCCTGGCTCTCGTCGGCCGTCCAGGTGTCGCCGTTGCCGCGCACGCAGTCGCAGCCGGCGTCGTACACGAGCGCCGCCTTGCCCTCGACGGCCCGGCTGAGCCCGTTCGCCTTGATCGCGCCGTCGCCGGTCGGCACGGTCAGCGCGGAGATCTCCCGCCCGCGGGCGGCGGCCTCGGGCGCCTTGAGCACGGTCAGCCCGGGGGCCGCCAGCACCTTGCCGGTGACCCCGACCTGGGCGCCCGCCAGCGGCGACAGCCCCTCGGAGTCGCCCAGCCGCACCTGCTTGGTCTTGGGGTCGACCAGCAGGAACACCAGCTCGTCACCGCGCAGCGCGGCCGTCAGGGCGTACTCGGGCGAGCCGGGGGTCTGCCGCACCGAGCCGGTCTCGATGGCGGTGACGGCGGCGGCCTTGTCGCCGCGGTGCCCGTCGCCGAAGTTCGTGAACGCGGTGGTGACCGTGTAGACGACGGGGAACACCTGGAAGGCGATCAGGAAGACGGTGCCGGGGACCAGGTACTTGGCCGGGATGAAGCGGCGGGTCAGGTAGAGGTAGGCGATGGCCGCGCTGACGGCGCACAGCAGCGCGAGCGAGGCCCACGATTCGGCGGCGACCAGCGGCGGCACGGCGTAGAGCAGGATCGCGGCGGCCACGGCCAGCACCGCGATCCTGCTCACCACGAACGCCGTGGTGATCTCCCGGCGGGGCCGTGGAGCCGCCTCGGGCTTCACGCCTTTTCTTGGGGCCTCGCGCACGTCGAGCGCCATGATCAGTGCTTGAGCGAGCCGTCGATGGCCTTCTGCGCGGCCGCGGCGGCCTTGGCCGCGTCGCCGCCCTTGACGACGGCGTTCTCGGCGATGCCGAACGGCTCCCAGATGGCCGCCATCTCGGGGATGGCCGGCATCGGCAGGCCGTCCTTGCCCGCCTCCATGAACTTGACCGCGTCCGGGTCGCTCGCCTGGACCTCCTGGAGAGCGGCGGTCAGCGCCGGGGGCCGCGGGTCGGCCTCGTACAGCGCCTTCGCGACGTCCTTGTTGGTCACGTAGTTGGCGACGAACTCCTGGGCCAGGGCCTTGTTCTTGCCCTTGGAGGCCACGAAGAACGTCTGCACGCCGACGAACGGGGTGGCGGGCTTGCCGCCCTTGAAGGACGGGACGGCCGTGATGTCGTACGTGATGCCGCCCTTCTTGACCTCGCTCATCGCCCACGGGCCGGAGATCAGGTAGGCGCACTTGCCGCCGGCGAAGTTGACGATGTAGTTCTCGTTCGTGATCGACGTGCGCAGCGCGCCGTCGCCCTTCTCGCCCAGGTCCTTGAGCTTGCCGAACGCCTTGACCGAGTCGGGCGAGCCGACCAGCACCTGCTTGGGGTCGGGGTCGCCGGTGGAGGTGGCGCCGAACAGCGCGCCGCCCGCGGAGGCGAAGATCGGGTAGACGTGGAAGGCGTCGCCCTTCTGGCCGACGGGGATGCAGAGCACCTCCTTGACCTTGCCGGCCGCCTTGAGCTCCTTGCCCTTGGCGATCATGTCCTCGATCGAGGCGGGCGCGTCGGGGGCGAGCTTGGTGTTGCGGATCAGGGCGATGTTCTCCACCGCGTACGGGGCTCCGTAGACCTGCCCGTTGAACGTCACGGCCTGCATCGCCTTGGCCGAGAAGGCTGCCTTCTGCTCGTCGGTCAGCGTGACGGGGTCGATGGCGCCGTTCTGCACGAGGTTGCCGATCCAGTCGTGCGCGCCGATCATGATGTCCGGGCCGCTGCCCTGCTGGGAGGCGGTGAGGAAGGTCGTCTGGTTGTCCTTGCTGATCTCCTTCACCTCGACGGTCACGCCGTTCTCGGTGCCGAACTGGTCGGCGAACGGCTTGAGCGGCTTGACGCGGCTGGGGTCGGCCCAGATCACGAGCGTGCCGCCGCTCTTGGCCGCCGGGGCGGAGGCGGACGCACCGGGTGCCGCCGGAGAGGCCGACTGGGAAGCCGGCTGGGATTCGCCGCACGCCGTGGCGGCGAACGCGAGGGTCGCGAGAGCGGCCACACCCAGAGCCCGCATGCGCATGGGACCTCCTGAGGTCACGCAGGAACGGCGGCGCCACACGAGCGCCGCCGGAAGAAAGCTCTAACGTTTCCGGGACGTTAGCGGCTCTTTGCAAGAATTGGAAGAACTTGCGAAAGAGCGTTACGTGATCCTCACCGAACCGAGCGAAACCCGCTCTCACAGGGGGTCGGTCTGGGACCCTCGGCCGGAGTACGGGCGGGTCACGGTGACGTATGCAACTTTCCGCAAGTTGCGCTTGACCCCGGCCGAGCGGGCGCGACATCCTTCACCACAACATCACGGACATCTCGGTCATCCAGGGAAGGACAGCCATGCTCGGCAACGACGACTGGTGGCGTGACGCCGTCGTGTACCAGGTCTACCCGCGCAGCTTCGCCGACGCCGACGGAGATGGCATGGGCGACCTCGCCGGCGTGCGCGAGCGCCTCGGCTACCTCGCCGACCTGGGCGTGGACGCCATCTGGCTGAGCCCCTTCTACACCTCCCCCATGGCCGACGGCGGCTACGACGTGGCCGACTACCGGGACGTGGACCCCATGTTCGGCACGCTCGCCGACTTCGACGCCCTCATGGCCGACGCCCACGACAAGGGCATCAGGGTCATCGTGGACCTGGTGCCGAACCACTCCTCCGACCAGCACCCGTGGTTCCAGGCCGGTCTGCGCGATCGCTACATCTTCCGCGACGAGCCCAACGACTGGGAGTCGATCTTCGGCGGCCCGGCCTGGACGCAGGTGGCGGACGGGCAGTGGTACCTGCACCTGTTCGCCCCCGAGCAGCCGGACCTCAACTGGGAGAACCCGGACGTGCGCGCCGAGTTCCGCGACATCCTGCGCTTCTGGCTCGACCGGGGCGTGGACGGCTTCAGGATCGACGTGGCGCACGGCATGATCAAGGCCGCCGGACTGCCCGACGTGGGGCCGAAGGAGGGCCGCCAGGCCGAGATGCTCGGCGACGAGCAGCTGCCGTACTTCGACCAGGACGGCGTGCACGAGATCTACCGCGAGTGGCGGCCGATCCTCGACTCCTACCCCGGCGGCCGGATGGCGGTGGCCGAGGCGTGGGTGTCCTCCCCCGAGCGGCTGGCCCGCTACGTCGGGCCCGACGAGCTGCACCAGGCGTTCTCGTTCGAGTTCATGATGGCCGACTTCCACGCCAAGTCCTTCCGTACCGTCATCGAGAAGGCGCTGAAGGAGTCGGAGCTGGTCGGCGCGCCCACCACGTGGGTGCTGTCGAACCACGACAAGCCCCGCCACGTCACCCGCCACGGCGGCCTGGCCCGCGCCCGCGCGGCCACGCTGCTCATGCTGGCCCTGCCCGGCTCGGCCTACCTCTACAACGGCGAGGAGCTGGGCCTGCCCGAGGTGCTCGACCTGCCGGACGAGCTGCGCCAGGACCCGGCCTTCCGGCGCACCGGCGAGAGCCGCGACGGCTGCCGGGTGCCGATCCCGTGGACGGCCACCGGCGACTTCGGCTGGCGTGATCCCTGGCTGCCGATCCCCGACTCGTGGGGGCCGCTGTCGGCCGAGGCCCAGGAGCACGACCCCGCCTCCACCCTGAACCTCTACCGCGCCGCGCTGAAGCTCCGCAAAGAGCACCCGGCGCTCGGCGGCGGCACCGTGACGTGGCTCGACTCCCCCAAGGACGTGCTGGCCATCGAGCGCGACCCGGGGCTGGTCGTGGTGCTCAACACGGGCGAGGAGCCGGTGCGGCTCGACTTCGGCGGCGAGGTGCTGCTGTCCAGCGGCCCGCTGGCCGCGGACGGGGCCCTCCCGCCGGACACCGCGGCCTGGATCCAGCGCTGACCGGATCCGGTCCCCGGGTTGGGGGAATCTTTCCCTTAACGCGGCAAATGTCGGTAATCACGCTCGGTAACCTCACAGGGTGCCACCCTGGTGGGCCAGATCCCTGCGCGGACGCGTCACCCTCATCGCGACGGCTGTAGCCGCCCTCGTGCTCATCCCCGTGGCCGTCGCCGGGGTGATCACCGCCAGGTCGCTGATGACGGCCAGCGTCTTCCGCGACACCAGGGACACGGCCGAGCGGATCGCGTACGAGATGCGCGGCGGCGCGCTGCCCATGGGCGCCGCCATCCCGGTGCCCAACCCGCCGGTGGACCTGATCCAGGTCGTCGGCCCCAACGGCCAGATCCTGGCCAGCAGCGACGCGGCCAGGAACCTGCCGCCGCTCAGCGACATCCGCCCCACACCCGAGAACCGGGTGATCAGCGTGATGAACTGCCTGCCCACCGAGTGCATCCACGTCACCGCCGTCCGCGTCAGCCTGTTCGCCGACTCCCCCGTGGTCTACGCGGGCCGCAGCACGCCCGACCTGCTGGCCAACCGCGGGCTGGAAGTGGTGGTGTTCATCGAGGTCGGGGTGCTGATCGGGCTGGCGTCGTGGGCCACGTGGCTGGTCACGGGGCGCGCGCTGCGGCCGGTGGCGACCATGCGGGCCGAGCTGGACGCCGTCCACGCGGGCGACCTGAGCCGGCGCGTCACGCAGCCGCCGGGCGCGGACGAGGTGGCCCAGCTCGCCCGGTCCGTCAACGGCACGCTGGCCCGGCTGGAACGCTCGGCCCAGCAGCAGCGCCAGTTCGCCTCCGACGCCTCGCACGAGCTGCGCACCCCCATCGCGGGCCTGCGCGCCCAGCTGGAGAGCGCCCAGCTCTATCCCGACGACACCGATGTCGAGGCGCTGGTGGACAGCGCGCTGCGCGACACCGACCGCCTGGAGGCCATCATCACCGATCTGCTGCTGCTGGCCAGGATCGGCTCCCGGGTGGACGTGGTCAAGGAGCGGGTGGACCTCGCCGAGCTGGTGCGCCAGGAGCTGTCCGTGCGCTGCGACAAGGTGCCCGTGCACGTGGAACTGGCCGAGGGGGTGGTGGTCGAGGGCGTACGGCTCCAGCTCGCCAGGGTGCTGACGAACCTGCTGGACAACGCCCAGCGCCACGCCGAGCACACGGTCCAGGTCGAGGTCCGCAGGGAGGGCGAGCACACGGCGCTGCTGGCGGTCGAGAACGACGGCGTCGAGATCGCCGAGGAGGATCGCGAGCGCATCTTCCAGCGCTTCACCCGCCTGGACGCCGCCCGCAGCCGCGACGCCGGCGGAACGGGCCTGGGCCTGGCCATCGCGCGCGACGTCGCGGTGGCCCATGGGGGGCAGATCACCGTTGAGGACCGTGTGGGCGGCGCGCGATTTGTGTTGAGACTTCCAGCCGTTTGACCGCTTTTCGTAGATTTCCGGTGCTCAAGTCATAGATCATGGTGTCATGACGGAACAAGCGCCTCAGGGCGTCGACCCGCATATCCCTAACGCGGCGCGTATGTACGACTACTTCCTGGGCGGCAAGGACAACTTCCAAGCCGACAGGGATCTGGCCGAACTGGTCCTGAGCGCGGTCCCCGAGACGCGCGACGGCACCAGGGAGAACCGGGCGCTCATCGGCCGGTTCGTGCGTTACCTCTGCGAACAGGGCATCACGCAGTTCCTCGACCTCGGCTCGGGCCTGCCCGCGCAGGAGAACGTGCACGAGGTCGCGCTCCGCCACACCCCCGACGCCCGCGTGGTCTACGTGGACAACGACCCCGTGGTGGCCACGCACGGCAGGGCCCTGCTGGCCGACCCGGAACGGGTGGCCATGGTGCTGGGCGACGTGCGCCGGCCGAAGGAGATCCTGGCCAACCCCGAAGTGCGCGCGCTCCTGGACTTCGAGCGGCCGGTGGCCGTGCTGATGATGTTCATCCTGCACCTGATCCCCGACGAGGACGACCCGGACACGTTCGTGGCCGCCTACCGCGAGGCGATGGCGCCGGGCAGCTATCTGGCCATCTCACACGTGGGCAGCGACTCCCACTCGGCGCTGACGGACCGGGTGGTCGAGTTCTACCAACGGGCCAACATGCCGTTCAGGCCGCGACCCGGCAAGGAGATCGCGGCCTTCTTCGGTGACTTCGAGTTCATCCCGCCCGGCTACCTCGCCAACGGCATCGGGCCGGAGCTCGGGTGGCCGTACATCGACCGCGACGTCCCGATCTTCCTCGACCCGGACCTGTCGCGGATGGGCTACGCGGGCATCGCCCGCAAGCCCTAGACCTTCGACAGCTCCCGGTCGCCCGACTCGTCGGGGCCGGGGCCGCCGGTGTCGTCGTCCTCGTCCAGCAGCGTGGACTCGTCGAACGGCGCCTGCCCGGCCAGCACCTGGTTCGCGCGCTCCCGGTCGAAGTCACCGGTCCAGACGGCGACCAGCACGGTGGCGACGGAGTTGCCGGCGAAGTTCGTCAGCGCCCTGGCCTCCGACATGAAGCGGTCGATGCCCACGATGAGGCCGACGCCGTCGACCAGCGCCGGACGGTGCGCCTGCAGCCCGCCGGCCAGCGTGGCCAGCCCGGCCCCGGTCACGCCCGCGGCGCCCTTGGAGGCGATCATCATGAACAGCAGCAGCGCGATCTGCTCGCCGAACTGCAGCGGCGCCCCGGTGGCCTCGGCGATGAACAGCGTGGCCATGGTCAGGTAGATCGCCGTGCCGTCGAGGTTGAAGGAGTAGCCGGTCGGCACCGTGATGCCGGCCACGGTCTTGCTCACGCCCAGGTGCTCCATCTTGGCGATGAGCCGGGGCAGGGCCGTCTCCGACGAGGAGGTGGACAGGATGAGCAGGAACTCGCGGCCCAGGTACTTCAGCAGCGACCACAGGTTGATCCGCGCGACCAGCCACAGGATCGAGCCGAGCACGACGCCGACGAACAGCAGGCACGTGATGTAGAAGGCGACCATGATGATCGCCAGGCTCTTGAGCGCCTCCAGCCCGGTCTCCCCCACGACCGCGGCGATCGCGCCGAACGCGCCGACGGGCGCGGCCCACATGATCATGGCGAGGATGCGGAACGTCAGCCGCTGGAAGTGCTCGATGGTGCGCAGGATCGGCTCGCCCTTGGCGCCCATGGCCTGGATCGCGAACCCGGCCAGCAGCGCCACGAGCAGCGCCTGCAGCACCGAGCCTTCGGTGAGCGAGGACACCAGCGTCTTCGGGATGATGCCGAGCAGGAAGTCGACCGTGCTGGACTCGCCGCCCTTGGCCGCCTGCGCCTCCGCCGCCTGCCTGGCCGCGTCGCTGAGGTGCAGCCCCGAGCCCGGGTCGATGACGTTGCCGACCAGCAGGCCGATGAGCAGGGCTACCGTGGACATGACGATGAAGTAGCCGAGCGCGAGCCCGCCGACCTTGCCGACCTTGGCCGCCTGGCGTACCGAGCCGATGCCCAGCACGATCGTGCAGAAGATGATCGGCCCGATCACCATCTGGATGAGCGCCACGAAGCCGGTGCCGAGCGGTTTGAGCTCCTTGCCCACGTCCGGCCAGACGAATCCGACCAGGATGCCGAGTAGGACCGCCCCGATGACGGCCAGATAGAGGTAGCGAGTGCGATCACGCATGGGGGGCTCTCCAGCGGTGATGGAATGACCTTCTAGACGCCCGAGTATGCCCCTCACAGTGACATAGGTCACCATTGAGTAAGTTTCGTTCACAGGGGAGATGTCACATGCGGCGCTGGAGCCTGGCGGGCCAGATGCTGGTCCTGCAGCTGCTCGTGGTCGCCGTCACGGTGGCGGGCCTGGCGGTGCTCGCCATCGTGCAGGCGCACGAGCTGCTCACCGACGAGGCGAGCAGCAAGGCCAGGGCCGTCGCGGTGAGCGTGGCCGCCTCGCCCAGCGTGCTGGCCGCCCTCGACGAGCCGAACCCGTCCGTACGGCTGCAGCCGTACGCCGAGCAGGTACGCCACCAGACGGGCGTCGACTTCATCACCATCATGAAACCGGACGGCACCCGCTACACCCACCCCAACCCCGCCGAGATCGGCAAGCACTACCTCGGCCACACCGAGCGGGCGCTGGCCGGCGAGACGTTCACCGAGACCTACACCGGCACACTCGGCGAGTCCAGGCGGGTCGTGACCCCCGTCATGTCGGGCGGCCGGGTGCGCGCGCTGGTCAGCGCGGGCATCACGATCAACCAGATCAGCGCCAGGGTCCGCGACCAGCTCGCCTGGGGCGGCCTCGTCGTCGCGCTCGCGCTCTCGCTGGGCGCCGCCGGCACGTGGCTGGTCACCGCGCGGCTGCGCCGCCAGACGCACGGCCTCGGCCCGGTGGAGCTGGGCCGCATCCACGAGCACCACGACGCCGTCCTGCACGCCGTCCGCGAGGGCCTGCTGCTGGTGGGCAAGGACGGCACGCTGACGCTCTGCAACGACGCCGCCAGGATGCTGCTGGGCCTGCCCGCCGACGCCGAAGGGCGGCACGTGGACGAGCTCGGCCTGTCGAAGGTGCTGGCCGGCGACGACGAGCGCGTCCATTTGGTCGGCGACCGCGTCCTCGCCGTCAACAGCGCCGCCAGCCGGCTCGGCACCGTCGTGACCGTGCGCGACCACACCGAGCTGCAGGCGCTGACCGGGCAGCTCGACGCCGAACGCGACTTCGCCGAATCGCTGCGCTCGGCCGCCCACGAGGCCGCCAACCGGCTGCACACCGTCATCACGCTGGTGGAGCTGGGCCGCACCGAACAGGCCGTGGCCCTCGGCACGGCCGAGCTGCGCGCCGCGCAGGAGCTGACCGACCGGGTGGTCGGCGCCGTGCGCGAGCCGGTGCTCGCCGCGCTGCTGCTGGGCAAGAGCGCCGAGGCCGCCGAACGCGGCGCCGAACTCATGATCAGCCAGGACAGCGAGCTCGACGACCTGGGCCTCGACCCGCGCGAGCTCGTCACGATCGTGGGCAACCTGATCGACAACGCCATCGACGCGGCCTCCCGGGTGGAGGTCCACCTCAGCGCGGGCGGCGGCGAGGTCCTCATCAGGGTCGCCGACAACGGTCCCGGGCTGGCCGACCCGCAGGCGTTCACCAAGGGCTGGACCACCAAGGGCGACGGGCGCGGGCTCGGCCTGGCGCTGGTGGGGCAGGCGGTGCGGCGGCTGGGCGGCACCATCGACGTGAAGGGCTCGGCTTTCACCGTGCGGCTGCCGGTGCCGGAGCGGGTGCGATGACCGTCTCGGCGCCGGGATCGGGCGCGAAGATATCCGTGCTCGTCGTGGAGGACGAGGAGATCACGGCCGAGGCCAACCGCATCTACGTCGAGCGGACCCCGGGCTTCGAGGTGGCCGGGGTGGTCAGGACCGGCGGCGAGGCCCTGCGGTTCCTGCGCGGCAGGCCCGTGGACCTCGTCCTGCTCGACCTCTACCTGCCGGACATGCACGGGCTGGAGGTGTGCCGGGCCATCCGCGCGGGCGGCCTCATGTGCGACGTGATCGCCGTCACCTCGGCCCGCGACCTGGCCATGGTCCGCTCGGCGGTCTCCCTCGGCATCTCCCAGTACCTGCTCAAACCGTTCACCTACGCGACACTCTCCGAAAAGCTGACGCGTTACGCCCGGTTCAAGGACGAGGCCGGCCTGGCCGTCGGGCAGGGCGACGTGGACCGGGTCCTCGGCACCCTGCGGGGCAGCTCAGAGCTGCCGAAGGGCATGGCGCGCGACACCCTCGACACGGTCGCCGCGAAGCTGCGCGACAGCCCCGAGGGCATGGCGGCCCAAGCCGTGGCCGACGCGATCGGGGTGTCCCGCGTGACGGCCCGCCGCTACCTGGAATACCTGGTCGAGCTGGGGGTGGCGGCCCGCATCCCGCAATACGGCGGAGTCGGCCGGCCAGAGTTGCTCTACCGGATCCCCATGGAAAGTTAATGATGGTGACGCTGGCCGTTCAATCCGGACCTCTAGCTTCTGGGTGCAGTCCGATGCACTGAGGAGACAGATCTTGCGAGTCCTGGCCGTAGTTCCCGCCCGCGGAGGTTCGGCGGGCGTACCCCTGAAGAACCTCGCCCTGGTCGGCGGTGTCCCGCTGGTCACCCGAGCGGTACGGGCCGCCCAGCGGGCCGAGCTCGTGGACCAGGTCGTGGTCAGCACCGACCACGCGGGCATCGCCGAGACCGCCCGCGAGGCAGGCGCGATCGTCGTGGACCGGCCCGAGGAGCTGAGCGGCGCCACCGCCTCCAGCGAGTCGGCGGTGCTGCACGCGCTCGACACGCTCGGCGCGGAGCCCGAGGTCGTCGTGCTCGTGCAGTGCACCAGCGCGTTCATCGACCCCGAGAACCTGTCGGAGGCGGTCCGCAAGGTGCTGGACGGGGAGGCCGACTCGGTCGTGTCGGGGCTGCCGACGCACGAGTTCCTGTGGACCGCCACCGGGGCCGGCATCAACCACGACCCGGCCGTCCGCCAGCGCCGCCAGGACCGCGACCCCGAGTTCCGCGAGAACGGCGCCTTCTACGTCATGCGCACCTCCGGCCTGCGCGAGCACGGCCACCGCTTCTTCGGCCAGGTCGCCGTCCAGCCGGTGTCGCCGAAGCACGGCGTCGAGATCGACAACCCGGACGACCTGGAGCTGGTGCGCGCGCTCGCCCCGTTCATCGACGAGCCCGAGCCGATCGACGTGGACGCCGTCATCACCGACTTCGACGGCGTGCACACCGACGACCGCGCCTACGTCGACTCCGACGGCCGCGAGATGGTGCTCGTCAGCCGCTCCGACGGGATGGGCATCGCGCTGCTGAAGCGGTCCGGGGTGAAGGTGCTGGTCATGTCCACCGAGCACAACCCGGTGGTGGCCGCCCGCGCCCGCAAGCTCGGCGTCCCCGTGCTGCAGGGCCTGGCCGAGAAGCGGACCGTGCTGCGCGACTGGCTGACCATCGAGGGCCTCGACCCGGCCCGCGTCGCCTACGTCGGCAACGACGTCAACGACCTGGGCCCGATGGCCGAGGTCGGCTGGCCCATCGCCACCCCCGACGCCCACCCGCGCGTGCGCGCCGCCGCCAGGGTCGTGCTGACCAAGGCCGGCGGGTCCGGCGCCGTGCGTGAGCTGTGCGACCGCGTCGTGGCCGCCCGCCCCGAGCCGCCCGCCGCCGAGGTCCGCACGCGCCCCAGGCTCGGCCCCGTGGCGATCGGCGACGTCCTGGTCGGCGACGGCGAGCCCGTGTACGTGATCGGCGAGATCGGCATCAACCACAACGGCGACATCGACATCGCCCGCCGCCTCATCGACGTGGCGGCCGAGGCCGGCTGCCAGGCGGTCAAGTTCCAGAAGCGCACCCCCGCGATCTGCGTGCCCGAGGAGCAGAAGGGCCAGATCAGGCAGACGCCGTGGGGCGAGATGACGTACCTGGAGTACAAGGAGCGGACCGAGTTCGGCTACGACGAGTACCGGCAGATCGCGAAATACTGCGACGAGCGCGGCCTGCACTGGTTCGCCTCGCCGTGGGACGTGCCCTCCGTGGAGTTCCTGGAGGAGATGGACGTCCTCGTGCACAAGGTGGCCTCGGCCAGCGTCGCCGACCACGAGCTGCTGCGGGTCCTGGCCGCCACCGGCAAGCCGATCATCCTGTCCACCGGCATGTCCACGCTGTCGGAGATCGACGCGGCCGTCGAGATCCTCGGCACCGACAAGCTGATCATGATGCACGCGACGTCCACGTACCCGCTGCCGCCCGAAGAGGCGAACCTGCGCACGATCACCACGCTCAAGGAGCGCTACGGCGTGCCCGTCGGCTACTCCGGCCACGAGCGCGGCCTGCAGATCTCCCTGGCCGCGGTCACGCTCGGCGCGGTCACCGTGGAGCGGCACATCACGCTCGACCGGACCATGTGGGGCTCCGACCACGCCGCCTCGCTGGAGCCGGCCGGCCTCGAGCACCTCGTCCGTGACATCCGCATCATCGAGCAGGCCATGGGCGACGGCGTCAAGCGCGTCTTCCCCGGCGAGGAGGCTCCCAAGGCCCGCCTGCGCCGGGTGACCGTCTGACCTCGTCCGCACTCTGGAGAAACCACTCTTGATCACTCTCTCGGTCGTCGTGCCGGTGCTGAACGGCGAGCGCTACATCGCCGACGCGCTGTCGTCGCTCTGCCGCAACGCCCGGCACGACTTCGAGTTCATCGTCGTGAACGACGGGTCCACCGACGCCACCGGGGACATCGTCGACGACTTCACGCGCGAGCTGCCCGGGCTGACCATGCTGCGCAACCCCGCCCCCGTGGGGCTGGCCGACGCCCGCAACACGGGCCTGTCGGCCGCCTCCGGCCGGTACGTCACGTTCATGGACGCCGACGACTGGCTCGCCCCCGGCTACCTGGCACGGCTCGTCGAGGCGATCGACGGGCTCGGCTGCGACTTCGTACGCGCCGACCACGTGCAGGTCGAGGGCCGCAAACGGGTCGTGCACCGCGCCCCCATGGCGCGGAGGGGCGTGGTGCTCGACCCACGGGAGGCGATCCTGCCCGCGGGCATGCGGACCATGGTCGACTACCCGTACGCGTGGGCCGGGATCTACCGGCGCTCCCTTCGCGACCTGCTGCACTTCCCCGGCTCCCTGCACACCGCCGAGGACCGGCCGTGGATCTGGCGCCTGCACCGGGAGGCCGCCACGTTCGCGGTGGTGTCGATGGCCGGGCTGTTCTACCGCCGCCTGGTGTCCGGGTCGCTCACCCAGGTCGGCGACGAGCGCCAGCTGCACTTCTTCGACGCGTTCGACCTGGTGTTCAAGGATCTCGAGCCGGAGTTCCTGCCCAAGGCGGTGCGGAACTTCTGCGCGCTGCTCGCCCACCACCTGGAGATCGCCGACCGGTTCACCCCGGCGCTGCGCTCCCGCTTCGAGGAGCGCGGCGCCCACATGGTGCGCGCCCTGCCCGCCGAGCTGGTGTCGGAGTCGGTGGCGCGCATGTCCGTCGAACGCGAGACGACGCTGCGGGCCCTGGTGCCCGACCTGCCGCCCAGCTCGCACGTCCGGGTCCGCCGCGACCGGGAGGAGACATAGTGAAGGTCTTCTACGCCTCGACGCTGTTCGGCGCGATGTCGCTGGCCGCCGCCATCGACGACGGCCGCTTCGGCGACGGGCGCCGCGTGCTGATCGTGTCGAACAACGCGGCCATCCCCGAGGTGACGGCACCGCTCGACAGGTCGCCCGGCTTCGCGGTGCTGCGCTCGCGCTTCGACGCGGTGCACTCGTGGAACGACCTCATCGCGCCGCTGCACCCCTCCGACTGGCGCGCCCGCGTCATCGAGGTGCCGATGATGGAGCGCCTCCTGCGCTCCGTCTGGGGCCTGGACGGGGTCGAGGAGCTGGTGCTGGAGTCCATCGCGGTGCCCCCGGCCCGCACCATCGCCGGGCTGGTGCGCGACTGCCCGATCACCGTCTACTCCGACGGCCTGATGAGCTACGGCCCCACCCGCGACCCGCTGCCGGCGGAGATCTACCGCCGCATCGGCCGCCTGTTCCACCTGGACCTCGTGCCGGGCCTGACCCCGCTGCTGCTCAGCGAGTACGACGTCCCGCCCTCGGTCCTGCCGGACGAGCGGTTCATGTCGATCGTGCACGAGGTCACCGCCACCGCCCCCGACATGCTGCCCGGGCAGGCGATGATCCTCGGCCAGTACCTGTCGGCCCTGGAGATCGTCACGCCGGAGGAGGAGGCGGCGCTGCACGAGACGATGCTCAAGGCCCTGGCCGCCCGCGGCTACACCGACATCGTCTTCAAGCCGCACCCGGCCGCCGGGCGGCGCCACGCCCAGCTCCTGCGGGCCGCGGCCGAACCCCTGGGCGTGCGGCTGTCGGTGGCCGCCGAGAGCGTGCCCGCCGAGGTGTGCTTCGCGGCGCTGCGGCCCGAACTGGTCGTGGGCTGCTTCTCGACCGGGCTGCTGACCGCGCAGCGCTACTTCGGGCTGCAGGTGGCCTCGTACGGCACGGAGCTGGTGCTCGACCGGCTGGCGCCGTACGAGAACAGCAACCGGATCCCGGTCACGATCGTGGACGCGCTGCTGCCCCGGCTGTCGCCGGACGGCGGCATCGAGCACCCGACGGCGGTGGACCTGCGCGGGCTCGTCCGGGCGGTGGGCTACTGCATGCAGGCCGAGACGTACCCGGAGCTGCGGCCGGCGAGCATCGAGTTCGACTCGCGGTACTTCAAGCGCAAGCGCCTGGAGACCCTCGGCCTGGTGGCCCGCCCCACGGCGCTCACCCGGCTGCGCCGGAAGATCCGCTCGGCGATCTGACACCTCTCACCAGAAAGGCCGCAACCCCGACGACGGGGTTGCGGCCTTTCCGCGGTAGCGGGAACTCCGGGGCGGGTGGCCCTCGTTATCGCGCTCCGCCGGGGACCGCGACCCTGGGCGGCGGGAGGGACCCTCTCCCACCGTCCGGGGTCGCGGTCCCGCCGGGGAACAGGGCACGCCGCTCAGGAAAGGCGGCGGTCAGCCGAGGGCTTTGAGGTAGCGGCGCATGCGGCGCTTGGCCCGGTAGCCGGCCCGCAGCATCGAGGGATGCACCTCCACCCGCAGCCTGGCCCGCCGCCGCGCCGCCGCGTGCTCCGGCCCGTCCAGCAGCGACCGCGCCGGTACGCGCGGCCCGCCCGCCACCAGCCCGGCCAGCCGCCCGGCCCAGTCGTTGCGCGCCGGCGGGTGGAAGTAGTTGGCCTCGCACCACTCGGGAGAGGCCGCCCGGAAGCCGCCCTTCGCCAGGTCGTCGAGCGTGCCCAGCAGCCCGCTGCCCTCGAACACCAGGTTGATCATCTCGGCGCTGACGCCGAAGTCCTCCAGCACCAGCGACGGCACGCCCAGCGCGATCGCCTCCAGCGCCGCCGTCGAGCTCACCGTGACGAACCCGGCCGCCCGTTCGAGCTGGTCGTGCATCGACCCCGCCGCGAACTCCACCCGGCCCGGCTCGCCCATCTCCCGCCACAGCCGCTGGTAGTGGTGGCGCTCGTTGTGCGTCTGCCGCTCGTCCTCCAGGGCCCGCAGCTTGACCACCACGTCCAGCTCGGGCCGCAGCCGGGCCAGCTCCGCCAGCGCCAGCAGGATCCGCTCGCGCTCCGGGCGCTCCCGGGGCACCTTGGCCTGGGTGGCGAACACGACCCGGTTCCCGCCCCCGCTGACGACGTCGGAGCGCAGGAACGGCAGCCTGGCCAGCCCCACCGCCCCTCCCCCGCCGAGCCGGCCGGCGATCTCGGAGAACTCGGCCACCTCACGCTCGCTGTGCACCACGAACAGGTCGCACCCGCTGCGGAACAGCCACGCCTTCTCCGTCGCCGGCACCGAGATGCCCGGCAGCCCGCTCACGAACACCGGCCGCGGCCGCAGGTCGCCGAGCACGTCGGCCACCAGCACGTCCACCACCGGCCCCGTGCAGGCCACGAGCACCACGTCCGGCCGCATGCGCTCGGCCAGCCGCCGCACGGACCGCGCCGAGACCACCGGCGGCGGCTGCGCACCGCCCACGGCGGCGGCGATCTGCTCCGGCGAGGGCGCGATCGGCGTGCGCACCACCACCAGTTCCGCCGTGCCGCCGGGGGGAAGGTCGCCGAGCAGGCAGGACGCCCACTTCAGATACGAGTCGGAGTCGGCGACCGCCAACACTTTCAACCGGACACTCCTGTCAGATGCGAGCGAAGGGCGGGGGCCGCCCTGCTGGTCCACCAGTCCTCAGGAACGTCCACGGGCTCCACGGCGACACCGCGCGGGCTGAGCAGCACCCGCAGCGAGGTGATCGCGGTCGAGGGCAGGCTGAGCACCCGCTGCCCCGGGTCCAGGCCGCGCAGCGTCAGCTCGGCCGGCGCGCCCACGTCGTGCACGGTGATGCCGGGGCGCTCCCTGATCAGGGCCACGTCCACGGGGTCCTCGCGGCGGTGCGGGTAGTACGCGAGCGGCTCCTGGGCCGCCAGGTCCGTCAGCCAGCGCAGGTAGTGGTCGCGGTGCACGAGCCCGTTCCGGACGAGCGAGGTGCCCAGGACGACCGTGCGCTCGGCGGGCCCCTCGGCGCTGGGCGGCTGGGCGCGCAGCCAGGCGAACTGGTGGCGTACCAGATTGATCCCGGCCCGCCGTACACCCTCCGCCAGGGCCTCGTCCACGGGCAGGGCGGTGAAGACCGACACGTCGCTCAGGCGCAGCCGCAGCGCGGCCGCCAGCCCCAGCGCGGAGCGCAGCCTGGTCGGCTGGGCCCTGGCCCGCAGCAGCGGCCGGTACGGCCCCGCGGCCAGCAGCTCCAGCAGCCGGAGCGTGGCCAGCCCGTCGTCCACGATGACGATGCGTCCCGGGCGCGAGGTGAGCCAGCGCAGCTGCACCCTGCCGGAGAAGGCGTCACCGACGGCCTGCACGCGTCTGGGCATGCGCTCCCGCGGCTCCCCCAGCTCCAAGCCGTCGGGCAGCCCGAGAGACCTCAGCTCCCGACGCGTGGCCTTCAACGGTCGCAGACCGGCGCGCGGCACGACCACCGTCTCGGGGCCGAGCACGCCCGCGTGATGGGCCTCGACGGCGCACAGCATCTGGAGCGGTGACTCCACCCAGGCCGACGCCTGTACGACCACTCCTGTCCTCCCAGCCGGGTGATGGCCCGTTCACGACCGCTTCAAGCTAGCCCCACCGCCTTAAGCCACCAGAAACGCGACGTGAACAATGGAGGGTATGAACTCGCTCATGCTCAACACCGACGGCGTGCAGATCCCGCAGCTCGGCTACGGCGTCTGGCAGGTCCCCGCCGACGAGGCCGCGCAGGCCGTCACGACCGCGCTCAAGGCCGGTTACCGGCACGTGGACACCGCCGCCGCGTACGGCAACGAAGAGGGCGTGGGGCAGGCCGTACGCGAAAGTGAGCTGCCGCGCCGGAAACTGTTCGTGACCACCAAGCTGTGGAACGCCGACCACGGCCGCGCGGAGGCGGCCTTCGACGAGTCCCTGGCCCGGCTCGGCCTCGACTATGTCGATCTTTTCCTCATCCACTGGCCGGTGCCGCAGCAGGACAAGTACGTGCAGGCGTGGAAGGCGATCGAGAAGATCTACCGTGACGGGCGCGCCAAGGCCATCGGCACCTCCAACTTCACCATCGCCCACCTCACCCGTCTCATGAACGAGACCGACATCGTGCCCTCCATCAACCAGATCGAGCTGCACCCCTACCTCCAGCAGCGCGAGATGCGCGCATTCCACGAGGCCAACGGCATCCTCACCGAGGCGTGGAGCCCGCTCGGCCAGGGCCAGGGCCTGCTGGACGACCCGGCGCTGGCCAAGCTGTCGGACAAGTGCGGCAAGACGCCCGCGCAGATCGTGCTCCGCTGGCACCTGCAGCTCGGCCACGTCGCGATCCCCAAGTCGGCCAACCCGGCGCGCATCGCCGAGAACATCGGCGTCTTCGACTTCATCCTCGACGCCGAGGACATGGCCGCCATCGGCGCGATGAACAGGGGCCAGCGGATCGGACCCGACCCCGACACGTTCGATCTGACCTGATTCGTCTACGATCTTCCGCGTGCGGGATTTTGCGTGGGGCATAGCGGCGACAGGGAATATCGCGCGGACCGTCGGGGCGGCCATCGCGGCCGAACCCGGCATGCGGGTGGCCGCCGTCGGATCGAGAAACCTGGGGCGGGCGCAGGCGCTGGCCGCCACGCTGGGGGCGGAGTCCGCGTACGACTCCTATGAGCGGCTCTGCGCCGACCCGGCCGTGGACGCGATCTACGTGGCGACGCCGCACGCCCAACATCTGGAGGTGGCCGAGGTCGCCATCGCCGCGGGCAAGGCCGTGCTGTGCGAGAAGCCGCTGGCCGCCACCGTGGACGACGCGGAGAAGATGGTACGCCTGGCCCGCGAGGCGGGCGTGTTCCTGATGGAAGCGATGTGGATGCGGTTCAACCCGCTCATCCAGAAGATCGCGGCCGACGAGCGCTTCGGCGACCTCCGCTCGGTGCACGCCTCCTTCGGCTTCGCCAAGCCCTACGACCCCGAGCACCGGCTGTGGGCGCCGGAGCTCGGCGGCGGGGCGCTCCTGGACCTGGGGATCTACCCGTTCGGGCTGGCCCAGCTGCTCCTCGGCATGCCCTCCGACCTGCGCGTCACCGGCACTCTGGCGCCCAACGGCGTCGACGCGGAGGCCGGCGGCGTCCTGCTCTACCCCGGCGGCAGGAAGGCTCTCGTGGAGACCTCGTTGCTCGGGAATTACCCGAACCATGCCAGCGTTGTAGGCACTCGGATGCGGGCGGACCTCCAGGCGCCGTTCTGGGCCACACCGCGGATTGTGCTCTCTGGGCCCTCCATGAAGCCGGAGGAGTACCTCCTCGATCCGGCCGACAACGGGTACGCCGGGGAGCTCCGCGAGGTCCGGGCCGCGACGGCCGAAGGCAGGACCGAAAGTTCGATCATGCCGCTTGACGAATCCCTTGCCATGATGGGGCTTCTGGCCGAGGCTCGCAGGCAGGTCGCCTAGCTGGACCTTTATCGATTTGTAACGCTCTTGCCTTATGCATTACGTTTAAGGCATTCTTGAGACATACGTCCGGTTTGTCCGGACTTGTCCGACCATCGCAAGACACATCACAGGACCGTCCTGTGACCGCTGAATCCGCCCTCGGGCGGAACCGGGGACCCACGTCCTTTGGGGTGAATCGGCACTTCGGTGCCGTAGGGCAGCTTCCACGCCCGAACCCGTCAGCTAACCCGGTAAGCGGCATGGAAGCAAGGAGCAAACCCCCTCGATGGCCAACTTCCGCTTTACCTCTGCTGCGAAGACCAACATCGCCCGCGCCCTTCTCGGCGCCACCATCCTCGGAACCGCGTTCGGCGCCCACATGACCAGCGCCACCGCAGCGGAGAAGCAGCCGATCGACACGGCCACCGTCGCCGACCACGCCGACCGTTCGCGCGAGACCAAGGTCACCGTCACCGCCGACCAGGTCCTGTCCCTGGCCAAGTCCCAGGTCGGCATCACCGAGAACGCGGCCGGCGGCGGCACCAAGTTCCAGCGGTGGTACGCCAACTCGCAGCGTGCCGCCGAGACCATCGCCCGTGACGGCGGCAGCCGCGCCGACTACCTGAACGCCGCCTGGTGCGCGATGTTCGTCTCCTGGGTCGGCGACCAGACCGGCGCCCGCTCGCAGATCGGCTGGGACGCCTGGACCGTCGCCCACGCCAAGTGGTTCCAGGCCAACCACCGCTTCGGCACCGAGGCCAAGCCCGGCGCCATCGTGTACTTCTCCTGGAGCGGCAGCAAGGACCTCAACGACATCAACCACGTCGGGTTCGTCGAGAAGGACAACGGCGACGGCACCATCTCGACCATCGAGGGCAACACCGGCAACGGCAAGGTCGAGGAGCGCGTCCGTCCCAAGTCCCAGGTCGTCGGCTACGGCTACCCCCAGTACCGTTCCTGACCGGACTCCCCCGGCGCCCCCTGACGAGCGCGCGTCCCCCCAACGGGACGCGCGCTCGCCGCGTTCCACCCCCGGCGAGTGCGGCGGCCCACCACCGGGGAAGACCCGAGGCGAACCGCCCGCGACCTCGCCAAGGAGCCGCCCACCATGCCAGCCGCGCGCAGACGCCCCGCAAGGCTGATGTGGAGCGGGCTGTGCCGGGTCGCCGACGGGCTCTTCCCGCGCGGCGCCAACCCGCACGGCGTCCTGCCCGCCCTGCTGATCCTCCTGGCCCTCGTCACCGGCCTCGTGGACGCCGTCAGCTTCCTCGGCCTGGGCCGCGTCTTCGTCGCCAACATGACCGGCAACATCGTCTTCCTCGCCTTCGCCCTGGCCGGGGAGGCCCAGATGTCCAAATGGGCCTCGCCCGCCGCCCTGGCCGCCTTCGGAGCCGGCGCCTGGGGCGCCGGCCGGCTGATCAGGCGGACCGCGAACACGCGACGGGCGTTCGCCGTCGCCACCGCCGTGCACACGCTCCTGGTCGCCGCCGCCCTCGCCGTCGCCCTCGTGGCCGGACACCGCACGACCTGGTCCCACGCGGCCCTCATCGCGCTGCTCGCCTGCGGCATGGGCCTGCAGAACGCGTCCGTACGCGCGCTCGGCGTGCCCGACCTGGTCACCAACGTCCTCACCACGACCCTCACGGGCCTGGCCGCCGACACGCCGGGCCGGGCCGCCCTGCGCCGGGCCGCCTCCGTGGCGGCGATGTTCCTCGGCGCCCTGGCCGGCGCCACCCTCCACCTCGTCACCGGCCCCGCACCCGCCCTCGCCGCCGCCCTGATCCTGCTCGCCACCGTCACCCTCCTGGCGCGCCGAGCCCGGTAGGCGCCTTTACATTGTAGATTTACGTGAATCTCCCGCGTACGTGTCGATCCCGCCTCTCGCCGTTCGACGCGTTGACGAGAGCCCGAACCGGACGGAAGAGAGGCACCACCCGTGAAATTCATGATCGTCGGCAAGGCGAGCCCGGAGACCGAGGCCGGGGCGCTGCCCAGCCAGCAGGTCGTGGACGACATGCACGCCTACAACGAGGCGCTGACCAAGGCGGGCGTGCTGCTGGCCGCCGAGGGGCTCTACCCGAGCTCGCAGGGGGCCCAGATCGCCTACAGCGGCGGCAAGGCGACCGTGATCGACGGCCCCTTCGCCGAGGCCAAGGAGCTCATCGCCGGCTTCTGGCTGATCCAGGTCAAGTCCCGGGAAGAGGCGATCGAATGGGCGCTGCGCGTGCCGGTGCCGCCGGGGTACGACGGGATCGGGCTGGACGTGTGGCGGGTGTTCGACGCTTCGGACGTACCGGACGACTCGCTGCCCGCGGACGAGCTGGAGCGCGAACGAGCACTACGCGAACGCCTCGGCGTCGACACGCCCGGCACCTGACCCGGCCGCCCGTGCCTGTCCCGGCGCGCATCGGGCGCGCACTCGGGAGGGCCCCGCCGGGGCGCGGGTTGCCGGCCGCGGCTTCGTGCTGCTCTCATGGGCCGGTGATGGCATCCGACGCCGACCACCAGGCCCAGACCGGGACTCAAGCCGACGCCCCCGCTCGCCGCGGGACGGAGACCCATCGCGCCATCGAGGCGGTGTGGCGGATCGAGGCGGCCCGGCTCATCGCCGGGCTCGCCCGGCTGGTCCGCGACGTCGGCCTGGCCGAGGAGCTGGCCCAGGACGCGCTGGTCGCCGCCCTGGAGCAGTGGCCGGAGTCCGGCGTGCCCCGCAACCCCGGCGCCTGGCTGATGACGGTCTCGAAGCGCCGCGCCATCGACCTCATCCGCAGGAACGAACGCCTTCAACGCAACCTGATCGAGCTGGGCCACCGGCTCGACCAGGACGAGGACCCGCCCGAGGTGGACGAGATCGAGGACGACCTGCTGCGGCTGGTGTTCACGGCCTGCCACCCGGCGCTCTCCGTGGAGGCCCGGGTGGCCCTCACGCTCCGCGTGCTCGGCGGCCTGACCACCGACGAGATCGCCCGCGCGTTCCTGGTCCCGGAGCCCACGGTGGCGCAGCGGGTCGTCCGGGCCAAACGCACCCTGGCCGACAAGAAGATCCCCTTCGAGGTCCCCCAGGCCACCGAGCTGCCGGCGCGCCTGGACTCGGTCCTGGAAGTCATCTACCTGATCTTCAACGAGGGCTACTCGGCGACGGCCGGCGACGACTGGATGCGTCCCGCCCTGTGCGAGGACGCGCTCCGGCTGGGCCGGGTCCTGGCCGGCCTGATGCCCAGGGAGCCGGAGGTGCACGGCCTGGTCGCCCTCATGGAGATCCAGGCCTCCCGATCGGCGGCCCGCGTGGGCCCGTCCGGCGAGCCCATCCTCCTCCTCGACCAGAACCGCGCCCGCTGGGACCGGCTCCTCATCCGCCGCGGCCTCACCGCCCTGGACCAGGCCGAGCAGCTGGGTGACGGCACGCTCGGCCCGTACACCCTCCAGGCCGCCATCGCCGCCTGCCACGCGCGGGCCCTCGACGCGCAGGACACCGACTGGGTACGCATCGCGAGCCTGTACGAGGCGCTGGCCAAGCTCTCCCGCTCCCCCGTCGTCGAGCTCAACCGGGCCGTCGCCCTGTCCATGGCCTACGGCCCCGCGGTCGGCCTGCAGCTCCTCGACCAGATCGCCGGCGAGCCGGCCCTCAAGGACTACCACCTGCTGCCGAGCGTACGAGGAGACCTGCTCTTCAAGCTGGGCCGGCGGGAGGAGGCCCGCGCCGAGTTCGAGAGAGCGGCGGACATGACCCGCAACGCCCGCGAACGCGCCCTCCTCCGGGAGCGCGCCACCGCCTGCCGCGTTCAGACGTGACCTGAATGCGTCCCGGTCCCTCCGACCGGCGTTCTCACTGGCGGTGTGACCGGGAGAAAGCGTGGTCGGTGCGGGTGACATGCCCTTGATGCGACACAAAAGATGCCTCTTGAGGTGGGAGCGCTCCCAAGCGGCCCTTTGCGAGGTATAACGCCAAAAATCCCGTTCTACAGTGACAAACCGCCTCATTGGTAACGGTTGCGTTTCGGTGGATTGACGTGCAGACCACGTAAGTGCACCCTTTGTGGGAGCGCTCCCAAAGACTCCCACCGCGGCGGAGCGCGAGCCGCGGTGCACTCCCCCAACATTCACCCGAGAAGGGGTCCACCCATGATGATCAGCAAGCGTCGCGGCGGTCTCGCCGTGGCCTCTGCCCTGGCCGTGGCGGCGCTGACCGTCGCGTCCTGCAGCTCCGGCGGCGGTACCAGCACGGGGTCCAGCGGCGCTCCCGCCTCCTCGGCGGCGGCCGAGCCGGTCACCATCCGCGTTCAGACCTTCGGCGGCGGCACCAACTTCGGCTACAAGAACGCCATCACGAAGTGGAACGCCGAGCACAAGGACATCCAGATCAAGGAAGAGCACCTGACCGACCAGTTCGAGCAGCAGTACTGGCCGCAGATGATCCAGTGGCTGCAGGCCGGCAACGGCGCGGGCGACGTGGTCGGCATCGACGAGGGCGGCATGGGCCTGGCCAAGGCGCATCCCGAATGGTGGGCCGATCTCAAGGAGTACGGCCTGGAGTCCCGCAAGGCGGACTTCCCGGCGTGGAAGTGGGAGAACGGCGTCACGGCCGACGGCAAGCTGTTCGGCCTGGGCACCGACATCGGCGGCATGAGCCTGTGCTACCGCGCGGACCTGTTCAAGAAGGCCGGGCTGCCGACCGAGCGTGACAAGGTCAGCGCGCTCTGGCCGACCTGGGACGAGTTCATGAACGTCGCCAAGACGTTCCAGTCGAAGGTCAAGGGCACCAAGTTCACCGACGGTACGAACACGCTCTACCAGGTCGTCCTCTACCAGGAGGCGGCCAAGAACGGCAACGTGACGTACTTCGACAAGGACAACAACCTCATCGTCGACAAGAACCCGGCGGTGAAGACGGGCTTCGACTTCGCCATGAAGATGAGCCAGCAGGGCCTGACCGCCAAGCTGCGCAACTTCACCGACGAGTGGGCGGCGGGCACCCAGAAGGGCGCGTTCGCCACGGTCGGCTGCCCGTCCTGGATGCTCGGCGTGGTCAGCGGCAACGCCGGCGACGGCGGCAAGGGCAAGTGGGACGTGGCCTCGGTGCCGGGCGGCGGCGGCAACTGGGGCGGCTCCTGGCTGGCCGTGCCCAAGCAGTCCAAGCACCCGAAGGAAGCCGCGATGGTCGCCGACTACCTGACCAACGCGCAGACCGAGGCGAGCATCTTCACGGACTTCGGCAACATGCCGAGCAACACGAAGGCCCAGCAGGACCCGGCCGTCCAGGGCGCGAAGAACGAGTTCTTCAACGACGCCCCCATCGGTGAGATCTTCGCCAAGTCCGCGTCGAGCCTGCAGCCGGTCTTCCTCGGCGTGAAGCACGCCCAGGTCAAGAACGCCATCGAGTCCGTCATCCAGGGCATGGACGACGGCTCCGTCCCGTACGACAAGGCCTGGCAGCAGCTGGTCGACGACGCGGTGAAGGCCGCGGGCTAGTCTCCCCGCCCGGCCCGCGAGCAGCGGGCCGGGCTTGTTGCCGCCGAAAGGTCTGCCATGAGTCTCGACACCCTTCCGCGGGCGGCGCGGAACAACCACCGCCGCGCCCGTCCGCCCGGCCGCCGCTGGCGTTCACGATTCGACGTCAAAGCGATGCCGTACGCCCTGGTGTCCCCTTATTTCCTGCTGTTCGCCGCCTTCGGGCTGTTCCCGTTGGCCTTCACCCTGTACTACTCGCTCTACGACTACGACCTGGCCGGGACCGTGGAGTGGACCGGGCTGGGCAACTACACCGCCCTGCTCGGGGACGAGGACTTCTGGAACGCCGTGGTCAACACGGTGGGCATGTTCATCCTCGCCACCGTCCCCCAGATGGTCCTCGCGCTGCTCCTGGCCAACGCGCTGAACAAGCGCCTGAAGCTCCGCCTGGCCATCCGCATGAGCGTGCTGCTGCCGCTGGTCACGTCGGTGGTCGCGGTCGCGGTGGTGTTCACGCAGCTGTACGCCCGCGACTGGGGCCTGGTCAACTGGGTCCTGAGCTGGTTCGGCGTGGACAACACGAACTGGCGGGCCGAGCGCATCCCGTCGTGGATCGCCATCGCCACCATGGTCGACTGGCGCTGGACCGGCTACAACGCGATCATCTTCCTGGCCGGCATGCAGACCATCCCCCGCGACCTGTATGAGGCCGCCGCGATCGACGGCGCCTCGCGGCGCAGGCAGTTCTGGCAGATCACGCTGCCGATGCTGCGCCCGACGATGATCTTCGTGGTGCTCAACTCCACGATCGGCGGCCTGACGCTGTTCTCCGAGCCGACCACGTTCTACAACGGCAACGTCGACGGCGGCTCGCAGGGACAGTTCCAGACGGTGGCCATGTTCATCGTCAAGCAGGGCTTCCGCGAGTTCGACTACGGCTACGCCGCGGCGGCCGCCTGGCTGCTGTTCCTGCTCATCCTCATAGGAGCGGCGATCAACTTCCTGTTCGTGCGCAGGATCGGGGGCACCAGATGAACAACTTCTCCCCGACCCTCGCCACCCGCCTCATGCTGGCCCTGGCCGTCCTGCTGTCGGCGTTCCCGCTGTACTGGATGCTCGTCATCGCCTCCCGTACGAACGCCGACGCGGTCGCGGTGCCGCCGCCGTTCCTGCCGGGCGGGAACCTGGGCGACAACATCGTCGCGGTGCTCAACAACGAGGACGCCAAGTTCCTGCTGGGCCTGACGAACTCGTTCATCGTGTCGAGCATCGTCACCGTCTCCGTGGTGATCATCTCCACGCTGGCCGGCTTCGCGTTCGCGAACCTGAGCTTCAAGGGCAGGAACCTGCTGCTGGTGCTCGTGCTGCTGACGATGGCGGTGCCGTTGCAGCAGATGGGCGTGGTGCCCCTCTACCGGCTCATGGTGAGCCTGGAGTGGACCGGCACGCTGAAGGCGGTCATCCTGCCGTACCTGCTCAACGGGTTCGGCGTGTTCCTGATGACGCAGTACACCCGCCAGGCCGTGCCGATGGAGCTGGTCGAGGCCGCCCGGGTCGACGGCGCCGCCACGCTGCGGATCTGGTGGAACGTCGTCCTGCCCGCCGTGCGTCCGGGCATGGCGGTGCTCGGCATCAACACGTTCATGCTCATGTGGAACGACTTCATGTGGCCGCTGATCGTGCTGACCCCGGACAACCCGACCGTGCAGATCGCGATCACCTCGCTCAACGCCAGGTTCTCCACGAACTACACGTTGATCTTCGCGGGAACGGCGTTGTCCATCATTCCGCTCATCGCAGTATTCGTCGCTTTCGGCCGCCAGATCGTCGGCGGCCTCATGGAAGGTGCGGTCAAGGCGTGACGACACAAGAGGAACAGACGCGTGCCGGGCTGCGCTTCCCTGCGGGCTTCGCGTGGGGCGCGGCGACCTCGGCGTACCAGATCGAGGGCGCGGTCGACGAGGACGGGCGTGGCGTCTCCATCTGGGACACCTTCACCAGGACGCCGGGCCGGATTCTCAACGGCCACAACGCGGACGTGGCCATCGACCACTACCACCGCTACCGGGAAGACGTCGCCATCATGGCGGACCTGGGCCTGTCGGCCTACCGCTTCTCGGTCTCCTGGCCCCGCATCCAGCCGACCGGCTCCGGCAAGGTCAACCAGAAGGGCCTGGACTTCTACAAGCGGCTCGCCGACGAGCTGCGCGGGCACGGCATCGACCCGTGGCTGACCCTCTACCACTGGGACCTGCCGCAGGCGCTGGAGGACAAGGGCGGCTGGCCGAACCGCGACGTGGCGTACTGCTTCGCGGACTACGCGGCGACGGTCCACGAGGCGCTGAAGGACCACGTGCACACCTTCAGCACCGTCAACGAGCCGTGGTGCGCCGCGTTTCTCGGCTACGCCTCGGGCGAGCACGCCCCCGGCCGTCGGGAGCCGGAGAACGCGATCAGGGGCGCGCACCACCTCAACCTGGCGCACGGGCTGGCCGTCCAGGCGATGGACGCCCGGCGCGTCGGCGGCTGCGTGAACCTGTACGCGGTCACCCCCGCCACCGACAGCGCGGAAGACCTGGACGCGGCCCGGCGCATCGACGGGCTGCAGAACCGGTTCTTCCTGGACGCGCTGCTGCTGGGCCGCTACCCGGAGGACGTGCTGGAGGACGTGCCGGGCGAGATCGACTTCATCCAGCCGGGCGACATGAAGATCATCAACGCGCCCATCGACGTGCTGCTCGTCAACTACTACAGCCGCTTCACGGTCTCGGGAGCACCAGGCGGCAGGCAGTCGGCGGCGGCGGCCCCCACGGACTCGGGTTCGCCGTGGGTGGGCAGCGAGCACGTGTCGTTCGTCAGCGGCGGCCAGCCGGTGACGGCCATGGGCTGGGAGATCGACGAGGGCGGCCTGGTGGAGGTCCTCACGAGGGTGGCGCGGGAGTACCCGCCGATCCCGATGGTGGTCTCCGAGAACGGCGCCGCCTTCGACGACGTGCTCGACGACGGCCGGATCCACGACGACGAGCGGCGGGCGTACGTGGAGGCGCACCTCGGCGCCTGCAAGCAGGCCATCGAGGCCGGCGTGCCCCTGGAGGGCTATTTCGCCTGGTCACTGATGGACAACTTCGAGTGGGCATGGGGCTACGGCAAGCGGTTCGGCCTGGTGCACGTGGACTTCGAGACCCAGGAACGGCTGGTGAAGGACAGCGCGCTCTGGTACTCGGAGATCATCCGGCAGAATAGGCGCCATGAACCGACCGACTCTTGAGGCAGTCGCGGCTCGGGCCGGGGTAGGCCGGGGCACGGTGTCTAGAGTCATCAACGGCTCGCCGAACGTCAGCTCCAAGGCCCGCGAGGCCGTGGAGCTGGCCATCCGCGAGCTGGGCTACGTGCCCAACCGCGCGGCGCGCGCCCTGGTGACGCGCCGCACCGACGCGGTGGCCCTGGTGGTGTCCGAGTCGCAGCTACGGGTGTTCGACGACCCGTTCTTCGCGGGCACCATCCGCGGCATCGGCTCGGCGCTGTCAGAGACCGGGCTGCAGCTCATCCTGGCGATGGCCCGCACCACCGAGGAGTACGACCGGCTGGAGCAGTACCTGACCGGGCAGCACGTCGACGGCGTGCTGCTGCTGTCGCTGCACGGCGCCGACCCGCTGCCGGAGCGGCTCGAGGAGATGGGCGTGCCGACCGTGCTCGGCGGCCGGCCCGTCGGGCTCGACCCCTACAGCTACGTCGACATGGACAACAGGGCAGGGGCCCGGCAGGCGGTCAAACACCTGCTGGGCCTCGGCCGCACGCGCATCGCCACCATCGCCGGTCATCAGGACATGGGCGTGGGCGTCGACCGTCTGGCCGGCTATCGCGACGCGCTGTTGCCCGCCGGGCTGCCGGAGCTGGTGGTGTACGGCGACTTCTCGGAGGAGAGCGGCTCGGCGGCGATGACCCAGCTGCTGGCCAGCCATCCCGATCTCGACGCGGTCTTCGCCGCGTCCGACCCGATGGCCCTGGGCGCGATGCGCGTGCTCAAGGCGGCGGGGCGGGCGATCCCGGAGGACGTGGCGGTGATCGGGTTCGACGACTCCAAGGCCGCGCTGCACGCCGACCCGCCGCTGACCACCGTCCACCAGCCGACCGAGCAGATGGGCCGGCAGATGGCGCAGCTGCTGGTGGCCCGCATCAACGGCGAGGAGCTGCGCCAGCCCGTGGTGATCCTCGACACCCACCTCGTACGCCGGCAGTCAGCGTGAAAGGCTCCCGTGGACAGTAGAACCAAGCGCCGCTTAGCCGACGCCGAGCTCGACGCCCTGCTCCGCCGCGCGCTGGGCACGGGCGTCGTGGCCGTCACCGAGCTGACCGACGGCTACGCCAACGCCGTCTGGCGGCTCAAGCTGGACGACGGGCGCGAGGTGGTGCTCAAGCTGTCCCCGCCGCCCGACCTCGACCAGCTCAGCTACGAGCGCAACCTGCTGCGCATGGAGGCCGCCGCGTACGAGCTGGCGGCGCAGGCGGGGGTGCCGGTGGCCACGCTGCTGTGCGCCGGGTTCGACGACCCGGTGCTGGGCGGCGACTACCTGCTGCTCGACGCGCTCGACGGGGTCTCGTGGAACGACGTCAAGCCGGAGGGCGAGGCGGCGCTGCGCCGGGAGCTGGGCGGCCTGCTGGCCAGGTTCAACGCGGTGCGCGGCGAGGTCTTCGGCTACCCGCACGCCGGGATCGTCGGCGCCACCTGGCGGCAGGCGTTCCTGGCGATGGTGGGGGCGCTGATCGGCGACACCGAGCGCTACCCGACGCCGCTGCCGCGCTCCGCCGCCGAGATCATGGCGGTGATCGAGGCCGCGTCGCCGGTGCTCGACGAGGTGACGACGCCGCGGCTGGTGCACTTCGACGTCTGGCCGGGCAACGTCTTCCTCGACGTCAGCGGCCCGCCCCGGATCCAGGCCATCATCGACCACGAACGGGCCTTCTGGGGCGACCCGCTCGCCGAGTTCGTCACCCCGACGATCTTCGGCGAGCTGGCGGAGGACGACCCGCTGCTGGCGGGCTACCGCGAGGTGACGCCGCTGGAGCTCACCCCGGCGGCGCGCACCCGCATCGACCTCTACCGCGCCTACCTCTACCTGATCCTGCTGGTGGAGAACGGACCCCGGCAGTATCCGGAGGAGGAGTACGCCAGGCTCCGCGAAGCCGCGTTCGGCTCACTTACCACGGTGCTGGACCGCCTCGTAAGCGCCTCCTCCGGCGGCCGCGGCTAGCCGCACGCACGACCTCGCGCCCTTGTTGGGCACGCCGAGATCGACGGGTTTGTCACCCGTGCACAGCAGCGCGCCGCTGATCGTGCTGCCCGACAGGATCGGCGCCGCGTTGCCGGCCAGCAGGACGGCGCCGCGCAGGTCGGCGCCCACGATGGTCAGCGCCTTGGCGCCGCTGACGTTGAGCGCGCCGGTGAGGGAGGCCTTGAGCAGGTGCACGGCGGCGGGCTGCGCGGCGGTGAGCGTGCCGGCGATCCGGCCGCCCTTGACCACGAGCGAGGCCCCCGGCTTCACGGTGATGGGCCCGCTGACCTGGGCACCGTCGAGGCAGGTGACGCCGTCGGCGGCGACGAGGGCGCCCTGGTGGACGCCGGTGACCGTGCGGGTGCAGGCGGGCGGCGGGGCGATCGTGGTGACGGTGAAGCTCTTCGGCGTGCCCTGGTTGCCCGCGGCGTCGATCGAGCGGTATTCGATCGTGTGCCGGCCGCGCGGCAGCTTCCCGTACACGAGGGAGTCGATGACCGTGCCCTCCTCGCTGAACGTCCACGGCAGCTCCGAGGACGTGGGCCAGCCGAAGTAGTTGAACCAGCCGTCCCCGTCCACCCTGGACTCCGAGACCACGTAGCCGCCGCGGTCGTCCTCGCCCGTCAGCCGCATCGAGAAGGGGCCGTTGTAGACGTAGGCGTCGCCGGCCGCGGCGAGTGGCTCGGACAGCTCGTAGCGGGTGGCGGGCCCGCTCGCGTCGATCTGCCAGTTGAGGGTCTGGCCGCCGAGGGCGGCGGTGAGGGTGTGCGCGCCCGGTTGCAGGTTCAGCCTGCCCAGGTCGAGGTCGGTGCCGGTGCCCGCCGGGCGGCCGTCCACGGTCCACGTCACCTCGGGCACGGCGGCGGCCGGATGGGTGGTCTCCACGTACACGACGTCGGCGCGGCCCAGCGGCCGGTCGGTGGGGGTGGAGGAGACGAACGCGGCCTCGGCGCCGTCCGGCGGGGTGGTCAGGGACGTGTCCACCGTCCAGGTGCGGGACTTGGTGATGGCGGCCCTGATCGCCGGGTCCCTGACGAACTCGGTCGGGTCCGAGACGGTGGCCGTGACGGTGTGCGTGCCCGGGGTGAGGCCGAGAGTGCGCAGGTCGAGGGCGTCGTCGTGGCCGGCGAGGTCCTTGCCGTCCACGTTCCAGGTGGTCGTCAGGGAGTGGCCGACGGGGCGCATCGGCTCGACCCACAGCACCCGGTCGGCCCCCACGGGCTGCTGGTTGGGCGTGGCGTCCTGGATGACCATGGTCTTGGCGGTGATGCGCTGGACCATGACCTCGCGGCTGACCTGGTCGTAGTAGTAGCCGAGGGTCTTCATCATCGAGTGCCGGCTGGACCGCCAGACGCCGCTCGTGTAGTACAGGCCGCCCTCGTAGCGGCCGATGGGGCCGCCCGACTCGCTGGGCTCGCCCAGCCAGCGCCACCACTTCTTCTGCTGGTCCTTCATCTGCTGCTCGGTCAGCAGCGTGTGGTGGGGGCTGGCCGGCTCGGCCCCCGGGTAGGCGCCGCCGGGGACGCCGCGCTGGTAGTAGTCGTACTCGTCCTGCAGGCCGCCCAGGGAGTGGCCCAGCTCGTGCGGGCTGATCAGGGCGGACATGCTGTTGCTGCCCGAGGCGGTGGCGTACGAGCCGCCCGCGCCGCCGTAGGTGCCGCTGTTGCCGAGGGCGAGGATCTGCCGGTTGCCGGAGGAGGTGCCGGTGACCAGGTCGGCGTAGCGGGTGGCGGCGGCGTTGTCCATGGTGATCAGGCGCTGGACGCTGCCGGGGTTGCAGCGGCCCCAGAAGCCCATGCCGAGCGGGGTGACCTTCTTCGGCGAGTCCAGTCCGGGGTCGCAGCTGATGCCCGACTCGCCGGAGACGATGTCGACGCGGTAGACGTTGATGTAGTTGCGGTACGTCTTGAACGGCTCGATCGACCACATCACGTTGAGGTGCCGGTCCACGTCGGCCCGGAACCTGGCCTGTTCCGGCTCGGTGTAGCCGTCGCCCATGATGATCAGGTTGAATCGCCTGGCCGGCGAGCCCGTGACCTGGACGGGCACCACGGTGGCCGCGCCCGCTTCGGCGGCCGCCGCGGGCACGGCTAACACGGGTAACAGTGCGGCGGCCAGCACCAGGGCCGCGAAGATACGCATGCCCTGCACTATCTACGATCAAACGCGCGTGACCAACCCCCTAACTGCGTGTCAGGCCTCCGGGAGCTCGGCCAGCAGGACCGGCCGGGTCGTGGGCCTGCCGGAACCGGCCGCCGGCTCGACCGTGAGCGCCACGCGGACGTCGCCCCGCTCCGGCGTGATCAGCAGGGGTGTGGTCAGGCCGCCCTCGGCCCGATCGAGCATCCCGGCGGGGCGGGGGCCGTCCGGGCCCATGAGCCACAGCTCGTACCCCTTGGACCGGGGCAGCTCGGCCAGGCCGGACGAGGCGAACACCAGGCGTCCCCTGGCGCGGGAGATCACGACCGTGCCGGTGCCGCCGGAGGTGGCGGGCCGGCGTACCGTCTCGGCGTCGGGCGCGGCCAGCACGGCGATCACCTCGTCGTGCCTGGCGGTCAGGTCGCTCAGGTCGCGGCGGGCGTCCACGGCGACGGCGCCGAGCGCGACCGCGGCGGCCGTGGCCACGGCGGCCAGGCCCGCCGTCAGCCTGGCCCGGCGGCGCCTGAGGGGCAGGACCTGGCCGCCCTCGTGAGCCGCCGGGAGCTCGGGCGCGGTCCTGAACGCGGCGGGCTGCTCGGGCGGGATCCTGAGCGTCGGCGAGTCCTCCGGCATGGATGGAGGCACGGATGAAGGCACGGGCGGGGGCACGGACGGGGGCACGGACGGGGGCACGGGCGGGGGCACGGACGGGGGCACGGGCAGGGCTGTAGGCGGGGTTGCGGGCGCGCGTGACGTCGGGGGCCGCCAGATGGTCGGGCTGTCGTCCGGCACCGCTCCTGACCCCCGCCCAGGCCGCTCCTCGGGCCGCCGTAGCTCGTGGGCGGCATGGAGGAGGCGCTGCCGGAGCGCGGCGGGCGGCGGCTCGGCCAGCGCCTCGGCGAGCCTGGCCGCCGTCTCCCGCAGCCGCCGGACCTCCACCCAGCACGCCGGGCACGCCAGCAGGTGCTCCTCGTACAGCACCCACTCGGCGTACGGCAGTGCGTGCACGGCGTAGGCGCCCGAGAGGGTGTGGAGTTCGTCCGTCATCATCCACTCCCTTTGTGAGAGGCGGCTCACGCATGTACTTCGGCGACTCGGGCATGTCGGATGGCTGCGGGGGCTTGCTCTTTTCTCATGGCGTGAGACAATCTCATCGGGTGATGAATTATGAGCTGTGTAATAGCGGGGGGCGGACCGGCCGGCGCGATGCTGGCGCTGCTCCTGGCCAGGGCCGGGGTCGAGGTCACGCTGCTGGAGAAGCACGGCGACTTCCTGCGCGACTTCCGGGGCGACACGATCCATCCGTCCACGCTGCAGGTCCTCGACGAGCTGGGGCTGGCCGAGGAGTTCCTGAAGATCCCCCATCGCAAGGCGTACGGGATCAGCATGGTGACCGACCGCGGCGACGCCAGGCTGGCGAGCCTGCGCGGGCTGCCCGGCAAGTACGACTACATCGCGTTCGTACCGCAATGGGACTTCCTCAACCTCGTCACGTCCGCCGCCGCGCGCTATCCGAGCTTCCGGCTGCTGATGAACGCGGAGGCGTACGACCTGATCCGCGAGGGCCAGACCGTGCGCGGCCTGCGTTACCGGGACGAGTCGGGCGAGCACGAGATCAGGGCCGACCTGACCGTCGCCGCCGACGGGCGGCACTCGACCCTGCGCGAGCGCGCCGGGCTCGTGCCGGAGGAGCTCGGCGCGCCGATGGACGTGGTGTGGTTCCGGCTGCCCCGGCACCCGTCCGACCGTGACGACACGTTCCTGCGGATCTCCGGCGGACGCATGATGGTGGCCATCAACCGGCAAAGTTACTGGCAACTCGCGTACGTGATCCCCAAGGGCGGCTACGACGAGCTGGTGCGCGCCGGGATCGACGCGCTGCGCGGGCCGGTCGCGACGCTGCTGCCGTGGCTGGCCGACCGGATCGGGCAGATCGGCGGCTACGACGACGTCAGCGTGCTCACCGTCGTGCTCAACCGGCTGCGCCGCTGGCACCGGCCCGGGTTCCTGTGCATCGGGGACGCCGCGCACGCCATGTCGCCGGTGTTCGGGGTGGGGATCAACCTGGCCGTCCAGGACGCGGTCGCCACCGCCAACCTGCTCGCCGGGTCGCTCAGGTCCGGCGCGCCGATCCCCGAGTCCACCCTGCGCCTGGTGCAGAAGCGGCGGATGCCGCCCACGCGCGTCACGCAGGCGGTCCAGCGGGTGGTCCAGAACCTGGTGATCAAGCGGGCCCTCAGCAACAAGCTCGACCCGTCCAGGATGCCCCGCGACCTCACCCGGATCCCCCTGCTCAGGCGGGTGACCCGGCGCTTCATCGGGCTGGGGATACGGCCCGAGCACGTGTCCGTAAAGGAACTTTGACCGCCTCTGATTCCCCAAGGGCACAACTGCATTCTCACAACGTGGACAACGAGGTCCGTGGGCCCGGAGCCAGTGGATTACCCTCGTATCTCGTGAGCAGCAATCTCGTGGATCTCGATTCCTGGCGAGCCCTCCCCGCGGCACAGCAACCTGACTGGCCCGACCGCGGCGAGCTCGACAAGGTCGTCGCCGAGCTCGGCGGCCTGCCCCCACTGGTCTTCGCCGGCGAGTGCGACCAGCTCAAGGAGCAGCTGGCCGCAGTCGCCCGGGGCGAGGCCTTCGTCCTGCAGGGCGGCGACTGCGCGGAGACCTTCTCCGGCGCGACCGCCGACAACGTGCGCAACAAGCTCAAGACGCTGCTGCAGATGGCGATCGTGCTGACGTACGCGGGCAAGGTGCCGGTCGTGAAGATCGGCCGGGTCGCGGGCCAGTTCGCCAAGCCGCGCTCCAAGGGCAGCGAGGTCCGTGACGGGATCGAGCTGCCCGCCTACCGGGGCGACATGGTCAACGGGTTCGACTTCACCGCCGAGGCGCGCCGGCCCGATCCGTGGCGGCTGCTCAAGGCGTACCACTCCTCGGCCGTGACCCTCAACCTCGCCCGCGCGTTCACCAAGGGCGGCTACGCCGACCTGCGCCAGGTCCACGCGTGGAACCAGGACTTCGTGGCCGAGTCGCCCGCCGGGCGCCGCTACGAGCAGCTGGCCAGGGAGATCGACCAGGCGCTCGCGTTCATGCGGGCCTGCGGGGCCGATCCCGAGGAGTTCCACACCGTGGAGTTCTACTCCTCCCACGAGGCGCTCATCCTCGACTACGACCGCGCGCTCACGCGCATCGACTCGCGTACGGGGCTGCCGTACGACGTGTCGGCGCACATGGTCTGGATCGGCGAGCGCACCCGCCAGCTCGACGGGGCGCACGTCGACTTCTTCGCCCGCATCCGCAACCCGATCGGCGTCAAGCTCGGCCCCACCACGTCGCCGGACGAGGCCCTCGGCCTCATCGAGAAGCTCAACCCGGGCAACGAGGCGGGGCGGCTCACCTTCATCACCCGCATGGGCGCCTCCAAGATCCGCGAGCACCTGCCCGCCCTGGTCAAGGAGGTCACGGCCACGGGGGCGCGGGTCGCCTGGATCTGCGACCCGATGCACGGCAACACCTTCGAGGCGCCCAGCGGGCACAAGACCCGCCGGCTCGACGACGTGCTGGACGAGGTGGCGGGCTTCTTCGAGGTGCACCGGTCGCTGGGCACGCATCCCGGCGGGATCCACATCGAGTTCACCGGTGACGACGTGACGGAGTGCGTGGGCGGCGGACACGAGATCGCCGAGGACGACCTCGCGACCCGCTACGAGACGGCCTGCGACCCGCGGCTCAACCGCAGCCAGTCCCTCGACCTCGCCTTCCGCGTGGCCGAGCTCTACCGCGGCTGACCCCACCGGCACCTGAGGGGACGCCCGCCTTTCCCAGGCGCGCGTCCCCTTTCGGCTGCCGGCCCGCTTCCGCCACCCAGCTTTCGCCAAGCAGCAGCCCGCCCGCGACGCGTGCCCGAGCCCGGCGGCCCGTCCGTGACGGCGCGCTCGGGCGTGAGGCGAGGGGTCCGACCCACGGCGGCGGCCGGTGGACGGCGGCCGGTGAGCCGCGAGGGGCCGCGCCCCCGTCGGCGAACCACCGGCGCAGGTGCGTCACCGCGTGCGAGGGCGGTGAGGCGGGGGGTGACGGAGGTGGGTGATGTACGTCTCACTGGCACCACGAGTAGAACCAAATTCCAGGGAGACCGGGAAAACGCGGCTATGATCGCCCGCAAATAGGGCGATATTTCAGGAGAAATCGTGGACAGTGCCCCAGAGGGGGTGGACCCTAACGTCCCGAACGTCGCGCGGATGTACGACTACTTCCTCGACGGCAAGGACAACTTCGCGGCCGACAGGGCAGCCGCCGAGCAGATCCTGCAGACGTTCCCCAACACCAAGGAGGGCGCCCGCGCGAACAGGGCGTTCCTGCGCCGCGCCGTGCGGCACCTGGTCGATTCGGGGGTGCGGCAGATCGTCGACCTCGGCGCCGGTCTGCCGACTCAGGGGAACACGCACGAGATCGCCCCTGAGGCGCGGGTCGTCTACGTGGACAACGACCCCGTGGTCTGCGTGCACGGCAGGGCGCTGCTGGCCAGGACCGAGAACGTGGACTTCCTGCAGGCGGACGTACGCGAGACCGACACGCTGCTGGACAAGCTGGGCGACATGGTCGACTTCGACCGGCCGGTGGCGTTCCTGATGCTGGCGATCCTGCACTTCATCCCGGACTACGTGGCCTACGACATGGTGGGCAAGCTGCGTGCCGCGAGCGCGCCCGGCAGCCGGCTGGTGATCAGCCATGCCATCGACACCACGCCGGACACCACCCCGCAGGCCGTCGAGATCTACCGGCGGGCCACGGCCGCGCTGAGCCTGCGGACGCGCGAGGAGATCCTGCGCTTCTTCGAGGGGTACGAGCTGGAGGAGCCCGGGCTGACGTACCCGAACGGCTGGCGGCCCGACGACCCGGACGCACCCGGCAACGGGATCACCTTCGGGTACGTCGGGGTCGCCCGCAAGCCCTGAGACCCCCGGGAGGGGTCAGTTCTGCTTCATCTCCTCGGCGAGTTCGGCCCTGATGGCGTCCATGTCGAGCGCCCGCACCTGCCTGATCAGGTCCTCCAGCGCGGGCGCCGGGATGGCGCCGGCCTGGGCGAAGACCACGATGCCGTCGCGGATGGCCATGAGCGTCGGGATCGAGGTGATGTCGAAGCCCTGCGCCAGCCCCTGCTCGGCGTCGGTGTCGATCTTGCCGAACGTGATGTCCCCATGCAGGTCCGAGGCCTGCTCGAAGATCGGGCCGAACTTCTTGCACGGCGGGCACCACTCCGCCCAGAAGTCGAGCAGCACGATCCCCTTGTCGGCGACGTCGTTGAAGTTCTGCTCTGTTACTTCGATGGTGGCCACAAGTGGCTCCTCGTCCCTCGCTGAAAATTGTTCATCGGTATGAACCCCTACCCTCTCGCCCGCATTCCAGTGTCCATGCCGGCGCCCCGGTGGGCCGGAAGCAGGGGCAGGTCCAGCAGGTCGGGGTCGAGGTCGCCGCCCACGAACGCGAGCGGCCGCAGGGCGTGGGCAATCTCCTTGGCCGCCTTCTCCCAGGGGGTTCGGCCGACGCCACCCCGGAATCAGGACCGCGTCGGAAGATCCATCCTATTTGCGGTCGGCCCGAACGGGACGTGGGTGGGCGGGTGTTGTGACATTCATCACCGCGTCGGGACCTGCCCCGTGCCTCCCGGCAGGGTCAGGCCGATGATCGGCGGGTCGTGACCGGAGGAGCGTCCGGCCGGGCAGCGGGGTCGCGTCCCCGAGGGATGCGCGGGATAAAGCGCGCATTCCCGACACTTTAGGCCCCATTTTAAGCGCATATTTCCACACAAAAGTGGATAGAACATTAAAACATCGAACCTTGACGCCGCCCCCGGCGGGTATCACCTCTTCATGGACTGGGTCACCTGCGCGTATTCGGCTGCCTGCACCGGAATCGCCAGCCGGACGACCGGCTTCTGCCTCGCACACCTCGCACCCGACGAACTCCCCCAGGCCCTCGACGAGATGTCCCCCGGCCGCCTGCTCGACCTGCGCGGCACCACCGTCAGCGGCGAGCTGCTGTCCCGCGTGCTCGAAGCGACCGGCGGCAGGCCCGGCAGGGCCCGGCTCGACCGGGTCAGGTTCACCGGCGACGTACGGCTGTCCGGCGTGACGTTCACGGGCGACGTGTCGCTCGACGGCGCCAGGTTCGAGCGGCTGGCCTCGTTCTTCGGCGCCCGCTTCGAGGGCAACGTGTCGCTGGCCGGCGCCAGGTTCACCCGCGAGCTGTCCTTCCACGGCGTCACCGTGCGCGGGCACGTCTCCCTCGACCGGGCCGTGATGTCCCGTGACGCGCTGTTCAGCCAGGCCGTCTTCGGCCACGGGCTGTCGTGCGAGCGGGCCAGGTTCGACGGGTACGCCACCTTCGACGGGGCCAGGCTGGGCGACGGGGCCGCCTTCAGAGGGGCGCGCTTCGGCCGTACCCTGTCCTTCCGCAAGGTCAGCGGGAACGCCGGGTTCGAGGCCGCGCACTTCGCCGCCGACGCGTACCTCTCGGCCACCGGCAGGCTGTCGGCGGCCAGGGCGCGCGCCGACGGGCTCCTGGACGTGACCGTGGCGCGGTGCGGCGTGGACCTGCGCGGCGTCGAGGTGGCGGGCGCGACGACGCTGCGGCTGACCGACTCCCAGGCCGACCTGGAGGGCGCGGTGCTGCGCGGCCCCGCCACCGTGACCGGCCGGGGCAGGTCGGTGCTGACCTCGCTGCGGCAGGTGGACGCCCGGGAGCTGGCGCTGTACGGGCTGGACCTGTCGGCGTGCAGGTTCGCCGGCCTGGCCCATCCGTCGGGGGTGCGGGTCAAGGACTGCACGTTCGCGCTCACGCCGCGCGGCCTGCGGGTGAGCCTGCGCTGGCCGATGCTGCGCTGGTTCTCCCGCCGGCGCGCGCTGGCCGACGAGCACACCATGCGCGGCTGGGGGGCGCCGGACGACCCCGGCGCCACCCCAGACCGGCTGGCCGACCTCTACGCCGGGCTGCAGCCCAGCGACCGCGCCACCTCGGCCGACTTCGCGTTCGCGGCCATGGAGATGCGGCGCCAGGCCGGTCACCGCTGGTGGCTGTCGGTCTCCTGGCTCCTGTGCGGGTACGGCATGCGCATGGGACGGGCGGCGGGCTGGTTCGCGCTGCTGCTGGCGATCACCACGGCCGCCGTCATGTGGACGTCCACCTCGCACGCCGAACGCCGGGCGGAGCCGCCGAGCCCCGCCCTGAACCCTTAGGCGTCCAGCTCCTCCACGACGGCGGCGATGGCGCGGAAGTGGCGCGAGCGCCAGCCGCCGCCCATGATGCGCCGGGAGAGCTGCTGCAGCTCGTCGTCCGGGTCGAAGCCCTCGTGGTCGAGGAACAGCCTGGTGCCCTTGCCCTCCGGCTCCAGCCGCCAGGTGACCGTCCAGTAGGCCCGCTTGCGGTCGCTCCAGCTGATCTTGAGCAGCTTCTCCGGCTCCAGCTCCAGCACCTCGCAGTAGACGATCCCGTCGAAGCCCACCTGCGGCTTGGGCTCCGTGGTGAACGTGAACCGGTGCCCCACCTCCGGCTTGAAGTCGTTGGGCATGAGCCAGCGGGCGACCAGCTCGGGCTCGGTGAGCGCCCGCCACACCTTCCTCGGGGGATGCGCGAGGAACTGGTCGATCCTGATCGCGCGCAGGTCCTCGGCCGCCGTGTCACGGGGCATGGTCGTCGTCCTCCATCTCGTCCAGCAGGGTCGTGAGGTCGGCCAGCTTCTCCCGCCAGAACCGTTCGTACGGGGTGAGCCAGTCGCGGATCTCCATGAGCGGCGTCGCCTCCAGCCGGTAGTGCCGCTCCCGCCCCTTGCGGGTCTCGGCCACCAGCCCGGCGTCCCTGAGCACCTTGAGGTGCTCCGACACGCTGGGCCTGCTCATGTCGAACCGCTCGGCTAGCCGGCCGGCGGGCTGGGCGCCCTCGTCGAGCAGCAGGCGCAGCAGCTCCCGCCTGGCCGGGCTGGCCAGCGCGGTGAACACGTGGTCGGCCGTCATGCCTGGCTGACCACGAACCCGTTGCCGAACGGGTCCTGGAACAGCAGCTGACGCCCCCACGGCTCGTCGCTCGGCCCTTCGAACGGGACGCCGTGCTCGCCCAGCCGCGCGGCCAGGGCGTCGAGGTCGGGCGCGGCCACCACCAGGCCGCCGATCGGGGCCATGCCGGGGAACCAGGAGGCCAGCAGCAGCGCGGTCCCGGACTCCTTGGGGGCGACGGTGAGCCAGCGGCCCATCGGGAACGGGTTGTCGGTGCGCACCTCGAAGTCGAGGACGCCGGTGTAGAAGGCCAGCGCCCGCTCCTGGTCGGCGACGGGCACGGTGATGGTGAGGATCTGGGATATCGGCATGTCGGACACTATACGTAGGAATTTTCCTACACATCAACCCGAGCCCTGAGGAATATCGGGGAATTCCCCGATGGGTGACCGAGATCGTCCTCCGTAGACTGGGGTCCATGCGTATCGACGACTACGTGGCGGAGCTCGACCGCGCCCTGGCCGGCCCGCAGGGGGCGAAGCGCGATCTGGTCGTCGAGGCGCGCGACAGCCTGACCGACACCGCCGACGCGCTGGAGGCCGAGGGGCTCGAACGGGCGGAGGCGGAGCGGGTCGCGGTGGCGGAGTTCGGGGAGGTCGCGGAGGTCGCCCCCGGCTACCAGTCCGAGCTGACCGCCGTGGCGGGGCGCCGGCTGGGCTTCCTGCTGTTCATCAGCGTGCCGATCACCGCGCTGATGTGGTCGGTGATCTGGCGCGTCTATCCCGGCGACTACCGCGCCTGGCAGCTCGCGCCCGCGTGGTACCGGCCCGTCTCGCGCCTGCTCGACGTCCTGCAGCTCTGCGTCGGGCTGTACGGCGGGCTCGCACTGTTCGCGCTGAGCCGGGGCGCCCGGTGGATCCGCCGGCCGTGGCTGGTGACCAGGTCGCTGGGCGTGGTCGTCTGGGGCATGCTGCCCGTCACCGTGGCGCTGGGCATGCTGCTGACCCTGGGCTCGAACGGGGCCAGCCATGTGGACGTCCTGCCCACCGTGCTGGCCAACGCGGTGACGTCCGCCTGCTGGGGGCTGCAGATCTACGGCGCGACGCGCTGCCTGCGCATCAGCCGGCCGCCCTTCGCGCGCCGCTGACCTCCCCGGTTTCCACGGCGTCCGCGCGGAGCACGCTGCCGATCACGGTGGCGAACTCCTGCCACGCCGAGCGCTCCCCTTCGAGCTGCTTCCGGCCCGAATCCGTCAGCCGGTAGGTACGGCGCTTGCGCCCGCCCACCGTGGCCCACTCGCTGGACAGGTAGCCGATGCGCTCCAGCCTGCGCAGGGCCGGGTAGACGGTGCCCGTCGGCACGTTCAGCGCGCCGCCGCTGCGCTCCAGCAGCGCCTCGATGATGGCGTAGCCGTGCAGCGGCTCCCGCTCCAGCACGGAGAGCAGGAGCGCGTCCATGTGCCCGCGCAGCGCGTCCGGATTCATGATTCCGATCCTAGACACCGCACAGGCGACCCGGCATGCCCCGCCACCCGAGTGAGATCCGCCGAAGTACGGACGTGTGCGCTCATGTAGGCAGTCTACATGTAGGCTCTCTATATGTAGGCAGACACAACTACGGAGTTCGCGATGGATGTACTCGAACTGGCCCGGACGCAGTTCGCCGTGACAGGAAGCCTCCACTTCCTGTTCGTCGTGCTCACCCTGGGCCTGGCGCCACTCGTGGCGATCATGAACACCCGCTGGGTGATGTCGGGCAAACCGCTCCACGAGGCCATGACCCGCTTCTGGGGCCAGATCTACGTCGTCAACTACGCGCTGGGCATCGTGACCGGGCTGGTGATGGAGTTCCAGTTCGGCCTCTCCTGGAGCGGCCTGTCCCACTACGCCGGCGACGTGTTCGGCGCGCCGCTGGCCATGGAGACCCTGGTGGCCTTCTTCCTGGAGTCCACGTTCCTGGGCCTGTGGATCTTCGGCTGGGGGCGGCTGCCCCGATGGGCGCACCTGGCCTGCATCTGGCTCGTGACGCTGACCGCGTACGCGAGCGCGTTCTACATCATGCTCGCCAACTCGTTCCTGCAGAACCCGGTCGGCTCCGTCGCCCGCGGCGACCGCCTGGAGCTGGTCGACTTCGGCGCCCTGCTCACGAACAAGAGCCTGATCTTCTCCTTCCCGCACGTCATCGGGGCCGGGCTGTTCACGGGGGCCATGGTGCTGGTGGGGGCGAGCGCGTACCAGCTGCGCCGCCGTACCGAGCACGTGGAGTTCTTCACCAGGTCGCTGCGGACCGGCGTGGTCGCGGCGGCGCTCGGGATCTTCGTCACGATCGGGTTCGGGTACGCGCAGTTCGCCGGGATCCAGGACGGGAAGTTCAGCGACAACACGGGCGCGGCGGTCGCGCTGGGGATGATGATCGAGTTCGGGCAGCTGCTCGCGCTGGTCGTGCTGTTCGTGATGCTGCCGATGATCGGCGTGCTGCCGCGGTGGCGGTGGACGCATCCGCTGCTCATGCTGATGACGCCGCTGCCGTTCATCCTGGCGATCATGGGCTGGCTGGCCCGGGAGGTCGGCCGGCAGCCGTGGATGATCTGGGAGAAGCTCACCGTGGCCGACGCCATGTCCCCCGGGCTGACCTCGGGCATGGTCGCGGCCTCGCTCGCCGGGTTCGCGGGCGTCCTGGGGCTGCTGGCGGTCGTCGACTACGTGCTCATCGCCAGGATCGTCCGGCGCGGGCCGCGGGACGTGGCCCTGGGCGCCGTACCCGCCGGTGAGACCCGCTCCCCCGCCCTGAGCTACTGAGTGAGGTGCCGACATGGAAGTGATCTGGTTCGTTCTCTTCGCCGTGCTGCTGGCCGGATATTTCGCCCTTGAGGGGTTCGACCTGGGGGTGGGCCTGCTGTTGCCGCTGCTGGGCAGGACCCGCGAGGGCCGCGACCGCATGGTGGCCGCGATGGCGCCGTACGTGCTGGCCAACGAGGTGTGGCTGGTGGCGGTGGCCGGGACGCTGTTCGGCGTCTATCCGCTGCTGGAAGGCGAGGTGCTGTTCAAGCTGTACCCGCTGGTGGTGGCGATGCTGCTGAGCTGGATCCTGCGGGACGCGGGGCTGTGGTTCCGGCGCAGGCTGGACGGGTTCAGGTGGCGGGGGTTCTGGGACGCGATGATCGCCTTCGGGTCTCTGGGGCTGTCGTTCGGGTGGGGCATGGCGGTCTACGCGGCGGCCACGGGGTTCACGGCCCCGGCGGTGCACCCGGTGGGGGTGATGCTGGGGGCGGTGGTGACGCTGCTGTTCGCCTTCCACGGGTGGACGTTCCTGGCGTGGCGGGCGCCCGGGGTCTTCGGGGCGTCCAGGTCGGGGCGGGCCCTGGCGGTGTCGGGGGCCGTGGCGGCGGTCCCGGCGGTGGGCGTGCTCGTGGGCGCGATGCCGTACCTGCTGGCGAACAGCGCGCCGGCGGCCACGTTGAATGTGCTCAGTGTCATGGTGCTGCCGTTCGCGCCCATCGTCCTGGGCGCGCAAGTATGGGTGTGGCGCACTTTCCGCCCAGGGAAGGACGCCGTCCAGCTTCCGTCGTTCTTCTGAGGGCTTCTGAGGGCTCGTGCACAAGGATCTCCTACGGCTCATGCGGGCCGAGCGGTCGGTCCGCCGCCACCTGGCCGTGACCATGGTCGCGGCGGTGCTGGCGGGGCTGCTCGTGCTGGTGCAGGCCGAGTTGCTGGCCGGGGTGCTGTCCGGCAGGTTCACCGCCGTCGCCCTGGCGGGGCTGGCCGCGGTGGTGGGCGTGCGGGCGCTGCTGGCCTGGACGCAGGGCGTCTTCGCCGGGCGCACCGCCACCGGCGTGAAGTCGGCGCTGCGCCACCGGCTGCTGGCCCGGCTGCGCGACCTGGGCCCCGGGCGGCTCACGCAGCACCGCTCGGGCGAGCTGGTCACGCTCACGGGGCGGGGCCTGGACGGGCTCGACGCCTACCTGACCGGCTACCTGCCGTCGATCGCGGTGGCCGGGGTGGTGCCGCTCGCGGTGCTGGTACGGCTGTTCGCCGCCGACCTGGCCAGCGCCCTCATCGTGCTGATCACGCTGCCCCTGATCCCCGTCTTCGGCGCCCTGGTGGGCATGACCACCAAGGCCGTCACCGAGCGCCAGTTCCTGGCCCTGTCGCGGCTCGGCGGCCACTTCCTCGACGCGGTGCGCGGGCTGCCCACCCTGCGGGCCTTCGGCCGGGCCCGCTACCAGGCGGGCGTCATCCAGCAGGTCGCGGACGCGCACCGGAGCGCGACGATGCGGACGTTGCGGGTGGCGTTCCTGTCGTCGCTGGTGCTGGAGCTGTGCGCGTCGCTGTCGCTGGCGCTGGTGGCGGTGCCGATCGGGCTGCGGCTGCTCGGGGGGTCGCTGGATCTGACGACGGCGCTGCTGGTGCTGCTGCTGGCGCCGGAGGCGTACCTGCCGCTGCGGGCGATGGGGACGCGCTTCCATGCCTCGATGGAGGGGGTGGCGGCGGCCGACGCGGCCTTCGCCGTGCTGGACGACGCCGGCGAGCCCGAGCCGGTACGCGGGTCGGTCCACCCGGCCGGCCAGGCAGCGCCTGAGATCCGCCTGGAGAACGTGACCGTGCGCTACCCCGGCCGTGACGTCGCGGCCCTGGAGGACGTCTCGCTCACGATCGGCCCGGGGGAGCGCGTGGCGCTGGTCGGCGAGAGCGGCGGCGGCAAGAGCACCCTGCTCCACCTCGTCCTCGGGTTCGTCCAGCCGTCGCAGGGCCGGGTGCTCGTCGACGGCACCGACCTGCGCGAGCTCGACCTGGGGAGCTGGCGGGCGCGGCTGGCGTTCGTGGCGCAGCGGCCCCACCTGTTCGCCACCTCCGTGGCCGGCAACATCCGGCTCGGGGCTCCCGCGGCCTCCCTGGAGGAGGTCCGCAGGGCCGCGGCCGCCGCGCACGCCGACTTCGTGGAGGCGTTGCCGCAGGGGTTCGACACCGTGGTGGGCGAGCGCGGCGCCAACCTGTCCGCCGGCCAGCGGCAGCGGATCGCTCTGGCGCGGGCCTTCTGCCGGCCCGCGGCCTCGGTGCTGCTGCTCGACGAGCCCACGGCCCGCCTGGACGGGCGCAGCGAGGCCGCCGTGGTGGCGGCCACCGCGGACCTGGCCCGGGGGCGCACGGCCGTCATCGTCGCGCACCGCCCGGCCATGATCGACCTGGCCGACCGCGTCATCCGCGTGCACGAGGGCCGGGTCGTCTCCGACACCACCCGCGCGCACCACGACCCCGAACCCGCGGTGCGGTCGGGCGAAGGGAGCGGGCGATGAACCGGCGCATGGGAACGCGGCTCCTCTGGGCCGTCCTGGCGGGCGCGGCGGCGGACCTGGCGGGGCTCGGGCTCATCGCCGCCGCCGCCTGGCTGATCACCAGGGCCGCGCAGCAGCCGGGCCTGGCCGCCCTGAGCGTGGCCATCGTGGCGACCAGGGCGTTCGCCACGAGCAAGGGCGTCTTCCGCTACGCCGAACGCCTCACCGGCCACGACGTCGCGCTCCGCGCCCAGGCGGGCACCCGCGAGCAGCTCTACCGGGCCCTCATCCCGCCCCAGCGGCCCCGGCACGGCGGCGCCGACCTGCTCAGCCGCATGGTCGACGACACCGAGGCCGTACAGGACCTGCTCGTACGCTGCCTGCTCCCCGCCGCCGCGGCGGCACTGGCGGGGCTGGCGGCCGTCGTCATCGGCCTGACCATCCTGCCGGTGACGGCGCTCGTCCTGGTGGCCGGGCTGGTGGTGGCCGGGGTGGCACTGCCCGCCGGTACGGCCGCCGCGGCCCGCCGCTGGTCGGCCAGGATCGCCCCGGCCCGGGCCGCGCTGGCGGGCCGGGTGGCCGACCTGGTGCACGGCTCCGCCGACCTGGCCGCCTACGGCGCCGACGAGGAGGCGCTGGCCAAGGCGCTGGCCGCCGACGAGTCCCTGGCCGCGCTCGAACGCCGCCAGGCCCGCGTCCACGCCGCCGCCCTGGCCGGGGGCACCCTCGTACAGGGCCTGACGGTGGCGGCCGTCGTCCTGCTCGCGCAGGGCGCGGGCGCCGGCTCGGTCGCGACGGCCGTGCTCGCGCTGACCGCCCTGGTGGCGTTCGAGCCGGTGCTGCCGCTGGCGGCGGCGGGCGAGCGGCTGGCCGGGATCACGGCGGCGCTGCGCCGCCTGCGCGAGGTCCGCTCCGCCACTCCGGCCGTCGCGGAGCCCGCCCGGCCCGCGCCCCGGCCCGAGGCCCCACTGACCGTCGAGATCGACGACCTGGTGGTCCGCCACCCCGCCGCGACGACGGGCACATCCGCGGGCGCGAGCACGCGGGCCGCCCTGGACGGGGTGTCGCTGACGCTCACGCCGGGCAGGCGGGTGGCGATCGTGGGCCCCAGCGGGGCGGGGAAGAGCACGCTGCTGGCCGCCCTGATGCGCCTGGTCGAGCCGGAGTCGGGCAGCATCCGCGTCAACGGCGTTGACGTACGCGACCTCGACGGCGACGACGTGCGGACGCTCATGACCGGCCTCACCCAGGACCCGTACATCTTCCGCGCCAGCCTGAAGGACAACCTGCGCCTCGCGGGCCCGGAGGCCAGCGAGGAGGAGCTGGAGCGGGCCGTACGCGAGGCCAGGCTCGACGGCTGGGTCAAGCGGACCGGGTGGGACGCCGAGCTGGGCGAGGACGGCAGGACCGTGTCCGGCGGGCAGCTGCAGCGCCTCGCCCTGGCCAGGGCCCTGCTGTACGACCCGCCGGTCCTGCTGCTCGACGAGCCCGCCGAGGCGCTCGACGAGGAGACGGCCGACCGGCTGATGGGCGACCTGCTCGACGTCACCCGCGACCGCACCACGCTCCTCGTGACCCACCGGCTCAAGGGGCTGGAGAGCGTGGACGAGGTCGTGGTGCTCGAAGAGGGCCGGGTCATCCAGCGCGGACGGCATGACGAGCTCGTCTCGGTGCCCGGCTACTACCGCGATCTGTGGGAGTCCGAGGTCCTGACCAGGCGCTGAGCCTCCTGACCGGCCGGCCATTGAGTTGGCGCGGCCATCTGGTTTAAAGTACAAACCAGTTTGCAGGATCGAGGAGTTTGCGATGACGAGCGACGACGACCAGGTGGCGAGCCCTGAGGAGATGCTGCGCGTCATCGAGGAGCAGCGGGCCGCCACCGCGAGGTGGCTGCACGGCGATCCGCTCCTGCTCTACGCCCCCTGGGGCGTCGCCTGGCTGCTCGGCTTCACCGCGTTCTTCCTCCACTACGGCCTCGAAGGCCACCCGTACGCGCCGATCTCCCAGATGCAGGCGCTGGCGGTGCTGATGGGCGCGCAGCTCGTGGCGGGGGCGGTGGCCGCGTTCGGGATCGTACGGATGAGCAAGGCCGTCCGCGGCGACGACACGGCCAGGGGCACCATGTACGGCTACGCGTGGTTCGCCGGGATGATGCTCGTGGTCGTCATCGCCAGCAGGGTGAGCGACCTCCTGCCGCCCGAGGAGAGCGGCCTCGTCTGGGGCGGCGCGTCGCTCATGGTCGTCGCGGTCATGCACATGGCCGGGGGCGCGATCTGGCTCAACTGGCCGATGTTCTTCATCGGGGCGTGGGTCGCGGGCGTCGACGCCGTGGGCGTGCTGCTCGGCGCCGGCTGGCACGCGCTCCTGACCGCGGTGCTGCTCGGAGGCGGCTTCATCGTCGCGGGCCTGTGGCTCAGGCGGCGCTACCGGTGACCGCGGACAAGGCCCCGCCGGAGCTCGACCCGGTGATCCACGCGCAGGCCAGGCTCCGGGTGGTCGCCGCGCTGAACGTGCTCGGCGAGGGCAACGAGATGGCCTTCCCCGCGTTGAAGGACCTGCTGGGCATGACCGCGGGCAACCTGTCGGTGCACCTCAGCAAGCTGGAGGACGCCGGATACGTCCAGATCACCAAGACGCACAAGGGCCGCACGCCGGTCACGTTCGCGGCGCTCACCAAGCGCGGGCGGCTGGCCTTCGACGACTACACCAAGGCGATCCGCGCCTTGCTGGACAACGCTGGGACAACCCTGGAGTGATGCCATGACCATCCTCGCCAGAGCGATCGAGGCCACCCGCCGCTACGGCGACGTGCTGGCGCTCGACCGCGTCTCGCTCGACATCCGGGCGGGCGAGCTCGTCGGACTGCTCGGCCCGAACGGCGCGGGCAAGTCCACCCTGATCAACCTGTTCGTGGGGCTGCGCCGCCCCACCTCCGGCACGGTGGAGCTGTTCGGCGGCTCCCCGCAGGATCCGGCCATGCGCCGCGGCATCGGCGTGACCCCGCAGGAGACCGGGCTGCCCGAGTCGTTACGCGTCGGCGAGATCGTCGACTTCGTCTCCGCACATTTCCCGAAAAAAGCGGATAAAGGGGAGCTGCTGGCCCGCTTCGGCCTCGACGACCTGGCCAAGCGGCAGGTCGGCGGCCTGTCCGGCGGGCAGAAGCGGCGGCTGGCCGTGGCGCTGGCCTTCGCGGGCGACCCGCGGCTGGTCTTCCTGGACGAGCCCACGACCGGCCTGGACGTCGAGGCCAGGCGCTCGCTGTGGGAGGGCATCAGATCCTTCCATGAGGGCGGCGGCACCGTCCTGCTGACCAGCCACTACCTGGAGGAGATCGAGGCCCTGGCCGAGCGGGTCGTGGTGGTGGGCCACGGCCGCGTGCTGGCCGACGACACGGTGCGGGCCGTACGCGACATGGTGGGCGTGCGGCGCGTCTCGCTCGTCGCCGAGAACCTGCCCGAGCTGCCCGGCGTGATCGGCACCGAGCACGAGGACGGCCGGACCCACCTCATGACCACCGACCCCGACCGGCTGGTCGTCGAGCTGGTGCGCAGCGGCACCCCGTTCTCCGGCCTGGAGATCAGGCCGACCACCCTGGAGGAGGCCTTCCTCACCATCACCTCGAAGGAGCCGGCCCATGCCTAGCCTGGTCCTCGCGCACACCCGCTACCTCATGCTGGAGCAGCTGCGGGTGCCCATCAGCCTCCTGGCGAGCGCGTTCTTCCCGGCCGCGTCGATGCTGGCGTTCGTGGTGCCGTTCGCGGGGCGGGATCCGCAGCAGGCCACGATGGCGACGGCGTCGCTGATGTTCTTCGGGGCCATGTCGGGCGCGCTGTTCGGGCTCAGCATCACCGTCTCCCAGGACCGCGAGCAGCCCTGGAACCCCTACCTGCGCACGCTCCCGGCGGGCCCGTTCCCCCGCTTCGCCGGGCGGATCCTGACGACGGTGGCCGTCATGCTGGTCTCGGTGATCCCCGTGCTGCTGGTGGCGGCGCTCCTCACGGAGGCCACCATCACGCCGGTGAAGCTGCTGCTCGGGCTGGCCGTGCTGGTCGCCGGCGGGATCCCGTTCATGCTGCTGGCCCTGCTCATCGGCTTCCTGCTGAGCTCGAAGGGGGCCATCGCGGTGTCGCAGATCCTGTTCTTCCCGCTGGCCGTGCTGGGCGGGCTGCTGCTGCCGCCTCAGGTCCTGCCCGGCTTCATCGAGGCCGTCTCCCCGTACACGCCGGCCCGGGGTGCGGCCGAGCTGCTCTGGGCGGTGACCGCGGACCGCGCCCCGAACGTGGTCGCCGTCGTCATGCTGGCCGTCTGGACGGTCGTCCTCGCCCTCGCCGCGGGCTGGGCCTACCGCCGCGACGAGGGCAGACGCTTCTCCTGAAATGGGGGGTGTGCCGCCGAGTCCGCAGCGATCTCAACGGCACACCCGTCCGGGAGGGGGTCCTTTGTTACTTCTTCTCTTCGAGGGTCACGGTGACGTCGGACGTCTTGCCGTCCCTCATGTATGTGATCTTGACCTGTTGGCCCGGTTTGAAACCTCTGACCTGCCCAACTACAGTATCCCCCCCGTCAACCGCCTTGTCACCGATCTTGGTGATCAGGTCGCCCTGCCGCAGTCCCGCCTTGGCCGCCGGGCTCCCGTCGGTGACCTGCCTGACGAGGGCTCCTGGCACGTCGCCGGTCGCGTCGGTGACGCTCACGCCGAGGAACGCGTGGCTGACCTTGCCGCTGCTGATGAGCTGCTCGGAGACCTGCTTGGCGGTGTTGACCGGGATGGCGAAGCCGACGCCGCCGCCCGCGGCGTCCGAGGCGATCGCGGTGTTGATGCCGATCAGCTCGCCCGCGGCGTTCACCAGCGCGCCGCCGGAGTTGCCGGGGTTGATCGAGGCGTCGGTCTGGATGGCGCCGCCGATCGTGGTGGTCCCGCTCCCCTGGTCCTGCTGCTGGCCCCAGCCCCAGCCGGGCGGGATCTGCTGGCGCTGCTCGCCGCCGACGGTGAGCGTGCGGTCGAGCGCGCTGACGATGCCCGCGGTGACGGATCCGTCGAGGCCGAGCGGGCTTCCGATGGCCAGTACGGGGTCGCCGACCTTGACGATGTCGCTGTCGCCGAGCGTGGCCTTGGTCAGCCCCGACACGCCTTCCGCCCTGATGACGGCCAGGTCCGTGGACGGGTCGGTGCCGACGACGCTGGCCTTGGCGGTCTTGCCGTCGTTGAACTTGACGGTCATCTGCCCGCCGCCCTGGCCGGCGCCCACGACCACGTGGTTGTTGGTGAGGATGAGCCCGTCCTCCGACAGCACGACACCGGAGCCCTCACCAGTCTGACCCTGGATCATCACGACGGTCGGCTGCACCTTGGCGGCCACCTGCGCGACGGTGAGCTGGTTGGAGGCCGACTTGAACACGGGGCTCGGCGTGGCGCTGCTGGCCAGCTGCGCCGGCTGGAACGCGTTGGCGACGACGGCCCCCACGACGCCGCCGCCGATGGCCGTGGCCGCCAGGGCGAGCCCGGCGACGGCCTTGCGGCCCGCGGCGAAGCCGCGCTTCTTCGGTGGCGAGGAAAACAGGGCCGGCTGCTCCATGATCTGCGTGTCCCGCCGGGGAAAGCCCCCGGCGGCCGGCGGGGTGCTGCCGAACTGGCTCCACCCGCCGGTCCCGTGCTCGCGAGGCTCGTTCGCGTTCATCTGTCATCTCCCTCGAGTACCGATGACTCAAGGGTGCCAAGAGACGCGTAAGAGCTGGTTAAGCCGCTGATCAGAGCTTCATGAGAAGAGTGAACGGAAGCCTTATCGGCCAAGGTGGGACCACCGGCGACGGCCAGGAGAAAATGCGGAGAATTTACCCGGAAGCCGGCCAGTACTCGTCCCTGAGCAGGCGCTTGTAGAGCTTGCCCGTCGGGTGGCGGGGCAGCTGCTCGCGGAAGTCCACCGACTTCGGGCACTTGTAGTGGGCCAGCCGCTCGCGGCAGTACGCGATCAGCTCCGCCTCCAGCCCCGGGCCGGCCTCGGCCATGGAGACCGGCTCGACCACGGCCTTGACCTGCTCCCCCATCTCCTCGTCCGGCACCCCGAACACCGCCACGTCGGCCACCTTCGGATGCACCGACAGGACGTTCTCGGCCTCCTGCGGGTAGATGTTCACCCCGCCGGAGATGATCATGTACGAGCGGCGGTCGGTGAGGTAGAGGAAGCCGTCGGCGTCCAGGCGGCCGATGTCGCCGAGCGTGGTCCAGCCCCTGCCCCGGGGGTCCTGCGCGGAGCGGGTCTTGTCCGGGTCGTCGTGATACTCGAACCGGCCGCCCTTCTCGAAGTAGATCGTGCCGTGCTCGCCCGGGGGCAGGTCGTTGCCGTCCTCGTCGCAGATGTGCACGACGCCGAGCAGGGAGCGGCCGACCGTGCCCTTGTGCCGGAGCCAGTCGTGAGAGTTGACGTAGAGGAAGCCGTTGCCTTCGGTGCCCGCGTAGTACTCGTGGATGATCGGGCCCCACCAGTCGATCATCTGCTCCTTGACGGGGACGGGGCAGGGGGCGGCGGCGTGGATCGCGTACGCGAGCGAGGAAAGATCGTACTTTGTCCGCGTTTCTTCGGGCAGTTTGAGCATCTTGATGAACATCGTGGGCACGAGCTGCGCGTGCGTCACCCCGTACCGCTCCACCAGCGCCAGGAACTGCTCGGGGTCGAAGCGCTCCATCACCACCACCGTGGCCCCGAGCCGCTGGAACGTCAGGCTGTAGCGCAGCGGGGCGGCGTGGTAGAGCGGGGCCGGCGAGAGGTAGACGCTGTCCGCCGACGGCGCGAACAGCGCCTGGATGAGCTGGAGCAGGGTGCCGGGCTCGGTGAGCGGGCCGTGCGCCGACGGGATCTTGACGCCCTTCGGCCGTCCCGTGGTGCCCGAGGAGTAGAGCATGTCCACGCCCATGCACTCGTCGTCGATCGGGGTGGCCGGCTGCTTGGCGACCGCCTCCTCGTACGACTCGAAGCCCTCGGCCGTGCCGTCCAGCATGAGCCGCGTCTCGACCCCGGGCGTGGCGGCGGTGACCGAGGTGGCGACGGCGGCCAGGTCGGCGCTGGAGATGAACGCCCGGGCGCCGCAGTTGTCGATGATGTAGGCCAGCTCGTCGGTCTGCAGGCGGGAGCTGATCGGCGTGTAGTACAGCCCCGAGCGCTGCGCGGCCCAGGCGACGGCCAGGAAGAGGGGGTGGTTGGCGAGCATGAAGGCGATGTGGTCACCGGGGCGCAGCCCGGCGGCACGGAGCAGGTGGGCCAGCCGGTTGGACTCCTCGTCCAGCTCGCGGTAGGTGATGATCCGTCCGGAGCCCGCCATGATCACAGCGGGCTTGTCTGGGGTGACTGCTGCGATGGCTCCCGGATACATGGCCGAACACTATTCGGTCGTCGAGATATCCGGAAGCCTCGTCACTTCGCAGCGGCATGAGTCGCCACCGTACTTCTGCTTGGCCAACTGCCCCCACCTGGGAGGAGGGGGCTCACTCTCGCGACTGCCGACTGGCTGCCGGACGACCGTAGCGTATGGGCGGTTGACAAACGCCCCGGACGGCGTGCCGTCCGCGATGGGGTGATGGCCGATAGCAGGCCAGGAGCCGTTTCCCGGTTACCCGGTGCCTTCAGCCTCGCCCATCACCTGTGCGTAACCATACCATTACTCGGCGGGGATGACAGAGCCCTCGTACTTCTGCTTGATAAAGTCCTTGACCTTCTGGTCCTGCAGCAGCTTCCCGAGCGTGACGATGTTGGCGTCCTTCTCGTGGCCGGCCTTGACGACGAGGCCGTTCACGTACGGGTTGCCCTCGGTCTTCTCCAGCACCAGCGCCTGCGAAGCGGGCTTGAGCCCCGCCTCGATGGCGTAGTTGCCGTTGATGACGGCGGCGTCCACGTCCTCCAGCGAGCGCGGGAGCTGAGCGGCTTCGAGCGGCTTGAACTGCAGCTTCTTCGGGTTGTCCACCACGTCGCGCTCGGTGGCGGCGGTGCCGACGCCGTCCTTGAGCTTGACCAGGCCGTTGTCGGCGAGCAGCTTGAGCGCGCGGCCCAGGTTGGTGGCGTCGTTCGGCACGGCCACGGTCGCGCCGGCGGCCAGCGCGGACACGGAGGTGATCTTCTTGGAGTAGAGGCCCAGCGGCTCCAGGTGCACCGGCGTGACGAAGGCCAGCTTGGTGCCCTTGGAGGCGTTGAAGTCGTCCAGGTAAGGCTTGTGCTGGAAGAAGTTCGCGCTCAACTGGCCCTCGTCGAGCTGCACGTTCGGCTGCACGTAATCGGTGAACTCCACGACTTCGAGCTTGAGCCCGGCGGCCGGGGCCAGGTTCTGCTTGACGAAGTTGAGGATCTCCGCGTGCGGCACCGGGCTGGCGCCCACCTTCAGCACGGTGTCGGCCGACTCGGCGGCCTGCGTCGCGGACTGCGACGATCCGCATGCGGCGAGCGACAAGGCCAGCGCAACAGCACCCGCTATATAACGAAATTTCATGATTTTTCCTTATTTGTGAGATAGGCGCCGAGCGACCCAGTCGCCCAGGCTTTGGAGAAGTTGCACGATCACGAGCAGCAGGACGACGGTCACGATCATCAGCAACGTCTCGAACCGTTGGTAGCCGTACCGGACCGCCAGGTCGCCCAGCCCGCCGCCGCCGAGCGTGCCGGCCATGGCGCTGTAGCCGATGAGCGCGACGACGGTCACGGTCAGGCCCGCGACCAGCCCGGGCAGCGCCTCGGGCAGCAGGACCTTGCGCACGATGGTGGCCCGGCTCGCGCCCATGGCCTGCGCGGCCTGCACCACGTCCGGGCCGACCTCCCTGAGCGCCGTCTCGACGAGGCGGGCGAAGAACGGCACCGCGCCGACGGTGAGCGGCACCACGAACGCGGCCGTCCCGATGGTCGTGCCGACGACGAGCCGGGTGAACGGGATGATCGCGATCATCAGCACGATGAACGGCAGCGACCGCCCGATGTTGACCACGAACCCGAGGGCGGACTTGAGCGCCGGCGCCGGCCGCAGCCCGTTCCGGTCGAACACCACCAGCGCCACGCCGAGCGGCAGCCCGAGCAGCGCCGTGAACAGCGTCGACCAGCCGACCATCTGCGCCGTCTCCAGCGTCGCCGGCCCGAGCAGCGGCAGGATCTCGTCCCAGTTCATGCGCCTTCCACCTCCACGATCAGGCCCGCGTCACGCAGGTACGCCAGCGCCGCGGCGGTTTCGGCGCCGTCGAGGGCGACCCGCAGCCGGCCCACCGAGCCGCCGGCGAGGTCCTCGATCGAGCCGCCCAGGATGCTCAGGTCCACGGAGAACTTCCTGACCACCTCCGACACCACCGGCTGCCGCGGGTCGCCGGTGAACGTCAGCGTCACCGAGCCGGCCGGGGCGGGCTCGGGCAGCGGGAAGATCTCCCTGGTCAAGCGGGCTCCCGGGGTACGGATGAGGTCCGCGATGGCGCCCGACTCCTCGATGCGCCCGTTCGCCATGATGGCGACGGAGTCGCAGACGCTCTTGACGACGTTCATCTCGTGGGTGATGAGCAGGATCGTCAGGCCCAGCTCGGCGTTGAGCCGCTTGAGCAGGGCGAGGATCGACTGGGTGGTGGCCGGGTCGAGCGCCGAGGTGGCCTCGTCCGACAGCAGCACGGACGGGTTGCCCGCGAGCGCCCTGGCGATGCCGACCCGCTGCTTCTGGCCGCCGGAGAGCTGGTTCGGGCGGTCCTTGCCGCGGCCCGCGAGCCCGACGAGCTCCAGCAGCTCGGCCACGCGGCGGTCGCGCTCGGCCCTGGGCACGCCCATGATCTCCAGGGGGAAGGCGACGTTGCCCGCGACCGTGCGCGAGTTCAGCAGCGCGAAGTGCTGGTGGATCATGCCGATGCGCTGGCGGGCGCGGTTGAGCTCGGCGCTGTGCAGCGCGGTCAGGTCCTGCCCCGCGACGGTGACGGTGCCCGCGGTGGGGCGTTCGAGCAGGTTGACGCAGCGCAGGAGCGTGCTCTTGCCGGCGCCGCTCTGGCCGAGCACGCCGTAGATCTCGCCTTCGCGCACGTGCAGGTCGACGCCGTCCAGCGCGACGGTGTCCCCGTACTGCTTGCGCAGGCCTGAAGCCTGGATCACGGAATATCCCCACGACTGAGAGCGGCCCGTCGGCGGGCCGCGGAAACGTACATCACATGAAGGAAGAAAGGGGGCGGCGTCAGCGGGTGCCGGGGTGGAAGGGCAGGTGGCTCAGCCTGCGCAGCACGAAACAAGGTGCGATCATCATGACCTTCACGGAGGAACGGGCGGATCTCTGCTTCAGCTCGGCATTCGCCCCATACGACAACACGAGCCGTCCCGGTGGGCGCTCGTGTCGTACGCGTATGCCTCGTTCACGCCGGTTTCAACGGATCCCTTGACTCCCCTTATTCCCTACTTCGTTAGTGATCTGGGTCACGATGCGCCAGCCGTGGGCGGGGACCAGGGCCGGGTCCCCCCGGTCGTCCGGGAAGGCGGGCCGCGCGTCGCCGATGAGAAAGCGGTGCGGCTGGTCGCCGAGGTTCAGCAGCGTGAGGACCTCCTCGCCGGGTCCCCCGCGGCCGCGGAGCGCGACGGTGGTGTTGGTGAGCTGTTCGGCGGTGGTCCGGGCCCGGTGCAGCCACGGGTGGCGTCTGCGGAAGCCGATGAGCCGCTGGTGGAGCCGGTACACCTCGGTCCCGTACGGCGCCAGGCCGCCCGGCTCGGCGGGGAACGCCGGCCTGATCGCGTCGTCGCCGCCCGCCCGTTCCTCCTTCAGCCCCTGGAACGCCTGCTCGTCGCCGTAGTAGACGCTGGGCAGGCCCGCGACGGTGAACAGCACGGCCAGCGCGTGTCCGAGGTGGCGGGGGTCGTCGAGCCGGGTGGCGAGCCTGGTGACGTCGTGGTTCCCGACGAACGTGAGCGGCACGAACGTGTCGAGCAGCTGGTCGTGGCGGTCGAGGGCCCAGGCGAGCTCGAAGAGGTTGCGGTCGTTGAGCGAGCTCCAGATGGCCTTCCACAGCTCGTACTGGGTGACCGAGTCGAGCCCCGACTCCGTGACGTAGCCGGCGTAATCGCCGTGGATCACCTCGCCGCCGAACCACGCCTCGGGATGCCGTCGGCGTACCTCCGGCAGGACCTTGCGCCAGAACCACGCCGGCACGGCGTACGCGGCGTCGAGCCGCCAGCCCGAGGCGCCGCGGCGGAGCCAGTGGTCGAGCACGCCGGTGACGTACTGCTGCACGGCGGGTTCGGCGTGGTCGAGCGTGACGAGCCCGTGGTGGCCCTCGAAGACCTCGTGGCCGCCGGGGCCGCGCCTGAACCAGCGTTCGCCGGCCGCGAAGGAGCGGCCCACGTGGTTGAACACGCCGTCGAGGACGATGCGCAGCCCGCGGTCGCGCGCCTTGGCGACGAGGGCGTCGAAGTCGCGGTCGTCGCCGAGGCGCGGATCGATCCTGAGGTGGTCGACGGTGTCGTACCCGTGAGTCTCGGCGGCGAAGACCGGGCCGAGCTGGAGGCCCGAACAGCCCAGCTCGACCGCGTAGTCCAGCCACGACTCGAGATGGCGCAGGCGGTGCCGCACGCCGTCGGCGGGGTCTGCCGTGGCGGGCGCTCCGGTGAAGCCGAGCGGGTAGACGTGCCACCAGATCGCATGTTCAGCCCATGACGGCACGAACGCTCCTTTCCCGGCGTACCACCCAAGGCAGATAACCGATCCCCAGGGCCAGTACGCAGCCGATGGCCGTGTCCGCCAGCCGGTACCCGATCGTGGGGGGTGGCACACGTGCGCCGCCCTCCATCAGCAGCAGGACGAGCGGGGTCATGACGGTCGCGTACAGGGTGTAGTCGCGCTCCTTGAGCGCCGGCCTGGCCGCGGCCAGCGCGGCGACGAGCAGCACGAACAGCCACGACGGCGGCGCCCACACCAGCACGGCGGATCCGGCGACCACTCCGGCGGCGGTGCCGGCGGCCCGCTCGGCCGACCGCCTGGCCGCGCCGTCCAGGCGGCGCCGGACGACGATCACCACGGTGACGGCGATCCACGACGCGGTCGGCTGCGGCCACAGGAGCCCGACGGCCTCGGCGGTGGCCAGGCAGGCGGTCAGGCGGATGGGGTACTGCCACCCGGACGCGTTCCCCAGCGTCCTCCACCAGCGCCGCAGCAGTGCTCTCGCCGGAGGAGCCGGCCGGGGCAGTTCCCCCGGCTCGGCGGGCCCCTTCCGCGCGTGGAGGCAGAGCGCGGTGACCAGCAGGCCCCACGCCGCGCCTCCGGCGAACAGCACGGCGGCGGCGACCGGCTCGACGCCCTTCGCCAGGCCGGTGCTGATGACCATGAAGACGATGAAGCGAGTGCTGTGCTCGGCCATCGGGCGGCTGATGCCGCCGGCCACCGCGAGCAGGCCCGCGATCAGCACGACGGTGACAGCGGTGAGCCACCCGCGCCCCGCGGCCAGGACCCCGGCGAGCCCGGCCACGGCGGTGCCCGCCACCGCGGCGGCCCCATGGATCAGGAGGCGGCGAAGGCCCGGCCGGACCTCGCCGGCGAAGAGGCCGCTCACGGCCAGGGCTCCGATGGCGGCCAGGGCGCCGACCGCGGGCCGCCCCGCGGCGACCCCCCACGCGACCGGCCCGCCGAGCCCCAGCCCGGCGGCCGCCATGTGTCGCAGCTCGATCCGCACGCGCCGCAGCCTATCCCAATTTCCTACGCATTACGTAGTAAGCGAACGCGCTCTCGTCGCTTGATGCGGTCGAATTAGTAAGTGCTATCGTAATAATCATGGACGACGAGGACCTGCGGGCCACAGCCGTGGCACTCCGCCGGGCGACGATCGGCCTGGCGCGGCGGCTGCGCGACGAGCGCCCCGCGCACGGCCTCGGCCGCCTGGCCCTCTCCCTGCTCGGCCACCTGCACCGGCGCGGCGCGATGACGGCGGGAGAGCTCGCCGCCGCCGAGCACCTCCAGCCCCAGTCCGTGACCCGCGCGCTCGCCTCGCTGGAGGAGCAGGGCCTGATCCGCCGCTCGCGCGGCGAGAGCGACCGCCGCAGGCACCACATCGTCCTCACGCAGGACGGCACGGCGGCGCTCACCAGGCAGGTCGGCACCGCGGATCTGTGGCTGGCCGAGGCCATGGCCGCCCAGCTCACCCCGGCGGAGTGCCGCATCCTGGCGGTGGCCGCCGACCTGCTCGAACAGCTCCGCTAGCGGTACGGGTCGCGTAGCGGGGTGACGCGTTCGGCGAAGTCGGCCTTGATCCGCTCCATGCGCGGCCCCGGGGCGTAGAAGCGGCCCTTGGTCTCGCCGTACGGCCGGAGCCAGCCCTTGGCGGCCAGATCGCGCAGGTCACGCGCGGCCTGCCCCTGGCTGAGGCCCTCGTCGGCCTGGTAGCGGCTCCTGCGCAGCCGCCTGTTCACGAAGACCTCGTAGAGCGCGGAGACGGTACGGCTGTTGAGCCCGTCGGCGTCGACCTGTTCCTCCAGGAGCATCCAGATCTCGCCGGCTTCGGCGAGGCGCTGGCGGACCCGCTGGGCCTGCATGTGATGCGCCTTCAAACAGAACCGCACCCACCCGAGCATCTCTCCATGCGGCCGCCATGCGCCTTGCTGAGTCTCGCGAAGCGCGCGGTAGTAGTCGATCGTGTTCTCGCCCAAGCCGAGCCACTCCTCAATGGAGGAGAACTCGGGGGTGAGAATCTGATCCCTGCCGAGGACCAACGTCTGCAGAGCGCGCGACATCCTGCCGTTACCGTCACGCCAGGGATGGATCGAGACGAGGTTGAAATGCGCCATCGCGCCGCGCACATAGCTCGGCGCGTCGGGATCCCCGCCGTTCAGCCACTCGACAAGCTGGTCCATCAGGCCGGGCACCTGCTCGGCGTCCGGCCCCTCGTAGACGACCTCTCCGGTCGCGGAATTGCGCACATAGATGCCGCCCGGCCGCACCACACCGGGGGTCTTGTCGCGATGATGGCCGATCATCATGAAATTGAGCGAGTTGAGCAGCCCCACGTCGAATCGGAATACCGATGCGCGAGACAGCAGCTGGATGAAGGTCAACGCCTGCTGGTATCCCGCGATCTCCCGCGCCACCGGCGCGGACGTTTCCAGCGGCTCCTCTCCCGCCATGATCGACTGGATGTCCTCGACGCTGGCCTGGTAGCCCTCGATAGAGTTAGAGCCCTGGATCGCCCGCGCCTGCAACTGTCTGCGCAGCTGCCCGTCCCACCGATGCGTCTCGGCGAGCCGGTACTTCAGGTCGCGCCGCATCTCCTCGATCTCCTCGAGGACCGCCTTGTCCACGGGCTCCAGCGCCGGGGTCTCGTACAACATGCCCCCATGACAGCATGGGCGAATCATCCAGTCAAATGACTGAATGATTCGCCCACTTATGCCCTGATTAGGCGGCGGCCGTGGCGGCCACCTGCGCCGGGGTCAGCGCGATGTCGAGGACCTCGCGCACGTCGCTCACCGTGTGGATGGTCAGCTCCTTGCGGACCTCCTCGGGCACGTCGTCCAGGTCCGGCTCGTTGCGGGCCGGGATGAGGACGGTCGTGATGCCCGCCCGGTGGGCGGCCAGGAGCTTCTGCTTGACGCCGCCGATCGGCAGGACCCGCCCGGTCAGGGAGATCTCGCCGGTCATGGCCACGTCACTGCGTACGAGCCGGCCCGACAGGAGGGAGGCCAGCGCGGTCGTCAGCGTCACACCGGCCGAGGGGCCGTCCTTGGGCACGGCGCCCGCCGGGAAGTGGACGTGGACCGAGCGGTCCTTCAGCGCTGTGACCGGCAGCTCCAGCTCCGCCCCGTGCGAGCGGAGGTAGGACAGCGCGATCCTGGCCGACTCCTTCATCACGTCGCCCAGCTGGCCGGTCAGCGTGAGGCCGGTCTCGCCGGTCTCCGGGTCGGCCATGGACGCCTCGACGTACAGGACGTCGCCGCCCGCTCCGGTGACCGCCAGGCCCGTGGCCACGCCCGGCACCGAGGTGCGCTGGGTGGACTCGGGCAGCGACGACTCCGGCACGAACCGCGGCCGTCCGAGGTAGCCCACGAGGTCGCCCTCGCCGACCGTGACGGGCAGCTCGTCCTTGGCCGCCACCTTGCGCAGGATCCTGGCGACCGAGCGCTCCAGCGACCGGACGCCCGCCTCGCGGGTGTACTCGCCGGCCAGCTTGCGCAGCGCGTCGTCCTCGACCTTGACCTCCTCGGCGCTCAGCCCGGCCAGCTCCAGCTGCCGGGGCAGCAGGTGGTCGCGGGCGATCGCGACCTTCTCGTCCTCGGTGTAGCCGTCGAGCGTGACGATCTCCATCCGGTCGAGCAGCGGCCCGGGGATGGCCTCGAGCACGTTGGCCGTGGCCAGGAACAGCACGTCGGACAGGTCCAGCTCGACCTCGAGGTAGTGGTCGCGGAAGGTGTGGTTCTGGGCCGGGTCGAGCACCTCCAGCAGGGCCGCCGTCGGGTCGCCGCGGTAGTCGGCGCCGACCTTGTCGACCTCGTCGAGCAGGACGACCGGGTTCATCGAGCCGGCCTCGCGGATGGCGCGGACGATGCGGCCGGGCAGCGCGCCGACGTAGGTGCGCCGGTGGCCGCGGATCTCGGCCTCGTCGCGCACGCCGCCGAGCGCGACGCGTACGAACTTGCGGCCCATCGCGCGGGCCACGGACTCGCCCAGAGACGTCTTGCCGACTCCGGGAGGGCCGGCGAGGGCGAGCACGGCGCCGCTGCGGCGGCCGCCCACCACGCCGAGGCCCTTGTCCTGGCGGCGCTTGCGCACGGCCAGGTGCTCGATGATGCGGTCCTTCACGTCGGACAGGCCCGTGTGGTCGGCGTCGAGCACGGCCCGCGCGCCGGTGATGTCGTAGTTGTCCTCGGTACGGTCGTTCCAGGGGATGTCGAGCACCGTGTCGAGCCAGGTGCGGATCCAGCCGGTCTCAGGGGACTGGTCGGAGGTCCGCTCCAGCTTGTCAACCTCCTTGAGCGCGGCCTCGCGCACCTTCTCCGGCAGGTCGGCGGCCTCGACGCGGGCGCGGTAGTCCTCTTCCTCGGTCCCGGTGTCGCCGTTGAGCTCCTTGAGCTCCTTGCGCACGGCGGCAAGCTGCTGGCGCAGCAGGAACTCGCGCTGCTGCTTCTCCATGCCCTCCTGGACGTCCTTGCGGATCGTCTCGGCGACGTCGAGCTCGGCGAGGTGCTCGCGGGACCATTCGACCAGCTTGGCCAGCCGTTCGGCGGGGTCGGCGGCTTCGAGCAGCTCGACCTTCTGCGCCGTGGTCAGCCAGGGGGTGTAGCCGGAGCTGTCGGCCAGCACCGAGGGATCGTCGATCTGGTTGACCTGGTCGACCACCTGCCAGGCGCCGCGCTTCTGGAGGATCGTGGTGGCCAGCGCCTTGTACTCCTTGGCCAGCTCTTGAGCGCGCTCGCCGGCGGCGACGGTGTCGATCGTGTCGGCCTCGACCCACAGCGCGGCACCCGGGCCCGTCGTGCCGGTGCCCACGCGGACGCGGTTGACGCCCCGTACCACGGCGGCGGGCTCGCCGCCCGGCAGCCTCCCGACCTGCTCCACAACGGCCTGCACGCCGATGGCGCCGTAACGGCCGTCGATCCGGGGAACGAGGAGGACCCGCGGCTTGTTGCCACCGGATGCACGGGCAGCGTCGATGGCGGCCCGCACCTCGGAGTCGGACAGGTCCAGCGGAACCACCATGCCCGGCAGGACGACCTCGTCGTCCAGCGGCAGGACCGGAAGGATCAGGCTCTCACTCATGCGAACTCCAAAGGGTTGAGTTATACCGACTCAATTCATTGGAGCCCTTCGTTGTTCCCTCTCTTGCCGATGTTCGCTCACGGCGATCGTAATTGTGTAAGCGATACCTGAGAGGGACGTGCGGGATCAAACCCTGGTGTGACGCCTGGCGGGGCCCGCGCCCGTACCCTTGACCAGGTGATCTCCGTCCCCCGCCGCCGCTTCCTCCTCAACCGCCGCCGTCGCGCGGGCGCCGGGGAGTGGGCAGGGGCGCCAGGCGAGGGCGGCGAGGAGGCGGTGGCCGAGCCGCACGACGATGAGGCGGCAGCCCGGCGGGGTGGTGGCGGGGAGCGTGCGGACGAGCGGGTCGGCTGGTCACCGTCCAGCACAGACGGCGAATGGAGCGACAGCCAACGGAACGACGGCCAAGGGACCGGCGGGGAGGTGAGCGACGCCGAGCTGAGCGACGGCGAACGGGCGTTCTTGGGGCCGCTCGGGACGTCGGCGGGACCGGAGTTCTCGGGGCGGCACGGGACGTCGGCGGGACCGGAGTTCTCGGGGCGGCACGGGACGTCGGCGGGACGGGTCGGGTGGGCCGTTCTGGGAGCGTTCGGGCTCGCCTTCTTCCAGGGTGACGCCGATCCGCCGCCCAAGGCGCGGCGGCTGGCGTTCGGGGTGCCGCAGTGGCTCAGACCGCTCGTCCCGATCACCACGATCAGCCTCGTCCAGGTGGCGGAGCTGATACTGGCGCTGCTGCTCTACCTGCAGACGCAGAGCACGGTGCGGTCGTGGATCTCCGCCCCACCGCCCGCGCCGGATGGACGAGGGCCGATCTGGGACGGCTTCGTCTACCTCACCGCCGTGGCGGTCGCCCTGCCCATCGCCCTGCGCGACCGGTGGCCGCTGGCGGCCTGGCGGGTGTCGATCGCGCTGATGCCCGTGGCCGTCGGGGTCACCAGGACGGTCGGGTTCTCCGACGGCGGGATGCCGTACACGACATGGCTGATCATCTCCCATCTGCTGGTCCTCTACTCCGTGGCCGTGCGCTGCGACCGGCGGATCACGGTGGCCGTCTGGGTCGTCATGTTCCTGGCCACGTGGATCATCGACCCCGACTCGATGCCGGTCACCATGGTCGTGGTGTCGGTGGCGGTGCTGTTCGGCTACAACGTCCGGGTCCGCCGTTCCGCCACGGCGAAGCTGAAGACGGAGGAGCGGCGCACCCGGCAGGCCGAGAGCGCGCAGGCGGTGCTGGCGGAGCGGGCCCGCATCGCCAGGGAGCTGCACGACGTGGTCGCGCACCACATGTCGGTGATCGCGATCCAGGCGGAGGCCGTACCGCTCAAGGCCAGGGGTGATCCGGCGCAGCTGGAGGCAGGGCTGGCGGAGATCCGGGGGCTGTCGCTGGAGGCGATCGCCGAGCTGCGCCAGGTCCTCGGCGTGCTGCGCGATCAGGACGGACGCGTCGACACGGCCCCTCAGCCCGGGCTCGACCGGCTCGACGAGCTGGTCTCCAACGCCCGGGCCGCCGGGCTGGCCGTGCTCGTCGAGCGCGCCGGCCCGCTCGACCGGCTGCCTCCGGCCGTGGGGCTGTCGGCGTACCGGATCGTGCAGGAGTCGCTCAGCAACGCGATGCGGCACGCGCCCGGCTCGACGGTGACGCTGGACGTCGCGCACCGCCGGGGTGAGCTGCGGCTGCGCGTCGCCAACGGCCCGAGCGCCGCGCCCGGCGCGGGGCCGGGCGCCGGTCAGGGGGTGGTGGGCATGCGCGAACGGGCGACGCTGCTCGGCGGTACGCTCGACGCCGGTCCCGTGGCGGGCGGAGGCTTCGAGGTACGCGCCACGCTGCCCGTCACCGACGCCGGCGAGGAGGCCCATGAGCACTCCTGACGATTCGTCACAAGGGACGGCGCCGGATGGCCGCGGAGAGGGAGAGGGCTTGATCCGGGTTCTGATCGCGGATGACCAGGGGATGGTGCGCACGGGGTTCACCGTGTTCCTGAGCGGGCAGCCGGACATCGAAGTCGTGGGCGAGGCGGCCAACGGGCGGGAGGCCGTGGAGCGCGCCTCGGCGCTGCGCCCCGACGTGGTGCTCATGGACGTGCGCATGCCGGTCATGAACGGCCTGGAGGCGACCAGGGAGCTCATGTCCCGGGGCGGGGCGCCGAAGGTGCTCATCCTGACGACGTTCGACCTCGACGACTACGTCTACGAGGCGTTACGGGCCGGGGCCAGCGGGTTCCTGCTCAAGGACGCCTCCGCCGCCCAGCTCGTGGAGGCGGTGCGGGTGGTCGCGGCCGGGGAGGCGCTCATCGCTCCGGCGATCACCAAGCGGCTCATCCACGAGTTCGCCAAGCTGGGCGCGCGGCGACCGGTGCCGGGCACGCGGCCGGCCGAGCTGACCGAGCGCGAGACGGAGGTGCTGACGCTGGTCGCGCAGGCGCTGTCCAACCAGGAGATCGCGGAGAAGCTGTTCGTGGCGGAGCAGACGGTCAAGACGCATGTCGGGCGGGTGCTGATGAAGCTCGGCCTGCGCGACCGCGCCCAGGCGATCGTCTTCGCGTACGAGACCGGCCTGGTCCGCCCCGGCGAGTAACCCGTACCAGTCTGGCGCCCCGTTCCCCTTCGGGGGCCGCCGCCGTACAGTCGGCTGATGGACCCGGTTGAGCTCTTCCATCAGGTGGCGGCGACCGTTCCCGCCTACAGAGCCTTTCTGGCGGAGAACCACATCAACCCCGAGCAGGTCACGACATTTCAGGATTTCGTCGGGCTGCCGATGACGTCCAAGGAGAACTACACCCACCGCCACCCCCTCCCCGACCTGTGCAGGAACGGCACCATCGGCGACATCATCGCCGTGTCCTCCGGCTCGACCGGCGTCCCGTCCTTCTGGCCGCGCTCGGCGGCGGACGAGCGGGTGATCGCCGCCCGTTTCGAGGAGGTCTTCAGGGACTCCTTCGGCGCCCGCGAGCGCCGTACCCTCGCCGTCGTCTGCTTCGCCCTGGGCACCTGGGTCGGCGGCCTGTTCACCGTCAACTGCTGTCGCCACCTGGCCGAACGCGGTTACCCGATCACCGTGGTCGCCCCCGGCACCGACCGGAGGGAGATCCTGCGGGTCATCCCCGAGCTGGCGCCCCACTTCGACCAGGTCGTACTCCTGGGCTACCCGCCGTTCCTCAAGAACGTCATCGACACCGAGGACCTCCCCTGGGCCGACTGGGACATCAAGCTCGTCACGGCCGGCGAGGTGTTCAGCGAGGAGTGGCGCACGCTGGTCGCGCAGCGGGCGGGGATCGCGGATCCCGTCCGGGGCATCGCTTCCCTGTACGGCACCGCCGACGCGGGCGTCCTGGGCAACGAGACCCCGCTGTCCGTCGAGATCCGGCGCTTCCTGTCCACGCGCCCGGACACGGCCAGGGAACTGTTCGGCGAGTCCAGGCTTCCGACGCTCATCCAGTACGACCCGAAGGTCCGCTTCTTCGAGGAGCACGAGGGCACCCTGCTCTTCTCCGGCGACAACGGCATCCCGCTCATCCGCTACCACATCGCCGACGAGGGCGGCGTGGTGCCGTACGAGGACATGCTGGGCTTCGTCCGGCGGCACGGCTTCGAGCCGGCGGCCGAGGGGCCGGAGCGGCCGTTCGTGTACGTCTTCGGCCGCAGCCACTTCACCGTGTCCTACTACGGCGCGAACGTCTACCCGGAGAACATCGCGGTCGGCCTGGAGCAGCCGGAGGTCAGCGGCTCGGTCACCGGGAAGTTCGTGATGGAGGTGGTGGAGGACGCCGACCGGGACCGGCACCTGACGATCACGGTGGAGCTGATGCCCGGCGAGAAACCGACCGACGAGATCGCCCAGGCCGTGGGCGGGTCCATCCTGGCCCAGCTGCGGCGGCTGAACAGCGAGTTCGCCCACTATGTGCCTGTCCCGCAGCAGGTGCCGTTCATCCGGCTACGGGAGTCCGGCGACCCGGAGTACTTCCCTCCGGGCGCCAAGCACCGCTACACCCGCTGACCGGGGGCGGCCGATGCGGACCTCCGCGACCCGCCACCACCGCCAGGCGCAGTCCTGAATCGGCAACATCACCCGCCCCCCACTTGCACAGACCGCCACCACACACAACACACGCCCAGGAACCCCGCCGCCCCGGCCACGCCGCAGCCCTGAACCGGCAACGTCTCCCACCTCCACTCACACAACCGGCACCACACACAGCGTCGAACCGAAGACCCAGCCCCGCCCTTGGAGAAGTCGGCGGCGTTGCGGATGGCTGGCTCCTTTTGGCATGACCGGAGAAGGCCGCGGAGCGCGCGACCGCGCCCACCCGGGACGGGTTGCAGGCAGCCCTCCTCCCGAGCCACGGTCGAGCGGACGGTCACGCATCGTGCTCTGCTGGGACCCTCCAAACCTGATCCGAAGCGCCGCCGGGACGCGCGCCTCCACCCACACGCCGTTGAAAGCCCCCTGACGGGGCACGCCGAGGCAGAGCCCCATTCAAGTCTCAAGTCGCTCGACAGTCATCAGGCCGCCCGGCACGCACCACACCGAGCACGCGACGTAACCCCGCCTCCCCCTCCAGTACTACGGAAAAGGTCAAACCCTGCGGTGACGCGGACAGCAGGCCACTCTCCGTAACGTTCCCCGCATGCTCAGAAACCTTCTCCTCGCGGGGCTCGTGACGGTGGGCGCGCTCGTGGTGTGGCCGGGGCAGCCGAGCGGGCGGCTGGTGCGGATCTACGGCGACCTGGCCACCGCCGACCGGGTAGCGGTCATCGTGCCCGGCGCCGACACGACGGTGGCCACGTTCGACGACGGCACGAAGCGCCCCGGAGGCGCGGCGAGAGCCCTGCTGGCGGAGGCCGCACGGCTCGCCCCCCGCGAGCGGCTGGCGGTGGTGGCATGGCTGGGCTACGACTCCCCACCCACGCTGAGCCTAAGTGTGATCACCAGCGACGCGGCGCTCAAAGGCGCCCGCGCACTGCGCCGCACCATCTCGGAGCTCCACGCACGCACCCCCTCCCCGATCGCACTGCTGTGCCACAGCTACGGCTCGGTCCTGTGCGCCAAAGCCGTCCCCGGCTTACCCGTGACCGACCTCGCCGTCTTCGGCAGCCCCGGCCTCGACGCACCCTCTGCCGCCACCCTGGCCCAGCCGACCCGCAACGCAGAGCCCGCCCGAGCCGCCATCAGCGCCCCCACCGCAAACACCACGCTCGGCATGAAAGGCGGACACGACACTCAAGGTGCAACCTGCCCGCAGGACACCCACGGCACGACCGGCGCGCAGGACGATCAGGGCGCGACAGGTTCGCCGGGCGTATGTGGCACGGCGGACTTGCTGGTCAGCCGGCGCAAGGCAAGCGAGGAGGGTTCTCAGAGCGGCGCGAGAGGTGCACGGGTGGTGCCGCTGCGGATCTGGGCAGGGCTCGGGGAGAGCGACTGGGTCAGGTTCGTGCCGAAGGTCAAGCTCGGCCCCATGGGCTTCGGCGCCGACCCTATGAGCCCTTCGTTCGGGGCTCGTGTCTTCGCGGTGGGCGCGGGCGGGCACAGCGACTACTTCACCCCCGGAACCCCATCGCTCCGCAACCTGGCGCTCATCGCTCTCGGGCACGAAGGCGAGGTGACCCCTTGACGTGGTGTTTCCTGGGTACGAGAGAGAAGAGCCGGATTTTGATGACACGGTGTCGTCATCAACTTGACGCCGGATGCCGATGTTTGTGACACTTTGTCATGAAACTTCCCGTGCGAGTTGAGGTAGGCCGTGAGCACCCCGTTCTCCGAAACCCTGAAGAACGCCACCTGGGCTGACCACGAGTCCGCCGAAGGCGAGAGCTATCTCGCGGAGCTCATGGGCGGCCGCCTGAGCGAGCAGGAATACGGCGAAATGGTAGCTCAGCACTACTTCGCGTACATGGCACTTGACGGCGTGTCACGCCAACTTTCCGATCATCCGGTGGCGGGCCGCTTCGTCTTTCCTGAGCTGTATCGAGAGCGGGCACTGGAGCGGGACCTCGCGACGATCTACGGCCCGAGCTGGCGAAGCCGGATCGTGCCGTCCAAAGCCACCCGCACGCTGGTCGCGCGGATCCACCAGGTGGCCGATTGGCCAAGTGGCTACATCGCGCACCATTACACGCGCTACCTGGGCGATCTTTCCGGCGGTCAGTTCATCCGCATGGAGCTGCAGAAGATCTACGGATACGGCACTGACGGGGGCGTCGACTTCTACATCTTCGACGGTCTGGGCAGCCTGCCGAGGTTCAAGAACGAGTACCGCGCGCGGCTGGACGAGCTCGAACTGGACGATCGGGAGCGTCAACGCATGATCCGCGAGGTGAAGCTGGCGTACCAGCTCAACACCGAGGTGCTGGCCGAACTCCTCCACGTCGTCAAGACAGCCGCCTAACCCGCCAGGGCCCCCGTCACGACTACCGCCTCACCACCAGCATCCGCCCGTCAGGACTACTGCCTGACGCCCGATGGGTCGGCCTCGCCACCAGCATCCGCCCGTCACGACAGCCGCCTAACCCGCCAGAGCCCCCCGTCACGACTACCGCCTCACCGCCAGCATCGGCCCGTCAGGACTGCCGGCTGACGCCCGACGCCCAACCTCACCATCAGCATCCGGCCGTCAGGACAGCCGCCTAACCCCGCCAGAGCCCGCGTCACGACTACCGCCTCACCGCCAGCATCCGCCCGTCAGGACTGCCGGCTGACGCCCGACGCCCAGCCTCACCAGCGGCATCCGCCCGTCACGACTACCGCCTGACGCCGACGACCGGCTTCACCACGCTGTCACAGCTGTCACCCACCAACGCGCCCTCCACGCCCCTCCCCCATCCAACCAGCCGCCCCTTGTCAGGCCTCGCCACCTAGCCACCGGTGACGCCAGGCGGTCCGCAGCTGCCATCTGACGACCGACGTGCCCTCACGGCCACCGCCCAGCCACCGACGATTGCGCTCACCACACCGTCGCGGACTGGGCCTTCATCAACGGCCGTCTCTCCACGTCGTTGGAACCGCCCAACCATCGGCAGCCGGTGTCTGCCCGTCGTCAGCATCGCCGACGCGCAACGCGCAACAGGCAACCCCGCTATGCCTTCGCGGCTGCCGTCCAACCACCGGCGAGCGCCCGTATCACGTCATGACAGCCCACCAACCGCCGACGAGACCCCTCACCACATCAACAGGACAAGCCGAGACCCTCACCACATCAACAGGCGGACCACCCACCACCGACGGCTCCCCTCGTCATCAGGACGGGCCACCAGCCACCGACGGTCACCTCACCACATCATCAGGACAGGCCACCCCACCCCCAACGAGAGCCCTCACCACGTCAACACGACAAGCCACCCACCACCGACCAGGCCCCTCACCACATCATCAGAACAAGCCACCAACCACCAATGAGAGCCCTCACCGCGTCATCAGGACGGACCACCCACCACCGACGGTCACCTCACCACATCATCAGGACAGGCCACCCCACCACCCCAGGCACCTCACCACATCACCACGACCGACGACCGACGACCGACGACCGACGACCGCCGACAGACCGTCTTCGCTGGTCCGGTGCCCATCGGTGGTGGTGGGCTGCGGAGGGGAGGGGGAATGAGGGGAGCGGGCGTCGGCTTCTGACGATCCCGGCCTACGATGGGCCTATGCCTCGGATCTCCGCCGCCACGATCGGCGAGCATCGAACGCAGACGCGGGACCGGATCCTGCAGGCCGTCTCCCGGCTGTCCAGGGTGCACGGTATCGACGCGATCTCGATGACGGACGTGGCCGGCGAGGCGGGGATCACCAGGACCGTCCTGTACAACTACTTCCCCGACAAGGCGGCCCTGTTGCTGGCGTTCACCGAGCGGGTGACCCAGTACTTCATCGACAGCTACGAGCAGGAGCTGCCGGGGAGTGCCTCGCCGGCTGATCGGCTGCGGGCGTTCGTGCGGCTGCAGTTGGCCGGGCTGCTCGCCCATCCGCATCCGGGTGCCGCCGATCTCAGTGCCGCGCTCGGGCCCGATGCCTACCAGCAGCTGGCCGAGCATGTCGCGCCCATGCAGCGCATTCTGGTGGAGATCCTCGAGAGCGGGGTCGAGTCCGGCGAGTTCCGGGTGCTCGACGTGCAGGCCACGGCTCGCATGATCCTCGCCGTCGTCGGCGCCGAGCGGGTTCCGCTGATCAGCGGGAGCGTGACGGTGGAGCGGGCCGGGGAACTGGTGTCCGAGTTCGTGCTGCGGGCCGTCGGCGGACTCGCGTGAGCGGTGCGGCCGGCGGTGCGGGCACGGCGCCCGTGAACGGCCATGTCCAGCTCGGGTCCGCACGCGGCCGCTGGATCCTGACCGCGACCGTGCTCGGCTCCGGGCTGGCGCTGCTCGACAGCACCGTGGTCAACGTCGCCCTGCCGTTCCTGGGCAAAGAACTCGACGCGGGCATGGACGGCCTGCAGTGGACGATCAACGCGTACACGCTCACTCTCGCGGGGCTGATCCTGCTGGGCGGGTCCCTGGGCGACCGGTACGGGCGGCGGAAGATCTTCTTGATCGGCACCGTGTGGTTCGCCGTGGCCTCGGCGCTGTGCGGGCTGTCGCCGAACATCGAGTTCCTGATCGCGGCCCGGGCCCTGCAGGGCATCGGCGGGGCGTTGCTCACGCCGGGCTCGCTGGCGATCATCCAGGCATCGTTCGTGCGGCACGACCGGCCCCGGGCCGTCGGGGTGTGGTCCGGGCTGGGCGGCGTGGCCAGCGCGATCGGGCCGCTGCTGGGCGGCTGGCTGGTGCAGAGCGCGGGGTGGCGCTGGGCGTTCCTGGTCAACCTGCCGTTCGCGGCGCTGATCGTGCTCGTGACCCTGCGGCACGTGCCGGAGAGCAAGGACGAGCAGGCGGCGGGGCGGTTCGACGTGCTGGGGGCGGTGCTGGCGGCGCTGGCGCTGGCCGGGATCACGTACGGGCTGATCGAGACGGGCGCGCCGGTGCCGCTGGTCGCGGGGCTGGTGCTGGGCGCGATCTTCGTGGTGATCGAGATCCGCAGGTCGCCCGACGCGCTGGTGCCGGTGGAGATCTTCCGCAGCCCGGTCTTCACCGCCGTGAACGTGGTGACGCTGATCATGTACGCGGCCATGGGCGTGGTGTTCTTCCTGCTCGTGGTCCAGCTCCAGGTGGTGTCCGGATTCGGGCCCATCGCGGCGGGCCTGGCGATGCTGCCGACGACGATCCTGATGCTGCTCCTGTCGCCCCGCGCCGGAGAGCTCGCCAAGCGATTCGGGCCGCGCTGGCCGATGACGGGCGGGATCCTGCTGGCGGCCGGCGGCTTCCTCGCGATGAGCACGATCGGGCCGGGTGCCTCCTACCCGCTGCAGGTCCTGCCCGCGGCGACCCTGTTCGGGCTGGGGCTGTCGGCGGCGGTCGCGCCGCTGACCTCGACCGTGCTGGCCACGGCCGAGGAGCGGCACGCGGGCACGGCCAGCGGCGTCAACAACGCCGTGGCCCGCACCGGGAGCCTGCTCGCCGTGGCGGCCGTGCCGCCGCTGGTCGGGCTGGTGGGCGACGCGTTCAGGAACCCGCCGGTGTTCGACGCCGGGTTCCACCTGGCGATGCTGGTCAGCGCCGCGATGATGGTGGTGGCGGCGCTGATCACGTTCTTCACGATCAGGACGAACGTGCTGGCGGTCGAGGACGACCAGCCGGACTGAGTCCCGTCGCGGCGTCAGAAGGTGAACGGCTGGGCGCGGACGCTGTTGTCGAAGTTCGACAGCAGCAGGTCGGGCTCGCCGACCGAGCGGATGTCGGGCAGCCTGGTCAGCAGCTCGCGGAACATCGTGCGCAGCTCCTGCCTGGCCAGGTTGGCGCCGAGGCAGAAGTGCGGCCCGGGGCCGCCGAAGCCGACGTGCGGCTTGGTCTCGCGGGTGATGTCGAACGTGTCGGCGTCGGGGAAGACCGACTCGTCCCGGTTGGCCGAGCCGTAGAACAGGACGACCTTGTCGCCCTTCTTCAGCTCCAGCCCGCGCAGCGAGTAGTCCTCGGTGAGCGTGCGCCGGAACTGCATGATCGGCGAGACGTACCGGACCATCTCCTCGATCGCGCCGTTGATGTGCGTGTCGAAGTCGCTCATCAGCAACTCGCGCTGCGCCGGGTTGTCGGTGAGCAGCTTGATGCCGTGCGCCATCGTGTTGCGGGCCGTCTCGTTGCCCGCGACCAGCAGCAGCGAGAAGAACGAGCCGAGCTCCTTGTCGGTCAGCTTCTCCCCGTCAGGGTTGGCGTTGACCAGCAGCGACACCAGGTCGCCCTTGGGGTCGGCGACGCGCTCGTGGCCGAGCTTGATGACCATGCGCTGCAGGGCGAGCAGGGCCAGCATGTTCTGGCCGGCCATCTGGACGCTGCGGGCCAGACTGGGGCGCACGCCGGTGTAGGCGGTGGAGATGTCGACGTGCTGGTGGACCTTCTCGCGCAGCTCCTGCGGGATGTCCAGCATGTCGCAGATGACGTGGATGGGCAGCCGGGCGGCCACCTGGGTGACGAAGTCGCGCGGGCCCTCCCTGACGACGTCGTCGACGATGCGGGCGCAGGCGGCCTCGATGTCGCTCTGCAGGCCGGCCAGCATCTTCGGGCTGAACGAGCGGGTGACGATCCGGCGCAGGCGGGCGTGGCGCGGGTCGTCCATGTTGACCATCGACTCCCCGAACACCTGCTTCACCCAGCCGGGCGGCTCCGGGTTGGTGACGGCGGGCTCGCTGGAGAAGATCTTGGCGTTGCGGCTGGCCTCGACCACGTCCGCGTGCCGCACGAGGGCGTAGAAGCCCTTGCCCGAGCGCAGGAAAGGCACCTTCTTCTCGGGGAAGAACACCGGGTGCTCCAGCTGCCGGAGCCGGGCGAACGCCTCGTTGCGCTCTTTGGGCGGCTTGCGCCAGAAATCCAGATCCGCGAGATCGATGTCCACGCGTCTATCCTGGCACGTTCCCACCACGCCGTGGATCGCCAAGCGATGTGCATCCGGCTCTCCTGGGCCGTTCTCGCGCTGTTCAGGCACGGTTCGACCTCAGTGGACATTACTTCCGTTATGAACCTTCTCCTCGCCGCCTGCCTGGTTCTTCCTCTGGCCTCCGGTACGACTCCCGCCGCGGCACGGGCGTGCGGCGGGCACCCTCTCGACTTCGACGGCGACGGACGGCCCGACCTGGCCGTGGCCGCGCCCTACGACGGCTCCCGGGCCGGATCGGTGACCGTGATGTACGGGTCCGGGAAGAAGGTGAAGCTGACCCAGAACGGCGCCGAACCCGGTGACTCGTTCGGATCGGCGCTGGCCGTCGGCGACTTCAACGGCGACAAGTGCGCCGACCTGGCCGTCGGGGTGTCGGAGGAGTTCGTGGGGGCGCGGGTGCCGGGCGGGGACGGCAACGGGGTCGTCCAGATCTTCAACGGCTCGGTCGACGGGCTGGTCCCGGGCAAGGAGCTGGCGCTGGCCAAGCCGTCCAGCGACCGGTTCGGGGCCTCGCTGGCCGCCGGTGACCTCGACGGGGACGGCAAGGACGAACTGGTCGTCGGCGCGCCCAGCCACCGGTCGGGCGGGGCGGTGACGGTGTACTGGATGAAGGGGCGCAAGCCGTACCAGATCACTCAGAAGACGTCGTGGGTGCGGCAGGCGGCGAGCGTGACCGACCAGTGGGGCGCCGCGCTGGCGACCGGGGACTTCGACGGGGACGGCAAGGACGAGCTGGTCGTGGGCGCGCCCGCCGACAGCGTCACGCTGGACGGGCAGGGGTCGGTGACCGTCCTCGACGTACGGGCCAAGCGGGCGCGGCTGCTCACCCAGAGCAGCCCCGGCATCAAGGGGGCCTCCGAGAAGTGGGACGCGTTCGGGGCCTCGCTGGCCACGGGCGACTTCAACGGCGACGGGCGGTCCGACCTGGCCATCGGGGTGCCGGGCGAGGGGCTCAGCGCCAACCAGCGGGCCATGGACTACGGCGACGGCACCGTGGACGTCCTGTACGGCTCGCGCGGCGGGCTGACCACCCGCAAGAGCGAGGCGTGGTCGCAGAACACGCTCAAGGGGGTGGCCCGGTACTACGACCGGTTCGGGGCGTCGCTGGCCGCCGGGGACTTCAACGGGGACGGCCACGACGAGCTGGCCATCGGCGTGCCCGGGGAGAAGGCGGTCCAGGTGCTGGCCGGGCGGGCGTCCGGCGGGCTCACGCGGGTGGGGAACCTGCTGATCAAGGGCGAGGGGCGGGACTTCGGGGCCGCCCTGGCCGCGGTGCCCCTGAGCGAGCGCTACCGGACGCTGGGGGCGCGGCGGCCGGTGTACGGGCTCGTGGTGGCGGCGCCGGACCAGGGGCTGGTCATGTACGCTCCCGGGTCCCGGAAGGCGGGGCTGAAGCTGGGCAAGGTGCGCCGGCTCAGCAGGGGCACGGGCCTGTACGGGTACACCTTCGGCTGAGCCGCTCCCCGCGGCGCCGCCGGTGGTCAGGTGGGCGGTGCGGTGGCGGTCGCGGGGAGGATGATGCGGAACAGGGCGCCCTTGCCGGGCGAGCCTTCCGCCATCACGATGCCCCCGTGCGCCTCCACCAGCGTCGCCGCGATCGACAGCCCCAGCCCCGACCCGCCCGCGCTCCGCGCCGGGTCCGCCCGGTAGAAGCGCTCGAAGACGCGTTCGGCCACCTCCGGCGGGAAGCCGGGCCCCTCGTCGGCCACCTCCACCACGGCCTGGTCCCCGTCCAAGCCCACCCGCACCTGGAAGGGCGTGCCGGGCGGCGTGTGGGTGAGGGCGTTCGTGACGAGGTTGTTGAGCACCTGCCCGAGCCGCGACTCGTCCCCCGTCACGATCACGTCCCCCTCGCCCCCGAACAGCCGCACCAGCTCGATCCTGCGGTCCGGCGCCAGCGTCTGGGCGTCGATGACGGCGGTGGCGGCCAGGCTGAGCAGGTCCACGGGCCGCCGGGCCAGCTCGCGCCGCTGGTCGAGGCGGGCCAGCAGGAGCATGTCCTCCACCAGCAGCCCCATCCGGGCCGCCTGCCCCTCGATGCGGCTCAGCAGCCGTACGGCCTCCGCCAGGTCCTTGTCCTCCCCCAGCCGGAACAGCTCGGCGAACCCCCTGATCGACGTCAGCGGCGTGCGCAGCTCGTGGGAGGCGTCGGCCATGAACCTGCGCATCAGCTCCTCCGAGCGCCGGGCGGCCGTGGCGGACTGGCGGGCCGACTCGGCGGCCGCCTCGCGCTCGCGCGCCGCCGACTCGATCTGCGCGAGCATGCCGTTGAGCGAACGGCCGAGCTTGCCGACCTCGGTGGTGGCCGCCCACATGGGCACGCGGCGCGACAGGTCGCCGCCCGCGATGTCCCTGGCCGTACGCCCGATCTCGCGGAGCGGGCGCAGGCTGCGGCGCACCAGCCAGTAGCAGGCGAACCCGAGCACCACCAGCGTGCCGCCGCCGGCGACCCCCACGATCAGGGCGAGCTGGGAGACGGTGGCGTCCACGTCGCCCAGGTTGACGGCGATCACCCGGATCTCGCCGTCCCGGACCGGCACGGCGACGACGCGCCAGCTCGGGCCTCCGGCGGCGCGCGACTCGACAGTGAAGGGGTGCCCGTGGAGCGCGAGGACCGTGGGGAGGTCGAGCTTGGGCAGGGCGGGCGTGTGGTCCTCGGTGGACTCGCTGATCGTCCTGACCGGGGCGCCGGTGGAGTCGAGGATCACCGCGTAGAACAGGCCGAAGAAACGCTGCGGGCGGGCGCCGGGACGGGGCTGGTCGGTCGGCGGCGGGAGCGGCTCGCGCAGCGGGCGGGTGGCCGCCAGCAGCTGCTGGTCCACGCGCTCGACGAGGTAGCCGCGCATCAGGCGTACGGCGAACAGGCCGGTCACGGTGATGGCGAGCGTGACCAGCAGGAGGGTCGCCGACACCAGCCGTAGCCACAGCGGGGACCTGGCCAGGTGCTTGCGCACCGCCGCGCCCTTCGCGCGGAGGTGGTGAGCGGGAGAGGCGGCGCCGCTCATACGCGGGGCGGGCGCAGGATGTAGCCCACCCCGCGCAGCGTGTGCAGGTATTTGCGCTCCCCCGTGTCCACCTTCCGCCGCAGGTAGGAGACGTACGACTCGACGAGCCCGACGTCGGTGCGCCAGTCGCCGTTCCAGACGTGGTCGAGGATCTGCGTCTTGGACAGCACCCGGCCCACGTTGAGCATGAAGTACCGCAGCAGCCTGAACTCCGTCGGCGACAGCTTCACCGGGATGCCGTCGCGCCACACCTCGTGGCTCTCCTCGTCCAGCTCCAGGTCGGCCACCCGCAGCCGGTTGGGCGGCGGCACGCCGCGCCGGGTCCTGCGCAGCACCGCCCGGATCCTGGCGATGACCTCCTCCAGGCTGAACGGCTTGGTCACGTAGTCCTCGCCCAGGCCCAGCCCCGCGATGCGGTCCTCGAAGGCGTCCTTGGCGGTCACGAACAGCACCGGGACCCGGCGGCCGCGGGACCGCAGCCTGCCCGCGACCGCCAGGCCGTCCAGGTCGGGCAGCATGACGTCGAGCATCACCAGGTCAGGCGAGCTCTCCTCGGCCACCCGCAGCGCCTCCATGCCGTCGGCCGCGGTCAGCACCTCGAAGCCGGCCATGCGCAGGCTGGCCGAGAACAGCTCCCTGATGTTGGGCTCGTCGTCGACCACCAGCAGCCGGGCTTCGGGCTCGCGCGTCATCGCGGGCCTCCTCCGAGGTTCCCCTGCGTGATCGAGGTCGCGGTCACCGAGCCGTCGCCGCCCTGCTGCCCGCGTACGACCACCGAGGTGCCGGTCCGGAGGTCGGTCACCTTCCCGGGCTTGGAGATCTGGACGGTGGTCCGCTCGTCGGTGGTGACCGTGACGGTGGAGCCGTCCATGGTCTTCACGTAGACCTTGCCGCCCTCGACCTTCTCGACGGTGCCGATGGTGCCTCCCCCGCCGCCGCCCATCCGCTGGCCTCCACCGTAGCCGGGCGGCTGCCCGAATCCGCCGCGCTGCTGGCCGAAACCGCCCTGCTGCTGACCGTACCCGCCGCCCACGGGGCGCTGCTGCGCCCCGGCGGCGGAGGCGGCCGGCGAGCCGAACAGGTTGGCGGCCTGAATGCCGATGAGGATACCGGCCACCAGCACGACGCCGGCGGCCAGCGCCAGCGTGAGCTTGGAGGTGCCCTTCCGCGGCTGTACGGCGAGCTCCTCCTTCAGGTCGTCGGGGTACGGCGAGGAGTCGAGCTGGGCCATGTCATTCTCCTTATTCGTGGCGCAGGGCCTGGATCGGCCGCAGCTTGGCCGCCCGGTTGGCGGGATAACTGCCGAAGAACAGCCCGATCCCCACCGACACGCCCAGCGCGAGCGCCACCGACGACGGCACGAGGACCGGTTCGATGCCGGCCACGGTGAACCTGGTCCCGATGAACGCCACCAGCACCCCGGACAGCCCGCCGACCAGGCTCAGCATCGTGGCCTCCAGCAGGAACTGGCCCAGGATCGCGCTCCTGGGCGCGCCGATCGCCTTGCGGATGCCGATCTCGCGCGTGCGCTCCGTGACGGTCACCAGCATGATGTTGGTGATGCCGATGCCGCCCACCAGCAGCGAGATCGCGGCCACGGCGCCCAGCAGCACGGTGAAGGTGCCGGTCGCCGCGCTGACGGTCTCCTGCAAGGTGGCCTGGTTGAGGATGCGGTAGTCGGCGTTGTCGTTCTTGACGCCGTGCCGCTGGTTGAGGACGGCCGTGACCTCGGCCTGCGCCGCCGTCGTGGTCTCCGCCCCGGACGCCTGCACGACGATCGAGTTGAGCGAGCCGAACCCGCTCAGGCTCTGCTGCACGGCGGGCAGCGGCGCGATGGCCACGTCGTCGGCGTCCTGCATGCCGGTGGACCCGGTCTCCTTCAGCACCCCGACGACCGTGAACGGCACGCCGGACACGCTGACCTGCTTGCCGATGGGATCGACGGTGCCGAACAGCTCCTCCACGACGGTCTGGCCGAGCACCAGGACCTTCCTGGCGGCCAGCACGTCGTCGTTGAAGAAGTACGTGCCCTTCGTGACGGGCTTGTTGACGGCTTCGAAGTAGCTGGGGTACGTGCCGACGAACTGCGAGATCGCGTGGCTGGCGGCCCCGTACGTGGCCGTCGAGGAGGAGGCGGTCACGACCGGCGAGACGCTCCTGACGGAGGGCGCCAGGGTCTTGTCGGTCAGCGCCTTGGCGTCGGCCAGGCTGAGCTGCCTGGCCTGGGTGCGCGGGCCGGTGTTCGCGCCGCCGCCGGGCGCCCGCATGCCGCCACCGCCACCGCCGCCCGAGAACTGCGGGGAGATCGTCAGGGTGTTGGCGCCGAGGCGCTGGATGTTGCGCTGGATGCTCTGCGAGGAGCCCTCGCCGACGGCGACCAGCATGATGACCGCGGCGACGCCGATGAGGATGCCGAGCGTGGTCAGCGAGCTGCGCATCTTGTTGGCCAGCAGGCCGCGCAGCGCGAAGCGGAGGATCTCGAGCTGGTTCACCGGGCCGCTCCCGCCATCCGCGGCGGCGGGCCGTCCACCGGCCCCTGGCGGCGGTCCTCCACGATCTCGCCGTCCACCAGCCTGATGACCCGCTTGGCGTGCGCGGCCACGTCGTTCTCGTGGGTGATGAGCACGATCGTGCGGCCCGACTCGCTGAGCCGGTCCAGGATCTCCAGGACGTCGTTCGTGGAGGCGGTGTCGAGGTTGCCGGTCGGCTCGTCGGCCAGCAGCAGCGCGGGCGCGGTGACCAGGGCCCTGGCGACGGCCACGCGCTGCTGCTGGCCGCCGGAGAGCTGGTTCGGCTCGTGGTGTACGCGGTCGGTCAGCCCGACCTGCTCCAGCGCCGCCAGGGCCCGCCTGCGCCGCTCGGCCTGGCCGATGCCGCCGTACACGAGCGGCAGCTCGACGTTGGCCAGCGCGCTCATGCGCGGGATCAGGTTGAACGACTGGAACACGAACCCGACCCTGCGGTTGCGCAGGATGGCGAGCTGGCGCTCGTCCAGCTGTCCGACGTCGGCGCCGTCGATCAGGTACGTGCCGGAGGTGGGGATGTCGAGGCAGCCGAGGATGTTCATGAGCGTGGACTTGCCGGAGCCGGAGGCGCCCATGATGGCGACGTAGTCGCCGCGCTCGACGTCCAGGCTGATGCCGCGCAGGGCGCGGACCTTCGCGTCGCCCTCGCCGTACTCCTTGACCAGGTCCTGCACCCGCAGGACAGGGGGGACCTCCGGGGCCGTCATCGCCCGCCTCCCGGCCCGCCGCCGGGCACGCCGCCCCCGCCGGGGAAGCCGCCGCCACCGCCGAAGCGCAGGTTGCCGCCCGTGCCGCCCGTCGTCGTGGTCGCCGGGGGCACGATCTGGTCGCCCTCGGAGACGCCCGACTTGATCTCGGTCAGCGTCGTGCCCTGCACGCCGACCTCCACCGGGGTCCTGGTCTGCGTGCCGTTCCTGAGCAGGGTGACCGTGGTCTGGCCGCCGCTGGTGGAGACGGCCGTCGAGGGTACGGTGACGACGTTGTCGGCCTGGCCGACCACGACCTCGACCGTGGCCGTCTGGCCCAGCCGCACCTGGCCCGGGACCTTCGTGAACGTCACCGTGACCGGATATTGCACGACATTGTTGCTGGTGGAGGCGACCGGCTGGATCTGGGTGACCTTGCCCGTGGCGGTCACCCCCGGCAGGGCGTCGAACGTGACCGTGGCCTCCTGGCCGTTCTTGAGCTTGCCGACGTCGGACTCGGTGAAGGTACCCACGAGCTGCAGCTTCCCGGTGTCGGCCAGCTCGATGAAGCCGCCGGAGCTCTGAGCGCCGGCCGAGCCTGAGGACTGGCCCGATGACTGGCCCGTGCCCTGGCCCGCGCCCGCGCTTGACCCTGACCCGGAGCCGGATCCGGAGCCCGAGCTGCTGCCGCCGACCGAGCCGTTCACCGCCGTGATCGTGCCCTTGAACGGCGCCTTCAGCACGGTGGCCGCGACCGTGCGCTGGGCCTCCCGGTAGGCGTTGCGGGCCTTGATGTAGGAGGCGTAGAGCTGCGCCGTCGAGGTCCCGTCGTCGACGGCCTCGTCGTAGGTGGCCTTGGCCGCCGAGAGGCTCTCCTGCGCGGCGTCGTCGTCGAGCCTGGCCAGGAGGTCGCCCTTGCTCACCTTGTCGCCGGCCTTGACGTAGATCTTCTCGACCGTGCCCGTCGTACCGAACGAGAGGGCCCTGGACTTGGAGCTCTCGACCGCGCCCGACGCGGACACCGAGGCCACCACGGAGCCGCGGCTCGCGGTCACGGTCCTGACGGCCGTCTGGCCCGCCGCCTGTCCCGTGCCGAGCTGGGCGTACGCGAGCGCGGCACCGCCCAGCAGGAGCACCGCCAGCGCTCCGTTGGTCATCAGCGCTCTGCGCCTTGTCGACACCTTCACAGGCGGTGACCCTTGCACACCAGGCTGCGCCGGAGCCGCGAGCGAGCTGAACGTTCGCTGACAACCTGAAGGGTCCTCCAGGTACACAGGTAACTCTTAGGCTGCTCGCAGCCTGGCGCGAGCCGGGTTCGCCAGGATGGGCGGCCATGAGACCGACTTTCGCGCTGGGCGGCCTCGCCCTCGCCGTGCTCGTGGCCGGGTCCGGCCTGGCACTGGCGCTGCGCGACGACGCCCCGCCCGCCGTCCAGGTACGCCTCGCCTCCGCGCAGCGCGGCCAGGTCACGGCCACGGTCAGCGCGGCGGGCAACACCGTGGACGGCTCGCGCAGGGACCTGGCGTTCGGCTCTTCGGGGACGCTGACCAAGGTGTACGTCAAAGTCGGGACCAAGGTGAAGAAGGGGCAGGTGCTGGCCAGGATCGACGGGCGGTCGGCGCGGGAGGCGTACACGGCGGCCAAGGCAGATCTCGCCGCCGCAGAGGAGGCCCTGGAGGAGTCCCAGGAGAAGGCCGCGTCCCCGGCCGGCGTCGCCAGCCCCGCGACCTGTACGCCATCCGGAGGCGGCGCGACCCCGGCCACGTCGGCCACCGGCGGGACCCCCACGGGCTCGGCGACGCCCACCGGCGGGACACCTGGGGGCTCGGCGACACCCGCCAGAGGTGCCACCCCAACGGGCTCGGCCACACCCACGGGCCGGCCGAGCGGCGTCGTCGGCGTCGTCGGCACTGGAGCCAACGGTGCGCTCGGGCCGGCCGCTCCCTCCCCCCGGGGCGTGTCCCTCGACAACGGGAGCCCGGCCACCAGCTCCACCCCGCACCCCACCAGCACGCCGACCTCCGTACCCACGGACCCCGGCCCCACCGGCCCCGGGCCCGAGCCGCAGCCCACGGTCACGGTCACCGTGACGGCCACCGCCACCGTCACCACGACCGTCACCGCCACCCCGACCGGCGGCGCTTCCCATGGCGGCATCCCGGGCGGGGGCTCCGACCAGTCCGGGAGCCGCCCGGCCTCGGACGCCACCCCGTCCGCCACGAGCTCCGGCAAGCCGTCCACCAGCGCGAAGCCGTCAACGAGCGGCCGCCCCACGGCCGGTGGCAAGCCGTCGTCGAGACCGAGCACGAGACCGACGGGTGCCGCTGCCCGGCCGAACTCGCAGTCCTCCTGCAACCGCGGCACGGACTCGGCGGGCCAGGGCCAGCCCCAGGCTCAAGGTCAGGGGCAGGGCCAGGGTCAGGGCGGCGTAAGCGAGGAGCAGGCGAGCGCGAACGTGGACCGCGCGCAGGCCGCGCTCGAGCAGGCCGCCGACGCCGTACGGGCGACCCGCATCGTGGCCCCGGCGGCGGGAACGGTGCTGTCGCTGGCGGGCGCGGTCGGCGACCAGGCGGGCACCGGCACCTTCGTCAGCCTCGGCGACCTCAACGAGCTGCAGGTCCAGGCCATGGTCACCGAGTCGGACGTGAACCGGCTCAAGCTCGGCCAGAAGGCCCGGATCACCCTGGCCACCCGGAACGGCCAGCAGTACGAGGGGACGGTCACGGCCATCGCGCCGACCGCGACGGTGAGCGGCCAGCTCGTCCGCTACTCGGTCACCCTGGCCTTCGACGAGCCGCCCGCCGGGCTCATGCTCGGGCAGACCGCCTCGGTCACGGTCACCACGGACACGGCCGCGAACGCGATCTACGTGCCCGCCTCCGCGGTCCGCAGCAGGTCGGACGGCGCCCAGGTGGTCACGGTCCGGGCGGGCGGGCGCGACTCGGCGAAGGTGGTGCGTACGGGCGTCCGCGGCGATCAGTACGTGGAGGTGACCTCAGGCCTGGAAGAGAGCGACGAAGTGGTCATGTCGGGTGCCACGAACGGCGAGTTTCCGGACGCGAGCTGGCCCGGCGCCTGAACCCCTTGGACCGGCCCGGCACCTCCTCTCCCGCCGGGTCCCGGGCAGGGCCGCACGTGCGGCGTGCCGCCCCGGCCCGGCGCGCCCGCCGACGACGCCACCCGGCGCCTCCGGCGGGCGCGGCAAACCCAGCGGACGCCCTGGTGTCCGCCACCCCGCGCGCCCGAAGAACACCGCAGCTGCCCCAGACGGGCGCGATGGGCGCGCCAGGCGGGTGCGGCGGAGGTGGCGGGCGGAGGTGGCGGGCGGAGGTGGCGGGGCGGGCGCGCCCGGTGCGGCGGGCGGATGCGCGAGATGGCGCCCCGTGGCCGTGGTACGCGCCCGGTGGGCGGGGCGGGCGTGTCAAGCAGGCGCACGATGCGGCGCCGCCGGTGGGCGCGATGCGACGCCTCCGGTGGGCGTGGCGGCCCAGTGGGCGTGGCGGCCCAGTGGGCGTGGCGGCCCAGTGGGCGTGGCGGCCCAGTGGGCGTGGCGGCAGGCGCGTAATGCAGCGCCTCCAGTGCGCAGCGGGCGCCGCCGACGCGCGTGGTGGCGTGGTACGACGCCACCGGTGGGCGTGACGGCGTGCCGGCAAGCGCGTAATCCGGCGCCGCCGGTGCGTGGTGCGCGCCCCGGTGGGTGTGGCCGGTGGGTGTGGCCGGTGGGTGTGGCCGGTGGGTGTGGCCGGTGGGTGTGGCCGGTGGGTGTGGCCGGTGGGTGTGGCCGGTGGGTGTGGCCGGTGGGTGTGGCCGGTGGGTGTGGCCGGTGGGTGTGGCCGGTGGGTGTGGCCGGTGGGTGGTTGAGGGGATTTTCAGGTTGTTTCCAGCGAACGTTCAGCCGACGCGCGGTGCGCCCGCCTGCCCGGCGGCCGCCGGGCCGGTGGTGGCCGGGATGGTGAGGCGGTGGGCGGTCTTGGCCTGGGCGCCCCGGCGGGAGATGTAGTCCAATGTCCGGAAATCGACGGAAAGCTCATCCCGGGTCAGCCGCGCCATCAGATACCCCCGCCGCTGATCGATGAAGGAGAAGTGCGGGTTCTCCTGCAGCGCCTCCGCGATCCACGTCCGGTCCCGGTACCCGTCACCGTCGCTCGCGATCGACGAGGCGATCAGCTCCTTGGCCACCACCGGCGAGTCAGGGTCGTCGAAGTCGGCCTTGAGCTCGGCCAGGTGGTGCATGTGCGCGTCCCCGGTCAGCACCACCGGGTTCTCGGTCCCCCGCAGCGCCCCCAGCAGCCGGGTCCGCTCGGCGGCGTAGCCGTCCCAGGAGTCGAGGTTCACCTCGCGCCCCGGCCCGACCTTGTAGTCGCGCTGCGCCACCATGATCTGCTGCCCGAGCAGGTTCCAGCGGGTGGTCGAACCGCGCAGGCCGCTCTCCAGCCAGCGCCACTGGTCGGACCCGAGCAGCGTACGCCCCGAGGACAGCCGGTCGTCGCACCCGGCCCGCACGCCGTCCAGGCACGCCTGGTCGTCGCGGAACTGCCGGGTGTCCAGCAGGTGGAAGCGGGCCAGCGTGCCCCAGGAGATGCGCCGGTTCACCCTGAGCACCGCCCCCTGGAGGCTGGCGCGGCGCAGCGGCATGTTCTCGTAGTACGCCCGGAACGCCTGCGCCCTGCGCCTGGTGAAGCCGGGCGCGTTCGTGCTGGAGACGGGCCCGGCCCAGTTGTTCTCCACCTCGTGGTCGTCGAAGGCCACCAGCCACGGCGCCACCGCGTGCGCGGCCTGCAGGTCGCGGTCGCTCTTGTACTGGGCGTGCCGCAGCCGGTAGTCGGCGAGCGTCTCGCACTTGCCGGGCGTGTGGGTGCGTACGCGGCCGGCCAGCGCCGTGTAGCCGCTGGGGCCGTACTCGTACATGTAGTCGCCGAGGAACACCACCAGGTCGGGCTCCTGCTCGGCCAGGCGGCGGTAGGCCGTGTAGTAGCCGTGCTCGTAGTGCGCGCACGCCGCGACCGCGAAGTTCAGCGGCGTCTCCCCGGCGGGGGTCGTCCTGGTGCGGGCCGCCGGGGAGAGCTTGCCCTCGCTTCTGAAGCGGTAGAAGTACTCGCGCCCCGGCTCCAGCCCGTTCAGCTCGACGTGGACGCTGTGGGCGTCGCGCGACCTGGCGGTGGCCGTACCGGACTTGACGATCTTGGAGAAGCGCTCGTCGGCCGAGACCTGCCAGTCCACGTCCACGTCACGGGCGGGCATGCCGCCGCGGCCGTCGCCGGCCAGCGGGTCGAGTGCCAGCCTGGTCCACAGGACGAAGCCGTCGGCCGACGGGTCGCCGGAGGCCACGCCCAGCGTGAAGGGGTCGGATCTGAGGGTTCTGGCCGCTGCCGCCGGAGTGGCGGTCTGGGGGAGGAGGAGGCCGGCTGTCGCCGCTGTCAGGAAGGCTCTGCGGTCCACGTTCACAGGTATGTCCGCCCGCGCTGACCCGGCCGTGACAGCCGAGTCAAGCACGGGTGAACAGCATCAGTCGTCCTGTTCGCGACGTTCCGCCCTGGCCGATGACCTCACTGAGCGTTCATCCGATGGCTCCGTGAACGCCAGACAGCGTTCCGCGGAGCGTGGCGGCGTCCGTGAAGTGCACGCCGGTCATGCCCGCGCGCTCGGCGCCCTCGACGTTCTCCTCGCGGTCGTCGATGAAGACGACCTCGGACGGGTCGACCCCCAGCGCGCGGGCCATCTCGTCGTAGATCTCGCGGTCGGGTTTGACCAGGCCCATCCTGCCGCTGTAGAAGCGGTGGCCGACCTCGGCGATCCAGGGCAGCTCGTCCAGGCCGTCGCCGACGCAGACGGGCATGTTGGACAGCAGGGCCACGTCACGCCCGGCCCCGATCAGCTCGCCGAGCAGGGCGACGGTGCTCTCGTTCGGGTACGCCCAGCTCGCGACGTCCATGGCGACCAGGCGGGCGAGCTCGGACCGGGTGACGGGCCGGTCCAGCACGGCCGACCAGTAGTCCAGCGGGCCCAGGCTCCCCCGGTCGAACTCCAGGCGGTGCTCCCAGTAGCCGTGCCGGAACGCGTCCGGGTCCGCGCCCACCGCCCGCGCCATGGCCTCGTTGTCGGAGTCGAGCTGGGGCAGGCACAGGACGCCGCCGTAGTCGAACACAATCCACGTCATGCCAGGAATGGTCGCAGATGCGGGTCCAGCGCCGGGCAACCTAGGTACTTCTCGGCGGTGTGAAAATCGATCCAGTCCAGGTTGACCAGCTCTTCGGCGTCGATGCCGGTGAAGCTGACGGCCAGGTTGGGCGGGATGGCGGCGATGTCGTCCTTGTCGGCGATGTTCACCCAGCGCCTGACGCCCGGGGGGCGTTCGCCGCGGCCGTTGATGGGGGCGGGCAGGAGGCGCTCGAAGACGACGTTGCGCATGCCCAGCGGGCTGCCCAGGGTGATCAGCAGGTCGATCCGCAGGCTTGGATCGCCCCAGAGCGTCTCGTACGCGACCACGCTGCCGAGCGAGTGGGCGATGACCACCTTGGGCCGGTTGCGCCTGATCGCGTCGGCCACCTCCTGCCGGCACTTCGCGCGCTTGCCCTCGTCCGTGAGGTACGCCGCCACCTCCGGCGCGAACAGCTTGGCGAACGCCGCCGACCTGCCGTCCAGCCGGTCGAGCAGCCAGCCGGTGAACGACTTGAGCGCCCCCGTCACGTGCTCGCCCACGCCCAGGTTCTTCGCCCAGGCGACGAGCACCTGCTGGATCTGGCCCTCCGTCGCCGCGGCGGCCCTGGCCTCCTCGTCGCCGTCCTTGCCGCTGTGCAGGTGGTGCGAGAAGTAGGCGACCTCGCTGAAGTACGGCCGCGCCTCGCCCCCGAGCGCCACCTGCAGGTAGCGGTCCCACTTGACCCGCATGGCCTCGGCCGCCCCGGTCGCGGACCGCCCGGCCTCGAGGTAGTAGTTGTACTTGCCGATCCCATGGACGCCGACGATCGCGGTCACAGTGCCTCCCCCACCCGTGATTTTCACGCGCGATAGTGGCACACGGCACTTGCAGTCCGCCATCGAAAAGAGGGGGAAATGCCGTTGCGCGCGGCGTATATCACCCCATTTACTGTTAGTGCTGGTGAAAGAACAGGAGTCCCGCACATGCCCGGCCCGCTGATCGTCAACGACTCGATCGTCATACCCGACGTCGAGCTCGTCTGGCGTTTCTCACGTTCGTCGGGCCCCGGCGGCCAGGGCGTCAACACCACCGACAGCCGCGTGGAGCTCGTCTTCGACGTGGCCGCCAGCACCGCGCTGCCCCCCGCGCTGAAGGCCAGGGCGCTCGACCGGCTGGGCTCCCCGACGATCACGATCGCCGCCTCCGAATACCGCTCCCAGCTGCGCAACCGGGAGGCCGCGGCGCACCGCCTGGCCCAGCGCCTGCGCGAGGCCATCGCCCCGCCGCCCAAGCGCCGCCGCCCGACCAAGCCGAGCCGCGGCGCCGTCGAGCGCCGCATCGCCGCGAAGAAGCAGCGCTCCGACCTGAAGCGCCTGCGCCGCGAGCCCTAACCGGGCAGCGAACCGCCGATCAGGCGGGGCAGGTCCGCGATGGCGCCCGACAGGTAGTCCGCCACCGGCTCGGGGACCAGGTGCCGGGAGGTGATCTCCGAACGGTTCAGCCGCACCCGCTCCACCTCGTACAGCCCCCGTGACGGGTCCTCGAACTCGGGCCCGTGCCGCAGCCCCGGATCCATCGACACCAGGCGGCAGCCGTAGACGTGCTGTGTCTTGAGCTCGCCCTGCCACGGGTATGACAGCGTGATCAGGGGCGTCACCGCCGAGACGGTCGCGCCCAGCTCCTCGAGCAGTTCCCGGTGCAGGGTGTGCTCCAGCGTGTCGTCCCCCGGTTCGACATGCCCTCCGGGGATGCTCCAATAGACGTCGCGTCCCGGAACCGTACGGCGGAAGATCACCAGCCGCTCGTCGTGGTCGAGCAGGACACCGCGGACACTGGGTCGCATAGGGACACCCTATTTGACCGGTATGTCCTTCCGGTAGCCTAACCTACGGTACCGTAACCTGAAGGAGAAGATCTTTTATGGCGATGACTCAGACGGAGCTGCTGCACGAGCTGGAGCCCGTGGTGGCCGTGGAGCTCGACCGCCATCACACGATGGCGAAGGAGTGGTTCCCGCACGAGTACATCCCGTGGAGCGAAGGCCGCGACTTCGACGGCATCTACGGGGGCGAGGCGTGGCAGGAGAGCGACTCCAAGATCCCCGAGGCCGCCCGCATCTCGCTCATCGTCAATCTCCTGACCGAGGACAACCTCCCCAGCTACCACCACGAGATCGCCAGCACGTTCGGCCGCGACGGCGCCTGGGGCACCTGGGTGCACCGCTGGACGGCCGAGGAGGACCGTCACGGCACCGCGCTGCGCGACTACCTCACGGTCACCCGCGCCGTCGATCCCGTGGCGCTCGAGCGCGCCCGCATGCACCACATGGAGAACGGCTTCATCACCGAGTACGACACCATGCTCCAGCAGCTCGCGTACGTCTCCTTCCAGGAGCTGGCCACCCGCATCGCGCACCGCAACACCGGCCGGGCCTCCGGCGACGAGGGCTGCGAGCGCCTGCTCGCCAGGATCGCCGCCGACGAGAACCTGCACATGCTCTTCTACCGCAACCTGCTCAAGGCCGCCTTCGAGCTGGACCCCAACCAGACCATGCGCGCGGTGACCGACGTCGTCACCACGTTCCAGATGCCGGGCACGGGCATCGACGGGTTCGCCCGCAAGGCGATGATCATCGCGAACGAGGGCATCTACGACCTGCGCCTCCACCTGGACGACGTGCTGATGCCGGTGCTGCGGCAGTGGTCGGTGTTCGACAAGACCGGACTGGACGCCGAGGGCGAGCAGGCCCGCGAGCAGCTGGCCGCGTTCCTGGCCAAGACCGAGACCACGGCCGCCAGGTTCGTCGAGCGCCGCGAGGAGCGCCGGGCCCGCGCCGCCGCCCGCTGACGGACCCACGCCCGCCTGCTGACCGGGGCCCCGCCGCCGGGGCATGCCGCCGGCATCTGGCGGGGAGCGCCGCCGTGGAAGGATCCTTTCCCTATGGATCTCCCCACCCAGCTGCTCCTCAGCGTCTTCACGCTCCTTATGATCATCGGCCTGGCCACGGCGGCGCAGCGCCTGCTGGGCGTCAGGTTCGGCAGGCTGCGCACGTTCCTGGCTGCGCTGGTCGCCTTCGGGCTGGCGCAGCCGATGCTGGAACCGATCCTGTCCTCGCTCGGCCCCGTCGGCCGCGACAACCCGCCCGCCGCGTCGGCGATGGGGATCCTGCTGCTCATCGTCATGAGCGTGGTGCTGATCCCCATGGTGATCCTGGTGATCGCCGAGGCACTGGTGCCGCCGGGCTCGGTGCCGGGGCCTCTGGAGTTCATCAGGTCCGTACGCGGCCGCCTCTCCCGGGCCAGGCGCTACTCGCAGATCACCCGGATCGCCATCAAGCACGGCCTCGGCCCGTACCTGCGCGGCCGGGGCGAGCGGCTCGACGACCGCTCGGGCAAGGTGCGGCTGGCCAGGTCGCTGCGCGAGGCCCTCGACGAGGGCGGCGTCACGTTCATCAAGCTCGGCCAGGTCCTGTCCACCCGGCGCGACCTGCTGCCCGCCGAGTTCGTCGAGGAGCTGGGCCGGCTGCAGGACCAGGTCGCCCCGGCGCCGTGGCCGGAGATCGAGCGTGTGCTCGCCGCCGAGCTGGGCGGGCCGGTGGACGAGGCGTTCGCCGAGTTCGACCGGACGCCGCTGGCCGCCGCCTCCATCGGGCAGGTCCACGCCGCGCGCCTGCACTCGGGCGAGAGCGTCGTGGTCAAGGTGCTGCGGCCGGGCATCTGGCCGGTGGTCTCCAAGGACCTCGACATCGTCCGGCGGCTGGCGGCCACGCTGGAGTCCAGGACCCGCTGGGGCCGCTCGCTCGGCCTGCGCGACCTGGCCGAGGGATTCTCGACGGCGATCCGCGAGGAGCTCGACTTCCGGGTGGAGGCGGCCAACATGGCGGCCGTCACCGCCTCCGGCGGCGGCGGTGTCACCTACCCCGCCCCGATCAGCGCCATGTGCACCGAACGCGTGCTCGTCATGCGGCGCCTGTCCGGCCGGCCCGTCACCGCCGCCACCCCCGAGCAGGGTCCGCGGCTGGCCCGCGACCTGCTCGACTGCCTGCTCAGGCAGATCCTGATCGAGGGGGTCTTCCACGCCGACCCGCATCCCGGCAACCTCATGCTGCTCGACGACGGCACGCTGGGGCTGCTCGACTTCGGCGCGGTCGGGCGGCTCGACGACTCCGTGCGCTCGGCGCTGCGGCGCTTCCTGCTCGCCATGAACCGCCAGGACCCGCTGGGCGTCACCGACGCGCTGCTCGAGGTCGTGCCCAGGCCGGAGGACATCGACGAGGCCGCGTTAGAGCGTGCGCTCGGCCAGTTCATGGCCAGGCATCTGGCGCCCGGCATGGACAGCGTGCAGCTGTTCACCGACCTGTTCAGGATCGTCTCGGCGTACGGGCTGTCGATCCCGCCCGAGGTGGCCGCAGTCTTCCGCGCGCTGGCCACGCTGGAGGGCACGCTCGTGCGCCTCTCCCCCGGGTTCGACCTCATCGGCGAGGCCCGGTCGTTCGCCGGCCGCCACCTCGCCGAGCGGATCACCCCAGAGACGATCAAGGAGTCCGCCACGCAGGAGCTGGTCGCGCTGCTGCCGATGCTGCGCCGCCTGCCGCGCCGCGTCGAGCGCATCGCGAGCGCCGCGGAGCACGGCCGGTTCACCATGAACGTGCGGCTGCTCGCCGACGACCGCGACCGCCGCTACGTGACGGGCCTGCTCCACCAGGTGCTGCTGACGGTGCTCGGCGCCACGGCCGGAGTGATGGCGGTCATTCTCCTCGGGACGGCCGGCGGCCCGCCGGCACTGGCGAACACTTCGCTGTTCCAGCTCATCGGCTACAACCTGCTGGTGATCGCCGCCATCCTGGTACTGCGCGTCCTGGCCCTGATCTTCCGCCGCCCGCGCGCCTCGGACGATCGCCAGGCGCGGCAATAGGACGCGAACGGGCCCAGTCGTGTCTTGACCCGCCGCTGGTCTTGGACATCCGAGGCATCGGGCAGGTTCCTGGAAACTTCGGAACGGCTCGGGAGCAGAGGGTGAAAATCATCGGGATCGCCGCCAGTCTCCACGCGGGGTCGTTTATCAACAAATTGCTGGATGCGGCGGGTGGCGAGCTGCCCGGGGGCGTCGACTTCGCGGTGTGGGCCGGGCTGGGCGAGATCCCGCCGTACACCGACGGGCCGGTGCCGGTCATGGCGCGCGAGCTCATCGGGCTGGTCGCCGCGTCCGACGCGGTGCTGCTGACCGCTCCCGAGCACAGCCTGCTGCCGGAGGAGCTGACGTACGCGCTGGACTGGATGTCGGCGCGCGACGGGCTGTCGGGCAAGCACGTGGCGGTGATGAGCGCGAGCGCGCGGGCGTGCGGCGCGATGTGGGCGCAGGCGGAGCTGTACAAGCACCTCCAGGCGGCGGGCGCCGTCGTGATGGGCGCCGAGCTGGTGATCTCCCCGGCCTGGCCGCACTTCGACGAGGACGGCCACCTCACGGACGCCGCCCTGCGCGCCCAGGTGCGCGCGGTGATCGGCCAGCTGTGCCCCTCCGAGGTCATGGAGCCCGCGCTCTCGCTCTGACCCGCCTCAGGTCGCGGCGTCCGCCGCGACGACGAGCTCGATCGGGTGGTCCTCGACCTCGCCGCTGTCGGCCCATCCCGTGGGCGAGACGGTCGCCCGGGCGGTCAGGCGCAGCCGCATCCAGGCGGGGCCGGCGCGCAACGTCGCCGGCAGGGTCCAGCGCAGCTCCGCGGCGGTGGCGTCCTTGGCGACCTGCGCGGTGGCCCGCTCGTCCGCCTCGAAGCGGCCGTCGCGGTCGGCGTCGATCCAGCCGGTGACGTACGCGGGCGACCCGGCCCGCACGGGCACCGTCAGCGTGCCCGTCCGGTCCTGGACGGCGATCTTCACCGGGGAGCCGGTGGATCCGGTCACGGCGTCGTCCTCGTCCGTGCCGGCGGCCACCCCGCGCGGCGCCGTGCTCACCTCGTCCAGGTGGTCGGCGGTCACGGAGGTCCCCAGGAAGGAGTCGGTGATCGCGTGGGAGGCCGCTCCGTACGAGGCGGGCGCGTCGGAGTCGTCCTCGGCCAGCGTGAGCTTGAACGCGGCCCACAGCTGCGGGCCCGGTCCCCCGAGCCCGTAGCGCACGTCACGGGCGCTGAGCCGGATCGTGAACGAGGTGACGGTGCCGATCACCTTGGCCGTGCCGCAGGTGTAGACGACCCCGCAGGTGGTGGATCTGACGGGACGGACCTCCACCGGCCGGATCGAGTCCGCCGTGACCCGGTAGCCGGGGAAGCCGGCCGCCGCGGAGAAGGCGGGCGTCGCCGGGGTCCCGCCGACCAGGTCGATGGCGGGCCAGTAGTCGTCGCGGCCGCGCCTCGGGTCGCGGGACAGGCCGCCCGTGCCGAACACGTGCAGGTGCGGGTCGCGTACCGGCCGGGAGAAGGTGAACGTCAGCGTGGCCACGTCGCTCCAGCCGCCGGGCCGGGCCGCGAAGTCCTCGTAGAGGTCCATGAATCCCGCCGTCATCTTGGCGTTGGCGGGGACGAGGAATTCGTCGGCGGGCGCCCACGTGCTCGGGGTCAGAACCTGGGCGGAGGCCACGCGCGTCTTGCCGATCATGGTCTTGCGCACGGTCACCGTCACGCCGGACGGCGTCCGGCCCGTGGCCGTCGCCGGCGCGTTGGTGAAGGACGACGGCGCGTCCGCGGCGACGGCCCCCGGCACGCCCGCGAACACCGTGACCACGCAGGCCAGCACCGCGTGGAGAATTGTTCTCGCTCCTCCCGGACGCATGGTCACGCCCTCCGCGATCGGCGCAGGCGGCTCACCAGGCCCCTGGTCACGCGGCGGGCGGCGAAGTCGCACCCGCACACGAACCGCATGGCCGGTCCGAACGTCGCCGCCGCCGCGAGCCCCACCAGGTGCAGCCCCGCGACGGACGTCTCGAACGCGGGACCGAGCCGCGGCGCCGGACCGGGCGCCGCCACCGCGCGCCGCAGGTCCTCGTGCAGGATCCCGATCCTGGACACGTCCACCCGGTAGCCGGTCGCCGCGATGACGTGCTCGGTCTCCAGCGTGGTGACCGCTCCCGCGAGGTCCCGCAGCCGCAGCCGGACCCCGTCGCGGTACTCGCAGGCCGTCAGCCGCGTCCCGAGGGTCACCGGCACGGCGCCGTCGAAGCGTTCCTTCAGCCACCAGGAGCCGGCCGGTCCGAGGGTGTTGCGCACGATGTGGGCGCGGGCCGCCCGCGGCAGGTGCCTGACCGCGTACGGCATCCGCGACCAGGCCACGGAGGGCCAGCCGCTCCCGAGCGGGGAGCGGGGCGCCAGCACGCGCGACACGAGCGGGCGCCGCTCGGCGGGCACGTCGTTCCAGGCCAGGGCGCTGGTGCGGGCCACGAGCCGGACGGCCGCCCCCGCCTCGGCCAGCAGCGTCGCGGTCTCCAGAGCCGACTGCCCGGCTCCGAGCACGGTCACGTCCCGGCCCGCGAACCCGCTCAGATCGTGGTGGTCGGAGCTGTGCGTGGCCGCCTCGGGCGGCAACGCCGCCAGGGCGCGGGGCCGGTGGGCGAACGGCAGGAATCCCAGGGCCAGCACGACCGTCCTGGCCAGCACGGGCGCCCCCGACGCCAGGGAGAGCGCGAACAGCCCGCCCTCGACGCCGACGGCCGTCACCTCCGTCTCCTCCAGCGCCCGGCCGACCGCCCGCCCGCGGAACCACCTGCCGTAGGCGACGAACCTCTCCACCGGCACCGGCTCCCCGTAGGAGTACCGGTGGAAGGCGTCGAGGCCGTGCCTGCGATCCGGGTCGCCGAGATGGGACGCGTCCGGCTCGGACTTCAGCAGCATTCCCGCGGGCATGTGACGTTCCCACGCCCGCATCGGCTCGCCGTACACCCGCGCGTCCAGCCCGGCGTGCAGGGCGTGCGCCGCCACGGACAGCCCGTACGGTCCGGCGCCCACAATCGCCACGTCGATGACCGAGGTAGCCACATTCTCCTCCATTCGCCGCGCTAGGCCCGCTGCCGGGCCAGCCGGGTGAATCCGCGTTTCATCGCCTGCCCGGCCATGGCCACGAAGGGCCGGGGGTCGTCGGCGGACAGCCAGGCCAGTTCGTCCGCCGAGCACAGGGCGCGCAGGCTCCTCGGGCCGGCGGTGAGCAGGTCGTAGTTCTCCACCACGTAGGTCCGGCCGTGACCGGCCCGCCCCCGGGCCGCGCGCCGGCCGGACAGGTGCAGGTGGGCGGCCCGTACCAGGTCCAGGCCGCTGCTGTCGCTGAACAGCCGGAACTGGGCGCCGAGCCTGGGGTTGAAGTCGAGCAGGTGGTAGGCGTCCCTGCCGGCCTCGTGGCGGAAGTCGATGTCCAGCACGCCGCGGTAGCCCAGCCTCTCGGCCAGTTCGCGGGCCGTGCCCTCCACGACGGGGTTGGGCAGCCACCGCCCGTAGGTGGTGAGCCCGGCGCCCTTGGGATGGGCGCGCTCCTTGCGTCCCGCTCCGCCGTACAGGCAGCGCGAGTTCTCGTCGAAGTAGCCGTGGAAGAACCAGTCCGAGTGCGGCCCGCCGGGCACGAAGCGCTGGAACAGCAGGTCGCGGCCCTCGACGTGCTGGAGCAGCCGGGGCACCTGGCTGGCCCGCCGCACCAGGCTGGTGTTGCGCAGCCCGGCTCCGGCGGGCAGGAGCCACGGCTGCGCCCACTTGGCGACCAGCGGCAGCCCGAAGTCGGTCACTGCCGCCGCGGCGTCGCCTTCGCCGGTGATCAGCCGGGTCTCCGGCTGGACGACCCCGAACGCGGCACACAGCTGCGCCAGCAGGCGCTTGTCGGCGAGGGCGCGCGGCAGCCCGGGCACCTGGTCGGGGATGAGGTAGTACGGGCGCAGGTCGGCCGCGTGCTCCGCGACGGCGATGGCGCCCGCGTCGTCCAGCGCCAGCAGGACGGCCGGGCGGCCGATGCTCCCGGCGACCTGCGTGAGCGTCCGCACGATGTCCCCGCCGCGCGGCCACGGATGCCTGCGCGCCAGGTACTTGGAGCGGTAGGTCGGCGAGTCCGTGTCCCCGAGCAGCCCGTGCACCTCCACGCCGGCCCTGCCGAGGGAGCGAATCGCGCCAAGGGTTCCATGATGAAAGTTATTGGGGTCCAATCGCAGCACAAGTGCCGGGACGGTGCAATCGAGCATGTTCCTTCTCCTTCGCGAAAAGCTATAAATCAGGCAAATCGCGAGTCGGATATCCGGATTGCCGAAACGTGGGGTATGGAGAAGGGAGGAGAGGCGAGAATCGGGGATGTGCGATCGTGGCAGGAAAAAGATATCTGCACTATTCGCTCGCGATAAGCACGGGCGCGGCGGTGGCAGTGGTCGGCCTGGGCGCGCCCGCGCCCACCGCGCCCACCGGCCCCGCGGCGCTGGGCGTGTTCGTGGCCTCCGACGCGCGCGGTCCCGAGCTCCTGACGGGCTTCGAGGCGTGGCTGGGGCTCAAGGTGACGGTCGGGCGCACCTACCTGCCCGGCGAACGCTGGAAGTCCCTCGAGGGAGGCGACGCGGAGATCCTCGACACCTGGACGCGCTGGCGAGCCGCCCGGCCGGGCCGCGTCCTGGCGCTGAACGTGCCGATGGTCACCCCGAACGAGTCCCAGATGTCCGACCGCGCAGTGGCGCGGCGGCTGGCCAAGGGAGCCCACGGCGCCCACGACCGCCGCTTCAGGAAACTCGCCGGAAAGCTGGTCTCCTCCGGCGCCGAGGACACGATCATCGTGCTCGGCTGGGAGATGAACGGCACCACCTACTCCAGCAGGTGCGGACCCGACCCGGAGGCGTGGAAGCAGTACTGGCGGCGCATCGTGACGACCATGCGCGAGACGCCCGGCCAGCGCTTCCGCTTCGACTTCGCCCCCAGCCGCGGGCTCGACGCGGTCCCCTGGACGGACTGCTACCCCGGTGACGACGTGGTCGACATCATCGGCATGGACAGCTACGACCAGGGGCCCGGGCACGAGTTCGCCGACTACGTCGACCAGCCGTACGGCCTGCGGGCGCACGCCGACTTCGCCGCGCAGCACGGCAAGCCCATCTCGTTCCCCGAGTGGGGGCTGTTCCGCAACGGCGACCGCCCCGCCTACGTCGAGGGGATGCTCGACTGGATCAGTACGCATAACGTGGTCTATCACTCGATCTCCGATTACTGTCCCCATGGCGTCTGGCAGTGTTCGTCGAACCCTGGCTCGTCGGAAGCCTTCCGCAGGCGGCTGCTGGAGCGCGCCTCCCCGGGCAGCACGGCCAGCGTGTGCGCGGCGAGCCCGTCCAGCGCGGCGTCCACGCCGAACCCGGCCGCGAGCCTGGCGGCGGCCGCCCCCTCGGCGCCGGCCAGCGCGGGCTGCCCGAGCCTGACCAGCAGCGCCTCGGCCAGCCCCGCGCCGTCCTCCGGCTGAACGAGCGCGCCGACTCCCCCGGCCACCACCTCGGTGAGCCCGGGCACCGCGCACGCGACCACGGGCCTGCCCGTGGCCAGCGCCTCCAGCGCGGTGAGCGGCAGGCCCTCCCAGCGCGAGGGCAGCACCACCACGTCGGCGGCGGCGTACCAGGGCCGCGCGTCGGCCACGCCGCCGGCGAAGTGCACGCCGGGCACGGCGCGCGACCGCAGCGCGTCCAGCAGCGGGCCGTCGCCGACGATGGCCAGCCGGGCCCGCCCGTCGCGGGCGGCGACGCGCTGCCAGGCCGACAGCAGCAGGTCCTGGCCCTTCTGGCGGGTGACCCGGCCCACGCAGACCGCCAGCGGCGTGTCCGCGGCGATGCCGTGGCGGGCGCGCGCCTCGGCCCGTTCCCGGGGCCCGGCGGGTCTGAAGCGGCGCAGGTCCACGCCGTTGCGCACCACGACGAGGTCGCCGGGCACGCCGTACCGTCTGGCCAGCGCGGCTTCGCCCTCGCCGACGCAGATCACCCGGTCGGCCCAGCGCGCGGCCAGCCGTTCCCAGGTCAGCGCCGCGGCGGCGACGGCGCCCCGGGCGGCCAGCCAGGACCAGCCGTGCGGCTGGAAGAGCGTGGGCACCCGGCCCCTGAGCGCGGCCCTGCCCGCCAGCCCGGCCTTGGACGAGTGCAGGTGGACCGCGTCGGGGCCGAACTCGCGCACGATCCGCCGCAGCCGCGCCGCCTGGACGGCGTCGCCGAGCCCGGGCGCGCGGCCGGCCGTCCAGTCCAGCCGGGGCACGCCCAGCCGGTCCAGCTCGCCGGCCAGCGGGCCGGCCGCGAGCTCGGGCGGCGGGCAGGCGACCGCGACCCGCCAGCCCCGCCGTGCCTGGTCGGCGGCGGCCATGGCCACGTAGGCCCCCACGCCGCCGTCCACCGGCTGCGTGACGTGCAGGACGCCCGGCCTCACCGCCATGCCGAGATCCGCTCCGCCAGGCGGGGGCAGCGCCGCTTCAGCAGCTCCCCGCCCGCCCTGCGCACGCCCGCCATCGCGGCGTAGACCGCCGACCGGGAGCCGCGCCCGAGCATCACCCGCTGGTTGACCACCGCTTCGGCCTGCCACCTGGCCTTGTGCGGCTCGGCGCCCCGCAGCATGCTGAGCACGGGCTTGCCCAGCCGGTGCGTCAGCGCCAGGTTGGTACGCAGCAGCATCGTGACCAGGTCGGCCCGGGCCCGCAGGTCCGGGTGGACCCCGTACAGGTAGCCGCCCACGAAGTCCTTGCCGATCACCGAGAAGTCGCAGGCCAGCAGCCGCCCGTCCACCCGGTACTCCCACAGCGCCGCGTGGTTCTCCGCCACCAGCGCCTGCGCGGCCCCGGCCAGGTGGTCCCGGAAGCGCGGCTGGGTGTGCTGGGCGTTGATCGCCCGGCTCTGCCACTGCATGGTGTGCAGCCGCAGCAGCTCGGCCGCCGACGCCCTGGCCCGGTCCGCCTCGACCGCGGTCACCGACAGGTTCAGCGCGTCGAGCTTGCGCAGCGCGGCCCGCACGTGCTGGCGGGACCGGCGGTTCGGGAGCGCGGCGAGGACCTGCTCGATGGGGCGTCCGGGCAGCTGGAGGCAGGTGGAGGCGGGCAGGGTCCAGGCTCTGCCGTCCCAGATCTCCGCCAGTCGGCCGATCGCCGCGCCGGGCCGCGCCTCGGGCAGGTCGATGACGTCCCAGCCCGGCTGGGCGAGCAGCCCGGCGCGCAGCTCGCGCAGGCCCGCGTCGCCCTCGGAGTCGTCCACCACGATGTCGGTGAAGTCGGACTGCCCTCCCCCGACGGGTGTCAGCACCCGGCAGCCGAGCCGGTGCTCGAGCCTGAGCGGCGCGGCCGCGACCAGGCGTCCGTCCCGGTAGGCCAGGAACACCCGCAGCCGCCCCGGACTCCCGTAGACCCGCCACCAGGAGCTGAGCCAGCCGTACGACTGGAACGGCGTGGCGGCCGAGCTGCGCGCGTACAGATCCGCCCATTCCGCCGACAGCGCGGCCAGCTGCGCGCCCTCCCTGACGACCCGCAGCGTGAGCCCCGCGCGCGAGGTCCCGGGCCGGGCGGCCCTCACGCCGGCGCTCCGGTCAGCGCCGGTTCCGGCCGCGCCTGCGGGCGGGCCTGCGGCGCGGCCAGCCGGACGAGGCCGGCCGCCAGGGCCGCCCCGCAAGCGCCGATGGCCACGCTGAGCAGCGGCAGCGGGGACGCGGGACGGAGCGGAGGCGCCGCCGAGGCGAAGGGGGCCAGCCGTACGTGGGTGTCGGCGGCATGGGCGTTGGCGTAGGCGATCAGCGCGGCGGCCGCCCGGTTGACGCGGTCGGCCGCCTCCCGCGCATCGGTCGCCACGGAGGTGAGCCGCACCAGCGGGGCGTCCGGCGAGGCCGCCGCCCGCAGGCTGTCCGGCTCGTCCGCGGCGCCGGCGAGGAAGCCGGGGTGGCTGGAGATCCGTGCGTAGGCGGCGGCGAACCCGGCCGCCTGCGCCGGGTCGCCGCCGGCCACCACGACGTAGGCCTCGGCGGCGTAGGCGGCGTCGCGGGCCAGCGCGTAGGCCGCCCCGCCCAGCGCCCCGAGCGCCAGGGACAGCGGAAGCCACCATCGCACGAGCAGGCCCGTGATGCGGACCCAGGTCCATGTCATCGTCACTCCTCGGTGGGTTCGGCGCCCAGCAGGCGCAGGTAGAGCCGCTCCAGCTGGTCCGCCTGGCGGCGGACGTCGTAGAGCCGGACGGCGTCGGGCGGAGGCAGCCTGCGGGGCGGGCGGGCGGCGAGGCCGGACAGCTCCTCGGCGAGCCGGTGCGGCTCGACGCGCCGCGCTCCCGGGGCCGAGCCGGGCGGCAGGTCCTCAACGGCCGGGCAGGTGCCGTACAGGACGGGCAGGCCGCAGGCGAGCGCCTCGACGACGGCCACGCCGAACGTCTCCTCCATCGAGGGCGCGGCCAGCACGTCCATCGCCGACATCAGGGCCCTCACGTCGGGCGACTCCCCCGCGAAGATCACCCTGTGTTCGGCCCCGGCCTCGCGGGCCAGCTCCCGCAGCCGCGGCTCGCAGGAGCCGGAGCCGACCAGGAGCAGGACGGCGTGTTCGAGCGGCGGCAGCGCCCTGATCAGCGTGTCGAAGCGCTTGCCCGGCTCCAGGCGGCCGACGCCGCCGATCACGAACGCGCTCTCGGGCAGGCCGAGCCGCTCCCGGGTGCGCCGGCGCAGGGCGGCGTCGAAGCCGAACGCCGCGCCGTCGACGCCGTTCGGGACCACCACGATGCGCGAGCGCGGGACGCCCCACCTGGCCAGCCGGTCGGCCACGGTCGGCGAGACGGCCACGGTGAGGTGCCCGAGCAGCTCGCTGGCCAGGTACAGCGCCCTGATCGAGCGGGTCAGGCGGCGTCCCTCGACGTGCTCGCGCCCGATCGAGTGCTCGGTCGCCACGATCGCCGGCACGTTCGCCAGCCGCGCCGCCAGCCTGCCGTACACGCAGGCGCGGTAGAGATGGGTGTGCACCACGTCGTAGCGGCGCCCGCGCATGAGCCGGGCCAGCCGCCCGACGGCGCGCAGGTCCCTGTTGCCGCGCATGCCGACGTGGTGGACGGGCACGCCGGAGCGCTCGATGGCCTCCGCGACCACCCCGTGCCCGGTGAGCACCGCCACCTCGCACCGGGCCCGCAGGTACGGCAGCAGCGACCGCAGCTGCTGCTCCGCGCCGCCCGCCGCCAGGCCGGTGATGACGTGCAGGACCTTCACCAGCCCCACCGGACCCGGTGCCGCGCCCGCTTGGCGTGCAGCCGCAGCGCGCCGTCCCGCTCGCCCACGTACGTGCGCGGCAGCGCGTACGTCCCGGTGAGCTCGGACTTCCAGATGGCGCACGCGTAGGAGTAGCCCGCCTCGCGGACGGCGGCCAGCTCGCGGGCGTTGACGTGCCCGTACGGGTAGCAGAACCCGTTCACCTGGCGGCCCAGCAGGTCCTCCAGCGTCGCCTTGCTGCCTGCCACCTCCTGGTGGAGCTCGTCGTCGCGCAGCCCGGACAGCGAGTAGTGCCCGGCCGAGTGGGAGCCGATCTCCATGCCCTGCCGCGCGGCCCAGCGCAGCCCCTCGGCGTCCATGAGCCGCTTGCGCGGGGAGCCGGAGTCCCAGGCGTTGTGCTCGCCGATCAGGCCGGTGACCACGAAGACCGTGGCCGTGAAGCCGTACTTGCGCAGGACGGGCACGACCTCGCTGAGGAAGTCGCCGTACCCGTCGTCGAAGGTGAGCCCGACCAGGCCGCGTGTGTTGCGGGCGCGCGTGAGCTCGAGCATCGAGACCCCGGACAGGCCGCGCCGGGCGAGCCAGCGCATCTGCCGGGCGAAGCGGTCGGGCGAGACCGTGACGTGAAGGGGGTCGCTGTCGTATTTGTCCACGGAGTGGTACATGAGCACCAGCGGCATCGCGGTCATGAGCGACCTCGCATCCTGATCAAGTGGGTGATCTTGGTGGTGTCGGTGAGCGTGGCCGTGGCCCCCGAGAGGGCGGCGACGGCGTAGAAGGTGACGGCGATCGCGGCGCCGGTCGAGGCCAGGGCGATCGGCGGCGGCAGGCCCGCCAGCAGCGCCCGCGCGCCCCAGCCCGCCCCGGTGGCGGCCGCAGCGGCCGGCAGCAGGCCGCCGAGCGGGCCCAGCGCCGCGTGGAAGGGCAGGTCGAGGGCCTGCCGCCGTAGCCCCGCGAGCAGCAGCGCGGCGGTCAGCGTGATCCCGGCCGCGTTGGCCGCGGCGATCCCTGTCACGCCCCACTGGGGGCGGGCCAGCGCGACCGTCGCGGCCAGCCCCGCGCCCATCGTCAGGGCCGGGTACCAGGACGCGCGGGCGCCGCAGAAGTAGACGCGGCAGGCGACCCCGACCACGGCCTGGCCGAGCAGCCCCAGCGTGTACACCCGCATGATCCGCGCGGTGGCGGCGGTGTCGGCCTCGGTGAACGCGCCGTACTGCAGCAGGAGGGCCACGACGTCCGGAGCGCAGACGAGCAGCGCCGCGGTGGCGGGCAGCACGATCGCCGCGGCGCTGAGCAGGTCGTCGGCGAGCCTGCGCCGGGCCCGCGCGGTCTCGCCCGCGGCGAGGGCGCGGGCGAGCTGCGGGAAGCTCACGGTCGCCACGATCAGCGACAGGACCATCGGCACCTGGGCGATCTTCTGCGCGTAGTTGAGGTGCGAGATCGATCCTTCGGCCAGCTTCGAGCCGACGAACCTCTCGACGAAGACCTGGCTCTGGCGGGCGAGCGTGAAGAGCGCGACCGGCAGGAAGGCGAGCATCGGCAGCGCCACGCCGCGCGCGGGCCGCAGGGGCGCCCCGAAGCGCCGCACGAACGCCGGCACCTGGGCGAGCACCATGCCCGCCCCGCCCGCGGCCACCCCGATCGCCGCCGCGTACGCGCCCTGGTCGCGCAGGGCCCACACGCAGGTGACGATCCCCAGGTTGTAGGCCACGTAGATGGCGGCCGGCGGCGCGAACGCGTGGTGCGCCCGCAACGCCGCGCTCAGGTATCCGGCCAGCCCGAACGTCAGGATCGTCACCGACGCCATCCGCATGCAGTCCACGGCGAGGTCGGCCCGCCGGATGCCGGGGGCGAGCACCCCGACCAGCAACGGCGCGCCCGCGACGGTCAGCGCGGTCAGCGCCAGCAGCCCGAGACACAGGTACGGCAGCGTCGACGACACCAGGCCCCTCAGGTCCGCGCCCTCCTCCATCGCCCGGCTGAACAGCGGGACCAGCACGAACGCCATCGCCCCCTCGATCAGCAGGGGCGCGGCGGTCTCCGGGATCGTCCAGGCGACGAGGAACGCGTCGGTGCCGGCGTCGGCGCCGAAGAACCGGCCCAGCAGCAGGTCGCGGACGAAGCCGAGCAGCGAGCCCAGCCCGGTCAGCAGGACGGTGACGCCGACGGCCCGCGCCATGGGCGAGGTGGCCTGGGAGGTGGGCGCGGTCATCGTGCCACGCCCAGCGCGACCGGGGCCCCGCCCGCCCAGCCCGTCGCCGCGGGCCGGGCGACGAGCGACAGGACCAGCCCCAGGACGACGGACGTGACCACGGTCGAGGGTCCGCCGACGTCGCCGTAGAGGAAGTCGATGCCCTGCCAGGCCAGCAGCCCGGCCGCGGCCGGCACGGCCGCCCGCACGGCCCACCAGGCCATGGACGCCAGGCACGCGCAGAGCGCCGCCAGCCCGAGCAGGCCCTGCTCGCTGAGCGTCAGCAGGTACATGTTGTGCGGGGAGAGCAGCGGCCGGCGCTGGAAGCCGTTCACCGGGTCGTCGGTGTCGCTGCCGGAGGACAGCTCGATCGGCGCGTAGGCGTCGCGCAGCTCGGCGAACCTGCGCGGCCCGGCCCCCGTCAACGGGTGGTCCTGCCAGACCCTCGTGGCGGTGAGCCACAGGCTGTAGCGGTCGCTCACGGACTGGTCGGGCTGGGAGACGGCGGAGGTGATGGAGGCCAGCCGCCGCCCCAGCAGGTCCGGGTCCGAGCCCGCGCCCGGGCCGAGGACCAGCACGGTCGCCGCCGCGGCGCCGAGCAGGATCACCCGGGCGGCCAGCGCCCGGCTGTGCACGACGAGCATGACCAGCGACGCGCCCAGCAGGGCGAGCCAGGCGCCGCGGCTGAGCGACAGGGCGAGCGGCACGCAGAGCAGGGCGGCGCCGCCGAGCGCGGCGACCCGGCGCCCGCCGCGCCAGGCCAGGCCGGCCGCCAGCAGGAGGAGCGCGCCGTAGCTGACCACGCTGGCCATGCCCATGACGTCGAGCGCGCCGAACGTGCCGACGGCCCGTACCCGCTCCCCCGCGTACGACGCGCCGGTGCCGGTGACCGCCTGGACGCAGCCGACCAGGCCCTGCAGGGCGGCCGCCCCGACGAGCGCCCCGCCCACGACCAGGGTGTCGGTACGGTCCCGGACCGTCACCAGGACGGCCAGCGGGACCAGCACGAACACCTGGAGACACCGGACGTAGCCCGGCAGGCTCGTCAGGACGTCGGGCGAGGCCAGCAGCGCGATCCCGGCCGCGCCCGCGACCGGAGCGAGCACCAAAGCGCGAGCGGGCACCACGGCGGAGGCGGGCAGCGGGTGTGTCGGCCGGCTCGCGAGCGCGAGGGTCGCCGCGAGGGCGACCAGCAGGAGCGAGGCCAGGTCGGCGGCCGTCACCTGGACGCCGGCGGACACCTCCTGGCGGCCCGCCGGCAGGCAGGTCAGGAGCACGGTGGCGGCGGCCGCCAGGCTGGGCCGCCGGCAGAGGGCGCGCATCCCTAGCCCCCGCCCGGCCGGAGCAGGGACCAGACCGTCTGCAGCATGATCTTGAGATCCGCCCGGAAGGTCCATCCGTCGATGTAGTGGTTGTCGAACCGGACGCGATCCTCGATCGAGGTGTCGCCGCGCAGCCCGTGGATCTGGGCCCAGCCGGTGATGCCGACCGGCATCCGGTGGCGCAGGCTGTAGCCCGGGACCGTCCGGGAGAACTTCTTGACGAAGTGCGGGCGTTCGGGCCGCGGGCCGACGATGCTCATGTCTCCTCTGAGAACGTTCCAGAGCTGGGGCAGCTCGTCGAAGGAGGCCTTGCGCAGCAGCCGGCCCACCGGCCCGAGCCGGGTGTCGTGGGCGATGCTCCACAGGGTCTCGGACTCCTGCGCGTCCGCGGGTTTCAGCGTCCGCAGCTTGATCAGTTCGAGCGGCTCGTCCCGGTAGCCCACGCGCCGCTGCCGGAACAGCACCCCGGGGCCGGTCTCCAGCCGGATCAGCACCGCGCAGAGCGCGAGGATCGGCGCGCTGACGATGAGGCCGGTCAGCGCGACCGCGATGTCCATGGCCCGCTTCAGCGGCCAGGCGAGGCCGCGCTGCGCCTCCGGACGCATCCGCACGAGCGGGAAGCTGCGGACGTGCTCGCGCAGCGTCACGAAGTCGATGATGAGCTCGCCCAGGTCGGGCGCGAGGTAGACGTCGCAGCCGAGCGACCTCGCCGTTCTCGCGATCGACTGCTGGCCCTGCCCGGCGATCACCACCGCGCGCACCCCGTGGGCCTGGACGACGCGGACGATGTCGCCGGGCCCGCCGAGCACGGGGACGCACGGGTCCTCGCCGGGCGTCTCATCCAGGAAGCCCAGCGGGAGCAGGCCGTGCTCGGGGTAGGCGAGCAGGTTGCGCGCCAGCCGGTGACCGTGCGCCCCCGCGCCGACCACCACGGCGGGCACGGCCCTGCCGCGCCGGCGTGCCCTGCGGATCAGGAAATAGAGCACGCTTCTGCCGCACACGGCGAGAAAGGTGAAGAGCAGCGCGATCAGGACGACCACGATGAGCGAAGTCGTCTCCTGGAAAGCGGCGAGCGCGCCCGCGAGTCCCGCCCCGGCGAGCCAGAAGCCCCGATCGAGGCTGGAGGGCAGGACGCGCGGCGCGTACACCTGGCCGATGCCGCCGACCGCGACGACCAGGACCGCCGCGAGCGCGATGCGCGGCACGCTCTGGCCGGCGTTGGCCGCGGCGAACGCCATGCAGATCAGATCGATACAGATCAGGCCAAGTGGTTGGACAGCCTTCCAGAGCCTCGATCTCTGCTGCCCTCCCCACCGCCCGACCCAGCGGTGGCCCCCAACACTAACAGCCACTACTTCTCCGGAAATAAACTAGTTTGACGGGATCGACATGGAAACAGTCGATCTAATCCCTCCAAAAAGCCAATAGTCTCTCTTCGGGCGATTTGCTGCCCCAAATTTCCGTAGCAACGCTTTTCCTACGGAATACGCGAACAATCACCCAACGAAGCCTTGAGCGTAGCCGTGCGCCTCGCGGAAATCGAGAACGTTACGGGCTTGGATCCCTTGTTGTCGCGCAAGTTTTCATTGATCCTGCGTTGGCGATATGGAGGTGGTTACCGGGTTTAGGGTCGGCTTTGGGTAGAGAGTCCGGATTGAGAGGGATGCTCCGGGCGGTGTCCGGATCCGGGGAGGCCGTTCGTCATGCTGGTGACAGCACGACACGCGAGGAGCGATCGATGAAGTACATGATGTTCGTCTGCACCGACGCCGAACCGGACACGGACTCGACCGGCAGCGAGGACATCGAGAAGTGGGTGGCCGACAACGACGGCCGCGGCCGGCGGCTGGACGGCAACGAGCTGGGGCCGGTGTCGGCCGCCACGACGGTCCGCGTCCGCAACGGCGAGCTGCTGGTCTCCGACGGGCCGTTCGCCGAGACGCGGGAGGTGATCGTGGGCTACGACATCCTCGAGTGCGCCCATCTCGACGAGGCGATCGAGGTGGCGCGGGCGCACCCGATGGCCCGGTACGGGCGGCTGGAGCTGCGGCCGTTCGCCGGCCAGTGACGCCAGGACGCCCGGCACGGCCCCCGGCGGCGGCACAGTCCGCCGCGGGGGGCCGCGCGGGGATGGTCGCGGAGGCTGTTGCGGCGGTCGGCGCGGACGCCTACACGCGGATCGTCGCCACCCTGATCCGCGTCACCGGCGACTGGACGCTCGCCGAGGACAGCGCCCAGGACGCGCTCGCGCAGGCCCCGGAGAGGTGGCCGCGGGACGGCGTGCCGGACAACCCCGGCGGCTGGCTCATGACCGTGGCCCGCAACCGCGCCACCGACGTGCTGCGCCGCGCGTCCGTCGAGCGCCGCAAGCTGCACGAGCTGGCGGAGCTCGCGCCCGCCGCCCCGGCCACGGACGACCAGGAGGAGGAGGTCGTGGACGACCGCCTGCGGCTGATCTTCACCTGCTGCCACCCCGCGCTGGCCCTGGAGTCACGGGTGGCGCTCACGCTGAGGACCGTCTGCGGGGTGCCGACCGCCGACATCGCGCGGGCGCTCCTCGTCCCCCACGCGACCATGACGCGGCGCCTGACCCGGGCCAAGACGAAGATCGCGGACGCGCGCATCCCGTACCACGTCCCGAGCGGCCCGGCGCTGGCCGAGCGCCTGCCCGGCGTGCTGGCCGTCCTGTACGTGCTCTTCACCCGCGGCTACGACCCCGACGGCGAGCCGGGCCTCGCCGACGAGGCGGTCCGGCTGGCACGCCTGCTCCACCAGCTCCTCCCGGACCAGCCGGAGGTCGCCGGGCTGCTGGCGCTGCTGCTGTTCCAGCACTCCCGGCGCGAGGCCCGCCGCGACGGGCAGGGCAACCTGCTCACGCTCGACAAGCAGGACCGCGCCCGCTGGGACCGCGCGGCGATCCGCGAAGGGCTGGAGACGCTGGCGGCGGCGCCGGCCGACGGCCCCTACGTCCTGCAGGCGCGCATCGCCGCCTGTCACGCGACCGCGCCGGACCCCGGCGCGACGGACTGGCCGGCCATCGCCCGCTGGTACGACGAACTGGTGGAGCTCCACCCCTCGCCGGTGATCGCCCTCAACCGCGCCGTGGCCCACGGCTACGCGCACGGCCCGGCGGCCGGGCTGGCGCTGATCGACCAGGTGCTCGCCACCGGCGCGCTGAAGGACTATCCGCTCGCCGTCGCCGCGCAGGCCGACCTCACGGCCCGCCTCGGTCACCGCGACCACGCCGCCGCGCTGTTCCGCCAGGCGGCCGCCCGCCTCGCCCCGGGAGCCGAACGGCGCGCCCTCCTGGAACGCGCCGACGACCTCACGGGCCCCGCGCCCGGTTAGCGGAGCCGGGACGGCGATCCGGCCCCGGCTTCGGGCGGGATCACCGGCCCGGCGCGGCCGTCACATGTAGTCCTTCTTGAGCAGGCGATCGAGCTTGATGCTCAGGTCGAGCAGCTCGGACCGGATGGCGTTGAACTCCTGCGCGATCTCGGCCCGGACGCTCGCGAACTCGTCGGCGATCTGCGTCGGGATGTAGTCCTCGTCGTCCCCGGCGAGGTGGGCGTTGATCTCCCGCCGGATGGCCGCGATCTCGACGTCGACGGCCGCGAACTGCTCGATCGTCTCGGTGCGGGCCATCGCCGTCTCGGCCTTGATGGCGGCGAGCTGGGTCTCCAGGCGCTTGGCGCGGTCGTTGATCTCACGGAGCAGGCCCTGCTCCCCGCCGCCCACCGGCGTGGCGTCGCCGAGCCGGTCGCACGCCTCCAGCCCATCGACACGGAGCTTCAAGTCGCGAATCTCCGCCTGTACGTCCACGGGTTTTACCTTTGCGCTTGCTGATGGCGCGGCCGCCCCCTCGACGACCGCGTTGGGTCACCATATGGTTGCAGTCGGTGAGGGATTTTGGCCAGGCCTCGGCGAAATCGGGGCCGATTCTTTGCCCGGCCCGCCGGGCGAAGGTGCTAGCGGCGGTCCTCGATCTCCCAGAGGTGGTCGATGACGTGCCAGGCGGCGCGGCGCAGCGCGTAGCGGGGCGGCCAGCCGGTCGTCCGGGGCGGCTCCCAGGCGCGGGACAGCACGTCCGCCAGCTCCGCCCGCATGGCGTCCCGGTCCCCGGGCTGCTTGTACGGCTTGTGCCGCACGTCCACCTTCCTGGCGAAGGCGCGCTCGGCCTCCTCCACGTGCCGGACGACCCCCGACAGGTCGCGGCCGCCCCCGCGCGGGCCCTTGCGCAGGTCCTCGGGAGAGGAGGCGGCGGTCTCGTCGAACAGCGCCCAGGCCGCCCGGAGGAGGGCGACGCCGCGGGCCGCCTCGGACGCGGGCACGGGCTCCTGGTCCAGGTCGGGGACGGCGTACGGGGCGCCGAAGTCGGTCATGTCGCTGCCCGGGACGCGCGCCACGACCACCGGGTCACCCGGGGCGAAGTCCAGCCCGGCCCGCGCGGCCACCGCGCCGTAGCGGGGGACGTACTCCATGAGCAGGTCGAGGGCCGCCTCCTCGCCCTTGGCGACCCGGCACCAGCCGGGCCAGTCGAGCGAGCAGGCGAAGACCTTCTTCGGGCCGATCTCCAGGTAAACGCGGGTCATGGCGTCCAAGGGTGCCACCCGTACCTGTCAGAACGAGTCAGGTTCAGATGAGGTCGATGAGGTCGGCGACCGAGTCGACCACCAGCGAGGGACGGTAGGGGAAGCGGTCGATCTCGTCGCGCTGGGTCACGCCCGTGAGGACCAGGATCGTGAACAGGCCCGCCTCCATGCCCGACACGATGTCGGTGTCCATGCGGTCGCCGATCATGGCGGTCGTCTCGCTGTGGCCCTCGATCTCGTTGAGGGCGCTGCGCATCATGCGCGGGTTGGGCTTGCCGACGAAGTAGGGGGCGACGCCGGTGGCCTTGGTGATGAGGGCGGCCACGGCGCCGCAGGCCGGCAGGGAGCCCTCGGTGGAGGGGCCGATGGGGTCGGGGTTGGTGGCGATGAAGCGGGCGCCGCCCTCGATGAGGCGGATGGCCCGGGTGATCTGCGTGAAGCTGTAGGTGCGGGTCTCGCCGAGCACGACGTAGTCGGGGTCGAGATCGGTGAGCACGTAGCCGACCTCGTGCAGCGCCGTCGTCAGGCCCGCCTCGCCGATGACGTACGCCGAGCCGCCCGCGCGCTGGTCGTCGAGGAACTGGGCGGTGGCCAGCGCGGAGGTCCAGATGGACTCGGGGGGCACTTCGAGGCCCGCCCCGGCCAGGCGCGCCGACAGGTCGCGCTGGGTGTAGATCGAGTTGTTCGTCAGCACCCTGAACTTCTTGTCCGACTCTCTGAGCCGCTTGATGAATTCGTCCGCACCGGGGATCGGACGACCCTCGTGGACGAGAACGCCATCCATGTCGGACAACCAGGAGTCGATCCGTTTACGCTGAGTCACACGCACATCGTACCGAGCGCGCCTTATCGACTTCCCGCCCGGTGGATGAACAATGTTCTTCATGTCCTTCACCGAATCCGCCCGTGACATGCGGGACGACCTCATCCAGCTCAGGCACTCGTTGCACACCACCCCGGAGCTCGGCCTGCACCTGCCGCGCACGCAGGAGAAGGTCCTGGCCGCGTTGGACGGGCTGCCGCTGGAGGTGACGACGGGCACCTCGCTCAGCTCCGTCACCGCCGTGCTGAGGGGCGGCAGACCGGGCCCGGCCGTGCTGCTGCGTGGGGACATGGACGCGCTTCCCGTGGCCGAGAAGAACGACCTGCCGTACGTCTCCCAGCTCCCCGGCCAGATGCACGCGTGCGGCCACGACCTGCACACCGCGATGCTGGCGGGGGCGGCGCGGCTGCTGAGCGCGCGGCGGGAGGAGCTGGCCGGTGACGTCATCTTCATGTTCCAGCCGGGCGAGGAGGGTCACGAGGGCGCCAAGCACATGATCGCCGAGGGGGTGCTCGACGCGGCGGGCGCGCGGCCCGTGGCGGCGTACGGGATGCACGTGGTGTCGGCGATGTTGCCGCCGGGTCTGTTCGCGTCGCGGCCGGGGCCGATCATGGCGGCGGCGGACACGTTCCTCGTGACGGTCAAGGGGCGCGGCGGGCACGGCTCCAGCCCGCACCGGTCGCTGGACCCGATCGCGGCGGGCTGCGAGATGGTGACGGCGCTGCAGACCATGGTGACCAGGGGGTTCGACGTGTTCGACCCGGTCGTGGTGACGGTGGGCAGCTTCCACGGCGGGTCGGCGGACAACGTGATCCCCGACGAGGCCAGGTTCGAGGCCACGGTGCGCACGTTCAGCAAGGACAACCGGGCGAAGATCAGGCGCAGGCTGGTGGAGGTCGTGCGGGGCATCGCGGCGGCGCACGGGCTGGAGGTCGAGGCGTCGTTCGGGATGGGTTACCCGGTGACGGTGAACGACGACAGCGAGGCGGCGTTCGTGGGCAGGACGGCCGACGAGCTGTTCGGCCCGGGGCGGTATTTCGTGTCGCCGCAGCCCATCATGGGCTCCGAGGACTTCTCGTACGTGCTGGAGGAGGTGCCGGGCGCGTTCGTGTTCCTGGGGGCCTGCCCGGCCGACCGTGACCCGGCCACGGCGCCCTACAACCACTCCCCCGAGGCGGTCTTCGACGACTCCGTCCTGTCCGACGGCGCCGCGCTCTACGCCACGCTCGCCCACGCCAGGCTGTCGTGACCATGCGGGCGTGGGTCGTGGCCGAGCCGGGCCCGATGGCGACGCGGCCGCTGGAGCTCGTCGAGCGGGACGTGCCCGAGCCGGGCCCGGGCGAGGTGCTGGTACGGGTCGAGGCGTGCGGCGTGTGCCGTACCGACCTGCACCTGGCGGAGGGCGACCTCCTGCCGCGCCGGCCGCGGACCACGCCCGGTCACCAGGTCGTGGGGCGCGTCGAGGGCACGGGCGAGCGGGTGGGCGTGGCCTGGCTCCGCTCCACCTGCGGCGCGTGCAGGTACTGCCTGAGGGGCATGGAGAACCTCTGCCCCTCCTCGGCCTACACGGGGTGGGACGCCGACGGCGGTTACGCCGAATACCTCACCGCGCCCCGCGACTACGTCTATCCGCTGCCCGGCGACGTGCCCGCCGAGCGGCTGGCGCCGCTGCTGTGCGCCGGGATCATCGGCTACCGGGCGCTGCTGCGCTGCGACCTGCCGCCGGGCGGGCGGCTGGGGATCTACGGGTTCGGCGCCTCGGCGCACCTGACCGCGCAGGCCGCCATCGCGCGGGGCGCGGTCGTGCACGCGGTGACCAGATCCGCGGCCTCCAGGGCGCTCGCGCTGGAGCTGGGAGCCGCCTCCGCCGGGGACGAACCGCCCGAGCCGCTGGACGCGGCCATCCTATTTGCGCCGGTAGGTACCCTGGTGCCAGTGGCGCTCGAAGCGCTCGACCGTGGTGGCACGCTGGCCATCGCCGGGATCCACCTGACGGACGTGCCCGTCCTGAACTACGACAGGCACCTCTTCCAGGAGCGCACGCTCCGCAGCGTCACGGCCAACACCAGGGCCGATGGGCGTGCCTATCTGGAGCTGGCGCTGGCCCACCCGCCACGCGTGGCGACGAGCCTCCATCCGTTCGCAGAGGCTGCCCAGGCGCTCACCGATCTGGCGAACGACCAGGTCAGAGGGGCTGCCGTCTTGGTAATGGAATGACGTTTTACTTGACGGCGCTTAGCTCCACTCCGCACACTGATGAAGGAAAGTTACATTAGCCTCACAACCTCTGGAGATTATTGACGCGGGTGAGGCACGATCGTAGGGTCCGGTCAATCCCTACAGAGATCTTCGACAGGTCCGACATCTCCCCGGAGCGGCAAATGAAACGACTGGCAGCGGTAGTGGCGTTGCTGGGCCTTGCCACCGCGACAGCGGCGTGCAGCGGTGGTTCGACCAACACTTCCGGCGGCTCGGGCGGCGGGGGCGGGCTCTTCACCACGATCGACGTGCTCAAGCCCGGCCTCGACGCGAGCGGCCCGGCCAACCCATGGGCGCCCAAGGGCAACTCTTTCCTGGGTTACAACGCGATGAAGCTGGGCTGGATCAAGAACCACCTGACCGATCCCAACCAGTTCTACCCGGGTATCGCGGCCAGTTGGGAGATCGCTCCCGACAACTCCTCGATCACCATCCACATCCAGCCGAACGCCAAGTGGTCCGACGGCAAGCCGGTGACGGCCGACGACGTCAAGCTCTCTCTCGGGCTGGCCTCCACCACCGGCAGCACCGCGTTCGCGGTCACGCCGGGCGCGGCGGGCGTGGCGTCCGACGTCCAGGTGGTCGACCAGAAGACCGTCAAGGTCTCCCAGGACATGAAGAACCCGAGCATGAAGTTCGCCCGCGGCATCATGGACAACTGGGTCGTGCCGGCCCATGTCTGGAGCAGCCTGCTGCCGGCCGACTTCTGGGACAAGCTGAAGGCCGCCAGGGAGACCGGCGCCGACGCCGACAAGGCCCGCGAGGAGATCCTCGCCATCGGCCAGAAGGTGCTCGCGTTCGCGCCGCCGAAGGACGTCTCCGCCGGCCCGTTCACGCTGGAGCGGGTGAACCCGGGCGAGGCGCTGCTGGTCAAGAACAAGAACTTCTACAACGCCGCGAACGTCGCGCCCGCGCAGGTGAAGCTGCTCAACTACAACGGCAACGAGCAGATCTGGAACTACCTGAGCGCGGGCAAGCTCGACCAGGCCGGCTTCACGGCCATGCCCACCGACGTCATGACCCGGATCAAGAACGCCCCCGGCTCCAACGTCATCAGGGGCTTCTCGCCGGTGGCCGTCGGCATGGCCTTCAACCAGTCGAAGAAGCCGTACGACAACGTGCACGTGCGGCGCGGCCTGGCCTACCTGATCGACCGCGACCAGGTGACCAAGGTGGCCTCGCCCGAGGGCGGCACGCCGGCGCTGACGACCTCCGGCATCCACCAGAAGCCGGCCCAGGAGTGGATCGGTTCCGAACTGGCCAGCCTGAACCCGTACAAGCACGACGTGGCCAAGGCTGAGGAGGAGTTCAAGGCGGCCGGTCTGAAGAAGACGGGCGGCAAGTGGACGCTGGCCGACGGCTCGCCGTGGAAGGTCAGCATGCGCGCGCCCGCGACGTTCTCCGACTGGATCTCCGCCGAGGAGAACATCAAGAGCCAGCTCATCGCCGGCGGCGTGGACGCCGAGGTCGTGACCGTCGCCGACTACCCCGTCTACCTGGAGGAGCTCGCGGCCGGCAAGTACGACGTCGGCTTCTGGCTGATGGCGCTCGGCCCCGCGCCGTACGACATCTTCCAGCGCCTCTACGGCGCCTCCAACGGCTGGACCAACGTCGCCGGCAAGGTCGCGCACAGCGCGCCCGGCAAGGGCGGCAACTGGATGGGCAGCGCGGAGGAGATCGACGTCGAGGGCGTGGGCAAGGTCAACCCGGGCGAGCTCACGGCCAAGCTGAACGCGGCCACTCCCGAGCAGGCCAAGCCGATCATGGTGCAGCTCGCCAAGACGGCCAACCAGGACCTGCCGGCCATCCAGCTCTGGGACTACGTCAACACGCAGTTCACCAACACCAGCCGCTTCACCGGCTGGCCGGAGCAGGACAGTGACCTGCTCCGCCTGAACGCCGGCGTCTGGATCCAGCTGGGCCTCATCAAGGCGAAGCAGTAGAGAAAGAGCCTATGGTAGTCATCGCACGGCGACTCGCGGGCCACCTGGCCCGCGGGGTCGTCATGATCCTCGTCGTAGCCACGATCAGCTTCTTCATCGTCAGGAGCATCCCCGGCGACCCGGTGGCCGCGAACGTCCAGAAGCTGATCCAGCAGGGCATGGATCAGCAGGCGGCCGAGCAGGCGACGCGCGTGCTCTACGGGTTCCAGCCCAGGGGCTCGCTGTGGGAGCAGTACGTCCAGTACATGTCGGGCCTGCTCCGCTTCGACCTGGGCCAGTCGATCACCCACGCGGGCGCGCCGGTCACCCAGGTGCTGGGCGAGGCGGCCAAGTGGACCGTTCTACCCGTGCTGGTCGGAACGCTGCTCAGCTTCCTGGTCGGCATCCTGATGGGCGTCTACGCGGCCATCAAGCGCTCGGGCAAGCTCGGCGACATCCTGGCCATCTCGGGGTCGCTGCTGCACGGCGTCCCGCAGTACGTGCTGGGGCTGCTGCTCAGCGCCGTCTTCGCGACGCTGATCCCGATCCTGCCGGGCGACGGGCCCGTGGACATCCTGTTCGAGCCCGGGTTCAACGCCGGCTACATCGGCTCGCTGGCCCAGCACGCGGTGCTGCCGGTGCTGACGTACGCGCTGGCGGCCTACGGCGGATGGATCCTGGCGATGAAGTCGAGCGTGGTGACGGTGCTCGGCGACGACTTCATCCTGGCGGCGGAGCTGCGCGGGATGAAGCGGTCGATCATCTTCCGCTACATCGCGCGCAACGCGATCCTGCCGCTGTTCACGATCCTCGCGCTGTCGCTCGGGCTGCTGCTCGGCGGCGCGGTGTTCATCGAGCGGATCTTCAACTACCCGGGTCTCGGCCTGCTGCTCCTCGACAGCATCACCATGCGTGACTACGCGCTGATGGGCGGGGCGTTCCTGCTCATCACGGTGTCCATCATCGTGGCGAACATCCTCGCCGACCTGTTCTACTCCGCGATCGACCCGCGGGTCCGCAGCGGGGAGGAGGTGTCGTCATGAGCGTCCTGCTCGAGAGCTCTTCGACCAGCGCCGCCATGCGCCGCAACTTCTGGGCGGGCGTCTGGCGGGTGATGAAGCGCAAGCCCAGCCGCATGGTGGGCGCGGTGCTCGTGCTCGGGTTCGTCTTCATGGGCGTGTTCGGGCCGATGTTCTACCCCGCCCAGCTGCCCCTCGACCCGACCCAGATCACCGCGCCGCCGAGCTGGCAGCACTGGCTCGGCACCGACGACCAGGGCCGGGACGTGATCGCCCTGGTGGTCACCGGGTCGCGGTACGTGCTGCTGGCCGCCCTGGTGACCGCGGTCATCACCGTGGTCCTGGGCACCGCCATCGGGCTGTTCTCCGGCTTCAAGCGGGGCCGCTGGGACAACGTGCTCATGCGGCTCACCGACATGAAGCTGACCATCCCCGGCCTGCCGCTGCTGCTGGTGCTGTCCACGGTGTGGAAGTTCAGCAGCGCGATCCAGATGGGCCTGGTGCTGGGGCTGCTCGGCTGGGGCGGCGTGGCGCGGGCGGTGCGCTCGCAGACGCTGTCGCTGCGCGAGCGGGGCTTCATCGAGGCGGCGCGCGGGCTCGGCCTGCCCACCAGGCACATCGTGGGCAAGGAGCTGCTGCCGAGCATGGCGCCGTACATCGCGATGAACATGCTCATCGCGGTCACCGGCGGCGTCTACGCGCAGGTCGGCCTGTTCTTCCTGGGCGTGCTGCCGTACGAGTCGAACAACTGGGGGCAGATGCTCAACACGGCCGTGTTCCGTTCCGGCGCGCTCCAGGTGCCGAGCGCGCTGGGCTTCCTCATCGGGCCGCTGCTGGCGATCCTGTTGCTGACGCTGGCCATCGTGCTCGTGGTGGACGCCATGGACGAGATCTTCAACCCCCGGCTGCGTGAGGAGTAGTCAATGACTCGGACAGCGCCGGGAGTGCGCATCGACGGCCTCACGGTCGTCTACAAGACCCCCGCGGGTGAGCTGCCCGCCGTCAGGGACGTCACCCTGACCCTGGAGCCGGGCTCGATCACCGGCATCGTCGGCGAGTCCGGCTCGGGCAAGTCGACGATGGCCCTGTCGCTGCTCAACGCCGTCCAGCCGCCGGGCAGGATCGCGGCGGGCAGCGTCGAGATCGACGGGCTCGGCGACGTGGTCGGCCTGAAGGGCGAGCACCTGCGCAAGGCCAGGGGCAAGCACATCGGGTACGTCTTCCAGGCCGCCCAGAACTCCCTGAACCCGCTCAAGACCGTCGGCAAGCAGCTGCTCGACCTGGGCCGCTCGCACGGCGTCGAGGACCTGCGCGGCCTGGTGCGCGAGGCCAAGGAGCTGCTGGGCCGGATGGGCCTCGACGGGGCCCGGGTGCTCGACTCGCACCAGCACGAGCTGTCCGGCGGCATGCGCCAGCGGGTCGGCATCATGCTGGCGCTGGTCCTCAACGCCCACCTGGTGGTGCTGGACGAGCCGACGACCGCCCTCGACATGATCACGCAGGCGAACATCCTGAAGATCGTCCGCGAGGTGCACGCGGAGCGCGGCCTCACCACCCTCGTCATCACGCACGACATCGGCGTGGTGGCCGAGGTCGCCGACCGGCTGGCCGTCATGTACGGCGGGCGGCTGGTCGAGCAGGGCCCCACCAGGGAGGTGCTCGCCGCGCCGCGGCACCCGTACACCAGGGGCCTGATCCAGGCCATCCCCCGGCTCGTCGGCGACATCGACGAGGCCAGGGCGCTGCCCGGCCGGCCGCCGACGCTGGCGACCGTGCCGAAGGAGGGGTGCGTGTTCAGGGAGCGCTGCGCGCTGCGCATGGACGTGTGCGACACCGTCGATCCGCTGGCGACGGCGGACGGGTCGAGGGTCGTGGCCTGCCACGCCGTGACCGCGAACGTGAAGGAGCACGCATGATCACTGGGACCGGCGTCGTCAAGACGTTCAAGCAGCGGGGCAAGATGCTCGGCGCCCGCGAGGTGCGCGCGCTGCGCGGCGTGGACTTCGCGATCCCGAAGGGCGGCGCGGCCTCGTTCATCGGCGAGTCCGGGTGCGGCAAGACCACGCTGGGCCGGATCATCGCCGGGCTGGAGACGTACGACGAGGGCGAGATCCTGATCGACGGCGTCTCCATGTCGCCGCTCAAGCAGAAGCAGCGCCAGCCGCACTTCCGCAAGATCCAGATGATCCACCAGGACCCGTACTCGGCCCTGAACCCGACCAGGACCGTCCACCAGACGCTGTTCGCCCCGCTGGCCCTGCGGGCCGGGCAGACCGGGCGGTCGCGGGCGTGGATCGAGGAGCGGGCGGCCGAGGTGCTGTCGCTGGTCGGCCTCGACCCGGGCACGGTGCTGTCGCGCTACCCGCACCAGCTGTCCGGCGGCATGCGGCAGCGCGTGGTCATCGCCCGCGCGCTGACCGTCGACCCGGAGATGCTCGTCGCCGACGAGGCCGTCTCCATGATCGACGTGTCGCTGCGGCTGGGCATCCTGGCGCTGCTGAAGGACCTGCGCGAGCGGCTCGGCGTGAGCGTGCTGTTCATCACGCACGACGTGGCCACGGCCCGCTACATCGGCGACGACGGCGAGCTGTACGTCATCTACCGCGGCCAGGTCGTCGAGCGCGGCGCGGTGGACACGATCATCGCCGACCCCGTGCACCCGTACACGCAGTCGCTGCTGTCGGCGATCCCGGTGCTGCACGGCCTGGAGCTGCCCGGCGAGCAGCCGGTGACACCGCTGGAGTCGCTGGACGAGAGCCAGGCGGACGAGGGCTGCCTGTTCGCCCGCCGCTGCCCGTTCAGGGGCGAGCGGTGCACGAGCGAGCGGCCGCTGCTGCAGCTGACCGAGGGGGTGCCGCAGGAGCACGCGTGCTTCTACCCCGAGCGCCGCAGCGTGATCGCCCGCCCGATGAGCGAGGTGTGATGTCCCACGCCGTGCGGACCTTCATGTCCGCCGCCGGGTCCATGGACGGGGCCGGCGCCGCCGAGGCGGCCGAGGTCGCCGCCGCCGCGCTGACGCTGGACGCCGCGGAGGCCGCCGGCCTGGTCGGCTACCTGTCGCGCCCGCCCGCGGAGCGGCGCTGGAGCGCGCTGGCCACCGACGGCGGCGTGGTGATGGCCTCCCTGTCGGTCACGGAGCCGGAGACCGGGCACATCGACCTGCTGGCCGTCCACCCCTCCGCGCAGGGGCAGGGGCGCGGGCGGGCGCTGGTGCGGGCCGCCGAGGAATGGCTGAGGAGCCAGGGCGCGCGGCAGGCGCGCTTCGCCGGCAACCCGCCGTGCTACCTCTGGCCGGGCATCGACGTACGCTACACCGCGGCCGCCTGCCTGGCCGAGAGCCTCGGCTACCACCGCTACGACGTCGCCTGGAACATGACGGCCGACCTGAGCGCCGACCTGTCCGTGGAGGACGACCTGCCGCGGCTGGAGCGCGCCGGCGTGCGCGTGCACGCGGCCGGCGACACGGCCGATCACCCGGCCCGCGCGCACGTCGCCGCGTTCGTCCGGGAGCAGTGGAACGAGCGCTGGGCCTGGGAGGCGGCCAACGCGGCCGGCCTGCACTACGCCGAGCGCGACGGTCGCGTCCTGGGCTTCGCCGCCTGGGGCGCCCGGCCGGGCTGGTTCGGGCCGATGGGGACCTCCCCGGACGCCCGCGGGCTCGGCGTCGGGCGGGTGCTGCTGCGCAGGTGCCTGGCCGACCAGCGGGCCGCTGGACAGTCCAGCGCCCAGATCGGGTGGGTGGGGCCGTTGCGGTTCTACTCGCACGCCGTGGGCGCGCGAGCGGAACGCGTCTTCTGGCTCTACCGGCGCGATCTGGCGTGATGTCACTCGTAGATGAGTCGTCCTTCCGGCTTTCCCGGCGGCGGGCAGAGGCCCCGGGGGTCCTCGCCGGCGTCCAGGCAGCGGGTCAGGCTGTCGGAGCCCCACAGGTGGTCCATGAACAGGTCGGGGCCCCACCAGCGCAGGTCGTCCGGGTAGAGGGTGCGGGCCACGTACAGCATGGACAGGCCCGTCAGGACGGGCCGGAACGCCTCGCGGTCGTGCACGTGGAGCTGGACGCCGCGCACGGCGACGCCCGCGTGCTTGTGGAAGGTGGGCATGAACCACGTCTCCCTGAACCGCACGCCCGGCAGGTCCAGCGCGGCCAGCGCCGGGGCGAACCGCGCGTCGGCGTACGGGGCGCCGATCAGCTCGAACGGCCTGGTCGTGCCGCGCCCCTCGGAGAAGTTCGTGCCCTCGAACAGGCCCGTGCCGGGGTAGACCAGCGCGGTGTCCGGGGTCGGCATGTTGACCGAGGGCATCACCCAGGGCAGCCCCGTCTCGGCGAACGTCATGTCGCGCCGCCAGCCCTCCATCTCGATCACGCGCAGGTCCACGTCGAACCCGAACAGCGTGGCCAGCTCCCCCGCCGTCCTGCCGTGCCGGACCGGCAGCGGGAAGCGGCCCACGAAGCTCGCGAACGCCGGGTCGAGCGCCGGACCCTCCTGGACGGTCCCGCCGAGCGGGTTGGGCCGGTCCAGGACCACGAACCTCAGCCCGAGCCGGGCGGCCGACGCCATCAGGTCGTACATCGTCCAGACGTAGGTGTAGAAGCGCGTGCCCACGTCGGCGATGTCGAACACGAGCGTGTCCACGCCCGACCCCGCGATCGTCCGGTCGAGCGCCTCGCCCTCGAGCTTGTGCGTGTCGTAGACCGGCAGCCCGGTCCTCTCGTCCACCGTGTCGGCCTCGCTGCCGGCCGCCTGGGCGGTGCCGCGCATGCCGTGCTCGGGGCCGAACAGGGCCGTCAGGTTCAGTCCTGCGGCCAGCAGCGCGTCCGCGGTGGGAGTGAGATCGGGCAGGACTCCGGTGGGGTTCGTGATCAGGCCGAGGCGGGTTCCGCCCGCGAGTGCGGTATCCACGGCCAGCCGTTCGGCTCCGGTGCGTACGTGTGGCATGAAAGCCATTGTCTGAAAGATATTTACAAGTGTGAAGGAGAGGGTGGAAATTAGCGTCATGATTGATCCGCTACCCGAGCTGTCCACCGAGCAGAGCGATCCCCGCTACAGCCAGATCGACCGGCTGCCGACCGAGCAGATCGCCCGGCTCATGAACCAGGCCGACGCCGCCGTGCCCGCCGCCGTGGCGGTGGCCATCCCGGCGATCTCGGCCGCCATCGACGCGATCTCCGCCAGGATGGCAGAGGGCGGCCGGCTGCTGTACGTCGGAGCCGGCACCTCGGGCCGGCTGGCCGTGCTCGACGCCAGCGAGTGCCCGCCCACGTTCGGCACCGATCCGTCGCTGGTGCAGGGCGTCATCGCCGGCGGGCCCGACGCGCTCACCCGGTCGGTCGAGGGAGCGGAGGACGACTCCGAGGCGGGCGCCGCCGCGTTGAAGGACCTGGAGGTGGGACCGCTCGACTCGGTGGTGGGCGTGTCCGCCAGCGGCCGGGCTCCTTTCGTCCTGGGCGCGCTGGCGGAGGCGGCCTCCCGGGGCGCGCTCACCGTCGGCCTGTCGTGCAACGACGGCGCGCCGCTGTCGGCCGCCGCCGAGCACGCGATCGAGGTGGTCGTGGGACCCGAGGTGGTGACCGGATCGACCCGGCTCAAGGCGGGCACGGCCCAGAAGCTCGTGCTCAACATGATCTCCACGATCTCGATGGTCAAGCTGGGCCGTACCTACGGCAACAAGATGATCGAGATGTCGGCGATGAACAACAAGCTGGCCGGGCGCGCGCTGCGCATGGTCAGCGACATCACCGGCGCCGACCTGGAGACGGCCGAGACCGCGCTGGACGCGGCCGGCGGGCAGGCGAAGATCGCCGTGCTGATGATCCAGCACGGGCTCGACGCGGAGGGGGCACGAGCGCTGCTGGAGTCGCACGGGGAGCGCCTCAGCGACGCGCTGAGCGGCTGAGGGGACGGGGATGACCGACCGGCTGGGGGCGGTCCTGGCGGGCGCGGTGCCGCGCGTGTGCGCCGCCGCGGTCGCGCTGGTCGCCGTGGACGGCTCCGTGGCCGCCGCGGCCGCCACCGGCGAGCTCGTACGCTACGCCGACGCCGAGGGGACCCTGGCCGCGGAGCGCCCGCCCGCCGGGCACGACTCGATCTTCGATCTGGCCTCCATCAGCAAGCTCTTCACCACGGCCGTGCTGCTCTCGCTGGCCGAGGAGGGCACGATCGGCCTGGACGAGCCGGTGGCCGCCTGGATACCGGGGCACGACCCGAGGGTCACGCCGCGCCGCCTGCTCACGCACACGGCGGGCCTGCCCCCGACCCGCCGCATCGACCTGGAACTGCCGGACGCGGACGCCTCCGAACGCATGGAGGCCATGCTGCGCACGCCGATCGCCCATCCGGTCGGCGGCCCGTACCTCTACAGCGACGTCGGCCTGGTCATCGCCGGCCGGGTCGCCGAGCTGGCGGGCGGCGCGCCGCTCGACGCGCTGGTCCGCGCCCGGGTCACGGACGTGCTCGGCCTGGCCGACACCGGCTACCGGCCCGTCGCGCCGCCGCGGGCGGCCACGCTTTCGCGGGTCGCCGCCACCGAGTGGAAGCCGGAGCGGCCCGGACCGGGCTGCGTGCGCGGGGAGGTCCACGACGAGACGGCGTACGCGCTGGGCGGCGTGGCGGGGCACGCCGGGCTGTTCGCCACGGCCGGGGACCTGCTGGCCTTCGGCGAGGCGCTGCGGCTGGGCGCGACCCGGCAGGACGGCGGCGTGCTGCGGCCGGAGAGCGTGGCCGAGATGCTGCGCGACCAGGGCGCCGAGGGGGCCGCGTTCCGGCACGGGCTGGGCGTGCGGATCGGCGACCCGGCCATCGCCGGCCCCCTGAGCGGCGCCTTCGGGCACTCCGGCTTCACCGGCACCTCGCTGGTGGTCGATCCGGCCCGCGGGCTGACCGTGGTGCTGCTGACGAACGCCGTCCACCCCGTACGCGGGCGGGACGGCATCCGCGAGCTGCGCCACGCGGTGGCCGGGGAGGCGCTGCGACTGCGCGAGCTCCAGCCCCTGACGTAGCCTGCAGGTATGTCCGTCCAGCTGAATCACACCATCGTGCAGGCGAAGGACAGGGACGCGACCGCCGCCTTCCTGGTGGACGTCCTCGGCCTGGAGCCGGCGCCCGTGTACGGGCCGTTCCGCGTGGTCTCGCTCGGCAACGACGTCTCGCTCGACGTCGTCCAGGCGGGCGAGGCCGTGGTGCCGCAGCATTACGCGTTCCTGGTCAGCGAGGAGGAGTTCGACCAGATCTGGGACCGGATCAAGAGCCGCGGCCTGACGTACTGGGCCGATCCGCACCACACGCAGCCGGAGCGGATCAACACCCACGACGGCGGCCGCGGCCTCTACTGGTCCGACCCCAACGGCCACAACCTGGAGATCATCACGGTCCCGTACGGCGGCTGGGGCTAGGGGGCCAGCGCCTCCAGCGCCTCCTCAGCCCGGCGCATCGCCTCCCCGGCCTCGAGCGTGACGAACTCGCGGTCGAAGGCGAGGTCGTGGAACACGTCCGTCACGCCACTGGCGGCCAGCGCGTCCACATCGCTCCTGATCTTGTCGTACGTGCCCGTCAGGGGCCGGTCGCCGGCCGCCCGGACCTGCGTGACGCCGCGGCAGACGAAGCGGAACGCGGCCGCGTCGCGCCCCGAGTCCGCCAGCGTCTCCTTGATGAGCCCCACCCGCTCGGCGATCGCGGACAGGTCCTCCCTGCTGGAGCTCACCCACCCGTCGGCCAGCCGGGCGGCGCGGCGCAGCGCGACCTCGGCGGTGCCGCCCAGCAGGATCGGCGGCGGCCCCGGCACGGGCTTGGGGTCGATGTGGGACGGCGGCACCCGGTAGAACTCGCCGTGGTGCTCGACCACGTCGTCGGCCCAGGCCTTGCGCAGCACCTCGACGAACTCCTCGCTCCTGCGCCCCCGCCGCTCCATGCCGGCACCCGCCGCCTCGAACTCCTCCGGCAGCCAGCCCAGCCCGAGCCCCGCCGTGAGCCGCCCGCCGGACACGGTCTGGAGCGTGGCCAGCTGCTTGGCCAGCACGACCGGCTGCACGTACGCGTTGACGACGGCCACGCCGAGCCGGATCCGCTCCGTCACGCCCGCGAGGTGGGCCAGCGTGATCAGCGGGTCGTGCACGCTGCGGTACGTCGGCCCCATCGGGTGCCCGACGGGGTACAGCAGCCGCTGGAACGTCCACAGCTCGTGGTAGCCGAGCTCCTCCGCCCGCCTGGCGACGCGGCGCATGTTCTCCGGGGTCGCCCACGGGCCTGACTGGGGCACTGCGAAACCGACTCTCACCGAACCTCCTTGAGCGTGGAGACTCATTCAACCTCAGGAGAGAACCCTCAGGAGAGAACATGGTACGCAGCCGCTGACTCCGCGTTACCGTGCGGCTGCCTGGGGGCGGGAATCTCCCGGCGCCGGCCGCGGAGAGGAAGCCGAGCCCCCGTAGTCTGTACGAGTGGGTCTGCAGGAGGAGCTGGCGGGGATCGCCGAGGCGTACGGAGGGGCCGGCGAGCCCGTGCTCCATCCGACGCGTACGGACGTGGTGGTGTTACGCAGGGGCGAGGTCGTGGTCAAGGCCCACTCCCGGCGTGACGACGTGGAGGCGTTGCGGATCCGGTTGCGGGGCGCGGCGTCGGCCGCCGTGACCGGCGTGATGCTGGCCCCGCTCGACCCCCAGGTGCTGTCGGTCGCGGGCCGCGCGGTGACGGTCTGGCCCGCCGGCCGGCCGGTCGCGCAGGACGACCCGGACGCCGCGCCCTGGGAGGAGGGCGCCAGGCTGCTGGCCAGGCTGCACGCCGTCCCCCTCACCCTGCTGCCCGGCCTGCCCGCCGCCGGCGGGCCCGCGCGGGCCGCCAGGGCGGTGGGCCGGATGACCGGCGACGGCCCGGTGGAGCAGCTCATCAGGCGGGCCTTCGAGGAACTGCCCGAGCCCGACCCGCTGCCCGGCCTGCTCACGCACGGCGACTGGCACCTGGGCCAGCTCGTCCACCGCGACGACTGGCTGCTCATCGACGTCGACGACCTGGGCGTCGGCGACCCGGCGTGGGACCTGGCCAGGCCGGCCGCCTGGTACGCCGCCGGGCTGCTCGACCCGGCCGTCTGGGAGCGGTTCCTGGGGGCCTACCTGGCCTCCGGCGGACCCGCGCTCGGCCGGGGCGACGACCCGTGGCGGCGGCTCGACGTCCCCGCCAGGGCGCTGACCGTCCAGCTCGCCGCGGTGGCCGTCGTCAACGCCGAGCGCGACGGCCGGGAACTGGACGAGGTCGAACATTCGTTGGTCGAGTCGTGCAACAGAATCGTCCGAGCGTGACGGGGTTGCGCGCGGTAGGTTTCAACCTGAGACCTCGAAGCCCAAGGAGAGCGACCTAGATGCAGTGCCCCAAGTGCCGCGGGAACATGCGGACCTATGAGCGCAACGGCGTTCACATCGAGCAGTGCGACAACTGCCGGGGGATCTTCCTCGACTACGGCGAGCTCGAGACGCTGACCCGGATGGAGTCTCAGTACCACGCGGCTCCCCCGCCGCCCCCCGCTCCCGGCCCGGCCTGGGGCGCCCCGCACGGCGGCCACTACGGCGGTCACCACCACCGGCAGCGCAGCTGGGTGGGCATGCTGTTCTCGACCTGATCTTCGACGCCTGACCTTCGACGGGGGCCGCGCACCGGTGGGGGTGCGCGGCCCTCGCGCGTTCCGAGCCCGGACGGGCGGGTCAGCCCGGGAAGTCGTCGGGGTCCACGGGCGAGGTGCGGGCGTTGCCGCCCGCGATCGCGTGCAGCGTGACCCGCCAGTCGTGCCAGCGGATCTGCGTGGCGGTGAACGTCGTCTTGAACGTCACCGTCTTCTGGAACCTCTCGAAGCTGCAGTTCCGCGTGAACGACTTGCTCTTGCCGTCCCAGTCCACGCCGTGCGTGAAGTAGATCTTGTAGCTGCCGTCGCGCACGCCCTTGACCTTGAACTTGGCGTTCTTGCGCACGTACACGCTGAAGGACTTGCTCCCGCCCTTCATGATGGTCACCACGGCGTCGCGGGTGCCGCCGTTGTCGACCTCCAGCGAGCTGCGGCCGTTGAAGGTGGCCCTCTTGATGAACGAGCCGTTCTTCAGCCGCCTGGTCTGCTTCTTGCCGGCCTTCACGCTCACGACGTCGGCCGGGTAGTCGCCGGCGCTCTGCAGGGCCGCGCCCGCCTTGTCGAGGGCGGCCAGCTTGTCGGCGAGGTCGACGAGGACGGCCGAGGACGTGCACAGGTTGCGCGCGCCGACCTTGCCCGCCGTGGAGCCCAGCTCGCCGGCCAGGTCGCGCAGGCCGGCCACGTACGCCTCGTGCTGGGGCCGTACGGCGTCGGGCGGGGTGATGGCGGCCAGCGCGTCCGCCGCCCCGCTCAGCGCCTCCTCAGCGCGGCCGACGCGCTGATCCAGGGCCTTGACCCCGCGCGCGCCGGCCAGGGCGCTGATGGCGTCCGCCATCGGCTTGTGCCTGCTCTGGAGCTCGCCCTTGTAGGCCTCGGGCGTGAGCGCGGCCGGGCTCGGGGTGCCCGCCACCGTGCCGCCGCCGGCGGGCACGCCGCCGCCGTTGCCGCCGGCCACACCGCTGACCTTCGGCTCGCCTCCGGTCGGGGACGGTAACGCCGAGGAGCACGCGCCGAGCGTGAGGGTTGCCAGGGCGAGAACACAGGAGATCAACCGGGGTCCAGCCACCTGTCACACTATCGTCCGGTTGGTCCCTACCCGTCAATCAGGATTCGGACAGTCCGGCATTCCGATCCTGTCGCAGCCACCGGGTGATCCCGATCGTCTCCAGGAACGGCACGTCGTGGCTGGCCACGACGAGCGCCCCCCGGTACGCGTTCAGCGCCTGGGAGAGCTGGCGGACGCTGGCCATGTCCAGGTTGTTCGTCGGCTCGTCCAGCAGGAGCAGCTGGGGCGGCGGCTCGGCCGACAGGAGTGCGGCCAGCGTCGCCCGGAAGCGCTCGCCTCCCGACAGCGTGCCGACGGCCTGGTTGACCCGCTCGCCCCGGAACAGGAAGCGCGCCAGGCGGGCCCGGACGTCGTTCACGGAGGCGGACGGGGCCACGGCCCGCACGTTGTCCACCACGCTCAGCGCGTCGTCCAGGAGGTCGAGGCGCTGCGGCAGGTAGCGCACCGGGACGTGGGCGCCGTGCTCGACGATCCGCTTGAGCAGCGTGGTCTTGCCCGAGCCGTTGGGGCCCAGCAACGCGATCCGCTCGGGACCGCGCACCACCAGCGTCTCCAGCACCACACCGCGCACGCCGCCATCGCCGTCCGCCTCCTGTGCTCCCTCTTCCGCACCGGCTTCGCAGGCGACGCCTGCCGCCGGGGCGCCGGGAGCGCCATCGCCCGGCGAGGTGGGGGCGAGGGGAAGGGTCAGGACCGTGCGGCCCGCCGGGACCTCGGTGCCCGGCAGCTCGATGCGGATCTCCGCGTCGTCCCGCACCCCCTGCTCGGCCTCCGTCAGCCGTCCACGTGCCTCCTCCAGCTTCTCGATGGCCAGGTTGCGCTGCTTGCCCGCCGTCACCTGCGCCTTCCGCTTGAGCGCATTGGCGACGATCTTCGGCGCCTTCTTGTTCTCGAACGCCTTGCGGCCGACCCGCCGGCTCCGGTCGATCCGGGTGCGGGCCTCGATGAGCTCCCGCTGCTGCCGGCGGATCTCGCCCTCCGCGGTCCGTACCATCCGCTGGGCGGCCTCCTGCTCGGCGGCGACCTGCTCCTCGTAGGCGCTCAGGTTGCCCCCGTACATGCGCACGACGCCGTCGCGAAGCTCGGCGATCTGGTCCACCAGCTCCAGCAGCGCGCGGTCGTGGCTGACCACCACCAGCACGCCCGACCAGGCGGCGACCGCGGCGTAGAGCCGCTCTCGCGCGTCGAGGTCGAGGTTGTTGGTGGGCTCGTCCAGCAGCAGCACCTCGGGCCGCTTCAGCAGCTGGGCGGCGAGCGCGACCATGATGGTCTCGCCGCCGGACAGCGTGCCGACCGTGCGGTCCAGCCCGACGTGGTCCAGCCCGAGCCGGTCGAGCTCCGCCCGGGCGCGTTCCTCGACGTCCCAGTCGTCGCCGACGGCCGCGAAGTGCTCCTCGGCCACGTCCCCGCTCTCGATGGCGTGCAGCGCCGCCCGCGTCGCGCTGATCTCCAGCAGGTCCGACACGGTACGGCGGGCGCCCAGCGGGACGTTCTGCGGCAGGTATCCGATCTCTCCGGAGACGGACACGGATCCGGGCCGAGGGGCCAGCTCCCCCGCCATGATCTTCAGCAGGGTGGACTTGCCCGACCCGTTGGTCCCGATGAGCCCGGTGCGCCCCGCCGGGAACGCGGCGTCGAGCCCGTCGAGCACCTTGGTGCCGTCCGGCCAGCCGAAGGACACGTGATCTACGACAATGGAAAAAGACATAAGGCGGCTCCCGTCACAAAGGTCGAAATTTCGTGACTTGGCGGGAATCACCGCGAACGCGCGCAACACAAGCAGAAGGGTCCGGGGCGAGGAGGATCGCCAGGAGGTCCAGGTGTGCGCGCATGCCCATGACAGGGCGGAACGGCGCGGTGCCCGCGACCTCAGATCCTCACGTCAACTGCCCCCACGGCTCGGCGATAAGACGTACCAAAGCGTATGCGACGCCTCGATCACCTCGCAAGGCCACGCGCCCGATGCGCCGCGACGTTGACCCGGTTGGCGCAGGCCGGCGAGCAGAACCGGCGCCGCCCGTTGCGGGAGGTGTCGACGAAGACGATCTCGCACCCGTCGCGGTCGCACCGTCCCAGCCGGTGCCTGCCCGCGAACGACATGGCCATGGCCAGCCCGCCGGCCGTCGTGTCCTTCGCCCTGGACACGACGTCCGCGCTGGGGTCGAAGAAGTGCAGGTGCGGCTCGCGCCCGTCGTGCGCGCTGACGTACGGCTTGGAGGCGGTGACGTCGAGCAGATCGTTGATCAGCTTGATCTGCGTGTCCTGGTCGCGCTCCCCGAACACCGGCGACAGCCGCGCCGCCCACCCCCGCAACTCCTCCGCCTGCTCCGCCGTGACAACGGTGCGAACCAGGCGATGCTCGGTCAGCATCGCCTCGACCGCCTCGGGGCTGAAGTCGGTCGCGTTCACCAGCGCCGCCGCGAGGGCCGCCCCGTTGCCGCCGTAAGCGTTGAAATGCATAAGGCCATTACAGCAGATTGGAAACATGCACTCCAGCCACCTGCACGACCCCCTGGCCCTGGCCGTCGTCTCCTCCCACCGCACCTCCGAGGGCACGGTCTCCTACCTGCGGTGTGCCTGCGGCGTTTGGGAGGTGCGCACCTCGGGCATGGTCGCCACCGTCCCACCCCGCCGCCGCGGCTGACACCGCCGGGGCGCCGGCACTCCCCTCAACCGCTCGCCAGGTCGCGGCGGTGCACATCCGCACGGCGGAGGGCATTCGGGCCGGGGCCGCGCGGCCGGCGGACGAACCCGGGCGGCCCTGGACGAGCCGCTGACCGCGACGGCCTGCTGACCTCCACCAAGTACGCCCTGACCAGCCCCGTCTACGTGGAGGTGGACGGGCGGCGGGTCGCCTGGACTGAGGCGGGAAGCCCCTGAGCGTCGCCGCTTCTGGCCGTGTGTGTTAAATTTTGGCCATGCGGTCAGAAAATGAGCCGGACGGCCAGAAGCGGCGGTCGTTCATCGAGGAGGCCAGGCGCGCGCAGATCGTGGCCTCGGCCGTGGAGGTGATCGCCGACGTCGGGTTCGCCCAGGCGTCCCTTGCGCGCATCGCCAAGCACGCGGGCATCAGCAAGGGCGTCATCTCCTACCACTTCGCCGGCAAGGACGAGCTGATGGAGGAGGTGGTCACCCGGGCCTACACGGAGGCCGCCGACTACGTGATGGCCGCGATGGAGGGCGTGGAGGGGGCCGGCGCGCTGCTGCGGACGTACTTCGTGGCCAACGCCGCGCACATGCGCAAGCACCGCTCGAAGATCCTGGCGCTCGGCGAGATCTTCAACAACCTGCGCACCGCCGACGGCAAGCCCCGCTACGGCGTGCACACCAGCGAGGAGATCTACCGGGCACTGGAGATGATCTTCCGCCTCGGGCAGCGCACCGGCGAGTTCAGGGACTTCGACGTCCGCGTCATGTCCGTCTCGGTGTCGGCCTCCCTGGACAGCATGTTCGGCTACTGGGCCACCTATCCCGACCACGACCTCGACGCGCACGCGCGCGAGCTCGCCGACCTCTTCGAAAGGGCGTGCAGGGCATGAAGACCGAGCCCAGGACCCGGCTCCACTCGATCGACAACCTGCGGATCGCGCTGACCGCGCTGGTGGTGGCCCACCACGCCGCGGTCACGTACGGGAACATCCCCCTGTGGTTCTACACCGAGCCCGCCAAGGACGCGTCGGGGGTCGCGCTGGACGTCCTGGTGGTGTTCAACCAGGCGTTCTTCATGGGGTTCTTCTTCCTCATCTCCGGCTTCTTCACCCCCGGCTCCTATGACCGCAAGGGCTCGCGCGCCTTCGTGCGGGACCGGCTGGTGCGGCTGGGCATCCCGCTGCTCGTCTTCCTCGTCCTGCTGCGGCCGCTGGTGAACTTCGGCGGGCTCGCGCAGCACCCGGACCTGCCGTACTGGCAGTACTACCTGGCCTCGTGGGACCCGGGGGCCATGTGGTTCGCCGAGGTGCTGATCGTCTTCGCGCTGGCGTACGCGTGGTGGCGGCGGAGCCGGCGGCCGGCGGCCGATCCGAACCCCGCGCCGCTGCGGCTCCGTTCGGTGGTGCTGTTCGTGCTGGGCCTGTCCCTGGCCACGTTCCTGTGGCGCATTCCGGTGCCGACCGGCACCTACGTGCCGGTGCTCGGGCTGCCGACGCCGAACTTCCTGCCGCAGTACGCCGCCATGTTCGCGCTCGGGTGCGTGGCCTTCAGGCGCGGCTGGTTCGAGACGCTGCCCGCGCGGGCGGGGTACCTCGGGTTCATGGTGGCGGGCGTGTCGAGCGCCGTGCTGCTGCCGCTCTCGTCCATGACCAGCGAGACGGTCAGCTCGGCGGTGACGGCCGCCTGGGAGTCCACCTTCGCGGTCAGCATGATCATGGGGCTGACGGTGCTCTTCAGGGAGCGGTTCGCCGGGCAGGGGCCGCGCGGGAGGTTCCTGTCCGACCACGCCTTCACCGTCTACATCGTCCACCCGCTCGTGCTGGTCGCGATCGGCTACGCGCTGCGCCCGCTGGAGGCGATCGCGGTCGTCAAGTTCGCGATCATGCTGGTGGTGGCGCTGCCGCTGTGCTGGGGGCTGGCGTACCTGGTGCGGTCGCTGCCGGGGGCGAAGCGGGTCCTGTGAGGAACGCCGGCAGGGGGGCGGAGCGGCCGTCGCGGACGCACACGTACGTGACCGTCCCGACGGCCACCAGCTCGTCCCCGCGCCGCATCGTGAACGTCATCGTGATCGACGTGGTGCCGACCCTGGCCGGCGCGCTCTCCACGGCCAGCACGTCGCCGAGGCGGGCGGGCGCGTGGTGCTCGCACCTGCTCGCCTTGACCACCAGGTCGGCGCCCTCCCGCCGGAGCCGGTCGTAACCGCCGCGGGCCCCGAGCCAGTCGAGGAACGCGTCCTCGATGTACTCGTAGTACCGGGAGGCGTGCATCATGGCCTGGGCGTCGCAGTGCCTCGGCCGCACCGGCAGGTGGGAGAGCACGGCGGGACCGCTCACCCGTCGTAGAAGGAGTCGAGGGTCTTGCCGTGGCGCTCCTCGACGGCCTTGCGCTTGATCTTGAGGCTGGCCGTCAGCTCGCCCGTCTCCACGGTGAAGTCCTCCGCCAGGATCGCGAACTTCTTGACCGTGGCGTAGCTGGCCTGGTCGGCGTTGACCTGGTCGATGGCCCGCCCGACCTCCTCGCGCACGCGCGGGTGCTCGCGCAGCTCCTCGGGGTCGGACGGCAGCCCCTCGGCCTCGGCCCACGGCTTGACGACGTCCATGTCGAGCGTGACCAGCGCCGTGACGTAGTTGCGCCGGTCGCCGTGGACGAAGACGTGCGACGCGTACGGGCAGGCCGCCTTGATCCGGCCCTCCAGGTACGTGGGCGCGACGTACTTGCCGCCCGAGGTCTTGATCAGCTCCTTCTTGCGGTCGGTGATGCGCAGCCGCCCGGCCTCGTCGAGTTCGCCGATGTCGCCGGTGTGCAGCCAGCCGTCCTCCAGCGCCTCGGCCGTCTCCTCCGGCAGCCCGTGGTAGCCGCGCATGATGCCGCGCCCGCCGATGAGGACCTCGCCGTCGTCGGCGATGCGGACCTCGGTGCCGGGCAGCGGCGGCCCGACCGTGCCGAACTTCACCGACTCCTGCCGGTTGAGGAAGCTGCCCGCCGACGACTCGGTCAGCCCGTACCCCTCCAGGATGGTCAGGCCCGCCGCGTCGAAGAACTCGGCGATGTCCTGCGAGAGCGGGGCGGCGCCGGAGATGAAGAAGCGGATCCGGCCGCCGAACCGGTCGCGGAGCTTGGCGAAGACCAGGCGGTCGGCCACGGCGTGCTCGACCCGGGTGGTGACCGGGATGTCCGCCCCGCGCTGGCGGGCCCTGACGACCCGGATGCCGGTCTGCTTCGCCCAGTCGAAGATGCGTAGCTTGACCCCGCCCTCGCGGCGCACGGTGGCCACGACCGTGTTGTGGATCTTCTCGAAGATGCGCGGCGCGGCGGCCATGAACGTCGGCCTGACGACGCCGAGGTTCTCGGCGATCTTGTCGAGGCGGCCGTCGATCGCGGTCGGCACGCCGATGTCGATCATGACGACCTCCAGCAGCTTGCCGAACGAGTGCGACAGCGGCAGCCACAGGAAGTGCAGGTCGGACTCGGAGAGCAGGTCGAGCCGGCGGACGGCCCCGGAGACGTAGAGCCAGTTGTCGTGGGTCAGCTCCACGCCCTTGGGGCGGCCGGTGGTGCCGGAGGTGTAGATGAGGGTGGCCAGGTCGTCCTGGGCGATGGCGTCCACCATGGCGTCGTAGTCGCCCTCACCGCTGAGGGAGTCGAGCGTGACCACCCAGCCGTCGTCGCTGGGCGAGCCGTCGACGACCACGACGTGGGTGACGTCGGGCAGCTCCTTCTGGACGGACCTGAGCTTGGCCACCTGGTCGTCGTTCTCGGCGATGACGATCGTGCTGCCGGAGTCGGTGATGACGAACGCCGACTCGGCCGCCGTGTTGGACGGGTAGATCGTGGTCGTGGCCGCCCCGGTCGCCAGCACGGCGAGGTCGGCCAGGATCCACTCGACCCGGGTCGAGCAGAGGATCGACACCCGCTTGCCGGGCCCCGAGCCCAGCCCGGCCAGGCCCAGGGCCAGCCCGCGCACGCGCTCGCCCACCTCGCGCCACGACAGCGAGGCCCAGCCGTCGTCCGAGGGGAATCGGTACGCCTCGGCGTCGGGGGTCGCCGCGATCCGGTCGCGCAGCAGGGACGGAATGCTGGCCATGCCTGAACCTCCTGGACGGTGTTGACGCCGACTCTAAGAGCAATCCCACCATTTGGGATAGACCAGTGCGCCGCGCGTCTCCCGTCTCAGGGGCGTTTGAAGGCGGACAGGAGCCGGTCGGCCGCGAGCGCGGGGGTCAGCTCGCCCGCCAGGACCTCCCGCTCGACCTCCTCGGTGATCGCCGCCACCTCGGGGTCGTGGCGCAGCTCGGACAGCAGCCGGTCGCGCACCAGCGTCCAGGTCCACCCGACCTGCTGCCCGCGGCGCTTGGCGGCCAGGTCGATCGACTCCTGGTGGGTCAGCACGTGCCGCCAGAGCTTGTCCAGCCCGTCGCCGGTGAGCCCGCTGCACGTGAGCACCGGCGGCGGCGTGGAGTCGGAGCGGAGCATGCGCAGCGCGCCCGCCAGCTCGCGCGCGGCCTTCCTGGCGGGCAGCTCGTGCTCGCCGTCGGCCTTGTTGACCGCGATGACGTCCGCGAGCTCCAGCACGCCCTTCTTGATGCCCTGGAGCTGATCGCCGGTGCGGGCCAGCGTGAGCAGCAGGAACGTGTCCACCATGTCGGCCACCGCGGTCTCCGACTGGCCCACGCCGACGGTCTCGACCAGCACGACGTCGAAGCCGGCGGCCTCCACGACGACCATGGCCTCCCTGGTCGCCTTGGTGACGCCGCCCAGGGTGCCGGAGGTGGGCGAGGGGCGGATGAACGCGGCGGGGTCGACCGACAGGCGGGCCATGCGGGTCTTGTCGCCGAGGATGCTGCCGCCCGTCCTGGTGGAGGAGGGGTCGACGGCCAGCACCGCCACCTTGTGGCCCTGCGCGGTCAGCATCGTCCCGAGCGCGTCGATGAACGTGGACTTCCCCACGCCGGGCACGCCGGAGATCCCGATCCGGCGCGCGTGGCCGGACAGCGGGGTGAGCTCGACGAGCAGGCGCTGCGCGAGGACGTTGTGGTCGGGCCTGGTCGACTCGACCAGCGTGATCGCGCGGGCGATCCACGTGCGGGATCCGGCCCGTACGCCTCGGGCGTAGTCCTCCAGCGAGTGCACCCGGCTTACCCCTTTCTTCCCAGTTGATCAGCCTAAGCTCTGACAAGTCTTGACATTTGCCAGTAGGGTGCTGGAGTTCTAACCTCAGCCGTCACAGGAGTCACTCCCCTCATGCCCAACGTCGAACCCCTCCGCGAGGGCGACCCGGCAACGGTGGGACCCTACCGGCTGGTCGGTCGGCTCGGCGCGGGCGGCCACGGTGTCGTCTATCTCGGCCAGGCCCGTAACGGGACCCCGGTCGCCGTCAAGGTGCTGCGGGAGGGGCTCGCCGTCGACGGCCGCCTCGCCACGGAGATCGCCGCCGCGCGCAAGGTCGAGCCGTTCTGCCTCGCGCAGGTGCTCGACGCCTCGACCAGCGGCAGGCCGTACATCGTGTCCGAGTACGTGGACGGACCCTCGCTCGAGCAGGCCGGCCGGCTCGGCGGGGCGGAGCTGCAGCGGCTCGCCGTGGCGACCGCGACCGCGCTGGACGCCATCCACCAGGCCGGGGTCGTCCACGGGGACTTCAAGCCGGCGAACGTCCTGATCGGGCCCGACGGGCCGCGGGTGGTGGACTTCGGCATCGCCGGGGCGCTCGGCACCGGCGTGAAGGCGACCGGCACCTTCGTCGGCACGCCCGCGTACATGGCGCCCGAGCAGCTCGCCGGGCAGGCGGGCGGGGCGGCGGCGGACGTGTTCGCGTGGGCGTCGGTGATGGTCTCCGCGGCCACCGGGGTGCCGCCGTTCGGGGACGACTCGCTGCCCGCGGTGATCAACCGCATCCTGAAGGACGAGCCGCGCATGGGCGAGCTGCGCGGGCAGGTACGCGAGATCCTGCTGGCCTGCCTGGCCAAGGATCCGGGGGCTCGGCCCGCGATGCGTGACGTGCTGCTGCGGCTGACCGCGCCGTCCCGGCAGACGGCCCCGTACCAGACCCAGCCCCACAGGCCCGATCCCCCGCTGGCGGCCTGGCAGGACACGCCCGACGCCACCCTCGACCAGGACACGCCGCCGCGCCGGGCCCGCGCCCAGGAGCCGGCCGCGGAGCAGCCCGCGGCCCCGCTGCCGCGCAGGACCTCGCGCCAGGGCCACGGCACCGACCCCCACCCCCTGGGCCAGCCCTTGGCGGGCCAGCCCATGTCGGGTCAGCCCGTAGCGGGACAGCCGGTGGCGGGGCAGCCCGCTCCGGCCGCGCACCCCGGCCAGGGCCCGCAGTTCGATCAGGGTCCGCACTTCGACCAGGGTCCGCACTTCGAGCAGGGCCCGCAGTTCGACCAGAGCCCGCACTACGGCCAGGGCGCGGCCGCGCACCACCAGGCCGCGGCCGCGCAGCACGGTCAGGGGCCGGGGACGTTCCCGATGGCGGCGCCGGTCGAGGTCCCGGCGCCCCCGGCCTTCCCGCACCACGCGCCCGCCGAGCCGCCGCCGGGGTTCCCGCCCGCCGACGGGCGGGGCGCCGAGCAGGTCGTGGCCGAGCCGTCGGTGGCCCAGCACTCGGCGCTGGTCGACCTGCTCGTGCCGGGCGAGTCCCAGCCCCAGCCCCAGGCCCCGCCCCGGGCGCCCGAGCCGCCCCGGCGGTCCGGGCGGCGGCGGGTGAAGACCGTGCTCATCGCGGGCCTCGCCGGCGTGTCCGTGCTGGCGCTGGCCGGCGCCATCATGTGGCTCACCCCCACCACGCCCACCCCCAAGGCCAAGAACGTCTCCGACGTGACCACCGCGCCCACGACCGAAGCGGCGAGCACGCCCACGACCCGCCCGAGGCGCTCGCGTACCCCCAGGCCCAGCCCGCAGAACGACGGCACCCCGAGCAACGTCCCCACGGGGGGCTCGGCGGCGGACCCGACCGGAAGCCCGACGGCGGGCGCCACGCCCGCCACCGACCGGCTCAGGCTCGTCTACGTCCGCCCTGGCGGCGCCAAGGACGGCGACTGCTGGACCGGCGGCGAGGTCACGCTCCAGGCGCTGGTGCAGCGCACGGGCCGGCCGCTGACCTTCCGCTACAGCTGGTACATCGACAACGTCGCCGTGGGCCACGCGTCGGCGCTCGTCACCGAGAACGGCCAGCGCTTCCTGACCTCGCCGCAGAGCCTCAAGAGCACGGGCGGCGTCCATCGCGTCACGCTCCGGATCACATCCCCGATCGTCACCCAGCGGACGATCTCCGTCACGATGTGCGACCGGGGAACTTACTGACGGTTCCTCAGCTGGTCGAGCAGGTCGAGGGCGGCGTCGGCGATCACCGTGCCGGGCGGGAAGATCGCGGCGGCGCCCGCGGCCCGCAGCTCGTCGTGGTCGCCGGGCGGGATGACGCCGCCGACCACGATCATGACGTCGCCGGCGTCGAGGTCGGCCAGCGCCCGGCGCAGCGCGGGCACCAGCGTGAGGTGCCCGGCGGCCAGCGACGACACGCCCACGATGTGGACGTCCGCCTCGACCGCCTGCCTGGCGACCTCCTCCGGCGTCTGGAACAGTGGGCCGACGTCCACGTCGAAGCCCAGGTCGGCGAACGCGGTGGCGATCACCTTCTGGCCGCGGTCGTGCCCGTCCTGGCCCATCTTGGCCACCAGGATGCGCGGGCGGCGGCCCTCGGCCCGCTCGAAGTCGGCGCACGCCCGGCGGGCGCGCTCGATGGTGGCGGATGGGCCTGACTCGTCGCGATACACCCCAGAGATGGTACGGACCTGCTCGGCGTGCCGGCCGAACACCCGCTCCAGGGCGTCGGAGATCTCGCCCACGGTGGCCTTGGCCCGGGCGGCGTCCACGGCCAGCTTGAGCAGGTTGTGCTCCAGGCCCGGCGCGGGGTTGTCGGCGGCCTTGGTGAGCGCGTCGAGCGCGCGCTGCACGGCGCCGGGGTCGCGTTCGGCCCTGAGCCGGGCCAGCTTGTCGAGCTGCTGGGCGCGTACGGCGCTGTTGTCGACCTTGAGCACCTCGACGGCCTCGTCGCTCTCGGCGCGGTACTTGTTGACGCCGATCACGGGCTGGCGGCCCGAGTCGATGCGGGCCTGCGTACGGGCGGCCGCCTCCTCGATGCGGAGCTTGGGCAGGCCCGCCTCGATGGCCCTGGCCATGCCGCCGGCGGCCTCGACCTCCTGGATGTGGGCCCAGGCGCGTTCGGCGAGGTCGTGGGTGAGGCGCTCGACGTAGTAGGAGCCGCCCCACGGGTCGATCACCTTGGTGGTGCCCGACTCCTGCTGGATGAGCAGCTGGGTGTTGCGGGCGATGCGGGCGGAGAAGTCGGTGGGCAGCGCGAGCGCCTCGTCGAGGGCGTTGGTGTGCAGGGACTGCGTGTGGCCCTGGGTGGCGGCCATGGCCTCGACGCAGGTGCGGGCCACGTTGTTGAAGACGTCCTGCGCGGTCAGCGACCAGCCGGAGGTCTGGGAGTGGGTACGAAGGCTCAGCGATTTCGGATTTTTCGCGTTAAATCCAGACACCAGCTTGGCCCACAGCAGCCGGGCGGCCCTGAGCTTGGCGACCTCCATGAAGAAGTTCATGCCGATGCACCAGAAGAACGACAGCCGCGGCGCGAACCGGTCGACGTCCATCCCGGCGGCGACCCCCGCCCGCAGGTATTCGACGCCGTCGGCCAGCGTGTAGGCCAGCTCCAGGTCGCACGTGGCCCCGGCCTCCTGGATGTGGTAGCCGGAAATGCTGATGGAGTTGAATTTCGGCATCTTCTCGCTCGCATAAGCGAAAATATCCGAAATAATCCGCATCGACGGCGCCGGGGGATAAATGTAGGTGTTGCGGACCATGAACTCTTTGAGGATGTCGTTCTGGATGGTCCCCGCGAGCTGCTCCGGCGCGACGCCCTGCTCCTCGGCCGCCACGATGTAGAGCGCGAGGACGGGCAGCACGGCGCCGTTCATGGTCATCGACACGGACATGCGGTCGAGCGGGATGCCGTCGAACAGCTGCCGCATGTCGTAGATGGAGTCGATCGCCACCCCGGCCATGCCCACGTCGCCGGCCACGCGCGGGTGGTCGGAGTCGTAGCCCCGGTGCGTGGCCAGGTCGAAGGCCACCGACAGGCCCTTCTGCCCGGCGGCGAGGTTGCGCCGGTAGAAGGCGTTGGAGTCCTCGGCCGTGGAGAAGCCCGCGTACTGGCGGATGGTCCAGGGCTGGTTGACGTACATGGTCGGGTACGGGCCGCGCAGGAAGGGGGCCACGCCCGGGTAGGTGCGCAGGAAGTCGATCCCCTCGAGGTCGTGGGCCGTGTAGAGCGGCTTGACCCCGATGCCCTCCGGCGTCTCCCACACCTCACCGGCGTGCTGCGGCGCCTGCGGCCCGTCCTTGGGCAGGGCGTTGAGCGGGATGCCGGAGAAGTCCGGGATCATCGGGTCACCTCCAGGTCGTCGAACGTCTCGCGGAGCACGGCCAGCGCGTCGCAGCCCGCGTAGAGGTTTCCGTCCACGCCTTCGTACTCCCCCTTCCCCGCCAGCCAGACTTTCCTCGCACCGGCCTTGCGCAGTGCGGTGGCGACGGCGGCGGCGTGCTGGGCGTAGAGCTTGTCGGTCGAGCACAGGCAGGCGACGGAGGCGCCGCTGACGGCGAACGCGGTGGCGATCTGCTCGGGATCGGCCCCGGGACCGGCGGTCTCGGTGTCCAGCCCGCCCGCCTGGAACAGGTTGGCGGCGAACGCGGCCCGCGCGGTGTGGGCGGCCACGGGCCCGATGGTCGCGAGGAACACCGTGGGCCGCTCGGGCTGCGCGTCGGCCAGGTCGCGCAGGGCCTCGAACTCCTCGGCGTAGCGGATCCGGGGCAGGCCGCCCGTCTCGGGGGCGGCCGGCGCCGGGGTGGGCGGGCGTACCGGCTTCTCGTGCACGTTGGGGAACTCGCTCACGCCCGTGATGGGCAGGCGGCGGTGGGCGATGTCGTCGGCGCGGCGGGCGCGGGTGGCGGCGATCCGGTCGGAGACGAGCCCGGCCGCCCGGGTGATTCCGCCCGCCGCCTCGATCTCCTGGAACCAGGCCCACGCGCGTTCGGCGAGGTCGGCGGTGCGGCGCTCGACGTACCAGGAGCCGCCGGCGGGGTCGATGACGCGCCCGAGGCCCGACTCCTCCAGCAGCAGCGCCTGCGTGTTGCGGGCGATGCGCCGCGAGAAGGCGTCCGGCAGCCCGAGGCAGGCGTCGAATGGCTGCACCGTGACCGCCTCCGCGCCGCCGACGCCGGCGGCGAAGCAGGCCAGGGTGGTGCGCAACATGTTCACCCAGGGGTCGCGGGCGGTCATCATGGCCGAGCTGGTCACCGCGTGCTGCCGCTGGCCACCGTGCCCGGCGGTCCCTGCGGCGGACCCTCCGGCGGACCCTGCGGCGGACCCTGCGGCGGACCCTGCGGCGGACCCTCCTGTGACGCCGCACACCTCGGCGACCCTGGCCCACAGCCGGCGGGCCGCGCGCAATTTGGCGATGGTGGCGAACTGGTCGGCGGTGGCGGCGTACCGGAACTCGATCTGCCCTAGCGCTTGCTCAACAGAGAGCCCGCCGTCCGTGAGCGCCCGCAGCTCGGCGACGCCCCGGGCGATCGAGCAGCCCAGCTCCTCGGCGTCGCTGCCGCCCGCGTCGTGGTACGGGGTGGCGTCCACGGTGACGGCCCCGAGCCCGGGGAACCCGTCGACGCAGCGCCGGGCCAGCTCCAGCCCCGGCCCGTCCACCGCGGAGGCGCCCAGGTTGCCCCGCACCCCGCTCCCGCGCCCGAACAGGACCTCGGCGGCCTCCCGTACCCGGTCCCCCCCTTCCAGCACGACCGGCGCCAGATCGAGGTAGACGTCCTTGAGCACGTCCTCCAGCGCGTCCACCGGGATCGCGCCGTCCCCGACGACGAGCCACAGCGAGGTGACCCCGTTCTCCAGGTCGGCCAGCACCGCCTCGGGGTCGGCCACGGCGTGCCGCTGGCGCACGTCCCAGCCGGGAGTGCCGCGGGCCCCGCGCACGTACGGCGCCTCGCCGGGCAGCCCGGGATCGCCGGGCAGGTCGTCCAGGTCGTAGAGCGGCGCGACCGTCACCCCGTCGTAGGTGGCGGTGGACAGCGCCTCCTCCGGCGACTCCGTCTCGATGCCCGACTTGCGCAGAACCTCGACCGCCAGCGCCCGCCAGCCGTCTCGCGAGATGGACTCGAACCCCGTGGCCAGTTCCATGGTCGGATACTAGGCGGAGCTCCGGAGGCGCGGTAACCCCGGGTCCACCCCAGGCTCGGGTGTGTCGCCACCCCCCGATCCACCCCAGATTCAGGACGCGGGCGCCTCCCACGTCAGCCGCCACGTCAAGGGGCCCACGACCCCGTCGTCCTCAATGCCCTGCCGCCGCTGGAACCTGCGGCATACCTCGCGGGACCCGGCGCCGTACGCCCCGTCCACGGCCAGGTCGAAGCCGCGCCTCTTCATCTGCGCCTGCCAGGTGCGCACGTCCTCGCCGTGCATGACCGGCGGATACTTCAGCAGCCGCCCGGGGAACGGCGGCGCGGCCGGCTCCGTGGGCGGGGGCCCGCCCGGCCGGGGCGCGCCCCGGCGGATCCAGTCGTAGAGCGGGTCGCCGGGGCAGTCGGTCGAGTAGCCGTCACGGTGCCCCTTGATCTCCGTGCCCGCGCGGCCCTTGTCGCGCAGGTACTGGATCGCGTCCAGGATCGCGTGCAGCACCCCGTCGGTCGGCTGGACGAGCCCCGCGTTGCCGACGAGCCCCAGCACCGCGTAGTGGCCGGCGTTGAGCCCCGGCCCGTTGGCGGCGGGCAGGTGGTGCGGCCCGCGCCCCTCGAACACCTTGCGGTGCGGACAGGCGACCATGGTGTTGCCGGTGAAGTAGACGGTCCCCTCCCGGCGGGCCAGCCAGCTCTGGTTCTCGGTCCGGGGGCACCAGATCCGGCCGCGGTAGGTCTCCCTCCGGATCCTGAGGGCAGGTCTGGGCACGACGGAGTGCTGGCGCCGGATCGTGGTCAGCCACATGCCCGTCTCGGGCAGGCGGCTCATCGCCGCTCCCGACCCCGCCAGCAGCGCCGCGAACATGTACGCCTCCGCCGCCGCCCGATCCTCGCGGGCGAGCCTGTCGCGCCCGGCGTCGCCCGCCGTCAGGGAGGTCTCCAGGAACAGGGCGAGCTGGGCCCGGGACAGCGACAGGAGGAACTCGTACCCCGGCACCCTGCCGGGCGCCACCTCGGCCAGCTGCCGCCCCGCCTCGGCCGGGAGCCGGAACTCGACGAGATCGTCCCTGGCCGTCTCCCTCCAGCGGGACGCGCCCGCGGCAGGAGGGCCGAAGACCTTGTGGAGCGCGGCGCGGATGCGCATGAGATGTGCCGGGTCCCGCCGGGACCGGTGGATCGCGACGCCGCTCGCACCCGACGCGCCCTCGGCCGCGAACCACGCGACCAGCTCCACGAAGGCGTCCGACCATTTCGGCTCGGCCGGCAGGTCGGCGCAGGGCGCCGCGACCGGGATGCGGTCCCGGTGACCGATGGTCTCGGTGGTCACCCACAGGCGCCGCGTGTCCTGCCCCGCCTGGCGCTCCACCGGCCAGCGGTGATGCGGGGTGGTCAGGGAGGAGTGGGCGGGCCCCTCCATCCGGATCATCTCCCGCTCCATCGCGGGGAACACGCACACCTCCAGCACGGGCTGCCATTCGGACATGCCCGTGTCATGGTCGAGCGTGAGCGCGACGTCGCCCGCGCGCAGGTCCCGGTACGACTTCCAGCCCTGCCGGGTGAGAAGCTCGGTCTCCTCGTCGACGCAGTAGCCGATGTCGATCCAGCCGTTGTCGTCCATGTGGAACCCCTGGATCGACCGCACCAGCGCGACGCAGCCGCTGTGGTCGGAGACGATGCCGGGGTCGACCCTGCCGCCCGTGTAGTGGACCTTCACTCCCTTGGTGGAGTCGAGCTGCGTGTAGTCGCCGCGCGGCGGGCGGGCGTTCCAGTCTTTGCGTAACACCAGGTCGATGGCCACGGTGAGCTCCGAGAGTCGCTGTCGAGACCACCGAGCGTAACGCGGAGCATGCGGACAGGTCCTGAAGTTGGGTGATTTGACCTAGGGCCTGATCACCCGTTTGTCCGTCACGATCGCGGTGATGAGATCGTGCGGCGTCACGTCGAAGGCCGGATTCAACGCCTGGGTGCCCTCAGGCGCCACGCGTACACCTCTGACCGTCACGACCTCCTCCGCCCCTCTGTCCTCGATCACGATGTGCTCGCCGGTGGGGGTGTTCGGGTCGATGGTGGACTCGGGCGCGACCACCACGAACGGCACCCCGGCGCGCTCCGCGCCGAGCGCGAGGGCGTACGAGCCGATCTTGTTGGCGGTGTCGCCGTTGGCGGCGATGCGGTCGGCGCCGATGAGCACCGCGTCCACCTCGCCCTTGGCCAGCAGGTACGGTCCCGCCGAGTCGGCGATGAGCCGGTGCGGCGCGCCCATCCTGGCCAGCTCCCAGGTGGTGAGCCGGGCGCCCTGCAGCAGCGGGCGGGTCTCCAGCGTGAGCACCTCGGCCAGCCGCCCGCGCTCGTGCAGCGTCTGCACGACGCCGAGGGCGGTGCCGCGTTCGACGGCGGCCAGCCCGCCGGTGTTGCACACGGTCATGATCCGCAGCCGGTCGCCTTCGAGCAGGTCGGCCCCGCGCTCCCCCATGGCCACGCACGCGGCGATGTCGTCGTCGCGCACGCGCAGCGCGGCCGCGAGCACGGACTCGCGGCCTTCCCGCAGGTGGGCGGCGGCCCGGTCGACGCCCCACCCGAGGTTGACGGCGGTGGGCCGGGCGGCGCGGAGCCTGGCGATCTGCGCGGGGTCGCCGTCGGCCAGCACCACGCCGAGCGCCCCCGCCACGCCGAGCGCGGGCGCGCCGCGCACGGCCAGCCGCCGGATGGCGTCCACCAGCTCGTCCACGGTCCGGATGCGCAGCATCACGCACTTGTCGGGCAGCAGTGTCTGGTCGACGAGCTCGACGGCGCCGTCCACCCAGTCAATGGTCCTCACACGGCAAACTGTACGTTTTCAGCGCTCGGCGAGGACGATCACCGAGTCGCCCTTGTTCAGGACGATGGGCTCGGACTTGTCGGGGTTGAGGACGATGCCGTAGTGCGGCGGGTCGTTGCGCGCCAGCGCGTTGCGGTAGCCGATGGCGGTCTCGCCCCTGCGCCTGGCCGACTCCACGACCGTGGCGAAGTGCACGCGCGTCCCCGTCTTGACGTAGGAGGCGGCGGGCCGGGGGTAGATCTCCGAGCCGCGCGAGTCGAACAGGTAGCCGAACACGTCCGCCAGGTGCCGGTTCTCGGCGAGCTGGGCGAGCAGCAGGCCGATGACGGTGTCGCTGATCACGATGTCGTCGGCCTCGGTGACCTCGGCCAGGGCCCGGTTGTTCTCGTCGTGCATCTCGCTGACGATCGAGTAGTGCTCGCCGAGGGTGCTCTGCATGTCGCGGAGCTGGAGCAGCGTCATGAGCGTGCGGGTGTCGGCGTGGTGGGGGGCGAAGCGGTCGTCGGAGAGCACGATGACGTGCTGGAAGAGGCCGACGCCGAGCGACTCCAGGGCGTACCTGTCGGTGGTGTCGCAGTCCTTGACGTTCACGGTGAGGTTGCGCAGGCCCGCCAGGCCGGTGCCGGCCTTGGGGTGGTCGGCGGCGATCTCCAGCACCGAGCCGGGGGCCACGTAGCCGTCGAGGTAGCGGACGATCTGCTCGGCCCGGCCGTTCCAGTTGAGCAGGAGCGTGCGCTCGGGCTCGGTGGGCGGCGCCTGCGCCTCGACGATGGCGGACTCGTCCAGGGACGGCTTGCCGGCGGCCAGGCGGATGTGGGAGTCGTCGTGCGCGATGACGACGACCTGGTCGTCGGCGTTGATGACGGTGTCCATGGGCGGGTTCAGCACGACGCCGGTCGGCCGGCGCAGGCCGATGACGGAGGCGGTCTGGTAGGCGTGCAGCGCCTCGCCGTACGTCATCCCGACGAGCTTCTTGGGCGTGCGCAGGTAGATCTCGCCGTCGTCGAAGTTCAGCAGGTCCATACAGACGACGGACATGCCCGACTGGCGCGAGGACTGCACGATGAGCCGGGAGGCGGTGTCGTCGGAGTCGACGAGGTGCACGTCCTCGCCGCCGGCCAGGCGGGCGGCGGCGATGTTGCGGCTGGACGTGAGCCCGGCGACCACCGGCGGGTGGACGCCGCGGCGCTTGGCCAGCGCGAGCAGGATCTTGATGACGTGCGCGTCCGGGTCCTCGCCCTCGGGCGAGAGCACGACGATGGAGCGGGCGGTGGCCAGGTTCATCAGCGCGAGGTCCCGCGGCTCCGTGGGCCGTCCGGTGCGGCAGACCAGCCGGGTCCTGCCGAGGTCGCCGACGGCCTCCCGGATGTCGTCCTCCATGGCCAGCTTGTCGCGTTCGGCCAGGACCGCGATGACCGAGCCCTTCTGGCTGGCGTGCGCCTTGACCAGCTCGGCCACGATCGTGAACACCTGGTCCGACCAGCCGAGCACCACCGTGTGGCCGGACTCCACGATCCGCGAGCGCCCCCTGCGCAGGCGGTCCACCTTCTGCTTGAGCCCGTTGGACAGCAGGCCGACAAGCATGCTGACGACGAACAGGCCGCCGATCGACCCCGCGAACATCACGGCCATGTACGCGGTCGAACCCTTGTCACTGGCGAGCTTGCCCGGGTTCAGCGCGTGCATGAGCGCGATCCAGAGCACATGTCCGGGGCCGTTCACGCCGTCGGGCTCGTTCGGTGCCAGCCAGAGCGTGAGCCCGGCCACGACCACGATCAGCCCCACCGACACCACGGCCAGCCAGCCGATCAACGAGGCGGTCCCCCTGGACATGGTGTTGTCGAACCAGTAACGCGCCCGTTCACGGAACGTCGCCTTCGACACTTCCCCGATACCTCCGCTTAAGGTGTGATTTGGCCAACGACCCAAGGTACCGGTGGATCTTCACAAGCGCATGGCGACCGGTAACGTATCGGCCATGGCGAGCCCCCTGCGACCGGACGACCCGCCGTCCCTGGGCGGATACGTCCTGTCGGGCCGGCTCGGTGAGGGCGGCCAGGGCGTGGTCTACCTCGCCCGCACCGCCGCCGGCGAGCCGGTCGCGATCAAGCTGCTGAGCGCGGGTGACCAGCAGACGCGGGCCAGGCTGGCGCGCGAGCTGGACGCGCTGGAGGGCATCGCCTCCTTCTGCACCGCGCGGGTCCTCGACGTCTCGGCCGACGGGCCCCGGCCGTTCGTGGTGAGCGAGTACGTGGACGGCCCCTCGCTGGCCGACCGGGTGCGCGAGCGCGGCCCGCTGCGCGGCGGCGACCTCGAACGCCTGGCGGTCGGCACGGCCACCGCCCTGGCCGCCATCCACGCGGCCGGGATCGTGCACCGCGACTTCAAGCCGGCCAACGTGCTGCTCGGGCCCGACGGGCCCAGGGTGGTGGACTTCGGCATCGCCCGGGCCGAGGGGGCGGCCACGATGACCTCCGGCCTGATCGGGACCCCCGCCTATCTGGCGCCCGAGCAGATCGGCGGCTCGCCGGCCTCGCCCGCCTCCGACGTGTTCGCGTGGGCGGCGTCGATGCTGTTCGCGGCCACGGGCACGAGCCCGTTCGGCGCGGACACCGTGCCCGCCGTGCTGCACCGGGTGCTCCACGCTGAGCCGGACCTGGCGCCGCTGCCGCCGCGCCTGCGCGGGGTGATCGCGTCCTGCCTGGTCAAGGACCCGTCGCGGCGGCCCACGGCCCAGCACCTGATGATGTCCCTGGTCAACCCCAACGCCCCGCAGGACCCCGCCGTACCGGAGGGCCTTCGCACGGGGCCGCGCCCCCAGGCCGCGCTCACCACCCAGGGGACGGGGCGTTCCCGCTCGCGGGGGCTGCTCGTCGGCGCGCTGGCGGGCCTGGCCGCCCTCACCGCGACCGTGATCACGATCCTCTCCGTGAACAGCACCCCGGCCCCGCTCGCGGACCAGCACGACCGCTCCCCCTCGGCCGCTCCTCCAGAGTCCCTAGCACCGTCCACCCCACCGGCCACCCCGCCGGCGTCCGCCGACAGCACGACGCCCGCCACCTCCGGCGGGAAGCTCAAGATCCCCGCCGCCTACGCCGGGACGTGGACGGGCCGGACGCAGAGCACGAACCCCCTCGACAGCGACGGGGCCGAGAACAGCGTGGTGCTGAAGCCGGGCGCGTCCACCGCGCAGTGGAGCGAGAAGGACGCCGGCGCGAGCTGCCGCGGCACGATCACGCTGACCCAGGTGGAGGCGTCGCGGCTGACGTTCTCGCTGGAAGCGATGGAGGGCGGCTGCATCCCGGGCACCGTCTGGCTCGCCAAGCAGGGCGACAGTCTCTCCTACACCTGGCGGGACGAGCCCGGCCCCGGCATCGTCACCCAGACCGGCACGCTGACCAAGACCTAACCGATACGCCGAATTTTCCGCAAAACCCTTCGACATGTGACGGCTCGACGCTGGATCATTAACGTTATGTCTGTGATGAGGGAGGTGCCGTTCCCCAGCCGGGAGTCTTCCGAGCTCCCCATGAACATCTGGATCGACGACGCCGACTCCGCCATCGACGTCATCGACGCCTTGGCGCTGTCGCCGTTCGCGACGGGTGCGCAACCGTGGTCCCGCCTTGCCAATCTGGAGCGCGTGCGCCCCGACGCCCCGCTGAGCCCGGCCGACGGCCGCCTGCTGCGCACGGCGCGGGTCGAGGACGGCTCGGAGTCGCGGCTGATCGCCGGCGAGGGCTGGACCCTGCGCGTCGTGCGCCACCGCAACCGCACGGCCACCGTCAGCGTCACGGCCGTGGACGAGGAGCTGGCCAAGAGCGTGCTCGCGCAGAGCATCGAGGGCGCCGAAGAGGCCATGCCGGAGGTGGACCACGTCGAGATGGGCTTCTGGTGGCGCGGCATGCACGGCGGCACCCGCTCGGAGAAGCCGATCACGGCCCAGCCCTGGGACGAGATCAACAAGAACTACTCGGCCAAGGTCCGCCCCGCCCTCGACCGGCTGATGTCGATCACCCCCGACGACGTCAACGGCCGCCTGATCCTGCTGCACGGCGAGCCGGGCACCGGCAAGACCACGCTGCTGCGCACGCTGGCCAAGCAGTGGCACGACTGGTGCCAGGTGGACTGCGTGCTCGACCCCGAGCGGCTGTTCAACGAGCCGGGCTACCTGATGGAGGTGGCCGTCGGCTACGACTCCGACGAGGACACCCAGCGCTGGCGGCTGCTCGTCCTGGAGGACTGCGACGAGCTGATCAGCTCGGGCGCCAAGGCCCAGGCGGGCCAGGGGCTCTCGCGCCTGCTCAACCTGACCGACGGCCTGCTCGGCCAGGGGCGGGACGTCCTGGTGGCGATCACCACCAACGAGGACCTCGCCCGCCTCCACCCGGCCGTCGTCCGCCCCGGCCGCTGCCTGGCGCAGGTGGAGGTCGGGCCGCTGAGCAAGGAGGAGGCCGTCGCGTGGCTGGGCTCGGCCAACGGGGTCAGCCCGTCGGGGGCGACGCTGGCCCAGCTGTACGCCCTGCGCGCGGGCCGCGAGTTCACCCCGCAACCGGGCGACGAGTCCACGGGCCTGTACCTCTGACCGGCACGCCGGCCAGAGGCGGTCACGTGGCGGTCAGAGGCGGTCACGTGGCGGTCACGTCAGGTAGGTGTGCAGGCGGCGGGCCTCGCGGACGAAGTTGTTCGACGCCCGCCGCTCGGCGATCTCCGCCACGCAGGGCACCGGCCCCCGGGCCCCGGCCCACCGGGCGGCCCGCAGCGCGAACGTGAGCGCCTGCGTGTGCCGGGTCTGCGGCCGTTCCTCCGGCCCCGGCAGGAACACCGGCAGGAACCCGGTCATGATCCGCCACACCTCCCACTGAGCGCCTTGCTCGGCGGCGCTCTCCAGGGTCTCGAAGACCGGGCCGGGCTTGAACCACGTCCTGCGCAGCAGCAGCCCGAGCTGCCGGCCGATCCCTTCGGCGTCCTCGTCGCCGCGCGCCGCCAGGTCAACGAGCAGGCGCGCCCGCACCACGGGCAGCTTCGACCAGGACGGGTCGGCCAGGAAGAACGCCAGCACGAGCGCCATCCCCTCGCCCCACGGCCCGCCGGCCAGCGCGAGGGCGTACGCCTCGGGCGGCCCCGCGCCCTGCACCGGCCATCCGTACAGCAGGTACGGAACGAAGTGCAGGGCGACGACCTCCCGGTGGGACGGCATCACGTACGGCCACCACGCCAGCAGCCCGCCCTGCCCTTCCCGCCGCCGCCAGCCGGGCTCGGTGAGCAGCTCGTCGACCAGCGGCAGCCCCGTTGGCGCCACCCGGATCCTGGGCGCCAGATCGGGGGTCCGGGAGCCGGCCGGCGCCCGGTCGTCGCGGTATTCGCCGCCGGGGTCCAGCCGCCCGGAGGCGAGCCAGCCGACCTCCGTGACCGGCTCGGGGCATCCGCCGTCCATCCACCGGGCCGCCGCCCGCCCCGCCTGCGAGGTGAGCCGCCGCGCCCGCGCCACCACCTCGGGCGCCACCTCGCGCGGCAGCCGCAGCAGCGCCTGCTGCAGGTCCGCGGGCAGGGCCTCGACGCCGCGCCGCTCGTAGCCCGCCAGCCGCGCCACGAGCTCCCCGGCGTCCACGTGCCCGGTGCCCTCGGTGGGCTCGGCCAGCAGGTACGGCGGGAGGGCGCCGTCCCGGAGCGCCGCGTGGACCTCGGCCCACCGCCGCAGCAGGAACAGGTGCGGCGCCGACACCGCGCCGCCCCGGGGCAGCCCGTCAGCCGGGGAGGCACCGGTCAGGATCAGCCGGGCGATCTCCTCGCACCATTGCCAGACGTCCAGCCACGGCCGTTCGTGCGAGCGGGTGTCCAGCCGCCACTCCGACAGCCTCGCCACCAGCCCGTCCCGGTCGTCGTGGTGCAGCCGTACGACGCCCGCCAGCCACAGCTCCGCGGACTCCCATCCGCCCCCGCACGGTCCAAGCTCCACGGGCGCGGTCACCGGCCCGGGGAACGCGTCGGCGAAGCGCGGCGCGGGCAGCGGCACGGGCGTGAAGGGCTCCGGCGGCGCCTCGGCGGCCTCCCCGCCGAACACCGCCACGAGGGTCTCCCCGAGCTGGTGCGGCAGCAGCCCGAAGGAGTCCCGCAGGGCCTGCGCGCCCACCGGCGTGAACCGCTTGGCGTGCTTGACCGCGATCCGCACCGCCCGCCCCTGCACGTCGGCGGACTCGCAGGCGAACGCGTACCCCAGCGCGGGCGCCAGCTCGTCGAGGTCGCCCGGCCAGGCGCGGGCGACGGAGTCGAGCCAGGTCAGCCCGGCCGTCACCAGCTTGCGCTCCGGCCGGAACAGCAGCGCCCGCAGCGCCTCCGACACCTCGGCCTGGTCCAGGTGGTCCAGCCCGCGCAGGTGGCACAGCGCCGCCTCCGCGACGGGTCCCGGCGCGGCGGGCAGCAGCCGCAGGTAGTCGGCGGCGTGCTTGCTCACCTCGTCCGGGGTCGGCTGGAGCAGCTCGTGCAGGCGGACGAAGAAGCGCAGGTCGGCGGCATCGCCACCGCGCAGGAACCGCCGTATGCACCCGTCGAGCAGCAGGTCGCGGCGGCCCTGACCGGCCAGTTTCGTCAGCGCGGCCAGCCAGGTGCCGCGCGCCGGCGGCTGCGCGGGCTCGCCCCGCAGCACCGCGCCCACGCCCTCCGCCTCGAAGAGCCGGGGCAGGAGGTGGTCGAGCAGCGGGTCCTCGCGGAGGGGCGGCCGGCGCACCCAGGCCACGACGAGGGGGTCGTGCGCGGGCGGGACCACGCCGGTGCGGCGCAGCATGGCCAGGGTGAGCGTGTCCAGCTCGTCCGAGCGGCGGCGCCGGCGGGGGGCCGGGCGCAGCCGGAGCGCGGCGCGGGTGGCGAAGTCCTCCTGCCAGGCGGCCGGGCGGGTGGACAGGACGCGTTCGAGGATCTCGGTGGTGGCGCCGCTCATCATTCCGCGGTCCTGGAACTCGCGGCGGTTGAGCCAGGCCACGACGGCCGCCGCGCCGCCGATGGTGGCCGCGCCCGCGACCCGCAGGGAGTCGGCCCAGTTGTCCTCGCGCTCGATCGGCGGGAGCGCGTTCCAGGGGGCGCCCCACTCCCAGCGCTCGTACTCGTGGACGGTGCGGCCGGCGCGCTCGGCCCGGCGCACGTGCTCGCGCCAGGCGGCCTCGTTCTCGCGCTCCCTCCTGGCGAAGCGTTCCAGGTCACGGGCCTGGGCGCGCTCCTCGGCGACGGCGATGTGGGCGGGGAGCAGGGCGGCCACCTCGCGGCGCTCGCGCTCGCCGAGGGCGAGGACGCGTTCGGCGACCCGCTGCGGGTCTCCGGTGTCGATGGCCGCCACCACCGTCTCCCATGCGGTCACGGAGCTACCTCTACGGCCACGCGGGCGGCGATCCTGGCGGCCAGTACGTGCTTGCACGGCCCGCGCGAGCCCCGGTGGTCGAACCACCACGGGCACGTGCACTCGCCCTCGGCGATCCGCACCCGCCGCACCCCGCCGCCGGTCGTCACCTCGGCCGTCTCCCCGAGCAGCCGTACGGCGCCGGAGTCCACCAGCGCGCGGGCGGCCGTCAGCCGGGGGTTGAGCTGGGCCACCTGCTCCTTGTCGTAGGGGAGCTCGCGGTGGAAGTGGGCCGCCTCGTGCAGGTCGTAGCCGACGCGCCCGGCCGTGCCGAGCTGGGTGAGCGCGGCGCGTACGCGGTCGATCGGCAGCCCGGAACGGTCGGCGAGCAGCCCCAGCTCGACCGTGGGCTCGAAGTTGAGCAGCATGCCCACCACGTCGGCGTCGCCGGCGGCCTCGTCGGTGGACAGGTCGGACAGCACCGCCCCCTCGCCGGAGAACCCGCGCCACGGCTCGGGCGAGACGGCCAGCGTGTAACGCATGCCGGGCAGCTCCAGCTCCCACCCGCTGGCCGTGGAGGAGCCGTCGGCGGGCCCGTACACGCGCAGCGCCTTGGCGAACCTGAGCAGCGGCAGCAGCGTGGCCACCCGCCCGGTGCCCGACAGGCAGACCGCGCCGACTTTCGGGCCGCGCGCAGGCCCTGAGGCCACGCGCAGGTCACGGCCCGAGGGGACGGCCCAGACGGTGGAGCGGGCGCCCTTCGGCAGGGAGCGCAGGAAGCGCACGGCGTGCGGCCCGGCCAGCTCGGCCCGCAGGTCCCAGCCGGACGCGATCACCTGCACCTCCGCGAATCCGCGCAGCCACCGCGACGGCAGCGGCACCTTCTTCTCCACGACCGCGCCGTCGAGGGTGGTGACCGTCAGCTCGTCGGGGCCGACGCCCAGGTGGAGCGGGTCTCTGCCGCCCACCCTGGCCAGGGACTCGCGCAGCGGGCCGTTGACGTCGACGTTGGTGGTGCCCCGGTCGAGCACGTCGCCGTCGAGCTCCAGCACGTCGAGCCGGGCGTAGACGCCGCCGCACGCCGAGAACGACTCGAACCGCAGCCGCCCGCCGTCGCACGTCACCACCGGGTCGCGGGTCCAGCCCGGCCTGGGCTGGTGGTAGCGGGCGAGCGCGACGTCCGCCACCGCCAGCAGCCCGGCCGCGGCCGGAGCCGCGTGCGTGAGCAGCCCGCTGAAGAAGCGCGGGTGCGTCTGCGGCCCCGATAACGCCGTGCCACCGGAGGTCGACAGGCCGAGCCTGCCGTCGGTGAGGGTGGAGGGGCCCGCGTAGGAATATGCCTGTACCGCCTGAGTCATGCCCCGAACCATAGAGATCACCACCGACACAAAAGGGGCCGGTACGTAAACCATCCGATGTGCGACACAGGGTGCGAAACCACAATATGGCTGGTGCTCACCGTCGACCTGACCCGCATCGCCTTCGCCCGCCTGCCGGTACCCACGGGTTCGTCGTGGGTGAGCGCGGAGCAGCCGATCGGGTTCGCGGCGACCCAGCTCATCCCCTCGTGGACCGCGCGCACCCCGCCGGGCTCGTGGATCGAGGTGGCGCTCCGGGCCAGGACCGCGCGGGGCGATCTCACCAAGTGGTACGTCATGGGCCGCTGGTCGGAGCACGGCGCCCCCCGCACCTCGGTGCCCGGCCAGGGCGACGAGGACGGGGACGTGGCGGTGGACACCTTCGTGGCCCGGCAGCCGGTGGTGGCCTACCAGGTGCGGATCGCGGCGCACGGCGGTGACGCGCGGGTGACCGGGCTGGGCGTGATGGCCTCGGCCGTGCCGCGCCGCCCGGTCGCGCCGAGCCCCTACGGCGGAGCGGGGGCGGTGGAGCTGGCGGTGCCCGCGTACTCCCAGCACGCGCACGCCGGGCACCACCCGCGGTGGGACGGCGGGGGCGCCAACTGGTGCGGCCCGACCTCGGTGGCCATGGTGCTGGGCTACTGGGGCCGCGGCCCCGGGCCGGCCGAGCTGGCCTGGGTGGGGGACGGCGATCCGGCCCCGTCCGTGGACCACGCGGCCATGGGCACGTACGACGAGAGCTACCAGGGCACCGGCAACTGGCCGTTCAACGTGGCCTACGCGGGCCGCTACGGCCTGGCCGGGTTCGTGACGCGGCTGCGGTCGGCGGTGGAGCTGGAGGCGTTCGTACGGGCGGGGGTCCCGGTGATCACGTCGCAGTCGTTCAAGGCGGCCGAACTGCCCGGCTCCTGCTACTCCACCAGCGGGCACATCCTGGTGGTCACCGGCTTCACCGCCGAGGGCGACGTCGTCGTCAACGATCCCGCGGCTCCCGACGAGGCCTCAGTTCGAAGGGTCTATCCGCGGGCAGCGTTCGAGAACGTATGGCTCAGGAGCTCGGGCAGCGGGGGCATCGCGTACGTCCTTCACCCGCCTGACCATCCACTTCCCCCATGTACGAATGGCAATTGGTGACTTGATGAGCATTCGACCGATCGACGTGGCCCGTACCGACGGCGGCCCGCAGTGGGTGGAGGCGGTGGCCACGCCCTCCGGCGTCGAGGTCTGGTGGGACGAGCCACGCCCGGCCGAGGGCGGGCGCCGCTGCGTGGTGCGCCGCCTCCCCGACGGCAACCGCGTGGACGCCCTGCCGCCGGGCTGGAACGCGCGCAACCGGGTGATCGAGTACGGCGGCCGCTCCTGGCGTCCGCTCCCGGGCGGCGGCCTGGTCTTCACGAACTGGGCCGACCAGCGCCTCTACCGCGTCGAGGGGGCGGAGCCGGTGGCGATCACCCCCGAGGGCCCGTACCGCTACGCGGACCTCTACCTCCCGCCCGGCCGCGACGAGGTGTGGGCGGTCCGGGAGACGGACGGCGTACGGGACCTGGTGGCGGTGCCCCTGGACGGCGGCCCGGTCACGGTGATCGTCAAGGCCCAGCACTTCCTGATGAACCCCCGCCTGTCCCCCGACGGCCGCCACGTCGCCTGGATCGGCTGGGACCACCCGAACATGCCCTGGGACGGCACCGAGCTGTGCGTGGCCCCGCTGCGCGAGGACGGCACGGCCGGCGCGTACCGGGTGGTCGCCGGCGGCCCCGAGGAGTCGGTGGCCCAGGCCGAGTGGCGCGACGGCGGCAGCCTGTACGCCGTGACCGACCCCTCCGGCTGGTGGAACGTCCACCTCGTCCCCCTCGACGGCTCCCCCGCCACGAACCTCACCCCGATCGAGCAGGAGTTCGGCGCCGCCGCGTGGAAGCCGGGCATGACGTACCTGGCCGTCACGGACACGGGCGAGCTGGCGGTCGTGTACGGCACCCCGGACCTGCGCCACCTGGGCGTGCTGAACCCGGAGACCGGCGACATCAGGGACATCGGCGGCACGGCCACCTACTGGTCCTCGACCGTGTCGGTGGCGGGCGGCAAGGTGGCGGCCGTGGGCGCGACCCCGTACACGCCGCTGGAGGTCACCCTCGTCGACCTCGCGGACGGCACCCACGAGGTCGTCTCGCCGCGCAAGCCGCTGCCGGACCGCAAGCTGCTGCCCACGCCCGAGGCCGTGACCGTCGAGGGCGTGCACGCCCACCTCTACCCGCCGTCCGGCGACCGGAGCGGGCCGGACCCGTACGTGATCTTCGTGCACGGCGGCCCGACCGGCAACCACCCGGTCGTGCTCGACCTGGAGATCGCGTACTTCACCAGCAGAGGGCTCGGCGTGGCCGTGGTCAACTACGGCGGATCCACGGGGTACGGCCGCGCCTACCGCGAGCGGCTGCGCCACCAGTGGGGCGTGGTGGACGTGCAGGACTGTGCCAAGGTGGCGCGTGGCCTGGTCGAGATGGGCCGCGCCGACGCCGCGAAGATCGCCATCCGCGGCGGCAGCGCCGGAGGCTGGACGACGGTGGCGGCGCTCGTGCACAGCGACGTGTTCGCGGGCGGGGTCGCGCACTACGCGATCACCGACCCGGAGAGCTGGGCGGCCGAGACGCACGACTTCGAGTCCCGCTACCTGGACGGACTGGTGGGCCCGCTGCCCGAGACCCGCGACCGCTACACCGAGCGCTCACCGCTCCTGAACGCCTACCGCGCCTCGGGCCCGTGCCTCATGCTGCACGGCCTGGAGGACGCGATCGTGGACGTGAGCCAGGCCGAGCGGTTCACCGCCGAACTGGACAAACATGGCAAAGAGTGGGCCTTGCTCACCTACCCCGGCGAGCAGCACGGCTGGCGCAGGGAGGAGACTATCGTCTCGGCACTGGAGGCCGAGCTGGCCTTCTACGGGCTGATCTTCGGCATGGAGACTCCCGAGGTGCCGCCGTTGACACTGAAGGGGAGAGCGTGAAGAGCGTCGCCGAGATCTGCTCGGATCTGATCAGGTTCGACACCACCAACCCGGGCTCCGGTGAGCGGCCGGCGGCCGAATACGTCGCCACGCTGCTGGCCGACGCGGGGATCGAGCCGGTCGTGTTCGAGTCGGCTCCGAGGCGGACCACCGTCGTGGCCAGGATCGACGGCGACTCCCCTGACGCCCTGCTGATCCACGGCCACCTGGACGTGGTGCCCGCCGACCCGGCCGAGTGGCGGATGCACCCGTTCTCGGGGGAGATCGTGGACGGCTGCGTCTACGGGCGCGGCGCGGTCGACATGAAGGGCTCGTGCTCGATGACCCTCGCGACCGTGCTCGACCTGGCCGCCCGCGGCGTGCGCCCGAAGCGTGACCTGGTGCTGGCGTTCCTGGCCGACGAGGAGGCGACCGGCGACTACGGCTCGCGGCACGCCGTCACCGAGCACCGGGAGCTGTTCGACGGCGTCACGGAGGCGATCAGCGAGTCCGGCGGCTTCAGCGTGGCCTCCGGCGGGCACCGGGTGTACCCGATCGCCGTCGGCGAGCGCGGCACCGCCTGGATGAAGCTCACCGCGCACGGCGTGGCCGGGCACGGCTCGCGCCCGCCGGTGGACAACCCGGTCGCCACGCTGGTGCACGCCCTGTCGCGGGTGGCCTCCCACCAGTGGCCCGTACGCCTGACGCCGCCGGTGGCCGCCCTCATCCAGAGCCTGTCGGAGATCATCGGCCGGCCGATCGACCTCGACCGCCTCGACGAGGAGGCCGCCCGGCTCGGGCCGCTGGGCGGCCTGTTCAAGAGCCAGATCCGTAACTCGGCGAACCCGACGATGCTCGACGCCGGCTACAAGGTGAACGTGGTGCCCTCGACCGCCGAGGCGCACGTGGACGGGCGTTACATGCCGGGGACGCAGGAGGAGTTCCTGGAGACGGTCGACGCGCTGCTCGGGCCGAAGATCACCCGCGAGTTCGTCAACCTGGAGGACGCGCCCGACGCGCCGTACCCGTCGGCGTTGTTCGACACGCTGGCGGGCGCGCTGGTGGCCGAGGACCCGCTCGCCCGGCCGGTGCCGTACGTGATGGCCGGCGGCACGGACGCGAAGTCCTTCGCCAGGATCGGCATCAAGGGCTACGGCTTCGCGCCCCTCATGCTCCGGCCGGACCTGGACTACTTCGGGATGTTCCACGGCAAGGACGAGCGGGTGCCGGTGGACGGGCTCGAATTCGGCACCCGGGTCCTCACCCGTCTCCTCGTCTAACTCCTGGGCGGTCCGAACCACGTGGTGAGCGCGGCGGCGACCCCGTCGCGCCCGCCCGCCCAGGCGACGTAGCCGTCGGGCCGCACCAGCAGCACCTCCGCGTCTCCATCGCCGGGCCCGTCGGTCAGGGTGGCGTGGTCCGCGTGCGCCACCCGCACGCGGTCGCGGTGACCCGCCACGGCGGCGTCGAGCCCGCCCTCGCCGGGCGTTCCGGATAGGGCCAGCACGAGGCCGCGTCCGTCCCGCAGCAGCTCGGGGAGCGTCCGGGCCTTCGCGTGAGCCGGCTCGGGGAGCGTCTCCAGGCGGGGTGCGAAGCGGCCGACGAGGGGGTGCGCCGAGCCGGGCGCGTAGTCCACCTCCGTCCCGTCGGCCATCCCCGTGAAGTGCCGCCTGGCGTCCGGCAGCTCGATCACCTCCGCCAGCACCTCCCGCAACGCCTCCACCTGCGGCCCGGGCCGCATCAGCGCCACCTGGGCCCGGGTGTTGCGCAGCACCCGGGCCGCCACCGGGTGCCGCTCGGCGGTGTAGGTGTCCAGCAGCGCCTCGGGCGCGAGCCCCCGGGCCACCAGGGCCAGCTTCCAGCCGAGGTTGACCGCGTCCTGCAGTCCCAGGTTGAGCCCCTGGCCGCCGATGGGCGAGTGCACGTGCGCCGCGTCCCCCGCCAGCAGCACCCGCCCCTTGCGGTACGTGTCCGCGTGCCGGGTGTTGTCGCTGTAGCGGATGCCGGTCTCCAGCCGCTTGACCACCACGTCGTGCCCCGTCACGCGCCGCAGGCTGTCCTCCAGCTCCCCGGCCGTCATCGGCGCGTCCCGGTCGTCAGGCCCGCCGTCGAACTCGACGGTGGCGATCTCCCCCGGCACCAGCGACAGGTTCACCAGCCCGCCGGGGTGGCGCAGGGACGACGTCACGGCCTCGGCGGAGGCGAGTTCGGCCACGGCGGTCCGCCCCGTCATGGTCGCCGGCGTCCCCTCGAACGCGAACCCCGACCGCTTGCGCACCAGGCTCCGCCCGCCGTCGCACCCCACGAGGTACGCGGCCCGCACCGTCCGCCCGTCGGCGAGCGTGGCGACGGCGGCGGACCCGTCCTGCGCGACGTCGCTCACCGCGCACCCCTGCCGGATCCGCACCCCCATCCCGGCGGCCCGCTCGGCCAGGACGGCCTCCAGCCGGTCCTGCTTGAGCATGAGGTATTCGGCGTCGCCGGCCTCGCCCAGCAGCGGCAGCCCGCTGAAGTGGCCCCTGATCCGCCCCTCCTGGAGCAGCTCCACCATCATGGCGACCAGGTCGGCCCCCGCGGGCTCGCGGCGCGCGGCCAGCTCGTCGAGCATCGCCCACTGCTCCCCCGCCACCGGCTCGACCAGGCCGCGCAGGGCCAGCGACTGCACCGTGCGCGCGTTGAGCGAGCGCAGGCCGAGGCTGCGCGTCCGGCGCTCCTCGCCCGTGGCCGCCTCCAGGACCAGCGGGTCGGCCCCGCCCAGCTTGAGCTCGCACGCCAGCAGCAGCCCCACGGGCCCGCCGCCGACGATGATCACGTCGGTCATCTCCGCTCCCTTACTTACGCAGTAAGCTTACGTAGTAAGTAGAACACATACACCGTAAGCTTTGTCAATCGGGGAAAGGAGCACCGAATGGCACGACGGGAGCCGCTGAACAGGGAGAGGGTCCTGGACGCGGCCCTGGAACTGGCCGACCAGGAGGGCCTGGAGGGCCTGACCATGCGACGGCTGGCCAAGGCGCTCGGCGTCGAGGCGATGTCCCTCTACAACCACGTCTCCAACAAGGCCGACATCCTCGACGGCGTGGCCGAGCGGGTGTTCGAGCAGGTCGAGCGGCCGGACCCGGCGCTGCCGTGGCAGGAGCAGGTGCGCGCGGTGGCGCTGAGCATGTACCGGGTGTTCAGCCGCCATCCGGCGGTGCCGCTCGCGCTGGTCACCGACCAGTCCAACCCGACCTCCGTACGGGCGCTGGAGCCGCTCGACGCGCTGGTGGGGGCGCTGTTCCAGGCGGGGTTCGACGACCTGGGCGCGTGGCGGGCACTGACCGCCGTCAACAGCCTGGTGTTCGGGTCGCTGGTGCTGTCCACGGGCGGGTTCACCGGCGACCCGGGCGTGCACGCGGGCGAGCAGGGGGTCAGCGCGTACGTACGCGAGATGGATCCGGCCCGCCTGCCGCATTTCAGCAGGCTGCTGCGGAGCACCCGGGAGGGCGTGGACCCGCCGGCGGACTTCGAGCAGGCCCTGGACATGCTGCTCCACGGACTTGCGGCCGAGGCTCCCAACTAGTGGAACAAACTATTCCGTTCTGCTATGCTGAAAGCACCACGAAAGGGGGCTCACCCATGAGCGACACCACTGTCAGCGGCTGGGACATCCTCGACGGCTCGCACGAGGCGCTGCGCCGGGTCGTCGGCGCCGTGCCGGCCGGGGCCTGGCACCTGCCGACGCCCTGCGCGGCCTGGGACGTCACCCAGGTCCTCCAGCACGCGGTCGGCGACCAGATCGGGTTCGCGTCCGCGCTGACCGGCGAGCCCGGCCCCACGTTCAACCCGTTCGAGCCGTCGGGCGAGCCGGAGGCGGACCCGTCGGCCTTCACCGAGGACGCGCTGGCCCGCTCGGCCCGGGCGTGGGCCGGCGTCGACCGGGACGCCACGGAGGTGCCGACGCCGGTGCCGCCGCACAAGATGTCGCCGTGGTCCGGCTCGACGGCGTGCGCGCTGGACGCCGCCGTGCACGCCTGGGACATCGCGGTCGCGACCGGCCAGCCCTCGCCGCTCACGCCGGAGCTGGCCCGGCCCCTGCTGAAGGTCGCCATGGAGATCGTCGAGCCGCTGCGCGCCTGGGGCGCGTACGCCCCGGCGCTGGACGCGGAGCCGGGCGACGACGACGTGGCGGCGCTCCTGCGCTACCTCGGCCGCGACCCGCGCTGGACCCCCTCCGCCTGAGCGCGGCGGATCAGGAGAACTTCGACTTCGGGCGCTCCTGGAGCTCGCCGTCCACGTAGATGTCGAGCTTCTCGTTGTAGAACGCGATCAGCCCGGCGACCTTCTCGCTCTCCGGCAGCGGCGTGCGGTAGGACCAGGCCAGGTCCTTCTGGCCGTTGACCGTCCAGTATTCCGCCGTGCCCTTGTAGGGGCAGTGGGTGGCGGTGTCGGTGTGCTCCAGCAGGTCGAGCCGTACGTCCGTCTTCGGCAGGTAGTAGCGGGCGGGCAGGCCCGTCTCGAAGAGGATGCGCGGGCTGCGGGAGTCGGCCACGGTCACGCCGTCCACCTCGACCCGCACGTGGCGCGAGCTCGGCAGGATGTCCACCCGCGTGTACGGGTCACGCGGGTGGAAGTAGACCTCCTCGTCCTCCTCGAACCAGGCGTCCATGGCGTCCCACTCGAAGCGCACGTGGCCGCGGATCTGCTCCAGCGGCGAGTCGGGATAGACGAGCGCGGCGTCGGCCGCCTCCGCCGTGCCCGAGGTGACGGTGTGGACCAGGCCGTCTCCCCGGCTCGGGGAGTGCTTGGTCGCGCCGGTGGCCTTGAGCGCGGACTCGTCCACGTCGGCCACCGGGAAGTAGTAGGTGGGGTAGTACGGGACCTCCCACACCAGGAGGGCGGAGGTGGAGTCGGCCACCACCCGGCCGCCGAGATAGGTCCTCACACGCTTGGCCGTGGGCTCGACGCGTACCCGGCCGCGGTTCGTGACATCCATGTCAGCGGCAACCCGGGACGCGGCGCCGCTATTCCGGCCCGGCGCGACGGGGTTCAGCCCAGGCCGAACGCCGCCAGGGTCGCCCACGTCGCCGCCGTGCCGACCAGCGCTCCGGCGACGACCTGGGGCCAGGTGTGGTGCCTGAGCCGTACGCGTGCCCAGCACACCAGCGCGACCACGGCGGCTCCGGCGATCGCGGCCGGCCAGGCGGGCAGGACGTGGGCGAACACGACGACCGTGCCCGCCGAGACGGCGGCGTGGAAGGAGATCTTCCAGCGCAGCGTCACCGGCACGGTGACGGCCAGCGCGACCAGCATCGCGGTCACGGTGGCGACGAGCAGCGTCGGCGCGCCCATCACGACCAGCAGCGCCAGCGCGGCCAGCACGGCCGCCACGGCGGCGAGCAGGGGGCCGGTGCGGCGGGCGCGATCCACGATGTGGTGGGAGTCGAGGCGGCCCGCCCGCACGCCGGCCGCGATCACCGCCGCCGGCACGCCGCCGCAGATCGCCGAGGCCACCAGGCCCCATGCCGCGCCGCCCCATCCCTGGGCGAGCAGGCCGACGACGGGCGGCATGGCGATCACCAGCACTTGGGGTGCCAGCAGGTTCGTCACGCGCTTCGCCACCAGGTCGGCCGTCATGCCACGAAAGCGTACGCGATCATCACTGCCGCAGGCGCGGCCCCTCGGAGGGAGCGCGAAGGGCCCGGCTGTCAGCCCTTGCCGGCCGCGTTCACGATCCGGGTCGTCGAGCGGCCGGGGATGGAGGCCATCTCCCAGCACTCGGCCCCCAGGATCGCCGCCGCCGCCGCGCGGGCGCCCGCGTGCGGGTCGCCGGCCGTGTGCGCGAGCGCCCCCGGCCGCATCGGGGCCAGGAGGTCGATGTAGTCCTCCGGCCCGTGCGCCTCGGGCGGCCCCGTCACGATGAAGACGCCGGTCACGAAGCGGAGCGCGGCCAGTACCTCGGCCCGCTCCTCCGCCGGGTTGAGCGGGCGGCTCGGCCCCTTCCAGGCCCGCACCCGCGGATCGTCCTCCACGCCGACGACCAGCGGCAGGCCGCGGTCGGCGACCGCGCCCAGGTAGCGCACGTGGCCGACGTGCAGGATGTCGAAGACGCCGGTCACGACCGCCGCCCCCACCTGGTCGTACGGTTGCACCCAGACGGCCTCCAGGCTGCTCACGCGACCTCCCACGCTCTCCCCTATTGGCCTAGACGACTCGTCGATCGCAGCGTACTCGGTCGGCGTCCGCGGTCGCGCAGCCGACCTCGGGCAAGGTCATTCCTACCTTTTCGCGGTAATCTCCGGCCCCCTGCCGGCGCGTCTCATGACGTCACCGGATTTGGGGGAGGTCGCCGTGGCACCGCCGGACTTTCACAGCGTCGACGGGGGCGACTCCCGTGATCTCGTGGCCCGGCTCCCGGGCGTGCCGTCGCAGGTGGCCAGGGCCCGGGGGCTCGTGACGGCCGCGCTCGGCCGCGACCACCCCCTGTACGACGACGCGGCCCTGCTCACCAGCGAGCTGGCCACGAACGCGATCCTGCACACCAGGTCCGGGGCGGGCGGGTCGTTCACGGTGACCGTGAGCAGCACCGTGAGCAGCTCGGAGACGGCGGTGCGGGTCCTCGTGTCGGACGCCGGGTCGGACGGGCCGCCGTGCGTGTGCCGTACGAGCGCGCAGTCCACCAGCGGGCGCGGCCTGCCGCTGATCGAGGCGCTCAGCCACCGCTGGGGCTTCACCCGCGAGGACGGCACGACGACGGTCTGGTTCGAGCTCCTGTGGTCCCACCTGTCGGCCGGGGTGGCCGTCTAGTCAGGCGTCGAGGCGGCACAGGCCCTCGGCGAGGGCCTTGGTGGTCAGGCGGGTACGGCTGTCGCAGCCGAGCTTGGCGAAGATGTGCTCCAGATGGGTCGTCACCGTGCGGACGCTGAGCACCAGCGCGGCGGCGATCTGCGGGTTGGAGTCGCCGGCCGCCACCCGGGTGAGCACGTCCACCTCGCGCCCGGTCAGGTCGTACGGCAGCGGGCACGGCCGCTCGGCCACCACCGCGCCCTGGAGCGCACCCTGGAACCCGACCCCGGCCCTGAGCAGCCGCAGCTCGTGCCATCGCCCCTTGCGGTCGAGCCAGAGCCCGTGCCTGCTCAGCTCCCGCGAGTCGATGAACGCCCGGGCGAACGCGGCCATCGCCGGATCCTCGCGCAGCACGGCCGACGTCTCGTGGCCCGGCACCTCGCGCCGCGTCCCCACCCGGTCGAAGGCGACCGCCCGGAAGTCCGGCGGCAGCCCGACCGGGTCGATGACGCACCTGGTCAGGTCGGTGACGTGGGCGAGCATCGGGCTGATCGCGACGACCAGCGCGCCCGTGAGCCGGGGGAAGGAGTCCTTGGTGGCCAGGTGGAGCAGCCCCGTGTAGCGGCCCTCGGCCAGGAACAGCGGCGTCGTCAGCCCCGCCCGCCAGCCGTAGGGGGCCAGGTGGCGCCGGAAGTAACGCTCGGTGCCCGGCTCCGGCATGATCACCGGCGCGCGGGTGGCGATGGCCCTGCGGCACGCCTCCAGCCCCGCGTATTCCTCGGCCGCGTCGTGGTCGATGCGCCGGTGGCCGTCGGACACGACGCTGTGGTGCCGCCCCGTGGCCGGGTCGAACGCGACGAACTCGTAGGCGTCCACCGGGACCACCCGGCGCAGCGCCGCCATCGCCGCGTGGGCTCCGCCGCTGCCCGCGACCTGGTAGCCGACCTCGGCGAACGCCTGGAGCTGGCGGACGTCAAGGGTGATCTCGGCCACCGAGCCTTTATATCATTTGCCAAACCTTGAGGTCTTCTTGAAACTTTTTTTCATGAGCCTCTGGACACTCTCCGGGCGCCGGGACCGGGGCACGGCGAGGGGATCGGCGATCTTTGTTCCGGGCTTGGAGATCGAATGGATAACGGCCTCTTCCCTCCGCGCGTGAGCGACTCGTAAAGTCCGCTGCAACGCCGTGTCGGGGGAGGATGTGTCTTGACCGAGCTGAGCGACCGTGAGGCCGAACTGGTCTCCGCGCACGAACAGGAACGCCCGGCGCGGCAACTCGGCGGGCCCCTGCGACTCGGCGTGTGGATCGTCGGCGGGCTGCTGTCGGTTTATTCGCTGGTGGTGGTGTTCCGGCCGGTGGAGGCCCTGGAACACCGGATGACGTTCCTGGCGGTGGCGCTGCCGCTGGTCTTCCTCTGCTACCGGTCGGGCTGGCCCGCGTTCCTGCCGCGGCTGTTCGGGCGCGGCAAGGCTGCCGAGAGCCCGCCCCCCGAGACACCGGCGGAGGACGACCCGCTGGCGGGCGTGTCGAGGGCCGTGGCGCACCCGGAGGGGACCCGGCGCTCCGAGCGGCCGTCCGTGGCCGACTGGCTGCTCGCCGCCGCCTCGCTGGCCGTGCTGGTCTATCCGCTGCTCGACATCGACGGGTTCCGCGATCGGGGCTCCGGCGCCGCGCTGACGGACCTCGACGTCGTGGCGGGCCTGGCGCTGACCGTGCTGCTCCTGGAGGCGGTACGGCGCACCGTCGGCTGGTCCCTGACCATCATCTGCATAGTTTTCCTGATTTATGCCTATTACGGCGCATATTTGCCGATTGACTGGACTATCGGGCACCGCGGCTTCGACCTCGGCCAGATCGTGTCCCAGCTCTACACCGGCACCGAGGGCTTCTTCGGCGTCCCCATGCAAGTGGCCGCCAGTTACATCATCCTTTTCACGATCTACGGCGCCGTGCTCGACTATTCGGGCGCGAGCAAGTTCTTCATCGACCTGAGCTTCGCCGCCTTCCGCAAGTCCCGCGCCGCCCCCGGCCGTACCGTCACCACGGCCGGCTTCCTGCTCGGCACCGTGTCGGGCTCCGGCGTGGCCACCACGGTCAGCCTGGGCAGCGTCGCCTGGCCGGTGCTGCGGCGGGCCGGCTACCCGAAGGAGCCGGCGGGCGGCATCCTCGCGGCCGGCGGCATCGGCGCCATCCTGTCGCCGCCCACGCTGGGCGCGGCGGCGTTCATCATCGCCGAGTATCTGAGGGTCAGCTACCTCGAGGTGCTCCTGTACGCGACGATCCCCACGCTCCTGTACTACCTGGGCATCTTCCTGGCCATCGAGATCGACTCGCGCCGCTTCAGCACCCACGCCGTGCAGGTGGACGCGCCCAAGGCGGGCAAGCTGCTGCTGCGCTTCGGCTACCACTTCAGCTCGCTCATCCTCATCATCGTGCTGATGGCGCTGGACCGCTCGGCGTTCCAGTCCGTGGTGATCGCCACCGCCATCGCGTTCGCGCTGTCGTTCCTCGACCCGCAGCACCGCATGGGCCTCAAGCGCACCGGGCAGGCGCTGGCCAAGGGCACGCTGGAGGTGCTGCCGGTGACCGCGGTGTGCGCGGCGGCGGGCATCATCGTCGGCGTCATCACGCAGACCGGCCTCGGCCTCAACCTCAGCGCGATCATCGTGGACTTCGCCGCGGGCAACCTCGTGCTGACCACGCTCATGTCCGGCATCGCGGTCATGCTGCTGGGCCTGGCCGTGCCGGTGACCGCGAGCTTCATCATCGCCGCGGTGATCATCGGCCCGGCGCTCACGACGCTCGGGGTGACGCAGGCCGAGGCATACATGTTCGTCTTCTACTACGCGGTGCTGTCGGAGGTGAGCCCGCCCACGGCGCTGTCCGCGGTGGCGGCGGCGGCGATCACCGGCGGCAACACGTACAAGACGATGATGATGACCTGGCGTTACACGCTGCCGGCGTTCCTGGTGCCGTTCGCCTTCGTGCTGACGCCCAACGGGCAGGCGCTGCTCGGGCAGGGGCCGATCGGCACCGTGCTGCTGATGACGGCCGTCTCGGCCGTCGCCGTGGCGGCCCTCGCGCTGGCGACCGGCGGCATGAGCGGCTGGCCCGAACGCGTGCTCGCCGCGATCGCCGCGGTGCTGCTGCTCTTCCTCGAACCCGTTCCCATCGTCGCCGGCCTGGCCGTCCTGGCCGTGGCCGTTGCCGTGCACCTCGTCAGAAGCAGGAGAAGGGACCCAGCGTGAAGCGGATCTTTGCGATAGTGGCCGTCGCCGTCCTGACCGCGGCGGGCTGCGGCGGAGGTGGCGCGGGCGGCTCCGGCAACCGGCTGTCGATCGCCACGGGCGGCACGACGGGCGTCTATTACGTGTACGGCGGCGGCCTGGCCAAGCTGCTGTCGGCCAACATCCCCAACACGCAGGCCACGGCGTCGGTCACCTCGGCCTCCGTCGAGAACATCAAGCTGCTCGCCTCCGGCAAGGCCGACATCGGCTTCTCCCAGTCCGACACGGCGGCCGACGCGGTCAACGGCAAGGACACCTTCACCTCGAAGCAGCCCATCAAGGCCATCGCCCGCATCTACGACAACTACACCCAGCTCGTGGTCGCGCCCGGCGTGCGGGCCGCCAAGGTGGCCGACCTGAAGGGCAAGCGCGTCTCGCTCGGCCCGGCCAACTCCGGCACCCAGGTCGTGGCCAGGCGGGTCCTGCAGGCCGCCGGGATCAACCCGGACAACGACATCACCAAGCAGCAGCTGTCGATCAACGAGTCGGTGCAGGCCGTCAAGGACGGCACGATCGACGCGTTCTTCTGGGTCGGCGGCCTGCCCACGGCCGGCATCACCGATCTGGCCACGAGCAAGCCGGACGTGAAGGTGCTCGACACGAGCGACGTGCTGACGACCATGCAGTCGACGTACGGCCAGCAGTACGTCGGCCTCGACGTGGACCTGTCCCTCTACAAGCTGTCCGGCTCGATCAAGACCGTCGGCATCGCGAACGTGCTGCTGGTGCCCGACAAGATGAGCGAGCAGCTCGCCTACGACATCACCAAGACCCTGTTCGAGAAGAAGGCCGAGCTGGCGGCCGTGCATCCGGAGGCCAGGAAGCTCGACGTCATGCTGGGCCAGCAGGTGGCGCCGGTCGAGCTGCACCCCGGCGCGGCCCGCTACTACAAGGAAAAGGCCTGACGAGGCTGCTCGCGGCGCTCGCGGCGGTGCTCACTGTGGCGGCGGCGCTCTGCTCCGGCGGGAGCGCCGGCCGCCTCACCGTGAACGGCCTGCCCGTCGTCGGGGGCACCTTCTCGATCGGGTACGTGCACTCGATCTACCGGGCGCCCTCCGCGGAGGTGTTCACCGTGGAGGGCCGCCGGTTCACCATGCGGGCGGTCGTCTCGACCAACGAGAGCGTCCTGGAGTACTACGCGCTCGACGGGACGCGGGTGCGGACCCCGGAGGGCACCTGGGTGCTGCGCCTGGCCGTGCCGGCCACGTACGAGGAGCTGTCGCTGCTCACCACGTCGATCGGCCGCCGGACCCTCATCTCGGGCGGCCGCTGCCTGCCCCTGTTCCCGGCGGACGGCGCCGCGCGGGTGCGGCTGGCGGTGGAGGAGCGCCCGGACGCGCGGAGCGGGCCCTGCCGCCCGCCCTACGACCTGGCCGCGCTGCGCTGGGCCCCGAAGGCGCTCACAGCCAGTCCTTCTTCTTGAACACCACGTACAGCAGCACCGACATGCCGGCCACCAGCGCCGTGGACATCCAGAATCCCCACGGCTGCCCCGAGCCCGGGTAGGGGACGTTCTGCCCGTAGTAGCCGGTGATCGCGGTGGGCACGGCGATGATCGCGGCCCAGCTGGTGAGCCGTTTCATGATCTCGTTCAGCCGGAAGCCCTGCTGGGCGAGGCGGGTCTCGCGGACGTTGGCGAGCATGTCGCGGATGGTCTCCACCCATTCCGCCACGCGCAGCACGTGGTCGTTGACGTCCTCGTAGTAGGGGGCCATGGCGGGCTCGGCGATGAAGTCCTGGTCGCGGTGGAGGAGGGTGCCGACCACCTCGCGCATCGGCATCGAGATCTTGCGCAGCCGGGCGGTGTTCTTGCGCAGCTCGTACATCCTGCGCTGCAGCGCCCGGCCGTCATGGGGGCCGTCCTCGTCGAACAGCGACTCCTCCAGCGCCTCGGCCTGCGTGTCGAGGTCCTGCACCAGGTCGAACTGGCTGTCGACCACGTAGTCGAGCAGCCCGTGCAGCAGGAACGCCACGCCGTGGCCGGCCAGCCGGGTGTTGGCGTCCCAGCGCTTGACGACCTCGCGGATGTCGAAGTGGTCGTTCTCGCGGACGGTGACCAGGGCGTTCCTGGTGACGAAGACGTTCACCTCGACGGGGTCGAGCTGCCCTTCGTCGAAGTGCACCCCGTAAACGGTGATGAACAAGTGGTTGTCGTATATATCGACCTTCGGCCGCTGATGGTCGGACAGCACGTCCTCGACCGCCAGCTCGTGCAGTCCCAGCTCCTCACCGACCACGCCGAGGTCGGCGGACGAGGGGCAGCACAGGTCGAACCAGACCGTGTTGTCCGGATCTCCCACATAGTCGGAGACCTCCTCGACCGGGAAGCCTTCCTTTTCGAGGGCGCCGTTCCTGTACAGACGTGTGTGCACTAGCCGAGTCTGGCAAATCGTCTCGCGTTACGCACAGCCGCTCCCCCGGGATCGTTGTTGAAGTAGACGTACACGTCCTGCCAGCCCGCCTCGCGCAGGCGCCTGGCCCACGTCTTCAGCGCGGTGTCGCCGTACGACCAGCGTGACGGCCCCTCGTGCATGCGCACGTAACCCCAGTCCGCGGTGCGCCAGAGCGGGCTCTGCGGCTTGCCCAACCGGTCGGCCCAGCACAGCGCGGCCCCGTGCGCGCTCAGGAGCTCGCGGATGTCCTCCGTCCACCACGACTCGTGCCGCGGCTCCACGGCCACCCGGACGCCCGCCGGGAAGCAGCGCAGGCACCGGTCGAGCCGGTCCGCGTCGGCCTTCAGCGTGGGCGGCAGCTGCAGCAGGACCGGTCCGAGCTTGTCCTTCAGCTCCGAGGCGCGGCTCATCAGGCGCTCCACCGGCTCCTCGGGGTCGGCCAGCCGCTTGATGTGGGTCAGGAACCTGCTGGCCTTGACCGCCATCACGAAGCCGTCCGGCGTGCGGTCCCGCCAGGCCGCGAACGTCTCGGGGCTCGGCAGCCGGTAGAACGCGTTGTTGCTCTCGACGGTCGGGAACTCGGCCGCGTACTCCTCCAGCCAGAGCCGCTGCGGGACGTCCTGCGGATAGAGCACCCCGCGCCAGTCCTTGTACTGCCACCCTGACGTGCCCACGAGCCATGACATGCTTTTACGCCTACCCAGCGGGCCGGGGTGCAGTACTGTCGTCAGCCGAAGAGGACATTGACATCAGAGGGGGCTTCGATGGGTGCCGGTCACGCGCATCCCCCCAGCTCCCGGCGTACGGTGATGGCCGGTCTGGCCGTGCTCGTGCCGCTGGCGATCATCACCCTGGCCGGGCTGCTCTGGCTCTGGCCCGACGGGCAGGTGAGCACCGCCCCGTCCGGCGGGCCGTCCAGCGTGCAGCGGGTCACCGGGACGATCACCGGCGTCACCCTCAAGAAGTGCCCCGCCGCCCCGGAGGGCGCGCCCCAGCCCGACCCGGCCACCTGCGGCAACGCCGACGTCCGCGTCGAGGGCGGCCAGAGCGTCACGCTCCGGCTGCCCAGTGGGCCCGGGGCCCAGCACTTCGCCGCGGGCGACGACGTGATCCTGCTGCGCGACGCGGACGGCCACCACCAGATCTCCGACCACGACCGGTCGACGCCGCTGTGGCTGTTCGGGGCGGCCTTCGCGCTGGCGGTCATCGCCTTCGGCCGCTGGCGCGGGGTGACGGCGCTGGTGGGGCTGGCGGTCACGTTCGTGCTGCTGCTGACGTTCGTCATCCCCGGCATCCTGGAGGGCGAGCCGCCGCTGCTGGTGGCCATCGTGGGGGCCTCGGCGATCATGCTGCTGGTCCTCTACCTCACGCACGGTTTCTCGCTGGCCACGTCGATGGCCGTGCTGGGCACGCTGGCCAGCCTGGCGCTGACGGGCCTGCTGTCGTACGGGGCGCTGGGGTTCGCCCGGCTCAACGGCATCACCGACGACAGCGCGCTGGCGCTGGACATGAGCCTGAAGATCGACACGCAGGGCCTGCTGCTGGCCAGCATCATCATCGGCGCGCTGGGCGTGCTCGACGACGTCACGGTCACGCAGGCCGTCACGGTGGCCGAGCTGGCCCACGCCAACCCGTCGTACGGCTTCGCCCGCCTCTACCGGGCGGCCGGCCGCATCGGCCGGGCGCACATCGCCTCGGTGATCAACACGATCATCCTGGCGTACGCGGGGGCGTCGCTGCCGTTGCTGCTGCTGTTCAGCATCGGGCGGCAGCCGCTGGGCGAGGTGCTGACGACGCCGGTCATCGCCCAGGAGATCGTCCGCAGCATCGTCGGCACGCTGGGGCTCATCGCCGCCGTGCCCATCACCACGGCGCTGGCGGCCCTGACCGCCTCCCGCCACCACCCGGAGGAAGACGTTCAGGAGCCTCCCGGCCGGCGGGACGCGCAGGAGAGCTTCTTCGCGCCGCACGCCCACCAGCACGGCCCCGCCCAACGTCCGTCCGAGCGGCCGGACGAGTGGCCGACCGCGTGGCCGTCCGACCGGCCGGCCGAGCAGCCGGACGCGGGTGGGCGCCCGGCCCGGCACCGCCGCCGCACGCGTACCTGAGCGCTTCAGAGGGCCTCGGCGCTGCCGTCCACCCGCAGCTTGCGCCGGGCCCGCTCGTAGAACGTGGTGCCCAGCCGCACGACCTTCGCCGCCCCCGGCCACGCGGCCACGGTGACGGTGTCGCCCGGGCACAGGTGGGCCACCACGGCCCCGTCGACCTCCACCGCGAGCCGCCCGCTGGTGGGCAGCACCTCCAGCGTGACCTCCTCGTCGGCGGGCAGCACCAGCGCCCGGTTGAAGGACGAGTGGGCGGCGGCGGGCACCACCAGCACCGCCTCCACCCGGGGCGAGACGATGGGCCCGCCGGCCGAGAAGCTGTAGGCGGTCGAGCCCGTGGAGGTCGCCACGATCACCGCGTCGGCCGCGAAGCGCACGAAGTCGCTGCCCGCCGGGGTGACGGCGATCGCGGCCAGCCCCTCTCCGGGGATCCGGACCAGCGCGATGTCGTTGAACGCGGTCACGTCCGTGCCGCCGAGCCGGCTCTTGATCGCCATGCGCGGCTCGATCGTGTAGCGGTGGTCGTCGATGGCCGACAGCGTGCCGGCCAGCTCGTCCACGTCGATCTCGGCCAGGAAGCCGAGCTTGCCGAGGTTGACCCCGAGGATGGGCGTGGGCCGGCCGGCCAGCAGCCGCATGGTCCGCAGCATCGTGCCGTCGCCGCCCAGCCCGACCAGCAGGTCGGCCCGTTCGACGAGGGCGTCGGCGTCCACGGGCACGGCGGTGCAGTCGATCCGCCCCACCTCCTCGGGCAGCCCGAGCACGGTGGCGCCCTTGTCGGCGGCCCAGCGCAGGATGGTGTCTATCGCCTTCTTGGAGTCGCGCTGGGGATGCAGCACCAGCCCGACCGTACCGACCATGCCCATGAGGCCAACACTAGGCCAGCCGTCATGGGCCGGTCGGCACAGACCCTGCCGAAGTGGACCCTGCCGAAGTGGACGCTGCCGAAGCCGTCAGCGGACGAGGCAGGGGCGCTTCGGGTCGAAGACCCAGTCCTTCACCAGATACTGCATGGCCACGGAGTCGTCGCGGGCGCCGAGGCCGTGGCGCAGGTAGAGCTCGTGGGCCTCGGCCAGGGCCGCGCGGTCGAGCTCGACGCCGAGCCCGGGGGTCGTCGGCACCTCGATCGCGCCGTCCGTGATCCGGAACGGGCTGGTCGTGAGGGCCTGGCCGTCCTGCCAGATCCAGTGCGTGTCCAGTGCCGTGATCTCCCCGGGGGCCGCCGCCCCGACGTGCGTGAACATCGCCAGCGAGATGTCGAAGTGGTTGTTGGAGTGCGAGCCCCAGGTCAGCCCGAAGTCGTGGCAGAGCTGGGCGACGCGGACGGACCCGGCCATGGTCCAGAAGTGCGGGTCGGCCAGCGGGATGTCCACCGCGCCGGCGCGTACGGCGTGGGCCATCTCCCGCCAGTCGGTGGCGATCATGTTCGTCGCGGTGGGCAGCCCGGTGGCCCGGCGGAACTCGGCCATCGTCTCCCGGCTGGAGAAGCGGCCCTCGGCCCCGCACGGGTCCTCGGCGTAGGCCAGGACGCCGCCGAGCCCGCGGCACAGCCGTACGGCGTCGTCGAGCAGCCAGCCGCCGTTGGGGTCGAGGGTGATGCGCGCCTCGGGGAAGCGGCGGGCCAGCGCCGTGACCGCCTCGATCTCCTCCTCGCCCGTCAGCACCCCGCCCTTGAGCTTGAAGTCGGCGAAGCCGTAACGCTCCTGGGCGGCCTCGGCCAGCGCGACCACCGCGTCGGGCGTGAGCGCCTCCTGGCGGCGCAGCCGGGACCAGCGGTCCTCGCCCGCGTCGTCCACCCGGTAGGGCAGGTCGGTCCTGCCCGGGTCGCCGACGTAGAAGAGGTAGCCCAGCATCGGCACCCGGTCCCGCTGGCGGCCCTCGCCGAGCAGCTCGGCCACCGGCAGGCCCAGGTACTGGCCGTGCAGGTCGAGCAGGGTGGACTCCAGGCCGGTGACCGCGTGCACGGTGGTGCGCAGGTCGAAGGTCTGGGCGCCGCGCCCGCCCGCGTCGCGGTCGGCGAACCGCTGGGACACCGACCGCAGCAGGCTGCGGTAGCGGGCCACGGGCCGGCCGGCCAGCAGCGCGCCCGCCTCTTCGATCGTCCGGCGGATCGCCTCGCCGCCGGGCACCTCGCCGAGGCCGGTGCGCCCGTCGGAGTCGGTGGTGATGACGACGTTGCGGGTGAAGAACGGGCCGTGGGCGCCGCTGAGGTTGAGCAGCATGCTGTCGTGCCCGGCCACCGGGACGACCTCGACGCGCTGGATGGTGGGAGACATGGGGCCTAGCTGATCTTGTTGATGAGGGCGGTCAGCTCGGCCAGCTCGCCGTCGGCGAGGTTCTGCAGCGGCGGCCGGACGGGGCCCGCCGGGCGCCCGACGGCGGCCAGGCCCGCCTTGATGATCGAGACGGCGTACCCCTTCTGCCGGTCACGGATGTCCAGGTAGGGGATCACGAACTCCTTGATCCGCCGGTAGACGGCGTCCCGGTTCTGGGCGCGCACGTCGGCGTAGAAGTCGAGCGCGTACTGCGGGACGAAGTTGAAGATCGCCGAGGAGTACGTGCTCATGCCGAGCTGCAGCAGCGGCAGCGCGAACGTCTCGGCCGTGGGCAGGCCGCCGATGTAGGCCAGGCGGTCGCCGACGGTGGCGTAGATGCGGGTGAGGTGCTCGATGTTGCCGACGCCGTCCTTGAACCCGACGAGGTTCGGGTTGCGGTCGGCCAGGGTCTCGACGGCGCGGTCGTTCAGGATCGCGTTGGCCCGGCTGTAGACGATCACGCCCAGGTTCGTGGCGCGGCACACCGCGGAGACGTGCTCCACCAGGCCCGCCTGCCCGGCCTCCGTGAGGTAGGGGGGCATGAGCAGCAGCCCGTCGGCGCCGGCGGCCTCGGCGGCCTGGGCCTGCGCGACGGCGTTCGCGGTGCCGCCGGTGGCGGGGGCCACGACCGGCACCCTGCCGTTCACCTCGCCGACTGCCGCCCGCACCACCTGGTCGATCTCGGCGGAGGTCAGCGAGAAGCCCTCGCCGGTGCCGCCCGCGGCGAACAGGCCGGCCACGGGGAACGCGCTCAACCAGGACACGTGGTCACGGTAACCCGCCTCGTCGAACTCCAGCTCCTGCGTGAAATGGGTGACAGGGAACGACAGCAGGCCGCTCTTGAGCTGGGCGGCGAGCTCCTGGGGCGAGAAATTCGGCATGAACGTCCTCTGTTGACACGCGGCCCGCGGGATCCCCCGCACCGCCGGTAAAGGTTGATGCCGTCAGGCTAGGAGGAGGGTGGATTCCTGTCCAAGCCCGATTCTGTATCTGGCGATACCGTACGAGCATCGTCGCGTCCGGGGTCGGGCAGCAGCTCCAGGACGCGCCACAGGGCGGGGTTGGTGGAGCCGCGGTCCCAGATGACGTGCAGCTCCACCGGCTTGCCCGCGACGCCGTCACCTTCGTCGAGCGGGTCGCCGCCGCCCCGTACCAGGTCGCAGAAGACGATGCCGTCGATGCCGAGCGAGCGGGCGCTGGCCGGCGCCAGCGCCACGCCCCGGCCGGCGGCCACGAGCAGGGCGGCGGTGAGAATCTGGTGGACCTGCTGCTCGATCCTGGGGTGGGCGTTGGTGAGGAAGCGGATCGTCAGCTCGTGGAAGTAGCGCGACTGCACGGGGTTGTAGCTGATGACCGGCAGGCCGTCGAAGTCGTCGGGCGCGAGCGGCCGGCCGAGGGCGGCCAGCGGGTGCCCGAGGGGGACCACGGCGCACAGCGGCTCGCGGAAGACCACGCGGGAGTCGAGCGTGGCGATGTCGAAGGGCGGGCGGGCCAGGCCCAGGTCGAGCTCGCCGCGCAGGATGCCGTCCACCTGCCCGGCGGTCACCCGCTCGTGGAGGATGACGTCGATCTCCGGGAGCTGCTCCGTCAGGCGGCGCAGGATCGTGCCGAGCATGCTGATGGCCGAGACGGCGGTGAAGCCGAGCCGTACGGTGCCCGCGGCGCCCTTGGCGATGCGGCGGGCCCGGTCGCCCGCGGTGTCGACGAGCGAGAGCATGCGCCGCGCGTCCTCCAGGAAACCGCGGCCTGCGTCGGTGAGCACGACGCGCCGGTTGTCGCGTTCCAGCAGGGTCACGCCGATCGAGCGCTCCAGCTTCTGGATGTGGCGGCTGAGCGGCGGCTGCGTCATGCGCAGCCGGTCGGCGGCCCGGCCGAAGTGGAGCTCCTCGGCGACCGCCACGAATGCCCGGATCTGATCCAGTGTTAGCATGATGCTCGCAGAGTATCACCTGATACCGAATTGAGCCTGGACAGGCATCGAGGCAGGTCCCTAGTCTCCGGAGACTACAGAGCGGAAACAACCCCGTAACCTCCATAGACGCCGCTCACACACAAGGAGAAGTCCATGCCGACATCCCGGACGACCCGCCGCCGCATTCTCGCGGGTGTCATCGGCGGCGCCGCCGCGCTCGCGCTGACGGCGTGCGGCGGTGTCAAGACCACGTCCTCCGGCGGCGGTGACGGTAAATATCCGACGGGCAACATCGAGTTCACCGTCGGCGCGTCGGCGGGCGGCTCGACCGACCTCATCACCCGGGCGCTGGCCCAGGGCATGGGCAAGGAGCTCGGCGTCTCCACCCCGGTGCTCAACAAGCCCGGCGCGAACGGCGCGCTCAACGCCAAGGAGCTGCAGTCCGCCAAGGCCGACGGCTACAAGCTCGCCGTCCAGAACGCCTCCCTGTTCACCATCACGCCGCTCACGGTCTCCCCCGCCGAGGCCACGAAGATCGACGCGTTCGACGTCATCACCGGCGTCTCGCGTGACGACTACGTCATGGCGACCAACTCCCAGTCCGGCTACAAGTCCATCGAGGACATGAAGAAGGCCGGCAAGACCATCCGCTACGGCACGACCGGCGTCGGCACGGGCGCGCAGCTCGCCTCCGCGCTGACCTTCAAGACCGCCGGCATCGAGGCCACGGCCGTGCCCTTCGACGGCGGCGCCCCCGCACTGACCGCCCTGCTGGGCAACCAGGTGGACGTCTCCACCATGCAGATCGGCGAGGCCATCGAGAACATCAAGGCCGGCAAGCTCGTCCCGCTCGCGGTCTTCTCCGACCAGCGCATCCCCTACCTGCCGGACGTGAAGACGGCCAAGGAGCAGGGCTTCGACGTCCTGGTGACGCAGTACCGCTTCCTGACCGCGCCCAAGGGCACGCCCGAGGACGTCAAGGCCCGCCTGCTGGAGGCGGCGAAGAAGACGTTCGCCACGCCTGAGTACAAGAAGTTCAACGAGGACAACTCGCTCACCCCGATGGAGGTCTCCCCGCAGGAGGTGCTCTCTTCCCTGCAGAAGGACACCGCCACGTACAAGGAGCAGCTGAGCAAGTACGGCATCAGCCTGGCCGGATAGTCCCCCAAGGAGCGAGCATGTCCATGTCTGACCCTCTTGAGGCTGGCCCTCTCGAGTCCGGCCCTGAGGTCGCCGACGACACCCGGCCACCGCATGCCGGCCCTCTCTCGCAGATCTCGGCGGCCCTGGTGGCGCTGGCGGTCGGCGTCGCCGGGGCGATCGGCTCCGTCGCGCTCGGGCTCGGCCGCATGACCCAGCCGGGCCCCGGCCTGTGGCCGTTCGCCATCAGCGTCGTCATCGTCGTGCTGTCGGCGGTGCTCGTCGTCACCGGCCGCAAGCTCGAGGACACCGAGCGGTTCTCCAAGGCGAGCCTGCTCACCGCGGCCGGCCTGGTGACGCTCATCCTGCTGGCCTGGCTGCTGCCGCTGATCGGCTTCGAGATCCCGTCCCTGCTGCTGGTGTTCGTCTGGCTGCGCTGGCTGGGCAGAGAGTCGTGGCGCACCTCCATCGTGGTCAGCGTGCTGACGGTGGCGGCGTTCTACCTGCTCTTCGTCGTGCTGCTCCAGGTCCCGCTCCCGCGCCTCATCTGAGAAGACCCCATGGACATCTCCCCCATTCTCAACGGCTTCGGCGTCGTCATGGAGCCGGCCAACCTGCTCTACTGCCTCATCGGCGTGATCATCGGCATGCTCATCGGCGTGCTGCCCGGCCTCGGGCCCGGCGCGACGATCGCCATCCTGCTGCCGATCACGTACGGCATCGGGCCGGTCTCCGCGATCATCATGCTGGCCGGCATCTTCTACGGCGCCCAGTACGGCGGGACCATCACCTCGGTCCTGCTCCGCCTCCCCGGCGAGGCGTCCTCCGTCGTCACCGTCTTCGACGGGTTCGCCCTGGCTAGACAGGGCAAGGCGGGCACCGCGCTGGGCATCGCGGCCATCGGCTCCTTCATCGGCGGCACCGTCTCGATCGTCGGCCTGACGATCCTGGCCCCGGTCGTCGCCGGGTTCGCGCTCGACTTCGGGCCGCCCGAGTACGCGGCGCTGGGCGTGCTCGGCGTGCTGCTGATCTCCTCGGTCGGCAACGGCAACAAGCTCAAGGCGATCATCGCGGCCTGCGTCGGCCTGCTCATCGCGACCGTCGGCCGCGACACCTTCACCGGCGCCGAGCGCTTCACCTTCGACAGCCTGAACCTCGCCGAGGGCATCGACTTCATCCCGATCGCCATGGGCCTGTTCGGCCTCAGCGAGATCCTCTACAACCTCGAGGAGCGGCACAACCAGGTGCACGCGCCGGCCAAGGTCGGCAACGTGTGGCCGTCGCGCCAGGACCTCAACCAGTCCAAGGGCGCGATCGGGCGCGGCTCGCTCATCGGGTTCGTGCTGGGCGTCCTGCCCGGCGGCGGCGCGGTGCTGTCGTCGCTGGCGGCGTACGCCTTCGAGAAGCGCCGCGCCAAGCAGCCCGAGCGCTTCGGCAAGGGCGCCGTCGAGGGCGTGGCCGCCCCCGAGACCGCCAACAACGCCGCCGCCACGTCGTCGTTCATCCCGCTGCTGACGCTCGGCATCCCGGCGAACGCGACGATGGCGCTGATGTTCGGGGCGCTGCTCATCCAGGGCATCCAGCCGGGGCCGCAGCTCGTCACCGAGCATCCCGACGTCTTCTGGGGCGTCATCAACTCGATGTACATCGGCAACATCCTGCTGCTCATCATGAGCATCCCGATGGTCGGCGTCTTCGTGAAGATCCTGCGGGTGCGCCCGGCCATCCTGGCCCCGATCACGGTGCTCATCACGCTGCTCGGCGCGTACACCGTGAACAACAACGTGTACGACATCTTCCTGGTCATCGCCTTCGGCCTGCTGGGCTACCTGATGAAGAAGTTCGGCTTCGAGCCCGGGCCGCTGGTGCTCGCGTTCGTGCTCGGCTCGATGATCGAGAACTCCTCGCGCCAGGCGCTGCTCATCTTCGGCGGCGACCCGACCGGCTTCCTCACCCGCCCGATCTCCGGCACGGTGCTCGCCCTGGTGGTGCTCGTCGCCGTCCTGCCGCTCATCCGCAAAGCCGTACGCCGCAAGACCGCCGCCGCGGACCGCGTTCCAGTTGAGGAGAAGACGCCATGACGATCCTCGTCGGTTACCTGCCCACCCCCGAGGGCGAGGCCGCGGTCGACGCGGGCCTGCGCGAGGGCGCGCTGCGCTCCGAGCGCGTCGTCATCGTGAACTCCCCGCGCCGCGGCGCCCCCGTCGACGAGCACAAGATCGACGACGACGCCTCGGCCGCGCTGCTCGCCCGGGCGCGGGCCGCCGGCGTGGACGCGGAGGTACGCCAGCCGCTCCACGACGACGACCTGCCGGAGACGTTCGAGGCGCTCGTCAAGGAGACGGGCGGCACCCTCATCGTCATCGGGCTGCGGCACCGGTCGCTGGTGGGCAAGTTCATCCTGGGCAGCGAGGCGCAGCGCATCCTCATGGAGGCCAGCGTCCCGGTGCTGACCGTGAAGGCGCCCCGATGACCGTTGACGGCGGGCGGATCAGCCGCGTCTCGGTCACGCCGGTCGCCTTCCGCGACCCGCCCCTCCTCAACGTCGTCGGCGTCCACCAGCCGTTCGTGCTGCGCGCGATCGTCCAGGTGCACACCGACTCGGGGCTGGTGGGGCTGGGCGAGACGTACGCCGACCAGGCCCATCTCGACCGGCTCGACGCCGTGGCCGCCGCGCTGCCCGGCCTGGACGTCTTCGACGCGCACGGGCTGCGCCGCGTCGTCGTGGAGACGCTCGGCCGCTCCACCGGGGGCGCGGGCGCGAGCTTCGGCGGCATGCTGGAGGTCTCCAGCGCCGTGGACACCGTGGCCGCGCCCTTCGAGGTGGCGCTGCTCGACCTGCAGGGCAGGACGCTCGGCCGGCCGGTCAGCGACCTGCTCGGCGGCGCCGTACGCGACCGGGTGCCGTTCTCCGCGTACCTGTTCTACAAGTGGGCGGGCCACCCGGGCCAGGACGAGGACTCGTGGGGCGAGGGCGTCACGCCCGAGCAGATGGTCGCCCAGGCCCGGCGGATGGTCGACGAGTACGGCTTCACCGCCATCAAGCTCAAGGGCGGCGTCTTCGAGCCCGGCCACGAGGTCGAGACCGTCGAGGCGCTGGCCGCCGCCTTCCCCTCGCACGCCCTGCGCATCGACCCCAACGGCGCCTGGACCGTGGACACCTCGATCAAGGTCGCGCACCGGCTGGCCGGGGTCCTGGAGTACCTCGAGGACCCGACGCCCGGCATCGACGGCATGGCGCAGGTCGCCAAGCACACCGACCTGCCCCTGGCCACGAACATGTGCGTCATCGCCTTCGAGCACCTCAAGCCGGCCGTCGCCGCCGACGCCGTGCAGGTCGTCCTCTCCGACCACCACCTGTGGGGCGGCCTGCGCCGCTCGGCCCTGCTGGGCGGCATCTGCGAGACGTTCGGGATGGGGCTGTCGATGCACTCCAACTCCCACCTCGGCGTGAGCCTCGCCGCGATGACGCACCTGGCCGCCGCGACCCCGAACCTCACCTACGCCTGCGACACCCACTACCCGTGGAAGAGCGAGGAGGTCATCAGGCCGGGGGCGCTGGAGTTCCGCGACGGCAGCGTGGCCGTACCGACCGGGCCGGGGCTCGGCGTGGAGCTGGACGAGGACGCCCTGGGCGCCCTGCACGAGCAGTACGTGCGGTGCGGGCAGCGCGGGCGCGAGGACACGGCGTACATGCGTACGGTCGAGCCCGGCTTCACCCCCAACACCGCCCGCTGGTAACCCCGACGGCGGCTACTCGCCGCCGTACTCCTCGCGCAGTTGACGGCGTAGCAGCTTGCCGGCCGCCGAACGCGGGAAGTCGGAGCGGAAGACGAAGCGGCGTGGACGTTTGTAGGAGGCCAGCCCGTCCTTGCAGTGCGCGGCGAGCTCGTTCGCGAGCTCCTCGCCGGGGGCGGCGCCCTCGGCGGGTTGGACGACGGCCAGCACGCTCTGCCCCCACTCGGGGTCGGGCACGCCGATCACGGCCACGTCGGCCACCGCCGGGTGGGTGATCAGGTGCTGCTCGATCTCCGCCGGGTAGACGTTCACACCGCCGGACAGGATGAGGTCGGTGCGCCGGTCCAGGAGGTACAGGTAGCCGTCGGCGTCGAAGCGGCCGATGTCCCCGACGGTGACCAGCCCCCGGGTGCGGCCGGCGCGGGTCTTGTCCGGGTCGTTGTGGTACTCGAACGTGCCGGAGCCGCCGAAGTAGATCGTGCCCGCCTCCCCGACCGGCACCTCGGCGCCGCTCTCGTCGAGCAGCCGGACCGTGAACCCGGGGAAGGGCCGGCCCACCGTGCCCGGCCGCTCCAGCCACTCCCGCGAGCCGACGATGCTCACCAACCCCTCGGTGGCGCCGAGGTACTCCCACACGATCGGGCCCACCCAGTCGATCATCCGCCGTTTGACCTCGACCGGGCAGGGGGCGCCCGCGTGCACCAGCGAGCGCAGGCTGGACAGGTCGTACCGTTCCCGGACGGCCGCGGGCAGGCGCAGCATGCGGTGGAAGTGGGTGGGCACCATGTGGCTCGAGGTCACCCGGTACCGCTCGATGTCGCGCAGCGTCGCCTCGGCGTCGAACCTCTCGTGGACGACCACGGTGTGGCCCTGGTGCAGGGCCGACATCGCGAACGAGCCGGGCGCCGCGTGGTACAGCGGCGAGGTGACCAGGTGGACTCCTTCGCCGCCGGCCATACCGCACATGCGGCTCAATCCTGACGACATCGCGGCCAGGTGCTCGGGGGTCATGTCGGGCAGCGACCGCTTGACGCCGCGGGGCCGGCCGGTGGTGCCCGAGGTGTAGCCCATGATCAGACCGGCGGTCCGGTCCGCGGGCTCGTCCGCGGCCCCGCCGAGGTCCTCGTACGCCGACCACCCCGGCACCCGGCCGCCGACGGCCAGGCAGTGCGGGACGGGCACGCCGAGCTCGGCGGCCAGGTCGGCGTGGGCGACGAGGACCTTGGCGGCGCTGTCGTGGACGATGAACGACGCCTCGGCCGGCGCCAGATGGGTGTTGATGGGCACCAGGTAGAGGCCGATCTGCCCGGTGGCCAGGACGAGTTCGAAGTACGTCGAGTCGTTCCCGACCATCGCGGCGACGGCGTCGCCGCGGACGAGGCCCAGGTCGCGCAGGGCGTTGGACACCTGGTTGACGCGCGTGCGCAGCTCGCCGAAGGTGAGCCGGCGCTCTCCTGGGCCGATCAGGGCGGGACGGTCGGGGTGGGCGAAAGCCTCGGTGAAGAATCCGGTGGCGGCGGTTTCGGTCGGTGTCACGTGTCCTGGGTCCTTTCGCGAGCACTGGACCAAGCTTCGGTCAGTCGCCGGCCGGTGTCCTGCCGAGCATGTCGACGTTGGGCGCGGCCTTGGCGACCAGGTCGGGGATCACGCGGCCGAGCTCCGCCGCGTCCCACAGGTCCTGCCTGGTCACCTCCGGGCCGAGCCGCCAGCCCTCCGCGACGCCGATCCGGCCGCCGCCGACGTCGAACACCCGCCCGGTGACGCCGTCGCTCTCCGCGCTGGCCAGCCAGACGACCAGCGGCGAGACGTGCTCCGGGGCGAGCGCGGCGGCGTGCTCGGCGGGCATCAGGTTCTCGGTGAGCCGGGTGAAGGCGGCCGGCGCCACGGCGTTCACGGTGACCCCGTAGCGGCCGAGCTCCAGGGCCGTGATGACGGTGAACGCGGCGATGCCGGCCTTGGCCGCGCCGTAGTTGGACTGGCCGAAGTTGCCGTAGATGCCCGAGGCCGAGGTGGTGTTGATGAGCCGGGCGCCCAGCGGCCGCCCGCTCCCCTTGGCCCGCGCCCGCCAGTACTCGGCGGCGAACCGGGTCGGCCCCGCGGTGCCGCGCAGGTGCACGCGGATCACCGCGTCCCAGTTCTCCTCCGTCATGGACGCGATGGTCTGGTCACGCAGGATGCCGGCGTTGTTGACCAGCACGTCAAGCCCGCCGAACTCGCTCACCGCCTGCTCCACGAGGCGCCTGGCGCCCGCCCAGTCGGCGACGTCGTCGGTGTTGGCCACGGCCTTGCCACCGGCCGCCAGGATCTCCTCCACCACGAGTTGCGCCGCGCCGGCGTCGGAGCCGGTGCCGTCGGTGGCGCCGCCGAGGTCGTTGACCACCACGTGGGCGCCCTGCCGCGCCAGTTCCAGCGCGTGCGCCCGGCCGAGACCGCGCCCCGCGCCGGTCACGATCGCCACCCGGCCCTCACAGATACCACTCATCGAGTCACGCCTTTCTGTCGCTTGAAGAAGGTCAGGGCCTGCGGGCTGACAGCACCAGGCTCCCCGAGGCGGCGAAGAACATCCCCACGCCCTGCACGAAACCGATCTCGACGTCCGGCACCTGGGCGGCCGCCTCGCCTCTGAGCTGGCGGACGGACTCCTGGATGGCGAACATGCCGTACATGCCGGTGTGGGTGTAGCTGAGCCCGCCGCCGTTGGTGTTCATGGGCAGCCTGCCGCCCGGGCGGGTGTGGCCGCCGGCGACGAAGGCGCCCGACTCGCCGCGGCCGACGAAGCCGAGGTCTTCGAGCATGTACAGCGGCACGTGGGCGAAGGCGTCGTAGCACATCAGGTGGTCGATGTCGGAGTGGCTCACCCCCGCGGTGGCGAACGCCTCCGCGCTGGAGCGCCGGAAGGCCAGGCTGGAGCCCGGGTCCTCCATCTGGGAGACCATCGTGCCCTCGGCCGACTCTCCCGACCCGAGCAGGTACACCGCCCGCGCCCCGGAGGGCAGGTCGGCCGCCCGTTCGGCGCTGGTCAGCACCAGCGCGCCGCCGCCGTCGGTGACCACGCAGCACATGTCCTTGGTGAACGGGTAGGCGATCAGCGGCGCGGCCAGCACCTCGTCCACGGTGACGATGTCGCGGCGCATGGCGCGCGGGTTCTTCGCCGCCCACTCCCGCTGGGCGACCACCACCTGGGCCAGGTCCTCCCGTCCCATGCCGCGATCATGCAGGAACCGCAGCGCGGGAAGGGTGAACGTGGCGTACGGGAGCACCGCCCCGTACGGCAGCTCGAACTGGCCCTGCGGAGAGGCCGGGTTCATGCCGTACTGCGGCCCGCCCACGCGCGAGCGGCCCGACTCGCCGTGCGTGATGAGCACGACGTCGGCGGCCCCGGCCGCGATCGCGGCGGCGGCGTGCCGGACGTGCAGCATGAAGCTGCAGCCGCCGACCATGGTGCCGTCCAGCCAGCGCGGCGTGATGCCGAGGTGGTGGGAGACCTCCATGGCCAGCGGGCCGGCGGTGGCCACGCCGTCCACGTCCGCCGCCGTCAGACCCGCGTCCTCGATCGCGCGGCGCGCGGCCCCCGCGTGCAACTCGATCATCGAGACGCCGGGCAGCACGCCGATCTCCTCGGTCTCGGCCGCCCCGACGATCGCGACGTCGCCTCCGTGCATCCTCATACGGCCGCCTCCTCGGGCCGGAACACCGGCAGGTCGTCCTGGAAGCAGACCCGCAGCCGCAGGTCCAGCGGCAGGTTCTCCGGGCTGGGCGCGACCCCCACGATGTTGGTCATCAGGCGCGGCCCCTCGTCCAGCTCGACCAGCGCGATCACGGGCGACAGTCCCTCCAGGCCGGGCATCGGCCGCTGGTTGATGACGTACGACACGAGCCGCGCCCGTCCGGACACCGTCACCCACCGCACGTCGCGCGAGGCGCAGTAGCGGCAGGCCGGCCGGGGGTAGAAGTAGTGACGCCCGCACTCCCCGCAGCGCTGCACCCGCAGCTCCCCCTGGCGCGCGCCCTCCCAGTACGGCGCCGTCTCCGGCGTGGGCTGCGGCTTCACCGCTCCGCCCTCGTGAAGACGCCGCGGTCGAGCACCACGGTGTCGCCGACCTTCGTGACGAACCGGCCGTCGTCCCAGATGTGCACGGCGAGGTCCTGGCCGGGCATCACCGGGGCGGCGAAGCGGGCCGACATCCCGCCGAACGCCGCCGGGTCCGAGCCGCACAGCGCGTGCAGCAGGGCGCGTCCGGTGAACCCGTAGGTGCACAGCCCGTGCAGGATGGGACGTTCGAAGCCGGCACGAGCGGCGAACCACGGGTCGGAGTGCAGCGGGTTGCGATCCCCGCTCAACCGGTACAGCAGCGCCTGGTCGGAGCGGGTCGGGTAGACGACGACGCGATCGGCCGGGCGGTCGGGCCGCTCCCACGGTGCCGACGTGCCCCGCTCTCCGCCGAACCCGCCCTCGCCGCGGACGAAGATGCCGTTGCTGACCTGGGCGACCGGCCGGCCGGTGTCCGCGGCGACGATGGAGGACTCCAGGACGGCCAGCGCGCCGCTGCCCTTGTCGTAGATGTTCACCAGGCGGGAGGTCGAGCGCACCCGGCCGTTCACGGGGAGGGGACCTTCCAGCCGGATCGACTGCTCGGCGTGGAGCACCTGCGAGAAGTCGAAGTCACCCAGCTTGGGGCCCTGGTCGCCGCCGCCTCCGCCGATCACCACGACGAACGTGGGCAGCACCTGCTGGGTGACCCCGTGTGAGTTCTCGGTGGTGAACGAGAGCTCGGCCAGTGGGTCCTGCGCTCCGGCGCCGACTCCCAAGGCGTACAGGATGGCGTCTTTCGAGGTCCACGTATGTTCGCCCGATTCCCAGGTCTGCCCGATGGCATCGAGGTTCATCGACATGTTCCGCTCCTTTCGCACCCGCAATTTATATAGACGAAAGTCGTCTGTAAAGACGTTCAGATGCCCTTCGATCCGCGTGCGAGCCGGGCGGCCTCCACCTTCGCCGCGTCCCGCTCGGGGTTCACCAGCAGGGCGAACAGCGCCCCGCCCGCGAGGGCGACGACGCCCGTCAGCACGAAGACCGTGGTGTAGCCGTCGGCGAGGGTGCCCGTCGCGCGGGCGCCGTCGAGTACGTGGCCCGTGATCAGCGGCCCGGCGGCCGCCAGGACACCGGTCGCGGCCAGCCCGATCGACAGGACGCTGCGCTGCTGCCCGGCCGGCACGATCTGGACGAGAGCCGGATTGAGCACGGCGTTGACGCTGATGGCCAGCCCGTAACCGAGCATCAGCAGGGCAATGGGGACCGCCACCCCGGAGGAGAGGGGCAGGGCGGCGAGGAAGACACCACCCAGCGCGAGCAGCGCACCGCCCAGCAGCCCGCGGGCGCGGCGGGCCGCCGTCCCCCTCTTCAGCATCCGGTCGCTCCAGGCGCCGAACCCGTACAGGAACACCATGGCGGCGATGCTCGGCACGCCGAACAGCGAGCCCGCCGCCACCGCGGAGAAGCCCAGGCTCACCTGGAAGTAGGACGGCAGCCAGGTGAGGACCACGATCGCGAGCGTCGCCGAGGCGGTGCTCGCGGCCACGAAGCCGGCGAAGGTGCCCGTCAGGAGGATGGAGCGGATGGGCGCCCGCGGTGCGGCCTCCGCGACCGGCCCTGCGGCGCGCCCGGCGGCGGCCTGGCTGTAGGGCCCCTCCCGCCCGATGAACAGCCAGCCCACGGCCCAGGCGAGGCCCAGGACCGCGACCGCGACGAAGCCCGTTTCCCAGCCGAAGGCGGCGATGACGAACGCCAGCGGCGGAGCGAAGATCAGCTTGCCGAACGACGCCCCCGTCGTCAGCAGCGCCGTCGGCAACCCGCGCCGCTCGTTCGGCCACCAGGAGTAGGCGGTCGCGTACGCCGCCGGCGTCGCCGGGCCCTCGGCCGCGCCGAGCATGAAGCGCGTGACCAGAAGCAGCGCGCCCGATGCGGCGAAGAAGACGGGCAACTGGAGCAGCGACCAGATGACGACGGCGGTGAAGAGGGTCGCCTTGACGGGCAGCCGGTCCGCGACCAGCGCGTAGAGAAACACCGACAGCGGGCCGAGCAGGCCCGCGGCACTGCTGATGGCGCCGAACTCGGCCGCCGACAGCCCCAGCTCGGCCATGGCCGGCTGCGCGACGAGGCCGAGGATCGCCTTGTCCAGGTAGGCGATCAGCATGACGCCGAGCAGCATCGCGGTCATGCCCCAGGCCAGAACCGGACGGCTCGTGGTCTCTGCGTCGTGCGCGGTGATCGGTCCGGGCTGTGGTGTGACACGCTCGCTCACCATGATGGGCTCCTCCCGGGAGGCCAAAAGGGGGATGGTGAAGTAATGCCGATGCGGCTTCGTACTTGGGGGGTCGCGCTTGGGGAGTCGCGCTTGGGGGCGCGCTTGGGGGGTCGCGCTGCTTCGCCGGGATGCGTGAGCGGCTTCGAGGGAACTCCGCGATGACCCGAAGGGAAAGCCCTGGGGGAGGTGGGTGGTACCGGTAGTTAATTTAGACGAAATACGTCTGCAATAAGCAAGCTAAGACGTCTCCCCGTCCCTGTCAATGGTGGGCCATGCGCGCCCGCGGCGGCCGCGAGTCAGGCGTCCTGCTCCGGGGCCCGGTAATCGACCCTGGACAGCACGAAGTCCACGGTCTCCTCGACGTACTTGTCCTTGCGCGCGATCAGGGCCGGCATCTGGTTGATCGGCGTCGACAGGAAGTGGTTGGTCAGCATGCCGGCGACCGCGTCGAGGACGAGCGCGGGCGAGGTGCCGGGCGGGAGTTCGCCGCGGGCGATGGCGTTGAGCACGATGGCGCGGCCGACTTTGATGCGTTCGCGCTGGAACCTCTCCAGCGCCTGCCCGAACAGCTCGGGGTAGACCCTGGCCTCGACCTGCGCCCTGAGGTAGACCAGGCCCCTCGTCGTCAGATAGCCGTTGAGGGTCCCCGCGGCCATCCGGATCAGTTGCGTGCGCAGCGATCCCGACTGCGTGTCGAACGGGTCCTGCTGGAGCCCGGCGGTCAGCGCGTCGACGATCAGCTTCTCCTTGCTCCCCCACCTGTTGTACAGAGCGGCCTTGCCCACGCGGGCCCGGCGGGCGAGTACGTCGAAGCTGAACCCTGCCCAGCCGACCTCGCCGTACAGTTCGAGGGCGGCGGCGTGCACCCGCGCCTCCAGGTCGGGGTCCGGTGGGCGACCTCGTCCACTCATGGGACTCAGTGTGCCAGACAACTGATCACTTCACGGGCGCCGAGAAACCCCGCACACGGACCCGAAACGCATCCCCGCCGACCGACCCTACCGGACCGCCCACCTCCGGACCACCCAACCCCGCACCGCCCAACCCCGCACCGCCCAACCCCAGGCCCGCTCAGCTCCAGGCCCGCTCAGCTCCGGGCCGTACACGCGGCGCAGCCGGTGGTCTGCCAGGTCCGGCCACGCGCCTCGCCCACCTCGGGCGCGCAGGCCCGCGCGCCATGGGACGCCCACAGCCACGCATCCCACCCCGACCTGCAACCGCCCGCTCCCCGAAGACGGGACCCGCAAGGCAGGACAGACGCAGCCACGCACCCCATCCGCGGCCAAGGACCCACCACGAAGCCCCCCAGCGCCCCACAGCCAACCATGCACGAGCGAAGCCCCCCGGCGCCCCGCGGCCAACTGCGCACCACGAAGCCCCAGGCCCGCCCCGTAGCCGACCACGCACCACAAAGCCGCACCCCGCCCCGCAGCCAGCCATGCACCACAAAGCCCCACTCCGCCGATAACCGTGCGCTGCGGAACCAGGAGATGAGCCCCTCGACTCCGCGAGACGAGCCCCTCGACTCCGCAGACGCAGCCGTCCCTACGCGCCCCCGACCGCCCGCTACGGAGCCTGGAGGCGGGCGCGCGAGTTGGACAGGTGCAGCCGCATCGCCGCCCGCGCCGCCGCGGCGTCCCGGTCGGCGATGGCGCGGTAGATGTTCTCGTGCTCCAACGTCACCCGCGTGAGGTGGGTGGCGTTGGACACCGTGTACGCGTGCTCCAGCCGGGTGCGCGGCAGCATGATCACCATGGGCCCGAAGGACGCCAGCAGGTCGGAGTAGAACCGGTTGCCCGAGGCCAGCGCGATCTTGAGATGGAACTGGAAGTCGGCCTCGACGGCGCTGCTGGGCTGCTCGCCGGAGCGCCCGAGGTCGACCAGGGCCCGCTCGATGGCCTTCAGCTGCAGGTCGGTGCGGCGCTCGGCGGCCAGCCCCGCCGACTCCGACTCGACACCGATCCGGAAGTCGATCATGTCGAGGACGTCGCGATGGGTGCGGATCTGCGAGGGCTCCACCGCGAAGGCCGTGGAGGCGGGCAGCGCCAGCACGAACGAGCCCCGCCCCTGGAACGTCTCGACCAGCCCGGCCGCCTGGAGCCGCGAGATGGCCTCGCGGACCACCGTGCGGCTCACGCCGAACTCCTCGACCAGCGAGGACTCGGTCGGCAACTTCTGGCCGGGCTCGATCTCGCCCGCGAGGATGCGCTCCTTGAGCCGTTCGACGAGCTCATGCGCGAGCCCGCGCCCGCTGTCGCGGTCGAGCCTCTGATCTGGCGGCACGGCTGACAACCTACCCGGCGTCCGCACGGAACTCGACCCGCCCGGCCCACCCACCCGCAACCCGCCCGAACCCGCCCCCATCGGACCACCCGCCCGGACCCCCACCAACCGCTCCGCGATCGGACCGCCCAGCCGCGACCCCAGCGAACTCGACCTGGTCGAGCCGCCAGGCCGCCGCCGTGTCGGCGAGGCTGAGGCCGAGACCCGGTCGGTCCGGAACGCGCATGCGCCCTCCCTCGATCTCCAGCCGCTCCTCGAACAGCGGCGACAGCCACTCGATGTGCTCCACCCACGACTCGCGCGGGTAAGCCGCGGCCAGGTGGACGTGGATCTCCATCACGAAGTGCGGCGCGACCTGCAGATGCGCGTGATCGGCCAGCGCGGCGACCTTGAGGTAGGGCGTGATGCCGCCCACCCGCGGCACGTCGGGCTGCAGGAAGCCGACGGCGCGAAGATCGATGAGCCGCACGAGGTCCGGCACGGTGGAGAGCATCTCACCGGTGGCGATGGGCGTGCCGAGCGCCGCGGCCAGCTGCGCATGCCCCTCCGCGTCGTACGCGTCCAGCGGCTCCTCGATCCAGACCAGCCCGAGCTCCTCCACCGCCCGCCCGAACCGCAGCGCCGTGGCCCGGTCCCACTGCTGGTTGGCGTCCACCATCAGCGGCACGTCGTCCCCGAGGTGCTCGCGCACCGCGGCCAGCCTCCGCAGATCCTCCCGGGTGTCGGGCTGCCCCACCTTGATCTTGATCCCGCCGATGCCCTCGCTCAGCGACTGCCGGGCCCGCTCCTTGACCTCTTCGATCGGCGCGTGCAGGAAGCCGCCCGAGGTGTTGTACGTACGGACCGAGTCCCGATAGGACCCCAGCAGCTTCGCCAGCGGCAACCCCGCCCGCTTCGCCTTCAGATCCCACAGCGCGACGTCGACCGCCGCCAGCGCCTGCGTGGCCACCCCCGAACGCCCGACCGACGCCCCCGCCCACAACAACTCGTCATACAACCTGGCGATGTCCGACGGATCCCGGCCGAGCAGGGTCTCCCCGACCTCTTTCGCGTGGGCGAACTGCGCCCGGCAGCCCGCCCGCGTCGTGTAGGAGAACCCCAGCCCCTCCAGCCCTTCGTTCGTCGTGATCTCGCAGGTCAGCACGTCGATCTGAGCCAGGGGCCGCTGGCGCCCCGTCGCGACCTTGGCGTCGCTCACCGGGCGCGCCAGCGGCACGGCGTAGTGGCCGAACCGCACCGCCGCGACGCGGTCACCCATCGGTCTCAGGCCTTCCCGAACTCGACGCTGTCCACGGTCCACTTGCGGCACTGCTCGCTGAGCGTGAACCCGAGCCCCGGCCGGTCGGGGACGATCATGCGGCCGTCACGGGTCTCGAGCCGCTCGTTGAACAGCGGGTTGAGCCATTCGAAGTGCTCGACCCAGGGCTCGCGCGGGTAGGCGGCGGCCAGGTGGAGGTGGATCTCCATGGCGAAGTGCGGCGCCAGCTGCAGCCCCGCGTGGTCGGCGAGGGTGGCCAGGCGCAGGAAGGGCGTGATGCCGCCGACGCGCGGGGCGTCCGGCTGGATGATGTCGGCGGCGCGGGCCTCGATGAGGCGGACGTGCTCGGCGACGCTGGAGAGCATCTCGCCGGTGGCGATGGGCGTGTCGAGCGCCGCGGCCAGCTGCGCATGCCCCTCGGCGTCGTACGCGTCCAGCGGCTCCTCGATCCAGACCAGTCCGAACTCCTCCACCGCCCGCCCGAACCGCAGCGCCGTCGGCCGGTCCCACTGCTGGTTGGCGTCCACCATGAGCGGCACGTCGTCGCCGAGGTGCTCGCGCACCGCGGCCAGCCGCCTCAGGTCCTCCTTGGTGTCGGGCTGCCCGACCTTGATCTTGATCCCGCCGATGCCGTCCTTGAGCGACTGGGTGGCGCGGGCCTTGACCTCCTCGATCGGCGCGTGCAGGAAGCCGCCCGAGGTGTTGTACGTACGGACCGAGTCCCGATAGGACCCCAGCAGCTTCGCCAGCGGCAACCCCGCCCGCTTCGCCTTCAGATCCCACAGCGCGACGTCGATGGCCGCCAGGGCCTGCGTGGCGACCCCGGACCGGCCGACCGAGGCGCCCGCCCACAGCAGGGTGTCGTACACCTTGCCGATGTCGGAGGGGTCCTGGCCGATCAGGTTGTCCCCGACCTCCTTGGCGTGGGCGTACTGCGCGGGGCCGCCCGCCCTCTTGGAGTAGCTGAACCCGGTGCCCTCGTGACCGTCCTCGGTCGTGATCTCGGCGAAGAGGAAGGCGATCTCGGTCATCGGCTTCTGCCGCCCGGTGAGCACCTTGGCGTCGCTGACGGGGACGTCGAGCGGAAGCGTGACGGAGGAGAGCGAGACGTGGCGGATGCGGTCGGCGGCCATCGGCGGTCCAAGAGGTAGGCAGCGAGGATGTTGTCAGTCATCATACGAAGCCATCACTCGTATGACAACTTCGCCTCAGGGTCGCGTCAGCACGACGAGCAGGGCGGGGTGGTCGGTGTAGGTCATGCGGGTCACCTCCGTCCGCACGTAGCCCAGGTTGGCCGCGAAGACGTGCTGCACGCTGCCGTCCCCCTTCCTGAAGAACGGCGCGGCGTTGCAGTCCTGGACGTCAGGCCCGATCAGCGGGGCGTACTTGAGGTTGAAGTCGCCCGCCAGGAATGTCTGCCGGCCCGCGACGGCGCGGTCACGCAGCAGGGCGATCGCCGCCTTGCACTGGGCCATGGCGACGTTCCCGGTGGTCGACAGGTGGGTGCCGCACCCGACGAGGTCCGCGAACTCGACGCACACGTAGACGCGCTTCTCGCTGCCGCCGTCCTGGGTGGCGTACTGGCCGGAGAAGACGGTCCCTGCGGCCGGGGAGCGGAAGATCAGGCCGTTGCCGTACTCGTCGCCGTTGGTGCAGCGCACGGGCGTGCCGTCGGGACGGCGGGCCGGGGCGAACGCGGACAAGCCGTTGCCCATGGCGGGGGCCAGCTGGGGCAGGTCGTTCCTGCAGATCTCGTTGAGGGAAGCGACGTGGGGCTGCTTGGCGGCGATGACCGCGTTCGCCTCCTGGAGCGTGGCGGCGCCGTTGAAGCAGGAGGTGTTGACACCGCTGTGGCACAGGTTGAGCTGCAGCACGCGGAACTCCTGCGCGGCCGCCGCGGGCCCGGCCAGGACGCTCACCGCGACGAGGACAATCACGAGAAGCAGTCGGACACGAGGCATGGTCGGCCCTTCCTTTCGCCCGTCATGACCGTGACAGCGTCTCAACGGATCTCCGATAACGTCGAGAGCATGCGGCTTCACGTGGGATGCGCGATGTGGACTCATGCGCGCTGGCAGGGCCGGTTCCTCCCCGGCCAACTCCCGCCCGGGGAGCGCCTGCGCTCGTACGCGACCTGGTGCGACGCGGTGGAAGGCAACACGACCTTCTACGCGACCCCCACGCGCGCCACGGTGGAGTCGTGGGCCGGCCAGACGGCGCCCGACTTCCGCATGGTCGTCAAGCTCCCCAAGCCCATCACCCACGAGCACCGCCTGACCGGCGCCGACGAGCACCTCCACGCCTTCCTGGACGCCATCGAGCCGCTGGGCCCGCGCGCCCACGCGCTCTGGATCCAGCTCCCCGGCTCCTTCTCACCGGCCGACCTCGGCACCCTCTCGGCGTTCCTGCACCGGCTGCCCCGCTCCCACAGGTACGCCGTCGAGGTCCGCCACCGCGCCTTCTTCGAGGACGAGCGGTCCGAGCGGCTCCTGGAGCGCGTCCTGGCGGCCGCCGACGCCGAGTGGGTCCCGTTCGACACCACGACGCTCTTCCAGAGCCCGCCGACCAGCGACGCCGAGCGCGACGCGTGGACCAAGAAGCCCCGCGTGCCCCGCCGCACGCGCGCCCTCACCGGCCACCCGATCGTCCGCTACCTGGGCCGCGACGCCGAGGCCCGCACCGTCGAGGGCTGGCGGCCGTGGCTGGACGTCGTCACGGACTGGCTGCGGGAGGGCCGCTCCCCCACGTTCTTCGTCCACACGCCGGACAACGCCGACGCGCCGAAGCTGGCCCGCGACTTCCACGAGGCCGTACGCGCCCGCCTCCCCGCCCTGACCCCGCTCCCCGAGCCCGAGCCCGCGGACCCGCTGACCCTGTTCTGACCGCCGGACCGGGCCAGCGGTTCGGGGTCCTCATCCCCTCGGGCCGTAGGCCGTCATGAGGACGTGCACGAGGACGAGGACGGCGATCCAGAGCATGGCGCGTCTGGTCGGCGGAGGGCCGCCGCGCAGCAGGGAGACGCCCAGGGGAATGAAGGCGACGCAGAGGCCGCCCACGGCGAGGAAGGACTGCGGTTCGGTGCCTTTGAGCGTCCCGAGCGCGAGCGCCGACATCAGGCCGAGCGCGACCGAACGGCCCAGCCCCAGGGCGCCGGAGCGGTAGGCGCCGATGGCCAGCACGACCCAGCCGAAGAAGGCCGGTCCCGACATGGCCCTGAACGGATGCCAGATCGCATCCCGCCATGCCAGGTAATAGTCGTCGATGCCGTTGAGCATCGTTTGCAGGCCGAGGCTGTCGGTCAGGTAGAAGGCCAGGTGGTCGGTGCCGAACTGGAAGGTCCGGGTGAACAGGCCGACGATCACCAGGCAGCCGCCCCACAGTCCCCACAGCGGGCTGGTGGCGGCGATCCTCTGCGCCAGCGTCATGACCGCCGGCCACAACAGGATGAACCCGGCGGCGAAGCAGGTATAGGCGGCCCTGATGAGGGCGGGGTGCTGGGCGTAGGCGGCCAGTTGGTAAGGAACGAAGTAGTAGAACTGGGAGCGCAGGACGGTCCCGGTCATGATCAGGGTGGGGCCGCCGATCAGCGAGACGGCGCTCACCCATCGTCCGGGAAACGGGGGTTGCCGGTCCAGGTTGGCCGCCGCGTTGGCGGCGCGCCGGCCCGCGGCGGCCTGTCGCCATCGTGTGATTCGCCGCCGAAGATCGGCATTCATCGGTTCCTCCCAGATTTGTCGCTCTCAGCCCGGTATGCCGGGTGCACCAGCATGGTGATGGGCTGGGGGGCGGGACCGCGTCTGGCTCGGGTGGCATCTTGGCCGGCATCCATGAGCCGGTGGTAAGACCCCAGTCCGATGCGGATGTCCGACCGTGGGCGGATGCCGGTTGATCGGGAAAGGCGATAACTTCTGGTCATGGTTCGGGCTCGGCGGCTCGGTGGGCATGGCGTTGCCGACGCCTTGGCGGCGGTCGTCGTGGCGCTGACCGTCGGCTTTGCCATCGTCGATCCCCCGGGCCCGTCGTCATGGTGGCCCGCTTGGTCGGCTTGGCCGGTGGCGGCGGCCATGAGCTTCCCGGTCGCGTTCCGGCGCCGCCGGCCGCGGGCCATGCTGGGGCTCGCGTGCGCCGTTGCAGTGGTGGCGGTGGTGGCCGGCGCCGTCGCGGCGGGCGCGATCTGGGTGTCGTTCGTGCCGACCGTGCTCGTGCTGTACCTGGTGGCCTCCACCGCCTCGATCGGGTGGTCGTCAGTTGGCCTGTCGGGGTGCGTGGCCGGCGGGGTGGCCGCCATCCTGATCTTCTACGAGCGGGTGTTCCCCGGCCTCGCACCCGCGGATGCGCCCAGCGAGTTGCCGCCGTACTGGCCCGTCGAGATCGGCGCGATCTGCGTGCTGTTGACGGCAGGATGGGCCATCGGGACGGCCGTCCGCTGGAAGCGGGACACGACCGCTCGCCTCGTTCGCCACCTCGCCGAGGCGGCCGTGGCCGACGAGCGCAGGCGCATCGCCCGGGAACTGCATGACGTGATCGGCCACAGCATGAGCGTGATCGCCGTCAAGGCCACCGTCGCGAACCATGTCGCCGACGCCCGCCCGCACGAGGTACGCGCCGCACTGGACGTCATCGAGCAGACCAGCCGGAGCACGCTCGCCGAGATCCACCGAGTGCTCGGCCTCCTGCGCTCCGACGACGATCCCCAGCAGCCCCACCTGCCGGTTCCCGGCATGGCGGACCTGCCCGGACTGGCCGCCCATGCCCGCTCGGCCGGGGTGGAGGTGGATCTGACCGTCCAGGAAGAGGCGGTGCTGCCGCCCGCGGTCGCGATGTCGGTGTACCGGATCGTGCAGCAGGCTCTGACCAACGTCATCACCCACGCGGCGCCCACCCGCTGCTCCGTCACCGTGGAGATCGACGGACGGGAAGCCGTGATCGAGGTCATCGATGACGGTCCCCGCCATGGCCGGCCGCCGCGAGCGGGCCACGGCGGGCACGGCCTGATCGGCATGCGCGAACGAGCCAAGATGTACGGAGGCACGTTCAGCGCGGGGCGCCGGCCCGAAGGAGGCTTTCACGTGACGGCTCGCCTGCCCTACGACCCGAACGGCACCATCACATGACCACCGACACCGCCTCGCACGAGCCGCCCCCGCCCGTCCGGGTCCTGCTGGCCGAGGACCAGGTCCTGGTACGCGACAGCCTCAAGGTCCTCATCGACACCACACCGGGGCTGGCCACCGTGGGCGAGACCGGCACCGGCGCCGAAGCCGTGCTCCTGGCCCGCCGGCACCGACCCGACGTCGTCCTCATGGATGTGCGCATGCCCGACATGGACGGCATCGAGGCGACCCGGCGCATCTGCGCCGACCCGGCCGGCGCCGGCGTCCGCGTGCTGATCCTCACCACGTTCGACCTGGACGAATACGTGTACGCCTCGCTCAGGGCCGGCGCCAGCGGATTCCTCGTCAAGAGCGCGACGGCGAGCGAGCTCCTGGCCGCCATCCGGGTCGTCGCCTCCGGCGAAGCGCTGCTCGCACCCACGGTGACCCGCCGGCTCATCGCCGACTTCCTGCGCGGCCCTCACCCCGCCCCGGTCGTGCGGGACCTCAAGGACATCACTCAACGCGAGCGCGAGGTACTCACGCTCGTCGGCAGGGGGATGTCCAACGCCGAGATCGCGGAGCACCTTCACCTCACCGTCGGCACGGTCAAAACCCACATCGGCCGGCTCCTGGCCAAACTGCACGCCCGGGACCGAGCCCAGCTCGTCATCGCCGCCTACGAAGGCGGGCTCATCACCATCTGAGACCTGGTCGTTGTCGTTGTCGTTGCGGGGCGGGCGGGGCGGGGCGGGGTCGGGATTCAGCCCGGCCCACAACGTACGCCGAGCCTTCCTGAAGATCGCCAAGGACGCGGCGATGCCCGCCTACTACATCACGGGCATCGACTGGCGAATCGCCTTCAGGCGCAGATCTTCACTGCGTCAGTCATGTTGTCCGCCGACTGAGGCATGTCGCCCTTCGCACCGTCGGGCACGTTCACGAGTAGCTGCCATTCGGTACCCGTCCAGTTGTACAGTGCGACGTCCTTGCCAGTCCGGTTCTGATACGAGGTCAGCCGGTCCCCCAAGCCGGCGCTCCCGATGTCATGCATGCTGCAGGTGGCGTCCTTTTGAACGATCATGCTGCCCTCGCCCTGAGCGTCATCCCATGCGCAGAACAGTCCACCAGGGCAGCTCCACCCCGCCGCGCCGGTGGTCGGCTTGGATGAGTGCTTGGAGGAGTTGTGGCTGCTCTTGGGGTTGCCTGCTGAGGCGGAGTGGCTACCGCCGTCCTGGCAGACCCCGACTGCCCGGCATACCGGTTCGCCCCACAGCGGTGAGGTCACGAGGGCCGTGATCAGGCCGATGACGGCGACCACTATGGGTATCAGCGAGCTGCTGCCTTCTCTCCCTGTCATGCAGACTCTCCTGGTTGGGGGGTTATGGCCTGGTTAGGGCATGGCGTGTTACCGGATGGTGCTGGTGCATCGGGGGTCCTCGTCCCGGATGCGTGGTCTAGCCGCGTGACGTCGGCGATTGCGCTGTACGTCTCGTTGGTGGCCACGGGCCACTCGCTGCGTTACCTGCTCTGTGAAGGTAAACGGGCAACGATCTGTGCGCCTGAGTACCCCATACTCAATCCGACCGGCGGGAGGAGGCGCGGCGGCGGAACTGCGGACGCTCGCCTGGAAGGAGGTCGATCTCGTCGGCGAGCCGGACAAGGACATCCCACCGCGGACCGCCGTGTGGCGCTCGGTGCGCGAAGGAGGCGACACCCAAACCAAGCGCTCGCGCCGCTCGCCTTCGTCTCGCCCGGCGGTCACTCACCCATGCGAAAGGGTGTCACCCCATTGAGTGACACCCTCATCGACCAGCGAGAACCTGGTCGGGACGACAGGATTTGAACCTGCGACCCCTTGACCCCCAGTCAAGTGCGCTACCAAGCTGCGCTACGTCCCGATCGTGTCAGCCGCCCTCTGCGGGGCGGGACGTCATAACCTTAGCGCACATCCGAGGTGCCGGATCATGGACGATTCCGCTCCCCGCCACTGGCATGCGGCCCGATCCGTCGTGGTGCTCCCCCGTTCGGCCTGCGGCCGTGAGTGCCTCCGCCCGCGCCGGGCATGCTGCGGCTCACGTGCTCCTGTTCCGAACCCGGGCTCCGGCAGGATCGCCTCCGCCCTCGGTGCGGCCGTGGCCGTCTTCTCGCCACTTCGGGCCGGGGGCGCCCATGGGGCGGGGCGAGGATGGTCGTGCAGGTCGGCCTGAGCGCGCCCAGGTGGTGGCTCCCGAGACGGCGGAGGCAGTACGGCGCCCGTCTGGAGAGCGACCCGGCGCCCGGCGGTGATCAGATGGCGGCCTGGAACGAGCTGGCGCGCATGCCGGCCAGCAGTCCCGCCGTCTGCTCCGGCGTGTAGCGGCGTACCGGGTCGTGGTGGAGCAGGCCCTCGATGAGCGGCCGCATCACCCCGGCCCGCCGGGGCGGTGGGTACGGGCCGCTGCGGGCCATGCCGAGCACCGTGGCCGCGTCCTGGCCCGGGTAGGGCGGCTGGCCCTCGACGGCGCTGTAGAGGGTGGCGCCGAAGGACCACATGTCGGCCTCCTTGCTGGCCGGCCCCCCGTGCAGCCGCTCGGGCGCCATGAACGCCGGCGTGCCCCGTAACCGCCGCGACCTGGTCATCCGGATGTCGCCCTCGGCGGTCGCTATGCCGAAGTCGGTCAGCACCACCCGGTCACCGGTCAGCATCACGTTGGCGGGCTTCACGTCGCGATGCAGCACTCCGGCCTGGTGGGCGGTGCGCAGCGCGGCGAGCAGGTGCTGCCCGATCGCGGCGACCGACTGGGCCGGTAAGGTGCCCACCTGGGAGAGCAGCTGGTGCAACGAGAGCCCGTCCAGGTATTCCATCACGATCCAGAGCTTGCCGCCCTCTTCGATCAGGTCGTGGACCGTGACGATGTTAGGGTGCGTCAGCCCGGCAGCCATCCTGGCCTCACGCAGCACCCGGCGGCGCACCATCTCGGCCTCACCGGCCAAGGTCAGCTCCTTCAGTGCCACCGTACGGTGGAGGAGCTGATCGAACGCACGCCAGACGACTCCCATACCCCCACGACCGGCCTCCTCGTTCAGGAGGTACCGTCCGCCGATCTCCCGCATACCATCCCCTCATGCTCGGGGATAATCATGTCACTTCAGCACAGGCCGTAGGGTGCCTAACGTGATCCTGACATGTCGGAAAGTGCGGGTGCGCTGGTCAACGGCCTAGAAATTCGATCAGACAACGCGCGCCACACCAGTCCGACGCCCCCCAAACATACTCCAGTGGCGCCCACGAGGACGGCACCAAGCCCCGCAAACTCGGCCACAACGCCTCCCAGAGCTGCCCCGAGCGGCATCCCACCCATGCCGACGAGGCGGTATGCCGAATTGACCCTCCCGAGCAATTCGGCCGGGATCAGCCGCTGCCGGGCCGAGATCACCAGGACGTTGCCCGCCGCGCCCACCACGCCCCACAGCACCGCCGTCGGGTAGAGCGTCCACGGCGAGGGCACGACCACCGGCACGATGAGCAGGAGGCTGGTCGCCAGCCAGCACGACACGAGCGCGCGGAACTCCCCGAAGCGCCCCGCGGCCCACCCCGCCAGCAGGGACCCCGGGAGCGCCCCGACGGCGAACGCGGTCGTCATCAGGCCGTACTCGCCCGGCTCCAGCCCGATCCGCGACCCGTCGCCGACGGCCCACAGCACGAAGACGGCGAAGTAGGCGGCGTTGGCGAGGTTGAGCAGGCCGGCGGTGACGGCCAGGCTCCGCAGCACCCGATGGGACCACAGGTACCGCAGCGCCTCACCGATGTCCCGCCGCAGCGGCCGCCGCCCCTGCGTGCGGGGGGTGTCCATGCGGTACGTGCCGCGCATGCCCAGCAACAGCAGGCCGGCGGCGCCGTACAGGAGGGCCGGGGCGCCGAAGACGACGGCGGGGAGGGCCACGACGAGCAGGCCCGCCAGCGGTGCCCCGACGAAATCGTTGCCGATCATCTGGGCGGTGGAGACGCGGCCGTTCGCCCTGGTCAGGTGGGCCTCGGGCACGGTCATGGGCAGGATCGACTGCGCCGAGACGTCGGCGAAGACCTCGGCGACCCCGGCCACGAGCACGGCCGCCAGCAGCACCCACAGGTCGAGCAGGCCGAGCAGGGCCGCCAGCCCGGCGAGGGACAGGACCGCGGCCCGGGCGAGGTTGGCCACGACCATGATGCGGCGGCGGTCCAGCCGGTCGGCGAGGGCCCCGGCGTGCAGCGCCAGGAGCAGCCACGGCACCGTCGCTGCCGCGCCCGCCAGCGACACCAGGGTGGGCGAACGGGTCATCGACACGGCCAGCAGCGGCGCCCCGACCTTCAGCACGCCGTCGGCCAGGTTGGACAGCGCGGTGGAGGACAAGAGAAAACCGAACGAACGTCCCACGACTCACTCCGATAGTGTGTAAGGAAAAGTGTGCATAGATTTCTTTGCAAAGATAGGCTTGCATAGCGATGCAGAGCAAGAGCTATTCCGCCCGCACGCTCGACGCGAAGGCCCTGAAGTCCTTCGCCCACCCGCTGCGGCTGCGGATCTACGAGTTGCTGGACGAGCACGGCCCCTCGACGGCCACCAAGCTCGCCGCCCTGCTCGGGCAGAACACCGGCGCCACGAGCTACCACCTGAGGGAGCTGGCCGGGCACGGCATGATCGAGGTCGTGCCGGGGATGGGGCGCGGCAAGGAGAAGTACTGGCGCATCACGCCCGGCGGGTTCTCCTACGGGGACCCGCCCTCCGATCCTGAGGCGGCCGGCGCGATGGAGTTCCTGCTGGACGACCTGGTGCGGCAGCGCGGCGCGGAGCTGGCCCGGTGGCGCGAGGAGGAGGGGCGGGCGCCCGAGGAGTGGGTGCGCGCGAGCGGCTACGGGCGGCGGTCGCTGCGGCTCACGCCCGAGGAGAGCGCGGCGCTGCGGGACGAGGTGTTCGAGGTGCTGGAGCGGTATCGCGCGCTGTCGGACCGCAGGGAGACCGAGTCGCCGGACTCCCGCGATCCGTCGATGGGGCGCGTGGTCATCCACTTCGACGTGCTGCCGGTGGGGGCCGGTCAGAGGCCGACGGAAGAGGGCACGCCTTAGGGCCGCCCCCGGCGGGGAGGGCGGGGGCGGCCGGGAGGGCGGGGTCAGGCGATGAGCTTGAGGGCCAGCTCTCTCAACCCCTCCGGCGCCGTCTTGGGCGATCCGGCGTCGAACGGCGGGTGCGGGTCGTACTCGATCACGAGCTGCACCGACTGCGCGGTCGTCTCGTCGGTGGCCTGGGCCAGCAGCGTCAACGCCATGTCGATCCCCGCCGACACCCCCGCCGCGGTCACGATCCGCCCCTGGGAGACGACGCGCTCGCTCACCGGCTCGGCCCCGTACTGCCGCAGCATGTCGAGGACCCCCCAGTGGCTGGTCGCCCTCAGCCCCTCCAGCAGCCCCGCGGCCGCCAGGATGAACGAGCCGCTGCACACCGAGGTCGTCCACCGGCTGTGCTCGTGGGCCCCCCGCAGCCAGCCCAGCAGCGCCTCGTCGGACATGGCGTCGAACGTCCCCGGGCCGCCCGGGACCACGATCACGTCAGGGTGCGGCAGGTCCTCGTAGGAGGCCGTGGCGGTGAGGGTGAGCGTGCCCTGGTCGTCGGTGACCGGCCCGGGCTCGGCCGCGACGAACGTGACCGTCCAGCCGGGCGCGAAGGCCAGCACCGTGTACGGCCCGACCGCGTCGAGCGCGGTGAACCGGGGATAGAGCAGGATCGCCACATGCATCGTTTACTTCTCCTTCGATCGGAACCTGCGACGGTGGTCGCCGGGTGAGATCCGCCAGTGGCGGCGGAAGACGCGGTAGAGGGTCTCCGGCGTGCCGAGCCCCGACTCCCTGGCCACCCGGTCCAGCGGGTGGGCGGTGAGCTCCAGGAGCCGCCTGGCGGCCTCGGCGCGGCTGCGTTCGACGTACCGGCCGGGCGACAGGCCGGTCTGCGCGGTGAAGACGCGGGAGAAGTGGCGCTCGCTCATCCCCACCCGGCCGGCGAGGGCGGGCACGCTCAGGTCGGCGGCGGGGTTCGCGTCGATGTAGGCCTGCAGCTCCCTGAGCGGCTCGCTGCGCGGCGTCATGGCCCGCATCGGGGTGCTGAACTGGCTCTGCCCGCCCGGCCTGTGCAGGTACACCACGAGGCCGCGGGCGACGTCGCGGGCAAGCGCGTGGCCGTGGTCCCTGGCCACCAGCGCGAGCGCGAGGTCCACGCCGGACAGCACGCCCGCGGAGGTCCAGACGTTGCCGTCCTCGATGTAGAGGGGGTCGGCGTCCACCTCGACGCACTCGTAGCGGGCGTCGAGCTCGCCGGCGGCCAGCCAGTGCGTGGTGGCCCGCCGGTGGTCCAGCAGCCCGGCCTCGGCCAGCAGGAACGCGCCGTTGCACACGGACGCGACCCGCCGCGCGCCCGCGGCCAGCCGGGCGACGGCCCCGACGAGCTCCCGGTCGCCCAGCTGCTCGGGGACCGACATCCCGCCCACGACCATCAGCGTGTCGACGGGCCCGGTGACCTCGCCGAGGGCGCGGGCCGTGACGGCGATCCCGTTCCCTGAGGGCACGGGACCGGCCCGCACGGCCGCCACCTCGACCTGGTAGCCGTCCTCGGGCGCCAGCAGCGCCGCCGTCGCGAACACGTCGGACGGCCCGGCCAGGTCGAGCAGCTGGAAGCCGGGGAAGACGATCATCAGAACGCGTCGCCGCATGCCTTCATGCTGGTGGCGGGCCTGTCAAGGCGTCAACGACACGAATATTGCACATTACGCCATGAGCCCCCCGGGGCAGGACCGGGGGGCTCATGGGCCGGATGAGCTGAAAAATCAGCCCATGTGCGGATAACGGTGGTCGGTGGGCGGGACGAACGTCTCCTTGATCGTGCGGGCGTTCACCCAGCGGATCAGGTTGAAGATCGAGCCCGCCTTGTCGTTGGTGCCCGAGGCGCGGGCGCCGCCGAACGGCTGCTGGCCCACGACCGCGCCCGTCGGCTTGTCGTTGACGTAGAAGTTGCCCGCCGCGAAGCGCAGCCGCTCGGAGGCCGACGCGATGGCGTAGCGGTCCTGGGCGATGATCGAGCCGGTCAGCGCGTACGGGGCGATGCCCTCCATCTGGTCGAGCACCGTGTCGAAGTCGCGGTCCTCGTAGACGTGCACGCCCAGGATGGGCCCGAAGTACTCCTTGACGAAGATCTCGTCAGTGGGGTCGGCCGACTCCAGGATGGTCGGCTTGACGAAGTAGCCGACGCTGTCGTCGTACGAGCCGGTGAGGACGTCGATGTTCGCGGCCGCCCGCGCGCGGTCGATGGCCTCCTTGTGCTTGGCGAAGGCCCGGGCGTCGATGACCCCGCCCATGAACGTCGACAGGTCGCCCGACACGTCGCCCACGGTCAGCGACTCGGCCGTGGCCACGAAGTCGTCGCGCATCCGGTTCCAGACCGAGCGCGGCACGTACGCCCGCGAGGCCGCCGAGCACTTCTGCCCCTGGTACTCGAAGGCGCCCCTGATCAGCGCGGTCGAGAGCACGGCCGGGTCGGCGGACGGGTGGGCCAGCACGAAGTCCTTGCCGCCGGTCTCGCCGACGAGGCGCGGGTAGCCGTGGTAGGAGGCGATGTTCTGGCCGACGGTGCTCCACAGGTGCTGGAACGTCGCCGTGGAACCGGTGAAGTGGATCCCGGCCAGGGCCGGGTGCGCGAGCGCCACCTCGGAGACGGCCTGGCCGTTGCCGGTGACCATGTTGATCACGCCGGGCGGCAGCCCGGCCGCCTCCAGCAGCCGCATCGTGAAGTGCGCGGCGAACTGCTGGGTGGGCGACGGCTTCCAGACGACGACATTCCCCATCAAAGCCGCGGAAGTCGGCAGATTTCCGGCGATGGCGGTGAAGTTGAACGGCGTGATCGCCAGCACGAAGCCTTCGAGCGGCCGGTACTCCATCCGGTTCCACACGCCGGGCGACGAGATCGGCTGGTCGGCGTAGAGCTGGCGGGCGTAGGCCACGTTGAAGCGCAGGAAGTCGATCAGCTCGCAGGCCGAGTCGATCTCCGCCTGCTGCGCCGACTTCGACTGGCCCAGCACGGTCGCCGCGTTGAGCGTGGCCCGCCACGGCCCGGCCAGCAGGTCGGCGGCCTTCAGGAAGATCGCCGCCCGCTCGTCGAACGACAGCGCCCGCCACGCCGGCGCCGCCCGCAGCGCCGCGTCCACGGCGTCCTGCACGTCCCGGGCCGTAGCGTCGTTGGTACGGCCCAGGACGGCAGCGTGGTTGTGCGGTTGCACCACGTCGATGGGGGCGCCCGCCCCGAGGCGCTGCTCGCCGTCGATGGTCATGGTCAGGTCGATCGAGGACCCGGCCAGCTCCTTGATGCGGTCCTCCAGCGCCGACCGCTCGGCGCTGCCCGGCGCGTAGCCGTAGACGCGCTCGTTGGCCGGCACGGGAACGTTGCTGATGGCATCCATTACTTACCCCCAAGGGCGCGAAGGAAGAAGGCGACGTTGGCGGGGCGCTCCGCGAGGCGGCGCATGAAGTAGCCGTACCAGTCGTCGCCGTAGGGGACGTAGACGCGGACCGTGTGGCCGGCCCCGGCCAGGGACTCCTGCAGGTCGGTCCGGATTCCGTAGAGCATCTGGAACTCGTGGTCGCCGATCGTCCGCCCGAACCGGTCGGCGAGCACCTCCGTGATCGCGATCATGCGATCGTCGTGCGTCGCCACCATGGGGTAACCCTTCCCCGCCATGAGGATCCGCAGGCATCGCACGTACGCCTTGTCCACGGCGCCGCGGCCCTGGTGGGCGACGGAGGCGGGCTCGCGGTAGGCGCCCTTGACCAGGCGCACCCGGGAGCCCTCGGCGGCCAGGTCGCGGCAGTCGGCCTCGCTGCGGAACAGGTACGCCTGGATCGCCACGCCGGTCGACGGGAAGTCCTCGCGCAGCTTGCGCAGGATGGTCAGCGTCGAGTCGACGGTCGTGTGATCCTCCATGTCGAGCGTGACGGTAGAGCCGTTGCGCGCCGCCGCGGCGCAGATCCCGCGGGCGTGCTCCAGCGCCATCGCGTCGTCGAGCCGCTGCCCCACGGCCGACAGCTTCACCGACACCTCGCCCCGGACGCCGAGGTCGAGCGGCCTGACGGCGTCGAGCAGCGTGAGGTAGGCGTTCGCGGTGGCCTCGGCGGCCCGCGCGTCGCGCGTCTCCTCGCCGAGGTGGTCGACGGTGACGGCGAGTTTCATGTCGCGCAGGCGCTCGATGGCGTCGCGGGCCTCCTGGACACTCTCGCCAGCGACGAACCGATCGACCACCTTCCTGGTGAGCGGGAAGGCCGACACGGCACGACGTACGACGCCGCTCCCGGACGCGGCGAGGAGCACTTGACCCAGCATGCTTCAAGTCTAAAAACGCAGCTCAGCGGGGGCCATCGACGTGCGTAACGGCCGATGTGGCAGGCTGTCATACAAATGCACAACACGGCAGACCTGCAAGAGATCGTCGACGAGATCGCCGCCCGGCTGGGGGCGTCCGCGACGCTGGAGGACCGCACGTTCCGGCTGCTGGCGTACGGGGCGCAGCACGGCGACATCGACACGGTCCGCCAGGAGTCGATCCTGCGCCGGCGCGCCACCGGAGAGGTGCGCGACTACTTCGAGCGCTACGGCATCGCCAAGGCCCCCGGCCCGGTCCGCATCCCCGCCGACGCCGAGCTCGGGGTCCTGGCCAGGGTGTGCTGGCCGCTGCGCCACGGCGAGGTCACCTACGGCTATCTCTGGCTGCTCGACTCGGGCTCGCTCACGGCGCTCGACTCCGTCGCGCCGCTGGTGGCCAGGGCCGCCGCCGCCCTCGCCCAGGAGGCCAGGAGCCGCCAGGACCTCGGCCGCGGCCTGCTCGCCCTCTTCTCGGCCGACCCTTCCGAACGGGCGGGCGCGGCCATCGAGCTGCCGGGCCCCGTCACGGCGATCGCCGTACGCGAGTCGGCCGAGCGCCTGGCCGCCCTCTGGACGCTGCCGCGCGGCGTCCTGGCCCGCCCCGGCTCCCCCGTCGCCCTGCTCGCCCCCGCCCACCTCGCGGGCGAGGTGGCGCAGACCCTGCAGAGCGCGTACGGCACCGCCGCCGGCATCGGCGCGCCCCGGGCGGACCCGGCCGACGCCTGGCTGAGCTGGCGCGAGGCCCGCCACGCCCTGCGCGTCGCCGAGCACTTCCCCCGGTACGCGCCCGTCGCCCGCTGGGAGGACCTGGGCGTGCACCGCCTGCTGGCCAGGCTCGGCCAGGCGGACCTGCGGGAGCTGGCGGCCGAGACGGCGGTCCTGGACGGCGAGCTGGCCGAGACCGTGGAGGCCTACCTCGACCACGGCGGCCACGCCCAGAAGACGGCCGCCGAGCTCGGCATCCACCGCCAGACGCTCTACTACCGGCTGGGCAAGGCCGAGCGGCTCACCCACCGGGATCTTTCGGACGGCGACGACCGCCTGGCCGTGCACCTGGGGCTCAAGGCCGCCCGGCTCTGCGGATCCTGACCACCACATGGTGCCGGCAGGCGGCTGTTGCCGCCTGCCGGGGCTTCGGTGGTTCAGGCGCAGGCCGCCTCGTACACCCGTACCAGTTCCTGGCTCACCCGCTCCCAGGAGTAGCGCGAGCGCGCCCGGTCGGCGCCGGCGTAGCCCAGCGCGGTCCGCAGGGTCGGGTCCCACAGCAGTTCGCGGGCCAGCCGCGCGGTGCGCGCCGGCCGGTCCGGAGGCACCAGCAGCCCGGTGACTCCGTCGATGACGGAGTCCAGGTGGGCGCCGACGGCCGAGGCGATCACCGGTACGCCGCAGGCCATCGCCTCCAGCGCCACGATGCCCGTCACGGCCTCGCGCGGCACCGACACCACGGCGTCCGCGCTGCGCATGAGCTTCGGCACGGCGGACCGCTTGACCTGGCCCAGCAGCGTCACCTGCGCGGCGACGTCGAGCTGCTCGGCCAGCGCGCGCAGCCGGCGGGCGTCCTGGTCGGTGTCGAGGTCCTCGGGCTCGGGCCCGCCCGCGATGACCAGCTCGACGTCGCCGAGCCCGGGCAGCGCCCGCACGATGGTGTCCGCGCCGCGATCCACCGTCAGCGGCCCCACGTGCAGGAGCCGCTTGCGCGGGCCCTTCGTGGCCACCGCGCCACGGCGCTGGAAGCGCTCGGTGTCGACGCCGTACGGGACGACGGCGATGTGGTTGCGCGGCACGCCCAGCCGGATCAGCGCCGACTCCTCGTCCCCGGAGCCCGCGATGACCGCGTTGGCCCGGCGGCCGAGGGCCAGCTCCAGCTCCTTGTGCGTGGCGTCAACCGTGTGGAATGTCTGCGTGACCGGCACCCCCAGCCCGCTGGCGCCCGCCACGGCGACCAGCCCACCGGTCCACGAATGCGCGTGGATCACGTCGGGCCGGTCCTGGCTCCAGCGCCGCATCAGGTGCTCGCCGACGTCGTTCAGGTACGGCACGACGTCATCGGCCGACAGCTCCTGAGCCGGACCCACGTCGATCTGCTCCACCGTGACCCCCGGGGCCACCCGCGTCTTGGGCTTGCCCTCAATGCTGTCACGACGGGAGTAGACGGTGACGTGGTGTTCGCGGCCGAGCTCACGGGCGACGGAAAGGATGCGGTCACGCCGGTTGTTCTCGGCGGAAGCGACGATCGCGATATTCATGGCACACCTCAGCGAAGCAAGACTGAAAGGTGCGCCTGCGTCTTAGGCACATGTCTACGCTCTTGACCATACCCAACTTTGACCCAATCGCAAACCCCCAAAAATCAGACACCCCTGAGCGCGAGGATCACGATCTCGTCCCACACCTGGCCGCCCGAGAACGCGTTCCGGTCGGCCTCCAGCGCCTTGACCACGGTCGACGGCGACTGCCCCGCGCACCGGCCGAGCACGTCGGCCAGCCGCTCCTCGCCGTACGGCTCCCCCAGCTCGTTCCTGGAGGAGATCAGGCCGTCCGAATACAGCACCAGCGTCTCGCCCACGGCCACCGTCAGCCCCTCCACGCTGGTCTCCGCCTCCGGCGCGAGGCCCAGCGGCACGCCGCCGCCCGCGGCGAAGCGCACGCCGCCGTCGGCCTGCAGCAGCGCGGCGGGATGGTGCCCGGCCGACGACAGCCTGATCTCGCGCCCCTTCACGAAGCCCGCCACGGCCATCACGAACATGCCGGCGCCCTGCGCGACCAGGGCCTCGTTGACCTTGCGGATCACCAGGTCGGGGTCGGACTCCCAGACGCCGAGCACCCGCAGGCCGCCGCGTACCATCGCGCTGACCGACGCGGCCTCCTCGCCCTTGCCGACGGCGCCGCCCAGCGCGAACCCCCAGCCGCAGGAGACCGGGAACACGTCGTAGAACTCGGCGCCCACCGAAGCCCCGGGATGGTAGACGGCCGCCGCCTCGTAGCCGGGCACGTTGGGCAGCGTGCGGGGCGCGACGCTGGCCGACAGCGCGTCCGCCGCCCGCGAACGGTTCTGGAAGCTGGTCTGGGCCCGTACCGCCAGGCCGAGCTGCAGCCCCACCTCCTGCATGACGGCCAGGTCGGCCAGCGTGAACGGGCGCCGGTCGTGCGCGCGCACCAGCGTGAGCACGCCGTCGCCGGAGCCGATCGGCACGCACAGCATCGAGCCCGCGCCCATCGCCGTCAGCAGCGGCCCGTCCGCGCAGAACCCGAGCAGGCTGTCGTCGTCCAGCATCTCCTGCACCACGCCGGAGCCACGCTCCAGCACCTCCATCACGGCCTGGCTGCCCGCCGGATCAGCGGATTCCACCTGGCGGACCAGGTCCCCCAGCGGATGGTTCTTGGGCGCCACGACGACCGAGCGGCGCGGCACCCCGCCGCGCACCATGTCCGCGATCACCCAGTCGGCCCACTCGGCGGCCAGCAGCCGCGTCGCCCTCGGCAGCGCGACCGGGCGCAGCAGCGTCTCCTCCTCCAGGAGCAGATTGGCCATCTTGACCAGCAGGTCCTGTCGCTTGGCCGCCGCCAGCAGCAGCGCCCCGTCGGACTGCTCGGGCCGCCCCGCGCCCGGCTCGGGTAGCTGCACCTCGGTCGGCAGCGCCACCGCCGCCACCATCTGCTGCGGCTCGCCCGGCATGGTCATCCTGGTCAGCGCCAGCTGGACGGTGTGCGTGCGCCCCTGGTGCGCCAGCCGCGTCTCGAACGCCGCCGGCTGGCCCGTCTGGAGCACCGCCGTCAGGTGCGACCGGAACGCCGCCCGCCGCGAGACGTCCACCAGCAGCGGGAACGACCGGCCCACGAGGTAGCCGTCGGGGCTGCCGAGCATCTGGGAGGTCTCGGGGTTGATCCTCCTGACCACGCCACCGCTGTCCAGCACGATGACCGGCACCGGGAAGGCCCGGAACACCTGGCGCAGCAGCTTCAGCTCCCGCTGCGCGCCGTCCTTCTTGCCGCCCGCCCGCTTGGGCGCCTTCTGCAGCGCCTCGCGGGCCTCGGCCAGCAGCTCGGCGGCGGTGTCGAGCTCGGCGAGGGCGGCGTCGAGCGTGGGCGCGAGGTCGGCTGGATAGGCGGTTCTCGCCTCACGAAGAGACGAGACCCGACCGGCCAGAGCGTCCAGCGCTTGTTCGAGATCCGGCATGGTCACCCTCTGACGCTACGTCACAGGGGATATCGGAGGCCATATCGGGTAGGGGCTACCTGCTATGAAATCAGCTACGATGATCACCCCCGGGCTCGCCCGCGACCTCGCCGCACTGGGCCGGCTGGGCGAGGACACCTCCACCGAACGCGTGCTGCGCAGCCTCACCACGGCGCTGGCCGCCGGCGTACCGGGCTGCTCGGGAGCCTCGGCCGAGCACTGGCGCGACCACCGGGTGCTGGTGTCCGGCTCCCACAGCGAGCTCATCATGCTCGTCGAGGGCGAGCGCGCGCTCGGCGAGGGCCCGTCCATCGAGGCCCGGCAGAGCGGCGCCCGCGCCGGCGTGGCCGACGTGCTCAACGAGTCCCGCTGGCCCCGCTACGACGCGCTGGCCAGCCGCTGGGGCGTGCGCTCCGTGCTGGTCGTCCCCATCGACGTCTCGCCCGCCCTGCTGCTGGTCGGCCTCTATTCGGTACGCCCCGGGGCGTTCTCCCCGCAGGGCGCCCACTCGCTGGCCGACATGCTGACCGAGCAGGTCGGGGTGGCGATGGCCAACATGTGGGAGTTCGAGGAGGTGCGTACCGACGCCGCGCAGCTTCAGGAGGCCCTCGCCGGACGGTCGGTGATCGACCAGGCCAAGGGCATCATCATGCAGACCAGCGGGTGCACCGCCGAAGCCGCGTTCGAGGAGCTGCGCAAGATCTCCCAGCATCATCAGGTCAAGGTGGCCGACCTCGCCAGGCTCCTGGTCGACGAGCACCAACGCAAGTCGAAGCGCTGACCCTTGTCTGTCTGACCCCCGTCCTCAGCCGATGGCCGCCAGCGCGTCGTCGAGCGTGTCGTAGAGGGGCAGCCGCTGCGCCAGCCCGGTGATCCACATCACCTTGGACTTGGAGTATTCGACCCCGATGAGCGCGAACCTGGCGCCCGACGCCAGGCTCGTCTGCCAGTGGTGGACGATGAGCCCGAGCGCGCGAGAGTCCATGAACGTGACCCCGGCCAGGTCAAGAATCAGGTCCGGCCCTGCCAGGGACAGGTAGTCGGCGAACTGCTCGCGGGTCGTGGCGTCGAGGACCCCGTCGACCTTGATCACGGTGATCTCGTCCACCGTCGACGACGTCAGGCTCAGGGCCGCCATGGACCCCTCGCCGTTATCCGGCATTGTCACGGAGCAACCCTACTGTCACCACAGGAGGGAGGAATACTTCCCGCGTAACGGGGGACACTTGATGCGGAGTCCAGCAGCGGGCTTTCGTCTCGAGAGTTGAGCGAGGCGTGCCTCTGCCTGGGCTTTTTTGCTGGAGAGGCCGCCTGCGACCCATATGAGGAGCAGCGATGGCTGTACAGGAATACGTCCTCGAGGAGATGACCGCGGAAGAACTTCTGGCCGAAATGGTCCGGGAAGACACCCTCGACAGTCACAGAGAGCGACTGCGGGAGCGCATCGTCGAGATGCACCGGCCGCTCGCCATGGAGATCGCACGGCGCTACCGCTACCGCGGCGAGCCCCTGGAGGATCTTCTCCAGGCCGCGTACGTCGGCCTGATGAAAGCCGTCAACGGCTTCGACCCGACCCTCGGCCACGCGTTCCGGGGCTACGCGGTCGTCACGATGACCGGCGAGGTCAAGCGCCACTTCCGCGACCGCACCTGGGCCATCCGGGTGCCGCGTCTCTACCAGGAGCGCCGCTCGGAGCTCAACCGCCTGGTCGCCGACCTCAGCCAGGACCTCGGCCGGTCCCCCACCGTGGCCGAGCTGGCCGCCAAGATGAACATCAGCGAGGAGGACGTCCTGCTGACCCTCGACGCCTCCGCCGCCTACAGCACCCTGTCGCTCGACGCGCCGCTCGGCACCGACGACGACGCCGCCTCCCTCGGCGACGTCATCCCCGAGGACGACGACACGCTGAGCACCATGGTCGACCGGGAGGCCGTCAAGCCGCTCATCGACGCTCTTCCCTCCCGCGAGAAGCACATTCTGCTGCTACGGTTCTTCGGCAACATGACGCAGGCCGAGATCGCCGCCGAGTTCGGGATCTCCCAGATGCACGTCTCACGTATCCTCCGCAAGGTTCTCGACCAGCTGCGCTCCGAGCTGGTCGGCTGAGAAGAAGGTCGCCGGGTGAACGAGGACGGAGAGCCTCAGTCGGGCTACACGAGCCCGCCGCCCGGCGCGCCCGTGAAAGAGCTCCGCTTCCGACTGCCGGACCTGCCGCAGGTCCGGCAGTTCGCTGAGGGCGAGGCCCGCGACGCCGGCATGCCCGAGGACGCCATCGGGGACTTCGTCATCGCGGTCAACGAGGTCGCCACCAACGCCGTCACTCACGGGGCCGACCGGGCCTCCATGCGTACCTGGACGGTGAGCGGCGACCTGATCGTGGAGGTGCACGACGAGGGCTCCTGGAAGCCAGGGCCCAAACCGGGCGCGGTGGGCGGGATGGGGCTGTGGGTGGCCCGGCTGGTGTCGTCGGACCTGACCGTACGGGTCGGGAACGGCGGCAGCACCGTCATCATGCGCTTCCCCGGGAAGTAGTGACGGGAGGCCGCCGTCCTCGGCGACCTCCCGTTTTCGGGGCCTTACCGGCTGGGGCCCTTTGCCGGTGGCCCCTCGGCCGGTTCCTACCTACGTGCCCGGCCACGCCAGTTGCTGTACCCGGTACGGATGCCGGCCGTGCCGACGCCCGCCTGGTGCAGGGCCAGCAGCGTCAGGCCCAGCAGGACGAACGTCATGCCGGAGAACCCGCCGGGGATCCGGGCGCCGACCAGGTCGAGCAGGAACCCCAGTCCGAAGATGATCGCTGCGACTACCGCGAGCATGTCAGGTCACCTCTTTCCCCAGGTCTGGAGCTGGGCCTGCGGGCTCTGGGAGCTCTGGGGGCTCTGGGGGCCGGTGAGGGCGAGCAGGCGTTCCAGGACGTTCCGGTAGTCGCGCAGCGCCAGGCGCATCTGCTCGGTGTCGGCGGCCTCGGTGTCCTTCCAGCGGTCGCGCAGGCCGTTCGTGCGAGTGGTGAGGCTGCTGGTGAGGGCCTCGACGACCTCGCCGACCAGCCCGTCGGCGCGCCGCACGGCCTCGCCGGGGTCGTCGACGAACGACGCCTGCAGGTCGCGCCAGCGGGCCTGCACCTGGTCCGGGTCCTGGTCGAACAGGACGACGTCGTCGGGGGCGGCGTGCGCCGGGACCTCGCTGGGCTCGGTATCCGGTCCGGCCGGCGTGTCCCCGCCGGTCCTGGCATAGGGGTCGCGGTACGTGCCGTCGTCGTACTCGGCCGCGGGCGGCGTCACGGCGCCAGGCACGGCAGCGGCGTACTCGTCGCCGGCACGCGGGCTGTGCCGCTCCTGGTCGTCGTCGCCCGCGACACGGACGTCGCCCGGGACGACCTCACCCTGGACACGGTCATCGGCCGTGTCGTGGACGCCGCGGGAGCCGTCGCCGTCGAAGCTGCGGTCGTCCGCGTACTCGTCTGTGCGGGCGTCGAAGCGCTCGCCGGGGCGTTCATCGGGGGAATCATCGAGGAGCGTGTCGTCGCGGAGGTGCCTGTCGCGCTCCTCCTCGCTCCCGCTTCTCGGGGTGCTGGGGGTGCTCATGTCCTCGTTCACCGTCCTCGTGTGGTCTCCTGCAGCAGTTCCTCGAACAGCGCGCGGTAGTGCACCATGGCCTGCCGCAGGTCCTCCGTGGAGGCCTCCTTCCTGGCCGCCCGCCCGCTGATCTCGTGGGCCGTCCGGTAGTGGTCGAGCGTCTGCGCGTGGCCCACCGACAGGGTGGACAGCCGCTCCTCGTAGTTCTCCGTCGGGTAACCCCGTTCCGCCATGACCGCGGTGACCAGCTGATCGGCCTCGGTCACCGCAAACCCGGGCGCGTCGACGAAGCGCTCCTGCACCTCGGTCCACCGGTTCGCGTACGTGTCGCGCGACTCTTCCGTCAGGGGATGGATGTCGAGATCCGCATGCCGGCGCTCCCGGTCGAGCAGCTCCTGCTCGGCGTCGCGGCGGTTGTCGTGCTCGGCGACTATGCGTTCGTACTCCGGGCCGAAACGTTCGCGGAGATGGTCGCGGCGCCTCTGCTGCAGCACGAGATAACCCACTGCCACGAGCGCCACCACCACGACCGCGACGACGGCCACCCAGATCAAGGTGGTCATGTTGTTCGCCTCCGGTCTCTGTCTTGAGACCAGCGACTGCCCTCGACAGGTGGGTCGAAACTCACCGCCTCAGCGGGCTTCCAGTGCCTGCCTGGCCGCCGCCAGCACGGCTGCGACATGTGAGCCCGTTGGTGCGGCGGGGATCTCGCTGAACCCTTCGGCCGCGTCGTACCGCACGTCGAGCCCCGCGTCGACGAGGCGCTGAGCCCACCGCAGAGCCGTGTTCAGCCGCTCGGCCGCGGGCGGCTTCCCCTGCGCGGCCGCCGACAGATTACGCAGGTTGGTGGCGGGCCCGGACTGGGAGTGCTCGCGAGCCAGCTTCCATGGTACGGCCCGGCTGTGGTCGAGCATCGGCTTGGCCAGCCCGGCGGCCCGCTTGGCCTGCAGCACCCCGGACTCGCTGACCCCGAAGTGGGCGGCCAGGTCCTGCACGTTCATCCCCTCGGCCACCAACCTGGCCAGCTCCCGCCGATCGATGGTCGGTTTCCGCCCCACTCGGCCACCTCCGCCCCAGCTCTCCGTGTACGCGTGCACCTCCGATGTGCGCTAAGGTTATGACGTCCCGCTCCGCAGGGAGCGGCCGACACGACCGGGACGTAGCGCAGCTTGGTAGCGCACTTGACTGGGGGTCAAGGGGTCGCAGGTTCAAATCCTGTCGTCCCGACCAGATTTCCACTGGTCGATGAGGGTGTCACTCGCTGGGGTGGCACCCTTTCGCATGGGCGGGCGGCGTCCATCGGGGCACAGCGACCTTCTGAGCCACTTCGTTCACACCAAAAACTTCCGGCCGCTTCGCGGCCCCCGGTAGCCTTGCGATTTCTGACTCCGGTGGAGGGTCGTCGTGGGCTCCGGTGCTCGCCATGCCGATCAGCGCGCTCGGGCTTCGACTTCTTCCTGCACCGGACGGAAGCGACCGACCCGTGGAGTGACCGCCCCAGGACCGAAGCAGGTCCTGCACCCCCGACCCCCCAGGAGGTAGAGCCGTGGGCCCAGGCAAGAAGACGTGGACGGCGGCGTTGCTGGCCACCGCCGTGCTGATGATCACCGGGGCCTGTGGCAGCGAAGGCGCCGACGGTGCGATCACGTTACGTTTCTCCTACTGGGGCAGTGACGCGCGGCAGAAAATGACGCAAGAGGCGATCAAGAGGTTCGAGGCGAAGAACCCGGACATCGACATCGAGGAAGAGTTCTCCGGCTTCGGCACCTACTACGACACGCTGGCCACGAGGGTCGCGAGCGACCAGACGCCCGACGTCATCACCCTCGAGATCCGCGGCCTGCGGGAATATGCCGAACGCGGCACGCTCGCCGACCTGTCCAGCGCGGTCGACACCGCCGACATCGACGGCAAGGTGCTGGCCACCGGCGCCATCGACGGCAAGCAGTTCGCCATCCCCACCGGCGTCAACGCCTGGTCCCTGGTCGTGGACCCGAAGGCGGTCAAGGACGCGGGGCAGAGGCTGCCCGACGACACCACGTGGACCTGGGACCAGTACGTCGACCTGGCGGCCAAGATCACCGCAGGCAGCGGAGGCAAGGTCTACGGCACGCAGCAGTCTTTCAACCCGGCGTTCCTGCAGATCTTCGCCGCACAGCGGGGCGAGTCCCTCTACAACGGCAACAAGATCGGCGTCTCGCCCGAGACGCTGAAGGCGTGGTGGGCGATCCACCAGAAGCTGATCAGGACCAAGGGTTCCCCTGACGCCGCCAAGAGCATCGAGCTCGGGACCCAGGGCGAGGACCGGTCGCTGTTCGCCACCCGCAACGGCGCCATGGGCATGTGGTGGAGCAACCAGCTCGGCTCGATCAACAAGGCCGCAGGCGGCAAGGAAGTGGACCTGCTGCGGATGCCGAAGGCACAGGGCGCCGCCGCGGGCGGCATGTTCCTGCAGCCCGCGATGTTCTACACCGCCGCGGCGAAGTCCCCGCACCAGGCCGCGGCGGCCAAGTTCATCGACTTCATGGTCAACGATCCGGAGGCGGGCGCGATCATCCTCAGCGACCGCGGCCTGCCGGCCAGCTCCAAGGTGCTGGCGGCGGTCAGGGACAAGCTTCCGGAGACCGACAAGAAGACGCTGGCCTTCCTCGAGGAGATCAAGGGCGAGCTCGCGGACTCGCCCGCCGCGCCGCCGAAGCGCGCCAGCGCCATCGAGGCCGTCCTCACCCGGTACACGAACGAGGTCCTGTTCGACCGGATGACGCCTGACGAGGCCGCGCAGAAGCTCATCACGGAGGCCAACGCCCTCATCGCGGGCTAGGGACCGCTGGGCGGTCGCCGTCACGACCGCCCTCGAGGGGATCGCGGGCCCAGGTGACCCGGCGCCAGAGCCACTCGACGGTCCCTGGCGGTGGCGGCGCAGCCAGAGCGTGGCGAAGAGCCACTGGGCGGCGAGGATGACTCCCGCGGCCCAGCAGCCGGCGCAGCAGGACGAGCCGCGGGCGGGGGACGCGGTTCGCCGCGGAGTCCAGCAGCGCGAACCCGATGCCGAACAGCAGGGAGAAGATCGGGAGCCCGAACCAGGGGTCCCGGTCGCCCATGGGCCGCGTCATGACGGCGCTGTCGCCATCAGCTGGATGTCGGCGAGCAGGATCTCGCACAGCGTGAACCCGCGCAGGACGTCGACCGCCAGTGGGAGCTCGCGGTCCGCGACGGCCCTTTCGGCCGGCCCTCGCTCCCAAGGCGCCGCCCGCCGTCACCCTTCCGGCCGGGCTGGCGCGTCAGGCGTAGGAACCCTCGACGAGATCGGCGACGATGCCGGGGCGGGAGGGCCGCCAGCCCAGCCTTTCGCGGGTACGGGTCGCGCTGACGCGCTGGCTGAGCGCCAGGGCCTGGGCGAAGCCCTCCCCGAGCTCCTGCGCGGCCTCATCGAGCGGCCAAGGCTTGGCCGTCTCCTTGACGCCCGCCGACCTGGCCGCCGCCTCGGCCACGGCGGTGACGGGCACCGCCTCCTCGCTGATGGCGTGGTAGACGGCCGCCTCCCCCTTCTCCAGGGCGGCCACGATCAGCTCGGCCACGTCGTCCACGTGTACGAAGGTCCACGTCGGCGCCGTGCCGCCCGCGGTGACGTACACGCCGGTCCCGCGCCGCGCGGCCTGGGCCTTCAGCAGCGCCGGGATGCCCGCGCCGCGCCCGTGGACGACGCCGGGACGCACCACGGAGCCGCCGCCGTCGATCACCACCCGCTCCACCTTGTCCCGGTACGCCACCAGAGGGATGGGGTCGGCCGGGGTGTCCTCGTCCGCCCCGTCGGTCTCGCCGAGCACCCAGACGCCGCTGACATAGACGACCTTCTTGGACGATCCGGCGAGCACGCCGAGCGTGGCCAGGTCGGTCTCCTGGTCGCCGGTCAGCTGGCCGGCGTGCACGATCGCGTCGAGGTCCGCGCTGATCACCTTCTCCAGCGCGGCGGCGTCCGCCAGATCCCCGTACCGCACGTCGGCCACCCCCGGCATCCGCCGCGCACCATCCGCCGCGGGCCGTACGTACGCCGCCACCTCATGCCCCTGCGCGACCAGCCGCTCCACCAGGACACCGCCGATGTACCCCGTCGCGCCCAGCACCAGCACCTTCATTGTCCCACCTCAAAAACTTCGACATTGAACATTTCCACGTAGGACCATAACCGACGACATCGAACATTTCAATGTCGTACGATTGCCGGCATGGGAGATGCAGTCGACGCGATCCTCGGCCAGTGGGCACGCACCCGGCCCGACGTGGACGTGTCCCCGATGGGCGTGATCGGCCGGGTGTCGCGGGCCTCGCGGCTCCTGGAGCGGGGGGTCAAGGAGTTCCTGGCCGAGCACGGGCTGGAGGCGTGGGAGTTCGACATGCTGGCCACGCTGCTCAGGAACGAAGCCGACTCCATGTGCATGAAGGACCTGTCGGCCGCGGCCATGGTCAGTCCTGGCGCCCTCACCAACCGCATGGACCACCTGGTGGAGCGGGGGCTGGTCGACCGCTGGCCGGCGCCCGACAACCGCCGCATGACGCTGGTGGCGCTGACGGACGAGGGGCGGCGGGTGGCCAACGACATCCTGGAACGCCACGCGGCCAACGAGGCCCGCCTCCTGTCCGGCCTCACCCCCGCCGACCGCGACACCCTGGCCGGCCTCCTCCGCAAACTCCTCGTCTCCCTGGGCGACACCGGCCGCCCCGAGTAGAGCGCTGCTTGCGGGGTGCGGGATCCGCTCTGCCGCAGCGTCCGCCGTTCGAGCAGATGCTCGGTGCTTCGATCCCCCGCTGAGCCCCGCGCTCGCGCCATCCGGGGACGATGGGATGAAGGGGTGGTGGGATGGTGGCCCGCTGATCCGCGCGACGCGGCCCGGCAGGCCCTCCCGAGGGCGGGCTTACTCCTTCTTGGCGCGGGCCTCGGCCTCGGCGGCGTCCATGGCCTCCGCCTCCTCCGGCGTCGGGGCCGTGCCGCCCAGGTGGGCCGGCTGCCACCACACCCCCGGCGGCACCTCCGGGTACGTGCGCTGCGCCTGGTCCACCAGCTCCGACAGCCGCTTGTGCAGGTCGGCGGTGTGGTCGTTGACGTTCTCGCCGCGCTTGGGGTGCATCGGCTCCCCCACCACGATGGTCAGCGGGACGTGCCGTTGCGTGAGCTTGCGGGGCCGGCCCTTGGTCCAGAAGCGCTGGCTGCCCCACAGCGCGACGGGGATGACGGGCGTGTTGGTGGCCTGGGCCATGCGGATGGCGCCGTTCTTGATCTCCTTGACGGTGAACGACCGGCTGATCGTCGCCTCCGCGAAGACCCCGACGACCTCGCCGGCCTTCAGCATGCGCAGGGCCGTGGCGTACGAGCCCGCGCCCGCCCCCCGGTCCACCGGGATGTGGTGCATGCCGCGCATCAGCGGCCCCGAGATGCGGTGGTCGAAAACGTCCTGCTTGGCCATGAATCGCACCAGCCGCCGCGAGGGCAGCGCGGCGAACCCCGCGAAGATGAAGTCGAGGTAACTGATGTGGTTGCTCACCAGCACCGCTCCCCCGGTCCGCGGCACGTGCTCCGTACCCTCCATGTGGAACCGGACGTCGAGCACGCGAAACAGGGTCCGCGCGGCGGCGATCACCGGCGGGTACACGATCTCAGCCATGAGCAGAAGGTAGCCTACTCAGGCGGGTGCCACGGTAGTCGGGAGCCGGACCATCCCGCGCACGTTGCCGTGCGTGGTGCGCCGGACGCCGTCCGGGTCGATCTCGTACGAAGGGGAGACGGCCTTGGTGAGCTCCTCCAGCGCCACCCGGGCCTCCAGCCGGGCGAGCGGACCGCCGAGGCAGTAGTGGCGGCCCACGCCGAAACTGATGGACCTGGAGGTGTCGCGGCCCAGGTCATAGGCGTCGGGATCGGGGAAGACCGACTCGTCCCTGTTGGCGGAGCCGATCAGGATCAACACCTTGGCGTCGGCGGGCACCCGCACGCCGTGCCACTCGGCGGCCCCGGTGAGGCGGCGGGCGATGCCGTGCGCGGGGGTGTCGTACCGCAGCGACTCCTCCACCCACGGCGTGATCGCCCCGCCGAAGGCGGCGGCGCGCTGGCCGGGGTGGCGCCACGCCCAGTACCAGGCGGCGCTCAGCAGGTGGGTGGTGGTCTCCGAGCCCGCCCCGATCAGCAGGAACAGGAACGCCACGATCTCCTCGGGGCTCAGCCCGCCGTCGGCGACGAGCGCCGAGACGAGGTCGTCGCGGGGTGTGGCCCGGCGGTCGGCGACGATCGAGGCGTAGTAGTCGCCGAGGGACAGGATGCTCTTGAGCCCCGTGTCCGCCATCTTGCCCTGAGGGTCATATCTCACGAGGATGTCGGACCTGCGGCGGACGTCCGCCCGGTCGGACGGCGGCACGCCCACCAGCTCGGAGATCACGTCGAGCGGCAGCTTGGCCGCGAAGTCGCGGGCGAAGTCGAACGTCCCGCGCTCGACGCCCTCCTCGATGTAGCCCCGCGCGATCTGCCTGATCATGGGTTCGAGGGCGGCCACCCGGCGCGGGGTGAAGGCCCGCGAGACGATGGCCCGCATGCGGGTGTGGTCCGGCGGGTCCATGGCCACGAACGACAGGTACGTCCGCGCCTGCGGCCCCCACGCGGCCGGATCGAGCACGGGGCCGTGGTCGCTGGACAGCAGGGCGCTGTCGCCGAGCGCGGCGGACACGTCGGCGTGCCGCGACAGTGCCCAGAAGCCGTGCTCGGCGTTGTGATAGAGCGGCGCTTCCCGGCGGAGCCGCGCGTAGACGGGGTACGGATCGTCGTTGACCGCCGGGTCGTAGGGGTTGTAGACGACCTCCATCCCGCCCACGCTACGACGCTTGCGCCCTCGTGAAAATGGGCAGATCTTCTCACCATGAAGAAGCTCATCAACACGGCCGACTCCGTCGTCGATGACGCGCTGAACGGCATGGCCGCGGCCCATCCCTCGCTGCGGGTGCGCGACCGCGTGGTCTACCGGGCCGAGGGGCCGCGGCCGGGCAAGGTCGGCCTGGTCTCGGGCGGCGGCTCGGGGCATGAGCCGCTGCACGCCGGTTTCGTCGGGTACGGCATGCTCGACGCGGCCTGCCCCGGCGAGGTCTTCACCTCACCGGTCCCCGACCAGATCATCGACGCCACCAGGGCGGTCGACGGCGGCGCCGGGGTCCTGCACATCGTCAAGAACTACACCGGCGACGTGCTGAACTTCGAGATGGCCGCCGAGCTGATCGAGGACGTCGAGGTGGCCAGCGTGCTGGTCGACGACGACGTGGCCGTACAGGACTCCCTCTACACGGCGGGCCGGCGCGGCACCGGGGCCACGGTGTTCGTGGAGAAGCTGGCGGGCGCGCTGGCCGAGCAGGGGGCGCCGCTGGCCCAGCTCGCCGCGGTGGCGGGCGAGGTGGACGAGCGCAGCAGGTCGTTCGGCATCGCCTTGACGTCCTGTACGACGCCGCACGCCGGCAAGCCCACGTTCGACCTGCCGGAGACGGACGTGGAGCTGGGCATCGGCATCCACGGCGAGCCGGGACGGGCCCGCGTGCCGATGGTGTCGGCGCGCGAGCTGGCCGCGATCGCCATGGAGGCCATCCACGGCGACCTGCCGCTCCGCGGCGACCTGCTGGTCATGGTCAACGGCATGGGCGGCACCCCGCTCATGGAGCTGTACGTGGTGTTCGCGGAGGTCGCGGCGTTCGTCCGGGGCAAGGGCGCCCGGGTGTCGCGCTCGCTCGTCGGCAACTACGTGACCAGCCTCGACATGCAGGGCTTCTCCGTGTCGATCTGCCTGCTCGACGACGTGCTCACGCGCCTGTGGGACGCGCCGGTCGAGACGCCGGGGCTGCGCTGGGGGCGCTGATGGACACCGACGTGTTCGTGGCCTGGTTCGAGGAGGCGGCCAGGCTGGTCCACCGTGACCGCGACCGGCTGACCCAGCTGGACGCGGCGATCGGCGACGCCGACCACGGCACCAACCTCGACCGCGGCCTCACCGAGGTCCGCAAGGCGCTGGCCGAGTCGCCGCCGGGGACTCCCGGCGAGGTGCTGGCCGCGGCGGGCGCGACGCTGATCCGCCGCGTCGGGGGCGCCTCCGGGCCGCTGTACGGGTCCGTGTTCCGGCAGATGGGCAAGTCGCTGGAGTCGCCGGTGACGCTGGCCGGGTTCTCGGCGGCGTTCGAGGCCGGGGTGGTGGCGCTCGAACGGCTGGGCAAGGCCGCGCTGGGCGACAAGACCATGGTGGACGCGCTTGTCCCGGCCTCCAGGGCGCTCGCCCTGGCCGTACGTGACGGGATCGGGGTGAAGGAGGCGTTCGAGCGGGCGGCCGAAGCGGCCGAGGAGGGGGCGAAGGCCACGATCCCGATGCGGGCGCGCAAGGGGCGGGCCAGCTACCTGGGCGAGCGCAGCATCGGGCACGAGGACCCGGGGGCGGCGTCGGCGGCCCTGTTCATGGCGGCGCTGGCGACGGTGGTGGCGTGATGAGCCGTCCTGGCCTCGGTGGTGGCGCGGTGGGCGGCTTCGGTGATCGCGTGATCCGCCGCGGACCGGTCGATGGGGCCGGGTGATGGTGGGGCTGGTGCTCGTCTCGCACAGCGCGGGGCTGGCCGCGGAGGCGGCGGCGCTGGCCCGCGGGATCGCCGGTGCCGACGCGCCCGTGGCGGCCGCCGGGGGCACCGAGGACGGCGGGCTGGGCACGAGCCTGGACCTCATCGAGGCGGCGCTGCGCAGCGTCGACCAGGGCGACGGGGTGGTGCTCATCCCCGACCTGGGCAGCTCGGTGCTGACCGCCCGCCTGCTGGAGGAGGACGGCCGGGTGGTGGTGGCGGACGTGCCGTTCGTGGAGGGGGCGATCGCCGCGGCGGTGGCGGCGGGCGCGGGCGTGCCGCTGGCCGACGTATTGGAGGCGGCCGAGGAGGCCCGCACCTACCGCAAGCTCTGAGCTCAGTGCCCCCTGAATGCCTCCTCCAGCCACCAGGAGCCGTGCTCCGCCGTGACCTTGGCGTGCACCAGGAGCGGCCGGTCGCGGGGCCCGTCCACCCATTCGGCCACGCCCGCCAGGTCGCCGGGCCCGCCGACCGTCACGGCGGCGCAGCCGTGGCCCCGGGCGATGGCGGCGAGGTCGGCCGGGGGGAACGTGACCGTCCCGAGCGGGTGTCCGTGCGGCCCGAAGTGGTGGACCTCGGCCCCGTACGCCTCGTCGTCGTACACCACGATCACCATGGGCAGGCCGAGCCGGACGACGGTCTCCAGCTCCGCGATGCCCATGAGGGCGCCGCCGTCGCCGAGCGCGGCCACCGGCAGCCGGTCCGGCCGGGCGATCGCCGCGCCGATCGCCGTCGCCAGGCCCAGCCCGATCGACTGGAACGCCTGCGTGAAGCAGAACCCACCCTCATCCGGGACATCCACGAACATCGACGGATATCCCATGAAATTTCCGGAATCGATGGCGACGATCCGCTCCCGCGGCAGGAGGTCGTCCAGCCCGATGCTGAGCGTCCGGGGATCGATCCGGCCGCCGCCGCTCTCGTCCTCGTACGGCACGTCCCGCCAGCGCCCCTCGGCCCGCACGCGGGCGGCGATCTCCGGCGACCGGTAGCCCGTACGGGGCGCGACCTGAGCGGCCAGCGCCTCCGCGACGCGCGCCACGTCACCCGCCACGCCCAGGTCGGCGGGCACATGGGTCTTGAACGCCGCCGGGTCGAGATCGACCTTCACGACCTTCACCCCCGGCGAGACGAGCGTGCCGTGGCGGGTGGTCCACATGTTCAGCGCGCATCCCCAGGCGACGATCAGGTCGGCGCCGCGGATCAGCTCGGCGGCCAGCGGGGTCGCGAAGCCGCCGCTCACGTCGAGGTCCCACGGGCTGCCGCGGAAGAGCCCCTTCGCGACCGCCGAGGTGGCCAGCAGGGCGCCCGCGAGAGCGGCCAGCTCCTCCAGCTCCCGCCGCGCGTGCCGGGCGCCGCGCCCCGCGATGAACACCGGCCGCTCGGCCGCGCCGAGCAGCCGCGCCAGCTCCGCCACCTCACCCACCGCAGGAACCGCCGACGCGGTCGCGGGCGGTATCACGTCGACAGCGCCCTCGAAGGGGGCGGCCTGGACGTCGAGCGGCAGGTTCAGCAGGACCGTGCGCCGCTCCTGCACCGCCACCCGGTACGCCTCGACCGCCCGCGACACCGCTTCCTCCGGCGAGGCGACGCGCATCGCCACCGCCCCGACCGCCGTCGCGAGCGCGGCCTGGTCGATGTGGAAGTTGGACTGGACCTCCGTGGCCTCCCCCGCCAGCACGACGAGCGGCGTCCGGCTCTTGGCCGCCTCGGTCAGGCCGGTCAGGGCGTTGGTGAGCCCCGGCCCCTGGTGCACCGACACGACGCCGACCCGGCCGCTCATCCGCGCGTACGCGTCGGCCATGGTGGCGGCCCCGCCCTCGTGGCGGGCGGCGACGAAGCGCACGCCGCCCGCCACCAGGGCGTTGGTCACGTGGAAGTTCCCGCTGCCGACCACCCCGAAGGCGGTCCCGACGCCGCAGGCGGCCAGGGCCCGCCCCACGGCCTCCGCGACGATCAACGTTCCACCAGGGCCAGCACGCGCACGGGGCTGCCGGAGCCGCCCACGATGGGCAGCGGCGGCGCGACCACGACGGCGCCGGTCACGGGCAGCCGGTCGAGGTTGCGCAGCTGGGTCAGGCCGTACTTGCCCGCCCCCAGCAGGAAGGAGTGGCACGGGAAGGCCGGGTCGAAGGAGTGGGCGGCGCCGGCGTCGGTGCCGACGGTCTCGACGCCGATCCCGGCGATCGGGGTCTCGGAGGCCAGCCATTGGGCGCACTCCACCGAGATGCCGGGCGTGTGGGGGCCGGAGGCGTCGGCGTTGAGGAAGGCCGCCTGGTCGCCGGAGCGGGTGTCCCAGCCGGTGCGGTAGAGCAGCCAGCCGCCGTCGGGCAGCGGGCCGTTGGCGCGTTCCCACTCCTTGACGTGGTCGATCTGGAGGAGGAAGTCGGCGTCCTTGGACGCCTCGGCGGCGAAGTCGAGCACGACGGCGGGCGCGATGAGGCTGCGCACGGGCACCTGGGAGACGTCCTGGCCGTCGCGGGCGGTGACCCAGTGGACGGGGGCGTCGAAGTGGGTGCCGGTGTGCTCGCCGGTGTGGATGTCGTTCCAGTACCAGGCGGGGCCGCGGTCGTCGTAGCGGCTGATCTCCTCCAGCCGGAACGGGATCGTGTTGCCGAACGGCTCGGGCAGCTGGAGGATCGGCGTCTCGGACGAGAGGGGCGCCGTGAGGTCGATCACCTCGATCGCCCCGCTGCGCACGCTGTCAACGAGGCTCTTCAACACCGACATGTCATCCTCCGGGTTGGGCTGTGCGGTGGGCTGTGCGCATCCTCCTACGCACACCCCACCCCTGCCAACAACCTCAGCCCTTGAGTCCGCTGAAGCTCATCGTGGCCACGAAGTGCCGCTGCGCCAGGATGAACGCGAGCACGAGCGGCAGCACCGCGACCACGTTGCCGGCCATCAGCGCCGACCACTCGGTGTGCCGGGCGCCGGCGAAGGTGGCCAGCCCGAGCTGCAGCGTGTAGCCCGACTCCGACGAGATCGCGATGAGCGGCCAGATCAGGTCGTTCCAGGCGCCGAGCAGCGTGAACACCACCAGCGTGGCCAGCGCGGGCCGGGCCAGCGGCAGCACCACGCGGAAGAACACGCCCAGGCGGGAGCAGCCGTCGATGACGGCGGCCTCCTCCAGCTCCTTGGGCAGCGACAGGAAGAACTGCCGCATGAGGAACACCCCGAACGCCGACGCCAGCCACGGCACGATGGCCGCCCCCAGCGTGTCGATCAGGCCCATGTTCTTGAACAGCAGGAACGTCGGGATCATCAGCACCTGGGCCGGCACCATGATGGTGGCCATGACCGCCGCGAAGGCGACCCCGCGGCCGCGGAACTCGATCCGGGCGAAGCCGTACCCGGCCAGGGAGCAGAGCACCACGTGCCCGAGCACCGCCGAGCCGGCCACGATCACCGTGTTGGCCAGCCAGAGCGGATATTCGTCCTCGGTGAAGATGCGCCTGAACCCGTCCAGCGTGAAGTGCTCGGGCCAGAGCTTGGGCGGGTAGGTGTTGATGTCGGCGTCCGGCATGAACGCGGTCAGCGCCATCCACACCAGCGGCGCCACGAACAGCAGCGCGAGCGGCATCAGGAAGAGATGGGCGAGGCTGCGGCGCGTCACTTCGCACCCCTCCACAGGACCGCGCCCGACACGGCGAGCGTCACGATGAACAGGACGTAGGCGATGGCCGTGCCATAGCCGGAGTGGAAGAGCTGGAACGCCTGCCGGTAGAGGTAGAACACGATGGTCGTCGTGGAGTCGAGCGGCTGGCCCTTGGTGGTGGTGTAGACGAGGTCGAACAGCTGCAGCGCGGTGATCGTCTGCCAGATCAGCAGGAAGACCGTGGCCGGCCGCAGCTGCGGCAGCACGACGTGGCGCAGGACGTGCCGCCCGGCGCCGCCGTCCACCCGGGCCGCCTCGATCAGCATGCGCGGGATGTCCTGCAGGGCGGCCAGGTAGACCACGGCGGGCATGCCCACGCCGCCCCAGAGCGAGATCGCGACCAGGGTGAGCATCGCCTGGTCGGGGTCCTGCAGGAACCCCATCGCGGGCAGGCCGAGCGCCTTCAGCCCGGCGTTGACGATGCCGAAGTCGGGGTCGAAGACGAAGTTCGACAGGATGCCCGTGGCGGCGGCGGAGACGACGTACGGGACGAAGAAGCACGTGCGGTAGAACCCGATGAGGCGGATCTTGAGGTTGAGCGCCAGGGCCAGGGCCAGCCCGAGCACCACCGAGCCGGGCACGAAGAGCACGGTGTAGAGCAGCGTGTGCCCGGCCGCCGCGGCCAGCTCGGCGTCGCCGAGCATGTCGCCGTAGTTCGCCAGCCCGACGAAGTCGCCGCCGGTGAGCAGGTCGCCGTCCCGCAGCGAGAGCAGCAGCGCCCACACCGCGGGGAACAGGCTGAGCCCGACGATCACGAGCGTCGCGGGGAACACGAAGCCCCACCCGGTCAGCTGGGGGACCAGCCGGCTCCGCCGCGCGGACGGCGCGCTCACCCGCGCCGTCCCGCTCATCGCCGGGGCTGTCATCGCGAGCGTCCCAGCACCGCGTCGGCCTCGGTCGCGGCCTTGGCGAGGGCCTGCTGCGCGGGCGTGCCGCCGACCAGCGACTGGGCGATCGCGTTGCCGACCTTCTCGGAGAACTCCGGGTACGCCGGCAGCGGCGGCCTGGCCTGCTTGGCGTTGTCGAGGTTCGCGGTGAAGACGTCGATGCCGGGGAAGTCCTTGACGAACTTCTGGTACGCCGGCAGCGCGGTCGTGGCCTTGCGCAGCGGCAGGTTGCCCAGGCCGAGCGACCACCGGGCGTCCTGCTCCGGCTTGGTGAGCCAGGTGAGGAACTCGGCGGCGGCCTTGGCCCGGCGCGAGCCGTTGTCGAACACGACCCAGTTGTCCGGCCCGGCGACCGTCTCGTGGTTGCCGTTGTAGCCGGGCAGCACCTGCACGCCGTAGGAAATCTTGTGGTCGATGATGTCCAGCAGCGCGTACGGCGCCGCCGCGATCATCCCGATCTTGCCGCTCTGGAACAGGGGCACGAACTTCTCCCCATTTTGATCGAGATATACGGACTTATCCTGCTGAGCCATGGCGCTCCACAGGTCGAGCGCCTGCGCCGCCTGCGGCGTGTTGAACGCCGACTTCTTGCCGTCCGGCGCCAGGATCGAGCCGCCCTGCTGCCAGATCATCGGCCAGAACCGCCACACGGTGTCCTCGAGGCCGGTCACGGGGTACGCGGTGCCGTACACGCCGCCGCCGGTCAGCTTCTTCGCCGTGGCCCGGAAGTCGTCCCAGGTCCAGTCCTCGGACGGGTACGGCAGCCCCGCCGCGTCGAACAGCTTCTTGTTGTAGATGACGGCCAGGTTGTCGACCAGGGCGGGGATGCCGACGACCTTGCCGTTCACCTCCGACACGGCCCGCTCCGCCGGCCAGAAGTCGTCCCACCCGAACCCGGGGGCCTTCACGGTGGCGGCCAGGTCGTACACCTTGGGGTTGCGCGCCAGGTTCGGCATCCACGTGCCGTACATGTACGCGATGTCGGGCGCCTTGCCGCCGGCCAGCACCGCCTGGACCTTCTGCAGCATGTCGTCCACGTTCGTGGACCCGACGGCGGGCGTGATCTTCACGTCCGGGTGGGCCTTGGAGTACTCGGCGGCCAGCTCCTCGATGACCTTGGCCTGCAGCTCGGTCTGGCCGTGCCACCAGGTGATCTCGACCGGGCCCGAGGCGTCCTCGGAGGAGGAGCCGCAGCCCGTCAGCAGCCCGGCGACCAGGACGAGCGCCGCCATGCCCGCCACCCTGCTTCTCAAGACAGGGCCTCTCAAGACAGGGCCTCTCAGGACAGGGCCTCTCAGGACAGGGCCTCTCAGGACAGGGCCCCTCATGACCGGCTCCTGAGGGACTCGGGCATCAGCTCGCCGTGGGCTTCGAGCAGCGCGCCGCACAGCTCGTCGATCCGCTCGACGGTGAGCGTGGCGGCGGTGTTCGGGTCGGCCATCATGGCGTGCCGGACGTGTTCGGGCCGGCCCTCGGTGACGGCGCGCACGGTCAGCTCGTTGACGTTGACGTAGGCCCGGTTGAGCGCCGCGCACTGCGCGGGCAGGTCGCCGACGGCCATCGGGCGGACGCCGAGCGCGTCGGCCACGCACGGCACCTCCACCACGCAGCCGTCCGGCAGGTTCGCGACCAGGCCCCTGTTCTGGACGTTCCCGTAGACGACCCGGCTGGTGCCGGTGGTGACGCTGTGGATGATCTGCGGGGCGTATTCCATGGTCCCCTCCACGGTGATCGGCCGGCCCGCGCGCAGCGCGTCGCGGGTGGCCTCGTACTGGCGCACGTTCTCCTCGCTGATGCCGATGTAGGCGCCCACGGGGATCCGCAGGCGCTCGATCTCGCTCTCGTCGTGCAGGTACCAGGGCACGTACTCGGCCGAGTGCTCGCTCGTCTCGGTCGGGTAGTAGCCGAGCCTGCGGTACATGTCCACGCGCACCCGGCGCAGCAGGCCGGGGTCGCGCTCGATGGCCTCCTCCAGGCGCGGGTAGAGGTCCTGGCCGCCGGACTCGAAGCGCAGCATCCACGACTGGTGGTTGACGCCCGCCGCGAGGTACGACACCTCCTCCAGCGGCACCCCGACCAGCTCGGCCAGGTCGTGGGCGGTCCAGTAGATGGAGTGGCAGAGCCCGACGACGTTGCGCACGGGGGTGGCGGCGGCCAGGTACCAGACGTTCATGGCCATCGGGTTGGTGTAGTTGAGCAGCCACGCGTCCGGGCACACCTCGGCCATGGCCCGCCCGATCCGGTCGAGCGCCGGGAAGGTGCGCAGGGCGCGGAAGATGCCGCCCACGCCGATGGTGTCGGCGATCGTCTGGCGCAGCCCGTACCGGGCGGGCACCTCGAAGTCGACGCGGGTGGCGTCGATCATGCCGACCTGGATCATGTTGATCGCGAAGTCGGCGCCTTCGAGGGCCCGGCGCAGGTCGAGGTGGGCGGAGATCTTGACGGGCCGCCCGGCCGCGATGACGCGGGCGGCGGCCTCGGCGGTGTCCAGCCGCTCGGGGTGGATGTCGTGCAGCGCCACCTCGAACTCCCCCAGATCGGGGAAGGCGACCAGGTCGGCCAGCAGCCCTTGGGTGAACTCGACGCTCCCGGCGCCGAGAAAGACGATCTTCATAGTTCCTTCCAGGTGGGCTGGGCGGCGGTGCCGCCGGCGGCCTGGGTCGAGAGGGATCCGCAGGTCACGGCCACGCGCAGGCATTCGCGCAGGCTCATCCCGCGCAGCCGCGCGGCGAGGAGGCCGGCGTTGAAGCTGTCACCGGCGCCGACGGTGTCCACCGGCTCGACGGGGACGGCGGGGGCCCGGGCCAGCTCGCCCGCCTGCCAGGCCAGCGCGCCGTCGCCGCCGTCCTTGACGACCACGGTGGGGCCGAGCCCGCCGATCCGGGCCGCCACGGCCTCGAGGGATTCGGGGCCGGCGTCGAAGAGCCGGGCCGCGACGGCCCGGGCCTCGGCGGCGTTCGGGAGGAACACGTCCACCTCGGCCAGCACCTCCCCGAGCCCCTCCCACTCGCCGGCGGGGTCGTCGTTGGTGTCCAGCGAGGTGGTGGCGCCCGCGCGCCGCTCCTCCGCCAGGAAGCCCGGCAGGCCGGGCGCGAGCCCCGGTTGCAGGAAATAGGACGACACGTGGACGTGGCGGGCCACGCCGCGCGGCAGGTCCTCCACGGTCAGGTACGGCAGGCAGCCGGGCGAGGTGAGGATGGCCCGGTCCGAACCGTCGGCCAGCACCACGGTCATGGCCGTGGGCCGGGAGTCGATCACGCAGCGGGAGACGTCCACGCCCCGGCCGGCCAGGGCGTCCAGCACGAAGCGCCCGGCCGCGTCGTCGCCCACGCGCCCGGCGAACGCGGTCCGCAGGCCCAGCCGGGCCGCCCCGCACGCGGTGATCGCACCGGACCCGCCGAGCACCAGGTCGCCACCGGAGACGAGCTGTTCACGCTGGCCGTACGCCAACCCGCGCGGCGCCCCGGAGAGCACCACGTCGGGGTTGGCGTCACCGACGACCAGCAGGTCGACGTCACGCGCCACGGCAGGGCACGCGGTACGCGTCGAGCTCGTACTTCTTCTTCAGCGAGTTGAAGTTCTGAGCGTTCGACTTGGCGCAGAAGGCCGAGGTGGCCAGGTTGTACTCGACGTTGAACACGGCCTTGCCCGCCTTGACGAACTGGTCGTAGCCGTAGTCGTCGTTCTGCGCGGTGGTGCACTCGGTGTGCTCCCAGCACTCCTCGTTCACCGCGAAGTCGAAGTACGGCAGCAGCGCCGGGATCTGCTCGATGTCGTTCTTGAGCGCGACCGACAGGCCCCGCCTGTGGGCCTCGTTGGCGAACCAGGTGTTGTAGGCGAGCTGGTCGGCGGCCTTGAGCGGGAAGCCGCTGGCGTTGCTGTAGCCGTCGACGTTGTCGGGCTCCACGGCGTCGAACCCGGCGGCCTTGCACATGTCGAGCCGGGCCTTCATGATCTGGCCGAGCTTGCCGGTGTACTTGCGGATGTCGAGCCAGCGCTCACCCGGCCAGTCCTCCAGCGGCTTGCCGAGCACCTCGGCGGGGAACTGGCTCGCGTCCGGGCGCCAGTCCTCGAACGTGCCCGCGCTGATGTAGCAGACGACGCCGCGGCCCGGCTTGTCGGCCTTGAGCGACTTGACGATCGCGCCGTCCTTGGCGGCGAAGCCGTCGATGTCGAACATCTGCACGTTCGGGTACGGCTTGGCCGGCAGGGAGGAGAGCTGCCACTGCCAGGACGTGTTCAGCGCGGGCCGCCAGCAGCCGTTGCAGGCGACGGGGGCGGGCAGCGCCCTGGCCTCGGTGGCCGCGGCGGCTGCGGCGGCGGGCGCGGCGGCTACGGCGGCGGCCTCGGCGGCGGGGGCGGTGACGAGGGCGGTGACGGCCAGGGTGGCCGCGGATATGAGGGCAGGGAGACGACGCACAGGCACTCCTCGCGAACGGGTCGGGTTCGGATTAGTGGCGCTGCGCGCTGTTCCGCACTCTCCGAGCCGCGTCCTGGCCAAGGACGCCGGAGTGGCGTGGCCCATAACCGTAGGACGTCACGCCAGCACGCTCCAGGCGTGCCTCCCTTCTTGTTTGCCGCACAGAATTGCGCATTCTTGCTCTTTTGTCCAGAGTTTGACGCACAAAAGCATCATGCCCTGATCCACTCCGCGCATCCGGCGGTCCTGAACGCCTTGTCCGTGGCCAGGATGGTGACGCTGGCCGGGCCCGCCGGCATGCCGGTCGCGATCTCGCCCCCCGTGGCGCTGCGCAGCCTGGCCCAGTAGCACATGGGGATCCCCGCGGTCGGGCCCGCCGTACGGTAGGTGCCCGGCTGGATGTCCGTGCCCACGACGAGCGTCCGCATGGACACGGAGTTGAAGGCAGGGTTGCTCCCGGTCCCGCCTGTCGGCTGACCGGTCTGACCCGGCCCTGTCTGACCGGGCGGCGTGGCACCCGGCTGGGTAGCACCCGGCTGGGTGGCGCCCGGCTGGGTGGCGCCCGGCGGCTGCGTTCCCTGGGGCGACGTGGGCTGGGTGGGCTGGGTGGGCTGGGTGGGCTGAGTGGGCTGAGTGGGCTGAGTGGGCTGAGTGGGCTGGACCGGTGATGACGGGTCGGGGCCGGTGGCCTCGGATTCCGGGGGCTGCGTGTCCTCGACCGTGACCGTGACCCGGGGGGCGGGCGCACCGGACGCCTCAGACGCGCCGAACCCCACGAAGACCCCCAGCAGGAACCCGAGGAGCGCGGCGAGCCCGGACACGAGCACGATGATCGTCGGACTGCTTGTCGCCCGCGGATACTCAGGCGGATATTCAGGAGGAGGCCCGTACATCACGGACCAAGGGTGCCATCCCTATCAACGGTGGAGATAGTCGACGAGCGACGCCTTCTCCGTCTCCAGCTCCTCGATCGCGCTCTTGACCACGTCGCCGATGCTCACGATGCCCACGAGCCGGCCGTTCTCGACCACCGGCATGTGCCGGAACCGCTGCGTGGTCATGATCTGCCGCAGCGAGTCGACGTTCTCGCCGGGCCCCACCGTACGCACCTGGGAGGTCATGATCGCGGAAACCGGGCCGTCGAGGATCGCCGGGCCGCGGTCGTGCAGGCGGCGCACGACGTCGCGTTCGGACACGATGCCCTCGATGGTGAGGCCGTCGGTGGAGACCACCACGGCACCGATGTTGCGTTCGGCGAGCGTGGCCAGCAGCTCGCGCACCGTCGAACCGGGCGACACGGTCGCCACGTCACTTCCCTTTGCGCGGAGAATCGTCCCAATGAGCATGTGCACCACCTCTTGCAGCTCAGTCTTCCAGGCCTTGCGTACAGGCAAACAACCTCACGGGGAGCGCGTCAAGGGGAGCCGGGTTGTAACGGCGCGGTCACTTTTCGTGCCTGGCTGACAACATGTGACCTGCGTCTCATACCTTTCGCGCAAATTCCCACGAAAGCATCGACTACTAGACAACCCGTCAGTAGGGTTGCCACTCATCCGTAGGCGGCGGAGGTGGTCATGGCGGTAATCCGAGGTCGCCGATGACCCTGTCCGGGTACATCGGACGCCGGGCCGGGTCGACACTCGGCCAGATCGGTGAGCTGTTCGTCATCGTCCTGGAGGGGCTGCGCAGGACCTGGGACGTCAGGCGCTGGTGGTGGGAGTTCGTCGAGCAGTGCTGGTTCCTGGCGCGGGTCACCAGCGTCCCGGTCCTGCTGGTCGCCCTGCCGCTGGGCGCCACCGTGGCGCTCCAGGTGGGCGAGTTGGCCAGGCAGCTGGGCGCCAGCTCGGCGACCGGCAGCGCGGTCTTCGTCGGGCTCATCCGCGAGGTGGCGCCGCTGGCCAGCGCGCTGCTGATCGCCGGGGCCGGCGGCAGCGCGATGACCTCCGACATCGGCGCGCGTCACATCCGCGACGAGCTGAGCGCGATGGAGGTCATGTCGGTCAACCCGATCCACCGCCTGGTCACGCCGCGCATGTGGGCGGCCAGCACGATCGCGGTCTGCCTGTGCCCGCTGGTCATCCTGGCCGGCGCGAGCGGCGGCTACTTCTTCAACGTCATCGTGCAGGGCGTCACCCCGGGCGCGTACTTCGACGGCGCGTTCTCGCTGGTCGTCGCCTCCGATCTGTACGTGACGCTGTTCAAGGCGTGGATCTTCGGGTTCATCGCGGCGGCGGTCGCCTGCTACAAGGGCATGACGTGCGCCTCCAGCCCGGTCGGCGTGGGGCGGGCGGTCAACCAGGCGACCGTGGTGACGTTCATGCTGGTGTTCGCGTTCAACTACGTGATCTCGGCCGTCTACTTCCTGGCGTACCCGCCGAGGTCGTTGTGATGATGGTGACGCGCACGGCCGGTCTGCGGCTCGCCCTGCGGGGCCGGGACGTCGCCGAGCGGTTCGCGACGCTGGCCGACTGGCCGCTGTTCGTGTGGAAGGTGCTGTTCTACTCCGTACGCGACGTCGTCCTGCGGCTGAAGTTCTTCAAGGTCGTCATCAGGCAGGTCAGCGACGTCGTGGTGGGCGTCGGGGCGACCGTCATCGGCGGCGGCATGATCTTCGTGGTGTTCACGATGGCGTTCGTCGTGGGCGCGACCGTGGGCCTGCAGGGCTACCAGGGGTTGCAGGCGATCGGCGCGGAGTCGTTCATGGGCCTGGTGGGCAGCTTCGCGAACGTCCGCGAGATCACCCCGATCATCGCCGCGACGGCGCTGGCGGCGCAGGTGGGCTCGTCGTTCACGGCGGAGCTGGGCGCGATGCGGATCTCGGAGGAGATCGACGCGCTGGAGGTCATGGGCATCAACGCCTTCACGTACCTGATCTGCACCAGGGTCGTGGCGGCGCTGCTGGCGCTGGTGCCGATCTACCTGATCGCGCTCTTCGCCAGCTTCTTCGCCACCCGGCTGATGTGCACGGTGCTGTTCGGCCTGGCGCCGGGGGTCTACGACTACTACTTCTACCTGTATCTGCCGGTCCGGGACATCGCGTTCAGCGTCACCAAGGTCGGCGTGTTCGCCTTCGCGGTCATCGTGATCCACTGCTACCACGGCTTCCACGCCACCGGCGGCCCGGTGGGCGTGGGCGTGGCGGCGGGCCGCGCCATCCGCCAGTCGATCGTCACGATCGTGCTGCTCAACCTGCTGCTGTCGTACCTGTTCTGGGGCAGCGGCGGCAACATACCGCTGACGGGGTGAGCCGGTGGGCCGATTCCAACTCTCCCTCGCCGCCCGGGTGGGCATCGCGTTCGCCGTGCTCGTCGTGCTCGCCGCGGCCACCCTGTACGTCGTCCGCACCGCCACCGAGCTGAGCGGGACCAGGATCGACGCCGTGTTCGCCAGGGCCGGGCAGGGCCTGGACGCCGGCTCCCCCGTCAAGATCCGCGGCATCACGGTCGGCAAGGTGACGGGCGTGTCGCTGGACGCCAGGGGCCGGGCCGTGGTGACCACGCACCTCGACCCCGGTGTCAAGGTCCCCCGCTCCACGGTCGCCTCCGTCGAGCCGGCCTCGGTGTTCGGCCCCAAGTTCCTCGACCTCAGGCCCGGCTCCGGCGAGACCACCGGCCCCTACCTGGCCAGTGGCGCCGTCATCACCGACACCGAGGGCCCGCTCGACCTGTCCGACACGCTCGGCGCCGCCTACCGCGGCCTGGACGCCGTCGATCCGCGCGAGGTCACCGTCATCGTGCACACCCTGGCCCAGGGCCTGGACGGCGAGGGCGAGAACCTGCGCGAGCTGATCGGCGACGCCGGCACGCTCGTCGGCGTCGCGCACCGGCAGCGCGGCCGGGCCCGGCAGTTCCTGCACGACGCCGCGCTGCTGGGCACGGCCCTGCAGGACAAGGGCGACGACCTCGTCTCGATCTCCTCCGACGTCAACGTCATCACCCCCGACCTGCTCGCGCGGGCCGACAAGGTGCGCGCCCTGCTGGACGAGGTCACCTCCGTCTCCGGCCTGGCGGCACACGGGCTGGCCAAGCACCGCCAGGACCTGCGGGCCGGCGTGCACTCCGCCGAGCGGGTGGCCGCGCTCATCTACGCCCAGCTCGGCCTGGCCGGCGACGGCGTACGCGGCCTGAACAGGCTGGTCGACCTGCTCAACGAGCTGATCGAGGCGCCCGGTCCTGGCAACACCCGCCAGCTCCAGGTCGAGGCGTTCGTGGCGACCGACCTCTGCGAGCTGGTCGTCGGCGCCTGCGGCCCGACCGACGGGAGGCGCTGACATGCGCCGGGCCTGGACGTTCGCGCGGTTCGCGGTCTTCGTCGGCGTGTGCGTGACGCTGATCGCGGTGATCGGCGTGCAGATCGCCCGGGTGAGCACGGGCGCCGGCTACCCGCTGGTCGCCGTGTTCGACGACGTGTCGGGGCTGAACGAGGGCGACCAGGTGAAGATCGCCGGAGCGCCCGTGGGCCAGGTGGACACGATCAAGGTGGTGGACGGGCGGGCCGAGGTGACCATGGAGGTGCAGCAGGGGATCACCGTGCCCGCCGACACCGAGGCCGCCATCCGCTGGCGCAACGCCGTCGGCCAGCGCGTGGTCTACCTGCTGCCCGGCACCGCGCCCGGCAGGCTGGCGCCCGGGGCGCGCATCACCCGTACCTCCTCCGTCGTGGACATCGGCCAGCTCGTCAGCGACCTCGGCCCGCTCACCCGCAGCCTGGACCCCGACCAGATCAACCAGCTCCTCACCGCCGCCGCCAGGTCGCTCAAGGGCAACGAGCAGAACATCCCGAGGCTGCTCGACAACGTCAACGCCATCACCACCACGGTCACCGAGCGCAGGAAGACCATCGAGCAGTTACTGAAGGACTACGCCACCGTCACCGGCGTGGTCGCCCGGCGCGACAAGCAGATCGAGCAGCTCGTCGACAACCTCGTCACGCTGTCGGAGGCGTTCGCCGACAACCGCGAGCTGATCGACGAGTCGCTGGTGGAGCTGTCGACGACCGTGCACACCTCCAACGAGGTGCTCGGCAAGAACGCCGACGAGCTCGGCCGGCTGGTCGACAACCTGGCGGGGCTGACCGGCGGCATCAGGCGGCACGTGAACGAGATCGACAGGACGGTCAGCACGTTCCAGCCGCTGTTTGCCCGCGCGTACCAGACCGTGGACCGCGGCCACTACTTCATCACCGCGGTCCCGTGCGTGGCGCTGAGCGCCGCGCCCTGCCCGTACGGGATGAAGGCGCCGCCGCCGCTGCGCAACACCCGGGTCCAGAGCACGAAGGACCTGCAGAAGCTCCTGGTGGGCGAGTGATGGCGCTCAAATCCTTCCGCGACCGCAACCGGATCGTCGTCGGCCTCGTGTCGCTGGCCACGCTCGCCGCGATCCTGGTCGGCACGTTCCTGGTCGGCAACCTGGGGCTGCTGGAGGGCGGCTACTCCATGTCGGGCGTGTTCGTGGACTCCGGCGGGCTGCGCACCGGCAACGACGTCAGGGTCGCCGGGGTGCGCGTCGGCAAGGTCACCGAGGTCCGCGCCGACTACGCGCAGGGCGAGGTCGTGGTCACCTGGAAGGTGGACGACGGCGTGCGGCTCGGCCGCGGCACCCGCGCCGACATCGCCCTGTCGAACCTGCTCGGAGGCCGGTACGTCAAGCTCACCGGCCCCGTCACGGCCCCGTACCTGGACCAGTTCCCCGAAGCGCAGCGGCGCATCCCCGTGACGCGGACCGGCGTGCCCACCCTGATCAACGACGCCATCAAGGACGCGACCCGGCTGGTCCAGCGCCTGGACACCGACGCCGTGGACGACCTGCTCACCGAGCTGGACAAGGTCGACCTCGGCAAGCGCGGCCGCATCACCCGGCTGCTGCGCAACATCGGCGACCTGTCGGACACGATCAGCAAGAGCGAGCCGCAGCTGCAGCGGCTCATCGACAACGGCACCCGGATCATGAACGTCCTGGAGAAGAAGGACCGGCAGCTCGCGCGGCTCATCGACGCCATCGGCGTCATGCTGGCCGAGCTGCGCAGGCGGCGCGAGGAGCTGCGCACGCTGCTGGGCGACGGCAGCGACCTGGTGCGCAGCACGACCAAGCTGATCAACGAGCACGAGAAGACCCTCGTCCAGGTGCTGGACGACAACGCGGCCATCACGACGCGGCTCAGCGGCAGCAACAAGCAGTTCAATTCGCTCCTGGCATGGGCGGGCCCGACGTTCTCCGGCCTGTCCACGATGGGCGGTCAAGGCCCGTGGCTCGAGGCCATAGCCACGGGCCTCGGCCCCATCAACCCCGAGGTGCTCGCCGCCATCCGCAATGACAGGAAGAGCGCCAAATGAGAAGACTCGTGGCGATCCTGCTGGCCGTGGCCGGGGTGTTCCTGACGTCGGGGTGCACCGTGCTGGGGCCGGAGCCGTACCGGCTGGTGGCGATCTTCCGCAAGGCGCCCTCCCTGTACGAGCAGGCGCGGATCAAAGTGATGGGGCTGGACGCCGGATATGTCGAGAAAATCCGGATCGATGGGGACAAGGTGAGAGTCGACCTGCTGGTGGACCGGCAGGTGCCGCTCCCGGCCGGGGTGAAGGCCGTGGTCGCGCCGCAGAACACGCTCGGCGAGCGGAACGTCGTCCTCTACCCCCCGTGGAAACCCGGCGACCGGAAGGTCGCGCCGGGGACGGTCATCCCCCTGGAGCGCACCGACCTGCCGGTGGAGATCGACGACGCGCTCGACGCGTTCACCAAGCTCACCGACGCGCTCGACGACAAGAAGCTGGGCTCCGTGGCGAGCGACCTGGCCGACGGGGTCAGGGGGCGCGGCAAGACCATCAACAACGCCATCGACGACACCTCCCGGCTCACCGGCACCCTGGCCAAGCAGGATCAGCAGCTCGTCGACCTGGCCAAGGGGCTGAACCGGCTGGCCACCAGCCTCAACCGGCGCGAGAGCCAGGTGACGGGCGCGATCGACGCGTTCGCCGAGGCCAGTTCGATCCTGGCGGAGGAGCGGCGGCGGCTGCGCGACTTCATCACCGGCATCTCGGACTTCGTCCGGCGCGGCGACGTGATCATCGAGCAGTACTCCGAGCGGCTCCCCCAGGCCGCCGGGACGCTGGCCGAGCTGGTGCTGACCATGCGGGCCAACAGCGAGTCCGTGGCGCGGGCGGTCAAGGGCGCCGCCGACTTCGCCGACGTGGTGATCGACTCGTGGGACAGGAAGCAGCACGTGCTGAAGATCCGCGTCGTGCTCAACGCGATGACCAGGGCGTGGCTGACGCCGCTGTTCGAATCGCTGAACCTGGGGCGGGTGCCGTGCCTGCCCGCCGGGCTGAGCAACTGCCCCTACGAGCAGCAGGGGAGGCGGCGATGAGGGCCCGCCTGCTCGCCGCCGTCCTCGCACTGGCGGTGTCGCTCTCTGGCACGGCGTCGTGCTCGCTCCAGACGCTCGGCGCGACCACCGGCGACCTGACCCTGCACGCGGTCTTCGACGACGTGCAGAGCCTGGTGGCCGGGCACAGCGTGCAGATCTCCGACGTACGGGTGGGCACGGTCACCGACATCCGGCTGGAGGGCTACCGGGCCAAGGTGACGATGTCGATCGTGTCCAGGTACCGGGTGCCCGAGGGCAGCACGGCCACCGTGGCCAAGACCTCGGTGCTGGGCGAGAACTACGTCCAGCTCACGCCGCCCGCGGGCAAGGACCTGGCCACCGGGCCGTACCTGCGCAACGGCGCCACCATCGCCGAGACGTCGGTCGAGCCGGACATCGAGCAGGTCACCGCGAAGGCGGGGCCGCTCATCGAGGCGCTCGGCGCGCAGGACGTGAACGCCATCCTCGACGCGGCCTCCACCGCCTTCGCCGGGAAGGGCGACGACGTCAACAAGCTGATCAAGCAGACGGCCGAGGTCACCGACGCCTACGCCGCCGCCCGGCGGGACCTGGGCACCAGCATCGACGCCCTGGCCAAGCTGGGCGACGACCTCGCCAAGGGCAGCGGCGAGCTGGACCGGCTGCCGGGCACGCTGGCCGCGGCCACGGCGCGGATCGCGCACGGGCGCGCGCACGTCAAGAAGACGATCATCGCGCTGACCAGGCTGGCCAAGGAGGCCAACCTCACCGTCTACCCGCGCCACGCCGCCCGGCTGCGGACGCTGCTGCTGGAGCTGGAGGCCATCTCGTCGGCGATGCAGCGGGGCAAGGAGGACCTGAAGACGCTGGTGGCGCGGCTGCAGAAGTTCATCGACGCGCCGCCGATCACGGTCAACGGGCAGGTGCTGATCTATCTGTGGCTGAAGGGCGTCCTGCTGCCCAAGAAGTCGTCGCAGGGGCCGCTGCCGAACCGGATCGAGGACTTCCGCCTGCTCCTGGAGCCGCCGCGATGAGGAACCGGATCTATCTGAACCTGGGCGTCTTCGCCGTCCTGGGCGTGGTGATGACCGTCTGGGCGTTCAGCACGATCATCCGGCTCGACGCCATCGAGCGGCCGTACCGGGTCTCGGCCGAGTTCGTGTCGTCGCCGGGGCTCATCCGGGGGTTCGACGTGGCGTACCTGGGGGTGCGGGTCGGCAAGATCGGCGACGTGCGGCTGGCGCCGGGCAAGATCGTCGTGGGTCTCGACATCGACAGGGGGATCCGGCTGCCGAAGGGCGCCACGGCCGAGGTGCGGCGCAAGTCGGCCATCGGGGAGCCGTACGTGGAGCTCTCGCCCCCCGCCACCGGCGTGACGGGCCCCACGCTCGCGGCCGGGGACACGATCCCGCTGGCCAAGACGTCGGTGCCGCTCGACTACAAGAAGCTGTTCGAGGGCGTCGGCAAGCTGCTGAACGCGGTGCCGCCCCGGGACGCGAAGACGATCACGCATGAGCTGGCCGTGGCGCTGGACGGGCGGGCCCCGGCGATCAGGAACATCATCGACGACGCCCACTCCCTGACCGGCACGCTGGCCGACAACGCCGCCGTTCTCGACGACCTGTCGGTGCAGCTCACCCGGCTCACCCACACGCTGGCCGGCAAACGGGGCGAGCTGGCCTCCGGGATCACCGACCTGAGCACGGTGACGAGCACGCTGCGCGCCTCCCGCGCCGACCTGAACACCTTCCTCGACCGGGGGCCGGGGGTGTTCGCCCAGCTGGACGCGGCCGTCAAGAAGTCCAGGCCGGGCTTCTCGTGCCTGCTGACGGCGCTGGGCCAGCCGCACCGGCCGGCGTTCTCGCCGGAGACCGAGCGGAACGTGCACCACCTGCTCAGCATCGTCCCGACCGCGCTCAGCCTGGCGGACGACATCAGCGACCGGCACGGCGACACCGTCTACGGGAGGGCGGCGTTCATCTTCAGCGTGCCGGGCGGGCCGGCCCCGGCCGAGGAGTACGCCGGCGCGGTCGGCCCTCCGACGGTGCCCGCCCTGCGCTCCTGCCCCTCCCCCGCCGCCGGTGACCCCTCGGACCCCGACGACTCCCCCGCAGAACGCCGTACGGATCGCCGTACGGATCCTCGTCAGGACGCCGCCGGACCGGCGGACACCGCCTCGCCCGCCGAGTCCGCGCGCCCGGTGGCGAGAAACACCGACAAACCGAAGCGGCGCCCCGAGGCCACCCCGTCGCCCAGCGGCGCGGCGGCCGCAGGGCCCGCGTCCCGCACCCCGCCGAACGCCACCCCGCTGATTGCCGGGATATTCCTCGCCGTGGTGGCCGGCGGTGGCATCGTGGGCTGGATCGCGACGGGCCGGGCCGCCCGCCGCCGTGAGGAGTCGCAATGACCACCAAGCAGGACCTCGCCGAGGACGCCCGCACCGAGGAGGCCCCCGCCGAGGAGGCCCCCTCCGAAGGGGCCCCCGCCGAAAAGGCTCAGGCCGAAGAGGCGGCGGGCGAAGAGGCGGCGGGCGAAGAGGCGGCGGGTGGTAAGGGCGGGGCGCGCGTCACGCGGGCCCGGGTGCTCGGGACGCTGGCGGCGATGCTGGTGGCCGCGCTCGCCGCCACCGCCGTGCTCCAGTGGATCTCCGCCTCCCAGGCCGAGGCCGCGCGGGCCCGGCTCGAGTCCGAGCGCGCGCTGCGGCTGGAGGTGTCGGGGGCGGCGACCGCGTTCAGCAAGGCGCTGCTCAGCTACGACTACCAGAACCTCCAGAACACCCGCTCCACCCTGGCCGCCCAGGCCACGGGCGACTTCCTGGCCACCTACGACGCGGCGTTCGGCGGGGCGATGGCGCAGGTCATCGTCAAGCTCAAGGCCACCTCGCAGGCCACGGTGCGCGAGGTCTACCTGGCCGACGTGGACGAGGCCACCGCGCACGCCATCGTCGTGGTCGACCAGCAGGTGAACACCTCCGAAGCGATCCGCTCAGTGAAGGACTCGCACCTTAAGATCAGCCTTGTGAAGGAGAAGGGGACCTGGAAGATCCATGACGTGACCGTTCTCGGCGCGGCCTCGGAGGACCAGTACAACCTCACCGGCGACAAGAAGAAGGACTGACCATCGGTTTCTTAGCGATGGGTGGCCGCCCCGACGAGGTGCGCGCCCCGGAAGACTGGCTCACCGAGGTGGAGACCGAGCGGGCCGGGCGGTTCAGGTTCGAGGCGGATCGGGCCAGCTTCGTCGCCGCCCACCTGCTCGTACGGCTCTGCGCCGCCGCCGTGCTCGACGTCGGGCCGCAGGAGCTGACCCTGCGGCAGCGCTGCGACCTGCACGGCCCCGGGCACGGGAAGCCGTACATCGAGGAGGCGCCCGAGCTGGGCGTCAGCTTCAGCCACACGCGCGGCTACGTGTGCGCGGCGGCCGGCCCCGGCAAGGTCGGCGTGGACGCGGAGCACGTGCCGACGGGGCCGCTGGACCCGCTGCTGGCGGACCGGGTGCTCACCCCGCGCGAGCGGGCGATGGTCACCGGCAACGACGAGCTGATCCGGCACTGGACGCGCAAGGAGGCGCTGATCAAGCGCGGCGAGCTGACGCTCGACAGGCTCCGCGCGGGCGGCGACGACCTCGAAGGCCGCCACCTGCTCGAATGGAGCGTGGGACCGGACATCAGAGTGGCCGTTGTCACGGACGCCCCCGCCAGGAGGGTGCCCATCCCCGGATAGACTTGTACACATGTTCTACCGGAAATCCCTGGAGGAGCGGATCGCCGACCGCATGGCCCAGCGGCGGCCCCTCGAAGAGGGGAAGACGTTCGAGCACGGACCGGCCAAGTTCGTGTTCATCTCCTTCATCGTCATCGTCGTGCTGATGCACGTGATCGGCGTCGCCGTCGCCATGCACTACTACAGCTGACCTGCCCCTCGCCCCCGTCAGCGGCGGCGGGTCGGGGTCGGGTCGAGGAAGACCTGGCTGATCCCCGAGAAGCGCTCGCGCAGCCGCCGGTCCACCTCGTCGCAGGCGATCTCCACGCCCGCCGCGCTCGCCACGTCCACAAAGTCGATCTTGGCGGCTACCAGGATGGAGCCGGGCCCGATCATCATGGTGAGCAGCTCGACCACCTCCTCCACCTCCGGCTGGGCCGTCAGCTCGGCCCGGATGCCCTCCTGCACGTGCGAGGGTGCGGCCTGGCCGATGAGCAGCGAGATGTTCGACCGGATCAGGAGGAGCGCCACCACCAGCAGGAGCAGGCCGATCCCGACCGACGCCAGGCCGTCCCACAGCGCCGAGCCCGTCAGCTGCGACCCGGCCAGCCCGGCGCCCGCGATGACCAGGCCCACGAGGGCGGCCGCGTCCTCGAACAGCACCGCCTTCAACGGGGTGTCGGAGGTGATCCGCACCAGCCGGACCGGGTCGAGATCATGCCTGGCGGCCTGCCTGCGCAGCTGGGACAGTGCCTTGGCGAACGAGACGGCCTCGACGACGAACGCGACGGCCAGCACGATGTACGACGGGGTGAGGTTCGTCAGCTCCTCCCCCTTCTCGATCACGTGCAGCCCGTGCGTGATCGAGAACCCGGCCCCGCCCACCAGCGTCGCAACCGCCGCCATCATGGCCCAGAAGAACCCGCTCTTGCCGTGGCCGAACGGATGCCGCCGGTCCGGCGGCCGGCCCGCGCGGCGCACCGCCACCAGCAACAGCAGTTCGGTCACGGTGTCGGCGGCCGAGTGAGCCGCCTCCGACAACATCGCCGCCGAGCCGCTGATCAGACCTGCGACGAGCTTCGCCACGGCGATCGTCAGATTGGCCGCTCCCGCCACCAGGACGGTGCTCAGGCTCTCCCCTGAATCCCGCTGCTCCATAGCGCTTCACTCTACGTGCGCTAGATTGGAGATCATGAGCGCGCCTCGTTGGCTTTCACCCGCCGAACAGCGTGCCTGGCGCACGCATCTGGCGCTGCACAAGCTCCTCATGCACCGGCTCGACCGCGAGCTGCAGGAGCATCAGCTCTCGTTGAACGACTACGAGATCCTGGTCAACCTCTCGGAGAGCGAGGGGCGGCGCATGCGGATGAGCGACCTGGCCGACGCGACGATCCAGTCACGCAGCCGGCTGTCGCACCAGATCTCCCGCATGGAGGCCAAGGGCCTGGTGACCAGGGAGGACTGCCGCGACGACCGGCGGGGCACGTTCGCGGTGCTGACCGACGAGGGCTGGGAGACGATCCAGCGGGTGGCGCCGCACCACGTGGCGAGCGTGCGCGAGCACTTCGTCGACCGGCTCACCGACGACCAGCTCGAAGCGATCGACGCGGCCTACGGGCCGATCGTCGAGCGCCTCAAGAAGTTGCGCTGACACCCAACCGATATCCGCGACGCCGCACGGCGTTCCCAGGCGATAGATACGATCCGCACATGCTCAGAAAGCTTCTGATCGTGGCCGTTCTGGCGCTGGTGTCGGCGTGCTCGTCGGGCGGCGGCGACGAGCTTCCCGCCGGGCCCGACCTGATGAAGAAGGCCTCCGAGGCCATGAAGGGCGTCAAGTCGGCCAGCTTCTCGATCGCGACCGAGGGCAAGACCACGGTGCCGGTCAAGAAGGCGGACGGCAGGCTCACGGCCGCCGGTGACGCCGACGGCACGATCACGATCGACCTCCTGGGCCTGCAGGAGATCAGCTTCGCCGTGGTCGGGGACACCGTCCACTTCAAGGGGCCGACGGGCGGCTTCCAGAAGATGACCCGGCAGCAGCTCGCGCAGTTCTACGACCCCTCGGTGATCCTCGAGCCGACCAAGGGCATCGCGCAGCTGCTCGCCTCGGCCACCGATCCCCGGGTGGAGGCGCTGGAGGGCGACGCGTACCGGGTGGCCACCACGTTCCCCGGACAGGTCCTCGTCAAGATCATCCCGGGTCTTTCGCAGGGCGTGAACGGCAAGGTCTGGATCGACAAGGCCACCAGCCGCCTGGCCAAGGCCAGCCTGCCGCTGCAGGACGGCACCGTGACGGTGTCGTTCAGCGACTACGACGCGCCGGTCACGATCACGCCGCCCGCCGCCGGATGAGAGGCGCCCGCCGGGTCATCCTCGGCGCCGGGGGCGCGGTGGTGCTGCTGGCCGCGCTCGACGCGTACGTGGTGGTCACGGTCCTCATCGACATCGCCGAGGACGTGGGCATCCCGCTGAACCACCTGGAGCGGGCCACGCCGATCGTGACGGGCTTCCTGCTCGGGTACGTCGCCGCGATGCCGCTGCTCGGCCAGCTCTCCGACCGTTACGGGCGGCGGCCGCTGATCCACGCCTGCCTGGCGGCGTTCGCGCTCGGCTCGGTGCTGACGGCGCTGGCCGCCGGCGAGGTGATGGTGGTGGCCGGGCGCACCGTGCAGGGGGTGGCGGGCGGGGCGCTGCTGCCGATCACGATGGCGCTCATCGGCGACCTGTGGGACGAGCGCGAGCGGCCGGTGGCGCTGGGGGCCGTGGGGGCGGCGCAGGAGCTCGGGAGCGCCCTCGGCCCTCTGTACGGCGGGGTGCTGGCGCTGATCCCGAGCGCCGTGGTGGCGGGGGTGGAGGTGGGCGGCTGGCACGCCATCTTCTGGATCAACCTCCCGCTCGCCGCCCTGGCCGCCGTCGCGGTCCACCTCACCGTCCCCTCCGGCCCACCCACCCGCACCGCCCCACCGCCGCACGACGCCACGACCACACTCCCCTCAGCGGGCGGGTCGGGCATGGCACTCCCCGCAGCGGACACACCCGACACGGCACTCCCCACAGCGGGCGCGTCCAGCGCGCCACTCCCCGCAGAAGCCACACCCGACACAGCACTCCCCGCAACGGCCGCGTCCAGCACGGCGGTGCCCACGGCCGGCGTCCTCGGCACCGCAGCGCCCGCGACGCCCGCCGACGGCGCGGCAGGCGCGGTCGAGCCCGGCGGAGCCGCAGGCGAGACGGCCACCGACACCGGTCCCGAAGCGGCGGCCCATCGCGCGGGCGGCACCGCTACCGACGCGGCGGCCCATCGCGCAGGCGGCACCGGGCCCGACGCGGCGGCGCATCTCGCGGGCGGCTCCGGGGCCGGGCGGGTGGCGGACGCCGGTGGGAGGCGGCGCGTGGACGTGGTCGGTGGGGCGTTGCTGGCGCTGGCGCTCGCGCTGCTGGTCGTGGGCCTGTACAACCCCGACCCCGCCAAGACCGTGCTCCCCCCGTGGGGCCTGCCCGTGATCGCCGCCGGAGCGCTGGCGGCCGGGATCTTCGTGTGGTGGGAGATCCGCTCCCCCGTACGCCTGCTCGACCTCTCCGCCACCCGCAAGGGCCCCCTGCTCGCCACCCTGGCCGTGAGCTTCCTGGCCGGGGCGGCGCTCCTGGTGACCATGGTGTTCGTCCAGTTCACCGCCCAGACCCTGCTCGGCAAGGACGCGCTGGGAGCGGCGCTGGTCCTGGCCAGGTTCCTGGCCGCGCTCACCGTGGGCGCCCTGCTGGGCGGACTCCTGGCCCGCAGGCTGGGCGAGAGCGTCGTCGCGGTGGCGGGCATGGCGCTGGGGGCGGCCGGCTACTGGCTGATGAGCCGCTGGCCGCTCGCGCTCGAGAGCGCCGGGCTCCTCGTGGACGTCGACCTGGTGGTCGCCGGTCTGGGCCTGGGCCTGGTCATCGCCCCGGTCTCGTCGGCGGTGCTGCGCGTGACCTCGGCGGCCCAGCACGGCGTGGCGTCGGCGGCGGTCGTGGTGGCCAGGATGATGGGCATGCTGATCGGCATCGCGGCGGTGTCGGCGTGGGGCTTCTACCGGTTCCAGTCGCTGACCGCGCATCTGGACACGCCGCTGCCGTTCGGCGTGGACGCGGTGACGTACCAGCGGCAGCTGGCCGAGTACACCGCGAAGGTGCAGGCGGCGCTGCACACGGAGTACACGGAGATGTTCCTGGTGACGGCCTTCATCTGCCTGCTGGGCGCGGCCGTCGCGCTGCTGATGCCCCGCGCAAGGCGGGGCGAGCTCCCTGCGCCCGGATGAGATCGGGCGCAGGGGCCCAGGGTTACGGGGACAGGCGGTGCAGGTCGCGGGGGAAGGCGGTGGTCTGGCGGATGTTGGCGGCCCCGGTCAGCTGCGCCGTCCACCGTTCCAGCCCGAGCGCGAACCCGCCGTGCGGCGGCATCCCGTACCGGAACGCCTGCAGGTACCCCTCGTACGGTTCCACGGCCTCGCCCCGGGCGGCCAGCGCGGCCACGTAGTCCGGGTAGCGGTGCAGCCGCTGCCCGCCGGTGACCAGCTCCAAGCCCCTGAACAGCAGGTCGAAGCCGTTGGAGTAGCCGGGCCGGGCGGGGTCCGGGTGGGTGTAGAAGGGCCGCTTGGACATCGGGTAGCCGGTGACGAACAGGAACTCCGACCCGTGCTCCTTCGCCGCCCACTCGCACAGCCACCGCTCCTGCGCGGGCGACAGGTCCGGCTCGTCCGAGCCGGTCAGCTCCTGCGCCTCGGTGAAGTGGATGGCCGGGATCTCGGCGGGCACCTCGGGCAGGATGGCCCCGGCGCGTTCGACGGCGGACGGGGCGCGGCGCCGTACCGACTCCAGCATGCCCGCCACCACCTCCCGCAGCACCGCCATCACGTCCCGGTGGTCCCGGACGAAGCCCAGCTCGGCGTCGAGGCTGGTGTACTGGGCCAGATGGCGTACGGTGTCGTGCGGCTCGGCGCGGAAGACGGGACCGACCTCGTAGACCCGCTCGAACACGCCCACCATCGCCTGCTTGTAGAACTGCGGCGACTGGGCGAGGTAGGCGCGCCTGCCGAAGTAGTCGATGCCGAAGACGTTCGCGCCCGACTCGGTGGCCGAGGCGACGATCTTCGGCGTGTGGATCTCGGTGAATCCGAGCCCGTCGAGCGTCTCGCGGAAGCCCGTCACGCTCGCGGCCGAGATCTCCAGCGGCGCGCTGAGCAGCGGGTGGCGCAGCGCGACCGGCGCGTGGTCGAGGATCGTCGGCAGCCCGGCCGACACCACGGGCCGGTAGAGGTCGAAAGGCGGCGCCGCGTACGGCTCCGTCAGCACCTCGATCTCCGGCTCGACCAGCTCCACGCCTCCCGGCGCCCGCGGGCTGGCCGTCACGGTGCCGGTGACCTCGACGACGCTCTCCTCGCCGGGCAGGTCGCTCGCGGCGACCACCTGGGCGAGACCGGTACGGTCCCTGACGACGAGGAAGGACACGGATTTCAGCTGCCGGCGGCGATGGACCCAGCCGGCGATCGTCACTCGTTGGCCGGCGTGCTCAGCGAGCTCCGCCGACATGACACGAGAGATCATTACAGCTCCTCACGAGGAATTGCATGACCCCTTGGGAGTGCGGGGGAGAAGGGAGCTCCCGGTGCCACCGCACTTTCGCCGCCTCAGCGGAGGCGGCCTCGACGACCCGATGACGGGGGTCAGACCGGCGGGGCATTTCCTCCCCGCACTCGGGAGTGTCTTCACCAGCGGAGCACGGGACCGCCTTCGCAGCTACCGGCGGCTCTCTCAGACCCCTGCGGGACCTCTGGCTACTCGTCTCCGTCAACGCGTTGCCGTAGATCCTACGGCGGGGTCCGGGGGAACGGCAAAGCCGTTCCCCCGGACGCCGCGCTACTTGTCCTTCTTGGCCCGCTTCTCCCGGATCTTCATCGTGACCTCGATCGGCGACCCGGCGAACCCGAACTCCTCCCGGATGCGCCGCTCGATGAAGCGCCGGTAGGTGTCCTCCAGCCATCCCGACGTGAACAGCACGAACTTCGGCGGCTCCACGGAGGCCTGCGTGGCGAAGAGGATCTTGGGCTGCTTCCCGCCCCGCACCGGCGGCGGCGTCTGCTGCACCAGCTCTGTCAGGAACGCGTTGAGGCGGGCGGTGGGCACCCGGGTGGACCAGGAGTCGAGCGCCTTCTCCAGGGCGGGCACCAGCCGGTCGATGTGCCGCCCCGTCAGGGCGGAGATGTTGACCCGCAGCGCCCACGGGGTGCGCACGAGCTGCCGGTCGATCTCCTTCTCCAGGTAGTAGCGGCGGTCCTCGTCGACCAGGTCCCACTTGTTGAAGGCCACCACCATCGCCCGGCCCGACTCGATGACCAGGCCGATGATGCGCAGGTCCTGCTCGGTGAGGGGCTGGCTGGCGTCGATGAGCACGACGGCCACCTCGGTGCGCTCCAGCGCGGCGCGGGTGCGCATGGCCGCGTAGAAGTCGGCCCCCTGCAGCTCGCGGTCGCGCCGCCGGATGCCGGCCGTGTCGACGAACCGCCAGGTGCGCCCGCCCAGCTCGATCAGCTCGTCGACCGGGTCGCGGGTGGTGCCGGCCATCGGGTCGACCAGCACCCGCTCCTCGCCGGCGAGCTTGTTGAGCAGCGAGGACTTGCCGACGTTGGGCTTGCCGAGCAGCGCGACGCGGGCCGGGCCGCGCTCGGTCTCGAAGCCGAGCGCGGGCGTCTCGGGCAGCGCGTCGAGCACCACGTCGAGCAGGTCGCCGCTGGAGCGCCCGTGCAGGGCCGAGACGGGGTACGGCTCGCCGAGGCCGAGCGACCACAGCGCGGCGGCCTCCAGCTCGAGCTGCTGGTTGTCGACCTTGTTGGCGGCCAGGACGACCGGCTTGCCGGACTGCCGCAGCACCGAGCCCACGATCTCGTCGGCGTCGGTCGCGCCCACGGTGGCGTCGACGACGAACACGATCACGTCCGCCAGCTCGACGGCGACCTGGGCCTGCTCGGCGATGCGCAGGTTCATCCCGGTGGCGTCGGGGTCCCAGCCGCCGGTGTCGACCACCGTGAAGCGGCGGCCACGCCAGTTGGCGTCGTACGTGACCCGGTCGCGCGTGACGCCCGGCACGTCCTCCACGACCGCCTCGCGGCGGCCGATGATGCGGTTGACCAGCGTGGACTTGCCGACATTCGGCCGCCCCACGATGGCGACGACCGGCAACGGCGTAGTGTCGCCGTGCTCGGTGATCTCAAGGTCGTCGAGGCCGGCCTCGACCCAATCCCCCGTTGGCACGAAATTTCATCCTTTGCGAGTACCGCACCTGTCAGGTGCGCTCCTTGACCAGTCTCAACACCTCGGCGATGACCTCTTCCAGGGTCAACGGCGTGGTGTCGAGCTCGACGGCGCCATCCGCCATCGAGAGTGGGTCCGTCTTGCGGGTCGAGTCGAGGGTGTCACGCTTGGCCATGGCCTCCTGCTGCGCCGCCACCGTCGAGCCGGCCAGCTCGGCGCTGCGCCGCTGGGCACGGGCCTCCGGGCTGGCCGTCAGGTAGACCTTGACGGCGGCTTCGGGCCAGACGGCCGTGCCGATGTCGCGGCCTTCGACCACGATGTCACCGGCCCCGATGAGCTCCCGCTGGAGCGCGACCAGGCGGGCCCGGACCTCGGGGACGGCGGCCACGGCGGAGACGGCGCCGGTGACCTCGGACTCCCTGATCGGACCCGCCACGTCGACGCCGTCGACGTGGATCGTGGGGCCGTCGGGGTCGGTGCCGGACTCGATGCGCGGCTCGCCGCAGCGGGCCGCCACGGCGGCGGGGTCGGTCAGGTCGACGGACTGCCGGAGCATCCACCAGGTCATCGCCCGGTACATCGCCCCGGTGTCGAGGTAGCGCAGGCCCAGCGCCCGGGCGACCCCGCGCGACGCGCTCGACTTACCCGACCCCGAAGGGCCGTCCATGGCGACGACCAGACCGGTCACGGCCTCTCCCTCTTCACGAGCTTCTCAAGAACCCCAACCTGAAGAGGCTACCGTGTCCGGCTCAGTCGGCGATCCAGCTTCCGTGGAAGCCGAGCGGGACGCGGGCCGGCAGGTGGACGGTGGCGACCGGCTCGCCGGTGAAGTCCAGCGCGGAGAGGATCACCAGGTCGGCCGCTCCCCTGGCCTCGTTGTTGACGAGGACGAGCACGTACCCGTCGTCCTCGGCCGCGCCGGAGGCCACGAACGCGGGCTCGCCGACGTACGCGCCCCGCCCGAACTGCCGCCACTCCTGCGTCCCCCGCACCAGGTCGTGCTTGATGAGCGTGTTGTCGAAGGCCTGGTCGGGCAGGTCCTCCAGCTCGGTGTCGGCCGGGTAGAGCACGTTCTTGAGGTCGCGGGCGGCCGAGGTGTAGCCGTAGCGGTACGGCCGGCCGGTGCGGCGCTCGTCCATGCGCGGGAACTCCTGCGGCCGGTCGTCCAGCCGCGTCCGCCGGACCTTGCCGGCGGCCGGGTCGATCGTCCACCGGTCGAGCGTCGGCAGGCCGCCCAGGTCGAGCCGGGCGTCCACGAACCGCTTGGGGTAGCGGACCACGTCCACGACCACCTCGTCGCCGTCGTCGTAGGCGTTGAGCGTGTGGAACACCCAGCACGGGTCCACCTCCACCCACCGCACGTCGCCGCTCTCGCGCGACATGAGCCCGAGCCGGGCGCCGCGGGCGTCGTTCCACGCGTACGGCAGCGGCACGCCCTGCTCCGCGTGGGCCTGGCTGAACGTGACCGGCAGGTCGTAGATCACGACGTACCGCTCGGTGAGCGCGAAGTCGTGCAGCATCGGGGCGTCGGCGATCGGGATGTCCGTGGTCCGCGTCACCGAGCCCTCGGGGTTGATCACGATGTGCTGGTGGTGGTCCCAGCCGAAGAAGTAGGCCAGCGCGTGCAGCTCGCCGCTGGCCGGGTCGAGGTGGGTGTGCGCGGCGAACCCGCCGGGCAGGCCGCCGTCGAAGTCGCAGGTGCCGACGGTGTCGAGCTCGTAGTCCAGCTCGTACGGCAGGGGCCCCGCCTCGACGGTCGCGAACGTGCGCCCGGCCAGCCCGATGACGTGCGTGTTGGCGGCGAAGTCCCAGTTCTTGTGCAGCGGCCCCGGCCGGGGCGGCTCGCCGAGCCGTTCGGCGACGCGGGCGCTGCGTACCCAGCGGTTGCGGTACCACTCGGCGCGGCCGTCGCGCAGCCGCACGCCGTGCACCATGCCCTCGCCGAGGAACAGGTGGCTGGCCGTGGGGTCGTCGAGGCTGAGCGGGTTGGGGCCGTTGCGCAGGTAGCGGCCGTTCAGCTCGGCCGGGACGCGGCCGGTGACCTCCAGGTCGAAGGCCGTGATCTCATCGGTCACGGGCGCGAACCCGCCGGTGAAGGGGGTCATGTCACGTTCCTCTCGTCGTGGGCGCCGCGGGCGCCGTGGGCGCCGTGGGCGCCGTGGGTGTCGCGGGCGTCGTGGGCCAGGAAGGGCGCGAGGACCGAGGCGCAGAGCAGCTGGTAGCGCTGTGCCACCTCGTCGGGATCGAAATAGCCAGAAATTTCCAGACTTACGGCGCCGTGCATGGCCATCCACAGCACATCGGCGATCTCCTGGGCCGCTCCCCCGCGCAGCGCCCCCGCCTCCAGGCACTCCTCCACGCACCGCAGCAGCAGGTCGAACGTCCGTTTGGCGGCCTGCACCGACTCCTGGTCCGGCTTGAACCCCGGCATCGCGCCCTGGAACATGACCCGGTAATAGTCGGGTTCGGCCAGCGCGTAGGCGCGGTAGGCCACCAGGCCGTTGCGCAGCGTGGTCAGCGGATCGTCCGGCCCCATCACCTCGAGCATCCACCGCTCGAACCGCGCGAACCCCTCCAGCCACACCGCCTGGCTGAGCCCGTCCTTGCCGCCGAACAGCGTGTAGATCACCTTGGTCGAGCAGCCGACCTCGCCGGAGATCCGCCGCACGGTCAGCGCCGCCGGCCCCTCGGTGGCGAGCAGGTGCGTGGCGGCGTCGAGGATCGCGGCCCGCACGACGCTCTGCCCCTCCTGCTGGGCCTGCTGGTATGCAGTGCTCACGGTAACGCCGTTTCCTTTCGGTAACGCTGTTACCGCCCTTGATACCCCTTTCCGGAGAGCGCGTCAACCGAGGAGTAAGAGAGCGCCGCCCGGTAAGTGGCTCTCTGTGAACGATCCGCGCGTCACCGTCGTCGTGGCCAGCAAGGACAGGCTGCGGGTGCTCGCCCGCACGCTTCCACTGCACCCGCGCCCGGTCATCCTCGTCGACAACGGCTCCACCGACGGGACGGCGGCGTTCGTACGGCGCCACTTCCCGGACGTTCACGTGGTGGAGGCGGGCAGGAACCTGGGGGCGCCGGGCCGCAACCTGGGCGTCCGCCTGGCCGAGACCCCGTACGTGGCCTTCGCCGACGACGACTCCTGGTGGGCGCCAGGGGCGCTGGAGCGGGCCGCGGACGTGCTGGACGCGCATCCGCGGCTGGCCGTCCTGGGGGCACGCGTGCTGGTGGGACCGGAGGAGCGCCTGGACACGGTGTCGGAGGCGATGCGCGACTCGCCGCTCGGCGTGGAGCCGGACCTGCCGGGGCCGAGCGTGCTGGGCTTCCTGGCGTTCGCGGCGGTGGTGCGCAAGGAGGCGTTTCTGGAGGCGGGCGGGTTCGACGACGTGATCTTCTTCTTCGGCGAGGAGGAGCGGCTGGCCGTGGACCTGGCCGCGAAGGGGTGGGGGCTGGCGTACGTGGACGACGTCGTGGCCCACCACCACCCGCCCCGGCCCAGGGACCCGCGCGGCAGGCAGGTGCTGGCCACCCGCAACGCCGTGCTGACCGCGGTGCTGCGCCGCCCGTGGCGGGTGGTGGCGCGGCGCTCGCTCGCCGCGCTCCGCGCCGGCCCGGCGGGCTGGGAGGGCCTGCGTACGGCCGTGCCGAGGCTGTCGCGGGCCCTGGCCGAGCGGCGGGAACTGCCGGCCGAGGTGGAACGGGCACGGCAGCGGCTGGAACAGCCCGATTGCTGACGAATGTTACATATCGTGACAGTCGGGAAGCACAGAGTTATGACAACAATACCGAACGCGATCGACCTGCTCAAGAACCTGAGCAGCGTGGACTTTCCGGCCAACAAGCAGGAGCTGATCAGGGCTGCCCGCGAGCGCAAGGCGAGCAAGGACATCATCAAAGCCCTGGAGACCCTGCCCGACCACGAGATGTTCGACGACGCGAGTGACGTGACCGAGGCCCTGACGACCAGGCGCTGATCACGGAAGAACGCGGCGGGCGGGGCCCTGGGCCCCGCCCGCCGTGCCGTTCACCCGAGCCCTCCGGTCAGCGCGAACGCCCACACGGGCACCAGCCCCCGCTTCAGCAGCCCGAACGTGGGGAGCGGGCTGCCGCTCACGGTCTCCTTGTACGCGATCGCCGCCCGGCCCTTCAGGTACCACCTGCGCGGGCTGTCGTCCGGCCGGGTGAACTGGATGACCGCGTCCTTGCGCCCCAGCGAGATGGGCTGATGCACGTACCCGAACCGGAACCCTTTCGGGGTCCTGCCGCGCAGGGTCGCGGCGAGCGAGTCGGCGGCGTGCAGGCCGGTGGGGATGCCGCCCTGGCAGGTGCCGTGCAGCACGCCGTACGGCTGGCTGACCGCGGCGGCGTCGCCGACGGCGTACACGTCGGGGTGGGACACCGAGCGCAGCGCGGAGTCCACCACGATCCGGCCACGCGCGTCGACGGCCAGCCCGGACCCGGCGGCCAGCGGCAGGCCCCTGGTGCCGGTGGTCCACAGTGTCGCGTCGGAGTGGACGAGCTCGCCCCCGGCCAGCTCGACACCCTCCGGCAGCACCTTGGTGATGTCCGCGCCGGTGCGCACCTCGACGCCCAGCCGCTCCAGCGCGGCGTCCAGGTGGGCGCGGGCCCGCTCGCCCATCATGGAGCCGGGCCGCCCCCTGGTCAGCAGGACCACGTGCAGGCGCGGGTGGGCCTCGGCGATCTCCGCGGCCGACTCGACGCCGGTCAGCCCGCCGCCGACCACGACGACCGTGCCCGAGGTGGGGCCCGAGGTGGGGCCCGAGGTGGGGCCCGAGGTGGGGCCCGAGCTGAGGGCCGCGAGGCGTTCGGCGAGCCGTACGGTGCCCGCGTAGTCGTCGTAGACGAAGGCGTGCTCGGCGACGCCGGGCACCGAGGCGTCGGTGACGGCGCCGAGCGCGTAGATGAGCTTGTCGTAGCCGAGCACGCGGCCGTCCTCCAGCCGGGCCTGCCGGCGCTCGACGTCCAGCCCGGCCACCCGGCCCTGGACGAACTCGATGCCGGTGCCCGCGACCACGTCCTCCAGCGCGAAGTCGGCCAGCCGCTGCCCGGCCGCCGTCTGGTGCAGCCTGAGCCGCTCGGTGAACCTCGCCGAGGCGTTCACCAGCCGCACCCGGCCGCCCGTGCGGCGGGTCCTGACGGCGGTCCTGATGGCCGCGGCGACCCCGGTGTAGCCGGCTCCGAGTACCAGAATGTCGTTCATTGTCCTTACCTCCTCGATCCGGCCTGAAGACGGATCGAGGAGGCTCGGATGTGACATCGGGCCGGTGCTAGCCGGCGGCGGGCCCAGCGGCGGGCCCAGCGGCGGGCACGGCGGGCTTGTCGTCGGTCCAGCCGACCTTGTACGTCTCGACCCCGCTCTTGCCGCCCAGCTGCTTGCCGCGGTCCTGGAGGTCGGTGTAGTGGGCCAGCAGCGTCATCGTCTTGGTGTCCACGATGAACTGCTCCTTGAGCACCGAGCTCTTCTGGTTGAGGACCGGCAGCGCGACCTTCTGACCGGACCGGCCCAGCGGATCCTTGACCTGGCCGAGGTCGCTGACGCCCTTGGTGGTCTGCAACGCCCGGTACGCGGCGGACCTGACCTTGAAGGGCACCGGGTTCTCGTACAGCAGCCGCGTCATGGCCTCGGCCACGTACCGGTCCAGGTTGACCAGCCAGTCCTCCTTCTTGGCCTTCGGATCGGTCAGCTTGGCCTCCTCCGCGGCCTCGTCGATCCAGGCGCGCAGGTCCGCCACGACGCGCGCCCTGAGGGCTTCGGGCTCCGCCGGCAGGGCCTGGAGCTGGGCGTAGGTCACCCACTTCTCCCCCATCCGGAACTTCCCGGCGGGCCGCCCCTTCACCGGGACCACCCGGCCCTTGCCGGGCTCGGTGGACAGCGAGATCTTCATGCCTTCCGTCCGGTACGTCCACGAGGTCGGCGAACCGTCTGCCTTCCAGGCCGCCTCGTCCTTCGCGGTCTTGGGCCGGGCACCCAGCTCGCGGTAGGCGGACCACGCCTTGCCCTCAGGTGTCTGCCAATCGACGCTGGCCGACCGCTCGGTCAGCGTGTATCCGCTGCCCACGGGGCGCGGATGGTCCGCGGTCCGCACCACCTCGACCCGCCAGTAGGCGCCTTCGGCCGGGGCCGCCTGCGCGGGCGCGGCGACGATGCCGGCGGTGATGAGGACGGCCGCTGCGGCCACGGGGTATCTCACTTCGTCTCCTTCAAGGGGTTGTCGTTCGTCCAGCGGCTGTCCTGGACCGCGGTGTACTCCAGGAGCAGCCCGTCCGTCACCGACCGGGTCTCGATGGACAGCGGCATCCCGCTGACCGGGTCGATCACCAGCCGGGTGCGGGTCTCGCCCGCGTACGGGGTGGTGGGGTATTCGGCGGAGCGGTACTCGACCGCCTGGCCCGCGCGGCCCAGCACGTCGGTCACCGGGCCGACGGCGGCGACCCCCGGCAGCGAGGCCAGCAGCCGGTAGGCGGCGGCCCGGGTCCGGCTGGTGACCGGCGCGAAGAAGAGCAGGCGGGCGGTGTTGTCGATGGTCGCCTGGTCGTCGGGGGCGCCGAGGAGCGCGCGCAGGCCCTCGGGGGTGTCGGGCACCTCGTTCATCTTGGTCAGCGGCTTGTCCGCGAGCATGATGCGGAAGTCCCAGTCCTCGGTGGAGAAGGTCTCCGGCTTGCCCGGGGCCGCCCGTACGACGCCGAGTGGGGCGTCCTCGGTCGGCAGTCCGGGTGCCTTCTTCGCGTACGTCCACGACTCCGGCGACCCGGCGGCGCGCCAGGCCGCCTCGTCCTGGGGCGTGGCGGGCTTGGCGCCCAGGTACTTCCAGCGGTACCAGGTGCGGCCCTCCGGGTCGGCGGGGATCCACGTCTCCTGCGACTGGCTCTGCCGCAGCACGTAGCCCTGGCCGGGCTCGCGGAACTCGCTGCCGTTGACCAGCGTGCTCCCCCACCAGGCGCCGGCGTCCGGCACGGAGGTCACCGAGGCGGCGGCGGCCAGCAGGAACTGCTTGCCGTCCGGCGCGGCGACCACGCCGGGCCGGGCCGGTGGCACGGTCGGGGCCGTGGCGGGGACGACGACCAGAACCGCCGCGGCCGCCGCGCCCGCCAGGCCGAGCCCGAGCCCGGTCCACCTGGCGGCCCTGCGGCCCTTCCGCAGCCGCTCCCGCGCGATCGCGGCGGCCAGTCTGTCGCGTCCCGCCCGTTCCACGTCGGGTGTCAGCGGCGGCGCGGGCAGCAGCTCCCGCACCGCCCGGTAGTCATCCATCGGTGCCTCCGTTCAGGGGGTTGACGCTGCCCAGGGCGGCACGGAGCTTCTTGCGTACACGGGACAGGCGGGATCCGACGGTGCCGTACGGGATGTCGAGGGCCTGGGCCACCTCTTCATGGCTCAGCTCGCCCAGCGCGCTCAGCAGCAGCACGTCCCTGTCGCCGTCGGACAGGGCCCGCAGCTCCGCCGCGAGCCGTCCCTGCGTGCTCACGGCGTCCACGCGGGTCACCACGCGCTCCTCGTGGCCGTCCTCCGGGGCGCGGTGCACGCCGGCGCTGCGCTGCAGCGCCGCCAGCCGCCGGGTCTCGGCACGGCGGTGCAGGGCGATCAGGTTGGTGGCGAACCCGTAGAGCCAGGCGCGGACCTCGCCGCGCCCGGAATCGAACGTCTCGCGCTTCCTGAAGGCCGCGAGGAACACCTCGGCGGTCAGGTCGTCGGCGGCCTGCCGGTCCAGGCGCCTGCCGAGGTAGGCGTGGATCTCCGCCACGTACCGGTCGTAGATCTCACCGAACCGCTCGGGTTTTCGGCACGACAGCTCCAGCAGAGCCGCGTCGCTCAGCGCCTCCGCCGGGTCCGATGGCCCGGCGCGAGCCGTCACTTTGGCAGTCACACCCTTTACTCAACCGATAGGGCGTTCTGCTTTCACACGGGAAGAGCCAGGGCTCAGGGAACTTCCCAGCCGCGCTCGCGCAGGCCCTCGGCCAGCATGGACACGGCGTCGGGCTGGACCGACAGCTCGGCGATGCCCAGGGGCAGCCCGGGGGCGTGCTCCAGGCGCACGTCCTCGACGTTGACCCCGACCTCGTCGCACACCTGGAAGAGGCGGGCGAGCTGGCCGGGACGGTCGCCGATGACGACCTGGACGACGGCGTAGGAGGGGGCCGGGCCGCCGTGCTTGCCGGGGATGCGGTCGTGGCCGACGACGCCGCGCTTGAGCAGCTGGGTGATGTCGTTGGTGGCGGTGCCGTCGCCCTCGGCCAGGGCGCGCAGCGCGCTGGCGGCGTCGGCCAGGTCGGCGGCGACGGCTTCGAGCACCTCGGCGACCGGGGAGGCGTTGCCGGACAGGATGCCGAGCCAGAGGCTCGGGTCGCTGCCCGCGATCCTGGTGACGTCACGCACGCCCTGACCGGCCAGGCCGAGCGCGACGTCGGTGGCGTCGGCCAGGCGGGCCGCCACGGCGGAGGCGGCGACGTGGGGGGCGTGGGAGACGACGGCGACCGCGCGGTCGTGCTCGGACGCGCTCACCTCGACCGCGTTGGCCCCGCACAGCTCGATCAGCCGCAGCACGGTCGCCTTGGCCTCGGGGTCGGCCTCCTCGGTGGGGCACAGCGCCCACGGCCGGCCCAGGAACAGATCGGCCCTGGCCGCCCCCGGGCCGGACTTCTCGCGGCCCGCGAGCGGGTGGGAGGCGACGTAGGAGGTCAGGTCGCAGCCGAGCTGCCTGGCCCGGTGCAGCGGCTCGGCCTTGACGCTGGCGACGTCGGTGTAGAACCTGGCGGCGTCGATCCGCTGCAGCTCCAGCAGCTCGCTCGCCACGTGGGCCGGGGGGACCGCGATGATCGCCAGGTCCACCTCGCCGGCGAGCTGCTCGCCCGGGTCCCAGTCTTCGCCCGCGCCCAGCTCCCGGGCCAGCCGTACGGCGGCCTGATCGCGGTCGGCGAGCAGCACGCGTACGCCGCGCTTGCGCAGCGCCAGGGCCGCGGAAGTGCCGATGAGGCCGGTGCCGACGACGAGCGCGGTGCGAAGTTCCATCTCGGTGTCCTGATTTATCGGGCCATAGTGGGCGTGAGTATGCCCTGACGTAATCGCCGGGCGTTACTGGGCGATATCCTGCCGCAACTTCACCGCGCCCCGCAGGTAGACATGCTGGATCGCGGAGCGGGGGCGGTCGAGGTCGACGTGGGCCATGAGGCGTACCACCCGGGGCAGCGCGCCCGGCACGTCGATCTCGGTGCAGCAGATCAGCGGCACCTCGTGGAAGCCCAGCTTGCGCGCCGCGAGCGCCGGGAACTCGGCCGTCAGGTCGGGCGTGGCCGTGAACAGCACGCTGATCACGTCGTCGGTGGTCAGCTCGTTACGCTCCATGATCGCGGTGACCAGCTCGGTCGTGCCTGCGATGATCGAGTCGCGGTCGTTGGCTTCCACCTGGATCGCCCCGCGGATCGCCCGCACCATGTGGTCAGTCCCCTTCCATAGCGGGAGAGCCCGTGCGGAGGTTCGCACGGGCTCCTGCGTCCGGCCAGATTACAGCTTCACGGCCGCGTACAGCTCACCGACCTCTTTCAAGCTCAGCGCCCTAACCGTCCCGGGTTTGGTACGGCCCAGCTTCACCGGCCCGAACTCGATCCTGGCCAGGTCGATCACCCGGTGGCCCGCCTCTTCCAGCATGCGCCGCACGACGTGCTTGCGGCCCTCGTGCAGGACGACCTCGACCAGCGCCTGCTGGCCGTGCTCCTGCACGATCGCGAAGCTGTCGGCCTTGACGAGGCCGTCCTCCAGGTCGATGCCCTGCTTGAGCCTGCGGCCCAGGTCGCGCGGGATCGGGCCCGGCACCTTGGCCCAGTACTTCTTCTGCACGCCGTAGCTGGGGTGCGTCAGCCGGTTGGCCAGCTCGCCGTCGTTGGTGAGCAGCAGCAGGCCCTCGGTCTCGGTGTCCAGCCTGCCCACGTGGAACAGCCTCGGTGCCAGCTCCTCCACGTAGTCGGCCAGGCACGGGCGGCCCTGCGGGTCGCTCATGGTGGAGACGACGCCGATGGGCTTGTTCAGGGCGTAGTAGACGAGGTCGGGGGCGGTGGGGATGCGCTTGCCGTCCACGTGGATGACCTGCGTCGCCGGGTCCACCTTGGCGCCGAACCGCCGCACGACCTGGCCGTTCACGGTGACCCTGCCGTCGCCGATCATCTCCTCGCAGGCCCGGCGGCTGGCCACGCCCGCCTGGGCGAGCACCTTCTGCAGCCGCACCCCGTTGGGGACCTCGGTGGTGTCGCGCTCGTCGGTGTAGTCGTCGGGGTAGAAGTCGCGGTCGCGGAGGGGCTGGCGAGCGGCCTTCACCCGGTCGCGCTGCGGGCTGCCGCTGCCGATCGTCTGCACGTCGTCGCGGCGGGGGGTACGGGGGGCGCGGTCGGCGGCACGGGCGTCGCCGTCCCGCCTGCCGAAACGGGCACGCGAGGACGCCGGAGCAGCCCCGTCCCTGCGCCCGCTCCGATCGGCCCGGAACCCGCCACCACCACCGGTGCGCTCGTCACGCCGCCCGGCCGCGTAACCGCCACGCTCGTCACGCCGCCCAGCACCGCCGCGGTCGTCGCGCCGCCCGGTGCCGAAGCCCTCACGCTCCTCGCGCCGCCCGGCCGCGTAACCGCCGCGGTCATCGCGCCGGTTGGCCGTGTAACCGCCACGGTCGTCACGCCGGTTGGCCGCGTAACCACCACGGTCGTCACGCCGCCCGGCACCGTAACCACTGCGCTCATCACGCCGGCCGGCACCGGTGCCGCCACGCTCCTCGCGTCGCCCGGCGCCGAAGCTGCTGCGCTCCTCGCGTCGACCGGCCGAGTAACCGCCACGCTCGTCACGCCGCCCAGCTGAGTAACCGCCGCGCTCGTCGCGTCTGTCGCTGCCGTAGCCGCCACGCTCGTCGCGCCGCCCGGCCGCGTAACCACCACGCTCGTCGCGCCGCCCGGCACCGTAACCGCCGCGCTCGTCGCGTCTGTCGCTGCCGTAGCCGCCACGCTCGTCGCGTCTCTCGGTGCCGTAGCCGCCGCGGTCGTCGCGGGAACCGCGGGCGCGCTCGTCGCCGTAGTCGTCGCGACGGCTGGCACCGTAACCGCGGCTGTCGTCCCGGGACCCGCCGCTGCGCTCACCGCGACGCTCGCCGCCGCGCTCGTCGTCGCGGCGCTCGGAGCGGTATCCGCCCCGGTCGCCGCGGGGCCGCTCCTGGCGCTCACCACGCCCGTTGCGGTCTTCGTACCGGCTCCCACGGTCATCGGCCCGGTTGCCGCGGCCCTCGTAGCGGCTGCCGCGGTCGTCACGCGCCGGGTAGCGCTCCTCGCGCTCACCACGGGGGAACCTCTGCTCGCGGCCATCGGACCCGTACCGGGCGCGCGAGCCGCTCCGGTCGGCGCGGAGGGAGTCCCCGGACCCGCCGCGGAAGCCGCCGCCGGACCGGGATCCTGAACTGGAATCGGAGCGGAAGGCGGGACGTCCCGCTCGGCCCTGACCCGAGCCGCCGGTACGTCCACGACCGCGTCCATCACCGGACGGGGTGCTACGCCTGTTGATCACTTTGTTGTCTCCTCGAGGTTTTCCACGTCGTCGGGGAGGAAGGGCGCGAGCTCGGGGAGCTCGCTGAGGTCCCGCAGTCCCAGACGTTCAAGGAAGTATGAGCTTGTCCGGTAGAGCACTGCCTGGCTCTCCGGGTCGGTGCCGGCCTCTTCGACCAGCCCTCTCGCGACGAGCGTCCGCATGACGCCGTCGCTGTTGACGCCGCGTACCGCGGCGACGCGAGCCCGGCTCACCGGTTGCCGGTAAGCCACGACCGCGAGTGTCTCCAGCGCGGCCTGGGTGAGCCGCGTCTGCTGGCCGTCGCGTACGAACCGCTCGACCAGGGGTGCGCAGTCGGCACGCGTGTAGAAACGCCAGCCGCCTGCAACATCTCTCAAGTCAAAACCTCGGCCGGCAGCGGTATATTCCGCCGCCAGGCCCCGCAATGCGGCGACGACGTCGTGGGTGGGCCGCTCCAGCACCTGGGCCAGGGTGACCTCGGACACGGGCTCATCGACGACGAGCAGGATGGCCTCCAACGCCGCCTCCAGCGTCGGCCCTTCCCCGGCCCGCTCCTGCCCCTCCTCCGCGCCCCCGAGCCCCTCCTCGAAGCCTTCCCCACCCCGCCCCTGGCTCGCACCCAAGGCGGCATCCACACCACCCACCGCACGACCGTCAAGCACCGACGCCCCACCGGCCTCCGAAACGCCCGCCTCCCCGGCCGCGCGCACTGCGCCGAGCTCTACCGCACCACCACCCGCCGACCCGGCGCCCAAAGGACCCGAGCCCGCGGCCGCAGCCGCGCCACCCGCCTCGCGACCGTCAACCGCCGACGCCCCACCGGCCTCCGAAACGCCCGCTTCCCCGGCCGCGCGCATTGCGCCGAGCCCCGCCGCACCACGACCCGCCGACCCGGCGCCCGAAGGAGCCACGCCCGCGGCGGCGGAAGGAGCGGCCGACGCCGATGCGCTGTCCGACGGCGCCTCCGGGGAAAGCGATCCGTCGGCCGAAAGCACCTCATCGGCCGCGCGCATTGCGCCGAGCCCCGCCGCACCACGACCCGCCGACCCGGCGCCCGAAGGAGCCGCGCCCGGGGCGGCGGAAGGAGCGGCCGGCGCCGATGCGCTGTCCGACGGCGCCTCCTGGGAAAGCGACCCGTCGGCCGAAAGCGCCTCATCGGCCGATCCTGCCGCCCCACCCAGCCTCGCCCCGTCGGCCGATCCTGCATCGTCGGCGAGTGTGGCCCCGTCGGTCCATCCGGCCTCGGCTGCCGATGGCGTCCCGTCGGCCGGTCCGGCGTCCGCCGCAAAGGGGGCGTCGTCCGTTTGCGCGGCGTCGTCCGTAAAAGGCGCGTCCTCTGGTTGCGGGGCAACCTCCGGGGACGATGGGTCGGGCGTGTCCTCTGCCGAAGGGGATGACGGTTGGGCGAGGGAGCCGGGGAGGGTCATCCAGGCGGGGAGCGGGGGCTCGGAGTCGGGGGATCGGCGAGGGGTGGGCAGTGGGTTGTCAGTCATTGCGTGGTTTCTCCGCGGATTCCTCGTAATCGTCCCCCACCGCGACGTCCCCGTCGTCAGCGCCCGTCCAGGTTACGTGCAAGTCCCCCAGCGCTTCGACCTGTTCGAAGGTGACCGCCGACTCCCGGAAGAGCTCCAGCACCGCCAGGAAGCGGGCGATGACCTCGAAGGTGCCCGAGCAGTCGGCCACCAGCGTGCGGAAGGTGGCGCGCCGGAGGCGGCGCAGGTGCATGACGAGGATGGCCGCCTGCTCCTTGACGCTCGCCAGGGGCTGGTAGATGTGCCCGACGCTGACGGTGGGGGGCAGCTTGGGGGTGAAGGCCTTGGCGGCGATCTTGGCGAGCTGTTCGGGCCCGATGCCCAGGATGAGCTCGGGCAGGAGGTTGGCGAACTGCGGCTCCAGCGGCACCGTACGGGGGAAGCGCAGCGCCTCCTCCGCCATCCGCCCCGCGAAGAGCTTCGCCACCTCCTTGTACGCCTTGTACTGCAGCAACCGCGCGAACAGCAGGTCCCTGGCCTCCAGCAGCGCCAGGTCCTCCTCGTCCTCGACCTCGCCCGAGGGCAGCAGCCGGGCCGCTTTGAGGTCGAGCAGGGTCGCCGCGACCAGCAGGAAGTGGCTGGTCTGGTCGAGGTCCCACTCGGTCCCGCGGGAACGGATGTAGGCGATGAACTCGTCGGTGACCTTGGAGAGCGAGACCTCGGTGATGTCGAGCTTGTGCTTGGCGATGAGGCCGAGGAGCAGATCGAAGGGTCCCTCGAAGACGTCCAGGTGGACCTGGAACCCTTGAGGCTGCTCGGCTTCGGTCACCTGGCCATTGTGGCAGGCGCCGGCCAGCGCGAGAGCACCTCGCGGGCCAGCTCTCGGTAAGCGTTCGCACCGAGCGAGGACGGGTCGAAGGTGGTGATGGGCTCGCCGGCGACGGTCGCGTCGGGGAAGCGGACCGTACGGTTGATCACGGTGTGGAACACCTTGTCGCCGAACGCCTCCACCACGCGCGCCAGCACCTCACGGCCGTGCAGCGTACGGGCGTCGTACATGGTGGCCAGCAGGCCCTCGATCTCGAGGTCCTCGTTCAGCCGCTCCTGGACCTTGGAGATCGTGTCCATGAGCAGCGCCACGCCGCGCAGCGCGAAGAACTCGCACTCCAGCGGCACCATGACGCCGTGGGCGCAGGTGAGGGCGTTGATCGTGAGCAGGCCCAGCGACGGCTGGCAGTCGATGAGGCACACGTCGTAGTGCGGCAGCAGCGGCTTGATCACCCGGCCGAGCACCTGCTCGCGGGCGACCTCGGTGACGAGCTGCACTTCGGCGGCCGACAGGTCGATGTTGCTGGGCAGCAGGTCGAGGCCCTCGACGCCGGTCTCCAGGAGCACGTCCTCGGCGGTGACGCCCCGCTCCATGAGCAGGTTGTAGACCGTCAGGTCGAGCTGGAGCGGGTTGATGCCCAGGCCGACGGAGAGCGCGCCCTGCGGGTCGAAGTCGACCAGCAGCACCTTGAGCCCGTATTCGACGAGCGCCGCCCCCAGGTTGATGGTGGTCGTCGTCTTGCCGACGCCGCCCTTCTGGTTGACCATCGCGACCACGCGCGCCGGGCCGTGCACCGCGGGCGGCACCGGCTCGGGGAACACGGGTCTGGGCCGCTGTGTGGGCCCGAGGTTGACGCCGTTGGAAGGCGCGTTGGTCTTCGTGTCGCCCCAGGGGTTGTCGGGGGTCCCCGGGGTCGAACCCTTGGTCGTCACAGTCACCAGCTCGAACCTCCCTGACGATCCCGAACCGGACCGTCCGGACGGACACTATGGGCTCGCCACTTTAGGCGGCAAGGCGGCACGCCGAGGGCGGCCGCACGTCGCAAAAGACTATAGATCACTGCCGGGCACGGGGGTGCGCGGCGGCGTAGACCTCGCGAAGTTTGTCGACCGTCACCAGGGTGTAGACCTGCGTGGTCGTCACAGAGGCGTGGCCGAGCAACTCCTGTACCACCCTAACGTCAGCGCCGCCGTCTATCAGATGGGTCGCGAAGGAATGGCGAAGAACGTGGGGACTTATCCCGTCGAGCTCGGCGCGTTCGGCGGCGGCCTGGAGCACTTCCCACGCTCCCTGCCTGGTCAGACGGCCTCCCCTGGCGTTCAGGAAGACGGCCGGGGTGCCGCGCCCGTGGGCGAGCAGGCCGGGGCGGGCCCGTACGAGGTAGGCGTCGAGCGCGGAGCGGGCGTAGCGGCCCAGGGGCACGACGCGCATGCGCTCGCCCTTGCCGCGCAGGCGTACCTGGTCGTCCTCGAGGTCGTCCACGGCCAGGCCGACGGCCTCGGAGATGCGGGCGCCGGTGCCGTACAGGACTTCGAGCAGGGCCCTGTTGCGCAAGGTCAGGGGCGCGCCGTCGGGGCCGGAGGCGGCGATGAGGCGCTCGACCTCGTCCACGCTGATGGCCTTGGGGAGCCTGCGCGGCTGGCGCGGCGGGCGTACCTCGTGGGCGGGGTCGTGGGCCGTGACTCCTTCGCGCAGAGCGAAACGGTGCAGCCCGCGCACGGCGGAGACGGCGCGGGCGGCCGAGCTGGCGACGAGCGCCGGGTGCTCGCCGTCGCCCTCGCGCAACGCGGCGAGGAAGGCCAGCACGTCGGCCTCCCCCACCTCGTCGAGCTCCGCCCGGCCGCGCGCGTGCAGATGGTCGACGTATCGCCGCAGGTCACGACGGTAGGACGCGAGCGTGTTGGCAGCCAGGCTCCGCTCCACCGCCAGATGGGCGAGGTAACTGGAGAGCACCGCCTCCACGAAAAGGTCCTTCCGGTCACACCTCAGGGGCGTCGGCGGGGCGCAACAGGGCGAACCCCTCGACCGAAGCCGCGTACGCGGCGAGGATACCGGCCACGGCCGGGGAATTGTGGATCATTCCCATGAGCGCCTTCTCGACCGCGTCGGCCAGCGGCACCCACTCGACCGGCATGTCGATCTCCTCGTGCCGGTGGACGAAGTCGGTTTCGATCTTGGTCAGGTCGCGGGCGAGGAAGACCCGGATCCGCTCGCCGGTCATGCCCGGGGAGGAGCGCAGGTCGACGAGGGTGTGCCAGGTGTCGGCCCGGTAGCCGGCCTCCTCGGCGAGCTCGCGCGCCGCCCCCTCGACGAGCGATTCGCCTTCGACGTCGCGGATCCCGGCGGGCAGCTCCCACATCAGCATGCGCGCGGGATGGCGGTACTGCCTGATCATCAGGACCCGCTCCTGCTCGTCGAGCGCGAGCACGGCGACCGAGCCGGGGTGCACCACGATGTCGCGGTCGGCGACCTCGTCGCGGGGCATCTTCACCGAGTCCGTGACCACCGTGATGACGTGGCCGCGGAAGCGTTCCTTGGAATCGACGACGTCCCACGCCTCGGGCGTGTCTTCGATCTTCACTGGGTCACCTTCGTCGAGACCCGCGCGTCGGCGTACGTCAGGGCCGCGGTGATGAGGCCCTTGAACATGGGGTTGGCCCGCGTGGGGCGCGAGCGGAACTCGGGGTGGGCCTGGGTGCCGATGAAGAACGGGTGGATGTCGGTGGGCAGCTCGGTGTACTCGACCAGGCGGCCGTCGGGCGACAGGCCGGAGAAGACCAGGCCGACCTTCTCGAGCTGCTCGCGGTAGGTGTTGTTGACCTCGTAGCGGTGGCGGTGGCGCTCGTCGGCCTTGGCCTTGCCGCTGTAGAGCTGCCTGGCCAGGGTGCCCTCGCCGAGCTTGGCGGTGTAGCTGCCGAGCCGCATGGTGCCGCCCATGTCGCGCTCGCCGGCGACGACGTCCTCCTGGTCGGCCATGGTGGAGATGACCGGGTGCTTGGTGTCGGGGTCGAACTCGGCGGAGTTGGCGTCCTCGATGCCGGCCATGTTGCGGGCGGCCTCGATGACCATGCCCTGCATGCCGAGGCAGATGCCGAGCAGCGGGATCTTGCCCTCGCGGGCGTGGCGGATCGCGCCGATCTTGCCCTCGATGCCGCGCACGCCGAACCCGCCGGGGATCAGCACGCCGTCGACGCCGTCGAGCTCGCGCTCGGCGCCCTCGGGGGTCTCGCAGTCGTCGCTCTTGACCCACCGGATGTTGACGCGGGCGTCGTTGGCGAACCCGCCGGCCCGCAGCGCCTCGGTGACCGACAGGTACGCGTCCGGCAGGTCGATGTACTTGCCGACCAGGGCGATCGTGACCTCCTTGGCCGGCCGGTGCACCCGGCGCAGGAGCTCCTCCCACTCCTTCCAGTCGACGTCGCGGAACGGCAGGCCGAGCCGGCGCACCACGTACGCGTCGAGCCCCTCGGAGTGGAGCACCTTGGGGATGTCGTAGATCGAGGCCGCGTCCACGGCGGAGACGACGGCGTCCTCGTCCACGTCGCACATCAGGCTGATCTTGCGCTTGATCGCCGTCTGCACGGGCCGGTCGGAGCGCAGCACGATCGCGTCCGGCTGGATGCCGATGCTGCGCAGCGCCGCCACGCTGTGCTGGGTCGGCTTGGTCTTGAGCTCGCCCGAGGGCCCGATGTACGGCAGCAGCGACACGTGCAGGAAGAACACGTTGTCGCGCCCGACCTCGTGCCTGATCTGGCGGACGGCCTCCAGGAACGGCAGCGACTCGATGTCGCCGACCGTGCCTCCCACCTCGGTGATGACCACGTCCACCTCGGGAGCGGCCATGCCCCTGATGCGGTCCTTGATCTCGTTGGTGATGTGCGGGATGACCTGGACGGTGTCGCCCAGGTATTCGCCGCGCCGCTCCTTGGCGATGACGTTGGAGTAGACCTGGCCGGTCGTCACGTTGGCCGAGCCGTGCAGGTCGGTGTCGAGGAAGCGCTCGTAGTGGCCCACGTCCAGGTCGGTCTCGGCACCGTCGTCGGTGACGAACACCTCGCCGTGCTGGAACGGGTTCATGGTCCCGGGGTCGACATTGAGGTACGGGTCGAGCTTCTGCATGGTGACCCTGAGACCGCGTGCCTTGAGCAGGCGGCCGAGACTGGATGCCGTGAGCCCCTTGCCTAGGCTGGAGGCGACACCGCCGGTGACGAACAGATGCTTGGTTTGCGATGCGCTGCGCAAAGGGGCTCCCGTGGCTCGAGGTGTGGTCGAAGTGTCCACGGGCTCTCAGGATATCAAACAACGCCCCCGACATGCCCGAACGGCTTGACCTAGCGGTAACTTTGGTCCCTATGTCATTGGTACGGCGGGCGGTCGGCGCGCTGATTCACCGAGCCTACGGGGCGATCCGGCGCGCGGGCGCGATCACCCCCGCCGCCCCGGCCGGCTACCGATTCGGCCGGATCGGCGACGGGGTCAGCATCGCCTTCCCCCCGGGCGCGATCTTCGGCGAGCGGTACATCGAGATCGGCGACCACACGCTGATCGGCGAGCGCGTCTCCCTGTCCTGCGGCATGGGCCCGGGGCTCGACCTGGGGCCGGATTCGATCCTGCGCATCGGCGGCGGCTGCTCGATCGGCCGCGGCTCGCACGTCGTGGCCCACCAGTCGATCGACGTCGGCGACGACGTCTTCACCGGCCCGTACGTCTACATCACCGACCAGAACCACGTCTACGACGACCCGGACGTGCCGATCGGCCGGCAGTGGCCGCGTAACAGCCCGGTATCGATCGGCTCCGGCTCGTGGATCGGGGCGGGCGCGATCATCCTGCCGGGCACGAGGCTGGGCCGCCAGTGCGTGGTGGCGGGCGGGGCGGTGGTCCGCGGCGAGTTCCCCGACCACAGCGTGGTCGCCGGCGTGCCGGCCAAGCTGGTCCGCGGCTACACCTCGGAGTTAGGCTGGCACGCCCCCGGCGCCCTCCTGGCACACAGGGCCCGCCCCGGGGGATGGACCGAACAAGCTTCTGCCGGTTAGCGTCGGATCATGCGGACTCCCATCTGTGAGCGCCTGGGCATCGAGTTCCCGTTGTTCGCCTTCAGCCACTGCCGCGACGTCGTGGCCGCCGTCACGAACGCGGGCGGTTTCGGGGTCCTGGGTGCGATCGCGTACTCGCCGGAGCAGCTCGACACCGAGCTGACCTGGATCGACGGGCAGGTGGGTGGCCGGCCGTACGGCGTGGACGTGCTCGTGCCCGGCAAGGTCGACGCCTCGGCGCTCGACCGGCAGGCGCACCTCATGGACTTCGTCCCCGACCGGCACCGCGACTTCGTCACCCACCTGCTGTCCAAGTACGGCGTGAGCGCCCCCATGCAGCCGCTGACGGCGGCGGCGGACGAGTTCGGCAGGCGGGTGACGGCGGCCGGGGCGACGGGGCTGATCGACGTGGCGCTCAAGCACCCGATCGGGCTCATCGCCAGCGCCCTGGGGCCGCCTCCGCCCGAGATGGTCGCCCGCGCCAGGGAGGCGGGGGTGCCGGTGGCCGCGCTGGTCGGCACGGTCGAGCACGCCCGCAGGCAGGTGGCCGCGGGCGCCGACCTCATCGTGGCGCAGGGCACCGAGGCGGGCGGGCACACCGGCGACATCTCCACGATGGTGCTGGTCCCGCAGGTCGTGGACGCGGTCGCCCCGGTCCCCGTGCTGGCGGCGGGCGGGATCGCGTCGGGGCGGCAGATGGCGGCGGCCATGGCGCTCGGGGCGGAGGGCGTGTGGTGCGGCTCGGTCTGGCTGACCACGGAGGAGGCGGAGACGTCGCCCGCGGTCAAGCGCAAGTTCCTGGCCGCCTCGTCGCTGGACACGGTCAGGTCCAGGTCCCGTACGGGCAAGCCGGCCCGCCAGCTCAGGTCGGCCTGGACGGAGGAGTGGGACTCCGGCCAGGAGAGCCCCGGGCCGCTCGGGATGCCGCTGCAGCTGCTGGTGGCCGAGGGCGCGATGGCCCGCATCGGGGCGGCGGCGGAGAAGGGCGAGCCGGGGGCGGTGGAGCTGGTCAACTACTTCGTCGGGCAGGTCGTGGGCCAGCTCGACCAGGTCAGACCGGCCCGCGAGGTGGTCTACGACATGATCAGCGAGTTCGGGGAGGCGGTGGCGCGGCTGCGGCTGCTGACCGGCTCCCACTAGCCGCGTAGACGTACAGGTACGGGTGCCGCGGCCGGACCTCGCCGGCCGCCGCGGCCCTGGCCAGCGCGAGCGCGCCGTCGGCCGAGGTGCCGGCGGGCGGCGTGAACCGGGCTCCCGGCAGCAGGTCGCGCACGGTGTCCTGGAACGGCTCCATCAGCAGGTCCGCGGCGTCGAAGACCCGCCCGCCCCAGGAGAAGACCGGGTCGAGCCCCGGCGCGGCGGCGACGGCGGTCTGGCCGAGCTGCCGCCCCGCCTCGGTCCAGATCCCGCGCGCCACCGGGTCTCCCGCGCGGGCCGCGTCGGCCACCGACGGCGCGAACGACGCCAGGTGGTGCGCCGGCGAGGCCGACTCGTAGACGAGCGCCACCAGGTCCAGGGGGTGGCCGAAGCGGGCCGTCAGGTGTTCGAGGAGGGCGGGCGAGCCGCCGGCCCGGCCGTCGTGGGCGCGCAGGGCGGCCTGGAGGCCCTGGCCGCCGATCCAGGCGCCCCCGCCGTGGTCGCCGAGGAGGTGGCCCCATCCGTCGGACTGGTTCCAGACGCGGTCGAGGTCGGTGCCGAGCGTGATGACGCCGGTCCCGGCGGCGACCACCACTCCGGGCCGGAACCCGAGCGCGCCGACGTGCGTGGTCACCATGTCGCCGGCGACCACGAGCGTGCCGAGCCCGAACCGCTCCCCCAGCGCCCGCCACAACGCCTCCGGCTCCCTGACCAGCCCCGGCAGCCCGGTCACGCCGACGGCCATCCCGTCCAGCCGCACGGGGGCCCGTCCTGCGTCCCCGATGAGCGACGCGATCCGGGTGGCGAGCCGGTCGAGGTCCACCCGGCCCTCGGCGCGGGGCACGGGCGCCGGGTCCTCGCCGTACGCGATCTCCCCGCCGCTCTCGATCCGGGTCCTGATGCCTCCGCCGCCGACGTCCACGCCCGCGAAGCCGCTCATCCGGCGTGCCCGCCCAGCGCGGCCACGGCCGCGCGGACGCCCGGATGGGCGGCGAGCGCGGCCCGCGCCTGGCCGGGCGTGCAGCCCGTGAGCAGCCGTACGAGCGCCTCCGGGATCCGCCCGTCCGCCTCCGCCAGCGCGGCGCCGCAGGCCGCGGCGTCCTCCCCGGTCGCCTCCACGAGCAGGTTCACCGCCCGCCGCTCCAGCTTGGCGTTGGTGGCGACCAGCCCGACCATGAGGTTCGAGTACGTACGCCCCGCTTTGATCATGAGTGCCGTCGAGAACGCGTTCAGCAGCACCTTGGTCGCCGTGCCCGCCTTGAGCCGGGTGGAGCCGGTGAGCGCCTCGGGCCCGGTGTCCGCGACGACGAGGATCTCGGCCAGGTCGCGCAGCGGCGCGGCCGGGTTGCAGGTGATCAGCACGGTGAGCGCGCCCGCCGCCCTGGCCGCGCGCAGCGCCCCGGCCACGTACGGGGTGCCCCCGGACGCCGTGATCCCGATGGCCACGTCGTCCTCGCCGAGCGCCCCGGCGTCGGCGGCTCCGAGCTCCCCGGCGTCCTCCCGGTCCACGGACGAGTCGGTGAGCGCGCCCGGCCCGCCCGCGAAGTGCGCCGTGAACAGGCCACGCGCCACCCCGAACGTCGGCGTGATCTCGGTGGCGTCCAGCACCGCCAGCCGCCCCGACGCGCCCGCGCCGAAGTAGTGCACGCCGCCGCCCCGGCCCAGCCGGAGATGCGTCTCGTCCACGGCCCGGGCGAGCGACGCGGTCGCGGCGCGGGCGGCCGCGACCGCCGTGGCGTCCTCGTCCAGCAGCAGCCGCAGGACGTCCGCCGACTCCAGCGTGTCGATGTCGGCGGTGCGCGGGTTGCGGCTCTCGGTCGGTGGTGCCACCTGGGGCATCGTGCTCCTCATCGATCGTGTTCGTACGGCTGGGCGAGCGAGCCGGCGTAGGCGGTGAGCAGCCGGCGTGACTCCGCGGCCAGATCGCCCGGCTCCGGCGCCGCGGGGTCCGGGCCTTCCCGCAGGAAGAGTTCGGCGCGTTCGCGCAGCCGTTCCCGCAGCTCGGCCTCCGCGCCGGGGTCGCCGGCGAGCGCGCGTGCCAGACCCCGCGCCCACAGCTCCCAGCGGTCGCGGTAGTAACCGCCGACCAGTCCCGCCCAGTGCCGGCCCGCGTAGTCGTCCAGCAGCGGGCTGTCCGAGGTCCCCCACACGGTGATGATGCGGCGGGCGTTGTCGCGCAGGACCGCGCGCTCGTCCGGGTCGCCGGCCCACGACACGGCCTTGGCCTCCCAGTGCCGGAAGGTGTATTCGGGGCGGCAGGCCAGCATCCGGTCGAGGTCCTCGAAGACCCGCAGGAACCGGTCGACCCGCTCCGGGTTGCCCGCCGAGTCCAGGACGTCGAGGCAGAGGCGGTCGGCGACCCTGGCCAGGTACGCGATGCCGGTCTCCACGAGGTCGTGCCCGAGCGGTCCCGCGGCCAGGCCGGGGTCGCGCTCGGCCACCTCGATCAGCTGCTCCCAGGCCGTGGCGAGGGCCTGCGGCCGGTACCACAGGAGACCGGCAACGTCGGCGCGCAGCTCGGCCGGGCCGCGCTCGTACGAGGGCGCCGCGGTGATGACGCCCTCGAACGCCTGGGGGAGGATCGGCAGGCCCCGGGGGTCGTAAACGGTCTCCAGGAGCCCGCGCCAGGCCGCCCGCAGCTCGGCCGTCCACCGGGCGCCGTAGCGCTGGGTCACGAAGGCGTCGAGCCAGGCGTCGAGGTCGGGGACCTCGTTCCAGATCTGGTCGGCGACGAGCTCGAAGAAGACCGGGTTGTTGCGGGTGGCCTCCATGGACAGGCCGAGGCCGGCGGGCGGGCTCGGCGCCGCCAGCGCCGCGTCGATCCCGGCGGGCACGCCACGCAGGTCGGCGCCCGGATCGGTGCGGCCGCCGAAGTTCAGCAGGGCGCACCAGAGCCACGGCTTCCCGGAGAACTCCTGGAAGCGGCCCCACAGCGGGTCGTGCTCCGCCCACAGGTCCGCGACGATCATCCGGCCGTCGGGGATCGCGTCGAGGAAGGCGTTGACGCGGTCCTCGCTCCAGAACTCCCGCTGGTAGGAGAACGGCCAGGCCTGCATGAGCCAGACCGCGTCCGGGTCGGCGGCCTGGAGTCCGGCCAGCGTCGCCGCCGCCACGGCCCCGGGGAAGGCCGGGTCGGCGTCGATGGGGATCATCTCGATGAACGGGTCGGCGGCGTACAGGTGATCGGTGCCGAAGAGCTTGATCTGGGCGCGGGCGATCTCGGCGCCGATCGGCTCGTACAGCGGGTCGGCCGGGTCGAGCACCCAGGTCTCGAACCCCTGCCAGAGGCGGCGACCGGCCCGCCCCGTGGACGCGAGCTCGGACGGGACGTGTCCCGTGAAGGCCGGGAGCACGGGCGTCATGCCGAAGGCCCGCTCGCGGTCGAGGATGCGCGCGCCGAGCTCGCGATGGCTCTCGATCCAGGACGAGGAGAGCGGGCCGGCGAAGCCGTCCAGGCAGCCCATGAACTGGAACGGCAGATAGCCCGGCCCGCCCAGGAAGCTGCGGATCCGCCGGTCGTCGAGACCGATCGCGGTATAGGCGGCGTGCAGCGCGGCCTCGTGACCGGTGACGGCCAGCGGCATGGTGATGCCGTGCAGGGCCATCCAGTCGATCTCGCGTTCCCAGTCGGCCCAGTCCCAGTAGGGCATCGTGTAGCTGAAGGTGCAGAAGTTGAAGTAGTAGCCCTCCCGGACCCGCGCCGCGCCCTGTCGCGGCGGGGCGTCGGGCAGGGACGTCAGCGCCAGCGGGAGCACCGTGTCCCAGCCCACGGACGTGCCGCAGCGTTCCCGCAGATAGTGGTGGAGCGCGACCGAGGCGCTGACCCCGTCCGTCGCGGAGATGGCGAGCACGCCGCCCGCCGCCTCGTAGGCGTACTCGCGCCCGTCGCCGTCGCGGGCGGCGAACCGTACGGACTCGGCCACGGGACCCAGCACGCGGCGGGCCAGGCCGCGGACGGTTTCCGCCCAGGGCGGGCCCTCACCGGACAACACTGCAGCTCACACCCCTCGACGAATTAGTTCCGTACGGTCCATAATTAATGCTAGCGTACCGGCAACCGATCGCAGGGAGACAGAGCATGGAGCAGGTCGTCGCCGCCGGCACGCAGTTCATGCGCGAGGTCAACGCCGCCGCCGTCCTGCGGAAGTTGCGGGCAGCGCCGCATGGGGAGACCAGCATGAGCGTGTCCGCGCTGGCGAAGGCCGTGGGGCTCTCCCGCCAGGCGGTCACCCGCTCGCTCAACGCGCTGGTCGCCGAAGGGCTCGTCGAGTTCGGTCCCCTTGATCGCGACTCCACCCGGGCGGGGCGGCCGGCGCAGCTCGTACGGTTCCGGGCCGAGGCCGGCCACGTGCTGGGCCTGTCGATCAGCCCGCAGGACGTGCGCGTGGCGCTGGCGGACCTGGCCGGCACGGTCACGGCCTCCGGCGCGGAGCAGCTCGGCGCCGATGCCGGCGGCGAGCAGGTGGTGGAGACGCTCCTGTCCACGGTGGAGCGGACGCTGCGGGCGACCGGCGTCACGACCGGCGACCTCTGGTTCGCCTCGGTGGGCACCCCCGGCATCGTCGATCCGGCGGCCGGGGTCATCAAGCTCATCCCGAGCATGCCCGGCCTGGCCGGCGACCTGCTCGTGCGCCGGCTGGCGGAGGCGCTCGGCTGCCCCGTCTACCTGGACAACGACGTCAAGCTGGCCACGCAGGGCGAGCGGTGGCGGGACGCGGAGCGGCGCGAGGACTCCCTGGTGATGATCCACTGGGGCGAACGGGTCGGCGCCGGTATCGTGCTGAACGGCGAGCTCTACCGCGGCGCCTCCAACGACGCCGGCGACGTCGGCTTCCTCGACCTGTTCACCGACGGCCCCTCCGCACCCCGCCCGCAGGGCCTGGGCCCGTTCGAGGATCGGGTCGGCGGCGCGGAGATCGTGCGCCAGGCCACGGCCGCGGCCGGACGCGCCGCCGACGGCGCGCTCCTGGCCCGGATCGAGGCCGCGGGAGAGCACGCGCTCGAGGCCGTGCTGGACGCCGTCGTCGACGGCGAGCCGGCGGCGCTGGCGGCGATCGACGTGGTGGCCCGCCGCTTCGCCAAGGGGATCACCGTGATCCGGGCGATCCTCAACCCGCGGCTCGTCGTCATCGGCGGGCCCCTGGCCAGGTGCGGCGAGACGCTGCTCGCGGCGCTGCGGCGGCACCTCTCCGGCGAGCCGCTGGACCAGCCGGCGCTGGAGGTCTCGACGCTCCAGGAGGACGCCGTCGTCCACGGGGCGCTGCTGCACTCGCTGGACGAGATCGAACGGACCAGATTCGGCCTGGTGAGACCAGGCTCCGCCGGATGAGAACCGGTCGCCATGAGGGCCGTTGAGGAACCCACCCGATTGAGGAGAAAGGTCACACGCATGAGGAGACCAGCCCGGCGCGCGGCGGTCGCGGCGCTCAGCGTCACGACGGCGTTCGCGCTGACGGCCTGCGCGGGCGCCAGCAGTTCGGGGGGAAGTACGGCGACCAAGGTCAACGTATCGACCACCGTTCCGAACGACCCGGTGACGCTGACCCTGGCCTACACCAACGACCCGCCCACCAAGGCGCTCATCGACGGCTTCACCAAGAAGCACCCCAACGTCACCGTCAAGCCCCAGATGACGCCGTTCAACGACTACATCAAGTCCATCAAACTGGCGATGTCGTCCGACTCGGCGCCGGACATCGCCCAGTACAACCCCGGCGCGATGAACTCCCTGGTCCCGGCCGGTCTCATCCTCGACCTGAGCCCGTGGTCCAAGGCGTACGGCTGGACCACCAAGTTCCCGCCGGCCAGCCTCGAGGTCCTCAGCTCCGACAGGTCGGCCAAGCAGTTCGGGACCGGCAGCCTGTACGCCGTGCCCGGCGGGCTCTCGGTGCTCGGCGTCTTCTACAACAAGAAGATCGTGAAGGAGGCGCCGAAGACGCTGGCCGACTTCGAGGCCGCGATGCAGAAGGCCAAGGACGCCGGTCAGACCCCGCTGAGCAACGGCGCGCTCCAGGTCGGCGGGTTCCACCTGTGGAACGCGCTGCTCAACGTGACCGGCGACGTCGACGACTACCGCTCGTGGGTGTACGGCAAGCCGGGCGCGACGATCGAGAATCCGGCGGCGTTGAAGGCCACCCAGACGCTGACCGACTGGGCGAAGAAGGGATACGTCTCCGCCGGGGCGAGCGCCACGGCCGACGCCGACGCGCTGGCGAGCTTCGCCAAGGGCGGCAGCGCGTTCCTGATCACTGGCAACTGGGCGGCCTCCACCCTGGAGACCGAGATGAAGGACGACGTGGGCTTCTTCCTCATGCCCACGCCGTCGGGCGAGCCCGCGAAGGTCGCCTCGGGCGCCAGCGTCGCGTACGCCATCTCGTCGAAGTCGAAGAACCCGAACGTCGCCGCGGCGTTCCTCGACTACCTCAGCTCGCCGGAGGCGGCGAAGATCGAGTTCGACGGCGGGTTCATGCCGGTCGACACCAAGGCCGAGCTGGGCGCCACGGGGCTGCGCGGCGACATCGCGGGCGTCTTCGCGCCGGTGGCGCAGGGCAACGGGATCGTCCCGTTCCCCGACTTCGCCTCCCCCGGCATGATCGACAAGCTGACTCCCGGCATCCAGGGCCTGATCAGCGACAAGATGGCCCCCGACGCCTTCCTGAAGTCCCTGCAGGAGTCGTGGGACGCCCATCATGGCTCGTGAGCTGAGCCCGGCCGTCTCCCCGCCGCGGGCCGCTCCGGCCCGCGACGGGGGGCGGGCTGCCCCCGTGCCCGCGCACGGGAGGAGGCGGCGGGCGCGGGGCTGGCTGTACGTGCTGCCCGCGCTCGCGGTCTACCTGGGCTTCGCCATCTGGCCGGCGCTGAACACGCTCCGCCTGTCGTTCCTGACCTGGGACGGCATCCTCCCGCCGGTCTGGGCAGGTTTCTCCAACTACATCAAGATTTTTCGTGATTCAGCGCTGTATGAGGCCATCCTGCACAGCCTCGCGCTGATCGTCTTCTTCTCGGTCATCCCCATCGGGGTCGGGCTGCTCATGACGGCGCTCCTGATGGGCAAGGTGCGCCGGGGCATGACGTTCTTCCGGATCGTCTTCTTCCTCCCCCAGGTGCTGCCACTCGTCGCCGTCGGCATCACCTGGCGCTGGCTCTACGGCGAGTCCGGCGTGGTCAACCAGTTCCTCGAGCTGGTGGGGCTGGGGTCGATCACCCGCGCCTGGCTGGGCGACTACGGCCTGGCGCTGATCGCGCTCGGCCTCATCGGGACATGGGTGATGAGCGGGCTGTGCATGATGCTCTTCCTGGCCGGCGCGCAGAAGATCGACCCGTCCCTGTACGAGGCGGCCAGGCTCGACGGCGCGGGGGCGTTGCGGCAGTTCCGGCACGTCACCGTGCCCGGGGTGCGCAGGGAGATCACGGTCGCCGGCGTCATCACCACGATCGCCGCGCTGGCCAGCTTCGACCTCGTCTTCGTCACCACGAACGGCGGCCCGGCGGGCCAGACCAACGTGCCCGGCCTGCTCGTCTACCGGCTGGCCTTCAACGAGGGCGACATCGGCGGCGCCAGCGCGCTCGCGGTCGTGCTGACCGTGATCGTGGTCGCCGTCGTGAGCGCCGTCCGATACTTCACCAGGGATGATCAGAGTTGAGAACGCTCGGCGGTGTCAGTGTCCGGTACGGAGTGCTCGTCCTGCTGGCGGTGATGGTGCTGGTGCCCTTCGCCGGCATCGTCCTGGCCGCCCTGCACCCCTCGGGCGCGCAGCTCGACGGGCTGAGCATCCCGGACAGGTGGTCGTGGGAGACCTTCGCGCTCGCCTGGGAGCGGGGCAACTTCACCAACCTCATGCGTTCGAGCGTGCTGATCGCGCTCTTCGTGGTGCCGCTCGCGGTGGCGATGGCCACGCTCGCCGGGTTCGGGCTGGCGATCCTCAAGGTGTGGGGGCACCGGACGTTGTCGTTCGGGTTCGTGATGGGGCTCACGCTGCCGATCGAGGTCATCGTGGTGGCGCTCTACTTCAACCTGCGCGAGGTCGGCCTCACCAACTCCTACGTCGGCGTCATCCTGGCCGAGGCGGCGCTGTTCATGCCGTTCGGGGTGTACTGGATGCAGACGCACTTCTCGAACGTGCCCGAGGAACTCGTCGAGGCGGCGCGCATCGACGGCGCCCGGGATTTCGTGGTGCTGGCGCGGGTGCTGCTGCCCATCTCGTGGCCCGCGGTCACCACGCTGTCGGTTCTCTACTTCATGTGGTCGTGGAACCAGTTCATGCTGGTGCTGGTCATGATGCAGGACCCGGACCGGCGCACGGCGCCGAGCGGGCTGGGGTTGTTCGTCGGCCAGTACACGACGGACATCCCGTTGCTGGCGGCGGCCTGCTTGATCGTCATCGCGCCGATCGTGGTCGTGTACCTCATCTTCCAGCGCAGCTTCGTCAACGGCATCACCCAGGGCGCCATCAAGGGCTGACCCACCCCCGACCGCCAGGCACGTCCCACCGCAACCGACCGCGCCACCGACGTCCGCTGAGGTCCCTTGGGGACGAGGGGCAGGCGCCGCCCGCCCGGCGAGCCGCCCCGCCCCACGGGACCCCGGGCAAGTGGCTCACATTTGGCATTCACGTCGAAACCCATGCCAAGATGCGCGTGTGGTCGGGACACCGCCGGAGCTGGAGCGTGGCACGGGAGTCCCCGCGCACGTGCAGATCGAGCGGTGGCTGCTCGAGTCGATCTCCAGCGGCGAGATGGAGCCGGGCGACCGGCTGCCCGGCGAGCGGGAGCTGGCCGGGCGGCTGGGCGTGAGCAGGATGACGCTCAGGCAGGCGCTGGCCACGCTGGAGCGCGACGGCGTGCTGATCAGGGTGCCCGGCAGGTCGGGCGGCGCGTTCGTGGCCGAGCCGCGCATCGAGTGCGACCTGACCGGGCTGGCCGGGTTCACCGAGCAGATGCGGCGGGCCCACCTGCGGGCCGAGGCGCGGGTCCTGACGGCGGCGACCGTGCCCGCCCCGCGGGCGGTGGCCGCGGCGCTGCAGGTGGCGGAGGGCTCGCCGGCGCACGAGGTGGCCAGGGTGCGCTCGGCCGGGCTGTCGCCGGTGGCGTTGGAGCGCTCCTGGTTCCCGCCCCTGCCGGGCTTCCTCGACCAGGACCTCACCGGCTCCCTCTACGCCCTGCTGGCCGCCCGCTACGACCTGGAACCGCGTACGGCGGTCGAGCACCTGGCCCCGGTGATCGCCCGTCCGGCGGAGGCCGCCGAGCTGGGCATCGCCCCCGGCGCGCCGCTCATGCTCATCGAGCGCACCGCCTACGCGGGTGACGGCACGCCGGTGGAGTTCGCGCGGGACCTGTTCCGCCCCGACCGGGTCCGGATCTCGGTACGCAGCGGCGTCACGGAACCAGAGGGGTCTTGACGACGACGCCCGGCACCCAGGCGCCCTCGACCTCGATCTCCACCTGGGCCCCGGGGCCGACCGGCAGGTAGGCGTAGGCGATCGACTCCTTCGCGGTGTAGCCGTACCCGCCCGAGGTGACCCGGGCCACGACCTGCCCGTCCAGCCGTACGGGCTCGTTGCCGAGCGCGACGGCCCTCGGGTCGCGCAGCGTCACGCACCGCAGCCGCCGCTCGGGCGCCGGGTCCAGGGCGTCCTTGCCGAGGAAGTCCTTGTCCGTCTTGACGCAGAACCCCAACCCCGCCTCGTACGGCGTCGTCTCGGGTCCGATGTCCGCGCCCCACACCCGGTAGCCCTTCTCCAGCCGCAGGCTGTCGATGGCCCGGTAGCCGCCGGCCACGAGCCCGTACGGCTCCCCCGCCCGCCACAGCTCCTGCCACAGTCCCAGCCCGTACTCGGTGGAGCAGTACAGCTCCCAGCCCGGCTCCCCCACGAACGTGACCCGCAGCGCCAGCACCGGCACGTCCCCCACGGTGATCTCCCGCGACGACATGAACGGGAAGTCCATAGGGTCGGGCGTGAGCCCGGCGATGATCTCGGGGGCGCGCGGGCCCCACAGGGCGAAGCACGCGTACTGGCCGGTGACGTCGGCGATCCGGGCCGTCGCGCCGGTGCGCGCGGCCTGCTTGCGCAGCCAGCCCAGGTCGTGCGAGCCGAACGCCGTGCCGGTGACGATCAGGAACTCCTGCTCGCCCCGCCTGGTCACGGTGAAGTCGCACTCGATGCCGCCGCGCCGGTTGAGCGCCTGGGTGTAGGTGACGGCGCCGACCTCGCGGGCGACCCGGTTGTCGCACACCCACTCCAGCAGGTCCGCCGCGTCCGGGCCGGAGACCTCGATCTTCGCGAACGAGCTCTCGTCGAACAGGCCCGCCGTGGTGCGCGTGGCCCGGTGCTCGGCGCCGATCGCGGGCGACCAGAGCCGCCCGGCCCACCCGCCGGGCCGCTCCCCCTCGTCCGTCGCGTTCGAGTCGTAGTAGTTGACCCGTTCCCAGCCGGACTTCTCGCCGAAGACGGCGCCGTGGGCGGCGTGCCAGCCGTACGCGGGCGAGAGCCGCAGGGGCCGCCCCGCCGAGCGCTCGTGGCCGGGGTAGCGGATGTCGTAGTAGGTCTCGTAGTTCTCGACGGCCCGCTTGATCGTGTACGACGGCGAGCGGTACTGGCGGCCGAAGCGGCGGATGTCCATGTGCCAGAGGTCCATGCTGGGCTCGCCCTCGACGATCCACTCGGCCATCACCTTGCCGATGCCGCCCGCGCCCGCGATGCCGTGCGCGCAGAACCCGGCCGCCACGAAGAACCCGCCGACCTCCGTCTCCCCCAGGCAGAACTCGTTGTCGGGGGTGAACGCCTCGGGGCCGTTGATCAGCTTGCGGATGCCGACGTCGGCCATCGCAGGCACACGAATCCGAGAATTATCCGAAATTTCCTCAAATCTCGGCCAATCTTCGGACAGGAGGCGGCCGTTGAAGTCCGCGGGGACGGCGTCGAAGGAGTTCGGGCCGGCCGTCCAGGGCGCGCAGGTGCGCTCGTACCCGCCCATGACCAGCCCCTGCACCTCCTGCCGGTAGTAGACGAGCAGGTCGGGGTCGCGCAGCGTGGGCAGCCCCGTGTGGTCGTGGCAGGCGTCGGTGACCACGTACTGGTGCGACATCGGCACGATCGGGATCCGCACCCCGGCCATGCGGCCGATCTCGGCCGCGAACATGCCGCCGCAGTTGACCACGATCTCGCAGTCGATGTCCCCCTGGTCGGTGCGCACGCCGGTGACGCGGCCGTTCGCCGTCGTGATGCCGAGCACCCTGGTGTGGGTACGGATCACCGCCCCGCCCTCGCGCGCCCGCTGGGCCAGGGCGTAGCAGAGCTGCGAGGGGTCGATCTGCCCGTCCGTGGGCAGGTACGCGGCGCCCACGACGCCCTCGGGGTCCATGAGGGGGAACAGCTCGACGGCCTCGGCCACCGAGATCTCCTCCAGCGGCAGCCCGAACGTCCGCGCCCAGCCGATCTGCCGGCGGATCTCCGCCATGCGCTCGGGCGTGGAGGCCAGCTTGATGCCGCCGCACTCCGTCCATCCGGCGTCGAGGGTGCGGTAGAGCTCGACGGAGTACTGGTTCATGCGGGTCAGGGTGGGATCGGCGCGGAGCTGGCCGACCAGGCCCGCCGAGTGGAAGGTGGAGCCGCTGGTGAGCTCGTCCCGCTCCAATAGGACGACGTCGCGTTCGCCGAGTTGGGTGAGGTGGTAGGCGACGGACGCGCCGCCCACCCCGCCACCGATGATCACGATGCGGGCCGAGTCGCTCATGCTGGCGAGGCTAACCTTCGGACCGGCAAAAGGTCTAGACCGTTTAGCGCCGCCCGTCCTAGCATCGAGCATGGCCGTGCCCGAGGTGCTCGATCGCGTTCCTCTGCTGTCCGGCGTGCCGCGCTCCGTCGAGGAGCTGCCCGGAGGGCTGACCAACCACAACTACAAGGTCACGACCCCGGGCGGGACGTACGTGGCGCGCGTGTGGGCCAGCGACAGCTCGCTGCTGGGGATCGACAGGGACGCCGAGCACGCCTGCTCGCGGGCCGCCGCCGCGGCCGGGGTGGGGGCGCCGGTGCACGCGTACCTGCCCGAGCTGGGGGTGCTGGTGGTGGGCTTCCTGCCGGGGCGGACGTTCACCGAGGCTGATCTCCGCGACCCGGCGAACCTGCCCCGGGTGGCGCAGGCGTGCCGCCGCCTGCACGCGGGGCCGCGGTTCGTACGGGACTTCGACATGTTCGAGGTCCAGCGGCACTATCTGGGGATCGTGCGGGAGCGGGGCTACCGGCTTCCGGCGAACTACCTCGACTTCATGCCCGCCGTCGAGGACATCCGGAAATGTCTGCAAATAAGGGCGGAAGGCACCGTTCCCTGCAACAACGACCTCCTGCCCGGCAACATCATCGACGACGGGCACCGCCTCTGGCTGATCGACTACGAGTACGCCGGCAACAACGACCCCTGCTTCGAGCTCGGCAACATCTGGAGCGAGTCCGACCTGCCGCTCGGCCACCTGGAGGAGCTCGTCACCGCGTACTACGGCCGCCGCCTGCGCCACAAGATCGCCCGCGCCCGGCTGCTGGGCCTCATGTCCAAGTACGGCTGGACGCTCTGGGCCTCCATCCAGGACGGCGCGAACGAGAGCATCGACTTCGACTTCTGGTCGTGGGGCATGGAGAAGTACGAGCGGGCGGTGGCCGAATTCACCGGATCTGCTCTTGCGTACCTCATGGACGAGGCCGCGCGGGCAGACTAGGGACATGTTCGCCGCATTGACCGGCCTCGGCCTGTCCACGGCCGCCGGGCTGAACGCCTACATCCCGCTCCTGGTCGTGGGCGTCCTGGCCAACTTAACGGACTCCGTGAAACTCCCCGACGGCTACTCCTGGCTGTCCAACTGGGGCGTGCTCGCGGTGATCGCCGTCCTGCTGGTGGCCGAGTTCGTCCTGGACAAGGTGCCCGCCGTGGACAGCGTCAACGACACCATCCAGACCGTGGTGCGCCCGGCGTCGGGCGGCGTGGTCTTCTCGGCCACGCAGGCGGCCTCCGAGGTGGACCACTCCACCTGGATGGCCGAGCACCCGTGGGCCGGCTGGCTGCTGGGCATCGTGATGGCGCTGGCCGTGCACGCGGTCAAGGCCACCGCCCGGCCGGTGATCAACGCCGGGACGGCCGGGGTGGGCGCGCCGGTGGTGAGCACGGCGGAGGACGCGGGCTCGCTCGGCATGAGCCTGGTGGCCGTCTTCGCTCCCGTGCTGGTGATCGTCGCGCTGCTGGCGATGGCCGTGGTGGCGTGGTGGCTGATCAGGAAGGTACGCCGCATGCGCGCCCGCAGAAGAGCGGCCCGCGGCCAGCCCTGACCTGGGTCCGCTCCCGGGCCCGCGGGCTGGGGTCACTCCTGGGCCCGCAGCCACTCCTCCACGAGGTCCACGAACTCGGCCGGGCGCTCCTCGTGCAGCCGGTGACTGGCGCCCGCCCAGCACACGATCCTGGACGCGGGGTCCTTGAGCAGCCCCGACTCCCAGCTCGCCCGTTCCTGATCCGCCCAGATCGACAGCACCGGGCAGCGCCGGCGGGCCAGGTAGTCGTCGCTGGCCGGGCGCACCCCGATGGCGTCCGGCGCCGTGAACATGGCCTCGAACGCCTGGACCAGCACGTGCGGCGGCATGCCGTACAGCCTGCGCTTGTGCCAGCGCCTGATGACGGCGGGGGTGCCGGCGTTCGTGCACCACTCGTCGATCTTCTCGGCGGCGGCGTGCGGGTGCTCGCCGCGCAGGCCGTCGATCATCCTGGGGAAGCGCCGGGCGACCCGGTCGGTCATGCCGTAGCCGGGGTCGACGGCGACGAGCCCGCGTACCAGCTCGGGGTGTTCGACGGCGAGGATGGAGACCACCTGGCCGCCCATCGAGTGCCCGACGGCGACCACCTGCGGGATGCCCCGGCTTTCGAGGAGGGCGGCCAGGTCGCCGGCCATCTCGCGCGGCGTGTTGCCGGTGTCGGGGACGGACGAGTAGCCGTGGCCGCGCAGGTCCACGGCGATCACCCGGTGGTTGGCCGCCAGCGCGTCGATGTGCCAGGACCACTGGTGGGAGTCGGTGCCCCACCCGTGGACGAGCAGCAGCGGGGGTCCGTCGCCGTCCTCCGTGTAGAAAAGCCTGATATTTCCGCCTACGTCCGCGTACGGCATCTATTGACCCCCACCCTCCAGCCGGGACAGCAGCGCGCCCTCTCCTGCCGTCCACCCGCCGTCCACGGCCAGCTCCGCGCCCGTCACGTACGAGGCCGCGTCGGACAGCAGGAACGCGATGGCCTCCGCCACCTCCTCCGGCTCGCCCCAGCGCCCTGCGGCGGCCAGCGGGAAGGTCCCGTCCCCCGACACGGCCCCGAGCGGCTGCGTCATCGGGGTGACGATCATTCCGGGATGTACGGAGTTGACCCGGATGCGGTCCTTGCCGAACTCCAAGGCGGCGATCTTGGTCAGCCCGCGCACGCCCCACTTGGACGCGCCGTAGCCCCCCGTGCCGGGCAGGGCGGTGAGGCCCGCGACGGACGAGAGGTTCACGACGGCGCCGCCGCCGGACCCGCGCATGGCCTTGACCACCGATTTGAGGCCGAGGAAGACGCCGACCAGGTTCACCTGGAGCACGCGCTCGAAGGCCTCCAGCGGCTGCTGCTCGATCGGCTCCGCGAGGGCGATGCCCGCGTTGTTCACCAGCCCGTCGAGCCTGCCGTACGCCTCCAGGGTGGCGGCGACCACCTCGGCCCACTGGTCCTGATTTGTCACATCGTGGGGGAAAAATCGGGCACCTAGCTCCTTGGCGGTGGCCGTACCCTCCTCCACCAGCACATCGGTGATCACGACCTGAGCCCCGGCCGCGACGCAGCGCCGCGCGGTGGCCGCCCCCATGCCCCGGGCGCCACCGGTGATGATCACAACCTTGCCGTCGAGCACGTCACCCCGCCCTTCCAGCCGCTCTGCGAGAACTGAAGCACAGCCCCACTGCTCTGATCAAGTGCTTGCTTGGTTTCTCGGCCGCGCCGAAGCCGCCCCGGCCGACTATCCTTCAATTCATCAAGACCCTCAGGAGGTGGCGGAGATCGGCGAGCTGCTTGTCGTCCTACTGGTGATCCTGGCGTTCTTCCTGCTGCTGGGCGGTGTGGGCGTCTACGTCCTGGTCAAGCTGGGCAAGAAGGCGGCGGTCAAGGCCAAGGAGGCCACGACCCGGCTCAGCACCCACGTCAACGCCATGGGCACGGGTGACGCCGCCGAGGTCGAACGCCTCCGCCTCGACCTGCGCCGCGAGGTCTCCCTCACCCGCCAGGCCGTCGAGCACGCCCAGCGCCTGGGCTGGGGCCTCGGCGACCTCCCCCGGCTCATGGCCGACCTCTCCGCGCAGGCGGACGTCCACGACGGCCAGCTCGGCATGTACGCCCAGCAGCGCCGCGTGTCCCCGTACGTCGACCACGCCACCCTCGGCCGGCTCAGGGAGCACCAGGCCAAGCTGACGGCGATGTGCGCCCGCATCCGCGCCGACCTCCTGGGCGACCAGGTGCAGCACACCGCCACCGGCATCGCCGACCTCGGCTCCCGCACCGACCTGGAGATCGAGGCCCGCCGCCACGCCCCTGACCCGCTGGACCAGATCGACGAGCTCTACCGCCGCTCGATGGAGGAACGCAAAGACCTCCCCTGACGACTACTCCACGTGGCAAGATGAACGCCCCACGTGAAAAGTCAAGGAGGCGGACTGATGACCGGGGTCCTTCCCGAGTGGTTCCATCCCGGCCCTCCCGGCGGCTGGACCGCCGACATGCTCGACCATCTTCCCCCGGACGCGCCCCGGCACGTCGAACTGATCGATGGGTCGCTCATCTTCAGGCCGCCGCAGACCGCCTTTCACATGCTCGCGCTCCGGCTGTTCGAAAACCTCGAGCCACCGGAGCATCTGGCTGTGATTCGGGAGATGACGGTGACATTGGGACTGCGGCAGCGGCCCGAGCCGGACATCCTCTTGGTCAAGAAGTCGGCGATCTTCGCGCAGACCACGACCTTCCAGCCGGAGGACGTACACCTTGTGGCAGAAGTGGTCTCGGACGAGTCCGCGGAAAGGGATCGGACCACCAAGCCGATCAAATATTCGGGTGCCGCCATCAGGCATTTCTGGCGAGTCGAGCAGGAAGACGGGCTGCCTGTTGTTCACACCTTCGAGCTCGAGCCGGCGGTCAAGGTCTACGTCCCCACCGGCGTTCACCGCAAACGACTGCAGACCTACATCGGATTCGACGTCGACATCGATCTCACCTTGGAATCGCCACCGGTCTAGCGGTCAGCCCACTCCCGATATATGAACGCCGCGAGCTCCGCCTCCGTGGCACCGCCGTTGGCCAGGGCCTTGGTGGCCTGGGCCTGGGCTCGGGTGGGGAGCCCGCCCTCGATGAGGATGGGCAGAGACAGCCGCCGCAGCAGCACCTCCGACTCCGAGACCCCGGACGTCCGGCGCGTGACGGCCACGTTCACCCGCAGCGCGTGCTCGTTGCCGGCGGGGACCGCGGGGCGGTCGATCTCGATGGCGGAGTAGCGGAAACCGTTGGCCACGTCGCAGGCGGCGCACCCGGCCGGGCCCCGGCTGAGCCGATCACCGCACTCGGGGCAGGTCAGGCGGTCGTAGGCGGCGTCCACCACGCGCCACGGGTGCTTGTCGGGCTCCTCGGTGACCATCTCGGCGATGAGGCGCTCGTCCGGCGGCCGGGTGGTGCCGAACTCCTGTTCAAGGAACGCCCGCCAGCCCTCCTCCACGATCTCGTCGACCAGCCCGGCGCACCGGACGCAGTCGGGGGCGCCGGCGGGTTCCCAGTGGTCACATTCCGGGCAACGTCGCATGCCCGCACCGTACAGGCCCGGCCGGATCCACCGCATCGCGTTTTTGCGAATGATCCACAAGCTCGGCACCGCAGGGCCTCTGCTTTCCTCCTGCCTCGAACCGGATCCGCGCACGCCCACACGGGGCCGGTGCCGCGCCAAGGCTGCGGCCGCTCACCGCGTCCCAGCAGCTCAGCCGGTCGTGGCGTAGCGCAGCAGGACGTTGCCGGAGCCGTCGAGGCGGCGGACCTCCGCGACACTGAGCCCCTCGACCGGCTGGGTGAAGATCGGCGTCCCCTCGCCGAGCGCCTTCGCGCCGACGACCAGGTGCAGCTCGTCGACGAGCCCGGCGCGGAGCAGGGCGTTCCACGTGATCCGGCTGCCGAAGGTGACGATGTCGCCGCTGGTACGTTGCTTGAGCTCCTTGACCCACCCCTCGGCGTCGGCGCGCTTGACCACGGTCGTCCGGTCCGCCCACGGCGCGATGTCCTCGTCCGTGAGCGAGTCCGAGATGACGCCGACCTCGATCCGCCCGTAGATCCCGCCGAACTGCTGATTCACCGTGGACGTCTCGGGGTTGCCCGCCTGGGCGGGCCAGAACCCCATGAACATCCGGTACGAGTCGGCGCCGAGCAGCAGCGAGCCGGCGGCCACGAGTTTCGCCATGTCAGGCACTCCGCTTCTTTCGCCGATCAGTTTCCGCCGCCCCACCATGTCCGGAAGGCGCGCCGGACGGCAGAGGCAAATGTCACCGGACCCGTCATGACTTTCGCTACGTCGACCGAGGTCGAACGGACATCCCTGTTCCCGGAGGGGCGGCCGGGCTGCCCACGTCACTCACCGTGCTCGACCGCCGGGTTGGCCCTGCTGCCCCCGACCGGGACGACCCAGCGGCCGGCCATCTGGAGATCAGGTCCCGTCCCCCGGTGGTGGGCCTGCTCACGCTGTTCGGCCGGCACCGATCCGCCGCCCCACCGCCCGCGTCGTCGCGTCGCAAGGGTGAGGTGGTGGCGTCTCCGTCGGAGAACAGGACGGGCCAGGCCATCGCACACCAACGCCCGCGTGGACGGACACGGGCGTCACACGCCACGCCGCGCGGGCGCACACGGCCGTCGCACACCACGCCGCGCGGGCGCACACGGCCGTCGCACACCACGCCGCGCGGGCGCACACGGCCGTCGCCCGCCGACCCCGCGTGGACGGCCGAGATCCGCGCCGCCCACCTGGCCGGTCGTCTGCTGGGACGATCAGGTCAGGAGGTCGCGCCAGCGTTGGGCCGACTCCAGGGTGTCCAGGCCGACCCGCTCCAGGTAGGCCCCGCCCTTGGCGAGCCGGCGCCCCACCGGCGTGTCGAGGCCGAACGACTCCCCCGCCGCCTTCGCCAGCGCCGCCGCCTCGAGCGTGTGCCGCGAGCTGGTCACGAGCGACTGATACCAGGAATTGTCGTCGACCGTGTAGATGTCGCGACGCCGCCGCGGATCGCGTTCACGCCCGATCAGCCCCTGCTCGACCAGGTAGCCCACGGCCATGGAGACGGAAGCCGGGCTCACCTGCAGCCTGCGCGTCAGCTCGGCCGCGGTGAGTCTGCCCTCCTCGCTCAGCCACAGGCCGATGAGCACGCGCGCCATCATCTTCGGCAGCCCCATCCGGACCGCCATCTCGATGACCTCGTCCCCCAGCTCGTACCTCTCGCCGTCCGGCGGCCCGGCCGCGAACCGGAGAGCCGGCGTGCCGCGCCGCGCCCGCCGTTCCGTCGCCCGGTGCGCCTGCTCGGGCCGGTAACCGCCGGGGCCGCCGTTGCGGCCGACCTCGCGGCTGATCGTCGAGGTCGGCCGGTCCAGCCGCCTGGCGATCTCGGCGTAGGAACGCCCTTCGGCGAGGCCGGCCGCGATGCGCTGGCGGTCCCGCTGGGTCAACCTTCCTCGTGACATGACGCCATTGTTGCGTTCGTCGCCACTCAATGCAACGAATCATTGCGTTCGAGCCCAGCGTCATTTCACTAATTTGCCCACTTCTACCTGCGCATACGGATTTCTCGGATTGCAGCTTTTTTGAATGCAACGTAGCTTTCACAACATGTCGAACACGTACTATCGCGACGAGCCGGTCAGCCCTTCCTTCGACCGCGCGCCCGCCTGCCCCTTCGACCCCGCCCCCGAGGTCACCGCGCTGCGTGCCGAGCAGCCGATCGCCCGGCTGGCCGTGCCCGAGGGCGCCCCCGGCGTCTGGCTGGTCACCGGCTACGGGCTGGTCCGCCAGATCCTCGCCGACCCGCGTTTCAGCTCCCGCTACGAGACCCAGTACTACCCGCTGATGGGCTACCTGCCGCCCGCCCCGCCCGGCGACCTGACCGGCATGGACGCGCCCGAGCACACCCGTTTCCGCAAGATGCTGACGGGCAAGTTCACCGTCCGCAGGATGAACCTGCTCACCGAGCGGGTCACCGAGATCACCCGTGAACGGCTCGACGCGATGGAGCGGCAGGGGCCGCCCGCCGACCTCGTCGAGGTCTTCGCCCGGCCCATCCCGGCCCTGATGATCTGCGAGCTGCTCGGCGTGCCGTACGAGGACCGCGAGCAGTTCCAGACCTCCACACGGACCCTCTCGGACGCCCCGGATCCCGACGCGCAGTACGCCGCCTTCATCGACCTCGGCAAGTATCTGCAGACGCTCGCACTCGACAAGCGCGCGAACCCGACCGACGACCTGCTCAGCGACCTGGCCACGGGCAGCGACCTGACCGACGAGGAGCTCGGCGGCGTGGCCGCGTTCCTGCTGGGCGCCGGCCTGGACACCACCGCGCACATGCTCGCGCTCGGCACGTTCGCCCTGCTGCGCAACCCGGCGCAGCTCGCCGCCCTGCGCGACGACCCCGATCTGGCCGCCGGCGCCGTGGAGGAGCTGCTGCGCCACCTGTCCATCGCCGGGAACGGCATGCGCGGCGTGCTGGAGGACGTCGAGCTCGGCGGCAGGCAGCTCAAGGCCGGCGACACGGTCATCCTCGCGATCAACGCCGCCAACAGGGATCCGGCCAAGTTCGCCGACCCCGACGTGCTCGACCTGGGCCGTTCGGCCGCCGGCCACCTGGCCTTCGGCCACGGCGTCCACCAGTGCCTCGGCCAGCAGCTCGCCCGCGTCGAGATGCGCGTGGCCTTCCCCGCGCTGCTCACCCGGTTCCCGACGCTGCGGCTCGCCGTACCGGCGGAAGAGGTGCCGGTGCGCACCGACCCCTCGCAGATCCACGGCGTACGCAGCCTGCCCGTCACCTGGGACCGAGGGTGAGCACGGTGCGGACCATGGAAACCCTCGCCGTCCCCGCCATCTCGGTGAAGGGACTGCGCAAGTCGTACGGCTCGCACCGCGTGCTGGACGGCATCGACCTCACCATCCCGCAGGGCACGATCTTCTCCCTGCTCGGCCCCAACGGCGCGGGCAAGACCACCACCGTGCAGATCCTGTCCACCCTGATCAAGGCCGACGCGGGCGAGATCCGGGTCGCCGGGCACGACCTGGGCACCGAACCCGACAAGGTGCGTGCCGCGATCGGCGTCACCGGCCAGTTCTCCGCGGTCGACAGCTTCCTCACCGGCGAGGAGAACCTGCGCCTCATGGCCGACCTGCTCCACCTCGGCCGCGCCGAGGGCCGCAGGCGCGTCCGCGAACTGCTGGAGCGCTTCGACCTCACCGACGCCGCGCGCAAGCCCGCGGCCGCCTACTCCGGCGGCATGCGCCGCCGCCTCGATCTCGCCATGACCCTCGTCGGCACTCCCGAACTGATCTTTCTCGACGAGCCGACCACCGGGCTGGACCCGCGCAGTCGCCGCACCATGTGGCAGATCGTCCGAGACCTGGTCACACAGGACGGCGTGACGATCTTCCTGACCACGCAGTACCTGGACGAGGCCGACGAACTCGCCGACCGCATCGCGCTGCTCAGCCAGGGCCGCCTGGTGGCCGAGGGGACGCCGGGCGAGCTCAAGCGGCTGGTCCCCGGCGGGCATCTGGTCGTGCGCTTCGCCGATCCCGACGGTTACCTCAGGGCGGCCTCCCACGTGGGAGCCACCTCACGCGACGAGGAGTCCCTCACGGTGCAGATTCCCGACACCGGCGTCCGGGCGCTGCGGAAACTCCTGGAGTGGCTGGACGCGCAGGCCATCGACGTCGCCGAACTGTCGGTGCACACGCCCGACCTGGACGACGTCTTCCTCGCCCTGACCGAGGAGTCTTCACGATGAGAGCGATCACTGACTCGGCGACGATGCTGCGCCGCCAGATCAGGCACCTCTGGCGGTACCCCACACTGATCCTCACGTACGCGGGCGTCCCGGTGGTGTTCCTGCTGCTGTTCGTCTACGTCCTCGGCGGCATCATGGGCGCCGGGATCGGCGGTGACCGCGCCGCCTACGCCGGTTACATCACCCCCGGCATCTTGATCATGACGATCGCGAGCGCCGCGCAGGGGACAGCGATCTCGGTGGCCATGGACATGACCGAGGGCATCGTCGCCAGGTTCAAGACCATGGCCATCGCCCGCGTCTCCGTCCTCACCGGGCACGTGCTCGGCGCGCTGGTCCAGAACTTCATCGCGCTCACGGCGGTGATGCTGACGGCCCTGCTGATCGGCTTCCGCCCCGCCGCCTCTGCGCTGGACTGGCTCGGGGTGATCGGCGTGCTGGCGATGTTCACCTTCGCCATCACCTGGCTGTCGGCCGCGCTGGGCATGGTCACCAAGAACGTGGCCACGGCCAGCAACCTGCCGATGCCGCTGATGCTGCTGCCGTTCCTGGGCAGTGGCGTGGTCCCGCCGGAGTCGATGCCGGGCCCGCTGCGCTGGTTCGCCGAACACCAGCCGTTCACCCCGGTCATCGAAACCCTGCGCGCGCTGCTGGCCGGGCAGCCGGCGGGATCCAGCTTCGCGGCGGCGGCGCTGTGGAGCGCGGCCATCGCGCTGGGCGGATACCTGTGGGCACGCAGGCTCTACAACCGGTGAGACCGGTTCTCTTGACCGGGCATGCCTCCGCACGGCTCCTTCTCGTGCCGAGCTGGAGCCCCTGGGGACGCTGCCGCTGATTCCTGCGCGGATCCAGCATCGACCGGCTCGCGCGGTCGTGCCGCGGTGAGGCAGACGGGCGACGCGACGCGAGGCCCGGCCGAAGCTGCCCAGGGTCCCAGACGGTTCTCAGGTGGTTCCCAGGCGGGGCCCAAGCGGTTCTTAGGCGGGGCCCGGGCGTCGACCTGCCGTTGGATCTCGGATCCGCGCTCGGCGGTGCGGACGCAAGCCTGGCACCCGCGGTCGTGCGCACCCGCCGGCCCAGCCGGTACGGACGCAAACCCGACGACCGCGGTCGTGCGCACCCGCCAGCCCGGCCGGTACGGACGGAAGCCTGACGACCGCGGTCGTGCGCGCCGGGCAGCCCGGCCGGTACGGACGCAAACCCGACGACCGCGGTCGTGGGCCCGCCAGTCCGGCCGGGGCGGCGGCAGGGGCGTCATTTAATCGGTTGCGAGGACCGTGTGGGGATCGGCATACTCGGGACCCGAGTTGATCGCTTGGCAGCGGCTTGACCATGATCGCCGCGCCGTGCCGCGAAGGGAGGGTGAGACCGTGACGACGACTGTTCGCGTGCCGTTTTCCGCGTCCTCAGACCTTCCCACCGCGCATTCGCTGACCTGATCGACGAGCCGGTGGGCCTCACACCTGGAGCAATCCCACCGTGCCCAAGCACTCGCAGCACCGCACCCGCGGCAAGTACGCCCTCGACGCCGACGACCTCGAATGGCTGGAGAGCACTCCCGAGACCGACGACGGGCCGCCCGAGGGTGACCGCTGGTCCACCTGGGACCAGAGCACTCCCACGGAGAAGGGGCCCAAGCCGTACCCCGACTGGCTCGTCACCGAGCTGGCCGCCGTCGACACCGAGCACGGCGTGCTCAAGACCGGCAAGGAAGCCGACGTCCATCTGATCTCGCGGGGCGTGCCCGGCACGGACCGGGTCTGCCTGCTGGCCGCCAAGCGCTACCGCTCCTCCGAGCACCGGCTGTTCCACCGCGACTCCGGCTACCTGGAGGGCCGCAGGACCCGCGAGAGCCGCATGAACCGCGCCATGGCCAACCGCACCGCGTTCGGCAAGCAGGTGATCGCCGCACAGTGGGCGGTCGCCGAGTTCGGGGCGTTGTGCCGGCTGTGGGAGCTCGGGGTTCCCGTGCCGTACCCGGTGCAGATCGTGGAGACGGAGATCCTGCAGGAGTTCATCGGGACACGGGACGGGTACGCGGCGCCGCGGCTGGCGCAGGTGTCCGACGACCTGGACGGGCTGTGGGAGCAGCTCGTGGCGGCCATGGTCACGCTGGCCAGGGAGGGGCTGGCCCACGGGGACCTGTCGCCGTACAACCTGCTGGTCCATGACGGCAGGCTGGTGATCATCGACCTGCCGCAGATCGTGGACGTGATCGCCCACCCGACCGGCCCCTCGTTCCTGGACCGGGACGCCCACAACGTCGCCACCTGGTTCGCCGCCAAGGGCGTCCCGACCGCCGACCCGGACTCCCTCGCCGCGCTCCTCCGCAAAGAGGCCGGCCTGTCCCTGTGATCGGGCTTGTCGTCCGCCGCTTGACGTCCTGCGACGCGCCGTCGCGTGGAGTGCGACGTAGGCGTAGGACAGCCGGATGGCATCCGCGGGACCGCCCCACATGCCGCCGCAGCACAACCGGACGGCACCGCGAGACCGCCTGGACGGTGGGACGACTGGACCCCGCCGCTGGACGGCTGGGCACCGCTGGACGGCGGCAGGGCGGCGCGGCACGGCGGCGCCACACCGCGGCGCCACACCGCGAGATCACGCACCGCCACCAGCCCGTTGGGGCGTGAGGTGCCGCGGGGCCGACGCTGGGGCCAGGGGGCAGGCGTGGCGGCGGTGGCTGAAGGGGCGGGTGTGGGCTGTCGAAGGGCCGGTCGTTTGTGCAGGTCGTAGGTATATTGGCCCCGGTATACGACGAGGAGGGCCGTCATGCACGATGCCGTCGTCCACCCCAGCGGCGCTCGTATCCGCTGGGTAGAGCTGCCGGGTGCCGAGCCGGCGCGGGTCTACGTCCACGGGCTCGGTGCCACCTCGGCCCCGTACTACGCCGAGGTCGCCGCCCACCCCCTCCTGCCGCAGCACCGTTCCCTGCTGATCGACCTGCTCGGATTCGGGATCAGCGACCGTCCCCGGGACTTCGCCTACACGCTCGAGACCCATGCCGACGCCCTGGCCGAGGCGTTGCGCAAAGCGGGGGTGGAGGGGGCGTCGATGATCGCCCACAGCATGGGCGGCGCGGTGGCGATCGTGCTCGCCTCGCGTCACCCCGAGCTGATCGCCAACCTGGTGCTCCTCGACGCCGACCTCGACCCCGATCCGCCGGCTCCCGTGCGGCCGGGTGGCGGCGGCATCGCGAGTTACACGGAGGAGGCGTTCGTGTCGCACGGGTGGAAGGAGGTGCGCGAGCGCGTGGGGTCGGACTGGTGGTCCGCCATGCGGCTGGCGGACCTGCGCGGGCTCCACCGTACGGCCGTCAGCCTGGCCGCGGGCACCACGCCCACCATGCGCCGGCTCCTGCAGGACCTGCCGATCCCCCGCGCCTTCCTGCACCCGGAGGGCGACCCGCCCGAGGACGCCGCCAGCTTGCGGGCGAGCGGTGTCCGGTTGGTCGGCATTCCCGAGTCGGGGCGCAGCATCATGCTCGACAACCCCGAGGCCTTCGCTCGCACCCTGGCGGACTTCCTCCCCTAGCCCGACGTCACGTGGTCGGAAGGCGCCTCGTCCTCCGGGCGGAGGGGAGGCGCCTTGCGGGTGTCACTTGACGCCGGCCTCGCGCATGTCGCGGAGCTCGCGCTTGAGCTCCTTGATCTCGTCGCGCAGCCGGGCCGCCACCTCGAACTGCAGGTCGGCCGCCGACTGGTGCATCTGCTCGGTCAGCGACTCGATCAGGGACTCCATCTGCGCCCGCGGCATCTCGCCGGCGATGGCCTTGGCGTGCTGGCCGGCCTGCCGCACCCCGAAGCCGGGCACCGGGGCCTTGCCGCGCGACTGCTGGCGGCCGCCGCCCAGGAGCCGGTCGGTGTCGGCGTCCTCGCGCTGCAGGGAGTCGAGGATGTCGGCGATCTTCTTGCGCAGCGGCTGCGGGTCGATGCCGTTGGCCTCGTTGTAGGCCATCTGCTTGGCCCGCCGCCGGTTGGTCTCGTCGATCGCCCGTTCCATGGACGGCGTGATCTTGTCGGCGTACATGTGGACCTGGCCGGACACGTTACGGGCGGCGCGGCCGATGGTCTGGATCAGCGACGTCTCCGAGCGCAGGAAGCCCTCCTTGTCGGCGTCGAGGATGGCCACCAGCGACACCTCGGGCAGGTCGAGGCCCTCGCGCAGCAGGTTGATGCCGACGAGCACGTCGAACTCGCCCGTGCGCAGCTCCCGCAGCAGCTCGATGCGGCGCAGCGTGTCGACCTCACTGTGCAGGTAGCGCACCCGGATGCCGAGCTCCAGGAGGTAGTCGGTCAGGTCTTCGGACATCTTCTTCGTCAGCGTGGTGACCAGCACGCGCTCGTCGCGCTCGGCCCGCTGGCGGATCTCGTGGACCAGGTCGTCGATCTGCCCCTTGGTCGGCTTGACCACGATCTCGGGGTCGACCAGGCCGGTCGGGCGGATGACCTGCTCGACGACCTCGCCCTTGGCCCGCCCCAGCTCGTAAGGTCCGGGCGTGGCCGACAGGTAGACGGTCTGGCCGATGCGCTCCAGGAACTCCTCCCACTTCAGCGGCCGGTTGTCGAGCGCCGACGGCAGCCGGAACCCGTGCTCGACCAGGGTGCGCTTGCGGGAGGCGTCGCCTTCGTACATGGCGCCGATCTGCGGCACGGTCTGGTGGGACTCGTCGAGGACCAGCAGGAAGTCCTCGGGGAAGTAGTCGAGCAGCGTGTTGGGCGCGCTGCCGGCCTCGCGCCCGTCCATGTGGCGCGAGTAGTTTTCGATGCCGGAGCAGGTGCCGATCTGCCGCATCATCTCGATGTCGTACGTCGTGCGCATCCGCAGCCGCTGCGCCTCCAGCAGCTTGCCCTGGCGCTCCAGCTCCTCCAGCCGCTCGGCCAGCTCCGCCTCGATGCCCGCCACGGCGGCGGCCATGCGCTGCTCGCCCGCGACGTAGTGAGAGGCGGGGAAGATGTAGAGCTCCTCGTCCTCCGTGATGACCTCGCCGGTCAGCGGGTGCATGGTCGAGAGCTTCTCGATCTCGTCGCCGAACATCTCGATGCGCACGGCCAGCTCTTCGTACTTCGGGATGATCTCGATCGTGTCGCCCCGGACCCGGAACGTGCCCCGGGTGAAGGCCAGGTCGTTGCGCGTGTACTGCATGTCGACCAGGCGGCGCAGGAGCTGGTCGCGGTCGACGTCCATGCCGACGCGCAGCCTGGCCATGCGGTCGACGTATTCCTGCGGCGTGCCCAGGCCGTAGATGCACGACACGGAGGCGACCACGATGGTGTCGCGGCGGGTGAGCAGCGAGTTGGTCGCCGAGTGGCGCAGCCGCTCGACCTCGTCGTTGATCGAGGAGTCCTTCTCGATGTACGTGTCGCTCTGCGGGACGTACGCCTCAGGCTGGTAATAATCGTAATAAGAAACGAAATATTCGACCGCGTTGTTGGGCAGCATCTCCCGCAACTCGTTGGCGAACTGCGCGGCGAGGGTCTTGTTGGGCTGCATGACCAGCGCGGGCCGCTGCAGCCGCTCGATCAGCCAGGCGATGGTGGCGGTCTTGCCGGTGCCGGTGGCACCCAGCAGCACGTTGTCCTTCTCGCCGGCCTTGATGCGGCGCTCCAGCTCGGCGATGGCCGTGGGCTGGTCACCAGAGGGAGTCATCTCGGTGACGACCTCGAAGGGCGCCACCTTCCGCTGCAAATCTGTGACCGGTCGCATGTTGCCACTGTAGGCGTCCCGACCGACAGAAAGGGTCGCACCCCCTCTGACCTCCGCCGCCGGGGTCCCCGCACCCCGGCGACGGAGCCAGTCAGAACCAGCCGCGGTGGCGGGCCATCTGCTCCAGACCGCGCTGCAGCGCCGCGTCCGCCGCGTGCGGCGGGTCGTCGTAGCGCACGGTGAAGCGGTTGTACGCGTCGTGGCTGGAGGTCAGGAAGCCGCCCCGCTTGTCGGCCTCCAGGATGACGTCCATCTGCCGCGCCCCGGCGATGAACGTCAGTTCGAGCTCGTTGAAGTGGCGCCGCCACTGCCCGCCCGCGTAGTACTCGATCTCCTGGAAGAACGGCATCGTCGAGCCGTACAGCGTGCCGCGCTCCAGGTCGGCCTTCTTGAACTGGAAGCCCAGCCGGTCGAGCGCGGCGATGACGTGGTCCTGGGCCGGCAGCGGGCTCACGTACAGCGGGTCGAGGTCGCCCTTGTCGAGCGCGCCCGCCAGCGCCAGCTCCGTCTGGACGCCCAGCTTCATGCCGTGCAGCGGATGCCCGGCGATGGCGCTGATCGGCGTCTCCCAGGGGACCTGGATCTCGAAGGGCTGCTGGTGCTGCGCGCCCGCGGCGAGCTGGAACGTCCCGGCGACCTGCTGGCGCAGGAAGCTGTAGGTCGTCTTGTACTCGTTGTCGCCCGACTCGACCTCGACCACCGCGGTCAGGTCGATGTGGATGCCCTCGACCTTGTAGTCGGAGTTGCCGCCACGGAAGTGGACGACGCCGCGCAGGGTTTCGCCGGGGCGCACGCCCGTGTTGGTCAACACCGTGTCTACCTCGACGCCCGCACCGAACGCGGCCATCAATTTGCGGAACACCATGGGGTTCTCCTATGCGGAAGGTGTGTGGCCGTTCACTTGGCCGTTTCCTGGGGCCGTGCCTGTGCCCGAGATGCGGGGGAGCAACTGGGCAAGGAGAAGGGTGGAGAGCGCGGAGTCCGACTGGCCCTGCTGGGTGCGTACGACCAGCGGCTGGGGGGCGTTCTCCGCCAGTCTGGCGCCCACGTCGAGGCGCCTGCGGGCCAGCTCGTACTGCAGCACGGCCCGGTTGTCCCGGTACGACTCGGCCAGCCGGCGCAGCGCCTTGGCCTCGTTCTCGGCGGCGGTCAGCTCGGCCCGGCCGCGCGCCTCGATCTCCCATGTCACACGCTGCGCCTCGGTCTCCTGCTCCTCCAGCATGCGCGCCACGTCCTTGCGCGCCTTGTTGTGGGCGGCCTTGACCTCGACGACGCGGGCGTCACGGGTCTTCTTGGAGCGCTCGATCTCCATCAGCAGGGTGTCGATGCGGCGCTTGCGGGTCAGCTCCCACTCGCGCTCGTAGGCCGACAGCTCCTTGGCCACCTTCTCGCGGGTGGCCAGGTGCTGCTGGTACTGGTCGGGCAGCTGGACGTCGGGGATGTTGGCGCCCGTGATGCGCACGCCGTACCGGCCGAGCTGGCGGTTGAGGGCGTCCTGCATGTCGCCGACGTCGGAGCCGCGCAGGTCGTACGCGCGCTCGGTGTTGACGCGGCGGCTGCGCTGCCTGATCGCGTCCTGCACCGCGCTGGAGAGCACCAGGTCGAAGTTGCCCGCGCCGATCGTGCGGACGAACGCGACGGGGTCCACGATGCGGAACTTGAGGAAGAACTCGATCGACTTCAGCGGCACGTTCTCGGCCGTGGGGCAGGCCACGATCGGCGCCGAGTACGGGATCTCCGTGGAGGTGTCGACGACCGCGTCCACCCGGTCCCACGGCAGCCACAGGTAGTGGCGGCCCGGCGGGAGGGTGCCGGTGATGGCGCCCCAGCGGCTGCGTACGCCGGTGGTGCCCTCCTCGATCTCGATGATCGCCTTACGCCACATCGTGACCATGGCCACGACCAGGAAGAACAGCGCCAGCAGCGCGGCGATCAGGGTGAGGTCGGTCAGGACCGCCATCCCGGCGAAGTACAGCGCCAGGAACACCAGCGACATCCAGGCGAAGCCGCGCCGGTCCTTGGGGATGACGACGGGGACGAGCTGGCCCTGCTCGCCGCCGCGCAGGAGCTGGCGGATGTCGCCCCAGGAGGCCAGCGACTCCTTGATCTTCGAGAACTCGCGGCTCATGTCAGATCTCCCCCTTCCCGGGCAGCAGGCGTTCGACGGTGCGCTCCAGGTCCGCGTCGGGCTCCGGCGGCTCCTGGGGCTCGGTCACGTCGGCGGCGGCCTTCTTGAGCAGGGCGGCGATCTCGGCCTCGCGGCCCTGGACGCGGGAACCGATCTCGTCGAGCCTGGACCGGATGGCGGCCATGTCCTCGGCCGAGAACAGCGCCGCGTCCTTGCCGCCCACCAGCTGCTGGGCCAGGGCCAGGAAGTCGATGTCGGTCTGCTCGCCCACCTGCACGACCTGCGGCAGCCTGGTGGCGACGGACTCCAGCTTGTTCAGCAGGTCCTGCTGGAAGCGGTAGTCGAGGATCTCGGGCGCCTCGGCCGCCGACAGGGCCCTGATGTCCAGCGCCTGCGCCTCCAGGAGCGCGGCGTTGGCGTTGGCCGTGGACTCGGCCTCGACCAGGCGCTGCCTGGCCTGGGCGGTGGCCTGGTGGGTGGCGCGTTCGAGGGCGGTGTCCATGCGGGCCTGGTAGCCGGCGATCTCCGCCTGGATGGCGCTCAGCGTCTCCTGCAGCCCGGCCAGCTCCTTGACCAGGTCACCCTCGTTCTGCTCCTTGCGCAGCTGCAGCTCGTACTCGTAGGTGTAGGCCTCCTTGGCGACCCTGACCATCTCGGGGGCGGCCAGGTCCATCCGGTATTCCTGGCTGGACGGCTCGGCGTGCGTGATGTTCACGTCGGTGAGCCGTACGGCGGGCAGGAACTGCTGGTTGAGGCTCTCCAGCATGCCCAGCGTGCTCTCGCCCACCAGGTCGTAGATCTCCTCGGCCCGCTGGGCGTAGATGAGGGAGCGGGTGACCTCGCTGATGGCGTTCTGGAGCTTGGACTGGAAGCCGCTGACCGAGCCGAGCACGAAGATGAACTCCGCCGGGTTCTCGATCCTGAACTGCAGGAACAGGTCCACGCTGGCCTTGACGCCCTGCTGCGTCGGCGCTTCGCTGATCGGCGCGTTGAACGGGTACTCGCGGGTGGTGTTGACGATGTAGCTGACCCGCTTCCACGGGTTGAACAGCGTCACCCGGCCCGGGTCCGCGATGTGCACCAGCTTGCCGAACTGGGTGATCAGGGCCTTGCAGCCCTCAGGCACCATCACCACGCTGCGCCGCCACCACAGGAACGCGGCCGCCAGCACCAGCACCACCCAGTAGTGGGGGCCGAAGATCAGATCGGTGTTCGGGATGACGTTGCCGAGCGCGCCGATCAGGCCGAGCACCACCAGGATGCCCAGCGGCACGATCACCTTCGCGGTGCTGCCCTTGGGGATCACCACCGGGGAGATGACGTGCATGCCGTTCTCGGTGAAGCTGCGGTTGACGATCTCGCCGGCCTCGTTCAGCGAGGCCGACCTGGCCTCGATGGCCGTGCCGACCGACGCGCCGCCGTCGCGGGCGGCGGCGAAGTCATGGGGGTTCAGCGCGAAACCGCGTGCCTGGCCCGCGAACTGCCCCGCCTGGTCGACGACCTGGCCCATGGCCTGCCCCATCGCCTGCCGCATGTCACCCCCTTGGGCGACCGCTTGGGCTATGCCCTGACCTGCCTGGATCAGTGCCTCTCTGGGTCGTGACATCGAACCTTCCTTCTCCGCTACCGGCGAATCCGACCGTATCGGGTGCGACTTAATGTTCGCTTGCAAGGCATGTCATAGCGCCCAGAGCGGAACGTGACCGGCAGCCTGACGGCGGTCAGGCGGTGGCCACGGCCAGGAGGTGACCGCTGACCCCCAGGAGCGACGGCTCCGACTCCATCCTGCGGGCGGCGTCGAGCAGCAACTCGCGCCGCTCCTCGTCGTCCAGCCAGTCGTCCACGTCGCCGTACAGCCAGAAGGCGCCCTCCAGGCCGTAGCGGTCGGGCCGCGGCAGCCCGGCGTCGGCGAACTCGCCCAGGATCTCCTCGGGATCGTGGAAGTAGCCGCGGAACCCGCCCGGCCTGCACGAGACCATCACGCCGGTCTCCAGCCCCCGGTAGTCGGCCGCACGCTGCTCCTCGTCCAGGTGGAAGCCGCGGTAGATGCCGTCGTGCACGGCCGCGAACCGGCTGATGACGGCCGCCACGACCGGCCCGCCCGGGCGCACCGCGCGCCTGGCCTCGGTCAGCGCGCGGACGCGGTCGGCCCGTTCGGGCAGGTGGTAGAGCGGGCCGAGCAGCAGCGCCGCGTCGGCCCCTCCGGAGGGGACGGGCAGGTCGCGGGCGTCGCCCAGGCGGGCGCTCACGCCGGGCAGCGCGGCGGCCTCCCGTACGTGCAGCGGCACCGGGTCGATCAGCTCGACCTCGTACCCGTCGGCGGCCAGCCACTCGGCGTGCGCGCCGGTGCCCCCGCCCACGTCGAGCACCCGGGCCGGGGCCGGCGGCAGGACGCGGCGCAGCACGTCACGCGTGCGCCAGTACTCCAGCCGGTTGCGCCCCTGCCGCAGCCGGGTCCGCTCGCCGCCCTGCTCGTAGTAGCCCAGCACCTCGGGATCCATGATCATGCGAGCCGATGCTAGCCGCAGGGCCCGTGCGGGTTCGAGGCAATATCCCGCGAGGGAGCGCCGTCGCCTGGACTGAGGAGCGTCGGGAGCGTAGCGACCAGAGCGACGAGGGAAGGCGACGGCTCCCCGGCGACCGAGCCGCCTCCACGGAGTGGAGGCCATAAACCCGTGTACTGGTGGTCGCTTGGCGCGGTCGTTACCATGACCTCGGGGACTGAATGATCGTCGAACGGCGGGGCGAGCGATGACACGGTTCGTGGCGGCGGTGAAGCAGGTCGCCCCATGGGCTGCGCAGAACGCCGACGGGGCCATCGCGCTGGTGCTCGCGATCGTGATCGGCGTCGTGGGCGTCATGCCCAACGAGATCGTGCCCGACGACGTGCAGTCCCAGCTCGTCAACGCGGCGACCCTGGTCATCATGGCGCTGGTGGCCACCGCGCTGCTGCGCGACCGCGCGCGCCAGGCCCCGGTCGAGGAGACGATCACCTCGGGCGCGCTGGCCGAGCTGCCCGTGCGCCTGGCCCGCCTGCAGGAGATCGAGGCGCTGGTCGGCAGCACCCGCAAGGCCCTCGACGCGCTCCAGCTCGTACGGGTCCTGGGCAGCAGCCAGGAGATCGCCCAGTCGCACGCGGAGGCGCGCAAGGACACCCACCGGTGGAGCTTCAAGGGCGGCACCGGCACCTACCTGCGCGCGGTCACCCTGCCGGAGTGCGTCGCGGCGGCCCGCAGGGACAAGCGCCACCTCACGGTCAGGGTCGAGGTGATCGACCCGTCCAACCTGGAGGTGTGCGAGACGTACGCCCACTACCGCCGCTCGCTGTCGGACGCCCCCGACGGCACCGGCGAGACGTGGACGACCGACCGGGCCAGGAAGGAGTCGTACGCGACGATCCTGGCCGCCTTCTGGCACCGCCAGCGCTACGGATTGCTCGACATCGCGGTGGGCCTGTCCTCGACGATGACCACCTTCCGCTGGGACGTGTCGGCCACCCGCCTGATCATGACGGTCGAGGACCCCAACAGGGCGATGACGGCGCTGGCCGGCACGTTCTACTACGAGAACTGCGACACCGAGCTGCGGCTCAGCTTCGAGCAGGCGCGGCGGGTGCCGCTGGAGATGTACAAGAAGGTTCCGCTGAGCGACGAGCCCACCATCGAGGAGGTTCAGGAGCTGTTCGAACGCATCGGGATCCCCCTGCCCAAGGCCTACAACGGGCGTGACGTCGTCGACATCGCCCGCAAGGCGTTGCGGGCGATGGATCCCTATGGCGAACCGCACGATCGAGCTGGTGCGTGATGAGCCATCACGGCGTCCAGCAGCTGGTGCTCGGGGGCGAGGCCAGGGCCTGGGCGCTGGAGACGCTCTCCTCCGGCGGCCTGAGGGCGGTGCGCCACCCCCTCGGATTCGTCTGCCTGCCGCTGGAGCGCGACGGCGGCGAAGGGGTCTGCGTCCACCTGTGGTCCGACTCGTTCGCGCACGCCGAGAGCACCACCTCGCAGATCCACTGCCACAGCTGGGACCTGGTCAGCCACGTCCTCTACGGCCAGGTGCGCAACGTCCACGCGGTGGTCACCGACGCCGGCCCGGACGCCACGCACCGGGTCTTCGAGGTGGTCAGCGGGGCCGACGGCGACCGCATCTGGCCGACCGGGCGCACCGTGCGGCACGCGACGGGCCTGGTGGAGGTGTTCGGCCCCGGCGACACCTACACGCTGGCCGCCGACCGCTTCCACAGCAGCGTCGTGCCGGAGGGCGGCGAGGCGGCCACGATCGCGCTCGGGCGGGGCCGGCCCGGCAGCCGCGACCTGTCGCTCGGCCCGCTGCACGCCGGGCCGCACCACGTGGCCAGGCAGCCCCTGGACGCCCGCGAGACCGAGCTGGCCGTACGCCTGATCACCGCTCACCTGACCTGAGAGGCATCCGATGGACCTGGATCACGCCCGCACGGTCGCCGTCGAAGCCGCCGAGGCCGCGGGGGCGCTGCTCCGGGAGGGCATGCGCGGCGTGGTCGGCGTCAGGGCCAAGGGCGAGGCGGGCGACGTCGTGACCGACCTCGACCTGGCCTCGGAGAAGCTGCTGCTGGAGCGCATCCTGACGGCGTACCCGTCGCACACGGTGATCGCCGAGGAGTCGGGGCTGGTGGGGGCCGCGGGCGGCGAGTGGACGTGGCTGGTCGACCCGCTCGACGGCACCAACAACGTGGCCATCGGCCTGCCCGCCTACGTGGTGGGCGTGGCGCTGTGCCGGGGCGGGCGTCCCGTGCTGGGCGTGGTGCACGACCCCGTCTCCGACCAGACGTGGTCGGCCGTGCGCGGGCGGGGGGCGCTGTCCGCCGCGGCGGGGTCGTCCTCGGGGGTACGCCTCGCGCCCCCGTACGCGCCGAGCCCGCACGGGCCGCTGCTGGCCTGGACCCAGGGCTACGGCGTGAGCAGGGGCGACGCGACCGTACGCGCGCTGCGCTCGGCGCTGGAGCTCAACGCGCGGCGGGTGCTGCAGTTGTGGGCGCCGCTGCTGGCGTGGGCGATGCTGGCGCGCGGCGACATCGACGGCATCGTGGGCTACCGGGCCGAGGCGGTCGACCTGCCCGCGGGCGCGCTGCTCGCCCGCGAGGCCGGCATCGAGATCAGGGCGCTGGACGGCGGCCCGTTCGAGGAGTGCATCGACGGCACCGCCGACGACCGCAGCTTCGTCGCCGCCCATCCCCGGGCCGTCCCCGGGCTGCTCTCCCTCCTCGGGCTCGACTGAGGAAAAGTCCGCAGAACATCTGTGTCCTTCGCCGATGAGTTCCGCCCCCGTTCGAGGTCTATTCAGAGAGAACGGAACAAGGGAGAGGGGCTCGACATGACCACGACCGAGCTGGCGCAGGTGCTCTTCGCGACCGCTCTGCAGCCGTCCGACCGGCTGTCCCCGTTCCAGATCCGCCAGGCCGTGGACGAGCGGCTGTGCCGGTGCGGCGGCGACCCGGCCTGGTGCGCCGCGTACGTGGCGCAGGAGGCGGGCGACCACCCCGAGACGTACGTCGTGCGGATGCGCTGGGCGCTGGACGCGGTCGCCGGCGCCTACGCGCTGGCCGCCGTCTGATCGGCTGGTCTGATCAGCTGAACCGCACCAGCGTCCACACGGTGGCGAGCAGCCCGGCCACGGCCAGGCCCGTGCCGGTGAGCAGGAAGCGGCGCATCGGGACCTTGACCTCGTGGCGGCGGCACGACTCGAACCACAGCAGCGTGGCCAGCGACGCCCACGGCGTGATGACGGGGGCCACGTTGGTGCCGGCCAGCAGGGCCAGCAACTGGTCCTGGTCGGCGGCCGGGATGACGGTCTCGACGGCCTTGTAGGCGGGCAGGTTGTTGATGGTGTTGGAGAGCGCGGCCCCGACGGCGGCCGTGCGGTAGGGGTCGCCCTCCGTGCCGACCATCCAGGTCATCAGGTCGGACAGGCCGTGCCTGCTGAGCGTGGGCACCACCAGGAACAGCCCCGTCACGAAGATCACGAGCTGCCACGGGACGAGGCTCCAGGTCAGGCGGTCGCGGGCGCGTACCAGGAAGGCCGCCACGACGATCGCGGCCGCCGCCGTGGCGGCGATGGCCACGTGCGCCTTGAGCAGCAGCATCGCGATGAACAGCAGGCAGCCGGCCGACGCGGCGCCGAACAGCACGCGGTCGGCCACCGGCTCCAGCAGCGGCGGGGTGTAGCGCAGGTCGCGCCGCTGGCCGCGGCGCCAGTAGAACACCCACAGGAACACCATCGTCACCGCGATCGAGGCGAGCTGCGGGGCCCACATGCGCGCGGCGAACTCCTGGGCGTCCAGGCCGATCTTCTCCATGCCCAGGAGGTTGGTCAGGTTGGAGACGGGCAGCAGCAGGCTCGCGGTGTTGGCCAGCCAGATCGTGGTCATGGCCAGGGGGAGGGCGGCGATGCGGGCTCGGGGGGCGAGGGCGAGCATGACGGGGGTGAGCAGGACCGCCGTCGTGTCCAGATTCAGAAAAATCGTGATAAATGACGCAAAGGCTGTGCAAAGAAAGAAAAGGGCGGCGTAGTTGCCGCGTCCGAGCACCGCCATCCTCGCCGCGATGGCATCGAAGACCTGGGCTTCCTTGGTCAGCTCGGCCAGCACGATGATCGCGACCAGGAAGATCAGCAGGGGCCCGATCTCATCGAGGCTGGCGAGCGCGTCGTCCCACGGCAGCAGCCCGGTCGCCACGAACACCACGCCGAGCACCAGCAACCCGATCCTGATCAGGTCGAGCACTCCAAGACGCCACACCCGATAGATGATCCCACAGGCTGAAAACCCGCGCCCCCACAGGGGATACTGGGCTCATGGCGCGTGACGGCAGGCCGACCGAGATCTTCGTCAGCTACTCCCCGGCCGACACGGCGTGGGCCACCTGGATAGCCTGGGAGCTCGAGGCCGCCGGCTACCGGACCATGATCCAGGAGTGGGACTTCGTGCCGGGCACGAACTTCATCGACTTCATGGACCGCGGGGTCAGCGAGGCGCAGCTGGTCGTGGCCGTGCTCTCGCGCAACTACCTGACCTCCCGCTACGGCCGGATGGAGTGGCAGGCCGCGCTGCGGGCCGACCCCGACAACCCCTCCAACAAGCTCGTCACGATCAGGCTGGAGGACGTCCAGCTCGAGGGCCTGCTGTCCACGATCACCTGGGTCGACCTGCTGGGCGTCACCGACCCCGGGCAGGCCAGGGCGCTGCTGCTGGGCCGGGTGCGGGAGGCGCTGGCGGGCCGGGCCAAGCCGGCGGCGGCGCCCGCGTTCCCCGACGGCTCCAGGGTGCCGGTGCCCGTCCCGACGCTGCCGCCGCCGGGCGAACGGGCCAGGGCGCGGCGCACGCCGGTGGCGGCGCCGAAGTTCCCCCCGACGGTGAGCACCGACCGGGGGCGCGAGTCGATCAGCGTGCTGCACATCGGCGGGCCCAGGTTCGGCAGGGCGCTGCCCGATCCGGGAGAGCCGTTCACGCCCGAGGACATGCAGGCGCGCATCTGGGCGGACCTGACCGCCATGTACGACCGGGGCATGCCGCGTCCCGACCTCATGCTGGTCACCGGCGACCTGACAGAGTCGGGCAGCCTGGGGCAGTTCGGGCAGGCGACGCGGTTCGTGACCGACCTGCGGCTGCTGATCGGGCTGGAGCAGCACCGGCTGATCCTGCTGCCCGGGCCGCGTGACGTGACCAAGGCCGCCGCCAGCGCGTACTTCATGACCTGCGAGGCCGACGACGTGAGCCCGCAGCCGCCCTACTGGCCCAAGTGGCGGCACTTCGCCGGGCTGTTCGGCGAGGTGTACCAGGGGCTGGACGACCGCGTGTTCGATGGCGGGCAGCCGTGGACGCTGTTCGAGGTGCCCGATCTGAAGGTGGTCGTGGCGGGGCTCAACTCGACGATGGCGATGAGCCATCTCGAACGGGACGCGTACGCGCAGCTCGGGGAGGCGCAGGCGGCCTGGTTCGCCGAGCGGCTGCGGCCGTACGAGGAGGGCGCGTGGCTGCGGCTGGGCGCGATCGGGCATCCGCCGGGCGAGCTGCGGGACGCGCCCACGTTCGAGCGGCTGCTGGCCCACCGGCTCAACCTGCTCTTCCACGGCGGGTCCGCTCACCGCGCCGAGGGCATGATCGCCGCCCCGCGCTCCGGGCGGCACCAGGTGGTCGAGATCACCCCTGAGGGCCTGCGGATCTGGCGGCCCGACGCCGACGAGCCCGAGCCGGTCCCGTACCGGTGGAAGGCCGTGCGGGCCACCTTCACCGGCGAGAGCCCGGCCCCCGAGCCGCCCGCGCCCAAGCCGGACGAGCGCGCGCCGAGCCCGATCGAGCTGCTGCTCGACCGGATCGCCGAGGTCTGCGAGGCCAGGCACGAGCGGGCCAGGATCCGCCGGTTCGACGCGCACCTCGTGGTCACCCACCCGGAGGACGGTTTCGTCCGCCAGACGATGATCGGCGCGCACGTGGGCGAGCTGACCGAGAGCACCGCCGACGGCTTCGTCCGCCAGGCGCACGCCACCGGCCTGGCCGCCGAGCTGGTCTACCAGGGCCCGCCCGCCTCCCGGGCGGTCCGCGACGACCTCATGCGCAAGGGGGTGCGGCTGCGCACCTTCACCGAGTTCCAGGGGCTGCTCGACCTGACCGGCTACGTCGCCGAGCAGACGGCCAGGCTGACCACCGACCGCCGCTACCCGCCCGACCTGTACGTGCCGCAGCGCTACCGCGAGCTCGACCGCCCGGGCGGCCAGGTCAAGCACGGCCTGACCGACGAGCTGATGCGGCTGCTGGCCACCGACCACGGCAGGTTCCTGCTGCTGCTCGGCGACTTCGGCCACGGCAAGACGTTCGCGCTGCGGGAGCTGGCCCGGCGCATCCCGGCCGAGCTGCCGCACCTGACGCCGATCCTGATCGAGCTGCGCGCCCTGGACAAGGCGCACTCCGTGGACGCGCTGGTGGCGGCCCATCTGGCCGGGCACGGCGAGGAGTTCATCGACCTCAAGGCGTTCCGCTACCTGCTCAGGCAGGGGCGCATCGTGCTGCTGTTCGACGGCTTCGACGAGCTGGTGACCCGGCTGACGTTCGACCGGGCGGCCGATCACCTGGCCACGCTGCTGGCGGCGGCCGAGGACAAGGCCAAGATCGTGGTCGCCAGCCGTACGCAGCACTTCAAGTCGCACAGCCAGGTGCTGACCTCGCTCGGCGAGATGGTGGGGGTGCTGCCGCAGCGGCGGGTGCTCAGCGTGGAGGACTTCACGCACGACCAGATCCGCTCCTACCTGGCCAACCGGTTCGACGACGGCGACGAGGCCAGCGCGCGCATGTCGCTGATGGGCGAGATCAAGGACCTGCTGGCGCTGGCCCAGAACCCGCGCATGCTGACCTTCATCGCCGACCTCGACGCCGACCGGCTGCGTACGGTGGCGGGCGCCCGCCACACCCTCAGCCCCGCGCTGCTGTACGACGAGATCCTCAGCTCCTGGCTGGCCTTCGAGGAGCGGCGGGCCAGGATCCCCGGCTCGGCCACGGCGTTGACCGTCGACGAGCTGTGGCAGGCGGTGACCGCGCTGGCCATGCGGCTGTGGGACACCGGCGAGTCGCTGCTGGGCGTGGACGAGCTGACCGAGATCGGCGAGACGCTGACGGACCTGTCCGACGGGCAGCTGTCGGCGGCGCACGCGGCCTACCGGATGGGCTCGGGCAGCCTGCTGGTGCGGACCGAGGACGGGATGTTCGGGTTCATCCACGCGTCCGTGATGGAGTGGCTGATCGCCCGCCACATCGCCCTCGACAACTTCGCGCTGCTGTCGCGCAGGCCGCTGTCGGCGCTGACGGTGGAGTTCCTGTGCGACCTGGCCGACGTGCGGACGCTGCACGCGTGGGCGGCCGACCCGCCGGGCGACGACGTGTCCAGGGCGAACGCGGTCAAGATCTCGGCCAGGCTGCGCACGCCGGCCCGGGCCGACCTGCGCGGCGCGAACCTCAAGGGCGAGGACCTGTCGGCCAGGGACCTGAGCGACGTCGACCTCACCGGCGCCGACCTGTCCGAGACCACCCTGGCCGGCACCAACCTGTCCAGGGCCACCCTGCGCGAGGCCAGGCTGACCGGGGCGCGGCTCGACGGCGCCGCGCTGACCGGGGCCGACCTGACCGGCGCCGACCTGTCGGGGGCGCGGCTGGCGCGGGTGGACCTGAGCGACGCGGCCGTCGAGGGCGCCCGCTGGCACCGCGCCTCGCTGATCAACGTGACCGGCACGCTGCCCCACCTGCCCGGCGCGGCGGTGGTGCCGGGCCAGCCGGTGGAGGTCGAGTTCGCCCCGGCCGGCATCGGCGTCCCGTACGGCTACCACTTCCAGACCAGCCGCCTGCCCGAGCCCATCGCCTACAGCCCCGACGGCTCCACGATCGCGATCGGCAACGAGGACGGCGGCGTGCTGCTCTGCGTCGGCGGCGCCCCCGTGCGCACGCTGCAGGGGCACCGGGGCCGCGTCTACGCGGTCACGTTCGCCCGCGCCCGCGACCTGCTGGCCACGGGCGCGAGCGACGGAGCCGTCCTGCTGTGGGACTCCCTCACCGGCGAGTGCCTGCACGCGCTCAAGGGCCACGCCGACGGCGTCTGGCCGGTACGCCTCAGCCCGTCCGGCGACCTGGTGGCGGCCGGGGGCGGCGACGGCATCGTACGCGTGTGGGACACGGCCACCGGGCAGCTCGCGCACGCGCTCGAAGGGCACCAGGCGCCCATCTACACGGCCTCGTTCGGCCACTCGGTGCTGGTGACGGGCGACGCGGCCGGCGTCGTACGCGTCTGGGACCTGACGTCCGGGCAGGTGAAGGAGACGCTCGACGGGCATCGCGGCAGCGTCTACCGCGCCGTGCACAGCCCGGACCGCCGCCTGCTGGCCACCGGCGACGAGGCGGGCACCGTCAGGCTGTGGGACACCGCCACGTGGCGGCCGCTGCACGTGCTGAGCGGCCACGCGGGCAGCGTCTACTGCGTGGCGTTCTCGCCGGACGGCTCGCTGCTGGCCACCGGCGACACGGCGGGCGCCGTACGCCTGTGGGAGGCGTCGGGCGAGTCCCGGGGCGTGCACACCACGCACGCGGCGGCCGTCTACCAGGTGACCTTCAGCCCCGACGGGCAGGCGCTGGCCAGCGGCGACTCCGGCGGCGTGCTCCGGCTCCAGCAGGTCGGCGGCGGCCGGCGGGTCGAGCTGACGGGCCACCGCAGCTCGGTCTGGCCGTTCGCGTTCCGCCCCGACGGCCAGCAGATCGCCACCAGCAGCAACGACGGCACCGTGCGCCTGTGGGACCCGGGCTCGGGCAAGTGCCAGCGGGTGCTGCGCGGCCACGGTCGGCGCATCTCGTCCGCCCGGTTCAGCGCCGACGGCTCGATGCTGGCGACCAGCGGCAACGACGGCGTCGTACGCGTGTGGGAGCCGCGCACGGGACGGCGGCTGCGGGAGTTCACCGGCACGGCCGACCGGCTCATCTCGGCCCTGTTCTCCCCCGCCGGGCCCGTGCTGGCCACCTCCAGCAACGACGGCGGCGTGCACTTCTGGAACGCCGTCACCGGCGACTACGAGCGCGAGCTGAGCGCCGAGACCGACCACGTCTGGGCCGAGGCGTTCAGCCCCGACGGCCTGCTGCTGGCCACGGCCAACGACGACGACAGCGTCAAGATCTGGTACCGCCCGACCGGGCGGCTGGCGGGCCACCTGGCCGACCACCGCGGACGGGTGCGCTCGATCGCCTTCAGCCCCGACGGCGAGTACGTGGCCACGGGCTGCGACGACCGCCTGGTGCGCCTGTGGCACGTGGCCTCCGGCGGCCGGGTCGCCACGCTCAAGGGCCACACCGACCGGGTCTACTCGGTGGTCTTCTCCCCCGACGGCCGCCACCTGGCCAGCGCCGGCAACGACGGCCGGGCCATGGTGTGGGAGCTGCGCCCCGGACAGCCGTGGCAGCCGCGGCTGGTGCACGAGCTCTGGCACGAGGGGCGGCTGTGGAGCGTGGCGTTCGACGCGACGGGCGAGCGCCTGGCCACGGGCGGCGACGACCTGGTGGTGCGCGTCTGGGACACCGCGACCGGGCGGCCGCGGCACACGCTGGCCGGGCACGCCCGCCGGGTGTGGTCGGTGGCCTTCAGCCCGGTCGCCGACCTGCTGGCCAGCGCGGGCGACGACGGCGTGGTGATCCTCTGGGAGGGCGGCGAGCGGCGGGCCACCCTGCTCGGGCTGGCCGAGGGGTGGGCGGCGCTGGCGCCCGACGGGCGCTACAAGGTCCACGGCGAGCCGGCCGGGCAGTTCTGGCACGTGATCGGGATGTCCCGGTTCGAGCTGGGCGAGCTCGACCCCTACCTGCCGGGCGTGCGGCAGGTGCCGCTCGACTCGCCCTTCTGAGCACGGGTCAGCCGCGGGCGGCGCGCCGCGTCAGCTCCTCCCAGACCTCCTCCACCCGGGCGTCCAGCTCGGCCAGCGAGCCCTCGTTGAGGATCACGATGTCGGCCACCGCCAGCCGCTCCTCGCGGGCGGCCTGGGCGGCGATGCGGGCCTTGGCGTCGGCCTCCGGCATGCCCCGGTGCTCGGCCAGGCGCCGGATGCGGGTCTCGTCGGCCGCGTCGACGACGATGACCACGTCGTACATGGGGGCCAGGTGGTTCTCCGCCAGCAGCGGCACGTCGTAGACGGTGATCGCGTCGTCGGCCGCCCGGCTCTGCAGCTCCGCCACCCGCTCCCCCACCAGCGGGTGGACGATCGAGTTGAGCGCGGCCAGCCGCTCAGGGTCGGCGAAGACGATGGAGCCGAGCTTCTCCCTGTCGAGCGCGCCGTCGGAGCGCAGCACGCCCTCCCCGAACGCGGCCACCACCCTGGCCAGCCCCGGCGTGCCCGGCTCGACCACCTCGCGGGCGATCCTGTCGGCGTCGATCACGACGGCGCCCTTGGCCGCCAGCCGCTTCGACACCTCGCTCTTGCCCGATCCGATACCGCCTGTGAGCCCAGTCTTCAACACGGGAAAAAGCCTACGGGGTCATCATCGTAGACATGAAGACGACGATCGTACGGGCCGCGCACGAGCAGGCCGCGGCCGTCGGGGACGACTGGGTCGGGCCGCAACACGTCGTGCTCGCCCTGCTGGCCGGCGACTCCCTGGCCGCGCGGGTGCTGGCCGAGGCGGGGCTGGACCGCGAGCGGGCGCTCGCCTGCCTGCCGCACCACGCCAGGCCCGCGCACGGGGCGGGCGGCTTCGCCAACCCCGCCTTCTACAAGCTGTATGGCATCGCGACCGGCCTGGCGCTGGCCGCGGGCCACCGGCAGGCGGAGCCGGAGCACTGGCTCATGGCCCTGGCCTACGACGTCGAGGAGGACCGGGGACCGACGCCGCTGCACCTGTTCGGGGTGGACCCGGCGGCGGTGGCCGCGGCGCTGCGCGCGCACGGGGTCCGGACGCCGCCGGTCGAGCCGCCCGTGCATGTGCCGTGGCGGGGCCGCCACCAGGTCATCGTGCCCGCCGCCGCCCTCCAGGGCGTGCTCGACCGGCTCAACGCCGAGCATCCGGCGGGCTCGGAGTGGCGCTGGGGATGGAACTGGGTGGACGACGACCTGGGCCGCGTCATGATCACGGCTGAGGAAGGGATCGATCTGGCCGCATACGCAGGTGGATCAGCGTCAGATGATCGTCCATCCGCTCCCGGCTCGTCTCCCGGTAGCCCAGGCGGCGGTAGAGCTTGAGGTTGGCCTCCGACAGGTGCCCTGTGAACAGGTCGAACGCCGCCGCCTCCGGCACCGCCTCGTGCAGGGCCGTCAGCAGCGCCGTGCCGATGCCCCGGCCCTGGTGGTCGGGCGCCACGACCAGGCGGCCGACCAGGCAGGTCGTGCCGGACACCTGCCCGCGCACCGCCCCGATCACGCGGCCGGCGTCGAGCGCCTTGAGCACGACGGCGCCCTCGATGACCTTGCGGATCTGCTCCAGCGACTCGATGAGCGGCGGGATATAGGGGTCGCCGTACAGCTGGGCCTCGCTCACGTAGGCCGCCCGCTGCACGGTGAGGATCTCGCCCGCGTCCGCCGTGGTCGCCCGTTCGATCAGCACGGGCAGCACCCTACCGTTCGCTCCTCACGGATACATGCCCGCCGTGAGCTCGCCGGGGCAGTCGGTGCCCTCCCGAGGCAGCGTCCCGTTGACGAGGTAGTCGTGCACGTGCGTGCGCAGGCAGGTGGCGCGGAGCCGGCTGACCCCCTGGAGCAGGTACGCGTCGCGCCCGTCGCCGTGCGACAGCACGACCGCCCCGGGGATGTCGCCCACGGGCCGGGCGCCGGTGTCCAGCCGGCCGATCCCGACCAGGACCGTGGGGCCGTGGCGCGGGTCCGGAACGTGCGGGGGCCAGCTCGGGGCGCCCTTCCTCGGGATGCCCAGGCACCGCGCGACCTCGTACCGGCCGCTCACCCATCCCAGGCGCGGCGCCACCTCGCGCAGGCGCGTCTCGATCGCGAGGAAGCGCCGGTAACCGAGGACGGCCGGCATGAAGTCGTGGCACAGCATGGCTCCCGACACGCTCTCGGGCGTGCTCACGGCGCTCAGGCTGGCCCCGGCGCCCTCCCCTGCCTGGGAAGCCATCGCCGCCAGCTTGGTCGCATCGCCCTCCCTGGCCTCGGACATGGCCCGGGCCAGTTCCGGCCACCGTCCCGGGGCCAGCCCGGCGTGGACGGACGTCGCGAGGCGCCGGGCGCTCACCGTACGCCCGGGGCCCGCGTGCAGGGGCGTGCGGCGGCTCAGGGCGTCGTAGACCTTCACGGCGTCGGCGGTGGCGAGCGGGCACCCGAAGTGCCGGCGGCACCAGTCGCGGAAGGAGAACAGCTGCGCCTCGGCCGCCCGCGCCTGGGCGGTCAGCCGCTGTGCCAGGTCGGGCTCGGTGTGGTCGGGCCCGCCTTCCAGGTACATCCGCCCGACGTGGTGCGGGAACAGCTCCAGGTACGCCTGCCCGTACACGGCCCCGTAAGAGGAGCCGAAGTACCGCAGCCGGGGCTCCCCCAGCTCGGCACGCAGAGCGTCGAGGTCGTGGGCGACCTGCCAGGACGTGAGCCCGTCGTAGGCGGGTCCGGCGGCGGCGCGGCAGCTGCTGTCGTAGGCGGCGTTGTCGCGGGCGTAGGCGCGCCAGCCGGCCCGTCCCTGGGCGAGGACGAGGCGCAGCGGGTCGGGCCGCGCCACCGCGCACTGGACGGCGGCCGCGCTCCCCCGGTCGCCGGCCCCGCGCGACTCGACGAGCACCACGTCGAACCACCGGGTCAGCTCGCTCACGCCCTCCGGCTGGGCGCGCACGCCCTGGACGGTGGAGGCCGCGCCGGTGTTCACCACCAGGAAGCCACGGCTGTGCTGCGGGTCCTGCGCGGGCATCCGCGCCAGGTCGATCTCGGTACGGGGGCCGTGCGGCCTGGCCCAGTCGACGGGCACGGACAACTTGGCGCACTGCAACCCGTCGCCGCAGTCCTGCCACTGGGGAACGGCCGCGCCCTTGACCGCCGGCGAAGCGGTGGCCGCGACCGCCAGCGCGGCCGAGGCAAGGATGATCACCCGCTGAACCATGCCCAATGTGTCGCCCCTGGGAATCGATCGTGGTGTCAACAGCGCAGGTCAGTCTGTCAGCGCCGATCGTCGCGGGCGGGGGGCTCGCCAACACCCAAGGTAAAATCTCCGACCCCCGCACCAACTCGCCCGAAAAGCCCCACGCCACACACCCACAGCGTGGTTGTCGGGCAGGCCGCTCACCCCCCGCCCCACGCGCCCGCCTTCGGCTCCGCACCCCAACGGCACGGCTGCGACACCCCCGTGCGGGCCTCTGCGGCACGGTGCGAGCGGCGCGCCGCGGGCCCCGGTGTCATCCCACCGCACGGGTGCCGCGACGCGCAGGTGGCGCCCACGGCGTCTCAGGACCCCCGCCCGGACGCCCAGCACCTCTCCCCCGGTCCTCGGCAGCCGTGCGCACGGACAGCCGGGCGCGCCCAAGCCGGGCGCAAACCCTCGGCGTGGGGCAGGCAGGCGGAAGGCCCCGCACCGCGAACGGTACGGGGCCTTCCGGAGTTAAGGCTGTGCCTCAGCCGGACCCGAGGGTCAGCTCTGGCCGCCCGCGAGCTTCTCGCGCAGGGCCGCGAGCGCCTCGTCCGAGGCGAGGGCGCCACCGGCCGGGGCCGAGGAGGAGGCGCCGGCCGGAGCCTGCGTCTCGCCGCTGTAGGACGAGGGAGCGGCCTCGCCGGCCTCCGCCTCGGCCTTGCGGGCCTCCTCGATCTGCTTGCGGTGAGCCTCGAAGCGCTGCTGGGCCTCGGCGTACTGCCGCTCCCACTCCTCACGCTGCTTGTCGAAGCCCTCGAGCCACTCCCCGGTCTCCGGGTCGAAGCCCTCGGGGTAGATGTAGTTGCCCTGGTCGTCGTACGTGGCCGCCATGCCGTACAGGGTCGGGTCGAACTCGACCTCGGCCCCGACGCCCTCGTTGGCCTGCTTCAGCGAGAGGCTGATGCGGCGACGGTCGAGGTCGATGTCGATGATCTTCACGAAGATCTCGTCGCCGACCTGGACGACCTGCTCCGGGATCTCCACGTGGCGCTCGGCCAGCTCGGAGATGTGGACCAGGCCCTCGATGCCCTCCTCGACCCGGACGAACGCGCCGAACGGCACCAGCTTGGTGACGCGGCCCGGCACGACCTGGCCGATCTGGTGGGTGCGGGCGAACTGCTGCCACGGGTCTTCCTGGGTCGCCTTGAGCGACAGGGAGACGCGCTCGCGCTCCATGTCGACGTCGAGGACCTCGACCGTGACCTCCTGGCCGACCTCGACAACCTCGGAGGGGTGGTCGATGTGCTTCCAGGACAGCTCGGACACGTGCACCAGGCCGTCGACCCCACCGAGGTCGACGAAGGCGCCGAAGTTGACGATCGAGGAGACGACGCCCTTGCGGACCTGACCCTTCTGGAGGGTGTTGAGGAACGTCTGGCGAACCTCGGACTGCGTCTGCTCGAGCCAGGCACGGCGCGACAGAACCACGTTGTTGCGGTTCTTGTCGAGCTCGATGATCTTGGCCTCGAGCTCGCGGCCGACATACGGCTGCAGGTCGCGAACGCGGCGCATCTCCACCAGGGACGCCGGCAGGAAGCCTCGCAGGCCGATGTCGAGGATGAGACCACCCTTGACGACCTCGATGACGGTGCCGGTGACGATGCCGTCCTCGTCCTTGATCTTCTCGATCGTGCCCCAGGCGCGCTCGTACTGCGCGCGCTTCTTGGACAGGATCAGGCGGCCCTCTTTGTCCTCCTTCTGGAGAACCAGGGCTTCGACGTGCTCTCCGACTTCCACGACGTCAGCTGGGTCGACATCGTGCTTGATGGAAAGCTCGCGCGAGGGGATGACACCCTCGGTCTTGTAGCCGATATCGAGAAGAACCTCGTCTCGATCGACCTTGACGACGGTGCCCTCGACGATGTCGCCGTCGTTGAAGTACTTGATGGTCTCGTCGATCGCCGCGAGGAAGGCTTCCTCGGACCCGATGTCGTTGACCGCTACCTGCGGGGTGCTCGAGGTGGCCTCAGTGCTGGACGTCATGTGTGGAATTGCTCCGAACGCGGACAGGATGTCGATGTGGCGGATGCGCGGCAGGCCCTCTTCCGCATCAAGCCGAGGAATTACGACATCGACGTGACCGAGCGCGAGCCCGCTCCGTCTGAGGCGCGCGCGAGCCCACAGCGCAGCGATCAGCATATGAGACCATCGCCACGGGGTCAATCCGGGGAGCAATCAATACGCGATGACCTGCAGTCCGCGCTTGGCGTCGATTTTACCTCGCAGTTTCTCCGGTATGGAGATGCGGGCCGGGTCGCCGTCGGAGACATAGCGCTCGCCAGGGTGCTTGTCCAGCCATTCCAGCCAGTACTGCGAGCACCACTTGCGGCACTCGCCCTTCTTGCCGTTGCTCTGGATGCGCTGGATGGCTCCCCGGTCGAATTTTTTCGCGTAAGGCGAAAGCGACGGCTCCGCACCCGCGAGGAACACGCCGGCGAAATCATACCGGGTGCCGTCCCAAGTCCCGGTACGGGCGAGCTTCTTCGGCCGGGGCATCGACCCGAAGGGCAGGGCCATCGTCCGCGACGGCGGCACGCCGAGCTTCTTGAGCAGGCGTTCGAGCCGGACGATCTGCTCGCGGACCTTCTTCTTGCGCAGCACGCGCAGGTTGGGGTGGTTCCAGGTGTGGTTGGCCACCTCGTACCCGTGGTCGACCAGCCACTTGACGGCGGCCGCCTGGGACTCCCGGTCGGTCAGCCCGAACGGCTCCTTGTTGATCCAGAAGGTGGCGACCGGCCGGAACCCCGGATATTTCCTGGCCACTTCCTGGAGGACGGCCACGGCCGTGCCGGCCTTGGGGTTGCCGTTCGCGTCGAGCGCGAAGTGGCTCGGGTGCCCGTCGTCGAACGTCAGCACGACCGGGAACTTCCCCGCCGGCACCTTGATGTCGCCGGTGGCGAAGTCTCTGGCGGTGATCGGCACGTAGCCCTGCTCGGCCAGCTTCTCCAGCTCTTTCCTGAGCTGGTCGGGCGTCCTGTCGATCGAGGCCAGGCGCTTGGCGAGGATCCGGTGGTACATCAGGACCGGCACCAGCCCGGCCTCGTTGGCGTGCACCTGCCGGGCGAACTCGGGCGTGGCCACGACCCCGGGCGGCTCGCCCACCGGCGCCTGGCTCGGCGGTGCGACGCTGCCCTGGACCTTGGCCACGTCCTTCGGCCGGGCGTGGGGGCGCTGCTCGGACGGTAAGAGGCTCAGGCCGACGACGGCCACCGTTACCACCACCACGTTGGCGATGCCGATGATCCGCGTGAGGGACGCTGAAATCCGCACAGAGCTCCTGGCCGCCTAGTGAAGTTTGCTCCAGGTTATCGAAGGAGACGATCAGTCAGTGCCCGGCGTCCTCCCATGTACGCCCGACGCCGACGGAGACCTCCAGCGGGACGCGCAGGTGGTAGGCGGCGTTCATCTGGTCGCACACGAGCTGCTTGAGCTGCTCCAGCTCCCCTGGCGCGACCTCGAAGACCAGCTCGTCGTGGACCTGCAGCAGCATCCGGGAGGCCAGCTTCTCCTCGCGGATGGCCTGGTGGACGTTGAGCATGGCGACCTTGATGATGTCGGCGGCCGAGCCCTGGATGGGGGCGTTGAGCGCCATCCGCTCGGCCATCTCGCGGCGCTGGCGGTTGTCGCTGGTGAGGTCGGGCAGGTAGCGGCGGCGGCCCATGATCGTCTCGGTGTAGCCGTCGGTGCGCGCCTGCTGGACGATGGCCTGCAGGAAGTCGCGCACGCCGCCGAACTCGGTGAAGTATTCCTCCTTGAGCGCCCGCGCCTCCGCGACCGGGATGTTGAGCTGGCCGGACAGCCCGAAGTCGGACAGGCCGTAGGCCAGGCCGTAGTTCATGGCCTTGATGCGGGCCCGCAGCTCGCCGTCGATCTGCTCGGGCGGCAGGTCGAACACGCGCGCGGCGGTGGCCTGGTGGAAGTCGTGGCCCGACTCGAAGGCCGCGATCAGCGACTCGTCGGCCGACAGGTGGGCCATGATGCGCAGCTCGATCTGGCTGTAGTCGGCCGTCAGCAGCGTCTCGTAGCCCTCGCCGACCACGAAGCCCTGCCGGATGCGGCGGCCCTCGGCGGTGCGGATCGGGATGTTCTGCAGGTTGGGCTTCTCGGAGGACAGCCGGCCGGTGGCGGCGATGATCTGGTTGAACGTGGTGTGGATGCGCCCGTCGTCGGAGATCTCCTTGATCAGGCCCTCGACGGTGGTGCGCAGCTTCTGCTGGTCGCGGTGGCGCAGCATGATCGTCGGCAGCTCGTGCTCGGTCTGCGTGGCCAGCCAGGCGAGCTGGTCGGCGTCGGTGCTGTAGCCGGTCTTGATCTTCTTCGTCTTGGGGAGGTTGAGCCGGACGAAGAGGATCTCCTGCAGCTGCTTGGGCGAGCCCAGGTTGAACTGCTCGCCGACGGAGCGGTGGGCCTCCTCCACGGCGTGCTTGACCGCGGCCCCGAACTCTGCCTCCAGGCCCGCGAAGTATTGGCCGTCGACGGCGATGCCCGCCCGCTCCAGCTCGGCCAGCACGGTCAGCAGGGGCAGCTCGACGTCGGCCAGGAGCTGGGTGCCGCCGCGCCCGGCCAGGAAGGTCTCCAGGGAGTCGGCCAGCTCGCGCACGGCGTGGGCGCGCAGCGCGAGGTCCTTGGCCGGGGCATCCTCGTCGTCGCCGAACAGCGCGGCCTGCCCCGTGGACTCCTCCTCGGCCCGCAGGTCGCGGTGGAGGTAGCGCCGGGCGAGGTCCTCGAGCGCGAACGTGCGCTGCCCCGGCATCGCCAGGTAGGCCGCCAGCGCGGTGTCGCAGCTCAGGCCGCGCAGCTCCAGGCCCTGCGCCCAGAGCGCCAGGATGGGCCCCTTGGCGTCGTGGACGGCCTTGGGCCTGCTCTCGTCGCCCAGCCAGGCCCGCAGGGCCGCCTCGTCGGCCTCGGTGAGCTTGACGGGGTCGATGTGGGCGGCGGTGCCGTCGGGCGAGGCGATGGCGATGGCGTCGATGCGGCCGGTGCCGCTGCCGTAGGCGCCCTTGAAGGCCAGCCCGGCCCGGCCCGCGGGCATCGCCGACAGCCAGCCGGCCACCCGGTCGGGGCCGAGCAGCACGGTCTCGACCTCGAAGCCCTGCTCGGGCTCCTGCTCGCCGGTGCCGAGCACCTTGAAGACGCGCTCGCGCAGCTCGCCGCGGATCTGCAGGGAGTCGAACAGCTTGTTGATCTCCTCGCGGTCCCAGGAGCCCTGCGTGAGGTCGCCGAGGTCGACGTCGAGCGGGACGTCGCGCAGCAGCTCGGTGAGGCGCCGGTTCATCAGCACCTGGGCGACGTGCTCGCGCAGCTTGTCGCCGACCTTGCCCTTGACCTCGTCGACCCGGTCGACCAGCGCGGTCAGCGAGCCGAACTCGCGCACCCACTTGGCGGCGGTCTTCTCGCCCACGCTCGGGATGCTCAGGAGGTTGTCGCTGGGGTCGCCGCGCAGGGCCGCGAAGTCGGGGTACTGCTCCGGCGTCAGGCCGTACTTCTCCACCACGGCCTCGGGCGTGAACCTGGTCATGTCGCTGATGCCGCGCCGGGTCATCAGGACGGTGACGTGCTCGTTGACCAGCTGCAGCGCGTCGCGGTCGCCGGTGACGATCAGCACGTCCATGCCCTCCCCGTGCGCGCGGGTGGCCAGCGTGGCGATGAGGTCGTCGGCCTCGAAGCCCGCCTTGGACAGGCGCGGGATGCGCAGGATGTCGAGCAGCTCGAAGATGAGCTGCATCTGACCGCGGAAGTCCTCCGGCGTCTCGCTCCGGTTGGCCTTGTACTCGGAGTAGGCCTCGTGGCGGAACGTCGGCTCCGACCTGTCGAAGGCGACCGCCACGTGGGTCGGCTGCTCGTCGCGCAGGACATTGGTCAGCATCGAGGTGAACCCGTAGACCGCCTCGGTGTGCTGACCATCGGTGGTCATCAGGTTGGCGTCCTTGAGCGCGTAAAAAGCGCGATAGGCCAGGGAATGCCCGTCAAGCAGCAAGAGGCGCGGGCGGCTGGGGGTCACTTCACTCTTCGGCACACACGCAGCCTAGTCTGCGTCTGCGACAGAAAACCTGAGCTCGGAAGAGTGGAGACGTCCCTTTGACGCAGACCAACCCCCTGGACTTCTCGGTGCTCGGCGCCGTGCACGAGGGCACGCTGGCCGACCGCATGGGCATCGAGTTCCTCGAGGCCGGCCCCGAGCGGGTCGTGGGCCGCATGCCGGTCGAGGGCAACACCCAGCCCTACGGCCTGCTGCACGGCGGGGCCTCGGCGGTGCTGGCCGAGACGCTGGGCTCGGTGGCGGCCGCCATCCACGCGGGCCCCGAGCGCATCGCCGTGGGCATCGAGATCAACGCCACCCACCACCGCTCGGCGACCGCCGGACACGTCACGGGCGTGGCGACCAGGCTGCACGGCGGCCGGACGCTGGCGACGTACCACATCGAGATCACCGACGAACAGGGCAAACTCGTCTGCACCTCTCGTCTCACTTGCATGCTCCGCGACAGGTGAAACTCCTGTCCCTTTGCGCGCCGCGCCCGTACGTCATACGGTGGTCCGAACGCGAGCCCGCGGGGCGACCCAGTAGAAAACGTGTGCGGCCGGGGAAGCCCTACACGGCCCCAAAGGTCGCCACGCGGGCTCGTCCACGTTTTACGGCGATCGTTATGGATTCGTTCAGCAAGCCGCCAGGCGTCTAGGGCGATTTAGCCCCTGACCTGGCTTGTTGTTTGCTCACATCACCGACACACACATGTCACTAATTGGTGACGAACGATACTGAACCGGGCGCCACCAGAATAAGCTCCCGCCACAGCATCCCAGTTGTGCCTGCGATGCGCGCGTGTCGAGATGGAGGGGCACAACCCCGCCTTGACCTACTTGAGGGAGCACCATTGCGCAGAGCCGTGATCGCGTTCACGGCCTTCCTGAGTGGACTCATCTTCCTGCTGGCCAGCCCCGCCCACGCGGGGCCCGCCGACTGCCAGGGACTGAGGGGAACACTCAAACTCCAAGGCCAGCCAGTGAACGGCGCCAAAATCGCCGTGACCACCGAGAGCGGACAACCCGTTAAGGAGGTCACGAGCAACGCACAAGGCACTTGGGACGTTCAGGTCGACAAAGCCGGTAAGTACAAGGTCACCCTGGATGTCAGCAGCCTTCCGCAGAACGCGCAGGTGCGTGGCGGCAACAATGTCCGCACGCCGACCGTCTTCGAGGGCAACTGCTCGACGGTCCTGTTCGCCCTCGAGGCCAAGGGCGCCCCTGGGCAGCAGCAGCAGGAGGCCGGCGGCGAGAGCTCGTTCTGGACGACCGCCGCGCAGCTGACCTTCGAGGGCCTGAACCTCGGCCTGATCATCGCCCTGGCCGCGCTCGGTCTGTCGCTCATCTACGGCACGACCGGCCTGACCAACTTCGCCCACGGCGAGCTGGTCACGCTCGGCGCGATCCTCGCCTATGCGTTCAACGTGGGCTTCGGGTTGCATATCATCCCGGCCGCCGTCATCGCGGTCGTGGTCGGCGGCATCCTCGGCTACCTGCAGGACCGCCTGTTCTGGGGCCAGCTGCGCAGGCGCGGCACCGGCACCATCGCCATGATGATCATCTCGATCGGCGTGGCGCTCTTCCTGCGGTACGTGTTCCTGATCTTCTTCGGCGGCCAGAACGAGGCCTACGCCCAGTACACCGCCCAGCCCGGCATCCAGGTCGGCCCCATCACGGCCGCCCCCAAGAACTTCGTCGCCATGGGCATCGAGCTCGCGGTCCTGATCATCGTCGGCCTGGCCCTGATGCGCACCCGCACCGGCAAGGCGGCCCGCGCCGTGGCCGACAACCCCGCGCTCGCGGCCTCGTCCGGCATCAACGTCGACCGGGTCATCCGGATCATCTGGACCACGGGCGGCGCCATCGCCGCGCTGGCGGGCATCATGCTCGGCCTGTCGCAGAGCCTCAAATACACCATGGGCCAGGACATCCTGCTGCTCATCTTCGCCGGTGTGACGCTCGGCGGCCTCGGCACCGCGTTCGGCGCGCTGGTCGGCTCGCTGGTGGTGGGCCTGTTCATCCAGGTCTCCACCCTGTGGGTGCCGCCGGAGCTCAAGAGCGTCGGCGCGCTGGCCGTACTCATCATCGTGCTCCTCGTCCGGCCGCAGGGCATCCTGGGCCGCCGCGAGCGGATCGGCTGACCGGGGGAGGATCAGAATGGACTGGATCACGATCATCAGCACCACCCTCAAGTCCGCCATCGGCGTGGACACGGTGCTGTACGCCCTCGCGGCCATCGGTATCAACATCCACTTCGGCTACACCGGCCTGCTCAACTTCGGCCAGGCCGCGTTCATGGGCGTGGCCGGCTACGGCCTGGCGGTCACCGTCACCGTCATGGGCCTGCCGTTCTGGATCGGCATCATCGTCGGCCTGCTCGCCGCCGTGCTGCTGGCGATCCTCATGGGCATTCCGACGCTGCAGCTGCGCGCCGACTACCTGGCCATCGTCACCATCGCGGCGGCCGAGATCATCAGGCTCGTCTTCCGCTCGGTGGCCTTCAAGTCGGTCTTCGGCGGCTCCGACGGTCAGCGCGGCTTCTCCGACGGCTTCTACGCCCTCAACCCGTTCCCCGAGGGGGACTACGGCTTCAACCTCGGCCCGGTGCCGATCTTCTTCAACCACCGGGTCCTGTGGGTGCTGGTCGTCGGCTGGGCGCTGATCGCCATCTGCTGCGGCATCGTCTACCTGCTCATGAAGAGCCCGTGGGGCCGCGTGCTCAAGGCCATCCGCGAGGACGAGGACGCCGTGCGCAGCCTCGGCAAGAGCGTCTTCTCGTACAAGATGCAGTCGCTCATCCTGGGCGGCGTCATCGGCTCGCTCGGCGGCTTCATCTACGGCCTGGCCTTCGCCTCCGTGCAGCCGGACGTCTTCGGCACCGAGACCACCTTCTACGTCTACACCATGGTCATCCTCGGCGGCGCGGCCCGGGTGCTCGGCCCGGTCGTCGGCTCGATGATCTTCTGGGTGCTGCTGGTCTTCATCTACGGCGTGCTCACCGAGGCGGTCGGCGCCGGGTACATCACGTTCATGGACACCAACCAGGTGGGCGCTTTCCGCTACATCATCGTGGGTCTTGGCCTCATCCTGTTGCTCGTCTTCCGGCCACAGGGCGTCTTCGGTGACAAGAGGGAGATAGCAATCGATGCACGCTGAAACCCACACCCAGGCAGGCGCCACCGAGCGCAAGGCGGCCGCCCTGGCGGCGTTCAAGGACCTGGCGCGCGACCCCGGCGTGCCCAAGCCCGACCCCATCCTCGTGGTGGACAACGTGGTGCGCCGCTTCGGCGGCCTGACCGCGGTCGAGGTCGGCCACGTCGAGATCCAGCGCGGCTCCATCACCGCGCTGATCGGCCCCAACGGCGCCGGCAAGACCACGTTCTTCAACCAGCTCACCGGGTTCGACACGGCCGACTCCGGCTCGTGGACGTTCAACGGCAAGTCCATGAACGGCGTGCCCGCGCACAAGGTGGCCCGCGCCGGCATGGTGCGCACGTTCCAGCTCACCAAGGCGCTGTCCCGGCTGACGGTCATGGAGAACATGCGCCTGGGCGCCCAGCAGCAGAAGGGCGAGAGCTTCTTCCGCGCGCTCGTCCCGAGCCTGTGGCGCGGCCAGGAGGACGAGATCACGGTGCGGGCCGAGGAGCTGCTGGAGCGGTTCAAGCTCGCCGCCAAGCGCGACGACTTCGCCGGATCCCTGTCGGGCGGCCAGCGCAAGCTGCTGGAGATGGCCCGCGCGCTCATGGTCCAGCCCGAGCTGGTCATGCTCGACGAGCCCATGGCCGGGGTCAACCCGGCGCTGACGCAGTCGCTGCTCGGCCACGTCAAGGACCTGCGCGAGCAGGGCATGACGGTGCTGTTCGTGGAGCACGACATGGACATGGTCCGCGACATCAGCGACTGGGTGATCGTCATGGCGCAGGGCGCGGTCATCGCCGAGGGCCCGCCCTCGACGATCATGTCCGACGAGCGCGTGATCGACGCCTACCTGGGCGCCCACCACGACGCGCCGCTCTCGGAGACCGAACTGGAGGCCCAGCTCCACGAGGCCGAAGCGGCGCTGGAGGCCGAGATCGAAGAGGAGACGCAGAAGTGACCGTCCCTGAGCCGGCCCAGTCGAAGGCGGCCGTCACCGACCGCGGCGACCACCTGGAGGGCGCCAAGGACGCCGTGCTGAGGTGCGACGAGCTGATCGCCGGCTACCTGCCGGGCGTCAACATCCTCAACGGCTCCGACCTCTACGTCAAAGAGGGCGAGCTGATCGGCATCATCGGCCCCAACGGCGCCGGCAAGTCGACGCTGCTCAAGGCCATGTTCGGGCTGGTCACCATCCGCAGCGGCACCGTGCTGCTCAAGGGTGAGAACATCACGAACATGAAGGCGCACTCGCTGGTCGCCCGCGGCGTCGGCTACGTGCCGCAGACCAACAACGTCTTCCCCAGCCTCACCATCGAGGAGAACCTCGAGATGGGCGCCTTCCAGGTGCCGGGGAAGTTCAAGGAGCGCTTCGAGTTCGTGGCCGAGCTGTTCCCCGCGCTCAAGGAGCGGCGCAAGCAGCGCGCCGGCTCCCTGTCCGGCGGTGAGCGGCAGATGGTCGCGATGGCCAGGGCCCTCATGACCGAGCCGTCCGTGCTCCTGCTCGACGAGCCGTCGGCGGGCCTGTCGCCCAAGCTGCAGGACCTGGTGTTCATCCAGGCCCAGCAGATCAACAAGGCGGGCGTGACGGTGATCATGGTGGAGCAGAACGCGCGCCGCTGCCTGCAGATCTGCCACCGCGGCTACGTCCTCGACCAGGGCCGCAACGCCTACACCGGCACCGGGCGGCAGCTCGCCAACGACCCCAAGGTCATCGAGCTGTACCTCGGCACACTGGCCAAGGCGTAAGACGATCGAGAACGGCGAAGGGGCTCCCGTGGGCCCCTTCGCCGTTCTTTAATGTGCGGTGTGAAACGTTTAGCGACAGTCGCGCTCATGCTTCCCGTCCTGCTCGTCGGCTGCCAGGGCAACGCCTCGTCCGCGTCCAAATACAGCACCGGCGGCGACCCCACCGACAGCCCGTGCGCCCGCGTGGTCTCGGCCATCGGGTACGCCGACCTCATGCTGGAGCCGAAGGGTCAGGAGGACCGGCAATACTTCGAGGACGCCGTGATCGGCCGCCTGGCGGAGCTGCGCGGGATCACGCTGGAGTTCGGCGACCGGCTGCCCGACTCGCTCAAGGGCGCCGTACAGACGATCAAGACCACGACCGCCGGGCTGTCCAGGAACGACGTGCCCCGGGAGCGGCAGGTGGCGCTGCTCAAGCAGTACCGCGCGGCCGCCGACCAGATCGTGGCGGGGTGCAGGTAGCGACGAGAAGGGCCCGGCCGTGACGGCCGGGCCCTTCCGTGTGAGGCGGCGGTACTAGCCGGCGATGTTGCCGGTGCGGTACTCCAGCGCCTTGGTGGCGTACTTGTTGTTGGCGCCGTACTGGTAGATGCCGATCGTGGCGACCGCCGGGTCACCGGCCTCGTTGAACTCGACCGGGCCGCTGACGCCCTCGTAGTCGATGTCCTTGCCGGCCTTCAGCAGGTCCACGCACTCCTTGAAGCTCTTGCACTTCTCGCCGCCCTTGCTCACCTCGGCGAGCTTGGCCGCGATGTCCGTGCCGGCGTCGCTCTTGGCGGCCTCGGCGGCCAGCGCGATCAGGTTGGCGGCGTCGTAGGACTCGGGGGCGTAGCTGAAGTCCTGGAGCTTGGGGTTGATGGCCAGGAGCTTCTTCTCGAACTCCTCGGGGGCCGCGGCGCCCGGGATCGTGCCCTTGACGCCGTCGAGCGTGCCCTTGGGCATCTTCACGTAGTTCGTGTTGGACGTGTTGCCGTCCACCATGTACCACTTGTGCTTGTCGGCGGGCAGGCCCTGCTTGACCAGCTCGGCCACGACCTTCGCGGTCTCCTCGAACCCGATCAGCACGATGCCCTTGGGGTTCTTGGCCTTGATCTTGGCCACGTCCGCGGAGAAGTCGGCCGCCTTCGGGTCGTAGTCGACCCGCTCCACGACCTCGCCACCGCCGTCGGTCACGGTCTTCTGCACCTGGTCGGCCAGACCCGTGCCGTAGGAGTCCTGCATGGCCAGGATGCCCACCGTGTCGTTGCCGTCGGCCACCACGAGGTCACCCAGCACGCGGCCCTGCAGCTTGTCGGGCGGCGAGGTACGGAAGTACAGGCCCTTGTCGTTGATCGTGGTGAACTTGTCGGAGGTGTTGGCCGGCGAGAACTGCACCACGCCCGCACCAGTGATCTTGTCGATCACCGACTCCGACACCGACGACGACGCGGCGCCGATGATGGCGTCGGCCTTCTGCGCCAACAGCTTGTCCACCGACTGCGAGGCGATGTTGGTGGTGGTGTCGCCCGAGTCGGTGTCGTACTTGGTGATCGGCTTGCCGAGCACGCCACCGGCCTCGTTGATCTCCTTGACGGCGGCGTCGACTCCCGCGATCTCGGGCGGGCCGAGGAAGGCCAGCGAACCGGTCTGGGGCAGCAAGGTACCGATGGTGAGCGTGCCATCGCCCTTCGCCGCGGCGGGCGCCGACGACGACGGCGCGGCGGCAGACTCTGACGTCTGCGTGGCGGTGTTGCCGCCGCCACCGCCGCAGGCTGTCAGGGCGAGGCTGGTGGCAGCCACGACAGCCAGCGCCCGCCCCACGGGAGCAATGCGGATCATGAAGTGTCTCCTTCATTTCCAGGCCGGGATCGGTCAGCACCGCCGAGCGTTCCCGAACGAATGCAGGAAACGTATAAAACTGCTGCGTGCTCCAACCAGATGCACTGGGGAACTGTCGGCACTTGGATGCGGAGTCGTAATCAGTCCTCAACTTACGGACCTGGGCAAGCGCGCTTAATCTGCATCGAGTGAAGCGCTTTACGGTCCCCCTCGCCATGGTGCTCCTCCTCGCCGGTTGCGGCACCTCCGAACGGCCTTCCACGCCATCCGTGACGCCCCCGGCGGGCGTATCCGTCTCACTGGCGCAGTGGCGTTCGGACGAGCCCGTGCACGCGCTTGAAGTGGCCGTCCGCAATACGACGGACACTCCGGTCTATTTCGCCGACGTCCAGCTCGTCACGGCTTCCTTCAGAACCCTGCCGGCGCAAAGGACCGACGCCACCCTCAAGAAGACCGAGCGGACGGACCTGCGCATCACGTACGGGCCCGCCAACTGCCTGCCCCAGGGGCTGCCCGAGGTCCAGCCGGCCACGGTCGTGGCGCACGTCAGCACCGGGTCCGAGCAGCCGCGCAAGGTCGTCTTCAACGTCCCTCACCCCGACCCGCTGCTGGCCAGGCTGCTGCGCGACGAGTGCTCGGAGTTCCTGATCAAGGAGGCGGCGGACATCGAGTTCGGCCCGGAGTGGAAGGACGACGGGAAGGCCATGCGGGGCAACCTGGTGATCACCCGGCGGGGCAACGGCGCCGTCACCGTGACCGACATGGGCGGGACCACCCACTTCATCGTCACGCCCGAGCACCGGCCCCTGGGCGTGCTGGCCGCCGGCCGGCAGCGGCTGGAGGTGCCGATCGCGCTCACCCCCGGCCGCTGCGACCCCCACGCGTTCGCCGAGGCCAAGAAGGCCTTCCTGTTCCCCGTACGGGCCAGCATCGACGGGGGTCAGGAGCGCGTGGTCATCGTGGTGCCGCCCAAGCCGCTGCAGGACCGCCTCATCCCCTGGGCGATGAAGACCTGTGGCCTGGGCTGACCGTCAGCCCTCGATCTTGCCGGTGCGGTACTCCAGCGCCTTGCCGGGGTACTTGTTGTCGTCGCCGTACTGGTAGACGCCGATCGTGGCCACCGCCGGGTCACCGGCGTCGTTGAACTCGACCGGGCCGCTGAGACCGTCGTAGTCGATGTCCTTGCCGGCCTTCAGCAGGTCCACGCACTCCTTGAAGCTCTTGCACTTCTCGCCGCCCTTGCTGACCTCGGGCAGCTTGGCGGCGATGGACGCGCCGGAGTCGTCCTTGGCCGCCTCGGCGGCGAGGGCGATCAGGTTCGCCGCGTCGTACGACTCGGCCGCGTACGTGAAGTCGCTCAGCTTGGGGCTGAGCTCGACGAGCTTCTTCCGGAACTCCTCGGGCGCCTCGGCGCCGGGGATGGTGCCCTTGACGCCCTTGAGCGTGCCCTTGGGCATCTTCTGGTAGTTGGTGTTCGACATGTTGCCGTCCACCATGTACCACTTGTACTTGTCCGTCGTCAGGCCCTGCTTGACCAGCTCCGCCACGACCTTGGCGCCCTCCTCGAAGCCGATCAGCACGATCGCCTTCGGGTTCTTGGCCTTGATCTTGGCCACGTCCGCGGAGAAGTCAGCCGACTTCGGGTCGTAGTCGACCCGCTCCACGACGCTGGCGCCGGCCTCCTCGGCGGTCTTGGTGACCTGGTCGGCCAGGCCGGAGCCGTAGGAGTCCTGCATGGCCAGGATGCCGATGGTGTCGTTGCCGTCGGCGGCGATCAGGTCGCCGAGCACGCGGCCCTGGAGCTTGTCCGGCGGCGCCGTACGGAAGTACAGGCCCTTGTCGCTGATCGTGGTGAACTTGTCGGAGGTGTTGGCCGGCGAGAACTGCACCACGCCCGCACCCGTGATCTTGTCGATGATCGACTCCGACACCGACGAGGACGCGGCGCCGATGATGGCGTCGGCCTTCTGCGCCAGCAGCTTGTCCACCGACTGCGAGGCGATGTTCGTGCTCGTGTCACCCGAGTCCGTGTGGATCTTGGTGACCGGCTTGCCGAGCACGCCGCCGGCCTCGTTGATCTCCTTGACGGCCTGGTCCACGCCGGCGAACTCGGGCGGGCCCAGGAACGCGAGCGAGCCCGTCTGCGGCAGCACGGTGCCGAGGGTCAGCGTGCCGTCGCCCTTCGCCGCGGGAGCCGAGGAGGCCGCCGTGGACGGGGCCGCCGACTCGGACTGCTTCGCGGCCGTGTCGCCACCGCCACCACCACAGGCCGTCAGAGCCAGGCTCGCGGCGGCCGCGACGGCCAGCACGCGCCCCGTTGGAGCAATGCGGATCATAAAAGAGACTCCCCCTATCTCAACGAAGGAACGATCACCTTCGCTGGGTTTTCCGAGCTCAGCATGCCTGTTCGAACAGGTGATGGGGAGTTGTTACGCGGCTTTTATGCGGATTCGTAATGTCACAAACACTGATAGTAATGGTACGTTTCGTGTGAGTTACGGTCGTGTCAGGACACACCACACCCCAGATCCGGAAATTTCGGGATCTGGGGTGTAATGGGAGCCTCTCAGCCGGCGATGTTGCCCTGGCGATATTCGACCGCCTTCGCCGCGTCGAACTTGTTGTCCGCGCCGTACTGGTAGACCCCGATCGTCGCCACCGACGGATCCCCCACCTCGTTGAAGTCGACCGGCCCGCTGACACCCTCGTAGTCGATGTCCTTACCGGCCCTCAGCAGGTCCACGCACTCCTTGAAACCGGTGCACTTCTCCCCGGACTTGCTCACGTCCACCAGCTTCGCCGCGATGGCCGCCCCCGAATCGTCCTTGGCCACCTCCGCCGCCAGCGCGATCAGCGTCACCGCGTCATACGACTCCGCCGCGTACGTGAACTCGGTCAGCTTGGGATTGACCGTCAGCAGCTTCTTCTGGAACGCCTCGGGAGCCGCCGCGCCGGGCAGCGTCCCCTTGACGTCCTTGAGCGTGCCCTTCGGAGCCCTGGCGAAGTTGGTGTTCGACATGTTGCCGTCCACCATGTACCACTTGTACTTGTCCGCCGTCAGGCCCTGCTTGACCAGCTCCGCCACGACCTTCGCGGTCTCCTCGAACCCGATCAGCACGATACCCTTCGGGTTCTTCGCCTTGATCTTGGCCACGTCCGCGGAGAAGTCGGCCGCCTTCGGGTCGTAGTCCACCCGCTCCACGACCTCCCCGCCGCCGTCGGTGATCGTCTTCTGCACCTGGTCGGCCAGACCCGTGCCGTACGAATCCTGCATGGCCAGGATGCCCACCGTGTCGTTGCCGTCGGCCACCACCAGATCACCCAGTACCCGGCCCTGCAGCTTGTCCGGCGGCGCCGTGCGGAAGTAGAGCCCCCGGTCGTTGATCGAGGTGAACTTGTCGGACGTGTTCGCCGGCGAGAACTGCACGACCCCCGCCCGAGTGATCTTGTCGATGATCGACTCCGACACCGACGACGACGCCGCCCCCACGATCGCGTCCACCTTCTGCGTCAGCAGCTTGTCGGCCGCCTGCGAGGCGATGTTCGTGGTCGTGTCACCCGAGTCGGTGTCGTACTTGACGACCGGCTTGCCCAGCACCCCGCCCGCCTCGTTCACCTCCTTGAGCGCCAGATTCACCCCCGTGAACATGGGCGGGCCCAGATACGCGAGCGAACCCGTCTGCGGCAGCACCGTGCCGATCGTCAGCGTGCCGTCCCCCTTCTTCGCGGTGCCGGCCGAAGAGGGAGCCGAGGAGGACGGCGCCGACGCGGGGGCGGCGGTCGTGCCCCCGCCCGAACACGCGACCAGCACCAGGCACGCCGCCGTGACGGCGACCGGTAAGCGGGCGGCGGCGAGCACCGGTACGCGGATCGCTGTGGCGGCGACCGGCGCGCGGGAAATACGGATCATCGAAAGCGTCTCCGTTCGAGATGAGCGGACCTTCCGTTCGCCCATCAGTTACGCGCCGGGACACCTCCCACGAAAAGCACTCGAAGCCGGTTGGATGCCCACTCGTGACCACTCCACAACCCACCGGCCCAAAAGACTTGATATATGCGTTTTTCAGCCCCGCTCGCCCGCGTCGTCTATAACGATCTGAGCAACCTCACGCATGCTCAACCGCCGATCCATCGACGCCTTCTGGATCCACCTGAACGCCTGCGGCTCACTCCAGCCGTGCTGCGTCATCAGCTGACCCTTGGCCCGCTCCACCAGCTTCCTGGTCTCCAGCCGCTCCGACAGGCTCGACACCTCGGCCGCCAGCGCCACCATCTCCTCGTGCCTGCTGACCGCCATCTCGATCGCCGGCACCAGATCCGCCTTCGTGAACGGCTTGACCAGATAGGCCATCGCCCCGGCGTCCCTGGCCCGCTCGACCAGGTCCCGCTGGGAGAACGCGGTCAGGATCAGGCACGGGGCGATCCGCTCGGCCACGATCCGCTCGGCCGCCGAGATCCCGTCGAGCACGGGCATCTTCACGTCCAGGATCACGAGGTCCGGCTTCAGCTCGGCGGCCAGCCGGATCGCCTGCTCGCCGTCCCCGGCCTCGCCCACGACGACGTAGCCGTCCTCCTGGAGCATCTCCTTGAGGTCGAGGCGGATCAGGGCCTCGTCTTCCGCGATCACTACTCGCCGCTGCGTACTCACGAGCAGAAGAGTACCGATGTCCGGTACATTAGAGCCACGCTGGCGGTCAGCAGGCGATCTAGCTCGGCGCTAGGATGCACCCTAAGTCCGGAAATGCCCCGGTATTCCAACGGCAGAGAAGATGGCCTCAAAATCCATTCAGTGTGGGTTCGAATCCCACCCGGGGCACTGACCGACCGCCCGGTTCTCTCACCCGGGCGGTTTTGTCGTACCCGGGTGCAACACTCTCCGCATGTACGATCTCGCCGTCCGTGACGACACCCTCCGCCTGCTCGCCTCGGGACTCAGCATCGGCGAGACGCGCAGGCAGACCGGCGTCAGCACGAACACCATCCGCCGCTGGCGCGACAGACCGGTGACCGACTCGCCATTGATCCGCACCTGTGCCCGGTGCGCATCGCTTCCCCAAACCCCCGCGCCCGCCGACAGCTACATCCATCTCCTGGGCCTCTACCTCGGCGACGGTCACATCGTGGCGTGCCCCAAGGGCGTCTACCTGCTCTCCATCTACTGCGACGACCGCTGGCCCGGGCTCATCGAGGAAGCAACCATCACCATGGCGCACGTCATGCCGACCTCAGTGATCAGCCGACGCCACCGCAACGGCTGCACCGAAGTCAAGAGCCTCTCCAAGCACTGGCCGCACCTGTTCCCGCAGCACGGCCCCGGCAAGAAGCACGAGCGCCCCATCGTCCTCGAGCCATGGCAGCGGGAGATCGTCTCGGCGCATCCCGGGAGGTTTGTCCGGGGCCTCATCCACTCCGACGGCTGGCGTGGGACCAACCGGGTCCGCCGCGACCTGCCCAGCGGCGTCCGCTGGTACGAATATCCTCGCTACCACTTCAAGAACGAGTCCCCCGACATCCTCGCCCTCTGCGGCGAGGCGCTCGATCTGCTCGGCGTGGCCTGGCGGTTCAACAACCGCAACGAGCTCTCGGTCGCCCGGCGGGAGGCGGTGGAGCTGCTCGACCTTCACGTCGGCCCGAAATACTGACCGGTCACCAGGGCACGATCCCGGCGTCGTCGTAGAAGCCGCCGGTCGGGCCGTCGGGGCCGAGGGTGGCCAGCCGGATGATGACGGCGGCTCCGTCCGCGGCGGTGCGCGTGACCTGGAACGGCAGGTCCTTGGTGAGGTCGGTGGCGCAGGCGCCGGGGGCGGCGGCGTTGACGAGGATGCCGTCCTCGCGCAGTTCCTTGGCGTACTGGACGGTCAGGGAGTTGAGCGCGGTCTTGGACACGGGGTAGGTGGCGGAGGGCGGCAGGGCCGACATGTAGTGGCCGGGGTCGGTGTGGTGGGCGAGCGAGCCGACGCCGCTGGAGACGTTCACGATGCGGGCCGCCGGTGAGCGTCTGAGCAGGGGGAGCATGGCGTTGGTGACCATGAGGACGCCGACGACGTTCGTCTCGAACACCTCCCGGAGGGTGCGCGGGGACATGGCGCTGGGCGGGTCGCCCATGGGGCCCGCGATGCCGGCGTTGTTGACCAGCACGTCGAGGCGGGTCAGCGTGGCGGCGGCGGCGTCGATCGTGGCCGGGTCGGTGACGTCCAGCACGACGGGGCGTACGTCGCCGCCTTCGGCGCGGAGCCGGGCGGCGGCCTCCTGGCCGCGGGCCCGGTCGCGGGAGGCGAGCAGCACCGTCATGCCCGTGCGCGCGAGTCCCGCGGCGACCTCGTATCCGATGCCCTTGTTCGCCCCGGTCACCAGGGCTGTGGTCTTGTCCGTCATGTGGGGAAGCACACCATCGGCGGCCGTTCCGGGGCCAACACCGGGTGGGTCATGGGCCATACCCTGAGGGTATGGAAACGCGCGAGCTGGCCTATTTCGCCGCCGTCGCGGAGGAGTTGCACTTCGGGCGCGCGGCCGAGCGGCTGGGCATGGCGCAGCCGCCGCTGTCGAGGGCGATCCAGAAGCTGGAGCGGCGGCTCGGGGTGACGTTGTTCGACCGGTCGGGGCGGCGGATCTCGCTGACTCCGGCGGGCGAGGTGCTGGTCAGGGAGGCGGCCAAGGTTCTCGACGCGGTGGCGGCAGCGACGGTGCGCACGCAGCGGGCGGGGCGGGCGGTGCCCCGGCTGGTGGTGGCGATGAAGGCGGGCGGTGACGGCGGCCTGCTGCCGGAGATCCTCGCCGCCTACCGTGCCCGTCCGGATGCCGTGGAGGTGGACCTGGTCCTGTGTGCGGTGACGGAGCGGGCGCGGATGCTGCGTGACGGCACGGCGGACGTGGCGTTCCTGCACAGCCCGTACGAGGATCTGACGGGTTTCGACAGCGAGCCGCTCAGGGAGGAGGGCAGCGTGGCGATCGTGCGGCCCGGGCATCGGCTGGCGACGCGGCCCTTCGTGCGCCTGGCCGAGGTGGAGGACGACCCGACGCCGTGCTGGCCGGGCCGGCATTCCGAGGTGAGCGATCCCTCCGTGCTGATGCAGCTGGTGGCGTTGGGGCGGTTGATCGCGGTGGCCCCGGAGTCGGTGCGGGATCAGCTGCGGCGGGATCTGGTGTGCGTGCCGGTGCTCGACGGCCCGCCGACGACGGTGGTGCTGGCCTGGCCGGAGGGGGTGCGGTCGCGGGCGCTGGCGGCGTTCGTCCACACGGCGACGATGGTCGCGGCCCGGCACTCCACCGCCGCGAACGGGGATCACCTGGGCAAAGGCGCGATTGAGCAGCTTTCGGGATCGCTCCCACCGGGAATAGCCGTCTCACGATCGATGCAGACGGGGGTGGGGCGGCATGCCGTTGAGCGTGGCGGAGAGGGAGGCGTTCCTGGCGGAGCCGCACATCGCGAGCCTGGCGGTGGAGACGGGTGACGGGCGCGCCCCGCTGATCGTGCCCGTCTGGTACGACTACGTCCCCGGCGGCGAGGTCCGCTTCCTGACGGACGGCGACTCGCGCAAGGCCAAGCTGATCGCGAAGGCGACCAGGTTCTCGATGCTGGTGCAGCGGGTCAGCCCGACCTACCGGTACGTGTCCGTCGAAGGCCCCGTCGTGCACTCAGGCCCTACGACGCTGGAGGACCTGACGCGCATCTCCTCCCGCTACCTGCCGCCCGACGCGGTGGAGGGATACGTGCAGGGCTCGGACCTGCACGTGCTCATGACGTTCCGGATGCGGCCCGAGCATTGGCTCTCCGCCGACCTGGGCGCTCTCGGCTGACCTGGAAACGGTATTTTTGGGCCCGTGACTGCTATCGATCCCACCTCGACCGGCGCGTTCGGCGTCGGCCTCGCGACCATCGCCGCCGACGGCACCGTACTCGACACCTGGTTCCCCGCCCCCGAGCTGGGCGACGCGCCCGCGACGGGCACCGAGCGGCTCTCCGCCGGCGAGGCCGGTGAGCTGGCCGAGCTGACGGGTCCCGACGCGGCGCGGGGCGTGGAGGTGGTGGCGGTGCGCACCGGCATCGCCAAGCTCTCCGAGGCGCCCGTGGACGCCCATGACGTCTACCTGCGGCTGCACCTGCTGTCCGCGCGCCTGGTCAGGCCGCACGGGGTCAACCTGGACGGCATCTTCGGCCTGCTCGCCAACGTCGCGTGGACCAATTTCGGTCCGTGCCCGGTGCCGGACTTCGAGCGGACGCGCCTGCGGCTGCGGGCGAGGGGCGCGGTGACGGTGTACGGGGTGGACAAGTTCCCGCGGATGGTGGACTACGTGCTGCCTTCCGGCGTGCGGATCGCCGACGCGGACCGGGTGCGCCTGGGCGCCCATCTGGCGAGCGGCACCACGGTCATGCACGAGGGCTTCGTGAACTTCAACGCCGGCACCCTGGGCGCCTCCATGGTCGAGGGCCGCATCTCGGCCGGCGTGGTCGTCGGCGACGGCTCCGACGTGGGCGGCGGCGCCTCGATCATGGGGACGCTGTCCGGCGGCGGCAAGCAGGTCATCTCGATCGGCGAGCGCTGCCTGCTCGGCGCCAACGCGGGCATCGGCATCTCGCTGGGGGACGACTGCGTGGTGGAGGCCGGCCTCTACGTGACGGCGGGTACGAAGGTCACGCTCCCGGACGGCACGGTGGTCAAGGCGGCCGAGCTGTCCGGCTCGAACGGGGTCCTGCTGCGCCGCAACTCGCAGTCGGGCGCGGTGGAGGCGGTCCCGCGCACCGGCGGCGGCATCGAACTGAACGCCGCCCTGCACGCGAACTGACCCGAAGCCCGCTCCTGCCCAGGGTGCCGTTCAACACCCGCCCTGGGTCAGGGGGCGGCGCTGGGCATGATCAGGGGCGCATGGGCCTCCGTCCAGCGGGGGCACGCGCCCCATGCCCTTGGGCCGGAGCAGGCAGGATGGGCGGGCGCACCGGTCAGACAAGAGCCACGGAGTCGGCCCACGGCGCGCCGTAACGGCGGCGCGCCGGTGAGGCGGGTAAGCGTCTCCCTGGAGGGCCCTCAGCCACGGCCGGCGGGTGGGGCTCACCGTGCCGGCCGTAAAAGAACTAATGCGCGTGAGAGACCGCGGAGCCGATGGTGTGGACGCGCAGGGCGTTGGTGGAGCCCGGGGTGCCGGGAGGAGAGCCGGCCACGATGACCACCTTGTCGCCCTTCTCCAGCCGCCCGCTCGACAGCAGCGAAGCCTCCACCTGCCGCACCATGTCGTCGGTGTGGTGCACGAACGGCACGTGGAACGTCTCCACCCCCCACGTCACCGACAGCTGCCCCCGCACGTGCGGCGACGAGGTGAAGGCCAGCAGCGGGATCGGCGAGCGGTAGCGGGCCAGGCGGCGGGCAGTCTCGCCCGACATCGTGAACGCCACCAGCGCCTTGGCCCCGACGACGGCCCCCACCTCGGCCGCGGCCCGCGCGATGGCGCCGCCGGTGGTCTCCGGCATGCGCTCCAGCTTGTGCGTGGCGTGCAGGGACGTCTCCTCGGCGGCGCAGGCGATGCGGTCCATCGTGGAGACGGACTCGATCGGGTAGTTGCCGACCGACGTCTCGCCCGACAGCATGACCGCGTCGGCGCCGTCCATGACCGCGTAGGCCACGTCGGAGGCCTCGGCCCGGGTGGGGCGCGGGGCGTTCATCATCGAGTCGAGCATCTGGGTGGCGACGATGACCGGGTGGGCCTTCTCGCGGCACAGCTCGATGATGCGCCGCTGGACGATCGGCACCTGCTCCAGCGGGAGCTCGACGCCCAGGTCGCCGCGGGCGACCATGATGCCGTCGAAGGCGTCGACGATCTCGGGGAGGCGGTCGACGGCCTGCGGCTTCTCGATCTTGGCGATCAGCGGCAGGCGTACGGCCTCCTGCTCCATGATGTTGCGCACCACGTCGGCGTCGGACGGGCGGCGGACGAAGGACAGGGCGATCATGTCGAAGCCGGTGCGCAGCGCCCAGCGCAGGTCGGCCTCGTCCTTGTCGGTCAGGGCGGGGGCGCTGACGTTGACGCCGGGCAGGTTGAGGCCCTTGTTGTCGGAGATCATGCCGCCGATGACGACGCGGGTGATGATGCGCTCGCCGTCGACGCGGGTGGCCTCGAGCACGAGGCGGCCGTCGTCGACGAGGATCGTGTCACCGGGGCGCACGTCCTTCGGCAGCCCCTTGTAGGTGGTGGAGACCTGCTCGCGGTCGCCCGGCACGTCTTCGGTGGTGATGGTGAAGACGTCGCCGAAGCCCAGCCTGACCGGGCCCTCCTCGAACGTGCCGACGCGGATCTTGGGGCCCTGCAGGTCGGCGAGCAGCCCTACACCGCGGCCGAGGTCGGCCGCCACCTCCCTGACCCGGTCGTAGACCTCTCTGTGCATGTCATGATTGCCATGGCTGAGGTTGAACCGTGCCACGTCCATGCCTGCGGCGATCAGCTCGCGGAGGCGTTCTTTGGAGGAGGTGGCGGGGCCTAGGGTGCAGACGATTTTCGCGCGACGAGTCACGAGTCCTACCTTAATTGGTACAGACCACTTGGCAGTCACTGACGACGGAGAACGTAGCCGACGTAAGAGAACAGAACGAGAACGGCGACCCCCAGACGTACCAAGTTCGTGTACTGCTCCGGGTAGATCACGCCCTCGATGTAGTTGTCGATGAATCCGCCGGCCGGCAGTCCGGCCAGTCCAGCGTTCCGGCGTCCCCAGTCCTCGATGACGGTGAGCGGGCACTCGACGCCGGTCACGATCGACAGCAGGCCCCAGCCGGCCACGGCCAGGTGCGCCCAGATCGTACGCCGCCAGCGCCACGCGAGGAACCCGCCCACGGCCAGGTAGGCCAGGAACGCGAAGTGCACCACCATCGCGGCGTCCGCGATGATGCGATACATCATGGTTCGACGGTAGCCGCTTTCCACGCGTCCACGACACCGTGCCCGAAGAAGCCGTTGTCCGCCTGGTCTCCCTCGCAGACCTGCGTGATGTCCTGGCCGTAGGCCTTGTACACGTACTGGCGGGGCGTGGGGCAGGCCTTGGGGGTGGCGGTCTTGTACAGCAGGTCCTCGACGGTGGCCGGGGCGAGTTCGAGGCCGCCCTTGCCGGGTTTGCCGAAGCGGCTGATGAGGATGGCGGCGACTCCCGTGGCATGCGGGGCGGCCATGGAGGTGCCGTCGAGGTACTGGTAGTAGGCGCAGGTGCCGCCCTTGCAGTCCTTGACGACGTCGGCGCCCTTGGGCTCGCCCTTGGCGTCGATCCGGCCGGCGGTCCGCAGCACGTGCTCGGGCGCGGCGCCCAGGATCGAGCGGGTGGCCTTGGCGCCCTTGCCGTCCAGCGCGTCGCCGCCGGGCGCGGACACGTCGGCCTGCTCGACTCCGTAGTCGCTGTAGATCGCCTTGCGGCCGGAGGGGCCGAGCCCGGCGACGGAGATGACGCCGGCGGACTCGGCGGGCACGTTGACGCAGGAGTTGTCGATCTGGCGCTCCTTCTTCTCGCCCACCGGGTAGCCGGGGCTCTCCTTGTCGACCTTGGGGTGGCCGAGGTCGGTGGAGCCGTTGCCGAGGGCGGAGATGAGCGTGACGCCGCGCTGGCGGGCGTAGTCGAGCGCCCGCTGCATGCCGGTGATGATGGCCGCCTGTTCGAGCTGCTGCTTCCTGGAGTCGGCCTTGTTGTTCGTGCAGTTGAACAGCCAGGGGTCGACGTAGTAGCTCATGTTCACGACGTCCACGCCGATGTCGCCGGCGTAGGTGAGGGCGTCGAGGCTGGGCTTGAGGAAGAAGAAGCCGGAGTCCTGGCCGGCTCTGATGTTCACGATCTGCACGCCGGGGGCGACCCCGGCGATGCCGATGCCGTTGATCGGGGCGGCGATGGTGCTGGCCACGTGGGTGCCGTGGCCGTCGTCGTCCTCGTCCACGGGGTCCTTGCAGTCGCGGGCCTCGCAGGGGCCGTCGAGCGTCTCGCCGTCCTCGTCCTTGGGCTTGTCGGTGACGAAGTTGCGGCTGAGCTCGCGGTTGAAGTTGGGGGCGATGTCGGGGTGCTTGCCGTCCACGCCGGTGTCGATGACGCCGACCAGCACCTGCCTGTTGCCGGGCACCTTGGCGTTGGCGCGGTCGGCGCCGATCATCCGCATGTCCCACTGGCGGCCGGCGAGCGGCTCTCCCGCGCCGTTCCTGCTGAACGACCGCGCGTCGGGGAAGCCCGCCGCCCGGCCTGCGGCCCCTCCAGCGTCGCCTGCCGCCCGGCCCGCGGCCCCTCCGGCATCGCCCACCGCCCTGACCGCGGCCCCTCCGGCGTCGCCCGGCGTGCGGGCCTTGGCTCCTCCGGTACGGCGGGTGGCGGCGCGGCCGGCGTCGGCGAATCCGATGCTGCGGTCCGGGGAGACCCCGACGACGGACCCGTCGGCGCCCACGTTCTCCGCGAACCTGCCGCCGCCGCCCGTGGCCGTCAGGTAGCCGAGCTTGGCGTCGTTCGCGAGCGTGGTGCCGCCGGCGCGTTCGACGGCCTGCTGTGCCTGGCGCTGCTCGCCTTGGGTGTAGAAGACGAGGTATTCGGGTCCCGCGGGGGTGGCGCGGCGGGGCGGGGCGTCCGATGTGCCGGGCGTGCAGGCGGCCATCGCGATCACCGTGGCCAGCGCCGTCAAGCCGGAGGCGACTCGCCGCATGCTTCCCCCATCCACCCAGTGCCGCAGATTCTGCATCTTCCCGACACTTACCAGGTGATGCAGCTTACTGCCGAAATTTCGCCCTATAGGTGGCGAAGCGGACCCCGGGTACGGGATCCGCTTCACCCTGGGCTCAGGCCCGTACGCCGGGCTCCGGAGCCGGTTCCCGCACGACCGGCTCGGACGGGGCCTGGTCGGTCAGGCGTACGTCCCTCAGGAAGGCCAGGAGCAGCGCGGCGGCCAGCAGGATCGGCCCCACCCACGCGAACACCCCGCTGATGGCGTGGGAGAAGGCCAGCTGCGTGGCGTGCCGCGCGGCCTCGGGCAGCGCCTGGATGGCCTCGGGCGTGAGCGAGGCCTGTCCCAGCGCGAGCCTGCCGCTGAAGACGCCGCCCAGCACCGCCACGCCCACCGCGCCGCCGACGCCCCGGGCGAACGTGACGGCCGAGGTCGCCGCGCCCCGGTCCGCCGCCGCGGTGGTGGTCTGCACGACCAGCAGCACGTTCTGCATGACCATGCCGAGCCCGGCCCCGAAGAGCACCATGTACGCGCCGGAGACCAGCCCGCCGGTCCCGAGGTCCATGGTGGAGAACAGGAACCCGGCCACCCCGGCCAGCGCCGTCCCCGTGACCATGAACCACTTGAACCGACCGAACCGGTGCACGAGCTGCCCCGTCACCGTCGACGACACGACCATCCCGACCATCATCGGGAGCAGCAGCAGCCCCGAGTCCGACGCGCTCGCCCCGGTGGCCAGCTGCAGGAACACGGGCAGGAACGTGGCCGCGCCGAGCATCGCGGTGGCCATGAGCACGACGGAGGCCACCGGGATCGTGAACGTCCGGTCGCGGAACAGCCGCAGCGGCAGCACCGGCTCGGCCGCCGCCCGTTCCACCATCACGAACAGCACGGCCAGCAGCACCGCGCCGCCGCCGAGCCCGATGACGACCGGCGAGGACCAGGCGTAGAGGGTGCCGCCCCAGGAGGCGAAGAGCGTCAGGCAGGTCAGCAGCCCGGAGATGAGCACGGCGCCGAGCCAGTCGATGCGGTGCGGGGAGACGCGCCTGGGCAGCTTCAGCACGGCGAACGCCACGGCCAGCGCGATCACGCCGAGGGGCAGGTTGATGTAGAAGATCCAGCGCCAGGAGACGTGCTGGGTGAGGTAGCCGCCGAGGATCGGCCCGGCGATCGAGGCCAGCGTGAAGACCCCGCCGAAGATGCCCTGGTACCTGGCGCGTTCGCGGGGGGTGACCAGGTCGCCGACGATGGTCATGGTCAGCACCATGAGGCCGCCCGCCCCGATGCCCTGGAAGGCCCGGAAGGCGATGAGCTGGCCCATCGACTGCGCCAGCCCGCACAGGGCCGAGCCGAGGACGAACAGGACGATGGCCGACAGGTAGAGGTTCTTGCGGCCGTACATGTCGCTGAGCTTGCCGTAGAGGGGCGTGGCGATGCCCGAGGTCAGGGCGAACGCGGTGACCAGCCACGACAGGCTCTCCAGGCCGTGCAGCTCGCCCACGATGGTCGGCATGGCGGTCGCCACGACGGTCTGGTCGACGGCGGCCAGGAACATGGTGAGCATGAGTGAGCCCATGCTCACCCAGAGTGAGCGCCGCGGTGCGGCCTCGGGTGTGGTTGTGGATAGCATTGGTCGTCTCCTTGCTTCTTTCGCGAGGGCAGGAGTGATCGGCGGCGATCGGGGGTGCCACCCCGGTCGCCGCTTTCCCTATGGGTCAGAGTCCGTTCTCCAGCAGCGTGAACGCCTCTTCGAGCAGGTCCTCCACCGAGCCGTCGTGGGCCGCCGCCTCCTGGATCGCCGAGATGGCCGCGCCGAACGACGCGACGATGAGCAGCCTGGCGTGCATGGGGCTGGTGACGCCCGGCCGGCCCCTGACGGCCTCGAAGATCGTGTCCATGATCTTCGTCTCGTCGGCCGCCCTGGACTTGGCCGCCAGTTCGGGGTGACGCTTGCGCAGCTCCATGAACGGCTCCAGGTCCGCCCAGATCCGCCGGCTCCGGACGGCGAAGGTCCGCATCACGGTCTTCAGCGACTGGAAGGCGGGCTCGTCGGCGGGCCGTTCCGTGAGCATGCCGACGAGCTCCTCGGGTTGCCAGAGGGGCTCCATGACGAGCGCCTCTTCCTTGGAGGCGAAGTAGTTGAAGAAGGTGCGCGGCGAGATGTCGGCCGCCGCGCTGATCGCCTCCACGGTCGCGGCCTCGATCCCCTCGTCGAGCGCGATCTTCACCGCGGCGGCCCTGATGGCCTGCCGCTTCTCGGCCCGCCGACGGTCTCGACGCTGCTGTGGACTCTCCATGTCTTGCACTGTACGCAACTCTTGCACTCTCTGCAAGGCTTGCAGGGAATGCAATTCTCCGGACATGGCGAAGGCGCCCGCCGTACGGGCGGGCGCCTCGAGAGCACGGGCGTCAGCGGGTGAGGTCGAGCTTGACCCCGCCCAGCATGACCTGGCGCGGCATCGGCCGGGCCAGGAACTCGTGCGGGAACCCGAGGTCCACCCGGCTGGCCTCCTCCAGCGCGGCCAGGTGTCCGTCGCCGAAGCGCACGTCCAGGGCCCCCAGGTTGTCCTCCAGCTGCGCCGTCGTGCGCGCCCCCACGATGGGCGCCGTGACGCCGGGGTTGAGCGTCGTCCAGGCCAGCGCGACCTGCGACGGCTTGACCCCGAGCTCGCCGGCGACCCGCTTGACCACGTCGGCGATGTCCAGGGCGCGCTCGGTCAGCGACCCGTTGGCCGCCGCGACGTTCTTGCGCGTGCCGGACGGGTCGGCGGAGACCTCCTGGGCGAGGTCGTCGCGGCCGTACTTGCCGGTCAGCACCCCGCCGGCCAGGGGCGACCACGGGATGACGCCGAGCCCCATCTCCCGCGCCATCGGGATGAGGTCCCGCTCGACGGTCCGCTCGACCAGGCTGTACTCGATCTGGAGGGCGATCAGCGGCGCCCACCCGCGCAGGTCGGCGATGGCCTGCATGCGCGACACCTGCCAGGCGGGCGCGTCGGAGATGCCCACATAGAGCACCTTGCCCGCCCTGACCAGGTCGTCCATGGCCCGCAGGATCTCCTCCACCGGGGTGGTGAAGTCCCAGGCGTGCAGGTAGAGCAGGTCGATGAAGTCGGTGTTCAACCGGCGCAGGCTCGCCTCGACCGACTGCACCATGCTCTTGCGGTGGTTGCCGCCGGAGTTCGGGTCGCCGGGCCGCCTGGCCATGGTGTATTTCGTGGCCAGCACCAGCTCCTCGCGCCGCCCCGACGCGAACTCGCCGACCAGCGTCTCCGCGGTGCCCTCCGTGTACTGGCTGGCGGTGTCGATGAAGTTGCCGCCCCGGTCCACGTACGTGTCGAAGATCCGCCGCGACTCGTCCTTGTCCGAGCCCCAGCCCCAGTCCGTGCCGAACGTCATGGTCCCCAGAGCGAGCGGCGAGACGCGCAGTCCCGAGCGGCCGAGCAGGCGGTAGGTGTCAAGAGTCGTCATGCCATCAAGGCTGCTCCGGCCCGGATCCGGGGGGAAGGGAAGGCTCTTCCTGGGACCGGCCTTCCTAGGCAGGCGAGCCGTAGGATCGAAGGGTTGACCTCCTCCCTCTCGTAAACGAGGGAGATTCCAACCGTCGCCGGTCGGCCTTCCTGCTTCACCGCCGGTCGCCCGCCCGAGAGGACTCTCGTTGAGGTCTTACACCAGCTCCACAGGCGTTTCAGCTCTCCGCCAGCCCGGCGGCGAGCACATTCTTCGCGGCGTTGACGTCCCGATCGTGGACCGCGCCGCAGCCGCAGATCCATTCCCGGACGTTCAACGGCATCGCTTCTTGCAGGGCCCCACAGGCCGAGCACAGCTTGGAGGAGGGGAACCAGCGGTCCACCGCCACCAGCGTGCGCCCGTACCAGGCGGCCTTGTACTCCAGCATCATCCGCAACTCCCGCCAGGCCGCATCCGAGACGGCGCGGGCCAGCGAGCGGTTCTTGACCAGGTTGCGGACCGTCAGATCCTCCACGGCGATCACTTGGTTCTCGCGAACAAGCCGTGTGGTCACCTTGTGCAGATGGTCCCGGCGCCGATCGGCGATCCGGGCATACACCTTGCCCACGCGCAGCTGGGCCCTGGCCCGGTTGCTCGACCCCTTCCCCTTACGGGCGAGCGACCGCTGAGCACGCGCCAGCTTGCGCCGGTCGGCACGCTCGTGACCCGGGTTGACGATCTTCTCGCCGGTCGAGAGAGTGGCCAGCGCCGTGACGCCCGCGTCCACCCCCACCGACGCCTCGACCGGCGGCAGCGGCGAGATCTTCTCCTCGACCAGGATGGAGACGAACCACCGCCCGGCCGCATCCCGGGAAACGGTGACCGTGGACGGCTCGGCCCCCTCGGGCAGCGGACGCGACCACACGATGTCCAACGGCGTGTCCGTCTTCGACAGAAAGAGCCGACCCTGGCGCCAGCGGAATGCCGAGCGGGTGTACTCCGCCGACGCGCGCGCCTTCTTCCTGCTCTTGAACGTCGGGCACTTCGCCCTGCGCGCGAAGAAGTTCGCGAACGCCGCCTGCAGGTGGCGCAGCGCCTGCTGCAACGGCACCGACGACACCTCGCCCAAGAACGCCAGCTCGGGTGTCTTCTTCCACGCCGTCAGCACGGCGGAGGACTCCACGTAGGAGACCCGTTTACCTTCCAGGGCGCAGGGACGGGTCCGCTCTTCCAGGGCCTTGTTGTAGACCAGGCGCACGCAGCCGAACGTCCGGGCAAGCTCGCCGGCCTGCTCGGGGGTCGGGTGGAAGCGGTACTTGTAGGCCCGCTTCACCAGCTGCGCCACACCTCACATTTTTGCAGGAAGACCAGCCAAGTACTGCTTTATTGTCGTAGACGGCGGTCCGCCCGGCGGCGAATCGCCTGCTCCTGCCGAGATCCACAGGAGTCCGATTCCTTTCCCGTCTGAAGGCGGGGGTCTCCTCGGAGGTAGCCGATGAACACCGTGGACCAGACCCGCGAGCTCGCCGCCTTCCTGCGCACCCGCCGCGAGCGCCTGGATCCGGCCGACGTCGCCCTGCCCGCCCGCCGCGCCCAGCGGCGCACGCCGGGCCTGCGCAGGGAGGAGGTCGCCGAGCTGGCGGGCGTCAGCGTCGACTACGTGATCCGCCTGGAGCAGGGGCGCGGGCTGCGTCCCTCGGCCGAGGTGCTGGAGGCGCTGGCCGACGCGCTGCGGCTGAGCGAGGACGAGCGGGCCTACCTGTTCGAGCTGGCCCGCCAGCGCCCCAACCGGCAGGCGCCCACCGCGGAGGAGGCGGGCCCGCTGGCGCGGCTCGTGCTCGACCTGTCGCCGCTGCCCGCCATGCTGCTCAACCACCGCTTCGACATCCTCGCCTGGAACCCGGAGATGGCGGGGCTGATGATGGACTTCGGCACGCTGCCGCCGGCACAGCGCAACAGCCTGTGGCTGTGCATGCTCCACCCGGGCCTGCGCGACTTCTACCGCGACAGGGAGCGCACGCTGCGCGAGGGCATCGCCGACCTGCGGGCCTCGTGGGCGGCCCATCCCGATGACAAGGCGCTGACCGAGCTGGTCGACGAGCTCACCGCCGGCAGCGAGGAGGTCGCCCGCCTGTGGGCGCTGCGCGACGTCCGGGTGAACGGCCGGGGCCAGAAGCGGCTGCGGCACGCCGTCAAGGGCCCGCTGACCGTCGACTACGAGGTGCTGGCCCCGATCCAGGCCCCCGGCCAGCGGCTGGTCATCTACCGCGCCGCCGACGCCGGCTCGCAGCGCGTCCTGGACGCCATCGCCCGCGAATGCGCGTGAAAAAGCCGGGACCGCGCTGAGCGGTCCCGGCTTCTCCGGATCAGACCAGCGGCCGCGCGGTCGGCAGAATCGGGTACGGCAGCGCCGTCTCCCCGGTCAGATACCGGTCCACGCCCGAGGCGGCGGCCCGCCCCTCGGCGATGGCCCACACGATGAGCGACTGCCCGCGGCCCATGTCGCCGGCCACGAAGACGCCGTCCACCTTGGACATGTACGTCTTGTCCCGCGAGACGTTGCCCCGCGCGTCGTAGAAGCCGTCACCGGCGACCTCGGCCAGGTCCTGCAGCAGCGAGCCCTTCTCCGGGCCGAGGAAGCCCATCGACAGGGTCACCAGCTCGGCCGGGATCTCGCGCTCGGTGCCCGGGATCGGCTTGAACCCGTTCTGCGGCCCCTCGACCTCGACCAGCCGCAGCGCCCGCACGTTGCCGTCGGCGTCGCCGACGAACTCGGTCGTGGAGACCGCGTAGACCCGCTGTCCCCCGCCCTCGGCCAGCTCCTCGTGGGCGCTCTCCATCTTGAACAGGATCGGGAACGTCGGCCACGGCTGGCTGCCCGGCCTGCTCGCCGGCGGCTGCGGCATGATCTCGAGCTGCGTGACGGACGCGGCGCCCTGCCGGATCGCCGTGCCGATGCAGTCGGCGCCGGTGTCGCCGCCGCCGATCACCACGACGTGCTTGCCCTCGGCCGAGACGGGCGAGGTCTCGAAGTCGCCCTCCTGGACCTTGTTGGACAGCGGCAGGTACTCCATCGCCTGGTAGACGCCCTTGAGCTCGCGACCGGCCACCGGCAGGTCGCGCCACTGGGTGGCCCCGCCCGACAGCACCACGGCGTCGAACTGCTCGCGCAGCTCGGCGGCGGTGATGTCGACGCCGACGTTGACGCCGGTGCGGAACTCGGTGCCCTCGGCCCGCATCTGCTCCAGGCGGCGCTCGATGTGCCGCTTCTCCATCTTGAACTCGGGGATGCCGTAACGCAGCAGGCCGCCGATCCGGTCGGCCCGCTCGAACACGACCACGTCATGCCCGGCCCTGGTGAGCTGCTGCGCGGCGGCCAGGCCCGCGGGGCCCGAGCCGACGACCGCGACCCGCTTGCCGGTCTTGACGGCCGGGGGCTGCGGGGTCACCCAGCCCTCGGCGAACGCCCGGTCGATGATCTCGACCTCGACCCGCTTGATCGCCACGGGGTCGGAGTTGATGCCGAGCACGCACGCCGCCTCGCACGGGGCCGGGCAGAGCCGGCCCGTGAACTCGGGGAAGTTGTTCGTGGCGTGCAGCCGCTCGATCGCCTCGCGCCAGTCGGTGCGGTAGACGAGGTCGTTCCACTCGGGGATGAGGTTCCCGAGCGGGCAGCCGTTGTGGCAGAACGGGATGCCGCAGTCCATGCAGCGGGCCGCCTGCTTGGTCAGCTTCTCCTGCGAGAAGTCCTGGTAGACCTCGCGCCAGTCGCTGATACGGACGTCCACGGGGCGGCGCGCCGGCAGCTCCCGGTCGTGCGTGAGAAAACCCTTCGGGTCAGCCATTCGGTACGCCTCCCTTAACTCTGCTTGGCCAGAACAACTCGTTGCGGCGGGTCATGACTGCACCGCGGCCGCCATGACGGCCTCGTCGACGTCCCTGCCTTCGATGCGGGCGGCCTCGGCGGCGGCCAGCACCCGCTTGTAGTCGGTCGGCATGATCTTGCCGAACCGGCCCAGCGCCGCGTCCCAGTCGGCCAGCAGCTCCTTGGCGACCGGCGAGCCGGTCTCCGCGAAGTGCTTCTCGACGGTCTCCTTGAGGAACTCGCCGTCCTCCTCGGTGAGCGTCTCGATGGCGACCATCTCGCGGTTGACCCGCTCGGGCCTGAGGTCGAGCAGGTAGGCGATGCCGCCGGACATGCCGGCCGCGAAGTTGCGCCCGGTCGGGCCGAGGACGACGGCCCGGCCGCCGGTCATGTACTCGCAGCCGTGGTCGCCCACGCCCTCGACGACCGCCGTGGCGCCGGAGTTGCGCACGCAGAACCGCTCGCCCACGACGCCGCGGATGAACACCTCGCCGGACGTGGCGCCGTACAGGGCGACGTTGCCGGAGATGATGTGGCCGTCGAGCGGGGCCTCCTCGTGCGGCCGGACGGTGATCCGCCCGCCGGACAGGCCCTTGCCGAGGTAGTCGTTGGCGTCGCCGGTCAGCCGCAGCGTGACGCCGCGCGGCAGGAACGCGCCGAACGAGTTGCCCGCCGAGCCGGTGAACGAGATGTCGATCGTGTTGTCGGGCAGGCCCTGGCCGCCGTACCGCTTGGTCACCTGGTAGCCGAGCATGGTGCCGACCGTGCGGTTGACGTTGCGGATGGGCAGCTCCAGCGTGACCGGGGTGCCCTCGTTGAGCGCGCCCTCGGCGAGCTGGATCAGCGTGTTGTCCAGCGCGTGCTGCAGGCCGTGGTCCTGCTCGACGACCTTGCGCAGCGCGGTGCCCGCGGGCAGCTCGGGCCGGTGCAGGATCGGCGCCAGGTCGAGGCCGCTGGCCTTCCAGTGGTCCTCGGCCGCTGACATGTCGAGCATCTCGACGTGCCCGATCGCCTCGTCGAGCGAGCGGAAGCCCAGCTCGGCCAGGTATTCGCGGATCTCCTCGGCGATGAACTCGAAGAAGTTGACCACGAACTCGGGCTTGCCGGTGAAGCGCTTGCGCAGCTCCGGGTTCTGCGTGGCGACGCCCACGGGGCAGGTGTCGAGGTGGCAGACCCGCATCATGACGCAGCCGCTGACGACGAGGGGCGCGGTGGCGAAGCCGTACTCCTCGGCGCCGAGCAGCGCGGCGATGACGACGTCGCGGCCGGTCTTGAGCTGGCCGTCGACCTGGACGACGATGCGGTCGCGCAGGTCGTTCAGCAGGAGCGTCTGCTGGGTCTCGGCCAGGCCGAGCTCCCACGGCGCGCCCGCGTGCTTGAGGCTCGTCAGGGGCGAGGCGCCGGTGCCGCCGTCGTGCCCGGAGATGAGCACCACGTCGGCGTGCGCCTTCGACACGCCCGCGGCGACCGTGCCGACGCCGACCTCGGCGACCAGCTTCACGTGGACCCTGGCCTCCGGGTTGGAGTTCTTCAGGTCGTGGATGAGCTGGGCCAGGTCCTCGATCGAGTAGATGTCGTGGTGCGGCGGCGGCGAGATGAGGCCGACGCCCGGCGTGGAGTGCCTGGTCTTGGCGATCCACGGGTAGACCTTGTGGCCGGGCAGCTGGCCGCCCTCGCCGGGCTTGGCGCCCTGGGCCATCTTGATCTGCAGGTCGGCCGCGTTCACCAGGTATTCGCTGGTGACGCCGAACCGGCCGGAGGCGACCTGCTTGATCGCGGACCTGCGGGTGGCGTCGTAGAGCCGCTCGGGGTCCTCGCCGCCCTCGCCGGTGTTGGACTTGCCGCCGAGCTGGTTCATCGCGATGGCGAGCGTCTCGTGCGCCTCCATGGAGATGGAGCCGTACGACATCGCGCCCGTCGAGAACCGCTTGACGATCTCGGAGACCGGCTCGACCTCCTCGATCGGGATCGGCTCGCCCTTGCGCAGCTTGAACAGGCCACGCAGGGTCATCAGCCGCTCCGCCTGGGAGTCCACGAGGTTCGTGTACTCCTTGAAGATCTCGTAGCGGCGGGTCCTGGTGGCGTGCTGCAGCTTGAAGACGGTCTCGGGGTTGAACAGGTGAGGCTCGCCCTCGCGCCGCCACTGGTACTCGCCGCCGACCTGGAGCCTGCGGTGGGCGTTCTCCGCGCGCGGGTAGGCGTGGCGGTGCCGCTGCGCGACCTCCTCGGCCAGCACGTCGAAGCCGACGCCGCCCAGGCGGGAGGTGGTGCCGGTGAAGCAGGAGTCGATGACCTCCTGGCTCAGGCCGAGCGCCTCGAAGATCTGCGCGCCGGTGTAGGAGGCCACCGTGGACACGCCCATCTTGGACATGACCTTGATGACGCCCTTGCCGTACGCCTTGATCAGGTTGCGCACGGCCTTGCGCTTGTCCATCTGGAGCGCGCCGGTGTCGACGAGGTCCTCGATGGTCTCGATCGCGAGGTACGGGTTGATCGCGCCGGCGCCGTAGCCGATGAGCAGCGCCATGTGGTGGCACTCGCGGGCCTCGGCGGTCTCGACCACGAGACCGATCTTGGTGCGGGTCTTCTCCTGGATCAGGTGGTGGTGCACCGCGCCGGTCAGCAGCAGCGACGGGATCGGCGCCAGCGTCTCCGACGAGCCGCGGTCGGACAGCACGATGATCCGCGCGCCGGCCGCGATCGCCCGGGACGCCTCGGCCCTGATCTCCTCCAGGCGGCCCAGCAGCGCCTCGCCGCCGCCGGCGACCTCGTACAGGCCGCTGATGACGTACGGGTGGAAGCCCGGCAGGTCGTGCTCGTCGTTGATGTGGATGATCTTGGCGAGCTCGTCGTTGTCGATCACCGGGTACGGCAGCACGAGCTGGCGGCACGACGACGGACCCGGGTCGAGCAGGTTGCCCTCGGGGCCGATGGTGCTGGCCAGCGAGGTGACGAGCTCTTCGCGGATGGCGTCCAGCGGCGGGTTCGTGACCTGCGCGAACAGCTGCGTGAAGTAGTCGAACAGCAGCCGCGGCTTCTCGCTCAGCACGGCCACGGGCGTGTCGGTGCCCATGGAGCCGATCGGCTCCTGGCCCGCCCTGGCCATCGGCGCCAGGATGATGCGCAGCTCTTCCTCGGTGTAGCCGAAGGTCTGCTGCCGCTTGACGAGCGCCTCGTGCGTGGGGATCTCCCGCTGCCGCGCGGGCAGCTCCTCGAAGCGGACGAGGCCCGCGTGCAGCCACTCCTCGTACGGCAGCTCGGCGGCCAGCTCGGCCTTGATCTCGTCGTCCTCGATGATCTTGCCGCGGGCGGTGTCGATGAGGAACATGCGGCCCGGCTGCAGGCGGCCCTTCCTGACCACGTCCTCGGGCTTGAAGTCCAGCACGCCGGCCTCGGAGGCCAGCACGACCAGGCCGTCGGCGGTCACCCAGAAGCGGCCGGGGCGCAGGCCGTTGCGGTCGAGCACGGCGCCGGCCAGGGTGCCGTCGGTGAACGTGATCGACGCGGGGCCGTCCCAGGCCTCCATCATCGAGGAGTGGAACTCGTAGAAGGCCCGGCGCGCCGGGTCCATCTCGGTGTGGTTCTCCCACGCCTCCGGGATCATCATCAGCACGGCGTGCGGCAGGCTCCGGCCGCCGATGTGCAGGAGCTCCAGGGCCTCGTCGAAGCTGGCCGTGTCGCTGCCATCCGGGTCACAGATGGGGAAAAGTCGTGAAATATCGCCCGGGATGTGGGCGGACTCCAGCATCGCCTCGCGGGCTCGCATCCAGTTGCGGTTGCCCTTGACCGTGTTGATCTCGCCGTTGTGGGCGATGTAGCGGTACGGGTGGGCGAGCGGCCAGCTCGGGAACGTGTTGGTGGAGAAGCGCGAGTGCACCAGCGCGATCGCCGTCTCGTAACGCTCGTCGCTCAGGTCGGGGAAGAACGGCTCGACCTGGTCGGGCGTGAGCATGCCCTTGTAGACGATCGTCCTGGCGGACAGCGAGGGGAAGTAGACGTCCGCCTCGTGCTCGGCCCTCTTGCGCAGGCAGAACGCCAGCCGGTCGAGCTCCAGCCCCTCCCGGCCCTCGGGGTCGGCCACGAACAGCTGGGCGAAGTGCGGCATGACGGCCCTGGCGCTGGGCCCGGGCAGCTCGCGGTCGACCGGCAGCTCGCGCCAGCCGAGCACGGTGAGGCCCTCCTCGGCCGCGATCTCCTCGATCAGGCCGGTGGCGACACCCCTGGCCTGCTCGTCGAACGGCAGGAAGGCGATGCCGGTCGCGTACGCGCCGGCCGCAGGAAGCGCGAACGGCACGCTCGCGCGGTAGAACCCATCGGGGATCTGCGTCAGGATCCCGGCTCCGTCGCCGGTGTCCGGCTCGCTACCCTTGGCCCCCCGATGATCAAGATTGCACAGAGCCGTCAGCGCCTTGACCACGATCCCGTGCCCCCGGCGTCCCGCGACGTCGGCAACCATGGCGACACCGCAGGCATCATGCTCGTTGGCGGGGTGGTACAGGCCCTGGGGCTCGGGGAACCCGAGGTGGGCAGCAGGCATTGAATCCCTCCCGTCGTCATCGTCTGTCTCAAACTGCTCTACAGGCGGGGACGACGTTGGCCCTGCTGCATATCGTGGGTAGAGGTTACCGCACCCTGCCGGAATGGTGCCCGCCACGTCCGCATTGCGAACATTGGGCCCAATCCCAGCATCCGAACTACCTATCCCAAACCCCGGACGTAGGCAAAGAAATTCCCGCCACACGTCCACGATTTACGGCATGGGGAGCGAATCGTCCCCACTCCACCCCCCACCCAAACCCCAACCCCACCAATCCACCCGCCCACCAACCGGCCCCGCTCCCAGAATCCACCCCACACCGCCCCGATCACCCGACCACCTCACCGACTCGACGCCAGCCAACGCCGCGACGGCCTCCCCGTCACCGCCGAGGCACCGCTCAGGCCACCCTTCGCACCGCTCAGGGCTCCCTAACCACCAAGCCACTCGCTCACGCCGTGACCACGCATGCGGGGGGACGTCGCCCGGACGGGCGCATGGCCGGGGCGAGCACGATGCCGCCTCGCATAGATGCGCGCCCAGGCCAGGGACGACACCGGCCCGCACGGACCCGCGCCCGAGCTGTCCACCCTCGCACCTCGATAGGGTTGCCCTCGTGACTCCTCCGCTCCTCGAAGGGAGCGGCTTCTCGCCAAGCCGCCTGCGCAGCACCGCAATGCTTGATCGACGCGTCAAGGCAGAGGTCGACGTCGACCTGGGTCCCGACCCCGGCCCTGACCTCGACCTCGACCTCGACGTGCGCACAGTGCCCGCGACGAGAACACGCCCGGGAGATACCGGCGGCCTTGTGCACGAGCACCGTCAGCAACCCCCCGCGACCCGCGTCCAGGCTCGATCCACTCAATCTCGCTCCAGACGTGCCGTGGACGCCACCCCCTGGCCGATCGATCGTGCCGTACGCCTGCTCGCTGGTGGGGCGCAGCAGAAACACGGGCAGTCCCTGCACCGCCACCTCCCACCCTCGGTAACGAGACCATCACGCTATCGGCAGACGCCGACAAAATCTGGAGGGAGGGAGCGCGGACTCCTCCGCCGACAAAGGCGGGCGGTCACCTCCGCGCGGATCTGATGGAGCGTGACGGGGTGGAGCGCCTGCTCGCGGAGGCCGGGCCGGACAGCAGGCGGTTGCGGCACGCCCTGACCCTGCTGTGCGACGCCCAGTGGTGGACGCTGGCCGATCTGGTCAGGGAGACCGCCACGTCAAGGCGTACCATCGAGACGCTTCTGCGCGAGCTCCCCCTGGAGCGGAAGGGCGACGCGTTCCGGATCCCGCTGACCCACACCAACGACTACCAGGACCTCCTCGCACTGGCCCCGCCGCCGGAGGATCCGGTGGCCCACCTGCTCCCGCATTACGCTTCCGAGCTCACCCGCCTCAAGGATCTCGTGGCCCGGGCCCCGCGCGCCCGCCACGTGCTCGACCACGTCTCGGCCACCCCCGAGACGATCCTGAGGCGGGCGCTGCTGCTCGGCGCCCGCTTCTGGCTTCCGGGCACGCGCCTGCTGTGCGTGGGCGACCACGACCTGACCTCGCTGGCCGTCAAGCTGATCCATCCGGAGACCGACGTCACGGTGGTCGACATCGACGAGCGCATCCTGGCGTACATCGACGCCCAACGCCTGGGTGTCCGCACCCGCTGGGCCGACCTGCGCCTTGGCCTGCCCGCCTCCGCTCGGGACCACGACCTCGCCCTTACCGACCCGCCGTACACGCCGGAGGGCACGGGCCTGTTCGTGGCGCGCGCCGCCGAGGCGCTGACGGACAACGGCCGCATCCTGCTCGCGTACGGTGCCAGCGAACGTACCCCGATGCTGGCCTTCAAGGTTCAGCAGGCCCTGGCGGACCTCAACCTCGCCTACGAAGCCATCTATCCCGACTTCAACCGATATTTCGGAGCAGAAGCCATCGGCTCGGCCGCCGACATGTACATCCTCCGCCCCACCACCAAGACACGCCCGGCCGTGACGTCCCGCCTGAGCCGCCAAACCACCACTATCTACACTCAAGGCCCACAATCGGTCGAAAGCGCCCATAACGCCCTCACAGCCCCGCAGGAAGCCATCCAGGACTTCGACCCCGACCTGCTGGTGGGCGAATGGCCCAAGGACCTCACCCAGCCTCGGGTCCGGCTCTCGACCTGGCTCTCCAAGCCGTACGCCGCCACCTTGGACCGCGTGGCCGTGGCCCTGCCCCTGGGCCTGGAGGCCGCCCTCCCCCGCATCCTCCTGGCGACCCGCGCCTCTCACGTACGCGTCGTGGGCTCCGACCTCCCGCCGCTCCCTGACGTGCTCTCCACCGTCTACAAGCTGAGCGCCGGCGGCGACGTCCTGGACGCCGTACGCCTGCCACAACCGCCCGGCGACGCGGCCTCGGTGCTCCGCAGGATCCTGGACAACGGGCACGCCAAGCTGGCCAACACATGGCGCGAGGCCCTCATCGCGGTGGCCCGCACCCAAGGGTCGGCCCTCACCAAGAACGAGGCCCGCACCCTCATCGCCGAAGCCGCCCCCTGGTCGGAAGGCCTGACCCCCCTGGACGCCCCCCTCCACCGCCTGTCCGCCCTCCCGGAAGCAGTCACCACAACCATCTCCGCCCTGACCACAACCACCTGACCCACCCCCGAAACCCACCCTCCACCGGGACCCGGACACCCGGCCACATCCAGAGCCAGGCCAGCGCCTCGCCCGCGGCCCAGCGAAGGCCGTGTTCCGGTGAAGCCCGCAAATCGCCCTCGCCGTCGCGGTCGCCCTCGCGGTCAGGGCCGCCATCCCGGCCACCGTCGCCATCCCTGCCGCCATAGCCGTCGCCGCCCCGGCCGCCCCCGGCCGCCCTCGCCCTCGCCCTCGCGATCGGCGTCGCCGTCGCCGTTACCGATGGGGCCGCCGTCGCCGCCTCGGTCGCGGTCACCGTCCCGAGTCGCAGGTCCCGGTCACCATCGCAGTCGCGTATTCCCGTCGCGGTCGGCGTCGGCGTCGGCGTTGGGGTCGCCGTCGCCGTCGCTGCCTCGGTCGCGGTCACCCTCGCGCGCAGGTCACGGTCACCGTGGCAGTCGCGTGTTCTGGTCGCCGTCACGCTCGTGGGTCGCCATCGCAGTCGCGGCCGCCGCCCCGAGTTGCCATCGAAGTCGCGGATCGCCGTCGAGGGGCGGATGGGTGGGGGTCGGGTCAGGTTGCGGCGACGATGCGGCCCTGGACCACGCGGCCCAACCCGTCCAGCGCCACGAGGGCGGCAACCAGGTCCTGGGCGGACGCTGATCCTCCAGCCCAGCTCACGGTCACGTAATGGCCCATCGCCCGCGCCTGGGCCCGGCTGCCGAGCGGCTCGAACGCGATGTCCTGCCGTACGAACCCGTCCTTGCCCAGCGCCGACACCAGCGCGTCAGCCGCCCGTCCATCGCTCAGATTGAAGATGACGAACTGCCCCGCCACCGCACCCCCCTTGTACGTGGCCTGGAGCGCCTGTGTGCAGCCCGTGGCCGAGACCCCCCAGAGAACCTCGTCACAGTCGCTGAACTGCTGCGTGGCGTCCAGACGCATGGTGCCCAGGGTCTGGGTGGCCGGGGTGAAGACCTCGTTCAGGGTGAGGGGCGCGGCGTCGTTCTGGCGGCTGTCGATGGCGGAGTAGAAGGCGGAGGTGGGCTCGGCGTGGAAGCTGGCGGGCCTGGGGTCCTCCCGCCGCAACCACAGCCAGCCGGCCACCGCGACGACCGCCACGACGGCGACCCCCAAGGGGATGACGACACGACGCGACATCAGCAGGCCACCTCCGCGATCGCCACGACATCCCGAAACCCAGGACGGCCGCGCACCCCACTCGCGACAACTCCCCCGGACCCCAAACGACCGCCCTCAACGATCGCCACAACACCCCAAGGCCCCGAACGACCACCTACCTCACTCATGACAACTCCCCCGGACCCCAAACGACCGCCTTCAGTGATCGCCACAACATCCCGAGGCCCCAGAGGGCCGCTCTCCACGATCGCGGCAACTCCTCCGGGCCTCAGGCAACCGCCCTCATTGATCGCAGTGACGTCACCGGAGAGGTGCCAGGGGTGGGTGTTGTTCGGGGGCATGTGGTTTGGCATCAGGAGGAGGGTCCGGCGATCGTGACGACGCGGCGGTAGACGGCCTTCTCCGCGCCGCGCAGCGCCAGAGTGAGCGAGACGAAGTCGTCCTTGGGGCCGGGATCCGCGCCGTCGGTCTTGCCCAGCCATACCAGGCCGACATAGTGGCCGAGGGCGTAGCCGCCCGCCTCGGAGTAGCCTCCGGCGGGGAAGGTGGCCTTGGGGGACTCCAGGGGACGCGTCCAACCGCCCCGGTAAAGCGTCTTCAACGACTCGACCAGGTCGGCGGCCGACTTGCCGTCCTTGAGGTTGAGTAGCGTGTACTGGCCGATGTACCGGCCGTCGGAGCTCGCGTAGAGGCCGCGGGCGACCTGGGTGCATTCGGCGTCCGACACCAGTTCGAGGAGGTTCGCACCCCACAGCGCCGCCGAGCAGTCGGCGTCGAGTTTCTTGGCGACCAGCTTGAGCTTGAGCTTCTTCGACACGGCGAACTCGCTCTGCCCGAACACCTCCTTCTCGGTCAGTGCCCGCTGATCCTTGGCCCGGTCCATGACGGGGTCGAACAGCTTGGGCGAACCCCACCCTCGGAAGACCAGCGGGAGCGCCGTGTCCGGCGCGATCATGGCGGCGCTGGCCCGCTGCTGCGGGGAGTAGCCGCCGATGGAGTTGATCGCGGCCACCAGCCCGGCCCCGCCCGCCAGCACGCCGACGACCGTGGCGATGATGACGATCAACCGCTGCTTCTTGGGTGGCACACCCATGTGGGTGAGCAGCGGAAACTGCCAGTCAGAGGGCGGCGGACGCCGTCGCGTACGCGAGAACTTCCCCGGCCGCCCCTCGCCATCGGCCTTCCCGTCGCGAGACTCAGAAGTCGAAAATCCACCGTCGGTCCCGAAGTCCAACGGGCTGTCGTCGGCCAGTCGATCGTCCTCGGGCCCCAGCACTGACCAACCGCCATCGGCCCCAGCCACCAACCGGCCGCCTTCGCCCCCTGCCGCCGAACGACCACCTCCGGCCGCTGCCGCCGGGCGGCCGCCGTCCGTCTCAGGCCCCGAACGGCCGCCTTGGGCCCCGGCCGCCGCACGACGACCGCGACCTCCGGATGCCGAACGACCTCCATCGGTCTCGGTTGCCGAACGTCGTCCGCCGGCTCGGCGGGGTCGCGTCCCTTCGGTGACGGACCGCATACCGCTGACCGCCCAGTCACCACCGACCGCATCGGCCGCGGGCTCCTGGCCTTCGGCCGCCCACTTTCCAAGGTCGGCGTCGCTCGCCGACCGGTCCTCCGCGCCGTGGCTCGCCTTGGCCCGCCTGCGCCCGGAACGCCTTTCACCGCTGCTACCGGACGGCAACCGCCCGCCGCCAGTCGCCTCGGCCAACAGCTGACCATCGTCGCCCTGGCCTCCGGCAGCCCAGCCACCGCCGCCGCCACCAATGGCTCCGGCCCCGCCGCTGCCCGCAACTCCGGTATCGACTCCAGCAGCGCCACTGCCAGCAACTCCAGCACCGGCTCCAGGCCCACCTCCGCGAGTGGCTCGGGCACCGCCACTCGCACCGACACCGCCGCCACCGGTGGCCCCGCCACCAGCACCAGCACCAGCACCAGGCCTACCGTGGTCTGCCTGCCAGCCACCTGCGCCGGGCGTCGGCCGGCCGTCGCCACTCGACTGCCAGCCACCGTCCGCGCCTGCCGCCGGCCAGCCGCCAGCTGCATGGCCTCCACCGTCTGGATCTACGGACGGCCGAGCGCGACCGGCCCGCCCCGCGCCCGCCGACCGGCGACCACCGGCACGACGGCTGCCTCGCCCCTCCGACGCGGGCCATCCACCGCTGCCTGTATGGCCGGCGTCATCTGAGCCTGACGCCCGGCGACCGCCGGCACCGCCGGTGTCCTGCGCCTCTCGAGCCGGCCAACTGCCACCGGCGTCCTGGACATCGCGAGCCGGCCAGCTACCGCCAACGTCCTGGGCATCGCGGGCCGGCCAGCTACCGCCCGCGTCCTGCTGCACATCCCGCGCAGGCCAGCTGCCACCGGCGTCCTGCACATCCCGCGCAGGCCAACTACCGCCCGCGTCTCGCATGTTCCGCGCAGGCCAGCTGCCGCCGGGGTTCTGTACGTCGCGGGCCGGCCAACTACCGCCCGCGTCCTGCTGCACCTCGCGGGCCGGCCGGCTACCGCCCGCGTCTTGGGTATCCCGCGCGGGCCAACTGCCACCAGCCTGGCCAGCACGATCCGAACCCGACGCCCGGCGACGAGCAGCACGGCCAGCGTCCCGCACATCCCGCGCAGGCCAACTACCGCTGGGGTCCTGGACATCGCGGGCAGGCCAACTACCGCCAGGGTCCTGCACATCACGGGCAGGCCAACTACCACCCGCGTCCCGCTGCACATCCCGCGCAGGCCAACTACCGCGAGCCCCACCGGAAGCCGCGTTCGGGTCCGGGATCGGCTGGCCGGGAGCGGGGGTGGGGCCGGAGGCCGGGGTGGTGGGGTCGTCCTGGGCTCGGCCGGGCGAGCGGCCGCCGCGGGTGCGGCCCGTGCCGTCCTGGCCGGAGGAGGGTCTGCCGTGGCTGCCCGAACCGGCTCTCCTGCGGGCCATCACAGGCCCGCCGCGCCGATCAGGTTACCCAGGCCGAACGTGACCGCCGCGGCGATCGCGCCCACCACGAGCTGGCGCAGCCCTGAGTACCACCAGCTGCGCGCCGTCACCGCCGAGACCAGCGCGCCCGCCGCGAACAGGGCGACGCACGACACCGCGGCCGACAGCGCCAGGTCCCTGGCACCGAGCAGGTACGGCAGCAGAGGCAGCACCGCCCCCAAGCTGAACGACAGGAACGACGACACCGCGGCCACCACCGGTGAGGGCAGGTCGCCGGGGGCGACGCCCAGTTCGTTCTGGGCGTGGACCTCCAGCGCCCGGTCCGGGTTACGGGAGATCTGCCTGGATACCTCGTCGGCCAGGCCGGGCTCCACGCCCTTGTCGACGAACGTCTGGGCCAGCTCCGCCTGCTCGTCGTCAGGGTGGCGGGCGAGCTCGCGCCGTTCCACGGCGAGCTCGGCCTGGGCCAGCTCGCGCTGGCTGGCGACCGAGACGTACTCGCCGCCCGCCATGGACAGCGCGCCGGCGGCGAGCCCGGCGACGCCTCCGAGGGCGATGACCTTCGTGTTGGTCGTGCCGCCCGCGACACCCGCGATGAGCGCGAAGTTCGACACCAGGCCGTCCATCGCGCCGAACACCGAGGGCCGCAACCAGCCTCCGGTGACGTCGCGATGCTGGTGGTGGATCTCCGCGCGACCAGTCATCGCGAGTTCTTCTCCTTCGTCACGACTTCAGCGTCAGATGCCCCTACCCCGTCGGCGGGGGTCACATCATCCGCCGGCGGCGGGGTGTCCACCGCTCCGTCGTCCCCGGCCTCACCGGCCTTCCCGGTCTTCCCGGCTGCCGGAGCCGGGGCGTCCGTGACTTCCGCGTCCGTGGCCTTCCCTGCCGCCGGAGCACCGTCGTCCGCGACCTCGACGTCCGTGGCCCTCTCGGCTGCCGGAGCCCCGTCGTCCGTGGCCTCGGCGTCGGTGGTCTTGTCGGTCGCCGGAGCCCCGTCGTCCGTGGCCTCGGCGTCCGAGGACGACGGAGCCGCTGGTCGAGGGCCTGAGGCGGACTCGCCGTCGTCGGTCGAGGCGGGCTCCTCCCCCGCCCTGTCCCGCGTGTCCTCGGAGTCGGCGTCCGCCTGGTCGGCGGGGTGGGCCGGGTCGGCGGGGCCGGCCGGGGCCACGATCTCCACGCTGTCCCGGTTCCTGGTCAGCCAGAAGTACGCCAGCGCCGCCACGAACAGCACGATCGACGTCCACTGGTTGATCCGCAGCCCGAGGAACGTCACCGCGTGGTCCACGCCGCCGACCGGGTCGATGCGCAGCCCTTCGATCCAGAAGCGGCCCAGCGTGTAGCCGGCGACGTAGAGGGCGAACAGCCGCCCGTGGTGCAGGGCGAAGCGCCGGCCCGCGAAGATGAGCACGAAGCCGAGCGCCACGTCCCACAGCGACTCGTACAGGAAGGTCGGGTGGTAGAGCACCCCCGGCTCGCCCCCGTGGTCGACGTCGATCTCCAGGCCCCACGGCAGCGTGGTCGGCGAGCCGTAGAGCTCCTGGTTGAACCAGTTGCCCCAGCGGCCGATGGCCTGGGCGAAGGCGATGCCGGGCGCGACCGTGTCGGCGACGGCGCTCATGGAGATGCCGCGTTTGCGCACGGCGAACCAGACGCCGAGCGCGCCGAGTGAGATCGCGCCCCAGATGCCGAGGCCGCCCTCCCAGATGAACAGCGCCTGGATGGGCTCCTTGATCGCGCGGCTGCCGAAGTAGGTCTGCCAGTCGGTGATGACGTGGTAGAGGCGGCCGCCGATCAGGCCGAAGATGACCGCGGGGACCGCGATGTCAACGATCGTCCCCTTCTGGCCACCGCGGGCTTGCCAGCGCCGCTCGCTCAGCCAGACGGCGACGATGACGCCGAGCACGATGCATAGCGCATAAGCCCGGATCGGGATGATTCCGAGATACCAGACCCCCTGGGAAGGGCTGGGAATCGAGGCAAGGGGCATGTCAGGTGAGGGTAGCGGAAGAGAGACTACTTGGCCGCCTTCGTAATCGCATCGCGCAGATCTTGCGGGCTGAACAGTACGGGATTGTCGATTTCCTTGCCGTTCAGTTTCACCGTCGGCGTATGGTCGATCTTCTGCGCGTCGATGACCTTCCTGCTGTACGAGAGCTGCGCGTCGGCGTGCTTCTGCGTGGTGACGCACTGGTCGAAGTCCGGCGCGGTCACCCCGGCCTGCTTGCCCCAGTTCTTCAGCTGGTCGGCCGTGAAGCCGGCCTCGGTCTCGGACGGCTGGTTCTGGTAGAGCAGGTCGTGGAAGGCGAGCCACTGCTTGCCGTCGGCGACGCACCGGGCGGCGCTGCCCGCGCGTACGGAGTTGGACTTGGTCGGCTCCTGGGAGAAGATCGTGATCGGGTGGTAGACGACCTTGGCCTTGCCCTCGGCGGCGAGGTTCTTGAAGGTCTGGCCGCTGACCCGCTCGAGCTCCTTGCAGGCGGGACACTGGAAGTCCTCGTAGATGTCGACCACGGGCGCGGTGACGCCCTGGTTGGCCATCACGACCGAGCCGTCGGGCTGCACCGTGACCGACGCGAGCGCTCCGCCGGCCACCTCCGACTGCGAGGTGCTGGCCGCGTACCACCAGCCGAGCCCGACGGCGGCCACCGCGACCACCCCGGCGGTCGCGTACGTGGCGATGCGCCTGCGCCTGTCCCTCAGGCGCGCCTCGGCCTGCTGTTCCCTGATCTTCTCGCGCGCCGTCTTCGTCTTGGTGCGCTCAGCCTTGCTCATCTTCGTCATCCCCTTCAATACGATTGTCGCCCCCCAGCCCGAGGGCGCCGTCGAGCGCGAACCGGCCCGGCGGGAAACGCACCGCCCAGGCGCCGAGCAGCACGAGCCCGAAGTCGCGCAGGATGTCGAGCAAGTATGTCGGCTCCTCCCCTACCCCCAGCTGGCCGCCGCCACCGAAGCAGCCGCAGTCGATCCGCAGGCCGTGCGCCCAGGCCCAGGCGATGCCGAACACGAAGGCGAACATGAGCAGCCCGGCGATCACCGCGGCCACCCTGGTCAGCAGACCGACGACCAGCAGCAGGCCGACGACGATCTCCAGGATCGGCAGGGCGTAGCCCACCGTGACGGCGATCGACTCCGGCAGCAGCTGGTAAGCCTTGACCGCCACGACCGAGTCGGCCGGGTTGCCGATCTTGAGCCCACCCGCCGCGATCAGCACCCCGCCCAGGACCAGCCGGGCGACGGTCGTCACCCAGGGTATCGCCGAGAACTCACCGCGTGACGATAGTGACGCGTCCACACGCCATCTCCTCTTTCTCTGCACCGGGATGGGCACAGTACCGGGAATCCATATGACCACGGGGAGGATAAGCACCGGCTAAGCCGTGTTTCTTGCGGGAATTACGCCGTCAAGTAAAAATTTACTCAAGCAAGTAACGGTCACGGGCTCCGCCAGACGGGCGCAGATCGTGACGGCGACCATCGCGACGATCGCCGCGCTCGGCTACCCTCAGTGACGATCCGGGGGCGGCTCTCGGCGTACCTGACCGAGCGGGTGAGCGCCCGGCGGGCGCGGCCGCGGAGATCCCCTCCGCTCCGGGGCCACCGGCCTGCCGGAGCCGTCCCCTGTCGAGCGGTTGCTGGTCTGGGGGCAGGAGAGCGGCGAGTTCGGGGCGTTCGACGTGCGGGTGACCGCGATGGCGATCCAGCGCGCGCGCTGGACGGGCTGCCGTCCCTGCTGCAGGCCCGGCCCCAAGGCGGGCCCGGCCGCGCTGTTCACCAGGGCGGTCCGGGCATGAGGGGCCCGCTCAGCCGCACGTGAACCTGGCCTCGCCCCAGTCGGCGTGGTCGTTGCCGTTCCCGTCGCCGCCGTCCCCCACCACCAGGTCCACGTAACGGGCTCCGGTCAGGTCGGCGCTCAGCTCGTACGCCGCGTCGGCGGCCCGCAGGACCGGACTGCGTGCCTTCTCCACCCCGTCCGCCACCACGGCGAACTGCACGGACCCCCGCGTGGCCTGCACGTCGTCGACCCCGACGACCGCCGTGAACCCCGTGCACGCGCCGCCCAGATGGAAACGGACCTTGGCCGGCGCGTGCGTCCCGAGCCCCTTGGCGAACGTCCGCCCGCCGATGACGATCGGCCCGCCGTCGCCCTCGCCGGTGTCGCCGTTGGACCGGTCGCGCTCCACCGGCCCCCAGCCGTTGTCCGCGGTGACCCACTCCAGGTCGCTTGCGTAGGCGTCGCCCGCGGGCGGCCGGGGCGTCGTGCGCACGGTCGCGGACGCGGTGAGCCGCTTGGCCACGCCGTCCACGGAGTAGCCCGCGGCCGCGCCGAGCTCGTAGCTCCCGAAGGCGTCCGCGGGCGGGGTGACCTGCCAGCTCGTGGTCAACTTCGCGCCGGGCTCGACGTCGCCGGTCCCGTCGCCGGTGACCGTCCACCCGTCCGGGACGTCCAGCGTCACCCGCACGTCCCGCGCCGGCGCGTCCTCGAGGTTCGTGAACGTGGTGACGACCTCGTTGGCCACCCCCTGCTCGAGGACGCCGGCGGGCGCCACCTCCAGCGACCCGCACGCCTGCGCGTCCGGCGCCGCGCCGAGGTCGGTCACGGAGAAGTCGTCGAGGACGAAGTCGGCCCCGGCCTGCTCGGCCTTGAGCGAGCGCAGCCCGACCCACACGTCCCCGCACCCCGCCACCACCCGTTCCCTGAACGTGCCCGTGGTCCGTCGCTCGGGGATGGGCGTGCGCCGGGTCTCGACACTGGAGCCGACCTTGTCGTAGCCGGTCACCCACTGGTACGTGTCCGCCTGCGCGCTCTGGTAGGCGAAGGACACCTCGTACGCGTGCCCCGGCTCGAACCGCGCGGTCCACGGCAGCGTGCGGTAGATGAGCCCCTGGCGCTCCTCGTGCGCCTTCAGCGACCAGTCGCCGTTCAGCACGTCGTCGATCGTCTTGCCGTTCCACCCGGCCTGCGTGTACGGCTCGTGCCGCTCGGACAGGTGCGTGCGCGCGTCGAACGACCCGCCCGCGTCGCCCTTCACGAACGGCCCCCAGCCGGGCTCGGCCGACTCGAACGTCTCCACCTCACCGGCCGGCTCCCGCTCGAACACCCGCACGTCGTCCACCCGCACGTCCCCGTCGGCGGCGGCGGCCGTGATCCGCAGCGTGGCCGACGTGCCGGGCGCGGTGAAGGTCACCTTGGCCCGCTGGAAGAAGGTGTCGTGCTTCTCGTCGGAGGCGATGTAGTTCCTGGCCGTGGACCGGCTGAGGGTCACCGCCCGCCCGGCGGCCTCCAGGGTGGTCTCGCGGGTCCTGCCCGGCTCGATCTCGACGAAGGCCGAGGCGGTGTAGGTGCGGCCGGGCCGCAGGCCCGTCAGCCGCTGCTCCAGCCGCGCCTGCGCCCCGCCGCCGAGCACCGCCACCCGCTGGCTCAGCTCGTTCTCGCGGACGCTCACGGGGCCCGTGACGGTCCATCCGGCGAGCCGGTCGCCGTTGAAGCCGGGGTCGCGGACGCCGCTGCCCTGCCCCCAGTCCGGGTCCGGCTGCCGGGGCGCCTTGCCGGGGTAGAGGACGTACGGCACGCCCGCCTCCGCCCGCAACGTGATCTTCCCCTGCTCCGGGGTGACCGTGCCGACCGGCACCCGTCCCTGGCCGGTGAGCCGGTAGACGGTCATCGGCCGGTCGGCGTCCCAGGTCGTGACCCCTCCCGCGGGGTTGTAGTGGTAGTACCTGCCCTGCCACGGCAGCAGGTAGGTGCCCCCGTCGAGCACCTGGTGCCCGCCGGCGAACAGCTCGCGCCTGCCGTCCCGGTACGTGCCGCGCACGCCGCCGGTGAAGACGATCTCGTCCGCGTTCCAGTCCATGATCTTGTAGTGCTGCAGGTACTTGACCGGCAGGTTGTGCTCCCAGATGTTGCGGTAGAACGCGGTGAAGTCGTTCTTCGCCTGCCAGCCCTCGAACTCGACGATGCGGGCGTTGCCGAGGATCGGGTGGGCGTTCCAGACGTCCTTCTCGTCGTTGCGGATGAACCGGATGATCTGGGAGTTCAGCCCCTTGTTGGTGACGCCGCCGTAGCTGAGGTCGTTGGCCCAGTGCGACCACAGGGACGCGCGTTCCAGCTTGTCCGACCACTCCGTGGTCACCTGCCAGCCCTGCTCGCGCAGCTCGGCCAGCGTGCGGTCGGCGACCCAGCCGAACGGCCTGAACACGTCCACGTACAGCACCGCGAGGTTGCGGTCGGTCTCGGCGCGCAGCCGCGCGAGGCGCCCGGCCAGGGTGCCCCTGGTGAGGTCGCCGCGCTGGTCGATCAGGTACGCCTGGTCGAGCCAGTTCCAGCCCTTGGCGGCCTTGTCGACGAGCTGCTCGCTGAAGTTCCTGGCCTCGGGGTAGGACTCGGTGGCGTTGACGTGCGCGCCGAACGTGGCGTTCCAGCCCTTGCCGGCCTTGAGCAGCGTGTTCAGGTCCTTCAGGCCGCCCGCGCGCCGGTTGTAGTTGCCGCCGTAGTCGGGGTGCGCCGCGTCGTGGCCCTCCGACTGGTAGCCCTTGAGCAGCGCGAGCTGCCCGAGGCCGTCGGTGGCCAGCGAGATGCGCTTGACGTCGTCCAGGGTGCGCAGAAACGGGTGCGTGGCCTGGCTGGAGAAGTTGAACGGGATGTGCGTGACCACGCGATCTTTGGTCTGCTCGGCGCCGGGCGCCCTGACGGCGATGGCCCTGAACGCCACCGCGCCGTCCTGCCAGTCGAGCGTCCCGTCGCCGTTGGCGTCGGGCGTGACCACGACCTTGGCCCAGGGCGGCTCCTCGGTGAACGGCGAGCCGGTCGCGCGGTGCGTCCACTGGCCGCTCCACACGCCCACGGTGACCGTGCCGCCGGCGTCCTTCCTGGCCTGGTGCCAGAGCCTGGCGGCGTCGCGGTCGGTGACGCCCGAGGGGCGGTCGTAGGTGGAGTTCGTCTCGATCGCGGCGGCCAGCCGGTCGGTGTTCACGATCGCGTACGTGGCCCCGACCGGGCTGTCGTCGGCCGCGGTGCCCGGGGTGACCTGGGCGAAGACGTCGGCGGTCCGGGTCGAGTTCGGGTCCAGGCGGGTGAACGCGGTCGCCGCGCCCGGCTGCGCGCTCGACACCGACACCAGGTCGTGGCCGGGCAGTTCGATGGTGTTGACGCGGAACGCCGCGGTGTCGGCCACCGAGTCGATCCGGAAGGTCGTCACCCGGCCCTTGACCCCGATGCTCGCCCGGAGCGCGACGCCGTCGAGATCGGGGAAGGTCAGCCGGTAGCGGGCGGTCGCGCCGTCGTTCCCGGTCAGGGCCACGGTCGCGGGCCGCGCCTGGCCGTTGAGGACGACGGCGGGCACGCCCGCGCTGCCGCCCAGGCTGGCGCCGCTCGCCCGGTCGGTGTAGCCGAGGACGCGCGGGAAGTCCGGGTCGAGCTCCACGCGCAGCGCCGGGGACGAGATCGCGACCGGCGTGGCCACCCGCGCGGGCGTGGGCGGCTCGTTCTGCGCGGTGGGGCTGGGCGGGGGCGCCCCCGTCGGCGCAGTCTCCGGGGACGGTAACTCGTACGTCGGGGTGGGCCAAGGGGCGGGCAGAGGGGTGGGATCGGCGGACGCCGGGGCGGTCATGGCCGTGACCGCCAGCGCGAGGGCCGCGGCGAAGGTGACGGGGCTGGGACGCATCGGTGTCCTTTCGCGGTCGTGCGTCACACCGCTTCGGGGCCCCGATCATCACCCGCCCCGGACCGCACGCCAAGGCTTACGCGCCAGATCCTTGCATCAATCCCGAAATTTCGTCATACGACCGGTAAAGCTTTGCCGGCGTGCGTCGATGAGTGCCAGGGGCGCGAGCCTAGCGGCGCACGCCCGAGGCCATGTCCCTGGCCAGGGCGGCGATGGAGGCCCGGCCCTCCGCCTCGTCGGAGGCGTCGAGGATGCGGCGGATGAACGCCGACCCCACGATCACCCCGTCGGCGTAGGCCGCCACCTCGGCCGCCTGAGCGCCCGTGCCCACGCCGAGACCCACGCACACCGGCAGGTCCGTGTGCGCCCGGGTCCGCTCGACCAGGCCCTCGGCGGCGACGTTGACGCTCTCCCTGGCGCCGGTGACGCCCATCAGCGAGGCCGCGTACACGAAGCCCGTGCAGCAGTCGACGACGGCCTTGATGCGCTGCTCGGTCGAGCTGGGCGCCACCAGGAACACCGTGTCGATGCCCGCGGACGCCGACGCCGCCCGCCACGGCTCCGACTCCTCCGGCGTCAGGTCGGGCGTGATCGTGCCCACGCCGCCCGCGTCGGCGAGGTCACGGGCGAACCGCTCGGCGCCGTACTTGTCGATGGGGTTCCAGTAGGTCATGACGAGCGTGGCGGCCCCGGTGGCGGCGACGCCCTCGACCGTGCGCAGCACGTCGGCGATGCGCGTGCCGTTGACCAGCGACCGGTGCACCGCGTCCTGGATCGTCGGCCCGTCCATGAGCGGGTCGGAGTAGGGCAGGCCGATCTCGATGACGTCGCAGCCGGCCTCGACCAGGGCCGCGGCCGCGGCGACGTCGCCGCCCTTGGAGGGGAAGCCCGCGGGCAGGTAGCCGACGAGCGCGGCCCGGTTGTCCGCCTTCGCCTTGGCGAAAACCGTCTGAAGAGTCGTCATGTCTGTCCGTTTCGAAGGTCGAGTCCCACCAGTTATCCCCCGGCGCGGGGCCCCACGCCGGGGTGGCGGCTCGTCAGAGGTTGAAGTATTTCATCGCCGTGCCCATGTCTTTGTCGCCGCGGCCGGACAGGTTGACCAGGATGGTCGCCTGGGAACCGAGCTCGCGGCCCAGCTCCAGCGCGCCCGCCAGGGCGTGGGAGGACTCGATGGCCGGGATGATGCCCTCGGTCCTGGCCAGCAGCGAGAACGCGGCCATCGCCGCGTCGTCGGTGACGCCGTGGTAGGTGGCGCGGCCGGAGTCCTTCAGCCAGGCGTGCTCAGGGCCGACGCCCGGGTAGTCGAGCCCGGCCGAGATCGAGTGGGACTCGATGGTCTGGCCCTCGTCGTCCTGCAGCACGTAGGTGCGCGAGCCGTGCAGCACGCCGATCGAGCCGGCGGTGAGCGTGAGCGCGTGCTCGCCGGACTCCAGGCCGCGCCCGGCGGCCTCGTAGCCGTGCAGCTGGACGCCCTCGTCACCGAGGAACGCGTGGAAGATGCCGATCGCGTTGCTGCCGCCGCCGACCGCCGCGCACACCGCGTCGGGCAGGCCGCCGGTCAGCTCCTGGATCTGGCGGCGGGCCTCGACGCCGATGATGCGCGCGAAGTCGCGGACGATCTCGGGGAACGGGTGCGGCCCCGCGATCGTGCCGAACAGGTAGTGGGTGGTGTCGACATTGGTCACCCAGTCGCGGAACGCCTCGTTGATGGCGTCCTTCAGCGTCTGGGAGCCGTTGGTCACCGGCACCACGGTGGCGCCGAGCAGCTTCATCCTGGCGACGTTGAGCGCCTGGCGCTCGCAGTCGACCGCGCCCATGTAGATCACGCACTCCAGGCCGAGCAGGGCGGCCGCGGTGGCGGTGGCCACGCCGTGCTGGCCCGCGCCGGTCTCGGCGATCACGCGCTTCTTGCCCAGCCGCTTGGTGAGCAGGGCCTGGCCGAGCACGTTGTTGATCTTGTGGGCGCCGGTGTGGGTGAGGTCCTCACGCTTGAGGACGATCCTGGCGCCGCCGGCGTGCTCGCTGAAGCGCGGCACGTCGGTCAGCGTGGTCGGCCGGCCCGCGTACGTGCGCAGCAGATGGTCGAACTCCCGCAGGAACTCCGGATCGTTCTTGGCCTTCTCGTAGACCGCGGCCACCTCGTCGAGCGCCGGGATGAGCGCCTCGGGGACGAACCGGCCGCCGAAGATGCCGAACTTGCCGTGCACGTCGGGGTCGTCGCCGAGCGGGCCGTTGCCCGCCAGGTCGGCGGCGGTCAGGATGGAGCCTTCGTGTGCCACTGCTATCCCTCTGCTGAGTGGTCGGGGCGCGTCGCTGGATGGGCGCCGGCGGTCACCAGGGCCTCCACTGCCTTGCGCGGGTCCTTGCCGGTGACCAGGCTCTCCCCGACCAGGACGGCGTCGGCGCCGGCCCTGGCGTAGGCGAGCAGGTCGTGCGGGCCGCGCACGCCCGACTCGGCAATCTTGATCACATTATCGGGGATCTTGGGCGCCAGCTTCGTGAAGACCTCGCGGTCGACCTCGAGTGTCTTGAGGTTGCGCGCGTTGACCCCGATGACCCGAGCGCCGGCGGCGACCGCCCGCTCGAGCTCCTCCTCGGTGTGCACCTCGACCAGCGGGGTGAGCCCGATCGACTCGGCCCGCTCGATCAGCGACACCAGCGCCTCCTGCTCCAGGCAGACGACCATCAGCAGCGCCAGGTCGGCGCCGTGGGCCCGGGCCTCCCAGAGCTGGTAGGAGGTGAGGATGAAGTCTTTGCGCAGGATCGGGATGTCGACCCGGGCGCGCACCGCCGCCAGGTCGTCGAGGCTGCCGCCGAACTTGCGCCGCTCGGTCAGCACGCTGATGACGTGGGCGCCGCCCTCTTCGTAGTCGGCCGCCAGCGCGGCCGGGTCGGCGATGGCGGCCAGCGCGCCCTTGGACGGGCTCGACCGCTTGACCTCGGCGATCACCGAGATCCTGTCGCCCCCGAGCGCGGCCATGGCGTCTCTGGGAGCGTGGGCGCGCTCGGCCCGCCGCTTGAGCTCGTCAATGGACACGGCCTGCTGACGTGCCGCGAGGTCGGCGCGCACCCCGTCGAGGATGTCGTCGAGGACACTCGGCCCTTCCGTCCGCTCACTCACGCGCTTGAGGTCCCTCCGGTCGACTGTGGGGGCGGCGGAGAGTTCGCGTCGCGTCCGCTCTCTGCCTTGTCCTGCGATGGTATCGGCCCGCACGGGGTCACCTCACCACAGGCCCCCCAGGCGGGCGGCCCTACGGAGCGAGGAACGCCCCGAACGGCAGGTTACGGACAACCCAGTAGACCATGACGATGGCGATGAACGCCCACAGCCACGCCGGATGGGCGAGCGTGGTGCGTCTCGGCCGGCCCTGCAAGGCGCGTACGACCCATCTCCCCCACCAGAACAGCAGGAACGGCATCATGGCCACGGCGAGAGGGTTCATCCCGAGCGCGGTGGCCGGGTCGAGGTGGGCGAGCGCGTGGATGGTGCGCAGCGTGCCGCAGCCCGGGCAGTAGAGGCCGGTGATCGCCAGGAACGGGCAGGTCGGGTAGTGGCCCGGCTGGTTGGGGTCCACCATCCCGACGAAGGCGAACACGGCGACCGTCGCGCCCGCAACACCGAGCGGCGCGAGCAGCTCCTTGAGACGCGTCGTGCCGCGCCGCCCGGTTGTTGCGATGCTCATACTCTCAGTATCCGCCTTCCGGCTCAGTAGCTCGAGCTCGGGACGCTCGCGGCCAGGAGGACGAACACCACGACATAGAAGAGGATGACCAGGACCCACCAGATGATGCCGGCGATCAAGGTCCGCTTCCACCAGGTCTTGGCCTCCTCGCTCGCCAGCGCGGCGCCCTGGTAGTCGCCGACCTGCCACTTCGAGTTGACCTGCGAAGACTTGACGATCGACACGATGCCCAGGGGCATGCAGCAGAAGATGGTGGTCAGGATGGCCGCCACCAGGTGGTTGTCCGGCGGGTTGCCCCCGGCGGGGGGCTGCTGCCCGTAACCGCCGCCGTAGCCGCCGCCGCTCGGAGGCTGCTGGCCGTAACCGCCGCCAAAGTCGCCGCCGCTGGGGGGCTGCTGGCCGTAACCGCCGCCGTAGCCGCCACCGCTGGGGGGCTGCTGACCGTAGCCACCGCCGGCCGGAGGCTGCTGGCCGTAACCGCCGCCACTGCTGGGGGGCTGCTGGCCGTACCCGCCACCGCCGCTCGGGGGCTGCTGGCCGTAACCACCGCCGTAGCCGCCACCGCTGGGGGGCTGCTGGCCGTAGCCGCCGCCGGGCGGCTGCGAGCCGTAGCCGCCGTCGCCCTGATTGCCGTAACTCATGAAGGACCTCTCATGTCGTCATTTGTGGCGAGTTGCGCGCGGCAGCCTAGCGAGGATACGCCCCCTACGTGGAAGAACGTCCATTTTGCGGACAATTCGTAATCGGACCGCAAGCGGCTCGTCACGGTCCGGTCACACCAGCGGAGGGTTACCGACCGGTTCAGTAGTCGTACGAGGACGACGTGGCGGCGGCGCTGAGCCCGATCATCGACAGGATGAACCCGCCGAAGATGAGCCAGCACAGCACCCAGATCACGACGGTGATGTAGGACGTGACCAGACCGCCGACGGCCATGCCCGAGCCCTCCTCGCCGGTCTTCTTGATCCGGTTGAGGGCGATGTGGCCGAGGATCACGCCCGGGACGCTGGTGAGGCCGCAGAAGATCAGGCCGATGATGCCCAGGACCAGCGAGGCCACCGCCATGCCGTTGGTCGACCTCGGCTGCTGCGGCGGCGCGCCGTAGCCGTAGCCCTGCTGGCCGTAGGCCGGCTGGCCGTAGCTGGGAGGCTGCTGGCCGTAGCCGCCGACGCTCGGGGGCTGCTGCCCGTAGCCGAGCGGCTCCTGCGGATAGCTGGGCGGCTGCTCGCCGTAGCCACCCTGACCGTAATTGGGCTGCTGGCCGTAGCCACCACCTCCGCTCGGTGGCTGCTGGCCGTACCCACCCCCGTAGCTGGGCGGCTGCTGGCCGTAACCGCCGCCTCCGCTGGGCGGCTGCTGGCCGTATCCGCCGCCGGGCTGCTGCGCGCCGTAGCCCCCGCTGCCGCCCTGATCCCCGTAGCTCATGCGCCTGGCTCCTAAGTGTTCGTGGCGAGTTGCAACGGCAGCTTATTGAGAAAACATTTGCCAAGCAGACAGAGGTTCAGAACAGTAAAGAAATCGTCATAGCGCAGGGGGTCAGCGGGAGTCGGTGGGGTCGTCGCCGCGGTCGAGCGCGTCCCACAGCGCACGGTCGTCCTTGACCTCCGCGCGGGCCTTGTCCGCGCCCCCGTCTGCGCCCCCATTGGCGGCCCTGTCGTAGCGCGCCGACATCCCCGCCCACCTGCCGCCGCGCACGATCGCGACGATCCCGCCGGCGATCACCAGGACCGCTCCGGCGGCCGTGACCGCCGGCCAGAGCGGGGCGACCTCCCAGGGGAGGTCGGCGGCGCCGCGCAGGACGTTCTGGTCGCGCAGCCAGCCGGTGACGGTGTCGCCGCCGAACGCCGTCCACGTCCCGGCCGCCGCGCCCGCCCCGCACAGGGCGACCAGCGCGCCGACGACGCGGCGCCCCACGCCCTTGGTGGCCAGCACGGCCACCACCCCGGCCAGCGCGGCCAGGGCGAGGGGGGTCAGCACGGGGCTGAGCTCGCCTCCGGTGGGCGCGGCCACGCCCGGCTCCAGGATGCGCACCCAGGCCCGGCTCGCGCCGAACAGCACGAGCACGCATCCCAGGACGGTCGCCCCGAGCCAGCCCCACAGCTCTCTGTGCCCCATGCGGCCTGCTATCCGAGCGGGATCTCGAGCTGGTCGGCGTCGAAGCACGTGCGGTCCCCGGTGTGGCACGCGCCGTCGACCTGGTCGACCTTGACGAGGACGGCGTCGCCGTCGCAGTCGAGCGCCACCGCCTTGACGTGCTGGACGTGGCCGGAGGTGTCGCCCTTCACCCAGAGCTCGGCGCGGCTGCGGGACCAGTAGGTGGCCCGGCCGGTGGTGAGCGTCCGATGCAGCGCCTCGTCGTTCATCCAGGCCAGCATGAGCACCTCGCCGGTGTCGTACTGCTGGGCGATGGCGGCGACGAGGCCGTCGGCGTCGCGCTTCAACCGCGCGGCGATCTTGGGGTCAAGGGACATGCGTCCATTCAACCAGCCTGCCCGCGTGCCCGGCCTACCGGGCACGCGGGCAGGGACGTTCGCTCAGGAGCGGGCCGCGGACACCCACGACGCGTGCAGGTCGGCGTACACGCCCGGCTCCTCCACCAGCTCGGCGTGCGAGCCGCGCTGCACCAGGCGGCCCGCGTCGAAGACCAGGACCTCGTCGGCGTTCTCCGCCGTCGACAGGCGGTGCGCGATCGAGACGGCCGTACGGCCCCGCGTCACGCCCTCCAGCGCCCGCGCCAGCCGTACCTCCGTGGCCGGGTCCACCGCCGAGGTGGCCTCGTCCAGCAGGAGCAGGTCGGGGTCGGCCAGGTACGCCCGCGCCAGCGCGACGAGCTGCCGCTCGCCCGCCGAGAGGGACTCGCCACGCTGGCCCACGGGGGTGTCCAGGCCGGCGGGCAGGCCCTCCAGCCAGTCGGCCAGGCCCAGCTCGGTCATCGCGAGGCGGATCTCCTCGACGGTGGCCGACGGCTTGCCGTAGCGGATGTTCTCCTCCAGCGTGCCGTCGAACAGGAAGCCGTCCTGCGGCACCATGACGATCCGCTCGCGCAGCGAGGAGAAGCGGACGTCGCGCAGGTCGTGGCCGTCCACCGTGACGCGGCCCGCGGCCGGGTCCATGAGGCGGGTCAGGAGCTTGGCGAACGTGGTCTTGCCCGACCCGGTCTCCCCCACCACCGCGACCCGCGAGCGCGGCGGGATGTCCACGGTGACCTCGCGCAGCACGGGCGCGCCGCCGGGATAGGAGAAGTGCACGTTCTCGAAGGCGACCGAGATGGGGCCGCGCGGCAGCGTCACGCCCCGGTCGCCGGGGTCGGCCACGTCGGGCGGCGTGTCGAGCACGCCCAGGATGCGGCGCCAGCCGGCGATGGCGTTCTGGGCCTCGTTCAGCACCTCGGTGGCCGTCTGCAGCGGCGAGACGAACAGGGTCACCAGGAACAGGAACGCCACCAGCTGCCCCTGCGTGATGTCGCCCGACAGGCCGAGCCGCACGCCGAGCAGCACGATCGCGCCGATGGCGACGGCGGCCACGATCTCGGTCAGGGGGAAGACGAAGCCGACGATGGTCTGCGCCCTGATCTGGGCGCGCCGGTTGGCGTTCACGGCCGTGTCGATGCGCTCGGCGGTGCGGCGCTCGGAGGCGTACGCCCTGATGACGGTGGCCCCGACGACGGACTCGCTGACCGCCGCCAGCATGTCGCCGGTGCGCTCGCGCACGATCGTGTACGCCCGCGACAGCAGCCGCTGGAAACGCGGCAGCGCGATCATCAGCGGGATGAAGCACGCCCACACGAGCAGGGTGAGCTGCCAGGAGTAGACGAACATGAGCACGGTCGCCACGAACAGCTGCCCGAACGCCACGATGATCATCAGCCCGCCCCATTGCATGAACGCGCTGATCTGGTCGATGTCGTTGGTGACGCGCGAGACCAGGGAGCCGCGCCGCTCGGTGTTCTGGGTGAGCACCGACAGGTCGTGCACGTGGCGGAAGCCGCGCACGCGCAGGGTCGCCAGGGACGACTCGGTGGCCTTGTAGAGGCGGACGTTCATGACGTACGCGGCCAGGGCCGTGAGCACCACCGCGGCCGCACAGATAAGTACAGCCTTGGTGATGTACGGAATGTCCGGCGAGCCGCCCTTGAGCCCCGTGTCGATCGTCTGCTGGACCGCGATCGGCACGATGATCTTGCCGATGGTGGCGATGACGGCCAGCGCCAGCGTGCCCGCCAGCCCCTTGCTGAACTCGGGCGTGAGCGAGAGGCCCTGCCGGATCGTGGCCAGCGCGGAACGTTCAGAGTTGCCCTGGATGCTCTGCGCCGTCATGCGCTGACCCCTTCTTCCTCTTCTGCCTGCAGGTCGATGGCGGCGCGCTCGGCTTCCTCGCGCTCGTAGGCGGTCACCAGGTTGCGGTAGCCCTCGCAGCGCTCCAGCAGCTCCTCGTGCGTGCCCCGGTCCACGACCCGGCCGTGGTCGAGGAAGACCACCTCGTCGGCCAGGGCGATCGTGGCCATCCGGTAGGCGACGACCACGACGGTCGAGGCCTCGGCCGCGTCCCGCAGCCCGTACAGGATCTTGGCCTCGACCTGCGGGTCCACGCTGGAGGTGGCGTCGTCGAGGATGAGCAGGCGGGGCCGGCGCACGACCGCGCGGGCCAGCGCGAGGCGCTGGCGCTGGCCGCCGGACAGCGTCGCGCCGCGCTCGCCGATGCGCGTGTCGAGCCCGTCGCCGAGCCGGGCCACGAATCCGTCGGCCTGGGCCAGCCGCAGGGCGGCCCACACGTCCTCGTCGCTCGCCTCCAGCCCGAGCGCGATGTTGCCGCGCACGCTGTCGTCGAACAGGAACGTCTGCTGCGGCACCAGCGCCACCGACTCGGCGATGCCGCCGTAGGCCAGCTCGCGCAGGTCGACGCCGTCGAGCAGCACCTGTCCCGTGTCGGGGTCCACCAGCCGGCCGAGCAGCTGCACGAGCGTGGACTTGCCCGAGCCGGTGGGCCCGACCAGGGCCACGGTACGGCCGGCGGGCACGTCGAAGGTGACGTCGTGGAGCACCTGGGCCTCGCCGTAGGCGTACGAGACGCCGGAGACCCGCAGCTCGGCGGGGGTCGAGGCGGCCGTGGCGGCCACGCCGCCGTACTCCATGGAGCCGGTGGCCTCCAGCACGGCCTGCACCCGCTGCCAGCCGACGACGCTGCGCGGCAGCTCGGCCAGCACCCAGCCGAGCGCCCTGATCGGGAAGGACAGCAGCGTGAACAGGTACGCCACCTGCACCAGGTCGCCGGAGTCGATCGCGCCGGCGGACAGCCGCCCCGCGCCGACGGCGAGCACCGCGAGCACGCCGATCGTGGGCAGCGCCTCCAGCAGCGGGTCGAACAGCCCGCGCACGCGCCCGACCGCGATGTTGGCGTCGCGCAGCTCGTGGGCGCGCCGCCGGAACCGGTCGGTCTCCAGCTCCTCCCGGCCGAGCGTCTTGACGACGAGCGCGCCGTCGAAGCTCTCGTGCGCGATCTCGCTGACCTCGGCGCGCAGCTGCTGCGCGCGGGTGGCGAGCGGGCTGAGCTTGCGCTGATAAATCAGGTTAAGTACGGCGATCGCCGGAAAAATCAAGAAACCCACCAGCGCGAGCACGAGATCCGTGAACAGCATCGCGATCGCCGCGGTGAACAGCATGACGATCACGCCCACGGCCATCGGCAGCGGCGCGAGCGGCGCCCAGGCGGCCTCGGCGTCGGCGCTGGCGTTCGACAGGAGCTGCCCGGTCGGGTGCTGGTGGTGCCAGGACAGCGGCAGCCTCAGGTACTGCTTGGTCACGTCCCTGCGCGACCTGGCCTGCATGCGGTACTGCATGACTCCCGCCAGGATGCGGCGCCCCGCCACGCCGACGGCCTTGAGCAGCGCCGTCCCGACGATGAGGAGCACTCCTGTCCACAGCGCCCCCGAGGCGACGCGGCCCGACCCGAAGGCCGGCAGCACCACGTTCTGCGTCGCCCAGCCCAGCGCCCATGCGGATGCGACGGTCATGCCGCCGTAGACCGCGCTGGCCAGCACCGCCAGCGCGAACACCGCCTTCTCCGTGCGTATGGCCACCCCAAGGACACGCAGCCCTTGACGCATCACGGCCGAGGTGACCTTGGTCGCCACGCGGCACGTTCCCCTTCCGATCCGACATATCTGCCTAAGTGACTATCACTCCGGATATGCGCGTTATTCCCACAGGTAGGGTTGACCACGTGACGTACGCACGCGAGGAACGCTCCGCGCTCTGCGATCTGCTCGACCGTCTCGGTCCCGACGCACCCACGCTCTGCACGGGCTGGACCACCTATGACCTGGCCGCCCACCTCGCGCTGCGCGAGCGCAGGCCCGACGCGATGGGCGGCATCGCGCTCAAACCCCTCGCCGGGTACACCGCCTCGGTGCAGAACGGCCTCAAGGCCAAGCATCCCTTCCCCGAGCTGGTCGGCCTGGTGCGCGAGCCAGGCGGCGTCTACCGGCTGCCCTTCCTCGACGAGGCCGTCAACACGCTGGAGTTCTTCGTCCACCACGAGGACGTCCGCCGCGCCCAGCCGTCATGGGAGCCCCGCGAGCTGTCCGACGACCTCGAACGGCTCATCTGGAAGCGGGTCGCCGCCGGGGCCCGGATGATGCTGCGCAAGGCGCCGGTCGGCGTGGTGCTGCACCGGCTCGGCGGCGGCGTGGCGCTCGGCGGCCCCCGCGGAGGCACGCGGGTCGAGGTCACCGGCCGGGCGGCCGAGCTGCTCATGTTCTGCTTCGGGCGGCAGCGGCACGCCAGGGTGGAGCTGACCGGCGACCCGGAGGCCGTCGAACGGCTGCGCGCGGCCTCCCTCGGCGTCTGAGCGATCCGGACGGCCTATCACGGAAATCCCGGTGAACTAGGGGTTCCCGCCAGACCTTCTGCGCTTACCATTGGCTCAGTAAGGAAGCCCCCCGGTTAGGATCATGTACATCTTCACAGAAGATGCCGATGATCGCCCAGATCCGGGTATATACGGCTGGGAATGGACTGCAGGAGGCCCCCATGCAGGTCAAGAAGGTGATCACCTACGTGGCTGTCGCGTTCGTGGTGTTCTACCTGTTCACCAAGCCGACCCAGGCTGCGGCAGCGGTCAACGGAGTGTTTGAAGGAATCCTTCACGGAGCCGACCAATTGGCTGTGTTCTTCACAAATGTTCTGACCTGACGCGAGGCTTCTGTCTGCGCCAGATGCTTCCCCGCGCTGCCGGATCGTGTTACGCAGGCAGGATGAGAGATCGCCCGAGCGGCACAAAGATCAATCAGCTCGATCCCAACGCGCGGCGGATCCTCGAGCGAGCCGAGCTTGAGGGCATCGAGCTGATCCGTTTTCTGTACGCCGACCACGGTGGCGTGATCCGGGGCAAGGCCGCGTCCCGGTCGAGGTTGGCAGAACGGCTCAACACGGGCATCGGGCACACGGTGGCCATGATGGCGATGAACATGCTCGACCAGCTCCAGGACGTCGAGCACATGGGTCCGGTGGGCGAGGTCCGCATTGTCCCCGACCCCGCCACCTACGTCCCGTTGCCCCATGCGCCGGGCGCGGCGGCGATGCTGTCCGACCTGCGCCTGCCGGACGGCTCGCCATGGGGCGCCTGCGCGCGCACCTTCCTCAAGGAGGCCGTCGCCGAGCTGGCCACCGAGGGCTACACGCTCGTCGCGGCGTTCGAGCCTGAGTTCACGCTCGGCCGCCGCCTGCCCGACCCGGCCGGCGGCCCCGACCGGCTGGTCCCGCTCGACGACTCCCTGTGCTACGCCAACGCCGGGTTCGACACGGCCCACGACTACACGATCAAGCTCATCCACGCCCTGGAGACGCAGGGGCTGCGGGTCGAGCACTACCACCCCGAGCTGGGGCCCGGCCAGCAGGAGCTGTCCGTGCGCCACGCGCCCGCGCTGCGCGCCGCCGACAACCACGTCCTCTACCGCGAGACCGTGCGCGGCACGGCGCTGCGCATGCAGATGTGGGCCACGCTGGCCCCCAAACCGCTGGCCGACCAGGCGGGCAACGGCGCCCACCTGCACCTGTCCCTGTGGCGCGACGACCGCAACCTCTTCGCCGAGGACGGCGAGATACGCGACGGGTTCATCGGCGGCCTGCTGGCCCACCTGCCCGGCCTGACGGCGCTCACGTGCGGGAGCGTCAACAGCTTCCGGCGGCTGGCGCCCCGCATGTGGTCCAGCGCGTACGCCGTCTACGGCCCCGACAACCGCGAGGCCGCAGTACGGGTGTGCTCCCCGCTCGGCGAGAGCGGCGAGCCCAACCTGGAGCTCAAGCCGTCCGACTCCTCCGCCAACCCCTACCTGGCGCTCGGGGCCGTCATCCACGCCGGCCTGGACGGCATCCGGCGCAAGCTGGACCCGGGGGCGGCCGTGGACGTGGACCCCGACACCCGCCCCGGCCAGTACACCCGCCTGCCGGCGTCGCTGGACGAGGCGCTGGACGCGCTGGAGGCCGACGAGGTGCTCATGGAGGCGCTGGGGCCGCTGCGGCGCAGCGCCTACCTCGCGGTCAAGCGCTCGGAGGCGGCGGCGTTCGCCGCGAAGGACGTCGCGTACGAGCTCTTCCACCACCTGCGGGTCTTCTGACGGACGCGCGCAGGCGGGCCTCGCGACCCGCCCGCACGCGGTGGGACCCGCCCCGGCGGGCTAGCGGACCGGGTGGCCCGCCATCCGGAGCGTGTCCTTGACCTCGGAGATCTTGAGCGTGCCGAAGTGGAACACCGACGCCGCGAGCACGGCGTCGGCGCCCACCGCCACCGCCGGAGGGAAGTCCTCCAGCCGGCCGGCGCCACCACTGGCGATCACCGGCACCCGCACCGCGGCGCGGACCGCCCGCAGCATCTCCAGGTCGTAGCCGTCGAGCGTGCCGTCGCCGTCCATCGAGTTGAGCAGGATCTCCCCCACTCCGAGCTCCTCGCCGCGGGCCGCCCACTCCACCGCGTCGATCCCGGTGCCGCGGCGACCGCCGTGCGTGGTCACCTCGAACCCGCTGGGGGTGCCCGGCGCGCGGCGGGCGTCCACGGACAGCACGACGCACTGGGCGCCGAACCGCCGGGACGCCTCCGTGAGCAGCTCGGGCCGGGCGATGGCCGCCGTGTTGAGCGACACCTTGTCGGCCCCGGCCCGCAGCAGGCGGTTGACGTCCTCCACCGAACGCACGCCGCCGCCGACGGTGAGCGGGATGAAGACCTGCTCGGCGGTCCTGCGAACCACGTCGAGCATGGTCTCCCGCTCGCCGGAGGACGCGGTGATGTCGAGGAAGGTCAGCTCGTCGGCGCCCTCCTCGTCATAGCGCCTGGCCAGCTCGACCGGGTCGCCCGCGTCGCGGAGGTTCTCGAAGTTGACGCCCTTGACCACGCGGCCGGCGTCCACGTCGAGACAGGGGATGACTCTTACGGCTACGGTCATGCTCGGTGTGCCTCGATTTCGATCTCGACCAGCATTCTCGGGTCGACCAGCCCGGCCACCCTCACTCCGGTGCAGGCGGGGCGCACCTTGCCGAAGACCTCGCCGATGGCCTGCCCGACGAGGTCGAAGTGGCGCTGCTCCACCACATAGTAACGGACCATGACCACGTCCTCGCTGGTCAGACCGCCCATCAGGACGGCCTCCAGCGCGATGTCGATCGCGGTCAGGCTCTGTCTGTAGGCGTCGCCGACATGGCGCACCTCTCCGTCGACGGTGGCGGTGCAGCCGGACACGATCACCCGGTCACCCGCCACGACGGCACGGGCGTAGCCGTACCGCTCCTCCCAGATGCCGCCGGAAAACACCCTGCTTCCGGTGCTTTCCATACCAAAGATGCTGACGCTCATCTCGCCCCCTCCCGGCAAGAGCTACACGCGTACTGCGGCAAGCGCGTCTTCCAGTGTGAACGCGTGAGCGTAGAGGGCCTTGCCCACGATCGCGCCCTCCAGCCCGTCGGGGACGAGGGAGGCGAGCGCGACCAGGTCATCGATGGAGGAGACGCCACCGCTGGCCACGACCGGCCGGCCGGTGCGGGCCAGGATCCGGCGGTAGAGGTCGAGGTTGGGACCCTTCAGCATGCCGTCCTTGGTCACGTCGGTGACGACGTAGCGGGGGCAGCCGTCGGCCTCGAGGCGGTCGAGCACCTCCCACAGGTCGCCGGCGTCCTCGGTCCAGCCGCGGGCGGCCAGCGTGGTGCCGCGCACGTCGAGCCCGACCGCGATCTTGTCGCCGTGCTCGGCGATGACCTTCCGGCACCACTCCGGCTGCTCCAGGGCGGCCGTGCCGATGTTGACCCGGCGGCAGCCGGTGGCCAGCGCGGCGGCCAGGGAGTCGTCGTCGCGGATGCCGCCGGACAGCTCCACGTTCACGTCGAGCCGGCCGATGACGTCGGCGAGCAGCTCCCGGTTGCCGCCCCGGCCGAACGCGGCGTCCAGGTCGACCAGATGGATCCACTCGGCGCCCGCCTCCTGCCAGGCCAGCGCGGCGGCCAGCGGCTCGCCGTAGCCGGTCTCGGTCCCGGCCTCGCCCTGCACCAGGCGTACGGCCTGGCCGTCGACGACGTCCACGGCGGGCAGCAATACGAGCGACATTCAGATCCTCCGGTCGAAAGCGAGGGTCACGACGACGGGCACCAGCAGCATCGAGAAGACCAGGACGGCGAGGCTGAGCGGGAAGGAGCCCCACACCAGCCACACGATGGCCTGGACGAACAGGAAGCCCAGCGCGACCACGATGTTCTGGGCGCGGTGGCGGCGGGCGATCAGGCCGCCCTGGCGGTAGAACCGCACCGGGCGCGGGATCAGCCGGGCCAGCAGAGCGCGGCGGCGGGCCCGGCGCGCCTGCCGCTCCTCGTTGGCCCGGATCGCGCGCGCCCGCTCCGCCTCCCGCTCGGCCCTGCGGCGCGCGCGTTCCTTGCTCATGAGAGCCCGGAGCGGCTGATCGACGCGCTCATAGCGTGCCGAGCCAGTTCTTCAGCAGCACGGCTCCGGCGTCGCCGGACTTCTCGGGGTGGAACTGGGTGGCCCTGAGCGGGCCGTTCTCGACGGCGGCCACGAACGGGACGCCGTGCTCGGCCCAGGTGACCAGCGGCTCGGCGAACCCCTCGCCGGCGTGCAGCTCCCACTCGCGCACCCCGTAGGAGTGCACGAAGTAGAAGCGGGTCGCGGCGTCAAGCCCGGCGAACAGCACGCTGTCGGCGGGCGCCTTGACCGTGTTCCACCCCATGTGGGGCAGCACGGGCGCCTCCAGCCGCTCCACCGTGCCCGGCCACTCGGCGCAGCCCTCGGTCTCCACGCCGTGCTCGACGCCCCGGGCGAACAGGATCTGCATGCCCACGCAGATGCCCAGCACCGGACGCCCGCCGGACAGGCGCCGCCCGATGATCCGCTCGCCGCGCACGCTCCTGAGCCCGGCCATGCACGCCTCGAACGCGCCGACGCCCGGCACCACCAGACCGTCGGCGTCCATGGCGGCGTCGAAGTCGGACGTGACGGTCACCTCGGCGCCCACCCTGGCCAGCGCCCGCTCGGCCGAGCGCAGATTGCCCGACCCGTAGTCGAGCACCACGACCTTCTTGCCTACCACCACAGCACCCCCGCCGTGATCGCCATCGCCGCGCCCAGCGCGCAGACGGCCGCGCCGATCTTCAGCCCCTGCTTGGCCAGCGAGAACACCCCGCCGATCAGGAACAGCCCGATGAACACCATCGCGATGGCGAGGACGTTCTCGCTCATAGGACGCCCTTGGTGCTCGGCACGCCCGTGGCGCGCGGGTCGAGCTCGGACGCCTCGCGCAGCGCCCTGGCCAGGGCCTTGAACTGGGCCTCCACGATGTGGTGGGCGTTGCGCCCGTAGGGCACGTGGACGTGCAGGCAGATCGCGGCCTGCGCGACGAGCGACTCCAGGATGTGGCGGGTCATCGTCGTGTCGTACTCGGGGCCGATCATCGGCGCCATGCCCTCGGGCTCGGAGTGCACGAGATAGGGGCGCCCCGACAGGTCGACGGTGACCTGGGCGAGCGACTCGTCCAGCGGGCACGACGCGCTGCCGAACCTCCTGATGCCCGACTTGTCGCCCAGCGCCTCGCGGAACGCCGCGCCCAGCGCGAGCGCGGTGTCCTCGATCGTGTGGTGGGAGTCGATGTGCAGGTCGCCCTCGGTCTTGACCGTCAGGTCGAACAGCCCGTGCTTGCCGAGCTGGGCCAGCATGTGGTCGAAGAAGCCGACCCCGGTGGACACCTCGACCCGGCCGGTGCCGTCGAGGCCGACCTCCACCAGGACCGAGGTCTCCTTCGTAACGCGCTCGACGCGGCCTACGCGACTCACAAGACTCCTTCCAGGGCGGCGCGGAAGGCCGCCATCTCCTCACCGGTGCCGATCGACACCCGCAGCCATTGTGGCGGGCCCACCTCGCGGATGAGCACCCCGCGCTCCAGCAGCCCCTCCCACACCTTGCGCCGGTCGGGGAACCGCCCGAACAGCACGAAGTTGGCGTCGGAGTCGGCCACCGTCAGGCCCTGGGAACGCAGCCACGCGACCGTGTCGTCGCGTTCGCGCCGCAGCGCGTCGACCGTGCCCAGCAGCTCGGCGCGGTGCCGCAGCGCCACGCGCGCCGCCGCCTGGGTGAGCGTGGACAGGTGGTACGGCAGGCGCACCAGCAGCAGCGCCTCCACCACGGCCGGGTGGGCGGCGAGGTAGCCGAGCCGGGTGCCCGCCATGGCGAACGCCTTGGACATCGTCCTGGTGACGATCAGCCTGGGGTGCTCGGGCAGCAGGGTCAGCGCCGACGGCGTGCCCTCGCGGGCGAACTCGGCGTAGGCCTCGTCGACCACGACCATGCCCCGGGCGGCGGCCAGCACGGCCTCGATGGTCTCAAGGGGCTGGGCGGTGCCGGTCGGGTTGTTGGGCGAGGCCAGGAACACGATGTCGGGCTGGTGCTCCTCGATGGCCGCCGTCGCCTTGCCGGGGTCGATCGAGAAGTCGTCCTCGCGGCTGGCCGAGATCCACTCGGTGCTGGTGCCGCTGGTGATGATCGGGTGCATCGAGTACGACGGCTCGAACCCGATGGCCGTGCGCCCGTGGCCGCCGAAGGCCTGCAGGATCTGCTGGAGCACCTCGTTGGAGCCGTTGGCGGCCCACACCTGCTCGGTGGTCAGGCCGTGGCCGAGGTAGCCGGCCAGCTCGGCGCGCAGGGCCGTGGCGTCCCTGTCGGGGTAGCGGTTGAGCTCGCCCGCGCTCTCCCGGACCGCCTCGGCCAGGTCGGCGACCAGCTCGGGCGAGGGCGGGTAGGGGTTTTCGTTGGTGTTGAGCCTGACGGGGACGTCGATCTGGGGCGCGCCGTACGGCGACTTACCCCGCAGATCGTCCCGGATGGGCAGGTCGTCGAGGTTCACGCGGTCTCCGTGGGAATCTGCCAGTCGAATCGGGCGCGGATCGCGGCGCCGTGGGCCGGGAGGTCCTCGGCGTCCGCCAGGACCGACACGTGGGCCGCCGCGCCCGCGAGGGCGTCGCGGGTGTAGTCGACGACGTGGATGCCGCGCAGGAACGACTGCACCGACAGGCCGCTGGAGTGGCAGGCGCAGCCGCCCGTGGGCAGCACGTGGTTGGAGCCGGCGAGGTAGTCGCCGAGCGACACGGGGGCGTACGGGCCCACGAAGATGGCCCCGGCGTTGCGGATCCTTCCGGCGATCTCCGCGGCGTTCGCGGTGTGGATCTCCAGGTGCTCGGCGGCGTACGCGTCCACGACCTTGATGCCGTCGTCGATGGAGCCGACCAGCACGATGCCCGACTGCCTGCCGCCCAGCGCCTCGGCGATGCGCTCGGAGTGCCTGGTCGCCGACACCTGGCCCGGCAGCTCCTTCTCGACCGCGTCGGCCAGCTCGGCGCTGGTGGTGACCAGCACGGCGGCGGCGATCACGTCGTGCTCGGCCTGGCTGATCAGGTCGGCGGCCACGTGGACCGGGTCGGCCGTCTCGTCGGCCAGGATGGCGATCTCGGTCGGGCCCGCCTCGGAGTCGATGCCGATGCGCCCCTTGAGCAGCCGCTTGGCCGCCGTCACCCAGACGTTGCCGGGACCGGTCACCATCGTGACGGGCCGGCACTCCTGCGTGCCGTAGGCGAACATGGCCACCGCCTGCGCCCCGCCCACCGAGTAGACCTCGTCCACGCCGAGCAGCGCGCACGCGGCCAGGATCGTGGGGTGCGGCAGCCCGCCGTGCTCCTTCTGCGCCGGGCTGGTCACGGCCAGCGAGCCGACGCCGGCCTCCTGCGCCGGGACGACGTTCATGACCACGCTGGACGGGTAGACCGCGCGGCCGCCGGGCACGTAGAGGCCCACCCGGTCGACCGGCACCCACCGCTCGGTCACGGTGCCGCCGGGCACGACCTGGGTGGTGACGTCGGTGCGCCGCTGGTCGCGGTGGACCAGCCTGGCCCGCCTGATCGACTCCTCCAGCGCCGCCCTGACCTTGGGGTCGAGCTCACGCAGGGCCGTGTCGATGGCCTCGGCGGGGACGCGGGTGGAGGCGATCTCGACACCGTCGAACCTGGCGGTCAGCTCCCGTACGGCTGCCGCCCCGCGATGGCGCACGTCCTCGCAGATGGGCCGCACCTTCTCCAGGGCGGCCTCGACGTCGAGCTCGGCGCGGGGCAGCACGTCGCGCAGGTTCTCCGGAAGAGAACCGCGCATGTCGATACGGGAAATCACCATCACAGTCTACGGAGTCCGATCCCTGAATCAGGTTCTGTCCACCATCCGGGACGGCGCGCCGCCCCTCACCGGCGGGTCCGGCGTTATGGAGGGCGGCCGCGGGTGGCGCTCGCCGACGTCGCAGCCCGCGGCCGCCCCAGCCCCGGACCGGGCCCCGCCGGGGCACCGCCGTGGCCGTCGCGGGGAACGGCCACGGCCGGGAAGCCGGGAGCCGTCATCACTGCCCGCCCAGAGCCCCCCGGTAACGCCGAACGCCTAAAAAGGCGTCAATATCTCTTTACCCCACGGTCGAGCACCCATGTCCTGGAAAAGCCCTCACCGCGCCCGGCAAGGCCAGAGGCGTACCTTCCCATGACGTGTCCATTATGTCCGCGCCCTTACAGTTACCGGGTGGGACAGTGGCGAGCCCCCGGCGGCATCCTGGTCGAGGCGATCATCTTGGACGATCGCCCGCTGCTGCGTGTCTCGCACCGGGTCAACGGCACGACGTACCTGCAGGGCTACTGCACCACGGTCGCCGAGCTCGCCGCCCACGGCGTGGACCTGGCCGAGCTCGTCGAGGACACCTCGCTCGACCACCACCGCGCTTGACCATCTGCAGACCCCGGCCCGCCACTGTCGATCAGCGCCCCGGGGTACGGCCTGCACCATGGTGCGGCTGCCGGCCTACGCGCCGATGCTGGCGCAGCTCGGCACCCTGACCTCCGTCCAGGGTGCGGACTGGGCCGTGGAGATGAAATGGGACGGCGTGCGCGCCCTCGCCTACCTCCAGGGCGGCGCCGTCCGCCTGATGTCGCGCAACGCCAAGGACATCACCCCCGCCTACCCCGAGCTCCAGCTCATGGCCGGCGCCGCCCGCGGCCACGCGGCCGTGATCGACGGGGAGATCGTGGCGTTCGACGAGACCGGGCGGCCCAGCTTCGAGGCGCTGCAGCCCCGGATGCACCAGCGCAACCCGGCGGCGGTGGCCGAGCTGGCCAGGTCGGTGCCGGTGACGTTCATGGCGTTCGACATCCTGCACCTCGACGAGGACAGCACCGTCTCCCGCCCCTACAGCGCCCGCAGGGAACTGCTCGAGACCACGTTCACGCCCGGCTACCGCTGGGAGGTGCCCGTGTGGTTCGCCGACCACGCCGGGCTCGCGTTCGACTCCTCCCGGCAGCTCGGACTCGAAGGGGTCGTGTGCAAGCGGATGGGCTCGCCGTACCGGCCCGGCCGGCGCAGCAGCGACTGGACGAAGGTCAAGAACGTCCGCACCGCCGAGGTCGTGATCGGCGGCTGGAAGCCGGGGGGCGGGCGGCGCTCCGGCATGATCGGGTCGCTGCTGCTGGGCGCCTACGACCAGCGGGGGCGGCTGCGGTTCGTGGGGCACGTCGGGACCGGGTTCTCCGAGGCCGTGCTGCGCGACCTGGGCGAGCGGCTGGCACCCCTGGAACGTCCCGGCCCGCCGTTCGACGAGCCGGTGCCGCGCGAGCACGCCAGGGACGCGCGCTGGGTGGAGCCGAGCCTGGTCGGAGAGGTGCAGTACGCCGAGGTCACCGGCGACCACCGCCTGCGCCACCCGTCGTGGCGCGGGCTGCGGCCCGATCGCGAGCCGTCCGAGACCAGCACCGCCGAGTTCCTGCCCCCCGGCCGCACCGGCGATGCCGCGGCCGGCTGACCCCGGGGAGCTATGACGACACGGAGCGCCTAACTACGCTTCGTCTGCATTTCGTAACCTAGAGTGATCGAGACGTTGTCGATTTCGCTCAAAAGGGGACACCGTGCCGAAGGTCCTGGTCACCACGCTCACCACGCTGGCCGGCGTCGCCCTCGCGGTGCCCGCGACCGCCGGGCAGCAGCCCCCCTTGACGCCCGCCCAGGACCGCGCCTCGGGCGCCGCGTCGTCCCCGCTGATGCGCCCCGCCCGCGCCGTGCGTTACTGGACCGCCAGCAAGCAGGCCCGGGCCACCGCCACCGAGCTGCCCAGGAGCCTCAAAGCACGGGCCCAGGGCGCCACGGAGCTGCCGAAGAGCCTGGAGGCGCCGGCCCAGCTGCGCAGCGTGCCGGAGGGCAAACGGATCACCCCGGGCGGCGACGCCAACGGCTACGCCCCCATGCCCCGCCCGTACACCGCCACGGCCCAGAGCCGCGTCACCGGCCGGCTCTTCTACGTCAACTCCAACGGGCTGGAGGACTCCTGCAGCGCCTCCGTCGTGCGTTCGGCGGTCGGGCTGCTCATCGTCACCGCCGCCCACTGCGTGTACAGCGTGCCGCTGGGCGCGTCGGCCGGCCAGTGGCACACGAACTTCGCGTTCGTGCCCGCGTACGATGGGCAGGCCGCCGACGTGCGGGGGCGCGAGCCGTACGGGCGGTGGGGCGCCCGGCGGGCGTGGAAGCCCGACTCCTACACCGGCATGAGCGGCGGCGACTGGAACTCCCTCTACGACATCGCCCTCATCGAGGTCGGCAGGAAGAACCGCACGCTCCAGGACGCCGTCGGCGCCTTCACCCCCATCCGCAACCAGGGCGGCGCGTACACCGTCGCCACGACGGGCTACCCCGGCGTGGCCGGCAGGCAGCCGTACGACGGCGAGGACCAGCTCTGGTGCCTGGCCAAGACGGAACCGGCCGGCGGCATCGCCGACACCGGCACCCTCTTCGTCTCCCGCATCACCGCCACCTCGGCCGGCGGGCGCATGGAAACGCACAACTGCCACCTGTTCAAGGGCCACAGCGGCGGCCCGTGGCTGCTCAGAGGCACCGACGACCTGATCGGCGTGCTGTCGGCCGGCACGGAGGACGGCGGGGCGGACGGTTACTCCGTCGCCAACGCCCTCAACGCCGAGAGCTACGGCGCGATCATCAAGCAGGCCGACCCGCAGGGGGTGTACGACGCGCTGTCCATCAGCGCCTCCGGCCCGCACCGCCCGGTCAGGCGCGGCCGCGGCAGCGCGACCGTCAGGGCCACCGTGACCATGCGCGGGCTGATGGGCGCCGCCCAGGTGCCCGTCACGTTCACCCTGCCGGCCGGTACGAGCCTGTCCTCGGTGAACGGCGCCTCGTGCAAGCGCTCGGGCCGGCAGGCCACCTGCACGATCGCCGCCGTCCACCCCGGGAGCCCGGTCCGGCTCACCGCCCGCCTCCGCGTGACCCGCCGGGCCGCCCTCCACCCGCGCGTCACCGCGCACGTGGACTCCAGCCGCCTCGACACCGACCAGCGCGACAACACCAGCACCGTCGCCCTGTCCACCTACCGTCGCTGACCCGCGCGCCGGCGAAGCGGACGTCAGGCGGCGGGCTCCGGCACCGGCTCCTTCAGCCGTCAGGCGGCGGGCTCCGGCACCGGCTCCTTCAGCGTCCTGGCCAGCAGCCAGGCCAGGGCCGGGAAGACGATCAGGCACGCCAGCGCCGCCCGCAACGTGGTGGCCTCGGCGAGCGCGCCCACCAGCGGGCTCGCCAGGCCGCCCACGCTCACCGCCAGCCCCAGCGTCACGCCGCCGGCCGTGCCCACCCGGGTGGGCAGGAAGTCCTGGCCCAGCGTGACATGCAGCGAGAACGGCGCGTACAGGGCGATCGACGAGGCCGCGACGAAGACGTACGCGACAGCTCCCGGCGCCAGCACCACCCCCGCCACCGCGGGGACCGCCAGCGCGTAGGCCAGGCGCATCGTCCGCATCCGCCCCCACCGGGCCGCCAGCCGCCCGCCCAGCACCGTCCCGACCGCCCCGCCCGCGAACAGCACGAACAGCGCCACCGCCCCCGCCACCCCGCCTCCCATGTACAGGGCCACGAAAGCGCTCAGCCCGACGTACACGACCGAACGGAAGACGATCACCAGCGTCAGCCTGACGAACGACGGCCAGTCGTCCCGGCCGGACACCGGCGCCGCGGCCCGCGCCGCCCGCCCTCCCCCGGCCAGCGCCCGCACCGCCGGGAGCGTCGCCACCGCCCCCAGCACCGCCGGCGCGGCCAGGAACGGCGAGGCGCCCAGCCCCCACCCCGCCAGCAACGGCGTCACCAGCACGGGAGCCGACGCGAACCCCAGCGTCCCGCCCAGCGAGAACCAGCTCATCCGGACATGACTGCCCTCGCTCGCGATCCTGGCCAGCCGCGCGGACTCCGGATGGTAGGCCGCCACGCCGAGGCCGGACAGCGCCACGGCCAGCCAGGTCAGCACGTAGGAGTCCGTCACCCCGCCCAGCGCCACCCCGGCGCCCGCGACCAGCGTGCTCACCGGGATCAGCCACGGCATCCGCCACCTGTCCGTCAGCACCCCGAACACCGGCTGCACGACCGACGACAGCAGCGTCGCCGCCAGCACGATGCCGGACACGGCGACGTACCCGTAACCGCGGCCGGCCACCAGGAAGGGCACGAGCGCGGGGACGGCGCCCTGGTAGAAGTCCACGGCCGCGTGGCCGGCGGCGAGCATCGGGGTCCTGTTCACCCCTCGATCCTTTCCCGGCGGCCCCTGGCCCGCTTCCGATAAAATGCCAATCCATGACGGCAATCCGCCATCTGCCCGAGGCACCGACGGGGCGGCGGCCGCTGTCCCCGGGGGCGGGCATCGACGCGCACCGGCACGACACCCACCAGATCGTCTACGCCTGCCGCGGCGTGCTCTCGGTCACCACCGGCGCGGGCACCTGGGTCGCCCCGGCCAACCGCGCCATCTGGATCCCGGCCGGCACCGTCCACGAGCACCGCGCCCACGGCGACACCGACCTGCGCCTGGTGGGCCTCGCCGACAACCCCCTCGGCCTCGGCCACCCCACCGTCCTCGTCGTCGGCCCCCTGCTCCGCGAGCTGATCATCGCCTACACGGCCGACACCCGGCCCACCCCGGAACACCCCGCCCACCACGGCCACGCGAGCGACTCCAGCGCCCCGGAGGCCGGGCCCCTACGCGGGGACGGCGGGGAGCGCGAGAGGTTGTGGGCCGTGCTCGTCGACCAGCTCAAGCGCGCCCCCGAGCAGCGGCTGCACCTGCCCACCGCCCGCGACCCCCGGCTGGCCGCCGTCTGCGCGATCCTGCACCGCGACCCGGCCGACAGCAGGACCCTGGCGCAGCTGGCCGTCCAGGCCGGCACCAGCGACCGTACGCTGGCCAGGTTGTGCCGGCGCGAGCTGGGCATGAGCTTCCCGCAGTGGCGCACCCAGCTCCGCCTGCACCAGGCGCTGCTCCTGCTGGCCGACGGCGTCGCCGTGACCGCCGTCGCCCATCGGTGCGGCTGGGCCTCGGCGAGCGCGTTCATCGACGTGTTCAGGCGGGCGTTCGGGTACACCCCCGGCCGGGCCTTTACATTGTAGATTCGCTACAATGGGGTTCCGTGAGCACATCGAAAGGCAAGGGCGGCACCCCGGCCACCATGGCGCTGAGCAAGGCCAAGGCCGACTTCACCCTCCACCCGTACGAGCACGACGCCTCGGCCCAGGCCTACGGCGAGGAGGCCGCGGACGCGCTCGGCGTCCCCTACGAGCGGATCTTCAAGACGCTGGTGGCCGAGGTGGAGAGCGGGCTCGCGGTCGCGGTGGTGCCCGTGTCGGGCAAGCTCGACCTCAAGGCCCTGGCCAGCGCCCTCAGCAGCAAGCGGGCCGCCATGGCCGACGCCGCCAAGGTGGAGCGCGTCACCGGCTACGTCGTGGGCGGCATCAGCCCCCTGGGCCAGCGCAAGCAGCTCCCGACGGTGGTCGACTCCTCGGCGCTCGACTTCGAGACGATCTACTTCTCGGCCGGGAAGCGCGGCCTCCAGATCGAGACCGCGCCCGACAACCTCATCACGCTCACCAGGGCCGTCACCGCCCCCATCGGCAAGACCGGCTAACCGCGCTCAAGCGGCCGTCCGGGCTCCTGCGAGGTCTCCAGGGGCGACTGGCCGAGGAGCCATTCGAAGAGCCGCCGGCGCGGCCAGAAGAAGGGGTGGTCGCCGCGTCCCCGCCCGCGCTCGGCCTCGCGCCTCTTCCGCTCCTCCTCGGCCAGCGCCTGCTCCAGCCCCGGCGTGTTGCCGCCGCCGAAGCGGGCCATGTCCGGCCCGGAGAAGCCCTTGGGCTCGACGTCCCGTAGCGCGGATTCCATCGACTCCACCCAGATCGGCCCGGGCAGCGACGCCCCCTGCACCGCTCCGTAGTAGTCGTCCCCGATCTGCACCCCCTGCAGCGGGAAGCGGTACGACCCGCGGATGTCCCCCACGCTGACCGCCGCCGCCAGCGAGGGCGTGTAGCCGGCGAACCAGGCCGAGGTGTAGCCGTTGTTGGTGCCCGTCTTGCCGGCGGCCGGCCGGCCGATGCTCTGGCCCTGCATGGTGCCCTTGGAGAAGACGCCCTCCAGCACGTAGTTGACCGCGTCGGCGACCTCCTCCTCGATGGCGCGCTCGCACGAGGGCGGCACGTGGGTGCGCCGCCCGTCCCTGCCGACGATCTCGACGATCGCCAGCGGCCGGCAGTAGACCCCCCGGGCCGCGAACGCCGCGAACGAGGCCGCCACCGTCACCGGGTCCATCTCGTTCACGCCCAGCGTGAACGTGGGCACCTCCTTCAGCGGCTCCCCGTCCGCCCTGGCGATCCCGAGCGCCTTGGCCGTCCGCACCACGTTGCAGAGCCCGACCTTGCGCTCCAGCATCATGTAGAAGATGTTCACCGACTTCCAGGTGCCGGTCTCGATGCTGTGCGGGCCGCCGGAGCCCTCGCCGGTGGCGTTGAGTATGCGGGTGTCCGGGTCGTTCACGGCGTGGCCCGCGCAGTCGCGGTAGCCCTGCCCGGGCACGAGCTCGCCCGGGGTGTTGAAGCCGTCGCCGAACCGCCACCCCTGCTGGAGCGCCGTGGCCAGCGTGAACACCTTGAACGTCGACCCGGCCTGGAACCCCTGGCCGCCTCCGTGCGCCACGTCGGCGGCCAGGTTGAAGGTGGTCTTGGGGCCGTTCTTCCGGTTGCCGGGGTTGCGGCCGAAGCGTTTGCTGGCCGCGATCGCCCTGATCCGTCCGGTTCGCGGCTCGACCATGGCCTCGGCGGCCACCTCGGTGTCCTCCGGCCAGACGTGGCGGCGGATGGCCTCCTCGGCGGCGCGCTGCGCGATCGGGTCGAGGCTGGTCCTGATCGTCAGGCCACCCCTGGCCATCCTGGTCCGCCGCTCGGCCTCGGTGTTGCCGAAGACCGGGTTCGACAGCAGCTCGCGCTGGACGTAAAGGCAGTAGAAGGGGTAGGCGCTCTGCTCGCACCCGCCCGGCTCGGGCCGGAGCCTGATGGCCAGCGGCGCGGCCTTGGCGCTCGCCGCCTCCTGCGGGCTGATCAGCTTCAGCCCGGCCATCCGGTCGAGCACGAGGTCCCGGCGCGTCTTCAGGCGCTCGCGGTGGTCCCGGCCGAGCGAGGGATCGGTCGAGTACGGCATGCGCACCGCGCCGGCCAGCGTGGCCGCCTGGCCCAGGGACAGCCGGGAGGCCGACGTGGAGAAGAAGCGCCTGGCCGCCGCCTCCACGCCGTGGGCCCCGGCGCCGAAGTAGGCGATGTTGAGGTAGCGCTCCAGGATCTCGTCCTTGCGGTACTTCTTCTCCAGCGCCAGCGCGAGCCGCAGCTCGGTGATCTTGCGGGCCAGGTTCGGGGCGCGGGCACGGTCGCGCTCGGCCTCGTTGCGGGCGGACTCGATCAGGATGTTCTTGACGAGCTGCTGCGTCAGGGACGAGCCGCCCTGCTTGATGCCGCCGGCCTGCGTGTTGGTGAGCAGCGCCCGGAACGTGCCCCGGATGTCGAGGCCGCCGTGCTCGTAGAAGCGGGCGTCCTCGATGGCCACGATCGCCTTGCGCATCACCGGGGCGACGGCGCTCAGCGGCACGGCCGTCCTGTTGGCCTCGTAGAACTGGGCGAACGTCCTGCCGTCCTTGTCCAGCAGTCTGGTCACCTGGTCCAGGGGCTCCTCGCGCGGGGCAGGCGGCAGGTCGACGAAGGTGTTCGCGACGCTCTTGGCGGCGATGCCGCCCCCGCTGACCACGGGCGCGGCCAGTGCCGCGGCCAGCACCCCTCCGAGCGCCCCCGCCAGCCCGAGCGCGCCGACGGATCTGAGTACGGTCACGTCACATGATCTGCGACGTCCGCATCCGCGCCAAACGCCCGCTTGTCACCTGTTTACCGTTGCCTGCGGATGTGCAGACCGAGCGAGGCGAACTGTTCGAACGGCCGGTGGTAACCGCGTTCGATGTGGTGCACGCCGCGCAGCGTGGACGGCCCGTCGGCGACGGCGGCCGCCAGCACGGCCGAGAACCCCGCCCGGATGTCGGGCAGCGTCACGTCGGCGCCCTTGAGCTTGGACACGCCGCGCACGACCGCCGAGTGCCTGGCGTTGGTGTCGTGGTAGCGGCAGGCCGGCCCGCCCAGGCACTGGTCGAACACCTCGATCTCGCAGCCCATCTTCTGCAGCGCGGGCACGTACACCAGGCGGTTCTCGAAGACCGTCTCGTGCAGCACCGACATGCCCTGGCTCTGCGTGAACAGCACCATGAGCGGCGTCTGCCAGTCCGTCATGAACCCGGGGTGGGTGTCGGTCTGCACGGCCGCCGAGCGCAGCCCCTCGGGCGGCGCGGTGGCGCACAGGTACTCGTCGTTGATGTCGAACTGGGCGCCCATCCTGGCCAGCGTGGTGATCGCGGTGACCAGGCGGTCCTGCGGGCAGCCGTGCACCCGCACCTCTCCCCCGGTGATCAGGCCGGCCGCCAGGTACGAGAACGCCTCGATGCGGTCGCCGGTCAGCCAGGTGGAGGCGCCGCGCAGCCGTTCGACGCCCTCGATGACGATCCTGCGGTCGGGGGAGAGCTCGATCCTGGCGCCCATCCGCTGCAGGAACAGCGCCAGCTCCACCACCTCGGGCTCCATCGCGGCGTTCTTCAGCACCGTCTTGCCCTCGGCCAGCACCGCCGACATCAGGACCGTCTCCGTGGCGCCCACGCTCGGGTACGGCAGCTCGATCCGGGTGCCGTGCAGGCGGCCGGCCTTGGCGAAGATGCCGGTGTCGCCCACCTCCACCTCGGCGCCCATCGCGCGCAGCGCCTCGACGTGGAAGTTGACCGGCCGCCGCCCGATCGGGTCGCCGCCCACCAGCGGGACGAACGCCTCCCCCGCCAGGTGCAGGAGCGGGCCGAGCATGAGGATGGGGATGCGGTTCAGGCCCGTGAACGCGTCCGGCACCCTCGGCTCGATCGCCTGCCCCCGCGCGATCCTGATCTCCGTGCGGGAGATCTCGACATGGATGCCGAGCGCGCGCAGCATGGCGGCGGTGATCTCCACCTCGCCCACCTCGGGGGCGTTGTGGATACTGCTCTCCCCGCCACCCAGCATGGCGGCGACCATGTGCTTGGAGACTCCGTTCTTGGAGCCGCGTACTTCGACGTCCCCCCGGAGCGGGCCGGAGGGTTCTATCAACCAGACCTCTTCTGCAATCACGAAGCGAGCCTAGCCGGGGGATACCATCGAGCTGATTCGGACACACATGTAAGGGGGAGTGGCGTGACGAGGGAAGTGCGCGCTTTCGCGGTAACTGTCCTCGCACTTGCCACTCTCGGAGCGGCTGCCGGACTCGTCTGGTCAGGGATCACGCCACGGGCGCCGTACCAGGTCACCGATCAGGGGACGGTGCTGGCCGACCCGTCCACTCAGGCGCTGATCGCGGCCGACGGGTGGTTCGCGGTGATCACCGGCGGGCTGGGGCTGCTGTGCGGCGGGGTCGCGTGGTTCGCGGCGCGCCGGTGGATGCTGCCGGTGCTGCTCGGGCTCTGCGCCGGCGGCATCCTGGGGGCGATGCTGACGCTGTGGGTCGGGTCCACGTTCACGATCGGGGCGGTCGTGGTCGAGGCCGCCGCCATGCCCGGGGTGAAGGTCGTCCCGGGCGCGCTGAAGCTGACGGCCTCCGGCGTGCTGGTGTCCTGGCCGCTGCTGGCGGTGGGGCTGTTCGGGTTCCTGGAGGGCATGCACGGCTATCGCGAGTCGCCGCTGCGCCACCCGTACGGCGACCCGCCCGAACCCCTCTGACCCGCCCGAACCCCTTGACCCGCCCGCGCGGCGACCCGCCCGCCCCTCTCTCACCTGCCCGTACGGCGGCCCTTGCCCGAGCCCCTCTGACCCGCCCGTGCGGCGGCTACAGCGGCGGGCGGCGCTCGCCGTGGCGGGTGGCCTGCTCGAACGCGCGGGCCACGCGCAGGACCCTGGCGTCCTCGAACGGCCGGCCCACGATCTGCACCCCCACCGGAAGCCCGTCCGCCGTGAACCCGGCCGGCACGGACGCGGCCGGCGCGTGCAGCACGCTGATCCAGTACGCCGAGCGCATCCAGGCGAGGTAGTCGGGCATCGGCTCCCCGTTGATCTCGGTGACGTGCGGCTGCTCGACCGGGAACGGCGGCACCTGGCTGACGGGCGCGATCAGCACGTCGTAGGTGTCGAAGAACGCGGCCATCCGCTGGTAGAGGCGGCTGCGGCCCTGCTCGGCCCGGGCCAGGTCGGCGCCGGTGACCTTGCGGCCCTGCTCGACGTTCCACGCCGTGTTGGGGCCGAGCCCGGTCAGGTCGCCGAAGGACAGCGCGTAGTTCCACGCCCGGTAGGTCCGGAACGCGTCCTCGGCCTCCGACAGGTCCAGCTCGACCTGCTCGACCTGGGCCCCCAGCCGCTCGAACACCGGCGGCGCCGTCGCGGTGACCTCCGCCGTCGCCGGGTCCACCGGCAGGCCGCCCAGGTCCGGGCTCCACGCCACGCGCAGCCCCCGCACGCCCTCCTCCGGCTCGGGGGCGAAGACCTCCTTGATCGAGTACGGGGAGCGCCGGTCGAACCCGGCGATCGCCCCGAACATCAGCGTGACGTCCTCGACCGTCCTGGCCATCGGCCCCTGCACGGACAGCGTGTACCAGGCGTTGGTGTCGGACGGGTCGGGGACGCGGCCAGGGGTGGGGCGCAGGCCGACGACGTTGCAGAAGGAGGCGGGGTTGCGCAGCGAGCCGCCCATGTCGGACCCGTCGGCCAGCGGGACCATGCCGGTGGCCAGTGCCGCGGCGGCGCCCCCGCTGCTGCCTCCGGCCGACCTGGACAGGTCGTAGGGGTTTCTGGTGGCGCCGAACACCTCGTTGACGGTGTGGGAGCCGGTGCCGAACTCCGGCGTGTTGGTCTTGCCCACGGTGATGGCCCCGGCGGCGCGCAGCCGCCGGACGATCAGGTCGTCCTGGGCCGGGACGTTACCGGCGAAGAGCGGCGATCCGTACGTGGTGCGGATGCCGGCCGTGTCGACGAGGTCCTTGTGCGCGACGGGCAGGCCGTGCAGCGGACCGGCGGGCTCGCGCGCGTCCGCCGCCTTGGCCGCGTCGAGCGCCTGCTCGGCGACCAGGGTCACGATGGCGTTGACGCGCGGGTTGACCTGCTCGATGCGGTCGAGGTGGGCTTGGACGACCTCGACGGCGCTCACCTGCCTGGCCCTGATCAGGCGCGCCAGCTCGGTCGCGGTCGCGTAGTGCAGTTCGCTCACCCTTGGATCCTGCCTCACCGGCCGCGGCGCTACGACGGCGAGGGTTGCCCACCCGGGACGCGAACGCTCGTCGGATCACCCCCGCTCAGGGATTCGGCGTGGCCGCCGCTCCGCCTGGCCAGGAGGAGCAGGCCGGTGAGTGTGAGCGTGCAGGTCAGGATGACGAGCTGGACGCCGTACTGGATGTCCTGGGTCGGGAGCACGATGTTGCCGGTGTGGAGGCCGGTGTGCACGCCGACCGCCATCCACACCGTCCCGGTGCGCGCCCGCGCCGCCGCGCAGGCGAAGCCGAGGGCGATCGCCTGGAGCACGTAGAGCAGGCGTTCGGCGGGCGTGTCCGCCGGGCTGTTGGAGATGATGTGCAGCGCGCCGAAGCACACGGACACCACGATCAGCACGGCCCTCGGGGACAGCCGGCCCGACAGCGTGTCGTACAGGTGCCCGCGCCACAGCAGCTCCTCGGGGAAGGCCTGCCCCAGCAGCGCTATGCCTACGTTGAGCAAGACATAGGGGAGCGCGGGGCCCACCACGTCCCACCACGGCCTCAGGGTGGCCACGCCGAGGGCCACCGACAGCGCGTTGGCGGCGGTCACCGCGACCGCGCCCGCCAGGAGGCCCGTGAGCAGGTGCGGCGCGGCCCGCCAGGTCCTCGTGAGCCCGACGCCCCGCCACGACCGGCGGCCGAGGAAGCGGCGGATCAGGTAGACGATGCCGAGCGAGGCCAGCGTGATCCCGGCCACCCCCACCGGCTGATAGAGGGGGTCGCCCGGGTCGAAGAGCAGCGTCGCGGGCAGGAAGCCGCCGAGCACCATCGCGAACATCGCGACGACGGTGATCAGCACGGCCCAGACGGGATGAGTGGCTTTCATGGACAGCCACGCTAGGAAGCCCGCGACGGCCGCGCATCGGCCCGCGGTCTGAACCCGCCATGACCTTCGTCATGGGTCCTCAAGGAGGATCACAACGCCCTCGCGGGAAACTATGGTCGAACCCATGCAGCGTCCCCTGGCCCGGCTGCGCGTCCCCGACCGGCCCGTCCTGTTCACCGTCGTGTTCTGGGTGGTGCTCGCCGCCACCGGGGCCGTCGCGTACGCGTCCGAGCCCTCGACGCCGCCCTGGGCCGTGCCCTTCGGCGTCAACCTCGCGCTCGTGGCCGTGCTCTGGCTGCTGCTGCCCTGGCGGCGCTGCGAAGGCTGGCGGCGGCTCCTGCCGGTGGCGTTCCTGCTGGCGACGTTCGCGCTGGGCTTCACCGGCTCGGCCGAGATCCACCAGTTGCTGACGCTGCTGGCGATCGCCAACGTGGCGTTCGTCCACGGCATGCGGGCCGCGGCCGTCATCGTCGGCTGCCTGACGGGCGCGCTCTTCGTCATGACCGCGGTGAGCTCCGGCCGTGGCCTGGGCGAGGCCACCGTGCAGACCGTGCTCGTCATCGTCTTCGCCGCGTTCGTGCTGGGCATGACGTCGGCCGTGCTGGAGGCGCGGCGCAGGCGGGAGGAGGCGCAGCGGCTGCTGGCCCGGGTCAGGGAGCTGACGGTCGCCCAGGAGCGGGCGCGGATGGGCGCCGAGATGCACGACTCCATCGGCCACCACCTGACGGTGATCAAGCTGAGCCTGGAGAACGCCGAGCGGTTCCGCTCGCGCCGCCCCGAGGCCGCCTGGGACGAGGTGCGCCAGGCCAAGGAGCTGACCGTGGAGGCGCTGGCCGACGCCCGCCGGTGGGTGCGCGCGCTGCGCCCGCTCGCGCTCGAAGGCCGCGTCGGCAGCGCCGCGCTGCAGCGGCTGGCGGCGTCGTTCGACGGCACGGGGCTGGCGGTGTCCTTCGAGGTGCTGGGCGGCGAGGTGCCCCTGGAGCCCGACGTGGAGCTGGTGCTCTACCGCGTGCTGCAGGAGGGGCTCACCAACGCCGTCCGGCACGCCGGGGCCCGCCACGTCGACGGCACGCTCACCTTCTCCGGCGAGGCCGTCGTCCTGGCGGTCGCCGACGACGGCAGGGGCCGCGACCGCGAGGGGCGTGGCGGGTTCGGCCTGAGCTCGCTCGCCGAGCGCGCCCGCGCCGTGGGCGGCACCCTGGTCGCGGGCGACCGGCCCGGCGGCGGCTTCGAGGTGCGGGCGGAACTGCCCGTCCGCGCGAAGGTGGCGACATGAGGGCGATCAGGGTGCTGCTGGTCCGTGCGAAGGTGACGACGTGAGAACCACCAAGGTGCTACTGATTCGTACGAAGGTGACGACATGAGGACCACCAAGGTGCTACTGATTCGTGCGAAGGTCGCGACGTGAGGACCACCAGGGTGCTACTCGTCGACGACCAGGAGCTGATGCGGCAGGGCCTGCGCAAGATGCTGGAGATCGAGGACGGCATCGAGGTGGCGGGCGAGGCCGCCGACGGCGAGGAGGCGCTGCTGGTGGTCGCGGAGTGCCGCCCGGACGTGGCGCTGGTGGACGCGAGGATGCCCAGGATGGACGGCGTGGAGCTCATCTCCCACCTGTCGGCCCGGCACCCCGGGGTGGCCGCGATCGTGCTCAGCACGTTCGACGAGGACGACTACATCTTCGGCGCGCTGCGCGGCGGCGCCGTCGGCTATCTGCTCAAGGACTGCACGCCGGAGGAACTGGTCGACTCCGTCCGCCGGGCCGGCCGCGGGGAGACGGTGCTGGCCTCACCGGTGGCCGCCCGCCTGGTCGCCGAACTCCGACGCACCCCGCCCGCCCCGACCCCACCAACCGGCCCGGCCGCGCCCCCGGACCGGGGGCGGGTGCGGGGACGGTTGTCGACCCGGGAGGCACAGGTGGCCGCGCTGATCGCCGCGGGGGCCTCCAACCGGGAGATCGCGGTCCGGCTGCGCATCACCGAGGGCACGGTGAAGAACCACGTCTCCAGCCTGCTCCGCAAATACGGCCTCCGCGACCGCACCCGTCTCGCCCTCCACCTCAAGAACCCCCCAGACTCCTGACCCCAGCACCACATCACGACTCCCCCAAGCCCCTGACGACGTCCGGCCCGGTGGGTGCCTGGTCGCGCGCTGCGGGTGCGTAGCCGGGCGCCGTGGGTGCTGGCCGGGCGCCGTGAGTGCTGGCCGGGCGCCGTGAGTGCTGGCCGGGCGCCGTGAGTGCTGGCCGGGCGCCGTGAGTGCTGGCCGGGCGCCGTGAGTGCTGGCCGGGCGCCGTGAGTGCTGGCCGGGCGCCGTGAGTGCTGGCCGGGCGCCGTGAGTGCTGGCCGGGCGCCGTGAGTGCTGGCCGGGCGCCGTGAGTGCTGGCCGGGCGCCGTGAGTGCTGGCCGGGCGCCGTGAGTGCTGGCCGGGCGCCGTGAGTGCTGGCCGGGCGCCGTGAGTGCTGGCCGGGCGCCGTGAGTGCTGGCCGGGCGCCGTGAGTGCTGGCCGGGCGTTGTGGGTGGGTTGCTCGGGTGGGGGACGGCTCGCCACCCAGACGGCCCACTGTGCGCGCGTCACGGCGGCCCGCCCCGCCCACCCGGTGAGCGTCTCCCTGGACAGAGCCCTGCCACGTGCGGCGGGTGGGCCCTCCCGTGCGCAGCCGTAAGGATGCCTGGACGACCGCCACATGCGGCGGGAGAGCCCGCACGACGGCCGCCGCGTGCTGGGGGAAAGCCCGGACGACGGCCGCCGCATACGGAGGGAGAGCCCGGACGACGGCCGCCGCATACGGAGGGAGAGCCCGGACGCCGGACGCGGCGCCCGGGGTCAGGGAGCGGGCGAGGGCGGCGGGATCATGCGCCCAGGCAGGCCGGGCCGAGGAGTTGTTTCAGGTCGCCCATGAGGGCGGGTGACGGGGTGACGCGGAGCCGGTCGTCCACGCGCATCACCGTCGTCTTCGGGCCGTTGTGGACCTGCAGGTGCACCTCCGACGTCCCCGGATGCGTCGTGAGGATCTCCTTCAGCCGCCCCACCACCGGCGGCGTGCAGCGGGTCAGTGGCAGGCTCACCAGCAGCGGCCCGCCCGCCTCCTGGGTCAGGTCGGGCGCCGTCACCTCCATGGCGATGATCTTGGCGACGTCCTCCCGCTTGTCGATGCGCCCCTTGACGAAGACGATCGCGTCCTCGGCCAGGATCGTCGAGCACAGCTGGTACGCCGACGGGAAGATCATCACCTCGATCGAGCCTTCGAGGTCCTCCAGCTGGGTCAGCACCCAGGTGTCGCCCTTCTTGGTGACCTTGCGCTGCACCCCGCTCAGGATGCCGCCCACGGTCACCACCTGGCCGTCGGCCCGGCTCTCGTCCTGGACGGCGGCGATCGAGCAGTCGGCCCCCGCCGACAGGATGTGCTCCACGCCGAACAGCGGGTGGTCGGACACGTAGAGGCCGAGCATCTCCCGCTCGAACTGCAGGAGCGTGTTCTTGTCCCACTCCCCCACCGGGATCTGCACGTCGAAGGTCTGGTCCTCGCCCCCGTCGATGGCGCCGAAGAGGGAGTCCTGGCCGATGGCCTCGTTCTTCTTGATGTCGATGATCGCGTCGACGGCCTGCTCGTGGACCATGACCAGGCCCTTGCGGACGTGGCCGGCCGCGTCGAAGGCGCCCGCCTTGATCAGCGACTCGATCACGCGCTTGTTGCAGACGATGGCCGGCACCTTGCGCAGGAAGTCCTTGAAGTCGGTGAAGCGGCCCTTCTCCTTGCGCGCCTTGAGGATGCCGTCGACGACGTTGGCGCCGACGTTGCGGATGGCGGACAGGCCGAAGCGGATGTCGGTGCCGCGCGGCGTGAAGTCGAAGTCGGAGTCGTTGACGTCCGGCGGGAAGACCTTGATGCCCATGCGGCGGCACTCGTTGAGGTAGAGGGCCGACTTGTCCTTGTCGTCCTTCACCGAGGACAGCAGCGCGGCCATGTAGGCGGCCGGGTAGTTGGCCTTGAGGTAGGCGGTCCAGTAGGAGACCAGGCCGTAGCCTGCGGTGTGGGCCTTGTTGAAGGCGTAGTCGGAGAACGGCAGCAGGATGTCCCACAGCGCCTTGATGGCCGCCGCCGAGAAGCCGTTGTCCTGCATGCCCTTTTCGAAGAACTCGAACTGCTTGTCCAGCTCGGACTTCTTCTTCTTGCCCATCGCGCGGCGCAGCAGGTCGGCGCCGCCGAGCGAGTAGCCGGCGACGCGCTGCGCGATGGCCATGACCTGCTCCTGATAGACGATCAGGCCGTAGGTCGTGTCGAGGATGTCCTTCAGCGGCTCCTCGAGCTCGGGGTGGATCGGGGTGATCTCCTGCTGGCCGTTCTTGCGCAGCGCGTAGTTGGTGTGGGAGTTGGCGCCCATCGGGCCGGGCCGGTAGAGCGCGAGGGCGGCGGAGATGTCCTCGAAGTTGTCGGGGCGCATGAGCCGCAGCAGCGAACGCATGCCGCCGCCGTCGAGCTGGAAGATGCCGAGCGTGTCGCCGCGGGCCAGCAGCTCGTAGGACTTGCGGTCGTCCAGCGGCAGCTTCAGCAGGTCGATCTGCTCGCCGGTGGTGGACTCGATCATCTTCACGCAGTCGTCGATGATCGTGAGGTTGCGCAGGCCCAGGAAGTCCATCTTCAGCAGGCCGAGCGTCTCGCAGGTCGGGTAGTCGAACTGCGTGATGATCGCGCCGTCGGAGTCGCGGCGCATGACCGGGATGTAGTCGGTCAGCACCTCGGCCGACATGATCACGCCGGCGGCGTGCACGCCGGTCTGCCTGATCAGGCCCTCCAGGCCCTTGCCGAGGTCCATCGTCGCCTTGACGTCGACGTCTTCCTCGTAGAGCCTGCGCAGCTCACCGGCCTCGGCGTAGCGCGGGTGGTCCTTGTCGAAGATGCCCGACAGCGGGATGTCCTTGCCCATGACGGCGGGCGGGAACGCCTTGGAGACCCGGTCGCCCAGCGCGTAGGGGTAACCCAGGACGCGGCCCGCGTCCTTGATGGCGGCCTTCGCCTTGATGGTGCCGAACGTGGCGATCATGGCGACCTTGTCGGCGCCCCACTTCTCGGTCACGTAGCGGATCACGTCGCCGCGCCTGCGCTCGTCGAAGTCGATGTCGACGTCGGGCATGGACACGCGCTCGGGGTTGAGGAAGCGCTCGAAGATCAGGCCGTGCGGGATCGGGTCGAGGTCGGTGATGCCCAGCGCGTACGCCACCAGCGACCCGGCCGCCGAGCCACGCCCGGGGCCGACGCGGATGCCGTTGCTCTTGGCCCACATGATGAAGTCGGCGACCACGAGGAAGTAGCTCGGGAAGCCCATCTGGATGATGACGCCCAGCTCGTTCTCCGCCCAGGCGCGGTGCTCCTCGTCGACGCCTTCGGGGAAGCGCCGCTCGAGGCCCTTCCAGACCTCCTGGCGGAAGAACTGCTCCTCGGTCATGCCGTCGGGGATGGGGTAGGTCGGCATGAGGTTCTTGTGCTGGAAGAACCCCTCGGGGTCGACCTTCTCGGCCACCAGCAGCGTGTTGCGGCAGCCCTCGGCCCACAGGTCGGAGGAGTCGACCGCGCGCATCTCGTCGGCGGTCTTGATGTAGTAGCCGGTGCCGTCGAACCGGAAGCGGTCGGGGTCGGACAGCTGCTTGCCGGTCTGGATGCACAGGAGGGCGTCGTGGGAGGCGGCGTCGGACTCGTAGGTGTAGTGCGAGTCGTTGGTGACCAGCGGCGGGATGTTCAGCTCCTTGCTGATCCTGGTCAGCCCGTCGCGGACGCGGCGCTCGATCTCGAGCCCGTGGTCCATGATCTCCAGGTAGAAGTTGTCCTTGCCGAAGATGTCCTGGAACTTCGCCGCGGCCTTGAGCGCCTCGTCGTACTGGCCGAGCCGCAGCCTCGTCTGCACCTCGCCCGACGGGCACCCGGTGGTGGCCATCAGGCCCTCGGAGTGCTCGGCGAGGATCTCGGCGTCCATCCGCGCCCACTTGCGCACGAAACCCTCGGTGTAGGCGCGCGAGGACAGGCGCATCAGGTTGTGCAGGCCCGCCTTGTTGCGCGCCCAGATCGTCATGTGGGTGTAGTAGCCGCCCGCCGAGACGTCGTCCTTCTTCTGGTGCGGCTCGCCCCACAGGACCGGCTTCTTGTTGTGGCGCAGCTCCGGCGCGACGTAGGCCTCGATGCCGATGATCGGCTTGATCCCGGCGCCCGTCGCCTGCTTGTAGAAGTCGTACGCGCCGTGCATGTTGCCGTGGTCGGTGATCGCGATCGCCGGCATGCCCAGCTCGCCGACCTGTTTGAACATCTGCTTGAGCCGGGCGGCACCGTCCAGCATCGAGTATTCGGTGTGTACGTGCAGATGGACGAACGAGTCGCTGGACGACATGGAGCGGCGCCTCCCGGTCTCGAGTGGGGTTGTGCGCTCCGACTCTAGTGGTCCGGACCGACATCCCGATGCCCGCGCCGCGCCCTCGCCCGGACCGGCGCGCCGGGACCCCCGTGACCATCAGCACCGATATCGTCATATTCACTGCAAGTAGTTGAGGAGACACTCGGTGCGCACGCAGACGGACGAAGGATACCGGCACGCGCTCGGCAACCGCCAGGTCCAGATGATCGCGATCGGCGGGGCGATCGGGGTCGGCCTGTTCCTCGGTTCGGGCGGCCGGCTGGCCGCCGCGGGGCCCGCCCTGGTGCTCTCGTACGCCGCCGCCGGGGTGGCCGCGTTCTTCGTCATGCGGGCGCTCGGCGAGCTCGTGCTCTACCGCCCGGTGGCGGGGTCGTTCGTCGAGTACGCGGGCGAGTTCATCGGCCCGTGGGCGGCGTTCGCCAGCGGCTGGATGTACTGGATCAACTGGGCGTTCACCGGCATCGCCGAGCTGACCGCCATCGCCGCCTACATCCATTACTGGGCTCCGGCCTTCCCGCAGTGGCTGACGGCGCTCATCGCCCTGGGGTTCGTGCTGTCGGTCAACCTGGTGTCGGTCCGGCTGTTCGGCGAGCTGGAGTTCTGGTTCGCCATGCTGAAGGTGCTGGCGATCACGATCTTCCTGGTGGTCGGCCTGGTCCTGGTGGTCTTCACGATCGGCCAGGCGACCCCGCACAACCTCGTCTCCCACGGCGGCTTCTTCCCCAAGGGCTTCCCGATGGTGCTGATGAGCCTGCAGTCGGTGGTGTTCGCGTACGCGTCGATCGAGCTGGTCGGCATCACCGCGGGCGAGACGGCCAGGCCGCACCAGGTCATGCCGAAGGCGATCAACGGCGTGGTGTGGCGCATCGCGATCTTCTACGTGGGCTCGGTGGCGCTGCTGGCGATGGTCCTGCCGTGGACGGCGTACCACGCGGACACCTCGCCGTTCGTGACGGTCTTCGCGGGCCTCGGCGTCCCGTGGGCCGCCGACGCCATGAACCTGGTGGTGATCACCGCCGCGCTGTCGTCCTGCAACTCCGGCCTGTACGCCACGGGCCGCATCCTGCGCTCGATGGCCATGAAGCAGGAGGCCCCCGGGTTCACGGGCACGCTCAGCTCCAGGTTCGTCCCGATGGGTGGCATCCTGTTCACGGCGGTCATGTTTCTGGCCGGGGTGGCGCTGTTCTACTTCCTGCCCGAGCGCGCCTTCAACATCGCCACCGCCGTCGCCTCCCTCGGCGTGATCACGACCTGGGGCGTGCTCGTCTGGTGCCAGATGCGGCTGCGCCGGTCTGGTCACCTGTCGGTGTTCCCGATGCCCGGCGCGCCGTACACGAACTGGTTCACGCTGGCGTTCCTGCTGCTCGTCGTCCTGCTGATGCCCTTCGCCGACCCCGACCAGCGGGTGGCGTTCTTCCTCATCCCGGCGCTGGCCGTGGCCATCGCCCTCGGCTGGCGGGTGGTCAGCCGCCGCCGGACCGTCGACGGCGGCCGCCCCTGACTGAGTACTCTCGATGTGCCGGCACAGAGCCGCCGCACCGGGGGAGGCCGCACTGGACGAGGAGACCCGCAAGACGCCGAGGTGGACGAGACGGGCGATGGTCCAGACCGCGGCGGCCGCCGCCGTCGGCGTCGCGCTCGCCGTGGCATGCGCCCCCCTGGGCGTCTTACCCAGGTTGGCCTGCGCCGTGCTCGACGCGGGCTGCCCGGCCGATCAGGAGCCGCACGGGAGGCTGCCGCAGGCGACCCGCCTGACGCCGGTGCAGGTGGCGCAGGGCGGCATGTACGTCGCGCTCGGCGACTCCTACTCCTCCGGCGAGGGCGTCTGGGACCTGGACCGCAAGCCGATCAACGACGGCGCCGACCGCTGCCACCGGGCGACGGGCTCGTACGTGCCGCTCGTCGCGCAGGCCTACCGCTTCGGGGGCGGCACCGCCTTCTACGCCTGCAGCGGCGCCACCACCACGCAGATCCTGTCGGGCCAGTACGGCCAGCGGCCCCAGATCACCCGGGTCGGCCGCGACGCCAGCCTGGTGACGCTGAGCATCGGCGGCAACGACGCCGGGTTCACGAAGGTCCTCACGGGCTGCATCGTCAAGCTGCCGTGGTCGTCGGCGTGCGTGGAGCAGGACGCCGCCGTCGCCCGCCGCATCGAGGAGCTGCGCCCCAGCCTGACGAAGGTGCTGCGCGAGCTGCGGACGCGGGCGCCGAACGCCCGCATCATCGTCCTCGGCTACCCCCGGCCCTTCCCCAAGGACCCCGTGGCGACCGTCGACAACCTGAGCGCCGAGGACCAGACCTGGCTGAACGGGATGACGCGCCGGCTCAACGACACGGTGGCCTCGGTGGTGTCCGACTTCGACCGCGCGATCGCGGCGTTCGGCGTGCCGGGGAGCGTGGAGTACGTGGACGCGTACGAGGCGTTCACGGGCCACGAGGTGGGACAGCCGCAGCCGTACCTGAACGGGCTGGCCCTGAACATGGACGAGCTCAAGGTCAACGCCCGCAGCTACCACCCGACGGGCGACGGCTACCGCCGCTTCGCCGAGCTCATCACCAAGCAGATCGCCGCCGGGCCGGGCCGCCCCATGAACAACTTCCGCCTCGACGCCCCCTGACGCCCGCTCACTCGGCCGAGCGCTCCTCGGCCAGGTGGAGGCCCGCCTCGATGACGGCGTTCATGATGGGCGCGAGCCGGGCCTCCCCCAGCGACGGGGCGCGCAGCGCCATGCGCGCCACGAGCGCCCGCTCCCTGGCCAGGTCGCGCCCCGCGAACCCGCCCACCGGCTTGATCCGCTGCACGATGCCCGCCAGCGCCGCCCGCCGTTCGAGCAGGGTGGCCAGCGCCGCGTCCACCCGGTCGATCGCCTCGCGGCACTCCGGCAGCGTGCCGGGCGCCTCGGGCCGCACCAGGGCGCCCACGACGGTCACGGCCTCCTCGGCCGCGCGCAACGCCGTGGCCGGGGGGAGCTCCTGACGGGCCTCGGCGAGGCTGCCGGGGCCCACGAACTCCAGCGTGCCGCTCCTGGAGGATTCGGCCGTCCGGGCTCCGGCATAGGTCCCGAGCTTGGCGGCCGGGGTCGCCTGCCCGGCCGAGCTCACGACGAGCCCGTCGGCGCCCGCGGCCACCGCCGCCGCGGACAGCGCCGCGTCCCGCGAGACGTCGGCGAGCACGGGACGCCCCGAGACCGCGCGGGCCGCCCGCATCATCCCCAGGTCCAGCCGGCCGCCCTCGCACAGGAGCACCCGCCCGTCCCCCTCCCGCGCGCAGTAGTCGGCCAGCTCCAGCCACTCCTCCAGCGAGGCGGCCGGCCGCCGCTCCACGACCACGGGCAGCCCGAGCCCGGCCGCCGAGCGCACCAGCGGGATGTCGCGCGTCCACGACGAACCCACCACGACCGCGTCCGCCCGCTCGGCGATGGCCGGCAGGTCGGCGGCCGAGTACGGCTCCACCAGCGTGGCGCGCTCGCCCAGCACCTCGTACGCGTCGGCCTCCCCGCGGTACGCCCGCAGATCGACCCGGCCGCCGATCACCACGGCGGGCCCTTCGCCCACGAGCGTTCCGCCCACCGCCACGGCGCGCCGTTCCAAGGTCGATGACATCCTCGACTCCCCAATTCGGGCCGGCCCCTGCGCAGCCGGCGGGAAAACCAAAAAGGCAGAGACGGGTTGTCTCTGCCTCGTGCCGGCTCCAGGTGGTCGCTAGCTGACGACCGGCTCTCCCGGAGCCGGCTCGATAAACGCGTAGCGACAAGTCATGTCTGAAAGACTACACCCATGGCTTCACCTGCTGGGCGGTGCCTCTCACATGACGGACTGTCCTTCAGGCGAGTCGCCGTTGATCCCTCGCTATGGGAGTATTTCTTGGCCTAGAGGAGGGTTTGAGGCCGTTGATGTCGGATCGCAAGCAGGAGGGACGCCGCATCGCCGGCCGCTACCAGCTGCAGGAACCCATCGGCAGGGGCGGGATGGGCATCGTCTGGCGCGCCTACGACGAGCTCCTGGACCGCACGGTCGCGGTCAAGGAGGTCCGGTACGCGGCCGCCCTGGGCGAGGAAGTGCAGCTGCTGAACCGGCGCACGATGCGCGAGGCGAGGGCGGCGGCGAGGTTCGAGCACCCCAACGTGATCGTCGTGCACGACGTGATCGAGGAGGATGACCGGCCCTGGATCGTCATGCAGCTCGTCCAGTCGCGCTCGCTGGGCGCCGTGATCAAGCAGGACGGGCCGCTGGCGCCCAAGCGGGTGGCCGAGATCGGCCTGGCCGTGCTGGACGCGCTGCACCGCGCCCACGAGGCCGGCGTGCTGCACCGCGACGTCAAACCCGAGAACGTGCTGCTGGCCGACGACGGCCGGGTCGTGCTCACCGACTTCGGCATCGCCACGCTGGAGACCGAGACGCAGCTCACCGTGACCGGCCTGGCCGGGACGCCGGCGTTCATCGCGCCCGAGCGGCTCAAAGGGCTGCCCGCGCGGCGCGAGTCGGACCTGTGGTCGTTAGGAGCTACGCTGTACACGGCCGTGGAGGGCCGCTCCCCGCACGAGCGGGGGATGGCCCTGGCGACCATGCACGCCGTGCTGACCGACGAGCCCGATCCGGCGCCGCACGCGGGCCCGCTCACCGACGTGATCATGGGCCTGCTCAACAAGGAGCCGGTCCAGCGGCTCACGTACGAAGAGGCGCAGCGGATGCTGCGGCAGGTCATCGCCCAGGCGAGCCCGCCGCCGACCGCGCAGTTCCCCGCGGCCCAGACGATCCGCGTGCCGCGGCCCACCACGCCGCCACCGCCCAAGACCCCCGCCCCGGCCCGGCCGCCGGCGGAGAACGAGGCCGACGCGCAGGGCAAGGCCGCCGTCCAGAACAGGTTCCGCGCCCTGGGCAAGCTGCGCCAGGCGCCGCCCGTCGAGGACGACACCCCGACCGACCCCAACCTGGTCCCCTCCCCCGCCCCGGCCCCGTCGCCCGCCGTCCCCGAGACCGGGTCGCGGATCACGCCCGCGCCGACCGTGGACCCGGCCCCCGCCACCGCCGAGTCCACGATGGACGCGACCAGGACGGACCAGCGCCGGGCCGGGCCCGTCATCGCCGCCGCGGTGGCCGTCGTGCTCGTGGCCGCGATCGGCGGCTACCTCGGCCTGCGCTCGGCTCCCGAGGATCTCGATCCGAAGAAGGGCGCCTCCCAGGCCACGGTCCCCACGGGCACTCCCTCTCACGCGTCGGCGAGCACGTCCCCGTCGGCCTCCGCCGAGCCGAGCGCCTCCCAGCCGCCCTCGCCGACGGCCACGCCCACGGCCACTCCGACCCCTGAGAAGGAGGAGGAGAAGAACCCGCTGCCGGCCGGCTGGAAGATGTACAAGGACAAGAAGCTCGGCTTCTCCATCGGCCTGCCCAAGGGCTGGGAGGTGTGGGACCGCGGCGGCATGCAGGTCAAGTTCAAGGGCCCCGGCGCGGCCTCCAACGCCTATCTCATGATCGAGGAGGCGAAGAACCCCGGCAAGGACCCGTACAAGGACTGGAAGAAGCAGGAGCCGGTCCTCAAGAACAACTTCGGCGGCTACAAGAAGCTCGACATCAAGCGGGTCGACGGCTTCCACAAGGCCGCCGCGGACTGGGACTTCACCTGGAACACCAACACCGGCAAGACCCGCGTGCGCAACCGGGGCTTCATCACCGAGAACGGGCGGGCGTACGCGATCTACTGGCACACCCTGAAGAGCCACTGGAAGGCCGACTACGACTTCTTCGAAGGGTTCTGCGCCACGTTCGAACCGGCCAAGTAGGCTTCACGGCGTGGAAAGGCGGGTCAGCAACCGGTATCGCCTCATCGAGCCGCTCGGCGAGGGCGGCATGGGCGTGGTCTGGCGGGCCTACGACGAGCTGCTCGACCGTACGGTGGCGATCAAGGAGGTCCGCTACACGGGCGTCGGCGACGCCAAGCGGGCCGAGCTCAACGGCAGGACCATCAGGGAGGCCAGAGCGGCCGGCCGCCTCGACCACCCGTCGGTGATCGTCATCCACGACGTCGTCGAGGAGGACGGCCGCCCGTGGATCGTGATGCAGCTCGTGCGCTCGCGGTCGCTGGCCGAGGTGGTGCGCGAGCGCGGGCCGCTCACGGTGGGGCAGGTCGCGGTGATCGGCGGGCGGGTGCTCGACGCGCTGCGCGCCGCGCACGCCACCGGAGTGCTCCACCGTGACGTGAAGCCCGAGAACGTGCTGCTGGCCGACGACGGCCGGGTGGTGCTGACCGACTTCGGCATCGCCTCGCTGGAGGCCGAGGCGGGGCTGACGGCGACCGGCGGGCTGGTGGGCACGCCCGCGTACATGCCTCCCGAGCGCCTCAACGGCGAGCCCGCGCGCCCCGAGTCGGATCTGTGGTCGCTGGGTGCGACGCTGTACGCGGCCGTCGAGGGCGAGCCGCCGTTCAAGCGCGACTCGTGGGCCGCGACGGTCGCGGCGGTGCTGCGCGACCAGCCCGAGCCACCGGCGCGGGCCGGCGCGCTGGGGCCGGTCATCATGGGGCTGCTGCGCAGGAGCCCGGCCGAGCGCCTGCCCGCCGCGGAGGCCGCGAGGCTGCTGTACGAGGCCGCCACGGGCCCCTCCCTCCACCAGACGCCCCCCGGGGCCTGGCGGCCGACGGGCGGCGCCGCGGACACGGCCGAGGGGTCGCCTCCCACCCTCTCGACGCGGCCCAGGCGCGGCAGGGCGCTGTGGATCGGCCTGCCCGCCGCCGTGGCGGTGCTGGGCGCGGGCGGCTTCCTGGTCTCCAACCACTGGACGAACACCGCCACCACCACGAGCCCCGTACCGACGGGTCCCGCCCCCACGCCCACCCCCACCGCCACCCCCACCGGCGAGCCGACCACGTCGAGCACGCCCACGCCCGAGCCCACGCGTACGCCCACCACGGCGGCGCAGCCGGTGCCCGCGGGATGGCGGGCCTACAGGAGCGCGCAGGGCCGCTTCGGGATCGCCGTCCCCGAGGGGTGGCGGGCCGTGAAGCACGCCACCAGGGACCAGATCACCTTCAAGGGCCCCGACACCCCCGGGGCGATGATCGTGGAGTGGACCGTGCCCGAGTTCGCCTGGACGGACCCCGCCAAGCACTGGGCCGGCCTGGAGAAGGAGATCCTGGCGAAGGGCGAGTTCGAGGGATACGACCGGATCGGCATCGTCTCCACCACCTACCTCGGCCGCAAGGCCGCCGACTGGGAGTTCACCAGGATCCGCGAGGGGCGGCGGATCCACGTGATCAACCGCGGCTTCCGCACCGCCGCCGGCCGCCCGTTCGCCCTCTACTGGGAGACCACCGACGCCCGCTGGGCCTCCGACAGGCGCTACTTCGAGACGTTCGTGAAGACCTTCAGACCCTCATGAAGGAGCAGGCGCACTTCTGGCGGCATCCGGCGGTGCCGGGCACCGACCTGCTCAAGGCCCGCTACGTCACCCACCGCTTCACCCGGCACGTGCACGACGGCTACGCCATCGGCCTGATCGTCGGGGGCGTGGAGGAGTTCGACTACCGCGGCACCCTGCACCGGGCGGGCGCGGGCGAAGTGGTGCTGGTCAACCCCGAGTCGGTGCACACCGGCCAGGCGGGCACGCCGGACGGCTGGTCGTACCGCATGCTCTACCCGTCGATCGAGGCGCTGGCGGGGATCGCCGCCGAGCTGGGCGTGCGGTACGCGACGCCGCACTTCCCCAGGCAGGTGGTGCGCGACGAGGAGGTGGCGCTGCTGCTCGGCCGGGCGCACCAGGCGGCCGAGCGCGGCGACGCGCTGGCGGCCTCCACGCTGAGCCGCACGCTGTTCGCGCGGCTGGTGACCCGCCACGCCACGCCCAGGCCGGCGGCGGTCCTGCCGGCCGAGGGCCGGCGGGCCGTGCGGGAGGCGCTCGACCTGCTGCACGGCAGCCTCGTCGACCCGCCGACGCTGGACGACCTGGCCGACGCGGTGGGCGCACGGCCGTTCGCGCTGCTGCGGGCGTTCAAGGCCGAGACGGGCCTGCCGCCGCACGCCTACCTCACCTCGCTGCGGGTGCGCCGGGCGCGCCACCTCCTGCGGTCCGGGGTACGCCCGGCGCAGGTGGCCGCCGAGGTGGGCTTCACGGACCAGGCCCACCTCAACCGGCACTTCAAGCGCATCGTGGGCGTGCCGCCCGCGGCGTATCAGCGTGCTGCAGGAACGTACAAGACCGGCGGTTCCGCCATCTCCTAGCCTCTTGTCGCATGGAACAGACATCTCACCGTTCCGCCGCTATACGGGACGGCCTCGGCGTGGGCGTGGCCGTGGGGCTGTCGGGGCTCGCCTTCGGCGCCGCCGCGATCACCGCGGGCCTGAGCGTGCCGCAGGCGTGCGTGCTGAGCCTGCTGGCCTTCACCGGCGCCTCGCAGTTCGCGCTGACCGGCGCGGTGGGCGCGGGCGGCGACCTGGTGACCGCCACCCTGGGCGCGCTGCTGCTGGGCGGCCGCAACACGCTCTACGGCCTGCGCCTGGCCGACCTGCTCCGGGTACGCGGGCCGCACCGGCTGCTGGCCGCGCAGGGGGTGATCGACGAGACCACGGCCGTCACGCTGGCCCAGCCGACCAGGGAGGCGGCCCGCACGGCCTTCCTCACCACGTTCGCCAGCCTCTACCTCACCTGGAACCTGACCACCCTGGCGGGCGCCTACGGCGCCTCGTTCCTGGGCGACCCCGGCGTGCTGGGGCTGGACGTGGTGGGCCCGGCCGCGTTCCTGGCCATCCTGTGGCCCCGCCTGACGGCCAGCGGCGAGCTGCGCCTGCTGGCCGGCGCCGCGGCGGTGATCGCCCTGTGCGCCACCCCGTTCCTGCCGCCCGGCGTGCCCGTGCTGCTGTCGGCGGCGGCGGTGCTGGTGGTGATGGTGCGATGACGCTGTGGTGGGCCATCGCCGCCGTCTGCGCGGGCTGCTACGCGCTCAAGCTGGCCGGGCTGGCGGCGCCGCGCCGGCTGCTGGAGCATCCGGCGATCCGCAGGTTCGCCGAACTGGTGCCGGTGGCGCTGCTGGCGGCCCTGATCGCGGTGCAGGTGTTCACGGAGGAGGGCGGGCTGCGCTTCGACCCGGCACGTACGGCCGGGCTGGGCGCCGCGGTCGTCGCGCTGCTGTTGCGGGCGCCGTTCCTGGTCGTCCTGGCGGCGGCGGCCCTCGTCACCGCGCTTGTCCGGTTCTTTCTGGGGTAGTCGCCGTGCATGTCCGATGCAACAGAGATGGTCGGTGGGCGTTACCGGTTGCTCAGGACGATCGGCCGGGGCGGAATGGGAACGGTGTGGCAGGCTCATGACGAGGTGCTGGGCCGGGACGTGGCGGTCAAGGAGGTCCTGCCGCCGCCCGACCTGACGGATCCCGAGCGCGAGGTCTTCGCCGTACGTACGTTCAGAGAGGCCCGAGCCGCCGGCCGGGTGGCGCATCCCGGCGTGGCCACCGTGTACGACGTCCTGGAGGAGAACGGTCACCCGTGGATCGTCATGCAGCTCGTCCGCTCCCGCACCTTGGGCGAGCTGATCCGCGAGGACGGCCCCATGTCCCCGACGGCGGCCGCGGACATCGGGCTGCAACTCCTCGAGGCGCTGCGCGCGGCGCACGCGGCGGGCGTGCTGCACCGGGACGTCAAACCTGACAACGTGCTGCTGACCGAGGACGGCCGGGCGGTGCTCACCGACTTCGGCATCGCCACGACGGAGGACGAGGCTCCCGTGACGAGCACGGGCGTCCTGCTCGGCACCCCCGCGTTCATGGCGCCGGAACGCGCGGCGGGCAGCCAGGCCCAGCCCTCCTCCGACCTGTGGTCGGTGGGCGTGACGCTCTACATGGCGGTCGAGGGCCACTCGCCCTTCCAGCGGGACAACCCCCTGGCCACGCTCGGCGCGGTCCTGCACGCCGAGCCGGAGCCGCTGGCCCGCGCGGGCGTGCTCGGCCCCGTCCTGCTCGGGCTGCTGCGCAAGAACCCGGCCGAGCGCATGTCGCTGGAGGAGGCCGAGCAGCGGCTGGCGGCGATCCTGACCGGCGCCGCCCCCGAGCGGACGGGCCCCCTCACCGGCGGCGTCCCCGTACGGACAGGCCCGCTCATGGAGCCGGGCGCGACAGGCCCGGCCGGGGCCGGGTCGGGCGGGAGCGGGCCGGGCGGGAGCGGGCCGGCCGGGAGCGGGCCGGGCGGGAGCGGGCCGGGCGGGAGCGGGCCGGGCGCGGCCACGCCGGGAGCGGCTTCCCCGCGGCGGCGCGGGCTGCCGCTGGCCGTGATCGCGGCAGGCGCGCTGGTCGTCGCGGCGGTCACGGGCGGGGCGGCCTGGTGGTCGTCCGGCCGGGCGCGGGAGCTGCCCCAGGAGCCGGGCCCCGCCCCGGCCGTCGTGACCGCCGGGCCCTCCACCCGCGATCCCTCCACCGGCACTCCGCAGCTCACCTCGACGCCCTCCCCGTCGGACAGCTCCCCGCCGGACAGTTCCACGCCGTACAGCTCCCCGCCGGCCGTGGACGGCCGGCACAGGACGCCGACCGGCGACCGGAAGGACCCCACCCGGGAGCCCACGCCGACCGGTGAGCGCAAGAACCCCAAGCGGGAGCCCACGCCGAGCGCCAGCGGCAAGAAGGACCGGGACGACAGCACCCCTTCCCGGACCCCGGACTCGGTCGAGCCGTCGGAGCCGGGCAGCGAGGACGCCGACCAGCAGTAAGGGCGGTCAGGACTCGGCGCGGACGATGTCCAGCGCCTTCTGCAGGTCCTGCGGGTAGTCCGTGCTGAACGACATCCAGTCGCCCGTGGTCGGGTGCTCGAACCCGAGCGCCACGGCGTGCAGCCACTGGCGCGTGACCCCCAGCCGGGCCGCCAGCGTCGGATCGGCCCCGTAGAGCAGGTCCCCGACGCAGGGGTGCCGCAGCGCCGCCATGTGCACCCTGATCTGGTGCGTGCGCCCGGTCTCCAGCTTGATATCCAGCAGCGAGGCCGCGCGGAACGCCTCGACGGTGTCGTAGTGGGTGACCGACGGCTTGCCACCGGCCACCACCGCGAAGCGCCCGTCCCCGGACGGGTGGCGGTCGATGGGCGCGTCCACCGTGCCCCGGAACGGGTCGGGATGCCCCTGCACCAGCGCGTGGTAGCGCTTGTCGACCGTGCGCTCCTTGAAGGCCCGCTTGAGCCGCGAGTACGCGACCTCGCTCTTGGCCACCACCATCGCCCCCGTGGTGTTGGCGTCGAGGCGGTGGACGATGCCCTGGCGCTCGGCGGCCCCGCTGGTGGCGATCGTGTGACCGGCCCCGAGCAGCCCGCCGATCACGGTCGGCCCGGTCCAGCCGACGGTCGGGTGGGCGGCCACGCCGATCGGCTTGTTGATCACGATGACGTCGTCGTCCTCGTACACGACCGTCATGCCCGGCACCGGCTCGGCGACCGGCATCGGCGTGGTGACCGGCGGCGGCATCGTCACGTCGAGCCACGCGCCCGCGTGCACCCGGTCGGACTTGGCCGGCTGCCGGCCGTCCACCAGCACCTCGCCCGCGCCGATCAGCTCGGCGGCGCGGGTGCGCGAGAAGCCGAACAGCCGCGAGAGCGCGGCGTCGAGCCGCTCGCCCTCCAGGCCGTCGGGGACGGGCAGGCTGCGCTGCTCACTCACCCTTCTCGACCTCCTTCAGCTGCTCCTTGGAGCCGTCGATCTGCACGTTGCGCCAGGCCAGGAGCACCGCCAGGATGCCGCCGCAGACGATGGCCGAGTCGGCGATGTTGAACACGGGGAAGTAGTCGATGACGGGGAAATGCCCGGGAAGCACCTCGATGAAGTCGACGACGTGCCCCTGGAGCTGGGTGGAGCGCCCGAACCCCGAGGGATAGCGCAGCAGCCGGTCGGTGAGGTTGCCGAGCGCGCCGCCGAGCAGCAGCCCCAGCGTGACCGCCCAGGCCCGGCTGCCGAGCTTGCGGGCGGTGCGCACGATGGCGACGACCACGCCCGCGGCGATGAAGGTGAAGATGAAGGTCATTCCGGTGCCGATGCTGAAGGCGGCACCGGAATTGAAGATCACCCGGAACTGCAGCACGTCCTGGATGACGACGAGCGGCGCCTGGCCCTCGAGTGTGCGCAACACCACCGTCTTGGTGATGAGATCGGCCGCGTAGATCACGGCCGCCAGCACGACGAGGACGGCGAACAGCCGCCCGCGGGGGCGGCCTACCGGCGCTCCTCCTTCTGCTTGCAGGCCACGCACAGCGTCGCCCTCGGGAACGCCTGAAGGCGTTCCTTGCCGATCGGCTTGTGGCACGATTCGCACACTCCATAGGTCCCGGCGTCGATCCTGGCGATCGCACGTTCGTTCTGCGCGACCAGATCGCGCGCATTCAGGGTAAGGGCGATCTCGCGTTCGCGCTCGTACGTCTTCGCGCCGGCGTCCGCCTGGTCGTCGCCCGCTCCCTGAGTGACGTCTCCAGAGGCTATCTCCGTCTCGTGGCGGTGGATGTCCGCGTTGAGCTGGTCGATCTCGCTCTGGAGCATGCCGCGTACCTCGGCCAGCTCCTCCTGCGACCACATCGAAGGTGTAGCGGTCTGCGTGACTGCCGCCATGGCTGCCTCCATTGCTGATCAAGGCCATAAATGGTGCGGGCAGCTTAGGATCCACATAACGGAACGGCAAACGACCCGCCGGACGGTTTACCTCCCCCGTACTATCCCGCCTCGCGCATCTAACTCCTCCACAGGGGCGTCCATTCCCGCAACTTTGTCGGTTGCCTACCGAGGCGCCGCCGCGCGAAACCAGGAAGCCTTCGGCCCCACTCTGCGTTATGGTTTGAGACTGCAAGGCGTTGATGGGGCCCGACTGTGAGGGATATCACCCCGGAGCCGCCGGAAGAACGGCTCGCCAGAGCTCATTAGACCCGGCTGCAGACCAAACGAAGAGGGCCCCGCGTGCGGGGTCAAGAAGGGTGGTACCGCGGAGCCGCGTGGCTTCGTCCCTTCACGCTCGCCCTACCGGCCGACGAAGCGTGGAGGTCACGCCCGAAATGTCTTCCCCATCTTTCCGCTCTCTTCCCGCGCAGGTCGACCTGCCCGCGCTCGAGCGCGAGGTCCTCGACCGCTGGCGGGACGGGAAGATCTTCGAGCGCTCCGTGGAGCAGAACTCCGGAAACCCGTCCTGGGTCTTCTACGAGGGCCCGCCCACCGCCAACGGCCTGCCCGGCGTGCACCACGTCGAGGCGCGGGTGTTCAAGGACCTGTTCCCGCGCTACAAGTCCATGCGCGGATTCAGCGTCCCGCGCAAGGCCGGCTGGGACTGCCACGGCCTGCCCGTCGAGGTCGGCGTGGAGCGCGAGCTGGGCCTGACCGGCAAGAAGGACATCGAGGAATACGGCATCGCCGAGTTCAACGCCAAGTGCCGCGAGTCGGTGCTGCGCCACGTCGACGCCTTCGAGCAGCTGACCGAGCGCATGGGCTACTGGATCGACCTGTCCCAGGCGTACCGGACCATGGACCCGTCCTACATCGAGTCGGTCTGGTGGTCGCTGAAGGTCATCTGGGACAAGGGGCTGCTGTTCCGCGACTTCCGCATCACGCCGTACTGCCCGCGCTGCGGCACCGGGCTGTCCGACCACGAGCTGGGCCAGCCCGGCGGCTACGAGACCGTCTCCAGCCCGTCCGTCTACGTCCGCATGCCGGTGACCTCCGGGCCGCTGGCCGAGCTGGGCGCCGCGCTGCTGGTGTGGACGACCACGCCGTGGACCCTCGTGTCCAACACGGCCGTCGCCGTGCACCCCGACGTGACGTACGTCGCGGCCCGCACCGCGGACGGCGAGGTCCTGGTGGTGGCCGAGCCGCTGCTGGCGGTCCTCGGCGAGGGCGCGACCGAGGTGGCCCGCTACACCGGGCGCGAGCTGGAGCACACCTCCTACTCCCGGCCGTTCGATCTGGTCGACATCCCGGGCGCCCACTACGTCGTGCTCGGCGAGTACGTCACGGTCGAGGACGGCACCGGCCTGGTCCACCAGGCCCCGGCCTTCGGCGCCGACGACATGGCCGTGATCAGGCAGTACGACATGCCCGTCGTCAACCCGATCGGCCCCGACGGCCGCTTCCTCGACGACGTGCCCATGGTCGGCGGCCGGTTCTTCAAGGACGCCGACGAGGAGCTGACCGAGGACCTGCGCGCCCGCGGGCTGCTCTACCGCGGCGGCCACTTCGAGCACAGCTACCCCCACTGCTGGCGCTGCCACACCCCGCTGCTCTACTACGCGCTCCCGTCCTGGTACATCCGCACCACCGCGGTCAAGGACAAGATGCTGGCCGAGAACGCCGGCACCAACTGGTTCCCCGAGACGATCAAGTGGGGCCGGTTCGGCGAGTGGCTGCGCAACAACGTCGACTGGTCGCTGTCGCGCTCGCGCTACTGGGGCACGCCGCTGCCGCTGTGGGTGTGCTCGGCGGACGAGTCCCACGTGACCTGCGTCGGCTCGCTGGAGGAGCTGGGCGGGCTGGCGGGGCAGGACATCTCGGCGCTCGACCCGCACCGCCCGTACGTGGACGACGTGACCTTCGACTGCCCGTCGTGCGGCGCCCTCGCGCGCCGCGTGCCGGACGTCATCGACGCCTGGTACGACTCCGGCTCCATGCCGTTCGCCCAGTGGGGCGAGCGCGGCAAGCCGGAGGGCGTCTACCCGGCGCAGTTCATCTGCGAGGCCACCGACCAGACGCGCGGCTGGTTCTACTCGCTGATGGCCGTCGGCACGCTGGTCTTCGGCCAGTCCTCCTACGAGAACGTGCTCTGCCTCGGCCTCATCCTGGCCGAGGACGGCCGCAAGATGAGCAAGCACCTGGGCAACATCCTCGAGCCGATCCCGCTGATGGACCAGCACGGGGCCGACGCGCTGCGCTGGTTCATGGCCTGCTCGGGCTCGCCCTGGGCGTCCCGCCGGGTGGGGCACAACACCCTCGAGGAGATCGTCCGCAAGGTCCTGCTGACGCTCTGGAACACCTCGTCGTTCTTCACCCTCTACGCCAACGCCGAGTCCTGGTCGCCGTCCATGCTCGCGCAGGCCACGCCCGCGGCCGAGCGCCCGCTGCTCGACCGCTGGGTGCTGGCCGAGCTGCACAGGACGGTGGCCGAGGTCACGGCGTCGCTGGACGAGTACGACACCCAGCGCGCCGGGCGCCGCCTGGCGGACTTCCTCGACGACCTGTCCAACTGGTACGTGCGCCGCTCGCGCCGCCGGTTCTGGCAGGGCTCGCCGGAGGCGTTCGCGACGCTCTACGAGTGCCTGGAGACGGTGACGCGGCTGATGGCCCCCGTCACGCCGTTCATCACCGACTACCTCTGGGACGTCCTGCGCTCCTCCGACGCGCCCTCCTCGGTGCACCTGGCCGCCTGGCCGGAGGTGCGCGAGGACCTGCTGGACCCGGCGCTGTCCGACCAGATGGCCCTCGTACGCCGCCTGGTGGAGCTGGGCCGCTCGGCCCGCGCCTCGTCGGGCGTCAAGACCCGCCAGCCGCTCCGCCGCGCCCTGGTGGGGGCGCACGGCTGGCCGTCGCTGCCCGAGGAGCTCCGCGGGCTGGTGGCGGACGAGCTGAACGTCCACACCCTCGAAGACATGTCCGGATTTAGCGCCGATCTCGTGACTTACTCGGTCAAGCCCAACTTCCGGGCCCTGGGCAAGCGCTTCGGCTCCCAGACCAAGCTGGTCGCGGCCGCGGTGGCCGCCGCCGACGCCACCCGCGTGGCCCGGGCCCTCCGCTCGGGCTCCACGGTCATGCTGGAGGCGGACGAGCTGGGCGAGATCATGCTCGGCCCGGACGACGTGATCGTCAACGAGCAGCCCCGCTCGGGCTGGGCGGTGGAGACGGGCGCCATCGGCACCGGCACGGGCGAGACGGTGGCCCTGGACCTGGAGCTCACCGACGAGCTGCGCCGCGCCGGTCTCCTGCGCGAGGTCATCCGCCTGGTCCAGGACGCCCGCAAGTCGACCGGCCTGTCGATCACGGACCGCATCGACCTGTGGTGGACCACGTCCTCTCCCGACCTCGCCACGGCCCTGCGCACCGAGGGGCACGTGGTGGCGGAGGAGGTCCTGGCGACGACGGTCACGGAGGGCACGGCGCCGGATCTGCCGTCCCACACGGACGAGGACCTGTCCCTGACCTTCCACCTCCGCCGCGCCTGACCGCGGGACGCGGTGGGGCCACCTCCCGGCCCCGGCCCCACCGCACCCCCCGCAGCGGCCCGGCACCCGCCCACGGATCTCGCCTCCCGGGCCCACCCCCACCGCCCCTGAAGCGGCCTGGCACCCGCGCACGGATCTCGCCTCTCGGGGCTGTCCCGACGCGTGCCGGTGGCCGGTAAGAGCCCGCCCTGAGTTGCGTCACCTCGCCAGTGCACATCAAGCGCCTTGGATCGGCTGAGGGAGCGCAATGGCCGAGGGACGGAGACGCGCAGGCATCGTGGGGCCCCGACCATGCGCCCAGAGGTGCTCGTCAGGCCGACTCAGGGCAACCGAGCCCCGACCACACGGCCAAGGGTGCTCGGTAGGCCAGCTCAGGGCCGATCGTGGCGGACGCTCGCGGTGGCTCTCAGCTCACCGATTCGCGGTCGTGCTGGCACACCGAGCAGCTCGTCAGCCCGGCCGCCTCCGCCGCCGCGAGCGTCATCGTCTCCACGCCCGACTCCCCCGCGCCCCTGATCAACGGGCACGCGGTGCTGTGGTAGCGGCGGGTGCCGATGATGACCTTCACCGTGCCGGAACGCTCGCCCTTGCCCTCAGCGCCACCGCCCGAGGAGCCGGTGCGCTTGTCATCGGCGTCGGCCGAGCCGGAAGTCTCAGGCTTGGCGGTCTTGGCCGAGGCGCCGGACTTGGGCGCGGAACCGCTCGCCTCGCCCTTGGGGGCATCCGGCTTGGTGGAAGCGGCGCCACCCTTGGAGCCCGTCCCGGCGGATCCCGACGACGAACCCGTCGCCGTGCCGGGCGTGCCGGACTTCGCCCCCGAGCCCGCGGGCCCACCGGTGGCGGAGGTCCCGGGCTTCGGGCCCGCGCCGCCGGCCGCGCCCGCCTTGGCGGGGCCACTCGCAGCAGAGGGCCGCTCAGAAGCCGACGGCCGGTCAGAGGCAGACGGCCGATCGGAGGGAGACGGGCGGTCGGAAGCTGACGGGCGGTTGGAGGCCGACGGGCTCCCGGAGGTTGACGGGCGGTCGGACGTTGACGGCCGGTCGGAGGTGGACTTTTCCGTCGGCGAAGGCTTGGTGGCCGAGCTCGGGCCGGAAGGGCGTCCGGTGCTCGTGCCGGGGCCTGGAGGCAGCGGGCCCTTGGGCTTGGCCTCCGACTCGGCGGAGGACGCGGGCCGCTCCGGCGCCGTCGCGCTCTCCCCCGCCGTAGCAGGCGTCCTGGCGGCCCCAGAAGGACGCTGTGACGGCCCGGAAGCCCCGCCCGAGGGTCCAGAACGGACCGGCGCCCCGGAAGAGGTCACGCGCGGCTGCGGTGCCGTGGCGGGCCCGGCGGAATCGTCCTCGTCGGCCACCTTCGAAGCCGGCCCACCGGTGGGCTGCCCCGGCCGGGCACCCGTCGATCCGGGCTTCGCACCCGACGACGGACCACCGGACGATCCAGGCTTCGCACCCGACGAAGGACCACCGGTCGATCCGGGCTTCGATGACGGGCCGCCGGTCTGTCCCGGCTTGTCGCCAGGCCGGGTGGGCTTGGTGCCGGGCTGCTCGGGCGAGCCGGTGGACTGCCCGGACTTGGTGCCGGGCTGTTCCGGTGAGCCGGTGCGCTGCGAAGGCTTGGCCGCGGGTGATCCGGACTTGCCGGGGGCTGCCGGGGCGGGACCCTCCGGAGTGGCGGAGGGCGAGCCGGGCCTGCGCGCGGAAGGCGGCGGCCGGAAATAGGAAGTCTCTGCGTCCGCCTGATCGTCGTCCGGCTCGGAGGAGGCGGACGGGCGGCCGAACCACGCGGTGGCGCCTTCCTCGCGGGAGGCGGGCTCCGGGTCGGGGGTGGAAGCCTTCGCGGCAGGCTTCGGCGGGGCGACCGGCGGACGTACGTCGCGGGTCTGCGCGGAGTCTTCGGCCCGGCTCGCCGCCGTGACGGCGGCGCCGGGGGGGACGACGGGCTCGGGGTCGGCGGCAGGCGGCAGCTGCCGTCCGCCGAGCGCGGCGTCAGGCAGGCACGCCGTGCAGGGCGTGAAGCCCTCCTCGCGTGCCTCCTCGTACGTGAGCTCCTCGCTGTCCCGGCCGCTCAACTGCCGGCAGCCGGACACGTGGTAGCGCTTGCGTCCGGGGATCACCAACACGATCGCATCCGGCGAGATGCCGCTCGCCGCGGGGCGGCGGGGTGCGGCGGCGGGAACGGTCGCCGTCCGCTGCGGCGCCTGCGGATGCGGATGGGGTCGCGGTGGGGGCTGGTGACCCATGGGGCCGGTCTGGCTGTACGGCGAGCCTGGGCCCGGCGGCATGAGCCCTTTCGGTGGGGTGGCCGGCGCAGCGGCCTGCCCACCACCGGGAAAAAGCTCGTTTCGCCGCAGGAATGCCCCGATCACGAGGAACAGCGCGGACAGCACGCTGACCACGATGGACCACATGATCAGGAACGGCTTAGCCAGTACGAAGCCCGCGATCAGCAGCACGACCGCCGCGAGCACCAAACCAGCACTGATAAGGATCACAGGGGGCTCTTTCGAGTGACAGGTCCTAGTGACCCGTTACTTTACCGGCGGTCGTTGTGAGGACCGTCACCGCCGGGGAAGACACCCTGCGGCGCGTCGCCGCCGAACGGGCTGGGACCGCCGGGAAGCGGCTGCTGGCCCTGCGAGACGGCGTGCGACATGGCGGGAGCCTGACCCGTCGGACCACCGGACATCACCGGGAACCCACCGCTGCCCTCGGCGGACACGTTGAGCTCGGCGAGCTGGTTCTCCAGGTAGAGCTTGAGCCTGCTGCGGTATTCGCGCTCGAAGCTGCGCAGCTCCTCGACCTTGCGCTCGAGCTCGTCGCGGGTCTGCACCAGCGAGCCCATCGCCTGGCGGTGGCGCTCCTGCGCGTCGCGCTCGAGCGTCTCGGCGCGGGCGCGGGCGTCGCCGATGACCTGCTCGGCCTGGCGGCGTGCCTTGGTGAGGATCTCGTCGGCCTCGCGGCGGGCGCGGGTGACGGTCTCGTCCGCCTCGCGGCGGGCGTCGGAGATCGCCTGGTCGGCGGTCTGCTGGGCGAGCGCGAGCACGCGGGCCGCGGTGTCCATGTTGTCCTCGGCGGGAGGCATGCTCATGGCGACGGGGACCGGCTGCTGCACGGGCGGCGGCTCGGGGGCGCGCATGGGCTCCGGCTGGGGCGGCGGAGCCATCATCTCGGGCTTGGGCTGCTCCTGGACCGGGGCGGAGGCCATGGGCATGTTCATGCCGCCAGGCACCTTCCCCCGCAGGCACTCGGCCAGCTTGGCGCGGAGCTCTTCGTTCTCTTGGATCAGACGGTCGAGCTCAGCCTCCACCTCGTCGAGAAAGGCGTCGACCTCTTCCTCGTCGTAGCCCGGTCGCAACCGGGTGGTACTGAACTGCTTGTTCCGCACATCAGCGGGCGTCAGCGGCATTTTTTGGTCTCCTTGGCGCGCTTTGGAGTCTGTCCGGAGGGACGGTAACCCGAATCACTTCAGCGCGGACACGAGTTGGATCACGACCTGCGCCACACCGCCCCCGTCATCGCAGCAGCCCCGCGAGCTGGATCAGCAGCAGGACGGCGATGAACAGGACAGTGAAGCTTAGGTCAAAGGCCACCGTACCCAACCGGAGCGGGGGAATGAAACGGCGGAGGAACTTGAGAGGTGGGTCGGTTGCGGTGTAAGTGGCTTCGGCCAGCACCAGAACGATGCCGGAGGGGCGCCACTGACGGGCGAAAGCCTGCACCGTCTCGAAGATCATTCTGCCGATGAGCAGCACCAGGTAGAGAGACAGGACTACGACCAAGATCTGACTTACGATCCCCACGGCCCGGCCGCGCCTCCACTTCTGGTGTGCCCTCCCGGTCTCGGCGAGACCCGGTTGGGTGCGATAGACATACAGAGACTCTAACTCTGGTTGAAGAACCCGCGTTCCGCGATTCGGGCCTTGTCCTCGGCGGTCACCTCGACATTGGCAGGGGACAACAGGAACACCTTGTTGGTAACACGTTCAATGCTGCCATGTAGGCCAAAGACCAGACCTGCCGCGAAATCGACAAGACGCTTGGCGTCGCTGTCAACCATCTCCGTCAGATTCATGATGACCGGGGTGCCGTCTCGGAAGTGCTCTCCGATCGTACGCGCCTCGTTGTACGTCCGGGGGTGGAGCGTCGTGATGCGGGCCAGATCGGTCGTGCGGCGCTCCAGGATCGTCGTGGCGGGCCTCGGCGCGGGCACCCCTGCCTCAGGCTCCTCGTCGCGGTCCTGGACCGCTACGGGCCGCTCGTCGCCGGTCCGCTGCACCTCGTCCTCGTAGGCGTAGTCGTCCGGGTAGGTTTCGTACCTCTCGTAGCGGTCGTCCTCCACGAGACCGAGGTAGACCGCCATCTTGCGCATCGCGCCGGCCATCGCTACGTCGTCCTCCTGCTCACGGTCGCACTCGCTCGAGACCGTCGCCGGATCCCGAGGCGGTAGCCGTACCCCCTTGGAGCTCACCGCTGATCGACCTCTACTTGGTCATGGGCCTGAAGACCCACTTGAGGGGACATTACCTGACGAAGGGCTTGCGACGACCGAGCAACGCCGTACCGACCCGCACGTGTGTCGCGCCGTACGCGATGGCTTCGGTGAGGTCCTCGCTCATACCGGCCGAAATCATCGTGGCGCGCGGGTGCTGCTCCTCCAGGCGCGTGGCCACGTCACGCAACCTGGCGAACGCCTTGGCGGGCTCCTCCCCCAGCGGCGCCACGGCCATGACGCCGCCCAGCCACAGCCCCTCGGCCAGCGCCACCTCGTCGGCCAGTTCCAGCACGTCGGCGGCGCGGGCGCCGCCCCTGCCAGGGTCGTCGTCGAGCGCGACCTGGATGAGGCAGCCGACCCGGCGGCCCTGGCGCACCGCCTCCTTGCTGATCGCCTCCACCAGGCGGAGCCGGTCGACGGAGTGGATCACGTCGGCGTACGCGACGACGGAGCGGACCTTGTTCGTCTGGAGCTGGCCGACGAAGTGCCAGGTCAGCGGCAGGTCCGCCAGCTCCTGCGCCTTGGGCGCGGCCTCCTGGTCCCGGTTCTCGCCGACGTCGCGCACGCCCAGCTCGGCCAGGATCCGCACGTCCTCGGCAGGGCGGGTCTTGGTGACGGCGATCAGCGTGACCTCGCCCCGGTCACGGCCCACCGCGCGGCAGGCCGCCGCGATGCGCGTGTCGACCTCGGCGAGCCCGGCCGCGATCTCGTCCCTTCTCACGTGGCTCTCCCTTCCACTACGCGCCCGTGCGGTACGCCTTCACGCACGACGGCGCCGCTCCCGGATCCCTGCCGGGGAGCGGCGTCAGGCTACCGGGCTATTTGAGGAAGTCGGGGACGTCGAGCTCCTCTTCCTGTTCCTCGAAGATCACCCGAGGACGTTTGGCGGGCTCCGACATGCGGGAGGTGATGGGCGTGGGCGGGTTGGCGGGCTCGGGCGTGGGCCGGGGGATGGAGACGGGGCCGGACGGCTCGTCGGCCGGCGGCTCGTCGTCGACGGGCCCGGGGGCCTGCGCCGACTCCACCGGGCGCACCGGCTCCGGGCGCGGCGGCTCCGGGCGGGGATCCGCCCTGAACTCGGCGCGCGGCTCCGGACGGGGCTCGGGCCGGAACTCCGTGCGCGGCTCGGGCCGGAACTCGGCCCGCGGCTCCGGACGGGGCTCAGGACGGAACTCGGCGCGCGGCTCGGGCCGGAAGTCCGCACGCGGCTCCGGACGCACCTCAGCGCGCGGCTCAGGGCGCAGCGGCGACTGCTCCGACTTCACGCTGGGGGACGCGACGCTCGGCCGCACAGGGGACGACACGGGCGGCGCCGCCGGCGGGGCGGCGGGACGGCTCGCCGGGCGCGGCAGCGGCTTCTCCGCCGGGGGCGGCACGTCGTCGAACCCGGCCGCGATCACCGTCACGCGGACCTCGTCGCCGAGCGCGTCGTCGATGACCGTACCGAAGATGATGTTGGCGTCCGGCGCGGCCGCCATGGACACGAGCTGCGCGGCCTCGTTGATCTCGAACAGACCGAGGTCGGAGCCGCCCGCGATCGACAGCAGCACGCCGTGGGCGCCGTCGATGCTGGCCTCCAGCAGCGGGCTGGAGACCGCCATCTCGGCCGCCGCCACCGAACGGTCGTCGCCGCGGGCGTGGCCGATGCCCATGAGGGCGGAGCCGGCGCCCGACATGACCGACTTGACGTCGGCGAAGTCGAGGTTGATCAGACCAGGGGTCGTGATCAGGTCGGTGATGCCCTGGACACCGGACAGCAGCACCTGGTCGGCCGCCTTGAACGCGTCGAGCACGCTCACCTGGCGGTCGGAGATCGACAGCAGGCGGTCGTTGGGGATCACGATCAGCGTGTCGACCTCGTCGCGCAGCGTCTCGATGCCGGCCTCGGCCTGCATGGCCCTGCGCCGTCCTTCGAAGCTGAACGGCCTGGTCACGACGCCGATGGTGAGGGCGCCGAGCGACCGGGCGATGTTGGCCACGACGGGCGCGCCGCCCGTGCCGGTGCCGCCCCCCTCGCCGGCCGTGACGAAGACCATGTCGGCCCCCTTGAGGACCTCCTCGATCTCCTCGCGGTGGTCCTCGGCCGCCTTGCGCCCCACGTCGGGGTTGGCGCCGGCGCCCAGTCCGCGCGTGAGCTCACGGCCCACGTCGAGTTTGACATCGGCGTCACTCATCAGCAGCGCCTGGGCGTCGGTGTTTATCGCGATGAACTCGACGCCCTTGAGTCCCTCCTCGATCATCCGGTTGACGGCGTTGACTCCGCCGCCGCCGATGCCGACGACCTTGATGACCGCGAGGTAGTTCTGCGGTGCTGCCACGACGAGGGGCCTTTCCGCTCGTTGACTTGCCATTTCGGTGCGGATTGTCTCCGCTTTTTGTCACTTCGGGTAACTCTCAACCTCAGGTTGAGATTTAGATTTATGTCAACCTGAGGATTGATACGGACAGTAGGAGTCCCCTACCTGGCGGGTCAACTAACCGCGCCGCAAGCACGTCCGGCGTGTCGCGGGCTGTCCGTTTCGCTCCGAAGTCGCGCCTGGTCGGGGGCTCCTCTGCCCGACGTTCGACTTAAGGCTCTCACGCCGCGACCCCCACCTCGCACAAGCTGGGCGATGCCGTTGCCGCGCACTTGCCCAGTCTTGATCACTTGAGCGTCACCACGTCCGGGGAGCTGACGTCGTACACCGTGGCTTTTTCTCGTTTGAGCAGCGAAGTGAGAATGCGGGCCTTCTCCTTGGGACGGTCGGCGCCGCCCCAGATGACGGTGCGCCCGTCGGACAGCAGCAGGGTCACGCCCTCGGCCGTGCCCGCGCGCACCTCCCTGACCTTGGGCGCCAGTACGTCCGGGACCGCCTGGATGACCTGCAGCGCCGCCATCATGGCCGGGTCGCCGACGGCGGGGTTGTCGACCTTGAGCACCGGCAGCATGGGCGGCGCCGCGGACTTGACCTCGATCACCACGCCCTGCTTGTCGACGATCGCGACCTTGCCGCCCGCGGGGATCGCGGCGACGGGCTCGCGCTCGACCACTTCGATCTTGAGCGTGCCCGGCCAGATCCGGTCCACCTTCGCCTTGGCGAGCTGTCTGATGCCCAGGACGCGGGTCTCGACGTCGGCGAGGTTGACGGTGGCGAGGGGATGGAGGTCCGGCACGCCGGCCTGCTGTTTGATACGCTCGCTCGGCACTGTGAGATTTCCCACGATCTCGATCGAGCGCACGCCCAGCACGGGTGAGAAGAACACCAGCCAGGCGGCCGTGCCCACCACTCCCGCCGTCAGCAGCCCCAGGAACGCGGTCCTCGCCTTCATCGCCCTCCCCATGCCTGCGCCGGGGTCCGGCCCCGAGCGTCGGCACAGAACCTACGCCGACGCGCGCCCCGGCACCCGCGCGCCACGCCCAAACGCACCCCAACGGGACGCGGCGCGCCCGCCCCCACGGGACGGACGCCCCTTACGCCGGGGGATCCGGGGTCTCAGGAGAGGCGGGCCACGATCTGGGGGCCGAGCTCCGTGACGTCGCCCGCGCCCATGGTGAGCACGATGTCGCCGGGCCGCGCCCGCTCGGCCACCATGGCGGGCACCAGGGCCCGGTCGGGCGCGTACGCGACCCGCTCGGGCGGCAGCGGCACCTTCCCCGCCACCATCGCGCCCGAGACGCCCGGCTCGGGGTCCTCGCGGGCCCCGTAGACGTCGAGCACGATGGCCTCGTCGGCCAGCCCGAGCGCCGCGCCGAACTCGTCGGCGAAGTACCGGGTGCGCGAGTAGAGGTGCGGCTGGAAGATCGCGATGACCCGGCCGTCGCCGGAGTAGGAGGCGACCACGTCGCGGGCGGCCTTCAGGTCGGCGGTGAGCTCGGTCGGGTGGTGGGCGTAGCTGTCGAAGACGGCGATGCCGCCGGCCTCGCCCTTGGCCTCGAAGCGCCGCTTGGCCCCCGTGAAGGCCCCCAGCCCCTCTCTGATCTCCTCGAAGGGCAGCCCCAGCTCGTCGGCCACGGCGATCACCGCGGTGGCGTTGAGGGCGTTGTGCGCCCCGGGGACGGCCAGCCGGACCTCGCCCCTGCCCTCGATGCCGAAGACCGTGCCGAACCCGTCGGGCCTGACCCCGCTCACGCGGTAGTCCTCGCCCTCGACCCCGTACGTCTTGACCCGCAGCCCGCGCTCGCGCGCCCGGCTCGCCAGCTCGGCCGCCCCCGGGTCGTCGGCGCACGTGATGAGCAGCGAGCCCACCCGCTCGGCGAACCGGGCGAAGCTGGCGTGCACGGCCCCCGGGTCGCCGTAGTTGTCGAGGTGGTCGGCCTCGACGTTGGTCACCACGGCGATGTCGGGCGCGAGCATGAGGAAGGAGCCGTCGCTCTCGTCGGCCTCGGCCACGAACACCTGGCCCTGCCCCTCGTCGGCGCCGAGCCCCGTGGTGACGAGCTGCCCGCCCACGCAGTAGGACGGCTCGGCGCCGCACTTCTGCAGGGCCACGGTCAGCATCGAGCTGGTGGTGGTCTTGCCGTGGGTGCCCGCGATGGCCACGCCGGTGCGCCCGCCCATGACGGAGGCCAGCGCGGCGGCCCGCGGGATGATCCGCAGCCCCTGCTTGAGCGCCTCGCCCAGCTCGGGGTTGGAGTCGCGGATGGCGGTCGAGACGACCACGGTGTCGACGTCCTTGATGTGCGAGGCGGCGTGGCCGATGTGGACCGTGGCGCCCAGCTCGCGCAGCTCGGTGATCAGCTCGGAGCTGCGCGCGTCGCTGCCCGACACCCGCACGCCGCGCTTGAGGAGGATGCGGGCGATGCCCGACATGCCGGCGCCGCCGATGCCGATGAAGTGCACCCGCCCCAGTTCCGCTACGGCAATGGGGTCGACCAGCTTGACGAGACTCATCGGGCTATCTCCAACACTTTCCGGGCAAGCATGATATCGGCGTCCTTCCGGCCAAGTCTGGAGGCGGCCTCCGACATGGCGGCGACCCGCTCGGGGTCGCGGAGGATGGGCAGCACGTTGTGGATGATCCATTCGGGTGACAGCTGGGCGTCGTCGACCATGAGGCCGCCGCCGCCCCGGGCGATGCGCCCGGCGTTGATGGCCTGCTCGCCGTTGCCGTGCGGCAGCGGCACGTACGCGGCCGGCAGCCCCACCGCGGTCAGCTCCGCGCACGACAGCGCGCCGGAGCGGCACAGCGCGAAGTCGGCGGCCGCGTAGGCGACGTCCATGCGGTCGACGTAGGGCAGCAGCACGTACTGGGGGTCGCCCGGCGGCGGCTCGTGGTCGACGGTGTTGTTCGGGCCGAGCACGTGGAGCACCTGCACGCCCGCGCCGCGCAGCACGGGCGCGGCGGCGAGCGCGGCCTGGTTGAGCGACCTGGCGCCCTGCGAGCCGCCGAAGACCAGCAGCGTCGGCCGGTCGTTCTCCAGCCCGAACCAGGAGCGCGCCTTGTCGCCCGCCGACAGCCGGTCGAGCGTGACGATCTCGCGGCGCAGCGGGGTGCCGATGTACTCGGCCTTGGGCATCGCGGCCTCGGGGAAGCCGGTGAAGACGTGGTCGGTGAGCCGGGCGCCCAGCCGGTTGGCCAGGCCGGGGCGGGGATTGGCCTCGTGCACGACGATCGGCACGCCGCGCCGCTTGGCCGCGAGGTAGGCGGGGGTCGCGACGTAGCCGCCGAAGCCCACCAGGACGTCGGCCTTGACCCGGTCGAGTATGCCGGCCGCGGCGTTGATCGCCCCGGCCAGCCGGCCCGGCACGGTGAGCAGGCTCGGAGTGATCGCCCTTGGCAGCGGCACGGCCGGCACCAGCTCCAGCTCGTAGCCCCTGGCGGGCACGAGCCTCGTCTCCAGTCCGCGCTCGGTGCCCAGGCAGGTGATGCCTACGCTCCGGTCAAGATGGCGCAGCGCGTCCGCAAGGGCGAGCGCGGGCTCGATGTGCCCGGCCGTCCCCCCACCGGCGAGGACCACCCTCATCTCGGTCACTCCCTAACGTGTCACTCGGCCTTTGGACGTACCCCCCAGGCCAAGCCAGCTTAGGGCCCGGGCGGCCGGTCCGGGGCCACGAGCTTTCAAGGCCTCCCTCGCGCCGGGCTCGCGTTTGGCGAACGACAGCAGCATGCCGAGCGCGGCGAGCGTGGGCAGCAACGAGGAGCCGCCGTACGAGACCAGCGGCAGGGGGATGCCGGTGATCGGCAGCACGCCGAGCACGGCGCCCATGTTGACGGTCGCCTGCCCGACGATCCAGGCCACCATGGCGGCGGCGGCGAGCCTGGTGAAGGCGTCGTTGACGCGGACGGCGACGCGCAGCCCCGCGTACCCGAGCAGCCCGAACAGCGCCACCACCATCAGCGTGCCCATCAGCCCGAGCTCCTCGCCGAGGATGGCGAAGATGAAGTCGCTCTCGCCGTGGGGCAGCCAGTTCCACTTCTGCCGGCTGCTGCCCAGCCCGAGCCCGAACCAGCTGCCCGAGCCCATCGCGATCTGGCCCTGCACGGCCTGGTAGCCGTCGCCCTGCGCGTCGGCCCACGGGTTGAGGTAGGCCCCGATGCGCGCCATCCGGTACGGCTCCACCTTGATCATGATGACCGCGGCGAGCACCGCCAGCGACAGGATCCCGCCGAACAGCTTGATCGGCGCCCCCACCACCCACAGCAGCGCCAGGAAGATCATGAACAGCACCAGCGTGGTGCCCAGGTCGCGGCCGAGCATGACCATGACGGCCAGGATCGCGGTGCCCGGCATGAGCGGGATGAGCAGCTGCCGCCACTCGATACGGCCCTGCCGCGCCCGCCTGGCCAGCAGGTCGGCCCCCCACAGCACGAGCCCGAGCTTGGCCGGCTCGGACGGCTGGAGGGTGAACGGGCCGATGTAGATCCACCGCTGCGCGCCCAGCTCGGACGAGCCGATGAACAGCACCATGACCAGCGCCAGGATCGACAGCGCCATCATGGGGTAGCCGGCCCAGCGGAAGAACTTGACCGGCAGCCGCGAGCAGGCCCACATCACCGGCAGGCCCACCGCGGCCGACAGCGACTGCTTGAAGAACCACGAGAACGGGCTGCCGGTCTTCTGCAGCGCCTCGACGCTGGAAGCCGACAGCACCATCATCAGGCCGAGCGCGAGCAGCAGCGCGCTGCACATGATGATCAGGTAGTACGTCGTCAGCGGCTTGTCGAGCAGCTCCTTCAGCGAGCCGAGCTGCTCCCGCGCCCAGCCGCCCGGCCCCTCGACGGCGCGCGGCTCCTCAGCGCTCGCGCTCACGTCGCAGCCTCAGGTCGCGTACGGCGCGCGCGAAGGCCTCCCCCCGCGCCGGGTAGTTGGCGAACATGTCGAGCGAGGCCCCCGCCGGGGAGAGCAGCACGGTGTCCCCGGGCGAGGCCAGCCGGGCGGCTTCGGTGACGACTCTTTCCATCACACCAGTGTCCCGATCGGCGATGTCCACGACGGGGACATTCGGCGCGTGTCGCGCGATGGCTTCGGCGATCCTGGCCCGATCGGCCCCGAGGAGCACCGCGCCGCGCAGCCTGGGCGCCGCCTGGCGCACCAGGTCGTCGACGTCCGCGCCCTTGAGCTGCCCGCCCGCGACCCACACGATCGACGGGTACGAGGCCAGCGCCGCGGCGGCGGCGTGCGGGTTGGTCGCCTTGGAGTCGTCGATGTAGTCGACCTCGCCGACCCGGTCGACGTGGGCCAGGCGATGGGGGTCGGGCACGAAGTCGCGCAGCCCCTGGCGCACCGCCTCCGACGGCACGCCGAGCGAGCGCGCCAGGGCGGCGGCGGCCAGCGCGTTGGCCACGTTGTGCGGCGCGAAGGGCCGTATGTCCTCCAGCGTCGCCAGTTCCTCGGCCGCCTCCACGGGATCGGCCACGAACGCCCGGTCGACCAGCAGGTCCTCCACGACGCCGAGCTCGCCGCGCCTGGGCACCCGCAGCGTGAACCCGACCGCTCCCGGATAGGGCGCGGCCAGTCTCGTGGCCTCGGGATCGTCGGCGTTGTAGATCACGTGCGCGGCCCGCTCGAAGATGCGGCCCTTGGCGGCGGCGTACTCCTCCATGGAGCCGTGCCAGTCGAGGTGGTCGGGCGCCACGTTGAGGATGGCCGCGGCGTGCGGGGCCAGCGTGCTGGACCAGTGGAGCTGGAAGCTGGACAGCTCGACGGCCAGCGCGTCGTACGGCTCGGCGACGGCCCGCACCACGGGGACGCCCACGTTCCCGACGGCCAGCGCCTTGTGCCCGGCGGCCTGCAGGATCGAGGTCAGCATGCGCACGGCGGTGGTCTTGCCGTTGGTGCCGGTCAGCGCGAGCCACGGGGCCGCCTGCGCCGGGCGCAGCCGCCAGGCCAGCTCCACCTCCCCCACGACCTCGACGCCCGCCTCCAGCGCGGCGGCGATCAGCGGGTGGTGCGGCGCCCAGCCGGTGGTGACCAGCCGGGTCGCGCCCGCCGGGACCTCCATCGCGCCGAAGCGGGTCTCCACGCCGGCCGCGGCCAGCTCGGCGGCCGCGGCGAGCTGGCGCTCGCCCTCCACCGCCTCCACGACCACGACGTGCTCGCCGCGCTCGGCCAGCACCCGCGCCACGGCGGTGCCGGACACGCCGAGCCCGGCCACGCACGTGACACTCATGGCTTCGGCATCCACTCGACGTAGAACAGCCCCAGCCCGAGGGCCGAGCAGAGCATCGCGACCAGCCAGAACCTGACCACGATCGTGGTCTCGGCCCAGCCCTTCAGCTCGAAGTGGTGCTGCAACGGCGCCATCCTGAACACCCGTTTCCCGGTCATCTTGAAGAACCCGACCTGGATGATGACCGAAAGGGTGATGATCACACACAGGCCGGCCAGGATGATCAGCAGGAGCTGGGTGCGGGTGGCGATGGCCAGGCCGGCCAGCACGCCGCCCAGGGCCAGCGAGCCGGTGTCGCCCATGAAGATCCGGGCGGGCGGCGCGTTCCACCACAGGAACCCGATCAGCGCCCCCAGCACGGCGGCCGCCACCACGGCCAGGTCGAGCGGGTCGCGCACCCAGTAGCAGTTGGGGCCGAGCTGGTCGATGCAGTTGTTGCGCAGCTGCCAGTTGCCGATCAGCACGTACGCGGCCAGCACGACGCCGGTCGCGCCGCTGGCCAGGCCGTCGAGACCGTCGGTGAGGTTCACCGCGTTGGAGAACCCGACGATCATGAAGAGCACCCAGATGGTGAACCCGACGATGCCGATCGACGGGCCGATGTCCCGCAGGAACGACACCCGGGTCTCGGCGGGGGTGATGCCGTAGATGTTCGGCTGGCGGACCACCAGGAACGCGAAGACCGCGCCGACGATGAGCTGGCCGAGCGCCTTGGCGCCGCTGCGCAGGCCGAGGCTGCGCTGCTTGTAGATCTTGATGAAGTCGTCGAGGAACCCGACCGCGCCGAGCCCCGTCATCAGGAACAGCACCAGCATGCCCGACACGGTGGGCGCGGCGAAGGTGGCCAGGTGGGAGGCGCCGTAGGCGAGCAGCGCGGCCAGCACGAACACGATGCCGCCCATGGTGGGGGTGCCCCGCTTGCCCTGGTGTCCCGACGGGCCTTCCTCGCGGATCTGCTGGCCGTAGCGGCGCCGCGACAACAGCCGGATCGCCAGCGGGGTGCCCAGCATCGAGAGGATCAGGCCCACCGCACCGGCGATGATGATTTCGGTCACTGAGCGGCACCTCCGAGCACGAGCTCGGCCGTCCGTTCCAGACCCATGGCTCTCGGTCCCTTCACCAGCACCGCGTCACCCGGCCGCAGCCATCCGGCCAGCTCGGCCGCGGCCGCCTCGGCATCGGGCACGTGCACAATTCGCATCGCCTGCGCAGGATACGCGGCCCCGGCGCCGGGCGGCGCCCCGGCCACAGGTCCGCCCGCCGGGGGCGCCTGCCATCCTTGCGGCGGCACGCCACCGGCGCCCGGCGCCTGCCGGCCGGGCTGCGGGGCCCCCTGCTCGGGGGACGGCCCGTGCCATCCCTGGTCCTGCGCGGGTCCGTGCCAGCCCTGATCCGGGGCGGGCCCGTGCCAGCCCTGGTCCTGCGCGGGCCCGTGCCAGCCCTGGTCGGGGGAAGGCCCGTGCCAGCCCTGAGGCGCGTCCTGGTGGGGGACGGGCGCCTGCGGAACCCCGGCCGCGGCCTGGGCCGCCGCCTGGGCGTCCAGGGCCGCCTGAGCGGCCGCCTGGGCCTCCGCCGCGGCCGAGCGCGCCCCTTCCAGCACCGGGCCCGCGTCCGGGCCGGCCACGATGAGCCCGGCCAGGCCGGAGCCGCCGGCCAGCCGGCCCAGCTCCGCGTTGAGCGCGGGCCCCTCATCGCCGAGCTCGCGCAGCGCCGCGATGACGGCGAAGCGCCGCCGCCCCCGGCCCAGCACCTCGAACGCCGCGAACGCCGCCCGCATCGAGTCGGGATTGGCGTTGTACGCGTCGTTGACGACCGTCACCCCGTCGGCCCGGTCCGTGACCTCCATCCGCCACCGGCTGAGCGGCGTGGCCTGCGACAGCTCGGCGGCGATGGTCGCCACCGGCAGGCCCAGCTCGTAACCGGCCGCGGCGGCGGCCAGGGCGTTGTCGACGGCGTGCTCCCCGTACAGCTGGAGCGACACGGGCGCGGACCCCGAGGGCGTGCGCAGCGTGAAGGAGGCCCGCCCACGGGCGTCGACCGTGACGCCCTCGGCGCGGATGGAGGCCGACTCGCCCCGGCCGAAGAACGTGACCCGCGCGTCCGTGCGCGAGGCCATGGCCCGCACCAGCGGGTCGTCGGCGTTCAGCACGGCCACGCCGGTGCGCGGCAGCGCCTCGACCAGCTCGCCCTTGGCCTTGGCGATGGCCTCCTTGCCGCCGAACACGCCGAGGTGCGCGGTGCCGACGTTGAGCACCACGCCGATCTGCGGCGGCGCGATGCGGGTCAGGTCCTTGATGTGGCCGATGTTGCGCGCGGCCAGCTCCAGCACCATGAAGCGGGTGTCGAGGTCGGCCCGCAGCACGGTCAGCGGGTGTCCGAGCTCGTTGTTGAAGCTGCCGACGGGGGCGATCGTGGGCCCGACGCGGGCGGTGAGCCGCGCCAGCAGGTCCTTGGTGCTGGTCTTGCCCGCCGAGCCGGTCACGCCGATCACGGTGACGTCGGGCAGCGCGGCCGCCTGGGCGGTGGCCAGCTCGGCCAGCGCGGCGGCGGCGTCGGGCACGATCACCGCGGGTCCCTCGACCGGCCTGGTGGCCAGCACGGCGACGGCTCCGGCCCTGATCGCCTGCGCGGCGAAGTCGTGGCCGTCGACGCGCGCGCCCTTGATGGCCACGAACAGCGATCCCGGTTCTACGGCCCGCGAGTCGATCACGACGGGCCCGCGCACGACCGCGCGGGGATCGGCCATGCCCGTCAGGGCGCCCGAGGTTATCTCGGCGATCCTGGCCAGAGGCAAGGGGATCATCAGTGCTTCCTGCTTTCCGTGCTTTCCTTGCGTGCGGCGATCGCCTCCGCGACCACCTCACGGTCGTCGAAGGGGATCACTTCGCCTGAAATGTACTGACCCTGCTCATGACCCTTGCCGGCCACGACGATCACGTCGCCTTGCCCGGCCCGGGCGATCGCCAGGCCGATGGCGGCCGCGCGGTCGGGCTCAATGATCACATGAGCGCGGTCGTGCTGCGGAACGCGGAGCGCTCCCTCCATCATCGTCACCAGAATGGCCAGCGGATCCTCCGAGCGCGGATTGTCGCTCGTGAAAATGGCCACATCCGCGAGCTGGGCGGCGAGCTCGCCCATGGCGGGCCGTTTGCCCTTGTCGCGGTCGCCGCCGCAGCCGAGCACGATCGTCAGGGTGCCCGCCGTGACCGACCGCAGCGAGCGCAGCACCGACTCCACGGCGCCGGGCTTGTGGGAGTAGTCCACGACGGCCTGGAACTCGTCTCCGGCGGCCGTGATGCGCTGCATGCGCCCCGGGACCCCGGTGAGCGTGCCCACGCCGTGCACGGCGGTGTGCAGCGGCACCCCGGCCTCGACGAGCGTGACGATCGCGCCGAGCGCGTTGGCGACGTTGAACGGCCCCGGCAGCGAGATCTGCGCGTCCGCCTCGACCCCGCCGGGCCCCACGACCCTGAACGCGCTGCCGTCGGCGCCCAGCCGGGCGTCCAGCGCCCGCCACTCCGCCTCCGGGTCGCCCAGCGCCGAGTACGTGGTCATCGGCACCTTCGCCAGGTCGAGCAGCTCCCGCCCGTAGCGGTCGTCGATGTTGGTCACGCCGGCCCGGCTCAGCTCCGGCTGGAACAGCCGCACCTTGGTCGCGAAGTAGTCCTCGAAGTCCTTGTGGAAGTCGAGGTGGTCCTGGGAGAGGTTGGTGAACAGGGCGACGTCGTAGTAGATCCCGTCGACCCGGCCGAGCGCCAGGGCGTGGCTGGAGACCTCCATGGCGGCCGCGGTGACGCCTTCCTCGCGCATCAGGGCGAACAGGCCGTGCAGCTGCGGCGCCTCGGGCGTGGTGAGCGTGGGCTGGAAGCGGGCCTCGCCCGCGCGGATCTCGACGCCGCCCACCAGGCCGGTCCGGTGCCCGGCCGCGCGCAGGCCGGCCTCGATCATGAACGTGGTGGTGGACTTGCCGCTGGTGCCGGTGACTCCGAGGATCTGGATGTCGTGGGCGGGCTGCCCGTACACCCAGGAGGAGATCTGCCCGAGCAGGGCGCGCGGGTCGGGCACGATCAGCACCGGCAGCCCGGTCGCGACGGCCTCGTCGCGGCCGGCGCGGTCGGTGAGCACCGCCACCGCTCCCTTCGCCATCGCCTCGGCGGCGAAGGCGGCGCCGTGGGCCTGGTTGCCGGGCAACGCCACGTAGAGATCCCCGCGACGGACGTCGCGGGAGTCGATGGTGACGCCGGTCAGGGCGGCATGAGGCGACCGCGACGTGCCTGAGTCGGCGTCGAGCATGGTCGCGAGCCCGGTCAGCGGGCGGGGCGGGCTGGTCGTAGGACGCATAGACGACGGGGGACGCACGGCGAGAGCGTACCTTCCCTGGTCACTGTCCCGCGCGCATCCGCACCGGCGGCGCGGCGGAGCCTGTGGGAGGAATCTTCTTGCTCTTGATGGCGAACGTCATCACATCCTTGAACACGGGGGCCGCCAACTGCCCGCCGAAGTGGCCGTTCTTCGGGTTCTGCAGCACCGACAGCACCACCAGCCGGGGCTTGTCGGCGGGGGCGAACCCGACGAACGAGGCCGTGTAGCCCTCGTACCGGCCGAGCTTCGCATCGTAGCGGTTGGCCGTGCCCGTCTTGCCCGCCACCCGGTAGCCGGGGATGGCCGCGAGCTCTCCCGTGCCCTCCGCGCTCACCGCGCTCTCCAGCATCGTCGTGATCTCCTTGGCCGTCGTCGCGCTCACCACCCTGGTCTGCTTACCTGGAGGAGCGGGAACGAACCTGCCGGAGGTGTCCGTCGTGCCGGCCACGATCCGCGGCTCTATCTTGACGCCGCCGTTGGCGATGGTCTGGTAGACGCTGGCCATCTGCAGCGCGGTCACCGAAACGCCCTGGCCGTAGGCGACGGTGCAGCTCTGGCTGCCCGACCAGTTCTTGTAGTCGGGCAGCAGCCCGGCCTCCGCGCTCGGCACGCCGCCGCCCGGCCGCGAGCCGAACCCGAACGCCTTCAGCATCCGGTAGAGGCGCTCGCTGCCGACCTTGCGCGCGGCCATGATCGTGGCCACGTTGCTGGACTCGGCCACGGCCTGGCGGAACGTCATCGACTCCGACTTGTGCGGATGCGCGTCGCGCAGCACCTGGTCGGCGCACCTGATCCGGTCGGGGACCTGGAACACCGTGTCGGGCGTCACCGCGCCGGCCTCGATCGCGGCGGCGGCCGTGATCACCTTGTTGGTGCTGCCGGGCTCGAACACGTCGGCGGCGGCCTTGTTGACGTACGCGGACGCGGGGGCCTTGCGCCAGTTGTTCAGGTCGAGCTCGGGGGCGTTGGCCATGGCGATGATCTGGGCGCTCTGCACGTCCATGACGATCACGGTGCCGCTGTCGGCGCCGGCCTTCTCGACCTGCTCGGCGATCGACTCCTGGGCGGCCCACTGGATGTCGCGGTCGATCGTCAGCCGCACGTCCTGGCCGTTGACGGGGGCGGTGTGCTGGCTGCTGGTCATCGGGATGCGCAGGCCGTCGCGGCCCGTCTCGACGCGCTGCTCGCCGTCCTGGCCGGCCAGCAGGGTGTTCCTGGCCTGCTCGATGCCGCCCAGCCCGGCGCCCTCGTCGCCGACGAACCCGATGAGGCTGCCCGCCAGGTCGCCCGCCGGGTAGAGCCTGCGGTAGGTCTTCTTCGCCGCCAGCGCGGGCACGCCGGCCTGCTGCAGGCGGGTGGCCACGACCGGGTCGACGTCGGTGGCCAGGCGCTGGTAGCGGGTGTTGGTCCTGGCCAGCTTGGCGGCGATCTCCTGCTCGCTCTTGCCGAGCTGCTGGGCCAGCAGGGCGGCCCACTTGGCCCGGGTCTGGGGGGTGACCTTGGACGGGTCGATGGACAGCTCGCGCGCCTCGACGGTGATGGCCAGGCCGTGGCCGTTGACGTCGGTGATCGAGCCGCGCTTGGCGGGGATCTCCTCGGTGTGCGTGCGCTGGCCCACCGCCGCGGCCTCGTACACCTTGGAGTCGAGGCCCTGCATCTGGATCAGCCGTCCGGCGAAGATCGACAGCACGAACGTCATGCCGATCAGGCCGATGTTGATGCGCCTGCGCGGGTTGCCCAGCCGCAGCACCAGCGGCGGCCTGGGCGGGCGCGGCGGCGGACGGCGCGGCCATCGGGGCGGGGGCACCTCTCCCCCGCGGCGCGCCGCCACCCGCTCGCCGGCCCGTGCCGCCTCCGGCCTGGGGGCCTGCGGCCTCGGGCCGCCCGCCTGGGGGCGCCGCAGCGCGCCGTCCTCCCTGGCGCGGCTGCGGAGGTCGTCCTCCTGCCGGCCGCGGCGCGGCGCGTCGTCCTCCTGACGGCCGCGTGCCCGCTCGTCGCCTCCCTGGACGCGCCCGCGCAGCCGCTCGGCATCGTCGCGCCCCTGGGCAGCCCGCCCCCTGGGCCGCTCCCCCTCGTCACGGCCCCGCCCCGAGCTGTTCCTCGGGCGGTCGTCGTCGTCACGACTCCGTCCCGCGCCACTCCTCGGGCGGTCGTCGTCATCGCGGCCCCGCCCCGCGCCACTCCTCGGGCGGTCGTCGTCACGGCCTCGTCCCCCGCCACTCCTCGGGCGGTCATCGTCGCGACCCCGTCCCGCGCCGCTCCGTGGGCGGTCGTCCTCGTCGCGCGGGCGCCGGCGGGTGCCGTCCGCGGCGTCGCCGCGCGGGCGGCCGCGGCCCGAGCCGCCCGGACGGCCGCGGTCCGGGCCGCCCTGGCGGGTGCCGTCGCGGCGGGCGCGGTCGGGGCCGCTCTGGCGGCTGCCGCCGGAGCGCGGACGGCCGGACTCGCCCGGGTCGGCGCGGTCGGCGTCGTCGCGGCGGGAACGGCCGCGCGGTTCGTCGCCGGGCTCGCGCGGCGGACGCGCCCGTGGCGGGTCGTCGGGGCCGAACGGCAGGTCGAGCGGGTCCGGCGGGCGCTTGCGCGGCTGGCGCGGCGGGTTCTCCGGCGACGCCGGACGGCCCGACCCGTCGGAACGGGTCCCGTCAGAACGGGCGGAGCCGCCCTGCCGCCCCGCCCGTCCCGGACCTCCCGGCGTACGACGAGCGGCGCCGGGCCCTCCTTGAGAGCCGGCGCCGCCAGCGCCGCGGCCGGGTCCCTGCCCCCTGCCGCCTGAGTTGCTCACCGTTCCCTGTCCGCCTGACCGCTCTGGCCGTCGGCGCCCGCACCGCTCCAGCTGTCGACGTTGTCCCAGTTACGGTGCTGGCCCTGGTTCTCGGCCTGCGTGGCGAGGACGTCGGGCTGATTCTTCAGCTGGTACTCGAGGTCGATCTTCTCCTTCTCCAGACGCGCCACCGAGATCTCGTCGCGCAGGTTGGCGTCGGTGATGGCGTCCTTGGCGAGCATGGTGTTGAGCAGCAGCAGGCTCACCAGGCCGCCGCAGAGCAGCCCGACGACGAGCAGCACGAACGGCGCGCGCTGCCTGCGCGCGGGCCGGCGCCGCACCGCCGGACGCCTGAGCTGCGCACTCACCGAGCCGATCCGCTTGCCCCCGATGCCCGTGCCGGGACGCGCGCCCGTGCCGGTACCGGTGCCCGGGCCGGGACGGGTGCGCGGGCGGCTGTCCGGGCGGCTGTCCGGCCGGCTGTCCGGGCGGCTGTCCGGCCGGCTGTCCGGGCGGCTGTCCGGGCGCACGCGGGTGGCGCCGTCGGCGCGCTCCCGCTCGCCGCCGGGCCGCTTGCCGTCGAGGTCGAGGCGTGCCCGCTCGGCCGCCGACAGCTTGCTCTCGACGTCAGGACGGGGCCGCGGCTTGGACTGGTGCGGCGCCCCGAGCCGGCGCGTGCCCGTCTTGGGGGTCGCGCGGCGGACGGGCGCTCCCCGGCCGGTCTCCTGCTCAGTCGTCAACACGGATCCTCTCTGCCGCCCGTAGCCGGGCCGAGGCCGCCCGCGGGTTGCGGGCGAGCTCTTCTTCGCTTGGGAGCTCGGCTCCCCTCGTCAGGAGGCGGAACCTCGGCTGGTGAGCCGGCAGTGGGACGGGCAGCCCGGGGGGGCTGGTGTCCCTGGTTCGCGCCGTGAGGGCCTGCTTGGTGAGCCGGTCCTCGAGCGAGTGGTACGCGAGCACGACGACTCGCCCACCCAGCGCCAGCGCGTCGAGTGCCGCGGGCAACGCCGCCTCCAGGGCGGACAGCTCCGCGTTCACCTCGATGCGCAGCGCTTGGAAAGTCCTCTTGGCGGGGTTTCCCCCGGTGCGCCGGGTCGCGGCGGGAATCGCCTCACGCACGATGTCCGCAAGCCGCTTAGTCGAGGTTATGGCCTCTTTGGCCCGTTCCTTGATGATCAGGCCCGCGACACGCGGAGCGAATCGTTCTTCTCCGTAGTCGCGCAGGATGCGGGTCAGCTCCGCGGCGGAGTAGGTGTTGACCACCTGCTCCGCCGTCAGCTCCTGGTCGGTGTCCATCCGCATGTCGAGCGGCGCGTCGTAGGAATAGGCGAACCCGCGCTCCGCCTCGTCGAGCTGCGGCGAGGAGACCCCCAGGTCGAACAGGGCCCCGTTGATCGTGGTGCGCCCCGCGCGGGCGAGCACCTCGGCCAGGTCACCGGAGGAGGCGTGCACCAGGGTGATCCGGTCCGCGTACGGGCTCAGCCGGCGAGTGGAGAAGTCGATCGCGAAAGGGTCGCGGTCGATCCCGATCAGATGGAGTGAAGGATGGGCCGCGAGCAGGGCCTCCGAGTGGCCACCGAGGCCGAGGTTGGCGTCGACGACGACCGGCTCGCTGCCGGTCAGCGCGGGCCCGAGCAGCTCCAGAACGCGCTCGAGCATCACCGGAACGTGACCGCCCGTGCCAGCGTTGTCATGCATCTCCAACCCCCCTCTCGCGCCCTTGCCCGCGGATGACGCGTATAGATCGATCGTCGGCCACCTCTGAGTCCCCACCCGGCGCCGCCCGGCCAGGTCCCCATCCGCACCCTCTTCGTGGACGCCTGTCATCTGACACCGGGGAAGGTGCATCAGCTGACGGGCAGTGGTTGCGGGTGGAGACCTCGCCGAACGACAGCACCGACGGATCGACCGTGGTCACTACAAGATCCCTGGCAGCACCTCCTCCGACAGATCGGCGAACGCCTGCTCCTGCGCGCTGAGATAGGTGTCCCAGGCCTGCGCGTCCCAGATCTCCAGCCGGGTGTTGGCCCCGATGACGACGCAGTCACGCTCCAAACCCGCGTACTGACGCAGGCTCTGCGGGATCGTGATGCGCCCTTGCTTGTCTGGCTTCTCGTCGGACGCACTGGCGAAGAAGACGCGGCTGTAGTCACGCACCGCCTTGGCGGTGACCGGGGCGGTGCTGAGAGCCTCGGTAATGCGCTGGAACTCCTCCACGGGAAAGACGTAGAGGCATCGCTCCTGGCCTTTGGTGATCACAAGACCCTCCGCCAGCTCCTCACGGTACTTAGCCGGCAGGAACAGCCGTCCCTTGTCGTCCAGACGCGGTTGATGGGTGCCGAGGAACACCGGACCCACCTCCCGTGCCTCGTGAAGCGCTCAGCGCTGGTGCACCGGGCCCTCCACTGCGCACCACCATACTCCACTTCTCCCCACCGTCAACTGATTCGAACCGTCTTCATCACCGGTTTCCGTTGCGTTACCGCAGGTCAGAGCGATGGAGCGGGGTGGAGCCGGGTGACCGGTCGGTCAACCCTCATGGGCGTGTCGAGGGTTTGAAAGACCGTGGAAATAGGGGCTCGGCGCGTTCGGGAAGCCCTCGGTGGAGGAAAGTGGCGCGATGGCGGGGGTGCCGTGTCACGGGATTCGTACTGCTATGCGACAAGAACAGGAACATCACCGGGGTTCCCTGGAATATCCACAAATGTCGCCCGAGAACCCACAGCGTCGTAGGGTCGTACACACAATGGAAAAGGAATGGCATGGCTCCCGCAAAGGCACCCTACGGGCAGCCGTCGCACTTCTCTCATGGAGGCCCGGTGGCAGTAACCCATGATGTCCCTCCCCAGCTCGACGAGCTGGTCACCACCGCGCATCGGATTCGGAACGCCATCGAATCGGTGATCGAGGGCAAGGGCGACGCCGTCCGCATCATGCTCACCGTCCTGCTCGCGGAGGGCCACCTCCTGATCGAGGACGTTCCAGGCGTCGGCAAGACCATGCTGGCCAAGGCGCTGGCGCGCTCCATCGACTGTCCGGTGCGCCGCGTGCAGTTCACCCCGGACCTGCTGCCCAGTGACATCACCGGGGTCAGCGCGTACAACCAGCAGACCCGGGAGTTCGAGTTCAAGCCCGGCCCGGTGTTCGCGAACATCGTGGTCGGCGACGAGATCAACCGTGCCTCCCCGAAGACGCAGTCCGCGCTGCTGGAGTGCATGGAAGAGCAGCAGGTGACGGTGGACGGCGAGACGTACCAGCTGGACACGCCGTTCATGGTGATCGCCACCCAGAACCCCATCGAGATGGAAGGCACCTACCCCCTTCCCGAGGCGCAGCGTGACCGTTTCACCGCGCGCATCGCGATGGGCTACCCCGAGCCGCACGCCGAGCTGGAGATGCTCGACGTGCACGGCCAGACCTCGCCGCTGGACAAGCTGGAGCCGGTGGCGACGACGGCCGAGGTGCGCGCCCTCATCGAGGCCGTACGCGGCGTCTACGTCTCCCAGGCGGTCAAGAAGTACGCCATCGACCTCGTCGTGGCCACCCGCCACTCCCCCGACCTGCGGCTGGGCGCCTCGCCCCGGTCCACGCTGCAGCTCGTACGGGCCGCCAGGGCGCACGCCGCGCTGGCCGGTCGCGACTACGTCATCCCCGACGACCTGCAGGACCTGGCCATCCCCGTGCTGGCGCACCGGCTGCTGCCCAGCGTCGAGGCCCAGGGGCAGCGCCGCCTGCCCGAGCAGGTGGTGACCGATCTCATCAGGCGCGTGCCCGTGCCGGAGGCCAGAGCGTCGTGAGGGCCGGACTGCGGGCGCTGACCTCCAGGGGCAGGTCGTTCCTCGCCTCCGGCATCGCGGCGCTGCTGATGGCCGTCATCCTGGGCGAGAACGACCTGTTCAGGATCGGCGTCCTGGTGACGGCGCTGCCGCTGCTGGCGGCCATGGTGGTGGCGCGCACGCGCTACCGGCTGAGCTGCGCCAGGCGCCTCGACCCGCCGCGGGCGGAGGTGGGCGGCGAGGCCACCGTGACCCTGCGGCTGGAGAACGTCACCAGGCTGCCGACCGGCCTGCTGCTCATCGAGGACACCGTTCCTTATGCGCTGGGCGTACGGCCCCGGTTCGTGCTGGACCGGGTCGAGTCGCGGGGCGTGCGGGAGATCGACTACCGGGTGCGCTCGGACCTGCGCGGCCGTTACACGATCGGCCCGCTGTCGGTCCGCATCGCCGACCCGTTCGGGCTCGTCGAGCTGACCCGCTCGTTCACGATCAGCGACACGCTCGTGGTGACGCCGCACGTGGCGGCGCTGCCCCACGTACGGCTGTCGGGTGAGTGGACGGGCGGCGGCGACAGCCGTACCAGGAGCGTGGCCGCGGCCGGCGACGACGACGTGGCGCCGCGCGAATACCGGCAGGGCGACGACCTGCGCCGAGTGCACTGGCGCTCGACGGCCCGCCGCGGCGAGCTGATGGTGCGCCGCGAGGAGCAGCAGTGGCAGAGCCGCGGCGCGCTCCTGCTGGACACCCGCAGGTACGCGCACCGCGGCGAGGGCCCGCGCTCGTCGTTCGAGGTGGCGGTCTCGGCCGCGGCCTCGATCGGCGTGCACCTCGCCCGCGAGGGCCTCGGCCTGCGGCTGGTGACCGACCAGGGCGCCGAGCACCTGACCGACACCGGGCTGAGCTGGTCGCTGCTCGACACCCTCGCCGTGGTGCGGCACAGCCCGGCCCGCTCCCTGGAGATGGGCGTCTCGGCCCTGCGCCAGGGCGGGGGCGACGGGCTGATCGTGGCCGTGCTCGGCGACCTCGACCCGGAGGAGGCGAGAGAGCTGGGCAGGCTCAGGCACAGCGGCATCACCGCGGTGGCGGTGATGCTCGACGTGAGCACGTGGGACGGCGGGGACCGCGCGGCCGCCGAGAACCACCAGGCCGTGCAGACGGTCCTGGCCGGGTACGGCTGGCGCATCGTGCGCCTGCCCGCGGGCACCTCGATCGCCTCCGTCTGGCAGAACGCCGCCAACCGCGGCAGGTACGCGCTCAACCCGGCGGGAGGTGCGGCATGAGGCTGACCATCGCCTCCGGCCTGGCCGCGTTCGCCGCGGCGTTCCTGCTCTACCCGCTCTTCCAGGGCGGCTCCTGGTTCTGGACGTCACTGGGCGCCGTGCTCGCCGTGATGGCCGCGGGCCTGGTGAGCAGCCGCCTGTCGCTGCCCGCGTGGGCGGCGCCGCTGATCGCGCTGCTCGCGGTGTGGGTCTACCTGACCGCGGCGTTCGCCTCCGGCAAGGCGTGGGCGCTGGTGGTGCCGACCCGCGGGTCGTTGGTGGAGCTGGGCAGGCTGCTGGGGGTCGGCTGGGCCGACATCCAGCGCTTCGCCGCTCCCGTGCCGGAGACCGAGGGCATCACGCTGCTGACCGCCGGCGGCGTGGCGCTGATCGCGATCGCCGTGGACCTGCTGGCCGCGCGGCTGCGCAGGGCGGCCCTGGCCGGGCTGCCGCTGCTGGCGCTGGCCACGGTGCCGGCGACGATCCTGCCCGACCCGATCAGCTGGCCGGCGTTCATCCTGGCCGCGCTCGGTTTCATCGGCCTGCTGATCGCCGACGGGCGCGAGCGGGTGGGCCACTGGGGCAGGGCGGTGCTGGTACGGCGGACGACCCGCGCCACGTCCTCCCGGCCCGACGCGCGCACCTCGGCGGACACCAGCGGGCTGCGGCTGTCGGGCAAGCGCATCGGGTTCGCCGCGATCGCGCTGGCGGTGCTGGTGCCCGCCCTGCTGCCGGCCATGGAGCCGGTGTCGTTCTTCACGTTCGGCGTGGGCGGCAGCGGCCCGGGCCGGGGCAACTCGATCAGCATCCCCAACCCCGTCGCGGGCCTGAGGGGCCAGCTGGAGCTGCCGGAACGGCGCGTGGTCCTCACCTACGCCAACAACGACGACAAAGCCCGCTATCTGCGGATCTACGCGCTGGACACGTTCGACGGCCAGCAGTTCGGCATGACGGATCCCAAGGGGACCCCGCAGAACCGGACGGACAACGGCCCCCTCCCGGCGCCGCCCGGCCTCGGCGCCGAGCCGAAGGTCAAGACCGTCACCACGAACATCCAGGTGAGTGACGAGATCGCGAGGCTGAAGTTCCTGCCGCTGCCGTACCCGCCGAGACAGATCCAGATCGACGGCGACTGGCGGGCGGACGTGGACACGCTCATGGTCTTCTCCACTCTCGACGAGGCCGCCGGCCTCGAGTACGACGTGACCACGAGCGAGCCGGAGCCCACGCCGGACCTGCTGGACTCGCTCAGCGGGACCCGGCCCACCGTCGATCCCCGCTTCCTGCGGCTGCCGGAGAGCATCCCTCCCGAGATCAGGGAGCTGGCGACCAAGCTGACCGAGAACGCCAAGACGGACTACGAGGCGGCGGTGAAGCTGCAGCAGTTCTTCACCGGCGGCGACTTCACCTACAGCCTGCGCACGCAGGGGCACAGCAACTCGGCGCTGCGGGACTTCCTGCTGCGCGACCGTACGGGCTACTGCGAGCAGTTCGCCGCGTCGATGGCGGTGCTGGCCAGGTTGGTGGGCATCCCGTCGCGGGTGGCGATCGGCTACACCGGCGGCACCAAGGTCGGCGACCGGTGGCAGGTCGGCACGAACGACTCCCACTCCTGGCCCGAGCTGTATTTCGAGGGCGTGGGCTGGCTGCCGTTCGAGCCGACTCCCTCGGGCTCGGCCGGCCAGGGCAGCGCGCGGGTGCCCGAGTACACCCTGCCCAGGCCCGAGACCACCGGGGAGGCGTCGACGCCGACGCCGGGTTCGACGAGTTCGTCCGCTGACGAGCCGGTCGACCCGCAGGCCAGGCGCAACCCGCGCGAGCTGGACCGCGAGGGCGTGGTCGCCACCGGCGGGCTGCCGACGGACGACTCGATGCCGCTGATCGGCCAGATCGGCATCGGCGCGGGAGCGCTGCTGCTGGTGCTGCTGATCCCCGCGGGCCTGCGTCTGATCACCAGGAACCGGCGCGTGCGCGCCCTGGGCTGGAAGATCTCGGAGCCGTCCGACGACCTGACCGCCAGGATCTCGTCGAAGTCGGGGGGCGGCCAGCCGTCGGTGGCCGCCGCCTGGGCGGAGCTGGACGACGTGCTGTACGACTACGGCATGGCCCGCCAGCTCAGCGAGACCCCGCGGGCGCTGGCCCGGCGGCTGACCCAGCAGTACGAGTTCGACGCGGAGTCGGCGGCGGCCGTCACGGCCATCGCGTCCGCGGTGGAGCGGGTGCTGTTCGCCAGGGATCCGGGGCAGGTCGGGCCGATGCGCAAGGACCTGCGCAAGGTCCGCCAGGCGCTGGCGGCCACGGTGTCACGCGGGCGCCGGCTGCGGGCGGTGCTGCTGCCGCCGTCCACGCTGCGGCGGCTGCGAGGGCTGGGCGAGCGCCTGCTCGACGGGTTCGACCTGCTGGAGAACATCAGGCTGCGGCGGACGGCGGCCCAGAAGAACTCCTGACCGGCTGACACGCCCGGCCGTCCCCCTCGTCGAGGGGGACGGCCGGTTTCGTCTTCAGGGGCTGGAACGGCCACACCGCCAGTTGCGCCTGAGCGGACGGGCGCATGAGGGTTGCACCGTCACCTGCGTGGGCGGACGAGCGCATGGCGGGACCCGGAAGGGCCGCCTCCCACACGAGGGCCGCCCGGACGCGCGTCCGGGCGGCTCCGCAGGTCAGCGGTCAGCGCTCATCGTTGCGGCGGCGCCAGCGCTCTTCCATGCGCTCCATGAACGTCCCCCGGCGCGCCCGGCGGGCCTGCTTGCCCGGAGGAGGGGCCGAGCCCGAGGCGGGCGCGGAGTCACCGAACCCGTTCATACGTTTCCAACTGGACAGGCCCCACAGACACGCGGCGAGCATGACCACGAAACCGCCGACGCCGAGAGGGATCAGGGCACTGCCACTCATCACCACGCCGACCATCATGATGACGACGCCGAGAGCAAAGCCGATGGAGGCCTTGATCAGACGACGCTTGTAATGGCTGCGCGGGTCACTGATCCTTACGGTGTTGGCCCACTTCGGGTCCTCGGCGTAGAGGGCCTGCTCGATCTGGTCGAGCAAGCGCTGCTCGTGCTCAGAGAGCGGCACGGCGCCTCCCAAGGACAGCCCCAGGACGGGGAAGACGGCAACGGACGACACGGGGTGTCCGAACCTCGCGGTCGGTTATCCCCAGAATACGAGGCTGTAGACGTAGGCGAAAGCAAACGTCCAACGCAGACCAAACCGGAGGTGTCGTCATGGCTCCATTGTGGCCCATCTCGCCCCCCTTCCCCCAAAATCGCGACACTGACGCCCCATGAAAATCCGGACATCGACGTCATGTCTCTACATCATCAAGCTTGCCACGTACGAGCGATGCTGGGAGCACCGCGTCGGGACCGAATCGCCGGATCGCCTTGTCCATGGCCTGCTCGGCCTCGCGCCAGCCCGTCTCCCGCTCGCCGAGGCCGAGCTGGTGGGTGGCCTCGCCCGCGGGCCGCAGGTTTTCCATCCTGACCCCGACCAGGCGCAGCCGCACGCGCTGGAGGCCGGCCGCCTCGAACAGCTCGCAGGCTGTGGCGTAAATCACCTGGGCCACGTCGGTCGCCTCGCGCAGGGTGCGGGAGCGGTTGATCGTCGTGAAATCAGCGCGGCGGAGCTTCACACTTACAGTCCTTCCCACGTGTCCGCCCTTACGCATCCGGGCGGCCACCCGTTCGGAAAGACGCAGCAGCTCCCGCTTGATCACCTCGGGATCGTCCACGTCGGCCGCGAACGTCTCCTCGTTGCCGATGCTCTTGTCGGGCATGTGGGAGCTCACCGCCCGCTCGTCACGGCCCCAGGCCAGGGCCGCCAGATGGCCGCCCACGGCCTGGCCGAGCTCGCGCTGGAGGGTGGCGGGCGGCACCCTGGCCAGGTCGCCGACCGTGCGGATGCCGAGGCGTACGAGGGACTGCTCGGTGCGCTCGCCGACGCCCCACAGCGCCGAGACCGGCAGCGGGTGGAGGAAGTCGACCACCTGGTCGGCGGGCACCACCAGCAGCCCGTCGGGCTTGCACTGCTTGCTGGCCAGCTTCGCCACGAACTTGCTGCTCGCCACGCCGACCGAGCACGTGATGCCGTAGCGGTCGAGGACCTGCTCCCTGATCATCGCGGCGATGGCGGCGGGCGGGCCGAGCCGGCGCCTGGCGCCCCCGACGTCGAGGAACGCCTCGTCGGACGCGATGGGCTCGACCAGCGGGGTGATCGTGTGGAAGATCTCCATGACGCCCTTGGAGACCTCGGAGTATTTGCCGTGGCTGGGCGGGATGATCGTGGCCTGCGGGCAGAGCCGGCGCGCCCTGCTCATCGGCATGGCGGAGTGCACCCCGTGGGCCCTGGCCTCGTAGGTGGCGCTGAGCACGACGCCGCGCCCGGCGGGCGAGCCCACGATCACCGGGCGGCCGCGCAGCTCCGGACGCTCGAGCAGCTCGACGCTGGCGAAGAAGGCGTCCATGTCGACGTGCAGGATCGGGCAGCCGCTGTCGTCGGCCCCGGTACGTGGAGCGGGGCCGATGCCGGTGATCTGCTTGCGAGACACGCCGCCGATTCTATCCGAACACGCGTTCTATACCCAGTGCCTGCCCCTCAGGACCTGTGCGCGAGCACGTGCAGCTGCGTAGCGATGTCCCGCAGCACGGGATGGGTGGCGGCGACCTGCTCGAGGGCGACGAGCGCGTCGGCCGCGCCGGGCTCGCCGTCGACGAGCCGGCTCGGGACCAGGTCGGCGAAGACCCGCACGCCGTGGACGGCGCCGACGGCGAACCCGGTCGCGGCCAGCAGCTCGGCGAGCGTCTCGGCGGCGAAGCGCCTCGGAGTGGGGTCGCGGTCGCCCCAGGTGCCCCGCGGGTCGTCGAGCACGGCCCGCGCCTCGTCGAACTGGCCCGCGAGCGCCCGGTGGATGGCGCTGCCGACGGGGTTGGCGGCCAGCACGCTCACCGCGCCGCCCCTGCGCAGCACGCCCGCGACGGCGGTCAGCGCGCTGATCGGGTCTTCCACGTATTCGAGCACGCTGTGGCAGAGCACCAGGTCGGCGCTGTCGCGGCTGAGCAGCTCGCCCAGGTCGGCGGCGTCGCCCTGCAGGGCCCGCACGCCCACGCCCTTCTCCTTGGCACGGCGCTCGAGCGCGGCCAGCGAGTCGGGACTCGGATCCACGACGGTCACGGCGTGACCCAGCGCCGCCAGGGGCACGGCGAACCCGCCGGTGCCGCCCCCGGCATCGACGATGTCGAGCCCCTCCCGGCCGGTCGCCGCCGTCCGTTCGGCCAGCGCGGACCGCAACGCGTCCCAGACGACGGCGGTCCGCACCGCCGGGGTCCTCGTGACGCCTTCAGCACGCAACGTCGGCTCGCCTCCCTCTCCCCTCGCGACCGGCCCGCGCTCCGGGCCCTCGCGATCGCGCACATCATGAACTGCGCTTCTGCCCGGACGGGCCCAGCCTACGCCGTGCGCCGGTCCCCGCGCTCGCCGTCACCGGCACCACCCGCTCCGGGTCGCGTACGCCGCCCCTGGCCACGTAGCCGCCGATCTGGTGGGGGTGAGGTGTCGAAGGCGGCGACCAGCCGCCCGGGCGCCCGCAGCCGCCACGCGTCCGTCAGCAGCTCGCCCAGCTCCTCGGCGTCCACGGCCCCGAACCGCACCAGCACGGTGGCGGACCCGTCATAGTGCGGCGTCGTGAAGAACGCGCCCGGATCGGCCGCGATCAGCCCCGCCTTCTCCTCCTCGGAGCCCACCGGCAGCACCAGCACGTCGCCCTCCTCCCGCACCCGGGCAAACCACTTGCCGCGGACGTAGAAGGCGGGCGTGCCGTACATGGTCTTCTCGACGGCCTCGGGCAGCGCCAGGGCGAGCCGGCGTACGTCGTCCTCGGTCACCATGCCCACACGATACGCACCGCCGGGCACGCGGAAAGGGGCGCGTCGCGGCTGGTGACGCGCCACTTGTCCGCACGCTCCCTGGCCACACGCTCAGGCTTGCGCGAAGGCGCCCGGCCGTGTGACGGCGCACGGCCCTCGTCTCGGCGAGCCGTGCAGGCAGACGTGGTGTTGTGTGTGTGGAACGTACCTCTTGTTTGGTTGGAACGTACCCCGAACTCAGACTTTTGACGGTGTCTAAAGGGTGAGGCTTGGCTTGAGCTGCTTGAAGCGGGCCAGCAGCCCGTTGACGAACTGCGGCGACTCGTCGGTGGACAGCTCACCCGCCAGGTGCACCCACTCGCTGATCACGACGCCCTCGGGCACGCCGGGCATCCAGAGCAGCTCGTACGTGCCCCCGCGCAGCAGGTTGCGGTCGACGGCGGGCATCCGGTCGAGGGTCCAGCCCTCGGCGTAGGTGGTGATCAGCTCGTCGATGCGCGCGTGATGCCTGGCGACGCCCTCGACGATGGTCGAGGTGTATTCGTTCACCGGGGGCTCCTGCCGCTCCACGCGTTCGGCGAGGATCTTCAGCGGATCCTCGTCGCGCAGCTCGGCCTCGAAGAGGATGTCAAGCGCCCGCCGGCGTGCTTTGCCGCGTGCCGACACCTCAGGCCCGGCCGAGGTATTCGCCGCTGCGGGTGTCGACCTTGACCTTCTCGCCGGTGGTGATGAACAGCGGCACCTTGATCTCGGCGCCGGTCTCCAGCGTGGCGGGCTTGGTGCCGCCCGTGGAGCGGTCGCCCTGCAGGCCGGGCTCGGTGTTGGCGATGGTCAGCTCGACCGCGGCGGGCAGGTCGACGTAGAGGGCCGAGCCCTCGTTGAACGCGACCGTGGCCAGAGTGTTCTCCAGCATGTAGTTGGCGGCGGTGCCGACGGTGCCGCTGGGCACGGTGACCATGTCGTAGGTCTCGGTGTCCATGAACACGAAGTCCTCGCCGTCCTTGTACGAGTACTGCATCTCGCGCTTGTCGACGTTGGCCACGTCGACCTTCACGCCGGCGTTGAAGGTCTTGTCGACGACCTTTCCGGAGAGGACGTTCTTGAGCTTGGTGCGCACGAACGCGCCGCCCTTGCCCGGCTTGACGTGCTGGAACTCGACCACGGCCCAGAGCTCACCGCCCTCGAGCTTCAGCACCATGCCGTTCTTGAGGTCGTTGGTCGTCGCCACTCGTTCTTCTCCCGCGTGCGGCCGCTCTAAAGGACGAGCAGCTCCTTGGTCGTCTTCGTGAAAAGTTCCGGCCCGCCCTCACGTGTCACCAGGGTGTCCTCGATGCGAACCCCGCCCCGGCCCGGGAGATAGACCCCGGGCTCGACGGTGATCGGAACTCGATCCTCTAGTCTACCGGTCCGCGAAGGACCGAGGAACGGCTCCTCGTGGATCTCCAGACCGACTCCGTGTCCCAGGCCGTGCCGGAAGCGGCTCCCGTACCCCGCGTCCTCGATGACGGTACGGGCCGCCGCGTCCACCTCCCTGGCCCCCGCGCCCGGCGCGAGCGCGTGCCTGCCGGCCCGCTGCGCCTCGGCGACCAGGTCGTAGATCTCCCGCTGCCAGTCCGTCGGCGGGCCCAGGCAGACCGTCCTGGTCATGTCGGCGTGGTAGCCCTGGTAGCGGGCGCCGAAGTCGACGGTGACCAGGTCGCCGGTACGCAGCCGCCTGCCGGAGGGGGCGTGGTGCGGGATCGCGCCGTTCTCGCCGGCGGCCACGATCGTGTCGAACGCGGGCTTGTCGGCGCCCAGCTCGGTCATGCGGTTGTCGAGGAGGCGGGCGAGGTCGCGCTCGGTGATCCCCGGGACGATTTTCCCTGAAATATCGGCAAACGCCTGGTCGGTGATCTCGCAGGCCGTACGGAGGAGCTCCAGCTCGCCGTCGTCCTTGACCGCCCGCAGCAGCTCCACCACCGGCTCCAGCGGCACCAGCCCCTCGCCCAGGCGCCGGTACGTGGCCACGCTCATCCACGCCGCCTCGATCCCGGCCCCCGGCTCCACCAGCGCGCTCTCCACGTCGTACGCCTCGACCGACGGCACGTCCAGCGTGCGGGCCACCTCGATGTAGCGGTTGTCGGTCGCCAGCAGCGCCGTGCCGTCGGCCCTGACCAGGACGGCGGCGTTGGAGCTGACCAGCCCGGTGAGGTAGCGCACGTTCACGGGAGAGGTGACGAGCAGGGCGGGCACCTCACGGGCGGGCAGCAACGCGGCGAGGCGCGCCCGGCGTGCCACGTAGTCGACGCTCATGGCGCCAATGTACGTGTTCCGCCCCTGGCGTCACTATCACCCGCCACCCGGCCGGACTCGCCTGGAGCTCCTAGTCGTCGGGCAGCCGCCAGTCGTCCAGGACCTGCGCCGCCGGCCCGGCGCCCATGCCGCCCTTCTCCTGCGCCCGCCTCAGGTCGTGGTAGACGCCGGCGACCTGGTCGATCCCCGCGTCGATGCGGCCCTCCGCGAACTTCCTGGCCGCCTTCCTGATCTTGTCACGCGCCTTGTCCGCGACCTTGGGGTCGATCGTGCCCATGGCCTGCTGGGCCATCAGCGCCTTGTCGAACTCCGACAGCCACTTGCCCCAGCCGCCCGGCGGGATCGCCTCGCCCAGGGTGGCCTTGGGCTGGACCGTCTCCCGCAGCGAGGTCGGGCCCAGGGTGTTGACCAGGCCGGGCGTCGAGTCGGGCGTGGACTCCTCGGTGGGGAGGGTGGCCACGCTCGGCAGGATGGTCGGGTCGGCGGTCGGTTCTGCGGTCGGTTCTGCGGTCGGCGTGGAGGCGGTCAGCGGCTCCTCCTTCCGCGCGCCCGCCCACATCACCATGACGACGGTCACCACCGCGATGACCACCACGGCGGCGCCGAGCTGGAGGATGAGCTTGCGGTTCGGCCCGGGGGCGGGCTCGAGGTCGCCGGCCTGGTAGATGGCGGTGTCGCCGGCCCTCGGAGGCCCGCCGTGCCCGGGGACCTGGAAGACCTCGGTCGCCCCGTCGCCCCTGGCCGTCCCACCCCCGAATGTCCCGGCCCCGGACGTCCCGACCCCGGACGTCCCGGCCCCGGACGTGCCACCCGGCCCGCCGGGCGGCACGCCGCCGTCTCGGAGGGAAACGCCCGTCACGGGCATGGCCGCCCCAGGGAGTGGCTGCACGGGGGCAGCCTGCCCGGGCCCGGGCGGCACGGGTGGCGCGGCGGCGGGCGGCGCGGCGGCGGGCGGTGCGGCGGGCGGTGCGGCGGCGGGCGGTGCGGCCGGGTTGGCGCGCGGCCGCGCGATGGCGGCCAGCGCCCGCCGGATCGCCTCACCGCTGCCGGGCCGCTGCGCGGGATCCTCGGCGATCATGGCCAGCACGAGCCGGTCCAGCTCGGCCGGCACCTCGGCCCGCGACACGCTCGGCGGAGCGGGCACCCCCCGCCCCGAAACGCCGCCGGAGCCGTCCTGCGCCTCGTCGCCGAAGGGCGGCCGGCCGCACAGGAGCTCGTAGCAGACGCACCCCAGCGCGTACAGGTCCCCGGCGGCCGCGGCCTCCTGCCCGGCCGCCCGCTCGGGCGCCACGTACCGCGGGTCCGCCGGCACCCGGTCGTCCATCCCGAACCCGACGACCTTGAGCACCCCGCTCCCGGCCAGCCGGAAGCTGTGCGGGGCGACGTGCCCGTGCACGACCCCGGCCCGGTGCGCGGCGTCGAGCCCGGCCGCGGCCTGCCCGACGAGGTCGCACACCTCGACGATCGGCAGGGGGCCGCGCGTGGCCAGCTCCTCGCCCAGGCTGGGGCCGGTGAGGAACTCCATCACCAGGAACGGCGCCCCGTCATGGTCGCCGACGTCCAGCACCATGGCCACGTTCGGATGGATGACCCGGGCCACGGCCTGGGCGTGCTGCCTGAGCACCTCCCGGGTCGCGCCCCCGGCCACCCGGGCGCCGAGCACCTTCACGGCCACGACCCAGTCGGCCCGCGTGTCGTACCCTCGCCACACCTCACCCATCGGCCCGCTGCTGATGCGCTCGTCAAGCCGATACCGGTCAGCGACCACGGACGGCGTCGCGTCGGACATATCCCCGCCAATTACTCGAACATCAGGATTTCCGACCACCATAGGGCCCCGCGGACCCTGCCGCCCCATCATCGCGCCGGGCGGCCCGCCGCTCGTACGCGACGGGCCGCCCGGCGGCGAGGTCAGGCCGCCGCGGGCTGCGGCACGCGCCCCACCGGCGCGGCGGCGTCCAGCGGCTGCGGCGCCGCGTTGAAGACGGCCTCGTCCAGGCGGCCCTCGGAGCGCGCCACCAGGACGGGGACGACGAGCTGCCCCGCGACGTTCGTGGCGGTGCGGATCATGTCGAGGATCGGGTCGATGGCCAGCAGCAGGCCGACGCCCTCAAGGGGCAGCCCCAGCGTGCTGAGCGTGAGCGTCAGCATGACGGTCGCGCCGGTCAGGCCCGCCGTGGCGGCCGAGCCGACCACCGACACGAACGCGATCAGCAGGTAGTCGCCGAACCCGAGGGGCACCCCGAACACCTGGGCGACGAAGATCGCGGCCAGCGCCGGGTAGACCGAGGCGCACCCGTCCATCTTGGTGGTGGCGCCGAACGGCACCGCGAAGGAGGCGTAGTCGCGGTCCACGCCGTTGCGCTCGACGGTGACCCGCTGCGTCAGCGGCAGCGTGCCGACGGACGAGCGGGAGACGAAGGCCAGCTCGATCGCGGGCCACGCGTTGCGGAAGAACTGGACGGGGTTGACCTTGCCCCACACGGCCAGCACCGTCGGGTAGACGGCCAGCAGCACGATGAAGCAGCCGATGTACACCCCGGCGCTGAACTTGGCCAGCGGCGCCAGCAGGTCCCACCCGTACGTGGAGACGGCCTTGCCGATCAGGCCCGCGGTGCCGATGGGGGCCAGGCGCAGGACCCACCACAGCGCCTTCTGGACCAGCTCCAGGACGGAGCGGCCGAGGTTCAGGAACGGCTCGGCCTTCTCGCCGACCGCCAGGGCCGCCGCGCCGAGCACGACACCCAGGAAGACGATCTGGAGGACCTTCACCTCGGTGAAGGCGGTGACGATGTTGGTGGGCACGATGCCGGTGACGAAGTCGAGCCAGGTGCCCGCGCCCTCGAGGTCCACGGCCTTGGCGGCGGCGGTGTCGAGGGTGACGCCCTGGCCGGGGTTGATGAGCAGGCCGAGCCCGATCGCCAGCGCCACCGAGACGAACGCGGTGACGAGGAACCACAGCAGCGTCTTGGACGCGAGCCTGGCGGCGCCGTTGACGTTGCGCAGGTTGGCCACGCTCACCAGCACGGCGGTGAAGACCAGGGGCGGCACGGCGAGCTTGAGCAACTGGACGAAGATCTGCCCGATCCGGGTCAGCGTCTCGGCCAGCCAGGCCACGTCCCAGATCTTGGCGACGAAGCCCAGCGCGACGCCGGCCGCGAGACCGGCCAGCAGTTGCAGGGAGAAGGAGAATCTCTTCATGGGTGGGGGAAGCTCCCGAGGAAGGGCATGCCGGACCGCCACGCGGGCGGGCATGCCAGGTGAGGATTGGGGGATCGAGGCGGAGCGGTCAGCGACAGAGCGATCCGCGCAACCGGCACAGATCGATGTGCAGCCGCTCGACGAGCCACACGAACACCAGGGTGAACCTCACGAGCTCCCACAACACCCGTGAAAACGGGCGTATTCCCTAAAAGGTGTGACTCACCCCACAAGGTCCTTAATCATCTCAATCAACCGCACCCGCTCCTCGTGCGTCCTGCCGAGCGGCGCCACGTTCAGCGTGGTCACCCCGGACTCCTTCATCGCCTGGACGCGGTCGCGCACGAACCCCTCGCTGCCGATCAGCGACATGCTCTCCAGCAGCTCGCCGGGCACCAGGGCGGCCGCCTCGTCCTTCTTGCCCTCCAGGTAGAGGTCCTGGATCTGCTCGGCCTCCTTCTCGTAGCCATAGCGCCTGGCCAGGTCGTTGTAGAAGTTGCGGCCCTTGGCGCCCATGCCGCCGATGTACAGGGCCGCCGTCGGCCGCCCGAACTCCAGCAGCCCGGCCACGTCGTCGCCGACCGCCAGGGCCGCCTGCGCGATCACGTCCAGCTCGCCCAGCTCGGGGTCGCGTTTCGCCTTGCCCGCGGCCAGCGACGGGCCCCACACGTCGGCGGCCTTCTCGGGCACGTAGAAGATCGGCTCCCAGCCCTCGGCCAGCTCGGCGGCGAGCTCGACGTTCTTGGGCCCGATGGCGGCGATCACGATCGGGATGCGGGGCCGTACCGGGTGGTTGATGAGCTTCAGCGGCTTGCCCAGGCCCGTGCCCCGCTCGGGCGGGAGCGGCAGCGTGTAGTGCTTGCCCTCGTGCACCAGGCGCTCGCGCCGCCACACCTGGCGGCAGATCTCGATGACCTCCCTGGTACGCCCCAGCGGCGCCGTGTACGGCACCCCGTGGAAGCCCTCGATCACCTGCGGCCCCGACGCGCCGAGGCCGAGCGTGAAGCGCCCGTCGGAGACGTAGTCCAGGCCCGCGGCCGTCATGGCCAGCAGCGCCGGCGTGCGGGAGTAGATCGGCAGGATGCCGGAGGCGATCTCCAGCCGTTCGGTCCTGGCCGCGATGTACCCCATCTGGCTGACGGCGTCGAAGCTGTAGGCCTCGGCGACGAACACGATGTCGAGCCCGGCCTTCTCGTAGTCCGCCAGCTCGGCCACCGTCTCCTTGAAGCCGCCCGAGTAGTTGAGTGCCATACCGATGCGCATGCCGGGCTCCCGATGAAACCGAATGATATTCCGTTGCGACGCGGACAGGCTATCGCGTCGGCGTGGCGGGCAGGGAGCCACTAGCCTGGATCAGGTGCTGAGTCGGCTGGTCGTCATCGTGTCCGCCGTGGTCGCCGTGGCCATGGCCGGACACCGGCTGATTCCTGCGCTCGGCGGGTTCACGCCGGTGATGGAGAGCCTGCTGCCCTGGCTGGGGTGGACCGTCCCGCTGCTGCTCCTGGCCGCCGCGCTGGCACGTTCCGGGACGGCCGCGATCGCGGCGCTGGTGCCCGGGGTGGTGTGGGCCGCGATGTTCGGCTCCACGCTGCTGCGCACCCCGCCGGGCGGCCCGAGCGACCTGGCCGTCGGCACGGTCAACGTGGGCGTGACCAACAACGCCTCGGGCGAGGCCGTCCGCATCATCGCCAAGGACCTCGACCTGCTGGCCGCCCAGGAGCTGACCAGCGGCGGGCCCGCGGCCAAGCAGCTCAACAAGATGTTCAAGTACCACTATCCGGTCAGCACGGTCGGCCTGTGGAGCCGCTACCCGATCAGCGAGACCAAGCCGCTCGACGTCGGCCTGGGCTGGCCGCGGGCGCTGCGGGCGGTGGTCGCCACCCCCAAGGGCAAGGTGACCGTCTACGTCATGCACCTGGCCTCGGCCCGCCCCGGGGAGACCGCCTCGCGCGACGAGTCCCTCGCGCACGCGCGCAAGCTCATCGACGCCGACCCGAGCAAGCGCATCCTGCTGCTCGGCGACCTCAACACCGCCACCACCGACCGGGGCATGCGGGGGCTGACCCCGCCGCTGAGCGACGCGCAGACCGTGGCGGGCGACGGGTTCGGGTTCACCTGGCCGTCCGAGTTCCCGATCACCCGGCCCGACCACATCCTGTTCAAGGGCATGACGGCGACCAAGGCGGGCGTCGCCCCCGCGACCGGCAGCGACCACCGCGCCGCCATCGCCTCACTGCGCCTCTAGGTGGGGCTCCAGCAGCCGCAGGTCCTGGGGCGTGTCGATGTCGGCCGGGTCCCCGTGCTCGTCGCACGGCACCTCGGTGACCAGTTCGGGGTGCGCCTTCATGAACGGCCGCGCCCCCACGTCCCCCACGGCCAGCTCCGCCACCTCGGCGAAGTGCTCGCGGGCGATCAGGACCGGGTTCCTGCGCCTGCCCTCGTAGGTGGCGACCGCCAGCCCGGCGCCCGAGGCGATCAGCGCCCGTACCGCGCCGGGGCCGATGAACGGCTGGTCGACCAGCGCGATCACCACGGACCCGGCCTCCTGCGGCAGCGCGGCGAGCCCGACCCGCAGGGACGAGCCCATGCCCGAGGCCCAGTCCGGGTTGCGCACGGTCACCGCGCCGCGCACCTGCACGGTGGCCGCGCCGAGCACGACCACGACGGGGTGGCAGCCGCCCTCCTCCAGCAGCCGCACGCCGCGGTCGACCAGGCGCTCGCCCGCGTACTCGACCAGCGCCTTGGGCGTGCCCAGCCGGGCGCCCTCCCCCGCGGCCAGCAGCAGCCCGGCCACCTTCGCGCTCTTCATGAACCCTCGTGCGGGGTCTCGTGGTGGATGCGACCCTCGGTGCTGGACAGCGGGCGGCCCGAGCCGCCCCAGCGGAGCTGGATCAGCTCGGCGGCGATCGACACGGCCGTCTCCTCGGGGGTGCGCGCGCCGAGATCGAGCCCGATGGGCGAGCGCAGCCCGGCCAGCTCGGCGTCGGTGAGCCCGGCCTCGCGCAGCCGGGCGAGGCGGTCCTCATGGGTGCGGCGCGAGCCCATGGCGCCCACGTACCCGGCCCCGGTGCGCAGGGCCACCTCCAGCAGCGGCACGTCGAACTTGGGGTCGTGGGTGAGCACGCAGATCACCGTGCGCTCGTCCACCTGGACGGAGGACAGGTAGTCGTGGGGCCACTTGACCACGACCTCGTCGGCGTCGGGGAAGCGCTTGGCGGTGGCGAAGATCGGGCGGGCGTCACAGACCGTGACGTGGTAGCCGAGGAACTTGCCCACCCTGGCCACCGCCGCCGCGAAGTCGATCGCCCCGAACACCAGCATGCGCGGCGGCGGCGCGAACGACTGCACGAACACCGCCAGGTCGTCAAGGCGCCGCTCCCCCTCGCCGCCGTAGTGCCTGATGCCGGTCAGGCCCTGGGCGAGCATGCCGCGGGCGTCGTCGTCCACGGCCTCGTCGAGCCGGTCGAGCCCGAGCGTGCCGGACGAGCGGTCCGGCCAGATCACCCGGCGGGCGCCGACCCGCCCGGGGCCGGAGACGATGGTGGCGACGGCCACCGGCTCGTGCGCGTCCACAGACATCGCGATCTCCCCCAGCTCGGGGAAGGTCTCGATCGAGATCGGCTCCACGAGGATGTCGATGATGCCGCCGCAGGTGAGCCCGACCGCGAACGCGTCATCGTCGCTCACGCCGTACCGCTGCAGGACGGCCTCGTCGACCTCGGCGGCCAGCTCGAACACCGCGCCCTCGACGCACCCGCCGGACACGCTGCCGACCACCTCGTCGCCGCGCACCGCCATGGCCGCGCCCGGCGGCCTGGGCGCGCTGCTGAACGTGCTCACCACCGTCGCCAGCCCGAACTTGAGCCCCGACCTCCACCACCTCATGATCTCCGGCAGCACGTCACGCATGGGCCAGCCTTTCGCTGAGTCGTTCGTAGGCGGCCAGGCTGTGCCCGGCCACCAGGTCGTCCACGTACGGCAGGGCGGCCCGCATGCCGCCCGTGAGAGGCTGGTAGTCCTCGTACCCCTTGTGCGGGTTGACCCAGATCACCCGGTGCGCCTGCCTGGCCAGCCGGGCCATCTGCGCCCCCAGCAGAGCGGGGTCGCCGCGCTCCCACCCGTCCGACGCGATCACGGCGATCGCCCCGCGCGCGCTGTAGCGGGACAGGTACTCCTTGAGCTCGTCGCCCAGCCGGGTCCCGCCGCTCCAGTCGGGGATGGCCTTGGAGACCTCGTTCAGGGCGGTGCCGGGGTCGCGGTGGCGCAGCTCGGCGGTGATGGGGGTGAGCCTGGTGCCGACCGAGTAGACCCTGGTGGCCCGGGGCTCGCTCCTGACCAGCGCCTGGGCGAAGCGCAGCAGGGTCTCGGCGTACGGGGCCATCGAGCCGCTGACGTCCACGAACAGGACGACGGTACGCGGCCGGGTGGTGTGCCTCTTGTGCCGGAGCCGGGCGACGTCGCCCTTCCTGAGCGCGTCGCGGATGGTGCGGCGCGGGTCGAGCACGCCCCGGTGGGCGCCCTCGTAGCGGCGCGAGCGCCGCGGCTCGCGGCCGCACCTCAGCATGGCCAGCATCCGGTGCACCTCGGCCCGCTCGGCCTCGGTCAGCCTGGCCACGTCGCGGTGCCGCAGCACCTCGGCCCGGCTCGCCGTCGCGGGCGCCGCCGTCTCCTCGTCGCCGCCGTCCGCCCCGCCGTGCGTCTCGGCCGCCAGGTGCCTGGTGACGCTGGTCGTGCTCGTACGGGCGACGCCCGCCCGCTGTCCGCCGAAGTACGCGGCGAAGCACCGGTCGTAGCGGGGCAGGTCGTCGGGCGTGGCGCAGAGCGTGAGCCGCCCGGCCCAGTAGACCTCGCCGGAGTCGGCCACGTCGAGGTGGTCGAGCGCCCTCAGCAGGTTCTGCGTCCGCTCGTGATCGGCGGCGACCCCGGCCGCCCGCAGCGTCCTGGCGAACGCGGTCACCGTGGCGACCAGCTCATCCATGGGGCAGCAGCCCGTTGCCGAGCACGTTCGAGACGTCCTCCCGGTATTTCAGGGCCGCCCCCAGGGTGGCCGCGGCCAGGGCGGGATCGAGCTCCTTGGCCCCCAGCGTCAGCAGCGCCTCGGTCCAGTCGAGCGTCTCGGCCACGCCCGGCGGTTTGACCAGGTCCGCCTGCCGCAGCCGCTCGGCCGCCCGCGCCACCTGCACGGCCAGCGTCTCGGTGCAGTCGGGCAGCCGGCGCAGCAGGATGGCGACCTCGCGGTCGAAGCTGGGGTGTTCGAGCCAGTGGTAGAGGCAGCGCCGCTTGAGCGCGTCGTGCACCTCGCGGGTCCTGTTGGAGGTGACCACGACCACCGGTGGCGTGGTGGCCTTGACGGTGCCGAGCTCGGGGATGGAGATCGTGAAGTCGGAGAGCACTTCGAGCAGGAACGCCTCGAACTCGTCGTCGGCGCGGTCGATCTCGTCCACGAGCAGCACGCTCGGCTGCGTCTTGATGGCCTTGAGCAGGGGCCGCGCGATCAGGAACCGCCGGTCGTAGATCTCCCCCTCCAGCCGGCCCACGTCGGTGACGCCCGCGGCCTCCGCGGCTTTCAGGTGGAGCAGCTGGCGCGCGAAGTCCCAGTCGTACAGGGCCTGGGCGGCGTCCAGCCCCTCGTAGCACTGGAGCCTGATGAGCGGCGCCTTGAGCAGCGTCGCCAGCGTCTTGGCGAGCTCGGTCTTGCCGACCCCCGCCTCTCCTTCGAGGAAGAGCGGCCGGCCCATCCGCAGCGCCAGGAAGGCCGCCGTGGCCAGCCCTTCGTCGGCCAGGTAGGCGTGCCGGTCGAGGAGCTCGATGAGCTTGGCAGGCGACTCGATGTCCATTGCCCTGATTGTCCGCCGCAGCACTCCTTCAGGCTACGTCGACACCCGGTCCGGCGACATTCACTCGCCGGCGGCTACTTCTCGCGGGCCTCGCCACGCTCCCGGACCAGGGCCTCCAGCTCGGCGGTGGCCCGGGCGGCGCGGGCCTTCTCCGAGCCCTGGATGCCCATGGCCCCGATGGTGTGCCCGTCGGAGGTGTCGATCTTCGGCCACGGGTCGCCCACCAGCAGCGTGACCTCCAGGATCTCCGGCCACGAGTAGCGATGGGTGCGGGCGGCGTTGACGATGGTGACCCCCTCGTCGTCCGCCTCCACCCGCACCCGCCCCAGCAGGTGCAGCACGAACGCCACCGCGCACCCGAACGCCACGATCGCCAGCCGGTCGGGCAGCTTGAACGGCTCGGCGATGAAGACAGCCATGATCACCGACCCGAGCACGATCACGGCGGCGGAGCTGTAGGCGACGATCCGCGGTTTGCGGGGACGCCAGGTGACGGGCAGGGGCGGTGGAGTGATCGGCTCGGGCACGAAGGAAACCTACCGCAGGCTAGTGGAGGTCCCGCAGGAGGAGGGCGGTCTCGAGCGCGGCGATGGCCGACTCGTATCCCTTGTCCTCCTTGCTGCCCGGCAGGCCCGACCGGTCGAGGGCCTGGTCCAGGGTCTCGCAGGTGAGGACGCCGTTGCCGACGGGCGTCTCCTCGTCCAGCGAGATCCGGGTCAGGCCCGTGGTCACCGAGTCGCAGACGTAGTCGAAATGGGCGGTCTCGCCCTTGATGACCGCGCCCAGCGCCACCACCGCGTCGCAGCGGCGGGCCAGCGCCTGGGCGACCACCGGGATCTCCAGCGAGCCCGGCACCCGCACCACGGTCGCCGTGGCGCCGCTGTCGTCGCAGGCCTGCAGGGCCCGCGCCACCAGCTGATCGGTGATCTTGGCGTGCCAGCTGGCCGCCACCACCCCCACGCTCAGCCCCGAGGCGTCGGGCGCCGCGACACCCGGCCTGCCTTCCCCGCTCATGCGGCCTCCTCCGTCGGCCGCATGAGCGGCACCCAGCTGTGTCTGATTGGTCGCTCGCTACGCTCGCTCACGATGCCTCCGAGATGTGATGGCCGAGGCGGTCGCGCTTGGCCGTGAGGTAACGCTCGTTGTGCGGGTTCATGGCCACGGGCAGGGACTCGCGGCCGAGGACCTTGATGCCGTACCCGTCCATGCCCTTGAGCTTGGCCGGGTTGTTGGTGAGCAGCCGCACCGACCTGACGCCGAGGTCGGCCAGGATCTGCCCCGCGTTGGAGAACTCCCGCGCGTCCACCGGCAGCCCCAGCTCCACGTTGGCGTCGACGGTGTCGCTGCCGTTGTCCTGCAGGTTGTACGCCTTGAGCTTGGCCAGCAGGCCGATGCCCCGGCCCTCGTGGCCACGCAGGTAGACGATCACGCCGCGGCCCTCCTGGGCGATGGCCGACATGGCGTTGGCGAGCTGCACCCCGCAGTCACAGCGCAGCGAGCCGAACACGTCGCCGGTCAGGCACTCGGAGTGGGCCCGGACCAGGATGTTCTCGCCGTCGGACAGGTCACCGAAGACGAGCGCGACGTGCTCGCCGCCGTCGAGCGCGCTGGCGTAGCCGTAGACCCGCCACATCCCGTACGCGTTCGGCAGCCGCGTCTCGGCCACCCGCGTGACCATGCTCTCCGCCCGGCGGCGGTAGTCGACGAGCTGCTCGATGGAGACCAGCGCCAGGTCGTACTCGTCGGCGAAGCGGCGCAGCTCGGGCAGCCTGGCCATGGTGCCGTCGTCGTTGACCACCTCGGCCAGCGCGCCCGCGGCCGACAGCCCGGCGAGCCGGGCCAGGTCCACCGCCGCCTCGGTGTGGCCGCGCCTGGCCAGCACGCCGCCCTCGCGGTAGCGCAGCGGGAAGATGTGCCCGGGGCGCACCAGCTCGTTGGGCTCGGTGGCGGAGTCGGCGAGCGTGCGGATGGTCCGGGCCCGGTCGGCCGCGGAGATGCCCGTGGTGACGCCGTCGCGGGCGTCCACGGTGATCGTGTACGCCGTGCGCATGCGCTCCTTGTTGTGCACCACCATGAGGGGCAGCCCGAGCCGGTCGAGCTCCTTGCCCTCCATGGCCACGCAGATCATCCCGCTGGTGTGCCTGATCGTGAACGTGCACAGGTCGGCCGTGGCCTTGGCCGCGGCGAAGATGAGGTCGCCCTCGTTCTCCCTGCTCTCGTCGTCGACCACGACGACGGGCCGGCCGTTGCGGATGTCGTCGATGGCCCGCTCGATGGGGTCCAGCTTGATGTCGCTCATCGCGCCACCGCCACGTCGACCTCGGCCGCCCGGTATTCACGCAGCCACTTCACGAACCCGATCACCACCAGCACGAAGAAGATCCCGTACACCCACCCGGAGACCACCAGCCCCGAGCTGAACGCCAGCGGCACGCCCACCAGGTCGACGGCCACCCACACGATCCAGAAGTCCACCAGCGCCCTGCCCTGCGCCCAGGTGGCCATCGCGCTGCCGACGAAGATGTAGGCGTCGGCGGCCACCAGGAAGGCGCCCTTCGGCAGCGGCACGTGCGCGCCCCACGACAGGCCGGTGACGAAGAACAGCACGCCTACCAGGGCCGTGCCCAGCAGCATCACGCCGATCAGCAGCGACCGCTCCCACCACGCGGCGGGGCGGACGCGCAGCTGCCTGCCGTCCTGCGTGCCGCGCCGCCACGCCCACCAGCCGTAGACCGCCAGGCCCGCGAACAGGGCCTGCTTGAGCGCGTTCCCGGTGATGTGCGCGTTGATCGAGGCGACGAACAGCAGCACCGAACCGGCGAACTGCACCGGCCAGGTCCACATCGACTTGCGCATGGCGAGCAGGACCGTCGACAGGGCGGCGATGTTGCCGATCAGGTCCGTCCAGAGCACATGAGTGCCGAATACATCGAATCCGGCGTCGGCCCAGTTCACTGCCTGACCACCAGCCTTTCCACATACTTCGCGATCACGTCGACCTCGATGTTCACGATGTCGCCCACCTGGCGCTCGCCCATGGTCGTGAGCTTGAGCGTGGTGGGGATGAGGCTCACACCGAAGCTGTCGTCGTCAACCGTGGTCACCGTCAGGCTGATTCCGTCGATCGCGATCGAGCCCTTCTCCGCCACGTACGGGCTCAGTGCCCCGGGGAGCGAGAACCGCACGTCGTCCCAGCTCTCGCCGGGTTCCCTGGACAGCAGCACGGCGGTGCCGTCCACGTGGCCCTGCACGATGTGGCCGCCGAGGCGCTGATCGGCGCGTACGGCGCGCTCCAGGTTCACGGGGGAGCCCTGCGCGAGCCCGCCGAGGGAGCTGCGGTCGAGCGACTCCCTCATCACGTCCACGGTGAACACGTCGTCCTCGACCTCGACGACGGTGAGGCACACGCCGTTGACCGCGATCGAGTCGCCGTGCTTGGCGTCGGAGGTGACGACCGGGCCGCGCACCGACAGCACGGCCCCGCCGCCCGCCTGGTCGATGGCCACCACTTCGCCCTTTTCCTCAATGATTCCGGTGAACATCACTGCTCCCTGCCTGGTTGAGTGGCGGGCCGGGCGATCAACCGCACATCCGGCCCTATGGGGGAAATTTCGTCAAAAGTCAGGCGATGCATCTCGCCGATCGTCCCCACCCCGGCCGCGCCGAGCGCGGCCCGCCCGGAGCCGAGCAACGCGGGGGCCAGGTACGCGACCACGCGGTCCACCAGGCCCCGCCGGAGGAACTCCCCGGCCAGCGTGGGACCGCCCTCCAGGAACACGCTGACCACCTCGCGGGCGGCCAGCTCTCTGAGGAGGGCTTCGAGATCGAGGCCGCGGCCGTGGCGGGGGAGGCGGAGGAGGTCGGCCTTGAGCCCGGTGCCGGTGTCCTCGGCTATGGCGACGAGCGTGGGGGCGCTGTCGTCGAGCACCCGGGCGTCCTGCGGCGTCCTGCCCCGCGTGTCAACCACGACCCGCAACGGCCGCCACCCACCCACTCCCCGCCCATCACCCACACCCGACCGACCCACGCCACTGCCGTCCGCGCTCCTGTCGCCCACCCCTTCGCCGGGCCGCGCCGCCGGTGCGGGGGTCACCCAGCCGACGCGCGCCTCCGAGCCGCGGCGGACACCCGCGCCCGCCACCTCGCCGCCCTGGCCACCATCGCCGGGAGCGGTCGCACCGTCGCCAGGGCCCGCATCGCCTCCCGCTCTCCGCTCCGTGCCGGCGCCCTGACGCCCCTCCGCACCACCGGCGGCACCCCCAGCGGGACGCGCCACCACAGCGGACGAGGCCGCGCCGACGGGCTCGGCACCGGTAACGGGCGGCGACGACGCAGGCCCCGCCAAAGCGGGACCGGCCGACGCAGGACCCGCCGACGCAGGACCGACCGACGCGGGACCCGCCGAGGCGATGTCGCTTGTGGGGCCGGGGCGGGCCGTGAGGTGGGGGTTGTCGGCGAGGACCGTGCCGATGCCGGCGACGATCGCGTCCGCGGCGGCCCGCAGCCGATGCACGTCCGCCCTGGCCGCCGCAGAGGTGATCCACTGGCTGGTCCCGTCCTCGGCCGCCGACCGCCCGTCGAGCGTGGCCGCGAACTTCCAGGTCACGTGCGAACGCCCGAGCCGCGCGTACGTCAGCCACTCCTCGTTGACCCGCTCCGCCTCGGCGCCCAGCACCCCGGACGTCACCGAGATCCCGTGCGCCCGCAGCCGCGCCGCGCCGCCGGCCGCCTTGGGGTTGGGGTCCGGCACCGCGATCACCACCCGCGCGACCCCCGCCGCCAGCAGCGCCAGGCTGCACGGCCCCGTCCGGCCGGTGTGGTCGCAGGGCTCAAGGGTCACGTACGCGGTCCCGCCCCGCGCCCGCTCCCCCGCCTGCGCCAGCGCCACGACCTCGGCGTGCGGCCCGCCCGCGTACGCGTGGAAGCCCTCGCCCGCCACCCGGCCCTCGGCGTCGAGCACGACGCAGCCCACGACGGGGTTGGGGCTGGTGGTGCCGTGTCCGTGCCCGGCCAGTTCGACGGCGCGCGCCATGTGCGCGGCGTCCTGCGCGGGAATCTCCACCCCGGGGTACTCCTACTCGCCAGTAGCTCCAAGCCACGGCGGGCCCCGGGGGATTTCGGCCCTGATCCTGGTGTGCATCAGGGCAGGCGCCCGGCTGGGACACCGGACACCTCGCGCGCTTCCTCCCATCCGGACTTTAACCGTCGGTCCCGGAATTTCACCGGGTCAACCGGCCGATGGCATCGGCCGGGTCGCGGACTTTTACCGCCGGTTCGGAATTACACCGACCCCGGAGCACGCTAGCTCTCTTGGCTACCAGTGTGCCATGCCCGAAATGCCGTACGCGACCGCCCCCGCGAATTTGACCAAGCGCTAGGTCAAGCGGCCATGAGCCGGCGCGCCCGCCGGGCGGCGGGGCTGTACAGGACGTCCCCCGGGACCAGCCCGATCCCGGTCTGCAGGGTGCGCAGCGTCGCCGTGGCCCACAGGTCGCCGACCGGCGTGGCGGGCAGCCCGTACAGCCGTCTGGCCCAGCGCGGCAGCGTCGCGAACGACAGCAGCGTCAGCGCGGGCAGCGCGGGCCTGAGGGGGGTCAGCCTGCGCGGGAGCGGGGCGTTCAGCGACAGGCGCAGCGGGTGGGCCGCCTCGGGGACGAACCGCAGCCCCGGCCGCGCGGCGTCGATGTAGTCGCGCAGCTCGGCCACCGACCCCGGAACCTCCTCCGCCTTCAGCCCCACCACCTCGGCCGCCCGCCGCCACTCCGCGACGAACGCGTCGGCCTCGGCGTCCGTCAGCCGCACCCCGGCCCGCCGGGCGACCGACAGGTAGGAGTCGACCTCGCCGACGTGGACCCAGCGCAGGGCGTCCGGCTCGTCCAGGTGGAAGGTGGTGCCGGTGTCGGGGTCGTAGGCGGTCAGGCTGGCGTGGATCTTGCGCACGCGCCGTCCTGCCCGTTCGACCTCGGCGTCGGTCCCGTACGTGCGCACGCGTACGAACTCGGTGGTCCGCACGAACCGCGACCAGGCCTCATGGGGATCCATGAGCGAGGAGTTCTGCAGCACGCCGCGCATCGCGCGAGGATGCAGGCCCTGCATCAGCAGCGCCCGGATGCCGCCCACCAGCAGGATCGGCTCGCCCATCACCCGCCACGTCACCGAGCGGGGCCCGAAGATCCCATGGTCGCCCATAAGTGAATGGTTACCCAGGCGATGGGTGATTCATGCGCTTTTGAGGCTGGCGGCGGCCCGGAGCGCGTCAACGGCGGCACCCGGGTCGGAGGCGCCGTAGACGGCGCTGCCCGCCACGAACACGTCGGCGCCCGCCTCCGCGCACCGCTCGATCGTGCCCGCGTCGACTCCCCCGTCGACCTGCAGCCAGACCCGCCCGCCGTGCCGCTCGATCAGCTGCCGCGCCCGCCGGACCTTGGGCAGCACCCCGTCGAGGAACTTCTGCCCGCCGAAGCCCGGCTCCACGGTCATCAGCAGCAGCATGTCGACCTCGGTCAGCAGGTCTTCGTACGGCTCGACGGGCGTGGCCGGGTTGAGCGCGAGACCGGCCCTGGCGCCGAGCGAGCGGATCTCGCGCAGCGTCCTGATCGGGCCTTTGGCCGCCTCGGCGTGGATGGTCACGCTGCCCGCCCCCGCCTCCGCGTACTGCGGCGCCCAGCGGTCGGGGTCGTCGATCATGAGGTGGCAGTCGAGCGGCGTCGAGGTCGCCTTGCGCAACGCCTCGACCACGGGCAACCCGATGGTGAGGTTGGGCACGAAGTGGTAGTCCATGACGTCGACGTGCAGCCAGTCGGCATTGGGCACGGCGGCGGCCTCGTCGGCGAGCCGGGCGAAGTCGGCGGCGAGGATGCTGGGCGAGATCTGTACGGCCATGATGGCGCCAAGTCTAGTGAACGGCCCGCGCCCGGCTCCCACCAGTCCGGCGGGCCGATCGGATCACGCCTGGGGACGCTTGCGGAGCAGGGCCAGGAACATGGCGTCGGTGCCGTGCCGGTGCGGCCAGAACTGGGCGTGCGGGCCGTCGCCCAGGCCGTCGGCCTCGGGCAGGTAGGCGCGGGCGTCGAGCTGCTCGACGTCGCTCCGGCGCGCCACCACGTCCCCGACCACGACCCGGGTCTCGGCCAGGTGCGGGGAGCACGTGACGTACGCGACGACGCCGCCGGGACGTACGGCGTCCAGCGCGGTGCCGAGCAGCCGCCGCTGCAGCTTGCCCAGCTCGGCGATCCCGTGCGGATCCCGCCGCCAGCGCGCCTCGGGCCGCCGCCGCAGCGCCCCCAGACCGGTGCAGGGGGCGTCGAGCATCACCCGGTCGAACACCCCGGGCCGCCACGCGGGCTCGAGGCCGTCCGCCGTGAGCACGGCCGCGTCCCTGGTCGTCTGCCAGACCAGCCGCGCCCGATGCTGCTGCACGTCGGCCGCCACCAGCCGCGCGCCCCCGGGGAAGGCCACCGGGCCGGGGGCCGGGGCGCGTTCGCCGGCCTCCTCGCTCAGCCCCGCGAGGTCGCCGTGGGTGGCGATGGCGTCGAGCAGGCCCGCCTTGCCGCCGGGGCCCGCGCACATGTCGAGCCACAGCTCGTCCCCGTCCCCCTCCAGGGGAACGCGGGTCAGCGCGAGCGCCACCAGCTGGCTGGCCTCGTCCTGGACGGCGGCGCGGGTCTCGGCCACCGCCTCGATCTGGCCGGGATCGCCCTCGCGCAGATAGGCCGCGTACGGCGAATAACGGGCGGGGAGGGCGCCCACGGCCTCGAGCTCCTCCACCGAGCTGCGCCCCGGCCGCGCCACCAGCGTCACCAGGGGGCGGGCGTTGTCGGCGTCGAGCAGGTCGGGCATCTCGTCGGGCCCGCCGAGCGCGTCGCGGAAGGCGGAGACGATCCAGCGGGGGTGGCCGTAGGCGATCGCCAGATGGCCGACCGGGTCGTCGGCCGGGTCGGGCGCGATGATGGGCACCCACTCCTCGAGCGTCCTGGAGCCGATCTTGCGGAGCACCGCGTTGACGAACTTGGCCGCTCCCGCGCCGATGCGCAGGCGTACGAGATCGACGGTGGTGCCGACGGCCGCGTGCGGCGGGACGCGCATGCGCAGCAGCTGGTGCGCGCCCAGCCGCAGCGCGTCGCGCACGTCCGGGTCGGGCACGCGGTCGCTGCACATCTCGATGACGGCGTCGTAGGTGCCGAGCCCGCGCAGCGTCCCGTAGGCGAGCTCGGTCGCCAGCGCGGCGTCGCGCCCCTTGATCCCGCGATCGCGCAGGAGCCGTGGCAGCAGCAGGTTGGCGTACGCGTCGCGCTCGTCTACCGCGCGCACGACGTCGAAGGCCGCGTTGCGGGCGTGGTCGCGCGTCGGCCTCGGCGGCCTGCGCGTACGGCTCCCGCCGCCCCCGCCGCCCTGGTCCCCCCTCGTCCTCATCCCCTCAGACTTTCCCTCACGCCGCGCGCCGGCCCCCCGGGTCACTTGAAGATCTCTTTGCCCTCTGGGCGAACCCCGCGGGCCCACTCCACGGCCCCCATGACCCGCTTGCCCTGCGGCTGCACCTCACCCAGCTCCACCGCGTCGGTGGCCGTCCCGACCAGCACCCTGGCCTTGGAGACGGCGATCTCGCCCGCGGGCAGCCGCTCGCCGGGCACGATCCGCACGGGCCCCACCTTCACCCGCTGCCCCCGGAACTCGCTCCACGCCCCGGGAGCCGGGGTGCAGGCCCGGATCCGGCGGTCGACGTGCATGGCGGGCTTGGTCCAGTCGATCCGGGCGTCGACCACAGTGATCTTGGGAGCGATGGTCACGCCGTCGGCGGGCTGCGGCCGGGCCTCCAGGGTGCCGTCCTCGACGCCGTCGAGGGTGGCGGCCAGCAGCTCCGCCCCCGACACCGACAGCCGCTCCAGCAGCGATCCGCTCGTGTCGTCGGTGCGGATCGCCTCGGTCACCACGCCGTAGACGGGGCCGGCGTCCAGCTCCTTGACGATCTGGAACGTCGTGGCCCCGCCGATCTCGTCGCCGTGCAGGATCGAGTGCTGCACGGGAGCGGCCCCGCGCCAGGCGGGCAGGATCGAGAAGTGCAGGTTGATCCACCCGTGCCGGGGGATGTCCAGCGCCGACTGCGGCAGCAGGGCCCCGTACGCGACCACCGGGCAGCAGTCGGGCTCCAGCGCGCGCAGCCGGTCGAGGAACTCCGGGTCGCCGGCCTTGGCCGGGCGGAGCACCTCGATGCCCGCCTCCTCCGCGAGCTCGGCCACCGGCGAGGGGTGGACCTTGCGCCCGCGCCCGGACTGGGCGTCGGGGCGGGTGACGACCGCGACGACCTCGTGGCGCGGCGAGTCGATCAGGGTGCGCAGCGACGGCAGCGCCGTCTCCGGCGTGCCCGCGAAGACCAGACGCATGCTCTCAGAGCGCCCTTCCGCCGGTGGCGTGCGGCGAGACCTTGATCACAGGGGCGGACAGGCCGCTCCACTCGGCCTCGCGCACGGCCTTCATGGCCAGCTTGCGCTGCTTGGGGTCCATGCGGTCGATGAACAGGATGCCGTCGAGGTGGTCGGTCTCGTGCTGGAAGCAGCGGGCCATCAGGTCGGTGCCCTCCAGCGTGACCGGCTCGCCGTGCATGTTGAAGCCCTTGGCGACGGCGCGGATGGCGCGCGGCGTCGGGTAGGACAGGCCGGGGAAGGACAGGCAGCCCTCCTCGCCCTCCTCGTCCAGCTCGGCGGACAGGTCGAGGTCGGGGTTGATCAGGTGGCCGAGCTGCTCGTCCACGTAGTAGGTGAACACCCGCAGCCCGACCCCGATCTGCGGGGCCGCCAGGCCGGCGCCCGGCGCGTCCATCATCGTGTCGGTGAGGTCTTTGACCAGCTTGCGGAGCTCCTTGTCGAAGTCGACGACCGGGGCCGCCGGGGTGCGCAGCACCGGGTCTCCGAACAGCCGGATCGACTGGATCGCCAAGGGGGTCACTCCGTTTCTCGTCTGTGGATCAGCCCAGTTTAGTGCTCTCCAGGGAGCGCGCCTTCATCGCCGCCTTGCGCGCCGCCTTGACCACGGCCTGGTCGTCGTGGGCGGAGGCGAGCATGTCGAGCACGGCGATCGTGTCGGGGTGGTCCACCGCGGTCATCTCGCCGACCAGCTTGATCAGGTCCTCGCCCGGCTCGGGCGTGTCGAGCCGGCCCGCGGCCGGACCCGACAGGTGCATGAGGGCCGCCAGGGAGTCGACCGCGATCCAGGTGTGGTCCTCGGGGCTGAGCGTGGGCGCCTCGAGGTCACGGATGTGCAGCCAGGAGGCGGCGTAGCGGCGCATCAGCGGATGGCCGAGCGCCTCCCTGACGGGCCCCTCGGCCTCCGGGCCCAGCTCCTCGAGGATGGCGCCGACCGCGCCGCGCTGCCCCGCCGTACCGGACGCGGCGATCTCGATCAGGTCGCGGGCCGCGGACTCCGGATCGCGGCGCTCCAGCCACCCGGCGACGGCGCTCTGCGTGGCCGAACCCTTGACCAGCGCCGCCACCAGCTCGGCCGCCGACAGGTCGGCGAACACCTCGACCTCGGCCGTCGTCGGCGCGTCGTGGCCCTCGCGCAGCAGGTCGCGGCGGATGGCCCAGACGCCGAGCGGGGTGAGCGCGGTGCGCCCGGCCGCGGTCTGCTCGACGAGCCCGCAGTACGTCAGCAGCGACAGCGCCTCCAGCAGCTCCGCGGGCAGCGCGGCGGCCAGCCGGCGCATCTCGGCCGCGCCGGGCGCGCAGGCGACCTCGTGGGACTGGAGGATGCCCCTGGCGAGGTTGGCGGTCGCGACGCCGGAGCGCACGGAGTAGATCGTGGCGAGCATCTCGGCCAGGTGGCCGTCGACCACGGCGGAGCCCGTCAGGCCCTCGTCGGCGCGGTCGAGCACGTCCATGACCACGCCGTCCCAGAACTCCAGCGTGGCCTCCACCGTGAGCTGCATCGACAGCGGCCCCCGCGCGGCGCGGCCGCCGAGGATCTGCAGCAGCCCGGTGTTGACGGCGACGATCCAGACCAGGCGCAGCCGGGCGGCGGACAGGCCGAGCTCCCGGGCCGCGGCCTCGGCGTCCGCCTCGCTCAGGTGCCCCGCCGGGGTGACCTGGCGGGTGCCCGTCCACGTGGTGAGCCTGATGGCGTCGGCGACGAGCGGCACCCCGGGCACCGCCGCGGCCAGCTCGGCCTCGGGCGCGAGCAGGACCGGCGGGAACGTCAGCGCTTCGTGCTCCACGGGAGTCTCCTCAGGAGGCCGTGGGGGCACGGCGGCCTGCTCATCGATCAGCTTGCGCAGCTCGGCGAGGTCGAAGACGTTGTTTGCCACCCACGAAACTTACTGCACAGGAGTCACATGGGCGTACTCAACGGATGGCGCGGGACCGGGCTTTGAAGGCCGCCTTGCGTGCCGCCTTCGCGACCGTGCCGTCGGGGATGGAGCGTCCCAGCAGCTCCAGGACATCCACGACGTCGGGGTGGTCGACCCGCCACATCTCCTCGATCATATGGGCGGGCGGGCCCGAGGCCGCCATGTTCTCGGCGAAGATCTCGGGATCCTCCTCGGCCGCGGGCATCGCGAGTGCCAGCATGTCGACGCTGACCCAGAGCAGCTCCTCCTGGGTGAGCTGCGGCGCGGGCAGCCTTCTGGCGGCCAGCCAGTGGATGACGTGCGGGCGCAGCTCCTGGTCGTCGAGGAAGTCGCGGACGTGGGGCTCGGCCTCGGCGCCCAGCCGGTCGACGATGGTGATCGCGATGCCGCGGGCCACGGCGGGCGCGCCGGAGGCGGCGGCCAGCAGCTCGGCGGCGGCCTCGCCGGGGGCCCGGCCGCTCAGCCAGCGGCTGATGTCCTGCTCGGCGAGCTCGGCGGGCACGCCTTCGAGCAGCCCTTCGATGAGCCCGAGCGCGTCGGCCTCGGCCAGGTCGGGGGCCTCGGGCGCGTCGAGGCCGAGCGACAGGTAGTGCTCGCGCAGCCCCCAGACGGCCAGCGGGGTGAGCTCCGCGCTGTCGTCCGTGACCTGGATCATGCCGCACCACGACAGCCGGTCGAGCGTGCCGGCCAGGTCGGCCTCGCCGTCCTCGGCGATCTCGTCGAGGTAGTCGCCGATCACGGTGAGGGGCACCCGCACCTGGAGCCGGTAGAGCATGTCGAACAGGTCGTAGTGTCCCTCGTCCCGCTCGACCAGGTCGGCGACCCGCGCCGCCCAGCCCTCCAGCGGGTCGCCGGTGTCGGGCAGCGGGTCCTCGGCCAGCATGGGCACGCTCTCCAGCGCCGCGAGGAGGTCCTCCCGGGCAGCCAGCCGGACGGCGGGCAGCGGCGTGCACCCGGGGCAGTCGCAGGGCGCCTCGCCCAGGTCGGGCACCTCGCCGGAGGGGATGGCGATCGCCTGCTCCAGCGACTCGGGGCCGATGGAGCTGAACAGGCTCTTGGCCATGCCGAAGTTCGCCGGGTCGGCGAGGGCCTCGGCCAGACGCGGCGCGATGTCGTCGAGCCTGCCGCGCATGAGCACCGCCGTCGGCTCCGGCACCGCGCCCGCGTCGCTGAGGTAGTCGACGAGGGTGCGGGCGGCGGCGACGGTCTCCGGAGCGCTCTCCGGCGGGGCGATGACCTTGCGCGGGTAGATGGACAGCAGCAGCTCGTCGAAGGTCTCCGGGCTGAAGTCGCCCAGTTCGTTGACGTTGAGGTAGTCGCTGGCGTAGTCGCAGAGCAGGCGGACCTCGTCCGCGTCCACCTCGACTTCCCGCGCGCGCCCCCAAGCGCGCAGGTCGTCGATGGCCTGGTTCACCCATTCGATCGACACATGGGCACGCTAACGGCTGGCCTCCAGATGAGCGAATCGGGGAAATGGTCTAAATCAGGTCGAGCGGGTCGACACTCACCTTCACGACATCGGGCGTCTTACGCGCCGCACGCACCCCACTGGCCCCTTTGAGCGCGGCCGCCAGGGCGGCCCCGCCGGACCTCCGTACCCGGATCATGGCGCGTTCCTGGCCGGCCTCGTCCACGGGTACGGGGCCGAGCACCTCGGCGTCGGGCGGCAGGCGTACCTCGTCGAGCATCTGCCTGACCGCGCTCGCCACGCCGGTGAGCGTGGCCATCCGCACCGCAGGCGGGAAGCCCAGCTCGGCGCGGTCGCCCAGCTCGCGCTCGGCGTGGGTGACGGGGTCCCACCTCAGCAGGGCCTGGACGGCGGGCAGCGCGGCGTCGGCGAGCACCACCAGCTCGGCGCCGGGGCGGAGCAGGGCGGCGGCGTTCATCCACCTGCGCACCGCCTCCTCGCCCGCCCTCAGGTCGGCCCTGCCCAGGAGCGCCCAGCCGTCGAGCAGCACGGCCGCCGCGTAGCCGCCCTCCGCCACGGGCTCGGCGCCCGGGGTGGCGACGACCAGCGCGCGGGCGGCGGGGACGGTGGCCAGGACGCCGTCGCGGCCCGAGGTGCGCACCTGCACGGAGGGGAAGGCCCTGCCGAGCTCCTCCGCGGTGCGCCTGGCGCCGGTGACCACGGCGCGCAGCCTGGGGCTGCCGCAGGACGCGCAGCGCCAGTCGGCGTCCACCCGGCCGCACCAGCGGCAGTAGGGGGCCGCGTGGCCGCCCCGCAGGGCGAGCGGCCCGTGGCACAGGTGACCGGCCTCCGCCGGCGCCTCCGGCATCTGGAAGGCCGTGCCGCCGTCCGCGTCGGGCGGCAGCGCCGCCCTCCGCGTGGGGGGCAGGGAGCAACGGGCGGGAGTACGGCAGTGCCGGCAGGCCAGGGCGGGCAGGTAGCCGCGTCTGGGCACCTGCACCAGCACGGGCCCGCTCTCCAGGCCGTGGCGCAGTACCCGCCAGGCGAGGCTGGGCAGCCTGGCCTGGCGGGCCGCCTGGTCCTTGGCCAGCTCGGCGTCCTCCCCCGCGGGGCGCACCCGGGGGGCCAGACCCCTGATCATCGTGCGGGCGGCCACGATCGGCCTGGCCCAGCCGGAGGCGACGAGCTGGGTCGCCTCGGCGGTGCGCGCGTATCCGCCGATGAGCATCGCGGCGCCGGTCCTGTGGGCGCGCAGGCCGAGCACCTCGCGGGCGTGCGGATACGGCGCCAGGCGCTCGGCGTGGAGGTCGTCACCGTCGTCCCAGATGGCCACCAGGCCGAGATCGGCGACGGGGGCGAACATGGCGGCCCGGGTGCCGACGACGGCCCGTACCTGGCCTCTCAGCACCTTCAGCCACCGTCGGTAGCGCTCGGCCGGGCCGAGGTCGGCGGTGAGCGCGACGTGCCTGTCCGGCCCCAGCACCCGGGCGAACTCGCCGTCGGCCAGCGCCACGTCCTTTCCGTCGGGCACCACGACGACCGCTCCCCTGCCACCGTCCAGCGTCGCCCGGACGGCCTCGGCCGTCGCCCCCGCCCATCCCCTGGCGCCCGGCAGGGCGGACCACACGGCCCGGGGCGCGCGCCCGTCGCGCAGCGCACCGAGGAAGGACGGGCCGGTCGGGTACGCGTCCCATGCGCTTGCGGTCCGGGACGGCTCCGTGGGCGGCAGGTCCTGCTTGGCCGGCTCCTCCGCCTCGGCCTTGGCGTGGCGGGGCGGGACGGCCAGGCGGAGCACGTCGGTCAGGGTGCCCGCGTACCGGTCGGCGACCGCCCTGGCCAGCCCGGCGATCTCGGGGGTGAGCACGCGCTCGGGGGACACCACGCGTTCGAGCGGCATGAGCCTGCCGTCGTGATCGCTCTCGTCGGCCCGTTCCAGCAGGAACCCGTCGATCAGCTTGCCCGCGAACCGCACCCGCACCCGCACGCCCGGCTCGGCCGTCTCGTGCATGGAGTCGGGCACCAGGTAGTCGAAGGGGCGGTCGAGGTGCGGCAGCGGGCTGTCCACCACGACCCTCGCCACGGGGCGCTCGGGGGCGGGCGCGGGGGCCCCTTTGGTGTCCTTCGACGACGCTGGGGGCCGCACGGCGTCGAGCGGCAGAAGGGCGTCGTCGGGTTCGGTCACGCCTAACGTCTACCAGACCGTCCGCCGTGACCGAGCGAGAGCGGACCGTTGCGGAGGCCACCCGCGCCAAGCGGTTCCGGGCACGCCGGCAGACCGCGTTCGCCCAGTTCCTCGACCTTGCCCGGCGGCGATGCGCCCGACGAGCACCTCCAGCGCCACCTCGGCGACCCGGCAAGCGCCCGCGCGGCCAAGCCCCCGGCGAACGCGCGCACCGTCAAGCCCGATGAGCGCCCGCGCAGTCGAGCCCCCGGCGAGCGGCCGCGTGGTGGAGCCCCCGGGACTGCGCGCACGGTCAAGCCCGATGAGCGCCTGCGCAGTCGAGCCTCCGGTGAGCGCAGTCAAGCCGCCAGCGAATGCCCGCGCAGTCAAGCCCAGCGAGCACCCGCGTAGCGGAGCCCCCGGCGAAGGCCCGCGCGTTCAAGCCTCCGGCGAATGCCCGCGTGGTCAAGCCCAGCGAACGCCCGCGTGGTCGAGCCCGGTGGGCCGGGCCCGGGACGCCTGGATGCCCCACCCCGGGACACCCCGCCCGCGCCCGGTGATCCGCCGCCTTGGGTCTGGGCGGTGCCTCGCGTCTGGGCGGTCCGATGGCCGAGCGGCAGCGGCGAGCACGCCCCCGGGCCTCAAGGCCGCGAGGGCCGTCTCCCGGAGCAGCGCCGACTCCGGGGCGCGCCAGACACGCCCAGAGGCGCCGCACAGCAAGGCGGCGCCTGTTGAGGTCGGACGGCGTGGGTCAGAGGCCGGCGGCGGTGCGCAGGGCCTCGGCGCGGTCCGTGGACTCCCAGGAGAAGCCCTCACGGCCGAAGTGGCCGTAGGCGGCGGTCTCCGAGTAGATCGGGCGCAGCAGGTCGAGGTCGCGGATGATGGCGGCCGGACGCAGGTCGAAGACCTGGAGGACGGCCTCCTGGATCTTCTCGACCGGCAGCTTCTCGGTGCCGAAGCACTCCACGAACAGACCCACCGGCTGCGCCTTGCCGATCGCGTACGCGACCTGGACCTCGCACCGGTCGGCCAGGCCGGCGGCGACGACGTTCTTGGCCACCCAGCGCATGGCGTAGGCCGCCGAGCGGTCGACCTTGGACGGGTCCTTGCCGGAGAAGGCCCCGCCACCGTGGCGGGCCATGCCGCCGTAGGTGTCGATGATGATCTTGCGGCCGGTCAGGCCGGCGTCGCCCATGGGGCCGCCGATCTCGAAGCGGCCGGTCGGGTTGACCAGCAGGCGGTAGCCCTCGGTGTCGAGGTCGTCGAGGGTGGCCAGCACGGGGTCGACCACGTGCTCCTTGATGTCCGGCGTCAGCATCTCCTGCAGGTCGATCTCCGCCGCGTGCTGCGTGGAGACCACCACGGTGTCGAGGCGGACGGGCGTGTCGCCGTCGTACTCGATCGTCACCTGCGTCTTGCCGTCGGGACGGAGGTAGGGCACCGTGCCGCTCTTGCGCACCTCCGACAACCGCTGAGCCAGCCGGTGGGCCAGGGTGATCGGCAGCGGCATGAGCTCGGGGGTCTCGCGGCAGGCGAAGCCGAACATGAGGCCCTGGTCGCCCGCGCCCTGGCGGTCCAGCTCGTCCTCGGCCTGGTCGACCCGGCTCTCGTAGGCGTCGTTGACGCCCTGGGCGATGTCGGGGGACTGGGCGCCGATGGACACCGACACGCCACACGAAGCGCCGTCGAAGCCCTTGTGAGAGGCGTCGTAGCCGATCTCGAGGATCTTCTCCCGGATGAGGGCCGGGATGTCGACGTAGGTCTCGGTGGTGACCTCGCCTGCGACATGGACCTGGCCGGTAGTGATCAGCGTCTCGACCGCGACCCGGCTCTTGGGGTCGTCCTTGAGCATGGCGTCGAGAATCGCGTCACTGATCTGGTCAGCGATCTTGTCCGGGTGGCCCTCGGTGACCGACTCGGAGGTGAACAGGCGACGTGACAACTCAGTGGCTCCTCATGCAGCGGCTGCTGACGGATTTAAGGCCCGGGACGCATGGGCATGCCTGGGCCTCGCCGAAGTCTAGCCCCACCCGGCGCCAGGGCGCGAAACCGCTCGCGATCCGGTTTCCGTCACAGCTCGGGCAAGGGGTCGGGCGGCAGGGTCTCCGGCGCGAAGACCTCCGCGTCGGCGGCCGCCACCACCGCGGCGTACTCCTCATCGAACTCGAACATCATGGAGTCCAGCTCGATGATCGGTCCAGGAAGGATGGGGCCGAGCCTGGTGTGTCGCGGGAACTCCGCGAACACCGCGACCGGCCGATCGCTCCTGAGCGTCCTGGTGGCCAGCACCGAGATGGCGGAAGCGGTGACCACGACCAGGAAATTCCCCGTCCCGCCCGGTCCCGCCGACACCGCCGGAAAGACGTAGCGGATCTCTCCCTGGTCGCCGAGCAATGTTCTACAACGGTCTCTGACAGCAGAACCCACCGGCATTCCGTCCCCCTTCGCCCCAAGTATCCGCAGGCGTACAGGGGTGGGCAATAGGTGATCAGGTAATCGCTCTTGCACGATTCGAACGGTCCAACGCCGGGTATGAGCACCGGATACGTACGTCCCGGAAGGCCAGGGCCACGCTAGGGGAGGCGGGCCGCCACGAGGTCCCACACGACGTCCGCGAGGGCCTCCTTGGGCCCGAACGGCACCTCCACCGGATCCCCGCCCGCCACCAGCACGGTGGCCGCGTTGTCGGTCGTGCCGAACGCCAGCCCCTCCCCCACCTGGTTGACGACCAGCAGGTCGCACCCCTTGCGGGCAAGCTTGGCCTGGCCGTTGGCGAGCACGTCGTGCGTCTCGGCCGCGAACCCGACGATCACCTCGGGGTACGCCCCACGCTCTGGGCGCGCCACGAAATCACCCGACTCGGGCCCGGCGACGGCAAGCTCCGGCGCAGCAGCGGCAGACTCCGGCCCAGTGGTGGCACCGGCAGGCTCCGGCCCGACAGCGGCGGGTTCCGGCCCGGTGGCGGCACCAGCAAGGTCCGGCCCGGCAGCGGCGGGATCCGGGACCGTGGCGGCCGGGAGGGGCGGCTTCGTGCCTCCGGCACGCGTCCGTGCGGCGCGGGCCTCGCGGCGGATGGTGCCGAGTTCGGCGAGGATGTCGGGATTCTTGGCCAGGAAGATCGGCTCCGGCTCGCCGTCCGTCTTCTTGATCTTCGCCTCGTGCCGCGTGGCGGGCCGGAAGTCGGCCACCGCGGCGGCCATGACCACCACGTCGGCGTCGGCCGCGGCGGCGAGCACCGCATCGCGCAGCTCGGACGCCGACTCCACGCGCACCACCTTGGCCCCGGCGGGGTCGGGCAGCGTGACGTTGGCCGCCACCAGCGTCACCTCGGCGCCCCGGGCGACAGCCGTGCGCGCCAGCGCGTAGCCCTGCCGCCCCGAGGAGCGGTTGCCGAGGTAGCGGACCGGGTCGATCGCCTCCCGCGTGCCTCCCGCGGAGACGACGACCTTGCGCCCGGCCAGGTCGCGGGGCCGGCCGCGCAGCACCCGCAGGCAGACCTCGAAGATCTCCGCGGGGTCGGGCAGGCGCCCAGGGCCGGTGTCGGCGCCGGTGAGGCGCCCGACGGCGGGGTCGATCACGACGGCGCCCCGCTCGCGCAGCGTCGCGACGTTGGCGCGGGTGGCGGGGTGCTGCCACATCTCGGTGTGCATCGCGGGCGCGAACACGACCGGGCAGGTGGCCGTCAGCAGCGTGTTGGTGAGCAGGTCGCCGGCCAGCCCGTGGGCCGCCCTGGCGAGCACGTCAGCGGTCGTGGGCGCCACCACGACGAGATCGGCCTGCTTGCCGATCCGCACGTGGGGCACCTCGTGAACGTCGTCCCAGACCTCGGCGGACACGGGGTTGCCGGACAGGGCGGCCCAGGTGGGCGCGCCCACGAACTTCAGCGCCTCGCGGGTCGGCACGACCCGCACCTCGTGTCCGGACTCGGTGAACAGGCGCAGCAGCTCGCAAGCCTTGTACGCGGCGATGCCGCCGCTGACGCCCAGGACGACCTTCATCGAAGGCGTCAGACCGCGCCTTCGATGGGCTCGGCGTTGAGCAGGCCCTCGGAGACCTCGCGCAGCGCGATGGACAGCGGCTTCTCCTGCGCGTGCGTCTCGACCAGCGGGCCGACGTACTCCAGCAGGCCCTCGCCGAGCTGGGAGTAGTAAGCGTTGATCTGGCGGGCGCGCTTGGCACCCATGATCACCAGGGAGTATTTGCTGTCGACGATGTCGAGCAGCGCGTCGATCGGCGGGTTGGTGATGCCCTCCGCGGCCGGGGTGGTGCCTGCCACGATTGTCAGACCTCTCGGTTGGTGGTTGTCGTGACCCCCTGAGGGTCAGTCATCAAGGCTATCAGCCGGCGGCACACGTCTTGGACGCTTGTGTTCACGAGTGTCAAGTCGAACTCCTGCTCCGCGGCCATCTCGACCCGCCCCGCCTCCAGGCGGCGCGCGATGACGTCCTCGGGCTCGGTGCCGCGGCCACGCAGCCGCTTCTCCAGCTCCTCCCAGGTGGGCGGGGCCAGGAACACCAGCAGGGCCTCGGGCATGCTCCTGCGCACCTGCCTGGCGCCTTCGAGGTCGATCTCGAGCAGGGTGGGGACCCCGTCGGCGAGCTTCTTCAGCACCGGCTCGCGCGGCGTGCCGTAGCGGTTTCCCGCGAACTCCGCCCACTCGAGCAGTTCCCCGGCCGTCACGAGCCGGTCGAACTCCTCGCCGTCGACGAAGTAGTAGTGGACCCCGTTCACCTCACCGGGACGGGGCCTCCTGGTTGTCACCGAGACCGACAGCCACACCGCGGGGTGTGCCCGCCGGAGCTCGGCGACGACCGTGGACTTGCCGACGCCCGACGGCCCTGAAAGGACCGTCAGCCGCCGTTCGCTCAAGGGCAAGAATCCGACCTCCGCGCCGGGCCCGAATGCCTCGTAGGCACTGACTTCGCCGGACCAGGACCTGTCGGTCACTTTCCTACCCCCCGTTGAACCTGCGCTTTCTTGTGGAACAGAGATTAGCTCTCGTTGCCACCGAACTCGCGCTCGAGGGAGGCCCTCTGGTTCGCGCCGAGACCCCGCACGCGGCGGGACTCGGCGATGGCAAGCCGCTCCATGAGCTGCTTGGCGCGGACCTTGCCGACGCCGGGGAGCGATTCCAACAGAGCCGACACCTTCATCTTGCCGATGACGTCGTCGGTCTGCCCATCCTTGAGCACCTCAGCCAGAGAAACCGCGCCATGCTTGAGCCGGTTCTTGACCTCGGCACGCTCTTTACGGGCCTTGGCAGCCTTCTCCAGGGCTGCGGCGCGCTGCTCGGGGGTCAGTGGAGGAAGAGCCACGCCGGGTCACCTCGAATTTCTGTCGATGTACTCGGACGGGAAGGGAAACTAGCTGGTCATCGCCCCCTAAGCAACGTCAAGCGCCGTTTCTCTGCTCACAAAATCCACTTCATCACTCTGCGTGATCGTAAAATCACATTGTGCTGATCAAATCGCCCTCACTTCCCGGTTCGCGCGTCGGCCCGCGACGGTGTCGCGAAACGCAACGATGATCGCATTCCAGCCACCCACCAATGTCCGAAACCCCGCCCAGACCAGGGCCGAAACCCATTCCGAAGATCGCGTGCGCAGCCCCCCGCGGATGCATTACGATCTTGCAAGGCACCCGCCACAACATGATCCACAACCCCCGGACGGCACCCCCGCGTCACGGACTCGGCCGCGCTGCGTTGACCGCCGCGACGGTGAGGCTGTGGGGAGATCGACTACCGGCCGGACCGAGGGGCCGGACGCCCACACGGTTGGGGCGATCGCTCGGGTGGGTGGAGCAGGAGGCGCCGGCCCGCGCTGAGGAGCCGGGCGCCCGTTCGGGCGGGCCGCTCGGATGGGCGGAACAGGAGGCTCCGGCGCGCGCTGAGGGGCCGTGCGCGATGGGCCGACGACTCATCACGGAGCCGGTCAAGAGTGCGCGTCGTCACGGCGACCGGCCCGTGAGCCTTCACGACCGGCCATGACAGACGGCAACGCACGTCGGCGCGTGCGGCCCACCGTGCGCAGCCGTAAAGGATCGGCTTGAGCGGCCCGACCCAGCGTGCGCGGCCCTGAAGGATCACGGGCTTGAGCGGCGCGACCCAGCGTGCGCGGCCCTGAAGGATCACGGGCTTGAGCGGCCCGACCCAGCGTGCGCGGCCCTGAAGGATCACGGGCTTGAGCGGCGCCGCCCACCGTGCGTGGCCGTGAAGGATCACGGGTTTGAGCGACGCCGCCCGCCGCGCGCAGCTGAAAAGGACGCCCTGAGCAGCGGGCTAGAGAAGGGTTAAGACGCGCGCCGGAGGGACGATGCGATGGCGGCGGCGGCTGCGCCCGGGTCGGGGGAGGCGGTGATGGGGCGGCCGATGACGAGGAGGTCGGCGCCGTCGGCGAGGGCCCGTTCGGGCGTGGCGACCCGCGCCTGGTCCTGCGCGTCGACCCCCGTGGGCCGCACCCCCGGCGTGATGAGCGTGATCCCCTCCCCCACCTCCGCCCGCACCGCGGACACCTCGTTGGGCGAGCACACCAGCCCCTTTGCGCCCGACTCCACCGACAGGGCGGCCAGGCGGCGCACGGCGTCGTCGGCGGGCCCCTCGAGCCCGATGCGCGCCAGGTCGGCCTCCGACAGCGAGGTCAGGATCGTCACCGCGGCGATCTCGGTCTGCGGGTCCGCGGCCTCCACGGCGGCGCGGATCATGGCGGGGCCTCCGGCGGCGTGCACGGTGAGGATGGCTGGGCGCAGCCGGGAGACGGCGCGGGAGGCGCCGGCGACGGTGTTGGGGATGTCGTGGAGCTTGAGGTCGAGGAACACCTGCACGCCGCTGGCCCCGCGCACCGAGGCGATCACGTCGGGGCCGTAGCGGAGGTAGAGCTCCAGACCCACCTTGACCGTGCTGACGTGCGGCGTCACCAGGGCCGCCCACCGGGCGGCGGTCTCCAGGTCCGGGGCGTCCAGGGCGACGGCGATGGGCGCGGGGGTCAGGAGCGGGGCGGGAGTCAAGACGAACTCTCCTCGGTACGGCGGCTGATGATCATGGTGTGCTCTCTTCGGAGTCGACGAGCAGGTGGCGGGGGGCGCTCCCCGGCGGACGGTGGGCGAGGCCGACGGCGTCGGCCAGGCGCTGGAAGCCGCGGGCCCTCAGAAGGTCCTCAAGCTCGCGTTCGATGCGCAGGCAGGCGTAGGGGTCGTGGAACAGCGCCGTGCCCACTCCGACCACGCAGGCGCCCGCCAGGACGAGCTGGAAGGCGTCCCTGCCGCTCATCACGCCGCCGATGCCGATGAGGGGCACCCCGGGCAGGGCCGCGTGGACCTGCCACACGCACCGTACGGCGAGCGGCAGGATCGCGGGCCCCGACAGCCCTCCGGTCACGGCGGCGAGCGAGGGCCGCAGCGCCTCGGTGTCGATGGCCATGCCCAGCGGATTGTTGATCATGGACAGCGCGTCGGCCCCCGCGTCCACGCAGGCCCGCGCGACCGACACGATGTCGGCCACGTCGGGGGCCAGCTTGGCCACGACCGGCACGTCGTAGCGCATGATGGAGCGGACCGAGGCGATCACCTCGGCCGCGGCGCTGCCCTCGCGGGCGAAGACGCGGCCGCGGTCCTCGATGTTCGGGCAGGAGAGGTTGACCTCGAGGGCGGTGACCCCGGGCGCGTCGGCGAGCCTGCGGGCCAGCTCGGAGTATTCGGCGACGGTGCCGCCGCCGATCGAGACGATGGTCTTGATGCCCCGCTGCGCGAGCCAGGGCAGCTCGCGCTCCAGGAACGCGTCGATGCCCGGCCCCTGCAGGCCGACCGCGTTGAGCATGCCCGAGGGCGTCTCGGCCATGCGCGGCGTGGGCCGCCCGGCACGCGGGGCCATGGTGATGGAGCGGGTGGTCAGCGCGCCGAGCCGGTGCAGGTCGAAGAACTGGGCCAGCTCCCGCCCGGAGGCGGCGCATCCGGCGGCCGTGGTGATCGGGTTCGCGAGCTCCACATGCGCCAGAAATGTCCGCATATCAACTGACATGTCGTGCACCGCCTCCGGGGGCGCCGAGCGCGTCGAACGGGATCGTTCCCACGTCCTCGAAGCGCACCCGCTCCCCCCGGAACACCGGTCCTTCCGCGCACGCCCGCACCATCCTGGTCACCCCGTCGTCCCCGATGACGGGCAGCACGCACGTCATGCACACCCCGATGCCGCAGGCCATCGACTCCTCGACGGCCACCTGCACCGGGATGTCGAACTCCATCGACACCGCCGTCACGGCCCGCAGCGTCTCCATCGGCGCGCAGGCGTAGACGGCGTCGGCCCGCGTGTCGGCGATCACCGACGGTAGCGCGTCGGTGACCTTGCCGCGGAGCCCGAGCGAGCCGTCCTCGGTGGTCAGCGTGGTGGTCTCGGCGATGCGGCGGGCCCGCATCGCCCCGAACACCCGCTCGGCCCCGGCGCCGCCCAGCACGAAGTCGACCCGGCAGCCCCGCGCCAGCAGCGCGTCGGCCAGCGGGAACAGCACCGCGGAGCCGTACTCGGCGCCGACCAGCACGCAGTGCGCCGGGTCGCGCGGCAGCGGAAAGGGCCGGCCGAGCGGGCCGACCAGGTCGAGCGTGTCGCGGGCGCGCCGCTCGGCCAGCCACGCCGTGCCGGGGCCCCGGGCGGTGAAGACCAGCTCGACCGTGCCGCCGTAGTCGGACTTGACGTCATGGATCGACAGCGCGCGGCGCGTCACCATCGACGTCTGGCCCCCGCCGACCGCGACGGAGACGAAGTGACCGGGGCGGTAGCGCTCGGCTATGCCGGGCGCCACCACCGTCAGCGCATGGTAGGCGTCGACCCGGCGCGTGGTCAGCACCGTGCCCGTCACCTGCACCGGAGTGCCGGCCAGTCGTCTTCACCTCCCGTGCGGGGTCAGCCCCGGAGTGCCTGTGCGTGCTCCTGGAGCGACCGTACGCCGACATCGCCGCGGACGATCGCCTGGATGCCCGCCGCCGCCGCGGCGAGCCCCGACACCGTGGTGATGCACGGGATGCCGCGCAGCACCGCGGCGGTGCGGATCTCGTAGCCGTCGAGCCGCGGCCCCGACTGCCCGGGGCTGCCGAAGGGCGTGTTGACGATCAGGTCGACCTCGCCGTCGAGAATGGCCTGCACGCTCGTGCGCTCACCTCCGGGACCAGGACCCTCGCTCTGCTTTCGCACGATCTTGGCATGGACGCCGTTGCGGCGCAGCACCTCGGCGGTCCCCTCGGTGGCCAGGATCTCGAATCCGAGATCCGCGAGCGCCTTCACAGGGAAGATCATGGCACGCTTGTCCCGGTTGGCCACGGACACGAACGCGCGTCCCTTGGTCGGCAGCTCGCCGTAGGCGGCCGCCTGGGACTTGGCGAACGCGATCCCGAAGAACTCGTCGATGCCCATGACCTCGCCCGTGGAGCGCATCTCGGGCCCCAGCACGATGTCCACGCCCCGGAACCGGTTGAACGGCAGCACCGCCTCCTTGACCGCGATCGACGAGTCCAGCGGCAGCGTCCCGCCGTCGCCGGTCTCGGGCAGCATGCCCTCCTCGCGCAGCGAGGCGATCGACGCGCCGAGCATCACCCGGGCCGCCGCCTTGGCCAGCGGCACCGCCGTGGCCTTGGACACGAACGGCACGGTGCGGCTGGCCCGCGGGTTGGCCTCCAGGACGTAGAGGACGCCGGCCGACATCGCGTACTGGACGTTCAGCAGCCCGCGCACGCCCACCCCGGCGGCGATGGCCTCGGTGGCGGCGCGGATGCGCTTGATGTCGTGGCTGCCGAGCGTGATGGGCGGCAGCGCGCACGCCGAGTCGCCGGAGTGGATCCCGGCCTCCTCGATGTGCTCCATGACGCCGCCGAGATAGAGCTCCGACCCGTCGTAGAGGGCGTCGACGTCGATCTCGATGGCCTCGTCCAGGAACTTGTCCACCAGCACCGGGTGGCCGCCCTCCTGGGCCGCCATGTACGTCGTCAGCGTCTCCTCGTCGTACACGATGGCCATGCCGGCGCCGCCGAGCACGTAGGACGGCCGGACGAGCACGGGGTAGCCGATCTCCTCGGCGATCTCCCGGGCCTCGGCGACGGTGAGCGCGGTGCCGTGCTTGGGCGCGGGCAGCCCCGCCTCGGCCAGCACCCGCCCGAACGCGCCGCGCTCCTCGGCCAGGTGGATCGACTCCGGCGAGGTGCCCACCACGGGCACGCCCGCGTCCTTGAGCGCCTGCGCCAGCCCCAGCGGCGTCTGGCCGCCGAGCTGCACGATCACGCCCACGACCGGCCCGGTCTGCTGCTCGGCGTAGACGACCTCCAGCACGTCCTCCAGCGTGAGCGGCTCGAAGTAGAGCCGGTCGGAGGTGTCGTAGTCGGTCGAGACGGTCTCCGGGTTGCAGTTGACCATGACGGTCTCGAACCCGGCCCTGGACAGCTCGAACGAGGCGTGCACGCACGCGTAGTCGAACTCGATGCCCTGCCCGATCCGGTTGGGCCCGGAGCCGAGGATGATGACCTTCTGGCGCTCGCCGGAGGGGACCTCGTTCTCCTCGTCGTAGGTGGAGTAGAGGTACGGCGTCTTCGCGGCGAACTCGGCGGCGCAGGTGTCGACGGTGTTGTAGACCGGCCGCAGCCCCAGCGCGTGGCGCAGGTCGCGCACCCGGGCCTCGTCGATGCCGCGAATCTCGCCGATCTGGGCGTCGCTGAACCCGTGCCGCTTGGCCCGCTCGAGCACCTCGGAGGTCAGCTCGGCGGCGCCGGCGATCTCCCCGGCCTCCTCGTGGAGCAGGAAGAGCTGGTCGACGAACCACGGGTCGACGCTGGTCGCCTCGAACAGCTCCGCCGGCGTGGCGCCCGCCCTGATGGCCTGCTGCATCGTCCGCAGCCGCCCGTCGTGCGGGGTGCGGCAGCGCTCGAGCAGCTCGTCCTTGTCGCCCGGCGTGCCCGCCCAGGAGAAGGAGGACTCCTTCTTCTCCAGCGACCGCAGCGCCTTCTGCAGCGCCTCGGGGAAGGAGCGGCCGATGGCCATGGCCTCGCCCACGGACTTCATGTGCGTGGTGAGCGTCTGGTCGGCGCCCCTGAACTTCTCGAACGCGAACCTCGGCACCTTCACCACGATGTAGTCGAGCGTCGGCTCGAAGGAGGCCGGGGTCTCCTTGGTGATGTCGTTGGGGATCTCGTCGAGGGTGTAGCCGATGGCCAGCTTGGCCGCGATCTTCGCGATCGGGAACCCGGTGGCCTTGGAGGCCAGGGCGCTCGATCGGGACACGCGCGGGTTCATCTCGATGACGATCATGCGACCGGTGCGCGGGTCGACCGCGAACTGGATGTTGCAGCCGCCGGTGTCGACGCCGACCTCGCGGATGACGGCGATGGCGACGTCGCGCATGTTCTGGTATTCGCGGTCGGTCAGGGTCAGCGCGGGCGCGACGGTGACGCTGTCGCCGGTGTGGACGCCCATCGGGTCGATGTTCTCGATGGAGCAGACGATGACGACGTTGTCGTGCTTGTCGCGCATGACCTCCAGCTCGTACTCCTTCCAGCCGAGGATCGACTCCTCCAGGAGCACCTCGGTGGTCGGAGAGGCGTCGAGGCCGGCGCCGGCGATGCGGCGCAGGTCCACCTCGTCGTAGGCGAAGCCGGAGCCGGCCCCGCCCATGGTGAACGACGGCCTGACCACGACCGGGTAGCCCAGCTCATCCGCGGCGGCCAGGCACTCCTCCATCGTGTGGCAGATGGCCGACCTGGCCGACTCGGCGTTGAGCCCGCGCTCGCGGGCCACCTTGGCGACGATCTCCTTGAACCGCTCGCGGTTCTCCCCCGCCTGGATCGCGTCGAAGTCGGCGCCGATCAGCTCGACGCCGTACTTCTCCAGCACGCCCGACTCGTGCAGCGCGACCGCGGTGTTGAGCGCGGTCTGCCCGCCCAGGGTCGGCAGCAGCGCGTCGGGCCGCTCCTTGGCGATGATCTTCTCGACGTACTCGGGGGTGATCGGCTCGACGTACGTGGCGTCGGCGAACTCGGGGTCCGTCATGATCGTCGCCGGGTTGCTGTTGACCAGGACGACGCGGAAGCCCTCGGCCCGCAGCACGCGGCACGCCTGGGTGCCGGAGTAGTCGAACTCGCACGCCTGGCCGATCACGATCGGCCCCGAGCCGATCACCAGGACGGACCTGATGTCCTCACGCTTGGGCACGGCTGATGACCTCGCAGAACTCGTCGAAAAGGTAGGCGGCGTCGTGGGGCCCCGCGGCGGCCTCCGGGTGGTACTGGACGCTGAAGGCCCGCCCGTCGAGCAGGCGCAGCCCCTCCACGCAGCGGTCGTTGAGGTTGACGTGGCTGACCTCGGCCTGGCCGTACGGGGTCTCGAACGGCCCGTCGAGCGGCGCCCGCACCGCGAACCCGTGGTTGTGCGCCGAGATCTCGACCTTGCCGGTGCGCACGTCCTGGACGGGCTGGTTGACGCCCCGGTGCCCGTAGCGCAGCTTGTAGGTGGAAAGGCCCAGGGCCCGCCCGAAGAGCTGGTTGCCGAAGCAGATCCCGAAGAACGGGACCCTGGCCTCCAGCACCCCTCGCAGCGCGCTCACGTCGGCCGTGGCGGGGTCGCCGGGCCCGTTGGAGAAGAAGACCCCGTCCGGCTCGACCGCCATGATCTGCTCGTACGTGGCCGTCGCGGGCAGCACGTGCACCTCGCAGCCGCGCTCGGCCATCCGGTGCGGCGTCATGCCCTTGATGCCGAGGTCGACGGCCGCGACCGTGAACCTCTTGGCTCCGATCGCGGGCACCACGTACGGCTCGGCGGTGGCCACCTCGGCGGCCAGGTCGGCGCCCTCCATGCGGGGCGACTGGCGCACCCGCTCGACCAGTTCCTCGACCGGCACGGTGGGCGCGGTGAAGATGCCGGCGCGCATGGCGCCGCGCTCGCGCAGGTGGCGGGTGAGCGCGCGGGTGCCGGAGATGGCGATCCCGACGACGCCCTGCTCCTTGAGGTAGTCGTCGAGCGAGCGGTTGGCCCGCCAGTTGGAGACGATCCTGGACGGCTCGCGCACGACGTAGCCGGCGACCCAGACGCGCCCGGACTCGGGGTCCTCGTCGTTGACGCCGGTGTTGCCGATGTGGGGCGCCGTCATGGCGACGATCTGCCGATGGTAGGACGGGTCCGTGAGGGTCTCCTGGTAGCCGGTCATGCCGGTGTTGAAGACCATCTCGCCGAACGTCTCGCCCTCGGCGCCGTACGGACGTCCCTGGAAGACGCGGCCGTCTTCCAGGACGAGCACCGATGTGTTCAAACCAGCTTCCCTTCGAGAACGGTCGCCCTGCCGCGCAGGAACGTGGCCACCACCCGGCCGGGCAGCGTCATCCCCTCATAGGGGGTGTTCCTGCTCTTCGACGCGAATGCGGACGGATCCACTTCAGTGCGCGCGGACGGGTCGTACAGCGTGATGTTGGCCGGGGCGCCCACCTCCAGCGGCTGCCCCTGGCCGCCGAGCCGGCCGATGCGGGCCGGGACGACGGACATGCGCTGGGCGACGCCCGCCCAGTCGAGCAGGCCGGTCTCGACCATGGCCTCCTGGACCACGCTGAGCGCCGTCTCCAGGCCCACCATGCCCATGGCCGCGGCCGACCACTCGGTCTCCTTGTCCTCGACCGGGTGGGGGGCGTGGTCGGTGGCGACGATGTCGATCGTGCCGTCGGCCAGCGCGGCCCGCAGCGCCTCGACGTCGGCGCGGGTGCGCAGCGGCGGGTTGACCTTGTAGATCGGGTTGTACGCGCCCACCGGGGACTCCTCGACCAGGTCGTCGGTGAGCAGGAGGTGGTGCGGGGTGACCTCGCAGGTGACGTTCCAGCCCTTGGACTTGGCCCAGCGGATGATCTCGACCGAGCCGGCCGTGGAGACGTGGCAGATGTGCAGCCGGGAGCCGACGTGGGCGGCCAGGAGGCAGTCGCGGGCGATGATCGCCTCCTCGGCGACCGCGGGCCAGCCGGTCAGGCCGAGCCTGCCGGAGACCACGCCCTCGTTCATCTGGGCCCCGGCGGTGAGCCTGGGCTCCTGGGCGTGCTGGGCGATGACGCCGTCGAACGCCTTGACGTATTCGAGGGCGCGGCGCATCAGCACGGCGTCGTCCACGCACTTGCCGTCGTCGGAGAAGACCCGCACGCGGGCGGCCGAGTCGGCCATCGCGCCCAGCTCGGCGAGGTGCTTGCCCTCCAGGCCGACGGTGACGGCGCCGACGGGGTGGACGTCGCAGTGGGCGAATTCGCGCCCGAGCCGCCACACCTGCTCGACGACCCCCGCGGTGTCGGCGACCGGCGAGGTGTTGGCCATGGCGTGCACGGCGGTGTAGCCGCCGCGGGCGGCCGACTGGGTGCCGGTCTGCACGGTCTCGGCGTCCTCGCGGCCGGGCTCGCGCAGGTGGGTGTGCAGGTCGACGAGGCCGGGCAGCGCGATCGCGCCGCCGCCGTCGACGGTCTCGGGCCCCTCCAGGCCCGGCCCGATCTCGGCGATCTCCCCGTCGGCGACGCGGATGTCGACGAGATCCCCGCCCAGAATCCTGACATTCTTGATGATCACGCGCTCTCTCCCCCCAGCAGCAGGTACAGCACCGCCATGCGAATGGTCACACCGTTGGCGACCTGCTCGACGATCGTGGAGCGCGCCGAGTCGGCCACCTCCGCGGCGATCTCCATGCCCCGGTTCATCGGCCCGGGATGCATCACGATGGCGTCCTCGGGCATCTTGGCGAACCGGTCCCGGTCCAGGCCGTACCGGCGTGAGTACTCCCGTTCGCTGGGGAAGTAGGCGGCGTTCATCCGCTCCTTCTGCACCCGCAGCATCATCACCACGTCCGACTTCGGCAGCACCGCGTCCAGGTCGTAGGAGACCTCGCACGGCCAGGAGCCGACGGAGACGGGCAGCAGCGTCGGCGGCGCCACCAGCGTGACGTCGGCGCCGAGCGTGTCGAGCAGCAGCACGTTGGAGCGGGCGACCCGGCTGTGCAGCACGTCGCCGACGATCGTGACCTTGCGCCCTTCGAGGCTGCCCAGGCGGCGGCGCATCGAGAAGGCGTCGAGCAGGGCCTGCGTGGGGTGCTCGTGGGTGCCGTCGCCGGCGTTGACGACGCTGCCGTGCACCCAGTTGGCCAGGCGGTGCGGCGCGCCGGAGGCGCCGTGGCGGATGACGACCGCGTCGGCGCCCATGGCCTCGAGGGTGAGCGCGGTGTCCTTGAGCGACTCGCCCTTGGACACGCTCGACCCCTTGGCCGAGAAGTTGATCACGTCGGCGGACAGCCGCTTGGCCGCCGCCTCGAACGAGATGCGCGTGCGGGTGGAGTCCTCGAAGAACAGGTTGACCACGGTGCGCCCGCGCAGCGTGGGCAGCTTCTTGATGGAACGTTCCGAGACCCTCGCCAGCTCCTCGGCGGTGTCGAGGATGAGGAGCGCGTCGTCCTTGGTGAGGTCGCCCGCGGAGATCAGGTGGCGGTTCACTTGGCGTCCCCCTTCATGAGCAGCACGGCGTCGCGGCCGTCGATCTCCTGCAGGTAGACCTTGACCTTCTCGCTCTTGGCCGTCGGGAGGTTCTTGCCGACGTAGTCGGCGCGGATGGGCAGCTCGCGGTGGCCGCGGTCGACCAGCGTGGCCAGCTGCACCGCGGTGGGCCGGCCGAGGTCGTTGAGCGCGTCGAGCGCGGCGCGCACGGTGCGGCCGGAGTAGAGGACGTCGTCCACGAGCACCACGACCCTGCCGTCGATGCCGTCCGGCGGCAGCTCGGTGCGGCCGAGCGGCCTGGCGGGCTTGAGCCGCAGGTCGTCACGGTACATCGTGATGTCGATGGAGCCGACGGGGATCTTGACGCCTTCGAACTGCTCGATGCGGTCGCCGAGCCTGCGGGCCAGCGTGGCGCCGCGGGTCGGGATGCCGAGGAGCACGACGTCGTCGGCGCCCTTGGTGCGCTCGAGGATCTCGTGCGCTATGCGGGTAAGCGCCCGGTGGATGTCCGGGGCCTCCAGGACGGCCCTGGAATCGGACATGGCGAATCTCACCACCTTTCCCGCCTCACGGGACGGGTCTTAAAAGGGTGTTGGTCGGCACACACAGTACCAGGGGCTACCAGGAACAACGCGAGCGGGCTCCCGTGGCGTCACGAGCCTTCATCGGGGTACGGATGGCGTACCGGCTTCCCCGGGGAGACTCTGATACTGCCCGGGGAAGCCGCCAGGAGGGGATGCAGCGAAGATGGCCTTTCACGTCGATTCCGAGGTCGGGCACCTGCGCCAGGTGCTCCTTCACGGACCGGACCTGGCGCTCAGACGGCTGACGCCGTCCAACAAGGACGCGTTCCTGTTCGACGACGTGCTGTGGGTCCAGCGCGCGATGGAGGAGCACGAGGAGTTCCGGCGGGTGCTGACCGGCCGCGGCATCAAGGTCCACCTGCTGGCCGACCTGCTCAGGGAGACCGTCGACATCCCCGAGGCGCGCAAGCACATCCTCGACGCCGTCATCGACGAGCGCTGGCTCGGCCCCGGCGCCATCGACGACGTCCGCAACATCCTCGACGGGATGGACTCCGCGACGCTGCAGGTCTACCTGACCGGCGGCATCACCAAGGGCGAGCTGCTCGAGATGGGCTGCGACCCCGGCTCGGTGACCTTCCACACCATGCGCGACGACGACTTCATCCTGCCGCCGCTGCCCAACCACCTGTTCACCCGCGACACGTCCTGCTGGATCTACGACGGCGTGTCGATCAACGCGATGAAGAAGAAGGCCCGCATGCGGGAGACGGTCAACATGGAGGCCGTCTACATGTACCACCCGACGTTCGCCGACGGCTTCAACCGGCCCGGGCAGGGCGGCTTCCACTGCTGGATGCCGGGCCAGCCGGTCGCGCCGGCGACCATCGAGGGCGGCGACGTGCTGGTCATCGGCAGGGGCGCGGTGCTGGTCGGCATGAGCGAGCGCACCCAGCCGCAGGCGGTGGAGATGCTGGCGCAGCGGCTGTTCGCGGCCGGCTCCGCGCGGAAGATCGTGGCGCTCGACATGCCGAAGGCGCGGGCGTTCATGCACCTCGACACCGTGATGACGATGCTGGACGTGGGCGTGTTCACCAAGTACGCGGGCCTGGGGATGCTGCCCGCGTACACCATCGAGCCCGGCGAGACCCGCAAGGAGCTCAAGGTCACCGACCACCCGCCGCAGGACATGCACCGGGCCATCGCCCACGCCATCGACCTGCCCGCCATCACGGTCCTGACGCCCCAGCAGGACCTGCACGCCGCCGAGCGGGAGCAGTGGGACGACGGGTGCAACGGGCTGGCGCTGGAGCCCGGCGTGGTCGTCGCCTACGAGCGCAACACCACCACCAACGCCTACCTGCGCGACCACGGCATCGAGGTCATCACGATCAGGGGCAGCGAGCTCGGCCGGGGTCGCGGCGGCCCGCGCTGCATGAGCTGCCCGCTCGAACGCGACGGAGTCTGAGGAGGGCCGGATGCGGGTCATCGTCGCCCTGGGCGGCAACGCGGTGCTCAGGCGCGGCCAGCCGCCGGACGCGGAGGTCCAGCGGGCCAACGTCCGCGTGGCGGTCAAGACGCTCGCCCGGCTCGCCGACCGGCACGAGCTGGTCATCACCCACGGGAACGGCCCGCAGGTCGGCCTGCTGGCCCTGGAGAGCGCCGCGGACCCCAGCCTGACCAGGCCGTACCCGTTCGACACGCTCGGCGCGCAGACGCAGGGCATGATCGGCTACTGGATGCAGCAGGCCCTGCAGAACGCCCTGCCCGGCCGGCAGGTCCAGGCCCTGGTCACGCAGACGCTGGTGACGGCCGTCGATCCCGCGTTCGAACACCCGACCAAGTTCGTCGGCCAGGTCTACGAGCGGGAGGAGGCCGAGAAGCTGGCCGCCGAGTACGGCTGGACGGTCCGGCCCGACGGCGACCACTGGCGGCGCGTCGTCCCGTCGCCGACCCCGCGCCGCATCGTCGAGACCCGGTTGATCCGCCAGATGATCCGCGAGGGCGTCATCGTGGTGTGCGCGGGCGGGGGCGGCATCCCGGTCGTCCGCGACGAGCGCGGCCGGCTGACCGGCGTGGAGGCGGTGGTCGACAAGGACCTCACCGCCTCGATGCTGGCCGAGGCCCTGGAGTGCGACGCGTTCCTCATCCTCACCGACGTGCCGCGCGTCATGCGGGACTTCGGCACGCCGCACCAGACGGAGATCGCCCACACCACGCCGCACGAGCTGCGCGCCCTGGAGTTCCCCGCCGGGTCGATGGGGCCGAAGGTGGAGGCGGTGTGCCGGTTCGTGGAGACGACCGGCGACATGGCCGCGATCGGAAAACTCGACGAGGCCGAGCGCATACTCGACGGCTCAGCGGGAACGATCGTGACACCCAACGGCAGGTGGCCGCTGACGAGCACGCTGTAGGGGGTGTCCCGGTTGGCACTGGCCGGACGGCTCTTGCGCACCAAGCCCACGGAACGCATCATCGCGGAGGGCGGTCACGGCGAGGGGGGCGAGCTGCGGCGCACCATGTCGCTCTGGCAGCTGACGCTGTTCAGCGTGGGCGCCACGCTCGGCACCGGCATCTTCGTCATCCTGGGGCAGGCGGTGCCCAAGGCGGGGCCGGCGGTGGTGGTGTCGTTCGTGCTGGCGGCGATCACGGCGCTGTTCTCGGCCCTGTCGTACGCCGAGCTGGCCGGGACGATCCCGGTGTCCGGCTCGTCCTATTCCTACGCGTACGCGACGCTGGGCGAGCTCGTGGCGTGGATCTGCGGCTGGTGCCTCATGCTGGAGTACGCCGTGTCCGTGGCGGCGGTGGCCGTGGGGTGGGGCGAATACCTCAACTCGTTCCTGCGCTCCCTGTTCGGCTTCACGCTGCCCGCGGCGATCACCCGCTCCCCCGGCCAGGACGGCGGCGTGATCAACGTCACCGCGATCGTCATCGTCCTGCTCGCCACGTGGCTGCTGCTGTACGGGGCCTCCGAGAGCGCCACGGCGAACGCGATCTTCGTGATGATCAAGGTCGTGGTGCTGCTCTTCTTCTGCGTGGTGGCGTTCACGGCCTTCCAGGCCAAGAACTTCACGCCCTTCGCCCCGCTCGGGGTGGCCGGCATCACGGCGGCGGCCTCGCAGGTGTTCTTCTCCTACATCGGCTTCGACGCCGCCTCCACCGCGGGCGAGGAGGCCAGGAACCCCAAGCGCGACCTGCCCCTGGCGATCATCCTGTCGCTCGTCATCGTGACGGCCGTCTACGTGCTCGTCGCGGTGGCCGCCATCGGCGCGATGCCCTGGACGCAGTTCGACCCCAAGCACACCGAGGCGAGCCTGTCCTACATCGCCGACCTGGCCGTCGGCGCCACCTGGCCGGGCCTCATCGTCTCGTTCGGGGCGGTCATCGCCATCGCCAGCGTCGTGCTCACCGTCATCTTCGGCCAGACCCGCATCCTGTTCGCCATGTCCCGCGACGGGCTGATCCCGCGCGTCTTCCAGCGGGTCGACATGCGCCACCAGGTCCCCGTCGCGAACACCCTCATCGTCGCGGCGTTCATCTCGGTGCTGGCCGGCCTGGTGCCGCTCGGCCAGCTCGCCGAGGCCACCAGTATCGGCACCCTGTTCGCCTTCGCCATCGTGAACGTCGGCGTGCTCGTCCTGCGCTACCGCAGTCCCGAGCTGCCGCGCACGTTCCGCACGCCGCTGTTCCCCGCCACGCCGGTGCTCGGCGCCGTCTTCTGCGTCATCGTGATGGCGGGCCTGGCCGGGGTCACCTGGGTGGCGTTCGGGCTGTGGATGCTGGTGGGGCTGATCTGCTACTTCCTGTACGGCTACGGCCATTCGCGGCTGAATGCCGAGGTGGGCTGAATGAAGCTCGAGAACGTGCTGGCCGGCTTCATCCCGGAGCCCAGGGGCAGGGACGGGCTGGCGCTGGGCGCGCTGGTCAAGGAGCAGGTCCGCGGGCAGCTGACGGTGGCCTACGTGCAGCCGCCCGCCTGGTCCGCGCCCGGCCCCGCCAGGGCCGAGGAGAGCGCGTGGCGCGCGTACCTGATGGAGCAGGCCGACGCGACGCTCTGGCAGGCGCGCGAGCTGGCCGGCGACGACGCCGACTACGTCGTCCACACCCACAAGGGCAGCGGGCGCGGGCTGGTGGAGCTGGCGCGCAAGCGCGGCGCCGACGTCGTGGTGATCGGCTCGGCCTCCGGCGGCGGCAAGGGCCGCATCACCGTCGGCAGTACCGCCGACCAGCTCCTGCACTCGTCCTCCGTTCCCGTGCTGCTCGCCCCGCGCGGCTACGGCGACCAGCCCCCCACCGCCTTCGAACGCCTCACCGTCGCCTACCGCCGCGGCCCCGGCTGCGACGCGGCGGTCAAGGACGCGGCGGCGGTGGCCGCGTCGCTGGACGTGCCCCTGCGGCTGGTCACGCTGGTGATCAGCACCGGCAGGCGCGCCAGGATCGAGGAGGAGATGCTCGCCCGCCTGCGCGACGAGGCGGCCTCCAACCTGCGGGCGGCGGCCCGCGGACGGCCACGCGTGGAGGTGGAGGTGCTGGAGGGCCGCAACGTCGCCCAGGCACTCGGCACGACCTCGTGGCTCCCCGGCGAGATGATCATATGCGCTTCCAGCGCCACCGGGCCACTCAGACGGGTCTTCCTCGGAGACACCTCGATCAAGATCGTACGGGCCGCGACCTGCCCTGTCATGATTCTCACGCGGCAGACCTAGGGCGGGGAAATTTCTCGTCAAACTCTGACGAAGTAGTGTTACCAGCGGGACATGAGGGGCGATTGCGGCGATCCCTACCGGATCGGATTCGGCATCTTTTTTCCAATCAGCTTGACCTCAGGCGTCCGCCCCTTTACCGTCACTGTGCGTAACCACACCTCGCGGCGTTCTGGGGTAAACCTGGGGCCATGGCTACCGATGGTGCCGAGCATGGCACCAGACCCCCCGGTGGCTAGGGCATACGCCGCAAGGGAGCACAATCTACTGAGAGCGATACATACGAGAGCCGGGGGCCACACAATGCCGTCTGAGTACGCAAAGTCGCTGGGTGCACGACTCCGCGCCATACGCACCCAGCAGGGCCTGTCCCTGCATGGAGTCGAGGAAAAGTCGCGTGGCAGGTGGAAAGCCGTGGTCGTGGGCTCGTACGAGCGTGGCGACCGTGCGGTGACCGTGCAGAAGCTTGCCGAGCTTGCCGACTTCTACGGGGTGCCCGTATCCGAGCTGCTGCCGGGCGGAGCCGCGCCCAGCCCGCTCGGACCGACGCCCAAGCTTGTGATCGACCTGGAGCGCCTGGCCACGCTGCCGAAGGAGAAGGCGGGGGCACTCGCCCGCTACGCCGCCACGATCCAGAGCCAGCGCGGTGACTACAACGGCAAGGTGCTGTCGATCCGCCAGGAGGACCTGCGCTCGCTTGCCGTGATCTACGACAAGTCGCCGAGCGAGCTGACCGAGGAGCTGATCAGCTGGGGCGTCCTCGACGCCGAGGCGCGCCGCGCCGTCGAGTCGTTCTGAGGCTGTCTCTCTCCCCTGAGGTCGCCCCCTCCCTCCGAGGCCGTCTCACCCCGCTCTGAGGCCGCCTCGCGCGCCTGAGGGCTCGCTGCCGCCACGCGGCCGGCGAGCCACCCGGCATCGAACGCCCCTCCCCCGCCTGCTGCGTTTTCCCGGCGGCATGGGGCACCGTGGACCGCATTCGCCCTCGCACGGGGCGGCGGTCCGGGAAAGCGCTTACTGGCGTACGAGGGTCCCAGCGGGATGCACCACCGAGCGAGCGGGATCGGTGGTGCGCACCCCATGGGCCGTCACCTCGGCGCTCAAGCCCCGCTCCAGGGCGGGGCGATGCGGTCCTCCTGCTCGCGGCGCCGATCGGGGCAGGGCGGGCTGAGGTCAGACCGTGAGGGGACGCCTGCCAGGGCTGGAGGGGGCGGGCACGCCGCGGAAACGCGCGTCTCCGCCTCGGACGGACGCGCGTCGGAGGTCGGCCGCGTTATCGCGCGCCAGGAGCCGGTGGTCCGGCAAGCCAAGGCCGGTGGGCCGCCAAGGGGACGTCCATTGGGGGCCGTATCGTCGGCGCCCGGCCGCGCGAGGGGCGGCGTGCGAGCGCGGTGCGGCGACCTCGGAACCCGGCGCACCCGGACGCCGGAGCCATCCCGGCGCACACAGGGCGGAATGCCCGGCGCACAGGGCCGGAATCAGCCCGGCGCACCCGGCCGGGATCAGCCCCGCGGCGGGAACGCCTGCCCAGGCGTGAGGACGACGTCAGCCCCGCGCTGGGACCGCCTACCCGGGCGTGAGGGGGACGCGACCCGACGACGGGAGACGTCCGCCCGGACCAGGAAGGTCAAGCTCGGCCCGGTGAAGGGACGTGGGAGGGTCAGCCTGCCAGCGGGACGTTGACCGGCAACTGGGGCTGGCCCGGCACGCCGAGCAGGTCCTCCACCGTGGAGACGAACGTCTCCGCCTCGGCCAGCAGCTCGTCGGCGTCGGCCGCGCTGACCCGGCTGACCATGCCCGCCTCCGCGGCGGCGCGCTTGGCGGCGCTCACCGAGAAGTAGGCGGCCCACTCGGCCAGGCGTGGCTCGGCCTCGGGCAGCAGCTCCCAGGCGCTGCGCAGGCGGCGCCTGCGGCCTTCCATGGGACGGGGACGGGCGGCCAGGATCGCCGCCGCCGCCCGAAGAGCCGCCAGGTGGGCGGCCACATATCGGGATGCCGGAGTGCGAGCGCCGCTCGCCTCCGCCAGGCAGGAACGAGAGTCGGTCAAGTGTGCCCGAACCGCAGGCGACAGCCGGGGCCCGGGCGTTTCTCTAGGCCGTGGTGCCATCTTGCGCGCCTCCTTGGAGTCGTGGGCGGCCGCCGGCGTCTGCGCCGGTGGTGTCAACATTCGCAGACGCCACCGACATTTCCGCCGGGCCGGCCGGACGAGGAGCTTCCCCACTCCCCGTCCGGCCAGGGCACGCCCACTCGTCTCCGCCGACGACGAGGACGTGCCCTTCGCCCATGGAGCCTGGCCGCGGGGGAACGCTTGGGGAAGCGAACGGCCCGCGACCAGGTCCTGGTGACGTTGAGCCGCGAGCCCCACCGTCACTACGTCGAACATAATTTCGATCACGCTCGGTGTCAACCGATTCCACGAACACAGGTTCGACGAGTATGGGCCGGAGGGCGCGAAAAAGCCGTCGCCGCGGGGAGCTTGCGGCGACGGCCGGGTGGTTCAGGAGGACGGCAAGGCGGTCGTCAGACGACCGAGATGGCCCCCGACGGGCAGAGGGTCACGGCGCGACGGACGCCGTCCTCCAGCTCCGCGGGCGGCACCTTCTGCAGGAGCACCACCGTGCCCTCGTCCTCGCTCTGGTCGAACACTTCCGGCACCGTCAGCGCGCACATGCCCGCCCCGATGCACACCGTCGTATCTGCCTTGATTTCCATGGTGACCTACCAAGTGACTGGGAGGCGGTGCACTCCATAGATGCTCATGTCCGAGCGCATCGGCACCTCCTCGGGTGTTACGGCCAAGCGTAGACCTGGGAAGCGGCGCAGCAGCGCAGGGTACCCGATGCGCATCTCGATGCGGGCGAGCTGCTGCCCCAGGCACTGGTGGATGCCGTGGCCGAAGGTCAGGTGCCCGCCCGCGGGCCTGGCGACGTCGAGCCGGTCCCCGTCGGGGAAGCGGGACGGGTCGCGGTTGACGGTGGGCAGGTGGAGCGCCACGCACTCGCCCGCCTTGATGACGTTGCCCTCGATCTCGACGTCCTCCAGCGCGGTGCGCATCGGGCCGAGGTGGATGATCGTGAGGTAGCGCAGCAGCTCCTCGACGCCGTTCTCCACCACCGACGGGTCGTCCCGCATGGCGGCCAGCTGCGCGGGGTTCGTGAGCAGCGCGTACGTGCCGAGCCCCAGCATGTTGGCGGTCGTCTCGTGCCCGGCCACCAGCAGCAGCAGCGACACCCCGGCGAGCTCCTCGTCGTCCAGCTCGCCGCTCTCGATGAGCCCGCTGATCAGGTCGTCGGCCGGCTGCTTGCGCTTGCGCTGGACGAGCCCGTACATGAACGCCGTGATCCGGCCGAACGCGGCCATCGCGTCCTCGGCCTTGCTCTCCAGGTTGACCAGGAGCTTGGTGTCCTCCTGGAACTGCGCGCGGTCATCGTACGGCACCCCGAGCAGCTCGCAGATCACCAGCGACGGGATCGGCAGCGCGAACTTCTCCACGAGGTCCACGGGCCCACCGGCGGCGGCCATGTCGTCCAGGCAGGCGTTGGCGATCTCCTCGACCCTGGGTTCGAGCATCTTCATCCTGCGCACGGTGAACTGGCCGGTCAGCAGCCTGCGGAAGCGCGCGTGCTCGGGCTCGTCCATGCGCAGGAAGAACCCGGGCGGCGTCTTCGCGTCCTTCTGCATCCTCGCCCGGAGCAGGGAGCCCGGGATCGGCGGGTGCGCGAGCTCGGGGCGGTTGCTGAAGCGCGGGTGCGCGAGCACGGCGCGGGCGGCGGAGTAGCCGGTCACCAGCCAGCCCCGGTGGCCGTCGGCGAAGGTCATGCGGTGCATGTCCGCCCGTTCTCGCAGCTCGATGGCTTCGTCGGGCGGATCGAACGGGCGCTGCCGGTCGGTGGGAAACGTCACGTCGGACATGTTTCGGCTCCTTTCCGAGCTTCACCTCCAGAAAACCTCATTGATTGCAAAACTTCAATGCATGAAAAACATATCCGCATGCAGTATAGTTCCGTCATGGTGGATAACGGCAGCGTGGGACTGCGGGAGCGCAAGAAGCAGCGCACGCGCCGGGCACTGATCGAGGCCGCGCTCCGGCTGTTCGACGAGAAGGGTTTCGACGAGACCACGCTGGCGGAGATCGCCGCGGAGGCCGACGTGTCGACGCGCACGTTCTTCAGCTACTTCGCGAGCAAGGAGGACGTGGTCTTCTACGACTCCGCCCGCAAGATGGAGCTGGCCGTCGCGACGCTGGCCGGCAGGGCTCCCGGCGAGTCGCCGGGCGACGCGCTCCTGCGGATCGTGGAGCAGAGCCTGACCTGGCTGACCACGTACGAAGAGCTCACGTTCGAGGACGCCGAGCTGCGGATCCGGCTCGTGCTCAAGGAGCCCACGCTGCGGGCGCGGGCGCTGGTGATGCTGCTCGAGAGCCAGACCGCGCTGGTGCGGGCGCTGCGCGCGGCCTACCCCGAGCTGGACCAGGTGGAGGCGGCCGCAGCGGTGGGCGCGATGTTCGGGGCGGTGAAGCTGGCGATCGTCGCCGACCTCTGCCACGACCTGTCGGCGGAGCAGATGTCGAGCACGGCGCGCCGCGCGGCCGAGATCGCGCTCGCCGGCCTGCGCTCCCTCGGATAGCTCCGGATGCCCGCTTTCTGAGAAGCTGTCCGGAGCGGAGAGGGGGGCCGGATGGCGGGCAAGAGGTGGCTGACCGCTCTCGTCCTGCCGGCGCTGGGGCCGGTCCTGGCGGCGGCGTACGCGGGGGTCAACCTCGCGGCCATCGAGGCGGCCGTCAAGGCGCAGATCGCGGGCCCGGAGTGGGCGGGCGGCCGGCTCGCCGCCGACGGGATGACGGCGGTGGGCAGGGACTCCTGGTGGCTGGTCCTGGCCACCGCGGTCGTCGTGGGGATCCTGGGAGTGGTGTACGCCGTCATCGGTGTGCTCCTGCGGCGGGGCGGCCGGGGCCGCACGCCCCTGCTCGTGCTGTCGGGCGTCCTGATCGTCCCGTACGCCCTCGCGGTGCTCGTCGCGCTGGTCAACCCCGCCAAGGCGCTGGCGGGGCTCTACCGCGCCCCTGACTTCGCCGGCGGCCTGCCCGGGTGGCAGCCGGCCACCGTACTCCTCCTGGTGGCGGCCGGGCTGGCACAGGCCGCGGGGGTCGCGATGGCCGCCGCGCAGGGCAGGCGGGCCTTGAGCGCCCGGGCCTGAGGGCTCAGCGGCAGCGGCCGTTCGACCAGGTCGTCCAGCCCATCTGGGCACCGCCGAGTCCCGTGGCGGCCCAGCCCGGCGGCGGTGCCGTCCCGTACGGGACCACGGCGGTGCACGCGCCCGACGGGGGCCGGCCGTTGTAGAACTCGATCCGGGTCCACGACACCCGGTACGCCAGCGGCACCCAGATGTTCCACTTCACCCGCCGGTCCACCGCCACGCGTCCGGGAGGCGGCGCGGGCAGCCAGTCCGGGCCGCCCGACGGGCGGGCGGGCGCCTGCCCGGCCGTGAACGCGATGTCGATCAGCGCCAGCACGCCCACCACCAGCAGCCTGCCCCGGCGGGCGGTCAGGAAGGCCGCCCCGGTCAGGCAGGCCAGCAGGACCAGGGCGGGCACGGAGGCCGCGACCAGGTCCAGCGCGTCGTTCTCACCCGTGAGGAAGATCACTTCGGGGAAGTCGAACGCGATGAACGCGTAGCGCTCCAGCCGGTCCCCCGCGTACCAGGCGGCCACCCCGCCGGTCAGTGCCAGCAGCCCGGCGGCGGCCAGCGCGTGCCGCACCACGGCCAGGCGCCCGCCCTTCACCAGGACGATCAGGCCGGCGAGCGTCCAGGCCACGGCGACGCAGGCCAGGTAGCGCCCGTAGACGTAGTTGCCGACGCGGTGCTCGTCGGGAAGGGCGGCCGAGGAGGCGTACGCGATGCCCAGGGTCGTCAGCAGCAGCGCGCCCGCCAGGACGCGGTGCGCGTACGGGGCGGACCGCCGTACCAGCGTGGCCGCCGCGCCCGCCAGGCCGACGCCCGCCAGCCCCCAGGTGCCGGCGACGAGGTACCAGAGCTGCCCGGCGGCGCCCGACAGCGCCCACGCCTGCCCTTCGAGGCTCGTGAGCCTGGACACCAGCAGCCCCGACAGGTCGCGGGGCCCGCCCGGATACAGCGCGGCGCCCAGCGCCCCGTTGAGCGCCTTGCCCGCCACCGCGACCACGGCCGCGCTCGCCAGCGCCGCGACCACCGGCCCCGCGGCCCTGCCGCGGCCCGGCGCCACCGCCCTCCTGCCGGCCCACACCACCACGACGACCAGGACGCAGACCGCCAGGACCACGCTCCCCCGCAGATGGGTCGCCATCGCGAACGCCGCCAGCGCGCCCGCCACCGCCCCGGCCCGCGCCGACCGGTAGGCGACCAGGTCGTGCAGCGCGACCAGCCAGGCCAGGACGAGCACGGGCAGAATCGCGTCCGTCAGCGCCAGCCCGGAGAACACCACCAGCGCCGGCGACAGCGCCGCGACGAACGCCGTGATCAGCGCCGCCCGCCTGCCCAGGCCCATCCGCCGCAGCAGCAGGTACGCCAGCGGGTACGCGCTCGCCGCCGCCATCGACCCCGCCCCGGCCACCAGCCGGTACGCCAGGACGGGGTCGGAGGTGAGCCAGAAGATCGGGACCAGCAGCAGCGGATAGCCGCCCTGGTAGAAGGTCGAGCCGGTCAGGTCGGCGCCCGGCCCGCCGGCCAGCCAGCGGGCGGCGAGGAGGTAGCCGGTCTCGTCCGGGTTCGCCACCGGCCCGGTGTGATACCGGTACAGCCACAGCCGTAACGCCACGTGGGCGGCCCACCCGGCCGCCAGCAGCCACCACAGGCGGGCCCGTCCCGTATGCCGCGCCGGCGCGTGAACGGGCGCCGGCGTCATGAACGCAGTCGTCATGCTCTCCCCCCAAGAAAGTCAGGAGGGAGTCCAGCAAAAGCCCCATAACCGGCCCGTCACCGTTTCCGGTTATGCGGGCGTTATGCCACCACCCGCGGCGCGGCTGGCGCTCTCACAGGCGTCTCAGAGACGCTTGAACCTGCCCCGGACGTGCACCGGCACGCCCTTGCCCAGCATCCCGGGCAGGACCTCGGCCACGTTCATCGGCATGCGCACGCACCCGTGCGAAGCCGGATAGAGCGGCACCGACAGCGCGCCGTGGAAGGCGATGCCGCCGTTGAAGAAGATCGGGTTGTAGAGCTGCCCCAGGTAGGACCTGTGCCAGCCGCGGGCGCGCCACGTCGTCCTGTAGTCGCCCGTCGGCGTGGTGGCCGAGCCGCAGAACCGCTGCTGCTTGCCCTGCCACGAGGCGGTCTCGCAGTAGGGGACGCCGCTGCCGGAGGACACGTGGGTGATCAGCTTCACCTCGCCGTCCACGTACAGGACCATGATCTGCTTGGTGAGGTTGACCTCGGCGCGGGTCGGCTTGCCGTTACTGACCAGGACCTGCGGCGACCTGGGGGTCTCCAGGGCGTCCCACGTGCGCCTGGCGACGGTGCTGGTCGGCTTGATGCCGTTCACCTTCTGGAACGCCCACACGGCCGCCAGCGTCGCGCCCCCGTACCGGCCGTCGGCCTTGCCGGGGCGGTAGCCGAGCTGGGCCAGGCGCCGCTGCAGCCACTGGACGGCCTTGCCCGAGGCGCCGAGCCGGAGTGTCTTGCGCGGCGCGGTGACCGTCTCGCGGGTGGTGGCGGCGGGCCCGGAGCGGGCTCCCGCGGAGGTATGTGTGGCGGCCGGGGACGTCGCCCTCATGGACGCCGCCGAACGATGCGATCCATGCGTGCCGCAGCCCGAGAGTGCGACGGCGCCTGCCGTCAGGAGAGCAGCCACTCCGGGCAGCCGTCGAGCCCCCACCCGTACCACCTCTCATACCAAGAACAAACGGATCAGCCGACCCTATACCGATCATCATCATTCGGTAATGAAGCGGTCAACCTGTTTAGAGTGTGTCCATGTCTGAGAAGTTGCCGTCCAATGCGGTCGTCGTTCAATCCGCTCTGCGCGAACTGGGGGCGGACGGCGAGGTCATCGTCCTGCCCGAGAAGGCGCCCACGGCGGCGACCGCAGCGGCCCAGCTGGGGTGCGAGGTCGGGGCCATCGCCAACAGCCTGATCTTCGACGCGGACGGCGCGCCGCTGCTCGTGCTGACCAGCGGGGCGCACCGCGTGGACGTGGAGCTGATCGCCCGCACGGTGGGGGTGGCGAAGGTACGCCGGGCGACGCCGGAGTTCGTGAGGGCGGCGACCGGCCAGCCCATCGGCGGCGTGGCCCCGGTCGGGCACCCGGCGCCCGTGCGGACCCTGGTGGACAACTGGCTGAGCAAGCACGAGGTGGTGTGGGCGGCCGGAGGGCATCCGCTGACCGTGTTCCCGACGACGTTCGACGAGCTCGTGCGGATCACCGGGGGCACGGCGGTGGACGTCGAGTAGTGTGCGACGGGTGATCGAGTTTCGCGGGGCGGGGCCGGCCGAGTTCGTCGAGCGGCTGGACACGGTGATCGACATCTACACGGCTGCCATGAACCCGCCCGTGGACCAGATCAACGGCCGCAAAACCATCATGCGAAATCACGGGACATATCCCCATTTCCAGTGTTATTTCGCAGAATTGCGCGATCCGTCCCTTTCCGTGCCCCTCACCGTCGGCTTCGCCTACGGCTTCCGCGGCACCCCCGGGCAGTGGTGGCACGACGTGGTCTTCCGCGCCCTGACCGACCGGCTCGGCCACGAGGCCGCCAACGCCTGGCTGGGCTACGCGCTGGAGCTGGCCGAGATCCACGTCCACCCCGACTTCCAGGGCAAGGGCATCGGCCGCGCCATGATCCGCACCCTCTGCGCGGGCCGCCCCGAACGCTCGGCCGTCCTGTCCACCCACGACCAGCCCACGGCCGCCCGCCACCTCTACGCCAGCATGGGCTTCCAGGACCTGCTCACGAGGTTCGTCTTCCCGGGCGGCTACGAGGACTACGCCATCATGGGCCGCCCCCTGCCCTTGACGTGAGCATCACGTCCCTGATGGCCCCGTGACTGTTGGGTTTGTCTGCCGATTACTTGGGGCACCATCAATTACGCAAGGTAGCCATCCCTTTACTAACCGTCTATCGTCCCCTGCCCGTCACCCGCCCGGTCCCCCTGCGGGCGGGTGACGGGCCCCAAACCACCACACCGTGAGACCCCGCCCGGCGCTCCTCCCACCCGCCGTACGGCCCAGCAAAGCCCCTCCAGCGCCGGTGCGGCGAGGAGGTGGTCGGCGCAATACGGGCGGCGGGAACGGGATCGGCGCCATGCGGGCGGTGGATGGTCGGCGTTGGCGTACCGATGCCGAGCGATCTTGCCGACCGCCAGGGTCAACGCTTTGAACCCCCCGAAAAGCCCACATTGCGCCGTTGCGGCGGCTGACCCCGTGCGGGTCAGCGGGCGTCTCCCTGGAGGCCATCAGCCACGTACGGCGGGTGGCGCCGCCCGTGCTCCGCCGTAAAAAAGAGGATTTGAAATGGGGCTCAGGCGGAAAGCGGCACCGCATCAAGGCGTTCGAACACCTCGCGCGAGGCGCTGGAGCGGTTGAAGGTGATGAAGTGGATGCCCGGCGCGCCCTCGTCGAGCAGCCGCCGGCACAGCTCGGCCCCGTGCTCGATGCCCAGCCGCCGCACCGCCGCCGGGTCGTCCGCGACCTCCTCGAAGCGGGCCGCCACCTCCGCCGGGAACGGCGCCCCCGACAGCTGCTCCGAGCGCGCGATCGTGCTCATCTGCGTCACCGGCATGATGCACGGGATGATCGGCGTGTCGCACCCCCTGGCCGCCACCCGGTCGCGCAGCCGCAGGTAGTCGTCCGCGCGGAAGAACATCTGGGTGATCGCGTAGTCGGCCCCCGCCTCGCACTTGCGCACGAAGAACTCGGTGTCGGCCTCGATGGACGGCGAGCGCGGGTGCTTGTACGGGAAGGCGGCGACGCCGACGCAGAAGTCGCCCGACTGCCTGATCAGCCGCACCAGCTCCTCGGCGTAGAGCACGCCTTCGGGGTGCTGCACCCACTCGGCCGTCGGGTCGCCAGGGGGGTCGCCGCGGACGGCCAGGATGTTGCGCACCCCGGCGTCGGCGAAGCGCCCCACCAGGTGACGCAGCTCGCGGATCGAGTGGTTGACCGCCGTGAAGTGCGCCACGGGCGTGAGCGTCGTGTCGTGGGCGATCCGCTCGACGATGTCGACCGTGCGGTCGCGCGTGGAGCCGCCCGCGCCGTAGGTCACCGACACGAACGTCGGCCGCAGCGACTCCAGCTCCCTGATCGCCTTCCAGAGCTGCCGCTCTCCCTCGTCGGTCTTCGGCGGGAAGAACTCGAAGGAGAACGACCGGCCACCGGCGGCGAGCATGTCGCGGACGGTGGGAACACGATCGGGCAGGATGGAGGGTCGACCAAGCGCCATGTCCCAAGGTTACAGGGACCTCGCCCGCCCAAGGTCACGGCCGTGTCACCCCTGCCGCCACACCCATGTCACCGGCACGAGCGGCGCATCACCGCCCACCTCACCCCAGATACCCCTGTTGGGACACCTACCCATCCGATCCCCCGCGTGCGGCCACTAGTCTCAAGGCATGACCACTGACGCCGTTGGCATGGACACCCTGCGCACACAGGTGGAGCGTGCCCTCGGAGAGTTCGTCGAACGACAGCTGCCCGCCTCCGGTGATCCCGAGCTGGAGCCGCTGCGCACGGCCGCCGACGAGTTGCTGGCCGGCGGCAAGCGGCTGCGTCCGGCGTTCTGCTACTGGGGCTGGCGCGGCGCGGGCGGCACGGACGTGCCCGCCATCTTCACCGCGGCGGCCTCGCTGGAGCTGCTGCAGGCCAGCGCGCTGGTGCACGACGACGTGATGGACAAGAGCGACCTGCGCAGGGGCATGCCGTCCGCGCACCGCCGGTTCCAGGCGCTGCACGAGAAGTCCGCCTGGTACGGGTCCGCGGAGCAGTTCGGCGAGGGCGCGGCGATCCTGCTGGGCAACCTGCTGCTGATCTGGTCGGGCGAGATGTGGCGCACCAGCGGCCTGCCGCCCGAGTCCCTGGCGGCGGCCCAGCCCGTGCACGACCACATGCGTACGGAGCTGATGTGCGGCCAGTACCTCGACCTGCTGGAGCAGGCGCACGGCGAGAACACGTTCGAGTCGGCGCTGCGGGTGGCGCTGTTCAAGAGCGGCAAGTACTCGGTGGAGCAGCCGCTCCGGCTCGGGCTGGTGCTCGCCGGCGGCAAGCTCGCGCCCTGGATGGACGAGCTGTGCACGGGCTACGGCACCCGGGTGGGGATCGCGTTCCAGCTGCGTGACGACATCCTGGGGGTGTTCGGCGACCCGGCGCAGACGGGCAAGCCCGCGGGCGACGACCTGCGGGAGGGCAAGCGGACGATGCTCGTGGCCCGCACGCTGGCGGCCGCGTCCTCGGGTGCGGCGCAGACCGTGCGGCGGCTGCTGGGGGATCCCGGGCTGGACGAGCGCGGGGTGGAGACGCTGCGGCAGATCATCGACGAGACGGGCGCGCTGCAGGAGTGCGAGGACCTGATCGGCGACTATCTGGGGGACGCGCTGTCCGCGCTCGACGAGGCGCCGATCACGGTGGAGGCCCGCGCGGCTCTGACGGAGCTGGCCATCGCCGCCACCTCCCGCAAGACCTGACCCCGCCCCGCCTCCCAGGCTCGGAGGCGCCCGTGTGGCGGCGGGCGCCTCGTCGGTCAGGGGCTCTGGTCGGTCAGGCGGAGGACAGGCGCTTGGCGAACTCCGCCGCCGCCGCGCCCGGATCCTCCGCCTCCGTGATCGCGCGTACGACCACCACGCGGCGCACGCCGTACGACATCACCTCGTCCAGGTTCGCGAGGTCGATGCCGCCGATCCCGAACCACGGCCGCGAGGTCTCCAGCGCGGCCGCGTGCCGGAGCAGCGGCGGACCGGGGGCCGGGCGGCCGGGCTTGGTGGGCGTGGGCCAGATGGGGCCGCAGCAGAAGTAGTCGACGCCCGGCTCCGCTGCCGCGGCGGAAGCCTCGGCCACGGAGTGGGTGGACCGTCCGATGACGATGTCGTCGCCGAGTATCTCTCGCGCGACCGTCACAGGAAGGTCGTCCTGCCCCAGGTGGAGCACGTCGGGCCGGGCGGCGTAGGCGATGTCCGCCCGGTCGTTGACGGCCAGCAGTTTGCCGTGCCGGTCGCAGGCGTCGCGGAAGACTTCGAGGAGCGCGAGTTCTTCGCGGGCCTCCAGGCCCTTCTCCCGCAGCTGGATGATGTCCACGCCGCCGGCCAGCACCGAGTCGAGGAACTCCGCCAGGTCGCCGCGGTCGCGGCGACCGTCGGTGCAGAGATAGAGGCGGGCTTCAGAAACCGAGGGCTTGGGCACGCCGCTTGACCTCGGTATGACGGCCGGCCCTGATCGCCTCGATGGGCGATCCGGGCAGGGACTCGTCTGGGGTGAAGAGCCAGCGCAGCGACTCGACATCGTCGTAGCCGGCGTCCAGCAACACGGTCAGCGTGCCGGGCAGGCCCTTCATCACATCCTTTCCATCGAGGAACACCGCGGGCACCTGTGGCCCGCCGCTCCCCCGGCGAACACCGAGCAGCTTGTGGTCCTTGAGGAGTTGCTTGGCCCGCCCGATCGAAAGGTCGAGGCGCGAGGCCACTTCGGGGAGCGTGAGCCACTCGTCGACGAGCTGGTCGGTCTCCCGGTCGATCTGTGCAACAGAAAGCGTCACGAAACCACAACTACCACATGCCGTGCTTGCTCAAACAACACAATCCCGTAGAGAAACTTCTGGATCTACCAGGCGTTCCGCGTCGAGACGGTGTCCCGCGTCGATGATTCTGCGCCCCTGGACGAGGTCCCGCGGCCGGTCCACGGCGAGCACCGCGGCGAGGACGTCGTCGGCCGTGAGCCAGACGGCCGACCACTTGCCCTCCGGCTCGCCCCGGTAGATCAGGCGCTCCCCTGCCAAATGATGACCGGCATATTGCACCATATGCCCGAACTGCTCCGACCAGAAGTACGGAACGGGATCGTACGCGACGTCATCGCCCAGCAGGCTCGCGGCGGCCACCTCGGGGGCGTTGAGCGCGGTGTCCCAGTGCTCGACCCTGAGCCTGGTCTGCCAGCGGCGCGACCACCAGGCGGCGCAGTCGCCGACGGCGACCGTGTTGGGGAGGGAGGCGCGCAGGTGTTCGTCCACGACCACGCCGTTGTGGAGGTCGATGTCGGCGCCGGTGAGCCATTCGACCGCCGGGCGCACGCCGATGCCCGTGACCACCACGTGGGCGTCCACGAACTCGCCGCCCACCAGCCGCACGCCGCCCTCGTCCACGGAGTCGACCATGGTGTCGAGCCGCAGGTCGATGCCGTCGTACCAGCGCTCGGTACGGGCTCCGATCTCGGCGCCGACGGCCGTCGCGAGCGGCGCCGGGCCGGCCTCGATCACGGTCACCGCGCACCCGGCGCGGCGGGCGGCGGTGGCCACCTCCGCGCCGATCCAGCCGGCGCCGATGATCACGACGCGGGCGCCGGGGACGAGCATCGCCCTGAGCTCGTGGGCGTCGTCGAGCGTGCGCAGCACGTGTTGCGGGCCGTCGCCGGGCAGCCTGATCGGCTCGGCGCCGGTGGCGATGACCAGCCCGTCGTAGCGGAGCTCGCCCTCGGTGGTCTCCACGACCCCCTCGCGCAGCGCCTTGGCGCTGACCCCCGGCTGGAACTCCACGTCGAGCGCGGTCAGGTCGGTGTCCACGTAACTGGTGTCGGCGTCGCCGAACAGCACCGCCTTCGACAGGGGTGGACGGTCGTAGGGGCGATGCCGCTCCTCCCCGACCAGCGTGATCCGCCCGCCGAACCCCCGTCCGCGCAGGGCCTCCACGGTGCGCACTCCGGCCAGGCCCGCTCCCACCACCACGACTTCGTTCACGTTCATGACCCTAACGTGGGCCGGTGTCCGCGCGTCGCAGCGAGGCCGTAGGCTGGGGGCGTAAGACGCGCGGGAGTCCGGCCGTGACCGGGCTGAGAGGAAGGCTGCCATCGGGCCTTCGACCGCAAGACACCTGATCCGGATCATGCCGGCGAAGGGAGCGCGGATGGATGTGATCGTGGGCGGCGGGGTCGTCGGCCTGTCCCTGGCCTGGCGGCTGGCCCGCGAAGGGCGGCCCGTCACCCTGGTGGACCCGGCCCCCGCCTCGGGGGCCTCCCACGCGGCGGCGGGGATGCTGGCGCCGGTCAGCGAGGTCACCTACACGGAGGTGCCACTGCTGCGGCTCGGCGTGGCGTCGCTGCGCCGCTGGCCCGCCTTCGCCGCCGAGCTGGCCGCCGACGCGGGGCTGCCCGGGCCCGAGGCCCTGGACCTGCGCTCCGAGGGGACGCTCGACGTGGCGTTCGCGGCGGACGACCTGGCCGCGCTGGACGAGCTGGCCGCGTACCTGGAGAGGCTGGAGCTGCCCGTCCAGCGGCTGACCGGCCGCGAGTGCCGCCGGCTGGAGCCCATGCTGGCCCCCTCGGTGCGGGGCGGGCTGCTGGCCGCCGGCGACTCCTGGGTGGACCCGCGCCGCGTGACGGCGGCGCTGCTGGCCGCGCTCGACCGGCGGGGAGTCCAGCTCGTACGGGCGCGCGCCGGCGAGCTGCTGCGCGACGGCGGCCAGGTCACAGGGGTACGCCTGGAGCCGCCCGGCGGCGACGGCCGGCCGGCCGAGCTGCGGGCGGAGCGGGTGATCCTGGCGGCCGGGGCGTGGAGCGCCGGGCTGGCCGAGGTGCCGGTCCGGCCGGTCAAGGGGCAGATCATGCGCTTGCGTTCCCCGCAGCCGCTGCTCACCCGGTGCGTCCGCGGCACCGTGCACGGCACGCCGGTCTACCTCGTCCCCCGAGGCGACGGCGAGCTGGTGGTCGGGGCCACACAGGAGGAGATGGGCTTCGACACCAGGGTGACCGCGGGCGGGCTCTACGAGCTGCTGCGCGACGCCAGGGAGCTGGTGCCGGGCGTCACCGAGCTGGAGGTCTCCGAGGTGGTGGCCGGGCTGCGGCCGGGCACGCCGGACAACCTGCCGCTCATCGGCCCGAGCGGCACCCCGGGGCTGGCGCTGGCCACCGGTCACCATCGGGGCGGCGTGCTCCTGGCGCCGCTCACGGCGGACATCCTGCTGGGCGAAGAGGGCGAGCTCGCGGCAATGTGCTCGCCCGGAAGGTTTCGGGATATTTCATGATTGTGATGATCAACGGGGCCTCGCACGAGGTGGCCGACGGCATGACCGTGGCGCAGGCCGTACGCACATTGACCACGGCCACCACCGGGGTGGCCGTGGCCGTCAACGACGAGGTGGTCACGCGGAGCTCGTGGGAGACGACGGCGCTCAGCGACCGTGACCGGGTGGAGGTTCTGACGGCGGTGCAAGGTGGATGATCTGATCATCGCCGGGGAGAGCTTCTCCTCCCGGCTCATCATGGGCACCGGCGGAGCGCCCTCGCTGGAGGTGCTCGACCAGGCGCTGGCCGCGTCCGGCACCGAGCTGACCACGGTGGCGATCCGGCGGCTCGACCCGAGCGCCCGCGGCTCGGTCCTCGACGTGCTGCGCAAGCGGGACATCAAGGTGCTCCCCAACACGGCGGGCTGCTTCACGGCGGGCGAGGCCGTGCTGACGGCACGGCTGGCCAGGGAGGCCCTCGGCACGAACTGGATCAAGGTCGAGGTCATCGCCGACGAGCGGACCCTGCTGCCCGACCCGATCGAGACGTTCGACGCGGCCGAGCGACTGGTGGCCGACGGGTTCGTGGTGCTGCCGTACATCGGGGACGACCCCGCGCTGGCCCGGCGGCTGGAGCAGGCGGGCTGCTCGGCCGTCATGCCGCTGGGCGGGCCGATCGGCTCGGGCCTCGGCATCCGCAACCCGCACAGCATCGAGCTGATCGTGGAGGCCGTGTCCGTGCCGGTGGTGCTCGACGCGGGCATCGGCACGGCCAGCGACGCCGCGCTGGCGATGGAGCTGGGCTGCGCCGCCGTGATGCTGGCCACGGCGGTCACCAGGGCGCAGCGGCCCGAGCTCATGGCGGTCGCCATGAAGCAGGCCGTGGAGGCGGGACGGCTGGCGCGGCTGGCGGGCCGCATCCCGCGCCGGCGCTACGCCGAGGCCTCCTCGCCGATGACCCCCTGACGCGAGCGCCGGGCAGGACCCGGGTGCCGGGCCGGGCCCGAGAGCCGGTGACTCCCGGGCCCGGGTGCCGGTGACTCGCTGACCCCAGTGACGCGTGGGGAGCTGGGACGTTCCAACGGGAACGTCTCAGCATCGGTTTCGGGCGGCGAGGCCCTCCCAGTGGCAAAACGCCCGTAAACTCAGCGGGGTGGATACGACGACTGCGGACCCCCTGGTCGGGCGGCTCCTCGATGGGCGCTATCGCATCGAGAGCCGGATCGCCCGGGGCGGTATGGCGACCGTCTACCTCGCGCTGGACGTCCGCCTGGACCGGACGGTGGCGCTGAAGGTCATGCACCGCTCGCTGGCCGAGGACCCGTCGTTCGTGCGCAGGTTCATCGGCGAGGCCAAGTCGGTTGCCCGCCTCTCCCATCCCAACGTGGTGCACGTCTTCGACCAGGGCACCGACAACGACGTCGTCTACCTGTCGATGGAGTACGTGCCCGGCAAGACGCTGCGCGACATCCTGCGCGAGCGCGGCAGGCTCCCCGCCCGCGAGGCGCTCGAGATCATGATCCCGGTGCTCGCCGCCCTCGGCGCGGCCCACCAGGCCGGGATGGTCCACCGCGACGTGAAGCCGGAAAACGTCCTGATGACCGACGACGGCCGGGTCAAGGTCGTCGACTTCGGCCTGGCCCGGGCCATCGAGGCCACCAACCAGACCCGCACCGGCGTGATGATCGGCACGATCGGCTACATGGCGCCCGAGCAGGTCACCACCGGCGCCGCCGACGTGCGCAGCGACGTCTACGCCGCGGGCATCATGCTGTTCGAGCTGGTCACCGGGCAGCAGCCGTACGACGGCGCGACGCCCATGTCGGTCGCCTACCGGCACGTCCACGACACCGTGCCCGCCCCGTCGTCGCTCGTCCCCGACGTGCCGCCGCTGATCGACACGCTGGTGGCCCAGGCGACGGCCCGCGAGCCGGACCAGCGCCCCGCCGACGCGACCGCGATGCTCGTGGCCGCCGTCGACGCGCACCGGATGCTGCCGCGCCTGACCACCCCGCCGGCCCCCCACGCCCAGACGCAGGTCTTCAACGCCTCCGGCGCCACCTCGATGCCCCAGCCCGCCCCCGCCCACACCATGATCCAGCCGCGGACGGAGGTGCCGCCGTCGCGGCGGCGGGCGGGGTTCAAGCCCAACTGGTTCCTGGTGGTGCTCGCCGGGGTGATGGTGGTCGCGGTCGGGCTGACCGGCTGGTACTTCGCGCAGCCCGAGATGGTCACCGTCCCCGACCTGGTCGGCAAGAACCTGGCGCTGGCCAAGAGCAGCGCCGCCGCGGCCGGTTTCAAGGTCCAGGAGGCCGACGGCGTCAACAGCGAGAAGATGGCCGCGGGCCTGGTCCTCAGCACCGAGCCGGCGGCCACCACCGAGGTGGAGAAGGGCACCACGATCACGCTGGTGCCCTCGCTCGGGCCCAAGCGCGTCATCGTGCCCAACACCGAGGGCATGACCGGCGACCAGGCCCGGGCCAAGATCGCCGACGCCGGGCTGACCGTGGGCGTCGTCAAGCGGCTGGCCAACCAGGAGGTCGAGCGCGACAAGGTCATCCGCACCTCGCCACAGGTCGGCGAGAAGGTGCGGGAGGGCGCCAAGATCGACATCTACGTCAGCGCCGGCCTGGTGATGCCCGACGTCAACAGCATGCCCAAGGACGAGGCCGCCCAGTATCTCGGCGGGCTGGGCTTCCAGGTGCAGGTCAACGAGGTGGACGACGACGCCGAGCCGTGCACGGTCATCGCGCAGACGCCCAAGGCGAAGTCCGAGGTGGACAAGGGCGCGCCGGTCATGGTGACGGTGGCGCGGTGCCAGACGGACTTCTGGGACTGGCTCAACGGCGACAGGGACGACGAGGCCCGCGACGACCAGCAGTTCGCCCTGGTGCCTGCGGTGATCGGCAAGGAGGTCAAGGACGCCAAGGCCGAGTTGGAGGCCCTGGGGTTCAAGGTGGCGGTGCGGCGGCTGGGCAACCGCGGAGTGGTGCAGTTCCAGCGGCCGTTGCCGAACAGCGAGCGGCCGCAGGGGAGCACGGTCGTCCTCTGGCAGTGAGGCCCCCGCGGGCGGTGATCGGCGCGACGCCCTCTCCGCCCTCCCCGACGTCAGCGCCGCCCCTGGGTCGGGGTTGCGGTCCCTTCGGGAGACGAGGACGATCGCACGCCGCCGAAAGCCCCGCCGGTGGGGAGGGGCTGCCGCTGCGCGGACGGTGAAGCGGTGATCGGCGCGACGCCGCGCGGGCCGGGCGTGGGGTGGTCAGGGGGTGGTGAGGTGGCCGTGGAGGCGGACGCGGGCGAGGCCGCCGTCCGGGTAGATGTCCACCCGTACGTGCGTGACCGGTTCCGGGTGGGCGAGGCGGAAGCGGTGCGGGGTGTCGGGCTGCAGGCGGGTCCGCGGGAGCAGCTCCACCTCCCGGTCGCCGTCCAGGCCGGTCAGCGAGACCGCGCCCGGCGCGTTGAACAGCAGGTTCGTGGTGTCGATCTCGGCCAGCCTGATCACCCCGCGCCCGGCCAGCCGGATGACGAGCCAGTCGTTCCCGTCGCCGCGGCGGCGGGCGGTCTCCCAGCCCTCCGCCTGGTGGCGGGCCAGGCCGGGGGCGATGGCGTTGTTGGGGGCCGAGTAGAACTCGTTGGAGCAGGCGGTGACCAGGGCGCCGTTCGCGAGCGCGGCCAGGTCGAGGCCGAGCCCGTCGTACACGGACAGGTCGGGCCGGGCCTCCCCGTGCACCCGGAGGCGGGCGACGCCGCCGTCGGGGAAGATGTTCAGCCGTACGTGGGTGAACCGGCGCTCGTCGGTGACGGCGAAGTGGTGCTCGCTGTCGCCCGTGAGCTCGGCCCGGGGCACGATCTCCGTCCACGCGGCGGCCTCGAGGTCGGCCGGGGAGGGGTGGCCCTCGACCGAGGCCGCCTCGACGCAGGCGTGGGGCGGGTAGTTGCCCTTGAACCAGGCCGTGTCGATCACCACGCCGCGGATCACGCCGGGGACGCCGAGCCGTACCAGGGCCCAGTCGTGGCCGGGCGAGCGGCGCCGCCGGGTCTCCCACCCGTCGTAGACCTGCCCCTTGTTCCCGAACGTCTCGGCCTGGAAGCCGGGCCGGCCCGGCCGGATCAGGCTCTCCTTCTCCGCGAACGACTCGTCGCTGGCCGCCACGACCGAGCCGCCGAGCGTGCGCAGGGCGAGGTCCGGCAGGGTGCTGAAGCCTGGCAAATCTACTGCTCTCCCAACAGGAATCGTCCGTGCGGCACGTCGTCCACGGGCCGCCCGCGCAGCCACGTGGTCAGTACGGCGCCCTTGAGCACGCGGCCGTGGTACGGGGTGACCGGGTTCTTGTGGTGCAGGCGCGCGGCGTCCACGGGGTTGTCCGCGGCCGGGTCAAATGCCACCAGATCAGCATCATTACCCGGCTTTATCCCGCCTTTTCCAGAAATGGCGGCCATCGCCGCCGGATTGGCCGACATCCAGCGCACCACGTCCCCCAGCCCGTACCCCCTCCGCGACGCCTCCGTCCAGACCGCGGGCAGCCCGAGCTGGAGCGAGGCGATGCCGCCCCAGGCGGCGGCGAAGTCGGGCACCTTGAGGTCGGCGGGCGAGGGCGAGTGGTCGGACACGACGCAGCTCAGCACCCCCCTGGCCAGCCCGTCCCACAGCAGGTCGCGGTTGGCCTCGGAGCGGATGGGCGGGCAGCACTTGTACGCGGTCGCCCCCTCGGGCACCTGCTCGGCCGCCAGCGTCAGGTAGTGGGGGCACGTCTCCGCCGTGACCGCCACCCCCTCGGCCTGCGCCGGCTCCAGCACCTCCAGGCAGGAGGCGCTGGAGACGTGCAGGATGTGCACCCGGGCGCCTGCCTGCGCCGCGAGCCGCACCACCCGCTCGACGGCGCTGCGCTCCGACTCCCCCGGCCGCGACTCCAGGAACTCCCGGTACGTCGGCCCGCCCGGCTCCCCGAGCAGCGCCGGGTCCTCGGCGTGCACCACCATCACCCCGCCGACCGCGGCCACCTCGGCCAGCGCCTCCCGCAGCTCGGAGTCGCCGAGCGGCGGGAACTCCTCCACCCCCGACGGCGACATGAAGCACTTGAACCCGTAGACCCCGCGCTCGCGCAGGGGCGCGAGGTCCTTGACGTTGCCCGGCACGGCCCCGCCCCAGAAGCCCACGTCCACGTGGCACTGCCCCTCGGCGGCCCGCAGCTTGGCCTCGAAGGCGGCCACGTTCACGGTGGGCGGCAGGGAGTTGAGCGGCATGTCGAGGATCGTGGTGACGCCTCCGGCGGCGGCCGCCCTGGTCGCCGAGGCGAACCCCTCCCAGTGCGTCCGCCCCGGCTCGTTGACGTGCACGTGGGTGTCGACCAGGCCGGGGAGCAGGGCCAGGTCGCGCAGGTCGATGTCCTCGGCGGCGTCGAGCGGGGCGGCGTAGTCGTACAGGCCCGCGATCTTCTCGCCCCGCACGGCCACCGCCGCCGCCCGCTCCCCCTCGGGGGTGACGGTACGGCGGGATCGGATCACCAGATCGATCATCTACTCCCCTTGGAGATGGACGGCGGCCAGCCGCGCGGCCAGCCGTTCGAGCAGGGGCCCGGCCTCGGCCATGCAGCGCTCGGGGTCAGGTTCGAGGTCGGTGAGGGCGTAGGCGGCCTCGATGCCGGCGGCCCGCAGCTCGTCGTCGGTGAGCGTGCGGCGCCCGCAGACGGCCACCACGGGGACGCCCGCCTCGGCCGCGGCCCGCGCCACCCCGACGGGCGCCTTGCCGCGCAGGGACTGCTCGTCCAGCGACCCCTCGCCCGTGATCACCAGCCGCGCGTCCTTGACCAGCTCGCCGAACCCGAGCAGGTCGAGCAGGTAGCCGATGCCGGGCCGGATCTCGGCGTGCAGGAACGCCAGCGCGGCGAAGCCCACCCCGCCGGCCGCCCCCGCTCCGGGCGCGCCCGCCACGCCCATCGCGCGCGGCGTGTCGTCGTGCTCGACGGCGCCCATCAGCCCGTGGGTGGCAGTGGCGACGGCGGCCAGCCGGGCCAGGCCGGCCTCCAGCGTCCTGACGTCGTCCGGGGTGGCGCCCTTCTGGGGCCCGTAGACGGCAGCGGCGCCGTGCGGGCCGAGGAGCGGGTTGTCCACGTCGCTGGCCACCACGAACTCCACGCCGGAGACGTCCACGAACCCCGACAGGTCGATCCGGGCGAGCCCCTTCAGCGCGGCCCCGCCCCGGGGGAGGTCCTCGCCGTCGGCGTCCAGCAGGCGCGCGCCGAGCGCCTGCGCCATGCCCGCTCCCCCGTCGGTGCAGGCGCTCCCGCCCAGCCCCAGGACCACGCGCTTGGCGCCCCTGCGCACGGCGTCCGCGATCAGCTCGCCCGTGCCGTGGCTGGTGGCGGTCAGCGGCTCGTGCCCGCCGGGGAGGCGGCGCAGCCCCGACGCCTCCGCCAGCTCCACCACCGCCGTCGCGCCGGTGTCCTGCCAGGCGTACGAGGCGGAGATCCGCTCGCCGGTGGGCCCGGTGACCTCGATCGTGACCCGGCTGAACCCGCCGGCCACGGCCGCGTCCACGGTGCCGTCGCCGCCGTCGGCCACCGGCAGCTCCACCGTGGGCACGCCGAGCCCGGCCGAGACCCGGGCGGCCACCTCGGCCGCCGTCAGCGACCCCTTGAACTTGTCGGGGGCGACCAGAACCTGCTGAACCACTACGAACCCCTACAGGATGGTGAACAATGTTCTGACACGCCTTCCTGCCCGGTGCGAGCGGGCAGGAAGGCGTGACTCATCATCCTGACATCGGTGTCTCCAAGGAACCACACCGGTGCACCGCTGGTGACGCTGTACGTCATTCACCTGATCGCCCCGAACCGTTCCCCTGATGGCTCGGTGGGTACGGGAGGCTGATGCGAGGCGAAGACGACGAGGCGGTGGGCGTGAAGCGGATTGCCGTTCCGGAGGCGGAGCAGGTTCGCCTGCTGGATTCGACACCGGGCCTGATCGTGGACGACAGCGACGATGACGACCCTGTGCTGCTGCAGCCTGACGGCAGCCGGGTCGACACCTGGCGCGAGCACTATCCGTATGCCGAGCGGATGGAGCGGCAGGAGTACGACCGCGTCAAGCGGCTGCTGCAGATCGAGCTGCTCAAGCTGCAGTACTGGGTCAAGGCGAACGGGGAGCGGCTGGTCATCCTGTTCGAGGGCCGGGACGCGGCCGGCAAGGGCGGCACCATCAAGCGTTTCATGGAGCATCTCAACCCCCGCGGCGCCACGGTGGTCGCGCTGGAGAAGCCGTCGGAGCGCGAGCGCACCCAGTGGTACTTCCAGCGCTACATCGCCCACCTGCCCGCCGCCGGGGAGATCGTCCTGTTCGACCGCTCCTGGTACAACCGGGCCGGGGTCGAGCGCGTGATGGGCTTCTGCACCAAGGACCAGTGCCGCGAGTTCATGCAGCAGGCGCCACAGTTCGAGCAGGCCCTGGTACGCGACGGCATCCATCTGATCAAGCTCTGGTTCTCGGTGACGCGATCCGAGCAGCGCACCCGCTTCATCATCCGCCAGGTCGACCCCGTGAGGCAGTGGAAGCTGTCGCCGATGGACCTGGCCTCGCTCGACAAGTGGGACGACTACACCGTCGCCAAGGAGGAGATGTTCCTCCACACCGACATCGCCGAGGCGCCCTGGACGGTCATCAAGAGCAACGACAAGAAGCGCGGCCGGGTGGAGGCCATGCGCCACGTGCTGAGCCTGTTCGACTACGACAACAAGGACGAGGAGGTGGTCGGCACCCCGGACCCGCTCATCGTCCGGTCGGCCGCCGACATCTTCGAGGAGGACCACACCGGCCCGCCGGCCTGACCGGGGGGCGGCGCGGCCGGCTGTCCGGCGCGGCCGCGCCAGGTGGCCCGGGAAGGTCAGGAGACCGTGCGGATGAACTCCTCCAGCGAGTAGCGGCCGTCCTGGTCGGAGTCGGCGGCCTGGCTCATCGCCCCCAGCGCCTCCGCCGGGAGGCCCGGGAAGTGCCGCTTCAGCTCGGCCTCGCTGATGTAGCCGTCGCCGTCGGTGTCGATCGACGCGAAAGTGCTCTTGAGCTGCGCCAGCCGCTCGTCGGGGAGTTCCTCGGGCACGGGACCGCCTTCCTGCTCGTTCGGGACGTTCCCACCCTAGTCTCCCGGTCAATGGTGGAGCTCCTTGGCCGCGGTGAGGCCGCGTTCGTCCGCCAGCCGCATCAGCCGGCGGTGGGCCTCGGCGCCCGCGCGCCCGGCGGCGTCCTGGGGGACGGTCCGCAGCTCGCCGTCCTCGACCACGACCCGGCCGCCGACCAGCACCCGCGCCAGCGGCGGCGGGGGGCCGAAGACGAGCGCGCAGACCGGGTCGGCCACCGCCGAGGTGAAGGGGCCGTCGACGCGCCACAGGGCCAGGTCGGCCAGCTTGCCGGGTTCGAGGGTGCCGAGCTCGTTCTCGCGGCCGAGGTTGCGGGCCCCGCCGAGCGTGGCGATCTCGAGGGCCTGGCGGGCCGTGAGCGCCTGGGGGCCGTACCTGGCGCGCTGGAACAGCAGGGCCTGCCGCAGCTCCCCCACGAGCGGCGTCAGCTCGGAGGAGGCGCTGCCGTCCACGCCGAGGCCCACGTTCGCGCCGCGGCGCAGCATCTCGGAGACGCGGGCGATGCCGGCGCCGAGCCGGCCGTTCGAGGAGGGGCAGTGCGCCGAGCCCGTGCCGGTGGCGGCGAGCTTGCCGATGTCGTCGTCGCTCAGGTGCACGGAGTGCGCGAACCACACGTCGGGCCCCAGCCAGCCCAGCTTCTCCATGTAGTCCACGGGCCGCAGCCCGAACTGGGCCAGGCAGTGCTCGTCCTCGTCGGAGGTCTCGGCGACGTGCGTGTGCAGGCGTACGCCCTTGGCCCTGGCCAGGGCGGCGGACTGGGTCATCAGCTCGGCGCTGGAGGAGAACGGCGAGCACGGCGCGACCGCGATCCGCAACATCGAGGAGAAGGACGGGTCGTGGTAGGCGTCCACGGCCTCCGACGTGGCGGCCAGGATCTCCTCCAGCTCCTCGACCACGACGTCCGGCGGCAGGCCGCCCTGCGACTCGCCCCGGTCCATCGAGCCGCGGGCGGGATGGAAGCGGATGCCCACCTCGCGGGCGGCCTCGATCTCGGCCGCGAACAGGTCGCCCCTGCCCTTGGGGAAGATGTAGTGGTGGTCGCTGGAGGTGGTGCAGCCCGACAGCGCCAGCCAGCCGAGGCCCGCCGTGGCCGCGCCGTTGACCACTTCGGCGTCCATGGCGGCCCACACCTGGTAGAGCGCGACCAGCCACTCGAACAGCGTCGCGTCCTGGGCCAGGCCCTGCGAGGCCCACTGGTAGAGGTGGTGGTGGGTGTTGACCAGGCCGGGGGTGGCCAGGCAGCCGGTGCCGTCGATCCTGTTCGAGTCGCCGGCCGCGGCGGGCGCGGGGCCGGGGCCGAGCTCCGCGATCCGGTCCCCCTCGATCCTGATATATCCGGATTTGATCTCGGGGCCGGCGACCGGGGCGATGTGGACGTTCTCGATGAGCAGGCTCACTCGGCGGCCGCCTTCCGCGAAGCCGCCAGCCGTACGGCTTCGATGATCTTCTCGTAGCCCGTGCACCGGCACAGGTTCCCGGCCAGCGCCTCCCTGATCTCCGCGTCGGAGGGCCGCTCCACCCGCGCGATCAGGTCGTGCGCCTGCACCAGCAGCCCCGGCGTGCAGAACCCGCACTGCACGGCCCCGCACTCCACGAACGCCTCCTGGACCGGATCCAGCCGGTCCCCCTCGGCCAGCCCCTCGACGGTGCGCACCTGGCGCCCCTCGGCCTGCCCGGCGGCGACCAGGCAGGCGCAGACCGGCACGCCGTCAAGATAGACCGTGCAGGAGCCGCATTCGCCCTGCTCGCAGGCGTTCTTGGAGCCGGGGAGCCCGACGCGCTCGCGCAGCACGTACAGGAGGCTCTCGCCTTCCCAGACGTCGTCGGCGATCTCTTCCCGGCCGTTGACGGTGAAGGTGACGCGCATCAGGCGGCCCTCTTTCCCAGATGGTCGTTCCAGGCCCAGGCCAGCGTGCGGCGGGCCATCACGCCGATGGCGTGCACCCGGTAGGCGGCCTTGCCCCGTACGTCGTCGATCGGCGCCGCGGCCGCCGCGCACAGCTCGCCGAATCGCCTGGTCAGCGCCGGATCGAGCGGCGCCGTCCAGTCCAGCTCGCGGGCCAGCAGCTCCTCCGCCTCCAGCGCCCGGCGCGGCGTGGGCGCCGCGGAGCCGATCCCCGTGCCGACCCGCCGCTCGCCGGGATGCAGCGCGATCGCGAACGAGCACACCGCGATCACCATGGCGTTGCGCGTGCCGACCTTGGAGAAGTATTGGGGCCCGGTCGCGGGCCTGACGTGGACGGCCCTGATCAGCTCGTCCGGCTCCAGCGCGCTGCGCTTGACCCCCAGGTAGAACTCGTCCGCCGGGATCATCCTGACGCCGCGCTCGCGCGACTCCGCCTCGACCACCGCCCCGGCCGCCAGCAGCGGCGGGTGGCTGTCGCCGGCGGGCGAGGCCGCGCCGAGGTTGCCGCCGACGGAGCCGCGGTTGCGGATCTGCGGCGAACCGACCGTTCGCGCGGCCTGGGCGAGCCCCGGCAGCGGCCCGGCCAGCTCCTCGATGATCCGCGCGTACGGCACCGCGGCCCCCACCCGGCACATGCCGCCCACCATGGCCCACTCCCGCAGCTCGGCCACCTGGTTGAGGTCGAGCAGGGCCGCGGGCCTGCGCACGTCCATGTTGATCTCCACCATGACGTCGGTGCCGCCCTGGATGGGCACCGCGTCGGGCCGGTCCGCCTTGGCGGCCAGCGCCTCGTCCCACGTCGTGGGTCGCAAGAAGTCCATGTCAGCTACTCGTCTCCTGCTCCCAGGCGAATCCGGCGCCGGGTGCGTCATCCCGCAGCACGCTGCCCTCGATCAGGCCGTAAGGGCGGTCGGCGGCGTGGAAGACCTCGTTGTCGTTGTCCAGGCCGAACGGCGACAGGTCCACGGCGAAGTGGTGCCTGTTCGGCATCGCGAGCCGGATCTCGCAGATCTCGGGACAGGTGTTCAGGGCGCGCTCGCCCATGGCGTAGAGGGTCTGCTGGAGCGACAGGCTGTGGGTGTCCGCGAACGCGTCCAGCAGGCACTGCCGCACCTGCTCGTACGACTTGCCGTACGCGGGCGTGTCCCCCGCGTGCCGCCAGCGCGCCGCGACGGCGGTGGCCAGGACGCGGTCGGTGGTGGGCGGCAGCGTGGTGTACTCGTCCACGATGTAGCCGTGGAACTCCGAGCCGGTCGTGTTCATCAGCACGAGGTCCTTGAGCCCGGACACCACGGTGGAGCGGCCGTCCCGGTCGCAGTGGACGACGCACGTGCGCACCTCGCCGCCGTCGCGGACGAACGAGTGCGGCCCGCGGCGGGTCCACGCGTACTCGTCGATCTCGACCCTGGCGTGGTGGACGGTCGGCTGCGTGTCCACGAAGTGCCTGGCCAGCAGGAGGGCGAACTCCTCGATCTGGCCGACGCCGTGCTTCTTCGCCAGCGCGTACGCGGTGTTCTTCTGCGTGTCGGTGGGCAGGACGGCGGCGTTGTCGCCGGTCAGGTGGACGGCCTCCATGTCTCCGGAGAGGGAGGTGCTGACGTTGAGGTCCTTGACGTGGTGGACGGGGCCGTCCTTGACCACGCGGACGAGCCTGGTCTCCGCCTTGCCGTAGCGGTTGGGTCCGAGCCTGATGGACATCTAGCTCCCTCGGTAGGTGGAGTAGGCGTACGGGCTGAGCAGCAGGGGCACGTGGTAGTGCCGTTCGGGGTCGGCGACCGTGAAGGTGACGACGACCTCGGGGTAGAACGTCTCCTCCAGGTAGGCCCCGGTGTCGAAGACGACCCGGTGGACGCCGGCGCCCGGGTTCCAGCCCTTGATGCGCCCGTCGTCGTCGGTGCGCCCCTCGGCCACCACCCGGCCCTCGTGCTCCAGGCGGACGTGGACGCCCCGCGCGGGCAGCCCGGTGACCGCGTTCAGCACGTGCGTCGAGAAGCTCATGTCCCCTCCTTCATGAGCTTGCGCAGCCGCAGCGCGGTGATCGCGGCCAGCTCGCCCCGCACGGCCGCCCGCTCGCTCTCCTCGTCGTTGCCCAGCCGCTCGCGCAGCCTGGCCAGCAGCTCGGTCCCGGTGAGCCCGGTGGCGCAGACCAGGTAGACGTGCCCGAACCGGTCCTCGTACGCCTTGTTGCCCGCGGCCAGCGCCGCGCGCACCTCGTCCTCGACCCCTGACTGCTCCTGGCGCGACCACGACGCCTCCCTGCCGTCGCCCGCCGCCCGCTCCCCGATCCTCGGGTGCGCCCGCAGCGCCTCCAGCACGTCGTCCCACCGCAGGTCCCGGACGGCCGCCTCGGCGGTCGCGGCGAGCTCGTCGAGATCGTCGTACGGCCGCAGCGCCGCCACCTTGGCGGCGAAGGCGCGCGAGGCGCAGCAGGTCAGCAGCTCCTCCTCGGCGCCGGCCGGGGGCCTGGCGTTGAAGTCGCTCAGCGTGTCGGGCATGTCAGAAGTACACACACCCGCTTCGTGCCCGGTCCATCCACGAGAACTCCCAACCGGCCGCCCCCGCGGTCAGGACTTTTCGTGTCATCGTCCAACCGGCGGCCCGACGCGCCCGGTCCGCGCCGCGCCGGGATGTCGGGGCGTACGCCTACACTGAGACCCATCATGACCCCAACATCCCTGATCGGCGGGCACGTGCTCGTCGCGGGCGGCCTCGCGACGGGCGGCCTGAAATACATGGCCGAGATCGGCGCCGAGATGATCCAGGTCTTCGTGACCAACCCGCGCGCCTGGGCGCTCGCCGAGGGCAAGCCCGAGGAGGACGCCAAGCTGGCCGAGTCCGGCGTCGAGGCGTTCGTCCACGTGCCCTATCTCGCCAACTTCGGCTCGCCCAGCCCGGAGACCCTGGCCAACTCCATCGCCCTGGTGCGCCACACGCTGCGGCGCGGCGCCGAGATCGGCGCCAAGGGGGTCGTGGTGCACACGGGCTCGGCGGTCACCCAGTCGCGTGACGACGCGCTGCGCCAGGTGCGGGAGAATCTGCTGCCGCTGCTGGAGGAGATCCCCGACGGCGGGCCCGACCTGCTGCTGGAGCCGATGGCGGGGCAGGGCGCCATGCTCTGCGCCACCGTCCAGGACATCGAGCCCTACCTGGCCGCGCTCGACTGGCATCCGCGCGCCGGCATCTGCCTCGACACCTGCCACGCCTTCGCCGCCGGCCACGACCTCGCGGCGCCGGGCGGGGTGAAGGAGACGTTCGACGCCCTGCACGAGATCGCCCCCGGGCGGCTCAAGCTGATCCACGCCAACGACTCCAAGGACGTGTGCGGCGCCAAGAAGGACCGGCACGAGAACATCGGGGCCGGCCACATCGGCGCGCAGCCGTTCGCCGAGCTCCTGCGCCACCCGGCCGTGGCGGGGGTGCCGATCTGCATCGAGACGCCGGGCAAGGCGCCCAAGCACGCCGAGGACATCGCCCTGCTGAAGAAGCTGCGCGACTCCTGACCCGGCCGCCTCGTCGTGAAAGGGGCGCCTGCTCGCGCGATCCGGCCGCCCCCGAAGGGCCGAATCGCGGGGCCGGCTGAGGGCCTCAGCAGGCGCCCCTTCACGTGACCGGCGTGGCGGGCCCCACCCCCGGATGGGGGCCCGGCAGCCGTGGTGACCTGCGCGGTCACCGGTGAAGCCGGCGCATCAGGCCTGTTGTGAGCCCCCCGGCTCGTCCCCCCCGATGCGCCGGAGTGGCTTTCCGTTGCCGAAACACTACGGTCGCGATCTTGCGGGCGATACCCTGTTTTCGGACAGCTCGTTGAACGGTCCGTAGTCATCGCTATACGGAGAGTGGTGTTACGATGAGCGGTCGCCGTGCTGCGACGAGCGGTAGTCCCCCGGGCCCGCGAGGTGCTCCGGCAGGTGCATCCTGGCCATCATCCGCCCCACCCCGCGCGGCAACCGACCCGGTGTGACCAGGGAAATCATCACCATCGCGGCAAACGCGACCGGCACCGCCACCGGCGCGGGGTTGGACGTGAGCACGCCCATTTTCACGCCCGCCTGCTCCTCGACCACCAGCACCGCCGTCACGCCCCCGCCGAGCGCGAACCCGGCCGCCACCCCCGCGTCCGTCAGCCGCCGCCACCAGATCCCGAGCACCAGCAGCGGGCAGAGCGTGGCCGCCGAGAGGCTGAAGCCGAGCAGGACGAGCGCCACCGACACCTGCGGCCCGGTGAGCGCCGTCAGGGCGAGCGCGGCCAGCGCCACCAGGCACACGGCCGCGCGGAAGGCGCGGACCCCGGCCCGGGCCAGGCACGCCGACACCGCTCCCCCGACCGCCACCAGCACGCCCGTCGTGGTGGCCAGGAAGGCGGCGAAGGCCCCGGCGGCCAGCGCCCCGGTGAGCGCGTCGCCCACGGGTCCTGGGAGCAGCCTGGCGGGCAGCAGGAGCACGATCTCGTCCGGGGGGCCATGGTGCGGGTGCCCGTGCCCCATGAGCCCGTACAGCGGCGGCACGACGCAGAACACCGCCAGCATGACCTGCGTCGCCACGATCGACCGCCTGGCCTCGCGCCCGTCGCTGTTGGTGTAGACCCGGACGATCACGTGCGGCAGCCCCATCGTGCCCAGCGCGCAGGCCACCAGCACGGTCAGCACGCCGGGCAGCGACGGGTCGCCCACCCCCGCCAGCCCCGGCTCGGCGGCCCGGTACGCCCCCTGGAACCAGGTGACGGACCGCGCCCCCGCCGCCCACCAGCACACCGCCCCCACCCCGGCGAACACGGCCAGCTTCAGCCAGAACTGCGCCGCCTGCACGCTCGTCACGCTCCCCAGCCCGCCCGCGCAGGCCACGACCAGCGCCGCCGAGGCGATGGCCGCCCACCCGAGCCACGGCGGGAGCCCGGTCAGCAGCCGCACCACCGCCCCGGCCGCGTGGAGCTGCGCGACCATGAACGCCAGCCCGATCACCAGGACGAGGAACGTGGCGGGGCGCCGCAGCCTGACCGATCTCAGCCGCCACTCGGCGAAGTCGGCCAGCGTGTACGTCCCCGAGCGCCGCAAGGGGGCGACGACCAGGGCGAGGATGACGACGAACCCGGCCGTGGCCCCCAGCGGGTACCACACCATCGGCCCGCCCCGGGTGGCGATGAGCCCGGCCAGGCCCAGGCAGGCCGCGCCCGAGGTGACCTCGGAGGCGATGGCGGCGCCGTTCCACCACGGCGGAACGGCCCTGGCCGCCACGTGGAAGTCCGAGACGCCGCTGGCGCGGCGCGGTCGCGCGGAGCCCACCATGACGCCCAGAACCAGCACGAAGGCGATCCCGGTCAGCACCGCGACGGTCATCTCGCCGCCCGCCCCAGCCGCAGCCCGCTCATCTCTCCAGCCGCCCCGCCCGCCCCAGCCGCAGCCCGTTCACCTTTCCAGCCGCTCCGCGCGCCTCAGCTGCAGCACGGCCAGCACGACCCAGGCCCCCTGCACGGCCAGCGAGAGCGCGAACCAGGCCCAGGGAGCGGGCACCCACACGGCGATCACCGGGACGCCCGCCAGCAGCGCGGCCACGGCGCCCACGGTCAGCAGCGCCTGCCGTAACTGCCGCCCCACGATCGCCGGCACGTCGGGCCCGCCGTCGTCGGGGTCGAACCGGTCGCGGGAGCGCCCGAGCGCGACCGGCCTGCGGGAGACGATCACCCGCCGCTCCGCCGTCATGAGAACACGCCCCGGTGGTGGCGTACGAGCTGCTCGCGCACCTGCCGGCTGTGCCGCCTGCTGACCTGCAGCGTCTCGGTGCCGACGGTGAGCGTCACCCGCCCGCCCTCGAAGCGCAGCTCGCTGACGTGCCGCCCGGAGACCAGCGTGCTGCGGTGGATGCGGATGAACCCGGCGTCCGACCAGCGCCGCTCCAGCGCGGCCAGCGACATGCGCACGAGGTAGCTGCCGTCGGCGGTGTGCAGCCGCACGTAGTCGCCCTTGGCCTCGGCGAACCAGACCGCCTGCTGCGGCACGAACCGGGTGCGCCCGCCCAGCTCGACGGGGATCACCTCGTCCTGGCCGGGCTCGGGCGCGGGCAGGGAGGTGGCCTCCAGCCGGCGCACGGCCTCGGCCAGGCGCTCGGCCCTGACCGGCTTGAGCAGGTAGTCGACGGCCTCCAGCTCGAACGCCTGCACCGCGCACTCCTCGTGCGCCGTCACGAACACCAGCCGGGGCGGGCTGGGGAAGCCGCCGACCAGCCGGGCCAGGTCGAGCCCGTCGAGCCCGGGCATCCGGATGTCGAGGAACACCCCGTCGAGCCGCTCGCCCCCGCCGATCATCTGCACCATGTCCTGCAGCGCCGTGACGCCGTCGGCGGCGGTCGCGACGTGCTCGATCCGTTCGTCCTGGCGCAGCAGGTAAGCGAGCTCCTCCAGAGCGGGCACCTCGTCGTCGACGGCCAGGACTCTCAGCATGTCCTCCACGCTGCCGTATGAAAGCAAAGGTCACAAGCGACACGCCAGCCCACCGTAATGAATTGACTACAATGAGCAAACTGTCGTCTTGGGCACCCGCAGCCTCACCTTGGTGCCCGCGCCCAGCGCCGTCTCCACGACGAGCCCGTAGCCGTCGCCGTAGATCTGGCGCATCCGCAGGTCCACGTTGGCCAGCCCGATGCCGCTGCCCTCGCGGGCCGGGTCCTCGTCGAGCATCCGCCGCGCGCACTCCGGGTCCATGCCCGCGCCGTCGTCCTCGACCGTGATGTGCGCCTCCGGGCCCGCGTCGCGCACCACGACCCGCACCTCGCCGGTGCCGCCCCGGCCGCGCATGCCGTGCTTGATGGCGTTCTCGACCAGCGGCTGCAGGCACAGGAACGGCACGGGCACGGGCAGCACCTCGGGCGCCACCTGCATGCTGAAGCGCAGCTTGTCGCCGAATCTGGCACGTTCCAGCAGGAGATAGCGGTCGACGCAGGTCAGCTCGTCGGCCAGGGTCGTGAAGTCGTGCGCCCGGCGCAGCGCGTAGCGGGAGAAGTCGGCGAAGTCGAGCAGGAGCTCGCGGGCGCGCTTGGGGTTCGTCCGGACGAACGAGGCGATCGTCGTGAGCGCGTTGTAGACGAAGTGGGGCGAGATCTGCGCCCGCAGCGCGCGCATCTCCGCCTCCAGCGCGCGCTGCCGCGAGGCGTCCAGGTCGGCGAGCTCCAGCTGGCCCGACACCCAGCGGGCCACCTCCGTGACGGTGCGCACGAGGGCGGCGCTCACCTCGTCGTCGAAGGCCGCCAGCGTGCCCACGACCGTGCCGTCCACGGTCAGCGGCACCACGACCGCGCCGTGCGGCTCGCCCGCGAACACCTGGGCCCGCCCCGCCGCCAGGGTGGCCCGGGCGTAGGTGAGCACGTCGTCGGTGCACGGCCCCTCCCAGGCCAGCGCGGCCTCGGTCGAGGTGATCGCGACGGCCTGGGTGCCCAGCAGCGTGCGCAGGTGCCGTACGGCCCTGCGGGCGGAGTCGCGGTTGAGCCCGGTCCGCAGGGCGGGCGCGGCCATCGCGGCGATGTGCAGCGTGGTGAACGTCGCCTCGTCCGATCTACGGCCCTCCGGCAGCGCCAGGAGGCGCCACCGGGCACGGGCGAGCCCGTAGCCGGCGACGAAGGCCAACGAGGCCAGGGAAGAGGACAGCGCCACGCACGCGGTGGTCAGCACGGGGAAAACCGTAGCCAAAACAGAGCGTGTCCGGGGGAAAACCAGGAGTGAAGTCTAAGGGGGTCCCTCGCCGGGTTCTTCCTGGTAGGAGTAGCGCTGCTCGCGCCAGGGGTCGGCGACGTTGTGGTAGCCGCGCTCCTCCCAGAAGCCCCGGCGGTCTTCGAGGAGGTATTCGATGCCGCGCACCCACTTGACGCTCTTCCACGCGTACAGGTGGGGCACGACGATCCGCAGCGGGAAGCCCCGGTCGGGGCTGAGCGGCTTCTCGTCGAGCTCCATGGCGAACAGCGTGTCGGGGGCCGTGAAGTCGGCCATGCGCAGGTTGGCGCTGTAGCCGTACTCGGCCCAGATCATCACGTGGCGCACGCCGGGAGCGGGCGGGGCGGCCGCCATGATCGTGGCGGGGGTCACGCCGGACCACTCGTTGGCCATGAGCGAGAACTTGGTCACGCAGTGGAAGTCCGCGATGCGGGTGGCGCGCGGCAGCCTCTCGAACTCGCTCCAGGAGAAATGGTGCTCCGCCCCGGACGCGGTGGCGCCGAAGACCCGGAAGTCCCAGCTCTCCGGTTTGAACCGGGGCACCCTGCCGTAGTGGATCACGGGTCGGCCGCGCGGCACGTACTGGCCTGGAGGCAGGCGCGACTCCTCCACGATCACTCCCCTCACCTGACTCGTGGTCTGGGGCCATCCTGCCATCGGATCGATGATGCTTCGCGGGCGGGTTCGGTGCGCTATCCTTACGGCCTATGCGCAACGCGTCCCTGTTTTGGTATGGCGACGGACCCGAGTCCGTTCGCCATCTGACGCTGCGCTAGCAGACAGGCGAACGAAGGCCCCGGGTCCGACAGGACCCGGGGCCTTCTGTGTTTCCGGACAAAGGAGTTGTACAGATGGTGATCGTGATGGGCCCCGAGGCCACCGCGGATGATCTTTCGGCGATCGTGTCGGTCGTCCAGGCGGCCGGGGTGGAGGCTTTCGTCAGCAAGGGCGTGAAACGGACGATCGTCGGCCTGGTCGGCGACGTGACGCAGCTCGACCCAGTCGCGTTGCGCGGCATGGGCGGGGTGCGCGACGTCATGCGCGTGTCCACCCCGTACAAGCTGGTCAGCAGGGAGAACCACCCGGAACGCTCCACGGTCCACGTGGGCGGCGTGCCGATCGGCCCCGACACCGTGACGCTGATCGCGGGGCCGTGCGCGGTGGAGACGCACCAGCAGACGCTGGACGCGGCCAGGATGGCGCAGGCGGCCGGGGCGGTGCTGCTGCGCGGCGGGGCCTTCAAGCCGCGTACGTCGCCGTACGCCTTCCAGGGGCTGGGCGAGCAGGGCCTGCGCATCCTGGCCGACGTGCGCGAGGAGACCGGGCTGCCGATCGTGACCGAGGTCGTGAACGCCCAGGACGTCGAACTGGTGGCCTCCTACGCCGACATGCTGCAGGTCGGCACCCGCAACATGCAGAACTTCGCGCTGCTGCAGGCGGTCGGGGCGGCGGGGAAGCCGGTGATGCTCAAGCGCGGCATGACCGCCACGATCGAGGAGTGGCTCATGGCCGCCGAGTACATCGCCCAGCGCGGCAACCTCGACATCGTCCTGTGCGAGCGGGGCGTCCGGACGTTCGAGACGGCGACCCGCAACACGCTCGACGTCTCGGCCGTGCCGGTGGCGCAGCGCCTGTCGCACCTGCCGGTGATCATCGACCCGTCCCACTCGGGCGGGCGGCGCGACCTGGTGCTGCCGCTGACCCGCGCGGCCATCGCGGTGGGCGCGGACGGCGTGATCATCGACGTGCACCCGCAGCCCGAGCAGGCGCTCTGCGACGGCCCGCAGGCCCTGGTCGACGCCGACCTGGGCGAGCTGGCCCAGGTCATGAACGACTTCCCGGCACTGCTCGGCAAGTCCGCCGCGGTGGCGGTCGCCGTCTGACCTGATGCGATATCCCTGCCTGCCACGAGCGATCCCACGCGTACGGCCGGCCGCCGCCACGAGCCGAGCGGCCGGCCGTACTCAGAAGTAACTTGAGTACGTGACCCCATGCGGCGGGCTGTCGCGCGGCGCGACGATGACCGCATGACGAAGCCCATCCAACCCACGCAGACCACCGCGTTCTACGCCCAGGCGATCCTGTCGTTCGCCGTCTCGCTGTCCTCCGTGGTGATCGCCCTGGTCTACCTGCCCGTCGAGGGGTGGGTCAGGGCGTTCCTCGGGCTCGGCCTGCTGTACGTCGTCACCTCGACGGTCACGCTGTGCAAGGTCGTACGGGACCGGCAGGAGCAGTCGGAGGTCAGCAAGCGCGTCGACCAGGCACGGCTGGACAAACTGCTGACCGAACACGACCCCTTCAAGGTCAGCACCTGACCCCGTCCCGCCTCACGTCCCGTCCCTCCCGCGGCGGGAGAGAGGGGCGCACCGCTACCGCCCCGCGCCTGCGCCTCGGGAGCGGCATCGTCGCTCCCGGGGGCGCGACGATGCCGCGGGTCAGCCCCGATCCGGAGGGCGCTAGTCGAGGGTGTACTCCTGGATCGAGTCGGCGAGCTGGACGCACAGCTCCTCGGCGTCGAGCCGCTTCTCGATCTGCTTGAGGTCCTCGATCTTGGCCCGGGTCTCGGCCCGCTTGGGCGCCAGCAGCGTGCAGCAGTCCTCGTCGGGCAGCTCGGAGATCTCCAGCGTGCCGATGCGCCGCGCCTCGGCCATGATCTCGGTCTTGTCCCAGCCCACCAGCGGCCGCAGGATCGGCAGGTCCACCGCGTTGTCCTGGGCGGTGATGTTGGCCAGGGTCTGGGAGGAGACCTGGCCGAGCGCGTCGCCGGTGACCAGCGCGGCGGCGTGGATGCGGTGGGCGACCTCCTCGGCCGTCTTGAGCATGAGCCGCCGCTGCGCGATCACGGCCAGGCGGTCCTGGCCGGAGGTGCGGATCGACTGCTGCGCCTTGCCGAACGGCACCACCCACAGCCGCGACCTGCCCTGGAACCGGTCGAGTTTCTTGACCAGCGCGTACGCCTTGTAGATCGACTCGGAGGTGGTGAACGGGATGCCGGAGAAGTGCAGGAAGTCGACGTGCAGGCCGCGCCGCATCATCCGGTACGCCGCCACCGGCGAGTCGATGCCGCCCGACATGAGCACCAGGGCCCGGCCGCTGCTGCCGACCGGCAGGCCGCCCTGACCGGGGATGCCGCCGGTGAAGACGAACACCTCGTCCCTGTCGACCTCGATGGACACCGTCAGCTCGGGGTTCTTCAGGTCGACCGGCAGGCCGTACTCGTCGTTGATCGCGCCGCCCACGAGGCGGTCGAGCTCGTTGGAGCGCAGGGGGAAGCGCTTGTCGCGGCGGCGGGAACGGACGGCGAAGCGGGCGCCCCGCTTGGCCTCCTCGCTCTCGCCGACCAGCTCGAGACCGGCCTTCAGCACGGCGTCGGGGTCCTTGGCGACCCGCCAGGCCCGGTGGATCCAGACCAGCCCGGGAACGTCGGCGACCCGCTGGGCCACGGCCTGCGCCTGCTCGGCCGTGGCGCCCTGGGGCAGGAAGATCGCGATCACGCCATGCCGCTTGCGCACGTCGAGCTTGAGGTCGAGCGACCGGAGCGCGTCACGGATGTTGCTGATCAGGCGGCGTTCGAACAGCTCGCGGTTCTTGCCTTTCAGGACGATCTCGCCCAGCTTGAGCAGAACGCACGGCTCGCCCAGGGCGGACATCGTCATGGTGGAACCTCCGGGAAGACGGGGAAAGGCACGCGTCGAAGCCAACGCCGCGCCCCATCGAGTTTAGTCCGCGTCCAGCCCGTGCTCGATCGCATATCGGACCAGCTCCACCCGGCTGTGGAGCTGGAGCTTGCGCAGCGCGTTCTGGACGTGGTTCTGCACCGTGCGGTGGGAGAGCACGAGCCGCCCAGCGATCTGCCGGTAGGACAGGCCCTTGGCGACCAGCCTGAGCACCTCGGTCTCGCGTTCGGTCAGCCGGGGCCCCTCGGCGGGCGCCGGCTGCGCGGCCAGCCGCCGGTATTCGCCGAGCACGAGCCCGGCCAGGCCCGGGGTGAACACGGCGTCGCCGTCGGCGGTGCGGCGTACGGCGTCGAGGAACTCCTCCCGGCTGGCCGATTTCACCAAATATCCGGATGCGCCGGCCTTGACCGCCTCCAGCACGTCGTCCTGCTCGGCGCTGGCCGACAACACCAGCACCTTGGGCGGCGGCTCCACCGCGGCCAGCCTGGCGGCCACCTCCGCGCCCGACATATCCGGTAACCGCAGATCGAGCACCACGACGTCCGGCCGGGCCGCCCCGGCCGCCCGCACCGCCTGCCGCCCCTCCCCCACGGTGGCGACGACCTCGTATCCGGCCTCGGCGAGATCCCTGGCGACGCCGTCCCGCCACATCGGATGGTCGTCCACCACCATCACCCGCACCATGCCGCAACTCTAACCGCGCGTCCGCTGCCCGCCCCGCGACCGCGGCGACCCCGAGGCGGGGCCGGAGGCGGGACCGGAAAGGGGGCCGGAGGTGGGGCCGGAAAGGGGCACGCTGATCTCGACCTCCGTGCCCTCCCCCACGCCGGTGGCGAAGGCGACCGTGCCGCCGAGGTCGGCGATCCGGCCGCGGATGGACTGGGCGACGCCCAGGCGGCCGGCCGCGGCGGCCTCGGCCAGGCGGCCCTCGGCGATGCCCGGCCCCTCGTCCCGCACCGTCACCGTGATCGCGCCGTCCGACGACTCGGCGAAGATCCAGGCGCGGGCGTCCGGCCCGCAGTGGTCCCGTACGTTGTCCAGCGCCGCGCGGACGGCGGCGGCCGTCTCCGCGGCCACCGGCGCGGGCAGGATCAGCGGCGTGGCGGGCGTGGAGACCGTCACCTGGGGCGAGGCGTGCGCCAGGAGGAGGGTACGCAGGTCGGCGGAGCCCACGGGAACGGCGGCGGAGGCGGGGGCGACGAGCTGGCGCAGCACGGCCTCCTGCTCGCCGGCCAGCCGCCCCAGCTCCGCCGCCTCGCCGCCGATCTGCCGGCCGCGCCGCTGGACCAGGGCCAGAACCTGGAGCACCGAGTCGTGGATGTCACGGGCCAGCCGGTCGCGCTCGCGCTGGGCGGCCTCCATCTCGATGGCCCGTTGCATGCGCTCCCCGGCCTGCCTGGCCAGCCGGGCCACGTGGCCGACCACGACGCCCGCCAGGAAGAGCAGGACCGCGCCGTTGATCAGCACGGGCGCCTGGCCGGTGCGGACGCGCAGCCACAGGTCGCCGGCCGCGACGACGGCCGCCGCCACCGCGCCCAGCCGCCTGCCCCCGTGCACGGCCCAGGCCAGCACGGGAGCGGCTATCCACGTCGCGGGGACGGGCATGGTGCCCTCCGCGCCTTGACCGGCGCCCTCGACATACGGAGAGACCAGCAGGCAGGCCAGGGCGACCAGCAGGTCGATCACCAGCAGCGGCCACCGGCGGGCCGACTCGCGCGAGTAGGCGAACGTCGCCGCCGCCGTCCACAGCGCCATCACCCCGATCACCAGCCAGCCGAGCACGGGCTGCTCGTAGCCGCGGTGCTGGGCCATCAGCGCGGCCGCGTACACCAGCGACGCCACCCGGAAGACCGCGATCGCGCGCCAGAACGGGCCCTCGATAGCCATGAGTCCTTCTCATGTTCCGACAGAGAGGTTGACAGATAGTGGTGGTATCTATGCGAATAGGACATCCCGGTATGGCACAATCCGGGAACCCCTAATTACCAAGGAACCGATAGATGACCTCCGCTGTGAATCATTTCACCTACGGCCTGCTGACCCCCGTGCTCGCCTACGTGATGTCCTGCATCGGGTCGATGCTGGGACTGCGGCTCACCGCTCAGGCGCACGCCTCGCGCGGCGGTTCCCGGGTGCGCTGGCTGCTGGGCGCGGCCATCTCGATCGGCGGCACCGGCATCTGGGTCATGCACTTCATCGCCATGATGGGCTTCGAGGTGGAGGGCACCCAGATCAAGTACGACGTGTGGCTCACCGTCGCCTCCGCGCTGGTGGCCATCGTGGTGGTGGGCACCGGCCTGCTGCTGGTCTCGTACGGTGGCGGCCGGATCCTGGCGCTCCTCGGCGGCGGCCTGCTCACCGGGCTCGGCGTGGCCTCCATGCACTACCTGGGCATGTACGCGATGAACATGTCCGCCCACGTCTCCTACGACCGCCTCACCGTGGCCGCCTCCGTCGTCATCGCCGTCGTGGCCGCGACGGTGGCGCTGTGGTTCACGCTGCGCGTCAAGAAGCCCATCTGGATCACCCTCGCCGCCCTGGTCATGGGCGTGGCGGTTTCGGGCATGCACTACACCGGCATCTACGCGATGCACGTCACGGTCGACCCCGAGCCCGGCGTGGTCGCGGGCGCCGACGCGCTCGACTTCCTCGTGCCCCTTATGACCGTGATCAGCCTGATCACGCTGACCATGCTGCTCATGGTGATCCTCTCACCCTCGGAGGAGGAGCTGCACGAGGACGCCGAGCTGGTCGCCAAGCTGGAGTTGCGCCGGCGTACCACCCAGCAGGAGCAGCTCACCTACCCCGCGCCGCCGGTGCCGATGCCGCGGCCGCAGCAGCGCCGCCAGGCCATGCAGGGCCGCAGAAGATAGATAGTTGCGCAGACAGCGACTCCCTGTTCATACTCCCTTATCGGTGCGTAAGGGGTTGGGGTGGGGGTCGTGTCGCCGATCGATCATTTTTCCTTTGGGCTGTTAACGCCCGTGCTGGCGTACGTCATGTCCAGCGTGGGCTCCATGCTGGGCCTGCTGCTGACCTCGAGAGCCCGCCTCGCCGGCGGGCGCGAGGGTAAGTTCTGGCTGGTGGGGGCCGCTTTCGCGATCGGCGGCACAGGCATCTGGACGATGCACTTCATCGCCATGCTCGGCTTCTCCGTGACCGGCTCGGTGATCCGCTACGACGTGCCGCTCACCGCCCTGTCCGCGTTCATCGCGGTCGTCGTCGTGGGGATGGGCCTGTTCCTGGTCTCCTGCGGCGGCGAGCGGCCGGCCTACCTGCTCGGCGGCGGCGTCCTGACCGGCTGCGGCGTGGCCGCCATGCACTACCTCGGCATGTACGCGATGAACATGTCGGCCCTCGTCTCCTACGACCCGGCGGTCGTCGCCGTGTCCGTCCTGATCGCGGTGGCGGCGGCGACGGTGGCGCTGTGGTTCACGGTGCGGGTCAGCGGCGCCCTCAAGATCGGCGGTGCCGCGCTGGTCATGGGGGTGGCGGTCTCGGGCATGCACTACACGGGGATGTACTCGATGTCGGTGGCCGTGCACTCCGACATGGTGCCCGTGCCCGGCGTCAAGGCCGTCGACCTGCTGCTGCCGCTGATCGTCGGCATCAGTGTGATCACCGTCGGGCTGCTGCTGGCCGTCATCCTCTCCCCTTCGGAGAAGGAGCTGCGCGGCGAGGCGGAATACCGGGCGCGGCTGCGCGGGGACGACGAGGGCGTGCCGGAAGTGGATCTCTTCGGCACGCCCCGCGGTTGAGCTATCTCCCAGGTACGGCTTGCGACGCGTGGTGGGCCGCCGACTCGCCGCGGCGCAAGCCGTACCCTGAGGCGGGGTCGAGGAGCGACCCCGCTGGTTCAGAAGGTACGGCCGCGCGCTTGCAAGCGGCTTTCACTCAGCCGAAGAACACCTCCGCCTCGGAGTAGCGCGAGACCGGCACGGTCTTCAGCTCGGCCGTGGCCTCGTCGAGCCCGACGCGGACGATCTCGGTGCCGCGCAGGGCGACCATCTTGCCGTAGTCGCCCTCGTGGGCGGCGTCGATGGCCTGCAGCCCGAACCTGGTGGCCAGCACCCGGTCGTAGGCCGTCGGGGTGCCGCCGCGCTGGATGTGGCCGAGCACCGTGGTGCGGGCCTCCTTGCCGGTGCGCTTCTCGATCTCCTTGGCCAGCATCTCGCCGATGCCGCCCAGCCGTACGTGCCCGAACGCGTCGAGCTCGCCCGTCTGCAGCTCCATCTGGCCCTCGATCGGGTGGGCGCCCTCGGCGACCACGATGATCGGCGAGTAGCGGGTGCGGAAGCGGGACTCGACGTATTCGCAGACCCGGTCGATGTCGAACGGCCGCTCCGGGATGAGGATGACGTTCGCGCCGCCCGCCATGCCCGCGTGCAGCGCGATCCAGCCCGCGTGGCGGCCCATGACCTCGCAGATGAGGGCCCGGTGGTGGGACTCGGCGGTGGTGTGGAGGCGGTCGATGGCCTCGGTCGCGATGTTGACGGCGGTGTCGAAGCCGAAGGTGTAGTCGGTGCCCGACAGGTCGTTGTCGATGGTCTTGGGCACGCCCACCACGTTGACGTGGCGGTCGTAGAGCTGCTTGGCGACGCCCAGCGTGTCTTCGCCGCCGATGGCGATCAAGGCGTCGACGCCGGTGGCGGCGAGGTTCTCCTTGATCCGGTCGACCCCGCCCTCGATCTTGATGGGGTTGGTGCGGGAGGAACCCAGTATCGTTCCGCCGCGCGGCAGGATGCCCCGCACGGCCTGGATGTCGAGCGGCATCGTGTCGCCTTCAAGGGGGCCGCGCCAGCCGTCACGGAATCCGACGAACTCGTGACCGTAGACGCTCACCCCCTTACGCACCACTGCCCTGATCACGGCGTTGAGGCCGGGGCAGTCGCCGCCCCCGGTCAGCACTCCAATACGCATGGCGGGTTCCTCCCGATGGGGGTCACCTTGATGTCAGACTCGCATTGTGCCCGTCGTCGCGGGCAGTGGTCTAGACCAAACGCCAGGCTGCCCAGATTGCGGGGATATTTCGTGAGTGTGTTGGCCATTGACGCCGGGACGACAGGTGTGACTGCTCTCGTAGTCACTGAAAACGGACAAATCGAGTCCAAGGGCTACGAAGAGTTCGCACAGCACTTTCCTTCCCCCGGATGGGTGGAGCACAATCCCGAAGACATCTGGCAGGCCACGCTCTCCGCGTGCGGCACCGCGCTGAGCGGGGCCTCCGTCTCCCCGTCCTGCGTCGGGATCACCAACCAGCGCGAGACCGCCGTGCTCTGGGACCGGCGCACGCTGGCCGCGCCGTGCCGGGCCATCGTGTGGCAGGACCGCCGCACGGCCGGCATCTGCGACCGGCTGCGCGAGGCGGGCCACGAGCCGCGCGTGTCGGAGCTGACCGGGCTGCGGCTCGACCCGTACTTCACCGCGACGAAGCTGACCTGGCTCGCCGAGCACGACGAGAGCACGTGGGCGGGCGTCCGGTCCGGGAACATCGCCGTAGGGACGGTGGACTCCTACCTCATCGCCAGGCTCACGGCGGGCGCGCGGCACGTGACCGACCCGTCCAACGCCTCGCGCACCCTCCTGTACGGCCTCGCCTCCGGCGGCTGGGAGCCGGAGCTGTGCGAGCTGTTCGGGGTGCCCGTGGAGGCCCTGCCCGAGATCGTGCCCAACTACGGGCCGCTGGGGCTCACGGAGCCGTCCGCCTTCCTCGGGCTGGAGCTGCCGATCAGCGGGGTGGCCGGCGACCAGCAGGCGGCGCTGTTCGGGCAGACGTGCTTCGACGTGGGGGACGTCAAGTGCACCTACGGCACGGGCTCGTTCGTGCTGGCCAACCTCGGCGGGGAGATCGTCCGTTCCGACACGGGGCTGCTGACCACGGTGGCCTGGCAGACGCCGTCGGGCGAGCGCACGTTCGCGCTGGAGGGGTCGATCTTCGTGACCGGGGCCGCCGTGCAGTGGCTGCGCGACGGGCTGGGGCTGATCGGCACGGCGCCGGAGTCGGAGGCCGTGGCGCGCACGGTGCCCGACAGCGGGGGCGTGGTGTTCGTACCGGCCCTGACGGGGCTCGGGGCGCCGCACTGGGACCCCGGCGCGCGCGGGCTGATCACCGGCATCACGCGGGGCACGACGCGCGCTCACCTGGTGAGGGCCACGCTGGAGGCGATCGCGTTCGAGGTGCGGGACGTGGTGGAGGTGATGACCGGGGGCGCCGTACCGGTGCTCAAGGCCGACGGCGGGGCCAGCTCGAACGACCTGCTCATGCAGCTCCAGGCCGACCAGCTCGGGGCGGCGGTGGAGCGCCCGGCGATCCAGGAGACCACGGCCCTCGGCGCCGCCTTCCTGGCCGGGCTGGGGGCGGGGGTGTGGGCCTCGCGGGCCGAGCTGCGCCACACGTGGCAGCTCGAACGCCGCTTCGAGCCCGGCCCGCGGGACGACGCCGCCTACGAGCGCTGGCGGGCCGCCGTCGAGCTGGCCTCCCGCCGATAGGACGGCGCTCGCCGGGCCGGTGCGGTGGCGGTGCGGTTCGTCACCGTCCTCGCGCGTGGAAGACCCGGGCCGTCCGCGCGTACCCGATGGAGGTGGCGACGCGGTCGGCGGTCGCGGTGCCCAGCTCTCGTTCGGTGATCCACAGGCCCAGGTCCAGCCCGGCGCTCAGCGCTCCGGCGGTGAGGCGGTCGCCGGCGTCCACGACGCGCTCCTCGACGACGTCCACGCCGTAGGACCGCAGTTCCTCGTACGCGTTGTGGTTGGTGGTCGCCTGCCGATCGGCCAGCAGGCCGGCGGCGGCGAGCAGCAGCCCGCCGGTGCACACCGAGGCCATCCAGCGGGTCGACGGCGCCACCGCCGCGAGCCGGGACGGCAGCACGCCGCGCCGCGTCTCCGCCCAGGCGCCCGCCGGGGCCCGGTTCAGCCATCCGCCGCCCGGAACGATCACCCCGTCGGCCCGCCCCAGCACGGTGGGCACCTCGAGCCTGACGGAGCGCATGCTGGTCACGGGGCCGGGCCGCTCGGCGGCGACCAGCTCGACGGTGAGCCCGGCCATGGACAACACCTCGAACGGCCCGAACACGTCCAGTTCGTCGAAGCCGTCGAAGACCACGATCTCGATTCGCACGCTGCCAGGATCTCGCCGCGCCGCCCTCCCGGTGAGTGGCAAGCTTGCCATCATGCGTAAGGAACCCGCCACGCGTCGCGTCGCCGTACTCGCCCTGCCGTCGGTCGTGGCCTTCGACCTGACGATCGCGACGCACGCGTTCGGGCACGAGGGGCAGGGCCGCTACGCGGTCACCGTCTGCTCGCTGGACAGCGGCCCGGTGCCCACCACCACCCCGGGCCTCGGGCTGACCGTCGAGGCCGGCCTCGACGCTCTCGGCGCCGCCGACACCGTCATCGTGCCCGGGTTCGCCCGCGGGCGCGCTCCGGAGCGGGCGCTCGACGCCCTCGCTCTCGCCTATCGCCGCGGGGCCCGCATCGCATCGATCTGCACCGGCGCGTTCGCGCTGGCGCAGGCGGGCCTGCTGGACGGCCGGCGCGCGACGACCCACTGGGTGCACGCCGCCGCGCTGGCCCGCGAGCACCCGCTGGTGAAGGTCGACGCGAATGCCCTGTACATCGACGAGGGGCAGGTGCTGACCAGCGCGGGGCTGGCCGCCGGCCTGGATCTGTGCCTCTACCTGATCGGCCGGGACCACGGCCAGTCGGCCGCCGTCCAACGGGCCAGGCACATGGTCACACCGCTGCACCGGGCCGGGGGCCAGGCGCAGTTCATCCCGTCCGGCGAGTCCGTCGAGGACGCGGAGCTGGCCGGGGTCACCGCCTGGGCGAGCGCCAACCTGCACCTGCCGATCAGCGTCGCCGACCTGGCCCGCCGAGGCATGCAGTCCACCCGCACCCTGCACCGCAACTTCCGGACCAGGTTCGGCATGAGCCCGCGGGCCTGGCTGATCCAGCAGCGGCTGCGTGCCGCCTGCACGCTGCTGGAGGACGGCGACATCACCATCGACGAGGTCGCCCGGCGTACCGGGCTGGGCACCGCCACCAACCTGCGGGCGCACTTCCACCGGGCCTTCGCCACCACGCCCACCGCCTACCGCCGGGCCTTCACTCCCTGACGCGCAGGCAGATGTGACCGAGCGCTTGGGTGGGCGAGTTCTGGGCCAGAATGGCCCGCATGCCTACCGTGCCTGAAGATCACGTTGAGACCGCAGACCCCTCCCCGCTCAACGCCTACGACATGATCGCCGAGGGGTACGCGGCCGAGAACGAGAAGAGCCTCCCGAACGCGTACTACGAGCGGCCCGCGATGCTGGAACTCGCCGGGGACGTGACCGGCCGGCGGATCCTCGACGCCGGCTGCGGCTCGGGTCCCCTGTTCGCCGCGCTGCGCGATCGCGGCGCCGTCGTGACCGGAATCGACGCGAGCGCCGGGATGCTGGAGCTGGCCCGGCGGCGGCTGGGCGACGACGCGGATCTGCGGGTCGCCGACCTCGCCGACCCGCTGCCCTTCCCCGACGGCGCGTTCGACGACGTCATCGCGTCCCTGGTGCTGCACTACCTGGAGGACTGGGGACCGACCCTGGCCGAGCTGCGACGCGTGCTGAGGCCTGGCGGGCGGCTCCTCGTCTCGGTCGACCATCCCTTCGTGATCCCCCTCACGCGTCACAGGGCCGGAGAAAAGCCCGGCTACTTCGGCACCCGTAACCGGATCGAAGAATGGACCATGGGCGGGCAGACCGCCCGGATGAGCTTCTGGGACCGGCCGCTGCACGCGATGACCGAGGCCTTCACGGCGGCCGGCTTCCGCATCAGCGTCATCAGCGAACCGCCGTTCGTGCCGGAAGCCCGCGAACTGTTCCCCGAGGAGTTCCGCGAGATCACCGGCACGAGGTTCCTGGGCTTCCTGTTCTTCGTTCTGGAAGCCGCCTGACGGCGCCAGATCGTCAACCCAAGGTTGACGGAGAGGGATCGTCAACCTATGGTTGACGCATGGACAGAATCGTTCGTCTCGATGACCTCATCACCGCGATCAAGAACCGCCACCCGGACGGCGACCCGCTGCAAGAGCTGGCCGACGCCGTGTCGCTGGGTGAGCACATCGGCGAGGTGGCCGACCATCTGATCGGGCACTTCGTGGACCAGGCCAGGCGGTCCGGGGCGTCCTGGACCGACATCGGGCGCAGCATGGGGGTCAGCAAGCAGGCCGTACAGAAGCGGTTCGTGCCCAAGGACGGGGGTTCCCTGGCCGCGGACCTGCGGGCCTACGCCCGCTACACCGACCGGGCCCGCCGCGTCGTCGTACGGGCGCAGAAGGAGGCCCAGGACGGGGGGCACGGCCACATCGAGGTGGGGCACCTGGTGCTGGGGCTGCTGAGCGAGCCGGACGGGCTCGCGGCCAGGGCCATGGTGACGCTCGGCGCCTCGCCGGAGGCGGTCGCGGAGGCCGCCAGGGCGGCGCTCGGGCCGGGCGGCGAGCCCGCGACCGAGGCGGTGGCGTTCGCGGCGCAGAGCAAGAAGGCGCTGGAGCTGACGTTGCGGGAGGCGCTGCGGCTGGGCCACCCGTTCGTCGGGACCGAGCACCTGCTGCTGGGCGTGCTGTCGCTGGACGACGAGCCGGTGGCCCGGGCGCTGGCCGAGCTGGGCGTGACCAAGGAGCCCGCCGAGCGCGAGATCATCCGGACGCTCGGCGAGATCCTGCGGGAGACCACGTCCTGACCGGGCCGCCCGGAAACCGGCGCGCTAATGAGCGCCGGCGGGCCCCTGGGCGAAGCGGGTCAGGAGGTTGGTGGTCGCGCGGCGGGTGAAGGCCGCGGCGCGGTCGGAGACGCCGTGGCCGCAACGTTTCCCCCGCAACGCGCACACCCAGCGCATCGTCCCCGACGCGAACACCCCCGCCCCGCTGGGCGCCACGTAGTAGGTGCTGTCGGAGTGCGTCGCCCGCCCACCCCCGCAGGAGTACGGCGACTCCGCCAGCACCTGGACGTTCCCCGGCGACCCGCGCGACACCTTGTCGGACTCCACGCCGACCATCCCGGGGAAGCGCCTCCCCTTGGTCCCGGCGAAGATCCAGTGGTGCGGCCGCGTCACCCGGTAGGCGCCCTCCGCCGGGAAGCAGTCGTACATCTGCCCCACCAGCGTGCTCTCCGGCCTGGAGTCCCGCCACAGCCGGCAGAGCCGCTCCTTGTCGCAGGCGAGCGTCCGGTCGTGCATCGCGATCCGCCAGTAGACGGCGTTGGCGCCGAGGAAGGCCAGGTTCGTGCCGGCGTCCCTGGCCTTGGTGACGACCGCGCGCATGCCGGGCGACCAGTACTCGTCGTGCCCCAGCGACACCACCGCGCGGGCGCCGTCGAGCACGCCGGGCTTGAGGTCCAGGTTCGTCAGGTACGCCAGCGGCACGTGGCTCTGCTCGGCCACGGCCAGCGCGTCCTTCTCGAAGTCCAGGAAGAGCCGGGCGCCGACATCGTCGTACGGGCGGTCGAAGGTCACGGCGCGGGAGCGGTCGGCGTACCCGCGCGGGCCCGTGTAGAGGCTGCGGCCGCCCCACCGGTTGTACGCCTGCCAGGTGGTGACCGCGTTCACCAGCACCACCCGGCCGGCGGTGGAGGCCGAGCGCACGGTGATCGGGACGTACCGCTGGGCGCCGGTCGAGGCGTCGAGCCTGATCAGGTACGCGCCCTCGGGCCAGCCCGCGGTGTCCACGGTGAGCGAGGGCCGCCAGTGGGCCGCGCTCACCGTGCCGTCCACGAGCCGCATCGGCGGCTGCCGTACGCCCTGGACGGCGGGCGACTCCCACACCTTGACCGGGTTCGCCCCCATGCGGAAGGCGCGCGCCGAGAAGCGCGGAGCGGTCGTCGAGACCCGCAGCCCGAAGCGCTCGCCCGGCAGGACGCTCACCCGGTCGGCGTAGCCCTCGATCTCGTGCTCCGCGCCGCGCCGGGTGAGGTGCCACGACTCCTGCACCTCCGCGGCGGGCGGAGGCGTCCTGACCTGATCCGGGCGCCGGTCCGGGCGCTGGACCGGGACCGGGGCGGGAGCCGGGGGCGAGCCGCCGCACCCGGCGACGACGACCAGCGACGACAGCATGACGAGGATCTTTCGCACCCGTCCATGGTCATGACCGAACGACCCGGTGAGCCGTGACTTGGCGAACTCCTTACATGATCAGCACGCAGGCCGGGCTTTCGACCTCGTACGACTCCCCCGCGGGCTCGGGCACGCCGTCCTTGAGCCGGAACGCGGCGACGGTGTCGGAGTGCTGGTCGGCCACGTACATGGTGGTCCCGTCTACGGCGAAGTGCCTGGGCCAGTCGCCGCCCGCCGGCACCTCCGCCACGTGCGACAGGTCGGCGGCGCGCAGCACCGTGACGGTGTTGGGGCCGCGGTTGGCGACGTACACGAGGTCGTCGGCGAGCTGGAGGTGGGAGGGGGCGTTCTTGCCATCTGCGCGAGAGGCGGGGACGACCGTGTGCCGCCCGTCCTCGATGAGGGTGACGGTGCCGGTCAGCTCGCCCGCCACGTACAGGCGCGATCCGGAGAAGGCGAAGTGGCGCGGGCCCGTGCCGGGCTCCAGCTTGATCGGCTCCAGCGCGGTGCCGTCGTAGCGGTAGCGGCGGATCTCGTCGGTGCCGAGGTCGGAGACGTGCAGGATCCCATCGTGGAAGACGGCCTCGTGGGCGTGCGGGCCCTCCTGGCGCTCCGGGTCCGGGCCCGAGCCCTGGTGGCGCAGCACGATCGGCTCGCCCTCGAACGCGCCGCGCTCGTCGAGGCGGTAGACGACCGCGACGCCGTCGCCGTAGTTGGCCGCCGCGAGCACGCTGCCGGTCGGGTCCACGGCGACATGGCAGGGCAGCGAGCCTTCGCTCGGCCGCTCGTCCAGCACGTCGAGGGTCTCGCCCACCTGGAACGCGGTGAGCCAGCCGCGTTCGAGCTCGCCCGCCGCGTACAGCACCGGCAGGGTGGGGTGGGCGGCCAGGAACGAGGGCGAGGCCACTCTGGTGAGCCCGCCGCCGACCGTGACGATGCCGGGGCCGTATCCGCCTATGTAGACGCGCTTCACAACCGGGATCCTCTCATGGTTGACTGTAGCAATGAGTTCGTTGACAGAGGCAAGGGTCTCTGAGGTCAGGGCCTTCAACCGGTTCTATACGAAAGTGATCGGCGTGCTGCAGGCGGGCATGCTCGACTCGCCGTACTCGCTGACCGAGGTGAGGGTGCTGTTCGAGCTGGCGCACGCCGCGCCGATGGAGACCGGGGCGCTGCGCTCCCTGCTGGACCTGGACGCGGGCTACCTCAGCCGCATCCTGGCGCGCTTCGAGACCGACGGGCTGATCTCGCGCGAGCGGTCCTCCTCCGACGCCCGCAAGCAGCTCGTACGGCTCACCTCCGCGGGCGAGCGGACGTTCGGGGACCTCGACAGGCGCTCGGCCGAGGAGATCGAGCGGCTGCTGTCCGGGCTGCCGGACGAGAGCCAGGGGCGGCTGGTGGCCGGCATGGCCACGATCAGGGAGCTGCTCGGCGACGGCGGCGCCGGGCAGCCGTACGTGATCAGGCCCCCGCGCCCCGGCGACCTGGGCTGGGTCGTCTACCGGCACGGCGACCTCTACAGCCGCGAGTACGGCTGGGGCACGGAGTTCGAGCAGCTCGTCGCCAGGATCGTCGGCGACCTGGACTTCTCCCGGGACGCCGGGTGGATCGCCGAGGTGGGCGGGGAGCGGGCCGGCTGCGTGTTCTGCGTGCGGCAGGACGAGACGACGGCCAAGCTGCGGATGCTGCTGGTGGAGCCGTCCGCCAGAGGGCTGGGGCTCGGGCGGCGGCTCGTGGAGGAGTGCCTGCGGCACGCGCGGGCCGAGGGGTACAAGCGGATCACGCTGTGGACCCGCGACTGCCTGGTGAGCGCGCGGCGGATCTACCAGGGGGCCGGGTTCGAGCTGGAGTCGGAGGAGAAGGGCGTGGAGAACGGGGTCGAGGTCACCGAGCAGATGTGGTCACGCGACCTCTAGGCCACCAGTTGAGCGGGCCCGCCAGGCGCATCAGGCTCGGCACCAGCACCGCCCTGATCACTGTCGCGTCGACCAGCACGGCCACCGCCATGCCGACGCCCAGCATCTGCACGAACATCACCTGCGCCGTGGCGTAGGCGGCGAACGTGAGCGCCAGGATGCCGCCGGCGGCCGTGATCAGCGGCGCGCCCCGCTGCAGGCCGGTGGCCACGGCCTGCTCGGTGTCGCCGGTCCTGTCGTACTCCTCCTTGATGCGGGAGAGCAGGAAGACCTCGTAGTCCATCGACAGGCCGTAGGCGACGCAGAGCATCAGGATCGGGATGCTGGGGTCGAGCGTGCCCGTCGGGGTGAAGCCGAGGAGGCCGGCGAGGTTGCCGTCCTGGAAGACCCAGACGATGGCGCCGAACATGACGCCCATGCTGAGCAGGTTCAGCAGGGACGCCTTGAGCGGGATGACCAGGCTCCTGGTCATCCCGAAGAGCACCAGGAACGTCACGCCGAGCATGAGCGCCAGCACCAGGGGGAGCCGGTCGACGACGGAGGAGCGGTAGTCGGCCAGCTCGGCCGGGTAGCCGCCGACGAGGACCTCGAAGGGCGGCTCGACGGCGCGTACGGACTCCACCAGCCGCACCGGGTCGCCGGCCAGCGCCTCGGCGGACGGGACCACGGACAGCCAGGTGTCCCAGATCGACCCGCGGCGGAACCTCTCGGGGGCGCCGTCGCCCACCCGGTTCCCGTTCGCGAACGAGCCGGCGGCGGAGTCGACCTGGGCGACCCCGGGGAGCCGGGACAGCGCCACCGCATACTGCGAAATATCGCCTGACGTCTGATTTTTGGGGATTATCTGGATGGCGTCGGTCTCCTCCGCCGGGAAGGACTGCCGGATGATCTCCTGCGTCTGCCGGGACGACGCCTCCGGGGGCAGGATGCGGTCGTCGGCCACGCCGAACCGCAGCCCCAGGAACGGCGAGGCGAGCAGCAGCAGCACCGCCGTGGCCAGCCCGCCGAACACCAGCGGCCGCCGCATCACCCGGACGGCCAGCGCGTGCCAGAACCCCGCCTCCCGCTCCGGCCGGTCCCGCTTGGGGAGCACGGTGCCCCCGATCGAGGCCAGCACGGCGGGCAGCACGATCACCGCCGCGAAGAGCCCGCCGGCGACGACGGCGATGCCCGCGTACGCGAAGGATCTCAGGAAGTCGAACGGCAGCGCGAACAGCACGGCGAGGGACGAGGCCACGGTGAGCCCGCTGAACAGCACCGTCCGCCCCGCGTGCTCCACGGCCCCGGCCACCGCCCTCGCCCGGTCCGCGCCGCGCCGCGTCTCCTCGCGGAAGCGCTGGATGACGAACAGGCAGTAGTCGATGCCGAGCCCGAGCCCCATCGCGAGGGTCAGGTTGAGGGCGAACGTGGAGATCCCGGTGAAGGCCAGGGGCACGCGCAGCAGCGCCAGCCCGATCACCATCGCGAACACCCCGGCCAGGATCGGCACCAGGGCCGCCATGGCGCGCCGCTGGTAGAGCCAGAGCAGCGCGAAGGCCAGCGGGAAGATGACCAGCTCGGCCCGTACGAAGTCCTGCCGGGACAGCGGCACGGTCTCCCTGAAGACCTCCTCCCCTCCCCCGGCCCGCACCTGGAGCAGGCCGGTGCCCTGCGTGATCGCGGGCACGAGCCGGGGCAGCACCTGCCCGCGCACGTGGTCGGCGTCCCCGGGGATGCGCACCACGATCAGCGCGTGCCTGCCGTCCTCGCTGCGCATGGTGGCGGGCCTGCCGCGGGTCCAGTACGAGGCGGACTCGGCGACCCCCTCCTGCCCGCCGATCCGCGCGGTCAGCGCCCTGCCCTCGGCCTCGACCGCGGGATCGTCCACGGTGCCGGCCTTCGCGGTCACCAGGAAGATCATGTCGGGGCTGCCCGTCCCGAACCGCCGTACCAGCTCGGCCTGCGCCCGGTCCGACTCCGACCCCGGAGCCTCGAACCTGGCCAGCGACAGCCGCGGCACCGCCCCGGCCGCCAGCGCCGCGGCGACGGCGAGCACGACCAGGGCCAGGGCGAGCACGGCCCGGCGGCGCCGGACGAGCAGGAATCCCAGCCTGCGCAGCGGCGGCCCGCCCGGCTTCGTGTGGACCGGCCGTAGCCGCGTGTTCAGCGCCATGTAAGGTGCCCCCGCCTCAAAACTCGGTAAACTACTCGTGTTTGCTCTCTGAACCAGGAATACAAGTAAATGCTCGCATTTGTCAACGAGGAGACCCATGCCTGAACGCACGGTCCGCCGGCAGGCGCGCGGCCTGAAGCGCATGGCGGAGATCCTCGACGCCGCAGAGTCGGTGATCGCCGAGGTCGGATACCCGGACATGACGACGAACCACGTCGCCACGCGGGCGGGGATGTCGCCCGGGTCGCTCTACCAGTTCTTCCGCAACAAGGAGGAGATCCTCGACGGGCTCGTGGCCCGCTACACCGACGACCGGCAGGAGTTCTGGGCCGCCCGGCTGGCCGCCGTCACCCCGGAGGTGCCACTGGAGGCGCTGGTGGGGCAGGTCGTGGACGAGAGCGTCAGGTTCAAGAGCACGTCACCGGCGTACTGGTCGCTCCTGTACGGGTCGGCGACGGGCGACCAGCTGGCCTCGGCCTCGAAGCGGCTGCACGACGACATCGCCCGGCAGGTCGCGGCCATGCTCCGCCGCCGCTCCCCCGGCCTGGCGCAGGAGCGCGCCGCGCTCATGGGGACGATGGCCGTGGCCATGGTGAAGGCGGTGATGCCGCTGGTCACCACCGCGACGCCGGAGCGCAGCGCGGAGCTGGTGGCGGAGCTGAAGCTCGCCCTGGTCCGCTACCTGACGTGAGCGGTCAGCCGCGGAAGGGGCCGGCCACCTCGAAGGTGTGACCCTCGGTGCGGCCGCGCCGGGCCGAGAAGTAGAGCCGCTCGCCCTCCGGCGAGAACGCCAGCCCGGTCAGCTCCGCCCCGGCGTGCCCCTCCAGCCTGAGGAACGGCGTGACCGCGCGGTCGGGGGTGATGACGTCGATCTCCGTCGTCTCCCTGGCCACGTACAGGTCGCCGGAGGGGGCGGCGGTGATGGCGCGCACGCCCTCGCACAGCCGCTCGAGCGCGGAGGTCTGCGCGTCGTAGGCCCACAGGCCCGTGTCGCCCTTGGTCGTGAAGTAGCACACCCCGCCCGCGTAGTGGCAGCCGTCGCCGCCGTCGAAGTGGCGGGCGTCCTCGACCTGGTGGCGGGCCTCCGTGCGCAGCGCCGCCGGCGAGGGCACCACCTGCCAGTGACCCGAGGAGCACAGCACCTCCAGCGTGCCCTCCGTCAGGTCGCCCCAGTCGCTCGGCCGGAACCGGTAGAAGCAGCCGTCGGGCTCGTCCTCGGTCATGTAGACGACGCGCCGCTCGGGGTCGCAGGCGGCGGCCTCGTGCTTGAAGCGGCCCATGGCCAGGCGGGGGCGGGCGGCGCGGGCGCCGTACGGGTCGCACTCGAAGACGCGGCCGCGGTGGCCCAGCTCGCACGACAGCCAGGTGTGCCACGGCGTGGCGCCGCCGGCGCAGTTGAGGTCGGTGCCCGACAGGATGCGGTAGGCGTCGCCGATGGTGCCGTCGGCGCGGAAGCGCAGCGCCGACGCGCCGCCGAGCAGGGGCAGCTCGGAGTTGGACACGTAGATCCAGCCGGCGCCGTCGGGGAAGCAGGCGCCGCCGTCGGGGGCCGCGTGCCAGGTCAGCCCGGCGACCTTGTGGCCCGAGCGGGCCACCACCCTGCCGGTGAAGCCCGAAGGCAGCGCGAGCCCGTCGGGGCCCGGCAGGCCGAGCGGTCCGTACGGACTGATGCCGCCCGGCAAGAGCGGGCCCGTGCGGAGGAGAGTCTTGTGGGACATCGTGGGGCCTCCCTCTAGGTGCCACGCTAGTCGACCGCACCGACATGAATGGCAGGGACTCGCGACATCAAACTCTGCGCAAACCCCGGACCCCCACCGCGCGATCATCCGGCTAACTCACGCCTGCGAGCCGCCGACCTGCGCTTCTCCGTCAAGCGTCGGCGTCTCGCTCGCGGCATGACAAAGCCCGGGATCCCGTCCGTACGGGCTCCCGGGCTTGCCGGCGGGTCAGGCCTGGGCCTGGAACATCCAGTGCTGCTTGTCGATCTCCTGCGCCACCGCGATGAGCAGGTCCTGGGTGACCGGGTCGGGCTCGTCGGTGGCCCGTACGCGCTCGTGCATCCGCCTGCTGACGCCCTGCAGCACGTCGGTGATCGTCGCCACGACCTTGCCGTCCTCGATCCAGCCGGACTCGGGTTGCTGGAGCTTCGTGGACCTGGCGACCGTGGCGGAACGCCCGTCCGGGTTGATCCCCAGGGCGACGGCGCGTTCGGCGATGGTGTCCATGTGGGTCCGGGCGAGATCGGTGAGCTCGTCGAGCTGGAGGTGGATCGGGCGGAAGTGCGGGCCGATGAGGTTCCAGTGCGCCTGCTTGGCGACCAGCGAGAGGTCGATGAGGTCGACCAGGGCGCCCTGCAGGGCTTCCGCGACGGTGTCCTTGGCATCACCCGAGAGTGGGCCGGTGATCATGGCCATGTCCTATTCCTCCCCGTCGATCGGACTTTTTCCCTATTTAGAACGACATGGCGGCGGCCATTCTTCCGCATTGTTGACAGTGTAATAATGACAGTGTCACTGTGGAGGCATGAGCGACAAGGGGCCCCTTGGTGGGCCCATCGGTGGGCCCATCGGAGGGCCGGTCGGTTGGACCATCGGCGAGCTGGCCGAGCGCGCGGCGCTGGCGCTGCGCGCGGGCTCGGACGGCGCACCGGCCCTCAACGGCCGGGTCCGCGATGTGCCCGGCGAGCGGCTGATCAGGTGGTATACGACGATCGGGCTGGTGGACCCGCCGCTGACCAGGCGCGGCCGCATCGCCCAGTACGGCCGGCGGCACCTGCTGCAACTCGTGGCCGTGAAACGGCTGCAGGCCGCCGGGCACTCGATCGCCGAGATCCAGACGGCCCTGGCGGGCGCCACGGACCGCATGCTGGAAACCGCCGCGGGCCTGGCTCCGGCGTCCGGGACGACCTCGAACGGGACGCCGGGGATACCGGATGCGGCATCGGGAACGCCGCGTGTGGGCACTTCCCCTGTGACCGGCGCCAGGCGCGACCGGAGGGGCATCGACCCAAGCGAGGCCCCCGACGACGCACACCCGGGAAACGGCGCCCGCCCGGGCAGGGGCGCGGCTGAGCGCAGGACGTCCGAGCGCGACGCGCCGCGGGCCGGTGGCGATGCGCGGGCCGGCGGTACGCGAGGCGATGGCGCGCGGGCCGGTGGCGCGCAGGCCGGTGGCGATGAGCGGGCCGGCGGTGCGCGGGCCGGTGGCGATGAGCGGGCCGGCGGTGCGCGGGCCGGCGATGCGCGGGGCGATGACGCGCAGGCCGGTGGCGCGCGGGGCGGTGGCGATGAGCGCGCGGGCGGGGATGCCCGCGTGGGTGGCGACGTGCCCGCGGGTGCCGACGTGCGCGCCCGGGGTGATGAGGTGCTGGGCACGGCCGGAGCCGGGCGTGATCGGCAGGGTGGCGTGCGCGGCGATCGGGAGCCCACGCGGGGGCGGTTCTGGGCCGAGCGGCCGGGGAAGGGCAGCGGGCGGGCTCCAGAAGCGGCCGATCAGCCGACCGAGCCGGCCGACGAGCTCCACAGCAGGCCGAGCACGCCCGACGCGCCGGGCAGGGCGCGTTCGCCCGCGCCGGGCGGGGTCCCGGAGAGGGTCCCGAGCGGCGTCCCTGAGACCGCGCCAAGCGGGGTGGCTGAGGGCGGTCGTGGTGGCGTGCGCGGGAGCGGGCCGGGGGGCCCGGGTGGGGCGGTTGTTGTGGGGGTCAGGTTGGGGGACGGGGTGCGGCTGGTGCTGGATGCGGGCCGGGTCCCGTCCGAGGAGGACGTTCAGGCGGTGCTGGCGGCGGCAGGGCCGTTGCTCGCGGTGCTCGAGGAAAAGGAGCTGATATGAAGATCACTTCGCTGGAGCCCGCACGGTGCCTGCCGGTGCCGGACGCCGGGTTCGGCGCGCTGCGGACCGAGCGCGGCAACCTGCCGCTCGAGAGCGTGGACGTGAACGCCGACCTCTCCGGCCTCATCGCCGGGGTCGAGGTGACGCAGGGGTTCAGGAATCCGTTCGACGTCACCCTGGAGGCCACCTACGTCTTCCCGCTGCCCGACCGGGCGGCCGTCACCGGGTTCAGGATGGAGGCCGACGACCGGGTGATCGAGGGCGTGCTGAAGGAGCGCGCCCAGGCCCGGGCCGACTACGACCAGGCGTTGCGCGAGGGCAGGCGGGCGGCGATCGCCGAGGAGGACCGGCCCGACGTGTTCACGATCCGGGTGGGCAACATCCTGCCCGGCGAGCGCGTCTCGGTCCGGCTGACCATGAGCCAGCCCCTGCCGTACGAGGACGGGGCGGCCACGTTCCGCTTCCCGCTGGTCGTGGCCCCGCGCTACATCCCGGGCAGCCCCGTCGACGGACCCTCGGCGGGCGACGGCGTGGCGCCGGACACCGACGCGGTGCCGGACGCGTCCAGGATCAGCCCGCCTGTCCTGCTGCCCGGCTTCCCCGACCCGGTGCGCCTGTCGCTGAGCGCGACCGTGGACGCGGCCGGGCTGGAGCTGCGCGAGCTGGCCTCCAGCCTGCACGTGGTGGAGGAGGAGGGCCACACGGTACGCCTACGCCCCGGCGAGCGGCTCGACCGCGACTTCATCCTGCGGCTGTCGTTCGACGCGTCCACGTCCCTGCAGCTCGACGGCCCGCCCGGGCAAGGGGGGACGTTCGCGCTCACCGTCGTCCCGCCGCCGCTCCAGTCCGCGCGCACGCCGCGCGACCTGGTGCTGGTGCTCGACCGTTCCGGCAGCATGGGCGGCTGGAAGATGGTCGCCGCGAGGAGGGCCGCCGCCCGGATCGTCGACACGCTGACGGCCCAGGACAGGTTCGCGGTGCTGACGTTCGACTCGGTGGTGGAGGAGGCGTTCGAGGGCCTGGTGGAGGCGTCCGACCGCAACCGCTACCGCGCCGTCGAGCACCTCGCCCGGGTGGACGCCCGCGGCGGCACCGAGCTGCTGGAGCCGCTGCGCCGGGCCGTCGCCCTGCTGGGTGGCCGGAACGAACGCGAACGGGTCGTGGTCCTGGTCACCGACGGCCAGGTGGGCAACGAGGACCAGATCCTGGAGCAGGCGGGCGGCGCCCTGTCGGCGATGCGCGTGCACACGGTCGGCATCGACCGCGCCGTGAACGCCGGCTTCCTCGGCCGCCTGGCCGGGCTCGGCGCGGGCCGGTGCGAGCTGGTCGAGTCGGAGGACCGGCTGGACGCGGCCATGGAGCAGATCCACCGCAGGATCGGCGCTCCCCTGGTGACCGACCTCTCCCTCAAGGGGCTCGAGCTCGAGCCGGACACCGTCACCCATCTCGGGTCGATCTTCCCGGGCGTGCCGCTGCGCGTCTACGGGCGCCACCGCGGGGGCTCCTCGCTGACCGTGCGCGGCCTGGCGGCCGGAGGGCCGTGGGAGGAGCAGGTCACGGGCGTGACGGTGGACAATCCGGCCATCCAGGCGGTGTGGGCCCGCGCGCACCTGCGGGAGCTGGAGGACCGGTACGCCATGGGCGAGCACGACCTGGAGCCGAGGATCGTGCGGACGTCACTGGAGTACGGCGTGCTGTGCCGCTTCACCGCGTACGTGGCGGTCGACACCAGGCAGGTCGCCGACGGAGGGCCGGAGCACCGGGTCATCCAGCCGGTCGAGCCGCCGAGCGGATGGGAAATGCCGCAGAACCCGCCGAGGATGGGCTTCATGGCCCAGGCGGCGGTGATGGCCGCCCCGCCGGCCGCCCCGCGGATGCGGATGCCGGACCCCGGTCTCGGTCCCGCCGACACGGCGCCGGACTTCCTGACCGGCGGACCGGCAGGGGGCGGAGGGGGGTTCGCGGGGCCGGCCCCCGCCGCGCCGAGCATGCCCGGTGGAGGCAGGCGCGCCGGCGGGTGGGCGCCGAAGTTCGCGCCGCGCCCCGCCGCCCACCCGCTGGACTCGGTCAGGCCGCAGCTGGTGGCCGAGCTCGACCGGCTGAAGGCGCTGCCCATGGCCGACCTGCTCTACCTGGCGGACCTGGGCTCGCGGCTGGCGGCGCTGGCGGCCTACCTCGGGGGCAACGCGGAGCTGGAGGCGCTGGCCCGCGAGCTGGAGGCCGCCGAGCGACCGGGCGGCGACGCCCAGACCCTGCACGACCGGGCGGTGGAGGTCCTCACGGCCCTCGTGGGCGGCTCCGGCCCGGGCGGGTCCGGCGGCCCGCGCCGCGGGCCCTTCTGGAAGCGCTCGTAGGCGTGCTCCCCGGGGGCCCGGCCGGGCCCCCGGGGAGCCACAGGGGTCACAGGATCGGGGTCCACTGCTTCATGAGGACGACCTCGTAACCGTTCACCGCCGTGTACGGATCCTCCCGGAGGATGCCGCGCAGCTCGGCCTCGTCCGCCACCTCGTACACGTGCAGCGCCCCCGAATCGTCCGCCCAGGGCCCGGCGGTCACCAGCCGTCCCTGGTCCTTGAGCCGCCGCAGGTGTTCGCGGTGCGCGGGACGCGCCGCGAGGCGGCCGGGGTCGCCGTCGAAGGCCAGGTGGAGTACGTATCTCGCCATGCCCGGCACGCTAGGGGCCCCGGGGCCGGCGGTCAGCATCGCCGGGCACCGGGCTGGTGTATATCGGGATACATGACGTACACGCTGGCCGACCTGCCGATGTTCGGCGGGCTCGGCGACGGGCGGCTGGGCGCGCTCGCGGCGCTGTCGCGGCGCCGGCGCTACCCGGCCGGGCAGGTGCTGTGCACCGAGGGCGACCCGGCGGAGCACCTGATCGTGCTGCTCGACGGGCGGGTCAAGGCCGGGCGGGTGAGCGCCGAGGGCAAGGAGGTGGTGCTCGCCGTGGAGGAGGCGCCCGTGGCGTTCGACAAGACGGCCCTCCTCGTGGACGGCCCGCACCGGGCGACGCGGACGGCCATGACGGCGGTGGAGGTGGCCTACCTGCCGCGCTCGGCGGTGCTGGAACTCCTCGCCGCCGAACCCTCCGTCGCGGCCCGGCTGCTGCGGACGCTGGCCGCCACCGTACGGGACCTCGACGAGCGGCTCACCGACGCGGCGGTGCGCGACGTGCCCTCCCGCGTGGCCACCTGGCTGGTACGGCGCTGCGCCACGGGCCGGGTGCCGCTCCACGCGGGACAGGCCGGCCTCGGGGCCGAGATCGGCGCGACCAGGGTGAGCGTCAACCGGGCCCTGCGCGGGTTCGAGCGGCGGGGCATGATCGAGATCAGGGCCGGCGAGGTGGTCGTGCTGGACCCGCGCGCCCTCTCCCGCCTGGCCGCCCTCCCGGCCCCGGACGAGGCGTCGTGATCATGAACGGCGGGTGGCGGGCAAGGGCCGGGAAATTCACGGGAAGGCGTCTGTCCGACCCGGTCGCGCTGTTCTATCGTCGGTGAGCATGGCGACCTCTCGCGCCCCGCTCCGCTTCGCCGAAGCAGTGTCCGCCACCGTCTCGGAGAGCGCCGGATCCGGCTTCTTCTTCGACTACGACGGCACCCTCGCCCCCATCATGCGCGACCCCGGCGCGGTGTTCCCCGTGGCCGGCGCGGTGGCCAGGCTGCAGGTGCTGGCCAGGCTCGTGAGCAAGGTCGCGATCGTGTCCGCCCGCCCGGCCGCGTACCTGCGCGACCGCTTCTCGGGCGCTCCCCAGCTGCGCCTGTTCGGCCTGTACGGCATGCAGACCGTCGAGGACGGCCGCGTGCGCACGGACGCCGAGGCCGAGCTGTGGGCCCCAGTCATGCGGCGGGTGGCCGAGGAGGCCGCCCGCGACCTGCCGCGCGAGATCCTCATCGAGGACAAGGCGCTGATCGTGGCGCTGCACTACCGCTCGGCCCCCGCGCTGCGCGGCGCGGTCGAGCGGTGGTCGTCCCGCAAGGCGGCCGAGCTGGGGCTGCGGGAGCAGTACGGGCGCATGGTCGTCGAGCTCAGGCCGCCCGTCGAGCGCGACAAGGGCACGGTCGTCGCCCGCGAGATCGAGACGCTGACCCGCGCCTGGTACTTCGGCGACGACCTCTCCGACGGCCGGGCGTTCGACGCGCTGCGCGGCAGGGAGGAGCGGGACCCGGCCTTCATGGGCGTCCGGGTCGCGGTGGCAAACACCGAGACGGGCGACGAGCTGGCCCGCGTGGCGGACTTCACGGTGGCCTCGCCCGAGGACACGCCGGCCCTGCTCGACCACGTGATCAGCGCCTTCCCCGGGCGGCCTCCGGCGGTGGGCGCGGGTTCACGCCACCGGTAGGCGGCCGCGGGCCCGTACGCTGGTGGGGTGACTGCACTTGTCCTGGACGGCGGCCTGTCCACCCAGCTCGAACGGCTCGGCGCCGACCTCGGCGACGAGCTCTGGTCGGCGCGGCTGCTGCTGGAGCGGCCCGAGCTGATCCGGCGCGCCCATGCCGACTACTTCGCCGCGGGGGCCGACGTGGCCACGACCGCCAGCTATCAGGCCACGATCGCCGGGTTCGTCCGGCGCGGCCTGGACGTGGCGGCGGCCGAGCGGCTGATCAGGCTGTCGGTCGAGCTGGCCGCGCAGGCACGCGACGAGGCCGGGCACGGGCTGGTGGCGGCCTCGATCGGCCCGTACGGCGCCTTCCTGGCCAACGGCGCCGAGTACACCGGCGACTACGACCTCGACGAGGACGGCCTGTTCGACTGGCACCTGCCGCGCTGGGAGATCCTCGCCTCGGCCGGGGCCGACCTGCTGGCCTGCGAGACGATCCCGTCCTATCCCGAGGCCCGGGTGCTGGCCAGGCTGCTGGCCCGCACGCCCGGGGTGAAGGCGTGGGTGAGCTTCTCCTGCCGTGACGGCGAGCGGCTCAACGACGGCACGCCGATCACCGAGGCGGCCGCGCTGTTCGGCGGAAACCCGCAGGTGGTGGCCGTCGGGGCCAACTGCACCGCGCCGCGACACATCCCCGGGCTGATCTCGTGCCTGGCGGGCGGGCTGCCCGTGGTGGTCTACCCCAACTCGGGCGAGACGTGGGACGCCGGGCACCGCCGGTGGCTGGGGCTGGCCGACCCGGTGGAGTTCGGGCAGGCGGCCAAGGAGTGGCAGCTGGCGGGCGCGTCGCTGATCGGCGGGTGCTGCCGTACGACGCCCGAGCACATCGCGCAGATCCGCGCCCACCTCTCCTGAAACGCGGCGGGACCCCCGCGCACGCGCGCGGGGGTCCCGGAGAAGAGGCCGTCAGGCGAGCGCCGACTCGGGGCTGCGGCGGCGGGCCAGGACGTTGTCCAGGGCCAGCGCGCCCCCGCCCGTGAAGCCGATGGCCAGGCTGGCCGCGGCCAGCGCCAGGACGAACTCGTAGCCGCCCTCGCCGGCGCTGAAGCCGCTCGCGCCGTGCACGAACACGATGGCGCCCACCATGTCGAGGGCCAGCAGCGTGCCCGCGATCGGCAGCGCGGCCCCCAGGATCAGCGCGAGCCCGCCGGCCACCTCCAGCACGGCGACGGCGGGAGCGGCCACGGAGGCCAGCGGAATGCCCGCGGACTCGAAGAACTTGGTCGTGCCCGCGATGCCCATGGTCGCGAACTTCTGGTAGCCGTGGACGAGGAAGATCACGCCGATGGCGATCCTCGCGAGCAGCAGGACGACGGGGCGCGCCTGGCCGATCATGCGATCTCCTTTGTGGTGGTTCAGATTTGAACGACAACCCTAGCATCGATTGTTCAAATCTGAACGACAGTAGACTGAACCGGTGACGGACCCCCGATGGCTTGACGCGACGGAGATGGCGGCGTGGCGCGCCTTCCTGTCCACCGCCCACCTGCTCGAACGGCGGATCGAGGAGCAGCTCAAGGCCGCGGCCGGGCTGACCCATCCGCAGTACGAAATCCTGACTTTGCTGTCGGAGACGCCGGGCCGTCAGATGCGCATGACCGAGCTGGCCAAGGGCGTCGTGGTGTCGAAGAGCGCGCTGACGTACCAGATCACCCAGCTCGAGAAGGCGGGCCTGGTGGAACGCGCCACCTGCCCCGGCGACGAGCGCGGGGTGCTGGCGGTGCTCACCGAGGCGGGCGTGCGCTGCCTGGAACGGGTGGCGCCGGGTCACCTGGAGGTCGTGCGCGCGTACCTGATCGACCGGATCAGCCGCGAGGAGCTGCGCACGATGACCAGGGCCATGCGGAAGACCGAGGCGGTCTTACGCGCCTCGGGGTGACCTCACCCCTTGGCGGCGGCGCGCGCGGCGCGCTCCAGCTCGACCTTGGCGCTCGCGGCGTACTTGTCGACGTATTCCTGCCCGGACAGCTCCATCAGGGCGTACATGATCTCGTCGGTCACGGCGCGCAGCACCAGCCGGTCGTCCTCCATCCCGTAGTAGCGGGAGAAGTCGAGCGGCTTGCCGAACTTGACGCCCGGCCGGATCCCGAGCTTGGGCAGCGGCCGCCCCGGCGGCATCATCTCGTAGGTGTTGATCACGGCCCACGGGATCACCGGCGCCCGCGACTCCAGGGCGAGCCTGGCCACGCCGGTCTTGCCCTTGTAGAGGCGGCCGTCGGGAGAGCGGGTGCCCTCGGGGTAGATGCCGAGGAGGTGGCCCTCGCGCAGGATGCGCAGACCGGTGCGGAGCGCCGCCTCGCTCGCCTTGCCGCCGGAGCGGTCGATCGGCACGGTGCCGACGCCGCTGAAGAACAGCCGGGTGAAGAAGCCCTTGATGCCGCGCCCGGTGAAGTAGTCGGCCTTGCCGAGCGAGATGACCTTGCGCCGGATCTGCAGCGGGCCGAAGAAGTGGTCGGCGAACGACAGGTGGTTGCCGGCCAGGATCGCGGGCCCCTGTTTCGGCACGTTCTCCGCGCCCTCGGTCCACGGCCGGAAGACGGCGAGGAGGAACGGACCCAAGATGGCCTTGACCACCCAGTAGAACACTCCGGCACCTCTTCTCCAGCGCGTTACGTGTGAGCAGAGTCATCTTCCCACCTAGAACACGATGCTCCTACATCAGCTCTCGCACAAACACCCCGGAACGTGCGACGATCGGGCCGTTCCCGGAGGAATCTGCCCGGAATGAAACTGCATGGAGGAGCTGTTATGCCGCTCATGCCAGGCGCGGAGCCGTACCACCATCGAGCGGGCCAGATCGGTGTGCTGCTCTGCCATGGGTTCACCGGCACGCCACAGTCGCTGCGGCCCTGGGGGGAGTTCCTGGCCGCGCACGGGGTGAGCGTCTCGCTGCCCCGCCAGCCGGGACACGGCACCACGTGGCAGGAGATGAACAGGACGCGCTGGGAGGACTGGTACGCCGAGGTGGAGAAGGCGTTCGCGGACCTCCAGGGGCGCTGCCCGGACGTGTTCGTGGCGGGGCTGTCGCTGGGCGGCTGCCTGGCGCTGCGACTCGCCGAGGTGCACGGCCCGGCGATCGCCGGCGTGATCGCGGTCAACCCGTCGATCGCGAACGACGTGCCGCTGCTCAAGCTCGCTCCGCTGCTCAAGTGGTTCGTGCCGTCGGTGCCGGGCGTCGCCAACGACGTCAAGAAACCCGGCGTGTCCGAGCTGGCCTACACCCGCACCCCGGTGAAGGCGGCCGCGTCGCTGCCCGCGCTGTGGTCGCTGGTGCAGGCCGACCTGGCTAAAGTGACGCAACCACTGCTGGTCTTCCACAGCACGGAGGACCACGTGGTCAAGCCGACGAGTGTGGCGATCATCCGCGCGAAGGTCCCACAGGCCACGATCGAGGAGCTAAGCGATAGCTACCATGTTGCGACGCTTGACAACGATGCCGACAGGATCTTTGCCGGGAGCCTCGACTTCATCCGGACACATGCCTCGGTACCCTTGCAGAGGGACTGATCGCACCCAGGGGGAAGTCGCGATCGCTGTGGAGAGGTCCATCTAGGTGACGCCCCAGAGTGACGAGGACGAGGTCTGGCGGCAGATCGTCGCGTCCTTCAACGACACCGCCGAGCGCGACTCGGCCGACCAGCCATGGCCGGACAGCGAGAACGTCCCCGCCGAGCCCACCCGCCGAGTGGTGAAACCCTCGGAGGAGCCCGAGCCCGACGAGGACTCCTACAACGACTCCTACAAGGACTCCTACAAGGACTCAGCGGACGACGAGGAGGAGGACGAGGGGCACTTCGAGCCGCCTGCGCCGCCCCCGCTGCCCAAGCTCGACCTGCCCACCAAGCTGGCGTGGGTGGCGCTGTTCGGCGGCCCCGCCTATCTCCTGGTGGCCGCGATGGCGAGCTGGCACATGGAGGGCTGGGCGCTGTTCACGGCCGTGGCGGCGTTCATCGGCGGGTTCGTGGCGCTGGTGGTGCGCATGGGCGACGGGCCGCCCAACGACTCCGGCTGGGACGACGGCGCCGTGCTGTAGGGGGGCGCCGCTAGGACTTGGCGGTGGTGGTCTTGGGCGCGAACGACTCGACCACGTCGGTGTAGCGGTCGCGGGTGTCGACCGCGTGCCCGACCGCCCACACCGTGCCCTTGCCGGGCAGGTAGGCCACCGCCTGGAGGCGCACGCTGCTGCGGCCCCGCATGGCCCCGCCGCGGATGGTCGCGCACTCGCCCTTCTCGCAGCGCAGCATGAACGGCTCGGCGGCCCGCGCCGGGTCGTAGCCGGTGATCCAGAAGCGGCCCTTGCCGTCGCCGGTCACGCCGTAGAGGCGGGCGTCGGAGACGGGCACCGGCTGCTCGCTCCAGCGCTTGCCGTTCCAGGTGAGCACGAGCGGCAAGACCTCGCCGGGCCCGCGGTAGACGCCGCCGACGGCCACCGCCCGCTTGGCGCTGTCGACCTGCAGGTCACGCAGGTAGCCGCCGGGGATCGAGGGCACCGGCATGGACTTCCACGAGCCGCCCGAGTAGTGCACGATCAGCGGCTCGGAGCCGGTGTCGCCGACGGCGAACCCGCCGGCCACCGCGTAGAGCGCGCCCTTCTCCTTGGTCTGCTGCACGGTCCAGGAGTTGCCCTGGCCGGTGAGGATGAGGCCCTGCCGGTCGCGGCTGCCGACCGCCACGACCCGCCCCGGCCTGGCGTCCACGCCGCCCAGCCAGTCTCCCGCCCGCAGGATCGGGGTGGGGGGGCGGTCGTCGTCGCTGGGGATGCTCTGCGGCCTGATCCGGTCGAACCCGCCGGCGTCGCCGTGGGCCAGGTACGGCAGCCCGTCGTGCCCGTCGCCGACCGCCCACACGTCGGACGGCCCGGCCACGGCCAGGCCGCGCAGGTTTCCCGCGGCGCTGGCGTCGCGGATGGCGACCTCGGACCAGCCGCTGCCGTTCCAGTGGCGGATGGTGCCGCGGTTCTTCCAGACGTCCCAGATCTCCTGCTGCCCGACCGCCCACACGTCGTTGGAGGAGACGGCCAGCACGTCGGACAGTGAACCGTCGGCCTGCAGGCGCGCGCTTGTCGACTGCTGCCACGCCTCCATGGTGGCGGGGCGGCGGGGTTCGGCATGCGCGGCGGGCGTGACCTGCGTCAAGGCCACGGACGTCGCCAAGATCAAGGAGAGCGCACGCCGCTGATAGCGACGGGTCATGAGCAAATGCTACGGGCTGGGGGGCCGGTCTTGCCCGTTAGTGCCCAACTCGCAACTCTGCGACAACGGGCAGATGGTCGCTGGCCCCGGCCAGATCGGCGATCGGGGCGTCCACTCCCCCGCACGACACGACACGCGCCTCGCGCGCCGCGAACACGGCGTCGATGCGCATGGAAGGCCGGGCCGCGGTGAACGTCAGGCCGTCGCCCTTGGGCGCCACGGCGTGGCAGTCGGCCAGCCGTCCGGCAAGGTAGCGCCAGGCGGGCTGGTGCGCCTGCTCGTTGATGTCGCCGCCGAGCACGATCGTCGCACCGAACCGGGCGGCCGCGCGCTCCATCAGCGCCACGGCCTCGGCGGCGTGGTGCACCCTGGCCGGGCCGTTGAGGTCGAGATGGAGCGAGCCGACGGCCAGGCGGGCCCCGCCGATCTCCACCACGGCGAGCGCGAGCGCGCGCCGTTCCAGCCCGAGGAAGCCCCGCAGGGCGTGGCTCTCGGCGTGCAGCACGGCGGCGCGCGGCCCGGCGAGCACGGCCACGCCGCCGATCCGGCCCGGTGTGGCCACGCGCAGGCCCGCCGCGGCGGCCAGGGCGGCGCGCCTGGCCCGCCAGCGGACGAGCCTGGGCGCCTCCTGCACGCACAGCACGTCGGCGCGCATGGCGGCGATGACCCTGGTCAACGCGGGCACGCTGTCGCGCAGCCCGCGTACGTTGTACGTGCCGACCCTGATCGTCAGCGCTGCCTGGCCAGGTCGGCCGCGCCCACCACCCCCGCGGAGGCGCCCAGCTCGGCCAGCCGGATCTCGGCGAGCGGCCGGTGCCCGCGGCCGGTGAGCTTCTCCGCGAAGGCCTGGCGGGCCCGGTCGATGAACAGGTCGGCGGCCCGCGAGACGCCGCCGCCCACGATGAAGCAGCCGGGGTCGAGGACGGAGGCCAGATCGGCCATGCCCTGGCCCAGCCAGTCGGCCAGGCCGGCGAACGCGGCCAGCGAGGCCTCGTCGCCCAGCCGGGCCGCCTCGGTGATCTCCTCGCCCTCGATCTTGCCGCCGGCCAGGCCGAGCAGGATCTTCGCCTGCTCCGGGTGGGCCTCGGCGATCTCCCTGGCGTCCTTGACGAGGGCCTGGCCGCTGGCGTACTGCTCCCAGCAGCCGACGTTGCCGCAGCCGCACTGGCGCCCGCCGGGGAGCACCTGCATGTGGCCGAACTCGGCGCCCATGCCCCACCGGCCGCGGTAGAGGGCGCCGTCGACGACCAGGCCGCCGCCGATGCCGGTGCCGAGCGTGATGCAGACCACGAAGGACTGGCCCCGCCCGGCGCCGAACCTGCTCTCGCCCCACGCCATGGCGTTGGCGTCGTTCTCGATCACGACCGGCAGGCCGACGAGGCCGCTGATCTTCTTCTGCAGCGGCTCCTCGCGCCAGGCGAGGTTGGGGGCGAAGCGCACCATCGAGCGGGTCTCGTCGACGAACCCCGCCGCGCCGACCCCGACGGCCTCGATCTGCCTGCCCGCGCTCAGCTCGCGAACGACATCGGCCACCGTCTCGGCCACCAGGTCGGGGCGGTCGGCGGCGGTGGGCCTGAGTGTGTGTTCGACGATCACGCCTTTGTCGTCGACCACACCGGCGGCCACCTTGGTCCCGCCGATATCGACACCGATCGTGAGCATTGGCCCCTTTTCTCCCTATCCCAGATCTATGTGTTCGACGTCGCCGCCCTGCTCCGGCCGGGTGGCGCGGCGGTCCGGCGTGTCCTCGCGCGGCCCGCGGGGGGCGGGCTTGCTCAGCGCGTCCAGCGCGCCGCGGAACGCGGCGAACAGCTCCCCGCCCGCGGCCATCAGGTGCCCGGTCACGTCGGCGCCCGACTCGCGCTGCGCCGCGATGGCCCGGCACCACGGGCAGGCCCGGCAGATGTACTCGTCGTGGGGCTCGGACACCGCCTCTTCCCACACGTCGCGCTCCCTGCGGGCGCCCGCGCCGGTGAACGAGTTGAACACGCTCCTGCCGACCTGGCGGGTGGCCCGCCCCTGGATCGAGTCGAACAGCTTGCGTGCCTCGTCGGCGACGGTCCCGATCGGGTCTCTGTCGTTGCCGGTGTTGCTCTCGGTCATCTCGCCCTCCATGCGTATGGGTCGCTCATCCTCCTCAACTCATCAGGACGCGGATTCGCTCCCCGGGCTGAAACCTACCCGCAGCACGCCGTCGCGGAGCGCGGCCCCGGTGATCTTCCTGCGGGCCAGCGCCGCGGGCAGCGCCAGGATCCTGCGGTAGGGGCCGGCCGTGACGATCAGCTCGTCGCCCTTGCGGGCCAGGTCGACGTCGTCGCGGTCGGCGCCGGGCAGGGCCAGGAGCAGCTCGTCGGCGTCCATCCGCAGCGGCGGCTCGACGGCGTGGGCGGCGAACGGGTCGGAGCCGGCGTACATCGCCTCGCCCACCTCGGCCAGCGCCTCGATGCCGACGGGCTCGGCGGGCAGGTAGGGGACGACGTGGATGGGCAGCGGCGCGAACGACTGCTCCGCCTCGGCCAGCAGCCTGGACTGGGCCGCCGCCCACTGGGCGCGCCACTCGTCGGCGCCGCCGGAGGGGAAGACGCGGTTGGCGATGACGGCGTCGACGCGGTAGCCGTACAGGTTGAGCGAGGTGAGGGTGCGCCTGGCCTCGGCGAGCACCACGGACTCGGGCGTGAGCACGAGCCGCACGGAGGCGTGGTCGCCGGTGAGCAGCTCGCGCACCTCCATGAGGCCGCGGTGCAGGCGCTCGCCCGCGCTCATGACCTCCTCGCCGGGCGCGCTGACGTGGGCGACGCTGCGCACGAACGGCGAGACGAGCCTGACGAGCCTGCGCCCGACCGGCATGAGCTTGCTGACGTGCCAGTCGAGCGCCTCGGGCAGGGCCAGCAGCCGCAGCGTCTCGGCGGTGGGCGCGCAGTCGACGACGATCACGTCCCAGCGGCCCTCGCGGGCGTGCTCGCGCAGCTCGAGCAGGGCGATGACCTCCTCGGCGCCGGGCAGCACGGTGATCTCCTCGGAGGTGATCTCGTCGAGGCCCAGCTCGCTCAGCACGCCCCTGGCGTACTGCTGCAGCTCGCCCCAGTGGCGCTCCAGCGACTTCTGCGTGTCCACCTGGTGGAGATGCAGGCCGGGCGCGATCTCGCCGGGCTCGACGTCGAGCGCGTCGGCCAGCGAGTGGGCGGTGTCGGTCGAGACGATCAGCGTCTTGAGCCCGCGCCTGGCGGCGAGCGTGGCAGTCGCGGCGGCGGCCGTGGTCTTGCCGACGCCGCCCTTCCCGGTGAAGAGCAGGACCCTCGGGCTCAACTCAGCTGCCTTCGACGCGCTTCTTGAGGCCCTTGAGGGCGGTGTCCACGATCACCTTCTCGGCCTTGCGCCTGATCATGCCGATCATGGGCACGCTCAGATCGACCGTGAGCTCGTACGTCACGTCCGTGCCCCTGCCCGTGTCGGCGAGCCGGTAACTCCCCCGCAGGTCGGAGACCATCTTGCCGGGCTCGACCACCTGCCAGCTCACGTGGTCGTCCTGCCAGGTGTAGCCGAGGGTGTAGGTGTCACTGATCATCCCGGCGTCAAGGACGAAGCGCACCGTCTCCGGCCTGCCCTGGCCGTCGGTGGTGAGGACCTCGGCGCTCTTGACCTGCCCGGCCCAGTCGGGGTACGAGGGGAAGTCGGCGATGACCGCCATGACCTCGGGCCGGCCTGCGCTGATGGTGGTGCTCGAAGTGGTGCGATCAGCCATGCGACCACCGTAATGCAGAATCCGCTCCTTGCGGTGGATCGCCCGGCGCGGCCCACCGCAGGCCGGGTCACCATTCGAGGACGAAAGGCACGCCCTTTCCCCGGAAGTGGCCCACGTTCACGCATTCGGTGCGCCCGATGCGGGTGCGCGCGTAGAGCGGTTGGTGGACGTGGCCGAAGAGCGCGTAGCGCGGCTGGGTCCGCCGGATGGCCTCCAAGGTGGCCTCGCTGCCGCGCTCGAACCGCCTGGCCACCACGTCGTAGAGGAGCTCCGGCACGGCCGGCGGGATGTGACAGCACAGCACGTCCACCTCGCCGACCGCCTCGACCTTGGCCGCGTACTCCTCGTCGCTGATCTCGTACGGCGTGCGGTAGGGCGTCTGCAGCCCGCCGCCCACGAACCCGAACCGCAGGCCGCCGATCTCCGCAACCTCCCCGTCGAGCACCTGGAGGCCCGGCCGCAGATAGTCGGCCCACAGGTGCGGCAGGTCCACGTTGCCGTAGGTGAGGTAGGTCGGGGTGGGCATGGCGGCGAAGAGGGTCTCGTATTGGGAGCGCACGCGGCGTTCGATGTGCTCGCGTGGGTCGCCGCCGAGCGTGGCCCACAGGCTCGCCGCCATGGCCCTGGCCTCGTCGAACCGCTTGGCCGTGCGCAGCGCGATGAACTCGGCGGCCCGCTCGGCGCCGAACAGCTCGGGGAAGATGCCCTGCGCGTGGTCGTCGTAGTCGATGTAGAGGATCAGGTCGCCCAGGCAGACCAGCGCGTCCGCCCCGTCGCCCGCCCTGGCCAATGCGTCGGCCCTGCCATGGACATCGCTGACGACATGGACCCTCATGGGCAAATCCTACTGAGGCCGGCTGCTAGCGTGAGCTGTGACACTACCCGCCCGTAACTTGACGCGGTAACGTCCAGGCGGTCCCCGAAGAGGAGTTGATCCGTTGCGCGAGTACAGCGTTCCCGTCCTGGTCGATGTGCCTTCCTCCGCCGGCCTGGCCGACACCGTGTTCAGGCGGGCCGAGCAGGAGCCGGGCGCCGTGATCATGCGCCGCAAGACCGGCTCGGGCTGGCCCGTGGTCACCGCCTCCGAGTTCCGCGACCAGGTGGTCGAGGTGGCCAAGGGGCTGATCGCGGCGGGGATCTCGCACGGCGACCGGGTCGCGCTGATGTCGCGCACCCGCTACGAGTGGACGCTGGTCGACTACGCCATCTGGACGGTCGGGGCGGTCACCGTGCCGATCTACGAGACGTCCTCGGTCGAGCAGGTCAGGTGGATCCTGACCGACAGCGAGGCGAAAGCCGTGTTCGTCGAGCTGGACGAGCACGAGGAGACCGTCAGGGAGGCCGCGCCCGAGCTGAAGCCGGTCTGGCGGGTGGACGGCGCCCTGGAGCCGGGTGAGGTCTCCGACGCCGACGTGGCCGAGCGGCGCGAGCGGGTGGGCATCGCCGACCTCGCCACGGTCGTCTACACCTCGGGCACCACCGGCCGCCCCAAGGGCTGCCGCATCACCCACGACAACCTGCTCTTCACCGCCCGCAACGTGCTGCGCGGCCCGCTGGAGCCGCTGTTCGCCACCAAGGACCCGGCGGCCCTGCTGTTCCTGCCGCTGGCGCACATCCTCGCCCGCATCATCCAGGTGGTGCTGATCGAGGCGGGCGCGGTCATCGCGCACACTCCCAACATGAAGAACGTCGCCCCCGACCTGCAGGACTTCAAGCCCACGTTCCTGCTGGGCGTGCCCCGCGTGTTCGAGAAGGTCTACAACGGCGCCGAGCAGAAGGCCATCTCGGGCGGCAAGGGCAAGATCTTCGCCCGCGCCGCCGACGTGGCGACGGCCTCCAGCCGCGCCTCCGCCGCCGGCGCGCCGCTCGGGCTCCGCCTGAAGCACCTGCTGTTCGACCGGCTGGTGTACGCCAAGATCCGCGCGGCCACGGGCGGCCGCCTGTCGGCGGCGGTCTCCGGCGGCGGCGCCCTGGGCGAGCGCCTCGGCCACTTCTTCAGGGGCGTCGGCATCGAGGTCTTCGAGGGGTACGGCCTGACCGAGACCACGGGGCCGTGCACGGTCAACATGCCGTACGGCAACAAGATCGGCACGGTCGGCAAGCCGCTGCCCGGCGTGAGCCTGCGCATCGCCGACGACGGGGAGATCCTGGCCAAGGGCCGCAACGTCTTCCCCGGCTACTGGAAGAACGACGAGGCCACCGCCGAGGTGATCGACGCCGAGGGCTGGTTCCACACCGGCGACATCGGCGAGCTGGACGCCGACGGCTACCTGCGGATCACCGGCCGCAAGAAGGAGATCCTGGTGACGGCGGCAGGCAAGAACGTCGCCCCCGGCCCGATCGAGGACGCGCTGCGCGCCCACCCGCTGATCTCCCAGGCCATGATCGTCGGCGACGGCCGGCCCTTCGTCGCCGCCCTGATCACCCTCGACCCCGAGGCGCTGCCCGACGGGGCCTCCCCCGCCGCGCTGCGTACGGACCCGGCGGTGCTGGCGCAGGTCCAGGAGGCGGTGGACCGGGCCAACCTGCTGGTGTCGAAGGCCGAGCAGGTCAAGAAGTTCACGATCCTGGAGCGGGACATCACCGAGGACAGCGGGCACCTGACGCCCACGCTCAAGGTCAAGCGCAACCTCGTCCTGCGCGACTTCGCCAAGGAGATCGACGAGCTCTACGACGGCAGGCACTGAGGGCTCACGCACCGTCGAAGGGACCGGCCGGGCCGGGCTCCTCGGCGATGAGGAGCTCGCCCACGTGCCCGGCCAGCGCCTGCCTGGCCGGCTGCGGCAGCCCTGAGTCGCTGACGAGCACGTCCGCCTCGCGCAGCGCGGCGATGGTGCTGATGCCCACCGTGCCCCACTTGGTGTGGTCGGCGGGCACGACGAGCCGGCTCGCCGCCTCCACCAGGGCGCGGTCGGTCTCCGCCTCCATCATGTTCGGGGTGGTGAAGCCGGCCCTGACGGTCATGCCGTGCACGCCGAGGAACAGCAGGTCCACGTTGAGGCGGCGGATCGCGGCCACCGCCACCGGGCCGACCAGGGCGTCCGACGGGGTGCGCACGCCGCCGGTGAGCACGACCGTCTGGTCGCCCCTGCCGGCGTGGCGGAAGACCTCGGCGACGCGCACCGAGTTCGTCACGACGGTCAGGGCCGGGACGGCGGCCAGGCGGCGGGCGAGCGTCCAGGTGGTGGTGCCGGCCGAGAGCGCCACGGTGGTGCCGGGCCGTACGAGGGCGGCGGCACGGCGGGCGATGGCCCGCTTCTCCCCCTCCTGGCGCACCGATTTGACCGCGAAGCCCGGCTCGTCCGTGGAGCCGACGCTGGTGGCGCCGCCGTGCACCTTGGCCAGCAGGCCGCGCCCGGCCAGCAGCTCCAGGTCGCGGCGGATGGTGATGTCGGAGACGCCGAACGCGCGGACCAGCTCGACCACGCGGACGCCGCCGTTCTGCCTGACGAGCTCCACGATCGCCTGCTGACGCTGCTGGGCGAGCATCGCATCACCAGATCCCAACAGGTTCCGACACGGCGGGCCGCGTGCGGCGGCCTGCCGCAGGTCACCTACCGTTCGATCGCATCATGACACGGCGTGGCCGCAGGGCAAGGTCATAGAAATGTGCGTTGACAATCGGAAATGTTGGGTTTTCGCTGAATAAAGGTGAGTGAAGTCGGGGGGATTTGAAGGGTCCGGCTAGGAGGAACCCATCATGGACCAACGTCTGCCGATCTCCCGCCGCAGTCTCCTGCTCGGAGCCGCCGCGCTCGGCGTGCCCGCCGCCCTCGTCGGCTGCGGCTCCGGCGACTCCCCCGCCCCCACCGGCGGCAGGTCCGCCGGCAACCTCGGAACGGTCACGATCGGCTCCAACGCCTCCGACGAGATCCCGAAGAAGTCCCTGGAGACCCAGGTCAAGGCCTTCACACAGGCCACGGTCAAGATCAACACGGTGGACCACAACACGTTCCAGGAGAACATCAACCGCTACCTGCGCGGCACGCCCGAGGACGTGTTCACCTGGTTCGCGGGCTACCGGATGCAGTTCTTCGCCGCGCAGGGGCTGGCGACCGACGTCTCGGACGTGTGGCGGGAGATCGGCGGCGACTACACGCAGGCGTTCAAGGACCAGTCGACCGGGACCGACGGCAAGCAGTACTTCGTGCCGGCCACGTACTACCCCTGGGCGGTCTTCTACCGCAAGAGCGTCTGGCAGGAGAAGGGATACCAGCCGCCGGCCACGCTGGACGAGTTCACCGCGCTGGCCAAAAAGATGAAGGCCGACGGGCTGATCCCGATCGCGTTCGCCGACAAGGACGGCTGGCCGGCGATGGGCACGTTCGACATCCTCAACATGCGGATCAACGGCTACGACTTCCACGTCTCGCTCATGAGCGGCAAGGAGTCGTGGACCGACCCGAAGGTCAAGCAGGTCTTCGACACCTGGCGGGGGCTGATGGAGTACCACCAGCCGGCCGCGCTCGGCCGCACCTGGCAGGAGGCCGCGCAGTCGCTGGCGCAGAAGAAGACCGGGATGTACCTCCTGGGGATGTTCGTCGCCCAGCAGTTCCCCGAGGCCGACCGCGCGGACATCGACTTCTTCACCTTCCCCGAGATCAACCCCGCGTACGGGACCGACTCGATCGACGCGCCCATCGACGGCTACATGATCTCCGCCAAGGCCAAGAACGTGGAGGGCGCCAAGGCGCTGCTCAAGCACCTCGCCCAGGCCTCCTCGCAGAACATCGCCACCAAGCTGGACCCGGGCACGCTGGCCGCCAGCTCCAAGGCCGACACCTCCGGCTACAGCGCCCTGCAGAAGCGCGGCGCCGAGCTGGTGTCGAAGGCCACCCACATCGCGCAGTTCCTCGACCGCGACACGCGGCCGGACTTCGCCTCCACCGTGATGATCCCGTCGCTGCAGTCGTTCGTGAGCAAGCCCGGCGAGATCGACTCCCTGCTGGCGAGCATCGAGAAGCAGAAGGCCAACATCTTCCGCTGATGGCGATCAAAACCCGCCGCTACTCCGCCCGCGACGTGACCGTCCTGGTCATCGGGCTGGGGATGGCCATCGTCGTCAACGTGGGCCTCATCTGGGGGCCCACGCTGGCCTCCGTCGGGCTCTCCGCCACCGACTGGAACGGCATCGGGCCGATCGAGTGGGTGGGCGGGCAGAACTACCACGACCTGGCGGCCGAATATCCGCCGTTCTGGTCGGCTGTCCGCAACAACCTGCTCTGGCTGGGCTTCCTCGGACTGGTCGCGACGCCGTTCGGGCTGTTCTGCGCGGTGCTGCTGGACCGGCGGCTGCGGCTGTCGCGCGTCTACCAGAGCGCGCTCTACATGCCGGTCGTGCTGTCGCTGGCCGTCGTGGGCTTCATCGCGCAGCTCGTCTACTCCTCCGACTACGGCGTGCTGAACGCGGTGACCGGGCTGACCGTCGACTGGCTGGGCGACAGCTCGATCAACATCTGGGTCGTCATGGTCGCGGCCGGGTGGCGGCACGTCGGCTACGTCATGGTCATCTACCTGGCCGGGCTGAAGGCGGTCGATCCGGCGCTGAAGGAGGCGGCGGCCATCGACGGGGCCGACGAGCGGCAGGCGTTCTTCCGCGTGGTGTTCCCGACGTTGCGACCGGTCAACGTGATCGTGCTGGTCATCACGGTGATCGAGGCGCTGCGGGCCTTCGACATCGTCTACGCCATCAACAAGGGCAGGAACGGGCTTGAGCTGCTGTCCGTGCTGGTCACCGAGAACATCGTGGGCGAGGCCAGCAGGATCGGGTTCGGCTCGGCGATCGCGGTGATCCTGCTGGTGATCTCGCTGGGGTTCATCGTCACCTACCTGTCGCAGATGTTCAGGGAGGAACGATGACGCTCACGGCCCCGGCCGCCGCTCCCCCGGCCCAGGAGCGGCGCGCGCCGTCCCGGCGTCCGGTGCGGCCGCTGCGGATCCTGCTGCACGCCTTCCTGACGCTGGTGGCCCTCGGGTGGCTGCTGCCGCTCGCGCTGGCCGTCTACGCGTCGCTGCGCCCGTACGAGGAGACCGCCCGCCTGGGCTACTTCTCGCTGCCCGAGCACGTCACGCTCGACTACTACGGGCAGGCGTGGTCCCAGGCAGAGCTGCCCCGCTACTACCTCAACACGTTGATCATCGTCGTGCCCGGCGTGGTGATCACGCTGTTCCTGGCGTCGTTCACGGCCTTCGCCATCGCGCGGCTGCGCATTCCCGGGCGCAGGGCGCTGCTCATCGTGTTCACCGCCGGGAACCTGCTGCCGCCGCAGGTCCTCATCACCCCGCTCTACACCCTCTACACCCTCGTCCCGCTGCCCGCGTGGCTGTCGGACTCGCAGTCGCTCTACGACTCCTACCTGGGGCTGATCCTCATCCACGTGGCCTTCCAGTTCGGCTTCTGCGTGTTCGTCATGGCGAACTTCATGCGCACGATCCCCGAAGAGATCACCGAGGCGGCGCTGGTGGACGGGGCCTCGGTGTGGAAGCGGTACTGGCGGCTGACGCTCCCGCTGTGCCGTCCGGTGCTGGCGGCGCTGTCCACGCTGCAGTTCACCTGGATGTACAACGACTTCCTGTGGGCGCTGGTGCTGATGTCGTCGGGCGACAAGCTGCCGGTCACCTCCGCGCTGAACAACCTGCGCGGCCAGTTCTTCACCGACTACAACCTGCTGGCCGCCGGGTCGGTGCTGGTGGCGCTGCCCACGCTGATCGTCTTCCAGCTCCTGCACAAGCAGTTCGTCGCCGGTCTGACGCTGGGGGCCACCAAAGGCTAGAGGAGAGTGCGGAAGCGGGCGGCCACGTGCTCCCACGCCCAGTCGCGGACGATCCAGTCACGGCCGCCCGCGCCCATCTTGCGCGCCTTGGCCGGGTCGGTCAGCAGCTCGACGATCGCCTGGGCCACCTCGCCCGGGTCCTCGCCGTTCACGACCAGCCCCGTCTCGCCGGGCCGCACGGCGTCGGGCGCGCCGCCGGACGCGCCCGCCACCACCGGCAGCCCCGTGGCGGACGCCTCCAGGAACACGATCCCGAGCCCCTCCACGTCCACCCCCTTCCACCGGGTACGGCACGGCATCGCGAACACGTCGGCGGCGGCGTAATAGCCGGGCAGGCTCGCGGCCGGCACCGTGCCGGTGAACCTGATCGACTCCCGCCCGGCGGACGACGCTGCCGCCAGGCGCTCCAGCGTCCTGCGATGGGGGCCGCCGCCGACCAGCAGCAGCACCGCCTCCGGCACCGACCGCAGCACCCGGGGCCAGGCCCTGATGAGCTGGTCCTGGCCCTTCCTCGGCACCAGCCGCGACACGCACACGACCACCGGCCTGCCGTCCAGGCCCAGCTCGGCCTTGGGCGCGTCGGGACGGAACTGGCCGACGTCCACGCCGGGCGCGAGCCGTACGAGCTTGCCCGGCGGGACGGCCGCGACCAGGCGGCCACGCGTGTACTCGCCCAGGTACGTCACCACGTCGGCGTGCTCGCCGATCCTGCGCAGCACGGCGCGGAAGCCCGGCGCGCTCGCCCACGACGCCTCGTGGCCGTGGGTGAGCATCACCACGCGCCGCGCGCCCGCCCGGCGCAGGCGGGGGGCGAGCAGCCCGAGCGGCGCCGCCGCCCCGAACACCACGGTCCGCGCGCCGTGCTCGGCCACCAGCCGCGCCGCCCTGCGGGCGACGGCCGGGGTCGGAAGCATGAGCCGTGTCGGATGCCGCACGATCGGGAACGGCTGGCGCTCGTCGAACTCCTCGCAGCCCGGCCAGGCGGGCGCGTAGACGACCACGCCCGGCGTGCGCAGCGCCAGGCCGTGCACGAACGACTGGATGCCGCCCGGCCTGGGCGGGAAGTCGTTCGTGACGACGAGCACCGAGGGCGCGGCGCCGGCCGCTGGGCGTGTCACTGCACTTGTCACTGCACGTGTCACTGCACGCGTCACTGCACGCGTCACTTCACGCGTCACTGCACGGGGACGCCGTTCAGCTTGGCCCATGCACGGGCCATCGCGATGCGCTCGGGGCTGGAAGGATGGGAGGCATAGAGCACATATTCCACCGCATCCGGCGACAAGTCGGAAATATTGGTAACTGCCAGGCGTTTCTGCATCGCTATGAACGTGGCCGGGTCGCGCGTGAGGTCCAGCGCGTGCAGGTCGGCCCTGGCCTCGATGTGGCGGCTGATCAGGTTCTCGGCGGGGCTCATGAGCAGTGAGCCGAAGGTCATCAGGCCGATGACCGCGCCGACCGCGCGCGGATCGCCCAGGCCCTTGACGCCGGTGCGGCGGCGTACCAGCTCGAACACCCAGAACAGCAGGATCGCGCCCAGCGCGGCCCCCAGGGCGCCGATGAACGTGCCGTAGAGCACGTCGTCGGTCTTGGCGTGGCCCAGCTCGTGCGCCACGACCAGCTCGACCTCCGCCTTCGGGGCCCTGAGCAGCGTGTCGTAGACGACGATGCGGCGCGTGGCCCCGAACCCGGACACGTAGGCGTTCAGCGCCGTCGTCCTGCGGGAGGCGTCGGCGACCAGCACGTCCTCGACCGGCACGCCGTCCCGCTCGGCCATGTCCAGGAGCTCGGTGCGCAGCTGGCCCTGCTGCATGGTCGTGAAGTCGTTGAACAGCGGCTCGAACACCACCGGATAGACGAACGACGCCAGCACCGTCAGTGCGAACGCGCCCACGGCGGCCGGGATCCACCAGCGCCTGAACCTGCGGGCCAGCGCCACGAGCACCAGCAGCATCAGGCTGAGCATGAAGGCGTCGACACCTATGTTCTTCAGCCGGTCACTGGCCCACGACCCCCAGGTCTGGATGGACAGGCCGTAGCCGCGCAGCAGCGTCTCACCCCAGATGGAGACCGGCAGCTTGATCAGCTGGGTGAAGAGGGTGATGACGACGACCCCCAGCACCACGCGGAGCCACCAGGGGCCTTTGAGCCATGCCACCAGCTTCACGCCGAGCGGGGTGGCGACGAGCAGCCCGGCGATGATCAGCGTGAGGGCCAGCGAGAGGTAGCCGGGCAGGATGCTGGCCGCGTCGAACGCCTCGGACCTGGCGATCTGCGCGGCGGTGAAGTCGCGGGCCGGGTCGGGCGGTCCGGAGGTCAGCAGGTGCCAGGGGGTGCTGAAGGCGGCCACGGCCGCGATCACCAGGCCGAGCAGCACGGCCGCCACCGCCGCCTGCCGCCTCAGCCGCCGCTCGCCGTCGGACTCCGGCGGCCCTCCCCCGTTCACGGACACACCCTCACCATGCCCCCGCCTCCCGCCGCCGCTCTCCCCCTCCACGAACACCGCGCCCCCGGACACCACCGGGCCGCCGCTCTCCCCTCTCACGGTCCCCGCCACGCCCACCGAAGCGGCCTCCTGGACCGGTACGGGCTCCTGCGCCCTCTCCGGCCGCGCCCTCTCCGGCCGCGCCCCCTCCGGCTGCGTCGCCCCGACGCCCGGCGGCTCGGCCCCCGGGCCCGCCGCCATGCCCACCGCCATGTCCACCGCCATGCCCGCCACCGGGCCCTCCGCTGGGCCCTCCGCTGGGCCCGCCGCCGGGCCCGCCGCTGAGCCCGCCGCCGGGCCCTGCGCCGTTCCTCCGGCCTCCTCACCCTCCTTCGACGCCTCTTGCGACGCGTCGTCCACGTTCCGCCGTTCGCTCATCTGCCTCCCCCTCACGCGAGCTGGTCCCGCACGTAGTCGCGCCACCGTGCCGTCAGCGTGGCCACGGAGAGCCCGAGCGCGGCGAGTGCTCGGTCTACGCCGCCCAGCCGGGCGTCACGGTAGAGCCTCACCAGCGTCCTCTCACCGAACCGGTCAGCGAGGAAGCGACACGCCAGCCAAGCCTCCTGGTACGCCCGCGCAAGCCGGACGGGGTCCCGCCCGTCAGCCGCGAAAGCCGCAGGCCCGGGCAATTCCCCCGGCACCCTCCCGGCCCGCACCTCAGCGGCGAGCTCGGCGGCCGCGGTCCTCACGGGGAGCCCGGAGTCGCGATAGCCGACGTAGTCGGCGAACCCTTCATAGAGCCACGGGGGCAGGCGATCGGTGCCGGCCACGACGTGGGTGAGCTCATGGGCGAGTACGACGTCCTTACCGACGGAGTTCAGCCTGGCGAAGAACTCGGGAACGATGATCACCCGCCCGCGATCGGCCACCGCCGCCAGCCCATCGACCCGCCCCACCCCGGCCAGCCCGGCCGCCTCGGCAGCGGACGAGGGCACGACTATGAGCGGTCGTACTGACCTTCCGAGCACTGCCGACACCCGCCGCCCCGCCCGATCCGCCCTGCGCGCGATGTCGCCGAGCTCACCGGGTGCGGCCTGCCGGCCGACGACCACCGCCCGCACCCCTCGGACCACGACCTCGCCGTCACCCCACAGATCGCGGACTTCGGCGGGAAGGATGGGGGAATCGGCGGTGGGGGCGCTGGCGGAGGCGGCGGCGATGAGCAGGACGGAGACGATCGCAGCCCGCCGACCCACCTGCCCTGACACGCTGCCCGATCGTAGCCGCCCCCCAGCCCAGACCCCGCACTCCGGAACTCGACCACCTCCGGCGTGACCGGGAGCACGAGGGGAGACGGGCAAGCGAAGGACCGCGCACCCTTGCGAGCCGTCCATCCGCACCACATGGGGTCGCCCGCGAGCCAGAGCACCGCACACTGGGCCATCGGCCGGGAGTCCCTGGCCCGCGAGCCGCGGGCCGTCAGCCGCAGGGCGGTGGGTCCCGGGGCGTGGGGCGCGGAGCGTGGGGCCTGGGGCCTGGGGCGTGGGCCGAGGAGCGTGCTCGTGGGCCGAGGGACGTGAGCCACGGGCCGAGGGACATGAGCCACGGGCCGAGGGACATGAGCCGGGGGGAGGGGCATGAGCCAGAGCGTGAGACCGTGAGGCCGTGAGCCGCAGGGCTGAGCGACGCGCCGTCGGGCCGTGAGCCATGAGCCGAGGGGCGTGGGGCTGTGAGCCGTGGGCCGGGCGGTTGTAGGCCGCGTGTCGTGGTCGTGGGGCCCGTGAGGCGACGACCGAGGGTCGTAGGTCGTGGGGCCGTGAGCCGCCAACCGAGGGTCCTGGGTCGTGGGGCTGCGAGGCCCCGAGGCGTGGGACCGGCCAGCGTGGGTCGTGGTGGCTGCGGGGCCGTGAGGCGTGGGACCGGCGGTGTGGGTGTGGGGTTGCTGTGTTGAGGGGGCGCCGTTGCGGTGGGGGCCATGTGCGGGTCAGAGGGCGTCTCCCTGGAGGCCCTGTGCCGGAGTACGGCGGGTGGCGCCGCCCGTGCTCCGCCGTAAAAAAACAAAAAAGGAAATCGGAGAGCCCCGCCCGGGAGAACCCGGGCGGGGCTTCTTCACATGCCGGGACGGACAGCGCCGACGAACGACGCCCGCCGCCACCCTCCCAGCTTGTCGATGCGTACCCGTTCGCCTGTCCGAGGCGAGTGGACCATCTTGCCCTTGCCGACATACATGCCCACATGGCCGAGCCCCCTGAAGAACATCAGGTCGCCGGGCTGCAGGTTCCGCCACGAGACCTTGTTCCTGATGCGGGCGAACTGGCTGGCCGCCACGCGCGGGAGCTTCACCCCGGCCTTCTTCCAGGCGTACTGGACGAGTCCGGAGCAGTCGAACGAACCAGGGCCCGTGGCTCCGTACCTGTACGGGTCGCCGACCTGGTTTTTGGCCACGGAGACGGCCTTGCGGGCCTTCACCTTCTGACGGGCCACTTTGGCCGCCCTCAGCGCCGCGGCCGAGGTCGTCTTCGAGGTGCCGGCGGTTGCGGCCGCCTTGGTCGCCGAAGCCGACTCGGTCGTCGCCGCCTGAGCCGTTGGGGCATGGAGGATCGCACCTCCGGCCGTCACGGTCATCGTGAGCGCTACGCCACTCAGGGCAATGCGGGACAGACGGGGGTTATGCAGAGAGGTAGACAGGATTTCTCCTTGTGTCTTCCACGAATGCCTACCGGGTTAGCTGACGGATTCGGGCCTGGAAGTCGCCCTACGGCGCGAGGTGCGCGCCGATTCACCCCTGATCCCTGGGGAACTGGGATCGCTGGGTCCCCGGCTCCGTGCCTCCTGGCTGCACGGATTCGGCAGGCCGACCGCCCGATCGATGTGTCGATATGGGGACGTTTGGGCGGTTGACCAGCGGATCTTTATCTGTCTCACACCGGATGAGACCGGTGCGGGTTCGCGGAGGACATGGCTTGTTCACCGCGACGTCGCCAGAAGCTACGCCGAAGGGTCAAGGATCGGCAAAGCGGGACACCGCCTGTAAAGATCAGATAGTGGAGTCAGTAAGGATGAAAATCCCTGCTGGAACGCCAGGTTCCGTTATCCAAATGTGACTCTGCTCACATTTGCTTTCGCGCCTGTTTGTCAGGCCCCAAATGTCGCGTTTGTCACACTTGTTGCGGCTTGTGGATCGTTCCCATGGCACCCCGCCCGCCGATCGCGACCGGACCCGGTCAACGATGCGGCGTAGTAGACTAAGGGCGGATGGCACCGACGAGGCGGCCGCCGTACGACGAGAGCTTGACGACCTTGACCACATCGCCGGTCTGCGGCGCGTGAACGATTTTCCCGTCGCCGGCGTAGATACTGACGTGACCCAAGCTCGAGCTGAAAATGAGGTCCCCCGGCTGGAGGGCGCTCAGTGAGACCTTACGGCTCGCGCCCCAGGCCCACTGCTGCCAGGTCGTGCGCGGCAGCGACACGCCCGCGGCGCGCCACGCCGCCTGGGTCAGGCCCGAGCAGTCCCAGCCGCCCGGACCCGTCCCGCCGAACACGTACGGCTTGCCCACCTGGGCATAGGCGAAGCGCAGGACGGCGGCGGCGTTGCCCGAGGCCGGGCCCGTGTACTGGATGCCGACGCTGTTGGGGTTGCCGGGGTTGTAGGCGCCCAGCTTCTTCAGGAGCTTCTTCTGCTCGGAGATCAGCTTCATGATCTCCGATCGCTCCTTCTCGACCCCGTCCCGTTCCCGGTCGGCCGCCTCCAGCGCCTCCTCCGCCTTGTCCCGCTCGACCTTCAGCCCGCGGTTCTCCCGGTCGAACGCGGCCAGCTTCTCCGCCCGCTCCCGCGAGAGCTGCCCGGCCAGCGCCAGACGCATCAGGAAGTCGTCGGGGCGGTCCGCGCTCATCAGGCCGGGCAAGGAGGAGGTCAGGTCGGTGCCGAGCTTGTAGCTGTCGACGGCCATGCCGATCACCTGGGTACGCAGGTCCTCGACCGTCGCCAGCTTGGACTTGTAGCGGTCGTTCAGCTTGGTGTAGGCGCCCTTGGCGGCCTTGTAGCGCTCGGTGGCCGTGTTGAAGCGGTCGACGACCTTGTCGGCCTTGTCGTTGAGCTTGTCGAGCTTGGCCTTGGCCTGCCCGAGGGTGGGCCTGGGATCAGCGACGGCGGCTCCCATAGGGGACAGGACCAGCCCGAACGCGAGACCCGCGGCCACCGGCACCCTGCCAAACCTCACTGTGTCGCCTCCCAGGGATTATATCTGGGGCGAAATAGTACAGAAGTGGCGGGTGAGGTCTCACCTAATCCGCTCAATTCGTGATACGACGCCGATCCCTACCACGGCGCGGCAAATCCGCCCGTAAGGGGTGCACGTAATCTAGGCCCGGCCCAGCCTGCGCAGCAGCAAGCCAGACGGAACGGGTCTGGCTCCCATCCGCCTGACGGACTCGGCCACCTCGCGGTCCGACGACACCACGGCCATGGCCCGGCCGGGCGGCTCGGCGCGTACGAGCTGGCGGATCAGGTCGTCGGCGATCTCCCCCGGCTGGCTGAACAGCACCCGCACCCCGCGCGGCGCCACGACCTGCACCGGGGAGTTCAGCTCGGCCCCGTCGAACACGACGGTCACCTCGACCCTGGTCTGCGCCACCAGCCCGCCGAGCCCGGCCATGAGCCGGGTGCGCTGGTCGGCCAGGGTGAGCGTGCCGTAGCCGGTCTTGGTCACGTTGTAGCCGTCGATGATCAGGTGGACCTGCGGCAGCGCCAGGAGCTGGTCGAGGAGCTGCGGGTCGTCGTCGGCCAGCGCCCGCGCGGGCACCCCCCGGACGCCGGGCGACTCGCCGGTCACCGCGGCGACCGAGTCGGCGGGCCGGCTGATCATCGTGGGCAGGGCGAGCTCCCTGCGCAGCCCAGCCGAGGCGTCCTGCAGCGCGTCGAGCAGCACCCGGATGCGGGCGTCCTCGATGCTCCTGCCCTCGCGGGCGGCCCGGCGGGAGGCCTCCAGCTGCCGCTCCACGTCGGCCAGCCGCTCGCGCAGCCGCCGCAGCTCGGACTCCCCCGCGCTGCCCGCGGCCGAGGCGGCCGACCTGGCCTCCTCCGCCGCGTGCTCCATCTCCTCGGCCCGCTGCACCGCGGCCTTGGCCCGCTCGCGGGCGTCGTGGAGCTTGCGCCTCAGGTCAGAGTTCTCCGCCCGGGCCGTCCTGAGCTGCTCGCGCAGCCGGTCGGCCTCCTCCTTGGCGGCGGTCTTCTGCGCGGCCAGCTGCTCGCGGAGCCGGGCGACGACCTCCTCGCGCTCCGACCCCTCGGCCGCCACCGCCGACTGCACCAGGTCCGTACGGGCGACCTCGATCATCTCCGCCCAGCCGGGCGGACGGGTGAGGTAGGCGGCCGCGGCCACGAGCACGGGGTCGGCGGCCGGCGGGACATTCCCCTCGGCCAGGGACGCCACGAGTTCGGGCCAGCCGGCCTCCACCGATTCGGCCACCAGCTCGCGGAACTTCTTGTCGTTCTCGAGCTGCGCCGCGATGGGCGCGCTGCCGAGTTTGGCGCGTTTGCGGGGTTCGAACTTGGCGATCCCCCGGAGGGGCGGCGGTATGGAGGCAGCGGGCATCGTCCCGAGGACCTGGGACGCCAGATCGACGACATTGAGCCGCACCTGCTCGGGAAGCGGGCGAGACAGGCCTTCACCCGCTGAACTCATCCCACTTGTCCCTTCGTGACATGCCCTTTCAGACAAGGGTACGGCTGCCGCGTACCTGACCGTAACGGCCACCTGTCTCTAGACAAGCGCTTGGTTGGGGATATACGACTGAGCCGGGACGGGTGTTCACCCAGGAGGCCGACCATGGCAGAAGAGATCCGCACCTCCACCCGTGACCTGGTGGAGCTGCGCGACAGCCTGGCCTGCTGGTTACGCGGAAGGGTCGGCGGAAGCGCCTCGGTGTCCGAAGTGTCCAGGCCCGCCGAGAACGGCATGTCCAGCGAGACCCTGTTCTTCACCGCCACCTGGGACGAGGGCCGAACGCGCTGCGTAGCCAGGCTCGCACCTGCTGTGGAAGCCGTTCCAGTATTTCCTTCGTACGACCTGGGGGCGCAGTTCGAGATCATGCGCCTGGCCAGGGAAAAAGCTGGGATCCCAGCGCCCAGGGCCCTGTGGTTCGAGCCGGACCCGGCGCATCTGGGCACGCCGTTCCTCGTCATGGAGCGCGAGGACGGCGACGTGCCGCCGGACGTGATGCCGTACACGTTCGGGAGCTGGCTGCTCGACGCGGCGCCCGCGGACCAGCGCAGGCTCCAGGACGCCGCGGTGGCGGTCCTGGCGGCGCTGCACCGGGCGGAGTTCACGCCTGCGGAGCTCGCCGCGTTCGGGGCCGCCGGGCTGCGCGCGCACGTCGAGGCGCAGCGCGCCTACTACGCGTGGGCCCACGGCGAGCGGCCGATCCCGGTGCTGGATCGGGCCTTCCGGTGGCTGGAGTCGCACTGGCCGCGGGAGCCCGGGCCCGACGTGCTGTGCTGGGGCGACGCCAGGATCGGGAACATGATGTTCCGGGACTTCACCCCGGTCGCGGTGCTCGACTGGGAGATGGCCGCGGTGGGGCCGCCCGAGCTGGACCTGTCCTGGATGATCTTCCTCCACCGCTTCTTCCAGGACATCACGGTCTCCGCAGGCTTTCCGGGCATGCCCGACTTCATGCGCAGCGACGACGTTTGCAGGAAATATCGGGAAATCACGGGGTACGAGCCTCGCGACATGGACTTCTACGAGATGTACGCGGCCCTGCGGCACGGCATCGTCATGGCCAGGGTGTGGCAGCGCCGGATCCACTTCGGCGAGCAGCCCAGGCCCGACGACCCCGACGACCTGGTGCTGCACCGGGCCACGATCGAGGAGCTCCTGGCCCGCTGACTACGTGCCGGCGTCGTAGACCAGCAGCGCGACCTGGACCCGGTTGTTGAGGTCGAGCTTGGACAGGATGCGCGAGACGTGCGCCTTGACCGTGGGCACGCTCATGTAGAGCTCCCGCGCGATCTCGGCGTTCGACCTGCCCTGCCCCACGGCCAGCGCCACCTCCCGCTCCCGCTCGCTGAGCCGGCCGAGCAGCGTCTTCGCCCGAGAGGTACGGTCGCCCGCCGCGCCGTCGGACACGTGCGTGATGAGCTGCCGCGTCACCGCGGGCGACAGGATCGGCTCCCCAGCGGCCACCTTCCTGATGGCCTGTACCAGGTCGCCCGGCGCGATGTCCTTCAGCAGGAACCCCGCCGCCCCCGCCCGCAGCGCCCGCAGCACCTGCGCGTCGGCGTGGAACGTGGTCAGCACCACCACCTCGGGCGGCGCGGACGTGCGGCGCAGCGCCTCGGTGGCGGTGAGCCCGTCGACGCCGGGCATGCGGATGTCCATCAGCACCACGTCGGGCCGGTGCTCGGCCACCAGCGGCGGCACCTCGGCCCCGTCGCCGGCCTCGGCCACGATCTCGATGTCGTCGGCGCCGCCCAGGATCATCGACAGCCCCGCCCGCACCATCGCGTCGTCGTCGACGATCAGCAGCCTGATCATGCGTCCTCCCGAGTCTTCTCCACCGGCCAGGGTAGCCACGCGCGCACCACGAACTCGCCGTCCTGCGTCGCGCCGTGCTCCAGCCGCCCGCCCGCCAGCTCGGCGCGTTCGGTCAGCCCGATGAGCCCGGCCCCGGCGCCCGGGATGTGCGGGACGTGGCGTACCCCCACGGGATTGCGCACCTCCGCCGACAGCCCCTCGCCGCGCGTACCCGAGACGGCGACCGCCACGGGCGCCCCGCCCGCGTGCTTGCGCGCGTTGGTGAGCGCCTCCTGCACGATGCGGTAGACGTTGCGGCCGAGCCCTTCCGGCGCGTCGCCGCCGGCCCGCAGGTCGAGCCGGACGTCCATGCCCGCGTGGCGGCACTCCTCGACCAGCGTGGGCAGGTCGGCGAGCGTGGGCTGCGGCCGGTCGGGCACCGGGTCGTCGTCGCCGCCCGGCCCCGCGTGGCGCAGCACGCCGATGACCTCGCGCAGGTCCTGCAGCGCCAGGTGGGCGTTGGTCCTGATCGCCCCGGCCGCCCTGGCGATCTCCTCGGCGGGGGCGTCCGGCCGGAACTCCAGAGCGCCGGCGTGCAGGCTGAGCATGGAGATGCGGTGCGCGAGCACGTCGTGCATCTCCCGGGCGATCCGCTCGCGTTCGAGCCGCTTGGCCTCCTCCGCGGCGCTGTCGGCCCGCTGCCTGAGCGACCAGACGAGCTGCCGCCGCGCCCTGACCACGACCCCCCACGCGAACACGGTCAGCACGAACGCCAGGGAGAACGCCGCCGTCTCGCCGCGCTCCGCCCCGGTCTGGTAACGCAGCAGGATGAACGGCACGAGCGTGACAAGGGAGAACAGCATGACCGGGCCGGAGACCTTGAACGGCCGGTGCACCGCCACGGTGAACAGCCCGACGACCGAGGCCCCGCCGGCGAGCTCCAGATAGGACGACAGCAGGGTGGCCACCAGCGCGAACCCCACCGGCCAGCGCCGCCGCAGCCACACCGCCACGCACGACAGCGCGCCCACCACCTGCTCCAGCAGCTGCAGCGGCTCCGGCTCGTCCTGGAGCTCCGGCAGCGTCAAAAGCGTGATGCCGCACGCGAGCAGGAACATGAGGATGTCGACGATCCAGTCGCGGGTCGAGCGGCGCACCCGGCCGCCCTCCCTGCCGTCGCCGAGCAGCACCGACGGCAGCGCCCACCGGTATTCGTGCGTCACGTTCATCGAGATTAGGCCCTGCCGAGGTCACGGCGACAGCGACCAAAGTAGCTGCCGGGCAAGACCTACGGCCGACGCGGCCCCCGTGACCCGTGGCCGACGCTTGGGACCATGAGAATGGTGCTGACGCTGCTCGGCTGGCTGCTGCTCCTGCAGGGCGTGGGCGGCCTGCTGAACACCCTGTTCGGTTGGTGGCGGTGGGCGCACGACCTGCTCGTGGTCAACCGGCTGCCGTTCCTGGAGGGCTACGAGGTGTTCGCGGCCATCGTGATCGGCGTGCTCGGGTTCGTGCTGCTGGCCGTGGTCGACTCCGGCAAGAACGCGGAGAGTGGCAGGTGAGCGCGGGCACGCCGGCCGGGCTGCGGCCGCCGCGCAACCAGGCCGACCCGCGGGCGGTCGCCTGGTGGACCGCGCAGGGGCTGATCTTGCTGGTGCCGGTGGCCGGCGCCGCGGTGGCGGCGTACTGGATGTTCACCTCGCGGCCGGTCTGGCTGGGGGCGTGCGTGGCGCTCTTCGCGGCGGGCTGCCTGGCGCTGGCCGTCCTGGCTCCGCGGGCCACCTACCGGGTGGAGCGCTGGGAGGTCACCGACCAGGCGGTCTACACGCGCAAGGGGTGGCTGACCCACACCTGGCGGGTGGCGCCGATGTCGCGGATCCAGCGGGTCGACACCGCGCGGGGGCCGGTGCAGCGGCTGTTCGGGCTGGCGGACGTCACGGTGACCACGGCGTCCTCCGCCGGGGCGATCAAGATCGAGGCGCTGGACCACGAGGTGGCGGCCGAGCTGGCCGAACGCCTCACCGCCCTCACTCAGGCCACGCCGGGGGACGCCACGTGAACGACGGAACGTCCTTCCTCGGTGAGGGCTGGCGGCGGCTGGCGGGGCGGAGCCTGTGGGCCTCGGCGGTCAAGTCGCTGGCCGTCGTCGCCGGCGTGGTGGCCGCTCTCCTGCGCTTCCTGATCGGCCGCGACTGGCCGATCGGCGCGGTCGTGGCGGTCTGCGCGGCGGCCGCGATGCTGGTCGTCGCCGCCGTGGTGGCGTACGACGTGGCCAGGCTCCGTACGACGCGCTGGCGGCTCACCCCGGAACGCCTCGAACTGCGCTCGGGCATCACCGTCCGCCAGCACCGCTCGATCCCGCTCGACCGGGTCCGCAGCGTGAACCTGCGGGCCGACCCGGTGGCGCGGGTGTTCGGCCTGACCGTGGTCAAGGTGGGCACGGGCGAGCACGCGGCCGAGGGGACCGAGCTCGTGCTCGACCCGCTGAGCAGGCACGAGGCGGAGTCGCTGCGCCGTACCCTGCTGCGCCAGGACGAGCGGCCCGCGTCCGGCGACGGGCCGCTGGCGGAGCTGCGCTGGTCGTGGATCCGGTACGCGCCGCTGTCGCTGTGGTCGTTCACGGGGGCCGCGCTGGTGCTCGGGGCGCTCTACAAGGCGCTGGACTGGTTCGGGGCCAAGAGGTTCGCCACAGAGGCGGCCGACGGGCTGTGGGACTGGGTGACGGCGCGGCCGCTGGTGGCGGTCCCGCTGATCCTCGCGGCGAACCTGGCCGTCGGCGTCCTGGGCGCCGTCCTGCTGTTCGCCGAGTCCTGGGGACGTTACCGGCTGGAACGCGAGCCCGGCCGCCTCCGCCTGCACCGCGGCCTGCTGACCACCCGGTCCCTGACCCTGGAGGAGCGCAGGCTGCGCGGCGTGGAGATCAGCGAGCCGCTGCTGCTGCGGCTGGGTGGCGGGGCCCGCGTCATGACCATCGCGACGGGGCTGGGCAAGGCGGACGAGCACGAGACCGAGGACGCCGCCGCCCTCGCCCCACCCCTCCCCCGCGCCCTGGCCTGGTCCCTCGCCACCAAGATCGCCGCCCTGCCCACCGCCCCACCGCCCGCCGCACCTCGAGCGGACGCCGCTCTCGCCACCCCGCCGCCCTCCCCACTGCGGGCGGACGCCTTCGGCCGCACCGGAATGTCGGCCGCAACCGGCCCGGCGGGGCGCGCCCCCCGGCACGCGGCACCCGCGGACGCGCCCTGGCCGGCGACGCGCGCCTCCGGCCCCGGCACCCCAGGGCGGCACGGCACCACCGGACGCGACGCGAGCGCAGGCGCAGCCGCCGAAAGGCGCGGCGCCGGCGCGGGCGGGCTGTGGACGGACGGACTGGAGACGGGCGGACTGGAAACGGGCGCGCTGGAGACGGCCGGGCTGGAGACGGGCGGGCTGGAGACGGGCGGGCTGGGGATGGGCGCGTTGGTGCCGCATCCGGCGGCGGCCAGGCGGCGGCGGATCGTGCGGGCGCTGGTGACGGTGGCCGTGCTGGCCGCGGCCGCCGGCCTGGCGTCCTGGCTGCTGCCGTGGCAGTGGTCGCGGGCCGCCGTCTGGGCGATTCCCGCGCTGGCACTGCCGTTCGGGATGTGGCTGGCCGTGGAGAGCGCCAGAAGCCTCGGCCACGCGCTCGGCCGCCGCTACCTGGTCGTGAGGCGGGGCGCGGTGGTACGCAGTACGATCGCGCTCGACCGCGGAGGCGTCTCCGGCTGGACGATCACCGAGTCGTACTTGCAGCGCCGCGCCGGCCTGCTGACCGTCTCCGCCGCCACCGCCGCGGGCAAGGGCCACTACGACGTGGTGGACGTGGACCGCGGCGACGGCCTGGAGCTGGCGGCGCGGGCGGTTCCGGGCCTGCTCGAACCGTTCCTGGTCCGGGAAAGGAAGTGAGCCGCGTGATCCCCCTCGGTTTGCCCATGCCCCTGTACTGGACAAACATGATCGCGCGGCTCAGGTCCTGCAAGACATAAAGGTATTTGTCGCGCTTGCAAGCGGGTTGCAGCTCCATTAACCGTTGACAGGATGATCCGTCAGGAGGATGTTTCCCGCGCACGTCCGTCACCGAGAAGGGGCGCCACGCCCCTTCTCGGCCGGGTCCGCCTAGCTGCCCGCAGGCTGCTTCGTCAGCTGGGCCATGAACGCCTCGGCCACGGTGACCACGCCGTCCATCGCCTCCTTCTCCGGCATGAACACGACCTTGGGCGAGGTGGCCGGCTCCTTCTCGGGCCGCTGGTGGCCGGAGAAGTCGACCCTGACGACCACCGAGCCCTTGCGCATCAGCACCGTGCCCGTGGACGCGGAGACCTCGCGGCTGTGCCGGTTCTGGATGAACTGCTGGTACGCCTGGTCGCCCATCCCCTTGAGATCGGTGAGCTCGCCCCAGGAGATGCCGCCGATGGACGACTTCTCGAACCCCTTGTCGCCGCCCCGCTCGCTGGCGTAGTAGCTCACGGCCGCAGACTCGTCGGCGGCGCCCGCCCGGTTGGTGAACCGGTGCACGGTGATCAGGACGCTGCGGATCTTCTTGATCCCCTCGCCCGCGCCGGGCACGTCCAGGTTGAGCCAGCGGCACTCGGTCTGGGCGTCGGAGCCGGCCGCGGTGCCGCGCGCCCTGGTGGTGGGCTCGGGCACGAGCCGCGTGGCCACCTCTGTCACGGCCCCGCACTCTGCGGGGAAGGCGGCCAGGACGGTCGGCGAGGGCGTCGCGCTCGCACTCGGCGAGGCGGGGGCCTGCGACGGCTCCGGCTCGGCCAGCACGTTCGGGTGCTGCGCCTGCCAGGCCGCCATGCCCTTGGTGAAGAACCCGGCCAGCCGGCTGACCTCGCGGATCGCGTTGTCCTCGGTGATCGACTGCGTGGTCTCGTTGGTCAGGATCTGCGCGTCCTTGCGCTGCTGGCCCGCCTGGTACTTGATCTCGATCGTCATGTCGCCGACCCGGGCGTTGGCCTGGCCGAAGGAGTACCACAGCAGCTTGCCGCTGCGGCGCCAGGTGTACTGGGCGTGCGCGGCGTCACCGACGCCCTGGAGCTCCTTGATCGGGGAGATGTACTCCTTCTCGTCGGGCTTGTGCGAGGGCTTGGCGGTCGCGGCGTACCTGTCGCCGCCGTAGTCGACCTCGTACGAGTTCTGCGCCATGGCCCGGCCGGTCTTGGCGCCGTCGGCCTTGTGCTGGTCGATCCTGACCTCGATCTCCCTGCTGCGCCAGAACTCGCCGAACGAGATGCGCCGGTTCACCCATGAGCAGTTGAAGGAGACCGTGTACTCACCGTCCCTGGAGGACTTCGTGACGGTCGCGCCGGGCACCAGCCGGTCGGCCTCCTCCGCGGGCAGCATGGCGCACACGTCCAGGCCGACGGGCGCCGAGGAAGCGGCCCGCGACGGCCGCTCGCTCTGCGCCACGGGCGGCTGGGAGGGGCGCGAGACCTTGCTGACCACGAAGTACGCGCCCACCCCGCCCAGCGCGACCAGCACCACGATGGCGGCGGCCAGCGTGGGCAGCAGCCAGGCGGGCCGCCGGGGCGGCGGCGGTGACGGCGGCATCGGTGGCGGCATCGGAGGCAGCGTCGGAGGCTGGTTGGGCGGCTGGGTGCGCGGCTCGAAGCGCCTGCCCGGCACCTGGTAAGGGGTGGTGGACGGCTCCCACTCGCTACCGGGGTTCACTGGGACTCCTGGGGTTGCCCTGACTTGCGGGGAAACATGCTAGTCATCCCCCTTGCAAGGTGCTTGCAGCACTCTCGCCCATTCTGGCAGCGCCCCCTCCCAGGCGGCGCCCACTTCGACGGCGCTCACCCCGGACGGCGCTCACTTGGAAAGGACCGCCGAGACCAGGCGGGCGACGGCGAGGGCGGGCTCCTTGTCCGCCGGGTCGCTGACCGGGACGTTCTCGCGGTGCCAGACCACCTCGCCGAGCACGTTGCTCGTACGGAAGAGCACCGTGCTGTCCGACCAGCCCGTGGCGTCGCTGTTGATATAGGCCTTGAAGCTGTTCTGGATGATCGCCGACTCCCCGATCCCCGGGACGTCGGAGACCGAGCCGCGGATCTCCCGCATCACCGTGCCCTCCGCGCCGGCGCGGCTGGTCTTCTCGCTGGCGAAGCGGCGCTGCGCCACCTGGGTGCCGCCGAGATCGCCGTCGGGCCGCTCCGCCCAGGCGCGGACGACGATGCGGCGGCGGCCGTCCTCCCCGCCGTCACGGAGGATCCACTGGCACTCGCCCGGCCGGGTGGCCTCGCGCGCCGGCTTGGCCTTCATGATCTTGGCGGCCTGCTCGTCGGTGAGCAGCTTGCAGGGATCGGGCGCCGTGGCGAACTTCCCGATCTCGGGCTCGCCGCGCAGCGCGCCCACGGCGTACCAGCCGCCCGCGCCCAGCGCCACGGCGGCGGCGAGCACGGCGGGCACCAGCCATCGGCGGCGCCGGGGCACGGGGGCGGGCCCGGCCAGGGCGCCCAGCGCCTGGCGGACCTGGGCCGCCGTGGGCCGGGCCGCCGGGTCCTTGGCGAGCATGGCCATGAGCAGGCCGCCGAAGTCGCGGCCCGCCCTGGCCGGGAACGGCGGCTCGTGCAGCAGCACCGCCGCCGTCACCGCCGCCGGCAACGCCCGCTCGAACGGCGCCCGGCCCTCCACCGCGGTGTAGAGGCTGGCGCCGAGCGACCACAGGTCGGACGCCGGGCTCGACGGCTGCTCGTTGAGCCGCTCGGGCGCCATGTAGCCGGGCGAGCCCGCGCCGCCGAACCTGCCGCCCTGACCCCCCATCGGCGTCGCGATGCCGAAGTCGGTGAGCATGGCGGAGCCGTCGAAGTCGAGCAGGATGTTCGCGGGCTTGACGTCCTGGTGGAGCATCCCGTGGGCGTGGGCGACCTCCAGCGCCGACAGCACGCGCAGCCCGACCGCGGCCACGAACCCGGGCGGCAGCGGCCCCTGCTCCTTGATCACCTTGTCCAGCGAGCGGCCGGAGACCAGGTCCATGATGATCCACGGCTGGCCGCCCTCCAGGACGACGTCGTGCACCAGCACGATGGCCGGGTCGCGCAGCCGTCCGGCCGACCTGGCCTCGTGGATCGCGTTGTCGGCGAACTCCGCCCGCTCCCGCGGCGTGAGCCCCTCCGGCACGCGTACCTGCTTGGCCGCGACCTGGCGGTCGAGGATCTCGTCGATGGCGCGCCACACCGTGCCCGCGCCGCCCTGTCCGAGCCGCTCGATGAGACGGTAGCGGCCGGCCAGCAGATAGAGGTCATCCGGCATTGCGCAACGCCCGCTCGCTCGTCTGCGCCGCTCTCAGCGCCCGCTGCTTGATCTCCTCGTCGGTGGGCTTGTCCGCGAGGGTGGTGAACTGCACGGTGACCACCAGGTTGGCCAGGCGGTAGTAGACCTGGGCGGTGTGCATGCGGCCCGTGGGCCCCTTCAGCTCGAAGCCGAACGCCTCCTCGCCGACCCCGGCGATCTCGCGGACCGGGGTGCGCGTGGCCCGCTGCGAGGTCTTGGCGCCGATCTCGTCCCAGGTCCAGTCGACCGTGCCGGTCCTCGTCCACCAGCGCTGCTGGCCCTTGAAGAGCGCGCCGGCCGTGGCCGGGGTCATCGACCACGGGTCGACGGTGTCGGAGTCCTTCTGCACCTGCAGGCCCACCCCGGTGTTGGCGACCGTCCAGCCGCACTTGGGGCCCTCGCCGTCGGAGCTCGCCTGCGCCTTGGGCGGGCTCTGCGTGCGCAGCAGCACGCCCACCTCCTCCTGGCTGATCAGCTTGCACACGTCCATGGGCACGGTGAACGCGGCCGGCGCCGCGCCCGGCCGGTCCCTGAGGAGGAGGAAGGCGGTCGCGCCGCCCGCGCCGAGCACGAGCGCCGTCGCCGCGGCGATCCAGATCGCGGGCCTGCCGCGCCGCCTGACCCTGGTCGGCGCGGTCACGTCCTGGTTGACGGGCAGTTGCGGGGCCTGCCCGCCGGCGGCCACCTGCCGGAGCGCGGACACGATCACCCGGGCGTCGGGGCGGGCGGCCGGCTGGTGCGCCATCATGGCCGCCAGCAGCGGCCCCAGCGGCCCGGGAGCGACCGGTACGGGCTCCGTGAGCGTGGCCCGCACCCTGTGCGCCGCCGACCCCTCGTAGGCCGGCGCGCCCGTCAGCGCGACGTAGAGCGTGGCGCCGAGCGACCACACGTCGCTGGCGGGCCCGCCCGGCTCGCCGGCCAGCCGCTCGGGCGCGATGAACCCGGGCGAGCCGATCATCAGCCCCTGCTCGGTGAGCGTGGCCTGGCCCTCCTGGCGGGCGATGCCGAAGTCGGTGAGGACCACCCGCCCGCTCTCGGTCAGGAACACGTTGCCCGGCTTGACGTCGCGGTGCTGCATCCCCAGCGCGTGCGCCGCGATCAACGCCTCCAGCACGTCGGCGCCGACGCGCGCGGCATGATCAGCCGGCATGGGTCCGAACTCGCGGACCGTGTCGCCCAGCGTGCGGCCCCTCAGCAGCTCCATGACCAGCCAGGGCCGATCCTGCTCGACGACCACGTCGTGCAGGGCCACGATGCCGGGATGGCGCAGCCGCGCCGTGGCCTGCGCCTCGCGCACGGCCCGCATCACCGAGTCGGAGCGCTCCTTGGGCGACATGCCCTCGGCCAGCGTGAGCTCCTTGACCGCGACCTCGCGATCGAGCATCTCATCCCTGGCCAGCCACACCTTCCCCATGCCACCGGCGCCGAGCGGGCGCAACAGGGCATAGCGGCCGGCAAGTCTTCCCGAGGACATACAGGGAAGGGTAACTAAGGATCAAGAGCGATGGTTATTCGTTCCTGTCGGTCCCCCTCTCTATGGTCTTGGAACGTGGACGCGGTTCAAGGCACTCTCGACGAGCTCGGCACTCCGCTGAGCCAGGTCACGTTCGTCGTGTTCGACCTCGAGACGACCGGCGGCGCCCCGTCCGACGACGCCATCACCGAGATCGGCGCGGTCAAGGTGCGGGCGGGCGAGGTGCTGGGCGAGTTCTCGACGCTGGTCGACCCCGGGGGGCCGATCCCGCCGTTCATCTCCGTGCTGACCGGCATCACCGACGCGATGGTGGTGGCCGCGCCGCGGATCGAGGCGGTGCTGCCGAGCTTCCTGGAGTTCATCCGCGGGGCCACGCTGGTGGCCCACAACGCCGGCTTCGACACCCGCTTCGTCAAGGCCGCCTGCGCCGCGCACGGCTATCCCCCGCCGGCCAATCCGGTCGTCGACACCGTCGACCTGGCCCGCCGCGTGCTGACCCGCGACGAGGTGCCCAACGCCAAGCTGGCCACGCTGGCCAGGTTCTTCCGCAGCCCCACCGAGCCGTGCCACCGCGCCCTGCAGGACGCCAGGGCCACCGTCGACGTGCTGCACGGGCTGATCGAGCGGGCCGGCTCGTTCCAGGTGCACACGCTCGAGGAGCTCAAGTCGTTCGTCCGCGCCCCCACGCCGGAGCAGCAGCGCAAGCGCCACCTGGCCGAGTCGGTGCCGCACGCCCCCGGGGTCTACTTCTTCGAGGACGAGCGCGGCGAGGTCCTCTACATCGGCAAGAGCACCAACCTGCGCAACCGCGTGCGCTCCTACTTCACCGCGGGCGAGACCCGCCCCCGCATCCGCGAGATGATCGGCATCGCCGAGCGGGTACGCCACATCGTCTGCGCGACCGCCCTGGAGGCGGAGGTGCGGGAGCTGCGCCTGATCGGCGGCGCCAAGCCGCGCTACAACCGCCGTTCCCGCTTCCCCGAGAAGGTGGTCTGGCTCAAGCTCACCACCGAGGCGTTCCCCCGGCTGTCGATCGTCCGCGAGCTCAAGGACGACGGGGCCACCTACCTCGGCCCGTTCGGCAGCGCCCGGCTGGCCGACGAGGCCCGCATCGCCCTGCACGAGGCGGTCCCCCTGCGCCAGTGCACCCAGCCCCTCACGGTGCGCACCCGGCGGGCGGCCTGCGTGCTCCACGAGATGGGCCGCTGCGGCGCGCCCTGCGAGGGCAGGGAGAGCCCGGAGGAATACGCGATCCACGCGGAGAGCGCGCGCCGGGCCATGACGCTCGACGCCTCGCCCGTCTTCAGCGCCGTGTCGGCGCGCATGGAGCGGCTGTCGGTGGAGCAGCGCTACGAGGAGGCGTCGGTCGACCGCGACCGGCTGGCGTCCTTCGTCCGTACGGCGGCCCGCATGCAGCGCCTGAGCGCCATCACGCGCATCCCCCAGCTGGTGGCCGCCAGCCCGGCGTTCGGCGGCGGATGGGACATCCACGTCATCCGGTACGGGCGGCTGGCGGCGGCCGGAGTGATGCCGAAAGGCACCCATCCGACCCCTTTCATCGCCTCCCTGACGGCCACCGCCGAGGCGGTCATCCCGGGCGCCGGCCCGATCCACGCGGCCAGCGCCGAGGAGACCGAGTGCATCCTGCGCTGGCTGGAGTCGCCCGGGGTGCGGCTGGTGGAGGTGGACGGCGAGTGGAGCCTGCCCGCTTGGGGTGCCGCCCGTCACAAGGCCCGCATCGACCTGGCGTACCGCCACCTTGATCAGCCCCGCAATCGGGAGGGGCGACCTTTGAGGTGAAACGATAGAGTTGATGCATGGTCACGGCTATCGTCCACATCAATGCAGAGGTAGACCGGATCCCGGAGGTCGCCCAGACGATCGCCGAGATCCAGGGGGTCAGCGAGGTCTACTCCATCACCGGCGAATACGACCTGCTGGCGATGGTGCGGGTGGCGGCCTACGAGGAGATCGCCGAGGTGGTCCCCGGGCGGATCAACAAGGTGGCCGGCGTGCTGCACACGGAGACGCACATCGCCTTCCGCGCCTACTCCAAGCACGACCTGGACGCCGCCTTCTCCATCGGCTTCCCCGAGGCCGACTGACCCCACGGGCTGACTCCACCCCGCCGCATCCGCCGCCTCGGGACCTTTTGGGCTGAGCACCCGCAGCAGGGGCGACTTCTGGCGCCCGGCCGCGCCACCTCTGGCCGGCCCTTCTCTCAGCCGTGCCTTCGATCGGTGAGCCGACCCTCCGGATGCGCCAGGGTGCGCGGGCCCTCCGCCACCTCGTGCGAGCCCTGTGACGACGCTCCCCGCCCGTGCGGGGCCGCAGACGGCGACGGGCCCGGACGAACGTGTCGTCCGGGCCCGTGCCGTATGTGGCGAAGAGGTGGTGTCAGTGCGTGAGGCTGCGGTCGTCCTCGCCACCGGAACCGATGGCGGCGTGCTCTTCCTCGTGCCCGTGCCCCTCGTCCAGCGGGATCTTCTCCCCGCCGTACGCCTTCGACATGCGGGCGCGGAGCTTGCCGAGCGGGCCGCGCATGCCCTTCGGCGGGATGCCCGCGGTGTCCTCGGCCACCGGCAGCATCGCCACCGGCTCCTTGCCCCGCATGTGGGCCTCGATGTCGTCCGACGGCGGCGTGTGGACCTCGATGAACTCACCGTGCGGCAGCCGCTTGATGACGCCCGACTCCACGCCGTGCGAGACGACCGCGGCGTCGGAGCGCTGCAGGCCGAGGCAGATGCGGTAGGTGATGATGTACGCCAGCGCCGGCGCGACGAAGACCAGCACCCGGCCGGCGTACGTCGTCACGTTGAGGCTGATGTGGAAGTTCGCCGAGATCTCGTCGTTGGCGCCCAGCAGCCACAGCACGCCGTAGAACGCGATGGCCGCCATGCCGATCGAGGTGCGGTGCGGGTTGTTGCGCGGCCGGTCCGCGATGTGGTGCTCGCGGTTGTCGCCCGTCACCCAGCGTTCGAGGAACGGGTAGAGCGCCAGGCCCGTCATGATGATGCCCATCGGCACCAGCGCCGGGATGATCACGCTCAGCGGCAGGGTGCCGGCATGGGCGGTGCCGAAGAGGTTGATCTCCCACGGCACCATGATGCGCAGCGCGCCTTCCAGGAAGCCCATGTAGAAGTCGGGCTGCGAACCCGCCGACACGTCCGCGGGCGTGTAGGGGCCGAACAGCCAGATCGGGTTGATCTGGGTGAACGTCGCCAGACCCGCCACCGTGGCCAGCGTGAACAGGAAGTACGCCCCCGCCTTCGCCATGAAGGCCGGGTAGAACGGCGCGCCCACCACGTTGTGGTTGTTGCGCCCCTTGCCCGGCATCTGCGTGTGCTTCTGCACCCACATGAGCACCATGTGAGCCGAGATCAGCGCCAGCAGGATGCCCGGGATGAGCAGGATGTGCAGCGAGTAGAACCGGGCGACGACATCCTCACCCGGATACTCCCCGCCGAACAGGAAGAACGTGATGTACGTGCCGACCAGCGGCAGCGAGATCGCCACGCCCTCGGTGATCCGCAGACCGGCGCCGGAGAGCAGGTCGTCGGGGAGCGAGTAGCCGGTCAGGCCCTCGGCGAGCGCCAGCGTCAGCAGCAGCACGCCGATGATCCAGTTGAGCTCGCGCGGCTTGCGGTAGGCGCCCGTGAAGAACACCCGCAGCATGTGGACCATCATGCCGGCCACGAACATCAGGGCCGCCCAGTGGTGCATCTGCCGGATGAGCAGACCACCCCGGACGTCGAAGCTGATCTCCAGCGACGACGCGTAGGCCTCCGACATCATGACGCCCTTGAGCGGCGCGTACGAGCCGTCGTAGGCGACCTCCATCATGCTGGGCTTGAACCAGAACGTCAGGAACGTACCGGTCAGCAGCAGGATGACGAAGGAGTAGAGCGCGATCTCGCCCAGCAGGAACGACCAGTGGTCCGGGAAGATCTTGCGCAGGTTGCGCTTGAGGAAATTGGCCCCGCCCAGGCGGTCGTCGAGGAAGGTCGACGGCCCGGCGATGGCCTTGGGCACGGCGTTCAGCTCGCTCATGCCTGGCCTCCCTTCTCCCTGACCTCGCGCTCGGCGTCACCGCGTTCCCAGTAGCTGGGACCGACGGGCACCTGGAAGTCGCCCTGGGCGATCAGGTAGCCCTCGGCGTCGACCGTGATCGGCAGCTGCGGCAGCGGCCTGGCGGCCGGACCGAAGATGACCTTCGCGCCGTCGGCCGCGTCGAACGTCGACTGGTGGCAGGGGCAGAGGATGTGGTGGGTGTTCTGCTCGTACAGGGCCGCGGGGCAGCCCACGTGCGTGCAGATCTTGGAGTACGCCACGATGCCGTCGTGCGTCCAGTTCTGCCGGACGCCGCTCTTGAGCTCCTCCGGGCGGAACTTGATCAGGATCAGCGTGGCCTTGGCCAGGGCGTTGAGGTCGTGCTGGTAGCCCTCGGGGACCACCGACAGGATGCCGCCGGGCGAGTTGAAGTCGGCGGCCCGGATCGGCTGGCCGGTGCCCTCGACGACGAGCCTGAGCGGCTTGCCCTCCTTGGTCTTCTCACCCCAGACCGTGTGGCGCAGCATCTTGTTGAACTTCGCGCCCGGCATCTTGCTGTTGTCGAGGTCGCGCAGCAGCACCACCGGCACGAGGCCGAGGGGCGCGGCGGCCAGCAGCAGCGTGCGGCGCAGCAGCTTGCGCTTGACGAAGCCGCTCTCGTTGGCGCCCTGGACGAAGGTGTCGGCGACGACCTCGCGGTCGTCCTCGGCGGAGGCCATCGGGTGGCGCTCCTGGATCAGGGCGTACTTCGGCATGATCATGCGTACCCAGATCACGATGCCGATCGCCAGCCCCAGGATCGCCACGGTCAGCGAGGTGCCCAGCGCGAAGTTGGACACTCCGGTCGCCTCGGGGCTGCCGACCTGGAAGACCACGTAGGAGATGATGAACGCGATCGCGGCCAGGAACGTGATCGTGAAGCAGAGCGCCACGATCTTCTCGGCCTTGCGGGCCTTGCTCTCGTCCGGCAGCGTGACGCCGGGGACGTCCTTCTCGACGTCCGTGGCCTCCGCGGTGCCGAGCATCGAGGTGCCCGGCGCGGGGGTGCCGATGACGCGCTTGGGTACGCGCTCATCGGGCTGCTCGATCTCGTGCTCGTTGTCTGTCATGACTTCTGTCGCTTCTTCGCGGTGATCCAGATGGCGGCGAGTGCGAGGACACTGAGGCCTGCGATCCACGCTACGAGACCTTCGGTCACGGGGCCAATGCGCCCCAGGCCGAAGCCTCCCGGGTCCTTCTGCGCGCGGACCTGCGTGATGTAGGCGATCATGCTGCGCTTCTCTTCGGGCGTGATCGTCGTGTCGTTGAAGACCGGCATCGCCTGCGGGCCGGTGACCATCGCCTCGTAGATCTGGGTGGGGGTCGCCGAGTTGAGGTTGGGAGCGTACTTGCCCTGCGTCAGGGCTCCACCGGCGCCGACCCAGTTGTGACACTGGATGCAGTTGGCGCGGAACAGCTCGCCGCCCTTGCCGGCGTCGCCGAGCTTGGGGTCGACCTGCTCCTGCCCCGGGACCTGCGGGCCGCCGCCGAGCGACTGCACGTAGGCGCCGATCTGCCTGATCTTCGTCTCGTCGACCCAGGGCGCCATCGGCTTGCGCGGCGCCTGCGGACCCGGGTTGGCGGCGGGCATGCGGCCGGTGCCCATCTGGAAGTCGACCGCCGCGGCGCCGACGCCGACGAGCGTGGGCGCCGTCTTGGTGCCCTCCGCGTTCATGCCGTGGCAGCTGGAGCAGTGCTTGACGAACAGGCTCCTGCCCTCGGCCACGTCATCGACCTTGCCTGCCGCCAGTGCCGCGTCGGCAGGCTTACCCGCCTGGACAAAGGCGGCGTATACCATCCCGACCAGCGCCAACGCCAAAATCAGGACGGCATATCTCGCGAGGGGATGCCGCCGCCAAGCGGTGATCCTAGTCACAGAGATCCCGTTCCTTAACGAATGATGTAGATGGTCGCGAAAAGACCAATCCAGACGACGTCTACGAAGTGCCAGTAGTAGGACACGACGATCGCGCTGGTGGCCTGCTCATGCGTGAAGCGCTTCGCGGCGTACGTGCGTCCCAGCATGAACAGGAACGCGAATAGGCCACCGGTCACGTGCAGGCCGTGGAAGCCCGTCGTCAGGTAGAACACCGAGGTGTAGGCGTTGGCGGACAAGGTCGCGCCCTCTGAAGCCAGCTCAGCGTACTCGTACAGCTGCCCGGCCACGAAGACCGCGCCCATGAGGAAGCTGACGATGTACCAGAAGCGGAGCTTGCCGACCTGCCCCTTCTCCGCGGCCCACACGCCCAGCTGGCACGTCACACTCGACAGAACCAGGATGATCGTGTTGACCGTCGCGAACGGGATGTTCAGGTGAGCGCCCTCGGCGGCCTCGAGGCCCACCTTGTGGAAGGCGGGGCCCCATTCGAAGCCGTTGCCCTCGCTCACCGACCGGATGGTGAAGTACATCGCGAACAGCGCCGCGAAGAACATGAGCTCAGAGGACAGCCACACGATCGTCCCGACACTGACCAGATTGGGTCTGCGGTACGACTGGGCTGTCGTCGTCGAAGTTATTGCGGATGCTGTCGCCACGGGCAGCATTATTGCGGCTTCGGTGGTCGGTCCCGCGCACGACCCCCCGGTTAGCAGGTACAAACCGGGAGGCAACCTGGGATAATCGCCCCAAAACCCCCTGTCAGGCATGGTGGCCTGGGAATGCACACCGGCGCACCGGTACGATCCGAGGTGACCATACAGCTACAAGGGATAGCGAGCGCGACAGTGACGTCCACTGGGAGCACCGACGACACGATGAGGGTCCTCGTCTACAGCGATGACGCCGCCACCAGGGCCGAGGTGATCCAGGCCATCGGCAGGCGCCCGGCCGCCGACGTGCCCCTCGTGGAGATCGTGGAATGCGCCACCGAGCCCAAGGTCCACCAGTGGCTGGGCTCGGGCGAGATCGACGTGGCCGTCCTCGACGGCGAGACGCAGCCCGCGGGCGGCATGGGCGTCTCCCGCCAGGCCAAGGACGAGGTCTACGACTGCCCGCCCATCTGCCTGATCATCGCCAGGCGCGACGACCGGTGGCTGGCCGACTGGTCCAAGGCCGACGCCGTGGTGCCGCAGCCGCTGGAGCCCATGGTCCTGGCCGAGACCGTGGCCGACCTCATGCGGCGCCGCTCCTCGACCCGACTCAACGCTAAGTAGGTGCCCATGGACTCCCGGACGACCTGGCCCACGCTGCTGTCCGCTCTCCTGTCCGGAGAGCACCTCACCTCCGACGAGTCGGCCTGGGCGATGCGGGAGATCATGTCCGGCGCCGCGACGCCGTCCCAGATCGCCGGCTTCGTGGTCGCGCTGCGCGCCAAGGGCGAGACGGTGGCCGAGGTCGTGGGCCTGGCCCGCACCATGCTGGAGCTGGCCACGCCGCTGAGCGTGGAGGGGCCCGTGGTCGACGTGGTCGGTACGGGAGGCGACCGCGCCCACACCGTCAACGTCTCGACGATGGCCGCCATCGTGGCCGCCGCCGCGGGCGCCCGGGTCGTCAAGCACGGCAACCGCGCCGCCTCGTCCTCGTGCGGCGCCGCCGACGTCCTGGAGCACCTGGGCATCCGGCTCGACCTCACCCCGGAGCAGACAGCACGGGTGGCCGCGGAGGCGGGCATCGCGTTCTGCTTCGCCCCGGTCTACCACCCCGCGCTGCGCTTCGCCGGGCCGACGCGCAAGGAGATCGGCGTACCCACGATCTTCAACTTCCTCGGCCCGCTCACCAACCCGGCCCGCCCGGCCGCCCAGGCCATCGGCGTCTTCGACGCCAAGATGCTGCCCGTGCTGGCAGGCGTCTTCGCCGAGCGCGGCGTCAGCGCGCTGGTGTTCCGCGGCGACGACGGGCTCGACGAGCTGACCATCGCGGACACCTCGACGGTCTGGGTGGTCAAGGACGGCACGGCCACGCAGACGACCTTCGACCCGTCCGTGCTCGGCATCCCGCGCGCCGACGTGGGCGCGCTGCGGGGCGGGGACGTGGCCTTCAACGCCCAGGCGGTGCACGACCTGCTGCAGGGCAAGACGGGGCCGGTGCGCGACGCCGTCCTGCTGAATGCCGCCGCCGCCCTGGTGGCCCTCAACGGGCCGGGCGACGACCTCGACGCCGCCATGACCGACGGCTACGCCCGCGCGGTCCAGGCCGTCGACTCGGGCGCGGCCGCCGCCACCCTCGACCGCTGGATCGAGGTCAGCGCCACCGTCAACGGCTCCTGACCGTCCCTTCCGGGGCGCGCCCCAGGGTGAGGGGCGCGCCTCCCCCTCCGAACGCCTCCCCCACCTCGGGGTTGCGCTTTCCACTCCGAACGCCTCCCTCGCCCTGGGGCGTGCCTCCCACTCCAAGCGCCTCCCCCCGCACTGCGCCCTTCGTCCGTTCAACGCCGCCCAAGGGGACCGCCCGGCGCTCATCGCCGGGCCCCAGCGACGGACATCGGCCCTCGCCCGCCTCTCCGGGAGCACGCCGACGCTGAGGCGCGCACGGCGGCGGGGCCGACGTCGCAGCGCAGGAGCGCGCACGGCGACAGGGACGGCGCCGCAGCGGCCGGGGCACGCACGATGGCGCGGAGAGCGAGCGGGGCAGTAGGCCATCGCTCCTCCCACGTCGAGCCCCCCGCCCGCTCGCTTCCTCACCACCGCCAGCCCCATGGGCCCCATAGCGCCGTGCTCGCCCTGGCCTGCCGCCGGGCCGCTCGGATGCTGGAGCGGCACGCAGCGGCGCTGGGCGGCAGCGGCGGCGCTGGGCAGCACGCGGCGGCGCTGGGGGCACCCGTGGCGCTGGGGGCACCGTGGCGCTGGGGGCACCCGTGACGCTGAGGCGCTCACGATGGCGCTGGGCGGCACGCGGCGGCGCTGGGACCGCACACGCGGCGCTGGGGGCACCCGCGGGCGCTGAGGCGCGCGGGCAGCGAGAGCGGGCCGGATCGGCGGCCGTGCCCGGGCGTGGGCTCGCGTAGCCCCAGGTCCCGCTGGGCGCCCGGGTCCCGCCCTTGCGAGCGCGCGCTGAGCCCCCACCGCGCCGGGGCGTGGCGAGCCCCGGCACGGCCAGCCCGAGGGCGGTGAGCCCGGACGCCGCCAGACCCGACTGGGGCGAGCCGGAGCGCGGCCAGCCTCGACTGCGGCGAGCCCGAGCGCGGCCAGCCCCAAGGGCGGTCAGCCCGGGCGCGGCCAGCCCCAAGGGCGGTCAGCCCGCGCCTGGCCAGCCCCAAGGCCGGTCAGCCCCGAGTGTGGCGGGTCGGGTGTAGCGGGGCGGGACGCGACGGGCCGGGAGGTGGCGGGGTGGGGCGTGGTCGGCGGGGGGGAATCGGTATCAGAACGTGATGGTCGGCCCGTCCTTCAGCACGCTCCACTTGAGCCAATCCTTCCAGTTCTCCTGCCAGTGCCCCCACCCGTTCGTGGGCTCCAGCTTCCGCGGCGACCCCGTGATGATGATCGGATCCCCGATCAGCGTGTTCTTGACGAACCAGATCGCGTTCTCCGGGCTGATGTTCACGCACCCGTGGCTGACGTTCGAGTTCCCCTGCGAGCCCACCGACCAGGGCGCACTGTGCACGTACTCGCCGCTGTTGGAGATGCGGACGGTGTGGTAGACCATCAGCGAGTAGTAGCCCGACTGGCCGGGCCCGATCCCGGGCGAGGTCATGAGAGTGGCGTCCTCGCGCGACATCGCCAGGTGGATGCCGGAGGTGGTGTAGAACTTCCACAGCCCGCCCTGCCCCGCGCTCATGGGCATCTCGCGGATCTTCTTGCCGTCGCGCCGGACGTACAGGACGTGCTCGTCGGTGCTGCCCTTGGTGATCTGCTCGCGGCCGATCTTGAAGTCGAGCCGTACGTCGCGCTTGCCGTACATGCCGGGCCCTCCGCGCACGCCGGCCAGCTTCGCCTCCAGCCGCACCTTCGTGTGCGCGGGCCAGTACTTCAGCGGCCGGAAGTCCACGTGGCTGTCGTCGAACCAGTGCCAGGCGCCCTCCACCGGCCTGGAGCTGCGGACCGTGAGGTTGCGTTCGACGGACACCCGGTCGGCGATCGGCTTGTCGAAGGCGATCATGATGGGCATGCCGACGCCGACCGTCAGGCCGGTGTCCTCCTTGTTCGGGGTGATGGTCTGGATGTCGAACGTCTTGTTGCCCTTGACCGTGGAGAACGTGCTGGTGGTCTGGGTCTGCTTGCCCGTGGCGTCCGCGGAGACGGCGGTGACGGTGTAGCGCGCCCCGGGGCGGGCGGTGACGGTGCTGCGCCAGTTGGTGCCGTCGGCGCTCAGGACGCCCTTGAGCGCCCCGGACTTGCCGCCGTCCACCCGTACGCTCTTGAGCGTGCCGCCACGGGCCGAGACGACCACAGGCTGGTCCGTGGGTACGTTCGCGGCCTTGTCCTGCGGAGAGAACGTCACAGCGGGCCCCTGGGCCCCGCCTGCCATGGCGACCCCCTCGGGCTTCGGGGCCGAGGCCCCCGAGCACGCCGCCAGCAGCGCCAGCGCCAGCAGGCCGGCCGATCCATTCGCTACGCGCCCCACGTATGACTCCCTCGTCCGACAACGAACCCCTTGCCCTGCTCACCACCCTGTTGTGCCCGAAAAGGCCCTTAGCGGCGGTCCACATAGCAGACTTCTCATTACTACCCTCAGTGATCGAATAACCACATCGGATCACCGTTAAAGAACACAAAAAAACGGGCGTCCCCCCTCAAGGGAGACGCCCGCTCAGGCAGCCCGGGTCAGTGTGAGAAGTGACCCCGGTAGTACTGGAAGACGAAGCCGATCATGGCCATGATGACCAGGAAGAGCCCGATCAGGAACATCCAGAAGCCGATCACGAAGCCAGCGAAGGCGAAGGCCGCCGCCAGGCACAGGAACAGCGGCCACCAGCTGCTCGGGCTGAAGAACCCGATCTCGCCCGCGCCCTCGCTGATGTCGGCCTGCTTGTCGTCCTCCGGCTGGGCGCCGATGCGCCGCGCGGTGAACATCAGGTAGTAGCCGACCATGAACGCGAACCCGACCGAGATCGCCATGGCCGTGGTGCCGACCGGCTCACCGTGGCCCGTCGCCGCCTTGGTCCAGAACCAGTAGGCGACGTCGACACCCGCGAAGAACAGGCCGCACGCGAGGAACAGCCAACCCTGTACTTTCATCAGGCCTCGACCTCCGTCGCCGACGGCTTGGCGGACACGTGCGGGTAGTGCAGGTCGAACGCGGGACGCTCGGACCGGATGCGCGGCAGCGAGGTGAAGTTGTGCCGCGGCGGCGGGCAGGAGGTCGCCCATTCGAGCGAGCCGCCGTAGCCCCAGGGGTCGTCGACGGTGACCTTCGGCGCGCTGCGCCAGGTCTTCCAGACGTTGTAGAAGAACGGCAGCGTCGAGGCGCCCAGCACGAACGCGCCCACCGACGAGATCATGTTGAGGTCGGTGAAGCCGTCGGCCGGGCTGTAGTCGGCGTAACGACGCGGGAAGCCGAGCATGCCCAGCCAGTGCTGGATGAGGAACGTCGTGTGGAAGCCGATGAACAGCAGCCAGAAGTGCAGCTTGCCCAGCTTGTCGTCGAGCATCTTGCCGGTGAACTTGGGCCACCAGAAGTAGAAGCCCGCGAACATGGCGAACACGACGGTGCCGAAGACCACGTAGTGGAAGTGGGCGACGACGAAGTAGGTGTCGCTGATGTGGAAGTCGAGCGGCGGCGAGGCCAGGATGACGCCCGTCAGACCGCCCAGGAGGAACGTGACGAGGAAGCCGACCGAGAACAGCATCGGCGACTCGAAGGACAGATGCCCTCGCCACATCGTGCCGACCCAGTTGAAGAACTTCACACCTGTCGGCACCGCGATGAGGAACGTCATGAACGAGAAGAACGGCAGCAACACCTGCCCGGTCGGGAACATGTGGTGCGCCCAGACCGTGATGGACAGACCGGCGATCGAGATCGTCGCGACCACGAGGCTGATGTAACCGAAGATCGGCTTGCGGCTGAAGACCGGCAGGACCTCGGTCACGATGCCGAAGAACGGCAGCGCGATGATGTAGACCTCGGGATGGCCGAAGAACCAGAACAGGTGCTGCCAGAGCAGCGCCCCGCCGTTGTCGGGGCTGAAGACGTGCGTGCCGAGCTTGCGGTCCGACTCCAGCACCAGCAGCGCGGCGGCCAGCACGGGGAACGCCATCAGCACGAGCATGCTGGTCAGCAGGACGTTCCAGGTGAAGATCGGCATGCGGAACATGGTCATGCCGGGCGCGCGCATGCAGATGATCGTGGTGATGAAGTTCACCGAGCCGAGGATCGTGCCGAGGCCGGACAGGGCCAGGCCCATGATCCACAGGTCGCTGCCGATGCCGGGCGAGTTGATCGCGTTGGACAGCGGCGTGTAGGCGAACCAGCCGAACGAGGCCGCGCCGCCCGGCGTGAAGAAGCCGGACACGGCGATGAGGCTGCCGAACAGGTAGAGCCAGTAGCTGACCATGTTCAGGCGCGGGAAGGCCACGTCGGGGGCGCCGATCTGCAGCGGCATCAGCTCGTTGGCGAAGCCGGCGAACAGCGGCGTCGCGAACATCAGCAGCATGATCGTGCCGTGCATGGTGAACAGCTGGTTGAACTGCTCGTTGCTGGTGAACTGCATGCCCGGCTGCGCCAGCTCGGCCCGCATGATCAGCGCCATGACGCCGCCGATCAGGAAGAAGCCGAAGGACGTGATCAGATAGAGGTGCCCGATGATCTTGTGATCAGTGGAGGACAGCCACTTGGCGATCACCTGGCCCTTGGTCATGGGCCTGGCCGGCGCGCGAAGGGGTTCGTGGATGGCGGTCACTGGGCACTCCCAGCCTGGTTAGCGATGTACTGGTTCCACTCATTCGGCCCGACGAGCTTCACGGAGAACAGCATGCGGCTGTGGTCGACACCGCAGAGCTCGGCGCACCGGCCCGCGAAGATGCCCGTACGGCTCAGAGTGGTGATCTCGAACTTGCGGCCGGGGTTGCCTTCCTTGATGCCGGGGATGACGTCCCGCTTGAACAGGAACTCCGGCACCCAGAACGAGTGGATGACGTCGTCGGTCGACAGGTCGAACTCGACCTTCGAGTTGGTCGGCAGGACCAGCTGAGGCCCCTGGTGATAGTCGCTCACCGGCACGCCGGCGACGGGGGCCAGCGTCTTGCCGTTGACGGTCGTGGTGAAGCGCCAGCTCCACTGGAAGGCCTCGACCTTGACCTTGACGGTCGCGTCGCCGTCCACCTTGGAAAGCACCTGGCTGTCACGCGCGGTGAAGAAGAAGAACACCGACACCATGACGAGCGGGATCAAGGTGTAGAGCATCTCGATCGGCAGGTTGTAGCGCACCTGCGGCGGCAGATCGGCCGAGGACTTGCGCTTGCGGTGGAAGATGGCCGCCCACACGATCAGGAAGATGACGACCGCGCCCGTGGCGAGTGCGGCGATCCAGGCCCCGTTCCACAGACTCTGGACCACGCCCGCCTGCTCGGTGACATGGTCAGGAAGAAGGCCCCGCGACCAGTCGGCCTTCGGAACGTCATTAGCACACGCCGTAGCAGTGGCCAGCAGCAACGCCAAAGCGGCGGCGCGCGGCACCCTGCGCCGGGCCAACGAACGCCGCGTCGTACGGCGAGTCGGACTCACGGATCGCCTACCCCACAGATGAAGCCCAAGAGTCTTTCTCTTGGGCGCTCTTATTTCCAGATGCACAGCTGATTGCAGACACATTAGCGTGCAGGTGCCTCGCCCTACCGCGCGACCCCTCGATGGCGCCGCAAGTGGGACGATGAGTCTCGTGGCGTATTTCGACGCGGCTTCGAGCGAGCCGCTCCACCCTCAGGCACGCGAGGCGCTGCTGGCGGCGATCGACGTCGGCTGGGCCGACCCCGCGAGACTGTACGGCCAGGCCCGCCGCGCGCACCTGCTGCTGGAGCAGGCCCGCACGGAGGTGGCCGAGGCGCTCGGCGCGCGCCCGGACGAGGTCTCGTTCACCTCGTCGGGCACGCAGGCCGTGCATCTCGGCGTCCTCGGCACCCTACACGGCAGGCGCAGGGCCGGGCGCCACCTGGTCACCAGCGCGGTCGAGCACTCCAGCGTGCTGCACGCCGCCGGCGTGCACGAACGTGACGGCGGCACCACCGAGACGGTGGGCGTGGACCTGACGGGGCGGGTGGATCTCGACCGGTTCGCCGAGGCGGTCGCCCGGCCCGGCACCGCGCTGGCCTGCTTGCAGACGGCCAACCACGAGGTCGGCACGGTGCAGCCGGTGGCCGAGGCGGCCGCGGCGTGCCGCTCCCACGGCGTTCCGCTGCTGGTGGACGCGGCGCAGACGGCGGGCAGGATGCCGATCCCGCCCGGCTGGTCGGTGCTGACGGCCAGCGCCCACAAGTGGGGCGGCCCCGCGGGCGTGGGGGTGCTGGTGGTGCGCAAGGGCACGCGGTTCCGCTCGTTCCTGCCCGAGGACGAGCGGGAGCGGCGGCGGGTGCCGGGGTTCGAGAACGTGCCCGGCATCGTCGCGGCGGCGGCCGCGCTGCGCGCGATGGCCGCGGAGGCGGCGCAGGAGCAGGCGCGGCTGTCGGAGCTCGTGGCCAGGATCAGGGAGACGGTGCCGAAGATCGTCCCGGACGTGGAGGTGATCGGCGACCCGGTCGACCGGGCGCCGCACATCGTGACCTTTTCGTGTCTGTACGTCGATGGCGAGGCTCTGCTGACCGAGCTGGACAAGGCTGGTTTCGCTGTTTCGTCAGGAAGCTCGTGCACCGCTAGTACGCTTCGTCCATCGCACGTTCTTGAAGCGATGGGCGTGCTGACGCATGGCAATGTCCGGGTGTCGCTGCCCAGGGGCGCCTCCGCGGCGGAGGTCGACAGATTCCTCGCCGTGCTGCCCGATCTGGTGCGCCGCATCCGGCAGGACGCAGGAGTCGCATGACCGAGGTTACCCAGCCGGCTCTGACGATCGACGCGCTCGGGAAGAAGTGCCCGATCCCGATCATCATGCTGGCCGAGCAGATCAACTACGTCCCGCTCAACGCGGTGGTGGCCGTGCTGGCCGACGATCCCGCGGCCTACACGGACGTGCCGGCGTGGTGCAGGCTCAAGTCGCACCGGCACGTGGGCTCGTACGAGCTGCCCGAGGGCGGCTGGGCCATCCACGTCCGGCGCAATTACTGACATTCCCCCCGAAAGTGGGGTAGGGGCTTCCCGTACGGAGTCACCGACTTTCGGGGGGAAGCCATGACCAGAGGACATCCGCACGAGACCGCCCGTGACGTGATGCATCCGGGGGCCGAGTGCATCGGCGCGCACGAGACGCTCGACCGGGCGGCCCAGCTGATGCGCAACATGAACGTCGGCGCGCTGCCCGTGTGCGGCCCCGACGAGCGGGTGAAGGGGATCATCACCGACCGCGACATCGTCGTCAAGTGCATCGCCTCGGGGCACGACCCGTCGAGGACGACGGCGGGCGAGCTGGCCGGGGGCCTCGTCTTCGTCACCCCGGACACGTCCGTCGACGAGACGCTCACGCTGATGGAGCAGCACCAGATCAAGCGGATCCCCGTGCTGTCGGACAACCGCATCGTGGGCATGATCACCGAGGCGGACCTGGCCAAGCACCTGCCGGACGACAAGCTCGCCGAGTTCCTGCACCACGTCTACGCCAGGGGCTGAGCCGCAGGAGGACGGCCCGAGGCCGCCCCGGCCGCTCGACGGCGGGCCGGGGCGGCCTCGCGGTGCTTACGGGTGGTAGCAGCGCACGTGCTCGGCGATGTCCGCCGTGGCCTCGCTGCCGTACGCGGCGGCGAACCGCTCCAGGAAGACCTGCTGCCCGAGCTCGTACTCCTGGCCGCCGACGCGCTCGAGCACGTGGGTGGCGGTCAGGTTGCCGATCTGGCCGCAGCGCTCCAGGGGCAGCCCCCAGGCCAGCCCCGACAGGAACCCGGCGCGGAAGGCGTCGCCGACGCCGGTGGGGTCGGCCTTGCCCCGCTCGGGGGCGGGGGCGACGTGGATGGACGGCTCGCCCCTGCGGTCGATGACGGCGCCCTTGGGGCCGAGCGTGGTGATCCGGACGCCGACCCGGTGCAGGATCTCCTCGCCGGACCAGCCGGTCTTCTGCTCGATGAGCCCCTTCTCGTAGTCGTTGGAGAAGAGGTAGGCGGCGCCGTCGACGAGCTGGCGGATCTGCTCGTCGGCCATGCGCGCGAGCTGCTGGGAGATGTCGGCGGCGAACGGGATGCCGCGCTGGCGGCACTCGTCGGTGTGGCGCAGCATCGCGTCGGGGTCGTTGGGGCTGATCAGCACCAGGTCGAGGCCGCCGAGGCGGTCGGCGACGGGCTGCAGCTCGATCAGCCGCGCCTCGGCCATGGCCCCGGTGTAGAACGAGGCGATCTGGTTGTGGTGCTCGTCGGTGGTGCACAGGAAGCGCGCGGTGTGCTGGGTCTCCGAGATGTGCACGGAGTCGCAGTCGACCCCGTGGCGTTCCAGCCACGAGCGGTAGTCGGCGAAGTCGTTGCCGACGGCTCCCACGAGGATCGGCTTGAGGCCGAGGCAGGCCATGCCGAACGCGATGTTCGCGGCGCAGCCGCCACGACGGATCTGAAGGTCATCCACCAGGAACGAGAGCGACACCCGATCGAGCTGCTCGGCGATGAGCTGATCGCCGAAGCTTCCTGGGAAGGTCATCAGGTGGTCTGTCGCGATTGAGCCGGTAACGGCGATGCGCACGGGATTCTTCTTCCTCGTTGTCAGCAAGCCTATGAGGCCCACGAGAATACGCGAAGGTCCCGCACGCACAAAGGCGAGCGGGACCCGGCGGCCACCGACTAGTTGAAGGAGTCACCACAGGCGCAGGAGCCCGTGGCGTTGGGGTTGTCGATGGTGAAACCCTGCTTCTCGATCGTGTCGACGAAGTCGATCGTGGCCCCGATGAGGTAAGGAGCGCTCATGCGGTCGGTGACCACGCTGACACCCCCGAAGTCCGACACCACGTCGCCGTCCATCGAACGGTCGTCGAAGAAGAGCTGGTAGCGCAGGCCGGAGCAACCACCCGGCTGCACAGCCACCCGCAGCTGCAGACCTTCCTCGCCCTGCTGCTCGAGCAGGCCCTTGACCTTGGCGGCGGCCGCGTCGGTCAGGATCAGGCCCTGCGTCGTGGTCTCGCTGCTCTCAACCGTCATCTGCTGACTCCCTAACCCGGCTGTCTGTTTCCGACGTCCTACTAATGACGCTACCAACACCTGGCCCATGCCACACATTCCCAGGGTCGCCGCCCCCCGTAATAAGCAGGTATCCCCCATATGTCATGATGAGTATCGTCACTTCGACGATAAGGGGGTTTGGCCATGGCCACCCAGACTGGGCTGCCGCTCTACGTCCTCGGCCAGGGCGCCGATCCGCACAGCGAGAAGGGGGTCGAGTGCCCGGGCGAGCTGCCGCCCGCCTCGGACCCCGACCTGGTGGAACGGGCCCGCAAGGCGAAGGAGGCGCTCGGCGACCGGCTGTTCGTGCTCGGGCACCACTACCAGCGCGACGAGGTCATCCAGTTCGCCGACGTCACGGGCGACTCGTTCAAGCTCGCCCGGCTCGCGGCGGCCAGGCCGGAGGCGGAGTTCATCGTCTTCTGCGGCGTGCACTTCATGGCCGAGTCGGCCGACATCCTGACCGGCGACCACCAGCGGGTCGTGCTGCCGGACCTGGCGGCCGGGTGCTCGATGGCGGACATGGCCACGTTCGACCAGGTCGAGGAGTGCTGGGAGGCTTTGGAGGACGCGGGCCTGGCCGATCAGGTGATTCCGGTCACGTACATGAACTCCAGCGCCGACATCAAGGCCTTCTGCGGCAGGAACGGCGGCGCGGTCTGCACCTCCTCCAACGCCCGCCGCGCCCTGGACTGGGCGTTCTCGCGCGGCGAGAAGGTCCTGTTCCTGCCCGACCAGCACCTGGGCCGCAACACGGCGGTGCTGGAGATGGGCATGTCCCTGGAGGACTGCGTCGTCTGGAACCCGCACCGCCCCAACGGCGGGCTCACCCAGGAGCAGCTGGAGCGGGCCAGGATGATCCTCTGGCGCGGCCACTGCTCGGTGCACGGCCGCTTCACCGCCGAGTCGGTGGACGACGTGCGCGCGCGCATCCCCGGCGTGAACGTCCTGGTGCACCCGGAGTGCCGGCACGAGGTCGTGCTCAAGGCGGACCACGTGGGCTCGACCGAGCACATCATCCAGACCCTGGAGTCGGCCCCCGCGGGCTCCAGCTGGGCGATCGGCACCGAGCTGAACCTGGTCAAGCGGCTGGCGCAGGAGTTCCCCGACAAGAGCATCTCGTTCCTGGACAAGACGGTCTGCTACTGCTCGACCATGAACCGGATCGACCTGCCGCACCTGGTGTGGGCCCTGGAGTCCCTGGTGCTCGGGGAGGTCGTCAACCAGATCACGGTGGACGAGGACACCGCCCACTGGGCCCGGGTGGCCCTGGACCGCATGCTCGCCCTCCCCTAACCCACGCGGGCGACGAACGCGCTCACGGCGGCCCGGAAACCCTCCGGGTCCTCGACCCAGGGCAGGTGACCGGCTCCCGGCAGGCTCACCCGCGAGGCGTCCGGCAGCGCCCGTTCCAGCGAGTCCACCGCCCGGCGGGGCCGGATGTCCTCGGCCCCGTCGACGATCAGCGCCGGCACCGCCAGTGCCGCGCAGGCTTCCCGCAACGCCGGCGTGCCCCAGTCACGCTTGCCCTCGGCGTTCAGGGCGGCGTTGCACTCGAAGTTGACGCCGAGCCAGGGGGTCGCCATGCGTTCGGCGTGCTCCATGGCCCGGTCGCGGTCGGCGAAGTCCGCCGACCACTGCAGCACCGCGAACTCACGGTCCTCGGCGGCCGTGCGTTCGCGGCTCTCCAGCTCCGCCCAGCGCTCCACGTCCCCGCTCACCGCGCCGCGCAGGCGCAGCCGGTACTCCTCGCGCCAGGTGTCGGCCGGGTCGATGCCCGTGCCGGAGACGTAGATCAGCCCGCGGACGCGATCCGGGTGGTCGAGGGCGTACCGCAGGGCCAGCTGGGCGCCCCACGAGTGGCCGAGCAGCACCATCGTCTCCAGGCCGAAGTGGCGGCGGACGGCGTCGAGGTCGGCCACCGTACGGGCCGTCGAGTACGGGCCGAGCCGTTGCGAGCGGCCGCAGCCGCGCTGGTCCCACCGGTGGACGGCGGCGACGCCGGACAGCAGCCCGGCCACGTCCTCCAAGGTGTCCCACAGGCCCGGCCCGCCATGGCAGAAGACGACGGGACGGCCCTCGCCGCTGCGCACCGCCCAGAGCCGCACCCCGTCGTCGGTCACGATCGTCTCGTCCATCCGGGCATGATCCACCCTGGGCGGGGCTCAGCGGAAGGCGGCGGCGTTGCGCCGGGCCCAGGCGGCGAACGGCTGAGGGGCCCGGCCGAGCACGCGTTCGACGTCCGGGCTGATCCGCCGCTCGGCCTCGGTCGGCTCGCCGAGGATGTCCAGCGTGGTGTCCGCGACCGGCGCGGGCATGAACGCCAGCAGCTGCTCGCGGGCCTCCTCGCGGGTCTGCTCGACGAACGCGACCGGCTCGCCGATCGCCTGGCCGATGGCCTCGGCGTTCTGCCGCGGGGTCACCGCTTCCGGACCGGTGAGCTCGTAGGTCCGGCCGTCGTGGCCCGGCTCCCGCAGCACGGCGGCGGCCACGGCGGCGATGTCGTCGGGGTCGATGATCGGCAGCCCGACGTCGCCGAACGGCGCCGCGACCGTGCGGTCCGCGCGGATCGAGCCGGCCCAGGCGTACCTGTTGGAGGCGAATCCGCCCGGCCGCAGGATCGTCCACCGCGCCCCCGAGTCGATGACCGCGCGTTCCACCTCCGCTCCGAAGCGGCCGTGGGACGCGCTGTCCGGGCGGGTCACCACGCCCTGCGAGGAGAGCAGGACGATCCTGCCCGGCCCGCTCACCGCGGCGACGATCTCCTTGGGCTCCGTGGCGAACAGGTCGCCGCCCGTGAGGAGGAACACCGCGTCCGCGCCTTCCAGCGCTGCCTTCATGCTGCCGGGGTCGGCCAGGTCGGCGGCGACCGCGCGCACGCCCTGCGGCACGTCGGCGTCGGTGATGCGGCGGGACACGGCGGTGACCTGCTCCCCCGCCTCGGCCAGCAGCCGGACCAGCGTCCGCCCGACGTTCCCGGTGGCGCCCGTGACAACGATCATGATTTCTCCCAGTTGTTAGTTAGTCGGCTGACTCACTTGAGAGAGACCGTAGCACGACTTCGCCGCCTATAGTTAGTCAGGTGACTGACTCAATGGGTTCGCGGGCGAGGACCGCGGCCGCCAAGCGCCAGCGGCTGATGACCGCCGCCGCCCAGGTCGTGCACCGGCAGGGGGCGGAGCGCACCACCATCGCCGACATCGCCCACGCCGCCGACGTCCCCGTGGGCAACGTGTACTACTACTTCAAGACCAAGGACGACCTGGTCGCCGCCGCCCTCGCCGAGCACGCGCGGCAGCTGGAGCTCCTCACGAGCCGCCTGGAAGAGCTCGACGACCCGAGGGAGCGCCTGAAAACCCTGGTGGAGGGGTGGGTCAGCCAGCGCGACCTCGCGGCCCGCTACGGCTGCCCGACCGGGACGCTCGCCGCGGAGCTGGACAAACGCCCCGAGGGCGGCCTGGACGCGGAGGCCGGCCGCGTCATCCGGCTGCTCCTGGACTGGGCCGAGCGCCAGTTCCGCGAGCTCGGCCAGCCGGACCCCTGGGACCTGGCCCTGACGCTGGTGGGCGCCTACCAGGGCATGTCCCTGCTGGCCAACGCGCTGCGCGACCCCGACGTCATGACCCGCCAGGGCGCCCGCCTGCTCGACTGGCTCGACTCCCTGCCCGAGGCCCCCGCCGGCTGACGGCTCCACCACGTCCGACGTACTCCGTGAGGTCCGCCGCCCTCTTCGTGAGGTAGGCGGCCGGAGGTAACGGACTGCGATCCTTTTTCGCGGCATCCGCAGGAGGCCGGGACACCATGAGGATGTCCTGACGATCACCCTCCGAGGAACCGCAAGGAGCGATCATGGAACGTCCGTCGAGGCGGGGGTTACTGGGTGGCGCCGCGCTGGTGGCGGGTGCCGTGACGGTGTCGGCGTCCCCCGCCCGCGCCGCCGCGTCATCCGGTGTACCGATCACCGGGCCGGTCACCGTGTACCCCGGCGACCCCCGCTACCAGGAGCTGACCGTGGGCTACAACCAGCGCTGGGTCGGGGCGCCCGACTACGTGCGCGTGGTCAGCTCGACCGCCCAGGTCGTCGCCGCCGTGCAGGAGGCGGTCGACGCGGGCAAGCGGATCTCGGTGGTGTCCGGCGGCCACTGCCTGGCCCCGTTCGTGTTCAACTCCGACGTGGACGTGGTCATCGACCTGTCCGGGCTGGACGAGGTCTACTTCGACCAGCAGCGGGGCGCGTTCGCGGTCGAGGGCGGCGCCCGCCTGTCGGGCGTCTACGACACGTTGTTCAAGAAGTGGGGCGTGACCGTCCCCGGCGGGATGTGCCCCACGGTCGGCATCGGCGGCCACGCCACCGGCGGCGGGTACGGCTTCCTGTCCCGGCAGTTCGGGGCCGTGATCGACCACCTGGCGGCGGTCGAGGTCGTGGTCGTGGACCGCTCGGGCACCGCCCGCGCCGTGACGGCCTCGCGCGACCCGGCCGACCCCAACCGCGACCTGTGGTGGGCGTGCGCCGGCGGCGGGGGCGGCAACTTCGGCATCGTCACCCGCTTCTGGTTCCGCACGCCGGGCACGAGCGGCGCCAACCCCGGCCGCCTGCTCGTCAACCCGCCCAAGGACGTGCTGCTCAGCGCCGTCGGCATCCCGTGGAGCCTGCTGGACCGCACGAAGTTCGCCACCCTGGTCACGAACTGGGGCGCCTGGTACGAGGCACACGCCGCGCCCGACTCCCCCGCCAGGATCCTGTCCGGCGTCGCGTCGCTGGCGCACCGCTCCAGCGGCAACGTCTTCCTGCTGACCCAGGTCGACGCCACCGCCCCCGACGCGGCGCGGATCCTCGGCGACTACCTCGGGGCCCTGACCGCCGGACTCGGCGCCGACGCCGTCGTGGCGGCCCAGCCGGCGCAGCGGCTGCCGTGGCTGCGCGCGGTCAAGTTGATCGCCGCCAGCATCCCCTCGTTCATCAACCCGACGCTGCGCGGCTCCTCCAAGTCGGCCTACCTGCGGCGCTCGTACACGGCCGAGCAGGCGGGCGCGATGTACGACGCGCTCAACCGCACGGACTTCGCCAACCCGGCGGCCGCGGTGACCCTGGCCGGGTTCAGCGGCGGCGCGATCAACGCCGTCCCGGCCACGCGGACGGCGCTGGCGCACCGCGACGCCGCGTTCTGGACGCTGTTCGAGACCCAGTGGCAGGACCCGGCCGCCGACGCCGCCAACATCGGCTGGCTGCGCGACCTGTACGGCGCGGTATGGGCGGCCACCGGCGGCTACCCGGTGCCCGGCGACCAGGCCGACGGCTGCTACATCAACAATCCCGACCCCGACATCACCGACCCCGCGTTCAACCGCTCGGGGGTGCCGTGGCAGACGCTCTACTACAAGGGCAACTACGCCAGGCTCCAGCAGGTCAAGGCGGCCTACGACCCCCGGAACGCCTTCCGGCACGCGCAGTCGGTCTCGCTGCCGTAGCGGCACCTGGCCAAGTGCCGCACCGCACTTGACTTTGTCAGCGCGGCGCCGCCGGGCGCGCTTCCCGGCGCGGACGCGCGCTCCTAGCGTCGAACACACCGAGTGACGGAGGAGAACACCGTGATCCATCAACTCATCTTCGCCGCGCCCAAGCCCGGGATGACGGAGGAGGAGTTCCAGCAGTACTGGCTGAACGTGCACGCCGTCCGGTACGCGAGCAAGATCCCCCAGATCAGGAAGTACCTGATCGACACCCGGATCCCGCTGTCGCCCGACGAGGGCGAGCCGCTGTGGAGCGGCGTCGCGGAGATCTGGCTGCGCGACGAGCGGGAGCAGCTCGAATCGCTGCAGACGCCCGAGTTCCTGGAGGGCGCGCGGGCCGACGAGCCGCGCTGGGCGGCGTTCTGGCGCACGGTCGTGCTCGACACCGACGCGCACGAGCTGGTGCCAGGGCCCGAGCTCGCCCCGCCGGCGGGCGTGAAGCTGATCGTGCTGGTCAAGCGGAAGGAAGGGCTGCCGCTGGCCGACTTCAGGAGCGCCGACCTCGGCCCGCACGCCGAGCTGGTCGCGCAGGTGCCGGGGCTGCGCCGGTACCTGCAGTGCCACGTCAGGGACGGCGCGTACGCCATCGGCGAGGCGGTGCTCGACGCCGCCCACCTCCTGTGGTTCGACGACCGGGCCGCCATGGAGGCGGCGCTCGCCTCTCCCGAGTACGCCAAGGTCGTGGCCGACATGGAGACGCTGGTCGAGCCGAGGTACGTGCACCGGCTGGCCGTCACCGAGCACTGGGTCATCGGACCGGAGAGCCGCTGATGTCCGGCCAGGAATTCGACTACGTCGTCGTGGGCGCCGGCGCGGCCGGGGCGGTCGTCGCCGCCAGGCTCGTCGAGCGGACCGGGGCACGCGTGCTCCTGCTGGAGTCCGGCGGCGACGCCGGCCTGCCGGCCATCCGCCAGACCGGCATCCCCGGCATGGCCTCGCTGTGGCAGGACCCCGCCGTCACCTGGCCGTACGTCACGGTCCCGCAGGCCGGGCTGGGCTGGCGGACGATCCCGCTGCCGCAGGGCAGGGTGCTGGGCGGCGGCAGCTCGGTCAACGCCATGCTGTACGTCCGGGGCAACCGCCGCGACTACGACGGCTGGGCCGCCCAGGGCAACGAGGGCTGGTCGTACGACGAGGTGCTGCCCTGCTTCAAACGGGCCGAGGACTACGAGGAGGGCGCCGGGCCGTACCACGGGGCGGACGGGCCGATGAAGGTGGCCCGCCTGTCCGCGATGTCGGAGGTGTCGCGCGCCTTCCTCCGGGCCGCCGCCGAGCTGGGCTTCCCCGGCGGCGCGGACTGGGACTACAACGGCGCCGCGCAGGAGGGCGCCTTCGCCTACCAGTCCACCAGGACGAAGGACAACCAGCGATCGAGCACGGCGTCGGCCTACCTCGACCCGCTGCGCGGGCACCCCCGCCTCACCGTCGAGACCGGCGCGACGGCCACCCGCGTGCTGCTGGACGGCACGACGGCCACGGGCGTGGAGTACCTGCGCGACGGCGCCGTCCACCGCGCCGGGGCGAGCGCCGAGGTGATCGTCTCCTGCGGCGCGCTCGCCACGCCCAAGCTGCTGATGCTCTCCGGGATCGGCCCGGCCGGGGCCCTGCGCGAGCACGGGCTCGCGGTCGCCGCCGACCTGCCCGGCGTCGGCGCCAACCTGCACGACCACCTCATCCTCGGCGTGGCCTACGCCGCGCGGTCGGTCCTGCCGCTGCCCGAGCTGCTGGCGGAGGCGGGGCTGTTCCCGCCGGACGACCCCGATCTGCAGCTGCTGTTCGGCCCCGTGCAGTTCGTGGCCGACGAGTACCGCGTCGACGGGCCCGCCTTCACCTTCGCCCCCGTGCTCGCGCGCCCGCGCAGCCGGGGCAGCCTCGCCCTGCGCTCGGCCGATCCCGCCGACGCGCCCCTGGTCGATCCCCGCTACCTCGAGGACCCGGCCGACCTGGCGGCGCTCGTGCGCGGGATCGAGCTGTCCAGGGAGCTGGCGTACAGCAGCGCCATGTGCTCGCTGCACGACCGCGAGAGCGCGCCCGGCCACGGCGCCGACCTGCCCGCCTACGTCCGCGCCACCGCGACCACCGTGTGGCATCCGGTGGGCACCTGCCGCATGGGAGGCGACCCGCTGGCCGTGGTCGACGCGGCGCTGCGCGTGCACGGGGTCGAGCGGCTGCGCGTCGCCGACGCCTCGATCATGCCGTCCATCCCCGCGGGCAACACCGCCGCCGCCACCGTCATGATCGGGGAGCGCGCGGCCGACCTGCTCACATGAAGGAGCCGACCGTGCCAGACACCTACAGGTACATCGTCATCGGCGCCGGCGCGGCCGGATCGGTCGTGGCCGCCCGGCTCAGCGAGGATCCCGATGCCTCCGTCCTGCTCCTGGAGGCGGGCGACGCGCAGGTCACCGACGCGGTCACCACGCCGTGGCGGTGGAACGAGGTGCTGCTGACCGACCTGGACTGGGCGTACATGAGCGAGCCCCAGCCCGGGCTGGACGGCACCCGCGTCTACTCGGCCGCCGGCCGGGGCCTGGGCGGCACCTCGAACATCTACCACATGATGCACACCAGGGGCCGGCCCCAGGACTACGACGACTGGGCCTACCACGGGTGTCCCGGCTGGTCCTTCGACGACGTGCTGCCGTGGCTGCAGCGCCTGGAGGACCAGCGCGACGGGCACAACCCGCTGGCCGGCAAGGACGGCCCGCTGACCGTGGCCGACGCGGCCGAGACGGGCAACCCGGTGTCGGAGACGTTCATCGAGGCGTGCGCCGAGCTCGGCCATCCGCGCCTGGACGACTTCAACGCGGGCCTGTTCGGCGCGGGCTGGCACCACGTGAACATCAAGGACGGCCGGCGCGGGGGCGCCCGCGAGTCGTACCTCGATCCCGTGCTCGACCGGCCCAACCTCACCGTGCTGACCGCGGCCCTGGCGGCCCGGCTGCTGTTCGAGGGAACCCGCTGCGTCGGCGTGGAGTACCTGCGCGAGGGCCGGGCGCACACGGCGCGGGCCGAGGCCGAGGTGGTGGTGTGCGCGGGCGCCGTCCAGTCGCCCAAGCTGCTGCTGCTGTCGGGCCTGGGCCCGGCCGGCGACCTGGCCGAGCTCGGCATCCCGGTCGTGGCCGACCTGCCCGGGGTCGGGGCCGATTTCCAGGACCACCCGCTGGTCATCGGGCCGATCGGCTACCTGGCCGAGCCGGGCGACGACCCGCGCGGCAACGTGACGGAGGTCGCGCTCTTCTGCGGGTCGCAGGACGGGCTGCCCGTCCCCGACCTGGAGGTCGCGCTGGTGCACCGCGCGCCGTTCGGCGAGAAGTTCTTCGCCAACGTCATCCGCCGCGTGCAGACCGGCCGGCCGGTCGCGCCGGTGCGGGAGCTGGTGGACCCGCACGTGATCCTCAGCCTGACCGGCCTGGTGAAGCCGGTCTCCCGGGGATGGGTACGGCTGGCGGGCACCGACCCGGCCGCCTACCCGCGGATCAACGCCAACTACTACGGCGACCCGGTGGACCTGGAGCGCACGGTCACCGCCGTGGAGATCGCCCGGGACATCTACCGCACCAAGGCGTTCACCGGCCGGTGGGGGCTGGCCGAGGTCGCCCCCGGGCCCGGCGTGACCACCCGCGACGAGCTGCGCGCCTGGGTGAAGGCCAACACCGGGTCGTACTACCACTTCGCCGGCTCCTGCCGGATGGGCACCGACGCCTCGGCCGTGGTCGACCCCCGGCTGCGGGTGCGCGGCGTGGAGGGGCTGCGCGTGGCCGACGCCTCCGTCATGCCCACGCTGGTCACCGCCCACCCGCACACCACGGTCGTGATGATCGGCGAGCGCGCGGCGGACCTCGTCCGCTCCCATGAGTAGAAGTCTCACAAGTAGCAGCGAGAGTGCCAGCACAACCTCGTCCTGTCAGCCGGCCCGGAACATTTCAATAATTCGAGGAAAGGGGGATGTTCGATTTATAGGGGTTGGTCGTATGGCCATCTACTCGGATTTGCATTCGCGGGAGATTTGGCTCTCTCCTTTCTGTGAGGACCTGTTCGCCTCCTTCCTCCGTTCCGATCAGCGCCGGTGGGGCGAGGTCTACGTCAACGGCCTGGTCTCCGTACCGGGCCGCAAGTCGATCCGCCGGATCTCCAACCAGGTCGTCGGGCGGCCCGTCGACCAGTGCCTCCAGCAGTTCATCAACCAGAGCCCCTGGGACTGGGCGCCCGTACGGCAGCGCCTGGCCCAGCTGCTCGTCGAGGCGATCCGCCCGAAGGCGTGGGTGCTGGAGGAGGTCGTCTTCCCGAAGAACGGGTCCAAGTCGGTGGGCGTGGCGCGGCAGTTCGCCAACTCCGCGGGCCGCCTCCTCAACTGCCAGATCGGCCTCGCGGTCGTGATGGTGGGCGAGGACGGCGGCTGCCCGGTCAACTGGCGGCTGCTGCTGCCCCGCTCGTGGGACGAGGACGACGGCCTGCGCAGCCGGGCCCGCGTGCCGGCCCACGAGCACAGCCGGCCGCACTGGCGGCACCTGCTGCAGGCCGTCGACGAGATGGTCGTCGACTGGGGGCTGCCGCCGGCGCCCATCGTGGTGGACGGCAGGTCGATGCCCGGCGTGGAGTTCCTCCTCGCCGGGCTCGCCGAGCGCGGGCTGCCCTACCTCGTCCGCGTCTCCCCCGGCACGCTGCCGGCCGGCGGGGCCGGCCTGCCCGCCCGCCCGGTGCTGGAGCCGTTGCGGCCCCGGCTGCAGGTGGTGCAGGGGCAGGCGGGCCCGCGCCCGCCGGGGCACCGCTGGTACCCGCGCTCGGGGGCGCGGGCGATGTGGCTGACCGACCTGGGCCGCAACCGGGTGTCCGACCTGGCGGGGCTGGTCGGGCTGCGCAACAGGGCGGCGGCCGTGCTCGCGTCGGTGGCCGCCGAGTCAGGCCTGCAGCACTTCGAGGGCCGCTCCTTCCAGGGCTGGCACCACCACGTCACGCTGGTGTCGGTGGCCCACGCGTACCGGCTGCTGGGCGGCCTGGACGGACGGGAGGCGGAGGAACTGTGCCTGCGCCCGCATGGCTGACCGGCCGGCTCGCCGGGATCGAGCTGTTCGCCGGGCTGTCGGACGAGCAGCTCGACTGGCTCGCCTGCGCCGGGACCGTCAGGGAGCTCGGCGACGGGCAGGCGCTGTTCGTCGAGGGCGCGCCCGCCGACGCCTTCTACATCCTGCTGGACGGCGAGATCGTGGTCTCGAAACTGGTCGGCGGGCGGGAGCAGGTGCTCACCCGGCACCTCGGCGACGCGCTGGAGCACCAGTTCGTCGGCGAGCTCCCGCTGCTCACCAGCGACGAGTACCTGGCCACCGCGCTGGCCGTCGGGCCGGCGCGGGTCGTGGCCTACGGCAAGGACGCGTTCTTCGACATGCTGGAGCGCTGCCCGCAGGTCTGCCGGGTGCTGCTGCCGGTGCTGGCCGGGCGCATCAACGCCATGGAGCGCCAGGCCGGGCGCAGCCGCATGCTGGAAGGGCTGGGCATGCTGGCGGCCGGCCTGGCCCACGAGCTGAACAACCCGGCGGCGGCCGCGCTGCGGGCCGCGCGGGAGCTGCGCGAGCTCGCGCCCCGGCTGGCCGCCACCGCGGTCGAGTGGGGGCGCGCGGGCGAGGAGGCCGAGGTGCGGCTCGTCGCGCGGTTCCAGGACCGGGCGGGCTCGGGGGCCGCGCTGGACCCCCTGGCCGAGGCGGAGGCGGCCGACGACGTCGCCGACTGGCTGCGCGAACAGGGCCTCGACCAGGCCGTCGAGCTGGCCGACGACCTCGCCGAGCACGGCGTGGACCGCGCCGAGCTCGACGAGCTGGCCGCCGGGCTGCGGCCGGACGCCCTCGCGGCGGCGCTGGCGTACCTGGTGCCGGTGCTGCGCATCCGGACGCTCGCCGGCGACGCGGCCGAGGCGGCCGAGCGGGTCGTGGAGCTGGTACGGCGCACCTCGGCCTACACGAACCTGGACCGCGCGCCCCAGCGGGACGCCGACCTGCGCGAGGGCCTGGAGGCCACGCTGGCCCTCATGGCGCCCAAGCTGCGCAACGTCCGCGTCCGCCGGGAGTACGGCGGCGTCCCCGACCTGCAGGCCTTCCCCAGCGAGCTCAACCAGGTCTGGACCAACCTCATCGACAACGCCGTGGACGCCATGGGCGGCGAGGGCGAGCTGACGATCAGCACCAGGCGGGAGGGCGACCACGCCGTGGTGGAGTTCCGCGACACCGGCCCCGGCATCCCCGCCGAGGCGCTGCCGATGGTGTTCCAGCCCTTCTTCACCACCAAGGAACTGGGCAAGGGGACCGGTCTCGGGCTGCACGTCAGCATGGACATCGTGGCGCAGCGGCACGGCGGCACGATGGAGGTCGACTCCCGGCCGGGCGACACGCGGTTCGTCGTGCGGCTGCCGCTGGCCGGCGGCCCCGCGTGAGAGGGGTCAGCTCTCCGAGTGGTAGCGGTGGATCATCGACACCGCCATGGCGCCCTCGCCGACGCCCGAGGCCAGCCGCTTGACGGAGTTGGCGCGCACGTCGCCGGCCGCGAACACGCCCGGCACGCTCGTCTCCAGCAGCAGCGGCGGCCGCGGCAGGTCCCAGCTCGCCAGCCCGGCCACCGGGCCGAGGTCGGGGCCGGTCAGCAGGAAGCCGTGGGCGTCCCTGCGCACGAGGTCGTCCAGCCACTCGGTGCGCGGCCGGGCGCCGATGAACACGAAGACGTGCTCGGCCTCCCGCGTGGTCAGCTCGCCGCTGCGGTTGTCGCGCAGCGTGATGTGCTCCAGCCGGTCCGCGCCGCCGGTGGCGACCACGAGGGTGTTCGTCATGACCGTGATGTTGCCGGTCGCGGCGATCTCGTCCACCAGGTACGCGGACATGCCGCTGGCCAGGCTGTCCGCGCGCACCACCATGGTGACGTGGCAGGCGTGCCGGGAGAAGTGCAGCGCCGCCTGGCCGGCCGAGTTGGCGCCGCCCACGATCCACACGTGCCGCCCCACGCATGACTCGGTCTCCGACAGGGCCGCGCCGTAGTAGATGCCGGCCCCCTCGAAGCGGGCCGCGTCCTCGGCGTCGAGACCGCGGTACGACAGGCCCGGCGACAGCAGCACGGTGGCGGCGGTGATCTCCTTGCCGTCGGACAGGTTCAGCACGCAGGCCCGGCCGGCCCGGCTCAGCCGCCTGGCCTCGACCGGGGCCAGCACGTCCACGCCGAACCTGCGGGCCTGCGCCATGGCGCGGTTGGTCAGATCGACGCCGGAGATGCCGGACGGGAAGCCGAGGTAGTTCTCGATCCGGCTGGAGGTGCCGGCCTGGCCGCCCGGGACGTACGCCTCGATGAGCAGCGTCGCCATCCCCTCGGACGAGGCGTAGACCGACGCGGCCAGCCCGGTCGGGCCGCCTCCGACGATCGCCACGTCGTAGTGCGGGTGGCTGAGCTCCGTCGCCAGGCCCAGGGCCGCCACCACCTCGCCGTGCCCGGGCCGGGCCAGCCGGCGCCCGTCGGGCAGCACGACCTCGGGCACCGCCGGGTCGCCCGGCTCGGCCTCCTCGAACCTGAACGGCAGGCGGTAGCGGGTGAGCAGGTCGCGCAGCCGGTGGGTGGCGGGCGCGAACCGGTGACCGACCAGGCGGATGCCCTGGTAGGGGGGCTCGTGGGCGGACTCCCAGTCCGACAGCAGGTCGTCGAGCACGGGGTAGAGCCGCTCCTCCGGCGGCTCCCACGGCTTGACGAGATAGTGGTCCAGCCGCACCTCGTTGATCGCCGAGATGGCGACGCTGGTGTCGGCGTAGGCCGTCAGCAGGACGCGGCGGGCGCCGGGGAAGCGCCGGCCGGCCTCCACCAGGAACTCGATCCCGGTCATCTCGGGCATGCGCTGGTCGGACAGGATCAGCGCGGCCTCCTCGCGGCGCTCGCGCAGCCGGTCGAGGATCCGCATGGCCTCCGCCGGCGACCTCGACGCCACCACCCGGTAGCGCTCCTGGTAGGCGCGGGACAGGTCGCGCCGCACCGCGCGGAGCACGTGATCGTCGTCGTCCACGGCCAGCAGGACCGGCCGGCGCTGCTCGGGCATCACGAGCCTCCAGAATCGGCTACGGCCATTGTTCCGCCATTTTCCGCGCGGCCGCCCCCGGCACCTGACGAAGTGCCGGCGACTTTCACGGACTTGACGGAATAGGCGGGCCGGACTTGTCCCGGAAAACCACTCGTTGTTTGAATCCACGCATGACGCGCACCATTCTTATTGTTCTCTCCGAGTACGGATATTGGGGAGAGGAACTCGTCGGCCCGCTGGCCGCCTTCGACCGGCAGGGCTACCGGAGCGTGTTCGCCACCCCCACCGGCAAGCGGGCGCGGGCACTGCCGCCCAGTCTCGACCCCGGGTACGTGGATCCGCCGCTGGGCCGCTCCGTGACCACGCCGGAGGTGGCCGTGGCCGCCAGGCAGCTCGACGAGTCGGACCGGCTGGACTCCCCGGTCAGCCTCGCCGAGTGGATCCCCGAACGCCCCTACAACAGCGAGGACGGATACCTCCGCAAGGTCGAGGGCTATTACCGGGAGCTCGCCCGGCTGGACCGGGACGTCGCGGAGTACGACGCCCTGGTCCTCGTGGGCGGCAGCGGCCCGATCGTGGACCTGGCCAACAACGGCCGGGTGCACGACCTGATCCTCGCCTTCGTCCGGGCGGACAAGCCGGTGCTCGCCGAGTGCTACGGCGTCGCCTGCCTGGCCTTCGCCCGCGACTGGGAGGACCGGGCGAGCATCCTGCGCGGCAAGCACGTGACGGGCCACTGCAAGGAGTACGACTACAAGGACGGCACGGGCTTCCTGGGGGTCGACTTCAACATGGGGCCGCCGCCGTACCCGCTGGAGTACATCCTGCGCGACGCCACCGCGCCCGGCGGCCGCTACCACGGCAACGTGGGCAAGGAGACGTCGGTGATCGTGGATTACCCGTTCGTGACGGGCCGCTCGACCCCCGACTCGTACCTGTCCGGCGAGAAGCTGGTCGAGGTGCTCGAGTCCGGCCTGCGCCGCTACGGCTGGTGACCATGGCGACCCGTCCCGCCAAAGAGGCGATCTTCGAGCAGTTCGCGGCCGACGGCATCTCGGTGATGTTCGGCAACCCCGGAACCGTGGAGCAGGGATTCCTGGACGTGCTGGAGGAGACGCCGGGCTTCCGGTACGTGCTGGCGCTGCAGGAGTCGGCGGTGCTCGGCATCGCCGACGGCTACGCCCGCGCCACCGGCGGGCCCGCGCTGGTCCAGCTGCACAGCGGCGTCGGCCTCGGCAACGGCGTCGGCCTGCTCTACCAGGCCAAGCGCGGCCACTCGCCGCTGGTGGTGATCGCCGGCGAGGCAGGGGTGCGCTACGAGGCGCTGGACGGCCAGATGGCGGTGGACCTGGTGTCGATGGCCCGGCCGGTGACCAAGTACGCGACCAGGGTGACCCACCCGGGCTCGGTGCTGAGGGTGCTGCGGCGCGCGGTCAAGATCGCGATGACGCCGCCGCGCGGGCCCGTCTTCGTGGCGCTGCCGATGGACGTGCTCGACGAGGACACCGACGAGCCCGCCGTGGCCAGCACGGTCCCCAGCCGGGCGACGGTGCCCGTGCCGGAGGAGCTGGAGCGGGCCGCGGCGGTCCTGCGCGCCGCCCGGCGGCCCGTGGTGCTGGCCGGGGACGGGGTCTCGGTGTCCGGCGCGCAGGAGGAGCTGGCCAGGGCGGCCGAGGCGCTCGGCGCCCCGGTGTGGACGGTGAACTCCTCGGAGGTGACCATCGACACCACCCACCCGCTGCACCGGGGCGACCTCGGGCACATGTTCGGCGAGCACAGCGCCGCCGCGCTGGCCGGGGCCGACACCGTGCTCGTCGTCGGGACGTACCTCTTCCCCGAGGTGTTCCCGCTGCTGACCAGCCCCTTCCCCGAGGGGACGAAGATCGTCCACATCGATCTGGACGACTACGAGATCGCCAAGAACCTGCCGGCCGACGTCGCGCTCGTCGCCGATCCCAAGCCGACGCTCGCGGCGCTGGCCCGCCTGCTCGGCCCCGCCCGCCCCGCGCCCGCCCGCGAGCCGGCCGAGATGTACGGCGAGAGCATGATGGACGTGTTCGCCGGCGAGCTGGCCGCCCGGGCCGGCGACCGGCTGGTGGTCTTCGACGAGGCGCTGACCTCCTCCCCCGCGCTGCTCAGGCGGCTCCCGCCACGCCGGCCCGGCACCTACTTCCAGACCAGGGGCGGCTCGCTCGGCGTCGGCATCCCCGGCGCGATCGGGATCAAGCTGGCCCGCCCCGAGGCCGAGGTGGTGGCCTTCACCGGCGACGGCGGCAGCATGTACACCATCCAGGCCCTGTGGACCGCCGTCAGGTACGGCGTGGCCGCCCGCTTCGTGATCTGCGACAACCGCCGTTACCAGCTGCTCGACGACAACCTCGAGCAGTACTGGCGCGAGCGCGGCATCGCCGCGCACCCCCACCCCCAGGGCTTCGACCTGTCCCACCCCCAGATCGACTTCGTGAAGCTGGCCGCGAGCCTGGGTGTCCCCGGCGTCAAGGTGAGCAAGCCCGCCCAGGTGGAGGCGGCGGTCCAGCGGATGCTGGCGGCGCCGGGGCCGTTCCTCGTCGATCTGATTACCACCTGAGAGGTACACCGTGCGTGAGAAGCGATTGGCCGGGCGCACCGTCGCGATCCTCATGGAGAGCGACTTCGTCGAGCAGGAGCTCCACTACTACCAGCGGCGTTTCACCGAGGAGGGGGCGCGGGTCGAGTTCCTCACGCGGTTGTGGGGACAGGACTCGCTGACCTTCCACGGCCACGAGTTCAAGGAGCCGTTCACGGTGAGCGGCGACCTGGAAAAGGCCGACCTGAGCCGGATCGACGTGCTGATCGTGCCGTCCGGCATGGTGTCGGACCGGCTGCGCTACACCGAGGACGTCCACGAGCTCGCCCCCGCCGTACGGCTGCTGAAGGCGGCCTTCGACGACCACCGGATCGTCAAGGGCGTCATCTGCCACGGCCTCTGGCTGGCGGCGCCCATCGCCGAGGCGGTCAAGGGCCGCCGCGTGACGTGCCACAACAACCTGGTCGGCGACGTGCGCAACATGGGCGCCGTCTACACCGACCAGGACGTCGTGGTGGACCGCGACCTGGTGACCGGCCGGACGGCCGAGCACTGCGCCGCCTTCGCCCGCATGATCATCGACCTGGTGGCCGCCGACCGGAGCTCCGAGACGGTCTACCGGCCCGACTTCACCTTCTCCGACCTGGTGGCCGGCTACGTCACCGGCTTCGAGCACGGCGAGATCAGCCTGCGCACCAACGACGGGCGGCCGGTGCGGGTGCGCCTGACCGGCACCACCTCCGCCGAGTTCGTGCGCAACCTCTCGGAGCCGTACCTGGACGCGTCGGCGCACCTGGAGCAGCTGCTCACGCCGGGCACCTACGTGTTCGTCAAGGGGATCTTCTACCACGAGAACGGCGCCTACACGATCGAGGCCAAGACCCTGATCTTCCTGGGCAGGCAGCCGGGCCAGTACGCCTTCGAGCAGCCCGACTGGTGGGTCAAGCAGATCCGCGAGCTGGGCAGGTTCTACCGCAAGGCGCAGTTCGGGGCCGACGGCCCGATCGACTACTCCGTCTACCGGACCATGCTGCGGCTGGGCGGCGAGAAGGCCGGCCAGGACGTGCAGGAGACCGACACGATCTCCCGGATGGTCTACGGGATGTCCTCGGCCTACATGCTCACGGGCGAGGAGGACTTCCTGGAGGTGGCCGAGCAGGGCGCCGCCTACCTGCGCGAGCACATGCGCTTCGTGGACCGCGACGAGGACGTCGTGTACTGGTACCACGGCATCGACGTGCGCGACGGGGTCGAGCGCAAGCTGTTCACCTCCGAGTTCGGCGACGACTACGACGCGATCCCGATGTACGAGCAGATCTACGCCCTGGCCGGCCCCACCCAGCTCTACCGGCTCACCGGGGACCCGCGCATCGCCGCCGACATCGACGGCACGCTGCGGCTGTTCCGCAAGTTCTTCCACGACCCGGAGCGGGGCGGCTACTACTCGCACATCGACCCGATCCTGCTCAGCCCGCACCACGAGTCGCTGGGCCCGAACCGGTCGCGGAAGAACTGGAACTCCGTCGGCGACCACGCCCCCGCCTACCTCATCAACCTGTTCCTGGCCACCGGCGACGAGCGGCACGCCGACATGCTGGAGGAGACGTTCGACCTCATCGCCAAGCACATGCCCAGGAAGGACAGCCCGTACGTGCAGGAGCGCTTCCACGCCGACTGGACGCCGGACACCACCTGGCACTGGCAGCAGGACAGGGCAGTCGTCGGGCACAACCTCAAGATCGCCTGGAACCTCATGCGGATGATGTCGATCCGGCCCAAGGACGGCTACCGGGCGCTGGCGACCGAGATCGGCGAGAAGATGCCGGGCTTCGGCAGCGACCCGCAGCGCGGCGGCTGGTACGACGTGGTCGAACGCAGGCTCGCCCCCGGCCAGCACGTCCACCGGTTCGTCTGGCACGACAGGAAGGCCTGGTGGCAGCAGGAGCAGGCGATCCTCGCCTACCAGATCCTGGCGGGGCTGGTGGGCGAGGAGGAGTTCGTGCGCAGGGCGCGGGAGTCGGCCGCCTTCTACAGCGCCTTCTTCCTCGACCACGACGAGGGCGGGATCTACTTCAACGTCCTCGCCGACGGCCACCCGTACCTGCTCGGCAACGAGCGGTTCAAGGGCAGCCACTCGATGAGCATGTGCCACGCGGCCGAGCTGTGCTTCCTGGCGACCGTCTACCAGCGGCTGCTGATCGACAAGGAGCCGTTGACGCTGTGGTTCCGGCCGCGGCCCGACGGGTTCACCGACCGCGTCCTGCGGGTCGCGCCCGACGCGCTGCCGCCCGGCCGGGTGCGGCTGGAGTGGGTGGAGGTGGACGGCTCGCCGTACCAGCTCTTCGACGCCGCGGCGATGACGGTGAAGCTGCCCGACTCGGCCGGGCCGGTGACGGTGCGCGCCCACCTGGCGCCCGTGGAGGAGTGACATGGCCATGCGAGTGCGGAAAGAGCCGCGCGGCGGGGTGACCGTCATCAGCCTGGACGGCCGGTTGGACAGCGAGACCGCGCCCCAGGTCCAGCAGGACCTGCAGGCGCTCCTCCCCGAGGAGGGCCTGGTGGTGCTGGACCTGTCCCGGACCCTGTACATGTCGAGCGCGGGCCTGCGGGTGCTGCTGCTGACCTACCGGCAGGCCCGGCACGGCACGGTACGCCTCGCGCTGACGGGCCTGTCCCCCGAGGTGCGCGCGATCATGGAGGCGACCGGCTTCCTCGGGTTCTTCACCGTGGTCGAGTCGGTGGAGCAGGGCGTGGAGGCGTTGACCGTATGACCGCCCTGGAGCCGATCGACGCCTACCCCACGCAGCGGATCGCCGGATACCCCGTGCGCGCTGGGCGGTCGCTGCCGTTCGGCGCCACGCGGGTGCCCGGGGGCGTCAACTTCTCGGTCTACTCCAACCACGCCACCTCGGTGACGCTGGTGCTCTACCGGGAGGGCGAGCCCGAGCCGATGGCCGAGCTGCCCTTCCCGGAGTCGTTCCGGGTGGGCAGCGTCTACGCGATGACCGTGTTCGGCCTCGACGTCGAGCGCCTGGAGTACGGCTACCGCGTGGACGGCCCCCGCCGGCCGTGGCAGGGCCACCGCTTCGACCCGGACGTCGTGCTCAGCGACCCGTACGCCAGGATGCTGACCGGTCACGGCCCCTACCGGCACAGGTCGCGGGTGACGCTCGACGACTTCGACTGGGAGGACGACCGCCCGCCGCGCCTGCCGCACGAGGACCTGGTGATCTACGAGCTGCACGTGCGCGGTTTCACCAGGCACGCCTCCTCCGGGGTCTCGGCGCCCGGCACGTACGCGGGGCTCGTGGAGAAGATCCCGTACCTGCGGGAACTCGGCGTCAACTGCGTCGAGCTGATGCCGGTGTTCGAGTTCGACGAGACCGACAACGTGTTCACCGGCGTCAACTACTGGGGCTACAGCCCCATCGGGTTCTTCGCCCCCAAGGCCTCCTACGCGGCCACCGGCCGGGACCACATGCAGGTCGACGAGTTCAAGCACCTGGTCAAGGAGCTGCATCGGGCGGGCATCGAGGTGCTGCTCGACGTGGTGTTCAACCACACCGCGGAGGGCGACGAGCGCGGGCCGACGATCAGCTTCAAGGGGCTGGACAACGCCACCTACTACATGCTCACCCCGGACGGGCACTACTACAACTTCAGCGGCACGGGCAACACGCTCAACTGCAACCATCCGGTGGTGCGCGGGTTCGTGCTGGACTGCCTGCGCTACTGGGCGGCCGAGTGCCACGTCGACGGCTTCAGGTTCGACCTGGCGGCGATCCTGGGGCGCGGGGCCGAGGGCGAGCTGCTGCACAACCCGCCGCTGCTGGAGTCGCTGGCGTACGACCCGATCCTGCGCGACCGCAAGCTGATCGCGGAGGCGTGGGACGCCGCCGGGCTCTACCAGGTGGGCAGCTTCCCCCATTACAGCCGCTGGTCGGAGTGGAACGGCCGCTACCGCGACACGGTGCGCAGGTACGTCAAGGGCGATCTCGGCGTCACCGGGGAGCTGGCCACCCGCATGGTCGGCTCGCCCGACATGTACAGCCGGCGGGGCGCCGCGGCCACGGTCAACTTCATCACCTCGCACGACGGGTTCACGCTGCGGGACCTGGTCTCGTACGACCACAAGCACAACGAGGCCAACGGCGAGGGCAACAGGGACGGCGACGACGCCAACAACTCCTGGAACTGCGGGCACGAGGGCGGCACGGACGACCCGGCGGTGCTGGCGCTGCGCGCCCGGCAGCAGCGCAACGCGCTGCTGCTCCTGCTGGCCAGCCGGGGCGTGCCGATGCTGCTGGCCGGCGACGAAATCGGCCGCACGCAGCTCGGCAACAACAACGCCTACTGCCACGACGGGCCGCTCACGTGGTTCGACTGGGGGCTGCGGGAGGAGAACGCCGACCTGTTCCGCTTCACGCGGCGCGCCATCGCCTTCCGGCGGGCGCACCCCGTGCTGAGGGGCGGCTCTCCCGGATCGGTCCACTGGCACGGCGTGAGCGCCTGGTCACCGGACTGGTCGGCGCACTCGCGGGTGCTGGCCGCGCTGTTCGACGGGGGCGGGAGCGACTGCGTCTACGTCGCCGCCAACTCCCACTGGGAGTCGCACACGCTCGAACTGCCGCCCGCGCCGCGCGGGCGGGCCTGGCACCTGTTCGCCGACACCGCCGCCGCCCCGCCGATGGACGCCTTCGAGCCGGGCGCAGAGCCGCCGCTGGCCAACCAGTCACAGCTGTCCATCGGCCCCAGAAGCGTCGCGATCCTGGTCACGCATTAGCGAAGGGAACCATGTCATGTCCTTCAGGATGAAGATGAACGTGGAGGGCGACACCGCCACGATCCGGCTGGCGGGCGAGCTCGACGGCAGCTCCGCCCCCGAGCTCAACGATCTGGTGTCGCAGGCCGTGGGGCGGCAGGTGGGCAAGCTGGTGCTGCTCCTCGACGAGCTGACGTACATGTCGTCGGCGGGGGTGCGCTGCCTGGTGTTCGCGCACCAGAAGCTGCCGCGCGGCTCGGAGATCACCTTGGTGGGGACCAAGCCGGAGGTGGCCGAGACGATCCGGCTCACCGGCTTCGACCGCAGCATCGTGATGCAGTGATGCTCGCCTGCCGGCTCAAGATCGATGTCCAGCACGTGTCCCTGCCGGGTGTGGTGGCCGATTTCATCGAGGCGCTGGCGGACGGGGCGGGGCTGACCTCCCGCCAGGCGTACTGGCTGCGCCTGGCGACGGACGAGATCACCACGAACATCGCCCAGCACGGCTACCGGGGCGGGGCGGGCGTGGTGGAGCTGTCCGGGGAGATCGAGCACGACCGGCTGCGGGTCAGCATCGAGGACGAGGCGCCGCCGTTCGACCCCGCCGGGTACGATCCCGCGCCGCGGCTGGCGGTGCCGCCCGCCCAGCGCGAGGAAGGCGGTTACGGGCTGCTCCTCGCCATGGGCAAGGTGGACGAGTTCCACTACGAGTACGTCGGCGGGCGCAACCGCAACACCCTGATCATGCGACTGCTTGGAGGCGCGAATGCCGACGGCTCTGGTGGTTGCCGAGCCGGCTAACCCCATGTCCACGGCGGTGCTCGAGCTCGACGGGGCGCTGCGCGAGGAGGGCTTCGAGGTTCAGCTGGCCGTACCGGACGACCTGGTCCTGCGGCACCCGCACCCCGACCTGCTGCTGATCTCGGCGGCGCTGGGGCTGCAGCGGATGGCGCTGGTCAGCCAGCGGTTCCTGGTCGACGGGCGGATGCCCACGATCGTGGCCTTTCCCGACGACGACATCGCCGCGCTGGAGGAGTGCGTACGCGGCGGGTTCGACTACGTGACCCGCCCGTTCCTGCCCGGCCTGCTGCGCAGCCGGGCGAACTCCTGCTGGGAACGCTGGCAGCTCAGCACCACGGTGGAGGAGATGGCGGCGCTGGCCAGCCTGCGGGAGTACGAGCGCGAGCTGCGCATCGCCCGCGACATCCAGGCCGGGTTCCTGCCGGAGTCGCTGCCGAGGCTGGACGGCTGGGAGATCGCGGCCAGCTTCCGGCCGGCCCGGCAGGTGGCCGGCGACTTCTACGACGTGTTCACCCTCGTCAACGGGCGCCGGCTGGCGCTGGTGGTGGCCGACGTGTGCGACAAGGGCGTGGGGGCGGCGCTGTTCATGGCGCTGATCAGGACGCTGCTCCGGCACACGGCCGAGCACACCGGGTTCGTCCAGGACGTCGGCGACGACGCCGCCGCCGTGGCGCTGGACGGCTCGCCGGGAGAGTCCTCGCTGCCCCTGCTGTCGCTGGGGGCGGGGCCGCTGATCCAGGCGGTCGTCGGGACCAACCGGTACATGGCCCGCAACCACATCAAGCAGGCGTATTTCGCGACGATGTTCTTCGGGGTGCTGGACCCGTACTCCGGGGACCTGGTCTACATCAACGGCGGGCACAACCCGCCCGTCGTGGTGCGCGCCGACGGCCGGCAGACGATGCTGCCGCCGACGGGTCCCGCGGTCGGGATCCTGGCCGACAGCTCCTACACCCTGGGCCACGTGCAGCTGGGGCCCGGCGACTCGCTGTTCGCCTACACCGACGGGGTGGTCGAGGCCAGGAACGCCGCCCACGGCCTGTTCGGCACCCCCCGGCTCCAGGAGGTGCTGGCCGGGGCCGGGGCGCACGCCTCGGGGCTGCTCGCGGCGGTCGACGCCTCGGTGCGTACGTTCGTGGGGGCCGCCGAGCAGTCCGACGACATCACCACCCTGGCGCTGAGCCGGAACCCGGCCTGAGGAGCCCGGCCCGGGCCACGGCCGCCGCCCGTGGCCCGGGCCTTTTCAGGGCGGCGACCATCGACCTGGCGACGGCGGTCCGGGCCCTTTCAGGCGGCGACCATCGACATGGCGACGGCGACGTCCCAGCCGGAGGCGGGCTCCCCGCCGTGGAAGCCCTCCGCCAGCAGCGTCGCCTCGCCCGCCCGCCCGGCCAGCAGCAGCGCGTCGATCAGGTACGCCGTCAGATGCGCCGCCAGCCAGGGCGGCCCCGCCTGCGTTCCCCCGGCGGTGAGCGCGAGCGCGCGCCGCAGGTGGAAGACCGCCTCCTCGGGCCGGGTCCGCAGGCGGGTCATGGCCTGCGCCGCGTGCACGAACAGGGCGGTCTCCCGGTCGGTACGCGTGATCGCGCCGACGTCGTCGGCGGGGCGGCCGCTCAACGCCATGATCCAGGCCCGGTAGGCGAGCAGCAGCGGCCGCTGCGCCGGCCCGGCGGCCACCGCCGCGCGCAGCAGGAACTCGGCGGCCGCCTCGGGCCGGCCCCGCCCGCAGGCGAGGTTGACCGCGCGGGCGAGCGCCAGGTGCGGCGTCCTCTCCACCGTTCCCTCGGGCAGCGAGTCCAGGAACGACATGCTGTCGCGCCCCCTGCCGCGCAGCAGCAGCAGGTGCGCCAGCGGCACCGAGACGGTGTGCCCCTCACCGCACCACGCCGCCGCCTTGCACAGCTCGAAGGCCCGGTCGAAGGCCAGTGCCGCCCAGGCGTCCCAGGTGGCCTTCACCAGGTGCGGGGTGGCCGCGGACGGGTCCATCGGCGGCAGCCATTCGGTGGCGCACTGGAACTCCCACCCGGCGGCGCCCCGGGTCAGGCGTTCGGTGAGCCGGCGCCCGACCAGGAAGTCGTGCAGCAGGCGGAGGTTGCCGCCGGTCGCCGCGTGCAGGGCGCCGGCGGTGGCCTGCCGTACGTGGCCGCCGGCCAGCTCGGCCAGCAGGGCGGCCACCTCCTCGACCGTGAGCGGCGGCACGTCGACCGTGTACGCGCCCGGCTCGAACCGCAGGCAGTCCACCGGATCGGGGCGCCGCGCCGCGGGCCCGGACACCGTCGTGACCAGCACCCTGGCCCCCGGGCTCCCGCCCGCGGCCGTGCGCAGCGCCATCAGGCTCTCGTCCCCGCTCACCTGCGCGTCGTCCATGACGAGCAGCAGCGGGCGGTCCCCGGCGGCCGCCCCGACGCGGGCGGCGACCTCATCGGGACCGTCCGCGGCCCGCAGCCGGACGATCTCGTAACGCGCCGCCTCGGACGATTCGAGCACGCGCTCCACCAGCCGGCTGCGGCCCGAGCCCGGCTCTCCGGCGAGGACAATAGGGCCTGCACCCGCGGCCCCGAGGGCTGACCGAATCGCGGCGATCTGCTGGCTTCGGTCGATGAAATGCCACTTCATCTGATTAATCCCCTCAATTGAACGGACAAATTCATGCTTTGGGAACAATGCCGTAACGTCAATGCCGAAATGACGCAATACGGCTAGAGGTGACAAATATTCCGTGAGGCTTCTAGACTCGGCCTTGCGATCCTGATCTGCTGACGCGGTGGAGGCACTCACGGGGGGTTCTGTGTCAGGCGACGGCTGGAGCCGGCAGGAGCTCGCACGATTCCTGCGGAGCAGGCGCGCACGGGTCACGCCGGCGCAGGTGGGCTTCCCCGAAGGGGGGCGCAGGACGAAGGGGTTGCGGCGCGAGGAGGTGGCGGTGCTCGCCGGCCTCAGCCCGACCTGGTACACGTACCTCGAGCAGGGGCGTGACATCAGGCCCTCCATCCAGGTGCTCGACAGCCTGGCACGGGTGCTCGACCTCAGCGAGGACGAGCGCCGCTACATGCACACGCTGGTGCACGGCCAGGTCACCAACCCGCAGCCGCTCGAGGGGCAGACGTGGTCGGGCGATGTGATGGGCCCGCTGGTGAGCCTCATGAGCGCCAGCGACTATCCGGTCTACGCCACCGACATCCACTGCGACCTGACCGCCTGGAACGACGCCGCCGCCGAGTGGTACGACGACTGGGGCAGCTACACCCCCGAGCACCGCAACATGCTGCGCTGGCTGCTGGTCTCGCCCACGGCGAAGGAGCGGCTGCCCGACTGGGAGCGCGTCACCTGTGACGTCATCGCCCGGTGGCGCTCGGAGCTGGCCAGGTGGCCGCACGACGAGCGGCTGACCGCGAGGATCGCCGAGTTCTCCCAGCTGAGCCCGCTGTTCGCCGGCCTGTGGCGCAGCCACGAGGTGCAGGAGCACCGCAGCCTCACCCGCCGGTTCCGGCATCCGCGGCTGGGCCTGCAGACCCTGCGCATGGCGCTCATGATCACCCCGGACGAGCCGCTGGTCGGGCTCGTGATCCATTTTCCGATGCACGCGAGCGAATAACGCGGATTTCACCGCCCCGGTATTTCGTCATCTGTTAATTGACACCTACGTGAGCGAGCCGGACCTTAGGTGATGTCGTTCGCCCAACCAACAAGGGCGCCCGGGCATCGTCGAATTCATGATGACCCGGGCGCGGACGGGAACGGGGCCCCATGCACATCAACAGCGGGCGAGATCCCATCGCCATCGTCGGCGCCGCCTGCCGGTTACCCGGTGCGCAGAGCCCGGCCGACCTCTGGCAGATCGTCAGCGGGGGCCGGGACGTGGTCGGCGTGATCCCCCAGGAGAGATTCGACATCGAAACCGCCTCCGGCCGCCGCCGGCCCGATGTCCTGCGGGGCGCGGGCGGCTACCTGGACGACATCGCCGGGTTCGACGCGCGCTTCTTCGGCGTCACGCCGTTCGAGGCCCTGCGGATGGACCCGCAGCAGCGGCTGCTGCTGGAGGTCACCTGGGAGGCGCTCGACGACGCGGGCGTCCCGGCCGAGAGCCTGGCCGGGAGCGACACCGGCGTCTACACCAGCCTGCTGCCCTCGGGATACTGGGACCTGCTGCGCCGCTCGGGGATGTACGACATGCACGCCGCGCTCGGGGCGGCCGTCAGCGGCATCTTCCCCGGCCGCGTCTCCACCCAGCTCGACCTGCGCGGTCCCAGCATGGGCGTGGAGGCGGCCTGCGCGACGTCGCTGCTGGCGGTGCACGTGGCCTGCCGGGCGCTGTGGGCGGGCGAGATCGACCTGGCCATCGTCGGCGGCGCGAACCTGCAGATCGTGCCGGACCTGTATTTCGCGCTCGCGGACGCCGGGGTGCTGTCCAGCTCGGGCCGGTGCAAGTTCGGCGACGTGTCGGGGGACGGGTACGTGCGCAGCGAGGGCGTGGTGGCCCTGATACTCAAGCCGCTCTCGCGGGCCCTCGCGGACGGCGAGCACCCGTACGCGACGATCCTGGGCAGCGCCGCCACGCACGACGGCCGCACCGGCGGCTCGCTCGTCGCCCCCGGGCTGGAGGGGCACGAGACGATGCTGCGCAAGGCCTATCTCGACGCCGGCGTCTCCCCCGGCGAGGTCGACTACGTCGAGGCGCACGGGCCCGGCACCCCGGCCGGCGATCCGACCGAGCTGGCCGCGCTGGACCTGGTCCTGCGGGAGGGCCGGGACCCGGGGCGGCGCTGCCTGATCGGGTCGCTCAAGTCCAACATCGGCCACACCGAGTTCACCTCGGGGATGGCGGGGCTGCTCAAGACGGCCCTGGCGCTGCGGCACCGGACCATCCCTGCGACGCTGCACGTGGTGGAGCCGCACGCCGTCCTGCGGGACCCGGCCGCGGCCGTCGAGCTCGCGCTGCTCACCCAGGACTGGCCGGAGCGGGGGACGCCGGCCCTGGCGGGCGTCAACTCCTTCGGCATGTCGGGGACCAACGTCCACCTCGTGCTCTCCGAGGCCCCGCAGGCGGCGCGGCCCCGGCGCGGCCAGACCCGGCCCAGCTACGTCCTGCCCCTGTCGGCGCGGGACCCGAGGGCGCTGGACGAGCTCGCGGGCGCGTACGCCGACCTGCTCGACGGGGTGGGCGAAGGCGCGGGCCCGGGCCTGCACGACGTGTGCTTCAGCGCGGGCGCCCGGCGCTCGCACCACGAGTACCGGCTGGCCGCGGTCGGCGACGACGCGCGCTCGCTGGCGGCGTCCCTGCGGGAGTTCCGCGCGACCGGGCGGGGTGACGGGCGGTCGGTGCACGCGGGCGAGCGCCGCGCGGCCAGGCGGCCGAAGGTGGTCTTCGTCTTCCCCGGCCAGGGCGGCCAGTGGGCCGGCATGGGCAGGCGGTTGCTGGCCGCCGAGCCGGCCTTCGCCCTGCGCCTGCACGAGTGCGCGCGGGCGGTGGACGCCGAGCTCGGCTGGTCCCCCGTGGACGCGCTGCTGCGCGGCGAGCGGTTGTCGCGCGTGGACGAAGTGCAGCCGACCCTCTGGGCGATGCAGGTGGCGCTGGCCGCCGTGTGGCGCGAGTGGGGCGTCGAGCCCGATCTGCTCATCGGCCACAGCATGGGCGAGATCGCCGCGGCGGTCACCGCGGGCGCGCTGAGCGTGGCCGACGGCGCGGCCGTGGTCGCCAGGAGGAGCCGGCTGCTGCGCGAGCTGCGCACGCCCGGCGCCATGTGGGCCGTGGCGCTCGGCGAGGAGGCGGCCCGGCGGGCGATCGCGCAGGCCGTCGGCGAACGCTCCGGCCAGGTGAGCGTGGGGGTGGTCAACAGCCGCCACTCCACGGTCCTGTCCGGCGACCCGGAGTGGCTGGAGCGGGTCGTCGAGCCGCTGCGCCGCGACGGCGTCTTCTGCCGTCAGGTGGACGTGGACTACGCCTCCCACGCGCCGCAGGTGGAGCCGGTGCGCGAGGCGCTGCTGGAGGCGCTGTCGGGCGTCAGGCCCGGTCCCTGCGCCGTGCCCATCCACTCCAGCGCCCGGGACCGGGTCGTCGACGGCCCGGAGCTGGACGCCGGTTACTGGTTCGAGAACCTGCGGCTGCCCGTGCGCTTCGCCGCCGCCTGCCAGGCCGCGCTCGCCGACGCCCGGCCCACCGTGTTCATCGAGATGAGCCCGCATCCGGTGCTGCAGACGGCGCTGGAGGAGGAGGTCGAGGCGGCGGGCGCGAACGCGAGCGTGGTGCCCTGCCTGCGCAAGGACGTGCCGGACGCGGCCGCCCTCGGCGCCGCGCTCGGCCGGGCGTACGTGCTGGGCTGCCATCCCCGCTGGGACCGCGTCCACCCCGGGGGCGAGTACGTCCGGCTGCCCGGCTACCCCTGGCAGCGGCGGCGGTTCTGGCCCGGCTCGGCCACGTCCCCCGTTCCGCCCGAGCCCGCCCGCGAGCCGGCCCACGAGTCGGCCCGGCCCGCACGCCCGGATCTGGCCGCCCTCTCGGAGACGGAGCTGACCGCCGTGGTGACCGACCTGGCGTCCCAGGTCCTCGCGGTGCCCGGGGACGAGATCGGGATGGACGTGCCGCTCACCCTGCTGGGGCTGGACTCCGTGCTGGCGACCAGGTTCCGCGAGCGGGTGCGGCGGGAGCTGGGCGTGGAGGTGCCGGTCCGCAGCCTGCTCGGCCCGGGCACGCTGCTCGACCTCACCACCGAATTACGCTCGGCGGCCACCGTGTGAGGCGAGGCCGCCGCTGCCGAGACGGGGTTCCGGGTCGTCCGGAGCCTCGTCTCGGCTCTTTTCAAGGTGGCATTCCGACTGCTAGCACTAACTGATTCTTGGGCATTCCAGTCAAGACCCGGAAGGATACGGGCATGGTGACAGCCGTGTTGGGAACGCTGGCCGGCGCCGCGCTCGTGGCGGCGGTGTGGCTGAGCGTCGTGCTGACCGTGTTCACCCCCCGTGGCAGGCCGGGCCGGCTGGTCCGCGGCGTCCTGCGGGCCTTGGCCGGCCCCATCCTCGCGGTGGCCGGCCGGGTCCCGCCCGCCCTGCGGGAGCCGCTGCTCGACCTGTGCGGGCCGCTGGCCGTCGTCACGGTGGCCGCGATCTGGCTCGGGGTGTCCTCGGCCGGGTTCGCGCTGCTGGAGGGCACGCCGCTGCGGGAGGCCGAGTGGGCCTCCAGGCTGCTGATGGTGGCGGCCATCACGGCGTACCTGGTGCACTTCCTGGCCGCCTACGCCCGGCGGGAGCGGCTGGTGGCCAGGCTGGCCGGCAGCGTGTGCAACCCGCGCGACGCCGACACCATGCTCGCGTCCTACCTCAAGACCGGCTCGCGCGACCACCTCGACACCATGTTCGCCGAGTGGACGGGGTGGATGGCCGAGGTGGAGCACTCCCACCTCGCCCATCCGGCGCTCACGTTCCGCCGCCCCGCCGGCGACCTCGACTGGCTCAAGGCCGCGGTCATCGTCCTGGACGTGGCCGCGCTCATCGAGGCGCTCGCGCCGAGCTGGGCTCCGGCGCACACGAAGGCCCTGCTCGCGACGGGGACGCGCTGCATGCACCGGCTGACCCGCGGGCTGTGCATCACGCTGCCGCCCATCCCGGTCAGCCTGCAGGGGCGGGAGGAGCGCAACTTCTCCGACACGCTGCTGCTGGCCCACGAGGCGGGGCTGCCGGCCGAGCGCGACCCGGCGCAGGCGTGGACCGTCTTCCAGGACCTGCGCACCGGGTACGCGCCGCACGCCTACGCCATCGAGACCCGGCTCCGCTACGACCGGGTCGAGGAGCCGGACGACGTCGGCGACTGACGCTCTCCGCAGTGCCCGGCCCCTGTCACGGTCTGCCCCGGATAGGCGATGACGCCGCTGAGACCGGCGCCCTCGGCGACGCGTACCTCGTGGCCGAGCGCGGTGAAGCCGCCGATGACGGCCGGGCGCTCCAGCGACGAGTCCACCCTCGCCATCACGCCCACGTACGCGTCGCTGAGCCGGGCGCCCGGCCCGATGATCGCGCCGTCCAGGCAGGCCACCCGTTCCAGGCGGCACCACGGGTGCAGGTCCGCCTCGTCGCCGACGTACGAGTCGCGCAGCACGACGCCGGGGCCGATCTCGACGTCCCGGCCGATCCACGCGCCGGGGCCCACGTGGACGAGCCCGGCGGCCAGCTTCTCGGCCAGCGTCAGCCCGCTGACCTCGTCGCGGCGCGCCAGCGAGGAGGAGTGGATCACGGGCCCTTCCGGGAGCCGCAGGCTCGGGTAGCCGCCGGCCAGGGCCTCGGCCATGGTGAGCAGGTAGTCGCGGGGGTTGCCCAGGTCGCCCACCTTGGCCAGGGGCGAGCACATGACCCGGTGGCCGCGCGACACCAGCCACGGCAGCAGGTCGCCGCCCCAGTCGAGCCCCCGCCGGGCCAGCGCCGCCAGCTCGTCGGTGGCGCCCAGAGCGCGCAGCCTGGCGCAGTCCACCAGGTACAGCCCGGCGTTGATGGGCACCCTGGCCAGGTCGGCGGCCACCGCCGCGATGGTCTCCACGGGCGGTTTCTCGATGAACCGCTGGATCCGGCCGGCGCCGTCCGTGAGCACCAGCCCGTACGTGCCCGCCACCTCCGCCGCCGTCCGATGGACCAGGCCGACGGTCACCACCGCCCCGCTCGCCAGGTGGTCACGCGCCAGCGCCGCCAGGTCGAACTCGAACAGGGAGTCGGTCGGGAGCACCAGGGCGTGGCCGAGCAGGCCGTGCTCCTCGATCACGCTGAGCGTCGCCTGCCCGGAGCCGGTGTTGAACCGGTCCGTACGCGGCCGCGAATAGCGCACCGAGACCCCGAGCCGCTCGCCGTACCCCAGCGCCTCCTTGACCTGATAACGATTCTCCCGGCCGTTGGCCGCCACGTGGAAACTCGTTATTCCCTGGTCGCGCAGGGCCGCGACGAGCCATTCGATGACCGGCCGCCCGAGAAAAGGGACGGCGGCCTTGCTCCTTATGTGACCGGAACCTTCGAGGGTGAGCGGGCGGGCGCGGAGGCCACGGCCGCCGGCCAGTGCGATGGCGGCGACAGAAGGCATGGCAACCTCCAAGGACAGCGGGCGGTGACTTATTCGTACCATTCGCGCCGGGAATATGGCCGGTTTCGGCCGCCGAACGCCGTGATTTCGTCAGGTCCGCGGCTGACAAAAGCGCCGTGGTTTCCGTTAAGTCAGGGTGCCGCCGGCACGGGCCGGATATTTATCGTGGGCCTCCCTGGCGTGTCTCGCAAAGGAGGAGACCGTGCGCGCAGCCGTCATCACGCAACTCAACTCCGCATGGGAGTTCCAGGACCTCGCCGATCCCGAGCCCGGGCCCGGCCAGGTCGTCGTACGCATTCACGCGTGCGGCATGTGCTTCAGCGACGTGCTGGTCCACCGCGGCCACTGGCCGGTGCGGCTGCCGATCGTGCCGGGGCACGAGCCGGTGGGCGAGGTCGTGGCGCTCGGCCCCGGCGCCACCACCCTGCGGGTGGGCGACCGGGTGGGCGTCTCGTGGTTGCAGCGCGGCGAGGGGCGCTGCCTGCAGTGCCAGAGCTGGCATCCGGTGGCCTGTGAGCACACCACGACCTGGATGGACATGGGCGGCGGCTACGCCGACCTGATGGTGGCCTGGGAGTCGGGGTGCACGCTGCTGCCCGACGGCCTGGACTACACCGACGCGGCGGTGGCCTTCTGCGCCGGCTTCACCTCGATGAGCGGCCTGCGCAACGCCGACCCCCGGCCCGGCGAGCGCGTCTGCGTGCTGGGCGTCGGCGGGCTCGGGCACATGGCTGTGCAGCTGGCCGCCGCCATCGGCCTGGAGACGGTCGTGCTCACCACCTCGCCCGACAAGGCGGAGTACGCCAAGGAACTGGGCGCCGCCGAGGGCGTCGTGGTCGGCGACGACCCCGGCAAGGCGCTGGCCGACGCCGGCGGCGCCGACATCATCCTGGCCACCACCACCTCGGCGGACCTCGTCGCGCGCGTGCTGTCCGGCCTGCGCTACGGCGGGCGGCTGGTCACGATGGGCGTCACCGGCCCGCTGCAGATCGACGACATGACGACGCTGCTGTTCAAGCAGTGCTCCATCAAGGGCAGCACCCACAACAACCGCTCCGACCTCGTCGAGGTGCTCACGCTGATGGCGGCGGGCAAGGTCAGGCCGCGCGTGGAGACCTACCCGTTCGCCGAGATCAACGAGGTGCTCAAGCGGGTGGAGGCAGGCCAGGTGCGCTACCGCGCCGTACTCACCCCCAGCTGAGGAGGATCCCGCATGTCCGAGCCCCCGATCGTCATAGCGAACCGGGAGCACCTGTGGTGGCTGCTCAACGAGGCCTCACAGCTGGAACACATGATCCTGAGCCAGTACCTCTTCGCCGAGGCCAGCCTCAAGAGCGGGACGGAGGACGGCCTGACGGCCGAGCAGGCGAACGCGGTCGCCGGCTGGCGCAAGGTCCTGCACTCCATCGCGGTCGAGGAGATGCTCCACCTGGCGCTGGTGTCCAACCTGCTGGCCGCCATCGGCGCGGCCCCGACCTTCACCCGCCCGAACTTCCCGCAGCGCTCGGGATACTTCCCGTCGGGCATCCAGCTCGACCTGCTGCCCTTCGGCGAGCAGGCGTTGCGCCACTTCCTGTATCTGGAACGCCCCGAGGGCATGCAGCTGCAGGACGCCGAGGAGTTCCGGCCGGTGCCGCCCGCCCGCGCCCGGCTCGACCCCGCCGACCTCATGCCCAGGGGCCAGGAGTACGCGACGATCGGCCACCTGTACCGCGGGATCGAGGAGGGGCTGCGGGCGCTCTGCGCCCAGCTCGGGGAGCGCGCCGTGTTCGTCGGGTCCCCGCGCGCCCAGGCCACGCCGGAGCTGTTCCGCTGGCCCCAGCTCGTCGCGGTCACGGACCTGAAGTCCGCGTTCACGGCGGTCGATCTCATCATCGAGCAGGGCGAGGGCGCGCGCGGCTCCTGGGAGCAGGCCCACTACGGGCGCTTCCTCGCGGTGTGGCGGGAGTACGAGGAGCTGCGGGCGCGCGACCCGGGCTTCGACCCGGCGCGACCGGCGCTCGCCGCCTACCTCAGGCAGCCCTACGACATCGCCGATCCCCAGCCGCTCATCACCGACCCCGGCACCCGCCGGACGGCCGAGCTGGCGGCGGTGGCCTACGAGCTGGTGCTGCACCTGCTGACCAGGTTCTTCACGCACACCGACGAGAGCGAGGAGCAGCTGGGCCTGCTCGTCGGCACGTCGATCAGCATGATGGCCGACGTGCTGCGGCCGCTGGCCACCGCCATGACCACACTGCCCGTCGGCCCGGAGAATCCCGGCCGCACGGCGGGTTTCGCGTTCGAGATGTACTACGCCATGAGCAACTTCGTGCCCTGGCGCGAACCCTCGTGGGCGCTGCTGCACGAGCGCATGCGGGTGCTCGTGGAGCGCTGCAGGGCCGCCGAGAAGGCCGGCGGGCCGGCGTCCGCGGTCGCCGCGGCGGCCGGGGTCCGGGCGGCCGAGCTGGCCGAGCGGGTGCGCGCGCACGTGCCACCGGCGCTGCTCCCGTCGTAGGACTTCACGAATTACCTCGCGCGGCCCGGCCGACTTGCCAATGTACGCCCCGGCTCTTTGACGCCGGCCGGGCCGCCGGAAAAAGAATTGACTCATGCGAGGTGTGATGGAAACCAGCGCCGAATTCACGGTCGCGGAACTCTCCGGCCGATGGCGCAGCCCGGTCGCCGCCGAAGTATTCCCGGGAATATTCGGGGTGGACGACTTCTGGCTGCACAGTCCTTTCTGGGCCATTCATTTCAATGCCTACAAGGACCCCGGCTGCGACAGCCGGCTCTTCGAGCTCATCATCACGGGCATGTTCGAGCTCCTCGGTCCCAGCGAACGCACGCCCGGCGCGCGCGACGCCGATTTCTCCCGGACCAAGGTCTGCCTGCGCCTGTTCGACACAGGGCTCGTCGCCGGCGCCGACGAGGTGAAGGCGGGCAATGGCGACTGGCGGCCCGGCGAGTGGCAGGACGTCTCTCACGGCGGCTGCTCGATCCTGGACCTGCCGGGCGTGGACGAGTGCCCGCGGGAGTACGACCTGCTCGGCCTGGCCCGCTCGCACGGCCGGGACGAGGACCGGCTCTACTTCGGCCAGCGCCACCACGACGAGGCCGGCTCGATCTGGACGCGCCGCGCCCCCGGCCTGCTCGACTACTACGTGGTCCGCGTGGTCGGAGCTCCGCCCCAGGTCGGGGATGGCGCGGAGTGGGGGCCGGCGGAGTGGACCCACGTCACGAGCTCGTACACCCTCACCCCCGACGATCGGAGACCCTCGTGACCACCACCCAAGCCGCAGTCGTCGAATCGCCGGGAGCGGCGTTCACCCTCCGGGACGTCGAGCTGGACGCCCCCCGCCAGGGCGAGATCCTCGTCCGGATGAAGGCCGCCGGCATCTGCCACACCGACCTCACGGTGGCGGCGGGGCACATCCCGTTCCCGCTGCCGGGCGTGCTCGGGCACGAGGGCGCCGGCGTCGTGGAGGAGACGGGCCCGGGCGTGACCAAGGTCAAGCCGGGCGACCACGTCGTGCTCACCTTCACCTCGTGCGGGAGCTGCGCCTCCTGCCGCATCGGCCACCCCGCCTACTGCACCACCTGGATCCCGCAGAACCTCATCGGCGGCAAGCGGGCCGACGGCAGCTCGCCGATCAGCAGGGGCGGGGTCGCGCTCGGCGGCCGGTTCTTCGGCCAGTCGTCGTTCGCCCGCCACTCCGTCGCCGACGAGCGCAGCGTCGTCAAGGTCGACCCGGACCTGCCGTTCGAGCTGCTGGCCCCGCTGGCCTGCAGCGTCCAGACCGGCACCGGCGCGGTGTGGAACACGCTGCGCCCCGAGCCCGGCACGTCCATCGCGGTGATCGGCACGGGCGCGGTGGGCCTGGCCGCCGTCATGGGGGCGGCGCTCACCCCGGTCAGCCAGATCATCGCCGTGGGCCGGCAGGCGGCGCAGCTCGAACTGGCCGCCAAGATCGGCGCCACCCACACCGTCGACTCGACCGGCCTCGACCTGGCCGCCGAGCTGCGGAAGATCACCGGCGGCGCCGGCGTCGACTACGTGGTCGAGGCGGTGGGCAACCCCGACGTGCTGCGCGCCGGCATCGAGGCGCTCGCCCCGCGCGGCGCGGTGGCCGTCGTGGGCGCCCCGCCGTACGGGGTGGAGGTCTCGGTCGACGTGCACCGGCTGCTGCCGGGGCGGCGGATCCTGGGCGTCTGCGAGGGCGACAGCGACCCGGACCGGCTCATCCCGCTGCTGGCGCGGCTGATCCGCGGCGGCCGGCTGCCCGTGCAGCCGCTCATCAGGGAGTACGACTTCGCCGACATCCAGGCCGCGGCGGACGACTTCAGGTCCGGCAAGAACATCAAGACGATTCTGCGGTTCGACGCGTGACGACGTTTGGAGCCAGGAATGAACACCTTCGAGCTCGGCGACTTCCCGCTCACCTCAGGCGACACGCTGCCCGGCGCCCGGCTGGCGTACCAGACCTTCGGTGAGCTCAACCAGGCCAGGGACAACGTGGTCGTCTTCCCGACCTTCCTCGGCGCTCCCGCCGAGGTGCTCAACGGCTGGATCGGCGAGAACCGCGCGCTCGATCCCCGCACCCACTTCATCGTGCTGCCCGGCCACTTCGGCCTCCCGCCGTCCTCCGCGCCGAGCAACACCCCGTCGCGGCCCTTCCCCGCCGTCACCGTCGCCGACGACGTCATCGCCCAGCAGAGGCTGCTGGAGGAGGTCTTCGGCGTGCGCGAGATCCGGCTGGCGCTCGGCTGGTCGATCGGCGCGATCCAGGTGTACGAGTGGGCGCTGCGCTTCGGCGACCTCGTGCGCGGCATCGCCCCCATCGCCGGGGCGCCCACCCCGCCACCGTGGACCAAGCTCTGGCTGAAGACCGTGGTGGAGGAGCCCATCACCGCGGACCCCAACTACGCCGGGGGCGCCTACACGTCCGCGGCGAGCGTCAGCGGCGGCCTGGCGCGGGTCGCGCACGGCTCGGCGCTGACCGCCCCGCCCCGCACGTTCTATTACGCCGGCGCCGACGTCTGGCGCACCCTGGGCTTCGACAGCGTGGACGCGTTCGTCGAGGGCTTCTGGGAGGGCTTCTGGCTCCCGCAGGACCCGAACGACGTGGTCACCCAGGCCCGCAAGGCCCGCTCCGCCTGGCCGGGGGCCGAGGGCGAGTCCCTGCGGGAGGTCCTGGGCCGGATCAAGGCGAAGACCACGATCGCCGCCTTCACCGGCGACGCGCTGTTCCCGCCGGACGAGCTCAGGCAGTACGCCGAGTGGATCCCCGGCGCCACGTTCCGCCAGATCGACAGCGTCTACGGCCATCTGGCCACGTTCGGGCTGGCCGAGCCCGACGTGAAGGCCATCGACGACGTCATCAGACACGCCCTGGAGAGCTAGCCGTGGCCGAGGCGGAGTTCGTCAGGTTCCTGGAGGCGGCCCGGTCGGATCCCGGCCTGCTGGCCCGCTACTCCCCCATGGACCTCCCCCGGGTCCTGTTCCACGCCCGCAATGACGGGTTCGCGTTCACCGAGGACGACGCCGAGCGGGTCATCGGCCGGCTGGAGGCGGACGTCGTCATCCACAAGGACGAGGAGCCGTTCGACGGGAGCAGCACCCTGTGGCGGCACATGTGGGGCACGCGCTACCTCGACTACCTGGTCGACCACGTGGTCGCCCGCTACTCCCCCGAGGAGCTCGCATGAGCGAGGCCAACGTCATCGGGTTCCTGCGCGGCCTGGCCGAGCGGCCGGACCTGGTCGATCGGCTCAAGGACAAGTCCAAGGACGAGGTCATCGCGGCCGCCGCCGCGGCCGGGCAGCCGTTCACCGCGCAGGAGTTCAACGCGTTGATCTGGGACCTGGAGGCGCGGCTGGCGCGCGAGCGCGGCGAGGAGTTCGACGAGCGGTTCCCGCTCTGGAGCCTGCTGTGGGGCCGGTACTACCTGGAGTTCCTCGTCTTCGACCTCGTGCCCAGCCTCGACGAGACCGGCCTGCTGGTCGGATTGGAGCGCAAGCCATGATGCGAGACGCCCTCTACATCGGGCGCGAATGGAACGTCGAGCACGACCTGCGGGCGCCCGTGACCGGCGCCGAGCTCAGGTACACCGTGCTCGGCGAGGGCGAGCCCGTGCTGTGCATCCACGGCACCAGCATCGCCGACAGCCTCATCACCCCCATGCGGTTCTACCCGCCGCTGCTGCGGGACTACCGGCTCATCAGCTACTACCGGGCCGGCTACAACGGCAGCACGCTGGACAAGCCCGAGCTGAGCATCGAGGGCGGCGCGCAGCACGTCGCCGAGCTGCTCGACCACCTGGGCATCGAGAAGGCGCACATCATGGCCTTCTCGTTCGGCGGCGTGATCGCCTTCCAGTTCCTGCTGTCGTACCCGGAGCGGGCGCACAGCGCGATCCTGCTGGAGCCGTACCTGCCGCGTGAGGAGCCGGACGCGATCAGGGCCAACGTCGACGCCTTCATGAACGCGATGAAGCTGTACGAGACGGGCGACAAGCTCGGCGCCGCGCAGCTCTACATGGAGGCGGTGTGCGGGCCGAGCTTCCTGCCCGCGGTGGAGATGACCGGGCCGCTCGACGTGTGGGACCGCGTCGAGGCGTGCGTCGACACGACCTTCACCGTCGACTTCCCGGCGATCTCGCAGTGGGGCTTCAAGCCGTCGGAGGCCGACCGGCTGGTCACGCGGAAGCCGGACATGCCGGTGCTGGCGGTGATGGGCCTCGACAGCGAGTCGGTGATGCCGGGGTTCCGCGACGCCCAGCGCTTCCTCATGAACTGGCTGCCGCAGGCGGAGCGGTGCGGCATCCCCAACGCCACGCACGGGCTGCAGAGCATGAACCCGGTGGCCGTCGGCGAGGCCGCCCACGCCTTCCTCAAGCGCAACCCGATGTGAGATCCGTGCGCCCCGCCATCGGGTGGGGCGCACCGGGTCTAGCCGGGTCTAACCGAAGTCGTAGCCGAGCCAGACCGTCACCGTGAGGGACTGGCGGCCGGGGCTGATGGAGGCGCTGGTCTCGGCCGCCGCGGCGGCCAGGGTGAGGGGCTGAGGGCCGCCGCCCCTGACGTCCTCGCTCACCGAGACCACCCTGCCCAGCGGGCGCCCAGCCAGCTCGGCGTAGTGGGCGGCCTTGGCGGCGGCGTCGCGGAAGGCCCGCGTACGCGCCTGCCTCAGGACGCCCGACGGGTCCGACACCTCGAACGCCAGGCCGTTCAGCCGGGCCTCCTCCCCCACCCCGGCGACCGTGTCGATGACGTGGTCGGCCCTGGACAGGTCGCGGACGATCACCTCCACCCCCTGGACCGCCCGGTAGGCGGCCACCCTCGGGTAGACCTCGTACTCCGGGCCCAGCGACAGCTCCACCGTGCGCACGTCCTGCGCGGCGACGCCCTCCCGGGCCAGCGCCTCGGCCAGCCGGGCGGCGGCGGCCCGGACGGCGGTGAAGGACTCCGCGGCGGAGGCCCGGCGGACCTCGACGCCCGCGTGCAGCCGGAGGATGTCGGGTGCGGCCAGGACGGCGCCCTCGCCGACGACGGTGATGTCCACGCCTGCTCCCCTCGAACGGGTCCCGCGTCGATCCTAGAACGCCCGGCCCCATCCCGCCCGGCCCCATCCGGGCCGGCCTCATCCGGGCCGGCCTCATCCGGGCCGACCTCATCCGGGCCGACCTCATCCGGGTCGGCCGGTGCCCGGCGCGCTCAGGACGGCCTCCGCGACCGCCCCGGGGTCCTGGAGCTGGATCTGGTGGCCGCATTCCGGCAGGCGTACGAGCGTGGCCGACAGGGCCCCGGCCAGCCGCGCGTGGCCCAGGTCCGGCCCGCCGGCGCTGATCACGGTGACCGGCACGCCGGGGAACGGCATCTCCTCCCGCAGCCGCAGCAGGTCGGCGGCCATGTCGCGGCGGGCCAGCCACTCCCCCGCCGCCGCGGCGAGCACCTTGCCCGTGCGGTAGACGCCGTACGGGTCGGGCACGCCGACGAGCAGCCGGTGGGCGGCGGGCCCGGCCAGGCGGGCCACGGCGGTCGCGCCCCACGTGCCGCCCAGGGCGGGCAGCCACCGGCCGGCGCTCCTGGCCGGCGCGGACGGCGTGCGCTCCGTGACCGGGGCCGGATCCACCAGGACGAGCTTGGCCACGCGCAGCGGGTGCAGCCTGGCGAACGCCTCCGCGTGCCAGCAGGCCACGCCGTGGGCGACGACGGTCACCTGCTCGGGATGGGACGGCGCCAGCGCGGCCAGGCGGGCCACCTCGGTGTACAGGGTGGGCGGGGCGGTCGCGTGCGGGCTGAGGCCGAGGCCGCAGCGGTCGAAGCGGATGACGTGACGGGTGCCGGCCAGCAGCCCGGCCACCGCGCCCCAGTGGAACCAGGCGCCCCCGAGCTCGGCCGTGATCAGCACGACGGGCCCGGCGCCCTGCTCGACCACGTGCGGCCCGGCGAATCCGCCTTCGTGATCGACCGCCTCCGCCATGATCGGCGGGACGGGCGGGTCGTCGGTGATGAGCAGGTGGACGGCCACGTACACCAGCCAGACCGCGAACAGCGTGAGCTGCGCCCGGTGGGCGAGCCCCACCCCGTGCCGGTCGGCGAGCGCGGCGGCGGTGAGCAGCGTGGCCGCCAGCCCCAGCCACGTGAACAGCCACGACACCCACGACCGCCAGCGCGCGCTGAGCAGCACCATCGCGGCCAGCAGGGCGCCCGTGGACAGCGCGCCGGCCAGCTGGTGCACGTGATGCGCCGACGACACGACCCGCCGCCCGCAGTACGGGTCGCTCAGCGTGGCGCAGTCCAGCGGGAACAGCCCCGCCGCGAACGTGAACAGCCCGAACGCCGCCAGCGCCAGCCAGGCCTGCCACTCGCGCGCCACCCTCGGCACCAGCGCCACCCCGGCCGCGCAGGCCAGCCCCGCCAGCGCGTCGCTGGTGCGGAACAGCCGCGTCCACGGCTGGTCGCGGGCGGCCAGCTCGCTGACGTACCCGTCGGTCCTGTCGACCTCCGGCGTGGTGAACTGGCCGGTGATCCACGCACTGCCCAGCACGGCCGCCACGATGAACGCGGAAGCCGCGAGGACGTACAATCTTCGCTCCACGTGATCATTAGATCACTCAGGGTGTCCGGTCAGAGGCCGGGCGCGCCCCAGACCGGGAACCATCGGCCGAGATCCTTCTCCAGCGGCAGCTCGCCCTCGAGGGCGCCCCGGACCTGCAGTTCGAGCGCGTTGTCCCGCCGCTGAGCGTCGAGCGGGGCGAACGGGTAGAAGGTCCCGCGTTTGTAGAGGTACACCACGGCCACCCGGCGGCCGTCGCCCTCGGATCGGAACGACGCCAGCGAGCACAGCAGGGACGGCCCGAACCCGGCCGACTCCAGCGACGAGTTGACGGCGTGCAGCTCGGTGACCAGGTCGCCGAGCGCGTCGGGCGAGCGGCGCACCAGGAGCCAGGTGTAGCCGTAGGAGTCGCGCGACTCCTCGACGCGCTCGCCGAGCAGCTCCTTGACGTCGCGTTCCAGCGTGGCGAAGGCGCCGCCCTCCGCGGCCCTGAAGGCCACCGAGCCGAGGCCCGTGGGCACGAGCCCGGTCGCGGCCTGCAGCGTCACGGCCGCCGACGGCAGCGCGAACAGCGCGTCGAGGTTGGGCTTGACCGGCTTCGACCGGCCGAGCAGGGCGTCCAGCCAGCCCATGCCGGGATCAGCCCCTTCCGAGCTGCCGGGAGATGTCCGTCAGCTGCGCCAGCCGCCGGTCGAGCGGCGGGTGGGTGGAGAACAGGTTGGCCAGCGCCTGGCCCGGGGCAGCCGCCGGGGCGAAGTAGAAGGCGTTGAACGGCGCCGCCTCGCGCAGGTCCTGGGTTGGGATCCTGGCCATGTCACCGCTGATCTTGACCAGCGCGCTCGCCAGGGCCGAGGGGCGCTGGGTGAGCAGGGCGCCGGCGCGGTCGGCCGACAGCTCGCGGTAGCGCGACAGGGCGCGGGTGAGCAGGAAGCTGATCGCGTACACGACGACGGAGACGAGCAGGATGATCAGGCCGACGGGCACCCCGCCCTGGTTGCCGTTGCGGCGGCCGCCCAGCCCCGCGTAGAGGGCGAACCTGGTCATGAGCCCCGCCACGATGCCCAGGAACGAGGCGATCGTCATGACGGCGACGTCACGGTGGGCGACGTGCGACAACTCGTGCGAGAGAACCCCTTCGAGCTCCTGGGGCTCCAGGCGGCGCAGGATGCCGGTCGTCACGCAGACGACGGCGTTGTTCTGGTTGCGGCCGGTGGCGAACGCGTTGGGGACGTCGGAATCGGCGATCGCCACTCTCGGCTTGGGCATGTCGGCGAGCGCGCACAGCCGGTCGATCAGGCCGTGCAGCTCGGGGGCCTCCTGTGGCGTGACCTCCCGCCCGTGCATCGCGAACAGCGCGATCCGGTCGGACAGGAAGTACTGCACGAACAGCAGGCCCCCGGCTATCACCAGCACGGTCAGCGCCTGTACGCCCAGGGCGATCAGGACGCCGATGAACACGACATAGAGCAGCCCGAGCAGGAACATCGTCACGACCATGCGCGTGGTCAGCCCACGGTCGGACGCGAACCGCGTACTCACGGCTCAGCCCGGGATGAGGCCCTGGTCGCCCAGCATCTCCCGGACCTCCTCGATCGAGGCGTCCGCGGGGGGAAGGATCAGCTCTGACGGCTCAAGGCTGTCGTCGGGAAGCGCCTTGCCCACCTGGCGCACCTTGTCGAGCAACGCGTGCAGCTTCGTACGGAAGATCGGCTCGTCGCCGACCTCGATGGCCGCCTCGAGCTCGGTGTCGAGCTCGTTGAGCACCGCGATGTCGTCGGCGGAGATCTGTACCTGGCCCTCGCCCATGATCCTGACAATCATGCCGGCTCCCCGGGCTGACGGAGCTGCTGGGTCCCGCCGTGCTGCTGCGGCTGCGCCTGGGGCTGGGCCTGCTGCTGCGGCTGGCCCTGCTCGATGGCGCTCTTGGGCGCGGGGCCCTGGCCCAGCTCGGCCTTCATCCTGGCCAGCTCCAGCTCGACGTCCATGCCGCCGCCCATGCGGTCGAGCTCGGCCTGGATGTCGTCGCCGCGGGCGCCGGTGTAGTCGTCGAGCGCGCCGCTGGCCAGCAGCTCGTCGATCGCCCCCGCGCGGGCCTGCATCTGCGCCGTCTTGTCCTCGGCGCGCTGGATCGCCAGGCCGACGTCGCCCATCTCCTCGGAGATGCCGGAGAAGGCCTCGTTGATCCGGGTCTGCGCCTCGGCGGCGGTGTAGGTGGCCTTGATCGTCTCCTTCTTCGTACGGAAGGCGTCGACCTTGGCCTGCAGCCGCTGGGAAGCCGTGGTGAGCTTCTCCTCCTCGGCCTGCAGGTTGTCGTGCTGCACCTTCAGGTCGGCCATCTGCGTCTGCAGATTGGAGCGACGCTGCAGCGCCTCGCGGGCGAGGTCCTCGCGCCCGACGGACAGCGCCTTGCGGCCCTGCTCCTCGTAGCGCTGGGCCTGCTTCTCGAGGCCGGTTATCTGGAGCTCGACCCGCTTACGCGACGTGGCGACGTCGGCCACACCCCGGCGCACCTTCTGCAGCAGCTCCAGCTGCCGCTGATAGGAGTAGTCAAGGGTCTCGCGCGGATCCTCCATCTTGTCCAAGGCCTTGTTGGCCTTGGACTTGAAGATCATCGAAAGTCTCTTCATCACGCTCATGCGCGTCGGCCGTCCCCTTCTAGGTCGTGCTGGTGTTCACCCAATGCAGCGCAGCCGCCTTGGGATTACCCTACGCATAACGCACGAGGGCGTCACTAAGTTGCAGTCCAGGTAGGGTTGACGTCGTGTTGCGACGCCGTTCCCAAACCTCCGTGGACGACACCCCCGTCCCCGATGACGATCCTAAGCCCCAGGGTAAAGGTCGTCCCACTCCCAAGCGCCGTGATCAGGAGAGCAAACGGCGCCAGCCGGTCCATGCGCCGAAAGACCGTAAAGAGGCCTATCGGCAGATGCGGGCCAAGCAGGCCGCCGAGCGCGACAGGGCCCGTCAGGGCATGCTCGCAGGTGACGAGCGGTATTTTCCTGCCCGCGACAAGGGCCCGGCGCGCAAGTTCGCGCGTGAGTGGGTCGATTCGCGGCGGCTGCCGAGCCAGTATTTCCTGCCGTTCTCGCTACTGATCCTGCTGGCGACGTGGATCCCGTGGCCCATGTCGATCCGCACCGCGGTGCTGGGATACACGGTCACCATCGGCTGGCCGATCATGATGATCGGCGTGCTGTTCACCTCCGTCTACGTGGCGTGGAAGGTCAAGCGCCTGGTGGCGGAGAAGCTGCCCCAGGAGAGCACCCGCGGCGTGGGCTTCTACGCCGCGATGCGGGCGCTGCAGATCCGCAAACTGCGCTTCCCGCCGCCCATGGTGCTGCCGGGCGGCAAGCCGGTGCCCAAGAAGTAGCCGTCCCCGGGTCTCCGGGAACGGCTCGCTCACCGCGCGTCGGACCAGCGGAGCAGGCCGCCCTTGACCGTGGCCCGCGCCCCGAACACGGGGCGGCCCTTCTCCAGCGCGTCCGCCAGGTCGCGCAGCATCGCGTGGTACGAGGGCCAGATCGGTTCCGGCCCCACCATCGACGCCACCACGTGGCCGCTGTCCGCGTCGACCTCGATCATGGTGCCGACGCGGACCAGCCGGCCGATCGGGTCGCCCCTGCCCACCCGCAGGGCGCAGCTCTCCCGCCACTGGTCGCGGATCTCGCGCACGCCGCGCACCTGCTCCCCGCCGAAGCTGAAGCGGGCCGCGGGCGGGCCGGACATGCCGTTGTGGCGCAGCAGCGAGGCCCTCAGGTCGTCGGGGAGCTCCAGGCCGGTCTGGGCCTCGGCGAGCGCGATGGTGCCGGCCCTGCCGGGGGCGCCCAGCGAGGCGTACGTCCGGGGCGCGTTCTCCCGCAGCCAGCGCTCGATGCGCCGCCACTGCCGGTTCACCGCCGCCCGCACGCGCGGGCTGATCGGGCGTACCGTCGCCGGGCCGCTCAGCATGCACGCGGCCGGGATGCCCGGGGGCGACGCCGAGGCCGTCGTGGCCGGCGTGGTCGCGAGGGGGGTCGGGGTCGGCATGACGGGCGCGGACGTGGGCCCGAGGGGCGTCGGTGCCGGCGTGACGGACGCGGACGTGGGCATGGCGGACGTGGGCATGGCGGGCCCCGGCGTGGGCGTGACGGGCGCCGGGCTCTTTCCGCGGGCGTCCATCGCCACCGTCATGGCCGACTGCTCGGCCTGGTAGAGGGCCGCCCGCAGCTCGGACAGCGCCTGCGGCCCCGTGGGGATGAGGGCGGCGGCCAGCGTCAGCACCACGACTCCCGCGATGGCGCCCCACACCGGGCCCATCCGCGTACGTCCGGCCGCCTTCGGGGCCGGGGGCGCGGGCGGCTTGCCGGGCATCCGGGCGCGACGGCGCAGCCGTACCGCGATCGCGGTCACGATGGCCGCAGTCAGCGCCAGCCGTAGGAGCTTCAGCACGTCGCGCACCCTATCCCGAAACCAATCACCCCATGGACCGGGATTAAGGTCGGATGCATGGAATTCCGACACCTCGGTCGTAGTGGTCTCAAAGTCAGCGAGATCAGCTACGGAAACTGGCTCACCCACGGCTCCCAGGTCGAGGAGGACGCCGCCAAGCAGTGCGTGCAGGCGGCGCTCGACGAGGGCATCACCACGTTCGACACCGCAGACGTCTACGCGGCGACGAAGGCCGAGGAGGTGCTCGGCCGCGCGCTGAAGGGCGTGCGAAGGGAGTCGCTGGAGATCTTCACCAAGGTCTACTGGCCGACCGGCCCCGGCCAGAACGACCGCGGCCTGTCACGCAAGCACATCACCGAGTCCATCAACGGCTCGCTGCGCCGCCTGCAGACCGACTACGTCGACCTGTACCAGGCGCACCGGTTCGACTACGAGACGCCGCTGGAGGAGACGCTCAAGACGTTCGACGACCTCGTACGCCAGGGCAAGGTCCTCTACGTCGGCGTCAGCGAGTGGAACGCCGACCAGATCGCCCAGGCCCTGAAGATCGCCGACGAGATGGGCTTCGACCGGATCGTCTCGAACCAGCCCCAGTACTCGATGCTGTGGCGGGTCATCGAGGGCGAGATCGTGCCGCTGAGCGAGAAGGAGGGCATCGGCCAGATCGTCTGGTCGCCCATCGGCCAGGGCGTGCTCACGGGCAAGTACCTGCCCGGGCAGCAGCCGCCGGAGGGTTCCCGGGCGACCGACAACAGCGGCAGCGCCATGATCGCCCGCTTCATGAACGACGACGTGCTGACCCGCGTCCAGGAGCTCAAGCCGATCGCCGCCGACCTCGGGCTGAGCATGGCGCAGCTGGCCGTCGCCTGGGTGCTGCAGAACCCGAACGTCTCCAGCGCCATCGTCGGGGCCAGCCGCCCCGAGCAGGTGCGTGACAACGTCAAGGCCGCGGGCGTGAAGCTGGACGCCGACGTGCTCAAGCGGATCGACGACGTGCTGGGCCCGGTCGTGGAGCGCGACCCGGCCAAGACGCAGAGCCCGAGCACCCGCCCGTAACCCGTCCCCCACCCCAGAAAAAGCCCCTTGAGCCACAATGGCGCTCAAGGGGCTTTTCATTCACCTCAGATCACTCCTGGCGCAATGACAATCCCGTGTACTCCACGCGGTCCTCTTCGAGCAAGGCCACCTGCTCAACTCCCGATTCGAGCAGGTCACGCCAGTTCTCGCCGAGCCAGGACTCCGCGTCGGCCTGGCTCGGAAAAACTTCTCGCGGCAAAGGGCGATCCGTTACCTCACCACCATTTGCATTTTCATAACGCCACCGCCATGTCATGCCATACGCTCCTTTTCCGCGGGTTCGCCGGCGCACCCTCCGCAGGCACTGGAACCCTACTCCCGAGCTTGGAGGTCAATCGATGCTGCGCGCGTATCGTGTTGCGGCCGGGGTCGCCCTCGGGGCGGCCGCCTTACTCTCACTCCCCTCCTCCGCTCTGGCCGACGCTCCGGCCGACCCTGGGGTCCCGCGTACGTGGAGCGCGTGGCAGAGCGACGGGACGGCCTGGCTGGCCGTGACGGCCGACGCCGCCCCGCCGGACGGCTCGGTCATCGGGTGGCGCTTCTCCGTGGCCCCGGACGGGGCGAGGGGCGAGTCTCCCGGCGGGGACCTGCCGTCGTTCCAGGCGGTGTGCGGCAGGGACGCGGCCGGGTCCGGGCACAAGCGCGTGGTGGTCGCGGTGGACTTCGGCGACGGGGAGGCCGACGCCTACCCCGGCGAGCGGCCTCCCGGGCAGATCGCGCCCAAGTGCGTCACGGGCGCCGAGAACGCCACCGCCGCCCAGCTCCTCGCCTCCACCGCCAAGGTCCGCGTGGACGCCCAGGGGGCCGTCGTGGCGGTCGCGGACTATCCGTCCCGGGAGAAGGGCGGCACCGAGCTGACGGACGCCGCCGCGTCCGCCACGTCCGCCGCGCCGTCCGGGAGCGGCCTGCCGATCACGCTGGTCGCGGCCGGAGCCGGCGTGCTCGCCCTCCTGGCGGGCGGCACCGTGGCGGCCACCCGCCGCCGCTCCAGGACCCACGCCTGACCTGGAACGTTCCATCCACCCGGCCGGCCGGTGACGCTACGCTCGGCGCGGTGAAAATCCTTGTCTCCGGCACGGCGGGCGGCTCCGGATGGCCGGAGCCCGGCTGCCGGTGCGCCTCGTGCGCCGGGCTCCCGTCCGGCCACCGGCGCCCGTTCGAGCTGGTCGTGGACGGCGTGGCCCGCTTTCCCTTCGACGATCCGCCGAGCGGCTACCGGGCCTGCGCGGGCGGGCTGGGGCTGGCCGGCCCCGACGGCTCCCGGCTGCTCTGCCTGCCGAAGGGACGGCCGGTGCCTCAGGACGGGCCCGCCAGGTACGACGTGGTCCTGATCGACCTGCTCGACCGGCCCGAGCGGCTCGGGGAGCTGCGGCGGGCGGGGCTGGCGGACGACCGGACCGCGGTGGTGGCCGTCGGGCTGGACCACCGGATCCGCTCGGAGGAGGAGCTGGCCAGGCGCCTGCGGCTGTGGGGCGCGCTGGCCGTTCCCGACGGGACGGCGCTGGAGACCGGCCAGGCGCTTCCCGGGACGACCAGTGGGACGGTCATCGGGACGGTCATCGGAACGGGGCCCGGCGGCGGTGGCGTGCTCCCCGGCGGCCCCGTCACGGCGCCGTGGCGGACGTTGCTGCTGGGCGGGTCGCGGTCCGGGAAGTCGGCCGAGGCCGAGCTGCGGCTGGCGGCCGAGCCGTACGTCACCTACGTGGCCACCGGCCCGAGCGGCGCGGGGGACGGCGAGTGGGCGGCCCGGGTGCGGGCGCACCGGGAGCGGCGGCCCGCGCACTGGGCCACCGTCGAGACCGCCGACCTCGTCTCGGCCATCCGGCAGGCCACCGCACCGCTGCTGATCGACGGGCTCGGGACGTGGCTGACGGCGGTGTTCGACGAGCACGGGGCCTGGGAGGGCGACCGCGCTCCCGTCCGCGAACGCTGCGACGAGCTCGTGACGGCCTGGCGGCGGACGCCCGTGCGCCTCGTGGCGGTCTCCGACGAGGTGGGGATGGGCGTGGTGCCCGCCACGTCCAGCGGGCGGAGCTTCCGGGACGAGCTCGGCCGCCTCAACGAACGCCTCGCGGCCGAGTCCGAGTACGTGGCCCTCGTGGTGGCGGGGCGCCTGCTGGAACTGTGACCGCTACGGGCGGACGGCGCGGGCGTACCAGCGGCCGTCGAGCCGGTCCACGTGGAGGGGGCGGCCGAAGCACTCCGAGAGGTTGTCCGGGGTGAGGACCTCCTCCACCGGCCCCGCGGCCAGCACCCTGGCGTCGCGCATGAGCATCGCGTGGGAGGTCGTCGCCGGGACCTCCTCCAGGTGGTGCGTCACCGTCACGGTGGTCAGGACGGGCCGGGTCGTGGCCAGGTCCTCGACGGCGGCGATGAGGTCCTCCCTGGCCGGCAGGTCGAGCCCCGCGAACGGCTCGTCGAGCAGCAGCACCGCCGGGTCCGCCATGAGCGACCTGGCCACCCTGATCCTGGCCCGCTCGCCCTGCGAGCACACGCGGAACGGCCGGTCCGCCAGGTCCTTGCAGCCCAGGTCGGCCAGCAGCCGGTGGGCCCGGTCGCGCTCGGCTTCGCCGTACTTGTCCCACAGGGGAACGCTCGTCCCCGTGTGCCCGGTGAGCACCACGGTGTGCGCGGTCGCGCCCTCCTGCTCCATCAGCTCCTCGTCGATCAGCCGCTGGCTGGCCGCGACCAGGCCGATGTGGCGGCGCAGTTCCCGCACGTCCACCCGGCCGAGCTTGTGGCCGAGCACCTTGACCGCGCCCTCGGTGGGGTGCCGGACGGCGCCCGCCAGGGAGAGCAGCGTCGTCTTGCCCGCGCCGTTGGGGCCGAGGACCACCCAGTGGTCGCCGTAGTCCACCTGCCAATCGACGCTGTCCAGCAGCGCCTTGCCGACAACTCGGACAGCTACGCCTTCGAGTTCAACCACGTGCATCCCGCCACACTAGTGGGCCTACGATCGTCCGATATGCGCCTTCCGCATGGCCTGTCGTTGGCGATCGGCACTCTCAGCGTCTTCCCGGTGCGCGTCGAGCGGGTGGATCGGGAGGTCGCGGGGCAGGCGATGACGCTGGCCCCGCTGGTCGGGCTGGCGCTCGGGCTGGTCGCCGGGCTGCCGTTGTTCCTGCCGGGGCCGCCGCTGCTGGGGGCGGCGCTGGCGGTCGGGCTGCTGGCCGTGCTGAGCCGGGGGCTGCACCTGGACGGGCTCGCCGACCTGGCGGACGGGCTGGGCAGCGGCAAGCCGGCCGCTCAGGCGCTCGACATCATGAAAAAGTCGGACATCGGGCCGTTCGGCGTGATGACGCTGGTGCTGACGCTGGTCGTCCAGGTCGTCGCGGCGGCCGGGGCCGGGTACGCGGCGCTGGTGACGGCCTGCGTGGCCGGGCGGCTGGCGCTGACCTGGGCCTGCCGGGCAGGCGTGCCCGCCGCCCGCCCCGACGGGCTCGGCGCGATGGTCGCCGGCACGGTACGCCGCCCCGCCCCCTTGCTCGCCACCCTGGCCGCGCTCCTCGCCGCCGCCGCGGCCGGCCTGACGCCCGCCGCCGAAAAATCCCCGCACGACCTCTCCGGCGGCATCTCCAGCGATCTCTCCGGCGGCATCTCCAACGGGCTCTCCAACGGCCTCTCCAACGGCCTCTCCGGCGGGCTCCTGCTGCCCCTCGGCCTGCTCGCCGGGCTCGCCGCCGCCCTCCTGCTGCTCGGGCACGCGCGGCGACGCCTCGGCGGGATCACCGGTGACGTTCTGGGGGCGCTGGTCGAAGCGGCCACGGCCACCACATTGGCGGTGTGCGCGATCCTCGGCTGAGCGCCCCCGGGATCACGAGGGTGAGGCGACCGGCTGCGGCACCCGTACCGGATAGAAGCGGAGCAGGGCCGCGCCGAGGAGCGCCATGAGGAACCAGCCCACCAGGCCGGTCAGGCCGACCAGCACCTCGTTCGGCGGCGCGGCGGCGTCGCCGAGCAGCAGGACGGGCTGGGCGACGGCGTTCAGCGAGCCGTGGGCCACGACGGCCGGCCACACGCTGCCCGTGCGCAGCCGCAGCCACCCGATCAGCACCCCGAACAGGACGCAGAAGCCCACGAAGAACAGCGCCGCCCAGGAGCTGAGCCGCGGGTAGTTGTAGCCCAGGAGGGTGAGGGGGGCGTGCCACAGGCCCCAGATGACGCCGGTGTAGACCAGCCCGAGGAGCATGCCGTTGGTGGCGACGAGCCGGGGCAGCAGCCAGCCCCGCCAGCCCCACTCCTCCCCCAGCGCGGGGATGGCGTTCAGCACGGGCCCGGCGATCACGCCGACCCCGATCTGCAGCACGATCGCCGCGGTGAGGCTCTCGGGCACGCCCACGCCCTGGGCCCGCAGCACCGCCCTGAACAGGCTGAACTGGTCGAGGTCCAGCGAGAACAGCCCGACGGCGGCGCTGAGGCCCACCGCCAGGAGCAGCAGCAGCGGCATCCCGAGCCAGGCCGTCAGGATGAGGACGCCCGTGCGCCCCTTGCGCTCGCCCAGCGTGAGCCCGGTCTGCCTGGCCCACTCGCGGAACGGCGTGCGCGTGACCGCCCACACGCCGAGCACCCCCACCGACGGGGTGAACATCATCAGCGTGGCCAGCGGCCGCAGCAGCGGCGAGCCGATCCCGCCGGCGAACCAGAGGGGCAGCGCCGCCGCCCACGACAGCCCGAAGGCCAGGACGATGAAGATGAGGAGAGGTCGTTTCATTGCTCCACACGCTCCGCGATGAGGGCGTTGATGAGGGATGCGCCGCGTTCGGCGTCGTCGATGCTGATCGCCAGCCGGCCGCCGGAGCGGTAGCGGAGGACCAGGCACTCGCCGCCACGCAGCATGATGGTCGAACTGCCGGGCAGCCCGCGGATGCCCCAGCCCCCGACCTCGGCCGGATGGCGCGTCTCCGACCAGGCCGACTCGATCCGTGACAGGGGGATCCTGCGCGCCGGCCAGCCGAGCGGGCCGAACTGGATGGCCACCCGGCCGTCGCCGACCTGCACGGACACGGAAGAGGTCAGCACCCCGGCCGCCAGCACGAGGACGAGCCCGGGCAGGACCGACGTCGCCGTCACGCCGGACATCAGACCGGTGACGTAGAGCAGGCCCAGTATCAGGGCGGCGGCCAGCGCGGCGACCGGGAGCAGCGCCAGCCACCTGTTGGCGACGTGGCCGACCCACACGGTGCGCCGGCCGGCCCCGAGCCGCAGCAGGGGCGGGGTCCGGCGGGCGAAATCCGCGTCGGGCGCGCCCCTGCGCAGATATCCCGCGAGCACGGCGAGGCCGGTCCCGCCCACGATGACCCCGAGGACCTGCCAGCCGGGCAGCCGGGTCGCGGCCCAGTCGGGCGCGTCGAGGTTGGCGAGCACGGTCGTGACGTTGACGCCGAGCGCGAGCGCACCCATGCCGAACAGCCCGCCCCACCACACCGTCCGGCTCTGCCTGCGCGCCGTGGCCCGCTCGGCCGCGGCCAGCGCGACCAGCCAGAGCACCGCCCACGTCAGGAACATGACCACGATGTACGTGGTCAAGGACATCGAGCGGATGGCCGGGCCGCCCAGCTCCCAGCGGATGGCCAGCGGGTCGGGCAACCGGTCGCGCATGGCCAGCGGCAGCGCGATCTGCGCGGCGAGGACGAACAACCCCCATATGACGGCGGTGATTCGAGGATTCACGGCAGGTCCTCCAGTATGGCGATGAGGTCGTCGCGGCCGTAGCCGTACTTGCGGGCCTCGTCCAGCAGTTCGCGGGCCCGCTGCGCGAGCAGGGCGCGACCGTCGGCGCGCCCCGCGACGCTGACCCCCCGGCCCCGCCTGAACTCCAGCAGTCCCTCGTCGCGCAGGTCGCGCAGCGCGCGCAGCACGGTGTTGGGGTTGATGCCGAGCACCTGGGCCAGGTCGCGGGCCGGCGGCAGGCGGTCGCCGGGCCGGTAGGAGCCCTCTCCGATGGCGCGGCGGATGGCGCCCGCCACCTGCTCGTGCAGGGGCCGGGCGTCGTTGAGATCGAGCGTCAGCAGCATGATGCTAATGACACTAGCACCATTCTTCATGACGCGCGATTGGTAGGATGAACCCCTGTTTGTGAGTACGCAGAAGACCTGGATAGCATCGGTTTACGTGACCACTGTGCGGCTGAACTCAGCAGATCCAGTCTCCATCGCCACCGACGCGTTGATCGTCGGCTTCAGGTCAGGACAGGACGGCCCCCGCGCCGCCACGGGCGCCGAGTCGCTCGAGGCCGCCTTCGGCGGCAAGCTCGCCGACTCCCTGCGCGCCGTCGCCTTCACCGGCAAGGCCGGCGAGGTGGCCAAGCTTCCCACGTTCGGCGCCATCGCCGCCCCGCTGCTGGTCGCGGTGGGTCTGGGCGACTCGCCCGACGCCGAGGGTCTGCGCCGCGCCGCCGGCGCCGCCGTACGGTCGCTCGCCGGCACCTCCAGCGCCGCGCTCGCCCTGCCCACCGGCACGCCCGAGGAGGCCGAGGCCGTCGCGCTCGGCGGCCTGCTCGGCGCGTACGCCTTCGCCCGCTACCGCACGAACGGCGAGCAGAAGGCCCCGGTCGCCGAGCTCACCGTGGTCTCGGGCCAGCCCGACGGCGTGGCCGAGCGCGCGGGCGTGCTGGCCGACTCGGTCGCCCTGGTCCGCGACCTGGTCAACACGCCTCCGTCCGACCTGTGGCCGGCCAAGTTCGCCGAGATCGCCGAGCAGGAGGGCACCAAGGCGGGGCTGAGCGTCGAGGTGCTCGACGACAAGCAGCTCAAGGACGGCGGCTACGGCGGCCTCATCGGCGTCGGCCAGGGCTCTGCCAACCCGCCGCGCCTGGTCCGCCTCTCCTACACCCACCCCGAGGCCGGCAAGCGGCTGGCGTTCGTGGGCAAGGGCATCACGTTCGACTCCGGCGGCCTGTCACTCAAGCCGTCGGCCTCGATGGACTGGATGAAGTCCGACATGGGCGGCGCGGGCGCGGTGCTCGGCGCCATGATCGGCATCGCCCGGCTCGGCCTGCCGGTCAACGCCGTCGGCTACCTCTGCCTGGCCGAAAACCTGCCGAGCGGCACCGCGCAGCGCCCCTCCGACGTCATCCACAGCTACAGCGGCAAGACCGTCGAGGTGCTCGACACCGACGCCGAGGGCCGCCTGGTGCTCATGGACGGCATCGCCAGGGCCGCGCAGGACGAGCCCGACCTGATCGTCGACGTGGCCACGCTCACCGGCGCGCAGATCGTCGCCCTCGGCTGGCGCACCGCCGGCGTCATGGCCAACGACGACGCCGCCAGGGAGCTGGTCGTCGAGGCCGCGAAGGCCGCCGGCGAGGGCGCGTGGGGCATGCCGCTCCCGGAGGAGCTGCGCAAGGGCCTCGACTCGCCGATCGCCGACATCGCCAACCTCCAGCCGGAGCGATGGGGCAGCATGCTGGCGGCGGGCATCTTCCTGAAGGAATTCGTGCCCGACGGCGTGCGCTGGGCCCACATCGACATGGCCGGTCCCGCCTTCAACAAGGGCGAGCCGTACGGTTACACCCCGAAGGGCGGCACGGGTGCCATCACCCGGACCCTCATCGGACTCGCAGAGCGGCACGCGAGCATCTGAAACAAATGAAAAGATGACGGCATCACGAACACCCCGACAAGGAGCCTTCCTGTGGCCTATGACATCGTCGTCCTAGGTGGCGGCAGCGGCGGTTACGCCTGCGCGCTTCGGGCGGCTGAGCTGGGCAAGTCGGTCGCGCTGATCGAAAAGGACAAGATCGGCGGCACCTGCCTCCACAGGGGATGCATCCCCACGAAGGCCCTGCTGCACTCCGCCGAGGTCGCCGACGAGACCCGCGAGAGCGAGTCCTACGGCGTCAAGGCGCGCTTCGACGGCATCGACGTGCAGGGCGTGCACGCGTTCAAGGACAAGATCGTGACGCGGGCCTGGAAGGGCGTGCAGGGCCTGCTGAAGGGCGCGGGCGTGACGATCGTCGAGGGCGAGGGCCGCCTGGTCGGCCCCAACCGGATCCAGGTGGGCCAGGAGGTCGTCGAGGGCCGCAACCTCGTCCTGGCCACCGGCTCGGCGCCCAGGTCGCTGCCGGGCCTGGAGATCGACGGCGAGCGCGTCATCACCAGCGAGCACACCCTGAAGATGGACCGCGTGCCCACGTCCGTCATCGTGCTGGGCGGCGGCGTGATCGGCGTCGAGCTGGCGAGCGTCTACCGCTCGTTCGGGGCCGAGGTCACGATCGTCGAGGCGCTGCCGCACCTGCTGCCGACCGAGGAGGAGTCCAGCTCCAAGCTGCTGGAGCGGGCCTTCCGCCGCCGCGGCATCAAGTACGAGCTGGGCGTCTTCTTCGACAGCGCCAAGACCACCGAGACGGGCGTGGTCGTCACGCTGGCCAACGGCAAGACCCTCGACGCCGAGCTGCTGCTCGTCGCGGTCGGCCGGGGCGCGGTGTCGGCGGGCATGGGCTTCGAGGAGCAGGGCATCGCCATCGAGCGCGGCGCCGTCGTGGTCGACGAGCACTGCCAGACCTCCGTGCCCGGCGTCTACGCCATCGGCGACCTCATCCCGACGCTCCAGCTCGCGCACGCCGGCTTCGCGGAGGGGATCATGGTGGCCGAGCACATCGCCGGCCTCAACCCGCCGCCCATCGACTACGCGGGCGTGCCGCGCATCACCTACTCCGACCCCGAGGTGGCCTCGGTGGGGATCACGTCGGCGCAGGCGGCCGAGCGCGGCATCGAGATCGTCGAGCAGGTCTACGACCTCGCGGGCAACCCCAAGAGCCAGATCCTCGGCACCTCGGGCGCCGTGAAGGTCATCGCCCAGAAGGACGGCCCGGTGGTCGGTGTCCACATGGTGGGCCGGCGCATCGGCGAGCTCGTCACGGAGGGGCAGCTGATCTACAACTGGGAGGCGCTGCCCGCAGAGGTCGCCCAGCTCATCCACGCACACCCGACCCAGTCCGAGGCCATGGGTGAGGCGATGCTGGCCCTGGCCGGCAAGCCGCTGCACGTACACAACTAGTCCAAGCCCTCGAGATCAGAACGCGAGAGAAGAATAACGATGCCGGTCTCCGTACAAATGCCCCAGCTCGGCGAGAGCGTGACCGAGGGCACCGTAACCCGTTGGCTGAAGAAGGAGGGCGAGCGCGTCGAGGCGGACGAGCCGCTCCTCGAGGTGTCGACCGACAAGGTCGACACCGAGATCCCGTCGCCGTCCGCGGGTGTCCTCACGAAGATCGTCGTGGCTGAGGACGAGACGGTCGAGGTCGGGGCCGAGCTCGCCGTCATCGACGAGAAGGGCGAGGCGGCCGCCGCCGCCCCGGCGCCCGAGGCGGCGCCCGCGCCGGCTCCGCAGCCCGAGCCCGAGCCCGCCCCGGCTCCCCCGGTCTCGTCGATCCCGCAGCCGGCTCCCCCGCAGCCCGCTCCGGCCCCCGCCCCCGCCCCCGCTCCGGCGCCCGCCCCGGTCGCGGCCCCCGCGCCCGCCCCGCAGGCCGCTCCCGCGGAGCCCGCGCCGGTACCGTCGGGCGAGAGCCCGTACGTGACGCCGCTGGTGCGCAAGCTGGCCAACGAGCACGGGGTCAACCTCGACGCGATCAACGGCACCGGCGTCGGCGGTCGCATCCGCAAGCAGGACGTGCTCGAGGCCGCCAAGGCGCAGCGTGAGAAGGCCGCCGCGGCCCAGGCCGCCCCCGCTCCCGCCGCGGCTCCGGCTCCGGCCGCCGCCCAGCCGGCGCCCGCCGCCGCTCCGGCCGCGCAGGCGCCGGTCGCCGCGGGTCCCGAGCCCGTGGAGGTCGACACGACGCTGCGGGGCCGCACGGAGAAGATGACGCGGCTGCGCCAGACGATGTCGAAGAAGCTGGTCGAGTCGCTGCAGACGGCGGCGCAGCTCACCACCGTGGTCGAGGTCGACGTCACCAAGATCGCGCGGCTGCGCGACCAGGCGAAGGCCGACTTCCTGCGCCGCGAGGGCGTGAAGCTGTCGTTCATGCCGTTCTTCGAGCTGGCCGCCATCGAGGCGCTCAAGCAGCACCCGAAGCTCAACGCGACGATCAACAACGAGACCATGGAGGTCACGTACTTCGACGTCGAGCACCTGGGCATCGCGGTCGACACCGAGCGCGGCCTGATCGCGGCGGTCATCAAGAACGCCGGCGACCTCAACCTCGCCGGGCTGGCCCGCAAGACGGCCGACCTGGCCGAGCGCACGCGCGCCAACAAGGTGACGCCGGACGAGATCACCGGCGGCACGTTCACGCTGACCAACACCGGCAGCCGTGGGGCCCTGTTCGACACGCCGATCCTCAACCAGCCGCAGGTCGGCATGCTGGGCACCGGCGCCGTCGTCAAGCGGCCCGTCGTGATCGACACGCCTGAGGGCGAGGTCATCGCGGTCCGGTCGATGGTCTACCTGGCGCTGACGTACGACCACCGCCTGGTGGACGGCGCGGACGCGGCCCGCTTCCTCACGACGGTCAAGCGCCGTCTGGAGGAGGGCCGCTTCGAGGCCCAGCTCGGCCTGGCCTGATCCCGGGCCTGATCCAGGGCCTGATCCCGGGCTGGATCAGCGCGTTACGGCCGGGCGGCTCCCTTCCGGGGCCGCCCGGCCGTTCGTCTGCCCGGGGCCTGGCGCGGCTGGCGCGCCCGGGCCGCGGGGCGGGCGTACTGTGAAGCTATGGCGATCATCGTGACGGGAGCGTCGGGGCTGCTCGGGTCGGCGCTGGTGCCGGCGTTGCGGGCCGAGGGGTGGGAGGTCGTCCGGCTCGTACGGCGCCGCCCGCGCGCGGCCGACGAGGCCTTCTGGGACCCGGCCGAGCAGGAGATCGACCAGGCCGCGCTCGAAGGGGCGCAGGCGGTCGTGCACCTGGCGGGCGCGTCCGTGGGTGAGCGGCGGTGGACCCCGGCGTACAAGCGGGAGCTCGTCGCCAGCCGGGTCCAGAGCACGCGGGTGCTCGTCGAGGCGATCGGCGGGCTGTCCGGCAAGCCCGAGGTGCTCCTGTCCGCCTCCGGGGTCGACTTCTACGGCGACACCGGCGACCGGGTGATCGACGAGAGCCAGGGCAAGGGCAGCGGCTTCCTGGCGGATATGTGCGTGCGCTGGGAGGGCGAGGCCAGGCGGGCCGGCGAGGCCGGGGTCCGTACCGCGCAGATGCGGACCGGGCTGGTGCTCAGCGAGAGGGGCGGGGCGCTCGGGCGGATGTTGCCGATCTTCAGGATCGGGCTGGGGGCGCCGCTCGGGTCGGGGAAGCAGTACTGGTCGTGGATCACCGTGGACGACTGGGTCGGAGCCGCGGTGCATGTCCTGAAAAATCGCGACATTACAGGACCAGTCAATTTCACCTCGCCCACGCCCGTGACCAACGCCGAATTCACCCTCACCCTCGGAAAAGCCCTGCGCAGGGGCACGGTGCCGATCCCGGTGCCCGGCTTCGCGCTGTCCGCGGGGCTCGGCGAGTTCGCCCGCGAGGCGCTGCTGCCCGGCCACCGCGTGGAGCCGAGGAAGCTGCTCGACAGCGGCTACGTGTTCGCCCATACCCGCCTCGACGAGGCGCTGAGCGCCGTACTGTAGTGAACCGTCCGTCTTCAACAGGTGGGAGAATCTTGACATGAGCCGGTCAGGACAGTCACACATCCTCGCCATCGGCGGCGGGTCCTTCCGCCCGAGCAGGCGCTACAGCTTCCTGGAGGCCAGCGCGCTGCTGCGGTACGGCCTCGACCTGACCGGGCAGGACCGGCCGAAGCTGGGCCTGCTCGCCACCGCGGTGGGCGACTCGGACGACTGGATCCTGAAGATGTACGGCGCCTTCGCCGGGTGGGACGTCGAGTTGAGCCATCTCACCGTGTTCCCGATGCCCAATGTCGAGGATCCCCGGGCGTGGATGCTCGAACAGGACATGATCTACGTCAGTGGTGGCAGTGTGGCCAACCTGATGGCCCTGTGGCGCTTGCACGGCCTTGACGAGGCGTTCGAGGAGGCGTGGCGGGCCGGGGTGGTGCTGTGCGGCCAGAGCGCGGGCGCGCTGTGCTGGCACGTCGGCGGCAACACCGACTCCTTCGGGCCCGACCTGCGCGTGTGGGCCGAGGGCATGGCTCTGCTGCCCTACTCGTGCGGCGTCCACTACGACTCCGACCCGCAGCGCCGGCCGCTGCTGCAGCAGTCGGTGGCCGGCGGCGAGCTGCCCTCCGGCTACGCCGCCGACGAGGGCGTGGGGCTCCACTACGTCGGCACCGAGTTCATCCAGGCGGTGACCGTCGAGCCGGGCGGCTACGCGTACCGGGTGGAGAGCGACGGGGCCGGCGGGGTCAAGGAGTTCAGGATCGAGCCGCGACTCCTTACCCCCTGATTACCCTTCGCGGGGGCGGGACCGGCACAATAGGCTCATGCGCCCCATCCACGGGGACGATCCCCACGCACTCGCCATCGTTCGCCTCGGCGTCGACGTCCCCTACGAGCAGGCCTGGTCGCTGCAGCGCTGGGTGCACGGCAAGCGGGTCGCCGGAGAGCTGAGCGACACCGTCCTGATCCTCGAGCACGCGCCCGTCTACACCGCGGGCAAGCGCACCGCCCCGCACGAGCGTCCGGCCGACGGCACCCCGGTCGTCGACGTCGACCGGGGCGGCCGGCTGACCTGGCACGGGCCAGGGCAGCTGGTGGCCTACCCGATCGTCGGCATCACCGACGTCACCGCCTACGCCTGCCGCCTCGAAGAGGCCATGATCCAGGTCTGCGCCGACTTCGGCGTCACGGCGAGACGGGTGCGGGGGCGCGGGGGCGTCTGGGCGGTCGGCGATCCCAGCCTGGGCCTGCCCGACCGCCAGCTCGGCGCGGTCGGGCTGCGCGTCGCCCGCGGCGTCACCATGCACGGCTTCGCGCTCAACTGCGCCAACGACCCCCGCTGGTTCAACCGCATCGCGCCGTGCGGCATCCCCGACGTCGGCGTCTCCTCGCTGTCGGCGGAGACCGGCCGCCGCATCGTGGTGGAGGAGGTCATGCCGATCGCGGAGAAGCGGCTGGCGGAGGCCCTCGGCATGGAGTCGTACGATCTCCACGAAGAGGACCTTCTCCGCAGATGACCCACGGCCTACGATCGGCCGTGTGAAGCGCCTCCTCGCTCTCTTACTCGCCCTTCTGGTCCACCTGCTGACGCTCGGCTTCGTCGCGCTGGGCGCGTGGGTGATCCTGGGGCACCCCGGCTCGCTGCTCGCGTGGCTGTTCGGCGGCGCGAGCCTGGCCATCGGGTGGGCGCTGCGGCCCCGCCTGGGCGGCCTGCCCGCCGACGCCGAGGTGCTCGACCGCTCCTCGGCGTCCGAGCTGTACGGCGCCGCGGAGCGCGTGGCCGACCGGGTCGGCGTCCGGCGGCCGCGCAAGGTCGCCGTCATGGACCTGGACCCGCAGACGCGCTACGACCGCGTGGGCCCGCTGCGTACCCCCGTCCTGATGATCGGGCTGCCGCTGTGGCTGGCGCTGTCGCCCAGGCAGCGGGTCGCCCTGCTGGCCACGGCGTACGCGCGGGTGCCGACCGGTGACGAGCTCGTCGTGAGCGGGGCGCTGTTGACCCTGGAGGCGTGGCGGGACGCGCTGGTGGGGGCCGAGCCGCTGCGGGTCAGGGAGGAGGCGCAGACCAAGATCGCGGCCTCCTCGCTGGGCGCGCTGGACCACCCGGGGACCACGTACGAGGTGGCGGGGATGTTCGGCCGCCTGCTCGGACGGGTGCTCGGCGGGCCCGTGCTCCTGGTCCGGTACGCGCTGGCCCGGCTGGCCCGCGCCGGCGAGAGCCGTACCCTGGCCCGGCAGCGGCGGCTGGCCCGGCGGGCCGCCTCCGAACAGGACCTCGCCGAGCTCGACGGGCTGGCCGGCGGCGGCTACCTGGCGCCGATGCAGGCGGCGGCGCTGCGCGGCGAGAGCGTGGCGGCCATCCGGCAGGCCGCGCTGGCCCGCTCCAGGCTCACCGGCGACGGGGTGCTCGCCACTCCCCCGCACTCGGAACTGCTCGGCACGCGCGAGTCCGAACGCATCGACGACGAGCTGCTCGCCCACTACACGCGCGCGATCCGCGGCTTCGGCCTCATCTCCTGACCCCCGGCCGGGGTGCTTTTCCGGGAGACGTAAGCTGAGGACGTGACCGTTGCCCCTGAAGGCCGAAAGCTCCTCCGCCTGGAGGTGCGTAACGCCGAAACCCCTATCGAGCGCAAGCCCCCGTGGATCAAGACCAAGCTGAAGACGGGCCCCGAATACACCGAGCTGAAATCGCTCGTGCGCCGGGAGGGCCTGCACACGGTCTGTGAAGAGGCGGGCTGCCCCAATATCTACGAGTGCTGGGAAGACCGCGAGGCGACCTTCCTCATCGGCGGCGACCAGTGCACGCGCCGCTGCGACTTCTGCCAGATCGACACGGGCAAGCCGAAGGAGTACGACCGCGACGAGCCGCGCCGCGTGGCCGAGTCCGTGCAGCAGATGGGCCTGAAGTACGCGACCGTGACCGGCGTGGCCCGCGACGACCTGCCCGACGGCGGCGCCTGGCTCTACGCCGAGACGGCCCGCCAGATCCACGGGCTGCTGCCCGGGTGCGGCGTCGAGCTGCTGGTGCCCGACTTCAACGGCAACCGCGACCAGCTGGAGGAGGTCTTCTCCAGCCGGCCCGAGGTGTTCGCGCACAACATCGAGACGGTGCCGCGGATCTTCAAGCGGATCCGTCCCGCGTTCCGCTACGAGCGGTCGCTCGCGGTGATCACGATGGCCCGCGAGGCCGGGCTGGTCACCAAGTCCAACCTGATCCTGGGCATGGGCGAGACGCGCGAGGAGGTCGTCGAGGCCATGCGCGACCTGCACGCGGCCGGCACCGACCTGCTGACCATCACCCAGTACCTGCGGCCCACGCCCCGCCACCACCCGGTGGAGCGGTGGGTGAAGCCCGAGGAGTTCGTGGAGCTGCAGGCGGAGGCCGAGGCCATCGGGTTCGCCGGTGTGCTGTCGGGGCCGCTCGTGCGCTCGTCGTACCGGGCGGGCCGCCTCTACCAGCAGGCCATCGAGGCTCGCCAGACGGCCTGACCTGCCAACCTCCAGCCCCGGGCCCGCACCGGTCCCGGGGCTGCTTCACACCCGGCCGCGGAGGTGGGGCGGCATGGTTAGCATGGCAGGCAGCCGACCCCGGGAGCGGACATGGCCGTTCTGATCCGCACGAGTGACCTGCCCGCCAAGCGGCGTCACGACGCCTGGCGGAGCATCGTGTGTGACACGCTCGGCCCGCTCGACTGCAGGATCGCCCCCGGAGCCCCGCTGCGGGGCGAGATCGTGACCGGCGGGCTGGGCTCGGTCACCGTCGGCCGGATCCGTACGTCCACGCCCCACAGCGTGCACCGCACCCCGGGCATGATCGACAGCGGCAGCCCCGAGATGTACCGCGTCGTGCTGGCCCTGGAGGGCAGCCCGCGGCTCTCCCAGGACGGGCGGGACGCGCAGCTCAGCCGGGGCGAGTTCGCCATCTACGACTTCACCAGGCCCTACGAGCTGGCCTACGACTCGGCGGTGCGGCTCGCGGTGTTCAGCTTCCCGCGCGACCTGCTCGCGCTGCCGTCCGGCGCCGTGGACGCGCTCGCCGCCGTCCCCATCACCGCCGAGACCGGCGCCGCGGCGCTGGCCGTGCCGCTCCTGCGCCGGGTGGCCGAGGACATCGAGACGTACCGGCCGGGCAGCGCCGCCAGGCTGTCGGGCATCGTGACCGACCTGGTCAGCACCGCCGTCGCCGAACACGTCGAGCTGACGCGGGCGTTACCGGAGGACTCCCGCCGGCGCGTGCTGTTGATGAAGATCCACGCCTTCATCGACCAGCGGCTGGGCGACGTCGGCCTCGACCCGGCCACCGTCGCCGCCGCGCACCACGTCTCCCTGCGCTACCTGCACCGCCTGTTCGAGGCGGAGCACACCACGGTGGCCGCCTGGATCCGGCAGCGGCGGCTGGAGCGCTGCCGCGCGGAGCTGGCCGCCGGCGGCAACCGGTCCGTGAGCGAGATCGGGGCCCGGTGGGGGCTGCCCGACTCGGCCCACTTCAGCAGGCTCTTCAAGAGCGCGTACGGGATGCCGCCCGCCGAATACCGCCGCCTGAACACCGTGCGCTGAACGTCAATCCCCCTGGCACCCAGATCCAAGACCGGCACCCCCTTCGATCGGCAGACTGAGGGCACATCGAAGGAAGGGACGAGGAAGATGCAGCTGTTCGTGAATCTGCCGGTCAAGGACCTCGAGCGGTCGAAGAAGTTCTTCGAAGAACTCGGCTTCAACCTGTTCGGCATGGCCGAGGGCATGGCATCGGTGATCATCAGCGAGCAGACCCAGGTCATGCTGCTGACCGAGCCGACGTTCGGCTCGTACATCACCAAGGAGATCGCCGCCGCCGGCACGGCCACGGAGGCGATCCTGGTGCTGGGCATGGAGAATCCGGCCCAGGTGGACGAGCTGGTCGACAAGGCGCTGGCGCTCGGCGCCACCCCGGCGGGCGTCAAGCAGGAGGACGGCATCCGCTACCAGCGCGGCTTCGCCGACCTCGACGGACACCACTGGGAGGCCCTGTGCCTGGCGCAGCCGGCCGGCTGAGCGGCAAGGCGATCTCGGCGGACGGGACCGCCATCGCCTTCGACAGCTACGGCGAGGGGCCCGCGGTCGTCCTGGTCCACGGCGCGTTCGGGGTGCGGGGGCACGTCACGCTGGCCGGCGTGGCGGCCGCCCTGGCGCCGTGGTTCACCGTGTACGACTACGACCGCCGGGGACGCGGCGACAGCGGGGACACCCAGCCGTACGCCGTCGAGCGGGAGATCGAGGATCTGGCGGCGGTCGTCGAGGCGGCGGGCGGGTCGGCGATGGTGTTCGGGGGCTCGTCGGGGGCCGCGCTGGCGATCGAGGCCGCGGTGCGGAATCCGGCCATCATGAGGCTGGCCCTGTGGGAGCCGCCGTACCACGTGGACGACAGCGCTCCCCCGCTGCCGGACGACTTCGCCGCCCGGCTGGAGGCGCTGGTGAGGGCGGGCAGGCGGGACGAGGCCGTCGAGCGGTTCATGGTGGAGGCGGCCGAGGCGCCGCCGGAGGCGGTGGCCGCGATGCGCGCGCAGCCGTCCTGGGCGCAGGTCGAGGCGCTGGCCCACACCCTCGCCTACGAGGCCGCCGTGCTGGGGCCGGGCAACGCGCTGCCCGCCGGGCGGCTGGCCGCCGTCAGGCAGCCGACACTGGTGCTGAACGGCGAGGACAGTCCCCGGTGGATGGCGAACGCGGGGCTGGCGGTGGCGGCCGCCGTGCCGGGCGCGGTACGGCGCGTCCTGGAGGGCCAGGCGCACAACGTGGCCCCGCAGGCGTTGGTGCCCGAGCTCCTGGAGTTCTTCGCCACCACCGCCTGAGCCCCACCCGAGCTGGTGAAGACTGGAGTCGTGGACTTCGACGCGCTCCTCGCCCGGCTCGACCTCGGCGCCAAGGTCCGCCTGCTCACCGGGGCCGGCAGGTGGTCGCTCCCGCCGCTGCCCGAGATCGGCCTGGATCGGGTCGTCATGAGCGACGGCCCGATCGGCGTACGCGGCGAGCAGTGGAGGGCGGTCGATCCCTCGATCGCGCTGCCGAGCCCGACCGCGCTGGCCGCCACCTGGGACGTGGACCTGGTCCGCCGGGTGGGCCGGCTGCTGGCCCAGGAGGCCCGGCGCAAGGGCGTGCACGTGCTCCTGGCCCCCACGATCAACCTGCACCGCTCGCCGCTCGGGGGCAGGCATTTCGCGTGTTTCTCGGAGGATGCGTACCTGACGGGCGAGATCGGCGCCGCGTACGTCGAGGGCGTCCAGGAGGGCGGGGTGGCCGCCGCCCCGAAGCACTTCGCGACCGGCCACGCCACCGCGGACGTCCGGGTGAGCGAGAAGGCGCTGCGCGAGGTCTGTCTGCGGCCGTTCGAGCGGGTGGTGCGGGCCGGGGCGTGGGGGCTCATGACCGCCTGCGACTCGGTGAACGGCACGACCATGACCGAGCACGCCGAGCTGGTGAACGGGGTGCTGAAGGGCGAGTGGGGGTTCGACGGGCTCGTGGTGTCGGACTGGACGGCGGTGCGCACGACCGAGGCCGCGGCGCTGGGCGGCACCGACGTGGCGATGCCGGGTCCGCACGGGCCGTGGGGCGAGAGGCTGGAGGCCGCCGTGCGGGAGGGGCGGGTGCCCGAGTCGGTCGTGGACGATCGGGTGCGCCGCATCCTGCGCCTGGCCCACCGCGTCGGGGCCCTGCACGATGCGGAGCCCCCACCCGTCGAGGAGCAGCCCGCGGCCCACGGCGCGGAGCCGCGGGGAGGGCCCGCCATCGACGGGGTGGCGCTGGCCCGTGAGGTGGCCACCCGCGCCTTCACGCTGCTCGCCAACGACGGCATCCTCCCGTTCCAGGAAGTCGGCACCATCGCCCTGATCGGGGCGGCCGCCGCGGAGGCCCGCATCATGGGCGGCGGGAGCGCGCAGGTCTTCCCCGGCCGGATCGTCTCGCCGCTGCAGGGACTCGGCGAGCGGGCCGAGGTCCGGTACGCGCTCGGCACCGACCCCCGGACCCGCCTGTCCCCGCTCCCCGGCCCCGCCACGGCCGCCTTCCTGGACGCCGATGGCGCGGTGCTGTCGGAGCAGCCGCTGGCCACGGCCGAGGCGCGGTGGACCGGCCAGTGGCCGCCGGACGTGGACGGCGACCGGCTGGCGGCGGTCCGGCTGCGTACCACGTACACACCGGATGTTTCGGGCGAGCACCAGCTGTCGGTCGCGGGTGTGGGCGACTTCGCCGTCACCGTCGACGGCGAGACCGTCTTCGACGGGAGCACCGGCCCGGACGGCGACGACCCCGCCAGGGCGTTCCTGTCGCCGCCCGAGCGGCGCATCAGCCTGCCGATGGCGGCCGGGCACGCCCACGAGGTGGTCGTGACGCACCCGGCGGGGGCGTTCGGGTCCTTCACGGTCGGCCACGCGAACCCGGGCCCCGGCGAGGACGCGCTCATGGCCGAGGCCGTGCGCGTGGCGGCGGAGTGCGACGTGGTGGTGGTCGTGGCCGCGACCACGCCGGAGGTGGAGAGCGAGGGCTTCGACCGCGCGGACCTCAGGCTGCCGGGGCGGCAGGACGAGCTGGTCCACGCGGTGGCCGCGGCCAACCCGCGCACCGTCGTGGTGGTCAACGCCGGTTCGCCGGTCGAGCTGCCGTGGGCGGAGGAGGTGGCGGCCGTGCTGCTCACCTGGTTCCCGGGGCAGGAGGCGGGGGCGGCGCTGGCGGACGTGCTGTTCGGGGACGCCGAGCCGGGCGGGCGGCTGCCCACGACGTGGCCACGGCGGCTGCGGGACGCTCCCGTGGTGGACGCGATGCCGGTGGACGGTGTGATCGGCTACCGGGCGTGGGAGCGCTCGGGCCGCGCGCCGGCGTTCTGGTTCGGGCACGGCCTGGGTTACACGACCTGGTCGTACGACTCGATCGCGGCCGAGGGCATGACCGTGACGGTCGCGGTCACCAATACGGGCGACCGCCCGGGCCGCGAGGTCGTGCAGGTGTACGTCGACGGGGCGCTGGCCGGGTTCGACGTGGTCGAGGCGGCGCCCGGGGAGAGCGTGCTCACCACCGTGTTCCTGCCCGAGCGGGCCTTGCAGGTCTGGCAGGAGGGCGGCTGGCGGACCGTCGAGGGCGTTCACACGGTCGAGGCGGGCCGCCACGCGGCCGATCCGCGCCTGTCGGCGACCGTGAAGATCTAGCCGAGCGCGAAATGGCAGGCCGCGTTTTCCCTCCTGCACCTGTTGGTTTGTATCCTTCAGAGCATGGCAAAGTCCGAGGATCCAGAGAAGCCGGGGCGCATCAAGCAGCTCCGCATGATCGCGCAGATCATCAAGCAGGCCAACCCCAAGGGGTTGCCCATCGTCTTCCTCTCGGCGGTGGGCACGCTGGCTGTGGTCGTCGTGATCGGCCTGGTCACGGACTACTTGTGGTATTCGGTGTTCATCGGTGTGCTGGCCGCGCTCACGGTTGGTCTGGTGGTCTTCGGGCAGCTCGCCCAGAAGGCCCAATATTCGATCCTGCACGGCCAGACGGGCGCCGCGGCGGCGGTGCTGCAGGGCATGCGCGGCAACTGGCAGGTCACCCCTGCCATCGCGGTCAACCGCGACCAGGACCTCATCCACCTCGTGGTCGGCTATCCGGGCGTCGTGCTGGTGTCCGAGGGGCCGGGCAACCGGGTGGCGAAGATGCTGGCGGCCGAGAAGAAGCGGGTCGCGCGGGTGGTCCTGGGCATCGAGATCTACGACGTGCAGTGCGGTGACGGCGAGGGGCAGGTGCCGCTCGGCAAGCTGCAGCGCCACCTGATGAAGCTGCCGCGCAACCTCAAGAAGCCCGCGGTCAACGAGGTGAAGGACCGGCTGCGCTCGCTGCCGAAGAACATGCCGCTGCCCAAGGGCCCCATGCCCAAGGGCGCGCGCATGCCGCGCGGCCCCAAGATGCGCTAGTGCTGTCCTCCTCCTCACGGGCCAACCGCTGGTGGTGGGACGGCAACGCCGACGACTACCAGCTCGAACACGGCGAGTTCCTGGGCGACACCGGGTTCGTGTGGTGTCCCGAGGGCGTCGACGAGGCCGACGCGCACCTCCTCGGCGAGGTGCGCGGGCGGCGCGTGCTGGAGATCGGCTGCGGGGCGGCGCAGTGCGCCCGGTGGCTGGTGACGCAGGGCGCGCAGGTGGCCGCCTTCGACGTCTCCCACCGGCAGCTGCGCCACTCCCAGCGCATCGACCTCGACACGGGGCTGCGCGTGCCCGTGGTCCAGGCCGACGCCGAGTCGCTGCCGTTCGCCGCGGCCGCCTTCGACCTGGCCTGCTCGGCGTTCGGCGCGCTGCCGTTCGTGGCCGACCCGCTCGCCGTCTTCCGCGAGGTGCGGCGGGTGCTCAGGCCGGGCGGCCGGTTCGTGTTCTCGGTGAGCCATCCGATCCGGTGGGCGTTCCCGGACGATCCGGGGCCGCGCGGGCTGACGTCCGACCGGTCCTACTTCGACCGCTCCCCTTACGAGGAGCGCGACGAACGGGGCACGGTCACGTACGCCGAGCACCACCGCACCCTGGGTGACTGGGTGAATCTGCTGGTCGCCTCGGGGCTGACCGTCACGGGGCTGCTGGAGCCGGAGTGGCCGGAGGGGCACGAGCGGGTGTGGGGCGGCTGGAGCCCGCTGCGCGGCCGTCACCTCCCGGGCACGGCCATCTTCAGCTGCGCGCGTACCTAGCGGCCATGGCGTGGAAGACCTCCTTGGGCTCCCAGCGGCGCTCGTCGAGCATCCTGACCACGCCGTAGGAGCCGAGGTCGGCCTCGCCGGGCCGGTTGAAGGCGGCGAAGGTGAACCACAGCGCGGTCTCCACGCCCTCCCGCTCGAAGACGTCCATCAGCTCGGTGAAGTAACGCACCTGCTCGCCCTCGTCGCGCACCGCGCCCTCGGGCACCACCCAGGCCGAGCCGCCGTGCTCGCCCGCGCCGCGGTAGGCGCAGGTGCCGAACTCGGTCACGGCGACCGGTTTGCCGTGCTTGAACTGGGCGCGTAGCTCGTCCGCGAAGTCGTGGGCGTTGTAGGCGGCGCGGTAGGCGTCCACGCCCGCCACGTCGAACGGGGCCCAGTCGACCTGCTCCCACGGCGCCGAGGCGTAGCTGAGCCGGCCGCCGAACAGCGGCCGCACGGTCTGGGCCACCTTCGCCAGGTAGGCGTTGAAGCGCGGCATGACCTGCATGAGGGACGTCCACCATGCCATGTCGCCGGCCATCATGGCGCCGAGCCGGTCGCCGTACCCGTCGCCGTCGATGAAGCCGTGGCCGAAGGCGGTGATCTCGCAGCCGGTGACCAGCACGACCTCGGCTCCGTCGCGGCGCACCGACTCGGCGCGGCGGGCCGCGTCCGTGAAGACCTCCAGCATCGCGTCCTGCGTGAGGTCCACGGGGAACGGGGCGAACCAGATCTCGAGTCCGGCCGCCGCGGCCTGCCTGGCGGCGGCCTCGACGCGCTCGGGGTCGCCGCCGGAGATGCGCACCGACGCGCAGTGCAGGTCTTCCGCGATCGTCCGCATGTCACGCCGGACGTCCTCGAGGTGGAACGACCTGCGGCTCAGGCTGTCGCCCGGCAGGAACCCGACATCATAGTTGATCCCCTTTTTCACGATTTATCCCCTTTTTTACGTAGATGAGACCGTGCTCCAGGAGGTCGAAGGCCAGCTCCACGTCGCCCGCCAGGCGCCGCCCCGCCTCCTCCAGCGGCTCGCCCGAGGCGATGCGATGGAAGAAGGCCTCTTGGACGGTGGTGACGGCGGCGGTGATCTGCCCGGCCATGAGCCGCGCGGTCAGATCGTCGCCCGGGTAGGCCCCCCTGAGGGCCTCGGCCAGCTCGTGGCGCTCGCTCATGTGCACCGCGTGCAGCGCGCCCATCAGGGCCGGGCTAGACGAGATCACCCGCACCCTGGCCAGCAGCGCCTCGACGTCCACCTCTCCCGCGCCCTGGGCGGCCATCGAGCGGTAGTGCTCGCGCAGCGCCTGAAGGGGCGAGCGCCCCTCCCCCCGCCCGGCCACGATCGCCGCCAGGTCCTCCTTGACCCCTTCGGTGAGGAGGCAGTCCTTGGTCGGGAAGTAGTTGAACAGCGTCACCTTGGCGACCCCGGCCGCCTCGGCGATCTCGTTGACGGTCACCGCGTCGAAGCCGCGCTCGTCGAACAGCCGCAGCGCCACCTCCGCGATCCGCCGCCGCGTCTGCTCCTTCTTCCGCTCCCTCAACCCCATGAGGGCAGCATAAACCGTACCGGGTACATTTTTGAACCCGGTACGGTTTCTCTGCTCGACTACATGCGGACGACCATCGTGTTGGACACCCGGTCGTGCACCCCGCGGTGGTCGCGGTCCCAGATCAGGGCGGGCACGGCCAGGCACAGCAGCACCGAGCGCACCAGCACGGGCAGCCAGCGCGGGTCACCGCCGTCCATCGCGGCCACCCTGATGCCCGCCAGCCGGTGGCCGAACGTCTGCCCCATGAACCCGACCAGGATCAGGTACTGGACGGCGAAGACGGCCGCGGGCGCCCACGGCTGCTCGGCCGGGTCGATCCTGAGCAGCAGCTGCACGACGACCCACGTGCAGATCATCCAGTCGATGACCAGCGCCGCGATCCTGCGCCCCCAGCCGGCGATCGACCCGCTGCCCTCCTCGGGCAGCCCCAGGCGCTCCCCCGGGTATCCGAGATCGACCCCGGCGGACCTGACCCCGCCCAGCCAGGTCTGCGTCCACCGAGGTTCCTTGCTGCTCATGCCTTCAACGGTATCCGCCCGGCAGGCCGGTCGGCATCGTGACCCAACCGCGTCGCGGAACGGCCATCATGTACGCCATGCCACACGGGGATGACCTTGACGCGCGCTTCAACGAGCTGGTCGCGCAGATCGACGACGATCAACAGCGCAAGATGCGCGCCGCGGCCGTCAAAGGCGCGAAAGAACAGCGGCGTACCGACCGCTTAGCCAGGCGCGAGAGCAGGCCGGCGCGCTTATCCGGGGACTCCGGAGGATACGGGCCCGAGCCGCGGCGGCGGATCGGGCGGGCCTGGATCGCGATGGCCGTGATCACCTCGCTGATCGCGGCCGCGGGCGTGATCGTGACCTTCCGCCCCGACCTGCTCACTCCGGACGCTGTCGTGGACGAAGCGCCGGCGTCGATCGCGGCGCCGGTCGTCGAACCCGCCGAGGATCCGGTGGACCAGACCGACGAGGAGCCGACGGAGGGCGCCGGCGAGGAGCCGGCGAGCCCGTTCGCCGGATCTCCCGCGGAGAAGTACGCCGAGGGGGCCGCCGGCTTCGGGATGCCGGCGGCGAAGGCGCTGGGCGGGCTGTCGAAGAAGGACGTCGCGAAGGGCCTGAAGCTGACCCGCGAGCTGATGGCGGCGGCCTTCCTGGACAAGAAGGCGCTCCTGGGCGGCAAGCCGTCGGCGTTCGCCAAGCTCCTGAGCCCCGACCAGCGTGACTGGTTCGTCCGGGACATGAAGAAGCACAAGGGCGCGGCGGCCTTCGTCATCCAGTTCGCCAAGGGCACGGCCGAGTTCTCCACCGATGTGATCAAGGTGTACGGCCGGGTCAAGCTGGGCACGTTCAAGGACCGCTGGCGGCGCGGCGTCGAGGTCAAGCTGAACCACATCGTCGTCTACGCCGTGCACCGCCCGGGCCGGCCGGACACCACGATCCGGGTCGTCGCCCATCCCAAGGGCCGCGTGTGGCTGTACCGCGAGGAGGGGCGGCTGGTCGCCTGGCCGCTGCGTTGGGGGGCGAGCAGCACCCCGGCGAGCTGCGACACGCGCGACGGCTTCATCCATCCCGAGTATGAGGACTCGCCTCGGGGTACGGTGGCGCCCACGGGACCGCCCATCGATCCGTATGAGCTGGAACAGGACGAACCCAAGGGCTGTACGGCTTCGAAGGGCACCTGACCTGCGTAACATGTGCGAAACAATCGAGACACCACACGGAAACGGCCACGCCCTAGCGTCGGCATGATGGCCAGTCCCCAGGGAGGTTCGAGAGTGTTCAACTCCGCCGACGACGTCCTGAAGTTCATCAGTGACGAAGGGGTGCAGTTCGTCGATGTCAGGTTCACCGACCTGCCGGGGACGACTCACCACTTCACCTTCCCGGTAGAAAACTTCAGCGCGAGCGTCTTCACCGACGGACTCATGTTCGACGGCTCGTCGATCCGCGGTTTCCAGGCGATCCACGAGTCCGACATGCTTCTGCTGCCCGATCCGTCCAGCGCCGTGGTGGACCCGTTCCGCCAGCACAAGACGCTCAACCTGAACTTTTTCGTGCACGACCCGCTGACCGGCGAGGCCTACAGCCGCGACCCGCGTAACGTCGCGCGCAAGGCCGAGGAGTTCCTTCGGGGCACGGGCATCGCCGACACGGTCTACTTCGGTCCCGAGGCCGAGTTCTACATCTTCGACGACGTGCGCTTCGAGACCAAGCAGAACGCCGGCTACTACTACATCGACTCCATCGAGGGCGCCTGGAACACCGGCAAGGCCACCGAGGGCGGCAACCTCGGCTACAAGCCGCGCTACAAGGGCGGCTACTTCCCGGTGCCGCCGATGGACCACTTCACCGACCTGCGCTCCGAGATGGTGCGCAACCTCATCGAGTGCGGCATCGACGTCGAGATGCAGCACCACGAGGTCGGCACGGCGGGCCAGGCGGAGATCGACTTCAAGTTCGGCACGCTGCTCAAGACCGCCGACAACCTGATGCTGTACAAGTACATCATCAAGAGCACGGCGCTCGAGTACGGCCACACGGTCACGTTCATGCCCAAGCCGATCTTCGGTGACAACGGCTCCGGCATGCACTGCCACCAGTCGCTGTGGAAGGACGGCTCGCCGCTCTTCTACGACGAGGTCGGCTACGCGGGCCTGTCCGACACGGCCCGCTACTACATCGGCGGCCTGCTCAAGCACGCGCCGTCGCTGCTGGCCTTCACCAACCCGACGGTCAACTCCTACCACCGCCTGGTCCCCGGCTACGAGGCCCCGGTCAACCTGGTCTACTCCCAGCGCAACCGCTCGGCCTGCGTCCGGATCCCGATCACGGGCTCCAACCCGAAGGCCAAGCGCATCGAGTTTCGCGTGCCCGACCCGTCCTGCAACCCGTACTTCGCCTTCGCGGCGATGCTGATGGCGGGCATCGACGGCATCCGCAACAAGATCGAGCCGCCGGAGCCGGTCGACAAGGACCTCTACGAGCTGCCGCCGGAGGAGGCCCGCAACATCCCGCAGGTGCCCGGCTCGCTCACCGACGTGCTCAACGCGCTGGAGGAGGACCACGACTACCTGCTCGAGGGCGGCGTCTTCACGCCTGACCTGATCGAGACGTGGATCTCCTACAAGCGGGAGAACGAGGTCGACCCGATCCGCCTGCGCCCGCACCCGCACGAGTTCGAGCTGTACTACGACGTGTAGTCCGGCCCGCACCCGGCGAACGGCCCTTGGGGGCGCCACCGATCAGCTCGGTGGCGCCCCCAAGCTGTGCGTGGCGGCTACCTGGACGAGAGCGACCGGATCTCCGTCGCGCAGGGCATCAGGCGGGTTTCCCGGTGCGGGCCAGCCACGCCGTGAGGCCCAGCAGCGCCGCCGTCGCGACGGTGACCGCCGTCAGGCCCGCCAGGTCGGTGAACCACGACCGCATGACAGCGACGAGCAGGAACGGCGCCAGGACGGCAGCCGTCCGGCGGCCCACAGGGGAGCGCAGCGCCATCACGGCCACCGTGGCGATGGCGGCCAGTATCAGGACGGCCCCGAAGACCCTGGGCACCAGGGCGCCCACGACACACGCGGCCAGCACCCCGCCCGCCCAGGCCAGCAGCCGCCGGGACCCCACCGGGCCGGGACCGGGCGACGGCACGAGGGTCAGCATCGCCGCGCAGACGCACGCCGGGAGCGCCGACAGCAGCATGGTGGCGGCGATCAACGGCCGCCCCGAGACGAGAAGCACGTCGCCCACCACGACGGTCCCTTCAGGCAGGGACAGCAGCCGGGCCATCGTCTCGGCCATGTGCAACGCCGCCATGGCCCACGCGCAGGCGATCGCCGCCCATCGCCGCCCCAGCCACGCCAGCAGCACGACCAGCCCGTACGGCAGGGCATAGATGAGCTGCGGGAGGGCCAGGTCGAAGGCGAGCCGGCCGGCGTACCCGGCGGCGCGGAACAGGCCGGCGCCGAACAACGTCAGAGGGGCGAGGAGGGCGGCCAGGCCGGTGGCGGCCTGCCAGTGCCGCCGCGAACCGGGCGGCGGGAACCGGCGCAGCCGGATCGCCAGGCCGCCGCGCACCAGGTCGAACGCCTCCCGCCCGGCAGGGCGGCGCCGGCCCGGAGCCGAGGCCGCCAGCAGCACGGCGAGCATCTCCTCCTCGTGCCGCGCCCGGTGGTCCTTCGGATACCAGGCCAGCAACCGGCGGTAGCGCCGTTCCAGCGCGCTCACGAGGCACCGCCGAGGGACAGCTGCGCGGCGGCCGGGCCGCGGCGCAGCCGCGCGGCGGCGGTGTCGGCGTGCCGCCGCAGCCGTTCGGCCTCGGCCGACAGCCGGGACGCGCCCTCGCCGGTGAGCCGGTAGTAACGCCGGGCCCGGCCGTCCACGACCTCCTCGCGGTCGGTCTCGATCAGCTGCTCGCCCTGGAGCCGGTCGAGCGCGGCGTACAGGGTGCCGGCGCGCAGGCGCACCCGCTCACCGGAGATCTGCAGGACGTCGGTGATGATGCCGTAGCCGTGCTGCGGCCCGGCCGCCAGGGCCGTCAGGATCAGGAACGTCGGTTCCTGCATCGACCTGTTCTTCATGTGATCGATATATACCGACAATCTGACTATAGGGCAATGCCTTCCCTGGCCGCGGGTGGGCCGACGTTCACCGATCAGCCGTCACACAGGGAACTCGAACCGGGGCTCGGACGGGCTGAGGATGGTGTATTCCGGCGGCGTCATGGACCAGCCGGCGGCCAGCTCGTCCGAGAGCCCGGCCATGAGGGACTCGACGTCCTTCCTGGCCGTGTCGTGCAGCGCCTCGGCGACGATCAGGACGTCGGTGGTCGTGTCGCGGACGGCCGAGTGGCCGCTCTGGCGGTTGGTCCAGCGGCGGGCGTGCGCCCTGCCCTCCGCGTCGGCGAAGATCACCTCGCCGGGCGGCGGGTGCTCGGTCTCGCCGGAGAAGGTCAGGTACGTCTCGTCGCCCGCCGCGTACCTGACCTCCACGTACTGCGAGATCTTGGCGATGTCGAACACCGCCACCGGGATCGCGTACGCGATGGAGAGCGCGTTGCAGAGGTCGATCAGCGGGTGCAGGCGCGGCAGCGCGCCTTCCTTCCTGAAGCGGCGCAGCAGGGACTCCGAGGCGCAGCGGTACTGGGTCGGCTTGAGGCCCATCTTCGAGAACGCCCGCCGCCACGCCTGGATCGCCGGCAGTTCGCCCTCCGAGGCGGTCTCGAGCCGATCCGCGGCGCGCTCGGCGCACCAGGCGATCGCGTCGTCGACGGAGACGTCCGCCGTGATGCCGGTCGCGACGAGCACCCCGGGGACGAGCTCGGGGAAGTCCCGCCAGATGTCACTCGAATGCTGGAAACGCACGGTCCACCTCGCCATCCCCGACCAACCCCGGCCCTGCGCCGATCACGATACCCGCATCGTCACGTCAGGGCCGCCGCGCGGGCCCGCCAGGCGCCCGCCGCGTAGCACAGGCAGGTCAGGGCCGTCAGGACAGCCGCCGCCAGCAGGGGCCGGCCGACGACGCCCATGACCGCCACGCCGAGGGTCGCGCCGGCCTGGCGGAAGGCGTTCAGGACGCCGCCCGCCGTGCCCGCCGTCCCCGGCGGCGCGCTGTTGACCATGCCCGCCATCAGCGCGGGCAGCACGAACGACAGCCCGAACCCCATCACCACCAGCCACCACGCCAGCGCGTCCGTGAGGGCGACGCCGGCCAGGCCGGTCGCGAGCAGGGCGAGGCCGCACAGGGTCGGCGGGCGCGGGCCGTAGCGGGCCACCAGGCGGCCGGTGAGCAGCGGGTTCACGGTCATGGGGAGGGTGAGCGGCAGGAAGGCCAGGCCGGCGGCCAGCGGGTCCAGGTGGCGGGTGTCCTGCAGCAGGAGGGTGAGGACGAACAGGGCGCCGGAGAAGGCGAAGTTGGCCACCGTGCCCGCGAGCAGCTCGGGCCAGGTGGCGGCGAGCAGGCCGCCGGGCAGCGCGGGGGCGTGGCTGCGGCGCTCCACCGGCACCAGCACGGCCAGTACGGCCAGGGCCGCCACGCCCGCCAGGACCGAGGGGCCGATCAGGGCCTGCGCCACCAGGCCCAGGAACGCGCAGGCCAGCGCCTGGACCCGCCAGTCGATCCCGCGGTGGCCGCGCGGCGAGCTCACCCGGCGCATGGCCAGCAGGCTGATCAGGGCGAGGGGCGGGTTGAGCAGGAAGACGGCGCGCCACCCGTACAGGTCCACCAGGAGCCCGCCCAGCAGCGGGCCGGCGGCGAGCGCGGTGCCGGTGATGGCGGCCCACAGGCCGGTGGCGCGGGCGCGGGCGGCCGGGTCGGGGAAGAGCTGCGGGAGCAGGCCGAGCGAGCCGCCCGTGCAGAGCGCGCCCGCCACGCCCAGCAGGGCACGCAGCCCGACCAGCACGCCCAGGTGCGGCGCCGCGGCGCTCAGCAGCGAGATCGCGCCGAACGCCACCACGCCGGCCTTGAAGATCCGGGCCGCGCCGTACCGGTCGGCCACCGCTCCCCCGACGAGCAGCGAGGCGGCGAAGGCGACCGTGTACGCGTTCACCGCCCACTGCTGCCCGGCCAGCGAACCGCCGAGCGAGGCCCGCAGGTCGGGCAGCGCGATCGTCAGCACGGTCGTGTCGAGGATCACGAGGAAGTAGGCGAGGGAGAATCCGAACATCATGCGCCTCAGCCTGCTGAGATGCCGCATCCGCCCTCAACAGGCGGGGCCGCAGGGGGCGTTCGGGAAAACCGTATGCTGGCGGCTATGGATTTGCGTCAGTTGCGGGGGTTCGTCGCGGTGGCGGGGACGGGCACCGTCACCGGTGCGGCCAACAGCCTCGGCCTCGCCCCCGCGTCGGTGTCGGAGCAGGTGCGCCGGCTGGAGCAGAGTCTGGGGGTCGCGCTCTTCGAGCGCACGCCCCAGGGGATGCGGCTGACCGAGCAGGGGTCCACGCTGCTGGCGCGGGCGCAGGGGCTGCTCGACCACGCCGACGAGGTACGCCGGGCCGTCACCGGGCAGCGGCGCAAGGTGCGGATCGGCGCGCTGGAGATGCTCGCCGCGGCCAGGATGCCCGCCGTGATCCGCCGTCTGTCGGAACGCCGTCCCGACCTGGACGTGGACGTGCGCTCGCACACCAGGCAGTCGCTGCTGGCCGGGGTGGCGGGCGGTGAGCTGGACGCGGCGCTCCTGCTGGACACGGGCCTGCGGATCGGCGGGCTCGGGTTCACCGTGCCGCACGACCCCGGCTCCGGGCCGGTGGCGCCCGATCTGGACTTCCTGGACGTGGGCGAGGTCGGGCTGGCGCTGGTCGCGGCGCCGGACGGGGATCGGGAGCCGCTGCTGGTCAGCCCGCCGGGCTGCTCGATCCGGCTGGCCGCCGACCGGGCGTTCGGCCCGGAGGTGCCACGCAGGGAGCTGACCAGCATCGCCACCGCCCGCGAGTGGGCCAGGCAGGGGCTCGGCAGCGCGCTGCTGCCGGACTTCGCGCTGGAGCCGGACCTGGCCTCCGGGGCGCTGGTGCGGCTCGGCTTCGAGGCGCCCGCGCTGGCGCTGCGGCTGGTCTGGCTACGCGGCCGCGAGCCCGCCCTGCGCGACGTCCTCTACGCGATGAGCGCCCCTACGGGCGCTTGATGTGGTAGGCCACGTGCGGGAACAGGGGGTGGTCCGGCGCCAGCCGCGAGTGGCCGAAGTCGGCCAGGTGGGTCATGCCCAGGCGCTTCATCACGGCCTGGGAGCGGGTGTTGCTCTTGGCCGTCATGGAGATGATCTCGTCCAGTCCGGCCTCCTCGAAGGCGTGCCTGAGGGCCTGCCTGGCCGCCTCGGTGGCGTACCCGTGGCCCCAGGCCGGGCGTGCCAGCCGCCACCCGATCTCCCACGCGGGCAGGAACGGCGCGTCGAACGTCTGCCAGATCAGCCCGGCGAAGCCGATGAACTCGCCGCTCCCGCGCACCTCCAGCGCCCACAGCCCGTGGCCGTCCTTGTCGAACTCCTCCTCGATCCTGTCGACGAAGTGGTCGCTCTCCGCGCGGGTGAGGGGGGCGGGGAAGTGCTCCATCACCTCGGGGTCGGCGTTCATCGCGGCGAATGGTTCCCGGTCCTCGTCGCGCCATCTGCGCATGATCAAACGCTGGGTCTCCATCCCACCCACGATAAGCCCGTCCGCCCTTCGGGGAGGGGGCACGTCCCTTCTGTCCTTCGCTCGGAAGGGGGTGGCGGGAGGCGCGTGGGGTCTACAGGACGCGGCTGAGGAAGGCCCTGGTGCGGGGGCTGGCAGGGTTGTCGAGGACCTCCTTCGGCGTGCCCGACTCGACCACGACACCACCGTCCATGAACACCACCCGATCCGCCACCTCCCGCGCGAACCCGATCTCGTGAGTCACCACGATCATGGTCAGCCCGTCCTCGGCGAGGCCCTTCATGGTGGCCAGCACCTCACCCACCAACTCCGGGTCCAGCGCGCTGGTCGGCTCGTCGAACAGCATCAGCTTGGGCCGCATCGCCAGCGCCCTGGCGATCGCCACCCGCTGCTGCTGCCCGCCGGAGAGCTGCCTGGGGTAGCTGCCCGCCTTCTCCTCCAGGCCCACGCGGCGCAGCAGGCCGAACGCCCGTTCCCTGGCCTGCTCGCGCGGCTCGCGGCGGACGCCGACCGGCGCCTCCATGACGTTCTGCAACACCGTGAAGTGCGGGAACAGGTTGAACTGCTGGAAGACCATGCCGATCTCCCGGCGCTGGCGGGTGATCTCGCGCTTGCGCAGGTGCCGCACCTTGCCGCCGGACGCCTGGAACCCGATCAGCTCCCCGTCCACGAAGATGGAGCCGCCGTCGATGGTCTCCAGGTGGTTCACGCAGCGCAGGAACGTCGACTTGCCCGACCCGGAGGGGCCGAGGATCACCACGACCTCCCCCGCCTGGACGTCCAGGTCGATGCCTTTGAGGACCTCGAGGTGGCCGAAGTGCTTGCGTACGGCGTGGGCGTGGACCATGGGGACGGTCATGACGTCACCTCCGAGGGACGGCGCCGGCGGAAGGTCAGGAAGGCCCAGAAGCTCTGCGGCGCGTTCCTGGTGGCCCCGCGGGCGTAGTGCCGCTCGATGAACGACTGGCCGACGTACAGGATCGAGGTGATGACCAGGTACCAGACGCAGGCGACGATCAGCAGCGGGATGGTCTGGAAGGTACGGTTGTAGATCGACTGCACCGTGTAGAGCAGGTCCGCGAGCGCGATGACGCTCACCAGCGACGTGGCCTTCAGCATGCTGATCACCTGGCTGCCGGTGGGCGGGATGATGAACCGCATGGCCTGCGGCAGCACGATCCTGCGGAAGGTGCGCGCGTTGCTCATGCCGAGCGCCGAGGCGGCCTCGGTCTGCCCGGGGTCGACCGACATGAGCCCGCCGCGGATGATCTCCGCCATGTACGCGCCCTCGTTCAGCCCGAGCCCGAGGATGGCCGCGAGCAGCGGGGTGATGACCATGTTCGTGTCGGCGCTGACGAACTCAGGGCCGAACGGGACGCCGAAGGAGATCTTGGGCAGCAGGTACGACAGGTTGTACCAGAGCACGAGCTGCACCAGCACCGGCGTGCCGCGGAAGAACCACACGTAGAGCCCGCAGGCCGCCCGCGCGACGGGGTTCTCGGAGAGCCGGCCGACGGCCAGCAGCACCCCGAGCACCACGCCCACGAACATCGCGATCACGGTGAGCAGCAGCGTGGTGAAGATGCCCTGGCCGATGACCTGCGCGTTGACGTAACGGAAAACCACGTCCCACTGGAAGTTGGGGTTGGTGACCAGCAGGCTCACGAGCTGGGCGGCCAGCACCAGCAGGATGATCGAGGCCACCCAGCGCAGCGGATGGCGCGTGCGGGACGCGCCCGCGACGTCGACCTCCGGCGGCCCGCTCATGATCCCGCCAGGTTGACGCCGGCCTTGTCCAGCTTGTTGTCGGACGTGCCCCACCTGTCCATGATCTTGGCGTAGGTGCCGTTGTCGATCAGCTTCTGGATGCCGTCCTTGACCACGTCACGCAGCGGCGAGCCCTTGCCGACGACGGCCCCCTGGTAGAGGTCGTCGAAGCCGTTGCTCTGCCCCTTGCCCGCCAGCTCCAGCTTGCCGCCGGACTGCGACACGAAGTACGTGAGCGGCGCCTGCGAGGAGAAGAACGCGTCGGCCCGGCCCGAGCTGACCGCCAGCACCGAGGTGGGCTGGTCCTTGTACGACTGCACGGTGATCTTCGGCTTGCCGTCCTTGGCGCAGGTCTCGGACTGGTTCTTGATCACGGCTTCGGCGGAGCCGCCGGCCATGACCGAGATCTTCAGCCCGCACGTGTCCGCCACCGAGTTGATCTTCTTGGGGTTGCCCTTCGGCACGGCGAAGACCACGAACTCCTTGACCCAGTCCACGAAGTCGTTGGCCTTCTGCCGGTCGGCGAAGTCGCCCACCGGGCCGATGGCCAGGTCGTAGCGGCCCGAGGCGATGCCGGTCAGCTGGCTGGGCAGGCCGTCCACGGTGACGTGCTCGATCTTGACGCCGAGCACCTGTCCGAGGGCCTCCGACAGGTCGGCCGCGGCGCCGGTCATGGACTTGCCGTCCGCCCCGGCGATCTCGTACGGCGGGAACGAGCCGTTGTTCACCGAGACCAGCTTGCCGGCGGTCTTCACCTTGTCGGGCAGCCGGTCGTACAGGGCCTGGTCCTTGCCCTGGGCGGCCACGGTGCCGGAGGCGGCGGGCTGGGAGCTCAGCGCGCCCTGGGCCTCCTCCGGGTTGGCGCCGCAGCCGGCCAGCAGGAGGGCGGCGCCGAGCAGGGCAGCCGTCGCGTACTTAGACATCTCGCTCCAATCGGGGGTCGACGGCGAAGCGCCGGTTCTCGAGGACGGGGAGGCTGAGGCGGGCTCGCTCGAGCTCCTCCATGGAGGCGTCGGCCCAGAGCAGGCCCGGCGCGTCGCCGAGGCGGGCCCGGGTGATGCCGAGCGGGTCGACGACCATGCTGGCGCCGATGTTGCGGCGGCCGCACTCGCCGGAGGCGGCCAGGTACACGGTGTTCTCCAGGGCGCGGGCGGTCACCATGACCTCCCAGTGCCACTCCTTGGCCGGGCCGCGCACCCACGCGGTGGGCAGCGCGATCACCTGGGCGCCCTGGTCGGCCAGGAGCCTGGCCAGCTCGGGGAAGCGCACGTCGTAGCAGGTCATCATGCCGACCTTCCAGCCGGCCACGTCGATCACCACGGGCGGGTTCGTGCCGGGCACGACGTTGTCGGACTCGCGCCGGCCGAAGGCGTCGTACAGGTGCAGCTTGGTGTACGTCCCGACGATCTCGCCGTCCCTGGCGGCCACCAGGACGTTGAACACGCGGCCGTCGCCCGACGGGGTGTGCACGCCGGCGATCACGGTGGTGGACGAGCCGCGCGTGCGCTCGACCAGCCCGCTGACGAACGGCCCGTCCAGCGGCTGGGCGGCCTCGCGGATGCGCGTGGGCTCGTCGACGAACAGGGCCATCGCGCCCTCGGGCAGGACCAGCAGGTCGGCGCCGCCCTCGGCGGCCCGGTCGATCAGGTCCTGGCAGGTCTTGAGGTTGACCGTCCAGTCCTCCGAGGACGCGTACTGTCCCACGGCGATTCTCATATGGCGAAGACCTCCTCGGGTCGGATGCGGCGGTTCGAGATGCCCTGGGCGTGCAGCTCCTCGCAGAAGGCGGCGATCATGGCGGCGTTGGGCCCGACGCCGTACGGCATCCAGTCGGGGCCGAAGGTCCGCGCCGTCTCCGTCAGGTCGGCCAGCAGCCAGGGCGTGGTGTCGGCGAGCAGCCGCCGCCGGGCCAGCCAGTGCCGCTTGGAGCGTTCGAGCAGGTCCTGAACGGCCCGCGGCAGCCCCGGGTCGCGCTCGACGGCCTCGCGCTTCAGCGTCACCAGGTGAATGCCGGGCACGAAGCCGGTCTCCCGGTAGTAGGCCAGCTCGGCGGCGCGGTGGTCGGGGAGCAGGTGGCGAAAGCGGCTGTCCGGGGTGAAGAACTCGTCGGGCATGAACGGGGTCATGATCGCGTCGTAGCGGCCCTCGGCGAGCCCTTCGGCCAGGCCGTCGCCGGTCAGCGAGACGTTGTCGGGGAACGGGACGGGGCCGACGCGGTCCTTGCCGGTCTCGCCGGCGACCAGCGGGCCGACCGTCCACTCGATGCTCCTGATGTCCACGCCGGCGGCTCTGAGCAGGGCGCGCGTCCAGGTGTTGCCGGAGTCCGGCCAGCCGGTCAGGCCGATGCGGGCGCCTTTGAGCTCCTCCAGCGAGGTCAGCTCGCTGTCGCGGCGGACGAGGACGCACCGGTGCCGGAAGCCGCGCATCACGAAGACCGGCAGGCCCACCAGGCGGTCGTCGCCCGCGGCGCGGCCGAGCACGTACCTGCTGAAGGACGTCTCACCGCCGTCCAGGTTCGGCTCGCTCAGGACGTCCGGGGTGACGGCGCGGGACTCGAGGTCCAGCTCGAACCCCTCCGGCCGCACCTCCCCCGTCGCCACCGGTACGAGATGGTCCCAATCCCGCAGACCCAACCGAATATGCACAAACACCCCAAAGTTCCCTTGCTTTGAATTGCTGGAAACCTTATGTTCAGGCAACGTCCCACACAAGACGATCTTTGTTGCTGAACAAAGATTTACAGGAGGTCATGTGGAATCCGCCTGGCTGGCGCAGCGCATCGGCGAGCCGACCGCACGCGGGATCGCCGCCGCCCTGACCGATCTGATCAGGCAGGGCACGGTCACCGCGCAGACGCGCCTGCCGACCGTGCGCAGCCTGGCCAGGGAGCTGGGCGTGAGCTCGGGGACCGTCGCGGAGGCGTGGTCGGAGCTGCGGCGGCACGGGATGATCCACACCGATCGCCGCCGCGGCACGGTGGTGCTCGGGCCGCCCGACGTGCCCCGTCCCATCCGTTACGAGCGCATCGGCCACTGGGGCGACCGGCTGGCGATCGACCTGGCCATCGCCTCCCCGGATCCGGCCCTGCTGCCGCCGCTGGAGGCCGCGCTGATCGCCGCGGCCGGCGCGGAGGGGCTCAACGACTACGCCCGCGAGACGATCACGCCGCGGCTGCGTGCCGCCGTGGAGCCGGACTGGCCGTTCCCGGCGCGGGGCTGGCTCGCGGTCGGCGGCGGGTACGAGGGGGTGCAGCTGCTCTGCCAGACGACCGCGCTGCCCGGCGACCGGATCGCGATCGAGGAGCCGACCGCCGCCCGGCTGCTGGACATCCTGGAGACGATCGGCGTCCAGATCGTGCCGGTGGCCTGCGACGAGGAGGGGCCCGTCCCCGAGTCGCTGGCCAAGGCGCTGCGGGCCAGGCCGGTGGCGTTCGTGTACCAGCCGCGCGGCCAGTCGCCCTGCGGCCACGCCGTGACCGCCGGGCGCTCGGCCGAGCTGGCCGCCCTGCTGGAGCCGACCTCGACGCTCATCGTGGAGGACGACGGGATCGGCGAGCTGTCCGTCTCGCCGATGGTGAGCATGGGGACGCGCTTTCCGGACCGTACGGTGCTGGTGCGCTCGTACTCCAAGTCGCACGGCCCCGACCTGCGCATCGCGATCATCGGCGGGGCGGCGGACGCGGTCGAGCGGGTGCGCGTGCTGCGGAGCTTCGGCATCGGCTGGACCAGCAGGATCCTGCAGGACACGCTGGCCCACCTGCTCGGGGACGCCGAGGTGCGGGAGCGCGTTGCGCACGCCCGCACGGTCTACGCCGGGCGGCGGGCGCGGCTGAAGTCGGAGCTGGCCGAGCGCGGCGTGCCCACCGGCGGCGGCGACGGGCTGGTCCTGTGGGTGCCGGTGCGCGAGGAGTCGGCGGCGCTGGTCACGCTGGCCGCGCACGGCATCTCCGTGGCGGCCGGCAGCCGGTACGTGATCGGCCCCGCCGCCACGCACCACCTGCGGCTGGCCACGGCCCGGCTCACCGACGACCCCGGCGAGCTGGCGGACCTGGCCGACGTGATCACCCTGGCGGCCAGGGGCGGGCTCAGCGGCGGCTCCTGATCCCGGTCAGGCGGCGCAGCACGTCCCACCAGAACGACGCCCCGAACAGCAGCGCCACGTACGTCAGCAGGAAGCCGGGCCAGTGGCTGGGCGTGGTGATCCGCTGCCACCACAGGCCGCCGTTCCAGTGCACGGACGGGTCGCCCTCCGCCGGGATCGACACGCTGACCAGCGCATGGTCGAGCATCTTGACCAGCGCGGGCTGGCTGAGCGTCTCGGTGACGCACGGCACCGGGTCGCCGCCCGTACAGCGTGCCTTGAGCTCGTTGTACGCGTCCGGCCCCGACCCCGCCACGGCCGTCACCGAGGCGCGGAAGGCGTTGTCGCGCAGCAGCGTCTTGGCGTACTCCAGCCCGTCCATCGTGAACACCAGCGTCACGACCAGGCCCAGCACGGCCACGACCCACTTGACGTAGCGCTTGTAGAGCATGGACAGCCGCTGCATCTCCCCGTCGAACCAGCTCTCCACCCCCTGCCTGAACCGGTCGAGGTCGCGCTGCGCGGTCTCCCACACGCCCTTGAGGTGGCCGTAGAGCGGGCTGCGCATGGACTTGAGCTTCTCCAGGAACCCCTCGACGCCGTCCGGCTCCCCCGCCGCCAGCTCCATCAGGGCCACCGCGAAGCGCGCCGGCGGGATGTTCGAGATGCTGGTACGGCCCTTCTTCGGGTGATCGATCCCCTGGACCCGCTGGTAGAGGAGGTTGACCATGGCGTCCTCGGCCTTGCTCTCCTGCGCCGGCAGCTCCCCCGGCTCGGGGGGCGAGGGCTGGTCGCTGTGCTTGGGCCGGGGGTCGCGTACGAAGGGCAGCGCCGCGAAGACGTCGCGCACCTTGGCGGGCAGCCACGACCTGCCCTGCGCGTCGGACCCGTCCATGGTGTCCCTGAGGTAGGCCCACAGGAACTTGCTGCGGATGGCGAGCACCCGCACGAACGCCTCGTTGAGCCCGCTCACCAGCAGCGACAGCAGCAGGAACGACACCACGAGGCCCAGCGCCAAATCCACATAAACGGATAACACGCGGGCCTTGATACACCCGTACGCGCCGCCGATCAAGCCCCGTAGAAGACTCGGTCCACCACTTGCCGTGCGCGGCGGGTCACGCGGCGGTAGTCGTCGAGGAAGTCCTCCGAGCCGTCCGGCGGGTAGCCGAGCGTCTGGGCGACCAGCTTCCGCTCGCCCGAGTCGCGCGGGACGCTGTCGCCCGGACGGCCCTTGACGAGCATGATCGCGTCGCGGATCCGGGAGGCGAAGCGCCACGCCTCGGCCAGCACGGCCTCGTCGGCCGGGGCGAGCAATCCCTCGGCCGCGGCCGCGCGCAGGGCGTCGAGCGTGCGGGTGGTGCGCAGGGACGCCAGCGTGCCCGCGTACCGCAGCTGCAGGAGCTGGGCCACCCACTCCACGTCGGACAGCCCGCCGGGGCCCAGCTTGGTGTGCAGGCCGGGATCGGCGCCGCGCGGCAGGCGCTCGGCCTCCATGCGGGCCTTGAGCCGCCTGATCTCCCTGACCGCGTCGTCGTGCAGGCCGCCCTTCGGGTAGCGCAGCTCGTCGACCATCGCGGTGAACTCCTGCCCCAGCGCCGCGTCGCCCGCCGAGAACCTGGCCCGCAGCAGCGCCTGCGACTCCCACGGCGACGACCAGCGCGCGTAGTAGGCCCGGTAGGAGGCCAGCGTCCGCACCAGCGGGCCCTGGCGCCCCTCGGGACGCAGGTCGGGGTCGATGATCAGGGGCGGGTCGGGGGCCGGCAGCGAGAGCAGCCTGCGCACCTCGTTGGCCACGGCGAAGGCGGCGTCGGTGGCCTCGCGCTCCGCCACGCCCGGCAGCGGGGAGTGTACGAACATGACGTCGGCGTCGCTCGCGTAGGAGCTCTCCATGCCGCCGAGCCGGCCCATCGCGATGACGGCGAACCTCGTGACCTGCGGGACCTTGGCGAGGGCGACGTCGAGGGTGGCCTGGAGGGTCACGTCCGTCAGGGACGACAGGGCGCTGCCGACCGCCTCGATCTCGACGAGCCCGAAGATGTCGGCCACGGCCGTACGGAACAGCTCTTTTCTCCGCAGCGCCCGCACGGCCGCGACGGCCGGCTCGGGGTCGCCCTGGTACCTGGAGACCGCCGCCGAGGCCTCGCCGGCCAGCGACTCCCGGGAGCGCACCGCGAGCTCGTCGTCCGAGCCCAGCATCGCGACCGCCTCGGGCGCGTTCATGATCAGGCCGGTCGCGTAGCGGCTGGTGCCGAGCACGCGCGACATCCTGGAGGCCACCGCGGTCTCGTCGCGCAGCAGCCGCAGGTACCAGGGTGTGCTGCCCAGCTTGTCGCTGACCTGCCGGAACCCGAGCAGCGCCGCGTCCGGGTCGGGCGTGTCGGCGAACCACCCCAGCATGACGGGCAGCAGGGTGCGCTGGATGGCCGCCCGCCTGGACACGCCAGCGGTGAGGGCGGCGATGTGGTGCAGCGCGCCGGTCGGATCGACGTAGCCGAGCGCTTCGAGCCTGGCCTTGGCCGCCGTGGTCGACAGCCGGGCCTCCGACTCCTGCAGCCGCGACACGGCCTGGAGCAGCGGCCGGTAGAACAGCTTCTCGTGCAGCCGCCGCGCCTCCATGGCGTGCCGCCGCCACCGCGCCGTGAACTCCCCCACCGGGTCGGTCTGCATGCCGAGCGCGCGGCCCAGCCTGCGCAGGTCGGACTCGTCCGTGGGCACGAGGTGGGTGCGTCGCAGCCGGTGGAGCTGCAGGAGGTGCTCGATCTGACGCAGGTACGAGTACGCCTCCGCCAGCCCGCGCGAGTCGTCGCGGCCGACGTAGCCGCCCCGGGACAGCGCCGCCAGCGCGGGCAGCGTGGCCCTGCGGCGCAGCAGCGGGTCGAGCCTGCCGTGGACGAGCTGGAGCAGCTGCACCGCGAACTCGATGTCGCGCAGCCCGCCCGGCCCCAGCTTGAGCTGGCGGTCGCCCTCGGCGCGCACGTGGGCCTCGACCCGGCGGCGCATGGCCTGCACGTCCTCGACGAAGTGCTCGCGCGTGGCCGCCGTCCACACCAGGTCGTTGACCGCCTCGACGTAGGCAGAGCCGAGCTCCAGGTCGCCCGCGACCGGCCGGGCCTTGAGCAGCGCCTGGAACTCCCACGTCTTGGCCCAGCGCCGGTAGTAGGCCAGGTGGCTGCCGAGCGTGCGCACCAGCGGGCCCGACCTGCCCTCCGGCCGCAGGCCCGCGTCCACCTCCCACAGCGAACCCTCGGACGTGGTGGCGGAGCAGGCCCGCATCATGGCCTGGGCCAGCCGGGTCGCGGTGCGCAGCGCCTTGGTCTCGTCGGCGCCCTCGCGCGGCTCGGCCACGAAGATCACGTCCACGTCGCTGATGTAGTTGAGCTCCCTGGCGCCGCATTTGCCCATGCCGATGACCGCCAGGCGTACCTCGCCGTCGTCCACCTCGGCCCGGGCGATGGCCAGCGCGGCCTCCAGCGCGGCGCCCGCGAGGTCGGACAGCTCCGCCATGACCTCGGCCAGCGTGGCCTCTCCCGTGAGGTCGCGGGCGGCCAGGTGCAGCAGCCGGCCCCGGTAGGCCACGCGCAGCGCCTCCAGCGGGCGCTCGGCGGTGGCGGCCTGCCCCGGCTGGGCGCCGACCGCCTTCAGCAGCTCCGCCCGCGCGTCGCCCGGCAGCGGGCCGGCCAGGAGCGCGACCTGGCCCGGGTGGCGCACCAGGTGGTCGCCGAGCGCGGCGCTGACGCCCAGGACGGCCAGCAGCCTCGTGCGCAGCGCCTCGTCGCGGCGCAGGACGTCGAGCACGGCGGGATCGCGCTCGGCCAGGCGGGTCAGCGAGACCAGCGCCTCGTCGGGGTCGGCCACGTCCACCAGGAACTCCATGAGCTCCTCCACTTCGGCTCCGGCCTGCCGGACCAGCTGGGCGGCCCTGGCACCGTCGACGAAGCCGAGCCTGGCGAGCCGCGCGGCGGTGGATTCGATCCTGGGCACCCCTCCATCTTGACAGGACTTCAGCCGTAGCATAGGAACGCAACGTTGCGTTGCATTCTTGGGAGGCGATCGACGATGGTGCCCTCTGCCGTCACGTGGGGCCTGCTGGCCGCGTGGGCGGTGCACGACGTGGAGGAGCTGGCGACCATGGCGCGCTGGACGCGTTCGGCCCGGCCCCAGCTGGAGGAGCGGCTGCCGTGGGTGCCGTGGGAGCGGCTGGAGGTCTCGCAGCGGCACGTGAACGTGGCCGTCGGGCTCATGGGCGGGGTGATGGCGGGGGCCTCGGCGCTGGGGGCGCGTACGGGCGGGCGGAGCCCGGTGTTCCAGGCGGCGCTGCTGGGGTTCGGGGCGCACGGGGTGATGCACCTGGCGCAGGCGGCGGTGACGCGGGGGTACACGCCGGGGGCGGTGACCGCGCCCGTGGTGGTCATCCCGTTCTCGGTGTGGGCCTGGCGGCGGCTGCGGGCCGAGGGCGTGCCGGTACGGACGGGGGCGGCGGCCTGGGCGGGCCTGGCCGCACTCCCGATCCTGCTGGCCGGCATCCACGCCGCCGCCCACACCCTGACCCGACCCCGCACCCGGCCGCGCCGACCGGCATCCGCACCACGGCCCGCGCCCTGACCCGACCCCGCTCCCGGTCGCGCTCCCGGTCGCGCCGGCCAGCGTCCACGCCCTGATCCGGCCCCGCGCCCACGGGACCGAGTGGGCAGTGGTTCAGGCGCGGGCGCCGGTCCTGACGACCTCCGTGAACGCCTCCGCCACCGGCCGCCAAGTGGCCACGAGCGCGCTCTCGGCGGCCTTGACCGCGGTGTTGAGCTCCTCGGCCGCGTCCAGTCCCGACCCGTCGGTCCAGGACGCGAAGATCTCCGGCGTGGCCTCGGGGTGGAACTGGATCGCCCACGCCGCCTCCCCGAGCCGGTAGGCCTGGTTCGGATACTGCGCCCCGGTCATCAGCGGCACCGCGCCGTCGGGCAGCCGCGTGATCGTGTCCTGGTGGTACTGGACGGCCACGGCCGTACCGACCCCCGCCAGCAGCCGGTCATCGGCGGCCGCGGGCAGCGCGACCACCTCGCAGGCGCCCACTTCGAGCCCGTTCGTCCCCCGCTCGACGGTGCCGCCGCAGGCCATGGTCAGTAACTGGGCTCCCAGGCAGATGGCCAGCGTGGGCGTGCCCTCGTCCACGGCCCGGCGCAGCAGGTCGCGGGTGGCGGGCTGCCAGGGGCTCCGCTCGTCCTCCCAGGCGGCCGCCGCGCCGCCGAGCACGATCAGCCCGTCCGCCGGGCGCGCGGGGATCTCCTCGCCGAGGTACGGCCGGACGACGTCACAGGGCAGCCCCAGCCAGTCACCGAGGTATCCGAGCCCGGCCTCGTCCTCGTGCTGAACAACGGTAATACGCATATCAAGGGATTATCCGGAATATCACCACAATCCCGACACTCGGCCCCGTGGGTGCCGATCGCCAGGGCGGGGTGTTCGTCCCTAAGCTCCGACCATGAGCTTCGAGTTGGACGATGTCGGCGGTCTGCGGATCGCCAGGTTCGGCGCGGGACCGCGTACGATCATCGCGGTCCACGGGATCACGGCCTCCCTGATGGCCTGGGGCGCGGTGGCGCGGCGGCTGCCCGAGGAGTGGTCGATGGTCGCCATGGACCTGCGCGGCCGCGGGCACAGCGCCTCGCTGCCCGGGCCGTACGGGCTGCCGAGGCACGCCGAGGACGTGCTGCGCGTCGCCGACCACGTGGGGGCGGGCCCGGACGCGGTGCTGACGGGGCACTCGATGGGCGCGTACGTGGCCGCCCTGGCCGCCGCGGAGCGGGACTTCGCGCGGGTCGTGCTGGTGGACGGCGGCCTGCCCTTCCCCCCGCTGCCCGCCGGGGTGGACGCCGACGAGGCGATGGAGGCCACGCTCGGGCCGGCGCTCGCCCGGCTGCGCCAGACGTTCCCCAGCGCGGACGCCTACGTCGACTTCTTCAAGGCGCACCCGGCCTTCGTCGGCCACTGGAACGCCGACGTGGAGGCGTATGTCCGCTATGACCTGGCGGGGCCGGACGGGGCGCTCAGGTCGCGGGTGGCCCCGGAGGCGGTGCTGCAGGACGGGCGCTGGCTGCGCCTGGAGTCGGAGGCCATCGCCGCCGCCCTGACCGCCATCACGTCACCGCTCACCCTCCTGCGGGCGCCGCGCGGCCTGCTCAACCAGGACGTGGGCATGCTGCCCGACGACCTCGCCCGCCCCTGGGCCGCCCGCCTCCCGGGGCTGCGGGACGAGGTGATCCCGGACTGCAACCACTACACGATCCTGTTCGACGACCGCTGCGTCTCCTCCATCGTCACCCACCTCACCACCCCGTCCTGAAAACGCGCCCGTGGATGCGGAACGGCCCCCGAGCCGTGCTCAGGGGCCGTTCTCCGAGATCGCCGGGACCGCAGGTCAGCGTGGAGCGATCCAGGTGGCGCGGGCGGCGGCGACCAGCGTGCCGTCCGCCTCGTAGATGGCGCTCTGGCCGTACATCTTGCGGCCGTCGCGGCCGGTCGGGCGGGCCACGACGGAGTAGCGGCCGCCGGGGTAGACCGGGCGGTGGATCTGCACGGCCAGGCGGCCGAGCAGCGCGCTCTCCCCCGGGCCGAAGTGCGCCCAGCCGGTGATGCAGTCGAGCACGGCGCCCACGATCGAGGCGGGCACGCCGTCCTCGCCCGTCACCGTGAACGGCACCCGCCAGCCGGCCGCCACCAGGTCCGTGCCCTCCACCGGGCCGGGGAAGATGCGCAGGCCGTCACCGGGCTCGCGCAGCCCGCAGGCGAAGCACTCGGCGAACGGGTGCGCCTTCAGGCCCACGAACCCCGCCTCGGCGCGGGCGGCGTCGTTGAACGCCACGAACCCCGGGCCCTCCAGGTCCTCGGCCACGGGGATGGCCTCGACCAGCAGCTTGTCGCCGTCGTAGAGTGAGACGGAGTTGGCGACGTGCTCCAGGCGCAATTCGGTTTGCAAAGGGGTCGGCGCATGCAACGTGACCTCGACCGCCGATCGGCCTCCGTTCAGCGCCTCAGCCATGGCGCCCGCGATCCAGCCGCCGTTGGCGACTCCCGCCGGGCCCCGGAAGCGCTCGGGAACCGTCAGCACTGTCTGCAGGGCAGACGTCGTCATGCCACACCCTCCAATATCGCCACATACGGCGACAAGTCCAGAAATGTCAATAGAAGCAGGCCGATTTTACTGGACGCCCGGTTTCACCAGATCTCCGGGGTCCTGAGGCTGATCGACACCACCACATAACGCCTCGAAGGGGCCCGAAACTTCCCGCCCACCAGCACGCTATGCGTCACACATCGCCGGGATGTGACTCGGAGGTTAGAAGCAACGAAAATCGGCCCCACTCCAGGCTTCCCTGAAGTGAGGCCGATCAAGGCGTTCCCTTTACCCTATCCCGGGTTTCCCTCGCCCCGTGACCAAACCGACGATCCGAAGCGCGCGTCCGGGGCCAACCTTGGCGAAGCTGTAAGCAACACGACAGAAGTGGGGGTGGATCTGTGCAGGCGGCGAGGTTGCGGTTTCCGTCGGGGTCGCTGGTCATCTTGACGGGGCTGCCGGGCGCGGGGAAGACCACGCTGCTGCGGCGCCTGTACGGGCTGCACGGCGCGGAGAGCCTGCCCGTCACCGTCGGCACGGTCGTGGTGATCGACACCTACCAGTCCAAGCAGCACTGGAACGAGCGGCTCGGCTGGGCCCCCGGCCCGTTGCGCCGCGCCGTGGTCTTCGTCACCCACCTGAGCCGCATCCGCCGCGCCCTGGCCCTGGGGCACTCGATCATCGCCCACAACCGGGGCTGCGCGCCGTACGTGCTGCGGGGTTTCGCCTGGCTGGCCCGCAGGCACCGCGCGAGCTTCCACCTGCTCCTGCTCGACGCGCCTGCGGAGGAGGCGCTGGCGGGGCAGGTGGCCCGGGGCCGGGTGGTCGCGCCCAGGACGTTCGCGCGCCATCAGCGCAGGTGGGAGAGCCTGTCGGCCAGGGTGAAGTCCGGCGATCCCGGGCCCGCCGCCGGCGCGTTCATCGTCGACCGGGTCCAGGCCGGGCTGCTCCAGGAGATCGCGTTCGACCGGACGCCGACGCCCACGCGATGAGAATTTCCGCGCCGGATGTCGATACGGCCGCACCGCGTTCGTGTGAGAGGTGACGGAAAGGAAGGTCACATGAAGCAGTACGTGCTCAGCATGCAGCAGCCCGACGGGCCCCCGCCCGCGCCCGAGATCCTGGACCCGATCATCCGCGACCTCGGCGCCGTCGAGCAGGAGATGCGGGACGCGGGCGTCTGGGTCTTCTCAGGCGCGCTCCGGCCACCCTCCGACGCCCGGGTGGTGCGGATGCGCGACGGCGAGCCGCTCACCACCGACGGCCCCTACGCGGAGGGCAAGGAGCACGTCGGCGGTTTCACGATCATCCAGGCCCCCGACATGGAGGCGGCCCTGGAATGGGCGCGCAAGCTGGCAGAGGCCGTGGCCCTGCTGCCCATCGAGGTCCGCGAGTTTCAGGCAGGCGTCTAGAGCACCGGCAGGTAGCGGCCGAGCTCGAACTCGGTGACGTGCCGCCGGTATTCGCGCCACTCCGCGCGCTTGTTGCGCAGGAAGAAGTCGAAGACGTGCTCCCCGAGCGTCTCGGCCACCAGCTCGCTCTGCTCCATCACCGCGATGGCGTCGTTGAGGGAGCCGGGCAGCGGCTGGATGCCGAGGGCCCGCCGCTCGGCGCTGGTCAGCGTCCACACGTTGTCCTCGGCGGCGGCGGGCAGCTCGTAGCTCTCCTCGATGCCCTTCAGACCGGCGGCCAGGATCAGCGCGAAGGCGAGGTACGGGTTGCACGCCGAGTCGAGCGACCTGAACTCGATCCGCGTCGAGCCGCCCTTGTGCGGCTTGTACATCGGCACCCGGACCAGGGCGGAGCGGTTGTTGTGGCCCCAGCACACGTAGGAGGGCGCCTCGCCGCCCTGCCCCGCGATGGCCTCCGCGCCGCCCCAGAGCCGCTTGTAGGAGTTGACCCACTGGTTGGTGATGGCGGTGATCTCGGCGGCGTGCTTGAGCAGCCCGGCGATGAACGAGCGGCCGATCTTGGACAGCCGGTATTCGGACCCGGCCTCGTAGAAGGCGTTGCGGTCGCCCTCGAACAGCGACATGTGGGTGTGCATGCCGGAGCCGGGGTGCTCGGTGAACGGCTTGGGCATGAAGGAGGCCCAGATGCCCTGCTCCAGGGCCACCTCCTTCATGACCAGCCGGAAGGTCATGATGTTGTCGGCCGTGGTCAGCGCGTCGGCGTAGCGCAGGTCGATCTCCTGCTGGCCGGGGGCGCCCTCGTGGTGGCTGAACTCCACCGAGATGCCCATCGACTCCAGCATCAGCACCGCCTGGCGCCTGAAGTCATGGCCCGCGCTGTGCGGCGTGTGGTCGAAGTAGCCGCCGGAGTCGATCGGCTCGGGCCGCTGGCCGGCCTCGGGACGGTTCTTCAGCAGGAAGAACTCGATCTCCGGGTGGGTGTAGAAGGTGAAGCCCATGTCGGCGCACTTGGCGAGCGTGCGCTTGAGCACCCAGCGCGGGTCGGCGTGCGACGGCGAGCCGTCCGGCATCAGAATGTCGCAGAAGATGCGGCCCGCGCCCGGCGTCTCGCTGCGCCAGGGCAGGATCTGGAACGTGGCCGGGTCGGGCTTGGCGAGCATGTCGGACTCGTAGACACGCGCGAAACCCTCGATGGCCGAGCCGTCGAAACCGATGCCCTCGGCGAACGCGCCTTCGAGCTCGGCCGGTGCGATGGCCACTGACTTGAGGAAACCGAGCACGTCAGTGAACCACAGCCGGATGAACCGGATGTCGCGTTCCTCGAGCGTGCGGAGCACGAACTCCTGCTGGCGGTCCACTTGCGTCCCCTCTATCTGTCAGTACACGTCCAGCTACCAGCATGCCGCGCCCGTGTTTCGCACACGTTACGCGGGGTGCCGGTGCGAGCCTCGCTGACAAAGGCCCCGCCCCGAGCTTACTGTGATCACGCAGTCAGTCTCGGGGGAGGCATTGGTGGCTATCGACCTGCTCAATCACAAGCTAGATCGGGCATTCGACCACATCGACGCGAGCGGCAACGGTGTCGTCGAGCGGGAGGACCTGCTGGGTCTGGGCGCCCGCATCCTGGTGGGCTTCGGGGAGTCCCCCACCTCGGTCACCGGGGCCAGCCTCGTCGACGGCTTCGACCAGATCTGGTCGGCCCTGTCGAAGGCGCTCGAGCGCGACATCGACTTCGGGATCGCGCGCCCGGACTTCCGTGACGGGATGGTGGCGGCGTTCGTGACGGGCGACCAGTACGACACGGTGTTCAGGCCCGCGACGGTGGCGGTCGCCGAACTGTGCGACGGCGACGGCGACGGGGAGATCGGCCCGGGCGAGTTCCGCACGTTGCTGAGCGCGTTCGGCGTGGCCTACGACGACGTCGACGCGGCCTTCGACCGCCTCGACCGCTCGGGCAGGGGCACGCTCACCGTGGACGAGCTGGTCCTGGCCGCCTCCGACTACTACCGCGGCGAGGACCCCAGCGCCGCGGGCAACTGGCTCTTCGGCCCGCTGTGAAGGCGGGCGTGAGGACCGGCGTGAAGACCGCTGCGGAGACCGCTGTGAAGAGCACCGTGAAGAGCACCGGGAAGAGCACTGTGAACACCACCGTGAACACCACCGGGGGCACCACCGTGTTCGCGACGGTGCGTACCGCGCTGCGTTCGGCCCTGACCTCGGTGCTGCCGCTGCCGCGCAGGGGTGGCTCGGCGGCGATGGCGCTGCTGCCGCTCACCGAGCGGGTGCCCGCGATGGCGGCCCCGTGCCGGATGCACCCGGCCGTGTACGCGATCGAGGCCGCGGTCATCGACTGGGCCAGGAGGACCGGGCTGCGGGCCGCCCCGGGCGTGGGCTACCACCGGATGGCGGGCCGGGCGTTCGCGGAGTTCGACGCGGCCGCGGCGGCGCTGTTCGCGCAGTGGCTGACGTGGCTGTTCCACCTGGACGACGAGCTGGACGAGGGCTCGTGCCCGCTGGACATCTTCGACGGCATGCTCAGGGGCGCGGCCCGGCATCCGCTGGAGGCGGCGTTCGCGGACCTGTGGCGGGTGACGAGCGCGCGGATGAGCGACCGGTGGCGGGCCAGGTTCGCGGTCGGGTTGCGGCGCCAGCACGACGCGTGCCGTACCGAGGCCGACAACCGGGCGGCGGGCCGGATGCCGACGCTGGAGGAGTATCCGGCGCTGCGCAGGGGCACCGTGGGGCCGTACCTCTATGACCTGGTCGAGCCATGCCTGCGGGTCGAGGTGCCCGCGTGGGTGCACGAGTGCGAGCCGTGGCAGCAGCTGGTGAGCGCGTGCAGCGACGTCACGGCGTGGTGCAACGACGTGGCCTCCCGGCCGAAGGAGCGCGGCGACGTGCACAACTTCGTGGTGCTCGCGATGCGCCAGCTCGGGCTGGGCGAGCGGGAGGCGACGGCCTGGGTGCTCGACCGGATCGCCGCGCGCTGCCAGGACATGCACAAGGCCGCCAGGCGGCTGCCGCTGGAGGATCTGGAGCCGAAGGAGGCGAGAGACGTCAGCAAGGTCGCCTGCGCGTACCTGGCGGCGCCGCGCGCCCACCTCGACTGGCTGCTGGAGTCCAAGCGCTACGCGTGACCCGCGAGCGTGTCACCCGTGGGGGTGCGGCGGTAGACGACCTGCTTGCCGACCCGCATCCCCACCGTGAGCCCGCCGCCGCTGAGCACCCCGAGGTGCTGGCTGACCGCGCCGGGCGTGAGCGCCATGCGCGCGGCCAGGGCCGAGGTCGTGGCGGGCTCGGCGAGGGCGAGCAGGATCTGCGCCCGGCTCCGGCCGATCAGCGCGGCGAGCGCGCCGGGCGCGGGCGGCGGGCCCTGCTCCCACAGCGTGCCAACGCCGAGCACGGGGTAGACCAGCGTCGACTGGTACGGCGCCGTCATCACCGCCACGGCCGGCCCCCAGAACGCGCTGGGCACCAGCACCAGCCCGTCGCCGTGCAGGCCGCCCGCCTCGCACCACGGCCGGTCGATGAGCAGCCGCTCCCCCGTCCACACCACGGCCGGATCGAGCGCGGCGAACAGCTCGCGCGCCCCGCCCTGGGCCAGCTGCCGCGACCGGCGCAGCACGTCGCGTTCCAGCAGCCCGTACACGCGGGGCCAGTACTCCGCGAAGCACGCCTCCCAGTACGCCTCCAGCGTGGCGGCGACCCTGGCCACGCCCGCCTCGGGGTCGGCCATGAACCGCTCCAGCACCGCCCGGTCGGTCCCCACGATCTTGGCCGCCTCCACGCGGGCCCGTTCGGGATCCGCGCTCCTGACCCGCTCCAGCTCGGCGGCGAACTCCGGCATCGGCGTGTCGGGCGGCGGCGTGATGAAGTCGGCGATGTAGCCGCCGGCGGGCACGAGCGCGAACAGCTCGGCCAGGTCGAGCCCCGCCAGGCGGGGCCGCACGGCCTTGAGCCAGGGCAGGTGGATCGACTGCCTGGCCGGCCCCTGCAGGGTGCGCAGGCTGGCGACCAGCTCCCACATCGGCGAGAACGCGAACCGGATCCTGGCCACGTCCTCCGGCCTCAGCATCCACTCGACAGCCATGCTTTTAGCCTGCACTAAATCGTTCGCCCCTACCAACCCGGCATATCAGGCTTTGTGGCGTGTCGAGCACAACTCTTGAGCGGAAGTCGTTTTTGCGGTCCCAGATCGGCGGGCTGCCCCGCGCGTTCTGGGCCCTCTGGGGCGGCACGGTGGTGAACCGCCTGGGCACCATGGTCATGCCCTTCACCGGCGTCTACCTGACGCAGGCCCGCGGCCTGTCGGTTGCGACGGCGGGCCTGGTGATGGGCGTGTTCGGGGTGGGCTCGCTGCTGTCGCAGCTGGTCGCGGGGGTGCTCACCGACCGGATCGGGCGCCGCGCCACGCTGTCGGGCGGGATGCTGGCCACGGCCGCGACCATGCTGGCGCTCGGCTACAGCTCCTCGCTGCCGGCGATCGTGGCCTCGATGCTCGTACTCGGCCTGGTGATGGACGTCTACCGGCCCGCATCCAGCGCCCTCGTCGCGGACCTGGTCTCGCCCGAGGAGCGGCCCCGGGCGTACGGGCTGCTGTTCTGGGGGATCAACCTCGGGTACGCGGTCGGCGTGACGGCCGGAGGCTGGCTGGCGAGCCTCGGGTTCCTCTGGCTGTTCTGGATCGACGCGCTGTCCGGCGTGGTCTTCGCCGTGCTGGTGTGGCGGGCCGTCCCCGAGACCAGGCCGGCGGCACGGGAGTCCGCGGGCGGGTTCGGCGTGGTGCTGCGGGACCGGGTGATGATCGGGTTCACGCTGGTGGCGCTGGGGAACGCGCTGGTCTACTCGCAGACGTTCACCATGCTGCCGGTGGCGATGACGAAGGTCGTCGGCCTGTCGCCCGGGCAGTTCGGGCTGGCCATGGCCCTGAACGGGATCCTGATCGTCATCGTGCAGCCCCTGGTGTCGGGGTGGCTGGGACGCCGGGACCCCGCCCGCATGTTCGCGCTGGGACTGTCGGTGATGGCGCTCGGGTTCGCGATGACGGCGTTCGTCGAGACCACCCTCGGGCTGGTGGTGACGATCGTGGTGTGGACGGCGGGCGAGGTCATCACGGCCGGCATCCCGGGCGCGGTCGTGGCCACGCTGGCGCCGCCCGAGCTGCGGGGGCGGTATTCGGGGCTGTTCGGGTTCTCGTGGTCGCTGGCGGCGGTGCTGGCACCGCTGGTCGGCGGGCGGCTGCTGGAGATCGGCTCTCAGGCTCTGTGGTTCACGATCGGCGGGGTGGGGGTGCTGTCGGCGGCGGGCATGCTCCTGCTCGGACCCGCGATCAGGCGCCGCTGACGGCGTCACAGGTGGCGGGAGACGCGTACCTTGGGAGAATTCGCCATATACCCGAGAACCGTCTCCCTCTAAAGTTACGCCTGACATGCTGACATTCACCGCGCTGGGACCGTTCCAGGCCTGGGCCGACGGCGCCCCTCTCGATCTCGGCGGCCAGCGGCAGCGGGCGGTGCTCGCGCGCCTGCTCGTCGCCGGCGGCCGTGCCGTGCCCGTGAACACCCTCATCGACGAGCTCTGGCCGGGCGCGCCGCCCGCCCAGGCCCTGTCCACCATCCAGGGGTACGTCTCCCGTCTGCGCCGCGCCCTCGAACCCGATCGCGCGCCCCGCGAGGAGGCCCGCGTGCTGGTCTCCGCGCCGCCCGGGTACGCCCTGCGGGCCGCGGCCGAGCAGGTGGACGCGTGGCGGTTCGAGTCCCTGGTGAAGTCGGAAGGCGACCCGGGCCGGGTGTGGGCGGCCATGGACACGGCGCTGGGGCTGTGGCGGGGGCCGGCGCTGGCCGAGTTCGGCGAGCTGAGCTGGGCCGCGACGGAGGCGGGCAGGCTGGAGGAGCTGCGCCTGATCGCCGTCGAGCGCCGGGCCGGGGCCGGCCTCGCGCTGGGCCGGGCGACGTCGCTGGTGGCCGACCTGGAGGCGCACGCGTCGGCGTACCCGCTGCGGGAGGAGGCCTGGCGGCTGCTGGCCACGGCCCTGTACGGGCTGGGGCGCCAGGGCGACGCGCTGGCGGCGCTGCGCAGGGCGCGCTCGGTGTGGCGGGACGAGCTGGGCCTCGACCTGTCGGCGGGGCTGCAGCGCCTGGAGGCCGACATGCTCGCCCAGCGCCTGGAGTTCCCGGCCCCCGAGGAGCAGGCTCCGGCGGAAATGTCCGCCGCCGCACCTGATACCGCGCCGCTGCGGGTGGTGGTGGCCGACGACCAGGCGCTCGTACGGGCGGGCGTGCGGGCGATGCTGGACGCCGAGCCCGGGGTGACGGTGGTCGGCGAGGCGACCAACGGCGAGGAGGCGATCGCGCTCGTGGCCGAGACCGGCCCCGACGTGGTGCTGCTCGACATCCAGATGCCCCACCTGGACGGCCTGGCCGCCGCCCGCCGCATCCTGTCCGAAAACCGGCCGCCGAAGGTGATCATGATGACCACGTTCGGCAGCGACGAGAACCTTTATGCGGCGCTGCGGGCGGGAGTGAGCGGGTTCATCCTGAAAACGTCGGCTCCCGAGCAGTTCCTGGCCGCGATCAGGGCCGCGTCCGCCGGGGACGCGCTCATCGACCCGACGATCACGACCCGGCTGATCGCGGCGTTCGCGGGGCGCGTCGACCCTGCCTCTCCCCCGGCGCTGGCCGGGCTCGCCGACTCCCAGCTCGACGTGCTGAAACTCGTCGCCCGCGGCCTGACGAACCGCCAGATCGGCCAGACGCTCGCCTTGCCCGAGGAGGAGGTGGCCATCATGGTCAAGTCGCTCTTGGAGCATCTCGGGCTGTTCGACCGGGCGCAGCTGGTTATGGCCGCGTACGAGTCAGGTTTTGTTACACCCGGCGAAAAGACTTCCTTTTCGTCGCTTTGACGATAAAAATCGCGCCGTACTAGGCTTGGCGACGTGGCACAACTGCGTATCGCCCTCGCCCAGATGAACCCGTCCGTCGGCGACCTTGACGGCAACGCCGAGCGGCTGATCGCGTGGACCCGCGACGCCGCCGACCGTGGCGCCCACCTCGTCGTCTTCACCGAGATGTTCCTCACCGGCTATCCCGTGGAGGACCTGGTGCTGCGTACGTCCTTCGTGGACGCCAGCATCCGGACCCTGGAGGAGGTGGCGCGCAGGCTGGAGCGGGAGGGCCTGGGCGACCTGCCGGTGGTGGTCGGCTACGTCGACCGCGCCGGCCTGGCGCCCCGGGTCGGCCAGCCGAAGGGCGCCCCGCTGGACGCGGCCGCGCTGCTCCACAAGGGCGAGGTGGTGACCCGTACGGCCAAGCACCACCTGCCCAACTATGGGGTGTTCGACGAATACCGCTACTTCGTGCGCGGCGACCGGCTGCCGATCTTCCGGCTGCACGGCGTGGACGTGGCGATCGCGGTGTGCGAGGACCTCTGGCAGGAGGGCGGCCCCGTGGCCGTCGTGGGCCAGGCGGGCGCCGGGCTGCTGATCTCGCCGAACGCCTCGCCGTACGAGAAGGAGAAGGACGACGTACGCCTCGAGCTGTGCGCGCGCCGGGCACGCGAGGCGGGCTGCGCCCTCGTCTACGTCAACCAGGTCGGCGGCCAGGACGAGCTGGTCTTCGACGGCGACTCGATCGTGGTGGACGCCTCGGGCGAGCTGGTGGCGCGGGCGGGCCAGTTCCGGGAGGAGCTGCTGACCGTCGATCTGGAGCTGCCGGTCTCGGACGCCGAGCCGGGCTTCTTCCCGTACGACGCGGGCGACGGCTCCACCATCACCGTCGAGCGCCTGGTGCTCTCCCCGGACCCCGTGGAGCCGTACGAGCCGGCGCCCGCGACGATCGCGGAGCACCTGGACCTGCACGGCGAGGTGTACGCGGCCCTGGTCCTGGCGGTGCGGGACTACGTGGCCAAGAACGGCTTCCAGTCGGTCATCCTGGGCCTGTCCGGCGGCATCGACTCGGCCCTGACCGCCACCATCGCCTCCGACGCCATCGGCCCCTCGCGGGTCAACGTGGTGCTCATGCCCTCCCGCTACTCCTCCGACCACTCCCTGGCCGACGCCGAGGAGCTCGTCCGCAGGCAGGGCGTCAACTCCCGGATCGCCCCGATCGCCGACATCGTCGACGCCTTCGAGAAGGAGATCGAGCTCTCGGGCCTGGCGGCCGAGAACCTCCAGGCGAGGGTACGCGGCATGATCCTCATGGGCCTGTCGAACCAGCACGGCCACCTGGTCCTGACGACCGGCAACAAGAGCGAGCTGGCGACGGGCTACTCGACCCTCTACGGCGACTCGGCCGGCGGCTTCGCCCCCATCAAGGACGTCCCGAAGACGATGGTGTGGGAACTGTCGAGGTGGCGCAACGCCAATTCGCTGCCGCAATTCCTGCTCGACGCGAAAACCCCCATTCCAGAAAATTCCATCACCAAGGAGCCGAGCGCCGAACTCCGGCCCGACCAGCGCGACACGGATTCCCTTCCGCCTTACGAAATCCTCGACCGCCTGCTGGACGATTACGTGGAGAAGGACATGGGCTCGAAGGAGCTCATCGCCGCCGGCCACGATCCGGAGCTGGTCACGAGGGTCATCAGGCTGGTCGACCTGGCCGAGTACAAGCGTCGCCAGTATCCGCCCGGCCCCAAGATCACCCCGAAGAACTTCGGCCGCGACCGCCGCCTCCCCATCACCAACAGATGGCGCGAAACCACCGATTAAGCGGCATACCCCAACACCACGATCAACCCAAGAAATCGTCATTACCGCACCGCTAATATGGCCCGGCCGATCCTTCGGACGCCGGGCCTTATCAGCGGAAGAGGCACAACATGACATTTCTGATGATCGTGCTCGGGGTGGTGGTCGCCGGCTCGGCCGTGGCCGTCGGGGCCCTGCTCGGCCCCGTCACCCGCCGGATGACCGCGGACGTCAAAGCACTCCCGCCGGACCAGCGGGCCGAGGCGGTGACCGCCACCCGGACGATGCTCATGCAGGTCGGCTCGCTCGTCACCGTCGCGCTCTCCCTGGCCGGCCTGGTCGGCACGTTCTACTTCAGCTCCCAGACCGTCTCGCTCGAGATCCAGAAGCAGTTTCAGGCGCGCTACGACAAGGCGCTGAAGGACCTCAGGTCCAGCGACTCCAGCGCCCGCGTCCAGGGCCTCTACGAGCTGGAGGACATCGCCCACGAGGCGCCGTCCTTCGCCTGGAAGGTGACCCTGAGCATCGCCGCGTACCTGCAGGACCGGGCCCGCGGCCAGGCGACCCCGCGCCCGCACCTGACCGTCGAGGCCGCCCTGACCGTGCTCGGCCGCCGCGACCGCAAGTCCGACCGCGGCCCCGTCTTCACCGGCCCCGTGGCCGCCGACGGCGTCACCCTCCGCTCCACCGACCTGTCCGGCACGGACCTGCGCGGCATCGACTTCACGGACGCCACCCTGGCCCAGGCCCGCTTCACCAACGCGGACCTGCGTACGGCCGACTTCAAGAACGCGGTCCTGTCTCAAGCCCGCTTCACCGGCGCCGACCTCCGCACAGCCGACTTCACCGGCGCCGACCTCCGCCAGGCCGACTTCACCGGCGCCCAACTGGACGGCACGACCTTCCGCAAGGCCAAGCTGGAGGGCGCCCTGGGCCTCCCCCGCACAACCTCATGAGTTGCTGCACGTGCTCAGCCGAACGCTCCGGAGGTGTCGAACGTTCTGGCCGCCCACATCCGGTGCCGACGGCCCCTGTCCGTGGTCCAACTCCGAACTCCCAGCCCCCATCCCCAGCCCCCACCCCTCAAGCCCCCAAGCCTCAAGTCCTCAAGCCCCCAAGCCGCCACCCCCCAAGCCTCAAGCCCTCAAGCCCCCAAGCCGCCACCCCCCAAGCCTCAAGCCCTCAAGCCCCCAAGCCGCCACCCCCCAAGCCCTCAAGCCCCAAGCTCCAACTGGCACACCTCACCGGCGACGAGCTCAAGCCCCTGCACCCCCATAACCTCAATGGGCGAGGAGCAACTAACTCATCGCAAAAGGGCCTATCCGTCGCGGGACGCTGACACCAGGCCCGCCTCGTAGGCAATGATGACGAGCTGGACGCGATCCCGGGCGTGCAGCTTGGTGAGCAGCCTTGTCACATACGCCTTGATCGTGGCAACGCTCAGAACCAGGTCGGTGGCGATCTCCATGTTGGACAGCCCACGAGCGATGAGGATCAGCACCTCGCGTTCCCGATCGGTGATGCAGCCGAGGGACCGATGGCGCGGACCCGGCTGAGGACGAGCAGCGAACTCCGCGATCAGCCGACGGGTGACACTAGGCGCGATCAGGGCATCTCCAGCAGCGACCACGCGAATCGCCGCAAGAATGTCATCAAGCGCCATGTCCTTGACCAGAAACCCGGACGCCCCGGACCGCAACGCCCCGTACACGTAATCGTCCTCGTCGAACGTCGTCAGGACGATGACGCGGGCGTCGGTGGGACCGGCCGTGATCAAGCGGGTGGCCTCGATGCCGTCCATGCCCGGCATGCGGATGTCCATCACCACGACATCGGGCCGCAGTTCCTCGGTCAGGCGAACCGCCTCCGTACCCGTTCCCGCCTCGCCGACGAGCTCGAGATCCGGCGCGTCGGTGATGACCATCTGCAGGGCGGTCCGAACAAGCGGCTGGTCGTCGGCCAGCAGGACACGGACGTTCATCGCACCCGCGCCGGTACGGGCAAGCGCGCCACCACCCGAAACCCGCCTTCCTGACGCGGCCCGGCAGAGAAGACCCCATGCAGCAGAGCCACTCGTTCACGCATCCCGACCAGACCATACCCACCTCTCGCCTTACGCCCCCGGCCCGGTCCCCGGCCACCCCCAAACCCAAAACCACGCCCAGCACCAGAGCCGGAGCTGTGGGCAGGGACGTCACCGAGACCAGGGCCGGAGTCCAGGCTGAGGCTGGCGTCGGGACTGGGGCCCAAGCGGGGACTGCGGTCGGCGGCGGGGTTGATGTCGAGAGCGGGAGCTGCGGCACGGCTGGCGTCCAAGGAAGGACCCGAACCGGAATCGGAGAAAAGTCCCGGACTGTGGCCCGAACCCAGACCCGAACCGAGGCCCGAGGAAAAACCCGGACTGCGACCCGAAGCAAGACCTGAACCGGGGCCCAAGGAAAAACCCGAACCGGAGTCCGCGGAAAGACCTGAACCGCAGTCCGGGGAAAGCCCCGTACTACGGCCCGGAGCAAGCCCCGTACTACGGCCCGAGGAAAGATCCGGGCTGGGGTCCGGGGGAAGGCTGGGTTGAGGGCTGGGTGCGGGGTCGATGACCTCGATGGCCAGCTCCTCATCACCGAAGTCGATGGTCACCTGACACGAGGGGTGCTCGGCGTGGCGGGTGACGTTGGTGACGGCCTCCTGGACGATGCGGTAGGCGGACATGTCGATCTCCGGAGGCAGCGGACGTCGTACACCCCGCCAGCGCACCTCGACCTGGACACCAGCGGCTGTCGTCGTCGCGGCAAGCCGCTCCAGGTCTGCCAGCCCAGCCGGGGCGGGGCCCGCGTCGAGCGGGGCCAGACTCGGGTCGAGCGGGATCAGGCCCGAGTCGAGCGGGGCTGTCGAAGGTGTGGGACCGGATTCAGGTGGACCGAGAGGCACAGCCACCGGTTCCTGGCCCGATTCGGGACAATCGGACCATGTCCGCTGTGACGGCTCGACCGACGCGTACTGGCCAAGCAACGCGTCCGGTCGCTGCGCGGTCGGTGCGGGCCGATCGAGCAGCGCCCCCAGTTGCTGGTCGACCAGCATGGAGCGGCCGGAAGACTCACTCTGCGACAGCTGAGCTGGAGCAGGCAGCGCGCCCGGATCCTGGTCGATCAGCATGGACCGGCCAGATGACTCACTCTGCGACAGCTGAGCTGGATTTGGCAGCGCGCCTGGTTGCTGGTCGACCGGTGCGGAGCGGTCGGACGGCTCGCTCTGCGGTGGGTGGGCTGGTTTGGGGTGGCGGAGGGCGCCCAGCATCCGGCGTAGGCCGGATAGCGTCTCGCGGCCGACCGTCTCGATCTCGCCCAGCGCTTCGCGGGCTCGTACGGGCTGAGTGTCGATCACTCGCCGGGCCGCACCCGCCTGCAGGGCGATGATGCCGATGCTGTGCGCGACCATGTCGTGGAGCTCGCGGGCGATCCGGAGGCGTTCACCGATGATCGCTTGGGCGGTGGCCTGGACGCGCTGGCTCTCGGCGTGAACATGGGCCTGGTGAACCGAGCGGCCGACCAGCCAGGCGATGACGGCCGTCATGGCGACGGCCAGCTCGGCCGAGGTCCCGACGACCCAGCCGAAGAGCAGCCGCGTCCCTAGGTAGCCCGCCAGCGTGATAAGCGACATGGCGATGGCGGCGATGCTCGTACGGCGTGGGGCGGTGGCCGCGATGAAGTAAAGGGCGGCGTCGACCGCCAGGAACTGGGCCGAGGGGATCTCACCTACGCCCAGGGGCATGCATGCCACGGCGGAGGCGGCCAGCAGCAGGGTCAGGGCCGGGAGTGGGCGGCGGTCCAGCAGGATGCTGCCCGCCACGACCAGCGCGGTGGCCACGATCAGGAACGACAGGCCGTCCCCGTGGTAGAGCAACACGCCGGGGCTGTAGGCGGGCTCCGCCTCACCTGGCAGCCTGACGCGCATCAGGAACGTGAGCGCCAGGCCCGCACTCCAGGCCAGCGCCGTCCAGAGGCCGGACGGCACCCGCCTCAGCAGCGGGAGGGGTGGGGTGACCTGCATGGGCCGATGGTAGCTGCGTGATGTTGGGCGGGGCATCGGACCACGGTCGTACATCTGGGGTCCACTCTGGGTCGTTGGAATGCGGTCGTGGGTTCGATGTGGCGGGGATGTCGGGTGCGGCAGCGTCGCCTGAGTGATCGAAGTCCATGGAGAAGTCCCACGTAGCGGGATGGCGACCCGAGCCGGCCGGATGACGCAAGTAGGGCCGCCATGGTGGTCAGCCAGGCGGACGTGGCGGTGCTCGAGGCCGGCGCGCTGGACGGTCAGGCAACCGCCGTCCAACGCGAAGCCAGCGGCGGCGTACGGCTGGTTGACGAGGAAGGCGCCGTCGAACGCCAGGCAAGCAGCGTGGTACGCAAGGCCGGCAAGTCGGGCAATCAGGCAAGCACCGTCCAACGCGAAACCAGCGGCGGTGTACGCCTGGATGGCGCGGGGGTGTGGGAGGTGGCGGCAGCCCAGGGGGGAGGGAGCGCTTCGGGGACGGCGTTGGTGGCGCTTTTTGGGTGGTGTGTTTGTCGCCATCGCTGTGGGTGTGCCGGTTTCGGGGGCGGCGTGGCCGGGTGCCGTAGCGGCGCCCGTACCCGGTCATCTCGCGCCGCTCCGGAGTGCCGCTCCCGCTGCCCTTGCGCGGCGGTATGCCGCGAGCAGGGAGGACATCCGGGCGGCTGAGCGGATGGCGGTCCAGTACGGGCATCTGTGGCGGGCTGCGATGTTGCGGGACATGGCGGGTGCCTCCCGCCGGTTCCTGGCCTTCGACGGGCGTGATGGTGGCCGGGCCGTCGAGGTGTTCAGCGATCTGGCGACGGCCGGCACGATCGCCGTCCTGGTCCCCGGCTCCGACACCAATCTCGACAAGTACGGGCTGCTTCGCGGCGGCTCCATGCGGCTGCGGGAGGCGCTCGGGGATCGGGCCGCCGTCATCGCCTGGCTCGGATACCGGACCCCGAGCACCGTCAGTCTGGCCGCGATGTCGGCCGGCTGGGCTGAGGAGGCCGTCCCTGGGCTCCGGGCGTTCGTACGGGAGCTCGCCGCCGCCATGCCTGCCGCCGCGATCTCCTTGCTGTGCCACTCGTACGGCTCCGTGGTGTGCGCGCGGGCCGCGTCCGGGCTGGATGTCGGCAACATCGTCCTGTACGGGAGCCCCGGTGTGATCGCTCCCAACGTCGCCGCCCTGCGGACGAGGGCCACCGTCTGGGCCGGTCGGGGCGGCAGGGACTGGGTCGCGCACATCCCGAACGTGCGGCTCCGTCTGCCGTTCCTCACTGCCGGGTTCGGTACGGATCCGGTGTCCCCGCGGTTCGGCGCCCATGTCTTCGCGGCGGGCGGCGGTGGGCACAGCGACTATCTCAGGTCCGGTTCGCCGGCGTTGGAGAACATTGCCAGGATCGTCGCCGGGCGGGCCGTCCGCGAGGTGGGCCGTCATGCGTGAGCCTGCCTGCACGGACGCGGACACGGGCGTGGGCGTGGGCGCGGACACGGACACGGACACGGGCGCGGACACGGGCGCGGACACGGGCGCGGACACGGGCGCGGACACGGGCGCGGACACGGGCCTGGGCGCGGGCGTTGTTCGGCCTGCGCTGCGCCGCGTACTCGCGTCGTTGCGTGGCCTCGTGCGGCAAGCTGCCCACCGCGGCTCGCCCGAGCAGCGCCGCGCCGACGAGCCTGGGCGCAACGTCGCATGGCTGGTCGGCCGCGCCGCCGCGACCTGGCGACGCCACCTACTCGCGCCGTTGCGTGGCCTCGTGCGGCGGGTCGAGCGGGCTACCCCGCCCGGTCGCGACCGTGCCATCGACGCTCTCCGGGCACTGGCCATCGGTGGGGTGGTGCTTGGGCACTGGCTGGTGACGGCGCTGGTGCTCGACAGCGGTGCGATTCGGGTGGTCAGCCCGCTGCGGTACATGCCGCAGCTGGCCCCCGCGACCTGGCTGTTCCAGACGCTGGCGGTGTTCTTTCTCGTGGGTGGGTACGCGGCGGCGAGGAGCCGGGGCGCGGCGGCCGGGACGTACCGGCAGTGGCTGGGCGCCCGGCTGGCGCGGCTGTTCCGGCCGGTCGGTGTCGTGTTGGCGGTCTGGAGTGTGACGGTGGCCGGGATGCTGGCCGCCGGAGCCGACACCGTGACCGTGGCCAGGCTGGTCAAGCTGGTGCTGTCGCCGATGTGGTTCCTGGTGGTGTTCGCGGTGCTGACGGCGACGACTCCCCTGGTGGCCCGGTTACACCCGATGTGGCCGCTGGTGACCGTCGCGGTGATCGATCTGGTCCGGTACGGGGTGGGCGGGTCTTCGTGGGGCGGCGCGGTCGGCGTGCTTGCCGGGTGGCCGGCGTCCCACGAGCTGGGCGAGTCACTCGAATCCATGAACGTCCTGGTCGAATGGCTGGCGTCACACGGACTGAGCGAATCACTCGGATCCGTCAACGTCCTGGCCGGGTGGCTGGTGCCGTACTGCGTGGGGGCGGCCTGGGCTCGGGGGGCGCTGCGGAGTCGTACCGCTGGATGGGTGTTGTTGGTCGGCGGGGCGGTGGGAGCGGTGGGGCTGGTGCTCGGGGCCGGGTATCCGGCGGCCATGGTCGGGGTGCCCGGCGCGGCCGTATCCAACCTCGACCCGCCCACGCTCGCGGCCGTCTGCTTCGGTCTGGCCCAGTGCGGCGCGGCCCTGCTCCTGCTCGGCCCGCTCCGCCGGGTGCTGCGGCGGCCGGCTGTGTGGGCGGCGGTGGCGCTGGTGAACCTGTCCGCGATGACGATCTTCCTCTGGCACCAGAGCGCGATGATCCTGGTCACCGCACTTGGGCTGCTCGCGGGTGAAGCCCTCCCCGGCCTGCACACGGTGCCCGACGGGCCGGAGTGGGTGCTGGCCCGGCTGGGCTGGGTGCCGGTGTTCGGGCTGGCGCTGGTGGTGTGCTGGGTCGCGTTCCACACTCGCGGGTGGGCGGCGTCCAGGAAGACGCGCTTGGCGAACGCGTAACCAGTGGGTTACGCTTTTGCCGTGGACGAGGTGGCGGGGGCGATCGCGGACCCGGTGCGGCGGCGGATCCTGGAGATGCTCAAGGACGGGCGGCGGCTGTCCGCCGGTGAGGTCGCCGAGCGGTTCGCCATCAGCCGGCCCGCCGTGAGCAGGCACCTGCGGGTGCTCAGGCAGAGCGGGCTGGTTCGCGCGGAGCTGATCGGCAGGCAGCGCTTCTACGCGCTCGAACCCGAGCCGTTCGGCGAGCTCATCACCTGGCTCGCCCAGTTCGGACGGCCTTCGGGATGGGAGCACCGCCTCGACGCCCTGGAGACCGAGGTCTACCGGACCCGCCGAGAACGCCGCCCGACCACGGAGACCGAGAGCAGCAGCAGAGAGGAAGAGACCGCTTGACCGACTTCACCAGCTGCGCCACGCCTCACATTTTGCAGGAAGACCAGCCAAGTGCTGCTCAGTTGTCGTAGACGGCGGTCCGCCTGGTGGCGAATCGCCTGCTCCTGCTCTGCTCCGCAGGAGTCCGATCCCTCCCCCGCCCGAAGGCGGGGGTCACCTAGGAGGTGTCAGATGAACCGCATCCCCACCGGCCGGTTGTTCGGGACGAGCGAGGGGAGCGACCTCGTTCTCAGCCGGACGTTCCGCGCGCCCGCCGAGGACGTGTGGGCCAGCATCACCGAGCCCGACCGCACCGCCCGCTGGTTCGGCCCGTGGGAGGGCCACGGCGCGCCCGGCCAGACGGTCAAGGTGCGGATGGTGTACGAGGAGCAGGCTCCCTGGTACGAGATGCGCATCGACGCCTGCGAACCGCCGAAGCGGCTGGCCGTGTCCGCGCTCGACGAGTCCGGGGCCTGGCGGATCGAACTGCTGCTGGAGGAGCGCGACGGCACGACGGAGCTGCGGTTCGTCCACCATCTCGACACCGAGGACGCGATCGGCGAGGTCGGCCCCGGCTGGGAGTACTACCTCGACATGCTCGTGGCCGCCCGCGACGGCTCCCCCACGCCGGACTTCGACGACTACTATCCCTCGATGCGGCCCTACTTCCTGGAGCTGTCCCGGCAGGACTGAGGAAGTGCGTCCCGGCAGGGGGCTGGAGGCTTGCCTCCCGGCAGGACTGAGGGAGTACGTCCAGCAGGGCTGAGAGATTGCCTTCCGGCAGTGCTGGGGGCTTGCCTTCCGGCAGAGCTGACGGATTGTCGGTGGCGGCTGGCACAGTGGGCGCGTGCCTCAACCGCTCAAGGACATGATCAACGCCGAGTCCATATCCGTGCTGGCCGACGGGCTGGCCGCCGCCTGGGCGCCGTTCCCACGGGCCGCTTTCACCGCGCGTGCCCTGGCCGGCCTCGACGGGCTCGAGCTCAAGGACCGCGTCCGGCATGTCGCCGCGGCCCTGCACGACGCGCTGCCCCTGCCCTACCCGCAGGCCGCCGAGGTCGTGCGCGAGTGCGCCTCGCGGGTCGCGCTGGACATGTGGAGCGGCTGGCCGGCCACCGATCACACGGCCGTCCAGGGGCTCGACCACCTGGAGGCGGGGATGGGCACGCTGGCCGTGCTCACGCCGTACGCGACGGGCGAGTTCGCCGTACGGCCCTATCTGGAGCGTTACCGCGACGACGCGCTCAAGATCATGTACGGCTGGGCGGAGTCACCCGAGGAGCATCTGCGCCGCCTGGCCTCGGAGGGGTCGCGGCCGCGGCTGCCGTGGGGCGGCCGGGTGCGCTGGCTGATGGCGCCTGGGCCGACCCTGCCCCTGCTCGACCGGCTGCGCGACGACCCGAGCGAATACGTCCGCCGCTCGGTCGCCAACCACGTCAACGACCTGGCCAAGGATCATCCGGAGGTGGCGCTGGAGCTGCTGGCCCGATGGCGTTCCGACGGCGGCTCGCACGTGGAGAAGGTGCTGCGCCACGCCGTACGCGGGCTGCTGCGCTCCGGCCACCCCGAGGCGCTGGCGCTGGTGGGTGCCACCCCGGGCAGCGGCGCGGTCGACGTGCTGGCCCTCGAGTCCGACACGGTGGCCGTCGGCGGGAGCCTGGCCTTCGCCGTCACGGTCACTGCGGGCGCGCCGGGGGCGGTGCTGCTCAAGTACGCGATCCGGCGGACGGGCTCGCGCCGGGTCTTCCACCTGGGCCGGCGGGAGGCGGCGGGGCCGGGTACGACGTTCACCGTGCGCAAGAGCCATTCCTTCCGCCCGGTCACCACCCGCGACGAGCCGCCGGGCGCCCGGGAGCTCGACGTGATCGTCAACGGCAGGGTGGCGGCGAGCGCCACGTTCACGCTGGTACGGTCATGACAGTCGACCTGCTCCGCGTCGAGCTCGGCGTCATCTGGCGCCTCGACGGCCGGGGCCGCCTGCCGGGGCCCGAGGAGCTGGTGATCGGCGTGGCGGCCGACGGCATGACCGCCGCGATCGGCGCCGACGTGCCCGACCCGGTCGCCACCGAACTGCTCGACCTCGTCTCCCAAGGCGTCCCGTCGGCCCCCGGCCAGCCGCCTGACGTCCTGGCGCAGTGCGCCGCCCTGCTGGGTGGTGAGCGTGGGGTGTCCGGCGGGCTCACGGTGTCCCGCGGACTCTCGGTGTCGAAGGGCCAAGCGGTGGGCGGCGGCCCCCCGATGTTGGGCAGGGCGACGGTGTCGGAAGGGCCACCGGTGTTGGGCGGGCCACCGGTGTCGGGCGGGCTACCGGTGTCGGGCGGGCCACCGGTGTCGGGCGGGCCACCGGTATGCGGCGAGCAAGCGGTGTCCGCAGGGCAAGCGGTGTCGCGCGGCCCAGCGGTAGGGGAGCAAGCGGCGTTCGAGGGGCACGCGGTGTCCGGAGGGCCGTGCTATCTGATGCGGCCGCCGCTCAGATTCGAGGCACCCGCCAACGTCATCCGGTCGGACGACCCGTCGCACGCCACCCGCCTACGCCCCCTGCGCCCCGCGACCTGGGACCCCGAGGAATGGGACGAACTCCTCGCCGGCGGCGCAGGCGCGCCCTGGGCGATGATCGTCGAGGACGGCCAGGTGGCCGCGATCTGCCACAGCGCCCGGCTGACCCCCGACGGGGCCGAGGCGGGCACCTGGACCTCACCCGCCTTCCGGGGCCGCGGTTACGCCGCGGCCACCACCGCCGCGTGGGCCGGCCTGCTGCCGGGCGTCCGCCTGTTCTACAGCACCAGTGCCGACAACCACTCCTCGCAGCGCGTGGCCGGACGGCTCGGGCTCGACGCGATCGGCTGGCTCTGGAAGCTCACGCCCCACGGCTCGACAGCCTCACGGACGTGATGCCGTGCCGTCGTGGAGGACTTCGCGCTCCCACCGTTCCCGAGGCTGGGTGTGCAGGCGCCAGTAGTGCTCGGCGATGTCGTCGGGGTCGAAGGCCGTGCCGGGCGCGACCGGTCCGGCCACGGTGACGCTGGCCACGTGCACCCCCGAGGGCCCGTACTCCTGGTCGAGCAGCGCCGCCAGCGTCCGCACGCCCGCCTTGCCGAGCGAGAGGCTGACGTACTGGGCCTTGGGCTCGGGCATCCCCCCGGTGATGAGGAACGACCCGCTGCCGCGCCGGGCCATCGCGGGCGCCACGTGCGCGGCCGCGACGAGCGCCCCCACCACGTTCACGGCCCAGGCGTCCAGCTGGGCCCGTACGCTCGCCTCGCCCGGCGCGTCCGGCCGGATGATCGCGGCGTTGTAGACCACGGCGTCCGGCGTGCCCTGCTCGGCGACGGCCGCGTCGAGGGCGGCCCTGAGCCGGTCCTCGTCGGCGCTGTCGGCCTTGTACGCGAGCACCCCGTCCAGGTCGAGCGTCGTGCCGGTACGCGAGACGAGCGCGACCGGCATCCCCTCCCGCGCGAACCGGCGGGCGACGGACCGGCCGATCCCCGGCCCCGCTCCGATGATCACAACTCCGGGCATCATAGGCTCCTTTCCGTTGTTGTGATCGGAAGCTAAGGCGTCACATCGATGTGAAGGTCAAGGAGCAGATGAAGATCGGAGAGCTGGCCCGCCGCACGGGGGTGAGCAGGCGGCTGCTGCGCTACTACGAGGAGCAGGGGCTGCTGCGGCCGGTGCGGCTGCCCAACGGCTACCGCGAGTACGCCGAGCCGGACGTGGCGTCGGTGCGCCACATCCGTACGATGCTCGCCGCCGGACTCCCCACGACCGTCATCGCTCTCTTGCTGCCCTGCGTCCACGACGACGGCGACGGGATGGTGCCGACGGCGTGCCCCGGCATGGTGAGCAACCTGCGGAAAGAGCGCGAGCGTATCGCCGGGACGATCGAGCGGCTGCAGACGTCCCAGCGCGCCCTCGACACCATGCTCGACGCCGTCCGCCCGCCCGCCTAGCTCCGTGCAGGGCGCAGGTCGGTTCGCGCCTCGCCCGTGTCCGGGTCGTACGGGTAGGAGACGTGCTGGTGGATCATCACCCAGGAGCCGTCGCGCCGCTCGAACACCCGCGTCCCCCGCGACCACGTCTCGGCGCCCCCGCCCACGCGGACCCGGTTCAGCCCCCACGCGACCGCGAGGTCCTCCCTGGCCATGACCTTCAGGTCCGGCATGTCGAAGCGCACGTCGGGTCCCTCGTCGAGGCCGCGCGCGCAGACCTCCCGCACTGCCTCGACGCCCACGTACTCGAGCGGCGCGTCGTGCTCGTAGGACACGACGTCGTCGGCGATGGCGGCCATCATGCCGTCCAGGTCCTTGGCCGCGGTGCCCGCGTACCACCGCTCGTGCACCCCGCGCACCTCCCGCACGGACGCCCCGTCGTCGGCGATCGGGAACGAGTGGTGCTCGTGCGCGACGACCCACCGGCCGCCCTCCTCGCGCAGGCCGAGCGTCAGCCGCAGCCGCCGGTCGTCGGCGGGCATGCCGCACCGCAGCAGCGCGTACGCGAAGGCGACGCCGTCACCGGCGACGACGTCCAGCGACTCGATCTCGAACGCCGCCCCCTGCGCCTGCCACTCGAAGAACGGCGGCCAGGCCTTCTCGTACGCCTCGATGCCGCGAACGTTCTCCGGCACGTCGAACATCACGATGTCCGCAGCGTGGTCCGCGAGGACCGTCTCCAGGTCGCCGCGGTGCACCGCCGCGGCCCAGCGCAGGACGAGGCCGCGGATCTGGTCTTCGTTCGTGGACATGGATGGGTCCTTCCGGGTCGATGCCTTCGTTCCGGACGTACAACCCGGGGCGGAGCCCGAAACTCATCGCACTTCTTCGGGAAGGCCGAAGTCGGCGAAATCGGCCTCCAGGAACGACACCACCTCCGCCACCTGGCCGCCCCGCACCACCAGCAGGTCCAGCCCGGCCGGGAGGTAGGCCGCCCGCTGCTCGTCCCACAGGTACGTGCCGAACGCCAGCTGCCCGTTGGCCCGCGCGGGCAGCATCCGCCAACGCCCCTTGAGCGGCCCGCCGAGCAGGAACCCGCGGATGCCCTCGCGCCCCTCGAACCAGGCCGCCAGCGGCGGCATCGAGTACTTCGCGTCCTCGGCCAGCATGGCCACGATGGCGTCCACGTCCCCGGCCTCCCAGGCGGCCGCGTACCTGCGGGCCAGCTCCCGGCTCCCCGCCTCGCCCAGCTCGCCGAGGGCCTGCCGCTGGGTGGTCGGGGGCAGCAGCTCGGCGAGGTTCTTCCTGGCCCGCTGGAGGGCGCTGTTGACCGCCGCGACCGTGGTGTCCAGCAGGTCGGCGACCTCGCGGGCGGCGTACCCGAGGACGTCGCGCAGCAGCAGCACGGCCCGTTGCACGGCCGACAGGTGCTGCAGCGCCGCCACGAACGCCAGCTCCACGCTCTCCCTGGCCACCGCCCGCGCCTCGGGCCCCAGCCCCGCCGTCCAGGCCATCAGGCTGTCCGGGTACGGCTCCAGCCACGCCACCTCGCCGCCCGCCGGGTCGAGGTCGGCGGGCAGCTCGCGGCGGCCCCGGCTTTCGATGAGCGTCAGCGCCCTGTTCGTCGCGATCTTGTACAGCCACGGTCTGATCGACCCGCGGTCCTCGAACCGAGCCAGGCTCCGCCACGCCCGGTCCAGCGTGTCCTGCACGACGTCCTCGGCGTCGTGAACGGACCCCAGCATCCGGTAGCAGTGGGCCCGCAACTCGTCCCGCAGCGGCCCGACCAGCCGCCCGAACGCCAGGTCATTTCCATCTCGCGCCGCGGCCAGCAGCTCCGCCGCCGTCGCCTCGTCCGCCATCACCTGTCCCCCTCCTGGTGCGCCCAAGCTACCGCGCCCGGATCGCCGTCCCTCCGTCACGATGGAGGAGGCGGCGGCACCGTGGCCCCGTACGGCGATCCGGATCCACGGCTACCGTCCCCCGGACCGGTCCTCCTGCTGCTCTACACCGACGGCCTGTGGCGGCACCTGCCCGGCCTGAACTCCTGCGTCCCCAAGGCGATCTGCCGGCGGACGCGCGGGCACTGGCCAGGCGGGCGCCGGACGCGGGAGGGCACGGCAACGTCACCGCGGTCCTCCTCGCGGTCGCGGACCAGCACCGCGTCCGTCCCGGCCCGCGCGACCAGTTCGGCCACCGAGGTCTCCGCCAGCAGCCGCCGCATGCCCAGTGAGAACCCGCCCACCCGCCGCCCCGCCGCCGAGGACAGCCCCGCCAGCTCTAGCACCTCGGCCACCCGGGCGGGCGATATCCCGTGCGTGCGGGCCCGCCGGCAGGTGCTGGTACGCCGTGCGGCCCCCGTGTGCCGCCTCCATCAGCGCCCCGACCTGCCGGAGCGGGTCGGGGTGTGCGGCGTAGGGCCGGCCGTTGACGGTCGCGGACCCGGCGCTGGGCCGGTGCAGCCCCAGGATGACGCGCATGGTGGTGGACTTGCCCGCGCCGTTGGGGCCGAGGAACCGGTCACCTGGCCGGGCCGCACCGTAAAGGACAGTTGCCAAAAGTCGGGCCCGTTCCGCTCACAGCAGCAGCGTCAGTCCGCCGATCGTGTAGCAGACCATGAGGACGAACAGCGGGATCTGGCCTGCGACCGCGCGGCCGGGCGGCAGGAGGCGGACCGAGCGGTCGTGGGCGGCCACCACCCCCACCACGTGGCCGATCACGATGGCCAGCACCTGGACGACGGCGATGGTGGCGGGTTCGACGGCGTTCGGGTCGGGCTCGGCGGCCACGCCAAGAGCGAGGAGGATGCCGTGTCGGCCCTCGATGACCAGGAGGGAGAAGTAGTGGGCGATGAGGTAGCCGGTGGCGATCGGCACCAGCGAATGGGCGAAGCGGGCGGTCAGCCCCCTGGTGCCGCCGATCAGCCCGGCCGCGCCGAGGCAGGCGGCGTACAGGAGGGCCACCCCCGCGACGGCCGCCAGCAGGCCGAGCGTGCCCAGCCCGGTGCGGCCGAGCGGGCCTGACTGGAGGGCGTTCACCCAGGCGGGGGTGCCGGAGAAGCCGTCGTACGCGGTGCCGCCGAGCAGGACGCAGACGGTGGCGACCAGGCCGGGGACGGGCTGGATGGCGTCGAGGCCGTCGAAGGGGCTGCGCAGGACGCGGTCGCCGTTCGCCCTTCTGCCGAGGGGTGACAGGTGGCCGATGAGGGTCGAGTACACCTCGAAGGGGTCACCGCGGTCCAGCCAGACGTGGCCGTACACGAAGGTGCCCGCGAGCTGGGTGACCGCGTACAGGGCGCAGAAGGTCAGCAGCGTGAACGGCGCCGCGGGCTCGGGCGCGACCAGCTCCGTCCAGGTGAACGCGAGCAGGCCGGCGGCGGCCGGCCAGTAGCCGAGCCGCGGCGGGAGCGGGCGCCGGGGCCGGTCGGGCAGCAGCCGGAACGGGCTCAGCGCCCGCCACACCGGTCCGAACAGCAGCGACGCCGGGACCAGGCCCACCCAGAAGAGCACATACACCAGGTACGGCCCCGCGTTCCCGTCCGCGGGACCCGCCGCGAGCCAGCCGATCGTGTAGACGGCGAGGACGAGGGTCAGGACGCGCGCCGGGCGGCCGGGCAGGCGCAACGGGATCAGCAGGCCCGCACGGTCGCCGCGGAAGCGGGAGTCGGCCCAGAGCAGCCCGAGCGCCAGGAACGAGACGACGAGCGCCGCGAAAGCGCCCGCGTAGGCGTAGAAGAGCGGGATCGGCAGGTCACCGCGCGTACCGATCCCGTGCGCGAGGACCCCCGCCGTCACCGGACCGCCAGTTGCGTGAGGACCAGCTTGCTCCGGTGGGTCTCCACCTCGAACACCCCGGTCAGGCCGGCCGTGAAGCGCACGGTCGCGGGCACCCCCGGCCGCAGCTCGGCCTCGATGTCGTAGCCGTGCACGTGCAGCTCGTCCGGCACGTCGCTGGTCACCGTGATGCTGACCTGCCGTCCTTTGGCCACCTCCAGCCAGCCCGGCGGCGGGCTCACCTGGCCGCGGGCGACGGTGATCACGGCGTCCGCCTGCCCGCTCGGCGCTGCCGTGGCCACCTTGTGGCTGCTGCCGGGATTGTGGTGGGTCTCCGACAGCGGGCCGCACGCCGTGACGAGCCAGCAGGCCAGCACGCATCCGGCCACTCGGACGGACCCGCTCACGCGCTCGCCTCGGCCTCGGCGGGCGTCTCCCGTACGGTGCCCCCGCGCCGGGGCGCCAGCACCACGACCGCGCAGAGCACCCAGAGCCCGGTCACCAGCCCCCGGATCCACCCCGGCCCCAGCGGGACGGCGGGGATCAGGTACACCAGCCGGTCGAAGGCGTCGGCGCAGGCCAGCAGCCCCACCACGATCGTGAGCAGGCCGAACGCCGGCCGCCTGCCCCGCCAGGCCGCTCCCAGGCAGAGCCACCACGCCCCCATGAGCAGCAGCGCGGCTCCGGCCTGCGACGTGCTGTCCACGGCCGCCGCCACCACGTCGAGCACGAGCCCGGCGGCCCCGGCGACGCTCCCGGCCACGATCAGCCGGTGCCGACGCAGGACGATCGCCGTCACCGTGGGCGCCACGCCGTTCCGCGACGGGCCGTTCCGCGACGGGCCGTTCCCCGACGGGCCGTTCCCCGGGCCGTTCCTTGACGGGCCGTCGCCGCCGTGCCGGCGCGCGCCCCGCCGCGAACGCCACCAGAACAGCCCCAGGAGCAGCCCGAGCACCGCCGAGCCGCCGAGGGCGAGCTGCGTCTCCACCTTGCCGAGCCCCGACGCGCCGAACCAGTCGCACCCGGCCGGCAGGCGGGCCTGCGAGGCGCTGAAGTCCGCGCACAGGTACAGCTTGATCAGTTTCACGGGCTCGGCCAGCAGGCGGTTCGCGCCGCCCGACAGCGCGGGCGCCGCCGCGGCGCAGACCGGCAGGACGGCGGGCGACGACGCGCCCGTGTTCCCCTGCCAGCAGTTGCCGGTGCCCTGCCCGTCCCACCACACGTCCAGGCCGTTCGGCCGCCGCTCACCCGTCGGGCTCACGCCGAACAGGTTGCCCTCGTAGCGGTTGTAGTCGGAGGTGTCGGCCTGCTTGGCCAGGTCGTTCTCGCCCCTGATGAACGCGGGCACCCCGAACAGGTGGAAGGCCGCCCGCCGGTGGCCCCAGACGAGGTTGTTGCTGAAGACGTTGTAGTTGCCGCCCGCGACCAGGATGCCCGTCCCGGGAGGCACGCCCACCTGCGAGCACACCACGCCCCGCTCGTAGCCGCGTTCGGCCGGCGGTTTGGCGCAGGTGCCGTCGCGGATGTAGCGGTAGTAGTCGCGGTTGTTGTCGTAGATCTTGTTGTTCTCGAACTTGGCGTGGTTCTGCGGCAGTCCGGGGTGCGAGGGCCACAGGCTGTCCATCGTGGCGCCGACCATGTTGTCGTAGAACTCGTTGTCGTGCACCCACATCGAGTCGCCCGCGGTGCCCGAGTAGCCGAGCGCGTTGTCGTGGCTCTTGCAGCGGCGGATCTCGATGGCGTACCTGGGGACGTCGTGGCCGCGGCCGTCGTTGAGGTTGGAGGCGCTGCCCGGGTAGAGGCCGCCGTCGCCGTTCCCGTACGCCTCGCAGTCGGTGTAGAGGCCGTGGTCGCTGGCGAAGGTGAGGAAGCCGTACTCGTCGTTCCAGCGGGTGAGGACGCGGTCGATGACGAAACCGTCGGTTTCGAGCACGTACAGGGAGTTGAACGTGGTGCGCTGGGCGGTGAAGTTCCGGAAGTAGACGCCGTCGGTACGGTCGGCGCGCACGGCGTTGAGCTTGCGGTACTCCGCGTCGATCACGACGTCGAGCGGGCCGGCTCCGGTGCCCTCGATCTGCAGGTCCTTCTTGCCGAGGATGGCGACGAGGTTCTGGTTGTGGGGGCACTGGCGCTGTTGCTCGAAGGAGAGGATCTGGTAGCCCCACGTGGACCAGCGGGCGGGGAGCTGGGCGCAGGCGCCGGTGGGGGCGGGCTGGCTGGGCTCCTCGCGGTAGAGTCCGGGGAGAATGGCGATCGTCATTCCGGGCCGGTCGACCTGGTCGACGGCTTCTTGGAGGTGCCTAACCCCTTTTTGCTGACATTTCGTGAAAAGGTCGAGGTTGCGGGCTTTGAGATCCTCCGGAAATTTCGCGATTCGACGCTCAAAGTCGGCTTTATCCGTCTTGCACACCAGCAGATCCGGCTCCCCGGACCGCAGCACCGGCACCGCCCCCGTACCATCAGGCAGCGTCACCGGACGCTCCTCATGGGCGAAAGCGGTGCCGCCGGATAACAGCAGACCTGACGTGAGCACGACGATTGTCGCGATTTTTCGCATGGGGGGCATGGCCGCGAGATTAGAACAATGCTCACGTTCTGCCTAGGCCAGAACGATCACTCCTACGGACCTCCGCAGCCGCAAACCCCGCTTGAGGCAAGGCCCGGCGGGGGCGGCGCTGACACGCCCCCGCCGGGAGTCATCACCCCTGAGGCCCCGTACCACCCTCCGCAACGGCACTCACGCGATCACCCGAAGAACGCAGCACAAGCCCGGGACCTACGCAGGCGGCCGACGCCGGCCGTCAGCCGTCAGGGGGCCATTCCCGCCAGCGCCACATCCACGACGCGTTCGGCGAGATCCGGCGCGAGGTCACCGGCCGGACCCCACTTGGTGTACCAGAGCATGGTGCCGGTGAGGAGGGCCATGCCCATAGAGACGTCCAGGTCAGCGCGGAGCTCGCCGTTGGCGATGCCACGCTCGATCACCGAGCGCATCGCCTGCCTGCGAGGCTCGATGGCCCGCTTGACGAACCGGTCCATCAGCTGCGGATAGCGGTCGGCCTCGCTCATCGCGATCTTCATCACGCACCGGTTCCGCGCCACGCCCGACTCGGTGCGCATCGCGTCGAGCAGGGAGATCAGGTCGTCGCGCACCGACGTGCCGGTGAGCGACGGCACCGGGGCCTTGAGCGTGGCGAGGGCGTCGACGACCAGGTCCTCCTTGTTGGACCAGCGCCGATAGATCGTCGTCTTGCCGACGCCCGCCCTCGACGCGATGGCCTCGATGGACAGATCGGAGACGCCCATGCCCTCGCCGATCAGATCGAGGGTGGCCTCGATGATCGCCTTCTCGGCCTTCTCGCTACGCGGACGCCCCGCCGGACGGGCAGTCCCTGATTCCTGGATCGTCATCGCTGCCTCACACTACAGCCGGTTCCTTCTGCTCCGCCTGCGTGACCGGGCGCGCCTTGCCCGGCATCCACTTTGCCACCACCGCGACGCCGACCAGCGCGATCACCGCCGACACCAGCGCCGTGACGTGCATGCCGTCCACGAACGCGGCGAACGCGGGCTTGATCAGCGCCTGGCCCCTCTCGCCGAGCGCCTGGGCGACGCCCATCGTCTGCACGATCGACTCGCCCGCGGTGTGCTGGACGTCGGCGGGCAGGCCGGCCAGCGAGGGCGTGATCTCGCCGCGGTAGTTGGACGAGAGCACCGAGCCGAGCACGGCCACGCCGAGCGCGCCGGCGACCTGGCGGACGGTGTTGCTCATGGCCGAGCCGACGCCGGCCTTCTCCCTGGGCAGCGACTCCATGATGGCGGTGGTCGCGGGCGGCATGATGTTCGCCATCGCGGCGCCCTGGACGAAGAAGATGACCTCGATCAGCACGATCGGGGTGTCCTGGTCCATGATCGCGTAGCTGGCCAGGGCCGCCGTCACCACGATCATGCTCACGGTGGCCGACAGCTTGGCGCCGAACCGCTCGTTCACCCGCTGGCTGAGCGGCGCGAAGATGAGCTGCGCGGCGGCGAACGGGATCATCAGCGCCCCCGCCTGCACCGGCGAGAAGCCCAGCACGGTCTGCAGGTAGAAGGTCAGGAAGAACATCCCGCCCATCATCGCGAAGAAGACGATGCCCATCATGCCGATGGCCGAGCTGAAGCGGACGTTGCCGAAGTTACGGACGTCGAAGATGGGGTGGTCGATGCGCCGCTCCCACCACACGAACGCGCCCAGCACCAGCACCCCGAACACCGTCGGCACCAGGACCTCCGCGCTGAGAACCGTGCCGAGGCCGCCGCCGCGGATGATGCCGTACACCACGGCCACCAACCCGATGATCGACAGCAGCACACCGACCGGGTCCAGCCTGGACGGCTTCGGGTCACGCGACTCCGGTACGAGGGTCGCGATGAGGATCATGGCGATGATCACGATCGGCACGTTGATCAGGAAGACCGAGCCCCACCAGAAGTGCTGGATCAGCAGGCCACCCGTGATCGGGCCGATCGCCACCGCGAGCCCCACGCCACCGGCCCATACGCCGATGGCCTTGCCCCGCTCACCGGGCGGGAAAACGTTGGAGATGATCGCCAGCGTGGCCGGCATGATCGCCGCCCCGCCGATGCCCATCGCCGCCCTAGCCAGGATCAACTGCATCGGATCCTGCGAGTAGGCGCTGGCGAGCGAGGCCAGTCCGAACAGCGCCATGCCGATGAACAACATCCGCTTGCGCCCCGTCCGGTCCCCGATCACCCCGAACGTGAACAGCAACCCGGCGAACACCAGCGTGTAGGAGTTGATCGCCCACTCCAGCTCGCTCTGCGTCGCCCCCAAACCGACCGTCTTGTCGGCGATGGTCTTCATCGCCACGTTGAGGATGGTGTTGTCCAGCACGACGGCCAGGAGGCTGAACACCAGCACGCCGAGGATCCCCCAGCGGCGTGGATGGCCCGCGTTCGGGTCCACTACTACGTCTTTCACGAAGAGCCCCCCAATTTCGATACGTACGAGTTTCGCAACGTCACCGTATCGCAAGCTATTCCGATACGCAACGGTCCCGTTTCGTAAATCCTGGGTTAACTCTTCCCGACGCCAGGGGATCAGCCCCTCCAGCTGTCCCAACACCTGCCGGCGGGCGCGTGCGTAACTGGCTGCCGTGTTCTCAGGCCGCCGCGCGAGCCACCAACGATCATCCGGCCCCTGCACCGCCACTCCCCACGCCGTCCGGCCGCCGCGCCGCCACGTCACGCGCCGTCAGGCCCCGGCGCGGCCACGCCCCCGCGAGCACCGGCCTGAGGACCACCCGCCGTCTGCCTCTGGACCACCATCGGCCGCCGGGAGAGACGGGCCTGCTGGTTACCGGCTCAAGGGGCCTCAACTGTTGCTGGAGCGGGCTCGGCTGGGGCTGGAGTGGGCTTGGGGGCTGTCGAAGGGGAGGAGACCGTCGGGGTGTGGGCTGAGGTTGGGAGGGGGTCGGCGGGGCGGCGGTGCCAGAAGGGGGCGGCGGCGAGCACCATGGCCACTCCCACCAGGCCCGCGAGCACGAACGCCCACGTCGGCCCGCTTGCGTCGATCACGGCGCCCGCGATGGGGGCCGAGGCCGCGCCGCCGATCAGCAGAGCGGTGCCGTGGAAGCCCATCGCCTCACCGCGCGCCGAGGAGGGCACCCAGCGGGAGAGCACGTCGACCGTGGCCGACAGCGCCGGCGCGCAGAGGATGCCTGCCGGGAGGAGCATCACGACGAGCCATTGCCAGCTGCTCACCAGACTGACCGGGATCGTGAGCAGGCCCATCAAGGCGATGAGCACCAGGGGCGAGAAGCCACGCGACAGCCCGCCGTACACGAAGCCGCCAATCAGGGAGTAAACGCACCAGATGGCGACGGCGAGGCCGACCCACTGGGTCTGGCCGGCGTTGTTCATGGTCGCGACCAGGGACAGCTCCGTGGCCGTGAGCACGAACGTGGCCGCCGCCGCCGTCCCGAGCAGCGCCACGAACCCGGGCGTCAGCCACTGCCGTCTGGGCACCTTGATCGATTGCGCCTGGAGCTCTTCGAGCGATCGGGTGGGTGGGTTGAGCACGAACATGCCCAGGCCCGCCGCCGCCGTGGCGACTCCGATGACGGTCATCGTCACCCCGCTGCCCAGCATCGTCAGCCCGGCCACCGCGAGAGCGGGACCGGCCATGTACGCCAGCTCGACCAGCATGGAGTCGAGCGCGAACGCGCTGCGCCGCTGGGAGACCGGCACCATGGCGGCCAGGCACTGCCTGGTCACGCTGAACACCGGCAACGCCAGCAGCCCCGCCACCGCCGCCGTCCCGATCAGGGCCGGGAACGGCAGCGCCCAGGCGCACGCCCAGAACACCGCCTGCGCCACGGTCGTGACGAGCACCACCGGACGTAACCCGTGCCTGTCGACGAACCTCCCCGACAACGGCGAGCCGATCGCCATGCCGACGGTGTTGGCCATGGTGACCAGCCCCGCCTTGCCATATCCCAGGTCGAGCGCCACGGCCACGTGCAGGGTGAGCGTCATCCCCATGGCCGTGGACGGAACCCGCGCCAGCAGCCCCATCAGCAGCAACGCGGGAACACCCGGGATCTTGAGCAGTCGTCGGTAAGGGGCGAGAGCCATGTCGTTTCAACCTCCGCGCTGATTCTGGCAAGAGGCACCGACAGTTTCGCCACAGGTTTTTCGGCACGTGACAGCGCGTGCCATCATCGGAAGGAGTCCGGGGACGCCACTGGGGCGCCTCGAGACGTTTCTGGAGGGTTCACACATGTCCTCTTCAACCACGCTGTACGGGGGCGTCTCCGGGCGCCGGGTCACCGTTCGCGACCTTACCGCCGCCAAGGAGCGCGGAGAGCGGTGGCCCATGGTCACCGCCTACGACGCGATGACGGCCAGGGTCTTCGACGACGCGGGCATCCCCGTCCTGCTGGTGGGCGACTCTGCGGCCATGGTCGTCTACGGATACGACTCCACGCTGCCCGTCACGGTCGACGACCTCCTGGCCCTGACGGCGGCCGTGGTGCGCGGCTCGTCCCGGGCGCTGGTGGTCGCGGATCTGCCGTTCGGGTCGTACCAGTCCTCGCCCCAGCAGGCGCTGGAGTCGGCCGCGCGCTTCATGAAGGAGGCCGGGGCGCACGCCGTCAAGCTGGAGGGCGGCCGCCGGGTCGTCCCGCAGGTGGAGGCGCTGGTCTCGGCCGGTGTCCCGGTCATGGCCCACCTCGGGCTGACCCCTCAGTCGGTGAACGTCCTGGGCGGCTATCGCGTTCAGGGGCGCGGCCAGTCGGGCGACGAGCTCATGGCGGACGCCAAGGATCTGGAACGGGCGGGGGCGTTCTCGGTGGTGCTCGAGTGCGTGCCGGCGGATCTGGCGGAGCGGGTGACGGCGTCGCTGGCGATCCCCACGATCGGCATCGGCGCGGGCGCCGGGACGGACGCGCAGGTTCTGGTGTGGCAGGACCTGATGGGGCTCACGCCGCGTCCCGCCCGATTCGTCAAGCGCTACGCGGACCTGGCCACCGAGATGGATCGCGCCGTCCGCGCCTTCGCCGCCGACGTGGCTGCGGGCGCTTTCCCGGCTGCTGAGCACACGTACAGCTGACGGCGCCCGACGACCCGGCCCTTACGCGGTGGTACGGCCCTTCACACGGTGGAACGGCCGCTTACGCCGGTACGGTCACCTGCCTGCCGCAGCCACCGCGTGACGGCTGGACCGGACGTCCAGAGCCGGGCATTCCGGCTCGGGCGTCCGGGCTGGGCGTCGAGGGCTCGGGCGCGGCGTGAGGCGACGTCGCGCCCGTCGCTGGGCAGAAGGCGGGGAGGTAGTCAGGGGGTGAGGGTGCTGGGGTCGGTGTTGGAGCCGCACAGCACCACGGCCACTCGCTCCCCCGGAGCCGGCGTGTACGCGCCCGCCAACAGCGCGGCGTACGCCGTCGCGCCCGCGGGCTCGGCAGCCACCCGGTGACGGGCCCAGAGGGTACGCCGGGCCTCCACGATCGCCTCGTCGGTCACCAGCACGCTCTCCACCCGAGGCGAGGACAGGATCTCGAACGCGATGGTGCCGATCTTGGTGGCGCCCAGCGCGTCGGCGGCCACCCCGCCCACCTCGACCGGCACCGGGTGTCCCGCGCGCAGTGCCTCGTGGAGGGTCGGGATCCGCTCGGGCTCGACCGCGATGATCCGCGGCCCGGATCCGCGCGTCGCAACGGAGCCGGGCGCCGCAACGGAGCCGGGCGCCGCAACGGAGCCGGGCGTTGGGGACAGGGAGGGCGTGGGCGTGGGGTCGGAGGAAGGGCTCGGGGTGGGGGCGGAGGTCCCGAGGGTGATGCCGGAGGCGAAGCCGCCCCCGCCCACGGCGACCACCACCGTGTCCACGCCACCCGTCTGCTCGACGATCTCCAGCCCCGTGGTCCCCTGCCCCGCCACCACCTCAGCCTGGTCGTACGCGTGCACCGCCAACGCCCCCGACTCCGCCGCGCGCTTGGCGGCGGCCTCGGCGGCCTCCGAGTAGATGGCCCCGGTCTGCGTGATGTGCGCCCCCAGCGCCTCGAGCCCGGCGACCTTCACCGGGCTCGTCACCTCGGGCACGAAGATCTCCGCCCGCACCCCCAGGACCCGCGCCGCGTACGCGACGGCGAGCCCGTGGTTGCCGCCGCTGGCGGCGATCACCCCGCTGGACGGCAACTCTCCCGCCGACAGCATCCGGTTGAAGGCCCCGCGGACCTTGAACGACCCCGAGTGCTGCAGCAGTTCCAGCTTGAAGAAGAGGCCGGGCGAGACCTCCAGCACCGGCGTACGCAGCACGAGCCCGTCTATACGACTGGCCGCCGCCAGCACATCCGAGTAATCCACACAGGCCACTATGCCAGCGCCTGAGCCACGTCGGCCCACAGGTCCTCGGGGTGCTCGATGCCCACGGCGATGCGTACGGTGCCCTCGCCGATCCCGGTCCTGGCCAGTTCCTCGGCGTTGAGCGAGCGGTGGGACGTCGTCGCCGGGTGCAGGACGAGGGTCTCGACGCCGCCCAGCGACGGGGCGAGGAGCATGAGGCGTACGGAGCTCATGAACTTCTCCCCCGCCTCCCGCCCGCCGGCGAGGTCGAACGAGAGCACCCCGCCGAAGTCGGACAGCAGCTTCCCGGCCAGTTCGTGGGAGGGATGCGTGGCCAGGCCCGGCCAGTGCACGGCGGTGACGGCGGGGTGGGAGGCCAGGCGGGTGGCGAGGAGGCGGGCGTTGGAGCAGTGGCGTTCCATGCGCAGCGCGAGCGTCTGCAGCCCCCGCAGCGACAGCCAGGCGGCGAAGGGGTCGGCGGAGGCGCCCAGCTCGATCGCGAAGTGCCAGACCTTCTCGTAGAGCTCGGTGGAGGCGAAGACGGCGAGCCCGCCCACCACGTCGGTGTGCCCGGACAGGTATTTGGTGGTGGAGTGTACGACGATGTCCGCCCCGTGCTCGATGGGCCGGCAGAGCAGGGCTGTGGCGAACGTGTTGTCCACCACGGACAGGATCCCCAGCTCGCGGGCCGCCGCGCACATCCCCGGCAGGTCGGCGACCAGCGTCATCGGGTTGCTGATCGTCTCCAGGTAGACGAGGCGGGTCTCCGGGCGGACGGCGGCGCGCAGGGCGGCGGGGTCGTTCTCGGGCACGTACGTCACCGTGATCCCGAACCTGCCCACCAGGTCGTTGATCATGGCGGCGGTCCCGCCGTACAGGGACTTCTGCGCGATGAGGTGGTCGCCGGGCTTGAGCAGGCCGAGCAGGACGGTGTTGATGGCGCCCATGCCCGAGCCGGTGGCGATGGCGCCGACCCCGCCCTCCAGCCCGGAGACGGCCTCCTCCAGGGAGCGGACGGTGGGGTTGGTGTAGCGCCCGTACACGAACGGCCCGTCGGCCCGTCCCATCGCGTCGGCCATCACGGCGGGGTCGTCGAAGGTGAATCCGGAGGTCTGGTAGATCGGCATGGTGATCGGCCGGCTGCCCTCGATGACGGGCTGCGGCACGTGGACGGTGCGCGTCTCGGGGCGGAGCTCTGAGGGATGAGAGTCGGTCATGTATCAAGGATCGCCCGCGAAGCGGTCCGGCATCAGAGCCAATGCGGCAGAATTGGTCCATGAATGGGGCCAATCTTGCCGACGGCGACCTCGTCGACCTCCTGGGCCGCTGGGCGTCGGGGCGCGGCCCGCTCTACCTGCTGCTCGCGGCCCGGCTGCGGGCGCTCATCGACGACGGCGTGCTGCCGCCGGACCGGGCGCTCCCGCCGGACCGGGTGCTGGCCAGGCGGCTCGCGGTGGGCCGGGGCACCGTGGTGGCCGCGTACGACCTGCTGCAGCAGGAGGGCCGCGTGGTGCGCCGCCAGGGCAGCGGCACCCGGGTGGCCGCGCTCGAGCTGCCCGCCACGCGCGCCGCCGACGGCGTGGTGGCCAATCCGCTCCTGCTCCACATCCTGCACCCGCCGGACGGCGTGCAGCTCCTGACGTGCGCCGCGCCGGACGACATCCCGGCGGCGATGCTGGAGGCGTACGAGGAGGCGGGCGCGCGGCTGGCCGGCACCCGCGACCTGGGCTACCAGCCCGCGGGCAACACGGCCCTGCGTGCCGCGCTGGCCGCCTACTACACCGGCCGCGGCGTGCCGACGACAGCCGAGGAGATCATGGTGACGACGGGCGCCCAGCAGGCGATCACCCTGCTCGCCGGGCTGCTGGTGGCCCCCGGCGACACCGTGCTGACCGAGGCGCCGACGTACCCGGGGGCGCTGGAGGCGTTCCGGCACGCCGCCGCCGTCGTGCGGCCCGGGACCGCGGAGGACCTGCGCGAACGCCCCGCGCTGGCCTATTTCGTCCCCACCAGCCGCAACCCGGACGGCGCGGTCATGGACAACCCGGCCCGCCGGCGGCTGGCCGCGCTGGCCGCCGAGCACGACGTGCCGCTGATCGACGACGAGGTGTGCGCCGAGCTCTGCTTCGCGGGCGAGACGCCGCCGCCGCTGGCGTCGTTCGAGCGGGGGGAGCACCTCATCACCGTCGGCTCGCTGAGCAAGCTCGTGTGGGGCGGGCTGCGGGTCGGGTGGATCCGCGCGGCGGCGCCGCTGGTGTCGCGGCTGGCCAGGCTGCGGGCCGTACTCGACCTCGGGGGCGAGGTCTTCAGCCAGCTGGCCGCCGTCGCGCTGCTGCGCCGCCTGGAGGAGGTACGGGCGGCGCGCGTGCGCACGTTGCGCCGGCGTCACGACCACCTGTGCGCCGAGCTGCGCGAACGGCTGCCGTCGTGGGAGTTCGAGCCCGCGCTCGGCGGCCAGACCATCTGGGTACGCATCCCGCACGGCGACGTGGACTCCTTCGCCCAGGTGGCGCTCAGGCACGGGGTCGCGGTGCCGCCGGGCAGATCGTTCGACCCGCTGGGCGGGCACGCCGACCGCATGCGCCTGCACTTCCTGTTCCCCGAGGACGAGCTTTCGCGAGCGGTGAACAACCTGGCCGCGGCCTGGGCGTTCTTCGACGGCACCGATCGCCCGGTGTCCCGGCACACCCTGGTCGTCTGACAGGGTGGGCCTATGCAGACGACCTTCGTACTCGTGCACAGCCCTTCCGTCGGGCCTTCGACCTGGGCTCCCGTGGCCGAGTCGCTGGAACGCCGCGGACACGCGGCCGTGGTGCCCGATCTGACGGGCGTGGCGACGGGCGCCGCGCCGTACTGGCCGCGGGTGGTCGAGGCGGTGCGCACGGTCACTCCCGACACGCCTGTCGTGCTGGTCGCGCACAGCAACGCCGGGTTCTTCCTGCCGCTGATCAAGGAGGGGCTGGGCGAGCGGGTGGTGGCGTGCGTCTTCGCCGACGCGCACATCCCGCCGCGCGAAGGGCTGATCAGGGTCGCGGAGGAGAGCTTCCTGCCGTTCCTGCACGACCTGGCCGGGCCCGACGGCGTGCTGCCGCGCTGGACCGACTGGTGGGACGAGGAGGACGTGGTGGCCATGCTGCCCGATCCGGCCGTGCGCATCAGGGTGGCGGCGGAGCAGCCCCGGCTGCCGCTCGACTACTACACCCAGCCCATCCCCGTCCCTGCCGGGTGGGACGAGGTCAGGTGCTCGTGCCTGTGGTTCGGCCCGCCGTACGAGAAGGTCGCCGAGGAGGCGGGGCAGCGGGGCTGGCCCGTGGTCCGCGTGCCCGGCCGGCACCTGCACCAGCTCGTCGACCCCGAGGGCGTCACGGACGCGCTGCTCAAGCTCTCGCGCAAGTCGTGAATTCTTCACTGTCGCCCCGCGATCAACCCGGAAACACTCGTACGCATGACAGCGATCGAAGTGACCGGGCTCAGGAAGAGCCACCAGGGGTTCGAGGCGGTGAAGGGCATCTCCTTCGAGGTGCCGCAGGGCCAGATCTTCGCGCTCCTCGGCAGGAACGGCGCGGGCAAGACCACCACGATCGAGGTGCTGGCGGGCTTCCAGCGGGCCGACGGCGGGACCGTACGCGTGCTCGGCCTCGACCCGTACACCGACCGCGCGGCCGTCAGGCAGCGCACCGGGATCATGCTGCAGGAGGCCGGGTTCTTCCCTGACCTGACGGTCGCCCAGACCGTCGACACGTGGCGCGACTTCACCGCCGCGCCCCGACCCCGCGACGAGGCCCTGGAGCTGGCCGGGCTGGCGGGCAGGCGGGACACCAAGGTACGCCAGCTGTCCGGCGGCGAGAAGCGCCGGCTCGACCTGGCGCTGGCCCTGCTGGGCCGCCCCGACCTGCTGTTCCTCGACGAGCCGACCACCGGTATGGACCCCGAGGCCCGCGGCAACACCTGGACCGTCATCCGCGACCTGGCCAGGCAGGGCACCACGATCCTGCTGACCACGCACTACCTGGAGGAGGCGCAGCGCCTGGCCTCCGCCATGGCGATCCTGGACGCCGGTGAGATCGTCGCCGCCGGGGACATGGCCGAGACGCTCGCCGCCCGGTCGGGCCGGGTGGCGTTCCGGCTGCCCGCGAACGTCGACCCGGCCGAGCTGCCGCTGCCGGTCACCGTGGAGGGCCAGACGGCCGTCTGCCGCGCCGACGACCCCGACCTGGCCGCGCAGACGCTGCTGACCTGGGCGGCCGGGCGCGGCCTGCGCCTGGCGGGCCTGGAGGTCCGCACCGCCACCCTCGAAGACCTCTTCCTGGAGAGCGCCCGATGAGCCTGACCGCCACCTACCGCCTCGGCACGCGCCTGTTCTGGCGGGACAAGAGCATGCTGTTCGCCTCCGTGGTCGTCCCGGTCGGGCTGGCCGTGGGGATGCCGCTGCTCATGAAGAACGTGCTGAGCCCCTCGGCCGCCGCCGCGATCTTCCAGAGCTCGATCTCGGTGCTGCTGGCGATCACCGCGTTCATGAACGTCGCCGTCGCCCTGGCCACCCGCCGCGACCAGCTCGTGCTCAAGCGACTGCGGGCCGGCCGGCTGACGGACGGGCAGATCCTGCTCGGCCAGATCGCCAGCACCGCAACGCAGACCGTGGCCATGATCGCGCTGTGCACGGTGGCCGTGCGGGTCGTGGCCGGCGTGCCGCTCCCGGACGACCCGCTGGGGTTCGCGGCGATCACGGTGGCGGGGTCGGCGGTGCTGTCGCTGCTCGGCGCCGCGTACACAGCCGCCATCCCGCGCGCCGAGCTGGCCGCCGCGTTCACCATGCCCGTCTTCCTGGTGGCGGCGGTCTCCGCGGGCGCGATGGGCCCGATCCCGCTGCCCTCGTGGCTGCGGCCGGCCCTGGACCTGCTGCCCACCAGCGCCGTCGTGAACGCCGTCAAGACCGGCGACCTGGCCGTGCCCGCCCTGGTCCTGGCCGCCTGGACGGTCGTCGGGCTCGTCGCGGTCCGCCTGTGGTTCCGCTGGGAACCGCGCCGCTCATAGAGATAATCGTTGCCTGTGGTCTCCTCCTCGGCCAGACGGCTCGCGACCGGCCTCATCACCGCCGTATCGGCCGCCTACTCACTGGTCGCCCTCACCTACTTCCTGCACGGCCCGGGCTACGGCGCCACGGCAGCGGTCGCCACCCTCGCCGTGATCTCCACGCACTACCTGAACATGCGGGCCGGCCTGCGCGGCGAGCGCCCACCCGCCTACCCCCTCACGATCGTGCTCCAGGCGTTCGTCACCTACCTGCCCGACCTGCTGCTGCCCGGCGGCATGTCGGGGGTGACGGCGCCGATGCTGGCCGGGACGCTGCTGGTGTTCCTGCCGCTGGGCTGGGGCAGCGCGCTGGTGGTGCTGATGATGCTGTACGAGGGCATCGCGGTGTGGTGGGGCGTGGACGCGTCCGTCGTCACCTTCTTCTACGTGGCCACCGTGCCGGCGACGGGCGCCATGACGTACGCGCTGGTGCGGTTCACGCGCATGGCGGCCGACCTGGAGGAGGCCCGGGCCGAGCTGGCGGACGCGGCCGTGCTCAAGGAGCGCCTGCGCATCTCCCGCGACCTGCACGACGGCCTCGGACGCAGCCTGACCGCGATCGCGCTCAAGGGCGACCTGGCCTCCCGGCTCATGGAGCGCGACCCGGCCGCCGCCCGGACGGAGGTGGGCGAGCTGGTGCAGGTGGCCAGGGAGGCGGCCCAGGACGTACGCCAGGTCGCCAGGGGTTACCGGGCCCCGTCGCTGGCGGGCGAGGTGGACCGAGCGGTGGCGCTGCTGGAGTCGTCGGGGGTCGGCGTGCAGGCGCACCTGGCGGACGTGACGCTGCCGGGCCGTTCGGAGGAGGCGCTGGCGTGGGCCGTACGCGAGGCCGTCACCAACGTCCTGCGCCACAGCCGCGCCACGACCTGCACCATCACCACGTCCGTGAACGGGGGCACGCTCCGGCTGGAGGTGGCCAACGACGGCGTCCTCGCCGAGCCGGGCCCGGACGGCGGGGGCCTCACGGGGCTGGCGGAACGCGCGGCCCAGGCGGGCGGCTCCTGCACCGCGACCCGGACCGGCGCCGGCGGCTTCCTCCTGTCGGTGGAGGTCACGGCGTGAGGCGGGACAGCCCGGCCGCTGGGGTCGCGGCGAGGCGGGGTCGCTCGGGTGGGGAGGGCGTGGCGTGATCAAGGTGCTGCTGGCCGAGGACATGCACATGATCCGGGCCGCCCTCACCGCCCTTCTCCGCCTGGAGCGGGACATCGAGGTGGTCGCGGAGGTGACCCGGGGTGACGAGATCGTGCCCGAGGCCCTGCGGGTGCGGCCCGACGTGGCGGTCGTGGACATCGACCTGCCGGTGGTGGACGGCATCACCGCCGCCGCCACGCTGCTGGAGCGCCTCCCGTCGTGCCGGGTCCTGGTGCTGACGGCCATGGGGCAGCCGGGCCACGTACGCAGGGCTCTGGCCGTGGGCATCGAGGCGTTCCTGGTCAAGGACGCCCCGGGCGACCGGCTGGCGGACGCGATCAGGCGTACCGCCGCCGGGCTGCGCGTGCTGGACTCCGAGCTGGTGTCCTCGGCCATGCAGTACGGCGAGAGCCCGCTGACGCCGCGCGAGTCCACCGTGCTCAGGGAGGCCGCCCGGGGCGCCTCGGCCGAGGAGATCGCCTCCCGCCTCCACCTCTCCCCCGGCACCGTGCGCAACTACCTGACGGGGGCGATCACGAAGACGGGCGCCCGCAACAAGATCGACGCCATCCGCATCGCGGAGGACGCGGGCTGGCTGTGACGCACCCATCCCACCGCCCGGCGCTGAGGTCCCTTCGGGAAAGGGCACCGGCACCGCCGATGGGTGGTGCGGGCGGTGGGCGGTGCCGACGCTGGCCGGTGCCGACGCTGGCCGGTGCCAACGCTGGGCGGTGTCGGTGGTGGTTCAGATGTCGGTGATGCGCAGTCCGGCGTGGGCCTTGTAGCGGCGGTTCACGGAGATGATGTTGGCGGTGAGCGCCTCGATCTGGTGGGAGTTGCGCAGCCGCCCCCCGTACACGCCGCGCACCCCCGGGATGACCTCGGCCAGCGCCTGCACCGTGTCGGTGGCCTCGCGGTCGTCGCCGAGCACCAGCACGTCGAGGTCCACCTTCTCCACGGCGGGGTCCATCAGCAGGACCGCCGACACGTGGTGGAAGGCGGCCACCACCCGGCTCTCGGTGAGCACCGCCGCCGCCTGCTGCGCCGCGCTGCCCTCCTCCACCGGCAGCGCGTACGCGCCCTGCTTGTCGAACCCGAGCGGGTTCACGCAGTCGACGACGATCTTCCCGGCCAGCTCCGCGCGCAGGGACTCCAGCAGCGCCTTGTGCCCCTCGTACGGCACCGCCACGATCACGATATCGGCCTCGGCGGCGACGGCGGCGTTCGCGCCCCCGCTCGCACCCGCCCCGATGTCACCGGCCGCGTCCTGGGCGCGCTGCTCGCTGCGCGAGCCGATCAGCACCCGGTGCCCGGCCAGCGCGAACCGCCGCGCCAGCCCTTTCCCCTGGTCACCGGTGCCGCCGAGGATGCCGATGGAAAGCCCGCTCACATCTGTCATACGCCCGATCATGCCAGCTCGGCCGCCAGGTGCTCGTCACGGGGGTGGGCCGGGCCCGGTCGTGCGGGCCCGGCCGGCGTACGAGCTGTGCGGGCTAGCAGTTGCCGATCGCGGGCAGCCCGAGGATCCGCAGGGCCAGCCACTCGATGGCCAGCGGCCCCCCTTCGACGGCTCCCGTGACGTGGTCCGGCGCGGGCAGCGCGGTCCACCGGACGTTCACCCCGGCCCGGCAGTACTCGGACCGCAGCGTCGAGCCCACGGACAGCGGGATGATCTGGTCCCCCCGCGCGTGGTACAGGAACATCGGCACCCGAGGAGCCGTGGCGCCCAGGCGGTTCTCCCCGAGCCGGGCCAGCCACTTCGGCTGGTTGAGCAGGTCGATCGGGCTCAGGTCGGAGAAGCTCAGCCCGGACAGCTTGCCGAGGTCGCCCACGCAGTCGTCGGCCGCGTCGGCGAGCAGGGCGCGGCCGCGGTCGTTGAGATCCGCCTGAAGGTTCAGCTCGGGGTAGGCCGCGTCCAGCCCGACCCCGGCCGCCGCCGCCAGCCCGAAGTCGGACCCGCCGTCCAGGTGGTCCGCGACCGCGTGCAGGTCGGCGGGCACGCCTCCGGCCGCGACGCCCTTCAGCCGCAGCTCGGGCGCGTACGAGGGCTGCAGCTGCGCCGCCCACCCGGCCGAGGCCCCGCCCTGGGAGTAACCCATGACGGCGACGGGCGCCCGGTCCGACAGCCCGGCCCCGGACACCCGGGTGGCCGCCCTGATCGAATCAAGCACGGCATGCCCCTGCGAGATCCCGGCCATGTACGTGTGCGGCCCGGGCGTGCCGAGCCCCTCGTAGTCCGTCATGGCCACCGCGTACCCCTTGAGCAGGAACAGGCTCACCAGCGCGAGCTCCGCCTCCCGGCCCTGGCTCATGCTGACGGAGGGGGCGCACTGGTCGCCGAGCCCGTGGGTGCCGACGGCGTACCCGACGATGGGGCGCGCGCCGAGCGGGTAGCCGCTCTTGGGGACGAGCAGCGTCCCCGACACGGTGTTGAGCGAGCCGGTGGCGGACGTGGAGTTGTAGAGCAGGTGCCAGGCGTTGACCGGAACCTCCAGGAGCTTGCCCGGCAGGAGGTAGACGGTGGTGGGCTGGGCGGAGACCACGTCTCCCGGCGCCGCCGCGCGGGCGGGGGTCGTGATGAGGGACATGATCAGTAACAGGACCATGGACATGCTGACGCGGACACGTAAGGACATGTACCGCCCCTCTCCGTGAGGACCACATACTTGGGACGGCGGCGCCGCGAGCCGATCGTTACCCGGGAGTAACCTCCTGTCAAGGCCCGAAATGACGGGGAAACGCACCTCGTGTCAACACATCACTCCCGAATCAGCCACCCCGCGGGTGCGGCGTCAGGCACCATGGAGGCATGGACTCAGGATCGGTGGCCCTGCTGCGCGAGCTCCTGGCCGAGACCGGCTGGCTCGAACGCGCCCGCGAGCTGGGCGTCGCCCTGCGGGCCACCCGCTCGCCCGGCGGCCTGCTGCTGGTGGGCACCCCCGACGAGGAGCCCTGGCACCTGACCGCCCACCTCGCCGACGAGGCCAGGTTCTCGGGGCTGGCGCAGCTCACGCCCACGCTGGTGCGCTGGGCGCCGCCCGCCGACGCGCCCGCCCACCTGCGCGTCGGCATCGAGCGCCTGGAGCGCGCGGCCCGGGGCGAGACGCTGTTCGTGCTGGCCGAGGGCGAGGCGCCGGTGCCGCTGCTCGAACGCGTGGACGACGCCCGGCGTACGGGCGCGACCGTCCTGGCCATCGAGGGCGGCGACCGGGAGCTGGCCGGGCTGGCGCACGACTGCATCGAGGTGCCGCGGGACGGGCTGGTGACCTTCGACGGGGCGCAGCACCTGGTGAGCGCGGCGGCCGGAGAGCCGGAGCGCCGCCCCGGCCTGCGCGAGCGCCTGGCCCGCCTGCTGGACAAGGTCAGCGGCCCCCAACTGACCGACTAGGACCCCGGCCGCCCGGACCCGGCGGCACCGCCGGCACCAGCCGCACTGGCCGCACCAGCCGCACTGTGCAGGCGTCCGCTCAGGGACGTCTCCAGCGCCGCCGTGGCCTCCTCGATCGCGCCGATCACCACGGCCTGCACGGGGTCCGGCTCCCCCGACCGGGTACGGCTCACCCGCGTGACCGCGTCCAGCCGGCGCGCGCCCACGTCACGTACCTCGCTCACCCGCACCTCCCCCTCCGGCACGTCCAGCAGGGCCAGCGCGGGCACGATCGCCACCCCGTGCCCGGCCGCCACCAGCGACAGCGTGGGCCCGAACTCCGTGATGACGTGCACCTTGCGCGGCTCGACCCCGTGCAGCCCGGCCAGCCGCTCCAGCGCCTGCCCGCACGCCTGGCTCGGCTCGCTGGCCACCCAGGGCAGCCGCAGCAGCTCGGCGACCGACCCCGGGTCCGGCTGGTCGGGCGGCAGCACGATGCGGTACTCGTCCACGTAGAGCAGCCGCGCGCTCAGCGACGGCTGCGACAGCCCGGGCAGGCTCATGTCCTGCTCGGTGATGAGCACGTCCACGGCGCCCATGCGCAGCTCCTGCAGCGCGGGCTGGCCGTAGATCTCGTGGATGACCGGAGTGATCTTGGGGTGGCGTGCGGCCAGGTCGCGCATGGCGGGCACCAGCATGTGCGTGATGACCGTGGGAAAGGCGGCGATGCGCACCGGCCCGGCCAGGCGCTCGGTGAACCGGGTGAGCTCGCGCCTGGCCTCCAGCAGCTCCTCCTCCACCCGCTCGGCGTAGCCGGCGAGCACGCGCCCGGCCGGGGTGAGGGAGACGCTGCGCTGGGAGCGGTCGATGAGGGCCAGCCCGACCTCGCGTTCGAGCTGGGCGAGCTGCTGGGAGACGGCCGAGGGGGTCAGGTAGAGCGCTTCGGCGGCCCGCATGACGCCGCCGCGGCGGGCGACCTCGTGCAGGATCCGCAGCCGCCGTGGATCGATGTCCATGCAGGTCAGCTTACGCGCACCTTTAGCATTCTTTATTTGCACTTTACGACGATCAGTCCAGACAATGACGGCCATGGACCTCCTCTTCGCCACCGTCGGCTGGATCGGCGCGGTGCTGCTGCTGGCCGGGTACGTCCTGGTCACGCAATCCCGGTTGCCGGGCGACGGTGCGGCGTACCAGCTCATGAACCTCGCCGGCTCGCTCGGGCTCATGGCCAACAGCGCCTACAGCGCCGCCTGGCCGTCGGCCGGCCTCAACCTCATCTGGGCGGGCATCGGCGTCCTGGCCCTGATCAAGCTCGCACGTGTAGGAGCGTCCACATGATCGTCGAACTCAGCCACCCCATCGTTGACGGGATGATCACTTACCCCGGCATTCCCGGCCCGAAGCTGGGGGTGCACCTGAGCCGGGAGGACTCGCGCAAGATCTACGCGCCGGGCACGGAGTTCCACATCGCCACGATCACGCTCGCCGCCAACACCGGCACCTACCTCGACACCCCGTACCACCGCTATCCCGACGGGCCCGACCTGTCACAGGTGCCGGTGAGCAAGCTGGCCGACCTGCCGGGGCTCGTGGTGCGGGCCGGCGCGGGCCGCGAGGTGGTGATCGACGAGGACCTGGACGTACGGGGACGAGCCGTGCTGATCCACACCGGCTGGGACCGCCACTTCGGCACCGACGCCTACCTGCACGGCCACCCCTACCTCGCGCCCGGGTCGGCGCAGTGGCTGGCCGAGCAGGGGGCGGCGCTGGTGGGCATCGACTCGCTCAACATCGACGACACCCCGCCGCGGGGCGAGCGCCCCGCCCACACGATCCTGCTGAAGGCGGGCATCCCGCTGGTGGAGCACCTGACGGGCCTGGCGGCGCTCCCCCAGCCATCCGAGGGGCAAGGCTTCCGCTTCCATGCCGCGCCCCCGATGGTCGCGGGCATGGGGACCTTCCCCGTCAGGGCATACGCGGTCGTGCCCTAGTCGTCGTCATTCTCGGCCTCGTCCCAGGCTTTGTTGCGGTCGGCGGCGCGCTGCAGCGCCCCGGCCGCCTCCTGCTCCGAGGTGTAGGGACCCATCCGATCCTTGTTGGGGCAGCCCTGGTCGGGCTCGACCCGCATGTGCTTGAGACAGAACCACCACTGGCCTTCGCTCACGGGGTCAATTCTGCCCCGTAGACTCATGTTTCATGACGACACTGCTCCAGCCCGGGCGAGTTTCGCCCATGCGAAAGGTCCCCGCGCACATCGAGCGGCCGGAGTACGTCGGCAAGAAGCGCCCCAAGACCGGCGAGTCCGACGTGAAGAGCCCCGAGATCATCGAGCGCATGCGGGTGGCCGGCCGGATCGCCGCCCAGGCCCTCGACGAGGTCGCCAAGCACATCCGGCCGGGTGTCACGACCGACGAGCTCGACCGGGTCGGCCACGAGTTCCTCATCGACCACGGCGCCTACCCGAGCACGCTCGGCTACAAGGGCTACCCCAAGTCGCTGTGCACGTCGATCAACGAGGTCATCTGCCACGGCATCCCCGACGACACCGTGCTCCAGGACGGCGACATCGTCAACGTCGACATCACCGCCTACATCGGCGGCGTCCACGGCGACACCGACGCCACCTACCTGGTGGGCGAGGTCGACGAGGAGTCGCGGCTGCTGGTCGAGCGCACCCGCGAGGCCATGATGCGCGCCATCAGGGCGGTCGCGCCGGGGCGGCAGCTCAACGTGGTGGGCCGGGTCATCGAGGCGTACGCCAAGCGCTTCGGCTACGGCGTCGTGCGCGACTTCACCGGGCACGGGATCGGCACGAGCTTCCACTCCGGGCTCATGGTGCCCCACTACGACGACCCGTCGCTGCGGGTGGAGCTGGTGCCGGGGATGACGTTCACGATCGAGCCCATGCTGACGCTGGGCACCATCGAGTACGACATCTGGCCGGACAAGTGGACGGCCGTGACCAAGGACCGCAAGCGCACGGCCCAGTTCGAGCACACGATCGTGGTCACCGAGACGGGCAGCGAGATCCTCACGCTCTCCTGACCGCGCCTCAGCCGGGCCTCAGCCGGGCCTCAGCCGCGCCTGGGCACCACGCCGGTCACGGTCGTGCCCTCGCCGAGCACGCTGTTGACCGTCAGGCTCCCGCCGAGCTCGGTGAAGGCGGCCCGCATCCTGGCGATCCCGCTCCCCGCCCCCGGGGTGTGAAAGCCCTGGCCGTTGTCGCTGACCGTCATGCGCAGCCCGCTCTTGGAGACCGTCACGGCGATGGACACGGTCCGGGCCCTGCTGTGCAGCTCGACGTTGGACAGGGCCTCGTCGATCGTGGCCATGACGGCCCTCGAGACCCGCGAGGGCACGTCGGTGGCCGGCAGCGCCCAGGTCTCGACGGCGATCCCCGTGCGCTCGGACCATTCGGCCAGACAGCTCTCAAGAGCCTCGGCCAGGCTCTGCCCCCCGCGCATCCGTGTCTCTTCCGACAATGGTTCTCGCCTTCCTAGGCACACCGGGCTTACGCCGGTCCCCACTCCGGCGCCCTCACCTGGCGGTGCGCGTCCCCCCTCAAGGCCTGCGCACGCTGGTCATACGGTTATGCCCGTCTCCCCTGGGAGACAGGCTACCTGGCGGTACAGAGACTTGTAGTGGGAAGATAGAAGGCCATGGCCGAACGGCTACTCGCCGGAAACCTGTCACTCACCTTTGTCGGCGCGGTTGAGACGGGCGAGGTAGGCGTTGTAGGAGTCGAGTTCGGAATCCCCCGAGCCGCCCGACCGGTCGGCCTTGCGGTCGGTGCGCCGCGCCTGCCGCTCGTCGTCCTGATACCACTGGATGGCGATGGCCAGCAGCACGATGAGCGTCGGGATCTCGCCGAAGCCCCACGCGATGGCCCCGCCGTCCTGCTGCGTCTGCAGCAGCGTGGCGCCCCAGGTGCGGCCCAGCTGCTCGTACCAGCCGGAGGCGATCACCGTGCCCATCATCATCAACGCGACCCCGAAGAACGCGTGGAACGGCATGGTGACGAAGAGCATGAGCAGCCGCCCGACGTACGGGAGCCGGTTGGGCGCGGGATCGACCCCGACGATCACCCAGAAGAACAGGCACCCGCTGAGCAGGAAGTGGAGGGTCATCCAGATGTGCCCGAGATGCTCCTCCATCGCCGACTCGAAGAGCGGCGTGAAGTACAGCGCGTACGTCGAGGCGATGAAGATGGCCGTGGCGACGACCGGATGCGTGACGACCTTGGTGAACCGGCTGTGCAGGATCGTCGTGATCCACTCTCGCGGCCCCCTGTCGCCCCGCCTGGTGGCGGGCTTGAGCGCGCGCAGGGCCAGCGTGACGGGCCCGCCCATGACGAGGAAGATCGGCACGACCATGGAGAGCGTCATGTGCTCGATCATGTGGATGTCGAACATGACCTTGGCGTAGCGGGCCAGCCCGCTCTGCGTGGCGAACACCAGCAGCGCGAGCCCGACGTACCAGGAGGCCGTGCGCCCCCACGGCCACTTGTCGCCGCGCCTGCGCAGCCGCCGCACGCCAAACCCGTAGAGCCCGGCCAGCACGGCCGCGACCGTGGCGAAGAACAGGTCGAACCACCACATGGTGAACACGTTGCCGAGCGTGATCTCGGCGGGAAGGGGGAAGCCGAGCAGCTCGAAGGCCCGGTCGGCGGGCACGCTGAACTCGGGCGGCGGCGTGCGCGACAGCGCCACGGCCACCCCGATGGTGGCCAGCATGAGCACCATCTCGCCGCCGGCCAGCCGGGTGAACGCACGCGGCCGGCCCTTGCCGAGATCGGCCAGCGTGCGCTGGCGATGCCAGTAGCCGACGTAGCCGAGCAGCACGAACGCCACGATCTTGACCACGGCCAGCAGACCGTACTGGGTGGTCCACAGGTCGGAGACCGCGCCCAGCCGGGCGATCAGGCTGAAGACGCCGGACAGCCCCACCCCGGCGTAGCACCACACGGCCATGTCGGAGAACCGGCGCGCGGCCACATCGAGCTGCGGCTGCTTGCGGAGCGCGTGAACGGCCAGCACGGCGAGCCCGCCGACCCACAGGGCGAGGGCGAGCAGGTGGAGCGAGACCGCCGACGTGGCCAGGTCGTGGTTGGGCGAGGAGGAGGTGTGGCCGGTGAGCGGCGCGGGCAGCAGCGTCACCAGCGCGAAGACCAGAAGGCCGGCCGCGGCCCCCGCGGTGATGGCGCCGCGGGAGAACAGCGCGATCGCCACCCCGAACAGCACCACGAGCGTGAGCGCCACGCCCTGCGTGGTCTGGGTGGCGTAGCTGGTGAGGAAGGTGCGGTCGAGGATCTGGGGAACGGTCCTGCCGATGGACTCGGCGGTGCTGAACACGATGGCGACGAAGGCCGAGCCGGCCCAGGCGAGGGCCGCCCACGAGCCGGCCTTGACGTACTGGGTGGCGGTCCTGCCGAGCACGCCCTTGTCGTTGGGCAGCAGCGCGGCGGCCATGAGCAGCAGGCCCACGGTGGTCACGCCGGCCACGTCCATGAGCAGCTTGGACAGCGGCAGCCCCCACCGGACGACCGCGCCGGAGTCGGGCAGGCCGGGGATGATCCTGGGGAACGCCCTGCCGCCGGCGATCATGCCGATGACCAGGGCGACGACCGCGGCGGCCGCCCCGGCGAGCGCGAGCCGCGCCGCCTTGCTCATGGCTTCTTCTTCCGCGCGCTGAGCAGGAAACCGATGCCGATGCCGACGAGCGCGCCGATCACGATGACGAGCCAGACGGGGAAGCTCACCGGCTGGGCGGCCGAGGCCTGATCAGTGGCGGGCGAGCTCTGCGCGGGCTGCGTGGCCGGTGCTGAGGCGGCCGGTGCCGAGGCGGCCGGTGCCGAGGTGGCCGGTGCCACGCTCTCGGAGGAGGTCGGGCTGGGGGACGGCGTCTCGGCCCCCTTCACCTTGAAGGGGATCTCGCCCTCGATCGGATGCCCGTCGGACGACACGACCCGGTAGGCGATCGTGTACTTCCCGTCAGGTACGGGCTCCTTGACCGCCTGGGTCACCACCTTGCCGTCGACCTCGGGCTTGCCGCTCTGCAGCTCGGCTCCGCCGGGGCCGCGTACGATGACGAACGGCAGGCGCACGCCCGCGGTGAACTCCAGCCGCACCTCGTCGAGGCTCTCGACCTCGGCGTCCTTGGCCGGGGAGCTGCTCTTGAGCGCGTCGTGCGCCAGCGCGGGAGCCGCCATGCCGAACACGAGCACGAGCAGGGCGGCGGCAGTCGCGGCGAGTGCCGCAAGCGGGGATCTCTTCATGGCACCCCCAAGGCTACCGACGCCACCGCCCGGTCCGGACCTCGCTACAGCCCCGCGCAGGACAACGCCCGCTGGTACGCCTCCACCGCCTCGTCCGTCGCGCCCAGCAACTCCATGGTCTCGGCGGCGGCGTACCAGGTGCGGGCCGAGCGGCGGGAGTCGGGCAGCGGCGTGAGCCACTCCTTGACGGCGGCGGCGTGCCGGCGCCCTTCGTCCACCTGACCGACCGCGCCGTAGACCCTGCCGAGCAGCAGGCTGGCCTCCGCGCCCAGCACGTGGCCGAACTCGGGGAGCAGGTTTCTGCTGATCAATGCGTGCTCGGCGGCCTGGTCGAGCTCTCCGGTCATGTATTCGGCGCTGGCCAGCTCCATGTAGAGCATGGCCTGGTCGATCGTGCTGGTCGAGGTCTGCTCGAACTCCGCGACTCCCGTGCGCAGCAGGTCGCGGACGGTCGCGGCGTCCTGCGCGCCGGTCCTGAGCCGCGTCCGCGCGAACTGCAGCCGCATCCTCGCGGTGTTGCGCGGCTGCCCGTGCTCCACCTGCACGGCCAGGGCCCGCTCGGCGAAGGCCACCGCCTCGCTGTTGTGCCCGGTGGCGCGGGCGACGATGGAGGCGTTCCAGTTGGCCGCGACGATGGAGCGCGGCGTGCCCAGCGCGTCGGCCGCGTTGAGCAGCTCGGCCGCGAACTGCCTGGCGCGCAGCATGTCGCCGCGCTCCAGATAGGCCGCCAGCAGCGTGGCGCCCAGCTCGACCAGCAGGTCGGTCCAGCCCTGGCGGGACTTGCCGCTGAGGATCTGCTCGCCCACCTCGACGGCCTCGCTCAGCCGCTCGCTCTCCCGGTAGGCGCGGCACAGCGCGATGGCCACCTCGATGCCCTGCTCGACCGGGAGCTCCTCCTCGCGGAGCTTGGTCATGATCGAGATCGCCCGGTCGAGATCGCCTCCGGCCTCGGTGGCGAGGGCCAGACCGAATTCGGCTTCTTGACGAAGTGCGGTCAGACCTGTCAGGTTGCTGTTGCCCAGCAGTTCCTCGAAGCGCGTGCGGGCCTCGGCGACTTCGCCGTTCTCGAGCGCCAGCCGCGCGTAGCCGAGGGCGAGCTCGATGTCCTCCATCTGTTCGGCAGTGACGCCGTTGATCAGATAGGACAGCGAGCAGTCCAGCTTCTGGGCCAGCAGCTCCAAGACCGCAGGGGTGGGGGTACGCTTGCCGCTCTCGATCAACGAGACGTAACTGTCGGACAGTTCGGGGTGCGCCAGCTGTGCCTGCGACAGGCCGCGCTGCCGCCGAACCGTCTTGATACGGAGTCCGACTAGGTCAGATGTGGTCACAGCTGCCGCTCCCTGAGAAGATGAAGTCCAAGCAACTCACATAGGCTAGGGAGAACCCCCGTGCGCATGCGCATTGTCCTGTCCGTCCTGGTTGCCGTGATCACTGCCGCGGTAACCGTTGGAGGTAATGCTACGGCCACAAGTGCCGCAACGTCTTCCCTGTCCTACGGACAATTGGACGTCTACTGCTGCTGAGCAGCAATCGTCAGGCAAGGCATGGCGGCATGCCGGGCGCGTAACCGCACTCCGCGCCCTGTCGTACCGCGGCCCGGCCGGTGCGGGGCCTCCTGGCCCCGCCCTCTGCCGTCCGGGCGACCTTGCCTGAGTCCCCGATCAGTCAGGCCCCGCAACCCGCTGCTCGGCGGGCACGGATGGAAATGCAATTTATCGGCCACGTCTACATTCGATCTACAGCGATCCCGCAGAGCCTTCACAGCGCGACGATCTTGATTACGCTGCCCTGTTGACGCGGTTCGAGGGCGAGTCGAGGAGGTCGTGTGGGCGAGAGGATCTTCATTCGGCTGCTGGGGGCGGTGACCGCGGAGCTCCACCGCGGATTGGCCGCCGAGCAGGTCGATCTCGGACCCGCCAGGCAGCAGACCACCCTCGCGATCCTGGCCGCCGCCGTGGCCCGGCCCGTTCCCATGAGCCAGATGATCGCCGGCATCTGGGGCGAGGACGCCCCGCGCAATGCCGAGCAGAGCGTCTACACCTACATCGCCGGCCTGCGCCGCGCCTTCGAGCCCGGCCGCGGGCGGCGCGAGCCGTCGCGGGTGCTGGCGGGGACGCCGGCCGGTTACGTCTTACGGGTGGAGCCCGCGCAGGTGGACGCGCTGCTGTTCGCCGAGCGGATCGAGGAGGCCAGGCGGGTTCAGCGCGCCGGCGACGACCCCCAGGCCGTGCGCCTGCTCGACGAGGCCCTGGCGATGTGGCGCGGCACCGCGCTGAGCGGGCTGTCCGGCCCGTTCGCCGAGACGGAGCGCGACCGCCTGGAGCAGCTCCGGCTCGCCGCCCTCGAGCTGCGCGCGGAGAGCTTGCTGCGCCTGGGCCGCCACCGCGACATCGTCGAGGAGCTGCGCCACCTCACCCGCCGCAACCCGCTGCGCGAGCGGGTCCGCGAGCTGCTCATGACCGCCCTGTTCCGCTCGGGCAGCCCGGCCGAGGCCCTGCAGGTCTATGAGGAAGGCAGGGTCCTGCTCGCCGAGGAGCTCGGGCTGTCGCCCGGCGAGGGGTTACGCCGGTGCCACGAGATGGTGCTGCGGGCCGATGCGGCTCCCGCCCCGAGCGCGCCGGCGCCTCACGAGACGCCGCACCAGTTACCCCGCCCGCTGGCGGAGTTCGTGGGCAGGTCCGCGGAGATCTCGCGCCTGACGGAGTGGCTCGCGCCGGGGGACGCGACCTCGCCGAGCCCGTTGGTGATCATCACCGGGCCCCCGGGCGTCGGCAAGTCGGCGCTCGCCGCCCACGTCGCCCACCTGGCCATGGACCGCTTCCCCGATGGCCAGCTCTACGTCAACTGCCGGGGTGCCACGCCCGAGCTGCCCGCGCTCACCCCGCTCGAGGTGCTCGGCCGGTTCCTGCGCGCGCTCGGCGTGCCTCCCGGCGCCGTGCCCGCCGACCTGGACGAGGCGGCGGCCGCGTGGCGCAGCCGCCTGCACGACCGGCGGGTGCTGACCGTGCTGGACGACGCCGCCGACCTCGCGCAGATCCGGCCGCTGCTGTCGGCCTCGCTCGGCAACACGCTGCTCGTGACCAGCCGGGAGACCATGAGCTGGGGCGAGGACGCCGTCCAGCTGGAGCTCGCCCGGATGTCGCCGGCGGAGTCGGCCACGATGCTGGCCAACCTGGCCGGCGCGAACCGGATCTCGGCCGACGCGGGCGAGACGGCCAGGCTCGTCCGCCTGTGCGACGGTCTCCCGCTGGCCTTGCGCATCGCCGGAGCGCGCCTGGCCGGCCGCCCCGACTGGAGCGTCTCCACGCTGGCCTCCCGCCTGAGCGACGAGCGGACCCGGCTGCACGAGCTCGCGGCCGGCGACCTGGCGGTCCGCTCCAGCCTGGCCGCCAGCCACACCGCCCTCGAACGCGGCTCGCGCCCCGTGGACCGGCTGGCCGCGCGCATGCTGTCGCTGCTGGGGCTCCTGCACGTGCCCGAGATGACCGCGGAGGTCGCGGGGGCGCTGGCCGGCGTCACGTCCGGCGAGGCGGAAGCGGCCCTGGAGCGGCTGGTGGACGCCCACCTGCTCGATCGCGCCGGTCCCGGCCGCTACCAGCTGCACGACCTCGTCCGCCTTTTCGCCGGCGAGCTGCGTCCCCGCGACTGGCGCGGGCCGTTGATCCGCGCGCTGTCGTACTATGCCGCCTCCGCGCGCCTGGCCAGCCACGTCAGCGACCCGCACCGCACGCAACTGGCCGCCCCGGTCGACGCGGTCCCGCACGAGGTCCGCACCGCGGACGAGGCGAAGGCGTGGCTGCGCGACGAGGAGGCGGTCTTGACGGCCGCGGCCGTGCAGGCCATGGACTCCCCCGACGACACGATCGCCCGGCTCGGTGTCAACCTCGTGTTCGGCCTCCTCTGGCGCCAGGAGAGGGCCTTCCACATAGCGGAGATGAAGGAGCTGAACACGCTGGCGTTGCGGGTGAGCGAACGCCTCGGGGACGAGGCCGGCGCCATGGTCGCGCACGACCACATCGCCAACGCCCTGCGCCTGACGGGACGCACGGACGAGGCCGTCTCCCACCTGCGGTCCTCGCTGGAGCTGGCCCGGCGGCTCGGCGACGCCTTCGGCGAGATGCGTGCGCTGGGCAACGTGGCCAACGCCTACAACTCGGGCGAACGCTACGAGGAGATGCTGCCCTGGGCGGAGCGCCAGCTCGCACTGGCCACGAGCATCGGTGCGAGCGTGGGAGTCCGGTACGCGCTGCTGATGATAGGGCTCTCCCACCTGGGCACGGGACGTCCGGAGAAGGCGGTCAAGGTGCTGCGCGAGGCGCTGGCCGAGGCCGAGAGGGCGGGGGACGCCAGCAACGAGGGGCAGATCCGGCTCGTGCTCGGCGAGGCCCACCTCGATCTGGACGACCCTGAGCAGGCTCTGCGCTACCTGCTCAGGGCGCGCGAGCTGTTCGAGACGAGCGGTTACCGGATCGGGAGGGTGCGGTGCCTGATCCGGCTGTCGCAGGCGTACCGGATGCTCAAGGATCCCGACCGGGCCCTGTCCTACGTCGAGGAGGCCCTGGCCGACGGCGGCGGGCTCGGCCACGCCGTCTGGGAGCGGCGGCTGGAGGAGGAGCGGGCGGCCGTGGAGGAGGAGCGCGGGGCTATCGAGGCGGGCCCGTGTCCCTGAGCGCCAGGAAGAAGTCGACCCGGTCGGCCATCGTCGCCAGGTTCCTCCCGGTCAGCTCCTCGATCCTGCGGATGCGGTAACGGACCGTGTTCACGTGCACGTGGAGCCGCTCCGCGCAGGCGTTCCACGAGCCGGCGCAGTCGAGGAAGATCCCGAGGGTGCGCACCAGGTCGGACTGGTGCCGCCGGTCGTAGTCGAGCAGCGGCGACAGCAGCCGCGCCGTGAACGAGCGGCGCACGTCTCCCGGCACCGTGGCCAGCAGCAGCGCGTGCGTGTAGATCTCGTCGCTGGTGACGACGCCTCCGGAGCGGGCCTCGGCCAGGCGCCTGGCGTGCCCGGCCTCCTCCACGCCGCCCTTGACGGCGGCGGCCCCGGTCAGCGCGCCGCTGAGGCCGACGCACAGGCGGGTGCCGGGCAGGGCGGCCAGCACCTGCGCCCCGGCGCGCAGCCGGTCGGCCAGCTCGGCCGTGGTGCGCTCGCGCAGCGGCACCACCGCGATCGCGCCGTCCGCGCCCGCCGCCGCCACGACCTCGCGGCCGAGCAGCTCCTCCACCACCTGGCCGCCGAGCGTGGCGGGGTCGGGCCCGCGGGTGGCGCCCGGCCTGGGAGCGGTGGCGTTCACCACGGCGTACGGCTCCGCCGCGTCGATCCCGCAGGTGCGCAGCCTGGCGTTGAGCTCTGCCGGGTCGGACTCGGCCAGCGCGGCCACGATGAGCTGCTCGGTCAGGCGGCGCTCGACCCGGCGGCCCTCCTCCATGCGGTTGCGTTCGAGGCCGACGCAGGACGCCAGCTCGTAGCCCAGGTCGGCGCGGCCCATCAGGTCGCCGTCGCAGGCCAGCGCCCAGCCCGCGGCCCGGTGGCCGCGCCCGACCGCGAAGATCGTGTGGTCGCCGACGCGCGCGGGCAGCCGCGGCGCCGTCAGGTACGCCTTCGCCAGCCGTACGGGATCCCTGGCCGCGCCCACGATCACCTCGCCCGACGCGGACAGCACGGCGCCGGTGACGCCCAGCTCGGCGGCGGTCAGCGCGAACAGCTCGCGCAGGTCGGCGCCCTCGGCGATGGCCGCGACCAGCCTGCGGTGGCGGCCGAGCGCGTCGCGCACGTCGCCGGCCAGCCGCGGCACGACCAGCTCCGTCAGCGTCCGGAACGACACCTCCGTCGGCACCTCCACCAGCGGCAGACCGGCGGCCTCGCACGCGGCCACGAGGTCGGCCGGGACGTGGTCCAGCCACGCCTGCCCGGCGCCCAGCGCGGCGACCCCCGCCTCCACCAGCGCCGCCACGAACCTGGCCGAGTCCGCCGGCTCGCGCCACCACATCAGCCCCGACAGCACCAGCTCGCCGCCGCTCAGGTAGCGCCCCGGCTCGGGCAGGTCGGTGATGTGCACGGTGTCGAACTCGCGCGAGGGGTCGCCGGCGAGCAGGGTCAGGCGCAGTTCGTCGATGGCCAGCAGGTCGGAGATGCGCACTTGGAGGAATATACAAGGCGCCGAGGCCAACCGCTGACCGGGATTTCACGCGACGCGCATAGGACGCGGCGCGGCGGCGGTGCTCTACTCGGAAGATGACGGAGACCGCGTACACGACCCTGCACGGCGCCGGGGTCGGCGAGAGCGCGCGGCGGCCCGACGCGACGCTGAAGGTGACCGGCGAGTTCGCCTACGCCTCCGACCTGTGGCTGGACGGCATGGTGTGGGGCGCGACGCTGCGCAGCCCGCACCCGTCGGCCTGGATCCGGTCGATCGACGTGGGGCCCGCGCTGAAGATCCCGGGCGTGCTGACCGTGCTGACGCACGAGGACGTGCCGGGCGAGAAGTTCTACGGGCTCGACCACAAGGACCAGCCGGTGCTGGCCATCGACGAGGTCCGCTACCAGGGCGAGCCGGTGGCGGTGGTGGCCGCCGACCACCCCGAGACCGCGCGCAGGGCGGCGGCGGCCATCGTGGTCGACTACGAGGTGCGCGAGGCCGTGACCGACCCCCGCCGTTCCCGGCGTTTCGTGCGGCACCAGCCGGTGCGGCGGGGCGACACGTTCGAGGCCGAGGTCGTGGTCACCGGCGAGTACGAGGTCGGCATGCAGGACCAGGCCTTCCTCGGCCCCGAGTCCGGCCTGGCGGTCCCCGCCGAGGACGGCGGCGTCGACCTCTACATCGCCACCCAGTGGCTGCACGTGGACCGCGACCAGCTCGCCCCCTGCCTCGGCCTGCCCCCGGAGAAGGTGCGCCTGACGCTGTCCGGCGTCGGCGGCGCGTTCGGCGCCCGCGAGGACCTGTCGATGCAGGCGCACGCCTGCATGCTGGCGCTGCGGCTGAACCGGCCCGTGAAGATCGTGTACGGCCGGGAGGAGTCGTTCTTCGGCCACGTGCACCGCCACCCGGCCCGCATGCGCTACGAGCACGGCGCCACCCGCGACGGCAAGCTGGTCTACGTCAAGGCCGACATCCTGCTGGACGGCGGCGCGTACTGCTCCTCCTCCCCCGCCGTGGTCGGCAACGCCGCGTCGCTGGGCGTGGGGCCGTACGAGGTGGAGAACGTGCAGGTGGACGCCACCGGCGTCTACACCAACAACCCGCCCTGCGGCGCGATGCGCGGCTTCGGCGCGGTCCAGGCGTGCTACGCGTACGAGTCGCAGATGGACCGGCTGGCCGAGGCGTGCGGCCTGTCGCCCGTGGAGATCCGGGTGCGCAACGCCGTCTCCCAGGGCTCCCACCTCATCACCGGCCAGGTGATCGACTCTCCGGCCCCGCTCGCCGAGATGCTGCGCGACCTGGAGGCGATGCCCCTCCCGTCGGCACCCCCGAGTGACCTGCGGTCGATGCCCGGGGGCGTGTCCCAGACCACGCACGGCGAGTCGGTGCGCCGCGGCGTCGGCTACGGCGTCGGCATCAAGAACATCTGCTTCTCCGAGGGCTTCGACGACTACTCCACGGCCCGGGTCCGGGCCGAGCTGGTGGGCGGCGAGCCGCACGTCACCGTGCACACGGCCGCCGCCGAGGTCGGCCAGGGCCTGGTGACGGTCCAGGCCCAGATCGCCCGCACCGAGCTGGGCATCGCGAACGTGACCGTGGCCACCGCCGACACCTCCGTCGGCTCGGCCGGCTCGTCGTCTGCCTCGCGCCAGTCGTACGTCACGGGCGGGGCGGTGCGGGCCGCCTGCGAGGCGGTGCGCAAGCGCTTCAACGGGCTGCCGCCGGCGCAGGCGCTGGAGAAGTTCGGGCCGATCGAGGAGACGCGCGAGTACCGGCACCGCCCCACGTACCCGATGGACCCGATCACCGGCCAGGGCGACTCGCACACCCAGCTCGCCCTGTGCGTGCACCGGGCCGTCGTGGACGTGGACGTGGAGCTGGGCCTGGTCAAGGTGGTCGAGCTGGCGGCCGTCCAGGACGTGGGCCGCGTCCTGAACCCGCAGGCCCTGGAGGGCCAGATCCAGGGCGGGTCCGCGCAGGGGCTCGGGCTGGCGCTCATGGAGGAGATCCAGGTCCGCGACGGGCGGGTGCTGAACCCGTCGTTCACGGACTACCTCATCCCCACGATCCTCGACATGCCGCCGATGCAGCTGAAAATCCTGGAAAATCCGGATCCGGCGGCCCCGTACGGGTTGCGCGGCGCCGGCGAGCCCCCGACGCTCTCCTCCACCCCCGCCGTCGCCGCGGCCGTGCGGGCCGCGACCGGGCTGCGGTTGACTCGGGTTCCGATCAGGCCGGAGGATATCGCGTTGTTTGATGACGGATCGACAATGGGGGTATCCGATGACAAGCGCTCGTGAAGCGGCCGAGGCGGAGTTCCGGCGCTTCGACGTCGACGGCGACGGCCTGCTGACGGCCGACGAGATCCGCCGGGCCAACGAGGCGCTGGGCGGGCAGGGCGCGTCCGAGAGCGAGATCGAGGCGTTCATCAAGTCGGCCGACAACGACGGCGACGGGACGATCGGGCTGGAGGAGTTCATGGGGCTCGTGGGTCACGGGCGCCACGAGAAGGCGTGATCTCGTCGCCCTCCGGGTAGCTATGCGCCATCCCCCTTGATCATGTGAAGGGGGATGGCGGGTGCTCGACCGGTTCTTCGAGCTCACCGGGCGGGGGACGACCGTCGGCCGCGAGGTGCGGGGCGGGGTGACCACGTTCGTGGCCATGGCCTACATCATCCTGCTCAACCCGATCATCCTGGCCGGCGCCACGGACGTCACGGGCGCCCGGCTCTCCATCGCCCAGCTCACCACCTCCACCGCGCTCGCCGCGGCCGTCTCCACGCTGCTGATGGCCCTCGTCGGCAACGCGCCCTTCGGCCTGGCCGCCGGGCTGGGCCTCAACGCGGTGGTCGCCTACCAGGCCGCCCCGCACATGACGTGGGCCCAGGCCATGGGCCTGGTGGTGCTGGAGGGCTTCGTCATCATCGTGCTGGCCGTGACGGGCCTGCGCACGCTGATCATGAACGCCATCCCGCTCGCGCTCAAACACGCCATCAGCGTGGGCATCGGGCTGTTCATCGCCCTGATCGGCCTGGTGGACGCCGGGTTCGTGACGCGGGGCACCGGCACGCCGGTGCAGCTCGGCGCCACGGGCCACCTCATAGGCTGGCCGGTCGTCGTGTTCTGCTTCGGCCTGCTCCTGATGATCGCCCTGTTCGTCCGCAGGACCCCGGCCGCCATCCTGATCAGCATCGTCGTCACGGCGGCCCTGGCCGTCCTGGTCAACTCGGTCGCCAAGGTCCCGCCCCGCTCGTGGGGCGTGGTGACGCCGCGCGTGCCGGAGCGCCTGATCGCGGCGCCGGACTTCGGGCTGGTGGGCGCGTTCGACCTGTTCGGCGGGTTCGGCAGGGCGGGGGCGCTGACGGCGGCCGTGGTGCTGTTCACGCTGGTGCTGTCGGGGTTCTTCGACGCGATGGGCACGATCATCGGCGTGAGCGACGAGGCCGGGATGGTGGACCAGCGGGGCCAGGTGCCCCGGCTGGGCCGCATCCTGACCGTGGACGGCGTGGCGGGCATGATCGGCGGCTCGGTGAGCGCCTCGTCGAACACCGTCTTCGTCGAGTCCGCCGCGGGCGTCGGCGAGGGCGCGCGGACCGGCCTGGCCAGCGTGGTGACCGGGGCGCTGCTGGGGCTGACGCTGCTGTTCACGCCGCTGGCCTCGGTGGTGCCCGCCGCCGCTGCCGCGCCCGCGCTGGTGCTGGTCGGGGCGCTGATGATGATGCAGAGCAGGAACGTGCCCTGGGAGGAGCTGGACGTGGCCATCCCGGCGTTCCTGACGATCGCGTTCATGCCGTTCACGTATTCGATCACGAACGGGGTGGGCGCCGGGGTGATCGCCTACACCCTCGTCAAGGCCGCCAGGGGGCGCTTCTCCGAGATCCCGTGGCTGCTCTGGATCGTCTCGCTGATCTTCGTGGCCTACTTCGCGATCGACTGGCTGGAGGAGCTGTTCCGTTAGCGCATGTCGCCGCTGTTGCAGGCCACGCCGTTGCCGTCGACGTCCACGTACCAGGAGTATTCCTCGTGGGTGCCCTTGAAGTAGGGGCCGTCCCCGGCGGCCACGGCCTCCTTGCAGGAGGCGTAGCGCTTGTCGGGGGTGCGGCGGGGGCCCGCGGCGGGGTTGGTGGTCCCCGGGGTGGCGCCGGGGTTGGCCGGGGTGGTGGCGGTGCCGGGGGCCGTGTTCTGCTGGCCCGGAGGGGTCTGGCCGGTCTGCGGCGGGGTGCCGCCGGTCTGGGGTGAGGTGCCGCCGGTCTGCTGCGGCTGCGAGGCCGGGCCCGTGGGCTGCGTGGGCTGCGTGGACGCGCCCGGCGTGGCGCCCAGCAGGCGGGTCACCAGCGCGTCGGCCTCCTCCTTCTCGAAGCCCGAGATGCTCATGCTGTCGCCGTCCATGTACTGGGTGACGATGGGCGCGGCCAGCACGACCTTGGGCGCGTCAGGCTGCGCGGGGGCCAGCACGATGGCCACCTGACGCTGGTCGGGCACCAGCTCGTCGATGAGCTGGACGAGGCGCTCCTTGAACCGCGGGGCGATCGCGATGCGCACGGAGTATTGGCCGTCCTTCTCGCGCACCGGCTCGATCCGCTGCACGGAGTCGACCGTGACGCCGTCCTCCAGGAGGTAGCAGTTCTTCTGCTCCTGGTCGAGCACGGCCTCCGCGCCCGGGCACGGCGCGGCCTTGGTCTCCCGGACGGGGGCGAAGTGGATGGGCACGGCCAGCTGCTGCGCCGGCGCGGCCCCCAGGAGCGGCATGTCGGGATTTTTGGTCATCAGGACGGCGATCGAGCCGACCACTCCCGCGACCAGCACGACGAGCACGAGCGAGACGATCAGCAAGATGGTGGTGGCCTTGCTGGCCCTCGGCTCCCCGGGGTCCGCGGGTGGCGGCTCTTCCGGCTTGTCCATCTATGGCGATCCCATCCTGACGTTCGGACTGCCGGTGAGCCTATCGAGGTACGGCGGCACCGGGGTAATCAGCCCGATAATCCTCACCTATTCGGGGGAGAGAGGAAGAATGGAGGCGTAAGCGCACAAGAGCGAGAAGAGTTCGCCCATGAAAGTCGGTGTTCCGAAAGAGCTCAAGAACAGCGAATATCGGGTGGCCCTGACCCCGGCCGGAGTGCACGAGTTCGTCCGCCACGGCCATCGGGTCTTCGTGGAACAGGGGGCGGGCGTCGGCTCCGCGATCCCCGACGACGACTTCGCCGCGGCCGGAGCCGTCATGGTCCCGGACGCCGACGAGGTCTGGGCGGCCGCCGACATGGTCATGAAGGTGAAGGAGCCGGTGCCGGAGGAGTACCACCGGCTGCGCAAGGGGCAGGTGCTGTTCACGTACCTGCACCTGGCCGCGTCGAGGCCCTGCACGCAGGCCCTGCTCGACTCCGGCAGCACCGCCGTCGCCTACGAGACCGTCCAGACGGCCAACGGGGCGCTGCCCCTGCTCGCGCCCATGTCGGAGGTGGCGGGCAGGCTGGCGCCGCAGGTGGGCGCGTACCACCTGATGCGCTCGGGAGGCGGCAGGGGCGTGCTGATGGGAGGCGTCTCCGGCGTGCGCGCGGCGCAGGCCGTGGTCATCGGAGCCGGCGTGTCCGGCATGAACGCCGCCGCCATCGCCCTCGGCATGCAGGCCGAGGTGCTGCTGCTCGACAACAACATCGACAAGCTGCGCCAGGCCGACCTGATCTACCAGGGCCACTGCCAGACCGTCGCCTCCAACACCTTGGAGATCGAGCAGGCGGTGCTGGAGGCCGACCTGGTCATCGGCGCGGTGCTGGTGCCGGGCGCCAAGGCGCCGACGCTGGTGAGCAACGACCTGGTGAGCCGGATGAAGCCGGGCTCGGTGCTGGTGGACATCGCGATCGACCAGGGCGGCTGCTTCGAGGACTCCCGGCCGACCACGCACGAGCGGCCCACGTACCGGGTGCACGGCTCGATCTTCTACTGCGTGGCCAACATGCCCGGCGCGGTGCCGCACACCTCGACGTTCGCGCTGACGAACGTGACGCTGCCGTACGCGCTGGCCATCGCCGACCTGGGCTGGCAGCGGGCCATGCGCGAGGACCGGGCGCTCGCGCTGGGCCTGAGCACCCACGACGGCCGGCTGACCAGCCGCCCGGTGGCCGAGGCGCACGGTCTGGAGTGGACGCCCGCCGAAGACGCTCTTTCGTGAGCCTTCTGTCCATCACATCCGGTGCGAGTTACTCTAAGTAGCGATAGACTACTTAGAGTAACTGATCGGAGTCATGATGGCGCAGAAGAGCAGCTTCCGCGAGAGCGCGGAGCGCAACTTCAAGGACTTGGACGCCGACGGCGACGGCTTCCTGACCAGATACGACTACCTGGCGCTGGCCCAGCGGCGGCTGGAGCAGACCGGCGTGCGCGCGGACGCGCCCGAGGCCGAGGCGGTCGTCAACGCCTTCCTCAACGCCTGGGACACCCACGCCCGGGCCCTCGACACCGACCGCGACGGCAAGATCAGCAAGGAGGAGTACGTCACGTCCTTCGAGTCGCTGGTACGCACGGGCGCGCTCGAAGCCGTGCTCGCGCCGATCAGCCGGGCCACCTTCGCCGTCGCCGACCGCGACGGCGACGGCTGGATCACCATGGAGGACTTCCGCACCGTCTGGAACCGCGCGGACACCGACCTCGCCGCGGCCTTCTCCCGGGTGGACGCCGACGGAGACGGCCGCATCTCCTTCGAGGAGTACGCCCGCGCCCGCCAGGGCCTCCTCATCGACGGGGTGTGAGACCCCCGTCACGGGCGTCGGCCGGAGTGCCCACACCCACGAAGGGGCGGCCACCCCGTCGAAGGGGCCGCCGAAGGGGCCACCCACCCGCCCCTCCGGCGTACGGCCGCTCCTCGCTCCGGCCGATGCCCACCGGCCCCTGCGGGCTACTTCTGCGACTGGCTGGGCGACGGCGAGATGGTCTCCATCGGCGGCTGCTGCTGGTTGCCCTTCGGCTCCGGCGGCAGCGGCGCCTGGTCGGCCGTCGTCGTGATGGCGTCCTCACCACCGCACGTGGCGCCGGGCTCCGGCGTGTCCTTCCCGTTCTGGTACTTCTTGATGAACGCGCCCAGCTTCGGGTCGGCCGGGTCGTTCAGCTTGAGCTGGTGCCCCCACGACGACGCGACCACCGGCGCGGGCAGGTTGGGGTACGGACTGACCAGCATGTAGTCCTGCTGGCCCGTGGACGTCGCCACTTCCTTCAGCTTGTCGACCTGCGCCTTGGGCAGGTCGGGCCGGTAGGTGATCCAGACGGCCCCGTGCTCCAGGGAGTGCACGGCGTGCTCGTTGTGGATGGGCTTGTCGTAGATCGAGCACGCCTGCCAGTAGTTGTTGTGCTGGCCGCCCACCGGCGGGGTCTCCTTGTAGGTGACCGCGTTCCACACGTGCTGCCCGGCCTCGTACTTGTAATTGGCCACGGCGTCCAGCGAGGTCTCCCTGGCCTGCTTGACCAGGTAGAAGCCGACCACGCCGACGAGCACCACGATGATCAGACCGCCCGTCCCCCACATGAGCAGCGCGGCGCGGCGTTGTTTGCGCTTCTGCTCGGCCCGCATCTTCGCAAGATGCTCGCGCCTCGCCTGCGCCTTCTCCTTCGTCATCGTTCCTCCATCGGCGTACCAACTCCGGTCACCCTATTGCCTCCACGCGTATGCGGAGAATAAGGCGCTTATAAGCGTCCGATCACGACACCTTTGGTGGGTACGCTGGACGGGCCATGGAAAAACCCGCGAGTAAACCCATCCTGATCGTCTGCGGCGTGCTGGTCCTCGCCCTGGCCGCGTTCTTCCTGTTCGGCCGCGACGGCACGCCCGGCGACAGCTCGCCCGAGGCCGGCTTCGCCCGCGACATGGCCGCGCACCACGCCCAGGCCGTGGACATGTCGTTCATCGTCAGGGACAAGGGCCCGGCCAAGGAGATCAGGACCCTGGCCTTCGACATCATCAACACCCAGGCCAACCAGCGCGGCATGTTCCTGGGCTGGCTGCAGCAGTGGGGGCTCGACCAGGCGAGCGACCAGAAGCCGATGGCCTGGATGAGCGGCCACGGGCACGGCGGCGCCGCGACGCCCGCCAGCGGGGCCGCGCCCGGCTCCATGCCCGGCATGGCCACGCCGCAGGAGCTGACCCGGCTCAAGGAGGCGCAGGGCACGCAGGCCGAGGTGCTGTTCCTGCAGCTGATGATCCGCCACCACGAGGGCGGTGTGCAGATGGCCGAGGGGCTGCTCAAGCTGTCCACGCGCGCCGAGGTCGTCAGCATGGCGCAGAAGATCGTCCAGGGGCAGAGCGGGGAGATCAAGCTCATGACGGAGTTGCTCAAGCAGCGGGGCGCGCAGCCCTACCCGTCGATCCTCAAGCCCCAGTAAACCGTGGACGCCGATGCGGTCGTGGTCGGCTCCGGGCCCAACGGGCTCGTCGCCGCCGTCACGCTCGCCCGCGCCGGGCGCAGGGTGCTGCTGCTGGAGGCCGCCGACCGGTTCGGCGGCGGGCTGCGCTCCGGCGAGCTGACGCTGCCGGGGCGGGTGCACGACCTGTGCGCGACGGTGATGGCGATGGCCGTGGCGTCTCCCGCGATGCGGGCGCTGGACCTGCCTGGCGTGGAGTTCGTCCATCCCCCGGTGCCGGTGGCCCACCCGCTCGACGGCCGTCCCGCCGCACTCGTGCACCGCGACGCCCGCCGCACCGCCCAGGGCCTGGGCCGCGACGCGGGCGCGTGGCTGGCGACCGTGGGCGCGGCGGCCGGCGCCGGGCTCCCGCTGGTGGACCTGTTCCTCAAGCCGCTCGGCCCGTGGCGGACCGCGGGGGCGGGGGCGCGTACGTTCGCGCAGGCGGCCAGGTTCGGGCTCGCGGCGGCCCTGCCTGCCACGACGTTCGCCCGGCGGGCGTTCAGCACCGTGGAGGGGCGGGCGCTCGTCGCGGGCATGGCCGCCCACTCCGTACGGGACCTGCGCGCGCCCATTACCGCCGGATACGGGCTGATGCTGGCGTCCCTGGCCCACCTGGCGGGCTGGCCGCTGGTGCGGGGCGGGTCGCAGGTGCTGGCCGACGCGCTGGTGGCGGAGCTCAGGTCGCTGGGCGGGGAGGCGGTCACCGGCCACCGCGTGCGTCGGCTGTCGGAGCTGTCCGCGCCGACGGTGGTGCTGGACGTCTCGCCCCGGCAGTTCCTCGCGATGGCGGACCTCCCGGCGGGCTACCGGCGGCGGCTCGCGCGCTTCCGGTACGGTCCCGGCGTCTTCAAGATGGACTGGGCCCTGGACGGGCCGGTGCCGTGGCGGGACCCGGCGGTGGCCGAGGCGGGCACGGTGCACCTGGGCGGGACGCTGGAGGAGATCGCGCTGAGCGAGGCGGAGACGAACGCCGGCCGGCACTCGCCCCGGCCGTACGTGCTGGCGGTCCAGCCGTACGCGGCGGATCCGACGAGGGGCGGGCACACGTTCTGGGCGTACTGCCACGTGCCCGCCGGCTCGGACGTGGACATGACGGACGCCATCGAGACCCAGATCGAGCGGTACGCGCCCGGCTTCCGCGACCGCGTCCTGGCCCGCCACACGATGGGCCCCGCCGCCCTGGAAGCCGCCAACCCCAACCTGGTGGGGGGCGACATCACCGGGGGCCTCACCAGCCTGATCCAGTTCCTCCGCCGCCCCGTCTGGTCCCCGGCGCCGTGGCGCACCCCGCTGCCGGGCGTCTTCCTCTGCTCGGCCTCCACCCCACCCGGCCCGTCGGTACACGGGATGGGCGGCTGGCAGGCGGCCCGCCTCGCCCTGCGGGCCGACCCCCGCAAGTCGTGACGACCTACGCGAGCATCTCCTCGGCCAGGGCGGCGGCGAAGGCGTCCACGTCGGCCTCCGTCGTGTCGAAGGCGCACATCCACCGCACCTCCCCCGTCGCCTCGTTCCAGGTGTAGAACCGGAACCGCTTGGCCAGCCGCTCGGTCACGTCCCTGGGCAGGATCGCGAAGACGGCGTTCGCCTCCACCGGCCGGGTCAGCCTCACCCCCGGGATGCCGCCGACCGCCTGGGCCAGGCGCCGGCCCATGGCGTTGGCCTGGCGGGCGTTGCGCAGCCACAGGTCCCCCGACAGCAGCGCCTCGAACTGCGCCGACACGAAGCGCATCTTCGACGACAGCTGCATGAACGTCTTGCGGAGGTAGTCGACCCCGCTGGCGGCGGCGGGATTCAGGACGACGACGGCCTCGCCGTACAGCAGCCCGATCTTGGTGCCGCCGAAGGAGAGCACGTCCACCCCCACGTCCGTCGTGAGGGCCCGCAGCGGGACGTCGAGGGCGGCGGCGGCGTTGGTGAGGCGGGAGCCGTCGAGGTGGACGAGCAGCCCCAGCTCGTGGGCGTGCGAGCAGATCGCCGCGATCTCGTCGGCCGTGTACAGGGTGCCGAGCTCGGTGGTGTTGGAGATGGACACCACGCGCGGCTGCGCCCGGTGCACGTCGCCGAACCCCCACGCCTGCCGGTCGATCAGCTCCGGCGTGAGCTTGCCGTCGGGCGTGGGCACGGTGAGCAGCTTGATGCCGCCCGCCACCTCGGGCGCCCCGCCCTCGTCGGTGTTGATGTGGGCGCTTTCGGCGCAGATGACCGCCTCCCAGTGGGCGGTCATCGAACGCAGGGAGACGACGTTCGCGGCCGTGCCGTTGAAGACCGGCCAGGCCTGCGCCTGCTCGCCGAAGTGCCGCTTGAAGACCTCCCCCATGGCCTCGGTGTAGACGTCCTCGCCGTAGGCGGTCTGGTGGCCGCCGTTGGCGGCGGCGATGGCCTGGAGGATCTCGGGGTGCACCCCGGCGTAGTTGTCGCTGGCGAACGCCTTGAGCCGGGGGTCGTGCCGGGAAGTCACGCAGTAAGGTCCAATCGGGTGCCGTTGACCTCGGCGGCGGGGCGGTCGTAGAGACCGCCGATGGCCTCCGCGAGGTCGTGTACGTCGGTGAAGCCGGCGAACTTCGCGTCGGGCCTCTCGGCCCGCATGGCGTCGTTCACCAGGGCCTTGACCACCAGGATGGTGGCCGCGCTGCCGGTGCCGGAAAGGGCGTCGGCGAGGGAGAGCGTCCACGCCTCGGCCGCCGCCTTGGCCGCCGCGTAGACGGCGCCCCCGGCGGAGGGCGTCTGGGCCGCCTTGGCCGAGACGATCACGAAGCGGCCGTTGTCGCTGCGCCGCAGCAGCGGCTCGAAGGCCAGCGAGACGTTCTGGAGCGTGCGGATCAACAGGTCGTGCAGGAGGTCCCAGTCGTCGAGACTGGTCTCGGCGAACGAGCCGGCGCCGCGCCAGCCGCCGACCAGGTGCACCACGCCGTCCACGCGGCCGTGCTCGCGCTCGATCCGGTCGGCCAGGCCCTGTACGGCGGTGCGGTCGAGCAGGTCGACGTCCTCCTTGTCGACCGCGATCACCGTATGCCCATTTTTCCGGAAATATCCGGAAACGGCCTCCCCCGTCGGCCCCCCAGCACCCGTAACCAGAATGATCATGCGCGAAGTCCCTTAGTCGATTCGACCACTTCGGCCAGCTTACGGCGCAGTGCCTCGTAGAACATGCTCAGCGGGAACTCGTCCGCCAGCACCGCGTCCACCTTGGCCTTCTGCTCCTCCGGCAGCGCCTGGACGCCCTTGGCCCAGGTGGAGCCGGGGTGCGGCGCCACGTACGCGCTCACCAGCTCGTACGCCGCCAGCCAGTGCGCCAGCTTGGACCGGTCGATGCTGTCGCGATACAGCTTCTCGACCTCGCCCCGCAGGTCGGCGACCCCGTCGGCGACCCGCTCCCAGTCGATCGTGAGCCGGTTGTCCGTCCAGCGCACGATGTCGTTGCGGTGCAGGTAGGCGAAGAGGAGCTGCCCGCCGAGCCCGTCGTAGTTCCGCACCCGCTCCCCGGTGATCGGGAACCTGAACAGCCGGTCGAACAGGATCGCCACCTGCACGTACCGCGCGTGCGGCACGCCCTGGGCCTCCAGCTTGACGGCCTCGCCGAACGCGGTCAGGTCGCAGCGCAGCTCCTCCAGCGAGTACAGCCAGTACGGCATCCGCTGCTTGATCATGAACGGGTCGAACGGCAGGTCCCCGTGGCTGTGGGTGCGGTCGTGGACCAGGTCCCAGAGCACGAACGTGTCCTGCGCGAGCCGCTGCGAGGCCAGCAGCCTGGCCGCGTCCGGCGGCAGGTCGAGCTTGAGCGTCTCGGCGGCGGCCTGCGACACCCGCCTGAACCTGGCGGCCTCGCGGTCGGCGAAGATCCCGCCCCAGGTGAAGCGGGCCGGGGCCTGCCGCACCGCGACCGTCTCGGGGAAGAGCACGGCGGAGTGGGTGTCGTAGCCGGAGGTGAAGTCCTCGAACGCGATCGGCACGAACATCGGGTTGTCGTAGCCGCCCGCCTCCAGCGCGGCCAGCCAGTCCGGCCAGATCGTGCGGATCCAGACGGCCTCCAGGTTGCGGGCGGGGTTGCCGTTCTGGGTGTACATGGGGAAGACCACGACGTGCTCCAGCCCGTCCTCGCGCTGGGTGTCGGGGTGGAACAGGTCGAGCGAGTCGAGGAAGTCGGGCACGCCGAGGTCCTGCTCGGCCCACTTCGCCAGGTCGTCCTGGACGGCCTGGAGGTACGCGGCGTCATGCGGGAAATATGGCGATATTTCGCCCAGGCGCGCTCCGATCTCGGCCACCAGCGCCTTCGCCCGCTCCTTCTCCTCCGGCACCGAGCCGTCCTTGACCTGCAGCGGCCGCAGCTCCTCGACGGCCGCCTTGAGCCGGGCGAACCCGGCCGCCTTGGCCTCGTCGCGCGACCCGGCGGCCCCGCCGGCGTCCGGGACGCGGGCGGCCCAGGTGACCACGTTCCCCCAGAGGCGCCGGTGGTCGTAGTCCTCGATGGAGTCGTCGCCGAAGAGGTCGGAGTCGGCGAACGCGACCACGCGTCCCTTGCCGTACCGGACCGCGACGGCCAGCGGCGCGCCCGCCGGGTCGGCGGTCGGCGAGGTCGCGAACAGCACCTCACCCTCGCCCTCGCTGGCGATCGTGAGGACGCCGGTGCGGTAGAAGCAGGCCGTGCGGACGCCGGCGAGCAGGCCGGAGCCGGTCGCGGGCTCGGCGAGCACCCAGGTGGCCACGTCCCGGTGCGCGTGCCTCGGGTCGCGCACGGTGGCGTGCGCCACGCCCACCCCGAACCGCCCGAGCAGCTCGCGCAGGTTGTTGCCGTACTTGTCCTGCTCCTCCTCGGCCAGCACCACCAGCCCGCCGCCGCCGGCGACGAAGGACTCGATCGCGTCCAGCTCGGCGGCGGTGAAGACGGGGCTGCCCTGCCCGATGGTACGTTCCCACCGCTCTCCCGAGGGGTGCGCGATCACCAGGACGTCCTGGTCGGCGAGCGTCTCGGGCGTGAGCGCGCCGGAGGTGTGGGCACCGACCGTGTGCCCCAGGTGCCGCAGCAGCCCGGCCGCGCGGGCGTAGCTGTTGTCGTCGGGATGGGCGGGGTTGATGGCCTCGGCCACCTCGCGGCGGACGGTCCACGACTCGCTGTGGGCCTCGTCGAACAGCACCCGAGGGAACGCTTGCATGAAATATCTCCTGTTTCTACCGCCTTCTGACGGAAAATATACACATGCTGTCCCCTGTTCCGCCAAACCCTCACGCGGCGCCCGGCCGGACCACCCCGGTCTCGTACGCGAACACCACGGCCTGCGCCCGGTCCCGCAGCGACAGCTTCATCAGCACCCGCGCCACGTGCGTCTTGACTGTCGCCTCGCCCACGTACAGCTCCCCGGCGATCTCCGCGTTGGTGAGGCCGCGCGCCAGCAGCCGCAGCACCTCCAGCTCGCGCGGCGTCAGCTCGGCCAGCCGGGGCGAGGGCGTCGGCTCGGCCCGCCCCGCGAACGTGGCGATCACCCGGCTCGTCACGGCCGGGTCGAGCAGCGCGTCACCGGCGTGCACCACCCTGATCGCCTCCAGGAGCTGCTCCGGCGGCGACACCTTCAGCAGGAACCCGCTGGTGCCGGCGCGCAGGGCGGCGTAGAGGTTCTCGTCGGTGTCGAACGTGGTCAGCGTGATGACCTTGGGCGGCGACGGGTCGTCCAGCAGTTCCTTGGCCGCGGCCAGCCCGTCGAGCCGGGGCATCGAGATGTCCATGAGCACGATGTCCGGCCGCGTACGCCTGACCACGGCGACGGCCTCACGCCCGTCGGACGCCTCGCCGACCACCTCCATGCCGGGGTCGCTGTCGACGACCATGCGCAGCCCGGCCCTGACCATCGCCTGATCGTCGGCGATGACTATGCGAATGCCCACAAGCCGGAGGGTAGACGCCGGGCCCCCACCTTGAACACCGCCTGAACCCCCAGGCCAAGCCGCACGCAAGTGAGTCACAAGTCACGAGAGGTGGACGCTCTGCCGGATGCGGGTCTGGGTGGCGTCGTCGCACGTGGCCTTGGCGCAGAAGTACATCACGAGCATGGTCTTGGGCTGACGGTCGATCACGTAGCTGACGAAGCCGAGCCTGGTGCCGGTCGCGGGGTCGTGCAGGGAGCCGTCGAAGCGGGTGGCGGGGCTGGTGCCGGCCTGGTCCGGCACGGGTTTGCCGACGTCGACCTGACCGGGCAGCAGGGCCTCCATCTTGGCCTTCATCTGCTCGGAGTTGCCGCCGGCGTCGAGGGTGTCGGAGACCTGGACGTAGACGCCCGAGGCGGAGTCGGGGTCGTCCTCGACGACCTGGGAGATCGCCGACCAGTCCGCGCCGGGGCCGGCCACGAACAGGGACTCGAACTCCTGGGCGTGCGGCGAGACCACCGCGAACAGGTCCTGGTGGGTGCGGACGGTCCAGTCGCCCGGGTACTCGAACGTGAGCGGCGCGGCGGCGCTGGTCTTGTAGCGGGACCAGGTGTCGCCCTGGTGGTTCATGATGATCATGGCGACGAGCGCGAGGGCCGCGACGGCGGCGACCAGCGTGGTGGCCACGATGGGGACGCGTCCCGGGCGTTTCTTGGGCGCGGTCGGGTGCGTGGGCGGCGCGGGGGCCCGGTCCGACCCGATCGGCGTGAACGAGGGCCCCAGGATGGGTGCGGGGTGCGGGCCGGAGGTGGGCCCAGTCGGAGGGCCGGTCGGAGGGCCGGTCGGGGGGCCGATCGGAGGACCCGTCGGGGGGCCGGTCGTGGGTCCCGGGACGGGGGCGGGGTACGGCGCCGGGTGCGGGCCCGAGTGCGGACCCTGGCGGGGTACGAGGTGGGGCCCGCTGGTGGGGCCGCCCATGGGATCGGCCTGATTCCCGCTGATCGCGTCACGCAGCGCGGTCACGAACTCCGTACAGGTGGCGTAGCGCTGCTCGGGCGCCTTGGCCAGCGCCCGCAGCATCACGGTGTCGATCTGCGCGGGCAGGTCGGGTCTGAGCTGCGACAGCGGCGTCGGCTGCTCGGCGAGGTGGGCCCAGAGCAGCGCGATGTCGTTCTCGCGCTGGAACGGCAGCCGCGCCGACAGCCCCTCGTAGACCACGCAGGCCAGCGCGTACTGGTCGGCGCGGCCGTCGATGTGCTCCTTGTTGATCTGCTCGGGCGACATGTAGCGGGGCGTGCCGATGAACTGGTCGGTCTGGGTCAGCCCGGAGATCGACGAGCGGTGCTTGGTGATGCCGAAGTCGGTGAGGTAGACGTGGTCGCCGGCCAGCAGGATGTTGGCCGGTTTGACGTCGCGGTGGATCAGGTCGTGCGCGTGCGCGGCGTCGAGGGCGGCGGCGACCTGGGCGAAGATCTGGTTCGCCTGGCCGATCGGCAGGGGTCCGCGGTCGTAGATGAGCCGGCGCAGGTCGAGGCCGTCGACGTAGCGCATGGCGATGTAGAGGACGCCGTCGGCGTCCGCGTTGGCCTCGTAGATCGGGATGATGTTGGGGTGCTCGATGCTGGCGACCGTTCGGGACTCCAGGATGAACCGCTGCCTGAACCGGTCGTCGACGCTGAGCACCGGGTTGAGGATCTTCAGCGCCACGCGGCGGCTCAACCTGGGGTCGAGCGCAAGGTAGACCACGGCCATGCCGCCCTTGCCGACGATGTCCTCGATGTAGTACCCGGCCACCTCCTGGCCGATGAGCGATCTTTCGTTCAATGGCATCACGTCTCGATGGGGTGGCCGCAGTAACCGCAGAAGCGATGCGCGGGCCCGAGTCGCATGCCGCACGAGGTGCAGTACTTGATCGCCGGGTCCGGCGCGGTCATCACCTGCTGCTGTTGCTGGGGGACCATGGGGAACGCCTGCGACCGCCGTACGACCACGGTCTGGTTGGCCCCGTCGTCGAACGGTGGCACGGCCGCCGCCAGTGGCTCTGGCGGCTCTGTCACCTTTTCAGGAGCACGGCGGCGCCACAGCAGATACGCCCCGCCCGCGGCCGCCATGAAAAGGATCCCGGCCGCCACGATGAACGGCCACAGCGGGGTCGACCGGCTGGACGGGGCCGCCACCTGTTTCGTGCCCTGGTCCTCCGGCCCGCCCCGCTTCTCCAGCGAGGTCTTCAGCAGCTTGGCGGCCACCACGTTGCCCGGATAGAGCTCCAGCACCCGCTGGAAGCCGGGCGCCGCCTCCGTGTAGTACTTGGTGTGATAGCGGGTCAGCGCCGCCTCGAACGCCGTGTCGATCGCGCCTCTGCGCGGCACCACCTTGGCGGCGGCCAGGATGCCGGTGATCTCCCTGACGCCGATCATCTTGCCCTCTTTGCCGCCGCCCACCAGCAGGCCGATGACGTGGCCGTCCTTGTCGCCGATCACGGGGGCGCCGATGAGTCCCTGGTCGGCCAGGCCGCCCAGCTTGACCGGCTCGTCCACCTTCTTCTCCGGGTCGGCGAACGGCCTGCCGGTGTCACCGCCCGCGCCGCCCTTGCTCAGGTGGGCGATCTCGACGGTCTCCAGGACCTTCGGGCCCGGCCGGCCGAGGAAGCCCGCCACGTTGGTGGGCGAGCCCTCCTGTTCGGGCACCTTGTCGGCGAGCGGTGCGGTGGGCATGCCGACGCTTCCGGTCATGGGGGTCACCGGCACCAGCACGGCAGGGCTGTCGGGTGTCGGGCCGGCCTTGATGCACTTGACCTTGATGCCGTCGGGGCTCGGCGGCGACACGTTGGGGTAGGCCGTGATCTCGGTGGTCACGTTGATGATGCAGGTGGCGGTGTCGGTCTTCGGCGGGTAGCACTCCGCCAGGTGGTGGTTGAGGAGGTCGTCCTTGAGCTTGTGCTTCTTGTAGTCGAGGGGGATCTTCACCTTGTGGTGCTCGGCGAAGACCTTGTTCGCCGCGTAGATCGCGACGTCGTTGGGGTTCACGGCCAGGCGCCTGAGTGCGACGATCGTGCCGTCGGGGTTGACGACGGTCCCCGTGCCCGTGGCGAACGGGATGTCGTAGGACCGCTCCACATGTTTGAGCTCGCCGATGTGGTCGAGCAAGGTGATCTCCACATGGGACACGGCTTCCAGCCGCACCACGGCGGGGGTCACCAGGTCGGTGATCCCGCTCGGGTGTTCGTGAGCCGCGACCGGCATCGCGATCAGCACCAGTGCCGCCGCGACGCCACCGGCAAGAGCTGTGAGGCGCGCCATCTCCGCTCCCAACGCAGGTCTAGGACAAGGGTCCCAATCACATGCTGTAAGTCAATAGACCGCCACATAGACAAGCGCTTGCTAGGGGGCATAACGTACCTGGGTGGGCTACACGATCGGCGTAGATGTCGGTGGCACCTTCACCGATGTGGTCCTTGGAGGCACGTCCGGCGCGATTGCCGTGGCCAAATGTTTGAGCACCCACTACGACCCCATCGCGGGCATCGTGGCCGGCGTTACGTGGGCGCTGGGCGACCGGGACCCCGCGCAGGTCACGCGGGTCGTCCACGCCACGACGCTGGCCACCAACGCGGTGCTCGAACGCAAGGGGGTACGGGTCGCCTTTGTCACGACCCAGGGCTTTCGCGCCGCCGTCCCGCTCGGACGCTACGCGCGGGTCGAGGAGGACCGCTACGATCTGCGCTTCTCCCCGCCGCCTCCGCCGGTGGCCGCGGGCGACTGCTTCGAGGTGGTGGAACGCGTCTCGGCGCGCGGCGCGGTGCTGACGCCGCTGGACCTCGATTCCGTACGCCGGGCCGCCGCGGCGATCACGGCCCGCGGCATCACGTCGGCGGCGGTCTGCCTGCTGCACGCGTACGCCAACCCGGTCCATGAGCGGCAGGCGGCCGAGGTCCTGCGCGAGTCGATCCCGGACGTGGTGACGTCGTCGGAGATCTGGCCGGAGATCCGCGAGTACGAGCGCGCCACCACCACCATCATGTCCGCATATATCGGCCCATTGATGGCTTCGTACCTTTCGCAGCTCCGGGAGCGGCTGGCCGAGATCGGGATCCGCGCGCCCGTACACGTCATGGAGTCGAGCGGCGGCGTGATCTCCGCCGAGCTGGCCGCCCGGCGCGCGGTGGCCACGATCGAGTCCGGCCCGGCGGCGGGGGTGCTGGCGGCGGCCGGGACCGGGTTCCCGGACGTGATCTCGTTCGACATGGGCGGGACCACCGCCAAGGCGTGCGTCGTACGCGGCGGGACGCCCGAGATCACGAACGAGTTCCACGTCGGCGGCAAGGGCAGCTTCGGCGGCCGGCGGGCGGGCACCGGCGTGCCCATCAAGACCCCGGCCATCGACCTGGCGGAGGTGGGGGCGGGCGGGGGCAGCGTCGCCTGGCTCGACGCGGCCGGCGCGCTCCGCGTCGGCCCGCACTCGGCGGGCTCCTCCCCCGGGCCCGCCTGTTACGGCCTGGGCGGCTCCGAGCCCACGGTCACGGACGCGAACCTGGTCCTCGGCTACCTCTCCTCGGCCTCGCTCCCCCTGACCCCGGACCTGGCCGCCAAGGCCCTCGACCGGCTGGCCTCGCCGCTCGGGGTCTCCCGGGAGGAGGCCGCGTACGCCGTGCACGAGATCGTCAGCGCCTCGATGGCGTCGGCGGTGCACGTGGTGACGGTGCAGCGCGGCATCGACCCGCGCGGCTTCGCCCTGGTCGCCTTCGGCGGCGCGGGGCCCATGCACGCGGCCCGGGTCGCGGAGCGCTTCGGGATCGGGACGGTGGTGGTGCCCGCGCACTGCGGCGTCGCCTCGGCGGCCGGACTCCTCACCGGCGCCCTCTCCACCGACCGCGTCCTGTCCCGCCTGGACGCCCCCGACCCCTCCGCCGTCTTCACCTCCCTGACCGCCGAGGCCGCCGCCGACCTGGGCGTCTCCCCTTCCGATCCCGGGGTGGTGGTGACGCGGTCGGTGGACGTCCGCTTCAAGGGCCAGTCCCACGACCTGACCGTCTCGTGGACGCCGTCCCGGGAGGTGCTGGCGGCCCGCTTCTTCGCACGGTACGAGGAGGTGTACGGGATCGCGCAACGGGGCGAGATCGAACTGGTCAGCTACCGCATCCGCCTCACCGCCCCCACCGCCCCGCCTCCCGACACCACCCCGCCACCCCACGCCGCCACACCCACCGCCGACACCACCCCGCCGCCCCACGCCACCGCAACCACCGCCGACACCACCCCGCCGCCGGACGCCGCCACACCCACCGCCGACACCACCACGCCACCGGACGCCACCACACCCACCGCCGACACCACCCCGCCACCGGACGCCACCACGCCGCCGGACGCCACCACGACTGCGCCGCCTGACGCACCGTCCGCCGCTCCCGTCGCCCCCGACCGGAGCACCCTCGCCCCCGCTCCCTGCCCCGAGGACAGCACGCCTTCCCCCAGCCCGCCCCACTTCGGCGCCGGTGCGGCGAGGCGCGGTACGGCGGAGCCCGGCGCAACGCGCACGGCCCCCAGCACGGCGACACCGAGCGGAGCGGCCGGAGACGCGACGGCCAGAGACGCGACGGCCGGAGACGGGGCGGCGGCGGCCGTGCCACGGGCGAGGCGGGCGTACTTCCCGGAGACGAACGGGTACGCCGACGTCCCCGTCCACACCAGGGACACCATGGCCGGCGCCCCCCTCCCCGGCCCCGCGGTCATCGAGGACGCCGAGTCCACGATCGTCGTCCCGCCCGGCTGGACCGCCACCCTCGCCGAGACCCGCGCCGTCCACCTCACCAGGAGCACGACATGCCAGACCTCCTGACCGCCGAGGTGCTCAGGAACGCGCTCGTCGTCGCCGCGGAAGAGGCCAGCATCGTGGTGGTCCGCTCCGCGTACTCGACGTTCATCGTGGAGGGCTCCGACGCCTCGGCCGCCGTCCTCGACGCCCGGGGCCGCCTGATCGCCCAGTCCATGGCCACCACCCTCATGAACAGCATGGCGCTCAAGGTGGCGCTCCCCGAGCTCCTCAAGGACATCCCCCCGGACCGGATGAGCCCGGGCGACGTGTACGTGCTCAACGACGCCTACCGGGGCGGCGTGCACACCAACGACCTGCTCGTCTACCGCCCCGTCTTCGTCGGCGGGACCCCGGCGTACTTCACCGCCACCATGATCCACGTCTCCGACCTGGGCGGCCTCTCGGCGGGCGGCATGGCCCCGCTGGCGACGGACATCTTCCTGGAGGGCCTCCAGCTCCCCCCGGTGCGCCTGGCCACCGAGGAGGGGCTGGATCCGACGGTGGAGGCCATCCTGCGGGCCAACAGCCGTACCCCCGACAAGGTCATGGGCGACGTGCGGGCCCTGGTGGCCGGGACGGCGGTGGCGGCCGCCCGGCTGCGGACCCTGGTCGGCGAGTACGGCGTGGAGGGACTGAGCGCGGGCGTCGACGACTACCTGGACTACACCGAGGCCAGGACCCGCGCGGCGCTGGCCGAGCTGCCGGCGGGCCGGTTCGAGGCGGCGTACCCGATCGACGATGACGGCATAAATCCCGAAAAATCGCATGAAATCCGGGTCGCCGTCACCCTCGGCGACGAACGAGCCGTGCTGGACTTCGCCGGCACCGGCCCGCAGGTCCCGGCCGCGATCAACGCCTCGGCCTCGCAGTCCCTCGCCGCCGCCGTCTTCGCCGTCCGCTGCTTCCTGGACCCCACGATCCCCATGAACGACGGCTGCCTGCGCGCCATCGACGTACGCCTCCCCGAAGGCTCCCTGCTCAACGCCCGCTCCCCCTACCCGTGCGGCGGCCGGTACGTCCCGATCTACGCCGCCATGGAGGCCGTCTTCCAGGCCATGTCCGACGCCGTCCCCGAGCGCGCCATCGCCCCCAGCGGGATCCTGCAGCCGTTCTCGATCGCCGCCGTCGGAGCGCCGTACTGGATCCACCTCTCCTACGACTTCGGCGGCGTGGGCGCCCGCCGGGGCCTGGACGGTCCGGACGCCACGGGCGTGCACTTCGGCATCGGCCGCAACTCGGTGCCGCAGGCGGAGCCGGTGGAGAGCCGCTGCCCGCTGATCGTCGAGTCCGTCGAGACCATCCCGGACTCGGGCGGCCCCGGCCGGTTCCGCGGCGGGCTGGGCTCGCGCACGGTCTACCGTTTCCTGGCCGACTGCCACGTCACGACCCGCGGCGACCGTCTCCGCCTCCCGCCCCCGGGCCGTGACGGCGGGCAGCCGGGGCGGCTGGGCGGCTTCTTCAAGCGCCACCTGGACGGGACGGTGGAACGGCTGGCGTCCAAGGTCAACAATGTGCGGTTCGCGGCCGGGGAGGCGTTCATCGTGGAGACGACGGGCGGCGCCGGCCTCGGGCCACCGTCCGAGCGGGACCCGGAGGCGATCCTGGCCGACCTGGAGGCGGGCCGGGTCACACCGCAGGGAGCGGCCGCGGACTACGGCTTCGAGACCAAGTCGGCCGGGTCAAGGCTCACCGGGAACGGCGACGACAGGGTGATGCGGGTCCCGGCTCCGTAGGCAGTCGGCGGGCCGTAGGTGTCGCCGTCGAGCTCGTAGACGTGGAGCGCCCCTTCGTCCGGCTCGATCCGCCAGTAGACGGCGATGCCCGCCGCCGCGTAGGCCAGGACCTTCAGCGCTCTGTCGCGTCCCTGGGTGTCCGGGCTGACCACCTCCCCGACGAGATGGACCTGCCCAGGTGAGAGCGCGGGCTCGTCCGCCTTGATCGCCTCTTCCGGCACGACCACCAGGTCGGGGATGTAGAAGTCCCGGTCGCTCGCTTGCACGCCGACGCCCATCAGCGGCGTCAGGTCGCTCGGCACTTCACGATCGAGAACGCGCATCGCGCAGGAGATGGCGCGCTGATGCGGGATGGTGGGCAGCGGGCTGATCAGGAGGCTTCCGTTGAAGAGCTCGTAGCGGTTGCCGTCATCGGGAAACGTGAGCAGGTCCTCGACGGAATAGGGCGGCCTTCCGGGAAGGACTGTCGGCCCGGCGATTGAGATCACGCACCCGAGTATCGGCCCTCGCACGCGCTCCCGTCACTTGAAGTCACGAGGTCGCCACGCCTCGGCGCCCTGGCGTACCGCCGCGTGGACGGCGCGGGCCGCGCGGGCGCCCCACTCCGAACGGGGCCCGCCGAACAGCTCCTCCGGCCCGTCCACCGGCGCGGCCACGCAGACCGCGTCCGACGCCGTGCCCGTGCACGAGTAGCCCGCCTCGATCAGCGCCTGGGACTTGGCCTCCGTGACCGTCATCACCGCGTTGACCAGGGCGGCGTCCGTCATGGCCACCGGCAGCACGGTCACGATGTTGACGGTCCCCACCCGCATCGGCGCCAGCTCCGGGTCCGCGCTCCCCTCCGGGGCGGCGGCCCAGGTCGGGACGCGGAGGCCGACGGTCGCGTACGCCGCCACGCCGCCGTCGGAAGCCTGGACGCAGCGGTCGACGGAGGCGGCGGTCAGCATGCCGACACCCTCCCCCTCCGGGCCTAACGACAGCAGGTGGTCGACCGGGTCCATCCGCGAATACCCGGCCACCACCTGCGCGTTCAGCACCCACTCGCGCGGGCCGATCCCGCCGCCGAGCAGCGCGGAGGAGATCATCCGCCAGCCCGGCCCGAACTCCCACAGCAGCGCCCCCAGCCGCGCCCCGTCCTCCACTCGATATGTGAGCTTCATGGCCCTCCCCTGACGAGGTGCACGACGGGCCGGCCGTCCGGCCCCGGCTCGATCTTGACATGGGCGTCGAAGTGCCGCCCCACCAACGGCTCGGTGAGCACCTGGGCGGGCTTGCCGGAGGCCACCGCGCGGCCGTCGGCCAGCAGGAGCAGGGAGTCGGCGTAGAGCCCGGCGACCGTCAGGTCGTGCAGGGTGGTGACGACGGTCAGGCCGTCCGCCCGCCGCAGCCGGTCCACCAGCTCCAGCACCTGCTGCTGGTGCCCGAGGTCGAGCGCCGTCGTGGGCTCGTCCAGCAGCAGCACGGGCGCCTCCTGGGCGAGCGCCCTGGCCAGCACCACGCGCTGGCGCTCGCCGCCGGACAGCTCCCCCGCGCGCCGCCTGGCGAGCGCGGTCAGGTCGAGCCGTTCGAGCACGCCGGCGGTGACCTCCCGGTCGTGCGCGCTCTCGCGGCCCAGATAGGGGATGTACGGGGTACGCCCGAGCAGCGCGTAGTCGAAGACCGTCATGTCGGGCGGCAGCGCGGGGGCCTGGGGGGCGTAGGCCAGCAGGCGGGCGCGCTCGCGGGGCTTGAGCCGGGCCGCCGGCCGGGAGTCCAGCGTGACCTCGCCCCGGTGCGCGACCAGGCCCATGACGGCCTTGAGCAGGGTGGACTTGCCCGCCCCGTTGGGCCCGATGATCGCCAGCCACTCGCCGCCACGCACCTGGAGCGAGACGTCGGAGACGACCTCGCGGTCGCCGAGCCGTACCGACAGGGCCTGAGTGCTGATCACGTCGCCGTCCGTCTGGTCATGCGCAGGACGCCGACGAAGAACGGCGCCCCCACGAACATGGTCACCACCCCGATCGGCAGCTCGGCGGGCGCGATCACCGTACGCGCGATGAGGTCGGCCAGCACCAGGAACGCCCCGCCGCCGATCAGCGACAGCGGCAGCACGATCCGGTAGGAGCCGCCCGCCAGCCGCCGCACGATGTGCGGGATGACGATGCCCACGAACCCGATCAGCCCGCTCACCGCCACGGCCGCCGCGGTGGCCAGGGAGGCGGCCAGCAGCACGGTGAGGCGCACCCTGGCCGCCCGTACGCCGAGGCTGGTGGCCTCCTCGTCGCCCACGGACAGCACGTCCAGCATCCGCCCGTGCAGCAGGAGCAGCACGGCCGAGACGGCGGCGTACGGCAGCACCAGCCAGAACTGGTCCCACCCGCCGCCGACGTCGCCGAGGATCCAGGAGTAGACGCGCTGCAGCTCCTCGACCTTGAACTGCTGGATGAACGTCTGGATCGCGGTCAGGAACGAGGTGACCGCCACCCCGGCCAGCACCAGCGTCGCGGTGCCGCCGGCGCGGCCGGCGGTGTTGCCGAGCGTGTACGCGAGGAACACCCCGCCCACCGCCCCGAGGAAGGCCGCGACGGGGATGCTCGCCCCCGACTCCGGCAGCAGCACGATGGCCACGGTCGTCGCCAGTCCGGCCCCGGCCGCGGCGCCCAGCAGGTACGGGTCGGCGAGCGGGTTGCGGAACACGCCCTGGTACCCCGCCCCCGCCATGGCCAGCAGCCCCCCGACCACCGCGGCCACCAGCACCCGCGGCAGCCGCAGCTCGAACAGCAGCCCCTGCTCGACCGGCGCGAGCCCGGAGTCCACGTGCACGAACGGCAGCCAGTCCACGGCCTGGAGCGCCACCTGCCAGGGCGAGATGTCGGCCGCCCCGTCCAGCAGCCCGGCGATCATGCAGACGGCCAGCACGCCCAGGGCGCAGGCGATCCAGAGTGGTCTGGCCCTGGACGGGCCGGCCTGTGCCGCCACGGTCAGCTCTTGGCCCCGGCCTTGGCGACCGCGGCGCCGATGGACTCGGCGAGCTGGACGACGCGCGGCCCCCAGCGGGAGGCCAGGTCGTCGTCGAGCTGGATCACCTGGTCGTTCTTGATGGCCGACAGGCCCTTCCAGCCCGGCCGCTTGGCCAGGGTGTCCTTGCTCTGCCCGCAGCACTTGACGTCGCCGAGGAAGATCATGTCGGGGTCGGCCTGGGCCACGAACTCGGCCGACAGCTTGGGATAGCCGGCCGCCTGGTCGGGCGCCTTGTCCGCGATGTTGGTGAGCCCGAACAGGCCGTAGACCTGGCCGATGAACGTCTGGGACGTCGCCGCGTACGGCGTCTGGTCGAGCTCGTGGTAGTACGTGAGCTTCTTGTCCTTGGGCGCCTCGGCGGCCAGTTTGTCCATGGCCGTCTTCATGCCGGAGACGACCTCGTCGGCCTTGGCCTTGTTGCCGGTGGCGGCGCCGATCTCGGCGATCTCCTCGTACGCCTCGTCGAGCTTGGTGGCGGCGGGTTCGAGCAGGACGGGCACGTTCACCTTGCCCAGCTCGGCGACGATCTGGTCGATGTCGTTGGAGACGATGACCAGGTCGGGCTTCTGGGCGACGATGGCCTCGACGTTCGGCTTGAAGCCGGACAGGTCGGTCTTGGGGGCCTCGGACGGGTAGTTCGACTGGTCGTCCACGGCGACGACCTGGGGGCCCGCGCCGATGGCGAAGAGCGTCTCGGTGTGGGTGGCCGAGAGGGAGACGATCCGCTCGGGCTTCTTGGCGAGGGTGACCTTGCCGTTGCCCGCCTCGACGGTGACGGGGAAGTCCGCCGAGGAGGCGGGGGCGGAGGAAGCGGTGGGAGCAGTGGGAGCGCTGGGGGCGGCGGACGGGGTGGCTGTGGTGCCGGTCTGGCCGCATCCGGCCAGGATCAACGTTCCCAGCAGCGCGCCCGCGAGGGCCGTACGTCGGGGCCTCACGAGTAGTCCTTTCACTGTCGGAACCGAGAGACCCGCGTTTGAGCGACGGATCACCCTTTTCCACGAGGGTTGATGACGTCAGCGCAGAGGCAGGCGACCTGGCTATGACAGTTGCGGGACAGCGCCGGATTCGCACCGGACTTCGCTGCGACCCTGCGCATCAGACAAACGCTATCAATCCCCCGGATGCCCGCGCCGTCAAGGGGTCAGTTGGGACTCCGCCTCGGCGATGATCTCCTGGAGCCTGAGCCCGTGGGCGGCGTCGAGAGGGTGGCCACCGCCGTTCCGCACGGTTGCGGCGAACTCCTCGGCGATGGTGTCCAGGGGGTCGTCGTCGAAGTGCGGGAGCACGGCGCTGCCGGTGCGGCCGTAGACGGCGAACGTCTGGGGAGGCAGGTCGCCGACGGCGGTCATGCAGAGCGACGCCTCGGAGACCGCGCCGCCCTCGTGCTCGAGCAGCAGTCCGATCCAGCCGAGCGGGTTGCCTCGCGCGCGCACGCCGGTCACCGGGCCGAGCGCGGCGCTCAGCAGGTCGATCACGTGCGGGCCGACGTCGAGCAGCGCGCCGCGCTCCAGCCGCCAGGGGGTGGCGAAGGGGTGGTCGCCGAGGAGGGTGCCGGAGATGTTCGCGGCGTGGCCGCCGAACGGCTGGATCTCCGCGCACCGGGCGAGGAAGGTGCGGGTCTGGACGGCGTAGCGCAGGGTGAGCACCAGCTGGGACGCCACGCCCGCCTCCGCGACGGCCTCGGCCAGGCGCCGCGCGCCGTCCAGCGTGTCCGCGAGGGGCTTCTCCAGCAGCAGCGCCTTGCCCGCGCGGGCGGCCCGGACGGCGAGCTCGGCCTGAACGGCGGGCGGGACGCAGAACGCGACCGCCTCGCAGGCGTCGAACAGCTCCTCGATCCGCTCGTGGACGGGGGCGCCGAGCTGCGCCGCGGCCTCGGGACGCCGGGCCCATACCCCGGCCAGCCGCGTGTGCGGTCCCTTGGCGAGCATCGGCGCGTGCGCCATCCGCGCCCACGGCCCCGCTCCGACCAGCCCCACAGCTACCGGCTCCATGAAACCTCCCCTGCTCACCGCGCTTACGGGGAGGATCTTCCCATATCACCGGCAGGACGTCCGGTGGCTCGATGGGCGGGTGCCCCGCGCGGCGCCCGCCCATCGGCGTCGGTGAGCCCGTCTGTGGGCTCGTCAGGGGGCTCGTCAGGGGGCGCTGTCGTTCAGGTCGCGCCAGCGCTGGACGGCGTGCTGCGGGCGGTGGGCCAGGGTGCCGGAGTCGATGGTCAGGGTCTGGCCGGTGATGCAGCGGGCCTCGTCGGAGGCGAGGAAGCACACCAGGTTGGCGACGTCGTCGGGGGTGCACGGCCACGGCAGGAGCCGTTCGGCGGCCTTGTCGGCGAGCTGCCCCTGGCTCAGGGCCCGCTGGGCGGCCTGGGTGAGGACGAGGGCGGGGGCGACCGCGTTGCAGCGCACGCCGCGGGAGCCGTACATCGTGGCCACGTACCGCGTGAAGCCGATCAGGGCCGCCTTGGAGGCCCCGTACGCGGCGTGGACCTCGTCCCCGACCAGGGCGGACACCGACGACATGAGGACGATGGCGCCGCCGTCCGGCATGGCGGGCACCGTGTGCTTGACCATGAGCATGGCGCCGCGCAGGTTGACCTCCATCGTGCGGTCCCAGACCCCGACGTCGAGGGAGCCGAGATCGCGGTCGCGGCCGTAGACGGCGGCGTCGAGCGCGGCGGCGTTGGAGTGCAGGACGTCCACCCGGCGGAACGACGCCACCAGGGCCGCGACCGCCTCCTCCACCTGCTTCTCGTCGGAGACGTCGCAGGTCAGGGCCATGGCCGTGCCGCCGCGGGCGCGGATGGCGGCCGCGGTGGACTTCGCCCCTGCCGCCCGCAGGTCCAGGACGCCGACGCAGGCGCCCTCGGCGGCCAGGCGCGCGGCGCAGGCCGCGCCGATGCCCGAACCCGCGCCCGTCACCATCGCGACCCGCCCGTCGAACCGGCCTGAGGAGCGGTCTGAGGGGCCGCCGCTCACCACTCCACCGCCAGGGACGTCAGGCCGCGGCCGACGATCGACCTGCGGTGGGCGACCGGGGCGCCGGGGACGAGCCGCAGGCCGGGCAGGCGGCGGCCGAGCACGTCGAGCGCGGTGCGCAGCTGCAGGCGGCCGAGCGCGGCGCCGACGCAGAAGTGGATGCCGTAGCCGAAGACCAGGTGCTCGGCGGCGTTCGGCCGGTCGATCAGGAAGCGCTCCGGCTCGGGGAAGACGCTCTCGTCGTGGGCGGCGGAGTCGGTGGAGAGCAGGACGAGGGCGCCCGCCGGGATCGTCACCCCGTGCAGGGGGATGTCGGTCACGGCGTAGCGGAACGAGCCCAGCGACGCGCCGTCGATGCGCATGCACTCCTCGGCGGCGTTCGCGACCAGCTCGGGCGGCACCGGCCAGGCGCCCTCCCGCAGCAGGCGCAGGACGGTGTTGCCGAGCTGGTTGGGGACGGTGTCGTTGCCGCCGAGCAGGATCGTGGAGATCAGCTCGACGACCTCGCGATGGGTCAGCTCCGCGCCGATCAGGGAGGTCATCAGGGACGTGAAGTCGTCCTGCGGGTCCTTGGCCCGGGAGGCGACCAGGCGGTCCACGTAGTCGAGGTAGGTCAGGAAGCTGTCGGCGAGTTCGAGCTGGCGCTCCGGCGGCTGCGGCGACAGGAAGAGCTGGAACCAGTCCTTGACGTGCGCCTGCACGAACGCCTCGTCGGCCTCGGGCACGCCGATGAAGCGGGCGGTCAGCTTGATCGACGGCTCGTGGCCGATCTCGCCGACGAAGTCGGCGCTCCCGCGCGGCTCCAGGCGGTCGAGCAGGTCCTCGTTGAGCCGCCGGAACTGCTGCTCCATGGCCGCCACGGCGCGCGGCGTGAACGCCTTCGACACCGATCGCCGCAGGCGGGTGTGGTCGGGCGGGTCCACGTTCGCCACGAAGCTGGACAGGAACGAGCCGTGCTCGCCCAGCTTCTCCCTGGTCTCGCGGGTGAGGCTGCGGGAGATCGTGAGCGAGCCCTCGGAGGAGAAGCGCCGCGGGTCGCCGTAGGCCGCGCGCACGTCGGCGTAGCGGGTCAGGACGTACGCGCCCAGGTGCTCGCTGCGGAAGACCGGCCGCTCCCGGCGCAGCCTGCGCAGGAAGTCGTACGGGGCGGCGACGTGCCAGTCGGAGGTGACGTCGAAGTCCTCGATCATGCGAAGATCCTCCGCGGGTTGTCGACGAGCATCTGGTGGACCTGGTCGTCCGTGACGCCCCTCTTGCGGAGCTCGGGCACGACGTCGCGGGGGACGTGGAGGAGGTGGTAGTTGGGGTGGCGCCGCCGTACGACGTCGGCGTCGAAGCGGTCGTTGAAGCAGTACGAGTCGTGACTTAAGACCATTTTTCCGGCGTGTCCGCGCTCGCACATCTTCACCACGATCCCCACGCGGTCCTCGAACGGGCTGATCGTCTCGATGCCGAAGCGGTCCATGCCGAGGTAGGAGCCGTTGGCGATCAGCTCCTCCAGGTAGGCCACGTCGGTGGAGTCGCCGGCGTGCCCGATGACCACCTTGCCCAGGTCCACGCCCAGCTCGCCCAGGAGGCGCTGCTGTTCGAGGCCGCCCCTGGAGGCGCTGTGGGAGTGCGTGGTGATCGGCGTGCCGGTCTCCAGGTGCGCCTGCGCGACCGCCCGGAACACCCGCTCGCAGCCCTTGGTCATCCCCAGGTGGTCGGAGGCGCACTTGAGCATGCCCGCCTTGACGCCGGTCCGGCCGATCCCCTCGACGACGTCCCGTACGAAGAACTCGGCCAGCCGGTCCGGCCCCCCGAACAGCGATCCCGGGCCCCGGTTGGCGAAGTACGGCGGCAGCGCGTCGTAGGTGTACAGGCCGGTGGCGACCACGATGTTCACGTCCGTCAGCTCGGCCACGCGCTGGACGGCGGGGACGTACCTGCCGAGCCCCACCACGGTCAGGTCCACGATCGTGTCGATGCCCTCGGCCTTGAGCGCGTCGAGCTTGCCCGCCGCCTCGCGCGCCCGCGTCTCGAGGTCCCATCCCTCGGGGATGTCCGGCCAGCTCCAGAGGATCTCGGGGCTCAGGCCGAAGACGTGCTCGTGCATGAGCGTCGCGCCCAGCTCCGCCACCGGCCCCCGCACGGTCTCAGGCATCCTGGCCTCCGAGGCTCACGACGGGGAACCTCTCGTGCTCGAACGGCCGGTTGACCTCGAGCCCGAGCCCGTCGGTCTGCCGGTAGGGCAGGCCGGTGTAGAGGGCGTCGGCGTCGAAGTACGTCACGGTGAACGACAGGCGCGGGCTGTCGCGGCGGTTGGCGGGCGCGCCGTGCACGGTCAGGGCGTGGTGCACGGTGGCGTCGCCCGCCTTGAGGTCGAGCGGCGGCGACAGCTCCAGCTCCTTGAGCCACGGGTGCTGGGTGAGCTGGTCGTCCCCCGGCCGGGTGAAGCTCCGGCCGAGCAGCCCGTACCGGTGGGAGCGGTCGTAGAAGCGCAGCGACCCCATGTCGGCGGGCACGTCGGCGAGGGCCAGCCAGACGGTCAGCATGGCCGAGCGGTCCATCGGCATCCACGGGAAGTCCTGGTGGAACTCCGTCGCGCCGTGCTCCCCTGCCTCCTTGACCAGGAGGTTGGTGACCTGCACGCGCACGGCCCGGACGCCGCGCAGCAGCCGTACGGCGTTGCGCCCCATCTGGGGGCTCGCCGTCAGCGCGCCGAACATCTCGTCGCTCGCCGCGATGTCCCTGGACTGCCCGAACGCCTCGTCGACCAGCGTCTCGTGGCTCCTGGACCGGCCGTTCAGGAAACCGGTGGCGCGCTCGCGCAGGGCCGCCGCGGTGCCCGGGTCGATCAGCCGGCCGAGCCGCACCCAGCCGTGCTCGCCGAAGAACGCCGCCTCGTCGTCGGTCACCTGGCGCACCGGGATCTCCATGCCCCCAGTCTGGCACCTAAGCAAGCGCTTGGTAAACCCGTGATTTGAGTAGCCCTTACTCATGCACGCCCCCGGCCCGCGGGCTCACCCTCGGGGCATGACCACAGTTGAGACAGCCCCCTCCACCGCCGGCTTCACCCGGAACGCGATGATCGCCTGCGCCGCGATCTCGCCGCTCACCGTCGCCCTGTCGCTCCTGCTCGCGCCGTTCGACGCCACGGCCGAGGGCGAGCCGTACATCCGCGCCATCGTCGCCAACCTCGGCGCGTACGCGCTGTGGAGCTGGGTCGGCGCCCTCGGCGCCGCCACCCTCATCCCCGCGATCTTCGCGGTGAGCAAGGTGGCCCGGTCGGGGCGGCCCGTCCTGGGGCTGGTGGGCATGATCCTGGCCTTCTGCCTGGCCCTGCCGTACGGCCTGACCTCCGACGACACCATCTACGCGGCGGCCAAGGCCGGGCTCGACGTGCCCACCACGAACCGGCTCGTCACGGAGTTGAGCGAGGGGACGCCGACCTCGATCCTCGGGTTCACGTTCTTCCTGAGCCTGCTGGGGTTCGTGCTGCTGGGGGTCGCCGCGCTCCGCAGCGCCGCGCCGAAGTGGGCGGCCATCGCCATGATCGTGGCGCCGCTCCTCATCCCGATGCCCTGGTTCGCCGGGCTCCCGGCCGCGGCGGGCGGCGTGGCCTGGCTCGTCTTCACCGCCGCCGCCACCGGCATCGCGCTCGCCCTTCCCGCTCGCTGACCCGCCCGGCCGTTTCGCGCGTACAGTGTCGCCCAAGCGCTTGCTCAAGACAGTGGGAGGCATCGTGCGGCGGTTCAGGTTCGGGGCGGTGGTGCGGGAGGCCGGGTCGGGCGCGGCCTGGGCGGAGAAGGCACGGCGGCTCGAAGCGCAGGGGTACGACGTGCTCCTCGTGCCCGACCATCTCGTCGGCCCCAGGTTCGCGCCCATCGCCGCGCTGACGGCGGCCGCCTGCGCCACCACCAGGCTGCGGGTCGGCACGCTGGTGTTCGCCAACGACTTCCGGCATCCGGCCGTGCTGGCCAAGGAGGCGGCCACGCTCGACCTGCTGTCCGGCGGGCGGCTGGAGGTCGGGATCGGGACCGGGTGGATGGCGCGCGACTACGAGGGGGCCGGGCTGGCGCTGGAGCCGCCGGGGGTGCGGGTGGAGCGGCTGCGGGAGGCCGTGGCCGTGCTCAAGGGGCTCTGGGCGGAGGGGCCGTTCAGCTTCCAGGGCAAGCACTACCGCATCGACGGCCTCGACCAGCGGCCCAAGCCCGTACGCAGACCGCGCCCGCCGATCGCGCTCGGCGGGGGCGGGCCGCGCATGCTGCGGCTGGCGGCCGAAGAGGCGGACATCGTGAACCTCGGGATGCGGGTCCGGCCGGACGGGAGCGGGCCCGACGACCGGGACGGCGGGCCGGCGGCGTTCCTGAGGAAGCTCGAGATCGTGCGCGAGGCCGCGGGCGAGCGCTACGACGCGCTGGAGCTGGGGACGAGCGTGGTGCAGGTGGGCGAGCGGAAGGCGGAGGAGGCGTGGAGCGCGGCCGACAGCTCGTCGCTCGGCGGGACGCCGCAGGTCCTGCTCGGGACCCGCGCCGACATCATCGACAAGCTCCGCTACTGGCGGGACGAGCATGATATTTCGTATTTCGTGGTGCATCACGAGCGTGACCTGGACGCCTTCGCCCCCGTCGTCGAGGAGCTCGCCACCTGACGCCGGGCCGGAATCGGGCATACCGGATGATGGACTCCATGGAAGAGATGCTGCTGCTCCGGCACGGTGAGACCGAATGGAGCAAGGCGGGTCAGCACACCGGACGTACGGACCTGCCTTTGACGGAGCACGGCGAGGACCAGGCCAGGGCGCTGGCGCCGCTGGTCAAGGGGCAGTCGTTCGACCTGGTGCTGGTCTCCCCCGCCCAGCGCGCCCGGCGTACGGCGGAGCTGGCCGGCCTGAACGGCTACGAGGTGGACCCGGACCTGTGGGAGTGGGACTACGGCGGCTACGAGGGGATCACCACGCCGAAGATCCGCGAGAGCCACCCCGGCTGGTACCTGTGGCGGGACGGCGTGATCCCCGGCGACGCCGAGCACCCCGGGGAGAGCGCCGAACAGGTCGCCGCCCGCGCCGACCGGGTGATCGAGCGGGCCGGGCAGGCCGGGGGGCGGGTGGCGCTGGTGGCGCACGGGCACTTCCTGCGCGTGCTGGCCGCCCGCTGGCTGGGCCTCGGGCCCGAGGAGGGCAGGCTGCTGAAGCTGGACACGGGCACGTACTCGCGGCTCGGCTACGAGCACGCCGAGCCCGTGCTCCTGACCTGGAACGCCCCCATCGGCTGACGGGGTCAGCCGACCTTCGAGCGCACGGCCGACTCGTGCATGGCCCGGCTGACCAGCCAGCCGCGCAGCGACCCCAGCGCGGGGTCGTAGGAGAGCGGCTGCTCCCACAGGGCCGTGAACACGTTCTGGGTGATCTCCTCGGCGTGCGCCCGGCTGCCGGTGACCTTGACCGCGACCCCGTACACGTACGATCCGTGCCGGTCGTAGGCGTCGGCCAGCGCGTCGAGGTCACCGGCCGTCAAGCGCGTACACAGCTCGAAATCGCTCATCAATCGCACCCCAGCGTGGCGGCGGCGCTGATCATGTCGCGGGCGAGGGCGGAGTCGCCCTCGGCGGCGTACGGGAAGGAGCCGGGCGGCCATCGGTTGGCCAGCAGCCGGCAGAAGTCCACCGCGCCGGCCGACACCAGCACGGCGACGTGGCCGGAGGTGGACGACAGCGGGATCGTCCAGGTGCCGCCGCCCGGCCCGGTCAGCACGACGGTGGCCGAGACGTCGCGGCGCGGCTCCCGCATCGCCCGCGGCAGCAGCGCCAGCCCGAACTCGGCGATCATGTGCACGTGCTCGGGACGCGGCGGCTCCTGGGAGCGGTCGGTGGCGGCCCTGATGTCGTCGGCGTGCGTCCACGTCTCGAACGTGCGCTGGATCAGGGCCTGGCGCAGCGGCGCGCGGGCCGGCCGGGCCCCCGCCAGCGCGACCTCGACGCCGAGCAGCACCTCGCTGCCGGCGGAGACCCGTTCGAGGAGGCTGCCGGCCTGCTCGCGCCAGCGCCGGTGCACGGGCAGGCCGGTCATGCCGCGCACGCCCATGAAACGGGCCACGGTGGCGTCGTTGGCCGCCAGGTGTTCCATCAGCCCCCTGACCGTGCCGTGCCTGGCGATCGGGGCCTCCCACTGGGGCCCGCTCAGCTCGCCCAGCAGGTCGTCCATGAGCGCGACCTGCTCGGCGTACGGGACCGCCACGGACGACACGCCCAGCACGGCCGGGCTGCGGCGGCGGCGCGCCCTGGACAGCACCGCCTCGCGCAGCGTGGGCGGCGGCTCCGCGGCCGGGTCGGGATGGTCGAGCAGCGCGATGGCGGCGCGGCAGTCGGGACACGCGGCGACGTGCTCGTCGGGGCCCTGTCCGTGGTAGGGCCCGTTGTAGGGCCCGTTGGAGAGGTAGGAGTCCGTCATGGCCACCTCCGCAGCCGACGCTAACCCGGCGGGACCTCCGGCGCCAGGCGGCAACCGGGGAACGGTGCCAGCAGCGTCTCACGCCAGGGGCCTTCCAGATAGTCGCGGGCCCGTTTGCCCCAGTCCAGAAGCCGGGAATCGGGCGCGACCTCGTCGTCGAGGCCCAGGGCGGCGTCGCGGGCGCGCTGGGTGGCCAGGTGGTCGTCGAGGGAGACGGCCCAGACGGTGACGGCCTCGGTGTCGCAGAACAGCACCTCGTACAGCCCGACCAGGGTGTGGCCGTGCTCGGCGAGCAGCGGCGCCCGTTCGGTGCGGACCGCGTGCAGGTAGTCGAGGGCGGCTCCCGGGCGTACCCGGGCGTTCTCGAAGAGGTAGAGCTCGGCGGCGGGCGCCCCGGCCAGCGGCGGGCAGCCGGGCACGGCGCCGAGGGGCCGGGAGAAGGCGGAGAAGCGCAGGTCGTCGATGTCGGACAGGAAGAGCCGTTCGTCGACGCCCTGGTAGATCTCCATCATCTGCCGCCAGCCGCCGTCCCAGCCGCCGTGGCAGTCCCACAGCGTGACGGCCTTGAACTGCGGATGGCCGGTGATGCCGACGGCGTAGAAGGCGCCCACCAGGTCGATCTCGCGGGACCTGATGGACATGCCGGAGGTGAGCGAGGGCGCGGCGCGGCTCTCGTCCTCGCGCTTGTAGCGGGTCAGCCAGGTGAGGTACTCCAGGGGCCGCCTGGAGTTCATCGGCCGGAAGTCGACCTCCTCGATCAGGTGGATCGCGCGCCGCACCACGCCTCCTCTACCAAGCGGTTGCTTGGCATGAGGATAGCGATCAGGTCAGCGCTTGGGAAGGCTGCGGCCCCCGCCCCGTGAGCCACTCCAGGACCCTGCGGTGCCCGGAGGCGGCGTCCTCGAAGTGGCCCCAGTGCCAGTACCGCGGCTGGTCGCGGATGCCGGTCACCCAGGTCCGGTAGGAGACGGAGGCCCCCGCGGTGGCGGGCGCCACGCCATACGTGCGGATCACGACCTTGCCGCCGGGTGCGAACAGCACGTCGTCGGCGATCGGATACAGGGTCATCTGGTCGAGCATGACCCTGATCCTCTCGGCAACAGAAGGCCGGGCTGTTAAGCCTCCGGCGCACCCCCGTTAAGCGGGCGCGCCGGAGGTTACAAGGCTGTTAAACGAGCAGGCCGTCGAACTCTCCGTCCTTAACCCCGAGCACCAGGGCCCGGATCTCGTCGCGGGTATAGATGAGGGCAGGGCCGTCGGGGAAGCGCGAGTTGCGGACCGCGATCCCGCCGTCAGGGAGCTCGGCGAGCTCCACGCAGTTGCCCTGCGAGTTGCTGTAGCGGCTCTTGCGCCAGGCGACCTGCGTCAGGTTCGCCGCGGGCATGCCGTTGTAGGTCTGGTTCATCTACATCTTTCTGAGAAGACCGCCGATGAGCTCGACGGTGCCCCCTGGCGTGGTGCTCTCCACGCACAACTGCTCCATGGCCGTGAGGTACGGGTCGATGTCCTCGCGTTTGTCCAGGTACAGGGCACCCCAGAGCTGCTCGACGTAGACAACGTCCGACAAGTCGGACTCGGGAAACCGCAAGATGCTGAACGCGCCCCCTTCAGCGGCGTGCTTGCCGAACCTGAAGGGCATCACCTGAATGGTGATGTTGGGAAGGGCAGCCACTTCCAGCAGATGCTGGAGCTGCTCCGCCATGACCTCCCGCCCGCCGATGGTCCTCTTGAGCGCCGCCTCGTCGATGACGGCCCACAGACGGGGTCCGTCCTTCTGGGTGAAGCGCTCCTGACGCTGCATGCGCATATGCACGCGGCGTTCGATTTTGTCCGGACTCAGACCGGGGTTGCCAAGCTGGAATACCGATCGCGCATACGAGGCAGTCTGCAACAAACCAGGCACGAACTGCACCTCGTAGGTGCGGATCATCTCGGCGGCCTCCTCCAGGCCCACGTAGGTGGTGAACCAGGAAGGCAGCTCGGCCGAGTACTTGTGCCACCACCCAGGGGTGTTGGCCTCGCGAACCATCTCCAGCAGGGCACGGCGCTCGGCATCGTCGACGACGCCGTACAGGGTGAGCAGGTCTTCCACGTCACGTGTCTTGAAACCGACCCGTCCGAGCTCCATCCGGCTGATCTTGGACTCGGACGCCCGGATGTGGAACCCGGCCTGTCCACGGTCGAGCCCGCAGGCCTCACGCAGGCGCCTGAGGCTCGCCCCCAGCATGATGCGCCGTACGGTCGAAGCAGAACCGGGCGGATCAATGGACACGTGCTGCTCCTTGTTCGTTTCCTTGCGACGCGATGGGCCGCGGTCGGCGGTCCACCGCAAGTAGCGGAGTATGCACCTGTGATGGGCCGCGGCCGGCGGACCGCCACAAGTAGCGGAGTCTGCACTCACGGTGGGCTGCGGTCGCCGACCCACCGTACGTTGCGGGGTATGCACGTACAGTCTGTCACTTCACGGCCGAAAGATCATGGGCCGCGGACAAGATCCCCTTTCCCCCATATTGACCATTTGAGGGCAACCGTAGCGCTTGCACGGGTTGTCTGCACGTGCATTCGCTCTTGCACCTGCACGAGAGTTTGTCGCAGAATGATCACGTGCAATCCACCACGGCGCCCGGCCAGTGGACCACGTTCGATTGGTGGCCTCCGGTCGGCTGGTGGCCGGAGGCGGCCCGCGATCTGCTGGTCCCCGGCCCGTCCGCGAGCGCCACGTTCGTGCTCCCGCCCAGCCCCGCCTCGGTCCACTCGGCCCGCAGCTTCACCGCCGGCGCGCTGTCGGGGTGGGGTCTCGCCGAGCTGATCGAGAACATGGAGCTGGTGGTCTCCGAGCTCGCCACCAACGCGCTACGTCACGGCCTGCACCTGGACGAGCCCCACTGCCAGCGCCCCGTCCACATGTCCCTCGTCCGCCGGGGACCCCTCGTGACCGGCGCATTCACCGATCCCGGCTCCTCGGTGCCGGTGCTGCGATACCCTGGCCCCCTTGACACCGGCGGCCTCGGACTCCACATCGTCGAATCACTCAGCCTCCGCTGGGGCTGGTCCGCACTTGCACCTCACGGAAAGATCGTCTGGGCAGTCCTCTCCTGACCGGGGGTGATCTGCATTACCGTGGATGCTCATGGCTCACGGTGAGTCCCCGCGTGCGACCCCATGAGAGTTGCTCACAGATGGAAGATCACCTGCTCGGCTGGCTGCGAAAACTGAACGAAGACAGGCTGGGCCGCGTCCTGGCCAACAGGCCCGACGCCATCGCCGCTCCCTGGCCACGGCGGCTCGACACCCTGGCCCAGCGGCTGAGCAACGGCTTCGCCGTGATGGAGACCCTGCGGGCCCTGCCGCTGCCCTGCCTGCAGCTCGCGGAGGCCGCCCTGGCCATGACCCGTCCCACGGCCGAGCGGCTGGCCGGCTTCGTGGACGCGCCGGTCGAAGAGGTGACCCCCTGGCTGGAGCACCTCTACGACCACGCGCTGGCCTGGCCGGGCGACGACGGCGTCATCCACCTCGCGGAGGGCGTCGCCCGCTGGTGGTCCGCCCCGCTGAGCCTGGGCGAGCCGCTCGACCACTACCTCAACTCCTGGTCGATCGGCAGCGACGCGCTGCACGCCCTGGCCCGCAACCTCGGCCTGTCCTCCCACGGCCACAAGCGCCGCGTCATCGCCCGCGTCACCGAGGCGCTCACCGACCGCGAGCGCGTCAACGCGCTGCTGCGCGGCGCTCCCGACGGCACGATCCCGCTGCTCGACCGGTTCGCCTGGCAGGGCCCGGCGCTCAACGTCGACGGCGGCCGGTTCGTGACTCCCGGCACGCCGGAGAAGTGGTGCGCCGACCACGGCCTGCTCTTCCGCCCGAGCTGGCACGTCGCGGAGATCCCCCGCGAGGTGGCGATCTGCCTGCGCGGCCCCGGCTACCACCCGCCCTTCCGGCCCGAGGCGCCCGAGGTGGCCACGATCCCGGTCGACCCCGAGGAGGTCGACCACCTGATGACGCTGGCCGCGCCGCACGTGGTCGAGCGGTGCGCCGCCCTGCTCGACAACACCGCCAAGACGCCGCTGCCGCTGCTCAAGACCGGCGGCGTGGGCGTGCGCGAGGTGCGCAGGGTGGCCAAGGAGACCGGCTGCGACGAGGACGAGACGCGGCTGCTCCTGGAGGTCTGCGCGGTGGCCCGGCTGCTGGCCTGGGACGAGCAGTCGGGCGGCATGATCCCCACCGAGCGCTTCGACCGGTGGCGGCTCGACGAGGGCTCGGCGCGGCTGCGGGTGCTGCTGGCGGCCTGGTGGCGCATGGAGCGCTCGTCGCTGCGCAAGGTCGACGGCAAGTACGGCACCGTGCTCGGCGACGACCCCTCGGGCAGCGCGATCGCCAGGATCCGCCGGGCCGTGCTGCCCGTCCTGTCCGGCCTGCCCGCGGGCACGGCCTTCGCCGACCGCGACAGCCTCGTGGCCAACGTCCACTGGCACGCGCCGCTGCTCGACCTGGAGCTGCTGCTGGCCGCCGCCCCCGCCGTGCTCGACGAGGCCACGCTGCTGGGCCTGCTGGCCAACAACGCGATCACCGACCTCGGCCGGGCGCTGGCCGGGCTCACCGCCGGGCCGGGCGACGAGAACGACGACGCCGTGCCCATGGTCGAGCACGACCCCGTGCTGGCCGAGGCCGCCACCAGGGCGCTGGCCAGCGTGCGCAGGAGCGCGCTGTTCGGCCCCGACCTGACCGCGGTCGTGACCGGGCCGCCGTCGGCGGAGCTGGCGGCGCTGCTCGACCGGGCCGCCGACCGCGAGTCGCGGGGCGCGGCCTCGGTGTGGCGGTTCACGACCGAGAGCGTGCGCCGCGCGCTCGACCACGGCTACGACGCCGACGCCCTGCTCGACGAGCTGGCCGCGGTCGGCACGATCCCGCAGCCGCTCGAATACCTCGTCCGCGACACCGCGCGCAGGCACGGCGAGGTCACCGTCACCACCGTCGGATGCGTCGTCCAGGCCGGCGACCCCGCGCTGCTGGCCGAGATCGCCGCGCACCGGCGGCTGGGCCGGCTGGGGCTGCGGCTGCTCGCGCCCACGGTGCTGGTCAGCGCCGCGCCGGCCGACCGCACGCTGGCCGCGCTGCGCGAGGTCGGCTACTCCCCCGTGCCCGTCGCCGACACCGGCCAGATCACCATCCACCGGGCCAGGCCCGAGGAGCCGCCGAACGGCAAGCTGATCCTGCTGCCGGGTGGCCAGGTGGCCGAGCTGTCGGAGTTCCCCGGCCTCGCGGAGCTGGAGGTGCCCTACATGCTCGCCGAGCCGACGCCCGACCCGTACGAGCATGCCCGCCGCCTGGTCTCCGCCGGCCGGACCGAGGACGGCAGGAACGGCCGCACCTGGGCGATCATCGGCAGGATGGCGACCAGGCTGCCGACGGCCCAGCAGTCGCTGCTCGGGTTCGTGGTCGACCGGGGCGTGCGCGCCGGCATCACGCTCACCGACGGGCTGACCGCCACGATCAGCCACGGCGAGCTCAAGGGCGCCGCGCTGGACGCGTGGTGCGAGGAGGCGGGCGACTACCTGGAGTTCCCCCTCGCCGAGATCGTCGAGGTCAGGGGAGCTCTTTAGCCTTCTTGAGATTGGCCACCAGCCCTTCGAGGAAGGCCGCGTAGCCCTGGTAGCTGTAGGGCGCCTCGGCGTTCCACGGGTAGAGCTGGCCGGCCCTGACCGCGGGGAGCTTGGCGAAGGTGGGCTTCTTCATCATCTCCTCGGGCTTGAGCGACTGGGTGCGGGTGTCGTAGAGGATCACGTCGGCGTCGTACTCGTCGGCGTTCTCCCAGCTCAGCGTCTGGAAGAAGCCGCCCTCGTCCACCTTCGCGGGCTTGACGACGTCGAGGCCCGCGTCCATCAGGTGCACGATGTCCGGGTACTCCGGCGGATTGACCACCCACATCGCGTCGGGGCCGCCGGACATCATGAGGATCTTGAGGTCCTTGAACTGGGCGAGCTCCTTGGTGGCGGCCTCCATGCGGGCCTTGGCCTCGGGCACGCCTTGCATGCCGGCGCCGAGTGACCTGGCCAGCTCCTCGTACTTGCCGATCACCTGGGTGGCGCTGCGGCCGGTCAGCATGATGCCCGCGGTCGGGGCGACCTGCTCGATGGTGTCCTTCGACTTCTCGGGCACGTACCAGAGGGTGCCCTTGACGTACATGCTGCTGACCAGGAGGTCGGGCTGGAGCGCGATGTACTGCTCCACGTTGAACTCGTCCCACACGTTGCCGAGGCCCTGGACCTTGGTGATGTCGACGTTGCCGACCTGCGGGTCCTTGGAGCCGTCCTTGAGCTTGTGCGGGCCGAAGACGGCGATGGGGCGCACGCCGAAGTCCCACAGGGCGGCGGCGGCGCCGACCTGGGCGACGATCCTGGACGGGGTCCTGGGCTGCTCGACCTTCTTGCCGCGGTCGTCGGTGAACGTCCAGCCTTGGACGGCGCCCGACGTGGTGGCGGCGGGGGCGGACCCGCCGGTGGCCGGCTCGCCGCCGCACGCCGCCAGTGTCAGGGCTGCCGCGAGGCCCGCGGCGGACGCCAGAAATCCCCTGCGCGGCAGAACCGGTCCCGACATGTCATCTCCTAAGGTTAGGCTTGCCTGATTACAGGGAGTTTAGATTAGCCTTGCCTAAGTTTGACCACGATGAGAGGGGGGCGGGTGCGCCCGGCTGAAGACACGGTCAAGACCGTGGAGGACGATCCGCCCGCCACCGGCCGTGGCACTCCCAGGGCCCTCACGCTCGTCACCGGGCTCGTCGTCACGGTGGCCGTGCTGGCGCTCGTGGCGATGGCGAGCGTGGCGCTCGGGGCGCGGCCGGTGTCGTTCTCGACGGTGATCGACGCCTTCCTCGCCCCGGACGGCTCCAACGACCACACGGTCATCCGCGAGCTGCGCATCCCGCGCACGCTGCTGGGCATCGGCGTCGGCGCGACGCTCGGCCTGGCTGGGGCGCTCATGCAGAGCCTGACCCGCAACCCGCTGGCCGACCCCGGCCTGCTGGGCATCAACGAGGGGGCCGCGCTCGGCGTGACGCTGGCGCTCGGCCTGTTCGGGCTGTCCGATCCGGCGGTCTACGTCTGGTTCGCGTTCGGCGGCGCCGCGCTGGCCTCCGCCGCCGTCTACGCCCTGGCCTCCGCGGGCCGCTCGGGCTCCAGCCCGGTACGCCTCGCGCTCGCCGGCGTGGCCTTCGGCATGGTGTGCACGGCCGTGGCCTCGGCCATCCTGCGCATGGACGCGCAGACGTTCGACCGGATGCGGTTCTGGCTGACCGGGTCGCTGGCCGGGCAGACGGCCGACACCCTGGTGCGGCTGGCGCCGTTCATGGTGGCCGGGCTGGTGCTCGGGCTGCTGCTGGCCAGGCCGCTCAACCTGCTCGCCCTCGGCGACGACGCGGGCAGGGCGCTCGGCGTGGCCGTGAACCGTACCAGGGTCCTGACCGGGGTGGCCGTCACGCTGCTGTGCGGCGCGGCCACCGCCGCCGCCGGGCCGCTGTGGTTCGTGGGGCTCATCGTGCCGCACGCCGTGCGCGCGGTGGTGGGGCCCGACCAGCGGTGGGTGCTCCCCTACTCGGCGCTGGCGGCGCCGGTGCTGCTGCTGGCGGCCGACGTGGTGGGCCGGGTCATCGCCCGGCCCGGAGAGGTGCAGGTGGGGATCGTGTGGGCGGTGATCGGCGCGCCGATCTTCATCCTGCTGGCCCGGCGGAGGCGGGTGGCGGCGCTGTGACCATCCGCGTCGGCCCCTGGTCCGTACGGCTCGCGCCCCGCGCCCTGCTCGCCGGCGCGGTCCTCGTCGTGGTCGCCTGCGCGGTGACCGTGGCGGCCATCTCGACGGGCGAGTTCACGGTGCCCGTACCCGACATCGTCTCCGCGCTCTTCGGCCAGGGCACGCCGGTCGCCGAGCTGATCGTCAACAAGCTCCGCGCCCCTCGCGTGGTGACCGGGCTGCTGGTGGGCGCGGCGTTCGGGCTGAGCGGCGCGATCTTCCAGAGCCTCACCAGGAACCCCCTGGGCAGCCCCGACTTCATCGGCTTCACCGCCGGCGCCTCCACGGGCGGCATCATCGCCGTCGTGGCGGGCGGCTCGGCGATGTCGATCGCCGGTGGCGCGCTGGCCGGGTGCGTGGCCACGGCCGTGCTCGTGTACGCGCTGGCCTTCCGCGGCGGCGTGCAGGGCTACCGGCTGGTCCTGGTCGGCATCGGGGCGAACGCGCTGCTGCTGGCGGTCAACTCGTACCTGCTGACCAGGGCGAACATCAACGACGCGGCCACCGCGGGCGCCTGGCTCACCGGCAGCCTGAGCGGGCGCGGATGGGACCACGCGATCCCCGTGGCGCTGGCGCTGGCCGTGCTGCTGCCGGTGTGCGCGTTCGTGGCGCGCCCGATGCGCATGATCGAGATGGGCGACGACGCGGCCAAGGCCATGGGGATCCGGGTGGAGGCCGTCCGCGCGGTGGCGATCACGGCCGGCGTGCTGCTGTCCGGGGTGGCCACGGCCGCCGCGGGGCCCGTCGTCTTCGTCGCGCTCGCCGCGCCGCAGCTCGCCCGGCGGCTCACGCGTTCGGCCGGGGTGACGATGGGGGCCTCGGCGCTCATGGGCGCCGTCCTGCTGACCGCCGCCGACCTGGCCGCCCAGCGCGTCCTGGCCCCCACCCAGCTGCCCGTCGGCGTGCTGACCGCCGCGATCGGCGGCACGTACCTCGTCCTGCTCCTGAGAAAGGACCGCCACTGATGGCCCGCTTGTCAGGTACTGAGCTCACCCTCGCCTACGACCAGCGGGTCGTGGCGACCGACCTGAGCGTGGCGATCCCCGACGAGTCCTTCACCGTGATCATCGGCCCGAACGCCTGCGGCAAGTCCACGCTGCTGCGCGCCCTGGCCCGGATGCTCAAGCCGAAGTCCGGCGCCGTCCACCTGGACGGGAGCGTGATCACGTCGCTGCCGTCGAAGGAGGTGGCGCGGCGGCTGGGCCTGCTCCCGCAGAGCTCGGTCGTGCCGGACGGGATCACCGTGGCCGACCTGGTGGCCCGCGGCCGCTACCCGCACCAGCGGCTCATGCGGCAGTGGTCGCGCGCCGACGAGGCGGCGGTGTCCGAGGCCATGCGCGCCACCGACGTGGCGGAGCTGGCCGACCGGATCGTGGACGAGCTGTCGGGCGGGCAGCGGCAACGGGTGTGGCTGGCCATGGCGCTGGCCCAGGAGACGCCGATCCTGCTGCTGGACGAGCCCACCACGTTCCTGGACATCTCCCACCAGATCGAGGTGCTGGACCTCTGCGCCGACCTGCACGAGGCCGGGCGCACCATGGTGGCCGTCCTGCACGACCTCAACCAGGCCTGCCGGTACGCGACCCACCTGATCGTCATGCGGGCCGGCGAGATCGTCGCGGCGGGGGATCCGACGGAGATCGTCACGCCTGAGCTGGTGCGCCGGGTGTTCGACCTGCGCTGCGAGATCATCCCGGACCCGCAGTCCGGCACCCCGCTCATCGTCCCCGAGGCCCGCCGCCGCGTCTCCACCTCGGCCTGACCCGCCGGTGGTCAAAGGGCGGTGGCCAGGGTGGTGATGGCCCTGACCGCACGGTCCGGGCCGTAGGCGTCCTTCAGGGCCGCGGCCGCCTCCGCGCCCATCGCGGCCAGCAGCGCGTGGGACAGCGGGTCGGCGTCGCAGCCCGGGCGGGACTCGGCCAGCAGGATCGCCACGTGCCGGTGCCAGAAGCGGTAGGCCCCGATCCGGTAGCGGGCCCCGGGGCTGGCGGTCTCCGACATGCGGACCAGGTCCAGGTGGGCGAAGAGGTAGTCGAGGTAGGCGGCCACGAACGCGGCCAGGCGCTCGGGCGCGGGGGCGCCGGGCCCGAGGGGCGGCGGGCCGGACAGGATGCGCTGCTGCAGGTCGCGCTCGCGAGCGTCCAGGAGCGCCACGGCGAGCCCCGACTTGTCGCCGAAGCGCCGGAAGAGCGTGCCCTTGCCCACCCCGGCCGCCGCGGCGACGGCGTCCATCGAGACCGCCTCCACGCCCTTCTCCGCGAACAGCCGGGCGGCCGCGGCCAGCACCTTCTCCCGGTTGCGCGCCGCGTCGGCCCGCTCTTTCACCGGCTGTCCGACCAGAAGTTCCAGGGACTCCGACATGATTCGGACTCTAGTCCATTTCCACTGCCCGCCGGAACGCACCGCCGCCCCGCCGCCGTCGCCCCGGCACCCTGCTCAGAGTGCTCCGCAGCGGCGCACGACGAGCAGCGCCAGTGCCCGCGTGACCTCGCGCAGCTCCCTCAGCTCGACCTGCTCCCTGGGGGCGTGCGCGTACCGCACGTCCCCGGGGCCGTAGTGCAGGGTCGGGATCCCGCCGGCCGCGTACAGCCGCAGGTCGCTCCCGTACGGCGCCGCCGCCTCGGCGGGCCGCGCGCCCGTGACGTCGGCGACCGCCCGGCCGACCTCGTCCAGCAGCGCGTGCCCGGCGGGCAGCCGGCCGCTGGCGAACTGGCCGCCGGGCCACGTCACCACCGGCGGGTTCGCGCGCAGCCAGGGGTCGGCGACGTCCGCGACCGCCTCCTCGAACGCGGCCCGCGCCGCCGCCGGGTCCTCGTCCAGCCGCACCCCGAGCCGCCCCTCGGCGACCAGCAGGTCGGGCACGGTGCTGGCCCAGTCGCCCGCGCGCACGGTGCCGACCTCGATCGGGTACGGCGCCCCGCCACCCCGGAAAAGGTCGGGGACGTCCCGGTTGCGCTCGGCCTCCAGCCGCCTGATCGCCTGGAACACCGGCCAGAACGCCTCGACCGCGCTGACTCCCTCGTGCCGCGTGGCCCCGTGGGCGGCCCGCCCGGCGATCTCCAGCCGGAACGTCAGCGCGCCCGCGTTGGCCGTGATGACCGCGCCGCTGGTGGGCTCGGTGATGACCGCGGCCTGCGCCGTGTGCCCCCGGGCGAGCGTGGCGAACGCGCCGAGCCCGCCGTCCTCCTCGCTGATCACGCAGTGCACGGCCAGCGGCCTGGCCAGCCTGACCCCGGCCTTCCTGATCGCCCGCGCCACGGCCAGGTTCGCGACCAGGCCCGCCTTCATGTCGCAGGCGCCCCTGCCGTGCAGCACGTCGCCGCTGATCCGGGCGGCGAACGGGTCGTGCCCCTCCCACTTGGCCAGGTCGCCGGTCGGGACGACGTCCACGTGGCCCTGGAGCGCCAGCGCGGGCGGCCCTTCGCCCTCGGTGACGGCCACGACGCCGTACCCCTCGCTCCTGGGCGCCTCGGTGCCGGGGAAGCCGGGGCGGGCGGCCAGGCCGGCGAGGTCGAGCTTCCAGACGTCCACGTCCATGCCGGCCTCGGTGAGCAGGCGGGCGAAGCGGTGCTGCAGCTCCGACTCGGCGTCGGTGCCGGTCACGCTCGGGACGCCGACGGTCTCGGCCAGCAGGTTCACGGTCTCGGCCTCGTCGATGGCGTTCAGGACGCCGGCCTCCACGTCGCGCATGGTGCACACCTTACTCATGAACCTGGATCACGCTTTGTGGCGATACAGGGGTGTGCGGACATGGGTGAGCTGGATCGTGGTGGTGCCGTTCGCGGGGTGGGCGGCGGTGCGGTTGAGCGGGTTCGAACCGGACTGGCCGTGGGTGCCGGTGGTGGCGTACACGCCGTACGCGGCACTCGCGACGGTGGTGGTCCTGGTGCTGGCCTGCCTGCTGAGGCGGTGGGCGGCCGGAACGGTCGCGCTCGTCTCGGCGCTGGCGCTGATGCCCGTCATGCTCCCCCGCGCGCTGGCCGACGGCAACCCCAAGGCCACCGGGCCCACGCTGCGGGTGCTCTCGGCGAATCTGCTCGTGGGGCGGGCGGACACAGAGCAGCTGATGGCGCTGGTCACCGGTCTGCGGCCGGACGTGCTGACGTTGCAGGAGTTCACGCCGGAGGCCATGCGGCGGCTGAACGAGGCGGGGGTGCGCAAGGTGCTGCCGTACGCCGTCACCCGCCCGCTGGAGGGAGTCGGCGGGTCGGCCGTGTACGCCCGGCACCCGCTGAAGGCCGGTGAGACGATCAAGTACGGCGGGTTCGGGCAGGCCAGGGCCTGGCTCACGCATCCCGGCGGGGCGCGGGTGGAGATCGTGTCCGTGCACCCGTGCGCGCCGAAGCGGATCGGGCGGCAGCCGTGCTGGCAGGCGGGCCTGGCGGCGCTGCCGCGAGCGGGCAAGGAGCTGCGGGTGCTGGCCGGCGACTTCAACGCTACACTCGACCACCTGCCTGTCCGGGAGCTGCTGTCGAGCGGCTACCGGGACGCGGCCGACGTCATGGGACGGGGGTTCGTGCCGACCTGGCCGCAGGAGGGCTCGAAGGCGAACGTCCCCGGCGTGCCGATCGACCACGTGCTGGCGGATTCGCGGATGGCGGTGCGGGACTTCGAGGTGCTGGCGCTGGGGCACACCGACCACCGGCCCGTGTTCGCCGAGCTCAGGCTGCCGTGATCGCGACTTCCGGAGTCTGGCGGGTGTCGTGGCTCGTAAACTGTGGGCTGTGGTAGAGCCCAAGTTCGAAATTCAGATGCTGCACGACCGGGTCATGATCAAGCTGGAGCCGGAGGCCGAGGAGCGGCGCAGCGGCTCTGGGATCGTCATCCCCGCGACGGTCAAGATGGCCAACCGGCTGGCCTGGGGCGAGGTGTGCGGCGTCGGCACGAACGTACGCTCGGTCAAGGTCGGCGACAAGGTGCTCTTCAACCCCGAAGACCAGTTCGAAGTCGAGGTGCACGCGCAGGTCTACCTGGTGATGCGCGAGCGCGACCTGCACGCGGTGGCCACCCAGGAGACCGACCACGGCACCGGCCTCTATCTATGACCCGCGGGTGAAGGAGAGCCAGAGGTCCGCGGCCCACGCCGTACGGGGCAGCTCCGCGAGCACGCGCGTCGTCCTGCCGGTCAGGTCCAGCACCACCAGCCGGTAGGCGGTGCCGCGCGCCACGACGGCGATGACGTGGCTGTCGTCCCACCAGCCGAACAGCGCCTCCGGCCGGGCGTCCACCCGCTGGGCGATCTTGCCGGTGGCCGGGTCGACCAGGCAGAGCTGTTCCTTGAAGCGTGACGGGCACCAGGTGGTCAGGCGGGTTCCCGAGGGCGAGAAGGAGTCCTCGGGGCCGGTCGGCAGGCCGACGCCGGCGTAGGTGCGCAGGACCGCGCCGTCCACGGCCCGGTAGACGCGCAGGCCGGTGCCGTACCTGGAGACGAGGTTGCCGTCGGGGCTCCACCAGAAGCCCGCCTTCGCGCTCAGGCCGGTGACCCTGACCGTGCGCGCGGTCCTGGCGGCCACGTCCACGACGGTGTAGCCGATCACTCGCCACGTGCCGCCGGTCTTCTGCTCGACCGTGAGCGCGACCCGTCTCCCGTCGCGGGACCAGGAGGCGTAGGAAGCCGTCAAGGGCTTCTTGACGGTGCGGATCCGGTTGCCGGCGCCCGTGGTGCGGTCGGTGACGATCAGGGAGTCGTAGCCCGACCGGTACGCCCTCGGCACGCCTGCCGTCAGCCGGCCGCCGGGCGCGACGGACACTTCGGACAGCGCCTGCTGCCAGGTGAACGTGCTCCCGGTCGCGGACCTGAGGTAGGTGCGCTTGGTGCCGAGGCCGTAGGCGGTCAGGCGTACCGGATCACCCGTCGTTTCGCGATATTTCACACCCCCGGTGCCGGGGAGGACGACGTCCGCCCGGGCGGCGGTACCCGTGGACCCGGCGAGCGCGTGGCCGGAGAGCGTCAAGGACAGCGCGATGGCGATTTTGGCGATCACGCCCGCAGAATAGGCGGGGAAGCGCGGAATATCGGTCCGGTATACCGGACCGATCTATATGTGACCCCCGGACGTCTAGATGTGACCCCGGACGAACGCGATCGCGTCGAAGCCCAGCGTACGCAGGCCGAAGTAGACGATCACCGCGGCGGCGGCCACCGTGACGACGAGCACGACGACGCGCACCAGCCAGCCCTGCTTCTTGTACCACTCCATCCAGGCGTGCAGCGTGCGCTTGCCGAACTCCAGCACCCTGCGGGCCCAGTGGAACTCCACGGCCAGCACCGCCAGCCCCGCGAACACGACCGCCCACCCCGGCCCGGGGAAGGGCACCATGATCAACCCGGCCACCACCATCAGGGTCCCGATCACGCCGAACACGATCTTCAGCGTGAGCGCGCCCGTGCGCGTGGACCTGATCCCGTCCAGCCACCCGTGAAGGCCCGTACGGCGCTCCGGCATGCCGGAATGCTCGGCGGCGTCACCCTTGAGCAGGTCGGCGTCGCCGGTGTCGGAGTTCTGAACCTGCACAATTCCCCCCCGGCAGTCGGTGTGCCACCCAGGATACGGGCCCTCACTAGGTGCCGACTTGCAGGCGACTAGCAGAGCCCGAAACCCTCCGGACGGCAAAATTTCCTGCCATAACAGACTACTTCCGGCAAACATCGGTTAATGTCTGCTATGCCCGAGGTCTTGCTTCGTACCGTCACCGGCCCTGTACGCGCCGCGGCCATCACCGGCCCCGTACTCCCGCACGAGCACCTGCGTACCGACATGCGCTGGGCCGTCGGCATCGACTCGGACCCGCACCGGTGGCTCGACGAGGAGCAGGCCGTCACCGCCGAGCTCCGCGAGCTGCGCCAGGCCGACGGCCTCGGCCTGGTGGTCGACCTGACCTGCGTGGGCATGGGCCGCGACGCCGCCGCCCTGGCCCGCATGGCGGCCGGCAGCCGGGTGCCGGTGATCGCCTCGACCGGCCTGTTCGCCGAGCCGTTCACGAACGTCGGCGACGCGGACGTGGACACGCTCACCGCCCGCCTCATGGACGAGATTCTCAGCGGCGTGGACGACATGGGCGTCTTCCCCGGCGTGATCGGCGAGGTCGGCACCTGGGGCGCCGAGCCGACGCCGCGCGAGGAGCGCTGCCTGGTCGCCGCCGCCCGCGCCTCGCTGAAGTCGCGCCTGCCCGTCGCCACGCACGGCGCGCACGCCCCCGCACTCCTGGAGATCCTGCTCGGCCAGGGCCTGCCCGGCTCCCGGGTGGCCGTCGGCTACGCGGGCAACGACCTGGGCGCCGCCAGGAAGATCGCCGAGGCGGGCGCGTACGTGAGCCTGGGCGTGCTCGGACTGGGCCCCGACCAGGCGGCCAGGATCGCGCTCGGCCTCATCGAGGACGGCCACGCCGAACGCCTGCTGATCAGCACGGGGCTGAGCCGGGTGGCGCAGCTGCGCAAGTACGACGGGCCCGGCTACGCCCACCTCTTCCACGCCCTGCTGCCGCGCCTGCGCGAGGCGGGCGTCGGGGAGGACACGATCGGCCTCATCACCACCGCGAACCCGGTGCGCTGGCTCACAGACGGAATGACTTGACCCCAACCAATGTCAAGGTTGCAGACTCGCCTGCATGACCTTCACATCAGCGGAACTCGACTACCTGTCCTCGCAGCACCTCGGCCGTCTGGCCTCCGTCTCGCCCGGCGGCCAGGTGCAGAACAACCCGGTCAATTTCTTCGTCGACGCCGGGACCGGCACGATCACGATCGGCGGGCACGCCATGGGCGCATCCAAGAAGTTCAGGAACGTCCAGAAGGGCAGCACCGTCGCCTTCGTCGTGGACGACCTGGCCTCGGTCGATCCGTGGGTGGTGCGCGGCATCGAGATCAGGGGCACGGCGGAGGCGCTGACCGACGTCGACCCGCCCGTGCCGTACTTCTCGAGGGAGATCATCAGGATCACCCCGAAGAAGATCACCTCGTGGGGGCTGGACGGCCCGCGCCAGACCCGGAACCTGTGAAAGCTCGCTAGGATCGGGGCAACACGAGCCTTGGCCGGGTGGGGATGGTGACGGAGCAGACGCACAGGGCCGGCCGCCTGCGCCGGCCGCTCGCCGCCCTGTCACGCCTCAGCCGGTTCGGCGACGTCCCCGTCGTGATCATGCTGGCGTGGGCGGGGTGGCTGGCCGTCCCCTGGTCGTTCAGCGGCCTCGCCCAGGCCCGCGCCGCGGCCGCTGCGGCCGCCGCGGACACCGAGCCACCGCCGTTTGCCGCCGGGTCCGTACTCGCCGAGCCACCGTCATTCGCCGCGGAGTCCGTACGCGCCGAGCTGCCGTCGTTCGCCGCCGAGTCCGTGCGCGCCGAGCCGACGTCGCTTTTCGCCGAGCCGACGTCGCTTTTCGCCGAGTCCGTGCGTGCCGAGCCGGCGGCGTGGGGCATCCCCGCCGCCCAGCCGCACCGGCTCACCACGGTGCGTTCCACCGACGGCGCCGGGCCCGACGTGCTGGCGGCCGAGCGGGCCAGGATCGCCGGCGAGGTGCACGACGCGGCCGGGCACGGGCTGGCGGCCATCGCCATGCAGGCCGGGATCGCGCTCGTGACCCTGGACGACGACCCCGAGCAGGCGCGCGCCTCGCTGCGGGCGATCAGGGAGACCAGCACGACGGCGCTCGCCCAACTGCGGGCGGCGCTCGACGGCATCGACCCGCCCAGGGCCGATCTCGCCGGGCTGATCGACGGCGTGCGGGCGGCGGGCCTGCCGGTGGACGTCGAGCCCGCCGACCTCGCCGTGCCCGCCCACCTCCAGGCCGCCGTCTACGGGGTGGTGCGCGAGTCGCTGACCAACGTCCTGCACCACGCGGGGCCCACCAGGGTGCTCGTGCGAGTGGGCGAGGGTCGGGGCGAGTTCGTGGTGGAGGTGGCCGATCGGGGCGTGGGCCGTACGGGCGCGGGTGAAGGGCGCGGGCTGGCCGGGATGCGCGCCAGGGTCACCGAAGCGGGCGGCCACCTCGCCGCCGGACCGCGCGAGGGCGGCGGCTTCCAGGTGACCGCCCGCTTCCCCCGGACCTCCGCGTGACCACTCCCGACCGCACACCCACCCCGAACCGGGCGCCCTCCCCGGACGGCGTGACTTCCCCGCACGGCACGATCCCTTCGGACGGCGCCACCCCCTCGCACGACGCGACCGCCCCGCACAGCGCCACCCCCTCGCACGACGCGACCGCCCCGCACAGCGCCACCCCCTCGCACGACGCGACCGCCCTGGGCGGTGCGGCGTCGCCGGAGGGTGTGGTCAGGGTGGCCGTCGCCGACGATCAGGCGGTCGTGCGGATGGGGCTGCGGGCCCTGCTGGAGCGCGCGCCCGGGATGGAGTGCGTCGGCGAGGCCGCCGACGGCGCCGCCGCGCTCGCGCTGATCCGCCGCACCCGCCCCGACGTCCTGCTGCTCGACATCCGCATGCCCGGCATGGACGGGCTGGCCGTGCTGCGGGCCATCGCCGACGACCCCGAGCTCCGCGCCACCAGGATCGTCGTGGTGACGACCTTCGCCGTCGACGAGTACGTCTTCGCCGCCCTCCAGGCCGGCGCCAGCGGCTTCCTGCTCAAGGACAGCGCCCCCGAGGAGCTGGTCAACGCCGTACGCGTGGTGGCCGCCGGAGAGGCGCTGCTGTCACCGGCGATCACCAAGAAGGTCATCGGAAGGTTCGGGCGGCACGGCACCGAGCCGGTCGAAGGGCTGGAGACGCTCACGCCCCGCGAGCGGGAGCTGGTGGCGTGGGTGGCCACCGGCCGGTCGAACGAGGAGATCGCCAAGGAGCTGGTGATCAGCCCCGACACCGTCCGCACCCACGTCAGCCGCGCCATGGTCAAACTGCGCGCCAGGGACCGGGCCCAGCTCGTGGTCTTCGCCATGCGAGCCGGGCTCAGCGTCTGACTCACCGCAGGAAACCCTCGTAGTTGCGCTGCTGGAGCTGGGACTCGATCTGCTTGACGGTGTCCAGCCCGACGCCGACCATGATCAGCACGCTCGTCCCGCCGAACGGGAAGTTCTGCTGCGTACCCGGATCCCGCAGGATCGCGAACGCCACCAGCGGCACCAGCGCCAGCACCCCAAGGTAGAGCGCCCCGGGCGCGGTCAGCCGGGAGAGCACGTACGCCAGGTAGCGCGCCGTGGGCCCGCCCGGCCGGATCCCGGGGACGAAGCCCCCGTAGCGCCGCATGTTGTCCGCCACCTCCACGGGATTGAAGGTGATCGACACGTAGAAGTACGCGAAGGCGACGATGAGCAGCACGTACACGCTCATGTAGAGCGGATGCGTCCCCGAGGTCAGGTTGAGCTCCACCCACGTCCGCGCCGAGTCCCCCAGCAGCGGCGCCGCCAGCGTCGGCAGGTACAGCAGCGAGGAGGTGAAGATCACCGGCACGATCCCCGCCTGGTTCACCTTCAGCGGGATGTAGGTGTTGCCGCCCCCGTACATCCGCCGCCCCACCATCCGCTTCGCGTACTGCACGGGGATCCGCCGCTGCGCCTGCTCCACGAACACCACGGCCGCCACCAGGCACAGCCCGGCCGCCGTCATCACCACGAAACTCACCGGGCTCATCACGAAGATCTTCGCCATGTATCCCGGGAAGACGGCCACGACCTGCGTGAACATCAGGATGGACATGCCGTTCCCGATGCCCCGGTCCGTGACCAGCTCGCCGAGCCACATGACCACGCAGGCCCCGGCCACCATGGTCAGCACGATCACGGTCACGGGCAGCAGCCCCTCGTCACGCAGCAGCGGCTTCGCGCACCCGGGCAGCAGCTGCCGGGAGCGGGCGAGCGCGACGATCGTCCCGGCGTTCAGCACGGCGAGCCCGACGGTCAGGTAGCGCGTGTACTGGGTGATCTTCGCCTGGCCCCGCTGCCCTTCCTTCCTGAGGGCCTCCAGCCGGGGCACCAGCACGGCGAAGAGCTGCATGATGATGCTGGCCGTGATGTACGGCATGACGCCCAGCGCGAACACCGACAGCTGCAGCATCGCGCCCCCGCTGAGCATCTGCACCATGTCGAACAGGCCACCCTTGGCCGACCCCACGCACTCCCGTACGGCCACCACGTCCACCCCCGGGGAGGGCATGAGCTGCCCCAGGCGGAACAACGCGATGAGCCCCAGCGTGAACAGCAACTTCTTACGCAGCTCCGGCACCCGGAACGCCCTGGTCAAGACGGTCAGCATGGTCAAGGAGTCTGACCTGGGCGGCGCCCGGGGTCGTCCGCCGAGACGAGGCACCCGCGTACGCAAATCCGCGTACGGGCACCTTCACGGCACGACGGTCAGGACGGCACGCGGTAGTCGTCGTCGCGGGCGTCCAGGATCGCCATGTGCCCCGGCAGGTGGCCGATCGCGTACTCGACGCCGCTGGCCATGACCGCCGCCTGCGGCGTCACCCCGCACGCCCAGAACAGCGGCACCTCCCCCTCCCGCACCTCGACCGCATCGCCGAAGTCCGGCCGGGCCAGGTCGCGGATCCCGATCCCCGCAGGGTCGCCGACGTGCACCGGCGCCCCGTGCACCATCGGGTACTGCCCGCTCACCTCGATCGCCGTCTTCACCAGCTCGTCCGGCACCGGCCGCATCGACACGACCAGCGGCCCCGACAGGCTCCCGGCCGCCTCGCAGGCCACGTCCGTGACGTACATCGGCACATTCGTCCCCAGCTCCAGATGCCGCACCGGCACCCCGGCCGCGAGCAGCGCCCGCTCGAAGGTGAAGCTGCACCCGATGAGGAACGGCACCAGGTCGTCCCGCCACCGCTCCACCACGTCGCCGAGGTCCGCGACCGGCTCGCCGTCGCGGTAGAGCCGGTATCCGGGCAGGTCGGTACGGAGGTCGCCGGGGAACAGCGGCGTGGACCAGGCGCCCGGCTCCCCCACGTCCAGCACGGGGCACGCCTGCGGGTTGAGGTGGGCGAACAGCAGCAGCTCGTAGCGCAGCCGCCGGGGCACCGCGATCAGGTTGGCCTGCGTCCACCCCCGGCACCACCCCGCCGTGGGCACGCGCTCGCCGGCGCGGAAGCGCTCCCGCGCCTGTGCCGGGCTGAGATCGGCGACGTTCACTCCCTGACAGTATCCGCGTTCGGCGCTCCGCCCCAGGCGGCGCGGCCCGCGTGATATGGCGTGTTTCCGGGGTAGCGGGCTTGCCGTGCGTCTCGACGTGAACCTCCTCGACTACGTCCTCATCGCGATCTACTTCGCCACGGTGCTCGCCATCGGGTTAGCGGCGCGCAAACGGATCAGCTCCAGCCTCGACTTCTTCCTGGCCGGGCGCGGCCTGCCCGCGTGGATCACCGGGCTGGCGTTCGTCTCGGCCAACCTGGGCGCGATCGAGATCCTCGGCATGGCGGCCAACGGCGTGCAGTACGGCGCCATGACCGTGCACTACTACTGGATCGGCGCCGTGCCCGCCATGGTCTTCCTCGGTATCGTGATGATGCCCTTCTACTACCGCTCCAAGGTCCGCAGCGTCCCCGAGTTCCTGCGCAGGCGCTTCAACGGCGCCACGCAGCTGCTGAACGCGCTCACGTTCGCGGTCGCGCAGATCCTCATCGCGGGCGTGAACCTCTACGCCCTCGCCCTGGTCATGGAGGCGCTGCTGGGCTGGCCGCTGCCGGTCTCGGTGGTGGTCTCGGCGGTGATCGTGCTGGCGTACATCACGCTCGGCGGGCTCTCCTCCGCGATCTACAACGAGGTGCTGCAGTTCTTCGTGATCCTCGCCGGGCTGATCCCGCTGACCGTGCTCGGGCTGATCAAGGTGGGCGGCTTCTCGGGGCTGGCGGACAAGGTACGGCAGAGCACGCTCGGCGAGGGCGGCCTGCACACGTGGGCGGGCACGGCGGGCGACAACCCGATGCACGCGCACTGGATCGGGATCGTGTTCGGCCTCGGGTTCGTGCTGTCCTTCGGGTACTGGACCACGAACTTCGCCGAGGTGCAGCGGGCACTGTCGGCCAAGAACACGAACGCGGCCCGGCTCACGCCGATCATCGCCGCGTACCCGAAGCTGTTCATCCCGCTGGTGACGGTGCTGCCGGGGATGATCGCGCTGGTGCTGTTCAGCGGCTGGGGGCAGGAGCAGCCGTACAACAACGCGATCCCGCTGCTCATGCGGGACCTGCTGCCGAACGGCGTGCTCGGGGTCGCGGTGACCGGGCTGCTGGCCTCCTTCATGGCGGGGATGGCGGCCAACATCAGCGGGTTCAACACGGTCTTCACCAACGACATCTGGCAGGCGCACCTGCGGCCGGACCGCGACGACGGCTACTACTTGCGGGTGGGCCGGATCGCGACCGTCGCGGGCGTGGCGCTGGGCGTCGGGACGGCGTTCATCGCGGCCGGCTACTCCAACATCATGAACTACCTGCAGGCCCTCTTCTCGTTCTTCAACGCGCCGCTCTTCGCGACGTTCATCGTCGGTCTCTTCTGGCGGCGGATGACGCCGTGGGCCGGCTTCTGGGGGCTGCTCGCCGGCACGCTGGCGGCCTTCGCGTCGTACATCGCGTTCAAGGCCGGGATCGTGGACTTCGGCACCGAGCTGAACGCCAGCTTCTGGGGCGCGGGCCTGGCGTTCGTCGTGGACGTGATCGTGTCGGTGGCGGTCACGCTGGTCACCACGCCCAAGCCCGCCGAGGAGCTGCGCGGGCTCGTCTACGGGCTCAACGCCACCGACCTGGAGGACGACGCGCTGGCAGGCGACGCGCGCTGGTACCGCTCGCCGGTGCTGCTCGGCACGGGCGCCCTCATCTTGGCCGTTGTGATGTACGGGGTGATTCTGTGAGTGACATCCGGATGGTGATCGGTGGGTTGTTCCTGGTGTACGGCGTGATCCTCGTCGTCGCCGGGGCGCTCGGGAGCGCGATCAACCTGTGGACCGGCCTCGCCATGGCCGTCTTCGGGGGCGCCTTCGTGGCCTGGGCCCGAGTGAGACGCCTCTGACCGCCCCTGCCGCGGCCAGGGCCGGCCCTGGCCGCCACCTCAATGGCACCGACCCTGACCAGCTCCTTCACCCGTTCTTTCGCAGGCATCGGCACGCACGTGGGGCGCTCATGCGGCACAGGCCGGGGACGCCAGGCAACGCCCGGCGACGCCCGAGGACGCCTCAGTACTCCACCTCGAACGTGTGGGCCCCGAGGGCGTACCCGTCCTGCCTGGGCACCACGTACCCATGCTCGATCAGGTGCTTGAGGCTCTCGCGCACCTGCTCCTCGGTCAGCCCGGACGCCCGCACCAGCGCGGCCGGTACCGCCATGCCGTGCTCCACCGCCAGAGACGCCACCGCCTCGTAGACGTAGATGTCGACGTCCGACAGAGCCTGCACATCGTGGCTCTCGGTCATGATCGCTGTCTCGCCCCCTCCCTCAGCCGGTTCGGGTCGACCTCACGGTCCGGGTTGCGGCTGAGGTATTCGGACTCCAGTTCGTTCATGCGGGACGTGTGCATCGCCAGAGCGTCGTCCGACCCGTGGAAGAAGGTGTCGCTCCGGGTCGCGTGCAGTTGCCGCAGTTCGCGCACCAGATCCTCGTCGCTGAGCTGCGCCGGATCTATTCCCATCGTCGTCATGGGCTCCCCCTACCCCAGAGACCCCCGACAATATCTGTCACATTTCCTGACATATGGGCATTGTTTGTAAGAGATCGCCGCCTTACCGTCCCCTTATGGACCTCGAGCTCAGGCACCTCAGGATCGTCCGTGCGGTCGCGGACGCGGGAAGTGTGAGCAAGGCCGCATCCCAGCTCGGGCTGGCCCAGCCGGCCCTGACCGCCCAGCTCAAGCGCATCGAGCGGGTGCTCGGCGGCAGGCTGTTCGAGCGCGACAGGCATGGCGCGCGGCCCACCAGGCTGGGCGAGCTCGTGCTCTCCAGGGCGCGAGTGCTGCTTCCCGCGGCACAGGAACTCCAGGAGGAAGCCGTACGTTTCGCCGCCGCCCCCTCCCCCGGATTCCGCATCGGCGCCACCAACGGCCCCATACTGGGCGGCCTGGTCGACCGGCTCGCCGCGGAAGGGGCGGTCAGCACGTACACCTCGTGGTCGGCCCACGAGTTGACCAGCATGGTCGAGCTCGGCCGCCTCGACTACGTACTGACCGGCGCCTGCGGCGACTCCGGCACCCCCACCGGTGCGCTCATGTGGGAGACGATCAGCCTCGACCCCGTGTTCTGCCTGGTCGGCGAGGACCATCCGGCCGCCAAGGAGAAGGAGGTGGAGCTCGCCGACCTCGCCGGCGAGCAGTGGGCGGTGACACCCGGCGACGGCTGCTTCGCCGACTGCTTCGCCACGGCGTGCGCGCGGGCGGGATTCACCCCGGGCACGATCTACGAGACGGACGTCTCAACCTGCACCCACCTCGCCCAGGTCGGCCGCGCGGTCGTACTCTGCCAGGCCACCCACCAGGCCGCCCAGGGCCTGACCATGGTCCCGTTCGCCGGCGCACCGCTGCGCTGGCGCCAACTCCTCGGCCACCATCCCACCGCCCGCGACGCCGACTGGGTGGTGACACAGGCCAAGCAGGCCCACATGGACGCCGTACGCCGCAGCCCGGTCTACCAAGACTGGCTGGTCCGCAACCCCGGCTACGGCACCGCCCCGTAAGCCCCCGCACCGCCTTCTCGCCCCCACCCCGAACACCATCTGCCCCGGACTCCACCCCGCCCTCTGACTCCCGGACTCCGCCGCCACCCCGCGGACCGGAAACACCCCCACCCCGGGGAGGGCACCCCACCCTCCCCCCACCTCAGGCGATGCTGTACTCCCACCCCGGCCGCCACTCGAACGGCGCGTCAACCAACTCCTCCAACGGAGTCCCGTCCAGCAGATTCTGCAACGCCCACCGATTGGCGGAACGCGACACCACGAGCACCAGATCCCCCTGCCACTCGTCCATCACCTCCCGCAGAAACCCCGCCATCTCCGCCACAACCTGCCGATAGCTCTGCCCTCCCGGCCACGGCGTATCGATGTGCCTCCGCAACGCCGCCACCTCACTGACCGGCCGCCCGTTGTAGATCCCGTAGTCGCACTCCCCGAGCCGCCGATCGAGCCTGATCTCCTTGCCACCGCCCGCAAAGGCGATCTCCGCCGTCTGCACCGCCCGCCGGAGGTCGGAGGCGTAAACGACGTCCACCGCCTTCCGCCGCTCCCCCAGCTCCCGCCCCCGCGCGGAAAGCCCCCCGGGTAACCACCCGGTGACGATGCCCGTCTCGTTGTCCACGGTGATGGAGTGAGTCTCGTAAACCAGCCTCACGGCCACGCCCAGACGCTACCGCCCCATCAATCCCTTACGACTCCGCTTGGAGCGAAGACCCCGAATATGATCGGCCGAGGCTCCAACAACCCTGCCGGGCATGGAATGATATCCGCGGAGACCCGTCTCCCGCTCGGCCGGACGCCACGACCGCATCCGATGCTCTAGCCTTACCATGCGCAGGGGCTCGGCACGGTCTTACAACGTCCCGCCGCACGTCACACAACTTAATCCAGGGGCGGTAGCTCAGCCGGTCAGAGCATCGGACTCATAATCCGTGGGTCGTGGGTTCAAGTCCCACCCGCCCTACCACGCCGACCTGCGGCTTTACCCTGGCCTGTAGTCGCGTCATCTGATCGTGAGTCATGGTGAGCCACAGGTGAGTCACGTCGCCTCCCGGGGCTTGCCGATCTTCCGGTTGGTCGCCCGGACCGCCTTCAGCACCAGCCGCGCCGTCGCGCGGGCGCTGTCGTGATACAGCTGCGGGAGTACCGAGACGTACGTGTCGGCGGTCAGCACGATGCTGGCATGCCCCAGCGTGCCCTGCACCACCTTCAACTCTGTCCCCGACGCCAACGCCAACGTCGCAGCTCCGTGCCGCAAGTCGTGCAACCGCACCGGCGGCAACCCGCTCGCGGCCACCAGCTTGTGGAAGCGGTGCGTGAGATAGCTCGGCTGCACCGGCGCTCCGCCCTCCAGGGTGAAGATCGGGCTGGCCGGTGACCACCGCTCCCCCGGCAGCCGGCGCTGCACACGCTCATGCCGGCGCAACAGCCGCACAGTCTCCGGATCGAGTGCCAAGGTCGGCCGGCTGGCCGCGCTCTTCGGCTCACACCAGACCAGCCCCTCATCGGTGTGCACCAGCTGATGGGCGATGGTGAGCTCACGCCGCTCCAGATCGACATCCATCCAGCGCAGCCCGGCGACCTCCCCGCGCCGCAGCCCGCGCAAGGCCACCAGCCACCACAGCACGAACAGCGAATCCTCCCGCGCGAAGCGCAGAAAGGCGGCCAGCTGCTCGACCGTCCACACCGCCACCGCCGGACGCTCTCCCCCACGCCGCCAGTCCGCCTCCCGACGAGCCGTCCACACCACCGGATGCGTCCGCACCGGCGCAGGCAACCGGACGCCCTGCGCCGGATTGACGGCGATCAAGTCCTCACGCACCGCGTGGTTCAGCGCGGCCCGCAGCGTCGCCCGGATCCGTTCCAAGGTGGATGCGCTGATCGGCTGGCCGTACCGATTCCGCCGCCGCCCCAGCGCCACGAACATCCGCGTCACGTCCCGCCGCGACAACTCCGCCAGCTTGACCCGGCCCAGATACGGCACCAGATGCAACCGCACGTGATCCCGATAGGCCCGGTGCGTGGTCGGCCGCAACCGCGACTCCACCACCGACAACCAGTACCGCAACCACTGCCCCACCGTGCACCCGGGCCCTGCCCCCGATGTGTGGACACCTTGAGTACCGGATGATGGAGATCCGGAGACAAGGAGTTCCACGTGGCGATGAAGTCGTATCCGCCGGAGTTCAAGGCAGACGCCGTCGCGTTGTATCTATCCGATCCGGGACGGACGCTGGCCTCGGTGGCTGAGGACCTGGGGATCAGCCGGGAGACGCTGCGTAACTGGGTGCGTCAGGCCCAGGCAGACGGTACCGCGGGCGCCAAGGAGCGGGGGGTGGCGAGGAAGCCGGCGCGGGGCCCGCTATCGTCCGACGACGTGCTGGAAGAGGAGAACAACCAGCTCAAGGCACGGATCCGCGAGCTGGAGATGGAGCGCGACATCCTGCGCCGGGCGGCCAAATATTTCGCCGGCGAGACGAACTAGTGAGCCGCTTCGAGTTCGTCGACGACCACGCGGGCGCCTTCGGCGTGAAGCGGCTGTGCCGGGTCCTGAAGGTGTCGCGCTCGAGCTTCTACCGATGGCGCAAGACCGCGCCGGCCCGGGCGGAGCGGGCCGCGGCCGATGCCGCACTCGCCGCGGAGATCAAGCAGATCCACGGCGCGTTCGACGGCACCTACGGCAGTCCGCGCATCACCGCCGAGCTGCGCACCCGGGGCCACACGGTCAACCACAAGCGGGTCGCGCGGGTGATGCGCCGTTTCGGCATCGTCGGGCTGCACCTGCGCAAGAAGGTGCGCACCACGGTTCCGGAACCCTCGCATCACAAGGTGCCCGACCTGATCAAGCGGGACTTCACCGCGCCGGCCCCGAACCGGCGCTATGTCGGCGACATCACCTACCTGCCCGTCGGTGAGGGCCGGTTCCTGTATCTGGCGACCGTCCTGGACCTGGGCTCACGCCGGCTGGCGGGCTGGTCGATCGCCGATCACATGCGCACCGAGCTGGTGAGCGACGCGCTGCGCGCGGCCGCTGCGACACGGGGCAGCCTGCACGGCGCGATCTTCCATGCCGATCACGGGGCCCAGTACACCTCGGCCGAGTTCGCCAAGGTCTGCGCCGAGCTCGGCGTGCGCCAGTCCATGGGAGCCGTCGGCACCAGCGCCGACAACGCCGCGGCAGAGGCGTTCAACGCCACCCTCAAACGCGAAACGCTGCAGGGCGCCAAGCGCTGGTCCTCGGCGCGTGAGGCCCGCCTGGCCGTCTTCAAGTGGATCACCCGCTACAACACCCGAAGGAGACACTCCACCCTCGGCTACCTCAGCCCTATCGACTACGAGCAGCAAACCACCGATAAGGTGCTGCTCGCCGCATAACAACCCGTGTCCACACTTCGGGGCGAGCCCCCGTGTGCCAGCGATCCACCGCTGTCGTCCACGTGCCGGTGGCCTCGGCCAGCATCCAGCGCGGCCGGCCGCGGCGGACTTCATCGATCCCCAGCACGGTGACGAGCTCGGGCTGGGCGGGCAGCACCCGATGAGCATGCTCAGTGAACGCCGCCGAGACGATCGGCCAGGACACCCCGTGATCTCGCGCTGATTGGATCACCGTTCTCCCGCCATCTCCCACGGCGGCGCCTGCGGCTTGGCGTAATCGCCGGGTCGGCCGGGAGCGCGCAGGGATCTGCGGCACCTGCTCGGTAAACGTCTGACGTGGGCAGGACGCCTGGTCACAGCACCAGCGACGCTTACGCCAGCGCAACGCACACCGCCGCCCGCCGACCGGCAGGTTACGCGGGCGGGTAGTCACCCATTCCTTCATCCGGACCGCGGCGACCCCGCACTGCGGGCAGCATCTGGCCCGTTCATCCGAGGTGGCCAGGTGTACCACCGGGCCGTCCTGCACTCCGTCACCTGCGGCGAGGACCTTTGTGACGGCCACCCCGTCCAGACCCAGCAGCAGCGTCGTATCGTTGACCATGCTCGTGGCTTCTCTGATGTGATCTTCTTGCCTCGACAACAAGAAGGATCACCGAGAGCCACGAGCCCTCTCAAGCCTCCTGAGCCCGGCCGGCCTCAAACCCCGATCAAGTTCGAAGAGCCCGGATGGGCCGGTACAAAATCTCCTCCGATGCGGTCGGCGGAAATCTTGCCACGCCGCCCAATCCTAAAACGCGCTTGCGCGCCGGTCGAAGAAGGATGTTAATGAGTATACGCCGGGTACGCTCCGGCTAATGGATCGAAGCCACTGTGCTTCGTTATGTGGAGCATTGCCGTGACTTTGATCGACATCATGCTCGTAGTGATCGCGAGCCTGTGGATCCTCACGATCGCATCAGTGGGGATCGGCACGTGGACGCATGACGGTTGGGGATGCCTTGGTTTCGTGGTCTTCGTAGCCAGCATTCCTGCGGCGATCCTTTGGGCCGGAGTATCGTACACGACCTGCATCATCTTGTGGCTGTTCCTGCTGGCGGTGCTCACCGCCCTGATCGCGCGCCTCGTAGAAGTCCGTGGAAGGAAGAAGTCCAGAAGGGGCGACACCCGCGTGCTGGCGTCTCTGGGGTCGGCCCTCCTCGCCGTCGTCCTATGGCTGCGTGAATACGGCGGCACCTCCTGGAACTGGGCCATCAAGCACTGGGCGTGGATCTTGGTTTCCGTCGCCGTTCTCGCTCTCGCGGCCCTCTGCTGGTTTCTCCTCGTGCTGCAGAAACGAAGGGCGCTCGAGGCTGCCCGGCAAGCCCATGCAGTCTACCTATCCTCGATACAGCAGGAGAGGGACGCCCAAGCCTTGCGCGAGCAGGATGCGAGACGCAGGGAAGAGCATGAGCGGCACCGGCTCCTGCGCGAACATGAACTGGAGGAAAGTGATCGGAAGCGAGAAAGAGAGCGTGAGGAACTGGATCGGAAGCGAGAAAGAGAGCGGGAGGAGGCTCGCCAAGACAGGGAATATTGGCAGCAGTACAGGGAGATCGCGAGTCAGCTTGACGATAAGTGGTCACTGGTGATGCGCGCGCGTGACGCGGCAACCGCGTGTCCGAAAGAAGAACTGATCGCCCGTACCGATGACTTTCTGACACAGCTTTACCGGAAGAGCGCAGGCATGATTGGGCAGCCTGTGCGTTTACAGGATGTGGCAGGCAATGACCAGACGCAGCTCGCCGAGGCCTTATTTACATCGCTCCGATTACATCGACAGGGCTATGTGAAGGTACACAGTCCCCATCTTCCTGACAGCGCCCGTCCCTACTTGACGTCGGAGGACAATCCAGATCGTCACGCCCGTTCGACACTAGGGAGCCAGCCTATTCTTCCGCGAATTGATGTCCGCGAGGATGAAATGCCTATACTTGAACCATATCATAAAACGCCTCCTACCCGTCCAGCCCAAGCGGACAAGTCTGTTTTTCGGCGGCATTTGACTCGCAACAATAGCGGGCACCCCCATGCATCATGTCGAACTTTGTGGTGCGAGCACATATCCGTGACAGAGAAGGGAGTAGCCCTTCTTGTGCAATATCGAGATAATTCGGCAACCCAATTCATTGAGGAGATGATTGTGCAAGGGGATAATTTTAGTAATATCGGCGCCGGCGCAAACATACAAAACAGAATAAACAAAAGCACCTTGACGACGTCGGTAGGATCTGCCCGTGATCTCGCTGGCGAGGAAACCGCCGCCGCTCTGATGCGGTTGAGCGAGATCATCGAGGCGGCCGGCAGCGAGGAGGCGACCGAGCGCTTCAATCGGCTTACGGAAGAACTGGACCGCCCTAGGCCGGAAAAGGGAGTTCTCAAGCTCTTCTGGCAGGGAATAACAGAGGCCTTGCCAGGCGTCAGCGGACTGATCGAGATCGGCGAGAAATTGGCAAAACTATTTGTCTGAGGTTGACAACACAGACCGACGGTCGCCGGTACGGGCGTGTGGTTGTGGGTGTGATCTCCATCGGCCGCTCAGTGGATGGCAGGCGGTCGGCCGCCGAGTTCATCGATCCGCGGTTGCGCGGACATGGCTGAGGCCTGCCTCCCCCGTTGGACACGCGCCGATTGGCTCGTCTTGGCTCAGCCGTCGCTGATTCGCCTGGCGAGGAACTCTGCGAACCACTGGCTGGGCAGCACGCGATGAAAGCGCAGCGTGCTCGCGATCGCCCGAGTGGTTTGCTGGGCGTCTTGCCCACGGGTCTGGGCCCGAATGGTCTGCCAGGCAGTGATGAGCCGCTCGGCCACCTGCGAGCGGGCCCGCCCGTGGTCACGGGGTCTGCCAGGCCAGCGCGAACGCTGCGCCTGCCGATAATTACGTCCACCCAGGTCATGACTCTGCGAGGGCTTCGCGTGGCGTTCGCGAGCTCTGGTCACCCGGGAGACGGAAGCGCGTACGGCAGGATGATCCGCTGTGCTGCTTCGCCTGGCCTACCTGACCGTCACGAACACGTTCGCCGCGCTGCGGTTGCTGCCCATGGGCGATCGGGACAAGGACGTGGAGATACTTGCTCTGCGTCACCAGATCACCGTCCTTGAACGCCAACTCGGCGCCGACACGAGAGTGAGATTCGCGCCCGAGGACCGAGCCTTCCTTGCCGCGCTCCTGACGTCGCTGCCGCGCGAGGTCCTGCGCCAGCTGCGGCTCCTCATCCGTCCGGACACGGTTCTCCGTTGGCACCGCGATCTGATGCGACGTCGTCATGCCCGTACCTGCCGGCCGAAGCGGCCTGGCCGCCCACCCACCGTCCACTCCATCCGCGCCCTCATCCTGCGCTTGGTGCGACAGAACCCCGGCTGGGGCTATCGGCGGGTGCATGGTGAGCTCGCCACACTCGGTATCAAGGTCGCGCCGTCCACGGTGTGGGAGATCCTCAAGCGGGAAGGTCTTGATCCGGTGCCCGAGCGGGCTTCCACCACGTGGGCCGACTTCCTGCGCTCGCAAGCAAACGCCCTGCTGGCCTGCGATTTCATCGAGACCATCACCCTGAACGGGCAACGCCAGTACATTCTGGCGGTGATTGAGCACGCCACGAGGCGGGTCCGTGTGCTCGGCACCACTGCACATCCGAGCGCCAGCTGGGTCATCCAAGCGATCCGGAATCTGGTGATGGATCTGAACGATGCGGGCTGTCGGGCGCGCTTTCTGCTCCGAGATCGGGATGGGAAGTTCCCTGCCCTCATAGACGAGGTGCTCGCCGAGGCCGGCATCAAGACGGTGCTCACCGGTATCCGGATGCCGCGGATGAACTCGATCATGGAGCGGTGGGTGCAGTCCTGCCGTCACGAGCTTCTCGACCGCTGTCTGATCTGGAACGAACACCACCTGCGGCACGCCCTGCGCGAATATGAACACGTCTACAACCAGCACCGAGCCCACCAAGCCCTGAACCAAGCAGCCCCGCTGCGCACCGTCCCCGATCCGATCACGGACCCAGAGCGAATCATCGACCTGAATGTCCGCCGACGAGACCGGCTCGGCGGCGTCCTCCACGAGTACTCATATGCCGCTTGAGCTGCGTGGATGCAATTGTCGGCAGGCGCAGAGTCCTCGGTGGTGTCCTCGGAAGCGTCTGATACGGCGAAGGAGCCGAGGACCGTGTCCACGTGTGTCTTGGGAACGTTGAACGCGCTTATCAGATTGTCTGCGTCGGGGAAGTAGGCGACGTAGGCGGTGAAGTCCGGCTCCTTTCCGCAGGTGATGCGGAAGCTTCGGTACTCGTACTTGTATGCCGTGTTCTGCCGGAGTTCGCGGTCCTTCGTGCTGGCGTATGCGTCATCGTCGGTCGGGCAGAACCAGCTGACGATGACGTCAGTGTCATCGAGGTTAAGCTCCTCGGACCCGACTCCGAAGGTGATGCGGACGCCACCGGACTCGCATCCCGCGGCCTCGGCTGGAAACGCGCAGGTTTCACCACCCGATGCGCCCACCACGTTGTTGCTCTTCCATCCGGCAGGCAGCAGGAAGACGCGTGCCTCTCCGGTTTGGGCCCATGTTCCGCTAGCCCCGTCTTCCGCACGTGCTGCCCTGTCACAGGTCGGCCACTATGGAGCCGCCGACGCGGCCCCTCCTCTCCAAGAAGCCCCGCCCGAAGAGGGCGGGTGGCGGAGGAGCGGAGGGTTGTCGTGACAAGGTGTAGAACGGGCCTAGACGAGTAAGTCCTAAGTAGCTGCGGTACGGAGTGCGTACATAACGAAGGGTGTTGACGATCGGTTTGTGACAACAGACCTCAACACCCTTCTCACCGCACTGTACGTCAGCATCGACGACTGGCTCGGACATCAGCCACGACTGGGACGCAAGCCGAAACTCACCGACGCCGAACTGCTCACCCTGGCCGTCGCCCAGGTCCTGCTCGGCATCCACTCCGAGGCGCGCTGGCTGCGCTACGTCCCCAAGCACCTGCCCGGCGCCTTCCCCTACCTGCCCGGCCAGTCCGGCTACAACAAACGCCTGCACAAGGCCCTGCCGCTGCTCAAACGGGCCATCCGGGCGCTGGCATCCGACACCGACCTGTGGAGCGATGCGGTGTGGGTGGCCGACTCCACTCCGATCGAATGCGGCCGCTCCCGCCCCACCACCCAACGCTCGAACCTGGCCGGCTGGGCCGGCTACGGCTACTGCCGCTCCCACTCCCGCTACTTCTGGGGCCTGCGCCTGCACCTCATCTGCACCCCCGCCGGACTACCCATCACCTGGGCCCTGGCCACCCCCAACATCGACGAACGCCAGGTGTTGATGGCCATCTGCGAGCACGACCCGCACCTGCTCGCCGACCGGCCCGGCCTGCTCATCGTCGCTGACAAGGGCTACATCTCCGCCGAACTGGACACCTTCCTGGCCGAGCGCGGCGTGCGGCTGCTGCGCCCGTCCTACCGCAACCGCACCCCTCGCCCCGGCGAAGAGCTGCTCAAGCCGATCCGCCAGCTGATTGAGTCCGTCAACGACACGCTCAAGGGCCAGCTCGACCTGGAACTGCACGGCGGACGCACCGTCACCGGGGTCGGCGCCCGCATCGCCCAGCGCATCCTGGCCCTGACCGCCGCCATCTGGCACAACCGAGCCACCGGCCAGCCCATCACCCGATCCCTGATCGCCTACGACCACTGACCCGACTTAGGACTTACTCGTCTAGCTGGTTTCATGGTGCACGAGCAGCACGAACGTGCGGGGCGTGGGACGCGCCGGACGTGACCGGTCCAGGCCGGCGAGGGTGCGGGAGCCGGCCTCGTGGTAGTCGCCGTCGCCCCGGATCTCGGCGATATCGCTCGCCTCGCCGCCCCCGAAGAACGCCTTGACGCCGATCAGCTGATCGCGGCCGAACGTGCCCTTCAACGCTGGGGCCAGGTGCGGCGGGAGCGCGTGCTGCACGGCCCACCGTTGTGTGGCGGGGCGTCAGCGGCGGGTCAGGCGCTCGTAGCAATCGTAGTTGCGCTGGGCCGCGATCTTGCCGTCGCGGAACTCGAGGAATGTCCCGATGTGTGCCCGCAGGGTGTGGCCGGCCGGCAGGTCGCCCAGCGGTACGGCGAGTGTGCCGGTCCAGAGCACCTCGAGGGCGACCTGGTCGCCGGCCGCGACCGCGTTCAGCACCTCGAAGCGCTGCTCTTTGATGGTCGTGCGGCCGCGTTCGGCCGCCGCGCGCAGACCGCCGAGGTCGCGTACGGCCCCGTCGGGGAAGAGCGCATTGGGCAGCTCGCGCTGCACGGCGTCCTCGTGGAAGTACGGCTCGGGGCTCTCGCCACGGGACACCGCCTCGTGGTAACGAACGGCGAGGTCCACGATGGCGTGCTGCTGGAGGTTCGTCATATTAACAACCATAGTTGTACAACCATGGTTGTCAACTGCAGAATGTCTTCATGCAGCCTGTACAACCCGGCGACCTGGACACCGGGACACTTGCCCTCTTCGTCGGATTCGCGGCCGCCTCCGTCGTGCAGGAGAGCCTGGCGGAGCAGGGCTTCTCCGGCCTGCGGTTCGCACACGGATACGTCTTCCAGCATCTCGTCGGCGACGCCGGCCCCACAGTGGGCGACCTGGCCCCGAAGCTGGGCGTGACGCAGCAGGCGGCATCCAAGACCGTGGCCGAGCTCGAACGCCTCGGCTACGTGGAGCGCCTGGCTGACCCGCGCGACGCCCGCATCCGCCGCGTGCACCTGACCGGGCGAGGCCGCGAGGCGGTGGCGACAGCCCGGCGGGCCCGCGAGGCGCTGGAGTCACGGCTGGCAGAACGCGGCGGGAAGCGGCGGTTGGAGGAGTGCCGCGCGCTGCTCGCGGACCTGCTGGACGAGCTGGGCGGCGCGCCGGCCGTACGCCATCGCGAGGTCCGGCCACCCCGCTAGCCCCGTTTTCCGCACGTGAGTGGTCTTCAGCGGAGGTCTCATGGATCGATGTCGAGGAGGTCTAGGAGATCGAGTTGGAGATCGGTGGGCTGCGGGATGGTCGGGGGTGACTGGCCAGTGCCCGGGATTAGCCGGATGCCGGCCAGCGCGTCGAGGATGAGCTTGCCGGTGGGAATGGCGGGCCGTCCGGCGTACAAGGCCGTCGACCTTGGTCGCGCCGCGAGCCGCCAGGGCGTGGCGGACCTGGCGTTCGATCAGGCAGAAGATGAGCAGGGCCAGGCAGATCACGGTGATCAGCGCGGTGATGCGGCGGTTATCCTTCAGATACAGGCTGGTGACGGCCAGTGGCCCCTTGAATGCCTGGTAACGATGCTCGACCGCTTCTTGGCCTTTGTAGTGGCGCAGCACCTGTCCGGCGTCGCCCTGATCCGCATCAAGGTTGGTCAGCAGGGCGTACCAGCCGTCGGTGGCGGCTTCGGCATCCAGCACCTGCTGGTCGAAGCGCCAAGCCAGGGTGGGTTTGCCGGTGCCTGGGTCGGTGCCGGTGACCGCGGTCAGATAGGCGCTCACCCGTCGGGCGCGGCCGATCGCGGTGATCCGGTCGGTGACGGCCTGCTCGTCGGGGTAGTGGCGGCTGCCCAGGCCGCGCTCCAGCCGGGCCAGATCCTCACCGGCCCGCGCCAGCTTCTTGGCCCGGGCGGCCTCGGCCGCCTGAGCACGGGCCGAGGAGTGCACGAAGATCCGCCGCAGCCTCAGCACCGGGTCGTTCTTGCGCGGCCCGGCCAGCGTCATGACGTCGTCACGCACATGCCAGACGCCACGCCGCTCGACGGGCTTGCCCTCGTCCCGGGCGGCGACATAGTCCACCCGGGTGGCCGCAGAGATCTTCTGACCGGCCAGGGTCTCGGCGCCTACGTAGTGCTTGGAGGCCGGCGCGATGAAGGCCACCCCGCTGGCGATCATCGCGGCCAGGTTCGCATACGAGATCAGGGGGGCTCGCCCCGAAGTGTGGACACGGGTTGTTATGCGGCGAGCAGCACCTTATCGGTGGTTTGCTGCTCGTAGTCGATAGGGCTGAGGTAGCCGAGGGTGGAGTGTCTCCTTCGGGTGTTGTAGCGGGTGATCCACTTGAAGACGGCCACGCGGGCCTCACGCGCCGAGGACCAGCGCTTGGCGCCCTGCAGCGTTTCGCGTTTGAGGGTGGCGTTGAACGCCTCTGCCGCGGCGTTGTCGGCGCTGGTGCCGACGGCTCCCATGGACTGGCGCACGCCGAGCTCGGCGCAGACCTTGGCGAACTCGGCCGAGGTGTACTGGGCCCCGTGATCGGCATGGAAGATCGCGCCGTGCAGGCTGCCCCGTGTCGCAGCGGCCGCGCGCAGCGCGTCGCTCACCAGCTCGGTGCGCATGTGATCGGCGATCGACCAGCCCGCCAGCCGGCGTGAGCCCAGGTCCAGGACGGTCGCCAGATACAGGAACCGGCCCTCACCGACGGGCAGGTAGGTGATGTCGCCGACATAGCGCCGGTTCGGGGCCGGCGCGGTGAAGTCCCGCTTGATCAGGTCGGGCACCTTGTGATGCGAGAGTTCCGGCACCGTGGCGCGCACCTTCTTGCGCAGGTGCAGCCCGACGATGCCGAAACGGCGCATCACCCGCGCGACCCGCTTGTGGTTGACCGTGTGGCCCCGGGCGCGCAGCTCGGCGGTGATGCGCGGACTGCCGTAGGTGCCGTCGAACGCGCCGTGGATCTGCTTGATCTCCGCGGCGAGTGCGGCATCGGCCGCGGCCCGCTCCGCCCGGGCCGGCGCGGCCTTGCGCCACCGGTAGAAGCTCGAGCGCGACACCTTCAGGACCCGGCACAGCCGCTTCACGCCGAAGGCGCCCGCGTGGTCGTCGACGAACTCGAAGCGGCTCACCAGTTCGTCTCGCCGGCGAAATATTTGGCCGCCCGGCGCAGGATGTCGCGCTCCATCTCCAGCTCCCGGATCCGCGCCTTGAGCTGCTTGTTCTCCTCTTCCAGCACGTCGTCGGACGATAGCGGGCCCCGCGCCGGCTTCCTCGCCACCCCCCGCTCCTTGGCGCCCGCGGTACCGTCCGCCTGGGCCTGACGCACCCAGTTACGCAGCGTCTCCCGGCTGATCCCCAGGTCCTCAGCCACCGAGGCCAGCGTCCGTCCCGGATCGGATAGATACAACGCGACGGCGTCCGCCTTGAACTCCGGCGGATACGACTTCATCGCCACGTGGAACTCCTTGTCTCCGGATCTCCATCATCCGGTACTCAAGGTGTCCACACATCGGGGGCAGGGCCCCAGCTTGGAATCACCGATCATCAGCATCCGCTGCGGGCCGGCCAGCTTCTGCAGGCCCTGCATCGCGCCGATGACCTGCCCGACCTCACCGGCCGCGCCGTCATAGGCGCGATGAAAGACCGGGATCGCGCCATCGGAGCTGACCGCGATCCCGGCCTGGACCTGCTTCAGATCCGGCCGCCGGTCCTTGGGGTGGCCGAAACGTGGCCGCGCGTAGCTGGGCTCGGCATCGTCGTAGCCGCCGTGCAACGAGATCGAGATCATGTCCCAGTGCAGGCGCGTCACATCGATGCCGAACGCCTCGATCGCGGCCAGCCCGACAGACCCGGCCACCTGGTCCAGGTGCGGAGCGATGGCATTCAGAGCGCGACCGATGCGGTCATCGTTGAGCAGGCCGGGTTCGACCCCGAAGGCCTCGCCCACCGCCCACGCGCGCGCCCAGTCCTGGACATGCACCAGCGGGGCGGGCGAGGTCAGCCGGTTGGCCACCAGCACCTCGATCACCTGCCCATGAGTCAACTCCGCGACATCACGCACCGGGCAAGCCGCATCCACCAACTCCCGGATCCGTAACCGCGAGCAGAACCCGGCGATGTCCGGCAACGCTCCGAGCATTTTCTCGACACTGGCCTGGCCCCACTACGCACGCTGTCTCACCAGCCAGGTCATACCGCGATAACGATCACCACAGCAACCCATCGATCTTCAAACAACCGCACGTGCGGAAAACGGGGCTAGCCGATCGTGCAGGTGTTGCCGTGGCAGCAGGTGCAGATGGGGTGGCGTCCACGACGGCGGCGGTCGTGCGGGTTGGGGTGCCTCGATGGTTCCGTACAGACAGCCCCTTCACCTAATGAACTCCCGGCGGCGTGTAGTGAGAGCCGTTCGGCCGGTCATGGCGGATCAGCGCAATATCTTCGCCGCAGAAGACGAGGCCGCTGGTGCGGATCTTCACGCGGGAGAAGGGAGCCGGATCTGTCATGCGGGCAGTATTGCCCCGCACATGTCTGGGAAGGCGGCGAATGCCGAGCCTCCTCAGGCGAGCGTGGTCATTCCCGCCTTAGGCCACGGAAAGCACGCCCCGTGGGCCATGGCGGCGCGGCCCTGCTGGAGGGATTGGCGCTTTTCCTCGACTCCGGTCAAGTGTTACCTCATGCTGGACCGGGAGATCCAGACGGGTGGGCGACAGGTTCCGAATGTGCGGCCCTCGCAGAGCTTGAAGGCCATGATGCGGCTGAAGAACGTGGAATCCGTGCTGCAGCCCCAGCGTGCGCCGTTTCTGTCGACAACAGTCCACTCTTGCAGGTAGGAGGTGGCGTACTCGACCCGAACGGCTCGGCCGTCGTTGCTCAGATCGCATACCGTGATGTGCTTGCGGTCGGCCGAGATGGTGACGGATCCCCAACCGGCCTCGTCGTGCCAGCCGTCTGCAACATGGGCGGATGCTGGGGAAGCGGTCAGCAGGGCAGCGAGGATAGCGGCCGCGAGGGTGATACGACTGGCCATGGTGAGGGTGTCCGTTCCGTGTGGGCGATCAGAACGGAGTCACTGTGGAACGCTGCGGGCAAGAAGTCCCGCAGGCCGAGTCGTCGCCACCATGGCTTGATCAACATTTGGTGCACGGGCGAACATCAAGATCTGGGCTGGCCTTCGAGGAGGCTGCGCGGCCGCCCGCCGAAGGTGTGGCCGCCGCATACTGCCTGTGCTTCCTGCCGCTAACGCCATGGCAAGAGGATCGGTTAGCAAGATGGCGCAGGTGAATCACGGAGCCCTTGAGCCCTGCGCTTCCCGGCAATCCTTTTGGCAAGCGCGAGATCGGTGCGGGCGGCCGGGCGGTCCGAGGATGTCGAGATCATGGTGCTCCGGCATGAAGGTTGCTGTGTTGAAGCGTCAGGTAGTCCGGTCGAGACCGGACTGGGCCGATAGGGCGCTCTTCGCAGCATTGGCCCGCTTCCTGCCGTCGGTGCTGCGCGCTCATCGGCCCGTCACTCCCGGCGCCCTCTTGGCTTGGCATCGTCGTTTGGTCAAACGCTCGTGGACCTGCCCACACCGCTGGCTGGCCGGTTACGTCCCGTCGGGTGGTGTAGATCCGACCTTGAACGGCGCGTCGTGTTCAACGACAGAGGGCCATCGCGTGAGTCTCTGTGTGAAACCGCCAAGTGACACGCAGAGGAGAAGCACACGATGGCCCTGGACCAGTCTGCGCTGTTAGAGGTCCTGACGGTACTGAAGAACTTTGAGGCGAGCGAGCGGATCCGGCACGCCGCTGAGACCATCTACCAAGCCCTCATCGAGGCCGAGCTGACCGCGGTGATCGGCGCCGCCCCGAACGAGCGCACCCCGGACCGGCTGGCGCAGCGCAACGGGCACCGGTCACGCACTCTCACCACGACCGCCGGAGATCTGGAGCTGCAGATCCCCAAGCTGCGCACCGGCTCGTTCTTCCCGAGTCTGCTGGAACGCCGCCGCCGGGTCGACCAGGCGCTGTTCGCCGTGGTGATGGAGGCCTACCTGCACGGGGTGTCCACCCGCAAGGTCGACGACCTGGTCAAAGCCCTCGGCGCCGACACCGGCATCTCCAAGAGCGAGGTCTCGCGCATCTGCGCCGACCTGGACGAAGAGGTCGCCGCCTTCCGGGACCGCTCCCTGGCCGACCAGCACTATCCCTACCTGTTCTTGGACGCCACCTACTGCAAGGCACGGGTGAACCGGCGGGTGGTCTCCCAGGCCGTCATCGTGGCCACCGGCGTCACCGCCGACGGACGCCGCGAAGTCATAGGCTTCGCCGTCGGTGACAGTGAGGACGGCGCGTTCTGGACGGCGTTCCTGCGCTCGCTCAAGGCGCGTGGCCTGGCCGGGGTGCAACTGGTCATCAGCGACGCCCACGCAGGCCTCGTCGCCTCCATCAGGGCCGTCCTGCTCGACGCCACCTGGCAAAGATGTCGCGTTCACTGGAGCCGTAAAGAATCAAAGTGTCGATTCTGTGACACGTGGGTTGTCGTCGTGCGGTGTGATGGCGTTCAGGAGCGCGTCGGCGCTGGAGTATCGGGTTGCGGATCGGGTGACGGCGTAGGCGGTCTCCTCCAGCAGCGGGCGAACCCAGAGCTTGGCGTTGCCGATGGTTCGTCGGCTCACTTGAAACAGTTCGGCTACGACCTCCCAGGTGCAGACTTTGCGCATGCCGAGGATGACCGCCAGGACGCGCTCGGCGTCGGTGATTTCTCCTGGAAGATGCCTCCGCGGGTGCCAGCCTGCCGGTCACCGCCGCGTTGGCGATGCTTGCGCTGCTCGGCCTCGGCGGCCTGCCGCAGCGACAGCCGCTCGATCAGTGCGGCCAGTTCCGGGCGGCTCATCCCGGTCAGTGCCGGATCTCCGAGCAGCGCCAGCCGGTTCGGTCGTGTCGGGACGGTGTTGCTGTCCAGGAAGTCGCGGAGCGCACTGGCGCTGGTGAAGCGCAGCACGGTGGGGTCGATCTTGAGTTTGCGGGCGGCCAGGAGCTTGCCGGTCTCGGTGACCGCCTGACCGATCGGGGGGCTGGCTGATCTCGAGCATCTCCGACAGGACGCGCTGGGAGCAGATCTGGCGGAGATAGACGATGGCGATCAGGACCTTGTCGGCGTCGGTGAGCAGGGGGCGTCCGTGGGTGGCCTTGACCTGTCGGCGTGGGCCACCGCGGATTTCGAAGTTACGCTGCTCGGCCAGGGCCGCCTGATCCGAGGCCAAAGACGCAGCCAGCTCGTTCAGCTTCTCTCGGCTCATCCCGGTCAGCCGGGGGATCGGCCAGGGCGTGCAGGCTTTCGGACCGGATACGCGCCCGGTCGTCGCATAAGGGCAGGTGCGGGTTGTCGTCTGCCGGGCCGATCGTGTTGTTCCAGGCGCCGCGCTCGATATGTGGGACGATCGGCAGCATGCTCATCCGCTCGGCGGACACCGACACGCCCAGCGGGTAGGCGTTGGTGTCCAGTTCGGCCGCGACGGTCAGCCCGGTGCGGGTGCGGGTCGCGGCGATGCTGTTGACCACGACCTCGTGGCTGGTCAGGGGCCTGCCGCGCCAGTTCATGGTGATGTGCGAGAACAGCCGGTGCTCTATCTTGTTCCACTTGCTGGTGCCGGGCGGAAAGTGGCAGACGGTCACCGCCAGCCCGGTCTCAGCGGCGAAGTCGGCCAGCTCGGCCTTCCATAACCGATAGCGATAGCTGTTGGAGCCCCCGCAGTCCGCCGTGATCAGCAGCCGGTTCGCGTTCGGGTAGTCCAGGCTGCCGCGGCCGCGCCACCAGCGCCGGATCGACTCCACCGCGAACGCCGAGGTGTCGTGATCGACTCCGACGTTCACCCCAGCCCGTGTCGTTGGCCACGTCGTAGATCCCGTACGGGATCGCATGCGGCACGTCCGGGCCGGTGAAGAAGAAGCTGTGGTCTTCGACTCAGACCGGATCGCCTCTGGGCCGCCACTGCCGGCCGGCGTTTGGCAGATCGCCCAAGTGCTCCTTCTTCTTCGTGTCCACGCTGATAACCGGCTCGCCGTCCGCCTGATGGGCTTTGACCTGCTCGTTGATGTAATGGAATTGCGCGTCGCGGTCCGGGTGCTGCTTGCCTTCCAGCGTCTTGGCATTGGCCTGCAGGCTGAAGCCTTCAACAGCCGGCCCACCGTCGGCGCCGAGACTGGATGGCCCTGCCCGGTCAGCTCGTGGGCCAGATCGCGCAGCGACTTGGTGGTCCAGCGCAGCGGCGACATCGGATCACCGCGCTCATCCGGCTCCACCAGCGCCAGCAGTGTTGGCACGAGATCCGGGTCCTGAGCTTCGGCGGCCTTGCGACCTCCACCACGACGACGGACGCGGCCGTCCGGCAGCGGATCCTCACCGGCTTCCAGCTCGAACACCCCGGCGCGGACCGTAGTTTCGGACACCCCGGCCACCGCCGCCACGGTCCGCACCCCACCATGCCCGAGCAGCCGAGCCTCCTGCCCCATCACCAGACGCCGCTGTCGCTCGTTCAGGTGCGGAAACAGCACCCTGAACCGCGAGACGAGCTGATCGCGGACCTCGCTCGGTATGCCCATACCAAGCCAACGAGTTCAAGATCGGAAAGCAACGCCTTATTTCTTGACGGCTCCAGTGAACGCGACATCTTTGCCAGGTGGCGTCGAGCAGGACGGTCCTGATGGAGGCGACGAGGCCGGCGTGGGCGTCGCTGATGGCCAGGTGCACCCCGGCCAGGCCACGCGCCTTGAGCGAGCGCAGGAACGCCGTCCAGAACGCGCCGTCCTCACTGTCGCCCACGCCGAAGCCGATCACCTCGCGGCGTCCGTCGGCGGTGACGCCGGTGGCCACGATGACGGCCTGGGAGACCACCCGCCGGTTCACCCGTGCCTTGCAGTAGGTGGCGTCCAAGAACAGGTAGGGATAGTGCTGGTCGGCCAGGGAGCGGTTCCGGAAGGCGGCGACCTCTTCGTCCAGGTCGGCGCAGATGCGCGAGACCTCGCTCTTGGAGCTGCCGGTGTCGGCGCCGAGGGCTTTGACCAGGTCGTCGACCTTGCGGGTGGACACCCCGTGCAGGTAGGCCTCCATCACCACGGCGAACAGCGCCTGGTCGACCCGGCGGCGGCGTTCCAGCAGACTCGGGAAGAACGAGCCGGTGCGCAGCTTGGGGATCTGCAGCTCCAGATCTCCGGCGGTCGTGGTGAGGGTGCGTGGCCGGTGCCCGTTGCGCTGCGCCAGCCGGTCCGGGGTGCGCTCGTTCGGGGCGGCGCCGATCACCGCGGTCAGCTCGGCCTCGATGAGGGCTTGGTAGATGGTCTCAGCGGCGTGCCGGATCCGCTCGCTCGCCTCGGAGTTCTTCAGTACCGTCAGGACCTCTGACAGGGCAGACTGGTCCAGGGCCATCGTGTGCTTGTCCTCTGCGTGTCACTTGGCGGTTTCACACAGAGACTCACGCGATGGCCCTCTGTCGTTGAACACGACGCGCCGTTCAAGGTCGGATCTACACCACCCGACGGGACGTAACCGCCCCGCAGCCGGGACACGCCACCGGCGCCCCCTCGGACGTGACATGCACAACGATCGCCCCAGCCCCGGGCCGGACACTGCCGACGACCAAGCCGGCCAATTGCGGGAACAACAGCTCCGCAAGATCCTTTACGTCACACCGGCGTCACGCTGACACAGCACGGCGAGATAGCCATGTACCGACACGAGCTATCACGTTCCGTCACCACCGAAAGTGGGCCAGAGCCGATCGGGGTGTACGGGCCGCTTCGTCGCGGGCAGACGAGCGCGATGACGCCCGGGTGGTGAGAGGCGCTCCAGCCGCTGAGCGCGGATCCACTCGGCGACAGTCGTGTTCTCGAAAGCGAACAGCCGGTACAGGGTACGCAGGGAGATGGCGTGCGCGGCGATGATCGTCGCTGGAGACAGCCGGTAGCGCCCCGCCGTCAGCTCGATGGCCGGCCTCGTCAGGCCCGGCCCATCTGAACCTGCGTGCCACGCACGACCGTGACTACGCACAATCGGGGTCGTGGGCGGTGAACAGGCGGGCGACCATGTCGTTCAGTAGCGAGCGCTCGGCGGGTGTCAGCGCGCCGAGGAAGTCGGCCTCCACCTTCGCCATATGCGCCAGCACCTCCTCCACCACGCGTGCGCCGTCCTCGGTGACGGTGATCAGATATTTGCGGCGGTCGGCGGTGTTGCGGACGCGGCGCACATACCCCAGCCGCTCCAGCGTGTTGATGACCTCTGTCATGGTGGTGCGATCCATGCGGGCCAGCGCGGTCAGGTCGCGCTGCGACCTGGCGGCGTCGTGCGCATAGGCCAGCACGCGCAGCTCCTTGCCGGTAAGGCCCCAGCCGCCGACCTCGACCTCGATGCGCTGCCGCGCGAAGTCGCCGAGGCGCGCCAGCATGTAGCCGGTGGCCATGGAGATCCGCTCTGCCGCGCCGCGCGTGCTCATGCCGTCCAATGTAGAGCCCTTGAACCAGGCGATAATCGTCAGCTAGACTGACGAAAAATCGTCAGCCGAGCTGACGGATGATGCCGCGAAAAGGAGCTCTCATGACGCTGTCCTCCCGTGGCGAGACCGCCCTGCGGGTCGTCCTCACCTTGATCGGCGTGATCACCACACTCCCCGTCGTCGCCCTCGTGAACGTCGGCATCCTCGACTGGAACTACGGCGTGTCCGACCCCGCTCCCATGACGCAGGCCCTGCTGCAGCACCGGGGCATGCTGCAGCTTCTGCTCGGGGCCGCCATCATGTGGGCCGCGTTCCACCCGCCGGTGCGCCTCGCGGCCGCCCTGGCCGCCGTGGCCGGCAAGGCCACGTTTCTCGCCCTCATCCTGCCCAACGCGGCGATCCGCGGAGATCTGTCGCCGCTGAGCATCTGGTTTGACTTGACCTGCATTGTCGTGCTGGGACTGCTCGCCACCCGGCTCGTCACGCGCAGACGGGAGCCCGAGACCGCCCCAAACTAAATGAGCTATCTCGGCAGAAGGGACCCACCATGCGCAAGATCGCGTCTGGCCGTGCCCGTTTGCGTGCTGGCGCTTGTCGTCGGCTTCTTCGCCCCACCGCATCCAGGACCCAGGACCGCCCGGGCTACCTCGGCCCGGCACTGGTTCTGGCGTATCCAGTGCCGGGCTGATCTTTGGGGTAGGCGGTGGTGACGGTAGAGGTATCCACCGCCACATCTGTGAGGTGCCGCGCTCCCAGGAGGTGCCGGCCACGGAGACGAGCGCACTGAGCAGGTGGCCAGCGAGCCACTGGCGCAGGTCGTCGGGTAGCGGTGCGGCATCGTAGGTCATCGGCGGACCCTGTTGCCGTGCCCGGTCGGAGGAGGTCCGGCGGCCAAGGCTCTGGTTCAGTGGTGGCCGGGCCCGAGGTCGCTAAGCGGGTCACTGGAGATACCGTTCAGGTCGGCGGCCCGCACCGATCAGCTGACAACGTACGCTGCGCCGCCGTTCGCCGGTCGAGCTCGACATCCCATATCCGGTCGCGGTCGGTATGGGCGCACGGCAGCACCCACACCCCGCCGCGCGCGCGTGCGGCCGATGTTCAGCAAGAAGGGCCAGCCGCACGGCCACGGCAAGATCGATCGGTTCATGTGCGGGTCGATCGCGGCGAGGGTCAGGGTGGCCTGAGCCCCTGGGAGTTCCAGAACGAGGTGGGGTTCGGGTTTTCCAGCCTCGGGTCGTTGACACTCTTGGCCGCGAGTGTCCGCTGACCAAGGCGCATCTCGACGTGCGTGTGCGCATTCGAACTGGACGACACCCCCCCGCCACGATTCGGTGGCGATGACCTGGCCACGGCTGATTTGCTGGCCCTGGCGCAAGGCGGACGACGGAGCGGTGTGCAAGCCGCTGGCATCATCACCGCGGCGGCCAAGGCGGGTCCGGTGGCCGTGCCGGTCGGCCCGGCGCCAGTGGTGATCGGGGTGTGCCAGGCGGTGCGGGCGGTCCCGGATACATGCGGCGGCCTTTTGACCCGGCCCCGGCAGGAGGCGCCGGCCGCACGCGCTTCGGGGGCGTGCGGCGTACGGCGGGCGCCGGTTCGGGGGCGTCCGGCTGGGCGTGTGGCCGACGCGCCTCGGGGGCGTGCGGCGGGCACCGGCCCGGGGCTTGCGGCGGGCGGCGGTCTGTCAGCTCCCGGCCAGCGCGCGGGCGCGCAGTTCGGCCAGGGTCGGGGTGTCCACCTCCGGCTCCTCCTCCACAGGGCCCGGCGTGTCAGGCTGCTCGGCGTCGGGGGTGTCGGAGCCGTCCCATTCGGGGTCGGTGGGCTCCTCCTGCGGGAAGTCGGTCGGCTTGGGCGGGTTCGGGCCGGTCGGCTCAGGCTCAGGCTCCGGCTCGGGCGGCGGGGCCACGCCGTTGAGTATCTGGTTCACCCGGTCAGGGTCGTCCATGAGCGGCGCGATGACGGGCTCGCCCGTCCGCTGCTCGACGAAGACGCCAGCGCCGATCGGGATGTGCACCGAGGCCAGGTAGCCGGACAGTTCCTGCGGGACGGTACGGCCCTCGGCCCGCCGCCGTTCCAGGGCGTTGTGAACGTAGAACAGCCCACGCCCCGCGGTGCCGAGCGAGGCGCGCAGTTCGGCCAGGCCGACCTGGAGCGGCTGCTCGATCTGCAGCCGGATCTTGCCGTCCTGCAGGCCGAGCCCGAGCGCGCCGGACAGCACCTGGTCCACCCTGATCACGAGGGCGGCGTAGCGGACGGCCGCGGCCGGGTCGTCGTGGGCGACGATCGGCCCGGTGGTCGCACCGTCGTCCGAGGCGAAGGCGATACCCGGCTCGATGCCGACGATCGTGCCTTCGACCAGCGCGGCGGCCGGGGTGAAGACGCCAGAGGCGGGCGCCCCCGGCTTCAGGTCGGCCAGGGAGTCGAAGGTGTACTCACCCAGCGACTCGCCCACTCCTGCGCGCATCAGCGACCAGAACGGGGCGGCGGGCTGGGCCGAGCGGGCCGCGGTGACGCCGGCGGCGGCGATGAGGGCGAGGCCGGCGGCCAGGCACAGGGCCACGGCCGTGGTGCGGGAGCGGAGCGTCTTGTGCATGGTCCCCGTCCTCAGTAGCGGCCGTTGATGTGGGCGATGTCGTGGCTGTTGTACGTGCGCGTCGAGACGCGGCCGTCCCGCAGGCAGGAGGAGGTCTGGGAGGAGTGTCCGAGCCCCACGGTGTGCCCGACCTCATGGCAGGCGGTGTGCTTGCGCTCGTTCTCGCTGAACCTGTTCATGTCCGCCAGGTCGAAACGGACTTCGTACTGGTCGCACTTCCACCAGCTCGTCGAGATGGCCGGCACGAGGGCCCGTACGCACTGGGCGCGCGCGTGGACGTTCGTCCCGGTGCTCGAACCGTCCCGGTCGATGCCCCAGTAGTCGTCGTAGTACTGGTCGAACATCTCCACGTCGGTCTGGTTGTTCGGGGTGCTGTCGTAGTGGACGGTCATGTCGGTCTGGCTGCCAAGGTTGATCATGGCGTAGTTGCCCGCGACCTTCATGTTCCCCGTCAGCGACGAGTAGTTGTAGGAGTGGCTCTTGTTGTCGGCGTGCATACAGCAGCCTGACGGATGCAGGACCGACCAGCCGAACGAGTTGGCCTGGGCGGGCGGAGTGAGCACGACGAGGGTGATGAGGGTAATGAAGGCCATGAGGGCGGCCATTGCCGCGCCGCGTCCATCACGGCGCAGGGAGGTTGGGGACACTCGGATCCTTTCGGTAGGTTCTCCGCTTTCCCGCGGAATCGAAAAGGCCGCCGACGTGATCGCGTTTCACACCGCACTTGGGCTTCCCGCCGGCCGGACGCGGGCTCTCCAGGCCGGCCGGTTCGGGATCCGGGTCGAGTAGTCGAGTAATAGATGCCGACCTGTACGAGCCGGCCGTATGCGCCGATTCCTTTGAAATTCCGCTGAAGGAAGGGCCCGGTCGGCGGGTGTCCGATTCCTGCGAAGGACGCCGCACCCTCGACGGAAAGGTCAGCCGTGTCGCCCGGCCCATTGCCCGGACCGAACTGCCACAGCTGCACAATCCGCCCACCTAGGTCGATCTCGGTCCGCTCGTCGAAGACCATGTCAGGCAGCGGCCGACGTGACCCGATGCCCGCCGACAGGATGGGCAATACCGGTGAAATCGGTCCACCGAGGCGGACGATCCACTAGATATCTGGTCATGACGATCAACGACCCGCGTCTGTCCGTATCGAATGGCCTGAGCAGGCGGCGGTTCCTGGCGGCAGGCGCCGCCGCAGTGCCCGCCCTCGCGCTGGGAGCCTCCCGGTCGGCGTTCGCCGCGACGGTCCAGACCGCGGGAGTGGCACCGGCCGCGCTCGCAGGCTTCGACAACGTGCTGAAGACCTACATCGCGGAGCGCGGGATCTCCTGCGCGCAGCTCGCCATCACCAAGAACGGCAAGCTGGTGCTGGCCAGGGCCTACCGCTACAGCGACGACCCCGCCGTGCCGAAGCTCACGCCCACTTCTCTGTTCCGTATCGCGAGTCTCAGCAAGCACATCACCGCCGTGGCGATCATGAGGCTGGCGCAGGACGGCAAGCTGAGCCTGGGAACGTCCATCGCCACGCTGCTCGGGCTGCCGACCACGGCGGACGCCCGTCTAGCGAACGTGACGGTGTGGCGGCTCCTGCAGCACACGGGCGGATGGGACCGCGACATCTCAGGCGACTACCTGTACCTGGACCACACCATCTCCCGATCGCTCGGCGTCCCCCTGCCGATCACGCGCGAGCACGTCATCCAGTACGCCAGCGGCCGCCCGCTCGACTTCGCCCCCGGCAGCAGGTACGCCTACAGCAACTACGGCTACATGCTGCTCGGCATGATCGTCGAGAAGGTGTCGGGCATGGCTTACGAGTCGTACGTCCAGCAGAAGGTCTTGGCGCCCGTCGGCATCAGCCGCATGCGGCTCGGCCGTACCCTCAAGGCACAGGCCGCGCCCGGCGAGGTCGTCTACGAGTCGGCGCAGACGAGCAGGATCGTCACCGACGCGTCCGGTACGACGGTGCCGGCCCCGTACGGCGGCTTCAGCATGGAGAACCGCGGGCCGGGCGGCGGCTGGCTGGCCTCGGCGGTGGACCTGGCGCGCTTCGCGCGCATCCTCGACGCCCCCGGCGCGGTGCTGAACGCGACATCCATCGGCAGGATGGTGGCCAAGCCGGAGATCGGCATCACGGACAACGGCTCCTGGTACGGGGCCGGTCTGTGGGTCCGCCAGGTGACGGGGCACCTCAACACCTGGCACAGCGGCGGATTACCGGGGACCTACACCTACACCGCCCGGCTCCAGGACGGCTTCACCTACGCCGCCCTGTTCAACCGCAACGAGGAGAGCGGGTCGCCGGACTTCGACGTGCTCAGCCCGCGCATCAACGCTCAGATCGGCAAGGTGACCACCTGGCCGACGACGGATCTTTTCCCGCGCTATCTCTAAGTTTGACGTTTAACCTGCCTGCCGCTGGCGTTCAGTGATGTGGGGGGGCGTGTAACGGTCTTCGGGGTTGAGGAACCTGCGGACAGCCGTTGGCGGTACCCGCGAGTAATTTAGCTGGATGCTTCGGCAGGGTCGTCTCGCGCAACGGGTCCGCCTCTGGCCGGGATGAGCGAGGGCGGACCCGGCTGGCCGGGCAGTAGTCCGGTCAGTGCGGTTCGGATGGCGGCCCGGCTCACTCCATGCGCACGGGCGAGAGCCGCGATCGAGGTGCCGTGGTCGGTGAACGCCGATCGCACCTCCTCAAGCTGGGCGCCGGCCAGCGCGGCCGGCCGCGGCAGCGGCCTTCGGCTTCAGCGGCGGCGATCCCTTCGGCGGTCAGCTCGTTCTGCAGGTCGCGCTGGAACTGCCCGACTGCGGTGATCACGTTGATGAGCAGCGCTGTCGTCGCGTCGTTCGCCGCGAGGTCCTGGAAGTTCGACCGCGCAGGGCGACGCCGCGGGCCTGGCACCAGTCGCGGACGGCGTGGCGAGCTGTCACCCCGGATGGTCTGTGGCCCGGGAGGGTTTGATGCGGTTCTCACGGACCTGTGATGATCGTTCAGAAATGAGTGAATCCGCGGTGGGGTCGCCGCGGACAGCTCGACGACCACGTCACGGCGCCTGGCCGGCAGATTGGCCAGGCGCCGCCGGTATCGTCGACCGCTTGCTCGTTTCCCGATCCGTCCGGCTCCCGGGCACCAGGCACACAGCACGCGCTCGGCACCGGAGGCGGTGAGGGCCGTACCGCGGGATCTGCGGTCATGTCGGGACGATCGTTAGATGGCTGTGCGCGACCACTGCTGGTTGGTGCCGGTGTTGCACGGATACTGCTTGAGGATCACGCCGTCGGCGGTCGAGGCGGACGGTACGTCCACGCATTTGCTGCTGTGTCGTGCCCGGAGCTGGAAGTAGCTGCCGTTGGCGACCATCTGGAACTGCTGGTTGGTGCCGCTGCCACAGGTGTACTGGATGAGCTCGGCACCGTCGGCGGTTGAGGCGTTCACCACGTCGAGGCACTTTCCGCTGTGCTGGCTGATGAGGCGCCAGTAGCCGCTGCCGGCGTCCTGGAACTGCCACTGCTGCCAGGCGTTGCCGTTGTAGGTGTACTGGCCGACACGCGCGCCGTTGTCGGTGTTCGGCTGCTGGACGTCCATGGCCTTGCCGCTGTGACGCACGTTGATCCTGTAGGTGGAGTCACCGCCGCCGATGGTGTCGCCCCAGGCATACCGGATCCGGTCAGCGCCGGAGGTGTTGCGGACGGTCAAGTTGAGATTGGTGCCGCTGCCGCTCAGGGCGTACATCGAGTACCAGTCATAGCCGATGTTGCCCGGCTTGCCGCCGAGGGCGGGCCAGTAGGTGCCGCCCATTTGGTTGTCACGCATGACCTGGGCCATGGCGCGGATGTGGCGCACGAAGTTGTCGGTGCTGTTGGCGTCGCCGTAGTTGAGGCCGGTGGACATCGGCGCGCCGAACTCGGTGGCGACCGCGCGGGAGGCGCAGTTGCCCAGACGCGTCTGAATGTGGCTTCGGAAGGCGTCGTAGGTCATCGCGCTGTAGAAGAAGGCGTAGTGGTGGAAGGACAGCAGCGTCGAGTTGAAGCGGCTGTCGTTGCAGATGTCCCGCAGGTCCTGGCTGTAGCCGGTGCCGCCGATCAGCACCCGGTTCGCGGGGGCCGAGTAGTGGTAGTCCAGCCAGTCGGCGGCGATGTTGCGCCATTCGGCCGAGCTGTAGCCGTGCGGCTCGTTCATCGGCTCGAAGTAGACGTTGCTGTTGGAGCCGTACGTGTTGGTCACGCTGGACCACATCGAGTTCCACGCCGCCAGGTTGATGATACGGCCGCCGGAGGCGGCGCCGTCCTCCCAGTAGGCGAGGATGACCTTCCAGCCGCGGGCCGTAGCGGCGTCGATGGCTCCGCGGTAGGCGTTCCACCAGGTGGTGTTGGCCACCGTGTGCGTGTTGATGGGCAGCCGGACGGTGTTGATCCCCATGGTGGAGGCCATGTCGTCGTAGAGCGCGTCGGCCTTGGCGCGTACTGTCGCGTTGCTGTCGGACTGGCTCAGGCCCTGCACGACAAGCGTGCCGGTGCTGAAGTTGTCACCCAGCACGGCCCAGTTCATGCCCCGGAATTGGCTGGTGGCGGCATTGGCCGGCGATGTGGAGACCGTCAGGCTCGCCGCCGCGGCGAGCGCGGTCGCCACCAGGGCGATCAGCAACCGGCGTAACGAACGGGTGCTCCGCGATGGTCCTGATGTCAGAGTCATGAATGTCCAATCACTAGACGGATCCGCGGTCATGTCGGGGACGATCGTTAGATGGCTGTGCGCGACCACTGCTGGTTGGTGCCGGTGTTGCACGGATACTGCTTGAGGATCACGCCGTCGGCGGTCGAGGCGGACGGTACGTCCACGCATTTGCTGCTGTGTCGTGCCTGGAGCTGGAAGTAGCTGCCGTTGGCGACCATCTGGAACTGCTGGTTGGTGCCGCTGCCACAGGTGTACTGGATGAGCTCGGCACCGTCGGCGGTTGAGGCGTTCACCACGTCGAGGCACTTTCCGCTGTGCTGGCTGATGATGCGCCAGTAGCCGCTGCCGGCGTCCTGGAACTGCCACTGCTGCCAGGCGTTGCCGTTGTAGGTGTACTGGCCGACACGCGCGCCGTTGTCGGTGTTCGGCTGCTGGACGTCCATGGCCTTGCCGCTGTGACGCGCGTTGATCCGGTAGACCGTCCGGGACGAAGCGTTGGAGTCGCCGGAGGGACCCTCGATCGTGGTCCGGGTCCTGACCGGCACGCCGAGGTTGGGCGAGCCGTCCGAGTTGAAGCTGATCTTCTGGGCCCGCGTGGTGCGCGTGGTGCCGCAGCCCTGGCCGGCGGAGGAGTTGGCGTGGTAGACGATCCAGGTCTCGGTGTTGTCGGGTGACTTGACGAATGAGGCGTGACCCGGGCCGTAGACGCCGTTGGCGTCGCTGCGCTGGAAGATGGGCGTGGACTCCTTCGTCCACGAGCTGGGCGACATCGGATCGCCACCGGTCCAGGTCAGCATGCCGAGCTTGTAGTCGGGCGTCTGGCAGGAGCTCGCCGAGTACGTCAGGAAGGTCTTTCCGGCGTTGTCGACGGCGTACGGGCCCTCGTTGACCGGCGAGCCCTGCCGCTCCCACGACAGCGTCGGCGACGAGATCCGGATGCCGTTCCGCGAGACCTGGGTCGGCGACGACATCGGGGCGATGAACAGCCCTTGCTCCCCGCCGCGGAACGCGGAGTAGACGAAGTGGTTCGGGTACCCGTTGAACCGGATAACGCTGCCGTCGATCGCCCACGCGCCGTTGGGCTCCAGGTTGAGGATGCCCCGGTAGGTGTACGGGCCCAGCGGGTCAGAGCCGGCGCTCTCCAGTACGCAGGTCCGGCGCTCACCCTGGCCGGGCGACGCCTCCGCCGAGAAGTACAGGTACCACCGGTTGTTGATCCACTGCAGGTCGGGCGCCCACATGGTGCAGCAGCCGGGCCCGGGGCTCAGGGTGAACACCGTCTGCTCGGCCGCGGTCTTCAAGCCGGCCATCGTGGCCGACTTGCGCATGATGATCCTCGAGGACCACGTCGTGGCCACGTAGTACCAGTAGCCGTCGCTGTACACGATCGAGGGGTCCGCGCTGTTGGGCGTGCCGACGAGGGGGTTGGTGAACGATGGACCGGGTGCCGCCAGCGCCGGCGAGGCGGGGACGACCACGCCCAGGACGGAGGCGAGCACGCCCGCCGCGCAAGGCTGAGCAGCCGCCGCGCCGTTGCCAGGCTCTTTCGTAAGAACATCGTGGTTCCTTTTCGGGGGAACTGCGCTGTCTTCACAGAGAATTGTTAACGCTAACATTTCACAGCACAAAAAGCCGAGCCGTGCATGAGTGTTAACGCCTTCATCGCCCGCGTCAAGAAGTGGTAATCGAGAAAATCATCATGTTAACGTTCGCACAACTTTGTGACCCCCGTCACCTGGTGACCATGCGCGACAGAGCCTGCACCATCCGTCCCGCGCTTCACCGCCCAGGAGGCCATCCGTGAACAGACAGCCGAAGGTCAGACGCTGGCTGGCCAAATTAAGCCTCGTGGCGCTCGCTGCCGTCGGCACCGCGGTGGCCGTCGCACCACCGGCACAGGCCGCCCCCGGCTACGTCTACACCACGTTCAAGGGAGACGCCGCCGCCGACCAGGAGCTCTGGGTCTACTCATCGAGCAACGGCACGAACTTCAGCGTGCTGGCCGACACCAACTACCGCGGCCCGACCGGCGTGCTGCGCGACCCCAGCATCATCCAGCACAACGGGCTCTACTGCATCGCCCTGTACCGCCTGGGACTGTAAGAACAACGGCTCTGGCCCACTTTCGGTGGTGACGGAACGTGATAGCTCGTGTCGGTACATGGCTATCTCGCCGTGCTGTGTCAGCGTGACGCGGGGGTATCACTCCAGGTGTGGAAATGATCACCAAACGTAGACGGAAATCTGCAAAGATCATTGACCATCTCGGGGGAGAACACGATCATGTCCACGACACGGGGAAGAACCGCGCTGGCCGCGGTGGGGCAAGACCAGCACGATGACACATCGGCGCTGCTGGGGGCGGCTGCTCATCATGGCGGGGAAAAATCCCCCCAGCGTGACGGCGAGACGCCGTTGCGGGACCTGCTCGGCGATCACGTGCTGGACCTGCTGCTGGAACGCTCACGCGACAGCGCGGGCGGGCTGCGGCTGACCGGGCAGGGCTCGATGCTCGGCGAGTTGGTCAAGGCGGTGCTGGAACGCGCGCTGGAGGGCGAGCTGTCGGCGCATCTGGGCTACGGCAAGCACGAGGTGGCCGGCCATGGCAGCGGCAACTCCCGCAACGGCAGGATCGGCAAGACCGTGCAGACGGGGGTGGGGCCGGTGCGGCTGTCCGTGCCCCGCGACCGGGCCGGCACCTTCGAGCCGATGCTGGTGCCCAAACGGGCCGGCCGCGTCTCCGGCGGCCTGGACGACATGATCATCAGCCTGTACGCGCACGGCATGAGCGTGCGCGACATCCAGCACCACCTGCGTCAGATCTACGACACCGAACTGTCGCACGAGGCCATCTCCAACATCACCGACGCCGTACTCGAAGAGGTCCGCGCCTGGCAGGCACGGCCGTTGGATGCCGTCTACCCGGTGGTGTTCCTGGACGCCATCGTGGTCAAGGTCCGCGACAACCACAGCGTCCAGGCCAAACCCGCCTACCTCGCGATCGGTATCGACGCCGACGGCGACAAGCACGTGCTGGGGATCTGGCTGGCCAAGACCCCGCTCGATGCCGCCACCGCCGGCGAGTCGGCCCGTTTTTGGACCTCTGTGATGACCGACCTGCGCAACCGGGGAGTGCGCGACATCCTCATCGCCTGCACCGACGGACTGAACGGCTTCGAAGACGCCATCCACCATGCCTTCCCGCACACCATCGTGCAGGCCTGCGTCGTGCACCTGATCCGCAACGCGCTGCGGCCGGTCGCCCGTCGTGACCGCGCCACGCTGGCCGCCGAGCTCAAGAAGATCTATACGGCGCCCAGTGCGGAAGCCGCCTTCGACGCCCTGGCCGACTTCACCGCCTCCACCTGGGGCCAGAGGTATCCGCAGGCGGCCCGTGTGTTCGAGACCGCCTGGGACCGCTTCACCCCGTTCTTCGCCTTCTCCCCGGCGGTCCGCAAGCTGCTCTACACCACCAACAGCATCGAGTCGCTGAACTACCAGCTGCGCAAGGTCACCAAGGCCCGCGGCCACTTCCCCGGCGACGACGCCGTGGTCAAACTGCTGTGGCTGGCCATCATCAATATCGAGGACAAACGCGCCCGCGAACGCGCCATCACCAAGGAGGAGACCGGAAAGATCAAGAACTCGCCCAGCACCGCCCGCCTGATCGAAGGACAACGCACCATCGGCTGGCGCGAAGCGCTGATCGAACTCGACATCGCCTATCCAGGCCGCATCAGGTAAAGACCGACCTCAGGCCATCAGAAACGATCTTTACACACCTGAAGTGACAACCTCCGTGACGCCGGTGTGACGTAAAGGATCTTGCGGAGCTGTTGTTCCCGCAATTGGCCGGCTTGGTCGTCGGCAGTGTCCGGCCCGGGGCTGGGGCGATCGTTGTGCATGTCACGTCCGAGGGGGCGCCGGTGGCGTGTCCCGGCTGCGGGGCAGCCGGACGGGTGCATGGCTATGTGGATCGGCAGCTGGCGGACCTGCCGTTGGGCGGGCAGCGAGTGCTCGTGCGACTGCGGTTTCGGCGGTTGAGGTGCGCGACGGTCGGGTGTGAGCGGCAGACGTTCCGGGAGCCGTTGCCCGGTTTGGCCGAGCCGTATCAGCGTCGCACGATCGCCTTGAGCGCGCAGGTGGGGGCGGTGGTGCGGGAGTTGGCCGGGCGAGCGGGGTCTCGGTTGCTGGACGTGCTGGGAATCGGGATCTCGCGGCAGAGCGCGATCCGGTCTTTGTTACGCCTGCCACTGCCAGTCCGTCCAACGCCGGAGGTGATCGGGGTGGATGACTTCGCGCTCCGTAAGCGGCACCGCTACGCCACGGTGATCATCAACGCGGTGACGCGGGAGCGGCTCGATGTGCTCGCCGACCGTCAGGCCGACACCTTGGAGGCGTGGCTGCGTGCTCATCCCGGCGTGCGGGTGGTGTGCCGGGACAGCAGCGGCGCTTACGCCGAGGCGATCCGTCGCGCTCTGCCTGAAGCGGTGCAGGTCGGTGATCGCCGGCATATCTGGCACAACCTGGCTGAAGCCGTGGTGAAGGAGGTCGCCGCGCACTCGGTCTGCTGGGGCAAGAGCGGCCCGCCGCCAAGAGAGGGGGTGCGGGCCGCCACCACTCGCGATCGGTGGCGGCAGGTCCATGCTCTGCTCGACCAGGGCGTTGGGCTGCTGGAGTGTGCCCGCCGTCTCGGTCTGGCGTTGAACACCGTCAAGCGGTACGCCCGCATCGCTGAGCCCGAGCGGCTCGTCCGGGTCCCGAAGTACCGGCCTACGCTCGTCGATCCGTTCCGTGATCACCTTCGACGCCGCCGCGCCGAAGAGCCCGCCGTCTCGGTTCAGCAGTTGCTCGCCGAGATCAAGGAGCTCGGCTATACCGGCAGCCAGAACCTGCTGTACCGGTACATCAACCAAGGCAGAGTCGAGTGCGACCAGCTCGCGATCTCGCCGAAGCGACTGGCCGGCCTGCTCCTCAGTGAACCAGGCACACTGACCGACGCCCAGCGGGAACGGCTCGATGCCGCCATCGACGCCTGCGGTGAGATGACCATGCTGAGCGGCCTCATCCGGGACTTCGCCGCCCTCCTCGACCCGAAGGACGGTAACGACAGGCTGCTGGCCGCCTGGATAGAGCTCGCACGACAAGTCGACCTGCCGCACGTGCATGCCTTCACCCGCGGCCTGGCCAACGACCGCGCCGCAGTGGACGCCGCGCTCAGCCTGCCGTTCCACAACGGCGGTACCGAAGGCGTCAACACCAAGACCAAGCTCCTCAAACGGCAGATGTACGGCCGCGCCGGGTTCGCTCTCCTTCGCCACCGCATCCTGCTCGGCTAACCACGTACCGTCACCACCAAAAGTGGACCAGAGCCGTTGTTCTTACAGTCCCGTCAAGCGCTCTGCGATGACTTTTGAAGCGGTACAGGCATGCTAGGCCGGTAATCGAAGAGTCGGGAGGAAGCAGTGGGGTGGCGCGTCGCAGTCGTGGCTGGCGTGGCCCTGGCCGCAGTTCCCACGATTACAGCGGCGGCCCCGGTCGGAGTGTCTTGCCTGATGTCGACGTCATATACGGACAAGCTGATCGATGCCTGGATCGCTGAGAATGCACCAGCGACGGTGCAGCCGCCCGCCCCTGAGATCGCCGCGACGTTCTCTCCCTACATGGACGTGAAGGTGATGGAGGGCCCGCCTCCCATGGGGGAGGAGCGCGTCACGACAGAAGAGTTGGCGCTCTACGTGGTGGCACTGAAGGGGTGCAACAGCGATACGTGATCAGAAGCTTTCTGCTCGGGAGGCAGTCGTGAGCGGTAGGTCCGCAGACGCGGACCCTTAGGGCCACGCCAGAAGGTCTGGCGGGCCCAGACAATTCCGCGTATGAGCTCCTCACTCAGGAGTGGATCACAGGTGGGCGAGCGGTGATGGACTGGTGGAGTGCGTTCGCCACAGAGTGGACGAGCGGGACTTGGGAGGCGTCCCAGACGAGGTTGAGACCGTTGTGGCTGCGGAGGGTGAGCCTGCCGTACAGCAGGATGGGCAGGCGGGCGTTGTTTTTAAAACGGCGGTCGGGGCCGCCCTTGACGTTGACGTAGCGCCAGGTGGAGTCCACGACTGTGCCGTCGGGTGGCACCGGGCCTTCTTCGATGAAGCGGGCATGTTCCACGCCGGCTTGGAGGTGCTGATAGGGGGGGTCGGCGACGTGGCGGCCGTTCCGGAACAGGACCCGGTCGGGGAGGAAGTGCACCGACAGGCTGCCTGCGGTCAGGGTCGGGACGGCGACGTTGGTGACCAGGATCCGTGGTCCCGCCAACCGGGCCGAGGCGTTCATCCTGTGCAGCAGACTGGAGGCGCCGGCGTTCACCTTGAACTGGTAGGTGCTGGTGATCGCGCCGGATGCGGTGATCAGCCAGAACCCGTGGGCTCGTTGGAGGCCGGTGATCGAGCTGACGAGGTGATCGAAGCGCGAAGCGGCCTCATCGGTCACGTCGTACATGACGACCACCGCGCGAGCCGCCTGATCGCGCAACACCACCCAGAGCACGCAAGGCAGCCCGACGGCGACGATGACCAGGCCGAAGCGTCCTGCCACCAGCCCCGCGACGAGCAGGGCGGCCAGGGCGAATGGCCAGTACGGTCGGCGTTTGGCGGCCTTCTGCAACTGCTGGACGACGTCACTCGGCTGGGCCGGGACCAGGCTGACGACATCGTGCATGACCACGTCATGGTCGGGTGCGATGGTGCGGTAGGAGATCGCTCCGCGTTCCATGCGCACGACGTTGCCGCGGGGGCCCATCCCCACCCGAAAGCCCGGGATTCCGGTCGAGACTCCCATGCCGGCCTGGCTGAGGGTGAACCGGAACGGTCCAACCCTGAGGCTGGTGCGCACATAGAAACCCACGATGAGGAATCCTTCCGACCCGGGTGCCCGTTACTGCGGCAGATCGAGGTTCTGGAGATCGTGTACTGCGTTAGGACACAATCACGACGGCTCTGACCTGTGGTTGGCGAGGTTCATCCCCGCAGACAAAATCGCGTCTTGTACTCGTCCGCCTGCCTCTACCTGAGCACGCTCCGGGTATTCGCCTGGCTGATGTTGCTGGGCCGCAGCCAAGCGTCGAAGGAGGCGGAGATCATGGTGTTGCGTCACGAGGTGGCGGTGCTGTGGCGTCAGGTCGTCCGGCCGAAGCCGACTGGTCCTACACGTGTGAACCCAGCGCGTTATGGCCCTGCCTTAACTTTGGTTCTTGATTGCACTTGATGTGACCACTTAACTGGGCCGCTTACCTAAATGTTCGTCGTGTCTGGGTCTGTCGTTGCTTGGTCCGTACGTTGCTTTTGAGACGGACCTGGAGGTAAGCGATGATGGGCAGCGACGACAGGCATTGCGTGGTGTACAAGCGGTGCGGATGCAGCGACGAGGTCAGCGGCAGGCGACTGGGTAGTCGTTGTGGCCGTTTGGCCGAGGCCGGGCATGGGAGCTGGTATTTCGCGGTCCAGGTCGTAGGGGCGTCGGGTCGGCGGGAGCGGGTTCGACGCGGTGGCTTCACGAGCGCTGAGGCGGCGCGGTGTGCGGGCCGTGAACTGCTGATTGCAGAGGTGGATGGGCCGCTGTCTGCCGGGGGGGCTCGCCCCGAAGTGTGGACACGGGTTGTTATGCGGCGAGCAGCACCTTATCGGTGGTTTGCTGCTCGTAGTCGATAGGGCTGAGGTAGCCGAGGGTGGAGTGTCTCCTTCGGGTGTTGTAGCGGGTGATCCACTTGAAGACGGCCAGGCGGGCCTCACGCGCCGAGGACCAGCGCTTGGCGCCCTGCAGCGTTTCGCGTTTGAGGGTGGCGTTGAACGCCTCTGCCGCGGCGTTGTCGGCGCTGGTGCCGACGGCTCCCATGGACTGGCGCACGCCGAGCTCGGCGCAGACCTTGGCGAACTCGGCCGGGGTGTACTGGGCCCCGTGATCGGCATGGAAGATCGCGCCGTGCAGGCTGCCCCGTGTCGCAGCGGCCGCGCGCAGCGCGTCGCTCACCAGCTCGGTGCGCATGTGATCGGCGATCGACCAGCCCGCCAGCCGGCGTGAGCCCAGGTCCAGGACGGTCGCCAGATACAGGAACCGGCCCTCGCCGACGGGCAGGTAGGTGATGTCGCCGACATAGCGCCGGTTCGGGGCCGGCGCGGTGAAGTCCCGCTTGATCAGGTCGGGCACCTTGTGATGCGAGAGTTCCGGAACCGTGGTGCGCACCTTCTTGCGCAGGTGCAGCCCGACGATGCCGAAACTGCGCATCACCCGCGCGACCCGCTTGTGGTTGACCGTGTGGCCCCGGGCGCGCAGCTCGGCGGTGATGCGCGGACTGCCGTAGGTGCCGTCGAACGCGCCGTGGATCTGCTTGATCTCCGCGGCGAGTGCGGCATCGGCCGCGGCCCGCTCCGCCCGGGCTGGCGCGGCCTTGCGCCACCGGTAGAAGCTCGAGCGCGACACCTTCAGGACCCGGCGCAGCCGCTTCACGCCGAAGGCGCCCGCGTGGTCGTCGACGAACTCGAAGCGGCTCACCAGTTCGTCTCGCCGGCGAAATACTTCGCCGCCCGGCGCAGGATGTCGCGCTCCATCTCCAGCTCCCGGATCCGCGCCTTGAGCTGCTTGTTCTCCTCTTCCAGCACGTCGTCGGACGATAGCGGGCCCCGCGCCGGCTTCCTCGCCACCCCCCGCTCCTTGGCGCCCGCGGTACCGTCCGCCTGGGCCTGACGCACCCAGTTACGCAGCGTCTCCCGGCTGATCCCCAGGTCCTCAGCCACCGAGGCCAGCGTCCGTCCCGGATCGGATAGATACAACGCGACGGCGTCTGCCTTGAACTCCGGCGGATACGACTTCATCGTCACGTGGAACTCCTCCATCATCCGGTACTCAAGGTGTCCACACATCGGGGGCAGGGCCCGGCCACTGCGCCTGCCAATGATCTCATTTACTCAGCGCTGATCAACGGCGGCGGTCGCGTACGGTAACGGGGAACACCGGCCGGCGTCGAGAAGGTGCTGACCCCTAATGTTTCGGCGTTCCGTAAGGGTCGTGCGGCGTGTCGGCGTAGGCCCACTGATGGTCACGGGCGTGACGGCAGGCCACCTCGACGTCCCCGGCGCGCATGACGTCCAGCAGCTCGCGGTGCTCGTCGGCGACCCGCTCGAGTTTCGGTCTGGTGACCATGAGAGCGATGGCCGTGCGCGCCTCGATCTGCAGCGCCTCCCAGGCGCGGGTCAGCAGCACGTTGCCGCCGGCCTGCACGACGTGCCGGTGAAACCGCGCGCTGGCCAGGCCGATGCCGTGCACGTCGTTGTCACGGGCGCGGCGGTACATCTCCTCAACCTCCTCCCCCAGCCGGTCGAAGGGGAGGGTTCCGGCCAGCATGGCGAGCCGCGTCGCGGTCTCCTCAAGGGCCGCCCGCACGATGTACGCCTCGCGGATGGTCTGCTCGGCGAAGGGAAGCACCCGGCTGCCGTGACGAGGCCGGCCGTCGATGAGGCCGAGGCCCTCAAGCTGCCGAAGCGCCTCCCGGACCGGGGCCTGACTCGTTCCGAACTCGATGGCGATCTTCGTCTCGATGAGCCGGTCGCCCTCGCCGAGTTCGCCGGAGACGATCCGTTGCAGCAGACCGTCGCGGATCTGCCGGCTCAGCGTCGGTCGCGCGGAGCGCGGGCTCCCCGTGGGTTCCGACAAGAAACCTCCTGACGTTGAGAGGGCCCAGAAGGCCCTTGACTCTTCGATCATGCCACGTAAGTTAATTATCGATATCGATAACTGGAGTGCACATGCTGACCTCCGTTCAGACACCCGAGAGTCCCGAAGCGGCTCGTGCGGCGCTTCAGGCCGGGGCCGTGCCCCTCGGCGGCGGCACCTACCTGCTGGCCCGCCTGGACGAGCAGGCCGGCCGCGACCTGCGGCTGGTCAGCCTGCGCCGGGCGGGACTGTCCGGCATCGACGTCGAGGGCGACACGGTGACCCTGGGCGCGGCCACCACTCTCGCCGACATCGAGGACGACGATCGGTTGAGCTACCTGTCCGGCTGTGTACGGTCGATCGCCGCGCCGCCGGTCCGCAGCCTCGCCACCGTGGCCGGCAACCTTTTCGTGCCGCAACCGTACGGGGACCTGGCGGCGGCTCTTCTGGCCCTGGACGCGGAGCTGGACGTGCTCGGCGCCGACGGCGCCCGTCGCGAGCCGCTGGAGCGGGTCGTCACCGATGGCCTGCGGACGGGCGACCTGGTGACCCGCGTCCAGTTCGCCGCGCCGGCAAAGGACACGTTCCGGTTCTACAAGGCGAGCCGGCGGCGGCTCAACTCGGGGTCCATCGTGACGGTGGCGGCCCGGATCACGATCGAGGACGGCCTGGTCAGCGACATCCGTCTCGTGCTCGGCGGCCTGGCGCGACGCCTGGTACGTGCGGTCGGCGCGGAACGCGTTCTGCTGGGCGCGCCGCTGAACGCCGAAGTCGTCGCCCGGGCGGCCGGAGCCGACGTCATTGAGCCGTTCGACGACGCCTACGCCTCGGCCTGGTACCGCGCTCGGGTCTACCCCGTCCACCTGCGTCGCGCCCTGCTGGGGGCCTGAAAGGGGATCGCATGCCCTCGACAATCGTCACGCTCAAGGTGAACGGCACCGAGCGGGAGCTCATCGCCCGGCCGTCGACGACGCTGCTGAGCGCACTGCGCGACACATTGGGCCTGATGGGGGCCAAGCGCGGCTGCGCGCAAGGGGGCTGCGGCAGCTGCACGGTGCTACTGGACGGCCGGCCCGTGGTCTCGTGCCTGATCCCCGTCGTGACGATCGACGGCTCTGCCGTGGAGACGATCGAGGGCCTGGCCGAGGGCGACCGGCTCGGCGACGTACAGCAGGCGTTCGTCGACCTCTTCGCGACGCAATGCGGGTTCTGCACCCCGGGGATGATCATGTCCGCCACGGCCCTGCTCAACCGGAAGCCGGATCCGACCCGCCAAGATGTCACCGAGGCGATCTGCGGGAACGTCTGCCGCTGCACGGGATACGAGCCGATCATCGCCGCCGTCCTCGCCGCCGCGCAACGCCGCCGCGGCGCCCCGCTCACGAACGCGGAGGCCGAGGTCTGATGGCACGCCTCACCCCGATCGACACCGCGTACTTCAAGGGCGAGCGCGCGGGCGACTTCGCCGTCATCGGCTCCGCCGTCCCGCGCTCGGACGCCCGCGCTCACGTCACCGGCCGCACGGTCTTCTTCGAGGACATGGCGCCGCCGGAGATGACGCACGTCAAGATCCACCGGTCCACGCGGCACCACGCCCTCATCAACCGGGTCGACGTCTCCGGCGCCCTCGGGGTCCCGGGCGTGCTTCGGGTCATCACTCACCAGGACGTGCCGAACAACTGGTACACCGTGCTGCGCCTGATCGGCGTGGGACCTGACGACGAGCCGGTGCTGGCCGAGGATCGGGTCCTGTACCGCGGCGAGCCGATCGTCGCCGTCGTCGCCGAGACCGAGGACGCCGCCCGCGAGGGCGCGGCCCGGGTCACGGTCGACTACACCGACCTGCCCGCCGTCTTCGACGTCGAGGAGGCGCTGGCCGACGGCGCCCCGATCATCAAACAGGCGGGCGCCAACCACTTCGCGTACGAGGGACATCACTGCCGCCGGATCCGCTTCGGCGACGTCGAGCGAGGTTTCGCCGAGGCGGACCGCATCATCGAGGGCCGCTACAGCTCCTCCCCCATCGAACACGCGCCGACCGAGCCGACCGGCTGCATCGTCGTCCCTCAGGGCGACGGCCGGCTGCGCATACACACCAACACCCAGGCCGCCTTCTTCACCCTCGACAACACCGCGCTCATTCTCGGCGTCCCGCCTACCAACCTGCGCGTCGTCGGGGGCACCGTGGGAGGCGGCTTCGGCGGCAAGGTCGATGTCATCGTCGAGCCACTCGCGTGCATCGCCGCCATGCTCACCGGCCGGCCGACCAAGTACGTCTACAGCCGCGCCGAGGAGATGCAGGTGTCGTCCCCCCGAGCGGCCGAGCGCATCTCCATCAAGGACGGCGTCATGGACGACGGCCGGATCGTCGCCCGCAAGATCACGCTCTACGTGGACGCGGGCGCGTACTCCCGGCACAGCCCGTACGGCACCACCAAGGCGGCGGCGCACATGCCCGGCCCATACACGATCCCGAACGTCCATGTCGACGCGTACTGCGTCTACACCAACCGCACGCCGTCCAGCGCCATGCGCGGGTTCGGCGTCACGATCGGCGACTTCGCGCTGGAGTCGCACATGGACCGCATCGCCCGGGAGCTGAACATGGACCCGCTGCGGCTCCGGCTCAAGAATGCCTACCGTGACGGCGACATGAAAGCTCATCGCAAGATCGCGTCCGGCACGGCGTTGGTCGAGGTGATCCAGAGCGCCGCCGACCTGGTGGGGCACGACCTTCCGCCGGAGTACCGGGCGATGTCCTCGACCGAACGACCGGAGGGTTGAGCGATGGCGTTACGGCACGGCCGCGGATACGCGGCGGTCAACTACCCGACCGGCATGAACCTCGGGGGCGACCCGTCGCAGGCACTCGTCCACGCCACCACGATGGGCGGATTCGTCGTCACGCTCTCCTCGGTGGATCTCGGCCAGGGGCTGCGGACGGTCATCGCCCAATGCGCGGCCGAGACACTCGGCATCCCGATCGAGAACATCATCGTCGACACCGCCGACACCGACACCGGCCCGCACTGCATGGGAACGTTCGCCAGCCGCGGCACCCACCGCGTCGGCAACGCCGTGATCATGGCGGCGCGAGAGGCCAGGGAGGTCATGCTCCAGGTCGCCGCCGACGAACTGGAGGTCGACGCGGAGGACCTGGAGACCGACGGCACGGGCTTCGTCCGCCTCAAGGGATCGTCGGAAAAGAAGATCCACATCAGCGACGTCGCGCTCGCCGCGCACTTCCGGCAGGGCCGGACCATCTCCGGCCGGGGCATCTACCTCAAGGAGCCGAGCTCGCCGGTGCCGGAGACCGGCGAGATGGACCCGGACTCCTGCCAGGCGCACGCGTGCACGGTGGCCGAGGTCGCGGTCGACGACGAGACCGGCGTGATCGAGGTGCTGCGGCTCTACAACACCTACGAGATCGGCCGGGCGCTCAACCCGGCCCTCGCGACGCAGCAGGTCGAGGGCGGCGCCTGGATGGGCCTGTCGCACGCGTTGTTCGAATCGACCGAACCGTACTATCCGCACTCGCGCGAGCACGGCCCGGTCGATTTCACCGAATACCTGATGCCCGGGCCGGCCGACATCCCGGCGCAGACCAGCCTGTTCCTCGAACGGCCCGCCGGCAACGGGCCGTTCGGGGCCAAGGGGATCGGCGAGATGACGGCGAACGCGCCGATCCCCGCGATCGCCAACGCCGTGTACGACGCGGTCGGCGTACGGCTGACGAGCATGCCCTTCACCCCGGAGAAGGTGCTGCGCGGACTCGACGAGTTGCGGGCCGGCCGTGCTGGTTGATCAGGACACGCTGGGCCGGCGGCTGGGCGCGGAGGGCTACCTCGCCGACGAGGGTCTGCTCACCGCCCTCCACCTGGCGGGCACGCTCGGGCTCCCGCTGCTGCTGGAGGGCGAGCCGGGGGTCGGCAAGACCGAGGTCGCGAACGTCCTGGCCCGGGTCCTCGGCCGCGAGCTGATCCGGCTGCAGTGCTACGAAGGGCTGGACGCCTCCCAGGCCCTGTACGAGTGGGACTACCCCAAACAGTTGCTGTCCCTGCGGGCCGCCGAGGTGGACAGGCGCGGCATCGGCGACCTGTACCGCGAGGAGTTCCTGCTGCAGCGGCCGTTACTGCGGTCGCTGCGGGCGGCATCCGGCGCGGTGCTGCTGATCGACGAGATCGACCGGGCGGACAGCGAGTTCGAGGCCTTCCTTCTGGAGTTCCTCGGCGACTTCCAGATCACCATCCCGGAGATCGGCACCATCACGGCGGCGAGCGTCCCGTTCGTCGTCCTCACCTCGAACCGGACCCGCGAACTGCACGACGCGCTCAAGCGCCGGTGCCTCTACCACTGGATCCCCTTTCCCGACGCCGAACGGGAGCGAGCGATCATCCGGGCTCAGGCGCCGGGCCTGGACGAGAGAAGCGCGGCCCGCCTCGTGGCCGCCGTGCATCGCATCCGCGGACTGGCTCTGCTGAAACACCCGGGCATCGCCGAGTCGGTCTCCTGGGCCCGTGGCGTGCAGACGCTGACCCGCGAGGGTTCAAGCTGGCTGGAGGCGATGCGCCGGTCCGCGGGGCTGCTCGTCAAGCACGAGGAGGACCTCGCGCTCCTCGGCCGCCACACCGCGGAGGTGTTCGGTGACTGAGCAGTCCCTCCTCGTACGCATCGGCGATCATGTGCACGGGTTCCTGCGGGACCTGCACGATCGGGGCCTGCCCGTACCGGTGCCCAAACAGCGGGTCTTCCTTCAGGCGATCGAGGCCGTCGGCCCGCGCGACGCCACACACCTCTACTGGATCGGGGTGGCCACGCTCACCACCTCCCACGAAGACCTGGAGGTGTACTCCCCCACGTTCGAGCACTGGTTCGGGGAGGCTACGGCACGGCGCGTCCCCGATGACGAGTTCCCCGATGACGAGGCCCCCACGCCGCGCGGAAAGGGGGACGAGGCTCCTCTCACGGCGACGTTGGGCGGGGAGGCGGGTCTGAAGGCCGGCTCCTCGGAGCGTGAGAGACGCCCGGTGTTCGGCCCGGCGAGCGAGGACGACCGGGCGGTGCTCTCGCTGCTGCGGCGGGAACTACCCGGAGCGGTGCCGACGATCCGGTCGCGACGTCGGCGGCCTGCCCGGCGAGGTCCGTGGATCGACGTCGCCAGGATCTGCCGTGAGTCCAGGCGCAGCCACGGGGAGATCGTGACGTTGCGCCGGCGCAACCGTCCGCGGCGGCAGCGCCGTGTGCTGCTGCTCATCGACGTGTCCGGGTCGATGAAGCAGCACAGCGCCCACTACCTCCGCTTCGCCCACGCCGTGGTCGGCCGGCTCGACCGCGTCGAGGTGTTCACCTTCGGAACCCGGCTGACCCGCGTCACCGAACTACTGCGCGCACGGCACGTCGACGCGGCCGTCGGCTCGCTGAGCGCCGTCGTCCTGGACGCCGAGGGCGGGACGCGGATCGGCGCTTCGCTCCAGGAGTTCCTCGCCAACGCCCGGCATGTCACCGTGGCGCGCGGCGCCCTGGTGATCGTGCTCTCCGACGGCCTGGAACGCGGCGACTGCCGGCCCATGCAGGCGGCCGTACGGCGGTTGTCGCTGCTGAGCCACCGGTTGCTGTGGTGGTCGCCGCTCGCTTGCGACCCGGCGTACCGGCCGCTCACCCGCGGCATGTCGGCCGTGCTCGGCAGCGTGGACGCGCTCGCGGGCGTGCGCGACCTGCGTACGGCGTACGAGCAGGTACAGACCTTGATCAGGGAGTGATCGTCATGCCGGAGGCGACCCGCTACTCGGGCGACATCGTCGACTCGCACCACCACATCTGGCGGGCCGGGGACCTACCCTGGCTGTCCGGACCGATGGTGCCGCGGATCTTCGGCCCGTACGAGCCGATCAGGCGGGACTACCTGATCGACGAGTACATCGCCGACGCCACGGCCTCAGGCATCAGCGAGTCGGTCTACGTCCAGACGAACTGGCCGCTCGACCGGGTTGTGGACGAGGTGCGCTGGCTTCACGAGGTTCATCAGGAGGCAGGTCGGCCGATGGCCGTCATCGGATCGGCCGACATGTTCGACGAGAGCGCTCCGGACACCATGCGACGACAGGCCGCGCTCACACCGCTGATCCGGGGGATCCGTCAGCAACTGCACTGGCACGAGCGCCTGGAGTTCCGGTTCGCCACTGCGCCCGATCGTATGAAGGATCCGGTCTTCCGTAAGAACATCGGCGCGCTCGCCGACCGCGGCTGGCTGTTCGAGCTGCAAGTCTTTCCCGAACAGATGCCGGATGCGGTCGAGCTGGCGGCGGCTTTCCCTGACGTCACCTTCGTCCTGGTGCACGCGGGCATGCTCATCGGGCTCGAGTACCTGGAGTCGTGGCGGGACGGGATGGCCGCGCTGGCCGAGCGGCAGAACATCGTCGTCAAGCTCACCGGGCAGGGCACCTTCGTCCACCGGGTGGATCCCGACCTCATCTCCTTCGTCGCAGACGAGGTGATCGGCTGGTTCGGTGCCGGCCGAGCCATGTTCGGCACCAACTTCCCGGTCGAGAAGATCTGGACCACGATGCCGCACCTGGTCGACGCGTGGAAGAACGCACTGACTCATCTCCCACCCGCCGACCAACACGACATCTTCGCCGGCAACGCACGACGAGTGTACGGGCTGGAGGGCTGACCTGAAACTGCTGGGACTCGGGCCGCGGGGCTCGGAGAGCTTCGACCGGCAACGTCAGACGGTCCCGGTCGCCAACGGAATTGACGTGAAAAGGAGTATCTCGGCATGGCACTTTTCGTCCTGACCTACGGCTACAACGACACCCCGTTGAGAGCGGAGCGCCGCGACGACCATCTCGCACACCTGAACAAGCTCTTTGAGGAGGGCAGCCTCGTCGCGGCCGGCCCTTACACGGACCTGACGGCCGGCATGATCGTCCTACAGGCCGAGGACGAGACCGCGGCGCAGGCGCTCGTCGACCAGGACCCATACACACGACTACAGGTCACCAGGGATCGCCAGCTGCGCCAGTGGCGCGTGACGGTCGGCTCGCTCGGCTCTGGCTAGAGTTCGCCCCTTCTGCACCGTGGCCTTCCTGGCCTTCCTGTCCAGCGGGATCGAGGAGATGTCCTGTCGGCCGAAGACCAGCTCTCCTATGCCGGGAAGGGCGTCGCTGGTGTCTCATCTCGCGATCGTTCACCTGGAGGTGGGCGGCGTGATGGGTCATTCGGAGGAGAAGGCGGCGTCGAAAGCCGCGGCTGGTGAAGGTTGCTCGTACGCGTTCGATCTGCCGCAGGCCGGGGCCTCGCCAACAAATCCTGACCCAACACAGCGGTGTCAAGATAGGGGAACAGATGGCACATAATGGCGACGGTCAAGAACGCATGGTTGCTCGGTGGTTGCTCGCGTGTACGCGATACGGCGCGGCATTCATCGCCACTTCCCGGCACAATGATGGGCATGATCGCGGACAGAACGGTACAGAACGTCTTCCCGCGACACTCAGCGGCACTGATCGAACCGACTCATCCTGGACGGCGTCGCTGGTCGGCGTTGCCTTGATGGGCGGTCAAGCCTTGTCCAAGTCGGCTCGTCTTGCTGGCCAGGCCGCTGGTGACCAGCAGATAAAAGATCCGCTGCTTCTCGCAGCGATCCTCTCGGCCCCGTTCACAGCACAGGCCGGGGATCGATCGGCTGGCCGTCTGCGCATAGCCGTTGAGAGCAACAGGCAGGCCCGCCGGCGAATCGGCGGGCCTGCCTGGGTGAGTGGCTCAGGTAGTGGTCGTGCCGACATGGTTCGGCAGGGTGATCAGCCGGACGGTCTGGGCGCCTGCGGCTGCAGTGTTGACCAGGGCGGCGGTGGATTCGGTGGCGGCGCGGGCCACCTCTGGGTAGACGCTGGTGTATGTGTCACGGGTGAAGGTGGATGAGACGTGGCCGAGGGTCTCCTGCACGACCTTCAGGTCGACCCCGGCAGCGAGCATGAGCGAGGCCGCGCCATGGCGCAGGTCGTGCAGCCGCACCGGCGGCAGCCCCACCTGGAAGGCCAGCTGGTAGAAGTGGTCGCTGACCTGCTGCGGATGCAGTGGCCCGCCGATCTCGTCAGTGAAGACGAACCCGCTGTCCGCCCAGGCCTCACCCGCGATCAACCGCTCGGCGGCTTGGCGCTTGCGATGGGCACGCAGCGCGGTGACGGTGTCCTCATCCAACGCAATAGTGCGGTCGCTGGCCTCGGTCTTCGGCCTGCCCTGTACCGGCTCCCAGCCCAGCTGGGTGATCTGCCAATGCACCCCGGCCGTTCCGGCGGCCAGGTCGACGTCCTTCCAGCGCAGCCCGACCGCCTCACCCCGGCGCAGCCCGCGCAGGGCGATCAACCGGTACAGCGCTGACAGCCGGTGGGTGGCCGCCTGGGCGAGGAAGGCGAAGGTGTGGGAGGGCGTCCACACCATCACCGGCGATGGCCTCGGCACGGACGCGTACACGTTGATCATGCCGGCGCGGCTGAGCCGGGCCCCGCGCCGCCGCGCCTCGACATCGAGCCGGTGCTGCAGGTCGCGGTTCCAGGCGGCGACCCGCTCGTCGGTCCACACCAGCGCCTTGGGACGTTCGGCATCGGGGAGCTCAACGACCGCGGCGGGGTTGAAGCCGATCAGCCGATCCTGCTTGATCGCAATGTTGAGCGCGTGCCGCAGGGTCGCACGGATGCGGTGCATGGTGCCGGGGCCAACAGGCCGCCGGTAACGGACCTTGGCCCGCTCCTCCGGATCGCCGCTTGTGCGGGCGGTGGCGATGACGTCGTTGAACTCCTCGATCGCATCGAACATGCCGGCCACATCCGACACCCGCAGCCGATCCAGCCGGATATCGCCCAGGTAGGGGGCGAAGTACAGGCGGATGTGCGCCTCATACGAGCGGCGGGTGGTGACGTCGATCTTCCGCTTGCGCCGCAGGAACTCCTGCATCCACTCGGCCACGGTCACGGTGGGGTTGAGGTCCTGTCGGGTGCGGACCTTGCGCCGTACTTCTTCGACCGGCGGCAGCGCCTTGGTGTCCTTGAGCACCACAGCATCAGCTCCGTGACCTTCCGCTGGACGTGCGGGTCCTCATCCAGCGCCAGCAGCGCCCGGGCATGCTCCAGTTCGGCCTCCACCTCCTCCAGCGTGGCAAAGCCCCGGCGGCGCAGCGGATTACGCCGCCGACCGTCGGCGTGCGCGGGCAGCTCCAGCTGGTAGGCCCACCGGCCAGGGGTGCTGCTCCACCACTCCCCGCCGCCCGGACGGCGCAGCTTCGGGCAAGTCTTGCCCAGTTTCTTGCCGGTCGCCTCGTCACGGCAGGAACACGTCTTGAAGGTGGTTCCGTTCATCGTCGCTGTCGCGCCTTCCTCTTGTTCGCTGACGTCGCGTCGCCGACCACTCGACGCCGCGCTTCCTCCGGCGCTCCCCCATCCCCGCGACCCCCGCCGATCGCCGTCGGCGCCGGTATGACCGGCGCAGGACACCACCAGCGGCATCGCGTACCCGGCCCATCACCGCACGGTCGCCGTCCGGCGGCCCGGAGTGGGGATTTGCCGTGCCCCGGGCCGGAGGGCGGCCCCGGTCGGCCCGCACAGGCCCGTCATGGGGCCGCAGCGGGGATGTTCGGGGCCACCGGATGCCCCGGGGCGGTCGGTATCGACGCCCACCTCCGTTGCCCATGTCAAGCTTTTGATCCGTAGGTTCCGGGTTCGAGCCCCGGGCGCCCTACCACCCCCGCCTGCGACTCTTTCCCTTATGGGAAGGTTTCTTGCTGATCGTGAGACACATGTGGGTCACAGCTGGGTCATTTCGTCATGCCGCCGCCTTCGCGAGGTTGCGGGCGGTCCTGCGCGTCTTGCCCAGAACCAGCCGCGCGATCTCCCGGGCTGAGCGGTGGTACACCTCGGGCAGTACCGAGGTGTAGATGTCGGAGGTCACCACGATGCTGCCGTGTCCGAGCGTGCCTTGCACCGCCCGTAGGTCGGAGCCGCAGGCCAGGGCGAGGCTGGCGGTGCCGTGGCGTAGGTCGTGCAGCCGGATCGGGGGCAGACCGCTCGCGTGGACGAGGTTGCGGAACCGGACGGTGAGATAGTCCGGCCGCAGTGGAGATCCGTCCACCCGCGTGAAGACCGGGCCCGTTTCCCGCCAGGCGTCGCCCAGCCTTTGCCGCTCGGTCTGCTCGTGACGGCGCAGCAGGCGGACGGTTTCCGGGTCCAGGGCGATGATCCGCCGGCTGGCGGCGCTTTTCGGCGGGCAGGCGATCAGTCCGGTGTCGGTGTGCACCAATTGCCGGTTGACGGCCAGTTCCCGCCGGTCCAGGTCCAGGTCGATCCAGCGTGGCCCGGCCGCCTCTCCGCGGCGTAGCCGGTCCACACCGCCACCGTCGGGCGTTCGTCCTCGCGCCGCCAGGCGGCCACCCGCCGGTCGGTCCATACCTGCGGATACGGCCGCGAGGGCGCGGGCAGCCGGATCATGCGTGCCGGGTCGGCGGCGATCAGGCCCTCACGCACTGCGGCGTTCAATGCCGCGCGAAGCGTGGCGCGGATGCGGTGCAGGGTGGAAGGCGCGATCGGCTTGCCGTAGCGGGTGCGCCGCCCGGCCAGGGCGGCGAACATGCGGCTGATGTCCCGGGCGGTCAGCTGGGCCAGCTCGATCCGGCCCAGATACGGGACCAGATGCAGGCGTACATGATCGGCGTAACCTTCGCGGGTGCTCGGCCGCAGTCCCTGCTGCGTCTGCAGCCAGCAGCGCAGCCATCGTGCCACCGTGTATCCCGCACCCGGCCCACTGTCCTGATCGGCGGCCATCGCCTCACTGCCCGCGTGGTGGGCCTGCTCGGCGTGGCGAACCCGCCGCGCTGGAGCCGCTCGCGGCGTCCGGCCGGGCCGCGCACCTGCACCGCGAAGTACCAGCTGCCGTGCTCGTCCTCGTCCAGTCGTACGCAGCGCCGGCCGAGTTGCCTGCCGGAGGCTGCATCGACGCATCCGCACCGCTTGTACACGACGATGCAATCGTGGCGATGTCTCATCTGTCCTGCCCTTTCCTGATGGATGTTGTCGTCAAGGGTCAGGCGACTCCTGACGCCCTCGGCCGACAACAGAGCGAGAGCAAGACTCGGAGCGGGCAGGAGAGCCATCTTCTCATCCAGCATTCTTCGCCCTCAGGCTGGTCGATTACCGGTTGCCATCTGTACCGCCGCCTGACCACCACAGCGATGGTGTTGGTCGAAGCGAAACAAGATCACCCACCCGGGAGCCGCGGGGAGCCAAGAAGACCTTCGCCGGATCGACCACCACGCGTGGCAGCGCATCGCCCGACGACTCCTTCGCAAACACCGGATACCCCGCGTCAGCTGCGGAGATTCTGCTACCAGGGCTGGAGATTCGCCGAAGGATCGATAGCGTTCCGCGGCGCATCCAGCGTCACGATCGTCCGCTACCGATACCGGGGAGCGGTCATTCCCACCCGGTGGACCATCGAACCGGCAACCACAAGCTGACCACCGGGCAAGACACGTGGAGAGCCCGTTGCATCGAGAGGCGCACGGCGGGTTCGGGACGGCGGCTCAGGGAATGGAACGCCGGCAACACCGACACCGCGCCCTGGGCCGACTGCACAAGCCCAGGCGGCCGATCCCGACGGGCGTAGTAGCCGAAGACCGAGATGTCCAGGACGTGGCAGGCCACCTCCACGGGGACGCCTCCAAGGAAGATACTTAACGATATGTCGGCTCCAGATTGTTGAGCACCCTAGAGACGTTGATCGTGTGCACCGTCTGGAGAGGCTATTGGCCATGATGGCGACAAGGGGCGCGAGAACGGCGCCCCAAGAGGCACGCTCACCACTCCCAGCGAAAGCCGGCGGCCGCGTTTTCCATGAACGGCAGGAAGCGCTGGACACTGTATCCCTTGTCTAGCGTGACCGGCTCTTCGGACAGAACGTTGCCGCCCTGATAGTCGTCCCAGATCGCCCACCACACTCGTTTCGGCAGCCGGCAGGGCTCGAACTCGACCGCTATGGACACCGATCGGGTCCGCGCATTGGCAACCCGGCGGTACTCGGTGTCGACTCGCCGCGACCGTCCATATTCGCTCAGGTACTCGAATGTGGCGTACTCTCCTTTGCGCAGCGACCTGCCCAGCGAGATCTCGATGACGGACGGCGCTCGCCTTGCATCATCGGGCAGAACCTTGCCGCCGTAGACCATGGTGAATCTTGCTGGCCTGGGTGACGCGAAACAGGGGTAACGGTCGACGCCGTCTTCCCAGGCGAGAATACCGTGGGTCGATCGATGGGCGGCCGCGCGCCCCGAGGCGTCGATGGCCCGTCGCTCGAAAACCATGACAGTACGGTGCAGCTGCGGAACAGGCAACTTCTGCGGCATCCGCAAGGTGTTCAGCAGCGGCATGGGCCGCTGCGCCATCCTGCCCTCGTATGTTTCCCATAACGCGTTCTCGTCCGCGGCGGACATCTGAAACGCGTCGATGAACCAACAGAGTGTCTGCGGGCTGATGCTGTGACCTCCCAGGGCGCGATATACCAGGTCTTTGGACTTGCGCGGCAGCGATCTCTCCCCCTCCGGACGATCGCCCGTTGCCCAGAGGTGGTTCGCGATGACCCTAGCCACGGCCGCCTGACTAAGCGCACCGGATGGGCTGCTCCTGAGCTGCTGACGTCGCCAGAGCTCACGATACGGTGCAGACTCGAGCAGCACACGGAGCAATTGCCCGGTCCTCTCGGCCGTGCCATCCCAGCGTTGTCCCGACATATTCGTGCTCCTCACGCATCATGCGACATAGCTGCGACAAACGACTGCTTTCCTGCCTCCATCGCCGACCGGTGAGCCTCGAGAAAACCGGTCGCGGCTTCGTTATGCCCGAAGAGAGTAAGGGGCTGGCGCCCACAACAAGGATCGTTCTGCCGGATCCATAGAGGTGAAGAATGTCAATAGATGTCCCGTCCGCCGGCCTGTCCGGTGCCGGAGAACTCGGGAACCTGTACGAACGTCGTCCAGATGCCCCACTGGCGAAGGGCGATCACGTGAACGGCGTGCGCGTGCTGGGATTCGCGTTCAACTACCCGGCGAGAGAGCTCGGCCGGGACGCCGACGTGCTCTTGCTCGACGGTGACGAGGATTACGACGAGCCTCCGGCTCGCCCGGTACCGTCCCGCCGTGACGAGGAGAACGGCACACGGATCGACCGGTACGGATGTCATCCAGCGCAGAGTTTGCGGCCCGGACTACTGATCAGGGCGCAGGATCTCGCGCCCCACTTACCGTCGGCCGTGGACAGCGCGATCTTCCGGTCCGCAGGCGGAGGCGTAGTAAGACGACTGATCGAGGCGGCCGACGCTCAGGGGCACTCGATGTGGCTCATCGGCGGTGCCACTCGCGATCTGCTCAAGGGCGCGCCCGAGAACGACCTGGACTTCTGCGGCACGATTCCCGTCGGAGAGATGCACGATCTCGCCGGTGAGGCGTTGGCCCGCAACGACGCCGGGGACTACCGCCTCCGCGTGTCACCCCGTCGAGTCTTCTCGATCAAGCCGGAGGTCGGCGGCGAACGCATCCTGGAATACAAACCCCTGGCCTTGACCGGCTTGCGCTTCCCGGCCTCGGGAGGCGATCTCAACGAGGACGCGGCCTGCCGAGACCTCACAGTCAACAGCATCTACTACGACCCGATGAAAGAGGTCGTCGCCGACCCTACCGGGAAGGGGGTCGAGCACCTCTTCTCTGTGCCCTTGAAGCTGGTCACCCCCTATTGCGGCGACGATCCGATGGAACAAGCGCAAATCGTGCTCCGCGGGCTAAAATTCTGGCTCCGCTGGCCCGATGCCGACGTCTCACAGCTCACGGAGTGGGCAAGGTCCCTTCCCGACGACCTCCCTGAGCGGATTCCGGATGGCGCATGGTTCACCGTTGAGGGCGCTTGGGAAAGGTGCGTTCGCAAGCGGCACAGGACCAGGGCTCGGGAACTGGCCGATCGCCTTGGCCCGGCCGCGAGGCGTTTGCTCGATGCCTTGCTGAGTGGGGCCTCGGATGACGCATAGGCCCTTGAGTGACTGGATTCTCCGGATCGGGATGACGGAGGTCAACGACGGCGACGAGCGTGCTGACGCCCGCAATCTGCCGATGTTCGCCAGCGGATGGCTGCGTAACCGTGTTCCCCTCGAAGGCGGACTCTTCGTACTCGGCTTGGTGCATCCCGGCACCGGCACCACCGTGCTGGAACTCGACGATGCGGGCCAGCCGATTCCGGTGACTGCGGAGGGCTTGGCCATCATCGAACGTATCGAGAACCGATGGCCCAGGGCCGATGTGTCCGCCGAGGACGTGGCCGTGCTCTCCGGAGAGCCGGTTGAACTGCGCTTTCTGCTGCTATCGCGGCTCGCTCGTGAGGGCAGTCCAGCGCCCCGGCTCTTCCATACGCTTCCCTGGCATCTGGTGACGCGGGCCGCGCACGAAATTGACACGGCTCTGCGAGGGGTCGAGCCGATGACGGCCACCCGCCTGCGCCACTGGTTCACACCTGCGGGTTCGCGCTTCACAGCCGCCATCGATCAGATTGCCGCAGGCCTGCGGGCCGGAGACGACGAGGCGGTCCGCGTGGGAGGCACTGCTCTCTGCACGCGCCTGCTGATCGCCAACACGGAGCGTATCCCTGGTGAGACCCGCCACGCCCTGTGCGGGCTCGTCGAAACGCTTGCCTCCCGCGACCCGTTCCTCCGCCACTCCGCGGCCCTGGCAACAGCCAGGCTGCGGCACCCCGGCCAGACAAGCGGCGAGCCGCTTCGCCTGACCTCCAGACTCCAGCCCGCGGCCAGCGCCGACCGGCAGGTTCGCAAGAACATCCAGGAGTTCTTGCGCCCTCCCTTCACCATGCGGCTTACCGTCAGGAGCCAGGGTCGACTGCAGCTCAGCGTACGGGCTGCCCTGCGTCCCGAACTTGCCGCAGCAGCCGACGCCTACCGAGTGATGCTGGTACGTCTCACGGTACGAGGCGACGGAGAGGAGACCCCGTACGTCATTCCGTTGCGACGTGGGCCTGACGGACTGATGGGCGTAGCGAGCCTGCGCGTTTCCTGGGGGGAGTTCGAGCTCCGGATGGACGGGCCACCGATCGGGCTGGCCGAGGCTGAGCTGCTCACAGAGGCGGAGCTGCGCCATTCGATCAGGAGTGTGGAGACGGGCGCTGAGCTGCTCCCATGGCAGGAGCTCAGCGCTCGGCTCCGCTCACACCACCCTCTGCATGCGCTCTTGGGGGAAAGGGCCGGTAACGGACAATGACGGTCCCTAACCTCGACCGGCATCCCCTCCAGAAGCACGTGTCAACCTGCGCTCTCGACCTCGCCGCCCTGGAGGAGCTGACCGGCGATCTCATGGTGTCCGCGTCTCCGCTCTTCGACCTGCTCGTCCAGTTGATCGGGAACGGCGACGTCGATTCGCTGAGAACGCTGCACCAGGGCGGCACGCAGCTCCACGCCGCACTCAACCAGCCAGTGGACTATCCCAAGCCGGATGCCGACCTCGTGAAGAAGCTCGGGCTGCCGCTCGGGACCGGCGCCACGGCACCGGCGCACACATTGAGCGTCCTCGCAGGTCTCTCGTTGTGCCTGGTGACCGCGGAACCTCCAGAGGCATTCCTGCGCACAGCCCTGGAGTGGTACGCGTACGCGCGCACGGCACCGGAGTCGCAGCCGTGGGTGGGCGTCCCCGAGCCCGATTCCGGCCGATTGGACGAACCCCTGACCGCGATATCCCGCATAGTCGCAGACCATGGGCACCTTACGGCTGCGGCCATGACCGTCGCCGACATCCTCAGGAGCCTGGCCGGCCGCCCCTTCGCGTACGGGCCCACCGTGGAATTGGGCGTGGTGTTCGACTGGGAAAAGAGCGGGATCAGGGCACAGCTCAGAGGCGCCCTCGTGGAGGGAGCATCGCCAGCCCTGGTGCCCCACCCGCAGGACATGGCTTTCTTCTCGGCCGACGAAGGCTTCCAGCGTGCACTGACCACCGCGTGGTCCGTGGCTGGACGGTCCATGCCCGGTGCCGTGCACTGGTCACTCGCCGACGCGGACGAGCCGATCGTCAGCGCCGTCGACGAGTCGCTGGGCGCTGCCTTCGCCATCATCGTCGAAGAGGCCCGGCGCAGGAACCGGACCGGCCTGCGGCCGCCCCGTTTATGGCGCGTCTCGCGCGCCAACGTCGTGACCGGCAGGATCGACACTTTGGGCAACCTGCAGAGCGTCGACGGGTACAAGAGCAAGCTCCAAGCGGTAAGTCCCGGCACCCGCGTGATCGTGCCCAAACCCGATGAACAGCGGGCCAGGGCGGCCGGGAAGGACATCGTCATCATTCCCGCGTCCGACTGGCGTGTCGCGGCCGCGAAAGCGCGGGTACGGGAGTGGCGCCCGCTTCTCATATGGTCCGCCCTCCCCTTGGCACTCACACTGGTCGCCAGCCTGCTGATCGGTGGGCTCGCGTTGTCGGCACAGCAGCAAAAAACAGCCCACGAGCGCGTGCAGAAACTGGGTCAGCAACTCATCAACGACGCGGTGGATCGGCGCAGGAGCGACCCGGCAACGGCGTTGCGGCTCGGAATTGCCGCATATGCCATCAGCCCCACCCCGGAGGCGCGCACGAGCCTGGTCCAGACCTTGATAGGCAACCACTACGCGGGCACGCTTTTCCCCACCGTCCAATACCAGGTCAGGATGGCGCTCAGCCCAAATAGGAAGCTTCTCGCGATCATGGGGAATGCCGGGTTCATCACGCTGTGGGATGTCTCCGACGTCTGGAAACCGGTATTCCGTGCGCGTTTCGGCAAGCCAGTACAGGGACCGGCGGACATCGCGTTCGGCCCCGACGGGCGGTCCCTCGTCACAGTCGACTTCGCCGGATCAGTGGTCAGGTGGGACGTCTCCGATCTCGCCAATGTGACCGCCAAGGTCCTGCGTAAGGGCGATCTCGAAGACGGGCAATCGGTCCGCCTCAGCGCAGACGGCCGGCTCGTCCTCGTACGTTCCCTGCTCAAGACTCCCACGTTGTGGAGAGTCGGTGCCGATCGTCTGAACCGGCTGGGCAAGTTGCCCGGCGCCGACTTCTCCTCGGCGCTCGCGTTGGGCGGGAACGGCCGACATTTGATCATCGGTGATCTCCAAGGCCGGATCTCCACTTGGGACCTGAGCGATCCGGCACGCCCTGTGCGGTTGGCCCGTGTGCGGCCTCACGGTTCCAGTATCGAGAGGCTCGCGTTGAGCCCGGACGGCCGCCATCTGGGAGTGGCCAGCTATGACATGACCGCAAGCCTCTGGGACATTCGCGATCCCGCGCGCCCTGCCAAGCTCGCCACTCTGAACGGGCATGAGGGCGGGGTCTCGGCCATCGGATTCAGCGCCGACGGAAGGGCCCTGGCCACGGGCGGGCGAGACCACCGGGTCATCCTGTGGGACATCGCGGGAGCCGAACCCGCTCAACAAGCCGTTCTCACCGCCCATACACAAATGATCTTCGATGCAGAGTTCACGGCTTCGGGAACGCTGCTCACAGCGAGTTTCGACGGCACCGTGCACCGTTGGATTCCCACTCCTAGCAGCCCGGCCCAGCGTTCCGTGCTTCGCGAGCACAGCCGCAGCATCCTCGCGACGGAAATCGGGGCGGACGGTCGAACGCTCCTGACTGGAAGCGACCGCGGTACGGCGTTCCTCTGGGATATCAACGATCCTGGTGCCCCGATGCGGCTGGCCGACCTCCCCGAGGCTGCCGGCTGCGCATGCCCGGCGGCGCTGAGTCACGACATGCTTCTGCTCGCCACGCACAACGATGTGGACGGCAGGACAAGACTCTGGAACGTTCAGAATCCGTCACGGCCCGTCGCGCTCAGCACACTCCCGGGCGGCAAGGCAGACGTCGCGGCACTGGCGTTCGGTCCGGACGGGCGAACCCTCCTGGTTTCAACCGCCGATGGCGGCGCGCTGGAGCTTTGGGACGTCAGCGACCCGTCCCGTCCTTCCCGAAGAACCATCGCATCCGGCGCACCGATCGACGCGGCCGCCTTCAGCAGAGACGGGACGAAGCTCGTCACCGGCGACGAGGACGGCATCGTGACCTTGTGGAGTCTCCCGGGCGGAGAGCGGCACGTGACCGAAGCCGGGGTATCGGTCTGGGCGGTGGCGGTCAGCCCCGACGGTCGCACCGCCGCCACCGGCGGCAGGGACGGCCCCGTCATCCTGTGGGACATCTCCGGTCAGGGACCGCCTGTCCGGCTCGCCGTCCTGCGGGCGCATACGCGGCCCGTACGCGGCCTGACGTTCAGCCAGGACAGCCGCCTGCTCGCGACAGGAAGCGACGATCACCGGCTCGTCCTGTGGGAAGTGCAGAGCAGGACCCAACTCGCTGCCTTCCCCGCCCACGAAGGAGAGGTACGGGCAATGGCGTTCACCGGGGATAGGCGGACACTGGTCACCGGAGGCACGGACGACCTCGTCAAACTATGGGACATCGCCCCGATGCTGAAAGCCATCACTGACCCCGTCGGCCAGGCTTGCACCATGGCCGGGCGGGGGCTTGACCGCCGCGAATGGGCGACGCATATCGCGGAGGAGAACTATCGGATGACTTGCACGGTTGGCTGACGTTCGGCTGTTGGCCCAGTGACCGCGCACTATGGGGCGGGTTACGTTGTCGTTCGCCAGGAGCCCCTTTTAATCCGTAGGTTCCGGGTTCGAGCCCCGGGCGCCCTACCACTCCCACCTGTGGTTTCCCACGATTCTGTAGTCGAGCCGTCTGATCGTGAGTCACGGTGGGACACCTGTGAGTCACGTACGAGCGCGCGCGTTGTTCACCTTGCGCGCGGTCTTGCGAGCCGCTTTGAGGACCAGCCGGGCAGTGGCCCGGGCGCTGCCGTGCTACCGCTGCGGCAGCACCGACGTGTACGTGTCGGCGGTGAGCACGATGCTGGCATGTCCGAGCAGGCCCTGCACCACGCGCAGATCCGCTCCTGCCGCCAGGGCCAGCGTCGCGGCTCCATGTCTCAAATCGTGCAGCCGCACCGGGGGAAGGCCGCTGGCCATGACCAGCTTGGGGAAGCGGTGGGTGAGGTAGTTGGGATCAATTGCCCCGCCGTTCTCGCGGGGGCAATGGTGAGTTCCCGCCGGTCGGTGTCAAGGTCGATCCAGCGCAGGCCGGCTACCTCGGCGCGCCGCAGACCGCAGAGCGATCAGCCACCACAGCGCGAACAGCCGGTCATCACGGACGAAGGCGAGGAACTCGGTCAGTTGCTCGATCGTCCACACCGCCACAGCGGGGCGCCCGCCGGTGCGCCTCCACGCGGCCACCCGCCGTGGGGTCCACATCATGGGGTGAACGTGACGTGGCGACGGTAGCCGTAGCCCCCGAGCCGGGTTGTCATGCGGCCCGCAGCGTCGCGCGAATCCTTTCCAGGGTGGCCGCGCTGATCGGCTTGCCGTAACGGGTGTGGCGCTGGGCCACACTCGAGAACATCCTCACGACGTGCCGCCTCGACAGCCCGCGAAGCGGGATCAGGCCGAGATACGGGATCAGGAACAGCCGGACGTGATCGCGGTAGGCCTTGTACGTGGTCGGCCGGATCCGCTGCTCAGCCACCGACAACCAGTAGCGCAGCCATTGGGCGACGGTACAGTACCCGGTCACCGGCGCTCCCTCCAGCGGCTGAGCGATATCGCGGGCGGCCTGCCGCGCTACCCCGGCCGTGGGGAGCCGCCACGGCGCAGTCGCTGCCGCCGTCCGGACACGTCCGTCACCTGGACGGCGAAATACCAACTGCCATGGGCAGGATCGCCCCGGCCGAGCACCGCAGACAACAACAGGTCCTGGCCCTGCTCCACCAAGACCCCAACCGCCCCTGACCAGCCCGGGACATCGCCCGCCACCTCCGCGATGTCACCCTCAACACCATGTACCGGCAACTGTCTCGCTGGGCCAGCAGCCAGCTCATCCGCAAGATCGGGCCGGGTATCTACACCGCCCGGCCAATCTCTTCAGCACTCTTGCCAACAGCCCAAAAGCCTTAACTACCTGGCCTTGGGCGAGCCCCCATCCGCTGCTACCGGAATCGTCTGCCGTTCCGTCCCGACCGACGACTGACAACCGGTGCGGTGATGGTCACGGGGATGCCTGAGGGAGCCTGGGCGCCCGTGATACGCCTCAGCTCGGCCTCGCCCGAACGGACCTCGCTGGTCTGCGGGACGATACCGGCGTCGGCCATCAAGCGGGTCATGTCACGGCGCTGATTGGGCAGCACCAGGGTGACGACGCTGCCGGACTCGCCGGCGCGGGCGGTGCGGCCGCCGCGGTGCAGGTAGTCCTTGTGGTCGCTCGGCGGGTCGACGTTGACGACGAGGTCCAGGTTGTCGACGTGGATGCCGCGGGCCGCGACGTTGGTCGCCACCAGCGCCGTGACGTGGCCGCTCTTGAACTGGGCGAGGGTACGGGTGCGCTGGGGCTGGGACTTGCCTCCGTGCAGCGCGGCGGCGCGCACTCCGCTGTTCAGCAACTGTTCGGTGAGCCGGTCCACAGCGTGCTTGGTGTCCAGGAACATGATCACCCGACCGTCGCGAGCAGCGATCTCCACAGTGGTGGCCTGCTTGTCGGCACCCTGGATGTGCAGCACGTGGTGCTCCATCGTGGTGACCGCGCCCGCCGAGGGGTCGACCGAATGGACCACCGGGTCGCTCAGATAGCGGCGGACCAGCAGATCGACGTTGCGGTCCAAAGTGGCGGAGAACAGCATTCGCTGGCCATCTGGGCGCACCTGGTCGAGCAGGTGGGTGATCTGCGGCATGAAGCCCATGTCGGCCATCTGGTCGGCCTCATCCAGCACGGTGATGCCGACCTGGTCCAGGCGGCAGTCGCCGCGCTCGATGAGATCCCTGAGCCGTCCCGGGGTCGCGATGACGACCTCGGCACTGTTGCGCAGCGCATGGGCCTGGCGGCTGATCGACATGCCGCCGACGACCGTGGCCAGCCGCAGCTTCAGTGCTTGGGCGTACGGCGTGAGCGCATCGGTGACCTGCTGGGCCAGTTCCCTGGTGGGGACGAGGATCAGGGCAAGCGGTCGCCGCGATTGTGCCCGCTGTCCGGAGGTGCGGACGAGCAGGGCCAGACCGAAGGCGAGTGTCTTGCCCGACCCGGTGCGCCCCCGCCCCAGGACGTCCCGGCCGGCCAGGGAGTTCGGCAGCGTGGCCGCCTGGATCGGGAACGGTTCGTTCAAGCCCAGGCCGGCGAGCACCTTCAGCAGTGCGGGCGGCATGCTCAGCTCAGCGAATGTCGCGGCTGCCGGCAGGGCCGGGGTTACGGTGACCGGCAGCGCGAACTCTCTCTGGAGCGCGGCGGGACGCTGCCCGTTGCCGGACCGGCTGGAGGCGCCTGAACGGCCCTGAGCCGGAGAGCTGGATCGGCCGCCCCTGCTTCGGGCGGAGCCGCCCGTACGGGGCGAAGAGTTGCGATCGTGCGCGCGAGTTGCGTGGTTCATGCAGAACCTTCCTCGATGCGGCACGTGTCAGGATCCTCGGCGCGATGAGCGGCACAAGAACAGCTAGCACGAGCCGAAGAAAGACGAGTCGAACCGGCGGAAACAGCCTGGGCTCGTACGTCGAAATGGTCGGCTTTCGCCGGGAAGAACGCGGCTGTGATGCCGCGCCGTAGAACTGGAGCGGGCCTATGCCCGAACCGGAGCCATCGGTGGTGCATCCGGTGTGCGACGGAAGAACAGACACGCTGTGCTTCTCGGGTTGTGAGGTCATCACGGCACGATGGATGCCACAAAAGCAACGCGCCGGGGCCCGCGCCCTGCGGCGCGGGCCCCGGCTACGTGGTGCGCAGTGTCAGGCGGGAACGATGTTCTCGGCCTGCGGGCCCTTCTGGCCCTGCGTGACGTCGAAGGCCACCTTCTGGCCCTCGCGCAGCTCACGGTAGCCGCCGTTGGCGACGATGTTGGAGTAGTGCGCAAAGACGTCGGCGCCGCCGCCGTCCTGCTCGATAAAGCCGAAGCCCTTTTCCGCGTTGAACCACTTCACGGTGCCAGAAGCCATGTTGATCTCCTTCGATGGGTGCAAAGCCGAAATCCGCATCGAACGGATTCCGCGTCGCCGCGATAGGACCACACACCCGGAGATGACCGGAGAACAAAAATGCACCTGAGGCTACATACCGTCAGGTGCACACAAGTCTTTATGGGTACCACAACTGCAACTGAGCCCAATCTAGCACATGTGCCGTCGTGCTGCGCACGCCCCGCCAACGCCGACACCATCCGCGCGCCATTGCCGCCTTGACCTGCAAGTTCCAGGTTCAACTGCGCTGTTGCCCGCACCGCGCCACCCCGATCGGCCAGGCAATCTCCTCGTCCTGAAGCTCATCAAAGAGGCCGCCATTCAGGCTGGGAAGGCTTACGGCTCCGGGCCCCGCAGGTGTCCCGGCCAGCGCGGCCTGCCTGGACGACCGAGCAGGCCAGCAGGTCGGCGAGGTACTCGGCGGCAGCGGGCCGCTCGCCGGTCGAGGATCGGCTAAGCGCGTAGCGCCTGCACCTGCGTTACCAGGCGGCACCGGCCAGGACGGACGAACCTTCCAGCCGGAGCAGCCCCGGCGCTGGTTCGCGCGCCACCCAGCGCCCCGCCACAGCGCTCTTGGCGGCGCTCTTGGCGGCGGGCCAGATGTGCCGGGCGCCGGCGGCCAGCTGGCGTAGCCCGCCGCCAGCGCCGCGCGGGTGATGACGCAGGAACGAGGCGAACTCGGCGGCGGCCAGGCCGAGCAGGACCAGGCAGAGCGCGATCTCCAGGGCCGTGACGGCCGCGATGCCGAAGATGATGAAAGTGATCACGGGGGTCGCTCCATGCGGAGCCGTGGCGAGGTTTTCGTTGGGTGCATCGAGCCGAGTCAAGATTCGTCCGGCGCCTTCACCGGCTTCCTGGGCGCGGCCCTCGCGGCGGGCCTCGACACCGCCACTGCCGTCCGCCGGGGAATGGCCGCAGGAGCCCTGGCCACCACGCTGCCCGGCGCCAGCCCCTCACTGCCCGACCAGAAGGCGGGGGACGAACTGCTCGCCGTGGCTGAGGGAGCCGCTCGATGAGGCACGCCGGCGCCGGCGGCCGAGCGGCACCCGCCGGGCGGCACCGGTGGGCCGCCAAGGGAGCCAAGGCATGAAAGCGCACGTCAGCTCGATTCTCCTCGCTGTCCGTGACATGGACAGGGCCAAGCGGTTCTACACATAGGGGCTCGGCTGAAGATCAAGAACGACTTCGGCTTCTCGGTGTTCTTCGCATCGGACGGAGCCTCGCCCGTCGGCTTCTACGGCCGCGACGGCCTGGCCGACATGGTGGGAACGAGCCGGGACGGCAGCGGCCTCGGCGGGCTTGTCCTCACCTACGTCGTCCGCAGCGAGGCGCGGGTCGACGAGATCATGGCAGAGGCCGAGAAGGCCGGTGCCACGATCCTCAAGCCTGCTGGCGCGCTGCCGTGGGGCGGGTACGGCGGCACCTTCGCCGACCCGGACGGCTACATCTGGAGCCTCGGTCACAGCGCCCACGGACAGGACCAGCCGTACGCCGAGTGACTCCGGCGGCGGCCCCAGCGGGCCTGGAGCCCCTCGCGGCTGGGGATCGACCAGTGGCAGCATGTGCCGGTGCTTCCATTGAGGCTGATCGAGCCGACCCCGGGAGAGTACTCGCTGTTGCTGGAGGCGGGAACCACACGGCTCGACGACGTGATCGAAGATCTCGGCCATGAGCCGAACGGATACTTCTGGGAGGGCGTCGCGCAGGTGCTCGTCGGCACCGAGGCTCCCGCCCTGGAAGGCCGATTCTCGTACGGCCCCGAAGGCGACATGTTCTGCGCGTACGGAAAGGACCACGGCGGGCTGGAGGAGCTCGGCATCCTGATGGCGACCATCGCGACGGACGACGACCGCGTGCGGCGGCTCGTGGCAGCCGCCGAGGCGAACGGTATGCAGCTCGACGACTGACTCGCCTGCCGCTGAAAGGCAGGCGCTCTGAGCTGCGGAAAACTGAGGCGGACTCGGCGCGAAGCCCAGCCCGCCCGTTTCGGATCCGCCCAGCCCCGGCGTTGAGACGTCAGGACGTACGGGCGGGACATGTGTCATGCCTTAGCGCTGCAGGGTCAGCAGGCCCGGGCGGTAGGGCAGGAGACCGTAGTCGCCGCCGGCTGGGGCTGCGGCCCTGGTAGAGGAGCTGCAGGTTGCAGGGGTCGACGGTCTTGGTCTGGTCGGGGTTGTTGCGGACCAGGTCACCGTGGCTGATGTCGTTGGTCCAGGTGGCGCTGCTGTCGGCCTTGCCGGCGAACGGGTTGCTCTCGGTCGCGGCGTTCGGCGTCCACGAGCCGTCCAGGCGCAGCGGCCCATGCAGTCATCGAATTGATGATTGCTCAAACACTCACTGAAATAGCCCAGACGCAGCAGCACGACAGATCATCATGCCGCGGCGGTGTAGACCTCACGCCTGTACCGCTTCAAAATTCGTACACGTGGTCTAAGCTGGTGTTTCTTCGGGTCGGCTAGGCTCCTCGGTGGTACTCGTTGATGGCTCCGCTGAGCACCTTTTGGCGCGGAATCCGGCCTGCCATCGGAATCACGACGTCCTCGTCTTGATCGGGTGGGCGTTGTTGGCAGGACTGATACGGACGGTGCCCGTTGTAGTGCTCGGTGTACTCGTTCAGGACCGATCGCAGGTGGCGTTCGGCGTAGCAGTCGGCTCGGGGTGTCCGCGGCGGCGTCTTCATCACCATGACACCAGCCCCGGCGAAGATCTCACCGAAGACGGCGGTGGATTCGGTATCCCGGTCACGGATGAAGAACCTGTGGCGCTGACGCAGCTTGCATCAAGTCCGTTGTCACGTCCAGACCTGGTTTCCAGGAGCACCGCGCCTCCCGCCCTGGAACGCAAACGCAGCCCTGACCGCATGAAAGGAGTTGACCGGCGAAGTCGTACTCCTACCCTGTGGTGGCTGCCCCTGCCGGTGTTGCCGATCCCCGAGCGAGCACCCCAGATTACTGATCTCGCTCGGAATCGGGTCTTACTCGTCAGACAGTGCAATCCTGGTTGTGCCTTCGTGGCGAGTGACACGCAACCGTAGTTTGATCTTGATGGCTCCCCTTGATGAATGCCGGATTGCGCGCTCTGCCCGTCCAGACATGTGGCCGCAAAAGGAACCACTGCTCACTCCGATGGTGGCCGAGGCGTGGTGCGAGCTGGCAGACGCAGCACGAACCGGGCCCCGCGGGAACTGTCCTGAGCGGTCAGGGTGCCACCGTGGGCTTGGGCGATCTGCCGGGCGATCGGCAGCCCGAGCCCGGTGCCGCCGGGGTCACGGGCGCGGGAGGCTTCCAGGCGGGTGAAGCGCTGGAAGATGACCTCCCGGTGCTCGGGGGCGATCCCTTCACCGTCATCGCTCACCTCCAGCGTCACGACGCCGGCATCCAGCGTCAGGGTGACGGTGACGGCGGAGGTGGCGTGCCGTTCGGCGTTGTCCAGCAGGTTGTTCAGCAGCCGCGACAGCTCGATCCGTGAGCCGTCCACCATGACGCCGGGCATGAGGCGGTGACGCAGGTCGGTCTTGGCCAGGCGGCGCTCCAGCTCGCCGGCGACCAGTTCGGTGAAATCGATCGGCTCGTGGCGGCCGGCGACGCCGGCGTCCAGCCGCGCTTCCTGCAGCAGGTCGCCGATGAGGGCCTGCATGCGTTCCACGCTGTCCAGGAGCGCGTCGGCGGTGCGCTGCCAGTCGGCCTGGTGCGGGTCGATCAGCGCCTCCTCGATGCGGATACGCATGGCGGTCAACGGGCTGCGCAGGTCGTGAGAGGCATCGGAGGCGAAGCGGAGCTGCTGCTCCACCGCCATCTGAGCGCGTTCCAACGCCCGGTTCGCGGTCTCGGCCAGGGTCCGCAGCTCGTCGCGGTATTTCGGCACGGGCACCCGGTGACGGAGATCGCCGGACGCGGTGATCTGGGCCAGGTTGCCGCTGATGGCGTCCACCGGCTGCAGCGTCTTGCCCACGATCCGGTAGCTGCCGGCCGCTGCCACCGCGACCAGCAGCACGCAGCCGATGACGAGCGGGATGATCAGTTCCGAGCCGACGTACCAGGGGACGTCAGGGACGGCCATGTCCAGCTGCCAGACGCCGTCCTCGCGGTGGAAGGGGTAGGCGAGCACGATCATGCAACGGTCGGGGAAGACCCTTGTGTCGCAGGAGGTGGTGGTGGCGTAGGCGTCGGGATCGGGGCGCAGGTTCGTCATCGGCGGTTTGCCCGCCATGTCACGGGTGGCCGCGACCATGGTGCCGGCTGCGTCGAACACCTGGATCGCCTGCCCTGGGCCGCTCACAATCAGCTCGGGGACACGCCGGCGCATGTGAGCGCCAAGGTTCACGGCGCCGGCGAAGAGCTGATCGGTCCGGTAGTCGACGGCCGCCTGCCGGCTCATCATCACGATGAACACCGCCATCGCGGCGCACAGCAGTGCCATGACGACGCCAGCCACTACGGCCAGGCGGCACCTGATCGAAAAACGATGCCACCAGCTCACTCTGATCACCCCTCCTGATCAGAGACACCGCGATACCCCCTTTGTTTTCCTTACCGGTTCACGGAAGAGGGACCACCAAAAGATGGCAAACGTCAGCACTGGCGCATGAAATACCCATCCCATGGCATGGGGGCAGTGGGGCACACAACGATCACTGTTCGTGCTGGTCCTGGCCGACAGCGACCGGCTGTGCGGGACTGGCCTGGTTCGTCGTCGTGGCGATCGGGGCGATCGTGGCGGTCAGTCCTTCACCTTCACGGCCCTGTGCCATGAGCGCTTCGATCCTGGCCGCCACCGCCGGCAGTCCGCCGTCGCCGAGCGCTTGGCCGCCCCGCAGTGCGATGAGGTGGCGGATGACCGTGAGGTGCTCGGCGAGGGTGGCGGGCCCTGCCGGGTAGGTGCCCCGCTGCAGCTCGGAGGCCGTGGTGGACGCCCCCGTGACCACGTGCCCGAGCTGTCCGACCGCGGTGTCCACGAACTCGGCGACGTCGATGCCCGCTTCCCGCACGGTGTCCAGGGCCCGCAACAGGCCGAGTTGGGCGTCGTACCAGAGGCCGAACAGGGTGAGATCCCAGATCGCGGCCGCTTGCGGCGCGTCTCCCACGAAGTGCGGCGTGCTCAGCAGCCCGAGGACCGCGCGGTGTCGCTCGAACGCGGGCCGAGAGCCGCTGTACAGGATGGTCGCCGCGTCGGTGCCGATCATCTCCGGTGCGGCCTGGATGCCCGCGTCAAGGTAGGACGCCCCCAGGGCGGTCACCCGCTGGGCGGCATGCTTCGCGTCGTCGGCGGTGCCGGTGCACATCGCGACGATCGTTCGCCCGGACAGGTCCCCGTCCAGTTCGGCGAGGCACTGCCGCACGGCGACGTGATCGGTAAGGGTGAGAAGGACCAGCGTGGCGGAGGATACCGCTTCTCCGGCAGATCCCGCCGGCACCGCCCCGGCGTCCACCAACGTGGCAGAACGGCTCGCCGTACGGTTCCACACCACCACGTCGTGACCACCGGCGAGCAAGCGACGCGCAACCGCACTGCCGATGGCGCCTGTGCCGATCACAGCAATCCGGTACTCAGAGGCCTTGATTTCCGTCATGGAGGCGATTTTGCAAACTCAACTTAACTTGAGGTCAAGACGGTAATGGAGCAGGTGCGGGAGGGAAGGGGGCAGCACGCTGAACCTCCCGTCGGGCGTCGGCGTGGTGCCGCGAGTTCGCCGTCGGGGTGTCGCTCTTGCTGTGGGCGTTCTGCAGCTGGCCGCTGTCTGGCTGATCGTTTTCAGCGCCGTGATCAAAGCCTCGTTCCGCCTCTTGAGTGAGAACCGCCGACTGATACAGGCGTCCGAGGGCAGCACTCCGAGAGGGCCATCCATGGGGGCGTGGAGCGGTGAATCTGGCTGAGAAGCTGATCAGCTCGCATCTGACCGATGGGGAGATGCGGCCGGGCGAGGAGATCGGGCTGCGCGTCGACCAGGCGCTGATCCAGGACGCCACGGGCACGATGGTGATGTTGGAGCTGGAGGCGCTGGGCCTGGACCGGGTACGCACCGAGGTGGCGGCGCAGTACGTCGACCACAACCTCCTGCAGTCCGACGAGCGCAACATGGCCGACCACCTGTTCCTGCGCTCGGCCTGCCGGCGCTACGGGATCTGGTACTCGCCGCCGGGCAACGGCGTCTCCCACCCCACCCACATGCAGCACTTCGGCGTGCCGGGACGGACGCTCGCCGGCGCCGACTCCCACACCTGCGCCGCCGGTTCGCTGGGCATGCTGGCGATCGGCGTGGGCGGCCTGGAGGTGGCGATGGCCATGGCCGGGCAGCCACTGTACGTGACCATGCCACGGATCTGGGGCATACGGCTGGCGGGCGCGTTGCCGGGTTGGGTGAGCGCCAAGGACGTCATTCTGGAGTTGCTGCGCCGCCACGGCGTGTCGGGCGGCGTACACAAGATCATCGAATACCACGGCCCGGGGCTGGACGCGCTGAGCGCCATGGACCGGCACGTGATCGCCAACATGGGCGCCGAGCTGGGCGCCACCACGTCCGTCTTCCCCTCCGACGAGCGGGTCCTGGAGTTCCTGTACGCCCAGGGACGGGCCGGCGACCACGTGGAGCTGGCGGCCGATCCGGACGCCGGATATGACCTACGGGACGAGATCGATCTGTCCGCCGTGGAACCGCTCATCGCCAGGCCCGGCTCGCCGGGAAACGTGGTCCCGGTACGGCAGGTCGCCGGCGAGCCGGTCCACCAGGTCGTCGTGGGCTCGTCGGCCAATCCGGGCCTGCGCGACTTCGCCGTGGTGGCGGAGATGTTGCGCGGCAGGCAGGTGCACCCGCAGGTGTCCCTGGAGATCAATCCGACCTCGCGGCAGGTCCTGGCCGACCTGGTCAAGACCGGCGCGCTCACCGCGCTGATCGAGTCCGGCGCCCGCATCCACCAGACCGGCTGCCTGGGCTGCATCGGCATGGGCCAGGCTCCCGCCGTCGGCCGTAACAGCCTGCGTACCTTCCCCCGCAACTTCCCCGGCCGCTCGGGCACCCACGACGACTCGGTCTGGCTCTGCTCGCCGGAGACCGCCGCCGCGGCGGCGCTCACCGGCGCCATCACCGACCCGCGCGACCTCGACCTGGCTCTCCCCGAGGTACGGCAGCCGCGCATCGCCAGCGCCATCACGACCCCGCTGCAGAAACCGTTGCCGATCGCGGAGGCCCGCCAGGTCGCCCTGGTCAAGGCCGACAGCATCGGCTCACTTCCCGAGCTGGACCCGCTGCCGGACTCGCTCACCCTGCCGGTCCTGCTCAAGGTCGGTGACGACGTCTCCACCGACGAGATCCTGCCCGCCGGCGCGCGGGCGCTGCCGTACCGCAGCAACATCGCGGCGCTGGCCGACTTCGCCTTCGGACAGCTCGACGAGACCTACCCTCAGCGGGCACGCGCCGCGGGGCCGCACACCATCGTCGGCGGGCGCAACTACGGCCAGGGCTCCTCCAGGGAACACGCCGCCATCGTCCCCCGCCACCTCGGGCTCCGGGTCGTGATCGCCAAGTCCTTCGCCCGCATCCACTGGCAGAACCTTGCCAATTTCGGCGTCCTGGCACTGGAGTTCGCCGACGAAGCCGACTACGACCGCATCGCCCAGGGCGACGAGCTGCGGCTGAACGGGCTGCGCAAGGCGGTGGAGACCGGAAACGAGATCGACGCCGGTGGCGTGATCCTCCGGCACCGCCTGTCCGCCCGCCAGCGGGCCATGGTCTTGGCGGGTGGCTGGATTCCGGAGGTCAGGCACGCCGGCGATCGCTAGGTCGTACCGCGCGGGAGCGAGACGATCGGGCCAGGTTTCACGGCGCCTGAGTCGTGGCGGTCATGGGTTCGGCGAACGCGGTGACCAAGGGGACCAACCGCTGCAGCTCTTCCAGATGGGTGGCGCTCAGCAGGGCGAGCTTGCGCTCGCCCGCCTCGGTGAGCGTCAGTTGGACGACCCGCCGGTCCTTGCCGCTCCAGCGCAGGAAACGGCGCAGGGCGACCCGGAACGCCAGCAGCTTCGCGTACTCGTGATCAGTGACGCGGCCACCACGGTTCCCACCGCGCTCGCCTCGCCGCACGACCTCACGCACGCACACCGCGCGCAGCTCTGGGCCCACTCCCTCGCCTGCGCCGACGGCAGCTCGGGCAGCGCCGTCCCCGCCGCGCTGCCCGGACCGATCGCCTGCCCCGCGACGCGTCCGGCCCAGACAGCCTGACGCGAAGCTCAGGAGAGGTCAGGAGATGGTGAGCGTGCCGTCCGGGTTACGGGCGCACGTGACGATCGCGCGGGGCGCCGCGGCGAAGGCGCCGGTCAGGCACTGGCCGAGGACCGTGTGGCCCGCTGCGTTGGGGTGCCACGACTCCTGGCAGGTCTGGAAGTAGGTGACGCAGGTGTTCGCCGCCCGCTGGATACCGATCTTGTCCCAGCCGGACAGGCTGGTGATGAACGTGCCGGACGGCCCGTCCTGTACCCGGACCGGCGTCGCGAGCGCGCCCGCCGGGCTGTCGGGGTTCTCGCAGAGCCTGGCCCCGTCGAAAGCCCGCTGGACGTCCAGTACGCGCAGGTCGGCCGCCGGGCGTTCGGCTGCCAGCGTGGCGTACGCGTTCTTGACCAGGGAGCCGAGGTTCTGGGAGAACACCTGACCAGGGGCGAGGCTCGCACGGTGGATCGGGCACCCGGCGGCGTAGCGCTCGGCGCCGAGGGCGCGGAACTTGTCGCGGGTGTCGGTGCGGCCGTCCTCCTCGTGGTACTGCGGGGCGATGTCGGGCGGCAGCGGGTTGGTGTAGGTCTGCAGGATCACCTGGTGGGTGCCGTCGGCGTCGATCTGGGCGAGGGTGTCGAGGATCTGGCGCAGGGCCGCGGTGGTCTCGGTGGTGGCGGCGGCGACCTCGGTGTCGGTGGCCAGGTCCGAAGCGGTGCAGGGCCTCTGCGGCACCTCGCCGTTCAGATAGGCCCAGAACTCCCACCAGCCTGTCCAGGCGTCGGCGATGAAGCGGTTGGCGCACAGCGTGGCCACGTCGCCGAACGTGAACTGGGTGTTGTTGGAGCCGAGGCCGACGAGGACGACGTCGATGTCGTGCGTCTGGGCGAGGGCGCGCAGCTGATCGAGTTGCGAGGCGACGGCGCGGCCCTCGGGCCGGGCGCTTGCGGGGTTGGCGATGTCGGCGGGCTGGGCGCCGGAGCAGGCGAGGTTGAAACGTTGCTGGATGCCCGGGAGCGACGCCGTGAACACCGAGGCGTTCGCCGACCGGTGACAGAAGTAGGCGTTGCTGTTGGCCGCCGACCAGCCGGGGAAGGCCTGTGCCGTACCGGAGGCGTCGACGACGGGCTGGTAGTCCCCCGCGCCCTCCCCGCTGACGAAGCTGTCGCCGAGCGCGACGGCGGCGGTGGGCAGAGCCGCCTGCGCCGGTCCACCCTGTACGACCTGGATGGCCGCCGCGCTCACCAGGAGCATGACAGCGGCGGCGGCACGCTGAAGAAACCTCATAACCACCTCATTTCCTACTAAATAAGTACGAAATGCGCATGTGTGGATCACAACATGCCGTACCAACGGCGTCAACGGTTCGGTCATCGTCCACTACCTGGCGGCGCTGCTGGTGGCCGTCCCTGCCGTGCAGACCCCGCGCCTTCCGACGCATGACCGGTCCCGATCAGAACGAGATCGCCTCCGAGCAGATCGGCGAACTCATCCAGCCGGCGCGGCTCCTGCGCGGCGAGGTCGCTCTCCTGGCGGCTCTTGGGGTGTCGTCGCCGGCGCGGCGACGAGACGACGACTGCTGCCGTCAATCAGGCAGCCGGTCGCATCCTCCGCAGCCAGCGGGGGATCACCTTCGACCTCTTCATCCTGCCGCTGCCTGGTCCCACACTGTCGGCGTCGGGCCGCGGGAGCCTGCGCTGACGGAGGAGCGGCCTCTTCCTGCTGGTCGGGATACTCGTGAGAGCTTCGATGTCAGTGCGTCACAGTATCTTGGCCGGATGGTGCGGAACGTGGTCGGCAAGCGGGTTCTCGAGGCGGCAGTCATCGACGCCGGCCGGGCTGTGGCCGAGTTCGACGAGGCTCGCCAGTGGCTGGCCGTTGCTGGGCGAGGCCCGATGGAGCCGCTCGCGGCCGAGGTCTGGGTCTTTGACAAGGGTCTCGCCCAGGTCCTGTTGGTGAAGCATCCTTGGCGAGGCTGGGTTCCGCCAGGCGGGAAAGTCGAGTTCGGAGAGACGCCGCGTGAGGGTGCGGCGCGGGAACTCTTCGAGGAGACCGGCCTTCGAGTGGGACTGCTGGACGAGCCGGCAGCGGTTGCGGTTCGCTCTTACCACCCGAAGTTATCTGTCACGCTCGGGCTGTCTTATGCCGCGGTTGTCGATGTGACAACTCCGTTCGTCGCGGAGCCCGGGCAGCCCGTGGCCTGGATGCGTTTGGATGAGGGCTGGGAGAGCTGCTTTCCTGAGGACCTCACCCGCATGCGTCAGCACGCGGCGTGGCTGGCCCGTTGGAGGAGCCGTCATTGAGGGGTCGGGGTGACTCCGCGACGGGCGAGTTCGCGCCGGAGGCCCATCGGCCGCGGCTCCACGCCTCCTGCCAACGGCTGTTGCGGCTTCGCCGGCTACGGCCCGGACGCGGGTAACTTGCCGAAGACCGAGCTCGTCCGGCGGTGGAGTTCCACTACTCCGGTGCCTGCTTCGATGGTGGAGCAGACGCGCGGCCTCGCGCTGGCCCCGTACATGGACAAGGAGGTGTTGGCGCCGCTCAGCATGAAGAGCAACTCGTACGCGCTGTCGCCTGGCTTCGAGCCGGCCGCTGGCGTTGATCATCTTGGCCGGGACGACGAACCGCAGGTCGGTCTCTCAACCGGCCACGACACGGCCAGGCATCGGGCTTCTCCACCTGCAGGGCCGGGCTTTTGCCGTGTGCTCGCGCAGCATCCTTTCTGGGCGGCGTGAGCGAGCCCTGAGCTCTCGTCCAATTAGTTGATCTTGCTGATCGCGTCCTTCCCTGAGATGTAGCTTCTCGCCTCGGGACGCCTGTGGGGAGCGCTCATGGCTGTCCTGCTGTTCACAAGTACCGACCCGGCCTAGGCTGGCGGGGGTGACGGGATCGGTGGTGGGTGCGCGGACGCAGGAGCAGATGCGGCAGCGGAACCTGAGTGAGGTGCTGCGGCGCGTCCATAAGGACGGGGCCGTGTCACGAGCCGCGCTCGGCCGCCGGATGGGCCTCAACCGCAGCACCATCATGGACCTGACCGCCGAACTCGCCGCCGCCGGGCTGGTCCGCGAGGGCGTCCCCATCGGCCGGGGTCGCGCTGGGCGGCCGTCCATCGTCGTCATGCCCGAGCAGGGAACGCTGTATGGGCTCGCGTTCGACGTCGCCGTGGACCGGCTGCTCGCGGCCCGTGTCGGGCTCGGCGGCCAGGTCCTCGACCGCCGCGAGGCCGTGCGGCCCCGCGCCGGGGTCGACCTGGAGGACGTCGTGGGCGTCCTCGCCACCTTCGGCCGCGAACTGGTCGACCGGGCCGGTCCGGGCGCGTTGTGCGTGGGTGTGGGCGCGTCGTACTGCGGGTTGATCAGGCGCGCCGACGGCACGGTCCGGTACGGACCGCACCTCGGCTGGGTGGACCAGGCGTTCGGCGCGGAACTCGCCGCCGGCCTCGGTCTCGGGCTTCCCGTCGAGGTCGGCAACGAGGCGCACCTGGGTGCGATAGCCGAGCACGTACGCGGCGCGGGACGCGACGTCGACAACCTCATCTACCTGCACGGGGACGTCGGCGTCGGCGGCGGGATCATCGTCGGCGGCAAACTCTTGGACGGAGACGGAGGCTACGGCTGCGAACTCGGGCACATGCTGGTCAACCCGTTCGACGGGCGGCCCTGCCTGTGCGGGTCGCGCGGCTGTCTGGAGGCCGAGGTGGGAGAGGAGGCGCTGCTCGACTACGCGGGACGGTCCGGCGAACTCGTCGGACGCGACGGCATCCGGGCAGTCGTCGCCCTCGCCGGGACCGGCGACGCCCGCGCGCGGGACGCCCTCGACCGCGTCGGCGACTGGCTCGGTGTCGGCGTCGTCAACCTCATCAACCTCTTCAACCCGGCGCTCGTGGTCTTCGGCGGGATGCTCCGCGATGTCTACCCGGGCGCCGCGTCACGCGTCCGCGCCCGGATCGACGCGCATGTCCTGCCGGTGTCCCGCGAACGTGTCCGCCTGGCCGTGACGGCCCTCGGCGACGACACCACGCTCGCCGGTGCCGCCGAGCTCGCCTTCGCCAACCTCCTGGACAACCCCCTCGACACACTGGCCACCCTGCGCTGATGGGATCAGGACGGCCGTGCCGTAAACAATCGAGGTCGTAGCCGTCGATAACGGTCGGGCGCCGGGCCTCTGCCGCTGTGGACGAACCGTCCAGGGGCTTGGAGTGATCGGCATAATCGATCATCGCCAACCGCAGATGCCGTTCGTGCCCGGGGGTCGGACCTGCTTGCTCGTCCTCGGGCGGGCCGAACCGGCTCGGATATGTCCACCGGCGTCGAACCAGGCGGCGGTGCCAGGCCGGCAGGATGGCCGGCGTCACCAGCCGATACGCCCGCAGCCTGGGCGACAAGAGCCGTGCCGGCGCCGCCAGGATCGCTCGATCGGCCCAGTCCGGCTTCGGCCAGACGACCTGACGCCGCAGCACCAGCGTTGTCGCCGCCCCGTCCCGATCCGGTCGGTCCGCACCCGTTGGTGTCCACTGCCTGCGATCGATTCCTGGTGACAAACCGACGCCTTGCCGTCCTGCGAATTGTTGGGGTGCCGCAATTGCTGCGACACCCTGAGGCGGGCTGATCGTGCGAAGCCGGGAAAGATTCCGATGGCACGTTGATCCCGGTCGCACGTTCCTGACCTGCGAATTCGATTGTCCTAATAGCTCTGGACAATGTTTGGACGATTGGACGGGGCAGATCGCTTGCCGGTGCCGGGCAGCGGCGGCCAGAGTGATGCCGTTCCCGGCGCCAGTGGCAGGCGTTCGGATATTCCGCTGAATCGCTGTGCGCGGTTGATCGGGGACTCCCGAGTCGGAAAGTGCAGAGGATTTCTCTGAAAGGAGATCCGATGATCGGACGAAAAGGGATTACAGCAGCGACGCTCGTCGTCGGGCTGACGGCCGGGCTTATGGCGGGGTCGTCCGCGTCGGCGCAGGCGGGGCTGGGCGTCACGGCCGTCTCGGACAGCTCGGACAGCTCGGCCGTCCTGGCGCCGGGCTGGTCGGCGAAGTCCTATCTGGGGATCGGGTACCACGACCGCTGCAAGGGCTGGCAGCGGATAAAGACCCCGTACAGGACCGGCGCCTACATCACGACCAGCAGGCAGGTCCACTGCGAGAAGGGCGAGTGGGGCCGCCGGGCCGTGGTCAAGACGAGCCTCCAGCAGTATCGCGGGCTCGGTTTCTGGCGGACGAAGGCCACCTCGGAGGTGAAGAAGGGAAGGGCGGCGTTCACCGTGACGACGACCCCTTCGTGGAGGTGCTCAGGCGGCAGCCAGCTCTACCGTAACCAGACGAAGGTGCATCTCTACTCTGTCCTGCGCGGCAGCGAAGTGGCCACCCTGTACAAGCGGTCGCAGGAGCGCCGGATCCGGTGTTGATCCCGAGCTGGGACGGGGACGTAGCTCGGCCGGACTTCGGCCCTTGGCGCTCTTGAGAGCGCCAAGGGCGTTTTCTTCCGAAGGAGTGAGCGGCGGATGAGGTCGCGTGAGAGAAGGCATGTCCCGGCGTGGCGCATGATCGTCGGCGGGGTCGTGCCGGCCCTTGCCTTCGTGCTGTGGGCGACGGTCTCGGTGGCGGAGGGGGAACCGTACGAGGACGTCAAAAGGCAATACATCGCCGCCGTGGACGCGGTATGCGAGAAGGCGTCCCGGCAGTCGGATCTCCGCGAGGAGCCACCTGCGAACCTGCGCGAGGAGGTGGACGAGCTGCGCCGCGCGTCGGAGTCGATGACCGGCACCATCGCCGCGATAGAAACGATCGCGCCGCCCGATGCTGACGTCCCGCGCGTGCGGGACAGGTTCTTCGTGCCCGCCAGGGCGCTGGCCGCGAGCCTGCGCGAACTCAGCGGACGCGCGGAGGCGGCGATGCGCGCGGGCAGGGAGGGCGAGGCGAAGAGGGCGGTGGAACAGTCCTTGGAACCGGACGAGAATGAGAAGGCATTGCGCTCCTTCGCGGCGGGGTACGGATTCCGGGCATGCGCGGGTGAATGACCAGGGCGTCCGGCTAACCCGAAGAATTCCGGACTTATTCGGACAATTCAGGTAATCTCATTTGCTCTCAGGTGTCACAGGCCATGCCGGAGTCGTCGGCACGGCCGGATGATGGTGCCGGACAGGGCAGGTGCAGATGCCGGAATTACCGGGGACGGCAGGCTCGCAGGGAGACGAGCCTGAACCGCAGTGGACGGGCAGGGTAGCGCGGCCCGGACGGAAACCGGTCCGGCCTGAACCGGCCGCGGGCCCGGTGGCCGCCCTCGCGTACCGCCTGTGGGAACTCAAGGCGGAGGCAGGCGACCCGTCCTTCGCGGAGATGTCGACCCGTATGGGCGCGGCGGCCTCCAAGTCCTCGCTGGCAGCCGCCGCCCGGGGGCAGGTGCTGCCGACCTGGGAGACGACGTGGGAGTTCGTCCGGGTCCTCGCCGTCGACCGGTTGCGGCAGGACGCCGAGGAGGCCAGGCGCGAGTGGCGAGCCCACTGGGAGCGGGCCGCGAGCGCCGCCGCACGTAGCGAGACCACCGACGAGACCCGCGCCGGACCGGCCGAGGCCCGTACCGGGCACATCGAGACAGGGGTCCGTATGGCGGAGCATCCCGAACGCCGAACCCTAGCCAGGAGGCCGGCCATGATCGCGGCGGCCGCGACCGCCGCTGCCGCCGCCGGTGCCGCCCTCTTCACCTGGCTCGCCCCGCTCTCCGGAAAGGACGAGCCCACCGCGCCGGACACCCCGGTGCGGGCCGCGTCCCCCTATGACGATTCCGCCTTCGAACAGGACGTCACCCATCCGGACGGCACGATGGTGAAAACGGGGACGGAATTCACGAAGATCTGGCGGATCAGGAACACCGGCACCATCCCGTGGCGGGGACGCTATCTCACCCGGCTGAACGACACCCCGTGCCGCGCCCCCAAACGGGTCGAGATACGCCCGGTCCAGCCGGGCGAGCCCGTCGACATCGCGGTACGCGTCCGCGCATCGGACTCCCCCGGCAGATGCAAGATCTACTGGAAGATGACCGACGAGGCCGGGACCCAGTTGCTGTCCGCCAAGAAGCCGATCTTTCTGGACGTGGTCGTCGGCTGATCAGCTCTCGAAGCGTGTCTTCAGGGGTCCTCACAGAATGATCTTCGTTGTGCTTTGATCTCTCGCTGTAGCCGAGCGAGAGGAGCGCGGTTGCACAGGTCGTGCAGCCGGATCGTCGGCACGTCCGCCGCATCAGGCCTCACGCCCTGCAGGTCGAACGCCCCGCGACGACTTCTGAAGCGGGAGGGGATCTGGGCACGGATCCTGGCGGCCTTGCAGGCGTGAGCGGACGTCGCTGGGAAGATCGGCTGGATGGTGAGCATGGACTCCACCACCATCATCCGGGCGTACCAGCACGCGGCCGGCGCCCGCCGGGACGGCCACCTGCAGGAGCCGCCCGGACTGGGCCCTGGCCGACAAGGCCTGCACCAGCAAGGCCAACCGGACTCGTCTGCGCCGACGGGGGATCAAGGCATGCATCCCCGCAAGGCCGACCAGGACGCTCACCGGCGAGCCAGGGATCGGCTGAAACCGTCACGCCGCAACAGCCACCGACAGACCTAACAAAGCACTACTGGTTCCCGGGAGCTACTGACCGAGAGCGGACATCGAGCGATCAGCCTGTGGAGGCCCCCAGCCGGGCGCGGCCGGCGATCAGCGCGAGCGTGGCGTCGGCCGCGCACCGCACGGCCATGTCCACGGCCTGCTCGCCGGCGCCGAACGCGCCCAGGTGCAGCAGCCCCGCGTGCCCGTGCGCAGTGGCGGCCACGGCCAGCCCGAGCGACTCGGCGGCCGCCGGGTCGCCACCGGCCAGGCCGCTACCACGGCTGAGGCCGCCGCCGCGGCTGTCATCTGTCCTTACAAGACGTTGCGAGCCACCCAGCGCTACGAGTCCGCCACGGGCTCCAGCTACAACGGCGCCTGGGCCAAGGGCGCATCGCTTGGTGTCTACCAGGGCTCCGCGTCGAACGGCCGACTGGGGACCACCTCCGGCTACTGGGTGAAGGCCGCCGATGTGACCAGTGCCACCAAGCGGTCGAAGTCACAGCCTCAACGTCCACGGCGATGACGCTGAAGAAGTCGATGTTCTCCGAGTGCGCCGCGCAGGCACCTCGTCCCGGTGCGTGAACGTGCGGCATCGCCGTTGATCTGCTTAACGTGTATCGTCGGAAATTATGTTCCGCCCCCTGCAAGCTGGCGAGCCGACCCAGCTGGGTGACTACCGCATCCTTGGGGGCCTCGGTGAGGGCGGGCAGGGCGTGGTCTACTTGGCCGAGCGTGTCTCGGGCGAGCGGGTGGCGATCAAGGTCCTGCATGCCAGGCTGGCGAGGCGGAGCGAGGCGCGCGAGCGTTTCTTACGCGAGGTGGACGCGGCCATGCGGGTGGCGGCGTTCTGCACAGCCCGCGTGCTGGACGTGGCGGTCGACGGCGACAGACCCTACATCGTGTCGGAGTTCGTCGACGGCTCGTCACTGGAGGATTCCGTCCGCGAGCACGGGCCCAGGTCCGGAGGCGCGCTCGATCGCATCGCGGTCAGCACGGCCACCGCGCTGGCGGCCATCCACCGGGCCGGGATCGTCCACCGCGACTTCAAGCCGTCGAACGTCCTGTTGGGCTCCGACGGCCCCCGGGTGATCGATTTCGGCATCGCGCGCGCGATCGACATGACTGCCACCGGCGGCTCGGTGGGCACCCCGTCGTACATGGCTCCCGAGGTGATCCACGGTGAGCCGGCGCAGCCCGCATCGGACGTGTTCAGCTGGGCGGTGACCGTGGGCTTCGCCGCGACCGGGCGCCCGTTCTTCGGCCAGGACACACTGCCTGCAGTGATGTACCGCATCCTCAACGCTCAGCCGGATCTGGACGGCGTACCCGAGCCCCTGCGTGCCCTTCTCTCCCGCTGCTTGGCCAAGGCGCCGCCGGAACGTCCCACGGCAGCCGAGGTCCTGCACCTCCTCCTCGGTCACGGCCAGATCGTGACCAAGCCCGTCGATGGGGACCCGGCCGCAGTTCCACCAGCGGAAGCTCCTCCGGCCGGAGTGGCACCCGCCTGGACGCCTTCTACCGGCATGCCGCCGGCAGGGCCGCCCTTCGCCGGGCTCGCCGGGACATCCGCTCCCGGAACGCCACCCGCCGCCCCCACCACAGACCCACGCCGCAAGCGGTCCAAGCTCCTGGTGGTGGGCTCGGTCACCTCCGTGGCGGTACTCGTGAGCGTGATCGTGTTGGCCCTGCGGTGGGGAGCGAGCGACTCTCCATCAACACCCACGCCCTTGGCCACAACGGACATACCGTCGGCGACGACCAGCGTCGCCGCCCGGCCGTACGGCAGGAAAGTGGCAGAGGTCACCCTCGGCGACGAGGTGAACACCCTGGCGGTAAGCACCTACACCGGGCAGCGCGCGGTGCTGGCCGGCAGCACCAAGGGGGTGGCCAAGGTGTGGAAGTTCGGCACGCGCCCCAGCGAACTCGCCAAGCTGAAGAACTCCGGCGGCGAGGAGACAAACGCTGCCATCGACGTGGGTGAAGTAGACGGGCAGGCGGCCACGTTCAGGCGACTGCGGAACGGCGCCGTCATCGTCTCCGGCGCGGAGCGCCTCGAGCCGCTCGGCCCCACCTACAGAGGCCACCAGAAAATGGTCTACGCGATCGCCCCGGCGCGGGTGTCGGGCAAGACGGTCCTGGTCAGCGGCGACGAGGCCGGAAAGATCCACGTGTGGGACCCGAAGACGGGCAAGGACTCCGGACCCCAGCCCAAGGCGGCGGGCGGCGACCCGGTGTTCGGTGTCGCGACCGGCACGATGGACGGGCACCCGTTCGCGGTGACGGCGTCGGCCGACGACACCGCGCGGGTGTGGAGCCTGGAGACCGGCGCCCTGGGCGCCACCTTCCAGGGCCACAGCGGTGATGTCTTCGCTGTGGCGACCACCGTGATGGACGGCGCGCCGGTGGGCATCAGCGGCGGCCTCGACCGCAAGATCCGCGTCTGGGACCTGCGCAACGGCCGGGAACAGGCCTCGTTCTCCGGCCACACCGCCGAGGTCGCCTGCCTGGCGGTGGGCAGGGTGAAGGGCCGCGCGGTCGTCGCCTCCGGCTCATTCGACGGGACCATCCGCGTCTGGGACCTACGCAGCGGCAAGCAACTCGGCGACCCGCTGAAGTCTCCCGGTGGGCGCGTCTACTCGGTGGTGATCGCCGAGGACGACGGGGAGTCCTGGCTGGCGGCGGGCGACGTCAAGGGCAACGTCACCGGATGGAGCCTCGGCCCGGCCTCCCCTTAGACAACCGGTCGTGTAATCGTCAGGACGCGAGGCTGTGGCCGTCTTGCTGTCGCACGATGACGTGACGGCTGTGGACAACTGCCGCGCCGTGCCCGGCCGGCTGGGGTCGGGAGGGTGGCCGGAACGGGGCCGGAATCGGGCGCGCGAAGCCAGGATGAAAGGTTTCCCCGGAGGAAGGTGAGCGTTACCGCCCGGGGCACCACCGCGCCACGTGCGACGATCAAGGTGCTGGCATGCCTCACCCCTCCCTCGGCCGCCGGGCCCTGCTGCAGGCGGCCATCGCCGCCCCCGCCGCCGGGACCCTCATCGGCGCAGCCCCCGCGCAAGCGGCCACCGGCGGTGGCCGGTTCGACCGCGGGAACCCGCGTTTCACCATCGGCGTGCTCCCCGACACGCAGTACCTGTTCGACGAGGACCGCTCCGACCCCGCCCCCGTGCGCCAGACGTTCCGCTTCCTCGCCGGCGAGCGCGAAAGCCGGAACATCGCGTTCATGACACACCTCGGCGACGTCACCGAACACGGCACCGAGGAGGAGCTCGGCCTGGCCTCCGACGCGTTCAAGTCGCTGGACGGCCGCCTGTCCTACAGCGTCCTGGCCGGTAACCACGACGTGAACTCAGGCACCGACGACCAGCGCGGCGACACCGCCTACCTCAAGGCGTTCGGCCCCTCCAGGTACGCGCGGATGTCGACGTTCCGGGGCGCCTCGCCCGACGGCTACAACAGCTACCACGTGCTCGACGCGGGCGGCCGGAAGTGGCTGGTGCTCGCCCTCGACTGGCGCATCTCCGACATGGGCCTGCAGTGGGCGCAGGGCGTCATCGACGCCAACCGGACCCTGCCCGCCATCCTCACCACGCACGACCTGGCCTGGGCGGGCGACGACGGCGTGGCGGCGCTGTCGCAGTACGGGCAGCGGCTGTGGGACGGCCTCATCAAGCGCAACGACCAGATCTTCCTGACGCTCAACGGCCACTACTGGCCGCCCGGCCGTACGGTGCTGAAGAACGACGCCGGCCACGACGTCCACGTGCACATCGCCAACTACCAGGACCGCTACTACGGCGGCGCGGGCATGATCCGCCTCTACGCCTTCGACCTCGTCCGCAACGTAATTGACGTGGAGACGCTGTCGCCCTGGCTGCTGGCCCGCGACCCGGACGAGCGCACCCCGCTGGAGGCCGAGCATCTGGAGCTGACCGGACCCGTCGACCGCTTCAGCATCGAGATCGACTTCGACGAGCGCTTCGCCGGGTTCGCCCCGCGCCCGACTCCCCCGTCCAGGCCCGCCAAGGCGGTGATGCCCAAGGGCACGGTGGCGTACTGGCGGTTCGACGCCGAGGGCCTGGCTGCGGCGGGCACGGACGGCGGGATCGTCCCGGCCGGGGCCGTCGCCCGGGACCTGACGGGCGGCGGCAACGACCTGACCATGGAGCTGCTGCACGCCAGCGCCCCCGAGACGCTCAGGTGGTCGGCCGAGCACCACGAGGGCCAGCCCGCCCACGCCAGCCTCCGCTTCGACGGCGGCAAGAACCCCGACCGCGGGGCGGTGCTCAGGTCGGCGGCGAACGCGCCCATCAACGCCATGAAGTTCGAGTCCGGCTACACCATCGAGGCGTTCGTCAAGCTGCCTGAGCCGTTCGAGGGCGAACACGCCTGGATGGGCATCCTGAGCTGGGAGGGCCGCAGCGGCGACGCCGGCAAGTCGAGCGGCTGGTCGCCCGACGAGCCCACGTGCAGCCTCAACCTGTCGCCCGAGCGGTTCCTGCAGTACGTCGTCTACCCCACCGACCGCGACGCCGACCCCACCTCGTGGAGCCACGCCCTCCCGGTGGGCCGCTGGCTGCACGTGGCAGTGGTCAACGACGCTCGCCGCACGGTGGTGTACGTGGACGGGTCGAGGATCGCCCGCAACCCGTCCCAGCCGTCGAAGGGCATCTCGACCCTTGGCCGGCCGTTCGCCATCGGCGGCACGCAGTTCGCGCTGGCGTACGGGCAGGGCTACTACGGGTGGATCGGCGACGTGCGAATCGTCGGCCGCGCGCTCAAGCCACGGGAGTTCCTGACGCCGTTCGCGTGACGGCCATCCGCGCGGCACGCCCATGGGGGTGAAACGCGCGCGGCCCCGGCGTCTTGCCGGGTGGGTCGCCCTGCCGTGGAGGCACGCGCTCGGCGGCACCAGCGGTGCAAGGTGTCCGCGATGTTCAGCATGAGTGGATCTCCACAGCAGATGATCAGCGTGGCAGAAGGTGGGCAAGGGCGTGCCGCCCGGCGGCTTCTGGCGGTCCGGCAGCCGGACGTGACCGGCTGCCGGACATGCCGGACAGGTTGTGTGCGTTCCGCGGATCGGGTCAGAGCAGCGCCTCGGCGGTGATGGGCAGTTCGCGGATCCGGCGGCCGGTGGCGTTGAAGACCGCGTTGGCGATCGCGGGCGCCACGCCGATGTGAACCACCTCGCCCAGCCCCTTCACGCCGAGCGGGTCGGCCTCGCGGTCCTCGCCGTCCAGGTAGATCGCCTCGATGTCGGGGACGTCGGCGTTGACGGGGACGAGGTAGTCGGCCAGGTTGGGGTTGACGATCCGGCCGTCGCGGTGGTCGGTGACCGTGTGTTCCAGCAGGGCGGTGCCGATGCCGCCCACGATGCCGCCGATCGCCTGGCTGACGGCGAGTTTGGGGCTGATGATGCGGCCGGCGTCATAGACGCCGAGCATGCGCCGCACCCGTACCAGGCCCAGTGCCGCATCGACGGCGACCTCGGCGAAGGTGGCGTTGTAGGCGTAGAAGGAGTGCCGCTCCGGCCCCGACGGCCGGGTGAACGAGCCGAGAGACTCCAGGTAGGGGCGGTTGTTGCGGGCCAGCAGCCGCTGGTACGTCTCGCCGCGGTCCGGGTCGCTCTGCGCCTGCATCCGGCCGCCGCGCACGACGACGTCCTGGGCGGCCACCCCGTACAGCGGTGACTGCCGGTCTTCGACGGCCAGCTTGATGGCCTGCTGCCGCACCTGGTTGCATCCGTCCAGGACGGCGGAGCCGACGCTGGCCATGGTCATCGAGCCGCCGTGCGGTGGGGTCGGCGGGTAGAGGGAGTCACCGATCCGGGTGGTCACCGAGCGCATGGCCAGCCCGAGGGCGTCGGCGGCGACCTGGGTCTGGGAGGTGTACGTGCCCGGCCCCATGTCACTGGCCGCCGTCTCGACCAGGGCGGTGCCGTCGGCGTTCAGGCGGATCCGGGCCTGGGCGGTGTTGCGCTGGGTTTCGTACACGCCGGTGGCCATGCCCATGCCGATCAGCCAGTCGCCCTCGCGCCGGGAGCGCGGCTCCGAACGGCGGCGGTCCCAGCCGAACTCGCGGGCGCCGACGGTGTAGCACTCGCGCAGCCGGCGGGTGGAGAACGGCAGCCCGCTCGACTCGTCCTGGGCCGGTTCGTTGCGCCTGCGCAGTTCGATCGGGTCGAGGCCGAGTTCGTGGGCGAGTTCGTCCATGGCCGACTCGATGACGAAGGACGCCGTCGCGAAGCCCGGGCCGCGCATGTACAGCGGCGTGTTCACGTGCAGCGGCACCGTCCGGTACGCCTGCGCCACGTTGGGCATGCTGTAGAGCATCTGGCCCGCGGGCATGATGGTCTCGGTGTACTTCTCGTACGAGGAGGTCTCGGCCTCCATCTCGTGGGCCATGGCACTCAGGCGCCCCTGCCGGTCGCTGCCCAGCCGCAGCCGGTAGTCATACGACGGGCGGAAGCCGGTGCCGAAGTACATCTGCCTGCGGCTCAGGACCAGCTTGACCGGACGGGCCAGCACGCGGGCGGCCATCGCGGCGATGACCACGTGCGGCCAGCAACGCAACCCCGAGCCGAAGGCGCCGCCGACGAACGGGGAGATCACCCGTACCGCCTGCGTCGCGATGCCGAACACGGCGGCGAGCTCGGTTTGCGTGCCGACGATCCACTGGGTCTTGTCCCACACGGTGAGCCGATGGCCGCTCCAGCGGGCGGTGGTGGCGTGCGGCTCCATCGGGTTGTGATGGTTGCGCGCCGTCCGGTAGGTCAGCTCCATCCGTACGGCCGCGGAGCTCAGTGCGGCCTCGGCATCGCCGCGCGCGTAGCGGGTCGGCTCGTCGGCCTGGGCCTGGCGCAGATCGGTCGAGGGCCGCTCGGCGTCGTAGCGGACCTCGACCAGGCTCGCCCCGTGCTGCGCGGCCTGAAGGGTGGTGGCCACCACGAGGGCGACCGGCTGACCGTAGAAGAGCACCCGGTCGTCCTGGAAGACCCGCAGCCGCCGTCCGGGCGGGTTGTTCGAGGCGGTGTTGTCGCGATAGGGCAGCTTCGGCGCGTTGAGGTGGCTGATCACCCGCAGCACGCCCGGGTGGGCCAGGGCGGCGCGGGTGTCGATCCCGGTGATCCGTCCCCGGCCGATGGCGCTGTCGACGATGACCGCGTGGACGACGCCGTCGACGTCGTGTTCGGCGGCGTACAGCGCCTTGCCCGTGACCTTCAGCCGGCCGTCCACCCGAGACAGCGGCGCGCCCACGGCGGTTCGCGGCTGGGGGCTCACTTCGTACCTCCTACGATGCGCAGCTGACGCGCCACGGTCCGCTTCAGCAGTTCGGTCTTGAAACCGTTGTGCCGCAGCGGGCGGGCGCCGTCGGCGGCCCGCTCGGCGGCGGCCGCCCACAGGGACTCCGAGGGGCGCTCGCCGATGAGGTGCCGCTCGACGGCGGGCAGCTTCCACGGCACGGTGCCCACGCCGCCGGCGGCGATCTTCGCCGCGCGGATCACGCCGCCGCGGACGTGCAGCGCGACGGCCGCCGAGGTCAGGGCGAACTCGTACGACTGGCGGTCGCGGACCTTCAGGTACCCCGACTTGAGCGGTTGCGGATGGGCCGGGATCTCCACAGCGGTGATCAGCTCGCCCGGCCGCAGGGCCTGTTCCTGGTGCGGGGTGCTGCCCGGCGGCAGCAGGAAGTCGGCGAAGGGAAGGCTGCGTTCCCCGTCCGGGCCGAGCAGGTGCACGCCGGCCTCCAGCGCCGCGAACGCGACGGCGACATCCGAGGGGTGCGTGGCCGCACACTGGTCGGAGGCGCCGAGGATCGCGTGGCTACGGTTGAAACCGTCCAGCGCCGCGCATCCCGAGCCGGGCCGGCGCTTGTTACAGGCGGCCGTCACGTCGCGAAAGTAGGTGCACCGGGTGCGCTGCATGATGTTGCCGCCGATGGTGGCCATGTTGCGCAGCTGGGGCGAGGCGCTCAGCTCCAGCGCCTGCGCCACGACGGGAAAGGCGGCGCGCACCTTCGGGTGGGCGGCGGCCGCGGCCATCGACACGAGCGCGCCGATGCGCAGGCCCCCACCGGCGGTGCCGGTGATGTCGTGCAACGGAAGGGCACCGATGTCGATCAGCTCGCCGGGCCGCTCGACGTTCTCGCGCATCAGGTCGACCAGGGTGGTGCCGCCGGCGATGTAGCGGCCGCCCCGCCGGCCGCCGTCGAGCGCGCCGTCGATGTCGGCGGCCTTGGTGTAGGAGAAGGGATGCATCCGGACCTCACTTCCGGCCGGCGGCCTGCTCGACCGCTTTGGCGATCTTGGTGTAGCAGCCGCAGCGGCAGATGTTGCCGCTCATCCACTCCCGGATCTCCTCCGGCGAGCCGGTACGGCCTTCCCGGATGCAGCCGATGCCGGACATGATCTGACCCGGCGTGCAGTAACCGCACTGGAACGCGTCCTGCTCGATGAACGCCTCCTGCAACGGGTGCAGGTCGTCGTCCTCGTCCGGGGCGAGCCCCTCGACGGTGGTGACCTCGGCGCCCTCCAGCCGCACCGCCAGCGTCAGGCACGCGTTGACCCGGCGACCGTCGACCAGGACGGTACACGCCCCGCAGGCCCCGGCGTCGCAGCCCTTCTTCGTGCCCGTCAGCCCCAACTGCTCACGCAGCAGGTCCAGCAGCGAGGTCCGGTTGTCGACCGTCGCGGCGTGCCGTTCACCGTTCACGGTCAGTGAGACGCGACCGCTGGGCGGCGCATGGGCGGCGGCCGCCTCCTGCGGGGCGGCCAGGGACGGTGCCGCGATCAGGCCGTCCGCGACGACGGCGCCACCGACCGCGGTACTGACCGCGATGAAGGTACGCCGCTTGAGCGCCGAGGAGGACTCATCGGCTGTGGCCGGGGCCGGAACAGCGGAAACAGGCGGTTCAGGGGACATGCGTACTCCTTCGCATCACAGACGGATCAGGGCTTGATGAGGACCTTGAGGCTCTTGCGGTCGGCCATGTCCTGATATCCGGCCGGGACGCCGTCAAGATCGACATGGTGCCGACGGCTTCGAGGACCGCGTGCGTGCCGTGCCCGCCGGTCAGCTCGCGGACCTGGGCGATCCCCTCCTCACCGCGGGCGGAGACGACGTCGGTGGCGCCGAACTCCCGGCCGAGGTCGGTACGCGCCGCGTGGCGTCCCATGAGGATGATCTGCTCGGCGCCCAGGCGCTTGGCCGACAGCACCGCCAGCAGGCCGACTGCGCCGTCACCGATCACGGTGACGCGGGTACGCTCGTTGACGCCGCCGGCCACGGCGGCGTGATAGCCGGTGCCGAACACGTCCGAGAGCGTCAGCAGGGACGGGATCAGGGCGGAGTCCGGTGCGACGGGGAGCTTGACGAGGGTGCCGTCGGCGAGCGGGACGCGGACCGCTTCGGCCTGGCCGCCCTCCTCCGGCTCGCCGTCCCAGAAGCCGGCCTGCGGGTGGGCGCAGGAGGTGTGCAGGCCCTCGCGGCAGAACGCGCAGGTGTTGTCGGAGATGGCGAAGGGGGCCACGACCAGGTCGCCCCGCTTGACGGTGGTCACCTCCGACCCGGCGTCCTCGACGACGCCGATGAACTCGTGCCCCATCCGGGCGGGACCCTCCGCCGGGGACAGCGAGCCGTAGGGCCACAGGTCGCTGCCGCAGATGCAGGAGGCGGTGACACGGACGAGCGCGTCGGTGGGCAGCTTGATGACCGGGTCCGGGACGTTCTCGACGCGGACGTCGCCGGCGCCGTACATGAAGGTTGCGCGCATGAGGTGTGCTCCGATGCGATTGGTGCTTGATTTCGGGTGTTTGCGGGGTGTGCTCGCCGGAACGGCGAGCTCAGTGCGCTCTGATGGCTGCTGTTGTGGAGCGGCGGCGCTGGGCGAGAGCGATCGTGGGGATCAGGGTCAGCGCGGCGATGGCGGTGCCGACCACGGGACATCAGCACCGGGTTGGCGCCGAGCCCGAAGAAGCCCAGCAGGCCGACCAGCAGGACCGTGGTCGCGGTGTAGCCGGTCAGCAGGCAGATCGCGAGGAGCAGGAGGGTGGCTCCCGCGGCTGCCCCGACGGTCACCGCGTGCGGCTGGGCGTCGCCCAGGCGGCCCCCGACGATCGAGCCGGCGAGGGCGCCGATGCCGAAGCCGACGAGGGCCAGTGGCACGAGCCCCGGGGGGAGGCCGCCCCGGTCGGTCAGGAGCGGCGAGACGTAGGAGTACGCGGCCAGGACGCCGCCGGTCGTGCTGGCACAGGCCGCCAACACCAGCCACAGGCGGCCGGAGCGCAGAGCGGCCAGCTCGGATCGGATCGATCCCGCGTGCGGGGCCGCGCCGTCATCCGGGATGGCGCGGGCGATGAGCGCGATGGCTGCCGCGGCGAGGGCGGCGAGGGCCCAGAACGCGCCGGTCGCCAGCGCCGTCAGGAACCGCGCCGCCAGCAGCAGCCTGAAGCTGGAGCCGAGGGCGACGATGACGTGTCCGGCGGCGAAGACGCCCAAGGCGAGCATCAGCGTCAGCCGTTTGGGCAGCCGTAGCGTCAGCATCGCCATCAGCGGCGCGCCGACGATCATCCCGAGCGCGAAGACCGTGATCAACAGCCCGGCCTGGGCCACGTCCACCCGCAGGTCGCCCGCGATCTCCGGCAGCAGGCCCGCCACCACGAACTCGGTCGTGCCCATCAGGAACGTGCCCAACGCCAGCACGTAGACGACCGGAGGAAGCCGCGCGGGCAGACGCTCATGCACGTCGTCGCGGGCTTGCAGGACTCCTCCTCGCATGGCCATTCTTCCATCTCCACAGGGGTCGCGTTCGGGCTGTCCCGTCCACGAAACCGGCTTTGCCGCAGGTGGAGAAGGTCGCGTTTATGGGGGGTATGAACTCAACCCCCCTCCGCACTTCCTGCAGGTCAGCCTGCGACTACCGTGGACGGCATGGACCAGGAACCCGGTAATCGTTCCGGCAACCGCTCCGAGATCCGGGACTTCCTCGCCAGCCGGCGCGCCAAGATCACCCCGGAACAGGCCGGGCTGCCGACCAGCGGCCGACGCCGGGTTCCGGGGCTACGGCGCGAGGAGGTCGCCGTGCTGGCAGGCGTGAGCACCGAGTGGTACACGAGGCTGGAGAAGGGCCACATCAGCGGCGTGTCCGAAGACGTCATCGACGCCGTCGCCCGGGCACTGCAGCTGGAGGAGGACGAGCGCACCTACCTGTTCGACCTGGCCCGGGCGGCCCGGCCCGCCCGCCGCACGCCTTCGCGCCGCAAGGATGTCGAGGTCCCGCCCCGCATCCAGTGGCTGCTCGACTCCATGACGATGGCCTCGGCATCGGTGCAGAACGGTCGCATGGACGTCGTCGCCGCCAATTCACTGGCCCGAGCCGTGTTCGCGCCGTGGTTCCGCAGCGGCACCGCTGACAAGCGCGGCCGCCCCAACGTCGCCCGCTACATCTTCCTGGACCCGGGCGCCCACGACTTCTACGTCGACTGGGAGACCGCCGCCGTCACCACCGCCTCGCTGCTACGCGCGGAAGCCGGGCGCGAGCCCCACGACCGGGCCCTGCGCGAGCTCGTCGGCGAGCTGTCCACGCTCAGCCCCGACTTCCGCACCATGTGGGCCGCGCACGACGTACGCATCCGCCACGACGGCATCAAGCGGCTGCACCACCCCGAGGTCGGCCGCCTGGAACTGACCTACCAGTCCCTGAACCTGCCCATGTCCGATCGGGCGGTGCACGACCTGACGATCTACACCGCCGAACCGGGCACCACCTTCGAAGACCGGCTCAAGCTCCTCGCCAGCCTGGCCGCCACCCGGCCCCGGGCGGAGGAGCCCACCAACCAGCCCCGCTGAAGCAGGCCGCCGGTGACGGGGGCGTCGGTGATGGTTCCCAGGTGCCGGTCGGCCGAGCTGACCGCTCAGGCGCCGCTCGTCGTGGACGTCACCCTGGACCGTCCGGCGGTGCTGACGCCCGTGGCCGAACTCGCCACCGTGCTGCTGGGTTCCTTCTCCTCCAGCGACCGGGCGCTCGCGCTGGTGGTCACCGGCCGGGCGACGCCGAGGGGCGATCCGCGGTGTCAGCAGAACGCGAGGGACCCGTCCGGCCGGACGGGAACCCGGCGTTCCCAGTGCACGTAGTCGTCCTCCGCCAGGGCGTCCTCGTCGATGGTGATCCCCCAGCCGGGCCGGTCGGGCCGCAGCTCCAGGTGCCCGTCGACCGGCACGTACGGGTCCGGGCACCACCTCGTCGTCTCCGGCTTGTACTCCAGGATCGAGAAGTTGCTGCAGGCCGCGGCGAAGTGCACGTTGTGCGCGGTGGCCAGCGGCCCCATCGGGTTGTGGGGGGCCACCATGGTGTTGAAGGTCTCGGCGAGGGTCGCGATGCGCCGCATCTGGGACATGCCGCCCACCACGCAGATGTCCGGCTGGATGAGGTCGGCGCCCCCGTGGGTGAGCAGGTTCAGGAACTCGTGGGGAGAGTACAGGCTCTCCCCGGTGGCCAGGGGCACCGCCAACTGCTGGCGCAGGTAGCCCCAGGAGGCGAAGTGCTCCGGGCGGAGCGGCTCCTCCAGGAAGAGCGGGTCCATCGGCGCCAGGGCGTTGCCGAGCTGAACCGCCTGGTAGGGCTCGAAGATCTTGGCGTGCGCGTCGAAGGCGAAGTCGAACTCCTCCGGGCAGGACCGCCTGATCTCCTGAGCCCATTCCGCCGTCTCGGCGACGACGAGGCCCCAGCGTCTGGCGTGCAGGTCCGTACGGAACGGGCTCAGCTTGAAGGCGGTGAGTCCGTGGCTGCGGTGCAGCTCGGTGGTCTGGCGGCGGCACTCGTCGGGGTCGGGCGCGGAGTAGAGCCCGCAGTAGACGCGCACGCGATCCCGTACGGCGCCACCGAGCACCTGGTAGACGGGCACGCCGAGCGCCTTGGCGGTGATGTCCCACAGCGCGTGGTCGATGGCGGCGATCGCCGCCAGCCCGAGCGCCCCCTGCGGGAACCTGGCGGTGCGGAGGAGGAGCTGGGACACGTACTCCACGCGCCGCGGATCCACTCCCCTGATCTGCCCGCCGAGGTAGTCGAGCAGGGGGCCGAGCGCCAGGTCGGGACCGTGGTTGTAGGCCTCGCCCCAGCCGCTGACGCCCTCGTCGGTGTCGACGCGCACCAGCACCCGGGGACGATCGCCGACGCGCTGCACGAACGAGCGCAGGCCGCTGATCCTCATGACGCCGCCACGGGCAGGGGCCCGAGGTCGTCGGCCTTCGCCCACTCGGTGAGGATCCGCGCGACCTCCTGCCGTTCCGGTTCGCCGAGGACGGTGCTCGGCGCCCGGACCGCGCGGTCGCACAGGCCGAGCTGGTGCATCGCCTCCTTGACGACGCTGACGTTGTTGGCTCCGCCGTCGACCGCGCGCAGGTGCTCGAACCGCGCGATGTCGTGGAGCATCCGCTCCGCCGCCGGATAGCGCTCCTCGCGCAGGGCGTCCCTGAGCCGGAGGGAGTAGGCGGGGTTGACGTTCACCAGCCCGGAGGTGAAGCCCTCAGCCCCGTGGACGGCGTAGGACAGCGCGTACGGTTCGGCCAGCCCGGCGATCCAGACGAACCGGTCGGGGCCTGTCTCCGCGCGGAGCTGCGCGAAACGGTTCACGTCCGCGACGGCGTACTTCAGGGCGATCACGTTGGGGCACAGGTCGCCCAGCCGCGCCAGCAGCCGGCCGTCGACCCAGGCGTTGCGCAGGTAGAGGACCAGGGCCAGGTCCGGCACCGCTTCGGCGATCTCCCTGTGGTAGTCGAGCCAGCCCTGGGCCGACACGTGCGGGTGCACCGGCTGGTGCACCATGACCATCCGGATGCCGTGCGCCGCCGCGTGGCGGGCCTCCTCGACGGCGGTGGCGACGTCGAGGCCGATCCCGGCCAGGAGGTGCGCCTCTCCCCGCACGGCCTCCGCGGCGGCCGTGATCAGCTGGAGCCGCTCCTCGGCGCTCAGGGCGTAGAACTCGCCGGTGTTGCCGTTCGGGGTGAGCACGTTGACGCCCGCGTCGACCAGGCGGCGCAGCAGCGAACGGTACAGCGCGAGGTCGGGGACGCCGCCGGCGTACGGCGTGACCGGGATGGCGACGACGTCGCGCAGGGCCCGGGAGAGCTCACCGAACCTCACGGCCGGCCTCCTTGATCTGCTGGAGCGCGCGCTCCTGGAAGACGCTGATGTGCTGCAACACGAGCCGGGCCGCCTCGTCGGCCTGCCCGTTCAGTGCCGCCTCGAGAATCTGCCGGTGCTCCTGCGCCTCGCCCTCCCAGGAGGGACGCTGGGACCAGACGTTGACGGAGATGAGGGCCGTCTGGTCGCGCAGCTGGTCGAGCACGCCGACCAGCACCTCGTTGTCGCAGTCGGCGTAGAGGGCGCGGTGGAAGTCGCGATTGGCGAGGCTGCGGGTCACCTCGTCCGTGGCCTCGTCCGCCTTGCGCAGGGCCTCGCGGGCGAGCCGGCCGCCGTCGCGCAACCCCGCCTCGACGCTTCGCCGCACCGCGGCCGGCTCGATCAGGCACCGGGCGTCGAACACGCTGCGGGTCAGGCGCTCGTCGACCTTGCGGACCGTCACCCCGGTGTATTCGCTGATGGTGACCAGGCCGGCCCCGCTGAGCGTCTTCAGCGCCTCGCGCACCGGAGTCTTGGAGACACCGAAACGGCTGGCGAGCTCCACCTCCACGAGGGCACGCCCGGCCGGCAGCTCGCCGCTCAGAATGCCGCGACGCAGCGCTTCGAGGACGAGGGCCGTCCTCGAAGACGCTTTGATCGCGCCCAACGCTGTCTCACTCACCCGCGCTCCTTCGCTTGTCGTCGACCACCGCACCCGGCGCTCCGTCTGGCCGCCGGGGTGGGGGTCGAAGGGCACATCGCCCATTGTATAGAACCGACCATACCCGAAATCTCATATCTCATGTACCGTATGGCAACCGCACAGCGGAGCGCAGTTCTTGGTGAACGAGAGGAAAGACCCATGACCCGTCAGCACCACCCGGCCGAGGTCCTCGGCCCGAACGCCCTGTCCCGGCGCGGCTTCATCCGGACGGCGGCACGGGCCGGCGTCGCCATGGGTCTGGCGTCCGCGGTGAGCGCCTGCGGCGGCTCAGGCGGCGGTAGCGACGGCACCGTCACGCTGCAGTTGTGGGACACCGACACCCGGCCGGAGCGCACGGCCAACCTCAAGAAGCTGATCTCGATGTTCGAGGCCAAGAACCCCGGCATCCGCATCAACTACCTGGGCCTGCCCACCGACCAGTACATGCAGAAGATCAACACCGCGATCGCCACGCGTTCCACACCCGACCTGCTCACCCCGAAGGCGTCCGACCTCGCGGCCCTGGTGGCCCAGAACGCGCTCGCTCCCCTGGACGAACGCCTGAAGAAGGCCGGCCTCGAACCGCAGATCTCCGAGCAGATGCTCAAGTCCACCCAGGCCGCCGCCCCCGACGGCAAGCTCTACCTGACGCCCACCACCAGCCTCGCCGACGTGATCTACTATCGCGCCGACTGGTTCCAGGAGGCCGGGCTGAAGCCGCCGGCCACCTGGGCGGACTTCGACGCGGCCGCGAGCCGTCTCACCAACGCCTCCTCCGGCCGCTTCGGCTACACGCTGCGCGGCGGCAACGGCTTCTTCAGCCAGTTCGTACAGATGGTCTATCCGCGTGCGGGCGTGAGCACGTTCTTCCGCGAGGACGGGTCCTCCACGCTGGACGACCCCGCGATCATCGCCGCCTGCGAGAAGTACGTGGCCCTGTTCGGCAAGCAGACCGCGCGCAGCGATCTGACCGCCGACTTCAAGACCATGGTGGCCCAGTTCGGCAACGGCGGCGCGGCCATGTTGAGCCACAGCATCGGCTCCTACCCCAACCACGTCGCCGCCCTGGGAGCCGAGAAGGTCGGCGCCGTCGCGCCCTTCCCCGGGCCGGACGGCCAGGTGCTGACCGGCTGGATGACGACCGGGTTCGGGATGTTCCAGGCGAGCGAGCACCAGGAGGAGGCGTGGAAGTTCCTCGCCTACACGATGGAGCCCGAGGGCAACAGCTTCTGGGCCCAGAAGTCCGGATACCTCCCGGGCAACAAGACGGTCGCGAAAGAGCAGTGGGTGACCGAGAACGCCGCGATGAAGGCCGCGCTGGACGCCGCCGCGAAGCCCGGCGTCGTGACCCTGGAACTGCCCTACTACCTGCCGGAATTCACCTCCATCACCGTCACCGACCTGCTTCCCGAGTGGCAGAAGGTGCTGCAGGGCAGCCTGACGTCCCGTGACTTCCTCACCGCCGCGGCCGCGGCCCTGACCACCGCCAAGCGCAAGTACGACAAGGAGCACGGATGAGCTCCACGACCGCCGAACCGGTGCGCCGCCCGACCGGGTCCCGGGCCGGGCACGCGTACCTGCTGATCGCGCCGGCCGTCGTGCTGGTGCTGATCTTCCTGCTCTATCCCGTGCTCAGCGTCTTCTGGGAGAGCCTGCGCCACCACAACCTCACCCGGCCCCTCGACGACGGGTTCGCCGGCCTGGACAACTACCGGGCACTGCTGGCCGACGAGCTGTTCTGGCGGAGCCTGCGCTTCACCGGCCAGTGGGTGTTCGTGGAGGTGGCGCTGCAGTTCGTGCTCGGCCTGGCGCTGGCGCTGGTGCTGAACCGCACCTTCGTGGGCCGTGGACTGGCCCGCGCCCTGGCCTTCAGCCCGTGGGCGGTGTCGGGCATCCTCACCACGACGATCTGGATCCTGCTCTACAACCCCACCACCGGGATCGGGCACTACCTGGCGTCCATGGGCATCGGCGAGTACGGGACTTCCCTGCTGTCGGATCCCGACACGACCTTCTGGGCCCTGGTCATCGCCGAGATGTGGAAGGGCATCCCGTTCTTCGCCATCCTCATCCTCGCCGACCTGCAGTCGGTGCCGCTGGAGCTGTACGAGGCGGCGAACGTCGACGGCGCCGGACCGCTGCGCCGGTTCACGTCGGTGACCTGGCCGCACATCCGCAGGGCCGTGGTCATCGCCACGCTGCTGCGGGCGGTGTGGGAGTTCAACAACGTCGACCTGCTGTACACGATGACCGCCGGCGGCCCGGCGGGTTCGACGACCACGCTGCCGCTCTACGTGGCCCAGACCGCCATCCACGACCAGGACTTCGGCTACGGCTCCGCGCTCACCGTCACGGCGTTCCTGCTGCTGACCTTCGCGTCCCTGGTCTACCTGCGCATCAGCTCCGGCAATTCCAAGGAGGACAAGTGAGCCTCGCCACCCGCGACGACGTCGGGCGGGCCCCGGCGGCACCACCGACCCGGCACGCGACCGGCGCGCACGCGGCCCGCAAGCGACGGCGCTCGGTGGGCGACCGCCTGATGCTGTGGGTGCCGCTGACGTTGTTCCTGCTCTTCACGCTCGTCCCGTTGTACTGGATGGTGCTGTTCGCCTTCCGGCCGACGGGTTCCACGTCCCTCGTGCCGTGGCCCATCACCCTGGAGAACTTCCAGAGGGTCTGGGAGGGCTCGGGCTTCGGCATCTACTTCCGCAACAGCATCGCCGTCGCGGTGGCCAGCCTCATCGTGTCGACGGTGATCGGCATGCTCGGCGGGTACGCGCTCGCCCGCCTCAGCTTCCGCGGCAAGAACGTCTTCCTGGTCATCATGCTGTGCACGCAGTTCATCCCGGGCGCCATGATGCTCATCCCGCTCTTCCAGATCTTCAACGGGCTCTATCTGACGAACAGCCTGTGGAGCCTGATCATCGCCGACACCGTCTTCCACCTGCCGCTCTCCCTCGTCCTCATGGCGGGCTTCATCAGAAATGTGCCGGTCTCCCTGGAGGAGTCGGCCCAGGTGGACGGGTGCGGCCGGATCCGGGCGTTCTGCGCGGTCGTCCTGCCGCTGCTCAAGCCCGGGATCGTCGCCGTCGGGTCCTTCGCGTTCATCAGCGCATGGAACAACTTCCTGTTCGCCATCATGTTCATCAGCTCGCAGGACCGGTTCACCGTGCCCGTCGGGCTGAGCTACCTGCTGGGCGAGTTCGGCACCGACTTCGGCGCCCTCGCCGCCGGGGGCCTGATCGCCGTCGCGCCCGTCGTCGTGCTCTTCGCGTACGTGCAGCGCTTTCTCATCCAGGGGTTGAGCGCCGGCGCGGTCAAGGGCTGACGCCGGTGTGCGACCACTCAGCCCGCAGCGCCAATAACCAGGCTGGATGGCGGCGGACAAAGCGTCGAGGATGTCGTCGGAGACACCGCGGACGTTGCCACGCTCCAGCCGGGTGTAGTACTCGACGCTGATGGCGGCGAGCTGGGCCACCTCTGAGCGCATTGTCCGCTTCGCTGAGCCGGCCGCAGAGCGTAGAAGCGCACGACGGCGACCGGCACCCGACGGCGACGCTGGCCGCCTGGGGTTCTTCGTCATCACCCTGGATGCGACGATCGTCAATGTCGCGCTGCCCTCGATCCGTGACGCGCTGGGTGGGGGCATCACCGGCCTGCAGTGGCTGGTGGACGGCTACACCCTGATGTTCGCCGCCCTGCTGCTGTCAGCCGGCGCCCTGTCCGACCGGATCGGGGCGCGCCGTGCGTTCGCCGGAGGGCTGGTGCTGTTCGTGATCGCCTCGGTCGCGTGCGGGCTGGCGCCGTCGCTGCCGGTGTTGATCGGCGCGCGCGTGGTGCAGGGGATCGGCGCGGCCGTCACCATGCCGACGTCGATGGCGCCGGTACGTCACGCCTTTCCGGACCCGGCACGCCGATCTCCGCCTCGCCCGGGTTCGAGCACGGGCTGCGCGTCAGCCTGGTCCTGACCGCCGTGGCGTTCGCCGCCACCCGGATGGCCGGTGGTGCATCACTGCGCGGAAGACGGTGAGTGGCCTGTTCGCGGGCAAGGTGGCCCTGGTGACCGGTGCCGTCATGGGCACCGGCTCGTACGCCGCCCGCGCGGCCGAGGTCCAGCCCGGCCCCGTCGTCGCCGTTATGGGCAACTACCTCCACGCGGTGTAGTCGTCGTGCATCACAGTCCCTGGCGACGGAGCGGTCCGTGCATCAGTTATGAATCTGTTACCAAAGGAAGGTGATGGGAAGGCAATCAGTGGGGATGGTAGATCTCGAAGTCCAGCAGAGGGCTTCCTCTCACGCGAACCAAGGCGTGCCTCTGCATGGGCTTTTTTCCATGGACGGGGCCGCCGGCACATCTGGGAGAAGTACGTGCCTGTCCTGACCATCACCTCTGACCAGCTCACCGCCGAGGACCTCCTGATCCGCCTGGCCGACCCGAACATCTCCCACCTGGACGCGGCGCGCATCCGCGAGCGTCTGGTGGAGATGCACGAGGGGCTGGTGACCGAGATCACCCGCCGCTACCGCTACCGCGGCGAGTCCATGGACGACCTGCGCCAGGCCGCCTACGTGGGGCTGATGAAGGCCGTCAACGGCTACGATCCCTCGCTCGGACACGATTTCAGGGGCTACGCCATGGTCACCATCCTGGGCGAGGTCAAGCGGCACTTCCGCGACCGCACCTGGGCGGTCCGGGTGCCGCGCGTCTACCAGGAACGCCGCATCGAGATCAACAAGGCCACGGCCGAGCTGACGCAGGTCCTCGGCCACTCGCCGACCGTCGCCGAGCTGTCCGCCAAGCTGGGCATCTCCGAGGAGGACGTGCTGCTGGCGATGGAGGCGTCCACCGCCTACTCGGCGCTGTCGCTGGACGCGCCGGTCGGCAGCGGCGACGAGGATGCGGCCGAGCTGGGCGACCTCCTGGCCGCGCAGGACCATTCGCTCGACACCCTGGTCGACGCGCAGGCGATCAAGCCGCTCATCGACGCCCTGCCGGCTCGGGAGCGGAACATCCTGCTGATGCGTTTCTACGGCAACATGACCCAGTCGGAGATCGCCCAGGAGTTCGGGATCTCGCAGATGCACGTCTCGCGCATCCTGCGTGCCGTGCTCACCAAGCTGCGCACCGCGTTGACGGCCTGATCCTCCGCCCTGACCGCCGACTCCGGCGTTCATCGCCGGACTTGTGGGGCTCTCATCAGAGCGGCTGCAACACGGGGTTCCGTGTTGCAGCCGCTCTTTCGCGCGTGGCGTGCCGGGAAGGCGGGCGGAGCGCCGTCACCGGCTCAGGTTCTTCAGGCCTTCTGCTTGAGCTGCGCCGGGCGGATTGCCACATCATCGATCTGGAACGCGGGTCCGGCGGTGCTCGCGTTCCAGACAAAGGTCCAGTCGACGCGGGTCGTGCCCGCGGGCGCGGTGAACGTGCCGGTTGCTTCGGTCCAGGCGGTCTTCCGAGCCAGGGAGATGGCGTCGGTACGCAGCACCGTGCCGGACTCGTCGCGCCACCGCACATTCCACGTGACGGCAGGCATGGTCGCCACGGCCTCCCGGTACCACAGCGACACCTGGTAGCTCGTACCGGCGACCACACCGCTGTATCCGGGGAAGTTGTCAAGCGCCACCGCGCTGCCGGACGCCTGGCTGCTGGTCATCTGCAGCGAGCCCGTGCCACCATGCGCGCCGCCGGTCTGGTGCGCCAGGCTGGACCCGTACCACGGAGTGTAGGGCGAGACCGTCGAGCCGGACTCGAAGTCCTGCTCGGCGATCGCCGGCGGGACGGGCGTGCCGCCGTCGAATGTGCTCCTGGCGTCCTGGCCGTACTGGGGGCCGACCCACTGCCCGGCCACGATGCGATTGCCCATGTCGGTGACCCTGAACTGCCACGGTCCTGTGTAGGTGTTGTCGTGCCAGGAGTTGTTCGACCCGTGGACGATCGACTGCTGGATCACGGCGCCCTTGTACGGCGACCAGTCAGGGTACGTGCCCCAGTTCGACAGCAGGGCCATGTGCCCGCAGTACTGCGTCGGGCAGCCGCCGTTGACCGCACTGGGGTCGAAGGCGAACGTGTTGTGGTGGATGTCGACGTTCTTCGTCCACCAGCGGCAGTTGGTGTAGAGCGGCTCGCTGGCGATGGCAGGAGCCGAGCACTGTGAGGTGTTGGTCGGTCCGACGATCAGCGTGCAGTCGCCGGTCGTCGAGGCCGGGCTGTTGCAGAACCGGTCGGCGTTCGCCCACGCGGTGATCCCGCCCCAGTTGTTCTGGAGCAGGTTGCCGGTGATCTCGATCTTGCTGGTCCGCGCGTTGAGGCGGGGCTCACCGTCCGCCTCGGACAGGTAGATCGCCGCTTCGGGGAACGGGTCGCCCTTCGCTGCCCGCTCGGCACCGGAGGCCCAGGCGTTGCCCCGGATGGTGTTGTTCCGGATCACGGCGTTGTAGCTGATCTCGTAGAAGATCGCGAGCGAGTCGTTGTCCTCGATGAGGTTGCCCTCGATGAGGAAGTCGTTGTTGTTGGTGTCCGCCCAGACCCCCGGCCCGTGGTTGCCGTGGACCCAGTTGCCGGTCACGTCGGCACCGTTCACCGCCCAGAACTTCATGCCACCGGTACATCCGCACCCAGGGATCTGGTGCTCCCAGTCCTGGGTGTTGTTGCCGGTGAACTCGTTGTCCGCCACGACCAGGCCGGTGATGGTGTTGCCTGCCTTGTACGCGTTCAGGCCGTACTGCCCGTTGTCCTTCAAGCAGTTGCCACGGATCTTGTTCGCGGCCCCGGCCATCAGCCCCGCGCCGGAGTTGTTGCGGATCGTGTTGTGCTCCACGACCCAGCCGTCGCCGGAGTCGTGGTTGACCACACCCTCATCGTGGGGCGCGACGAACCCGGTGATGGTGAGGTACCGGATCGTGACGCCGGTCGCCTGCTCACTGAACGCGTACCGGTTCAGCCCCTGCCCGTTCAGTACCGCGCCGGGCGCGCCGATGAACGTCGCGCCGTTGCCGGGCCTGATCTGGGCGTACTCGCCGGTGCCCAGCGTGTGCGTGCCGGTCTCGAAGTAGTACGTGGTGTTCGCCTGGCGTAAGTTCACCCCGCTGTTGTCGCCCGCAGGGACGACGACCGCGCCGGCGGGCGGCGTGGTCGGGCCGTTCAGCGACGAGCTGCCGCAGACCGCTGCCTTTGCCGTCGTCGAATCGAGTGCCTGAACGACCGCGTCGCCACTCGCCGGCGTCGCGCCGCCCATGACAACTGTGGCGAGGGCCACCAGCGCCACCGGCCAGGTTCTTCGCATTCCTGTTCTCCTCCAGGTTCTGACCAGCCTTGGGCGCACTCGACCGCCGGCCGTCGCCGCCGTAGCCGGAGCTCGCGCCTAACCTCAAGATCAAACGCTGAGAGAGTACTGCAGGACCGATGCCAGCGTCCCGCTGATCGCGACCCCGGCGGATGGAGACACCCAGCAGGCCACGACGCTGCCTGCTCGGCCCGTCGGCGCCGCTCCAGCAGCCGGTCGGGGACGTACGGGCCCGACCTCGGCTCGATCGAGCCTGTACGGGTGCCAATTTAGGTAGATCTTTCCGCATATCTCCTATAAGGGGATACATCGGACATTGCCTTCTACCTGGGACTTTACCTTCGCCGGAACCGTTGAACCCTCCTTGGGGTGCGCTTGACCTGCGGAAACATCAAGCTAACCTCGCTCTATCGCAGGCTTCCGGTCTATTCACATCGGTCACACGATTACCAATTTTGTCAGGATCCATGTGGATATATCCGGCCTCATTCAGGAGGTCCCCTCACTTCCATGACGCCAGAGACACAGAGGTTCATCGAACTGCTCCAGCGCCAGCTCGGCTATGCCGACAAGGGCTCGACCACGCAGGCATGGATCGGCCAGTTCGCGTGGACGGTGGCACACGCGAAGTGGTTCAAAGGACAGCACGCATGGGGGACGGTTCCGGTGCCCGGCGCGTTGGCCTTCTTTGACTGGAGCGGCTCCGGCAAGGTCGACGGCATCGACCACGTGGGCGTCGTGACGAAGGTCCAAGGCGACACGATCTTCACGATCGAGGGCAACACCGACGGCGGCGTCGTGGAGCGCAAAGAGCGCAGCACGAGCAGTGTCGTCGGGTACGGCTATCCGGAACGGGTCAAGACCCACCTGGACGCGACCAAGTCCGAAACACCCCACCAGCCCTCCGGCGATCACACGGGACAAGAGCATCCGTCCGGCGGCAAGGCAGTCCAGAGCTCCCATGGCCAGAAGCCCCAGGCCGCCGACGACCACGCGACCCCGGCGGGCGGCCGGGGCGGGGCTGACGAGCCGGGCCAGAACACCGCGGCCGGCCAGGGCACGAGTGTTGCGGACGGCTCGTACTCTCAGGGGCAGCCGGCTGACCCTGTGATTCCAGGCGACAACCAGGACGACCCTCAGTCCGCCACCCCAACCCCGACATCCGACACCCCGACCGCCACCCCAACTCCCACGGTCACCCCGACCTCCGACACGCCCTCGGCCACCCCAACGCCAACCGCCTCCGAGACATCCCCCACAGCCAGCGCGACCCCGACCTCCGGCACGCCCTCGGCCACGTCCACAGCCGGCGCATCGGTGCCGCAGACGGCTCCGGAAACCACTCCTTCGCCGACCGCCACCACCGCCGAACCGACCGAGCCCGCCGCTTCTTCCGAACCCGAGCCGACCTCTTCCCCCACGGAGGCGGCGGCCAAGTCCCAGTCCGAGCCGGCCGCCACCCCCACGCCGACCACCGCCCCCTCCTCGAGCGAGCCGCTCGCGTCCTCCGCGGCCGAGCCGCTCCCCGAGGAGAGCACCCCTGCCGCGCCGAAAGCGGCTGACCCCTCGATCGCGACGGCGTTCCCCACGCACCTCCAGGCCTCGGTCAGCGGCCCGCTGCCGAGCCTGTCCACTCCGGTGCTGGTCACGTCGGCCGTGGTCACCGTCGTGGCGCTGTTCGCGGTGTTCGTGGTGCTCAAGACCCGCGCCGGTGCCCGCTCGGCCGCCGCCGCCGCCGGGTACGCTCCCCCGAGCCCGCCCGTGCCGGTCGTCCCGCGACACGGCACCGCCGAGCCGGACGAGAGCACGGTGTGGAGACGGGAACTCCTGGAGGCCATCGAGGCTGCCGTGCTCCTCGACACCACCCCACCCGGCGAGCAGGACGGCGCTCCACCCGTACCCTCCCAGCAGGAGAACCGGCGACCCGACCCCGCTCTCGGCCCTCAGGAGCAGGACGCCTTGACCGAGCCGCTGGAGTCGATCGCCGACACCTGGCCCATCGTCATCCCTGCGGCGACGAGCCCGTTCAACGCCTTCACCCCGGCCGGCAGCACGGACGAGAACGCCCCCGACAACGGGCACAGCGGACACGGCGACCAGCACGCCGGCGATGAGGATGCCACCACCGGGAGGACGCCTCCGCCCCCCGACGCGCTCTAGCCGAAGGTTCGAGATTCGGTGTGTCAGTACGCCCTGGCCTTCGGCCTCCCGCTCACGACTTTCGAGGAACGGGCGCGCGAACACCTACGGGCCACCGCGTGGCCGCCATGATCAGATGGGCGAGGGATCGTGGCTGCTGAGCCTCGCCCGCAGCTCATCGGCGGTGCGGTGCCCCAGTTCGTCCAGGATGGCCAGCGAGAGGCGCCACGAGTCGACCGCCTGCGTGGGCCGACCGGCGGCGTGGAGCGAGTCACCGAGGTGGAGCAGGATTTCGGCCTCGTCGTAGCGGTGCCCGAGATCGCGGCACGAGGTGAGAGCACGCCGGTGGTGCGCGATCGCGTCCTGGAGATCGCCCCGGTGATAGTGGATCTCCCCCAGCGTGTCCAGGATATGACCTTGGGCGGATTTATCGCCCACTTCGGTGGCGATGGCCAGCGCCTTCTCGCCGGCCTGGAGTGCTCGCTCGTAGTCGCCGAGCGCGCACCGGCACCAGCCGATCAGGTTCAGGACGTAGGCTTCGGTGGCGGTCAGACGAGCCCGGCGAAGAGGATCGAGGGCCGCCTGCGCATGCCGCAGGGCCTCCTCCAGGCGTCCCCCATGGACGCAGGCCACGGCGATGTCGAAGAGGGAGAATGCTTCCTCGGCCAGATCGCCCGCCTCGCGCGCGAGCGCGAGGCCCCGGCGGAAGAGCGCGTACGCCTGCTCGAGATCCCCGCGTTCGGCGGCCGGCGGGACGAGCCACCGGTACGCGGCCGCCTGCGCTCGCCGATCGCCCGTGCGGACGGCCGCTTCCAGCGCGACGTGCAGGCAATCGAGGAGTTCCTGCCGGTGACCTCGCCGGAGCAGCCAGAACTGGAAGGCCGACACCAACTGGACGACCTGGGCGTACAGGCCGTCGGCCATCGCCTGGCGCAGGACCGCCGTCAGGACCGCGTGCTCGGCCTGGAACCAGGCCAGCGCCTGCCGGTGTTCCGCCGGGTGCTCGGCTCGCACGCCCGGGGAGGCAGGCTCGGGGGCTTCCAGCCACTCGGCCGGCACGTACAGCCGTATCGCCGCCTCGTACGCGGTGTGCAGGTAGTGTTCGACCACTCGGCGCGCCGCGGCACGTCGCTGCGCCGGCTGCTCCGTCTCGCCCGCGAGCTCTCGCGCGAAGGCACGGAGCAGGTCGTGGCAGGCGTACCGGCCATGCGTGACCTCCGTGACCAGGTGCGCGTCGAGCAGGACGTCGAGGAGCCGCCGGATCCGCGCCGGGTCGACGCCCGCCAGGCTGGCGGCCGCCGCCGCGGTGAGGTCCGGTCCAGGATGTACGGCGAGCAACCGGAACAGGCGGGCCACGTCGTCGGGCAGCACGTCGTAGGAGCGGGCCAGCACCACCCGCAGACTGGTGGCCGAGTCCGTGGTGGCCAGCCCGCCCAGATCACCGCCGGCCCGGCGCAGGTCCGCGGCCAGGGCGCTCAGCGGCATGGCAGGGCTCGTGACCGCCCGGCCCGCGGCGATCGCCAGGGCCAGGGGAAGCCGCGCGCACGCGGTGATGATCTCGTCGGTGGCGTCCGGGTCGGCCTCGACCCTCCGCCGGCCGAGGCGGTGGGCGAGCAGCTCACGGGACTCCGCCTGCGCGAGCACGTCCAGCGTGATCAGCCCGGCTCCCTCCTCGGCGATCAGGCCGCTCAACTGGCGGCGGCTGGTGACGATGACGCTGCAGTGAGGGCCGCCGGGCAGCAGCCAGCGCACCTGCTCGACGTCACGGGCGTTGTCGAGCACGACCAGGACGCGTTTGTCCGCCAGCGTCGTCCGGTACAGCGCTGCCCGGGCCGGCAGATCCTCAGGGATCCGCTGCGGCGGCACGCCCATGGCCTCCAGGAAGGCCGTCAGCGCGTCCTGCGGATCAGCCGCGTCGTTGGCCGGGCCGAAACCCTGCAAGTTCACATAGAGCTCGCCGTCCTTGAACCGGCCACGTGCCCGGTGGGCCCAGTGCAGCGCCAGGGACGTCTTGCCGACTCCGGCCGTGCCGGAGACGATGCAGATCCTCGTCCCTCCCACGCCCGCGTCGAGCTGCCGGTCCAGCTCCGCCAGTGAACCCGCACGCCCCGCGAACCCGGGCACGCCGACCGGCAGCTGCCGTGGCGGGGGCGAAGCAGTCATCGCGGATGCCGCCGGCTCAGGCTCCCGGCCCGTGAACCCGTCCGCCTCCGCCGGTGGCCCGAGCTCCGCCCGGGCTGCCGCGGCGAGCGCCTCCTGTTCCCGCGGGTCCAGCCCGAGGGCTTCGGTCAGGGCCCGGAGCGACGCGCTCCGGGGCCGATCCACAGCATCGTTTTCGAGCCGGCGAATGGTGCGGACGTTGACTCCGGCCCGATCGGCGAGCTCGTCCTGGGTCAGCAGCGCCCGGTTCCGCCAGGCCCGGAGAAGCGTTCCCAGGCTTCGGCACTCCTCACCGGCGTCGACGTCGGCATCGTCTCCTGTCCCAGCAGACATGACACTTCCCCGATCTAGGTGCCGGCGATGGGCACTTGCCATGACACCACAATGTCCCACGGGTGTTGAGCCGACGGCGGAGTCAGCCGGGGCACACGGTGCCGAGGAGGGTCTTCTCGCCGTCCACGGCCGTGCGCCGAGCTGACCGCCATATCGGCGGTCCTCCCCCTCTGAATCAGGACCAGTCGTCGAGGTCTTCCCAGAGCAGCCAGCGGTGCTTGGTGAAGAGCCAGTCGTGGGTGAGCCGCTCCTGAGCCAGGTGCTCGCACAGTGCCAGCACGAATGCCCGGAACGCGACGACCTCGCCGGAGTGGAAATCGTTCACCACCTCGTCGAGGAGGTGCGGGCTGCCGCCACCCCGGTGAAAGGGCTCGGCGCCGTTCAGTTCCCTGAGCGTCAAAGAGGTCACCCGCTCTCCCGCCACCCAGTAGTCGAATCTGTGGCTGGTCACGCCCGAGAACACGTTGAGCGCCCGCCCCCCGGCGGACAGATCGCGGAGCGTTTCCGGGTACGAGCCCTTGTCGCCGTAGGTGGGTTCGACGACGACGGTCCAGTCGCCGAGCCGGCCCGCGATCGCCGAGCAGGGCCACCCCGCGATCTCCCGGGCCTCGAAGCCCTCGTTCTCGGCTTCGACGACGTCGTATCTGCGCCCGGTGTCCGGCCCGCTGCCGAAGGCGACGGCGACCGCGTCCACATCGAGCCCTTCGACCCAGGTGACGCACATGGTCTCGTCGAAGTAGCCGACGACGTCCAGGTAGTAGCTCTCCTTTTCACGCATGTACACGTCCGCCTCCGCATGGGCCGGGCACCGTTCAGGAGACGGTATCGGGACCAGAAGATGCTCTGAGTCGATCCGCCGGTAACCCGCAGCCGATGGCGATAGGGACTTACTCGCCTGCGTGCACGCGGTGACGCTTACCAGGCGACCGGCAGTTCGTGGACGCCGTAGGCGGACTTGTCGTGCCGGAACTTCACCTCCTCCAGCGGCACGGCCAGGCGCAGCCCCGGTAGCCTGCGCAGCAATGCCGGCAGCGCGACCTGCAGTTCCACCCGTGCCAGGTTCTGCCCGAGGCACTGGTGGACGCCGTAGCCGAAGGCCAGGTGCCCGCGGGTGTTGCGGGCGAGGTCCACGGTGTCGGGCTGGTCGAGGAACACCGTGTCCCGGTTGGCGTCGGGCAGGTTGACGGTCACCGCTTCGCCGGCCCGGATGAGGTGCCCGCCGATGGTGAGGTCCTCGGTGGCCACCCGTACGATCATGTCCTGCGCGATGGACAGATAACGCAGCAGTTCCTCGACGGCGTTCGCCACCACGGCGGGGTCGTCGGTGTCGCGGATCCGGGCGGCCTGATCCGGGTTCTGCAGCAGGGCGAGGGTGCCCAGGCCGATCATGTTGGCCGTGGTCTCGTGCCTGGCGAACAGCAGGATCATGCCGTTCATGGCGGCTTCTTCGCGGCTGAGCTGGCCCGTGGCGACCCGCTCGGTGAGCAGGCGGCTGATGAGGTCGTCCCCCGGCTCGCGTTCCTTGCGCTCTACCAGACCGAGCAGGTACGCGAACAGCGCCCCGCTCGCCTCCCCCTTCTCCTGCGGCGAGGCGTCCGCGCGGTTCATGGTGGCGCTGTGCCGCTGGAAGGACTAACGCTACCTCGCGCTCGTCCTCGACGCCCTGTCTCCTGACGCGGCCAGCCCGCTGCCGGCCGCGGCTCCCCCGCTGGAGCTGCGGCGTCCGGGCAGCTGGCCCCTCTGACCACGCCCGCGGACTCCGGCGGCGGCGCGGGCGGCCTCGGGACGGACGCTGCGGTCGGAGGGTGATCGTCAGGCGTCCTGGGGGACGGTGTCGCCGATGGGAGTGGCCGCCTGGTCGGCGGCGGCGTGCCGGGTGCGGGCGATCCCCCAGCCGACGAGGGCCGCCGCGACGATGGTGAGGGTGAGGCCCGCGACGGTGACGGCCTGGTGGAACTCGCCGGTCTGCCGGGGGCTCCAGCGGGAGGTGGCGAGGTCGCCGGTGAACAGGGCGGCGAGGATGGTGCCGGTGATGGCGATGCCGGCGCCCGAGGTGACCTCGGTGGCGGTGTCGACGAGCGCGGTGCCGATCGTGGTCCGGTTCTCGGGCAGGCCGCGGACCACGTTGAGCCCGGCGACGACGCCGACCACGCGCATCCCCGCCGCCACGAGCACGAGCGCGATCGCGACCCACGGGTAGCCGAACCGGCCGAGCAGGCCGTAGACGGCGAGGCCGGACACGACCGCCGCGGCGCTGCTCCAGGCGGCCCGGTCCAGGCCGACGCGCCGTACGTACGGGCTGACCAGCGCGCTGCCCGCGATGAGGACGGCGACCTGCGGCAGCATCCCGACGGCGGCCAGTGCGGGCGTCCAGCCCCAGTCGAGCTGCAACTGCAGCGTCACCATGTAACCGAGCCCGGCGGTCGCCAGCCCGGCGGCGGCCTTGTAGGCCAGGCCGCTGGAGACCAGGGGAAGGGCGAGGAGCTTCAGGTCGAGCAGCGGATGGCGGGCCAGGCGCTCGCGCAGGACGAAGCAGATCGCCGTCACGGCGGCCCCGGCGGTGGCCGCCCAGGGCGCCCAGAAGCCGGCGCCCTCCTCCACGAACAGCGTCGGCGCGAGGAGCGCGAGCACGATCGCCGCCGTGCCCAGCAGCATCCCAGGCACGTCGAGGGGGTCGCGGTGGAGGCCGGCCGGGTCGTCGGCGGCGATGCCGGAGCGCACGCAGACGAACGCGAGCGCGGCGACCGGCACGTTCACCAGCAGCAGGGCCTGCCAGGGCGCGATCGCCAACACCAGGCCGCCCGTCGTCGGGCCGATCGCGAGCCCGACCAGGCCGACGGTCGAGATGAGGGTCAGCGCGCGCACGCGCAGGCCGTCCTCGTCGAACAGCCGGAACGCCAGCGCCATCGAGCCCGGGGTCGTCATCGCCGCGGCGACCCCCATCGCCGCCCGGACGGCGATCAGCTGCTCGGCGGTGGTGACCACGGCGGTCGCCAGGCTCGCCGCACCGAGCAGGACCAGCCCGATCAGCATGATCCGGCGCCGGCCGAACCGATCGGCGATCGCGCCGAAGGCCGGCATCGACCCGCCGAACACGACCGCGTAGGCGCCCGTCACCCACTGCAACGCGGTCGTCGAGGCGTGCAGCTCGCGTCCGATCACGGGCAGCGCGACGTTCAGGATCGAGTTGTCCAGCATCTCGAAGAGGAACACCGCCGACAGTCCCGCCAGCGCGACCCACGCCTCCCGCAGCGACCGGGGGGTGCGGCCAGGCTCATCCATGGCGGACTCCACTCACGTCGTGAGCCCGACGGGGCGCCTGATCGGGCTCACGGGGCGGGCCGGTCACCCCCACCCCGCACGGGACGCGGTCGCGGTGGCGCGCGGCGACAATGACAGTGGTCTGTTCGAAGGACATGCCATTAGGTTATGTCACTAAGTTAAGTGACACAAGGAAGTGGGGTCGGATGCCCAGGACCGGACCGCGAGGCGGGCCGCAGACGCGCGCGAAGATCTCGGAGGTCGCGACCCGGCTGTTCCTGGAACGCGGATTCGACACGGTCACGGTCACCGAGGTCGCGCGGGAGGCCGGGGTGTCGGCCGTGACGGTCTTCAAGCACTTCCCGCGCAAGGAGGACCTCCTGCTGGACCGCGAGGTCGACGCCGCCGGGCTCCTGCGCTCAGCGGTACGCGACCGCGCCCCGGACACCGGAGTGCTCGAGTCCCTGCGCGACATGGCGTTCCGTCTCCTCGAGGAGCGGCACGCCCTGTCCGGCCTCAAGGAGGGGTCCGCCCCCTTCTTCCGGACCGTCGCGGCCTCGCCGGCACTGGTCGCCCGAGCCAGGGAGATCGCCTCCGACCTCCAGCAGGCCCTCGCCGACGACCTCGAACACGACCCGGCCTTCGACGGCGACGCCCCGCTGCTCGCCGCCTTCTTCATCGCCGGCTACACCACGGTGCTGGTGCGGACCGCCCGGCGCCTGATCGCCGGAGAACCGGCCGACGCCGTCGCGGACGACCACCGCGCCCGCCTGGAGCGCCTGTTCGACGCCCTCGGCAGCGGAGTCGTGCCATGATCAACGCCGGGTAGCGTGACCGCACTGGATCAACTGCCGTCAATGTGTGAAGGTGACGCCGATGTTGAACTACGGCCTCGACATGTCCGGCATAGAGCTCGACCTCGCTCTGCCCGACCTGGTGGCCGAAGGGGATGAGCTCGACGCCCTGGTCTCGGCGCAGGCCGACTGGTCGAAGCCCACGCCGGCGGTGGGGTGGACGATCGCCCACCAGATCGCTCATCTTGCCTCAGCCGACGCAAACGTTCTCATCGCCATACGGACCCCGGAGGCGTTCGACGCCGTGCTGAAGCAGGCGGAAGCCGCCGGCAGCCGATACGCCGATCTCGACGCCGCCGAGGGAGCGGCCGAACCGCGATCGGTGCTGCTGGAACGGTGGCGCGCCGGTCGCGCCGAGGTGGCGGCGGAGCTACGTGACGTTCCGCCGGACCAGGGGTTTCCGTGGTACGGCTCGCAGTTGACCGCGGCGCTCATGGTGCCGCTTCGGCTGATGGAGACGTGGGCTCACGGGCAGGACGTCTTCGACGCGGTGGGGGTCTCGCGCCGTCCGACGGGCCGGCTCAAGCATGTGGCCTCGTTGGGGGTGGTCGGGCGAGAGCTGTCGTTCCATGCGGCGCAGTTGCCTCCTCCTGCAGAGCCGTTCCGGGTCGAGCTGGCCGGTCCCGACGGCCAGACCTGGGTGTGGGGCCCGGAGGATGCCGCGCAACGGGTTCGGGGCAGCGCTCTCGACTTCTGCCTTCGCGTCACCCGGCGCAGGTCCCGGGCCCAGACCGACCTCACGGCGGTCGGCGAGGATGCGCAGAAGTGGCTCGACATCGCTCGCGTCTTTCTCTGACGAGGCTGCCCGTCGGTCCCCTCACCCCAGGCTGAGGTCGAACGTGCCCGGCAACCGGAAACCGGGGGTTCACCGATCGACCCAGCCGAGCGCGGCGGGGTCGCGGCGGCGGCCTGCCCGCGTACGGCGGCCACCCGCGTGTAGGAGCCTGGCGTGCTGGTGAGGTACCCCTCGGCGAGGAGCTGGTTGTAGGCCTCGACCACGACGCCGCGGGAGACGCCGATCTCGGTGGCGAGCCGGCGCGAGGAGGGAAGCGAGGTGCCGTGGCGCAGGCGGCCCGTACGGATGCCGTCGCGCAGGACCGCCTCGATCTGCCGGTGCAGCGGCGTGGCGCCGGACCGGTCGAGCTCCACCAGCAGATCGTGCACCAGCGTCGAGTTCACCATGCTCACCCGTCGCAGCGTAGCGAGGCTCAACCCGCGGCGAAGGCGCCGACGGAGGCCGCGCACAGCAGCAGCCCCGCGGCGTGCGCCAGGCTGGTCCGCTCCCGCAGCACCAGGGCGGCCAGGGCGACCGTGAAAGCAGGGTAGAGGGAGGTGATCACAGCCGAGACCGCGAGCGTCGCCTCGCGGGTGGACAGGGCGTACAGCACGGTCGAGCAGACGCCCAGGACGCCCGGCCAGACCGCCGCCCATGGCACCCGCGCCGCCCCGGCGGGCCGGTCGACGGTTCGGGCCGCGCCCCGGCGGCCGGCCAGCACGAAGACGGCCAGGACGGCGACGGCGGACAGCTGGCTCGCGGCCACCGGCCACAGGCCCGCGGTGTCCCCGGCCCGGTCGAGGCAGACGAACAGGGCGGCGAACCCGAGCCCGGCCAGCAGCCCCTCGACCACCCCACCGCCGCCGCGCCGGCCCGGCTGCGCGGCGACCAGCCAGATCCCGGGGATGGCCAGGCCGACGCCGACGACCGCGAGCGAGGTGAACTCGCCGCCGGACAGCAGGTCGATCGGGATGGGCAGGCCGGCCGCGCCGACGGCCGACAGCGGGCCGGCCACGTTCATCCGGCCCCGGGACAGCCCTCGGTAGAGGGCCAGCGTGCCGACCGCCCCGCCGAGTCCGGCGCCGATCCCCCATCCGATCGCGCCCGGCTCGGGGCGGGCGCTGACGGCGAGCGCGGCGGCCAGGCCGCCGATCGCGGCTGCGGCCTGCCCGACCAGCCCGACCAGCGCGTAGTGGCGGCGGCGCGACAGCAGCCCGCCGAGAAAGTCCGAGGCGCCGTACAGGGCGGCGGCGGCCAGGGCGAGCAGGATCGCCGCCGGCATCAGCGCTCACCGCCCATGCCGTCCCGGGAGATCATGGCCGGGATGAGGATGGCCGCGACCGCCGGGTGCATCGCGCACAGCACGGCCTTGGTGCCGGCGGTGGCCTCGACGCCGAGGATCGGCACGAAGGACAGCATCAGGGCCGCGACGGCGAGCCACAGCAGGGTGCTGGACAGCACCGCGGCCCCGCCCCCTAGAGCTCTCGCGGGCCACGTGATGGATCGGGGGGTTCCGGTTTCGGTGAGTGTCGTCATGAGTTCTTCCGGTGGTGACGTGAGGTGCGTGACCACCATGCTGCTGGCGGATTGGACGGGGCGACAGGGCCGATTTCGATCCGCAATGGAGGTCCGATCTCGCCGGCCGCCGCTCCGGGCCACGTATATTCGCCTGTCATCCGGGCAGTGGAAGAACCCGCTCCTGGATAGCGGAAAACCGTGTGCGTCCGTAGGCACAGGAGGAGATGAATATGTCCCGGAAGGAAAAGGCCAAGGGCAAGGCCGAGGAGATCAAGGGCATGGCCAAGGAGCGTGTCGGCGATGCCACCGACAACGAGTCTCTGCAGGCCAGGGGGAAGGCAGAGAAGGCCAAGGCCAATCTGCGGCAGGCGAAGGAGAAGGCGAAGGACGCCTTCAAGAAATAGCGTGACGGAGGGCGGCGGAAGCTTTTCTGGAATGGGCTTCCGCCGCCCTCCGGTGGTTCTTGGTTTGGACGTCAAGGTCGGGGCAGATGCGGGTCATGAATGGACAGGACGAGATGCCCGCGGACCTGCCGGCCGCGGCCGGCCGCGTCAACGGAGAGAGCGACACCATCGCCGCCCGGGCCGGAGTTGAGGTCCGGGAGACCCGGCGGCCGATACCGGCGGAGCCCATCGACCCGCCGCTCGACCCCGAGCAGAAGGTCGAGCAGGAACGGCACGAGGCGGTCGAAGACGGGGAGGACGTCCGCCCCGACGCCGAGCCCACCGACTGAGACCCGGCCGGCAAGAGACCGATCGAATCGATTCGACTACCTTGCCGGCCTCCGCGGGGCCTACGAGCGTCTGCGCCGCTCGTGGGCGGCGGCCAGGTGGAGGTAGGCGCTGGCCGTCCAGGTGTAGGCGCGGTCGCGCAGTCCCTCGCCGGTGCGGGCGTCGAAGTTCTCGGCGAACCCCGACGCCTCGCACAGCGCGCGGAAGCGGGCGCTGATCTCGTCGGCCAGGTCCGGATAACCGGCGCGGCGCAGCCCGTCCTCGATCAGGACGGTCGAGGGCGCCCAGATGGGGCCGCGCCAGTAGCCGTCGTCCAGGTAGTGCGGCGAGCCGGGCAGCTCGGTGGCGGGCCCGAACGCGGTCAGGTGCCGCTCGATCCGGGCGGCCAGCGCCGCCCGGACGGGGCGCGGCAGCTCCTCCCCCAGCACGATCGGCATGAGGTCGAGCAGGCTGGAGCTGGACCAGGTACGTCCCGAGAGCGCGCCACGGGCGACGAACTTCTCGCCGTCCCACAGCTCGGCGAGGAGCGCGTCGCGCATCCGGTCGGCCTGCGCGCTCCACCGGGCGGACGTGCCCGGGTCGGGGGCCAGGCGGGCCAGCTCGTGCAGCTGCAGCACGAGGAACGCGGCCAGGTCGGCGGTCTCGACGACGCGCTCGGGGTCGAAGGTGGTGGCGTTGTCCCAGCCGCTGTCGTTGCCGTGCTGGTAGTGCGGCAGCTCGCGGCCGGGGGCGCGGCGGGCCTCCAGCCAGAAGGTGGTCCAGCGTTCCAGCAGCGGGTAGACCTCCGGCGCCGGAGGGAGATGGCGCAGGGCCCAGCCGTGGATGGGGGGCTTGACGAAGTTGTAGAGGATCTCGGAGTGGGTGACGGAGTCGGGCAGCGCGCCGGCGGCGTCCTGGTGGTCGAAGGGCAGGCGGAACTGGTCCCAGGCCAGGCCGGGCAGCCCCTCGGCCAGGGCGATGGCGTTGAAGCAGTGGTCCCAGCTCCACACCTTGTCCATCCAGTGCTTGGACATGAGCACGGCCGGCCGGGTGACGAACCCGGCGGGGCGCACGGTGGCCGACCACAGCACGTAGGCGGCCAGTTCGGCGGCGGGCGTGCGTTCGCCGCGCCAGGGCGCGACCGCCGCGGCGAACGCGTCGAACTCGGCCCGCGCCGCCTTGGCCACCTGCTCGAAGGTGTCGCCGCCGAGGTAGGGGGCGCGGGCGGTCTCGTACTCCTCGATGGCGATCTCCCACTCGCCGCCGAGGACGAGACCGCGTTCGGCGCCGCCCAGCGCCTGCGCGCCGAGAGGGTCGGCCTGCCCGCCGAGCAGGGTGATCCGGTAGCGGCGGCCGGTCTGGTAGACGGTGAAGACGTACGATCCGTCGACGGGATCCCGGTAGAAGTACGGGCCGCTGAACGGCGTCAGGACCGGGTCGGCGGCCAGCAGGCGGAGCCCGAGGCCCCGGCCGCGCACGCGTACGGTGTCGGCGCTCTCGTAGGCGAGGTCGATCCGGCCGCCGCCACCGCTCCAGGTGAGCTGGTGCGGGGTGGCGCTGACGGCGGTCTCGGCCGTGGGGACCAGCCGCAGGATCGCGTGCATGCCGGTCTGGTGCGAGACCAGGTGCACGTCCTCGGCGTAGGTCTTCTCCGCCACCACGGGCGAGAAGCCGAACCACGACCCGCGGTAGCTGAACGGGATGTCCCGCAGGGAGAACACCGGGCCTGAAGCGGCGACGGTCATGAAGAGGCGGTCCCTTCTCAATCTTTGACGGCACCCGCGGTGACGCCGGCGGCGACGTAGCGCTGGGCGACGACGAGCAGGATCGTGGCCGGGACGGAGGCGATCACGGCGGTGGCCATGATGGCGTTCCACTCCTGGTTGTTGTTGCCGATGTAGTGGTAGATACCGAGGGTGATGGGCTGGTGGTCGCCGCCCTGGTCGAGGGTGGAGGCGAAGATGAAGTCCGACCACGCCCACAGGAAGGCGAACAGCGACACCGTGATGAGCGAGTTGCGGCTGACGGGCAGCACGATCGAGACGAACGTACGCACCACGCCGGCGCCGTCGGTGCGGGCGGCCTGCAGCAGCTCCTCGGGGATGCCGGACATGAACGTGGTCAGGATGAGCACCGCGAACGGCACGGCGAGGGTGGAGTCGGCCACGATCAGCCCGGGGACGGTGTTGAGGAGACCGGTGTTGAGGAAGATGGCGTAGAACCCCATCGCCATGATGATCCCGGGGATCATCTGCGCCACCAGCAGCACGAAAGTCAGCACCCCGCCACCGCGCGGCCGCAGCTTGGCCAGCGAGTACGCCGCCGGCGCCGCGATCAGCAGGGTCAGCGCCACGGTGCCGAGCCCCACCACCAGGCTCACCCCGAGATAGGGCAGTTGCTGGTCCAGCACCACCCGGTAACCGTCCAGGGTGCCGTTCACCGGGAAGAAGTCGGGCGGGCTCTTGCGCATGTCGGTGTCCCGGGTGAACGACACGTTGATCATCCAGTAGACCGGGAACAGCATGACGGCGGTCAGCACCAGGCCGATCGCGCTCTTCAGAGCCCTCACGTCACCACCCGCCTGCGGATGTAGACGAGCCCGAAGACCAGCGCCATCACGATCAGGAGGTTGCCGACGGCGGCGCCGGGCCCGAAGGAGGGCACCAGGTTGCCGAACCCGAGCCGGTAGGACCAGGTCGCGAACGTGGTCGAGGCCCCGCTCGGACCGCCCTTGGTCATGATCCAGATGATGTCGAACACCTTCAGCGTGTAGACCAGGCCGAGCAGCAACGTGATCGCCGACACCGGCCGCAGCAGCGGGAACGTCACCTTCCAGAACCGCTGCCACCCGCCCGCCCCGTCCAGCGCGGCGGCCTCGTGGATGGCCGGCGAGATCGCCTGCAGCCCGGAGTAGAGGACGACGAGGTTGAACGGGATGCCGATCCAGATGTTGGCGATGATGACGGACCACAGCGACCAGTCCGGCGAGGTCAGCCAGTTGACCGGCCCGATCCCGAACCAGGCCAGGACGGCGTTGACCACGCCGGAGTCACTGTTGAGCATCCACGACCACGTCGAGCCGGACACGATCAGGGGCAGCAGCCACGGCACCAGGAACAGCCCCCGGAGAGTGGCGGACAGCCGGAAGTTCTTCAGGAAGAACAGCGCCAGCGCGAGCCCGATGACGAACTGGAAGGCCAGCGAGACCAGCGTGAACACCACCGTGTGCCACAGCGCGGGCCCGAAGGTCGCGTCCGCGAAGACCTTGGCGTAGTTGGCGAACCCGGCGAACGGGGCGTCTCCCTGCACGAACGAGCGCACCGTGTAATGCCGCAGGCTCAGCTCGACGTTGCGGAACAGCGGATAGGCGTAGAACACCAGCAGGTAGAGCACGATCGGGGCGAGGAACGCCCACGCCGCCCACTGCCCGGATCGGGCCCGGCCCGCCCGGCTCAGTGCCGGGGCGGGCCGCACCGCTGTTCGGGTGATGTCGCTCATGCCGCTACTGGGCCGCGGCGGACTGTGCCGTGGCCATGGCTTCCTGCGGAGACTTGGACCCGCTCAGCGCCGCCTGCACCGCGCCCCACATCGGCTCCGAGATCTTCGGATACTTGGTGCCCAGGTCGTCGCTCGTGCGGCCCTTGGCCGCCTTGACCGCGTCCACCCACACCTTCAGCGCGGGGTCGGCCGCCACCTGCTTGGCCTGCACCGCCTCGGTGGGCGCGATGTAGGACAGGGTGGTGGTCGTGGTGAGCGAGTTGTCGGTGCTGGTCAGGCAGGTGACGAGCTTCTGCGAGGTGGCGTAGCGGCCGGTGTCGGACTGGACCGGGATGCTGACGAACTCGCCGCCGGTAGGAGCGGGCGCGGTGCCGCCGGCCTTGCCGGGGACCGGGATGATGCCGTAGTCGAAGCCGGTCTTCTTGGCGTTGGCGAGCTGCCAGGTGCCGTTCTCGGCGAAGGCGAAGTCGCCGGTGGCGAACTCCTGCCAGCTCGTCGTCTGGGTGTTGTTGATGACCGAGTTGGGGGCGTACCCCTTCTTCAGCCAGTCGCTCCACAGCGCCACGGCCGAGACGCCCTCGGGCGAGTCGAGCTTGGTGAGAGCGGCGCCGGAGCCCCAGAACCAGGGCAGGAACTGGAAGCTGCCCTCCTCGGTGCCGATCGCCGAGAAGGTGATGCCCTTCTTCCCGGCCGCCTTCACCTTCTCCAGCGCCGCCGTCAGCGAGGGCCAGTCCTTCACCGAGGCGATGTCCACCCCGGCCTTCTTCAGGACGTCCTTGTTGTAGTAGAGGGCGAGGGTGTTGGCGCCGATCGGGACGCCGTACGTCTTGCCGCCGCTCTGGCCGGCGGCCAGCAGGTTCGGCGCGATCGCGGAGACGTCGAGCCTGTTGTCCTCGGTGGTCGTCAGGACCCCGGCCTCGGCCAGCGTCGAGACCACCGGGTTGTCCACGATCAGCACGTCCGGCGCGTTGCCCTGCTGGGCCGCCAGCAGCGCCTTGTTGGTCAGGTCGCTGGTGTCGTAGCCGGTGCGCTCGACCTTGACCCCGGCGTCGGTGCCGCACTTGTCCAGCAGCTTCACCCACTCCGAGCTCTTGTCGTACTGCGGGTACGGGTCCCAGATCGTGTACGTCCCGCCTCCGGTGGCCTGGCCGGCGCTCGCCGGGCCGCCGCCGTCGCCGCTTCCGGACGATGACGAGCAGGCGGCCAGCCCGCCCACGGCGGCCAGGACCGCCAGACTCGCGCCGGCCGCACGCCGGCTCCTTGCCGCTGATCTCATTGAGCTGACCTCCGCTGACAGGCGTGGCGAGGTTGTTCAGGAACGACGTCGAATCGATTCGGCGAATCGGTTCGACCGAAGATAGGCCCGCTCCGCCGTAGGCGTCAATGGGCGGAGAGGGCGGGACGCGGTGCCGCGTCCTGAACCGGTTCGACCTACGATGGTCGCCGACCGGCGGAATCGGACGAGGAGCACGCGTGAACATCGGAGAGATCGCCAGGCGGGCGGGCGTGTCGCGCAGCACGGTCTCGTACGCGCTCACCGGCAAGCGCCCGGTGTCGGAGGAGACCAAGCGCCGCATCCAGGCGGTCATCGACGAGCTGGGCTACCGGCCCAACGCCTCGGCCAGGGCGCTGAAGGAGGGCCGCACCCGCACGATCGGCCTGGTCATCCCGCCGGCCAGCCAGCGCCTGACCGACATGCAGCTCGGCTTCGTGGCCAGCGTGGTCGACGCCGCCGCCCGCGCCGACCTGGACGTCCTGCTGTCGCCCTCCGGCGGCGAGCACGACCGCTCCTTCGAACGCGTCGTCACCGGCCGGCGCGTGGACGGCGTCATCCTCATGGAGATCCGGCTGGAGGACGACCGGGTTGCCCGGCTGCAGCAGCTCGGCCTGCCGTTCGTCGGCATCGGCCGCACCCGGCACCCGGAGGACATGTCCTGGGTGGACGTCGACTACGAGACGCTGATCGCCAAGTGCGTCCACCACCTGGCCGACCTCGGCCACCGGCAGCTGGCGCTGGTCAACCGCAGCGCCGAGCTGGTCGCGGCCGGTTACGGCCCCGGCCACCGGGCGCAGTCCGGCTTCGACCGCGCCATCGCCGAGCGCGGCCTGCGCGGCGTGCGGGTCTGCTGCGCCGACGACGCCCAGGCCGGGCAGAGCTGCCTGGAGCAGCTCCTCACCGAGCACCCGGGGTTGACCGCCATCGCCACCATCAACGAGGCGGCGGTGTCCGGCATGTACCGGGGGCTGGCCGAGGCGGGCCTGAGCGTGCCCGGCGACTTCTCCATCGCCGGGGTCGCGGCCCGGCACTGGGCGGAGAACCTGCACCCGCCGCTCACCGCCGCCGACGTGCCGGCCGACGAGCTGGGCGCGCGCGCCGTCGAGCTGCTCATCCAGCGCGTCGCCGACCCCGGCACCCCGCAGCACCACCTGCTGGTGGCCCCGCCCATCTCGCTGCGCGGCAGCACCGGGCCCGCCCGGCCGCGCGACTGATCACGGTGCCGGGAGGAGTCCCTCAGGCCGTCAGCAGGGGAAGCGCCTCGAAGACGTGGTCCTGCCACAGGAGGCGCGAGGTCTCCTCGGGGTAGGCCGCGACCGACGGCGCCGTGTCGAAGATCCGGGTCAGGCGCCGCCCGGCGTCGTAGGCGGGCCAGCCCGGGTCGCCCGAGGTCGCGAAGGACGTCCAGGCCGTGCGGATCTGGGCCGTCAGCTCGCGGGCCTCGGCGGTGTGCTCGGGGCCGATGGCCGCCGGGCCCAGGTGGGCGTCGTAGGTGCCGAACAGCAGCGGGCCGTCCAGGCCGTGGCAGGCGCGCATCACTCCGCCGTTGCCCGGAGACTGCCAGGCCAGCTCGTACAGGTGGGCCCGGCCGCCCCCGGCCGCCTGCGCCTCGGCCAGGCGCAGCGTCGGCATGCGGAACAGCCAGTCGGTCTGCACGAGCTCGTAGAGCTCCTCGGCGGACGCGCCGGGGAAGGCCGCGCGGTAGGCCCGCTCGCCGTCCTCGCCGGGGCCGAAGCGGCGCAGCGTCTCGGCCGCCTGCTCCTCGGTGATCTTGCCGAGCTGCCCGGAGAAGAGCAGGAACGTACGGAACTCGTCGCGGGTGTGGCCGATGATCAGCTCCACGTCCCGGCCCGCGCCGCCCGCCAGCGCCTGCCAGGGCGCGGCCGGCAGCACCTCGCCGTCCACGACGGGCGAGAAGAGGGTGAGCGTGTGCGCGAACGAGCCCCAGCGGTCCTCGTACTGCCGCATCTTCGACTCCAGGGCGTGCCCGATCGCCGGCAGCTCCCGCGGAGCCACGCCCGACAGGTCCCCGGCGGTCGGGCGCAGGCCCGCCTCGGCGGCGATCGCCCTCGCGACGTCCCTGGCCAGGGCGTCGGAGAGGTACGTGCCCGGCAGGCTCTGCCCGACGGCGCGCCGGAACAGGCCCGCCGCGCTCGGCATGACCATCAGCGCGGCGATGGACCCGGCGCCGGCCGAGTCACCGAGGACGGTCACCTGGCCGGGGTCGCCGCCGAACGCCGCGATGTTCTCCCGCACCCACTCCAGGGCGGCGACCTGGTCGAGCAGGGCCCGGTTGGCGGGCGCGCCGTCGAGGTGGGCGAAGCCCTCGACGCCGAGGCGGTAGTTCAGCGACACGAAGACCACGTCGCCGTCGCGGGCGACATGCCGGGCGTCGTAGCCGGGGCTGCCGGAGAAGCCGTGCTTGTAGGCGCCGCCGTGGATCCACACCATCACCGGGCGGCGGGCGGCCGGGTCGGGGTCGGGCGTCCAGACGTTGACCGTCAGCCAGTCGTCGCCCGTGCCCTTGAAGAGGTCGCCGCCGTCGCGGCCGGCCATGCTCGCCTCCTGCGGGGCCGGCGGGCCGAAGGCGAACGCCTCCCGCACACCGTCCCAGCCGCGCACGCGCCGCGGCGCCTGGAAGCGGGCCTCGCCGATCGGGGGCTCGGCGTACGGGATGCCACGGAAGACGGCCAGGCCGTCTTCCGTGCGGCCGCGCACCACGCCGGCGGCGGTACGGACCTTGGGCTCCTCTACTGCGGACATGGCGGCTCCTTTGTCTAAATCGACCAATTTAACGCCTGGTCTCGGAGCGCGGCACCACAGCCCTCCCCGTCGGCGGTGCTCCTGCCCGTCCGCTGACAAGCGCCGTCAGGCGAACTCGTACGTCCAGCCGGTGGCGAGGGTGGAGGAGACCCGGACCTCGCCGCCGGAGCGGGTGACGGTGAACCGGGCGGGCTCGCCGGAGGCGTGATCGGTGACGGTGAGGGTGCTCTCGCCGTCCGGTCCCGGGTAGACGCGCAGGGTCAGGCCGTCGAGATAGTCGTAGTCCGGCCGGTCGTCCCTGGCCCCGATGGGCAGGACCGCGCCTTCGCGCACGTAGATCGGCATCGAGGTGAAGCCGTGCCGCTCGGTGCGCCAGCGCCCGCCCTCGACGCGCTCCCCCGTCAGGTAGTTCGTCCACGTGCCGTCGGGCAGGTAGAGCTCCACCGTCCCGTCGGGGGTGAAGACGGGCGCGACGAGCAGGTCCGGGCCGAGCATGTACTGGGTGTCGAGGTGGGCGGCGTTGCGGTCGCCGGGGAACTCCATCGCCATGGGCCGCATGACGGGTGTCCCGCTCTCGTGCGCCTGGACGCCCGCCTGGAACAGGTACGGCATCAGGCGCAGCTTGAGCTTCGTGAACAGCCGGGTCACCGTCACGGCCTCCTCGTCGAAGGCCCACGGCACGCGGTAGGAGGTGGAGCCGTGCAGCCGCGAGTGGGAGGACATGAGCCCGAAGGCGACCCAGCGCTTGAAGACGCCGGGGTCGGGGGTGCCCTCGAAGCCGCCGATGTCGTGGCTCCAGAAGGAGAAGCCGGAGAACGCGAGCGACAGGCCGCCGCGCAGGGTCTCCGCCATGGAGCCGTACGTCGATCCCGAGTCGCCGCCCCAGTGGACCGGCAGCCGCTGGCCGCCCGCCGTCGCCGACCGCGCGAACAGCACCGCCTCGCCCCGGCCGCGCCGCTCCTCCAGCACCTCGAACACCGCCGTGTTGTAGAGGTGCGTGTAGAGGTTGTGCATGCGTTCGGGCGCGGAGCCGTCGAAGTAGGCGACGTCGAGCGGGATGCGCTCCCCGAAATCGGTCTTGAACGCGTCGACCCCCTGGTCCTGCAGCGCGCGCAGCTTCGACTGGAACCAGCGCGTCGCGTCGGGGTTGGTGAAGTCGACGAGCCCCATGCCGGCCTGCCACAGGTCCCACTGCCAGACGGACCCGTCCGGGCGCTTCAGCAGGAAGCCCTGCCCGGCGGCCTCGGCGAACAGCGGCGAGCGCTGGGCGATGTAGGGGTTGATCCACACGCAGACGCGCAGGTCCTTGGCGCACAGGCGGGCCAGCATGCCCTCGGGGTCGGGGAAGACCCGCGGGTCCCACTGGAAGTCGCACCAGTTGAACTCGCGCATCCAGAAGCAGTCGAAGTGGAAGACCGACAGCGGCAGGTCGCGCTCGGCCATGCCGTCGATGAACGAGGTCACCGTCTGCTCGTCGTAGTCGGTGGTGAACGAGGTCGACAGCCACAGGCCGTAGGACCAGGCGGGCAGGCGCGCGGGGCGGCCGGTGAGCGCGGTGTAGCGTTCCAGGATCTGCTTGGGGGTGGGCCCGTAGATCACGAAGTACTCGAGGCTCTCCCCCGCCACCGAGAACTGCACGCGTTGCACCGTCTCCGACCCGATCTCGTACGAGACGTGCCCCGGGTGGTTCACGAAGACGCCGTATCCACGGTTGGTGAGGTAGAACGGCACGTTCTTGTAGGCCTGCTCCGAGGAGGTCCCGCCGTCGGCGTTCCAGATCTCCACCGTCTGGCCGTTCTTGACCAGCGGCCCGAAGCGCTCCCCCAGCCCGTAGACGACCTCGCCCACGTCCAGCGCGAGCTGCTGGGCGAGGTGGACGGAGGCGCGGATGCCGCCGACCGGCGCCGGATCGACCTGCGCGTCGTCGGCGAGCCGGAAGTAGCCGATGGACTTGGGGCCGCTGGAGGTCAGCGGGCGCCCGTCCGCGTGGAACGACAGGTTCCAGGGGGCTCCGGGCGCCATGGTCGCGCTCAGCGCGCCACTGGTGAGGGTCGTGGATCCGTCCGTTTTGACGATGCCGTGGCCGTCCTCCGCGCCGACGAGGTCGAAGCCGCGGCCGTCGCTCGCGTGGTGGTCGATGCGGACGCGGATGACGTTCGCCAGCGGTGACGACAGCCGCAGCGAGAGGACCGGCCGGTTGAGGGTGTCGCCGCGGCGGTGGATGACGGTGGTGGGCGCGGTCACGGTGAACGCGCCCTCCTCGGTGGCGATGTCGTACGCCTCGGCCGCGTACAGCGCGGTGACGCCGGGGCGCAGCTGCCAGAGCCCGTCGGTGAACTTCATCGGTGGGTCATCCCTTCAGTCCGCCGGCCAGCAGGTCGGCGCGCCAGAACCGCTGCAGTACCAGAACGAGGGCGATCAGCGGGATGACGGAGACGGCCGAGCCCATGATGACCAGCGAGTACAGGTCCCCATCGCCCGCGCCCTTGCCCAGGAACGTGTACAGGCCCAGGGTGATCGGATATTTGTCCTGGTCGGAGAGCATGATGAAGGGCAGCAGGAAGTTGTTCCAGATGCCGACGAACTGCAGCAGGAACACCGTGACCAGCCCCTGCACCATCATGGGCAGCACGATGGTGCCGAAGATCCGGGTCTCCCCGGCGCCGTCCAGGCGCGCCGCCTCCAGCGTGCTCTCCGGCACCGAGGCGGCGGCGAAGACCCGGCACAGGAAGATGCCGAACGGGTTGATGATGACCGGCAGCAGCACCGACCAGTGGGTCCCGGCCAGGCCGACGGCGGACATCAGCAGATACTGCGGGACGGCCAGCACGATGCCGGGCACGAGCACGCCGGCGAGGATCACGGAGAACAGGACCTCGCGCCCGCGGAAGCGGAACTTGGCCAGGGCGTAGCCGGCCATGGCCGACACCAGCGTCGACAGGATCGCGCCGACGCCGGCGTAGAGCAGCGAGTTGAGCCCCCACTTCCAGAACTGGCCGTCGCCGTAGGAGCTGAGGTTGGCCAGGTTCTCGAGGAGGCCGGTGCCGGGGGCGAAGGAGAAGGTGGTGAACAGCTCGCGCGACGTCTTGGAGGCGGCGATGACCACCCAGGCCACCGGGGTCAGGCAGTACAGCGCGCCGAGCAGCAGCACGATCAGCGGGAGGCGCGGCCGCCGCGCCGCGGCCGGACGGCGCCGGCCTTGGTGGTGGCGGCGGAACTGGCGGTCGCCGGTGCGGGTTACGGCGGTCATGCGTTGCCTCCGAAGGTCCGGCGCTGGAAGAACCGCAGCAGCAGCAGCGAGATGACCAGGATGCCCACGGCCAGCACCACGGAGGCGGCCGCGGCCCCGCCGAGGTTGTCGTTCGTGAACGCCTCCTGGTAGATCTTCATCAGCGGCACCCAGGTGAAGCTGATCGTGGTCGTCATCGGCCGCAGCGTGGCCGGTTCGCTGTAGAGCTGCAGGGTGCCGATCACGGAGAACAGGCCGGTGAGCACGAGCGCGGGGGCGACCAGCGGGATCTTGATGCGCCAGGCGATCTGCCACTCGCTCGCCCCGTCGATGCGGGCCGCCTCGTAGACGGACGTGGGGATGGCGCGCAGCGACGTGAAGATGATGATCATGTTGAAGCCGACGCCGGACCACAGCGCGATGTTGGCCAGCGAGAAGTACAGGGCGGGGAAGCCGAAGAAGTCCAGCGGCCCGGCATTCAGCTGCCTGGCGAGGTAGGTGATGGGGCTGGTGCTGGGCAGGTACAGGAAGCCCCACAGGAGGCTGGCGATCACGCCGGGCACCGCGTACGGCAGGAAGATCGCGGTACGGGTGAAGCCGCGCGCCCGCACCCTGGGGGTGTCGAGCAGCAGCGCGAACAGCAGGGCCAGGCCCAGCACGCTGGGGATGGCGATGACGCCGTAGAGCAGGACGCGGCCGAGCCCGGCGACGTACTCGGGGTCGGAGAGCGCGGCGGCGTAGTTGTCGAACCCGATGAAGGCTTCCACCCGCCGCCCGAACGCGCCGCCGCCTTCGATGCGGAAGCCGCGGAAGCTCAGGTAGACGGCGTAGCCGATCGGGACGATCAGGAACAGGGTGAACAAGACGATCGCGGGCGTGGCGAACATCCACGGGGTGGCGACGGCGCGGATGCGCAGGCGTCGCCCGGCGGGGCTGGCGGGCATGGGACGTCCAGAGAGGGGTCGAGCCGAGGGCCCGGTCGGGCCCTCGGCGTCTTACTTGGTGACGGTGTAGCCGGACTTCTGCAGGTCGGCGACGACGGCCTGCTGCGTGGCCTGGTACACCGCGCGGAAGGAGGTCTTGTCGAGCGCGGCCTTGTTGAGCGCGTCGCCGAAGGCGCTCTGGGCGATGTTCACGTTGGGTCCCCAGGTCACCGGGATGGTGGTGTTCTTGATCACCTGGTCGGTGACCTGGTAGAAGTCCTTCTGCTGCGGCATCAGCTTAGGCGGCTCGTGGGTCAGCGTCGCCTGGCGCCCGGCGTTCCCGCCGGGGTAGATGTCGAGCGTGAGCTGCAGCTTGGAGCCCTCGTCGGAGGCGCCGAGCCAGGCTGCGAAGGCCGCGGCCTCCTTGGCGTGCTTCGACTTGGCCGGCACCAGGTAGGCGGATCCGCCCAGGAACGGGACGGCGGGGTTGCCGGGCGTCCACTGCGGCAGCGGCGCGGTCTCCCACTTGCCGGCGGTGTCGGGCGCCACCGAGTAGATGACGCTGGGCGCCCAGGCCGCGGCGGCCCAGCTCAGGATCTTGCCCTTGTTGACCTGGGCGTTCCATTCCGGCGTGAGCAGCGGCTCGACCTTCACCAGGTCCCGCTTGACGAGGTCCTCCCAGAAGTCGGCGGTCTTCAGGGACGGCTCGCTGTCGATGCCGACCTTCCAGGCGTTGCCGTCGGTGCTCCACCACTGGGCGCCGGCCTGGGTGGCCTGGGCGGCGAAGAACTCGAGCTGGTTGGCGGCGAAGCTGGCGATGTAGGCGTCGGGGTCCTTCTTGCGGATCTGCTCTGCGGCCTTGGCGTACTCGGCCCAGGTGCTGGGGACCTTGATGCCGTACTTGTCGAACAGGTCCTTGCGGTAGGTGAGCGCCATCGGCCCGATGTCCTGGGGCACGCCGTAGACCTGGTTGTTGAAGGTGGTCAGGGCCCAGATGTTGGGGTCGATGCCCGACTTGACGGACGCCACGTCGGCGGTGATGTCCTTCACGGCTCCGGAGACCACCATGGCCGGCACGGCGCGGTACTCCAGCTGCACGACGTCGGGGGTGTCGCCGGCCTTGTCGGCGGCCAGCAGCTTGGAGGCGGTGTCGGAGGTTCCACCGACCTCCGACAGCTTGATCGTGACGTTGGGGTTCTCCTGGTGGTACTTGGCGATGATCGCCTCGGCCTCCGGGTCGCCGCCCTTCAGGTTCCAGGTCCAGACCTGCAGCGTGACCGGCCCGCTCGCGCTCGCCGCCGTGCTCGGGGAGGGGGCGTCGGCGGACGAGCAGGCGGCCAGCGACGCCGCCAGAGCGAGGGCAAGCGCCGCGGCGCCCAGCTTCCTGCGGTGTCGGCGGCGAGGCGGGGTCGGTGGGGTCATGACGGTCTCCTGGGCAAGGGGTGGTGCGCCTTGGCGGGAATGCCAGGTCGTGCGTTGGCATCTAACCTGATGTTAACGTTGTCATCCTGTCAAGCCCCCTCTTTGTGAGATCTCTCGGAGCCCCCCGTGCCTGCTTTCCGCAACCCGGTCCTGCCCGGGTGCTATCCGGACGCGTCGATCTGCCGGGTCGGCGAGGACTTCTACCTGGTCACCTCGTCCTTCACCTATTTTCCGGGACTCCCTCTCTTCCACAGCCGTGACCTGGTGCGCTGGCGCCAGCTCACCCATGTGCTGGACCGGCCCGGGCTGCTCGCGCTGGAGGGCCTGGACGTCTCCGACGGCGTGTGGGCGCCGACCATCCGCCACCACGACGGCACCTTCTACGTGGTCTCCACGCTGGCCGTGAACCGGCAGGGCAGCCTCACCTTCGTCGTGACCGCGTCCGACCCCGCCGGGCCGTGGTCGGACCCCGTGCCGCTGGAGGCCGAGGGCATCGACCCGTCGCTGTTCTTCGACGACGACGGCCGGTGCTGGCTCACCGCCTGCCGGGACGCGGTCCAGGGCGGTCCCGGCGAGTTGTGGATGCGCGAGCTCGACCTGGAGCGGCTCAAGCTCGTCGGTCCCACTCACGTGCTGTGGCAGGGCGCGGTGCGCGGGGCCTGGGTGGAGGCGCCGCACCTGTACAAACGTAACGGGGTGTACCACCTGATCGCCGCGGAGGGCGGCACCGAGAGCAACCACAGCGTCACCGCGGCCCGTTCCGGCACCGTCACCGGGCCCTACGTCACCGACCCGCGCAGCCCCCTGCTGACCCACCGGCACCGCGGCCCGGGCGAGCCCATTCACAACGTCGGCCACGCCGACCTGGTGGACACCCCCGTCGGCGAGTGGTGGGCGGTGACGCTCGGCGTGCGGCCGATCGCGGGCACCCACACGCTGGGCAGGGAGGTGTTCCTGGTGCCCGTGACCTGGACCGCCCACGGGCCCGTCTTCGCGCCCGAAACGGGAGCCGTGCGGCTGTCGGAGCGGCTCCCGTCGATCGCCTCCGCCCAGCCGGACGTCGCCACCACCGTCCCGCCCGACCGACCGCACTCCGGATCTGACGGCGACACCGCCGTGCCGGGCGGGCGGCCGCACTCCGGACCGGACGGTGACACCGCCGCGCCGACCGGGCGGGCGGACTTCGGCGGGCTGGAGTGGAACAGCCTGCGCGGGCCCGTCGGCGACCGCGTCAGGCCCACGGCCGACGGGTCCGGGCTCGACCTCGACCTCGCCCCCGACCCCCTCAGCTCCACGGGCGTGCCCGCCTTCCTCGGCCGGCGCCAGCAGCACGTCCGCTTCGGCGCGCGGACCCGGATCAGCTTCGCCGCCGCGCGCCCGTCGGAGGAGGCCGGCCTGGCCGTCTTCCAGCACCAGGACCACCACGCCACGCTCGCCCTCACCGTGGACGGCGACGGGCAGGCGCAGGCCGTGCTGACGGTCCGGGAGGCGGGCACGAGCACCCGCCGGGCCTCGGTCCCGGTCTCGACCGGCGAGGTGCTGCTGGCGGTCGACGGAGACGAAGCCGGCTACACCTTCCGCGTCAAGGACCTCACCGCGGCGCAGTGGATCAGCCTGGCCACGATCGAACGGTCGTTCTTCAGCACCGAGCGCGCGGGCGGGTTCGTCGGGGTCTACCTGGGCCTGTACGCCACCGGCAACGGCCACGCGAGCGACGGACGGGCGCGGGTCCACTGGTTCGAGTACCAGCCCGAACCCGGGACGGCCGGCTAACGGGGCGGCCTGGGCGGCGCCGTGCTGCGCCGGACCACGAGCTCGGGAGCGATCCGCTCGCACGAGGCCGGCTCGCCCTGCATCATGCGCAGCACCTGCTCGATGCAGCGCGCGCCGAGAGCGACGAAGTCCTGGCGGACCGTGGTCAGCGCGGGCACCTGATAGGCCGCTCCCGCGATGTCGTCGAAGCCGACGAGCGAGACGTCGCCGGGCACCTTCACGCCGAGCTCGGCGAAGGCCGCCAGCACCCCCATGGCCATCTGGTCGTTGCCGGCGAAGATCGCCGTCGGCGGCTCGCCGGCGCGGCGGGTGACGAGGTAGTGGGCCAGCCGGTAGCCGCTGTTGCCGGTGAAGTCGCCCTCGAAGAACTCGCCGCCGGCCTCCGGCGCCTCTGCCAGCGCGGCCCGCCAGCCCTCGACGCGGGCCCGGGCGTCGAAGGTGCGCAGCGCGCCGGTCAGGTGGACGATGTGGCGGTGCCCCAGCTCCACCAGGTGCCGTACGGCGAGCCGCGCGCCCAGCTCCTGATCGAGCTCGACGAAGCCGACGTCCGGGTTGGGCACGTTGCCGGACATGACCACCGTCATCGGCACGCCGGTCACGATGTCGGCCAGGGCGTCCATCACCATGGGCCGGTCGGCGATGACCGCGACGGCCTCGACCGCCTGGTCGGTGAGCCGCTGCAGGGTCTCGGCCAGGTCTCTGGTGGTGCCGCCCTGCCAGCTGGCCAGATTGACCCAGTAGCCGGCCCGCTGTGCGGCCGTCTGCACGCCCCGCAGGATGCGCGGCAGCTCGTACAGCTCGGCCCCGGCGAGCACCACCCCGATCGTCGAGGAACGGCGGCTCTTGAGCGCGCGGGCGACGCTGTTGCGGCGGTAGCCGAGCTTCTCGATGGCGGCCTCGACGCGAGCCCGGGTCTCCGGGCGGACGGAGGGGTGGTCGTTGAGGACGCGGGAGACGGTGACGTGCGACACACCCGCCTCGCGCGCCACATCCACCATGCCTGGTGCCCGATTCATCCGGTCCCTCCGAGGAGACCCCCACCTTCAGGCGGGGAAGGAATCGGACTCCTGCGGATCACGGCAGGAGCAGGCGATTCGCCGCCGGACGGACCGCCGTCTACGACAATCGAGCGGTAATTAACTGATCTTTTTGCAGAATGTCTGTGCGCCTGGTCTACAACAAGGCTCTGGAGGAGCGGACCCGTGCCTACGCTCTGGAAGGCAGGCGGGTCTCCTATGTGGAGTCCTCCGCCGCGCTGACGGCGTGGAAGAAGACCCCCGAGCTGGCGTTCCTGGGCGAGGTGTCGTCGGTGCCGCTGCAGCAGGCGCTGCGCCACCTGCAGGCGGCGTTCGCGAACTTCTTCCAACGCAGGGCCAAGTACCCGACGTTCAAGAGCAGGAAGAAGGCACGCGCGTCGGCGGAGTACACCCGCTCGGCGTTCCGCTGGCGTCAGGGCCGGCTGTTCTTGGCGAAGATGGACGCGCCGTTGGACATCGTGTGGTCGCGTCCGCTGCCCGAGGGGGCCGAGCCGTCCACGGTCACCGTCTCCCGGGATGCGGCGGGGCGGTGGTTCGTGTCCATCCTCCTCGAGGAGAAGATTGCGCCGTTGCCGCCGGTCGAGTCGTCGGTGGGCGTGGACGCGGGCGTCACGGCGCTGGTTACGCTGTCGACCGGTGAGAAGATCGTCAACCCGCGTCACGAGCGTGCCGACCGGCGCAGGCTGGCCCGCGCGCAGCGATCGCTCGCCCGTACGGGGAAGGGATCGAGCAACCGGGCCAAGGCCCGGCTGCGCGTGGGCAAGGTGTATGCGCGGATCGCCGACCGGCGGCGTGACTTCCTGCACAAGCTTTCGACTCGGCTCGTCCGTGAGAACCAAACGGTCGTGATCGAGGATCTCACCGTCCGCAACATGGTCAAGAACCGCTCGCTGGCCCGCGCCATCTCGGATGCGGCCTGGCGGGACCTGCGGATGATGCTGGAGTACGAGGCCGCCTGGTACGGGCGCACGCTGGTGGTAGTGGACCGCTGGTTCCCCTCCTCCAAGCTGTGCTCGGCCTGCGGGGCCCTGCAAGAGACGATGCCGCTGAACGTCCGGGAATGGACCTGCGGCTGCGGCGCGGTCCACGACCAGGACGTCAACGCCGCGCGCAACGTGCTCGCCGCCGGGCTGGCGGAGAGCTGAAACGCCTGTGGAGCTGGTGTAAGACCTCAACGAGAGTCCTCTCGGGCGGGCGACCGGTAGTGAAGCAGGAAGGCCAACCGGCGACGGTTGGAATCCCCTCGGTTACGAGGGGGAGGAGGTCAAGTCCTTCGCTTCCCGGCCGCCACCATGCCGCCCTGTCTGCCGGTGCCGATTCGATGGTGCCACATCCGCCGGGCGCTCCCGCCCAAAGAGGTCATGGCATCGCAATCGTCCGTGAAGTCTTTCGCGCCGTGGCGGTAACTACAGGCGACCGTGCCCACCGAGGAAGGCCAAGCCGTACCTGGACAAGGAGGTGAAGGCGGCGCTGTCCGACCTGGAGCGCGGTAAGGCCCTCTACCCGGCGTACGCGCCCCGCCTGCTGGCCGTCGGCACCACCCCGTCATCGGCCACCGCGCCGGCGGCCGGCCCCGCGGACCGCGCCGTCACCCTGATCACCGGCGACCGGGTCGTGGTCGCCGGACGGAACTACGGCGTAACGGCCAGGACGGTGACGTTCACCGCGCAGATGAGCGGGGGCCGCCTGCTCGACGTCACCCGGCTCCTGCGGTGGCAGTACGGCGACGCCGCCACGGACGAGATCCCCTGATCCTCCTGGCGCCGCGACGGCAGGAGCAGGCGGCCGGCCTGGCGGGTGAGGTCGCTCATCTCGTGATGCCGCGTTTCCGCCGGTCCGACGGGGAACAGGTCGGGCATGGAGGTGCTGAGCAATCGAGTGCTGCTGCGTCCGAAGGATCTCCCGCGGAGCCTCGGCTTCTACCGCGAGACGCTCGGCCTGGCCGTCTACCGCGAGTTCGGCCCCGCCGACCACCCGGGCGTGGTCTTCTTCCTCGGCCAGGGGTTCCTGGAGGTCTCCGGGCACTCCGACGACGGGGCCGGCTCAGGGCTGTCGCTGTGGCTGCAGGTACGCGACGTGGCGCGGGAGGAGAAACGGCTCCGGGAGGCGGGGGTCACGGTGGCGCGGGAGGCGCGGCTGGAGCCGTGGGGCCTCATCGAGCTGTGGATCGAGGACCCCGACGGGCACCGCATCGTGCTGGTCGAGGTCCCGTCCGATCATCCGCTGCGCCGTGACCCCCGCTGACGGGGCCGGGTGACGGTCAGGCCATCGCGCGCTCGATGGCCTCGATGATCCGCGGCCGCAGCTCGGCGGCGCTGATGATGGCGTCCACCGAGCCGACCTCGACCGCGCGCTGGATGCTGTGCACCCGGTCGAACTCCGCGGCGACCTCGCCGAGCTTCTCCGCCCGGACGGCGGCCTGCACCTCGGCGAGCTGGGCGTTGAGCGCCGCCCGCTCGGCGCCGCTGGCCGCCGAGACCCGGGTCTGCAGCTCGGTCACCCGCGGGTCGGTCGCGGTGCGGTTGTTCACCTCGCCGGAGAACACCACGGCGGCGGCCGGGGCGCCGCCGAGCACCGAGGCGAACGAGCCTTCCAGCGCCAGCACGGTCATGTTCGGGTTGAGCGCCTTGGAGAACACCACGAACGCGCCGCCGTGGTAGCGGGAGATCACGCAGAACACGATCGGCCCGTCGAAGTTGACGATCGCCCGGCCGATCTCCGCGCCGTACTCCAGCTGGAGCTTGCGCATCGACTCCGGCGAGCCGTCGAACCCGGACAGGTTGGCCAGCACCACCAGCGGCCGGTTGCCGGACGCGGAGTTGATCGCCCGCGCGGTCTTCTTCGACGACCGCGGGAACAGCGTGCCCGCGGTGTAGGTGTCGGGGCCGTCGGTGGGCGGGAAGCCGCGCCGCGGCACCGAGCGCGACTCGATGCCGATCAGGCAGACCGGCCAGCCGCCGATGTGCACGTCCTGCACCGCGGAGGTCTCCGCGTCGGCCATGCCCGCCCAGCGCTCCAGCACCGGGTGGTCCTGGTCGGACACGGCGCGCATCACCGTGCGGATGTCGAACGGCTTCTTGCGGTCGGGGTTGTGCTCGGCGGAGAAGATCTGCCCGACGGTGGCGAAGTCGCTGCCCTCGATGGCGTGCGGGAACTCGGTGATGTCGCGGTCGGCCGGGTCGATGGTGTGCGCCCGCCGCGGCGCCGCCTCGCCGGGCACGACGTAGGTGTGGTCGTAGTGCGCCATGAGCACGTCGCGGGCGGCCGGCAGGTTGGGCGCCCAGTATTGCGCCTGGCCGTTCGGCCCCATGACGCGGTCGTAGCCGCCGATGCCGAAGTTGTCCTCGGCCGACACGCCGCCGGAGAAGTCGAGCGACTGCTTGCCGGTGAGCACCATCGCCGAGTCCGGCGTCATCACCAGGATGCCCTTGGTGTGCATGAGCATCGTCGCCTCGGCGTTCCAGTACGGCTGGGCGCCGACGGTGATCCCGGCGACCACGATGTTGATCTCGCCGCCGTCCTGGGTGAAGGTGACGATCCGCTTGAGCGCGGCCGCGACCCAGTCCATGTTCTCGGTGCCCGAGGTCATGGAGATTCGCGCGCCGGCCGACAATGCGTACCACTCCAGCGGGACCCGCATCCGCTCGGCGAGGTCGAGGGCGGCGATCACCCGCGAGCACTCGGGCTCGGACAGGGCGCCCAGCGCCTTCGTCGGGTCGCCGAGCAGGACGACGCGGGTGACGCCTTCGGGGTGCCGCTCGGTCGGCGTCGTGACGACGCCTGCCACGATCGCCGCGGAGTTCTTCCCCTTGGGCCGGTCGACCGGCACGAGCGCGCCGCCGGCGTCGAGGTCGTGCTCGACGAAGCGGCCCTCGGGCCCGGCGAGCAGGCCGGTCAGCTCGTACGGGTAGACGTTTCCGCGCCGGGCCGCGCGCAGCACCTTCTGGCGGTAGTCGTCCAGCGGCTGGACCGGCTCCGTCGAGGGCTTGCCGACGTGCAGGCTCGCGCCGTGGCCCGGGTCGAGGGTGATCCGCACGGCGACCTCGGCCAGCTCGCCGGCGGCGTTGCGCTGGCGGGCCACGAACTGGACCTCCTCCAGCCCCGCGCCCGCCGTGGTCGGCAGGATGCGCTGGACCAGCATGTTGAGCTCGTCGGTGGACAGCTCGGTCGACGGCCAGACGTACATCATGATCCGGTTGGTGTCGAAGCGCTTGTTCTGGGGGCGCTGCGCCTGGATGTTGCGGATCGCGTCGAGGCCCGCGGTGAGCGCGTCCTCCACGGCGGGCAGCGCGATCAGCCTGCCGTCGGCCTCGCGCAGCGGCGTCAGGTCGCGGACCTGGCCCATCGCGATGAGCCGCTCGTCGTCCGGGTTGCTCCGCGCCACGGCCTTGAACAGGTAGATCTCCTCATCGGCCGACGGCAGCCGGGTGAGGTCGAACTCGCGCAGCCGCTGCAGCTGCAGGCGCTCGGCGATCTGCGGGTGCAGGCCGCGGATCAGCCGGTCCTCGGCGAAGCCGGGCCCGTCGGGGCGGAAGGTGAAGTGGTGGTGCATCACGGCGCCGCTGGTGCCGACGACGGTGGTGGTGACCCGGTTGACGCCCGCGGGCCGCGAGTGCTCGGCGAGGAGCTGCCCGATCCGCGCCGCCATGGCGTCGGCGTCCGGCTGGTCCTCCCAGGTGACGTAGAGGTCGGCGACGAGCCCCCCGTCGGTCGGGTCCTCGGTGGCGAACGTGCCGACGGCGCCGATGGCGGCGGGTAGGGCGGCGATGTCGACCGCGGTGGTGACCACGCGGGTCACGGCGTCCGCGCCGGTGTGCTCGGCGGTGACGAACGGGCAGCCCGCGACCTCGCGCGCGGTGACCTCGGACAGCCCGCGGTTGCCGTAGTAGCGGCGGGTCAGCACCTCCAGCAGCGGCGCGTGGTCCAGCCCGGGCCGGCCGATCCGCCGGCCGATCAGCCGGACCAGCGGCTCGGAGCTGGCCACCATGGCCTGGATCCGCTCGGCGCGGTCCGGCGCGTCGGGGTCGGCGTCCAGGTAGCGCAGGTCGTCGCGTACGGCGGCGTAGACCTTGGCGCGGTTGCGGCGCAGCAGCGGCTGGGCGAACCAGCGGAACACCACGCCGCGGGCCAGGTCGGACACCGTGGGGAAGCGCACCTGCGTGGCCTCGATCAGGTGCTCCAGGCCGAGCCCGGCGCGCTCGCTGAGCGACTCGAACGGCGGCGCGCCGGCCAGCCAGTGGCGCAGCAGCTCCGACACGATCGCGACGCCGGTGCTCATCTGCTGCTGGGCCAGGAAGATCCGGAAGACCGCGGCCTCCAGCTCCGGCGTGCGGTCGAGGTCGTGCACGCCGTAGTGGGCGAGGACCCTGGTGAGCTTGGCCTGGAAGCTCTGGGTGACGCCGGCGCGCTCGACGTCGAGGCTCTGCAGGTAGCTGTGGAAGAACTCGCGCGGGCTGTGCACGGGGTTGCCCGGCTCGACGTCGAGCGCGCCGCCCGGCTTGTTGCGGCTCAGCTCGGCCAGGTCGGCGAACACGGTGAGCAGGTCGAGCTCGCCCTCGATCGGCTGCCTGCCCAGCTCGGCGCGGGCGTCCAGGTAGGCCGTCAGCACCCGCTTGCGGTCGTCGCGGTCGCCGTCGAAGCCGAGCAGCAGGCCGCGCAGGTCCTGCAGGCCGCGCTCGACCCGGTCGGCCGCGGACCCGTCGGACGGCGCGGCGGGCAGGTCGATCTCGACGGTGCCCGCGGCCTCCTCTTCGGGGCCTTCGTCGGCGAGGGGCTCCAGGCGCATCAGCGGCGCGCCGGTCTCGACCTGGCTGCCCACCGACACCGGGCACTCGCGGACGCGGGCGCGGAACGGCGCGCGCAGCACCGTCTCCATCTTCATGCTCTCCAGCACCAGGATCGGCGCGCCCGGCTCGACCTCGTCGCCGACCGACAGCGGCGTCGCGACCACCAGCGCCGGGGCGGGCGAGCGGACGACGCCGCCCTCGTCGCGGCTGATCCGGTGCGTCACGCCGTCGACCTCGACCAGGTGGATCGGCCCGTGCGTGGCCGACACCACCCGGAAGCGGCGGCCGTTGACCACGATCTGGCCGCTGTGCTCGTCGAACCGCTCCACCTCGACGTCCGCCGGGTGCATGTCGCCGCCGCCGGAGATCCCGACGCGGAAGCGCCGGTGCCCGACCCGGGCCACGCTCACCCGGTAGCCGACGCCGCGGAGCTTGAGGTCCAGCGGGCGGCCCGAGTCGTGCTGGACCTGCGGGCGGCCGCCGTGCGCGGTGGACAGCAGCCGCCGGCGGCTGACCTCCTCCTCGTCCTGGTAGGCCTCGATGGCGGCGGCGGCCAGGGCGATCGCGGAGTGCCGGTGGCTGATCAGGCGGCCCTTGGCGCGCATGCGGTCGATCCAGCCGGTGTCGGCGCTCGCGTCGATCACCTCGGGCTGGTCGAGCAGGTCGAGCACGAAGCTCTTGTTGGTGGCGCCGCCCTCGATGATCACCGTGGTGTCGGCCATCGCGCGGCGCAGCCGGCCCAGCGCCTGCTCGCGGTCGCGGCCGTAGGCGATGATCTTCGCGATCATCGAGTCGAAGTCGGCCGGGATGGTGTCGCCCTCGCTGACGCCGGTGTCGACGCGGATGCCGGGCCCGGTGGGCAGCACCAGGCGGGCGATGCGGCCCGGGGCGGGCGCGAAGTCGCGGTCGGGGTCCTCGGCGTTGAGCCGGGCCTCGACGGCGTGGCCGGACTCGCCCGGCTGGGGGCCTTCGAGCCTGCCGCCGCCGGCCACATGCAGCTGCAGCCGGACCAGGTCGGTGCCGGTGGTGATCTCGGTGATCGGGTGCTCGACCTGCAGCCGGGTGTTGACCTCGAGGAAGGCGAACAGCTTCTCGCCGGGGTGGTAGAGGAACTCGACGGTGCAGGCGCCGCAGTAGCCGACCGCCACGGCCAGCCGCTCGGCCGACGCCTTCAGCTCGGCCGTCTGCTCGACGCCCAGCACGGGCGAGGCGGACTCCTCGATGATCTTCTGGTTGCGCCGCTGCACCGAGCAGTCGCGCACGCCCAGCGCCCACGCGGTGCCCTGCCCGTCGGCGATGACCTGGACCTCGACGTGGCGGGCGCCGGTGACCAGCCGCTCCAGGAAGACCACGCCGGAGCCGAACGCGCGCAGCGCCTCCTGGCTGGTGCGCTCGTAGGCGTCGGCCAGGTCCTCCTTCGAGGCGACCATGCGGATGCCGCGCCCGCCGCCGCCCGCGGTCGCCTTGAGCATCAGCGGGTAGCCGATCTCGTCGCCGGCGCGCAGCGCGTCCTCCAGGGTGGCGACCTCGCCGCGGCTCCACGGCGCGACGGGGACGCCGACCTTCTCGGCGATGAGCTTGGCGCCGATCTTGTCGCCGAGCTTGCGCATCGCCTCGGCGCTCGGCCCGATGAAGGTGACGCCGATCTTCTCGCACAACTCGGCGAAGGCCGGGTCCTCGGCGACGAACCCCCAGCCGACCCACGCGGCGTCGGCGCCGCTTTCCACCAGCGCCCGCTCCAGGACGGCGTGGTCGAGGTACGGGCGCGCGGAGGCGGGGCCGAGCGGGTAGGCGAGGTCCGCTTCGCGGACGAAGGTCGCGGTGCGGTCGGCGTCGGTATAGAGCGCCACCGTCTCGATCCGCGCCCCGGTCTCCGCGCACAGGTCCCGGACGGCGTGGATGAGCCGCATCGCTGCCTCTCCACGGTTGACGATGGCGACACGACTGAACACCGGCTGAGCCTCCCCTTACTCACGCACAAAGGCGACGCCCGGGTCCCGGAGCGCCGCCTGCACCTTTCTACACCCTGCTCGATCGCCGCCCGGTACACCAATGGCCCGCATCGCTCATGGCGAAGCTGCTGCGTTGTGGAAACCCCACAAAAGGTGCCCCGCGCCCTCCCGCCCCGCCGCCGGCCGCCGGCGCGCCTCACAAGCTTTCGGGACCGGGCGGTGACGCGCCTCGCCGGATCAACGGGAATTTCGTTCCGGCAATTATCGGGGCGGTCGCCACAGAAGCACCACAGGATCGCCATAAAGCGGTCGCAAAAACCTCACAGAACTATTTAAAAGGCCATTCTTTATCCAGGTGACCTGCGGAAACAACTCTCATCGAGAGCATTCAGGCGTTTATGACAGGCCTGGACGGCGCAGCTCCGTACGCGATTCAAGCACCGTACAGAACATCCGTCCAGGCCCTTGCCGGGCACTTACTGTCCAGGTGATCAAATCACTCGCGAGGAGGCCTGGTCGCGCCGATTAACGTCCACGGTCGCCGTCTCGGCGGCGCGGCTCCCTCTGTTGCTCGTCGTCATCATGGCCTTGGCGGCCGCGGGCGTACCGGCTCGCGCCGCGCCGGGGGACGAGCGGAGCACGGCGGCGCCACAGCCGTCGAGGTGACCTTACGCGTCGACGCGGCGTCGCCGCGCTCCGGGAGGCGGCCGGGCGCGGCGCGCACCGGGAGGTCTGGCAGGTGATGACCGGCCTGCTGCCCGTCTACCTGCCCGGGCCCGGGGAGCGGGCGACGACCGCGCACACGCGGATGGTCGGCCTCGCGGCGGACGTCGCCGAGTGGGCGGACGCGCGGGGCGAGCTGGCGGCGGTGGCCGAGCCGGCGGGCCGGCCCCGCGACTCCGAGCTGGTCCGCCAGGCCCGCCGCCTGCACACCCGGCTCACCGCCTGTTCACCGTGACGCCGGATTCGAGGTCATGGGCGCCGTTCGGCGGCGGCCGGCCGGGACTGGACCGCGCGGACGCGCTCGACGTCGAGCTTGGCCGTCCGGTCGAAGCGGTAGATGCCGTTCTCCTCCTGGAACACGTCGGTGAGCTGCGTGTAGCAGTAGCCGAACATGTCCGGATCGTCCAGCAGCGTCCCGGTCAGGCCGGCGAAGCGGGTGTGGAACTCCTCCTCGTCACCCACCCGCTGCCCGTAGCCCCACGAGCTCTCGCGGTCCGCGTCCTGTTCGGTCCCGGCGAGGTCGGGGTTCCACCAGATGCCGCCGTACTCGCTGACGAGGTACGGCTGCCCGCGGTAGGGGACCGAGATCGGCCGATCGGGCGCGCCGTTGACGAACGGCTCGTCCTTGCCCAGGCCGCTCAGCTGATCGGCGAACACGCCGGGCTCCTGCTCGTAGTTGTGCGAGTCGTAGATGTCGCTCTCCCGTACGCGGTGGCTGTAGCCCGAGGCGTCGATGACCGGGCGGGTGGGGTCGGCGAGCTTCGTGGCCAGGAACATGCCGAGCGTGACGTCGTCGAGCTGGGTGACGCGGTCGTGGATCTCCTGGGTGGTCTCGTTGAGCGGGCACCAGCCGATGATCGACGGGTGCGAGACGTCGCGTTCGAGGACCTCCAGCCACTGCGTGATGAAGGAGGCGGTCGGCTGCTGCTCGTGCCCGGCGGAGGCGCCCCAGTCGCCGAACTCGCCCCACACCAGGTAGCCCAGCCGGTCGGCGTGGTAGAGGAAGCGCTCCTCGAACACCTTCTGGTGCAGGCGCGCGCCGTTGAAGCCCGCGGCCAGCGACAGCTCGATGTCCCGCAGGAGCGCGGCGTCGGTGGGCGCGGTCATGAGGCCGTCGGGGTAATAGCCCTGGTCGAGCACGAGCCGCTGGAAGACGGGGCGGCCGTTGATGAGCACGCGCTTGCCGTCGATCGCGATCGAGCGTAACCCGGCGTAGCTGTCGGCGGCGTCCATGACGGCGCCCGCGGCGTCGAGCAGCTCGATCCTGACGCCGTAGAGGAAGCCGTCGCCGGGCTCCCACAGGCGTACCCGCTCCAGCGGCAGGCGTACGGAGGGGGCGAGGTCCAGGTCGGCGCGGGCGGTCGCGGTGGCGACCACGCCGTCCCCGTCGGAGACGGTCACGCGGACCGCGCTGCCCGGGCGATTGCCGGACAGGGGAACGACGACGTTGAAGGAGGAGGTCGCGACGTCGGGCGTGATGCGCGGGCGGCGCAGGTGCACGTCGGGGACGGGCTCCAGCCACACCGTCTGCCAGATCCCCGTGGTGCGGGTGTAGAGGCACTCGAAGTTCTGGTACCGGGTGGACTGCTTGCCGCGCGCCTGCGGCCCGTGCCGGGGGTCGCGGGCGCGTACCACGATCGTGGCCTCTTCTCCAGGGCGCGCCACCGCCGACAGGTCGGCCGTGAACGGGGTGAAGCCGCCGCGGTGGCGGGCCACCTCGACGCCGTTCACCCACACCGTGGCGTCGTGGTCGACGGCGCCGAAGTGCAGCAGCGTCCGGCGGCCCGCCCAGGCGGCCGGGATCGTCACGGTGCGGCGGTACCACACCGCCTCCATGAAGTCGGTGTGCCCGAGGCCGGACAGCTCCGACTCCGGAGCGAAGGGCACGATGATCGTCCCGGCGAGCTCGCGCTCACGCAGGCCGCGCTCCAGGCCGGAGTCTCCGGCGTCGATCTCGAACTGCCACGGCCCGTTGAGGTTGAGCCAGTCCGTACGGACCAGCTGCGGGCGCGGGTATTCCGGGCGGGGGACGTCATGAGGGGCCGAACTCGGCATCTGACACCTTTCGGGAATGTGACCTGAATCACGCAGCCTATCGATTCACAATCATGTAACCGATTACATACCCTCATGTAACCGATTACATGGAGGTCAGGTGGCTCGCATCAAAGATGTCGCCGCGCAGGCGGGCGTCTCCGTCGCGACGGTCTCCCGGGTGCTCAACGACAACCCCTCCGTCACCGAGGAGACGCGCAACCGGGTCCACGACGCGATGGCCGCGCTCAACTACCGGCCCAACGCCGTCGCCCGGTCCCTGCGCACCGAGGCCACCAGGACGCTCGGGCTGATCATCGGCGACATCCTCAACCCGTTCTTCGCCGAGCTGGCGCGGGCCGTGGAGGACGAGGCCCGCGCGGCCGGCTACACCGTGATCATCGGCAACGCCGACGAGCGCGCCGACCAGCAGGACCACTACGTGCGCACCCTGCTGGAGCGGCGGGTCGACGGGCTGCTGATCTGCCCCACCGCCGAGGTGACGCCCCTGGTGGAGGAGGTCAGCCGGGGAGAGCGTCCGATGGTCTTCCTCGACCGGACGCTGAGCGGCGTGGAGGTGCCCTCGGTGCGCGCCGACGGCAGCACCGCCATCGCCGAGCTGGTCGCCCACCTGCGCGCCCTCGGGCACCGGCGGATCGCGTTCGTGTCCGGGCCGAGCACCCTGTCCACCGGGCGCGAGCGGACCGAGGCCTTCCTGCGGGCGGCGGCCGGGCACGGCCTGGAGATCCCCCAGGAGTACGTGCGCGTCGGCGACTTCCGCGCCGGGAGCGGCCACCGCATCACCGCCGAACTGCTCGACCTGCCCGAGCCGCCGCAGGCGATCTTCCTGGGCGACAACCTCATGGCACTCGGCGCGCTCGACGCGGTCAGCGAGCGCGGCCTGGAGATCCCCCGTGACGTCGCGCTGGCCTCGTTCGACGACGTGCCGTGGTTCAACCACGTCCATCCCCGCATCACCGCGATCAGCCAGCCCACCGCCGAGCTGGGCCGGCGCGCGGTCCGGGTGATCCTCGACGCGCTGAGCGGCCGGGCCGCCGAGTCGGTGGTGCTGCCCGCCAGGCTCGTGGCGCGCGAGTCCTGCGGCGAGACCGGCACAAGGAAGGCCGGCACAAGGAAGGAGGGCCGCTCGTGAGCCAGGCACGCGAGATCCTGCGCGTCGAGGGGCTCGGCAAGAGGTTCCCCGGCGTGGTGGCGCTCGACGGCGTCGACTTCGACCTGCGCGCGGGCGAGGTGCACGTCCTGCTCGGCGAGAACGGCGCCGGCAAGAGCACGCTCATCAAGATGCTGTCCGGGGCCTACCAGCCCGACAGCGGCCGCATCCTCGTCGACGGCGAACCGGTCGCCATCCGCAACGCCTCCGACGCCCAGCGGCTCGGCATCGCCACGATCTACCAGGAGTTCAACCTCGTCCCCCAGCTGACCGTGGGCGAGAACCTCGCCCTGGGCCGGCCGCCCCGCCGCTTCGGGTTCGTCGACACGCGGCGCATGCACGAGCAGGCCCGCGGCATGCTCGACCTGGTGGGCGTCGGCGTCGACCCGCGCACCCGCGTCGCCGACCTGGGCATCGCGCAGATGCAGATGGTCGAGATCGCCAAGGCGCTCGCGCTGAACGCCCGCGTCCTCATCATGGACGAGCCCACCGCCGTGCTCACCACCAGCGAGGTGCGGCGCCTGTTCGAGCTGGTCGGGCAGCTGCGCGAGCGGGGCGTCGCGGTCGTGTTCATCACCCACCACCTGGAGGAGATCGCCCAGATCGGCGACCGGGTGACCGTGCTGCGCGACGGCCGCTCCGTGACCCAGGTGCCGGCCGGCACGCCCGAGGAGGAGCTGATCCGGCTCATGGTGGGCCGGCCCATCGACCAGCAGTACCCGCGCCAGGCGAGCGCGGCCGGCGAGCCGCTGCTGCAGGTGCGCGACCTGAGCCTGGCCGGCGCGTTCTCCGGCGTGTCCTTCGAGGTGCGGGCCGGCGAGGTCGTCGGCCTGGCCGGGCTGGTCGGCGCGGGCCGCACCGAGGTCGCCCGGGCGGTGTTCGGCGCCGACGCCCCCGACTCCGGCGAGGTGCTGGTACGCGGCCGGCGGCTGCCCGGCGGCGACGTGCGCGCCGCCATGGAGGCCGGGCTCGGCCTGGTTCCCGAGGACCGCAAGGGCCAGGGGCTCGTCCTGGGCGCCGACATCGCCGAGAACCTGGGCCTGGTCACCCTGCGCGGCGCCAGCCACGGCGGATTCGTCGACCGGGCCGGTCAGCGCAAGGCCGCCGCGCGGGTGGCGGACCAGCTCGGCGTGCGGATGAGCCACCTCGGCCAGGAGGTGCGCACCCTGTCGGGCGGGAACCAGCAGAAGATCGTGATCGGCAAGTGGCTGCTCGCCGACGCCGGCGTGCTCATCCTCGACGAGCCGACGCGCGGCATCGACGTCGGCGCCAAGGTCGAGATCTACCAGTTGATCAATTCGCTCACCGCCTCCGGCCACGCGGTCCTCATGATCTCCAGCGATCTGCCCGAGATACTCGGGATGAGCGACCGCATCCTCGTCATGGCCAGAGGCAGGCTCGTCGGCGAGCTGGAGGCCGCCGACGCGAACCAGGACTCCGTGATGGCGCTGGCCGTCACCGAGGTGGAGGATGCTCGTGTCCACTAACGTGCTGGCCGTACGGCCGACGGCCAGGACCCTGCTGGCCGAGAACGGCTCGGTCGCCGCGCTCGTCGTGCTCGTCGTGGCCCTGTCGCTGCTGTCCGGCGACTTCCTGACCGTGACGAACCTGCTGAACGTGGGCGTCCAGGCGGCGGTCACCGCGATCCTCGCGTTCGGCTCGACGTTCGTCATCATCACCAGCGGGATCGACCTGTCCGTCGGCGCCGTGGCCGCCCTGTCGGCGATCGTGCTGGCCTGGACGGCCGCCGACAGCGGGCTGCCCTGGCCGCTGGCCACGCTCGTCGCGCTCGCCGTCGGCATCGGATGCGGGCTGGTCAACGCCGCGCTCATCGCGTACGGCAAGCTGCCGCCGTTCATCGCCACGCTCGCCATGCTGGGCGTGGCGCGCGGGCTGGCCCTGGTGGTCTCCCAGGGCAGCCCCATCGAGATGCCGGAGGCGGTCTCCCACCTCGGCGACACCGTCGGCGGCTACCTGCCGGTGCCCGTGCTGGTGATGGCGCTCATGGGCGTGATCGCCGCCGTCGTGCTCAACCGCACCTACGCCGGCCGGGCGATGTACGCCATCGGCGGCAACGAGGAGGCCGCCCGGCTGTCCGGCATCGCCGTCAGCAGGCAGAAGCTCGTCACCTACGCCCTGTCCGGCGCGTTCGCCGCGGTGGCCGGCATCGTCCTGGCCAGCCGGCTCGCCTCGGCCCAGCCGCAGGCCGCCTCCGGCTACGAGCTCGACGCGATCGCCGCCGTGGTCATCGGCGGGGCGAGCCTGTCGGGCGGCAAGGGCAGGGCGCTCGGCACGCTGGTCGGCGCGCTCATCCTGGCCGTCCTGCGCAACGGGCTGAACCTGCTGTCGGTGTCGGCCTTCTGGCAGCAGGTCGTCATCGGCGTCGTGATCGCCCTGGCCGTCCTGCTCGACACCCTGCGCCGCCGAAGCGGCCGCTGACATCACCGCGAACCCAGTAAGAAAAAGTGAGGTACCACCCATGCGCATCCACGCCCTCGTAGCGGCGGGCGCCGCCCTGACCCTCGGCCTGACCGCCTGCGGCTCGTCCGGCACGTCCTCCGCCGGCTCGGCGGGAGCCGGCTCCGGCGGCGACGTCAAGATCGGCATGTCGATCTCGACCCTGAACAACCCCTACTTCGTGCAGCTGCGCGCCGGCGCCGAGGCCGAGGCCAAGAAGCTGGGCGTCACGCTGACCGTCACCGACGCGCAGAACGACGCCTCCCAGCAGGTCAACCAGGTGCAGAACTTCACCAGCCAGAGCATGAAGGCGATCATCATCAACCCGGTCGACTCCGACGCCGCCGCGCCGGCGGTCAAGATAGCGGAACGTTCCAACGTCCCGGTGATCGCCGTGGACCGCGGCGTCAACGGGGGCAAGGTCGCCCAGACCGTCGCCTCCGACAACGTGGCCGGCGGCAAGCTGGCCGCGGAGCGGCTCGCCAAGGAGATCGGCGAGAAGGGCGAGGTCGTCGTCCTGCAGGGCGTGCCCGGCACCTCCGCCTCGCGCGACCGCGGCCAGGGCTTCGCCGACGGCATCAAGGCGTTCCCCGGCATCAAGGTCGTCGCCCAGCAGCCGGCCGACTTCGACCGCGCCAAGGGCCTGGACGTCATGACGAACCTGCTGCAGTCGCACCCCGGCGTCACCGGCGTGTTCGCCGAGAACGACGAGATGGCGCTCGGCGCGATCAAGGCGCTCGGCGCCAAGGCCGGCAAGGACGTCAAGGTGGTCGGCTTCGACGGCACCCCCGACGGGCTGAAGGCGATCGAGGCCGGCACGCTGGCGGCCAGCATCGCCCAGCAGCCGGCCCTGCTCGGCCGGCAGTCCGTCCAGAACGCGGTCAAGGCCGTCAAGAGCGAGCAGCTGCAGGCCACCGCCAACGTGCCGGTGAAGGTCGCCACCAAGGACAACCTGTCCGAGTTCACCGGCGCATGAGCTCCGCAGGCGAACCCGGCGGCCCGCCCCGCCACCCGCTCGACGTCGTGGTGGTGGGGTCGGCCAACGCCGACCTGGTCGTCCAGGTCGACCGGCATCCCGCGCCCGGCGAGACCGTGCTCGGCTCGGAGCTTGCGGTCCACCCCGGAGGCAAGGGCGCCAACCAGGCCGTGGCCGCCGCCCGGCTCGGCGCGCGGGTGGCGCTGCTCGGCCGGGTCGGCGCCGACGGGCACGGGCGGCTGCTGCGCGAGTCGCTGGAACGCGACGGCGTGGACCTCGGCCACCTGCACGACACGGCGGCCGCCAGCGGCATCGCCATGATCGCCGTCGGGCCGCGGGGCGACAACAGCATCATCGTCGCCCCCGGCGCCAACGCGCTGCTCACCGAAGGCGACGTGCTGGACGGCGAGCCGCTGCTGCGGGCGGCCCCGGTGGTGTCCCTGCAGCTGGAGATCCCGCTGCCGGCGGTGCTGGCGGCCGCCCGGCTGGCCCGGCGCGCGGTGCTCAACCTGTCGCCGGCCGTGCCGCTGCCGGACGAGCTGCTGGCGCTGTGCGATCCGCTGGTCGTCAACGAGCACGAGGCGGCCCTACTGCTCGGCACGTCCGGCGCGCCGGACCGGCAGGCCGCGGAGCTGCTGGCGCGCGGCCCCCGCTCGGTCGTCATCACGCTGGGCGCCGACGGGGCCGTGGTGGCCGGGGACGGCGCCGTCCAGGCGGTGCCCAGTCCCCACGTGGCGGCGGTGGACACCACCGGGGCCGGCGACGCGTTCACCGGGGCGCTGGCCTGGCGGCTGGCCGCGGGCGAGCCGCTGGCGCAGGCCGCGGCGTTCGCCGCCCGCGTGGGCGCCGCTGCCGTGCGCAGGGCGGGGGCGCAGGATTCGTACCCGACGATGGCGGAGGTGGAGGAGCTGTGAAGCGCGGCGGTGTCATCAACGCGGCCCTGGCGGGTGCCCTGGCGCGGCTCGGGCACACCGACGAGCTGCTCATCTGCGACAGCGGCATGCCGCTGCCGGCGGGGGCGGAGGTGGTGGACCTGGCGTTCGTGGCGGGCATCCCGTCGTTCGCCGACGTGCTCGACGGCATCCTCGCCGAGATCGTCGTCGAGGGCGCCACGGCGGCCGAGGAGGTCCGGGCGGGCAACCCGGCCTGCGACGCGCTGCTCGGCGCGCGGTTGCCGGGGCTGGCGTACGTGCCGCACGAGCGGCTCAAGCAGCTGTCCGCCGCCAGCAGGCTGGTGGTGCGTACGGGCGAGGCGCACCCGTACGCCAACGTCATCCTGCGCTGCGGCGTGGCGTTCTGACCCGGCGTGGCGTTCTGACCCGGCGCTCTCAGGCGACGCGGTAGGTCTCCGCGGGGCCGGTGCGCAGCGTCAGGCCGTGGCCGTGCAGGTTGGGCGCGCAGTGGGCGGAGACCTGCAGGTGGTGCCCGGCGGCGATGGCGGTGGCGGCGCTGTGCTCGCGGACCAGCCGCAGCCCGGCCAGGTCGTCGGAGGAGACCGGCTCCTCGAACCAGGTCACCTCGTGCTCGCGCATCCGCTCGGCCACGCGGATGGCCTGCTTGGCGCTGTAGCCGCCGTTGGCGTCGACGTACAGCTCGGCCCGCTCGCCGATGACGCGGCGGGCCAGCGCCACGCGGTGCAGGTCGCGCTCGGGGCACGCCCCGGAGAGCGGGACCTCCTCGTGCGCCGCGCCGAACAGGTGCGCGAGCGGGACGCCGAGCAGCCGCGCCTTCAGGTCCCACAGCGGATCCCATGATCGTCTCGGTAAGCAGCTCGGTGACGAGGGACGCGGCGGCGGCGGGGGCGTAGGTCCAGCCCGTGCCGGTCGTGCCGCCGGACGTCACCGTGACGACCACCAGCGTGGTGTCCCGCCAGACCAGGGTGCCGTCGCCTTCCGGCTGATCGGTCGGTATCCGGTAGGCACTCGCCGCGACCCGCTCGATGGTGCTCACCCCGCCCGGCCCTACCCCGCAAGCCCCCGCCAAACGCGCGCCGCGCAATTCCCGGCCCAATTTCCGGCAGCCGCCGAATGGTAAACAATGCGTCCGGTAATTCCCGGCAGCACGCCATCGGACCGGTTCCCGAGTTTATCGCCGCGACATAACGGACAGCCATCTCTCATGTCCTGGGGGAAACGACGCGAACGGCCGTCGCGGCCATGATGTTCGCCCGCGCCGCGAATCTGTGGCGACGGCATGAATGCGCCTCTTCTCATGATGGGGCCGGGGCGGTGTGCGTCGACGAGGCGTACCGGCACTGCGAGCAGATCATGCGCAGCCAGGCCCGCAACTTCTCGTTCGGCCTGCGGCTGCTGCCCGCCCCCAAGCGCCGCGCGCTGAGCGCCGTCTACGCGCTGGCCCGCAGGATCGACGACATCGCCGACGGCGAAGGGCCCGCAGGGCGGCGGCTGGCCCGCCTGTCCGCGATCGGCGCGATGCTCGACGGGACCGCTCCCGCGCGGCACGACCTGGTGCTGGTGGCGCTGTTCGAGGCCGCCCGCCGCTATCCGATCCCGCTCGCGGCGTTCGCGGACCTGGTCGACGGCTGCGCCGCCGACGTGCGCGGGAGCACGTACGCGACGTTCGACGACCTGGCCGGCTACTGCCGGTGCGTCGCCGGCTCGATCGGGCGGCTCTCGCTGGGCGTGTTCGGCGCGGAGGACATGGAGGCGGCCACGCCGCTCGCGGACGCGCTCGGCGTGGCCCTGCAGATCACCAACATCCTGCGCGACCTGCGGGAGGACCGCATGGCCAAGCGGGTCTACCTGCCCGCCCACGACCTCGAACGGTTCGGCTGCACCCTGGACGTCGACGCGTACGGCCGCTTCAGCGACCCGCCGGAGCGCCTGGCCGGGCTCGTCAGGTTCGAGGCGGACCGGGCGCGCGACTGGTTCGCCACCGGGATGCGCCTGCTGCCCATGCTGGACGCGCGCAGCGCCGCCTGCACGGCGACCATGGCCGGCATCTACCAGTGCCTGCTCGACCGCATCGCCGCCGATCCCGGCCGGGCACTGGCCTCCCGGATGTCGCTGACGACGAGGGAGAAGTCCATGGTCGCGGTACGTGCCCTCGCCCGGGCGAGGCGTGGGAGTTGATCGCTGCCGCGCTGCTGGCGGTGCTCGCCGCGCTGTGCAACGCTGCCACGTCGGTCCTGCAGCGGCTGGCGGCGCGTCCGCTGCCGCAGGAGCTGGGACTGCGGTTCGGCCTGATCCGGGCGCTGATCGGCAACCCGCTGTGGCGGTGGGGGATCGTGGCGATGATCGGGGGCTTCCTCTTCCAGGCCGCGGCGCTGTCGAAGGGAGGCATCGCCCTGGTCCAGCCGGCCCTGGTGATCGAGCTCCCGTTCACCATGATCATCATGTCGTGGGCGTTCGGCACGGTTCTGGACGGGAAATCGTGGCTGGCCATCGGCGCGTTGTCGGCCGGCCTCGCGATGTTCCTGGCCGCGGCGGTCCCCGGCCCGGGGCGGTGGACACCGGACACGGCCGAATGGATCGTCGCCGCCGTCGCGACCTCGGCCACGATCGCCGTGCTGGTGACGGCGGGGTCCTTGACCAGGGGGTCCCCTCGGGCGGCCATGCTGGGCGTGGCCGCGGGCATCGGCTTCGCCTTCACGGCCACGCTCATCAAGAAGTGCACGACGATCCTGGCGGACGACCCCCGTGCGCTGCCGGTGTCCTGGCCCCTGTACGCGATGCTGGCCGCGGGCCTGTGCAGCCTGTTCCTCCTGCAGAACGCCCTGCACAGCGGCACCCTCGTCGTCGCCCAGCCGGCGTTGACCATCAGCGACCCCTTGGCGGGCATCCTGTACGGCGCGCTGATGTACGGGGAGCCGATCCGCGCCGGGCCGTGGCTGGTGATGGAGGTGGCGGGCGCCGGGCTCCTGGTCTACGGGATCATCGCGCTGGCCCGTTCGCCGCTCATCTAGGGTCGGAGCCCGACCCCCTCGGCGCGGTGACGAGGCCCGCCTGGACCGGCAGCGAGGCGAACAGCGCGTAAGCCCTGTCCACCTGGCGCTTGCGCGATCGCGGGTCCTCGAGCAGGTCCAGTGCCGCCAGCAGCTCGGACGCGGTGCCGGTGTGCAGGCTCACCCCGGCCCCGGCCATCGCCCGCGCGCCGGCGACGCCGTGGCCGCCGATGGGCCGGTGGATGACGACCGGCAGCCCGGCGGCGAAAGCCTCGTGGCAGGTCAGGCCGGAGCCGTTGTCGACCAGGGCGTGCGCGGCCGCCATGAGCTCCGGCACGTCGTCGCGCCACCCCAGGGCCGGGCCCAGCCCGGCGGCCCGCAGGCGGCGTCGCAGCTCGGCGTTGTTCCCGCACAGGACGATCGGCGTGTAGCGCCCCGACCCCGCCAGGGTGCGCGCGGTCGTAATGACGTCCCCGACGCCCCATGAACCAGTGGAAACCAGCACGAGCCGGTCGCCGGGGTCCACGCCGACGCGGCCCGCCACTCCCCCGGGATCGGCCACCGCCCGCGCGAACTCCGGGCGCACGACCGGGGCGCAGCAGAGCGCCGTACGGCCGCTCCGAGCGGCGATCTCCTCGACGATGTCGGGATTCGGGCACAGATACCGGTCGTTGCCGGGGTGCAGCCACAGCCGGTGCACCGTGAACTCGACGATCAGCACCGTGCTCGGGCAGGGCAGCCCGCCGCGCTCACGCAGCAGCCCCGCGATCTGGGCCCCCAGGTGGAAGGTCGAGACGACCTCGTCGGGCGGCCGGGCGGCGACGAGCCGGCGCAGGGCGGGCAGGGCGAGCACCGTGAGCGGCGAGGTCCCCGCGGCCCGTTTGCCGACGAAGAAGACCTGGTAGATGACGTCGTAGAGCCAGGGGGCGCGCAGGATCATCCAGCGGTATCCGCGGCGCAGCGCCGATCCCAGCCGGAACGGGAGCAGCTGGAGGACATCGATGATCTCTGAATCGGCATTCTCGGCGGCGAGCCGGGCGGCCAGCTCGGCGGCGACCCGGTCATGCGCGCTGCCCATCGGCGCGCTGAGAATGAGGACCCGCCTGGACATCTCATTTCCCCCGATCGGCCGGGCCGCGCTGCCGCTCGGGCTCGCCTGCCTGGCGCTGCTGCACGCGGGTCCCGCCGTCACCTGGCTGCCGCCCGTCCGCCGGCGGCTGCCCTTCATCGCCGGCGTCGGCGACCCCGGCCATGTCGCGCTCACCTTCGACGACGGGCCCCATCCCGGCTCCACCCCACGCTTCCTGGACGAGCTGGGGCGGCTCGGCTGTCACGCGACCTTCTTCGTCCTCGGCGAGCTGCTCGAACGCCACCAGTGGCTGGGCCGCCGCATCGTGGCCGAGGGTCACGAGCTGGCCGTGCACGGCTGGCGGCACGGCAACCCCTTGCTCGCCCCGCCGGGACGGCTGACGGCCGAGATCGGCCGGACCGCCGACCTGGTGCGGGCGGTCGGCGGCGTGCGCCCGGCGTGGTACCGCCCGCCGTACGGCGCGCTCAGCCTGGAGGCGCTGGTCTCCGCCCGCCTTCGCGGGCTGCGCCCCGTGTTGTGGACCGCCTGGGGCCGCGACTGGGAGGCGGCGGCCACGCCCGGCTCGGTGCTGGCCACCGTCTCGGCCGGGCTGCGCGGCGGGGCGACCGTCCTGCTCCATGACTCCGACCACGCCTCCGTTCCCGGGTCCTGGCGACCGGCGCTCGACGCCCTTCCCGCGCTCGTGGAGCGCTGCCGGGCCATGGGCCTGGGCGTGGGCCCGCTGCGGGAGCACGGCGTCGCGTTTCCATAACGGCCACTCCCCCTTTCCCCAAGAATTGAAACGGCGTTTTCCCGGCCCGGTCCGCGAGTAAATTCCGAGCAAATCGCCGGGCAACAGAATGCCGTCATGTTTGCGTTCCCCGGCGCCGGAGAATTTCCCTGTCATGCGGTCAGAGAGATGCCATTCGCGGGAGCCGGCGGAAAAGGCGCGCCGGGAGAACTTCCCGGTGGCCTCACGGCTGCTCCCGCGCCGGCACCGCGACCACCTCATGGCGCTGTACGGCTTCGCGCGCACGGTGGACGATATCGGCGACGAGGCACGCCCCGGCGACCGCCTGAGGCTGCTGGACGAGATCGAGGCCGACCTCGCCCGGCTGTACGACGACCGCCCGCCACGGCTCGCCCCGGTCCGCGCGCTGGCGCGTACCGTCCAGGAGTGCTCCATCCCCGCCGAGCCGTTCCGCCGCCTCATCGAGGCCAACCGGCGTGACCAGACGGTCACCCGCTACGGGACCTTCGACGAGCTCCTGGGCTACTGCGAGCTGTCGGCCAACCCGGTCGGCCATCTCGTCCTGTACGTGTTCGGCGAGGTCAGCGGCCCCCGGCTGGCCCTGTCCGACAAGGTGTGCTCGGCGTTGCAGATCATCGAGCACTGCCAGGACGTCGGCGAGGACCACCGGCGCGGCCGCGTCTACCTGCCGGAGGAGGACCTGCGCCGGGCGGGCTGCCCGATCGGCGACCTCGCGGCGGCGGCCACGTCACCGCGGCTGCGCGAGGTGGTGGCCGTGCAGGCCGCACGCGCCGGGACGATGCTGGCCCACGGGGAGACGATCGTCGCCTCGCTGTCCGGCTTCGCCCGCACGGCGGTCGCGGGCTACGTCGCGGGCGGCCACGCGACCCTGGCCGCGCTGAGAGGCGCCCGCTACGACGTCCTGGGCCGCGCCGTCCGGCCATGCCGCGCGCGCCTGCTCGGGGCGTGGGCGCGGGTCCTCATGACCATGAGCCGGCCCGACGCGGGCCTGCGACGACTGCCGTCGGCATGAGAGGGCTGCCCCTGTGATGACGATCGCGCCGGTGGCGGTGGTCGGCGGCGGCCTGGCCGGCATCACGGCCGCCCTCGCGCTCGCGGAGGCCGGCTGCCCCGTGACGCTGTACGAGGCCCGCCCGAGGCTGGGCGGCGCCACGTACTCCTTCCGGCGCGGCGGGCTGACGGTGGACAACGGCCAGCACGTCTTCCTGCGCTGCTGCACGGCGTACCGGGGGCTCCTGGAACGGCTCGGCGGCACCGCGCTGGTCGGCCTGCAGAGCCGCTTCGACGTGCGGGTGCTCGGCGCGGCGGGCCGGTCGGGGCGGCTGCGCCGCGCCGCGTTGCCCGGCCCGCTCCACTTCGTGCCCGCGCTCGCGCGATACCGCCTGCTCGGGCCGGGCGACCGGCTCCAGGCCCTGCGCGGCTCGCTCGCGCTGAGCAGGCTCGACCCGGCCGATCCGGCTCTCGACACCGTGACGTTCGGGAGCTGGCTGGCGGCGCACGGCCAGCGGGACCCGGTCCGGCAGGCCCTCTGGGACCTGCTCGCGGTCGCGGCCCTGAACACGGGGGTCGAGCAGGCCGCGCTCGGCCCGGCGGTGAAGGTGTTCAAGACCGCCCTGCTCGGCCGGCCGGACGCGGCCGACCTGGGCATCCCCCTGGTCCCGCTCGGCGAGCTGCACGACACCGCCGCCAGGGCCGCCATCGCGGGACGCGGCGGCGCGGTGCGCCTGTCGGCGAAGGTCACCGCCATCGAGCCGGGGCCGGCCGTCGTCGTGGACGGCGTACGGGTCCCGGCGTCGGCGGTCGTCGTGGCGACGCGCCACGAGCAGGCCGCGAAGCTGGTCCCCGCGGCGGCGGCGCCCGCCCGGGACGGGTGGAGCGCCCTGGACGCGAGCCCCATCATCAACGTCCACGCGGTCTACGACCGGCCGGTCATGCGGGCGCCGTTCGTCGCGGTCACCGGCTCGCCGGTGCAGTGGGTGTTCGACAAGACCCGCGTCGCCGGGCTCGGCGAGGGACAGTACCTGACGGTGTCGGTGTCGGTCGCGGACGCGTGGATCGACCGGCCGACCGCCGACCTGCGCGAGACCTTCGTCCCGGCGCTGCGCTCGGTGTTCCCGGCCGCGCGCGAGGCCAGGATGACCGACTTCTTCGTCACCAGGGAACGGCGCGCGACGTTCCGCCAGGCCCCCGGCAGCGGGGCGCTCCGGCCGGGCAGCGCCACCCGGTGGCCCGGCCTCTATCTGGCCGGCGCCTGGACCGACACCGGCTGGCCGGACACGATGGAGGGCGCCGTGCGCAGCGGACTGCACGCCGCACGCCTGGTCAGACGCCATGTGAGAGACCAGGAGAGCGTGTCATGACCCTGACCCTGCCGCCGGCGGAGGCCGCCCGCGAGCTCGTCGAGCCGGTGCTGCGCGAGGCCGTCGGCCACCTCGATCCGCGCATCGCCCGCGTCGCCCGCTACCACTTCGGCTGGACCGACGGCGACGGCCGGCCCCGCGCGGCCGGCGGCAAGGCGCTGCGGCCCACGCTCGCGGTGCTGTCGGCCCGGGCCGCCGGGGCGGACCTCGACCGGTGCCTGCCGGCCGCCGCCGCGGTGGAGCTGGTGCACGCCTTCTCCCTCCTGCACGACGACGTCATGGACGACGACCCGGTGCGCCGGCACCACCCGGCCGCCTGGACGGTCTTCGGCCGCGCCCAGGCGATCCTGTGCGGCAACGCGCTGTTCGCCCTGGCGCTGGAGCTGCTGCTGGAACAGGGCACCCCCGGCTACGCGGCCGCCGCCCGCGCGCTCAACCGCGCCACGCTCTCGCTCATCGCGGGCCAGACCCTGGATCTGGAGTTCCAGGACCGCGACGACGTGACGCGGGAGGAGTGCCTGCTGATGTCGCGGCACAAGACCGCCTCGCTGCTGGCCTGCGCCTGCTCGATCGGCGTCACGGCGGCGGAGGGTCCCGCCGCGCTGGCCGAGGCTCTGGACGCGTTCGGCACCGAGGCCGGGCTGGCCTTCCAGCTGACCGACGACCTGCTCGGCATCTGGGGACGGCCCGAGGTGACGGGCAAGCCGGTGCTGGCGGACCTGCGGACCCGCAAGAAGAGCCTGCCCGTGGTCGCCGCGCTCACCAGCCGTACGGGGGCCGGACGCCGCCTCGCCGAGGTGCTGGCCATGCCCGGGGAGCTGACGGAGGCCGACCTGCGCGACGCCGCCCACCTGGTCGAGCAGGCCGGCGGCCGGGCGTGGGCCGAGCTGGAGGCCCGGCGGCGCCTCGACGCCGCGGCCCGGTGCCTCGACGCCGCGGACATGCCCGCGGACGTGCGCGCCGAATTCCGGAACATCGCCCGATTCATCACATCCAGGGACCACTGACATGACCACCCTCGAGACGACCCCGAGCCTGCTCACCGACGCCGAGCAGGCCCTCCGGGCCGCCTGCGACCACCTGATCGGCCTGCGGTCGCCGGAGGGCTGGTGGAAGGGCGAGCTGCAGACGAACGTGTCCATGGACGCGGAGGATCTGCTGCTGCGGCAGTTCCTCGGCATCCGCACCGAGCAGGACACGGCGGAGGCCGCCCGGTGGATCCGTTCGGAGCAGCGGGCCGACGGCACGTGGGCCAACTTCCACGAGGGGCCCGCGGAGCTGTCCACCACGGTCGAGGCGTACACCGCGCTGCGGCTGGCGGGCGATCCGCCCGACGCGGAGCACATGCGGGCCGCCTCCGAGCAGGTCCGGGCCATGGGCGGGATCGAGGCGAGCCGGGTGTTCACCCGGATCTGGCTGGCCCTGTTCGGGGAGTGGTCGTGGCGGGACCTGCCGGTCATGCCCCCCGAGATGATCTTCCTGCCCTCGTGGTTCCCGCTCAACGTCTACGACTGGGCCTGCTGGGCCAGGCAGACGATCGTGCCCCTGACCGTCGTGACCGCGTACCGGCCGGTGCGCGGGCTCCCGTTCCAGCTGCCCGAGCTGCGGACCGGCCGGGCGCCGCACCGTGCCGCGGGCGGGGGCTGGGAGGCGGCGTTCGGCGCGCTGGACCGGGCGTTGCACCGGTACGAGCGGCGCCCGTCGCGGGCCCTTCGGCGGGCCGCGCTGAGGCGCGCCGTCGGCTGGGTCGTCGCCCGCCAGGAGGCCGACGGCTCCTGGGGCGGCATCCAGCCGCCGTGGGTGTACTCGATCATCGCGCTCCACCTCTCCGGCTACGACCTGGACCACCCGGTGATGCGCAAGGCGATCGGGGGGCTCGACCGGTTCACCGTCCGCGACGAGAAGGGCCGCCGGTTGGAGGCGTGCCAGTCCCCCGTGTGGGACACGGCGCTGGCGATCAACGCGCTGCTCGACGCGGGCACCCCCGCCGATCATCCGGCCGTCACCGGGGCCGCCGACTGGCTGCTGCGCGAGGAGGTCACGAGGACGGGAGACTGGGCGGTGCGCCGGCCGGGCCTGCCGCCCGGCGGATGGGCGTTCGAGTTCGACAACGACGGCTATCCCGACATCGACGACACCGCGGAGGTGGTGCTCGCGCTGCGCCGGCTGGAGCGCCCCGGCGCGCGGCCGGCGATCGAGCGCGGGGTCCGCTGGATGGCCGGCATGGCGAGCGCCGACGGCGGCTTCGCGGCGTTCGACGCCGACAACGACCGCGCGCTCTGCACCAAGCTGCCCTTCTGCGACTTCGGCGCGGTGATCGACCCGCCGTCCGCCGACGTCACCGCGCACGTCGTCGAAGCCCTCGCCAAGGAGCGGCCGGGCTCCGCCGTGCTGCGCAGGGCCGTGATCTGGCTGCTCAGGGCGCAGGAGGAGGACGGGTCGTGGTTCGGCCGCTGGGGCGCGAACCACGTCTACGGCACCGGGGCCGCCGTGCCCGCCCTGGTCGCCGCGGGCGTCCGTCCGGGACATGCCTCCGTACGCCGGGCCGTCGCCTGGCTGGAACGCCACCAGAACGATGACGGCGGCTGGGGCGAGGACCTGCGCTCCTACCGGGACCCGGCCTGGATCGGCCGCGGGGCCTCGACCGCCTCGCAGACCGCCTGGGCGCTGCTGGCCCTGCTCGCCGCCGGCGAGCGCTCCCCGGCGGTCGAAAGGGGGGTGCGCTGGCTGGTCGACCGGCAGCGGCCGGACGGCACCTGGGACGAGCCGTACTTCACGGGCACGGGTTTCCCCGGCGACTTCTACATCAACTACCACCTCTACCGGCTCGTCTTCCCGATCAGCGCCCTCGGGCGCTACCTGCGCCGCGAGGAGGAGCTGTCATGACGGGGCTGCTGATCTGCGCCGCGCTCGGGATCGAGGCCCGCGCGATCAGGCGCGGCCTGCCGGCTTCGATGACGGTGCCGTCCGCTCGGAGCCACCGCGCCAGGGTCGTCGTCACCGGGATCGGCCCGCGGCGGGCGGCCCGCGCGGCCGCGGGCCTGGCCTGGAAGGAGCCGGTGGCCGTGGTCGGCTTCGGCGGCGCCGCCGGCAGGAGCCTGCGGCCCGGCGACGTCCTGGTGGCGAGCGAGGTCCGGTTCAGGGGACGCGTCCATCCCTGCCCGTCCGCTCCCCTCCTCGCGGCCGAGCTGGCCGGCGCCGGGCTGCCCGCCGAGGTCGGGCCGCTGGTCACCGCCGATCGCGTGGTGCGCGGCGCGGAGCGGCATCGCCTGGCCGCGGAGGGCGCGTACGCCGTGGACATGGAGACCGGCCCGCTGGCCCGCGCCGCCGCGGGACGCCCGCTGGCCGCCGTGCGGGTCATCGTCGACACGCCCGAGGCGCCGCTGCTGAGCCTGGGCACGCTCGCCCGCGGCGTCGCCGCCCGCCGCACGCTCGCCGCCATCGGCCCCGTCCTGGTGCGCTGGGCGGCGGCGCTACCCGAGGAAGTGCTGTCATGACCATCCCGCTCCGGCAGAGCCTGCGCGTCGGCGGCTACATCCTGCGCCAGCGGCTGCGGGGACGGACCAAGTTCCCGCTGCTGGTGGAGCTGGAGCCGCTGTTCGCGTGCAACCTCAAATGCTCCGGGTGCGGCAAGATCCAGCATCCCGCCGACGTGCTGAAGCAGCGCATGCCGGTGGAGCAGGCCGTCGCCGCGATCCAGGAGTGCGGCGCCCCCATGGTGTCCATCGCCGGCGGGGAGCCGCTCATGCACCCGCAGATCGGCGAGCTGGTCCGCCGGCTCGTCGGCATGAAGAAGTACGTGTTCCTGTGCACGAACGCGCTGCTGATCCCCAAGAAGATCGACGAGTTCGTGCCCTCGCGCTACTTCACCTGGACCGTGCACATCGACGGCGTGCGCGAGCGCCACGACGCCTCGGTGTGCAAGGAGGGCGTCTTCGACGAGGCGGTCGCCGCCGTGCGCGAGTGCCAGCGGCGCGGCTTCCGGGTCACCACGAACACCACGTTCTTCTCCACCGACAGCCCGCGGACCGTCATCGAGGTGCTCGACTACCTCAACGACGAGCTCGCCGTCGACCAGATGATGATCTCTCCCGCGTACGCGTACGAGAAGGCGCCCGTGCAGGACCGCTTCATGGGCGTGCGGGAGACGCGGGAGCTGTTCCGCGCGGCCTTCGCCGACGGTCGGCGGCGGCGCTGGCGGTTCAACCACTCGCCGCTGTTCCTGGACTTCCTGGAGGGCCGGATCGAGCTGCCGTGCACCGCCTGGGCGATCCCGTCGTACTCGCTGTTCGGCTGGCAGCGGCCCTGCTACCTGATGGCGGACGGGTACGCGCGGACCTACCGCGAGCTGATCGAGGACACCGACTGGACGGCCTACGGCCGGGGCCGCGACCCCCGGTGCGACAACTGCATGGCGCACTGCGGATACGAGCCGACCGCCGTCCTGGCCACGATCGGGTCGCTGAAGGAGTCACTGCGCGCCATCAGGAGCGGCTGACCCCTCCATGCGCCCGAACCGCCGCGCGAGCACCCGGAACGCGCCGGGGGCCGCCCCGCGCAGCCTGGCCGGCGCCCGCAGCCACCCCGGCACGAACGACTCCGGCCGCCCGTCCCTGATCGCCGCCACGATCGCCCGCGCCACCCGCTCCGGCGCGATCGGCGCCGGCCAGCCGCGCGTGTACGGGGCGCCGCGCCGTACGAAGAAGGGGGTGTCCACCACCCCGGGCAGCAGGACGGACACGCCGACCCCCGGCACGTGGTGCAGCTCGTGGCGCAGCCCCTCCGCGAAGGCCATCAGCCCCGCCTTCGTCGCCGAGTAGACGGCCTCGTGCGCCACGCCCACCGCCCCGGCGATGGAGGCCACGAACACGAGGTGCCCGCGGCCCGCCGCCACCATCCCCGGCAGCAGCAGCCGCGTGAGCGCGATCGGCGCGGCGAGGTTGACCGCCAGCAGCTTCTCGACGCTGCCGGCCGGCATCCGCACGAACGGCCCCGCCCACCCCACGCCGGCGTTGTTCACCAGGACGTCGACGTGCCCGCTCCGCTCGGCCAGCTCCTCGGCCCGGGTGGCGACGTCGCACACCAGCACGCGCCCGCCGGTGGCCGCGGCGACGGCCGCCAGCCGCTCGCGGTCGCGCCCGGCCAGCGTCAGGCGCGCGCCGGTGCCCGCCAGCGCCCGCGCGGTGGCCGCCCCGATGCCGGAGGAGGCCCCGGTGACGAGGACGTGGGCGTCGGCGAGCCTCATGGCGTCACCTGTCTTCCGTAGCTGTGCGTATCACGACGTACAGTCGTGTGCTTTCCACTCCCCCACCGTCCCAACCGGATGCGGACACCGGTCTGGGGGCAGGTCACGGACGCGGTGTGGCGGCCATGATGGTCGCCGCGAGCGCCGTTCGGTGGTCCTTGGCCCAGGGCGGGCCGAGGGTCGCACGCGGGCCGTGCAGGACCTCAGTGGCCCGCTCGGCGAGGATCCCGGCCGCCTGGTCCTCCACGTCCTTGGCGTCGTAGAAGTGGACGGCCCAGCCGCGTGCGTGGGCGGCCTCGGCCAGGATCTGGCGGTACATGACGGAGTCCGCCCTGGCCTCGTACGGCGCGCGGCGCTGGACGGCGATGTCGTCGGGGAAGTCGAGCGGCCAGGCCCGGAGCGAGAGCGAGACGATCGGTTCGGGCAGCGCGGACGCGAGGTCGTCCAGCGCGGCCGACGTCGCCCGGGCCGCCGACGCCCGGACGCGGGCCACCAGTGCGGAGACCGCGGCGTCGTCGAGGCGTCTGCCGTCGTGGTGGATGGGCGCCGCCGGCACGCCGGGCTCGATCAGTTCGATCCGCCGGCGGTCCACCACCTGGTGGTCGGCCGATGCCGTGACCGCCACGGCCCAGCCGAAATGATGGGCTATCCCCACGCGCATGGCCCGATTATGCTCCGGCCCCTTTGGGCCCGGGCGGCGCGGGCGGCTTAAAGGGGTTGATCATCACGCGGTGAACAGCTAACGTCTACCCTCGGTAGCGATCGCGTGTTCGAATGTCTGCCCGAAAATCATTGACTGATCTGGAGATTTGAGCGATGAAGCGAACTTCAGTTGCATTACTCGTCGGGTTGCTGGGGTCCGGTCTCGTGGCCTCGCCGGCCGGGGCCGCCAGTGTGTGGAGCGCTCCTCTGGCCTCTCAGACGACCGCCGTCGAGGCCGCGACGTTCTGGCTCGGCGATGGCGGCGCCAACCTGAAGAACGCCACTCCGTACAGCGTCCAGACGGCCGTCGACGATGTCAGCCCCAGGGGTGACGTGCCCGCCGACGGCAAGCCCGGCAGTGTCCCGCCGATAGCGCCGGCCACCCCCGGCGAGGCGAACGCCACCTCCGGCAAGGTGTTCTTCGTCGGCGCCGACGGCCTGCCGCACTGGTGCACGGGCACCGCCGTACAGTCGCAGTACCGCAACCTGGTCGCCACGGCCGCGCACTGCGTGTACGACACCCAGCGCTCCGACGCCACCCTCGGCAAGTGGGTCTTCGTTCCCGGCTACTCCGACGGCACCGCCCCCCGGGGCCTGTACGTCGGGAAGCAGGCTTTCACCCACTACGACTTCCCCGCCTACGGCGACTACGACCGCGACTACGCCTTCGTCAACGTCTACAGCGGCCTGGTCTCCTCCGCCTCGGGCGAGCTGAGCAACGGCGGAAGGCTGGTCGACAGCGTCGGCGGGCAGGGCCTGGCCTGGAACCAGCCGCTGGGCTCCTCGGTCGAGGTCCTCGGCTACCCGGCCGGCTCCCACCCCGACGGCAAGCAGTTCTACACGGGCGACAGCCTCGAATCGTCCAAGGGCGACACGACCGCCGCCATGGCCCCCAGCGTGAAGGCCGAGGAGCTCGCCGCCGTCGGGTCCCCGTTCACCGGTGAAGGCGCCCTCGGCTCCTCCTGGCTGCTCCACTATGACAAGAGCAGCCGCACGGGCCTCCTCAACGGCATCACCGCCGGCGTCTCCGACACCGACGGCAACCTCCGTTACGACACGAGCCTGTCGCCGTACTTCGACGGCGAGCTGTCGGAGGTCTACCGGGCCGCCGCCACCATGTGGAGCGGCACGGTTCTGCCCGCGTAAAGCGGCCTGACGACGGGGCATGAACGCCGGCCGGCGCCGCGCTTATGGGCGGCGGCCGGTATAGGAAGACCGGCTCCGTCCGGGCCGCCCCGGCGAACCGGCACCAAGCGGTATACAGAATGGACGACGGTGTGCCGCGGCCGTGTTTCCGCCGGCGATTTCCGGCGACGCCCGGACGGCGCCGCCGCCGGCCCGGCCACCGCGTCCCGCCCTCGCCCCGGCCCGCGCCGGGCGCGGTGGCGGGGTCGCGGGGCCACGGGGCGGACGGACGGATCGAGCGGATCGAACGGCGGGCGGTTCGTGCCCGTGACCGTCGAGACGCTGATCAGCGGCACGCCGGGCGGCGGTGGAACCCGCGCCGACCCGGTGCGAGAGCTGTCACGGGCGGCGGATTCTTTTACCGGCGGGCGTCAGGCCGAAAATTTAATGGCAGATTTACCCGGGGTCGGAATTCAGCGTCGAGGCAGTTCGACGGAGTCGTAAGAATTGTTGGTGTCGTCGTGTACGCCGAGTGTGGTAATCGCTGCTTTCCTCATATTTCCAAGGTAAATGCAAACGCCCCGTCAGGCAATAAGCCAGCCAGGCCCAAATGCGACGAATTATTCATTCTGAATCGACCGACAATGCCGCGCTGATTTCCCGGTCGCCGACGCGGATCTGGACGGCCGCCAGAGCGATGAGCGCCTGCTCCTCGAGCTGGCGGAACCCCCAGCGGCGCGCGTCGTTGAGCGCCTCGTGGCCGTGGGCGGACGCCCGTTCCAGGTTCCCCAGATCGCAATGGGCGCCGGCCAGCCCGATGAGGGACTCCAGCCGGGGCTGCCGGTTGCCGACCTCGCGGGCGATGTCCAGCGCTCTGCCGTGCTCCTCGGCCGCCTGCTCCGGGCGCCCCCGCCGAGTGCGTACGGTGGCGCGGGTGTTGAGCGTGTCGGCCTCGGCCCGGCGGTCGCCGATCGCGACGGACAGCTCCACCGCGCGGTCGGCGAGTTCGAGGGCGTCGTCGTACCGGCCGGCGTCACGGTGGACCGCGGCCAGCGCGTTCAGGACCAGGACCTCCCCGTAGCGGTTGCCCGACTGGCGGAAGATGGGCAGGGCGCGGTCGAGGTAGTCCAGCGCGCGGTCGAGTTCGCCGAGATCGTGGTAGATCTCGCCCATGTTCTCCAGCGCGATCGCCTCGCCGTTGCGGTAGGCGGCCTGCTGGTAGCGCGCCAGGGCCTCGTGCTGGAGTTCGGCCGCCCGCGCCAGTTGCCCCTGGCTCCGGTAGACCATGCTGAGGTTGGCCAGGCTGGTGGCGTGGATGGTGCGCTGGCCGGTCTGCCGGGCGATCGCGATGGCCTGGCTGTAGTGGTCGGCGGCCTCCTGCAGGGAGCCCAGCTTCCAGTGCACGTTGCCGAGGTTGTTGAGCACCGCGCACTCGCACTCGCGCCACCCGGCGCGCTGGGCGAGCTTCAGGGCCTGCGCATAGTGGGCCAGGGACTGCGGGTGCATGCCCCGGCTCTGGTAGACCTGCGCCATGCTGAGCTCCGTGGCGGCCTGGGCGGTGAGGTCGCCGTCGAGGCTGGCGGCCGAGCGCGCGGCCTCGGCGACGGCCTGCCAGTCGTTGGGGTCGCGCCGCAGCGACAGGTAGCCGCGCAGCGTGTCGGCCAGCCGCCAGGCCACCTCCCGGGGGCCGTGCGCGGCCGCGTACGTGATGGCCGCGATGAGGCCGGAGCGCTCCGCGTCGAGCCACGCCAGCGCGCTCGCGGGCTCCTCGAACGTCAGCGGGGACAGCTGCCGCGCCGGTCCCGCCAGCTGCAGGGCCTGCGGGTAGAGCAGGCGTTTGGCCTCGTCGGCGACCCTGAGATAGAAGTCGAACAGGCGCGGGAGCGCGGTCGTCCGCTCGGTCCCGTTCGCGTTGTCCCTGGCGTAGAGCCTGATCAGGTCGTGGAACCCGTACCGGCCCGGAGCGGTCTGCAGGATCAGGTGCGTGCGCTCCAGCCGGTCCAGGGCCCGCCGCACCTGGTCGGCCGGGGCGGCGGCCAGCGCCGCGGCGGCCTGCGGGGTCAGGTCGGGGCACGGGCTCAGGCCCAGCAGCCGGAACAGGCGCTGGTCCGGCTCGTCGAGGGCCGCGTACGACAGGTCGAACGCGGCCCGAACGGCGGCCCGGCCGTCCCCGTCGACCTGCAGGGCGTTCAGGCGATCGCTTCCGGCGAGCTCGGTGACGCCGTCGATGATGGCGCGCGTCGGCTGCCGGGACAGGTTGATGGCGGCGATCCGCAGCGCGAGCGGCAGGTAGTCGCACAGCAGCGCCAGCCTGGCGGCGGCGTCCGCCTCCTGCCGTACGCGGTCGGCGCCGAGTATCCGGGCCAGCAGGGTCCGCGCCTCGACCGGGTCCAGCACGGCCAGCGGGAGCGGCCGGGCGCCGTCGAGGGCGACGAGGCCGCTCAGCCGGTCCCGGCTGGTCACCAGGGCCAGGCAGTCGGTGGCGCCGGGGAGCAGCGGGCGGACCTGCTCCGGCGTCGCCGCGTTGTCGAGCAGGACCAGGACGCGTTTGCTGGCCAGGAGGGTCCGGTAGAGGGCGGCCGCCTCGTCCGCGTCCCCGGGCACGTGCTCGGGGGCGACCCCGAGGGAGCGCAGCAGGCGGGCCAGCGCCTGCTCCGGCCGCATCGGCGGCCCGGTGGCGAAGCCGCGCAGGTCGACGTACAGCTGGCCGTCGGGGAAACGATCGCGGATCCGGTGCGCCCAGTACAGGGCCAGGGCGGTCTTGCCGACCCCGGCGGCGCCGGTGATCGCGATCGTGACCGGCGTGCTCGTGTGGTCCTGAACGTGCTCGTCCAGCCACCTGAGCTGCCCGGCCCGGCCGGTGAAGTCGGAGACGGACCGCGGCAGCTGCGCCGGCACCGCCGGCGGCGCGGGGCCGGCCGCCAGGACGCGGTCGGGCTGCGGCAGCAGCACCGGGTCGTTGCGCAGGATGGCCACCTCGAGCCGCTGGAGTTCGAGGCTGGGATCGATGCCGAGCTCGTCCGCCAGGCGGCGGCGGGCTTTCCTGGCCGCCTCCAGGGCCGTGTGCGTCTGCCCGCTGCGGTAAAGGGCGATCATCAGCTGGCAGGTCAGCCGTTCGCGGAACGGATGGCATCGGGTCAGCTCGGTCAGCTCGTCCAGCAGCTGGCGGTGGCGGCCCAGCCGTAACCCGGCGTCGATCCTGTCCTCCAGCGCCACCAGCCGCGACTCCTCCAGGCCGCTGCCCAGGCGCTCCTGGGTCTCTGGAGGCGCCGTCCCGGCCAGCACGGGGCCGCGCCACAGGCTGAGGCCCTGGTCGAGCAGCGCCACCCGGCGCTCGTCGTCGGGTTCCGCCCGGGCCCGCTGCACCAGGCCGCGGAAGCGGTGGGCGTCGATCCGCTCCGGGTCGGTGCGCAGGACGTATCCCGCGCCCTGCGCCGTCAGTGTGGCCTCGGCCTGGGCGGGGTCGGCGCTGGCCAGGATCGAGCGGAGCTGGGAGACCGACACCCGGATCGCGTGCTGTGCCGTACGCGGGCGCGACCCCGGCCAGTTCAGCTCGACCAGCCGCTCCACCGTCACGGGATGGTTGGCCTCCAGAGCCAGAACCGCGAATGTCAGCCGCTGTTTGCGTGGGCCCAGTCCGACGCGCTGCCCGTTCGAGTAGGCTTCGACGGCTCCGAGCAAGCGGAACTCCAACATGAGTCACACTCCGGTTTGGATTTCGCTCTCATGGTCTGTCAGGCGTTGGCGTTTCTCAAGACCTCGAAATCAGTCTCCGGCGGCGCTTTGATCGGACTCTGAAGTAACTATGAACGCCCTCTCCCACTATTTACTCGGAGCCAGAACAATGACGCTGAGGGTGGGCAATGGCTGATTTTCCGGCTGTCGCGGAGTCGCCGCCGCGGACCTTCCGGCTGGCGCACGCCTCACGGGGCGCGGTCATGGACTCGGCCCGGCTGGCGCTGCCGTGCGCGATCACCCGTGAGTGGGCCTGGGGATCGGCCACCGGCTCCGGCGTGCGCATCTGCCTGATCGACAGCGGGGTCGACGCGCACCACCCGGCCTTCACCAGGCCGATCACCCCGCTCACGGTGACGGCTGACGGTTCGGACGTCGTGCCGGACGAGGTCGGCGACCAGGCGGGCCACGGGACGGCCTGCGCCGGCGTCATCCGGGCCATGGCCCCGGACTGCGAGCTGACCAGCGTCCGCGTGCTCGGCAGCGGGCTGCAGGGCCGCGGCGAGGTGCTGCTGGCGGCGCTGGAGTGGGCCATCGAGCAGGGCTTCTCGCTGGTCAACCTGAGCATGTCGACCCGCCGCGCCGAGCACAAGGAGGCCCTGCACGACCTCGTCGACAGGGCGTTCTTCGCCGGGGTCACCATCGTGGCCTCCGCCCACAACCGGCCGGTGCGCAGCTATCCCTGGCACTTCCCGAGCGTGATCTCGGTGGGTTCGCACACCTTGGCCCTCGCCGAGCACATCGAGTGCAACCCGGAGCCCCCGGCCGAGTTCTTCGCTCGCGGGATCGGGGTGGAGGTGCCGCTGCCCGGCGGCGGAACCTCCCGCCTGACCGGCAACAGCTTCGCCACACCGCACATCACCGGGCTGTGCGCGCGCGTCCTGCAGCGGCACCCGGGCCTTGCCACCGGCCAGCTCAAGCACGTGCTGGCGGCCGTCGCGAACAACCGGACATGAGGAGGCCACCCATGGGCGTGGGCATCCCTGATTCCCTGACCTCCTCGCTGGGGCGGCTGCTGCGCCCCACCGAGCACGACGAGTTGCTGAGGTCGGCCGTACGGCTGGCCCGGCTGACGTTCTCGGCCTCGGCCGCGTCGGTGTTCCTGTACGACGAGGAACGCGACCGGCTGGTGTTCGAGGCGTCGTCCGGGGAGGGCGAGGACCGGCTGCTCGGCGTCGCCATCCCGACCGGGCGCGGCGTCGCCGGGTGGGTGTTCCAGACCGGCGAGACCGTGCTGCTCAGCGACGTCCAGGCGGATCCGCGCTTCGACCGGGAGTTCGCGCAGAGCACCGGATACGTGCCGAAGGTCCTGATGGCGGCCCCGCTGGAGCTCGAGGACCGCACGATCGGCGTGATGGAGGTGCTCGACCCGGCGCTGCAGCGGTTCGGGGAGATGGCGGCCATCGACCTGTTCACCGAGCTGGCCGCCCAGTCGGCGATCACGCTCATGCTCATGGCCGCCGCCCGCTCGCTTACCCGGAGCGCCAGGGAGGGTCTCACGCCGTGGAGCCGGCTGGAGATCGCGCTCAGCCGTACGGAGGCCTCCGACGCCGCGGTGGACGAGCTGCTCAACGCGCTGAGCAAGTTCGTCACCGCCACCACGGGCCACGGAGTGACCTGATGCATCTGGCCGAGATGGCGGTGCTGCGCTCCGTGCCCGCCGCGGGCGTCTTCCTCGCCCTCACCCGCCGCTGCCCGCTGTCGTGCGCGCACTGCTCGACGGAGTCCGCCATGGACGGCGCGGAGCACGCGGAACGGCCTTTCCGGCGGCTGGTCGCGTCCTTCACCAGGCAGGAGCGTCCGGAGTTCATCGCCATGTCCGGGGGTGAGGCGCTCCTGCGGCCGCGCCTGGTGCGCGACCTCGCCGACTCGGCGCGGCTGTCGGGGACGAGGTCGTACCTGCTGTCCGGGCTGTACTTCGCCCGGGACGGGCACGCGGTGCCGGCGGCCCTGCGGGCGGCCATCTCGGCGGTCGATCACTTCGCGGTCAGTCTCGACCGCTTCCACGAGCGGGAGGTGGGCCGGCGCGCGGCCTTCCGGGTGCTGCACGAGATCCGCTCGTGGGGGCCGCGGGTGAGCGTGCAGATCACCGGGGACGGCGGCGCGGACCCCTACGTCGCGGACCTGGTGCGCGAGGTGCGGGAGGAGTTCGCCGACCAGGTGCCCATGCTCGTGGTGCCGCTCCGGCCGGTCGGGCGCGCGAAAGCTCTGGACGGCCCGGCCGCCGGCCCCGGGGTGCGGCACGCCGGGCCCGCGCCGTGCGAGATGGCGGCCTGGCCGCTGGTCACCTACGACGGGACGGTCCTCACCTGCTGCAACGACGACCTCGCCGCCGCCGCCCGCCCGCCGCACCTGGTGCTCGGGCACGCCGATCACGATCCCTGGCCGGTGCTGCGCCGGCGCCACCTGGACCGGCCGCTGGCGCGGGCCGTCCGGATGTTCGGGCCGCGCTACGCCAAGGCCCGGTTCGGATCGGGCGCCGTCGCCTCCGGCTACTGCGACGTCTGCGTCACCTTGCACCGGGACCGCGGGCTGGGCGAACGGGTCGCCGGGTATCTGGACTCGCCGGCCGGTCCGGCGATGGAGAGCGCCGTACGCGGCCTCGCGGAGCGGCACGGCCCGTACGGCTTCGCCCGCCGCCACGGCATCGCGCGCTACAGCGAGCTGGTGACGCTCGGCTGGGAGGGTCGGGAGCGGTGATGCGCCGGTTGAGGCTAGCGGACATCGAGCGGCTGCGCCGTACGCGCGGCCGCACCGTGCTGCTCTACCTCACCGATCGGTGCCCGGTCGGGTGCGCCCACTGTTCCGTCGCCGCGCTCCCGGCCGGCCCGCGCATCACCGACCACCGCCTCTTCGCGGACATCCTGGCGGGGATCTGCGCCGAACCCGGCATCGAGGCCGTCGCGATCTCGGGCGGCGAGCCGTTCGCCGAGCGTCGCGGGCTGGTCCTCGCCGTGAACGCGTTCGCGGACGCGGGCAAGGACGTCGTGCTGTTCTCCAGCGGCCACTGGGCGTCGGGGCCCCGATGCCCGCGGTGGATCAGGCGGGTGCTGGAACGGTCCTCGACCGTGATCCTGAGCACGGACCGCTTCCACCAGGCCGCCGTCGACCGGCGGCGGTTCGGCGGCGCCGTCGCCCACGCGGCGGGGGCCGGCTGCCACATCGTCCTCCAGCTCCTGGACGAGCCCGGCGCGGTGCCGTTCGCCGAGGAGGTCCTCCGCGACACGCTGGGGGACGGCTGGGCCGAGCGCGCGGAGATCACGCTGATCACCCCGCTGCGGGCGGGCCGGGGCAGCGGCGTCTTCGCGATCGGGCGCCGCTACGGCGTCGCCGAGCTGGGCCCGTGCCCGCTGACCGCGTCGCCGACCGTCCGCTACGACGGCGTGATCACGGGCTGCTGCAACGAGAGCGTCATCACGGGCGGCGGCCCCGGCGGGCTGCGCCGGCGGGCGACCGGCGCGGCGGAGGTGCGCGCCGCGCTGGCCGCGTTCCGCGACGACCCGCTGCTGCGCGCCGTCGGCTCGGTCCGGCCGGACGACCTGGTACGGCTGCCGCCGTTCGCCGCGCTCGCCCGCGGCCGCTACCCGGACGTCTGCGGCCTGTGCTGGCGACTTCACGAGAGCGCCGGGGACGACGGATCCCGGTTGCTGACCGCCCTCATGGGCCAGGAAGGCGGGACATGACCACCAGCGTGCGTCTGATGGCCAAGATCGACCTCGTCATGCCCGCGCTGCTGGCCAGGACGGAGCGGATGTGGCGGCATCCCGCGCCGCGCGAGCTCTATCTGGAGTGGCTCAGGGCCCTGCACGGCATGCTGCGCGCGACCGTACCGCTCATCCTCGACGCCACCACGGCGTGCCTGGCGCGCGACGACGAGATCGCGCGGGGCGTCGCCGTCTATCTCGCCCGCCACGTGCACGAGGAGTACGGCCACGACCAGGACGTGGTGAACGACTACGCCCGCGCGGGAGGCGACGCCGGGACCCTGTTCACGGACCCGCCGCCGCCGTGCGTCGCCGCGGTGGTCGGCAGCCAGTACTACTGGATCAGGCACGTCCACCCGGTGGCGCTGCTCGGGCACGTCGCCGTCCTGGAGGGCTACCCGCCCCCTCCCGATCTGGCGCCCCTGCTCTCCCGGCGCACGGGCCTGCCGCTGGACGCGTTCCGCACGCTGGTGACCCATGCCGTCGTGGACGGCACGCACCGCGAGGAGCTGTGGCGCGCGATCGACCGGCTCCCGCTCACCCCCGAGGCGGAGTCGCTGATCGGTCTGAGCGCGCTCAACACGGCATACGGCCTGGCGCAGCTCGTAGACGCCGTCCAACTGCGCGCGAACGCCGCAGGAAAGGAGAGGTCATGGCGACCATCGACCAATTGGAAGCCGCCGGTTTCGACCTGACGACCGCGTCAGGGGACCAGATCGCGGTGCTGCAGTCGCTCAGCGACGAGGAACTCCAGGTGCTCGTCTCCATCAAGGCACGCATGGAGGAGGCCGCGGACGTCGAAGCGCATGCGTACGCGAGCGGCGGCTGGTGCTGGTGACCGGTGATGCGACCCTGCGCTCAATGCGGCGGTGAGAATCCCGCCGCCGCCCGCTTCTGCATGTCGTGCGGCAGCGCCCTGTCCCCCGCGTCCGCCCCCCGCACCACCCTGCGGTTCGTGACCGTGCTCTTCGGCGACGTGGCCGGCTCGACGGAGCTCGCGCGCGGCCTCAGCCCCGAGGTCTGGCAGAGCACGCTGGCCACGTACTTCGCCGACGTGAGCCGCGCGGCGACCGAGCACGGCGGGCGGGTGGAGAAGTTCATCGGGGACGCCGTGGTCGCGGTCTTCGGGGTGGAGGCCACCCACGAGGACGACGCGGTCCGCGCGGTGGACTGTGCCCGGGTCTCCCTGGAGAGGATCGCGCGCCAGGCCGCCGACCTGCGCCGTACGCGGGGAGTGGACTTCTCGGTCCGCTTCGGGATCGCCTCGGGACAGGTCGCCCTCTCCGAGCGGGACTCGTCGTTCGCGATCGGCGAGGTCATGAACCGCGCCGCCCGGCTCCAGGCCGCCGCCCCGGCCGACGGCATCGTCATGGACGTGCGGACCTGGCTGCTGGTGCGGGGAACCGTACCCACCCGGCCCGTCGAGCCGATCGCGGCCAAGGGCTTCAGCCGGCCGCTGCGGGCGTGGCGGATCGCCGACGCCGCGGAAGGGCACGCCGGCGAGGCGCGCACGCCGCTGGTGGATCGCCGTTCCGAGCTGGACGAGCTCGTCACCGCGCTGCGGGCCGGCCTGCGCAGGCCGGGCGTGCCCGCCGTGGTGCTGGCCGGCGAGCCGGGCGTCGGGAAGTCCCGGCTGGTGGCCGAGGCGGCGCGGCGGATGGCGCCGGACGCGCGGTTCCTGACCCTGCGCTGCCGGCGCGACGGGCGGCGGCTGGGCTACTGGCCCCTCTACCAGCTGGCCGAGGCCCTGGGGGGAGACGTGCCCAGGGGGCAGGGGCCCCAGGGCAAGGAGGAGATCTTCTGGACGCTGCGGGAGCTGCTGCGGGAGGCGGCGGACCGGCGTCCGGTCGTCCTCGTCCTCGACGACTGCCAGTGGATGTCCCCGGCGGTGCGCGAGTTCGCGGACGGCCTCGACGATCCGGACCTGGACGTCCGGGCCGTGCTGATGCTCAGCGGCCGGGTGGACGAGCCGCCGCTGGCCCGCGGGCCGGTGGCCACGCTGCGCGTCCCGCCCCTCGGCCCGGCGGACGCCCAGGAGCTGGCGGTGACCGTCGCCGCCCGGCTCGGGCCGCTCCCGCCGGGCGACGACCTCGCCCGGCGCAGCGCCGGCAACCCGCTCTACCTCGAACAGCTCGCCTACCTGCAGGTGGACGCCGAGGGCCGGACCGATCTCATTGCGCCGAGCGCGGAGGCGGCGGTGGGCGCCCGCCTCGACCACCTGGGCGTGGACGCCCAGCGGCTGCTCGCCATCGCCAGCGCGCTCGGCGGCAGCTGCGTCGCCGGGGACCTGGAGAGGGTCGCCGCGGCCCTCGACCCGCCGCTCGACCAGACCTTCGACGAGACGCTCGCCCAGCTGCTCGGTGACGGGCTGCTGGTCACCCGGGCGGGCTCGGCCGGCGAGCTGGAGGTCGAGTCGCCGGTCGTCGCCGAGGTCGCGTACGGCAGACTGCCACTCGCCGACCGCGCCCACGTGCACGCCCAGGTTGCGGACCTGGCCGAGGCCCGCGTCGACCGCCATCCGTCGGAGATCGAGCTGTGCGCCCTGAACGCCGGGCGCGCGCACGCCGCCTGGCTCGAACTGCGCCCGGGCGGGCCGGAGGAGCGGCACGCCGCCGCCCGCGCGGCGCGTGCCCTGTGTGCCGCCGCCCAGTTCGCGGTCTCGCGCGGCGACCTGTCGATGGCGCTGCAGACCGCGAGCCAGGTCGCCGGGCTCGACGCCGGCCTGCCCGGCCTCGAACTGGAGATCGCGGCCGTCGAGACGTACGCCACGGCCGCCGCCGGGAGGGCCGACGAGACCCTGGCCCGGATCGCGGAGGCCAGGAAGCGCTGGGACACCGGCGGCAACCTGGCGGCCGCGGTGCAGCTCACCCTCAACGAGGCGGTGGCCCGCTCCACGATGACCGGGCGATGGCACCGGTCCCTGATCGGCCAGGCGCGCGAGCTGGCCTACCGGGCCGACGACCCGGCGGCGTACGCCAGGGTGCTGCTGCTCGAAGGCATCGGGCACATGGAGGACGGCGACTACGTGACGGCCGAAGGCGTGCTGCACGAGGCGTTCGGGCACGCGCGGCGGGCGCGCTGGTGCTTCGGCGCCACCGAGATCTACGGCAACCTGGCGCTCTGCCTCGCCTACGGCGACACCCCCGCCCCGGCGGCCACGGCGATCTGCGCGCAGCTGCACGCCGAGCTCAAGGACGCCCACACGGTACGCGCGGCCGTCGGCTGCCCGGCGGCCCTGCTCGCGGACATGACGTGCGACTCGGCCGCCGCCACGAACCTGCTCGACGAGGGCCGGTCCATCCTGGCCGGGATCGGGCACCAGCCCGGCCTGGCGGGGCTCGACATGTTCCGCGCGACCCTCGCGGAGCGGCACGGCGACCACGACGGCGCCGGGCAGGCCCTGGACCGCGCCATCCGGCGGTTCGACGCGATCGGGTTCAGCGCGGGCGCGCAGTCGGCCAGGCTCTGGCACGCGACGTTCGGCGGGTACGGCCCGCCCGGCGCGCGGAACGGGGACGGCCCACCCGGCGCACAGATCGCGGACGGCCCGCCCGACACGGGCCCGTCCGGTGCGCAGAGCGCCGGCAGCTGGGATATCGAGGTCCTGACCGAGCAGGCCGCCGCGGCCGCCGCGCTCCGCGAGGGCCGCCCGGACGCGGCCGCCGGGCACGTGGCCCGCGCCGGCGCCCGGCTCGACGGGGTACACGGGGCGGGCGCCAGGATCACGCCCCTGCTCGTGTCGCTGCGGCTGGCGGCCCGCTGCCGGGACCGCGGGCTCGTCGAGCGGGTCGCCGGCCTCGCCCGGGCGGACGCCGAGGTGAAACGCGACGTCAGAGCCCTGCGAACGATCGACGCGCTCGTATGAGCCGACTATGAACCGACTCTGAAGCCCGCCCCTGACGATCGTAGAGACGGCACCGAGGAGGTGGGCGAATGAAGCGGTCGGCGGAATCCGAGGTACTGCCAGGGGTGGTCCTGGAGGACACGGCGGAGCGCTGGCTCCAGTTCGGCCTCACGCCGATCCGGGAGCGGTCCGGCGACCTCTACGCGGAGCTGGCCGTGACCGCCCGGCAGGCCGTCCGCGACGGGCTGGCCCGCGACTTCTTCTTCATGCACAAACCCCCCGGCCTGCGCATCCGGTTCCGGCCGGCCTCGCCCGAGCTCGACCCACTGGTGCGCGACCGGCTGACCGCCTGGCGGAGAGACGGCGTGCTCGCCGACTGGCGTCCCGGCGTGTACGAGCCGGAGACGTACCTGTTCGGCGGGCCGGAGTCGATGCGCAGCGTCCACCGGGTCTTCACCGCCGACTCGCTGGCCTGGCTCGACTACCACCGGCTCCGCCTGGCCGGTCACCGCCCGGGCCCCTCGTGGGCGATGTCGCTGCTGCTGCTCCGGTCGCTGTTCGGCGCGCTGGAGATCGTGGGCTGGGAGGACCTCGGGGTCTGGGAACGGGTGCGACGGCACCGCCCCCTCGCCGCGGCCGCCGTCGCGGATCCGCGGCTCGCGCGGCTGGCCGCGGCGCTGCGGGAGGTCTGGCCGTCGCCGGCCGCGCTGGCCGCGAAGCTGTCCCCCGAGGCGGCGGACCTCGCCGAGGACTACCGGCAGGTCGTCCGGCAGGAGGGCGAGCGCTGGTTCCGCGACTACTTCGAGAGCGGATCGGCCGCCATGGGGCCGCGCGCGGTGGCCTCGTACCTGGTCATCTTCCACTGGAACCGGGCGAACCTGCCGTCGGTGCGGCAGGCCCTGATCGCCGAGGCGCTGCTGGCCCGTGAAGAGGGTGACGCGCGATGACCACGATGAGCGAATCGGCCGTGCTCCGCGTCGCGGGGCTGCCCATCCGGCTCTGGCTGGCGGCCTCCTCCCCCGACCTGTTCGCCTGCGTACGCGCGCTGAACCACATCCATGACGACCACCTCCGGGAGGCGTCCGGCCTCGCCGGACGGCTCGGGGACGAGGTGGTGCCGAGGCCGGAGCTGCCGGCCGCGGCACGGCGGGCGGTCCTCGCCGCACGGCGCCGCCTGCACCAGGGACAGGCCCTCACCGCCGACCAGGCCCGCCGCCTGCGCGAGATCGTGGCGACCGCGGACCTGACCGCCCACCTGGACCGCGTGACCTCGCTGTCCGCCGAGCTCCTGCGGCTGGAGGAGCAGGCCGAGGCCCAGGTCGCGAAGGAGCACGACCGCCTGCTGGCGGCGCCGTGGCACCTGCTCGGCACGGTGCCCGGCGGCCGGGCCTGCCTGACCTCGGACGTGGTCGCGGACATCGAGCGGCGGCTGGCCGGCGGCGAGCCGTGGACCTCCAAGAAGCTGCGCAGGCGCAGCGACTACCTCTGGCGGATGATCGCCCGGGGCGCGGTCAAGACCACGCCGCGGACCTGGCTGGGCCAGGTGTCGCTCGTCCCCGTGGCGGACCGGCACTCGTCCGGGCTCTCGGTGAACGGCCAGGTCGCGGTCGAGTGGACGGAGAACGTCCACGCCAGGAGGGCGGAGCTGGCCGCGTCGGCCGCGGACCGGCTGGGCCCGGAGCTCCGGCTGTCGATGACCCCGCTGCACCGGGCGGAAGGCGACCGCCTCGCGGTCTGGACGGTCGATCCGGCCGCCGCCACGCCCAACCTGCTCGCCTACCGGCTGCGGCGCAGCCCCGCGCTCGACCGCATCGTCGAGACCCTGCGGTCCGGCGTCCGCCCGGTGTCCGCGCTGGAGCCCGGCTCGCCTCCGGGGCTCGTCGGCAAGCTCGTCCGGCTCGGCGTGCTCGAGGTCTCGGCGCCGCTGAGGCAGCGGCGCGGCCGGTGGGAGAAGACCTCCGGATCGACCGCCTCCGACGCCGGTGCCGGGTTCGTCGATGTGTACCGGCGTGCCGAGGGCGCCTTCACCGCCGACCTGGCGACCTTGCAGCGGGCCTTCGAGCAGTACCGCCGGCTCGGCCTGCTGATCGGCGAGGACGAGCCCACCCCGGAGGACAGGCTGCGGGAACGGATCGGCCCGCGACCGCGCCCCGTCATGGACGTGTTCGCCGAGGAGCTGGCGGCCCGGACCGAGGAGGGAGAGCTGAGCCGCCACGCTCTCCCGCAGAACGCCTGGCCCCCGGCGCACCGCCCCGGCTCCGGCTACGCGCGGCTCCTGGACCTGATGGCCGCCTCGCCGGATGCGGCACCCGTCATCGACCTCACCCCGGCGATGCTCGACGCCGTCGGAGCATCGGACGCCCCGATCACCTGGCCGGTCGACTGCGTGGTCCGCCCGCTCCCCGGCGGCGGGTGGGTGCTGGACAACGCCGGCCCGGCGGCGGTCCTCGACGCGCGCTTCGTCGAGACGCTGCGGCGGCTGCACGGGACGGTGCCGGCCGCCGACGCCTACCGGGCGTTCCTCGCAGAACTCGACCGAATCAGTGGCGTACCGTCGGTTGAGCTGCTGATTCCGCCGCTGGTACCGCAGGCTGCCAACGCGATCCGCAGGCCGAGATACACCTCCCTCTGGACCGGCGACCCCGACCCCGGCCATTACGGCACGACATGGCGGGCGGCGCGGTACCTGCCGCTGGGAGAGCTCACCGCGCATCGCGAGGCGGATCGGGTCGTGATCTCCCACGCCGGCCGGCCCGTACGGATCTGCACCCATGCGACGCGCAGCCCCCTGACGCCGTGGAGCGTGCTGACCCGGATCCTGTGCGCCGACTCCCAGCAGCATGCCCCCCGGTACCGCCGGTTGCGCTGCTCGCTCACCGCGTTCCCGGGACGGTCCTTCGTCCCCCGGATCACCGTGGCCGGATCGCTGGTGGTCTCCGCCGCCCAGTGGCGGATCCCCGCCGATCGGCTGGATTTGGCCGGCGGCGGGGACCTGGCCGGGCTCCGGGCGCTCACCAGGCTGCGGGACCGGCTCGGGCTGCCCCGGTGGGTGTTCGTCGCCGGCCCGTCCGGATACCGGCCGCTGGCCTGCGACCTGGAGAGCCTGCGCGCGGTCCGGGTGTTCGAGCAGGCCCTCAAGGAGCTCGCGGCCGGGGACGAGCTCACCGTCACGGAGATGTTGCCCGCGGCCGACGAGCTGAGCGTGTCGGACCACGGTAGCGAGCGCGTGGCCGCGGAGGTCGCCGTTCGACTGCCCCACGCGGTGCCGCCCACAGCGCTGGCGGTCGCCGCTGCCCAGATTTCGGCCGGAACGACGTGACCGGCCGGATGCCCGAAACACCCCGTCAAGACAAGACAGAAAGGTGGCCAGCCATGTCCGAGAACACCACCCCCGAGCCCCAGGACCTCCCCGAGCCCCAGGACGACGTCGAGGAACTGGTCGACGAGCTCGAGGTCCACAGCATTTCGGACCCCGCGTTCACCGACCCGTGCAGCGGCGGCTGCACCGCGACCTGCTGAACCGCGACCTGCTGAAGCGCGATCGCCAGGGGCGCCGCGACAGGCGGCGTCCTTGGCGATCCACACGTGAGCCGGCCTCCGCTGAAAGGGCATCGTCGTGACATCGACCCACGTGCTCGAACGAGCCGCCGTGCAGGCGGTCGCCGAGACACTCCTTCGGGAATACGCCGTGCCGGCCGAGCCGGCGCAGAACAGGCCGGACTCCGGACCGGCCATCCTCGCCGCGCTGGTCGCCGGTCAGACCCGTCCGCCGGACGAGTCAGCCGCCTCCCGCGCCGTGGTCACGTGGCTGCGCGACTTCCGCAGCCCTCACTACCATCCGGGCCTTTTCGGCGGCGGCGCGTCGTCCAGGATGTTCGGCCTGCGGATCGCCGCCACAGTCTGGCCGCGGCTGAACGAGCCGCTGGCGAAACAGCGGGCCAGGCTCATCGAGTACGTGGCCGCCCCGCGCTGGCGGACCACGAACGTCGGGTGGGAGGACTACGACCTCATCGTGGGCCCGGCGGGTGTCCTCGTGGCGTTCGCCATCGATCCCGGCATCGACGCCGCGGGCCGGGCGCCGCTGATCGCCCGGCTGGCACTGCTCTGCGAGGACGAGGCACTGTCCAGGTTGCGGGTGGGCCAGTACCAGGGCGAGAAGCTGCGCGGCTGGAACGTCGACCGCATCAATCTGGGCCTGGCCCACGGGCTGCCCGGCATCGTGACCGCCCTGCGCGCCGCCGCCGACGCCGACGGGCTGAGCGAGGAGCTGGACGGCCTGCTGCGCCGGCTCGCGGGCCGGCTGGTGGCCGAATCCTACGTCGACGACAGAGGAGTGATCACCTGGCCGTTCGGGACCACCCGGCTGGACGGCCACCGCGCGCCCAAGGGAAACGGGCGGCGGCAGGCCTGGTGCTACGGCTGTCCCGGCAACGCCTGGACGCTGTGGGAAGCCGCACGCGTGCTCGGCGACGACGACCTGGGCGCCTTCGCCCTGGAGTCGGCACGATCGTTCCTGGCGGCGTACGACGATGACCTTTATCTGGACGGTCTGGGCATCTGCCACGGGGCCGCCGGACTGATGCTCGTGTTCGACTCCTTCGCCCGGTGCGCCGGGCTGCCGGAGGCGGCGAAGCTCGCGGATCACCTGACGGACCACCTCATGGGCCACCTCGACGAGCCCGCCGCGCTCGCGGAGACCGGCTGGTCATTACTGATGGGCGCACCCGGGGTGCTGTCCGCGCTGCTGACGAGGAGCGGAGGTGACCGGCGATGGCTGGCCTCACTGGGACTGAGGTGACCCCCGGTCGCCGCGCGAGCGGCGTGCTGGAGGTGATCCGCCTCCTGCCGCGCGTCTCGCTCCCGCTGACCGTTGCCCTGACCGCCGTCGTGCTGCTGCAGGCCCTGCTGTCCAGCGGGTTCATGCTGGCCGGCGCCGCCGTCGTCGCAGACGTGGCAAGCCGGGCGGCCGGTGACGCGGGCCTCGCGCTGGATCTGGCCGTCTTCATCGCCGTCTTCGTGGCGCGGCTGGCCCTCACGCCCGTCCTGGGGATGATCTCCGGCGAGCTGGCGCGACGGCTCAACGCGACGCTCGGCCAGACGACCCTCGAAGGAGCGCTCCGGCCGGTCGGCATCGGTCATCTCAGCGATCCCGCCATCGCCGACCGCATCCAGCTCGCGCAGGGACTGGCGACAGGCTACCCGCCCGGCGACGCCGTGACGTCGCTCGCGCGGCTCGCGTCCAGCCGGTTGAACGGGCTCGCCGCGGCGATCCTGCTCGCCACCGTCGAATGGTGGCTGCCGCTGCCGCTGGCCGCCGCCTGGATCACGCTGTCCCGATGGCGGCTGCGCGAGGTCAGGAAGGCCGTGGACGCCGAGGAAGAGTCGATGCCCGCGCTCCGGCAGGCCGCCTACGCCCGGGATCTCGCGATCGGCGACGCCGCGGCCAAGGAGGTCAGGGTCTTCGGCTTCCAGGACTGGCTGCACGACCGCTTCACCCGCGCCTGGCTCGCCGGCATGGACGCGCTGGCCGGGTCCGGCCGGCTGCCCAGCAGGGTGGCGGGCCCGGCCCTGCTGGCGCTCTCGCATGCCGCCGTGTTCGCTTACCTGGCCTTCGCCGTGTCGGGCGGGCGGCTCGGTGTGGAGCCGATCACCGTCGCCCTGCAGGCCATCGCGGCCATGGGCGCGCTGGGCTGGATCGGGGACATCCAGTGGATGCTGGCCCAGGCGAGCGCCGCCGTGCCGCACGCCCTGGCGGTCGGCCGCCTCGGGGTGGAGGCCGAGCTGAGCCGGCCGGGCACCACCGCGCCGGACGAGCGGCTGCCCGCGCAGGAGATCCGGTTCGAGGACGTACGGTTCGGCTACCCCGACCGTCCGGTCCTGAAGGGCCTGGACCTGAGCATCCCGGCCGGTTCGTCACTGGCGATCGTCGGGATGAACGGCGCGGGCAAGAGCACGCTGATCAAGTTGCTGGCCCGGCTCTACGACCCCGTCTCCGGCCGGATCACGGTCGACGGCGTGGACCTGCGTACCCTCGACCCGCTCGCCTGGCGCCGCCAGCTGGCGATCGTCTTCCAGGACTTCGTCCGCTACGAGCTGTCCCTGCGGGACAACGTCGGATTCGGGCGGCTCGACGCCGACCGCTCCAACGGCGCGTTCGACCGTGCCGCCAAGCTCTCCGGCCTCAACGACTTCCTGCCCAGGCTCCCGGCGGGGTGGGACACCCCGCTCAGCCGCAGGTTCGAGGGCGGCACCGACCTGTCCGGCGGCCAGTGGCAGCGCGTCGCGCTGGCCCGCGCGCTGTTCGCGGTCGAGCACGGCGCCCGCGTGCTCGTCCTCGACGAGCCGACCGCCAACCTCGACGTACGCGCGGAGGCCCAGATCTACGAGCACTTCCTGGAGATCACTCGCGGGCTCACCACGATCCTGGTGTCGCACCGGTTCGCCACGGTACGGCTGGCGGACCGGATCTGCGTGATCGACGGCGGCGAGGTCATCGAGTACGGCTCGCACGAGGAGCTGATGGCACTCGACGGGCGGTACGCCCACCTGTTCACCCTGCAGAGCGCGCCGTTCAGGGAGGCCCGCCATGTCTGACCGAACCTCCCCGCGCGTCGCGGTCCGGGCCATGGCCCTGCTGGTCGGGGCCGCCTTCAAGGCCGACGCCCCCCGGGCCGCCCTCGTCCTCGGGCTCGCGCCGGTGGTCGGCGCGGTCGCCGCCGTGACGGCGGTCGGCCTGCAGCGCATGGTGAACTCGGCGGTCGAGGCGGACCTGCCCGGCATGCTGACCGCCGCCCTCATCCTGGCGGGCGCGCTCGTCGCCGGCCAGCTCGCGGGCACGGTCGCCGCGGACCTTCGCATCCGGTTGCAGCAGCGGGTCGGGCTCCTGCTCGACCAGCGCATCATGGCGATGACCAGCGGCCTGCCCCACCTGGACCACCACGAGTACCCGCCCTATCAGGACCAGCTCGAACTGCTCCGCAGCCACCGCACCTCGCTCGGCTCGGCCTTCGGCGCCCTGGTGGAGAACCTGCGGGCGCTCGTCGCCTTCGGCTCCACCGTCGCGCTGCTGATGAGCGTCCGCCCGGAGTTCCTGCTCCTGCTGTTGCTGGCCCTTCCCACGGTGCTCGCCGTCCGGCGCGGCGAGCGGGCCACCGCCAGGGCGGAGGAGACGACCGTGGCGCCGGCGCGGCTGCGGCAGGGGCTGTTCACGACCGCCTGCTCCCCGGGCGCGGCCAAGGAGCTGCGGGTCTTCGGCCTGCAGGAGGAGATCGCCGCCCGCCACCGCGCCCTGTGGGAGCAGGTCGACAGGCCCCGGCGGCAGGCGGAGGTCCGTACGGGCATGTGGACCTCCGTCGGCTGGCTGATCTTCGGGGCGGGCTTCGCCGGCGCGCTCTACCTCGTCGTCACGGCGGCGCTGCGGGGCCAGGCGAGCCCCGGTGACGTCGTCCTCACCATCGCGCTGGGCGGGCAGCTGACCGGCAGCGTCTCCGGGTTGATCCAGATGCTCTCCTGGATGCAGAAGACGCTGCGCGCCATGGGCTACTACCTGTGGCTGGACGACCACGCCAGGGCCCGCATCCGGCCGCGGGAGGCGGGCGCCCCCGCGCCCGCCGCCGGCTCGGACCTCGTCCTGGAGAACGTCTCCTTCAGCTATCCGGACGCCGCCCGGCCGGTGTTGCGGGACGTGTCGCTGCGGCTTCCCGCCGGCCGTACCGTGGCCGTGGTGGGCGAGAACGGCGCGGGCAAGACGACGCTGGTCAAGCTGCTGTGCCGGCTGTACGACCCCACCGCGGGCCGGATCACGTACGGCGGGAGCGACCTGGCCGACTACGACGTCCAGGCCTGGCGCGACCGGGTGACGGCGTGCTTCCAGGACTTCTGCCGCCTGGAGTTCCTGCTGCAGGAGTCGGCCGGCATCGGCGACCTGCCCCGCATCGACGACGAGCCCGCCGTCATGGACGCCCTCGACCGCGCGGGCGCCTCCGCCCTGCCCGGCCTGCTCCCCCATGGCCTGCGGACCCAGCTCGGCCCCGCGTTCCCGGGCGGCACCGACCTGTCGGGCGGTCAGTGGCAGAAGGTCGCGCTGACCCGGTCGATCATGCGGGACGCGCCGATCCTCCGCGTCCTCGACGAGCCGGCCGCCAGCCTCGACCCAGCGAGCGAGTACGAGATCTTCCGGCGCTTCCAGCTCGCCGCCGGCCAGACGGAGAACGGCACGATCACGGTCTTCGTCTCGCACAGGTTCGCGACCGTACGCACCGCCGACCTCATCGTGGTCCTGGACGGCGGCACGATCCGCGAGCTGGGCAGCCACGCGGAGCTCATGGCCCTGGACGGCCTGTACGCCACGCTCTACCGGCTGCACGCCAAGGGGTACGAGGAGACGAAGCCCTCGTGGACCGACGCCCTGGACAAGGACTTCGACGACGCACCCCCGGTGGGGGCCGAACTCTAGGAGTAACGGGCTTCTTGACCGGTGTGCCGTCGACGCCCTGCTGCACCGCGCCCAGCAGGCCGGCGCGGTGCGTGCGGACGTGGACGCGCTCGCCGTTCAGGCCACCGTCGCCGGCGCGCTCGCCGCCGTCCGCCACAGCGCCCGGCGCGCCGTCGGCACCATGATCCTCGACTACCTGCGCCCGCGAGGCCGGGCCTCCGACAGCGCCTGAGCAGAAATGCGCGACCACCACCCCAGGATCCCGGCGGACGGGATCGCCTGCGACAGGCCGACGGCGCCGGTCCACGCGGTGTGCCGGTCATCTCCCAGAACTGGAACAGCACCGCGACGATCGTCATCTGGGCTCCCGAGACCGGACAGGGCCTGGCCGATCCAATCCGCTCCTCGGCGTAGAACTGTCAGATCTCAGGCGTGCCGGCGCACCCGTTCGTACGCGCACCTGGCCGATCGGCCTTCTCGCGGGCGGTGGCGAGCGATGAGCGGGCTGCAGCAAGGCGGCAAGAACACGGGCGTGGCGCGGGGTGGACGACGCCGGCGGGACAGATGACGCCCCAGGTCCCGCCGCAGGATGACGGTGCCGGCCAGCACCACCAAGGCGATGAGGATGGCGCTTTCGGCCACTTTTCCCGCCTCCTTCAGCGAACTGCTCTTCGCATGACACTCGGCGCAGGAGCCATATATCCGCCACAGGATGGCCACAGAGAGGTTCAGGCTTCCGGCCAGTTTCTGAGCAGGACGTCCAGCGCGTCCAGCGCTCTGGACCACGACACGTCCGCGCTGCGCGGATGGGTGGCGAACCGGCCGGTCGTCTCCAGGGACACGTATCCGTGGAAGGTGCCGCCCAGCAGCCGTATCGCGTCCGTCTGGTCGGGGTCCGACAGCCCGTAGCCGCGCAGGAGCGCCCGCGTCAGCTCCGAGTGCCGGCCCGCCGCGCGGGTGGCCGCCGTCTCGGGGTCGAGTTCGAGCTGCGCTGCGGCGTACCTGCCCGGGTGCTCCTTCGCGTAGTCCCGGTAGGCGTTGGCGAAGGCCACCAGCGCCTCCTTGCCCGCCCGGCCGGCCAGCGCGGCGGCGACCCTGTCGGCCATCTCCCCCAGGGCCAGCTCCCGCACCCTGAACCGCAGGTCCTGCGCGTCCTTGACGTGCGCGTACAGGGCGGCGGGCTTGACCCCGAACCCGCGCGCGAGCGCCGAGACCGTCACGTTCTGGAAGCCGATCTCGTCGGCCAGGTCCGCCGCCGCGCTGGTCAGCCGCTCCGCCGTCACGCCTGCCCGTGCCATCCGCCCACCTTTCTTACACCCTTTAAGTATTTGCATAATACTCTTAAGGAGAGCTAGCCTCGCCGTCCATGAGACCAGTCACCGAGCGGGACATCCGCACATCGTTCATCAACTGCTCCAAGGGCGAGACCCAGCGCCTCAACCTGCCCAAGGACTTCGCGCAGAGCCCCTGGGAAGACCTCGACTTCCTCGGGTGGCGAGATCCGGGCGCGCCCGAACGCGCCTACCTCGTGGCCGAACGCGACGGCTCGCTCGTCGGGGTCGCGCTCCGGGTGACGTCCGGCGCCTCGCGCGCCTTCACCTCGCGCAGCATGTGCTCGCTGTGCCTGACCATGCACACCAGCGGCGGCGTCGCGCTGATGACCGCGCGCCGGACCGGCGAGGCCGGCCGTCAGGGCAACTCGGTCGGGCAGTACCTGTGCACCGACCTCGACTGTTCCCTGTACGTGCGTGGCAAGAAGAAAGCCGCGGGCGACGGGGTCGTCGAGGAGTCACTCAGCCTGCCGGAGAAGGTCGCCCGCACCCGGGCCAACCTGTTCGCCTTCCTGGCCAAGGTGTGACCGGCGGCGGTCGGTGTGCGTCGTGTGGACGGCGGGCCAGTCCTCGGAGGGGGCGGGCTCCTGACACAGGCCGTTGAGGGTGGCGCGGATGACGCGTTCGGCCTGGCGGTCAAAGGCGTGGGCGTCGTCGACGCGGATCAGGCCGTCGATCAGCAGGACCGCGAGGCCGTGGATGGGCGCCCAGACCACGAACTCGGCCCCCGGGCGCGACGCCGCCGGGAGGGCGCCGAGGTCGGCGAGGCGGTCGAGCTCGGCCGTCAGGACGTCGTGCGGGTGGGGCGAGACGCGGGAGTCGGGACCGGTGGCGCCGGCACCGAAGACGAGGCGGGCCACGGCGGGATCCTCGACCGCCCAGTGCAGGTAGTCGCGGCCGAGCGCGATCAGGCGGCGCTGGAGGTCAAACGCCCCTCCACCGGGCGCCCGGGACCCGACACCACCCGACCCGACACCACCCGACCCGGCACCACGTGGCCCGGCACCGCTCGATCCGGCACCGCTCGATCCGGCACCGCTCGATCCGGCACCACGTGGCCCGGCACCACTCGGCCCGGCGGCCCTTTGGCAGGCGTCCGGATCGGCGGCCTCCTCCGCGGTCCGTTCGCGGGCGTTCGGGGCGGTGGTCTCGTCGGCGGCCCGTTCGCAGGCGTGCGCCAGGCGGTTGCCGAGGCGGGAGAGGATCCGTTCGGACAGGGCGCGGACGAGCGCGTCGCGCGAGGCGAAGTGGTGGTAGGCGGCGCTGGGGCTGACGCCGACCCGGGCGGAGGCCTCGCGTAGCGACCAGCCGTCGGCGCCGCGTTCGCGCACGAGCTCCTCGGCTGCGTCCAGGAGTGCGGCGCGCAGGTCGCCGTGGTGATAACGCCCCTTCGCCATGGACCGATCTTAACACCGATCAGATCCGTGTTACGCTGCGCGAAAAGCCATCTCAACACTGTTCAGATTGGAGTGGGTCATGTGCCCCACCGCGTCTTCGCCGTCCGCCGGACAGAGCGTCGTGCCGGACGTCCGGCAGAGCCCGCCGCCGATCGTGCGGGGCGAGCCGGTCGAGGTGGCCGACGGCGTGTACGTCATCCCGGACGGCCGCGTCGAGCTCGTCCCGAACGTGGGCATCGTCGTGGGCGAACGGGCCGCGCTGGTGATCGACACCGGCATGGGCCCCCGCAACGGCGCCCACGTCCTGGAACAGGCCCGCCTCCTGGCCGGCGACCGGCGCCTGTACCTGACCGTCACCCACTTCCACCCCGAGCACGGCTTCGGCGCGCAGTCCTTCCAGGGGGCCGCGACCATCGTCTACAACGCCGCCCAGCGCGCCGAGCTGCGCCGCAAGGGCGCCGCCTACCTCGACATGTTCAAGGGGCTGAGCCCCGCCGTCGCGGCCGAGCTCCAGGACGTCACCCTCGTCGACCCCGACCTCGTCTACGACGGCGAGGCGGAGCTCGACCTCGGCGGCCGGACCGCGATCCTGCGCACCGCGGGCCCGGCGCACACCGCCTCCGACCAGATCGTCCTCGTCGACGACCGCGTCCTCTTCGGCGGCGACCTGTTCGAGACCCGCATCTTCCCGATCACCCCGTACCTCCCGCCCCATGACGTCGATGTCGACGGCACCCGCTGGATCGACGTCCTCGACCGGCTCATCGCCCTCTCCCCCGAGGTCGTCGTCCCCGGCCACGGCGAGGTGACCGACGCCTCCCTGCTCCACGACGTCCGCGACTACCTCGCCTACGTCCGCGCCGAGGCCGCCGGCCTGCGCGCCTCCGGCGCCTCCGAGGACGAGACCGCGGCGGCGATCGACCAGGCCGCCCGCGCCCGCTGGACCACCTGGGAACGTCCGGAGTGGATCGGCTTCGCCGCCCGCGCCTTCTTCCACGAGGCCGCCTCATAGCTCCTGGACCTGCGGCGACGCCGAGCACGCACCGGCCGGAGCAGCGCAGGCCGCACCTCGGCCGGGGTGTACGCGGGAAGGGCTCGCAGGTCCGGTGGCTGGTGCGCTGATCAGCCATCGCCCGCGGCCACCAGATCCCCACGAGGTCATCCATCAGGCCCGCCCTCAGCAACGCATCCCGGGAGCGCGGACGGCACCGTCTCACCCAGCGGGACCGTCTCCACGAGATCGACGCGCCGCGCATCACGGCGGCCAGCAAGGTCGACGCGCCACGCATCACCGCGCCCGACAAGGCCGACGCCCGCCACCACACCGAGATCGCGTCACGCATACGCCATTCACACCGCCCGCCGGCCCCGGTGCCGAAGCAGACTTGACCGCCATCGACAATCCCCCGCGAATAATGGTCGGCGCGACCGCCATAAGTTCGCTACATTATCGCCATATAAATTTCACAGGGCATCGGTCGATCTTCATCAGAGACCCGATAAGGGCGGCATAAATTTACCAGAACTGCCAGCGTGACCAGGGGTTACGTAAGCGCCAGCGGTGCTTGGAAATGCGGTTCGTCGAACGCGTCACCGCTTACGGAAGGGCGCGAAGGGCGCGACTCCGAATGCGATTTGAGCACCGATCCGAATGGCTGTCCAGGCCCTTGTCGAGTGAATTCAGATCATCTACTGTCCAGGTGATCAAATCACTCACCCCGCACCCCGGAGGCTCAATTGCGCCGATTAACGACCGCCGTCGCCCTTTCGACGGTGCTGATCCCCTTCCTCTCTCCCGAAGCCTCCGCCTCCACCGTCGCCGAGCCACCCCCGGCCGAGGTCCAGGAGGTCGGCCCCGGCCAGTACTTCGCCGACTCCGCCACCTTCAAGATCGCCGAATCGGACGTGTCCTTCGCCGCGATCGGCCGCCGGCACGGCGTGGCCGCCGCCAACGGTGATCTCGCTCGACCGCAGTCGGCCCCCGCCACCCGCCCCGAGCTGGCCGTCTTCGGGCCCGGATGGCAAGGGGAGTTCCTCGGCGGGGCGATCAACCGGAAGCTGGAGGTCCAGAACGGCGCCATCGTCGTCACGGACCTGGAAGAAGGCGGTTCGACCCGCTACGACCTGAAGAGCAGCGTCTCGCTGCCTGGCGGCGGCGGCATCAACACCTACGAGGACGCCACCGGCGCCAAGCTCACCGAGACGACCAAGTGGGACGCGACCGCCGGAGCGATGCGTACCACGATGTCCGAGGCGATCACGGTGGATCCGGGCACCCAGGACGCCGGTGACGACACCTTCACCGACTCCAGCGGCAACCCGGTCAGCGCGGCCGATCTCAAGTTCACCTACACCTGGGCGCAGCCGGCGGGCCTGCAGAGCACCGACACCTGGCGGGTGACCAGCGTCGGCACCGCCGCGTACGGCAAGTCGACGGTCGGCTACGACCCCCAGGGCCGCATCAGCACCATCAAGGAACCGGCAGGGACCGAAGTCCCCGAGACGACCCTCGCGTTCACCTACGCCACGTCGACCACGGCCGGCACCTCCACGCTCGGCGACTTCGCGGGCCGGCTCAAGGAGATCACGGTCACCCTCGGCGCCGAGGCGCCGCAGACGGCGGCGCGCTACGCGTACGACCTGTCCGGGCTGCTGCGCACGGTCTCCGATCCCAGCGACGGCACCACCCAGGCGACCTACGCCTACGACCAGATCGGCCGCCTGACGTCGATCGACTCGCGCAGCAACGGCGCGTGGCAGCTGAGCTTCCCGGCGGGCACCGCGGTCCCCCAGGTGACCTCCGTCGACGCCGACCGGCCGACCGCCGACACGCCGATCGAGGGCTCGGGAGGGATCCCCAGCCCCGTGACCCCGGAGCCGCCACCGGGCGACTTCATCCCGGGCGGCATCGACGGCACGCAGGCCTATCCGAAGTACTGCCCCACGGCCAAGGACTGGATGTGGTGGACCAAGATCGGCTGCATCTCCTACGCCGCGCACTACGGCTGGCACAGCCCGAGCTGGAAGCGTACCGCCAGCGGCTTCAAGGTCATGGGCATCAACCACGACCACTGCACGCAGTCTCCGGATCGCCCCAGCGGCTTCGACTACCGGCCGGCCTGTGACTCGCACGACTACGGGTACGGGCTGATCGGCAACACGTACAAGAAGTACAAGTACTACCTCGACCGCAGCCGCAAGGCCGACGTGGACAACAGGTTCTACATCACGCTGCGCGACAAGGTGTGCGGCGGCTACTTCATCCTGGTACGCGGGGCCTGCCGGCGGATCGCCTTCGTCTACTGGGGCTTCGTCCGGGTCAAGGGCAACCCCAAGAACGGCGCGAACGCGACGTAACCACACGCTGTGACCCCACGGGCCGGGCGGCGGGATCGATCGCCGTCCGGCCACCCCCTCATGTCGGCGTCGTCACCATGGAACTCTTCACGTAAGGCGCGATATGTCATGAAATTTCCGCTCTTATCTTGCGTCATCGCGGCGATGGCGGCCACAGCGTTCGTGAGCGTGCCGGCCCACGCGGCCTCAGCGCCCCTGGAGCAGCAGACCACCCGGCAGGCCACCCAGCAGGCCGCTGCGGCAGCACCGACGGTGGAGCCCGAGCTGCGCACCAAGCTGGCCGCCGGCGGCAAGCTCAGGGTGAACGTGGTCACCAAGTCCCGGACCGACCTGCCCGACGCCTCCGCCAACGGCCAGGTCCTGCAGACCTCCTCCCGCTTCCCCATGGTCACCCTGCGCGTGGACGCGGCGGCCGTGGACCGCCTGTCCAAGCTCGCCAACGTCGTCAGCGTCACCGAGGACAAGCCCGTACCCCCGGTGCTGGCCCAGAGCATCCCCCTGATCGGCGGGGACCGCACCCGCGCCGCGGGCATGACCGGCGCCGGCAGCGTCGTCGCCATCCTGGACACCGGCGTCGCCGCCAACCACCCCTTCCTGGGCAGCCGCGTCCTCGACGAGGCCTGCTTCTCCCCCATCGACGCCGACTACTCGGCCACCAGCCTGTGCCCCGACGGCAACGCCGAGCAGGAAGGACCCGGCGCGGCCGACACCGACACCGGCCCCTGCGCCGACGCCGCCCTCGACTGCGACCACGGCACCCACGTGGCCGGCATCGCCGTCGGCAACGGCCAGAACGTCACCGGAGCCCCGCCCGCCGGCGTCGCCCCCGCCGCCGAGATCGTCGCCGTCCAGGTCTTCAGCAAGTTCAGCTCCGAGGACTTCTGCGGCGCCGGCGCGGCTCCCTGCGTGCTCAGCTTCACCAGCGCCCAGATCGCCGGCCTGGAGAAGGTCCTGGAGCTGCAGGAGGGCGGCACCCCCATCGTGGCCGCCAACCTCAGCCTCGGCAGCGGCCGCTACACCGCCGCCTGCGACACCGACCCCCGCAAGCCCGCCATCGACGCCCTCCTGGCGGCCGGCGTGGCCACCGTCATCGCCTCCGGCAACAACGGCTACGGCGACGCCATCAGCGCGCCGGCCTGCGTCTCCTCGGCCATCGCCGTCGGCAGCACCACCGACCAGGACACCCCGTCCACGTTCAGCAACCGCGGCCCCCTGCTGGACCTGTTCGCCCCGGGCACCGACATCGTCTCCTCCATCCCCGGCAACAAGTACGCCTCCATGAGCGGCACCTCCATGGCCGCCCCCCACGTCACGGGCGCCCTGGCCGTGATGCGCCAGGCCCAGCCCACCACCGCCGTCTCCCAGCTGGTGACCACCCTGAAGACCACCGGCAAGGCCATCACCTACACCGGCGCCACCACCTCCCGCATCCAGCTCGACACCGCCGTCCTCGGCAGCACCAACCCCACCCCGGACCCCGACGCCGACCCCTGGCCGCTGCCCAACTACACCAACGGGACCGACTACGCCATCCCCGACCACGGCTACGTGGAGTCGAAGATCGTGGTGAACGACCTCATCGGCAGCGCGCCCGCCAACATCGAGGTCTACATCGACATCCACCACACCTGGCGCGGCGAGGTGAAGGCCGACCTGATCGCCCCGGACGGGAAGGTCTACCCGCTGCGGGCGCCCGCCCCCAACGACAGCGCCGACATCATCCACGAGACCTATCACGTCAACGCCAGCGCCTCCCCGGTGAAGGGCACCTGGAAGCTGCGCGCCCAGGACGTCGAATGGCTCGACACCGGCTACATCGACAGCTGGACCATCAGGCTGCCCTGCTTCGGCGCCTGGGACGACGTCCCCATCCCCGACCCCGGCAGCGCGGAATCCCGGATCGTGGTCGGCTGGCTCCCCGGCAACGCCCCCTCCAACGTGACCGTCTACGTCGAGATCAACCACACCTGGCGCGGCGACCTCAAGCTCGACCTGGTCGCCCCGGACGGCAAGGTCTACCCGTTACGGGCACCGGCCCCCAAGGACGACGCCGACGTCCTGAACGAGACCTATCACGTCAATGCCAGCACCTCACCGGCCAGCGGCAGCTGGAAACTCCGCGTAGAGGATGTCACATCCGGCGACAAGGGCTACATCAACGGATGGACGCTCACCCAGTGAGGGAACGCGGCGGCCCGCCGAGCCGCCGCACACCCTCGACCAGCTCGGCGACGTCGGCGGCCGCCGCGAAGCCGAGCCGCAGGTAGCCGCCCGGAGCCTCCGCGGCGAAGTAGTCGCGGCCCGCGCTGATGACCACGCCCCGCGCCCGCGCCGCCTCGACGGCGGCGTGGTCGTGGCCCCCGCTCATCCGCACCCACAGGTGCAGCCCTCCGGTGGGGACGTGCCCGGGCACCCAGCCGGGGACCTCGCGGGCCAGCGCGGTGACCAGCGCGGCGCAGCGTTCGCGCAACGCGTGGGCCAGGGCGCGCAGGTGCCGGTCCCAGGCCGGGGTGCTGAGCAGTTCGACGGCCGCCTCCTGGAGGGGACGCGCGATGAAGAAGTCGTCCACCCGCCGCATCGCGCGCAGCCGTTCCATCACCGGGCCCCTGGCGATGACCGCGCCGATGCGCAGGCTGGGCGAGGCGGGCTTGGTCAGGGAGGTCACGTGGACCACGGTGCCGTCGCGGTCGTCGGCGACGAGCGCGCGGGGCACCGGCGCGCCGTGCCCGAGGTGGCGCGCGAAGTCGTCCTCGACCAGGAACGCGCCGGCCGCGCGGGCCACGTCAACCACCTGCCGGCGACGCTCGGACGACAGGACGGCGCCGGTCGGGTTGTGGAAGGTCGGCTGGCAGTACAGCAGCCGGGCCCCGGTCGTGGCGAAGGCGTCGGCCAGCAGGTCGGGCCGGAGGCCGTCGCCGTCCAGGGGCACGGGCACGGGACGCAGGCCCGCCGCGCGGGCGGCCACCAGCGCGCCCGGATAGGTGGGCGATTCGACCAGGATCGGGCTGCCGGGCGCGGCAATGGCACGGAACACCATGGAGAGGGCGCTCTGCCCGCCGCTGGTGATCAGCACGTCGTCGGGGCCGACGTCGCCGCCGGCCTGCCTGGCGAAGATCGTACGCAACGGGGTCAGGCCGGCCACCGGCGCGCGCTCCCACGCGTCCGGGCGGCGGGCCGCGCGAGCCAGGGCGGCGGCCAGCGCCTTGACGGGCTGCAGGGAGCCGTGCAGGTAGCCGCCCGCCATCGTGATGGCGCCGGGCGGCGGGCCGAGCAGCTCGCCCGCCGTCAGCGCGGGCATGCTGCGGTCCGCGAGCACGACCGTCTGCCAGGAGGTGTCCCCCACGCAGTCGGCGGACCGGTCGCGGCGCGCCGCGACGAAGGTGCCGCTGCCCGGCCGGGTCACCACCGCCCCCTCGGCGGCCAGCAGGGCGAAGGCCCGCGTCACCGTCACCGGGCTCACCCCGTGACGGCGCACCAGGTCACGGGCGCTGGGCAGCCGGTCGCCCGCGGCCAGCCCGGCGATCTCCGCCCGCAGGCTCGTGACGAGAGAGTCAGTAATGTTACTCTCGGACATGAGAGACAAGAGTAACGCTTTCCCCTTCTCCCCGGAAACGCTTCGGTCCCTTCGCGCCGACACCCCGGGCTGCGAATCGGTGGTGCACTTCAACAACGCCGGCTGCGGCCTGCTGGCCAGCCCGGTGCTGGAGGCGATGCTCGCCCACCTGCGACTGGAAGCGGCCATCGGCGGATACGAGGCGGCCGCGGCGCGGCAGGAGGAGGTCCGCGACTTCTACGCCGCGACGGCCGGGCTCCTCAACTGCTCCCCCGAGAACATCGCCTTCGCCGGGAGCGCGACCGACGCCTACACCAGGGCGCTGTCCGCCATCCCGTTCGAGCGCGGCGACGTCATCCTCACCACCCGCAACGACTTCATCTCCAACCAGATCGCCTTCCTGTCGCTGCGCAAGAGGTTCGGCGTCGAGATCGTGCACGCCCCGGACCACGCCGACGGCAGCGGCGTCGACGTCGAGGCGATGGCCGCGCTCATGCGCGAGCGGCGGCCCCGGCTGGTCGCCGTGACCCACGTGCCCACCAACTCCGGCCTGGTCCAGCCGGTCGCCGAGATCGGCCGCCACTGCCGCGAGCTGGAGCTGCTGTATCTCGTGGACGCCTGCCAGACGGTCGGCCAGTACGAGATCGACGTCGAGGAGATCGGCTGCGACCTGCTCACCGCCACGTGCCGCAAGTTCCTGCGCGGCCCGCGCGGCTCCGGCTTCCTGTACGTCTCCGACCGGGTCCTGCGCGCCGGCTACGAGCCGCTGTTCATCGACATGTACGGCGCCCGCTGGGTCGAGCCGGGACGCTACCGCCCGGTCGAGACCGCCGCGCGCTTCGAGGACTGGGAGTTCCCCTACTCGGCCGTGATCGGCAGCGCGGTGGCCACCAGGTACGCCCTCCAGGTCGGCGTGCGCCGCATCGCCGAACGCACGCCCGCCCTCGGAGCCCGGCTGCGTGACCGGCTGGCCGGCATCCCCGGCGTCCGGCTCCTCGATCGCGGCGCGCGGCCGGCGGCCCTGGTCACCTTCGAGATCGACGGCTGGCAGCCGCAACCCTTCAAGGAGGCCATGGACGCGCGGGGGATCAACTCCGCCCTCAGCTTCCGCGAGTTCGCCCAGTACGACTTCCGCGACAAGGACGTGGAGTGGGCCCTTCGCCTGTCACCGCACTACTACAACACCGAGGAGGAGGTGGACCGGGTCGCCGCCACGGTCGCCGAGCTCAGCGCCACCGCCGCCCGGCGGTGACGCCAGGGCCCGCGCTCAGTAGCACGGCCTCCAGGTTGCTGATCGAGCGCGCCGCCCTCGCGCTCGCGGAGGCGGCCACGCGGATCGCCGACAACCCCGGCGGCGTCCCCGACGCGGTGTGGCAGCCATTGAGCAAACGCTTGGTAGAGTCGGTGCGTGCTGCTCGATGACAAGGTCGCGGTCGTCACCGGGGCGGGCCCCGGGCTGGGGCGGACCCTGGCGCGCCTGCTGAGCGAGGAGGGCGCCAGGGTCGTCGTGGCCGCCCGCACGGCGGCCACCGTCGAGCGGACCGCCGCCGAGGTGCCGGGCACGCTGGCGGTGCCCGCCGACGTGACGAGGATCGAGGACGTACGGCGGCTCGCCGGCACCGTGATCGACCGCTTGGGCCGGGTGGACGTGCTGGTCAACGCCGCCTTCCCCGGCTCGCACCGCAGGAACGTGCTCGACATGTCCGACGGCGACCTCGAAGCCTGGCGCGCGGCCGTCGAGACGGGCGGCTACGGCACCCTGCTGGCCTGCAGGTTCATCGCGCCGCACATGGTGGCCCAGCGCTCCGGCTCGATCGTCAACCTCACCTCCATGTCCTCCCGCAAGGGCTACGCGGGGCGCAGCGACTACGCCGCCGGCAAGGCCGCCGCGCACCTGCTGTCCCACTGCCTCGCCGACGAGCTCGGCCCGTACGGGGTGCGCGTCAACTGCGTCGCCCCCGGCTGGATCGCCGGCGACGTGCTCGACGACTGGATGCGTACGCGGGCCGCGGCGGAAGGCGTGCCGTTCGAGGAGATCCTTGCCCGCGACGTCTCGGCGATGGCGCTGCGCCGCGTCGCCACCGAGGAGGACGTGGCCCGCGCCGTCCTCTACCTCGCCTCCGACCACGCCAGGGCCGTCACCGGCGCCACCATCGACGTCAACGGCGGCCAGCTGTTCACGTGAGAACGCGATCTTGTCTGCGGCCCCGGAAGTGATCACACTACGTTCGAAGCTCGGCGTCGAACGAGGAGCACCTCCATGACCACCGCTTTGACCTGGCTCGTACGGATGGGCACCGCGCTCCTCCTGGCCGCGCCCGCGCTGTCGCCCGGCGCCGCCTCGGCCCTGGCGACGGCCCCGGCGCCGCTCCAACCCCTGAGCCTGACGGGTCTCGACCTGCGCGCCGGGTCCGACCCGTACACCGTGCCGCTCGCGGCGGAGTACGAACAGGTGGGCATCGGCGGGGCGCTCAGCGGAACCGACCGCGTCGCGCTGCCCGGCGACGAGGACCCCGGCTGCGCCGCCCGGGCGGCCTATCTGCCGCGCGTGCCCGTCCGCTCCTGGTTCTGCTGGAACACCGGCGCCCAGGGCGACAAGGAGGACCTCCCGCACTCCCCCTGGGTGCCGCAGGGGCTGGCCACCTCGGGCGAGGCCCAGCTCGACGGCACCCCGATCGGCAGTGACCACCGGGCGCTCATCACCAGCTGGGTCTGGCTGAACTCCCCCGACCCGGACAACCCCGACTACCGCACCAACTCCGTGAACCTGTCGGTGGTCGACCTCGACGACCGCCGCTACCGCAACGTCCTGCCCGTGTGGGTCGACAGCCAGGGGAAGCTGCGGCGCGTCTACGGCCACGGCGGCGGCCTGGCCTGGTACGGGCCCTACCTGTTCATGACCTCCAGCACCAACTGGAACGGCTACTCGGGCCCCGACTCCACGTACAACACCATCCGGGTGTTCGACACCCGCAAGATCTACCGCAAGCGGGACGGGAGCGGCGGCGACTACAAGTACGTCATCCCCGAGGTGCGCCACTACATCACCCCCATCCGCCTGGACTACGTCTCCCTGGACCGCCACAGCTCCGGCGGCGCCAGCCTGATCGCCGGCACCTACAAGGCCTCCAGCGGCTCCGCGGGCTCCCCGGCCGGCACCAAACTGGTCCGCTACCGGTTCCAGCCGGCCCCGGACGGCGACTACCGGCTCGTCAACGCGCCCGTGCAGGCCTGGGTGTCCACCGTCCCGGCCGACCCCGCCAACGCCATCAGCGACGTGCAAGGCGTCCAGTCCGACGGCGACCTCCTCTACCTCAACATGGCGGCCGGCTCCCACCCCGGCCCCGACCCGAGGAGACGCTTCGCCACCGTGAACGTCGCCGCCACGCCCCGGACGATCAGCGCCCACACGAGCTGGGCGTACCGGCCGGAGGACCTGTCACAGTGGTACGCCACCGGCGAGCTCTGGGGGCTCACCGAGGGCGAGGAGGAACGGGTCGTCTTCTCCGTCGCCGTCGCCGACGTCGATCCCTCCTGAGCTCCCCCTTCGACGCCGCTGCCGGCGAAATGTTGATGGTCCCGGATTAACGACATCGCCATTCGCCGGGCGTCCCGGTGGCCGAACCGGCGCGAGTCTGCTGGGGTGAGGTCCGGGAGGTGACCGATGCCCCAGGACAGACCGATTCTCGTCACGGGCGCCGCCGGCAGCGTCGGAGCGGTCGGCCGGACCGTCGTGGAGACGCTGCGGCGTCAGGGGCTCCCGGTCCGGGCGCTGGTCCATCGCGAGGACGAGCGCGCCGAGGCGCTGCGGGCCACGGGGGCCGAGGTCGTCGTCGCCGACATGACGCGCGCCGCCGACGTCGTGCCGGCCATGCGCGGCGTCGGCCGGGTGTTCTTCAGCATGAGCGTCTCGCCGTCGTACCTGGAGGCCGCGGTCACCATGGCGACCGTGGCCCGCCAGACCACCGGCATCGGGGCCTTCGTCAACCTCTCGCAGATGACCGTCTCCGGGATGACCACCACGAGCACGGAGGAGTCACGCCAGCAGCGGCTGCACTGGCTCGCCGAGCAGGCGCTCACCTGGTCCGGGCTGCCGCTGATCGTCGTCCGGCCCACGGTCTTCCTCGAACACCCCTTCTTCACCCTCTTCGCCGCCGCCTCCATAGCCGAGCGGGACGAGATCCGCCTGCCGTTCGGGGCCGCCCATACCTCGCCGGTCGCGGCCGGCGACGTGGCGGAGGTCGTCGCGACCGTCCTGGCCGCCCCGTCGTCGCACGTCGGGAAGGTGTACGAGCTCACCGGCCCGCGCTCGGAGGACATGAACGCCGTGGCGGCGGAGTACTCCGAGGCCCTGGGGCGGCGCATCACGTACGTGGACCTGCCGCTGAAAGAGTGGATCGAGCAGGACCTCCGCAAGGCGAAGCTGCCCGACCACCTGGCCGAGCACATCGCCACCATGGCGCGGATGCACGCGCGGGGCCGCTACGCCCGCCTGACCCGCGACGTCGAGACCCTCACCGGACGGCCGGCGACGAGCGTCAAGAACTTCGTCGCCGGCCACGCGGCGCTCTTCGGCGGCACCCGGGTTGGCCCCGGGGGCCCGCGGTAGCGATCATGGGAGGATGCCGAGGAGTGCGCTGGACCGGGCGCGTGACCTGTGGGCGGGCCTGGCCGGCGTCCCCGTCACGTTTCCGGCGAACGGGGACGTGAAGGTCGTGATCTCGCCCGGGTCGTCGCTGTGCCCGCCGGGATGGACGGGCGTCGTCGCGCTGGGCGGGGCGATCCTGGCCACCGTCCCCGACGCCGCCCTCGCCGAGCCGGTACGAAGCGCCCTGCTCGACCCCGGCGACACCGGCCTCGCTCGGCTTCCGGAACTCCTGCCGGTCCTGGACGTCCTGGGCCCGGCGACACTGGCCTATCTCGACGCCGGCGACTTCGTCCCCGCCCCGGCCACCGCCGAGGTCGACCGCCTGCCGGCCGATCACCCGGCGATCCGGGCCCTGCTGGAATCGGTCCCGGAGGAGGAGGCGGACGAGTCCGGCCTGGAGGAGATCACCTCGGCCGCCTACGCCGTCCGCGACGGCGGGGACGTCCTCGCGGCCGCCGGCTTCCGCCCCTGGCTGGACACGGCCGCGCACGTGAGCGTGCTGACCGCGCCACGGTGCCGCGGCCGGGGGCTGGCCCGCCTGGCGGCCTCCGCGGCGGTCGCCGACGCGTTGACGCTCGGGCTGCTGCCGCAGTGGCGCGCCCGCCCGGAGCCGTCGCGGCGTGTCGCCCGCGCACTCGGCTTCCACGAGCACGGCGCGCAGATCAGCATCCGGCTCTAGGACCGGTCGCGGACCGGCGTTCGTCGCCATGCTGCCGCCCGGACAGCACCTCGCCGTCGCCGGCACGGGCAAGCCCGGGCGGTCATACTCCGCGGATATACGCCGCAGATATACCCTCAGAGTATAGTCTCCGGACATGAGCGTTCCCCTTGCGCTGCTCGGCCTCCTGGAGCGGGAGCCGAGCCATGGTTACGACCTGAAACGCGACTACGACACCTACTTCGGCGGGGGCAAGTCCCTGCCGTTCGGCCAGGTGTACTCCACGCTCGCCCGCCTGGCCAGGGACGGCAAGATCGCCGCCGGGCAGAGCGAGCCGGGCGACGGCCCGGACCGCAAGCGCTACGCCATCACCCCGGTCGGCCGGAGCGAGGTCGAGAAGTGGCTGGCCGAGCCGGTCGCGGCCGAGCCGTACCTGCAGACGGTGCTGTTCACGAAGGTCGTGCTGGCGCTGATGCTGGGCCGCGACGCGGCGGGCTACCTCGACGCCCAGCGCGCCACGCATCTGCGGCGCATGCGGGAGCTGTCCGAGATCAAGCGCGGCGGCGCGCTGATCGACACGCTGCTCGCCGACCATGCCCTGTTCCGGCTGGAGGCCGATCTGCGGTGGATCGACGTCACCCAGGCCAGGCTGGGGGCGCTGGCGGAAACGGTGCGCGCCCGATGATCGTCAACGCTCTGCTGCGGGCCGAGGGCATCAGCCGCTCCTTCGGCAGCACGCCCGCGCTGCGGGAGGCCGGCCTGTCGGTGGCCGCGGGCGAGGTCCTGGCCATCATGGGGCCCAGCGGTTCCGGCAAGTCGACGCTGCTGCACTGCCTGGCCGGGATCTTCACCCCGGACACCGGCGAGGTGTGGTTCGACGGGCGGCGGCTCGACACGCTGGACGACGGCCGCCGCAGCGAGCTGCGGCGCACGGCCTTCGGGTTCGTCTTCCAGTTCGGCCAGCTCGTGCCCGAGCTGACGGTGGCCGACAACGTGGCGCTGCCGCTGCTGCTCGGCCGTACCAGGCGCAGGCACGCCTACGCGCGGGCCGAGTCCTGGCTGGAGCGGCTGGAGCTGGCCGGGCTGGGCGGCCGGCGTACCGGGGAGCTGTCGGGCGGGCAGGCGCAGCGGGTGGCCATCGCGCGGGCGCTGGTGACGAAGCCGCGCGTCATCTTCGCCGACGAGCCGACCGGCGCGCTCGACTCGCTGACCGGCGAGCACGTGATGGACCTGCTGGTGGGCCTGGCCCGCGAGGAGGGCGCCACCGTGATCGTGGTGACGCACGACGCCCGGGTGGCCGCCTGCGCCGACCGCGAGGTCGTGGTGCGCGACGGCAAGGTGACCGACCCGTACGCCGGCGGGGTCCTCCGATGATCCTGCTGGGGCTGCGGCTGTCGCTGCGCAGCGGCAGGGAGACGGCGGCCCGGCTGGCACTGATCGTGGCCGGGGTGGCGGTCGGCGTCGTGGTGCTGCTGGCGACGTTGTCGCTGTTCAACGCCTTCCAGGCGACCGGCGACCGGCCCTGCTGGGAGTGCACGCGCGGCACGGCGCCCAGCGGCTGGGCCCTGGACGCCACCGGCGACGGCGCCCTGTGGAACCTCCGCGAGGACTTCTACGCGGGCCGGACGATCACCAGGCTCGACGCCGCCGGGCTCGGCGGCCGCGCGCCGGTCATCCCCGGCCTGTCCCGCATGCCCGGCCCCGGCCAGTACTACGCCTCGCCCGCGCTGGCCCGGCTCCTGGACTCGGCGCCGCGCGAGCAGCTCGCCGCCCGCTTCCCCGGGACGCGGGCGGGCCTGATCGGCCGGGCCGCGCTGGCCGGGCCCGACGAGCTGGTCATCGTGGTGGGCGGGACGCCGCAGCAGGTCGCCGCCATGATCGGCACCCGGCGGGTCGACATGGTCGCCACCGAGCCGGCGGTCGACCAGAGCGCGGACGTGTACCAATTCGGGTTCGGCATCGCCGCCATCGGGCTGATCGTCCCGCTGCTGGTGCTGGTGGGCACCGCCACCCGGCTGGCCGCCGCCCGCCGCGAGACGCGCTTCGCGGCGATCCGGCTGGTCGGCGCCACCTCCCGGCAGATCAACATCCTCGCCGCGGTGGACGCCGCGCTGGGCGCGCTGCTCGGCGCGCTGGCCGGCGTCGTGCTCTTCCAGCTCGTACGGCCGGTCGTGGCCGGGATCCGGATCACCGGTTCGCGCTTCTTCCCCGAGCTGGCCGTCCCGACCCCCTGGCAGTACGCGGCCGTGCTCGCCTGCGTGCCGCTCGTCTCGGCGGGCGCCGCCCTGTGGTCGCTGCGCCGGGTGCGGATCTCACCGCTCGGCGTGGCCAGGAAGGCGGCCCCGCCGCCGCCGCGGGCGTGGCGGGTGATCCCGCTGCTGGCGGGGCTGGGGCTGTTCGCGGGGCCGGCGTTCAAGGACGGCAAGCCCGACCCCCTCCTGGCCAACGCGGGGATCGCGCTCGTCATGGCCGGGCTCGTGCTGGCCGGGCCATGGCTGACGATGCTCGGCGCGCGCCTGGCCGCCCGGCTGACCCGCGGCGCGGCGACGCTGCTGGCCGCCCAGCGGCTGGCCGCCGACCCGAAGACCGCGTTCAGGTCGGTCAGCGGGCTGGTGCTGGCGGTGTTCATCGGGACGACGATCGCGGCCCTCGTGCCCACGGTGGTCGCGGGCCAGCGGGCCGTGGCCGGCGGCACGCTCAACGACGTGCTGGGCGCCACGCTCTGGCGGCCGGGCATCGCGAGCCTGTCGCCGCGGGCGTCGGCGGACCTGCTCGCCCAGGTACGTGCCCAGCCCGGCGTGGACGTGCTGCCCATCTACGCCAGGGCGGATCTGGAGAGCCTGCGCCCGCCGGCCGACGGCTCGCCGCCCATGACCTCCGTCGTCGAGTGCTCGAACCTGGCCCGCTTCCCCGTGCTCGGCCGCTGCCCCGAGGGCGCGCAGGCCGTGCTGGGCCGGTTCGACCGCGTCGTCGGCGCCGACAACCCCCTCACCATCGACAAGCTCCTCCCGCTGGCGGGACCGGCCAGCGAGCCCGCCTCCACCGCCGGGCTCGATCTGATGGCCGTCATGATCCGCACGGGCGACGCGGCCACGCTGGAGCGGCTGCGTACCCTGGTGGCCGGCTACTCCGCGCAGGCGCCGCTGACCTTCGCCGAGATCGCCCAGGTCAGGGCGGACCTCTACACCCGCGCGGAGAGCATCGCGCTGGCCATGGTCGCGCTCACCCTGGTCGTCGGCGGCTGCAGCCTCGTGGTGGCGGTCGGCGGCGGCCTGGTGGAGCGCAGGCAGCCGTTCACGCTGCTGCGGCTGGCCGGCACGCCCACGCGGACCCTGGCCACGGTGGTGCTGCTGGAGTCGGCGCTGCCGCTCGTCCTGGCCGCCGTGCTGGCCGCCGGCGCCGGCTTCGCCGTGGCCGAACCGCTCGTCGCCCAGCTCGCGATGAAGGGTGCCTCACTGGCGATGCCCGGACCGGTCTACTTCGCCTCCCTCGGCGGCGGCCTGGCCGCCTCCCTCCTGGTGATCCTCACCGCCCTCCCCCTGCTCAGGCGCATGACCGCGCCCGACAACGCGCGTTTCGAATAGGAGTTGCGTTGAAGCTGAAACCGGCCGCGCTGATCGCGCTGGCCCTGGTCGCCGCCGTCATGGTGGTGGTGCGCACCGACGTGCCGGCACTGGCGGACGACGGCCGCTACTCCGCCGAGATCCGGCGCACCGAGTACGGCATTCCGCACATTTCCGCCAAGGACTACGGCGGGCTCGGATTCGGGTACGGCTACGCCTTCGCGCAGGACAACCTCTGCGTGCTGGCCTCCTGGGTGGTGACGCTGCGGGGCGAGCGGTCCCGGTACTTCGGCCCCCAGGCGAAGTCCGACGAGCCGGTCCGCCCGGTCGCCAACCTGGTCAGCGACGTCTACTACAAGAGCGTCGCCGACTCCGGCGTGGTGGCTCGGCTGCTGGCCCGGCGAGCGCCGCTGGGCCCGACCGACGAGCTGCGCCGGCTCGTGGACGGCTACGTCGCCGGCTACAACCGCTACCTGGAGCGGACCGGCGTGGCGAACCTGCCGGATCCCACCTGCCGGGGCAAGGCCTGGGTCGGCCCCATCACCGCGACCGACATCTGGAACAACCTGCTCGACCTCAGCCGGATGACCGGCATCGGCGGGATGAAGGAGTACGTCGTCGGGGAGGCCGCAGCCGAGGGGCCGGAGCGCAGGCCCGCCGCGGGCAGCAACGCCTGGGCGCTCGGCCGCCGCGCGACGCGCGACGGCCACGGCATGGTGCTGGCCGACCCGCACTTCCCCTGGAACGGGATCCGCCGCTTCTACCAGGTGCAGCTGACCATCCCCGGCGTGCTCGACGTCTCCGGCGGCAGCCTGTACGGCACGCCGGTCGTCCAGATCGGCCACAACGCGACCATGGCCTGGACCCACACGGTCTCCCACGCCCAGCGGTTCACCCTCTACCAGCTCGACCTCGTGGACCGCACCAGCTATCGGGTGGACGGCCGGACCGAGCCGATGGGCCGCCAGGAGGTGCAGGTCACCCTGCAGGACGGCACCGTCGTGGACCACCTGCTCCACACCTCGCGCTACGGCCCGGTGCTGGCCGCCGGGCAGACCGGCAAGGTCGCCTACGCGCTGGCCGACGCCAACGCCGGCAACCTGCGCGCGGCCGACGAGTGGCTGGCGATGGCCAGGGCTCGGGACCTCACCCAGTTGCGCGCCGCCCAGAGCACCTACCAGGGCATGCCGTTCGTCCACACGCTCGCCACCGACGCCGGCGGCAGCGCCTACTTCGCCGACACCTCGATGGTCCCCCACGTCACCGACGCCCAGGCGGAGCGCTGCGGCAAGCCCTCCCCCATCCCGGGCCTGGAGGAGTACGTCCTGGACGGCTCGACCTCCGCGTGCCTGTGGGGCAGGGACCGCGACGCCGTCGTGCCCGGCATCTTCGGGCCCGCGAGCCGGCCGAGACTGACCCGCGCCGACTACGTGGCCAACTCCAACAACACCTTCTGGATGACGAACCCGTCGGCGCCGCTGACCGGCTACCCGCGCGTGTTCGGCAAGGCGCGTACCGAGCTGGAGCCGCGCCCCCGCGTCAGCCTGGACATGATCGCCCAGCGGCGGTCCGGGGCCGACGGGCTCGGCGCTCCCGGCTTCACCCTGGAGACGCTGCAGGCCACCGTGCAGGGCAAGCGCAACCACACCTTCGAGCTCATGCGCTCGGACCTGCCGGCGCTGTGCCGTGACAGCACCCTGACCACGTCCGCCGGCAAGCGGGTGGACGTGCGCGAGGCCTGCCGCACGCTGCGCGAGTGGAACGGGCGGGCCACCCTGGACGGCCAGGGGGCCATCCTGTGGCGCGAGTTCTTCCAGCGGCTGGGGCGGCCCACCAAGCCGGGAGAGCCCGTCTACAGCCCGTGGCGGGTGCCGTTCGATCCCGAGCGCCCGGTGGCCACCCCCCGGGGTCTCAAGAGCGACGACCCGGTGGTACGGCTGGCCCTGGCCGACGCCGTGGCCGCCTTCCAGGCCGGCGGCATCCCCCTCACGCTCACCCCGGGCCAGGCGCAGCACTACTCCTCGATCCCGATCCCCGGCTGCACCGAAGGGGAGGGCTGCTTCGACAGGGTACGCATGCGCGGCGCGCTCGGCGCGGACGGGCGCTACCCGGAGGTGGACACCGGTTCGACCTTCATGATGGCCGTCGAGCTCACCCCCGCCGGGCCCCGTACGCGGACCATCCTCACCTATTCGCTCTCGGCCGACCCCAGCTCGCCGCACCACACCGACCAGACGGTGCTGTTCTCGCGCGGCCAGTGGGTCACGGAGCGTTTCACCGAGGCCGAGATCGCCGCCGACCCGAAGCTGAGGACGTCCACCGTGAGCGGGTGAGAGCCGTCAGCGGTCCCCGGCCAGGCCGAGACGGGCGGTGAGCCTGCTCCGTACCGGATCGTCACCGGGCCGGTCGAGCTCGTCGAGGATGTCCAGCGCGGCCCGCCATTCCTGGCGGGCCGCCGCTTCGTCACCGGCGGAGCGGTGGGTGTCGCCGAGGTGGAGGAGGCACGCCGCCTCCTCCGCGCGGTCCCCCGCCTCCCGGAACAGCCGCAGGGCGTGCCGGTAGCGGCCGGCGGCCCGGTCGTGGTCGCCGGCGCGGTGGTAGGCGTAGCCCAGGCTGTCCAGGGCGGCCGCCTGGCCGTACGGGTCGCCCAGCGACTCGTACAGGGCGACGGCCTGCTCGCAGTGGTCGATGGCCTCGCGGTGGTGCCCGAGTTCGGCGTGCTCCCAGCCGACGGAGTTGAGAATGTCGGCGGTGCTGCTCTTGTCGCCCAGGTCCCGGTACAGTTCGAGCGCCCGCAGGGCATGGGCGAGGGCCTCGCCGTGGCGCTTCTGAGCGCTGAACACCATGGTGAGGCTGTGGTTAGCGCGAGCCTGGAGTGCCAGGTCGCCGAGCCGGGTGGACAGGTCGAGCGCGTGATCGAGCTGGGCGCGGGCGTCGTCGTAGCGGCCGAGCCGCAGATGGGTGCGGGCGATGGTCTGGTGCGCCCGGCACTGCCCGACGAGGTCGCCCTGGCCCCGGGCGGCCTCCAGGGCGGCCTGCTGCGTGGTGAGGATGTCCTGCCAGCGGCCCTGGCGGTTGAGGTAGTCGGCCAGCGACCAGGCCAGCTGCCAGGCGTGCGTGGCCAGCCCGGCGTCGGCGGCCCGGCTGACCGCCCACAGCAGCGCCTGGCTCTCGGCGGCGAACCAGTCGGCGGCCTGCTGGTGGTCGCGCAGGACGACCGGGACGGCGCCGGGAGCGAGGGGTTCGGTCAGCTGGATCGCCCGGCGGTTCGGGTAGAACAGCAGGGCCGCCGCGTGCGCGGTGTGCAGGTAGTGGTCGAGCAGGCGGCGCAGCGCCGCGTCGCGCTCGGCCTCGGTGTCCTCGGCGCAGGCCCGTTCGGCCGCGTAGTCGCGCAGCAGGTCGTGGAGGGCGAAGCGGCCGGGCGCGTGCTCGGTGACCAGGTGCGCGCGGACCAGCCCGGCCATGGGCCGCCGGGCGTCCCTGCCCAGGAGGCCGGCCGCGGCGGGCGGCGGGATGTCCGGTCCCGGGTGCAGGGCCAGTAATCGGAACAGCCGGGCCGCCTCCGGCTCCAGCGCCCGGTACGAGGCGGCGAACACGGTCCGCAGGTCCGCCGACAGCTCGCCGGCGTCCAGCGCGTCGAGCCGGGTGGACTCCTCGCGCAGCTCCTCGGCCAGGGACGCGAGCGGGAGCCACGGGCTCATCAGGGCGCGGGCCGCGATGATGCTCAGCGCCAGCGGCAGCCCGGCACAGCGCTCCACCAAGGCGGCCACCGCCTCCGGCTCGGCGTCGACCCGCTCGGGCCCCAGGTGGTGCAGCAGCAGCCGGCGGGCCTCGGCGGCGTCGAGCACGTCCAGCGGCACGTGCCGGGCGTCGTGGCCGGCGATCAGCCCGGGGAGCTGGTTCCGGCTGGTGACCAGCACGGTGCAGGAGGGCGTGCCCGGCAGCAGGGGGACGACCTGGGCGGTGTCGCGGGCGTTGTCGAGCACGATCAGCAGGCGCTTGCGGGCCGTCAGGCTCCGGTAGAGCGCGGTCTGCTCCTCCGGCCGCTGCGGGACGGCGGCGGGGTCCGCGCCGAGCGCGCCGAGCAGCAGGCGCAGGGCCGTCTCCACCGGCATCGGCGCGTTCCCGGCGTCGAATCCGCGCAGGTCCAGGTAGATCTGCCCGTCCGGGAAGCGGTCCACGTGGTGGTGCGCCCAGTACAGGGCCAGCCAGGTCTTGCCGATGCCGCCGTACCCGCCGATGGCGGAGATCATCGCCACCCGGTCCCCGCCGTCGCCGGTCAGCGCGTCGTCCAGGGTGGCCAGCTCGCGCGGGCGTCCGACGAACACCGGCGGCGGCGCGGGCAACTGGCGCGGCACCACGACCCCGGCGGGTGGGGGCGTGGGGGGCGCCGGGGCGGGTTCGGCGGGGGCGGGCGCCACTCCGGCCGTGAGCATCTGGTGGTGCAGGAGCCGCAGGTCGGGGCCGGGGTCCACGCCGAGGTCGGCGGCCAGCCGCTTGCGGATCCGCTCGTACTGCTGGAAGGCCTCGCCCTGGCGGCCGCTGCGGTAGAGGGCGAGGATCAGCTGGGCGGCCGGCCGTTCGTCCAGCGGGTGCTCGGCCGCCAGGGACTCCAGGGTGCCGAGGAGCGCGGCGTGGCCGCCGCGGCGCAGCCGTACGTCGTGGTAGGCCAGGCGCGCGGCCAGCCGCTCGCCCTGCAGGAGGTGCCGCTGCTCCCTTGCCCAGGCGGTGTCCAGGTCGGCGAACGGCTCGCCGCGCCACAGCTCCAGCGCCTGCTCGTACAGGCGTTCGGCGGTGGCGTCGTCGCTCGTGCGGGCCCGGTCCCGCAGGTCGCGGAAGCGGTGCAGGTCCACCGCGCTCTCGTCGGCCCGCAGCAGGTAGCCGCCGCCGCCGCGGCGGATGCCGCCGTCCCAGGCCGCCGGCAGGGACGTACGCAGCCGGGACAGGTAGCTGTGCAGGGTCGCGGTCGGCCGGCGGGGCGGCTCCTCCCCCCACACGCAGTCGGTCAGCTGGTCGAGGGACACCGGCTGGTTGACCTTCACCAGCAGCGCCGCCAGCACGCTTCGCTGCCTGGCCGGCCCCAGCTCGATCGCCTGGCCGCCGGCCCGGGCGCAGATCTCGCCCAGCACGCCGAACTCGACTCGTAACACGCTTCCCTCAACCCTCCGGAGCCGGCTCATCATCCGCCGTCTGGATGCTCGCATGCCGCGGGGCGCCCCGCACCACGCTCGGGCGAGTGGAGCAAGAGGTCGTGCGCTGTGGGTCGTTATACTCGGTACATATACCCCAATATGGACAGTTTCCCCCCAGGGCCCCGGCGACGTGGTGAGGGGATGGGATGGGCGAACAGCGTGCGCACGGTCCGCGGACGGTGTGGGCGGACCAGGTTTCCGAGGAGCGAAGACGGCTGCTCGCGGAGGTCGGTGACGATCTGTGGGGGATCGAGCTCCTGCGGTTCGCGCTGGAGCAGGCCGTGGCCGATCTTGCCGGGCTGGGCGGGATGATCCACCTCGGCAGCCCCGGCCACGGCGGCGGCCTGCGGCTCGCCGTGACCAGCGGGCTACCGCCCGCGCTCGCCCACGTGTGGGAGCGCGTCGACGGGAACGGACCGCTCGCCCCGGCACGCGCCTTCCGGACCGCCGCGCCCGTCCGGGTCTCCATGGCGAACGCCGCCGTCGGCATCCCCCAGCAGGGCTCCGCCCCGGCCGAGGCCCGATCCTGGCCGGCCGGCACGACAATGACGGCCGTCCCGCTGCTCGGCCCCGGCGGGCCGGTCGGCGCGCTGTCGATCGTGACGGCCTCCGCGCACGAGCCGTCGCCCGCCCAGCGAGCCTTCCTCGACCTGCTGGGCCGCTGGGTGGGCGAGCGCCTGGGCAGGTCCTCCGCGCCCCCGCCCGGCTCGGGACCCAAGGGCGGACCGGGCGCCGCCGGCTCCCACCTGCCGCGGCACCTGGAGACCATCGGCACGTGGGACTGGGACATCCGGACCGGGGACGCCATCTGGAACGACGCGATGCTGACCCTGCTCGGCATCGAGCCGGGCACCTTCGACGGGCGCATCGAGACCTGGATGGCCCTGGTCCACCCCGAGGATCTGCCGTGGGTGCTGGCCGACATCGACGAGGCGATCCGCGCGGGCAGGATGTACAGCACCGAGTACCGGGTGTGCCGCCCGGACGGGACGACCGTCTGGGTACGGGCCCGCGGCCGGTTGCTGGTCGACGAGAACGGCGAGCCGGCCCGCATGATCGGCACGCTGTGGGACATCACCAAGACCCATGACGACCTGGAGGCGATCGCCGACCAGCGGACGGGTCAGACCGAGCGCGCGGCCCTGGAGCGGTCCGCCCGCATCAAGCAGCTGACCAGGGCGCTGGCCGAGGCGGTCAGCGTGCGGGACGTCTTCGACGCCTCCGCCGAGCACATCCTGCCGTCGTTCGGCGCCGCCGGTCTCATGCTCACCTTCCTGGAGGGCGACCACCTGCGGCCGGTCGGGTTCACCGGGTACTCGCAGGAGTTCGTCGACCGGGTGACCCGGATACCCGCCTCCGCGGGGGTCCCGATCTCTCAGACCCTGCGGGAGCGCACGCCGATGTTCATCAACTCGGTCGAGGAGTACATCGAGCGCTACCCGGAGACGGCCGACCTGCCGGCGGCGGGCGGCAAGAAGGCGTGGGCCTTCCTGCCGCTGATCGCCTCGGGACGCGCCGTCGGCAGCTGCGTCGTCTCCTTCGCCGAGCCGCGCCAGTTCACGGGCGAGGAGCGCAACCTGCTCACCACGCTCAGCGGGCTGGTCGCCCAGGCCATGGAGCGGGCCCGCCTGTACGACCGGGAGCACACGCGCGCCCAGGAACTCCAGCGCGGGCTGCTCCCCCGAGGGCTGCCCGACCTGCCCGCGGTCACCGCCGCGGCCCGCTACCTGCCCGCCGGCAAGGACATGGAGGTGGGCGGCGACTGGTACGACGTCATCCCGCTGTCGGCGGACCGGGTCGCCCTCGTCATCGGCGACGTCATGGGACACGGCGTGGCCGAGGCGGCCACCATGGGCCGCCTGCGCACCGCGGTGCGCACCCTGGCCGACCTGGAGCTGCCTCCCGACGAGCTGCTCACCCACCTCAACGACGTGGTCAGCGACCTCGGCGACGACTTCTACGCCACCTGCCTGTACCTGGTCTACGACGCCACCACCCGCTCCTGCGTGGTCACCCGCGCCGGCCATCCGCCGCCCGCCGTCGTCCACCCCGACGGCGCCGTCCACTTCCCCGACGCCGATCCGAACTCGCCCCTCGGCGCCGCCACCCCGCCCTTCGACACCGTGCGGATGGAGCTGCCCGAAGGCAGCCTGCTGGTGCTGTACACCGACGGCCTGGTCGAATCCGCCACCCTCGACATCGACCAGGGCATCGCCGATCTCGCCAAGGCGCTGGGCGACACGGTCCCCGGGATCCCGCCGGCGGCGGCGTGCCGGCACCAGGGCCGGGACGCGACCCCGCTGCACTGCGCCGAATGCCTGGAATCCGTGTGCGACAGCCTCACCGCCACCCTGCTGCCCGGCAGGCAGGGCACCGCCGACGACGCGGCCCTGCTCGTCGTGCGCACCCATGCGCTGCCGAAGGACGACATCGCCACCTGGCCGCTGCCCGACCATCCCAAGGCCGCCCGCGAGGCCCGCGAACACGTCCGCGCCCAGCTCAGCGCCTGGCACCTGGACGACCTGTCGATGACCACCGAGCTGCTGGCCAGCGAGCTGGTCGGCAACGTCGTCCGCCACGCCAAGGGCCCCATCCACCTGCGCCTGCTGCGTAGCGCCGTGCTGACCTGCGAGGTCTCCGACGGCAGCCTGACCACGCCCCGCATCCGCCGCGCCGCCGACACCGACGAGGGCGGCCGCGGGCTCCAGCTGGTCTCCGCGATCTCCCATCGCTGGGGCACCCGCTACACCGACACCGGCAAGTGCATCTGGACCGAGCAGCCCCTCCAGCCCGCCCTCTAGGAGGATCTCGCGCCCAAGCCGTCGAGCCTCTCCCGCACCTGCTCCGTCTTCTCGGTGCGGTGCTGGTCCTGGTAGATGGCCAGGGCCTGGCCCCAGGCCCGGGCGGCTTCGTCGTCCTGGCCGAGGGCGTGGTGGGTGTCGCCGAGGTGGGAGAGCGTGTCGGCCTCCTGGCTGGCGTTGCCGGTCTCCCGCCGCAACCTCAGGGCCCCGCGGTAGTAGTCGAGGGCCCGGGCGTGGCGGCCGGTGTGGTGGGCGATGTAGCCGAGACTGTCGAGGGTCGCCGCCTCGCCGTTGCGGTCGCCGTGGCTGCGGAGCAGGGCCAGCGCCTGCTCGCAGTACTCCTGGGCCTTGGGGAAGTCGCCGAGCATCGCGGTGGCCCACCCCAGGGAGTTGAGCGCGTTGGCCTCCCCCATGGCGTCGTCGATGTCCCTGTACAGCCGCAGCGCGGGCTCCAGATGGACCAGCGCCTGCGCGGGCTCGCCCCGGTGGCCCCAGGCCAGGGCGAGCGTATGGCGGACATGGGCCTGGCCGGCGACGTCTTGCAGCTGCTCGTACAGGCGGAGGGCCTCGGCGAAGTGGGACAGCGACTCCGCGTGGAGCCCCGCCCGGGTGCAGGCGCGGCCGAGCAGCTGGTGGACCAGGGCATGGGCGGCCGGATCGGTCAGGTGCTCGACGGCGCCGGACGCCAGGCGCCAGGCCGAGACGCAGCTCTGGAGCAGGTTGTGGCCCAGGTGGAAGGTGTCCAGCGCCCAGGCCAGCTGCCACACGGGGCCATGAAGGTCGTGCTCGGCGGCCAGCCGCTGGGCGGCGAGCAGGCAGGCGTGCTCGGCCTTGAACCAGGCCTGGGCCGCCGCCACGTCCGCCAGGGCGTCCGTCACGCAGCCGGGGGCCGGCGGCTCCATCCGGACGGCGCTGCGCCGGCGCGGGGAGAGCAGGCGGTCGGCGGCGTACGCCGTGTGCAGGTAGAAGTCCACGAGACGGCGCACGCCGGCGGTACGGGCGTCCGCGCTCAGGTCGAGGCGGGCACGGTCGATGGCGTAGAGGCGGACGAGATCGTGCATCCGGTAACGGCCGGGAACGTGCTGATCCACCAGATGGGCGGTCTCCAGCATGCGCAGCAGCGTTCGGGTGTGCGCCACGGGGCGGCCGATGAGGCTGGCGACGGCGAGCACGCTCGTGTCCGGGCCCGACACCAGGCCCAGATGGGCGAAGGTCTCGGCCGCCTCGGGGGCCAGCACGCGATAGGAGGAGCCGAAGACCTCCCGCAGGTCGGTGCTGAGCTCGTCGGTCTGCAGGGCGTCCAGCCGGGTGGGCTCCGCCTGGAGCTCGTCGGCCAGCGCGGTGAGGGGAAGGCCGGCGTTGATGATGGCCCGCGCGGCGACGATCCCGAGGGCCAGCGGCAGCCCCGCGCACGTCTTGATGATGTCGTCCACCGCCTGGCGTTCGGCCGCCATGCGGTCCTGGCCCAGGCGGCGTTTCAGCAGCTGGCCGGCCTGCGCGTCGGAGAGCGGCGCGAGGCGCAGCAGATGGGCGCCCTCGGCCGCGATCAGGCCGGTGAGCGCGGTCCGGCCGGTCACCAGGGTGAGCGCCTCCGGGGACGGGGGCAGCAGCGGGCGCACCTGGTCCGGGTCGCGGGCGTTGTCGAGGAGGACGAGCACCCGCCGGCCGGCCAGCAGGCTCCGGTAGAGCCCGATCTGCTCTCCGAAGGTGGCGGGCATGCGGTGGTGGGGCACGTGGAGGAAGCCCAGCAGGATCCGTACCGCCTCCGACGGTGACATGGGCGTCTCGCCGGGGCTGAATCCCCGCAGGTCCACGTAGAGCTGGCCGTCGGGGAAGCGGTCGCGCACCGTGTGGGCCCAGTGCGCGGCGAGCGCGGTCTTCCCGACCCCGCCGGTGCCGGTGATCACGCAGGTCGTGGCGGTGCGCGGCGGCGCCTCGTCCGGGAGCGGGAGGAGCCCGTCCAGCTCGAACAGCTCGGCCTCCCTGCCGCTGAAGTGCTTGACGTCCGAGGGGAGCTGGCAGACCGGCGTCCAGGGTGCGGGCTCGCTCACGGGCGTGGTGCCGGCCAGGATGGCGGCCTGCAGCTGCTGGAGCTCCTCGCCGGGCTCCAGGCCCAGCTCGTCGGTGAGCACCGAGCGGGCGTGCCGGAAGGCCTCCAGCGCCTTGTCCCGTTGTCCCGCTCGCGAGTGCGCGAGCATGAGCAGCCGCCACGCGCGCTCGCGCAGCGGCTGCTCGGCGACGAACGCGCGGAGGTCCTCGATCACCTCCACGGGCCGGCCGAGGGCGAGCTTCGCTTCGGCCCAGTCCAGCCTGACCACGGCCAGCCGCTCTTCCAGCTCGGTCACGCGGGCGAGCATGTGACCGGAGAGCCTGGTGCCTTCGGCGGGTTTGCCCCGCCACATCGCCAGGGCCCTCTCGAACTGGACGACGGCGGCGCGGACGTCGCCCGCCTCGGCCTCTTTCCGCGCCAGCCGGGTCGCCTGTTCGAACTGCAGGAGGTCCACCTCCTCGGCGCGCGCCTCGAAGGTGTAGCCCGTTTCCCTGGTGAGCAGCCGCGTGTCGAGCGACAGGCTCCTGCGCAGCTGCCCGATGTAGGTCTGCAGGTTGGGGATGGCGGAGGCCGGGGGGTTTTCCCACAGGGCCTCCACCAGCCGTTCCCTGGACACCAGCGTGTTGACGTTGAGCAGCAGGCTGGCCAGGACGGCGCGCGGCTTGCCGGTGAGATGCACCTGGCGGCCGTCCGCCCAGCTCACCCGCACCGGGCCCAAGATTGCAAAGGTCGCGTCTACCATGACCCGCTCCTTGCCTGTGGTGGCTCTGTAGCGTGCTTGTGGCACCAGCGCCGATTGTGACCCAGCGGGCATTCATGGTCGAGAGAAATGGACCAGAAAGATCTTTCAGGCCGGGCCGGCGGTCAGCTCGCGCTGCAGGAGACCGTCGGCCAGGTGCGGTTGCCGTTGTGCTGGATGGTCACGCCCCAGTTGTTGCCGTTGCCGTTGGGCCTGGCGGTCAGCACCTGGGCACTGGGGTAACTGGCGGTGATGTTCCACGTCGCGATGATCGACGCCGGGGAGGGCACGTTCATCGTCACGGTCCAGTTGCTCGAACCGCTGACGGCGACGTTGAGGTTGTAGCGGTCGCTCCACTGCTGTCCCGCGGACAACGACGCGGTGCAGCCGCCGCCGGGGTTGCCGCCACCGCCCCCTCCTCCGGAGGAGCCGTCCACCGTGATGTTGGAGTTTCCGCTGCTCTGATATCCCTCTGTCGCGAGGATCATGTAGTCGTGGCTGCCCAGGTTCATGCCGTAGCGGGCCCACGCGTCGAAATGGTTGCCGGCGGTGATGGTTCCGCCCGTCTTCTTCGACTGCCGGACGCTCCAGTACTGGTTGAAGGTTCTCGTGCCCTCGATCGAGGGGGCGTTGTACCGCGTCGTCTGGTAGATGTCGTACGTGCCGCCGTCGGTGGTCACCGTGCCCTTGTACGTGCCGGTGGGCCGGTAGGTGCCCCAGTTGTCGACGACGTAATACTCCACGAGCGGATTTCTCGTCCAGCCGTAGAGGGCCAGATAGGCGTTGCCGGACGGATTGAAGCTGCCCGAGTAGTTCACGGTCCTGCGCCCGCCGGGATTCCAGCCCTTACCGGCGACGAAATTGCCGGTGTTGCTCCATGAGGTGCTGTAATTGCCGCCGGATCCCAGGTTCATGGACACCGACCCGGGGCTGTCGGTCCAGAACGAGTAGAAGTAGCCGTTGTTGGTGCCGGTCTGGTTGGAGGTTATGGGGGCCGCGTTGGCGATGCCGGGCGGCATCACAACGGCGACGACCAGCGCCACGACCAAGGCGCAGGCACGGCGGATGAGCATGTGCTTCCTCCTCGCGACGATTCCGAAACTATCGGAGATGTAGCGAAAGTATCGACACGGCCTTGCCGGGCTGTCAACGCGCCTTGTCAACCGTCACGCCATTTCGCCTGGTCAGCAGGCGGGATTCGCCCGATGAAAGTTTCGTATGCCTGCCGAAATGGCGATTTATTCGATGGAGGCGAGTTTCCTGCCGCTTGTACATTGACTCCGGCCGAGCGGGGGGAGGGATCATGCGCGTGCACTATCCGCGTACCCCTCACTTGCCCTGGTCGCCCGGCGCGACCCCGGACGACGTGCGCGCGGGTGACCTGTCCGGGCTGCGCGGGCGCGAGGTCGTGGTCACCGAGAAGCTCGACGGGGAGAACACCACCCTGTACGCCGACGGGATGCACGCCAGGTCGCTGGACTCGGCCCACCATCCGTCCCGGGCGTGGGTGAAGGGTCTGCAGGGGCGGATCGGCGGGCGGATCCCCGCGGGGTGGCGCGTGTGCGGGGAGAACATGTACGCCCGGCACTCCATCGCGTACCAGGAGCTGGAGAGCTGGTTCTACGGGTTCTCGGTCTGGGACGGCGATCGGTGCCTGGGCTGGGATCGCACGGTCGCCTTCCTGCGCGGGCTGGGGATCCCGGTGCCGCCGGTGCTGTGGCGCGGCGTCTTCGACGAGCGGGCCCTGCGGGGGTTGCGGCTGGACCTGGACCGGCAGGAGGGCTACGTGGTGCGGGCCGCCGAGGGCTTCGGGCGGGAGGAGTTCGCGGGGCGGGTGGCCAAGTGGGTGCGGCCGCGGCACGTGCGGACGGACACGCACTGGATGCACGCCACCGTCGTGCCGAACGCCCTGGGCCCGGCCGCGGCGCTGTGGTCGGTGCGCTCGGGCGCGGACCCCGACGTGAGCGCCCTGCCGGCCGCGGTGGGCCTGCCCGAGCTCGAAGCGGTGCCCCCGGAAGCGGTGGCCGAGGTGGCGGCGCGGCTGGACGCGATCGGCCGGGGTGGCGATGCCCGGCTGGCGGGGGTGCTGGCCGTGGTGGCGCACGCCGTGCCGCGGGCCACGTTGGCGGCGCGGCTGGCGGGGCCGCTGGGCATGCGGGCGGCGCGGCGGGTCGCGGACCTGGTCGGGCTGCACGGTGCGCTGCGGCGCCCGTACCCGGACGAGGAGCGGCGGGTGGGGCTGGGACGCATGGCGTTGGCCGCCGACCTGGGCGTGCTGCACGCCGTGGCGGCGGCCGTGCCGGCCGGGGGCGCGGACGACGAGCGCGCTCAGGCCCGCGAGCAGGTCGAATGGTCGGCCCTGCACGCCGAGGACGCCGGGCTGCTCGGGCCGGAGCCGCTGGAGCCGCTACGCGCCGGCCTGCGCGAGGCCCTGGCCGGGCTCGGGGCGGAGGCGGCCGACCGGTGCTGGACGGAGGCCCGCGACTCCTGGGCCAGGGGGCGGATCGCGACGGTCGAGGAGGCCGTGGCGGCGACCTGGCGGTGGCGATCCAGGCCGTTTCCCGGGCTGGTGCAGCTGGTCGGGCCGTCGGGCAGCGGGAAGAGCACGTTCGCGGCGGGCCTGCCGGGGGTCGACGCGTACCTGTCGCTGGACGACCTGCGCCAGGCCCGGGGCTCGCGGGCGGACCAGCGGGCCAACCGGGAGGTGCTCGGCGAGGGGCTCGACCGGCTCGACGCCGCCCTGGCCGCCGGCGGCACCGTGGTGTGGGACGCCACCTCGCTCAACCAGCACCAGCGTTCCCTCGTCCACGCCGTGGCGCGCCGCCGAGACGCGCTGACCACGCACGCGGTCGTGCTGGTGGAGGAGGACGAGCTGCACCGGCGCAACGCCCGCCGCGCCCATCCGGTGCCGCCGCACGTGCTGGCCGCGCAGGCGCGCCGGTTCAGCCCGCCGTATCCCGGGCAGGCCCACCGCACCTGGTACGTCGGAGCGCGCGGCACCGTCGACGACGCGGACGGGACCTTGGAGGCGTGATGCGTACCAGCGAGGAGATCTACCACCGGGTCCGCTGGGATCCGCGGTTCGACCCGTCCCGGTTCGTCCTGGGAGTCGGCCAGCGCGACGCCGACCCCAAGCGGGTCGCGCTGCCCGCCTTCACCCCGGGAGGCGACATCCCCTGGCACCGGGTGCTGTTCGTGGAGGCGGACGGCGAGCTGGTCTGGGACCGTGCCACGGGCCTGGACCGCGTCGACACCTGCGAGGCCGGCCGGGCGCGCGACCCGCGCCGCCTGCGTCCGCCGTTCTTCACGGCCAGGACCCCGCACGCCTGGGATCCGGCGGCCGGATGGCGTCCCGCCACGGGACGCGGGCGCTCCGGGCATCCGGCTCCGCGCGTGCTGACGTGGAACACGCTGTGGGACCGCTACGACAGCGATCGCCTCGACACGGCCCGGCGCCGCCCCCTGCTGCTTGCGGCCCTCGAAGCGGCCGACGCCGACGTCATCGCCCTGCAGGAGGTCGAGCCCGCGCTGCTGTCGATGCTGCTGGCCGCCCGCTGGGTACGCGCCGGCTACACCCTCGGCACCGACCCGTACGGCCCGGACGTCGACGACAGCGGCCTGCTGCTGCTCAGCCGGCTGCCCGTACGGGAGGCGGCCCGGCACGAGCTCGGCCCGCACAAGTCGGTGGCCGCCATCGCCGTGGACACCGCCACCGGCGTCCTCGTCGTCGCCGCCACCCACCTGACCAGCGACCATTCCGCCGACGGCGCGGCCAGGCGGCGGGCCGAGCTGGCCAGGATCGCCGAGGGGCTGGCCGGCGTGGACGGCGACGTGCTCCTGCTGGGCGACTTCAACGACGGCACGGACACCCCCGCCTCCGCGCTCGGCCTGCGCGACGCCTGGACGGAGGCGTACGGGTCCGACCGGACCCCCACCTTCGACCCGCACGCCAACCCGCTGGCGGCGCTCTCCTCCCTGTCCGGCCGGGCCTCGCGCCTGGACCGGATCCTGCTGCGCGGCCGGCCTCGGGTGATCTCGGCGGCCCTGCGCGGCGACACCCCCACCCCCGAGGGGCTGTACATCTCCGACCACTACGGGGTGGAAGCGGTCCTGGACCTCGACGGTGCGGAGCCAGGTGGGGTGCTCGGTGGGGTGCTCGGTGGGGTGCTCGGTGGGGTGCTCGACGTGCCGCCGACGGCGCGGACGGCGGTGGCGTGGCTACCGCCGCGGGAGCTGTGGCCGCCGATCCAGGCCGTGCGCCAGGCGCACGATCCGCAGATCGACCGCTGGCCGCCGCACGTCAACCTGCTCTTCGGCTTCGTGCCGGAGTCGGAGTTCGAGGCGGCGGCGTCCCTGGTGGCCGCGGCGGCGGCCGAGGTCGCGCCGTTCACCGCCAGGCTGGAAGGGGTGCGTACGTTCCGGCACCGCGACCACTCGACGGCCTGGCTCGACCCCGCCGCCGGCGACCCGGCGCCCTGGGCCCGGCTGCGTCGCGCGCTCGAACGGCGCTTCCCCCGCTGCGAGGGCCGCCCCGAAGGCTTCACGCCGCACCTGACGCTCGGCCGTACGGACGACCCGATCCGCCTGGCCGGGATGACGGCGCAGGTGGGAGAGCTGGTGCTGCTGTCGCGCCGCGCGGACGAGCCCATGCGTCCCCGGGCGCGGGTCGCCCTGGGCACGGGCGAGATCCGCTGGATCGCCGAGCCCGCGACCGGCGGGAAGGAGCGGCGCGGCACCTCGGCCGATCGGGTGGCCCGGCGGCTGGCGGAGGCGCTGCGACCGGGCGTCGTGTCCGTCGCCGGATCCCGGCGCATGGGCTGCGAACTCCCCGGCGCGGACCTGGACCTGGTGGCGGCGCTGCCCGGCGAGACGGACATGGCCGAGGTGGAGGCCCGGGTACGGGCCGCGCTGCCCGGCGTCGACCGGCTGCGCCAGGTGATCGCGGCGCGGGTGCCGGGCCTGCGGTTCCGTACCGACGAGCTGGAGGTGGACCTGACCGTGGTCCCCACCGGATCGCTGCCTCCCGAGCAGGCGCCGGCCCGCCGCGCCGAGCTGGGCGAGGCGGCCGCGATCGCTCTGAGCGCAGTCAGCGACGCGGACGCGATCCGCGCCGCCGTCGGCGCGCACCACGCCCGTTTCGCCGTGCTCGCCCGGCAGGTGAAGGCGTGGGCGCGGGCCCGAGGGCTGGACTCGGCCCCGTTCGGCGGGCTGCCCGGCCTGGCCTGGACGGTCATGGCCGCGCACACCGTACGCGAGGGCGGCGACCTGCTGAGCTTCTTCAGTACGTGGGCCGCCTGGGACTGGCGGGACCCGGTCGCCCTCGGCCCCGCCGCGCCCCAGCCGGCCCCGATCGCGGTGCTGACGCCCAGCGCCCCCGTACGCAACTGCGCCCGCCAGGTCACGCCCGGCGGCCTGGACCTGCTCGCCCGGGAGCTCTACGAGGCATGGGAGCTCGTCGAGAGCGGCCGCTCCGCCGACCTGCTCGCGCCGCCGCCCCTCCACCGGCGCCACGCGGCCTGGGCGGTGCTGACCGTGCGCTCCGACCGCCCCGAGGAGCTCGACGCGACGCTCGGCCGCGTGAAAGGCCGGATGCTGGACCTGCTCGCCGCCCTGGAGGCGGCCGGGGTGCGGGACGTCCACGCCTGGCCGCGGCCCTTCGGGACAGGTCCTCGATCGACCCGGTACGCCATCGGGCTGGGCCGCACTCCCCCGCAGGCCGCGCGGCTCGGCGAGCTCACCGGCCGATGGGCCAGGGGGCTGCCGGGTGTCACGGTCGAGCGGGCCGAGTGCGGCGCCGTGCCGACCCTGACCTGACGGGCGCCGGTCAGGTGGAGGAGCGCCTGCGGTACGCCCAGCCGCCTCCCGCCGCCAGCGCCACGACGCCCAGCGCCGCCAGGACGGCCACCAGCCCGCCGGTGCCCCCGTTGGGACCGGCGGGCTGGGCGGCGGACTCAGCGGCGGACTCCGTGGCGGGGTCGGCGGCGGGCTTCGCGGTGGAGGTGTGGCGGACACGGGTGGGCGCGCCCAGGGCGGCGATCAACTCCCCGGTGAGCCCCTCGTAATCGTCACGCCGCAGCGGCCGCTCGCCGGCCGGCACCTGCAGGCTGCCCGAGCAGCTGGACGTGGTCAGCGCCTCATCACGCCCGCCGGCGAACACCAGGTGGCGGCTGCCCGCGGCGAAGTCGTACCCGCAGGCCGGTCCTTCCCTACGGGTGGAGACCTGGAACCACTCGCGTGCCTCCCCCTTGTAGACGTGATCGGCACGCAGGACGGCGATGACGTGCCCTCCACTGCTCTCGTCCGAACTCGCGCCGACCCGCGTCACCGTCCCGGTGAACACGGCGACCGCACTCTCCATCCGATCTTGCGCGGTCCGTTTCACACACTGGCAGGCGGACGCCGTGCCGCCGGTGAACACGACCAGCCCGGCCACGAGCGCGAGCAAGGCGAGAAAGCGTGATGTCATGCCCTCTTGACGTACGCCGCCGAAGATCGGTTCGCGTCCTTGCCGCGCTCGGGTTTATTTGTTAAGAAGGTTTATTAACGAATGGACCAGCCTAGCGAGGGACCCATGGCGCGCTCTCGGCTCATCCTCATCCTGTTATCCGCCTGCGCACTGCTGGCGAACGCCGCGGGCGTGGCACTGCCCGCCTCCGCGCAGGCCGTACCGGCGACGACCGCCCTGACGGGATACAAGATCCAATCCTCGGCGAAGGTGGCCGACTCCGGGGCCACGATCTCCACGCCCGGCTACGCGGCCACCGGCTGGTATCCGGTGGGCCCCCGCTCGACCGTGCTCGCCGGCCTGCTGCAGAACAACGTCTACCCGGACCCCTTCTACTCCACCAACATGCAGTCGATCCCAACGTCGGACTTCGACGTGCCGTGGTGGTACCGCTCCGACTTCACCCTCGGCGACGAGTCCGGGCTGCGGACCTTCCTCGACGTCAGCGGCGTGATCTCCAGCGCCGACGTGTGGGTGAACGGCACCCAGGTCGCCACCGCCGCCCAGGTGGCCGGCGCCTACACCCGCAACGAGCGGGACATCACCGCCCTGGTGCACCCGGGCGTCAACTCGGTGGCTTTCCGCGTCAACCCGAACAACCCCGACAACCACCTCACGATCGGCTGGATCGACTGGGTGCAGCTGCCGCGCGACGACAACATGGGCATCTTCCGCGACGTCCTGATCAGGCGCAGCGCCGACGTCTCGCTGCGCGACGCGCATGTGATCACGAACCTCGCGGTCCCGGCGCTCGACCGCGCCGACCTCACCATCAAGGTCGACGTCCGCAACGCCACCGGCAGCGCCGTGAACGCCACCGTCAAGGGGACGATCGGCCCGCTCGCGTTCTCGCAGGACGTCGCGCTGGCCGCGAACCAGACCAAGCGGATCACGTTCAACCAGACGCTGGCCAACCCGCAGGTGTGGTGGCCGCACACGATGGGCGCCCAGCCGCTCTACGACCTGAACCTCACGGCGACGGCCGGCGGCGTGGAGAGCGACACGCTGACCCAGCGCTTCGGCGTGCGCAAGGTGGAGTCGGGCAAGAACGCCGGCGGGCGGCGCTACTACAAGATCAACGGCAGGCCGATCCTCATCAGGGGCGGCGGCTGGTCCCCCGACATCTTCCTCCGCAAGAACCTGGGCTACCTGGAAGACAAGATCCGCTACGTCAAGGACCTCGGCCTCAACACGATCCGCGTCGAAGGCCACCTGGACACCGACGAGCTCTACGACCTGGCCGACAGGTACGGCATCCTGACCCTGCCCGGCTGGGAGTGCTGCGACAAGTGGGAAGGCTCCTTCAGCAGCTCCGACTATCCGATCGCCAAGGCGTCCATGCAGGCGGAGGCCACCCGGCTGCGCAACCACCCCAGCGTGATCTCGTTCCTGATCGGCTCGGACAACCCGCCGCCGGCCCAGAAGGAGACCAACTACCTCGACGCCCTCACCGCGGCCGAGTGGCAGCTCCCGATCGTGTCCGTGGCCTCCGACAAGTCCAGCCCGCAACTGGGCAGCTCGGGCATGAAGATGCCCGGCCCGTACGACTGGGTGCCGCCGAACTACTGGTACAACAAGCGCGAAGGCGGGGCGTTCGGCTTCAACTCCGAGACCAGCGCCGGCCCCGACGTCCCGACGCTCGACTCCCTCAAGCGGATGATGACCTCCGCGCAGATCGACTCGCTCTGGCAGAGCCCGAGCGCGACGCAGTACCACCGCTCGCCGTCGGGCACCTTCGACGACCTGACCATCTACCACAACGCCCTCAGAGGCCGGTACGGAGTGCCGTCCGGCCTGACGGACTACATGAAGAAGGCGCAGCTCGCCCAGTACGAGGCGGTCCGGGCGCAGTTCGAGGCCTACGGCCGTAACTTCACCGACTCGAGCAACCCGTCCACGGGCGTCATCTACTGGATGCTCAACAGCGGCTGGTCCTCGCTCCACTGGCAGCTCTTCGACTACTACCTGGACCAGGGCGGCTCCTACTGGGGTGCGCGCGAGGCCAACAAGCCGCTGCACGTGCAGTACTCCTACGACAACAAGTCCGTCGTCGTGGTCAACTCCGGCGTCTCGGCCGCCTCGGGCCTGACCGTCAAGACGGACCTGTTCAACATGGACGGATCCGCCAAGTACAGCAACACCGCGACGGTCAGCGTCCCCGCCGACGGGGGCAGGGCCACGGCGGTGACCGTGCCGGCCGTCAGCGGTCTCTCCACGACCTACCTGGTACGGCTGACGCTGCTGCGCGACGGCCAGGAGATCGACCGCAACGTCTACGCCCTGTCCACCTCGGACGACGTGATCGACTGGGACAACAACGACTGGTACTACGTCCCGACCTCCAGCTACGCCAACCTGAAGGGCCTCAACAACCTGGCCCAGACCCCGATCACCGCCACCGCCTCGGCGCCCTCCGACGGCAGGGTCACCGTGACGATCAAGAACACCGGCACCGGCGCCGTTCCCGCCTTCATGCTCGACGCCGACGTGGTCGACGCGGCCGGCAAGCCCGTGCTGCCGATCCAGTGGTCGGACAACGCGATCAGCCTCTGGCCGGGGGAATCCAGGACCCTCACCGCCACCTACCGGGCCTCCGACCTGACCGGCTCGCCGAGCGTGCGGGTGGCCGGGTGGAACACCGCGACGCTCACCGTCCCGACCGGGCCGCCCGACACCCAGAGCCCGTCCGTGCCCGGCAACCTGCGCACCACCGGCAAGACCTCCTCCAGCGTCTCGCTGGCCTGGGACGCCTCCACCGACAACGTCGGCGTCACCGGCTACGACGTCTACAACGGCAACGCCCTGGCCACGACCGTCACCGGCACCACCGCCACGGTCTCCGGCCTGGCGGCCGGCACGCCGTACACGTTCACGGTCAGAGCCCATGACGCGGCGGGCAACTCCTCTGCGCCGTCGAACGCCGTCACCGAGACCACCGGCAGCGGCCCCGCCGTCTACCAGGCGGAGGACGCGACGATCTCGCAGGGCGTGGTGGAGTCCAACCACGCGGGCTACACCGGCACCGGGTTCGTGAACTACGACAACGTGACGGGCAGCTACGTCGAGTGGACGGTGAACGCCGCGACGGCCGGGCCGGTCACCCTGGAGCTCCGCTTCGCCAACGGCACCACGGCCAACCGGCCGATGACCATCGCGGTGAACGGCACCTCGGTCACCCGCGACTTCACCGGCACCGGCGCCTGGACCACCTGGCAGACCGTCACCCTGACCGCCGACCTCGCCCAGGGGGTGAACAAGATCAGAGCAACCGCCACCACGTCCAACGGAGGCCCCAACGTCGACCGCCTCTCGGTGAGCTGACCGCTCAGCGCTCGGCCCGGCGCCGGAGGAGTTCGGCGGTGGCCTGGTCGGCGGGCAGGAACGCCTCCAGGTGCAGCTCGGCGAGCGTGACGTCGGTCGCCGTCGCGAACGAGGTCAGCGTCGTGATGAGGCGCAGTTCCCCGTCCGCCGAGGCCAGCCTCATGGGGACGGCGAAGCCGAGGTGCTCGGGCCCGACCGGCGCCTGGGGGACGTATCCGGCCAGTTCGGCCACGAAGTCGTCCAGGCGCGGGTCCGGGCTCCGGCGGGTTCTCGCACGAAGGTTCTCGATGATGTGCCGGCCCCATTCGGGCAGGTTGCGCACCCTGGGGGCCATCCCGTCCGGATGGAGCATGAGCCGCAGCATGTTGACCGGCGGTTCGAGCAGCTCGGGCGCCGCGCCCTCGGTGAACACCTCGACGGCGTCGTTCGCCGCCACCACGCGGCCGTACGGCGCGATGACGAGCGCCGGATACGGCAGGTGGCCGTGCAGGATCTGCTCCAGGGCGGCGCGGACCGGCCGCAGCGCCGACTCCTCCAGGCCCGACTCCGCGAACACCGGCGCGTAACCGGCCGCGGTGAGCAGGTCGTTGCGCTCCCGCAGCGACAGGCCGAGCGACTCGGCCAGCCGGATCACGATCGCGCGCCCCGGCCTGGAGCGGCCGCTTTCGATGAAGCTCAGATGGCGCTGGGTCGTTCCGGCCAGCGTGGCCAGTTCGAGCTGGCTGACCCGGCGAAGCCCGCGCCAGCGTCGCAGCTCCGTGCCGACGCCGTTCTCCCTGATGGTGGTGCTCACTGCTCTGTTCTATCCGGTCGCCGTGCGGGCCCGCGATTCCCTCCGGGGAATTGCCGGCCATCACGGCCGCCCCGCACGATCGTGCCTACTCATGAAGAGCCGGAAAGGACATCAGATGAAGAGCTACCGCCTCGTGCCCGGACGTGGCCTCGCCGGGCTGACGCTCCACGACCGCGACGTGCCCGAACCCGGGCGCGGGCAGGTCGTGGTCAGGATCCGCGCGAACTCCCTCGGGTTCCGCGACCTGCGCGTGCTGTCCGGGGAGTACCCGCTGCCGGTCACCCCCGGCGTGGTGCCCGGCTGCGAGGGAGTGGGAGAGGTCGTGGCGGTCGGCGCGGACGTCACCCGCGTCAGGCCGGGTGACCGGGTGGCGGCCACCGTCTTCCCGCGCTGGCTGGACGGCCCGTTCCGGCGCGAGGACGCCGCCCAGCTCGGCACCATGATCGACGGCGTGCTGACCGAGTACGCGCTGCTGAGCGAGGACGGGGTCGTGCACCTGCCCGAGCACCTGTCGTACGAGGAGGCCGCGGCGCTGCCGCTGGCGGCGGTGACCGCGTGGAACTCCCTGACCTCCGGCGGCGCCCCGCACGCCGGCATGACCGTGCTGACGCTCGGGTCGGGCGCCGTGTCGCTGTTCGTCCTGCTCTTCGCCAAGCTGGCCGGGGCCAGAGTGATCGTGACCACGTCCGGCCCCGCCAAGGCCGAGCGGCTGAGGGCGCTCGGGGCGGACGAGGTGATCAACTACCGGGAGAACCCGGTCTGGTGGAAGGAGGTGCACGCGCTCACCGACGGCCAGGGAGCCGATCGCGTCGTCGACGCGACGGGGCCGCTGGAGCAGTCGTTGCGGTCCGTGGCGGCCGGTGGCGAGGTCGCCTTCGTCGGCTACTGGCTGTCCGGCGCCAAAGGGGCCGCGCCCGTGGACCCCGCCACCCTGTTCGCGGCCGGTTCGGTGCTGCGCCGGATCGCCACCGGCAGCCGGGCCCATTTCCTGGAGCTGAACCGGGCCGTCGAGGCGCACCGGCTGCGCCCGGTGATCGACCGGGTCTTCCCGTTCGAGCAGGTCCCCGACGCCCTCGCCTACTGCGGGTCAGGCGGCGGCTTCGGCAAAGTGATCATCAGCCACGCCTGACCCGCTCGCTCAGTCCGCCGTCCAGATGCGGCTGCGCAGATCCATGCCGCGGATGACCTGGACGCGGAAGGGGTCGAGGCGCAGGACGTGCAGCTTGGGGTCGGCGGGCGAGCGCCAGAAGTTGCCCAGGTCGTACCCGGCGCCCCGGGGGCTGGTGGCGCGGTAGAGGTCCCACACGCGCCGCCGCACGTCCAGGTCGTCCACCCACCTCGCCACGGCGTCGATGGCGACCGAGTTGTTGCCCGGCTTCCAGTAGGAGAACGAGGTGTGCGGGTTGCCGGCCAGGTGGGCCGCCTTGACCGGGGTCCGGTAGGTGGCCAGCCAGCCCAGCGGCCGCCCGTCCACGCTCTCCCAGATGGGGATGAGCACCCGGGTGCGCGGGCGGTTGCGTGCGTCCACGGTGACCATGGTGGCGTACACGGTGGCGCCGACGATGGCGTCGAACTCGGCCTGGATCTCCGCGAAGGACGTCATCGGGCCGCTCCCTTCCGCAGGCCGAAGGCGCTGACCACGACGGCCAGGGCGGCGGCGGCGATCGGCACGGCCAGCGCGGTGCGGTAGGCGCCGAGCAGATCCCCCGCGTCCGCCACGGCCACGATCACCGTGGTGCTCGCCGCCAGCCCGAGCGCCGCGCCGAACTGGAAGGAGGTGTAGAGCAGCCCGCCGGCCAGGCCCTGCTCGCTCTCGTCCACGCCGTCGGTGGCGACGATGGTGAGCGGGCCGTACGCGAGGGCGAACGACACCCCCAGGATGATCATGGTGGGGAACATCGCGAGATAGACGGTGTCCATGCCGATGGGCAGGAACAGCACGTACGAGAGCAGGGCGGCCAGCAGCCCGGCCAGGATGACCCGCGCGTTGCCGAAGCGGTTGACCAGCCGCGGGGTCAGGGTCGGCGCGAGGACGGCGTCCGCGCCGACCGCCAGCATGGCCAGGCTGGTCTGCAGCGAGGTCCAGCCGCGCACCTCCTGGAGATACAGGACCGCGATGAACTGGAAGCCGAAGAAGGCCCCGGAGAACAGCAGCCCCGCGAGGTTGGCGCGGACGAGCGGCGCGGAGCGGAAGATGCCCAGCCGCACCAGCGGCGCGGCGGAGCGGCGTTCGATCACGAGGAAGAGCGCGACCAGCGCCAGCCCGGTCACCAGCGCGCCGGCCGTCCACCCGGCGCCCACGTGGGCGGCGCGCTCGACGCCGAGCACCAGCAGCATGATGGCGGCGGTGATGGTCACCGCGCCCGCGACGTCCAGCCTCCGCTCCTGGGAACGTTCCATGGGACTGGCGGGGATCAGCGGCACCGCCAGGACCAGGATGATCAGGGCGAGCACGGCCGGCGCGAACAGCACCCAGCGCCAGTCCACGGCGGCGAGCAGGCCGCCGAGCACCAGCCCGAGGGAGAAGCCGCCGGCGGCGGTGCCGGAGTACACCAGGAGCGCCTGGTTGCGCCGCGGCCCCTCCTCGAAGCTCGTGGTGATGATGGACAACCCGGCGGGGGTCATGACCGCGGCGGCGACGCCCGCCACGAAACGGGCGGCGATGAGCATCCAGCCCTCCCCGGCCAGCCCGCCCAGGGCGGAGACGACGAGGAAGACCGCCAGCCAGGCCAGGAACATCCGGCGGCGGCCGAACAGGTCGGCCGCCCTGCCGCCGACCAGCATGAACCCGCCGTAGCCCAGGACGTAGGCGCTGATCACCCACTGCAGCTCACCCGTGGACAGGCCGAGGTCGGCCCGGATGGCGGGCAGGGCCACATTGAGCATCGCGACGTTGATCCCCTCAAGGAAGATCGCGCCGCACAGGACGAACAACATCCCCCACGCCTTGGGGGTCATGCGCAACGACGGCGGAGAAGAGTGCGTGGTTGTGGACACGGGAACGACTCCTATGGTTCTTTTTCGTAACAAAGGAATCTTGCGTGACCATGGGGAAGTAATGGAAGACGGCACTTCAAAGGCACTCGGTTACTGCACGGGAACCATGGACGACGAGGTCATCCAGTGGGACACCCGGGCCGACTGCGACGTGCGAAAGATCCTCGACCGCGTCGCCGACAAGTGGTCGCTGCTGGTCATCGCCCTGCTCGACCGCCGCACGATGCGCTTCTCCGAGCTGCGCCGCGCCATCGACGGCGTCAGCCAGCGCATGCTCACCGTGACGCTGCGCCAGCTGGAGCGCGACGGGCTCGTGATCCGCACCGTCTATCCGGTGGTGCCGCCGCGGGTGGAGTACGAGCTGACCCCGCTCGGCTTCTCGCTGCACGAGGTGATCAAGTCGCTGGTCGTCTGGACCGAGGAGCACCAGCGGGAGATCTCCGACGCCCGCACCGCGTACGACGAGCGGACGGCCGAGGAGGAGCGCCTGCTGCAGACCCCCATGGCGCGCTGATCCGGCGCTGATCCCGCGCGCGCATTACGCCTCGGGGCCGAAGACCCCGGGATACGCCCCGCCCGGCTCGGGATCGAGCCCTTTCCACAGCGCCCGCAGGATGCCGTGCAGCTGGGCCACCTGCTCGCCGGTGAGCGGGTCGAACAGGCGCCTGCGCACCTCCTCCACGTGCGCGGGCGCCGCCTGCGCGAGCGCGGCGAAGCCGTCGCCGGTCAGCTCGGCCATGGTCACCCGCCGGTTGTCCGGGTGCGGTGACCGCCGTACCCAGCCGCGCTCCTCCAGCCGCGCCACCGCGTGGGACAGGCGGCTGAGCGAGGAGTAGACCTGGGCGGCCAGGTCGGTCATCGACATGCGCCGATCGGGGACCTCCGAGAGCGTCGCCAAGATCATGTAGTACGTGTACGGCATCCCGGCGTCGTGCTGCAGCTGCCGGTCGAGGGCGTCGCCGAGCAACCGGGTCGTCCACAGGTACGCCCGCCAGGTCCGCTGCTCGTCGTCGTCGAGCCACCGTGTCTCCACGCCGCCCATCCTAGCTTGAACTCTCAACCTTCGAGGTGTAGCGTCCACACTTGAACGCTCAACCTTTAGGGAGAAATCATGAAAATTGGCGACTTCGAAGTGGGCAACATCGGTTTCGGCGCCATGCGGCTGTCGGCCGACGGCACGATCTGGGAGGCGCCCGCCGATCGGCAGGGCCCTCTGGCCGTCCTGCGCCGCGCGGTCGAGCTCGGCGTACGGCACATCGACACCGCCGACGCCTACGCGCTGGGCGCGAACGAGGAGCTCATCGCCGAAGCCCTGCACCCCTACGCCGACGACGTCACGATCGCCACCAAGGGCGGCGTGGCCCGGCCGGGCGTCGAGGAGTGGATCCCGCTGGGACGCCCCGAGTACCTGCGCCAGCAGGCCGAGCTGAGCCTGCGCCGCCTGCGCCGCGACGTGATCGACCTGTACTACCTGCACCGCGTCGACCCCCAGGTCCCGCTCGCCGACCAGGTCGGCGCCCTGGCGCGGCTGCGGGAGGAGGGCAAGATCCGCCACATCGGCCTGTCGGAGGCGACGGTGGACCAGCTGGAGGAGGCCCGCGGGATCGCCCCCGTCGCCGCCGTCCAGAACCTCTACAACCTCACCGACCGCACCCACGAGGAGGTGGTGGACTACGCCGCCAAGCACGGGATCGCGTTCGTCCCGTTCTTCCCGATCGCCGTCGGCGACCACGCCAAGGCCGGCGGCCCCGTGGCCACCGTGGCGGCCAAGATCGGGGCGACCCCCGCCCAGACCGCGCTGGCCTGGCTGCTGCGCCGCTCGCCGGCCATGTTCCCCATCCCCGGCACGACCTCCGTGGCGCACCTGGAGGAGAACGTCGCGGCGGCCGGTTTCACGCTGACCGACGAGCAGTTCGCCCGGCTGGACCGGGTGTCATAGCTATGGGGCCGGCTTGACGTTCTTCATCGTGAAGTGCGAGGTGACGTTCCTGATCCGCGGGATGGTCATGACGTACGTGCTGAGGAAGGTCTCGTAGGCGGCCAGGTCGGCGACGGCCACGCGGACGAAGTAGTCGGGGCTGCCGAACAGCCGCCGCAGCTCGATGACCTCCGCGGCCCGCGCCAGGGTCTGCTCGAAGCGTTCGACGGTCTCCGCGTCCTGGGCGTCGAGGGTTAGGTCGACCAGGACCTCGAACGACCGGCCCACGGCGGCGGGATCGATGACCGCCCGGTAGCCGCGGATGACGCCCTTCTCCGCGGGGCTGGGGATCTTCCCGCTGGGGATCGCCCTCGGCCTGCTGGTCGTCCAGGCCGGCCTGTCCTGGTGGCTGGCCCCCGCGCTGCCGGTGTCCGCGTTCGCCGGATCGCTCGAACTGCTGCTGGTGGGCATGGTCGCCGGTGCCACGCCGCTCGCCGCGGTCGCGCCGACCGTCCTGGTGGTCAACTTCCGGCACGTCTTCTACGCCTTCTCCTTCCCGCTCCACCTGGTCAGGAACCGCCGCCGATGCCTGGCACCGCCTACCTCGTCGCCGTCCTCGCGATCGTCTTCGCCATCACCCTCGCGCTGCGTGCCGTCCCCTTCGCGGTGCTGCGCAGGCTGCGCGGCTCGGCGATCGTGCGGCAGCTGTCGGTGTGGATGCCGGTCGGCATCCTCGCCATCCTCGCCGTGACCGCCCTGCACGGCACCATCGTCGCCGAGCCCCGGGCGACGCTGTACGCGCTGCTCGCGGTCGCCGTCACGGCGGGGGTCCACCTCGCGTTCGGCCGCCGTACGATCCTGAGCGTCGGGATCGGCACCGCGGCCTACGTCGTCCTCGTCAACGCCCTCTGACCTGCCCCCTTTGCGCCCCGGTGGCGGTCGCCTACCGAGGATGGAGCCGCTGCTGGAAGCCCGTGACGATGGCGTCCAGCCCCGTGGTGAACCACCGTTCGTAGAAGTCGAGAGCGGCGGGGTCGGGCGGAGCGGTGGGGGCGTCGGCGCCGGGCGGCGTGCCCACCTGGGCGAGGGCGTGCCCGAGCACGTAGACGCCGACGGACTGGATGGTGATCAGGGACTCGTCCTGCTCGATGCCGGCGGCGGTGAAGCGGTCGAGCACGCCCGCCAGCAGCGGCAGGGCGCTTTCGACGTCGACGGGGTACGTGGCCAGCAGCGGCACGGCGTGCGGGTGGTCGAGCAGCATGCGCCGGTACGCCACGGCGAACCGCGTCACCGCCTGCGTCCACGTCGGGCCGGGGTCGAACCCGGCGAGCGCGGTGGCGAACAGGCGATTGACGATCGCGGCCAGGATGGCGTCGCGATTGGGCACGTGCCGGTAGAGCGACATCGCGGCCACGCCGAGGCGGGCGCCGATGCCCCGCATGGTCACCGCGTCCAGGCCCTCCTCGTCGAGGAGGGCGATGGCCGCGGTGACGATCTGCTCGGTGGTCAGCTGGGGCGGCCGCCCGCCCCGGCCGCGCTGTGGCTTGGTGCTCATGCGGCCAGTGTGACAGCCAGCGTGGTGCCGAGCATGGCCACGCTGAGCAGCCCGACGACCATGTGCTGGACGTCGGGGACGACCGCGTGCCCGGCCGCGGGCAGGATCTTGAGGGTGCGGGCGTAGTCGCGCTCGTAGACCTGCCGCTGGGCGGCGGAGCTCAGCCCGAGGTACGGCAGCCACCAGCTGACCAGGTGCCCGGCCAGGATCAGCCCGCATAACGCCGACGCGGCGACCAGCGACCACGGCCGGCGCAACGCGATGCCGGCGGCGATGAGCAGCGGGAACGGGTAGTTGATCGTCGCGGCGAGCAGCCGTGGCCGCAGGTTCCCGGGTTTCAGGTCGTTGAGCGGGAACATCGGCACCCACTCGGTCAGGGCCAGCCAGGCCAGCCAGAGGAGCGGGAGCGCGAGGGCGATCGTGGTCATGCGTGACCTCCAGAGTTTGTGTACCACGTAAGCTTACGCGGTACACAAACTCTGGACAACCCCGCGCGGGGCGGCGGACCTCCTACTCGTCGTCGTCATCCGGAGGGACCGGAGCGGGCGGGATCGCGGCCGGGGCCTGCGCCACCGTGGCGGCGCCGGCCGTAGCGGTCGACGGGGCGGAGAGCGAGACCGAACCGATGAGCACGGGCGCCACCAGGGCGGCGGCGACGAGCAGGCGTTCGAGCATCAGAGATCACTCCGTGAGGTGACGAGCGCCCGGCTGAGGCGGGCTGACGGAGCGTCGACGTGGGGCTCCCGGGAAGCGCCAGTACGGCGCACAAGCACTTCTCACGCTAGCGGGAGCGGCCCGCGGCGTCTCCCGGCAGGAGGCAAAGCCTTCCCCAGGCCCGGTCCGGGAGTGCTCAGGGCGCCTCCTCCAGGAACCGTACGAGGTCCTTGCGCTCGTTCTTGCCGTTGAGGGTGAGCGGGAAGAAGGGCAGGACGCGGCAGATCGCGGGCACCTTCGCGGGCTCCAGGCGGTCCGCCAGCTCGCGCAGGACGGCATGGGGAGCGAGGTCGCCCTCCACGATGATCGCGAGATCGTGCCGCTCGCCCGGAGGCAGCACCGCGGCGGCCCGGACGCCCGGGATGTCCATCGCGGCGGCCTCGATCTCGATGGTGCTCATCCGGGTGCCCTTGCGCTTGAACATGTCGTCGCGCCGGCCCTCGAAGTAGAGGTAGCCGTCCTCGTCGAGGAATCCGTAGTCACCCGTGTGCAGGCGGGTCTCGCCGGTGGCCGCGTCGCGGCGGTAGACGCGGGCGGTCAGTTCGGGGGCGCGCCAGTATCCCGCCATCACGTTGGGCCCGACCACCACGATCTCCCCGGTCTCCCCGGCGGGCAGCGGCGAGCCGTCGTCGCCGAGGATCAGCACGCGGGTGCCCGGCAAGGGGCGGCCGACCGAGTCGGGGCGCTCGCGCTCCAGCTCCGGCTCCATGATGGTGACCCGCTTGCACTCGGTGACCCCGTACATCCGCACCACCCGGGCACCGGGGAAGCACTCGCGCAGGCCCTCGATGGTCGAGGCCGGCAGCGCGGCGCCGGTGCTGGTGAACATCCGCACGGTCGGCACGGAGCCGGGGGCCCGCCTGCCCAGGGTCGTGAGCATGGCGCCCAGCGAGGGCACGATCGGCACGACGGTCGCGCCGCACTCCTGGAGCCGGCCCAGCAGCGCCAGGTCGGAGCCCTCACCCGCCAGCACCAGCTCCGCGTGGCCGAGGGCGGACAGGAAGATCTGGTAGAGCCCGTAGTCGAAGGACATCGGCGACCGGCAGAAGACGACGTCCCCTGGACGGTAGCCGAGCACGGCGTTGATGGCCGACGCCGCGAACGTCACCTGCGCGTGCGGGCCCACCACCGCCTTGGGCGCCGCCGTGCTGCCGGAGGTGTACATCAGGACCGCGACGTCCTCCGGCCGGACCTCGGCCGGTCCGCCCGGGACCGGGCGCCCGGCGAACGCCTCCACTTCCTTCCAGAGCTCGTCGATCGCGTACACGGGCACGTCGGCGGTCTCCCGCAGCGCCTCGCCGGCCCCGATGACCAGCTTGGGCTCGGAGTCCGCCAGCACGGAGCGCAGGTGGTACGCCTTCATCCCGGGGTTCAGGGGCACGAAGACGACACCGTGCCGGGACGCGCCGTAGAGGATGGGGACGGTCTCGCGCAGGTTGGGCAGCTGCACGATGATCCGGTCGCCGGGTTCGACGCCCGTGGCCGCCAGCCAGGCGGCGAAAGCGTGACTGAGCTCGACGACCCGCCGGTAGCTCCAGCCGCCGCGGGCGTCGCGCACCGCGGTCCCGTCCGGATTCGTCGCCGCCGCGTCATCCAGCAGTTCGTGAATGAGCCGCGGTCGCGGAGAATGCGTCGTGGAATTCAACCCGTTCAATATGAGCCTCCCGCCTCAAGCCGGGGAAAGGAATTTCTCCGGCAGCCGGGACGCATGCGCGTGCAACCGGAAGCCGGCCAGGCCGCTTCCGAAGCTACGCCGGGCCTCCGGCGAGCTGACCCCCTACTCCACCCCTATAAGGGTGCAGGGGGGCACGTAGACCCCCCAGATCCGGCGGAGCCCCGCCGTCCGTCCCGGCCGCGACCAGGGCGGCCGGGCGACGCTCGAAGATCATCGTACGGGCACGATCAACTCACGCCATAGATGATCTTGAAATTCTGTGGAATGTTCACAACCCGGCGGGCGGAAGGACGGTCCACCTGCAAGGGTCCCTGGGGCACAAGGCCACGACGGCCACGGCGAAGATGGATTAGCACCGACCGGCTTGGTACGTTCCAGGAAACGGCCGCCCGAAAATAACCGGGCTTCATCGCCCCAGTTGAGCACCGTTGCGGCGGAGAATCATCCGGCCCCCCGTTTACGCGTATTGACATTCCGGACTACAGTGATCGAAGCCTGGCCGGACCCGCGCCACCGAGGTGGCCTTTCCTTGACTGGGACCGGCACATAACATTACCGTGACGGTTTGGCGCCCTTTTGTGATTCGCTCGGGGGTGCACGGCCTGCCGAACGGTGTGTTTTCCCAGCCCACCGGCGACGCAAGCCGCTCACTACGCATGATGGGAACGTGGCCACAGATGGTACAGGAATTCACGGGCGCCGACGAGAGCGGGAAAGGCACCGCCTCACTCAATGTTTATTGGATTGTCAGCCCGGCGACACCGGAGCGCAACCGTGAAATCGCGGCGAACCTTGCGAAACCTGTCCCCGCGTCGCCGGACCTGCTTTCCCTGCCGGGCGGCGACCCCGCCGGAGTGCGTTCCGCCGTCCGGTTGTAGCGTTGCCGCGGGTCATCGATTTCAAAGGGGGCCAGGGAATCCTTTCCGTTCTCATGCACGGCGACCGCCCGGCGACGGCCGGCTCCCAGCGACACCGCCGCGGCGCGGCCGGCGGCGGTGACGGCCATGTCCGGCGCGCCGGCCGCGACCGCTTCCAGGAAGCCGCGGCGTCCGGACCCGGCGGGCCGCTCCTGGCGGGCTCCGCCCCGGATCGCCGGACGGCCGCTTCGAGCTGCGCGAATATCGAGCCACCCCGGTCGGGGGCCGGCTCGTACGAGGACCTGCGGTCGTGGCTCGGCAGACCGCCGCCGCCCGCCGCGCCGAAGCCCGGCCACCACGCCGCCCGGAGGCGGCCGGTGATGCCTTCACCGCCCACGCGCGAGAGGGGCCGGACGCCTTCCACGCCACGCCGAAAACCTCGGCTCAAACGTAACGAAGTCGGCGATCGAGGAAACCTGGACTGCTCCCGCCAGGGCCGTCCGGTTGCTGATTGAACTTCCTCTACGACCCAACAGGTGAAGGAGAGTCGATGCAGTTCGCCGAACGCGAATCAGAAATCACCCTCCTCAATACCATGCTCGCGGAGAGTGAGCATGGCTGGGGAAGAATTGCGATGATAACCGGCCCGCCCGGGTTCGACAAGAGCCGGGTGTTGCACGCTTTCGCCGACTCCGCGGTGCGGTCGGGCGCCACCCACCTGAGCGCCATCTGCTTACGCAACGAGCAGAACATCTCACTGGGCGTCATCCACCAGGTTTCCCAGAGCTTGAGTGCCGTACCGGGCGAGACGCCGCCGGCGTTGAAGCTGCTGCAGGAGGCCGTATTCAACGCGGGACCGCGGGGGATCCGGCCGGAGGACCTCAATTGGATCGGCGTCACCCACGGCCTGTGGGAGATCATCACCAACCACGCGCGGCACGGCGCGGTATTGATAACGATCGAGGACGTGCAATACGCGGATTCGGTGTCTCTGGATATTCTGCTGCATTTCATAAACCGGCTCCATTCCGCGAACGTCTTCATGGTGTTCACGGTGAACGAGGGCCCGGACGGGGTGCCGCTCAGGATCCAGAGCGACCTCATGCACCATCCGCAGTGCCGCCGCATCAAGGTGGCCCCCTACTCGTCGAGCACCATTTCCCGGATCGCGCAGGCCCGCCTCGGGATCGGGCCCGATGACCCGCTGGCGGACGCGATCCACCAGGTCAGCGGTGGAAACGCGCTCCTGGTGCGCTCGCTGATCGAGGACCAGCAGAACGCCGGCGGCGACCAGAAGGAGCTGGTGGTCGACGACGGCTTCTCCGGGTCCGTCCGTACGCTGCTCAACCGCATCGGCAGCACCCCCCTACGAGTCCTGCGCGCCGCCGCCGTGCTGGACGCGTCCACCTCTCCCCCGCTGCTGGCCGAGATGCTGCACATCAAGCAGCCGGCCGTCGTCCGCACCCTGGAGTGGCTGGCGGAGATCGGCCTGCTGGGCATGGACGGCTTCCGCCACCCCGCCGCCAGGGAGGCCGTCCTGGACTCGATCGAGCCGGACGTCCTCAAAGAGCTCTACGGGCGCGCCGCCCAGCTGCTGCACGCGACCGGCGTGCAGCCCACCGTGATCGCCGACCACCTCGTCGCCGCCAGCACCAAGCACGAGCCCTGGGCCCTGGACGTCCTGCGGGAGGCCGCCGACCAGGCGCTGGCCACCGACGAGTACGAGCTCGCCGTGCGGTATCTCCGGTACGCGGCGGACCTGTGCTCCGGCACCGACGAACGGATCCAGGTCACCCTGGCGCTGGCCAAGGCCACCTGGCGGATCAACCCCTCCACCGCCACCATGTACCTCCCCATGCTCGTGCAGGCCGCGCGGGACGGCCGGCTGCCCGCCAGGGACGTGCACTGGCTGCTCACGTGCATGCTCTGGCACGGCCAGTACGACGAGGCCGAGGAGATGTTCGCGCTGCTGGAGCAGGCCGAGCAGGACGAGGGCCAGGAGGCGGGCGGAGCCGCCGCGTGGCGCCTGGCGGCCGACCACTGGCTGGCCAGCACGCACCCGCCGGTCCTGCACCGGTTGCGGGGAACGTACAAGCCCGCCCCCCTACGCGAGGGCAGCGAACGACATCCGGCCCTCTCGTACGCGCGGACGATCTCCGCGCTCGCCGCCAACCTGCGCAACGGCGAGACCGAGGCGGCGCTGAAGACGGCGGAGAAGGTCCTGCACTCGGTCCAGCTCGAAGGCTGCAACATCGAGCTGGTCGAAGCGGCCCTGTTCTGCTTCATCTATTCGGACCGCACGCAGGAGGCGGCCTCCCTCGTCGAGAACCTGTGCGCGGTGGCCGAGCGGCGCTCCTCGCCCACGTGGCTGAGCGTGCTCGCCGCCTTCCGCGCGCACATCGCCGAGCTCAGGGGCGAGATGATGGAGGCCGTCGAGTACGGGGAGCTCTCCCTGCGCACCCTCCCCCCGAGGAGCCTGGGCGTGTTCGCGGCGCTGCCGCTGGCCAGCCTCATCGAGGCCCACACCGAGATGGGCCAGTACCAGGAGGCCGAGCAGTACCTGCGCCACCCCCTGCCGGAGACCGTCTACCAGACCCGGTACGGGCTGCACTACCTGTTCGCGCGAGGCCACTACCGGGTGGCGGTCGGCCAGGCGCACGCGGGCCTCAGCGACATCCTGAAATGCGGCACGCTGATGCGGTCGTGGGAGATCGACACGCCCCTGCTCATCCCCTGGCGCCTGGGGGCGGCGGGCGTCTCGGTCGTGCTGAAGAACAACGCCCGCGCCCGGAAGTACCTGGAGCTGCACCACGCCCTTCCGCACGGCCACAGTCCCCGGATCCGGGGGTTCGCGCTGATGGTGCTCGCCTCCGCCGAGGAGGTCGGACGCCGGCCACCGCTGCTTCGCAAGGCCGTCGACATGCTCCAGGAGTCCGGCCACAAGATGGAGCTGGCGCACGCGCTGGCGCGCCTCAGCCACTCCCTCGCCGCCCTGGGCGAGACCGACAAGGCCCGGCTCATCGGCCAGCAGGCGGATCGCGTCGGTCAGCGCTGTCATGCCGAGCCCCTGCGCAGGTCGGTGCAGCACGCGTTCGAGAGCGACTTCGGCGCGATCGCCGCGGGCAACGACCAGAACGCCCTGAGCCCCGCCGAGTACCGCGTCGCCTCCATGGCGGCGCTGGGCTACACGAACCGGGAGATCGCGACGAGAGCGCACATCACCATCAGCACCGTGGAGCAGCACCTGACGCGCATCTACCGCAAGCTCGGCGTGAACGGCCGGAACGATCTTCCGCGCCTGTTCTCGTCGAAGGAGTTCGGCACCTCGGGCGGAGGCGTGCTCGTCGCGGACGATTCCCGTCACCTGCCCGGTTCGGCGTCCGTGCCCGGGTGACGGCCCGCGCCCAAGTGACCGTCCGTGCCCGGGTGACGGCCCGCGCTATGCGGCATCCGGGGTCTGCGGGCCGGACACGTCCGGCTTGCGGACGACGAAGATCGCCCAGCCGACCTCTCCCCGGTCGATCGCGGCCTGCACTTCTTCGCACGACGAGGAGAAGGCGAGCATCTTCTCCCGGGCCTCGGGATCGGTCATCTGCTCGGCGCGCGTCCGGGCCGCCTCCGCGTTCCCTTCGAAGGTCCGCCGGAGGAAGCCGGTCACGTTGAAGACCGAGTCGATGTCGAATCCGGCCTCCTCCAGCACGGAATGGTATTTCAGCAGCGTGTACCCGTCGTTCCAGCCGAACTTGTCGTAGACCTCGGTGCGGGTACGCGCGCTGATCCATTTCCGGGGCTGGTAGAAATCACTGAAGGCGAGAACACCCCCCTTTCGCAGCACGCGGCGGATCTCTGAATAGCTGTGAGGTTTGTCCGGCACCTTGTGCAGGGCGCCGTGGCTGACGACATGGGTGAAACTCCCGGGCTCGTGGGGGAGCCGCATCACCGATGCCCGCCGGAACCCGATGTCGAGCCGGTGTATCTGGTTCGTGCACAGGTCCTGGGCGAACCTGACGTACTCCTCGCTGTCGAAGATCCCCTCGCCTCGGCAGCCGAACCACTTGGCGAGGTAGATGAGCAGGCATTCGCAGTCGTCGCCCACCTCGAGCACCGTGCACGAACCGTCTATCCCCGCCTTGGCGGCGAGAAAGGCGGCCGTCTGCTCGACGGTCGTCCGGTAGTCGTCCCGGGCGTTCTCCCGGAAGTCGTCGGCCGGGGTGCCGGTTTCATGTACCGCGCCATAGCCCTTGAAATTCAAAAAGGTATGACTGCTCTGGTCGTACATGTCTCCGACTTCCCTTCGACTATAAGAGTGATCCGTAATGGCACCGGCCAGCGCCTGCCCGCGCGAACGCGCCGAGGATCAATCGCGCCGCGCGGGATTTTCCCTATACCTCGAAGAGTGCCCGGATTCTGTCATGCGCTCAATGGTGCTGTCCCCCCTTTTCCGATCCGGTCTTCCGCCCGCTCGGACGCCCCATTTACAGGTTTCTGTTTCGTCCGTTGTGTCCGGGTGTCAAGAAGGATTCTCGGCACTACGCAGGTTGATGAACGCGAGAATCCCCATGATCAACATGATGCCCGCGCCCGCGAGCGAGGCGACCTGCATCCCGTCGACGTACGCCTCGCGCGCCACGGCGGCCAGGGCCGCCCCCACCGCCTGCGGGAGCTCGCCGGCGACCGCCATGGCACCGCCGATGGTCTCGTTCGCCAGCGCGGCGGCCTCACGCGGCACCTCGGGCGGCAGATCCCCGGCGAGGGTGCTGCGGTAGACGGCCACCCCGATGCTGCCGAGAATGGCCGCCCCGAGCGCCTGCCCGAACTCGGTGGAGGACTCGAACAGCCCCGAGGCGGATCCCGCCTTCTCGGGCGGCGCGGTGGCGACCACCATGCTCGAGGCCAGCGCCTGCACCGACCCGATCCCCCAGCCCAGCAGGAACAGCCCGCCGAACAGCAGCGGCAGGTTGACGTCCGTGCCCAGTTGCGAGATCAGCAGGAAGCCGACGGCCCCGAAGAGCATGCCGGAGCCCATGATGTAGCCGGGCCGGAGCCACCGGGTGAGCGCCGCCCCGAGCACCGAGCCCGCCGCCGAGCTGACGGCCGTCGGCACGGTCATCAGGCCGGCCACGATCGGCCGCATCTCGAGCACCGACATCAGGTACTGCGTGATGAAATAGAACGTCCCGACGAGGGCGAACACCGCGAGGGTGGCGGTGATCAGGGACACGGTGAACGCCTGGCGGCGAAAGAGCGCCAGGTCGAGCATGGGGTCGGGCAGCTTCCGCTGCCGCTGCACGAACAGGGCCAGGAACAACAACCCGATCGCGGCGGCGAGCCACATCGTCGGGGACAGGTTCTGCTCGGCGACCAGCTTCACCGCGTAGACCAGCGGCAGCGCGGCGAGCAGGACGAGCAGCGCGCTGAGGATGTCGAACTTCCCGGGGTTGGGGTCTCGGTATTCCGGCAGGAACGGGCCGAGCAGCAGTAACAGGATCATGATCGGGACGCTGATCAGGAAGACCGCCCCCCACCAGAACATCTCCAGCAGCCACCCGCCGACGATCGGCCCGGCCACGCTGCCGAGAGTGAACACCGCCGCCCAGATGGCGATGGCCATCTGGAGCTGACGGGCATCGGTGAACAGCACCCGGATGAGGGCGAGCGTGGGCGGCATCAGCGTCGCCGCCGCGGCTCCCTGCAGGCCACGTGCCACGATGAGCAACTCGGTGGTGGGCGCGTATGCCGCGATGGCCGACGTCACGCCGAACACCACCGCGCCCACCAGCAGCAGCCGCCTGCGGCCGATCCGGTCACCCAGATTGCCCATCGGGATGAGCAGCCCGGCCAGCAGGAAGGCATAGATGTCGACGATCCACAGCTGTTGCGTGCCGGTCGGTTCCAGCTCGGCGGTCAGAGACGGGAGCGCGAAGAACAGCACCGTCACCGTGATGGAGATGAGCAGCACAGGCAGCATGAGGATCGCCAGGCCGGCCCATTGCTTCCACCCCGCTTTGGCGTCGCTTTCAGCGATATCCATTCACACCCCTCTCATACTGTGTACGTAAGACTTACAGTACACCATATGTCAGCACCCTGAAGGATCTTGTCAAGCAAATGTTTACAGCTTCCTCTACATTCCGCCTACATGCGCCCTGCTCGCGGATACCTTCTGACAGGCGACCTTGATTGAAGAATATTTTCGTCACAAGCACCACCCTTTCTTTTCATCACATTTCGTGCGTGATATAATTTCGTCACAATGGAAGATCGTGACGAAATCAGACTGCCATGCTGACGTGTGTACAGTGCGGGAAGGAGCTCACGGCCCCTCCCCGCGGGCGCAAACCCAGCTACTGCTCGCGCTCGTGCCAGGCCCGCGCCTACCGTGCCCGCCTCGAGTCGCGGACCGACCAGGGAGGGCGGGAGAAGAAGAGCGACCAGCCGCCGTCACCTCCCCGTCCGGCGCGTCCCGCGCCCAGCGGGCGTGCCGCGCGTGAGGATCCCCATCGGACCGAGGCCGGCCTCTCCCGGGAGCGGATCGTGTGGACCGCCATCCGGATCGCCAACGCCGACGGCCTGGAGAGCATGTCCATGCGGCACGTCGCCAACGTGCTCGGGGTCAAGGTGATGTCGCTGTACAACTACATCGACGGAAAAGACGAGCTGATCGACCTGATGGTCGAGGCCGTGTTCAGCGAAGACGGGGACTCCGCCCCCCGGGCCCCCGGAGGCTGGCGGGCCGAGCTCGAGGCCGCGGCCCGATGGGAGTGGTCGCTGTACTCGACGTACCCCTGGGCCCTGGAGGTCATCGCGACGGTCCAGCCGCCGCTCGTCCCCAGCCTCCTCGCCCGCTTCGAACGCGGCCTGGGCGCGCTCGACGGCCTCGGCCTGGACCCGATCATGACCCATCGGATCTATCTCGGCGTGAGCGGCATCGCCCAAGGGCTCGCCCTGCTCCGGGTGAGCGAGATCGCCTCCGAACGGCGGGGCGGCGGGATCTCGCTGAGCCAGTGGCGAGCCGTGAAGTTCCCCGCGGTGCTCGAGGAGCTGGGAACCGACCGGTATCCCCGGCAGGCCGCGGTCCGCAACAGCCCGGAGGTCATCGCGGACCTGGAGGAGATCTTCGAGTTCAGCCTGCAGCGTCTCCTCGACGGCATCGCGCGGTTCCTGGAGGGGGAGACGGGAGGCTCCCCCTCTCCCCCTCGACTGGGGTCCCGCTCGGATCCGCCCCTGACCGAGGATCACTGACCTTGCCGCTCCCGTCCGGCTCGTTCGCCGCTCACGCGCCGTTCGAACGCCGGTCGGACTGCTCCAGCCATTCCTGTACGGCCTGTGCGATGGATGCCGACTCGCCCTCCATCATCGTGAGGTGGTCACCGCGGACCTCGCACAGGTCGTGCTTCAGATGCCAGGCGGCCCGCCAGTTCCCGTCCCGCGACCTCTCCCCGTCGGGGCCGGAAGGCAGGGGGGTGTCCGGCCGGAGGAAGAGGACGGGGGTTTCGATCTCCTCCACCTCCGTCTCCCGGAAGAGCCGGTAGTACCGCCCCATCGCCGTCATGCGCGTGTCGCTGAAGGGGCCGTACGTCTCCGCCCGGTCGAACATCCCCTCCAGCATCTGGCCGCCGAGCTCGTCGATGACGTCGCTGTCCGGCAGGAAGGTGTCCAGCAGGACGAGCCCCGCCGGGCGTACCCCCATCCGCTCCAGGTACGTGACGGCCGCGTGCGCGAAGTTGCCGCCGCCGCAGTAGCCGACCACGACGAACGGGTCGTCGCCGGCCGTCTCCCGGATGGACTCCGCCCACATGCGCACCACGACGTCCACGTTCTCCGGAAGGCTGTCGTCCGGGGCGTAGCCCGGCACCTGGAGCGCGTACAGGTCACGCACTCCCTGGAAGTGCACGGCCAGCCGCGCGAACTGCGCCGCGCCGCCCAGCGCCATCGGCGTGCTGAAGCAGAACAGCTTCGGCAGCCCCGGGCCCGAGGCCAGCATCAGCGGCGGGTACGAACGGTCCAGCTCGTCCAGCGTCCCGAACGACGGCCGGAGCCGCGCCGCGGCCTCCAGCATGTCCAGCCCGTCCTGCAGCTTCCCGGCAGGGGCCGCCGCACGCAGCAGCGAGCTGAGCGACCCGCTCCCGTCCTGCTCCGGCGCACCGGTGGGAGCCGTCCCGCCGGCGGCGTCGATCGCGATCTCCTCCGCCAGGTACCGGGCCAGCCCCACGGCGGTGCCGTAGTCGAAGACCGCCGTCGCCGGCATCCGCACCCCCGTCGCCTTGCTCAGGACGTTGCGCAACTCCATCGCGGTCAGCGAGTCGAAACCCGCCTCGAGGAAGTTCTGCTCCGCCCGGATCGCCTCCGGCTCGCTGTACCCGATCACCTTCGCCGCGCACTCGCGCACCATCAGGGTGAGCTCGTCGACCTGCTCGGCAGGTGACAACCCGGCCAGGCGCCGCTGCACCCCTGACCTGTCGTCCGGGCCGGGCCCGCCGGAGTGGGCGGTGCGGCGTGCGGGGGTGCGGACGAGTCCCCGGAGGATGGCCGGTACGCCGTCGGGGCGGTTGCTGAGGGTGTGGGTGTTGATGGGGAGTGGGAGGAGGTGGGGTTGGGGTGTGGTCAGGGCGGTGTCGAGGAGTTGGTTGCCTTGGGTGGTGGTGATGCGGTGGTAGCCGGCTTGTTCGATGCGGGTGATGTCGGTGGTGGTGAGGTGGGCGCTCATACCGCTGGGTTGGTGCCAGAGCCCCCAGGCCAGGGATTGGGCGGGCAGCCCCGCGGTCTGGCGATGCCTGGCGAGGGCGTCCAGGAAGGCGTTGGCGGCTGAGTAGTTGCCCTGTCCGGCGCTGTCGAGGGTGGCTGCGGAGGAGGAGTAGAGGACGAATGCGGCCAGGTCCAGGTGTTGGGTGGCCTGGTGCAGGTGCCAGGCGGCGTCCGCCTTCGGCCGCAGCACCCGGTCGATCTTGTCCGGGGTGAGAGAGGTGACCACGCCGTCGTCGAGGACTCCGGCGGTGTGGAAGACGGCGGTGAGCGGGTGCTCGCCGGGGACGCGCTGCAACAGCTGGCTGACCTGTGCGGGGTCGGACAGGTCGCATGCGGTGATGTCGACGGTCGCGCCGGCTGCTTCCAGGTCGGCGCGTAGCTGGTCGGCGTCGGGTGCCTGGTCTCCTCGGCGGGAGGCCAGCAGCAGATGCTTGACGTGGTGCTCGGTGGCCAGGTGGCGGGCCAGGATCGCCCCGAGGCCGCCGGTGCCGCCGGTGATCAGTACCGTGCCGTCGGGATCCATGCTGTGCGGCATGGTCAGGATGATCTTGCCGGTGTGGCGGGCCTGGGCCATGTGCCGGAACGCCTGGCGCGCCTGCTGCACCGGCCAGCACCGCACGGGCAACGCCGCCAGCCCGCCGCTGGTGAACAGGTCCAGCATCTCGGCCAGCATGTGACCGACCCGCTCGATCCCGGCGTCCATCAGGTCGAAGCTGCGGTAGCGGACGTGCGGGTGCGTGCCCGCGACGTCGGCGGGGTCGCGGCGGTCGGTCTTGCCCATCTCGATGAACCGCCCGCCAGGGGTGAGCAGGTCGAGAGAGGCGTCGGTGAAGGGCCCGGCCAGCGAGTTGAGCACCACATCCATCCGCGCCCCGCCCATCACCGTGGCGAAGGCATCGGCGAAGTCGAGGTCCCGGGAGGAGGCAATGTGATCCTCGGCCACGCCCAGGGCTCGCAGGAGGTGCTGCTTGCCAGGCGAGGCCGTGGCGAACACCTCCGCACCCAGATGGTGAGCGATCTGGATGGCGGCCATGCCGACACCACCAGCTCCGGAGTGGATCAGCACCCGCTCCCCACGGGAGAGCCCGGCCAGATCGACCAGCCCGTACCAGGCGGTCGCGAACGCGCCCGGAACCGAGGCCGCACGAGCGAAGCTCCACCCCTGCGGCATCCTCGCCATCATCCGATGATCGGCCACGACCCGGGGACCGAACGTCCCCTCTCCCAGCCCCATCACCCGATCGCCGACCCGCAGCCCGGCCACACCGGGCCCGACCTCGGTGACCACACCGGCGAACTCGCCACCGATCGCCCCACCTTGTTCGGGCACCATGCCCAGGGTCACGACCACGTCGCGGAAGTTCAGTCCGGTCGCTCGCACATCCACCCGTACCTCACCGGTGGCCAGCTCACGGTCAGCTTCGGGTGCCGGGATCAGGGTCAGCCCGTCGATGGAGCCCTTGACGGGGCTGTCCAGCCGCCACCCACCCGTCCCCTCAGGCACGGGCAGGTCGCCGGAAGTGTCGGCCCGGGCCAGCCGCGGCACCAGGACCCGACCGGCACGTACCGCCAGCTGCGGCTCGTCCTCCACCGCCAGCAGCGAGCCCAGAGCGGCGAGCGACTCGGCCGCGGCATCGAGATCGACCAGCAGGATCCGGCCCGGGTTCTCGGTCTGCGCCGACCGCACGAGACCCGACACCGCCGCTCCGGCAAGAGTGCCGCCGGCCTCGGTGCCGGTTGTCACCGCACCGCTGGTGACCAGCACCAGCCGGGAATCGGCCAGCCGCTCAGCAGCCAGCCAGCCGCTCAGCACTCCTACGACCCGGTCCAGCTCCGACCGCAACTCCTCCAGCGGTCCTTGGCCGTCCGCCTGAGGAAGCGGGATGACCAGGGTCGTGATGTCATCGTCGGTCGCTGCCTCGTGAAGCTCGGCGTATGCGCGCACCTTCAGCCCACTGCGGCGCAGAGCATCGGTGACACTGCCGTCTTCACCGGCCGCGTCCACGACAGCTATTGCCCCTTCGGCCGCAGGCGGGTTCCAGCTGCGGGGAATCACCCATTGCACCAGGTGGAGCGCCTCGCGCCCGGGCTGCGGGCGTGACGCCAGACCGCCGGCGGGCAGGGGGCGCGTGATCAAACTCGCGACGGACGCGACCGGAGCACCAGTGCCATCAGCGATCCGGATGCTCCAAGCACCACCTTCTGGAATGACGTGAACGCGCACGCGTTGGGCGCCGGAGGCGAGGAGTTCCACGCCGCTCCAGGCGAACGGCAGTTCCACCCCATCAGCCTGTCCGATCAGGCCAGTGGCGTGCAGGGCGGCGTCCAGGAGAGCCGGGTGGATGCCGTACCGGCCAGCTTCGGCGGCTTCCCGCTCGTCGAGCTCGACCTCGGCGAACACCTCGTTGTCTCGGATCCAGGCCCGCTTGAGTCCCTGGAAGGCCGGACCGTAGCCGTATCCGGTGCCCGCCAGCGTCTCGTAGTGGCCGGACACGTCCACCGCCTGCGCGCCCGCCGGCGGCCACTGCTCGCCCGCGGGACTCGGAGTGCTGCTGGTCGTGGTCAGGGTTCCGGTGGCGTGGCGGGTCCACGGCTGTCGGCCGGTGCGGGCATGCACGGAGACGTCACGCCGTCCGTCCTCGCCCGGGGCCGCCACCGCCACCTGGAGCTGGACCGACTCCTCCGCATCGATGGCCAGCGGCGCTTCCAGAGTCAGCTCTTCCAGCACCGGGCAGCCGACCTCGTCACCCGCGCGGACGACCAGCTCCACGAAGCCGGTGCCGGGGAACACCACCGTTTCTCCCACCGCGTGATCGGCCAGCCAGGGGTGTGTGGAGGTCGAGATCCGTCCGGTCAGCACCACGCCACCCTGATCCGGCAACTCCACCGCCGCTCCGAGCAGCGGGTGGTCCACCCGGGCCTGGCCCAGTCCGCCCGCGTCCGACATCCCTGCAGGGACGCCTTCGAGCCAGTAGCGCCGGTGCTGGAAGGCATAGGTCGGCAACTCGACGCCTGTGTCGGTCGTGGTGAGGAATTTGTCCCAGTCCACCGCCACGCCCGCGACGAACGCCTCGCCGACCGAGCGGATGAACCGGTCGGGGCCGCCCTCGCCACGGCGTAGCGATCCCACCGCGACCCCGGAGGTGCCGGTGGCGTCCAGGATGTCCTGCACCGCCATCGCCAGCACCGGATGCGGAGAAGCCTCGATGAACGCGCTCTTGCCATCGGCCAGCAACGCCCTGACCGCGCCCTGGAAGTCCACCGGCCGGCGCGCGTTGGCGAACCAGTACTCCGCTCCCAGCTCCGAACCCGCCAGCAGCCCACCGCTCACCGTCGAATAGAACGGCACCCGGCCCGGCCCGGCCTCCACCACGCCCAGCATGTCCAGCAGCTGCTCCCGCAGCGGCTCGACCATCACCGAATGAGAGGCCACCGTGGTCGCGATCACCCGCGCCCGCACCCCCTCACCCCGCAGCCGCTCCACGAACTCCTCCAGCGCCTGAGGAGGTCCCGCCACCGCGCAGGAGGCCGGGCTGTTGTCCGCGCTCACCTCCAACCCCGCATCCAGCGAGGCCACACGTTCACGCACCGCCTCGGCGGGCAGCCCGACGGCGGCGATCGCGCCGCGCCCCCACAGCTCGGCGGCGAACAACCGGCTGCGCAACACCACCACCCGCACGGCGTCAGCCAGCGACAACACCCCGGCCACACAGGCCGCCGCGACCTCGCCTTGCGAATGCCCGATCACGGCTGTCGGGCGGACGCCGACGGATTCCCACAACGCCGCCAAAGCCACCCCGACCGCAAACGCGACCGGCTGCAGCTTCTCGATCGAGCCCAGCCCGGCCCCGTCAGCGTCGGCCAGCACCTGAGCCGGATCCCAGTCCACCCACCGCCGGATCTCGGTGAAGCACTCCTCCAGCCGGGCGGCGAACACCGGCGACGCCTGCGCCAGCTCCACCCCCATCCCAGCCCACTGCGCCCCCTGACCCGGGAACACGAACACCGCATCCCGCCGCCCCGACGCCGTACCGGAGACCACGCCCGGGACAGACTCGCCCGCCGCCAACGCCCGCAGACCGGACAGCAACTCCTCCCGATCAGCGCCCACGACCACCGCACGGTCCTCGAACACCGCACGCGAACGCACCAGCGACAACCCCACACCCGCAACCGACAGCTCAGGCGAGGCCGCCACATGATCGGCCAACCGCAGCGCCTGCGCCCGCAACGCCTCCTCGCCACGGGCCGACACGACCCACGGCACCAAGCCCGACACCACCGGCACATCCTGCGGCGCGTCCTGGCGTGCGGCCTCCCCGTTCAGGCTCTCGCCCTCATCGGCAGTGACGGGCAGCGGCTGCAGGTCGGGAGCCTCTTCCACGATCACGTGCGCGTTCGTCCCGCTCACCCCGAACGACGACACCCCGGCCCGCCGCGGCCGGCCGTCCGGCTGCGGCCACTCCCGCGCCTGCTCCAGCAGCCGAACCTGACCCCGCTCCCAATCGACATGAGTCGTGGGAGCGGACACGTACAGAGTCTGGGGAAGCACGCCCGCGCGAGCGGCCATGACCATCTTGATCACACCAGCCACGCCCGCGGCCGCCTGCGTGTGACCGATGTTCGACTTCAGCGACCCCAGCCACAACGGCTCCGCCGACTCCCGGCCCTGCCCGTACGTGGCCAGCAACGCCTGAGCCTCAATCGGGTCACCCAGCGCCGTCCCGGTCCCGTGGGCCTCGACCGCGTCCACCTCGGCACCCGAAACCCCCGCGTTCGCCAGCGCCTGACGGATCACCCGCTCCTGCGAAGGACCGTTCGGCGCCGTCAACCCGTTACTGGCGCCGTCCTGGTTGACCGCCGACCCCCGGATCACCCCCAACACCCGGTGACCGGCAGCCACCGCATCCGACAACCGCTCCAGCACCAGCACCCCGACGCCCTCGGACAGGACGGTGCCGTCGGCCTCGTCGGAGAACGCCTTGCAGCGGTCATCCCGCGCCAGACCCCGCTGGTGGCTGAAGTCCACGAGAAGTTCCGGGGTGGCCATGACGGTCACGCCGCCCGCGAGCGCGAGCGTGCTCTCCCCGCCGCGCAGCGACTGGCACGCCATGTGGATGGCGACGAGCGAGGAGGAGCAGGCGGTGTCGACCGTCACCGCCGGGCCCTCCAACCCCAGCGTGTAGGCGACCCGGCCGGAGATGACGGAGCTGGAGTTGCCCGTGCCCAGGTAGCCTTCGCTGCCTTCGGGCAGGGGGCCTCGGCCCACTTCGTAGTCGTTGGCGAAGGCGCCGATGAAGACGCCCGCGGACGTGCCGCGCAACGAACCCGGATGGATCCCGGCCCGCTCCAGGACCTCCCACGCGACCTCCAGCACCAGCCGCTGCTGCGGGTCCATCGCCACGGCCTCACGCGGGCTGATCCCGAAGAACGCCGGGTCGAACTCGTCGGCCCCGTCGAGGAAGCCGCCCGCACGGGCGTAGGTCGTGCCGCTGCTGTCCGGGTCGGGGTCATAGAGCGCTTCCAGATCCCAGCCCCGGTTCTTGGGGAACGGTACGATCCCCTGCTGGCGGTCCAGCACCAGGTTCAACAGGTCTTCGGGCGAGTTCACCCCGCCGGGGTAGCGGCACGCCATGCCCACGATCGCGATCGGCTCGTGCTCCTTGGCCTCGACCTCACGCAGACGTCGGTTGGCCTGCTGGAGGTCTTCGGTCACCCGCCGCAGGTACGCGAGGAGCTTCTCTTCGTCAGCCATGACGTCCCACCTTCCTAAGGGGTTTTCGAGCGTTACCTGTCGGACGACCGGGTCGGGGATCTCACAGACCCTTGTCGATCAGCGAGAAGAGCTCGTCCGCGCTCGCCATGCGCACGTCGTTCTCCCCGTTCGCACCTGCCGGGCCTCCGCGCCACTCGTCCACGAGCTTCTGGAGGCGAAGCGTGATCTCGGACCGGGCCTCGACGTCGGTGGGGAGCTTGCCCAGCAACCGGCCCAGTTCGTCGAGGCTGTGCAGGACCTGCGACTCGACCGGCTCCTTCTGCGGCAGGATCTGGCTCCCCAGGAACTCGGCGATGGCGACCGCGGTGGGGTAGTCGAAGATCAGCGTCGCCGGCAGCCGGAGCCCGGTGGCCCGGCTCAGCCGGTTGCGGAGCTCCACCGACGTCAGGGAGTCGAATCCGAGCTCGTTGAAGCTCCTGTCCGGATCCACCTGCGCCTCGGACGCGTGGCCCAACACGCCGGCGGCCTCCGTACGTACCAGCGACACCAGAATGTGCTCCTGCTCGGCCGGGGACAGCCCGGCCAGGCGGCGCTGCAGCGCCGGCTCGCCGTCGTCCGGGGCCGGCGCGCTCTGGGCGGTGCGGCGCGCGGTGGTGCGGACCAGCCCGCGCAGGACGGCGGGGATGCCGTCCTCGCGTGCGGCGAGCGAGCGGGCGTCCATGGGCAGCGGTACGAGGAAGGCTTCCGACCTGGTGAGAGCGGCGTCCAGCAGTCGCATGCCCTCGCCGGCGTCCATCGCGGTGAACCCGGAGCGCGCCAGCCGTTCCAGATCGATCCCGCTCAGCCGGCGGGTCATGCCACCCGTGTCCGGCGCCCACACGCCCCAGGCGAGGGACTGCGCGGGCAGCCCCGCGGCCTGGCGGTGGACGGCCAGGGCGTCCAGGAAGGCGTTGGCCGCCGAGTAGTTGCCCTGCCCGGCGCTGTCCAGGGTCGCGGCCGAGGAGGAGTAGAGGACGAACGCGGCCAGGTCCAGGTGCTGGGTGGCCTGGTGCAGGTGCCAGGCGGCGTCCGCCTTCGGCCGCAGCACCCGGTCGATCTTGTCCGGGGTGAGGGAGGTGACCACACCGTCGTCCACCACCCCGGCGGCGTGGAAGACCGCGGTGAGCGGGTGCTCCGCCGGGATCCGGTCGAGGAGCGCGGTGACCTGCGCGGGATCGGACAGGTCGCACTCGGTCACGTCGACCGTCGCGCCGGCGGCCCGGAGGTCGGCTTGGAGCTGGTCCGCGCCGGGTGCCTGCGCTCCTCGGCGGGAGGCCAGGAGCAGGTGCTTGACGTGGTGCTCGGTGGCCAGGTGGCGGGCCAGGATGGCGCCCAGGCCGCCCGTGCCGCCGGTGATCAGTACGGTGCCGTCGGGGTCCAGGCTGTGCGGCACGGTGAGGACGATCTTGCCCGTGTGGCGGGCCTGGGCCATGTGCCGGAAGGCCTGGCGGGCTTGCTGGACCGGCCAGCACCGCACGGGGAGCGCCGCCAGGTCGTCCTGGGCGAACAGGTCGAGCAGCTCGGCCAGGATCTGTCCGATGCGCTCGTGTCCGGCGTCCATCAGGTCGAAGCTGTGGTAGCGGGCGTTCGCGAGGTCCGCCGGATCACGCAGGTCGGTCTTGCCCATCTCGATGAACCGGCCGCCAGGGGCGAGCAGGTTCAGGGAGGCGTCGGTGAACGGGCCTGCCAGCGAGTTCAGCACCACGTCCACCCCCGCTCCGCCGGTGACCGCCGCGAAGGCGTCGGCGAAGTCCAGGTCGCGGGAGGAGGCGATGTGATCGTCGGCCACCCCGAGAGCGCGTAGCAGGTGCTGCTTGGCGGGTGAGGCGGTGGCGAACACCTCCGCACCCAGGTGGTGGGCGATCTGGATGGCGGCCATGCCGACACCACCGGCCCCGGAGTGGATGAGCACCCGCTCACCACGGCTCAGCCCGGCCAGATCGACCAGCCCGTACCAGGCGGTCGCGAACGCGCCCGGAACCGAGGCCGCACGAGCGAAGCTCCACCCCTGCGGCATCCTCGCCATCATCCGATGATCAGCAACGACCCGGGGACCGAACGTCCCCTCCCCCATGCCCATCACCCGATCGCCGACCCGCAGCCCGGTCACGCCGGGCCCGACCTCGGCGACGACACCGGCGAACTCGACGCCCATCGGCCCGGCCTCACCCGGGTACATGCCCAAGGAGTTGAGCACGTCGCGGAAGTTCAGTCCGGCCGCGCGGACCTCCACCCGTACCTCGCCGGTGGCCAGCTCACGGTCGGCCTCGGGTGCCGGGATCAGGGTCAGGCCGTCGATGGAGCCCTTGGTGGGACTGTCCAGCCGCCACCCGCTCCCTCCTTCGGGCGCCTGGAGATCGCCGGAGGCGTCGGCCCGGGCCAGCCGCGGCACCAGTACCCGACCGGCCCGTACCGCCAGCTGCGGTTCGTCCGCCGTGCTCAGGAGGGAGACCAGGGCGGGGAGCGACTCGGCCGCGCCGTCCAGGTCGACCAGCAGGATCCGGCCCGGGCTCTCGGCCTGCGCCGAGCGCACCAGACCCGACACCGCCGCCTCGACCAGCGCGCCGCCGGCCTCGGTGCCGGTTGTCACCGCACCGGTGGTCACGAGCACCAGCCGGGTCTCCGCCAGCCGCTCGTCGGCCAGCCACTCGTTCAGTACGCCTACGACCCGGTCCAGCTCCGACCGCAGCTCCTCCAGCGGTCCTCGGCCGTCCGCCTCGACGTCCAGGCGCATGACCACGGCTCCCGGAGCGCTGTGCCCGGATGCGACCGCCTCGCCCAGCGCCGCCACATCCGCGTACTCCGCCAGGCCGCCACCGGCGGACTCGACGGCCGCGGCCAGGGCCGGCCACCGTTCGCCGACGATCGTCACCTCTGCCGCCGCGGCGTACGCCGGCTCATCCGCCAACGGCACCCAGTCCATCCGCAGCAGCGACGACAAGGACGCGGCGGCGGACAGCTTCTGGTCCGCGAGCTCGCGCAGGATCAGCGAGCCGATCGAGGCCACCGCCTGTCCTGCGGAGTCCCCTGCTTCTATGGTCACCGCGCCGTCTTCGGCGCGGCGCAGGCGTACCCGCAGGTGGCTGGCGGCGGAGGCGTGCAGCCGCACGTCCGTCCAGGCGAAGGGCAGAGCGACCTTCTCGTCGGCGGCGTCGGAGAGTCGTTCGGCGACGCCGATGGCGTGCAGCGCCGCGTCCAGCAGCGCGGGGTGGATGCCGTAGCGACCGGCCTCGTCAGCCTCCCGCTCGGCGAGTTCCACCTCGGCGAACACTTCTCCGTCGCGCTCCCAGGCCCGCTTGAGCCCTTGGAAGGCGGGCCCGTATCCGTACCCGGTGGCGGCCACCGCCTCGTAGTGGCCCGACACGTCCACCGCCTGCGCTCCCGCCGGTGGCCACTGGCTCCAGTCGGACCCCGCCGCCTCGTCGCCGTCCGCCGCGGCCACGGTGCCCGCGGCATGACGCGTCCACGGCCGATCACCGCTGCGGGCGTACACCGCCACCTCGCGCCGCCCGCCGTCGTCGGCGGCGGCCACGGCCACCTGGATCAGGACCGATTCGTCCTTCTCGATCACCAGTGGCGTCTCGAGCGTCAGCTCCTCCACTACCGAGCAACCGACCTCGTCGCCCCCGCGCATCGCCAGCTCCACGAACCCGGTGCCGGGGAACAGCACCTTCTGGCCCACCGCGTGATCGGCCAGCCAGGGATGCGTGGCGATCGCGATCCGCCCCGTCAGGACCACACCGCCCTGGTCGGGCAGCTCCACCGCGGCGCCCAGCAGAGCGTGGTCCGCGGGGGCCTGGCCCAGCCCGTTCACGTCCGTGGCAGCCGACGTCGGCCGGAGCCAGTAGTGGTGGTGCTGGAAGGGGTAGGTGGGCAGGTCGGTGGTGGTGGCGGGGGTGTTGGTGAAGAGCTTCCGCCAGCTGACGGCGGTGGTGTGGGTGTGGGTGGTGGCTATGGCTTCGAGGATGGTCTGGGTTTCCGAGTGATGTGGGCGCAGGGTCCCGGTGAAGGTGGCGTGGCTGTCGGAGGGGACGTTGTGAGGGGCGATGTTGGTGAGGGGAGTGTCAGGTCCGATTTCGAGGTAGGTGGTGACGCCTGTTTGGTGGAGGTGGGTGATGGTGTCGGCGAATTGGACGGGTTGGCGGGCGTGGTGGGCCCAGTGGGTGGGGGTGAGGGTGTGGGTGGGGGTGGCGGTGGTGTTGGTGATGAGGGGGGTGTGGGCTTGGTGGTGGGTGAGGGTGTGGGCGAGTTGGTCGAGGGGGGCGAGGATGGGGTCGAGGAGGGGGGAGTGGAAGGCGTGGGAGACGTTGAGGTTGCGGGTTTTGCGGCCTAGTTGGGTGAAGTGGGTGGTGATCGTTTGGATGTCGTGGGCGTTTCCGGAGATGACGGTGGAGGTGGGGGAGTTGATGGCGGCGATGGCGGTGTGGGGGGTGAGGTGGGGGGTGATTTCTTGGGGGGTGGCTTGGATGGCGGTCATGGCGCCGCCGGGGGGGAGGGTTTGCATGAGGTGGGCGCGCCTGGTGATGAGGGTGGCGGCGTCGGTGAGGGTGAGGATGCCGGCGGTGTGGGCGGCGGTGATTTCGCCGAGGGAGTGTCCGGCGAGGTAGTGGGGGTGGATGTCGTAGTGGGTGAGGAGGTGGGTGAGGGCGGTTTGGAGGGCGAAGAGGGCGGGTTGGGTGTAGTGGGTTTGGTTGAGGAGGTGGGCTTGGGGGGTGTGGGGTGGGGCCCACATGATGTCGCGGATGGGGTGGTCGAGGTGGGGGTCGAGGGCGTCGCAGGCGTTGTCGAGGGCGTGGGCGAAGGTGGGGAAGGTGTTGTAGAGTTCGCGGCCCATGCCGGGGTGTTGGGCGCCTTGTCCGGAGTAGAGGAAGGCGATCTTTCCGGGGCGCGCCCGCCCGGTGACGAGGGTGACGCCGTTGCCGGCCGCAGTGCCGTTGCCGTTTTGCGTGCTGTTGGCCGCGCTGACGCCGTTGCCTGCCTCTGAGCTGATGGCGGTGCCATTCAGGCTCGTGCCTGCGCCGTTGGTGGCGGTGAGCTGGTGAAGGGCTTGGTGGAGGTCGTCGGAGGTACGGGCGAGGATGACGGCGCGCTGCTCCAAGTTGGCCCGGGTGGTGGTGGACAGGGCGACGTCGTGGAGGGGCAGCTCGGGGTGGGTGGTGAGGTGGTCGGCCAGGCGGGCGGCCTGGGCTGCCAGGCTGGCCTGGTCGCGGGCCGACAGCGTGATCGGGACCAGCGGCAGGGGGCGCAGGGCCTCGCCGTCGGCGGTCGCACCGGCCCCGGAGCTGGCGGCCGCACCGGCATCGGTGTCGAGGGCGGGGGCCTGCTCAAGGACGAGGTGAGCGTTCGTGCCACTGATGCCGAAGGAGGAGACGGCGGCTCGGCGTGGCTGGTCGGCCCGGTTGGGCCATTGCCGGGCCTCCTGAAGGAGGCGGATCTGGCCCTGCTCCCAGTCGACGTGGGTGGTGGGGGTGGAGATGTGCAGGGTCTGCGGGAGGAGCCCTTCGCGGGCGGCCATGACCATCTTGATCACCCCTCCCACGCCGGAAGCGGCCTGGGCGTGCCCGACGTTGGACTTGAACGACCCCAGCCACAGCGGGTCCGCGGGGTCACGATCACGCCCGTACGTGGCCAGCAGTGCCTGCGCTTCGATGGGGTCGCCGAGTTTGGTGCCGGTGCCGTGGGCTTCGACCGCGTCGATGTCACCGGGCGTCAGGCCCGCGTTGGCCAGCGCCTGGCGGATGACCCGCTCCTGGGAGGGGCCGTTCGGGGCGGACAGGCCGTTGCTGGCCCCGTCCTGATTGACCGCCGACCCGCGGATCACACCCAGCACCCGATGGCCGTTGGCCTGCGCCTCCGACAGCCGCTCCAGCAGCAGGATGCCCACGCCCTCGGAGAACACGGTGCCGTCGGCCTCGTCGGAGAACGCCTTGCACCGGCCGTCTCGGGCCAGCCCCCGCTGACGGCTGAAGTCCACCAGGAGCTCCGGTGTCGCCATCACCGTCACGCCGCCCGCCAGCGCCAGGCTGCTTTCCCCTCTGCGCAGGGACTCGCAGGCGAGGTGGATGGCGACCAGGGAGGACGAGCAGGCGGTGTCCACCGTCAGCGCCGGGCCTTCGAGACCAAGGGTGTAGGCGATCCGCCCCGACATGACCGAACCGGCGCTTCCGGTCTGGAGATACCCCTCGATCTCCTCCGGGTACGAGCCGGGGCCCGCGCCATAACCGGTCTGCGTTCCGCCGATGAAGACGCCGGTCAGAGTGCCGCGTAGCGAGTCCGGGTCGAGCCCCGCCCGTTCGAGCACCTCCCACGAGGTCTCCAGCAGGAGCCGCTGCTGCGGGTCGATCGCGATCGCCTCGCGCGGGCTGATCCCGAAGAAGCCCGCGTCGAACCCGGCCGCGTCCTTCAGGAACCCGCCCTCCCGCAGATACGTGGTCCCCACGTGATCGGGGTCGGGGTGATAGAGCGACTCCAGGTCCCAGCCCCGGTCCTCGGGGAAGGAAGAGATGCCCGAGCGGCCCTGGACCAGCATGTCCCACAGGTCCTCCGGCGAGTTCACCCCGCCGGGGTAACGGCAGCTCATCGCCACGATCGCGATCGGCTCCCCCACTCCGGCAGGAGCTGTCGTAGCCCGCGCCGCCTGCGCTCCGGACGCCACCCTGTCGCCGCCGTTCACCCGCTGCAGCAGGTGCGCCGCCAGCGCCACCGGCGTGGGGTGGTCGAAGACCAGCGTCGCCGGAAGCTTCATGCCCGCCGCCCGGCTGAGCCGGTTGCGCAGCTCCACCGAGGTCAGCGAGTCGAACCCCAGATCCTTGAACGGCCGCCCGACGTGGATCTCCTCGCCCGAGGCATGCCCGAGCACCGCAGCCGCCTCCGCACACACCAGCGACACCAGCACGTGCTCCTGCTCGGCCACCGGCAACCCTGCCAGCCGCTGCTCCAGCGCCGACCCGCCGTCCGAAGCGCGCCCGGTGGTGGCGGCGCGCCGCGCGGGCGTGCGAGCCAGCCCACGCAGAATCGCCGGGACACCGTCATGACGAGTGCTCAAGATGCGGGTGTCGATGGGCAGCGGTACGAGGAAGGGCTCTGGCCTGGTGAGAGCGACATCCAGCAGTCGCATGCCGTCGACGGCGCCCATCGCCGTGAATCCCGAACGAGCGAGGCGATCGAGGTCGATCTTGGCCAGTTGGCGGGTCATGCCACCCGTGTCTGGCGCCCACAGTCCCCAGGCGAGGGATTGCGCGGGCAGGCCGCTGGCGTGGCGCTGGATGGCGAGTGCGTCCAGGAAGGCGTTGGCCGCCGAGTAGTTGCCCTGCCCGGCGCTGTCCAGGGTCGCGGCCGAGGAGGAGTAGAGGACGAACGCGGCCAGGTCCAGGTGCTGGGTGGCCTGGTGCAGGTGCCAGGCGGCGTCCGCCTTCGGCCGCAGCACCCGGTCGATCTTGTCGGGGGTGAGGGAGGTGACCACGCCGTCGTCGAGGACTCCGGCGGTGTGGAAGACCGCGGTGAGCGGGTGCTCCCCTGGGACGCGCTGCAACAGCTCGCCGACCTGTGCGGGGTCGGACAGATCGCACGCCGTGATGTCGACGGTCGCGCCGGCTGCTTCCAGGTCGGTCCGGAGCTGGTCGGCGTCGGGTGCCTGGTCTCCTCGGCGGGAGGCCAGCAGCAGATGCTTGACGTGGTGCTCGGTGGCCAGGTGGCGGGCCAGGATCGCGCCCAGGCCGCCGGTGCCGCCGGTGATCAGCACTGTGCCGTCGGGGTCCATGCTGCGCGGCATGGTCAGGATGATCTTGCCGGTGTGGCGGGCCTGGGCCATGTGCCGAAACGCCTGGCGCGCCTGCTGCACCGGCCAGCACCGCACGGGCAACGCCGCCAGCCCGCCGCTGGTGAACAGGTCCAGCATCTCGGCCAGCATCTGCCCGACCCGCTCGATCCCGGCGTCCATCAGGTCGAAGCTGCGGTAGCGGACGTGCGGGTGCGTGCCCGCGACGTCGGCGGGGTCGCGGCGGTCGGTCTTGCCCATCTCGATGAACCGCCCGCCAGGGGTGAGCAGGTCGAGAGAGGCGTCGGTGAAGGGCCCGGCCAGCGAGTTCAGCACCACATCCATCCGCGCCCCGCCCATGACTGTGGCGAAGGCGTCGGCGAAGTCCAGATCGCGGGAGGAGGCGATGTGATCGTCGGCCACGCCCAGGGCTCGCAGGAGGTGCTGCTTGGCGGGTGAGGCGGTGGCGAAGACCTCCGCACCCAGATGGCGGGCGATCTGGATGGCGGCCATGCCAACACCACCAGCGCCGGAGTGGATCAGCACCCGCTGCCCCCGGCAGAGCCCGGCCAGATCGACCAGCCCGTACCAGGCGGTGGCATACGCCACCGTCACCCCGGCCCCCTGGGCGAACGACCAGCCCTCCGGCAGGCCGACCACCAGCCGCTGATCGACCACCACCCGAGGACCGAACGCGGCATCGCCCAGCCCCATCACCCGATCCCCGACCCGCAGCCCGGCCACGCCCGGCCCGACCTCGGTGACCACGCCGGCGAACTCGCCACCGATCGGCTCACCCTGCTCGGGCACCATGCCGAGGGTCACGACCACGTCGCGGAAGTTCACCCCGGCCGCGCGGACGTCTACGCGTACCTCACCGTCGGCCAGGTCCCGATCGGCCTGCGGCTCCGGGATCAAGGTCAGCCCGTCGAGGGAGCCCTTGGCGGGGCAGTCCAGCCGCCAGGCTCCCGGCCCCTCGGGCACCACCAGATCACCTGTGGTGTCGGCGCGCGCCAGACGAGGCACCAGCACCCGACCAGTGCGCACTGCCAGCTGCGGCTCGTCCTCCACACCCAGCACAGAGGCCAGGACGGTGAGGGAGTCGGCCGCGTCGTCGAGGTCGACCAGCAGGATCCGGCCCGGGTTCTCGGCCTCCGCCGAGCGCACCAGACCTGACACCGCCGCCCCGGCAAGAGCGCCGCCGGCCTCGGTGCCGGTTGTCACCGCACCGCTGGTGACCAGCACCAGCCGGGAATCGGCCAGCCGCTCATCGGCCAGCCAGTCGCTCAGCACGGCCACGACCCGGTCCAGCTCAGGCCGCAAGCCCTCCAGCGGCTCACCGGCGGTGTCCACATCCAGGCGCATGACCACGGTCCTGGGAGCAGCGAGTCCGGACGCGACCGCCTCACCCAGCGCCGCCGTATCCGCGTACTCGGCGACACCACCACCGGTGGACTCGACGGCAGCGGCCAGGGCACGCCACCGCTCGCCCACCACCGCCACGTCGCCAGCGAGGGAGCCCGGCAGCTCGCCCGGCAGCGGTATCCACTGCACCCGATGCAGCGCTTCATCCCCAGGCTGGGGCCGTGACGACAGTCCGTCGGCCGGGAGCGGGCGCGAGATCAGGCTTGTGACGACCGCGACCGGTGCGCCGGCGGGATCGGTGATGCGGATGCTGGAAGCGCCGTCCTCAGCCGGACGGATGTGAACGCGCACCTGCTGAGCGCCCGAAGCGAGAAGTTCCACCCCGTTCCAGGCGAACGGCAGCTCCACCCCATCAGCCTGCTCGATCAGGCCGGTGGCGTGCAGCGCGGCGTCCAGCAGCGCCGGGTGGATGCCGTACTGGTCGGCTTCGGCGGCCTCCCGCTCGTCGAGCTCGACCTCGGCGAACACCTCGCCGTCGCGAATCCAGGCCCGCTTGAGACCCTGGAAGGCCGGACCATACCCGTACCCCGAGCCGGCGAGCGTCTCGTAGTGGCCGGACACGTCCACCGCCTGCGCGCCCGCCGGCGGCCACTGCCCATCGGCAGAGGCTGCGGTGCCGGTCGTCGCGGTGAGGGTGCCGGCGGCGTGACGGGTCCAGGGTCGCCGGCCGGTACGGGCATGCACCGTCACCTCGCGGCGGCCGTCCTCCTCGGCTGCGGCCACGGCCACCTGGAGCTGGACCGGCTCGTCGCCCTCGATCACCAGCGGCGCCTCAAGGGTCAGCTCTTCCAGCACCGGGCAACCGACCTCGTCACCCGCGCGGACAGCCAGCTCGACGAACCCGGTGCCGGGGAACAGCACCGTTTCTCCCACCGCGTGATCGGCCAGCCAGGGATGCGTGGCGATCGAGATCCGCCCCGTCAGCACCATGCCGCCGTGATCGGGCAACTCCACCGCCGCCGCGAGCAGCGCGTGATCCACCCGGGCCTGACCCAGCCCACCCGCGTCCGACACCCCCGCCGGGGCGCCGTCCAGCCAGTAGCGCCGGTGCTGGAAGGCATACGTGGGCAGCTCGACACCAACGCTGGTACCGGGCAGGAGTGTCTGCCAGTCCACCGCCACACCTACGACGAACGCCTCGCCCACGGAGCGGATGAACCGGTCGGGGCCGCCCTCGCCCCGGCGTAGCGATCCCACCGCGACCCCGGAGGTGCCGGTGGCGTCCAGGATGTCCTGCACCGCCATCGCCAGCACCGGATGCGGAGAAGCCTCGATGAACGCGCTCTTGCCATCGGCCAGCAACGCCCTGACCGCGCCCTGGAAGTCCACCGGCCGGCGCGCGTTGGCGAACCAGTACTGCGCCCCCAGCTCCGAACCCGCCAGCAGCCCACCGCTCACCGTCGAATAGAACGGCACCCGGCCCGGCCCGGCCTCCACCACGCCCAGCATGTCCAGCAGCTGCTCGCGCAACGGCTCGACCATGACTGAATGCGAGGCCACCGTGGTCGCGATCACCCGCGCCCGCACCCCCTCGCCCCGCAGCCGCTCCACGAACTCCTCCAGCGCCTGAGGTGGTCCGGCCACGGCGCAGGAGGCCGGGCTGTTGTCCGCGCTCACCTCCAACCCCGCATCCAGCGAGGCCACACGTTCACGCACCATCTCGGCGGGCAGTCCCACGGCGGCGATCGCGCCGCGCCCCCACAGCTCGGCGGCGAACAACCGGCTGCGCAACACCACCACCCGCACGGCGTCAGCCAGCGACAACACCCCGGCCACGCACGCCGCCGCGACCTCGCCTTGCGAATGCCCGATCACCGCTGTCGGGCGGACGCCCACGGACTCCCACAACGCCGCCAAAGCCACCCCGACCGCAAAAGCGACCGGCTGCAGCTTCTCGATCGCCTGTAGCCCGACCCCGTCAGCGTCGGCCAGCACCTGCGCCGGATCCCAGTCCACCCACCGCCGGATCTCGGTGAAGCACTCCTCCAGCCGGGCGGCGAACACCGGCGACGCCTGCGCCAGCTCCACCCCCATCCCGGCCCACTGCGCCCCCTGACCCGGGAACACGAACACCGCATCCCGCCCGCCGGCAGCCGACCCGGTCACGACCTGCGCGTCAGCCTCGCCGGCCGCCAGCGCCCGCAGCCCGGACAGCAGCTCCTCCCGATCAGCGCCCACGACCACGGCACGGTCCTCGAACACCGCACGCGAACGCACCAGGGACAACCCCACACCCGCAACCGACAGCTCAGGCGAGGCCGCCACATGATCGGCCAACCGGAGTGCCTGCGCCCGCAGAGCCTCAGGGGTCCGCCCCGAGACGACCCACGGCACCACCGGCACGCCCGCCGCCAGTGCGCCTTCCCGCGTCTCGGCCGGCGCGTCACCAGGCGTGGCAGGCTCGAGGTCCTGTTCCACGATGACGTGCGCGTTCGTCCCGCTCACGCCGAACGACGACACCCCGGCCCGCCGCGGCCGGCCCTCCGGCTGCGGCCACTCCTGCGCCTGCTCCAGCAAGCGCACCCGGCCCTGCTCCCAATCGACATGGGTGGTAGGCGCCGACACGTACAGGGTCCGGGGAAGCACGCCCGCGCGAGCGGCCATGACCATCTTGATCACACCGGCCACGCCCGCGGCGGCCTGCGTGTGACCGATGTTCGACTTCACCGAGCCCAGCCACAACGGCTCCGCCGACTCCCGGCCCTGCCCGTACGTGGCCAGCAACGCCTGAGCCTCAATCGGGTCACCCAGCGCCGTCCCGGTGCCGTGGGCCTCGACCACGTCCACCTCGGCACCCGAAACACCCGCGTTCGCCAGCGCCTGACGGATCACCCGCTCCTGCGAAGGACCGTTCGGAGCCGTCAACCCGTTACTGGCACCGTCCTGGTTGACCGCCGACCCCCGGATCACCCCCAGGACCTGGTGGCCGCGGGCGCGCGCGTCGGAGAGGCGCTCCAGCAGGAGCATGCCGACGCCCTCGGAGAACACGGTGCCGTCGGCGTCGTCGGAGAACGCCTTGCACTTGCCGTCGCGTGCCAGCCCCTGCTGCCGGCTGAAGTCCACCATCAGCTCGGGCGTCGGCATCACGGTCACGCCGCCCGCGAGCGCGAGCGTGCTCTCCCCGCCGCGCAGCGACTGGCAGGCCAGGTGGATGGCCACGAGCGAGGAGGAGCAGGCGGTGTCCACCGTCACCGCGGGGCCCTCGAAGCCCAGGCTGTAGGCGACCCGGCCGGAGATGACGGAGCTGGTGTTGCCGGTCTGCACGTACCCCTCGGCGCCCTCGGGGAACGGTCCGAGCCCCGAGACGTACCCGGTCTGGGTCCCGCCGACGAAGACGCCGGTGGGGCTGCCGCGCAGCGTGCCGGGGTCGATCCCGGCCCGCTCCAGCGCCTCCCATGCGACCTCCAGCACCTGGCGCTGCTGCGGGTCCATCACCAGGGCCTCGCGCGGGCTGATCCCGAAGAAGCCCGCGTCGAAGTCGCCCGCCCCTTCGAGGAAGCCGCCGTCACGCGCGTACGTCGTCCCGCTGACGTTGTGGTCAGGGTCGTAGAGCGTCTCCATGTCCCAGCCCCGGTCCTCGGGGAAGGGGGACATCCCCGACCGGCCCTCGACCAGCATGTTCCACAGGTCCTCCGGCGAGTTCACCCCGCCGGGGTAGCGGCAGCTCATCGCCACGATCGCGATCGGCTCGCGTTCCTTCGCCTCGACCTCACGCAGCCGCCGGCGGGTTCGCTGGAGGTCGGCGGTAGCACGCTTGAGGTAGTCCCGGAACTTGTCATCAGTGGCCATGGGAATCTCAACCAGCCTTCGGGTAGTGAGGTGGAACGCGGCGAGGCGTGCGGGACGGAGGGCCGGCGCGGGCGGGCTAGCCGATCGCCTTCCGGTGGCGGATCACGAGTTCTTCCAGGTCCTTGACCAGGTCGTGCGGGGTCGGGGTGGCCCGCATCTCCTCCTGGGCCTTGCGGGCGCGCTCGGCGAAGGCGGAATCGTTCAGGATCCGCTGCAGCTCGGTGCGGAGGCTGCTCGGGGAGAAGCGTTCCGGCGGCAGGTGCACGCCTGCCCCGTAGGCGTCGATGGCCGCCGCGACCTGGTCCTCGTCGTGCAGCGCGTGCGGGACGATGAGCTGCGGGACGCCGTTGAGCAGCGCCGTAAGGGTGCTGCCCGTCCCCGCGTGGTGGACGATCGCCGAGCAGCTCCCCAGCAGCGGGTCCAGCGGCACGAACCCGGGGATCCGGACGTTGCCGGGGACCGTGACCCCGTCGGGCACGGACGCGGGGCCCAGCAGGGCCACGACCTCGATGTCCAGGTCGGCGACCGCCTCGAACAGTTCGGGGTATCCCAGCTCCGCGCGGCCGTCCCACACCTCCTGGTAGGAGTTGCCGAGGGTGACGCAGACCCGCGGCCGCTCCGGCTCCGTGTGCAGCCAGTCGGGGATGGTCCCGGGGCCGTTGTACGCCACGTAGCGCACGGGCAGGTAGTCGTACTCCGTCGGCACGCGCAGCCAGGAGGGCAGCGAGTCGATGGTCGTCTGGCCGAGGACGAGGTCGTCGGTGTACTCGCAGCCGTACTTCTCCAGCTTGGCGGTCAGCCAGTCGCGTACCGGGTCCTCGCCGGCGGCGTCCGGGCGTTCGGCCCGCAGGCGCAGGAAGAGCTCGCGCAGCCGGCCCAGGTGGTCGCGGCCGATGGTCGTGCGCGCGTGCGCGGCGCCGCAGGCGGCGGCCGCCACCGGCCCCGTGTACGTCATGCTGTCCCAGATGACCAGGTCAGGACGCCACGAGCGGCAGAAGGAGACGAGGCCGTCGAACACCGACGCGTCGGTGTTCACCTCCAGCGCCAGCGGGGAGGCGAAGGCCGCGAGGCAGTCGCGTACGTACTCGTAGGTGAGGACCTCGGGCCGGATCTCCGTGATGGAGTATCCGGAGCCGTAGATGGTCTCCTCGGGCGCCAGCTCGGCGAGCCGCTCGGCGTATCTGGCCTCGTCGCCGACGGCGACGCCGAGCAGGCCCGTCTGCCTCACCGCGGGCATGATGTCGGGCTGAGCCGCGATCACGACCTCGTGACCTGCGGCCTTGAGCGCCCAGCCGATCGGCACCACGAGGTTGAGGTGAGCGGTGGCCGCGAGTTGGGTGACAACGACGCGCATTCAGTCATCCTTCCGGCGTGTCGCGCGGGTCGGTCAGGATGTCGATCGGGCGGTGGTACGCGTCGGCACGCTCCCGCTCAAAGGCTGAGCCCGGTGTGCCGCTCACGTGTCGTGAGCAGGTACGCCGCAGCCCCATCGACTCTCACGAGACAGTAATCACCCACGTGAGAGCCACCGACCCCTAGATCACCCCTCCGGCCCCCCTGGGGACATGTCCCGCACTGGGGTGCTCGCCGATCGGGCTCCTGAGCCGTCGCAGGGCCAGGGCGAGGGTGAGGCGGGCGCGGCCGTCCGCCGAGTGCAGCGGGAAGCCGAGCTCGTTCCCTGCCCTGGCCAGCCGGGCGGCGACGGAGCTGCGGTGGATGTAGAGCCGGGAGGCGGTCTGGCGGACCGAGTCGCTGGCCGCGAACGCGTCCAGCGTCGCCAGGACGGCGTCCCCGTTGGGGCCCGCCGCCAGGCGGTCCAACGCGACGACGTCGGGGGATCCGCTGATGACCTCGGGCGACAGGTGCTCTGCGAGGAGGGCGAAGCCGCCCAGCCGGTCCCAGTGCACGACCCTGCCCCACAGCTCCCCCGGGCCGGCGAAGCGCAGGGCGGTACGGGCCAGGTGCCAGGCGTACGCCGCCCGCGCGGACGGAAGGCGCGGGCTCACCCCGACCATGGCATGCGGGTTCGCGAGAGCGTCGTCGCCGGGCCAGGGCGGGCCGGAGACGATGACCCCGTACAGGTCCCCGAGACGGGCCGCGCTGCCCCCGAACGCGGGGACCTCACCCGCGACGGCGAACACCTGCACGCACCGGTCCGGCCTCAACCCGAGGAGCTTCAGCGCCCGGGACCGCCCGGCCTCGTCGGCGGCCGCGCTGAGAACGAGCTCGACCAGCGCCGGATCCCCGAGTGCCGGCGCGGGCCGCGCCCTGCCGAGGACGGCGGCGCAGGCGATGGCGAACCGCTCGACCAGCATGGCATCGATGGGGAACGCGGAGCCGCGCCGCTCGATCCACACCTCGCCGCCGTTCACGAGCCCGTGCTTCCTGGCGTCCGGATCCGCCGGCCCCGCGAGCGAGCCGCCCTCGGCGCTCACGCGCCGAAACACCCCCAGCTCGGGAACGCTCACCCCTACGGGGCATTCCGCGAGCCGCGCGGCTTCCGTGAGCAGCCGGTCCAGATCGGTTCCGTTCTGTAAGAGCGCGTCGAAGAAGCTGATCACCCGGAGCTCGTCGCCCGCGCGGGGATCGAGTTCGGAAAGGCGCAGCAGCAGGTGCTTCATCGGATCGACCTCGGCTCTGGATTCGCGTTCACCCGGGCGCGGAACAGCGACGCCGCCGACCCGTCGCCGGCCAAAGAATGTTCGGGACGGAACGCTATACGGATACCGGGGCGACGCGGCGGACGCCGAACGCGGAAAGCCGCTCTATAGGGGATGCGCACGGGTCGCGTAGGGGTCCGCCCGCAATCGGCCTTCACCTAGCGTCGGCATGGCCGCCCACCTGTGTGAACGACCGACGATCGGGCGGCGCCGCGATGAATGGCCCAGGCGTGGGGCGCCGTCTCCGCGCCGAGCGTGATGAGGTGGTTGACTTGGCCCGAGCCCCCAGCGCAAGGGGAACCCTGCCGTTCGGCGACCACGTGACCTGGTACCGGATGACCGGCACCCCGGGCAAGGGGAAACCGGCGGTCGTGGTCCTGCACGGAGGGCCCGGCGGCACCCACGACTACCTGCTTCCCCTGGCGGACCTCGCCGACGCGGGCTGGCCGGTCGTCCACTACGACCAGCTCGGCAACGGCGGCTCCACCCACCTCGACGACGCGGACCCGGGGTTCTGGACGCCGGACCTGTTCGACGACGAGCTGGGCAACCTGGTGGACCGGCTGGGCATCGCCGGCGACTACGTGCTCGTCGGGCATTCCTGGGGCGGGCTGCTGGCCGCCAAACACGCCTCCCACCGGCCGCCCGGGCTGCGCGGGCTGGTCATCGCGAACTCGCCGGCCTCGTACCCGGAATGGCGCAAGGAACTGAAGATCCTGCGCGACCTCCTGCCGGCCGGCGTGAACGAGACCCTGCTCGCCCACGAGGCCGCCGGGACGACGGAGACGCGCGAATACTTCGACGCGATGATGGTCTTCTACAACCGGCACGTGATCCGGATCCGGCCGTGGCCGCGCGAGTTCCAGGCCACGTTCATGGACACGCTCAGCAATCCGACCGTCTACCACGCCATGAACGGGCCGTGCGAGTTCCACGTGATCGGCAGCCTGAAGGACTGGGGTGTCACGGATCTCCTCGCCGACATCGCCGTGCCCACGCTGGTGATCTCGGGCCGGCACGACGAGGTGACGCCGGAGTCGATACGGCCCTTCCTCGATCTCATCCCCCAGGCCCGCGGAAAGGTCTTCGAGGAGTCCAGCCACTCGCCGCATCTGGAGGAGCCGGAGCTCTTCCGGCAGGTCATGCTCGAATTCCTCGCCGGCCTGGCCTGACTTGGGCCGCCGCTCTTCATGCCCTTGCCCAAGGAGAGATTCTTGAACGACGCCACCGACATCGTGAAGAGCGACGCCGAGCTCGCTGCTCGCTACGGATCGCCGCTGTACGTCTACGACCTCGAACGTGCCGTCGCCGCTCATGACGACCTCCGCGCCTGCCTGCCCGAGGGGACGGTCGTCTATTTCTCGTTCAAGGCCAACCCCCATCCGGAGATCGCCGAGGCGCTGCGGGTGAGCGGCGGTTCCGCGTGCAAGGCCGAGATCAGCTCCACGGGCGAGCTCTCCGCGGCTCTGCTGGCGGGCTTCGACCCGCTCGACATCCTCTACACCGGGCCCGGCAAGACGACCGAGGAGGTGGAGGCCGCGCTGGAGGCCGGCGTCCGCCGTTTCTCCGTCGAGTCGCTCAACGACCTGCGCCGGATCGGGCAGGCCGCCTGGGAACAGGACGCGGTCGCCGACTGCCTCCTGCGGGTGAACAGCACCGCCTCGGGGGCCACCACCAGCATCCGCATGACGGGGGCGCCCTCCCAGTTCGGCTTCGACAGCGAGACGCTCCCCGAGCTGATGCCGGAGCTCCGGTCGGTGCCCGGCACCCGTCTGTCGGGGATGCACCTGTTCTCGCTGAGCAACGCCAAGGACGAGGAATCCCTGATCGCCGAGTTCAAGCACACGATCACCGCGGCGGCCGAGGTCCGCGACTCGACGGGCCTGGAGCCGGAGCTGCTGGACATCGGCGGCGGCTTCGCCTCCCCCTACCTCTCCCCCGGCGAACGCCCCGTCTACGGCGGCCTGCGCGCGGCGCTGGAGGAGGTCCTCGACTCGCACTTCCCCGGCTGGCGGAACGGCAGCCCCCAGGTCGCGTGCGAGTCGGGTCGGTACCTCGTCGGCGACTGCGGCCGGCTCGTCTGCACCGTCACCAACGTCAAGGAGAGCCGCGGCGGCAGGTTCGTCATCCTGGACGCCGGGATCAACACGCTGGGCGGCATGTCCGGGCTCGGGCGGCTGCTGCCGGTCTCCATCCAGTTCGAGTCCTCCGAGCCCGTGGAGAAGGCCAACCTCGTCGGCCCCCTCTGCACGCCGGGCGACATCCTCGGCCGGAACGTCGCCGTACCCGAACTCCGCCCCGGGGACGTGGTCACCATCCCGAACGCGGGGGCCTACGGCATGACGGCCAGCCTGCTCATGTTCCTCGGCCGCCCGGCGCCCACCGAGGTCGTCATGCGCGGCGACAAGGTCGTCTCCTCGTCCCACGTGCTTTTCGTCCGCATGTACGAGTAGAACCACCTGCCTGCCCTGCAGGTATCCATCGTCGGCTGTCCCGGCTCAACCGCCGCGGACAGGATCACTGCGGTTCATATGGAGAGTCAAACAGATGAGCCAGTCCGGAAACAGCGAATTCGAAGCCAGCGGCACCCCGACGACGAGCGCCGGACAAGCGGCGGCCTTCACGCTCCGACTGGCGGACCTGTCCATGGCGGAACGCCGGGCGGCCCTGATCGAACTGGTGAGCCGGACGACGCTCGACGTGATGAGCGCCGTACTGCCGGGGATGCTGGAGACGGTCTCCGCTGAGCAGACCTTCAAGGACATGGGCCTCGACTCCCTCGCGGCGGTCGAACTGCACGACCGGCTCGTCGCCGAACTCGGCACCGAACTGCCGATCGGCCTCGCCTTCGACCACCCGACGCCGGCCTCGCTCGCCGACTACCTGCTCACCGAGGCGCTCGGGCTCGGCGAGCGGGAGCGCGCCGAGATCACGGCGGCGGTCGGCTCCGACGAACCCATCGCGATCGTCGGCATGGCCTGCCGCTACCCCGGCGGCGTGGCCACGCCCGAGGAGCTGTGGGAGCTGATCACCGAGGGCCGGGAGACGGTGACCGGGTTCCCGACGGACCGGGGATGGGACCTCGACCGGCTCTTCGACGACGACCCCGACTCCGGCAACACCACGTACGCGCGGGTGGGCCACTTCCTGCACGACGCCGCGGAGTTCGACGCGGCGTTCTTCGGGATCAGCCCGCGCGAGGCCGTGGCGATGGATCCGCAGCAGCGGCTGATCCTGGAGACCTGCTGGGAGGCCATCGAACGGGCCGGCATCAACCCCCAGACCCTGCACCAGAGCCGGACCGGCGTCTTCATCGGCGCCGAACCGCAGGACTACGGCCCCCGGCTGCACCAGGCGCCCCCCGACGTCGAGGGCTACCTCGTCACCGGCGCCGCGCCCAGTGTCGTCGCCGGGCGGGTGGCGTACACGCTGGGCCTGGAGGGACCCGCCGTCACGGTGGACACCGCCTGCTCGGCGTCGCTCGTGGCCATCCACCTGGCCTGCCAGTCGCTGCGCACCGGGGAGAGCCCGCTGGTGCTCGCGGGCGGGGTGACCGTGATGTCCGCGCCGGGGACGTACACGGCCTTCAGCCGCCAGCGCGTCATCGCCGCCGACGGCCGCTGCAAGGCCTTCAGCGCCGACGCCGACGGCACCGGCTTCTCCGAGGGCGTCGGCGTGCTGCTGATGGAGCGGTTGTCGGATGCGGTGGCAGCCGGTCACCGGGTGTTGGGGGTGATCCGGGGGTCGGCGGTCAACCAGGACGGGGCCAGTAACGGGTTGACGGCGCCGAACGGTCCTTCGCAGGAGCGGGTGATCCGTCAGGCGCTGGCGAACGCGGGCGTGCCGGGTACCGAGGTGGACGCGGTCGAGGCCCACGGGACCGGGACCGCGCTCGGCGACCCGATCGAGGCGCACGCGTTGCTGGCCACGTACGGGCGGGACCGTGACCCGGCGGAACCGCTGTGGCTGGGGTCGCTGAAGTCGAACATCGGCCACACGCAGGCGGCCGCGGGCGTGGCCGGTGTGATCAAGATGGTGCTGGCGATGCGGCACGGGTTGTTGCCGCAGACGCTGCACGTGTCCGCTCCCACGACTCATGTCGATTGGGAGCGGGGTCAGGTTCGGCTGCTGGAGCAGGCGCGGGAGTGGCCGCAGCCGGACGGCCGGCCGCGGCGGGCCGGGGTGTCGTCGTTCGGGGTGAGCGGGACGAACGCGCACGTCATCGTGGAACAGGCTCCCGAGCCGCAGCTGGACGCGCCCGGGGGTGCTCCCGTGGTGTCGGGTGTGGTGCCGTGGGTGCTGTCGGGGCGCGGTGAGGAAGCGTTGCGCGCCCAGGCGTCCCGGTTGGCCGACCATGTCGATGCCCGGCCGGAGGTGCCGGTCGAGGGTGTCGGGTTGTCGCTGGTACGTGCCCGCGCGGCCTTCGAGGACCGTGCCGTGGTCGTGGGCGCGGACCGGGAGGAGCTGCTGGGCGGGCTGCGGGCGCTGGCGGCGGGCGAGGCTGACGCGCAGGTGGTGACCGGGTCGGCTGCCGGCGGGCGGGATGCGGTGTTCGTGTTCCCGGGTCAGGGGGCGCAGTGGGCTGGGATGGGGGTGGAGCTGGCGCAGGCGTCGCCGGTGTTCGCCGCCCGGCTGGAGGAGTGCTTCACCGAGATCCGGCGGTGGGTGGACTGGGATCCGGCGCAGGTGCTGGCCGACGCTGACGGGGCTGGGCTACAGGCGATCGAGAAGCTGCAGCCGGTCGCGTTTGCGGTCGGGGTGGCTTTGGCGGCGTTGTGGGAGTCCGTGGGCGTCCGCCCGACAGCCGTGATCGGGCATTCGCAAGGCGAGGTCGCGGCGGCCTGTGTGGCCGGGGTGTTGTCGCTGGCTGACGCCGTGCGGGTGGTGGTGTTGCGCAGCCGGTTGTTCGCCGCCGAGCTGTGGGGACGCGGCGCGATCGCCGCCGTCGGGCTGCCCGCCGAGATGGTGCGTGAACGTGTCGCCTCGCTGGATGCGGGGTTGGAGGTGAGCGCGGACAACAGCCCGGCCTCCTGCGCGGTGGCCGGACCACCTCAGGCGCTGGAAGAGTTCGTCGAGCGGCTGCGGGGCGAGGGGGTGCGGGCGCGGGTGATCGCGACCACGGTGGCCTCTCATTCGGTCATGGTCGAGCCGTTGCGCGAGCAGCTGCTGGACATGCTGGGCCCGGTGGAGGCCGGGCCGGGCCGGGTGCCGTTCTATTCGACGGTGAGCGGTGGGCTGCTGGCGGGTTCGGAGCTGGGGGCGCAGTACTGGTTCGCCAACGCGCGCCGGCCGGTGGACTTCCAGGGCGCGGTCAGGGCGTTGCTGGCCGATGGCAAGAGCGCGTTCATCGAGGCTTCTCCGCATCCGGTGCTGGCGATGGCGGTGCAGGACATCCTGGACGCCACCGGCACCTCCGGGATCGCGGTGGGATCGCTACGCCGTGGCGAGGGCGGCCCCGACCGGTTCATCCGCTCGGTCGGCGAGGCATTCGTCGCAGGTGTGGCGGTGGACTGGCAGACACTCCTGCCCGGTACCAGCGTTGGTGTCGAGCTGCCCACGTATGCCTTCCAGCACCGGCGCTACTGGCTGGACGGCACCCCGGCGGGGGTGTCGGACGCGGGCGGGCTGGGCCAGGCCCGCGTCGATCATCCGCTGCTAGGCGCGGCCGTGGAACTGCCCGGCCAGGACGGGATGGTCTTGACCGGGCGGATCTCGACTGCCACACACCCCTGGCTGACCGATCACGGGGTGGGACAGACGGTGGTGTTCCCCGGTACCGGCTTCGTGGAGTTGGTGGTGCGGGCGGGTGACGAGGTCGGCTGCCCGGTGGTGGAGGAGCTGACGCTTGAGGCGCCGCTGGTGATCGAGGGTGAGGAGGCGGTCCAGCTCCAGGTGGCAGTGTCCACCGCTGATGAGGATGGTCGTCGCGAGGTGGCGGTGCACGCCCGCACCGGCCGACAGCCGTGGACCCGCCACGCCACCGGAACCCTGACCACGACCAGCACCACGCCGAGTCCCGCGGGCGAGCAGTGGCCGCCCGCGGGCGCGCAGGCGGTGGACGTGTCCGGCCACTACGAGACACTGGCCGGCACCGGATACGGCTACGGTCCGGCCTTCCAAGGACTCAAGCGGGCCTGGATCCGCGACAACGAGGTGTTCGCCGAGGTCGAGCTCGACGAGCGAGAGGCCGCCGAAGCCGATCAGTACGGCATCCACCCGGCCCTCCTGGACGCCGCCCTGCACGCCACCGGTCTCATCGAGCAGGCTGAGGGCGTCGCGCTCCCGTTCGCCTGGAACGGGGTGGAGCTCCTCGCTTCCGGCGCCCAGCGCGTGCGCGTCCACGCCCAGCCCACCGACGACGGCGCCACCAGCATCCACATCACCGACACCACCGGCGCGCCGGTAGCCACCATCACAAGCTTGATCTCGCGCCCCCTTCCGGCCGGCGGACTGTCGTCGCGTCCGCAGCCTGGGCATGATGCGCTGCATCGCGTGCAGTGGGTGCCGCTCCCCGGTGAGCAGGCCGGCTCTGTGGCCGGGGATGTGGCGGTGCTGGGTGAGCGGTGGCCTGCTCTGGCCGCGGCGGTCCAGGCTGCTGGGGGCGGAGTCGGCGAGTTCGTGGATGCGGCGGCGTTGGGTGATGCGGTCGTGTCCGGCCGGGCTCTTCCCGCCGCCGTGGTGCTGCGTCTTTCGGTGCCTGCCGGGCTGCGGCCGGAGCTGGACCGGGTCGTGGATGTGCTGAGTGGCTGGCTGGCCGATGAGCGGCTGGCCGATTCCCGGCTGGTGCTGGTCACCAGCGGCGCGGTGACAACCGGCCTTGAGACCGGTAGTGCCGATGGTGCTCTGATCGGTGCGGCGGTGTCGGGACTGGTGCGCTCTGCGCAGGCCGAGAACCCGGGCCGGATCCTGCTGGTCGACCTCGACGACGCGGCCGACTCCCTCACCGCCCTGGCCTCTGTGCTGGGTGTGGAGGACGAGCCGCAGCTGGCGGTGCGGGCCGGCCAGGTGCTGGTGCCTCGGCTGGCGCGCGCGGACACCGCGGGCGATCTGGTGGTGCCCGAGGGACCGGGAGCCTGGCGGCTGGACTGCCCCGCCAAGGGCTCCCTGGAGGAGCTGGTGTTGGTTCCCACGCCGGAGGCCGATCGGGATCTGGCCGCCGGCGAGGTGCGGGTGGAGGTGCGCGCGGCCGGGTTGAACTTCCGTGACGTGGTCGTGGCGTTGGGCATGGTGCCCGAGCAGGGAGAGCCGATCGGCGGCGAGTTCGCCGGGATCGTGGCCGAGGTCGGGCCCGGGGTGGACGGGGTGCGGGTCGGCGATCGGGTGATGGGGCTGGGTGAGGCCGCGTTCGGTCCTCGGGTGGTGGTCGATCAGCGGCTGGTGGTCGGCCTGCCGGAGGGCTGGTCGTTCGCCCAGGGAGCCGGGGTGACGGTCGCGTATGCCACCGCCTGGTACGCCCTGGTCGATCTGGCCGGGCTGAGCCGTGGTGAGCGGGTGCTGATCCACTCCGGCGCCGGTGGTGTCGGCATGGCCGCCATCCAGATCGCCCACCACCTGGGTGCGGAGGTGTTCGCCACCGCCTCACCCGCCAAGCAGCACCTGCTACGCGCTCTCGGCGTGGCCGACGACCACATCGCCTCCTCCCGGGACCTCGACTTCGCCGACGCCTTCGCCACCGTCATGGGCGGGGCGCGGATGGATGTGGTGCTCAACTCGCTGGCCGGGCCCTTCACCGACGCCTCCCTGGACCTGCTGGTCGAGGGTGGCCGGTTCATCGAGATGGGCAAGACCGACCGCCGCGATCCCGCCCTGGTGGCGGGGACTCATCCGCAGGTGCGGTACCGCAGTTTCGACTTGATGGATGCCGGTCACGAGCGGATCGGACAGATGCTGGCCGAGATGCTGGACCTGTTCACCAGCGGCGGGCTGGCGGCGCTGCCGGTGCGGTGCTGGCCGGTCCAGCAGGCCCGCCAAGCCTTCCGGCACATGGCCCAGGCCCGCCACACCGGCAAGATCATCCTGACCATGCCGCGCAGCATGGACCCCGACGGCACGGTACTGATCACCGGCGGCACCGGCGGCCTGGGCGCGATCCTGGCCCGCCACCTGGCCACCGAGCACCACGTCAAGCATCTGCTGCTGGCCTCCCGCCGAGGAGACCAGGCCCCCGACGCCGACCAGCTACGCGCCGACCTGGAAGCAGCCGGCGCGACCGTCGACATCACCGCGTGCGATCTGTCCGACCCCGGACAAGTCGGCACCCTCCTCGACCGGATCCCCGCCGAACACCCGCTCACCGCCGTCTTCCACACCGCAGGAGTCCTCGACGACGGCGTGGTCACCTCCCTCACCCCCGACAAGATCGACCGCGTACTGCGCCCGAAGGCGGACGCCGCCTGGCACCTGCACCAGGCCACCCAACACCTCGACCTGGCCGCATTCGTCCTCTACTCCTCCTCCGCAGCCACCCTCGACAGCGCCGGACAAGGCAACTACTCAGCCGCCAACGCCTTCCTCGACGCCCTCGCCACGCATCGCCAGACCGCGGGGCTGCCCGCCCAATCCCTCGCCTGGGGACTCTGGCACCAACCCAGCGGCATGAGCGCCCACCTCACCACCACCGACATCACCCGCATCGAACAAGCCGGCTACCACCGCATCACCACCACCCAAGGCAACCAACTCCTCGACACCGCCCTGACCACCCCCCAACCCCACCTCCTCCCACTCCCCATCAACACCCACACCCTCAGCAACCGCCATGACGGCGTACCGGCGATTCTGCGTGGGCTGGCTCGCACGCCCGCGCGTCGTGCCGCCCGCACCGAACCGGTTTCCGGTGGCGGGTCGGCGCTGGAACGCCGTCTGGCGGGCCTACCCACGGCGGAGCAGGAACACGTGCTGGTGTCGCTGGTGTGCGCGGAAGCGGCGGCGGTACTGGGACACGCCTCGGGCGAGGAGATCCAAGCCGGACGCCCGTTCAAGGACTTGGGCTTCGACTCGCTTTCGTCGGTGGAGCTGCGGAACCGGCTCAGCCGGGCAGCCGGGATGAAGCTGCCCGCGACGCTGGTGTTCGACCATCCCACACCGACCGCCCTGGCGGCGCACCTGCTCCAGCGCGTCACCGGCGGCAGCACGGCGGCGGCGTCGGCTCCGGTGCGAGCCGCGGCCACAACCGCGTCCGCGGGTGCGGGGGTGGGAGAGCCGATCGCGATCGTGGCGATGAGCTGCCGTTACCCCGGCGGGGTGAACTCGCCGGAGGACCTGTGGGACATGCTGGTCCAGGGCCGCTCGGGCATCTCCTCCTTCCCCGAGGACCGGGGCTGGGACCTGGAGTCGCTCTATCACCCCGACCCCGATCACGTGGGGACCACGTACCTGCGTGAGGGCGGGTTCCTGAAGGACGCGGCCGGGTTCGACGCGGGCTTCTTCGGGATCAGCCCGCGCGAGGCGATCGCGATCGACCCGCAGCAGCGACTCCTGCTGGAGACCTCCTGGGAGGCGCTCGAACGGGCCGGGCTCGACCCGGGCACCCTCCGCGGCACCCCCACCGGCGTCTTCATCGGCGGGACACACACCGGGTACGGCTCGGAGTCACCATCGGCTGACGTCGAAGGCTACCTGGTCACGGGCACGTCCAGCTCGGTCATGTCCGGGCGGGTGTCGTACACCCTGGGTCTCGAAGGCCCGGCGCTGACGGTGGACACCGCCTGCTCCTCCTCCCTGGTCGCCATCCACCTCGCCTGCGAGTCGCTACGCAGAGGCGAAAGCACGCTGGCACTCGCGGGCGGCGTGACCGTGCTGCCCAACCCCGAGCTGTTCGTCCAGTTCAGCCGCCAGCGGGGGCTGGCCCGAGACGGCCGGTGCAAGGCGTTCTCCGACGAGGCCGACGGCACCGTGTTCTCCGAGGGCGTGGGCATCCTGCTGCTGGAGCGGCTGTCGGAGGCGCAGGCCAACGGCCACCGGGTGCTGGGCGTGATCCGCGGGTCGGCGGTCAACCAGGACGGCGCCAGCAACGGCCTGTCCGCCCCCAACGGCCCCTCCCAGGAGCGGGTCATCCGCCAGGCACTGGCCAACGCGGGCCTGACGCCCGGTGACATCGACGCGGTCGAAGCCCACGGCACCGGCACCAAACTCGGCGACCCCATCGAGGCCCAAGCTCTCCTTGAGGTGTACGGCGCTCGTCCCGAAGAAAACCCCTTGTGGCTGGGCACCGTGAAATCCAACCTCGGCCACACCCAGTGCGCCTCCGGTGTGGCGGGCGTGATCAAGATGGTCATGGCCGCCCGCGAAGGGCTCCTCCCGCAGACCCTGCACATCTCCACCCCCACCACCCACGTCGACTGGGAACAGGGCCAGATCCGCCTCCTTCAGCAGGCCCAGACCTGGCCCGGCCACACCGACAAACCGCGGCGCGCCGCCGTCTCCTCCTTCGGCATCAGCGGCACGAACGCCCACCTCGTCCTTGAGCAGGCCCCCGCCCTCGACACCAGCGCCGGTCCGGCCACCGGCTCCGGGGCCGGTGCGACCGCCGGCGGCGAGGCCCTGCGCCCCCTGCCGCTGGTCCCGATCACGCTGTCGGCCCGCGACCAGGCCAGCCTGGCAGCCCAGGCCGCCCGCCTGGCCGACCACCTCACCACCCACCCCGAAGTCCCCCTCCACGACATCGCCCTGTCCACCGCGACCACTCGCGCCCACCTGGAGCAGCGCGCCGTCATCCTCGCCCGCACCTCCGACGACCTCCACCAAGCCCTCCACCACCTCACCGGCACAAGCACCGGGGGTGGCAGTGACGCTGGAGGCCGCAACGGCGTCGGCACGCCCAACGGAAACGGCGTGAGCCCGGCCAAGGCAAACGGCATGGAGACGACCAGCGGAGACGGCGTGGACACGACCGCCACCAGCGGCGTCAGCATGGCCGCCACCAACGGCGTGGGCACAAGCGACGGGAACAGCGTCGGCACGGGCGCCACCAACGGCGTGAACACGGCCCACGGGAACAGCGTCGGCACGATCGCCACCAACGGCGTCGGGACAAGCGACGGTGACGGCGTAGGCACAGGCGCCACCAACGGCGTGGACACGGCCCACGGGAACGGCGTCGGCACGGGCGACGGGAATGGCGGCGACAGCGCGAACACGGCGACCACCGCCCCACGCCACACCCCCACCCCCTCCCGCTCAGGTGGCGAGAGCAGCGCCTGGGCCGGCGTGCACGTCATCACCGGGCGGGCGCGTCCCGGAAAGATCGCCTTCCTCTACTCCGGACAAGGCGCCCAACACCCCGGCATGGGCCGCGAACTCTACAACACCTTCCCCACCTTCGCCCACGCCCTCGACAACGCCTGCGACGCCCTCGACCCCCACCTAGACCACCCCATCCGCGACATCATGTGGGCCCCACCCCACACCCCCCAAGCCCACCTCCTCAACCAAACCCACTACACCCAACCCGCCCTCTTCGCCCTCCAAACCGCCCTCACCCACCTCCTCACCCACTACGACATCCACCCCCACTACCTCGCCGGACACTCCCTCGGCGAAATCACCGCCGCCCACACCGCCGGCATCCTCACCCTCACCGACGCCGCCACCCTCATCACCAGGCGCGCCCACCTCATGCAAACCCTCCCCCCCGGCGGCGCCATGACCGCCATCCAAGCCACCCCCCAAGAAATCACCCCCCACCTCACCCCCCACACCGCCATCGCCGCCATCAACTCCCCCACCAGCACCGTCATCTCCGGCAACGCCCACGACATCCAAACGATCACCACCCACTTCACCGCCCTAGGCCGCAAAACCCGCAACCTCAACGTCTCCCACGCCTTCCACTCCCCCCTCCTCGACCCCATCCTCGCCCCCCTCGACCAACTCGCCCACACCCTCACCCACCACCAAGCCCACACCCCCCTCATCACCAACACCACCGCCACCCCCACCCACACCCTCACCCCCACCCACTGGGCCCACCACGCCCGCCAACCCGTCCAATTCGCCGACACCATCACCCACCTCCACCAAACAGGCGTCACCACCTACCTCGAAATCGGACCCGACACCCCCCTCACCAACATCGCCCCCCACAACATCCCCCCAGACACCCACGCCACCTTCACCGGCACCCTGCGCCCCAACCACCCCGAAACCCACACCCTCCTCCAAGCCATAGCCACCACCCACACCCACACCACCGCCATCAACTGGCAGAAGCTCTTCACCAACACCCCCGCCACCACCACCGACCTGCCCACCTACCCCTTCCAACACCACCACTACTGGCTGGAGCCGCCTTCCCAGGGGCACGCAGCCGAAGGGGCCCGGGACGACGGGTTCTGGGAGGCGCTGGAGTCGGAGGAGCCAGAGGCGCTGGCCGTCCGGTTGAAGGTGGACGCCGAAGCGCTGAGGACCGTGCTTCCCGCCCTGTCGTCCCTGCGGGACGCGGAGCGCAAGCGGTCCGTGCTCGACGACTGGCGTTACAAGCTGGTGTGGCGCGGGGTGAGCGCGCCGAACGCGGCCGGGATCACCGGTACGACGTGGCTGGTGGCCGTGCCTGCCGCGGGCGGGGACCCGCGGATCGTCCGGGACGTCCTGGACGGCCTGTCCGCGAATGCCGCCCGGGTGTATCCGCTGATGGTCGGTGGCGAGGACCGCGCCGCGCTCGCCGAAGCCATCCGCGCGGAGTCCCGGCCCGGGCTGACCGGTGTGCTCTGTCTCCTGCCGCTCGACGACGAGCCCCACGAGGAGCATCCGACGCTGTCCCGGGGTGTCGCGGCGACCGTCACGCTGGTGCAGGCGCTGGCCGATGCCGAGGTGAGCGCGCCCCTGTGGCTGGCCACCTCCGGCGCAGTCACCCCCGACGAAGCCACCGACGAAGCCACCGAAGACAAGGCCGAGGACAAGGCAGCCGAATCCGTCAGCCCGTTCCAGACCTCCGTCTGGGGCCTCGGGGCGGTGCTCGCGGTGGACCACCCGGACACCTGGGGCGGCATCGTCGACCTTCCCCCGGCCCCGGAGGCCGAGGACATCGCGCTGCTCCAAGGGGTGATCGCGGGCACGACCGGCGAGGACCAGGTGGCGATCCGCTCGGGCGTCGTACGGGCGCGCCGCATGGTGCGCTCGCCGTACGGCGAGGCGGATCCGGCGCGGAGCTGGAAGCCGCGCGGAACGGTGCTGGTCACCGGCGGCACCAGCGGAGTCGGAGCGAACGTCGCGCGGTGGCTCGCCCGGGAGGGCGCCGACCACCTGGTGCTGGCCAGCCGCCGCGGGAGCGGCGCCGAGGGCGTCGCGGAGCTGGAGGCGGAGCTGACGGAGCTGGGCGCCAAGGTCACGGTCGCGGCCTGCGACGTCGCCGACCGCGCGGCGGTTCGGGACCTGCTGGAGTCGCTCCCCGAGCTGACGGCGGTGATGCACGCGGCCGGCGTCGGACACGACAACGTGCTCGTGCCCGACACCACGCTGGAGGACTTCGCCGGCTTCGCGCGCTCCAAGGTCATCGGGGCGATCAACCTGGACGAGCTCCTGGGTGACCGGCCGCTGGAGGCGTTCATGATGTTCTCCTCCGGCGCGGCCGTCTGGGGATCGAGCGGTCAGGCCTCCTACGCCACCGCCAACGCGTTCCTCGACGGCCTGGCGCGGCGCCGGCGGACGCGCGGGCTCGCGGGCTCCTCGATCGCCTGGGGCGGTTGGGGCGGCGGCGGGATGATGGAGGACGCCGGGGAGCAGCTGGGCAGGAGCGGCCTGCGGCCGATGGCGCCCGACGCCGCGGCGATGGCCATCGGCCAGCTGCTGGGCAGCGGCGAGGGCCACCTGGTGGTGACCGACATCGACTGGGAGCGCTTCGCGCCCGCCTTCGCGCTGGCGCGCCCGCGCCCCCTGGTGAGCGCCATACCGGAGTTCACGCGGGCGCTCGACGCGCCGCCGGCCGCCGAGAGCGGCGACGAGGACGACGGTACGGCGTTCGCGGCGCGGCTCGCGGACCTGCCGCCGGCCGACCGGGAGCGCCTGGTGGTGTCCCTGGTACGCGCGGAGGCCGCGGCGGTGCTGGGGCACACCTCGGAGGACCCGGTGCAGCCGGACCGGGCGTTCAACGAGCTCGGGTTCGACTCGCTGACCGCGGTGGAGCTGCGCAACCGGCTGGGCCGGGCGACCGGCCTGAAGCTCCCGGCCACCCTGGTCTTCGACTATCCCACCCCGATCGCCCTCGCCCGGTTCGTCCAGGACAGGCTCGTTCCCGAGACGTCGTCGGGCTCGATCTTCGCCCAGCTCGACGAGATGGAGCGGCTGCTACGGGAGCAGGCCCTGTCCGCCGGGGACCGGGCGCAGCTCAGCGACCGCTTCCGGGCCATCCTGCACGCGGCCGAAGGGGTGAACGGCGCGGCGGAGGAGGTCGAGCAGGACCTCGACGACCTTTCCGACGAGGAGCTCTTCGCCGCGCTGGACGACCAGCTCGGCGCGTCCTGACCCGGCGGGCCGCGCGTCCTGTCGCCGGCCCCAGACCCCCACCCGCTCGAACTCCCGCCAAGGAGCATCGATGAAGGAAATCAGAGACGTCATCCTGTCCGAGCAGTACGACGCCGAGCAGCTCAGGAACCTCCCGATCCCGGAGAGCTACCGGGCGGCGGTCGTGCTCCACGACGACGTGGACATGTTCGGCGACATCCCGGCCGAGAACCGCGATCCGGCGAAGTCGCTGACGCTGTCCGAGGTCCCCACGCCGGAGCCCGGCCCGGGCGAGGTGCTCGTCGCGGTGATGGCGAGCAGCATCAACTACAACACGGTGTGGAGCGCCATCTTCGAGCCGATGCACACGTTCGGCTTCCTGAAGCGCTACGCGAAGGCGGTCCCGTCGGCCGGGATCCACGACCAGCCCTTCCACGTGCTCGGTTCGGACATGTCCGGCGTCGTGCTGAAGACGGGCCCCGGCGTCCACCGCTGGCAGGTCGGGGACAAGGTCGTGGCGCACTGCCTGTCGGTCGAGCTCTCCTCGGCCGACGGCCACGACGACAGCATGCTCGACCCCGACCAGCGCATCTGGGGGTACGAGACCAACTACGGCGGGCTGGCGCAGCTCAGCCTGGTCAAGGCGAACCAGCTCATGCCCAAGCCCGCCCATCTGACCTGGGAGGAGGCGGCGTCCTCCGGCCTGGTGCACTCCACGGCCTACCGCCAGCTCATCTCGCGCAACGGCGCGCAGATCAAGGTCGGCGACGTGGTGCTCATCTGGGGTGCCGCGGGCGGGCTCGGCTCGTACGCCACCCAGCTCGTCCTGCGCGCCGGGGGGATCCCGGTGTGCGTGGTGTCCAGCGACCACAAGGCGGAGCTGGTCCGGTCCCAGGGCGCCGAGCTGATCATCAACCGGGCCGAGGAGGGCTTCCGGTTCTGGAAGGACCCGGAGACGCCCGACCCCAAGGAGTGGAAGCGGTTCGGGGCGCGGATCCGGGACCTGACCGGCGGCGACGACCCCGACGTGGTCTTCGAGCACCCCGGCCGGGAAACGATGGGCGCGAGCGTGTACGTGGCCCGCCGCGGCGGCACGATCGTCACCTGCGCCTCCACCTCCGGCTACCAGCACCAGTACGACAACCGCTACCTGTGGATGGCGCTGAAGCGGATCGTCGGCACCCATTTCGCGAACTACCGGGAGGCCTGGGAGGCCAACCGGCTCATCGCCAAGGGGGCGGTCCACCCCACCCTGTCCGCCGTCTACGACCTCGACGAGGTCGGGGTGGCGACCCGCCGCGTCCACGCGAACGCCCACAGCGGCAAGGTCGGGGTGCTCTGCCTGGCGCCGCGCCCCGGTCTCGGCGTCGACGACCCCGAGTTCCGCGCCCGCCACATCGACCAGATCAACCGGTTCCGCGAACCCGCGGACAACTAGCTTGCGGAGGATGAAACGTGGCTGCTGACCTGGCTTCCAAGGTCGTCGTGATCACAGGAGGGACTTCCGGCATCGGCAAGGCCGTCGCGGAGCGGGTCGCCGCCGACGGCGGCGCCGTGGTGATCGCGGCCCGGCGCGAGGATGTCGGCGCGCAGGTGGCGGCCGACATCCAGGCGAAGGGCGGCCGGGCGCTGTTCGTCCCGGCCGACGTCACGGTGGAGGCCGACGCCGAACGGGTGGTGCGCTCGGCGGTCACGGAGTTCGGCCGGCTGGACGGGGCGTTCAACAACGTCGGCGGCGTGAACGGGACCGGGTTGGTGTCCGACGTGGACGAGGCCCACTGGCGGGCGGACCTGGAGCAGAACCTCACCAGCGTCTTCTACGGCCTCAAGCACCAGGTCCCGGCGATCCTGGCCACGGGTGGGGGCTCGATCGTGACGAACGCCTCCACCTACGGCTGCGCCGGGATCCCGGGCGCGGCGCCGTACGTGGCCGCCAAGCACGGCGTGGTGGGCCTGACCAGGGCCGTCGCCCTGGAGAACGCCGAGCGGGGCCTACGGGTCAACGCGCTGGTCACCGGCAACGTCGACACCCCGCTGCTCCGCAACCTGCTGGGAGCGCCGCTGGACGGGCCGCTGGAGACCCGGGTGCCCAACCCCTCGGGGCGGGCGGCGCGTCCCGACGAGATCGCCGCGCTCGTCTCGTTCCTCCTCAGCGACGACGCGGCCTTCATCACCGGCGCGGCCCTGGCCATCGACGGCGGCGCCACCGCGCAGTAGCAACGCCACCCCATGAACACCGCCGTTCGGCCGGGCGCACCCGCCCGGCCGCGGCCATTCGGCGGATGACCCGGCCCCGCCCCGGCACGGAGGATGAACTCATGCGCTACAACCTCGACTCAGAGCTCGCGCCGTGGGCGTCGATGATCCCCGACGTCGAACTCTCCCAGGTCGTCAACCGGGAGATCACCCTCACCCCCGAAGAAGAGCAGGCCTTCCACGACAAGCTCCCGCATTACACGCCCGAGCAGCCCGTGGACATCAGCGATCGCGAGATCCCCGGCCCCGAGGGCGCGCCACCGGTGAAGGTACGCCTCTACCGGCCGCCCGCCGCGGACCGCCCCCGTCCGGCGCTCCTCTACCTGCACGGGGGCGGATTCGTCGCCTCCGACTTAGTGGTGTTCGACGCCCGGTGCACGGAGATCGCCGACCGGGTCGGCGCCGTCGTGGTGTCGGTCGACTACCGGCTCTCCCCTGACACCCCGTTCCCCGGAGCGCTGGAGGACACGTACGCGTCGCTGAGGTGGTTGCACGCCGCGGCCGGGGAGCTCGGCGTGGACCCCGGGCGGATCGCGGTCGGCGGCGACAGCGCCGGCGGGAACCTCTCGGCGGCGGTCTCGCTGCTCGCCCGCGACCGCGGCGGCCCGGAGATCTGCTTCCAGTTCCTGGACGTGCCGGTGCTGGACGACCGGATGACGACGCGATCCATGCGGGACTTCGTCGACACGCCCAGCTGGAACAGCCGCAACAACGAGGCCATGTGGCGGTACTACCTCAAGGACGGCCCGGCTCCGGGAGGACCGGACGTGTCCCCCTACGCGGCGCCCATGCGGGCCGGCGACCTCACCGGCCTGCCCCCGGCGCTGGTGGTGGTGTGCGAGTTCGACCCGCTGCGCGACGAGGGCATCGAGTACGCCCAGCGGCTCGTCCAGGCGGGGGTCGCGACGGAGCTCGTACTGTATCCGGGGACCTTCCACGGCGCGTCGGTGATCGCGCACGCCGAGATCACGAAGAAGATGCGCGAGGACATGATCTTCTCGCTGCGCCGCGGGATGCGGGGCTGAACCAGCCCCGCGTCCGCGGCTCAGCCGACCAGCTCCGCGGCCCGGGCCCGCAGGCCGGCCCGGTCGACCTTGCGGTTGGGGTTCAGCGGCAGCTCGTCCAGGTGGTGGTAGTGCCTGGGGATGAGGCCCGCCGGCAGCGTCCTGCGGAGCTGGGCGGCGAAGCGGGCCGGCGGCGCGGGGGCTCCGGTGTAGAACACGACGAGCGCGGTGGCGTCGTCGGCCGTGGTGCTCACCGTCACCGCGTCCTCGACGCCGTCGCAGCCGCGTACGGCGTGGTCGATCTCGGCCAGCTCGACGCGCCAGCCCTGCACCTGGACCTGGGCGTCGCCCCGGCCGAGATAGACGAGCTCGCCGTTGGCGGCGCGCCGGACGCGGTCGCCGGTGTTGTACCAGAGGCGGCCGTCGCGCTCGACGAACCGGCCGTGGTTCTGCTCGGGGTCGAGGTATCCGGGGGTGGTCTGCGGGCCGGTGATCCACAGCTCGCCCTCGGTGTCGGTCGGCCGTCCCTCGTCGTCGAGCAGCAGGTGGTCGTGGCCGTCGTTGACGTACCCGATCGGCGACAGGCCGTTGACGCCCAGCCCGGGCGAGGTCTCCTGGGACCAGCGGTGACCGACGATGGTGATGGTCAGCTCGGTCGGGCCGTACAGGTTCTCCAGGACGGAGGCGGGGGCGGCCCGCTGCCAGTCGGTGGCGTCCGCGACCTTCAGCGCCTCTCCGGCGAAGAAGCTCCAGCGCAGGAACGGCATGGCGGCGGCGCCGAGACCACCGGTCCTGCGCACCATCGAGATGGCGCTGGGGGTGGAGAACCACACCGTGATCCCCTGCTCGGCGAGGAAGCGCGGCAGGTTCCGGTACGCGTGCGGCGGCACGGCCACGGACGTCGCCCCGGCCCCCCAGGCGCAGAACAGGTCGAACATGGCGCAGTCGAAGGTCAGGTCGAACGTCTGGGAGAAGACGTCGTCGCTGGTGAAGTCGTACCGACCGGCCAGGAACCGGAAGTAGTGGGCGGTGTTGCCATGGGTGATCGGCACGCCCTTGGGCGTCCCGGTGGAACCCGAGGTGAACAGCACGTACGCGATGTCGCCGGCATCAACCGGCCGGGGCCGTGGGAGGGCGAGCCCGGGGTCCATCGGGTCGGCCTCGGGCGCGAGGACGGCGAGGTCCATGCCCTGGCCCCGCAGCTCCTCGGCGATCTTCTGCCCGCGTTCGTCGACGACGAGCGCCGACACCCCGGCCGCCTCGATCATCTGCCTGGTGCGCGCGGCCGGGAAGTCCGGCTGCAGCGGCACGACGGTCACCCCGGCGAAGAGGCCGGCGAGGATCCCGACGTAGGAGACGGTCCCCTTGGCGGCGAGCACCCCGACGGCGGTGGGCGACGTGCGCAGCAGCGCGCCGCCCCACAGCAGGGCCAGCCGGTGGACCTGGTCGTAGGTCAAGGTGTCCGCGCCGGCCCGGAACGCCGCCCGGCCGGGCGACTTCGCCAGACCGCGCAGAAAGAATTCATAGAGGGCGGGGCTGCATTCTCCGGTCATTGTTCCTCCGGCCACAATTATTCCGGGCGACCGCCCGGAATATGTTTATCAGATTCTTCTGTCAAATCCGTGGACATCAGGGATTCCGCGCTATAACGTCAGGTCCAGATAATTCGATTGAGAAAGGAATCCGCGCGCCATGTGGGACAACCGCTTCGAGGAGATCCTGCGCCAGCACCTGCCTTTTCTCCCGGCCGACGAGAAACTCCGGGAGGATGTCGCGCTGCTGGACTTCGGCCTCGACTCGCTCGGCATCGTGCAATTGCTGGGCGACCTGGAGGACACGTACGGGGTGCGATTCCGGGACGACGCGCTGACCCCCGAGACCTTCCAGACCCCCGCCGTCCTGTGGAACACGCTGGGCCGGATTTCCGAGACCGCCGGCTGACGCCCGCGACGAGGCCACGCGCTCATCACCAGGTGAGCCGTGGCCTCGTCGCATGCCGGGCTACGCCACCGGAGCCGGGCGGGGCATCATCGCCAGTCTCGGGTTCACCGGTGTCACCGCGAAGCTCTCCCTGGTGACCGCCACCCGGCCGAACAGGCTGTCCGGGCCGGAGACGCACACCCTGGCCACCTCCAGGCGCCGCAGCGCCGCCACCACCTCGGGCCAGCGCAGGGGCCGTACGAAGCCGTCGAGCAGCATCGTCCGCACGCCGTCCCCGGTCGTCAGCAGGGCGCCGTCGTGGTCGTCCACCACCGGCAGCCTCGGGTCGGCGAACCGGAGGCCGTCGAAGACCTCCTCCTCGGCCCGCCGCCGCAGCGGCCGGAAGGCGGCCGAGTGCATCGGCGGGCGCATCGTGTACAGCGGGAGCCCGCCGATGGCGCGTACCCGCTGCTGCAGCCACTCCACCTGCCGCTCGGCCAGGGAGAGCATGTAGAAGTCGTGGTCGATGTAGCAGGACAGGTCGTACCACTCGCCGCGCTCGTCCAGCTCGGCCAGCACCTCCCGCAGCGCGGGCTCGGGGGTGCGCACGAAGGAGTGGGTGACGATGTCCCGGTGCTCGTGGGCGAAGTAGTCGTCGGTGCAGCGGGCCAGGCCGGCCGTCATGCGCACGGCGTCCTCGAAGGACAGGGCGCCCGAGTACGCGGCGGCCGCCTTGCCGCCGAAGCTCGGGCCGACGCACACCGACGGCTCCACGCCCAGGGTCCGCTCGGCCCAGTCCGCGAGGGCCACGCAGTTCACCATGAACGCCACCTGGGCGGCCTCGCTGTAGTCGCTCCGGGACTCCTGGAAGCGGTCCACCAGCGAGTAGCCGAGGACGTCGTCGGCGGCGGCGATCAGCCGCCGCGCCGCGGGATCGCCCCGCATGAAGTCGGCGACGTCGGCGAAGGCGACCGGGCCCATCCCGGGGAAGACGATCGCGGTCCGCGGCGAGGTCACCAGCCCTCCTTGATGGTGTCCACGATGTGGCCGCGCTGCTCGTCGGTGACCCACCAGCCCACCGGCACGCACACCACGCGCCTGGCGACCCGCTCCAGGCCGGGGAGCAGGGCGGCGTACTCGCGCACGCACGTGTGCAGGTCGTTGCGCTCGTGCACGTTGCTGGCCATGATCCCGGCCGCGTCCATGCGCTTGAGGAACCCGTCCCGGTCGTCCACCTTCATCGGGTAGATCCAGAAGGAGGACTGGCGGTCGCCAGCGCGTTCGGTCAGCTCCAGCCCGGGCACGCCGGCGAGCTCCCGGTCGTAGAAGGCGGCGTTGTCGCGGTGCCTGGCCACCACCTCGTCCGCCTTGGCCAGGTTGGCCAGCCCGATCGAGGCGTTGATGTCGGTCATGTGGAACTTGTAGCCCCACTCGGGCACGTCGGGCGGGTTGCGCAGCCGGTCGGCGCTGCGGTCGATGCCGAACCAGCGCAGCAGCCTGGCCCGCTCGTGCAGCTCGTCGGTGGGCAGCGCGAGCGCGCCGCCGTCGCCGGTGGTGAGGTGCTTGATGGCCTGGAAGCTGAAGACGGAGATGTTGCCGTGGGTGCCGATCGGCGCGCCGCGGTAGGTGGCGCCCCAGGCGTGCGCGCAGTCCTCGATCACGGTGATCCGGGAGCCGAACGCGGCCTCGGCGTCGTCGAGGATGGCGGCCAGCCGGTCGAGGTCCACCGGGTATCCGGCGAAGTGCACGACCATGATGGCGCGGGTCCTGGGCGTGATCTTCCTGGCCAGGTCGTCGAGGTCGACGTTGAGGGTGGCCGGGTCGACGTCCACCCACTTGATCCGCAGCCGGTTGGCCAGGATCGCCCAGTTGGTGGCCTCCATGGTCAGCGGCGTGGACAGCACCTCGCCCTGGCCGTCGTCGTCGCCGGCGACCAGGCGCAGCGCGAGCTGGAGCCCGGCGGTGGCGCTGTTGACGGTGGCCACCCTGGGGTTGCCGATCCTGGCGGCCAGCGCCTCCTCGAACTCGACGACCTTGGCCCCCTGGCCGATCTGGCCGCTGCCGACCACCTCGGCGACGGCGGCCGGCGCCTCGTCGGACATCGGCACCTTGAACAACGGGATCATTGGCTGTGCTCCTTGCCTGTCTCGCCCGTCGTCAGCCGACGAGGGCGGGGTCCTCGAGTTCGGCGTAGCGGGCGCGGCAGGCGGAGTAGTCCGGCAGCAGTCCGAGCTTCTCGGCCTCGCGCAGGGACGGGGCGGCGAGGTCCTTCTCCGACAGCAGGTCGCGCTTGGGCGGCCAGGGCAGGGCCAGCTCCGGGTCCAGGGGGTCGATCTGGATCGACGTGTCGGGCGACCACGTGCTGGAGCACAGGTAGACGACCGTGGCTTGGTCCGTCAGCGGCGCGAACCCGTGGGCGAGCCCTTCGGCCAGGTAGAGCGCGTGGCGGTTCTCCGCGCTCAGCTCGACCGCGACGTGCTCGCCGTAGGTGGGCGAGCCGACCCGGATGTCGACCAGGATGTCGATGATGGCGCCCTGCGGGCAGGTCATGTAGCGGGCCTGGCCCGGCAGCGCGGTGGCGTGCAGGCCGCGGATGGTCCCGCGCCGCGACACCGAGCAGTTGACCTGGGCGACCGAGAGCTGGTGGCCGACCGCCTTCTGGAACGCCGGCTGGCTGAACGCCTCGAGGAACAGCCCCCTGTCGTCGTGGAAGACCTTGGGCTCGACCAGGAACGCGCCGTCCACCCCGAGCTGGCGGATCTGCATGTCCGAAAACCTTTCTGTGATGTCCGCCGGCCGCTAGGCGTATTCGTAGAATCCGCGGCCGGTCTTCTTGCCCAGGAGGCCGCCCTCGACCATGCGCAGCAGCAGCGGCGGGGGCGTGTAGAGCGGCTCCTTGAACTCCTCGTAGAGGGCCTCCGCGATCGAGGCCACCGTGTCCAGGCCGATCAGGTCGGCCAGCTTCAGCGGGCCCATCGGGTGGGAGCAGCCCAGCACCATGCCCCGGTCGACGACGTCGGCGCGGGCGAACCCGCTCTCCACCATCCGCACGGCCGACAGCAGGAACGGGATGAGCAGCGCGTTGACCACGAAACCGGCGCGGTCCTGCGACCTGATCACCTGTTTCCCGAGCGTCCCGGCGACGAACGACTCCGCCCGCGCGTACGTCTCGTCCGCCGTCAGCAGCGACCCGATGAGCTCCACCAGCGGGAGCGCGGGCACCGGATTGAAGAAGTGCACCCCGATCACCTGGGCGGGCCGGCTGGTGGCCCGCGCCAGCCGGATGATCGGGATGGACGAGGTGTTCGACGCGAGGATCGCGTCCGGGTCGTCCAGGATCTTGTCCAGCGCGCCCAGCACGTCGAGCTTGATCGACTCGCTCTCGGGGACGGCCTCGAAGACGATCTGCCGGTCGCCGAGCTCGGCGAGGTCCGTGACGAAGGAGACGCGGGCCAGCGCCGCGTCCCGCTCGGCCTCGGTGATCGTGGCCCGGCGCAGGCCCCGGTCGAGCCACTCGGTCACGCGCCGCCGCGCGGGCGCGAGGGACGCCTCCGTGGACACGGCGACGATCACGTCGAGCCCGGCGCGGGCGCACGCCTCCGCGATGCCTGAGCCCATGACCCCGCTCCCCACGATGCCGACCTTGCGCATCTCGCTCATCACGCCTCCTGTGACACCGGCACCGTCGGCGCCGACCAGTGAAGAAGGCACGCCCCGATGGACATGCCGCCGCCGAACCCGGCGAGCAGGACGAGATCGCCGTCCTTGATGAGGCCCGACCGGTTCGCCTCGTCGAGCGCCACGGGGACCGAGGCGCTGCCCACGTTTCCGTACCGCTCCAGCGTCCGGGCGGTGCGCGCGCCGGTGAGGCCGACGCGTTCGACCAGTTCGGTGACCATGACCCCGTTGGCCTGGTGCGGCACGAAGACGTCGACCTCGTGCGGCCGGAACCCCGCGCGGCTCACCAGGCCCTCCAGGACGGGCGGCACGTGCTCCATCACGAAGTTCCTGACCCCGCGGCCGTCCATGCGGAAGAAGTGGTCGCCGGCCTCGACCGTCTCGTGGGAGGCGGGCAGCCTGCTGCCGCCGGCGTCGACCCGGATGAGCTGGCTGGCCGTGCCGTCGCTGGTCAGGTCGAAGCCGATGATCCCGGAGTGTTCCGGCACCGGGCCGACGACGGCCGCGCCGGCGCCGTCCCCGAAGAGCACGGCCGTGCGGCGGTCGGTGGCGTCGAGGATGCGCGAGTACACGTCCGCGGCCACCACCAGCGCGTAGGTGTCGGGGCGGAGCGCGACGAGGCTGTCGGCCAGCGCCAGCGCGTACACGAAACCGCTGCAGACGACGTTGATGTCGAAGCAGGCGGCGCCGCGCCCGCCGAGCGCGTCCTGGACCAGGCAGGAGGTCGGAGGCTGGGGCGAGTCGCCGGTCGAGGTGGAGACGATGATGTAGCCGATCTGGTCGATGTCGACGCGGGCCTGGCTCAGCGCGTTCCTGGCGGCCCGGACGGCGAGGTCGGAGGTGGCCTCGTCGGGAGCGGCATGGCGGCGGGCGGAGATGTGGGTCTTGCGCAGGATCCACTCCGCGGTCACGCCGGCCTTGGCCGCCACCTCCTCGTTGGCGACCTCTTCCTTGGGCAGGTAGGAACCCGTTCCCAGGATTCCCGTTGATTGCTTGGCCACTGCCAGTACGCCTTTCCCATCAGTAGGGCGCCGTCAGAGGGGGATGTTGCCGTGGTCGCCGCGCCGCGCCGGCGCCGTGGCCAGGGCCTCGGCGATCCTCCGCCGGGTGTGCGCGGGCTCGACCACCTCGTCCACCACGCCCAGCGCCAGGGCCCGGCCCACGCCGCCGGCCGTGCGGATCTGCTCCTCGACGAGGCTCAGCCGCAGCGCCTCGCGGTCCTCGTCGGGGGTGGCGGCCAGCCGCTTGCGGTGCAGGACGCCCACGGCGGCCTCCGCGCTCATCACCGCGACCTCGGCCTGGGGCCAGGCGAAGACCGCCGTCGCCCCGAGGCAGCGGGAGTTCATCGCGATGTACGCGCCGCCGTACGACTTGCGCGTGACGAGCGTGACCCTGGGCACGACGGCCTCGGCGAACGCGTGCAGGAGCTTGGCGCCGCGCCGGATCACGCCGTCCCACTCCTGGCCGACGCCGGGCAGGTAGCCGGGCACGTCCACGAGCACGACCAGCGGGATGCCGAACGCATCGCACATGCGGACGAACCGGGAGGCCTTCTCGGCGCTGAGCGAGTCGAGGCAGCCGCCCTTGCGCAGGGGGTTGTTGGCGATGACGCCCACGGTCCCGCCGGCGAGCCGGCCGAGGCCGATGACGACGTTGGCCGCCCAGCGCGGCTGCAGCTCCTCGAACGCGCCGCCGTCGAGGAGCTCGCGGACCAGGGGCCGCACGTCGTAGGCGCGGCGCGGGTTCTCCGGCAGCAGCACCCCGAGGTCGTCGCCGTCCTTCACCAGGTCCGGGTCGAAGGTGCGCGGCCCGTTGAAGAGCTCGGTGAAGCGCCGTGCCGTCTGGTACGCCTCCGCCTCGCTCTCGACGGCCACGTGGGCCACGCCCGACTTGCGGCCGTGGGCGCCGGGGCCGCCGAGGGACTCCATGTCGACCTGCTCGCCCGTGACGGTGCGTACGACGTCGGGGCCGGTCACGAACATGCGGGCGGCCGGCGACATGATCACGACGTCCGTCAGCGCGGGCCCGTAGGCGGCGGCTCCGGCGGCCGGTCCGAGGACGACCGAGATCTGGGGCACCCGGCCGGAGGCCCGGGTCATCGCCCGGAACACCTTCCCGACGCCGTCCATCGACTCGACGCCGTCGGCCAGCCGGGCCCCGCCGGAGTGCCACAGGCCGATCACGGGAACGCCTTCGAGCACGGCCGCGTCGATGGCGGCCACGACCCAGCGGCAGCCCTCCGCGCCCATCGCGCCGCCCATGTTGAGGGCGTCGGTGCAGTAGGCGATCACGTCCCGTCCCGCGACGCGCCCGCGCACCGCGGTCACCCCGCTGTCGTCCGGGTCGTGCAGCGGCACGACGGAGCCGGCGTCGAGCAGCCGGGCCAGGCGGACGGCGGGTTCACGGAAATCGCGCTCGCGCTCCTCCTGAACGACAGGGGAGCCGGTGGGGCTGATAGTCAGCAACGTCGTCCGCCCTCAAAAAGATTTGATTCCGAAAAGGAGGTCTTTTCTCGCACGTTCGCCACCTCTCACAAGCCGTGGGCACGGGTGCGACCGATTTTCCGAGACGGCGCTGAATTCGGCCGGTCTCATCAGCAAGAACGCTACATGGGCACCCCTCCCACACCAACCCTTATCCCCACCCCTACCGGGTTTCGGCAGGCACGACCGGGTGCCGTACCGTCAGCCCCTAAACGGCCCCTAAATGTACGGCGCGGCGGGACCGAAGAGCTTTTTCCGGTGCCGGTCCCCCCTAAATATCCGGAATTCACTGGCCGACGCCGCCGCGCGCGTCCTGTCATGGAAGTCGCCGCCGGGCGGACCGGACAGGGCCTACGAAGAGGACTGAGGATGCGCATTCTTGTGACGGGTGGCGCCGGTTTCATCGGGTCGAACTTCGTCAACAGGGTGTTCCAGGGGCACTATCCGGCGCTGGCGGAGGCCGAGGTCGTGGTGCTGGACAAGCTGACGTACGCGGGGAACCTGGAGAATCTGGCCGAGGTGCTCGACGACCCCCGGCTGCGGTTCGTCCACGGGGACATCGCCGGCGTGCCGCTCGTGCGGGACGCGATGGAGAAGGTGGACCTGGTCGTCCATTTCGCCGCCGAATCGCATGTCGACCGCTCCATCGAGGGGTCGGCGGAGTTCGTCAGGACCAACGTGCTCGGCACCCACGCGCTGCTGCAGTGCGCGCTGGAGGCCGGGGTCGGCAGGTTCGTGCACGTCTCCACGGACGAGGTCTACGGCTCCACGCCGGAGGGTTCGTTCTCGGAGGACGATCCGCTCAGCCCGAACTCCCCGTACTCGGCGTCGAAGGCGTCCTCCGACCTGCTCGCCCTGGCCTACCACCGGACGCACGGGCTGGACGTGTGCGTGACCCGATGCTCCAACAACTACGGCCCGTATCAGTTTCCCGAGAAGGTCATCCCGCTGTTCGTCACCAACCTGGCGGACGGGCTGCAGGTGCCCCTGTACGGCGACGGCGCGAACGTCCGGGACTGGCTGCACGTGAACGACCACTGCGACGGCATCGCGCTGGTCGCGGAGTCCGGCCGCGCCGGGGAGGTCTACAACATCGGCGGCGGGACCGAGCTGAGCAACCTGACGCTGACCAGGCGCGTGCTGGACATCATGGGCATGGACTGGTCCATGGTCCGGCCGGTGGCGGACCGCAAGGGCCACGACTTCCGCTACTCGGTGGACATCACCAAGATCCAGAAGGAGCTGGGCTACGCGCCGCGCGTCCCGTTCACCGAGGGGCTGGCGGAGACGGTGCGCTGGTATCTGGAGCACCGCGACTGGTGGAAGCCCCTCAAAGGATATGAGCCGCGTTGAACGAGAGGTGCTGTGCCATGAGGAGACGCCTGCGTGCCGGAACGGCGCTGGCCGCCGGGCTCGTCCTGGCCCTGACGACGCTGCCCGCCGCCGCCCGCCCGCAGGAGGCGGAGACCCTGCGGATCCCCGGCCTCAAGCAGCCGGTCGAGCTGATCGTGGACCGGTGGGGCGTGCCGCACATCTACGCCCGCGACACCGACGACCTCTTCCTCGCCCAGGGCTTCAACGCCGCCAGGGACCGGCTGTTCCAGATCGACCTGTGGCGGCGGCGCGGCCTGGGAGAGCTCTCCTCGGTGTTCGGCCCTGCGTACGTGGAGCAGGACAAGGCGGCGCGGATGTTCCTCTACCGCGGTGACATGGACCGGGAGTGGGCGAGCTACGGCCCGGCGGCGAAACGGGCCGCGACCCGCTTCACCGAGGGCATCAACGCCTACGTGCGCCGGCTCGGGCGCAACCCGGAGCTGCTGCCGCCCGAGTTCCGGCAGCTCGGCTACGCGCCCGCGCTGTGGCGGCCGGAGGACGTGGTGCGGATCAGGAGCCACGGCATCGGCAAGAACCTCTACAGCGAGGTGCTGCGCTCGCTCGTCGTCTGCGCGGGCGGGGCCAAGGCGTCCGCGGCGCTGTGGCGGCTGGAGCCCGAGCGTGACGCCGCCGTGCCCAAGGGGCTCGACCCCTGCGCCGTGCCCATGGACGTGCTGCGGACGTACGAGCTGGCCACGCGGGGCGTGGTCTTCGAGAACGGCGCGTTACGCCCGGCCCCCGCCTCCCCCGCGGACCCCAATGGCAGCAACGGTGGCAGCAACAGCTGGGCGATCTCGCCGGGCCGCACCGCCACGGGCCGCCCCATCCTGGCCGGCGACCCGCACCGGTCGCTGACGGCGCCCTCGCTGCGCTACATGGCCCACCTGTCGGCCCCCGGGCTCGACGTCATCGGGGCCGGCGAGCCCGCGCTGCCCGGGATCTCGATGGGGCACAACGGCACCATCGCGTTCGGCCTGACCATCTTCGGCGCCGATCAGGAGGACCTCTACGTCTACGAGCTCGACCCCGCCGACCCGGGCAGGTACCGGTACGGCGGCGGCTGGGAGCGGTTCAGGACGACGGCCGAGCGGGTGCCGGTCGCGGGCGCGGCGCCGGTCGACGTGGAGCTCCCCTTCACCAGGCACGGCCCGGTGATCAAGATCGACCGGCAGCGCAACCTCGCGTACGCCGTGCGCACCACCTGGCTGGAGCCCGGCACGTCCCCCTACTTCGGCAGCATGACGTACATGGGGGCCCGCGACTTCACGGAGTTCTCGGCGGCCATGCGCACCTGGGGCGGCCCTCCCGAGAACCAGGTGTACGCCGACGTCTCGGGCAACATCGGCTGGGTGCCCGGCGCCCTGACCCCCAAGCGCGACGGCTACGACGGCCTGCTGCCCGTCCCGGGCGACGGCCGCTACGAGTGGGACGGCTTCCTCGACGGCGCCCGCCTGCCCCGCTCCTACAATCCGCCGCAGGGGTTCGTCGCCTCGGCGAACGAGTTCAACCTCCCCTCGGGCCACCCCGACGAGCTCGGGTTCGAGTGGGACCCGCCCTACCGCAGGCAGCGCATCGACGAGGTGCTCGCGTCGAGCCCGCGCGGCACGGTCGAGGACTCCATCCGCCTGCAGGCCGACAAGGTGTCCACGCCCGCGCGGCGGATCGTGCGCGTGCTCGACGGCCTGACGAGCACGGACCCGGACACCACGCGGGCGCTGCGGCTGCTCCGCTCCTACGACGGGGTCGCGGACGCGGACTCGCCGGAGGCGGCGCTGTTCGAGCCGTGGTTCTCGCGCCATCTCGCGCCGGCCTTCCGCCGCGCCGTGCTGCCGCCCGAGGTGGCGGACTCCATCCCCATCGTCGACGCCCGCCTGCTGGTCGACGCGCTGGAGAACCCGGAGCGATGGTTCGGCTCCGGCGGGACGGCCGCGCGGGACAAGCTGCTGGACACGTCGCTGGCCGCCGCCTACCGCGAGGTCGCCGGGCGGCTCGGCGCCGACCCGCGCACGTGGAGATGGGGGGCGCTGCAGTACACCACGTTCACCAGCCCCGTCGGCGCCGACGTCGGCCCCTTCCCCCGGGGCGGCTCGGCGTACACGGTGGACGCGTCGGCCTACAGCGCGGCCACCTTCCAGCAGTCGTCGGGGGCCTCGTTCAAGATGGTGCTGGACGTCGGCCGGTGGGACAACTCCCGCGCCGTGAACGCGCCCGGCCAGTCCGGCGACCCGCGCAGCCCGCACTACCGGGACCTCGCGGAGCGCTGGAGGTCGGGCGAGTATTTCCCGCTTCTCTACAGCCGCGCGCAGGTGGAACGGCACGCCGCGAGCAGGATCACCCTCACCCCCACTGATTGATCTCCGTTTACGAGTTTTCATCGAAGGAATCAGACATGAAGGGCATCATTCTGGCGGGCGGTCACGGGACCCGGCTCTACCCGCTGACCCTGGCCGTCTCGAAACAGCTTCTCCCGGTGAACGACAAGCCGATGATCTATTACCCGCTGTCGGCGCTCATGCTGGCGAACATCACCGACATCCTGATCATCTCGACCCCCACGGACCTGCCCCAGCTGACCCGCCTGCTGCGCGACGGGTCGCACCTGGGGCTCGACATCACCTACGCCGAGCAGGCCCAGCCGGTCGGCCTGGCGGACGCCTTCATCATCGGGGCCGACCACATCGGCGACGACTCGGTGGCCCTCGTGCTCGGTGACAACATCTTCCACGGCCACTCGTTCTTCGACATCCTCCAGCAGAGCACGTCCGACGTGGACGGCTGCGTGCTGTTCGGCTATCCGGTGAGCGACCCCGAACGCTACGGGATCGGCGAGACCGACGCCGACGGCCGGCTCATCTCCATCGAGGAGAAACCCGCCAACCCCCGCTCCAACCGGGCCATCGTCGGCCTGTATCTCTACGACAACGACGTGGTGGACATCGCCAAGAACCTGCAGCCGTCCGCCCGGGGCGAGCTGGAGATCACCGACGTGAACCGTACCTATCTGGAGCGTGGGAAGGCCCGGCTCGTCGACCTCGGGCGCGGGTTCGCCTGGCTGGACGCCGGGACACCCGAGTCCATCCTCCAGGCCAGCCAGTACGTCCAGGTGCTGGAGCAGCGGCAGGGGGTGCGCATCGCCTGCGTGGAGGAGATCGCGCTCCGGATGGGCTTCATCGACGCCGAGGCCTGTGACCGGCTGGGCAGCGAGCTCTCCGCGTCCAGCTACGGCCGCTACGTCCGTTCCGTCGCCGCCGAGTTCCGCGACTCCCCGTCCCCGAACTGAGTGTCCCCGCGCTGAAGGCCCCCAGAACCGAAGGAGAGACGCCGTGACGAGAGCCAATCCCTGGCTGCACCGCTCCCATCCGTCGCCGCACAGCGACGCGCAGGTGATCTGTTTCCCGCACGCCGGAGGCTCGGCCGGTTTCTACCACCCCCTGGGGGCGGCGCTGGCGCCCGCCGCCGAGCTGGTCGCCGTCCAGTACCCCGGCAGGCAGGAGCGCCGCCACGAGCCGCCGGTCAACGACCTGCGGCTGCTGGCCGGCCGCATCGCCGACGTCCTGGGCCCCGGGGACGGCCGGCCGCGGGCGTTCTTCGGGCACAGCATGGGGGCGCTCGTCGCGTTCGAGACCGCCCTGGCCCTCGGCGACCACGGGCCTGTGACGTTGTTCGTGTCGGGGCGGCGCGCGCCCAGCCGGGTCCGCCACGACATGATGCACCTGCTCGACGACCACGAGCTGGTGGCGCACCTGAAGGCGCTGAACGGCAGCGAGGCGGCGGTGCTGGACGACCCCGAGCTGCGGGCGATGGTGCTGGCCACGATCCGCGCCGACTACCGGGCGATCGAGACCTACCGGTTCGCGGGCGGGGCGCCGCTGGGCTGCCCGATCGTCGCGCTGACCGGCGACGCCGACCCCCTGACGAGCCTGGCCGAGGCGCAGGCGTGGGAGGCGCACACCAGCGGCGGCTTCGAGCTGCACGTCCTGTCCGGCGGCCACTTCTTCGTCCGCGACCACAACGCCGCCGTGGCCGAGACGATCCTCAAGTCCCTGGAGACGATCCGCGCATGACCGCGCTGCTGGCCATCAGCGACCTGCACATCGGCTACGCGGAGAACAGGCGCATCCTCGAGGACCTGCGGCCCGGCGACCCCTCGGACTGGCTGCTGGTGGCCGGGGACGTGTCGGAGGAGGTCGCCGGCCTCGAATGGGCCCTGACCCTGCTCAGCCGCCGCTTCGCGAAGGTGGTGTGGGTGCCGGGCAACCACGAGATGTGGACGCATCCCTCCGACCCGGTCCAGCTGCGCGGGGAGGAGCGCTACCAGCACCTGGTGAAGGTCTGCCGCAGCCTGGGCGTGGTCACGCCGGAGGACCCGTACCCGACCTGGACGGGCCCCGGCGGCCCCGCCGTGATCGTCCCGCTGTTCGTCCTGTACGACTACACCTTCCGCACCCCCGACGCCGAGACGAAGGAAGAGGCCCTCGCGCTCGCGTACGCCAAGGACGTGGTCTGCACGGACGAGTTCCTCCTCCATCCGGACCCGCACGACTCCCGCGACGCCTGGTGCGCCGCCAGGGTCGCCGAGACCGAACGCCGCCTGGCCGCCCTCCCGCCGGGCGTCCCGACGGTGCTGGTCAACCACTATCCGCTGGTCCGCGAGCCGACTCTGGTCCTGCGCCATCCGGAGTTCGCGATCTGGTGCGGCACCGAGCGCACCGCCGACTGGCACCTGCGCTTCAACGCCTGCGCGGCCGTCTACGGCCATCTCCACATCCCCCGCACCACCTGGCACGACGGCGTCCGCTTCGAGGAGGTCTCCCTGGGCTACCCGCGCGAGTGGCGCTCCCGCCCCACCCCGCCCGGCCGGCTCCGCCAGATCCTGCCCGTGCCATGATCGAGAAGATCCTGCCGCCGTGGGTGGCCGCCGAGGAGGCGTTCGGGGACCCGCCGGACGCGACCCTCTTCCCCGAGGAGGAGGCCGTCATCGCGCGCGCGGTGGACAAGCGGCGCCGCGAGTTCACCACGGCCCGCCACTGCGCCCGCCGCGCCCTGGACCGGCTCGGGCTGCCCGCGGTGCCGATCCTGCCCGGCGAGCGCGGCGCTCCCGGCTGGCCGCCGGGGGTGGCCGGGGCGATCACGCACTGCGCCGGATACCGGGCGGCCGCGGTCTCCCTGGACGCGCTGACCGTCGGCATCGACGCCGAGCCCCACGAGCCGCTCCCCGACGGCGTCCTGCCGGCCATCGCCCTCGACCGGGAGCGCGCCGCCCTGGCCCGGCTCGGTCCCGGCGTCCACTGGGACCGGCTGCTGTTCTGCGCCAAGGAGGCGGTCTACAAGGCGTGGTTCCCGCTGACGCGGCGCTGGCTGGACTTCGACGAGGCCCACGTCACGCTCACCCGTACGGGGACCTTCACGGCCCGCTTCCTCGTCCCCGGCCCCCAGGTGCTCGGGCGCGAGCTGACCGGCTTCGCCGGCCGCTGGCTCGCCGCCGACGGCCTGCTCGTGACGGCCATCACCGTGCGCCCGGCGGACCTGTACGGCCGCAGCACCAGCGGGTGAGAGCCCTCACCCCCGGGCGGCCTCCGCTTCCGGGGCGTCATGCTTACGGCGGGCGGCCACGATGTCGTCGCGGTGCTCGCGGGCCCAGGCGTCGAGCGCGGTCAGCGGGTCGAGCAGGGTGCGGCCGAGCTCGGTCAGCTCGTACTCGACGCGCGGCGGGACGGTCGCGTAGGCGGTCCGGGCCACGAGGCCGTCACGTACGAGGGTGCGCAGGGTGAGGGTGAGCATGCGCTGGCTGATGCCCTCGATCGAGCGGTGCAGCTCGCTGAAGCGGTGGATCCGCTGCCCGAGCAGCACGACGATCAGCACGCTCCACTTGTCGGCCACGATGTCGAGGACCTCGCGGATGGGGCAGTCGCCGTCCGCTGGGACGGGCACGGGGACGTTCAGGTACGGGCCTGACACCGGAGTCCTCCCTTCCAGGGCACACGCATGTGCGTAACTGACATGAATGTACCTTCTTCCTGGTTACCTCTAGGGTTACCTATCCTTAGGTTGCATACAAGAAGTAACTATTAGGAAGTGACCATGTCTGTCTCCCCCTTCGAGACGCCGGCGCCGGTCGACGGCACCGACCAGACCGACCCTCAACCGGCCGGCCTCCCGACGCTGATCCCCGTCGGCACCGATGCCGCGCCGGTGTGCACGGACGGGGTGTGCTACCTGTGAGCGCAAAGGTACGGATCGACGTGTGGTCCGACGTCGTCTGCCCGTGGTGCTACATCGGCAAGCGGCGCCTGGAGACGGCCATCGGCAGGTTCGAGCACGCCGACCAGGTCCAGGTGCGCTGGCACAGCTTCCAGCTCGATCCGTCGCACCCCAAGGGCGTCCGCGAGCCGGTGTACGACATGCTGGCCAAGAAGGTCGGCGGCACCGCGGCCCAGGTACGGCAGATGACCGGTCACGTCTCCGAGCTGGCCGCCGCCGAGGGCCTGGCCTACGACTTCGACCGCGCGGTGGCGGTCAACACCCTGGACGCGCACCGGCTCGGCCAGCTGGCCGCCGAGCACGGCCTGGACGATCCGATGCACGAGCGGCTGCTGCGCGCGCACCTGGTCGAGGGCGAGGCGGTCGACGACCCCGACACCCTGGTACGCCTGGGCACCGAGGTCGGGCTCCCCGACGAGGAGGTGCGGCGGGTCGTCGGCGGCGACGCGTACGCCGGTGAGGTGGCCGCGGACGTCCGCGAGGCGCAACGGCTCGGCGCCGGCGGCGTGCCGTTCTTCGTGCTCAACAACACCTGGGGCGTGTCGGGCGCCCAGCCGGCCGACGTGTTCCTGTCCGCCCTCCAGCAGGCGTACTCCGCCGCGGCCCGCTGACCCGCTTTACCTGTCCTTGGCGGCCGTTTCGTTAGTCTGTGGAAGAAGCGTCCGGCATCGGGCTGGTGGCCTACTCTCTCGTGACTACTGGGGGGCGAGAGGATGGCGGTGAACCGTTCCTCCGTCACTGCTTCGGGGGAGGACCGCCTTAGCGTGCTGACCTCGGTGTGCGCCGGTCTGAGCGACATCGAGGTGCTGGAGTACGCCCTGGACCAGGCGGTCGCCGACCTGCACGCGCTCGGCGGGATGATCCACTGGGCCGGGCCGGTCGGCAGCCGGGAGCCGCGGCTGGTGGCCGCGTCCGGGCTGCCCCCGGCGGCGCAGGAGGCCTGGGACGGCACCCGGGACATGATCGTGCGCGTCCTGCGTGACGGGACGCCCGCCTGCCTGCCCGTCTCGCGATCCGGCCTGGAAAGGCCCGCGACGGCGGCGGCCGTCCCGCTGCGCGGTCCCGGCCCGCCGTTCGGCGTGCTGTCCGTGCTCTGCGACGGAGCCGCAGAGCCGACCGACGGCCAGCGGGAGTTCCTGCGGTCGCTGGCCGGCTGGCTGGCCAGGAGGCTGGCCAGGACCGGCGCCGACTCGGGTCCGAAAGGCTCGTGGTGGCCGGAACGCTCGACCGACTCCGGCCTGCGCAAGGCGCTGAAGGCCGTCAAGATCGGGTCCTGGGACTGGAACATCCGCACCGGCGAGCTCTACTGGGACGAGCCGGCGCTGACCATGCTGGGCATCGACCCCGCGACCAGGCCGCACCACATCGACACCTGGTCGAACATCGTCCACCCCAAGGACCTGCCCCGGGTGATGGCCGCGACCGAGGAGGCCATCCGCACCCGGGCCATCTACGAGGTCGAGTACCGCGCCTGCCGCCCGGACGGGACCACGGGCTGGATGCACGCCCGGGGCCGCCTGGTGCTGGACGAGCGGGGCGAGCCGGTCCGCATGGTCGGCACGGTCTGGGACACGACCGAGAGCCGCGTGGCCCGCGAGTCGGCCGGCCGCGCGCTGCGCGACATGAGCGACGCCTTCCTCGCCGTGGACCGCGACGGGCGGATCATGTTCGTCAACCTCGTCGCCGAGCGGCTCCTCGGGTCCAGCGACCTGAACGGCCGGGTGCTGTGGGAGCTGGCCCCGGCCCGCCTGCCGGAGCTGAAGGCGATGTGCCGCCAGGTCGTCGCCGAGCGCGTGCCCGCCAGCTTCGACATGCGCTGGCCGGCCGACGAGCGGTGGTACCACGTACGCCTGGTGCCGGTGCCGGACGGGCTGACGCTCTACCTCGCCGACGTCACCGACAAGCGCATCCACGACGAGCAGCGCGAGGCCGCCGAACAGGCCGCCGCCGAGCGGTCCGCGCGGATCCAGGAGCTGACCCGCACCCTCAGCGACGCGGTGACGCTCCGCGACGTCATGCGGGTCATCGCCGAGCAGGTGCTGCCGCCGTTCGGGGCCACGGGGCTGGCCGTCCTGACCCGGGAGGGCGATCACCTCCACCTGGTCGAGTCCATCGGCTCCCCCACCGACCTCCTCGGCGAGTTCCAGAACGGGGCGGCCCCCGTCCCCTCCGTCTACGCCGACGTGCTCCGGTCCCACGTGCCGATCTTCATCACGTCGACGGCCGAGCAGCGGCCGCCTGGTGCCGGCGGCCCCGCCGGTTCGCGCATGGACAGCTGGGCCATCCTCCCGCTGCGCGTGCCCGACCAGCCGCTGGGCTACTGCGTGATCTCCTTCGACCGGCCCCACCAGTTCACCAGCGAGGAGCGCACCCTGCTCACGGCGCTCAGCGGGCTGATCGCCCAGGCCCTGGCCCGGGCCCGCATGTACGACCTGGAGCACACCCGCGCCCAGGAGCTGCAGCGCCACCTGCTCCCCCGTGCCCTGCCGTCCCTGCCCGGCCTCACCGCCGCGGCCCGCTATCTGCCCGGCGGCACCGCGGCGGTCGGCGGCGACTGGTACGACATCATCCCGCTGTCCGCGGACCGGGTCGCCCTCGTCATCGGCGACGTCATGGGCCACGGCCTGACCGAGGCCGTCACCATGGGGCGCCTGCGCACCGCCGTACGCACCCTCGCGGACCTCGAACTGCCGCCGGGAGAGCTGCTCGCCCACCTCAACGACCTCGTCAGCGACCTCGGCGACGACTCCTACGTCACCTGCCTGTACGCGGTGTACGACCCGACGAGCGGCGAGTGCGTCCTGGCCAGCGCCGGCCATCCGCCGCCCGCCCTGGTCCGCCCCGACGGCGCGGTCCACGTCCTCGACGTGACGCCCGACCCGCCCCTCGGCGCCGCCGCGCCGCCCCTCAGCACGCACGAGCTGCGCGTGCCGGAGGACAGCCTGCTCGTGTTCTACACCGACGGGCTGATCGAGTCCTCCACCCGCGACATCGAGAGCGGCCTGGCCGAGCTCACCCGGCTCCTGACCGGCCTGCGCCGCGGCCTGTCGGAGAGCGACCTCGACCGGCTCTGCGAGTCCGTCATCGAGGCCATGCTGCCGACCCGCAAGCAGCTCCCCGACGACGCCGCCCTGCTCATCGCCCGCGCCCACCGGCTGCCGGCCGAGGACGTCGTCTCCTGGGCCCTTCCCGACAACCCGATCGCGGCCCGCGAGGCCCGCGAGCACGTACGCGACCAGCTCGCCGCCTGGCATCTGGACGACCTCGTCACGACCACCGAACTCGTGGCCAGCGAGCTGGTCGGCAACGTCATCCGGCACGCCAAGGGCCCGCTCCGGCTGCGGCTGCTGCGCAGCCGTACGCTCATCTGCGAGGTCGCCGACGGCAGCCAGACCACCCCGAGGATCCGCCGCGCCGCCGAGACCGACGAGGGCGGGCGCGGCCTCCAGCTCGTCGCGGCCCTCTCGCAGCGCTGGGGCACCCGCTTCACCGCCGACGGCAAGTGCATCTGGGCCGAGCAGGCGCTCCCCGCGCCGGGCGCGGCCTGAGCCGTCCGGCGCCTCCCCTGGAGGCGCCGGACCGACCGCCGTAGGGCTCAGATCTCCTCGACGCTGCTCGGCTCACGCCGGGACAGGTCGATGCCGAGCTCTTCCGCCGCGCGGAAGACGTCCTCGTCGGTGTCGCGCATCTCGATGGAGCTGCCGTCGCTGGAGAGCACCTCGACGTTGAGGCACAGCGACTGCATCTCCTTGATGAGGACCTTGAAGGACTCCGGAATGCCCGGCTCGGGGATGTTCTCGCCCTTGACGATGGCCTCGTAGACCTTCACCCGGCCGAGAACGTCGTCGGACTTGATGGTCAGCTGCTCCTGCAGGGCGTAGGCGGCGCCGTACGCCTCCAGCGCCCACACCTCCATCTCACCGAAGCGCTGGCCACCGAACTGCGCCTTACCACCCAGCGGCTGCTGGGTGATCATCGAGTACGGACCGGTCGAACGCGCGTGAATCTTGTCGTCGACCAGGTGCAGCAGCTTCAGGATGTAGATGTAGCCGACAGCGATGGGATAGGGGAACGGCTCACCGCTGCGGCCGTCGAACAGCCGGGCCTTGCCGCTGCGCTGGACCAGCCGGTCGCCGTCGCGGTTGGGCACGGTGCTGTCGAGCAGGCCGACGATCTCCTCCTCCTGGGCGCCGTCGAAGACCGGCGTGGCCATGTTGGTGCGCGGGGCCACCTTCTCGAAGCCCTTGTCACGCAGCCGCTCGGCCCAGGCCTCCTGGATGCCGGAGATGTCCCAGCCGCGGGCGGCGATCCACCCCAGGTGGGTCTCCAGCACCTGGCCGACGTTCATCCGGCCGGGCACGCCCAGCGGGTTGAGGATGATGTCGACCGGCGTGCCGTCCTCCAGGAACGGCATGTCCTCCACGGGCAGGATCTTGGAGATGACGCCCTTGTTGCCGTGCCGGCCGGCCAGCTTGTCGCCGTCGGTGATCTTGCGCTTCTGGGCCACGTAGACACGGACCAGCTCGTTGACGCCCGGCGGCAGCTCGTCGCCCTCCTCGCGGGAGAACACGCGCACGCCGATGACCTTGCCCTGCTCGCCGTGCGGCACCTTCAGCGAGGTGTCACGCACTTCGCGGGCCTTCTCACCGAAGATCGCGCGCAGCAGCCGCTCCTCCGGCGTCAGCTCGGTCTCACCCTTCGGAGTGACCTTGCCGACGAGGATGTCGCCAGGCGTGACGTCGGCGCCGATGCGGATGATGCCGCGCTCGTCGAGGTCGGCCAGGACCTCCTCGGAGACGTTCGGGATGTCCCGGGTGATCTCCTCGGGGCCCAGCTTGGTGTCGCGGGCGTCGACCTCGTGCTCCTCGATGTGAATCGAGGACAGCACGTCGTCCTGCACCAGCCGTTGCGAGATGATGATCGCGTCTTCGTAGTTGTGACCCTCCCACGGCATGAACGCCACCAGGAGGTTCTTGCCCAGCGCCATCTCGCCCTTGTCGGTGCAGGGGCCGTCGGCGATGACCTGGTTGACCTCGACCCGGTCGCCCTCGGCGACGATGGGCTTCTGGTTGAAGCTCGTGCCCTGGTTGGAGCGGTCGAAGGTGGCCAGCCGATGGGTCGTGCTCGTGCCGTCGTCGTTGGAGATCGTGATGTAGTCGGCGGAGACCTCCTCGACCACCCCGGCCTTGTCGGCGCTGACGACGTCGGCGGCGTCGGTCGCGGCACGGTATTCCATGCCGGTGCCGACCAGCGGCGCCTCGCTCCTGAGCAGCGGGACCGACTGGCGCATCATGTTCGCGCCCATCAGCGCCCGGTTGGCGTCGTCGTGCTCCAGGAAGGGGATCATGGCCGTCGCCACCGACACCATCTGGCGCGGCGACACGTCGATGTAGTCGACCTCCTCGGCCCGCATCAGCTCGGTCTCACCGCCCTTGGTGCGGACCAGGACGCGGGACTCGGCGAACGACCCGTCGGGATTGAGCGCCGTGTTGGCCTGCGCCTTGACGTAACGGTCCTCCTCGTCGGCGGTGAGGTAGTCGATCTGCTCGGTGACCTTGCCGTCGACGACCTTGCGGTAAGGCGTCTCGATGAACCCGAAGGCGTTGAGCCGGCCGAAACAGGCGAGGTAGCCGATGAGGCCGATGTTGGGCCCTTCGGGGGTCTCGATCGGGCACATCCGGCCGTAGTGGGACGGGTGCACGTCCCGGACCTCGAAGCCGGCCCGCTCACGGGACAGACCACCGGGACCCAGGGCGTTCAGCCGCCGCTTGTGCGTCAGGCCGGACAGGGGGTTGGTCTGGTCCATGAACTGCGACAGCTGCGAGGTGCCGAAGAACTCCTTCATGGACGCCACGACCGGGCGGATGTTGATCAGGGTCTGCGGCGTGATCGCCTCGACGTCCTGGGTCGTCATGCGCTCGCGCACGACGCGCTCCATGCGGGCCAGGCCCAGGCGGACCTGGTTCTGGATGAGCTCGCCGACGTTGCGGATCCGCCGGTTGCCGAAGTGGTCGATGTCGTCGGTCTCCAGCGGCAGGTCCGCCGACTCCGCACCGGCGTGCAGCCGCACCAGGTATTCGACCATCGCGACGATGTCGTCCTCGGTCAGGACGGTGACGTTGATGTCGGTGTCCGAGCCGAGCTTCTTGTTGACCTTGTAACGACCGACCTTGGCCAGGTCGTACCGCTTGGGATTGAAATAGAGGTTCTCCAGCAGGGTCTGCGCCGACTCCTTGGTCGGCGGCTCACCCGGCCGCAGCTTGCGGTAGATGTCCAGCAGCGCGTCATCCTGGCCGGCCGTGTGGTCCTTCTCCAGGGTGGCCCGCATCGACTCGTACTGGCCGAACCGCTCCAGAATCCGCTCGCCGGTCCAGCCCAGCGCCTTGAGCAGCACCGTAACGGGCTGCTTGCGCTTGCGGTCGATGCGCACACCGACACTGTCGCGCTTGTCGATCTCGAACTCCAGCCAGGCACCCCGCGACGGGATGACCCTGCAGCCGAACAGGTCCTTGTCGGACGTCTTATCGACATTGCGTTCAAAATAGACACCGGGCGAACGGACCAGCTGCGAGACCACGACACGCTCGGTGCCGTTGATGATGAACGTGCCCTTCGGCGTCATGAGCGGGAAATCGCCCATGAACACCGTCTGGCTCTTGATCTCACCGGTGGTGTTGTTGATGAACTCCGCCGTCACGAACATCGGGGCGGAGAAGGTCATGTCCTTGTCTTTGCACTCCTCCACGGAGTACTTCGGCGGCTCGAACCGGTGGTCGCGGAACGACAAGGACATGGTCCCCGAGAAGTCCTCGATCGGACTGATCTCATCGAAGATCTCTTCGAGGCCCGACTGAGCCGGGACGTCCTTGCGCCCGGCCTGGCGAGCCGCCTCTACCCGGGCCTTCCACCTCTCGTTTCCGAGCAGCCAGTCGAACGACTCGGTCTGCAGAGCGAGAAGGTCAGGAACTTCGAGGGGCTCCTGGATGCGCGCGAAAGACACGCGACGGGGACCAGCGGGTACGGCGGAGGCGTTGCGCGAGGCTGCCAACAGATGTCCTTCCGGGAGCTAGCGGCGGACCGAATGCGCGCATGCCGAGCGCCCGGCAGTCACCGGGACATGAGGGGTCGCGAAAGGCAGCGCGGAATGGCAGCATAAACCAGAAGGGACATGGAGGGCAACATTTAATGTTGTAGTCAACCTCGCTCCCGCCTCAGGATGACACATCCCCCTAGTCGTCGTCAACTTCAACGCCACAACTCCACCCACACGCCCATCCCCGGCACCTGGGCTGCGATGACCAGGCGCCGACCGCCACGGCGGACCGAGCCCACCACACGCCCCGGCTTCGCCCAAGCGCGCGCTGGACCTGGCCGAAGGGACAGTGCCGGTGGACCCACGCCGGGCTCAGCCGTGGCCTCCCGGGCCAAGAGGGAACTCACCGCTTCCGCCGCGCGTACCGGCACGCCATCCTTTTCACGATGCCGCACGTTCCGGCGAGGGAGGCGTGGATGGGATGGAAGGAGTTGTCCGGCATCGCCACGTCGCCGCGATTACCCCTGCTGACCGGCGTGATCGGGGTCGCGGGCGCGGTGGCGGCGGTGCTGACCGGGACGTGGCCGGCGACGGCGGCGGTCGCCGGGCTGGTGGGCGGCGCCGGGCTGGCGGTCGCCGCCATGCGGCGGGCGACCGCGGCTCAGCAGGCCGAGCTGGCCAGGCTGGGCGAGCTGGTCGAGCGGCGGGCCGAGCAGGTGACGGCGCTCAGCCACGAGCTGCGTACGCCGCTCAGCATGATCAAGGGAGCGGCGGACCTGCTGGGAGAGGGCAGCCCCGGGCCGCTGACCCCGGACCAGCAGCGCTTCATCACCATCGTGGACCAGCAGTGCGCGCAGGTCATCGCCCTGTGCGAGAGCCTGCTCACCCAGGCCAAGATCGAGGCAGGGCTGTTCACGCCACGGCTGGAGCAGGTGGACGTCTCGGTCGTGGCGCGCGACGTGGTCATCGCCATGCGCGCCCTGTGCGCCGAGCGCAAGCAGCGCATCACTCTCGACACCCCGCAGGTCACGCCGCATATCCAGGCCGACCCCATGCTGATCGTGCAGGCGCTGACCAACCTGCTGTCCAACGCCAGCCGGTTCACCACCGTGGGCGGCGGCATCGACGTGCGGGTGGCGGTCATCGACACGGGGATCGCGGTGTACGTCACGGACGACGGCGCGGGGATGACCAGGGAGCAGCGGCGGCGCCTGTTCCAGAGGTTCGTGACCGGCCGCCCGCTGGCCGACGGCACCGGGCTCGGCCTGGTCATCACCAAGACGATCATCGAGCTGCACGGCGGGTCCATCATGGTGGACACCACGTCGATGCACGGCACCACCTTCCTGTTCACGCTGCCGGGCTAGGGAGAGCCTCCATGTCCACCGCGCTCGTCGTCGACGACGAACCCCAGATGACCGCGATCATCGCCTTCGCGCTCACGACGCAGGGCTTCCACGCGATCGAGGCGCACGAGGGCGCCACCGCCATGCACCTGCTCCGCACCCACCACGTGGACCTGGTCGTCCTCGACGTGCTCATGCCGGCGTTCGGCGGGCTCGCCCTCTGCGGGCTGATCAAGGCCAAGTACCCCGAGGTCGCCGTCATCCTGGTCACCGCGCTCTCCCGGCCCGAGGAGGTCATCGCCGGGCTGGAGCGGGGCGCGGACGACTACGTGACCAAGCCGTTCCACCCGAGGGAGCTCGTCCTGCGGGCGCGGGCCGTGCTGCGCCGCTACACCGGCCCCGCGCTGCTGCGGGCGGGTGACCTGGTCATCGACGCCGCCCGGCACACCGTCACCATCGGCGAGCGGCGGCTGACCCTGACGGACACCGAGTGCAAGCTGCTCGCCCACCTCGCGGCGCGGCGGGGCACCCCGCAGTCGTGGCAGGACCTGCTGCGGGAGGTGTGGGGCACCACCAACCTGAAGGGCGGCCGGGACGTGGTCAAGTCCACCGTCTACCGGCTGCGGTCGGCGCTGGAGGCGCTCGACGCCGCCTGGTACGTGCAGACGGTGCGCGGCGCCGGCTACCTGATGCCCGACCAGCCCGATCGGTAGGTGACGGCGCCGTCACCAACGCTCACCGCGCTGTCACCGGCGGGGCCCGCCCCACGGCCTAGCTTTGCGGCATGGCAACCCTTCAGCCGCTCCAGGAGGTCGACGATGGCTTCACCTCTTGTCCGCTCACGTCCGGTCCTGTCGATCGGCGCCGCCCTCGTGCTCGCCTGCTCCGGGTGCACGCGCGCACCCGGAGCGGCGAGCGCCGACGCCGGGAAAGTGGTGGTCGCGTGCGGCGCCACCGAGGAATGGTGCGCGGCGATGACCTCGGTCTTCACCTCCGAGACGGGGATCCCCGCGGAGTTCGTCCGCCTGTCCAGCGGTGAGGCCCTGGCCCGGATCAAGGCGGGCCGTGCCGATCCGGAGTTCGACGTCTGGCACGGCGGCCCGGCCGACGGGTACGCCGCGGCGGCCGACGACGGCCTCCTGCAGGACTACGTCTCGCCGAACGCGGCCACCATCCCCGACCGGTACAAGGACCGCGACGGCACCTGGACCGGCGTGTACGTGGGCGTGCTCGGTTTCTGCGACAACACCGAGGTCCTCGCCGAGAAGCACGTGCCGGCGCCCACGTCGTGGGAGGGCCTGCTGGACCCGGCGCTCAGGCAGAACGTCGGCATCGCGCATCCCGCCACGTCCGGCACGGCGTACACGGCGCTGTGGACGCAGGTGGTGCTGCACAGGGGCGCCGACGACGAGGCGCTGGCGTACATGAGGCGGCTGCACCCGAACGTGCTGCAGTACAGCAAGTCCGGCGCGGCGCCCGCGCAGCAGGCCGCCAGGGGCGAGATCGGCGTGGGCGTCGTGTTCTCCCACGACTGCGTGGCCACGCGGGAGCAGGGCTTCACCGACCTGCGGGTCACGTTCCCGGCCGAGGGGACGGGCTACGAGGTGGGCGGCGTGGCGCTGGTCAAGGGGGCGCACAACGTGGCCGGCGCGAAGAAGTACATCGACTGGGCGCTGACGCCGGGGGCGCAGGAGATCGGGCCGACCGTCCACGCGTACCAGGCGCCGACCAACCCGGCCGCGAAGCGGTCGGACAAGACCGCCGACCTGGCCGCGCTGAAGCTCGTCGACTACGACAGCACCGCCGCGGGCGCCCGCAAGCTCGACCTGGTCCGGCGCTTCGACGCCGAGATCGCGAAGGCCCCCAGATGACCGCCCTCGTCGGTTCCCCTCCCGCGCAGCCCTCGCGGGCGCGCCGCAGGCGGCGCCGCGAGACCAGCGTGGCGCTGGCGATCGCCGCCTGCGTCGTCCTCGTCCTCGCCGGCAGCCTCTTCCCGCTCGGCACGGTGCTCGCCTCGGCGCTGTCGGCCGAGGCGTGGCCGCGCTACGCCCGGTTCTTCACCTCGCCGGTGGACCTGCGGATCCTCTGGAACACGCTCGTCCTCGGCGTGCTGGTCGGCCTGTGCGGCACGGCGATCGGCTTCCTGTTCGCCTTCGTGCAGACCCGGCTGGACGTGCCGGGCAAGCGGCTGCTGCACCTCATCGCGCTGACGCCGGTGGTGAGCCCGCCGTTCGCGGTGGCCACGGCCACGATCGTGCTGTTCGGCCGGCGCGGGATGGTGACGCACGACCTGCTCGGCGTCGAGTACGACGTCTACGGGCTGGACGGGCTGGTGTTCGTCCAGTCGCTGTCGCTGTTCCCCGTGGCCTACCTGGGGCTGCTCGGCATGATGCGCGGGCTCGATCCGGCCATGGAGGAGGCCGCGATGACGATGGGCGCGTCCCGGTGGCGCGTCTTCAGGACCGTCATGCTGCCGCTGCTGGCGCCGGGGCTGGCGGCGCCGTTCCTGCTGCTGTTCGTGGAGGCCGTCGCGGACCTGGCCAACCCGCTCGTCGTGAGCGGCGACTACACGGTGCTGGCCAGCCGCGCCTACCTGGCCGTGACCGGCGAGTACGACACCACGGGCGCGGCCGTCTACAGCCTGATCCTGCTGGTGCCGTCCGTGGGCGTGTTCGTGGCGCAGCGGTACTGGCTGGGCCGCAAGGTCCGCACCACGATCACCGGCAGGCCGTCCGGCAGCGTGCACCCGGTCACGGGCTGGGTGCGCTGGCCCGTCCTCGCCCTGGCGATGCTGGTCGCACTGGTCATCGTCGGCCTCTACGGCACCATGGTGGCCGGCGGGGTCACGCGGGTGTTCGGCGTGGACAACGCGCTCACGTTCACGCACCTGCGCGAGGTGCTGCTCGGCGTGGGCCAGGAGGCGCTGAAGGACACGACCCTGCTGGCGGCGATCGCCACCCCGGTCGCCGGAGGGTTCGGGCTGCTCATCGCCTGGCTCGCGGTGCGGCAGTTGGCGCGGACGGGCGGCTGGCTGGACTTCGCCGGGACGCTCGGCGTGGCCGTCCCGGGTACGGTGCTCGGCATCGGCTACGTGCTGGCCTACCGGCCCGCCCGGTACGTCGGCGACCTGCTGGTCCTGCCCGGCCTGGTGGGCGGCAGCGCGGTGGCGGGCGGGGCGCTGGCGATCGTGCTGGCGTACGTCGTCCGTTCCGTCCCGGCCGGGCTGCGTACGGGCACGGCGGCGCTGTCACAGCTGCACCCGAGCCTGGAAGAGGCGTCGAGGAACCTCGGCGCCGGCCCGCTGCGGACCTTCCGCAAGGTCACGCTGCCGCTGATCCGCCCGGCGCTGCTCACCGGGCTCAGCTACGGCTTCGCGCGCTGCATGACCTCCGTCTCGACGATCATCCTGCTCGTCACCCCTGGCACGCACATCATCACCTCGCAGATCCTCAGCGCCGCCAACACCGGCCGCTACGGGGTCGCGTTCGCCTACTGCACGGTGCTGACCGCGATCGTGCTGGCCGGCTTCGGGGTCATCCGGCTGCTCGTCGGGCGCTCCGCGACACTGCACCGCTCCCCCGGAAGGCAGGAACGATGACGGACGAGACCCGCGGGGGGCGCCTCCACCTGGACAAACTGACCAAGGCGTTCCCGGGCCGCGCCGGCGCCCCCGTCGTCGCGGTCGACACGGTCACGCTCGACGTGGCACCCGGCGAGTTCATCACGCTGCTCGGGCCCTCCGGCTGTGGGAAGACCACGACGCTGCGCATCGTGGCCGGGCTGGAGGAGGCGTCGAGCGGGCACGTGCGGCTCGACGGCGAGGCCATCGACGGGCTGCCACCGCAGCGCCGCCCGATGGCCATGGTGTTCCAGAACTACGCCCTGTTCCCGCACCTCAGCGTGGGCGAGAACATCGCCTACGGCCTGCGTACCCAGCGCCGGGCCAAGGACGAGACCGACACCGCCCTCCAGATCGCGCTCACCAGCATGAATCTCGTCGGCCTGGAGAACCGTGCCCCGCACGAGCTGTCCGGCGGCCAGCAGCAGCGCGTCGCCCTGGCCCGCGCGCTCGTCGTGCAGCCGAAAGTGCTGCTGTTCGACGAGCCGCTGTCGAACCTGGACGCCAAGCTGCGCGGCGCCATGCGCGCCGAGATCCGCCGCATCCAGCGGCGGCTCGGCATCACCAGCCTGTACGTCACCCACGACCAGGACGAGGCGATGACCATGTCGGACCGCGTCGTGGTGATGAACAGGGGCCGGATCGAGCAGGCGGCCACCCCCGCCGACATCTACTTCCGGCCGGCGACCGTGTTCGTGGCGGACTTCATCGGCCGGGCCAACTTCGTCGAGGTCGTGCCCGAGCGGATGGACGCGGGCGGCGCAGTCGTCACGGCGCTCGGGCGGACCATGACGGTGGCGGCCCGCCTCGACGTGCAGGTGAACGCCGCCGCCTACCTCATGCTCCGGCCGGAGGCACTGTCGCTCCGCCCGGCCCCCGAGAACGGGACCGGCTCGGTGCTGCGGACCGCCTTCCACGGGCACAGCGTGGACTACGAGGTGGAGACCGCCTCGGGCACCCTGCTGGTGACCGTGCCGGGGCCGGATCCGCAGGGCCTGCTGGCGGAGGGCACGAACGTGACCGTCGGGATCGACCCCGGCCGCGCCTACGTCCTCACCAAGTCATGACAGGTCGGGCAGCCCGAGGTCGAGGTTGGGCCGGTCGATCCCGCCGTCCACTTCGAGCACCTTGCCCGTCACGTACCGGGCGGCCGGGGAGACCAGGTAGAGCACGGCGGCCGCCACGTCCTCCGGCTCGCCGATCCGGCGCAGCGGCGTGGCCTGCTCCATCTGGGCGCGCAGGCCCTCGTCGTTCATGACGATGTCGAGCGCGGAGGTGGCGACCGCGCCGACGGCGATCGCGTTGACCCGAACGGCGGGGGCCAGGTCGAGCGCGGCCAGCCGGGTGTAGTGCGCCAGGGCCGCCTTGGCGGTGCCGTAGGCCAGGTAGCCGCGGCCCGCCACGCGGCCCACGGCGGAGGAGACGTTCACGACCGCGCCCCCGCCCGCCTTCAGCAGGTGCGGTACGGCGGCCCTGGTCAGCTCGTGGGCCACGCCGACGTTGAACTGGAACGCGTTCTCGAGGTGTTTGCGTTTCGTGTCGAGGAACGCGCGGGGCATTGCACCGCCCACGTTGTTGACGACCACGTCCAGGCGGCCGAAGGTGGCCGCGGCCCGCTCCGCCAAGTCCTCGGCGGCGCCCGGGAGCGTCAGGTCGGCGGGGACGACCAGGACCCGCCTGCCGGCCCGTTCCACCTGTTCGGCTATGGCTTGGAGCTGGTCCTCGGTGCGGGCGCAGATCGCGACGTCGGCGCCGGCCTGGGCGAGGGCGACGGCGGTGGCCGCACCGATGCCCCGGCCCGCGCCGGTGACCACGGCCGCGGCGCCGCCGATCTGGAAGCGGTCCAGGATCATGGGCTCAGCCTAAGGACGAACTGCAACCCGTTTCAATACGGCGCCTGGCTACGGCCCGCGACCATCGCCGCCCGCCCTCTTCGTGATCCACATGACCGGCACCCCTCACCGGCCCGGCCACCATGTACCCAACCATGGGACGGCCTGCCGTGAGCGGCGCGGCGGGGGGAGGGTGGGTGGCCCGTGGTCGAGCCGGGCGGGCCACCCGAGGGTCGGGGTCAGACCTCCAGTTTCTCCTCGATGCCCCGGAGCTGGTGCCGGGACAGGGCCAGGTTGGCGCGCCCACGGTCGAGCGCCAGGTAGAGGAACAGCCCCTTCCCCCCGCGCCCCGTGATCGGCCGGATGATGTGGTACTGGCCACCGAGCGTGATGAGGATGTCCTCGATGCTGTCCTTGAGCCCGAGCGAGTCCATCGTACGGAGCTTGGCCTTGACCACCTCCGTGTTGCCCGCCGCGGCGACCTGCAGGTCCAGGTCCTTGGAGCCGCCGAGGATGCCCAGCGCCATGCCGCTGCCGTGATCGACGATCGCCGCTCCGAGGGCGCCGTCGATCGTCATCATCTCCTTGAGAGAGACGTCCATGCTCGCCATTGCTTCTCCCTTTCTGCCAGGGGACGGTTCAGTGCCTACGTGCTGCGACGGCGGCCAGTCCGGCGGCCGTCTTCCTGCCCTCCAGCCGCAGCAGCCCGACGTTCGCGCCGGGCTTGGCCAGGACTGTGAGGACGATGGTGGGGCCGGCGGCGTAGAAGGCCACGAAGCCGGCGGTGCCCGAGATGAGCGTTTCCTCAAGAGCGCCATGACCGGTCATGGTCAGCATCCGCCTGCTCATCGCGAGCAGCGCCGCCGACAGGGCCGCGGTCTGCTCGCCGCGGTCTCCTTCGAGGTCGCAGGCGATCTGTATGCCGTCCACGGTGCAGGCGACGCTTCCGCTCACGTCCGGCGTGCGCTCGCGCAGGAGCGTCATTTCCTCCAGAACCTCTTTCCGCAGCTCCACCGGTGGCTTCCTCCTGAGTACGGGGAACCTCACGCCAGCTCCTCGAGCGCCTTCTTGAGCCGCATCAGCAGCGCCAGATCGGTCGGGTCTCCCGTCACGGGCGGGCCGAGCGGCTGGGCCACCGCCCCGGGATCGTGGGGCGGCCGTTCGTAGGGGTGCCGCGCCCGCTTCGGCAGCCCGGCTCCAGGCGCTTCACCACCGTCGGCGGCCTCATCGGACTCGGCGTCCTCGGCATGCCTGGACCGGCCAGGAGCGGGTACGGCCGTGCGGTCCGGGTCCCCTGGGGCGAGCAGGCCTGTGGCTGCCAGCCTTCTGACCGCCAGCAGCACCGCATAGCCCGACCGGCCGAGCTGCTTGGCCAGCTCCAGTGGCGTGGCCTTGTGGTCGGCACGGACGATCACCTCCCACTGGACCCGGGTCAGCGTCACCCCGTGCCCCGGCAGCCACGGCACCGGCCGTACCGGCAGCGTGTCCACCTCCGCGGACGGCCAGATGTCGGCGAGGTGCGCCCGCCGCCGCGCGCACTCCCGCACCAGCCCCGCCACGTCGAAGAACCACTGCCCGCCGAGCCAGTGCAGCTCCCCCGGCCGGAACTTGGGCCGCGTCCCGCTGATCGGCAGCAGGAAGAAGGCCGCGTCCAGGACCGCGCCCAGCACCGCGAACTGCAGCTCGCCGGGTGTGAGCACCCCCTCCTCGAGGAGCCGCGCGCAGCCGCCGTCCGCCTGGAGCCCGCGCAGCGCCGCCTCCGTCATCCGGCCCCTGGCCGTGAGCAGGCGCTCGACGCCCGGGGTCTGGGCGCACTCCATGTACGTCACGCGCCCGTCGTGGAGGAAGATCGTGCCGTTCCTCCCGAGCCGGAGCGCGCCCGTCGAACGCTCGCGCGCCAGCCCGGCCAGGAGTGCGTCGAGCCTCGTCATGACTCACGTCGTCAGCTGGCTGGAGACCGACCGCAGGCGGTGGCGGGCCAGGGCGAGGTTGGATCGTTCCAGGTCAAGGCGTACGTAGATGACCAGCGGCCCCTCGAAGACCGTCTCCAGCGGCCTGAGCAGATGATGCCCCTTGTCCGTCGTGACGAGCATGTCGTCAATGCGGACGATCTCGCCCGGGCAGGCTCGGGCCAGGCCGTCGGTCGTGGCCCGCAGCGCCTCGGTCAACGCGGCGGCCGACCGGTCGGCGTCCACGCCCGAGGCGCTGCTGAAGGCCACCGCCATGCCGCTGGTGTGGTCGAGCAGCATGGCGTCCAGCGCCCCCGGTATGGACATGACCTCCGCCAGGCAGGTGTCGATTCCGAGCACGTGATCCCCCTCGCCGTAAGTGGAACGGGGGACAGCGTAGGGGGGTTACGAATCACACTGAAGTGGCCCATAGACCTGCGGTTACGCTTTTATGCGGCCAAGGCAGAGAAAACCAATACTCATACACATAGCTCTGATATTTATGAGCATTTCTCGTAATGAATGGCTGGCCGGTTCCCCTGCTGGTCTGCAGGCCGAGGAAGCTGAAGGCAGGGCTCGGGGTGGGATCGACGACGGGCAGGACGAGCCGGCCCCGACTCCGGCGTAGTGGTAGCTGTCGCGGTCGGTGGCACGGGCGAGCCTTGGGTCCGCCGATTCCGTGCGACGCCCCCTCCGGCGGTAGCGTCGTCTTCCATCGAGTCCCGAAGGAGCTGCGGATGACGAGCCTCGGAGCGCCCGGCGCCGGGCCGGGTGGCCTGCACGCGCAGCTCGTGGACGCGCTCGGACACCGGATCGTGTACGCACGCCGGATTGCGCTCGGACGTCTGATTGCGCTCGGACGCCGGATCACGCACGCACGCCCGATCACGCTCGGACGCCGGATCACGCACGCACGCCCGATCACGCAGGCACGCCCGATCACGCACGGCGGCTTCCCCGTAAGCGGCGGCTTCCCCGTGGGCGGCCTCGTCTCCCCTGGACGCGTCAAGTCCGAGTACGAGATGTCCCGGACGGTCGTGCGCGAGGCGCTGTGCTCGCTGGAGGTGCTCGGCATGGTCCGCGGCCAGCGCCACAACGCCGGCGCCACCGTCCAGCCCCAGGAGAGCGGGGCGCTGGTCAACACCCAGGTCATCGCCCGGCGAGCGGACGTCCCCGACGCCTCGCCGGACCGGCGCGAGCAGGTCGTCGAGGCCATCGCGGCCATGGACGCGGCGGCGGCTCAGGCCGCGGCCACAGCGACGGCGGCGCAGTCCGTGGCCGCAACGACGGCGGCGCAGGCCGTGGCCGCGGTGCTCGTCCGCGCGTCACGCGTCGAGGTTCTCGGATCCGCACCAGCATGGGAGAGATGACGTGCCCCTCCAGACCGCTCCAGGCGTTCCGGCGTTCGACCTGACAGGCAGGCTCGCCCTGGTCACCGGCTCGGGTCGCGGCATCGGACATGCCATCGCGCGCGGCTACGCGCTGTCGGGAGCGCGCGTCGTGCTGAACGGCCGCGACCCGGAACGCCTCAAGGCGGCGGCCGCGGCCCTGCGCGAGGAGCTCGCCCCCGGCCGTCCGCCCGGCGACGTGCAGGTCCACGCGTTCGACGTCGCCGATCCGGCGCAGGTCGAGCAGGCCTGCGAGGCCGTCGTCGCGGCGCACGGCTGTCCGGACATCCTCGTCAACAACGCCGGCGTGCAGATCCGCGGCCCCCTGACCGAGCTCCCGGTCGACGACTGGAAACGCGTGGTCGACGTCAACCTCACCAGTGGCTTCCTCGTCGGCCGGGCCTTCGCGCGCCACATGCTCCCACGGGGTAGCGGGAAGATCATCAACGTCTGCTCGGTCCAGAACCACCTGGTACGCGCCACCACCGCCCCCTACGCGGCCGCGAAGAGCGGGCTCGGCGGGCTCACCCGGGCGATGTGCGCCGAATGGGCGTCCGCCGGCATCCAGGTCAACGGCCTGGCCCCCGGCTACATCGACACCGACCTGAACGCGTCCCTGGTCGCCGACCCCGACTTCAGCCGCTGGATCACGCGGCGCACGCCCGCCGCGCGCTGGGGCCGCGTCGAGGACGTCGTCGGCCCCGCGATCTGGCTCGCCTCACCGGCGTCCGACTTCGTCAACGGCCAGGTCATCTACGTCGACGGCGGCATGACGGCGGTGATCTGATGGACGCGAAGGCCCTCGTCGTGACCAACCCCGGGCACCTGACGATCGAGACCCGGGCCACCCCGGCGCCACGGCCGCACGAAGCCGTCGTCACGGTCGTCTACGGCGGCATCTGCGGCTCCGACCTGCACTACTACAGGAGCGGGCGGGTGGGCGAGTCCGTCCTGCGCTCCCCCATGGTCCTGGGACACGAGGTGGTCGGGATCGTCGCCGAGCCCGCCGCCGACGGCTCGGGGCCGCCGGCGGGCGGCCGCGTCGCCGTCCACCCCGCCCAGGTGTGCGGCCGCTGCGGCCACTGCCTGCGCGGCGAGCAGAACCTCTGCGAGGAGCTGCGCTATCTGGGCAGTGCCGCCCGGGTGCCGCACACGGACGGCGGGTTCGCCGAGCGCCTCGTCGTGCCCGCGAACCGCCTCGTGCCGATCCCCGACGGGCTCGACCTGCGGACGGCCGCGCTGGCCGAGCCCGCCTCGGTGGCGCTCCACGGCCTGCGCCGGCCGAGCTCCGGCGTCGAGGGCCGCGACGTCCTGGTGATCGGCGCGGGCCCCATCGGCCTGCTCTCCGCCGCCCTGGCCGCCTGCGCGGGCGCGGCGACGGTCACGGCGACCGACGTGTTCGGCGAACCCCTCCGGCTGGCGCTCCAGGTGGGCGCGACCCATGTCGTACGGGCCGACCGCGGCGAGCCGATCCCCTCCGCCGACGTCGCGATCGAGTCCTCCGGCTCCCAGGCCGGGCTCGTCTCGGCCCTCGAGGCGCTGCGCCCCGGCGGAACCCTCGTCAACGTGGGACACCTGCCTCCGGGCGGGGTCACCGCGCCGCTGCACCTCGCGGTCACCCGCGAGCTGACCCTGATGGGGTCGAGCCGCTTCTACCACGAGATGCCGGCCGCGTTGTCGATCATGAGCCGGGAGGCCGGGCGGTTCGCGCCCATCGTCACGTCCGTCTTCGGGCTCGGCGCGGCGGTGGCGGCGTTCGAGGAGGCGGCCGACGCCCGGCGCTCCAGCAAGGTCCTGCTCGCGTTCGGCTGAACCCCGGTGCCGCCCCGGCCGTACCTCCTGTCGACTGTCGGGTCGGGATGGGCGGGCGATGGCGTACGGCACCAAACACGGCGAGGCGGTGGACGGGCGGACCGGCGACGACCCGCGGCGGATCGGCGGCCACCGCATCGTGCGCCGGCTCGGCTCCGGCGGGATGGGCATCGTCTACCTCGCGAAGAGCCGTTCGCGGCGGCTCGTGGCGATCAAGGTCATCCACCGGCACCTCGCCGGCGACCCGGAGTTCCGGCGGCGCTTCCGCCGCGAGGTCGCGACCATGCGGCGGGTCGCCCCCTTCTCGACGGCTCCCGTGCTCACGGCCGACCTGGACGGCGAGACGGCGTACGTCGTCACCGAGTACGTGCCAGGACCGACGCTGTTCCGCGCGGTCGTGGAGCGGGGCCCGATGTCGGGCTCCGAGCTCGAGGGCCTGGCCATGAGCACGGCGGTGGCGCTGTGGGCCATCCACGCGGCCGGCGTCGTCCACCGCGACCTCAAGCCGTCGAACGTGCTGCTGTCCCCCGTCGGCCCGAAAGTCATCGACTTCGGCCTCGCCTTCGTCTCCGACTCCACGACCCTGTCCGTCACGCGGATGGGGACGCCGGCGTACATGTCGCCCGAGCAGGTGCGCGGGCTGGCGTCGCCGGCCTCCGACGTCTTCGCCTGGGGCGGTGTCATGGTCTTCGCCGCGAGCGGGCGGCCGCCGTTCGGCTCGGGGGCGGGGCATGACGTGCTCTACCGCGTGGTCCACGAGGAGCCCGAGCTCCCCGAGCTGGGCGGCGTGCTCGGCCAGCTGGTGGCGCGGGCGCTGAGCAAGGACCCGGCGGCCCGGCCGACGGCCGCCGAGCTCGTGGACGCGCTCGGCGGGGGCGCCACGCTGCGGCTCTCGCCCGATTGCGTCCCGATCGGGCCCCTTCCACGACGCCGGTCGAGCGGCCGCTTCCCGTACGAACCCCAGGTGCCGCACCCGGCTGAAACCGCCTCGGGCCGGACCCACGCCGTCCCCGAGCAGGGCCACGCCACCCCGGACGGAGCCCACCCCGCCACGGAGAAGGGCCGCACCACGCCGGACCAGGGCCGCACCGCCGGGGACCCGGGCCGCGCCGCGCTGGACCGGAGCCGCACCACCCCGGACCGTAGCCGCACTGCGCCCGACCGGGGCCGCGCCGCGCCGGCGCACAGGGGGCGGCGACGGGGCGCGTCCAGGCGCTGGGCGTGGGCCGGCGGCGCGGTGGCCGCGCTCGCCGTGGCGGCGGCGGGCGTGGTGCTGGTGCCTGGCCTGCTGCCCGGCCTGCCCGCCGTGACCCAGGCGGGCAGCCCGGCGGTGAACCCGTCCGTGAACCCCGCCGTTCACCCCGCCGTCGAGGAGGCGGGCAGGCTGTGGCGGGAGCTCCCCGGCGAGAACCCGCTGCGCGCCGACGGCGTGCGGTTCTACGTGCAGCCGGACACCGACGCGGCCCGGCAGGCGCGGACGTGGTCGGCGCAGGGCAGGACGGCCGACGCCGCCCTCATGCGGTCCCTGTCGCAGGTCCCCCAGGCGATCTGGCTCGCCGGCGGCTCCCCCGCCGACGTCTCCCGCACCGTACGGGAGGCGGCCGCCCAGGCCGCAGGCGGGCGGACCGTCCCGGTGTTCGTCACCAACAACATCCCGGGACGTGACTGCTGGAACGGCGGCGCCCCCGACACCGCAAGCTACCGGGCGTGGATCGACGCGGTGGCCGAGGGCATCGGGAACCGGCCCGCGGTCGTCGCCCTGGAGCCCAGCGGCCTGGCCCGCATGCCCGGCAGCCCCGAGTGCCCGAGGGGCGGGGAGTCCGCCGCCGTCCAGCGGTACGCCGATCTCTCCTACGCCGTGGAGACCCTGACCGGCCTGGCCCGCACCGGCGTCTACCTGGACGGCGGGCTGGCGGGCTGGCCCGCGTTCACGCAGATCGCCGACCGGCTGGTCAACGCGGGGGCGGTGCGCGCCGACGGCTTCTACGTCAACGCCGTCGGCTACCGGCAGACCGCGCGATCGCTCACGTACGCCGCGAAGCTGTCCAGGTGCGTCTACCTGAGGGCGGCGTCGGGGACCGCCTCGTGCGCCGACGCGGCCCTGGCCGCCGTGCCGGACGACGCGCCCGGCCTGCCGCACTTCGTCGTCGACACGAGCCGGAACGGGACCGGCGAGTGGCAGCCGCCCGCCGGGCGCTTCCGGGTGCCGGACGAATGGTGCAATCCCCCTGGCAGAGGCGCGGGCGCCCGGCCGTCCGCCGACACCGGGAAGCCGCTGGCCGACGCGTACCTCTGGCTCAACAGCCCGGGGTTCTCCAACGGCCAGTGCACCCGGGGCACCCCGGGACCGGCCGACCCGGTGTACGGCATCGTCACCCCGGCCTCCGGCCAGTGGTGGCCCGACCAGGCCCTGGAACGGGCGCGCAACGCCGTCCCGCCACTCACGCCGGCCCCCTGAAGCCGGCTCATCCGCCTTCCACCGCGTACTTCACCAACGTGGTGAGCACCTCCTTGACCGACGTGCGGTCGCGGACGTCGCAGAGCACGATCGGGATGCGCTCGTTCAGCGCGAGCGCCCGCCGGACCTTGGCCGGGTCGTGGCGGCGGGCGCCTTCGAAGCAGTTCACGCCGACCACGAAGGGGACGCCGCGCTGCTCGAAGTAGTCCACCGCGGGGAAGCAGTCGCCCAGGCGGCGCGTGTCGGCGAGCACGACGGCGCCCAGCGCGCCGAGGGCCAGTTCGTCCCACATGAACCAGAAGCGGTCCTGCCCGGGGGTGCCGAACAGGTACAGCCACAGCCCGTCGCGGATGGTGATGCGGCCGAAGTCGAGCGCGACCGTGGTGGTGGTCTTGGACTCCACGCCCGAGGTGTCGTCCACCCCGATGCCCCGCTCGCTCAGCAGCTCCTCGGTGTGCAGCGGCCGGATCTCGCTGATGGTGCCGACCAGGGTGGTCTTGCCGACGCCGAAACCGCCCGCGATGAGGATCTTGATGGCCAAGGCCGAGGCGACCGCGGTCGTCCCCGGCTCAGAGGCTGCGTAGTCCATGCAGCACTTCCCTGTAGATGCGTTCGTCGATCGTCTGCGCCGCGGGGCGCGGGCGCTCGATGGTGACAAGGCCCTCTCGCCGCAGATCGCTCAGGATCACCCGGGTGATGTTGAGCGGCAGCCTGAGGTGCGCCGCGACGTCGGCCACCGGCGTGGGCCGCTGGCACAGCGACAGCACGGCGCGATGCTCCGGGAGCAGCTCCGTGGGCTCGTAGGTGCCGGCGACCGTGGTGACGATGGCCACCAGGTCGAACGCCTCGCCCTGGGGGCGCGCCCGGCCCCCGGTCAGCCCGAAGAGCCGGAGCAGCGGCCCGGGATCCTCCCCGGTCACTGTCTCGCGCCGTTCCAGGCGGGTGCCGGTGCCGCTCCCCTCGGCTGCGCGGAGAGGTGCTCGCCGACCCGCTTGACCATGAGCGCCATCTCGTACGTGACCATGCCCAGCTCGGCGTCGCCCGTGGCGAGCACGGCCAGCCTGGCGCCCTGGCCGGCCGCGGTGACGAAAAGGAAGCCGTCCTCCATCTCGATGATCGTCTGCCGTACGCCGCCCATGCCGAAGTGCCGCCCGGCGCCCATGGCGAGGCTGTGGCTGCCGGCGGAGATGGCGGACAGGTGCTCGGCGTCCTCGCGGGTCAGGTTCCGGGAGCCGCCCATGGCCAGCCCGTCGGCGGACAGCACGATGGCGTGCCGGATGCCGGGGACGCGCTGGGTGAGGTCGTCCAGCAGCCAGCTCAGTTCACTTCTCGGGTCGGGCATCGGGATGGTCGTCCTTTCGGTTCCACACGTCTTCTCCCTGCTCCACTTGCCGGCGGCCTTGCTGCCAGCCGCGTTGCATGGACGACATGAGTTGTGCAAGCTCCTCCGGCGAGCGCGCCGAGGTGCTGCGCCGGTCCGCGCGTCTGGCGGAGCGGAGCTGGGGAGCAAGGCTGGCCTGCGGCACCCGCATGGGCAGCCCGTCGAGGTCGTCGTCGGCCTCCTCGGCCGGCACCGTGACGCTCCAGCCCGCGGGCGGGCCGGGCGGGGTGGCGGGGCCGGGGACCGGCATCGGGATCCGGATCGGCCCGGTGGCGGGCCCATCACCCGGCCCGTCCACCGGCCCGTCCGCGAGCCCATTGGAAGACCCGTCCACAAGTCCGCCCACGAGTCCGTTCGCGAGCCCATTGGAAGGCCCATCCGCGAGTCCGTTCGCAGATCCGCCCGCGAATCCGTTCGCGAGCCCGTTCCCGATGGTCGGAGTCGGGGCCGGTCCGGCCTCGAACCAGGTCCCGCGCTCCGGCGCGCGGGCGGGCGCGTCCGGCCCGAGGGGCGGGAAGGGCTCGGGCGCGACGGCCACCCCGCCGGGCCGGGACTCGGCGGGCCCGGTGCCGAGCGCGCGCATGGGCCTGGCGATGTGCGCGGCGACGCGGTCCGCGACGGGCGCCACGGCGACCGGCGGCTGGAGGTTGACGAGCAGGGAGGCCGGCAGCAGCACGATCGCGGTGGTCCCGTCGTACGGCGAGCGGCGCAGCGACACCTTGATCCCGTGCCGGGCCGCGAGCCGGGACACCACGAACAGGCCGAGCCGGTCACTGTCGGCCAGGTCGAACTCCGGCGGGTCGGCCAGCCTGGCGTTGAGCTCGTCGAGGGTGGCGTGGTTCAGCCCCAGGCCCCGGTCCTCCACCTCCAGCGCGAAGCCGTTGGCCGCCGTCATGCTGCGGATGTGCACGGTCGTGTCGGGCGGGGAGAAGACGGTGGCGTTCTCCACCAGCTCGGCGACCAGGTGGATCACGTCGGTGACGGCGGGGCCGACCAGCAGCGGGGCGTTCGGCATCGGCACGACGGTGACCCGGGTGTAGTCCTCGACCTCCAGCCCCGCCGCGCGTACGACGTCGAACAGCGGCACCGGGTCGCGCCAGCGCCGCGCGGGGACGGAGTCGGACAGGATGATCAGGTTCTCGGCGTGCCGCCGCATGCGGGTGGTCAGGTGGTCGAGCTTGAACAGGTCCTCCAGGACCTCCGGCTCCTCGACCCGGCGTTCCATGGTGTCGAGCAGCGTGAGCTGGCGGTGGAGCAGCGCCTGGTTGCGCCGGGCCAGGTTGAGGAAGACCAGGCCGACGCCCTTGCGCAGGGTCGCCTGGCCCACGGCCGCCTCGACCGCCGTACGGCGTACGGCGGAGAAGGCGTGCACCACCCGGTCCACCTCGGCGGTGTCGGCGCGGTCGAGGCCGGGCGCCTCGGTGGCCGGGTCCACGTCGTCGCCGCGGCGCAGCCGCTCGACGAGCCGGGGCAGCCGCCGCTCGGCCAGCTCCACGGCCGACTCCTGCAGCCGGCTGAGCTCGGTGATCAGCGAGCGGCCGAACCGGTACGACAGCGCGACCGACGCCACCACCGCGGCCAGCCCCAGGAGCAGGACCAGGCCGATCCGCCAGTACGCGCCGGACTTCTGGGACTGCGCCTCCGCCGCGGTGCGGGCCAGCTCCGTCTGCGTGTCGCGGCTGATCGCGCCGAAGATGGCGTCGGCGTCGCGCTTCCACACGGTGGGGTCCACGGGCGGCGCGCCGCCGCTGGTGTCCCAGCCGAACAGCAGGTCCTCCGCGTCCACCAGCCGCTTGTACGACGCGCTGGCGACCAGCCGGTCGTAGTTCGCCCGCAGCTCGGGGCCCACGTCGCGCTCGGCGTTGGCGAAGACGAGCCGGCGGCTGGTCATCGCGGAGACGAACGAGGCCCGGTCCCTGGGGGTCATCTTGCGGTGCACGATCGTGGTGGTGAGCACGGCGTGCTCACGGCCCAGATACTCGGCCGCGGCGCTGTAGGCCGCCATGCCGCGCACCGCCTGGTAGGACGAGACGTCGCTGAGCGCGTCACGGTCGTTGAACTGCCCGTTGGCGACGCTGATCAGGTTGTTGTACGCCTCGATGATGGTCAGCGGCGGGGCCAGCACGCCGCCGTCGGCGGAATCGCGCAGCGACTGCAGCCCGTCGAGCGCCTGCAGCAGCGCCTGCACCTGGACGGGGGTCTCCCCGTCCGCCGCCCCGACGTCGAGGGCGCTGATCACCTCGCGCAGGTGCTTGGCCTTGCCGTCGGTGACCCGCCGCTGCTCGGCCAGCGGCTCGTACGAGCCGGTGCCGCGGACCGCCTCGGCCGAGAGCTGGCGCTCCCGCTGTAACTCGACGATCAGCTGCAGCACCGGTGACCCGATGCCCTCCCAGCGGTCCTGCGCCTGGGAGACGGTGATGATCTCCTCAACGCTGGAGTAGGCGATGAACCCCCACAGAGCGACCATGGAGACCAGCGGAAGCAGGAGAATCCTGAGCAGCTTGGTACGGATCGGCGGGGGCGAACTCATCCATCATGTCCAATTCCGCGCACCGGATGATGCGCCGCCGGGCAGTCGCGAACCGGCACTACCCCGAGAATGTCCGCCACGACTGGCACGCCTGTGGTGCGTCCACTATGCCGATGGGGCAGGGGTACTTCAAGGTACAGATGCGAAGAAACATCACGAATGGCGGGTTGACTCTTTGTCAGCACACGGTTCGTGACCGTAACGACCCACATCTCACTCAGAGTGACGATCTTGGAACTCCGGATGAACACAGGGCGAACCGACGTCCTGCCCCGATATGCAAATAAGTCCATAAATAGCCTTTCTAGGGCTTTGCAGAGGTGGAGCTACAATTAAGAGTGAAGGAAGGGGGAAGCTCATGGGAGGAGGCGCGGACTTTGGCGCGGTCGAGTCGCTGGATCGCGAGACCCAGCACTTGACCCAGGCCGAACTTGACCGGCTGCGTGAACTGCTGACCGCCACAACCGGCGATGGCAGACAGTAGATCGCATCAATTTCCGGAATCCTCGCGGCGGGCGGGGCGGCCATTCTGCGAGACGGAACGGGCGGTGCCGGTGGACGAGGCCGGAAGGCGGGTTTCCGCAGCACTGACCGCGCTCGGCCTGCGGGCGGAGCTCGTGGACGCGGGCGACGGCCGCGACCCGACCGCCTGGCGGTGCCGCCTGTTCGGCGGCGAGGGGGACGTCTCACCGGTCGCGTGCGGGATGGGCAAAGGACGCCCAGACGAGGCACGCGTGGGCGCGCTGTTCGAGGCCGTGGAGCATTACCTCACCGGCCCCGCCGGCTTCGACCCCACCGCCGTGCGGTCCGTTCCGCCTGCCGCGCTCGCCACGGGACCCCTGCAAGGGGACGCTTGTGCGTTGCTGCTGACCGGGACGCCCGGTGGGCGGATGGCTTGCATGCGCTACCACCCGCTCGGCGGCCCGGCCCTTCCCCGTACCCACACCGAGGCACTAGTGCCGCTGTTCCTGTCTGCTCCCTGGTACGTCGAGATCGGTGCCGCCCCGCTGCGTGAGCTGGCCGGGGACGACTGCGACTACGCCCACCTGATGCGCTACAGCTGCAACAGCGGCTCGGCCGTCGGCGTCACCGCTGCCGAGGCGCTGCTGCACGCCGTCAACGAGGCGATCGAACGGGATGCTCTGTCCCTGCTCCTGATAAGGGCTTTCCTGGGCGGGGACGGCTTCCGGCCCAGGCTGATCGACCCGCGGACGCTTCCGCACGGCCTCGCGCGGGCGTACGCGACGGCGGAAGAGCTGACCGAGTCAACGGTGCACCTGCTGGACATCACCAGTGACCTCGACGTGCCGACGATGCTGGCGTACACGGCTCCGACCTCCCGGCATCCGCACCGGCGCGGCGGCGGGACCTCGCTGGACCCGGCCTATGCCGTCTGGCGCGCCCTCACTGAGCTCGTCCAGACCACGCTCGGCGAGAGCCTGCCGCACTCCGGTGCCGCCGTACGCGGCGATCTGACAGGGCTGGCGGCGCACCCGGCGCTGCTGGCGTGCGGGCGGTTCGACCTCACCGGCGCCCTGCGCGAGGCGCATATGGTCCCCTTCCCGCGGGCCGCCGCGGCTGCCGGGCCCCCCGGCAGCCAGTTGCGGGAAGTGACGGCGATGCTGGCCGCGCGGGGCCACCCGGCCTACCACCGCATGGTGCGCGTCCTCCCCTGCGGGGTCACCGCCGTGCACGTGATCGTGCCGGACCTGGAGCGGTTCATGCTGATCATCGACGGCAACCTCGTCCTGCCCGGCCGACGGGGGCTGGCCGCCGCGACCGGCAGAGTTTCCGAATCAATGCCGCCCAATTGGCAGCCCCATCAATGAGGTGACAGGTTTTTCCGTTTTATCGACCTTCCGTAGAGAATGATCATCCTCTTTATGCCATCAAATCTGCACATACTGGTTATATGTCCGCACGATATTGGCAGAATCGCCAGGCCAAGACGTCAGTAGTGATAGGTGTTCTCCTCTTGGTTCTGGCCACCGTGATCCTGGCCGTGGTCGGCAAATTCCCGAAGGAGTGGGGGATACCAACCGGAATCGCGCAGATCGTGGCGGCCGTGACGGCCGTCATAGGGCTGGGCAACGGCCTGGTGCAGTTCCTGTCCTGGTGGCGCAAGCATGGCACGGTCGTGTCCGCGCCCACGTCCGCCACCATCGCCACCGCGAAGGACGTCCTCGCCGGACTGGTGACCCAGCAGTGGCGAGACGAGACGGTCGTGCGCTCGCTATGCGACCCCGAGCCCATGCCGCTGCCCTGGCACTCGACCGGGCATCGCGAACTCGCCGACCGTCCCGAGATCATCGCCAAGGGCACCGTGGCCTTCCCCGGCCTGGACGTGCACATCGCCGACATGGCGCGTAAATTTCGCGCCCTGCGCTGCCGCCGACTGGTCATCCTGGGCGGTCCCGGCACCGGGAAGACGACTCTGGCCGTGCAACTCCTGCTCGAACTGCTGCGTACGCGAGAGCCGGATGAGCCCGTCCCGGTGCTGGTATCCGCCGCTCGCTGGGACGACCGCGTATATCGGCGGCTGCAGGACTGGCTGGCCTCGAGCCTGGCAACGGACTACCCCGCGTTGCGCGCGGAAGCCCTCGGCACGGACATCCCGGAGACGCTCGTGACCCGTGGCGAGGTGCTGCCCGTCATCGACGGGCTGGACGAGCTGCCCGACACCGCCCGCGCCGACATGCTGAACGCACTGAACCGGTCACTGTACGAGACCGACCAGCTGATTCTCACCTGCCGTACGGAGCAGTTCGCCGAGTCCGTCGAGGAGATCGGCGACGCCCTCACGGCAGCGGCGGTCATCGAGCCCCAGCCCATGTCCCCCGCTGCGGCGGCCGGCTACCTGGAGGCGTGCCTGCCTCCCGTGCCCCACCCTGTCTGGCGCCAGGTCCTGACGGAGCTGCGCAAGGGCACCGTTCCCGCCATGTCCGAGATCGCCTCGACGTCTCTGGGGCTCTGGCTGGTCCGTGCCACATACATCGCGCCGCGGGTGGATCCGACGCCGCTGCTGGAGCTGGGGCGCGGCAGCGCGGCCGAATTGCACGACCATCTGTGCGACCAGCTCATCCCCGCCCTGGTGAGCACGCGGACGCCCGCCGGCGGCCCGCCGCAGCCGTTCCGGCCGCAACACACGTGGACCCCGGAGCAGGTCGACCGCTGGCTCAGGTACCTGTCCCGCCAGCTCGCGCGCAACCAGGAGGACACGCGCGACATGGCGTGGTGGCATCTGGCCCGCTTCACCTCCAGCCGCACGGTCCGGATCGGGGCCGCCATCGTGGTCGGGGGCATGGTCTGGCTGGCCTTCGCACTGCTGACAGGGGAGCCTTACCTCGGCGCGATGATCGGGCTGTTCTCCGCTCTCGTGTCCGAGATTCTGATCGGTTCCTGGTTCACCGAGTCGCCGGGACACGCCGACTTCCACCTCCGCGGCAGGCTCGCCGAACTCCTCCCCGCCCTTCAGGACGGGCTGATCGTCGGAGCTCTGGGGGCCGTCATCGGGTGGCTCATGCCCTACGCGAGCAGGACGCCAGAATTCGCCGCGAGGTCCTCGGTGCAGATCGGTCTGCTGTCCTTCATCGGGTTCGTCGCCCTGCTCAGCCTGATCCGCTGGGTCGAGAGCCCCACCGTTGATCTGACAGCGCGATCCCCGCGCTCCACCTGGCAGGCCGACAGAAACCTGACCGCCATCCGGATCATCGGCGGACTCGTCGTCGGGTTCGCGACCGCCGGCGTCCTGCTGTATTCAAGGCTCCCCACGGGCATGGCGATTATGGTCGGCCTGGTGCTGGGGCTGCTGTTCGGGCTCGTCCTCGGCCGCCACCACGCCTGGCTGGCCTACAAGCTGACGGTCCCCCGCCTGGCCAGCCGGGGAAGCCTGCCGCTGCGGGCCATGGACTTCCTGGACGACGCCCACCGGCTGGGCCTGCTGCGCACGGAAGGGCCGTACTACCAGTTCCGGCACATCGAACTGCAGCAGCACCTCGCGAACGGGCGGCACGTGGCGCCCGCGACCCCGCCCGTCAGGGCTGCCTCGCATGGGGACGGCCCTGGCGGGCAGGACGGACGCACATAGCCGCATCGGGGGCGTCATGGTCACTTCAGGAGGCGTCTTCAGACGCAAGCCGGTGGAGCTCATCGCCACCGAGCACGAGGGCGAGCTGGCCAGGTCGCTCGGCTTGTGGCAGCTCACCGCCATCGGGGTGGGCGGCATCATCGGCGCGGGCATCTTCGCCCTGGCGGGCGCGGTCGCCAACCAGACCGCGGGGCCGGCCGTGCTCGTCTCGTTCATCATCGCGGGGATCGCCAGCGCCGCCGCCGCGTTCTCCTACGCCGAGTTCGCGGGCCTGATCCCGAAGGCCGGGTCCGCCTACACCTACGGGTACGCGGTCCTCGGGGAGATCGTCGGCTGGTGCATCGGCTGGGACCTGCTGCTGGAGTACACCGCCATCGTCGCGGTCGTGGCCATCGGCATCTCCGGCTACTTCGGCTTCCTCGTGCAGCAGCTCGGCTTCACGCTGCCCGCGTGGATGCTCGGCGCGCCCGGCACCGGCGCGGGGCACGTGGTGGACCTGTTCGCGGCGATCCTGTGCCTGTTCATCGCCTTCCTGCTGAACCTCGGGATCCGCGCCGCGGCCAGGTTCGAGACGTCCGTGGTGGCCATCAAGGTCGGCGTCGTGCTGCTGGTGATCGTGGTCGGGTTCTTCTACATCAACCCGTACAACTACACCCCGTTCTTCCCGTTCGGGGTCAGCGGAGCGATCACCGGCGCCGCCACCGTGTTCTTCGCGGTGTTCGGCTACGACGCGATGAGCACCGCCGCCGAGGAGTCGCGGGACGCGCGGCGGCACATGCCGAAGGCGATCATCTACTCGCTGGCCATCTCCATGGTCCTGTACGTGCTGGCCACGCTCGTGCTCACCGGCATGCAGAACTACCGGGAGATCGATCCCGAGAGCGGCTTCTCCTCGGCGTTCGCCTCCGTCGGGCTGCCCGGGCTCGCGTCCCTGATCGCGGCCGGGGCCGTGGTGGGCATCCTCACGGTCATGTTCACGTTCATGCTCGGCGTCACCCGGGTCTGGTTCTCGATGAGCCGGGACGGGCTGCTGCCAATCTGGTTCGCCAAGCTGCATCCGGTGCGCCGGGTGCCCACGCGGGTCACCTGGATCGTGGGCGTCGCGTCGGCGTTGATCGCCGGGTTCCTGCCCATCCGGGAGGCGGCCGAGCTGACGAACATCGGGATCCTGCTGGCGTTCGTGGTCGTGTGCGTGGCGGTGATCGTGCTGCGCTACCGGCAGCCCGACCTGCCGCGCCAGTTCCGCATGCCGGGGATGCCGGTGGTGCCGGGCATCGGGGCGCTCTTCTCGATCTGGCTGATCACGTTCCTGAATCCGGTGACGTGGCTGCGCTTCGCCGTCTGGTTCCTGATCGGGCTGATCATCTACTTCGCCTACGGCCGGCGCCACTCGGCGCTCAATTAGCCCGGGCCGGGCACGGCCCCTCCTGGGAGCCGCGCCCGGTCGCGCCGCTCAGAACGGGCAGGTGTCCGTCCACTGGGTCACCAGTGAAGTGTTGTTCCGGTCGGCGTCCCGCGGGCTGCCGCACAGGAACGGGGCGAAGCGGGCTGATGGCGGCGGTGCCGCCGGAGCCGATCCGCAGCCACTGCGGGTCGCCGAAGGCGCTCGACCAGCGCGACGACAACGAGAGAAGTTCTCATGCTCCACCTCTGTGGGGCAGTAAGGCCGGTCACAAGAGCTCTACGCCGCCCCGGACCATATGCGGCGGTGAAAGCACCGCAACCGCTGAGCGGAAGATGAATGCGGGAAGTTCCGGCGGGCGCGCCGTGTTGGTGCCGAGCATGGGACACCGCTTCGCTGACGGCGACGTCATCAAGCGCCTGCTTCACGAGGCGCGGCACTGGGCCTTCGTGGGCCTGAGCGACAACCCGGAGCGCACGGCCTACGACCAGGCCCGGCTGCTCCAGGCACGCGGCAAACGGATCATTCCCGTCCATCCGGCCGCCGAGACCGTGCTGGGCGAGCCCGGGTACGCGTCGCTGGCCGAGGTGCCGGACCCGCTGGACGTCGTCGCCGTGTACCGGCGGGCCGAGCTGGCGGGGGAGTCGGTGGACGAGGCGATCGCGGCAGGGGCCAAGGCGATCTGGCTCCCGCTCGGCGTGATCGACGAGGCGGCCGCCGAACGCGCCCTGAGCGCCGGCCTCGACGTCGTCATGGACCGCTGTCCGGGCGTCGAATGGGCACTACGCAGAGACGCCTGAACGGGCGCTCCGCGGGGACGCCTGAGCGGCCGCTGCCTGGAGGTGCCTCGGTGGGCGGGCGGGGCTTCTAGCCGACCGCCTGGGCCCGATCGCGGGTGGTGCCGAGGGCGCGGTAGCGCCGGAGCCGTTCGGTGAGCAGGTCGGGGCGGCGGCGGTGCAGCATCGCGGCGAGCTCCCGCTCCAGCTCGCGCCCGACACGGCGGCAGAACGCCTCCGGCTCGTCGGCCGCGTCCGGGTGCTCGGGGACGACCCGGTCGGCGATGCCGTCGGCGACCAGGTCGGCGGAGCGCACACCCTGGGCGGCCGCCAGCTCCGGGGCGTGCTCGACGTCGCGGTGCACGATGGCGCTGGCGCCTTCGGGCGGCAGCGGTGACAGCCAGCCGTGCTGGGCGACGAGCACCCGGTCGCACGGGATCAGCGCGAGCGCGCCGCCGCCGCAGCCCTGGCCGAGCAGGATCGACAGCGTCGGCGCCTCAAGGGTGACGAGCTCGGACAGGCACCGGGCGATCTCGCCCGCCAGCCCGCCCTCCTCCGCCTCGGGGCTGAGCGCCGCGCCGGGGGTGTCGATGACGGTCACGAGCGGCAGGTTCAGCTCGTGCGCCAGGCGGAAGCCGCGCCGGGCCGCGCGCAGGGCCGCCGGGCCCATCGGCCCCACGTCGGTCTGGGTGCGGCGGTCCTGGCCGAGCAGCACGCACGAGACGCCGCCGAAGCGGGCCAGCGCCAGGTACAGCCCCGGGTCCTGCTCTCCCTCGCCGGTCCCGTTCAGCGGCAGGACGTCCGAGGCGGCGTAGCGCAGCAACTGGCGGACGCCGGGCCGGTCGGCGCGCCTGGAGCGGGTGATCGACTCCCACGCGGGCACGTCCGGCAGCGGCTCCGACAGGGGCTCTGGCAGTGGCTCCCGCAGCGGCGTGCCACCCACGGGCAGTTCCACTGGCGGCTCCGCCGGTGGAGCGAGCAGGATGCGCAGCGCGCGGTCGGCGATGCCGGCCAGCGCCTGCGGCGGCAGCACGGCGTCGATCAGGCCGTGCCGGTACAGGTTCTCGGCGACCTGGACGCCCTCCGGGAACGGCTCCCCGTACAGGGACCGGTAGACGCGCGGACCGAGAAAGCCGATCATCGCGCCGGGTTCGGCGGCCGTGACGTGCCCGAGCGAGCCCCACGAGGCCAGCACCCCGCCGAGCGTGGGGTTGCGCAGGTAGACCAGGTACGGCAGGCCCGCCGCCTTGTGCTGGGTGACCGCCGCCGAGATCTTCACCATCTGCAGGAACGCCACCGTGCCCTCCTGCATCCTCGTGCCGCCCGAGGCGGGCGCGGCGAGCAGCGGCAGCCGCTCGGCGGTCGCCCGCTCCACGGCCGAGACCAGGCGTTCGGCGGCGGCGACCCCGATGGATCCGGCGAGGAAGCCGAACTCGCAGGCGACGACCGCCACCCGGCGGCCGTGCAGCAGCCCCTCCCCCGTGATCACCGCCTCGTCCAGGCCCGTGCGCTGCCTGGCGGCGGTCACGTCGGCGTCCGCCACCGGCCCGAGCGGCCGGTCCCAGCTGCGGAAGGAGCCGTCGTCGAGCGCGAGTTCGACGAGTTCGAGCGCGGTCATCCGGCCAGCCATGAGCGGATCTCCTCCTCATCGGCGTTCAGCACGGGAGGCGCCGCGTGGTCGGTCCGGGTGGTCTCCACCTCGCCGTCCGGCCCGGCCGGGTCGAAGAACCGCAGCGGCGGGCCGGGCAGCGTGATCTCGCCGATGCTCTCGTGCTCGACGTCGATGAGCAGGCCCTGCGACCTGGTCTGCGGCCACTCGTACACCTCGTCGAGGCTGCGCACCCGGCCGGCGGGCACGCCCGCGGCGGCCAGCCGGCGCAGCAGCTCGTCCGCGCCGAAGGGGGCGAAGGCGGCCTCGACCAGCTCGACCAGCCGCCGGCCCGCGGCCACCCGCTCGGCGTTCGTCGCCAGGCCGGCCTCCTGCGGGTCCAGGCCGAACTCGGCGCAGAAACGCTGCCACAGCCCCTCGCTGCCCACCGCGATCTGCACGTGTCCGTCCCCGCACCGGAACAGCCCGTACGGGGCGATGGACGGGTGGTGGTTGCCCTGGGCGCGCCCGACCTCGCCGGCCACGGTCCAGCGGGTGCCCTGGAAGGCGTGCACCCCGACGATCCCGGCCAGCAGCGAGGTGCGCACGACCTGGCCGCGCCCGGTCCGCTCGCGTTCGAGCAGCGCGGACACCACGCCGTACGCGCCGTACATGCCGGCCAGCAGGTCGCCGATCGGCACGCCGACCCGCTGCGGGTCGTCGGGTCCGGACCCGGTGAGCGACATCAGCCCGGCCTCGCCCTGCGCGATCTGGTCGTAGCCGGCCCGCCCGGCCTCCGGCCCGTCGTGGCCGAACCCGGTGATGGACAGCACGACCAGCCGCGGGTTGAGCTCGAGCAGGCGCGCGGTGGTGAAGCCGAGCCGGTCGAGCACGCCGGCGCGGAAGTTCTCCAGCAGCACGTCCGCCTTGCGGATCAGGGCCTCGAGGGTGGCCCGGCCGGTCTCGTCCTTCAGGTCCAGGGCGATCGACTGCTTGTTGCGGTTGCACGACAGGAAGTACGTGGACTCCGAGCCGGCGAACGGCGGGCCCCAGCCCCGCGTGTCGTCACCGCTCCCGGGCTGCTCCACCTTGATCACCCGGGCGCCCAGGTCGCCGAGCATCATCGCGGCGTGCGGCCCGGCCAGCGCCCTGGTCAGGTCGACGACGACGTAACCGGCGAGCGGGCCGCTCATGACAGGCTCCCCGGCACGACGAGGATCACCCAGCACAGCACCGGCGCGACCACCATGATGGTCATGCCCCAGGTCATCAGGCGCTTGAAGACGCTGTCGCGTTCGGAGACGTCCGCGTTCGCGACGACCAGGGCGCCGTTGGTCGAGAAGGGGCTGCAGTCGACCACCGAGGAGGAGATCGCCAGCGCCGTGACCAGGCCGACGGCGCCGACCTGGCCGGTCTGCAGGAACGGCACGGCGAGCGGGATGAGCGCCCCGAGGATGCCGGTCGTCGAGGCGAAGGCGGAGACCACGGCGCCGATGAGGCAGATCAGGAACGCGGCCACGAGCGGGGCGCCGACGTGGGCGACCCCGTCGCCGAGCCACTTCACCGTGCCCTGGTCCTCCAGCAGGGAGACGTAGGTGACGATGCCGCCGACGAGGAGCACCGTACCCCAGCTGATCTTGTCGACGGTGCCGCGGGCCGCGGAGGGGAAGATCAGCGTGAGCGCGACCGCCACCGCCAGGGCGAGGAAGCCGATGTCGAGGTCGAAGACGAGGGCGCCCACGGCGAGCACGAGCAGGCCGATCAGCGTGAGGGAGCGCTGCGCGTCGAGGCGGGGCAGGGCGTCGTCGGCGGGCTCGGGGTCCCCAGTGGAGTTGCCCGCGGGGTCGCCGGCGGATCCGGTGGCGGCGCCCGTTCGCGCGAGGGTGGCGACCTGCTCCTTCGGCGTCTCGCGGTCGCGCTGCAGCAGCTTCGTGCCGCCCAGGGTGAGGAAGCCGACCAGGCTGATGAGCGCGCAGGCGCCCATCGCGCTGAAGAAGAGTACGGCCGGGTTGCCCGGAAGGTGGCTCTTGTCCACGACGCCGTTGGTGATCGCGCCGAAGATGCCGATCGGCGAGAAGCTTCCGCCGGTGGCGCCCTGCACCACCATCAGGCCCATCATGACCGGGTTGATCCGGTAGCGGGCCGCGAAGCCCATGGCCACCGGCGCCACGATGGCCACCGCGGCCGGGCTGGCGGCGCCGATCGCCGTGATCGCGGCGCACACCACGAACATCACCCACGGCATCAGGGCGACGCGCCCGCGTACCGCGACCACGGCCCGGTGCACGATCCAGTCCACGGTGCCGTTGTTCCTGGCCAGCGCGAACAGGTACGTGACGCCGACCAGGATGACGAACAGGTTCGCCGGGAAGCCGCCGAGGACGTCCGACACCTTCACGCCGAACACCGCCGTGCCCACGACGAAGGCCGCCACGAGCGCCAGCGCGCCCATGTTGATGGACCGGACGGTGGCTATCAGGAACACCAACACCAATACAACCAACGCAACGACTTCCGCTGACATCGGCGACTCCTCGGGTCAGGTGACTCTCCGGTTACGTGCGTATTTCCGGATTGGCCTAGCCTCTGCGCCACTGCGCCGGATGTCAATAGACTGTCCCCCGTGACCAAGAAGCGCCCGCAGACCTCCGCAGTTCCCGAGCGGATGGAGCGTCCCCGCCTCTATGTGCAGCTGGCAGACCACATCGCGCGCTTCATCGAAGCCCAAGGGCTCTCCCCCGGCGACCGCCTGCCGCCCGAGCGTCGCCTGGCCGCCGAGCTCGGCGTCAGCCGGGCGACCCTGAGCCGCGCCCTGGTGGCGCTCGAGGTCCAGGGCATGGTCGAGGTCCAGCACGGCAACGGCGCCGTGGTGCTCGCGCCGGCGCCGCAGGAGACGCGGGTGGATGCGGAGTTATCGCTGGCCGAGCGCGACCCGATGGAGCTCGCGCGGGCCCGCGAGGCCATCATGGCGGGGCTGGCGCGCAGCGCGGCGGCGCATCCCGACCGCAGCCTCCGGCTCGCCCTGCTCGACGCCGACGGCCGGCCGGTGCGCTTCTCCGACACCTGGCCCTGCGTGCGCAGGCTCGCGGGGTCGAGCCTGCTGGCCGATCTCGACGACCTGCTCTCGGAGGCCGCGCCGCTGGACGACGCCCGGGTCTCCGGCGAGCGCCTGACGGCTCTGGCCCGAGCCGTGGTGGTCGGTGACGCCGACGCGGCGGCGGCCGCCTGCGCCCGCCTGCTCCAGGTCTGATTCCAGCGGGAGGTTGTACCAGATGACCATGCACGGATTCACGCTCACCGCCGAGGGCCCGTTCGACTTCGCCGCCTCGCTGCGTTTCATCGAGGACTGGCCGGCCACCAGCGCGCTGCCCTCCGACGGGCGGGCGATGCGCTTCGCCTACTGCGCGGAATCCGACTGGCTGCCGATCGGCGTCACCGTGACGGGCGCGCCGGGCGGGGTCGCCGTGGCCACGACGCGGCCCGCCGGGCCGGGGATCCGGGGCGAGGTGGCGCGGATCCTGTCCCTCGACGTCGACGGCGCCGGCTTCGCCAAGCTCGGCGAGGCCGACCCGGTGCTCGGCGACCTGCAGCGGCGCAGCCCCGGCCTGCGGCCGGTGTGCTTCTGGAGCCCGTGGGAGGCCGCGTGCTGGGCGGTGATCGTGCAGCGTTCGTCGATGCTCATCGCCTCGCGGATCAAGCAGCGCATCGCCGACCGGTACGGCGCGAAGGTCGTCGTCGACGGGCACGCCCACTCGGCCTTCCCCCCGCCCGTGTCGCTGCTGGAGGCCGGGGGCCTCGGGCTGCCGGCGCAGAAGGAGGAGTGGCTGCGCGGCCTGGCGCGGGCGGCGCTCGACGGCCTGCTCACCACCGAGCACCTGCGCGCGCTCGACCCGCAGGACGCCCTGGCCGAGCTGCGGGCGCTGCCCGGCGTGGGGCCGTTCTCCGCGGGGCTGATCCTGATCCGCGGCGCGGGCGCGCCGGACGCCTTCCCCGGCGACGAGCCGCGCCTGTTCGCGATCCTGCGCGAGGCGTACGGCCTGCCGGAGGACGCGGCGCCGAGCGCGTACCGGAAGCTGGCCGAGGCGTGGCGGCCCTACCGATCCTGGGCGTCCTTCCTGTTCAGGGCGACGTCGTACAACCGGGACTGAACAGCCGTTGCCATCCTCGTCCTATATACGTAGACTCATACGTATACGGGATGAGGATGAGACGATGCCGAACAAAACGATCTACGTGTCGGACGAGGATCTGCCGATCTTCCAGCGGGCGCAGGAGCTCGCCGGCGGCAAGCTGTCGACCGCCATCAGCGTGGCGCTGCGGCGCTACGTCGAGATGGAGGAGGGCCGCCAGGAGGGCTACGAAGAGATCATCGTGCAGGTGGGCCAGGGCGCCGGGCGCAAGCAGCGCTTCTCCGGCGTGCTGCTCGGCGAGTGGGGCCGCACCAGCCGCAGCGGGCGGGTGGAGATGTTCCGGGTGTACCGCTCACGCAAGGGCAAGTTCGTCCTGCACGTCGACCGCTCGCCCGACTGGGTGAGCGGCTCGGAGTCCGACGACTGGGTGAGCACCTGGCGCGGCTACCTCGGCCTGGGCGAGACGAGATGGGGCTTCGTGCAGGGCGCGGCCACGCTGGACGTCTTCGACACGGTCGAGGAGCTGCGCGGCAAGATCCCTGACGAGTTCTACGACCTGATCGCCGACCTGGCCGAGCGGCCGGCCGTCGAGGACCTGGACATCTAGACCCCGCTGATCCCAGCGGGCGGGCGACCGTCCGCCATCCCGTCATGCCCATAAATCATGGTTAACCCCCCAACAAAAGGAGAAATCGGGCGATGCCCCCCGCCATTCACGCCGAGGGCCTGGTCAAGAAGTACGGCGACGTCGTCGCCCTCAACGGGATGGACCTGTCCGTCCCCGAGGGCACGGTGTTCGGCCTGCTCGGCCCCAACGGCGCAGGAAAGACCACAACCGTACGGATCCTGACCACCCTGGTGAGACCGGACGCCGGACACGCCACCGTCGCCGGCCTCGACGTCGTCACGCAGGCCGACCGGCTGCGCTCGCGCATCGGCGCGTCAGGCCAGTACGCGGCCGTCGACGACCACATGACCGGCGCCGAGAACCTGGAGATGGTCGGCCGCCTCTACCACCTGGGCGCCAGGCGCAGCAAGCAGCGCGCCCGGGAGCTGCTGGAGCGCTTCGACCTGACCGCCGCGGCCGACCGCCCGGTGCGGGGCTACTCCGGCGGCATGCGGCGCCGGCTCGACCTGGCCGGCGCGCTGGTGGCCGACCCGCCCGTGCTCTTCCTCGACGAGCCCACCACCGGCCTGGACCCCCGCGCCCGCGCGGGCCTGTGGGACGTCATCTCCGAGCTCGTCGCGGGCGGCACCACCGTGCTGCTCACCACCCAGTACCTGGAGGAGGCCGACCGCCTCGCCGACCGGATCGCGGTGGTCGACCACGGTCACGTGATCGCGCTGGGCACCGCGGACGAGCTGAAGGACCAGGTCGGCGGCGACCGGATCGAGCTGACCGTGGCCGGCGCCGGCGACCTGGCGGCCGCGCGGCACGCCCTGGCCTCCTTCGGCGAGGTACGCGTCGACCCTGCGGCGCTGCACGTGACGGTCCCGGTCACCGGCGGCACCGCCGCGCTCACCACCGCGCTCGGCCTGCTGGCCGCCGAACGCGTCACCGTCCGCGACGCCGGGCTGCGCCGCCCGACCCTGGACGACGTCTTCCTCACCCTCACCGGCCACGAGGTCACCGCAGACAAGGAGCCCGCCCGATGAACGCCCTCCAGATCGCGCTCGCCGACGGCGTGACGATCACCAAGCGCAACGCGCTCAAGATCAGGCGGGCCCCGGACCTGCTCGGCGGCGCGGTCATCCTGCCGATCGTGTTCGTGCTGCTGTTCGCCTACGTCTTCGGCAGCATGATCGAGCTGCCGGGCATGTCGTACCGCGAGTACATGATCCCGGGCATCTTCGTCCAGACCATCGTCACCAGCGCGCAGATCACCGGCTACACCCTCACCCAGGACCTGCAGAAGGGCATCTTCGACCGGTTCCGCACGCTGCCGATGGCGCCCTCGGCGGTGCTGGTCGGCCAGACCATCTGCGACGCGCTCATGAACGTGACCAGCATCGTCGTGATGGCGCTGGTGGGCCTGGCCGTCGGCTGGCGCATCCACACCTCGCCGCTGGAGGCCGTGCTGGGCTTCCTGCTGCTGCTGTTCTTCGCGTACGCCTTCTCCTGGGTGACGGCGGCGGTGGCGCTGGCCCTGCGCACGCCCGAGGTGTTCAACAACATCGCCACCATCGTGTCGATGCCGCTGGTCTTCCTGTCCAACGCCTTCGTCGACGCCGGCCGCCTGCCGGGGCCGCTCAGGGCCGTCGCCGAGTGGAACCCCGTCTCCACCGTCGTCCAGGCCGCCCGCGAGCTGTTCGGCAACGCGGCCGCGACCCGGCCGCAGGCGTGGCCGCTCCAGCACGCGGTGGCGGTGTCGCTGTTCTGGTCGGTGCTGATCCTGGTGGTGTTCGTGCCGCTGGCCACGCGCCTGTACAAGCGGGCGGCCAGCCAGTGACCTCTCCCGGCGGCGGGCGGCGCGGGCTCGCTCAGGGCGTGATGCCCTCGCGCAGCAGCGCCCACACCCGGCCGGCGGTGGCGCGCCGGTCGGGCGCCGGGGTCTTGGCCAGGACCCCGGCGAGCATGCCGACGACCAGCACCAGGTCGTCGGCCGAGACGCCGTCACGGACCTGCCCCGCGCGCCGGGCGTCGGCGAGCACGCCCGCCAGGACCCTGGACACGCGATCGCGTACGTCGATGATGCGGGGATCGGGCTCGCTCGGCTGCGTGCTGACCAGCTCGATGAACGCGGTCGAGGCGATGGCCTGCTCGGTCAGCAGCGCCAGCAGGTCGTCGAGCGTGGTGCCGGGCCGGGCCGCCAGCGCCTCCAGCTCCGTGACGCCGTCCTCGAAGACGGCCATCGCGAGGCTGATCCGGTCGGGGAAGTGCCGGTAGAGGCTGCCCTGTCCGACCCCCGCGGCGCGGGCGACCGCGCTCAGCGGCGCGTTGTATCCGGCGCTGGCGAACACCTCCCGTGCGGCCGCGACCAGCGCCGCCCGGTTCTCGGCTGCGGCGCTCGGTCCTCTGTTGGGTCGACGTGACTCCGGCACAGCGGGTATCGTAGCGAACCGGACGACATTGTCCGGTTGTTGGCGGGCCGGAGTACGGCTGGCGAAAGGACGGGCTCTTGAGCACATTCGACGATCGCGTCGCACTGATCACAGGTGCGGGGTCCGGAATCGGCCGGGCGATGGCCGTGGCGTTCGCCAAGGCGGGCGCCCGCGTCGTGGCCTGCGACATCGACAAGGAGTCGGCCGGGCAGACCGCCGAGGAGATCGGCGAGGCGGCCGTCGCGGTCTCCGCCGACATCTCCGACGAGGCGTCGGTGGCCGCGCTGACCGAGGCGGCGATCGGCGCGTACGGCCGCATCGACGTGCTGTGCAACAACGCCGGGATCATGGACACGATGGCGCTGCCCGCCGACATCCCGGTGGAGCTGTGGGAGCGGGTCCTGCGGGTGAACCTGACCGGCACGTTCCTGGTCACCCACGCGGTGCTGCCGCACATGCTGCGCCAGGGCTCCGGCTCGATCGTCAACACCGCCTCGGAGGCCGGCATCCGCGGCGGGGCGGCCGGCGCCGCCTACACCGCCTCCAAGCACGGCGTGGTCGGCCTGACCCGCAGCGTGGCCTGGGCGCACGCCAAGGACGGCATCCGCTGCAACGCCATCCTGCCCGGCCCCACCATGACCAACATCGCCACGAACGCGTCCTTCGACCCCACCGGCGCCGCCCGGCTCGGCCCCGTGCTCGCCCTCGGCGAGCGGCTGGCCCAGCCGGAGCAGATGGCCGACGCCGCGCTCTTCCTCGCCTCGGACGCCGCCTCGTTCATCAACGGGGCGATCGTCCCGGTTGACGGCGGCTGGTCGGCGGCCTGACCGGCCTTATCCCTCTGGAGGAACCCCCTGATGAACGTCACCGTCGACACGGACAAATGTTGCGGGGCAGGCCAGTGCGTGCTGCTCGCCCCCGAGGTGTTCGACCAGGGTGAGGACGACGGCATCGTGATCCTGCTGGACCCGTCGCCGGCCGAGCCCCTGCACGCCGCCGTACGCGAGGCCGCCGGCGTCTGCCCGGCCTCCGCGATCACCCTGGACGGGCCGTCTTGACGGACGTCCTGATCGTGGGCGCCTCCGCCGGCGGCCTGGCCGTCGCGGAGGCGCTGCGCCGCAAGGGCCACCAGGGCGGCCTGACCGTCCTGGGCGCCGAGCCGCACCCGCCCTACGATCGCCCGCCGCTGTCCAAGCAGGTGCTGGCCGGCACGTGGGAGAGCGAGCGGGCGCACCTGCGGGCCGGGACCGAGCTGGACAAGCTGGGCGCGACGTTCATTCTCGGCGACCCCGCGGTCCGGCTGGACCCCGAGGCGCGGGAGGTGTCCGCCGCGTCCGGGCGGACCCTGCGCGCGCGGGCCGTCGTGCTGGCCACCGGCCTGACCCCGTCCCGGCTGCCCGGCCAGGATGGGCTGGCGGGCGTGCACGTGCTGCGCACCCTGGACGACGCGCTCGCGCTCCGCGCCCACCTGCTCGAAGGGCCGCGCCTCGTCGTCGTGGGCGAGGGCGTGCTGGGGGCGGAGGTGGCCGCCACCGCGCGCGGCCTCGGCCTGGACGTCACCCTCGTCGGCCTCGGCCGCGCGGTCCTGGCCGACCAGCTCGGCGACCCGGCCGCCGCGCTGCTGACCAGGAAGCACGCCGAGCACGGCGTCCGGCTGCGGCTCGGCGTCGCGGTCGAGGGCCTGGCCTCCGAGGGCGGCCGGGTCACGGGGGTACGCCTGGCCTCCGGCGAGCTGCTGCCCGCCGACGCGGTGGTGGTGGCGATCGGCTCCCGCCCGACGACCGGGTGGCTCGGCGACAGCGGGCTGGCCCTGCGCGACGGCGTGGAGTGCGACTCCCGCTGCCGCGCCGGCGACGGCGTCTACGCGGTGGGCGACGTGGCCTCCTGGCAGCACGAGGGGCTCGGCCGCCGGCTGCGGCTGGAGAACCGGACCAACGCCGTCGAGCAGGCCCAGGTCGTGGCCGCCAACATCCTCGGCGAGGACCTGGCCTACGCGCCCGTCCCGTACTTCTGGACCGACCAGTACGACGTCAAGCTCCAGGTCCACGGGCTGCCGACGCCCGAGGCGGAGGTGAGCGTGGTCGAGGGCGACCCCGAGCAGAACCGCTTCGTCGCCCTCTACCGGCTCGACGGCGTGGTCACCGCGGTGCTGGGCTGGAACATGGCCAAGGCCGCCCGCCTGCGCCGCGGCCAGCTGGGCGGCACCGCGTAGCGCTACCCCACCAGGGCCTGGTGGGGTAGCGGCTCAACGGGTGCGGACCTGCTCGTCGGTGTCGGCGGGCAGGCCGGTCGGCTCCGGCCGCGCGGCGCGGCGGCCGGGGATGGTCAGCACGATCACCGCCGCCACCAGGGCGACCCCGCCGCCGATGAGGAAGCCGGCGCGGAACCCGGCCTCGGACGGCAGCGTCACCGACCCGAATGTGACCGTCAGGTTGGCCAGGACCGCCCCGAGCACGGCACTGGCACAGGACGTGCCGATCGAGCGCATCAGGCTGTTGAGCCCGTTGGCGGCGGCCGTCTCGGTACGCGGCACCGCGCTCATGATGATGGACGGCATGGCCGCGTACGCGAAGCCGATCCCGGCGCTGACCACGGCCGAGAAGATCAGGACGCCCCACGCGTGGCCCATCAGGACGAGGGCCAGGAGGTAGCCGGAGGCGATGACGAGCGTCCCGAGCAGCAGGGACGTCTTGGGCCCGCGAGCCCCCGACAGGCGGGCGGCCACCGGCGAGATCGCCATCATGACCAGCCCGGCCGGGGCCATCCACAGCCCGGCCTCGACCATCGACCGGCCCAGGCCGTACCCGGTGGCCTCGGGCAGTTGCAGGAGCTGCGGCGTGATCAGTGACATCGCGTACATGGCGAAGCCGATGACGATGGAGGCCAGGTTGGTCAGCAGCACCTGACGGCGCGCGCTGGTGCGCAGGTCGATCAGGGGCGCGGACACGCGCAGCTCCCACCAGCCCCACAGCAGCAGGATCACCGCCGAGGCGGCGAACATGCCGAGCGTGATGCCACTCGTCCAGCCCCAGTCGCTGCCCTTGGAGACCGGCAGCAGGAACAGGGCGAGACCGGCCGCCAGCCCCGCCGCCCCAACGAAGTCGAAGCGCCCCGGCGACTTGACCGGCGACTCCGGCACGATGATGAAGATCAGCACGCTCATCACCACGCCGAGCCCGGCGGCTCCCCAGAACAGCGCGTGCCAGCTCACGTACTGGGCGACGAACGCGGCGGCGGGCAGGCCGAGCGCTCCGCCCACGCCGAGCGAGGAGCTCATCAGGCCGATGGCCGAGCCGAGCCGCTGCGGCGGCAGCACGTCCCGCATGATGGCGATGCCCAGCGGGATCACGCCCATCCCGAATCCCTGCAGCGCGCGGCCGATCACCATGGGGGCCAGCGAGTTGGCGGGTGCGCACACCAGGGAGCCGACGGCCAGCAGGACCGCGCTGACGATCATGACGCGGCGCTTGCCGTACAGGTCGCCGAGCCGCCCCGAGACGGGCATGGCGACCGCGCCGGCCAGGAGGGTCGCGGTGATGGCCCAGAAGGCGTTGGCGGCCGTGGTGTGCAGGAGGATCGGCAGGGTCGCGATCAGCGGCACCATCAGGGTCTGCATCAGCGAGACCGTGATGCCCGCCGCCGCCAGCACGCTGATGATCGCTCCACTGGACGGTGCGGCACGCGTTGAACCCATGAGTTCTCCCGTATCTCGCAGAATTATATGCACGATGCATATGGTATGTATCCTACACATCACCATATAGAGGGATATTCTGACCGCCGTGGGGAGGTATTCATGCGCGAGGAGATCGTTGACATCGAGCGCGAGCTCATGCTGATCGGCCGATACAAGGAGCTGGCGTCGTCGGCCGCGCCTCCCTCGGAGCGACGGCTGGAGCGGGGCAGCAGCTACATCCTGCTCAGCCGGCTGGAGGCCGAGGGGCCGATGTCGATCGGCCAGCTCGCGCAGGCGTTCAGCCTCGACACCTCCACCGTCAACCGGCAGACCGCCGTCCTGCTCCGCGACGGGCTCGCCGAGCGCATCCCCGACCCCGAGGGCGGGATGGCCCGCAAGCTCCGCATCACCGAGGAGGGGCTGCGGCGGGTCGAGGGGGAGCGAGAGTACCGGCTACGGGGCCTCGCCACGGTCCTGAAGGACTGGAGCCCGGAGGAGCTGGCCGCGTTCGCCCGGGGCCTGGCCCACTTCAACGCCAGCATCGAACACTAGCCGCCACCCCGCCGCCCACCACCCCGCCGCCATCCTCGACGCGCGCCCGTCCGGCGTGCGCGCCTCATGAGCATCGCCGGATGCCTGGCGCGGACAGAGCGCGTGCGTCGCTCGCGCGGCAGGGTGCGTGCGTCGTGCGGGAGTGGCGTGCAAGCGGCGTCACACGAAGGGCTGCCACGTCCCTTGACCGGTGCGGCCTACGCCGGGTCGCGTCCGGCTACGGCCTTACAGCCGGCCCGCGCCGGCCCTCATGACCACGCGCAGGGCCCGGCGCTTGACGGCGTCGATCTGGTCGGGCCGCCCGGTCATGATGCCGTCCACGCCGTACGACATGAGGCGGCGGATGACGGCCCGCCGGTCCGTCGTCCACGTGTAGACCCGCATGCCGTGCTGGTGGACCTGCCTGACGTAGGCCGCGGTGAGGCCGCTGTGCGGCACCGTGATCGCGGCGGCGAACCCGGCCAGGTCCTCCAGCCGGGAGGCGTCCGGCTTGCCCATCAACGCGACGGGGAGGTCGGGCATCATCTCGTGCAGGTTCCGCATCGACTCCCAGTTGTACGCCTGCACGGCCAGCCGCTTGCCCCTCCACAGGGCTCGGTACTTCCTCAGCTCGGCAGCCACCCGCTCGTCGATGTCCGGGCTGGCCGGATCGTGCTTGATCTCCAGCAGCATCCCGACCCCGCTCCTGCTCATCACCCGCAGTCCCTGCTCCAGGGTGGGCACCTTCTCGCCCTCGAACTGGGAGGAGAACCACGAGCCGGCGTCCAGGCGCTGGATCTCCGCGAGCGTGAAGTCGGAGACCTTCCAGGGGGACCGCCCGGGGAAGACCTGCTCGACGTCGGTGGTGCGGGCCAGCGTCTGGTCGTGCATCAGGATGAGCCGGTGGTCCTTCGTCTGCTGGACGTCGTACTCGCACATGGTGGCCCGCTGGGTCCGGGCCACCTCGCAGGCCACGATGGTGTTCTCGGGCGCGTACCCGGATCCGCCGCGATGCGCGATGTTGTCGACCTCCCACGGCGCGGCATGGGCGGCCCTCGCCATGACGGCCAGTGCGATGACGACGACGGCACCCAGCAGACGGTACATGAGCGCTCCTCCGGCCCCGGCCCTTCCTTCCCCCGAACCCGACACGGACCTCTTATGTCGAGTTACGTCGAAAAGTGCCCACTAATGGCAGCAAAGAGCGGTTGGGTACGGCGTGTCGCCGACGTCCGCACGAACTTTTTGCCGACGACCTCAGGCGGCCTCAGGCGGCCTCAGGCGGCCTCAGTAGCCGCTCCCCCGGCCCAGCGGGCCGAACGCCACGTCCTCCTGCCGCCCCAGCACCTGGTCCTGCGACCCGTACGCGGTGACCGTGACCGGCGGGGACTCCAGGATGCTGGTCGGGCCCACCTTGCCCGGCACCCGGGCGATGAAGAAGCCGTTGGCGAGCCGCGCGTCGGTGCGCCGCCCGTCCGCCCAGTCGATCTCCACCCGACTCACGCCCGAGGTGACCCGGCCGACGACGACCCGGTAGACGTCGTCGTGCTGGATCCGCTCCGGCCCTGTCGCGTACGAGTGCGTGTGCGAGGTGTACGCGTCCACCTGGAGGTCCCCCTGGAAGCCGGTCAGGTCCCCGGGCGGCTTGAACCCCCAGTACGTGAAGACCGCGAGCTCCGCCATGTCCTTCTGCGTGGTCGGCGTGCACAGGACGAAGCCGGCGACGCTGCCGACCAGGGCGGTCATGCCCTTCTTGTCCCGATAATCGGCCAGCACCCGGAAGTCCTCGGCCGAGCCCTGCTCGGGCAGGCGCCGCTTGCCGTCCATGTTGTGGACGGGACCGCCGTTCGGCATGCACTCGCGGACGACCTGGAGCTGCTCGGGGGTGTTCTCCGGCAGCCGGGCGACCTCCACCGCGAGGTCCGGGCCCGGCCCGCCGGAGGAGACCGTGACGGCCACCGGCGTCGCCAGGGAGGCGGCCGCCGCGAGCCCGGCGAGCGACCAGGCCGCGCGCCGGCGCCGCAACGCGCCCTTCCGCGCCCGCCGGGCGTACGCGAGGGCGTCGACGGGCCTGGCCTCGGCCGCCATCCGCCGCAGCTCCGCGCCGATCCGCTGTTCGTCGATGGTCATCTAGGCCTCCAGGGTGACGTTCTCGCCGACCAGCTCGCGCAGCCGGGCGACGGCTTGGTGGGTCTGGCTGCGCACGGTGCCCACCGAGCAGCGCATGATCTTGGCGACCTCGGACTCCGGCAGGTCCTCGTAGTAGCGCAGCACCAGGACGGCCCTCTTGCGCGCCGGCAGGGCGCGCAGCGCCTGATCCAGGGTGAGGCGGGTGTCGACCTCGCCGGTCCGGTCGCCCGTGGCCCGGTCGGGAGGCGCCTGGACCACGCGTTCGCGGCCCCAGCGCGGACTTCGCCACCGCCCGACCTGTTCGTGGTACATGACGCGGCGCACGTACGCCTCCGGGTTGTCCCGGATCCGACGCCAGTGTCCGGCGGTCTTCGCCAGCGCCGTCTGCAGCAGGTCCTCGGCCGCGTGCTGGTCGTTGGTCAGGACGTACGCGAGCCTGATCAAGCTGTCCGAGCGCGCGGTGACGAACTCGGTGAAATCTCGCTGCTGGTCGGGGTGCAAAGGCTCTCCTCTGGTCTCACCCGTCCAGATGGAGCCGGACCCGCGAATCTATGGCGTCAGGGGCGGCGGCGGTTCCAGGAGTCGGTGATGTGCCTGCGCATCGCGGCCGCCGCCCCCTCCGGGTCGCCGGCCGCGATCGCGTCCTTGATGGCCTGGTGCTCGGCCAACGTCTGGCGCATCACGGCCTCGTTGTACTCGCCGTGGTAGAGCATGCTCGTACGGGCCTTGTCGTGGATGCTGTTGACGATGGCCCGCCCCAGCCGGTTGCGTGACGCGGCCATGATCACGTCGTGGAAGCGCACGTCGGCGGCGGCGAAGTCGGGCGTGGAGGCGAGGTTGGCCCGCATGACCGCCAGCTCGGCGCCGATGCGTTCCTCGTCGTCGGGGGTGCGCGCCAGAGCGGCCGCCGCGGCCATCTCGGCCTCCAGGGCCGTGCGCACGGACACCAGCTCGTCCAGGAACGTCACGTTCTCGTCGTGCGCGATGACGGCGGTGAGCACGACGTCGTCGAGCAGGTTCCACTGCCGGGGGTCGGTGACCTGGGTGCCGCGGCCGTGCTCGATCCTGACCAGGCCCTTCTCCTGGATCACCTTGACCGACTCGCGGATCACGGTCCGGCTGACCCCGAACTCCTCGCACAGGTCGGCCTCCGGCGGGAGCGCCGTGCCGGGCGGCAGCGCCCCGCGGACGATGTCGTCGACCAGCTGCTCCACCACGGTCGTGCCCAGCTTGGCCCCGCGGACCCGGCGCGGTGGCCGCTTGCCGGGCCTCTCGGGCGGCTGCGAACCCCAAGGCCCCGTCGTCGCGTGCTGAGTCAACGCATCCTCCCGTCCGCCCGAACGCCCTTCAGTGTAAGGCATTGTGAATACGTCACACGTATGATGTCATATCCGGAAACACGGCGTTTACGTACCTCAAGCCGCCTTGTCCGAAGGAAGCCCCCATGAGACGACGCACCCACCTGGCGGTCACCGCGGCAGCGGCCCTGCTCACCGTCGCGGCCTGCGCTCCCCCGAACGCCCCGACCCAGGCCAAGCCGACCGGCTCCGCCGCATCGCAGTACGGCTTCACCCCCGCCGAGCAGAAGGCCGGCAAGCTGCTGGTGTGGGTGGACTCCACCCGGCTCGACGCCGCGAAGGCGTACCAGAAGGCACACCCCGACGTGCAGCTGGACATCGTCACCTACGACGGCAACGCCAACGGCTCCAACACGCTCAAGACCAAGGTGCAGCTGTTCGACCGGGCCGGCGAGGGCTGGCCGGACGTCGTGTTCACCACGGACAACAACACCGCGTCCTGGGCCTCGCAGGGCGACAACGCGTTCGTCGCCCCGCTCAACAAGGGCCTGCTCGACGACGCCACGCTGAGCGGCTTCGCCAAGGGCGCGCTCGACGTGTGCACCGTGGACGGCACGGTCTACTGCCTGCGCAACGACCTGGCCCAGGTCGTGCTCTGGTACAACAAGAAGCTGCTCGACAAGTTCGGCTACCCGCTGCCCACCACCTGGGAGGAGTACCAGGCGCTGGGCGAGAAGGTGGCCGCCGAGCATCCCGGCTACATCATCGGCACGGCCGGTGACGCGTGGGCGCCGGAGATCTACATGTGGGGCGGCGAGTGCCCGGCCAACCAGGTCACCGGGCCCAAGGCGATCACCGTCAAGGCGACCGACCCCAAGTGCGTGCGCACCGCGAAGATGATGGACAAGCTCGTCGCGAACAAGACCATGTCGATGCTGTCCCTGTTCGGCCCCGAGTTCGCCAAGAGCCAGGGCGACAAGGTGCTCATGCTGCCCGGCCCGGCCTGGTACGGCGGCGCGGTCTTCCAGGGCACGCTCAAGACCCCGAAGGGCGAGCTGGCCGTGGGCGACGCCCTGCGCTGGTCCGACCAGAGCACGCCGGTGACCGGCAACGTCGGCGGCGGCACCTGGTGGCTGTCGCGGCACAGCGCGCGCCTCGACGCGGCCAAGGACTTCATCAGCTGGGTGGCGACGGCCGACGCGTACCAGGTCGAGCTCTCCCCCGGCTATCCCGCGTACGCGCCCGCCGCGGCCAAGTGGATCAAGAAGCAGCAGGACAGCGGCTACTACGCCGGCGACCTCGCCGGGCCGATCTCGGCCGCGGCCGGGCAGGTGTGGTCCGGCTGGGGCTCGCCCGAGTTCAGCCAGGAGGCGGTCTGGGCCAAGACCGTCATCCCGGGGCAGACCGCGGGCAAGACGATCGAGTCGCTGCTGCCGGAGTGGCAGACGGCCATCGAGCAGCAGGCCCAGGTCTTCGGCTACCAGGTCACCAAGTGACCGGATCGAGACTGCGGCTCTCCGCCGGGCACGTCTTCGTCTCCGGGTACGTGGTGCTGCTGGTCGCGTTCGGCATCGTGCCCACGGTGTACGCGCTCAACCTGGCCTTCACCGATGCCCGCGGGGTCTTCACCGGTTTCGATAACTTCGTCAGGACCGCCCAGGACTTCCGGTTCCTGGCCGCCGTCGAGCACGTGGCCACCTACCTCGTGCTCTGGCTGGTCACCCTGACCGTGCTGGTCCTGCTGCTCGCGCTGCTGGTCCACCGGCTCACCGCGGGCTGGTCGCGGGCCGCGCTGCGGTTCGTCTACTACGTCCCCGGCGCGCTGGCGGGCGCGTCGAGCGTGCTGCTCTGGCTGTTCATGCTGGACCCGTCCGTGAGCCCGGTGGACGACCTCGTCCGCGCCCTCTGGGGCGAGACCTTCGTGCAGGTGATCGCGCCGGGTCACCTGCCGTGGATCTTCACCCTGATCGCGTTCTGGACCGGTGCGGGCGGCTGGATCGTGGTCATGTACGGCGCGCTGAACACGATCCCCCACCAGGTCATGGAGGCCGCCCGGGTGGACGGCGCCGGGCCGGTGAAGATCGCGCTGCGGGTGCAGCTGCCGATGCTGCGCAAGTGGATCGTCTACATGCTGATCCTGTCGCTGGCGGCGGGCACGCAGCTCTTCGTCGAGCCGCAGCTCGTCTCCCAGGCCAGCTTCGGCGTGGTGGGCAACGACTACTCGATCAACCAGCTCGCGTACCTGTACGCCTTCAACCAGAACGACTTCAACGGCTCCGCGGCGATCGCCGTCGACCTGCTCATCGTGGCGCTGTGCTGCGCCGGGCTGTTCGTCGCGCGGGGAGGTCTCTTTGACACGGACTGACCCCGCGCGGGCTGTCGCAAAAGTGCTCGTCATCGCGTTCCTGCTGGTCTTCGCGGTGTTCTTCGTCCTGCCCATGCTGTGGCTGCTGCTCGCCTCGACCAAGAGCCCGGCCGACCTGATCCACGGGAACCCGCTGTCGCCCGGCTCGCTCGGCTCCCTCGTCACCAACTGGCAGCACCTCATGTCCTTCCAGGACGGCGCCGTGCTGACCTGGATGGGCAACTCCGTCACCTACGCCGCGTTCTCCGTGGCGCTGACCCTGCTGGTCAGCATCCCCGCCGGCTACGCGATGGCGCTCATGAGCTTCACCGGCCGGCGGCTGCTGCTGATCGTCACGCTGGTCGTGATGCTCATGCCGGCGACCGCGCTGGTGCTGCCGATCTTCCTGGAGCTCAGCTACGTCGGCCTGGTCAACCAGGCGGCCTCGGTCGTGCTGCCGATGTCGTTCTTCCCGTTCGGCGTCTACCTGACGTACATCTACTTCTCCACCAGCGTCCCCGGCGAGCTGCTCGACGCGGCGCGGCTGGACGGGTGCGGGGAGGGCGCGACGTTCCTGCGGGTGGCGCTGCCGCTGGCCAAGCCGGTGGTCGCGCTGGTCGCTTTCTTCAGCTTCGTGACGAACTGGAACAACTTCTTCCTGCCGTACGTGATGCTGCCGGACAGCGACAACTACCCCATGCAGGTCGGGCTCACGCAGATGCTGGCCGCGACCCCCACGTTCAACCCCGTCGTCGGCGCCAACGCCGAGGTGCAGCCGCCCGAGCTCATCCTGGCGACCCTGCTGTCCATCGCTCCCGTGCTGCTGGTGTTCCTCTTCTCCCAGCGCTTCCTGGTCGCCGGGCTGACCGCCGGGGCGACCAAGGGATGACCGCCTCTCCTAGGAGTTACATGACCGTCGTGAAAGCCAGCGTCCCCGTCCTCGACCCCCCGGCGTGGGCGCTGGCCCAGCGTGCCCTGCTCGACCTGCTGGACAGCGGGTGGCGGCTGTTCTCCGACCGCTACACCCGGCCGGACGGGTCGCTGCGGTACTCCGGCCGGCTGTCCTCCCGCGACGGCGCGGACGACTTCTTCGAGCCGTTCTTCAACTGGCCGCAGCTCTACCTGCTGGGCGGCGCGGACGACCTGCTCGACACCAGCGCCCGGCACTGGCACGGGGTCGTCGGGCAGATGACCGAGCTGGGCATGTTCGCCGACGAGTTCGAGATCGGCTACGACTGGTTCCACCAGGGCGAGAGCCTGCTGTTCACGTACTTCCTGACCGCGGCCGACCCGGCGGCCTGGGCCGGGCGGGCGACCAGGTTCGCCGACCTCTACCTCGATCCGGCCAAGGGCAACTACGACCCGGCGCACCGCATCATCAAGGCCCCGCACAACGGCAGCCGGGGGGCGCGGGAAGGGGTGTCCGGCTCGCCGTCGTACCCGTGGACCGCGGCGGAGGCGGCACAGTACGGCTACCCGCTGGACTGGCTCGTCCCCGACGGCGCGCCCGTGCCGCCGCTCGCCGAGGACCCCCGCCTGGGCGCCGAGATGCAGCGCCGCCTCGGCCGGGGCGACGCGGTCGGCAACCTCAGCGTGGCGGGCCTGGTCTGCAACGCCTACCTCGTCTCGGGAGACGAGCGGTACGCCGCCTGGCTGCGCGAGTACGTCGGCGCCTGGCGGCGCCGGGCCGAGGAGAACGGCGGCGTCGTGCCCGACAACGTCGGTCTCGACGGCGTGGTCGGCAGCCTGCTCGACGGGCGCTGGTACGGCGGCCACTACGGCTGGACCTGGCCGCACGGCATGTACAGCATCGGCCAGGCGGCGGCCGTCGGCGCCCTCAGCGCCGCCCTGGCCACCCGCGACGACGGCTACCTGGACCTCGTCAGGTCGCTGCTGGACGCGGTCATCGCCAGGGGCGTGCGGCTGCCGTTCAGCAAGAGCGACTCGGCCAACCAGGGCCGCTGGCGCGCCCACCTCGGCTCCGACGTGGACGTGCCGACCCTGCTGGTCCCCTACCGGCACAGCGACAAGGGCTGGTTCGACTACAACCCGGTCCAGACCTCGGTGCCGCTCGCGCTCTGGCACCACACCGGCGCCCCTGAGGACCGCGCCCGCCTGGACGCGCTGCGCGCCGCGACCGGCTACGACTGGGCCACGGTGCGGCCGTTCCGCGACAAGGAGGAGGCCGGGCACGAGGAGCCCTGGTACGCGTACCTGTGCGGCGACAACCCCGGTTACCCCGAGCGGATCCTCGCCGCCGCGCACGCCCAGGCCCGCCGCCGCATCGCCCTGCTGCTCGACAACGCCGACCGCGACCTGCCCGAGTCGGACATCCACCTCTGGCAGAACGTCAACCCCGTGGTGACCGAGGCCCTCACGCAGCTCATGTGGGGCGGGCCGCAGGTCATCTACAACGGGGGCCTGCAGCAGGCCAGGGTCCGCTACTTCGACGCCGTGCGCCGCCGTCCCGGCGTGCCCGAGCAGGTGGCGGCGCTGGTCAGCTCGATCGAGCCCGAGGCCACGGTGGTCACCCTCGTCAACCTCTCCGCCACCGCCGACCGGGTGCTGGTCGTGCAGGCGGGGGCGTTCGGGGAGCACGAGATCACCGGCGTCGCGGCCACGGCCGCCGAGCCGGGCTGGACCGGCCACGACACCGAGTACGTCCACCACGAGCCGGTGGTGTCGGTCACCGAGACCGCGGTGAACGGCCCGCACCTGACGGTGGAGCTGCCCGCCGGCACCACCGTCACCCTCACGTTGCGCCTGCGCCTGCACGCCTACCAGCCGTCCTACCGGCAACCCTGGGACTGACGGGTCAGTGCAGCAGCCGCGCGGGCACCGCGTCCGCGAGCGCCTTGTAGCCCGTCGGGTTCAGGTGCAGGTGGTCGCCCACGTCGAAGGCCGGGAGCATCCGCCGGGGATCGGCCGGGTCCCGGAGCGCGCGGTCGAAGTCGATCACCGCGTCGAACGCGCCGCTCGTGCGGATCCAGTCGTTGACCGTCTGCCGGGCCGCCTCGCGGCAGCCCTGGGCGTCGTCGTAGAAGCTGCCGCCGAACGGCGTGATCGTGGCCCCGTACACCAGGATGTCCTGCGCGTGAGCGCGCACGATGATCTGGTCGTAGGCGGCGATCAGGTCGTCGGCGACCCTCTTCTGGGCCTCCTGGGTGGCCTCCGCGGTGCCGAGGTCGTTGACGCCCTCGAAGAGGATCAGCCACTTCACGCCGCTCTGCGCGAGCACGTCGCGGTCGAGGCGGGCCAGGACGTTGGGGCCCAGCCCGTCGTTGAGCACGCGGTTGCCGCCCGCCGCCTGGTTGGCGAGGGCGACCCCCGCGGTGCGGCGGTCGGCCTGCAGGCGGTCGAAGAGCTGGTCGGGCCAGCGGTTGTTCTGGTCGGTGGTGGAGCCCCTGCCGTCGGTCAGCGAGTCGCCGACCAGGGCGAGCGTCGCCGTGTCGGCCTCGGCCCACACCTCGAGGCCGCTGAGGAAGTACCAGTGCTCGACGGGGGTGGCACCGGTGAGGTCCGCCGCGTCGGCCTGGTTGCCCCGGGCGAGGTAGGAGGTGGTCCGCGAGCCGGGGTGCGAGGTGATGCCGGTCGAGGCCTGGCCGTCGGCCAGGTAGAGGGTCACGGTCAGTACGGTGCCCGCGGCCGGCGCGAGGTCGAGCGGGTCGGACACCACCTGCGCCCCGACCGGCACGACCGCCGAGGGCCGGCCGAAGAACGTCACCGGCCGGACGGTCTCCGGCCGGATCGCGCTCACCCCTGCCTTCCCGCCGCTCGGGAGCGCCACGGTGGCGCGGGTGACGGGCAGCGGGGCGCCGCCGAACGCGTTGGACAGGCGCAGCCGGAACCGCTGCCCGCCGACCGACACCCGCAGGGTCTGCCGGACGGTGCTGTCGGCCAGGACCAGGTCCTCCTGCGTGTACGGCGCGGGCGGCAGGTTGTCCGGCTCGGTGAGCTGCGGCATCGCCGTCCACGTGGTGACCCAGTGCCCCAACTTCAGCGCCCTACCTCTAGCTCGGTTCCCGAAAATTTCGGGCGGAAAACGAACATTTCGGGAAGAAAGGTATGGCAGCCCGCTCTCGTGGTCAACTACGGCTGTTGCAGTTCGCTCAGAGTTATCTAGCGAACTACGAAAAATATAGTACGCTTCGCGTATGGAACTAGGTATCGCCCTGCCCACGTCGGGCCCGCTGGCCGGCCCGGAGAACATCGCCCGCGTCGCACGCGAGGCGGAGCGGCTCGGGTACGACTCGGTGTGGACCTACGAGCGGCTGCTGCGGCCCGTCGCGCCCGTCTCCATGGGCGGCGGGGAGCCCCAGCCCGTCCCCGAGGTCTACCGGCAGACCTACGAGCCGCTGGAGACGCTGAGCTACGTGGCCGCGCTCACCGAACACGTCAAGCTCGGCACCAGCATCATCGACGCCCTGCTGCACCCGGCCGCCGTCCTGGCCAAGCGCTTCGCCACCCTCGACCGGTTCAGCGGCGGGCGGGTCGTCGCCGGGCTGGGCCAGGGGTGGATGCCGCAGGAGTTCGAGGCGGCCGGGGTGCCGATGAGCCGGATCGGGCCCGGCATGGACGAGGTCGTCGCCGCCATGCGGGCCTGCTGGGGGCCGGACCCCGTCTCGTACGAGGGCAAGTTCACCCGGATCGCCGAGTCGGAGATCAACCCCAAGCCGGTGCAGGCACGGGTGCCGATCCTGCTGGGCGCGATGACGCCGGGCGGCGTGCGGCGGGCCGCCCGCATCGCCGACGGGCTCAACCCGGTGGCCTTCTCGCGCGACGCGCTGCTCGGCCTCGGCAAGGCCTTCCGGGCGGCGGTCGAGGAGTTCGGCCGCGACCCGGAGTCGGTCACCGTGGTCGCCAGGGCCAACGTGCCGATCACCACCGAGCCGATAGGCGACGACCGGCCGTTCCTGGGCGGCTCACCGCGCCAGATCGCCGACGACCTGGCCGGGCTCGAAGGCACCGGGGTGGACCACGTCCTGTTCTCCCCCTCCGGCCGCAGCCCCGAGGAGGAGCCGGGGATCGACGAGACGCTCGGCCTCTACGCCGAGCTCATCGACCTCGCCCGCCGGTGACGCCCGCCGGTCAGGGGGCGCACTGCTCGTGGATGTTGTTGCGGGCGGCCCAGGCGTGCAGCTCCTGGAAGGCGCCGCGCAGGTCCTCGCCGATGGGGGTGAGCCGGTAGAGGACCGCCGTGGCGGGGCCGTCGGCGAGCTGGCGCTCGACGAGCCTGGCCGCCATCAGCTCGCGCAGGCGGTCGGACAGGATGCCGTCGGTGATCCCGGAGATCGACCTGGCCAGCTCGCCGAACCGCGCGGGCCGCTCCATCAGCGCGACGAGGATCATGCCGTTCCAGCGCTTGCCGAGCACCTTGAACACGTCGACGAACTGCACGTCGCACGAGATGCCCCGCGGGCTCCCGTCCGTCGCGACGGTCTCGGAGACGTGTTCGGCCATGGTCACCAGCCTACCTCCCGGTACCACCCGGAACCGGGCGTGCTATTGATTCCATAGCACACTAGCTTATTGCGAGCCGAGCTCCGACGCCTCTTCTCAGGCGCCGCCGCCGAACAGCATCCAGCCGAACACGTACATGACCGACCCGAGCACGGCCAGCGCCGCCCACAGCAGCGCGGACATCAGGCCCCTGAGGTACGGGTTGCCGCGCGGCGCCGTCCGGCCGTCGGCGATCTCGGCCCAGCGGGAATCGAGCAGCACGGTCACCCGCTCGGCGCGCGCGTTCCCGTCCGCGGTGAGGATGAAAGTCTCGCCTGGCATCTGCGGCCCCTCCGGGAGAAGACGGATGAGCACCCCGCCGCCTGGCGGGGGCCGGACGCCCTGCTGGGCGTCCACGGAGCAACGTTAGGCAGGCGCACTTGTCGCGGACTTCGCGAGTTCTTGGACCGGGGACGAGCCCCGCCCAACCCGCGACCAAGTCACGGACAAGCGCGCCGCCCGCCCCTACCCGGTGGTCAGCGTGGGTCGGAGCGCAGAGCGCCGAGGAGGCCGCAGACCGCCGTGACCAGGTCGTCGCCCAGCCGCCGCCAGGCCGTCGCGGCGGACGCGGCGGTGGCGTGACCTGCGGCCAGGTCGCGTTCCAGTTCGGCGCACATGTGCACGATGAGCACGCGGGTCATGGCTTCCCGCCGCGCGGTCCGGGCGGGATCGCGCTCGCCCGGGTCCCGGGTGGCGTCGTACAGGCGGCGCAGGGACGGCCGCTCCAGGTGGACGCTGACGGCGTACTCACGCAGCGCGGGCTCGACGACGACCTGGGCGAGGAAGCGGCCGTACCAGGAGGGGACGCCCAGGTCGACGTGGTGCTCGATGTGGGGCAGGACGACGCAGCGGATCCGGTCGCGCGGCGACATCCCGGCGGGCTCGCCGAGCCGGCTCATCATCGCCAGCCGGTGCACCTCCATGGCCTCGGCGTGCTCGGCCAGGATGGCCTTGACGAGCTCGTCCCGGGAGGTGAAGTGGTACTGCACCGCGGACTTGTTGCGCTGCCCGGCGGCTTCGCCGATCTGCCGGATCGACACCCCGGCGAAGCCCTCCGTGGCGTACAGGCGCTCCGCCGCACGCATGATCGCGCTCCTCGCGGTCACCGCCCGCGCGGACGCCTGGACGCTCATCGCGAGCTCACCAGGTGACCCACACGTCCTGGAGCCCGCCCGACAGCAGCCCGGTGCGCAGCCGCAGCTCGTCGGCGCTGTCGCGCAGGCGCAGGGTGGGCAGCCTGCGGGCGAGCGTGCCGAGCACGACCTGCAGCTCCAGCCTGGCCAGCGGCTGGCCGAGGCAGTAGTGCGGGCCCGCGCCGAACGTCAGGTGCTGGTTGGCGTTGTCCCTGCGCGGGTCGAACGCGTCCGGATCGTCGAACTTGCGCGGGTCGCGGTTGGCCGCGGGCCGGCACGGGATCACGGTGCTGCCCGCGGGCACCGTGGTGCCGGCGAACTCGGAGTCCTGGGTGGCGACCCTGGGGAAGCCGACCACGCTCAGCGTGCTGTCCAGCCGCAGCACCTCCTCGACGGTGCCGGGGATCAGCTCCGGGTCGTCGATGACCGCCTGGTAGCGCTCCGGCTCCGCCAGCAGCATCGCGGCCATGATGGCGATCATGTTGGACGTGGTCTCGTGCCCGGCCAGCAGCAGCGCCATCACGGTGGTGATCAGCTCTTCGTGGCCGAGCCGGCCGTCCTCGCTGTCGGAGATCTGGGTCAGCTCGCTGAGCAGGTCGTCGCCGGGGTTCGTCCGCTTCTCCTCGACCAGGGCGGAGACGTACGCGCCGAACTCCTCGTACGTCTTCAGCACCTCCTCCTGCGTGTAGCGCGTCAGCGTCAGCATGACCTGGGACCAGTGCGCGAACTTGTCCTGGTCCTCGCTGGGGGCGCCGACGAGCGCGCAGATGACCCGCACCGGCAGCGGCAGGCCCAGCTGGAGCGACAGGTTGGCGGGCGAGCCGGACTTGAGCAGGTCGTCGACGAGCTCGTCGGTCATCTGCTGCACCCGGGGACGCCAGGACTCCATCTTGCGGATGGTGAAGGACTTGCTGAGCAGCCGCCGCCACCGCAGGTGGTCCTCCCCCTCCCGCAGGCGCGTGGTGCTGCCGCGGCTGAAGATCCCGCCGTCATCCGTCGTGGACACGCGTGCCGCGCCCTCGCCTCCGCGCTGGAAGCTGGTGTCGGTGAGCAGCGCGCGGACGTCGTCGTAGCGGGTCAGCAGCGTGGCGGCGTCGCCGCTGGGCAGCCGCACGTGGGCCACGGGGCAGCGGTCCTGCAGCTCGGCCCACTCCTTCGGCGGCTCCAGTGCCGTCGTGCGCGGGAAGGGGTAATCGGGCATGGTTTCGGTCATGACGCCCCCATTGTCGTTGACGAGTCGCCCTCAACCCTAAGGCGACTGCCTTAATAAGGGAAGCACCTTAAACGCCTGCCCCACCGCACGGGGTTGCGGCCCCTCGGGAGGGGAGCCCCGTACGGCGTCGCCGTCCTCGGGAGAGAAGGGCGGCCCACCTCGCGGTCCCTCGGGAGGTGGCGGGGTGCGGGCCGCGCCCTCCGAGGGACCGCGGCCCGTACGGCGGGTCAGGGGGTGGCGGGCTGGTAGTCGAACCAGTCGAAGCTCGCGCTCCCCTCCGTCGCGTACATCCCGATCACCCGCCCCGTGAACCCGGTGGCCACCTCGGTGGACAGGTAACGCCCGTCCAGCTCGGCCAGGAGCGTGCCGTTCGCCGAGAAGGCGATGGTGTCCGGCCCCCGGCCGTCCACCCCCACCGGCTCGTCCGCCGGCGAGATGACGGACGGCGGCAGGACGTCGCGGGTGCGGAGGTCGAGGGCGAGCGTGAGCGGCCCCGCCGGCACCGGCCGCTCGGCCAGGCACTGCCGGAGCGGGCCGATGCGCGCGACCACCCGCACCATCCCCCCTTGGACCTCCAGGTCGTAGTGGTGGGCCTCGTCCATCCGGACCGACACCCCGGCCGTGCCCGCGCCCGGCTCCAGCAGGGCGGTGACGCGGCAGTCGTGGTGCTGCTGGCGGCGGCCGACGAAGGTGTGGCCGGGACGGTCGAGGGTCGGGCCGGTGGCGTGCAGGGTCAGCCGGCCGGGCCGCTCGGTCAGCGACCAGGAGCCGTCCGGGCGGCCGCGCGGCGAGATCCAGCAGGGCCGTAGCGAGGGCTCGTCGAAGTCGTCGCGGGAGGGCTCGGGCGGGAGCGGGTGCCAGGCGGCGGGCGCCGGGTGGCGTTCCTCGACGGGGCCCACGACCGGCCAGCCGTCCTCCCACCGTACGGGCGTGAGGAACGTCTCCCGCCCGAGGACCTGGTACTCGGGGGTGTAGCCGCGCGGGCGGGTGCCGAGCAGGACCATCCACCAGGTCCCGTCGGCGGCCTGCACGAGGTCGGCGTGGCCGGTGCTCTGGATGGGCCGGTCGGTGCCGCGGTGCGTCAGGATCGGGTTGACCGGGCCGGGCTCGAACGGGCCGCGCGGCGTGCGGGCGCGGGCGATCGAGACGGCGTGGCCGCGCTCGGTCCCGCCTTCGGACATGAGCAGGTACCACCAGCCGTCCACCTCGTAGAGGTGCGGCGCCTCCGGATATTTCCCGCCGGTGCCGGACCAGACCTGGTACGGCCCCTCCAGCACCTTCCCCTCGGCGGGATCGATCCGCGCCACCTGCGTGCCGGAGAAGGCGCACCAGCAGGCGCCGTCCTCGTCCCAGGTCAGGTCGGGGTCGATGCCGGGCAGGTCGATCCAGACCGGGTCGGACCAGGGGCCCTCGGGGCGTTCGGCGGTGACGATGAAGTTGCCGCCGGCCCTCACGTTGGTGGTGATCACGTAGAAGCGCCCGTCGTGGTGGCGGATGGTGGGCGCGTAGACGCCGCCGGAGGCGGGCACGTCCGGCGGCAGGTTCAGCTGCGAGGGCCGGTCGAGGACGTTGCCGATCTGGCGCCAGTGCACGAGGTCGCGGCTGTGGAAGATCGGGACGCCCGGGAAATACTCGAAGCTGGAGCACACCAGGTAGTAGTCGTCACCGACCCGGCACACGCTGGGGTCCGGGTGGAACCCGGCGACGACGGGGTTCCCGTACGTACGCACGTTCAGAACTCCTTCCCCGGATGGCCGACCAGCCGGATCGACGCGCTCAGCGGCAGGTCGGCGGCCGACGGCCCGCAGGACAGCACGATCTCCCCCGGTTCGACGAGCCGCCGCCCGCCGAGCCCGGTGAACGAGAACGCCTCGGCGGGCACCTCGAAGGCCACCTCGCGGCTCTCCCCCGCCTCCAGGGGCACGCGGGCGAAGCCGACCAGCCACTGGGCGGGCCGGGCGACCTGGGCCACCGGGTCGGTGGCGTAGAGCTGCACGACCTCCTCGGCGCGCCGGTCACCGTCGTTGCGCACGCTCACCCGCACCTCGACCGTGCCGTCCGTGCCGTATTCCGCCTGCGACGTCCGCATGGCCTCGTACGTGATCGCCGCGTACGACAGCCCGTGCCCGAAGGGGAAGGCCGGCGTCGGGTCGAGCACCGTGATGCCCTCCGCCTTCCTCCCCAGAGGCGGCTGGAGGTAGGTGGACGGGTTGACGAACGGCGAGTGCGGGATCTGCACGGGCAGCCGCCCGGACGGGTTGACCCGGCCGCTGAGCACGCCGGCGACCGCGGCCGCGCCCTCGACCCCGGGGAAGAACGCCTGGACCAGCGCGGCCACCCGGTCCTGGTAGGCGCCGAGCGCGTAAGGCCGCCCCGACACCACGACCAGCACGGTCGGCGTGCCCGTCGCCAGGACCGCCTCGACCAGGTCGGCCTGGCGGCCGGGCAGCCGCAGGTCGGCCGCGTCGCAGCCCTCGCCCGACGTGCCGCCGCCGAACATCCCGGCCCGGTCCCCGACGAACAGCAGCACGAGGTCGGCCTGGGCGGCGACCCCGGCGGCCTCGGGGATCCCCGACGCGTCGTCGCCCGACACCTCGGCGCCGAGGCAGTGGCGCACGTCGGCGTGGGGGAACTCGGCCGTCAGCCCCTCCAGGATCGAGGCGACCGGCAGGCCCATGCCGCGCTCGGGGAAGCGGTCGAGCACGTGGTTGGGGAAGGAGTAGCAGCCCATGAGGGTACGCGGGTCGCCGGCGCACGGCCCGATGACCGCCAGCCGCCGGGTCACGAGCGGGTCGACGGGCAGGGCCCGGCCGGTGTTGGCCAGCAGCACGATGGAACGTTCCGCGACCTCGGCGGCCAGCTCCCGATTGCGCGCGCTGTCCAGGTCCACGTCCTCGGCGCCGTCCGGGACGAGCGGGGCGTCGTCCAGCAGGCCGAGGTCGATCTTCTGCCGGAGCACGCGGCGTACCGACTCGTCCACCAGCGCCTCGTCGACGTGGCCGGCCTTCACCTGCTCGACCAGGTTGCGGCCGTACCCGCGGGTGTCGGGGAGCTCCACGTCGATCCCGGCCGACAGCGCGATCGCGCCCGCCGCCGCGACGTCCTCGGCCACCCGGTGCATGGACGCGAGGAACGGGACGGACCAGTAGTCCGACACCACGGTCCCCTCGAACCCCCACTCGTCCCGCAGCACCCGCCGCAGCAGGTCCGCGCTGGCGGCGGCCGGGACGCCGTCGAGGTCGGTGTAGGAGTTCATCACCGAACGGGCGCCGCCCTCGCGCAGCGCGACCTCGAACGGCGGCAGGATCACGTCGGCGAGCTCGCGCGGCCCGATGCTCACGGGCGCGTGGTTGCGGGCCGCGCGCGAGGCCGCGTATCCGGCGAAGTGCTTCAAGGTGGCGATGACCCCGGCGCCCTCCAGCCCGCGCACGTAGGCCGCGCCGATCTTGCCCACCAGGTACGGGTCCTCGCCCAGCGTCTCCTCGACCCGCCCCCAGCGGTAGTCGCGTACGACGTCGAGTACCGGCGACAGGCCCTGGTGCACACCCGCGGCCCGCAGATCATCACCGATCGCCGCCGCCATGCGCTCGACGAGACCGGGGTCGAACGTCGCCGCCCAGGCCAGCGGCGTCGGGTACGCGGTCGCCCCGAACGTCGCGAACCCGGTCAGGCACTCCTCATGAGCGATCGCAGGCACCCCGAGCCGGTTCGAGGTCACCACGAGCTCCTGCAGCTCCCGCAGCCGGGCCGCGCCCTCGGCCGCGGACAGCGGCGCGGTGCCGTACACGCGGGTGAGGTGCCCGACCCCGTCGCGCAGCCGCTCCTCCAGCCCCTCCACCGCGGCGAAGCGGTCCTGCAGGGGCGCGACGTTGCCGGGGTCGTCGGTCTGGATCCACACCGAGCCGAGCTGCGCGACCTTCTCCTCCAGCGTCATCTCGGCCAGCAGGGCCTCGACGCGTTCGGCGGACGGGCGGCCGCGGTCACGCCACGGCTCATTCACGAATGTCATGACTTCCTTAATCTGAGTTCTCAGCCCTTGAAGGCGCCGTCCATGATCCCCGCCACCATCCGCCTGCCGACGAACACGAACAGCACCAGCAGGGGCAGGGTGGCCAGGAAAGAGCCCGACATGGCCAGGCCGAGGTCGATGTCGAGGCTGTTCTGCAGGGCCTTGATGGCGATCTGCGCGGTGTACATCTCGGGTGACTTCAGCACGATGAACGGCCACAGGAAGTCGTTCCACGCGGTGACGAAGCCGAGCAGCCCGAGCACGAACGCGGCCGGCCGCACCAGCGGGAACGCGATGCGCCAGAAGATCTGCCAGGTGTTCGCCCCGTCGATGCGGGCCGCCTGCAGGATCTCGTCGCTGATCGTCGAGGACAGGTGCTGGCGCATCCAGAAGATGCCGAACGCGCTGGCCAGGCCGGGCACGATGAGGGCCTGCAACGTGTCCACCCAGTCCAGGGAGGAGATGATCATGTACTGCGGGATGACCGCGAGCTGCGTGGGCACGGTCATGGTGAGCACGACGATCAGGAAGAGCACGTTGCGGCCGGGGAAGCGCAGCTTGGCGAAGGCGAACCCGGCCAACGAGCAGAGCACCGCGTGCCCGAGGCCGATCGTCCCGGCCACGATCAGGCTGTTGACGATCGAGCGCACGAACGGCACCGTCGAGAACACCAGCCCGGCCAGGTGGAAGAAGTTGCCGCCCGGCACGATCTCGGGCGGCAGCTGGGTGGCGGTCGCCGAGTCGGTGGTGGCCACCACGAACATCCAGTACAGCGGGAACAGGCAGGCGAGCGCGGCGAGGCCGAGCAGCAGGTAGGCCCACCAGCGGACCCGGTCATTCATGATTGCTCCGGCGGGTGCGGGTGGACAGGAAGTAGTTGAGCGTGGCGACGGCGATGATCAGGACGAACAGCGCCACGCCGATGGCCGCGCCGTAGCCGAACTGGAACTGGCCGAAGCCCTGCTCGTACAGGAACAACGTGAGAGTCTGACACTGCCGGATCGGCCCGCAGGTGTACGAGGAGCGGCCCATCAGCAGGGGCTCGGTGAAGATCTGCAGGCCGCCGATCGTCGAGGTCACGACCGTGAAGACGATGACCGGCCGCAGCGACGGGATCGAGATGTGGCGGAACTGCTTCCACCCGCCCGCGCCGTCCACCGCCGCCGCCTCGTAGATCGCACGCGGGATCGCCTGCAGCGAGGCCAGGTAGAGCAGCGTCGTGTAGCCGAACCAGCGCCACGTCACCATGACGGCGATCAGCAGGTGGCTGCCCCACACCGACTGCTTGAAGTCGATCGGCCCGATGCCGGCGAAGCCCAGCAGCCAGTTGAGCAGGCCGTAGTCACGGTCGAACATCTGGGCGAAGACGATCGCGGTGGCCGCCACCGAGGTGATGTACGGCACCAGCATCGACATCCGGAAGAACACCGCCAGCCGCAGCCGGGCCTGGTTGAGCAGGTGCGCCACGCCCAGCGCGATCACCAGCTGCGGGACGGTGGACAACACCCAGATGCTGATGGTGTTCCGGAGGGCGTTCCAGAACCGGGGGTCGCCGAACAGGCGGCTGAAGTTGTCGAAGCCGATGAAGACGTGCTCGCCGATGGGGTTCCAGTCGAACAGCGCGACGTAGAACGTGAACAGCAGGGGGACGAGCCCGAACACCGCGAAGAGCAGGAAGAACGGCGCGATGTAGGCGTAGGGGGCGATGCGCTCCCCGAGGCTCTGCCGCACCCGTGTCGTGAGCGCGGGCGCGGGCGTCCCCGCGACCTTTTCGAGTGTGGCGGTCACTTGCCGATCGCCGTCTTGATGTTGGCCAGCGCCGTGTCCCAGGCCTTGGCGGCGTCACCCTTGCCCAGCTCGACGTTGTTGAGGGCGTTCTGGAGCTCCTGGCCGATGGCCGAGCTGTCGGGGCCGATGTAGAACGGCTTGAGCCCGAGCAGGGAGTCGGTGTAGATCTTCCCGATCGGCGCGCCGGAGAAGAACTCGTCCTTCTTCCCGGTCAGCTTGGGGTCCTTGTACACCGACGGGGTCGTGGGCAGCGAGCCGGCGTTCAGGAAGTGCGCGAGCTGGCCCTGCGGCGACTGCATCTTGGAGATGTAGTCCCAGGCGGCCTTGGCGTTCTTGGCGCCCTTGGGGATGGCCAGGTAGCTGCCGCCCCAGTTGCCGGCCCCGCCGGGGATCGTGGCGATGTCCCACTTGCCCTTGGTGTCGGGGGCGGTCCTGCGGATCGAGCCCAGCATCCACGACGGCGCGGAGATCACCGCGAACTGCCCCTTGCTCATGCCCGCGCTCCACCCGTCGGTGAACGAGCTCTGCTTGGCCGTGATCCCGGCCTGCATGGCCTTGAGCGCCAGGTCGAAGGCCGTCTTGACCTGCGGGCTGGTGCTGTAGACCACGTTGCCGGACGGGTCGTAGTACTTCTGCGGCCCCTGGTTGACCGCCTGGTAGAACACGCTGGTGGACGCGTTGTCCACGAACGCCTTGCCGGTCTTGGCGACATACTTCTTGCCGGTCTCGATGAACGCGTCCCAGGTGGGCCAGAGCTTGCTCACCTCCTCGCGGTCGGTCGGCAGTCCGGCCTCCTTGAACAGGTCCGTCCGGTAGGCCACGGCCATGCCGCCCACGTCCGTCGGGATGCCGATGATCGAGCCGTCCTTGGCGGTGGGCTGGCTGATCACCCAGTCCAGGTAGTCGCCCTTGATCTTGTCCGCGCCGAGCTGCCGCAGGTCGTAGAAGTTCTGCGGCTGCTGCACGAACTTCGGCAGGTCGTCCCCCTGGATGAGCACGAGGTCGGGCACCTTGCCACCGGCCAGCGCCGTGGTCAGCGCCTGCGCCGTCTCGGTCGAACTGCCCACCTCGGTGAGCTTGACCTGCACGCCCGGGTTGACCTTCTGGTACTCATCGACCGAGGCCTTCTGGTCGATCCCGGAGAACGACCAGAACTCGAACGACTTGCTGTCGCCGCCCGACGGCTGGGACGGGGTGCCGCCACCGCCGCCACCGCAGGCGGCCGTGGACAGGGCGAGGGCCGCGGCGAGCACGACCGGGGTTACGTTGCGGATCTTCACGTCGGTCTCTTTCGGTGGGTCCGGCGCTCAGGAGCGGAGCGCTGTGGCCAGGACGTAGTAGGCGGGCGCGGCCGTCACGCCGCGTTCGGAGACAGGTCGATGCATGCCGCGCTCCTTCGAATGGGGGGTTCGCCAGCGCGTCGGAAAGTTTCGGTCCAAGGTCCGATCGTTAAGCCGGGACTCTAGGTCTGATTCCCGAAACCCGTCAAGAACCTCCACGTAAGAAGGCCGAAACAATCGGTTCCAGCCTCCGAAAACTTTTCGTTAGACTGCGGCCATGACCGCCACCGAGGAGCCGTCCGCCACGCCCCAGCCGCTGACCATCACGCAGCTCGCCGAGCTGGCCGGCGTGTCCACCGCGACCGTCTCCAAGGTGGTCAACGGCCGCTCCGAGGTCGCCCCCGAGACGCGCGCCCTCGTCGAGGGCCTCATCCGCCGCCACGGCTACCGCCGGCAGCGCCGGCGCGTCACCGCGTCCGCCCTGGTGGAGGTGGTGTTCCACGCTCTGGGAGGCGACTATCCGATCGAGATGATCAAGGGGGTCGACCAGGTCGCCCGCGAGCATCACCTGGCCGTGGTGATCTCCGACATGCAGCAGCGCTCCGGCCCCGGGCACGGCTGGATCGAAGGCGTGCTGAGCCGCCGCCCGTCGGGCGTGATCGCGGTGTTCTCCGGACTGACCGAGGAGCAGCGCGACCAGCTCGTCACCCGCGACATCCCCATCGTCCTGCTCGACCCGTCAGGCGATCCCGGCCCCGGCGTCCCCTCGGTCGGCGCGGGCAACTGGAGCGGCGGCCTGTCGGCCACCCGCCACCTGATCGACCTCGGTCATCGCCGCATCGCCGTCATCACCGGCCCCGACTGGGCCCTGTCCAGCCGGGCCCGCCTCGACGGCTACCGCACCGCGCTCGACCTGGCCGGGGTGCCCGCCGACCCCGGGCTGATCGGCTCGGGCGACTTCCTCATCGAGGGCGGGCTGGCCCAGGCCCACCGGCTGCTGCGCCTGCCCGACCCGCCGACCGCGATCTTCGCCTGCAACGACGGGCAGGCCGTCGGCGTCTATCGCGCCGCCTACGAGCTGGGCCTGCGCATCCCCGGTGACCTGAGCGTCGTCGGCTTCGACGACCTGCCCTCGGTGCAGTGGGCGGTCCCGCCGCTGACCACGGTCCGCCAGCCGCTCACCGAGATGGCCGCCACGGCCACCGCCATGCTCATGAAGCTCGCGCAGGGCGAGCCGCTGGCGCAGACCCGGGTCGAGCTGGGCACCGAGCTGATCGTCCGGGCCAGCACCGCGCCGCCGTCACGCTGACCGAAACTTTCTGGATTCTTGCCGTACGTATCGGCGCTACGCCACCGTCTGGAAGGACCGCTTGGAGAATCCGATCATGTATCCGTCGATGACCGTCGTCACCGGCTGGTCCACCCGGCCGCTCGCCCCCAGCGTGACGAACAGCGGGATGTAGTGGTCGACGGTCGGATGGGCGTACGGCATGCCGGGCGCGCGGGTCCGGAACGCCGCCAGCTCCCCCACGTCGCCCCTGGCCAGGGCGTCGGCCGCCCAGGCGTCGAAGTCGGAGGACCAGGCGGGGACGGCCCCCTGGTGGAGCATCTCCGGGGTGACGAACGGGAGCCCGTGCGTCATGAACCCCGAGCCGATCACCAGCACGCCCTCCTCCCGCAGCGGGGCCAGCCGCGCCCCGAGCTCCAGCAGCCGGCCGGGATCGTGGGTCGGCATGCTGAGCTGCAGCACCGGGATGTCGCCCAGCGGGTACATGGCCATCAGCGGCACCCACGCCCCGTGGTCCAGGCCGCGGCTGGGGTGCTGGTGGACCGGCTCGCCGTCGGGCATCATCGCGGCCACCCGCCGGGCGAGCGCGCCGGCGTCGGGGGTGTCGTACGTCATGGCGTAGTAGCGCGGGTGGAAGCCGCCGAAGTCGTACACCAGCGGGGTGCCGGCGGCGGGCGCGGACAGGGCCAGCGGCGCGGCCTCCCAGTGGGCGGAGACGATGAGGACGCTCCTGGGCTTGGGCAGCGACTGCGCCCAGGCGAACAGCTCGCCGATCCAGGGCCCGTCGTCGAAGAGCGGGGGCGCCCCGTGGCTGATGTACAGGGCGGGGAGCGGGCCGTCGGCGGGCGTCCAGGGGCGCTGGGCACGCGCCCGGGGCAGCGCGCCGGGCAGGAACGCGTCGTAGGCTCCGGCGGGGATGTCCGGGTTGAGGATGGACGTCATGAGGGCTCCCGGTTGAGGGTGGGGTCGGGGTCGGGCTCCGGGCGCGCGGTGGCCGGGTGCCGGTCGAGGCAGCTGTCGCCGGGGTCGATGGCGTGGGTGATGCGGCGGCCGATCTCGCGCAGCTGCCGGATCTGCGCCTTGGTGAGGGCGTCGAAGACGAAGCCGCGTACGGCCTCGACGTGCCCGGGGGCGGTCTCGACGACCTTCTCCCAGCCCTCCTCGGTGAGGATGGCCAGGGTGTAGCGGCCGTCGTCCGGGTCCGGGGCGCGGCGCACCCAGCCGCGCTTCTCCAGCCGGTTGACGACGTGGGACAGGCGGGACAGCGACCCCTCCGAGATCATCGCCAGGTCGCTCATGCGCATGGTGCGCTCGGGCGTCATCGACAGCCCCGCCAGCACCTGATATTCGAAGTGGCTGACCCCGGCGTCGCGCAGCAACTGCCCGTCCAGCGCGGCCGGCAACTTGATCAGCACGCTGACCAGCGCCAGCCAGCTCTCCATCTCCTCGGGGGTCAGCCAGCGCGGCTCCTGCGGGTGCTCCATGTTCTCCACTCTAACTTGACGGGTCAAGTGATCACGCCTCCATTGACGCTTGACGCTTCAAGTGCGCCCTGCGTACATTCCGGTTGAAGCTTTAAGTCATCCCGCAATCGATCGGACTCCCGATGAACGTCGCTCTGTGGATCATCGCCGGCCTACTCGCCCTGGCCTTTCTCGGCGCCGGCCTGATGAAGCTGTCCCAGCCGAAGGAGAAGCTGGCCGCGTCCGGCCTGGCCTGGACGGAGGACTTCTCCGCGGGCGCCGTCAAGGGCATCGGCGCCCTGGAGCTGCTGGCCGCCATCGGGCTCGTCCTGCCCGCGGCGCTGGGCATCGTCCCGGCGCTGACCCCGCTGGCCGCCGCCGGCCTGGTCATCGTCATGATCGGGGCCGCGGTCACGCACGCCCGGCGCAAGGAGTACCAGGGGATCGTCATCAACGCGGTGCTCCTCGTGCTGGCCGCCGTGGTGGCCTGGGGCCGCTTCGGCCCGTACTCCTTCTGACGACCGGGACCTCAGGCGGGCGGGGCGGTGGAGCGGCGGGTCACCAGGGTGGGGGTGACGGAGAAGCGCACGGCGGTCGTGCGGCCCTCGATCCGCTCCAGCAGCAGCCGCCCCGCCGTCTTGCCCATGATGACCCCGTCCTGATCCACGCTGGTCAGCGAGATGTGTGACAGGGCCGCCGCGCGGGCGTTGTCGTAGCCGACCACGGAGACGTCGCCGGGGACGGCCAGCCCGGCCTCGTGGATGGCCGCGAGCGCGCCGAAGGCGGCCTGGTCGGCGCCGGCGAAGATGGCGGTGGGCCGGGGCGTGCGGGCCAGCAGCTCGCGCGTCCCCTGGTGGCCGCCCTCCTCGGTGTAGGCGGTGGCGGCGAGAGCGATGTGCTCGGCCAGGCCGTGCTCGGCCATCACCCGCTCGTACGCCCTGGCCCTGATGGTGTGCAGCAGCGTCACGGAGCGGACGGTCCCGACATCCTTCTGCGTGATGTGCGCGATGCGGCGGTGGCCGAGCGCGATGAGATGCTCGACGGCGAGCTCGGCCCCCGCCTCGTCGTCGTCGAGCACGGAGTCGTAGACCGCCGAGCGGTCGTGGCGGCCGAGCACGACCGTGGGCGTGTTCCTGGCCATCTCTTCGAGGCGGGCCCTGGGGACGACGGCGGCGACGACGAGGATGCCGTCCACCTGCCGGTCCACCAGGGCGTCGATGGCGCGGACCTCGGCCTCGGCGTCCCTGCCGCTGCCCTGGACGATGATGGCCTGGTAGCCGGCGCCCGCGATCTGCTCGTCGAAGCCGTCGAGGATGTCGGCGAAGAACGGGTTCCTGATGTGCGGCAGCACCACGCCGAACGTGAACGTGCGCCCCCGCATCGCCCGGGCCGCGGCCTGCGGCCGGTAGCCGAGCTCGTCGATGGCGGCCTGCACTTTGGCGCGCATCGCCTCGCTGACCCCGTAGGCGTTGCGCAGCACCTTCGACACGGCGGTGGTGGAGACCCGGGCGTGGCTCGCCACATCGGTGATCGTCACCCGTCGCCGCCCGTCGCGCGTGACCATGTGACGCACCCCGTTCGACTCGACGCGACCCGATTGTACGAGCTCCGGGCCGGTTCCGCGATGAATAACGTTACCCATTCAAGAGATCGGACAACCAGAGGTCCATCCGTCCCACGTGGATCACGATTGGGGACCGTTCCTCAAATCGAGCCTTGACCACCATGCCCTGTAACGCTTACGTTAACTCGCATCGGGGGGCGTTAAAACGATTCAACGGACCCGGAGGGGCGTTGTGAAGACCTCTCACCGCGCGCTGGGAGCGGCTCTGGCCGTTCTCACGATGACGGCCCTGACCTCCTGCGGCTCGGGCTCGGGCGCCGAGCCGGCAGCCGACGGCACGGTCACCCTGAAGTACCTCGTGGACAACGGCCAGGGCTCGGTCGACACGGCCAAGGCCATGACGGAAGCCTTCATGAAGGCCAACCCCAAGATCAAGATCGAGACGGAGACGCGACCGCCCGGCAGCGAGGGCGACAACATCGTCAAGACCAGGCTCTCGACGGGCGACATGACGGACGTGTTCGCGTACAACTCCGGATCGCTGCTGCAGGCGCTCAACCCGGCGCAGACCCTGGTCGACCTGGCCGGCGACCCGGTGATCAAGAACGTCCAGAAGGACTTCCTGCCGGTGGTGAGCCAGGGCGACCACGTGTTCGGCGTGCCTTCCGGCACCGCCCTGGGCGGCGGCATCCTCTACAACCGCAAGGTCTACGAGAAGCTCGGCCTGCAGGTCCCGAAGACGTGGGACGAGTTCATGGCCAACAACGAGAAGATCAAGGCGGCCGGGATCGCGCCGGTGATCTCGACGTTCAAGGACACCTGGACCTCGCAGCTGTTCGTGCTCGGCGACTTCTACAACGTGCAGGCCGCCGTCCCGAACTTCGCCGCCGACTACACCGCGGGCAAGGCCAAGTTCGCCACCACGCCGGCGGCGCTGGCCGGGTTCCAGCACCTGGCCGATGTCAAGGCCAAGGGCTACCTCAACGAGGGCTTCGGCTCGGCGACCGCCGACCAGGGCATGAAGATGCTGGTCGAGGGCAAGGGCGCGCACTATCCGATGCTCAGCGCCCAGGTCCCGCCGCTGGTGGACTCGATGCCGCAGGCGGCCACCGACGTCGGCTTCTTCGGCATCCCGGGCACCGACCCGGCCAAGAACGGCGCCACCCTCTGGGAGCCGGGCGGCGTCTACATCCCCAAGACCACCAAGAACCTGGACGCGGCCAAGAAGTTCCTGGCCTTCGTCGCCTCGCCGGCCGCGACCGAGGCGGTCAGCAAGGTCGTGCAGCCGTCGGGGCCGTACCGCATCACGGGCGCCAAGCTGCCGGACGACGCCGTGCAGGTGGCCAAGGACCTGCAGGCGTACATCGACAAGAGCGCCACCGCGCCCGCCCTGGAGTTCCTGTCCCCGGTCAAGGGCCCGTCGCTGGAGCAGATCACCGTCGCCGTCGGCTCCGGGCTGACGCCGGCCGCGGAGGGGGCCGCCCAGTACGACAAGGACGTGGAGAAGCAGGCCAAGCAGTTGGGGCTCGCGGGGTGGTGACCAGGCAGGACGCCGGGCCCCGCACGGGGCCCGGCCCGGCACTCACGCGGCCGCCCGCCGGTCCGGCCAAGCGCAAGTCGGCCTACCCGTACGCGCTGTACCTGCCGGCCGCCGTCGTCTACCTGGTGATCTTCCTGGTGCCGACGGTGATGGCCTTCTACTTCGCGCTGACCCGCTGGACCCTGTTCGACAGCACCTTCGTGGGCCTGGACAACTTCCGCGACTTCCTGTCCGAGCAGAACCTGCGCATCGGCTTCGCCAACACCCTCTTCTACGCCGTCGTCACCAGCGGCCTGAAGGTGGTCCTCGGCCTGCTCCTCGGCGTGCTGCTCACCGGCAAGCTGCGGCTGCGCGGATTCCTGCGCTCGGTGGTCTTCTTCCCCGTCCTGGTCTCCACGGTCGCGGTCGGCATCACCTTCAGCGCCCTGCTCAGGCCCGACACCGGCCTGGTCAACAAGGCCCTGGCCGTGATCGGCATCGACGGCCCCGACTGGCTCGGCGACGCCAACACCGCGCTGCTGTCGGTCGCCCTCGTCGACGTGTGGAAGGGCGTCGGCATCGCCACCGTCATCTACATCGCCGGCATCCTGTCCATCCCCCGCGACTACTACCAGGCCGTCGCCGTGGACGGCGGCGGGGCCTGGCACCGCTTCCGGCACGTCACGCTGCCCCTGAGCTGGCCCGCCACCTACTCCGTGATCATCCTGTCGTTCATCGGCGGCCTGCGCTCCTTCGACCTCATCTGGACGATGACCCGCGGCGGCCCCGGCTTCACCAGCGACACCATCGCCTCGATCATCTACAAGCAGTACCAGGCCGGCTTCTTCGGCCTGTCCACCGCCGGCAACGTGCTGCTGTTCATCGTCGTCACCGCCATCGTCGTCCCGCTCAACTACTTCCTCGGCAAAAGGCAGGTGGCCGCATGACCGCACTGAGAAGGCTCAGTGCCGAGGCGATCGCGCTGGTGCTGGCCGGGGTGATCTTCCTGATCCCGTTCGCGCTCATGCTGCTGACCGCGGTCAAGGACCAGACGCAGGCCACCGACCTGGACTTCGCCTGGCCGGCCAACTGGCCGATCGTGCAGAACTTCGTGGACGTGATCGAGGCCCGCGACTACGTGCTGCTGCGCGCCTACGTCAACAGCACCGTCCTGACCGTCGCGTCGGTCGTGCTGATCGTCGTGTTCGCCTCCATGGCCGCGTTCGTGCTGCAGCGCCGTGCGAGCCGGCTCGGCTCGGTGGCCAACTTCCTGGTGCTGACCGGGCTGATCATCCCGCCCGCGATCGTGCCCACCATCTGGCTGCTGCAGGCGCTCGGCCTGTTCAAGACCCTGCCGGGGCTGATCCTCATCGAGGTGGCCTTCCACATGGCGTACTCGGTGCTGCTGTTCCGGGCGTTCATCGCGGCCATCCCGCGCGAGCTGGACGAGGCGGCGCAGATCGACGGCTGCACGGGGCTCGGCCTGTTCTTCCGGGTGATCTTCCCGCTGCTGCGGCCGGTCACCATCACCGTGGTCCTGACGACGTCGGTGGCCATCTTCAACGACTTCGTCAACCCGCTGTACTTCACCCCCGGCGACGACAACGCCACCGTGCAGGTCACCCTCTACAACTTCCAGAGCCAGTACAACACCCAGTGGAACCTGCTCTTCATGGACATCGTGCTCATCACGATCCCCCCGCTGCTGCTCTTCATCTTCTTCAATCGCAAGATCGTCGCCGGCATGACCGCCGGCGCCATCAAGGGCTAGGAGACCCGTGACTCTCGTGCATGTCGAAGCGCCCGTCTTCGAACACCACCACGACCCCCTCGGCATCGGCGAAAGCGCTCCGCGTCTGTCGTGGACCGTGGCCACCGAACTCCCCGGCTGGCGGCAGCAGGCGTACGAGATCGAGCTCAGCGACGGCACGGCCACCGGCCGGGTCGAGTCGGCGGAGTCGGTGCTCGTGCCCTGGCCGGGCGGCGAGCTCGGCTCGCGCGAACGGCGCGGCGCCCGGGTGCGCGTCTACGGCCGCGACGGCTCGGTCAGCGACTGGAGCCCCTGGTCGTGGGCGGAGGCCGGCCTCCTGGAGCCGGCCGACTGGACGGCGGGCGCGGCGGCGCCGCCGCTGGAGCTGCTGGGCCTGCCCGACGGCCCCGCGCTGCTGCTGCGCCGCGACTTCACCGTCCGCGGCCCGATCGAGCGGGCCCGCCTGTACGTCACCGCCCACGGCGTCCACGAGACCGAGATCAACGGCCGCGTCGTGGGCGACGACGTCCTGGCGCCCGGCTGGACCAGCTACGGCCACCGCCTGCGCTACCGCACGCACGACGTCACCGACCTGCTGACCGAGGGCGCCAACGCCATCGGCGCCACCCTCGCCGACGGCTGGTACCGGGGCCGGATCGGCTTCCGTGGCGGCAAGACCGACCTGTACGGCGACCGTACCGCGCTCATCGCCCAGCTCGAGATCGCCTACGCCGACGGCACCACCGACGTGCTGACCACCGACGGGAGCTGGCGCTGCGCGAGCGGGCCCGTCACCGCCGCCAGCCTGTACGACGGCGAGAAGTACGACGCCCGCCTGCTGCCGTCCGGCTGGTCGGGCCCCGGCTTCGACGACGCCGCCTGGCTGCCCGCCGACGCCCTGCCGCACGACCCCGCCCTGCTCGTCGCGCCGACGGGCCCGCCGGTCCGGCGCGTCGAGACGCTGGCGCCGGTGGAGGTGCTGACCGGGCCGGACGGGGAGACGATCCTCGACTTCGGCCAGAACATCGCCGGCCGCCTGCGCATCCGCGTCCAGGGCCCGGCCGGGCACACCGTCACGCTCCGGCACGCCGAGGTCCTGGAGAACGGCGCGCTGGCCATCCGCCCGCTGCGCGACGCCGCCGCGCTCGACCAGTACACGCTGCGCGGCGACGACGGGCCGGAGGAGTGGGAGCCGCGCTTCACCACGCACGGCTTCCGCTACGCCCAGGTGGACGGCTGGCCCGGCGAGCTGGACCCGGCCTCCGACGTCGTGGCCGTGGTCTGCCACACCGACATGCGCAGGACCGGTGACTTCACCTGCTCGGACCCGCTGCTGTCCCGGCTGCACGACAACGTCGTGTGGAGCATGCGCGGCAACTACGTCGACCTGCCCACCGACTGCCCCCAGCGCGACGAGCGGCTCGGCTGGACCGGCGACATCCAGGTCTTCGCGCCGGCCGCCGCCTTCCTGTTCGACTGCTCGGGCCCGCTGTCGTCCTGGCTCGCCGACCTGGCCGTCGAGCAGGTCCAGGAGGGCACCGTGCCGCATTACGTGCCGTGGGTGCCGCTGCTGTTCGGCAACTCGCCCACCGCCGCGTGGGGCGATGCCGCGGTGCTCGTGCCGTGGACGCTCTACCAGCGGTTCGGCGACCTCGGGCTGCTGGGCCGGCAGTACGCCAGCATGAAGGCGTGGGTGGACCAGGTGGCCGGGCTGGCCGGGGAGAACCACCTCTGGGACGAGGGCTTCCAGTTCGGCGACTGGCTCGACCCGGCCGCGCCGCCGGACAACCCCGGCAAGGCCCGTACCGACCACGCGCTCGTCGCCACCGCCTACCACGCCCACACCGCGGCGGTCCTGGCCGAGACGGCGGCCCTGCTGGGGCACGACTCCGACGCCGCGCACTACGCGGCCCTGGCCCGGGAGGTGCGCGAGGCGTTCCGCCGGGAGTTCGTCACCCCGTCGGGGCGGCTGGCGTGCGACACCCAGACCGCCTACGCCCTGGCCCTGACCTACGACCTGCTGGACGGGGCCGAGCAGCGGGAGCGGGCCGGGCGGCGCCTGGTCGAACTGGTCGACCAGGACGACCACCGCATCGGCACCGGGTTCGTCGGCACGCCGCTCATCTGCGACGCGCTCTGCTCGGTCGGGGCGTACGACACGGCGTACCGGCTGCTGCTCCAGCGCAACTGCCCGTCCTGGCTGTACCCGGTGACGATGGGCGCCACGACGATCTGGGAGCGCTGGGACAGCCTGCTGCCCGACGGCTCGGTCAACCCCGGTGAGATGACCTCCTTCAACCACTACGCGCTCGGCGCGGTGGCCGACTGGATGCACCGCACCGTGGCCGGGCTCGCCCCGGCCGCCCCCGGCTACCGCCGGCTGCGCGTCGCGCCCCGGCCGGGTGGCGACCTCACCCACGCCTCGGCCCGCCTCGACACGCCGTACGGCCTCGCGTCCGTCTCGTGGGAGCGGGACGGCGAGACGCTCACGGTCACGGCGACCGTGCCCCCGGGGACTGTCGCCGAGGTGGACCTGCCGGGCGCCATCCCGCAGGAGGTGGGCGCCGGGACCCACACGTTCACCACGACGGTGTGACCCGGGTGCCGGGCTGGTGGCGGGGTCACCGCCACCAGCCCGCGTCAGCGTGACCGGGCGGGCTTGCGGTAGGTGACGACCTTGTCGCCGTTCGCCGGATAGGCCATGATCAGCAACCGCTGGGTGCCGTACTTGTCGCCCTTCCAGGGGACCCAGGCGAAGTGCACCCGGATGCGGTAGTGGCCCTTGCGGCCATGAAGGGACAGGTCGGGCAGCTCGGTGCCGCTGAGGCCGTCCGACAGCACCATCCGCCCGGACGAGCTCCGGTAGCCGACCTCCACCACGTGGTCCCAGCCCTTGGTCTCCACGGGCGGGCGGCGGGTGTAGGTTTCGAGGGTGACGCAGACGTGGAGGTCGGAGTTGGTCGTCACGACCAGGTGGCCGGGGCCGCTCGCGACCAGTCCGTTGTCCGCGGCTTTGGCGTAGACCTCGGCAGGGTCCTCGCCGTCGTCGGTCTCCTCGTACATCGCCAGGCCCCCCTCGGGCCACTCGGGCTCCTTGAGCACGGAGGATCGGGCGGGCGGGACGAGGGGGCGGTGGCGCGGGGCCGCATCGCATTTGCGCTGCTCCTCCGCCTCCCATTCCTCGAACTCCCGGTCCTCGGCGACGCGTTCGGCCTTGACCGCCGCGTCGGCGCGCGGACAGATCCCGGCGAGCGTCGAGGCCAGGCTCTCGGCGTTCACCCGCAGGCGGGCCAGCTCCCGCCGGTCGTCGCGGGTATAGGCGTCGCACAGGCGGCGGCCGTGGGCGAGCAGCACCTGGTCGGGGGTGGTGGCGGCGAAGGCGAACGTACGGCCGGTGCGTACGGCGCACACGAACGCCCGCTCGCCCGTCGGGGGCGGCGGCTCCTCCTCGTACGCCCAGGAATCGTCCGGCGAGCAGTCCTCGGCCGTGGTGACGGGGCCGCGTGCCAGGTCCGCGGCCGGGACGACGCACAACGCCGCGGCCACGGCCAGCAGGTGGTGCAGGGGGCGGCGCTTCGGGGCGGCGCCGTACAGGAAGGTCAGGATGAGGGCGGACGCGCCGAGGGCGGCGGCGTACCACAGCGGCGAGACCCCTGACCGGAGCCCGCCGTCCTCGCCCCTGCTCAGCAGCGCTTCCGGGTAGATCAGCATCCCGCGGTAGAGGGACTCCTCGTTCGGGTCGGGTTCGTACGTGAAGAAGGAGACGGCGCCGATCACGGCGGCGAGCGCCAGAGCGTTGGTCGTGACGCGCAGCAGCGGCCGGGTCCTGCGGACGACCGCGACCAGGATCAGCACGGCGGGCGCGCCCACGCCGACCAGCACGTCGAGGGCGAACCACGTCATGATCGCGGCGCTGCCCGTCTCCTCGCGCAGGAACCTCTCGATCTCGCCCCTGGGGCCGATCCACAGCACCGTGCCCTGCGCGAGGTTGACGGCCGCGGGGATGAGCGGGAGCGCGACGGCCACGGCCGCGAGCGGCCAGGGCCGCGCCGCCGCCCGCTCGGGCGCGGGCCGGACCAGGGGCGCCCGCGGGACCGGGTTGGCCAGCTCGTGGGCGGAGCGGGCCTCCCACACCACGCCGAAGACGCTCACCGCGCCCAGGAGCATGTGGTAGACCAGGGCGTAGTTGACCTCGCCGAACACCGACATGTACGAGTACGACGAGGGTGACACGAACGACATCACCCCCGAGACCGCGCCCATCCACACCGTGGTACGGCTCCAGCGCGGATCCCTGGCCTGGCCCACCAGGACCGGCACCAGCCACAGGAGCCCGACGAATTCGTCCAGCCCGCCGAACGAGCCGATGCGCATGAGGGCGGCCAGGTCGAACCAGTAGGCGACGCTGGTGGCGATCAGCGAGACGGCGCTGAGCGTGCCGCCCACGAGCGCGACGAGCCGCCACGCCCGCGGCAGCACCGGGGCCAGGACCAGCGGGTACAACCAGACGACCAGCAGCTGGAGCAGGCCGCTGAGCACGCCCGTCCACCACGCGTACGGGATCGGGAGCCGGGCGACCAGCACCAGGACGACGCCGGCGTACAGGGCCGCGCGCAACAGCGCGACCCGCCTGCCCCTGCTGGTCAGCGTGCCGGCCGCGCGCCCGCGCAGCGCCTGCCAGTAGGCCCAGCCCTGCAGCAGCCCGGCCGCCACGACGGGGAGCTCCACCCACCACATGAACGGAACCTCGCGCGGGTCCCACTCCCCCGCGACCAGCCGCCGCAGCAGCGCGGGGTCACGGGTGACCAGCGCCACGACGCCGAGCGCGACGACCAGGGCCGCGTAGGCGAGGGCGAGCGGCGCGGCGATCCGGCCGAAACGGTAGCGGCGCACGGGACATCCTCGGGGGGCGAGCGCATCGGGCAAAGGCGCCCAACCCTAGCGAGCCACCCCGAAGATGATCAAGTGTCGGGGTCAGCCGATGCGGATCGGGAGCGTACGCGGGCCGCGGACCTGCCCCGTGGCCCAGGTGACCGCCGCCGGGTCGTCGAGGCCGAAGACAGGAATGCGCTCCAGCCACACCTCCAGGGCGATCCGCAGCTCCATGCGGGCCAGGTGCGAGCCCACGCAGCGGTGGATGCCCAGGCCGAAGGCGGCGTGCCGGTTGACCTCCCGGTCGATGACGACCTCGCCGGCCCGGTCGAACTGCTCCGGGTCGCGGTTGGCCGCCGGGAACGACAGCAGGACCCAGTCGTCGGCCTTCATGTCGACGCCGTTCCAGCGCATGTCCTCCTTGACCAGCCGCGCCATGGTGACCGGCGCGTAGGCCCGCAGGAGCTCCTCCATCGCGGTCGGCAGCAGCTCGGGCTCGGCCACCAGCCGCTCGCGGTCGCGCGGCGTCTTGGCCAGATGCCACAGCGACGCCCCGATCGCGCTCCACGTGGTGTCGATCCCGGCGATCAGCAGCAGCGCCATCGTCCCCGCCACGTGCGAGGACTCCAGCTTCCGCCCGTACAGCTCGGCGTCGATTAGATAGGTCGTCAGGTCGTCGCGCGGGTGGTCCACGTGGTCGCGGATCTGGACGAGCAGGTAGTCGAACAGCTGCTCCATCCCCTCCATCCGCTCCTCCGGCGGCCGGTTCACGCCTTCGAGCGCGTTCTCGATGAACTGGCGGAAGCGGGGCCCGTCCTCGGGCGGGAAGCCGAGCATGTCGGCGATGACCCGCATCGGGATGTGCTGGGCGTAGTCGCGGGCCGCGTCCACGACGTCCTGGCCGGCCAGCCCGTCGATGAGCTCGTGGCAGAGCGCCCGCGTGGACGCCTCCCGCCTGGCGACGGCGGTCTTGGTGAACGCCGGCAGCAGCAGCCTGCGCGCGTCGTGGTGGAACGGCGGGTCGGAGGAGATCGGCGGCGAGCCGCCGATCGGCGCGACCTCGCGGGGCGGCCGGAAGTTGCTCATGATGATCGAGCGCGAGGAGAAGCGCTCGGTGTCGTACGCGATGGCCGCCACGTCCTCGTGCCGGGTCGGCAGCCAGCCCCCGCCGAAGCGGTCGGTGTGCGCGATCGGGCAGCGCTGCCGCAGCTCGTCCTGGATGGGGTACGGGTCAGCGGCCCACTCGGGCTCCAGGTGGGAGAAGTCGGTCGCCCAGTCGGACACCGGGCCGGTGACGATCTCGTTGCGCGTGCCGAGGGGCGGGTCGTCTCCCGTGCCCCGGAAGTCCTGGCTGAAACGGTCGTCAACGGTCATCTCACGCCTCCTCCACGAGGTCGATCGCCCGTTCCGGGCAGTTGGCCACCGCCAGGCGCGCCTCCGGCTCCTCCCCCGGCGGCACGACGCCGTCGCCGACGACCTGCCCGTAGCCCTCGCCGTCCTCGGCGAACAGGCCCGGGGCCAGGTCGTAGCAGCGGCCGTGTCCCTGGCAGCGCCCGGGATCGATCTGTACTTTCACTGCGGGTCCTCCGCTCTGTCCGGTGGGGCGATGGCCGCCACGACGCGGGTCAGCAGCGCCGACCATTCGGCGTCGTCGACGGCGTGCAGGTCGGGCGTGATGAGCGCGCTGCCCATCGCCAGCAGCAGGCAGAAGTGGGCCAGCGCCTCCGGCGACAACCCGGGGTCCAGCTCCCCGTCGCCCTGGCCCGCCCGTACCAGCTCGGCGATCCAGTCGGCCCGCTCGCCCACGTAGTCACGCATCGGCCGGGCGACGTCCTCGTCCCGCCTGGCCGCGACCAGCGCCTCGACGACGAGGTAACCGGCCGCCTCGCGGGCGTGCGGCAGCCGCCGCCCGAGAACCAGGAGCAGCTCCGCGGCCGACCTGTCGGGGTCGGCGGCGAACAGCCCGGCCAGTATCCGCCGCCCGTGGGCGCGCAGCGCGGCGACGAGCAGCTCGGCCTTGGAGCCGAAGTGCGCGTACAGCGCGCCGTTGCTCACGCCGGCGGCGGCGGCGATGTCGGCCACGCGCGTGCCGTCGTACCCGCGTGCGGCGAACACCTCGGCGGCCGCCTTCAACAACCGCTCACGCGTCTCGGCGGCGGTGACGCCGGGGATGCGACCCATGAGTGAATTTAAAGATTGTTCATTTGATACGTCAAGCACACCTCCCGCTCCCGGGCAGTTGTCTGACGGCTTTGAAGACGACAGTCCGCCGCGGCAACTGGAGGTGGACATGGAAGCGCGCCATCGAAGTTGGCAGTAGCGGCAGGTACGGCAAGAGGTTCGAACCGGGATGGCGGCGGTCTGGCCACGGCGGCTGGCGTTGGTGGTGCCACCGGCGTCCGGTGAGTCGTTCGCGTCGTGGGTCGATCGACGTGCCGATCTTCGAGGTCGCCATTCCGTGCGAGGTCTTCGGCCGGGCCCGTCTCGACCTGGCCGACCCATGGCCCTACGACTCCACGGTGTGCGCGGCCGAACCTGGCCGCACCACGATCGGGGCGGGCTTCGTGGCCGGCACCGTGCACGGCCTGGACGAGCTGGCCACGGCGCACACCGTGATCGTTCCCGCGTGCGCCGACGTGCACGATGCCCAGCCGCCCGGCCTGGTCGCGGCCGTGCGGGCGGCCCACGAGGCCGGGGCGCGGGTCGTTTCGCTCTGCTCGGGCGCGTTCGTGCTGGCCGCCGCGGGCCTGCTCGACGGGCGCCGGACGACCGTCCACTGGTTGTACGCCGACCTGCTCGCGCGGCGCTTCCCCCCGCCAGTTCCATGTTGAACGCGGAGCGTAATCTGGCGCGCAGGCGAGGCCGGCAGAGTCGGCGTTGCGACGCAGATCCTCCGCTTCAACCACCAGCCGGCTTCGGCCTCCAGGCTGGATGAGCCTGTGAAGTGACACAGATCACATCTCATAACGTGAACTTGTGTCGGTCGTCCGGGCGAAAGCTGGCGAATCGATACGTAGGGACGGGAGCAGCATGTGATCGCCGACGAATCCGGCAGGGCCGATGACGCCGAGCTGATACGGCGCTCGGAGCACGATCCGGAGGCCTTCGCCGACCTGTTCAACAGGCACGCACCCGCGTTGCGGCGCTATGTTGCCCGGCGGCTGGGTCCTTCCCTGGCCGACGACATCGTCTCCGACGCGTTTTTGGCCGCTTTCCGGCGTCGCGGCCGCTACGACCTGAGCCATTCTGACGCGCGGCCTTGGCTGTACGGCATCGCCGCCCGGCTCGTCAGCCGGCATCGGCGGGTGGAGGTCCGGTTCTACCGGGCGTTGGTCCGCAGCGGCGTCGACGAGATCGTCGAGCCGTACGCCGAACGTGTCGACGACCGGGTTGCCGCGCAGCAGGCCGGACTGGCGGCGGCTCTGATGGAGCTGTCACCCCGGGACCGGGAGGTGTTGTTACTCGTGGCCTGGGCCGACATGTCGTATGACGACGTGGCCCGCGCGCTGGACATTCCGGTCGGCACCGTCAGATCCCGCCTGAACCGGGCCCGGGCCAGGACACGCCAGGCGCTCGGCGATTCCGACCCTGCGATGATGCGAAAGGAGCCCTCGGATGGATGAGCTGCGATGGGTGCGCGAGTGGCGCACCGAGGTGCCCGAGCCCGGCGAGGAGTGGATCATCCCGGAGCGGCGGCGGCTGCTGATGCGGATGCGGGGGCGCAGGTGGGCACTGGGGCGTCGTCTGCTCGTGGTTGGGGCGTTGGGGGCCGCCACCGCGGTCGCCGTGGCGACTTTTCGGCCGCAATCTCCCACTCAGGAGCCGGCGGCTACCCCCTCGGTCGTCCAACTTGACTCCGGTGTGGTGCTGGCCCGCGCCGCCGAGGTGGCGAGCAGGCGCGAGAGCGCCCCGGTGCCGCTGCCGACGCAGTGGCGCTACACCAAGACCCTGGACAAGCAGCCGAATTCGGACACGATCGAGACCAGTGAGCACTGGATGCGCTATGACGGCATGCAGGCCGCCGGCTTCGGTGAGGACGGAAGACTGCACGTGGGCTCCGAGGGTAACCCCCTGGATCCGGGCGACGACGAGCTGTCGCCGCAGCAGTACGACGCCAAGCTCCGCGCACTGCCGACCGACCCGAGGAAGCTGCTGGCCGAGGTCACGGGTGACCGCCACTGGATCAAGGGAGCGCGTGAGGAGGGGGTGCCCAAGACCGTCGTGCCCGACGACGTTCGGGCGTATAACGTGATCATGCTCTACCTGAGGGAGTACGGCTCGATGCCCCCGCGACTGGAGGCTGCCATGTTCCGTGCTCTCGCGCTCATCCCAGGCGTCCAGATCGAGCAGGGCGTGAGCGACGCCGCCGGCCGCAGCGGGCTGGGCGTCTGGCGGGAGCAACCCGGCGATGCACGGCCCTACCGCAAATACGAGATTTTGGATCCTGCCACCTACCGCTACCTGGGCAGCCGGAAAGTCTGGCTGCAGGATGAGATGCAGCCCGGCGTGGCGGAACCCGTCGCCCGCAAGGGAGCGGTGTGGAGCACGGCCCTGCTGGCATCAGTGATCGTGGACCGTCCCGGCCAGCGGGGCTGATCCGCTCATCGCATGAGCGCGAAGTCCGACGACGCCGCGTCCTTGAACAAGTCGACAAACCCGCGCGGGCGATTGCCTGGGATCAGTCCGGACCTCACCAGACCACGCTGATCCAGCCCCAGCACGCGAGCGGATCCCCGCTAACGTCTAGCGGCGATCACACGCCGCCTGGTCGAGCGGTTCGCCCGCCGCTGAGGAGGCCAGACCAGCCGTACACCGGGAGCTGTCGGAGCTGACACCTCGGGAACTGGAGGTGCTGCGTCTCCTTGCCACCGGGCTGAGCAACGCCATTCCCTTGGAAAGGACATCCGGTGTCGGTTGCAGTTGCGGCTGCTGGCGTTCGCACCTTGTTGTCGGTGCTCGCGTCGGTGTTCAGGCTGGGTTGTCGGATTCCGCTTGCTTGCTCATCACGGCCTCGCCGCATCGGCCGTCGCCAAACCCGCCATTCATAGCGAATGGGATAGATCGCTAAGGTTTTCGACCGTGCATCGACGTAAGTTCCTCACAGTCGCAGCCCTGTCCAGCCTGGCAGCGGCCTGTAGCTCCGATTCCGACACCAGTTCCCCGTCTCAGGCGGCCGCACTCGATTTCGGCAATCCCCTGCGGGTGCCCCCGCTGCTTCACCCCGAGCCGGGCAAGGACGGCGTACGGCGCTTCGAGCTGTCCATGCAGGCGGGCCGGACGCAGATCCTGGCCGGCAAACAGACACCCACCTGGGGCTTCAACGGAACCTTCCTCGGTCCGACACTGCGCGCCGGCCGCGGCGACAAGGTCCAGATGGCCGTACGCAATCAGCTACCCGAGGTCAGCACCGTGCACTGGCACGGTATGCGCCTGCCGGCCCGAATGGACGGCGGCCCGCACCAGCCCATCGAGCCAGGCACCGTCTGGACGCCGCACTGGACGATCGACCAGCCCGCCGCCACCTCGTGGTACCACCCACATCCCCACGGCACCACGGCTCAGCACGTCTACCGCGGTCTGGCCGGAATGTTCATCCTCGACGACGACCACGATCTCGACCTGCCCGCCGACTACGGTGTCAACGACTTCCCGCTGATCCTGCAGGACAAGAAGTTCGCCGCCGACGGCTCCTTCGACGGTGACCCGCTCAAGGGCACCTTCGGCATTCTGGGCGACCACATCCTCGTCAACGGCACCTACAACCCCCACCTGACCGTCACCACCGAGCGGGTGCGTTTTCGCGTGCTCAACGGCTCCAACGCCCGCATGTACAACCTGGCCTTCGCCGACAAACGCCGCTTCCACGTCATCGCCAACGACGGCGGCCTGCTCAGTACCCCGGTCGAGGTCGAGACGTTCTCACTCACCCCCGGCGAGCGCGCGGAGATCATCGTGGCCTTCGCACCCGGCGAGCAGGTCGTACTGCGCACCACCGACAACGGCGTCGACATCGGCAAGGGCGACTTCGACCTGCTGAAGCTCATCGCCGCCGACGATCTCAAGCCGGCTCCTGACGTCCCCGCCCGCCTGGTACCCCTGGCGCCCATCTCCGCCCCTGCCGGCGCGAAGGTACGGCGCTTCAGGCTCAGCGGTCACGACGCCATCAACGGCAAGGAGATGGACATGGCGCGCATCGACGAGGTCGTGCCCGCCGGTGCCATCGAGATCTGGGAGATCGAGAACAACGTCTACTCCCACAACTTCCACATTCACGAGGTCGCCTTCCAGGTGCTGGAGACGGGCGGCTCAGCGCCGCCCGCCTACGCCACCGGCTACAAGGACACCGTCTACGTGCCGTCCAAGAGCGTCGTACGGCTCGCGGTCCAGTTCGGCGGCTTCACCGACCCGGCCTCGCCGTACATGTACCACTGCCACATCCTCCGCCACGAGGACTCCGGCATGATGGGGCAATTCGTGATCGTCAAACCCGGTACCGAGAGTCAGGTGAACCTCACCATCCCCACCCATACAGGACACTGAGCAATCCAGTCCACGGATATCCGGTCCACGCGGGCGGTGACCGCGACCAGGCGCCCCAGGTGTGTCCAGTAGTCAGTGGCTCTGTCGCAGATTCGATGGTGACGGAAGGTGCCGTAACGTCACGCTAAGTTGTGCTGCTGAACTTCACTCACGCTTTCCCATCGCCGAGGTTCGGGAGCTTCTCCATGTAAGAGACGGCCCGGCGAAGGAGCGGAATGGTGACCGACCCGCCTCCAATGAGGGCGATCTGCAGCGCCTCGAGCACCTGGTCACGAGCGACCCGCTCTTCGCCACATCGTTCGAGGTGGTAGTAGACGCATTCCTCGCAGTCCTTCATCACGGACACCACGAGGCCGAGCAGTTCCTTGACCGAGACGGGCAGGGCGCCGGGCGCGTACGCTGCTCCGTCCAACGCGAAGAAGGATTCGAACAACGAGCCGCTGCCGCGCAGGCGCTCATTTCCGTCGGCTCTGGCCCGGCGGAACGCTTCCGGAGAAGGCGTCACAGTCAGATGTTCGCGGGGATGACGTGTGGCATCGGCCTGAGGGCCTGTGGAACCAGACATGTGGGCATTCTGTTCTGCCCATGGGCTAAGCACCAACGAAGATTTCTGCACGGACTATCAGGGCTGCTTATGCTGCCCGTAGCGCCGGTGCCATCGTTATCCGGGCCCTCGGATGGCAGCCCGCGCACCTGGTCGGCACCTCGCTGGGCGGGATGATCGCCCAGACCCTCGCATTCGGCACCCCATCCGAGTGCGCACCCTCACCTCGATCATGTCGACCCCGCCGCCCGGACCGGCACCATGCCCGAGATCACCACCCTAAAAGCGATCATGAAACTCTCCACCATGCCGGTCACCAGCCCGCACCCGACGGCGGTTCACCTACCGCCCACTCAGCCTCGATGCCGTGAAGAAGTCAACGAGTGCGCGTGCGATCTGGCCCGGCGCGTTTTCCGTGGGGAGGTGTCCTGCATCCGGGATACGTATCAGTCGGGTATGCGGGATCTCCGAGGCGAACCGCAGATCAGCAGCTTGGGTGTCGCGTTCTGCCGCAGGGCGGGGACGAGATCCCGCGTGTAGCGGTTGTCGGCTGCGCCCACCATGGCCATCCAGGAGCGGCGAGCCCGCGCATCGGTCCACGGGTCCAGATAGTCCATGATCCGCTGCTCCGTGGCGGCACCGGCCAGCGCTTGTGTCACGGCTTTCCCTCCGCGTCACCTACCGGACGCCCAAGCTCGGCCGCACCCAGATCCGGGACTGGGCGAGAGCGAACGGCTATCCGGTCAGTGAGCGTGGCCGGATAGCTCCAGACGACGACATTCGGGCTCATCACGGATGAGGACTACTCTCAGCCGGAAGGGCCGGAGATCATCACCGTGAGGCGAATCGAGGACTGGACGATCGTCATCGAGGACTGCGGCTGGCGAGCCTCGCATATGGAGGCCCTCTGCCCTCTTTCCCGCGACGGCGGACAGGCAGTGGCGGTAATGCGACATGATTACGCCGCCCGGCACCGCCTTGCCTACGCCGTCGACGGCGCATACCTCACCGACATCGACCCGACCTTCCCCCGACGAAGGCATGGCGCAGATCCGGACCGGCTCAATCGGCACCTTCGTGAGCTCGGCATTGATCCAGCTGCCGATGACCGCATCGAGAACGCCATTCCGGCGGCCCTGGCAATTGCCAGTCGGATCACCAATGTCATGATCACCCCACAGCACCTGCGCCGCCCTGCCCTTGGCGCCGCCATACCCGGGGCCTACTGATCACGTTGACCACCTTTCATGATCTCGACACCATGCCGACATGAGTGCTGGCCTGATCATGGCGATGCCTCTCCGCCAGTGGGGGCTCATCGACGCATCCATGGACAATGACGCCAGCGTCGAAACGGTGAACGGCAATCGCCGCCGGGCCGACCTCGCGCGCAGCATCCGAAGGGCCGCTTGGGATCAGATCGCCCACTGGACACCGGGCGTTCCGGGCTCCGGTTCGTGGCCGCCGCCGGACGAGATCGTGAAACCCAAGCTCACGATCGCTCAATGGCTTCTCACGATCGATGTCCTCGAACGCTGGGCCGCAGCCGCCGATCGCACCGGGCGTCACGAAGCCGCCGCTCAAGAACGCGAACTCCGGGAGCTGATCATCTCGCGGCTTCGAGCGCACGGCGTTCAGGCTCACTGAAGTCGCCGCAACGTGCTTGCCAACGGGAGGAACCGAAGCGATGAAGCAAGTGCCGTTCCCGGACAGGGTGGTATTCGGTGATTGGCACGGTGTGCTTCTTGTGACCCTTTCTGGGCGTCTATCCGAGACAACGCCCGGCATCCGCTTCACTCACAACTCGTGGAGAGCCTTGCGCGGATCTTCACCGGCGAGGGGGCCCACGCGTGGATGAAGAGTCAGGTGTCCTCCGCCCAGGTGATCGCAGGCATGGGGATGGCCGAATGGGCCTCCTTTGCGACGACATGATCTGTTCCAGCGACGTCACAGTACTCAAGAGCGAAAGTATCGTCGGATTCTTCGGGCCCTGGCTGAGCCGGCACGGCATGTCCTTCCAAGACGCGCTGCTCATTGATGACTCAGCGAACAACTGCGCCGCCTTCCGAGAGCGGGGAGGAACCGCTCCGTGCCGGAGGATGGGCGCCGACGACATCACCGACGCCGCAACCACGCTCAGCCGATGGCTCGACGGGTCTGCCGCATCCGAACTTTCCTACGCTGCCGCTCGCGGTGAGGAGAACGGACAGAGACACCCGTCTGGAGGCGTTCGCGTCGTGGGGCCGATCGGATGGTCTGCGGAACGGATGCCACGGGCGCGCCGCCCGCGATTCTCGATAGCCGGAGCCGGCGATCGCCGCAGTCAGCGATCGCCGCAGTCAGCGATCGCCGTGCGCGCCGACGAAGGTGGCGCCGATCTCCGCCATCCGCTCGGCCGCGTACCCGGGATCGATCAACGCCTCGGGGGTGTGGAGTCCGGGCGGCACGGGGGCGCCGCGCAGGCCGAGCAGTCGCTCGACGCCGAGGGCGACACCGAGCGCCGTCAGGGGGCGCTGCCCCTCTGGGTGGAAGAGGTAGCGGCTCGTCCTGAGCGGCGCGCCCGCGCGGTCCACGCCTTCGAGGTCGATCCTGACCTCCGCGGACGCGGGCCCGCCGCGCCGCCTGCCCACCGACTCGCCGACCGCGAACGCGAAGCGGACGTTGGGCGCGCCCGTCGCAAGGGCCAGGCTCGGCACGTCGAGGATGGGAACGATCTGGCCGGGCAGCACGGTGCCGTCGACGCCGGTGACCTCCACCTCCGCGTCGGGGCCGCTGACCCAGTGGAAGACGCCGTCGCGGCGGACGTGCCCCGCTGAGGTGACGGCCAGCAGGCGTTCGATGTCCGCCATGGCCGCGGGCCCGCCGCCGTCCTGTTCGTCCAGCACGCCGCTGACCTCGATGGTGTCGAGCCGGTCGAACTCCCTGGCGAGGTCGAGCGCCGCGAGGACGACGAGCCCCGCGTACCAGTGGCTGGCCAGCAGGATCGGCGTCGCGTCGGCTCGCAAGCCGGCGGCGACGACCTCGGGTCCGATGTCGACCAGGCCGTTGGAGATGCCGACGTACGGCAGGCCGCGGTCCTGTGCGAAACGCAGTCCGTTCAGGTGGCTGTCCCACACCGTTGCCACGACCGCCGAGTAGCCCTCGGTCTCCTGGAGGCCGAGGTCGCCTCGCCGCAGATCGATGGTCGCGGCTGCCGCGCCACCGAGCTCGTCGGCGACCCGCCGGGCGCGGCCGAGATCGCGGCCCGTGATCGTCAGCGGCAGCTCCGGGTACCACCGGCGCAGGAGGGTCGCGGTCCCCGCGCCCGCCTGGCCGGATCCACCCAAGATCAGTACGGAGTGCTCCACGGTGATGTCCTCTCACTAACCTACATTCTGTAACTTACATTTTGTAGCTTAAGCTGAGAGGCGACGCAAGGGAGGACGATGGCCACGGGATCGACTCGCCTGTCCAAGCCGGCCAGGCGGGAGCAGTTGCTCGACACCGCCATGGCGATCGTGCGCGCCCACGGCACCGACAGCCTCACGCTGCTCAGCCTGGCGGAGGCCGCCGGAGTGAGCAGGCCAATCGTCTACGACCACTTCGGCACCCGCCCCGGCCTGCTGATCGCGCTCTACCGGCGGCTCGACGAGCGGCACCGGGCCGCCTCGGAGGAGGCCCTGCGTGACGCCCCGGCCGTCCCCCGCGAAATCGCCCGCGTTCTGAGCGCCGCCTACTTCGCCTGCGCCACCGACATGCCGGAGTGGACCGCCATCTCGGCCGCACTCAAGGGGAGCCAGGAGATGGAGGAGATCGAGCGCGAGCTGCTCGACGGCTACACGGACCTGATGGTCACCGCCCTGCGGCCGTACTCCGGGCTCACGCAGGAAGCCCTCCGGCTCCACTGTGTCGGGGTGCTGGGCGCGGCCGAGGCGATCGCCGCGGAGCTGAACCGGGGGCGTGCCACCGTCGCCGCGGCCATCGCGGCACTGACGGACCTGACCGTCGGCGGCATTGACACCGGAGCCCAGGACTGACGCTGTCGCGGCCGGTCGTGTGGTGGTGCCGCCGAAGACCAGGACCCCGCCCGAGGCCGGTCAAGAGGAATCGATCTTCGACCCGGTACTGCCAACGTCGATGACGCGAGCATCCGTATTTCGATACCCGTCGAAGTGACAGCGCCCAGGTCGGGAGCAGGTCCCACTGTCATCTTCATTGCGTCCAGACAGCAGTCACGGCCTCGACGCCTTGATTTCAAGATCCAGTAGGTGTCTTGAGCATCTTCGCCTGCTGGTCCTACCGTCGTGGCCATGCGACAGATCGACGACCCGGACGTGCTCAAGGTGCTGACCAGCCGGTTTCGGATGAAGCTCTTCAGCCTCCTCTTCCAGATCGGCCCGGTCACGGTGAGTGAGCTCGCCAGGCGGATGGATGCCGACCCCGGCCAGGTGAGCTATCACCTGCGGCAACTGCAGAAGCACGACTTGGTCGAGGACGTGCCGGAGCTCGCCCGGGACAGCCGGGAGCGCTGGGTGCGATCGGTCATGGGCGGGTTGGCAGTGGACAGGGACTTCGAAGCCCCGGAAGCCAGGGCCGTGGTGCAGGCGTGGACTTCGCAGTGGGTGATCGACCAGTTCGAGCGGCTGCGCGACTTCCAGCGTACTCACATGACGCTTCCCGAGGACTGGCGTGGCGTGGCCTTCGGGAGCAGCCGCCACCTGCGGCTGACCAAGGAGGAGTTGGCGCAGCTCGGAGACCAGCTCAATGCCGTGATGCAGCCGTGGTGCGAGCTGACCAGGTCGCGTGTCGAATCGAACGAGGCTTCGCCGGACACCCGCCCGATCTTCGTCTTCTACCACGCGTTCCCCGAAGAACCCTGAGGAGCCTTCATGTATGACATGCATGAAAGGCTCGCCCGCGCGGACCTGGCGGAGCGGCGGGCCGAGGCCGCACGGTTACGCATGATTCCGCCGCGCCCGCGCCGGCGCGTTCTTCCGCGGCTCCGCGGCCGGTTCGCGGTCACCCTCCGCCGCCTCGCCGATCGCCTGGAACCTGCCTGATGGTCCGTACGGGTATCCGCAGGCGTAGATCTCCAGGGCGGGAGCCGTTCAGGCCGGAGTCCGGCCAGGGGACGCGGGTCCGACGGTGGACCAGCCCGGTCGATCACGGTGACTCAACCGGGCTCGTCGGATGGAGACGGTCAGGCGAGGTCGAACCGGTCGAGTTCCATGACCTTGGTCCAGGCTGCGACGAAGTCGGTCACGAACTTGTCGCGGGCGTCCTGGCTGGCGTAGACCTCCGCGAGTGCTCGTAGCTGGGAGTTGGAGCCGAAGACGAGGTCGACCGCGGTGGCCGTCCACTTCACCTCATCGGTGGCCACGTCGCGGATCTCGTACACGTGCTCCTCGGACTCCGACGCCTTCCACCGGGTGCCCGGGGAGAGCAGGTTGGTGAAGAAGTCGTTGGTGAGCACGCCGGGCCGGTCGGTGAGGACGCCGTGCCGGGTGCCGCCGAAGTTGGCCCCGAGGGAACGCAGGCCGCCGATGAGGACGGTCATTTCGGGCGGGGTCAGGTTGAGCATGTAGGCACGGTCGATGAGCAGCACCTCAGGTGGGGTCTTCTCGCCGGAACGCAGGTAGTTGCGGAACCCGTCGGCCCGCGGCTCGAGGACCCGGAAGGACTCGACGTCGGTCTGCTCCTGGGTGGCGTCGGTGCGGCCCGGGCGGAACGGCACCGTCACCGCCACGCCGGCCTCGCGTGCCGCCTGCTCGACGGCGGCCGAACCGGCCAGCACGATCAGGTCGGCGAGCGAGATCTTCGCGCCACCGGCCTCGTTGAACTCGCGCTGGATGCCCGAAAGGGTGTCCAGGACCGTGGCGAGCTGTCCGGGCTGGTTGACCTCCCAGCTGCGCTGGGGCTCCAGACGGAGCCGGGCGCCGTTGGCGCCGCCGCGCTTGTCGGTGGACCGGAAGCTCGCGGCGGCGGCCCAGGCGGTGGAGATCAGCTGGGCGGTCGTGAGGCCGGACTCCAGGACCTTCGCCTTGAGGGAGGCGACGTCGGCGTCTCCCACGAGTTCGTGGTCGACGGCCGGCACCGGGTCCTGCCACAGCTGGGGCTCGGCGACCCAGGGTCCGAGGAAGCGGCTGACCGGCCCCATGTCGCGGTGCAGCAGCTTGTACCACGCCTTGGCGAAGGCCAGCGCGAACTCGTCGGGGTGCTCCAGGAAGCGGAGAGAGATCTTCTGGTACGTCGGGTCGACGCGCAGTGCCAGGTCAGTCGTGAGCATCGTCGGCTTGTGCTTCTTCGCCGGGTCGTGGGCGTCCGGGATGACGGCCTCGGCGTCCTTGGCGACCCACTGCTTCGCGCCGCCGGGGCTCGTGGTGAGCTCCCACTCGTAGCCGAAGAGGATCTCGAAGAAGCGGTTGCTCCACTCCGTCGGCCGGTCGGTCCACGTCACCTCGAGGCCGCTGGTGATCGTGTCACCGCCCTTGCCCGTGCCGTAGCTGCTCAGCCAGCCCAGGCCCTGCGCCTCCAGCGGCGCGGCCTCGGGCTCCGGCCCCACGTGGTCGTCCGCGATGCCGGCGCCGTGGGTCTTGCCGAAGGTGTGGCCGCCGGCGATGAGAGCGACGGTCTCCTCGTCGTTCATCGCCATCCGCCCGAAGGTCTCGCGGATGAAATGCGCCGCCGCGGCCGGGTCGGCGTTGCCGCGGGGACCCTCCGGGTTGACGTAGATGAGACCCATCTCGGTCGCGCCGAAGTTCGGCACCATCTCGGTGTCGGTGACGTAGCGCTCGTCGCCGAGCCAGGCGTCCTCCGGGCCCCAGAAGATCTCCTCCGGCTCCCAGACGTCCTCACGACCGAAGCCGAACCCGAAGGTCTTGAAACCCATCGACTCCAGGGCGACGTTGCCGGCGAGCACGAGCAGGTCGGCCCACGAGATCTTCTGGCCGTACTTCTGCTTGACCGGCCACAGCAGCCGGCGGGCCTTGTCGAGGTTGGCGTTGTCGGGCCAGCTGTTGAGCGGGGCGAAACGCTGGGCGCCGTCGCCGGCCCCGCCGCGGCCGTCGTGGATGCGGTACGTGCCCGCGGCGTGCCAGCTCATCCGGATCATGAGGCCGCCGTAGTGGCCGAAGTCGGCCGGCCACCAGTCCTGCGAGGTGGTGAGCACCTCGATGATGTCCTGCTTGAGGGCCTCGACGTCGAGCTTCTCGAACTCCGCGGCGTAGCTGAAGCCCTCTTCCAGAGGGTTGCCCTTGGACGAGTGCGCGCGCAACACCGAGAGGTCGAGCTGGTTGGGCCACCAGTCCCGGTTCGTGCGCGGGCGAACGCCGGTCTTCTGGGTCGGCGAGCCGATCGCCGGGTTCTCGCTCTCGCTGCCGTGCGCGGTCACGGAGTCCTGCGCGAGCGGGCAGCCGGCCGCCGCCTTCTGGTCCACGCCCTGCGCGCTGGCGGGGGCGTTGTCCTGCGTGTCGCTCATCTGTTTCCTTCCGAACTGCCGGATCACTGGGCAAGGCGTCTCGTGCACAGTCGGGGCAGGTGTACCAGCGGGCTCGATGCGCCGTACCGAACCGGCGTCGGTCCGCGCGCGTGATCGCGGGGCGCGGCGGGCACTGCCGGCCGCGGCCAGGTCACGCGGAACGAAACCGCTCGTAAACGCGCCTCGACGTCAGACGCCATATGGCCAACACGGACCCTTGATGTGGAGTTGTTGAGTTTGCTGCGAATCCGGACCGGCGCTGCCAGTCAACTCGTCGGACTCGCGTCGCCGCCCGCACTGGTGTGCCCCGAATTGAGAGCTACTAACGCGATGAGCGAGTCGGCGCCGACCTCCCGTCATGGGCCCTGGTCGTGCCGGCTTTGCCGAGACAGCAAACGGTATTCGTGGTAGCCCTGCCGCCGGGCCATGATTGCCGCCACACATAACCGACGGACCCGGAGCATTGATGTCACAGCCTTCTCTCACCACCGACGTCACACACCGGCTGGTTTCGACGCCCGCCGGCAGGACGCATCTCGTCGAGCAGGGTACGGGGCCGCTGGTGCTCCTGGTGCACGGGTTTCCGGAGTTCTGGTACTCCTGGCGCCATCAACTCCCGGCGCTGGCCGCGGCCGGATACCGCGCGGTCGCCATCGACGTCCGCGGTTACGGGCGTTCCTCCAGGCCCGCACCGGTGTCCGCGTACCGGATGCTCGAACTGGTCGCCGACAACGTCGCGGTCGTGGAGGCGCTCGGTGCGGAGACCGCGGTGATCGTCGGGCACGACTGGGGCTCGACCATCGCCGCGAACTCCGCGCTCACCAGGCCGGACGTCTTCCGGGCGGTCGGGCTGCTGAGCGTTCCCTACACCCCGCCCGGCGGGCCGCGCCCCAGCGAGGTCTTCGCGCAGCTGGGCGGGGACGAGGAGTTCTACGTGTCCTACTTCCAGGCCCCCGGGCGGGCCGAGGCGGAGATCGAACCAGACGTCCGCGGGTGGCTCGCGGGCTTCTACGCCGCTCTGTCCGCCGACACCATGCCCGCGCCCGGCGCCCCGGACCCGCACTTCGTCAGCCGGGGCGGGACGTTGCGTGACCGGTTCCCGGCCGGCCGGCTGCCCGCCTGGCTCAGCGACGACGACCTCGCCGTCTACGCCGAGGAGTTCGAGCGGACGGGCATGAGCGGCGCGCTCAACCGCTACCGGAACATGGACCGGGACTGGGAGGACCTCGCCGCCTTTCACGGCAGGCCCATCACCCAGCCGTCCCTGTTCCTCGGCGGAGCCCTGGACGCCTCCACCACCTGGCTGACCGCGGCGATCCACGCATATCCCGCGACCTTGCCCGGCTTGGTCGCCTCACACATACTCGACGGCTGCGGCCACTGGATCCAGCAAGAGCGCCGGGACCAGGTCAACCGGATTCTCACGGACTGGCTCGCCGCCCTTCCGGGCTGACGCTGGTCCGACCGGTGACCTGCTGGGCACCGAACGGGCCGCGACGGGCCACTCCGCGGAAACGGTAAGGAAACAACCGCCGCGCTACTACTGATCCGCATGACGTACCGAACTTCACTGACGGCCCTGGCACTGGCGCTGGCGGGGCTGGTGGCGCATCCTCCCGCGGCGGGCGCCACCGCCAGCGCCGGCGCCTCTTCCGTGCGGTGGAAAGCCTGCCCGGACTACTCCGATGAGGTGATCCGCGGCATGGGCGTGGCGGAGGACAAGGTCGCGGCCTTCCACTCCTTGATGAAACGCCTGGAGTGCGGGACGGTCAGCGTCCCGCTGAACCACCGTGAGCCCGGCGGACGCAAGATCGACATCGCGGTGACCCGGCTGGCCGCCACCGACAAGGCCAAGCGGCTCGGCGCCGTCGCCGTCCTGCCGGGCGGGCCGGGCAACAGCGGATACCTGGACCCGGTCCTGCGGACCGCGCTCAGGAACGAGCAGATGGCCGGGCTCAACGAGCGGTACGACATCATCGGCTTCGACCCGCGCGGCGTCGGGTACAGCACCAAGGTCGCCTGCCCCATGTCGCCGAACGGCCCGCAGGAGCCCGGCACGCTGACCGAGGAGGCGGCCAGGAAGACGTACGACGCCCAGGTCGCCGCCAACGAGAAGTGCGGACGCTCCGACCCCGCCTTCCTCGGGCAGCTCACCACCGAGAACGTGGCCAGGGACCTGGACCTGGTACGGACCGCGCTGGGCGAGCGCAGCCTCAACCTGCTCGGCTTCTCCTGGGGCACCTATCTGGGCATGGTGTACCGCAGCGTGTTCCCCGGGCACACCGGACGGGCCTTCCTGGACAGCGTGGCGCCGCCGTGGACCCGTATCGACGAGCACGCCAAGGGCGCCGCGGAGGCGGCCGAGCGCAACTTCGGGCGCATGGCCGCCTGGCTGGCCAGCCGCGACGAGATCTACGGGCTCGGCGCCACCGCTCGGCAGGTGCGCGAGGAGGTGGCGAAGCTGGTCCGCGCGTACGACAAGACCCCCAAGATCTACACCGACCTGCAGCGGCCCATCGACGGCTCGGCCGTCGCCGACCTGGCCAGGCGCAACTCGACCGAGTGGGTACGTGCGGGCAAGGCGCTGGCCGAACTCCGGACGGCGACGGGCACCACCGCCCCGCCCACCGTCAAGGAGGTGCTGGGCGCGCCGATGATGGGGACGCCCGTCCCCGGCGCGCCCGAAATCCTGAACATGACCATGAACCTGGCCGTCGCGTGCAACGAGGACAGCAGCCGGGCCGATTTCGACTCCGCCTGGCGTGCCTACCAGCAGCTCGTGAAGCGCCATCCGGCGACCGGCCGGGCCTGGGGAGTGCCGGTCATGTGTGCCGGCTGGCCGCTGCCGGTGCAGCAGGCCACGTTGAAGCGGGGCAGCGGCTCGCTGGTGCTGGCGGGGCACCTGTACGAGTTCATGTCCGCCTATGACTGGACGCTGCAGACGCGGCGCGCCATCGGCGGCACCGTCTACACGGTCGCCGACGACGTGCACGTGTCAACCACCCGGGTGCCCAAGTGCGCCGCCGACGTGGTGCGGTACTTCGAGACGGGCCGCATCGGCAGAGGCTGCGCAGGCAGCCCGCTCCCGAGCTGACCACCGTTGTCCCGGCTACGTCATTCTCGGGCTGAAAGCGAACGCAGCGTGCAGGCGCGCTCGAACCGCGCGTCGATCGACGTCCATCGTTCGACCGCCTCCGCCAGCGCGTCGCGGTCGCCGTGCAGGATCCCGCGGGTACGGGCCAGGCAGGCGGCCGCCCAGTCGTTCTGCTCGGCGTACGGCATGGCGGCGGCCACCCGTTCGGCCGCCTCGGGCAGGCCGGCGACGACCGCCAGCTCGGCTCCGGCGGCGCGCGCGTACGCCTCGTACCAACGCACGGTGAAGGGCGCGAAAGCGCGCTCGACCAGGGTGGCGGCCTGATCGTACGCGCGGGTGTGGACGGCGACCCTGGCGTCGACGAAGGCGGCGAAGGAGGCCAGGACCGGTGCGGAGGCCGCGTCCTCCGTCCTGGCCATCTCCAGCGCGCGCGAGCGCCAGAGGTCGAACTCGCCGGTGCCCGCCAGGCCGTGGGCGAGCGCGGCGGCGGAGATCGCGGTCGCCATCCAGGCGCTGCGCGGGCTGCCCGCCTGATGCCAGGCCTCCCACATGGCGGGCGCCTGCTGGAAGACCTCCGGGAAACGACCGCTCAGGGCGAGCGGTCTGATGGTCTTCGGGATGGACAGGTAGGGGTGCTCGCCGATGGGGTCCTCGCGCTGCGCGCGCTCGGCGACGGCGAGCGCGGCCGGCAGGTCGCCGACACACAGCTCCGCGCGTGCCGCGGAGTGGAAGGTGTCGACGATCTCGGCGGCGGCGGACGGCTCGTGCGCCGGCAGGTGCTCGATGAGGGTGAGCCGCTCCTGACAGACCCGCTGGACGGCGCGCATCCGGCCGGCTCGCGCGTAGGCGCGTGTGAGCACGTCCAGCGCGCCCAGGAGGACGATGACGTCGCCGCACCCGCGGGCGGCCTCGACGGCGGATCGGGCGAGCTCGAGGCCGTCCTGGTGCCAGGCCCGCGCGATCGCGACCAGCGCCGCGGTGCGCGCATCGGCGGGGGCGGCGCTCGCCTTTTCGATCAGCGCCGGCAGGTGTTCGGACATCGGGTCGCGGTCGTGCGCGCCTCTGTAGCGGTGGGTGACCACGAGCGCGGAGGCGAGCGTGGCCGCGCGCACGCCGGGAGGTTCAGACGGGTCGGCGGGTCCGTCCGGGTCAGCGGGATCGGCCGGGTCGGGGTGTTCGATCTGGTCGGCGGCTCGCACCAGCAGGCGGAAGGCCAGTGGGCCGTCGGCGATCGAGACGGCCGTGGCGGCCGCGTTCAGCAGGTCCTGGTGGCCGTCCACGGCGTCGCGGGCCCGGTCGGCCGCGGCCAGGTAGTGGCCGATCGCCTCCCGGTGGAAGCGCCGGGCGAACGTCAGGTGCGCCAGCGACCTGGCCAGGCGGTGGGCCTGCCGGTCCGGTACGGCGGGCGTGTCGGCGAGCGTGGCCCGCAGATCGTCGGCCACCAGGTCGAACTGCGGTGCCCAGGTGCCGTCGAGCCGTGATTCCAGCGTCGCAGCCGTACCCGCGGCCCAGCGCAGGCGGAGCCGGAGCGTCTCGTCGGTCTCGCCGCTGTCCGCGAGCCGGTCGGCGGCGAAGGCTCGGATGGTCTCCAGCAGCCGCCACCGGCCACCGCCCACCACCCCGATCAGGCTCTTGTCGGCCAGCCGGCCGATGACGTCGGCCGTCGCGCTGGGCGGCGTGTCCGGCATGAGCGCCGTGGCCGCCGCCAGGTCGAACCCGCCCGCGAACACCGCCAGGCGACGCAGCAGCGCGCGCTCCTCCTCTTCCAGCAGGTCGTAGCTCCAGCCGATGACCGCGCGCAACGAGCGGTGCCGGGGCGGCCTGCCACGCGCGCCCGACAGCAGCCGGAGCCGGTCCTGCAGCCCCACCCGCAGGGCGTCCATACCCAGTACGGCGACCCGCGAGGCGGCCAGCTCGATCGCCAGCGGCAGCCCGTCGAGCCGGGCGCACACCTCGGCGACGACCTCGGGCTCGGCGGCGAATCCAGGATCGATCGCGCGGGCCCGATCCAGGAACAGCGTCTCGGCCTCCCCCGCCAGCGGCGGCACCGTGATGACCCGCTCGCCGGGCAGGCCCGGCCGCTCCCTGCTCGCGATCAGTATCCCCGCCTGGGGGCAGTCCGAGCACAGCCGCTCCACCAGGTCGCCGACCTCGTCCAGCAGGTGCTCGCAGTTGTCGAGGACCAGCAGCGACCGTCCCAGCGCGAGCCGCTCGGCGACCACGCTCTCCAGCGGCTGGGGAGGACGCTCGGCCAGGCCCAGCGCGTCAGCCACGGTCCGCAGCACGAACCCCTCGCCGACCGGAGTCAGATCGATGAACGCCCCGCCGGCGGGGAACGACGCCGACGCCGCCTGCGCCAGCACGGCGGCCAGCCGGGTCTTGCCGACGCCGCCGGGGCCCACCAGGCACACCGGCGCCGCCTGTGCCAGCGCCGCCAGTGCCTCCTGCCGCTCCTGCCCGCGTCCGACGAAGGACGTGTGGCTGACCGGGATCCCCTCGACGTGCCCCGGCCTGGCCGAGGAGGACGGCTGCGGCCCGCTCAGGGCCACCAGGGCCGCCCTGCTGGCCACGCCGTACTTGCGCAGCAGCGACGAGACGTGACTTTCCACGGTACGGATCGAGATCCGCAGCCGGTGGGCGATCTGGGCGTTCGTGAGGTGCTCGGCCAAACCCGCCAGCACCTCGGCCTCGCGGGGCGAGACCTCCCGCGGCTCGCCAGGAAGCATGCGGCCATTGTGGCGTAGGTGCTTCTCGGCGGCGAACCAGTGGCGACTCCGTAGTAGTCAGGTGATCTTTCCGCAAGGTCGTCTACTCCGCCACGCTGCCCGCGCTCGAGTGGCGCAACTCCACGCTGGTCAGCGGCAGCGCCATCGAGGAGATCGCGCGGCTCAAGCGGGAGCCCGGCAAGGACGTCGTGGTCACCGGCAGCGTCACGCTGGTCCAGGAGCTGCTGCGCGCCGGCCTGCTCGACGAGCTACGGCTGCTGATCGACCCGGTCGTCGGGCGCGATCCTGGACGGCCTCGGCGCGTGAGGAGCACCACGACCAGTACGACCGCGTGAACGACGACGCCCGGCCGGCAGACGATCAACGTCGTCGGCCGGCCGGGCGTACGGAGAAGTGCTTACCGCGGGGCGTCGAAGGTCCACTCGGCGCGGGCGCCCGGACCCACGGCAAGGGTCGAACGCCCGATCCGCTCCTCGTGCCGGGTCTCCACGGAACGGTTGAGCGACATGGTGACCTGCTTCAGGCCCGCCTGCTCACGCGCTACGGAGTCGAGCTGGATGGTGGTGCCACCGCCGGTCGCGATGGCGCCGCCCCCGACGGTCGCGACCTTGAACCCGCCGGCTCGCAGCACCGGCACCGCGGTGGCCAGGTCCCGCGCAGGGACGCCGATGCGGATGTAGGTGATGTCCCGCATCAGGTGGTCCTGGTAGGCGTCGGGCAGGTAGCGCTCCCGGCTGACGTCACCGGGGTAGCTCTCCGGCTCGGTCTGGCTGCGCGGGTCGGCGAAGTACTCCGGGAAGTACTCCATCGCCCACGGGTCGAAGGCTTCGTACTGGGCGGAGGTGGTGCGGATGGTGTCGAACCACGGGATCGGGACGCCATCGCCGAAGTCACGCGTCTGGCGGTATTCGGCCGGGTCGGAGATGCCCTGGGCCTTCAGCTGCGCGGTCACCTTGGCCAGGTCGCCGGCGCGCTCGGTCGAGACGGCCAGCCCGGCGGAGCCGAAAAGGGCGTCCTGGCCGGGCAGGTCGCCCTCGCCGAACAGCTCCATGTAGGTCTCGCGGCCCTTGAGGTAGCGGCCCTTCCAGGTCAAGCCGCCACCGGTCGTGGTGCGGACCTCGAAGTTGGCGAACTCGCGCAGGTACGCCGAGTTCTCGACGGCGTCCGCCGTCTCGCGGTCCACCACGCTGTAGGCGTGGTTGTAGAACAGCAACTGCCCCTTGGATGACGCGTGGGACGCTTCGGCCTGGGCCGTCCCCACGCCCCCGGCGATCGCGACGGTGCAGGTCGCGGCCAGGGCAGTGATCATCCGTAATGTCCGGCGAATCAGCATGGAAGCGATCTTAGGGCGGGGATGATCACCTTCACTATCGTTTTGACAGGACCCGAACCGCAATTGTGGCGGTCCTATAGCGCCTCTGTAGCGAGCCGTCCCGCCCCGGAGGACAGAGGTGGGCGTTCAGAACTCGATGAAGCCGTACAGCGCGAGATGGTTCGACTTCGTGCTGCTCACCGTGTGGTCGACGCTCGACGGCCGCACGGTGCCCTTGACGAAGAGGTAGTCGATCTTCCTGGAACCGGAGGTCGCCTTCGCTCCGTAGCCGGTCATGCCGAAGCCGCCGAGGGTCGTGGCGGCGATGTTCGTACGATTCGCGTCGATCCCGATCACGCGGATCGTCGAGGCGTTCATGAGGCTCGTGGCGTCCGCGCCGACGTGGATGCCGGAGTTCGCGATGCCCGTGTAGCCCGCGCCCGCGCAGGCGTTCGCGCCGTTCTGCTCCGGGAGGTGCATGGTCGCGGCGAAGACCGTCGTCCCGGTCTGCTTGATCGTGAACCTCGCCGCGATGGCGCTCGTGCGCTTCCATTTGTACTGGTTGGTGGTGCCGTCGTCGCTGTCCGGCGGCTTGTACAGCGTGCAGCCGGCCCCGCCGTCGTACGAGGTCCCGGGCTTCAGCCAGCCCGCGCTCCAGTACTTCGAGATGTCGCCCGCCGCGAGGCTCAGCGTTCGGGTGTTGTAGAGGATCGCGTTGGTCTGCCTCTTCTTCAGGTCGCCGAGCGACTGCTGGCTGCACTTGTGCGTGCTGCCCCACTCCTCGGGGTTGTCCCAGGCCACGATCGCCTTGTACGTGCCCGCCGGATATCCGAACATGCCCGAGAGCTGGTCGGCGTAGGCCGTGGCCTGACCGGTGCCGCGTACCTGCTGCACGATCAGGAGATCGGGCGCCTGCACGCCGGAGGTGCCCGTCTTTCCGTCGTCGTCGACCAGCATCGACGCGAGGTGGTCCGGGCCCGAGATCCGGGTGCACGTGCCGTCGGCGTTGTTCCTCACCAGGTTCTCGATGTTGTTGTTGTAGACCCGTAAGACCCGATCCTCGGCGGCCGCGTGCGCCGGCGTGATCGGCGTCGTGGTGAGTGCGACAGCCGCCGCGAGTGCTAACGCCCCAGGCGCTCGGTAATGGGATGACATTTTTGCAGATTAACGATCATTCCGGGCGCTGCCCAGGTACGGGCCTGTCCGGGATCGCGCTCGCCGCCACCCGCGGCCGGGCCAGGCACCTGCGGGCCACAGCCTGCCGGGCCGGCTCATCGAGAAAGGCGGCCCCCGCCGCACGGCCGGATCAATACTGGCCGTTGTCGGTGGCGTCGGGCAGGATCGGCACACCGGATCACGGCGCGAAGGAGATCAGGGTGCCCCCCACCGACCAGCGGACAGCCGGCCACCCGTTCCTCAAGGGCATGTACGACGACGCCTACTACCCTCGCCGGCTCGTCGACAAGGGCAGGGAGATCCTGCTGCGCCTGTGCGAGCGGATCGAGGCCGATCGGCCCGCGGACCTGGCGGCGCTGTACGTCCTCACGCAGGCGGCGACGGACGAGTTCAACGAGCTGGCGGTCGAGTTCCTGGCGGCCGGCAGCCAGATGGAGACGGTGGCGCGCGAGGTGATCGCCGAGGACTTCTGGTTCGTGGCGACGGCCTACGGGTTCGCGGACGCGGACATGGAGGAGCTGATCGCGACCCGCGACTGGTGACGTGCCGATGAGCCCACGCCAAGTCATCGCCAAGGGAGGTCTAAGTCCGGGGGCGCACGCTGGTGCCATCCCCCGATCGAAGGAGCACCCGATGGCCCCCAACATGCTCGGATTCCGCATCACGCACCGCGCCATGCGCGGCGACGCCCGCCGCCTGGCCACGTTGCTGGGCGGGATCGCCGCCGGTGAGGAGCGGGCGGATCGGGCCCGGCTCGACGCCGTCGCCGCGTTCGCCACCAAGCTGTGCGCCGGTATCCACCATCACCACCAGGCCGAGGACAACGTGCTCTGGCCCGTCATCGTCCGCTCGGCCGGCGCCGAGGTGGACCTGAGCGACCTGAGCGACGACCACGCCGAGCTCGACCCGCTGCTGGCGGAGATCACCGCCGCCGCTGCCCGGCTCGGCACGGACCGGGCGGCGGCCGGCCGCATGGCCAAGGCCCTGACCACGCTCGCCGACCTCCTCGACGAGCACATTGAGGAGGAGGAGCGGCTGCTCTTCCCCGTCATCGCGAAGTACGTGTCGGAGGCGGACTGGAAGTCGGTCGAGGACGAGGTGCGCAAGGGCGGGGACATCCGCTTCGACCTGCCGCGGATCGGCCAGTACGCGCGGCCGGAGGAGCTGGCCGAGCTGCGCAGGCTGGCGGGGCCGGTGCTCGCGCTCCTGCTCAGGCTGCTCAACCGCGGTCACCGGCGCCGCCAGGCGCTGATCTTCGGCTACGGCAGGTGACCGCGCCTCTCGCGGGCCGCCCGGGCCCAGTGGGGCGAGCCGACCAGTTCCGCGACCTCCTCCGCCCGCGCGTAGTACGGGTCCGGATCCTCGCCCATCAGGCGCGCCAGGTCGCCGAGCAGCAGCGCGACGGGCCCGAGCGTGACGGACCCGCTGTGCATCCCGGCCAGCTCCCCATCCCACCGCCGCAGGTTGTGGTAGCAGCGGGCGGCCACCTCGACGTCCCCCAGGGCGACGGCGGTCTGCGCGCGCAGCCCCTCCCACAGCAGCCAGTAGTAGTCGAGCGAATGGACCGCCCCGGGCCGCCACACCCGCCTGGCGGCCTCCGGCTCGCCCGCCGCCGCCAGCGCCGCCGCGTACAGCTCGGCCGTGCCGTCGTTGGGCACGTGCTCCCACAGGAAGGCGAGCTCGTCCAGCGAGTCGCGCACGTCGCCGCGGGCCAGCCGCACCACGAACCTGCCCAGCATCCCCATCGCCTCGGCGTTCGCGCCGCCGCGCTCGGCCATCTGCCGGGAGACCCCGGTGTAGATGGCCTCCGCGGCGTCGAAGTCCCCTTCGACCAGCTTGCGCTGCGCGCCGAAGAGCGTCAGGATCACCAGCGACAGCCCGAGCTGGCCGCTGGTGGAGACCGCCACGCCACGGTCGGCGTGGCGCGCCGCGGCCGCCACGTCGTTGCGGCCCAACGCGGCCATGAGCAGCGCGCTGTGGCCCAGCGTGAGGTAGGCGACCAGCCGGTGGGTGCTCCCCAGCTCCAGCAGCTCGCCGCCGATGGACTCCAGCTCGTCGCGCCGATCCGGTGAGAGCACGGCGAAGTAGCGCGCGTTGAGTGCCAGGCAGATCAGCTCGGGGCGGCCGAGCCGGCGCGCGATCGCCACCGCCTCGGCTCCGGCGCCGTCCACCCCGGCGTCGTCGTGGCCCTCCAGCGCGAAGACGAGCGCCGCCAGCAGCCGGCAGCGCGTCTCGTCGTCCGGTCCCGCGGCCAGCTCCGACCGCACCGCCGCGACGAAGTCCTCGTCGTAGCGGGAGTCCTGCTGGATCGTCCAGATCACGGGCGCGTCGTACGAGGTCAGCGCCCTGGCGACAGGTCTGCCTGCGACGCGCCCCGCGAGTGGGCGGGCCGTCTCGACGGCGGCGGTGCGGGCGGCCACGGCGCCGATGACGTCGCCCGCGTGCCCGAGCGCCGACACCAGCCCGCACAGCAGCTCCAGCCTGGTCTCCTCGTCCTCGGCGAACTCCAGCGCCGCCCGCCACAGCGCCGCCGCCTCCCGGTGGGCGTGCAGGCCGGACGCCTGAACGGCCGCCGCCCGCGCGTACCGCACCGCGCTCGGCGCCGCCGCCTCCAGCGCGTGATGCGCCAGCGCCGCCACGTCCCCTGGGCGGATCCGCTCCAGCGCCGTCACCACCCGCCCGTGCAGCCGGGTACGGCGGATCCTGGCGGTGTCCTCGTACAGCACCTGCCTGACCAGGACGTGCGTGAACCGCAGCCGGCCGGGCCCCGGCTCGGCCAGCAGCCCCGTCAGGACCCCGGCCTCCACCCCGTCGAAGACCGTGTCCTCGTCCCCGTCGTGCAGCGCGATCAGGACGTCCACGTCCGCGTCCCTGCCGATGACGGCGGCGTTGCGCAGCACGGTCTGGGCGCTGGCGGGCAGGCGGCTGATCCGGCGCCGGATGAGGTCGCGCACGCCGGGCGGCAGCGCCTCGGCGGCGGCGGGCCCCTCGGAGGCGAGCAGCCGGGCGATCTCGCAGACGAACAGGGGGTTGCCGAGCGTGCGTTCGGCGATCGTGCGCACGGTCGCCGGCCCCAGCTCGCGCTCGCAGTGGCGGGCGAGCAGCGCGGCGACGTCGGGCTCGCCGAGCCCGGCCAGCTCCAGGTGCCTGCTCCCGGCGGCGAGGGCGGCCAGCGTGGCGGCCAGGTCGTCGGTCGCCTCGGCGGGCCGGTGGGTGGCGAGGACCAGCAGCTTGGCCGTGGGCTTGAGGTGGCGCAGGAGGTGCAGGGTCTCGCCGTCGGCGCGGTGCACGTCCTCCAGCACGACGACCAGCGGCGCGTTGGCCGCCAGGTAGTCGGCCACCGCCCGGGCCAGCCGGAACTGGTTCTGGATCGCCACGCCGTCCTGCAGCAGGGGCGCCAGCCCGGCCGGGTCGTCCGGCGGGCGGGCGGCGGCGAGCCGGCGGACGATCTCGCTCCACGCCCACGCGGGCGGCGCGTCGCCGTCGATCTCCGGGCAGCGGCCGATGGCCACCCGCCATCCGCGCTCCCCCAGCTCCGCCGCGAACGCCTCGGCCAGCGCGCTCTTCCCCGCGCCCGGCTCGCCCCCGAGCCAGACCGTGCGCTGGGTGGCGTGCGCGGCCTCCTCCCGGAGGATGGCCAGCTCGCGCTCCCTGCCGACGAGCGCGGGCCCGGGAGCGGGCGCCGGGTCCTGAGCGGGTGCGGGCTCCGGGGTGGGTACGGGGTGCGCGTTCAGGGAGTCCGACTGGCGGAGGATGTCCTGTTCGAGGGCGCGTAACACCGGGCCGGGATCGACCCCTAACTCGTCGGCCAGCTGTTCCCTGGCCCGGCGCAGCACCGAGAGGGCCTCCGCCTGGCCGCCGGACCGGTAGTGGGCCAGGGCCAGCAGGCGGACGGCGTTCTCGCGCAGCGGATGCCGGTCGACGTGCCGGCGCAGCTCCGGGGCCGCCTCGGCGTGGCGCCCCAGCATGAGCGCGGCCTCGGCCCGGTACTCGACGGCGATCAGCCGCAGCTCGGCCAGCCTGGTCGCCTCCGGCACCGCCCACTCCTCGGGGAACTCCCCGTACGCGGACCCCGTCCAGAGCCCCAGCGCCTCGTCGAGCAGGTCGTGCGCGGCCGCCGCCGCACCCTGCTGCAGCGCCTTCCCGGCGGCGTCGATCAGGCCGGGCAGCCGCCACGCGTCCACGTCCTCCTCGGACAGGCGGAGCCGGTACCCGGGCGGGGCGCTCACGATCACCGTGGCCGGAGCGCGCGGGGGGCGGTCGGGCTCCAGCGCGCGGCGCAGGTTCGAGACGTAGACCTGGAGGGCGGCCAGCGCCTTGGGTGGCGGCTGGCCCTGCCAGAGGTCGTCGATGAACCGGTCGGCCGACACGACCTGGCCGCCCGCCGCCACCAGGCGCGCGAGCACGGCCCGCTGCCTGGCCGGGCCGAGGTCCACCTGGCGGCCGTGCAGGCCGGCCTGGAGCGGTCCGAGGACCTGAATGTGGAGCATGGCATCCCCTGATCTACGAGCCCCCGACCCGGCGCGCCCACGCACGGCAGTGCGGGAACGGTCCACAGCCGCCCATCATGAGCCACCCACACATATTTGGGCAATCACCAACACTCTGACCATTTCCCCGGCCTGCTCTAGGGCGTTTCTAAGGTTCGCCGACGGCTGGGTGAAGGTGGGCCGGGTTGGCTGGCGGCAGCCACCGGGCCGGAGGGGCCGGCCGGTCGGGAGAAGGAGACGCGACATGGACCGACGCAAGGCCGGCCTGGCCGCCGGCATGGTGCTGGTGCTGACGCTGGGCGGGTCGGGGGCGCTGGCGGCCTCGTCCCAGCGGGACCCCGCCGACGACCCGTGCGCCAAGACGGCGGCGTGCACGCCTGCCGGCGAGCCATGCGCCAAGGACGCGGCGTGCACGCCCGCCGACATCGCCAAGGCCAAGGCAGCCAAGGCGGCCGAACTCGACGGGAAATGCTCGCCCGACGTGAAGCGGCCCGACAAGAAGCAGGAGCAGCCCAAACTCGTCGAGAACGGGATGCTGGCCAAGGCGCTGGCCGCCTCGCTGGGCGTCGGGCTCGACCGGGCGACCGCCGCCGAGGAGGAGCTGAACCTCCTCAGCCAGAAAGGCGGGATAAATCCGAAATCCCCGGAGTTCGCCGCGATAGCCGAGCGGCTGGGCGTGTCGCCGGAGCGGCTGATCCAGGCGCTGGACGACTTCAAGCGGTCCTTCGTACGGGGAGAGGACGTCAAGCCGGACGCCGGCAAGACCCCGGGATCCTGACCGGCCGGGCGGGCGACCAGCCTGCGCGGCTGGACGGCGGCCATCCCGCCCGGCCATCGGCAGGCGCTCGGGGGTGTGCGGCGGCGGGCCCGGCGAGGAGAGTGGGATCATGCACGTCCTTGTGGCCGACGACGACGAGGCGGTGCGCCGTTCGCTGGCGCGCGCGCTCGCCCGTGAGGGCTATCACGTGAGCACCGCCGCCGACGGCCTGCGCGCCCTGGAGGCGGCCGGCGGCGGGCGGCAGGACGCGGTGGTGCTGGACATCATGATGCCCGGCCTGGACGGGCTGGAGGTGTGCCGCCGCCTGCGCGCCGGCGGCGACCGCACGCCGATCCTGATGCTCACCGCCCGCGACCTGGTCGCCGACCGGGTCGCGGGGCTGGACGCCGGGGCCGACGACTACCTGGTCAAGCCGTTCGCGCTGGAGGAGCTGCGGGCGCGCCTGCGCGCGCTGCTGCGGCGCAGCGGCGCGGCCGAGGAGGTGCTGCGCTTCTCCGACCTGGAATTGGACACCGCCGCCTGCCGGGCCACCCGCGGGTCGCGGGTGCTCGACTTGACCAGGACCGAGTACACGCTGCTGAAGGTGTTCCTGCGCAACCCGAACCGGGTGCTGAGCCGCGGCGTGATCTTCGACGCGGTCTGGGGGTACGACTTCGGCCCGTCGTCCAACGCGCTGTGGGTCTACATCAGCTACCTGCGGGCCAAGCTGGAGGCCGGGGGCGAGCCGCGGCTGATCCAGACGGTGCGCGGGCTGGGGTACGTGCTGCGGGAGGAGCCGTGACGCTGCGGACCAGGGTCGCCCTGGCCGGGGCGGCCGTGGTGGCGGCGGCCCTGCTGATCGCCTCGCTGGTGGTCTATCCGGCGATGGCGAGCGGGCTGGGCGGCCAGCACGACGGCGAGCTGGTGCTGGCCGCCGGGCAGGCGCCCCAGCTGCTGGCCACGTTCAAGGCCGCCCGGGCGCCCCTGCCGGATTATCCGGTCTCCGTGGGCAACACGCTGCTGCAGTTCTTCCCGCCTCCCGTGAACTCGGGGCCGACCACCGGTTTCGTCCCGCTCTCCGACAGGGACGCCGGGGTCGCGTTCGGCAAGCTCCCGCCGTACTTCCAGGAGGTGAGCTACGGCGGGGCGCGCTACCGCGTCTACACGGCTCCGCTGGGCCAGGTGGATGAGGGGCTGGTACGCACCGCGTTCCCGCTCGACCGGGACGACGACACGCTGAACAACCTGAGGCTCCTGCTGGGGGCGCTGATCCTGGGCGGCGCGCTGATCGCCGGGATGGGGGCGCGGCTGCTCGCCGGGCGCGTGCTGCGCCCCATCGGCCGCCTGACCGAGGTGGTCGAGTACGTCACCGCCACCCGTACGCTCACCGCGAGCGGGCTCGACGGCAGCGGGCGCGACGAGGTCGCCCGGCTGGCCCGCTCGTTCACCACGATGACCGGCGCGCTGAACGAGTCCCTGCTGGCCCAGCGGCGCCTGGTCGCCGACGCCTCGCACGAGCTGCGCACCCCCCTGACCAGCCTCATCACCAACCTCGAACTGCTGGGCGAGGGGCGCGGCACCGCCGACCCGCAGGCCCCGGCACTGGTCCACGAGGCCCGCGCGCAGGCCGGCGAGCTGCGGGTGCTGGTCAACGACCTGGTGGAGCTGGCCAGGTACGGCGACGTCCAGATCCACACCGAGGACGTCCGCCTCGACCTGGTCGCGGAGCGCGTGATCGCCAGGGCGCGGGGGCGGGCGCCGCACGTCCGGCTGCGGGACGAGCTGGCCGAGTGCCTGGTCCACGCCGATCCCGACGCCGTCGAACGCGCCGCCGCCAACCTGGTCGACAACGCGATCAAATGGAGCCCGCCGGGCGGGGAGGTGCTGGTCGAGGTGGCCGCGGGCGGCACACTGTCGGTCTCCGACCAGGGGCCCGGCATCGCCACCGAGGACCTGCCGTTCGTCTTCGACCGCTTCTACCGCGCCAAGGCGGCCCGCTCGCTGCCCGGCTCGGGGCTGGGGCTGGCCATCGTGCGCCAGATCGCCGAGGCCCACGGCGGCACGGTCCGCGCCGAACCCCTCACCCGGGGCGTCCGCCTCGTCCTGTCCCTCCCCCTCGCCACCTGATCACCCGGCCCCTGACGCACCTGGGGCCGGGCACGGGGACCGCTGGCCCAGCACGGCACCGGCCCGGCGTTTCCAGGCGCGCACTTCGGCCCTGACCCGGCTGGGCGCGAAGCCGTGAGCTCTAGCCGGGAGGTACGAGGTCGCCCAGGGAGAGGGCCAGCCAGAGCTGGAGCCGGTGCCCGGGGTCGGTGAGGGGACGGCCGGAGACGCGTTCGGCGACGGCCAGGCGGCGGCGCAGGGTGTTGCGGTGCACGCCCAGCCGCCGCGCCGCCGTCTCCAGGTTCGACCCCGCCTCCAGGTACGCCCGCAGCGAGTCGACCAGGTCGCCGCCGTGCCGCGCCTCGTACTCGCGCAGCGGGCGGAGCGCGGTCGCGGCGAAGCGGTGCGCGGCGTCGGGCACGAAGGCGTCCCTGAGCAGCGCGGACGCCTCCAGGTCGTCGACGTGGAGGTAGCCGTCGCCCCGGCCGGCCAGAGTGGCGGCGTGCCGGACCGCCGAGGGGAGCTCGTCCAGGCCGAGCGCCCGGCAGCCGCCGCCCGGCACGCCCAGCCGCGCGCACAGCTCCGCCCCCCATCGGGGTGCGGCGAGCCCAGCCGAACGCTCCGGCAGCACGAAAACCGTGCCCTCCGGCCGGGCGCACACGAGGGCCAGCTCCTCGGCGTCCGCCGCCACCTCCTCCAGCGCCTCGATCGCCGCCTCCGGCGCGACCGGCGCCGCCGTCACGACCACCTCGTACGGCGGCGCCGCGACCGGGCACAGCTCGCCGAGCTGGCGCGGCGACAGCCCGCCGTCGAGCACGGCGGCCAGCAGCGCGCCCCGCTGGGCGTGCGCCTTGGCCCGGCCGGCCCGCACGCCCAGCAGCTCCATGGCGAGCAGGCAGGCGGCCTGGTTGGCCAGCATCCTGGCGTGCCATTCCAGCGGCGAGCCCGTGCACACCGCCAGCCAGCCGGTCGGCGGCCCGGAGAAGCCGAGGCTCTGCACCTGGACGGCCTGGATGCCGTCGTCCAGCACGCCCGCGCTCAGCCGGGCCGCCCCTTCCGCCATCTCCAGGGCCCGGGCGTGCCAGGGCCGCTCCCCCGCCGGCGTGGCCGCCCTGGACTTGCCCTGCGGGTCCAGCAGCAGGGACTCGCCGCCGGTGTGCTCGGCCAGGGCACGCAGGATGCCCGAGGTGCCCGACAGCAGCGCGGCCCGCGCCATGGCCTCCTGGGCGGCGACGACCCGCCGCTCCCCGCGTACGCGCTCGTCGGCGTGCCACCGGGCGACGGCCTCGGTGACCGCGATGAACGGGGTCAGGATCTCCAGCACCGGCAGCCCCCGGAGGTCGGCGGCGGCCAGCACCTCCTCCGGGACGGCCGTCACGGCCTCGCCGAGCGCGAAGGCGAGCCCGGCGCAGCCCGCGCCCGACAGCCGCTCGACGTACGCCTGCCGCCCGGCGGGGTCGCCCGGCAGGCCGAGGCCGATGGTCATCACCAGCTCGCCCCCGCGCAGCCACGGCACGGGGTCGGCCAGCTCGGACACGTGCGCCCAGCGGACCACGCGGGACAGGCCGGCGCGCCCGGCCAGCAGCCGCATGCGCATGCCGGGCAGCGTCATGGCCTGGGCGACGGTCAACGCCATGGGTGTTCCTCAGGGCTGTGCATACCGCACTCTAATTCACCGCCGGTGGTGCGTTTCGTCCCGGCCCCCGTCTGGCTGACCTGCGCTTATCGTCGTCGCACCCCCTGAAGACCCGGAGGATCCATGAATCGCGCCACCCGGGCGGCCGGCGCCGCCTTCGTCGGGACCACGATCGAGTGGTACGACTTCTACGTCTACGCCACCGCGGCCGCGCTGCTCTTCGACGACCTGTTCTTCCCCAACGCCTCCAGCCCCACGGTGGCGCTCATGGCGTCCTTCGCCACGTACGCGGTCGGCTTCTTCGCCAGGCCGCTCGGCGGCATCGTGTTCGGCCACTTCGGCGACCGGGTCGGCCGGAAGTCGGCGCTGGTGGTCACGCTGCTCATGATGGGCGGCGCGACCTTCGCCGTGGGCCTGCTGCCCACGTACGCGTCGATCGGCACGCTCGCCCCCGTGCTCCTGGTGCTGCTCCGCTTCGTGCAGGGGCTGGCGGTCGGCGGCGAGTGGGGCGGGGCCGCGCTGATGGCGGTTGAGCACGCGCCCCCGGACAAGAAGACCTTCTACGGCGGTTTCGCCCAGCTCGGCAACCCGGCGGGCGCGCTGCTGGCGACGGGCGCGTTCAGCCTGATGACCCTGTTCGGCGACGACGCGCTGCACTCGTGGGGCTGGCGGGCGCCGTTCATCGTCTCGGCCGTGCTGGTGCTGGTGGGCCTGCTCATCAGGCTCCGCGTCGAGGAGTCGCCCGTCTTCGAGGAGACCGACAAGACCGGGGTGCCGATCAAGGAGGTCTTCCGCACGTCGTGGCGGTCGGTCCTGCTCGGCATCGGCACGCTGCCGGTGGCCATCGGCGGCTACTACATCCTCACCACGTTCCTGCTGTCGTACGCCACGGGACCGTCGGTCGGCGAGACCGAGCAGCTCATCCTGAACGGCCTGAGCTTCGCCGCGTTCGTGGAGCTGGTCGCCACGCTCGGCATCGCCTGGATGGGCGACAAGTTCGGCGGGCGCAAGGTCGCCATCTGGTTCCTGATCGGCACGGCGGTGCTGGCGGTGCCGCAGTTCGCGGTCCTCGGCACGCACAACACGTTCCTGATCTTCCTGATGCTCGGCGTCATGCGGCTGGCCACCTCGGGCACGTACGGGCCGATGGCCGCGATCCTGGCCGAGATGTTCCCGCCGCAGGTCCGCTACACCGGGATCTCGCTCGCCTACCAGGGCGCCGGCGCGATCTTCGGCGGCCTGTCGCCGCTGGCCGCCACCGCCCTCGTCGGCGCGTACGGCGGCGCCGCGTGGCCGGCCGTGGCGCTGCTGGTCGCCATGTGCGCGCTCAGCGTGCTCTGCCTGCTCGTGGCGCCCCGTCACCGCGACCGCGTGCCGGCTGCTCCGATCACCACCGAATAGGAGAGTGCATTGTCCACCACCGTCATCACCGGCGGGAACGTCATCACCATGGACCCCTCGAACCCGTACGCGGGGGCCGTGGCCGTACGCGACGGCCGCGTCCTGGCCGTAGGGCGCGAGGAGGACGTCCTCGCCCAGGCGGGCCCGGGGGCCGAGGTCGTGCGGGCGGGCGGGCGCAGCGTGCTGCCCGGCTTCATCGACCCGCACAACCACCTGCTGTCCACCGCCGAGACGCTGGTGGCGGTGGACGCGCGCTACCCGGCCGTGGGCAGCGCCGCCGACCTGGTCGCCGCCGTCGCCGCCGAGGCCGCCAGGACCCCGGCGGGCCAGTGGATCAGGGCGTACGGGATGGACGACGCCAAGTATCCCGGCGGGCGGCCGACCAGGCGGCAGCTCGACGAGGCCACCACCGAGCACCCGGTGATCGTCTACCACGTGTCCGGGCACCAGGCGGTGGTCAACTCGGCCGCGCTGTCCTGGCGCGGCATCGGCGACGACGTGGCCGACCCGGCGGGCGGCGCGTTCGTGCGCGACGAGGGCGGGCGGCTGACCGGCATGGTGCTGGACTCGGCGATGGAGCTGATCCTGCCCGTGGCCGTGGACATCGGCTGCCACGGCCCGAACTTCCACGTCGACCTGCCCCTGGAGCAGCTGCGGTCGTGGCTGGAGCTGGCCGGGGAGACGTACCTGCGGGCCGGGGTGACGACCGTCTGCGACCCGCAGGTCTCGCGCCGCGAGCTGCTCGTCTACCGGTCCGCCTGGGAGGCGGGCACGCTGCCGGTGCGTACGGCGATCATGCCGCTGTCGCACATGCTGGACGAGCTGTCCTCGATCGGCCTGGCGGGCCCGTTCGGCGACGACCGGCTGCGGTTCGGGGCGATGAAGTTCTACTGCGACGGCACGCTGCTGGGCGGCACGGCGATGTTCGACGAGCCGTACGGCGAGGGCTTCACCGGCTCGCTCTACCACCAGCCCGAGCAGCTCGTCGACCTCGTCCGGCGGGCCGCGACGGCGGGCTGGCAGATCGGCATCCACACCCAGGGCGACCGGGCCATGGGCTACTCCCTCGAAGCGATCAAGGCCGCGGTGGCGGTGTCGGGCGACGACGCCCGGCCCAGGATCGAGCACTGCGGCCACCCGACGCCCGCCCAGGTCAGGGAGTTCGCCGCGCTCGGCGTGATCCCGGTCAACCAGCCCAACTTCCTCCACGACAGCGGCACCGACTTCGTGCGCCGGCTCGGCGAGCGCCGCGCGCACCGGCTGCAGCCGATCCGCGAGGAGCTGGACGCGGGGCTGCGCCCGGTGCTGTCCAGCGACTCGTTCGTCTCCTCGCTGCGGCCCATGGAGACGGTGTCGAACGCGGTGCGCCGCCGCACCAGGGAGGGCGGCCCGATCGGGGCGGAGCAGGCGATCACCCTGGAGGAGGCGCTGCGCGCGCACACGATCGACGCGGCGTACGCCCTGCGCATGGAGGACCGGATCGGCTCGCTCACGCCCGGCAAGCTCGCCGACGTGGTGGTCCTGGACGGCGACGTCCGGAGCCTGCCCGCGGACGCGCTGTCCGGCGTGGACGCGTGGCTGACCATGCTCGACGGGGAGATCGCCTACCGCGCGCAGTAGCCCCTCCGGCGGGACCGCTCATGGGGCGCGCCGGCTTATGGGGCGTCCCGCCATCGGGCGCGGATACGATCGAGTGGTCCCGTTCGGAGAAGGAGGCGCGGTGCCGGGCACGGAGGAGGCGAAGGGCGGCGAGCCACAGGCCGTCGAGCCGGCCAAGGCTGTCACCTGGCTCATGCTGATCTACCGGGTGCCCAGCGAGCCGACCAGGCTGCGGGCCGCGGTCTGGCGCAAGCTGCGCAACCTCGGCGCCGTCTACCTGCAGAACTCCGCGGCCGCCGCGCCGCGCACGCCGCAGAGCGAGCGGGCCCTGCGGGCGCTGCGCAGCGAGATCGTCGAGTCGATGGCCGGCCAGGCGTTCCTGGTCAGCACCTCGTCGGTCATCGGCGAGTCCGACCTGGTCGCGCTCTACAACGCCGCCCGCGACGACGAGTACGAGGAGATCCTCGACAAGTGCGCCGACTTCCACAAGGAGGTCGAGAAGGAGGTGCTGGCCAAGCACTTCACGTACAGCGAGCTCGAGGAGAACGAGGAGGATCTCACCAAGCTCAGGGGCTGGTTCGAGAAGGTCAAGGCCCGCGACGTCCTGGGCGCGGCGCGGCGCAAGGAGGTCGTCGAGGCGCTCGACGACTGCGCGCGGACGCTGGAGGAGTTCGCGTCCTCGGTCTACGAGGCCGAGGACAGCGCGATCTTCCAGCACGGCGCCGGCTGAGCTACCGGTCGCGCACGTCGATCCGCAGCGCGATGGCGAAGGCGGCCATCAGGCAGACGCCGAGCACCGGCGTGAGCACCGCCGACGGCGGCCCGAACACCAGCAGCGCCGCCGTGCCCAGGGCCAGCGTGACGGTCACGGCGACGGCGATCTTCCAGTCGTCGCCGACGATCAGGTCATACCAGAACTGCCCGAATCCTCGGATGAACCCCATGTCTAGCTCCCGGAAGCAGTCGGCACGACGACGGACGGACGCCTGAGCGCGCGCACCATCAGGCGCGACAGCCCGTACCAGGCGGCGATGAGCACGAGGATCGCCAGGTCGGCGCCGGGCCACTCCAGGCTCTCCCGGCTGCCGGTGAAGATGCCGAGCCCCTCGACCGACCAGTACGTGCCGAAGCCGGCCAGCAGCAGGCCGACGCCGTACTTGAGGGTGTTCTCCGGCACCTTCGACAGCGGCCCCCTGACGGCGATGCCCACGACGAGCACGAGGAGCACCCCGACGACGGCCGCCGCGATCGCCACCGGCATGTTGCCGGCGCTCAGGCCGAAGGTGATCACGATGAAGACGACCTCGACGCCTTCGAGGAAGACGCCCTTGAAGCTGATCATGAATGAGAACCAGTCGAGCCCCTTGGCGCTGACCTCGCCCGCGCTCCTCGCGGCGGCCACCTCCTTGGCGAAGATCTGGTCCTCGTCGTGCATGGCCTTGCGCCCCGACGATCTCAGGATCGCCTTGCGCAGCCACTGCAGGCCGAAGATCAGCAGCAGGGCGCCGATCGCGAGCTGCAGCGCCGCCTCCGGCAGCCAGGTCGCCAGGGCGTAGCCGGCGGCGGCGGTGAAGGCGGCCAGCGCCACCAGGGCCGCCGCCACCCCCATGAGGGTCGATCGCCAGCTCCGCGTCATGCCCATCGCCATGACGATCGTGAGCGCTTCGACCATCTCCACGATCGAGGCCAGCAGCACCGCCGCACCCAGGCCCCATGCAGCCGCAGTCATCGGCCCCACATCCTTCCGTTGCACAAAGAATGTAACAGCCGTTAGTTTGCACACATGTCATTGGATATGTCTACGCCGGCACCGGGCCCGGGGGTGGCGGAGGTCAGGCGAACTTCTCGGCTCCGGCGAAGGGCATGTGCTCGCCCTCCACGTACGCCGGGAACGGCTGGTAGACGTTCACGCCCGGGTCCCCGCGGAACAGCAGGGCCGAGACGAACGGCTGCTCCTCGCTGGTGATCCGGGTCGAGGTCGGGATGTAGCGGATGGTCAGGCCGCAGCGGCGGCGCGGCGAGGTGTTGGCGTTGGAGGCGTGCAGGATGTTGGGGTGGTGGACCTCCACGTCGCCGGGCGCCAGGACGAGGTCCACGGCCTGCGACTCGTCCACCGTCACCGCGCTCTCCGAGCCGAGCACGTTGTCGATGTCGTCGCGCTGCCGCAGCTCGTGCAGGTCCTGCCGGTGCGAGCCGGGGATCACGCGCAGGCAGCCGTTCTCCGTCGTGGCCTCGTCCACCGCCAGCCAGAGCGTGACGACGCGCATCGGCTCCAGCGGCCAGTACGCGCCGTCCTGGTGCCACAGGACCGGCTTGCCGGAGAAGGGCGGCTTGCTGATGTAGTGCGAGGCGAACAGCGCGATGTCGGAGCCGACGAAGAGCTCGGCGATGTCCAGCAGCCGGTCGTCGCTGACCAGCCGCACCCAGAAGGGGTCGCGGGCGACCAGCTCGGTGCCCAGGTCCTCGCCGTGCAGCTCGGGGTGCCTGGCCTGGAGCCAGGCGACGTGCTCGCTCGCCTCGGCGATCAGGTCGCGGTCGAGGACGTCACGGAAGATCGTGTAGCCGTCGCGGTCGTAGTCCTGAAGGATCCGGTCGACTGTCACCATGCGCTCCTTGTGAGGATGGGGGGTCACTCGGATTCTTCGGTCTTCGCGGGACGGGTTACTAGTAATCACCGCTCCACAAGTATTAATTTCCTGACATGCCGACCGTCCTGCGCTGGGTCGAGTTCGCGGCCGGCCTGCCGTACCACGCGGCCCTGGTGCCGGTGAAGGGCGGCCGCAGGGACCGGCCCGAGCCGCACTCCCACGCCGACTTCCACGAGCTGGTCCTCGTGACCGCGGGGGCGGGCGTGCAGCGGGTCGGCGAGGCGGAGCAGCCGCTGCGCGCCGGCGACCTGGTGCTGGTACGGCCGCACGACCGGCACGAGTTCGCCTCGATCGACGGCATGCGCTTCGTCAACATCGCCTTCCCGAGCGAGCGCTGGCGGGCCTTCGCCGACCTGGCGGGGCTGGCCGGCCCGGCGGACTGGGACCGCCGGGAGCTCCCGCCGTCGGCCCGCGCCGACCTGGACGGGCCGGTGGCGGCGGAGTTCGCCCGCCTGCTGGCCGCCTACTCCGGCGCGCCCCGCGTGCTCGACCTGGTCGGGCTGCTGACGGCGGTCGTCCCGCTGCTGGAGGGCGCCGACGGGACGGCCGTGGACCGGCGGCCCGGCTGGCTGGTGTCGGCCTGCGTCGCGATGCGGCGCGAGGAGAACCTGCGCGAGGGCCTGCCCCGGCTGCAGGCCCTCGCCGCCGTCAGCCCCGGGCATCTGGCCCGCTCGATGCGCACGCACTACGGATGCACGCCGATCGGGTTCGTGGTCGGGCGCCGGCTGGAGCACGCCGCCCTGCTGCTCACGACGACGACGGAGGGCATCGGCCGGATCGCCCAGCGCTGCGGCTTCTCCGGCCAGTCGTATTTCGGCCGGCTCTTCCAGGAGCGGTACGGCATGGCCCCGCGATGTTACCGGGAGGTTACGCGGCGAGCCGTCGTCCCTATGGACAGCCCAGATATCAAGTGATTAGATGACTTATCCCCCCAAGATCGAAGAGGAGGCCGGGCATGATCCGGTCACTTGGTGTCGCCTCCGTCATCTGCCTCGCTCTCACCGCCTGCTCCTCCGGCGGATCCGCGCCCCAGCAGGCCGCCGGCAAGACGGAGCTGAAGCTCTACAACGACAAGGGCGCCTGGAGCAAATACTTCGACGAGATGGGCAGCCTGTCCAAGCAGCAGATCGGCCTGTCCATGAAGCCGGTCGGCTACACCGACGAGCCGACGTACCAGGCGTTCATCAAGGCGTCGTTCCGCACGAACGTGAAGCCCGACCTGTTCACCTGGACGACGGGCGGGCGGCTGGCGGAGATCGTCGCGCAGAAGCAGGTCTCCGACACGACCGCCATCTGGCAGGAGGCGATCAAGAACGGCGACTTGTCCGCCGACCTGGCCAAGTACTACACGGTGAGCGGCAAGCAGTACTGCGTGCCGCTGAACGCGGCGTACTGGGGCATGTTCTACAACAAGAGCGTCTTCGACAAGTACCAGCTCAAGCCGCCGGCGACGTGGGACGAGCTGGTCAAGGTCGCCGACACCCTGAAGAAGAACGGCGTGACCGCCTTCTACCACACGTCGGTGCTGTTCTCCTTCGTCTGGTTCGAGCAGCTCCTGGCCGGCACCGACCCCGACCTCTACGACCGCCTCTCGGCAGGCCAGGCGAAGTACACCGACCCCGGCGTGGTCGACGTGATGAAGCGGTGGAAGTCGATGATCGACGCCGGCTACTTCAACAACCCCGGCGACAAGACCGACCCGGGCGACGTGCTCAAGACCGGCAAGGCCGCGATGGTGTCGTTCGGCACGTGGTTCAACACGAGCATGACGCAGCGCGACATGAAGGCGGGCACCGACTACGGCTTCTTCGTCATCCCGAACGTCAACCCCGCGCTGCCCAAGACCTCGATGATCTTCGAGAGCGGCCCGCTCTGCTCGCTGGCCAAGGCGCCCGACCCCGACGCGAGCACGAAGTACCTCAAGTGGTGGGTGAGCTCGTCCGCGCAGGAGAAGTGGGCCACGGCCAGGGGCGACGTGTCGGCCAACCCCAAGGTCGCCATCGCCGACCAGGCCATCGCCGAGGTCAGCAAGGCGGCGGGCAGCGGCGAGTACCGCCTGGTGAACCGCTACTTCGAGGCCACCCCGCCCCCGGTGCTCACCGCCGCGCTGGACGGCTTCGGCGCCTTCGTCGTCAAGCCGGACACCTACCAGAAGGTCCTGACGGACATCCAGGCCGCCGCCGACGAGTACTGGAGCACCCACCCGCAGGGCAACTGAGCGCGTGCCGGCCCGGTACAGGGGGAATCGTCCGTTCATGGCTGACGCATTGCTCTCCTACGCCTCGGGCGTGACCGAGGTCCCCCTGCTGGGCGAGACGATCGGGCAGAACTTCGAGCGCACCGTGGCGCGGTTCGGCGAGCGCGAGGCGCTGGTGGACGTGGCGGCCGGGCGCCGCTGGACCTACGCGCAGCTCGACGCCGCCGTGAACGAGGTGGCGCTCGGCCTGCTGGCCCGCGGCATCGCCAAGGGCGACCGGGTCGGCATCTGGGCGCCCAACTGCGCCGAATGGGTGCTCGTCCAGTACGCCACCGCCAAGATCGGCGCGATCCTGGTGAACGTCAATCCCGCGTACCGGGCTCACGAGCTGGCCTACGTCGTGCGGCAGTCGGGCATGCGGCTGCTCGTCAGCGCGGTCGCGCACAAGAGCAGCGACTACCGGGCGATGATCGGCGAGATCGGGTTCGCGGACGCGGTGTTCATCGGCGAGCCCGGCTGGGACGAGCTGGTCGACAGCGGCCGGCGCGCCGACCCGGCCCTGCTGGCGGAGCGGGCGGCGCGGCTGACGTTCGACGACCCGATCAACATCCAGTACACCTCGGGCACGACCGGCTTCCCCAAGGGCGCCACGCTGTCCCACCACAACATCCTCAACAACGGCTTCTTCGTCGGCGAACTGCTCGGCTACACCGAGGCCGACCGGGTGTGCCTGCCGGTGCCGCTCTACCACTGCTTCGGGATGGTCATGGGGAACCTCGGCGCGACCTCGCACGGCTCGTGCGTCGTGCTGCCCGCGCCGGGCTTCGACCCGGAGGCGACGCTGCGCGCCGTGCAGGCCGAGGGGTGCACGTCCCTGTACGGGGTGCCGACGATGTTCATCGCCGAACTGGCCCTGCTCGGGTCCGGAAATTTCAATCTTTCGACCCTCAGAACGGGCATCATGGCCGGCTCCCCGTGCCCGATCGAGGTCATGAAACGCGTCGTCAGCGAGATGAACATGACCGAGGTCGCCATCTGCTACGGCATGACCGAGACCTCACCCGTGTCCACGATGACCCGCCGGGACGACGGCCTGGCCCGCCGCACCGAGACCGTCGGCCGCGTCATGCCGCACATCGAGGTCAAGGTCGTCGACCCGGAGACCCGCCTGGCGCTCCCCCGCGGCGTGCCCGGCGAGCTGTGCACCCGCGGCTACTCGGTCATGCTCGGCTACTGGGCCCAGCCCGACGCCACGGCCGAGGCCATCGACGCCGCCCGCTGGATGCACACCGGCGACCTTGCCACCATGGACGCCGACGGCTACGTCACCATCGTGGGCCGCATCAAGGACATGGTCATCCGCGGCGGCGAGAACATCTACCCGCGCGAGATCGAGGAGTTCCTCTACGGCCACCCGGACGTCGCCGACGTGCAGGTGATCGGCGTGCCCGACGAGAAGTACGGGGAGGAGCTGATGGCCTGGATCGTCATGCGGCCGGGCGCCGAGCCGCTGACGGCCGAGCGCGTCAGGGAGTTCTGCGCGGGCCGCCTGGCCCACTACAAGATTCCCCGGTACGTGCACGTGGTGGACGCGTTCCCCATGACGGTCACCGGCAAGATCCGCAAGGTGGAGATGCGCGAGCAGGCCGCCGGGATCCTCGGCCGCTCATGAAGACGGACCGGTTCCGTGGTCGGGAGAACCACGGAACCGGCCCAGGATGCGCGTCGTCACGGCGAGCGACCCGTGAGCCTTCACGACCGGCCATGACGGACGGTCACTGACGTCGGCGCGTGCGGCCCACCGTGCGCAGCCGTAAAGGATGGGGGTGGGCGGCGCCGCAGGAGCGCGGCGCCGCAGGATGGTGCCGCGCGTCAGTTCTGGTCGAGGAAGCGTTGAGCCAGCGTGCGGCCCAGATTGACCGCCTGGGTGTGGTTTTCGATGGTCTGGACTTTGGTGCCGGAGCCGGTGAAGACGATGTACGTGACGCCGCTGTCCGTGCCGCCGTTGCTCGGGTCGGGGTTGATGCCGAGGTCGGCCGCCGTCCGGTAGGACGCCTCGCCGATGATCCCGCTCGGCCCCGTGTCACCCATCACGGCGTACTCCACCTGCCCGTTGTAGACGATCGCCACCACGGTGCCGCAGCCGATGCCCTTCGTCCGGTAGTCCCAGATGGAGCTGGAGCTCGGCACCACCATGTACGCGAGCTGCGCCGCGTTGAGCGGCGAGTCCCCGCTGGTGTGGCAGGCCGTGTCGGGCTGGAAGCAGCAGTCGGTGTTCTCGTTGCACTGCGACGTGCGCACCCCGTCGCAGTCGATGTCCATGTCGCCCTTCCAGAACACCGCCCCGGTCTTCTCGCACACCGCGACCGTCGCCGAGCTCACGTCGGAGTCCGTCTTGTACTTGCCGTTGGAGATCTGGTTGCACGCGGTCACCTTCGCGAGGAGCTGGTCGGCCGTGGGCCCGGTGCCACCGCTGCCGGTCGTGCCGGTGGCCGCGGCGCTGTGCCCGGACTCGTTGCCCGCCGCGTCGATCGCGGTGACCGTGTACGTGTGCGTGGACCCGGCGGTGAGCCCGCCGATCGTGGCGCCGGCCGTCGGCGTGGTCGTGACCACGGTCGTCCCCTCGTAGACGCGGTAGCCGGTGACGGCCACGTTGTCGCTGGAGTCCGTCCAGGCCAGCGTGATGCTGGAGGCCGAGGTGCCGGTGACGCGGACGTTCGCGGGCACGGTCGGCGCCTGCCCGTCGGGCCCGCCGGAGCCGCTGACCGAGAGCCGGTCCACGTTGGGGCCGCCGTTGGCGGTGGTGCCGGTGGCGCGGACGGTGTTGACCCCGGCGTTCAGCGACACCGTCAACGCGGCGTCCGCCCAGGTGTCCCAGCTGCCGGTGCCGGGGAAGTCGCGGGTCTGGACGACGGCACCGTTCACCGCGACGCTCATCGGCCGGTTGACGGTCGTGCCGTTGGCGTACCTCAGCGTGAGGGTGTGCGTGCCGGCCTCGGCCACGTTGACGGACCACTCGATGTAGCCGCCCACGGCGTTGACGTAGTCGACGAAGCCGGAGCCGGTGTAGCCGGTGTGGTTGGTCGCCACCGTCGCCTCCGACAGCGTGGCGGCCTCCGCCTGGTACTCGGTCGCGGGCGCGTCGGCCATGGTGACCTCGAGGTAGTCGAGGTTGGGGTTGCCGCCCGAGGCCGTCGAGGTGATGCGGATCTTGTTGTCGCCCGCGGCGAGCGTGGCGGTCAGGGTGGAGGTGGCCCACGTGGTCCAGGCCCCGGTGGGGCCGAACGTGCGCCCGGCCGAGACGACCGTGCCGTTGACCGAGACGTCGGTGGTGCGGGTCGTGGTGGTGCCGTTGGCGTAGCGGATGGCGAGGGTGGCGGTGCCGGCCGCGGGCGCGTTCACCGTCCACTCGGTGTACGGGCCCGCGGCGTTGTCGCTGTTGACGAAGCCGGTGCCGGAGAACCCGGCGTGGTTGGACTCGACGACGCCCTGGACGTTGGTGGCGTTCTCGGCCTCGTACCGCACGGTCGCGGCCCGGGCGGGTAACGCGACCAGGCCGGTGACGGCCAGGCAGGAGACGGCCAGGATGACGAGGCGGCGTAAGCGTGGGGGGTGCACAGGCGTACCTCCGATCAGGAGACGTCGAGGTAGTCGACGTTGGGTCCGCCGTTGGCGGTGGTGCCCGTCAGGCGGACGGTGTTGGCCCCGGCGTTCAGTGACACCGTGAGCGTGGCGTCCGCCCAGGTGTCCCAGTCGCCCGTGCCGGGGAAGTCGCGGGTCTGGACGGCGGCGCCGTTGACCGCGACGGTCATCGGCCGGTTCACCGAGGTGCCGTTGGCGTACCGGATGGTGACGGTGCGCGAGCCGGCCTCGGCGGCGTTCACGGTGAACTCCACGTACGAGCCGGTCACGTTGTCGGCGTTGACGAACCCGGTGCCGGAGAAGCCGGAGTGGTTCGACTCGGCGGCGCCCTGCGAGATCGTCGCGTTCTCGGCCTCGTAACGGGTCGCGGCGCCGGCCGGCCGGGCGCGGATGAGGCGGGTCTCCCCCGGGCGCAGGGTGGCGCTGTAGGAGGAGGCGATGGTGCCCTCGGAGGCGCCCGACCACAGGTTCGTGACGGCGGCCGGGCCGGTGAAGCCGGCCTGCGCCCAGGTGACGCTCACCGTGGAGTTGCCCGACGTGCCGGTGTTGTAGAGCGCGATGACGTAGTCGCCGTTGGCCTCCCGCTTGCGCCACACCTGGTTGACGCCGCTGTTGACGACGCGCTGGGCGGCCACGCCGTCCTGGTTGACCGCGATGAGCCGATCGTTCTTCAGCATCGCCAGGTCGACGGAGGTGAGCGCGGTCAGGTCGGTGCCGAGCAGCAGCGGGCTCGCGGCCATCGCCCAGTGCGTCATGTGCGAGCGGCGCTGGTCGGCGGTGAGCCCGACCTGGTCGCCGTTGCCGATCTGCAGCGAGTCGTAGTCGTTCCAGCCGCCCGGACCGGCGTACTGCTGCCAGGAGGCGGCCGAGTTGAACCGGCTGACGACGTGCGACCAGTCGGTGAGCGGGTAGCCGCTGCCGTTCGGGCCGGAGCCGCAGTAGCACTCGACGTCGCCCTGGGTGCGCCAGCTGTTGGCCAGCCGCTTCCAGGTGGTGGCCTGGGCGATCGGCAGGTTGTTGGAGAGCGCGAAGTTGATCGGCCGGCCGGTCTGGCGCAGCGCCTTGTCCCACGCCTCCACGTCCGCGACCGTGGAGGCGTCCACGCCGTCGATCTTGAGGTAGTCCACGCCCCACGAGGCCATCTGGTCGGCCCACGAGTTGATGAACGCCTGCGCGCCCGGGTGGGAGTAGTTGAGCCGGTACATGTTCTTGCAGTTGTAGTTCTTGTGCGTCTGCGAGGTGTCCGCGATGTCCTTCGCGTGGTACGACGTGCCCTCGATCGGCTTGTTGGCGGTGACGGCGTTCTTCGCGATGCCCGGGGTGACGTAGAAGCCGAACTTCAGCCCCTTGGCGTGCACGTAGTCGGCCAGCGCCTTGATCCCGGACGGGAACTTGGCGCTGTCCACCGCCCAGCGGCCGTAATTGTCGACGACGAAGCCGTTGGAGTCGCACTTCTGGTAGAAGTCGTCGAGGTTGACGTAGACGTAGCCCTTGTCGGCCAGGCCGCTGCTGACCAGCGCGTCCGCCTGCGCCTTCATCTTGGTCTCGTCGGGCCAGCGGCGGACGAAGCTCCAGCTGCTCCAGCCCATCGCGGGCCTGATGGACAGCCCGTTGTCCGAGGCGGCGGCCGGCGCCGCGGGCACGGTCAGGCAGGTGGCGGTCAGCGCGAGCGCCGCGAACACCGCTCTCATGAGGTGCCTCCCGTCGTGACGTCGACGTAGTCGAGGTTCGGGTTGCCGCCGTCGGTCGTCGCGGTGACCCGCAGCGTGTTGGCCCCGGCGTTGAGCGGGACGGTGAACGTGTCGCTCACCCAGGTCGTCCAGGCGCCGGTGCCGGGGTAGTCGCGGTTCTGGGCGGCGCCGCCGTTCACGGTGACGGCCGCCGGGCGGGCGGTCGTCGTGCCGTTGGCGTAGCGCAGCGCGATCGTGGCGGTTCCGGCCGCGGGCGCGTTGATCGTCCACTCGGTGTAGGAGCCGGTGACGTTGTCGCCGTTGACGAAGCCGGTGCCGGAGTAGCCGGCGTGGTTGGACTCGACGGCGCCCTGCGAGATCGTGGCGTTCTCGGCCTCGTAGCGGGTGCCGGTGGAGCCGCCGCCGCCCGCGTACTGGCCGCCGACCCACGCCTCGTCCACCCGCCAGCGGGCGACGCCGTGGTGCCCGGTCTTGGAGAGCCGGACGTAGCGGGCGGTGACCGCGTTCAGGTCGATGAACTGGACACCGCGAGCGTTCGGCACGGTCCCGGTCTTGACCGCGCTCCCCCAGGTCGAGCCGTCGTTGCTGACGTGTACCTGGTAGTCGGAGATCCGCGCCGACCCGGACGACGGGTAGACGGTGGAGTCCTCCCGCTGGTTGACCGCCAGGTACCGGATGGGCTTGGCGGACCCCAGGTCGAAGGTGAGCCGCGCGGGCTCGGCGGCGTCGCTGTCCCAGTAGGTCAGGTAGTTCCCGTCGCCCGCCGCCGCCGCGCCGTGGCCGCTGGTGGACGAGCTCGCCGACAGCGTGACGCCGGTGTAGATGCCCTGGCGGCCGCTGGTGAGGACCTTGAAGACGGTGTCGTACTGGTCCCAGCCGGAGATCCCGCTGAGCGTCAGCGTGCCGCCCGACTGCGTGAACGCGACCGGCGCGCCCGTGCGCAGGTTCGTCACCGAGCTGACCCGGTAGCCGTTGTCGCGCAGCGACAGCGTGCTGCCGGACGGCGGCGTGATCACGTGGATGTAGTGCCGGTTCGGGTCGTCCTTGGCGACGGTGGTCACGCCGTGCGCGCCGTTGTTCCAGAAGCCCGGCTTGAGCCCGCCGAACATGTAGCCGCCGCCTTCCGTCCCGCCGAGCGACTCCCAGATCTCCCCCAGGTACGTGTTCGCGAAGTTGTTGAAGCTGACCTGCTGGGCGGGGAACTTGCCGTTGACCATGGGCGTCTCGGCCATCAGCGCCTTGACCGACGAGCCCGCGTTCGTGATGAGCCGGCCGAGCGTGAGCTTGCGGTCCACGGCCTGGTCGGAGCCGCCGTACCACCAGGGGCCGCCGGTGGGCAGCTTGAAGTCGGCCTCGATCAGCCGGGGCAGCGCCGTGTAGACCGCCTGCGGGTAGTCGTACGACGGCGTCATGCCGGTCTTCTGCTCGTTGCTGATCATGTCCATGATCGGCGTGTCTTCGTTGTTGTTCGAGATCGTCATGTCGGGGCGCTGCTGGTAGATCTTGGCGTAGAGGTCGTTGCGCTCCCAGTAGGCGTTGTCGTTGTCGATCCAGAACCCGGCGAGCTTGGGATAGCGCTGCATCTGCTCGAAGAACTGCAGGTAGCTGAACTCGCCGAACCCGTCACGGGTGGTCAGGTCCACGTCGTGGCCGACGTAGCTGGAGAAGGCCGAGGAGTTGAGCCACGACCCCGACGACAGTCCCTCGTTGTGCCACTGCGGGTCGTCGGTCATGTAGTGGATGACCTTCAGGCCCTGCGCGTCGGCGGCGTCGATCAGCTCGCCGAGGAAGTCGCGCGTGGTGCGGCAGGAGCCCGGGATCGCCGACGGGTACGGCCGGGCGTAGCCGAGCCGGCTGTGGAAGGTGGCCAGCACGATGTACTGGGCGTGCAGCTTCTTGGCCTCGTTCACCCAGTAGGAGGCGCTCCAGCCGCCGTTGGTGACGTCGGCCTCCCACGCGCTGCAGCTGGTGTGCTGCGGCGAGGTCCGCTCGCCCCAGTGCAGGAAGAGGCCGGCGATCGAGTTGCGCAGGAAAGCCTGGCGCGGGTGTTGCAGGTCGGCCCGCGCCGGGGCGGCGGTGAGCAGGCCGAGCACGAGCGCCAGGACGGCGAGCATCGCCGTGCGTCTCATGGTGCGTCTCCTAGGATCCGGGGTCGAACGCGGGGTCACTGCTGATGGCCACCCGGTCGAGGCGGGCGCCGTCCTCGCGGTAGGCGAAGGTGATCGTGCGCGCTCCGGCCGCCAGGTCGTACGTGACGGGCAGCTTGGCCCAGTGCCAGGAGGTGCCGATCGGGATGTTGTTCCAGTTCGTCCACGAGCCGGTGCCCGAGCGCACCCAGAACGAGTCGTCGCCGTCGTTGGCGGCGATCACGCGGGCCCAGACGGCGAACGTGCCGTCGTGCTCGACCGTGAACGGGATCGTCGTCCAGCCGGTGGAGGGCGCGCTGGACTTGCTGTTGTTGCCGGCGGCGACGGTCACGTACGAGCCTCCGGACGCGGCCTGGTCGGCGGCCGTCTGCATGGGGGCGGTGACCGTGCCCGCCTCCGCCTCGGCGTACAGGCTGTCGGGGGTGCCGGGGACGGGCGTGGAGTTGGTGGCGCGCACGCGCAGCGCGCCGCCGGAGGAGTCGGCGCTGTCGCGCACGGCGTAGCCGCTGACGCCGCTGAACCCGACGTCGTAGGGGCTCCCGCTGCCGCGCTGCGCGACGACGCCGTTCAGCCGCACGTCGGAGGCGTCGTCGGCGATCACGTAGGGCCGGTTGTCGTTGTCCTCGAACCGGGTCTCGCCGTTGAGCGTGACGCCGGTGGCGTGCCTGATCCAGTAGCCGTACGAGGGGCGCGCGCCGTAGTCGCGCGGCGGGTAGGTGGTGAGGAACTCGCCGGGCACCCGGGTGGCCTCCGAGGCGGGGTGGCCGCCGGGGACGGTGAGGTCGACGTTCTGGAACGTGATGCCGGGGCCGAGGTCCACGGACGGCGTGCCGGTCAGCGTGCTGGTGTAGTCGGAGGCGCCCACCGTGCCGGTGACCACGGGCGCGGTCAGGTTGGTCCCGGTCACGTTGGAGATCGTGATATTCCGGATCCGTCCGGCGGGGGGCGAGCCGGGGCAGCGCTTGCGCTCACCGATCTTGAAGAAGAACGGCGACGTGGTCTTGGTGAGCGTCACGTTGTCGTAGTGGACGTCCTCGATGATCGCCCCGTCCATGGACACGATGCCGATGCCGGCCTTGCCCGCGCCCAGCACGGTGATGTTCTCGAACCGGAAGTCGCGGAAGCTCCCGCAGGTCTCCGACCCGAACTGCAGCGCGTTGTTCTCGTGCGAGTAGACGGTCGTGTCGCGCACGCGGACGTTCTGGCTGGTGTAGGTGTGGCCGAGCGCGTAGTCGCTCTTGAACACCAGGGCGTCGTCGCTGGCCTCGATGCGGCTGTTGGTGACGGTGACGTTCCAGCTGTTGATCAGGTTGATGCCGTCGCGCACGCCGCTGCTGGAGTTGATCGTCTTGAGGTTGTCGATCGTGACGTCGTGGCAGCCGTTGATCAGGGCGGCGAAGTGGCCGCCGCGCCGGAACGTGACGCCTTCGAGGCTGACGTTCGAGCACTCGGTGAGGGTCAGCGCCTTGTCGGCCTGGCCGGAGGACGGGTTGCCGGTGATGAGGTTGCCGTCGCCGTCGATCGTGCCGGTGCCGGTGATGTGGAAGTCGGTGATGCCGCTGCCCCACATGAGCGAGTTGTGGAAGTGGCTGTGGCCGTAGTCCTGGTAGTCGTCGTTGGGGTTGGACTCTGCGGCGTCCATGCCGCTGCTCGCGGCCAGCAGCGTCGCGCCGGAGTCGAGCCTGAGCGTGACGTGGGACTTCAGGTGGATGGTGCGGGCCCGGTAGCGGCCGGAGGGGAAGACGACGGTGCCGCCGGGGGCCGCGCTGGCGGCGTTGATGGCGCGGTCGATGGCGTCGTCGTCGTTGGTCGAGCCGTTGCCGGTGGCGCCGTAGTCGCGCACGTTGAACTCGGCGAGGGCCTGCGCGGGGAGGGGTGTGGCTCCGAGCAGGGCCAGGGCGCATACCAGCAGGGCTCGGGCGAGCGGTTTCATGGCTGGAGCTCCACGTAGTCGAGATTGGGCAGGCCGCCGGCGGTGGTGGCGGTGAGCCGGACGGCGTTGGCGCCGGGGACGAGGGGCACGGTGACGGAGGTGGACACCCAGGTGGTCCAGGCGCCGGTGCCGGGGGCGTTCAGGGCGGATCCGGCGGCGGTGCCGTTGACGGTGACCGCGAACGGCCGGTTGGTGCTCGTGCCGTTGGCGTACCTGATCGTGAGGGACCTGCTGCCGGCCGCCGCCGCGCTCACCGCGAACTCGACGTAGGCGCCGGCCACGTTGTCGGTGTTGACGAAGCCGGTGCCGGAGTACCCGGCGTGGTTCGACTCGGCGGCGCCCTGGGAGATCACGGCGTCCTCGGCCTCGTACCGGGTCCCGGCAGGCGGCTGGGTGTTGGAGATGTCCTTGCCGTTGACGCTCACCCGGGACAGCACGAGGTTGTCGACGTTCGACGCGGTCGGCGTGGCCGTCGTGATCCCGGTGAACGTGCTGTTGGAGATCGTGACGTTCTTGATGTGGTCGGTCGGGCGGCCGTCCAGGTCGTACGCCTTCGCCGCGCCGTCGATCGTGAGGCCGTCGGCGGTGAAGTTCTGCACGACCGGCGGCAGGGAGCCCGAGGTCTCGTAGTTGAGCGTGACGTACAGGGCGCTGCGCTCCAGGTCGTGGCCGGTGATGCGGCGCAGGTGCACGCCGTCCACGAAGCCGCCGCGGTTGAAGCTGGTCTTGACGTAGAGGGCGTACTTGACCGGGTAGCGGCCGGGGAAGTCGGGCGCGTTGCACTCGCAGTCCTCGGCGAACACGTCGCGGACCCCGCCGGACATCTCGCTGCCGATGGTCACGCCGCCCCACCGGCCGCTGAACTTGCAGTTCTGGATCACGATGTTCTGCGAGGGGCGGTTCACCCGGCGGCCGTCGCGGTCGCGGCCCGACTTGATGGGGACGCAGTCGTCGTTGGTGTCGAACTTGCAGCCGGTGATCAGCACGTCGGTGCAGGAGTCGGGGTCGCAGCCGTCACCCTGGGAGTTGGTGGAGTAGAAGGTGACGTTCCGGACGGTGACGTTGGTGCAGTAGACCGGGTGCAGGGTCCACATCGCCGGGTTGCGCAGGTTGACGCCCTCGACGAGCACCGCCGTGCAGTTGTAGAGGCCGATCATGTTGGGCCGCAGCTTGTGGCCGCTGCCGAACTGGCGCTGCGCCACCGGGTGGTCGTTCGCGCCCCATTCGCGGAGCTGGTCGCGGTCCGCGCCGCCGCTCCCCCACGACGACCAGTCGCCGGCGGGCGCGTTGCCGTCGATCGTGCCCGTGCCCGTGATGGCGACATTGGTCTGGCCGTTGGCGTAGATGAAGGGCGAGTAGTTGTAGCACTCGATGCCCTCCCAGCGGGTGAGCACCGTCGGCAGGTAGGAGCCGGGGTCCGTGCGGAACCTGATGGTGCCGTTCACCTGGAGGTTGACGTTCGACAGCAGGTGGATCTTGCCGGTGCGGAACGTCCCTGACGGCACCACCACGCGGCCGCCGCCCGCCGCGTTGCAGGCGGCGATGGCGTCGCGGAACGCGGCCGTGCAGTCGGTGGAGTTGTCCGGCTTGGCGCCGTAGTCGGTGATCGGGAACGCGCGGTCGGGGAAGGCCGGCGGCACGATCCTGGCGAGGATCTCGGGGACCCGGTCCCACGGCGACGCCGCCCCGGTGGCGGCCCCGGTGGCGGCCCCGGTGGCGGCCCCGGTGGCGGCCCCGGTGGCGGCTGGGGCTTTGCCGGCCGAGCCCGCCGCACCCGGGGCGACGGACTCGGCGTACGTGGGGCCGCCGGTCGTACCGGTGCCGGCGAGGAGGGCGCCGCCCACTTTGATCAGGTCGCGCCGGGAGATCGTCATTGGACCACCTCCAGGTAGTCGAGGTTCGGGCAGCCGCCCGCAGTGGCGGCGGTGAGGCGGACGGTGTTGGCCCCGGCGGCGAGGTCGGCCACCACGCTCCGGGACGCCCAGGTGGTCCAGGCGCCGGTGGCGGGGAAGGACAGGCCGGAGGCCACGACCCGGCCGTTGACGGCCAGGTCCGCGGGGCGGTCGGCGCCCGTGCCGTTGGCGTACCGGACGGTCAGCGTGGCGGGACCGGCCGCGGCGGCGGTGTGCCGCCACTCCACGTAGGCGCCCGCCACGTTGTCGGTGTTGACGAACCCGGCGCCGGAGAACCCGGCGTGGTTCGACTCGACGACGCCCTGCGAGATCGTCGCGTTCTCCGCCTCCAGCCGGGTGGCGGTGGCCTGCACCTGCTTGTACGCGCGCATGTCACGCAGCAGCAGGTAGCAGTTCTGCAGCGAGCCGGAGGTGTCGCCGAGCGAGCGGTAGATGCCCCACTTGGGGCGGACCCGGTCGCCGAGGAAGGTGTCGCCGGTCCTGGTGGCGTCCACGAGCGTGGCGCCGCCACTGCGCAGCACCCACCGCACCGAGCCCGAGCCGCCGTCGCCGATCTTGATCTCGTACTCGGTGTCGATCCACTTGTCGTGCAGCGGCTCGAGCTCGGTGCGCCCCACCAGGGTGTCGGACTCGAAGATCTTGTGTTCGATGGTCTGCACGCCGTTCACGCGGCGCAGCGACGTGACCGTGATCGGGCTGGTGCCGGTGCCCGGCATCTTGGTCTGGCTGATGTGGGTGAAGGTCGTGGTGGCCTTGAGCGAGCTCGGGATGTACATCGAGTACGTGACCCGCCACGTCTCCCCCGCCAGCCAGCGCAGGTAGCCGTCCGGGTTCCGGTTGCCGGTGACCTCCTGGCGCTGCCGGTCCGTCGAGGTGTCGCGGTCGGCGGTGTGCATGTTGAAGCGGAAGGCGTCGCCCTCGACGTAGATGTGGGGCTGCCCGGCCGGGTGCGAGTCGGCGCGGTCGTCCTCGATCGTCTCGAACGCGCGCAGCCCGACGGCGGCCGGGTCCGGCGCCCACATGAGCTTCCAGGCGGGGGCGGCGGCCGAGGCGGGCCTGGCGGGCAGGGCGGGGGCGAGGAACGCGGCCCCCACCAGGGCGCCAAGCTGGCGGCGGGTCACGTTCATGTCTGGACCTCCAGGTAGTCGAGGTTGGGGCCGCCGTTCGCGGTGGTGGCGGTCGCCCTGACGGTGTTGGCGCCGGCGATCAGCTGGGCGGAGACCGTCGTGGACTGCCAGGTGGTCCAGGCCCCCGTGCCGTTGAAGGGCTTGGCCGCCGCCACGACCGTGCCGTTGACCGCGATGTCCATCGCCCGGTTGGCCGTGGTGCCGTTGGCGTAGCGGAGGGTGAGCGTCGCCGTCCCCGCCGCGGCCGCGTTCACGGTGAACTCGACGTACGAGCCGGCCACGTTGTCGTAGTTGACGAACCCGGTGCCGGAGAAGCCGGCGTGGTTGGACTCGACCACGCCCTGCGAGATCGTCGCGTTCTCGGCCTCGTACCGGTTGCCCGGCGGCGAGCCCCCGTACAGGACGCCGTTGATGCGCACGTCGCGCAGCACGACGTTGTCGGCGTTGGACAGCTGGGGGGCGGGGGTGTCGATCTGCGTGAAGGTGCTGTTGGCGATCGTGACGTTCCGGATGTGGCTGGCGGTGGAGCCCGACAGCTTGATCGCGAACGGCGAGCCGGCGATGTTCAGGCCGTCCACGGTGATGTTCTGGATGACCGGGTCGACGATCGGGCCGTTGCCGGGGCCGGTCAGGCTGTAGTTCATGTCGATGTAGAAGCCGCCCCGGTCGCACGGGCCGCCCGTCAGGTTGCGGACGTGCACGCCGTCCACCGTCCCGCCGCGCCGGTTGTTGGTCTTCAGGTAGAGGGCGTAGAAGGAGTGGTAGCTGGAGCCGGCGAGGATGCGGTTGTTCTCGGCGAAGACGTTGCGGACGCCGCCGGACATCTCGCTGCCGACCGTGATCGCGCCCCAGCGGCCGTAGTAGGTGTTGTCGCGGATGACGATGTCGGTGGACGGCACGCCCACGCGGCGGCCGTCGGTGTCGCGGCCCGACTTGATGACGGTGCCGTCGTCGCCGGTGTCGAACGTGCAGCCCTCGATGAGCACGTCCGACGAGGATTCGGGGTCGACGCCGTCCACCATCGCGCCCCGGCTATAGATTTTGACCCGCCTGATCGTGATATTTCGGGATAAGACGGGGTGGATGGTCCACATCGCGGGGTTCCTGATGTCCAGGTCCTCGACGAGGATGTTCCGGCAGCCGTAGAACTGGATCAGGTTCGGCTTGAGGAAGTGGCCGTCGCCGAACTGCCGCTGCTCCACCGGCACGCCGTCCACGGCCTGCTGCTGCAACCGGTCCCAGTCCGGGCCGCGCTGGTCGTCGAAGCCGAACCAGGGCCCGGCCGCCGCGTTCCCGTCGATCGTGCCGGTGCCGGTCAGGGCGATGTCGGTCTGGTTCCTGGCGTAGATGAAGGGCGAGTAGTTGAAGCACTCGATCCCCTGCCAGCGGGTGAACACCGCCGGCAGGTACGAGCCCGCGTCCGATCTGAACCGGATCGTGCCGCCCGCCTCGACGTGCAGCCGCACGCCGGACAGCAGGTGGATCTTGCCGGTGCGGAACTTGCCGGTGCCGGGCACGAGCACCGTGCCGCCGCCCGCCGCGTTGCAGGCCGCGATGGCGGAGCGGAAGGCGGCCGTGCAGTCGGTGGAGTTGTCCGGCTTGGCACCGTAATCGGTGATCGGGAACGTGCGATCGGGGAAGGCCGGCGGCACGATCCTGGCCAGGATCGCGGGCACCTGGTCCCAGGGGGAGTCGAGCGCCTGGGCCGTGGCGGGCGCCGGCGGCAGCACGGCGCCCGCCTGCACGGGGACGAGCAGCGCTCCTTTGAGCACGGCCCTTCTGGAGGGATGCATCGGAGGCTCCGGGGGGTGGATCCGGCGACCGCGCGCTGGCGCGGCCGCCGGCGATGAGGGGGGTGACTACTGGATGTTGGAGCGGCGGATGGTGTCGGCCGAGCCGTCGCCGTTGTTGTCGGAGTTGGTGGAGCCGAACCAGATGGCGTTGGCGCCGGGCACCTTCTCGACCGCGCGGAGCCGGCCGTACGTGCCGTTGAAGTACGAGTTGACCGTGGAGACGTTCTCGCCGTTCAGCACGATGCGCCACAGCCGCTGGCCGCGCAGCGCCGCCATGAACACCGTGTTGTTGACGATGGCGATGCCGCTCGGCGAGGCCTCGGAGACGCTCCAGGTGTACTTCGGGTTCGTCATGCCGGACGTGCTGCAGGTGCCCTCGCAGGTGGGCCAGCCGTAGTTCTTGCCCGGCTGGATGAGGTTGAGCTCGTCACGCGAGGAGTTGCCCAGCTCCGACTCCCACAGCCGGCCGGCCGAGTCCCAGGCCAGGCCCTGCGGGTTGCGGTGGCCGTAGCTGTAGACGCGGGTGCCGAACGGGTTGCCGGGCGCGGCGGCGCCGGTCTTGGTGATGCGCAGGATCTTGCCGTTGAGCGAGTCGAGGTCGGGGGCGTTGCTCGACTGCTGGGCGTCGCCGGTGGTGACGTACAGGTAGCCGTCGGGGCCGAACCTGATGCGCCCGCCGTTGTGGTACCGGTTCTTGTCGATGCCCTGCAGGACGGTGGCGTAGCCGCTGAGCGCGGTGCCGTTGAAGTTCATCTTCGCGACCCGGTTGCCCTCGGAGGCGGTGTGCATGAAGAACACCTCCTGGTCGGTCGTGCCGTTCCAGGTGGGCGAGAAGTCCAGGCCCATCAGGCCGCCCTCGCCGCCGGTGGTCTGCACGTTGGGCACGGTGCCGACCTGCGTCTTGGTGCCCGAAGGGGTGATCTTGAAGACCTTGAACGTGTCGCGCTCGGTCACCAGCGCGTACGTGCCGTCGGGCGCCCAGGAGATGTCCCAGGGCACGTCCCAGCCGCCGGCGATGCTGGTCGGCGTCTGCGGCACGGTGCCGCAGCTGCCCGTGGTGAACGACGCGGACGGCGCGCTCGGCGTGGAGAGCTGGTTGGCCGTGTCACGCGCGACCACGTGCACCTGGTACGTGCGCGCGCACTCGAGCGGCACGCTGGCCGTCGTGGCCGGCGGGGTGCCGGTGACCGTGGCGAGCACGGCGTTGGTGGCGTTGTCGCGCACGAGGTAGGCGCGCACGCCGTTGTCGTCAGTGGAGGCGCCCCAGGTCACGGTGGCGGAGGCGGACTGCACGCCGCTGACGGTGGGCTGCCCCGGCTGCGACGGCGGGTTGTCGGCGGGCGCGGGCAGCGTCTGGCAGTTCGCCTCGGGGCTGCTCAGCGACACGTTGCCGGAGGCGTCGCGGGCGAAGACCGACAGCTGGTAGGAGAAGTTCGGGTTGAGCCCGGTCAGCCGGTACGGCGGCGCGGTCGCGGTCGCGATCTGCTGGCCCTGGTGGTAGATGTCGTAGGCCACCACGCCGATGTTGTCGGTGGACGGCGGCCAGTCCAGGGTCAGGGCGTTGTGCGTGATGTCGGAGCACGTCGGCTGGCCCGGCGAGGTCGGCTTCTCGGTGTCGCCGGGGCCGGTGACCCGGAGCCGGTCGAGGTTCGGGCCGCCGTTGTCGGTGGTGGCCGTGGCCCTGACCGTGTTGCCGCCCGCGTTGAGCGGCGCGTTCACGGTGATCTCCTGCCAGGTCGTCCAGGCGCCGGTGCCGGGGAAGGAGCGGGCGGTGGCGACCGCGGTGCCGTTGACGGCGATGGTCATCGGCCGGTCGGTGGTCGTGCCGTTGGCGAAGCGGAAGGTCAGGCTCTGGGTGCCGGCGGCGGCCGCGCTGACGGCGAACTCGACGTAGGAGCCGGTGACGTTGTCGAGGTTGACGAAGCCGGAGCCGGTGAACCCGGCGTGGTTGGACTCGACGACGCCCTGCGAGATCGTCGCGGACTCCGCCTGGTAGTCGGTGAAGTTCGACGACTGGACCTCGGCGTCGAGGTAGTCCCAGTTCGGGTTGCCGCCCGCGCCGGTGGCGGTGGCCCTGATCGTGTTCGTGCCGGCGTTGACCTGGGCGGTCAGCGTGATCGTGGTCCAGGTGGTCCAGGCGCCGGTGGCGGGGAAGGAGCGGGCGGCGGCGACGGTCGTGCCGTTGACCGCGATGTCGCTGGGCCGGTCGGCGCCGGTGCCGTTGGCGTAGCGGAAGGCCAGCGTGGCCGTGCCCGCGGCGGGCGCGTTGATCGTCCATTGCGTGTAGGAGCCGGCGACGTTGTCCCCGTTGACGAAGCCGGTGCCGGAGTAGCCGGCGTGGTTGGACTCGACGACGCCTTGGGAGATCGTCGCGTTCTCGGCCTCGTACCGGGTGGGCGCCGCGTCCGCCGGGAGGGCCGGGGCCATTCCCAGGGCGAGTAAGCAGGCGATGACGCAGGCCCGGGACTTGCTGAAGTTCATCGGGCGCTCCTGGCTGAGAGTGATGCCGGGTGTAAGGAAGGGGAGCTTTCCAAACGTTTGCCATAAACCGACAGGCGCGTCAATAGTTGGAACGGTCCATTGCTTAGGAAAGTTTCCTAACTTTACCGCATCGATACATCGGATGACATCGACCGGTAGACAGGGCGCCACGCCGCGATGTATGCCTGAGGTGCGCAAGGAGATCGGAGCCATGGCCGCCGATCGAGCAGGACCGCACCGGCGTGCACGGCATCACAGCTCGTCAGACCCCGGAGTGATACATGGGACGTCTTCGCGCAATCACCGCCGCGACGCTCGGCGGCCTGTTATTTCTGCAACCGGTTGCCGTCAGCTCGGCCGCGGCAGCCACCCTCTACGAGGCCGAGAACGGGACGATCTCGCAGGGGGTCGTGGAGTCGAACCACGCCGGGTTCACCGGCTCCGGGTTCGTCAACCTCGACAACGTCGCCGGCTCCTCCGTCGAGTGGACCATCCAGGCGGCGGACCCCGGCCCGGTCACGCTCGTCCTCCGCTACGCCAACGGGACGGCCGCCGACCGCCCGATGACCCTCACCGCCGGCGGCACCGGCACCACCCTGTCCTTCCCCGGCACCGGCTCCTGGACCACGTGGCGGACCGCCACCGTACGGGTCACGCTGACAGCCGGCGCGAACGCGGTCAAGGCCACGTCCACCACCGCCAACGGCGGCCCGAACCTCGACTCGCTCAGCGTGGACCCCTCCTCGACCGGCACCGACTGGTCCAGGGCGGTGGTCGACTCGACGATGGCCCGCTTCTCCCCCAGCACGCTCGGCGGCTGGAGCTACCCGCAGGGCCTCTACCTCTGGGGCCAGTACCTCGTCTACCGGCGCACGGGCGAGCCGCGCTACCTGCAGTACATCAAGGACTGGGCCGACCGGTTCGTGGACTCCTCCGGCGGCATCTCCCAGAGCTTCGGCAACCTCGACAGCATGCAGGCCGGCAACGTCCTGCTCGCCCTCTACCGGGAGACCGGGCAGGCCCGCTACCGCACCGCCGCGGCCAAGATCAGGACCCGGCTGAACACGTACCCGCGCACCTCCGACGGCGGCTGGTGGCACTCCACCTCCACCTCCCGCGAGGGGCAGCTCTGGGGCGACGGCGTCTACATGGTCGACCCGTTCCTCGCCCGGTACGGCGCGTGGGTGGCGGCCGACTCCTTCACCGGCACCGAGCCGGCCAGGCAGCTCGAGATCTACTGGAGCCACCTGCGCCGCACGTCGGGCCAGGCCGCCGGGCTGCTCTACCACGCCTACGACGAGCCGGGCGGCCCCACCGCGTCCTGGGTCAAACCCTCGCTGGGCAACACGAACGGGATCTCCTGGTGCCGGGCGATGGGCTGGTTCGGGATGGCCGTGACCGACATCCTCGAGCTGATCCCGGCCGACCATCCGCGCCGGGCGGCGCTGATCGACATCCTGCGCGAGCTCGTGCCCGCGTACGCCCGCTGGCAGGACCCGGCCACGGGACGCTGGTGGCAGGTGGTCACCGAGCCGTCGAACCCGTCGAACTGGACGGAGACGTCATGCTCGGCGATGTACACGTACACGATCTCGCGGGCAGTCGAGCGCGGCTACGTGGACGCCTCCTACCGCGCGAACGCCGAACGCGGCTACCAGGGAGTGCTCGCCCAGGTGTCGCTCGGCTCCGACGGGCGGACCAACCTCGTGGGCGTCAGCGAGGGCACCAACGCCAGCGACTCGCTCAGCTACTACTTCGGGCGCGCCCGGCCGGTGAACGACTTCCACGGGCTGGGGGCGTTCCTCATCATGAACGAGCAGCTGAGCCGCTGAAGTGTGTATTTTGGTCACTTCCGTATCGCCTGCAACACGGAGAGAGACCGCGTGCGTTCCGCAAGACTCGTCCTCGGCGCCGCCCTCGCCGCCGGTCTCCTGCCCATCACCGCTCCCCCGGCCACGGCCTTCGCGACCGCACCGCTCGTCGCCGGGTCCGCGACCGCACCGCTCGTCGCCGGGTCCGCGACCGCACCGCTCGTCGCCGGGTCCGCGACCGTGCCGGCGCCGGTCAGGGCGCGGCTCGCCGCGCCCGGCGTGGTTTCGGTGGGGATCAAGGGGCAGGCGCAGCGGACCAGCTACTACTGCGCCCCGGCGTCCAGCGCGATCGTGCTGCGCGCGTTCGGCGTCAAGCGCAGCCAGGACCAGCTGGCCGAGGAGATGAAGACGAGCGCCGAGACCCGCTCGACCAAGCGGGAGGACATGCTGGGCGTGCTCAACGCGTACGTCAGGCCGGAGGGCTACCAGTTCCGGCTGACGTACGCGAAGGACGACCCCGCGGCGCTGATGGCGCGGGTCTCCCAGGCGGTCGGCGTGCTCGGGAAGCCCACGATCGTCGCGGTCCTCGGCAACCGGCTGCCCTGGAGCAGGAAGAAGCACGACTTCGGGCACGCCATCGTCGCCTACGGCTACGACACCGCGAAGGGCACGATCACCGTCTGGGACCCGAACGCGCGCCGGGGCGCCACGGGCACCCACGTGATCGCCGCCAAGGACCTGGCCGCCGTCGTCTTCGACCTGCCCCGCAGAGGGGTCGGCGGGGTGTTCGAGCTGTCCAAACCGCTCCTGTCGCGGTGACGGCAGCGCCCTAGGATGAGTCCCGTGGGGGTCGAGTTCGGGATCCTGGGCGAGGTCAGCGCGTGGGCGGACGGCCGGCCGATCAACCTCGGGCCCGCGCGGCAGCGCTGCGTGCTGGCGGCCCTCCTCGTCGACGCCAACCACCCCGTCTCCCTCGACCAGCTGACCGACCGCGTCTGGGGGGACGCCCCGCCGCAACGGGCCGCGGGCACGCTGCACAGCTACCTGTCCCGCCTGCGCTCCATCCTGTCCCCCACCATCCCGCCCGCTGCCGACCCATCCCCCTCCGGCGGCATCCACCGCAGCGCCGCCGGCTACCTCCTGCGCGTGCGGGAGGAAGCGGTGGACCTCCACCGCTTCCGCGCGCTGCTGGCCCGGGCCCGAGCCGGCGACGACCAGGAGGCCGCCCGGCTGTACGAAGCCGCGCTCGGCCTGTGGCGCGGCGAGCCGTTCGCCGACCTGGACACCCCGTGGCTGGCCGCCCTGCGCCACACGCTCCAGACCGAACGCCTGTCCGCCCGGCTCGACCACCACGACGTCCTGCTCCGGCTGGGCCGGCACGCCGAGCTGCTGCCCGAGCTGACCGTACTGGCCGATCGCCACCCGCTCGACGAGCGCCTCGTCGGACAGCTCATCCTCGCCCTCTACCGCAACGGCCGCCAGGCCGAGGCGCTCGACCGCTACGAGCGGACCCGCCGCCGGCTGGCCGAGGAGCTGGGCGCCGACCCCGGCCCCGACCTGCGGCGGCTGCACCTGCGAATGCTCCGCGCCGAAACCACGCTCACCCCGCGCCCCGTTCCGGTGCCCCGCCAGCTTCCCCCGCCGCCGCCGTCGTTCGCGGGGCGCTCGCGCGAGCTGGCCGCCCTCGATCGGATCATGGCCGCGCCCGGGGACACGGTGGTGATCTCCACCATCGGCGGCACGGGCGGCGTCGGCAAGACCTGGCTCGCCCTGCACTGGGCGCACGGCAACCTGCCCCGCTTCCCCGACGGCCAGCTGTACGTGAACCTGCGCGGCTTCGACCCCTCCGACGCGCCCATGCCGCCCGAGACGGCGGTGCACGGCTTCCTCGACGCCCTGGGCGTGGACGCCGCGGCGGTGCCCGTCGGCCTGGAGGCGCAGGCCGCGCTCTACCGCAGCCTGGTGGCGGGCAAGCGGATGCTGATCGTGCTCGACAACGCCCGCGACACCGACCAGGTGACCCCGCTGCTGCCCGGCAGCCCGTCCTGCGCGGTGCTGGTCACCAGCCGCCGCCAGCTGCCCGGCCTCATCACCGGCCACGGCGCCCGGCCGATCCCGCTCGACGCCTTCGACCCGGACGAGGCCCGCCAGGCGATCACCCGCCTGCTGGGCGAGGAGCGGGTGCGGGCCGAGCCGGACGCGGTGGCCGACCTGCTCGACCGCTGCGGCGGGCTGCCGCTGGCGCTGGGCATCGTCGCGGCCCGCGCCCGCATGCATCCCGGCTTCCCGCTGGCCGTGCTCGCCGGGCAGCTGCGCGAGGACTCCTCCCGGCTCGACCTCCTGGACGCCGGGGAGCAGACGGCCAGCCTCCGCGCGGTCTTCTCCTGGTCCTACCGGGCGCTCACGCCGCCCCCGCCGACCCTCGCGCCTGGCCCCATCCCGCCGCCCACACCGACTCCGCCACCCTCGATGGCCCCGGCTCCCCCTCCGACCAGCGGCGGGCCGCGACGTGCCGCCTGCTCGACCACTACCTGCACACAGCCCACGCCGCAGCCCTGACCATCAACCGCAGCCGCCAGCCGCTGCCCCTGGACGAGCCCCACCCGGGGACGTCCCCGGAGAACCCGGCCGACCACGAACAGGCGATGGAGTGGTTCGCCGCCGAGCACCCCACGCTCATGGCCGCCGTCCGGCACGCCGCCGACGCCGGCCTCGGCACCCGCGCGTGGCAGATCGGCTGGACGCTCAGCGACTACCTGGACCGCCAGGGGCGCTGGCTCGACCTGCTCGCCGCCCACCGCGCCGCGCTCGCCGTCACCCGGCCGCAGGCGGACCGGTTCGGCGAAGCCCAGTCCCATGCCGGAGCGAGCCGCGCCCTCATCAGGCTCGGCCGGCTCGACGACGCGCGGGCCTACCTGGAGCGGGCGATCGCCCTGTTCACCGAGCTGGGCGACCGCGACGGCCGGACCCGTGCGCACCTGGGCCTCGGCTTCGTCCACCAGAAGCAGGACCGGCCCCGCGCCGCCCTCGACCAGTTCCATCAGGCCCTCGCGCTCCACCGCGAGGCGGGCAACGAGGCGGGCGCGGCCTTGTTCCTGAACTCGATCGGCTACCAGCTCGTCCTGCTCGGCGAGTACGAGGAGGCCATCCCGTACTGCCAGGAGGCCCTGGACCTGCACGCGAAGCTGGATTACCGGCACGGCCAGGCCAGCGCGGGCGACAGCCTCGCCTACGCCTACCACCACCTCGGCCGCTTCGCCGAGGCCGCCGAGCTCTACCGGCGTTCGATCGGCCTGTTCCAGGAGGTCGGGAACCGCTGGCACGAGGCCGACACCACCGTCCACCTCGGCGAGATGTACGACGCCGCCGGCGACCGCGCCACCGCCCTCGACACGTTCCGCCGCGCCCTTGAGCTGCTGGAGCAGCTCAACCACCCGGACGCCGACCGCCTGCGCGCCAGGCTGGCCAAGTAACCCTTAGACGTTACTCGAAATGGACAAGGTGGTCACCCAACGCATTGCTAGCTTGGCCGGGCATCGCCATCCATACGGAGGGAAACAGCTTCATGGCTATATCGTTCGGCCGCATGACCCGTCCCGTCGGCCTCGGCCTCGCCGTGGCGCTCGGCGCCACGCTGTCCTTCGGGACCGCCACGCAGGCGTCCGCCACGACGGCGTCGTCGGCCCAGAGCGTCGCCGAGCAGCGGGTGAGGGTCTACGAGCTGGTGACGAAGGACGGCGGCTTCTTCTACACCAGCAACGAGGCGGAGAAGGAGAGCGCGATCAACAAGCACGGCTGGTCGGTGACCCAGACCCCGATGTACTACATCTCGCGCGCCCCCTTCGCCGGCGGCAAGCCGCTCTTCCGGCTGCGCTGGGAGAACAAGGCCTCCTACATCGTCACCGGCTCCATCTCGGAGCGGGAGTCGCTCGTGAGCTCGGGCAAGTTCCGCTACGAAGGCATCCTCGGGTACGCGCCCGCCGCGGCCTCCCCCGGTGAGACGGTGAAGATCTTCCGCCTGTCGAACAACAACAAGTGGCGCCTGGCCATCGACTCACACACCCAGAAGATCCTGGCCAACGAGCCGGGCTGGAAGCTCGACGGCCAACTGCTCAACCAGTTCAGCAAGGCCGGCTGAGCAGCAGCTCGTCGTACGGGGGCGCGCCGGCTCGCGGGCGCGCCCCCGTACCTTTTGGACGATTCAGCGGAGGCACAGCTCCAGGAGCGCCCCCGCGCGGGGCGTGCGGTCGATCCACACCTCTCGGCCGCGCCGCTCACGGGCGATGAGCCGCGCCGCGACCAGCCGGTCGCAGTGGAACGTCAGGCTGCTGGGCGGGATGTTCATGCCGCCGGCCAGCATGGTCATGGTCATGGGATGGTCGAGCGTACGCAGCAGCTCCGCCCGTACGGGTCCCACCAGCTCCGAGAGGTCATCGCTGTCCGTACGCCACAGCCTCCCGGCCGCGGGAACCGGATACGCGATCCACACGGCCTCCGGGTCGTCCAGCCCGACGATCAGCGCGTCCTTGCCCGCCAGCATCGGCACGAGCACCAGCGACCGGCGCCCCAGCTCGTGGACACCGGCCGCGACCCCCTCGATGACCAGGCCGTTCTCGGTGCGGGCGAGCCGCCCGGCGAGCGAGCCGAGGAGCGCGTCCGCGCCGCCGCGCACGCTCGCGACGCCCACCCGCGCGACCTCCCTGTCGAGGAGCGGGCGCGCCCTGCTCCACAGCGGCTCGGCGACGGCCCACACGTCGGCGAGCGCGCCCGCGTACCCGCGCAGCCAGCGGTCGGGCCGGTCGGCGGCGGCCCGCCAGTGCGCGGGCAGCGGCCCGAACGCCTGCTCCAGGTCCTTGAGCAGGAGCTCGGGCGACATGTCATGCAAGCGATCGATCTGCTCCTGGACGGAGACGTCACCGACGGGAGCGCACGGCATGACGCTGTCCGGCACCACCGCATGGCCGGGTGCGCCCAGGGGCCGCACCACCTCCTTCGACCGCCAGCCGGACCGTGCCTGCACCGTCCTTCGCCACGATTGGGGCAGACCGCGACAACGGCCCGCGAGCGCATCCGTGATCATGGCGAGCACGGTCAAACTCGGGGAGAGCGACACCGAAATTCGCGGCGTCGCGGATATTCGTATTTCCGTCCGTGGGTAAGCGCTGAATATGTCCGACCGCCAATCACTCGTCCCGTACCTTCCACTGTGCCGGGCCGGTCTTGCACGGATCGTGTGGGTTCCATGAATCCCCTGCTCACCTCGGGCGCGCCGGGCGCGAGGCCCCGGCCGGAAAGAAGTAAGTGCTGATGTCTAGGCGAAAGGCGGGCGCCCGGATATGGTGCGATACGGGCAAGCCATAACAGTGCATCGTCTCCGGGTTCCGATCGGTGGGCACCGCATGCCGGATCTGACGTTCGCCATTCAGAGATTGCCGGGCGTGAGCGTGATCTCGGTGGCCGGCGAGGTCGACGTCGCGACGGCCGGACAACTCGATCGCCATATCCGCGACAGCAGGCGGCAGCCCGGCGAGCACGTGGTGATCGACCTCAGCGAGGCGCAGTTCCTGGGCAGCGCGGGCCTTCGCGTCCTGCTCAACACCCACGCCTACGCCCGCCAGCACGGCGGCAGCCTGCACCTGGCCGCCCCCGATCCGAAGCTGGCCCGGATCATGGAACTCACGTGGGCGCACACCGTCCTGCACGTACACACCACGGTGGAAGAGGCCGTACTCGCCGCCCTCAGCGGCACGACCCACGAATCACTCGGCCCCGTCGACGCCGGCGACCCCTGCTGAGCCGCCCGCTCCCCCTGACGCTCTCGCCTGGGAGAACCGCCCCCATCGCCCCCGCCCCGACCGACACCCGACTGGACCACCCCAACCTGACCGCCTCCGCCCCGCCACCAGGCACATCGTTTCGGTGTGCTTCGTCGCCACCGGCCATACAAGGCAACCTCATCGCTGTCAGGACACAAGGGCGGCAAATGCCTTGAACGGTCGGGCGCTGGAAGAAGTACCGGCCCGGCCCTCAGAAACCTGCTGCCACCGCGGCGCCCAGCCCCAGCAGGACGACGCCCGTGGTCACTCTGAGTCCCCGCATGACGGCCGGCTGCGATACCAGGGCGCGCCCTCGGCCGACGGCCCAGGTGAGCAACATGTACCAGGAGGCGCTGACGAGCGCCCACAGGGCGCCCAGGGCGACGGTTGACAGGAACACCGGACCTTCCTCGGTCACGAACTGGGGCAGCACCGAGACGGCGAACACGCCCGCCTTGGGGTTGCCGAGGTTGGTGCTCAGGCCGATGAGGTATCCGCCCGCGAAGCCGGTGCGGCGCCCGCCCTCGTGGGTCGGGCGGGTGGAGACGGTGGTGAGCGCGGTCCGCAGCGTGTTCACCCCGAGGATCATCAGCACGATGCCGCCTGCGATCCGGAGCACCGCGTACGCGGTGGGGCTGGCCAGCAGGACGGCGGACAGCCCGGCCGCGGCGGCCGTGGACCACAGCAGGAAGCCGCTGGCATTGCCCGCGAGCGTGCCTCGGAGCGTACGTTGGCCGCCTTCCAGAGCCTGCCGGATCATCAGGGCTTGACTCGCGCCTGGCAGCATCGCCAGCAGCAAGGTGGTGACGATGAAAACGGGCACATGCGTGGGCATGGGGAAAGAACCCCTTCCGGGAATTGCGGCCGATGGATGTCCCACCAGGCTTCCAATACCGCGCCCCTAAGAGAAGTTAAAAGAGAAGGGTGCAGCATTAGAATTAGTGAATGGTGGTGGATCCGGGACAGCTGCGGCTTCTCGCGTTGATCGAGCGGCACGGCTCCCTGACGGCGGCGGCTCACGCACTCCGGCTCACGCCCGCGGCGGTCACCCAGCAGGTGGCCAAGGCCGAGCGCGACTGGCAGGTGCCCCTGGTCATCCGTGGTCCTCGCGGAGCAACGCTCACCGCGGCCGGTGCGCTGCTCGCCTCCCACGGTCGAACCGTGGAGGAGGCATCGGACAAGGCCGAGGCGCAACTGGCCGCACTGCTCGGCCACCTCTCGCTCCGTCTGCGGATCGGGACGTTCCAGGCGGCTGCCCTGCACCTGCTGCCACCGGCCCTGACGGCCCTGCGGCACCGCCATCCGGACGCCGACGTCTCGGTCGTAGACGTGGTGTCCGGACGCGGAGCGGACGAGATCAGCGCGGGGCGCCTGGACCTCGCCATCGTCGCGTCCTGGGGCACACCACTCGCGCCGCCCCCACACCTACGGGCCCACTCGCTCCTGCTGGACCCGATGGTCGTCGTTCTCCCCGATGACCATCCACTGGCCACCGGGCAGCCCGCGGACACCGAACTTCACCTGGAACAACTGCGCGACGAATCGTGGGTTTCCATCCTGGCCGGCCATGCCGCCCGCGAACAGTTCCACGACGCTGCCCGCGAGGCCGGCTTCACTCCCACCGTGCGGTTCGAGACCGAGTCCTACGACGTCGCCCAGGCCCTCGTCGGCACTGGTATCGCAGTGGCCCTGGTCTCGCGCCTGGCCCTGACCCACGCGCCTGGCACCACCCATCGCGAACTGGCCCACCCCAGGCCCTACCGCCAGCTCTACGCCGTGACCAAAACCGACGCCAGCCTCACACCACTCGCGGACATGCTCATCGACCTCCTACGTGATGTCGCCCGCGACATCACCGCCACCTGGGAGGCCCCCCTGCAAGAAACGCAACGCTGATCGAACTCACCGCACGAAGCCTGAAAAGCCCCCTTGTCCTCTCCCACCTCACGGACCTCTCTCGCCGCCACCCGTCACTACCGGCGCGCTGGAGGTCCGCCGGGTGGCGATGGGCTCGCGTGGCTCACGACTGCAAGGTGAACGAGCACAAGGCAACTGCTCACGAGTCGAAGCCCCAAAGACGGCAGGGCGGAAGACGGCAACCCTGGAGGCGATGGCTCGGGGCAAATGGCCCTGGATGCGATGAGTCGGGAGTCAGTCCCTCGGGTAGCGGGCGGGAGCCGGATGGGCGGGTGTCGGGGTGGGCGCTGTGGGCGTGGGCGCTGTGAGTCGATGATCGTGCGGGCGGCTGATCGCGCGGGCGGGTCGTGCCAGCGGCTGACCCGCCGAGCGGTGATCCCGCGGTCGGCTGATCGCACGAGCGCCGACCGTGCGAGCGGTGGTCGCACGAGCGCCGACCGTGCGAGTGGTGACTGCACAAACATGGGCCACACGAGCGGTGACCGCGCCAGCGGTGATCGCGCGAGCGGGGACGGTAGGTTGGGGGGCATGCCGCGTGACACCCTGACCCGGGACCAGATCGTCCGGGCCGCCGTCTCGGTGCTCGACGCCGAAGGTGTGGACGGGTTGAACATGCGGCGTCTCGGCACCCAGCTTGGCGCGGCGGCCACGGCCATGTACTGGCACGTCAAGAGCAAGGACGAGCTGGTCGTGCTGGCCGCCGACCACGTGTGGGACGAGATCGAGCTGCCCGACCTCGCCGAGGTCGGATGGCGGGCGGCCGCGGCGGCGCTGGCCGGCGGTGCGCACGACATGCTGGGCCGCCACTTCTGGATGCTCCCGGCCATGAGCACCCACCTCATCCACGGCCCCAACAAGGCCCGCTACGACGACCGCTGCCTGGCCGTCTACGAGGCCGCCGGGTTCAGTGGGCCGGACGCGGACCAGGCGGCGGCGACCGTGCTCATGTTCGTCATCGGCGCCGCGCAGGGCGAGGCGGCCGAGCTGGCGTGGCGGGCCCGGCTCCGCAGGGCGGGGGCGGACGAGGAGCAGCAGTTGCGTGACACCATCGCGCGCATCAGCGAGATCGCCGAGCAGTTCCCCCGGTTGAAGGCCCGCGCCACGCCGTCGGTGGAGGCCGCCCGTTCCCTGCCGGACGAGGACTCGTTCGAGTTCGGGCTGCGCACGATCCTCGACGGGCTGGAGGCGCGGCTGGCTAGTGGAAGTACGCGCTCGCGGCCGGAGTCGCCAGCAGGACGATGACGGCCGCCGAGCCCGCGGTCGTCAGCACGAACCGGATCACGATCAGCGGCCGCAGGATCGCGGGGAACGCCTCCTGCGCCGCGCGCACCACCGCTCTCCCGTCGAGCTCCCGCACGCCCGGCTCCTCGGACTTCTTGAAGGCCGCCTCGACGTAGCGGGCCGCGAGGACCTGACTGCCGGTGACGAACGCGCCCGCGGTCATGAGGAGCCCGGCGGCGATCCACGACAGGATCCGGCCCACTCCGTTACCCGCGAGGCCGAGCGAGGCCAGCGTCGCCAGGGCGGCGCAGATGGCGAGCGGGAACAGCAGCTCCACGACGCTCTCGGCGAACTTGACCCCGTGCCGGGCGAGCACGCCGGCAGGCAGGCCCTGCCGGGTCACGACCACCTCGGCCGCGCGCTGAGCCCGCTCCCCGTGGGTGTGGACGAGGACGGGCAGGACGAGGAACAGCACGGCGAGCGCGTACTGCAGCGTGGACGCGATGACGACGGAAAGCGGCACGGGACCCTCCGGGGACGACGACTTGCACAATGTTCAAGTCCGACGGTAGGGGCGACTTGAACATTGTGCAAGTGGCGATTGAGGGAGGGTCATCGGTAGGCGGCGGCCTGGAGGGTGTAGAGGTCGGCGTAGAGGCCGTTGAGGGACATCAGGGTGTGGTGGTCGCCCTGTTCGGTGATCTTGCCGTGGTCGAGGACGTAGATGCGGTCGGCGTAGCGGACGCTGGCCAGGCGGTGGGTGATGAGCAGGACGGTGCGGCCGTCGGAGTGGTGGCGGATGCGTTCGAAGAGGGCGTGTTCGGCGCGGGCGTCGAGGGCGGCGGTGGGTTCGTCGCAGATGAGCAGGTCGGCGTCGCGGTGGAAGCCGCGGGCGACGGCGATGCGCTGCCATTGGCCGCCGGACAGTTCGTGGCCGTCTTTGAAGCGGCGGTCGAGCAGGGTGCGGTAGCCGTGGGGGAGGTCGGCGATGACCTGGTCGGCGCCGGCGACCGCGGCGGCGGCGTGCAGGGCCTGCTCGCCTTTGCCGGTGCCCATGGTGATGTTGTAGCGGGCGGTGAGGGGCCAGCGGGTGTGGTCCTGGGCGATGACGGCGGTGCGCTGGCGCAGGTCTTCGGGGTTGACCTGGCGCAGGTCGGTGTCGTCCCAGCGGACGGTGCCGGTGTCGGGTTCGTACAGGCCGGACAGGATTTTGGCGAGGGTGGTCTTGCCGGAGCCGTTCTCGCCGACGAAGGCGATGACCTCGCCGCGTTTGATCTCGATGGACACCTCGCGCAGGGCGGGCTCCTCGGCGCCGGGGTAGGTGAAGGTGATGTCATCGGCCGTGATGCGGTCGAAGCCGACCGGGGCCGCGGCCGGGCGGGGGCCGGTCAGGCGGCGCTCGGCGTCCTCGCAGAACTCCAAGAAGTCGGTGAAGTAGAGGCCCTGCTCGTAGAGGCTGTTGGTGGCGTACAGGAAACTGCTCAGCGAGCTCTGGCCCGATCTGATCGCCAGGACCGCGGTGCCCGCCACCGCCAGCGGGATCGCGGCCACCGCCAGGAGGATGCCGAGGGCGACGTAGACGAGCGCGGCGCCGAGGCCGCCGAGGGCTTCGCCGACGAGCCGGGCGACGGTCTGGCGTCTGGCCAGCTGGAGCAGGACGTCCTGCTCGGCCCTGGCCACCGCGTCGTACATGCGCAGCAGGAAGCCGCGCATGGTGAACGAGCGGACCTCGGCCGCGGCCTCGCGCTCGGCCAGCAGCTCCGCGATGATCCACTTGCGGCGGCGGGCCGGGATCAGGCCGTACATGGTCGAGTAGCGCATGCGCGCGCTGCGGACCGCCGCCCAGGCGTCGGGCAGGACGGCGAGCAGCAGCAGCGGCAGGAGCACCGGGTGGAGCAGGCCGAGCACGCCGGCCGCGGCCGCGATGCCGACCGCGGCCGTGACCACGTCGATGGCCGACGACACCACCCAGTCGGCCACGCCCGCACCCCGCGCCCTGGCGCGTTCGAGGGCGTCGTGGAATTCCGGGTCGTCGTAGGCCACGAGCTCCACCCGGCTGGTCAGCCCGAACAGGCGCTCCTCCGTCAGCCGGGTGATCTGCGGGGTGAGGCGCGACTCCGCCCAGCCCGCGCCCGCCTGAACGGTCGTGCGCAGCACGGCAGCGCCGCCGACCAGGACGAGGCTGGGCAGCGCGGCCAGCACGCGGTCGGGAGTCGGGCCCTCGCTGAAGAGGGCGGTGAGGACGCCGGTGGTCGCCAGCAGGCCGAAGGCCGTGAAGACGCCGCCGAGGAGGTTGAGCGTGATCGTGGCCATGGTGTCGCGCCGGCTCGCGCCCCAGGCCATGCGCATCGCCTGTGCCACGAGCGACGGCAGGCGGCGGGCGATGGTCAGGAAGCCGACCTCCGCCATCTTGTCGTTGTGAACGTTCCAGGTGGGGGTGGCGATCTCGCCGAGTTCGAGAGGCTCATCCTGCATGCTCTGAGTATGCGTTCGACCACTGACAGTTTTCACCCGGCTGCCCTGCGGGACGGGCAAGGCGCTACGCACTCCCCCGCCATACCACCGCGATAGGGGCAATCTGGTACCTCTCCCGAGGCCGGAGGGCGCGCATACCGTGGCGGCACCCCCAACTCCCGGAGGAGGCTCCGTGCCCAGACCCCTTCGTCTCGCGCTCTCCCTCTTACTCGGCCTCACGTTCCTGCTCGTCACCGCGCCCGCGCAGGCCGCGGCCCTGGTCAGGGTCGTCAGGTACGACCCGAGCCGGGCGGCCGAGTTCGTGTCCGTGGTGAACCAGGCCGCCCAGGTCTGGAACTCCAGTGTCGTCAACGTCCGGCTCGTCCAGGGAACGCCCGCCGACTTCGTCGTGTACGCCGACAACGGCTGGCCGCGCGCGCTGCCCACCAGCCTGGGCCGCGGCACGGTCTGGATGGGCCGGCAGGCCACCACGCAGGGCTACAGCCCGCTGCGCATCGCCACCCACGAGATCGGCCACATCCTGGGCCTGCCCGACCGGCGCACCGGGCTGTGCTCCGACCTCATGTCGGGGTCGAGCGCGCCTGTGAGCTGCACCAACGCGAACCCGAGCGCCGCCGAGCGGGCCGAGGTCGACCGCAACTTCGCCGGTAGCGCGCCGGAGGTCGAGTTCGGCCGGCTGCACGTCGACCGCTGACCTCTTCCCGGTGACGGCGGGCCCGCGGCATCGGGTCCGCCGTCATCCGCAGGCGTAGCCGGGCCCGTCACCCGCAGGCGTAGCCGGACATACCGGGCCGCCGTCACCCGCAGGCGTAGCCGGACGGCAGGCGGGTGTCGCCGTTCGGCCGGCTGCCCTGGAAGCCGAACGACGTGCTCGCCCCCGGGGCGAGCGAGCCGTTGTGCGCGGCGTTGCGGGCGGTGACGGCCTGGCCGGACGTGGTCATCGTGACGTTCCACGACCCGGTGACCGCGTGCCCGGGCGGCAGCGTGAAGGTGACGCCCCACCCGGTCAGGGACGTGGTGCCGGTGTTGGTCACCGTGACCTGGATGACGTACCCGGTGCTCCACTGGCTCTGCACGGACGCGGCGGCCGTGCAGCCGCCCGCCTGGCCGCCGCCGGTCGTCACGCTCACCGTTCCCGAGCGCGGCGAGCGGTTGCCGGCCGCGTCCCTGGCGTACACGGCGAAGGTGTACGACGTGCCCGCCGCCAGCCCCGTGACGGTGGCCGAGGCCGTCGCGCTCGTGGCCACGGCCGTCTCCGTCGAGCCCTGTACGCGGACCACGTCGTACCCGGCCACCCCCACGTCGTCGCTGGAGGCGGCCCAGGTCAGGGTCGCCGACGAGGAGGTGACCGCGGAGGCCGCGGGCGTGCCGGGCGCGGTGGGCGGGCTGGAGTCCTCCTTCGCGTACGTCAGACCGAACCCGTACGGGAACAGCGGCGTCTTCCCGTCCCCGGAGTTGATCGGCTGCTGGGACGCGCTGCTCATCCAGGTCACCGGCAGCTTCCCGGCCGGCTGGACGGTCCCGAACAGCACGTCCGCCACCCCCTGCCCCTCGGTGCCCGGCAACCAGGCGGCGACCAGCGCGTTCCAGCCGGACAGCTGGGAGGCGATGTCGAGCGGGCGGCCCGAGACCAGCACCACGACGACCGGGACGCCGGAGGCGCGCAGGTTCGCGATGGTGTTGAGGTCCGCGGCCTCCAGGCCCAGGCTGCCGGGCCGGTCGCCCTGGCCCTCGGCGTACGGCGCCTCGCCGACCACCGCGACGGCGACGCGGTAGGAGGAGTCGATGCCGGTGCCGTCCCGGCTGTAGGTGACGGTCGTGCCGGAGCCCGCGCTGTTCCTGATGCCCTGCAGGATGGTGGTGCCCGGCGTGATGTTGCCGGACGAGCCCTGCCAGGAGATCGTCCAGCCGCCGCTCTGGTAGCCGATGTCGTCGGCGCTCCTGCCCGCCACGAAGATCTTGCCGCCGCGGGCGAGCGGCAGCACGTTGCCGGCGTTCTTCAGCACGACCTGCGACTTGGCGACCGCCTCGCGGGCCAGCGCGCGGTGCGCGGCGCTGCCCACGGTCGAGGTGTACGAGCGGTCCGTCAGCGGCTTCTCGAACAGCCCGAGCTCGAACTTCTTGGTGAGGATCCGCCGTACCGCGTCGTCGACCCGGGCCGTGGTCACCCGGCCGGCCTGGACCTCGGCCCGCAGCAGGTCGATGAACTGGCGCCAGGCCGTGGGGACCATCACCATGTCGACGCCCGCGTTCACGGCGGTGCGCACGTCGAGCGCGGACGTACCGGGGGCGCCGTCGATCTGGTCGATGCCGTTCCAGTCGGAGACCACGAACCCGGAGAAGCTCAGCTCGCCCTTGAGCACCGTGGTGATCAGGTACTGGTGGCCGTGCAGCCTGGCGCCGTTCCAACTGCTGAAGGAGATCATCACCGAGCCGACCCCGTGCTCCACCGCGGCCCTGAACGGCGGCAGGTGGATCGCCCGCAGGTCGGCCTCGGACAGCTGGGTGTCGCCCTGGTCCACGCCGCCCGTGGTGCCGCCGTCGCCGACGTAGTGCTTGGCGGTGGCGAGCACGGACGCGGGGCCGTTCAGCGTGGCGCCCTGCAGGCCCGTCACGATCGTGGCCATGGACGAGGGCAGCTCCGGCGTCTCGCCGAACGACTCGTACGTGCGGCCCCACCGGTCGTTGCGGGCCACGCACAGGCAGGGGGCGAAGTCCCAGTCGACGCCGGTGCCCGACACCTCCTCGGCCACCGCCCGGCCGATGCGCTCGACGAGGGCGGGGTCGCGGGTGGCGCCGAGGCCGATGTTGTGCGGGAAGATAGTGGCGCCGACGACGTTGTTGTGGCCGTGCACGGCGTCCGCCCCGTACAGGATGGGGATGCCGAGCGGCGTGGCCAGGGCCGCGTTCTGGAACCCGTCGTACATGTCCGCCCAGGACGCGGCCGTGTTGGGCGACGGCGCGGAGCCGCCGCCCGACAGCACCGACCCGAGCCGGTACGTGGTGACGTCGGCGTTGCTGACCGAGCCGCGTTCGGCCTGGGTCATCTGGCCGAGCTTCTCGTCCAGCGTCATCCTGGACATGAGGTCAGCCACCCGGGTGGGCACGGGCAGGCTGGGGTCCTGGTAAGGGGCGGCTGCATTCCAGGACGCGGCGGACGCCCGGGGAACGACCAGTCCGGCGGCGACGAGCAGCGGCACGGCCGCCCTGATCGCCCAGTGTCTGCTGCGCATGGCACGTCCAGAGGTTGTGAGGGCGCACGGTTGGGAGCGCTCCCACAACTCTAGAACAGGCCGCCGCTCCCGCCCAGACGGGCTGAAAGTTTCACCCCTGCTTGCGGGCGAACGGCGGTGGCGCGGACGGGTCCTGGAGCGGGCCGCTGAGCTGGATGTTGGCGATCACCCAGCGCTCGCCCTGCTTGACGGCGACCAGGGTCAGCCGGAAGGAGTCGTTGACCTCGTGCCCTCTGACCGAAGTGCGCTGCTCCTGCACGCCGCCCACGATCGCGGTGTCGCCGTGGAGGCGCACCTGCGGGTCGAGGATCTCGAAGTGGTGGTTCTTCAGGTCGCCCCGGTGACGTGCGGCCCACTGCCGCTTGTCCAGCTTGAACCCCACCGGGCCGATTCCCGCGAAGTCCTCGCCGAGGAGGTCGTCGAAGGCGTCCGCGTCACCGTCGAGCTCGGCCCGCGCCCAGCGGCGGACGAGGTCGAGAACCTGCTCCTGACTGCTCATGATCTGCCCCTCTCTTAACCGGGGAAAATCTCCCCACTTAAATCTGGCAGACATCGACACCCGACACAACCCCAACCGGGGAGATTTCCCCCATATGCTGGTGAGTGTGATGAGCAAGCCCATGCGGGCCGACGCGCGGCGCAACCTGGAGCAGATCCTGCTCGCCGCCCGCGACATGGTCGCCGAGCGCGGCCCCGACGTCCCGCTCGACGACATCGCCCGCCGCGCCGGGGTCGGCAGCGCCACGCTCTACCGCCGCTTCCCCGACCGCGACGCCCTGCTGCGCGCGGTCGCGCTCGACGCCCTGACCAGGACGGCCACCGCGGCCAAGGCGGCGGCCGAGGAGGAGCGCGACCCGTTCGAGGCGCTGGCGCGCTACCTGCGCGAGGCGCTCGAACTGCGGGTCTCGGCCGTGCTCCCGGCCCTGCTCGACGCGGTGGACCCGGCCAACGATCCGCTGCTGTCACCCGTACGCGAGGAGTCCGCCCGCACCATACGCCGGATGATCTCCGACGCCCATGCGGCGGGCACGCTGCCCGAGGGCGTCACGTTCATGGACATCACGACCATGCTCGTACGGATCGCCCGCCCCCTCCCCGGGCCGCTCACGGACGAGGCCAAACACGCGCTCGCCCGGCGCCACCTGGAGCTGTTCATCCACGGCCTCCGGGCGATGGGGGCGGCCTGAAACTTTCACCGCGGCTTTACCGCCTGTGAGGTTGTGCGAATAATACGTGGAGGAAAGCGCTTTCCGGCGACCTTTGGAGGCACCCGGCAGACGGAGAGCACCATGCCCTTCACCTCGTTACGCGCCCCACGCTGGACGGCCGTCCTCGTCGCGGCCGCGATCGCCGTACCGTCGATGCGGGCAGTACCCGCGCAGGCAGTGGCCGCGCAGGCAGTGGCCGCGCAGGCAGTGGCCGCCGACGGGCCGACCGGCTTCGCGGCCGTCAACGCGCTCGGCCAGAACGGCACCACGGGCGGCGTCGGCGGCAGGACCGTCACCGCCACGAACGCCACGCAGTTCCTCGAGTACATCGACAGCCTCGAACCCCTGGTCATCCAGGTGTCGGGCACGATCTCGATCACCAGCAAGCAAGGGGTGCGGCCCAACAAGACCATCGTCGGCGTCGGCAACACCGGCCACATCACCGGCGGCGGCCTGGACTTCTACCGCTCGTACAACGTGATCGTCCGCAACCTGCGCTTCACGAACGCCGAGGACGACGCGGTCAACATCGGCCAGCAGTCCCACCACATCTGGATCGACCACAACACGTTCTCCGGCGCGGTGGACGGGTCCGTGGACATCGTCAGGGGCGCCGACTACGTCACCGTCTCCTGGAACCACTTCGACCATTCCGACAAGTCCATGCTGATCAGCCACTCCGACGGCGCCGCCGGCACGGACGTCGGCCACCTCAAGGTGACCATCCACCACAACTTCTTCGACAACAGCCGCCAGCGGCACCCGCGCATCAGGTTCGGGGAGCCGGTGCACGTCTACAACAACTATTTCCTGGGCAACGAGCTGTACGGGGTGGCTTCCACCGAGAACGCCGGGGTCGTGGTCGAGGGCAACTACTTCGAGAACGTGGCGCACCCGCTCTACTCGGCCGGCGGGTACGGCGACAGCGGCCCCGGCCGGGCCGTCCAGCGCAACAACATCTTCGTGAACTCCGGCACGCCGGAGACCGCGGGATCCGTCGTCGAGCCGGGCACGTACTACGGCTACACGGTCGACCCGCCGCAGAACGTCCCGGCGGCGGTCCGGGCCGGGGCGGGCTACGGCAAGATCACCCCTCTGGCGGCGACCGCCGCCGCCGCGACCCAGCTCTACGTCGCCACCAACGGGAACGACGCCAACCCGGGCACCCTCGACCGTCCGCTCGCCACCATCCAGCGCGCCGTCGACCTCGCCCAGCCCGGCACGGTCATCTCCGTCCGCGGGGACACGTACGCGCTCACGTCCAACATCCAGATCACCAAGAGCGGCACCTCGTCGAGCCCCATCACGCTGGCCGCGTACGGCACGGAACGGGTCCTGATCGACGGCGAGGCCCTGCCGAACACGCCGGCCCCGGTCGGCGGCAGCATCCCCACGCGCAGCGCGGAGCCATCCACGTGACTCCTCCGCTCCCTGAAGGAAGCGGCTTCTCGCTAAGCCGCTTGCGCAGCCTCACGAAGGGCAAGCCCTGCCCTCAAGACGTTGATCGCCGCGTTCACGTCGGCGTGCGCCTCGTGCCCGCACCCCGTGCATCGGAAGACCGCTTGGCTGACACGGTTGTCCTCCGCGCAGTGCCCGCAGCGCGAGCACGTACGGGAGGTGTTGGCGGGGTTCACCGCGATCAGCTGTCGACCGGCGCTTTCAGCCTTGTGCGACAGGATCGTCAAGAACGCCGACCAACCCGCGTCGAGAATGCTCTTGTTCAGCCCCGATTTAGCCGCTTGCCTGTTAGGCAGGTAGCCGCCTTCGCCGTCCGGTTGCGGCGCGGCACGCCGGGTCATGCCCGCCACATTCAGCGCTTCGTGCACGATCACGTCGTAGCCGCGAACCAGCGCCAGCGCGGCCTTGTGCGCCGAGTCGAGGCGTTGCCGCCGCACCTTGGCGTGCAGCGCCGCCACCCGCGCGACGGCCTTACCGCGCCGGTTGGATCCTCGTCTCTTACCGGCCAGGTCCCGCTGGGCCGCCGCCAGACGGCTCGCGGAGGTGGCGAGGTGGCGCTGGTTGTCGAGGTGGTCGCCGTCGCTGGTCGTGGCCAGCCAGGCGACACCCACGTCAACACCCGCGACCGCACCCGTAGCGGGAAGGGGCTGTGCGGGCACCTCATCGCACGACAGCACGAGGAACCAGCGGGCTCCTTCCCTCTTGATGCTGATCGTCTTGACGGTGCCGAGCACCCGGCGGTGCTGGTGGACCCGCACATGCCCGACGCCCTGCAACCGCACGTAGGTCGCCGTCGGATGGTGTGGTTGGGAGTGCCACCGGCAGCCGTCGCCGTCCTTGGGCCACTGGACCGTGTCGAACCGGCCCCGGCCCTTGAAACGCGGGAACCCTGGCGTGCGGCCTGCTTGGACGCGGTCGAAGAACGCCCGGTACGCCTTGTCAAGACGGCGGAGGGTGGCCTGCTGGGAGGAGAACGACCATCGGCCCTGACCGTCGGGGTCGTCGGCGCGGATGTGCTTCAGCTCCGCCGACTGCTGGCCGTAGCGCACCGCCACCCCGGCTTTGCGGTAGGCCGTACGGCGGTGTTCGAGAGCCGCGTTGTACAGCACCCGGTGATCTTCCAGGCACTGCGCGAGCGCGGCGGCCTGCTTGCCGGTGGGGCGCAGCAGGAACTGGAACGACCTGCGCACACCCCACCCCCCCCCCACGCTCGGTAACGAGACCACCACGATATCGGCCGGCACCGACAAAACCGGAAGGAAATCTGTGACGCCCGAAGCTGACAGGTCAGGGCGCGCTCGGGCCTTGGCGGCCCTCCCGCTCCCCATTCCCCCGTCGCCTGAAGACGACGGTTCCCTCAGGAGATTCTGATGGAGCCTCCTACTGGCGCATCACCGGGCTGGAGATCGCCAACGGCCCGTACGGGATCTTCTGCCGGGGCTGCAACAACAACGTCTTCGACCGGCTTGTCACCCGCGACAACTGCAACAGCATGGCCTTCCGGAACGCGGTGGGCGGGTTCATCGACAACGCCAACCCCGGGGGGCTGTCGCTGACGCGCAACACGGCCTGGCGCAACGGCGGGACCGGCTTCGACCTCGCCGACGCCGACGGCACCCTCACCCGCAACCTGGCCGCCACCAACGCCAAGGCGGTCGACCTGGGCTCGTCGTCGTCGGGCAGCGGCAACTCGTGGGACCTCGGCGGCACCTGGGACGACAGCTCCCTGGCCAGCACCGACCCCGCCACCCTGACCGGCCCCCGCCGCGCCGACGGCTCCATCCCGCCGTCCACCTTCCTCCGCCCCAAGAACGGCACCGACGTAGGCGCCCGCCTCTAACCCCCCGCTCCCGCCGCCGGGCCCATCGCGCGCCCGGCGGCAGTGCGGGGGTCCCGCCGGGTGGGGCGGTGCGGTCGGGGCGACGTGACGCGGGGCGGTGCGGTCGGAGCGGCGTGACCTAGGGGGCGACTCAGGGCGGGGAGACGCCGGGCGGGGAGACGCAGGGCCGGGAGACGCCGGGTTGGGAGACGCAGGGCGGCGCGACGCGGTAGGCCGGCGGAGCGGACGCAGCGGTGGCGCAAGACGGCAACGGTCGCGACGGCACGGCAGCGGCGCGGGGCGGTCCCGCTGGCGACCCGGCCCGGCACGGCAGGGCGGTCCGGGTGGCAGAGCGGCCGGGGCGGCAGAGCGGCCGGGGCGGCAGAGCGGGGCTGTGCAGGGCACGGAGGGGTAGTGCGCGCTGGGCGGCGCGGCGGCGGAGTGATGCGGGTGCGGTGCGGGGGCGGTGCGGGGGCGGTGCGGGGGCGGTGCGGGGGCGGTGCGGGGGCGGGGCGCTCGTGGCGCAGCACGGAGACGGCGCGGCAACGCAAAGCGGGGAGGCGCAAGGCGGGGAGGCGCAAGGCGGGGAGGCGCAAGCGGGGAGGCGCAGAGCGGGGAGGCGCAAGGCGGGGAGGGCGGGTTGGTCGAGCCTCTTTCCTGACAAGATCTCGCCCTGTATGTTCGACCCGAAAGAAAGTTTCACCCATGGAGGAGCGTTGGGCAAGAAGCTTCACATTCTGGCATTACCGATCGCCACCGCGGCCCTGGCGCTGACGGCCGTTCCCGCGCAGGCGGCCGACGGCTATGACCGCTGCCCCGCCAACTACTACTGTCTGTTCTCCGGCCTGGACGGCACCGGCGACATCGTCCAGATCCAGGGCAACACCCCCGACCTGGCCGCCCTGAACATGGCCGACCGCGCCAAGTCCGACTGGAACCGCACGGGCTCGACCATCCACCTCTACTCGGAGGCGAACTACGGCGGTTGCTCGGCCGTGACCTCGGCCGGCGGGAAGGGCAACTTCTACACCCCGTTCCGCGACTTCTTCGACTCCGTCCGTTTCGACGGCCCGAACGGCCCGTCGTGCTTCCCCCCTGAGGGAGTGACCGTCAAGGCGGCACAGACCGACTCGCACGGCTGATCACGGCCTGAGCGCCGCCAGGAAGCGGTCGGCCTCCGCGGCGAGCCGCGGCAGGTCGGCCGCCGGGTCGGCGGAGCGGGCCAGCAGCATGCCGCCCTCGCACAACGCGCCGAAGACGAGCTGGGCGCGCATGGAGAGGCCGCCGTCGGCCAGATCCCCAACCGCCGCATCCGGGCCGGCCGGCTGTTCGCCCGCCGTGGCCAGGTGGAGGCCGGTGAGCAGGACTCGTAGCGTGTGGGCGTACTCGATCTCGCGGACCGTCTCCCACCCCAGCACCGACGGCGCGTCGAGCAGGACGATCTGCCGGAACCCCGGGTCGAGGCAGCGCTCGAGGAAGGTGCGGCAGCCGCGCCGCAGCGCCGCCCACGGGTCGGGCTCCGACAGGGCCGCCCGTTCCACGGCGGCGGCGACCTCCTCCTGCTCCCCCACGAACGCCGCCCGAAATAGCGCGACTTTTCCGTTGAAGTGGTGGTAGGCCGCACCCTTGGTCACCCCGGCCGCGGCGGCCACCGCGTCGATCGACGTGAGCGCGTAACCATGGGCCCCGAACAGCTCCCGCGCGGCCCGCACCAGCCGCCCCGTCGTCTCGTCCGATCGCTCTGCCTGGGTACGGCGGATCATCGTGCTCCCATTGACTTGCATACTCGCGGTACGTAACTTCGAAGCACAGTTACGTACCGCCAGTATGAAACATGGAGGTGAGTCGTGTCCCCCTCGTCCTCACCGCGCATCGCCGTCTACGGCGCCACCGGCCACACCGGGCGGCTGGTCGCGGCGGAGCTGCGCGCCCGCGGCAAGGAGATCGTCCTGGCCGGTCGCGACGACGGAGCGCTCAAGGCCCTGTCCGACGAGCTCGGCGGGGTGCCCGTGCACCAGGCCCCGCTGGACGACCCCGCCGCGTTACGCGCGCTCGCGGAGCAGGCGGCCGTGCTGATCCACTGCGCGGGCCCGTTCACGCACACCGGCAAGCCCGTCGCCACGGCGGCGGCCGAGGGCGGCTGCCACTACGTGGACCACGCCCTGGAGCAGCACCACACGAAGTGGATGTTCGACACGATGCAGGAGCCCGCGAGGAGAGCGGGCATCACCATGGTCACCGCGATGAGCTTCTACGGCGGGACGGGCGACCTGCTCGCCGCCGCCGTGGCCGACGGCCTGACGGACGTCGAACGGGTGATCACCGCCTACGCGGTGTCCGGCTGGCGGCTGACGACGGGGGCGAAGCAGACCGCCGAGCTGCTGTTCGCCGACACCCGGCGCATCACCTACACCGACGGCGAGCAGCACGTCGGCTACGTCGAGCCGCGCAACGCCGTCTTCCCGTTCCCGCCGCCGCTCGGCCCGCGCACGATGATCGCCCCCGTCCCGTTCTCGGAGGTCGTCACCGTCCCCAGGCACGTACGCACGCGCAGGGTCGAGGCGCAGCTCACGGCGGACACCTTCCAGGAGGAGCAGGTGTTCAGCAGCGAGGACGCGGACGCCGAGACGCGCGCGGGCTCCGCGTTCACGGTCGCCGCGCAGGTGATCACCGCGGACGGCGGCAGGGCCGGGCAGGTCAGCGGGCGCGACCTGTGGCGCATGAGCGCGCTGACCTCGGTGGAGGCCGCGGTCCGCCTGGCCGCGGATCCGGGGAGCCCCGGCGTGTACGCCCCGGCCGAGGCGTTCCCGGCGGAACCGTTCCTGCGCGACCTGGAACAGCTCGGCCTGTTCACCGTCACCCTCCCGAACAAGGAGGCGCGATGATCCTGGTCACGGGCGCGGCCGGCGGCCCGCAGGGCTCGACCGGCCGGCACGTCACGAACCTGCTGCTGGAACGCGGCGAGGCGGTGCGCGCCTTCGTCCACTCCGACGACCAGCGGGCCGAGGAGCTGCGCAAGCTCGGGGCCGAGGTGGTGGTCGGCGATCTCAGGGAGATTACGTCGGTGCGGCCCGCCATGCGCGGGATCAGCCGGGCGTTCTTCACCTATCCGGTGACGGCGGGGCTGCTCGACGCCACGGGGGTGTTCGCCGCCGCGGCCAGGGAGGAGGGGGTGACGCGCGTCGTCGAGGTGTCGCAGCTCGACGCGTCCCCCGAGGCCCTCACGCCGCGGATGCGCCGGCACTGGGTGGCGGAGCAGGTGTTCGACTGGGCCGGGGTGGGCGCGGTGCACCTGCGGGCCGCGGTCTTCTTCGAGAACCTGTCCGTCGCCGCCTCGGGCGGCACGCTGGCGCTCCCGCTGGGGCCGCGCGACACGCGGATCCCGCTGGTCGCGGGCGAGGACGTGGCCAGGGTCGCCGCCGGACTCCTGCTCGCCCCCGGACCCGCCGACCCGGTGTGCCTGGTGACCGGGCAGATGGCGACGATCGGCGAGGCGGCGGACGCGCTCGGACTCTCGTACGCCGACCTGCCGCCCGAGGAGTGGGAGGCGCGGGCGCTGCGCGTCTACGGCGACCCGTACACGGTCGAGCACCTGACGCACCTGTGGGCGATCTTCCGCCTCATCGGCTCCGGCGACCACCCGCTCTACCGGGTCACCGAGAGCATCGAGCGCTACGGCGGCCGCACGCCCATGACTCTGGGCGAATGGGGGAACCCCCGGCCGAGGAGCGGCCGGGGGTTCGGTCAGGGCGGGGATCAGCCGGTGAAGCCGACCGCCGACCAGTCGTAGTACTTGTAGCCGCGAGCGCCGAAGTTGGCGAGCGTCTTCTTCGTCGCCCAGATCTCCGGGCGCTGGTACAGCGGGATGGTGTGCACCAGGTCCCAGATCATCTTGTCGGCGGCGTTCGCCAGCTCGTTCGCCTTGGTCTGGTCCGTCTCGTTCCCCACGGCCTCGATGGCCTTGTCGAGCTCAGGGTCGTTGCTCTTGGGGAAGTTGCTCTCGGAGCCGGTCTTGTAGATCTGCGGCAGGCCGCCGAGCGGCAGCGGCGTGCCGATCCACGTGAACGGCACCAGGTCGAAGTCGCCCTTGATGATGTAGTCGGTGAAGAACTTGTCGACCGGGACCGGGCGGACCGTGACCTTGATCCCGGCCTCCTTCAGCATGGCCTGGGTGAGCTCACCCTCCGTCTTCGCGACGGGGGTGTCCGTCGGGATGACGAAGGTCAGGTCGAACTCCTTGCCGTCCTTCTTGCGGTAGTCGCCCTCCTGCTTCCAGCCGGCCGCGTCCAGCAGCTGCTTGGCCTTGTCCAGGTTGTACTTGCCGATGTCGCCGGAGTTGTCGACGTACGCCTTGTGGTTGTTCATGAAGACGTGGTTGCCGAGCGTCTGCAGCGGCCAGTCCATGTCCTTCAGGTCCGACTGCGTGATCACGTCACGGTTGATCGCGTACGCGACGGCCTGGCGGACGGACTTGTCCTTCAGGAGCGCGCTCTGGTTGTTGACCGTGATGTGCCGCCAGTTGGGGCTGAGCGCCTTGCGGATGTCGGAGTTGGGGACTTCCTTGGCGCGCTTCAGGTCGGCGGGGGCGCCGGCCAGGATGTCCGTGGCGTCGAGCTCGCCGTTGGCGAAGCCGTTCACCGCGGCGGAGGGGTCCATCCACCGGAAGATGAGCTTGTCGAGCTTGGCCTTCTTGCCCCACCACTTGTCGTCACGCACGAGGGTGAGCGTCTTGGTGCCCTCGTCGATCTTCTCGACCTTGAAGGGACCCGCGGTGACCGGGATCTTCTGCTTGTAGTCGTTCTCGTACTTGTCCGGGTCGAGCACGTGCGAGGCGGGCAGAAGGTGGTTGGTGGCCCGGTTGAACAGGCCCTGCCACTCCAGGTACGGCTTGGCGAAGGTGACGATGGCGACCTTGTCGGAGTCACCCTTGGTGACCGACTCGATCTTGTCCCAGCCGTCCGTGGAAGCCGGCTTGTACTTCTTGTCCTTACCGTTGTTGATCTTCCACGCGGCCTCGAGGTCCTTCCACGTGATCGGCGTGCCGTCCGACCAGTTGGCCTTCTCGTTGAGCGTGTAGGTCACGACCTGCTTGCCCGACGACATGTCGTTCTTCACGTCGGTCACATAGTCCGGGTTCGGCGTGAAGTTGGCCTTGTCGTCGGACACCATCAGCTGCGGCATGATCGGGTCGAGCATGTCCGCGGTGTCGGCCTGGTTGCCGTCGACGTGGTTGACGTTCCACTGGGTGGGCCACTGCCCGATGGGCAGGGTCAGCGTGCCGCCGTCCTTGACCTGGTCGTAGGCGACCGGGTTGATGCTGATCGACGGGGTCTCCGCCATCTGCTGCTGAGCCTGCTGCGACTGCTCGGCGCTCGGCTTCTTGGCTGCGCCGCCACCTCCGCCACAGGCCGCGACGGCCATGGCCAGGACCGCGATGCCCGCAGCCGCCCGGTAACGAACCTTCACTTTTCCTCCTGATCGTCCGAGGCCGTGATGACCTCGATCTCCTCCGCGTAGTGGCAGGCGGCGCCGTGGTCAACGGCGTTCGCGAGCCGGGCAACCGAGGGCTCTTCGTCCACGCACCGCCGTTGCTCTGCCTCGCTCAGCAGGGCGAACTTGGGGCAGCGAGTACGGAACCGGCATCCCGATGGCGGGTCGGCCGGGCTGGGCAGGTCGCCTTCGAGCAGGATCCGCTTCCGGGTCCGCTCCATCTCGGGGTCCGGCAGCGGGATCGCCGACAGCAGCGCCTGCGTGTAGGGGTGGGCTGGATGGTCATAGACGTCGTCGACCGTGCCGATCTCGGCGATCCTGCCGAGGTACATGACGGCGACCCGGTCGGCCAGGTGCCTGACCACCGCCAGGTCGTGGGCCACGAACAGGTACGACAGCCCCAGCCGGTTCTTCAGCTCCTCCAGCAGGTTGATGACACCCGCCTGGATGGAGACGTCGAGCGCCGAGACCGGCTCGTCCAGCACCAGCAGCTTCGGCTCCAGCGCGAGCGCGCGGGCGATGCCGATGCGCTGGCGCTGGCCGCCGGAGAACTGCTGGGGATAGCGGTCGGCGTGCTCCGGCGACAGCCCGACCAGTTGCAGCAGCTCGGCGACCCGGGCGGCCACGTCCTTGCGGCCGTGCGCGCGCAGCGGCTCGGCGATGATGGCGCTGACCGGCATGCGCGGGTCGAGGGCGGCCATCGGGTCCTGGAAGACGATCTGCAGGTCGCGCCTGAGCGCCTTGCGAGCCCCGGCGTCGAGCTTGGCGCTGTCCTTGCCGAGCACGACGACCCGCCCGCCCTGCGGCGGCTGGAGCTGCATGATCTGCTGGAGCGTGGTGGTCTTGCCGCAGCCGGACTCGCCGACCAGGGCCAGCGTCTCGCCCTCGGCGATGTCGAAGCTGATGCCGTCCACCGCGAACACGGTGCCGACGCGCCGCTTGAGGACCGCGCCCTTCATCAGCGGGTAGTGCCTGATCATGTCGTCGAGCTCGAGCACCGTGGCGCGCTCGGCGCGCGGCACGCGTACGACGTCGCTCGGCGGGATGACCGGCAGGGGGAACACGTCGGCCCCGGTCAGGCCCTTGTGCTCGATCTCGTGCGAGCGGATGCACGCCACGTGGCGGCCGCCGCCGAAGGGCGTCAGCGGCGGCTCCTCGTCGTCGCACATGTCCACCTTCATCGGGCAGCGCGGCGCGAAGGGGCAGCCCGGCGGCAGCGCCGACGGCGAGGGCGGGTTGCCCTCGATGGGCACGAGCGGCCCCTCCTCGCCGTCGATCCTGGGGATCGAGGCGAGCAGACCCATCGTGTACGGCATGCGCGGCCGGTAGTAGATGTCGTCCACGGGCCCCTGCTCGACCGGCTTGCCCGCGTACATGACCAGCACCCGGTCGGCCATGCCCGCGATGACGCCCAGGTCATGGGTGATCATCACGATGCCGGCGCCCGTCTCCCGCTGCGCGGTCTTGAGCACCTCCAGCACCTGCGCCTGGATGGTCACGTCGAGCGCGGTCGTCGGCTCGTCGCAGATCAGCAGGTCGGGATCGTTGGCGATGGCCATGGCGATCATCGCCCGCTGCCGCATGCCGCCCGAGAACTCGTGCGGGAACGCCTTGGCCCGCAGGTGCGGGTTCGGGATGCCGACCAGGTCGAGCAGCTCGACGGCCCGCTTGGCGGCCTTGTCCTTGGACGCCTTCTGATGGATGCGCACCGCCTCGGCGATCTGGTCGCCGATCGTGTAGACGGGCGTGAAAGCCGACAGCGGATCCTGGAAGATCATGCTGATCGCCTTGCCGCGCACCTTGATCAGCTCGTCCTCGTCCATCCCGAGCAGTTCGCGGCCGTGCAGCTTGGCCGAGCCGCTGACCACGGCGTTGCGGGGCAGCAGGCCCATGACGGCGAGCGAGGTCACGGACTTGCCGGAGCCGGACTCGCCGACGATGCCGAGCACCTCGCCGCGCTCGACCTCGTAGCTCACGCCGCGCACGGCTTCGATGCCGCCGGGGAAGGTGACGGTGAGGTCCTTGACCTCCAAGATGCTCACGAGTTGCTCCCCGGGTCGAGTGCGTCACGCAGGCCGTCGCCGATCAGGTTCACGGCGAGCACCATGGCCACCAGCAGGCCGGCCGGGAAGACGAACAGCCACGGGTAACCGGTGGCGTTGCGCGAGCCCTCCGCGATCAGCGTGCCGAGCGAGACGTCCGGCGGCTGGATGCCGAAGCCGAAGAAGGACAGCGCCGCCTCGCCGATGATCGCGCCACTGACGTTGAGCGTGGCGTCGATGATCAGCAAGGAGGACAGGTTGGGGACGATGTGCCGGAAGATGATCTTCCAGCGCGGGATGCCCATGTAGACGGCGGCCAGGACGTACTCCCGTTCGCGCAGCGAGAGCGTCATGCTCCGCACCACCCGGGAGGTGATCATCCAGGAGAACGCGGCGAGCAGCAGCACGAACCACAGCCAGGAGGCGTCCCGCAGCCGTGGCGAGATGATGGCGATGATCAGGAAGCTCGGGAGGACCAGCAGCAGGTCGACCCCCCACATGAGCGCCCTGTCGATCCAGCCGCCGAAATATCCGGCGAACGCTCCCACGACCGCCGCAAGTCCGGTGGCGATCAGCGCGACCAGCAGGCCGATGATGATCGACTTCTGCATGCCGCGGAGCGTGACCGCGTACATGTCCTGGCCGATCGAGGTGGTGCCCCACCAGTGGTCGGCGTCCGGGGCCGACATGAAGGCCATGAAGTCCTTGTCGGTCCAGTCGTACGAGCCGAAGTAGGGGCCGACGTACGCCAGCAGGACCAGCAGGACCAGGGCCACGATGCCGTAACGCGCCTGCTTGTTGCGGAACAGGCGCCGCAGGACGACTTTCGAACGCATCTCAGCTCACCCGCACCCGAGGATCGAGGGCCGCGACCAGCACGTCGGACAGGAACGCGGCGAACAGGACGCACACGGCGGTGAAGAAGGTCACCGCGGCGACGGAGTTGACGTCGTTCGAGTTGATCGACTCGACCAGCCAGGCGCCCATGCCGTGCCAGGCGAAGATCTTCTCGGTGAACGTGGCACCGGTGAACATCGTGCCGAACGCGAAGGCGAAGTACGTGGCGGAGGGGATCAGCGCGGTGCGCAGCGCGTGCTTGGTGAGCGCGGTCCTGCGCCGCAGGCCCTTGGCCATCGCCGTGCGGACGAAGTCCTGACCCAGCACGTCGAGCATCATGTTGCGCTGGATGCGGCTGTAGAACGCGATCGAGCCGAGGCTGAGCGAGATCGTGGGGAGGATCAGGTGGTTCAGCCGGTTGAGGAACTGGTCCCAGCCCTCCAGCTTCGGGTTGTACTCGCCGGTGTACTCGATCAGCGTGAACCCGAGCCCGTCGTTGAGGCTGTACGTCGCGATGGCCAGCACCGTGGCCAGCACGAACACCGGGATCGCCATGATCACGAACGAGCTGACACCGATTAACCGGTCGCTGAACTTGTACTGCTTCACCGCCGAGATCGCACCCAGCGCCACCCCGATGGCGAAGCCCAGCAGCGTGCCGATGAGCAGCAGCCGCAGGCTGACCATGATCCGCCGGCCCATCTCCTGATTGACCGACCCGCCGTTCCAGGTCTTGCCGAAGTCTCCCGTGATGACGCCCTTCGCCCAGGTCCCGTACCGCACGAGCACCGGGACCTTGTCGTTCAGGTTGTAGGCGTCCAGCGTGGAGTCGATGACCGACTCGGCGATGGGAGGTTGGCGGGCCTGATACGCGGCTCGCGGGTTCATGGTGCTGGCCGCGAGCATGTACGCGAGGCTCGCCGCGATGGCCACCAAGACCACATTTATTGCCAACCTGCGGAGCAGGTACTTGCCCATTACTCTCCGTTCGCGCTGACGGGGGGCGCGGACCTCCGGGCCGGAGTGGCGTCCCCGCAACGAAAACCCGTCTCGCGGCGCAAAAACGACTTGCAACGAGACGGCGATCAACGCGCAGAATATAAGCAAAGATGTAACAGTCAGAAACCGTCCGACATAACGGTAAGGTCACTCGCAATAGATCGACAAGACCGGAACGATCGCTTACCACACCCCCTCTGACCTGCGGAAACGTGCCACTTTAGGCGGACTTTTCGGGATCCATCCGGGGGCTTGTGTCACGAAACCCGGACATAAATTGGCGACTACGCAAAGTGATCCACTTCACGTTGATCTCCTCGTCAAGTGAGTTCGGACACCATCTCGGCGACGCCCGCCACACCCTCTCGGGTGATCCCCCACCCACCCGCGGGCCGGCACCCCACCCGTACGAGGCGAGTCGTGGCCGGTCAGCCGGGGCGCACCACCGTCCCGCGGCGCTGCGAACCCCGCAAAAGGGCCGCTCGTGATCACCCTGGGCACCGGTTTACTCACCGAGAGAATTCACAGTGCTGGGTCGAGTTGACGCCCTTTACAGCACACCGGTCGCGAGGGATCATCTCTCTGGAGAGCTTGAGCCTGATTAGGCTGAACAGCCGGTTAGAGGGGCCTCTTGTCGGAAATTGTTGACCACGACCCCATTATCTTCCTAGCCTCTCCCGAACTCCTTGCCGACCCTTATCCCTGGTACGCAAACCTCCGCCGGGAACGCCCCGCCTTTTTCTACGACCGACTTAACTCATGGGTTTTCAGCCGGTACGACGATTGCGTCGCCGTGCTGAAGGACAGCGCGAACTTCGCCGCCGACTGGCGCCGCGTCGGCGAGACGATGCCGCCGCGGGCGATCAACATGCTGACCCTGGACCCGCCGGACCACACCGTGGTCCGCCGGCTGTTCATGGAGGCCCTGCGCGCGCAGGACCACCCGGCCCTGGAGCGGATGATCGCCCACCACACGACCGAGCTGCTGGAAGCTCTCGCGCGCCGCCCGTCGTTCGAGTTCCTCACGGAATTCGCCGAACCGCTCGCGCTGTCGACGACCTCCGCGTACCTGGGCGTGCCGATGCCGGACCCGGCCTGGGCCAGCCGGGCCGCCCGCGACATCGTCGCGGGAATGGACGCCGGGCTCTGGCCCGAGCGGGCGCGACCCGTGGTGGCCGCGCAGGAAGAGCTGGCCGTGCTGGTCGAGGGCTGGCTCGCCGATCCGCCGCCTTCCGGCGTCGTCGGCGCCATCGCGCGGCGGGCGGCCGGCAGCGGCGTGGAGCCGGACATCGTCGCCAACACCGTGCGAGGGCTGCTGTTCAGCGGCTACAGCTCCGGCAGCAAGCTGCTCGGGCTGGTGGCGATCGCCCTGCTCCACCAGCGGGCCACCGAGCTGGGGCGGTTCGGCGCGGCCGACACCGCCCGCGCCGTGGACGAGTTGGTCCGCTACGCCTCCCCCATCCAGGCGGTCGCCCGCGCGTGCGTGCGCGACACCGAGGTGGGCGGGACCACGGTACGCGCCGGGCAGGCCGTCACGCTGCTGCTGGGCGCGGCGAACCGGGACCCCGCGCGGTTCCCCGACCCGGACACGGTGCGGCTGGACCGGCATCCCAATCCGCATCTCGGCTTCGGCAGGGGGCCGAAGTCCTGTCTCGGCTCCCCCTTTACAGCCATCTTCACCCGGGTGGTGCTCCGCGTCCTCGCCGAACGTTGTCCCGGCATCAGGGCGCTCGGCGCGCCGACGTATTTCCCGAACCTGACCGCCCGCAGCATCGAGCGTTTCGAGGTTGTCCTTCGGTGAAGGAGGTTTACGTGCTGAAGGTCGTCGGAGCATCGTTCGGGCGTACCGGGACCTCTTCGGTCAGATTAGCGCTGGAGACCCTCGGATTCGGCCCCTGTCATTACATGAAAGAGCTATTCACCGACCCCGCGCACGCCCGGGAATGGCTCCGGGTCGCCGACGGCGGAAAACCCGACTGGAAACGGCTGCTCGACGGTTTCGCCGCGACAATCGCGTGGCCGGCGGCATTCTACTGGCGGGAGCTGGCCGCCGCCTTTCCCGAGGCGAAGGTCCTGCTCATCGTGCGGGATCCGGCTTCGTGGTACGCCAGCATGAGCCGCACCCTGTACCGCACCAGGCCCGTGGACACCGGCCAGGAGGCAGCCGTCCGGGACCAGGTCATCGAGAAGATCGTCTGGCAGGGGACGTTCTCCGGGCGGTTCGAGGACCGCGACCACGCCATCGCGGTCTACCGGACCCATCTGGACGAGGTGCGCAAGGCCGTGCCGGCCGGCCAGCTCGTCGAGGTCGAGCCGTCGCACGGCTGGGAGCCGCTCTGCGCGGGCCTGGGAGCCGGCGTGCCGGACCTGCCCTTCCCCGTGGCGAACACCACTGACGATTATCTGCGCCGCGCCGAACAGGCCGGGGTGCTCCCGCAGCGGTGAGAGAGGACGAGGAAGTGGCGCTCACCGACCCCTACGGTGTGGTGGCGGCGCACTGGGACCACCTGCACGTGGGCCCCCGTTCGGCCGCGCTGGTCTCCTTCTTCGCCGATCTGGCCCCGCCCGGCGGGCACGCGCTGGAGATCGGCCCGGGCACCGGCCGGATGACCCTGGCGGTGGCCGGGCGCGCGGCGAGCGTGCACTGCCTGGAGCCCTCCCCCGGGATGCGGGCGGTGCTCATGACCAAGCTGGCCGGGCGGCCGGAGCTGCGGCACCGGGTGACCGTGCTCGCCGGCGCCGCGCCGGACTTCCCTCTCGACCGGCGCTTCGACTACGTCTACCTGGCCGCCGTGCTGCAGGACGTGCCGCCGCGGGCGCGCCGGCCGCTCTTCGCCGGCCTGGCCGGGCACCTCGCGCCGGGTGGCGTGCTGGCCATGGACATGGTGACGGACGAGGCCGTACCCGACCATCCCGAACGTGAGGTGCGCAGCGCGCACCAGGGCGAGTGCCGCTACACCCTGTCGTCGGCCGTCCGGCCGCTCGGCCCCGACCTGGCCGGAGTGCGGCGCGTCTACCGCACCTACCACCGCGGCACGCTGGTGGCCACCGAGACCGTGGACGGCGACTACCACCTCCATCGGCCCGCCGGCGTGCTCGCCGACCTGCGCGCGGCCGGCCTGACCGCCGCGGGCGGCTCGGCCGTCGCCGGCGAGGTGACCCCGCTCGACGACAAGGGAACGCTGATCGCCCGGCTTTGAGCTCGAGGCCCTCCGTGGACGTCCGCGGCCACCTGCCAGGTTGCCGGGCGCCGTTCGGGCCTCGGAAAACGTCCGCCGGACCTCGGCGGACGGCAGCGGCAAGTCAAGGAGGTGCGCCATGCGGTACTGGTACTGACCATTCACACCGTGGCCTGATCCTGCGCGATCAGGCCACGGCCTGGCCCGGGCAACGACAACGAACGGGGGTCATCCGATGCTCCACGACACCGAGGTGCTGGTCGTCGGGGGCGGCCTGACCGGGTTGTCCTGCGCGCTGTTCCTGGCCCGGCACGGCGTGCGGTGCACGCTCGTGGAACGCCACCCCGACCTGCTGAGCCACCCCAGGCAGCGCAGCCTGGTCCCGCGCCTCATGGAGATCTACCGGCAGGTCGGACTGGAGTCCCGCATCCGGGAGAACCGGGTGGATTTCGCCAGCTCCGCCGAGTACGTGGCCATCCGCGCGGAGACGCTGGCCGGCGCGCGGCACCTCCCCGTGGACCAGCAGGACGACGCCGCGCGGACGGCCGCCTTCAGCCCCTGCTCGGGCACGCCCATCGAGCAGAACCGGGTGGAGGATCTGCTGCGGACCCGGGCGCGTGAGCTCGGCGCGCGGATCCGGTTCGGCACCGAGGTACGCGACCTCTCCCAGCACGAGGGCGGGGTGGAGGCGCACCTGCGCGATCTCGACGGCACCGGGCATCGGCTCCTGGCCCGATACGTCGTCGCGGCCGACGGCGGGCGCAGCCCGGTCCGGCACGGGCTCGGCATCCCGATGGAAGGGCAGGTCGACTTCTTCCGCCTGCTGACGCTCATGGTCGACGCCGACCTCCGTCCCGCGCTGGCCGGCCGTACCGTGCACATGGCCTTCCTCGAACGGCCCCGGCCGAGGACGTACCTGATGGCACTGGACCGGACCGGCCAGCGCTGGGTCTTCGGCACCACGGACGACCCGGACGGCGCCGAGCCGGACGAGGACGCGTGCGTCGAGCTGGTGCGCGCCGCGGCCGGCCTGCCGCAGGCGCGGGTGACGCTCCGGCCGCAGATACCCGGCACCACCAGGACCGTCCTGCGCTTCGAGGTCGGCGCGGCCGTGGCGGCCGCCTACCGGAGGGGGCCGGTGTTCCTGATCGGCGACGCGGCGCACCTGATGCCGCCGACCGGGGGATTCGGCGGCGTCGTGGGCGTGGAGGACGCGCACAACCTGGCCTGGAAGCTGGCCGCCGTCGTCCATGGTCACGCCGGGGAGCGGCTGCTCGACACGTACGAGGACGAGCGCCGCCCGGTCGCGGAGTTCGCCCTGCGGCAGGCGCTCGCCCGATACGGGTCCCGCCTGGCGCAACTGCCCGTGACCGACGAGCTGCCGGTGGACCGCTCGACCGTGATGATGGGGCACCGCTACCGGTCGACGGCGGTGATCGGCGGCGCGAGCGGGGTGACCGCGCCGGTGGCGGTCTCCGGCCTGTGCGGGGAGCCCGGCACCAGGGCTCCGCACCTCCCGCTCGCCGGCTCCGGCGAGCGCTCCACGATCGACCTGTACGGCGCCGGCTTCGTCCTGCTGACCGGCCACGACGGCCAGGACTGGGCGACGGCGGCGGACAAGCTGCCCGTGCCGGTGACCGCCCGGCGGCTGGAGATCGACGGCGCGGCGGCCCGGCACGGCATCGGCCCGAGGGGCGCGGTGCTGGTACGACCGGACGGGTTCGTGGCCTGGCGGAGCCCGGGCCCGGCCGCGGACCCCACCGCGGACCTGCTCGCCGCGCTCACCACTGTCCTGTCCGCGCCACCCCCGGCATAGTCACGGCATCCACTTGCCGCCCGCGACGTCGATCGTGAGGCCGGTGAGCCAGGACGAGGCGTCGGAGGCGAGGAAGGCCGTCACGTTCGCGACGTCGAGCGGGGTGCCGAGCCGCCCCAGCGGGTGCTCGGCCAGCATGCGCTCCTGGTACTCCCGCGGCATGCGCTCCGCCAGCCGGTCCGTCATGATCGTCGAAGGCGCGACCGAGTTGACCCGGATGCCAGCCGGGCCGAGCTCGTGCGCCAGTTGCCTGGTCAGCGCGATGATCCCGGCCTTGGCCGCCGTGTACGCCACAGAGGCGGAGGTCGGGGTGCGGGCCGCCAGCGACGACATCGTGATGATGGACCCGCTGCGCCGCTCTCTCATGCGCGGCAGGAAGCCCTTGATCACCAGGAACGTCGAGGTGAGGTTGGCGTGCATGGTGGCGTGCCAGTCCTCCTCGCTCGTCTGGTCGATCGGCCGGGGGATCCCGGCGCCGCCACCGGCGAAGATTGCCAGCACGTCGACGGGTCCGATCCTGCGCTCGACCTCCGCCCGCATCTCCTCGACGGCGGCGAAGTCGGTGGTGTCGGCGGCGACGCCGAGCGCCCCGCCGCCGATGCTCTTCACGGCCGCCTCGATCGCGCCGGGATCGCGCCCGTTCACGACGACCCGCATGCCCTGCTCGGCCAGCACCCGGGCGGTCTCCCGCCCGATCCCCCCGGAACCGCCGGTGATCAGCGCTACCTTGCCCTGCAGATCCGGATACATCATGACTTCCACTCCCTCGCCAACTCGCGACCCGTCCCTTGCGAGTCAACGTTGCCCTGTGCGGGGGGCTTGGTGCATCAGGCGCGAGGGGTGTTTCCGGTTGCGCCCGCGGGCGTGCGCCAGGGGCACGGTCCGTACTCCGTAGGTCGTACGCGAGGGTAGGTCAGCGCGGCGGAGCGGAGGACGTAGTCGTCACAGCACCGGTGTGACGTCGGTGTGAACGAAGTCATCGCCCTTGAAGAGCAGTGGCTCATGACAATCTCTTGCCAGCGCATAGGAGAAGCAGTTGCCGTAATTCAGCCCAGCCTTGTGACCGCTCCCCCTGCCGTAGTCCCAGTAAGCCCGGCGCGCTTCGGCAAAGGCGGCGGCATCCGGCCCTCCCTTGAGGATCGCGACGATCGCGCTGGTGTCAATGATCACGCGGGGAGCCCGGTCTCGGAGTCATACAGGAAGTCCGTGGACAGATCCGCATCACCCAATCTCGAACGGATCTTCGCGGCGAGCGCGAGTAGCTCTTCCGCCATCGTGGCGTCTTCCTCCTCCATCCGCTTGGCAAGCAGACGCTCACGCCGCTCACGTAGGGCGGAGATGACGGCGGCGGTCTTGCTCTCTCCCGTGAGCGCGCTGATCTCCGCTGCCAGCCGCTCGGCCTCAGGATTTTTGATATTCAGGCTCACAACCCCTCTCCTTACTCAGGTTCTACCCTTTCCACCATCGGCTCTTCAGCGTGCGACGGCCAAGAAGTAGTCGTCGCCGCCGACCTGGCCTCCCTTCAGCGCCACTTCGAGCCCGTCGTACGCGGGATCGTCCGAGGTCAGCACGCATACCGGCGCGCCCGGGGCCAGCGCGGCGACCACGTCCAGGGAGCGGGCGCCGAGGGCGGCCACGACCTCGCCCGAGGTGTCGCCGCCCGCCACCACCAGCCGCCCGACCAGCCCGGCCCGGACGGCCACCGAGGCGATCCGCCCGAGGAGGTCCCCGATGGCCGCGGGGTCCCGGGCCGGGCCGCGCGTCGACTGGACGATCGTGTGGCGCCCCTCCCCCAGGCTCTCCGCCACCTCGGCGAAAAGGCCCGCGAAGGAACCACCGCGGGTCGCGTCGCGAAGGCCGCCGGAGGCGTCCAGCACCCGCCACCCCGCCCGCTCGGCCGTGTCGATCTGCCGGGCGGTGATCGGAGAGCGGCTGCCCGACACGACCAGCACGGGGGCGGCGGGGGCGAGCGGCTCGGGCTCCGGCCGCTTCCCCGCACCGGCCGCCGCCACGTGGGCGGAGGCGAGGGCGTGGCTGAGGCCGCCGGAGCCGACGCAGTACAGCGGCCCGCCCCGGCTCCGCGCGTCGGCGAGCAGGAGGCGGCCGAGCGCGCGGACGTGCTCCTCGGTCTGGGCGTCCGCCACGAAAGCGTCCTCCCCCAGCGCCCGGTACGCCTCCTCCGACGGCGCGGGCGACGCGGGCAGCCAGCCGACCCGCCCCGCGCCCTGCTCCGCCAAGCGGATCCGGAGGTCGGCTTCCGAGGCGGGGGTGACCGGGTGGTCGCGCATGGGCGGGTAACGGTCGAGCCGGTGGACCTCGGCGCCCGAACGTACGAAGTGGTTCGCGAACCACGTGTAACGCCCCAGCTCCGGCTGGGCGGCGAGCACCGGGACCGGGCCCCGCGCCAGCCCCGCACGGTGCAGGGCCGCGATGACCGCCCCGATGCTCCCGTGCGCGGGTGAGGAGTCGAACGTCGAGCAGACCTTGTACTGGATGACCAGCGGCCGCAGCGCGGCCACGGCCTCGAGCACGGGCAGCACCACCGGCACCGGGTCCGCGGCCGCCCGGGCGGTGGTGGCGATCCCGATGACGTCGTACGCGTCGTCCAGGCGGCTCGCGTCCGTGACCAGGGAGCCGGTCAACCCCAACCGCCTGAACTGCCACAACGCGTCGGTCGCCCCCGTGAAGTCGTCCGCGACGAAGGCGAACGACGTCACGGCCACCCCACCCCTTTCGCCGTCACTTCCGGATCACCCCGCCGAAGTGCGCCAGCGCCGCGCGCAGCTCCGGCTCGTCCACCTCGTCCAGCGGCACGCCCGCCACGGAGGCCGCCCACGCCTGGCGCATGCTGGTGATCCCCGCCGCCGGACCGTCCGGATGGCCGAGCACGCCGCCCCCGGCCAGCACCAGCAGGTCGGTGGTCCCCGTACGGTCCAGGGCGACCGGCGCGGTCCCGGCCCACTGGGCGGACGACAGCACCGGCAGGCAGGGGAAGCCGCCGAGCAGCGGCTCGCGGACCGCCGCCACCGTGGCGGCGACCTCGTCGTCCGTGACGTAGAACTTGCTGTGGAACCCGCCGCAGTGCAGCTGGTCGACCCCGGCCAGCCGGGCCAGCTTCTGGTACGCCACGTGCCCGATCCCGAGCCCCGGGTGGCGGGCCAGCGCCCCGATGCCGGTGACGTGGCCGTGGATCGGCACCCTGGCGTGCCGGCGCAGCATGGCGACGGCCGGGAAGCCGACGACGTTGAGGTTGACCATGACGCAGGTGCCGCCGGCGGCCACCACCAGATCGTGGTTGCGCAGCATCCGGTCGGGCTCGTCGCTGATGTTGAACGCGTACATCGGCCGCCGCCCGGTCCGCCGCTCCACCTCGTCGAGGGCGGCCGTCACCGCGCGGATCCGCTCGGGGAGCGGGGCGGGCGGGCAGTCGGCGTTCACCTCGTCGTCCTTGATGAAGTCGGCGCCGGCCAGGCCGAGCTCGCGCACCAGGTCCACGTAGTCGGCGGGGCGCAACCCGACGTTCGGCTTGACGATGGTGCCGATCAGCACGCCTTCCGGACGGCCGACCAGCCGCCGGGTGCCCTCGACGGCGAACCCCGCCGGCAGGTACGCCGTCCCGAAGGCCGCGGGCAGCTCCAGGTCCACCAGCTTGAGCCCGGCCAGCTCGCGCAGCTCGTAGAGGTTGCCCGCGACCACCGGGAGCAGGTTCGTGAGCGAGGGCCCGGTGTTCGCCAGCGGGAAGCCGATCCTGACCAGCGCCGCCGCGAGAGGCCCGTCCCCGATCGCCCCCGGCAGGGGCTCGGAGCCGGGCGGGGTCGGCGTGATGGACAGCACCACGGCGCTGTGGCGGGCGCGCAGCTCGTCGGTCTCGCCGCGCACGCTGACGAAGGTGCCGGTGCTCTGCTCCCCCGCGATCGCGCTCACGGCCTGCTCCAGGGGCAGGCGGGTGAGCACGCGGTACGTGGCGACGATCTGCTCGCTCACAGCACGGCCGCCAGGTGCTCCATGGCGAGCGGCGGGCTGGCGAGGATCGGGACGGGGGCCTCGACCGTACCGGCCACGCGGGCCATCGACGCCTGGGCCAGCACGATCACGTCCACCTCCGCGCCCAGCGCGGCCAGCGCCTCGGCCACCCGCGCGTCGTGCGTGGCGGCGTCCCCGCCCATCAGGGCCTCGAACGCCCCCTCGCACACCCTGGCCGTCAACGAGACCTCCTTGTCCGAGGCGGCGGCGCGACGGCGTACCAGGTCGGCGGTGGGTTCGAGGGTGGTGGACAGGGTGGCGAGCACGCCGATCCGGCGGCCGAGGGCGACGGCGCGATCGGCCATCGGGCGGTCCACCCGGGTCACCGGCACGTCCGTCAGCGGCTCGGCGGCCTCCACGGCGGCGCCGATCGACGAGCACGTCACCAGGATGTGGTCGGCCCCGGCCGCCTCCGCGGAGCCGATGTGGCCGGCGACGCGGCGGGCGGTCCGCGGGGTGAGGTGGTCGGCGGCGATGGTGTTCTTGATCAGGCTGTCGTCGACGATGTTGAAGGTCTCGACTCCCGGCAGGTGCTCGGCGCACAGCTTGGCGAACACGTCGACCAGGGTCGCGGAGGTGTGGATCAGTCCCAGCCTCTTCGTCATGAGCCTCACTTCATCCGATGAAATGTCATCTTCATCGGATGAAATGCTATGAAAAATCGGGCGGGAGCGGTAGCGTCCGGAGCGTGGCAATCGATCCCAAACGGGACAGGCACGCCCAGGTGGTCCAGGCCCTCGGTCCCCGCATCGTCACGGGCGAGCTCGCTCCCGGCACGTCCATCCCCATCGAGGAGAACCTGGTGGGCGAGCTGGGCATCGGCCGCTCCGCGGTCCGCGAGGGCGTGAAGGTCCTGGCCGGCAAGGGCCTGCTGGAGACCAGGCGGAGCGCGGGCACCAGGGTCCGCCCGCGCGAGTCCTGGAACCTGCTCGACCCCGACGTCCTGAGCTGGCGGTTCGAGCCCGAGCCGCGCCCCCGCGACATCCAGATGCTGGCCGACCTGCGGGTCGCGCTGGAGCCGGGCGCCGCCAGGGTGGCGGCCGAGCGGGCGGACGCGGTCGCGGTCCAGCGCATCGACGAGGCCCTGGCCGCGCTGTACGCCACAGCCGACGACCCCGAACCCTTCATCGAGGCCGACCTGGCCTTCCACAAGGCGGTGTTCGCCGCGGCGGACAACGACCTGCTGCTCTACATCTACGACATGATCAGCATCGCCCTGCGCTCCGTACGGCAGGTGCACACCCGTTCGGTCGCGCACAACAAGGAAACGCTGCCCGGCCACGAGCGCGTGGCGCTGGCGATCAGGCGACGGCACCACCGCAAGGCCGAGGAGGCCATGCGCGAGGTGGTCGAGGTCGCCCGCGCCGACGCCGAGCAGCACGTACGCCTCTGCTGCTAGCCGCCTCCAGCAAGAAAGAGTCAACCTTGGACGTCCTCATCGACGTGGACGGCCCCGTGGCCGTCGTCACCCTCAACAGACCCGCCAAGCTCAACGCGATCACCCCTGACATGGCCGCCGCGCTGCGTGCCTGCCTGGGCCGGGTGGACGCCGACCCCGCCATCCGGGTCGCGGTGCTCACGGGCGCGGGCGAGCGCTCGTTCTGCGTCGGTAGCGACATCCGCGAGCTGGACGAGTACGCCACGCCGTGGGAGTTCCGCAACCGCGGCGACTACGGCGACGCGGTCCGCGCCCTGCGCAAGCCGATCATCGCGGCCGTCAACGGCTACGCCTACGGCGGCGGCCTGGAGCTGGCCATGGCCTGCGACATCCGCCTGGCGGCCGAGACGGCGACGTTCGCCGCGCCGGAGATCAAGCTCGGCTGGATCGGCGGCAGCGGCCAGTCGGCGCTGCTGGCCCACTCCGTCGGGCCCGGCAACGCCGCCACGATGCTGCTCACCGGCGACCCCGTCGACGCCGGCCGCGCCCTGAGCTGGGGGCTGGTCACCGACGTGTACCCGCAGGAGAAGCTGGTGCCGGCGGCCCTCGAACTGGCCGCGACGATCGCCAAGCGCCCGCCGATCGCCGCGCAGACCGCCAAGGCCAACCTCAAGGCGGCCTACTCGATGCCGCTCGACCAGGCCATCCAGTACGAGCGCGACCTGCAGACCGTCTGCTTCGCCACGCAGGACGCGGCCGAGGGCCGGGCCGCCTTCGCCGAGCGCCGCGAGCCCGTCTTCGAGGGGCGCTGATGGGCGTCCTGGACGGCTACCGCGTGGTCGACCTGTCCATCGCCATGGCGGGCCCGCTGGCCGCCATGCGCCTGGGCGACCTGGGCGCGGACGTGGTCAAGGTGGAGCCGGTGACCGGCGAGTGGCAGCGGCACGCCCCGGCGGGAGGCGCGACGGGCAACAAGGTGAACGCCTCGTTCCTGTCCCTCAACCGCAACAAGCGCAGCCTCGCCGTCAACCTCAAGTCCGCCGAGGGCCGCGCCATCGTGCACAGGCTCGCCGCGACGGCGGACGTGTTCCTGCAGAACTACCGCGCCGGCGTGGCCGAGCGGCTCGGCATGGACTACGACACGATCCGCGCCATCAACCCCGGCATCGTGTACGTCTCCATGTCCGGGTACGGCGAGAGCGGCCCGTACGTGTCGAGACCCGGCCAGGACCTGCTCCTGCAGGCCATGAGCGGCGCCATGCTGAGCACCGGCCGCGACGGCGACCCGCCCGCCCCCGCGGGCACGTACGCCGTCGACGCCATCACCGCCTACAGCGCCTTCGAGGGCGCGCTGGCCGCGCTGCTGCACCGCGAGCGGACCGGCGAGGGGCAGCGGGTCAGCGTCAACATGCTGGACGCGGCCGTCGCCGTGCAGATGCAGGAGCTGTCGATCTTCACGGTCGGCGGCGTGCCGCAGCGGCGCGGGCACGAGCCGCACGGCCACACCTACATCCGCGCGCCGTACGGGGTCTTCGCCACCAAGGACGGCTACCTCGCGCTCGGCATGCCCAGGCTGGACGCGCTCGCGCTCGCCCTCGACCTGCCGGAGCTGGCCGCCATGGACGGCGACGCCGACGGCCACACCAGGCGCGACGAGATCACCGCGATGGTCGCCGGGCGGCTGCCGGAGCGGACGACGGCCGAGTGGCTGGAGATCTGCGCCCGCCACGACCTGTGGGCGGGCCCGGTGTACGGGTACGCGGAGCTGGTGGCGGACCCGCAGGTCAAGCACAACGGCTCGTTCGTCACCTACGAGCACCGCACCGAGGGCACGGTCACCACGCCCGGCTTCCCCTACGGCTTCAGCGCCACCCCGCCGCGGGTGCGCCGGGGCGCGCCGCTGGTCGGCGAGCACACCAGGGAGCTGCTGGAGGAGCTCGGCTACCCGCCGGAGCGCACGGCCGAGCTGGTCGCGGAGGGCGTGCTGGCATGCGAGGACTGACCTGGGACCATCCCCGGGGGTACGCGCCGCTGGACGAGCTGACGCGGCTCGACCTGGCCGGGGACAACCCCTATGGGGACGTTCCGGAGCCGATCCAGTGGGACCGGCAGCCCCTGGAGGGGTTCGAGTCGGAGCCGATCGCGAAGCTGTGCGAGACGTACGACGTGCTCGTGATCGACCATCCCGGGCTGGGCGCGGCCATGGACGCGCTCGTGCCGATGGACGAGCTGTTCGACGAGCCGGTGGAGAACCGCTTCGTCGGCAGGAGCTACGAGAGCTACCACCTGGAGGGCCGCCAGTGGGCGCTGCCCCTCGACGCCGCGACCCAGGTGGCCGCGGCCGGGCCCGGCGTCGAGGTCCCGGGGACGTGGCCGGAGCTGGCGGAATTCGCGCGGGAGGCGCGGATGGCGTTGTGCCTGGGCGGGCCGCACGCGTTCCTCATGTTCTGCGCGCTGTGCTCGGGTGACTTCCTCGACGAGGCGGCCGGGACGCGGGCGCTGGAGCTCATGTCGGAGCTGCTCGCGCGGTCCGACCGCGACGTGTCGCTGCTCAACCCGATCGGCGTGCTCGACACCATGACGGCCGGCGGGGTGGACTGCTGTCCTCTCCTGTACGGCTACGTGACCTACCCCCTGACCTTCTCGGACGCCCCCGCCTGGCCGGGCGAGCCGCCCGGGAGCGTGCTCGGCGGCACCGGGCTCGTGGTCTCCAGGCGGCGCATCGACACGATCCGCGAGGCCGTCCGCGCCCACCTGCGCCGCCTGGTGTCGGAGCCCGTGCAGACGAAGCTGTTCCCGGCCACCGGCGGGCAGCCCGCGGCCCGCTCCGCCTGGCAGGGCCACCCCACGCTCGCCACCCTGGAGGCCGCCTGGATCAGGCCGCGCTTCCCCGGCTACATCGCGCTGCAGGAGCGGTCGTCCGCGCTGCTCCGCGACGGGCTGCTGGCCCGTGTCCGGCCCCGCGACCTGCTCAGGGACCTGCACAAGACATGGAGGCAGACATGACCACGGCGCTCGTGACAGGCGCCGCCGGAGCGCTCGGCAGGGCGATCGTCCGCCGGCTGGCCGCCGACGGCCACCAGGTGGCGGCGCTCGACCTCGACCCCGGCTTCCTCGAAGGCGCGCTCAACCTGAAGGTGGACCTGCGCGACCCGGCCGCGATCGAGTCCGCGTTCGCCGAGACGGCCGCGCGGCTCGGCCCGGTCGGCATCCTCGTCAACAACGCGGCGATCTACCCCGCCAGGCCGTTCCTGGAGGTGCCGCTGGCCGAGTACGAGGACGTGCACGCGGTCAACCAGCGGGCCTACTGGCTGACCGCCCAGCACGCGGCCAGGCAGATGGCCGCGGGCGGCGCGATCGTCAACATCGCCTCGATCACCATGCACGGCGGCTGGTCCGACCTGGCCGCGTACGTGGCCACCAAGGGCGCGGCGGCGGCGCTGACCAGGGCGCTGGCCCGCGAGCTGGGGCCGCGGGAGATCCGGGTCAACTGCGTCTCGCCGGGCGCGTTCCCGACGGCGGCCGAGGAGATCCACGAGGATCCCGAGGCGTACAACCGGTTCGTCCTGGAGCGGCAGTCGCTCCAGCGGCGCGGCACGCCCGACGAGCTGGCGGCCGTGGTGTCGTTCCTCGCGGGCCCGGACGCGTCGTTCGTCACGGGCCAGACCATCGAAGTCAACGGAGGGTGGGTGATGGCATGACGCCGGACCGCAGGCGGCTGGCCGAGCTGACCGGGGACCTGAGCGCGGCCGGCGGGGTCCGGCTGGTGACGCTCGGGGACGGGGTCGAGCGGGGCATCAGGACGCTGGAGTTCCGCACCGGCTCGGGGCTGGCGTTCGACGTGCTGGTGGACAGGTGCATGGACATCGGGCACGCCGAGCACGCCGGGCGCTCGTTCGGCTGGCGCTCCCCCACCGGCTTCCGCCACCCCGGGCTGCACGAGAACGCCGACGAGGACGGGCTGTCCTGGCTGCGCTCGTTCTCCGGGCTCGTCGTCACGGCCGGGCTCGACCACACGCTGTTCGGGGGCGAGGTGCCCGCCGACACCTACCGCTACCCGCCCCGCCGGTCGGTGCGGCACGGGCTGCACGGCCGCGCGGGCAACCTCCCGGCCCGGCTCACCGGGTACGGCGAGCGCTGGGACGGTGACCGGTGCGTGCTGTGGGCCGAGGGTGAGGTGCGCCAGGCCGCGGTGTTCGCCGAGAACCTGCGGCTGGTCCGCCGCATCGAGGCCGACCTGGGCGGCGACGAGATCAGGCTGGTCGACACCGTCACCAACGCCGGGTTCGAACCGGCGCCGCACATGTTCCTCTACCACATCAACCTGGGCTGGCCGCTGCTGGACGAGGGCGCGCGGCTGGAGGCCGACATCCGCGAGACGCTCTGGCAGAGCGACAGCGTGGCCGAGCAGAAGGCCGACCACGTGACCTTCCCCGGGCCGGCGCCGGGATTCGTGGAGCAGGTGTACGAGCACGCGCTCAACCCCGGCGCCGACGGGCTGCACCGGGTGGCGGTGGCCAACGACCGGCTCGGGATGAAGGTCACCGTGGAGTGGCGGGCGGCGGAGTTCCCGTACTTCTTCGAGTGGCTGAACCTGCGCTCGGGCAACTACGCGGTCGGCCTGGAGCCGTCCACCCACCACGTGTCGGGCGACGCGGCGGCGCGGGAGGACGGCAGCATGATCTGGCTGGGCCCGCAGGAGTCGCGGACGTACCGGACGACCTTCCGCGTCTCCCCATGAGGACGGCCTAGTGCAGCCGGTACGCGCGGCGGGCCGTACCGGCGAAGACCTCGGCCCGCTCGCCTTCCGACAACCCGGCGCACAGGTCGTCCGCGGCCTGTGCGACCTGGTCGTAGCCGGCCGCGAGCAGGCACACCGGCCAGTCGGAGCCGAACATCACCCGCTCCGGTCCGAACGCCTCCAGGACGGTCTCGGCGTACGGCCGCAGGTCGGCCACCTGCCAGGACTTCCAGTCGGCCTCGGTGACCATGCCGGACAGCTTGCAGAAGACGTTCGGGCGGGCGGCCAGCTCCAGGATCCGGCTGCGCCACGGCTCCAGCTCGCCGGCGGCGATCGGCGGCTTGGACAGGTGGTCGAGCACGAACGTGAGCTCGGGCATGGCCGTCACGGTGTCGACGGCGGCGGGGAGCTGGTGCGGCAGCGTGAGCAGGTCGTAGGCCAGCCCGGCCTCGGCCACCGCGGCGAGCCCGCGGCGCACGTCGGGCCGGGTGAGCCAGTCGGGGTCCGGCTCGGACTGGACGCCGTGGCGGACGCCCACCAGCCCGGCCGGCAGGCCCGCCAGGGTGTCGGCGGCGTCGGGCGCGGTCAGGTCGATCCAGCCGACGACGCCCGCGACCAGGTCGGACTCCGCGGCCAGGGCCAGGAACTCGCGCGTCTCGGTCAGATCGGGCAGCACCTGCACCAGCACGGTGGCGCTCACCCCGGCCGCCGCCGCGGGCCCGGCGAGGTCGTCGAGGGTGAACGTGCGCCGGATGGGCGCCAGCGGTTCGGGGTCGAGCCAGCCGTGCGGGCGGGCGGCGAGGTCCCAGACGTGGTGGTGGGCGTCGATACGGGTCATGGCTCAGTCCAACTCGGTCCAGAGGGCTTCGGGAATCGGGGTGGCGGCCAGGGCGAGGTCCTCGGCCACCTCCTCGGGGCTGCGGGCGCCGACCACGATGCCGGTCACCGCCGGGTGGCGCAACGGGAACTGGAGCGCGGCCGCCGCGAGCGGCACGTCGTGGGCGGCGCAGCGCTCGGCCAGGCCGCGCGCCCGCTTCAGCACGGGCTCGGGCGCCGGGGCGTAGTCGTAGTACGCGCCGGGCCCCGGGTCGGCCAGGATGCCGCCGTTGAACACCCCCGCCACCAGCACGCCGGTGCCGCGCTCGGCGCACAGCGGGAGCAGCTCGTCGGCCGCCGTACGGTCGAGCAGGCTGTAGCGGCCGGCCACCATCACGCAGTCGACATCGGTCTCCCGCACGAACCTGACCAGCATCTCCGCCTGCGTCATGCCGACGCCGATCGCCCGCACCCCGCCCTGCTCGCGCAGCCGCGCGAGCGCCGGGTAGGCGTGCCGCACGGCCTCCTCCCAGTGGTCGTCGGGGTCGTGGATGAGCAGGATGTCGAACGCGTCCAGCCCGGAGCGTTCGAGGCTGGCGGCGAGCGAGGCGTAGACACCCTCCACGGTGTAGTCGCGCCTGGCGGGATCGAGCAGCGCGCCGACCTTGCTGGACACCGTCGCCTCGGACCGGTCGACGCCCGCGAGGAAGCTTCCCAGCCTCCTTTCGGCCAGGCCGGAGCCGTAGCGGGGGGCGGTGTCGAAGTAGCGGACGCCCGCGGACCAGGCGGCTTCGAGCGTGGCGGCGGCCTGCTGGTCGCCGACCGCGGTGTAGAGCCCGCCCAGGGGCGCGGTGCCGAGGCCGATCCGGGAAACGCCAACGCCGCTGCGCCCGAGCTTCTCCATGATCGGCAACCTAGCAGAGGTCCCATCTTTCGGCTAGATCTACGGGCGGTATGGACATCAGATGACGTTGTAGCGTAAAGATACATCCTACGTTCACCGCGCTTGTGGCGTCCCTGTGAGCGGCTGCTGAGCCGGACAGGTCGTACGCATCCCTGCGCTCCCCCTCCACCGTGTTCTGGAACAGGAGTGACGGTGTCCAACGACGGCTACACACGACGAGGCGTACTCAAGACCGGCTTAGGGGCCGCGGCCGGATCCCTGCTCGTGACCACCCCCGCGCACGCCTCCCCGGCCGCCGGCCCGCTCAAGCTCTGGTACGACCGCCCGGCGGCGGCCTGGCTGGAGGCGCTGCCGGTCGGGTGCGGCAGGCTCGGGGCCATGGTCTTCGGCGGCGTGGCCACCGAGCGCCTGCAGCTCAACGAGGACAGCATCTGGGCCGGCGGGCCGCACGACTACGACAACCCCGAGGCCCTGGCCGCACTCCCCGAGATCAGGCGGCTGGTCTGGGAGGACAAGTGGCAGGCCGCCCAGAACCTGGCGGACGAGAAGTTCCTCGGCAAGCCCAGCGAGCAGGCGCCGTACCAGGTGCTGGGCGACCTCACGCTGACCTTCCCGGGCGCGGCGGAGTTCACCGAGTACCGCCGCGAGCTGGACCTGTCCCGGGCCGTCACCACGGTCACGTACGTGCGCGACGGCGTGCGCCACACGCGCGAGGTCTTCGCCAGCAACCCCGACCAGGTCGTCGTCGTCCGCCACACGGCCGACAAGCCCGGCTCGGTGACGTTCCAGGCGGCCTTCACCAGCCCGCAGGCGTCCTCCACCTCCTCCGCCGGCCGCGACTCGATCGCCCTGGACGGGGTCAGCACCGACACGCAGGGCCTGAAGGGCGAGGTCCGCTTCCGCGCCCTGGCCAGGGCGCGGACCCGCGGCGGCGCGGTCCGCACCGACGGCGGCACGCTGATCGTCGAGGGCGCGGACGAGGTCACGCTGCTGATCTCCATGGGCTCCAGCTACCGCAGCTACAAGGACGTCGGCGGCGACCCGGCCGAGGTGGCGGGCCGGCATCTCACGCGGGCGGGCGGGCAGCCGTACGAGGTGCTGAAGCGCAAGCACGTACGGGACTACCAGCGGCTCTTCGGGCGACTCGACATCGACCTGGGCACCTCGGAGGCCGCCGCGCTCCCCACCGACCAGCGCATCGCGCGCAAGCAGCTCGACACCGACCCCGGGCTGGCCGCCCTGTACTACCAGTTCGGCCGCTACCTGCTGATCTCCTCCTCCCGCTCGCCCGGCTACGCCGCCAACCTGCAGGGCATCTGGAACGACTCGCTCACGCCCGCGTGGGAGTCGAAGTACACCATCAACATCAACTGCGAGATGAACTACTGGCCTGCCGCGCCCGCGAACCTGGTCGAGTGCATGGACCCGCTGTTCGACCTGATCAAGGATCTGGCGGAGACGGGGGCCAGGACGGCTGCGACGCAGTACGGCGCGAAGGGCTGGGTGGCGCACCACAACACCGACGGCTGGCGCGGGACGGCGCCCGTGGACTTCGCCTTCTACGGCGTGTGGCCCACCGGCGGGGCGTGGCTGTGCCTGATGCTCTGGGAGCACTACCTCTACACGGGGGACGAGCGGCGCCTGCGCGAGCACTTCCCGCTGATCAAGGGGTCGGTGGAGTTCTTCCTGGACACGCTGCAGACCGATCCCCGCAGCGGCTACCTGGTGACGAACCCGTCGCACTCCCCGGAGGTCGGGCACCACGAGGACGGCGGGGAGAACGTCAGCATCTGCGCGGGGCCCACCATGGACATGCAGATCCTGCGGGACCTGTTCGGGGCCTTCGGGGAGGCGTCGGAGATCCTGGGGGTCGAGGCGGAGATGCGCGCCAAGGCTGCGGACGCCCGGTCGAGGCTCGTCCCGAACCAGATCGGGCACCTGGGGCAGATCCAGGAGTGGCAGGAGGACTACCGGGGCGACGCGGCGCTCTCGCGCAGCCGCCACATCTCGCACCTGTGGGGCCTCTTCCCCGGCCACCAGATCGACCCCCGCCTGTCACCCGACCTGGCCGCCGCCGCCCGGCGCACCCTGGAGCTGCGCGGCGAGGCGGGGGCCGGGTGGTCGCTCGCCTGGAAGATCAACTTCTGGGCGCGGCTGCTGGACGCTCCCGAGGCGTACAAGCGGCTGTCGAACCTGCTGCTGCCCGCCCGTACGGCGCCGAACATGTTCGACCTGCATCCGCCGTTCCAGATCGACGGCAACTTCGGCGGGACGTCGGGGATCACGGAGATGCTGCTGCAGAGCCACGGGGACCAGGTCCACCTGCTGCCCGCCCTGCCCGCCGCCTGGCCGGCCGGGTCGATCCGGGGCTTCCGGGCTCGGGGCGGCTTCGAGGTGGACCTGTCGTGGAGCGGGGGCGCGCTGACACGGGGGCGGATCCGTTCGGACCTGGGCCGCCGGCTCACCCTCCGGACGGGGGCGCCGGTGACGGTGACGTCAGGCGGCCGCCCGGTCACGGTCTCCCGCCCGGAGCCGAACGTCGTCGTCCTCAACACCCACCGAGGCACCCTCTACGACCTCACCCCTTCCCCCTGACCCCCTGCCCGCCGCGCCCGTACAGGCGTCCCCGCCAGCGGGCGCGACGGCGCTCGGCCGGGCGCCGTGCACGAGCGCCGGACTCCACCGCACCCCACCTCGCCGACGCGGCGCCGCTTAGGAGAACGCCACCACTCACACGGCCCTGCCCCACCGACGACGGCGCGCCACGCCGGGGACGGGTGTCACTCCCGGCGGGCGCGGCGGCGCTCGGGCGGGCGCCGGGCGCCGGCGCATCACCCCGCCGACGCGGCGCCGTTCAAACGGTGGCGGTGGGGGGTGGCAGGGGGGTGCGGGGGCGGGTGCGGGAGGCTTCGCCGCGGGCGTGGGCGGCGAAGAGGCGGGCCGCCTCGTCCGGGTCGCCCGACGCCAGGGCCGCCACCAGGTCGTCGTGGTGGCCCGCCATGGCCGTCCAGTCCCCGTCGTACAGCGGGTTGCCCACCACGTGCAGGCTCCACAGGTTCGACTCGATGGTCCGCCACAGCCGCAGCAGGAACGAGTTGCCGCAGGCCGCGCAGACCCGCCGGTGGAAGGCCAGGTCGGCGTCGCGGAAGGCGCCGATGTCGCCGTCCTGGGCGGCCTGCCGCATGGCCAGCACGTCGGCCGACAGCTCCCGCAGGGTGTCGGCCTGGATGCGGACGGCCGCGCCCCGTGCGGCATACTCCTCCAGCAGCACCCTGATGTCGCGGACCTCCCGGGCCTGCTCGTCCGAGATCTCCGCGACGTAGCTCCCCCGGTTGGGATAGGAGATGACCAGCCCCTCGTGCGCCAACCGCTTGATCGCCTCACGCGCCGGGGCCTGGCTGGTGCCGACCCGGCGGGCGATCTCCGCTTCCACCAGCCGCTGCCCCGCCACCAGCTCCCCCGAGACGATCCACCCGCGCAGCAGCGCGTAGACGCGGTCGGACAGGAGCTCCCTGGGCAGCAGCCGGGCCGCGGGCGGCGCGATCTGCTGCTCCTGCCAGATCCGGGCCACCGTCGACTGCGAGAGCCCGAGCTGCCGCGCCATCGTACGGGTCGAGGGCACGGCCGTGCCGCCGGCCGCGGCGGCGATCACGCGCTCGGCCTCCTGCCGCTCCGCGCTGCGCGGGCGGCCGGGCCGTGGCGCGTCCGCCAGCCCGTCGAGCCCGCGCTCCACGAAGCGGGCCCGCCATTTGGCCACCGTCGCCGGGCTCACGTCGAGCCGGTCGGCGATCTCCTTGCGCGGCAGCCCGTCCGCGCAGGCGAGCACGATCCGGCTGCGCAGCGCCAGCCCCCCGGAGGACCCTTCGGCCCACTCGCGCAGCGCGGAGCGCTCCTCCTCGCCCAGCACCAGCCGCTTGTCGTCATCGCGTCCAGCCACAGCCCTACCTTAACGTATTTATGACTCAGTCACTCACTGGAAACTTATTTGTAGCGCCACATATCCCCTTGACGAGGGTATGTGACCAACGTATTAAATAATCGCTAATCGAGTATCGACCCATTAAAAGGCGTCGCAGATCTCGCCCCCTTGGAGGTGCGATGCGTTCCCCCCATCCATTCCTCGCCCCCACAGCCCTCGGCTGCCTGCTCCTGCTCACCGGCTGCGGCGGGGGCGGCTTCGCCGGCGACTCGCAGGCCAAGCAGGGCGAGGGCGGCCAGATCACCGTGCGCATGCTGGTCAACATCACCCCGAACCTCACCCAGGCGTACTGGGACGGCCTGGTCAAGCCGTTCGAGCAGGCCAACCCCGGCGTCGACGTCAAGGTCGAGGCGCCGACCGGCAAGGGCGTGGCCGACACGCTGCCGCAGCAGCTCGCGGCGGGCAACGCGCCCGACGTGGTCGAGACGCTGACGGTGGACGAGACGCTCTCCAAGCAGATGCTCGACCTGACCGACCAGCCGTGGGCGAAGGACACGCCGCTGGCCAAGGAGGCGAGCCTGGGCGGCAGGATCTACACGGTCGGCGTCGGCGTTCAGGCGCAGTCGCTGGTCTTCTACAACAAGAGCGCGTTCGACAAGGCCGGGATCGACAAGCCGCCGACCACGCTCGACGAGTTCGACGCCGCCATGGGCAAGCTCAAGGCGGCCGGGTGGCTGCCGCTGCAAACCGGCGGCGAGTTCCTGACCGGGCTCCAGCTGCTGCAGTTCTCCGGCCCGTCGCGCGCCCAGCTCCACCCCACCTGGCAGCAGGACGTCAAGGCGGGCAAGCTCAAGGCCGGCGAGTCGCTGCTGCCCTACCTGGAGCGCTACCGCACCTGGATCGACAAGGGCTACGTCGACAAGAACGCCCTGGGCACGAAGTACGCCGACGCCGAGACCGCGTTCCTGTCCGGCAAGGCCGCCATGTACGTGATGGGCAGCTGGTTCACCGCCGCCGAGGCCAAGACGAAGAAGGACTTCGAGGTCGGCGTCTTCCCGGCGCCGGTCGACAAGGGCCAGGCGTACCCGGGGCCGCAGGGCGCCACGATGGCGGCCCCGTACATGATCCTCAAGTCCACCCCGAACAAGGACGCGGCGCTCAAGCTCGTGCGGTGGCTCGTCACCGACCAGGCGGCGGTCAAGAGCCAGCTCAAGCAGGACGGCAACTTCCGCGCCGGCGTGGAGCGGGAGTTCACCCCGCTGGAGAAGCAGGTGCAGCAGATCCTCGACAGCGCCCCCTCCGGCGTCCCGCAGGGCGAGGGGTACGGCGACGCGACCCTCCCCAAGGGCTTCAACGCCGCGTGGAACACCGAGGTCCAGGGCCTGTACGTGGGCAAGTCGCCCAAGGAAGTGGCCGAGGGCGTGGACCGCTGGCTGGCCGGCCGCAAATGACGCTCACCCGGGAAGCACCCCCAGCCATCCCCGAGGCTCCGGCCCTTCCGAGAAGAAAGCGCGGCGACGGGTGGGCCAACACGATCATGGTCGCCCCCGCCACCGTCCTCTACACCGTGATGCTGATCGTCCCGGTCGGCCTGGCGCTCTACCTGAGCCTCACCGACTGGGACGGCTTCAGCGCCGACCCCGCCTTCGTCGGCGCCGCCAACTACCTCGACCTCCTCGACGACCCCGAGCTGCGCCGCGCCGCCCTGGTCACCCTGCTGGTCGCCGCCGCGGGCACGGCCGGGCTCAACCTGCTCGGCCTCGGCTTCGCCCTCCTGGTGAACGGCGCCTCGAAGGCGAACACGTTCTTCCGGATCGTCCTGTTCTATCCGCACGTGCTCAGCGCCCTCGTGGTCGGCTTCCTCTGGTCGGCGATCCTCGGCACCAACGGCGCGGTCAACAACCTGGTGACGAAGTGGGGCGGCGAGGTGCTGCCGTTCCTGTCGGACCCGATGTGGGCCACGGTCACCATGATCGGGGTGCTGGTGTGGGCCGGGTTCGGGGTCAACGTGGTGCTCTACCTGGCGGGGCTGCAGGCCGTGCCGCACTCCCTGATCGAGGCGGCGCGCATCGACGGCGCGACGCGCCGGCAGGTGTTCAGGAACGTGACGCTGCCGGCGCTCGGCCCGTCCGTGACGGTCAACATCGTGCTGTCGCTGGTGACGCTGCTCAAGACGTACGACCTGGTGGTGTCGCTGACCGCGGGCGGCCCGGCCGGGCAGACGCAGACCGTCGCCTACCTCATCCTGTGGAACTCCTTCCACGACGCCCGCCTCGGCTTCGGCTCCGCGCAGTCGGTCCTGCTCATGCTGGTGACGGCGGCGCTGGCGTTCGTGGTGACCAGGCTGCGCAGGCGCGGGGAACTGGCGGTCCACCAGTGAGAAGGACGTTCCTCTGGGCGACCGTCGCCTTCATGCTCATCCCCCTGTACGTGCTGACCGTCAACGCGTTCAAGGGCCAGCAGGACATCCTGACCGACCCGTTCGGCCTGGGGGGCCTCACGCTGGAGCCGCTGGCCAGGGCGCTGACGAACCCGCAGTTCAACGTGGTCAAGGGGTACGCGGTCACGCTGCTGTTCGTGGTGGCGGTCAACGTACTGTCGGTGGTGCTGGCCGCGCCGGCCGCCTACGTGATCGCGCGCAGCCCGAAGCGCCGCTTCCGGGTGCTGATGCTGTTCTTCCTGGCCGGCACGTTCATCCCGGGCCAGGTGCTGGTCATCCCCGTCGTGTACGTGCTCAAGACCCTCGGCCTGATGGGCACCATCCGGGGGTTCGTGCTGTTCGAGACCGTGTTGACGCTACCGTTCTCGATCTTCCTGTACGCCGGCTACATCGCCACCATCCCGGCCGTGCTCGACCAGGCGGCGGCCGTGGACGGCGCGAGCAGGTTGCGTACGTTCTGGCAGATCGTCTTCCCGCTGATGAGGCCCGCGGTCGCCACGATGGTCATCCTCAACACCTTCTCGGTGTGGAACGACTTCGTGAACCCGCAGATCATCCTGGGCCCCGGCAGCGGCCTCTACACCGTGACCACCGGCGTCTACGCGGCCGTCAGCCAGTACTCCACCGACTACACGGTGGTCTTCCCGACGCTGCTGCTGGCCATCGCCCCGCTGCTGGTCTTCTTCGTCTTCATGCAACGGCACATCATCAGCGGCCTGACCGCCGGAGCAACGAAAGGGTGAAGATGCGGACAGTATCTCCGGGACCCGCGAACGGTCCCTCTGTCACGGCGACCGTCCCGCTCGGCGTGCCACCGGTCTGGGCGGTGCTCGAGCGCAGGCTGTTCGACGCCCTCGACGAGGCCTGGCGGGCCTTCGCCGCCCGCTACTGCGGCCCCGACGGGCGGCTGATCTACCACGGGCCGGCCGCGGACCGGGACGGCGCCGACGACTTCTACGAGGCGTTCTTCAACTGGCCCACGCTCTACCAGCTGGGCGGGGCCGACGACCTGCTGGACGCCTCGAAGCACCACTGGGAGGGCGTGACCGCGCAGCTCACGGAGCTCGGCTACCTGGTGGACGAGTTCGAGCGCGGCTATGACTGGTTCCACCAGGGCGAGTCGCTGCTGCTGTTCTACGGCATCTGCGCCGCCGACCCGCGCGACGAGCGCTTCCGCGAGCGCGCCCGCCGCTTCGCCGACCTCTACCTGCCCGGCTCGGCCAACTACGACGCCGAGCACGACATCATCCGCGCCCCGCACAACGGCGGCGGCGGCCCCCGCTACGGCCTGCAGTGGGAGTGGGCGTCCTACCACACCGACCTGGTCAGCATGCGGCCCTACGGCCTGCCGCTGCGCGACCTGCCGGGCATCGCGGAATGGGCGGACCTGGGCGACCCGAGCAACGCCGCCCGCATGGGCGCCGCCATGAACGAACGCCTCGGCCGCGGCGACGTGGCCGTCAACCTGGCCGCGACCAGCCTGGCCGTCAACGCCTGGCTGTACGACGGCGACGACCGTTACCGCGACTGGGCCCTGCGCTACATCGGCGCCTGGGAGCGCCGGGCCGCGGCCAACGGCGGGATCCTGCCCGACAACGTGGGCCCGTCCGGCGAGGTCGGCGAGCTGCACGGGGGCCGCTGGTACGGCGGCCTGTACGGCTGGCAGTGGCCGCACGGCCTCTACAGCGTCGGCGCCGCCGCCGCGATCGCCGCCGTCAACGCCCACCTGCTGACCGGCGACGACGCCGCGCTCGCCATCGGCCGCGACCCCCTGGAGATCGTGTACGACAAGGCCGTCCAGGCCGGCGTGACCGAGACGGAGATGAGCATCAGCGACCGCTGGCTGGCCGAGCTGGGCGACGAGGCCGGCAAGCCCACCATGCTGGTGCCGAACCGGCACGACGACGGGGGCTGGTTCGACTTCCAGCCACCGCAGCTCGGCCTGCCCGTCTGGCTGTGGCACGCCTCTCTCGCGGGAGACGATGCCGAGCGGCTCGACCGGCTGAGGGCCGCCTCGGGATACGACTGGGCCAGGGTGCGCCCGTTCCGGAACAAGGAGGAGGCCGGGCACGAGGCGCCCTGGCTGGAGTTCCTGCGCGGCGCCAACCCCGGCTTCCCCGAGGCCATGCTGTCCACCGCGCTCGGGCAGGTGCAGCGCCGGATGGCGCTCATCGACGCCGACCACGAGGACCTGTCCGCCGTCCACGTCCACCACTGGCAGCGGCTCAACCCCGTGCTCACCGAGGCGCTGCTGCAGCTCGTCACCGGCACCCCGCAGGTGCTCTACAACGGCGGGCTGCTGCCCACCCGGCTGGCCTACTTCGACGCCGACCGCCACCGCCCGGGGCTGCCCCGGGACGTGGCCGCGCTGGTCGACTCGGTACGCCCCGGCGGCACCCGCGTCGAGCTGGTCAACCTCGGCCTCACCCACACCCGCAGGGTCGTGCTCCAGGCGGGCGCGTTCGGCGAGCACCGCATCGACCGCGCGGTCGTCACCCGGGCCGATGAGGGCTACCCAGGAGACCCGCGCGCCTACACCACTCCCCCGATCACCGAGTCCGAGCGGGAGGTGACGGTGGACGGGCCGCGCCTCGTCGTCGAGCTGCCACCCGGCCGCCGCATCCGGCTCGACCTGCACACGACCGCGCGCGTCCGCACGCCGTCACACCAGTACATCTGAGGAGTTACATGGACGACGCCATCTGGGATCTGCCTGTTCGCGGGCAGTTGCCCGCCGGACCCGATCCCGTCCTCGTGGAGGGGTTGAGGCGGATCAGCTCAGCCACCGCCTGCGCCAAGCTGCACGCCCAGGGCATCCGGCGGACCTTCATCGAGGGACCGCGTCCCATCGCCCAGGGGCAGAAGATCGCCGGGCGGGTCCGCACGCTGCAGTTCATGCCGCAGCGCGAGGACATCGCCTCCGGGCTCGGCCAGGAGTACGTCGAGCGGCACACCGCGCTGTGGGCCGTGCTGGAGACGATCGAGCCCGGCGACGTGCTGCTCGTGCAGGCGTACGGCAGCGCGTACACCGGCTGCTTCGGCGACATGCTGGTGCGCTACTTCAAGCGCAAGGGCGGCGCGGGCATCGTCGTGGACGGCCGGATCCGGGACCTGCCCCGGGTGAGCGGCATCGGGCTGCCGCTCTGGACGACGGGCGCGACCCCTCATTATGCCTCGCAGGCGGAGCTGTTCCCGTGGGCGTACGACGTGCCGGTGGCCGTGGGCGGGGCGCTCGCGCTGCCCGGCGACCTGTGCGTGGCCGACGACGACGGCGCCGTGGTCGTGCCGCGCCGGCGCGCCGCGTCGGTGCTCGAAGCCGCCGCCGACCACGAGCAGTGGGAGCGCTACAGCCGCGCCCGCATCGAGGAGGGCGGGGCGCTTTCCGACTACTACCCACTCACCCCCGAGACCCGCGCCGAGTACGAGCGGTGGCGGGAAGTTAAGGAGAGCCAGTGATCCTCAGGTCCCTGGGCGCGGTCGTCTTACTCCTGGGCGGGCTGACGACCCCGACCCCGGCGGCTGCCGCCAAGACGTGCGACTATTTCGTCTCCCCCTCAGGCGGCGACCGCGGCGACGGCAGCGCCCAGCGCCCGTGGAAGTCCATCGAACAGGCCCGCGACCAGCTCCGGGCCAAGAAGAAGTACCACCAGAACTGCGACATCGTGGTCAACCTCAAGACCGGTGACTACGTGGTCGACAAGACGATCACCTTCACCGAGGCCGACTCCGGCGAGAACGGCCACAAGATCATCTACCGCAGCGCCGACGGCCCCGGCAAGGCCAGGCTGCTCGGGGCCAGGCCGCTGACCGGCTGGCAGAAGTACGACGACAACATCTACAAGACCAAGGTCGACCGGAACTTCTACACCCTCTTCGAGGACGGCAAGCGCGCCACCACCGCCCGCTACCCCAACAGGACCAGCGACGACCTCTGGTCGCCGTACCTGTTCTCGGTGATGCCCGAGGCGGAGTACCAGGCCGTGCACAACTGGCTCTTCTTCGACGCCAAGGACGTCCCGAAGGAGTGGGACGCCGACTTCGACAAGAACGCCCAGATGGTCGTCTGGTCGGGCGGGTCGTGGAGCTGGTTCACCGACACCGTGCCGCTCGGCGGGGCCGACTTCCGCAAGAACTTCTTCACGCTCAACTACGACGCCCGCTTCAGCCTCGTCAACAGCCGCAGCGGCTCGCGTTACTTCCTGCAGAACACGCTGCGCTTCCTCGACCAGCCGGGCGAGTACTACTTCGACTTCGCCAACAGCGAGGTCTACTACTGGCCGAAGGGCTCGATCGACAAGGTCGTGGCGCCCACCGTCAAGACGCTCATCTCGCTGGCCGGGTCCTCGCCCGACAAGCGGGTGCAGAACCTCTCCTTCGACGGGCTGGCGCTGCAGTACTCCGACTTCGTCGACTGGTACCGCTACGGGTGGAACGGCCCCGGCGACTCGGGCTACGAGCACAAGTACCCGATCTACGACCGGCAGATCGAGCTGCCGCGCAACCGGTTCGGCATGATCACCGTGACGAACTCCCGCGACATCGACCTGACCAGGCTGCACCTGTCCGACAGCGGCTTCACGGGCGTCTTCCTGCTGTTCGCCAACGAGCGCGTCAAGGTGACCGACAGCCTGCTGGACAACATCGGCGGCGACGGCATCAAGGTGGAGGGCGGCTATCCCGGCGAGGGCGACATCACCGGGCACCACACGTTCGCCAACAACTACATCTACCACGTCGGCGAGCTGGTGCCCGGCGACGCGGCCGGCATCGAGATGATGAACACCGGCAACAACCAGGTCAGCAACATCGTCGTCAAGCACAGCGCCCGCTACGGCATCAGCCTGGAGGTCCGCCCCGAGATCAAGAACGAGGACAACTACGCCCGCAACAACCGGTTCTCCTACATCCGCCTGGAGGAGACCGGCCTCGACAGCGGCGACATGGGCGCCTTCTACACCTACGGCGTGCACAACGTCGAACCGCACCCGATCGACAACTACGTCTCCCAGATGGTGATCGGCGACGTCATCAACGACCCCGCGGGGCAGATGCCGGACTCCGGCACGCGCGGCGTGCACATGGACGCGGGGGGCTGCGGGTTCTCGATCGAGAACGTCGAGGTGGGCAAGGTCAGTGATGACAAGTACCAGGCCTACAAGTGCAACGAGGTCAAGAACGCCAACTGGGCGGATGGGTTCGACACCTCGAAGATGGAGTACGACAAGATCGGTGTGACGAGCGCGTTCCCGTACCCGATCCCTAGCTAGACGCGAGTCGCGAGGGTCCGGCCCGCCCCGACCGAGCCGGCCCTCGCCCCACGCCACCGCCGCCTGACACCCACCGCCCGGACCCACCGCCCGCCATCCGCCACCCGACATCCACCATCCGACACCCACCGTCCGACGCCCGACGTCGCATCGCGGCGGGGGTGGCCCGCTTATCCGGCCTCCGAGCAGCCTGTGTCCCGCGTCCGTCGCGCGGGCGCCGCACCCCCTGGAGCGCACGCATCATGGACGACCTCCCGCGCCGCGGCTTCCTCTTCACCGCGACCCTCGCCTCCGTCACCCTCGCTACCGGCTCACCCGCCTCCGCCACCCTCACCTCCGGCTCGCCCGCCTCCGCCGGCGGTGCTCCCGGGGCGGGGTGGTTCGCCCGGCCGCGCCGGGCCGTGCGGCCGATGGTGCGCTGGTGGTGGCCCGATGCCCACGTCGATCCCGCCGAGATCCGGCGGGAGGTGGACGTGCTCGCCGACGCCGGGTTCGGCGGGGCGGAGATCGCGGCGGTGCACCACAGCATCCGCGACAAGTCCGTGCTGGACCCGGCCCGGCACGGCTGGGGCACCCCCGCCTGGAACGCCGCCGTCGAGGCCGCGCTCGACCAGGCGGCCCGGCGCGGCCTGACCATCGACCTCACCATCGGCCCCTCCTGGCCGGCCGCCGTCCCCACCATCACGCCCGAGCACCCGGCCGCCGTGAAGGAGCTGGCGCACGGCTCGGTCACCGTGGCCGGGGGCGGCACGTACGCGGGCGAGGTGCCGCCGCCCGCCGTCGCCGGTCATCCCGCGCGTACGCTGCTGCTGGTCCAGGCGGCCCGGCTCGATCCCGCGAACTCCACCCGCAAGGAGACCGGCCTCGACCCCGCCTCGGTGGTACGGGTGCCCGTGAGCGGCGGGCGCGTCGACTGGACGGCGCCCGCCGGGGGCGAGTGGGTGCTGATCGCGTACTGGGAGCGGGGCTCGGGCCAGCGTCCGGAGTCCGGTCCGCACACCGTGCCCGAGGCGTACGTGGTGGACCACTTCAGCCGGGCGGGCACCCGGGCGGTGATCGACTACTGGGAGTCCACGCTGCTCACGCCCGCCGTGCGGAGGCTGCTGAAGCGGGCGGGCGGTGCGCTGTTCGAGGACTCCATCGAGATCGAGAGCGACGCGCTGCCGTGGACGCCGGGGCTGCTCGCGGAGTTCGAGCGGCGGCGGGGGTACTCACTGGCGCCGTACCTGCCGGTGGTGGTGCTGGCGGAGGAGGACCCGGTCTTCGCGTACGACGCCGTGCTGACCAGGCATGCCCGCAAGGACTACTGGGACACGGTCTCCGAGCTGTTCAACGAGCACCACTTCGGGATGCTGCGCGACTGGGCGCATTCGATCGGGCTGGAACTGCGGGCGCAGCCGTACGGGCTGCAGACCGACGCCATCGCCGCCGCGGCCATCCTTGACGTGCCCGAGGGTGAGTCGCTCGGCTTCAAGAACCTCGACGACTACCGCTGCCTGGCCGGGGGCCGGGACCTGGCGGGGCGCGAGGTCATGTCGTGCGAGGCGGGGGCGTACGCGGGCGGGGCGTACACGACGACCTGGACGAAGCTGCTGCGTACGGTGGGGGGCGCGTACGCGGCAGGGCTCAACCAGACCGTCCTGCACGGTTTCTCCTACGCCACGGCGCCCGGTGCGGCCTGGCCCGGGTTCGCCGCCTTCACCCCTTACTCCGGTACGGTCGGTTATGCCGAGTCCTGGGGTCCGCGCCAGCCGACCTGGCGGCACATCGCCGACATTTCCGGATATTTCGCTCGAATACACCAGATTCTCCGAGAAGGCGTGCCACGTGCCGACGTGGCGGTCCTACGCCAGACCGGCTACACCAAGACCGGCATCGGCGCCGCCTGGTTCACCGCGAGCGGCGTGCCCACCGGGTGGACCCACCAGTTCATCAGCGCACCCCTGCTCGACCTGCCCTCCGCCCGCGTCTCGGGCCGCCGGCTGGCGCCTTCCGGGCCCGCGTACAAGGCGCTGTTCGTGGAGGGCGACCGCTTCAACGCCTCCGAGTGCACGATGACGGTCGCGGTGGCGCGGCGACTGCTGTCGTACGCCCGGTCCGGACTGCCCATCGTCCTCCTCGGCGCATGGCAATCCGCCTCGGTACCGGGGGTGGCCACGGAGGGCGAGAACGAACGGCTCCGAGCGGCCCTGACCGACCTGCTGGCCGAGCCGTCCGTCCGGCTGGTCACGGACCAGGCGGAGGTCCCGGTCGCGCTCGCCACCCTCGGCGTACGTCCCGACCTGCGCTACGCCACCACCTCCACCCTCCTCGCAGCCCGCCGGGTGGCCGGCGACGTGGACTACTACTACCTCTGCAACGGCAAGCACACCGAGAACCCGAAGCCGCCGGTGACCCCCATCGACCACGACGTCACGCTGGCACGCACGTCCCGCGACGGCGTCCCGTACCTCCTGAACCCGTGGACCGGCCACGCCGAGCGCCTCGCGCTCTACACAGCGGACGCCGACGGGATCCGACTACGAGTGAAGCTGCGCCCCGGCGAGTCGACGGTACTGGCCATCGGCCACCCCGGCCTCTTCGGCACCGGCCCGGTAAACGAACCCCACGCCATCTCAACGGACGCCGAACTGGTGCGATACGACCGAGGCACCCTGGTCGTGCGCGCCTCCCGCACCGGCACCTACACCACCACGCTGTCCAACGGCCGCACCATCACCACCGTGATCGGCGCAGTGCCCGAGCCAGTGCCCCTGTCGTCGTGGCAGCTACAGGTCGAGGACTGGCGCCCGGAGGGCACAACCATGCACCAGCTCACCCTCGACCAACTCACCCCTTGGTCAGACATCCCCGACCTGGCCGACACATCCGGCATCGGCCTCTACACCACCGATGTACAGCTGGAATGCGGGGCATACCTGGAACTCGGGACGGTCACCGACACCTGCCGCGTCCTCGCCAACGGCCGCCCCCTGCCCCCCGTGAACCAGCTCAACCCTGTCGTGGACCTGGGCCGGGACGTCCGCACCCTACAGGTGGAAGTGGCCACCCCCCTCGGCAACCGGCTCAGAGTGACGGACCCGACGGTCTACGGCGGCCTGCCCCGCCAGCCCTACGGCCTCCTCGGCCCCGTCCGCCTCGTCCCGTACGTCGAGGCCCGCCTGCACCCAAACCCCAAACCATGATCATCCTGCCAATGAGCATGCGCTGACTCCGCTCCCGGTCGGTGATCGTGCCATCACCGAGCAACTGGCCGATCTGACGTTCAGCCGAACCCAGATCCACCCTGCCCTCATTTCGCCAGAACGGGCCCCTTTCGCGCCCGAGCCGCCCACACCTAATCACATCCCGCGGGAGAAACACGCCGGACGCCAGGAGAAACAATCACACCCGAGCGCAAAGCGATGACCTGCACAAACTCCAAAGATGTGGCACTGTGCTCACCGTCAGACCTTGCACCCGCCCACCGGGACGGGAGCGCCCTTCCCACCTTCGCAAAGGCAGGAATGCGGTGAACATAGAGGCACAGATCCTCGCTTTGATAACGCGTATCCGGGCGCTCGAGGAGAGCATGCAGCCCCGAGACGACAGCTCCAAGACGATCAGCATTGCGCTGGTGCTCGCGGAGCTCGCCGACATCCGGGCCGAGATGAGACAAGACCTCGCGGCCCTCGGTGACGAACTCGCCGCCCTTCACCGCCATATGAACGACCGCTTCGCCGCCATCCAGTCCGAGCTGCTGCACAGACTCGGCGGGCTCCCACCCGAAGCGATCAACTAGCGACCCGGGAGGCCAACCGATCGCAGGACGGCAAAACAGCCCGTCTGAGACTGCCTTTCAAACACGGAGTCTCAGACGGGGCCGTTCTTTTGAAACACGCCCTGGGCAGTGACAAGGCCTCTCGATGTCACCGCTCGCTATGTCCCAACACTCGGCGCACGCCTCGGCTTGGTCGTCGACTTCGGCAACCGGACTTGCGATTTTCTGTCACCGAGAAGCCTGTAGACAGCGCAGCCTGACACCTCTTCGATCACCATCGCCCAACGGAAAGATCTGTCAGGTTCAGGGCGTGGACGAGGGCTCGGGGGTACCGTTGGGCCACAGGCAGGTCGAGGTGGAGCTTAGGGTGAGCACGTCGCCCTCCGTCCAGCCGATAGTGATGAAGAAGTCGTCAGGGCGGGAGCGCCCGTAGAGTTGCAGACCGTTGCCGGACTGGGCCTCGATGTAGTGGCCTTGGCTCTGCCAGTACGCCTTCACCTCGGCGATCACCTTCTTGAGCGAGTCCTTGGGCAGCCCGCGCAGGTAGTACGTGCGATTGATGATGAGCCGATCTTCAGAACCTCCGTCGACGGGGTCGAGGCAGAGGCTGTCGTTGAGGCTGGGCTGGTGTAGCTCCAGCTCGGGCTTGGGACGGATGACACTGACGGTCCCATTGATGAGCTGCTCGATCCGGGCCAGTGCCTGAGCCTTGGTGATCGTCGGCTTGTCGGCCGATGCGTTCATTGCTCCTCCCAGAGCTCCGCCGGGCGCGCATCCGGCGACAAGAACCGCGGCTGCGATGATCAACCTGACGGAGCGGAACATCTAGTCTCCTGGCGGGGTCGGCGAAGGCTGCGGGGCGGGCAACGGCGAGGCCACGGGTTCCGAAGAAGGACGTGCCGGAGGTTGCGAGGGCGTCGGCAAGGGTGTCGGAGTCGGCACCTGCTTCGGCGTCGGCAGCTTCGTCACTTGGTCATACCGACCAGCGATGATGAATCCCATGTTCCTCAGTGAGATCGACTCATCGTTCCAGTAACCGGAGTGTGTCCCGATGTCATACCCAGTAAAGGCCAGGAAGCCTGAAACTCGCGTGGGGCTGACAACGAAGCGGTTGGCGCCGAAGGCGATGTTGCTGGGGTCGGTGCCGAAGGGCCCGGGGCCGTTCGGGAGGGCGGGCTGCAGCACGCCCGAGATAGGGTGCCGTCCACCGCTCAACGGAAGATGCCCCAGGTCGGCCACCGGATCCTGCGGCGACTCCCCCACCCACACCTGCTTGACCCCCAGATCTCCGGCCTGCATCGCCATAGTCCCCGGACTGCCCACAAGAATGAGCTGATCGGCGAACGCCCCCTTCCGCGTCTGGGCGGCGATGCCGGCGACCACGCTGCCGTAACTGTGGCCCAGAACGGTGAACCTGGGTGTGCCGGCCGCCTGGTGGGTGGCGTGCAGGCCGTCCAGGAAGCCGGCCAGCGGGCCGGCTCCGGCCTGGGCGAGATGGGGTGAGGCGACGGAGGTGTCCGCCCGGAGGATCCCGGCGTCGAGTTGCGGGGCCGTGTAGCCGAACCAGAAGACCGAGGCGGTCTTCGTGTGGGGGGCCGAACGGCTTGCCTGGTCCCAGAGCGTTCCGGCGCGAGCGACGTCGGCGCCGATCCCCTCCAAAGTGCTGCCCGTGCCGGGCACGGAGGTGACCACCGAGTCGGCCTTGTCGGGGTCGCCGAAGGAGATGGCGGCCTTGCCGAGCCCGCCCAGTTCAAGGGCGAGCAGGAGCGCGGGCGGGCGGCCGTTGACCCCGCCCATGGCCAGGCTCTCGGTGACGGCTTCGATCTGCCGCTGCTGCCTCTCCAGCTCCTCGATCTCGCGGCGCGTGCTCATCCTCCGCCACGTGTCCGCCGCGATGATCCCCTTCGCCAGGGACTCGTCCAGGACCCGGAGCACCGCCAGCCGCTTGGCGATGGCGTCCTTGCGTTGGGCCAGGTAGGCCCGGTTCGCGCTGTCGCGGGTGGCGGCGGGCACGCCGTTGAGCGAGCCGACCAGTTGCGGCGCGGTGTCGATGAGCCGCCGGCGGGCAGCCGGGTCGAGCAGCTGCCACCAGGCGCTGACCCGGGCGGCGAGGGTCGGGTCCTGGCCGGCGTTCTGCGCCGCCACCAGCTTCTCCAGCGCCGAGGTGTCGCCGGCCGCGGCGGCGGCCATCAGGTCGCCGATGGTGCCCGGGGCCGGAGCGGACCCGCCGAACAGCCCGAAACCGAGCACGGCCGCGGTGGCCGCCTCTCCATCGGGGCGACGCTGGAGCAGGGTCAGCCGTCTGCGCAGGTCGGCGACCTGTCCGGCAGCCCAGGCACCCACGTCCCCCACCTGCTGGGCGGGCATGGCGCTGACGCCCGCGGAGCTCAGCACCGCCGAGAGCAGGCCTCCCGCGGCGGGGAGTGCGTGACCGGCGCGCTCCAGGTCCGCCACCATGCGGGTCATCGCCTCCACGTCCATCCCGGCGTAGCCGCCGTGCGCGGACGGGGCGGCGGGGAGCGGGGTGGACAGCGACGGCGGGGCGGCGTGCCCGCCGAGGGCGCGGATGCGGTCGGCGATCTGCCCGGCCGCGGTCTCGAAGGCACGCTGCAGCCGCGCCCGCTGGTCCCCCATGACCTGGGTGAAGGGGCCGGCGCCGCCGCCAACCCAGGCGTGTGCCGCCATGTAACGCATGCCGGAGTCGAGCGCGCCGACGTGATCGCCGGCCAGCCGCACCACCCGAGCCAGGGCCTCCTCCAACCCTGCCGTGTCACCTGCCACAGCCTTGTACGGTGACACAGTCGTCACTGTACGGAAGCATGCCATAACCAACCGTTATCGGCGGCCACCACCGGACGGCCGAGCATGATAAGGCGCAGTTACCGGGCCAATTTCCTCCAGAACGCCGCCCGCGCTCGTTCACCTGCGAGAACGCTACCGTGCGTGCCCCTCAAGAAGGTTGTGCCAGAGGTGCTTCACCTCCGCGTCGCGCAGCCAAGGACTCTCGCTGACCCGGTCTCCCTTGGACGACCTCTCCGTGCGGCGGATATGGCCGAGGCCACCCGCCACGCAGAGTTCGTACACCGTCGGCAAGCAGTCGCACGTGTAGCCGCGAACCCTGACGGACTTGAATCTGCCCATTGGGCCGGACCAGTCGATGGCCACGTGCCCCTCTCTCAGTTGCTTCACGTGCAGGCCGTGAAATTCCTCCATCGTGATGCCGACCTCCAGGGCCGATCGTGATATCGCATCCGGGCGACGAGACGTCGCTCAACGCGGTGGTCTCGCTGAGCGGGCCGGGCAGGGGTGGGCGACATGCCGGTTCGGGCAGCAGATCACGCCGATCGTGACGAACCGGCCGCCCTGCAGCCATTCGCCCCACTGGACGTCCACACCTCGGGGGAGCAGATCGAGGGCGATCTCCAGCCGGTCCCCAAGAGGCACCCGGTCAGGCAGCAGAAGCGCCTCGCGCACCTTCGCGTATTCACCTGCCATCCAGTCCACCGCCTGCTCGACCTCATGGAACGTCGCCGCGATGCGCGATGCCGGCTTGGCCAGCCAGTCTCCGGTCCGCATCGGTGGCAGCATCGAGGAGAGGAACTCGGACGAACTCGGCCGGCGCTCGGCCTCATTGGCTCGATCGACTCCCGCACCCATCCAGTGGTAGGCGTGCCAGTGCATGGCGGGGAAGCTCCCGTACGATCCAGGGGGCGGTCCCTGTTTGCTTGGATCAAGCAGGGACCGCCGTCCGCAGAGGACGCCTAGATAGTGGCTATCCCGGCCGCGCGAAGTTCGTCGCCCGTGAACCGGAGGGTCCCGGCGTCCGGATTCTTCGAGTCACGCAGGGCGTAGGCGTCCGCTACACCGGGGATCGGAGCGATCAGGACACAGCTCTCCATCTCCCCCTCCTGCTGGTTTCCGCCGCACATCTTGGTGAAGGGCACGTCGCCCAGCTGTCCGACGTACAGATCCATCGCGTGATCTCCTTCCGTATGGCCAGCGCTGACTGGATCGCCAAGCGTCACCTACTGCCAACCTGTAAGGTCATGTCTATAGATATGAGCTCACAAGAGCTCCTTAGCAGTTCTATGCCTGCACGTCAATGGCTTCGTAGCGTTATGTATGTGACGAACTCCGAAGGCATCGAATGGGACGCGACGCTCTACAAGTACGAGCAGATTGCGCAGATCCTTAGCGAGCGCATCCGATCTGGCGTCTACCCGCCGCAAACTGTCCTATCCGAAGTGGCCCTTGAACAGGAGTTCGGCGTCGCCCGGCCAACTGTGCGCCTTGCCATGAAGATCATTCGAGAGCAAGGGCTGATCATCACCAAGCGCGGCAAAGGCTCCGTCGTCGTACACCGCGGCGGCAACGGAGCCTGAGGCTCGGGTATCAAACGATGTTCAGCACCTCGTCGGACCACCACCAGATCGAAACGCTCCGCGGCGGTGGTCAACCCCGCCCATCGCACCAAGTGCTCGTACTCCTCATGGCGGGGATCGGCCAGGGCGGCCCGGAATCCGCGGTATCCCCACGGCCCGGGGCAGTCTTCCGGCGGGCAGGCGCCTTCTCCTGCCACGAGCGATGGATACGGACACCCTCCTCGGCCGCCATCACCCGCTCGAGGACGATCTCGTGCTCCCAACTGTCGCCGAAGTCGTGCTCCCAGCCGATCCGCGTGCCCGCACCGCCCGCCACCACGGCCAGGGCCCGTCGTGGTCTCATCCAGCAGGCCGTCGCCCCACCAGGGTCCTGGCGTCGGCCAGGGTGATCTGGCCGGTGGCGGTCGGTTTCCGGTCCGCGCCGACCCACTCGGTGAATGCGCGCAGCTCCCGCACCACCGGGGAGTTGTCTGGCTCATGCACACGTCCAGCTAACAGCAGTGACAGGCCCCTACGCTGGAGTTCGTGGACGCGGAACGTGGACGAGCCCTGCGGCAGGAATACCCCATGCTGGCCTCCGAGCTGGCCCGGTTGTTGCGCGAACACGGCGAGGACGGCCTGGCGGCGCTGGTCTCGCACATCCGCCGAGCCGACGCCGACGGGTTGAGGGATCTCGTCAACGGGCTACGCCGGGACCGGCGTGCCGACCCCTACCGGGGACGCCGCGAATACGCGCTCCGCCTGCGGGAGGTGCTCGACCACGGCGAACGCGCCCTCGAGAACGGCCACGCCGACGCCGTACGCGACCAGCTCCGTCGCGCCGTCGAACGCGTCACCGACGCGCTCACCAGGATGGACGACTCCTCCGGAATCGTCGGCGACGGCCTCGCCGAGCTCGTGGCCCTGTACGCCCGCGCCTGCGCGGCCGCTCCCCCACCCGCGCGGAGCCTGGCCGCCTGGCTTGTCGGCATGCAGCTCGACGGCCCCGGCTGGCCCAGGATCCGGCTGCGCGACTTCGCCACCGCCCTCGGCCCGGCCGGGCTGGCCGAGTGTGCCCGGCTGGTCGAGGAGCGCCGCGCCGTCGAAGATCCCGGCTCGTGGACGGCCACTTGGGGTGTCCGCGACCTGCGCGAGCAGCTCGCCGAGCTCAGCGGCGACGTCGACGCCCACGTCTCCGTCCTGGCGGAGAACCTGGGGAGCACGGCCCAGTTCGTGACGATCGTGACGGTGCTCCGGGCGAGCTCGCGACCGGTTGAGGCAGAGCGATGGGCCCGGCGAGGCCTGGCCGAATCAGCTCACCCCTCCGATACGGAGAAGCTCCGCGACCTGCTGGTGGACCTCCTCCTTGAACGTGGGGCCACCGACGACGCCCTCGCGGTGCGCCGATCCGTCTTCGAGCAGGTTCCCAGCCCGGACCACTACCAGAGGCTGCGCGAGACCGCCGAGCAGATCGGCACCTGGACGTCCATGCGGGCCGCGGCCCTGGACCATCTCCGCACCAAAGCGCACATCTCCCACGTCATCTCCGTCCTCAGGGCCGAGGGCCTGGCCGAGGAGGCCTGGCGGCTCGCCCTGGCCTCCCCCGGCGACGTGCCCGCGTCCCAGTGGCTGACGTTGATCGGCGAACGCGAGCACGATCACCCCGCCGAGGTGATCGGCCCCTATCGACGTCTGATCGACGAGTCCCTCGCCGGAACCGGCAAGACGCACTACAACCAGGCCGTCGAACTGCTGGTACGGCTCCGCGCGGCCCAGCGGCGGGCGCACGACGAAGCCGGGTTCGGTACCTATCTGGAGGAGCTGCGGCTGCGCCACAAGCGCCGGCCCACCTTGATCACCATGCTGGACCGCTTGTGATCTCCACGCCCGGTCCGGCGCCGCTCTCCCGCGGACCTGTACGGGGTGCTCCGGCCCATAAGCTGGGTTCGTGAATGCCGGAGTGAGACGCCAGTGGTGACGCGGAACGACGTGGCGCGGCTGGCGGGCACCTCGCCCGCCGTGGTCAGCTACGTGATCAACAACGGGCCCCGGCCGGTCTCGGCGGCGGCCCGGCAGCGGGTGCTGGACGCCATCAAGCAGCTCGGTTACCGCCCCAACGCCGTGGCCAGGTCGCTGCGCTCGCGACGCTCGTGGACCATCGGGGTGATCGCCTCCGACAGCGCCGGCGGGAAGAGTCCCTTCTTCGGCCAGTTCACCCGGGCCTGTGAGGAGGTGGCCTGGCAGCGGGGCTACTCGGTGCTGTTCGGCAACTCCGCCGAGGATCCGGCGCGGGCGGAGGGCTATGTCAGGGGGTTCCTGGAGCGGCAGGTCGACGGGCTGGTGCTGATGCGGGTGCCGGTCTCGGCCGATCAGGCGGAGGAGATGCGGGGACGCGTTCCGGTGGTCACCATCGACCATGCGGCGCCGCCGTTCTTCTCCCGGCTCGCGGTGGATGACGAGGAGGGGGGCTATCAGGCCACCCGGCATCTCCTGGAGCACGGCCACCGCCGTATCGGCTTCGTCGGCGGCCCGTTGGACATCACTCCGGTGCGGCTCAGGGCGGCGGGCTGGCGCCGTGCGCTCCAGGAGGCCGGTGCCGCGCCGGAGCTTGCCAAGGAGGCGGGGCTGGTCGAGGAGACGGGGCTGGTCGAGGAGACGGGGCTGGTCGAGGAGACGGGGCTGGTCGAGGAGGGTGAGTTGAGCTTGGAGGGTGGATACGAGGCCGCGCTGCGGTTGCTGTCGGCGCCGTCGCGTCCCACCGCCCTGTTCGCCTCCATCGACGGCCAGGCCATCGGCGCGATGCGCGCCGCCGCCGATCTCGGGCTGCGGGTGCCCGGGGACGTGGCGGTGGTGGGGTTCGACGGGGCGCGGGAGGCCGCGTACACGGTGCCGGGGCTTTCGACGATCAGCCAGCCGATAGACGAGATGGCCCGCCACGCGACGGAGACGCTGGTCGGCGCCATCGAGTCGGAGGGCGTGGAGCCGGTCACCAAGATCTTCTCGGCCACCCTGGTCACCCGCGGCTCCTGCGGCTGTCCCGAGCCCCGCCTGCACCGCTGATCGCCCCGCCGCGCGGCGTCGTCACTCTTCCAGCGCGTACGCGACCGCCCGGGAGAGCCCGAGCCGCGTGCCGTCCCGGAAAGCCGCCGTGAACGCCTGGGCCCCCAGCTCCCGGCGGGCCCGTTCGGCGCACTCCTGGTGCGATCTCACCTGGTAGGGCAGCCGCGTCGGCGAGGAGGCCGCCGCCTCCCACAGGAGGTGGGCGGCGCCCAGCAGCCGGGCGGCCCGCTCGTACCGGCCGCGTACCCCGGCCGTCCAGGCCAGCGCCTCCAGGCACTGCGTGAGGCCCCACCGGTCTTCCGTGCCACTCCAGAACGCGGCCACCTCCCGCATCCTGGCCTCGGTCTGCCGCCAGTCGCCCTGCTCCCAGCGGGCCATGCCGAGCGCGTACAGTGCGTACGCGCGGAAGAGCGTCGCGTTGCGACTCTCGCACAACGTCACAAGCTCCTCTCCATACCCGGCGGCCCGGTCCGGGCGCATCGTGGCGCCGAAGAGGGCGGCGAGGTACAGGGTGACCGCCACGGCGTGGACGTCGCCTCTCGCCCAGTGCCGGGTGCGGGCCTCCTCCAGGAGCGCGAGCCCGCCCTCGACGTCGCCCCCGGACAACGCCGCGACGCCGGCGAGCTGGACGGCGAACGCGAGCGCCCTCTCGTCCCTCAGCTGCCGCGCGAGCGCCAGGCACCCCAGCGCGTCGGCCGCCGCCGCGTCGCCCTGGTAGTGGGCGAGCAGCCCGTCGGCCCATAGGCCCATTGCCCTGGCGACGCTCGCTCCGGACACGAGCGCGAGGCCGCGCTTCAGCCAGTACCGGCCTTCGCTGAGAGCACCGGTGACCAGCCAGGTGGACCACAGCTCAGAGGCGATCTCCAGGCCGGCGGGGGCGTCGCCGGGCCGGCCGAGGCAGAGGTCGAGGGCGACGCGTACGTTGGGCAGCTCCGGCTTCAGCATCCGCAGGCGATCGGTCTGGTCCGGCTCCAGCCGGTCCACGCGCACCCGCTCGACGAGCCGGCGGTAGTGGTCGATGTACCGCTCGCGCAGCGCCTCCGCGTCGGCGGCGGGCAGCTGTTCGCGGCCGTACGCGCGGATGGTCTCCAGCATGCGGTGGCGGGACCCGGCGCCGTACGCCTCCGCGACGACCAGGATGGACTTGTCCACCAGTCCCATCATCAGATCCAGCACGTCCTCGCGGGCCAGTCCCTGCCCGGGGCAGACCGCTTCGGCGGTCTCCACGTCCACGCCCCCCGGGAACATCGACAGCCGCTCCCACAGCCGCCGCTCGCCGGGCGAGCACAGCCCGAAGCTCCACTCCATGGTCGCCCGCAGGGTCTGGTGGCGGGCCAGCGTGCCGGGGCCGACCTCTCCGGCCGGTAGGGCCACCGCTTCCAGGCGCTCGTCGAGCTCGTTCACCAGGTCTTCCACCGACGTCGTCCGCAGCCGTACCGCCGCCAGCTCGATGGCCAGCGGGATCCCGTCCAGGCGCCGGGCCAGCCGGGCGACGGCCCGGGCGTTGGCCGCGTCGACGTGGAAGCCGGGCCGGATCGTCGCCGCCCGCTCGGTGAAGAGGCGCACGGCGTCGCGCCGGGCGATGTCGCGGGTGCCGTCGCCGGGCCGCGGTATCGGCAGGGACGGCACCGGGAGCACCCGCTCGCCGTACACTCCGAGCGACTGCCGGCTGGTGGCCAGGATCTGCAGCCGCGAGGTGCCGTGCAGCAGCTGCTGCGCCAGCCGGGCGCACGCGCCGAGCAGGTGCTCGCAGTTGTCCAGTACCAGCAGCAGCTGCTTGTCCGCCAGGTGCTCGATCAGCTGGGCCACGAGGTCCGGCGTGCGGTCGTGGATGCCCAGCGAGGCGGCCACGGCCGGGGCCAGCAGGTTCTCGTCGTCGATGGTGGCCAGCTCCACCAGCCGGACGCCGTCCCGGTACCTCCGGAGCAGGAGGTCGCTGGCGCGTCGCGCCAGCCGGGTCTTGCCGACCCCGCCCACGCCGGTCAGGGTCAGCAGGCGGGTCTTGGCCAGGAGCCTTCTGACCTGGGCGATCTCGTGCCGCCGCCCGACGAAGCCGGGAGCATCGGGCTGCCGCCGGTCCGCCGCCGGCTCCTCGGCGTCCGGAGCGCTCCAGATCGTGTCCTTCACCGTCACGATCATTCGCCTCCGGCGCGGCGGGCCTGTTCTGCGACCCAGCCGACGATCTGGGTCCTGGAGTTGAAGCCGAGTTTGCACAGAATGTGCTCGATGTGGCCCTCGACGGTGCGCTGAGCGATCACCAGCGCCGCCGCGATCTCCTTGTTCCGCATGCCCCGCGCGATGAGCTGGGCGATCTCGCTCTCGCGTGGGGTGAGCGGCGCGTACTGGTCCGCCGCGCCGGCCGGGCCGCTCGATGGCGCCTCCTCCATGAGGGCGTACGCGAGCGCCTGGCCGGGGGAGCGCCTGGCCCCGCGCTTGACGGCCGCCTGGAAGGCGTGTTCGCCGAGGGCATGGAGGGTACGGGCCTCGCATTCGTCGTGGTACGCGATGAGGTGTCCGAATCCCAGCAGGGGCGTGCCGATCGCCTCCCAGACGTTGCGCGCGACGCCCAGCAACGTGCCGGCCCGCGCGTACTCCTCCTGTGCGGCGGCGATCCAGGCCAGCACCTCGATCGTGAGCCCGACCCCGACCGAGTCGTCCAGGGAGTGGAAGACGCGCAGGCTCTCCTGCTCCAAGGCGGTCGCGCACCGCACGTCGCCCTGGCGCCAGCGTTCGATGCCGAGCGCCGTCGTCGTGTACGCCCGGTGCCAGCTCTCGCCGTGGGCGTCGCAGATGGCGATGCCCTCCTCGGCGGCGGCGACGGCGCTTTCCGAGCCGCCGAGGAACGAGTGCGCCAGGCAGAGCCAGGTCAGCGCCTGCACCTCGCCCGCCGGGTCGCCGCCGGCGCGATGATGGGTCACCGCCTCCTCGAAGGACTTGATGGCCGACTCGGTGTCTCCCGCGTGCATGGCGACCATTCCGGAGTAGAGCGCGACGTAGCCGAGCACCGGTTCCAGCCCGAGTTTCTCGCCGAGCGACCTGCTCTTGGCCAGCAGCCCGACGGCCGAGGCCTGATCGCCCTGGATGATGGCGAGCGAGCCGCACGCCCACAGCGCCCGCGCCCTGACCTCGGACCGGCCGGCGGCCACGGCGAGCCCCTGTTCGAGCCAGTCGCGGCCTTCGCCCAGGTGGCTGCTCGTGATCCAGTGGTCGAGCAGGTCGCTCGCCATGTCGATGCACAGCCCGGCGCGCTCGGCCTGGCAGTACTCCAGGGCGGTGCGCAGGTTGGGGTGCTCGACGCGCAGCCGGGTCAGCAGCTTGGCCTGCGCCGGGCCGAACAGCTGCGCCTGCGCCTCACGCGAGAGCCGCCGGTAGTAGTCGCGATACCGGAGTTTCAGCTCCCGCTCCTGCCCGGAGGCCACCAGGCGCTCACGCCCGTACTGCCGGATCGTGTCCAGCAGCCGGAATCGCACTCCGTACGGATGTTCCTCCCGGATCAGGACGGACTTCTCCACCAGGCCGATCATCAGGTCGAGGATCTCGTCCCGGGCGATGCCGGCCCCGGCGCAGACCGCTTCGACCGCCTCCAGATCCAGGCTGCCGGTGAACACCGACAGGCTCGCCCACAGCAGGCGCTCCTGCTCGGTGCAGAGCCCGTGACTCCAGTCGATCAGGGCGCGCAGCGTCCGGTGGCGGGACACCGTGGCGCTCGGTCCCCCGCTGAGCAGGCCGAACAGATCGTCCAACCGGTCGAGCAGCTGGTGGATCGAGAGCACGCGCAGCCGTACGACGGCGAGCTCGATGCCGAGCGGCAGACCGTCCAGGCGGCGGCAGATCTGCTCGATCAGGTCCTGGTTCTCGCTGGTGACGGTGAACTCGGGCAGCACGGCCGCCGCCCGCTCGGCGAAGAGCCGTACCGCGTCGGACACGGAGGGCTCCGTGTCGGGCTGGGCGTCGCCGCCCGGCAGCGGCAACGTGGGCACGGGGAACGCCTGCTCTCCGGGGGCCCCCAGCGGCTGCCGGCTGGTGGCCAGGATGCGCAGGTCCGGGGCGGAACGCAGCAGCGCCTGGGCCATCACGGTGGACTCGTCGCGGACGTGCTCGCAGTTGTCCAGGACGACCAGCGCCCGCCGCTCGCGCAAGTGCTCGGTGAGCACCTGTAGGGGCGGCCGGGCGGAGTGACTCTGGATCTTCAGCGCGGCGACCGTGGCCTGGGGCAGCAGTGCCGGGTTGTCCAGTTCGGCGAGTTCGACCAGCCAGACGCCGTCGGGGAAGGCCCGGCGCAGGTCGGTGGCCACGCGCAGGGCCAGCCGGGTCTTGCCGACGCCGCCCGGACCGGTGAGGGTGACCATGCGGGCCTCGGACAGCAGGCGCTTGACCGCCGCTACTTCGTGCCGGCGCCCGATGAAACTGGTCACCTCAGCGGGCAGACCGCCGGCGTGCGTCTGCGCCGAAGCGCGCAACGTGGCAATGGTCATCGATGCCTCGCATCGGCTCCTGGCGAGTGGGTCGCCATACGCCACCAAGAGCCGATATAACCAACATATGCCCATGACGGGCGCTGATGACCCGGACGATATGCCTGGTCAAGGGGCATATCGGGAGCCCGTACCGAATCATGGGCAACCTCATCCTCGCCCGTGGAACAAATTTTGCGCTGGTGCGCGCGGCGCGAGGACAACTGGCAGTCGCCCAGGCTGCCACCGGGCTGGTTCTGCCGGAGCCGATCGACGTGAGCCATGATCTGGGGGACGGCGTCCGGGGCGTGGTGCTGCCTGAGTCCGGCATCGAGTCGGTCGCCCGGCACCCGGACGCCGATCGCCCGCCCACTGCGGCGGGGCAACCGCGACAATAAGACCAGACACGACACCGCACGAACCCCTGAGGCACGATGGACCCGCCACCACGACGAATGGCCCACGCATCGCGTCGGGCCGTCGCCGGTTGCCCCGACCACAACGGCGGAGGCATTGGCCGGGTGGAATCAGCCGAACAGTATTGTCACGTCCAAGCCGCCCCCGGGACGTGGGCGGGCCGTCAGTTGCGCGCCGTGTGCGTCGGCGACGGCCTGCACGATGGCCAGGCCCAGTCCGTGGCCGTCGGCGGTGTGGGTTCGCTGGGTGCCGAGTCGCTGGAACGGCTGGAAAAGCCGTCGCAGGTCCTGCGATCGGATGGTCGGGCCGGTGTTGGCGACCGATAGGCGGGCACACCCGTTGATCCGTTCGGTGGTGATGGTGAGGTGGCCATCGGGAACGTTGTGGTGGAGCGCGTTGTCGACCAGGTTGCGGATCATGCTGGTGATCAGATCGGGGTCACCGCTGATCGGTGCCGGGTCCAACGACGCCTGGAGCGTGATGGTTCGCCGGGTGGCCTCGGCATGGTGCGACTGCATCTCCGCCTTGATGACATCAACCAGGTCGAACACTTCCCGGTGTTCGATGCCCTTTTGTCCTTCGGCGAGCGTGAGCAGGGCGGCGATCAGACGTTCCTGCCTTTCTCCGAGGCCGAGCGCTTCCTCGCACGCGGCTCGCAGGCTGGCCGTGCTCGCCTCGGGGTCGGCGAGCGCGACCTGGAGTACGGCGCGCTGACCGGCCAGCGGGGTGCGCAACTCGTGTGAGGCGTTGGCCACGAAGTGGCGCTGGGCCGCGAACGCGGAGTCCAGCCGTTCGAACAGGTCGTCGAGGGTGCGCCCCAGCTTGGTCAGCTCGTCGTCCGGGCCGCGCAGGCCGAGCCGCCGGTTGAGGTTGGTGGCGGAGATCTCCTGGGCTGTCACGGTCATGGCGCGCAGCGGCCGCAGGAAGCGCCCGGCCAGCCACCACGCGGTCAGCACGGTGAGGACCACGACGATGAACGCGGTGATCGCGAGCGCGGCATCGACCTGCTGGGTGGCCGGGTCGGGCGGTGGGACGGCGTCCCCGGCCCGGAGGCGGATCTGATCCCTGCCGAACAGGAAGCCGGCGAGCAGCAGCATCGGGACGACGACGGCCAGGACCATGCCGGCGTACAGCGTCGTGAGCTGCGTGCGCAGGGACGGCCGGCGCAGGTGGCGTCGGACGCGCCCGGCAGGGCCGGTCGCTGTTGGGTCCACCGCCGGATTCATCGCGGGACTCCGATCCGGTAGCCGCCCTCACGGATGGTCTCGATCACCGGAGGTTCGCCGAGTTTGGCCCGCAACCGGCGCACCGTCGTCTTGACGGCCGTGGTGAACGGGTCGGCGGCCTCGTCCCAGACCCGTTCCAGCAGCTCCTCCGCGGACACCACCCGGTCACCGGCGGCCAGCAGGCATTCCAGCAGGGCGAACTCCTTCGGGGTGAGCTCCAAGCGCCGCCCGCCGCGAAAGGCCGTCCGCCGGCTCGGGTCCAGCATCAGATCTTCCGCACGGAGGATCGGAGGCACGGCGGGCGCCGAGCGGCGCCCCAGCGCGCGCACGCGGGCCACGAGTTCGGTGAAGTCGAACGGTTTGGCCAGGTAGTCGTCGGCGCCCAGGCTCAGGCCCTCGACCCTGTCCCGTACGGTGCCTGCGGCGGTGAGCATCAGCACCCGCGACCCGGAGCCGCCGGCGGCGATGTCACGGCACACCTCGTCGCCGGATGTGCCGGGCAGGTCGCGGTCCAGCACCACCACGTCGTACCGGGTGCCAGCGAGGCGGGCCAGAGCGTCATCGCCGTTGAGAACGACGTCCACGGCCATGCCCTCGCGGCGTAACCCGGTCCCGATCGTCCTGGCCAGGACCTCGAAGTCTTCGACGACCAGAACTCGCACGTGTGTCCTCCTTCTCGCCCGGTGGTGGTGCCGTCCCGTCCACCGCGTTCCGCACTGCTCACCATGCCAGGGAGCCGGTGTCGGCCGGGTGTCGGCAGCTGACACCCGGCCGACACCGGCCGTGCCGTACAACCGTCCCCGGAAGGCGTCCATGAGCGGCATCCCCCTTCAGGAAGGACCAGACGTGAACGATGCACGGTTGACGCGGCGTAGGTTCCTCGCGCTCACCGGTGCCAGTACGGCAACCGGCGCAATCCTGACCACCAGCTCGACGAGCAGCATGAGGGGCAGCTTGACGGGCAGCTTGACGGGCAGCGCCGAGGTGGTCGCACGCGACCTCACCCAGGCGGTGCTCGCGGCCTTCGAGCGCCACCGGCTCGTTGCGATCGGTGAGTCACACGGCCAGCAGGAACACGGTGACGCGCAGCAGATGCTGCTTGCGGATCCGCGGTTGCCGCAGGTGGTCGACGACATCGTCGTCGAGTTCGGCAATGCGCTGTACCAGCCGATCGTCGACCGGTTCGTCGCCGGTGGGGCCGTGGACGACCACGCGCTGCGACAGGTCTGGCGCAACACCACGCAGTCGCCCGGGGCCACCGGCGACCACCCGATCCGTGAACAGTTCTTCCGGACGGTCCGCGCGGTCAACTGGACGCTGCCCGCGCGGCGAAGGATCCGGGTGCTGCTCGGGGATCCGCCGATCGACTGGTCCCGCATCACCACCCAAGACCAAGTGGATGCCTTTCTCGCCCAGCGTGACGCCCACATGGCGTCAGTGGTGAAACGGGAAGTGCTCGCCAAGAAGCGCCGGGCACTGATCTGCTACGGCAGCGGGCACGTGATGCACTCGCCGCAGCCGGGACAGAACGCCGACCACGCAGTCCCTCTGATCGAGGAACAGACCGGCCGGCACGTCTACGTGATCGTGACCGGCAGCCATCCCCGCCTGGCGACCTGTCCACGGCGCACCGTGATCCCGTGCTCGGGCAACTGGCTGGAATCCACCGACGCAGGGCAGTTCATGGACGCGCCGCGGCTGTGCGGCCTCCCCTTGGGAAAGCTGGCCGACGCCGTGCTGTACCTGGGGCAACCGACGGAGCTGACACAGTCGCTGTGGAACCCCGCGATCTTCCTCGACCCGGTGTACTGGGCGGAGCTCCACAGGCGCAACGCAATCAACGGGAACCTCATCGACCTGGAACAGTACCGGCAGCAGCAACCGATCACGTTGCCCGCTCCGCCTCCCGTGAGCTGCGCCGCCAACCGCGGTCATTGATGGCGAAAAGCGCGGATTCCCTTTAGGGCCCCGAGAGTGTGAGCAGGTGTGCGTACCCGTCTGCCCTCATTCCGATGGAGCTGTCTTACCCGAAACCGCCGGCAGGGTCATGATCGGTGCGGCGTGCAGTCGGACCGTGCTGCGGGCGGCGCTGGTCGACAAGTACAACACCGTCCGCCCATTCCTGCGGCTGCTGGGCGAGTCGAAGGCTCTGGGCGCGGATGCTTGACCGCATGCGCGCTGCGCCGTTCCCTCCCGGCGGCGGTTCGGACACCGGCCTGCGCATCAGCAGGCCGAGTCCCGCGCGTTCGACCAAGCCCCACTGCCCGATGGCATCGAATCGATTTTCTAGAGATGTCCGCATGCGCTTCCGGTTCTCGATCTCGAAACCGCTGACACATCCTATGTACGAGGTATCTGACGCGGGCTGAAAGTTACATAACGCCGGACCTTCCTGACGTGAAATGGCCTGTAGTGGAACAGTATGGCCCGAAGTAATCCCATCTCTGCGGAACCGTGAGCCTTGACAGGAGGGACCCCGGGACGTACGTCTGATGTCCGGCGATGCCGTCGAATCGATACGACTCTCCCCTTGCCAGGAGACAGTGTGTCCCCATCAAGCCGTCGATCATCGCAGACGAACGGCGACGGCACGATCACCGCGAGCGTGACGGACGGACGCCTGCACGCCGCCGCTGGATGGCGTCCCGGGCGGCGGCCGGACCGAGAAGTGCATCACACAAGGGATTCACCCGAAAGGATTACCCATGAAGCGGAGCGATCCCTCCTCCCGTCCTCGACGTTCGGTGAGCAGGTGGCCAGCTGTGATGGCGGTCTTCCTGGTCGCGATGTTCGGGACTCAGCCGGCTGCGGTGGCACAGCAGTCTGCGCCGTCGGAGTCCACCGCGACGGTTGCCGCCGCCGCTGGGGACATCGACGGCTTCACCGCGGGCAATGCCGCGATCGCCTCGGTTGATCTCGCCGGGACGTGGAGCTTCACCCCGGCGGGCCGGTCGACGACGTCGATCAAGGTGCCCGGAGGTGGCTGGTACAAGCAGGGTTTCACCGATGTGTCCCAGGCGGTGTACTCGCGTACGGTGACGGTGCCGGACTCAGGGCAGCCGCAGTCGACGTGGATCGAGTTCGGCGCCGTGAACCACCAGGCGACCTTGTCGGTGGACGGCCGGGTGGTCGCGACGCAGACCACGGCCTTCACCCCATCCAAGTTCGACATCAGCGCCTACGCCGCCCCGGGCACCACTCATACGATCACCGTTGACGTGAAGGGCCGCGGCGCGCTGAAGAACCCGGCGAACGGCAAGTACATCGTGCCCGTGGCCGCCGACTGGTCCGAGGCGGTCCCGCAGGGCATCTTCCGCTCCGCGTTCCTGCGGGTGTATCCGGCCGTGTACGTCAGTGACACGTTCATCCGCACGTCGGTAGCGAATCAGACCCTCGGCTACGACGTGTGGGTGACCAACACCTCGAGCAGCGCTCGATCGGTGACGGTGACCGGCGAGTTATCCTCGGACGGCGGCGGGACGTTCAGTTACCCGGCGCCGACGGCCCGCACCGTGACCGTGGGGGCGCGGTCGACGGCCAAGGTCACGGTCGATTCCCTCCCGTGGGACCTCGGCAGCACCTCGTACTGGTGGCCGAACGTCCCATACCGATCGGGGTATCGAGCGCAGCTTCACCGTCTCAAGGTTCGCGCGGCGACCGACGACGGCCGGACAAGTGACGCGACGTACCGGTTCGGGTTCCGGGAGACCACACAGAACGGCGAGTACTACTACATCAACGGCGTCCGGGTGAACTTCCGTGGTGACAGCCTGCAGGGTGCGGACTACGACCGGGTCGACAACGGAGGCAAGGGCGACGCTTACGACACGCTGCCCGGCTTCCTCCCGCCTTCGGCGAGCAACGGCGGCTGGCCGCAGGCCGTGGACAACTACCAGCGGCTCAACTACAACGTGGTGCGCATCCACCAGGAGCCGGCCAGCCCGTACATGCTTGACGTGGCCGACGAGATGGGCCTGATGATCATCGACGAGACCGGCATCCGCGGTAGCGCCCAGGACTTCGTCGCAGGGCATGACCACATGGTCGCGCACGCCCGCGCGCTCACATTGCGGGACCGCAACCATCCCGCCGTCATCCGCTGGAGCCAGGCCAACGAACCGACCTTCGGCAATGACTCCGAGCAGTTCGAGCAGGATCTCTACGCGGCGATGAACGGCAACGACGGCACCCGCCCGGTCAGCCTCGACGCCGCGCCCGGCGCCGACTCGCCCAGCAGGTACCCGAACATGAGGTACGCCAACTTCGCGGTCTTCTCGCACTACCTCGACGGCGTCGGACAGTACGGTGAGCGGGTGGCGCCCGTCACCGGCCGACCCGACGGCGAGGGCGAGTACATCTGGAACAAGTGCAACACCAAGCAGGGTTTCATGTGGTTCGCCACGGCGACGGCCGCCAAGCGTGCCAAGGACGCCGCCGACCTGCGCCCGTACACGCTGCTGTCCGCGTGGGCCAGTGTCGTGCCCGGCGTGCGTACCACGGACTTCGTGCCGGAGGAGGGCGGCCGCGCCGTCTACGGCGCGGACAACCTGCCCGATCCCTGGAGCAACCCCCAGATCCAGCGCGTCCAGGCCGCGTTCAATCCGGTCGCGGCGATCGACCTGCCCTACTGGTCGGCGTCCGGGATCTCCGACGCCAACGGCACCTTCCCGCTGCCGCAGGCCGTGAGCACCTACCCCCAGAACACCTCCGTGACCCGCGACATCACCGTCTTCAACGACGACCTCCGCGGCACCTCAGTCGGATTCTCCTGGTCGGCGCGGCTTGACCGGCCCGAGGGCACCGTAATCGCGTCAGGGCAGACCACACTGAACATCCCGCTCGGCTCACGGGTCACCCAGCCGATCACCTTCACCACACCTGCCGGCGGCTCACGGGTGTACCTGATACTGACGACCACCAAGTCGGGTGCCACGACGTTCACCGACGCGGTCGAGTACTTCAATCTCGGGTCCGGTTCGGGCGGCCCGGTGTCGGGCGCGGCCTACCGTATCGTCAACCGCAACAGCGGCAAGCCGCTCGCCGTGGCCGGCGGCTCTTCCGCCGACGGCGCCAAGGCCGTACAGCAGTCCGGCTCCGCCGCGTGGACCGTCACCAGCGGTCAGGGCGGTGCGTACACCTTGCGCTACGTCCCCACCGGCAAGGTCCTCGACGTCAACGGCGGCAGTACGACCGAAGGGCTGCAACTACAGCAGTGGACCGCCAACGGCGGCACCAACCAGCTGTGGTACCTGCGGTCCACCGGCGACGGCTATTACACGATCGTCAGCTACAGCAGCGGGCTGTTGGCAGACGTGTACGGCGCGTCGACCTCCGACGGTGCCCAGGTCGTGCAGTGGACCTCCAACGGCGGCGCCAACCAGCAATGGCAGTTGGTCCCGGCCTGAGACCACCTGGGGCGGCCAGACGGCTGCGGAGGGGGTCCCTGAACCCGTGTCAGGGCGGCTTCAGGCCGGAGAAGAGGCGTTCCTCGGCCACGTCGAGCGCGCTGCGCACCGCGCCGATCGCGGCGGAGTGGTCGCCCAGCACCGAGCAGACTACCTTCGGAGGGAAGTCCGTCTCGCGTTCGACCCTGATGCGCACCGGCTCGCGGATGGCCTCCCCGGCGGCCGAGATGCCACCTCCGATGATCACCAGTTCGGGGTCGATCGTCACCATGACCGGCGCCAGGCCCTTGACGAGCAGGTCGGCGAACGCCTCGATGCCGGACTGGGCGGCCGCGTCGCCCGCCCTGGCCGCCTCGAAGACGGCCTGGATCGCGTCACCGCGCTCGTCCGGCGCTTCGGGGGCCGGTGCTCTGCCGGGGGCCAGCTCCAGCAGTCGTTCGTAGGCGTGCGCCCACGGCAGGCCGCGCCAGAGACCGATCTCGGCGGCGGCGCCGTGCCGGCCGGCGTGCGGCCTCCCCGAGACCAGCAGGCCGGTGCCCATGCGACGGCCGACGTGGACGTACACCACGTCGGAGGCGTCGCGCGCCACGCCCTTCCAGTGCTCGGCGAGCGCGGCCATGCGCATGTCGTTGAAGACCTGCGTCGGGACACCGAACCGGCTGCGGACGTGCTCGCCCAGGTCGACGCCCACCCAGTCGGGGATGGCCGGGGCGTGGGCGACCTTGCCGTCGGGGCCGACCACGCCGGGGGTGGCGATCGCCGCGCAGGAGATGTCCGCCGCCGGCAGCCCGGCCGCGTCCAGGGCCTCGGCGATCGCCTGGTTCATGATCGCCAGCCGTCTGGACCTTGGTGAGGACGGGCGCAGTGTCGCCCGGCGTTCGGCGACGATCTCGCCGGACAGGTCGCTGACCAGCGCCAGCACCTTGTGGCCGCCTATGTCCACGCCCAGCACGTGGCCCGCGCCGGGGCGGAACTCGAAGCGCTGCGCCGGTCGTCCCGGCCCGTCCTTGGCGCCGGCGGTCTGCGGGGAGTGCCGGATCCAGCCCGCGGCGAGAAGGTCGGAGATCGCCTGGTTCGCGGTGGGGCGCGAGACGCTGGCGGCGGCGGCGATCTCGGTGATGGTGTGGCTCTTCCCGCCGCCGTACAGCACGCGCAGCACCGACCGCAGGTTGAGCGTGCGCAGCACGGAGGCGTCGCCGCTGAGCTGGGTCGCCGGTCCTGCCATGGAACCTGCTCCTTTCCGTCTCCTACAGTCTGGTCCGTACGCCCGTCCCCGGCAGCAAGGGCTGGGGTGGAGACGGGGGCTACGGGACCACCGCGACCTCGATCAGCATCGCCGTCTCGGGAAGCAGGCTCGGCAGTCGTACGCCGATCGTCGCGAGGGTCGCGCCGCCGAACACGGCCGGGGAGTCCAGCCAGCGGGGCGGGTTGCCGAGGTCGTCGCGGTCCGGCCCGACCAGGCGGATCGCGTACCGGCGGGCCGGGTCGAGCCCGGGAAACGTCATCCGTCCGGCGGGCTCCTCGCGGGAGCGGCGCACGGCGGCCACCGAGTACAGCGCCAGTTCCGGCGTGACCACCCCGGTCAGCCAGCGTCCGGTGGACGGGTGCTCGTCGCGGACGAGTGTGCCGGAGTGCAGCAACTCCCGGTAGTGCTTGTACAGCGCTATCCACGAGGCGAGCGAGGCGGTCTCGGCGTCGTCGAGTGCCGTCAGGTCGAGCTCCAGGCCGAAGTGGGCGAACAGCGAGGTGATCGCCCGGAAGGCGAGGTCGTGGCGCCGGCCGGTGGTGTGCGAGACGGCCGAGGCGACGTGCCCGCCGATGAGTTCGAGGGGGATGAGCTGGCTGGTCCAGCGCTGGATGGACTGCCGTTCGAGCGGGTCGATGCAGTCGGAGGCCCACACCCGGTCGGTGTGCTCCAGGATCGCGAGGTCGACGCGGGCGCCGCCGGAGGAGCACGACTCGATCTCCAGGCCGGGGAACGCGGCGCGCAGTTCGTCCATCAGCCGGTAGGCGGCCAGGGTCTGCCGGTGGACGCCAGGCGCCTCGATCAGGTCGCGGTTGTGGTCCCACTTGAGGTAGCCGACGCCGTATTCGGCGATGATGTCGGACATCCGCTCGAGCACGTACGCGAACGCCTCCGGCTCGGCCAGGTCGAGCACCTGCTGCCAGCGTGAGGCCGGTGGGAGCTGGGGCCTGGCCCGCAGGATCCACTCGGGGTGCTCGACGGCGAGTTGGGAGTTCGGGCTGATCATCTCCGGCTCGAACCACAGCCCGAACGTCATGCCGAGCTCCTTGACCCGGTTCACCAGCGGATGCAGGCCGCCGGGCCAGGTCCGTTCGTCGACGAACCAGTCGCCCAGCCCCCGGTCCGGCCCGTTCCTGTGGTGGAACCAGCCGTCGTCCAGCACGAACCGCTCCACCCCGATCGCCGCTCCGCGCTCGGCCAGCGTGAGGAGCTTGCCGAGGTCGTGGTCGAAGTAGACGGCCTCCCACACGTTGAGGTTCACCGGCCGGGGTGAGCGGGGATGTCCGGGCCGTTCGCGCAGGTGCCGATGGAAGCGGGCGGCCAGCTCGTCCAGCCCGTCCGCCCAGCCGAAGTACAGCTCGGGCGTCTGGTAACTCTCCCCCGGCCGCAGGACGATCTCGCCGGGCAGCAGCGACTCGCCGCCGCCGAGCGTCCTGAAGCCCTCGCCCGTACGCTCGGCCCAGGTGCGGTGGTTGCCGCTCCAGGCCGTGTGCACCGCCCACACCTCCCCCGACCGGAACCCGAACCCGGTGGTCCCCGCCACCAGTACGGTCGCCGCGTCCGCCCCGGTCCTGCCCCGGCGTCCTTCGCGCAGGTGCACCCCGACGGGGAACGGCCCGCGCTGCGGCTGCCGCTCCTGCGACCAGCGGCCGGTCAGGTCGAGCAGTTCCACGGCCCGGTCGGGCACCGGCAGCACGGCCGACACGGCGTCCACGCGGCAGTCGTCGTTCCCGTCGTTGCGTACGGCCGTGCGCAGCCGGACCAGCCCGCTGCCCGTCAGCTCGACGGTGAGCCGCAGCCCGAGCGCGGTGGCCGGATCGGCCGCCTCGACGGTCAGCCGCCGCCCCTCCTGGACGGCCTCGCTCACGGTGAAGCGCGGCGCCCACGCCTGGCCCCCGCGCGAACCGGAAAGGCCCGGGATGCCGAACCACCCGGTGTGCCCCTCCGGCAGCACCGAGTGGGAGACGGGCCCGTCGACGAGGTTGATGACGTGCGGCGGGACGGCGGCCTCCGCCACCGCCTCCAGCTCGGCCTCGTCGCACGGCCCGGGGTCGGCGCCCCAGTGGACCACCGTGGGCAGCCCGGTCTGCCGGAGGTCGAGGATCAGCGCGGTACCCGCGGACCGCAGATGGACGACGCGCCGCGTGGCATCGGAGGACTTCGTCATCCCACCCCTTCACTACGCCTTGGTCCTGACTCGACAGCCGAGTCATCGCCCCTGGTCATGATCTCGGCTCGACCATATCCTATTATGAAGAACGCTTGCATAATATGGGGAGGGTTTCTACGATACCTCCGATGTATCGAGCTCGGAGGGATCGCATGAAGGTGACCGTGTGGAACGAGTTCTTCGAGGAGAGGACGTATCCGAGCGTGTCCTCGGTGTATCCGGACGGCCTGCACACCGTGCTGAGACAGGCGCTGATCGAACATCTCGACCCCGGCGCCGAGGTGCGCGTCGCGCTCCAGGAGGAACCCGGGCACGGTCTGGGCCCCGAGGTCCTGGACGACACCGACGTCCTGCTCTGGTGGAGCCATCTCAAGGACGACGAGGTCGTCGACGAGGTGGTCGAGCGGGTCAGGCGGCGGGTGCTGGACGGCATGGGGCTGCTCATCCTCCACTCGGCCATCGGGTCGAAGATCGCCAAGGCCCTGCTGGGCACGTCCGGTGCGATGACCGGCTGGCGGCACGGTGACAGCGAGCTGTTGTGGACGGTCCTGCCGGGCCACGAGATCGTCGCCGGCGTACCCAACCCCGTGGTCATCCCCAGCGGCGAGATGTACGGCGAGCCGCTGGACATCCCCGCGCCGGACGAGCTGGTCTTCATCAGCTCCTACGAGGGCGGCGAGGTGCTGCGCAGCGGCTGCGGCTGGCACCGGGGCAGAGGCCGGGTCTTCTTCTTCGCCCCCGGGCACGAGGAGGCGCCGATCTACTTCCAGCCCGAGATCAGGCGCATCCTGGCCAACGCCGTACGGTGGGCGGCCCCGTCCGCGCAGCCCCAGCCGAAGAGCACCAGGTCAGGGGAGTACCCGAAGAACTGGTGGGTGCAGGCATGACGGATCTCATCCAGATCGGCCTGGGCCCCTGGGGCCTCGACTGGGCCGCGAACATCCTGCCGCAGCTCCCCGACGCCGACGTGGTCGGCTGGGTGGACGCCTCCCCCGAGGCGCGGGCCGCGTTCACCGGCGGCGAGGTGTACGCCGGCGTCGAGGAGGCGCTGGCGGCGACCGGGGCCGTGGCCGCGATCGCGCCGGTCGCGATCGGCGCGCACGCGGCCGTCGCCCGGCAGGTCCTGGAGGCCGGCGCGCACCTGCTGCTGGAGAAGCCGTTCACCCTGGACACCGCCACCGCGAGGGAGCTGGCCGGCCTCGCGGAGCGCAAGGGCCTGGTCTTCGCCATCGACCAGAACTACCGGCTCTTCCCCGGCGTCCCGGTCGTACGCGACCTGCTGGAGCGGCGGGCCGTCGGCACGATCCGCCGGGTCTCCCTCGAATGGCACCGCCACCACTCCGGCGTGCGGGACTCCAACGCGCTGGTCGAGCTGGCCATCCACCACTTCGACCTGATGCGGCACCTGTTCGGGCGGGAGGGGGTGGCGATCACGTGCGTGCCGGTCACGCCGGTGCGCACGGCCCAGGACCGCACCCCGGGGGCGAGCCTCATCGTCGAGCTGGACGGCGGGCTCACGATCGACTACGTGCTGTCCAGCCAAGGGGTCGGCCCGCAGACGCCATGGCCAGGCGTGTGGCGGATCTCCGGTGACGAGGGGCTGCTGCAGTGGGGAGCCGCGCCGGACGACCACCGGAGCGTGTCGATCACGGACGCGGACGGGAACGTGAGCGCGGTCGAGGTGCCCGAGCTGCCGCTGTTCGAACGGGCCGGGGTGCTGCGGGCCTTCCTCGACGCGGTCGAGGGCTCCGGCGAGCCGACCTCGCCGGCCGCCGACAACGCCCGCAGCGTCGCGATGCTGGAGGCCGCGCTGGACTCCGCGCGCACCGGCGAGCGCGCGAAGGTCCGGCGATGGTGACAGGCCCGGCCAACCGCGTGCTGTTCGGCCGCAGGACCATGCTGTTCCTGCTTCCGGGCGCCGTGTACCTCGCGGTGCTGTCGGTCTACCCGCTCATCGACCTGATCCGTACGGCCTTCTCCGACGTGACCGCCGAGAACCTGCTGGGCGAGCGGCCGTCCAACGGGCTCGACAACATGTGGAGGGTCGTCGAGGATCCGTCGTTCGGTCGCGTGGTGCTCCAGACGCTGGTCATCGTCGTGATCGTGCTCGTGGTCGGGCTGGCCGGCGGGTTCGCCGCCGCGCTGACGCTGCGCCCGCGCACCCGGCTGAGCAGTGTGACGCTCGGCGTGATGGTGTTCGTCTGGACGTTGCCGGCGGTGGTGGCCGGGAACCTGTGGAAGTTCCTGCTGGAGTCGGGCGGTCCGGTGAACTCCGTCCTGCTGTGGCTGCACGTGGTCGACCGGCCGATCCCCTGGCTGGCCAACGGCACGCTGGCGATCGTGGTGCTCGGGCTGGTCAACGCCTGGATGGTGGTGCCGTTCTGCGCCCTGGTGCTGCGGGCGGCGCTGCTGGACGTCTCCGAGGAGCTGCTGGAGGCCGCCGCGCTCGACGGCGCGGACGGCTGGAGGGCGACCAGGCACATCGTGCTGCCGCTGATGCGCCCGGTCATCTCCATCCTCGGCGTGCTCGTGGTGATCAACGCCTTCCGCTCCTTCGACCTCATCTTCGTGATGACCAGCGGCGGTCCCGGCACCTCGACGACCACGCTGCCGTACCTGGGCTACCAGCAGGCGTTCAAGTTCTACGAGTTCGGCCAGGGCTCGTTCACCGCCACGTTGTCGCTGGTCATCGTGCTGTTCCTGAGCGCCGTCTACCTGCGGATGAACCGAGGTGAGCAGACATGACCGATGCCAGGCGCAACACGGCGGTCACCGTGGTCGGCTGCGTCGTCCTGCTGGCGGTCTACGCGCTGCCGCTGTACTGGCTGCTGGCCACCTCGTTCAAGAGCCTGAAGGACGTGTTCGCCGGATCGGCGGCCATCGTCTTCAAGCCGACGCTCCAGGCCTACATCGACGTGTGGAACGGCGGCTTCGCCACCGCGGCGGTCAACTCGGTGATCATAGCGGTGTCCACCACCGTCATCGTGCTCGTCGTCGCCGTACCCACCTCGTACGGCCTGGCCAGGCTCAACGGCGCGGTGGTGACCGGCGGGCTGGCCGCGCTGATCGTCCTGCAGATGGTGCCGGCCACCTCCACCCTCATCCCGCTGAACCGGCTGCTGGCCCAGTGGGGGCTCATCGGCAACCTGTACGGCGTCGCGATCGCCATCGCGGCGACCAACCTGCCCTTCAGCATGCTGCTGCTGCGGCCGTTCTTCACCGGCGTGCCGATCGCCGTCGAGGAGGCCGCGGCCAGCGACGGCGCGAGCAGGTGGCAGCGGTTCGTGAAGATCGTGCTGCCGATCACCCGCAACGGGATCGCCACCGTCGCCACCCTGACCTTCATCGGCGCGTGGGGCGAGTTCCTGTACGCGATCACCTTTCTCAGCGACCCGGGCCAGTACCCGGTCAGCGCGCTGCTCGCGCAGCAAATGTCCTCCTACGGAGTGAACTGGCCGGGCCTCATGGCGGTCTCCGTCCTGGTCTCGGTCCCGACCGTATTGATCTACCTGTTCGGGCAGCGGCTGCTGGTCGGCGGTATCACGATGGGAAGCGTCCGTTGATCTCTGCAAGACTCCGCGTCCTGGGCGGTGTGACGGCCCTGTGCGTCCTCGCCGCCTGCGGGACGTCCGGTTCATCGGGAAAAATCACCTTCTGGCACTACTACGCCCAGGGCATCCCCGCCACCGCCAAGTTCACCAAGGACCTGAACGACGTCTACGCCAAGGCCAAGCCGGCCAAGCCGCTGAACGCCGTGTACGTGCCCGCCGAGCAACTGACCCAGAAGGTGATCTCCCAGGCGGCCACCAGGCAGGGTCCCGACGTGTTCGTCCAGGGCGGCGCCGACCTGCTGCAACTGGCCAAGGCCGGCGCGATCGCCGACTTCACCGCCCAGTTCGACAAGTTCAAGGACAAGGCGCAGATCCCCGACGCCAACGTCATCAAGAAGGACGGCAAGGTGTACGGGGTCCAGGGCTTCAACAACACGACGGCCCTCTGGTACAACAAGACGATCCTCGACGAGCTGGGCATCGCGCCGCCCGCCACGATGGACGAGCTGAACGCCGCCCTGGAGAAGATCGGCAAGAAGTACGTCGGCATCGGCCTGGCCGGTCAGGGCGACCAGGACGTCAACGCCTTCTCCTTCATCACCGCCTACGGCTTCGACTACGCCAAGCCCGACGCCGCCGCCCTGGAGAACGCCTTCAAGCTGGTCGGCGGCTGGGCCGAGAAGGGCTACGTGCCCAGCGACGCCGCCACCTGGACGCCTGACGTCGCCTTCCAGAAGTTCACCGCGGGCGGCATGGCCTTCGTGGTCGGCGGCAACTGGCAGTACGGCAACGCCAAGAAGACCGCCTCCTTCACGTACGGCGTCGTGCCCGTGCCCGGCGCCACCTCGCCCGCCAAGGTCTACCAGTTCGGCGACAACGTCCACATCAGCGCGTTCACCAAGGACAAGGACGCCGCCTTCAACGCCATCGCCGCCATGTTCCTCAGCAAGAAAGGCGAGCTGGCCGCCCTGGAGGCGGGCAGCATGCCGGTGCGCAAGGACCTGGCCGATACCGAAGGCATGAAGGACCCGATCTACAGTCAGTTCAACAAGGCCCTGGAGCACGGCGTGCCGTACCTGATCCCCGGCTTCGGCACCGAGCTGACCCAGATGCGCAAGCCGGTGGCCGAGGCGTGGAGCTCCGTGCTCGCCGGACAGTCCTCTCCGCGCGACGCCGCCGCCACCGCCGTCGCCGCCGTCCAGCGCGCCGCCAAGTAGGAGGTCTCACATGCGACTGCGCCTTGTCGTCGCCCTCGTCGCGCTGGCCGGCCTGCTCACGGCCCTGCCCGCCAACGCCGAAGTCGTCCACCCCCGCCAGCAGTGGTTACGAGACTCCACGGCGGGCCTGTTCCTGCACTGGGGGATGTTCACCGCGCCCCGCCATACGGACTGCGCCGCCTGGGAGAAGGACGTCACCGACGGCGGCTGGACCCCCGGTTACTGGATCGACCAGGCCCGTGACCTGGGCGCCTCGTACATCGTCCTGGCAACCTTCCACAGCGCGCTCGGCTACGCGCGGCCCTGGCCGTCGGCCGTCCCGGGCAGCTGCTCGACCCGCCGCGACTTCCTCGGCGAGCTGGTCGAGGCCGGCCGGGCGAAGAACGTACGGATCATGCTCTACATGACCGACGACCCGCAGTGGCACGACAACACGGGCGTGGAGATGCTGGACTCGGCCGCCTACTCCGCCTACAAGGGCCGCCAGGTGGACCTGACCACCCGGCCCGGGTTCGGCGAGTACAGCTACGACCTGTTCCTGGAGGTCATGGACAGGTATCCGGACCTGGCCGGTTTCTGGATCGACAACGAGAACGAGTACTGGCAGCAGAACGGCCTGTACGAGAAGGTCCGCGCCAAGCGCCCGGACTGGCTGCTCAGCAACAACAACACCGACACCCCGATCATGGACACGGTCAGCAACGAGCAGAAGACCGGCATGATCCCGGCCTACGACTACCCGCAGGCGGCCTGGACGCCGATGCCGCGCCTGGTCGAGGCCGACTACAAGCTGCCCACGACCGGCGACTGGTGGTACGACGGCGGCGACCACCCCGTCGACTTCCGCCTGTCCACCGGCCGCTACGTCACCAACGCCGGCTCCTCGATGAAGTCGCTGATGGCCGAGACCGCGATGGTCAACGGCAGGTTCCCGCCGCAGCAGGAGAGGTTCAACGCCTTCATGTCCACCTGGCTGCCGCCGATCCAGGAGTCGCTGCGGGCCACCGAGGGCGGCGGCTACATGTACGGCGGCATGCAGCCCGGCTCCTGGAACGACGGCGCGCACGGCGTGATCACCCTGCCCCGCTCGGGCAACCTCCAGTACGTACACGTGATCACCAGGCCCAGCACCGACCAGGTACGCCTGCGCGACAACGGTTACCGGGTCACCGGGATCAGCGACCTGCGCACCGGCGAGCCGATGCGCTTCACCCAGTCCGGCGGCTATCTGACGATCCTCGGCATCACGCGGTGGGACGACTACGACACGGTGTTCAAGGTCGAGACGGCCGGCCGCCAAGGCTTCTACCCTCGAAAAGCCCTCAGGTCCTCGGCCCCGGCGCTGGTGGACGGCTCGTTCGAGAGCTACTGGGACTCGGGCGGGCGCCTGCCGGTATCCGTGACGCTGGATCTCGGCAGGCGGGACAAGGTGGCGTACCTGGCCGTCAACCAGCGCGAATGGTCGCCCACCCATGCCAGGAGCACCTTCGGGCGGCCCGAGGACTCCGCCCGGATCAAGGACTACCGCGTCTACGTCAGTGACGACGGCCGCCGCTGGGGCGCGCCGGCGCGGTCCGGCGTGCTGCCCAGCGCGCGCGGCACGCAGGTCATCGACCTGGGCGAGCGGCACGGCCGTTATGTGAAGCTGGAGGTGCTCAGCACCTGGGCGGGCGCGCAGGCCCCGCGTTTCTACCGCAAGCTGCGCATCGACGAGATCCAGGTCGCCAGGTCCTACCCGCTCTCGCGCGACGCCCTGCCGCTGGAGGCCGAACGGCAGCGCCGCTCCGGCACGGCACGAGTCGAGGACTGCCCCGCCTGCTCGGGCGGCGCCCAGGTGACCGGGCTGCGCCGCGGCACCGTGACCTACCGGGACGTGACGGCTCCGGCGGCGGGCGAGTACCGCCTCCAGCTCGACCACACCTCCACCGCGCCCGCTACCGTCTCGATCACCGTCAACGGCGCGGCCCCGCTCCAGGTACAGGTGCCGGCCGGCGTCAAGGACGTGCCCATGTCCACCGCCCTGCCCGTCACCCTGAACGCGGGCGCCAACACGATCGCGCTCTCCGGCACCCCGTCCGGGGACGCCGGAGTGGACCGCATCGCCGTCGCCCCGATGCCGCCCGCCTCGTACACGCCCAGGACCACCATGACCGTCGACCCCTCCGGCCTGCAGTGGGCAGGCCCCGGACAGCAGACGTGGAAGGTCACGGCCACCCTGCGCCTGGACAGCGACGACGTGCTCGACCAGGTCGCCCTGGCCCCGGACGTCCCGGCGGGCTGGACGGTTCAGGGCCAGGCGATCACGGCCGACACCGTACGGCTCGGGCAGACGCTGACGGGCACCTGGACGCTCACCTCACCGCCCGGCAAGGACGTGGAACCCACCGACATCCCGGTCAAGGCCTCGTTCCATTCGCTCGGCCGTCCCGGCACGGTCACCGGGCAACTGCAGGTGCGCAGGCGCCCGGCCGACCGGGTGTTCATGCGCGAGGCCGAGGACTCCCGCAACAAGATCGGGCAGGCCGGGATCACCGCCTGCGCGGCCTGCTCGGGCGGCCAGAAGGTACGCAACATCGGCGGCGGCCCCGACCAGGGCAGCGAGCCGGACGCGTACGTGTTGTTCGAGGACGTGAACGTCGAGACCGCCGGGCGGTACACGCTGTACGCCGACTTCACCGTCAACGGTCCGCGCTCGTACTTCGTCACCGTCAACGGCGCGACGCCGATCGAGGTGAAGGTGAACGGCGTGGGCAACAAGACCCCGTACACGGTCAGCCTGCCCGTCACGCTGAAGGCCGGCACCAACACCGTGAAGTTCCACAACGACACGACCCCGGCCCCCGACCTCGACCGCATCGCCTTGGAACCTGGCTGGTCCGGAATGTGAAGCGGCAGCGCGTGGGCGCAGCGACGGCGGGGTCTTGGTGCGGACGAGCCGGGCCTGCGAGGTCAGGCCGGGCCGACGGCGTAGGCTCGGATGATCGTCTGGGTCAGGGTGGTGCCGGACGTGCCGTGGGCAGTAGCCCTCAGCGAGACGAACCCGGGCGTGCGCGGGTTGGGTATCGTGGCGGTCCATCCCGTGGCGGTGCGCTGGACCGGGATGGTACGCCAGCTCGTGCCGTCGTCGGAGGAGAGCTCCAGCTTGAGCGTGGAGGGAGCGCCCTCGACCTTGATGGGCAGTTCGGTCAGTGAGCCGGGCGTGGCGCGGTTGAGGTCGTCGAGTCCGCGGGGCGCGTAGCGCACCGCCATCAGCGGTAGCGGCCGCTCGGTCTCTGTACGCGCTGACCGGAAGGTCCACACGCTTTCCACCGCCGTGGACAGCGCGGAGCCGGGCACTTGCCGGCGCGTGGACGCCCGCAACGTGTAGACGCTCGACTCCGCCGGCAGCGCGGCTTGGAGGCGGCAGCTTTCCCACCGGTCGAGGGCGCAGCCGGCGAGGGGTGCCTCGGCGAGCACGTGCCCGTTCCGGCTGAGGGTGGCGGTGCCGGTGGCCGCGCTGTCCGTTCCGACCCTGCCAGGGGCGGAGTCGGTGAACAGCCCGACGGTGGAGAAGGTCAGCGTATCCCCGGTACGGCTGCCGCGAATCCCGGCTGTCGCGGGACCGGTCACCGCGGCGTTCCAGGTTTGCCGGGTGTGCTGTCCGGGCTTCATGGCCTGGCCGTCGTCGGCGAGGGTGTACGTGCCGAGCTCGAGCAGGCTGTCCCAGGTCAGGCCGGGCGTGCGGTAGTAGGTGAGCGTACCGGGCAGGTCCAGGTTCTGCGGCGGCGAGGCCAGGGACACCGGCCAGTCGTCGCGGAAGCGCGGGCCGCTGAGGGGCAGGCCGGTGGCTGCTGTGGCGGACGCGCGGAAGGTCGCGCTCACCGTGGCGAGGTCCTTCTGCCTGGCGGCGTAGGTGGGATCTTCGGGTAGCCCGCCGGTGCGGTGGTCGGCGAGGTCGTACAGGTACGGGCTCGGCACGGCGTCCTTGCTGAACCAGATGGTCCGCAGCAGGTAGCGCAGGCCCTCCTGGCGTGCGGGGACGATGAAGAGCCTGGTGTTGGGGTCCTCGCTCGACCAGCTCGCGATGCCCCAGGCGCCGTGTGACAGGTTCAGCGAGTGGCCGCGTGCGGGGGCCGCGCTCGGATCGTCCAGTGTGACCCGTGCCGGATTGCCCTTGCGTGCGTCCACGACCACCTGCTGGTCGCGGTCGGCGATGCGCACCGCGGTGTGTGCGACGGTCTTGCCGTACGCCCGCTCGCTGAAGTCGGCGTACAGATTCCACTCGCCCACGGGCAGGCGGGCCTTGCCGATGCCGTTCTGGAAGGCGAGTTCGTGGACGGCGCCGGTCTTCGGGTCGTACAGCTCGACGTACGGATGGGCGGGGTTGCCGTCCCTGCCGACGACGCTCACGGTGAGGTTGTACGACTCCGGCTCGACGTAGGCGCCGGCCGGCGTGCGGATCACGCTCTGGCCGGACCTGGCGGTGACGACGCCGGGGTAGTCGCCCGGCGCTTTCTGGCGGGCATCGACGGTGAGGGTGAGCGACGCCTCGCCTTTCGCGGGCACCTCCAGCCGCTGGGTGGACAGCTTCAGCGTCTCCCCTTCGGCGGCCAGGTCGACGGTGGCCGGGGTGTCTGCGGTGTTGGCGTAGGTGAGGGTCCTGGTGGCCACCCGCTCGCCCTGGCCGTTCCAGGGGAAGGTGGCCCATAGATCGCCCGGTAGGGCCACTATCTGCTGGTCGACGGCGCGGGCCACGTCCACCCGGCCGGTGCCTTGTTGGTACGGCGTCGCACCGGCCGAGGGCGCGGCGCTGCCGATGAGCGCCGCCTTGAGCTGCTGGCCGGTCCATTCGGGGTGCTTCTGGGCCAGGATCGCGGCGGCTCCCGTCACATGTGGCGCGGCCATCGAGGTGCCGCTGAGCGTCTGGTAGGCGCCGCCGGGTGCCGCGGCGACGATGTCCACGCCCGGCGCGGTGAGGTCCGGCTTGATCGCGTGATCGCCCTGCCGCGGTCCCCGGCTGGAGAAGTCGGCGATCCGGTCCGACCTGTCGACCGCGCCGACGGTGAGAGCGGCGTCGGCGCTGCCGGGGCTCGATATCGTGCCGGGCCGTCCGCTGTTGCCGGCGGAGACGACGAACAGCGTGCCCGTCCGCTCCGACAGGGAATTGACGGCCTCTTCCAGGGGGTCGAGCTCCAGCGTGTCGGGCCCGCCGAGACTCATGTTGACGATCTTGGCCTTGACTTCGAGGGCGGCCCACTCCATGCCCGCCAGCACAGCGGAGTCGGCGATGCCGTCCTCGCCGCCGACCTTGCCGATGGCCAGCTTGGCGTCGGGCGCGACGCCCCGGTATTTCTGCCCGGCTCCGGCGACGGTCGAGGCGATGTGGGTGCCATGGCCGAGAGTGTCGCGGATGTCAGGATCCTCGCTGAAGTTGCGTTCGTAGGCCACCGCTCCCTTCAGATCTGGGTGGTCGGGGTCGTAGCCGGAGTCGAGTACGGCTACGGTGACGCCCTTGCCGGTCAGGCCGAGCCCCCAGGCCGTGGTCGCTCCGATCTGCTTGACGCTCTGATCGAGGTCGAAGGAGCGGCGGCCGTCCAGCCAGAGTTTCGTCCTCGCGGTGCCCAGGGCGCGGGCGCCGCTGGTCAGGTCCTTCCACGCCTGGCCCGCGCTCTCCTTCGGCACGCGCAGCGTGGTCATGCCGGCGCCGGCCAGTTGCCGGGCCTGGCGGGCAGCCGCGGGCACCTGCGCCGACTGGGCGATCAGCGGTATGTCGGATCTGCGGGCATCGTCATAGCGCCAGGCCAGCAGCTGGGTGACGTCGAACAGCCGCCGGTCGAGCATGCCTCCGGCCACCAGCGTCCGGGCGTCGGACGGAATCACGTACAGATGCCCTTGGCGCATCTGGCTGGTGAAGTCCACCTGCCGGCCGGGGCCGGGAACGACGCGGAAGCCGTTGCCGGCGACCATCACCCGGTCGCCGGTGATCAACGTCACACTGTTCGACGTGCCGGTGCCGGCGGGCGCGGCGGATGAGGGCGTGGGGGTTGCCGCGGCCGCTCCCGCCAGCAGGGCGGCCATGAGCGCATTGCGTAAGGTCATCGTGGGCCTCTCGGGCACGGAAAGATTGGCTGGTCCGTTGTTGCCCGCAGGTCCTGGACGAGTTCACGCACCGGGCTCGTGGCCATCGAGAACTCGATTCGTCCCATCGGGAAACAGCAGGCATGACACGAACCCCACCGGAGGAGATGGTCGAGGCGGATGACGCCGAGCTCATCCGCCGGTCACTCGACGACCCGGAGCAGTTCGCCGGCGTGTTCGACCGGTATGTCGAGCAGATCCACCGCTATGTCGCGCGGAGGCTGGGCGTGCAGGCCGCCGACGACATCGTGGCGGAGACGTTCCTGACCGCCTTCCGCTGCCGCGCCTCCTACGATCACGCGCAGCCGCTGGCCAGGCCATGGCTGTACGGCATCGCGACCAACCTCATCGCCAGGCAGCGGCGCGATGAGGAGCGCTTCTTGCGGGCGCTGGCGCGCACCGGCGTGGAGCCGCCGCCTGAGTCGATGGCCGATGCAGTGATCGGGCGCGTGGCCGCGCAGGCCGAGGATCGCCGGCTAGCGGGGGCGCTGACGGGTCTGGCCAGTGGTGATCGCGACGTGCTGCTGCTGGTGGCGTTGGCGGAAATGGCCTACGACGAGGTGGCGCGGGCGCTCGACATCCCGATCGGGACCGTGCGCTCGCGCCTGCACCGGGCCCGCAAGCAGGCGCGGGCCGCCCTCGGCACCGGCCATCATACGAGAGAGGATGCATGATGGATGAGTTCGGACGGTTCCTCGAGGCCACCCCGGCGATCACCGGTGAGGCGAAGGAGGCGGCGCGCACCCGGTTGCTGCAGGCCATCCGTGAGCCGGTCCCCATGTCGCCGATGCCCCCGCTGATGACCCCGCCGAGGCGGCGCAGGCCGCGCCTGGCCTGGCGTCTGGCGCTGGCTGCGTCGGTCGCGCTGGCCGTCGGCGCGGGCGTCCTCGCGGTGCGCGGCGATGAACAACCTGCCACCACCCCGGTCGCCGGCGTTCGGGATCTCGGCGACAAGGCGGCCAGGAGCGCCGAGACCGACCCGTACGAGATCACGCCGTCGCCGGGCCGCTGGCTGTACGTGAAGCAGACGATCGCTCCGCTCCGCAAGGAGCCGGAGCCCGAGGTGGATCGCGACAAGCGCATGACTCTTGAGACGTGGCACAGCTTGGACGGCAAGCAGATCGCGTTGGACGACGGACGGGGCAAGCTCGTCACGGAGGAGTACGGCCCCGGCGTCACGGGCGCGGACCTGGCCAGGGCGCCGGTCACCCCCGAGGAAATGATCGCCAGGATCGGGGCGAGCGTCGATGCGACCCCTGTGACGGAGTTCGCCGACGCCGACGCGACCAGGCAGGAGCGGATCTTCCGGACGATCTCCCAGTTGCTGGGCGAGCAGCCGTTGGTCGCCGACGTGCGGGCCGCGTTGTTCCGGGCGCTGCCCATGATCCAGGGGGTTTCGGTCAAGCAGGACGCGATCGACGCGGCAGGCCGCCACGGGGTCGCGTTCGACTACACGGGAGCCTGGGAGCGCTTCGAAATCATTGTGAGTGCGCAGGACTACCGGTTCTTGGGGACGTATGGCGAGACCGTCGCCGATCGTACGTTCCCCGTCAGCAAGATGACGGTCAGGGCAGGCACGCCGACGGTGTGGACCGCGAACATGGAGAGCCAGGTTGTCGACAGGCCGGGGGACCGGCCGTAGGGGAACAGCCACGACGCAGGATGACGCGGTCCATCGCTCGACGCGACGAGGCGTAGTCTCCGTGAAGCGCTCGAGAGGACCCCAGACCGGCGCTGACCTGCTGACCGGCTTGCTGATGCCGGCCATCATGGTGGGGACGGAGCTGTTGCCTGGCTGCGCTTCTTGGCCGGCTGGAACCCGGTGAGTGCGCTCAGGCGGGTGCACATCCCCAAGCCGGCTGGTGCACGTCCGCGTCGCCGGTCATTCCGGCGCACCGGCGGCGGTCTCCACCGGGTGTGGATCCCGCTCACCTCGGGCGCTCGGTGGAGGTCACGTCTTCGCGGCGGCCACGATCCGGCGGACGATCTCCCGGGTGATGGGCTCCGGCGAGCCCGAGACGGTGACCCGGGTCCGGCCGCCCCCGGGCACGAACGTGCTGGAGCCGTCCTCCCCCACTTCCACCCGCCCCTCCGGGCTGAAGGCGAACAGGTCCGGCACCAGCATGCTCAGCACCGTGATGGGGTCGTGCGGGCTGTTCCACTCCTCGTTCCAGAACCGCCACCACTGCTCGATCTCCGCCTTCAGCGCCTCCCCCAGCGCCCCGGCGCCCGCGATGGCGGCCACGTCGGCGGCGTCCATCCGGACCGTGGTGGTGATCTCCAGGCCGGTCACCGTGATCGGCGCCCCCGAGCCGAAGACGACGGCCGCCGCCTCCGGGTCGCAGCGCAGGTTGTGCTCCGGCTCGGGGCCGTCGAAGCGACCACCCATGATCCACAGATGCCGGACGTCCCGGGCGAACGACGGCGACGCCGTCAGGGCGTTGGCGAGGTTGGTGAGGGGGCCGACCGCCACGACGTCCACCTGGCCGGGCGCGCGGCTGACCTGCTCCACCAGGTACGCCGCCGCGTCCCCGGAGTCGACCGCCTCGGTCTCCAGGTCGGTGAAGAGCCTGCCCTCGTGGCCCGCCCACCAGACGGGCCGGTCCGTCAGGGTCTTGGCCGCTCCCGGGATGACGGCCAGGGACCGGTTCGCGAGCCGTACCAGCCGCTTGGCCAGGCGCGCCCGCAGCAACGTGTCACCGTAGACGGTCGTGCAGCCGACCAGGTCCACCTCCGGCGAGCCGAGCAGGACGGCGAGCGCCAGCGCGTCGTCCACGTCGGAGCCGATGTCGGTGTCGAAGATGACGCGCATGGTCGAAGAACTCATGGAGACCCTTCTCGGAGCTTGTTCTCGGAGGTTATTTGAGACCCGTGGTGGCGATGGACTGCGTGAAGTGACGCTGGAAGCGCAGGATGATCAGCAGCGGGATGACCGTCAGCACGATCGAGCCCGCGAACAGTTGCCCGTAGTCGATGGTGAACTGGCCGCGCATGTTCGCCAAGGCGATCGGGCCGAGCTGGTGCGCGGCGTCGGTGCCGATGAGCAGCGGCCAGACGTACGACTGCCACTGGAAGATGAACAGCGTCAGGCCCGCGCTCACCAGGGCGGGTCGCGAGAGCGGCAGGTAGATCCTGGCGAACACGCCGAACCAGCCGAGCCCGTCGATGCGCGCCGCCTCCACCAGGTCCTTGGGGATGGCCAGGAAGAACTGGCGCAGCAGGAAGATGGCCAGGCCGTGGCCCAGGCCCGGGAGGATGAGCCCGGCGTAGGTGTTCGTCAGGTCCCAGTCGCGGAACAGCGTGGCGAGCGGGATCGCGATCGCGTCGAAGGGGATGAGGAAGCTGAGCACCACGATCGCGAACAGCGCCCCCTGGCCCCTGAACCGCACCGCCGACAGCCCGAACGCGGCCGCCGCCGAGATCAGCAGGCCCACGGCCACGGTGACCAGCGCCACGAGCAGGGAGTTGAGTATCGCGCGGCCGAAATCGCCGGTGACCAGGCTCGCGTAGTTGCCGAGGGTGGGATCGGCCGGCACGAGCGTCTCCCACGACAGCCGCGAGATGTGCCGGAAGATCTCCGAGCCGCCGCGCAACGAGCTGGACAGGGCCCAGAGCAGGGGCAGCGCGAAGGCCAGGCCGATGATGGTGCCCAGCAGGGCGTACAGACGTCTGGACACGGTTCAGTCCCTCCCCCGCAGCAGCCGGAACTGCACGATCACCACGGCCAGGACGAGCAGGACCAGCAGCATCACCTCGGCCTGGGCGAGGTTCAGGTCACCCACGGAGTAGGCGCGGGTGAAGATGTCGAACATGGTGACGTTGGTGGAGCCCTGGGGGCCGCCGTTGGTCAGCATCTGTACGGGGGCGAAGACGAGGAAGTTCGAGACCGTGTCCGCCACCAGCACGAACGCGAGTGGCCTGCGCAGCAGCGGCAGCGTGACGTGCCAGAAGCGCGCCCAGGCCGACGCCCCGTCGATCGCGGCGGCCTCGTACAGGGAGGTGGGGATGTCCTGGAGTCCGGCGATGAGGAACATCATCCAGTAGCCGACGCCGATCCACGACAGCAGCACGATCAGCGACCACAGGGCCTGGCCCGGCGAGGTGAGGAACGGCTGCGGCGGGATGCCCAGCACGCTCAGCACCGAGTTGAGCAGGCCGTCCGGCCGGTACGCGACGCTCCAGATGGCCGCCGAGACCGCCGGAGGCACCGCGATCGGCAGGATCACCAGCACCCGCAGGAACCGGACGCCCGCGAAGCGGCGGGTGAACAGGACCGCGAGGGCGAGGGCGGCGGCGATCTGCAGCGGGTTGACGATCAGGCTGAACACGAGCGTGACGCGGACGCTCTGGAGGAACGTCGGGTCGGCGAAGAGGGTGGCGTAGTTGCCCAGGCCGACGAAGGCGGTCTCGCCGGTGACCAGGCTGGTGTGGCTCAGGCTGCTGGCGAACGCCATGACGGCCGGGATCAGGCGCAGGACGAGGAGCGCGAGCAGGGCGGGCGCCAGGAACGCCAGCGACACCAGCACCGGCCGGCCGACGACCCGACCGCTCCGCTTACCTCGGGACGACGAGCGCCCGCCCGACGCGCTTCCAGAGGATGGGCGCCGGTCCGACCCGCCTCCTGACGAGAAACGCCCACCTGACGCGCCCGGCACGCCTCCAAAGGACGGGCGCCCACCCGACGCGCCCGACACGCCCCCAGACGACGGGTGCCCATCCGGCATGCCCGACACACCCGACACACCCGGCATGCCCGTCATCGCAGCTGGGCCCAGGCCGTCTTGATCTCCTGCGTGGCCTGTTCGAGCCGGGTCCTGGCATCGGCGCCGTTCCGGATGTCGGCGAACGCCTTGGTCATGATGTCCTCGAACTGGATGTACCCCACCGACCTGGGCCGCGCGACCGCCGTGTGGTCGGCGTCGTACGTGAGGATCTCACCGACCCCCTTGCTCTTGTCACCGCCCAGCGCGTCGAGGGTGGGGACGTACTTCTCGAAGGCGGCCCGGTTCGAGGGGATGATCGTGGTGGCCTTGGTGGTCAGCAGGTTGCCCTCGGGGTCGAGGGAGGCGTACTCGAGGAACTTGCGCGCGAGCTGCTGGTTCTCCGAGGCCGGGTTGATGCCCCAGGACCACGAGCCGGTCGGCGTCACCTGCTTGCCGCCCTTGAAGTAGGGGTACGGCGCCACACCCCAGTCGAGGTCCTTGGCCGCCGAGAAGACGCCCACATCCCACGGGCCGCCCGCGAAGAAGGCCACCTTGCCCTCGCTGAACAGCGGGGAGGTCTGGAACGAGCCGACCCCGCGCGGTGCCAGCTTGTTCGCGAACAGGTCGCGGTACCAGGTCATCGCCTTCACCCAGCCGTCAGTGGTCAGGTCGGGCGTCAGCATGTCCGGCCCGGTGATCCCGGAGCCGCCGCCGAGCGACTCGGCCAGGCTCTGCAGCTGGTAGTACTGCTCGATCTGCTCGGGGATGAACGCCCACTGCGCGCCGCCCTCGGCCTGGGCCTTCTTGCCCGCCTCGATCGTCTGCTCCCACGTCCAGCGCTTGGCGGGGTCGCTCGGCGGCGGGGTGATCCCGGCCTTCTTCAGCAGGGTCTTGTTGTAGAAGAGGAACTGGTCGGAGGTCCAGATGGGGACGGACCAGAGCTTGCCGTTGTGCTCGTTGACCTCGTACTGGGCGGGCAGGGCCGCCTGCTTGACGCGGTCCTTCCAGTCGCTCAGGTCGACCAGGAACCCCCGGGTGGCCAGCGCCGCGACGCGTGGCTGGTCGACGGTGTAGACGTCGATCGTTTCGTCCTTGGCGGCCAGCCGCTGCTGCAGCGTGCTGTTGAGCTGGTCGAAGGGGATCTGCGTGTACGCGACCTTCACGCCGGGGTTCTTGGCCTGGAACCCGTCGATGACCGGCTGGAACGTCTTGGGCTCCTCGGGCCCGGTGAACCGCAGCGTCTTCGACGCCGAATCTCCTCCACCCCCGCCGGATCCGCACCCGGCCGCCAGCACGGCCAGGAGGCTCACCAGGGCCAGGCTCTTCTTCATGGCTTCTCTCCTTCAGCCTTCCGGCCGCTGACCAGGCCAAGCGCCGACTCTACACGTGTCACATCCACGATGGCCGCCAAGCATGCCACGAACCCCCACGAACCGACAAGACCTCCCACCCTTGACCGATCTTGTCGAGACGTCTACATATATATTCAAAGCCAACTATCCATTCGCTCCTTGAGAGGTGAATGTGAAGGCCCCGATCACCGCGCTCCTCACCACAGCGCTCGCCTTATCCCCCACGCCTCCACAACCCTTCACCTCCCCAGGAACGACCCCCCTAGCCAGCACCAACGCGAACACAGCACCCCGTGCGGCAGCAGCTTCAGGCACCGCCGAAACGCCCTCGACCACCACCAAGCCAGTAGCCGCCATCAGGACCGCATTCGTCAGCAACACCTCAGCCACCACCGACGGGACGACAACGACCAGCAGAGCCGCAGCCGAGGTCGGGGCGGCGAGCATGACAGAGGAGGCAGAGACCCTCGGAGACCGGGACGTGGCCAGCGGGCCGGAAACCCTCGGAGACCAGGGCGTAGCCAGTGGGCCGGAAACCACCGGAGACCAGGACGCGGCCAACGGGCCGGAAACCCCCAGAGACCAGGACACGGCCAACGGGCCGGAAACCCCCAGAGACCAGGACACGGCCAACGGGCCGAAAACCCCCGAGAGCCCAGAAGTAGCCGATGGGACGGGGGTGCGGTTCTCCGTGCCGGGGCGGGCGAGGGGGACTTGCGTCGACGCCCCGTTGAAGATCAGCTTCCCGGCGCCCCCGACACTGGGCTCCTCTGGCGCGATCGAAGTACACCGGGCCGCCGACGGCGCGCTGGTCGATCGGATCGAAGCCGCCATAGCCAGAACCGACAAGAAGAACATCGGCGCCGCCGTCTCCGACACGGGCCTGCCGCACGACTTCTCGTACGAATCAATCATGATCGACGGCAACACGGCCAACGTCTACCTGCACCGGCAGCTCGAGTACGGGCAGGAGTACTACGTCACCATCGACCCCGAGGTGTTCACGGGATTCGGCGGGATGCAAGAGGCCAGAAAATGGAACTTCAAAACCAGGAACCGAGCACTTCAAAAGCGCCACCTCTCAGTTTCCGCATCCGGAACCGGCGACTTCTGCACGGTGCAGGGCGCCATCGACGCCGTGCCGACCGGCAATAAGTCGCCCGTGACGATCGACGTCCGGCCGGGCATCTACACCGAGATCGTCTACGTACGCGAGGATCGGCCGCACATCACCGTGCGCGGGGCGGGCGCGGGCCGTACCGTGATCCAGTACGCCAACAACGACCTGCGCAACGGCGACGCGGCGCTGCGCCAGGGCGGCCCCGCCGACGTGTGCCCGCGCCGCGTGCTGGAGACCTCGGACCTGCACAACTGCTGGCGGGCCATGTTCGGGGTGGACGCGGCGGACTTCCGCATTCAGAACCTCACACTTCACAACACGACCCCCGACGGCGGCTCGCAGGCGGAAGCGTTCCGGGGCAACAACGACCGGATCGCCCTCGAACGCGTGGACCTGCGCAGCCACCAGGACACCCTGCGCCTGCAGGGCAAGGGGTTCGTCACCGGCAGCCGGATCAGCGGCGACACCGACTTCGTGTGGGGCACCGGCACGGTGTTCATCCAGGACTCGGTGCTGGAGTCGACGGACGCCGGCTACATCTCGCAGAGCCGTAACGACGCGACCCGGCCGGGCGCGGTGTTCGTCCGCACCAAGCTGACGCGCGCCCCCGGCGTACCGGACGGCTCGGTGGTGCTGAGCCGCAGCGCGGTGTGGCGGTTCACGCACAGCCAGGCGGTGTTCATCGACACCAAGATGGACGGCCACATCGCCCCTGTCGGCTGGGCCATCGACCCGAACGACTGCGCGCAGGCACAGACGCTCTCCTTCTGGGAGTACGGCAGCACCGACCTCACCACCGGCCGCGCCATCGACACCGCACAACGGCTGCCCTGCTCCCGCCAGCTGACGACCACCGAGGCGGAGAAGTGGAGCGACCCGTCGTTCGTCCTGGGCGGCTGGAATCCCCAGCCACGCTGAGCCCGATGCCGGCACCCATCCGACCACCGACAGGCCGATGCGCCCCTGGCCACCGGACGAGGGCGCTACGGCTCCGACGGCCGAGCCAGAACCGGTGCGCCCCGGCCACCGAACCAGGAGCGGCGTCCCTCCACAGCCACCGAACCGGAGAGATGCGCCCCCGGCAACCAATCCAGGGACGGTCCGCCTCCCGGCCACCGGAGCGGAGCGATACACCCTCCAGCCACCGGGCCAAGACGGTGCACCTCCGGCCACCGAGCCAGGACGGCGCGACTCCCAGCGACCGGGTCGGGGAACGGAGCGCCCCCCGACCACCGAACCAAGGCAGCACATCTCGGCCACCAGACCGAGGCGATACGGCTCCGGCAACCGAGCCAGGGCAACGCGTCCCCCCGCCACGAGCCAGGGCGGTACCACTCCCAGCGACCGGGTCGGGGAACGGAGCGCCCCCCGACCACCGAACCAAGGCAGCACATCTCGGCCACCAGACCGAGGCGATACGGCTCCGGCGGCCGAGCCAGGGCAACGCGTCCCCCCGCCACGAGCCAGGGCAGCACGCCTCTCCGCCACGAGCCAGGGCAGCGCGCATCCCGGGGCTGGGCTGGTGTGGTGGGTGGGTCCGGAGATCACGGGTTTGACCTAGTGGAAGGAATGGATGAGATGGACAAGTCGGCGAGTAGGCGTGCTCTGCTGGGCGGGGTGCTGGGTGGCGTCGGGGCGGCCGTCGTCGCGGGGCCGGCCGAGTCGGTGAGCCGTACCGGTGCGGAGGCCAGGGTTGTGGGTCCCGCCGGGAGCGGGAGCGCCGCCGGGGCGAGGGGTGCCGCCGGAGTTGCAGGTGCGGCGGAGAACGGTGGGGTGGATGAGGGGGTGCGTGGGGGGAAGGGGGCGCCGCGGCCGGTGGCGCCGGTCAATCAGGAGGTGGCGACCAGGTTCGGGCCCGAGTACAAGACGCTGCCGGCCGCCGTCGCAGGTGTCGACATCGAGCCGCTGATCGGGATCGCGTCGGCCGCCGACATCGCCGCCAGGCGCAAGGGCATGATCGACTACATCTGGAAGGGCGCGGGTCAGCCGAAGACGCTTCCCACCGTCGAGACCGATATGTCGGCTCCTGACTTCGCCTCGCTGACGGGTGTTCGCCGGATCGACCGGCTGACGGTCCCGCTGCGGTACCAGGTTTCGGCCAAGGTGTACGACATCGTCCCGCGCCGCGCGTGGAACCGGCGTCTCGCGCTCTATCACAACGGTCACGGCGAGCCGTTCGACACCATGCTCCGCACCGTCCAGGCCCTGCTGGACCGCGGTTATCGGGTGATGGCGTACGCGATGCCGTTCCAGCACTGGAACCAGCAGCAGATCGCCGACCCCAAGGACCCGGCGAAGCTGCTGCCGAACCCCTCCCACCGCGAGCTCCCGCCCTGGGAGAGCGCCGAGTTCTCCGCCCTCACCTTCTTCCTGGAACCGCTCACGGTCACCCTCAACTACGCGAAGGCCACGTACCGGCCGGTCTCCGTCGAAATGATCGGCCTGTCGGGCGGGGGCTGGACGACGACGGTGTTCGCGGCGTTGGACCCGCGCGTCACCCGCAGCTATCCCACGGCCGGGTCGCTGCCGTTCTTCCTGCGTCCCGCCTCGCCCAAGCCGCGCCCCACGACCGGCGACTGGGAGCAGACCAAGGAGGCGCTGCCCGGCTTCTACGCCGCCGCCTCCGACGACTTCCTCGACATGTACGTGCTGGCGTCCGTCGGGCCGGGGCGCGGGCAGGTGCAGATCCTCAACCGGTTCGACGAGTGCTGCTTCAACGGGGTCGGGCACCGCGTCTACCAGGCTCCGGTACGCGATCGGGTGGCGCTGCTCGCCGGCGGGCGGTCCGACCAGGGGCGGTGGGAGCTCCTGGAGGACGCCACGCACGACGACCACACCATCTCGCCGTTCGCGCTGTCCGTGATTCTCTGGGACCTTGACGCCACAAATGTCACAATATAATATCGGAATATAGATTCGCTCTTGAATGTATATTCCAGCCGATGGAAGGGTGTGCATGGCGGGCCATACCTTTTCCCAACGGCACAGAGCGATCGTGAACATCGACGCCAAAAGCGAGGCGGACGATCAATTCGCCATCGTGCACTCCCTGCTCTCACCGAGCCTTGATATTCGCGGGCTGATCGCCGCGCCTTTCGGCAATCGCCGCACCCAGTCGAGCCTGGAGGAAAGCCGCGCCGGCGCCGACGTACCGGATGACGGAGGTCGGATACGCCGAACTCGACGCGAGGTGGCGCTGTACGGAGAGATCGGCGAGTATCTCGTGCGCCGGCTCGTCGAGTGGAACGAGCGGCACAGCGGGTCGATCGAGTTCCGCGCGCTCGGGGACTCCCCCGCGATCGGGCTGACGCTCCCCCCCGACTGCGGGACGTGGGTGGAGCGCGCCGGCCGTGAACTTCCGCCACGACGGGGCGTACGACTTCTCCCTCGAAATCGGGCGATCCGTACGTACGACTCGACCGACGCGCGGTTCATCTTCGAGGACGTTTTCGCGAAGTCACAGGCCTTCGCCCGGCGTTAAGCGCGATGGCGGGGGGAGGAGGGTGCGATGTGGGCTCGCTGACGTTGGGGGGGCAGGGGCCTGGGACTGGGCCGGATCCTAGGCCGGAGCTGGAGTGGGGCGAGCGGGCACCTCGCTGGGGGCTGCGGATCGGGCGGGGCTCTCCCGGTTCGCGACCCTGGGGTGGAGGGGTGGGCTGCATACCGTGCCGGCGTCGATCGGCGGCCTCAGCGCGGCGCCGACCAGGTCAAACGGGCCCCGGGCCGGTGGCGCTGGGCCGACGACGTCGAGCCGGCGGCGGGCCGGTGATGCTGGAGCGGCCACGTCGAACAGGCGGCGGGCCGGTGATGCTGGAGCGGCCACGTCGAACAGGCGGCGGGCCGATGGTGCTGGAGCTGCCACCTCTAACGGGCCCTCGGACGGTGCCGGACCGGCGACGGCGAGCTCGGCGCGGGGCGACGGCGCCCGGCCGACGACGTCGAACGAGCCCTCCGACGGTGCCAGGCCAGTCTGGGCGGCCTGGGTGGGGCGACGGTGCTGGGACGGCTGCGGGAACCGGTCCGCAGGGTGACGTGCTGGGGCGGTTGTGGGGTGGTCGAGGGATGGAGCTGGCGGGTTTGGTGGGGCCGGGGTCGGTGTGCGGTTCCCCCGGGCCTTGGGCTGGGGGCGGGGTGTGGTGTGCTGCGTACCTGGGCCATCGTGGTGCGGGCGTCGTGGCGGGTTAGCAGAATGGCGCGAGCGGTGGCCCGGGCTCGCCGCCGGACCAGCATGAGCGGTGAAGCCGAAGCGGAGGCCGGCGATCGTGGGAGCTGACAGTCAGCAGTTCGAGAAGGGCCGCTCCGGCGGCGAGCCCATGAGGTTCGGCGGTCGCCGGCTCGGCCAGGAGTCGGAGCGCATGCGGCTCCTGGTGCGGGTCGCCCGCCTCTATCACGAGCACGGGGTGCGCCAGCCGCAGATCGCGGCGCAGCTGCGCATCTCGCAGCCGCGGGTGTCGCGGCTGCTCAAGGAGGCCGCGGAGATCGGCATCGTACGCACGGTGGTCGTGGTGCCCAGCGGCGTGCACGCGTTGCTGGAGGAGGACCTCGAGCGCAAGTACGGCGTGGAGCAGATCATCGTCGTGGACGCCACCGGTGACAACCACGACGTGGTGGCCGCGCTGGGCTCGGCCGGCGCCACGTATTTGGACGCCACCCTGATCGGCGGCGAGCACCTGGGCATCTCGTCCTGGAGCGCCAGCCTGCTGGCCACGGTGGAGGCCATGCAGCGCCGTCCGGTGCAGGTTGCGGAGGAGGTCGTCCAGCTCATCGGCGGGGTGGGCAAGGGGTCCGCGCAGGTCCAGGCCACCCGCCTGGCCGCCCATCTGGCCGACCTCACGGGCGCCGAGCCCGTCTTCCTGCCCGCGCCCGGCCTGGTCGGGTCCGCGGCCGCCCGGCAGGCGCTTTCGGACGATCAGGTCGTACGGCAGGTCGTGGAGGCCTGGTCGCGGCTGACCACGGTGCTGGTGGGGATCGGGAGTCTGGATCCGTCGCCGCTGCTGCGTGACAGCGGCAACGCCATCTCGGAGGAGGACTTCGAGACGTTGCGGGAGTTGGGGGCGGTGGGGGACGTGTGCCTGCGTTTCTTCGACGAGGAGGGACGGTTGATCGCCTCGCCGCTCGAGGAGCGCATCCTTGGTATCTCGGCGGCTGATCTGCTCCGGGTGCCGCGGCGGATCGCCATCGCGGGGGGCCGCCGGAAGGCGGCGGCCATTCGGGCGGCGCTTCGCGGGGGTTGGGTGAACACGCTCATCACGGATGTGGGTGTGGCTGAGCAGCTTCTTAAGGATTGATCTCCGAAGGGCTGATCTTCGCCTGGTCAGGGCGAGCTCGCTGGGGCGGCCTCGCTTGGGCCCAGCTGGGCGCGGGAGGCATGGGGACGCTTCGGCTGGGCGCCGTGCGCCGTGCGCCGAGCCGCGCCCGCGTGCCGGAGGGGTGCCGGGCTTGCGTGCCGAAGGGGGCCGGGCCTGGGCAGCTGGGGTTGTCGGCCTTGCGCTGCAGGTCGCGGGGGCTGGGCGGCGGAGGTCGCGGGGCCTGGGTGGCGGAGGTCGCCGGGCTTGGGTGCAGGAGGTTGCCGGGCTTAGGTGGCGGGGCGGCGATCCCGCATGGCGGAGGGCGTCGGGCTCCTAAGGCGGGAGGGCGGGGCTGGGGTGCCGAACGCCGCCGTCGGGCTCGGGTGACCGGATGCCGTCGGGCTCGGGCAGCCGGACGCCGCCGCCGGACTTGAGGGCCGGACGCCTTCCTGCTCGTAGGGCGGGGCGGGCTGATGGTGCCGTGAGGTGGCGGGGATTCCGGTGGCGGGATGGGCTGATGGTGGCATGAGGTGCACGGGAGCGGACCGAAGACGGCCTGAGTGGGCTGAGGCGGGCGGGGTGGGCTGATGGTGGCCTGGGGAGTGGGTGGTGGGTGGGGGCTTTGGGTGGGTGGGTGGGTGGGGGCTTTGGGTGGGTGGGTGGGTGGGGGCTTTGGGTGGGTGGGTGGGGTTGACGGGGGGTCTGGCGGGTTGGAAAGCGCTCTTGACAGTCACAACGGTGTCGTTCACGATGTGATGAATCCACTCCATTCATGGCTGAATAAAAATTCTCACTTAGCGACAGCATGGTCCGGAGTCGTGCCGAAAGACGGCACAGCCCTGTCTATTCAGGGCAGAAAGAGAGCGTTTCGCATGAGCGAGGCCGAAGGCTTCGATCGCCAGCAATCCGCATTCAGTCGCCGGGATTTCGTGCGGTCCGCGGCGTTGGTTCCGCCCGCCGTGGCATGGGCGGACACCTCTGGCATGGCGGCGGCCGGGCCGAGCCCCACGCCCAGCCCGAGCCCCACCGTCGCGCCGAAGGTGAAGGCGAAGGGGGTGCCCGCCTTCCCCGGCGCCGAGGGGGCCGGGATGTACACCACCGGCGGCCGGGGTGGCGCCCTCTACGAGGTGACCACCCTCGACGACGACGGCCCCGGGTCGTTACGTGAGGCGGTGGCGAAGTCCGACGGGACGGTGGTCTTCCGGGTCTCCGGGAACATCAGGATCAAGGGCGGCCTCGACATCACCGGCTCGAACCTCACCATCGCCGGTCAGACCGCCCCCGGCCACGGCATCACCGTCATCGGCAACGAGACGCAGATCAAGGGCAGCAACATCATCCTGCGCCATCTGCGCTTCCGCGGCGGCGACGAGCTCGGCACCGCCATCGACACCTTCGGCGCCCGTGGCGTGCGCGACATCATCATCGACCACTGCTCCTTCAGCTGGGGCGTGGACGAGTGCTTCTCCGTCTACGGCAACACCAACGTGACCGTCCAGTGGTGCATCATCTCCGAGGGCCTGGTGAACTCGGTGCACCCCAAGGGCAGGCACGGCATGGGCGGCCTGTGGGGCGGCGACACCATCACCTACCACCACAACCTGCTCATCCACGAGAACGGCCGCAACCCGCGCTTCAGTTTCACCGAGGGCATGAGCCTGGTGGTGGACCACCGCAACAACGTGATCTACAACCCCGGGATCACGTCCTGCTACGGCGGCGAGTGGGCCAACGGCATCAACATCGTCGGCAACTACTACAAGCCCGGCCCCAACACGCTGGCCCCGATCGCCAGGACGATCGTGGCCCCCGGCCGGTTCGGCGAGTGGCACGTCAGCGGCAACACCGTCGAGGGCCACGCCGACATCACGGCCGACAACACGCGCGGCATCAGCTACCCGACCGGTGGCATCACGCTGCGGCCCAGGCCGGTGGAGTTCGAGAACGGCATCACGGAGCAGTCCGCGGAGCAGGCGTTCGCAACGGTCCTGGAGCAGGCCGGAGCCATCCTGCCGCGGCGGGACGCCATCGACGCCAGGCTGATCAACGAGGCGCGCACCGGCACGGGGCGCCACATCAACTCCCAGAAGGACGTGGGCGGCTGGCTGCCGTCGCCGCCCGAGGTGCCCGCGCCCGCCGACAGCGACCACGACGGCATGCCGGACGAGTGGGAGACCGCCCAGGGGCTGAACCCGCAGAGCGCCGACGACGCACAGACGGTGGACGGCAGCGGGTACACGAACCTGGAGCGCTACCTGAACTCCATCCAGCGAGCCGGGGCCCGCAACCCCGAGGTGGCGATCGTCTCCCCCAAGACCGACCAGGTGTTCGCGGCGGCCACGGACCAGCAGTCCATCGTCGTCCAGGCCGACGCCAAGGCCCTCGACGGCGCGTCCATCGCCAGGGTCGAGTTCTTCCACGGCGACAAGAAGATCGGCGAGGCGACCGCGGCGCCGTACCAGGCGACCTGGGCGGACGCGACCGACGGCACCTACTCCCTGACGGCCCGCGCCACCGACAGCACCGGGTCGGCGACCACCTCGTCACTGGTGCCGATCCACGTCACCCGCACCATGACCCACAAGCCATGGACGGCGAAGGACATCGGCGAGGTGGCCATCCCCGGGAGCACGGCGCTGAAGGACGGCGTGTTCACGCTGAAGGGGTCCGGGAAGATCGCCGGTTGGAAGGACTCCTTCCACTTCGCCTACCAGGCCGTCGGGTTCAGCCAGCGGGGCGAGGTCATCGAGATCACCGCGCGGGTGGACGGCATCAGCACGGCGCACGTCGACGCCGTCGCGGGCATCATGGTGCGCCAGGACCTCGCGCCGAACTCGCCGTTCATGATGGCCGGCATCGGTCTGTCCGCGAGCGGCGACGACGGCGCCGGCATGCGCGCCAAGGCCATCAGGGTCGCCTCGAACGGCAACCAGCCCAGCGTCGGCATCTGGCCGGCCGCCGGCGAGGACCCGCTGAACCCGAAGAAGCCGTACTGGCTGCGCCTGGTCTGCCGGAGCCTGCCGGCCGGGGACAACGAGTTCGAGGCCTTCCTGTCGTCCAACTCGCTGAACTGGGACCGCATCGGCTACGAGCGCATCGCGATGCGGACCGGCCGGTTCTACATCGGCCTCGCCGTCGACGGGAACCAGGAGGCGAACGCGGTCCACGCCTACACCACGGCCAGGTTCAGCCTGGTGAAGGTCAATCGTTAGAACGGAGCACCCCCATATGACTCACCACCCGTTGACGAGGAGGAACCTCCTCCGCGGCGGCGGTCTCCTCCTGCTGACGACCGCCTCCGGCTGCAGCTTCTTCGACACCAGCCCCGACACGGGCGGCGCCGCCCAGGCCGCCGACATGTCCGCCAAGGAGTCCCCGGCGCTCGCGCAGCTGGTCAAGAGCGGCAAGCTGCCGCCGCTGGAGCAGCGCCTGCCGAAGAACCCCCTCGTCGTCACGCCGCTGAAGGAGCCGGGCACGTACGGCGGCACCTGGGCCTCGGCCATCGTCGGCGACGACGACATCGACTGGCTGATCAACACCCTCGGGTACGAGCCGCTGGTCAGGCTCAAGCCCGGCACGAACGGCCAGAAGGGCCTCGACGACATCGTGGCCAACGTGGCGGAGTTCGAGGTCAAGGACGGGGGCCGGGAATACGTCTTCCGCCTGCGCGAGGGCCTCAAGTGGTCGGACGGCCAGCCGTGCACCGCCGACGACCTGCTGTTCGCCTTCGAGGACGTGGCCACGTACCACGACCTGCACACCACCGGCATCTACGACCTCTTCCTGGAGAACGGCAGCACCACCGAGCGGGTGAAGGTCGAGAAGGTGGACGACCGGACCGTCCGCTACGTCTACAAGGAGCCAAAGGCGGGGCTGCTGTACCAGATCGCGGTCGCGACGTTCGAGCGGCCCGGTTTGAGCGGGGTCCTGCTGCCCAAGCACTACCTCAAGCAGTTCCACAAGAAGTACAACCCGGACGCCGACCAGCTCGCCAAGGACCAGCAGCTCGAGGACTGGACGCAGCTGTTCATGCTGAAGCAGGACCCGTGGCACAACGCCGACCAGCCCACGCTGCACGCCTGGAAGGTGACCAACCCGATCGGCAAGGGCACGGCGCTGGTGGCCGAGCGCAACCCGTACTACTGGAAGGTCGACCAGCAGGGGCGCCAGCTCCCCTACATCGACCGCTACCGGGCGGAGGTGCTGGGCGACGTCCAGGTCGAGCTGCTGAAGATCATGAACGGCGAGATCGGCATGCAGCTGCGCAACTTCAACACGCCGGAGAACAAGCCGCTGGTCTCCCAGAACGCCGCCAAGGGCAAGTACCGGCTGTTCGACGTGCCGAGCCGGCTCAGCAACACGATGATCATCCAGTTCAACCAGACCATCGCGGACGAGGGCCTGCGCAAGCTGTTCCAGGACAAGGACTTCAGGATCGGGCTGTCGTACGCGATCAACCGCAAGGAGATCATCGACGGCGTGTACGCGGGCCAGGGCGAGCCGTGGCAGGCCGCCCCGTCCAGGCGGAACGTGGTCTACGACGAGGCGTTCGCCAAGCAGTACACCGAGTTCGACGCGGCGAAGGCGAACGAGCACCTCGACAAGGCCGGGCTGACCGAGAAGGACGCCGACGGCAAGCGCCTGGGCCCCGACGGCAAGCCGCTGGTCGTCACGGTCATGGCCAGCACCGAGTTCCCGCACCACACCGAGGCGCTGGAGTTCGTGAAGAAGGGCTGGGAGGCGGTCGGGGTCGGGCTGCGGGTGGACCCGGTCGCGGGGACGCTGTTCACCGAGCGCACGATGGCGAACCAGCCGCAGGCCGCCACGTACACCTGCAGCGACTTCGACGTCATCACGGGCAGCGGCGGCGACCACTACTACGTGCCGAGCAACTCCGGCAGCGCCCGCTACGCCATCCGCTGGGCGCAGTGGTACGGCAGCAAGGGCAAGGCGGGCGACGAGCCGCCGAAGGAGGTGCGCGACCAGCTGGAGGCGTTCACCAGGATGCGCACCGAGCCCGACACCACCAAGGCGATCGAGTCCGCCAGAAAGGTGGTCGAGATCGCGGCGCGGCAGTTCTACGCGATCGGGATCAGCACGTACCCGGAGGAGTACGGCATCGTGTCGAACAGCTTCAAGAACGTGCCCGACTCGATGGCCAACGCGCTCACCACGCCCGGGCCGACCCAGCCCGAGCAGTACTCCCTCTGAGGGGCCGACGTGCTGGGCTACTTCGGCCGCCGCCTGGTCTACGTGGTGGTGACGCTCTGGGCGATCTCGATCGTCACGTTCGTCATCATCAACCTGCCGCCCGGCGACTACGTCTCGACGCTCGTGGCCAACGCGCAGGCGGGCGGCGAGGGCCTCACCCCGGCGGAGATCGCCAACCTCAGGCACCGGTACGGCCTCGACGACCCGCTCCTGGTGCAGTACTGGCGCTGGATCACGGCGATCCTGCTGCACGGCGATTTTGGTCAATCGTTTGCCTGGAACCAGGCGGTCTCCACGCTCATCGGCGAGCGGGTCGCGCTGTCGGCGGTGCTGTCGATCAGCTCGCTGCTCATGGTCTGGGCGATCGCGTTCCCGATCGGCATCTACAGCGCGGTCAAGCAGTACTCGTGGGGCGACTACGGCTTCTCGTTCCTGGGGTTCATCGGCATGGCGGTGCCGGAGTTCATGCTGGCGCTGATCCTCATGTACGTCGGCTTCCGCTTCTTCGGCCAGAGCGTCGGGGGCCTGTTCTCCCCCGAGTTCCAGGACGCCGCCTGGAACCTGGGCAAGGTCCTCGACCTGCTCGGCCACCTGTGGGTGCCGATCGTGGTGATCGGCGTGTCGGGCACCGCCGGCATGATCCGGGTGACCCGGGCGAACCTGCTGGACGAGCTCTACCGCCCGTACGTGCACACGGCCAGGGCCAAGGGCCTGCCGGAGTGGAAGCTGCTGCTGAAGTACCCGGTGCGGATGTCGCTCAGCCCGTTCTTCAGCACGGTCGGCTGGCTGCTGCCCGGCCTGATCGGCGGGGAGACGATCGTGTCGGTGGTCATGAGCCTGCCGACCGGCGGCCCGCTGCTGCTCAACGGCGTCATGAACCAGGACATGTACCTGGTCGGCAGCTTCATCATGATCCTCAGCACGCTGACCGTGATCGGAACCGTGGTGAGCGACCTGGCGCTGGCGTGGTGGGACCCGCGAATCCGCAAACGGTACAAGAGAGAGTAGCGGCGCATGTTCCTCAGGCGACCGACCAAGGAAGTGGGAACGCTGCCGCAGTGGCGGCTGATGTGGCGGCAGTTCCGCAGGCACCGGCTCGCGCTGGCCGGGATGGCCATCCTGGTGCCGGTGTATTTCGTGGCGATCTTCGCGGAGTTCTTCGCGCCGATGTCCAGCGCGACCGCGAACACGTCGATGACGTACGCGCCGCCGCAGGTGCTGCGCTTCTCGGGCGACCTCGGCCTGTACGTGCACGGCTACCGCACCGAGCGGGACCCGAAGACGTACGAGCAGCGCTACACCGAGGACCCCGGCCGGCGGATCGACGTCGGGCTGTTCGTGCACGGCGACGAGTACGAGCTGCTGGGCCTGATCCCGTCGGACCTCCACCTGATCGGCCCGGTCACCAAGGGCGATCCGGTCTTCCTGCTGGGCTCCGACCAGAACGGGCGCGACCTGCTGTCCAGGCTCATCCACGGGGCCCGGGTGTCGCTGTCGATCGGCCTGGTGGGGGTCGCGGCCAGCTTCTTACTCGGCATGCTCATAGGCGGCATATCCGGATATTTCGGGGGCGGCGTGGACAACGCCGTGCAGCGGGTCATCGAGTTCCTGATCGCGATCCCGACGCTGCCGCTCTGGATGGCGCTCTCGGCCGCGCTCCCGACCGACTGGGGGCCGCTGACCAGGTATTTCGCCATCACGGTGATCCTGTCGCTGATCGGGTGGACCGGGCTGGCGAGGGACGTGCGCGGCCGCTTCCTGTCGCTGCGCGAGGAGGACTTCGTCATGGCCGCCCGGCTGGACGGCGTGGGCCGGCTGTCGATCATCTTCCGGCACATGATCCCGTCGTTCGCCAGCCACATCATCGCGTCGCTGTCGCTGGCCATCCCGAGCATGATCCTCGGCGAGACGAGCCTGAGCTTCCTCGGGCTCGGCCTGCAGGCGCCGGCGGTGAGCTGGGGCGTGCTGCTGGAGGGCGCCCAGAACGTCCGCGTGGTCGCGAACGCGCCCTGGCTGCTGGCGCCGGGCGTCGCGGTGGTGGTGGTCGTGGTGGCCATGAACTTCTTCGGCGACGGCTTGCGGGACGCCGCCGATCCTTACGGGAACAGGAGGATCCGGCGTGGCCGCAGACGACGTGCTGCTTGAGATCCAGGACCTGCGTACCCACTTCCTGCTCGACGACGGCGTCGTGTGCGCGGTGGACGGCGTGGACCTGCGGGTGCGCAAGGGCGAGACGCTGGCCATCGTCGGCGAGTCCGGCTGCGGGAAGAGCGTCATGGCCCGCTCGATCCTGCGCCTGGTGGACCCGCCGGGCCACATCGAGGGCGGGCGGATCACGCTGCACCGCGAGGGCGGCCCCGTCGAGCTGGTCGGCGCGGACCGCAGGCTGCTGCGGCAGGTCAGGTGGCGGGACATCGCGATGGTGTTCCAGGAGCCGATGGCGTCGCTGAGCCTGGTGCACACGATCGGCAGCCAGATCGTCGAGGCGGTCCGGCTGCACGAGAACGTCGGCAAGGCCGCCGCCCGCAAACGCGCGATCGAGATGCTCGACCGGGTCGGCATCCCCATGCCGCAGCGCCGGGTGGACGCGTACCCGTTCGAGCTGAGCGGCGGGATGCGGCAGCGCGCGATGATCGCCATGGCGCTGTCGTGCCGGCCGAGCCTGCTCATCGCCGACGAGCCGACGACGGCGCTGGACGTGACCACCCAGGCGCAGATCCTGGAGCTGCTGCGGGACCTGCAGGCGGACTTCGGCATGGCCATCATGCTGATCACGCACGACCTGGGAGTGGCCGCGCAGGTGGCCGACAGCATGGCGGTCATGTACCTGGGCCGGGTCGTGGAGTACGGGGCGGCCGAGCAGGTGCTGGCCGCGCCCCGGCATCCGTACACGCGGGCGCTGCTGCGCTCGATGCCCCGGCTCGGGCGGGCCTCGCGGACCCGCCTGACGGCGATCAAGGGCATGGTGCCCCCGCCGTACGCGCGGCCGGACGGCTGCCCGTTCCACCCGCGCTGCGACTCCGTCGTGGCCGGGAAGTGCGACGTCGTGCTGCCGCGCCGGGTCCCCATGGCCGACCGCGAGGTCTCCTGCCTGCTCTACGAGGAGGAAGCGTGAGCACGGAACCCCTGCTCAGCATCGAGGGGCTGACCAAGCACTTCCCGATCCGCAGCGGGCTGCTGGGCCGCCAGGTGGGCGCGGTGAAGGCGGTGGACGAGGTCGACCTGGCCATCGCGCCGGGCAGCACGCTCGGCCTGGTCGGCGAGTCCGGCTGCGGCAAGACCACGCTCGGCCGGTGCATCGTGCGGGCGCACGACCCGACCGGCGGGCGCATGCTCTACCGGCAGCCGGACGGCTCGGTCATCGACGTGGCGGGGCTGAGGGAGAAGGAGCTCAAGCCGTACCGGGCGCAGGTACGGATGATCTTCCAGGACCCGCACTCCTCGCTCAACCCGCGCAAGACGCTACGCGAGATCATCGGCGAGCCGATGCGGGCCCACAGGTACGGCTCCAAGGACGAGATCGACGAGCGCGTCGGCGAGCTGCTCGACCGGGTGGGCCTGCGCCCCGAGTACGCCAACCGCTACCCGCACGCCTTCAGCGGCGGCGAGCGCCAGCGCGTCGGGATCGCGCGGGCGCTGGCCCTGTCGCCCCGGCTGGTGGTGGCCGACGAGGCCGTGAGCGCGCTGGACGTGTCGGTCCGCGCCCAGATCCTGAACCTGCTGACGGACCTGCGGGAGGAGTCGGGCCTGGCCTACCTGTTCGTCAGCCACGACCTGGGCATCGTCGAGCACGTCTCGGACGTGGTCGCGGTCATGTATCTCGGCAAGGTCGTCGAGCAGGGCCCCACCGAGGAGCTGTACACGCGGCCGCTGCACCCGTACACCGAGGCGCTGCTGTCGGCGGTGCCCGACCCGGACCCGGCGGCCAAGCGGCACCGGGAGCGGATCAAGCTGCTCGGCGACATCGCCGACCCTGCGCACGTGCCGCCGGGCTGCCCGTTCCACCCGCGCTGCGTGTACGCCGGGGACACCTGCCGTACGGAGCCGCCGCCGCTGCGCGCGGTCGGGGGCCGCCGGGTGGCCTGCCACCTGGCCGAGGAGCTGGAGCTGCGCGGCGTGCCGGACCCCGACGTACGGGAGGTGAAGGCATGAGCGACCCTCGCTTCGACGGCGTCATCCGGCCGTCACCGGACCTTCCGGGCGTGCGCGAGGCGCTGCTGCCCGCGCCGCACGGCCCGGACAACCACGCGGCCAACCTGCTGCGCACCCAGGGCGGCGACCTGCTGTGCACCTGGTTCAGCGGCCCCGAGGAGGGCCACCCCGGCACGGACGTCGTGCTGTCGCGGCTGGCCGGCGACCGCTGGGAACCGCCCCAGGTGATCGCCGCCGACCCGGAGCGCAGCGAGCAGAACCCGGTGCTGTTCGAGGCGGACGGGCTGCTCTGGCTGCTGCACACCTCCAGCGAGCCTTACGACCAGAAGAGCGCGCACGTCGTGGCCAGGACCTCGGCGGACGCCGGACGCACGTGGAGCGTACCCCGGGTGCTGCTCGCCGAGCCGGGGATCTTCGTGCGGCACCCGCCGCTGATCCTGGACGACGGCACCTGGCTGCTGCCCGCCTACCACTGCGGGGCCTGCGGTGACCGCAGCGTCGTCGAGGTCAGCGCGGACGGCGGGCGCACGTGGACCGAGCACCCGGTCCCCGGCAGCCGCGACCTGGTGCAGATGACGATCGCGCGGCGGCCGGACGGCCGGCTGCTCGCGCTGTTCAGGGACCGGAGGGCGGGCCGCATCCACGCCTCGTCCTCCGCCGACGGCCGTACGTGGTCGGCTCCCGAACGGACCGACCTGCCGAACAACGACTCCTCCGTCCAGCTCACGAGGGTGGATGGCCGGCTCGCGCTCGTCTACAACGACGCGAGCCTGGAGCGCGACCAGTTCAGATGGGTGACCAAGAACGGGGAGCGGCGCAGGAAGGCGCTGCGCACCCCGCTGGTCCTCGCGGTGTCGGAGGACGGCGGCGCCCGGTGGCCGCACCGGCGGGTGCTGCAGGACGCCGACCCCGAGTACTGGCAGAACGAGCTCGGCTACTCCTACCCGAGCGTCGTCGACGGCGGCGATGGACGCCTCCACGTCGCCTTTTCCTACCTGCGGAAAACCATCAAATATCTGGAGATTGGCCAGCCATGAGATTCAGGCAGAGCATCTTGTACGGCGCGTTGGCGGTGGCCGTGGCCGTCCCGTCGTACCTCACCGACGACGGCGGCGGCGTGGTGAGGGTGGAGCCGACCGGCTCGTACGCCTGCCGCCAGGACGTGGCCGCCCCCGACCCGAACGTGCCCAAGGTGCACGCGGCCGCGATCGCGCAGGCGCCGGCGGGCGACATCCTGACCGTCTACTACGGCGGCACCTCGGAGGGCGCGCCCAACCAGGCGCTCTACCTGTCGCGCCTGGCGGTGGGCAAGAAGACCTGGTCCAAGCCCGAGGTGGTGTTCGACGAGCCGGGCAAGGCCGACGGCAACCCGGTGCTGTGGTCGGACGGCAAGCGCCTCTACCTGTTCTTCGTGACGATCGAGGGGCACGGCTGGGAACAGGCGCCCATCCGGCTGATCACCTCGGACGACGGCGGCCGCACCTGGAGCGAGCCGGCCTCCATCCGCAAGGAGTGGGGGTGGATGGTCGGCACCAACCCGATCCGCATGTCGAACGGCGAGGTGCTGCTGCCGATCTACGACGAGGCGGAGTCCAGCTCCGGCTTCTACGTCTTCAGCCAGGACATGAGCTCGTGGAAGGCGTACCCGGAGGAGCACACGAGCTGGATCAAGACAGCGAGGAGCTCGATCCAGCCGACGGTCGTGGAGGTCGAGCCGGGCCGCCTGGTCGCCTACATGCGCACCGGTGACGGCGCGATCTACAAGAGCGAGTCCACCGACTTCGCCCGCACGTGGAGCGCCCCCGTGGCCGAGCCCATCGGCAACCCGAACTCGCGCATCGCCGCGCTCAAGCTGGACAACGGCAAGCTGGTGCTGGCCTACAACCCCTGGGTCGAGCACCGCTCCCCCATGCGGGTGTCGCTGTCCCCCGACAAGGGCCGCACCTGGGAGAACTCCGTCGACGTGGAGGCGCAGTCGGGGCCGCAGTTCACCTATCCGGTGCTGACGCAGAGCGGCGACGGCTTCATCCACCTGGTCTATTCCTACAACCGCAACAACATCCGGCACGTCGTCTTCAACGAGTCCTACCTCCGTGACGCCGTGGGCCTGCTGTCGAACTGGCCCGAACACACGATCACCGAATTCAAGAACGGCGTCCGGCGGAATGTCGTGCGCCAGTGCAGCTACACGCCTTCCAAGGGGGAGACCGAATGATCCGCAAGACCCATGGGCTCGCGCTGCTCGCCCTCGCTCTGACCTTCGTCGCCGCCCCCGCGAACGCCTCTGCCGCGACGTGCAAGGACGTGCCGAACAAGTACAACCAGCCGTTCAGCGTCTGTGACGACGAGCTGTTCATCTTCGCCGCCAACTACAAGCCGTTCGAGTCGAGCATCGACGGGAACAGGCAGGGGACCAGGGTCTTCGACGAGGTCATCGGGAACAAACTGCGCGCGGCCTTCCCCGGCGTCAAGATCAAGTACGCGACGTGGGACCTCCCCGTACGGTACGAGAACCTCAAGAGCGCCGGCGTCACCCCCGACCTCATCATCGAGGACCCGAAGTCCCGCATCGACCGCGACCTGGAGCCGATGGGCTGGGTCGGCGACCTCACCGCCGACCTCCAGAAAGCCGGCATCGACCTGGGCAAGCTCAACAAGGCCAGCGTGGAGCTGGTCAAGTCGCGCTCCGACGGCGGGATCTACGGCGTGCCGCTGTTCATCGACGAGCACGTGCTGCTCTACAACAAGAAGATCTTCGACAAGTTCGGGGTGCAGTACCCCAGGCTCGGCACCACGTACGACGAGGCGTACAAGCTGGCCAAGAAGCTGACCAGGGACGACGGCCTGGACCACTACAAGGGCTACATGCAGCACCCCGACCAGTACCTGGAGTTCAACCAGCTCGGCCTCTACCCGTTCCAGCCCACCACGAGCGAGGAGCCGAAGCCCGAAGAGGTCAAGGTCAGCATCAGCGGTGACGGCTGGAAGCAGTACGTGGAGAACCTGTACCGCTTCCTGGAGATCCCGCGCAACGACTTCACCACCGTCACCGACTTCTTCAAGGGCGACATGAGCCGGCCGGGGCACCTGGCCATGGCGGTGGAGACGCTGTCGCGGCTGAACATGTACGCCGGCAACGAGCTGTTCATCGAGGACGGGGACGAGGAGTCGTTCAAGGAGCAGGCCAAGAACGTCGACATCGGGGTCACCTCCATCCCGGTGCTCAAGCGCGGCTCCAAGGCGATCTACCAGCCGAACACCCGGGCCGCGTTCATCCCGCCGTCCTCTGCGAAGAAGGAGCAGGCGCTGCAGGTCGTCAAGTGGCTGGTCTCGGAGGAGGCCCAGACCGAGCTGTCCAGGCAGGGCATCAAGGCCGTCCTGCAGACCGACAACGTCGTGTCGAACTTCGGCAAGAGCGTCCCCGAGCTGGCCGGCATCGACACCTCGGCCGTGTACTGGGGCGAGAACGCCACCGTGACGAACTACCAGAACACCGAGTTCTGGGACCTGCCGCTGTACTCGGTCTTCCGCCAGCACGTGCTGCGTGACGGCATGACGGCCGAGCAGTCGCTGACCGTCTCCGAGCAGGAGGACATCCCCGCCTACATCAAGGCGCAGGCCGCCGCCGGGAAGGACTGGTGACCTCTCCCGCGACCGTGGAGCGCTGGGGCGTCCACGAGATCGAGCTGGCCGGACCGGCAGGCGGCAACCCCTTCGCGGAAGTGCGCCTGTCGGCCCGGTACCGCTACCGCAATCGCGTCGTGGAGGCCGAGGGCTTCTACGACGGCGACGGTGTCTACCGCGTCCGGTTCATGCCGGACGCGGTGGGTCCGTGGCGGTTCACGACCGTCAGCAACGCGAGCGAGCTGGACGGGCACGCGGGCGGCTTCGAGGTGACGCCCGCCTCCAACGGCAACCACGGTCCCGTGCGGGCCGTGGGGACGGACTTCGCGTACGCCGACGGGACGCCGTACCTGCCGTTCGGGACGACGTGCTACCACTGGACGCACGACATGAACGAGGAGCGCGAGCGCGAGACGCTGCGGACGCTGGCGGCCTCGCCGTTCAACAAGCTCCGCATGTGCGTGCTGCCGACGGGACAGATGGCGCCCCCCGAGGTGCCGTTCGCCGGGCGGGACCCCGATGGGCTGGACAAGAACCGGTTCAATCCGGTCTTCTTCCGCCACCTGGAGGCCAGGATCCGCGACCTGCGGGACCTCGGGATCGAGGCCGACGTGATCCTCTTCCACCCGTACGACGGCGGCCTGCGCGGGGTGGAGGACATGGGCCGGGAGACCGACCACGCCTACCTGCGCCACGTCATCGCCCGCCTGGCCGCCTACCGCAACGTGTGGTGGTCGGCCGCCAACGAGTACGACTTCAACCACGCCAAGACCGTGCGCGACTGGGACGACATTCTGCGCACGATCCAGCGGCTGGACCCGTACGAGCACCTGCGGTCCATCCACAACGGCACCCGGATGTACGAGGTGGCGTCCCTGTACGACAACACCAAGCCGTGGATCACCCACCAGAGCATCCAGCACTGGGACGCCACGCTGACGGACGAGTGGCTGCGCGCCTGCCCCAAGCCGGTGGTGATCGACGAGATCTCCTACGAGGGGAACATCGGCAGACGCTGGGGCAACATCACCGGCGCCGAGCTGGTGGACCGGTTCTGGGAGGGCGTGACACGCGGCGGCTACGTGGGGCACGGCGAGAGCCTGGCCGGCTTCCAGGAACGGGCGTGGATCGGCAACGGCGGCGGGCTGTACGGGGAGAGTCCGGCCAGGATCGCGTTCCTACGGAAGATCGTGGAGGCCCGCCGCGACGGCGTGCACCTGCGCTACCTGGGGCGGCGCCGGCCCTCCTGCGTGACCGTCGAGCTCCCGGAAGGGGTCTACGAGGTGGAGCTGATCGACGCCTGGAACATGACGATCACCCCGGTGGACGGGGTGCACCGGGACCGGGTGCGCGTCGGGCTGCCGGGCCGGCCGTACCTGGCGCTGCGAATGACAAGGGTGTGATCATGGTTTCGATGGCGACCACCGCGCTCGGCTGGCACCTGCACGGTGCCAAGCGGCGGGCGCGGACGCTGGCCACGCTGGAGTCGTCGCCGTTCGACCGGGTGCGGATGGCGGCGTTCGCGACGCGGTGCTCGCTGGACTCGCTGGAGGAGCGGGTGGCGGAGCTGGACGCGATCGGCGTGACGGCCGAGCTGGTCCTGCTGCATCCCGCCGACGGGATCGGGGACGTGGACGCGGCGGCCCGCCTGGTGGCGGAGGTGGTGCCGCGGCTGGCCGCGCACGCGAACGTGTGGTGGTCGCTGGCCGCCGACCCCGCCCCTTTTCCTGAAATTTCGGAACACGACTGGGTACGGCTCGCAGACCTGGTCGCCGAGGAGGACCCCGGGCACCACCCGCTGTCGATCACCGCCGAGGCGGGCTCGCCGCTGCTGTGGCGGCGCGCGTTCACGCACGGCAGCGTGGCCGCGCGCAGCCCGCGCGACGCCTGGGTGCGGACGCGCGACCACCACAAGCCGGTGCTCATGGACATGTGCGGGTACGAGGGGGACTCCGACGATCCGTGGCACAGCCTGACCCCCGAGGAGGTCGTCTCCCAGGCATGGGACGGGTCGGTGCGGCGCCGGTACGTCACGCACGGGGAGTCGTACCTCGACGACGAGGGGCTGACCTGGTCGGAGGCCGGCGGCACGCTGGCGGGCGCGGCCGTGGCGCGGCTGGGACTGCTGCGGGAGGTGATCGCCGGGACGCCCGAGCAGGCGCGGTACCGGGATCGGGACGCGCCGATGCTGGAGGTGCCCGGGGAGTTCTACCTGGAGTACTGCGGGGAGCACCGGTTCCCCGAGCGCGTGTACGAGGTGCCGGCCGGGCGGTACGAGGTCGAGGTGATCGACACGTGGGAGATGACGGTCGGCTCGCTGGGGGTCCAGGAGGGCGGGACGCTGACGGTCCCGCTGCCGGCCACCGGGGCCCAGGCCGTCCGCCTCAGGCGGCGCCCATGACGGCGCCCTCGAACGGCGCGCCCGCCCCGGCGCCACCCGGGCGGGTGCCCGCGCCGGCGCCACCCGGGCGGGCGCCCGCACCGGGCGTCGTCGCAGCGGGCGTCGTCGCCGCCCTCACCGAGCCCGGCGGGAAGGTCGTCGAGGTGGTGCCCGGCGAGGGCGGCCCCGAGGTGCGACTGCGCCACCGCGACGCGGACGACCCCGAGGTGCGGCTGCGCCACCGCGACGCGGACGGCCCCGAGGTGCGACTGCGCCACCGCGACGCGGACGACCCTGAGGTGGGGCCACGCCACCGCGACGCGGACGGCCCGCACCTGCGGGCGCCGCTGCGCGGCCTGCTCACCGCCTCCACCGGCCGCCCCTGGCGGATCGAGCACCCGGGCTCCGTCCACCTCGCGCAACGGGGCGAGGCCCTGGTGGTGACGGCGCGGACGGGGCCGCTCGGGGCCCGGCTGGAGCTGGCCTTCACCCCGGACGGCCTGCTCACCCTCACCGCCACCTGGCACAACGACTCCGGGCGCGAGGTGACCGACGTGGCGGCGGGCCTCCTGCTCCCCCTCCCCACCGGCGACGCGAACGTCACCATGCCCGGCGTCCTCTACAACGGCAACCCCTCCTCCGACCCCCACCGCCGGGTCCCCCGCGTCGAGCCGGGCGGCGGGTTCGTGTGCGAGCAGGACCGCCTGCCCATCCCCGCCGTCAACGCCGCCTGGTCCGGCCGGTACGTCAGCCTCTTCGCCCACCCCGAACGCCGCCACGACGCGGAGGGCAAGGTCACCTACGACTCCCTGGGCGTCATCAGGCAACCGGGCCTGACGGTGGCGGCGATGACCGGCGTGCTCATGTTCGACGGCAGGCCCGACGTCTGCTACGTCAGCAAGGCCGAGGTCGCGGACGACGCGATCGGCTACCGGACCCTGGCCCCGGGCGAGAGCATCACCACCAGGCACACCCTCGACTGGGGCCCCGTCGAGCCGCGCGGCCACGGCTTCAGGAAGCTCGTGCACACGCGGCTCCACCAGGAGGACGACGGCGCCCGCCCGCTCGCCCGGGAGGACATCGTCCGGCTCAAGGCGGGCGCCATGGACGCGCGCTGGACCGGCCACGGCTACCTCGCCTACGAGGGCACCCGCCACGGGCGGCCCCGGTCGTACCTGTACGGCTGGACCGGCCAGTGCCTCAAGCTCGCGTTGTGCGACGCCCTGCTCGGCCGGCCGGAGCGGACCCGCCGGGCGGCGGACTTCTACGTCGAGGGCAGCCGGACGCGGACCCCGGGCCTGCGGCACGGCCGGTACCTGCTCGACGACGGCCGGTGGGAGACCTTCCGCAAGGGCGGCGCGGACTTCGTCTCCAGCCGCGCCCACGGCGAGACGGTCGCCGACCTGGCCGGGATCGCGCTGCACTTCAGGGAGGCGGGGCTGCCGGTCCCGCCCGCGTGGGAGGAGGCCGTGGAGGAGGCCGCCGCCTTCTTCTGGCGGACCAGGCTCCAGGAGGGCATCGTCCCGATCGGCTGGACGCCGGACGGGCGGCCGTTCTCGGCCATGGTCAGCGCGGCCGGCATCGCCTGCGTCCAGGCCATGCTGGGCGCGTACCGGCTGAGCGGCGAGCGGGTGTGGCTGCGGCGGGCCGAGGAGGTGCTGGGGCGCTACTACCGGCTGCACGCGGCCACGTTCGAGCGGCCGTTCGCGCACGCCACGCTGGACGCCTCCGGCGAGGACAAGGAGGCCGGGATGTACTACTTCCTGGCCGCCTTCGAGCTCTACCGGCTCACCGGCCGCGACCTGTACGCGCAGTGGGCGGAGGCGGCGGCGGACTGGCTGCTGACGTTCGTCTACGTGTGGTCGCCGGAGTTCGACGCGGGCAGCACGTTCGGGCGGCGCGGGTTCAGGGCGTGCGGCTGGCCGTCGGTCAGCGTGCAGAACCACCACCTCGACGTGTTCTTCCCGACCTCCGAGCTGATGGAGTTCGGCCTGATGACCGGCAGGCCCCGGTACGCGGCCAGGGCCGAGACGATCCTGCACGCCATGGGCCAGGGCATCTGCCGCGAGCCCGGCGACTGGGGCTTCCAGACGCCCGGCGAGCAGGGCGAGGGTTTCTTCCAGACCAACTGGCAGCGCAAGGGCGAGGCGAACACGTGGAACCCGTCCTGGGTGATCGCGCTGCCCCTCTACCACGCACTGCGCATGAGGAAGGTGACATGACGGAGGAAGAGGCGTGGCGGTACGCCGACGAGCTCCGGGACCGGGTTCGGCCGCCGGAGTTCCCCGACCGCTGGTTCGACGTCACCGAGTTCGGCTCGGGCACGCAGGCGTTCCGCGCCGCCATCGAGGCCTGCCATGGAGCGGGCGGCGGGCACGTGCGGGTGCCCCCGGGCACGTACCCCACCGGCGCCATCCACCTGCTCAGCAACGTGGACCTGCACGTGGAGGCGGGCGCGACGATCCTGTTCAGCACCGACCCCGCCGACTACCTCCCCGCCGTCCACACCCGCTTCTCGGCCATCGAGTGCTACAACTACTCCCCCTTCATCTACGCCTACGGCCAGGAGAACATCGCGATCACCGGCGCCGGGACGCTCGACGGCGGGGCGGGGCCCGAGCACTGGTGGCCGTGGGTGGGCACGCCGGAGTTCGGCTGGCGGCCGGGCACGCCGCACGAGGCCGCGGACTGGGCCGCGCTGCAGCGGATGGCCGAACGGAACGTGCCCGTCGAGGAGCGGGTGTTCGGCGCGGGCCACTACCTGCGGCCCAACCTGATCCAGCCGTACCTGTGCCGCGGCGTGCTGGTGGAGGGCGTGCGCGTCGTCCGCTCCCCCATGTGGGAGATCCACCCCGTACGCTGCGAGAACGTCCTGGTCAGGAACGTGACGATCTACTCGCGCGGCCCCAACAACGACGGCTGCGACCCCGAGTCGTGCCGCTCGGTGGTGATCTCGGGATGCGTGTTCGACGTGGGCGACGACTGCATCGCGATCAAGGCGGGGCGCGGCCCCGACGGGCGGCGGGTCGGGGTGCCGTGCGAGGACGTGCTGATCGAGGACTGCGACATGCGTTACCGGTACGGCTCGGTCGCGATCGGCACGGACACGACCGGCGGGATCCGCAACGTCTTCGTCCGCCGCTGCCGCTGGGGCGGGCCCGGCCTGTACTTCGGGCTCTACATCAAGACGAACTCGGTGCGCGGCGGCTTCGTGGAGAACGTCTTCGTCAAGGACATCGAGATCAGCGAGCTGACCAAGGAGGCGGTCTCGATCGATCTCTACCACGGCGACGGGCACAACGGCGACGAGGCGCCGCTCATCCGCAACATCAACGTCGCGGGGCTGCGCAGCGACCGGACGCGCAGCGCGTACCTGCTGCGGGGCTATCCCGAGCAGCCGCTACGGGGGATCACGATCCGGGACAGCTCGTTCACGGGGGTGCTGCGGGCCGACGTGGCGGAGAACGTCGAGGACCTGTCGGTCGCCGGCGTCACGGTGGCCGCCGCGCCTCGGGAGTAGGACCCGCCTGGGCGCGGGCGGCGGTCAGCCGTGCATCGGCGCCCAGACCGTCATCGGCCCCGCTCCCCGGTTGGCCCACGCGTAGTACGGCACGAACGTGAGGTCGACCGGGCCCGCGTGCTCCGGTTCGCGGGGGGCGGCGGCGGTGCGGTAGGGGAAGCCGCCGTCCTCCTCCCGGTGCACGTGGGCCCGGCCGCGCGCGATGACCGGCACCACCTCGGCGGGCAGGCCGGTGACGGCGGTCCCGTCGCGGAGGTCCGCGCCCGCCACGCACAGGTCGTCCACGATGACCCCGGGGTGGTCGGCCTGCTCCAGGCAGTAGACGAGCGGGCCGCGCTCGACGGCCACCTGGCCGCGGGCCACGTCCAGCCGGGGCACGGCCACCGTCAGCCGGGGCCGGATCCCGAGGTCGAGCACGATCCGGTCGCCGGGCCGCCAGGTCCTGCGGACGCGGTGGTAGGTGCCGGGCTCGGCCGGCCGGTCGTCCACGCCGGCGGCGTCGGCCCAGGCGGGGATGCGGGCCGAGAGCGTCCACGGCCGGTCGGGGGTCTCCCTGACGGTGATCTCGATCCGGCCGCTCCACGGGTAGCCGGTCGCCACCTCCAGCACCACGAAGCCTGCCCGCACGGTGCCGGGCGCGTACAGGTGGAGCTGGACGCCGTCGCCGTCCCCGGTGGCGAGGTAGTGGTCGAGGGAGGAGAGCAGGCGCATCACGTTGGGCGGGCAGCAGGCGGTGCCGTACCAGTCCTGGCGGCCGCGCGCCGGCGAGCGCAGGTCGTCGGGGTCGGCGCCGGCGCGCACGCGCAGCGCGTTGACGTAGAAGAAGCGGTCGCCGCCGAGCGAGACGCCGGGCAGGACGGCGTTGTAGAGCGTGCGCTCGATCAGGTCCGCGAACCCGGGCGCGCCGGTGGCCAGCAGCATCCGCCACGACCACTGGACGCTGCCGATGGCCGCGCAGGTCTCGCAGTAGGCGGTGTCCGGGGCCAGCTCGTGGTGGCCGCCGAACGCCTCGCCGTACCAGTTCGAGCCGAGGCCGCCGGTCAGGTACGTCTTGGTCGCCACCATGTCCTGCCACTGCCGCTCCAGGGCGGCGAGCAGTTCGAGGTCGGAGGTCTCCACGGCGACGTCGGCCGCCCCGGCGGCCAGGTACATGGCGCGCACCGCGTGCCCCTCGACCGTGACGGCCTCGCGCACCGGCACCCGGTCCTGCCGGTAGCCGGGCCCGTGGTGGCCCTTGAGCGGGATGAGCGCGTGGCCGCGGGCGGTGACCTGGCGCGCGGCGAGGTCCAGGTACGCGCGCGTGCCGGTCTCCCGGTGCAGCTCGGCCAGGCCCATCTCGACCTCGGGATGGCCGTCGAGCGCGTGCGGGGCCAGCGCCGCCGCCAGGTGGTCGGCGAACCGGGTGGCGACCCCCAGCAGCGTACGGTCGCCGACCGCCCGGCTGCCCGCCACCGCCGCCTGCATGAGGTGGCCCGCGCAGTAGAGCTCGTGGCTGGAGGCCAGGTCGGAGTAGCGCCCGGCGCCGGTGAGCTGAGTGTGGGTGTGCAGGTAGCCGTCGTCGCACTGGGCGGCCGCGACCAGCTCGGACGCCTCCTTGTACGGCCGCGCGAGGTCGTCGTCGTCGGCCCGGCCGCGCTCCCAGGCGAGCGCCTCCAGCCACTTGTAGACGTCGGAGTCGGCGAACACCTTGCCGCGATGCGGGCCCGCCAGCCTGAGGTTGTCGAACGCGCCGGACTCGCGCACCCGCTCGCCGCCCAGCGGGATCGTGACCTCGCGGTTGACCCGCTGCCGCGCGCCCCAGAACCCGCCCTCGACCCGGGCGCCCGCCAGGGGGCGCAGGGTCACCGCCGCGTCGGGGCCGGGCCGTACGACCGAAGACATCCGATCATCGCTCATGCTGCTCATCCTGCCTCAGGTCCATATATCCAACAAGAGCCGAATATTTATGCCCATATCGGCCGTGCATCCGGGCACCCGCCGACCGGATTGCCGTCCTTCGGGAGGGGCGCGAGAAGGGACCACAACCGGCACCTTGACGGGGCGGGAGGGACGAAGGAGGCTTGAGGGGACGTCTATGCATGCTTGAATATCTATGCGAAGGGACGCCCATGCCCCAAATCCCCGACACGGTGCTGCTGGAAGAACGGGCCGAGCTGGCGATGAACGCGGTGGCCGGACTGCCCGACCAGGACATGGACGGCATCCCGTACTTCAGCGCCGACCTCCTGGCCCGCCCCGCGGCGCTGCGGCACGGCGACTGGGACTACGGCTCCAGCCACGGACGGCTCCTCGACGCCTGCGTGCTCGCCCGCCACATGACCGGCAAGGACACCTGGCGGGAGGTGGAGGAGGGGTTGAGGCGGCGGCTGATCGGCTTCTTCGGCGACGACGGGCTGAGCTACCGCCTGGCCCGCCCCGAGGTGGGCTGGCCTGCGAACGCCAACCTCATCGACCAGCGGGCGGTCCTGCTGTCGCTCACCACCTGGTACGTCTCCGACGGCGACCCCGAGGCCAGAAGGCTGGCCGACCGGCACGTGGCCGCGCTCAAGCGGATCGCGATCAAGGAGCGGGACGTGTGGTTCTACCCCGCCTCCGAGTACACCCCCGGCGGCTGGCCCTCGCCGAACGCGATCGCGCTGCACCTCGCCCCCGACCCGGCCTCGTTCAGCGGCCGGCTCGTCATGCCGCTGCTGCGCTACCACCAGGCGACGGGCAACGAGGACGCGCTGGAGCTGTGCGCCTGGTTCGCCCGGCTGATCGTGCACAAGAGCGGCGTCTTCAACGAGGACGGCTCCTTCAACCCCGCCCGCGCGTACCGCAGCGCCCACTTCCACACCCGGCTCGGCACGCTCGAAGGGCTCGCCCGCTACGCCCGCCACGTCGGCGACCACGAGCTGACCGCGTACGTCCGCCGCTCCTACGACTGGGCCCTCGGGCAGGCCACCGCGTTCGGCTGGACGCCCGGCGACCTGGCCGACCAGCGCTACGAGCACGAGAGCTGCTCCCTGGTGGACCTGATCGGCACCGGGACCACGCTGGCCGGGTCGGGGCACACCGCGTACTGGGGCGTGGTGGAGCGGTTCCTGCGCAACCACCTCGTGGAGTCGCAGCTCCTGGACCTGAGCTGGGTGGAGTCCGCGCCCGACGCGTCGGGGGACGAGCCGGGCTGGGTCACCCACGTGCGGGTGGGCGAGCGGGTACGCGGGGCCTTCGCCGGGTACGGCGCCCCCAACGACTACGTCTGCGACGTGGAGCTGGGCCGCGGGCACACGGCCGACGTGCAGGCGTGCTGCGTCGGCTCGGGGGTGCGCGGCCTGTTCTGGGGCTGGAACTCGATCGTCACCGCCGATCCCCGCGCCGTCCGGGTCAACCTGCTCCTCACCCGGGCCACCCGGCAGGTCACCGTGCTCAGCCACCTCCCCCACGAGGGCCGCGTCGACCTGGACGTCCACGAGGACCTGCGCGAGCTGCGGGTGCGGGTGCCCGACTGGGCCGGGTACGCCAAGGTGCGCGTCGCCCGGGAGAGCGGGGGCTTCGACGGGACCCAGGCCGGGGCGTGGGCGGCGGACGGCTACCTGTCGATCCCCGCGCCTCGGCGGGGCGAGCGCGTCACGGTCACGTTCCCCGTGCCGGAGACGGCGACCACCGAGGTGGCGGCGGGACGGGAGTACCGCGTGCGCTGGCGGGGTGACGACGTGATCGGCATCAGCCCGGAGGGGACCGCCCGGCCGATGTACAGCGGGCGCAAGATCCATCCGACCGCGCCCCGGCGCGACTACACGCCGGCCCGGCCGGCGAAGGAGTGGGAATGGTGAACTGGTCTCTGCCCGAGGTGCCCGCCGGCGCGGCGCTGCGGCCGTACGACCTGCGCTGTGAGCACCGCGCCACCCCGCTCGGCATCGGCACGCCCGTGCCCCGGCTGAGCTGGCGGCTGGCCTCGGACCGGCGCGGCGACGCGCAGGAGGCGTACCGGATCCGGGTCCACGCGCGTGGCGCGCTGGTGTGGGACAGCGGCTGGGTGGAGGGCCAGGACGTCAGCGCCGACTACGGTGGCGCGCCGCTGGCGTCGTTCACGCGCTACACCTGGAAGGTCGAGACCCGGATCGAGACGGGGCCGGGCGGGGCGGCGGAGTCGTGGTTCGACACCGGGGTGATGCACCAGGACGAGTGGGTGGCGGCGTGGATCGGTCACGATCCCGAGACCGAGCCGCCGTTCGAGCCGCCCACCGACGAGGGCGAGCCGCGTTCCGCCCGCACCGCGGGCCTGCCCGCGCCCCGGTACTTCCGGCGCGTGCTCGACCTGCCCCCGGCGACCGCCGTGCGGATCGCGTGCAGCGCCCGGGGGCTGTACGAGCTGCGCGTCAACGGCCACCGGGTCGGCGACGGCGAGCTGACGCCGGGCTGGACCGACTACCGGCAGCGCGTGCCGTACCAGGTGTACGACGTCACGGACCTGGCCGGCGACGGTCCCGTCTGCGTGGGGGCGATCCTCGCGGACGGCTGGTGGTCCGGCAGCCTCGGCTGGGACATGCGGCAGCAGGCGCAGCGGTACGGCCGGCGCCCGCAGCTGCTGGTCCAGCTCGTCGCCGAGCACGAGAACGGCTCCCGTACGGTCGTCGGCACCGACGGGCGCTGGCGGGAGAGCACCGGGCCGCTGCGCCACGCCGACCTGCTCATGGGCGAGTGGTACGACGCCCGCCTCGAACAGCCCGGCTGGGACCTGCCCGGTTTCGACGACACCTCCTGGGCCCCCGCCGGGGTCGTGGACACCGCGCACGACGTCCTCGTCCCGTCCGCCGCCGAGCCCGTCCGCGTCACCCAGGACCTCGTCCCGGTGGCCGTCCGGCCGGTCGGCGGCCGTACCATCGTCGACCTGGGCCAGAACATCGCCGGCCGGGTCCGCCTGGTGCTGCGCGGCGCCCCGGAGGGCGCCCGGGTCACGCTGCGCCACGGCGAGGCGCTGGACGACGACGGCGGCCTCTACACCGCCAACCTGCGCTCGGCCGAGGCCACCGACCACTATGTGGCGGCCGGGGCGCCGGTGGAGACGTTCGAGCCGCGCTTCACCGTGCACGGCTTCCGGTACGTCGAGGTCAGCGGGCACGCGGACGTCGAGGTCGTGGGGCGGGTGCTGCACTCCGACACGCCGGTCGCGGGCGAGTTCTCCTGCTCGGACGACATGGTGCGGCGGCTGATGAGCAACATCCGCTGGAGCCAGCGCGGCAACTTCGTCTCCGTGCCGACCGACTGCCCGCAACGCGACGAACGCCTCGGATGGACCGCCGACGCGCAGGTGTTCCTGCCGACCGCCTGCTACAACGCCGACGTGGCCGCGTTCTTCACCGGCTGGCTGGCGGACCTGCGGTGCGCGCAGACCGACGAGGGCGCGGTGCCGGACGTGGTCCCGCACGTGATGACCGAGCGGCACGGCACGCCCGGCTGGGGCGACGCCGCCACCGTCGTCCCGTGGCACCTGTACCGCGTGTACGGGGACGAGCGGGTGCTACGCGACAGCCTGCCCAGCATGCGGCGCTGGGTGGACCACGTCGAACGCCACAACCCCGACCTGATCTGGCGCAACCGGACCGGCAGCCACTACGGCGACTGGTTGCAGGCCGGCGTGCGGACCTCGCGCGAGGTGATGGCCACCGCGTACTTCGCGCTGAGCGCGGAGCTGACCTCGAAGGCCGCCGCCGTGGTGGGCGACGTGGCCGCTTCCTCCCATTACGCCGGGCTGCGTGCGAGGATCGGGGACGCCTTCGTCCGGGCCTTCGTCTCGGCGGACGGCCGCGTCACGGGCGACACGCAGACGGGCTACCTGCTGGCCCTCGCGCACGGCCTGATCCCCGAGCCCCTCGTCCCCGCGGCCGTCGGGCACCTGGTCGCCGACCTCGAACGGCGTGGGCGACGCCTGACCACCGGCTTCGCCGGGGTGGGGCTGCTCGGCCCGGTCCTGTCCGCGCACGGCCACCACGACCTGGCCTACTCGCTGCTGCACGACGACCGCTACCCGTCGTGGGGGTACTCGATCAAGCGGGGCGCGACCACGATCTGGGAGCGGTGGGACGGGTGGACGGAGGAGGGCGGCTTCGGCCCCGTCGCCATGAACTCCTTCAACCACTACGCGCTGGGGTCCGTCGGGGCCTGGCTGTACGGCGGGGTCGCGGGGATCGGGCAGGAGGAGGGGTCCGTCGGGTTCCGCCGCCCGGTCGTCCGGCCGCTGCCCGGCGGGCGGCTCCGGTGGGCCGCGGCCTCGTACGACACGCCGCTGGGGCGGCTGGCCAGCCGGTGGGAGGTGGACGGGAACACGCTCCGGCTGGAGGTCCGCATCCCGCCCGGGGCCGAGGCCACGGTGTACGTGCCGACCACCGATCCGGCGTCGGTCCGCGAGTCCGGCACTCCCGTGACCGGTGAGGGGGACGGCGAGGCACTGGTGTGCCGGGTGGCGCCCGTAACCGGCGAGGTCAGCGGCGAGGCACTGGTGTGCCGGGTGGCGCCCGTGACCGGTGAAATCGACGGCGAGGCGCTGGTGTGCCGGGTCGCGTCCGGCCGCTACGAGTTCACCGCGGCGTGGGAGCGATGACGCAAGGCCGCCCGGTGACCACGTGGGCGGCCGCCGCCGAGCGGGCGGGGGCCGGGCTGCGCGATCTCACGGTGCGCAACCTGGTGCGGACCGGCGCGGGCGGGACTGGCCTGCGGGTGCGGCTGACCAACGCGCTCGGGGACCGGCCGGTGACGTTCGGGCACGTCCGCGTGGGCGTCCCGCGCTCCGGGGCGGCACTGGTGCCGGGGTCGAACCGGAGGGTGACGTTCGGCGGGCGGCCGGAGGCGACGCTGGCCCCGGGCGCGACCGCGCTCGGGGACCCGCTGCCCGGCCTGGTGGCGCCGCGGCAGCGCCTGGCCGTCAGCCTGCACCTGCGGGGCGACGGCGGCGTCCTGACCGGCCGCAACCGGGCCACGGCCCCGCCGGACGACCCGGCCTACCGGTCGCTGCCTGGCGACCACGCCGCCGACGAGAGCGGGGCCGCGTACGTCGAGGGGGTGGCGGTCTGGCACTGGCTGGACGCGTTGATCGTCACCGCGCCCGAGCCGGTGTCGGCCGTGGCGGTGCTCGGGGACTCGATCACGACCGGGGTCGGCTCCGAGACCGGTCACGGCTGGCCGGACCTCCTCGCCGACCGGGCCCTGCTGGAGTCGTGGCCGCTCGCCGTGGTGAACGAGGGCGTGTCCGGCGGCCGGGTGCTGGCCGCCGGGACGGGCCGCCACGCCGAGGAGCGGCTGGCGGCCGAGGTGCTGGCCAAGCCGGGCATCGGCGCCGTGATCCTGCTGGCGGGCGTCAACGACCTCGGGGCGGGGGCGCGGGCGGAGCCGCTGGTCGCCGCCTACCGGCGCATCGTCGAGCGGGCGCACGCCGCCGGGGTGGCCGTGATCGGCGGCACGCTCCCGCCGTTCGCGGGCGCGGAGTACCACACGGCCGGGGGCGAGCGGGCTCGGGAGGCGGTGAACGCGTTCGTACGGGACGGCGGCGTGTTCGACGGGCTGGCCGACTTCGACGCGGCGCTGCGTGACCCCGCCGCCCCTCGCCGCCTGCTGCCCCGCTACGACTGCGGCGACCACCTGCATCCGAGCGCGGCGGGCCACCGGGCGATGGCCGCCGCGCTCGAACCGCGCGTGCTGCTCGGCGCGGCCGGTCAGCGGCCGGGTCTGGGCAGGCGCGCCGCCGGCTCCGGGCGGTGGATGCCCCGGGGGCGGTAGCCGAGCGCGTCGGAGACGCCGAGGTAGTCGGCGAGCAGCCAGATGATGGCCAGCCACATCTCCGTGCCCTGCAGCCCCGGCGTGCGGGCCGCGCCGCTCCCCCGGGTCAGGGCGAAGCTGAGGCCCGCCCCGTCGTGCCAGCCGCCGACCGCCCGGACGAGGTGCTCCCTCGCCCACGCCGCGCCCTCCTCGCGGCGGTGCCGGGTCTGCCTGCCCAGCAGCCACAGCGGGTGGATGACGTCGAGCACGTTGCAGGCGTTGCCGGTGTCCGGGCCGAAGTAGCGCGGGTCGCGGGCCTGGGCCAGCACGGTGTCGACGGCCCGCTCCGGGTACGGCACCGGCACCCCGAACTGCGCGAACGTCCCCCGCGTGAGCCGGTAGAACCCGTTGACCACCTGCAGCCAGCCCGCGTCCGGGTCCGGCTCGCCCCACATCCCGTGGGCCTGGCTGCAGCGGGTGAGCAGCCACCCGTACAGGGTCTCGAGCTCGCCGCGCACGCCGAAGTCGGCGAGGTTGCGGTGCAGACCGGTGCCGAACGCGTCCACCCACGAGCCCGCCGTCCAGGCGTTGCGCTCCCAGTCGAGGGCGTCGAGCGAGGCGATCAACTGCTGCGAGTCGACGTTCGCGACGGCGTGGACCGGGTGCCGGAACCGGGTGCCGAGCAGGTCGAGGGCGTAGCCGACGCAGAGCACGTGATAGGCGCTGATCCCGTCCAGCGACGGTGGCTCGGAGGCGTCGACCTCGGGGACCAGGCCCGTGGCCGGGTCCTGGCGGTCCCGCAGGAACGCGACGATCTCCTCCCGCGCCGGCGTCGGGAGCGGGCCGTCCAGGAGGAGGTCGGCGATCTCCACCGCGTCGCACCAGGCGCGCACGGTCGGCGGGGCATCCGGGCGGTCCACGTACCGCTCCCCCGTCCAGCAGCGCCCCAGCACGTCCTGCGCCTGCTCCCTGGCGCGGGCGGCGAACCCGGCGAGCAGCCCTTCCAGGTCGCCCCCCGAGCCGGCCGCGGATGGCCCGCCGCCCGCTGGGCTCCGGCGGTCGCGGATGCGGCGGGCCGGGTTGCCCGCGACCATGGCCCAGGCGGGCACGTCCTTGGTGACGACCGCGCCCGCGCCGACGACGGCGTGGTCACCGATCGTCACCCCGTCGAGCACGACCACGTTCGAGCCGATCCACACGTCGTCGCCGATCCGGATGCCCTTCGACGTGGTCGGCTGGCGGAAGACCGGGCGGTCGGGCGCGGTGCCGTGGTTGAAGCCGAGCAGGGACGTGTGCGCGCCGATCCGCACGGCGTTCCCGAGCACGATGTTCCCGCGCACCACGGCGTACGGGTTGACGGTGCAGTCGTCGCCCATGACGACGTCGTGGGTGACGTACGCGTGGGCCGCGATGTAGCAGTGGTCGCCCATGCGCAGGCGGTCGGCGTGCACGGCCGCCAGCGGCGAGACGAACACCTTGCCCGCCTTGAGGTCGAACCTGGTCCGCAGCTCCTCCAGGTGGCTCTCCTGGGCGCGGCGGTCCTCCTCGGTCGCGTGGTCCCAGTACAGCCACGGGCAGAAGTCGAACTTCGTCATGCGAGAAACATCCTCTCAGGCGGTCAACGTCATCGACCAGGAGTAGCGGCGGACCGGCAGCCGGTACCGCTCGGGCAGGGCGGGGCCGCAGGAGGCGCTGCCGAGGCCCTGCTGCCCGTGGTCCAGGTTGAGCCAGACGCGCCCGGAGTCGCGCAGGTCGTGCGGCCTGCCGGCGGCCTGCAGCGCCTCGCTGGTCCAGCGGCGGGCGGTGAAGTCCAGGTGCGGCTCGCCGTCCACGCGCAGGGTCGGCAGCCCCGGGCCGGACAGCTCCAGCCAGCGGGTCTCGACGTGGTTGCCGTTCTCCTGCGGCACCACGTACGGGGTCTGGAGCGCGTCGATCGCCCGCGCGAACCGGCCCACCCGCGCGGCGTCCCGGCTGTCGGCGTACGACTCGCCGGGGCCCCGCCCGAACCACGTGACGTCGGTGTAGCCGCCGGGCAGGGCGAACCTGGCGCCCATGCGCGGCGGGCTCACGCTCAGGTGGCCGTACGCGGTGTCGTGCCAGTCGCCGACGGGCTCGGCCTCGATCCGCAGGTGCAGCGCGCCGTCGCGCCACTGCCAGGTGTACGTGGTGCGGAACCCGAGGGTCCGGGTGGCGGGGCCGCTGCGGCCGCGGACGACGAGCGTGCGGTCGTCCGGGCTTTCGAGGGCGCCGGTCCGGTGCAGGAAGCGGTCGAGCCCCACGGCCTCCCAGTCGGCGGCGAGCGCGTTCCTGGGGCCCTGGCCGCGGTCGTTCTCGGTCGGGGCCCGCCACACGTCCAGCACCGGCCCGTCCACCTCGACCCCGTGCAGCCGGACCAACCGCCCGCTCCGCCGATCGAACACCGCCCCACCCACCCGCACCCCGCCACCGCCCCCCGGCGCACGGCCCACGGCGCTTGCCGCATCACTCGCGATGCCGCCCGGCAGCGGGCCGCCCGCAAGGCCATCCGCCGTTCCGCCCGCCGGCTGGGGAGCAGCGAGGGCGGTGGGCGAAGGGGTCGGGGGGCCGAGGCGGGACTGGGTGAAGGCGACCACGTGGCCCGCCGGCGCCCAGCCGGTCGCGGTGGCGAGGACGGCCTCGATCGTGATCCACGTCTCGCCATCCGCCGCGACCGCGACCGCCGGCAACGGCACCCGCACCGTCTCCCGCGGCCCGCACCCGGGGACCCGCAGCACGCCCCCCTCCGACGCGGGGACGCCGTCCACCTCAACCCACCACCGGAACTCCAGGTGCCCGAGGTCGATCAGGTCGTGCTTGTTGGCGACCACCACCTCCCCCGCCCCCACGTCCACCGCGATCCCGACCGGCTCGATCGCCTTGCGCAGCTCCGCCAGCCCCGGCGACGGCGTGCGGTCCGGGAACAGCAGCCCGTCCAGGCAGTACCGCCCGCCGTTCGGCTGGTGGTCGATGTCCCCGCCGTGCCGGAAGTACGGGCGCCCCTGCGCGTCGTGCCCCGTCAGCCCGTGGTCGATCCACTCCCACACGAACGCCCCGCAGAACCGCTCGTACGACTCCAGGATCGCCTGGTAGTCGGCCAGCGAGCCGGGCCCGTTCCCCATGGCGTGGACGTACTCGCACAGCAGGAACGGCAGCCCGCGACGGCGCACGTCGTCGGCCGACTCCGGCACGACCCCGTCCGGCGGGTCCTCCTCGCGCCGCCCGATGCGCTCCAGGTCGTCCAGCGACGGGTACATGAGGCTGTGGAAGTCGGAGTGCCGGTAGCTCGGGTCGCGCTCGTAGTGCAGCGGCCGGCCGGGGTCGCGGGCCCGGATCCACCGTTCGATGTCGCCGAACGCCGGCCCGCTCCCGCTCTCGTTGCCCAGCGACCAGATGACGACGCTGGGGTGGTTCTTGTCGCGTTCGACCATGCGCCGAGCCCGGTCGAGGAGGGCGTCGCGCCACATCGGCTCGGCCGGCGGGTTGCCCTCCCAGCCGGCGTAGATGAACCCGTGGGTCTCGATGTCGCACTCGTCCACCACCCACAGCCCGTACTCGTCGCACAGCCGCAGGAACTCCGGGTGCGGCGGGTAGTGGGCGGTGCGCACGGCGTTGACGTTGTGCCGCTTCATCAGCACGATGTCGCGGATCATGGTGTCGCGGTCGAGGGCGCGGCCGCGTTCCGGGTGGTGTTCGTGCCGGTTGACGCCGCGGAAGAGGACCGGCCTCCCGTTGATCAGCAGCCGCCCGCCGGCGATCTCGACGGTCCTGAACCCGATCGGGAGGTCGATCGTCTCCCCTGCCGCGGTGAGGGTGCCGCGGTAGAGGCGCGGGCGCTCCGCGCTCCACGGTTCGACGCCGGGGACGGTGACCTCCTCGCCGGTGGCGACCGCGAGCCCCAGCTCGGGGATCTCGACCAGGCCGGGGGCGTCGGCGGTGACGAGGAGGGTGCCGGAGCCGTCGGAGGCGTCGTAGGAGGCGCGGACGGTGAAGTCGTCGATGCCGCCGGAGGGGCGGGCGAGCAGTTCCACGTCGCGGAAGATGCCCGGCAGCCACCACATGTCCTGGTCCTCGAGGTAGCTGCCCGACGACCAGCGGTGCACGCGTACGGCGAGCAGGTTGCCGCGCGGCCGGACGAGCCCGGTGACCTCGAACTCGAACGGCAGCCTGCTCCCCTTCGAGTGGCCGAGCAACGAGCCGTTCAGCCAGACCGTGCCGCAGGAGTCCACCCCCTGGAAGCGCAGCACGGCCCTGCCGCCGGGCCAGCCGACGGGCCAGCCGACGGGCAGGTCGACGGGCAGGTCGAAGCGCAGGCGGTAGTCGCCCGTGGGGTTGCCCTCGGGCAGGTGCGGCGGGTCGATGGGGAACGGGTAGGCGGTGTTGGTGTAGAGCGGGCGGTCGTGCCCCTCCAGCACCCAGTGCGACGGCACCCGGATCGTCTCCCAGCCGGTGTCGTCGAGCGCCGGGTCGGGCAGCGAAGGGCCCGTGCCCTCGGCCGTGCCGGAGAGCCGGAAGCGCCACCGGCCGTTGAGCGACAGGCGTGGCGCGTCGGAGAGGAAGTCCGCGCGTGGCGCCCGCCGTCCGGAGCCCGGCCCGGGGTCTTCGTGGAAGTCAACCATCGTCCCTCCGAGACAAAACGTTTTAACCCTATACGCGAAGATCCCCCGCCTTCCAGCCCGTCATGCATTGACATCAGATACTGAATAAATATACTTCGCCTAAATCGTTTGAATAAGATGGGTGGGCCCATGCGAGGGTTTCTGCCGGATTGGGAATCGTTACGCCGTCACCACATCCCCGACTGGTTCGGAGAGGCCAAGTTCGGGATCTGGTCGCACTGGGGCCCGCAGTCCGTGGCGAGCTCGGGCGACTGGTACGCCCGCCACCTCTACGGCATGCAACCCGCCTCCGAGCCCTGGGAACGCCGCCGCGCCGACCGCCAGCACGCCCACCACCGCGCCCACTACGGCGCGGGCGGCGCGAAGGACCTCTTCCCGCGCTGGCGCGCCGAGCGCTTCGACCCCGGCGAGCTGATCGACCTGTACGTCGCCGCCGGCGCCCGCTACTTCGTCGCCCTGGCCGCCCACTGCGACAACTTCGACCTGTGGGACTCCGGGCAGCACGCCTGGAACGCCACCCGCATCGGCCCCCGCCGCAACATCGTCGGCGCCTGGGAGAAGGCGGCCCGCGCGGCCGGGCTGCCGTTCGGGCTCAGCTTCCACAACAACTGGACCTGGCGCTGGCTCGACGTCGCCCACGGCGCCGACCCGGTCACCGGCGAGCCGCACGACGGCGGGCTGACCAAGGGCGACGGCGCCGGCACCTGGTGGGAGGGCCTCGACCCGGCCGAGCTCTACCCGGCCAGGCACGCCCCGGGCGCCAAGCCCCCGCCCCAGGTGGCGGACCGCTTCTACACCCGGGTGCGCGAGGCGATCGACCGCTACCGCCCCGACCTGGTCTACCTCGACGACGGCCGCCTGCCGTTCGACGCGGGCAGCGTGGTCGAGTCGGAGCCGGTCAGCACGCGCGGTCTCGACCTGCTCGCCCACTACTACAACACCTGCCTCACCGGCGGCCTGGTGACCGTCAAGGACGTCCCCGACGCCGACCGCACCGCCGTCGTCCTCGACTGCGAGCGCCGCCAGCTGGACGCGGCGCAGCCGTACCCCTGGCAGTTCGACACCAGCGACGGCGAGTGGTTCGACTGCTCGGACGACGACCCGATGTTCCACCCGCGCAAGACGTCCCAGCAGGTCGTCCACACGCTCATCGACGTGGTCAGCAAGAACGGCACCCTGCTGCTCAACGTCCCGCAGCGCGCCGACGGCACCGTGGACGCCCGCGCCCGCACCCTGCTGGGCGAGGTGGGCGACTGGCTGCGGATCTGCGGCGAGGGCGTGTACGGCACGACGCCGTGGAAGCGCGCCGCCGAGGGCGCCACCGGCCTGGGCGAGACCAGGGGCTACGAGGGCTACAACGAGGCCGACCGCGCCTACCGGCCGGGCGACATCCGCTTCACCCGGCGCGGCGACGCGGTGTACGCCACGCTGCTCGCCTGGCCGGCGGGCGGGACGGCCGTCATCACCAGCCTGGGCACCGGCGAACGGCTGCTGGAGCGCCGCCCCGCCAGGGTCGAGCTCCTGGGCCACGGCCCCGTCACCTGGCGGCTGGCCGCGGAGGCCCTCTACGCCGACCTGCCCCCGACGCCACCCACGAAAGCCGCGTACATGCTCAAGATCACCTAGGGAGTCCAGTCATGGTGACGAACCTGCGAACGTGCGACCTGATCGACCCCCTCGGCATCGAGCTCACCCGCCCGGCGTTCAGCTGGCAGCTGACCGGCACCACGGCGCAGACCGGCTACCACGTACAGGTCGAGCCCGGATTGTGGGACACCGGCGAGGTCGAGTCAGCCGACCAGCGCGTGGTGTACGGCGGGCGGCCCCTGACCTCCCGCACGGCGGCGAGCTGGCGGGTGCGGATCCGCGACGCCGGCGGCCGGTGGTCCGGCTGGAGCCCGCCGGCCCGCTTCGAGCTGGGCCTGCTGAGCGCGGACGACTGGACGGCCTCGTGGATCACCCACCCCGACTGGCACGACGAGGGCAACCCGCGAGCGGGCGAGGGCAGGCCGCTCCCGCTGCTGAAGGGCGAGTTCGTCCTGCCCCAGCCGGTCACCCGCGCCCGGCTGCACGTCGCGGGCCTCGGCGTCTACGTCGCCACGGTGAACGGCGCGCCGGTGACCGACGCCGTGCTGGAGCCGCCGTACACGGACTTCGCCAGGCGCGTCGTGTACGCCACCCACGACGTGGCCGAGCTGCTGCGCGAGGGCCGCAACGCGCTCGGCGTCGAGCTGGGGCCGGGGATCGCGCACGTCTTCCCGCACCAGGACCGGTACATGAAGTTCTTCGGCTCCAAGGCGGCCCCGCGGGCCATCGCGCAGCTCGAACTGGACTACGCCGACGGCTCGTTCGGCCGGTTCGTCACGGGTCCCGACTGGCGGGCCGCCGAGGGCCCGACCGTGCGCTCCCACTGGTACGGCGGCGAGGACCACGACGCCCGCCGCACCGCCGCCGGCTGGCGCCCCGCCACCGTCGTCCCCGGCACGAAGGACGTGCTCAGGTCGCGCGCCTGCCCGCCCATCAGGGTCACCGAACGGCTGCCCGCGACCGCCCGGCTCACCGCCGGCGACGGCACGCCGGTCTTCGACGTCGGCACGGTCGTCGCCGGCTGGGCCGAGCTGAGCCTGGACCTCCCGGCCGGCCGCTGCCTGCGGCTCGTGCCCGGCGACCAGCTCGACGACTACGGCCGGGTCATCCAGTCGAAGCCCACCACCGGCGCGCCGATCTTCAACACGTACGTCACCAAGGACGGCCCGCAGACCTGGCACCCGAGCTTCCGCTACGACGGCTTCCGCTACGTCGAGGTCCAGGGCCTGCCCGAGCACGTCGGCCCGGAGGCCGTGACCGCGCTCGTGCTGCGCGCCGACAACACCCCCACCGGCACGTTCGAGACCTCCGACGCCCTGGTCAACGACATCCACACGATCATCGACCGCGCGGTGCGGGGCAACATGTACAGCGTCCTCACCGACTGCCCGCACCGGGAGAAGCTGGGCTGGCTGGAGCAGACCCACCTGCTCTTCGACGTCGTCGCCTACAACTACGACGTGGCCGCCTACTACCGCGAGCTGCTGGTCACCATCGCCGAGGCGCAGACCGGGGACGGGCTGGTGCCGGACATCGCGCCGGAGTTCCTGGTCTTCGACGCGCCCTTCAGGGACGACCCCAACTGGGGCGGCGCGATCGTCCGCATCCCGTGGCAGCTCTACCGCTGGTACGGCGACCCGTCGGCGATGCAGACGCACTACGACGCGATGCGCCGCTACGTCGACTACCTCACCTCCAAGGCCGAGGACGGCGTCCTGGGCCACGGGCTGGGCGACTGGATCGGCCTGGACGACTCGACGCCCGTCCCGCTGGTCTCGACCTGGGGCTACTGGCGGGCCGCGAGCACGATGGCCCGCGCCGCCGGCGTGCTGGGCCGCGACGACGACGCCAAGCGCTACCGGGCCCTGTCCGAGCAGATCACCGCCGCGTTCGCCCATGCCTTCTCCGGTGCCCGCAGCCAGGCGTCGGAGATCCTGGCGCTCGACATGGGGGTCAGCACCGACGAGCGGGCGCTGGACCGGATCTCCGAGGCGGTGGCGGGCGGCGGCATCACGGTCGGCGAGATCGCGCTGCCGGCCCTGTTCAGGGTGCTCGGCCGGGCGGGGCGGCACGACGCCCTGTGGGCGTTCGCCACCTCGACCAGCCACCCCAGCTACGGCTACCAGGTACGGCACGGCGCCACCGCGCTCACCGAGGCGTGGGACGGGCCGACGAGGGGCCTGTCGCAGAACCACTACATGCTGGGCGCCGTCGACGCCTGGTTCTACCGCGGCCTCGGCGGCATCGGCCAGGCGCCCGGCTCGAACGGCTTCCGCAGGCTGCTGATCGAGCCCGCCGCGCCCGGCGACCTGGAGTCGGTGCGGGCGAGCACCGTCACCCCGTACGGCGGGGTCGAGGTGTCCTGGACCCGCGCGGACGGTGAGTTCACGCTCGACGTGACGGTCCCGCCGGGCTCGTCGGCCGAGGTGCGGCTGCCCGAGCTCGGGCTCGCCCGGCACGCGGTGCCGGACGCGGCGGTCAAGCTCGGGGCCCATGCCTACGAGGTGCCGGCCGGGCGGTGGACGTTCGGGGCGGGCCGGTGATCGGCACGTACGACGCCGCCCGCGTCAGGACGCCGCACAAGGCCGGCAGGCTGCTGGTCGAGGGGTCGCGGGAGCCGGGCAGGTTCGACAGCCTCTTCGTGGACTGCCCGTTCGTGTGCTCCGACGGCGGCGAATACCTGATGACGTACGTCGGCTTCGACGGGACCGGCTACCAGACCGCGCTGAGCCGATCGGCGGACCTGGTGTCGTGGACGCCGGGCGAGGTGATCCTGCCGCGCGACCCCGCGCACCCGTACCGGGGCTACAACGCGGCGCTCACGTCGATCGTCCGCGACAACCGCCTCGACTCCCCCGGCCAGGTGATTTGGCTGGACGGCCGGGCGGTCGGCACGTACCACGCCTACCCCGAGGCGGGCATGGAGGTGGGCGCGGCGGTCATCGGGTTCGTGACCAGCCAGGACCTGCGTACCTGGACGGACGTCGGGTCGGTGCTGCGCCCGCAGGACGGCGGCGCGTGGGAGCGCGGCGGCCTGTACAAGTCGTGGCTGCTGCGCCACGACGGCCTCTACTACTGCTTCTACAACGCCAAGAACCGCACCTACGACGGCTGGCGCGAGCAGATCGGCTACGCCGTCTCCCCCGACCTCGAACGCTGGGAGCGCCCGGACCCCGGCCCGGTCGTCCCGCACGGCGGCCCGGGCGAGTTCGACGAGCGCTTCGCCTCCGACCCGTGCGTGCTGCGCGACGGCGACTGGTGGGTGATGTTCTACTTCGGGCTCTCCTTCGACGGGCACGCGCGGGAGAGCTTCGCGGTCTCGCGCGACCTGCGTACCTGGCGCAAGAGCGGCGAGATCCTCATCGACGTGGGCCCGCCGGGCTCGGCCGACGACACCTACGCGCACAAGCCCGCGCTCGTCACCCACGCCGGGCGGCCCCACCACTTCTACACGGCGGTACGGCGGGTCGAGCCGTACCAGGTCGGCGAGCACACGCTGGTCGAGCGGCGCGGCATCTCCCTGGCCCATGGATAGGAGCACACCGTGAAGTCACGCAGGAGCTTCCTGGCCGCGGCGGCCGGCGCCGTGCTGGCGCCCCAGCCGGCCGGCCGGGCGGAGGCGGCCCCCGACCTGGACGGCTGGGCCAGGGTGCCGGGGATCCGGCGGCGGATCAGGCCGCCCCGCTTCCCCCGCCGCACCTTCCCCGTCACGCGCCACGGGGCGGTCGGCGACGGGACCGCGATGTGCACCGACGCCTTCAGGCAGGCGATCGCGGCCTGCGCGGCGGCGGGCGGCGGGCGCGTGCTCGTGCCCGCGGGGACGTACCTCACCGGCGCGATCCACCTGGCCGACAACGTCGAGCTGCACCTGGAGGCGGGCGCCACGATCCGGTTCAGCCGCGACCCCGCCGACTACCTGCCGGTCGTCCACACCCGCTACGAGGGCGTCGAGCTGATGAACTACTCCCCGTTCGTCTACGCCTACGAGCGGGAGAACGTCGCGATCACCGGCAGCGGCACGATCGACGGCCGGGCCGACGCCACGCACTGGTGGGACTGGTCGGGCGACCCGCCGCCGTCCGAGCGGCCCGACAAGAACCTGCTGGCGGCCATGGCCGAGCAGGGCGTCCCGGTGGCCGAGCGGGTGTTCGGCGCGGGCCACTACCTGCGCCCTAACCTCATCCAGCTCTACCGCTGCCGCAACGTCCTGATCGAGGGCGTGACGGTCAAGGACTCCCCCATGTGGAACATCCACCCGGTCCTGTGCACCAACGTGACCATCCGCGAGGTCACCGTGGACAGCCCGAACGGCCCCAACAACGACGGCTGCGACCCCGAGTCCTGCGTGGACGTGCTCATCGAGCGGTGCGAGTTCAACACGGGCGACGACTGCGTGGCGATCAAGGCGGGCAAGAACGCCGACGGCCGCCGGGTGAACGCGCCCTCCATGAACGTGCTCGTGGACTCCTGCGTGATGCGCGACGGCAACGGCGGCGTGACGATCGGCAGCGAGACCACCGGCGGCGTGCGCTGGGTCTACGCCTGGAACTGCACGATGAGCAGCCCCCGCCTGGAGCGGGCGATCCGGGTCAAGACCAACCCCGACCGCGGCGGCTACGTCAGGGACGTGTACTTCAGGGACATCACGGTGGGCCAGGCGGCCGACGCGGTGATCGAGGTGGCCCTGAACTACGAGAACAAGGACACCGGCCCGTACTTCCCCGACGTGGGCGCCATCGACGTGCGCCGCCTGCGGGCCGGGCGGGCGCCCAGGGCGTTCAACCTGATCGGCAACCCGGGCAACCCGATCAGGGGCGTGCGGGTGGCCGACAGCGTGTTCGAGGAGATGGCCGAGGACGACGTCGTACGCGGCGTGACGGGGCTCGTGCTGCGCGAGGTGTGGATCAACGGCCGCCGCGTGGACTCCGGAGGATGAGGCGGTTCCGCCCACGATGATCGCCGACTGGGTAAGGTGAAAGCCGATCACGGAGAGGGGCGGCCGTTGGGCGGTGCGGAGTTCCGGCTGCTGGGGCCCGTGGAGATCTGGTCGGGCGGCAGGTCACTCGGGCCCTCGACCGCGCAGCAGCGCTCGGTGCTGGCCATGCTGCTGCTCCACCCGGGCCGCACGGTGCCGCTCGACCGGCTGGTGGAGGCCGTGTGGGGCCAGGAGCCGCCGCCGTCGGCCCGCAACGCCATCCAGGGGTACGTGTCGCGGCTGCGCCGGGTCCTGGCCGGGGTCCCCGACGCCGAGCTGGCCACCTCCCCGCCCGGCTACCGGCTCGACCTCGACCCGCTGCGGGTCGACCTCTACCTGTCGCGCCACCTGGTCGAGCGGGCGCGGGCGGCCGGCCAGGACGAGGCGGGCGCGCTGCTGCGGCGGGCGCTGGACCTGTGGAGCGGGCCGCCGCTGGCGGGGGTCGCCGGCGAGTGGTTGCGCGAGACGTTCGGCGGGCCGCTGGAGGAGGAGCGGCTCGCGGCCGTCGAGGAGCGCATCGCGGCCGATCTGCGCCTCGGGCTGTGCCGGGAGCCGCTGGCCGAGCTGCCGGTGCTGATCGGCGAGCATCCGCTGCGGGAGCGGCTGGCGTACCTGCTGATGGCGGCGCTGCACCAGGACGGGCGCAGGGCCGCCGCCCTGGAGGCGTACCGCGACGCCAGGCGGCGGCTCGTCGACGGGCTGGGCATCGAGCCGGGCGGCGAGCTGCAGGAGCTGCACCAGCGCATCCTGCGCGAGGAGCCGGAAGCCGAGCCCCCGGCGGCGCCGGCCACCGGGGGCCCAGTGGAGGGCCCAGTGGAGGGCCCAGTGGAGGGCAGGGCGGGGGCCACGGTGCCGGCGGAGGTGCCCGCCGCGGTGGCGTCGTTCACCGGGCGGGCCGAGGAGGTGGCGCGGGTGAGCGCGGCGCTGGCCGGCGACGGGCCGGGCGCGGTGCGGATCTGCCAGATCAGCGGCATCGGCGGCGTCGGCAAGTCCTCCCTGGCCATCCACGTCGCCCACGCCCTGGCCGGCCACTACCCCGACGGCCAGCTGTACGTGGACCTGCACGGCGCCTCGCCGCAGGTCGCCCCCGTCGATCCGGTCGAGGCGCTCGGGCGGTTCCTGCGCTCGCTGGGCGTGGCCGGGTCGGCGGTGCCCACGGACCTGGAGGAGGCCGCGGGCCGCTTCCGCTCGCTGACCGTCGGCAGGAGGATGCTCGTCATCCTGGACAACGCCAGGGACGCCGCGCAGGTGCGGCCCCTGCTGCCCGGCAGCCCGACCTGCGCCGTGCTGATCACCAGCCGCCGGATGCTCACCTCGTTCGACGGCGCCACGCAGGTGTCGCTGGACGTGCTGCCCGACGGCGACGCCCTGGCCCTGCTGGGCGGCATCGTCGGCGACGGGCGGATCGCCGCCGAGCCCGCCGCCGCGGCCGACGTGGTCCGGCTGTGCGGCGGCCTGCCACTGGCGCTCTGCCTGGCCGCGGCCCGGCTGCGGGCCCGGCCGTCGTGGCAGGTGTCGGCGCTGGCCGGACGGCTGGCCTCCGCCCACCGCCGCCTCGACGAGCTGCGGGCCGACGACCGGGGGCTGCGCGCCAGCTTCCAGGCCGGCTACCAGGATTTGAAGTCCGACGCCGACGGGGTCGCGGCGGCGCGCATGTTCCGGCTGCTCGGCCTGCTGGACGGCCCCGACCTCGGCCTGCCCGCGGCCGCCGCGCTGGCCGGCCTGCCCGAGGAAGGCGCCCAGCGCCTGCTCGACCTCCTGGTGGACGCGCGGCTCGTGCAGGAGCGCGCCCCCGACCGCTACAACCTGCACGACCTGCTGCGGCTGTTCGCCCGCGAGCGGGCGGCGGAGGAGGAGAGCGAGCCGGCCAGGCGGCAGGCCGTGGAGCGCGTGCTGCACCACCACCTGGCCACCGCGCGCACGGCGATCGAGATGCTGAAGCCGGCCTACACGTGGCGCAACGAGGTCGGCCCGAGCTCCCTCACGCGTCCCGGGCTGGCGCTGGAGACGAACGAGGACCTGCGGGCCTGGGTCGACGCCGAGGAGGACAACCTGCTCGCGGCCGTCGGCCAGACGCGCGGCACGCCGGCGGCCGGGCTCGGGGTCGCGCTGGCGGTGACGTTCGCGGTCCCGCTCTACTCCACGGGCCGCTGGCGCGGGCTGCTGGCCCTCAGCGAAGCCGCGTTGCGGGCCGCCGAGCACACCGCGGAGCCGTTCGACGAGGCCGTGGTCCTGGGCGACCTCGGCTGGGCGCACGTGTGCGTGGGCAACCAGATCGTCGGCATCGCCCACATGAACCGTTCGCTGGCCATCCACCGGCGGCTGGGGAACAAGCGCCGCGCGGCCGCCCTGCTCGACCACCTCGGCATCGCCTACCGCGGGGCCGGCCGCTTCGACGAGGCCGCCGACCATCATCGGCAGGCCATCGAGCTCATGGACGACCGCTACGGGCAGGGCGCCATCCTCACCCATCTCGGGCTGGTCTACCAGCGGGCCGGGCGGTTCGCCGAGGCCGTCGAGGCCGGCGTGCGATCGGTCGCGATCCTGGAGGAGACGGGCGCGGCGATCGACGTGGTGATCGCCCTGGCCAACCTCGCGGAGGCGTACCGGCTGGCGGGCGACCCCGGCCGCGCGGTCGCGCACCACCGCGAGGCGCTGGCCCGCTACCGGGCCGCGGGCCACGGCGGCGACTACGTCGAGGCGGAGAGCCTGTGGGGGCTCGGGCAGGCGCTGAGCGAGAGCGGCGAGTGCGACGAGGCCCGCCGGCTCTGGCGCAGGTCGGCCGCCATCCTGCACGGCCTCGGCCTGATCAGCGCCGAGGAGCGGCACTCGATCGACAACGACGACGTGCCGGCCGTGCCGCAGGTCATCCAGCGCATGCTCTGATCAGGGCTCGACGAGGCCGGCGCGGATGGCGTAGCGGGTCAGGTCGAGGCGGTCGCGCATGCCGAGCTTCTGCAGGATGTTCGCCCGGTGCCGGTCCACGGTCTTGACGCTGATGACGAGCGTCTCCGCGATCTCCTTGGCCGAGTTGCCCTCCGCGATCAGCTTGACGATCTCCTCCTCCCGGGGCGTCAGGATGCTCTCGGGCATGCGCTCGCCCTCGCGCGAACGCTGCAGGTAGTCGCGGATGAGCGCGGTGACCGCCCCCGGATACAGGAACGGCTCGCCGCGCATCGTCGCCCGGCACGCCTCCAGCAGGTCCTGGTCGGCGACCGACTTGAGCACGTATCCCGAGGCGCCGACCTTGAGTGCCTCGAAGAAGTACTGCTCGTTGTCGTACATCGACAGGATCAGGATGCGGATGCCGGGCGCGCGGCGGGAGATCTCGCGGGCCGCCTGGAGCCCGGTCATCCGCGGCATCGCGATGTCCAGGATGGCCAGGTCCACCGCGTCCTCCGACGCGGCCGCGACGGCCTCCGCGCCGTCGGCGGCCTCGGCGACGACCTCCAGGTCCGGCTCCGCGTCGAGGATCATCTTCAGTCCCCGGCGGACCAGCGCGTGGTCGTCGGCCAGCAGGATCCTGGTCTTGGCAGTGCTCACCGCGTTGGGCTCCGATCGTTCGGGATGGTCAGGTGGACGCGGGTGCCCTCCCCCGGCGGGGAGTCGACGGCCAGGCGGGCGCCGATCAGCAGGGCGCGCTCGCGCATGCCCCGGATCCCGGCCCCGTCCTGGCGCGCGCCGCCCTGCCCGTCGTCGGTGACGCGCAGGGTCAGCCGCCCGTCCCGCGTGCCCAGCGACAGCTCGGCCCGCGTGGCGCGGGCGTGCCTGGCGATGTTCGTGAGGCTCTCCTGGGCGATCCGGTAGAGCACGAGCTCGACGTCCGCGCCGAGCTCGGGCAGGTCGTGCTGGACGGCGCGGGCCACCTGGACGCCGCTCATCTGCGAGACGTCGCTGCACAGGGCGGCGAGGGCGGCGTGCAGCCCGAGGTCCTCCAGCACGCCGGGCCGCAGCCGGCGGGCGACCTGCCGGACCTCGTCGAGGCTGGCGCGCACGGTCTCCTGCACGCCGTGCAGGTCCTCGCGCAGGTCGTCGGGCGCGCGGTCGACCACCCGCTTCAGGCCGAGGAGCACCACGGTCAGGCTCTGGCCGATCTCGTCGTGCAGCTCGCGGGCGATGCGCCGCCGCTCGCCCTCCTGGGCGGCCAGGGCGTGGCCGCTGCTGGCGCTGCGCTCGGCCTCCAGGCGGTCGAGCATCGCGTTGAACGTGGCGATCACGTGGGTGAGGTCGCTGTTGCCGCCAATGGGCAGCCGGTCACCGGTACGCAGCAGGTCCACCCGCTGCATGAGCGTGGTCAGCGCGTCCAGCGGGGCCAGGCTGCGGCGCAGGAGCAGCGCGTTGGCCGCCAGCATCAGCGCCAGGCCCACGATCAGCACCGGCACCTCGGCCAGCACGAGCGGCGCGGACACGGTGGCCGGTGAGATCGCCAGGACGAGCGTGGCCACCGCGAACACCAGCCCATTGATCATGAACAGCCGCCGGAACAGCGCCTGCGCCGGGCTCCTGGTCGTTCTCTTCGCCCCCTCGGTCATTTCACCAGCCTCTTTGTCTCCCGGTACGGTTGTCGATCCGGCCTGACCCCCATCCTGCGCGACGCCCCTACATGCTCCGACCCTCCCCAGATGGGTGCTGGACCCGATGGTGCCGGGCCCGCCCGGACGACGAGACTGGAGCGGAGCCGCCGCCCGCGAAGGATGACCTCGATGCGGCGCGCGCACGAGACGATCATCCTGGAGCGGCGGCTCACCAAGCCAGAAACCGTTCGACTCCGGAGGTCGATAGCCGTGTGCCGCCAATCCCACCTTGTACCGTCATGCCCCGCCGCCCGGTCCGGGCCGCCGGGGCTTGACGGATGAGCGCATTCGTAGCCCTCGCGATCTTCCTGGTCGCGTTCTTCTTCATCGCCACGGAGAAGGCCGACAAGGTCAAGGTGGTGCTCATCGCCGCCGGGCTGATGGCCGTCCTGGGCCTCGTCCCCGGCGCGGAGGTGTTCTTCTCCGAGCACGAAGGCGTCGACTGGAACGTCATCTTCCTGCTGTTCGGCATGATGATCATCGTCGGGATCATCAAGCAGACGGGGGTCTTCGACTACCTCGCCATCTGGGCCGCCAAGCGGTCGCAGGGCAGGCCGTACCGGCTGATGGTCATGCTGATGGCGATCACCGCCGTGGCCTCGCCCTTCCTCGACAACGTCACCACGATCATGCTGGTCGCGCCGGTCACCATCATGGTGTGCGACCGGCTGCGCATCCCCGCCCAGCCGTACCTCATCGCGGAGGTGCTGGCCTCCAACATCGGCGGCGCCGCGACCCTCATCGGTGACCCGCCCAACATCATCATCGGCAGCCGGGCGGGGCTGACGTTCAACGACTTCCTGGTCCACATGGCGCCGATCGTGGTGGTCGTCTTCGCCGTGTTCGTGCTGCTCACGCGGGTGCTGTTCCGGGGGTCGTTCCACTACGACGCCGGGCACGCCGCGGCGGTGATGGCGCTGGACGAGCGGCGGGCCATCACCGACCCGCGGCTGCTGACCCGCTGCCTGGTGGTGCTGGGCCTGGTGATCGCCGGGTTCGCGCTGCACGCGGTGGCTCACGTGGACCCGTCGATCGTGGCCCTCGTGGGGGCCGGGGTGATGCTGATGGTCTCGCGCACGGACGTCAACGAGGTGCTGCGCGAGGTCGAGTGGTCCACGCTGGTCTTCTTCATGGGCCTGTTCATCATGGTCGCGGGCCTGGTCCACACGGGTGTCATCGCGGCGATCGGCACGTGGGCCCTGGACGCGCTGGGCGACGACTACTTCGTCGCCGCGACGGCGCTGCTGTTCGGCTCGGGCGTGCTGGGCGCGTTCTTCGACAACATCCCGTACGTCGCCACGACCGCCCCGATCGTGGAGGGCGTGGTCGCCCAGATCCCCGACCCCAGCACCGGCCAGGCGTTGTGGTGGGCGTTCGCGCTGGGCGCGGACTTCGGCGGCAACGGCACGGCGGTGGCGGCCAGCGCCAACGTGGTGGCCCTCGGCATCGCCGCGCGGTCCGGCCACAAGATCACCTTCTGGCAGTTCACCCGGTACGGCATCGTCGTGACGGTCATCAGCACCCTGATGGCCTGGGCGTACGTCTGGCTGCGCTACTTCGCCTGACGGGGAGATCAGGGGAAAGTCAGGGGCGATCACCGATGAGCGCCCCTGACCCGACGGGGCATCGTGGGCCTCATGAACCGCCTCACCCAGATCTCCTTCACCGCGGCCCCCGCCGCGCTGCTGGCCGGCAGTCTCCTCAAGCGCCTCCCGGGCGCCGACGCCGTCGGCGGGCCGTGGTGGGCGGCCGCGCACGCGGTCCTGCTGGCCGGGTTCCTGATGTTCGGCGTCATGCTCCTGGCGCTGCGCCGCATGGCCGGGCCAGTGACGGGCGGGTGGCGGGCGGCAGCGGACGTCGCCACGGCGATGGCGCTGCTCAGCACGGCCGCCAACGCCATCGGTCTCGCCGTCGACCTCTACAACAGGTTCGAGAGCCCGCGCGTCGCGGCGTGGGAGCCGTTCGTCTACGGGGCCGCCTTCGCCGCCCTGGTCGCGCTGGCGTCCGTGCTCGCGGTGCTGCACCGCGTCACGGTGCTGAGCGCGGCCGTCACGGCCACGGGCGTGGCGGTGCTGATCGGGGGGCTGCTGGAGCCGGCCCTGACGCCGGTCGGCATGGCGCTCATCTGGCTGGGCACGCTGCTGCTGAGCCGGGGCCCGGCCGAACCGGCGGGGCAGATCGGCTACCGGCTCCACTGAGCGATCGTCCGCGCTTCAAGTGGGTACGTCCATGAAGGCCCCGACTCCCGGCTTTCATGAAGGAGTGGTTCCCCATGCTCTACGTCTTCGGCTTCGACCGGATCGGCGTGGCAGTGAGCGACATCTACTTCCTCGACCCCGACCCGATCAAGGGACAGGAGGGCGCCGAGCGGGGCGTACGCCTGGAGCTGCGGAAGCTGGATCCCGGCGAGCTGAAGGGGTCGATCTACTCGGCCCGCCCCATCACCGTCGAACGCCCCCTCTGGCGGGTGGACCTGCTGGAATCGGTCAACAGCACGCCCGGCAGCTTCGACCGCACCCACCATCACCCCGGCATCGACGGGTGGGAGCCGGGGCGGCGGGTGTTCGACAAGGAGCTGTCCGGCGAGCCGCTGAAGTGGCTGAGCAGCCGGCTGGCCGACCTGGAGGGCGTGCTCGACGAGGTCGGCGTGGACCGCGGCGAGGTGAGCCCGGCGGACGTGGCGGGCCTGCGCGAGCGCGCCCAGGAGATCGTCGAGACCGTCGCCCGCCTGCTCGACGGCGTCCACTCCGGCGCCCTGGCCACCCCGCCGGACGACGCGCCGGCGACCAGCGTCCGCGCGAGCTGGTTGTGACTTTCTAGGGGGCCAGACCGGCCGCGATGCCGTCCAGGACGAGGCCGAGCTTGCGGTTGAACCACACGGCGGCCGGTTCTGACAGCGCCCGCCGCATGACGGGCGCCACCTCGGGGCCGACCGCCTCGGCCCAGGCGTCGGCCGAGCCGTCGCGGACCCTGGCCGGGCCGGCGGAGCCGCCCGCGGGCGCGTCGAGCTGCTGGCCCCTGCCGAAGACGTCGATCGCCAGGTCGAAGACGGTGTCGACGGCGAGGAACGCGTCCTCCACCGTGAACCCGTAGCCGATCAGGCGCTGGACGGCCGCGCCGAAGCGGTGCATCACCTCGTCGGGGAAGCGCTTGAGCTTGAGGAACTCCTTGATCAGGCCGGGGTGGGCCTCCAGCAGCGCCCACAGCGCCCCGGCCTGCGCCTCCAGGTCCGAGCGCCACTCGCCGGTCGGCTCCGGCCAGTCCGCCTTGCCGATCGCGCGGTTGATGGCCACGATGACCAGCTCCTCGCGGTCGGCCACGTGACGGTAGAGGGCCGAGTGGGCGACCCGGAGGCGGTCGGCCACGGTGGCCAGGGTCAGGTTGTCGAACCCGACGGCCAGCGCGGCGTCGGCGATGTCGGGCCGGGTGATGCGCGGCGGGCGGCCGCGCGGGCGGCCCAGCACGCGCCACTCCCGCGCCGTCGTCTCCTCACCCATCGAGCCCCCTGCCTCCGTCGATCACGTCGCGCCGCCCATCGGTCAGGCGCGTGTCGATCACGTCGCGCCGCCCACCGGTCAGGCGCGTACGAGGCGCCAGCCGCGGGCCCGCGCGCGTTCCTCCCAGAACGCAGCGTACCGGCCGCCTGCCTCCAGCAGCTCCTGGTGGGTGCCGCGCTCGGTGATCACGCCGCCCTCCAGCATGACGATCTGGTCGGCGGCGGCGATCGTGGTCAGCCGGTGCGCGATCACCAGCAGCGTCCGGTCGCGGGCGAGCGTGGCCAGCGCGTCCATCAGGGCGGACTCGTTCTCCGGGTCCAGCGCGGCGGTGGCCTCGTCCAGCAGCACGATCGGCGCGTCCTTGAGGATCGCGCGGGCGATGGACACCCGCTGGCGCTCGCCGCCGGAGAGGGTCGCCCCGGCCTCGCCGATCCTCGCCTGCCAGCCGCCGGGCAGCCGCTCGGCGATCTCCTCGACCCGCGCCAGCCGGCCCGCCCGGCGGACCTCCTCGTCCGTGGCGTCCGGCCGCCCCAGCCGGATGTTGTCCTCCAGCGTGCCCTCGAACAGGTACACGTCCTGGAACACGATCGACAGCTGGGCCATCAGGTCCTCGGGCGCGTAGTCGCGCACGTCGTTCCCGCAGACCCGGACCGATCCGGCGGAGACGTCCCAGAAGCGGGCGATGAGCCGGGTGAGCGTGGTCTTGCCGGACCCCGAGGGCCCGACCAGCGCGGTCACCGTGCGGGGCGCGACGGTGAAGCTCACGTCCCGCAGCAGCGGCCGCTCGTCGTAGGCGAAGCTCACCCCGTCCAGCTCGATCGACGGCTCGCCGGCCCGCGCCGTCCCGACGGACGGCAGCGGCGGCGTGGTCAGGACGTCGCGGATGCGCCGCAGCGCGCCGCGTGCCATGCGCAGCTCCCCGCCCACGTCGGCGGCGGCCAGCAGCGGCTCGGTGAACCGCACGGCCAGGACGAGCACCCCGACCAGCTCCGGCACGTCCACCGCGCCGCCGAGCGCCAGCGAGCAGCCCACCAGCAGGATCGCGGTGAAGGCGAGCTGCACGGTCAGCGCGACCGTTCCGAGGCCGGGCAGCGTGGTCCGCAGCAGGCGCCGCAGCACCGACCGCTGCCGCACCAGCGCGCCGTCGAGCAGGTCGTAGCCGTCCGCCGTGCGCCCGAACGCCCGCAGGGACGCCTGCTGCCGGGCGAACTCCACCACGCGGTCGGCCCCCTCGGCCCCCGCGTCGTCCATCGCGGTGTCGCTGCGCTGCACCAGGGTCTGCGTCCAGCGGAAGGCCAGCCACAGGAACGGCGCCGTGACCAGGGCCGCCAGCCCCAGCCGCCAGTCGAAGACGAACATGCACGCCAGCACGGTCGCCGGCGCGGTCACCGAGGTCACCACGACCTGAAGCAGGTGGGCAGGCACGCTCATCACGTCCATGACGCCCTTGCCCGCGAGCTGCCCGAGCCGGCCCACCCGGTCGGCGCTGAACCAGCCGACCGGCAGCCCGGCCACGTGGTCGCCGATCCGGTGGTAGAGCGTGCGCAGGGCGGCCAGGCCGACCGCGTAGCCGTACTGCGACTGCACGTAGGAGGCGACGGCGGTGGCGGCGACCACGGCGGCGAAGGCCGCGAGCCACGCTCCGGCCGCCTCGCCGGACAGCAGCGCGCGCAGCACCGGCACGAGCATCGCGAACGACGCGCCCTGCAGCACGCCGTACACGATCATCGCGAGCAGGCTGCGGCGCAGGCGCGCGCCGTGTTCGGGGCCGAGTACGGCGCCCAGTTCTCCGATCATGCCCGGGTCCAATCCCGATCGTCGTCGCGTACGTGGGCCGCCCACAGCCGGGCGTAGAGCCCGCCGGCCGCGCGGAGCTCGTCGTGGGTGCCGCGCTCGACGATCCGGCCGCCGTCGAGCACCGCGATCTGGTCGGCGCCCGTGATCGTGCCCAGCCGGTGGGCGATGACCAGCAGCGTGCGCCCGGCCACCAGCGTGGACAGCGCGTCCTGGATGGCCGACTCCGACTCCGGGTCGGCGAACGCGGTGGCCTCGTCCAGCACCAGGATCGGCGCGTCGGCCAGCAGGGCGCGGGCGATCGACACGCGCTGCGCCTCGCCGCCCGACAGGTGGGCGTCCTCCCCGATCACCGAGTCGTAGCCGCGCGGCAGCTGCGTGATCCGATCGTGGATCTGGGCCGCGCGGGCCATCCGCTCGACCTCCTCGCGTCCCGCGCCGGGGCGGCCGAGCGCGATGTTGTCCGCGACGGACGCGCGCAGGAGCTGCACGTCCTGCAGGACGAAGCCGACGTGGTGGTACAGCTCGGCGGAGCCGATGTCGCGCACGTCCACGCCGCCCACCGTCACCCGGCCCGAGCCGGGGTCGTAGAAGCGGGGCAGCAGCTTGGCCAGCGTGGACTTGCCCGAGCCCGACGGCCCCACCAGCGCGGTCACGGTGCCGGGCGCCAGCGTGAGGTTCACCTCGCGCAGCACCGGCGTGCTCCCGTCGTACGAGAACGACACGTCGTGGAACTCCACCCGGTGGCCCTGCGGGCGGGTCGGCTCGGCCGGCTCGGGCAGCGGCGGCGTCGCCAGCAGCGCGGCCACCCGCCCGGCCGACTCGGCCGCGCGCCGCAGCCGCATCGAACCCATGTCCAGGGTGAGGAACGGCGCCGTCAGCGCCACCCCGACCAGCACGAACGGCAGCACGTCCACCGGCGCCAGCCAGCCGTTCGCGGCGAACACGACGCCTCCCGCGGTGGCCACGAGCAGCATGGTCGGGGGCGAGATGAGCGCGTTCGAGACGCCGCTGAGCCTGAGCATGGGCCGCACCCAGGCGCCGAAGAACTCGGCGAAGTCGTCGGCGGCCTCGGCGAAGCGCCGGTAGGAGCGCCTGGCCTGCCCGAACGTCTTGATCACCGCGATCCCCTGGACGAACTCGACCACGGCGGCGCTGATCCTGGTGTTCGCCTCGCTCCAGCGCCGCATCTGCTCGTCGTAGCCGCGCATCATGACCGCGAACGCGGCGGCGAACAGCGGCACGGGGATGAGCACGACGAGCGTGAGCCGCCAGTCGACGTACAGCAGGTAGGCGAGCGCGGCCAGCGGGGTCACCACGGCCGCGAGCAGGTCGAGCAGGGCATGCGCGACGAGGTGGTGCATCTCGCGCACGTCGTCCTGCAGGACCTTCTTGACCTGGCCCGAGTTGCGCTCGCCGAACCAGCCCAGCGGCACCCGCGACAGGTGCGCGGCCATCCGGCGGCGCAGGTGGAGCTGCAGGTCGGCGTCCGCGAAGTGGGTGATCGCCCCGGCCAGGCCGAACGAGGTGAACCTGACCAGCAGCCCGGCCACCGCGATCCCGGCGATCAGCCAGACCCGGCCGGTCTCGGGGGCCGGGCCGAGCAGCACCCTGGCCAGCTCGGCCACGCACACGAACGGCACGAGCGCCGAGACGGCGTACACCACCTGGAGCACGGCGGCGGCGACCAGCCTCGGCCGGATGGGGGCGAGCAGCGCCAGTAACGCGGCGCGGTCGGGAGCGGGCCCGCTGTCCTCGGGCGGTGCCGCCACGGGGGCCGCCGGTTCGGCGGTGATCGTCATGGGTGAGCCTCCGCGCTTCGAGGGTTTCCGCCTGCGATCGATTTTGTTACAGGCATTCTCGAATAGGCAAGGCTCACTTAACTAACTGGGGTGGTTAGGGGTGGCCGGGCGGCGGTGCAGCAGGCCGAAGCGGGTCCACATGGCCTCCGCCGCCTCGATCGAGGCGCCCGTACGGGCCGGGTCCACGGCGGCGAGCTGGGTGACCAGCGCCTGGGCGACCGCCATGCCCGCCGTCAGCGACGGGAAGAACGCCTCCCCCTCCGCCGGCACCATGACCACCTCCTCGGCCGCCTCGGCCAGCGCGGGACTGGCCGCGTCCGTGAGGGCGAACACCCGCACCCCCTGCGCGCGGGCCACGTTCGCGGCCAGGACCGTGCTCTCGTACAGGCGCCAGAAGCTGATCGCCACCAGCACGTCCCCGGCGCCGAGCGCGGCCACCGCGTTGGCCAGCTCCGCGTCGCCGTTGGTCACGGCCGTGACGGGATAGCCCGCCAGGCGGGCGTTGTGGGCCAGGGCCAGCCCGACGGCCGCGTAGCTGCCGTCGGCGACGATCACGGTACGGCCCGCCGCGGCGACGGCCTCGGCGATCGTGAGCAGGACCCGCTCGTCGAAGCGGCGGTTCAGCAGCGCGAGGCTGTCCAGGTCGCGCCGGAGCGAGCGGGAGCTGGGCGAGCCGGTGCCGCGGTGCTCGGCGGCCACCTGGCCGGCGCTCAGCGAGGACAGGTAGCGCGCCCGCAGCTCCTGCTGGAGCGCCGGCCACCCGGCGAACCCGAGCGCCTGCGCCGTGCGCGTCACGGTCGCCACGTTCACCCCGGCGACGTGCGCCAGCTCGGCCGCGGACTCGAACGACGCCCGCCGCGGCTGGGAGAGCAGGATCTCCAGCACCGCGGCCGCCTTGCCGCGCAGCCCCCGCGGGGGCACCCGGGTGCGCAACCAGTCTTCGAAGCTGTCCGCGGCCTGCTCTGTCACCGTGTCCCTTTCCACTGCCAACCTGCAAAGACCATTGCATTTCTGACATTTCGCACTATATGTTGCTGCGCAATCAACCTGAAGGGGCCATGACCTCGGGAAGGTGTTGTTCTATGACCCTGTTGGCCCGTCTGGACCGGCTCCCGCTGAGCCGTCCTCACTACCTGCTCCTCCTCATCGGCGGCCTCGGCTACACCTTCGACGGCATGGACTCGGCCGTCGTGGCATTCTTGCTCCCCAGCGCGCAGGATGCGTGGGGCCTGTCCAACGGCCAGCTCGGCCTCATCGGGTCCGCGACCCCGTTCGGGTTCCTGTTCGGCGCGACCGTCGCCGGCCTGCTCGGCGACCGCATCGGCCGCAAGAAGGTCATGATGTACGCGCTCGCCTTCTACGCCGTCTTCTCCGTGGTCGCCGCGTTCGCCCCGAACTACGAGGTCTTCCTGGGCTCCCGGGTGCTGGCCGGGGCCGGCGCGGGCGCGGAGAGCGCGATCATCGCGCCCTTCCTGTCGGAGTTCGTGCCGGCGAAGCGGCGCGGATGGTTCATCGGCGCGCTGGCCGGGTTCTTCTCGTTCGGGTTCGTGATGGCGGCCCTGATCGGCCGCTTCGTGGTGCCCACGATGGACGACGGCTGGCGGATCGCGCAGGTGATCACCGCGCTGCCGATCGTGATGCTGCTGTGGTGGCGCCGCTCGCTGCCGGAGTCGCCGCGCTTCCTGCTGCAGAACGGCCGCGTGGACGAGGCCGAGGCGGTGGTCGCCGACCTCGAACGCCGCGTCGAGCGGGCCACCGGCCAACCGCTCCCGCCGGTGCCCGAGTCTGCCGCCCAGCCCGTCACCAACGCGGCCACCAAAACAGCCGGGGTCAACCTGCTCAGCGCGCTGCGGTTCCTGTGGAGCCCGGTCATGGCCAGGCGGACGGCTGTGACGTGGCTGATCTGGTTCGTGATCACGTTCTCGTACTACGGGTTCTTCTCGTGGATCCCGACCCTGCTCGTGCAGCGCGGCATCACGGTGACCAAGAGCTTCGAGTTCTCGATCATCATCTACCTGGCGCAGGTCCCCGGCTACTTCTCCGCGGCCTGGCTGTCGGAGCGGCTCGACCGCAAGAACACCATCGCGATCTACCTGTCCGGCTCGGCGGTCAGCGCGTTCTGGCTGTCGCAGATGGACTCGCCCGCCACGATCACGCTCGCGGGCGCGGTGCTGTCGTTCTTCCTGAACGGCACGTACGCGGGCGTCTACTCCTACACCCCCGAGGTCTTCCCCACCTGGATCCGCGCCACCGGGACGGGCCTGTCGAGCGCGTTCGGGCGGGTCGGCAGCATCCTGGCCCCGACGATCATCGGGCTGTCGGCGGCGAACCTCGGCTTCGGCGGCGTGTTCGGCCTGACCACGGCGGTGCTGGTGGCCGGGGTGGTGTGCGTGGTCGTGTTCGGCCTGGCCACGGCCGGGAGATCACTTGAGGAACTGACGGAACCCGCCAAGGAGGCGAGCAGATGACCGGATTGAGCGAGCTCGAGGAGACCGTGCGGCGGGAGGTGGGAGTGCGGCTGTTCACGGTCCTGGCCTGGGTGCCGGAGCGGCGGGCGCTGCGCCGCGTCCACACCAGCCATCCCGAGCAGTATCCGGTGGGTGGGGAGAAGACCGTGGAGGTCGCCCAGGGCTGGCTGGCGCGGTGCATCGAGGGCCGGGAGCCGTACTTCGGCAGGGACCGGGCGGCGGTGCGGGAGATCTTCGCCGACCACGAGCTGATCGAGAGCCTGGGCTGCGGGACGATCATCAACGTCCCCGTGGTCGACCAAGGGGAGGTGCTCGGCGTGCTGAACATCCTCGACGCCGAGGGAAGCTATGACGAGGAGTCGGTGGCCGTGGCGCGCTCGCTCGCGCCGCTCGCCGTCCCGGCCCTTCGCGGGGGTGCCGCGTGAGCCTGCTGCTGCGTAACGCGCTGATCCTGGACGTGACGAGCGGCGAGTACGCCGAGGGCGACCTGCGCTGCGCGGACGGCCGGGTCGCCGAGACGGGCCCCCGGCTCAGCGCGCCGGACGGCACGCGGGTGATCGACGTCGCCGGGGCGCACGTGGTGCCGGGGCTCATCGACGCGCACGTGCACGTCACCGCCTCCACCGCGAACCTCGGCACGCTCGGCTCCATGTCCCCCGCCTACGTCGCCGCGCACAGCGCCCAGATCATGGGCGGGATGCTCGACCGGGGCTTCACCACGGTGCGCGACGCGTCCGGCGCCGACTTCGGGCTGGCCGACGCGCAGGCGGAGGGGCTGATCCGGGGGCCGCGGCTGCTGTTCTGCGGCAAGGGGCTGAGCCAGACCGGCGGCCACGCGGACTTCCGCGGCCGGGGCGAGCACCAGCATGACGACCACCCGTGCTGCGCCGGTGTCGGCCGCGTGGCCGACGGGGTCGACGCCGTCCGCGTCGCCGCCCGCGACGAGCTGCGCAAGGGCGCGCACCACATCAAGGTCATGGCCTCCGGCGGCGTGGCCTCCCCGACCGACCGCATCGACTCGACCCAGTACTCCATGGACGAGCTGCGCGCGGCCGTCGAGGAGGCCGAGGCGGCCAACCGGTACGTCGCCGCCCACGCCTACACCGCCCGGGCCGTCAACCGGGCGCTGGAAGCCGGAGTGCGCTCGATCGAGCACGGGAACCTGATCGACGACACGAGCGTGGAGCTGTTCCGGCGGCACGACGCGTTCCTGGTGCCGACGCTGGTGACGTACTGGGCGCTCAAGGAGGAGGGGCTCACGTTCGGGCTGCCCGAGCGGAGCTGGCGCAAGGTGGACGAGGTGCTCGAGGCCGGGCTGGTCGCGCTGGAGCGGGCCGCGCGGGGCGGGGTGCGGCTGGCGTACGGGACCGACCTGCTCGGCGGCATGCACCGGCACCAGAACCACGAGTTCCGGCTGCGGCGGGAGGTGCAGCAGCCGATCGACGTGCTGCGGGCCGCGACCGCCGGGGCGGCCGAGCTGGTCGGGATGGCGGGCGAGGTCGGCACGCTGGCCGTGGGGGCGCACGCGGACCTGCTCGTGCTCGACGGCGATCCGCTGGCCGACATCGGCGTCCTCGCCGACCCCGCCCATTTCAAGCACGTCGTCCAGGCGGGCCGGGTCGTCTCCGGCTGAGCCGGGGCCCGCTCCGGGGCGGGCGGCGTTGCATAGTGGCAGGGTGACGACGCTGACGCGCGCCGCCCTCGTGGTGGTCGCGGTGCTGCTCCTGCTGCTCGCCCTGCTGTGGGTGTTCCAGCGGCGGCTGATCTACCTGCCCGACAGCGCGCCCGTGCCGCCCGCCGCCGAGGTCGTCCCGGGCGCGCGGGACGTCACGTTCACGACCGGCGACGGGCTCCGGCTGGCGGCCTGGTACGTCCCCGGCACCCGCGGCGTGACCGTCCTGATCGCGGGCGGGAACGCGGGCAACCGGCGCGACCGGGCCCCCTTGGCCCGCGCGCTGTCGGACCGCGGGTTCGCGGTGCTCCTCATGGACTACCGCGGCTACGGCGGCAACCCCGGCACCCCGACCGAGGAAGGGCTGCACCGGGACGCCCTGGCCGCCCGTGACCACCTCGGCGACACCCGTGTCATCTACTTCGGCGAGAGCCTGGGCGCGGCCGTGGTCACCCGGCTCGCCCTGGAGCGCCCGCCCGGCGGCCTGGTGCTGCGTTCCCCGTTCACCGACCTGGCCGCCGCCGGCCGGGCCAACTACCCGTTCCTGCCGGTCAGGACGCTGCTGCGGGACCGCTTCCCGGTCGCGGAGGGCATCCGGCGGGTGCGGGCGCCGGTCGTCGTCGTGTACGGCACCCACGACACGATCGTGCCCCCGCGGCTCAGCAGGGCGGTCGCCGAGGCGGCGGGAGAGCGGGCCACCACCGTCGAGGTCGCCGGGGCGGGCCACAACGACCTCGTCATGCTGGCGGGCGACGAGGTCGTGGGCGCCGTGGTCGACCTGGCCGGGCGAACAAATCAGTAGTCCCACGCCCCCTCTGCGGGTACGGTCAGGAACGGAAGGATTACGTACCGTAGTATCAGGGGGCCCAGTGAGACTCGTTCGCGCCGCAGCGGCAGCGCTCTCCCTGGTCATGACCACCACTCCCGCCGTCGCGGAGTCGGCTCCGTCCGCGCTGGTGCACACCGACAAGGGCGTGGTCAAGGGCGAGGTGAGCAAGGACCACCGGGCCTTCCGCGGCATCCCGTACGCCGAGCCGCCCACGGGCGCGCTGCGCTGGCGGCCGCCGCAGCCGGCCAAGCCGTGGACGGGCGTCCGCGACGCGACGGCCTACGGCAGCCAGTGCGCGCAGCTCGCCGAGGTCTACGGCGGCAAGACGTCGTACGGCGAGGACTGCCTCTACCTCAACGTCACCGCGCCGCGCAGGGGGCGCGACCGGCCGGTCATGGTGTGGCTGCACGGCGGCGGCAACGCCAGCGGCAACCCCGCCCTCTACGACCTGACCAGGCTGGCGACCCGGGGCGGCGTCGTGGTCGTGAGCGTCAACTACCGGCTGGGCGCGCTCGGCTGGCTGGCGCACTCCGCGCTCGAGACGGGCGAGCGCTACCAGAGCGGCAACTACGGGCTGCTCGACCAGCAGGCGGCGCTGCGCTGGGTGCGGCGGAACATCGCGGCGTTCGGCGGCGACCCCCGCAACGTGACGCTGTTCGGCGAGTCCGCCGGAGCCGCCGACATCTGCGCCGGTCTGGCCTCGCCCACCGCCGCCGGGCTGTTCGACAAGGCGATCGTGCAGAGCTTCAGCTGCTCCTCCCCCACGCGCACCGAGGAGGAGGCCGAGGCCGAGGGGGCCAGGTTCGCCGAGGCCGTGGGGTGCGCCGCCGGGGCCGCCGCCTGCCTGCGGGCGCTGCCGGTCAAGACGCTGCTGGAGGCGTTCCGGGGCCACCAGCCGTACCCGGTCGCGGGCGGCGACCACGTGCTGCCGCTGCAGCCCCGCGCGGCGCTGGAGAGCGGCCGGATCAACCGCGTGCCCGTCATGCACGGCAACACGCTCGACGAGATGCGCCTGTACACCGGCCTGACCTACCCCAAGCCGATCACGCAGGCGCAGTACGAGCAGCTCGTGCGCGGCACGTACGGGGGCAACGCCGAGCAGGTCCTGGGCCGCTATCCCGCCACCGGCCATCCCGACCCGCGGATCGGGCTGGCCACCCTGCTGACCGACGGCACCGGCCCGCTCGCCACCTGCGCGCACCAGGACGCCTTCGGCCTGCTCTCCCGGGCCGGGGTGGAGGTCTACGCCTACCAGTTCGCCGACCGCACCGCGCCGCCGCTGATGGACGTGCCCGGCTTCGAGGAGGGCGCCGAGCACGCGACGGAGCTGATCTACCTGTTCCCCGGCCTGACCGGCCGGCTCAACGCCGAGCAGGAGCGGCTGTCGAACGCGATGATCGGCTACTGGACGTCGTTCGCCCGCGACGGCCACCCGAACGCCCCCTGGGCCCCGCGCTGGCCGCTCTTCCGCGGCTCCGGCGACGTGCTCAGCCTGGCGCCGGGACGCGGCGGCATCCACCCGACCGACACGGCCGGCGCCAGCAATTGCGCCTTCTGGGGCTCTCTGCAGTCATGAGGGCTCATAATGCGGGTTGTCCCTGAAGATCCGCGAGCCCTGAGGTGAGCCATGAAACCGCTCCGCGTCGTCGTGGCCGCCGTGGGGGCGGCGGCGCTGCTGGCCGGCGGCTTCCTGTTACTGCGCGGCGGCGACACCGCGCCGCCGCCGCGTGACCACCTGGCGGTCGCGCCCGTGGTCGTGCGCCCCAACGTGCTGGTGGACGCCCAGGGCGCGGTCCTGGAGGAGCTCGCCGGCGACTGCTCGGCGAGCCGCTACCCGTACGTCTGCATGCGGGCGAAGGAGGAGCTCGACGCGGACCTGCTCCGCCGCGGCGGCCTGACCATCGCGACGGCGATCGACCAGCGCACGCAGCGGGCCGCCCAGCAGGGCATCGACCGGTACGTGCGCCGCGAGGACGCGCCGGTCGCCGCCCAGGCCATGATCGTGCCGGGCACCGGCGAGATCAGGGCCCTGGCCGCCAGCCGCGCGCTCGGTCCCGGCAACAATCTGCCCGGCGGCCGGTTCGGCTTCCAGCACGGCACCACGGCGATGGTGTACACGCTGGCGGCCGCGCTGGAGAGCGGCATGCGTTACGACGACGGCTTCCCCTACCTCAGCCAGTATCGGGCGGCGAACTACCACGCGTTCAAGAACTGCAAAGGTCAGAACGTCGCCGAGCCGTCATTCTCGATCCTCAACCGGCAGCGCGACCACGGCGCGTTCACGACCCTGCGCTCGGGCACCCGGGCCGCCGAGAACACGTTCTTCATGAAGCTGACGGAGAAGGTCGGTCTGTGCAAAAGCGTCCAGATGGCCCAGCGCCTCGGGCTGAAGCGGGCCGACGACCTGCCGTTGATGGAATACGAGACGTTCTCGTTGGGGGTCAACGAGGTGGACCCGGTCGCGCTCGCCGGCTCGTACGCCACCCTCGCGGCGCGCGGCAGGCGGTGCGAGCCGCGGCTGGTGACGGAGGTGCGCGGCGACACGGGTGTCGTACGTGCCTTCCCGGCGCGCTGCCAGGAGGCGCTGGAGCCCGCGGTCGCCGACGCGGTGACCGGCGTGCTGGCGGAGGCCCTGGCCAAGGGCCCGCTCAAGGGGCTCGGCCGGGACGCGGCGGGCATGGAGGGCACCACGAACGAATTCTCCAGCGCCTGGTACGCCGGCTACACCCCCGACCTGGCCGCCGCCGTCGCGCTCGGCGACCCGCGCGGCGCGGTCAAGCACAAGCTGTCGGACATCACCATCGGCGGCCGCCGCTACCGGCAGGTCGAGGGCACGTCGATCCCCGGCCCGATCTGGACGTCCTCGATGGCGGAGGCCCTGGCCGGCAGCCCGGGCACGGCGTTCACGGAACCGGACCTGGCGCGATTCGGCGGCTGCCGCGACAACTGCGCGCCGTGACCGCTCCGGCCGCCCCGATCAGGAGGGGTGGGGAAGGAGTGACTCCAGCTCGGCGACCGCGTGGGCGCGGTGGACGTCGAGCGTCGTCACGGCCTCGTCGGCGGCGTGGCGGCGCAGGGCGTCGAGGGTGGCGCGGTGCTCCTTGACGACCCGCTCCCGGTTGCCCGCGTCGCCGTAGTACATCGAGCGGTAGGCGTCCGTGGTGTCCCACAGCGTCCTGATCAGGCGCACCAGCCGGGGCATGCCCGCGCAGTCGAACAGCGTCATGTGGAACAGCCGGTTGGCCATCGCCATGGCCAGCACGTCGCCCGCCGCGGCGGCCCGCTCGACCTCCTCCTGGGCCGACTCCAGCCGGGCGAGGTCGGCGTCGGTGAGCCGTTCGACGGCCCGCCGGACGGCCTCCTCCTCCAGCAGCTCGCGGATGCGGTAGACCTCGCGCAGGTCGTCGAGCGAGAGCGTGGCGACGCAGTAGCCCTTGTGCGCCTTGTAGGTGACCAGGCCCTCGCCTTCGAGCGTCTTGAGCGCCTCGCGCAGGGGAACGCGGCTGACCTGCAGCTCCTCGGCCAGCGCGTCCTGCCGGATGGGGGCGCCGGGACGCAGGCGGCCGGTGGTGATGGCACGGCGGAGCTCGGCCAGCACGAACTGCTGGGCCGTCGGCGGCCTGCGTCCTGCCTCGTCCGAACTCATCGCCCCAATATCTCACGAACCCAGTCCTCGTCCTCCCCCAGCCGGGGCGGCCGGCGGCGGTAGGAGGGCGGCGTGGCGCTGAGCCGCAGGGGGTTGGCGACCTGGCCGACCCCGTCGAGCTGTACGGAGGGTTCGAGGCCGAGGTCGTCGGCCAGGGCGAAGGCGGCGGCCAGGTCGTTGATCGGGCCGCAGGGCACCCCGGCGGCGGTGAGCGTCTCGAACCACTCGTCGGCCGTGCGGGCGGCCAGCGCCGCGTTGAGCTCGGCGACGAGCCCGACGCGGCCGGCGACCCGGTCCGCGTTGGTGGCGTAGCGGGGGTCGCCGGCGAGGTCCGGGCGGTCCAGCGCCTTGCAGAGGGCCTGGAACTGGCGGTCGTTGCCGGCCGCGATCACGATCGGGCGGTCGGCGGCCTCGAAGACCTCGTACGGCACGATGCTGGGATGCCGGTTGCCCATCGCCTGGGGCACCACTCCGGCGGCGGCGTAGGCGGAGGCGTGGTTGGTGAGCGCCGACAGGAGGGACGACAGCAGCGAGACCTCGACGTGCTGCCCCTCGCCGGTGTCGTCGCGGTGGCGGAGCGCGGCCAGGATGCCCAGCCCGGCGTGCAGGCCGGTGATCACGTCCACCAGCGCCACGCCGGCCTTCGTGCCGGGCCCGCCGGGCTCGCCCGTGACGCTCATCAGGCCGCCCACCGCCTGCGCGATCAGGTCGTAGCCGGGCAGCCCGGCACCGGGTCCCGACCCGAACCCGGTGATCGAGCAGTACACCAGCCCCGGGTTGAGCTCGCGCAGCGCGGGGTAGCCGAGCCCGAGCCGGTCCATCGTGCCGGGCCGGAAGTTCTCGACCAGCACGTCCGCCCGGGCGGCCAGGGCCCGCGCGACCTCGATGTCGGCCCGCAGGTCGAGGGCGATCGAGCGCTTGTTGCGGTTGACGCCGAGGAAGTACGTGGCCTCGCCGTCGGGCGCGTACGGCGGCCCCCAGGCGCGGGTGTCGTCCCCCGCGCCCGGCCGCTCCACCTTGACCACCTCCGCGCCCAGATCGGCCAGCAGCATCGTGGCGTACGGCCCTGCCAGCACCCGGCTGAAGTCCGCCACCAGCAACCCCGACAGCGCACCACTCACGCCGGCGCCCCCAGGTAGACGGTCATCGTGTGGGTGAAGAACTCGCGGGCCGCCCGCCCCTGCTCCTTGGGCCCGAACCCGCTCTGCTTGACCCCGCCGAACGGCACGTACGGGAAGGTCCCGGCGGACTCGGAGTTGATGTGCAGTACGCCGACGTCCAACCGCTCGACCGCCTGCAGGGCCACGCCCAGGTCCCTGGTGAAGATGGCCGCCGACAGGCCGTGGTCGCTGAGGTTGGCCAGCCCCAGCGCCTCCTCGGTCCCCGACGCCCGCACCACGCCCACCACGGGCCCGAACAGCTCGGTACGCCAGAAGTCCACCCCGGTCCCCGGCAGGTCGAGCACCGTCGGCGGCACGAACCAGCCCTCGCCGTCGTACGGGGAGGCGCCCGCCAGCGGCTTGGCCCCCTCGTCCACGGCCCGCGCCACCCCGGACGTCACCCGGTCCCGGGCGGCCGAGCTGACCAGCGGGCCCATCTCGACGCCGGGCGACAGGGGGTCGCCGACCACGAGGCGCGCGGCCCGTTCGGCCACCCGCGCCAGCAGCTCGTCCGCGACCGGGGCGGCCACGATGAGCCGCGAGGTGGCCGTGCACTTCTGGCCCGTGGAGCGGAACGCGCCCAGGCAGACCTGCTCGGCCGCGTGGTCGAGGTCGGCGTCGGCGAGCACGACGGAGGCGTTCTTGCCGCCCATCTCCGTCTGCACCGGCTTGCCCAGCTCGCCGCAGCGCGCGATCACGGCCCGGCCGACCGCGGTGGAGCCGGTGAACGAGATCGCGTCCACGCCGGGGTGGTCCACGATGGCCGAGCCGGCCTCGGCCTCGCCGTACACGAGGTTGAGCACGCCGTCCGGCAGCCCCGCCGAGGTCAGCGCCCTCGCCAGCCGGTAGGCCAGCAGCGGCACGAGCGACGACGGCTTCCACACGACGGTGTTGCCGTAGCTGAGGGCGGGCGCGATCTTCCAGGCGGGGATGGCGATCGGGAAGTTGAACGGCGTGATCAGCCCGGCCACGCCGATCGGCTTGCGGACCACGAGGACGTTCTCGCCGGGCCGTGGGGAGGCGAAGATCTCGCCGCTCTCGCGGTCGGCCTCGCCCGCGTAGTAGCGCAGGATCCGGGCCGAGCCCCGCACCTCGGCGACCGCCTCGGGCAGCGTCTTGCCCTCCTCGCGGGCCAGCTCGGCGCCCCACTCGTCGGCGGCGGCGTCCACGAGGTCGGCGGCGGCCACGAGCACCGCCGCGCGGGCGTGGTGCGGCGTCGCCGCCCACCCGGGCGCCGCCGCGCGGGCCGCGGCCACGGCCCGCTCCACCTCGGCCGCGGCGGCGAAACGCCCCCGGGCGACCACTTCACCGGGCCGGGCCGGGTTGGTGTCGGCGAACTCCTCGCCGTCGCCCTCGACCCAGCGGCCGCCGATCAGATTCAGAACGTCCATGGTCAACGAACCCTAACTGTGCCATATTGGATTTTCAATATTGGATCCAAAATACGGAGGCCATTCGATGATCACTCCGACCGCGCTCTTCGCCTTCGACACGCTGCTCACCGAGGAGGAGCGCGAGATCAGGAACACGGTCAGGCGTGTCTGCGACCGGGAGATCCGCCCGCACGTCGCGGAGTGGTTCGAGACCGGTGAGCTGCCGGCCCGCGAGCTGGCCCGCACGCTCGGCTCGCTCGGCGTGCTCGGCATGCACCTTGAGGGGTACGGCTGCGCGGGCATGGGGGCGGTCTCGTACGGGCTGGCCTGCCTGGAGCTGGAGGCGGCCGACTCCGGGCTGCGCAGCCTGGTCTCGGTGCAGGGCTCCCTCGCGATGTACGCCATCTGGAAGTACGGCAGCGAGGAGCAGAAGCAGGAGTGGCTGCCCGCGATGGCGGCCGGCGAGCGCATCGGCTGCTTCGGCCTGACCGAGCCCGACTTCGGCTCCGACCCGGCGGGCATGCGGACCACGGCCAAGCGCGAGGGCGGCGACTGGGTGCTGAACGGCACCAAGATGTGGATCACCAACGGCTCGGTCTCGGACGTGGCGGTGGTGTGGGCGCGTACGGACGAGGGCGTCAGGGGCTTCCTGGTCCCGGCGGGCACCCCGGGCTTCACCGTGAACGACGTCAAGCACAAGATCTCGCTGCGCGCGAGCGTGACGAGCGAGCTGGTGCTCGACGGGGTGCGCCTGCCGGACGCGGCCCTGCTGCCCGGCGCGAGGGGCCTGTCGGGGCCGCTCGGCTGCCTGAACGAGGCGCGGTTCGGGATCGTGTTCGGGGCGATGGGGGCGGCGCTCGACTGCCTGGAGACGGCCATCGCGTACGCGGGCGACCGCGAGGTGTTCGCCAGGCCGCTGGCCTCGTACCAGCTCACCCAGGAGAAGCTCGCCGACATGGCGCTGGAGCTGGGCAAGGGCCTGCTGCTCGCCGTGCACCTGGGCCGGCTGAAGGAGGCCGGGACGATCACCCCCGAGCAGGTGAGCGCCGGCAAGCTGAACAACGTGCGCGAGGCCCTGGAGATCGCCAGGAAGTGCCGCACGCTGCTCGGAGCGAGCGGCATCACCCTCGAATACCCGGTGATCAGGCACGCCGTGAACCTCGAGTCGGTGCTGACCTACGAGGGCACGTCCGAGATCCACTCCCTGGTCCTGGGCAAGGCGCTCACCGGGATCGCCGCGTTCCACTGATCAGAACGTCTGCCAGGTCGCCTCGGTGACCTGGCACGGCCCGCCCTGGTGCACCCGCAGCCGCGCGCCGACGAGGTCGAGCGCGATCGTCGCGACAGTCTCCCACCGCTGGTTGATCGGCATCGTCTGGTCCGGGTGAGCGCAGACGGGCGCGTCGTCGGGGCCGTGGCTGAGCATGGCCAGCGCCCGCTTGGTGTGGTCGTCGCTGCTCAGGCCCTCGATGTTGGCCCGCAGGTGCTGGAACCTGACGTACGTGCTGGGCCGGTCGGTGGAGTGCCGCTCGTCCTTGGCCAGCGCGGGGTCGAGGAAGTGGTTGCAGTGCTGCAGCACGCCGTCGGGCTCCGGCGGTATGACCGCGACCCCGGCCGGGGAGATCTCGATCGAGGCCGCGTCCGACGAGGTGACGGCCGTGATGACGGTCGAGGCCGAGACGGTGGCCGAGCGCGCGATGTCGGCGGCCTCCGCCACCGTGGTGGCCTCGTCCAGGATCCTGCGGGCGATCAGGTGGACGGGCACGCCGAGGTCGGCCGTGTCGGAGTCGTGACGCAGGATGTTGAAGTGGATGCCGAGCCCGCCCGTGTTCACCCCGATCTTGGCCAGCGCCCCGGCCTCGGTGAACGTGCGCACGACGTGCCCAGGCCGCGGCTCCAGCTCCCAGAGCATGGGCGCGTCGCGCAGGTGGTCGTGCCAGTCCCACGTCTGCACCGTGCGCGGCGCCTCCCCCGCCCCGGGCAGCACGACGGAGGTGGAGCACTCGCCCTCGCCGGTCGCGTCGATGGCGGCCAGGATCTCCGTGCGCGCGTTGACGACGGCGACCTGCCAGGGCTCCAGGCCGGCGCCGCCCGCGATCCCCGCGATCTCCTCCGCCAGGTGCGGCGCCCATTCGGCGGTGCGCTCCAGGGCCGCCTCGCCCCATGCGCGGACCTGCGTCGCGGTGGCGCCCGCGACGGTGAACAGGTCGGAGTAACCGGAGAGGTTGGCACGGATCGCCTTGCTCCTGTGCGTGCCGAGTTCTTTGCCGCGGGCTCGGGGGTCAATCTGCGTGGACGTGAAGGTGGGGAAAGTCATGAACCATCCATCAGGTCGGCGAGCCTGGGGTTCTCGGCCGCGAACGAGGCGCGGACGCGCGCGTACCGCTCGGCGTCGATGTCCTGGCTCAGTTTGAACATGCTCTTCTCGGTATGCACATGCACCCGAAAAGCCACTACCCCCGGCAAGAGCGCGGCGAACCTGTCCCTGGACGCAGGGGTCGGCTCCCAGGAGGGCGTACGGAGCGACTCCAGGGCCGTGACCGTGCGCTCCACCACGTCGAGCGCGTCGTCGAGCAGCTCCACCCGTCCCGTCACGTGCACGGCCGCGTAGTCCCAGGTCGGGACGGCCGGGTCGGTCGCGTACACGGTGGGCGAGACGTACCCGTGCGCGCCGGAGAAGACGACGAGCACCTCGGGCGAGGACTCGAAGGAGCGCCAGTGCGGGTTGGCGCGGGCCATGTGGCCGAGCAACGCGCCGCCTTCGAGCACGCCGCCCTCCAGGATGACGGGGACGTGCGTGGCGACCGGCACGCCGTCCACCGTGCTGACGACCAGGGCGAACGGGTTACGCCTGACCAGCTCGACCGCCTGGGCCGGGTCCTTGGCGGCGTAACGGGGGAAGACGTGCACGGGGCTACTCCACCGCGCTCAGGACGGCGTCCCAGGCGAGCTCCGACGCGAGCGTCCCGAGGCCGGTGGGCTTGACGCTGATCAGGTCCACCTCGTCGGTGGTCAGCGCGAACAGCACGTCGCCGTCGTTCATGGTGTGGAACGGCTGGATGCCGCGGTGCATGGAGCTGTGCACCTGCCGGCCCACCTGGAGCAGCTCGACGTCGGTCAGCTTCACGTTCGTCACCATGACGGTCAGCGTGGTGTTTCCCATGACGGCCGGGGCCGGGTCGCCCACCATCGCGGCGTAGTCGGCGCCGGGGTGGCGGCGGGCGCCGTCCTCGGCGTGGTAGTTACCGCGCACGATCCCGCCCTGCCGGTCGACGACCGCGCCGACGGCGTTGACCACGGTCGCCACCAGCACCTTGGCCTCGCCGAACACGCCGAACGCGGCCCCCTGGCCGGCGAACTCGGCCCGGCCGAAGTCCACCTTGCCGGCGCTCGCCGTGCGGCCCGCGCCGCACCGGCCGACCGGGAACTCGCCTTCGACGGCGTTGCGGAGCGCGGCCCGGCCCAGCTCGCCGTCCGGGTAGACGGCGGTCTCCCTGGCCGAGAAGTCGTAGATCACCGCGCCGGACACGAGCTGGAGGTCGTCCCAGCGGGTCCGGTTGTCCCTGCGGGCCAGCAGCTCGTCGCTCACGCCCGCGGCGGCGGCCAGGCCGTACACCGAGCCGCCGGCGAAGCAGATGGCGTGGTTGTAGTCGTACCCGCCGCTCATGCCGACCGCGCCGCCGCGGGCGTCCACGGCCGTGCGCGCGCCCGCCGGTACGTGGATCACGGTGCACCCGGTGGGGCCCTCGGCGTACTCGGCCGTGCCGACGAGCACGCCGGGCAGGTCGAACGCGACCGACCCGCGCCCGGGGCTGGCCTGCGGGGTCAGCGGCAGGTCCGCGTTGCGCGGCACGCCGGGCGCGAACGACGACGGGGTGGCGAGCCGGGGCTCGTTCGTCACCGACTTGTTCATAGGGCCTCCAGAAGCTGCTTCGAGTACTCGTGGGCGGGTGCCGTGTAGAAGGTGGCCGTGTCGGCGGTCTCGACGATCTCGCCCTTGCGCATGACGGCGATCCGGTCGGCGACGTAGCGGACCGCGCCGAGGTCGTGGGAGATGAACAGGGCGCTGAAGCCGTACTCGGCCTGCAGGTCCTTGATGAGGTTGAGTATCTGCACCTGCACGGAGACGTCGAGCGCGCTGACGGCCTCGTCGAAGACGATGAACCTGGGCCGGGTGACCAGCGCACGGGCGATGGAGACCCGCTGCCGCTGGCCGCCGGACAGCTCATGGGGGTAGCGCGAGGCGAACGACGCCTCCAGCCCCACGTGCTCCAGCATCTCGGTGACCGCGTCGCCGGCCGGGCGGCCGAGCACGTCCAGCGGCTCGGCGACGCTCTGGCCGACGCGCATGCGCGGGTTGAGCGACCAGTGGGGGTGCTGCAGCACGGCCTGCATCCGCCCCGCCAGCTCGCGCCGCCGCTTGGGGAAGGGCCGGCCGTCGAACCTGACCGTGCCGGACGCCGGCCGCTGCAGGCCGAGCGCGACCCGGCTGGTGGTCGTCTTGCCCGACCCGGACTCGCCGACCAGGCCGAGCGTCTCCCCCTCCGCCACGGACAGGGACACGTGCCGCATGGCGTCCAGATGGATCCGCCGCAGCGGCGGGCCTGCGGCGAAGGTGACGGTGACGTCATCGAGTTCGAGTATCACGCCGCAGTCACCTGCCCTGCTCATGGCCTCACTCCGTTCGGCGGCTCGGTCGCTGGAATCCGTCGCGGGGCCCGGTGGCAGAGCACGTCCTGCTCGCCGACCCTGACCGGCTCCGGGCGCTCGTGCTCGCAGCGCTCCTCCGCGAACGGGCAGCGCGGCGCGAAGGCGCAGCCCGGCGACGGCCCGGTCAGGACGGGCGGGCGGCCGCGCACGGGCTCCAGGCGGACGCCGTGGGCCGCGGCGGCGGGCGCCGACCCGGCCAGCGCCGCCGTGTAGGGGTGGGCGGGATTGCCCAGCACCTCGCGGGCGGGCCCGGTCTCGACGACCCGGCCGCCGTACATGACCGCGACCCGGTCGCACCTGCGGGCGACGGCGGGCAGGTCGTGGCTGAGCCACAGGATGCTCGTCCCGGCCGCGGCGGCCAGGGAGAAGACCACGTTCAGCACCTCCTCGCGCACCTGGCTGTCCAGCGCGGCGGTGGGCTCGTCCGCGACGAGCAGCTCGGGCCCGGTGGCCATGGCCATCGCGATGGCCACCCGCTGCGCCATGCCGCCGGAGAGCTGGTGCGGGTACGCGCGCATGACCCGGGGGTCGTCGAGCTTGACCCGCCCCAAATGGAAGCCCACGTCGGCGCCGCGCCCGAGCACCAGGCGGAGCTGGTCGCCGACGCGCATGGTCGGGTCAAGCGAGGCGATCGGGTCCTGGAAGACGAACCCGAGATGTTTCCTGCGCAGGCGGCGCAGCCGGTCGGCGGGCAGGTCGAACACCGGCTCCCCGGCCACCACGACCTCCCCCTCGCTCCGCCGGGCCGCCCTGGGCAGCAGCCGGCCGACGGCGGAGCCGAGCGTGGACTTGCCGGACCCGCTCTCGCCGACCAGGCCGACGGTCTCCCCCTGCGCCACCTCCAGGTCGGCGCCGTCCAGCGCCCTGGTCCCGGCGTAGTCGATCACCAGGTTCCGCACCGTGAGCAGGCTCATGTCAAAGACCTCGTCTCCCGGGGTTCGAGGCGGTCGCGCAGCCCGTCGCCCACCACATTGATCGCCAGGATCGCCGCCACGAGCACGACCCCCGGGCCGAGGATCAGCCAGGGCGCGGCGATCATGTAGGTGCCGCCCTGCTGGATCAGCACGCCGAGCGAGGCCTGCGGCGGCTGGACGCCGAACCCGAGGAAGCTCAGCCCGCCCTCGACCGCGATCCCGACCGACAGCGCGTACGTGCCCTGCACCGCGATCGTGCCCGCCACGTTGGGCAGCACGTGCCGCCCGAGCACGCGTGGCAGCCCGGCCCCGCTGATGACGGCCGAGGTGACGTAGTCGCGCTGCGAGACGGCCACGGCGGCGGCCCGCACCAGCCGGGTCATCAGCGGGATCGTGACCAGCACGATGCTGGCCAGCGCCGCCGTCTGCCCGGGACCGAGCACCGCGGCGACCAGGATCGCGAGCACGATGGCGGGGAAGGAGTAGAGCACCTCGACCAGGCGCATCACCAGCTCGTTCAGGTAGCCGCCGCGGTATCCGGCGATGATGCCGAACGTCGCGCTCAGCGCCGCCGTCACCAGCACGGCGACGGACGACAGCAGCAGCGTCGTGCCCACGCCCTCCATGACGCGCGGCAGCACCGAGCGGCCCAGGTTGTCGGTGCCCAGCCACCAGCCGGGCCCCGGCGGCTGCAGGCGCGGGCCGACGATCGCGTCCGGGTCTCCCCCGGCCCCGACCAGCGAGCCCAGCGCGAACACCACCAGGACCGCCAGGCAGACGAGCCCGCCGATGGACAGCCGGTCCAGCTTCCTCATGAACGCCTCCCCGCGAGCACGCCCAGCCTCGGGTCCAGGACTCCGACGAGCAAGTCGATCAGCACGTTCATCACGATGAACACCGCCGCCGCCAGCAGCACGCCCGCCTGCACGACCGCGTAGTCGCGGCGGCCGACGGCCTGCACGATGTAGGAGCCGACGCCCGGCAGGTTGAACACGTGCTCCACGATGAGCGCCCCGCCCAGCAGGTACGCGGTGATGGTGCCGAGCAGCGTCACCACCGGGGCGGCGGCGTTGCGCAGGATGTGGTGCCGGACGATGAACCACGGCGACTCGCCGCGCCCCACTGCGGCCGTGACGTACGGCTCGACCAGCACGCCGAGCACGGCGTCCCGGGTGGTCCTGGCGGTGACGGAGATGGCGAACACCGACAGGACGGCGGCCGGCAGCACCATCGTGGCCAGGTTCGCGGCCGGGTCCCGGGTGAATGGCACCCACGTGCCGACCTGCAGGCCGAGCGCGTACCGGGAGAAGACGAACACGACCAGGCTGCCCAGCACGAACTCCGGCACGCTGACGCCGAGCCCGCTGAGCAGCCGCCCCGCCGCGCCCCCGCCGCCCGGCCGGGCGCGCACGGCGGTGAGCACGCCCAGCGGCACCCCCACCAGCGCGCTGGCGACCACGGCCAGCACGGTCAGCTCGCCGGTCACCGGCAGCCGGGCCAGGAGCTCCGCGCCGACCGGCTGGCGGCTGATCATCGAGATGCCGAAGTCGCCGCCCGCGACGGCGGCCAGCCAGTGCCCGTACTGCATGAACACCGGCTGGTCGAGCCCGTAGCGGGCGGCCAGCTCCGCCTTCTGCTCGGCCGTGGCGAACGGGCCCAGCACGGTCTCCGCGAAACCGCCGGGCATCAGGCGCACGGCCGTGAAGATCAGCACGGAGACGCCCAGGAGCGTGGCGGCCGAGCTGAGCGCCCGGCCGGACCACCACATCAGCAGGCGCATGGCTACTGGGTCTTCTTCACGCGGGCGTCGGCGATCAGGCGCAGCACGTTGCCGTACCCCTCGGTGGCGTACAGGCTGGGGCTGAGCGCGTCGGTGCGGAACGCGATCGTGGCCGGGCGGGTGACCAGCGGGATCATCTGCGCGTCGGTGTCGGCCTTGGCGCAGACGGCCGCCAGCGCCTTGTCGCGGGCGGCCCCCGCGGGCTCCTTGCCGGCCGCGTCGATGAGGGTGTTCAGCTCCTTGTCCGGCTTCATGAAGCCGACGTTGAAGCCGGCCGTCTCGGGGTTCCACCACTTGGTGACCATGCCGGGGTCGGCGTAACCGGCGAACCAGGACAGCGCGGCGTCGAACTCGGCGGGCGCCTTGCCGTACACCTTGCCCGACCAGCTCGCCTCGTCCAGCTGCTCGATCTTCACGGTGATGCCGGCCTGCTGGAGGTTCTGCTGGATCACCTGGGCGACCGCCGGGGCGGGCTCGGTGGAGAAGATGCTGAGCGTGAACGTCAGGTTCTGGGCGCCCGCGTCGGCCAGCAGCTTCTTCGCCTCGTCCACGCTCTTGGACGACGACGGCAGCGCGGCGGGGTCGCACGCGCCCGGCAGGCCCGCCGGGGTGATCGCCGTCGGCCTGCCCTTGCCGCCGAGCGCCACGTCGGCGATCTGCTTCGGGTCGAGCGCGATGGCGACGGCCTGGCGCACCCTCGGGTCGGCGAACTTGGAGCTCGGCGCCTGGGTGTTGAGCATGAGGTAGTAGAAGTCGGTGGTGGCCTGGGTGACGACCTGGACGTTCTTCGCCCCGGCCAGCATGGTCGCCGAGTCGACGTTGCCCAGCGTGGCCAGGGCGGCGCTGCCGTTCTGCAGGGCGGCGATGCGCGCGGCCTCCTCCGGGGCGATCGTCACGTTGACGGCCTCGGCGGCCGGCTTGCCCTTGGCCCAGTACTTGTCGTTGCGCTTGAAGGTCCACGACACGTCCTGGCGGTGGTTCTCCACCACGTACGGGCCGGTGCCGAGCAGCGTCTTGGCCGGGTCGACCGACTTGTCGTCGATCTCCTTCATGGGCAGGACGGCGGCGGGGATGTTGGCGAGGGCGGCCAGGAACGGCGTGTACGGCTCGTTCAGGGTGACCTTGACGGCGCGGTCGCCGTCCTTGGTGACCGACTTGACCGGGCCGAGCTGGCCGCGCCAGACCGACTTGGAGGCCAGCAGCCGCTTCAGGCTGCCCACGACGTCGTCGGCCGTCATCTCGCGGCCGTTGGAGAAGGTGACGCCGTCGCGCAGGTGGAAGACGTACGTCTTGGGGTCGGGGGTGTCCCACTTCTCGGCCAGCATGGGCTGGATGCTGAAGTCGGGGCCCACCGTGACGAGCGTCTCGTAGGAGAGCGAGAGCAGCTGCCAGGTGGTGGCGACGTCGGCGAGCTGCGGGTCGTAGCCGGTGGCGGCGCCGCTGTCGATGTGCACGGCCAGGTTGAGCGTGCCGCCGACGGGGAGGGACTGGTCGGCTGTGGCGAGGTAACCGGTCGGGTTGGGCTGGTCGGAGGCTGTGGCGGGGGTGGTGGTCGTTCCGGTGGCGGCGCAGGCCGAGGCCAGCAGGGCTGCCATGACACCGCAGGCCAGGCGTATGGGACGCATGGGCCTCTTCTCCTCTAGTGGCAGGAACGTTCGGCGGCGCTCGGCGGGACGTCGAGCGTGGGGTTGCGGTCGAAGAACCCGACCGGCTTGAGTACGAAGCCGCACGTGTCGACCGGCATGATCGGCCAGTCCTCCGTGCGGGGGAAATGCGTCAGGCCGAACGTGTGCCACAGCACGATGTCCTGCCCGTCGATGTCGCGGTCGGCCCTGGTGTAGGTGGGCAGGCCCGCGCCGCCGGGATGCTGGTTGACCAGGTCACCGGCAGGATAGCGCTCCGCGGGATGGTACCGCGTCACCCACAGGTGCCTGGTCGCGAACTCGGCCCGCCTGCTGATCGACGACTTCGGGTGCGCGAGCAGGGCCGGCTTGCCCTCGGGGTGCAGGGCGTAGCCGACCGGGCGGCCGAGGCGGTTGCGGACGTCGGGGTTGACGACATGCCAGGTGCGCTCCCTGGCGAGGTCGGCGTCGCGCCGCCCCTCCCCCTCGGTGCGCAGCCGCTTCACGGCGCGGCCGAAGGCGTTGCCGTACGGGCTCTCGACCGCGACCGCCTCCACCTCGTCGACCGCGTTCGCCACGCCGTCCACCGTCATGTCCAGCCGGGCGCTGAACAGGTGCTGGTGGTACGGCGCCGCCAGCCCCGGGGCGACCTCCGAGCTGTAGGGCGCGGCGCGGTCGTCGTAGGCGCCGGTGAAGACGATGCCGGTGGCCTTGACCTCCAGCTCGATGGTCCCGTCGAGGTAGAGGTACCAGTAGAAGCCGTAGTCGTAGTTGCCCACCGTGACGAAGAACGAGATCACCAGGCGCCGCTGCCTGCGGGTCTCCCTGGAGCCGTTGGCCGGATCGGTGTGCTTCCACAGCACGCCGTAGTCCTCCTCGTGCATGCAGATCGCGTTCGTGATCACCTTGGGCACGCCGGCGCCGTCCGTCACGACGGCGTCGAAGTAGGTGATCTCGCCGAGGCAGTCGCAGCCGAGCTCCAGGGAGTTGGCCAGCTTGCCGAGCTGGTACTCGCCGGTGTCGAAGTAGTTCTGCCAGAACCGGATCGGGCTCGGGTCGCCGTACGGGACCAGCATCTCCGCCACCGACGCCCGGTAGACGATCGGCCTGACGCGGCCGTCGTCCTCGAAGCCGATCTGGTGGAGGGTGAGCCCTTCGCGCATGTCGTAGCCGAGGCGCAGGCTCCACTTCTCCCAGGTGACCAGGGGGCCGTCGACCGTGAAGCTGGGGCCGTCCGGCTGGGTGATGTGGATGGGCTTCTGCGTGGTCCGGTGCGGGCCGAGGTGGTAGTCGCCGGGCTCGGCGGGGATCGGCTGGGGGCCGGTGTCCACGATCTCCATGACCTCGCCCTTGACCAGGTCCACGTACGCGACCAGGCCGTCCACGGGGTGGGCCCACGGCAGGCTCTCGGGCGTGGGCATCAGGTGCGCCAGCACCCTCGCCACCCGCCGGCCCTCCTCCTTGGGGAGGCCGAAGTTGCCCGCGCTCAGCGCGGCCAGGTAGACGCCCGCCGGGTCCTCGATCCCCCGGCGCCGCAGCGCCTCCGCCCAGGCCGGGTCCTCTCTCAGCACCCGCCTGACCAGGGCGTGCTCCTCGTCCAGCATGGGCACCTGGCCGTCGGTGAGCGGGTCGATGGGCCTGCGCTCCTCGACCGTGCCCGCGCTGATCGACACGATCACGTCCTCGGCCGTGTCGGTGGCGAGGTCCAGGAGGAACGCGCGGGCCCGGCGTCCGACGGGGGCGCCCGGCTCGTACGCCAGGACCTCATCCTTCGGCGGCTCCTCCAGGCCGAGGTAGGCCACCCGCACCGTGTCGGTCAGCAGGCCCTCCTGCATCAGGATCCGCCTGACCTCGTCGATCTCCTGTGCGGCGAGGGGGTCGAGAGGATGGGGGTGCTTCCCGGTGGTCAGGTGCAACGTTCCGCCCCTTTCTGATGCCGGAACGTTCCGGCAAGGTTTGGGCTAACTTAGTTGCGACTCCCGGACGGAGACAAGACCCAAGCCCCACCCGAAACAGACCGTTTACCGAACCCCCCTACCGCCCCTCCCACCCACGGCCGCACCACCGGACGAGCCAGAACACCGGAGGACCCCGCCGCCCAGGAAACGCCTGGACCCCCGCAGGGCCCGCCGCGCAGGAAACGCCTGGACCACCGAAGGGCCCCGCCGCGCGGGAAAACACCTGGACCACCGAAGGGGCCTGCCTCCCACGACGCGCAAACCGCCGAACTGACCGGCCACACCGCAAACGCGGACCCCCGAAGGACCCGCCACCCCCCGAAACGGGCAGACCACCGAACTGACCACCCACACCCGAAACGCGGACCCCCGAAGGACCCGCCACCCCCCGAAACGGGCAGACCACCGAACCGACCGCCCACACCCGAAACGCGAGACCCCCGAAGGACCCGCCACCGTAAGACGCGGAGACCGCCTGGCGGCCCGGTGCGGGGTGCGGCGCCTCGCGCGGCGGAAGTGGGCGATCAGGGCCGCTAGCATCGGGGCGTGCGAGCAGACGAGGGGCGCGAGCGGGCAGGCGTGCGCACGGAGGAGCCGGTCACGATCCTCACCGTCGCCAGGGAGGCGGGGGTGTCGAAGACGACGGCCTCCGACGCGCTGCGCGGCTCCGGGCGGGTCTCCGAGCGCACCCGGGAGGCGGTCGCGCAGGTCGCCGAGCGGCTCGGCTACGTACCCAACGGCTCGGCCAGGCACCTGCGCAAGGCCAGCACCGGCACCATCGGCCTGCACGTTCCCGAAGTCCTGACCCGCTCCTCCTACTACATGTCGTTCGTGTTCGGCGTGGTGGAGCAGGCGGCGCGGCACGACTACGACGTCACGCTGATCACCTCCGGCCAGCGCCGCTCACGGCCGCCCCGCGTGGACGGCCTCGTGCTCGGGGACCCGCTGGGAGGCGACCCCGTGGTGGAGAGCCTGATGGCGACGGGCCTGCCGACGGTCTCGTGCGAACGCTTCCCCGGCTCCCGGCAGGCGGACGGCGTGGTCTGGTCGGAACACGCCTCGATGCTGGGCCGCCTCCTCGACCACCTGCGCGAGTCGGGCGCGTCACGCCCGGCGCTCATCGTGGCCGGGGATGAGAGCGACTGGGCGGCGAGCGTGCACCGGGGCTACCTGGAGTGGTGCGCGGCGCACGGGGTGGTGCCGCTGGTGCGGCGGGTGTCCTTCGACGCCTCGGGCGACGAGGTCCGAGCCGCCGCCCGCGCCCTCCTCGAAGCCGGAGGCGCCCACCGAGGCACCGAACCCGGCGACCATCGAGCCATCGACCAAGGGGCCGAGCACGGCGACGATCGCTCCACCGACCAAGAGGCCGCGCACCGCGACGGCCGGTCAACCTCCCGAGGGGCCGAGCGGGGCAATGGCCGCTCCATCAGCCGAGACGCCGATCAGCGGCCGGGCGGGGCGGTGACCTTGGGGAACGGCGGGGACGGGACTTTGGATGGCCCGGTGCGTGCGCCGGCCGGGGCGGTGGCTTTGGGGAGGGGCGGGGACGGGCCGTTGGATGCCCTGGTTTGTGCGCCGGCCGGGGCGGCGACCGAGGTGGCGCCGCTGCTGCGGGAGGCCGGGGTGAACGTGCTGCTCGCCTCGTGCGTCGACAGCGCCGCCACCCGCCAGTCCGACCCGCCGATCACCGCGATCGACCTGCGCCCGAAGGAAGCGGGGGCGAGCTGCGCGGAGTTGCTGTTCGAGCTGCTGTCCGGGGCCGCGCCCGTGGGCACGGAACGCGTACACCCGATAGAGCTCTCCATCCGCGCCTCGACCCGCCCCCGCCCGTAGCGGCTCAGCCGAAGTTGACGTCGCTGCAGAAGTAGAACGACTGGTCCATGTGCGAGGCCTGCCAGATCGTGTAGATCACGTGACGGCCGGTGCGCGAGCCCTTGCTGATGTTGCTGATCGTGTACACGTCACCGGGCGCGTACTTGGGGGTCGTGCGGACCAGCTCCAGGTTGTTCCAGCCCAGGGGCGTGGTGACGGCGTTGTAGCCCTGGCGGGTGATGTAGACCTTGATGTAGTCCGCGCCGTGCCTGGCCTGGTCGTTCAGGCGGATGTTGAACGTGCTGCCGGTCAGGTTCGCCATCGTCCATGCTCCCGGCGTGTCCATGGAGCGGTAACGGCCGCCTTCCGTCAGGCCCGCGCTGCACAGCTGGCCGTTGGGGATGACGGCCTCATGGTTGCCGCCGACCCCGTTGCGGTAGAGGCCGTTCCAGTTCCACATGGCGTTGGTGTTGTCCTGCCACGCCTGCCAGCACATGGGGTCCTGCTGCTGCATGGCGGGGTTCTGGAAGTCGTTGCCCCAGCGCAGCCAGCAGCCGTAGTTGCGGGAGGCGGGGTCGACGACCGAGCCGTGTGCCGAGGCGGACTCGGCCAGGGGCACGGCGAAGATCATCGCCGTGGTCAGCAGCACAGCGAGGGCGCGCCGCGCCCAGCGGTGGGGTCCGGCTTGGGGCATAGTGCGATCTCCGTGTTCCGGTCGGGGGGTTCCGGGAAAGGGGAGCGCTCCGCGGGGCGACCGTATCTGACCCCGCAAGTCCACACAAATGACGGGCTATGTCAGCTCATGGTCATCTCTCCACATACCCAGGTCGGCGTGCCGGATGAGCAGGGGAAAGGGCTTTCCCACTAACTCGCTCATTGACTGAAACTTTCACTTATGTCCGATCCGGAGGGCATGTATCAATACGTGACTGGACCAGAACTTAAAGTGATGAGAATTGGGGAAGTAGCATGTGGGCGAGGGTAAGGTTCCCGATACTTGGTGGGTGACCGCAATGGCGACGATCGAACCGACCACGAGGCGCGAGATTGTCCTTCCTGCGCCGCCGTACACAGTCGACGACCTGCTCAAGTTCCCCGACGACGGGAACCGCTACGAGCTCTTCAACGGGAGCCTACTGGTGAGCCCTTCCCCCACATCTCCCCACCAGCGCGCCATCTATCGACTGCAGCGCATCCTCGACGATGCGGCGCCACTCGAGCTGGAGCCTCTGGCAACCGTCAATCTCCGCGTCACCGATAAGGACTACTACATACCTGACCTTGTCATCGTGCCCGCAGACAGGGATCAGCTGATGTACTCGCCAGAAGAGATCCTGCTCGCGGCGGAAGTGGTCAGCCCAAGCACCAAGATGAGGGACAGGGGCCTCAAGGTCATGGCGTATGCGGCGGCAGGCATCCCCAGCTACTGGCGAGTCGAAATGGGGGAAGGACCGACGGTCTACGTCTACGAGCTCAACGGCGAGAGCTACGACCCTCCGACCGCCTACAAGGCAGGTGAGATAGCGAACCTGACGACACCCTTCCCCGTAAGTTTCGATCCTGCCGATCTTGAGTGCCAGCGACGCTGACCCCGCCTCAGCCCGTCGTGAGCCAGAGGCGGAGTAAGTGGCGGCGGCGGGACGGCTCGGGGTGGTCCTCGTAGGCGGTGCGGCTGTGCAAGGTCACGTGGTTGTTGAGGAACTGCAGGTCGCCCGGTCGCAGATCCATGGTGAGCGTGAAGCGGGCGTCGTTGGTCAGGTCGTCGAGGAGAGCCATGGCCTCCTCCTGCGCCCGGGTGAAGGGCGGCACGGTGGCGCCGCGCTGGGCGGAGCGTAGGTAGTCGGGGCCGTACGCGATGGACACCCCGCCCCCGGGGCGAGCCGCGCAGATCGGCTTGGTGTAGAAGCTGTCGGGGCCGTCGCCGGTGCGGCGGTCGTGCCACCACGGCTCGTAGAGGACCTCTGCCAGGTCAGGCCGGGTGCGCACGACCTCGTTGTGCACCGCCACGGAGCTGACGACGGCGCTGAGGCCGCCGGATTTCGCCGGGCGGACGCAGAGGAGGGCCACGACGTCGGTCGGGTCGCTGTGGTAGCCGAGCCGGCCGCTGTGCTGGTAGCTCTTGGTCCGCGCGTGGGACGGGTCGGCGCCCGTGTCGCGTACGTGCATCACCAGCGCCCCCTCCGGACCCTGCGGGACGATGCCACCCACGTGGGCGGCGAGGCCGAGGGCGGCCGTCTCGCACTGGCGCTCGCTCAGCCCCTCGACGGGCACCCCCTGGAGCAGGACGAAGCCGCGGCCGTGCGTGAGCTCGTCGCGCACCCGCCGCAGGACGGGGCCGAGCGTCGGCAGCCGGAACCTCTCTCGCGTGATCTCGCGCCCCGCCGCAAGCACCTCCTGACGGTGCCCCTCCGTGACCTCACTCCCCGCCGCAAGCGCCTCCGTAACCTCGCGCTCCGCCGCATGGACGGCGGTCAGCACCTCCCGCCGGTGCGCCTCCGTGGCCTCGCCCTCCGCCGCGTGGACGGCGGCGAGCACCTCCCGCCGGTGCGCCTCCGTGAGCCGGATGCGCCAGCTGGCGTCGTCGCGCAGCTGCGAGCCCAGCCAATCCCCCGGTCCCAGCACTTCCGCCACCGCCATGACGTGACACCACCTCTCGATCGGCCGCCCGTTCGAGAATCACCTTGCCCTTCCGGATCGGCCCAGGCAGCCCCACATCGCCCACGGCATAACGCCTTCACCCAGGGCGGAACTCCTCGGACGGCGTCGCGCGGGCGGCCAGGGAGGTGTAGACGGTCACCTCGTCCGGCTGGACCAGCCCGTCCTGGATGGCGCAGATGAGGAGTTTCTCCTTGGTCGGCGCGGGGCGGCCGGCGGCGGCGTACTTGACCCTGGCGCGGTCGATGTACTGGCGCACGGTGCGCTCCTTGATGCCCATCCTGGCCGCCACCGACGCCTTCGACATCGACTGGAACCAGTACAGCAGCGCCGCCCGCTCCTTGTCGGACAGCTGCGGCCGGTGCGGGCCCTCGTCCGTGGCGATCGCCTGGGCCATGGGCGGGGTGACGGACGGCCGGTCGGCCGCCACCTCCAGGATGGTCTCCAGGCAGGACTCCCGGGTGGCCCGGCCCTTGCCGATGAACGCCGACGCCCCCGCGTCCAGCACCGCGCGCACCGTCTCCGGCTCCTCGTGCTCGGAGAAGACGATGACCCGCTGGCCGCCGGCACACAGCTCGGCGACCCGGTCCACGACCATGGTGCCGTTGAGATTGAGGTCCAGCAGGAGCACGTCGGCCTGCACACCGCGTACGGACTCGATGGTCGGCCCCTGCGCGACCAGCTCCACCGGGCTCGGCGGCCCGAACCACGACCTCACGCCGTCCACCACCACCTGATGGTCCTCCACCAGGGCTACCGTCACGCGTCCCGCCCCTCCGCCGGCGGGCCCTCCCAGATGCTGTTGACCCATACCTCCCCTCCCTGCCGCTGATAGGTGACGACGACCCCGCTCGGCTCCCGCACCGGGGTGGCGCTGACGGGCAGGTCGTCGTTGTCGGCCACGACGGCCACACTCACCATTGTGGACATCGCGGACACCGTGACCCGGGCTCGCGACCTCGCCCCGTCCAGCGCCCGCACGGGTGCTCTGAGCAGATCCTCCCGTACGCCGTCCGGCAGCGCGGGCATGCGCTCCCCGAACGGCGGCGCCGTCACCAGGACCTGGCGCCGCTCGGCCGCGTCGATGCGCTCGCGCAGCACCGACACCAGCTCGTCCGGTACGTCCTCCCGCTCCGTGATGAGCCGCCGCAGCCGCATGGCCCCGGCCGTGCAGTCCTCGCGTACACGGGGATCACCCGGGTCGGCGCCGTCGGCGAGCTGTTCGAGCAGCGACTCCGCCACGTCTCGGATCGCGGCGTAGCGGCGGAGCCGGTCGGCATGGATGCGCTGGGCGGACTCCCGCCAGGCGTCGTCGGCGGCCAGCCGGCGGGCCAGCAGCGCGGCGTCCTCGGCGCGGACGCGCAGCGTGTGGCAGCCCGCCGCGTAGCCGAGCTGCAGCGTGATGCTCCCCACCATGACCATGAGGTATTTGGCGATGGAGACCCGGTCGACGGTCCCCGTCACGATCATCGCCGCCAGCATGATCGCGGCGTTGAGGGACAGGAACGCGATCAGCTCGCGCCGCCAGGCCGGCCGGTTCCACAGGAGCAGGACACCGACCCAGCCCACCGAGCCCCAGGCCCAGTCGCTGGGGCCGAGCAGGTCCTCGGGGCGGCAGGAGACGATCACCGCGATGTCCGCGGCCAGCACGACGGCGGCCAGCGAGCGGGCCCTGGCCGGCCCCTCGAACGCCGTGACCAGCGATCGCGCGGCGACCACGACGACCGCCGTGTAGGCGATCCAGGCCGCCGCCACCAGCCACGGCCAGCGGAAGGCGGGCCAGCCGGAGACGGTGACGGTGAGGTCGTAGCCGGTGTGCCAGACCCCGGTGATCACGACCGCGCCGATCGCGGTGTAGCGGGCGTACCGCTGCGCCACCTCTTCGATGTCATCGGGCATGGCCGCCCCCTCGCCGCAAGATGCCCCCGGTCTTGACCGCCCCGCGCCGTGAGATGCCCCCGGTCATGGCCGCCACCACAGGCTCACCCGGGTGCCCTGGTCGCCGGAGCGGATGTCGGCGCCCGCGTTCGGGAGCGAGCGCATGGTGTCGAGGATCGACCCGCGCACGCCGAACCGGTCCGACGGCACCCGTTCCACGTCGAAACCGCCCCCCGCGTCCGCGACCTCCACCCTGATCTCGCCGTCGCACCGGCTGGAGACCAACTCCGCCTCGCGCACCCCGGAGTGCAGCGCCACGTTGGCCAGCGCCTCGGTGACCGCGCGGGCGAACCGCTCCGCGACCTCCCCCGGCACCGTCTCCGGCGTCAGCCGCTTGCGGACGTCCAGCCCCGTCACCCGCCCGGCCACCTCGTCGAGCAGGGCGTCCAGGGCGATGGGCGCGGACTCGGCGCTCGGCCTGGCGCGCAGCTTCTCCAGCGCCGCCAGATCGGCCAGCGCCTGCCGGCGCAGGGTGGGCGAGGGCTTGTCGTACGTGCCCAGCCCGACCATCGTCAGCGTGTGCAGCGACGTCTCGTGGACGCTGCCGACCTGGCGCAGCTCGTCCTCGCGGCGCAGCCGCTCGGCCATGAGCGCGATCTCGGCGCGCGCGCTCTCCCGCAGGAACGCGTCCGCCGAGGCGGCGGAGCGGCGCAGCAACGTCATCAGCAGCGCGATGCAGAGGATCTGCACGAGGTGGATCCCCAGCGTCCCGGCCACCTCCTGGTACGGGGCCGCCAGCCGCATCCCGGCCAGGTACGCCCCCGCCACGACGAGCCCGACGGGCACGGCCACCCACGGCCGCCACGTGACCCCCGATACGACGATGGTCATCGTCACCAGCCCCGCGATCCAGCTCGAACCGCCCTCGAGCGCGGCCCCGCCGACGAGGTGACCCTGCGCGAGGCAGAGGGCGACGGTGATGACCGCGTCACCGGCCACCAGCCAGGCCGGAAGCCGCCGGCCGCGCCAGGCCACCCACAGGAACAGCCCCGTCCACACGAGGTCGGCCGCGAGCGCGGGCGCCAGCCAGGCGAAAGAGACCGGTGGAACGGCGCCGAGGGTCGCGGCGACGATCGCCACGAACCCCACCACGCCCCGCGCCCCCGCACCGGTGCGCGCGATGGTCCGCGCCATGTGCCTGGTCGCGGAGTCGTATCTCGTGGAACCGGGGAGAGACATGAGCCGCCCGCTCGCGATGACAGCACAAGACGGGCTTCACAATAACGTAAGAGCGTCTCTGTGGCGCCGGGTGGAGACATGGGTCGCATCGTCGTTTCCCTCGTGCCGGCTCTGCTCGCGGTGTTGACCGCCTCTCCGCACCCTGGCTCCCCGAGCGTCCCCCGGCATGACGGCTGATCGGCCGTCATTCGCTACGACGGCCGATCAGCCGTCAGTCGCGTCTGCTCAGCAGCGCTGTGTACTGGGCTGCGGGTCGCGACGATGCGGCGAAAGGGGACCTCATGACCTTGCTGGTGATCTCGATCCTGGTGGGCTGCCTGTCGGTGATGACGGTCCGCGGCCGGCGGGGGAACTGGCCGGCCGGCATGCCGGTGGCCCGGCCGCGCCTGGTGGCGGTGGGAGGCACGTACGAGGGCTCGCGCGGCCGGCCGTCGGACGCGTACGTCGTCCAGGAGCGGCTGGTCGCGGCGGCCCACGGCGCGGCCGGCGGCGGGCCGGCCCACACCGCCGCGGCCCTGGCCCTGGGCGCCGTGGTCGGCGCCAGGCCGCAGTACCAGGAGGATCTGGACGAGTGCGCGCAGGCGGCGCATCGCGCCGTGCGGACCGCGTCCGTGCGCGGCGGCGCGGGATCCGCCCTGGTCACCAGCCTGGACGTGATCGTCCTCGAACCGGGCGAGAGCCCGCGCCTGCGCTTCGCGCACGTCGGCGACGGCGCCATCTGGCACTGCCGGAAAGGCGCGCAGCCGCGGCCGCTCACCACGTCACACTCCTTGGGCGACGGCCCGCCGTTGCGCGGGATCGGCCTGCCGGCGCAGCTCAACCCGGAGGTCGGCGCCGTTCCGCTCCGTCCTGGCGACCGCGTCGTGGTCGTCACGAGCGGCGCGATCAGGGCGCTCGGGGCGGCGCGCATGAAGGAGCTGTTCACCGTGGGGATGTCGCCGGGCGCGTGCCTGGACCGGCTGTACGACGAGATGGCCGCGGCCGACCCCAAGGACGACGCCACGGTGATCATCGCCGACTACGCCACCGCCTGAGACGCCCACGCGGGCCGGGACCCGGCTGGGCGGAGGTCCCGGTCTCCGTTCGTAGCGCTCATCAGCCGATGGTCGTCGGTTGGGCAGACCGGTTCCTTCGGTCTCCCGCGTGGTCTACGCCGGCAACGACCCCATCGTGACCGACGCACGCCAGCGCGCTGCTGAGCAGCACGCTGTAGGGCAGGGCCCCCTGCATCGAGGCGCACGTCGCTGACCTGCGCCGACGCCGGACCCTGAGAGCGAGCTGTGGACGCGGCGCGCGCCGTCCCGCGCCGGTTTAGGGTTCAAGCAGTGGAAGGATGCGCGGACGGGACGGCGGAGTGAGCACAACGGTGGAGACCGGGCGGGCCGCGGACGGCGGCTCCCCTGCTCCCAGGAAGCGGCGCAGGCGGTGGCTCGCGTGGACGGTCGTCGCGCTGCTGGCCCTGTGGGCCGTCATCAGGGTCGCCGGCATCGAGGGCGGCTCGTTCCTGACCCAGCTCATGACCGTGACGCCCATCGGGGCCGGGCTGGCGGCGCTGACCGCGATCCTGTCGCTGCTGCGGCGCAACCGCCCGGCCGCGCTCGCCGCGGCGCTCGTCTGCGCGGTGCTGGTGTCGGTCGTGACGCCGCGGGCCTTCAGCGCCGAGCAGCCGCCCGCGCAGGGCGCGCCGCTGCGGGTGCTGTCGGTCAACCTGTTCGGCCGCGGTGACGCGCAGACCGTCGTCGACCTGGTACGCAGGTTCGACGTCGAGGTGTTCAGCGCCCTGGAGCTCACCCCGGCCGAGGTCGAGCGCCTGGACGCGGCCGGGCTGAAGCAGCTCCTGCCGTACCGGGTGCTGCAGGCCGACTTCGGCGCCACCGGCAGCGGCATCTACTCCAAGCACCCGGTGACGGAGCTGACCGGCCTGTTCACCCCGATCGGCCACAACATGCCCGCCGCCACCGTGGCGCTGCCCGGCGGCGGCAAGGTCGAGGTCGTGGCCGTCCACCCCAACCCGCCGCTCGGGCGCATGGAGGCGGAGTGGAAGGCCTCCCTGCGCGCGCTCCCCCCGGCCTCGCCGTCGGCGATCCGGGTGCTGGCCGGCGACTTCAACGCCAGCCTCGACCACCGCGCCTTCCGCGACCTGCTCGACCGCGGTTACGTGGACGCCGCCGACCAGGTGGGCAAGGGCCTGATCCCGACCTGGCCGAACGGCCGGGGCATGCCGCCCATCATCTCCATCGACCACGTCCTGGCCGACCGGCGGGTGGCCGTGAACCGGGTCGAGATCGTGGACGTGCCCAGGACCGACCACCGCGGCGTCTTCGCCGAGCTGCGCCTGCCCTAGCCGGCCCGGCGGGCCGGCGGGCCGGCTAGGCGTGAGTGGTGAGCCGCCGCTTCGAGCCGAGCACGACGGTCCCGCCGGTGAGCCGGACGGCGGCCCGCAGCGGCAGGTCCCCGGCGGAGGGCCCGGCGGAGAGCACGATCGCCCCCGGCTCGACGATGCGCCGCAGGTCGGGCCCGGTGTACGAGAACGCGTCCACGGGCACGCCGAACACCACCGCCCGCTCCTCCCCCGGCTCCAGCGCCACCCTGGCGAACCCGACGAGCTGCACGACGGGCCTGGCGACCTGCGCGACCGGGTCGGAGGCGTAGAGCTGCACGACCTCCTCGGCGGGCCTGGCGCCGGTGTTGCGCACCTTCACCCGGACCTCGACCGAGCCGTCGGTGGGGCACTCGGCCACGTCCGTCGTCATGGCCACGTACTCGACGGCCGAGTACGACAGGCCGTGCCCGAACGCGTACGCCGGAGTGGGGTCGAGCACCGTGATGCCCTCCGCCTTCCTCCCCAGGGGCGGCTGGAGGTAGGTGGACGGGCTGATCGGCGGCGTGCCGGGGATCTGCACCGGCAGCCGTCCCGAGGGGTTGACCCGCCCGCTCAGCACGCCCGCCACCGCGGCCGCGCCTTCCACGCCGGGGAAGAACGCCTGGACCAGCGCGGCCACCCGGTCCTTGTAGGCGCCGAGCGCGTAAGGCCGGCCCGAGACCACCACCAGCACGGTCGGCGTGCCGGTCGCGAGGACCGCTTCGACCAGGTCGGGCTGGAGTCCGGGCAGCCGCAGGTCGGCCACGTCGCAGCCCTCCCCCGACGTGCCCCCGCCGAACAGCCCGGCCCGGTCGCCGACGAACACGAGCGCGAGATCCGCCTCCGCCGCGACCTCGGCGGCCCCGGGGATGCCCGACGCGTCGTCGCCCGACACCTCGGCGCCGAGGCAGTGGCGCACGTCGGCGTAGGGGAACTCCAGCGTGAGGCTCTCTTTGATGGACGGGATGGGCAGGCCCATGCCGTGCTCCGGGTAGCGGTCGAGCACGTGGTTGGGGAAGGCGTAGCAGCCCATGAGCGTACGCGAATCGTCGGCGCACGGCCCGATGACGGCGAGCCGGGCGGTCGTGCGGGGGCCGATGGGCAGCAGGCCGTCGGGGTTGCCCAGGAGCACGATGGAACGTTCCGCGATCTCGGCGGCTATCCCGCGGTTGCGCGGGCTGTCCAGATCGACGTCGTCCGCGCCGTCCGGGACGAGCGGGGCGCCGTCCAGCAGGCCGAGCTCGATCTTCTGGCGCAGCACCCGGCGTACCGACTCGTCGACCAGCGCCTCCTCGACGTGGCCCGCGCGGACCTTCGCGACCAGGTGCGCGCCGTACGACACCGTCTCGGGCAGCTCCACGTCGACGCCCGCCCGCAGCGCCACCTCCCCGGCCGCGGCGTCGTCCTCGGCCACCCGGTGCGTGGAGGCGAGGAACGGGACGGACCAGTAGTCGGACACCACGGTCCCGTCGAACCCCCACTCGTCCCGCAGCAGCCGCCGCAGCAGGTCCGCGCTCGCCCCGACCGGCACGCCGTCGAGGTCGGTGTAGGAGTTCATCACCGAACGCGCGCCGCCCTCGTGCAGCGCGACCTCGAACGGCGGCAGGATCACGTCGGCGAGCTCGCGCGGCCCGATGCTTACGGGCGCGTGGTTGCGGGCCGCGCGCGAGGCGCCGTAGCCGGCGAAGTGCTTCAGGGTGGCGATGACCCCGGCGCCCTCCAGGCCGCGCACGTAGGCCGCGCCGATCTTGCCCACCAGGTACGGGTCCTCGCCCAGCGTCTCCTCGACCCGCCCCCAGCGGTAGTCGCGTACGACGTCCAGCACCGGCGACAGGCCCTGGTGGACGCCCGCGGCCCGCAGATCGGCGCCGATCGCCGCGGCCATGCGCTCGACGAGGTCCGGGTCGAACGTGGCCGCCCAGGCCAGCGGCGTCGGGTACGCGGTCGCCCCGAACGTCGCGAACCCGGTCAGGCACTCCTCATGGGCGATCGCCGGGATGCCGAGCCGGTTCGACGTGACCACCAGCTCCTGGAGCTTGCGCAGCCGGGCCGCGCCCTCGGCGGCGGACAGCGGGGCGGTGCCGTACACGCGGGTGAGGTGCCCGAGCCCGTGGGCCAGCTGCTCGTCCAGCCCTTCGGCCGTGTCGAAGCGGTCCTGCATCGGCGCCACGTTGCCGTGCTCGGGCCCGTTCCGGAGCCAGACGGAGCCGAGCTGCGCGACCTTCTCCTCCAGCGTCATCTCCGCGAGGAGGGACTCGACCCGTTCGCCGACCGTCCGCGCGCTGTCCCGCCAGGGCGCCAGACCCGGCGCGTTCACTGATGTCATGGCCTTCCTTCTGAAGCCTTCCGAAAGCTCATTCCGATCATTGATTTCGGACTCTAAGTGCCCACCGCGAAAGCCGTCAAGAATATTTCGATGAACCACCGAAACTTTCGGACAGCGCCGTTATCAAGGAAAATCGCGAAAAATCCGACCCCGCTCCCGCGCAGGCACACTGGCCAGGTCAGCCCCCAGGACGCGCCGGCGAAAGATCGAGCGGGGGTCACCGCAACGGCAGGCGACTGTCACCGGAAGGCTAGCCCGAAAACGTGTTCGAGTATGGAATCGTCGTCATGCCCCGGAGGCACCCCGGGGCTCGCTGACAACGAGGGGAACTGTCTTGCCCGTGCTGAGATCCTTACGCGTGGCCGCGCTCGCGCTCGTGAGCGCCGCCGCGCTCGCCCTGCCCGCCTTACCCGCCCAGGCCACGGGTCCCAACGTGGTCGTCCGGTGGAACCAGACGCTGCTCACCGCGGTGCGCACCGGCACGCTGGGCCCGCCACTCGTGGCCAGGGCGCTGGCGATCGTGCACACCTGCGCCTACGACGCGTGGGCCGCCTACGACGCGGTCGCCGTCGGCACCCGCCTGGGCGGCTCGCTGCGGCGGCCCGCGGCCGAGCGCACCGACGCCAACAAGGCCGCGGCCATCAGTTTCGCCGCCCACCTGGCGGCGGTCGACCTCTATCCGGCGCAGCGGGCCACGTTCGACGCGCTGATGACCGAGCTGGGCTACGACCCGGCCGACGCGTCGAGCGTCCCGGCGCAGACCGGCGTCACCGCGTGCCAGGCGGTGCTCGACTACCGCCACACCGACGGCTCCAACCAGCTCGGCGGCTACGCCGACACCACCGGCTACGCGCCCGTCAACGCCCCCGTGGTCGTGGCCGACCCGCTGACCTCGCTCAACGATCCCGGCCGGTGGGCGCCCCTGACGTACGTCAACCGGGCCGGGGCGACGGTCACGCCGCCGTTCCTCGCGCCGCACTGGGGCCAGGTGGCCTCCTTCAGCGGCACCGCCCGCGGCCTCGCCGACGCCGTGCCCCCGCCGTACGCCTACGGCTCGTCCGGTTTCCGCACGCAGGCCGCCGAGATCGTGTCCACCACGGCCGCGCTGACCGACCGGCAGAAGTCGATCGCCGAATACTGGGCCGACGGCCCCAGCAGCGAGACGCCGCCCGGCCACTGGAGCCTGTTCGCGCAGCAGATCTCGGCGCGCGACCACCACGGCATCGACCAGGACGTGAAGCTGTTCTTCGCGCTGGCCAACTCGGTCATGGACGCCGGGATCGCCTCGTGGGAGGTCAAGCGCGACCACGACTCGGGCCGCCCGATCACCGCGATCCGGTTCCTGTACAAGGGGCAGCAGATCCCGACGTGGGGCGGCCGGGTGATCGACGGGGCCACGTGGGTGCCGTTCCAGGCGCCGACGTTCCCGACGCCGCCGTTCGCGGAGTACGTCTCGGGCCACAGCACGTTCAGCGCGGCGGCGGCCGAGGTGCTCAAGCGCTTCACCGGCGCCGACACCTTCGGCGGGCAGGCCGTGGTCGTGAAGGGCTCCTCGCAGGTGGAGCCCGGGGTGACGCCGGCGCAGGACGTGACGTTGCACTGGCGCACGTTCACCGAAGCGGCCGACGAGGCCGGGATGTCGCGCCGGTACGGCGGCATCCACTTCCGCCTGGGAGACCTGCAGGGCCGCGCCCTCGGCCGCGCCGTCGGCACGGCGGCCTGGGACCGCGCCAAGGCGTACTGGACCGGCCGCGGCTGACGTCCGCCCCATGACAGGACGCCGCACCACGGAGGCGCCCGCTCCACTGCGCTGGGAGCGGGCGCCTCTTCGTGCGGCGGGGCGTCAGGCCACGTTCTCCTCGGCCAACCGGTTGAGCGTCTCGAGGTCGAACGAGCCCGCCTTGACCGCCGCGGTGAACGACTCCCAGTCGCGGCGCGGTACTTCCAACACCGCGTCCGGGTTGTCGACGTGGATGAGCTCCACGTGGTCGTTGATCCGCTTGGCCTCGACGCGGCCGGCTACTTGGGTCATACGCACTCCTTCCAGCGCCCTGCGGGGATTCCACCCCGGCCACCCGTTCGCAGGAGGACCGGGGCGGATGCGGGAAGCCTTGCATCCGGAGGGGTGACCCGGCCACTGGGCCGGGGACGAGGGAGGTTGGAAAAACCCACTCACAGGAGACGATCTCTTGGCCCGGGGTGCAAGATTGCCGACCCTCGGTGGGACCTATGGGGCCAGTGATGGACAAGTGTCTGTTAGAGCCTTTTAAGCGAGAAGTTAGTGGAGGGGCGTAAGTTCTCCATAAATCACAGCACAGCACCACAAAGAGGACACATCATGAACGTGATCCCAGAGCGGCGGACGCACGTCCCGGAAAGCCGGAGCGTTCGCATCACGTAGAAGTTGATCATCCCGCTTACGGATGTTTCGAGCATTCTCGAAGCATTCCTCCGGAGATGTCTTCCCTGTCTACAGTCCTACCTGTGGGGGCCCAAGTAACAAGCACCAAGGTATGGAGCGAGCTGCGCGTGAGCTCCACGCCCAAGCTCTATATCTCCATCTCACCCAACCTGACCGTCCTCGCCATGATCGCCGACGCCCTCGCCGGCCGCCGCCGCGGCCTGCCCGAGCTCTGGCGGCGGGCGATCAGCTCGCGCGTCGGCCCGCTGGGGCACGAGGCCGTACGCCCGCTGGCCGCGCCCGGCTACTCCGTCGCGCCGGACATCCTGGTGCCGCACACGCCCGTCGGCCAGGACGTCTCCATGCAGGCCCAGATCAGCGCCCTGCACGACATGCCCCCTGACCGCCTGCTCAGGGACCTCGAGCAGGCGTTCGGCCCGGGGCCGCTGCCCGCGCACTGGCGGGCGGCGGCCGAGCGGCCGGCCCGCTGGCTGCTCGGCTACGCCGGCGCCCTGGCCGATGTCTGGAGCACCACCGAGCCCTTGTGGAAGCGCGGCCGCCCGCTGCTGGACAGGGAGATCGAACGGGTCGGCGTCGCCACCGTGCGCGGCGGCCCCGAGCTCCTGCTCGGCGCGCTCAGCGAGCGCCTCGTGTACGGCGAGCGCGGCCTGCTCGTCCCGGACCTCGAACCAGGCACGTTCGAGCTGGGCGACCGCAAGATCGTCCTGGTGCCGATGCTGGCCGGCAAGGACGCCCTGATCCTCAGCATGGACCACCCGGAGGCGGTGTGGATCGCCTACCCCGTGCGCGGGGCGGACTCGTTGTGGCGCAAGCCCGTCGCGCCGGCGGTGGACGAGCTGTCGGCGCTCGTGGGACCGGTCCGCGCGGACCTGCTGTGCGCGCTCGACCAGCCCATGACCATGTCGATGCTGGCCACCGACATGAAGATCGCGCCCAGCGGCCTCACGTACCACTGCGACCGGCTGCGGGCCGGGCGGCTGATCACGCGCGAGCGGCGCGGGCGCGAGGTGTGGATCGCCCGCACCCATCGGGCGGACGAACTGCTGGAGCTGTTCCGGCGTTGACGGGAAGGAGCGGGATGCTCAAGTTCCAGCGCGACGCGCTGGCCGGGTGCGCCGAGGCGGCCGGTGCGGCGGCCGGCGCGTTCTCGGGCATCAAGGGCCAGGCGCCGGGCGCGGCGGCGTTCGGCGACGTGTCCGGGTCGGCGGCCATGGCCACGGCGGCGGCCGACCTGGCGCGGGTCTCCGAGCTGGCGGCGCGGACCCTGGGCGGCCGGCTGGAGGCGGTCGAGCACACGCTCGACGCCGTCCGGCGTACGGTGATCGACGCCGACGGCGGCGCGGTTCGAGCATGAGCCCGCTCGACGAGGTCAGAGCCGCGCCGGGAGGCGCGGAGCTGGCCGACCTGGCGGCCAAGGTGATCGGCGACCCGGGCGGGATCGCCTCGGCGGCGAACGCCTGGCGCACCGCCGCCGGCACCGGCCAGCGGCACACCGAAGCGCTCCGCACCGCGACCGCCGGCGTGGGCGGCGCGTGGCAGGGCGGCAGCGCGGAGGCGTTCACCGGCTACATGGGCCAGGTGGTGCGCTGCGGCGACGGGCTGCGCCAGGCGCTGCAGGAGTGCGCGGGCCACCTCGACGCCGCCGCGAGCACCCTGCGCTCGGCCGAGTCGCGGGCGCTGGAGATCTGCCACGGCTACGCCGCCGCCGCGCAGGAGGTGCGGGGCCGCGAGCCGCGGCCCACCGAGGAGCAGGTCGCCCAGAGCCTGAAACCCGCGCTGGACCAGGCCCGCGCGACGCTGAAGGAGCTCGTCGCCGCCACCGGCACGACCCTGTCCGACACCGCGGGAAAGATCCAGAAGGCGCTCGGCACGATCCCGGACGTCGCCGCCGAACTTGGCGAGCCCGACGCGCAACCCTTCGCCCCCCGCTCGGGCAGAGCGCTCGGCTGGGCGCCCGCGCGGCCGGAGCCCGGCACGACCGCGCTGGCCGCGGCCACGGGCTCGGGCTCGTCGGGCGCCGGGTTCGGCGGGTACGGCTCCAGCGGCCCGCCCCCGCCCGGCGGCGGCCCCGCCCCGCCACCGGAGATCGCCGGCTGGATCAACCAGGCCGTCGAGATCCTCAAGGCCAACGGCTACCCGGTCGAGAAGATGAACGTCAACGACATCTACACGATCATCCGGAAGGAGTCCGGCGGCAATCCGAACAGCATCAACACCTGGGACTCCAACGCGGCCAGAGGGACGCCGTCCAAGGGCCTGATGCAGACGATCGACCCCACCTTCGAGCGGTGGAAGCTGCCGGGGCACGGCAACATCTGGAACCCGGTGGACAACATCATCGCGGGCGTCCGGTACGCCATCGAGAGGTACGGCTCGGTCTCGAACGTGCCCGGCGTGGTCGCGCTGAAGACCGGCAACGACTACCGCGGCTACTGACCCGCGGCCTGCGGCCGGCCCCCTTCGAGCAGGGGCCTGGCCGCCCTGGCCGGGTCGAGCACCGGCCCCTCGGGGATGAGCTGGAGCACGTTGGCGGGCACCGGGGTGGCCTGGCCAGGGGCGTAGCCGAGCTTGGCCAGCACGTCGGCGCCCGGCACGGCGTAGCGGCGGCCCTCGGCGGTGACCAGGTAGTAGGACTGGACCGCGGTCAGCTGCCCGTCGCCGGGCAGGACGCCGGCCAGCACCGCCCGGCCCGGCGGCAGGCGTACCAGGTCGGTCGCGTCGCCGCGCGGCTCGGGCAGCTTGGCGCCGGTGGTGAGCCGGACGCGGGTGGAGCCGGTGCCCGTGTCGGCGTAGACGACGCAGATGGGACTGGCCGGGTCGTACGCGGTCATGCGCGGCATGACAGCGGGCAGGCCGTCGGCGGGGACGGCGGTCCGCGAGTGGGGGGCGGCGTTGGCGGAGGCCGCGTCGACGGCGATCTCCCTGACCGCGCCGCCGCCGTAGGCCGCCCTGCTGTCGGGGTCGCTCAGCAGCAGCGTGGCCTGCGCCTGCGTGATGGGGGCCAGGCCGTCGTCCAGCAGCACGTACCAGCGGTCCTCGCCGCCGGCCACGCCGCCCGCGCGGAAGACCTGCCCCACGGCCGCCGTCCTGCCCCCGGGCCCCGCCACCGGCCGGCCGCGCCCGCGGACGTCGGGCGCGGCCAGGTCGGGCCCCTCGGGCAGCGCGTTCAGCCAGGCCACGGGCACGGCGGCGGGGACGGCCGAGGTGAGCCCGCGGGCGATGCCGGTGGGGACGCGCATGCGGGTGCCCCGCCAGATCGCCCACCGCTGCCCGCCCACGTCGACCAGCAGCGCGTTCCCCTCCGCGAGTGGCGCGCCGCCGAGGTCGCGCCCGGCGACCAGCGTCACGTACGGCTTGCGCCCGGTCGGTTCGGCGCGCTCCTGGACGCAGGCCGCCCAGGGGCCGCGGGCCAGGTTCGCGGGGCCGGGCAGCGAGTCGGGGGCCTCGGGGATGCCGATGAGGGCGCCGCGCTCGTACGTGGCCAGCGCCTCCCGCGCGACGACGCGCTCCTTGACGTCCTGGGAGGCGAGCACGAGGCGGGCCGAGGCGTAGTTGGCGACGGGGATGAGCCTGCGCTGCTCCTGGCTGTAGACGAACCTGGCGCCGGTCTCGCGCTCGATGATCAGCGTGCCGGGCTCCTCCAGCGCCTTCGTGCCGCCCGGGCGCAGCAGGCCGAAGACCGCGAAGCCGACGCAGAGCAGCACCGCGACCATGATGCCGGCGAGGAAGCCGATGTTCTGGCGGCGCAGCGGCCATTCGGGCTGGTTGGGCTGGGCGCGCAGGAGCGCCAGGCCGATGCGCTGAACGGTGAGGCGGTACGCCTGATAAAGGTCGCGCTGGCTGTGCAACTCCCGCCCCTTGGATCACATGACTCCCTACTTAACCCAATTTATCGGGATAAATACGGAGAAGCTGTCTGGTTTCGTAATTGAGAATGATCAACGACCAGTGAATGACGTCCCTGTCCCGCGCGCCCGGCACGCTACAGGCTGATGACCGTGAATCCGGATACGCGTTATATCACCCCCGACGCGATCGGCGAGGTCCGGCGGGGCATCAGGGACGACCTCCTGCCGGTTCTCGACGAGGTGCGCCAGATCTTCGAGGAGAACCGGACGGTCGGCTTCCCCGGCTGGGGGCCGCTGGGCGAGTGGACGGTCGGGGCACTGTACCGGTCGCTGCTCGACTCGTTCGTCCGCGACACCGAGACGGCGCTCGCGGTGATGCGGAAGTGGGAGGGCGAGGACCTGGCCTTCGCCGAGCGCAACTGGCGCACCGCCGAGGACCTGATCGTCCAGCGGGTGAAGAAACCGTGAGGCCCAGGGTGGCCGGGCGCGCCCGGGACGGCTCTCCCCTGCGCCTGTCGAAGAACCCGCCCGACCCCGAGGCCGTGCAGGGTGTCCTGCGCAAGGCGGCCCGGATGGAGCCGTCGGTCGCCGTCGGCCTGCTGGCCACCGTTCCCGCGGTCGCGAACGTGCCCGGCATCTGGGAGGCGGCCGCCAACCTCCAGGCGGGCGCGGGCGGGCGGCTCGACAAGGGCGCGAACAACTCGCTGACCATGGTGATCAACAACTCGGGGCAGAACTGGATCGCCGGCGACCAGCAGGAGTTCGCGAGCGCGGCCAACCGGCTGCGGGCCGAGCTCGATGCCTTCCGCACCAACGTGCAGTGGGTGGCGGGGCACGTGGACAGCATCGGCGACGGGTTCATGGTCTACTGGGGGGCGGCGGCCAAGATCGCGCAGGAGACGTACCTGCGGCTGGCCGCGCTGCAGGTCCTCGCGCTGGCGCCGCAGACCAGGCTGGCCGCCAGGATCGCCATGCGCAGGACGGGGGTCCAGGCGAGCGCGTCGCTGGCCGCCTCGACCGGCGCGCTGAAGCGGTTCCTCGGCTCGCTCGGGCTCAAGGACGTGCTGGGCGGCGTCGCGGCGGGCGTCGGCGGGACGGCCGCCGTGCAGCTGGCCTTCATGCGCCCGACCGGCGCCGCGGCGATCGACTTCGGCACGGGGGCCGTCGACCCCGCGAAGGCGGGGACGTTCGCCGCCCCTCCGCAGGGGCAGCCGCTCCCGCCCGGCACGGGGTCCTTCCAGTGGACGGTCAAGGCGCCGGGCGGCGACATGAGCCTCGAGGACGTGGTCAGGAGCCGTAGCTAGCTCACCAGGCCCCGGATGGTCTCGTACAGGTCCAGCACGGCCAGCGCCAGCGGGATCAGGGCGATCATCAGCAGGATGTCGAAGATGTCGCCCACGCGGCCCCAGAAGGGGGACGGCCGCGCGGACGTCAGCCACAGCGCCGTCCCCACCACGCCCAGGGCCAGCACGACCAGCCCGGGGACGATCCCGTAGAGCACCACCCCGTCGGCCGCCGTGACCACCGCGGCCGCGGCGGGCAGGGCCACCCCCAGCAGGGCAGCCGTCAGCAGCCAGGCCCGCTGGCCGCGGCCCTCGAACACGCGGGCCCGCATGAGCAGCGACAGCGACAGCACGGCGCTCATCGCGAGCGCGGCCCAGGTGCCCGCCACCGTGAGCAGCACCTGGGCGGCGAGCACGATCACCGCCACGCCGGCGACCAGCCCCGTGCAGAAGCGGTCGGCCACCACGGTCTTGTCGATCACCAGCGCGCCGTCCAGGTCGCCGCTCTCGCGGCGCAGCTCCTCCGCCGTCGTCGGCAGCGCGGGCAGCGGCATGCCCGCCAGCCGGAACGACAGCGAGGGGATCGCCGTGGTCAGCCCCACCGCGAGGGCCGCGAGCACCGCCGCGACCCCGCCCGCGGGCAGGTCGAAGGCCATGACCAGCCCGGACGCCACCAGCCCGGACAGTGCGGCGGCGGCCACGCCGAGGAACGTGGGCAGCCCCTGGGCGACCAGGAACCCGGTGGCCGTGGCCAGCATCAGCACCACGCCGCAGGCCGACAGCAGGGTGTCCGGCTGGACGACGGCCGCCGACGCCGGCCCGGTCAGGCCCGCGACGAACCCGTACGGCAGGGCCGCGTACCCGATCACCGCGCCCGCCCGCGCGTCGCCGAGTGCCCGCGACAGCGCCACGGCCACCAGCAGCAGGACCAGCGCGACGGCGCCCGCGACGAGCGCGGTGGGCAGCCAGGGCGGGCCGGTCGCCGCCAGTGCGACAGCGCCCGCGCCGAGCAGGGTGGCGGCGGCGCGCAGCCCGTAGGCCCTGGTCGTGGCGGGCTGCCAGCGGCCGGTGCGCTCCAGCACGCCGGTCGCCACCGCGTCGGCGACGTCGTCGAAGACGACCTCCGGCAGCTCGTGGCCGCGCGGCCGCAGGTGCAGCATCTCGCCGTCGTGGACGGCCAGCTCCGACAGGGTCGCGTTCACGTCGAACGGCGGGCCACCCAGGCGCTGGAGCACCCAGCCGCCGTGGGCCAGGCCCGCCTCCGCGAGCCCTTCGCCGGCGACGCGCAGCAGCGTGGGCAGCATGTTGCCGAGCGGGATGTCCGGCGGCAGACCCAGGTCCAGGAATCCACGCGGGGTCACGACGGTGACCCGGCACAGGTCGGTTCCGGTGGCGCTCACCCGGACGAGTGTATGGATCGGACACCGAACGCGACGGGCTTAATACGTACAGGAAATTTGAAATATCGCCTGTTTCGCTACGTCAACGGCTTGTATGGCGGCGTGAGCGGCAGCCTGATCGTGGTCCGCAGGCCGGAGCGGCGCCGGCCACCCGAGCCTCCCGGCGGCGAGGTCCTGCTGGAGTCCCCGCCCGAGATCCCCGAGACGGTGACGGGCGGCGGGCTGACCCAGCTCCTGACGTATCTGCCGATGCTGGCGGGCGCGGGCGCGATGGCGCTGATGTTCACCGGCGGGTCCACGAACAACCCCATCATGCTGGTCTCCAGCGGCCTGTTCGCGGTCTCGATGATCGGCATGACCGTGGGCCAGATGCTGCGCGGCGCGGGCGAGCGCAAGAGCCAGCTCAACGGCCAGCGCCGCGACTACTACCGCTACCTGGAGCAGGTCAGGAAGCGGGTCCGGGCCGCCGCCGCGCAGCAGCACAAGGCCATGACCTGGAACCATCCGGACCCGGCCGCCCTGTGGTCGCTGGTGATGACGACCCGGCTGTGGGAGCGGCGGCCCCGCGACGACGACTTCGCCCAGGTCAGGATCGCCACCTCGGCGCAGCGGCTGGCGCTGCCGCTGATCCCGCCGGAGACCAAGCCGATCGAGGACCTCGACCCGGTGACCGCGGGCGCGCTGCGGCGGTTCGTCCGCACGCACGCCACCGTTCCCGGGCTGCCGGTGGCGCTGGCGCTGCACTCGTTCGCCAGGATCGTGATCACGGGCGACCCGGCGGCGGCGCGCGGGCTCGTACGGGCCCTGCTGGCCCAGGCGGCGGCGCTGCACTCGCCGGAGGACCTGCGGATCTCGGTGTGCGCGGGCGCCGACAGGGCCCGCGAGTGGGAGCCGGTCAAGTGGCTGCCGCACGCCCTGCACCCCACCGAGGAGGACGGGGCGGGCCCCGTGCGGCTGGTCTCGGGGGATCTGGGCGAGCTGGACGACCTGCTGGGGTTCGAGCTGAAGGACCGGCCGCGCTTCAGCAAGGGGCTCTCGGCGGACGCGCTGCCGTACCACGTGGTCGTCGTGGACGGCGGCACCGTGCCCGCGGGCAGCCAGCTCGGCCTGGACGTCATCGAGGGCGTGACCGTGATCGACGTCGGCGGCGGCACCGCGCAGGTGCCAGCGCAGCTCACGCTGCGGCTGGAGGTCGGCCCCGACCAGGTGGTCCGGGTGGCCGAGGACGAGCTCGGCAAGGAGGTCAGGTCGGGGCTGGGGCGGCCGGACCGGCTCGACCCGCCCGCGTTCGCCGCTCTGGTCAGGCAGCTCGCGCCGATGCGGACCGGGTCGGGGGCGGGCGCGGAGGAGGCGCGGGACGTCTTCGCCACGAACACGACGCTCACCGACCTGCTGCGGATCGGCGACGCGCGGCGGCTGGCGCCCGCCCAGACGTGGCAGCCCCGCCCGGTCAGGAACCGGCTGCGCGTCCCGATCGGCCTGGGCGCCGACGGGCGGCCCGTCGAGCTGGACATCAAGGAGGCCGCCCAGGGCGGCATGGGACCGCACGGGCTCGTGGTCGGCGCGACCGGCTCGGGGAAGTCGGAGCTGCTGCGCACGCTCGTGCTGGCGCTGGCGGTCACGCACTCCTCCGAGACCCTGAACTTCGTGCTCGTCGACTTCAAGGGCGGCGCCACCTTCCTCGGGCTGGACACGCTGCCGCACGTCTCGGCGGTCATCACGAACCTGGAGGACGAGCTGCCGCTGGTGGACCGCATGCACGACGCGCTCCACGGCGAGCTGGTGCGCCGCCAGGAGCTGCTGCGCGCGGCCGGCAACTACGCCTCGCTGCGGGACTACGAGCAGGCCCGCGAGCAGGGGGCGAACCTGCGGCCGCTGCCGACGCTGTTCATCGTGCTGGACGAGTTCAGCGAGCTGCTGTCGGCCAAGCCGGAGTTCATCGAGCTGTTCGTGATGATCGGGCGGCTCGGCCGGTCGCTGGGCGTGCACCTGCTGCTGGCCTCGCAGCGGCTGGAGTCGGGGCGGCTGCGCGGGCTCGACACGCACCTGTCGTACCGGATCGGCCTGCGGACGTTCTCCGCGGCCGAGAGCCGGGCCGTGCTGGGGGTGGCGGACGCGTACTCGCTGCCGCCCGAGCCGGGCAACGCCTACCTGATGTTCGAGACCACGGGCATGACGCGGTTCAAGGCGGCGTACGTGTCGGGGCCGTACCAGCCGGCCTCGGCGCAGGGGCCGGCGGTGACGGCGCGCGCCGGGCACCGCGGGAAGATCGTCTGGTACGGGCCGGAGCGGGTGCCGATGCCGCCCGCCGAGCAGGCGCCGCCGGTGGTCGAGGAGAGCAAGGGCAGGAAGGACAGCCTGCTGGAGATCGTGGTGGGCCGGCTGGCCGGGCAGGGTCCGGCGGCGCACCGGATCTGGTTGCCGCCGCTCAAGGAGCCCGCCTCGCTCGACCAGCTGCTGCCGCCCGTCGAGGTTACGCCGGAGCACGGGCTGACGGCCGCGGGCACCGCCCAGGACCGGCCGGGGCGGCTGCACGCCGTGGCGGGGATCGTGGACAGCCCGTTCGACCAGCGGCGGGATCCGTACTGGCTGGACCTGTCGGGGGCGGCGGGCAACGTCGCGATCGTCGGCGCGCCGCAGACCGGCAAGAGCACGCTGCTGCGCACGCTGATCGCCTCGCTCGCGCTCACGCACACCCCCAAGGAGGTGCAGTTCTACTGCCTGGACTTCGGCGGGGGCACGCTGTCGTCGCTGACCGGGCTGCCGCACGTCGGCGGGGTCGCCAACCGGCTGGACGCCGACGCCGTGCGCAGGACGGTCGCCGAGGTCAAGACGCTGCTCGACCGCCGCGAGCGGCTGTTCGTCGAGCGCGGGATCGACTCCATGGCCACCTACCGCAGGATGGTCGCCTCGGGCGCCTACGAGGGTGACGGCTGGGGCGACGTGTTCATCGTGGTGGACGGCTGGGCGATCCTGCGCCAGGAGTACGAGCTGCTCGAACCCGACCTCGGCGACCTGGTCACCCGGGGCCTGGGGTTCGGCATCCACGTGATCGGCACCGCGAACCGGTGGATGGAGTTCAGGGCCGGGGTGCGCGACCTGCTCGGCACCCGGCTGGAGCTGCGGCTCGGCGACTCCTTCGACTCCGAGATCGACCGCAAGGCGGCCTCGAACGTGCCCGAGCGGGCCCCCGGGCGCGGGCTCACCCGCGAGGCCCTGCACTTCCTGGCCGCGCTGCCGCGCATCGACGGCCGCTCCACCGTGGACGACCTCACCGACGGGGTCGCCGCCCTGGTCGAGGCCGTGGCGGCGGCCTGGCGCGGGCATCCGGCGCCGCCCGTGCGGCTGCTGCCCGCCCTGCTGCCCGCGCACACCCTGCCCGCTCCCCCGGAGGGCGGCACGCGCATCCCGATCGGGATCGACGAGGCCGCGCTGGCGCCCGTACTGCTGGACTTCGACGCCGACCCCCACTTCGTGGTGTTCGGCGACACCGAAAGCGGCAAGACCAACCTGCTGCGGGTGCTCGCCCGGGGCATCGCGAACGGCAAGACGCCGCTGGAGGCGCGCTTCATCGTCATCGACTACCGGCGCTCGCTGCTGGACGCGACCGACACCGAGCACCGGATCGGGTACGCGGCCTCCAGCGCCGCCGCCGCGGAGCTGCTCAAGGGCGTCCACGAGGTGATGCAGACGCGGCTGCCGCCGCCGGACCTCACCTCGGAGCAGCTGCGGACGCGCAGCTGGTGGACCGGCCAGGACCTGTACGTCATCGTGGACGACTACGACCTCGTGGCGACCTCGGCCAACCCGCTGGCCGTGCTCGGCGAGCTGCTGCCGCAGGCCAGGGACATCGGGCTGCACCTGGTCCTGGCGCGCGCCATGGGCGGGGCCGGGCGCAGCATGCTGGACCCGATCGTGCGGCGGCTGAAGGAGATGAACTCGCCCGCCGTGATGCTGTCGGGGCCCCGCGACGAGGGGCAGCTGTTCGGGAACGTGCGCCCGCGCCAGCTCCCGCCCGGGCGCGGACTCTACGTGGACCGGCGGTCGGGCGAGAAGCTCGTCCAGACCGCCTACCTCGACCCCGGCCCTTAGCGGTCGAGGTCGCGCCCGATGCGTCCCAGCTCGGCCATCGCCTGGTCCATGGCCTGCTCGTACGCCTCCCGCGCCTCCCGCATGCGCAGGTCGGCAGGGTTGTTCTCGGCGGCCAGGTCCAGCGGGCCCTCCCCCAGGACGTCCCCGAGGAGCTCGGCGGACCTGGCCTGCATGTCGGCCAGGGCGTCGGCGATCAGCACCAGGATGGTCTCGGCGAGGCGCTGCGAGCCCCAGCGCATGGCCCTCGGGTCGATGTCCAGCCCGGTGACGCCCTGCGCCGAGCACTCGACCCGCACCAGCTTGTCCGGGTCCTGCGCGGCCCCCTTGACGGCGAGGACCTGCGCGTAGAGGTCGTCCAGCCCGCCCGCCGGCCGCTGCGCCTCGGCGATCAGCCGGTCCATGGCACTCTCGTCGAACGCCGTCATGCCTTCACCCCCGGAGTCGGAGCCTCGAGTTTCGTACCGCTGAACTGGTCGGCGACCGCCGACTGTCCCATCGCCCCTGCCGTGACGGCCGCGGCGCCGCCCACGAGCGCCTGCTTGGCGGGCGACATCTGCACCAGCTTCTGCGCCACCTTGCCCAGCACGCCCTTGCCGCCCTCCGCGAAGGCCCGCGCCCTGGCGGCGATCGCGCCGGCCTGGTGGTCGGCCCGGCGGCCGAACCCGGAGGCGGCCACCTCCGCGGCGACCCGGGTGTACGGGTTCAGCTGGGCGACCTTGTGCATCACCCCGGCGGTCAGGATGCTCGCGCCGGTGAGGAAGACGGCCTTGCCGAGGACGTCGTACACGCCGGCCGTGACGCGCAGGGTGTCGGCCGAGGCCTTGGGCGAGGCGGACTTGTCGGCGGCGTCGTCGGCGTACTGCTGCACGGTGCCCTTGTAGAGCTCCGCGCTGGGGGCGGTCCACTCGACGTTCCTGACGGAGTCGTCGACGGTCTTCGGGTGTGCCCGCAGGGCTCCGGCCAGCTCCTCCCACGCCTCGGCCGCCGCCCGCTGCTGGGCGGTGTCGCCGTACATGAGGGGCAGGACCAGGGTGGCGTAACGGGCCCGGTTCCAGCCGAGGAGCATGGAGCCGGTCACGGCCATCGCCGAGCCCTCGATGACGGACCACGGTTGTTCGAGCATGTTCACGTCCTGGTGATGTCGGCGGCCGTCCGGCCGGCGTTCGCGTCGCCGTCCACGTAGGTGTTGGCGGTGCCGTACGCCTTGTCGTGGATGCCGGACACTTCGGCCCGCTTGGCGGCCAGATACGTCAGCGCGGCCCGCTTGACGTCGTCGAACGCCTGCTCCAGCGAGCCGCCGAGCAGGCCGAACGCGCCATAGGCGCCGGCGGAGAGATTGACGTGCCTGATGGCCGAGGACATCCGTTCCAGATCCCGCATGGGGGCGGCGGCGATGTTGCGGCCCATCTCGCGGATGGAGCCGGCCTGCGTCGCCACGAAGTCGCCGGACATGGCCTCACCCCACCACCGGCGGGCCGTGCACGACCGCGGGGCGGAAGAAGTCGTCGTCGGCGCCCTTCGACGCGGTGGACCTGCGGGCGTTCTGCCCGCCGTCCGCGGTACCGCCCATGGGCAGGAACGGCACGCCGCCGGCGGCCGTCGCGCCGGGCTCGGCGCCGGCGACGGGTGACCTGGCCGGGGGCCATGAGCCGTCCACGACCGGCACGCTGCCCGGCCGCACGGACGGCCCGGACGGCTTCGGCTCCTGGGCGGCACTCGTGCTCGGACTCTGATAGGGATCCGCCGGGCGATTCGTCCCCGGGCGGCCGGCGCCCGGATCGCCCGGGTTGCCCTGGTTGCCCTGGTTGCCTGGCGGCCTCGTGCTCCCGGCCGGGGTGGTCCCCGTGACGCCGGGCATTGGTGGCGCCGTACCGGGTGACGCCGTACCGGGTGACGGTGGCAGCCCGGCGGGCGGCACGTTCCCGGCCGGGGCGGGCTGCCCGCCTCCCGCGGCGGGGCCGCCGGCGGGCGGCACACCCGGCCAACTCGCCAGGGAGGTGGGTGGTGACGCCCCCGCGGGCGCACCCGGCACCGCAGCTTGACCGGGTAGCGGGCCCGCGGGAGTCAATGGGTCGCCGGGCGTGCCGGCGAGATCGGTGCGGGACCGCACCGGCACCGTGCTTTCGAACGGCAGGTCGCCGCCCTGCGCGGGCCCCGAGGCGGGGTCGACCGGCGGCGGCAGGTAGGGGGCCGGCGAGGCCAGCTCCGGGTCCCACGCCAGGGCGTCCGGCATGGCCGTGTACGCCCGCTGGAACACGCCGTTGAGCTGCTGCATGAAGGCCCGCGCGTCCGCGTCCGGATCGTTGAGCGGCTCCATCGACCCGGCGCCCATGCCACTCGCCTCCACCCAGTACTCCTGCTGCTCCGTGGCCTTGTCGAAGCGCTCCTTGGCCGAGGCCAGCTCGGCGCCCACCGCCTCCAGCCCGGGCGGGACGCCGTCCACGCCGTTCCGCAGCGACTGCAGGTACGCCTGGAGCCGGTTCATGCGCGTGAGCATGGCCCGGGCGGACTCCCCGCCCCAGTTCCCGTCGGCCACCAGCCGCGCCGCGCTGTCCCCCAGCGCCGCGATCGTGTCGGTGAGCAGCTGCGACGTCTTCTTGTACGCGTCCACGACCGGCGCGAACTCCTCCGGCCCGGTCCCCATGACCAGCCGCCGGATCTCCTCGCGCCCGCCGTACGCGTTGACGTTCCCGCCCTGCAGGCAGCCGTGCTTGATCGGTTGTGGTTGCGGCAACGGTCCCTCACATCACGTACGCGGCACCGCGCCCGCGGCCCGCTGGTCGGCGTCCCGCACGGTGTTCGCGGTGGCGGCCAGGTCGTCGACGATCCGCTGGACCTGCTCCATGACGAACTGCAGCGAATCGCCCGTCGCCACCCGGGCCCTGCGCACGGTCTCGCCGTACCCCTGGGCGATGTCCCAGCTCCCCGGGGCGGCCGGCGACAGGTCGGGCACCTGGTACGCCGCCGCGCGCAACCGGGGCAGCAGGCTGTCGCCGAGCTTGCCGGCCACGTCGAGCAGGGCCTCCGGCTTGCACATCGCCGTGTCGCCCGCGGTGGCCGGGTCGATGAGAGGCTGGTCCACCGGGTTCAGGTGCCCCAGCGGCGGATGTTGGCGGCCTCCGCGTCGCGCATGATCTCCGTGGCGTCGTGCAGGGCGGGGCCGAGGCGCTGCATGGTGTCACCCATGGCCACGACCGCGTTGTTCCACTGGTCCTTGGCCGTCCGGTAGACCTCCTTGGCGGAGCCGTCCCAGGTCTCCAGGACCTTGAGGTCGTCTTCGAGGTCGGCCAGTTCGCCGACCAGATTGGCGTAGGCCCGGCCGAGCTCCGACGCGATCTCGTCCATCTCGTCGAAATTGGCGAGGATGATGTCTCCGCCACCCGTCATGGTGATTCTCCGTTCGTCAGAGCTGGCCGCCGCCGAGCGCCGCCTTGAGCTTCGTGGCGACCTCGCTGGCCTGGGTGTTCGCCTCGGTGTACGTGATGCCCGAGCCCTTGAGGTTCTCGGCGATGGTGTGCAGCGCGTCGATGACCTTCTTGAACTGCGGGTTCCACTCGTCGAGGACCTGGCGGTAGATGTTGGCGGACTCGCCTTGCCAGGCGGCGCCGAGCGTCGCGGGAATCTGGGTGAGCCTGTTGTGGATCTGCGTGATGTTCTGGTGTGCGATGAGCGCGCGTTCGGCCGCGCTGTGCTGGCTGCCCTCTTGATAACGTGTCGGCTCTGCCACGTGCACCTCTCGGATCTCGTGAACCCGAATTCGACCGGGTTTCCCGTACTGCGGATCAAAGTAAATGGGTCAAAGCGGGCAGGGCTACGATTTCAACTTTCCTGTAAATGTCGTGGCCCCTCCGGCCCGCCAGCCCCTGCGACGGGCCCTGGGCAGCATCAACGCCAGGAACACCAGCAGCGCGGTGGCCCCCACCGCCCCCGCCGTGATCGCCACCGCGACGCCGCGCGTGCGCGGGTCCGGCACCGGGGCCCTGGCCAGCACGATCGGCGGCGCGGCGGGCGCGCTCTCCTGGGCGTCGGGCTGCACCGAGGTGACCGCGAGCAGCGGGTTGACCAGCCCGGCGCCGGTGCCGGCCGCGCCGCCGCCCTCCGCCGTGCGCTCCAGCCGGCGCTTGACCTGCCAGTGGTCGAGTTCGGGGTGCCGGGCCCTGACCAGGGCGGCGACGCCTGCCACGAAGGGGGCCGCGAAGCTGGTGCCGTCCAGCTCCGTACGGTAGCCGCCGCCGGTCCACGCGCTCGTGATCCCGGCTCCGGGGGCGGTCACCGAGATGCGGGTCACGCCGTTGGAGAACTCCGACTTGCCGCCGTCGGGCGAGGCCGAGCCGACCGCGATCACGCCGGGATACTCGGCCGGGTACGCGGGCGTGACCACGCCGTCGTCCTGCCGTACGTTGCCGGCGGCCGCCACGATCACCGCGTCCTTGGCCTGCGCGTACGCCACCGCGGCCTTGAGCGCGGGATGGTCGTGGGCCTGCACGGACACGTTGATCACGTCCGCGCCCATCTCCGCGGCCCGCCTGATGCCCTGGGCCAGCCGGGACACGTCACCCGAGCTACCCTCGGTCTGCTTGATCGACAGGATCCGGGCGGCCGGCGCGACGCCCGTGACGGGCACGCCGCGCGCGGTGAGGTCCCGGCCCGCGATGATCCCGGCCACCGCCGTACCGTGCCCGACGCAGTCGCGCAGGTCCGTGCCCGTGAGATCGACCTGGGCGGTGACGGCGCCGGCGAGCTGGGGATGCGTGGCGTCCACGCCGCTGTCCACGACGGCGACGGTGATCCCTTCGCCCTTGGTGAAGCGCCACACCCGCTCGAACCTCAGCCTCTCCTGCGGCCACGGCTTGCCGGTGACCTCCGCCACGCCGGGCTGGGGCTCGCACGTGACCATGCGCGTGGGCCCAGGGGTGGACACAGGGGTCGGCCCAGGGGTCGGGGTGAGGGCCAGCACCAGGCCGATGGCGGCGGCGCCGTACCAGAAGAAGGGCACGGTAGGGCAGTCTGCCGACATTTCCGATCCGTGGCCGCTCTCTTAGAAATATCTTGAAATGAAGCGCCGCCGGGTGGAGCACGAGATAGGCAAGTGCCGGTATGTCCTTCGACCGCGGAGAGGAAGCATGTCGACACCTGAGGCCGAGGGAGGCGACGCACACGGCAACCCCAGGCCGGGCCTCGGCCTGTCGGTATACCAGCGGCCGCAGATCACCCAGACCTACGAAGGCGGTTTCAGCGACGCCGAGTACGACTTCGACCCGGACAACATCGAGGAGTCGTACGCCGACCACATCCACTTCCACCGCAACGGCGACTATCCCCCCGAGGCGCCCCGGACGCCGACGGACGCCGACCGCGAGGCCCTGCTCGCCCGCAACCCGGTCGACCCGGGGACGGCGAAGAAGGAGATGTTCATCAAGATCGGCGAGTACGAGGACCCCGCCACCGGCAGGCCGCTCCCGTCGTCGCCCGTGGAGCAGCTCCGCCAGGACCTCAAGCGCCTGCAGGGCGAGGTGGGCGGCCAGAGCCTGAAGGTCCGGCTCACCCTCGCCGGGCTGACGGAGCGCGACCTCGGCAGCTGGCAGGCCGCCGCCGACATGAAGGCGACCACCGACAAGGCGCAGAGCACGCTGGACGCCGCCATCAACCGGGTCTACTCGGTGTACGCGGCCGTGGTGCAGGCGCTCGACGACACCGTCAAGACCGCCAAGAGCGCCGACCAGTCCATCGCGGGCGGCCTGCGCACGCGTAACTGACGGGGGACGAATGACCGACTACTGGACGGACGCGCTCAAGGACACCCGGGCGCCGCAGATCGACGACATCGCGCCGACCGGCAACGGCGACTCCGACAGCAGCGACGGCGTGGCCGCCCTGATCCAGGGCACCAATCCGGGCCGCGTCGCCGACGCGGGCAAGCGGTACAAGGAGATCGCCGAGATGTGCGCCGAGTCCGTGGAACTCCTGCACACCCAGGCCGGGCGCATCGCGGAGACGCTGGGCGGCGAGTCCCTGCAGAAGATCTTCGAGACCGTCGGCGAGCTGCAGCGCGACCTCGCGCGCATCAGCATCGCCGCCGATTCGGTCGGCGTGCCCCTGGAGTGGTACGGCGCCCAGGTGCTCCCCTGGTTCCACAACAACGTGCCGCGGACGGGCAGCGTCGGCCTCGACGACGACATCGGCGACGCCTTCGGCAGCGACACCAACGGCCACGCGCTCGCCCGCCATCACCTGCGGCAGCTCAACAGGTTCATGGGGGAGGTGTACGGGGCCATCGCGGGCTACGTGGAGCAGCGGTCCACGGCCCCGCAGGCGGGGGTGACCGGCCCGTCCCTCCCGCTCGGGCCGGGGCTGCCGAGCGGCCTGACCGGCGACCCGTACAAGGGCTCCGGCCTGGGCTCCCCGTACGGGACCCCCGGTCTCGGCCTGCCGGGCACCCCGTCCGGCCTCGACACCCCCGGCCTCCAGGATCCGTCGCTTCAGAACCCTTCGCCGCAGGACCCCTCCCTCCAGGACCCCTCGCTGAAGGACCCGTCGCTCAAGGATCCGTCACTGCAGGACCCCTCGCTGAAGGATCCCTCGCTCCAGACCCCGCAGACCCCCGACCTGAAGAACCCCGAACTCAACACCCCCAAACTGCCCCAGACGCCCACGACGAACCTGGCGGGCCTGCCGCCCCAGACGGGCCTGCCGCAGACGAACCTGCCCCCCGGCGCGACCACCGGCCAGCCCACCGGCGGCGGCCCCGGCACGTTGCCGGGCAGCGTCCCGGCCACGCAGCTCAGCGGCTCGGGATCGCCCGCGGGCGGCGCGGGCCGGCTGGGCGCCGCCGGCATGGGGATGGGCATGATCCCGCCGATGATGGGCGGCGGCCAGAACGGGACCGAACGGGACCGCGACAGGGCCAGGTTCCCGCTGGTGGAGGACGAGTCGTTCGAGACCGATGACATGGGCGGCCCGTCCGTGATCGCATGACGGTGACGACCGAGCGGGTCCGCGGCTACCGGCTGCTGGAGCGGGCCGGCCAGGACGGCCCGTGGACCGCGCACCTCGCTCAGTCCGCGGCCACGGGGGCCGAGGTGCTGGTCAAGACGCTCGCGTGCCACCGGGCGGACCGGCGGGCGCTGAAGCGGATCGTCCGCGGCTTCGGCTTCCCCGAGGCGCTGGCGGCCCACGACGGCGTGATCCCGGTGCTGGAGGTGGGGGCCACCGGCGACGGGCGGCCGTACCTGGTGACGCCGGTCCACGGCGGTCTCACGCTCGCCGAGCGGCCGGGACGGAGCCAGCCGATGACGCTCGACGAGGTGCTGGGGGTGCTGCGGGCGGTGGCGGACGCGCTGGCCGCCACGCACGCGGCCGGAGGCGTGCACGGCCGGGTCACGCCCGAGAACGTCGTCGTGGCCGGTCGCGGGGTGGCGCTCACGGGGTTCGCCATGTCCGCGCTGATGTCGATCGTGGAGCTGCCCGACGGCACCCTTCCATCCGTGCATGCGGCGCCGGAGGAACTGGAGGGCCACCCGCCCGTGCCGGCCTCGGACGTGTACTCGCTCGGGTCGATGGCGTACGAGCTGCTGGCGGGCCGGCCCGCGTTCCCGCTGGACGGGGCGGGGGGCACGGCCAAGTTCGTGCTCGGGGTGCTGACGGAGGCGCCGCCGCCGCTCCCGCCGGGCGTGCCGCCGGACCTGGCCGAGACCCTGCTGAAGGCGATGGCCAAGGCCCCGGACGCCCGCCCGACCGCCACCGACCTGTCCACCGTCGCCTCCCGCCTCCTGACCCCCCACCCGCCAACCACCCGCCTGCCCACCGGAGACCCGGCCCAGCCGCCGACCGCCCGCCTCCCCGCCGGGGACGCGGGGCAGCCTGCGACGGCCCGCCTGCCCCTCGGCGATCCGGCCCGCCTGCCCCTTGGGGACGCGGGGCAGCCCCTCACCGCGCGTCTCCCCTCCCCCTCCCCGTCGCTGGAGGACTCGGGAGCGGTGGAGCGGTCGGGCCCCCGTGAGCTGGTCTGGACGGTGGACCCCGACCGTTCCCAGGTCAGGCCGCCCGCCGGCCCCCAGCCCTTCTCCCAGCCTCCCGCCGAGGTCTCCGCACCCCACGCCCCCGTCGCCGAGCAGGGCCGCAGGAGCCGGGTCCCGCTGCTGGTCACCACGGCCTCGGCACTGGCCGTGCTGGTGGGCGCGGGCAGCGTGGCACTGGCGATGAACGGCCGGCCCGGCGCATCGCAACCCGCCGGCGCGACGGCCGCCGCCCTCGACCCCACGACCTCCGGCACCCCACCCCAGGCCGACCACCAGCCACCAGACCAGCCCACGGACCAACCGGCGGACCAGCCGACGGACCGGCCGACACCGCCCAGCGAGCCGCGACCGCAGACGAGCATGCCGTCCGAGCCGCCCGCACGCCGCCAGACCGTCGATCCCGCCGCGGTGGCCGCGTACCGTCCCAAGAGCCTCAAGGTGGTGTCCGACAACGGCACCACCGTGACGCTCGCCTGGAAGGCGGTACGCAAGAGCGGCTATCCCGTGGTGATCCAGCAGGCCCCCGGCAACCGGCTGGTGTCGGCGGCGAGCGGCAGCAACACCTACACCCTGGGCGGCCTCGACCCGGCCACGGGCTACTGCTTCAAGGTCGGCGCCGTGGTCACCCTCGGCCAGCCCTCGTCCGTGGCGTGGTCGTCGGCCCTGTGCATCCGCGGTGCCGCGGAGACGAGCCCGGGCGGCCAGGACGACCAGGTCCAGCCCCCGATCGTGCTCCCCCTGGCCACCCCGCCACCCTCCTGAAGGAGAGCTAGGCCACCAGGGATCTCGGCGACAGGCGGTGCGCGAGCCTGCTCGCGAGGCCGGCCTTCTGGCGTACCAGCGCGTCCACGCCGCCGAAGTGGCGCCAGGCGAGGTCGGCGTCGGCCTGGTCCACGGGCGCTCCCCCGAACGTCGCCAGGTTCGCCAGGTCGGCGAGCGTCGTGAGCGGCTCGCGAGCGGCAGGACCCAGGACGGACTCGGCCAAAGACGCCACCTCACCGGCCGTCAGCGCGTCCGCGGGCACCGGGATCCCGGCCACGCGCAGCCTGGCCACCGTCTGCCGCCACGCCCCCACCACCCGGGCGGCGGGCGCGGCGGCCCGGCGGCGGCGCATCCGCCTCAGCGGCGGCACGACGAGCACGGCCAGCAGGTACGCCAGGAGCGCGGCGGCGGGCACGGCCGCCCAGAGGAGGGGGCCCGCGGAGCCGCCGGGACGCGGCGCCGGGGTCGGGGTGGCCCGGTTGGCGGCCGTCGGGGTCGGCTTGGGCTCGGCGGAGTCGCTGTTGATCGCCTGCTCGATCTCCCGGGCCTGCTTCGGCGCGCCCTCGGCCACATCGCCGCCCCCTCCTGAGCGCGTACGCGACGGCGTCGGGTAGAACGGCACCCACCCGATCCCTTCGAACTCGACCTCGGCCCAGGCCAGCACGTCCCCACCCCGCACCTGCCGCACCCCACCGGACCCGGAACCCGAGCCCGAGCCGGTTCCCGGGCGGAAGCCCACGACGATCCGGCTCGGCAGCCCGATCGCCCGGGCCAGCAGCGCGAACGAGGCGGCGAACTGCTCCGTCGTCCCCCTGCGCGACTCCGTCAGGAAGAACTCGATGCTGCGGTAGCCGTGCCCGGGCGGCGAGTTGACGTCGTTCACCGCGTGCTTGCGCAGGTAGGCCGCCAGCCGGGCGGCCCGCTGCGTCGGGCTCTGCGCCCCGGCCGTGGCGCGGCGGGCGAGGGCGAGGAGGCGGGCCCGCTGCGGCGGCGTGCGGCCGTCCGGCCCGTCCGGCAGTCGCAGCGCGGCCGGGTCGGCGGCGGGGACGGCCGCGCGCAGTTCCTCCGCCGTGTAGCGGCGGATCCCCGAGGTGACCTCATACGTCATGCCCTCGCGTGTCTGCGTGCCGGCCAGCATGCCCGTCGCGGGATCGACCACGATGCCCGCGCCCTTGACCAGCAGCGGCCGGTCGGCGGCGGGCAGCCAGGGGCCCGGGAGCCTCTGCAGGGTGAACCGTTGCGTGACCGGGTCCCCGCCGCCCTCCTGCCCCGGCACCCGCCCGCCGGTCGGGACGAACCCCGCGCCCGACGTCCACGTGACGCCGTCGAAGGTGTCCAGGACGGCCAGGCGCAGGTTCGCGTCGGAGGCGGTGACGACCGTGAACAGCTCGCGTTGCGGGTTCTGCAGCCACGTCGACACCTGGTCGAGCGCGCTCACGCCGTTGATCGGCCGCGGCGGGGGCTGCTCGACGAGCCGGCGCACGTCGTACGGGTGCTCGGCCATGGGCAGGGCGGGCGCGGTGGCGACGGCGGCCGACACCAGGCAGGCCAGCAGCGGCACGCCCACCGCGATCGTTCCCGCCGACCTGGCCGCCCTGACCAGGCCGAGCAGCAGGGTGAGCCCGGCGAACACCGCCGCGTACGGCACCACGGACCCGGCCCCGGCGACCCCCAGCACGACCGCGACGGCGAGCACCGGGAGCGCGGCCAGGGCGGGCAGCATGACGGACCTGGACCGCAGCGCGATCTCCGCCCCGGCCAGGGCGGCGGCCCAGACCAGGAAGCTGACCAGCACGACGGCCGTGCTGTCGGGCGCCGCAGGGAGGATCGTGGTCAGGAGCCGGCCGCCCGCGTCGCGCACGCCGAGCAGGGCCGCGCGTACGGCGGCCGGGCCGGGCAGGAACCCGAGCCAGGCCTCCGACCTGAACAGCGTCGCCGACACCGCCACCAGCCAGCCCAGCACGCTGACCGGGACCGTTCCCCAGAGCGGCAACCGGCCGTACAGCAGCACCGACAGCACGCACGGCGCCCCGGCCGCCAGGCCGACCACGGGGAGCAGGGCGGCGAACGGGAACACCCCGTCGAACGCGAGCCCGGCCGTCGCGGCCAGCAAGGCCACGACCCCCACGGACACCAGCCCCCGCACCGGCGCCCCCGCCGCATACGCCCCCGCACTCACCGCTCCCGGCCCCGTCAACCCCGACGCCCCGCCCTCCCCCGGCTCCCCCGCCGACACCGGCCCAACCCCCGCCACACCCACCGACGCCCGCCCACCACCCGACGCGCCTCCGGACGCGGGCCCGCCACCCGACGCGCCTCCCGACACCGGCCCGACACCCGAAAGACCTCCCGGTGGCGGCGCGGTGCGCCCCTGTGGCACCGCGATGTCGTGGGGCGGCGGCCCGGTCAGCGGGGCCATGCCGCCGCCAGTTCCGCCAGGTCGCCGACCTCGATGACGGTCACCCCGGCCGCCGCCGGCCGCCCTCCCTCCACCGGCTCGCCCACCCGCACGAACAGCACCTCGTCGAAGCGCCGCCGCACGGCCGCCGCGTCCGCGAGACCCGCGAACGTGCCGCTGACCAGCACCAGCGCCCCGCCCGAGCCCGCCCGGCGCAGGGCGTGGAGCGGCGCGTCCGCCTGTTCGGACCGCTCCACCACGGCGAGCCGGTCCAGGACCTCCTCGGTCTCGCCCGGCCCGCCCTTGGCGTGCAGCAGCTCCCCCGCCCCCGTGAGCAGCCGCACGGGGAAGCGGTCGCGCGTCACCGCGCAGGCAACCGACGCCGCCACGTCCACGGCCAGCTCGAACTCGTCGTCCCCGTCGTACGACGAGTGCCGCGTGTCCAAAACGGTGACGGTGCTCGGCAGGTTGACGTCGGTCAGCTCCTTGACCATGAGGACGCCGGTGCGGGCCGTGGAGCGCCAGTGGACGTGCCGCAGGTCGTCGCCGATCACGTAGTCGCGCAGCCCGTTGAAGCTGATCGCCCCGTTCGGCGCGGAGCGCGAGTCGAGCCCGTCGAGGTGCCTGCGGCGGCCGGCGTGCGGGGGCGCGAGCGGCACCGTACGCGGCCGGACCAGGAGCAGGTCGGTGCGGCCGTACGCGATCGAGCGCCGCGCCAGCCCGAACGGGTCGGTGCGGTCGAGCAGCAGTGGCCCGACGGGCGTCTCCCCGCGCCGCCGGGTGGGCAGCCGGTACGACACCGTCCGCGCGGTGTCGCGCGCCAGCGCCGGCACCTCGACCGTGACGGACGTGCCCCGGCAGGTGTCGCGGGCCACCAGCCCGGCGTGGCGCCGGCGGCCGGTGTTGCGCACGTGCAGGAGGGCCACCGCGGGCTCGCCCCTGGTGACCTTGACCGGCGTCAGCTCCCGGCGCACGTCCAGCCCGGCTCCGCGCAGCGTCCACAGCGCGCTCGCGCCCACGGCGGCCAGCCCCGCCACCGCGAGGACCGCCGCCTGGGCGTACCCGAACGGCGCTCCCACGGCGTAGACCAGCACCGAGGCGGCCGCCAGGCCCCACCCCGCCCTGGTGATCATTCGCACTCCCAGAGCGGGGCCGCGGGGAAGCCCCCCTTCGGGGTGTCCATCAGCACGTCGTTGAGCCACCCGTTGCCGTTGGCGGACTCCACCTTGTTCCAGACGTCGCTGCTCATGCCCGTGTCCGTGTCGGTGTAGGCGGCGCCCTTCTGCTGGCAGAGCACGGTCATCGTGATGTACACGCCCTTGGGGATGCGTCCCGCCTCGGCGCCGGCGCTGGGCCCGGAGCGGATCAGGGTGTCCCGGTCGTTGTTGTTGGCGTTCCTGAACTGGGCGGGCGGCGGACGCAGGTCGGCCGTGGCCTCCGCGCGCTCCTCGCTCTCGCCCGCCGCGTTCTTGGCCCGCAGCGTCCAGGTGTAGGACTGGCCGTTCTTGAGCCCGGTGACCTCGGCGCTGGTGCCGTCGGGCGAGCCGGGGTGGCTGCCGGGCCCGTCCAGCGTGTACGTGACGCCGCCGTCCCGCGCGTTCTCCGGGGCGGACCAGGTCAGGTCGGCGCCGTGGTTCTTGCCCTTGGCGGTGAAGCCGGACGGCCGGCCCGGCGCGACGCACGGGCGCACGGGCACCGACGACTGCGACTCCACCTCGCCGCCGGACCACTCGGCGACCACCCGGAACGTGTACTCCTGGTCGCACCGGCCGCCGTTCACCCGGAACTGGTACGGCCCGTCGGGCTGCACCCGCGACGGCGTGACGTCGGCGGCGCCGGACGCGCCCTTGAGGGAGTAGCCCTTGACGGTGCCCTGGCGGGAGGGCGTGAAGGTGACCTCCATCCAGCCGGGCCCCGACTTGGCCGTCACCGATCCCGGCGGATCAGGCGTCTGGGTCGGCGTGGGGGTGGGCGTCGGGGTCGGGGTGTCCGAAGGAGTGGGGGTCGAGGTGGGGGTCTTCGTCACGGTCACCGTCGGCACGGCCGTCTTCGTCTTCGTCGGCACGGACGTCGGCTTCCCGGTGGGCTGCTTGGTCGAGCGGGTGGGCACCAGGGTCGGCTGCACCACCGTGGGCATCGAGGTGGGGATCGGCAGCGGCGTCGGCGTGTCCTTCTGGCCGAGCGCCTCGTCGTACTTGCCGACCCGGTGCCCCCTGCCGTCCTGCTCGATGACCAGGGCGGTCTCGCTGAACTGGTCGTTCACCCAGAGCAGCCCGTCCTTGACGAACACCTCCAGCGGCCCCGCCTTGCCCGTGACGACCTTCTCGGGCTCGAACGCCTTGGCCACCGTGTCGTACACGATGAGCCGGCCCGTGCTCTCGTCGGCGATGTAGACGCGCCGCCCGAGCGCCTGCGGCGCCCCCAGCTTGCCGCCCTTCACCGAGACCGTGGTCAGCCCGCCGCCGGCGGTGTCGACCAGGACGAGCGCGCCCTTCCTGGGCTCCAGGATCGGCACGATCTGGCTCTCGGCCACCGGCGGGACCAGCAGGCCGCCGCCGCCCGCGCCCGTCACCGTGCTGGGCAGGGACACCTGCAGCCGGGTGCCCGCCGGGCCGATCAGCATGGCGGAGGCGGCGGCGGAGTTCGTGACCAGCGGGGCGCCGTTGGCGAGCGTCAGGGTGAGCGGGTCGCCGGGCTCGCCGACCGTCACGGCCTTGACCTGCCGGCCGTCCTGCACCTGGACGAGCGTGCCCTCCTCGGGCACCGGCACCCACAGCGTGCCGTCCTTGCCGAGGCCGGCCTGCCCGAGCGGCGCCTTGAGGGTGAGCGGGGAGCCGATCGTGCTCACCGTCAGCGGGTCGAGCTGCTGGACGGTGCCGGCCCGCGGGTCGATCCCGTACGCCTTCCCGCCGCCCATCACGATCTGCATGCCGCCCGCGCCGAGCGTGTTGGTCTGGGCGACCTCGAGCTGGGTCGGGTCGATGCGGCCGACCTTGCCCGTGGAGTCCATGACGAGCACGTTGTTGCCGTCCTGCACCACCTTGAGCGGCTCACCCTCGGCGGAGGCCAGGTCCACGCGGCCGTCCAGCTGTCCGGACAGGCCGTTGGCGTGCACCACCTCGCCGTTGAGCGCGCTGCCGAGCCACGCCCCGACATCGGAGAGCTTGGGGCGGGCGCTGGAGACGCCCTGGCCCAGGAACAGGCCGACGCCGACCAGCACGGCGACGAGGGCGCCCGCGACGATTCCCGCCGCCCGCCGCCCCACCGCGTTCCGCCACCGAATGGCCACCGACTCACATCCCGTACGTGTACGTGCCCGCGGACACCCTAGGGTGGCGTCCGCGGATCGCGAGGTTCCTTCAAATAACCTGGAAGTGTCCGATCACCGGCTGTCGCGCGTCCGGTCGTCGATGGCCCGCAACCGCTCGTCCATGGACGACTCGAACGACTCCAGCACGCTGCCGAACTGCTCGTCGAGCAGTTCCCTGCCGGGCAGCGCGCCGCCCAGCGTCTCCGCCATGACGGCGTCGACCTTGGCGGCGACGTCGTCCTGGGCCTCCTGCGCGGCCCGCAGCACGGCCTCGGCCAGCTTCTGGCTGTCCAGGCGCATGGCCCGTGGCGCGAGGACGACGTCCATGAGCCGGCCCGACGCGCCGGCGGTCACGCGTACCTGGCCGTCCGCCGCCTCGCCGCGGCCGACGACCACGTCGATCTCGCTCCTGAGCTCCTCCACGCGGGCCAGCATGTCCTCCGCCCGCGCGGTGATCCGTTCCAGCTCTTCGGGGTCGAAGTCGTTCACCGTACCTCCCGGGTCTCTGCGACGGGAGAGTACGGGGGAGCCCCGCCATTTCGGAAAAAGTTGAAGCGTGCGGAGTTTCGTTGATCTGACCAATGCCCGACTTCGAGCAGAATGCCGCGCCGGCCGACGGCTGCTTCGGCCTGCTGGAGCGCGGCGGCAAGGAGCTTGAGGTGTCATACCGGGAGGTCCACGGCCCCTTCGCCCCCGTCGTCGACCTCGTCAACACGCTGAAGAACGCCGCCGCCCCAGCTCGACCGTTAGCCGCGCCGGGCCGTCAGGGCGAATCGGCGGGCGGTCGCTCTGAGCGGCATGTCATCGTGCAGGGCGCGGAGGCGGTCCTCGTACGCCTCGACCTCGAAGCCCGGGACCTGCCAGGAGACGACCCGCAGGTACAGCACGAGCGCTCCGACGTCGTGGAACTCGACGGGGTAGCCGGCCTCCGCGCTCCAGGTGACCTCGAGTCCGGCGGCGTCGAGCGCGGCGGCCGCGGTGGCGAGGTCCCAGGCGCGGTCCTCGTGCGGCGGGCCGCCCAGCGCCGCGTTGAGCTCCTCCAGGTCGCGCCCGGCCACCTGCTGGGTGACGAACGTGCCACCCTCGGCCAGGAGGCGGCGGATCTCGTGCGGGTCGTACGACTCGTGCCGGTTGACGATCAGCTCGAACGATCCGTCGGGGAAGCACCCGGCCGACTCGGCCACCTCGACGCCCAGCGGCTCCAGGCGGTCCCGGGCGATCGGGAGGTTCGGCGGGTAGCCCTCGGTGGCGGCGGTACGCGGCGGGAGCGGCGTCAGGGACGCCAGCAGCTCGCCCCCTCCGGTGCCCAGGTCGAGCAGGGACGGCGTATGCGGTAGCCGGTCGCGCACCAGCCGCTCGTAGTCCCAGGGCAGGTCGTCGGCCGTGGTCATCCGGCCGCGGAACACCGCCCAGTCCCATCCCTCGAACGGCGTGGCCAGCGCGTCGCGGATCAGCTCCTCGTAGCCCATGATCATGATCGTGCCCCGGCGAGCGGCCGTCCCGCACGTCCTTTTCGCCCGGTCACTAGGGCGGCGGCCCCTCCGGCGGGGGCATCCGGGAGAGCGCGACGATCCGCTCCAGCGCCGCCGCGTGCCGCTGGAACGCCAGCCGCCCCTCGGGGGTCAGCCGCACGTACGTGCGCCGCGCCCGCTTGTCCTGCCCCTTGCGCACCTCCACGTACCCGGCGCCGGCCAGCGCGGAGACCTGCTTGGACAGCGCCGAGTCGCTGGTGCCGATCGTGTCCCGCACGAAGCCGAAGTCGACCCAGTCGGCCGGCGCCAGCACCGCGACCACCGACAGCCGCGCGGGCACGTGCAGGAACTCATCGAACTGTGGATCCATGACCCCGCAGCGCAATCCACGCGATGATCCTGCTGACCAAGGGCATGATCGCAATGTACACCAAGGCCGCCAGGGCGCCCCCGACCATGGCCTGCGACAGGAATCCGTGCGCCGGCAGACCGAACAAGGAGAAGCCGGCGACCCGGCCGATGACGAAGGCCACGAAGTGAACGGGCGTGATGCCGATGAGGATCGCGATCATCAGGGCCGTGGGCCTCGGGAGGACGGTGATCCGGAACGCGTGCAGGAGTCCCGAGGCCATGAACACCGCGAGCCCGAGCCCCCGAGCGAGGGAGTCCCAAGGCTGCCCGAGATCGATCGACGCGAACACGGCGAAGAGCCCGAGCGCCGAGACGATCACAAAAGGCCAGGGGAAGATCTTGCGGACCATCTCCTCGCGGGTCCTGTCCTGGAAGGCGCGGATCTGATCAAGCGAAGCCTGGGCGTCCTGCGGATTCATGTGCCACCCCGTGGTCGACTACTTTCCTATAAGGAAAGTACCATCCACTTTCCTTATAGGAAAGTGGTAGCGGGCGTGCTCTGGCGCAGGACGACGCGGGCCGGGAGCCGCACGTCGTCCCCGCCCTCGTCGTACGGTCGCGGAAGGCCGTCAGGGCGCCGATCACCATCACGTCGTTGACCGCGAACACCGCCTCCACGTCCGCCAGCCCCCGCTCCACCAGCCGTCGTCCCGGCGCTATGCGGCGTGTCGCCCTCCAGGCCGTCGGCGCACGGGCTGCCCGAGTAGACCGACAGGCGGCTGACGGACGTGCCTCCGGGGAACGTCATGCCAGCGCCGCCCTCCCCTGCTTGGCCAGCAGCTCCATGCCCTCCTCGCCGCGGTCGCCGCCGGCGATCACGACCGCGTACCGGAGGTGCGTGGCGCTGCCGTTGTTGTCGAGCTGCACGTAGAACCGGCCGTGCACGTACGTCGGCCCGCCCCAGAAGTTGTGCTCCCCGACGTGCGGCAGCGACCAGGCGATGCCCTTGTGCCAGACGTGGTCGTGCGGCCGGAACAGCGACACCGGCCGGCCGCAGAGGGTGCAGTTACGGCTTGGGCGACTCCAGCACCGGCGTGTCGGGGCTGTAGACGTAGGTGAACAGCTCGACGCCGCCGGCCGCGACGGTCACCGACCGGCCGAGCGCGTGGGTGGCCTGCGGGGTCACGGGTTCCTCACCTTCTCCCAGGGGGCGCCCGTGCCGTCCATGCGCCGGGCGAACGGGCTGTCAGCAGCGATCTGTCCGGCCTGCACGCGTTCGCCGGTGAAGGCGGAGGCGTACAGCGCGGCGATGAACTCCATCGTCCGGCGGGTGTCCTCGGCGGTGACCGGAGGCGCCTCGCCCCGGTCGAGCGCGTCGAAGACGGCGGCGAGCCAGCCGTCGTGGCCGCTGGACGTGGTCGTGCGGCCTTCCGCCCACAGCTCCGACACGCCCTCCTGGCCCGGCGCCGGGGTCACGGTCCAGTCGTCGTCGGTGTAGCCGTACAGGTGCTCCACCTCGACGGTGGCGCGCTCGTAGTCGAAACGGAGCTGAGAGGTCTGCCGCGGGGACACGACGGAGTTGACGATCGTGGCCACGGCGCCGTTCTCGAACGTCACCAGCGCCAGCGACACGTCCTCGGTGTCCACCGGGCGCGCCTGGCGGGCGGCCACGGCCGTGACCTCCCGCCACGGGCCGAGCACCGAGAACAGCAGGTCGAACTGGTGGATGCCGTGCCCCATCGTCGGGCCGCCGCCCTCCGACTCCCACGTGCCGCGCCACGGCACCGCGTAGTAGGCCTCGTCGCGGTACCACTGGGTGTTGCAGGTGGCCAGCAGCGGCCGACCCAGCTCGCCGGCCTCCTGCAGGCGGCGCAGCCGCAGCGCGCCCGCCCCGAAGCGGTGCTGCAGGACGGTCGCGACGTGCGCCGTCGAGCGGCGCTCCGCCTCGATCACCGCGTCGAACTCCGCGAGCGAGAGCGTCGGCGGCTTCTCCACCAGCGCCGTGACCCCGGCCTCCAGGCACGCGATGGCCAGCGGGGCGTGCAGCTGAGGCGGCGTGCACAGGTGGACGACGTCCACCTGCTCCTCCCGCAGCAGGTCGTCCAGGCCCGCGTGGGTGCTGGGCCCGCCGTACTTCCCGGCGAACTCGGCCGCCCGGCGGGCGTCCACGTCCGCCACCGCCACGAGCTCGGCCCGCCCCGACCCGAGCAGGGCCTGCGCGTGCGCGTGTGCGATCGCGCCGGTCCCGACGATCGCGGCCCGGTAGTTCCGTTGACTCAAGATGTTGCTCCTCTGTGGGGGTCTGTCAGGCGCCGTCGATCTCGGCCTGCAGTTCCGTGATGAACGACCTGGCCGCCTGCTCCGGGGTCTCCCGGTCGAACAGCACCTCTTCCGTGTGCCGTTTGATGATGGCTTCGAGATCGCTGGCGCCGTTCGGGGTCACTCTAGGGGCTTGCCCGACTTTGGCGGTGTCCAGGTACTCCGCTGCGGCTTTGTCCGTTTCAGTGAGCTTCGCGGGGACGCCGCGGTCGGTCAGCAGGATGTCGGCCGCCTCCTGGCTGTTGGCCAGGAAGTCCACGAACAGCGCGGCCTCGGCCGGGTGCTTGCTGCGCGCCGAGATCGACCAGTACATCGAGGACTTGAAGTACGCGCCGGGCGACTTGGCCTGCGACTCGCCGGGGAGCCTGAGCAGCTTCAGCCTGGCGCCGCTCGCCGTGGTCAGCGAGCTGAGCTGGGTGCTCCACCAGGTGGCGAAGACCGAGGCGTTCATGGCCGTGCCCGACTGGTCGAGCGAGCCGCCGGCCCGCTCGATGGTGACCGACGGCGACGGCGTGACGCCCTGCGGCCTCCTCCCACGACCAGGTGTTGTCGTCCGGCAGCCGCCAGGCACCTCACCCGTGAGGCCGAGGATGTCATGGGTTCGGGATGACCTGTGTCATGGGGACCCGGTGACACAGCGGACTAACCTCACGAGCCCGGCTCGATCATGCTGACGAGCATGACATCCCTCCGATTCAGGACAGTGCTATCGACCGTGGGCCGTGCCGGACGGCTGGCCCTCGCGACCGGGATGGGGGCCGTGCTCGCCGCGGCGACCCTCACCGCACCGGCCGCCGCGCGGACGGCGAGCGCCACCGGGACGAGCCAGGACGGCGGGCTGGACCGGCAGGCGCTCCGGAAGACCCTGGACGCCGTCCACGAGGCGGGCATGTACGGCATCTACTCGCAGGTTCGCGACCAGGGTCAGACCTGGCAGGGCGCGTCCGGCGTGGCCGATGTCGACACGCGCCGCCCCGTACGGCCCGACATGGTGCACCGGGTGGGCAGCATCACCAAGACGTTCGTCTCGGTGGCCATCCTCCAGCAGGTGGCGCGCGGCGCCATCGACCTGGACGCCCCGATCGGCCGCTACCTCCCCGACCTCGTCCCCGGCGACCGCGGTCAGCGGATCACCGTACGGATGCTGCTCAACCACACCAGCCACATCGGCGACTACATCGCTCCGGCGTTCCCGTCGCTGCTGGAGGGATCGGGCAAGAGCCTGGACGACAACCGCTTCCGCACGTTCACCCCGAAGGAGCTGGCCGGGCTGGGCCTGGCCGCCGCCCCGACCGGCGAGCCCGGAGCGACCCCCGGGTCGTACTCGAACACCAACTACATCCTGGCCGGCCTGCTCCTGGAGAAGGTGACGGGCACGGACGCCGAGCGGTACGTCACCCGCAACGTCATCCGCAAGGCGGGCCTGCGGCACACGTCGTTCCCGCGCACCCCGGTCATCCCGGGGCCGCACTCCAAGGCGTACGAGTCGCTGTACGGCCTCATCGACCCGCCGCGTGACTACAGCGTCTACAACATGTCGTGGGGCGGGACGGCAGGCGCGATCGTGTCCACGATGGACGACCTCAACCGCTTCTACCGCGCGCTGCTGCGCGGCGAGCTCGTCGGCGCCGCACAGCTCGCCGAGATGCAGAAGACGGTGCCGGTGCTGGCCGGCGGAGGTCTGATCGACTACGGCCTCGGAATCTACTCGGTCGACGCGCCATGCGGCCGCTTCTGGGGGCACAGCGGGGGCGTGTTCGGGATGAGCACGGAGTCGCTGTCCAGCCCGGACGGCAACCGCCAGCTGTCGTACGGGGTGAACCGCACGAAGTACCAGCAGATCGACGAGAACGGCCAGATCGTTCCGAGCCCGATCGACTACGCGATCGGCGCGCACGGGCTCCTGGCCTTGTGCGGGACCACGCCCGCGCAGGCCAGGACCTCCCAGCTCCCGCTCATCCCGCTCCCGCTGGACGTGCCTCCCGCCACCATCAAGTGATCGCCTGACAGGTGTGCTGTCAATCACTCTCGTAGTGCGGATTTGTCCACAGTTGACCGCTCGGGATCTCCGTAATGTCCCTGCTGCCGGGATCAACCGGCGCACGACAACGGGGAGGAACCCAATGCGTAAGACCCTTGCGATCGCGGCTCTGGCCGGTTCGATGGCCGTCACCGGGCTCGCCCTGAGCCCGGCCGCCGCCCAGGCCGCCACCACTTCGACGGGGACGAGCTGGGGGAAGTTCTTCTCCAGTGACCACAAGGCCTACACGTTCGGCAAGACGTGGAAGAGCGGCGGCGTGGTCCACACGAAGTGGTACGGCGTGGACAAGGTCGGCGGGAAGAAGGGCTGGGTGTGGTTCGAGTTCTACAAGAACGGCAGCTGGCACAAGTTCAACCGCTCGTTCGACGGCAAGGTGGTCGGGAGCTGGAGCGGCAGGGGGATCAAGAAGGTCTACACGTTCACCTGCTGGGCCGGCAAGTTCGACAACTGCGGCCGCAAGTACCGCATCTACTGATCCTCAGGCCCGGCGCCCCGCGCGCCGGGCCTTTCCGGTCATCAGCCGGTCAGAGAGACCGCGCCAGCTCGGCCGCCCGTGCCAGGTGCCCCGCTTTGACGGCGGCCCACTCATCGGGGTCGCTCTCGCCATTGCGCAGCACCGAACCACCGAACACGACGAACTCGCTCGACCGCGCCCGCCCTCCGATCCGGTCGGTGAGCATGGCCGTCCTCATCGCCTGGTGGCAGCCCGACGCGTCGAGCTCGGCGACGCTGTACCCGGCCGTGCACAGGACGAGCGCCTGCCGAGCCACGCGGAGGCTTGCGGGCTTGTACGCGAACCCCTCGGATGCGCGTAGACGATGTGGAGGTGAGTCACGCGCCTATTCTCGTGCGCTCACGCGGCTCCCGGATCCTCGTTCATCCGGCGAAGACCTCTCGAAGGAACTCGACGATCTCCGCCCGCGCGGCCTTCGCCTGCGGCACGACGCCCGGCATGCTGAGGAACGCGTGCGTCGCCCCGGGATATTCGGTGAGGCGGGCGGGCGTCCCGGCCGCCCGCAGCCGTTCGGCGTAACAGCGGCCGTGGTCGGCCACCGGATCGATGGTCGGCACCACCACGAGCGCCGGGGCCAGCCCGCCCAGGTCGCCGGCGTGCAGCGGCGACACCGTACGAGGATCCGTTCCCGGCGGAACGGCCAGCCGCTGGAACAGCCGCATCTGCGTCATGGTGAGGGTCGGGCTGTGGGCGTGCCGGCGCATGGAGGCATGTTCGAACCCCGCCGAGGTCAGGTCGACAGCGGCGTTGACCAGCACCTGCGCCCGCAGGGGCAGGCCGGACTCCCTGGCCCGGATCGCGGCCAGGGCCGTGACCAACGAGCCGGTGCTCTCACCGAAGACGGCGGCCCGCGCCGGGTCGGCTCCCCACTGCCCGGCGTGCCGTACCACGTGCCGGAGCGCGTCCCAGCCGTCGTCGACGGCCGCGGCCAGCGGGGTCTCCTGGTCGAGGAGGCGGTGCTCGACGGAGACGACGAGCGCGGGCAGCCGCGCGGCGAGGTGGCTGTTGACCCAGTCGCTCTGCACCGCCGTGCCCACGAATCCGCCTCCGTGCACGTGGAGCACCAGAGGCAAGCCGGCCTGCCCGGCCGAGGGCCGGTACACCCGGACCCGGAGCCTGCGGTCGGGCAGCGCCACCTCCTGCCACCGGATCGTGGCGCCGCGGTCCGGGAACCCGGTGATCAGCCGGGCCAGACGGGAGGACCGCTTGCGGTTCACCGCGTCGCGGAGGGCGACCAGCTCCCCGGCCGTCATCGTCAGCCAGTCCGGCTCCTTGCCGAGGGCATACATCAACCGGATGCCCAGCGGCGGCCGCTCCATCGTGGTGCCCATGTGTCCTCCCCAGCCCGCCAGTTTCGCTACCTCAAGTATCGATACCAACAGTAGCGCAATAGCATCAGCCTCAGCGCGCGCCTCCGCCCGGTCGCCCGCGTTCCAGCGTCGACTCCGGCTTCCCCGTGGCGGGCGCGGGGCGGGGCGAAGCGACCAGGTGCCGTGGATGGTGAACCCCGCCAAGCTCACCGCGGAAGATCACGCCTCGGCTCCTGACGACGACCCGCCGTCGTCGATGGCGATCTTGAGGTAGTCGACGCCCTCGGCCAGCCGCGCCTCCACGAACGCCTTGGCCTCGCCCGGGTCGGCCACCGTGTCGAGGGTGCGGAACGTCAGCGCCTCGGCCAGGTCGCCCTCGAAGGCGTGCGTGTGCGCGTCGATCAGGCCCGGCAGCAGGGTCTTCCCGGCGCCGTCGATCACGGCGTCCACGGCTCCGGCGGCCGTGCCGATGCGGTCGCCGTCGATCACCACGTCGGCCGCCGGCACGGTCCGCTCGCCGTCGAAGACCCGGACGCCACGGAGCCTCGAACTACCTACGGGCAAGCACGCGAACGGCCCGCGCCCCGAGGACGCGGGCCGTACGGAGTCACGACCTCAGTGCGAGAACGCCTGGAACTCGGCCGCCCTCACCTGCTCCCGCTGCGGGCTGGCCGTGGCGCAGTCCGTCGCGGAGTTCGGATCCCGGTCCTGCTCACCGGCGTACAGCGGATTGCCGGTGCACTGCGTGCTGAGCACCCGGAACATCAGATGCGTGGCGCTGGTGGCCCGCACGTCGAACGACTTGAAGATCATGTCGGCGCCCCGGGGACGCGGCAGCCCCGACTTGAAGGCGTCCGAGGGGCTGGTGTAGATCTTCGTGAAGTTCGCCGGATCCGTGCAGCCCGAACTGCAGGCCAGCACCTCGAACGAGCGCACGCTGGAGAAGCGGTTCTGCCCGCCCGGGTCGGCCGCGTCGTTGACGTTGGGCCGCAGCATCGCGCTCACCTGGACGCGCCGGACCTTGACCGGCGCGTCGCCCGCCAGGTCCACGACGACCGACTTGCCGGCGGGCGCGCCGGTGAGCGAGGCCCAGTTCGTGGCCTCGGTCTCGTCGATCAGCTTGGCCTGGTTGACGCCGTCGCCCGTGGCCGTCGCGCCGCCCGCCGCCGAGGCGAGGTTGCGGGTCAGCGGCAGCGGGAGCGGCAGCCGCACACCGCCGACCACCACGAACTTCAGCCGCGTGTGCCCGAACCCGTCACCCGCCACGATGAACGAGTACACACCGGGCGTCATCTCCACCGTGTCCCCCAGCGGGGTCGCCGGGTCGGTGTCGGCGACCGGGACCGCGCGGCCCTCGTAGTCGCCCACGTACAGCCGCAGCGCCGCGCCCTTCGCCTCGCCCAGCGGCTTGAGCTGCAGCGAGCCGTTTTTGCCCGCGGGGTTGACGAAGCTCGGCGTCGGGTCGGCGTCGTTCGGGCCGTTGCTGGCCGCGCCCTGGCCCAGGCCGTGCTCGGCGAACGCGCGCCACATGATGTCCTGGTTCTTGCCGCCGAACCGCATCGCGTCGGCCGCCAGCAGCGCGTCGCGGTGGTCGACGTAGCTGACCGCGCCCGAGGCCATCAGCAGCAGGGCGTCGAACGACAGCTGCGCCCAGCGCCGGTTGCCCGGGCACAGCTCGACCGGCGTCTGCCCGTCCGCGCAGGCCCGCTGCTGCCTGGCCGTGCCGTCGCCGTACCGCTTGACGAACGCCGCGCGCACGTCGAACTGGGTGGCCGACCAGATCTCGCCGTCCGCGTGCACCTGCTGGCCGACGATGTCGTACGCGACGTCGCTGTAGTTCAGCGGCGACTTGGACATGTCGTAGTTCCTGATGCCGCGTTCCTTGTCCCCGGTCACGTAGCCGCCGGTCACGTACGGGGTCAGGCCCGAGGGGCGGAAGCCGTACTCGAAGAGGTGCTCCATCGCGAACAGGTCGGAGGTGCTCTCGTTCATGGCCCCGGCCTGGGCGCCGCTCCAGCCGGCGTTCGGGCCGCCGATCATGCGGCCGGAGATCGCGTGCGTGTATTCGTGGCCGATGACCGACATGTCGTAGTCGCCGTCCACGCAGGGCGAGTAGAACGAGCCGGCGATCGGCTGCCACAGGTACATGTTCGTGATCGGCGCGATCCCGTCAGGGCCGGTGATCTGGTTGGCGTTGTCGCGCACGGACAGCACCCGCGCGCCGGCCTGCGCGTTCCCCTGCTCGGGGTCGCCGCCGAGGCCGCCGCGAGCGCCGTTGTCGGCCTGCATGTTCCAGGCCGTCTCGGTGAAGCCGAGGCGATACGACCAGTCGTGCATGCGGTTGTGCATCGCGTTCAGGTTGGCGATGGCGGCTTCCAGGTCGGCCTCGCCCTCCTGGTCGAACACCGCCGGGTCGCACTTGGACTCGTGCCAGGTGTTCTTCCACGGGAAGAGGTAGTTACGGCTCGGGGTGAGCACGTTGGTGCGGGTCCCGACGCTGAACGGGTCGCCGTTCGCCCGGTTCTCCGTCGTCCTGGTCGAGTTGCCGGCGCTGGTGTTCGTCGAGGCGTCCGTGGCGTGGTCGACGTCCCACGCCTTGCCGGTCGCCGGGTCGCCGCCGGTCACGTAGTCGCAGCCGGGGCCGGCCGCGAAGCACCAGGTCTGGCGGGTGTCGCGGGAGGAGTAGTCGTCGCGCGGGTTCGCCGGGAAGGCCTTCCAGCGCGGGTTGTCGGGGTCGAAGTGGTCGACCAGGTTCTCCCGTACGAGGATGGCGCCGCTGACCGCGTCCACGTGCGTCGTGTACCCCGCCGCCTCGCCGCGCGAGCCGCCGATCAGGACCACCTGGTACGCGCTGTGCACCCCGTCGGGAGCGGGCACCGCCACCGGCGTGGCCTGCTTGGTGACCGCCGTGGCCAGGTCGATGCCGCCGTCCCTGGCCGCGATCTCCAGCGCCTGCTGCGCGGTGATCGTCGCGGCGGGCGGTGCGTCCGTCTCGCGCGACAGCGAGGAGGTGACGTGCCGGATCTGGCCGTTCACCACGCCGACCGCGACAAGGCCGTCCACGCCGGCCGGCAGGTCGCCGAAGCGCTGGCGCAGCAGTACGGCGTGACCCGCGCCGATCGGGTTGACCGCGACCCGCTCCAGCGCGTCCACCGCCTGGGCGGACAGCCCGAAGACGGCGGGGTTGTTCTTCAGGTACGTGCGGGCGGCCTGCTCGGGATCGGACCCGAGTCCTTCGGCCAGCGGTTCGGCGCTGGTGACGGCCGCGGGAGTGCCGAGAGCGTTCCAGCGGATCTCAGCCGCCGTCCCGGCGCTGCGGGCGTTCAGTCCGGCGGGCGGGGCGACCCTGCCCTGCCGGTTGTCCACGTCCGGCTTGCCGTGCTCTTCGGCCTGGAAGTCATGGATGGGGGCCTGCCCGCCGGGTTCGCCCCGGGCGGGCCCTGCGAGGGGTAGGGCCGACGCGGCAAGCGCGACGGCGACGAGTGCACTGCGTAACCAGGACACGTATTTCCCTCCTGCGTCTCAGGGATGCACGGATTGCACGCATCCCGCAAGAGGTAACACCCAGTCAGGAGGCTGACAAGATCTCAGTGCGGGACCGGTGGCCGGCGCCTCGGCGAACCATGAAGCCGCTGATAGTCGCAGCATCCCTTACGTGGAATGAGGGGGTTGAGCCCGCCGCGCCCGGCGCAGTTCCCGCACTGATCATTCAACCTGCCGTCGTGGAGCCGCCGCAACCGGATTTACCGGCTCGCGAACAGCGACGCGTACACCGGCCGCCCGTGCTCCGTGACCACCTGACCGGCCAGCCCGTCGCCGGTCACGGTGGACAGCCGCAGGTCGAGGTAGCGCTCCTCCTCGACCATGCGTACGTCACCGGCCGGCGCGGGCAACCAGGAGGCCACCTCTGCCTGGCGCGCGGCCCGGTCGCGCGCCAGCTCGGCGCGCAGCTCGGCCAGGCTGCCGGCGTCGTACGGCGCCGCGCCGGCCCGCGCCGGCTCGGCCCGCCAGGCGGCGACCCCGTACGCGAAGCAGACCAGCGCCATCCACACCTCGGCGAAGTACCCCGGATCGGGCGCCAGCTCCAGCCCCGCGAACCTGTCGCCCACGAAGAACAGCGCGCCGAGCTGGCCTGGCAGCAGCTCCAGCCGGCTCTGGAACTGGGTCAGCGTCGCCCGCTTGCGCGACAGGATCTGCTCCAGGTGCCCGCGCGACGGCAGCCCGCACGCGGCGTTGAGCTCGGAGATGTCCGGCCACAGCTTGGCGTAGTCGCGGCGCCCGCGCAGCCCCAGCGCCTTGGCCCGCAGCTCGACCGGCAGGACGAAGAACCACTGGTCGCGGCCCTCCAGGTAGCCGCCCTGGCCGGCCTGCACGCAGCAGGCGTCGTCGAACCGCCTGGTCTGCCCGGCGCCCATCAGCGCCGCGGAGCACAGGGCGTGGTTCTGGGCGGCGTCCTGGATGTAGCCGATGTGCAGGGGGACGATCGCCACGCCCTCGCGGGCGCCGTTGAGCAGCTCGACCTGGCCGTACCCGACGACCCGCTTGAGCTTCAGCCCGGACCGGGGCGGCACGATGCCGGGCCGCTCTGGGCCCCAGATCGGCACCATGGTCAGCGCCCCGGCGCGCTGCGGCGTGCCCGCGCGGTAGCCGCGCAGGTCCAGCGGGGCGGGCAGGAGCGTCTCTAGTGCGGTCATGTGCGTCCTCCTTCCAGTCGGCCTTCGAGTCGGCTCAGCATTGCTGTACGGATCCAGTCACGGCCGGGCGCGCAGTGGCCGAACAGCCACGGCAGCAGCCCCGCGAAGTCGTCCTGGTGCCAGAACGGCTGGCGCGGCAGCTGCGGCGCCGGGTCGCGCAGGGTCACGTCGTCACCGGCGGTGAAGGTGGCCTGGCAGAGCACCACCGGAGTGGTGACGCCCGCGCGGGGCAGCGTGGCCACGACCCTGGCCAGGTCGCCCGGCAGGACGTTCTCGTAGCCGTCGGTCACGATCACCACCAGGTCGGGACGGGTGTCCAGGGCGTCGAGCAGCCGGGTCGCCAGGTCGGTCGCGCCTTCGGCGGTCTCGACCATCGCGAGGCGGTCGTAGCCACCAGCGGTCTCGGCCATCGCGCGGCGGTCGCCCTCACCCGTCTCGACCACCGTGAGGCGGTCGCCAACCTCAGCCATCTCCACCACCGTCAGGCGGTCGCCAACCTCACCCGTCTCCACCACCGTCAGGCGGTCGCCAACCTCACCCGTCTCCACCACCGTGAGACGCTCGCAGACCTCGGCCAGGACCAGCCTCAGCGCCGCCGCCTGCGACATGACCGCCCACTCCCGGTCGCCGTACCCCCGCATCGAGCCCGACGTGTCGAGCACCACGGCCACGTGGCCGGCCAGGCGCGGCAGCCCGCGCGTCGCCTCGGCCACGTAGCCCGCCAGCGCGGGACGCAGCTCGGCAGCCGGTCCGCCCCGGTAGAGGTGGACCAGCGTCGCGGCGATGTCGCCCCGGTTGGTCGGCGTGACGATCGCCGGACGCTCTCCGACCTGGTCGAGCGGGGCCGGCGGCTCCTGCGGGGCTACCGCGCCGTACGTACCGGGCGCGTAGAGCGCGCGCACCCGCCCGACCGCCACGGCCGGGTCGGAGGTGAAGCGCAGCAGGCTCCTGCGCAGCCGGCCGGAGCCGGTGTCGCCCTCCGCGATCAGGCGCGCGCACCCGCGCGCGGTCGCCTTGCCGAGCGCGTGCTCGAAGCAGTCGACCAGCGCCGGCCGGCGCGCCTCGATGAGCGCGTCGGCCTCCGGGTGCTCCAGGACGAACGTGACGACGGCCCGCGTGGCGTGCTTGTGGTTGACGCGCAGCCGCCGCAGCGCCAGGAGCGCGGTGACCGCGTACGCCGGCGGCAGGTCGAACATGAGCGCCCTCGTGACCTTGGCCAGGGTCGCGCGGGTGCGCTCGTCCAGGCCGTCCTGCGAGGCGGCCAGCGTGCACAGCAGCACGCGGGCCCGCTGCCAGGGGAGCACACCGGGCACCAGCGCCAGCAGCGCGTATCCCTCGGGGTCGCTCAGCCGGGCACTCCGGTGGAGCTCCGCGTCGTCCCAGACCAGTTCGCCGCCCCTGGACAGGACCAAAGGGGCGTCGTGCGTCCGGAAATGCTGGAGAAGAGTCGGGGTGTCCACGGCATCGAGATTAAGGAATCCGGCCCGCCGGGCGACACCTATTTTTGGCGGGTACGTTTCTTCCCGGCCTTCCCGACCGAAGAGATATGCGCACACGCGTCAAGTGCTTTTTCGCAGACCGCTAATTCCGCGTCGGTGTAGGCCAGCAAATAGACGGTTTCGACGTGCCGGGGGCGGCTGTCGGTCAGGTGGGCGACAATAGCCGTCAGCATGCTCTGGACCGTGGACTCGACGTCGGCCGCCGCCTCCCCGGTCCCGAAGATGGGAAACACGATCGAACCGGCCCGCCGCCCGCCGCCGGCGATCTCCTCGGCCCGCAGGAACACGTTGCGCACGCACGTACCGAGATCGTCCACCCGGCGGTACCCGACACCGGCGGCCCCGTGGACGGCGGCGGCGTGCACGATGCCCATGACCCCGTTGCGCTCGGCGAGCTGGTGCGCCCCGGTCACGATGGCGGTTCCCGGCTCCACGGGCACGTTGGCGCCCACCCGCCGGCCGAGCTCGTCGGCCACGCAGTCCTCGACCACCCGCCCGGTCAGGGGATCGCGCCGCGCGCCCTCGTACCGGATGACGGCGGAGATCGACCGCTCGTGGAACCTGGACATCTGCATGTCGGTGTTCTCGGAATTCACCCAGACGTCCACGTCCTTGACGTTGCGCAGGTCGCCGGTGATGAGCACGAGCCGCCGGGAGGGGCGGCCGTGGACGGCGTACTCGTACGTGCGCGTCTCCTCGATGGGCTGCGGCCGCCGCATCTTGGCATGCGTGTCGATCCGCTCCCGCAGCGCCCGGATCTCCTTCCGGTATTCGTCGGCCCGCCCCGCGGTCCGCAGGGACCGCAGCCCGTACCACCAGATGAACGCCCATAACCCGACGGCGCCCGTCATGGTGGCACCCTTGATCTCGGCAGAGAATTGGCTCTGCGGAAAGAATGAGAACAGAAGCGTGACGGGAAAGAGCGCGAGCAGGGTCCAGGAGATCATATGCACCCGCTCGCTCCCGCCGTCCGGCGCCCGCCACTGCCAGACGAAGGCACCGAGCCCGAGAAGGAGACTGAACACCGCCGTAAGCAGAACAACGGGATCGGCCTTCATCCACCCTCCCATCCAAAAAAACGGGACGCAATTATCAGGCTAATACGTCACGCGTAAGCTGGCCGGGCAGGTGAGCCGAGAACCACCCGCTGTGGCCTCCGAAGCGGTGGACCGTCTGATGCCTGCCCCGGACCGGCGCCTTCCGAGCTTGTGCGCCACCTCCCATGAGGCGGGATGAGGGCCGCGGACGAGGGAGTCGCGGGCCCTGTCCGCCCTGCGGCAACGAGCGCTGCATGCGGCTACGGAGGCCACCTTTCCCGTTACACAAAGGGGATCTTTACTTCCATTTCCCGACATGTGTGATGATCATTCCGTTTTGCCACATCTGTTCGAAAGGTGCGAGTGAACACATCACCAACGGCGTCCGGTTTATCCACCCGGACGCGCCGCCGCGCTGCCCTGATCGCGGCTCTTACGCTGTCGCTCTCGCTGATGAGCGCGCCCGCGATCGCCCAGGGCCCCACGCCACCCCCCACCACGTCGCCGCCGAGCGCCCCTGCCACGCCCACTGATAAGGCGCTGGCGCAGGCCAAGAAGGACAACCGGCGCGTCGAGATCGAGTCGATGCGCTCGGAGAGCGCCACCTTCTACGCCAACCCGGACGGCAAGACGGTCCGGATGGAGCTCAGCACCCAGCCGATCCGCGTCAAGAACGCCGACGGCAAGGGCTTCACGCCGATCGACACCACCCTCGTCGAGGCGGACGGCGCCATCAAGCCCAAGGCCGCGCACGGCGGTCTGGTCCTGTCCGCTGGCCGGGACAAGACCCTGCTCAAGGGCTCGGCGGGCGACGCCACGGCGAAGATCACCATGCCGTCGGCGCTGCCTGAGCCCCGGCTGAAGGGCAACACCGCCACCTACTCCGACGCCTACGGCGAGGGCCGCGACCTGGTGGTGACCGCCGGCGCGACCGGCTTCCGCCAGCAGATCACCATCGCCGAACGGCCCACCGGACCGATCTCTTCCAGGTTCCGGTGGACCTGCCCGAAGGGCTGTCGTTCAAGAAGAACGCCGCCGGTAGACCCACCATCGTGAGCAAGGACGGCAAGACGCTCACGGAGATTCGGCCCACCCTGCTGCAGGACGCCAAGGCCGCCGACGCGGGCGCCCCGATCGACGCGGGCAAGGCCGGCAAGGCCGCCGTCACGCTCGCCGAGGACGGCAAGACCCTGGTGTTCACGCCGGACGCCGCGTTCCTGGCCGACCCTGCGACGACATACCCGGTGACGGTGACCGCCGCGGTGTCAGACTGGTACGAAGGCCACACCGGCCAGGTCTCCAAGGGTGGCATGGACACCTGGATCAACGACTACGACTACCAGGACAGCTGGGACACCTTCCATCAGACCCAGATCGTGGTCGGTAAGTCCTACGCCAGTAGCATCGCCAAGCGCTGGCGCGGCTACCTGAAGTTCCCGAACATTCCCGCCGAGTTCGCGGGCAGCAAGGTGGAGAACGCCGACCTGCACCTGTGGAACTACCAGTCCAACGAGTGCGGGATCTCGGTCGGCTCCGGCATCACGGCGCGGCGGATCACCTCCTACTGGGAAGAGATGACGCTGCTCTGGAGCAGCCAGCCGTCCGTCACCAGCGTGGGCGCGGACACCGAATACGGCGCCTACAGCGAAGACTGCACCGGCTCCATGAACTACCCCTGGAACCTGACCCACACCCTCAACGGCATTGTCCAGGAGTGGGTCAACGGCGCCACCAACTACGGCATCCAGCTCACCGCCGGCAACGAGTCGGAGCTGCGCAACTGGCGGCGCTACACCTCCGAGGACGCCGGCGGCTGCATGACCACGCCGCTGGAAGGCTGCAAGTTCCAGCAGCATCCGCCCATCCTGACCGTGGACTTCGAGATGGAAGGCCCCGCGGAGGAAGTCGTCATGCTGACCGGCACGCAGCTGACGAACCTTCCCGAGTACGAGGACGCCATCGCCATGTCGATGTATCAGCCGCTCGGGGGCGACGAGGACATCACGATCACCAAGGAGGTGGCCGCCCGTATCGCCGGGCAGCGTGACGGTCAGGAGTACCGGATCGGCACCGACAAACTCGACTTCGACGAGAGTGGCATCGGAGGTGGCGGCGACGGTGAGGACACCGGTGCGCCGCGGGTGATCGCGGTCGAGCCGGAAGGCGGCGCAGTCGACGTACCGCTGGATGCCCCGGTGAAAATCACCTTCTCGGAGCCGGTCGGCGAGGCTCAGGTGACTGTCAAGGACGCCGCGGGCGCGCAGGCGGCGGGGACACTGACGTACGACAGCACGGAAACGGTACTGACCTTCGACCCAGAGCAAGCTCTGAAGGCGGGAACCGCGTACACCGTCGAGGTCTCGGGGGCGATGGACTCGTGGGAGAACATCATGGCCCCGTACACCTCGTCCTTCGCCACGCTCAAGCAGTCGGCGGCTCAGTGGACGTTCGATGAGGGAGAGGGCCGTACGGCTGCCGACTCTTCAGGCAATGATCAGGACGCGAGTTTGAACGCCACCGCGGCGTGGATCGCGGGGAAGAGCGGAAACGCGGTCTCCAACGTACCGTCACAAGCGCGGATCGCCGCCTCCCAGGCGGCGGCCCAGCAGGGTAAGGCCGTCGAGGTCGCTGACGAGACGACGGCGATGAGCGTCACCTACGCCCAGCCGGACGGGAAGACGTTCAAGACCGAGGTCACGACTGGTCCGGTACGCACCCGGCAGGGCAGCGGCTGGGTGCCGATCGACACCACCCTGGCCGAGCAGGGCGGCAAGCTGCGGCCCAAGACCCTCGCCGAGGGCGCCATCGTGGAACTCTCCGCCGGCGGCACGGACCCGTTCGTGAAGATGTCGGTCGACGGGAAGTCGTACGCGTTGCGGTGGCCGACGCCGCTGCCGAAGCCGACGGTCAAAGGCAGTGTGGCCACCTATACCGACGCCGCGGGGGTCGGGGCCGACCTGGTGGTGACGGCGTTGCCGACCGGGTTCCGGCACGAGGTGGTGCTGCGCCAGCGGCCCGCCAAGCAGGTGGAGCTGCGGATCGGCGTCGAAGACGAGGGCCTGACCCTGACCGAGGGCAAGGGCGGACGGCTGCTGCTGAAGGGCAGGGACAAGAAGCCGGTCGCCAACGGGACCCGGCCGACCGTGTCGGACGGCGCCGGCAAGGGCCGTCCCGCGTCGGTCAACCGTGGCGAGGCCGACACCGATGTGGTCACCAAGGGCGGCCGCACGGAGTTGGTGGTCAGGCCGGACCAGGCGTTCCTGGCCGACGCCGGCACCACCTATCCGGTACGGGTGGCGGCGGCGGTCACGCTGCCGGTGAACGCCGATGTGGAGGTGACCTCCGACAACGACGCCGACTTCCCGGGTGACCCGACGGCGGCGTACATGATGGCCGGCACCAGGACCGGCGGGTTCAAGCACCGGGTGCATCTGAAGTTCGACACTCCGAATCTGACCGGCTCCACCGTCACCGACGCCAAGCTGTCGATGAACACCATCGACGCCCAGAACTGCGGCGCCGCGCTCGCCAACGGCATCCAGGTCGCCCGCCTCACCGGCGCCTGGGACCCGGACAACGTGTACTGGGCCAACAAGCCCGCCTTCACCACCGAGGACGCCTCGACCAACTTCAAGGGCGTCACCATGGACTGCGCCACCTGGCCGGACAGCATGGAGTGGAACGTCACCGGCATCGCCCAGGACTGGGCCGCCGGCGCCGCCGACCACGGCCTGGTGCTCAAGTCCCCCGGCGAGGCCAACATCAACAACTACCGCGTCTTCACCTCGGCGGAGAACACCGACGAGTTCGGCAGCCCGCCGAAGCTGACCCTCACCACCAGCGGCCCGGCGTCCGCGCCGACCGTTTCCGCCCCGGCAATCAGCCCGGCGCAGACCGTGAACGGCGCGACGGTGACGACCTCGCTCACCCCGCAACTCGCCGCGACCGTCGCCGACACCGCCGGCGGCAGCCTCACGGGCGAGTTCGAGGTCGAGCACGACCCGGCCGCGACCGGGCAGGGCAGCGGCCAGATCTGGACCGGCGCCTCGGCGGAGGTCACCTCCGGCGGCCAGGCCGCGGTGAGCGTCCCCGCGGGCATGCTGACCGATGGGTGGAAGATCCGCTGGCGGGCCCGCGCGGCCAACGCCGCCGCATCGACCACCTCGGCATGGTCGAACTGGCAGACGGCCACCGTGGACGTGCCCAACCCGGCGGTCGGCCCCTTCCAGGTCACCCCGTCCCAGGTGGTGGACGGCGGCACCGTGGCCACCAGCCTGACCCCGGCCCTGCACGCCACGGTCACCGACCCGGCCGCCCAACCGCTGCGGGCCGAATTCGAGGTCGAGCACGACCCGGCCGCGACCGGGCAGAGCAGCGGCCAGATCTGGGCCGGCGGCATCGATGGCGTCGCCTCCGGCACCCAGGCGTCGGCCACCGTCCCCGACGGGAAGCTGACCGACGGGTGGAAGGTGCGCTGGCGCGTGCGTGCGGTCAACACCAGCACCACAGTCGGCTCGCCGTGGTCGAGCTGGCAGGCCATGACCATCGACGTGCCGGACCCGGTCTCCGAACCGGCCGTCGGCGCGCTGCAGATCACCCCGTCCGAGCAGGTGGACGGCACCACCGTCACACCCACGCTCACCCCGACGCTGCTGGCCCGGGTGAGCGACCCCGCCGGCAAGCCGCTGCGGGCCGAGGCCGAGATCGAGCACGACCCGGCCGCGACCGGTCAGAGCACCGGCCAGATCTGGACCGGCGGCGCCGACAACGTCCCGGCTGGTACGCAGGCGACCATCACGGTCCCGGCGGACAAGCTGACCGACGGGTGGAAGGTGCGCTGGCGCGCCCGCGCCGTCTCCGCCACCGCCACCTCGGCCTGGTCGGACTGGCAGTCCTTCACCGTCAGCCTGCCCAAGCCCACCGCCACCGGCCTGGCCATCACCCCGTCCAAGGTGGTGGACGGCGTCACGGTGACCGACACGCTCACGCCCGCGCTCCAGGCCACCCTCACCCACCCCACCGGCCAGGCGCTACGCGCCGAAGCCGAGATCGAGCACGACCCCGCCGCGACCGGTCAGGGCACCGGCCAGATCTGGGCCGGCGGAGTCGATGACGTCGCCTCCGGCACCCAGGCGAGCATCACCGTCCCGGCCGGCAAGCTGTCGGACGGGTGGAAGGTGCGCTGGCGCCTGCGCGCGGTCGGCGAGCAGGCCGCCTCGGCCTGGTCGGATTGGCGGCAGGTCACCGTGGACGTCACCCAGCCCGGCGAGGAGCCCCTGGCCCAGACCGCCGGACCGGTGATCCGCACCGACCAAAGCTTCACCGCCGCCGCCTGGCTCCGGTGGAGCGACAAGGACGGCGACTACATCGTCCTGGAGCAGAAGGGCACCCACCAGGCGCCCTTCCGCCTCGGCAACACCCCCGACCACGGCCTTGTGTTCACCCTCACAAGCGCTGACACCGTCGGCGCCACGGTCGAGGGCGTGCTGTCCGGCGTCGAACCACCGGTCGGCGAGTGGTTCCAGCTGGCCGGCGTATACGACGCCACAGCAAAGACTGCCTCGCTGTACCTGAACGGAGCCCTGGTCAAGTCGGAGCCGATCACCGTGTCCCCGTGGCATGCCAACTCCGCCATGACCTTGGGCACCCGGGTACGGGGCGACCTCGACGAGGCGCGGCTTTACCAGCGAGCGCTGGCGGCGGCCGACGTCACCGCCCTTTTCAGCGGCGTGAACACCATGCGGGAGAGCTCTTCTGAACGGTTCGCACCGCCCGGTACGTCCACGTCGAAGGCCAGTGCGGCCACCTCCGATGATCACATATCACTGGAGACCTGCTACAACTCACCGCCTGTCTACGGCCAGCCCGAGAAGGCCCGTATCCAGGAGCGCACGTACTCGTCCTGCTGGTCGTCGTACTACACCATCGGCGCGTACGCGGACGACGACGACACCACCAAGAAGCTCAAGAAGGGAGGGAAGGTTCGGGCCATCCAGCTCGCGGCGGAGCTGGCGGACGTGGCGGTCGACTCTCTGACCGATGACATGATCTTCTCGTTCCGCGTTACCTGGGTCATGCACAGCTATCTGGGCAACGCCGCCGGAGATGGAGTCGTCGACGGCGACGGCACCACAAAGCCGCAGCATGTCAAGGCGTTCGTACGGCTCCAGGACTTCGGGATCTTCCAGAACGGAGTGAGGCAGACCAGGTTCGACCGAGGACTTCGGCAAATGAATATCGGCTTCGACCTCACGGTGTCGTCCGCGACCTCTTCTCGGTGCGCGGTCGAAGGAGACAGCGACCATCTTAAATCCATTGCGAGCTGGGAGGCGACGAGTCACGTCACCGTCATGACCAGGGGCTATCCCGATGCGGCCAAGAAGAACGCGGTGTGCACCATCAAACCGCTCATCACCTCGATCGGTGGCGTCGGTTACATAGGACGTCTATGGTCGCAGGACGTTCTCGACCGGGAGGGGAAGCGCGTCGGCGTCTATCGGAACGGGGATCCGCCGCCCGCGGCCGACAGCGCGTGGGCTCCGAACTTCCGATGCGACTGGCAGACGCTGGGGAAGTCCGACACCGCCAACGACGGCGTCCCGGACCATACCGGAGGATGCGTCAACACCCGGGCGCATCGGGTCTGGACCATGTCCAAGAGCTCGAACAGAGCCTTCATCGAGGTCATCGAGCATATCGAGGACGCGATGGATCCCGCCAAGAACATCAATACGTTCCCGCCCTTGCGGCAAGGCGACACCACGGCGTCGCGGGATCCCGAGTATCCGCCGCGGAAGAAAGCAGCCGGCACCTTGCTGGCCAAGGCGATTCCCGGTAACTGGGCGGCGGCACCGAACACGCCACAGGGCAAGCCGCTGCACCGAGGCACCAATGCCGACGAAGAGGCCAACCGGGCGATCTTCTCCAAGCATCAGTTCTGGTCGGACCACGGCACGACCGAGGAGAAGTTCTGGCGCGCGTCCAGGTCGACGAACTACTGCAAGTACTACGAATACGAGGAAAAGTTCAAGGAGAACTACACCGGCGTCTACGACTGCGACGAGTATCCGTACGCGTCCACCAAACAAGGAGCGGCGAAGGACAAGTTGAATTACTCGGTGCGGGGCGTCGACCTGCATCAGAACCGGAGCCACGGCAACTATCTCAAAACCTTCTACTCCCAGTATCGCCTCACTCCCGACGAGGTCGGCGACAATACGGAGGACAGCCCGTTCTGGATGATGATCGTGCAATAGCCGACTCATAATCGCCGCCGTGCGCGGTATATTGACGTGCGGTTGCCCGGCGATCAGCCCGGCAACCGCACGTTCCCTTCCCCAAGGCATCCGCCGGCTCGGCGGAGATTGTGACGGCGACATGGCCGGGCTGCTGCCCCCGGAGAATCAGTGGGACCTCTTACGGGAATTCGGCCTGAGCAGTGGGTTCGCCGGGATATGGGTCGAGGGCGACGACCCGGAGGAAGTGGCGCGGCGGTTGCGGGTGGATCCGGGCTCGCGCGTGGAGTGCGGCTTCGCCGAGGCGATGACCCGGTACGAGCAGTCCTTGGACGACGAGGTGGTCTGGATCGGGCCCCATGCGCCCGGCTGGACCCACATCCTCTGGCTCAGCGCCTTTCACACCACTGCGGAGGCGAAGGCGCTCAGCGTGGGAGGACGGCGGCTGCTCACCATGTTCTACAACGGAGGACTGAGCGAGCTCGACCACCTGTACCTGTATCAGGACGGCGCGCTCGTCAACGAGATCGATCCGCCGTACGTCGGCGGTGGCGCCCCGGTGAGCGTGCCCGAGTACGCGGTTTACGCGGAAGGACTCGAGCTGGAGCTCGGCATGTCCAGCACGCAGGAACTTCACCTCCTTCTCTGCATGGCAGGGCGGATCACCGGGCGCTTCCTCGACCGGGAGTGGTTCTCCTCGACCCGGGTTCGCTACGACGTTCCAGCAGAAGCCTGGGGCCGCTGAGCGTTTCTCGAGAGGCTTAGTACTCCAGTGACACTTGGCGATCTTGAGGACTTGGGGTCACATGGCGACGGCCACCGCGTGATCATTCGGAGTTTGTGAGAACAACCAAAGATCGTGCGGTGGCCGCGAGCCACAGCGTAGACCCTGACGGCTGGATGGTCATCTTCAACGAGCTGATGGCTCGGATCGCCGGCCGGTTCGGCCGCGTCGAACCGCGGCGTGCGGCAACCGCCCATGTACGCGGGCTGCTGGCTGACATCGACCGCAAGAACTGCTGGAACCTGGCCGAACACGCCGGGCTGACCGGGCCGCAGGCGCTACAGCGGCTGCTGCGCACCGCCCGCTGGGACGCCGACGCGGTGCGCGATGACGTCCGCGATTTCACCGTCGACCGGCTCGATCCCGACGGCGTGCTGATCGTGGACGAGACCGGATTCGTCAAGAAGGGCGTCGGTTCGGCCGGGGTGCAGCGACAATACAGCGGCACCGCGGGCCGGATCGAAAACTGCCAGATCGGTGTGTTCCTCGCCTACGCCACCCCGGCGGGACGCGCGCTGCTGGACCGGCGGCTCTACGTGCCCGAGCACACCTGGCTGGCCGACCCCGGCCGCTGCCTCGCGGCAGGTGTCCCGGACGAGATCGCCTTCGCCACCAAGCCCGCCCTGGCCACGGCCATGGTGCTGGCCGCCCTCGAGGCCGGCGTGCCTGCCCATTGGGTGACCGGCGATGAGGTCTACGGGCAAGACCCGCGCCTGCGCGCCGCCCTGGAAGCGCGCCGCATCGGGTACGTGCTGGCCATCGCGGGCAACCGGCGGGTCGAACTCGAGGGCGCCCAGGTGAGCGCGGCCGAGGTCGCCATGCGAGTGTCCGATCGGCACTGGCACCGCTACCGCGCCGGTCAAGGTGCCAAGGGCCCCCGCTGGTACGCCTGGGCCTGGGCACGGATCAACGAAAGCGAGGCCCACGGATATCGGTGGCTGCTGATCCGACGCAACCTGACCACCGGCGAGCTGGCGTTCTACCGCTGCTACGCGCCCACCCGGCAGCCCCTGATGGCCCTGGTCAAGATCGCCGGAATCCGATGGGCGGTTGAGGAGTCCTTCCAAGCCGCCAAGGGCCAGGTCGGGCTGGACCACTACCAGGTACGCGGCTGGACGGCCTGGCACCGGCACATCACCCTGGCCATGCTCGCGCTGACCCTGCTGGTGGCCGTCGCCGCCGCCCAGCCACCCAGTGACCAGGACCGCATCCCGCTGACACTGCCCGAGATCCGCCGGCTGCTCACCGTACTCGTGCTGACCTGGCACCGCTCGATCACCCATGTCCTGCGCTGGTCAGACTGGCGCCGCCGACACCAAGCCACCGCCCGACGCTGTCACTACCAGCGCAGATCTGAGTCATGATCGCGAAATGTCACTGGAGTATTAGGAGCCCGATGAACCATAGAGGCTGATCCCGCCTCCCACCTGCTGCTTTGTCGCCAAAGCTATGCCGCATATTCCTCTCTGTGAAGGCATCGGGAAACGATCACGATTCGTGTGCGGTCCCCGATTGCTACTAGTAGAACGTCATCTCGGATGGCCGGAGCCCTTGATGGTTCCTCGTCTCGTTGCACAGGATGCAACGGGCGGTTTATGCGGGGGACGAGATTGCGATGGCGTGCTGTTGGCGAGCGGTCTTACGCTGACGTTGGTTTCCTTCTGCGGCGATCAGTCCGCTACATGGCACCCTAGGAGTGCAGAACGCCGGCACTGAGGGCGTAGTGGAATGCCGCATCAAGATTGACGGCCAGGTGGTGCGAGAAGCGAAGAGCAGCGGCCCGTACGGCGTGTGCCAAGTGACAGCCGACAAACCCTCAGCGGCGCTGAACCACGGACCGCAACCGGCGGACAGGGCCGCCGGCTACGCCCGTGCAGCCCACGCGTAACAAGCAGTGGAACCACGAGGGGTTCTGGACGATCAGACGTCGAACTCGCCGTGGGTGACGCCGTGGAGGAAAGCCTTCCATTCATCGCGGGTGAAGACCAGCGCAGGCCCAGTCGGATTCTTGCTGTCACGTACGGCTACGACATTCGGCAGGTTGGTTGCCACTTCGACGCACTGGCCGGTATCGCCACTGGCAGCCGCCTTACGCCACTCCGCTTGATCCAAGTTCACTTTGACCATTTCCTTATCGCATCCCCTATTGCCCGTTGTGAGACTGTTTGTGGGTGTGCGTCCGCTCTGATGCTGTCATATCTCACCTTGAGTTGCGCTACTGCATCGTGATCGCCGGTGACGTGGCCCGACAGGATCGAGTCTGCCGACACCACCTCAGTGCCGTCGCGTAGACGGGCGAGCGCAAATGCGCTGATCATGCCGACTACACATCCAGCCGCCACGGGCACCAGCTGGATGGTGATTCGCGGGTGCTGCGACAGTTTTTGCAGGTAGAGAAGCTGGTCCAGGAGGACTGCCGGTCCTCCGATAGGGCGATCGAGCACGCTCTCGTCGATCAGCGCAAGGAACGCTGGAGGGCTCGGCCCGTCGAAGATCTGCATGCGTCGCATTCGAGCCTGGACTCGGTCCTCCACGCGGTCAGGAGGTGATGTCGTCGAGAAGATGGCTCGCGCGTACTCCGGAGTCTGGAGCAATCCCGGAACCAGTAGCGGATCCCACGATTGAAGGATGACCGCCTGAGGCTCTATCTCCTCCACCCATCGCGCAAACCAGCCCAGAGCGGGTGACTGGGAGATCTGCCTGTACAGGTGTACGAAGTGGCCGTCGAGTTCGAAGGCTCGATCCGCAGCCTCGGCGAACTCAAGCGTTGGCGTTCGTCGCCCTCTTTCGACGTGGCTGATGAGGGAGGTGTGACATCGCATTCGGGAGCTTAGTGATTTGCAGGACCCCTCCCGCCGGCACTTGGGTGCCGGCTTCGGGTGCGTCGACATGATCGAAGACAAGGAGCTCCGGGGTGGACCGGTAGCGGAGGACGTAGGCAGCGACGCGGATTCTTGGCCCAGACATCCGTCCATAATCCCGCGCACCGATCTTGAAGGCTTCGCCAGTGCCAAGGATTTGACACTCTAGGCAGATCGGATGTCTGCGGACCCGCTTTAGGAGTCCAGTGAGCTACAGAGCTCGATCATGCTGTCCACCTGCGTCTTTGTCATAGATGACACGTTGGTTACCGTCGTTGGGAAGGCTCGGATTCCGTTCGGGCCGCGGGCTCGGTCAACTCCGGTCGACCCCACGGCGTCGGAACTACAGACCATGTGATCGCTGGGCCACTTGGCCGGCATGAAGGCAAGGAAGTGTTCGTTGCCCTCGGGCCGGAGGCTCACCACATGGCCCTCGGCCCTGCCGGGATCGAGCGCCTCCAAGGCGCTCTCTGGGTCCGCGACGACGACACGCGTGGCGACGACACAGCATCACGTCGCCAACCACGAGTTCCCGGCCAGCGACCTCCACGGTGCACTCTGATAGATCGAGACGAAGGGTCCGGGGAGTCGAGAACGCGTACAGCGCCTGGTTCGGCGGGCGGGGCGCAGCAGCAGCGCTAGAACGTCATGGGCTCGATCTGGTGGCAAGGACATGGGTCGAGGACAGCCCAGATGAGCTGGCTGGGGCGGGATTTGTGCACTAATCCGGGGTTGGCGTGGCCCGCGGGGCGGGCCGGTGGTGTACGTGCGCACCGCCAAGGCCGGCCGGGCCGAGCCACGTCGTGAGGGCGGTCCGGAGCGCGTCGAAGTCTGGCCGCTCGCCGGCGCGGGTCACCCAGGCGACATGTCCGTCGGGACGGATGAATACGGCGTCCACGCCTAGATCGGAGCCCTCGGCAGGACGGGCGCGAACGAGATCCACTCGGTCCGCCCAGCCGGTGACGACGCTGTCGAGCGGTGGGAGACCGCCAAGATCCAGCAGAACCGCATGGGCGCGGTGCAGGAGTTCGTAGACGCGGCCGCGGTCGAGGTCGAGATCCGGGATCCGGCGGCCGAGAAGGTCGTCGGTCCCCTCCATCGGGTACTGGAGGTCGGTTGCCGTGATCATGCCTGCCAGGCGCAGCCGTACCTCGTCGATGCCGATGAGATCGTCCAGTATCTGGCGTAGAGCGGAGGTGTGGTCGTCCACCCGCCAGAGTGCGGTCTGGGCGCGGGTGTTGTGCAGGACGCGGGCGGCGACCGGATGGCGTTCGGCGTGGTAGGTGTCGAGCAGCAGGTCCTGGGCGTGGCCACGGACGACGGCGGCGAGCTTCCAGCCGAGGTTGACCGCGTCCTGCACGCCGGTGTTCAGGCCCTGACCGCCCGCCGGGAAGTGGACGTGCGCGGCGTCGCCGGCCAGGAGAACCCGGCCCACGCGGTAACGGTCGGCCTGGCGTGCCGCGTCGCCGTGCCGGGAGAGCCAGCGCGGTGAGTGCATCCCGAAGTCCGTACCGGCGATCTTGAGCATGGCCTTGCGGAGGGTCTCCAGGGTCACCGGTTCGTCCCGGCCGGCGACGTGATCGAACTCGTTGGTCAGCACCCGGTACCAGCCCGGACCGTACGACAGCACCGAGAATCTGCCGTGCTCGCGCCGCTCCTGGAAGATGTCGGCCCCGGGCGGCTCGGCGAGCTCGACGTCGCCGAGCATCGCGGTCATCGTGGCCGGGGTGCCGGGGAACTCGATGCCGGCGAGCCCGCGCACGGTGCTGCGGCCCCCGTCGCAGCCGACGAGGTAGTCCGCCCGGACGCGCGACCCGTCCGCGAGCTCCACCGTGACACCCGTTTCGTCCTGGGTGAACCCCGTCACCTCGGCGCCGCGGCGCAGCCGTACCCCCAACTGCGCCGCGCGCTCCTCCAGCAGCCGTTCCACCTCGGCCTGCAAGATGAGCAGAGCGTACGGATATCGCGTCGCCATATCGGACAAGTCGAGACCCAGTCCGGAGAAGTGCACGTCCTGCCTCGGCCGTCCGCGTTCGAGGAACCCGTCGAGCAGACCCCGCTGATCGAGCACCTCCATCGTGCGGATGTGCAGGCCTCCGGCCCGCGATTCCACCGTTCGAGGCTCCGGGAGCCGCTCGAGGACGAGCACGTCGATCCCGGCGAGCCCCAGCTCGCACGCGAGCATCAGCCCGGTCGGCCCCGCTCCGGCGATCACTACCTGTGTATCGGTCATGGTCAACTCCTTGGTCATCCTTCAGTCGAATTGGTCAACACACGCGCAGGGGGAGAGACGCGTTCGTCGATCGCCACAGGACGTGTCACCTGCCGCGCCGCGTCTGCAGCGGCAACTCCGCCTGCGCCAGACATGCGCGATCGCGACCTACTGCGCTGCGGCTTGCCGACTCCTACCGGCTGATCTGACGCGGAACCGTCAATGCGAGGAGTTTGTCCGGGTTGCGAATGACGTAGAAGTTGGTGATCTTCCCGTCGCCAACCTCGAACAGGCAGACGCCTACCAGGTGATCGCCGTCGTAGGCGGCCATCGCGGGCGCGTTGTTGCAGTTGACCATCTCGATCCGCGCGTCCGGCACCCGTCCCGCGCGGAACAGTTCCATGACAAGCCCGGCCACCTTCTCCGCGCCCACCACCGGCTGGCGCGCCGCGGTGACCTTGCCGCCGCTGTCGGCGGTCCACGTGGCGTCCGGCGCGAGCAGCGAGAGCAGCCCTTCCATGTCACCGGTCGCCGCCGCGGACATGAACTGCTCGGTGATCCGCGTGGTCGTCCCAGCGTCGACGGGGTCGAAACGTTTACGCCGCGCCTGTACGTGCCCGCGGGCGCGGTGCGCCATCTGGCGCACCGTCACCACGGACTTGCCCACCGCTGCGGCGATCTCGTCGTAGTCGAACCCGAACACCTCGCGCAGCACGAACACCGCGCGCTCATCGGGGGTGAGCGTTTCGAGCAGCACGAGCATCGCCATCGACACCGACTCGGCGAGCACCACATCGGCCGACGCGTCGTTCTCCTCCAGCAGCAGCGGCTCGGGCAGCCAGGAGCCGACGTACTCCTCGCGACGGCGCGTGCTCGCCCGCAAGGCGTTGAGCGCCTGACGGGTCACCAGCCGCGCCAGATATGACTTGGTGTCCCGCACCGTCGCGAGATCCACCTTGGCCCACCGCAGATAGCTGTCCTGCAGCACGTCGTCGGATTCGGTCGCCGAGCCGAGTATCTCGTACACGATGGTGAACAGCAGCGGCCGCAACACGGTGAATCGCTCGGCGTGCTCGTCGGCGCTCACGGGGAGGTGACCCCCCGTGCAGCGGAGGCCAGCTGTTCGGGGCGCGGGCCGCCCTTGGGCCAGCCCATGGAACCTGGCTTGCCTGCCTCACCGCGGATCCTCTTCGACACCACGAACTTGCAGGTCACTTCCTTGATTATTGCGCCCATGCGGCCGGGGATGTAGATGTTCACCGCGGTGTCGTCCTTACCGGCGATCTGTCTGATGCCGGCGTGCCGGCCGAGGCTGACGCACGCGCCTGTGAAGGCCAGGTTGATCACCGCCGGTTCGGTCCCCGCGATGCGGCTCAGCACGGTGTCGGCGGCCTGCGCCCCGAGCGGCCCTGCGGCGTAGCCGCTCATCCGCAGCGGCTGGCCCGACGGTGCGGCGGCGTCGCCGGCCGCGACGATGCGGTCGTCGTCGATGCTGGTCAGCGTCTCGTCGGTGAGCAGCCGGCCGAGCGCGTCGGTGCGCAGCCCGCTCGCCGCCGCCAGCTCCGGCAGGCCGAAACCGGCCGTCCAGATGGTCAGTGCGCTCGGACGCACCACGCTGTCGGCAGAACCGTCGGCCAGGACGACCGCGTCCGGCCGAACCTCGGTCACCGCGCCGCCCTCGAGCACGGCGACACCATGGCGGGTCAGCCATTTGGCGACGTATCGGCGCCCCCCTGCGCTGAGGTAGGGCGCCAGGGTCCGGCCACACACCAGCGTGACCTTGCGCCCTTGTTCGGCCAGTTCGGCGGCCGTCTCGACGCCGGTCAATCCGCCGCCGACCACGGTGACCGGAGCATCGAGGGGCAGCTCCTCCAGCCTGGCGCGCAGCCGCTGCGCGGACTCCAATTCCGCGATGGGCCAAGCGAATTCGGCCGCGCCTGGCACCGACGGGACTGCGCCGGTGCTGCCGACGGCGTAGATGATGTAGTCGTAGTCCAGCGCGCGGCCCGACGCCAGCCGCACGGTGCGGGCGGCGGTGTCAATGCGCGTTGCGCTGTCGACGACCAGTTGGATGCCCTCGCCGAGCAGCGTGTCGTAGTCGATCGTAACGTCGCCGGTACGGGCCACGAACTGGTGCAGCCGGATGCGTTCGACGAACTCCGGGCGCGGATTGACCAGGGTGATGTCGACGTCGTCGCGCATCCGCAGACGGTTGGCCGCCAGCGTTCCGGCGTAACCGCCACCGATGACCACGACCTTGTGGGAGGTGTTGTGTTCGGTCATGCCCTCAAGACACCGGGGGTCGGAGCGACGTGACAGGACCCGACGTGACGTGCGTCACTCCACCCAGGAGCGCGGAACACGTGCTCGCGGCAGAGCCCGCGGCTGATCCAGCACCACCTCGCCGCCGTCGGCCCACCGCGTTGCCGATCCAGGCATCGCCGTGCACGCGCGCGGAAGCTGACGCCGGGACCCCCGCCGGCGCGGGGATCGTCCCCCGACGACGTACTCGCGCTCGGCGAGGATCTTTCGACGGGACCCCGTGACTCCGACGGGGCATCCCGTGGGAAGGCATTGTTAAGGATCGTCCGCAAACGATCGGCGGTAGCCGTACACCGTCGGATACCCCTACCGATGTTTCGCTTGGTCAGGGGCTTGTTTTGCCTGATCGAGACGAGTGCCCCCGGCAGGATTCGAGCCTGCAGCACCCGCTTAGGAGACCGGTAAGCGCTCGAATGCCGTTTACACAGCGATCTTGCTGGTAGCGTCGCCCGGTGATCTTGCCGGGTGACGCAGGCGGTTCGGGGTGGTTGACGGATCTGGTCGCGGTTGGCGCGCTGACCTCGGGGATCCCTCGCCAGGTCCTGGACGCGGCCATCGCCACGCACGGATGCCGGGAGCGTCGCGTTCGCAAGCTCCCCACGCAGCTGGCCGTTGACCTGGTGATCGCGTTGTGCCTCTCCCCCGGCGACGACCACGAGCACGTCGCCGGGAAACTGACGGGCATGCCGGCCCCGGTGCCAGGCGCCCCAGGGCCGGCGCCGCGCCCGCAACGCCACTCAACCTCTCACTGACGTGTCCCCCGGGTCAGATCACCAGGGCGTCGTGCAGACCGCCCGGCTGCCGGGGACTCCCGCCGGAGCACCGCAGGCGCGGAACTTCAGGTTCGGGTCGCTTGACGTGCGCGCGGCCGGCGTTATGACGATCTCGCCGTCCCAGCGTGCCTCGAACGGCCCGCAGTAGCCCCACGTCCTGCCGCCGTCGGTGGTCACGTCCAGCGTGACCCAGTCGCCCTTCTTGGCTCCGGAGAGCTGGGCCCAGCCGTGCTGGATGCCCTGGATGTAGCCGGACATGACGTTGAACTGGGGACGCCCGTTGGCGCCGCCCCACCGCACCATCCGTACGGACTGCGGGTTGTTTCCGGTGTAGTGCCACCAGCCGCCGCAGTCGATCGGCCCTGCCGCCGCCCGCGCCCCGTCGTCGCTGTCGTGCCCGTGGTCGTCGCCGCCCCCGCTGCGGCCGGGGCGGTCAGGAGCGCCCCCGTGACGACGGCCGCCGAAGCCACGACCAGGGTGAGTTGCCTTCCACGCATGTGTTTTCCCCTCCGTGTCGAACCGGGTCCCCCTTGCACGGACACGTTAGGAAGTGGACCTGTCGTGGGGTTGTCGTGGCGTTGTCGTCGCGCTTTCGCCGCGCCCGGTCGCTCCCGGGATGGGGGTGCCGGATGGGCGAGGGTCGGTGGGGCGAGGGGCGGTCAGGGGTGGCGGAGGCCTTCGATCCAGCCGGATTCGGCGGCGATGCGGACGGCGTCGGTCCTGTTCCGGGCGCCGGTCTTGGTGATGGCGCTGGAGATGTAGTTGCGGACCGTCGCCGCCGACAGGTGCAGTTCTGCGGCGATCTCGCCGGTGCTGGCGCCCGACCCGACCAGCCCCAGCACGGCCACCTCCCGTTCGGTGAGCGGGGTCACCGTGGCGCTCATCGCGGCCAGGGCCAGGGAGGCGTCGATCACCCGCTCGCCCTGGGAGACGCGGCGAATGCTCTCGGCCAGCCGCTCCGTGGGGGCGTCCTTGAGCAGGAATCCGCTCGCTCCCGCTTCCATCGCCCGCTTCAGCAGGGCGGCGCTGGCGAGGCCGGTGAGGATGAGCACGCGGCAGTCCGGCATCGCCGGTCTGAGACGGCGGGTGGCCTCGACGCCGTCGACGCCCGGCATCTCGATGTCGATGACGGCCACGTCCGGGCTGCAGGCGAGGGCGCGCGGGACGACCTTGTCACCTCGGTCGGCCTCGGCCACGACCTCGATGTCGCCCGTGAGGTTCAGTAGAGCTGTCAGGGCGCCCCTGACGACGCCGTGGTCCTCTGCGAGCAGGACGCGAATCACCGGTGACCACTCTCCCGATCGTGTACGGCGGGCAGGCACACCCGCATCTGGAACACGCCTTCCCCGGTGGCGCCCGCCTCCAGGGATCCGCCCACTTTCTCCACCCGCCGGCGCAGCCCGGCGAGCCCCGAACCGGGTTGATGGTCCCTTTCGCCGCGGGCGCCGTCGTTGCGCACCAGCAGTTGGACGCGTCCGTCGACCTCGTCCAGCTCGATCAGGCAGTGCCGGGCGTCACTGTGCCTGACGATGTTCGTGGCCGCCTCGCGTACCGTCCAGCCGAGCACGTCGCCGGTCTCCTTGTCGATCTCCTTGAAGCCCAGGCGCAGGTCGCAGGTCGCGCCGGTGAGCTCGATCAGCGCGGCGGCCGCCGTCAGCTCCGCGCCCAGGTCGAGCGAGCGTTTGGCCTCCACGACGTCGCCGATCTCCGCGCGCGCCTCGCCGGCGATGGCGATCGTGCCCTCCAGCTCGGCGGCGGCCTGCTTGCGGTCCACGTCGACCAGGGCCAGGGCCAGCTCCGTCTTCAGGGTGATCGACGCCAGCGTCTGGCCGAGCAGGTCGTGCAGCTGCCCCGCCAGCCGCAGCCGGTCCTGGTCCACGGCCATCTCGGCCAGCGCGACCCGCAGCTCGCGCAGCTCCCGGACGAACCTCGCGTAGTGCACGATGCCCGCGGCGACCACCGCGGCGACGAGCACCCCGGCGCTCCGCTGCGCCGCGGAGGAGGCCAGGGGGCCCCACTCGACGAGCGTCAGCGGGTACTCGGCGGCGGCCACCACCAGGAGCACGATGACGCCGTACCGGAAGGGCAGCAGGAGGAGTCCGGCGGTGGCGACGATGAGCGGCGTGTAGATCCACACCGATCCCTGGAACGGGATCGCCCCGTAGACGACGACGGCGAACAGCAGGAAGGTCCGCGCCCGGTGAGGCCCCTGGCTCGTGCCCGCGATGTGCCGGGCGACGATCCTGGCGTACACCACGAGCAGCCCTCCCAGCAGTACGAGCGCCACCAGGGCCCGGCGCGGATCGCCGTCGAGCAGGAAGGCGAGCGGGGTGAGCCCCCACAGCGCCCCGGTGACCGCGACGACGGCCGTGGTCAACCACCTGACCTGCGCTTCGCTGTCCTGAGCCACCGGTGGACTCCCATATGTCAGGATGCATCATGATTTCGTACCGATCGTGACGCCTTCCTGGCCCGCGAATCAACTACCGGCGGCCACCGGTCCCTCGTTCAGCCACCCGTTCGCCCGCGCGATGCGCACGGCGTCCTCGTCGGTGCGGGCGCCCGTCTTCAGGCGGGCGGCGGCGAGGTAGTTCCTGATCGTGTGGATCGACAGCCCCAAGGTGCTGCGCAGGTCGCTGCCCCGCCCACCGGCCGCGACGGCCGACAGCACGGCGATCTCCCGCGCGGTCAGCGGATTGGCGCTGACCTCCTGCTCGCCGCCGTCGGCGGCCACGTCGAAGTCGATGTAGCGTTCGCCCCTGGCCACCACCCGGATGGCGTCGGTGAGCCGGTGGGCGGGCGCGTCCTTGACCAGGAAGCCGCGCACCCCCGCGGCCATGGCCCGCTCGAAGTTGCCGGGCGTGCCGACGCTGGTGAGGATGAGCACCGGCGGCGGCTGTTCCAGCTCCTTGATCAGGCCCGCCGCCTCCAGGCCGTCGATGCCCGGCAGCCCGATGTCCAGCAGCGCCACGTCCGGCTTGGAGCCGACGACGGCGGGCACGATCTCGTCGCCCCTGGACACCTCTTCGACCACGCGGATGTCCTGCTCCTCCGACAGCAGGGCGATCAGGGCACCTCTGATGAGGTCGTGGTCCTCCGCGATCAGAACTTTGATCATCTCCGGTCTCCTGTAGCAGAGGTGAGTGTGGCCGCCGGGAGGCGGCCGGGAACGTCCAGCGACAGCGTGAACCAGCCGTCTTCGGTGTGCCGCCCGCAGCTCCCGCCCACCTGCGCGAGCCGCTCGTCGAGCCCGGCCAGGCCGCTCCCGCCCACGGCCGCCTCGGCAACGGCGGCGCCGGTGGCGAGGGAGCCGGTGTCCGGGCGCACGCCGTCGTTGGCGACGGTCACCGTGATGCGGTCGCCGTCGGTCTCGACCCCGAGCAGGCAGACCGTGGCGTCGCTGTGGCGCAGCAGGTTGGTGGCCGCCTCGCGCACCGCCCAGGCCAGCGCCACGCGGACCTCCGGCGCCAGCGAGGGCGGCAGTTCGGCGAAGTCGCATCGTACGCCTGCGGTCTCCAGCACCCGGCGCACCCCGCTCAGCTCCCTCTCCAGCGACATCTCGCGGTAGCCCTTGACCACCGCCCGCACGTCGTGCAGCGAGCGGCTGGCGATGTCGTGGATCTCCGTCAGCTCGCGGCGCAGCCGCCCGATCTCCTGGGGCGGGATCCGGATGCCCAGCTCGGTCCGCATGGCGATGACCGACAGGTTGTGCCCCAGCACGTCGTGCAGCTCGCGGGCGAACCTGAGCCGCTCCTCGGTGATGGCGAGCTTGGCGGCCTCCTCGCGGGTGCGCTGCAACTCGGCGAGCAAGGTCGCGAAGATGGTCAGGCCCGCGAGCGCGCCGGCCGTGAGCAGGTTCTGCAGGGAACCGAAGAGCACCCAGCTCAGGTCCTGCGAGGCCGGCAGGACCAGGCCGGCGGCCAGCGAGGCGAAGAACCCCAGCGCCGCCCACCGGCCCCGCAGCGTGACCGCGAACGCGAGCGGCAGCATGAACCCGACGCTCAGCCAGGTGGGCCCGGCGGCGAACGGCACGGCGAGGGCGAGCACGCACATCACGGCCAGCACCGCGAGATCCCACCGCGAACCCCGGTCGAGCACGGCCCGCACCGCCAGCCACAGGTAGCAGCCGGTGAGGCCGATGATGAGGACGACCGCGGTCGCGACCCTGACGGAGGAGTAGGCGCCGAGCGCCTCCGCGAGCGGCACGGCGGCGAAGGCCGCCATGCCGACGAGGAAGACCCCGGCCGTGGCGCGGGCCAGCCGTACGGTGCCCGGCCCGACGCCCCTCAGCCTCTGCGAGGCTCCCACTTGAACCACCTTCTCGCGGCGAGCAATGAGAGGACGAGCCAGGCGGCCAGGACGAGCCACCCCGGCCACATGACCAGGAAGCCCTCCAGGATCCCCACCTTGGGGGGCACGCCGGCTCCCGCGTGTCCCACGTAGTCCCGCCCGAGATAGGCGGTGCTGACCCCTTCGGCCACCCGCCCGAACGGGAGGAAGGAGGACACGATCCGCAACCAGCCGGGGAACGCCGAGACGGGGTAGGCGAACCCGGACAGGCCGATGGCGAGCAGCAGGAACGGCAGGCTCACCACGACCGTGGAGCCCTGCGCGGGAATCCTGCCGCTCACCGCGACGGCCATCGCGGCGAACACCGCGAGCCCGAGGAGCACCGTGACGACCAGCAGGGCGGGATTGTCCGGCAGCGCGACGCCGTGCATCACCCTGGCCAGGCCGACGATCAGCACGAGCTGCAGCAGGCCGATCGACAGCACGGTGAGGATCTCCCCGCCGAAGATGGCGAGGTCGGGCAGCTCCGTCCCGCGCAGCCGCTTGAGTATCAGCTGTTGCCGCCGCGCCACGAAGGACTCCACGAGGGTCATGAAGCCCAGGTTGGCGATGCCCATCACGATGACGCCGGTCATGATGGCGACATCGACCGGCGCCCCGTCCCTGGTCCCGCCCGGCAGCATCAGCGGCATCAGCCCGCCGAACACGACGGGGAAGAACAGGGCGACGCCGACCGACACCGGCGTGCGCCAGAACAGCGTCTGGGTGAGCCGGAAGTGCGCGATCGTGTAGGCGGTCACGTCCTGACCTCCTCCCCGTGCGCGCCGGCGATGTCGAGGAAGACCTCTTCGAGCGTCGCCTGGCGGACGTCCAGGCCGCTGAGCCGCACGCCGCGCGCGTGCGCCCAGCCGAGCACGGCGTGGGCCACCGACTCGGGCTCGGCGGTGACGATGACGCACCGCCGCCCGGTCACGGTGAGCGCGTCCCGCTCGCCCACCGGCAGCCCTTCGAGGGCGGTGTCGTCGGGCAGTTCGAAGGCGACCCGGCCCGAGCCCCGGCCCAGCACCTCCGCCATCGTGCCCTGGGTGACGATCCTGCCCTTGTCCATGATGGCCACCCGGCCGGCGAGCTCCTGGGCCTCCTCCAGGTAGTGCGTGGTGAGCAGCACCGTCATCCCGCCGGCCGCGAGGTCCCTGACCAGGTCCCGGACCCGGTGGCGGGCCTCGGGGTCGAGCCCCGTGGTCGGTTCGTCGAGGAACAGCAGGTCGGGGCTTCCGAGCGTGGCCAGCGCGATGTCGAGCTTGCGCCGCTCGCCGCCGGACATCCGCTTGACCCGCGTCCGGGCCTGGCCGGACAGCCCCACCAGCTCCAGCGCCTCGGCCACGGGCCTGGCGCCGGTGGTGAACCTGCTCCAGGCGGCCACCGTCTCGGCCGCCGACAGGTCGCCGAACAGGCCGGACTCCTGCAGCACCAGGCCGATCCTGGCGCGCGGGGCGCGGTGTCCCGCCGGGTCCTCGCCGAACACCCGCACCGTGCCCCCGGAGGGCCTGAGGTAGCCCTCCAGGATCTCGATCGTGGTGGTCTTGCCCGCGCCGTTCGTGCCGAGGAGGGCGAACACCTCCCCCGCGTGGACGTCGAAGGAGACGCCGTCCACGGCGGTGAAATCGCCGTAGCGCTTGCGAAGTCCCAGGACCTCGATCACCGTGTCGCTCACTGCGGGTCGCCGAAGCAGGCCGAACCGCACAGGGCGGTGCCGATCGAGCTGGCCGTGCCGTCCGTCGTGTAGGCCACGGAGCCGGCGGCCGACTCCAGCTCGGTGATGTCGAACTCGCCGTCCGGCCTGGGCGGCAGCGGCGGCGTGGGCACCCCCTCGGGGTAGGCGATGCCGTACTGGTTCAACAAGGCCCTGGGATCGCCGCCGTAGCGGCCCCGCAGCCCGCCGTCCTGCCACGTCGCCGCCACCAGCCGGGCGAACTTCCTGCGATCCTCGTCCCCGAAGACGTACCTGCTCTCAGCCATCAGAGCTCTCCTTTTATGCGTGGATACGAGCGCGATCGGGTCAGAACGTGTCGCCTGCCGTGTTGGGGACGCTCGGCCCGGTCATGGTGGTGAGCGTGAGTACGGTGCTGACCGAGCTGGGCGCGGACGTGCCGGCGGCGGTCTCCAGGTCGGTGATGTCGAACTCGCCCTCCGGCTTGGGCGGCAGCGGCGGCGTGGGCACGCCTTCGGGGTAGGCGATGCCGTACTGGCTCAGCAGGGCCCTGGGGTCGCTCTCGTAGCGGCCCCGCAGGTCGGCGTCCTGCCACGCCGCCGCCACCAGCCGGGCGAACTTCTTGCGGTCCTCGTCCCCCAGGATGTAGATGCTTTCGGCCATCAACGCTCTCCTTGTCTGTGCGGATCGGACTCTGCGGGGGCGCCGCCGACGAGGAAGTCCCCGACCGACGACTCGGTGGCCCAGTCAAGGCCGAGGGTGCGGGCGGCCAGGTCGGCGTCACCGCTGCCGAGCCCGCAGGGCGCCATGCCCATCGCGGTGGCCACCAGGTAGAAGGTCTGGTACAGCGCGCCGACGGTCTTCAACGTGGCGGCGTAGGCGATCGAGGAGTACTTCCACGACATGCGCTGGAAGCGCGAGGTGATGGTGATCAGCACGTCCGGGCTGGCCGTCCCGCCCGTGGCCAGGCTCGCCGCGGTCAGCATCGCCCGCGCGTCCTCGTCCCTGGCGGGGAGCGTGACGAGCCGGTGCCCGAGCGGGTCGTAGTAGTAGACGCCGCTGTCCAGGCCCTCGCATCGGGCCACGGTCAGGTACAGCTCCAGCTCGTAGACGGCGCCGCCGCCCGGGTAGGGCCTGCTGCTGGCCTCGTACGGCATGCCGGGCGCCGGCCCGAAGACGCGCCTGACCCTGGCGGCCCGGTAGAGCAGCTCGCCGAGCTGCCGGACCGTCGGCGGGGCGGCGTACTGGCGCACCGATCTGCGCGACTCCAGCACGGTGGTGAACGGCGGGTCGGCCGCCGCGGCCTCCTCCAGGGAGGGCGCGTACAGCTCGACGGCGGCGCCCTCGGGAGGCTGCTTGATCACCGGTGGCGGCGGCGTCTCGTCCAGGAAGCGGAAGGTCGCGCCGAACGGCTGGTCGTGCCGCCCCGCCCGGCTCCTGGCGTGGAAGAGCAGGTCGTGGAAGTCCCACGAGCGCAGCGCGGGGTCGCGCTCCTCGGCGTCCCCGGCGAAGGCCATGCCGGCGGCGACGAGGTGGCCGATCGCCTCCGGCGCCTCCTTCACCATGACGGGGCGGCCGAGCGCCGCGAGCAGCGGCATGGCGTCCTCGGCGAGCGTGACGCGGTGCCGGGACAGCGGCGACTCCAGGACGAGTCCCTCCTCCGCCCTGCGGACGAGCGCGAACCTCGACAGGCGCACGGTGTCGCCGGGGGCGAGGGCGGGCGGCCGGAAGCGGGCGTCGCGGGCGATGGGCACCACCCGCAGCAGCGGCTCGACCGCGTGGACGAGGACCGGGTTCAGCCGCGACAGCGTCAGGTACAGCAGGGCGGCGTCGTGGCTGCTGCCGCCCGCCGCGAGCAGCCGCTCGGCCAGAGCGTCCTGGTCGGCCAGCGTGCCGGGCAGCTCGCGCAGCAGCGACTCCACGGCCTGCGGCAGGCCGCGCAGGGTGACCGCGCCGAAGGGCTGGGCGATGGTCAGGACGCCGTCCGCGGACGCGACGACGGCGTCCTCGCGCAGGCCCACCATCGGCAGGGGCGCGGGGACCGCGGGGCCGGTCACAGGAACGCCGGTCACAGGAACATCGTGATGGGGTTCATCTGCTCCTCCGGGGTGGGCTCGGCGCGCCAGCCGAGCCGTACGGGCACGTCGTAGAGGCGGCCGGGGGCCAGCCGCCGCCAGAAGTGGCGCAGGCCGGGCACGATGACCTTGACGACCGGCAGGCCGATGTCGGGCCTGGTCTGGTCGAGCACGAGCATCTCCATCCCGCGCTCCTCGACCAGCGCGCGGGCCGCTTCGACGTCGTCGAGCAGGTCGGAGGTGGCCGGCCGCTCGTAGGCGGACGCGGGCACGGAGGTCGTGGTGGGCGAAAGGTAGGGGTGGTCGGCGATGCGCGCGTTCGTCCACCAGTCGATCTGGTCGGGCTCGGGGAACCGGTAACGGGTGACGCCGTCCGCGCCGACGTCGATGACCGCGGGGATGAACTGGTTCAGCTCGGCCAGAGCGCGCTGGACGGCGATGCGCACGTCGAAGTGCGCGCCGAAGGCCATGAGGATGTCCTCGGTCGGCCCGTCGACCCGGCGGCTGACCGCGGCGGCCACCGGGACGCCGAGGTCGTTGGTGAGGTCGAGCACGTGCAGGTCGCGGCCGAGACCGGCGTAGACCTCCTGGAACTCTGCGATCCACGGGTCGGCGAAGGTGCCGAGGTCGAAAGCGGGCCGGCGCACGCGGTTGTACCACCACACGGCCACCGCGTCCCGCTCGACGAGCTCCATGAAGCCCTGCAGGACGGCGTCCTCCAGGGAGGAGCCGGCGGCGTTGCCGTTGGAGTCGGCCCAGGTGTAGAGCGGGCCGGTGGAACGGGAGTCGTTGTAGTAGTAGTACAGGTAGCCGGTGGGCAGGTACTTGTGCCGCCGCTCGGTCAGCGACCACACGGGCGTCCACTCGATCGCGGCGTCCTCGTCGAAGGGGTCGCTGACGTAGGAGTAGCTGTTGGTGGCGCGCACCTCCCGGCGGGTGCGGTACTGGGCGTCGCTGTAGAGCGAGCAGGAGTTCGGGTGTACGCCGTCCGCGCCGAGCTCCCGCAGGCTCGCCGTGCGCCGGGCCTCGTCGCCCTGGAAGATTCCCGAGTAGCGTTCCATCGCCTCGCACATGGCGCTGACCTTGGCCTGCAGGTCGGTCATGCCCTTGCCGGCGCTCTGGGTCCGCAGGCCCTTGCGCAGCATGGACAGGTCGCGGGTCTCCCGGGAGAAGTTGTGCCCGGCCACGTACGCCTTGACGAACGGCGTTCTGGTGTCCATCCGGGTGAGTTCGCGGATGACGCCGGTGACGGGGCTGACCAGGTGGGCGTACCGCTCGGCGGTGTCCTCCGGGTGCCGGGAACGGTGGCCGCCGTCGGCGGTGAAGGTCTTGGGTCGCGAGCGCAGCTCGACCGGGGAGTGCGCGGCCGCGGCCATCAGGCCGGCGTCGCCGCACTCGGGGCACTGCGGCCGGCGTCGCAGCTCGTGGCGGGTGGCGCCGAGGTGCATGGTGTCGAAGGTGATCAGATCGCGCTGCTGCGGGCTCCTCGCCCCGGCCAGCCACTTCGCCGCCTCGGCCGCGACGAGCCGCACGCCCGCGCCGCGGGTCAGCGCCAGGTCGGCGGCGGGCAGGGCCAGCGGGCGGCCGGCCCGCAGCCGGTCCTCCACGTACGTCAGCGACTGCCGGTGCCCTTCCATCCGCTGGGACAGGCATCGCCAGCAGCCGCCGTCGCCCTCCCCCGGCTGGAAGACGGGGCCCAGCCAGAGGACGGGGCCGGTCGTGCGGGCCAGCAGCCATGGCCGTCGCTCCGCCATGTGCCGCCGGTTGACGTCGGCCAGCTCGCCGCGCAGGTAGTCGTCGGTCAGCACGACGGTCAGCGCCGCGTCCTCCCCGGGGCCGGTCACCTCCACCCCCTCGGCGACCAGCAGGCTCCGCAGCTCCTCGGCCGGCACGTCCCCCACGGTGAGCAGCTCGGCCCGTCCGCCGCGCACCGCGGCGACCGCCTCCTGCGCCTGGAGTCCCGCCATCTCCCAGTAGGCGGCCGCCCTGCGCTCCACGTCCTCGGTGACGTCGACCAGCAGATCGCGCTGCCTGAGCGTGTGGAGCACGTAGTAGACGTTCTCCGGCGGGATGTCCGGCTCCACCGCGACCAGGATGTCGTCGACGGTGTGCTTGCCGTCCAGCAGACCGGCCACCGCCTCGATCGACCGGCCGGTGAGCACGTGGGTGTCGCGCTCGTTGATCAGGAAGACCCCGTCTCCCTCGATGACCTCGACCCTGAAGTGGCGGCGGAAAGATGGTCGGGCGTCCATGGCGTTCCTTTCGGTCAGTGCACCCGGGTCAGTGCACGCGGTCAGTGCGTCCCGGGTCAGTGCACGAGGCGCAGCGAGGCGACCTGGTCGTCGGCGAGCCGGAGGAGGGTGAGCCCCGCCGCGGCGAGCCCGTCGGTGGCGGACAGGGACAGGCGGTCGGCGCGCCGCCGGTCGGCGAACCAGCGGCCCGTGTGGTCGCGGCGGCGCAGCAGTTCGGCGGCCAGCTCGCGGGCGGAGCGCTCCAGCGCCTCGTCGCCGGTCAGGCGGGCGGTGTGCAGCGCCACCTCGGCGTCCACGACGAGCCGCGCGCAGGAACGTGCGGCGTCGGGGGCGCAGTACCTGGCCACGCGCTCCCGCAGGTCGCCGGGCACCTCGCCGGTGAGGAGGTGGGCGGTGGCGACGGCGGCGAGCAGCGAGCCGGGCGTGTCGAGGGCGAACCGGTGCGCCAGCAGCGGCGCGAGGTCAGCGCCGCTCTTCCCGGGGCCGCTCTTCCCGGAGCCGGTCTCCCCCAGCGCGGCCGCGCTGGCGGCCAGCGCCCACACCAGCCCGTCCACCCCGGTGGGCACCCCGTCGAGCGCGGCCACGCCCGGCGGGTACGGCGACCGGGCCGCGCCGCCGCCGGCCAGCTCGGCCAGCAGCTCCTCGTGCAGCCTCGCGGCGAGCGCCTCGGCCTCGGGGACCGCCGTCGGCGCGGCCTCGCGCAGCTTGTGCAGGGCGAGCAGCAGCCCGGCCCGGCCCAGCACGGGTTCGGCGCAGGTCGGCAGGGCCAGCTGGGCCTCGGCGAGCGGCACCAGCGCGACCGCCCGCTCGACGAGCCTGGTGTCGGCCAGGGTGGCGCCGCAGCGGCTCAGCGCGTAGATGGTCGAGCCGAGGCCCACGAACGCCCCGACTGGGGCGAGCGTCCCGCACATCCTGCGGTAGACGCCCGACTGCGTGGACAGCGTCGCGAACTCGGCCGAGGCGTCCAGCGCGTCCTGCGCGGCCGTCCAGTGGCCGGGGGCGCCCGTGTTGGCGTACAGCTCGGCGAGGAAGACGGCGAGGCCGGCGGTGCCGGTGAGCAGGTCGCCCTGGAGGGGTTCGACCTGGTCCAGGCCGTGCGCGGGATAGGTGACCACGCCGATCCAGCCGGACCGCTCGCCGACGGGGCCGCCCTTGGGCGTGCCGAGCGGGACGGCGCTGGCGAGCACCTGGTCGGCGAGCTCGCCGGCGCGGGCGAGCAGCACCTCGGCCTCGGGCTCCGCCCGCCGTCCCGACAGGTCGTAGACGTACTGGCCGATCTCGCGCACCGTGCGGGGCCGGGGCCCGGGGCCGGGGAACAGGGTGGGCAGTTGCCGCGCGCCCGTGAAGTCCAGGCAGGTCTCCAGCACGGCGAGCTGCTCGTCCACCGGGAACCCCGCCAGGTCGGCGAGGCGGTCCTGGAGCCGCTGCCACGCCGTGCCCGAGAAGTGCCCGGGGATCTCGACGCCGTCGGGGGTGAACACCGAGTCCGAGCCGGGCCTGGAGACGAACAGGGGGACGTCCATCCGGCGGAACGCGTCGATCTCCTGCTCGACGATCTCCAGGATGTCCTCGCGCCCCGGGTCCCGCCGCAGCGTCTCGCGGGCGCTGCGGAACAGGTGGGCGAGGGTGACCTCCCTGGCCATCCCGTCGATCAGCGCCCCCGGGCTCAGGCTCATGCCGAGCAGCTCGACGCAGTCCCAGGTGCTGCGCCAGATGTAGCGGACCGGCGCGTCCTCCAGCAGCGCGAGCGGGCCGCGGGCGTCGGCCAGCAGCTCCCGGTTGCGCGTCAGGCAGTCCTGCATCTGCCGGTAGCCCTCGGCCACCTCGTCGGCGTAGCGGCTCGGGTCGGCCAGCTCGCCCGCGCCCCACGTGGGCCGGTACGGCGGCGCCTCCCAGCCGAGCGGGTACAACTGGGGGCTCTGCGCGACCTGCTCCTGCAGTCCGGCCATGCAGCCGATGTCGTGCGCCTGGACGCCGCCCGCGATCACCCGGGGAAAGCTGATGACGGCGGTCTTGACCACCGTCTCCTCGACCTGCCCCCACAGGGACTGGATGCGGTCGCCGATGAGGGCGGGCTTGCTGATGCGGGCCTGCAGGACGTTCTCCAGGTCGATGAAGACCGGCGTGTCGCCCTTGGCGACCAGGTTGTCGGCCCACAGGTCGCGGCACTCCAGGAACTGGGCGAGCCTGGCCAGCATGCCCAGGCGCGTGTAGTAGCGCCGTACGCTGTCCTCGTCCGTGGCGGGCTCGGCGGTGACGTACTCCTCCCAGCCGTAGCCGTCACGCAGGACGACCGTGCGGGTGTGCAGGGTGAGCGGCAGCCCGTGGTTGTTCAGCAGGGTGCACACGTCCATCAGCCCGACCACCGAGCGCAGGTCCTTCGGCTTGTAGACGACCCGCTCGCCCGAGGCGAAGGTGAGCAGCGTGACCACCCGGCCGTGGTTGTGCGGGTCGCCCGAGTCGCCGGAGTATCCCGTGACCGGTCCGGGGGCGGTCCAGCCCCACAGCGTCCTGCGCAGCTCGGGCAGGTCGGCGTTCAACCGGTCGAACAGCTCGTGAACGACGCGCCGCCACTGCAGGCAGGCCATGCCCATGACGTAGGCCAGCCCCGGGAGCGTCTCCAGCCGGTCGAGCCAGCCGGACTGGCTGACGTCCAGGCCGGGGCTCTGCAGCCAGGCGGACACGTCGTTGGCGGTGCCGGCGAGCTGCGCCTCGAACGCGAAGCCGGAGAAGCAGACCTGCGTCAGGCGCTCGATCAGCTGGCCCGCGATGTCCTCGCACGCCTCGGGGGTGACGGGGACTCCGCGTACCGTCCCGTCCTTCATGTCCACCAGCCGGTTGACGGCGCGCCTGAACGCCACGAACGGGGAGCCGGGCCGCCCGGACGCGGGGTCGGCCGCGGCCGTGGGCGGCTGGGCGAGCAGGAAGTCCACCAGGGCGTAACCCCAGTCGGGCAGCCTGCGCGGGTCGGCGAGCCGGACGTCGACGAGCCCGGCGCCGAGGTCGCGGCCGGAGCGCCTGCGGTGGTGCAGCAGCGCCCGCTTGGCGTCCTCGTCGTCGCCGACGGCGGCCTTCAGCCAGCGTTTGGTGCGCTCGGACGCCTGGCGCGGGCTGCGCCCCGCCACGGGGACGAAGAACTCTCCCGACACGCGTTCGGGGAAGGGCGCCGCGGCGGCGAGCACGGCTATCAGCCGTTCGTCACCGCCCGGAACCGCGAGCAAACCCTCCCCCTGCGCTTCGGCGTATCCGGCGTGAACCGAGACCGTCATCTCAGACCTCCTGTCGGCGGACCATGCGGGCGAAGAGCCGGCTGTCGTCCACCAGCTCCTCGAAGGGGCCGTCGGCGACGACCCTCCCCTGGTCGAGTACGTAGATCCGATCCGCCGACTTGATGGTGCTCAGCCGGTGCGCGATCACGATCCGGGTGATGTCCAACTCGGCGATCCTCCGGCTGACCAGCGCCTGGGTGTGGTTGTCCAGGGCGCTCGTCGCCTCGTCGAGGATGAGGATGCGCGGGCGTTTCACCAGCGCTCTGGCGATGAGCAGCCGCTGGAGCTGGCCGCCCGAGAAGGACGCGTTGTCCTCTCCGACGACGGTGTGCATGCCCATGGGCATCGCGGCGATGTCGCCGTCCAGGTCGGCCAGGCGGGCCGCCCACCAGGCGTCCTCCTCCGTGGCGCCGGGCACGTCGCCGATGATGTTCTCCAGGATCGAGCCTCTGAGCACCCTGGCCTGCTGCATCACGACGCCCACCTGGGCGCGCACCCGGCGCAGTTCGAGGTCGCGCAGGTCGCCGCCGTCGTAGAGGACCTGGCCGGTGCGGGGTGGTTCGAAGCCCAGCAGCAGGCGCACCAGCGTGGACTTGCCCGCGCCGGACGGGCCCGCGACCGCGACGAACTCGCCCGGCTTGAACACCATCGACACGTCGTCGAGGATCCGCATCGCGGTGCCGGGGTAGGCGAAGGAGACGCCGCTGAGCCGTACCAGCCCGCCCAGCTCGCCCGGGTCCTTGGCGCCCGGCGACGTCTCGGGCGCCCGCTCCAGCACCGGGCGCAGCCGCTCGAACCGGGGCAGGAGGGCGAAGGCCGCTTCCACCGCCCTGTTCATCTGGCCGAGCGCGAGCACGAACTGGCCGAGCGCCACGGCGGCGATCACGAACGACGCCGTCGGGACGCCCCAGGTCAGGCCGGTGGCGGCCAGGAGCAGCAGCAGCGCCGGCTGCGCCGAGGCGCCGATCGCCGCCGACACCGCCCGCTCGCGCTGGATCGCCTCGGCCGCGCGCTGCTGCGTGGCGAACAGCCGGGACCACAGCCCGAACACCTGGGCCTCCCGGCCCGCGACGTGGATCTTGTCGATCGCGCCGAGGCACGCGTACAGCAGGGAGTAGACCTTGCCGTACTGCTCGTGCATGACCAGCTCGTGCCGCTGCTGGCGGACCGCGCGCCCGGCGAGCACGGCGAGCAGCGCGCCCACCCCGCCCAGCGCGACCAGGGCCAGCCGCCAGTCCACGGCGAGCAGCGCCAGCAGGCCGAACAGGGAGAACATGCCGCCGAGGAGGGAGTTGACCGCGGCCTCGCCGAGCGCCTTGCGCATGTCGGCGATGGCGTTGGCGCGCTGGACCAGCTCGCCGGTGCTGTAGCGGTTGAAGAACGGCAGGTCGAGGGAGATGAGGTGGCTCCAGACGGCGGGTTCGAGCCGTTCCTGGAGACGGCTGTGGACGCGTACGAGCACCGAGTTGCGCACGGCGAGGAGCAGGGCGCTCGCGCACACCATGGCGGCGATGATCGCCGCGGTCCAGATCGTCGCGGGCCGGTCGGCGGGGTTGGCCGCGGAGGTCAGCAGGCCGAAGGTGAGCAGGGGGACACCGAGCGCGAGCAGCCCGGCGCCGCCGCCGGCCGCGAGGAGCCAGGCCAGCTCCCTGCCCGCGCCGCGCAGGCCGAACCTGAGCAGCGCGACGGGGGTGGCGACGCCCTCGCCGAGCGGCGGGTAGATCTGCCAGGCGTCGGGGGCGAGGCCGGCGGCCACGGACTCGGTCACCCGGCACGGGTCCGCCGCCGGGTCCGCGGCGCGGTAGCCGCCCCGGTGCGGCAGGAGCGCCACCGGCCGGCCGCCCTCCCGGGTGAAGCCGATCATGGGGACGGTGGCCTCGCGCCACCATCGTCCGGAAAGGCGTACCCGCCGGTGCCTGACCCTGGCGGCGTCCAGCGCCGCGCCGAGCGGGTCGCCGGGCCCAGAGCCGGAGTCGGCGTCGGGGCCGGCGTCCGGGGCGCTGTCCCGCACGGCGAACCCGCAGTGGTCGCCGAGCGTCTTGACCACTTTCGCGGCGTGTTCGGCGGTCGTCCGGGGCCGGTCGGGGGAGGGTGGAGCGCCGGCGGCGACCCCGACATCGGCGAACGACCGCCGGAGCGTCTCGCTCGTGGCCGCCACCCTGGCCGCGCGCCAGTTGTCCCGGTCGGCCTCCTCCGCCTCGGCCAGCAGCAGCACCTGCTCCAGCGCCCCGCGGTGCAGCGCGCGCAGCTCGCGGTCGCTCGGCGGGTCCTGCGCCGCGCCGGCCCCCTGCCGGCCTGGGCGGGGCGCCGCCGGCCGGCCGCCGCCCGCGCCGTCCTGCGCGCCGGGCCGGTGGAGGCGGCGCGCCCAGGCCGACAGCGCGCCCGCGTCCCTGCGGACGCGGCGCACCGACGTCCCGTCGGCCGCGGCGGCCAGGACGGTGTAGCCCTGCGGCAGGTCGGTGGCGGCGAAGCCGTGCATGAGCTGGCCGCTCTCCACGCGGACGACGCGGCGGCGGGGGCCCTGGCCGTCCACGGGCGCCAGCAGGACGTCGACGGAGCCGCTGACGACGTGCCAGCAGGCATAGGGGTCGATCAGCTCGATCTCGCTGACGGGGTAGCCGTTCATGCCGCTTCCTCGACGAGTGTGCGGTAGGGGCCGGGCTCAGCGATGAGCTCGGCGTGGGTTCCCCGCTGGACGACCTTGCCGCGGTCCAGCACGAGGATCAGGTCGCTGTCGCGTACGGTGCTGAGCCGGTGCGCGATGACCACGCACGTGCAGCCCCTGGCTTTGAGGTTGGCGTCCACCAGGGCCTCGGTCTCCGCGTCGAGCGCGCTGGTGGCCTCGTCCAGCACCAGCACCGAGGGGGACAGCGCGAGCGCCCGGGCGATCTCCAGGCGCTGCCGCTCGCCGCCCGACAGGTTGCGGCCCCGCTCCTCGACCAGGCCGCCCGACAGCCCGCCCCTGCGGTGGACCACCTCGGCGATGCAGGCGTCGCCGACCGCCCGGCGCAGCCGGTACGCGGGAACCGTCGGGTCCCACAGCGTGAGGTTGTCGGCCACCGTGCCCTCGAACACCTGCAGGTTCTGCTCCACGTAGCCGATCGAGGTGGACAGCGTCTCCCTGGGCAGCTCGTCCCTCGGCACGCCGTCGAACCTGATCTGCCCGGACCACGGCACGACCGCTCCGGTGAGCAGGCGGGCGACCGTGGACTTGCCGCTGCCGGTGCGGCCGACGATGGCAATGCGCTGGCCCGGCTCCACGCGCCACGACAGCCCCTCGATCACCGGCCCGTGCTGGCGGTCGTACCCGAAGGTGACCCCGTCGAACTCCACCGTGCCGCGCAGGCCCCCCGCCCCCTCGGGGGCGCCGGGGGGTTCGGCGTGGCGGGGGTCGGGCTCGGCCTGCAGCGCGTCGTCGAGCATGCCGGTCTGCGCGACCACGACCTGCGCCTCGGCGCCGACCCCGACCAGCGAGGACATGGGTACGAGGAAGGCGCCGACGAGGAGCTGCGCCGCGATGACGGTCTCCATCGTGACCTCGCCGCGGGCCATCAGCACCGCCCCGGTGATCACCATGGTGGCCCCGGCGAGGGAGCCGAGCGCGGCGGGCACCACCATCAGCGCCTGCGTGACCCGCATCAGTTCCTGGGCCGCCGACATGGTCCGCGCCGACAGCCCCGCCCACTTGGCGAAGAACCATCCCTCGGCGCCGTCGGCCTTCAGCGACTCGGCCATCGAGACGCCGTTGAACGCCATGCTGTCCCTGCGGTGCTCGTCGAAGATGAGCCGCTGCTGGTGCGGGGCGGTGCGGCGGCTGACCGCGCGCATCGCCACCAGATTGACCGCCGCCAGCAGCACGGCGACGGCGGCGAAGGCCGGGTGGAAGGCGAACAGGATCGACGAGTGCACCACCATGGTGAGCAGGGCCGCGATGACGGCGGCGACCCGGTCCGACAGCAGCAGGGCCAGCCCCGCGCCGAAGGACGTCCTGGTCACCAGGCCACCGGTCTGCCGCCGGTGGAAGTGGTCGCCCGGTAGCCTGAGCAGCCGCCACACGTACCGGCCGGACAGGTCGGCCGCCATCGCCAGCTGCACGGCACCGAGCAGCCGCTGCTGCGCCCACATGCCGGCCAGGGTGAAGCCGACGCAGCCGAGCAGCCCGAGGAGCACGGGCGCGGACCAGGCCGCGCCGCCTTCGACCAGCACCTTGCCCAGCAGGAGCCGGGTCAGCAGCGCGGTGACCGCCGCGGGCAGGGCCAGCATGAAGGCCATGACGGCGATGGCGAGCAGCGTGGACAGGTACGGCCGCACCTTCGCCAGCACCGAGCGGGCCATGGGGAACCGCTGCCCGCCCGGTGTGAAGCCCTCGCCCGGGCGTGGTACCAGCACGATCCCGCTGAATCGCCGCCGGAACTCCTCTCTGCTCAGCCGGATCCTGCCCACGGCGGGGTCGTTGAGGTAGGCCCACCGCTTGCGCATGCCTTCCAGCACCACGTAGTGCCGCTGGTCGACGAAGATCATCGAGGGGACGGGGAAGCTCTCCAGCGCGTCGGCCTCCACTCGCCAGCCGCCGATGGTGAAGCCGTACTCCTCGGCCGCCGCCTTGAGCCCGGCTCCCGTGAGGCCGTCCCTGCCCACTCCGCACCGTTCTCTGATGTCGCGTACGGGGACGCGCAGGCCGTGGTGGGCGAAGATCGTGCTCAGGCAGGCGGGCCCGCAGTCGGCGTCCTCCATCTGCGGCCGGCGCTCGGTGCGTACCGGCCGCGGCCTGGTCGCGTGCTCAGCCACGACGCCCTCCGGCGAACAGGGCGTCCACGGGGCGGACGACGGCGACGGTGATCTCCCCCGACACCGGGGTGAGCGTGGCGCCCGGCCAGGCCGGCCGGTCGAGGTCGACGGTCACCAGGTGCCGCCCGTCCGCCCGCAGGGCCTCGCCGAACAGCGGGCGCAGCAGCTCGCCCGAGGCGGGGTACGGCTCGACCGCGCTCACCCGGCCCCGCGCGCCCGTGCCGCCGAACGTGACGCTCTGGCCTGGGGCGAGCGCGCCGATCCGGTCCCGGCCGACCATGAGCAGCGCCCGCAGGGGGCCGGCGGCCGGGTCGACCGCCGCGACGGTGCCGCCCGCGGCCAGGACCGCGCCGGGGGCCGCCGTACGCAGCACCCGTCCCGTCGCGGTGCCCGTCACGACGTGCCGGCGTCCCCGCTCGTCGGCCAGCACGGCCAGCGGCGTCGCCGGGGTCACCTCCTGGCCCACGCGGACCAGGAGCTCGGCCACGCTGCCGGGCACGGGGGCGGCCACCGGTACGGGACCGGCGCCCGCCACCAGCACGCCGGTGCCGGAGACCACGTCGCGGACCTGGCCCAGCCAGGTCCAGCTCGCCGCGCAGCCCGCGACCAGGATGAGCGCGGCCGCGGCGAGCCACGCCTTGGCCCGCACCGTGGAGACGAGCTCGTCGATCCGCTCGCCTCCCGGCGCCTCCGTCGCGGTCATGGTCATCGCGTGTCACTCTCCCGGGGTCGGCGTGTACAGGCAGAAGCAGAGGCTGAGCAGGCACGGAGGGGGCGGCGGCATCGCCTCGGACCCGTCGAGGATCTCGATGACGAGCTCGCTGCCGGGCTCCGGCGGCAGCGCCGGGGCGACTGCCCCGTCGGCCAGCCGGAGGTTGTACTCGGCCAGGACCGAGAGGGGGTCGTGCTCGTACCGGAGTCTGAAGTCGGCGTCGAGCCACGACCTCGCGGTCAGCTCGCCGAACGCCCTGCGCTGAGTCGTGTCCCAGCCGATGGTGTCCACAGTCATCACAAGTCCTCCCGCCGCGGGTGTGTGAGATGCTGGTCTGGCGAGGTGGTGGGCATCTGGACTGTCCACCACCACGCCTTGCGAGGTCGTCAGGCGTTCTGTCCGCCGGAGAAGCATCCGGTCGGGCAGCTCACCGTGCCGATCGTGCCGAGGGCGCCGCCCGCGGACGATTCGAGGCTCTCCAGGTCGATGGCCTGGCCGGGGTGGTCAGGAAGGTCGGGCGGGGCGAGCTCGCGTGGCCAGTCGACGCCCGCTTCGGCGAGGGCGGCGCGCGGGTCTCGTTCGAACTCCCGCCTGAGCGACTCGTCGGACCAGGCGCGTGCGACGAATCTGGCGATCTGCCGGCGCAGTTCCGGGGACAGGGTGGGGTCTTCTGGCATGAGGTCACCTCGTTGGTGAGGCCCCGGGGTTCCGGGTCGGTCAGGGACGGCCGCCTACGAGGTCCAGATTCGTCATCAGCGGCAAAAGCCGCCAGAAACAACTAACACCGACGTATCGTGATGTTCATCATTTCTGGTAGTCAGGATTTCCTGATGGGAGCCCCTGCTCCCGATGCGCGAAGTCGCGCATCTCTCTCTGGGCCTCGCGGGCCATGTCGAGCATGCGGCCCAGCTCTGTCTTGACGTTCTCCGCGTCGCCCTCCACGCCGGCGACGACCCTGCGGCCCTGCTCGGCGATGGCGTCGATCCGGCTGCCGAGGATGCCCTCCAGCTCGCCCATCGCCCGCGCGCGCTGCGCCGCCACCTCGACCATGGCCAGCTCGGCCCTGGTCGCGTAGAGGACCCGCGCCGTTTCGGCGAAATGCGTCAGGCCCGCCAGGGGGATGGCCGCCACGGAGACGGACAGGGTCCAGGACAGCCCTCCCACGAGATCGTCGCCGAGCAGCATCGACTTGGCCGTCTCGGCGACGGCCACCAGCAGGAACGCCGGCAGGGGGTACGGCCTGGGCAGGATCCCCAGCGCCATCGCGGCGAGGAGCACGCCCGACGCGGCCCACCACTCGCCCAGGAACGGAAGCGGCAGGTAGACCAGGAGCGCCATGACCCCCACCGCCCACCGGTGCCACGGTCCGCGCGGGCCGGTGCAGCCGGCCGCGATGTAGAGGGCGAGGGCCGCGATCGTCAGCAGGACGCCTGGGATGCGCCAGGGATGGGGATTCTCGATGTAGTACGCCAACGTGGGGAAGATCAGGTAGATGGCGAACGCCACGATCGCCGCACGGCCGAGCCGCACTTCCAGTGGCGCGCGAGCCGTCACCCTCGAACCGGGAGCCCCTGTCTGGGTCACAAGCGGATCATGACAACCGATCTGGACAGAGGCAACGCATCACTGGCGACTTTTCGCATATTTCGGGTTTTTGCGGCTTCCGCACCGAACAAATCCGGTGCCGTTGACCGCGGCGCCGCTGACCGTCACCCGCGATCCCGACCCCGGGGGTGACGTCGGGAGCCGCTTGCCTGCCCTGCGGGGGCGAGGCGACGGTGGCACCCGGCGGCGGCGGGCCGCCGGGTGCCATGCCAGGGGCGTGGGGCGCGCCACGAGCCGGACCGCGGGTTCGGACCGCGGGCCCGGCCTCGGGCCGGATCGCGCGACAGGCCGGGCCGCGCCCCAGCGGCGCCGTCAGGCCTCCGCGGCTCCCGCGCAGCCATAGGTGGAGGCGGTGGCGACGCAGCCGGTGAAGCAGCTGACCGAGCTGGCGGAGCCGAAGCAGCCGTCGGCCGGGGCCTCGGTGCCGGCCGCGACCTCGAGCTCCTCGATGCTGAACTCGCCGGCGGGCTTCGGGGGCAGCGGCGGCGTGGCCACGCCCTCGGGGTACGCGATGCCGTACTCGGCCAGCATCTGGCGAGGCTCGCGGCCGTAACGGCTCTTCACGTCCTCCTCTGACCAGGCGGCGGCGATCAGCCTGGCGAACTTCTTGCGGTCCTCGTCACCGAGAATGTAGAGGCTTTCGGCCATCGGGCCCACTCTCCTTCCGCCTCGGCTCGCAGCCGAGATCCGATGGGAGTGGCAGCGGGCATCTGGACTGCTCGCTGCCCCTTGTTGCAGGTCAAGCCTCGCGCGCCGGGCCTTTCGCCGGTAGAAACAACTAACACGAACCCCTGTGACAACTGTCATGTGACACTTCTCCCGGAGCCGACGATCGCCCGGAGGGTGAAACGTCGGGTCGAGGTGGCGACGAGGAGTCCCAGTGCGGCGTAGGCCGCGCCGAGCAGACTGGCGGCCGGCCATCCCGCAGCGCTGTAGGCCCAGGTGGTGGTGATCGCACCGAGCGCGGAGCCGAGGGAGTAGCAGGCCATGTAGGCGCCGATGACGCTGCTGCTCTGGTCGGGGCGGGCGTCGGTGAGCAGGTGCTGGTTGCTGACGTGAACGGCCTGCACGGCGAAGTCCAGGACGACGACGCCGGCGATCAGCAGCCACAGCGAGGACCCCGCCTGGGCGATCAGCAGCCACGAGGCCGTGAGCAGGGCCAGCGACCAGCCGGTGACCGAGGGCGCCAGGCCCCGGTCGGCCCACCGGCCGGCCCGGGCCGCGCCCAGCGCCCCGGTGAGACCGGCGAGTCCGAACAGTCCGATCTCGGTGGTGCCGAGGTACCAGGGCGCGTCGCCGAGCGGGAGCGCCAGCCCGCTCCACAGCGTGCCGAAGGAGGCGAACAGGAAGAACGCGACCAGTCCCCGGCTGAGGAAGAGCCGGTCGCCGACGGCCAGACGACCCAGCGACGACAGCAGCTGCCCGTACCGGGCTCGGGGGCGGCGGAGGTCGGCCCCGAGGGTGAATCGGGCGGCGAGCGCGAGCATCGCGCAGAGCCCGGCGATGACGAGGTAGACCATGCGCCAGTCGGCCAGCTCGCCCAGCGTGCCCGCGACCACCCGTACCCCGAGGATCCCGATGACCACGCCCGAGGTGACCGCTCCGATGTTGCGGCCACGCTCGCCGGCCGGTGAGACGGCGGCGACGTAGGCCACCGTGATCTGGACGACCACGGCGAACAGTCCGGCCAGGGCCAGGCCCGCGATCGCGACGCCACCGCCGGGTGCGGCGGCGGTCACCCCCGCGCCTGCCGCCGTGAGCAGCAGGTGCACCGTGATGAGCCTGCGGCGGTCGAACAGGTCACCCAGCGGGACCAGCAGCACCAGCCCCGCGAGATAGCCGATCTGACCGGCGGCGACCAGCCAGCCCAGCGCTCCTTCCCCCAGCCCGAGATCCTGGCCCGCGGCTTCGAGGACCGGCTGGATGCCGTAGATGGCCGACACCGCCACCGCGCACACCAGCGCGAGCACGGCCCGCTGCCTTCCCGTCAACCCTGACGACATATCGCCCTCCAGTAGGTTGCAAAATGCAACTCATCCGAAGCTAGGGCATACTGGTTTCAGATTGCAACTCATCTCGGAGGGGGCCGGTGGACGTCACACTCGCCGCGGGAAGCGCCTGGACCGACCCGGCCTGCCCGGTCGCACGGACGGTCGACCTGATAGGCGACCGGTGGAGCCTGCTGATCATCCGGGACGCGATGGACGGGGCGACGACCTTCACCGAGTTCCTTCAGCGGCTGGGGATCGCCCGCAACATCCTCACCGACCGGCTCCGCAAGCTCGTCGAGCACGGCATCCTCGACAAGAGCGCCGCCGGCGACGACGGCAGGCGACACACGTACCGGCTCACCGAAGCCGGGCAGGACCTCTTCACGGCCGTCGTCGCCCTCCGCCAATGGGGCGAGCGCCACGCCTTCGCCCCGGACGAGCCGCACTCCGTCCTCGTCGACGGCCAAGGGCGGGAGCTGGCCGAGCTCCGCCCGCTCAGCCAGGACGGCGCGCCGCTCTCCGCCGAGGCGTCACACGTTCGGAAAATCGGGGTCGCCGCACCATGAAGACGTCGACCGGGTCCTCGGTCTCCACCGTGAACCCGTGGCGTTCGTACAGCCGTTGCGCGGCGCTCCCCTGCAGGACGTTCAGCCGGACGGTCACGCCTTCGGCGTCGGCCCGCTCCAGCAGTTCGCGCAGCACGGCCGTGCCGAGGCCGCGGCCGTGGAGTTCCTGGGCGAGGTAGAAGTGCTCAAGCCACCACGCGTCCTGGCCCGGGCGGAACGTCACGCAGCCCGCGAAGCCGCCGTCCGTTTCGATGACCGACGTGTGGTCCGGGGAGAAGGAGTCCCGGAACCGCTGCCGGACCCGGTGCTCGTCGAAGCGGCCCAGCCGCTGCAGGTCCGGGCGCATGACCGACGCGCGTAGGTCGGCGATCGCCTCGACGTCTCCCGGCTCCGCGCGGCGCAGCGTCCACGTCATCGGGTGGTCGGACCCGATCCCGTGCGTCGCGAATCCCGGCCGCCCCCCGTCTGTTGTCATGCGCGGGAGTATCCCAGAGGCCCGCCCGCAGGCCGGTGGCCGGGGTGGGGAGAAACTGCTCGTCTCGTCGCCGGAACTCGACCCGGCGCGCAGGATCAAGCAGCACCTGGCGGCGACGCCTTCGTGCCGCGGGTCTCCGGCGGCGAGCTCACCAGCAGCACCGGCGGGCGCGCTACCGGGAGGTGCCCGACGCTCGATCGGCTGCGCGGCCACCACGCCTGACTTGAGGCGGACTTGGGCCGCCCGGTCCGGCCGCAGGTTTTCGCCCAAGTCCCGCGCAACCCTCTCCCGCGAAACTCCCGGGATCAGTCCGATCTTGAGGAGATTGAGGAGATCGAGGTGCGTAGAGCATGGACGGCGCTGGCCGCCGCTCTGGTGCTGGCCGGCGGCCTGGCCGCCGCGCCGGCGCAGGCCGCGGCCGCATCGGTGAAAGTGGGCAGGGTGACGGCCGCACCCGCCCGATACGCGGGCTCGTGTCCGGCCACCACGGCGTTCGCGGCCAAGGTCGCGGTGCGGGGCGCGAAAAGGATCAGCTACCGCTGGCTGCGCGGCGACGGCACCAAGGGGCCGATCCGCACCGCGCAGGTCAAGGGCGGGGCGGTGGTCGTACGGGATCGGCAGATGTTCGCGGCGAGCACGTCGGGATGGCAGGCGCTGCAGGTGCTCAGCCCCCGGAAGGCGACCTCGGCCAAGAGCCGCTTCACGGTGTCGTGTGACCCCCTCCGGTTGGAGGACGTTTCCGAGGACAGAGCGCGCGTCGGGGTCACCCTGGCCACGCCCGCGCCGTACCGGGGAGAGTGCCGTCCGCCCGGCCGGACGGTGACGTTCGACGGGCGGATCACGGTGTCGAGGACGCCTGCCGCGGTGGCGTACCGGTGGGTGGACAGTGACGGCGGCGCCGAGCCGGTCGAGCGGCTGTGGCTCACCGCGCGAAGCACGGCGGTCAGCTCCCGCCGTACGTTCCTGACCGGTCATTCCGGCCACCGCCGGCTGGAGGTCCTGGACGCCAGGGGCCGCGTGACGGACTCCGCCCAGGTCACCTACCGCGTGACCTGCACCGACCCGCCCGAGCCGGGCCCGGTCGCTGCCGCCGCCAACCCGCGGGTGACGCCCGCGCGGTACGAGGGGCCGTGCGGACGGCCGGTCGCGTTCGTGTTCCGCGTCGATCTCGCGGTCACCAGGCCGGCCAAGGTCACCTATCAGTGGGTACGCGGCGACGGCACGACGGTCCCCGGCGAGGTCGTGCTCGGAGGAGACCTGACCACGGTGCTGGAGAACACCTGGACGGTGACGGACCCTTCGAAGGTGGGCGGCGGTTCGGCGTACTTGCGCGTGCTCACCCCGAACGCGACCGCCACGCGGCCGGCCGCCTTCACGATCGCCTGCCGGGACGGCGACGCGGTCACGATCACCGGAACCCAGGTCGTCGAAAGCCGGAACCCGCAGCCCTGCCCGGGAACGTCCAGGCAGTACACGATCATCTCGCAGGTCACCCCGGCGCCCTCCGCGACGCTGCCGCTCACGATCAGCTACCGGTGGCGCTGGGCGGACGGCAGCTACACCGCGCCGTTCACCCACACCTTCACCCAGGCCGCCACGCTCCGTCCGCAACGGGTCTGGGACGAGTGGATCAGCAAGACCGGCAAGATCTGGCTGGAGGTGACGGCGAACGACAGGGTCACGCGCGGCGAGGCGGTCGGCTACGAGGTCGACTGCGGCAAGCCGCCCGCGGGCTCCTACCCGCGCGTGGTCTCGGTCACCGAAGCCTCCGTCACCCCGGCGAACTACCGGGGCGAGTGCCCGGTCACCCTGAAGGCGCGGGCCAGGGTGACGGTGTCGGGGCCGATGGAGCAGACGGTGTACGCGCAGTGGTTCTTCGACGAGACTCTGGCCGCCTGGCTCGACAGCGCTGCCTTCCCGCCGGGCGATCCGCTGACCAAGGTCATCGAGCGCGAGTTCACGGTGGACGAGTCCACGGGCAGGACCGTCACCGGATACATGGAGACCAGGCTGCCCAACGTCGTCGCCTCCGGCCCGATGACGTACTCGGTCACCTGCACCTGAAAAACCCTAATTACCTACCAATTCAATTGACTTTAACGGTGGGGCGATCTACGTTTGATGGCGTGACGACGACGGCTCTGACCATCCGGGGTCACGTGGACTTCTGCCGCGTGGCCAGCGCGCTCTGTCCTTCCTTCCGACCGCAGGCAAACCCTCTAATGGAAGGAAAAATCCCATGTCATCCTTGTCCATCGCCCCTGTCGCCGGCCGGATAGGCGCGGAGATCTCCGGCGTCCGGCTCGGCGGCGACCTGCCCGCCGACGTCGTCGCGGAGATCCGCCTGGCGCTGCTCGGCCACAAGGTGGTCTTCTTCCGCGGGCAGGACCACCTCGACGAGCGGAGCCAGGTGGCCTTCGCCCGCCTCCTCGGCGAACCGACCGCCGCCCACCCGACCGTCCCCTCGCTCGACGGGAACGACCACGTCCTCGACCTCGACTACAGCGACGGCCAGAAGGTGGACCGCTGGCACACGGATGTGACGTTCGTGGACCGGCCGCCGCTGGCGTCGGTGCTGCGGGCCGTCACCGTTCCGGCCGCCGGCGGCGACACGCTGTGGACCAACACCGTGTCCGCGTACGAGCACCTGCCCGCCGAGCTGCGGGACCTGCTCGACCGGCTGCGGGCCGTACACACCAACCAGCACGACTACGTCCGCATCGCCGCCTCCGACGATCCCGAGCGGGCGCGGGAGCGCGCCGAGGTGTTCGCCTCCACGGTGTTCGAGACCGAGCACCCCGTGGTGCGGGTGCACCCGGAGACCGGCGAGCGCTCGATCCTGCTCGGGGACTTCGCCAAGCGCCTGGTGGGGCTGTCGGCGCACACGTCCGCCTCGCTCATCCGGCTGATCCAGGAGCACGTCACCGAGGTCGAGAACACCGTGCGCTGGCGCTGGGCGCCCGGCGACGTCGCCATCTGGGACAACCGGGCGACGCAGCACCGGGTGGTGCACGACTTCGGCGGCCGCCCGAGGCGGCTGCACCGGGTCACGATCGCCGGTGACGTGCCGGTGGGCGTGGACGGGCGGCCCAGTGTCGTGCTGAAGGGCGACGCGGCCGCCTACTCCCCGATCGCCGCCTGACCCCTGCTCCATGTGTATGGCCCTGACCTCAATGACGCGGTCAGGGCCATACGCACGTCCGGGCCGTCCAAGGCCAAGTCGTACGACGACACCCGTTAGATGTGCATTTCGCCTCCGTCAACGACCAAGTTGGCGCCGAGGAAGAAGCTGCCCTGGTCGGAAGCGAGGAAAGCCACCACATTGGCGATCTCGTCCGGGCGTCCGATCCGGCCGAGTGGGACCGCTGCGGCGAAATCCGACTTGGTGACGGACCCGTCCCCCGTCGCCACCACGCCGTCGAGTCCAGGAGTGTCGATGGTGCCCGGGGAGATCGCGTTGACCCGGATGTTCCGGCCCTTGAGCTCGTTGGCCCAGGTCCGGGCGAAGGACCGGATCGCCGCTTTGGAGGCCGCGTACGCGCCGAACGCCGCGACACCGTCACCGGCGCGCACCGAGCTGTTCAGGATCACCGATGCGCCGTCGTTGAGCAGCGGCAGCGCCTTCTTCACCGTGAACAAGGTGCCCCGGACGTTGACTCCGAAGATCTCGTCGAAGTGCTCCTCGGTGACCTGCTCCAGCGTCGCGAACGACGCGGCGGCGGCGTTGGCGAACAGCACGTCCAGGCCCCGGCCCCGAGCCCGGACCTCTGCGTAGAGCCGGTCCAGGTCTGCCAGGTCCGAGATGTCGCCCTGCACGGCGGTCACCGCCGCCGGGCCTATGCGTTCCACCGCGGCGTCAAGGATCTCCTTCCGGCGGCCGGTGATGAACACGTGCGCGCCCTCGGCCGCCAACCGTATGGCGGCGGCCAGACCGATCCCCGTTCCGCCGCCCGTGACGACGGCGGTCTTGCCTTCCAACTGCCCCACTGCTTTCACCTCTACAGATATCTGTACCGATCGGTTCCGAAATGGACGATAGCAGTTCAGCACCGATCGGTACAAAAGAGGTATGATCGATCGCGTGAACACCCGGGGGAAGGCGCCGATCGGCCGGCCACGCGGCTTCGACGCCGACAAGGCGCTCGACCAGGCCATGCGTGTCTTCTGGGAGCAGGGCTACGAGGGCGCCAGCCTCACCGACCTCACCGAGGCGATGGGCATCAGCCGCACCAGCATGTACGCCGCCTTCGGCAGCAAAGAAGACCTGTTCCACAAGGCGCTGCAGCGTTACACCGACGGCCCCGCCTCGTACGTCCCGCGGGCCCTGGAGCAGCCGACGGCGTGGCAGGTGGCCACAGCGTTCCTCAACGGTTCCGTCCAGGCCACCACCACTCCCGGCTGTCCCGCCGGATGCCTCGGTGTCCAAGGTTCCCTGGCGGCGGGCGAGGCCGGCCTCAGCGCCCGGGACACGTTGGCGGCCTGGCGTGACAACGGCATCTCGCTCCTGCGGGAGCGGTTCCAGCGGGCCGTCGATGAGGGCGACCTTCCCGCGGAGGCCGATCCCGGCCTGCTCGCCCGCTACCTCATGGCCGTGGCCAACGGCATCGCCGTTCAGGCCGCCGGCGGCGCCACCCGCGACGACCTCCGCCTGGTGGCCGACATGGCCCTCCGGCACTGGCCGCGCACCTGATACCGACTTGTCCGGTAGTTTCGGCCGATGGCGAAGATCTTGGTCACGGGGATGTCGGGCACCGGCAAGTCCACGGCGATGGAGATGCTGACGACCCGAGGCCATCGCGCCGTCGACACCGACACCGACCAATGGAGCCACTGGGTCACCCTGCCGGACGGATCCACCGATTGGGCATGGCGGGAGCCGGCCATCAGCGACCTGCTCGCCGACCACCGTGAGGGCGCCCTCTTCGTGGCCGGCTGCAAATCCAATCAGGGTCGGTTCTATCCTCAATTTGACCACGTTGTCCTGCTCAGCGCTCCCGCTGAGATCATGCTCGCCCGCATCGCGACGCGGACCAACAACCCCTTCGGCAAGCGCCCCGAGGAGCGTGAGGCCATCCTGCGCGACCTGGCGAACGTGGAGCCGTTGCTGAGGGCCACCTCCACTGTCGAGATCGACGCTTGCGCGCCGATCGACGAGGTGGTCCAGCAGCTTGAGGAACTGGCGCGAACGACGCTGTGACCAGGGCTCGCAGGACCACATGCTTGCCGGTCGGGAAAGCGGCCCTGGGTCGTTTCTCTACGGGTGGGCGATGAAGCGGCCGAAGCGGCCCTGGTGGTAGATGAGGGGCCGGCCGGGGCTGTGGACCCTGGCCTCGGCGACCAGGCCGACGACCAGGATGTGGTCGCCGACGTCCACCGTCTCGTGCGGGAGGCAGATGAGGTGGGCGGAGACGTCCTGGAGCAGGGGCGCGCCCAGGGGGCCGGGACGCCAGCTGGTGGGCTCGGCGAACCGGTCGATGTCCTTGCGCGCGAACCTGGCGGCCAGGTCGGCCTGGTCGCTGGCCAGGACGTTGACCGCGAAGTGGTCCGCGTCGCGCAGCCGGGGCCAGGTGGTGGAGGACTGGTCGACGTAGAACGAGACCAGGGGTGGGTCGAGGCTGACGGAGGAGAAGGACGTGGCCGTGAGGCCGACGGGGATGCCGTCGGACTGGGCGGTGATGATGACGACACCGGCGGCGTGTACGGCGAGCGCCCGGCGGAACCCGTCGGCGTCGACCGCACCCGTCGCCGGCTCCCCCTCGCTCGACGGCGCTTCCAGGGCCGGGCGCGCCACAGGCACCGCCGGCGCCTCGGACGCGTGCCCATTGCGGGAGCCGGGAACAGGGCGGGGGTCTGCGGTGCGTCGGGCGTCCCGGGCCTGGCGGGCCTCTCTGGCTCGGCGGGCCTCCCGGGCGGCCACCGTCTCCGTCACGAAAGCGCCCCTTCCTTGAGTACAGCGGTCACCTGCGGCGCCACACGATCGCCCCACCCCGCCACCACCTCTCCCAGCTCCGGAATCTGCGACTCCAGCACCGCCAGCCCCGGTGTCGGCACGAAGGCGCCAAGTTCCACCAGCAGCGGGCGCAGGTGCACCTCCACCGCCAGCGAATGCTTGGGGTCCCCCATGACCAGGAGCGGCAGTGCCGCCGTGCCCGCCAGCGCGTCCGGCGGCAGGCGGTCGAGGAACGACTTCAGCAGCCCCGTGTAGGTGCCCTTGTAGGTGGGGCTCGCCACGACGAGGACGCTCGCCCCGGTCACCAGTTCCAGGGCCGCGCCCACGTCGGGGTGCTTGACGGGCGAGAGCAGGTGGGGCGCGAGGTCCGACAGGTCCACGACCTCGTACGCCTCCGAGGCGGCACTCAGGCGGTCGCCGACGGCCTGGGTGGCGGAGGTGGCCACCGAGAGCGTGCGGGAGCCGGGACGGGGGTTGCCCACGAGGGTCACGATGCTCATCGCGCCACCGCCACTTCGCGCCGAGCAGCGCGCCCGGCGGCGTACCGGGACGGGGGTCTGGGCAGGCCGTAGTTCTCGCGGAGCGTGCGCCCCTCGTACTCGTACCGGAACAGGCCCCTGATCTGCAGCTCCGGCACCACGTGGTCGACGAAGTCGCTCAGGCCGCCGGGCAGGATCGGCGGCATGATGTTGAACCCGTCGGCCGCGCCGGCCACGAACCATTCCTGGAGCTGGTCGGCGATCTGCTCCGGCGTCCCCGCGACCACGCGGTGGCCCCGGCCGCCCGCCAGGCGGTTGAGGAGCTGCCTGACCGTGAGGTTCTCCCGCCTGGCCAGGTCCACGACGAGCTTGCGGCGGCTCTGCGCGCCCTCCGTCTCCACGGGTACGTCGGGCAGGGGCCCGTCCAGCGCGTCCTCGGTGAGTTCGATGCCGGTCATGTGGGCGAGCTGTGCCAGCCCGTACGCGGGAATGATCAGATCCTCCAGTTCCTTCTCCAGCCGCAGCGCCTCGCGCTCGGTCGAGCCGATGATCGGCGAGATGCCCGGCAGGATGAGCACGTCCTCGTGCCGCCGCCCGTAGGCGGCCAGCCGCCGCTTCAGGTCGGCGTAGAACTCCTGCCCTTCCGTCAGGGTCTGCTGGGCGGTGAAGACGGCCTCCGCGTAGCGGGCGGCGAACTCCTTGCCGTCCTCCGAGGACCCGGCCTGGACCAGGAGCGGGTGGCCCTGGGGCGAGCGGGAGGTGTTCAGGGGGCCGCTGACCGAGAAGTGCTCCCCCGCGTGCTCGATCGGGTGGATCTTGCCGGTGTCGGCGTAGTAGCCGGCGACGCGGTCGCCCAGGATCGCGTCGTCCTCCCAGCTGTCCCACAGCTTCCGCGTGACCTCCAGGAACTCGGCGGCCCTGGCGTAGCGGTCGGCGTGGGAGGGACGGACGACGCCGAAGTTGCGGGCCTCGGCCTCGCCGGCGGAGGTGACGATGTTCCAGCCGGCCCGGCCGCCGCTGATGTGGTCGAGCGAGGCGAACTTGCGGGCCACGTGGAAGGGCTCGTTGTACGTCGTCGACACGGTGGCGATGAGGCCGATGTGGTCGGTGACGGCGGCCAGGGCCGACAGCAGGGTCAGGGGTTCGAGGCCGCCGAGCGCGTTGTGCCGGACGTTGCCGTGCAGGGCCACGCCGTCGGCGAGGAAGACGGAGTCGAGCTTGCCGCGTTCGGCGATCCTGGCGAGCTCCTGGTAGTGGCGGACGTCGGTGAGGCGGGCGGGTTCGGTTTGGGGATGTCTCCAGGCCGCCTCGTGGTGGCCGACGCCCATGAGGAAGGCGTTCAGGTGGAGCTTTCTCGTCAAGTGGTCCTCCAGGTGGAGAAGCGGCGCTCGACGCCGACCAGGAGCAGGTTGAACAGCAGGCCGACTACGGAGATCGTGATGATTCCCGCGTACATGTCGGGGATGCGGAAGCTGGACTGGGTGTCGAGGATGAGATACCCGAGCCCGGCCTTGGCGCCCACCATCTCGGCGAAGAGCAGGACGAGGATCGAGTACGCGCCCGCCAGCCGCACCCCGGTGAAGATGGTGGGCACGGCGGCGGGCAGGATCACCTTCTGGAACAGGCGGACCGGGCCGAGGCCCATCGACCTGGCCGACTTGATGAGCAGCGGCTCGACGGTCTTCACGCCGCTGATCGTGTTGAGCAGGATCGGCCACGCGCACGCGTACAGCACGAAGGTGACCTTCGTCGTCTCCCCGATGCCCAGGATCAGCGTGAACACCGGCAGCAGAGCCACCGCCGAGGTGTTGCGGAACAGCTCCAGCAGCGGGGTGAGGAAGTCGGCGACCGGCTTGTACCAGCCGATCAGCAGGCCGAGCGGGATCGCCAGCACGATGGCCAGGCCGAAGCCGGACAGCGAGCGGGCGAGGGACGCCTCGAGGTGCTCGGGGAGCTGGCCGCCGACGAGGAGGTCGTACCAGGCGACGAGGTTCTCCGAGAGCGGCGGGACGAAGACGGGGTCGACGACGCCGAGTCTGGGCAGCACCTCCCAGGCGGCGAGGAGGAGCAGGATGGCGGTGGAGTTCGTGACGGCCCGCCTGAGCAGCCGCCCGCCGGCGAACCGCCGCCGCGCCGGCTCCCTCAAGGCCAATGCCGGAGCCGGAGGGGCCTCGGCGGCCGGGAGGTGGTGCCGGTGAACGTCGCCGGCGAGCAGTTTCTGGTCAGCCACGGGTCGTCGCCACCTTCCGCTCCTGCACCTGCGCCGCCGCAACCTCTTCCCGCAGCAGCCCCCACACCCGGTGGCGGTATTCCCCGAACGCCGGATCCGCCCGCAGATCCCCCTCCCGCGAGGAGAAGCCCACGTCGATGACCTCCTTGATCCGGCCCGGCCGGGAGGTCATCACGGCGACCCGCTGTCCCAGGTAGACGGCCTCGTCGATGCCGTGCGTGATGAAGACGACGGTCTTGCCGGTCTGCTCCCACACGTGTACGAGCTCCTCCTGCAGGGACTCGCGGGTCTGCGCGTCCAGGGCGGCGAACGGCTCGTCCATCAGCAGCACGTCGGGGTCGAACGCGAGGCTGCGCGCGATGGCCACCCGCTGGCGCATGCCGCCGGACAGCTCGTGCGGGTAGCGCTCCTCGAACCCGGCCAGTCCCACGAGCGCGAGGTGCTCGCGGGCCTGCCGCGCCCGTTCCTTCCTGGGCACGCCCTTGGCCTCCAGCCCGAACTCGACGTTGGACTGCGCCGTGCGCCAGGGGAACAGCGCGTACTGCTGGAAGACGATGCCCCGGTCGAGCCCGGGCCCGGTCACCTGCGCGCCGTCGATGAGGATCTCCCCGGACGTCGGCGCGGTCAGCCCGGCGATGAGGTCGAGCAGGGTGGACTTGCCGCAGCCGCTGGGCCCGACGAGCGTGAGGAACTCGCCCTCGCGCACGTCGAGGTCGATGCCGGACAGCGCGGTGAAGGGCTGGTCGGCATCCCTGACCTGGAACGTCTTGGTCACGTTCCGAATGCTGATCTTGGTCATGACCCGCTCCCGCCGGCATAGGGGTTGTACTGGTTGGTGTAGAGGTCGGAGACCTTGACCTGGCCGGGCTTGATCTCGCCCTCGTGCTCCAGCCAGTCGGTCCAGGTCTTGAACTCCTGGTCGGCGATGACGCCGCCCTTGGCGGCGATGCCGGTGCTCTTCCAGAACCGCACGGCGTCGGCGCTCTCGTTGCGGCCGCGCTTGGCGATGATCTGCTGGAACTTGGCGACGACGTCCTCGCGCGGGTGGGTGCGCGCCCACTCGATGGCCTTCGCGAATCCGGTCACGAACGTCTTGACGGTGTGGGGGTTGGCGGCGATGAAGTCCTCGCGGAGCACGACGGACCCGGCGGTGAACGGGCCGAACAGGTCCACGTCCTTGAACAGGGGGCGCAGGCCGCCGCGCTCCAGCGCCTTGTCCCTGAGCACGCCGCCGAGGGTGCCGACGTCGAGCTGCCCCTGGCGCAGGGCCTGCTCGGTGTTGACCGGCGGGATCACCACGAGCTGGACCTGCTTGATCTCCTCGGGCGTCAGCCCCTCGCGCTTGAGGTACTCCTTGATGACGGCCTCGTGGTGGGCGCCGAGGGTGTTGACGCCGATCTTCTTGCCGATCAGGTCCCGGGCGGACCTGATCGGGCTGTCGTCTTTGACGTAGTAGCCGTTGTAGGTGGCCTGGTCGGAACCGTAGTAGCCGATCACGGCCTTGATCGGCGCCTTGGCGGCCTTGAGCTTGACGATGGCGCCGTTGAAGGCGCCGCCGAAGTCGGTCTGCCCGGTCGCGGCCGACTGGATGTCCTGGGGGCCGGAGGTGGTGTTGCCGACCCACTTCAGCTTGACGTCCCCGAGATAGCCGAGCTCCTCGGCCAGCTCGGGGAAGGTGACGTTGCCGACGCTGCCCTGGTAGCGCAGCACCTTCACCTCTTGTTGGGGGTTCGCCTGGGCCGTGCCGCAGGCCGCCAGGACGGCGGGCATCAAGGCGGCCAGGAGGGCATGTCTGGTCTTGATCACGATGTGTCCTCTGAGGGGGAGAGAGGGGGTTCAGCGGTACGTGATCAGCGACACTGCGCGCTGGCGACGTGGCCGAAGTCCACGTGCGGGCGCCGGGTCAGGTAAAGGCCCATGCCCACGAAACTACGTTCCCCGGCCCCTAAAGTCAACTTTTCCTACTGGACATACATGAATTACCGCCAGGCCTCCGCGAGCAGCTCATACGAGCGGACGCGGTCGTCATGGTCGTGCGTGATGGTGGTGATCAGCAGCTCGTCGGCCCCGGTGACCCGCTGGAGCACCCGCAGCCCGTCCGCCACCGCCTCCGGGTCGCCGACGAACTGGGTGTCGAGGCGGTCGGCCACCAGCTTCCTGTCCTCCTCGCTCCACACGTGGGCATCGGCCTCCTCCGGCGTGGGGTACGGCATCGCGCCCTGCCCGGTGCGGATGCTGCGTACCCACAGGCCGTAGGGCTTGGCCAGCTCCCGCGCCGTGGCCTCGTCCCGCGCCACGACGGCGTCGGCGGACACGATCACGTACGGCTCCGCCAGGACGCCGGACGGCTTGAACGCCTCCCGGTACGCCTCCACCGCCTCCAGGACGCTGGCCGGGCTGACGTGGTAGTTGGCGGCGAACGGCAGGCCCCGCTCCCCCGCCACCTGCGCGCTCTGGCCGCCGCTGCTGCCCAGGATCCACAGCTCGACCTCCGCGCCCTCGCCCGGGATCGCGTGGGCGCTCTGCCCGTCGGGAGAGGTGTAGGTGCCGGCCAGGAACGCCTGGACGTCGTCGAGCTGGTCGGCGAAGTCCGGCGTCTCGGCGCCGGGCTGCTGCAGGAGCGAGGCCTGGAAGGCGAGGTGCGGCGCCGCCTTGATCAGCGCGGAGAAGTCGAACGGGGGTGGGATGAGCAGCCCGTCCACCACCCTCGCCTCGGAAGAAGGAGGGGCCGGGGGACGTTCCTCGGCGCGGCGCCGGCCGGACCGGCCGAGCCCCAGGTCGATGCGCCCCGGATGGGCCGCGTCCAGGAGGCCGAACTGCTCCACCACCGCCACCGGCGTCTGGTGGCCGAGCTGCACCGCCCCCGAGCCGACCCGGATCCGGCTGGTCGCCGCGGCCACCAGCCCGATGAGCACGGCAGGCGCCGAGCTCGCCACGCCGGCCGCGAAGTGGTGCTCGGCCAGCCAGTACCGGCGGTAGCCGAAGGACTCGGCCCGCCGCGCCAGGTCGACGGTGTTGCGGATCGCGTCCCGGGCGGTCCCGCCGGAGGGGATCGGCGCGAGGTCGAGGATGGACAGGGGGACCGTCATGAGGAACCTCCGGGGAACGGCCTGCTGGGTATCTCCTTGCGCAGCACCGGAGCGATGTCCGACTGGAACAGCTCCAGCGCCGCGCGGTGCTGCGCGTCCGTCAGCCCGTCGGCGTCCGCGTGCAGGTGCATGACCTCGTGCCCGAACCGGTCGTGGTAGCGGTGCACCTTGTCGATGATCTGCTGCGGGCTCCCGACCAGGATGGAGCTGCGCTCGATGGCGTCCTCCAGCGAGTGGAAGACGAGCGGCGCCCCGTACCGCTTGAAGGTCTCCTGGCGGGCCTCGAAGATCGGCCGGTACGTCTCGATGGCCTCCTGCGAGGTCTTCGCGGCGTAGTAGCCCGCGGTGCCCGCCCCGACCAGGGCTTCGGCCGGGTCGTGACCGTAGTGCGCCCACCGCTCCCGGTAGTGGTCGATCAGCTCGGCGTAGGGCTCGATGGGGTTGGTGACGTTCGCGGAGAAGAGCGGGTCGCCGAAGCGCGCGGCCAGGTCCACCGACTCCTTGCTGGTGGCGCTGCCGTGCCAGACGCGCACCGGCTGCTGGAGCGGGCGCGGCCAGGTCTCGGCCTCGGTCAGCGACGGCCTGAACCGCCCTTCCCAGGTGACCTTGTCCTCCCGCCACAGCCTGCGGAACAGCTCGTACGACTCGCGGTTGCGCTCCCACTGGTCCTCGGCGGTGACGTGGAAGAGCTGGGCCTGGGCGGCGCCGTTCCCCTTGCCGATGATCAGTTCGAGCCGCCCGCCGGACAGGTGGTCGAGGGTGGCGTAGTCCTCGTACGCCCGGACCGGGTCCAGCAGGCTGAGCGTGGTGACCGCGGTGAACAGCCGGATGTGGGAGGTCCGGGCGGCGATGTGGCTGAGCACCACGGGCGGCGAGGAGGAGATGAACGGCCGCTCGTGCCGCTCCCCCACGCCGAACCCGTCGAACCCGAGCTCCTCGGCCAGGACCGCGTTGGCGACGACCTCGCGGAATCGCTCGTTGGTGGACTTGCGGCCGTCATGCACGATCAAGGTGATGGCCAGAAATTTCACGCAATGTCCGCTTTCTGGGAGGCGTAACGGTTGATCGCGTGCGGCAGGCCGAGGTGCCCGCGCAGGGTGGCGGCCTCGTACCGGCTCCTGAAGGCGCCGCGCCGCTGCAGCTCGGGGACCAGCTGACGGGTGATCGCCGCCAGGTCGGACGGCACGGCGCCGGGCCGCAGCCGGTAGCCCTCGATCCCGGCCTCGCGCCAGTCCAGCAGCAGGTCGGCCAGCTCGGCGGCGGTGCCGGCGAAGGTGTACGCGTCCGATTCGGGCGGCTCGGCGAGCCCGTCGAGCCGGGCCCTGCGCTCGGCCGCGTCGTCGCCGACGTGGACGAGCAGGTCGGCCAGGATCTTGAGCGGGTGCCCGTCCCTGGGACGGCTCCTGACCTGCTCGACGATGTCCCGCGCGTGGTCACGGCTGTGCGGGGTGACGAGGACGACGTCGGCGGCGCGGGCGGGCAGCTCGTACGGCACCGGCGACCCGCCATGGTCGAGCACGGTCACGACCGGCTGCCCCTGCGGCGGCCTGGGCGTGATCGACGGCCCCTTGACGGAGAACCTGGATCCGGCGAAGTCGATGTAGTGGAGCTTGTCCCGGTCGACGAACCGGCCGGTGGCCACGTCGCGGATCTCGGCGTCGTCCTCCCAGCTGTCCCACAGCCGCCTGGCCACCTCCACGGCGTCGGCGGCCTCCTCGAACAGGTCCGCGATGAGCCCCCGGGCCTCCTCGTCGGGCTCCCACCGGCCCGCCGTGTCCCGTTTGGGGATGAGCGCCGGGATCTCCCTGCGGCCGAAGTGGGCGGCCTCCCAGGCGCGCGCCGAGACCTGGACCCGCCAGCCGGCGCGCCCCAGGCTGACGTGGTCCAGGCTCGCGATGCCGATGGCCACGTGGAACGGCTCGGTGTGCGTCGTCGTGGCCGTGGGCACCAGCCCGACGCGCGTGGTGAGCGGCGCGAGCGCCGCCGCGAGCAGCACCGCGTCGAACCGGCCGCGCACCTCGTCGGTGCGGTCGTCTGGCCCGTCGAGGCGCGTGGTCTGCAGGCCCAGGGCGTCCTCGATGGTGACGAAGTCGAGCAGCCCGCGCTCGGCCTCGGCGACGAGCCCGGCCCAGTGGCGGGCGGTGAACAGCTCCCGCGCGTTGAAGGCCGGGTCCCGCCAGGCGGCCGGATGCCAGCCGGCGCCGTCGAGCGCGACGGCCAGGTGCAGGGGTGCCCGCGTCATGCCGCGTCCCCCAGCCCGAGGTGGTCGCGGAGCGTGGCGCCCTCGTAGTCGGTACGGAACACGCCGCGTTCCTGCAGCAGCGGCACCACCTCGGCCACGAAGTCGTCCAGCCCGCCCGGCGTGAGGTGCGGGACCAGGATGAACCCGTCGGCGGCGTCCGTGCGCACGAACTCCTCGATCTGCGCGGCCACGGTCGCGGGCGAGCCCACGAACGACTGCCGCCCGGTCATGTGGATCACCAGCTCGCGGATGCTCAGCTCCTTCTCCTCGGCCACGGCCCGCCAGCGCGCCGCCACGGCGACCCGGTCGGCCACCTGGACCCGGCCCTGGGAGACGCCCTGCTCGACGGCGGGCTCCACGTCGGGCAGCGGTCCTTCGGGGTCGTAGGCGGACATGTCCCGGCCCCAGATCTGCTCAAGGAAGGCGATCGCGGTCTGCGGCCCCACCTGCTGGCGGCGGATCTCGGCGGCGCGCTCGGCCGCCTCGGCGTCGGTGTCGCCGAGCGCGAACGTCGCCGCCGGCATGATCTTGAGCTGGTGCGGCTCCCGCCCGTAGGCGGCCAGCCGGCGTTTGACGTCGGCGTAGAAGGCCCGGCCCTCCTCCAGCGTGCCGTGGCGGCTGAAGATGACGTCGGCGTTGGCCGCGGCGAACTCCCTGCCCTCGTCGGAGTCCCCCGCCTGGATGATCACGGGGTGGCCCTGCGGGCTGCGCGGGACGTTGAAGCGCCCCTCGACGGTGAAGTGGCGCCCCCGGTGGCTGACCGCCGAGACGGACCCGGGCCGCAGGAACCGCCCGCTCTCCTGGTCGGCGAGCACGGCGTCGGGCCGCCAGGAGTCCCACAGCTCGCGCGACAGCCGGACGAACTCCTCGGCCCGCGTGTAGCGCTCGGAACGGTCCAGGTAGCCGCCGCGGCGGAAGTTCTCGCCGGTGAAGGCGTCGGAGGTGGTGACCACGTTCCAGGCCGCCCGGCCCGCGCTGAGGTGGTCGAGCGTGGCCAGCCGCCTGGCCAGCTCGTACGGCTCGTTGAAGGTGGCGTTGACGGTGGCGGCCAGCCCGAGGCGCTCGGTGACGGCGGCGAGCGCGGCCAGCACGGTGAGCGACTCGGGGCGGCCGACCACGTCCAGGTCGTGGATGCGGCCCTTCAGCTCGCGCAGCCGCAGACCCTCGGCCAGGAAGAAGAAGTCGAACTTGCCCCGCTCCGCGGTGCGGGCCAGGTCGACGAACGACTGGAAGTCGATCTGGCTGCGGGAGCGGGGGTCGGCCCAGACGGTGGTGTTGTTGACGCCGGGGAAGTGCGCGGCCAGGTGGACCTGCTTCATGCGGAACCAGTCATAACGTGCTCCTTGGTCAATACCCAGTTAAACAGTAGGAAAATTGGGTATCACTGTCAACGGAGCACGGAACCAGGCAACGGGATCGCGGGGAACGGGTTGTCGGGCAGCAGGATGACGCGGCGCGGGCGGTCGGCCTGACCTGCGGCGTCGAGGTGGAGGAGGGCGGCGCCGATGCCGGCCGCGCCGACCATGTAGCCGGTGTCGGCCGTCACCTCGCCCGGCCGCAGCCGCCGGTACGCCTGGTACCAGCGGTAGCCGCGCCCGTCATGGTCGGTGGCCCGGCCGATCAGGTCGGTGGCGAGGCCGCGGGCGTACTCCAGGTGGGACTCCTCCCCCGTCGCCGCCCACAGCCCCACGAAGAACTCGATGAGCCCGGCCGTCCCGCAGCACTGGCAGGCCACGTTCCAGTAGCCCTCGGTACGGCGGCGCGGCACGCCGCTCTTGACGATGCCCTTGGCCAGCCGCTCCACCCACTCCAGGTCGCCGGGGTCGCCCCCCACCCGGTACAGCTCGTAGAACATCCTGGCCACGCCCGCCGAGCCGGAGCAGAAGCCCAGGTAGTGCAGCTCCCTGGCGTGCGGCACGTGGTGCGGCACGACCGCGCAGCCGCCGGACACGACGCTGATCTCGCGGACGAAGGCCGCGCCGCTGCGCGCGGCGAACAGGAAGCGCTCGTCGCCGGTCACCCCGTACAGGCGGGCCAGCAGGAACGCGGTCCCGGCCGTGCCGGCGAGGAAGCCGGGCGTGACGGCGTCCACGGGCAGGTCGGCGCAGTCGCCGAACCGGTGCCCGGGGACGGGCAGCCGGGCGATGCGCAGGCCGGCCTCGACGGCCGCCTCCTCGTACGCGGGCACGCCGAGGTGGGCGGCGGCCCGCAGCAGCCCGAGGATGACGCCACCCTCGCCGCGCTGCGCGGGATCCCGCGACCACCCGACGCCGCCCTCGGACTCCCGTCCCCGGCGGACGATCACGTCGGCGATGGCGGCGGCCTCGGCCTCGAACGCGCCCTCGCCGAGCACCCAGCCCGCCTCCATGAGCGCGACCATCGTGCCGGTCAGGCCGTGGTAGAGGGAGAGGTCGTCCTGCTTCTCGCGCCAGGTGGCGGCGAGCCTGCGGGCCCCCTGCCTGGCGTCCTCCAGGTACGCCTCGTGGCCGGTGGCCGCGGCCAGTTCGAGGAAGAACAGCACGACGCCCGCCGCCCCCGAGTAGAGGGACCAGGGCTCGGAGGTGACCGCCGACCCGCCGTGCGGATCGGGATTGGCCAGCCAGCGCCTTCCGTACTGGTCGTCGGCCGCGGCGGATCTGATCCATCGCCCCGCCAGGATGGCGGCGGTCAGCGGGGAATCGGCTCGGGCGCTCGATGCGCGGATCCTGTCCAGACTCACCCGTCCAGTATCCCACACATTTGGTAGGAAATTCAGGTAAGCCGGGGAACCGCCGCGACCAGTTCCCGCGTGTACGGGTGCCGGGGCCGGGTGAACACCTCCGTCACGTCTCCCTCCTCGACCACCCGGCCGTCCTTCATGACCAGGACCCGGTCGCTGACGTGGTGCACCACGCCGAGGTCGTGGCTGATGAACAGCATGGCGGTACCGTACTCGGCCTGGATCTCGGCCAGCAGGTCGAGCACCTGGGCCTGGATCGAGACGTCGAGCGCGGAGACCGGCTCGTCGCAGACCAGCACGTCGGGGCGGGGGCCGAGGGCCCTGGCGATGGCGACGCGCTGCCGCTGGCCGCCCGACAGCTCGCGCGGGTGGCGGCCGGCGACGCCGGGCGGCAGGCCGACGCGTTCGAGCAGGTCGAGCACCCGCGCCCGGCGCTCGGCCTTCGGCAGGTCGAGCGGCTCGGCGACCAGGCGGCCGACGGTGTGGCGGGGGTCGAAGGAGTCGAGCGGGTTCTGGGAGATGAGCTGGATCCGGCGGCGGAGCGGGCGGCGCCGGCGTTCGGGCACGTGGCTCCACTGGCGGCCGTGCAGGGCGACCCGGCCCGCGTCGGGTTCGAGCAGGCCGAGGGCCAGGCGGGCCAGGGTGGTCTTGCCCGAGCCCGACTCGCCGACGACGCCCAGCGTCTCGCCCTCGCACAGGGTGAACGAGACGTCGTCGACGACCCGGCGCGGCCCGTACGACCTGGACAGGCCGGTGCCGGTGAGCACCGGCGCCGACGGGTTCGGCGTGCGCCGCGGCAGCGGCGAGCCCGGCGGCACGGCGGACAGGCGGGTGCCCCGGGAGGCGGCCGACGGGACGGCGGCCAGCAGCGAGCGGGTGTAGTCGTGCGAGGGCGCCGACAGCACGCTCCCCGTGGGACCCTCCTCGACGACGCGGCCGTCCTTCATGACGAGGATGCGGTCGGCGATCGAGGCGACGACGGCCAGGTCGTGGCTGATCAGCAGCAGCGCGCAGCCGGCCGCCCGGCGCTCGGCCAGCAGCCGCAGGATCTGGGCCTGCACGGTGACGTCGAGCGCGGTGGTCGGCTCGTCGGCGATGATCAGCTCCGGCCCGGCCGCGATGGCCGAGGCGATCAGCACCCGCTGCCGCAGCCCGCCGGAGAGCTGGTGCGGGTGCTGCCCGACGCGCAGCGGCGGATCGGGCACGCCGACCGCGTCGAGGAGTTCGAGCGTCCTGTCGCGGCGCCGGGCCCTCGGGACGACGTCGTGGACGGCCAGCACCTCGCCGATCTCGGCCCCCACGGTACGCAGCGGGTCGAGGGAGACCAGCGCGTCCTGCAGCACCAGCCCGGCGAACCCGCCGCGCAACCGGCGCCACCGCGCCGGTCCGAAGCCGAGCGCGTCCTGGCCGCCGACGCTGAACGCGGCGGCCCGCACGGTGGCGCCCGGCCCGGCCAGGCCGAGCAGCGTGCGGGCCGTGACGCTCTTGCCGGACCCGGACTCGCCGACGACGGCCACGCACTCGCCGGGGGCGAGCGACAAGGAGACGCCGCGCACGACCTCGGTCCCGCCGAAGCTCACGCGCAGGTCCTCCACGGTGACGAGGGTGGCGAGCGCCGGAGGGGAGACATAGGTGGTCATGGGGTTCTCCCCTCGAAGCGGCGTTGGAGCCGGCGGCCGACGACGGTGAGGCTGACCACGGTCAGCGTGATGGCGACGCCCGGGAACAGCGCCTCCCACCAGGCGACCCGCAGGTAGTTGCGGGCCTCGGAGAGCATCGCGCCCCATTCGGCGGCCGGGGGCTGCGGGCCCATGCCGAGGAAGCTGAGCCCGGAGGCCGCGATGACGGCCTGGCCGAGCCCGATGGTGGCCAGGACGGGGATCGGCCCGAGCACGTTCGGCAGCACGTGCCCGGCCGTGATCGCGGCCCTGGAGCGGCCGAACGTGACGGCCTGCTCGACGTATCCGGCGTGGCGCACGACGAAGGTCTGGGCGCGGATGACGCGGGCGTAGTTGGGGACCTGGGCGACCGCGATGGCGACGATGACGTTGCCCGTGCCGGGGCCGGTGACGGCGATGACGAGCAGGGCCAGCAGCAGCTCCGGCAGGGTGGACAGGACGTCGAACGACCTGGCCAGCGCCTCGTCCAGCCACTTCGGCGACAGCCCGGCGGCCAGGCCGAGCAGCACCCCGGCGGCCACCGCCAGGGCGGTCGCGGTGACGCCGATGCTGAGCGAGTGGCGGGCTCCGTGCACGACCCTGGCCAGCACGTCGCGGCCGAGGTGGTCGCTGCCGAACCAGTGCGCGCCGCCGGGCGGCGCGAGCGCGCTCATCGGGTCGGCCGCCAGCGGGTCCACGCCGGTCAGCAGCCCGGGGGCGGCCACCGCCACCACCAGCAGCACGAGGAACGCCGCAGGCGCGAGCAGCGCGCGCGACGAGGTCACGGGCGCGAGCAATGAGCGCGACGAGGTCACGGCCGGCCTCCGATCCGGGGGTCGATGGCGCGGTAGGCCAGGTCGAGGAGGGTGCTGATGGTCACGTACACGATGGCCGACAGCAGGACGACCGCCATCACCACCGGCATGTCCCGGCCGGTGACGGCCTGCATCGCCACCTGCCCGAGCCCCGGCCGGCCGAAGAGCACCTCGGTGATGACGGCCCCGCCGAGCAGCGTGCCGGTGAACCAGCCGGCCAGCGTCACGGCGGGGATCAGCGCGTGCCGGAGCGCGTGCCTGGCCACCAGCCGCGGCTCGCTCAGCCCGCGGGCCCTGGCCGTGACCGCGAACGGCTGCTCCAGCGCCCGCTCCAGGCCGCCGCGCAGCACCTGGCCGAGCACGCCGGCGATCGGCAGGCCCAGCGCGAGCGCGGGCAGCACGAGCGCCTGCGGCCCGGACGCGCCCGAGACGGGGAACCAGCCGAGCGTGAACGAGAACACCGCCAGCAGCACCAGCCCGATCAGGAACGGCGGCACCGACACCGAGACCAGCTCGGCCGCCGAGGCCGCCCCGCGCAGCCACCGGCCCCGCCCCGCGGTCACGACGGCGATCATCCCGGCGAGCGACACCCCGACCGCGGCCGCCGCCAGGGTGAGCTGCAGGGTCGGGCCCACCTGGGTCGACAGGATCTCGCCGACGCCGAGCTGGAGCTGGTACGAGCGGCCGAGGTCACCGTGGAGCAGCCGCCACAGGTAGGACACGTACTGGACGACCTCCGGCCGGTCGAGCCCCCATTCGGCGACGATCCGCGCCCGGATCTCGGGGGTGTCGGGCCCGTCGCCGACCAGGATGTCGATGGTGTCGCCCGGCGCGAGCAGCAGCGCGACGTACGAGGCGCTGGCCGCCGCCCACAGCACCGCGAGCCCGGCGAGCAGGCGCCTGACGACGCCTCTCCCCCAGGCCGCCGCCGGCCGTGCGGTCATGTGCCGATCCGGACGTCGTACGCGCTGCGCGGCGTGCCGGAGCCGGCCTCGAAGCCCAGGCCCTGGACGCTCTTCTGCGCCGCGATCTGGTCGGCGGGCACGTAGACCGGGAACACGATCGCCTTGTCCTTCACCACGGCCTGCTGCACCTTGGCGTACAGCTCCTTGCGCTCCTCCAGGGAGGCGGAGGCCGCGGCCGTGGCCAGCCACTTCTCCACGCCGGGGTCGGAGAAGCCGGTGCGGTTGATCGGCCCCTTGCCCGGCAGGATCAGGTTGAGCGCGGCGCCCGCGTCGGCGTCGCCGCGGGAGTTCTCGAAGATCTCGTACTCGCCCTCGGTGTAGGCCTTCTGCGCCGTTCCCTGGTCCACGATCTTGACCTGGAAGTCGATCCCGGCGCTCTGCTTGACCTGCGCCTGGATGGCCTGGGCGAGGATGTCGCGGCGGTCGCGGACGAACGGCGCCGAGGCGACCGAGCGCACGGTGAGCCGCCTGCCGTCCTTGACCCGGTAGCCCTGGGCGTCGCGCTGCTTCCAGCCGGCCGCGTCGAGCAGGGCGTTGGCCTTGGCGGTGTCCCCGCCGAAGGTGCCCTCCAGCGAGGCGTCGTAGAACGGCCCGCCCTTGGTGACGATGCTCCACGCCCTGGTGGCGGTGCCCTGGTAGACGGCCTTCAGCACCGCGTCCACGTCCACGGCCTCGCGGAACGCCTCCCGTACGCGCTGGTCGTCGAAGGGGGCGTGGGTGGTGTTGAAGTAGTAGGAGAAGGAGGTTCCCGAGTTGAGCGAGGTCTGGTACGTCAGACCGGGATCCTGCTTGATCATGGCGGCGTCGGTGGCCGGGACGCCCTCGATGACCTGCACCTGCCCCGAGGTGAGCGCGCCGACGCGCACCGCCGCCTCGGGCAGGAACCGGTACGTGATCCGCGACAGGTAGGCCGGCCCCTGGTGCCCGGCCCCGGCGGGCGGCCACTTGTAGTCCGGGTTGCGCCGGTAGCGGATCTCCTGGCCCCGCACGTACGACTCCAGGATGAACGGCCCGGTGCCGACCAGGTCGGGCCCGCCGAACTTGAGGTCCTTGGCCGCCTTCAGCGACTTCGGCGAGACCTGCCCCGCGAGGGGCGAGGCGAGGAAGTCGAGGAAGAGCGCGTCCGGCTCCTTCAGCGTGATCTCGACTGTGGTCGGCGACTTCACCTCGGCCCTGGCGAAGGACTTGAGCTGGATGGAGGCGATGCCGGGGTTGTAGCCGGGCACCAGGAACTGCTCCAGGTTCGCCTTGACGGCCGCCGCGTCGAACTTCGTGCCGTCGTGGAAGGTCACGTCATCGCGTAGTTCCAGCGTGTACGTCAGACCGTCGTCCGACACCTTCCACGACCTGGCCAGCCAGGGCTGGAACGTGCCGTCCTTCTGGCGCGAGAGCAGCGCGTCGAACTGGTTGAACACGAGCAGCCTGACCTTGTTCTGACCCCATTGCTGGGGGTTCAGGGTGAGCGGCTGCGTCTCGATGGCCCAGGTCAGGGAGGTGTCCTGGGGTTGCTGGGCGGGCTGCTGAGAGCCGCAGGCGGTCAGGGAGACGACGAGGACGAAGGGGGCGATGCCCTTGAGTCGCTTCACACGCATTCCTTGGGGCCGAGGCATTACCTAGCCAAACGGTAGGTAATGCATGAATGCCTGTCAACGCCCTCTCCACATGACATGGACCGACCCTGCGTCCGCCGCACCTGTTCGACGCGCTGGAGCTGGACGCCATCGGCCCGGAGCGAGCGCTCCGGGCCGGCGGCCTTTCAGGAGGCGGGCACCGTCTGGGGCCGCCATGAGAACACCGCGCGCGAGCGGGGCTCGACCGTGACGCGCAGCCACTGGGTCGCCGTGACGCCGTAGGTCTCCAGCCTCGTCAGGTTGGGGACGCCCGCGTAGCCGGTCTCCACCTCGTACACGTGCTCGTCACCGTGCACGAGCAGCACGGGCTTGCCGTATGCCTTGGCACGGTCGGTGATCCGGGCGCGGATCTCGGAGAACCCCGGAGTGTCGGTCGGCTCGGCCTGCATCAGGAGCAGCACGCCGGGCGCGTTCGTCTGCCGTGCGGTGTCGAAAGCGGTGTCGATCCAGTCCAGGGCCGCCGCCTTGCGCGCGGTGAACTCGGCCAGTCGCAGGTCGGGACGGTCACCGCCCGGCAGTTGGGACCACGGCGCCAGGTCGTTCTCGCTGCCGACCACGTGCACGGTCGCGAACACGACGCCCTGGCGGCGGAACAGCACGTTCTCCTTGTAGGCGCCGTGCCGGCTGTCGGACGCCTGGGTCCGCACGCCCATCGGGTTGCGGCCGAGCGTGTGACCGGCCTTCGGGTAGAAGAACGTGCGGACCGCCTCGAGCCGCTCTGTGGGCACGTAGCCCCCCGCGGCGGTGCGGTGGCAGTCGGTCCACTCGTTGTCGCCGGGGGTCAGCACGAACGGGTCGTCGAAGGTGCCGAACAGCTTGGCCAGGTCGGCGAAGCGCGCGTCGTCACAGGTGGACCCGCCGTCCTTGACGTCACCGGCGTGCAGGACGAAGCGGACGTCCGGGTCGGCGTTCACCGCGTCGACCAGCGCGGGGAACGCCGCTCGCTGGTCGGCGCCGTACGGAGTGTCGCCCAGCAGGGCGAAGCTGAGAGACGGGCCGCGGCTCTCCTGGGCATCGGCCGAGGCGGGAGTGACGGTGCCGGCGACCAGGGCCGCCATCAGCGCGGCGACAGCAGCGGAAGATTTACGCATGGGCCGATTCTCCGCACAGCCCGACAACTCGGACATTACGCCAAGTCGACAAGTCGCCAACGGCTCGCTGACATGGACGTGGCCGAGGTCATCCCGGCCATCCTGACGACCTGTCCCGGCCTCGGGGGCTGTTCAACGCCTGGTGGGCCGCCTGGCTGATCGGCACCTGGGTGGTCGCCGTGCTGGCGATCGGCGTCATCCGCAAGATCACCGAGGACCGGGCCCGGGCCGGACCGTCCATGGCTTGACGATGCCCCGCCTACTGGAAGCGTGTGCTGATGCCGGAGTCTCCTTGGGTGCCCACGGCCGCAACACCCTCAACTGGCTGGTGCTGCAGCACGATCCGAGACGAGCGGCCCATCTCCTCCTCTTTGACCACCCACGGGTTCGAGTCCCCTGCTGATTCGGGTGCGCAGGGAGCGCAGGGCCTGCCTGAGTTCGGCCGGTTCGAGGTCTGTGATGTCGGCGTCGAAAGTGAGGAGCAGTCCTGCCAGTCCTGGCCATGACCATGCGCCGAGTGTGAGTCGGCACGTGGTTTCGGTGTCGTACTCGACTGTTGATCCGCCGGGGGCGAACCGGGCGACGGTGGAGGCGGGCAGGGCGAGGATGGCTGAGCCGCGGCATTGCCATTCGGCGGCGGCGTCTCCGCGGTCGTGTGCGGCCATGACGAAGGCGACGGGATCGCCATGCGGGATGTCACGTCGCTCGAAGGGGGTGTGTGTGGGCATGTGCGGTGTGAAGCGATCCACGCGCATCGCGCGCCATCGATTCGCGTTCGGGTCGAAGGCGACCAGGTACCAGCGCGCGGCCCAGACCACGAGGTCGTGCGGCTCCAGCGTGAGCGTGGCGGGTTCGCCGTCACCGGTGTAGTCCACCCGAACGAGGTGCTGCCGGTTGATCGCGCTGCCAACGGCGCGGACGATCTCGGCGTCGATCGGTGGCGCGGGGAACTCCCAGTAGTTGCGAGCTGAGGAGACGGTGAACGCTTCGGCGTGCAGGCGGCTGCGCGCGGGCATCGCCTGGTGCAGCGTGGCGAGAGCACGGGCCGCGTTCTCGCGGATGCCGGAAAGGACCGTCGGCACGGTCTGGAGCGCGACGGCCGTGGCGACGGCCTGGTCCTCATCGAAGACGACCGGCGGCAAGCGGGTGGCGCGACCGAGCCGATATCCGCCACCCGCGCCGCGGACGGCCTCGATCTCGTACCCGAGGTCCCGGAGTGTATCGATGTCGCGGCGCACGGTTCTCACCGACGCTCCGAGCCGGGTGGCGAGTTCCGCGGCGGTCAGGGTCGCACCGAGCCCGAAGATCGACAGCAGTTTGAGCGTCCGCGCGGAAGTAGCAGCCATGATTCTCCGATCCTCTCACCGAAAGCGGTCACTCCATGGCAACTATGCCGACGATGGTGGCCGGCATGACCGATTCACCAAGCCCCCGAGAGGGCACCCGCGCCACTGGGGCATCTCCGACACTCAGCGCCGGCGCCGGCACGACCATGGCGCTGCTGGTGGTGCTCTTCGGCTCCTTCATGGACCTTCTCGACGCGACGATCGTCACTGTCGCGGCCCCGGCGATAGCCCAGGATCTGGGTGCCGGCGCCGCTCAGATCCAGTGGACGATCGCCGCCTACACCCTCGCCCTGGGCGCGGGCCTGATCACCGGCGGACGGCTCGGAGATCAGTACGGCCGCAAGCGGCTGTTCCTGATCGGGCTGGCCGGGTTCGTACTCACCTCGGCTCTGTGCGCGCTGGCCGTCGATCCGGGGATGCTCATCGGCATGCGGGCCGGGCAGGGACTGACCGCCGGGATCATGGTCCCGCAGGTGTTCGGGATCATCCGGGCCTCCTTCGCTCCGGGCGAGCGGGCCAAGGCGTTCGGCGCCTACGGAGCCGTCCAGGGCCTCGCCTCGGTCGCCGGCCCGCTGCTGGGCGGGCTGCTCGTCGACATCAACCTGTTCGACCTGGGCTGGCGCACGATCTTCTGGATCAACGTGCCCGTCTCGATCCTGGCGCTCATCATCGGCGGGAAGGTCCTGCCGGAGTCCCGCTCCGCCTCGATCGCGCGACTGGACCTCCCAGGCGCGCTCCTCGCGGCCACGGGCATCCTTCTCCTGCTGCTGCCCATCATCCAGACCGAGACATGGGGATGGACCTGGGCCGGCTACGCCCTCCTCACAGCCGGAACCATCGTGCTCGCGATCTTCCTCGCCTACGAGCGCCGTCTCACCGGACGCGGAAACGAACCTGTCTTCGACCCAGCCCTGCTGAAAATCCGCGCCTTCGCAGTCGGCCTGAGCGCTTCGGCGCTCTTCTTCGGCGGCATCGGGTCGTACTTCCTCACCCTCTCGATCTACCTCCAGAACGGAACCGGCCGAACCGCATGGGAGACCGGCCTGGTGATCCTCCCGTACGCGCTCGGCTCGATCATCACCTCCGGCCTCGGCGTCGCTCTCGCCGCCAAGGCGGGCAGAACGCTCCTGATCGCCGGCTCTCTCACCATCGCGGCATCTCAGCTTGTCCTGTGGGCCATCGTCAAGGACGGCGACGATCCCGGATACTGGCTCCTCGCCCTCGCCCTCTTCATCGGTGGCCTCGGGCTCGGTCTCGCCGCACCCATTCTCGTCAACGTCGTCCTCTCAGGCGTCCCCGGACGCAACGCAGGCGCCGCGGGCGGGGTGCTCTCCACCGTCAACCAGATCGGCGGCGCCGCCGGCATCGCCGTGCTCGGCACGATCTTCTTCACCTCCGTCACCGGTTCAGCCACCGGAGCACCGGTGCTGCCCGGCTACAGTCACGCGCTCAGCATCGTCCTGATCGCCTCCGCCGCGCTCTACCTGATCACGGCCCTCGTGATGCTCGCACTCCCGAAAGCCGCAGTCGAGCACGCCGAGTAGAGAACCCATGCCACGCGCGGACACCACGGCCCGGCTGAGGCGAACCGGTGCGGCGGTATCCACCAGGACACCGGGGTTGGCCAGCTGTGTGGAAACCTTCCGTGTGCTGTCGCCGCGCGGTTTCCGGCCTTGGGCGTTCCGTGGCGCCGGCCGACCGGCCGAGGCCGATCGAGTCCGGGTCAACCGCCGGCTGGGCGGCATCGTCGCCCCGGGTCTGGCCGGGGGCGTGCGCCGGCGGGCGCTGTCCGGCGGTACGGGCGAGCGCGCCCGCGGACGCGGGCGGAGGTGCTGGAGGCGGTCGATGACGAGCGGCGGCGGATCGAGCGGAACCTGCACGTCCGCTACCGCGGACAGGTCGCCTACGTCGACGGCGAACTTGCCGAGGGCGAGCGCACCCAACAGAGGGGCACAGCCGGTACCAATGAGTGAGCCGCCGTTGGCTCGGCCATGATTGCCATGACGCGTGACCAGCAGAGAGAAGCACACCTTGACAGACGCGACGTCCTTCCTGCTCGAACGCCTGCACGCGGCCGGCCTGACCGACGTTGTCGCGGTCGAGCCAGCCACTGGAGGCCTCGCCGCGACCGCGGGGCTCGCGCGCCGCGGTGACGGCACGTCGGTGTTCGTCAAGGCGTTCGGCGAGCCGCCATCGGACGACGCCTTCGCCGCGGAGGCCGAAGGGCTCACCGTGCTCCGCGAGGCGGGCAGCATCCCCACGCCCGAGATCATCCTCGCGGACCGCGACCTGCTCGTGCTGTCCGCGCTGCCGCCCCGGCCGGGCACCGAGGCCTTCTGGGAGCAGCTCGCGCATGCGCTCGCCCACCTGCACACCACCACGCGATACCCCCGATTCGGGTGGCACCGCGACAACTGGCTGGGCCGTCGTCGGCAGGTCAACACCTGGGATGACGACGGGTTCGAGTTCTTCGCCCAGCACCGTCTGCTGCGCTGGCTCGGCGAGCGTCGCGTCCAGGAAGCGCTCGACGCCGCGGACCGGGCGGCGCTGGAGCGGCTGTGCGACCGGCTGCCCGAGCTGCTGCCGGTCAGGCCCGCGTGCCTGACGCACGGCGACCTGTGGGCGCTGAACGTCATGGCCACCCCCGACGGGCGGCCCGCGCTGATCGACCCGGCCGTGTCGTACACGTGGGCCGAGGTCGACCTGGCCCACCTGTGGACGACGGCGCCGCCGCCCGAGGCGCACGTGTTCTTCGAGCTGTATGCCGAGCTGACCGGGCTCGACCGTGACTGGCGCGAACGCATGCCGATCCTCCAGCTGCGCCAGCACCTGGCCGTGATCGCCCAGTTCGACCCCGACTGGGGCGCCGCCGATCTCGTGCGCGCCACGCTCGCCCCGTTCCGGCAGCGGCCCTGAGATCACGCGCATCGGCCGGTCAGTGTGCTGCCTCCAAGACCAGATGGTCACCCGGCCCGGCCCACATCCGGGCACAGCCAGCCACCGTCGAGCACGACGACCTTCCGGACGGCGGCAGCGAGGCGGGGATCGTAGAGTGGGTGAACCATCGCACAGCAGCCGATCTGGCGCTCTTTCCCGTGGCTGTGTGGTGCGCACGCTCCCTAGGGCATTCCGGGAGAGACGGGCTCCGCGGTATCGCGCCGCGCCACGAACACCAACTCCCTGCCCGGCCGGTCGGGTGCGTCGCGTACGTCCTCGACGACGAAGCCGTGCTCGTGCAGGTCCCCCTCGATCTCCGTACGTTCGCGGAAGCGAAGCGTCGATTCCGAGGTCAGTACCTCCCCGTCCGCAGCGAACACGTGCGTGCCCCGGAAGCTCACCAGCGGCAGGCTCACGTCCGTCAACTCGGCCCAGGTCTCGACGTGGCCGACGCCCGGGATGTCCGTCATGCGGTACGTGGTCTCGCGCGTCCACTCCGCCCACTCCTCCCACACGCGCTGCGCCGGATCGCGTGTCTCGAAGACAAGCCGCCCGCCCGGCCGCAGCGCCTCGTACGCGCCGCGCAGCGTCGTACGCCATGCCTGCGGATCGGCGATCGCCTGGGCGACGTTCCCGGTCATCGTCACCAGGTCGACCTGCATGGGCGGCAGGTCCCCCGCGTCGCCGTCGAGCCAGCGCACCCGCTCCGCGCCCGGCTTGCCGCGCGCGACGTCGACGGACGCCCGCGCGGGATCGATCCCGGTGACCGTAATCCCGCGCTCGGCCAGCAGCAGTGCGAACACGCCCGTACCGCACCCGATGTCCAGCACGGACCGCGCGCCGAACTCCTCCGCCATCGCGAGATACGCGTCGAGATCGCTGCGGTCCGGATCGAGTGGGTCGTAGATGGCGGCGAGGCGCGGATGCCCGAAATTTGCGTCAATCATGGCGGCGAACGTATGTGGGCCCGAGCCAGCGCGGCCACTGCTTTTCGGGTTACGGCGCCAAGCGGGCGCGGCGAAGTGCGCCGCTGATCCCGGCACCCGTATCGGGCACGGCCGTACCGAAGCGCACCACGACCAGGCCGCTTAGAAGCAGCCGGGGCCAGCGGGGCGCGACGATGCGGCCAACCCGTTCCCGCCCTACGACGTCACGGTACGACCGGCGGGCCGAGGGGGTAGGCGGGCACTGGGCGGTGCACCTCGATCGTCACCCACTGCCCGGCGCCCGAGCGGGCCGCCGAGAAGGGCTGGGCGTGGGCCTGCTGCCGCGCGTGCGGGCTGTCATGCGACCGGGACTGGGCAGCGGCCGAACGCACCCTCGCCCGTGGCCTGCTCGCCAGCACGCCACCCGCACCGACCGCGCCACCGGAACCCGCACCATCCAGCTGGTGGTGGAGGGCAGCGTGGCCCGCGCCCGCCGCTCCCGCAAGCCCACCCGGGCCGCCCGGGGCGCCCGCCGCACCCGCACCTCACAGGCCTCCAGCCGTGTGCCCGACCAGCGGACGGTGCCCGCCACGGCCACGCCCGCCCGATTTGCCAGAGGTGCTCAGGTAAATATAAAGAGTCGCAGACGCTTGATCCTCACGGACTCGAAGGAGCCAGCCCGATGATCTTCATTACCGCCAAGTTCCGCGTCCTGCCCGAGCACGCCGACCGCTGGCCGGAGATCGTCGCCGACTTCACCGAGGCGACCCGGGCCGAGCCGGGCTGCCTGTGGTTCGACTGGTCGCGCAGCGTCGAGGACCCGGTGGAGTACGTCCTGGTGGAGGCGTTCCGCGACGGCGACGCCGGGGCGGCGCACGTCCAGTCGGCCCACTTCAAGCAGGCCCAGCAGACGCTGCCGCCCCACCTCGCCGAGACGCCGCGCATCGTGAACGCCACCGTCCCGCAGAACGACTGGTCCCTGCTCGGCGAACTGGCCGTCCCGGACCACGACTAGCGGCCAGCGCGCAGCGGCCGACCCTCCGTATCCTCGGGGCTCGGGCGCGACGGCCGGCCCTCCGTAACCCCGGGCTCAGGCGCGGCGGCCGGCCCCCGACGTCCAAGGACTCGGGCGCGACAGCCTGCCCCCCGAAGTCCCGGAGCTCGGGCGCGACGGCCAGCCCCCCGAAGTCCCGGAGCCCGGGCGCGACGGCCGGCCTCCGAAGTCTCGGGGGCCGAGCGCGGCGGCCGCCCCCTTCCCCCCGAAGGGACCTTCGCCGGAGTACGGGTCCTACCGGGTGGTGCGGACGTTGCCGTAGGTGAACAGGGTGATCGGCCCGGGGCCCGTCACGGGCTGCTCGGCGGTGACGGCCAGGGCGATCGTGTTGGTGCCGTGCTCGTCCAGGAGACCGGCGGGGAGGACGAAGTCGCGCTGCGGGCCGATGTCGCCGCCGTACTGGCCGACGTTCCAGCCGTTCAGGAAGATCTGCACCCGGTACGCGGGTGACGGCTCGCCGCCGAAGCGGAGCCCGACCGGCGCGTCCTGGCCCTTGGGGAGGTCGAGGCGGAACGCGGTCCGGAGCCAGGTGACGCCGGGGGCCAGCTCAGCGCTGGCGGTTTTCCATGATTTATCGGGATAAGTCGGCAAATGCCAGCCCGTCCGCTCCCCGTACAGGCCGCCGTTGTTGAGCGGGCCGCGCAGCGGGTCCGTGCCCGGTGAGCCCTGGATGCGCCACGAGATCGGGGTGCCGCCGACGGAAGCGGCCACCAGGCCGCGCGGCTGCTTGAAGCGCAGGTCGTCGGCGATCCAGTCGTCGTTGTGGCCCATGTTGGCGACGAGGACGGAGATCACGTTGTCCGCGCCCGGCCTGAGCACGCCCGGCGGGACGTCGAAGTGGCCGGGGCCCGGATCGGGGTTGGGCGGGGTCGACGCGTCGCCGGAGTCCGCCTCCACGCCTCCGGCGGCCGAGCCGAGATAGCGGCCGTTCAGCCAGACGAGGTAGTTGCCGCGCAGGCCGGTGACGGCGTTCAGGTCGATCCTGGTCTCGGATCCGGCGGCGGTGAAGTGGCCCCGGTACCAGACGTTGCCGTAGTGGTAGCCGTAGTCGTCGGCGTACAGGACCGGCAGGGTCTTCGGCGGGTGCGGGCTGATGGTCGTGGTGTGGTCGGCGGCGGTCCAGCGGGAGTCGTCGAAGCCGGGCGCGGCCTCCGGGGCCTCGGCGCGGGAGCGCCAGGCGGTCAGCGCGGGCAGCCGGACCGGTTCGGGGGCTCGGGTGGCGCCCACGAGCGACCCGCTCGGGGTACGGGTGACGGGTACGTCCTCCGCGCCGATCCGCAGCCGCCTCACCGCGGGGCCCGCGAACACCTCGACCGGCCCGCCCGCGGTGTCCGCCGCCAGCCTCAGGGTCTCGCCGCTCACCGAGGCCGAGCGGACCAGCTCGGTGCCGCGTACGAGCACCGGCCCCGCCCCCGTCCCGGCCCGCCAGAACCCGGCCGCCGTCTCGTCCGTGCCGAGCAGGAGCAGCAGCGGCCGCCGCCCGCCACCCGTGACGAGCACCCGCGCAAGCCTGTCGTGCGTGTAGTCGAGGCGCAGGTCACTCCCGGTGAATTCGGCCCGCACGTCCCCTTCGAGCACCTTGACCGCCGGCCGCGAGCCGTAGCGCAGGATCGTGGCGCCGGGCGAGCCCGCGGTGCCGTACAGGACGGCGACGTCGCGCCCGCCGATGAGGGCGTGCGTCATGATCTCGGAGGTGGACAGGACCAGGCGCTGGCCGCCCAGGTCGTACCCGGCGACCAGGACGTGCGCGTCGCGCCCCCTGACCCGCACGGGCACCCGGTGGCGGCCGTCGGGGGCGGCCCAGTCGAGGGTGGCGTCGTCGGTGCCGGTGGCGGCCCGGTCGGCATGTTTCACCAGGACGAACTGGGTGCCGGTGTCGGGGTTCGCGCGGGCCGTGGTGGTGAGGGCGGGGTTGTCAGGCGCGGCCGGCGAGGTGATCGGCTCGGTCTTGGCCAGCGGCGCGACGGCCTCCAGGAAGTAGCCCTGGCGCTTGAACTCGTCGTACTTGGGCGTGAGCTGCCGGGCCTCGGTGATGGCGGCGCCGTAGTCGTAGGAGGTGTAGACGTCGTTGGGCTGGGCCAGCCAGCCCCAGTTCGTGCCGCCGTACCCCATGTAGTACGAGAACATCGTCGCCCCGGTCGTGACCAGGTTGTTCTTGTAGAAGTACTTCATGTAGGCCGGGCCGGTCAGCTCGCGGCACTTGTCGTACCCGGCGTTGCCCAGGTCGATCGCGCCCGCCTGGTACTCGGCGGCGAAGACGGGGATGTCGTCGCGCAGCCGCTCGGTCAGCCCCTCGCCCCAGGGTCCCCAGACGCCGGGGTCGGCGCACTCGAAGGACTGCGGGTAGTCGTCCACCCCCGGGATCTGCACGGCGCCGGGGCCGGTCGCCCACGTCGAGCTCCAGCTCCCGGCGTCGCAGCAGTCGTTGGTGGTGATCGGCACGTCGATGCCGTCCGCCCGCGCCTGGTCCTGGATGTCCTGCATGTACGCGGCGTCGGTGTTGACCTGGTACTCGTTCTCGGCGTTGTAGAGGATGACCGGGCCGCCGCGGGTGACCTGGTGCCGGGCGATGATCGGGTTGATCCGGTGCAGCCACTCGCGGTAGGCGGCCCGGTATCCGGGCGCGCTGCTGCGGGCCCGCCCCGGCACGGTCTTCACCCAGGCGGGCAGGCCGCCGCCGGTGCTCTCGGCGTTGATGTACGGCCCGGGGCGGGCGATCACGTACAGGCCGGCCTGCCGGGCGGTCCGCAGGAGGCGGTCCACGTCGCGCACGCCGGTGAAGTCGTACACGCCGGGCTTCGGCGAGTGGTACGCCCACGAGAAGTAGATCGAGACCGCGTTGAACCCGGCCGCCCTGAACTTCTCCAGCACGTCCCGCCACAGCTCGGGGCTCGGCAGCCGGAAGTAGTGGAACTCGGCCGACTGCAGGACGAGCCGCTCGCCGTCCACCTTCAGCGAGTACCGGTCGTACGTCACCTCGTGCGCGGCCGCGCCGACGCCCGCGGGCGCTCCCAGCAGGACGCAGAGCAGGACCAGGAACACCGCGAGCAAGCGCCTCATGGTCGCCTTCCAGGGTCGGCTGCGGACTGTCTTTAATTTGGCGACCATCCAAACAAAAGTCAACGGATGAGACCTGCGCGACGATCACCGCGCACGGCCTGTTACCGGAACGTTACGAGCGTCGCGAAACCCTTCGCGCGGCGTTCTCCCAGTTCATCGCCGTATTTGTGTTTTTTCCGGGTTATTGACGAAAAACACGCGAGGTCGGCACACTTCGCGTTATGTCACACCCCCGTGGCCCCTTGGCACAGCTGCGGCGCGGGCACGAAGAGCTCGTGCTCGGGCTGCTGCGCAAGCACGGCCCGCTCAGCCGGGGCGAGCTCGGCAAGCTCTGCCAGCTGTCCCGCACCACCCTGTACGACATCCTCGCCGGGCTGGTCGCCGGTGGCGCGGTCGTCACCACCGGCCCGCAGGACGCCCCGCGCGGGCGCGGCCGGCCGGCCGAGACGCTGACCCTCAACCCGGAGGCCGGCCAGGCCATCGGCATCGACTTCGCCCGCCGCGCGGTCCACGTCGCCGCCGTCAACCTGGCCCACGAGATCGTCGGCTCGGCCAGCGAGCCGCACGACGCCGACCTGTCCTGGGAGCGCCGGGTGGACCTGGCCGAACGGCTCGTCGGCTCCCTCAACGACGGCGGCCTGCGGCTGGGCGCGCTCAGCGCGATCGGCGCCGGCGTGGTCGGCCCGGTCGGCTGGCCGGAGCCCGAGGACGACCTGGAAGCGGACGAGCCCGCCCACCCCGTGCAGTCGCTGCTGCGCGAGCGGTTCGGCGCGCCGGTGCTGCTGGACAACAACACCAGGCTGGCCGCTCTGGGCGAGGCGATCTGGGGCGCCGCCGCCGGTGGCCGGGACGTGCTCTACCTGCGCCTGTCCCACGGTGTCGGCGGCGGCCTGGTGGTCGGCGGCGCGCTGCACCGCGGCGCGTACGGGCTGTCCGGCGAGTTCGGCCACATCACGGTTGACCCGGACGGCGCGCCCTGCGGCTGCGGCGGAACCGGCTGCCTGGAGACCGTGGCCTCGATAAGAGCCGTGCTGGACGCCTACCGCGCCGCGGGCGGGCGGGCCGACGACGTGCCCGAGCTGGTGAAGGCGATCAGGGCGGGCGACGGCACGGCCCTGACCCTCCTGAAGGGCGTCGGCGGCACGATCGGCGGCGTGCTCGCGGCCGTGTGCAACGCGATCGGCCCCTCCGTGATCGTGATCGGCGGCGAGCTGGCGGAGACCGGTCCCGCGCTGATCGAGCCGGTCGAGCGGGCGCTGCGCGCCCAGGTCATGCCGGTCTCCAGGCACCGCGTCAGCCTGCGCCGGGCCACGCTCGGCGAGGCCGCGGGCGCCCTCGGCGGCATCGCCCTGGTGCTGCACGAGTCCCCGCTGCTGTCCCGCTACCCCGCGGGCCCCGATCTCGCGCCCGACCTCCTCGAGGACACCAAGCAGAGGCACCCATGACTCAGCTCACCACGCTGGCCAAACCCCCGGCGGTGCGGCGCTCCCCCAGGCGTCCCCAGCGGGCCGTCGCGCTCAACCTGATCGCGGTCGCCGCCGGGCTGGCCGTCTGGACGCTGCTGGGCGTTCTGGGCGTGCAGGCCCTGCCGACCCCGCTCGAGGTCGCCGCCAAGGCAGGCGAGCTGATCGCCGACGGCACGCTCCTGGGCGACGCGCTGGCCAGCCTGCGCAGGGTGCTGCTGGGCTTCCTGCTCGGCACCCTGCTGGCCGTCCCGGTCGGCTTCCTCATGGGCTGGTACGCCACCGCCCGCGGCCTGCTCGAGCCCTACATCCAGTTCTTCCGGACCATCCCGCCCCTGGCGATCATCCCGCTGGCCATCGTGCTCCTCGGCATCGGCGAGGTGCCGAAGGTCTTCGTGATCTTCCTGGCGGCCTTCCTGTCCAGCGTCGTGGCGACCTTCCAGGGCGTGGTGGACGTGGACAGGACCCTGATCAACGCCGCCCGCGTGCTCGGCGCGTCCGACCGGACGATCTTCCTCAAGGTCGTGGTGCCGGCCTCCACGCCGTTCATCCTGGTCGGCATGCGGGTCGGGCTCGGCTCGGCCTGGGGCACGCTGGTCGCCGCGGAGCTGATCGCCGCCCAGGAGGGCCTGGGCTTCCGCATGCAGCAGGCCCAGCTCTACTACGACCTGTCCACGATCTTCGTGGGCCTGATCGCCATCGGCGTGCTCGGCCTGCTGATGGACCGGCTGCTGCTGCTGGCCGAGCGCCACCTCACCGACTGGCAGGAACGCCGATGAACAGCAAGATCTCGTTCCGGGACGTGGTCAAGACGTACCCGATGAAGGACACCACGTTCACCGCGCTCGACCGCGTGTCCCTGGACATTGCCGACCGCGAGTTCGTCACGGTCGTGGGCCCGTCGGGGTGCGGCAAGAGCACGCTGATGAGCATGGCGGCCGGGCTGGTCGAGCCCACGTCGGGCGAGGTGCTGGTGGACGGCGTGCCGGTGACCGGGCCGGGGCCCGAGCGCGGGGTGATCTTCCAGCAGTACGCGCTGTTCCCGTGGCTGACCGTGCGCAAGAACGTCGAGTTCGGGCTGAAGCTGGCCGAGCTGCCCGCCGACGAGCGCAGGCGGCGGGCCGAGCGGGCGATCGAGCTGGTCGGGCTGTCCGACTTCGCCGACGCGCTGCCCAAGACGCTGTCCGGCGGCATGAAGCAGCGCTGCGCGATCGCCCGCGCGTACGCGGTGAACCCGCAGGTCCTGCTCATGGACGAGCCGTTCGGCGCGCTCGACGCGCTCACCCGGGTGCAGCTGCAGGACCAGCTCCTCGACACCTGGAGCCAGGAGCAGCGCACGGTCATGTTCATCACCCACGACGTGGACGAGGCCGTCTACCTGGCCAGGCGCGTGATCGTCATGGCGGCCAGGCCCGGCCGCGTCCAGCAGGTCATCGACGTGGACCTGCCCTACCCGAGGACAGAGGAGATGCGGCTGTCGCCCGAGTTCGGGCGGATCCGCAACGAGGTCTGGCACTCCGTCTACCACCAGGCTCCCGCGGCCTGACCCTCTCCCGAAAGGAGCCACCCGCCATGCGTTCTCTTCGCCGCGCCCTGACGGCCGCCACGGCGGCGACCGTGCTGGCACTCTCCGTGACCGCCTGCTCCGGCGACGGCACCACGGTCCGCTTCGGCTACATCAGCGACTACAACGGCGCCAGCCTGCTCGCGATCGCGAACAAGCAGGGCCTGTGGAAGAAGCAGGGCCTCACTCCCGAGATCAAGGTCTTCACCAACGGGCCGCTGCAGATCCAGGCGCTCGGCGCCGGCGACCTCGACTTCGGCTACATCGGCCCGGGCGCCATGTGGCTGCCCGCCTCCGGCAAGGCCAAGGTCGTCGCGATCAACACGCTCGCCTACGCCGACCGCGTCATCGGCCGCCCCGGCATCTCCACCATGCAGGACCTCAAGGGCAAGAAGGTCGGCGTGCCCGAGGGCACCTCCGGCGACATGGTGCTCAACCTGGCGCTGAAGAAGGCCGGGATGACCGTCCAGGACATCCAGAAGGTGCCGATGGACCCGGCCACCATCGTGTCGGCGTTCTCGGCCGGGCAGATCGACGGCGCCGGCATCTGGTACCCGCTGATCGACACGATCAAGCAGAAGGTGCCGGGCGTGGTGGAGGTGGCCAGCACCAGGGAGTTCCCGGAGAACTCGTTCCCGACCGCGTTCGTCGGCGGCGCCAAGGTGGACCAGGAGCTCACCGGCAAGGTCATCAAGGTGCTGCAGGAGGCCAACGACTGGCGGGCCGCCCACCCCGACGAGGCGATCACCGAGGCCGCCACGCTGCTCAAGCTCGACCCGGCCAAGGTCAAGGCCGACGCGGCGAACGTCCAGACGATGACGACGGCCGACCTGGTCGCCAAGACCAAGGACGGCACGGTCGCCAAGTGGCTGAACAGCCTGGGCGACTTCTTCGTCGGCACCGGCCAGCTCAAGTCGCGGCCCGACCCGGCCACGTACTACACCGGCGACCTCTACGAGAAGGCGTTCAGCAAGTGAACCTGCTGTTCCTGATGACCGACCAGCACCGCGTCGACACCCTCGGCTGCTACGGCAACCCGCACGTGGCCACGCCCAACCTGGACAGGCTGGCCGCGACCGGCACGCGGTTCGACCGGTTCTACACGCCGACGGCCATCTGCACACCGGCGCGGGCCAGCCTGCTCACCGGGCAGGCGCCGTTCCGGCACCGGCTGCTGGCGAACTACGAGCGCAACGTCGGCTACCTGGAGGACCTGCGGGAGGACGCGTTCACCTTCCCCGGCGCGCTGAAGGAGCGCGGCTACCAGCTGGGGCTGATCGGCAAGTGGCACGGGGGCACCACGCGCAACGCCGCCTCCTACGGCTTCGACGGGCCCGACCTGCCCGGCTGGCACAACCCGGTCGATCATCCCGACTACCTGGCGTACCTGGAGGAGCGGGGGCTGCCGCCGTACCGGATCTCGGACCTGATCCGGGGCACCACGCCCAACGGCAACCAGGGCAACCTGCTGGCCGCCCGGCTGCACCAGCCGGAGGAGGCCACGTTCGAGCACTATCTGGCGACGCGGGCCATCGAGCACCTCGACAGGTACGCGGCCGACGGCCGCCCGTTCTTCCTGGCCGCGCACTTCTTCGGACCGCACCTGCCCTATCTGCTGCCGGACGAGTACTTCGACATGTACGACCCGGCGCTGGTCGAGCTGCCGCCCTCGATCGCGGAGACGTTCGAGGGCAAACCGCCGGTGCAGCGCAACTACAGCGAGCACTGGACGTTCGACACGATCCCGATCGAGGTCACGCGGAAGCTGATCGCGGTCTACTGGGGGTACGTGACGCTGATCGACCGGCAGCTCGGGCGGATCCTCGACCGCCTCGACGAGCTGGGCCTGTCGGGCGAGACCTCGGTCTTCTTCACCGCCGACCACGGCGAGTTCACCGGCGCGCACCGGCTGCACGACAAGGGCCCGGCCATGTACGAGGACATCTACCGCATCCCCGGCATCGTCCGCATCCCCGGCGAGGAACCGCAGGTCAGGACCGAGTTCGTGACGCTCACCGACTGCACCGCGACGATCCTGGAGCTGGCGGGCTGCGACACCGGGCCGGCGGTGGACAGCCGCAGCCTGGTGCCGCTGGTCCGGGGCGAGCGGCCGGAGTGGCCGGGCGAGCTGCTCGCCGAGTTCCACGGCCATCACTTCCCCTACCCGCAGCGGATGCTCCGCGACGACCGCTACAAGCTCGTCGTCAACCCGGAGTCGGTCAACGAGCTGTACGACCTGCACGCCGACCCATACGAGCTCGGCAACCGCTACACCCACCCCGAGCTGGCCCCGGTCCGCCGCCGCCTGATGCGCAGGCTGTACGACCTGCTGCGCGAGCGCGGCGACAACTTCTACCACTGGATGACCCCGATGTACGACATCGGCCCCTCCGACTACGACCCCACGCTGAGCGCTTTCGAGAAAGAGGGCACCACCCGATGAAGATCCTCTTAGGCGTCGCCGCCCTGCTGTCCGGGCTGTTCACCAACCCGGTCTCGGCCGGCGTGGTCGACTCCCTGCCCGACCCGACGGTGATCCACGCCAGGGACGGGCTCTGGTACGCCTACGGCACCCAGAACCCGGTGTTCAACAGCAAGGGCGAGGCCGGCGAGCGGATGCTGCCGATCCTGCGCTCCAAGGACCTCGTGAGCTGGGAGTACGCCGGCGAGGTCTTCACCCCTCAGACCAAGCCCGCCTGGCACGGCGGCGCCCGGCTCTGGGCCCCCGACATCCGGTACGTCGGCGGCCAGTACTACCTCTACTACTCGCTGGCCTCCGGCGACGTCGGCCTGGCCACCGCGCCGGGCCCGACGGGGCCGTGGACCGACCGGGGCGACGTGCTCCCGGCCGCCGCCCAGGACGCCTGCCCGACGTTCAACATCGACCAGGCCCAGTTCACGGACGTGGACGGCAGCCACTACCTGTACTGGGGCAGCTACGACACCATCTGCGCCGCGCGGATGAACGCCGACGCCACCCGCGTCGAGGGCCCGGTGACGCAGGTGGCCAGGGGTCGCCGGATGGAGGGCGGGTACGTGGTCCGCCGCGGCGGCTTCTACTACCTGTTCTACTCCGACGCCGGCTGCTGCGACGGCTCCTACAGCGGCTACCAGGTCAAGGCCGGCCGCGCGACCAGCCCGCTCGGCCCGTTCACGGACGACGAGGGCGTGGACCTGATGGAGCTGACCACCAAGGGCGCCATCGTCGTCGGCGCGAACGGCAACCGCTGGGCCGGGCCCGGCCACAGCGGCTTCGTCACGGACCTGTCCGGCCAGGACTGGCTGGTCTACCACGCCATCTCGACGGCCGACCCGGACTTCCCGCCGATCACCAACGGGCCGTCGGGGCTGACCAAGCGCCCGCTGCTGATCGACCGGCTGGACTGGATCGACGGCTGGCCCGTGGTCCGCGCGGGGGCCGGTCCGTCGGAGGGCGCCCAGCCCGCGCCGGTCACCTCGTACGACGCCGGGGGCACCTTCGGCGAGGGCTCCCTGAACGGCTGGCAGGCCGGCCCCGGCTGGCAGGCCAGGACCGGCCAGGACGCCCACGGGTACGCGGGCCACACGGGCGCCCTGTCCTACGTGGTCTCGGCGAGGAAGGCGCCGGCCGCCGACGTGCGGGCGCAGGCGGACCTGCGGGTGTCCGCGGGCGCGGCCGGGCTCACGCTCGCCCACGTCAACCGGAACAACCACGTGGTGGCCTGGCTCGACAGGGACCGCAACGCCCTGGTCACCGACGTGGTGATCGGCGGCACGAGCCGCGGCGCGCAGGTGACCGCGCTGCCCGCCGGATTCGACCTCGGCACCTGGCACACCGTGGTCGCCGAGTTGCGCGGCACCCGGCTGACCGTCCAGGTGAGCGGCGACAAGCTCGGCGACCCGGTCGCGGAGCAGACGCGCACCCTGCCGCGGGCCGCCGCCCGCCCCGGCTCGGTCGGCGCGGTGGCGCGCGGCGCGGCCGACGCCGACAACGTCGGCGCCGCCACGCTGTACACGCCCGTCACGCGGCGGGTGCCCGAGCCGACGCCCGGGGCACTGCTGCCGGGCTTCAGCGACGAGTTCGACGGCACGGCGATCGACGCGAAGTGGCAGTGGGTGCGCGGCCCGGCCGCCGGGGCGGCCGTCTCCGGCGGCGTGCTGTCCTGGCCCACCCAGAACGCCGAGCTGCACCGGGGCACCAACACGGCGTCGGTGCTGCTGCGGGAGGCGCCGCAGGGCGACTACACCGTGGAGGCGAAGCTGGACTTCGCGCCGACGGAGGGCAACCAGCAGGCCGGGCTCGTGCTGTACGAGAACGACGACCGGTACTTCAAGATGGCCCACTCGGTGCTGCCGCTGGCACGCGGCAACGGCGCGGTGCTGCAGGTCAGCGAGTTCCTCAAGGAGGGCGAGCGGCCGACGACCACCCCGCCGACCGCCGTGTTCAACGGGCCGATGTTCGGGGGGCCGGCGGCCGGGACGATGTGGTTGCGGATGTCGTACCACTTCGACGCGGCCAACGGCGAGAACGAGGTGCGGGCGGCGACCAGCCGGGACGGCCGGCGCTGGGTGCGCAACGGCGTGTGGACCCTTCCGGCGAAGGGGCCGCTCAGGATCGGGCTGATCTCGATGAACCGGTCGGGAGCCCTCGCGAAATTCGACTACGTCCGCACCTACCGCGACTGACCCCGGGCCGCCGCCCTCCTCCTCCCGAGGAGGGCGGCGGCGGGGCTCACACCGGGCGGCGCATGGCCTCCAGGCCCCTGACCACGGTGGTCGTCAGGGTGCCGACCTCGGCGATGCCGATCGTCACCGCGTCGCCGTCCTGCAGCGTGAACGGCAGGTCGGGCACCAGGCTGGTGCCGGTGGCCAGCACGGCGCCGTCGGGGAAGGAGTCGGCGCGGAACAGGTAGCCCGCCAGCTCGTCGAGGCGCCGGTGCAGGCCCGACGTGGACGCCTTGCCGTCCCACACCGTCTCGCCGCCCCTGGCGATCGTGAGCGTGATGTCCAGCGCGTACGGGTCGGACACCTCCCACACCGGCCTGATCGCCGGGCCGACCGCGCACGCGCCCAGGTAGATCTTGGCCTGCGGCAGGTACAGCGGGTTGACGCCCTCGATGGTGCGCGAGCTCACGTCGTCGACGACCGTGTAGCCGGCGATCTCCCCGGCCGTGTTCAGCACCAGGCCGAGCTCCGGCTCCGGCACGTCGATCTCGGAGTCCGACCGCACCGCGATGCGCCCGCCGTCACCTGAGACCTTCCAGGCCACCGACTTGAAGAACAGCTCCGGGCGCTCGGCGTCGTAGACCAGCTCGTACACGTCGGCGGCGCGCTCGCTCTCCAGCACCCGCGCCTCGCGCGAGCGCCGGTACGTCACGCCGGCCGCCCAGACCTCCATCAGCCCGTCCACCGGCGCGAGCCGCCGCACGGACGCGGACGGGTGGCCCGGCCCGTCCACCCCCGCCAGCCGCTCGCGCAGCCCCTCGACCGGGAGCCGCAGCAGCTCGGCCACGGTCGTGACGCCGGCCAGCTCCACCACCTGCTCGCCGTCGTCGACGCCGACCGCGGGAGCGTCGGTCAAAGGGCTGACGAACCGTACGATGTGCATGCCTGCTCCTCATTCTCATCAGACGAGTCTGATGAGAGTCTTCCCTACCCGGCCGGGCAGGCTTCTGGCGGGTCAGATCACCTCGAAGTCGGCCATCATCGCCATGTCCTCGTGCTCCAGGTTGTGGCAGTGGAGCATGTACCGGCCGCGGTGGCCGTCGAAGCGGGCCAGCACGTCCACCACCTCGTACGGGCGCACGTCCACGGTGTCCTTCCACCCCGCGTCCGAGGCGGCGGGGGCCCGGCCGTTCCTGGCCAGCACCAGGAAATGGGCCAGGTGGACGTGTACGGGGTGGTGGAAGTCGCTGGACAGGCGCCAGACCTCGGCGGTGCCCAGCCGGGGGCGGGCCAGCGGGACGCCGGGCCGGTAGGGGCGGCCGTTGATCGTCCAGACCCCCTCCGACGATCTGCGGAAGTCGAACCCGCGGGTGGTCACGGGCGCCACGCGCCCGGGCGGGCGGGACAGCACGGCCGGTACGGCGGTGTCGTCGGCGGCCCGGCGGGCGACGACGAAGCGCATGACGTTGCGGGCGGGGCCGCCGGCGAGGGTGTTGACGAGGGTGACCGCGCTGCCCACGGGGTAGGCGGAGAAGTCCACCACCACGTCGTACCGCTCGCCCGGCGAGATCGGGAGCTCGTCGTGCGTGACGGGCGCGGCCAGCAGGCCGGAGTCGCTCCCGATCTGCGTGAACCGGCCGCCGGGGGCGAGCCGGAGCCGGTAGCGGCGGGCGTTCGAGGCGTTCAGCAGCCGCAGCCGGTAGCGGGTGGCCGTCACCTCGGCCACCGGCCAGGGCGCCCCGTTGACGAGGATCACGTCGCCCTCGACGCCCTCCATGTAGTCGCCCCCGACCGGGATCATGTGACCTCGGTGACCGGCGTGACCGGCGCCGGGCGGGCTCGGGTACCGGAAGGAGCCGTCCTCGTCGAACGCCCGGTCGCAGATCATCAACGGCAGCTCCCGCTCGTCTCTCGGCAGCGGCAGCGCGTCCTCCTCCTCGTCGCGCACCAGCGCCATCCCGGCCAGCCCCCGCCACACCTGCGGCCCGGTGAAGTCCATCCGGTGGTCGTGGTACCACAGCGTGGCGGCCCGCTGCTCCAGCGGGTAGTCGTAGTCCTTCGCGCCGCCTCCGGGTGCCACGAGGTCGGTGGGGTAGCCGTCGGAGCCGGGCGGAGTGACGCCGCCGTGCAGGTGGGTGGAGGTGGGCACGCTCAGCTCGTTGCGCACGGCGACCGTGACGCGGCTGCCGCGCCGCAGGTCGAACGTGGGCCCGGGGAACGTCCCGCCGTAGCCCAGGACCTCGGTGGTGGTGCCGGGGATGATCTCGATCCGGGCGGCCCGCTGCGTCACCTCGTAGCGGCCGGGGCGTACCGGGCGGGCGACCTCGGGGATCGGGAGCGGCACGGTGAACGGCCGGGGCAGGGTGAGCCGGCTGCGCAGCAGCTCTCCCGAGATCTCGGCGCACCCGGCGGCGGCCAGCGCGGCCCCGCCCAGCACCCCGAGGAACCCTCGCCTGGTCAGGGCGCTCATGCGGCGCTCGGGCGGTCGGCGCCGGCTGAGACGTCCGCGCCGGCTCCGCGGCGGCGGAACGCCCGCCAGGTCCAGACGGTGAAGACGGCGGACAGCCCGAAGATCGCCATGCCGATCGGGAAGTGCAGCCCCAGCACCCGCCACTGCCCCAGCGCCACCTGCGCCGTCTCCAGCGCCACGAGCCCCAGGCTGGCCAGAGCGGGCCGGCCCGGCCCCCGCCCCGGCCGCCACAGCAGGACGGCCGCCACCAGCTGCAGGTAGAGCAGGGCGTGCGTGAACCCGGCGTTGTTCTGGTGCCAGGCCAGCAGGTCGACGTCGCCGGTGGCGAAGAACCCGGCCAGCGCGGCCTGCCCGAGCACTCCGGCCAGGTGCGCGGTGGCGAGCACCCGCAGCGACCAGACGATCCAGCCGGGTGGAGGGGAGGGTGTTGCGGTCATGCACGGAATGCTCCAGGCAGGCCCCCTGGAGCCGCGTCCCACGGGGGAGGGCTTCCCGGCATACGCCCCGTGGAGTACGCCGCCCGTCCGGGGCCGCGGACGTACGACCGTGGGATGACGCCTGGCCTGCACCAGGGCCGCGAACATACGACCGTGGGGCGACGACCGGCCCGGGCCCGGTCGCCTACCTTGTCAGCATGGACAGCCGGAGAACGGACGCCCTCGTCGCGGCGGCCGCCCTGGCGGCGATCACGGGAGGGACGTACGCGAACCTCTCGTGGACCGGCCCGCTGGAGCGCCCGCTCGACCCGATGGGCCTGACGCTGATCGTGGTCGCGTCGCTGACGCTGGCCTTCCGGCGCACCGCGCCGCTGGCGGCGGGCGTGGTCGCGGCGGCCGCCGGGGTCGTCTACTACGCGCTGCACTACCCGGGCGTGTTCACCTCCGCGCCCGCGCTGGCCTCGATCTACACGCTGGCCGCGCTCGGCCGCCGCAGGGCGGCGATCTGGCTGTCGGTGGCGCTGGCCGCGGGCGTGTACGGGCTCATGGCGATCGCCGAGGACGATCCGCCCCCGGGGAGCTGGACGGGGCTGCTGAGCGGGTGGCTGGTGGCCATGGTGGTGATCGGCGAGCTGGCCGGGCACCGCCGGGCTTACCTGCGGGCCGTGGAGCAGCGCGCCGAGGAGGCCGAGCGCACCCGTGAGGAGGCGGCGCTGCGCCGGGCCGGCGAGGAGCGGCTGTGGATCGCGCAGGAGCTGCACGACTCGCTCACCCACAGCATCTCCGTGGTCAACGTCCAGGTGGCGGTGGCCATGCAGTTGCTGGAGCGCGACCCGGCGCGGGCCAGGGAGTCGCTGGCCGCGATCAAGGAGTCGGGGCACGAGGCGATGCGCGAGCTGCGGGCCACGCTGGGCGTGCTGCGCCAGAGCGAGCCGGAGGAGGCGGGGCTGTCCAGGCTGCCGCGCCTGGTCTCCAGGGCCGAGAGCGCGGGGCTGCGGGTGGCGCACACCGTGGCCGGCACGCCGTACGCGCTGCCGCCCGAGGTGGACCGGGCCGCGTACCGCATCGCCCAGGAGGCGCTGACCAACGTGCTGCGCCACGCGGGCGCCGCGACGGTCACGGTCGCGGTCGAATACGATCCGGCGCGGATCGTGCTGCGGGTGGAGAACGACGGCGAGGCGGGCACCGCCGGGCCGGGGATGGGGTTGATCGGGATGCGCGAGCGCGCGGTCGCCATCGGCGGCTCGCTCACCGCGGGCCCCCACGAGAACGGCGGCTTCGCGGTCCGCGCCGAGCTGCCCGTCCGGGTCCCGGCATGACGAGGGCCGATGGGGGCGGTGACGGTCCCGGCATGACGGCGTCCGACGGGGCGGGCGGTGGGCCCGGCGTGACGGCGGGTCCAGGGGTGATCAGGGTTCTGCTGGCGGACGACCAGCCGCTGATCCGGGCGGGTTTCCGGGCGCTGCTGGAGCTCACCGACGACATCACCGTGGTCGGCGAGGCGGCCAACGGCGTGGAGGCCGTGGAGCTGGCCAGGCGCCTGCTCCCGGACGTGGCGCTGCTCGACGTGCGCATGCCGCTGCTCGACGGCATCCAGGCCACCCGCAGGATAGGCGCCGCCCCCGACCTCGACGGCGTCCGCGTGGTCATCCTCACCAACTACGCGCTCGACGAGTACGTCTTCGCCGCCCTCCGGGCCGGGGCCAGCGGCTTCCTGCTCAAGGACATCGAGCCCGGCGACCTGCTCCAGTCGGTGCGGGTGGCCGCCCGCGGCGACGCGCTCCTGTCGCCCTCGGTGACCCGCCGCCTCATCGAGGAGTACGTCAGCACCCCTCCCCGGCCCACCCCCGCGCCCGGCCTCGACCGCCTGACCGGCCGCGAGCGCGAGATCGTGACCCTGGTGGCCCGGGGCATGTCCAACGAGGAGATCGCCGAGCACCTGGTGATCAGCGGTGCCACCGCCAAGACCCACGTGAGCAGGTCGATGACCAAGCTCGGCGTGCGCGACAGGGCGCAGCTGGTCGTCGTCGCGTACGAGTCCGGCCTGGTGGTCCCGGGGACGGGCGCCTAGATCGTCAGCAGGAACTCGTAGGCGTTCAGGACCCAGATCAGCAGCCACAGGGCCACGGCGGGAAGCCGGGCCATTCCCCGTCCGATTCCGTCATTCGGCACGCAGTATCACAACGCCCTTCCCTCGAAGGTGATGACACTTCCAGTGTGCCTCCCAGACCATGCCCGGCCCGGATGGTGACGTAAACAGGGCGACTAGCCATTGATCGGCTTGCCCAGGGCGCTGCCCGCCAGCCAGTCGTCCCACGACTTCGCCCACGGCGTCGGCCCGTTGCCGAACTGCAGCTTCCGCGAGGTGCCCTTGACCTCGATGATGTCCCCTCGCTGGGTGAACTCGTAGAACCAGCGGGCGTTGGCCGGGCTGGCGTTGACGCAGCCGTGGCTGACGTTGCTGTTGCCCTGCGCACCGGTCGACCAGGGGGCGGCGTGGAAGAAGGTGCCGCTGTAGGTCATCCGGACGTTCCACTTGGTGCGGATGCGGTATTCGCCAGGCTTGCCGATGGTGGCCGAGTCCATGATGGTCTCCGCGGCCTTCTCCTGAGCGATCATGACGCCGGACCAGCTGTCGTCCCCGGGCTTGCCCAGGCTGACCGGGATGGTCTTGACGACCTCGCCGTTCTTCCGCACCACCGCCTCGTGGGTGGCGTTGCTGACCTTGGTGATGTGCTCGTCACCGACCGTGAACGTCAGGCTGCGGTCCTTCGTGCCCCACACGTCCCGCCCCGCCCGCAGCCCGGCCAGGTGCGCGACCACCGTGACCTTCTCCCCGACCGGCCAGTACTCGCGCGGCCTGAACTGGACCTCGCGGTCGCTCACCCAGCTCCACGCGCCCTCGACCGGCTTGGACATCCGCACCTCCAGCGACCGCTCGACCGCGGCCCGGTCGCTCCTGGCCGTCACGGGCTGCGACAGCAGGAGCTGGACGGGCATGCCGACCCCGACCTTCTCACCGTCCAGCGGGGACATGCCGCTCTCCAGCACCCGCTTCGGCTTGAGCGTGGTGAACGTGGACCGCGCGGTGACGGGCTTGCCGTCCGTGCCGGTGGCCTGCGCGCTCACCGTGTACGCCGTCGAGGGCCGCAACGGCCACGCGGGACGCCACGTCCCGTCCGCGCCCAGGGCTCCGCGTACCTCGCGGCCCTTGGCGTCGGCGACGGTGAGCTTGGTGACCTTGCCGTCGGTGGCCTTGACGCTGACCCCCGTGTCGGGGGCCACCTTCTTCGTGCCGTTCGCCGGGGTGATCGACAGCTTGGCCACCGGGCCCTGCTCCTGCGACTTGGCGGGCGCGCCCGGGCCGCCGCCCGAGCCGTCCGAGCTGCAGCCGGCGACGAGGAGCAGGGCCGTGGCGAAGGTGCCGGCGAGTAGGGTCCGGCCGTTCCGCATCGCTGATGCCTCCCAGAACCTGACAAATAGGGACATTTCACATTACGACGGCATTTCTATAGCCCCGTGCAGTTCTGCCCCCGACGGCTGCGGGCATGCGGCGCGCGTGGGAGATTGCCGTGCCCTCCGCCCCGGACAATCATGGGGCGGATGGACTACTACCTGATCTCCGGCCCCGACGGAATCCTCGTGGAGGAGTTCGCCCTCCACCAGGACTACACCGCCGCCGGCATCGACAGCGCCGGGTGGAGCCCGGAGAGCGGCAGGTGGTACCCCTCCCCCGACGTGAGCCGCGAGCTGCGCTCCGACGCCCGGCTCCGCGCGCTGGCGACCCCGGTGGACCGGCGCGCGGCGGCGCGGGCGTACGCGCGGCTCGGCGGGGGCGAGCTGCCCGAGGAGGAGCGGCTGCGCGGGCTCTTCCGGCAGCGCCAGCCCCTGCCCACGGCCGCCCCGCTCGACCTGGGCTCGTCGCCGGACGCGCGCCGCTACCGCATCCTGTTCGCGGGCGACTTCGACGCGGACGGCCTGGCGAACGCCCGCGCGGCCCTGCGCCTGGAGCCCGCCGACGACCCGCGCGTGGCGGGCCGGGCGTCGGGCGACGGTTTCGCCTGGGAGCTGCGCAGCATCGGCGCGGGCATCGCGTGGTGCGTGGACGTGACCGTACGCCTCGGGAGCGCCCCGGCGGGCCTGCTCGGGGCGCTGCTGGACCACCACCGGCAGGCGATCCGCGAGCAGGGCCTGATTCCGGTCACCGTAGAACGTTTCGCCTGACTGTCACATTTTCCCGCCCCATTCCGTCTTGTCTGTGACATACCCATCCAGTCATAGGCGGGGTGACGATGAAGGTCAGCTCACTGGCCCAGGCGCTCGACGATCGGATCGGCGGGGCCGGGTTCCTGAAGAAGGCGATGCGGAAGGTCTTTCCCGATCACTGGACCTTCCTGCTGGGCGAGATCGCGCTGTACGCGTTCGTGGTCGTCCTGCTCACGGGAGTCTTCCTCACGTTCTTCTTCAAGCCGACCATGGAGGAAGTGGTCTACGACGGCGCCTACGTGCCGCTGCGCGGGGTCCAGATGAGCCAGGCGTACGCCTCCACGCTGGACATCAGCTTCGAGGTGCGCGGCGGCCTGCTGATGCGGCAGATGCACCACTGGGCCACCCTCGTCTTCCTGGGCGCCATCGTCATCCACCTGCTGCGCAACTTCTTCACCGGCGCCTTCCGCAAGCCGCGCGACCTGAACTGGCTGATCGGCGTGGCCCTGTTCGGGCTGGTGATGCTCAACGGATTGTTCGGATATTCGCTCCCCGACGACCTGCTGTCCGGCGCGGGGCTGCGGATCCTGCACGGGGTCACGATCTCGGTGCCGCTGGTGGGCACGTACCTGGCGATGTTCCTGTTCGGCGGCGAGTTCCCCGGCGAGGACATCATCTCCCGGCTGTTCAGCCTGCACGTGCTGCTGATCCCCGGGCTGCTGCTCGTGCTCCTGCCGCTGCACGCGGTGGTGCTCACGTGGCGGCAGACGCACACCCAGTTCAGGGCCAAGGGGCTGAACGACGGGGTGGTGCGGGGCGCGCCGTTCTTCCCGGCGTTCCTGGCCAAGACGACGGTGTTCTTCCTGTGGGTGCTCGCGGTGGTGGCGGCGCTGGCCACGGTGTTCCAGGTCAACCCCATCTGGCTGTACGGCCCGTACGCGCCCAGCACGGTCAGCGCCGGCTCGCAGCCCGACTGGTACATGGGCTTCCTCGAAGGCGCGCTGCGGATCATGCCGCCGTGGGAGTTCACGGTCTTCGGGCACACGGTGACCATGAGCGTGCTGATCCCGGCCCTGGGGGCGCCCGGACTGCTGTTCACGGCGCTGGCGGTGTACCCGTTCGTGGAGCGGTGGATCACCCGGGACCACGCGATCCACCACCTGCTGGACCGGCCGCGCGAGGCGCCGGTCCGGGTGGGCCTCGGGGTCGCGGGGATCGTCTACTACGGCGTGCTCTGGCTGGCCGGCGGCAACGACCTGCTCTCCTCGACCTTCCACATCTCGCTCTACGCGACCACGTGGATCTTCCGGGCCCTGGTGGTCGCGGGGCCGGTGCTGGGGTTCGTGATCGCCCGCAGGATCTGCCTCGGGCTGCTGGCGCGCGACCGGCACACGGTGGCGCACGGGGTGGAGACCGGCGTGATCGTGCGCGGCGCGGACGGCGCGTTCACCGAGATCGAACGGCCGGTGACGGACGAGGAGTCCGCCGTGCTCGTGCCGCCCGCGCGGCCCGCCCTCCCGGTGGCGGCCGATGGCGACGTGCCTCCCCCGGCCCGCCGCCGCGTCCACGACGCCGTCCAGCGCTCCTGGTCCCGCTGACGGGCCCGCCGCGCCGCAGGGTTCGTCACGGCACCGCGACGGCGGGGACCGTGACCGGACCGAGGAGCGGGTTGAGCACGTCCGCCTGGGACTGCCCCGCGGGGACGAGCACGTCGAGCGCCTTGGGCACCGTGCCGGGGTCTGCCGAGCACAGCGGCCCGGTGCCGCCCTGGGCGCAGACGCCGAACTGGTACGGCTGCGGCGTCGCCGCGAACCCCCGGGCCTGGTCGGCGCTGAAGCCGTCCTGCCCGGCGAGCACCACGGCGAAGCGCCACCCGGGGCCGGGCGTCCCGAAGGCGGCCCTGGGCAGGGCGACCGTGATGGTCCGCGCCGTCCCGGACGAGCGCACGGCCGCGCCCGCCTGGGCCGCGCCCGCGGCCGTCACCCAGACCGGGGCCGCGAAGCCCTGCACCTCCACCCGCTGCGACCAGGCGTCCCCCAGGCGGTAGTTGCGCTGGGGGAACGCCGCGCCGTCCGACCGCGTGGCCACGGCCGGGTCCTGTACGTAGACGTCGAGCAGCTGGGCGCCCATCTGGTTGCCGAACGTCGGGCTGAGATCGCGCAGCTCGGCCCGCAGGTAGACGGTCGTCGCGTCCGTGATCACCTGGAACCTGCGCAGGTCGAACGCCCCGGGGTGGAAGTCCCCGGCGGTCGGGTACGCGTACGTGCCGGGCCCGTTGTCGTCGCCCTCCGGATCGGCCACGTCGAGCACGGTCGTGGCGCCCACGATGTCCCCGACGACCGTGCGCCGGGCGTAGGCGGTGCGGCCGTCCGGTGCGGTGGCCGTCACGGTGAGCACGACCTCGCCGAACGACACGGGTGCCTGGGCGGTGAAGGCGCCGTCCGACCCGGCGCGTACGGAGACGACCCGGGTGGGCGCGCCGGTGTCGACGGGCGTGGCCGCGACCTCCACCCGCGCCCCCGGTGACGCGGTGCCCGCCACGGTCGCCGACGTGCCCGCGACCGCCGTGCCGTCCGCGGGGGCGGTGACGGCCAGCGGGGCCGCCTGGGGCAGGCCGCGGGCGGCGTAGCGGAGCCGTACGACGTCCGGCTGCTCGACGGGGCGGGTGGAGCCGAGCGCCAGGACCAGCCGGACGACCTGGGCCTGGGCCCAGGTCAGCGGGGACGCCGAGCCCGCCGGGCCGCCGTCGCGGAACCCGATCGAGGCGGTGGCCGGGTCGGTGCCGTACGGCGAGGCGGCCAGGTCCGGGTTCTCCCACGCCTGCTCGGGGATCAGGCCGGTGCCCGACGACATGGCCCGCATGGCCGCCAGCAGCGTGGCCGCCGTCCTCGAGTCACAGCGTCTGATTGCCGAGCCTTGCTCGGAGGTCTGTGATGGATGTCCTCGCTCCGCTGCGGATCCATCACAGGTCTGGAGCGCCTGCTCGGCCCGCTCGCCCGCGAGCACCGGCCACACGTGACCGGAGCCCGTGTTGCCGGTGGGCCAGGGCCGGCCCGACGGCGCGCACGAGGTGGGGTCGGGCTCGTGGCAGTCGCCGTAGCCGTCCTCGGTGCCCGCGGTGTCGGAGCCGTAGCGGTACCAGCCGGGGCCGCTCGCCGTCGTACGCCTGAGCACGCGGTCCACCACCGGCAGGCTGGCCAGCACGTCGGGGTCGTCGGCGGGCAGGATGCCGAGCCGGGTGAGCTCGAGGAAGCCCGCGTCCACCACCCTCCGCTGGTCCTCGGTGGGACCGCCGTTGCCCAGGTTGTACGACTCCGCCGCGTTCGGGTCGCCGCCGCGTGACAGGCGCAGGAAGTAGCGCGCGGCGTACGGGCCGGTGGTCGTGACCGTCCACGACTTGATCGAGCGGGCGAAGTGGTCGGCCGTGTCCCGGTAGATCCGGGCCCTGGCCTGGTCGCCGGCCCGGGCGGCCAGCTCGCCCGCCGCGACGAGCCCGGCGATCTCGGCCGCGATCGTGGACGGCGAGTGGCCCGACTGCTCCTCCCACCGCTCCACGCCGAACGCCGGTCCGTGCGCCACCAGGAAGTCGGCCGCCGCCCGCACGCGCTCCCACACCCCGGTGAGTCCCGACTGGTAGGCCATCAGGATCGGGTACGCGGTCTCGTCGAGCTGGTCACCGCCGGAGTCGGGCGCCGGCCTGCCGTTCAGCAGCGAGTTGCGTGGCATCCTGCCGTCGGGCAGCTGCTGACGTTCCAGCAGGAAGCGGGCGGTGTCGCGGGCCGTGGCCACGTCGCCGGCGGCCAGGAAGCCGGTGAACGCCTCGTACAGGTCGCGGGCGAACACCTCGCGATAGGAGCCGAAGTAGACCGCCTTGCCGCCGACCAGGTCGCCCGCGCCCACCGCCTGCCCCCAGGGGCTGGCCAGGGACGCCACGACCGCGCCGGGGAACGTCTTGTCCTCGCCGGCCTTGAGCACGTTCGCGGACAGCCGGTAGAGGTCGGCGTGCTCGCCCGGCGCTCTGCGCAGGCGCGCGTCGTAGGCGGCCCAGCCGGACTCGTAGCGGGCGCGGGTGCTCTCGAACGGCCGGGCGGCGGCCTCGCCCGCGGTCCGCAGCGCGGCGGCCCTGGTCCGCCCGAACCCGAGCGCGAACGTCACCTCGCCCTTCCCGTCGATCGGCAGCCTGGCGGTGGCGACCACGTTCCCGGCCGGGGCCTGCGGGTAGGGGGTGAGCTCGCGGGCGGCGTCGAGCTGGGCGGCACCGTCGCCGGACGTGCCCGCGTAGCCGACGCTCGCCTGCGGCAGCCGCCGCTCGGCCCGCAGCGCCAGGTGGGTGGGCACGGCGTAGTCTCGGGCGGGGGCGGAGGTCTCGGTGTTGTCGTCGGAGATCACGGGGGCGCCGGTGGGGCCGTCGACCACGCCGGTGTCGGGGCCGCCGTTGGGCTGCCCGCCGCCGCCGTTGCCGTTCACGCTCGCGTCCAGCCGCACGTACAGCCGGAGGCCGGCGGGCTGGAGCCGGGTGCGCACCACCACGGCGTCGCGGTCGGGGTCGGTGACGTAGGTGGTGGTCAGGCGGTAGCGGCCGCTCCTGCTCGCGGAGGTGATGGTGCAGGTCATGCCGGAACGGTCGGTGCTCACCTGGTACGTGGTGTCGCGGGCCTGCAGTTCGGTGAACGTCTTGCCGTCGGTCACGACGAACTGCATGGTCTCGACGTTCGTGTTGTCGATCGTGGGCTCGTACACGTCGGACAGGACGCCGCCCGCGACGGTGTACCAGACCTTGGAGGTCCTGCCGGTGGCCGTGCCCACGCAGTCCTTGCGGGCCAGGCCGAAGTGGGAGGGCGTGCCGGGCGCGCCCGGCGCGGGGGCCGCGGCCAGGACGGGATCGACCGGTACGGCGACCAGCGCGGCGGAGACGATCAGGGCAAGGACGGACCGTCGGATCGCAGGCATGCCGGGCTCCCCTCCAGACCACCGATGGGTAGAGACAAGACCAGCCCCACCCCCCTGTCAAGCCCATAGGGCCGGTCGCGCCCGGGTTCCGTCATCTGGAAAGCGGTCTCCGGCGAACCAGGAGTGGGCGGCGGTTGTCGTACTCAGTGGAACGATCCCCACCGGGGTCGTCACTATGGAAGACGCGCCGGGGGCGGCGCGCAAGGGGGATCGATGGACATCGGTGCGAGGTCACGCCCGCCCTTCCTGGGCGGGGCCAGGCGAGGGACGGCCAGGACGGTCGCCACGGCTGTGCTGGTGGCGATGACCTGCGGCGCGAGCGCGCTGGCGGCGCCTTCCCAGGCCGCCCACGCGGCGCCGCCACCGGGCGCGATGTCGAGCGCGGCGTCGGGCGCGGCGTCGAGCGCGGCGTCGAGCGCGGCGTCGAGCGCGGCGGCATCCGGCGCGCAGGGTGCGGTGCCGGGTGCGGCGGCGCTGTTCGCCCCCGACGACAGGACCGAGGCCCGGCCGCGGCCCCGCGTCGACTGCCGCCGCGTCAAGTGCGTGGCGCTCACGTTCGACGACGGCCCCGGCCCCTACACCGACACGCTGCTGGCCTACCTGGCCGCCTACCGCGCCCGCGCCACGTTCTTCGTCGTGGGCGGCAACGTCGTGGCGTACCCCGGCGTCCTGCACCGCACCGCCGCGGCCGGGCACGAGATCGGCAATCACACCTGGTCGCACCCCGACCTGACGATGCTGTCGCCCGCCCGGGTGCGCTCCCAGCTCGGCCGCACCGACCAGGCGATCAGGGCGGTCACGGGCGTGGTGCCCCGGCTCGTGCGCCCGCCGTACGGGGCGTTCAACGCCACCGTGCGCCGCCAGACCGGCCGGCCGATGGTGCTGTGGAGCGTGGACACCCTGGACTGGCGCTACCGCAGCAGCGCCAGGGTGGCCCGCCGGGCGCTCAGGGCGGTGCGGCCCGGCAGTGTCGTCCTGTTCCACGACATCCACCCGACGACCGTGCGGGCCATCCCGCGCGTGCTGCGGAAGCTGGCCGGGCGGGGCTACCGGTTCGTCACCGTCAGCGAGCTGTTCGGCGGTCACCCGCCGCGCCTCGTCTTCGACGCCGCCCCGCCTGAGCTGCACTGATCAATTCTTCCGGCCAAGCGTGAACCCCTCTCGCATCCTCCCCGTATCTCCGGATGTGAGCGGTGATCGCGCTTAGGCGCCGACGAGAAAGGATGCGTCACCGGCAGCAGGGACACCGCGTGGGCCGGCCGGGCTGCCGGCCCGCGCGGGCTGCGCACGCGGTGCCGGAACGGCCGATCACCCCCGCAATCCCTCATAGACGGGGCATTCGCAGCACGTGGCCCGGTCGCACAGCCGGCACAGCCTGGCCAGCGTTTCCTCGCTGCGCGCCTCCGGCCCGAGCAGCGCACCGGCGATCGCCACCAGCTGCTCGCGCTGCTCGCCGGTCAGCCGATCGACCAACCGCTGCACGACGGCCTGCCGGGCCTCCAGCGCCGCCGCCGCCACGCGCTCGCCTTCGGGGGTGAGGCGCAGCGGGCGGGCGCGTCCTTCGCTGCCGCGCACGACCCACCCCTGCTCGGTCAGCCGGCGGATCAGGTGCGCCGTGCCGGGCTGGGAGATCTGCAACACGGTGGCCAGCCAGTCCGCCGTGCGGCCCGGCTGATCCTTGATGGCGATCAATGCCTCGCCCAGCGAGCCGCCCGCGCCGACCGAGGCGGTCACCGCCTCCCGGACCATACCCGCCACGAGCAGCGCGGATGCGCCCAGCAGGTTTGCGGCATGCTGATCCCGTTCATTCATAACTTATGAATGTATGCCTTTTCGGGCTGATTGTCTGCCTCAACCTCGCGCAACTGCCCGTCGCGATGCGGCCGCTGCTCATCGCGCTGGTGGGAGCCGAGGCAGGCGGCTTCACCACTGCCGGACTCGCCAGTGGAGCGGCGGCCACGGGCATGGCGCTGTCGGCGCCGTGGTGGTCGCGCGGCCTGCCGCGCTTCGGCGACCGGCGCGTTCTGATCGTCTCAGGCACGCTCTTCCTCGCCGCCGAGCTGGCCCTCGCGGCCAGTCACGGCCCGCTGCAGACCATCGGCGCGGCGGCCCTGTCGGGACTGTGCACGCCACCGATCTCCAGCAGCGTCCGCTCGATGCTGCCCCACCTCACCTCCTCCGGCGACCCGTCCAGGGCCTACGCCGTCAACGCCGTCGCGGTCGAGACCGTCTACATCGGATCGCCCTTATGGGTGAGCGGCTGGGTGGCGCTCGCCGGTCCCGCCGCCGCGCTCGTCGCCAGCGCGCTGATCGGCGCGGTCGCCCTGGCGGCCGGGATCGCGCTCGTGCCCGCCCTGGCGCACCGGGTCCACCCCGCCGGGCCGTCCTTGCTGGCCATCCCCGCCGTACGCACTCTCGGCGCCACCTACCTCGCCTACTGGATCTGCATGGGCGCGATGTGGGTGCTCCTGCCCGCCTTCGCCGCCCACGCCGGCGCGCCGCACCAGTCCGGCCTCCTGGTCGCGCTCTGGTCGGCCGGCAGCCTCGCCGGAGGTCTGATCATGGCGGCGCGCGGCGCGCACGGTCCTCAGCGCGACCGCTACCTGTGGCTGCTCGCAACGCTCGCCGCGACCTCGCTGCCACTGGCCATGCCGACCACGATCGCGGCGATGGCCGTTGCGATCACCCTGTTCGGCGTCGCGCTCTCGCCGTGGCTGGCCACCAACGACCACCTGGCGGCCCAGGTCGCCGGCGGGCGCAGCAGCACGTTGTTCGGCTGGCTGACGACCGCCGGGCAGATCGGCAGTGCCGCGGGCGCGACGCTGGCCGGCCCTCTCGGCGACCGCTACGGCGGCGGCCCGGCGTTCCTGGTGGTGACCGCCGCCCTGGGGATCGGCCTGGCCATCGCGCTCCACCGCAGGGAGACGCTGCCCCGCGACGGCGGAGCGTGAGCCGCGACCACACAGCAAAGACCCCACCCCCGGACGTCAATCTTCCGGCAACCGCCACATCGGTCCACCCGTCGCGGGCAGCGAGGCGTAGGCAGCAACATTCGCTCGCTCTCAGGGGGAACGCCATGATCAGAACGCTCCACAAGATGGGGATCCGGTCCAGCATGCTGTACGCGGCAGGCCTGGCCTCGATAGGGCTGTCGGTCGCGGCCTGGACCGCCTCGCTCAAGTACGAGCGCGCCGGCATCGACCGGGCCGACCGGTGGGGCATCTTCGTCGGGCAGTGGGCTCCCGCGCTGTTCGCGCTCGGCACCGCCGTGCGTATCGAGGAGACGCGGGAGGAGCTGCCCCAGGAGTTCCAGCGCATGGAACGCGAGATGCGGACGCCCGCCGGAGCGCGTGCCTGACCACGGAAACGTCGCGGATCGCGGTCAGCGGACCGGGGCGAGGTTCCAGGTGCGGGCGGTCTGGTCGCGGCTGCCGCTGACGGCCACCGGCCGGCCGTCGAGCAGGCCCACCGCCACCGACCAGACGCAGTCGGAATGCCCGGTGAACGGGGCGCCGAGCGGTTTCCTGGTGTTCAGGTCCCACACGCGTACCGTTCTGTCCTCGCTGGCCGTGACCGCCACGGGCGTGCCGTCGAGGTTGCCCATCGCCACCGACCACACGACGCCGGTGTGGCCGGTGAGCGGGGCGCCGAGCTGCTTCCAGGCGATCAGGTCCCAGACGCGGGCGGTCATGTCCTCGCCGCCGGTGACCACCACGGGCGTGCCGTTCATGAAGCCCAGCGCCACCGACCGCACCCAGCCGGAGTGGCCGGTCAGCGACCGGCCGAGCTGCTTCCTGGCGGCCAGGTCCCAGACGCGCACGGTCCCGTCGTCGCCGGTGGTGACGGCCACGGTCGTGCCGGCCGCCTGGCCGACGGTGACCGCCCACACGCCGCCCTCGTGGCCGGTCAGCGGTTTGCCGTACTCCTTGGCCGTACGCAGGTCCCAGACGCGGGCGGTGCCGTCGGTGGAGGCGGTGACGGCGACGTGCCGGCCGCCGATCCGGCCGGTCGCCACGCACTTGACGTCGCCCTCGTGCCCGGCCAGGACGCGGGACCCGCCGGCGGGCAGGTCCCAGACGCGGGCGGTGTCGTCGTCGCTGGCGGTGACGGCGATCGGCACGCCGTCGAGCTGGTCGAGGACGACCGATCTGACCCATTCGGTGTGGCCGGCGAGCGGCCGGCCGATCTGCTGGGAGGTGCGGAGGTTCCACAGGCGGGCGGTCTCGTCGTCCGAGCCGGTCAGGGTGACGGGGACGCCGTCGAGGGTGCCCAGGGACACCGCCCGCACGTCGTTGGTGTGGCCGGTCAGGGGCTTGCCGAGCTCCGCACCGAACCGGAGGGCGGGGGCGGCCGGACGTACCGGATCCCGCTCGCGCGGCCACATCGCCACGGCCACGGCCGCTGCCGCGGCGGCCGCTCCGACGGCCAGCACCGCGCGGCGCGGCACCCGGCGGGATGGCGTGCCCTCGAAGTCAGGCTCGGGAGCGGCCGGCAGGGTCAGGGTGTCGCCGCCGGTCAGGGCGCGGACCAGGTCGTCCGCCGTGAGCCGCCGGGCGGGGTTCTTGTCCAGGCACGTGGTCACCAGCGACCGGAGCGGGGCGGGCACTCCGGACAGGTCGGGCGGGTCGTACAGGAGCGCGTGCAGCACCGCCGCCACCGACTCCCCGGCGAACGCCCGCCGCCCCGTCGCCGCGAACACCATCGTGGCCGCCCAGCTGAACACGTCCGCCGCCGGCCCCACCTCCCCGCCGCTCACCTGCTCGGGCGCCATGTACCCGGGCGTGCCGAACGCCCCGGTCTGCGTGACGGCGTGGTCGAGCGCGCGCGAGATGCCGAAGTCGATGACCACGGGGCCCTCGGGCCCGAGGATGACGTTGCCCGGCTTCAGGTCGCGGTGGACGACCCCGGCGCGGTGGATGGCGGCCAGCGCCGTCGCCGTGGCGACCGCGAGCCGTTCCAGCCCGCCGCCGGTGCGGGGGCCGTCCTGCCTGACCGCGCGTTCGAGGGACTCGCCGCGTACGTACTCGCTCACGATGTACGGCCGGTCGGCCTGCATTCCCATGTCCAGCACCCGCGCGGTGCAGAACGGGGCGACCCGGCGGGCGAGGTCCACCTGCCTGAAGAACCTGCGCCGCGCCTCGGGATCGTCCGAGAGCCGGGCGTGCAGCACCTTGATCGCGACCTCGTCGCCCGACGGGCTCAGGCCCACGTAGACCACGCCCTGCCCGCCCTCGCCGAGGAACCGGATGAGGCGGTAGGCGGCGATCTGGCCGAGGTGGTCCCCCGATTGCGGACGCGACACTGGTTCCCTCTTCGAATCGCGCAGGAGCTGTAGCACCGGATACTACGATTCGGAAGGCCCTCGTGGATTACCCCGGAGGGCGACATAAATGGACATATTTGCCCTGGTCAGAGAAACGTCATGCGCTGTTTCCCGGTGATTCATCTCCCGGAGAGCGCGGGCGGCCCCGTACCTGACGGGGCCGCCCGCAGCGTCAGGCGAGCAGGCCCGCCACCGCCAGAGCGGGCTCCGGGTGGCCGGCCAGGAGCGCGGCGACCTCCCCGCGCCCCGGCGCCGGGGCCTGCCACGAGCCCTCGCAGCCGAGCAGCCCCGCCACCGCGTCACACGCGGCCGGATGCCCCAGGAGCAGCTCGGCTACGGGCCCCGACGCGACCGGCCCCGACCCGGCCGGTGCCGCGGCGGCGGGACGCGCCGTCCACGGCGGCACCCAGCCGTCCACGGCGGCCAGCGTGCCGGGGAACGTGCGCCCGGCCTCGCGTACGAGCACCGGCATCAGCTCGCCCGCCTGGTCCCGCAGCGTCGTGATCAGCTTCGGCAGCCACGGCAGCAGCACCCGGTCGGGCAGCTGCCCGAACGCCTTCGAGATCACCTCCACCACGAACCCCGACAGGGCGGGAACGGGCTCCATCGCCTGGACGAACCCCAGGATGTAGAGCGGGAACGACGGGACCACCAGCGGGTTGGCCAGCAGCTCGTCGCACCGCGCCCGCAGCTCGGCCAGCGGCAGCAGCCCGAGCTGGGTCCGCGCCGCCCACAGCAGCGCCACCTTGTCCGGCGCCTCCGGATGCGACTGCTGCACGGCCAGCTCCAGCTGGGCCCGGTCGCAGCCCAGCGAGAGCGCGAGGCTCTCCATCGAGAACAGGAACCCCAGCATGGCCCCGACCTGCCGCGCCCCCGTGTCGTCGTCCACGAAGGCCGTCGGCAGCAGGGTGCAGTAATGCGCGTAGCCGGAGGTCGCGAACTCCTCGCACCAGGCCGGCAGCTCCGGCTCGTGGGCGCGGTAGTAGGACATCAGCCGCCGGATCCTGCGCAGCACTTCAGGCGCGTCGTCCACGCTCCGCTCGCTCGCCAGCAGCTCCACGGCCCGCTGCCCCAGCTCGTCGGCGAAGCGGCGGCTGCCGAGGAAGAGCACCGCGTCCTCGACGGCCGCCAGCGCGACGGCCGCCGTGGCCTTGGGGTCCCACACCGAACGGCGCAGCCGCTGCTCCATCACCTGCTCGATGGTGACGCCCTCGTAGCCCAGCTCGATGATCGAGCGCTGGTGCTTGCCGAACGCCACGTCCCAGCTCTCCTGGATCGAGCGCTCCCCCAGCCTGCGCTCACCCATGATGGGGCGCACGGCGTCCGACGGCAGCAGGTAGCGCAGCATCCACAGCAGGTCGGAGCAGGGCACCAGCTCCGGGTTGGCGTTGAGGTCGAGCAGCGCCCGCTGGATCGTGCGCTTCTCCAGGTCCATCTTGAGCGGCGCGAGCCGGTCGTACACGTCGCGCGCCAGCGGCGGCAGGGCGTCGTAGCCGACCTCGCCGACGCGGTCGCCGCCGAGCATGATCTCGCACAGCCGCCGCACGTCGCGGCGGCCCGGCACGACGTCCTTCTCGATGCAGGTGACGGCCGCGTCCTGGAAGTCGTACGGGGTCGGCCTGGCCCGGTTGCGCATGCCGGCGAGCAGGATCGAGGTCTCGAACACGGCGATCGCGTCGGCGGTGCTGGCCAGGTAGCCGTTGCGGCGGGCCAGCCGGACGATCTCCACGCTCCAGCCGAGCAGCTCGGCCTCGTCCAGCTCGTCGAGCGCGGGCGGCTTCGACAGGAACCCGGTCAGCCGGTCGGCCACCTCGCCCTGGGGGACGGGCGCGGGCAGCTTGGCCCGAGCTCCGGCGCGCTTGCGCGTGCCTCTCTGCCCTGCCAGCTGGAATGGGGTCAGCTTGCTGCGGGTCAGCGACTTGTCCCAGGTCGCCGCCGCGATCGACACCGAGCCGGAGGCCAGCCCGAACTGGGCCTCGATGGCCGAGTGGCTGGACGGGATGAGGCCGTACAGCCATTTCGTGCCGGTTCGCGGGGTGATCTCGAAGGTCGCCGTGGACCTCAGCCCGAACTGCTCGACGTGGCTGGCGGCGTGGAAGGCGCCGCACACGTACAGGCAGTCGGCCGGGTCGGCGCCCGAGGCGGCCAGGTGCTCGCGCATCCTGGTCCACATGTAGCGCTCGCGGTCCTCGTCCACGCGCCGCCGGCCGCCGTCGCGGTCGAGGCGGCGGAACAGGCTGCCGATCAGCACCATGACCTGGCGGTAGGTGTCGTAGTCGGCGCCCGACAGCGGCTGCTCGACGTACTGGTCCCACCACTCGGACCAGTGGCGCACCTTGCCGTGGTGCAGCAGGTGCTCCTCCAGCTCGGCGAAGCGCGGGCGCAGGTCGCCGAGCTCGACGCCCACCGCGTCGCCGTGCAGGCCGGCCTCCTCGGCGTGCTCCTTCTTGCCGGGCTCCTCGTTCGGCGCCCACTGGAAGACGTGGTCCGTCGAGCGGTCGACCAGCACCAGCTCGACGCCCGGGGTCTCCAGCGCGTACGAGATGGCCTGGTACTCGGCGGACGCCTCCGTGATGGGCGCCACCACGCTGAGCGGCGCCCACGACGGCGGGAAGCCGTCGATCTGGGTCGCGAACGCCTGCACCGCCACCGGCAGCCGGCAGTTGCGCAGCTCGGTCAGCAGCGGCTGCAGGTCCTCGCAGAGCTCCAGGTAGATGACCTTCGGCTGCTTCTCCCGCAGCCTGCGCACCATCGCCAGCGCCGAGGCCGGCGAGTGGTGGCAGACCGGGAAGATCTCCAGCTCCTCGCGCAGCGCCCGGTCCACGTCGTCGACCAGGCCGGACAGGATGTCCGACACGGCCACGGGACTGCCGGCGAACGCGGCGGCGGCGTCGAGGAGCTGCTCGCGCAGCGCGCCGAACGGGCTCGTCTGGCCGGTCATGAGAGGGTGGCGATGGCCTCGCGGCCGCCCTCGAGGAACTCCGGCCACTCCCCGCCCTCCTTCTTGCTGCGGGGCTCGACGACGCCGTGCCAGTACTTGTTGAGGATCGCGAGGTCCTCGGGGCTGCGCCGGGCCAGCGAGCCGACCAGCGAGCCGGCGAGGGTCTGCGCGCGCAGCACGCGGTCGCCGAAGAAGTTGCTGTGCAGGATGGCGTCCTCGAGCACGCCGATCTGCTCGGCCGTGGACAGCGCCGACTCCAGCTTCTCGTCGTCGCTGGTGGCCGACGCGGCGGCCGAGCGCAGGTCGGCGAAGCTCTGCAGCAGGATGTCCAGCAGCGTCGGCGGCAGGTCCAGCTCGATCTTGTGCCGGCGCAGCAGCTCCTCGGTGCGGAAGCGGACGATCTCCGCCTCGCTCTTCTTGTTCGTCACGACGGGGATGCGGACGAAGTTGAAGCGGCGCTTGAGGGCCGAGGACAGGTCGTTGACGCCCCGGTCGCGGCTGTTGGCGGTGGCGATGATGGAGAAGCCGGGCTGGGCGAAGACGATGTTGTCGTCGTCGAGCTCGGGGATGGAGACGTACTTCTCCGACAGGATCGAGATCAGCGCGTCCTGCACGTCGCTGGTCGAGCGGGTCAGCTCCTCGAAGCGGCCGATCACGCCCTTCTCCATCGCCGTCATGATCGGCGAGGGGATCATCGACTGGCGGGACTGGCCCTTGGCGATGACCATGGAGACGTTCCAGGAGTATTTGATGTGGTCTTCCGTCGTGCCCGCCGTGCCCTGGACCACGAGCGTGGAGTTGCGGCAGATGGCCGCGGCCAGCAGCTCGGCCAGCCAGCTCTTGCCGGTGCCCGGGTCGCCGATCAGCAGCAGGCCCCGGTCGGAGGCCAGGGTCACGATGCTGCGCTCGACGAAGCTGCGGTCGCCGAACCACTTCTGGGAGATTTCCCGGTCGAGCCCGTCGGAGCGCTCGGAACCGAGGATGAACAGCCTGATCATGCGGGGGCTCAGCCGCCACGAGAACGGCTTGGGGCTGTCGTCGATCGACTCCAGCCAGTCGAGCTCCTCCGCGTACTTCACCTCTGCGGGGGCGCGCAGCATGTCGTCACTCATGGGTGAGGTCTCCTAAGCGAGGAAGTTCTTGAGCTCGAGGACGAGCTTGCGGATATGGCCTGAGATCACCGGAGTGCCCAGGTCCTTGAGTTTCTGGCGGTACCACGGGTCGACGCTCGCGTGTCCGGAGCTGTTGACCGAGCCGACGGGGATGAACTTGACCCCCGAGCGGTGGATCGCCGCGAAGTCGTTGATCAGCGATCGGTTGTCGTAGAAGTCGGAGATCCACACCATCACGGTGTTGCGCGGATCGGTGATCTTCGGCCGGCCCAGGGCCATCGCCACCGTGCCGTCGGTGCCGCCACCGAGCGTGGTGCGCAGCAGCACCTCGAACGGGTCCTGCACCCACGGGGTCAGGTCGATGGCCCGGGTGTCGTACGCGATGAGGTGCACGTCCACCTTGGGCAGCCCGGCGAAGATCGACGCCAGGATGGTGCAGTTGACCATCGCGTCCACCATCGAGCCCGACTGGTCGACGACCACGATCAGGCGGGCCGGGGTGGTGCGGCGGGCGGTCTGCTTGTAGTAGAGCCGGTCGACATAGAGGCGCTGGTCCTCCGGGCTCCAGTTGGTGAGGTTCTTCCAGATGGTCCGCTCGATGTCGAGGTTGCGGAAGACCCGCTTCGGCGGCACCGACCGGTCGATGACGCCCACGCTCGTCTTCTCCACCTGGGTACGCAGCACCTCGGCGACCTCGTCCACGAACCTGCGGATCAGCGCCTTGGCGTTGGCCAGCGCGACGCCCGACAGGTTGGACTTGTCGCGCAGCAGCTGCTCGATGAGCGACATGCTGGGCGTGAGCTGCCGGGCCAGCGCCGGGTCGGCCAGCACCTCGCGCAGGTGCATGCGCTTGACCAGGTCGCCTTCGATGCCCGCCAGGACCGCGGCCACCTCTTCGTCGCCGGGGCTGTGGCGCAGCCCGCCCGGCTCGCAGCCCATGCCGCGCTCGAACCAGCCGGCGTCCTTCTTCCAGCTCTCCAGCTTGCTCGCGGTGACGTTGCCGGTGCCCGTGGAGAACACGTTGAGCAGCAGCTTGGAGACCAGGACCGCGCGGCGCACCTCGTCGCCGTCCTCGTGCTCCTTCTCGGCCATGAGGTCCTGGAGCTCGTCGGCCAAGCCGGGGAAGCGCTGCACGAGGTTGTCGATCGAGACGCCGGGGTCGAGCAGGCCGGCGGGGAGGCCGAGGTCGTCGACGATGGCCACGCTCGCCCGCTCCAGAGCGGGCTGCTCGTCGGCGCCGAACACGCGCGACAGCAGGCGCCAGTAGAGCACCTGGCGCCGGGTCGCGTCGGCGCCCTGCACGTTGTCGTTGCCGGTGTCGCTGTGGGTGGCGCTGTGGGTGTCGGTCATTTCCGCAGCAGCCGCCCTGCCCGCTCGCGCAGCACGGCGACCGCGTCGCCGGCCCTGGCCTCGGCCTTGACGACCTTGGGGTCGGTGGGGCCCATGGCCCAGTCGCCGTTGTGCGCGGTGACGCCCTTCTTCTTGACCGTGGCCTGCACGGCGAGCGGCTGCAGGAGCCACTGCCCGCCGTCCCAGCGCATCAGGCCGATGCAGGCGGAGGAGGCCGACACCAGCTCGGGCGTGAGCGGCCCGCAGGCCGGCAGCCGGTCGAGGGCCACCGGGAGCGAGCTGCCGCCCAGGTCGAGCGTCTCGTCGCGGATCGTGTAGCCCTCCAGGAAGACCGGCTCCGCGATGCGTACGGGATGGCGGTCGAGCGGCGGGGTGGCCGGAGCCACGGCCTCGGCGAGCTGGACCCGCGCGGTCGCGAACGGGTCGGCCGCCGCTCCCGTGCTCGCCTTGCCGTCGTGCCACACCAGGTCGCCGCCCGGCAGCAGCGGCATGTCGGTGAGCTCCAGGCTGAGGTGCCCGGCCAGCGCGCCCATGAGCACGGGGTGGTCGCCCATCAGCCGCCACACGGACGGGCCGGAGATCGTGTCCACCTTCGCGGCCGCCACGCTCGTGCGTACCAGCCGGGAGGGGGCGCCGCCCGCGGGCTCGAGGATGCCGTGGACCTGCACCCGCACCACGGTGGCGTGCTCGTGGACGTCGGCGCCGAGGATCAGCAGCCGGCCCGAGACCGGCTCGGCGGCGCCGTGCCAGGTGCCCTTCTGGGACAGCAGCAGGGCACGCGTCCACAGGTCGGCCCACCTGCGGACGGGCAGCCGCTCCATCGTGCCCACCGGGCAGGACGCCCGCAGCTCCGCCGCCAGGCCGTCGAGCAGCACCGCCAGCCCGCGCAGCTCGGGCGTGGCCAGCAGCGCCTCGATCGCCGGATCGGCGGAGGAGACCACGTCGTGGTCGACGCCGCGCCAGCCGGTGATCGCCAGCTCGCGCAGCCAGCCCCGGCACGCGGCCAGCACGCCCGCCGGGTCGCCCGCGTCCGCGGCGGCCTCCCAGGTCGCGCGGGTGCGGCCGAGCGCCGTGTCGAACCGGGCGAGCAGCGCGTCGTGCACCGCGCCGAGCAGCGCAGCCCGGCCGCCGGCCAGCGCCGCCAGGTGCTCGTCGCCGACCGACCCGGCGCTCACCTTCTCCGCCGCCTCGGCCAGCCGGTCGCCGAGCGGGCTGCCGGCCAGCGCGCCCGCCAGGGCGGCCAGCGCCGCCGACGCCTCCTCCCCGAGCCGGGCGAACCCGTGGGTGAGCGCGTCGTCGAACCCCGCCACCAGGTCGAGCGCCTCGCCGGCCCCGGCCGGGGCGTCGCCCAGCAGCTCTCCGAGCTGTACGTCGAGCATCAGCGCACCGCCCTCGTCGCGGGGAACCAGTGCAGCTCGGCCAGCGGCTCCGTGCTGTCGGGCACCTCCAGGTAGGCCAGGTGGCGCAGGAACCTGCTGAACACCACGGCGGCCGGGGTGCGCTCGACCGGCCCCTTGATGGCGGACATCAGGGACTGGCCCTCCGGCACCTCCACCCCCAGGTAACGGGACACCCGGTCCAGCCCGTACTGCAGGACGGCCTCGTCGGCCAGCTGGTGGATGTGCTTACAGGCGTAACCGTGCAGCGCGCCGCACGGCCGGTTGTTGTTGGTGCTGCAGCTCAGGGCGTGGGTGCCGGCGGTGATGGAGGAGACGTAGACCCGTTCGATGTCGGATCCGCTCGACACGACCCCCTGCAACCGCCCGTCGGCCAGCTCGACGAAGGGCACCTTCGCCAGCTTCCTCGGCTCGACAGGCGGCACCACCCGCACCACGCTGCGCTGCTCCCACGCGGCTCTGTCCGCGTCCACGACCTCGAACCCTCCCGCCCCGGCCGGCGCACGGGCGCATGCGGGAATGCGTGCGCCTTCGTGACCGGCTGATCAATGATCCGGGAACTTACCGGAGCTCACCGACAGATCGGGCCTAAACGATCAAAGCCCAAGGTCCTCGCGGGTTCGCGGCTCCGAGGATAATTGTCGATAATATTGTCAACGAAACTCGAAGTACAGGAGGATTCCGTGACCCCTGAGTCCCCGCTGGAGGAGACGCTGACCGACCGGCTCAGAGCGGCCGTGCTCGGCGGGGACTTCGTGCCCAACCAGCGCCTGGTCGAGGCCGACGTGTGCGAGCAGTTCGGGGCCACCCGCGCGGCCGTGCGCGAGACGTTCAGAGAGCTGGCCTCGGAGGGGCTGGTCGAGATCCTACGCAACAAGGGCGCCCGGGTCCGGGCGATCTCCAAGGCGGAGGCCGTCGAGATCACGGAGGTGCGGATGGTGCTGGAGGGCCTGTCCGCCGCCAAGGCCGCCGAGCGCGTCACCCCCGAGCAGGCGGGGCGGCTGCGGGAGATCGTCGCCGAGATGCGCGCCGCCGTGGAGCGCAACGACCTCGACCGATATTCCGAGCTCAACGCGGCGCTGCACGCCAAGGTCCGCGAGATCGCCGCCCACCAGACGTCGGCGTCGATCATCGAGCGGCTGGGGGCGCAGGTGATCCGGCACAAGTTCCGCCTGGCCCGGCAGCCGGGGCGGGCGGCGCTGTCGTTGCCGCAGCACGAGCTGATCGTGGCCGCCATCGTCGCCCGCGACCCGGAGGCGGCACAGACGGCCATGCAGCAGCACCTGCGCAGCGTCGCCAAAGCCCTGGAGGCCACCGACTGACGGCCACCGCCGCTCTGGAGGCCGCCCCGCTGACGGGCCGCCTCATGGCCCGCCCGGGACGGGTGGGAGGCCGGTGTGGCTCACGTCCTCCAGGGTGACGGCCGTGGCGGCGGTCATGGCGTGGGGCACCCCGAGCGACTCCAGCATCCGGGTGGCCGCGTGCATCTCGTGCACCCGGCGCACGCTGTGCTGCCCCGCCCCCTCCAGCAGCCGCACCACGAACCGCTCGTCGGCCGCGGACACCGTCTCCAGCAGGTGCTCCCAGAACCACTCCCCCAGCCCCGCCGCCTCGGCGGCCCGCCGGGACTCGATGACGAGCGCGCTCAACCCCTTCACCAGCACGCTCCGCAGCAGCTTGCGAGCCGCCGCGTCACCGGGCGAGCCGCCGATCGGCGTCACGTCCATGCCGTGGCGGCCGGCGAAGGCGGCGAAGCGGGCCGCGTCGCCGCCGCTGGCCAGGATCGGGGTCGCCAGGCCCCGCAGCGGGATCGGCGCCATGATCGCGCCGTCCACGGCCGACGCGCCCGCCGACGCCACCAGCTCGGCGATGCGCAGTTTGTCGCCGGGCGCGCTCGTGGACAGGTCGGCGTAGAGCGCGCCGGGCCTCAGGCTGGGGCGCGACTCCTCGCAGGCGGCCAGGCTGTCGGCGCCGGTGGTCACGGCGATGACGACGTCGGCCCCGCGTACGGCCTCGGCGTTGCACGCGACCAGCGGCGGCCCGCCGGACGGCGACGGCGGGTGGGCGGGATCGTAGACCCGAAGGCGCACCCGGGGCGCGAGGCCACGCGCGAGGACGCGGCCGACCTCGCCGTAGCCGAGCACCGCCACCTGCATGAGAATAGCCATATCGTTGACAATATTGTCGAATCACGCCCTCGACCAGCCCCACTGTCGAGCATCCAGCCGGATTGCCGATGAAACTGTTGACAATATGATCGATCGGCTCGTAGCGTCAGCGAGTGACCTCGGCAAAGACCCCCACACTTCTGGTGATCAGCGCCCACGCGGGCGACTTCGTCTGGCGCGCGGGCGGCGCCATCGCGCTCGCGACCGGCCGCGGCGAGCTGGCCAAGGTGGTCTGTCTCAGCTTCGGCGAGCGCGGCGAGTCCGCGAAGGCGTGGCGCGCCGGCCGTACGCTCGACGAGATCAAGGCGATCCGCCGCGAGGAGGCGCAGAACGCGGCCGCGGCCCTGGGCGCCGAGATCGAGTTCCTCGACGCGGGCGACTATCCCCTGGTGGAGACCCCGGAGCTGGTCGACCGGCTGGTGCGGATCTACCGGGAGGTCGAGCCCGACGTGGTGCTGACGCATCCGCTGGCCGACCCGTACAACGGCGACCACCCCGCGGCGGCCCGCATGGCGCTGCAGGCCCGCGTGCTGGCGCAGGCCGCGGGCTACGACGCGCCGGGCGAGCCGCTCGGCGCGCCGCCCGTGTTCTTCTTCGAGCCGCACCAGCCCGAGCAGTGCGACTTCAAGCCCGACGTGCTGCTCGACATCACCCCGGTGTTCGACAGGAAGCGCAAGGCGATGGAGTGCCTGCCGGCCCAGCAGCACATGTGGGACTACTACACCGACCTCGCCAAGCGCCGCGGGGTGCAGCTGCGCCGCAACGCGGGCCCCAACCTCGGCCTGCCGCACGACACCATGGGCGAGGCGTACATGCGGCTCTACCCGCAGGTGACGGACGTGCTGGCATGAGGCACGTGGTCGTCACCGGCACGCCGCGGTCGAGCCTCGACCGGATCGACGCCCTGGCCGCGTACGGCGTCGCGACCGTCCACGAGGCGCTCGGCCGCACCGGCTACCTGGGGCCGGGGCTGCGCCCCGCGTGGCCCAGGTGCAGCACGGGCGGCAACGCGGTCACGGTGCTGTGCTGGCCGGGCGACAACCTGATGATCCACGTCGCGGTCGAGCAGTGCCAGGAGGGGGACGTCCTGGTCGTGGCCACGACCTCGCCGTCCACCGACGGGATGTTCGGTGAGCTGCTGGCCACCTCGCTGCGCTCCCGGGGCGTGCGCGGGCTGGTGATCGACGCGGGCGTACGCGACGTCGCCGGGTTGCGGGCCATGGGCTTCCCGGTGTGGAGCGCGGCCGTCAGCGCCCAGGGCACGGTCAAGGCGACGCCCGGCGCCGTCAACGTGCCCGTCACCGTGGGCGGGCAGCTCGTCCGGCCCGGCGACACGATCCTCGGCGACGACGACGGGGTGCTGGTGGTGCCGCGGGGGCGACCTGGAGCGGGCCATCTCCGCCTCCGCCGCCAGAGCCGCGAAGGAGGCCGCGGCGCGGGAGGCGTTCGCGAAGGGGGAGCTGGGGCTCGACCGCTACGGCCTGCGCGAGCGACTGCCCGGACTCGGCATTACGTACGTGACGGCCGCCGAGTACGGACCGATGTGACGGCGTGCGCACGGGCGACGACGGCGGTGTGCGATGCATGGTGATGCGTGGCGGCACCTCCAAAGGGGCCTACTTCCTGGCCCGCGACCTCCCCCGCGACCCTCGGAAGCGCGTGCAGTCGTTGCGCGTCCGGGCGGGCAAGCTCATGGGGCTCGGCGACGTCACCGGCGATGAACGCTCTGCTGCATGACATCGCCCACCTCGGCGACGTCGAGCTGCGCACGCCCGAGCAGGAGCGCAGCCTGTGGTTCTTCACCGAGATCCTCGGCATGACCGCCGCCGCACAGGCCGGCGACTCGATCCACCTGCGCACGTACGAAGACTACGAGCACCACAGCCTCACGCTGACAGCCCACCGCACCTCCGGCATCGGCTCGACCGGACTGCGGGCGAGCAGCCAGGAGGCGCTGGAGCGCCGGGTGCGCGCGATCAAGGACGCCGGCCTGGGCATCGGCTGGCGGCACGGCGCCCCGGGCCGCGGCCCGACGTACGCCTTCCGCGACCCCGACGGCCACGAGCTGCGCCTCTACTGGGAGTCGCAGTGGTACGAGCCCCCCGGGGAGCTGCGTCCCGCGCTGAAGAACCAGCCGCAGGCGTTCCCCGGCCACGGCGTGGGCGTGCGCCGCCTCGACCACGTCAACTTCCTGGCCGCCGAGGCCGCGGCCGCCGACCTCTGCCTGGACAGCGGCGTGTTCATCGAGACCGGCCCGCACAGGCACGCCATCCAGCAGACCTTCTTCCTGTATGTCTACGAGCCCGGCGGCAACCGCGTCGAGCTGTGCAACCCGCTGACGAGGCTCATCCTGGCGCCCGACTGGCGGACGATCACGTGGACGGAGGCCGAGCGGGCCAAGGGCCAGGCGTGGGGGCTGAAGACCATCGCCTCCTTCCACACCCACGGCACCCCGCCCATCGCCCTCGGGTGCTGCTCAGCGGTGCACGATCAGCCAGGTGGCGACGGCGGTGACGGTGCTGGAGCGGTTGCCGATGATGTGCGGCCGGCTGCACGGGAAGGTGATCGAGTCGCCCTTGGACAGGGTCACCACCTCCGACTCGAATTCGATGGTCAGCTCCCCCTCCGTGACCGTGCCCACCTCGTACCCCTCGTGCTTGAGGAACTGCCCGTGAGCCGTGGAGACGGCGTTCGGCGGGTAGGTGGACTCGAAGAACTCCACGTCGGGCGTCGGCCCCGGTGACAGCCGGCGGAACGTCACTCCCCCGCTGAGCTGTATCGGCGCGACCTCCCAGGCCCGCCTGATCGCGAAGCCGGGCGACGCGGAGTCCGTGCGGGGCTCCTCCTGCGCGTCGAAGACGGCCGCCAGCGGCACCCCGATGGTGGAGACGTACGCGATGAGCCGGCTCACCGAGGGGCGCATCGTCCCCCGCTCGATCTGCGACACCGCGCTGGCCGAGATGCCCAGCTCCCGCGCCACCGCCCGCAGCGACTTCCCCGAGCGGGTGCGGAGCTCGCGGAGCCGCTGACCGAGGCGCTCGTTGCCGACCGCTTCCAGGTCAGTTGGGCTGTCCATCGTCTCCGTCACAAGGGCTTAACACGGGCGCAATCATCAATCGGATGTCAAGGCATACATTAACAGCAGGTGTTAAGCGATCACTTAACACTCGGACGCACGTCACCCCCCAAGGATGCCGCACATGACAGAGCCCACCGTCTCGGTAACGCAGCCCCCTGCCTACGACCCTCGATTGACGAACGAGGACCTCGCGCCGCTGCGCGAGCAGACCTGGTCGTCGTACAACATCGTCGCCTTCTGGATGTCCGACGTGCACAGCGTCGGCGGCTACGTCACCGCGGGCAGCCTGTTCGCGCTCGGGCTGGCGAGCTGGCAGGTGCTCTTCGCGCTGCTGGCCGGCATCGTCATCGTCAACGTCTTCTGCAACCTGGTGGCCAAGCCCAGCCAGGTCACCGGGGTACCGTACCCGGTGATCAACCGCGCCGTCTTCGGCGTGCTCGGCGCGAACATCCCCGCCATCGTGCGCGGCGCCATCGCCATCGCGTGGTACGGCGTGCAGACATACCTGGCCTCGCAGTCGCTCATCATCGTCTTCCTCAAGTTCTGGCCGGCCACCGCCGCGCTGAACGGGCCGAGCTTCCTCGGCCTGTCCGCGCTCGGGTACATCTGCTACGCGATCCTGTGGGTCGCGCAGGCGGCCGTGTTCTGGCGGGGCATGGACGCGATCCGGCGCTTCGTGGACTGGGCCGGGCCCGCGGTGTACGTGGTCATGGTCGCGCTGGCCATCTACCTGGTGAGCAAGGCGGGCTGGGAGAACATCAGCCTGGACCTGTCGCAGGGCGACAGCCTCGGGTTCGGCGAGTCGATCCCGGTCATGCTGAGCGCGATCGCCCTGGTCGTATCGTACTTCTCCGGGCCGATGCTGAATTTCGGCGATTTTTCGCGGTATGGCCGGTCATTTCGGGCGGTGAAGCAGGGCAACCTCCTCGGCCTGCCGGTCAACTTCCTGTTCTTCTCGATCCTGACGGTCATCACCGCCTCGGCCACGGTCCCCGTCTTCGGCGAGCTCATCACCGACCCGATCCACACCGTGCAGCGCATCGACACGCCGTTCGCGATCCTCCTCGGCGGCCTGACCTTCGTGATCGCGACCGTGGGCATCAACATCGTCGCGAACTTCATCTCGCCCGCGTTCGACTTCTCCAACGTCAGCCCGCAGCGGATCAGCTGGCGCACCGGCGGGATGATCGCGGCGGTCGGCTCGGTGCTGCTCACGCCGTGGAACTGGTACGGCAACCCCGACGCCATCCACTACACGCTCGGCCTGCTCGGCGCGCTGATCGGCCCGCTGTTCGGGATCCTAATCGCGGGCTACTACGTGTGCGCGCGGCAGCGGGTGGCGGTGGACGACCTGTTCACCCTCGACCGGTCCGGCCGCTACTGGTTCAGCAAGGGTTACAACCCCAACGCGATCTGGGCCACCGTCGCGAGCGGCGTGCCCGCCATCGCCTCCGTGCTCGTGCCCAAGATGCTGCTCGACCTCGGTGTGACGACGGCCGACCTGACGTGGATCGCCGACTACAGCTGGTTCATCGGCTGCGGGCTGGGCTTCGTGGCGCTGGTGACCCTGGAGCGGCGCGTGCCCAGGATCGCCGCGGCATGACGTACCGCATCAAAGTGATCAACCCGAACACCGCCCTGGCCATGACCGAGTCCATCGGCCGATGCGCCAGGGCGGTGGCGTCGCCGGGCACCGTCGTCACGGCCGTCAGCCCGAGCATGGGCCCGGAGTCGATCGAGAGCCACTACGACGAGGCGCTCGCCGTGCCGGGGGTGCTGGCCGAGGTCGCGGCGGGCGAGCGCGACGGCGTGGACGGGTACGTGATCGCCTGCTTCGGCGACCCGGGCCTGGACGCGGCCCGCGAGCTGGCCACCGGCCCCGTGGTCGGGATCGCGGAGGCCGCCATGCACGCCGCCACCCTGGTCGGGCGCTCGTTCAGCGTGGTCACGACCCTGTCCAGGACCGTGGGCCGGGCCTGGGAGCTGGCCCACCGATATGGATTCGCCGCCGCCTGCCGAGGCGTGCACGCCTGCGACATCCCGGTGCTCGACCTGGAGGATCCGGCCGCCCGCAAGACCGTGACCGAGCTGTGCGCCTCGGCGGTCGAGCGCGACGGGAGCGACTCGGTAGTGCTCGGCTGCGCGGGCATGGCGTCGTCCTGCGCCGAGGTGTCGCGCGAGACGGGCGTGCCCGTGATCGACGGGGTGACGGCGGCGACCAAGCTCGTCGAGTCGCTGGTGTCGCTCGGGCTGCGGACCAGCACGCGCGGCGAGTACGCCCCGCCGCCGCCGAAGCGGTACTCGGGTTTACTCGGGGATTTCACTCATTGACGCCTCCGCAGGCAGAGGCTAACGTCGTCTCATAACTTAAAGGAAACTTTCCTAATAGTTTCCTGGCATCCCACCCCTCGTACACCCCCAACCGGATGTCGGAGCGTCATGAGACACAGTGTCCTGAGCAAGATCCTGGTGGCGTTACTGCTGCCCCTCACGGCCGTGGCGGTGGCCCCGCCGCCGGCCTCCGCCTCGGCGTACGCCGCCCTCGCCGAGTGGGCCCCGTGGACGGCGTACACGGCGGGCACGCACGTCACGTACAACGGCGTCGAGTACGAGTGCGTCCAGAGCCACACCTCCCAGCCCGGCTGGGAGCCCCCGAACGTGCCCGCCCTGTGGAAGCCCTCGACCGGCGGCGGCACCGACACCACCGCCCCGTCGGTGCCCGGCAACCTGCGCTCGACGGGCGTGACCGGCAGCACCGTCTCCCTCGCCTGGGACGCCTCCACCGACAACGTCGCCGTCACCGGCTACGAGATCTACCGGGGCGGCACCCTCATCACCACCGTCACCGGCACCACCCACACCGACACGGGGCTGGCCGCCAACACCGCCTACAGCTACACCGTCCGGGCCCGCGACGCCGCCGGCAACCGCTCCGCCAACAGCAACACCGTCACCGCCACCACGACGGGCGGCGGCACGGACACCAGCGCGCCGACCGTGCCGGGCAACCTGCGCTCGACCGGCGTGAGCGGCAGCACCGTCTCCCTGGCCTGGAACGCCTCCACCGACAACGTCGCCGTCACCGGCTACGAGATCTACCGGGGCGGCACCCTCATCACCACCGTCACCGGCACCACCCACACCGACACGGGGCTGGCCGCCAACACCGCCTACAGCTACACCGTCCGCGCCCGCGACGCCGCCGGCAACCGCTCCGCCAACAGCAACACCGTCACCGCCACGACCACGGGCGGCGGCGGAGGCGGGAACAAGGTGCTCGGCTACTTCGTGCAGTGGGGCGTCTACCAGCGCGGATACCACGTCAAGAACATCGACACGAGCGGCTCGGCGGCCAAGCTGACGCACATCAACTACGCGTTCGGCAACGTGCAGAACGGCCAGTGCACGATCGGCGACAGCTACGCCGACTACGACCGCTTCTACCAGGCGGGCGAGAGCGTGGACGGCGTGGCCGACACGTGGGACGCGGGCGCGCTGCGCGGCAGCTTCAACCAGCTGCGCAAGCTCAAGAAGAAGTACCCGAACCTGAAGGTGCTGTTCTCCTTCGGCGGCTGGACCTGGTCCGGCGGCTTCACCCAGGCCGCGCAGAACCCCACGGCCTTCGCCAACTCCTGCTACAACCTGGTCGAGGACCCGCGCTGGGCGGACGTGTTCGACGGCATCGACATCGACTGGGAGTACCCGAACGCCTGCGGCCTCACCTGCGACTCCAGCGGCCCGGCGGCGTTCAAGAACGTCATGTCGGCGCTGCGCTCCCGCTTCGGCTCCGGCAACCTGGTCACCGCGGCCATCACCGCCGACGGCACGAACGGCGGCAAGATCGACGCGGCCGACTACGCCGGCGCCGCGCAGTACGTCGACTGGTACAACGTCATGACGTACGACTACTTCGGCGCCTTCGCGCCGCAGGGCCCGACCGCCCCGCACTCACCGCTCACCTCCTACTCCGGGATCCCGACCCCGGGCTTCTACTCCGACGCCGCGATCCAGAAGCTCAAGAGCAAGGGCGTGCCGGCGAGCAAGCTGCTGCTCGGCATCGGCTTCTACGGCCGCGGCTGGGCCGGCGTCACGCAGGCCGCGCCCGGCGGCACGGCCTCGGGACCCGCGCCGGGCACGTACGAGCAGGGCATCGAGGACTACAAGGTGCTCAAGACCCGCTGCCCGTCCACCGGCACGGTCGCGGGCACCGCGTACGCGTACTGCGGCGGCCAGTGGTGGAGCTATGACACGCCGAGCACGATCGGCGGCAAGATGAGCTACTCGAAGAGCCAGGGCCTCGGCGGCGCGTTCTTCTGGGAGCTCAGCGGCGACACCACGAACGCCGAGCTCCTCACGGCCATGAAGTCCGGCCTGAGCTGACCCGGCGTTCTGGCGGGCCCCCGCCAGGGGCCCGCCAGAGAGCCGTCAGCGGGCGGCCGCGGTCAGCTCGCTGACCTGCTCGGCCGTCAGCTCCACGGTGGACGCGGCCAGGTTCTCCTCCAGGTGAGCCACCGACGACGTGCCCGGGATCGGCATCACCACCGGCGAACGCGCCAGCAACCAGGCCAGGCTGACCTGCGCGGGCGTGGCCCCGACGGCCTTGGCGACGTGGTCCACGGGGCTGCCGGGCACCGCCAGCGCGCCCTTGGCGATGGGGCTGTAGGGGATGAACCCGATCCCCTGCTCCTCACAGTGCTCCAGCACGTCCTCCGAGAACCCGTTGGTGAGGCTGTAGCGGTTCTGCACGGTGACGATCTCGACGATGCGCCGCGCCCGTTCCAGCTCCTCGACGGTCACCTCCGACAGGCCGATGCTGCCGATCTTGCCCTCGTCCCGCAGCGCCTTCAGCTCGCCGAGCTGGTCCTCCAGCGGCACCTCCGGGTCGATGCGGTGCAGCTGCAGCAGGTCGATCCGGTCCAACCCGAGCCGCCGCAGGCTCATCTCGACCTCCTGCCGCAGGTACGCGGGCCGCCCCACGACCACCCACTGCGCCGGCCCCGGCCGCACGAACCCGGCCTTGGTCGCGATCAGCAGCCGCTCCGAATACGGGTGCAGCGCCTCCCGGATGATCTCCTCGCTGACGTACGGCCCGTAGGAGTCGGCGGTGTCGATGAGATCGACGCCCAGCTCCACGGCCCGCCGCAGCACCCGCACGGCCTCGTCGCGATCGCGCGGCGGCCCCCAGACCCCGGGCCCGGTGAGGCTCATGGCCCCGAAGCCGAGCCGGTGGACGGTCTTGTCACCGATGGTGAACGTGCCGGTGGACTGGAGCTCTATGGACATACGGTTCCCCGTTTCGCTGTGATCTGGGCCGTTTACGCATCTCCCATCTTCCCGTGGGCGCCGCGCGACGCCCAATCACGGTGCCGGCTTCGCGTCGCTGACGACGCCCGCCGCCAGGTTCGTGCCGAAGTACTGCACCCGCCACGCTCCCCCGCTCTTCGTCCCGGTGCGCAGCTCGAAGCGGCCCTTGCTGAGGACCGGGTTGTCCCTGGTCAGGGTGCTCTTGTCGACCGAGTTGAACGCCCCGGACGGCGCGCCCGGCTTGCGGTAGAAGACCCAGATGCGCTGGTTCCCCAGCCCCTCCCAGGACGCGCCCGGCTTGCCGCGCAGCCGTCCCGAGTGGACGGTGCTGCCGCCCGCCCGCCGTACCGCGTAGTCGAGCCGCGTCGCGTACCGCTGCTCGGCCGTCGCCTCCACGAACACCGCCGCGCTCACCGCCCCGATCACCTCCGGGCCGCTGCGGACCTCGGCGCGCCAGTCGCCGCTCTCCATGACGGGCGCCTGCGCGGCGAACCGGCCGAGGTCGTCGGTGACCGCGTCGGCGAGCTCGCGCCGGCCGCAGGTCTCCTGCTCCTGGAACGCGATCACGACGGGCAGGCCGGCCGCCGGGCCGGAGGCGCCATTCTTGACCAGCTCCAGCCGGCCGACGAGCCGGATGAGGTCGCCCCTCGGAACCTGCCGGGGCTGCGCGTCGAAGGACTCGAACCGCGCCTCGGCCTTCGCGCCGCGCCGGTCGACGTCGAACTCGTGCACGGCCGTCGCCCGGCCGGCCCGCGCCTCGACCTGCCAGGTCCCCTCCGCGTCGGCGGGCCGGAGGGTGTGCGTGGCCAGCCAGTCGCACGGCGGCGGCTGGGCGGCGAACTCGAGCGGTACGCGCGTCCCGTCCGGGCTCAGCAGCCGGCCGCGTAACCGGGTGGCGTTCGCGGTGGACACCTCGATCCGGAGCGCGACCTCGCCGGTGTCCAGGACGACCGGCTGCGGCGTCACCTGGATGGCGACGATGTCGGGCGAAGGCTGCATGTTCTCCTCCTGTCAGCAGATCTCGCGGTAGGGCGTGCCGGGGACGAGCCGGTCCCACTCGCTCCGGGAGAGCGAGCGCCCGGCCCTGGCGCACAGGGCGGCGGCCACGCCGGCGGCGGTGGCGGGCTGGTCGCCGAGCGTGCCGTCGGTCCGCAGCCAGCGCAGCTGCCCGGCGTCGAAGGCCAGCGCCACCACCTCGCCCGCGGGGTACACGGCGGGCGAGCCGAGCGGGGCCCGTTCGGCGACGTCCCAGAGCTGGACGCGGTTCGAGCCGCCGACGGCCAGCGTCCGCCCGTCGGGCGAGAACGCCAGCACGTCCACCGCGCCGAACCCCTTGAGCGGCAGGTGGGCGAGCTGCCGGCGGTCGGCGGCGTTCCAGAGCGTCACCCCGGCGGCCAGCGCGCCGGTGGCGATGACCGTGCTGTCCGGGCTGTACGCGATGGCCCGCACGCCGTCGGCGCTCTCCCCGAACGGCCTGGTGACAGGCTCGGCCCCGCCCAGCGACGCGAGCGCGCCGTCCACGCCGTTCACCGCCAGCTCCCGCCCGTCGGGGCGGAAGGTCAGGCCGGAGCCGCCGGGGACGTTCAGCGTCCGCGTCCTGACCCCGCGGCGCACGTCCCAGAGCTGGATGTCGCGCCAGTTGTTCGCGGGCGGGGTGACGGTCTCCTGGAAGGGCGCCACCGCCAGCGTCGTGCCGTCGGGGGCGAACGCGAGCCCGCCCACCTCGCTCGCGCCTTTGATGGGGAACGTCCGCTCCTTCGTGCCCGTCGTCAGGTTCCAGAGCGTCACCCGCGCGGGGCCGGCCGTCCCGACGGCCAGCAGCGTGCCGCCGGGATCCAGCGCCATCGCGGTCGGGGTGACCGGCAGGACCGCCGGCCGTTCCGGTCCGCCCAGGTGCCAGACCTCCACCCGGGGCCGCCGCACGATCACGGTACGCCGCGCGGGGTCGATCAGCCCGGCCTCGACCCCGGGCGCCAGCGTGCGCGGGCGGGTGAGGTCGGAGACGTCCAGGGTCACGGCCGTGCCGTCGAGCAGGCCGAAGGCGAGCGTGCCCGGGCCCAGCCGGAGCCCGGACACGAGCTCGCCGACCGGATGGGACAGCAGCCGGGTGCCGTTGCGCGACCAGAGGGCGAGGTGGGACCCGTCGTAGGCGGCCAGGTAGCGGCCGTCCTGGCTGAAGCGCAGCGCGCGGGCCCCGAACCCCTTCAGCACCGGCTCCCGCCAGCGCCGCGCGGCGAGGTCCCAGAAGCGGACCTCGCCGCCCGCCCGTACCGCCAGCTCGCGCCGCGCCGGGTCGAACGCGAGCGCCGCACCGGGAAGCCGGGCCAGCACGCCCTGCCAGTCGCGCAGCTCGATCCGCCCGCCGGGCAGGGTGGCGGCCATCAGGCCGTCGTCGGCGGAGAAGGCGACTTCGGTGGCGTCGCCGACGGCCAGCGGGCGCTGGCTGGTGAGGTCCCACACCCGCACGCGGCCCTCGGCCGTGGTGGCCGCCAGCAGCAGCCGCCTGGGGCTGAACGCCAGCCGCTGCGCCCCCTCCCCGAACTCGGCGACCCGCACCCCGCGCTCGGCGTCCCAGACGGAGATCGACCGCTCGCCGGCCACGGCCAGCCTGCGGCCGTCGGCGCTGAGCGCGATCGCGCTCGCGGGCCCGCTCACCCCGACGAAGGCGCGAGCGGGCCGCCCGGCGGTCACGTCCCACAGCGTGAACCTGCCGCCGTCCAGCACGGCCAGCCGCGTGCCGTCGTCGCTGAGGTCGAAGCGGGCCGAGCCCGAGACCGGACCGGGGCGGAAGGCCGAGCGCTCGCGCTGGGCCAGCGAGGCGTACATGGCGGAGCGCGCCTCGGCCACCGGCGCGATCCGCCACGCGGCCACGCTCAGCAGCAGCGCCGTCAGCGGGTCGGCGGCCCGGGTCCGGTTCGCGAGCGCGGCCACCCGGCGGGCGGCCGACGTGTCCCGCTGGCGCGTGCCCAGCACGTTCTGCACGACCACGACGCCCATCGCGGCCAGCAGCACCGCGACGAGCGCCGCGATCGTGCCCCGGACGCGCCGGCGCCGCCTGGCCAGGTCCCGGGTGCGCGCGCGGGAGGCGTCCAGGAACGCCTGCTCGCGCTGGTTCGGCCGGAGCGGCCCGCGCCCGTTCGCGGCCCATTCGACGGTCTCGTCCAGGATCGTGCCCCGGTAGAGGTCGTCGGGGCGGCGGCCGTTCGCGTGCCACGCGGTGGCCGCCCTGTTCAGGGCGTGGTGGACGCTCAGCGCCGCGCGGTCGGCCTCGACCCAGCCCCGAAGGCGCGGCCACGCCCGCAGCAGCGCCGCCCCCGCCAGCGTGATCGACTCGCCCGTGTGGACGAGCAGGCCCGCGTCCGTGTACGCCTGGAGCACCCGCTGCACGCCGGCCGGGTCCCGTGCGCCGTCCACGAGATCCCGGGTCGCCGCCTCCCTGAGCGCGGTCCCGGCACTCTCGTCGGAGCGGACCATGCGCAGCAGCGCCGAGGGGACGAGCGCCTGGTCCTCCGGGCTGAGCCGCCCGTAGACGGCCTCGGCGACCTCGGCCGGCGACGGCGCGGCCGGTTCGGCGGCCGGATCGGCGGCGGGCCTGACCTCGCCGGCGGCCCGGCTCCCGCTGGTGAGCAGCCCGGAGAGGCCGCCCTGCGAGAGGCCCGGCCCGCTGGCGGCGGTGTTCATGGCGATGAGGTCGAGCAGGAGGGAACGCGCCGGCGGGCGGGCCTCGGCGTCCAGCGACATCGCCTCGGACACCAGGTGCCGCAGCGGCTCCGCCAGCACGGTGAAGTCGGGCCGCGTGCCGGCCACCTGGTAACGCAGGAGGGCCAGGTCGCCGGAGAACGGGGGTCGCCCGGTGGCCGCGTACAGCATCATCGCGCCCCACGCCCACACGTCGACGGCGGATCCGCCGCGCTGCCCGGCCAGCCGCTCGGGCGCCATGTACGGCGGCGTGCCCGCCGCGAACTCGCCCTCGGTCGTCTGCGACATCTCGCCCGTCCTGGCGAGCCCGAAGTCGATCACCCGCGGCCCGTCGGGCCCGAGCAGCACGTTGCCCGGCTTCAGGTCCCGGTGCACCACGTCCGCGTCGTGGATGGCGGCCAGCGCCGTGGCCACCCCGACGGCCAGCCGGTGCAGCCGGTCGGCGTCGAACGGCCCGTGCCGCTCGACGGCCGTGCGCAGGCTGGGCCCCTCGATGTGCTCGCTCACGATGTACGGCGCGGGCCCGTCGAGGTCGGCGTCGATGATGCGGGCCGTGCAGAACGAGGCCACCTTCCGCGCGGCCGCCACCTCCTTGACGAGGTCGGCCCGTGCCCCGGCGTGCTCCAGCAGCTCCGGGCGGATGACCTTGATCGCCACCCGCCGGCCGGCCTGGTCGTAGGCGTCGTACACAACCCCCTGCCCGCCCGCGCCCAGCCGGCCCGCCAGCCAGTACTCGCCCAGTTGTGCCGGGTCGCCCGGCAAAAGAGGCGTCACGGCTACCCAAGCTAGCGATTGCCCATGCCCACGCGCCACCGTGCAGGTCCTAGGGAAATCCCGGGCGATGGGGTTGATCCGGCGAACACCGGAGGCATACCGTGTTAATCGATTAACATGAGAGCTACAGCGCGACAAGTGGCCGAGCTGGCGAACGTGTCAGTGGCGACCGTCTCCTACGTGCTCAGCGGCCGGGATCGCCCCGTTGCCGCCGAGACGAGGCAGCGGGTACTCGAGGCAGCCAGGCAACTCGGCTACACCCCCAACCAGGCCGCCAGGAGCCTGCGCAAGCGCCGCACCCAGCGGATCTGCCTGGTGCTGAGCTCGCTCGGCGGCGTGCCGAGCGACGAGCGCCTGGCCACCGACCTGCACGAGATGGCCGACGCCCGCGGCTACTCCGTGGTGACGCTCGCCGTCTACTCCGAGGCCCGCGCGAACGCCGCCGTCGACGTGCTGCGCGGCGGCGTCGCCGACGGCGCGCTGATCAACCTGGCCGGCGACCACCTCACCCGCGACCTGGTCACCGGCCTCGCCGGGACCGGGCTGCCGATGGTGGTCCTGAGCAACGAGGACGGGCTGGAGGGCTGCGACCTCGTACGCACCCCGGAGGCGGAGGCGTGCGCGGAGGCGGTCGAGCACCTGCTCGCCCAGGGCCGGCGGCGCATCGCGTTCCTGGCGCACCGCCACGAGCTCCACCGGGAACAGCCCGCGGGCCGGCTGCTCGGCTACACGACCGCCCTGGACCGGCACGGCGTGAGCGAGCGGATCATCACCACGGGCGCGGACGACCGCGTGGCGGCCTACCAGACCGCTTCCGAGCTGCTGCGCACGCCCGACCGCCCCGACGCGATCTTCGCGGCCTCCGACCGGGCCGCGATCAGCGCGATCTGGGCCGCCAGGGACGCCGGGCTCAGCGTGCCCGGCGACGTCGCGATCGTCGGCGCCGGCAACATCGACGAGGGTCTCATCAGCAATCCGCAGCTCAGCACCGTCGGCCCGCTCCGACACGACTACACCGACGTCGCACGCCTGCTCTTCGACCGCCTCCAGGCCGAGGAGCAGCCCCCCGCCCGCGAGATCGTCCGCTCCTGGACCTTCCTGCGGCGGGGCTCTTCGTAGACCTGCAGAAGGAGTCATTTCTTGCGTCCGAACGTGATCGTGTTCTTCACCGACCAGCAGCGGTGGGACACCGTCGGCCCCTTCACCCCCAACCTCGACAGGATGGCCAGGCACGGCACGCAGGCCACGGTCGCGCTCACGCCGCAGCCGGTGTGCGCGCCCGCCCGCGCCGCGCTGCAGACGGGCCGCTACCCGACCACGACCGGCGTCCACCGCAACGGCCGCGTGCTGCCGCCCGAGGAGCGCACGCTGGCCCACCACTTCGGCGCGGCCGGCTACGCCACCGGCTACATCGGCAAGTGGCACCTCGGCGGCGGCGAGCCGGTCCCGGCCGACCGGCGCGGCGGCTACCAGTCGTGGCTGGCCGCGAACGCGCTGGAGCACACCTCGGACGCCTACCGCACGATCGTCTACGACGAGGCGAACGATCCCGTGCTGCTGCCCGGCTACCGCTCCGACGCCCTCGTGGACGCGGCCATCAGGTACGTCGCCGACCACCACGAGGAGCCGTTCTTCCTGTTCGTGTCGTTCCTGGAGCCGCACCACCAGAACGAGGTGGACAACTACCCGGCCCCCGACGGCTACGAGGAGCGCTACCAGGGCCGCTGGACGCCGCCGGACCTGGCCGCCCTCGGCGGCACCGCCCACCAGCACCTGGGCGGCTACCTGGGGCAGGTCAAGCGGCTGGACGAGGGGCTCGGGCGGCTGCTGGACGCGCTGCGCAGCATGGACCTGCTGGACGACACGATCGTGGCGTACACCTCCGACCACGGCAACCACTTCAAGACCCGCAACGGCGAGTACAAGCGCTCGTGCCACGACGCCTCCCTCCGCGTGCCCCTGGCGCTGCGCGGCCCCGGATTCGACGGCGGCGGCGCCGTCTCCCGCCCGGTCAGCACCATCGACCTGCCTGCCACGCTCCTGGAGGCCGCCGGGCTGCCCGTCCCCGAGTCGATGCAGGGCCGCTCGTTCCTCCCGCTGGTCCGCAACCCCCGGGCGGCGTGGCCGGAGGAGGTGTTCTTCCAGGTGAGCGAGTCGGAGGTGGGGCGCGGGATCCGCACCTCGCGCTGGAAGTACTACGCCGTCGCCGAGGGCGCCCACCCGTGGGACGACCCCGCCTCCGACCGCTACCGGGAGCAGGCGCTGTACGACCTGGACAACGACCCGCACGAGCTGGTCAACCTGGCGGGGTTCCCGTCGCACGCCGGGGTGGCGGCGGAGCTGCGGCAGCGGCTCGTCCGCCGGATCGCGGAGGCCGAGGGGGCCGAGCCGGTCATCGAGCCGGCCGTCGAGCGCCCGGCGCCGCCGCAGGCGATGACCGACCCGGAGGTGCGGCTGAGCGGCTCCAAGCCGGTCCGCTTCGGCCACCAGCGCCCGCCCGGCACGCGCTAGGGATCTCCATCGGCGTGGCGAGGGGATTTCGCCCGTTACCCTCCGTAATCTCGCCTGGTGAGCGGAGGGAGAGATCTCGTGGGTGGTTGGTCGAGTTCGTGGAGTTCGGGCGGGCGGGTCTCCCGCCGGGCGTTCGTCACCGGCACATTCGCCAGTGCGCTGGCCGGCGCCGTACCCCTGCTGGGCGGCCCGCCCGCGGCGGCGGCGCCGCGGCCCCGGGCGATGGTGCTGCGGGCCCGGCCCGCGACGGTCTCCCTGGGGCGGCGCACGGTGCGCACCTGGACGTACAACGACGAGGTCCCCGGCCCGCAGATCAGGGTCATGGCCGGTGAGCGGGTCCGCGCGAAGCTGGTCAACGACCTGCCGGCGGCGACCACCGTGCACTGGCACGGCATCAGGCTCGACTTCCCCATGGACGGCGCGCCCGGGTTCAGCCAGGAGGCGACGCAGCCGGGCAAGACGTTCGACTACGACTTCACCGTGCCCGATCCCGGCACGTACTTCTACCACTCGCACGTCGGCACCCAGCCCGACCGCGGCCTGTACGGCACGCTGGTCGTGCTCGACCCGCGGGAGCCGCTCGAGTACGACGAGGAGTTCACCGTCGTGCTCGACGACTGGCTGGACGGCATCGACGGCACTCCCGACGACGCCCTGGCCCGGCTGAACGCCTCCACCGACCACGACGACACCCTGCGCAGCGAGGCGCTCGGCGGCGTGGCGGCGGAGATGACGCACCCGCTCTACCTGGTCAACGGCCGGGCGCCGGACACCCCCATGACCTTCCGCACCGCGCCGGGCCGCCTGGTCAGGTTCCGGGTGATCAACGCGGCGTCCGACACAGCCTTCCGGGTGGCGCTCGGCGGGCATCGCATGACCGTCACCCACACCGACGGGTTCCCGTGCCGGCCCGTGAACGTGGACACGTTCCTCATCGGCATGGGCGAGCGCTACGACTTCCTGACCCGGCTCGACTCGGGCGCGTTCCCGCTGGTCGCGGTGGCGGAGGGGAAGCGGGGGCGGGCGTTCGCGGTGGTGCGGACGGATCGCCGGGCGCAGTCGCCGGCCAGCGACGTCCAGGTGCCGGAGCTGACCGAGCGGATGCTGGCCTACCGGGACCTGGAGGCCCCGTCGTCCCTCGATCTCCCCCGCCCGTCCAGGTCGATCACGGTGACGCTCGGCATGCGCCCGTCCGGCAACGAGTGGACGATGAACGACAAGGTCGCCGGTGACCACCTGCGGCTGCGCGTGGACCGGGGGGAGACGGTCCGGCTGGTCGTGGAGAACCAGTCGCCCATGTGGCACCCGATGCACCTGCACGGCCACACGTTCCAGCTGCGCATGCCGGACGGGCGCGGGCCGCGCAAGGACACCGTGAACGTCAAGCCGCGCCAGCGGGTCCACCTGGACGTGCTCGCCGACAACCCCGGCGAGTGGATGTTCCACTGCCACAACCTGTATCACCAGGAGCAGGGCATGATGGGCGCCATCGGCTACGGCCCCGCTCCCGGCAACACCGGCCACCGTCCCCAGGAGCACAACCGCAAGCAGAAGCGTCGGCGCTGACACTGTTCGCATATGCGTACAATGTGCGCTATGGTGAAGGGCATGGCGAAAGACGAGCAGTCCATCCCCTCGGTGTGGGCGCGGCCCCGCCGCGAGCGGGAGCAGCCGGCGCTGAGCCGCGACCAGATCGTGGCCGAGGCCGTCCGGCTGCTCGACGAGGAGGGCATCGACGCCCTGAGCATGCGGCGCCTCGGCAGCCGGCTCAACGCCGGGGCGACCTCCCTCTACCGCCACGTGGCCAACAAGGACGAGCTGATCGAGCTGGCCGTGGACGCGGTCTACGGCGAGCTGCCGCTGCCCGAGGAGGCCGACGCCACCCGGTGGCGGGAGGTCATCGCGCGCATCGCCCACGGCCTGCGCGCCACGATCCTGCGCCACCCCTGGATGGCCGCCAAGCTGGGGGAGGTGGGGCTGGCCTACCTGGGGCCCAACATGCTGCGCCAGACGGAGCACATGCTCGGTGTCTTCGAGTCCGCCGGTTTCCCGCTCGACGAGGCCGACCAAGCGATGAGCACGCTCATCGCCTACGTGCTCGGCGTCGCCACCAGCGAGGCCGCGATCCTGTCCATGATCGCCCGCAGCGGTCAGACCGAGCAGGAGTGGGTGGAGCACCTGTGGCCGGCGGCCGAGCGGGCCGTGCAGGACTACCCGCGCCTGCGCGCGCGTTACGCCGCCCAGCGCAACCAGCTCTCCGCGGAGTCCAACGAGGACGGCTTCGAGTACGGCCTCCAGCGGGTCCTCGACGGCCTCCAGTCCCGCCTCGGCTGAGCCCGGCCGCACTCCTCAGCGGGGCTCGGCCATCGCCGCGAGGCGGCGGGCGAGCCGGGCGACGGCCTGCCGCAGCTCGGCGGGCTCCAGCACCTCCGCCTCGAAGCCCAGCCGGGCCACGTGGACGGCCAGCCAGTCGAGGTCCTGCCCGCCGGCGACGAGCACGCACCACCCGTCGCGATCGTCCTCGACGCGCCCCACGTGGGGCGGCACCAGCTCCCGCACCCGGTCGGGCGGGGCGTGCAGGCGCACCCGGGCGAGATAGCGGTACGGCGCCTCGGCCACGGACCGCTGCACGTAAGCGGCCGGGTCCGGGTGCTCCCTCGGCCGGAAGCGCCAGGTCGTCGCCTCCACCTCGCGCATCCGGTCCAGCCGGAAGGTGCGCCAGCCGTCGCGGTCGACGTCCCAGGCCATCAGGTACCAGCGGCGGCCGGTGGAGACCATCCGCACCGGCTCGACCGTGCGCTCGCGCTCCCCGCCGTCGTGCGTCGGTGAGGAGGGCGCGGCGTACCGGAACCGCACCCGCACGGCGTCGCGGCAGGCCCGCGCGAGCGTCGTCAGCAGCTCCGCGTCGATCTCGACCCCGGGACCGACCAGGGTCTCGGTGGCGCCGTACACCGCCCGGACCTCGGCACGCAGCCGGGGCGGCATCACCTGGTCGAGCTTGGCGAGCGCCCGCAGCGCCGCCTCGCCCGCCCCGGCGACCGTGCCTCCCGCCGCCATCCGCAGGGACACCGCCGTCGCGATCGCCTCCTCGTCGTCGAGGAGCAGCGGCGGCAGCCGGGTGCCCGCGCCGAGCTGGTAGCCGCCGCCGACGCCCGCGGTCGCGTGGACGGGGTAGCCGAGCGCGCGCAGCCGCTCCACGTCGCGGCGCACCGAGCGGTCGGTGACGCCCAGCTCGGCGGCGAGCTCGACAGCGGTCCAGGACGGACGGCGCTGCAGCAGCGCCAGCAGCCGCAGCACCCGCTCGGTCGTCGACTCGACACTCACGTGCTCATCGTTCCACAGATCACGGACCGATCCTGTCCGCTATATGGGGCAGGGTGAAGCCATGACCGACCAGAGCTGGAACACCCTGCTCCGAGATCAGATCGCCTGGCACTGGACCCATCAGCTGCGCGATCGCCTCGACGGGCTCACCGATGACGAGTACTTCTGGGAGCCGGCGCCCGGCTGCTGGAGCGTGCGGCCGCGCGGCACCGGCGCCGCGCCGGTGCGGGCCGGGTCCGGCGCGATGAGCATCGACTACGCGATGCCGATGCCCGAGCCGCCGCCGTTGACGACGATCGCCTGGCGGCTCGGGCACGTGATCGTCGGCGTGCTGGCGATGCGCAACGCCGCGCACTTCGGCGGCCCGCCCACCGGCTACGAGTCGTTCGAGTACGCTCCGACCGCTGACGCGGCGCTGGCCCAGCTCGACGCCGAATACGCCACATGGCTGGCCGGGGTCGAGTCCCTCGGCGAGGCCGGCCTCGCCCGCCCGTGCGGGCCGGCGGAGGGACCGTACGCCGAGTTCCCGCTGGCGGCGCTGGTGCTGCACATCAACCGCGAACTGATCCACCATCTGGCGGAGGTATGCCTGCTGCGCGACCTCTACCTGCACACCCACCAGGAGGCGAGCTGACATGGCCCGCGACATCGAGATCACTTTCGACTGCACCGACCCGGCCGGGCTGGCCGCGTTCTGGGCCGAGGCGCTCGGCTACCGGTTGCAGGACCCGCCCAAGGGCTTCGAGTCGTGGGAGGAGGCCCTGGAGGCGATGGGCGTGCCGCCCGAGCGCCGCAACAACGCCTCGGCGGTGGTCGACCCCGACGGGGTCGGGCCGCGGCTGTTCTTCCAGCGGGTGCCGGAGGGCAAGCAGGCCAAGAACCGCGTGCACCTCGACGTGCGGGCCGCCCCCGGGCTGGAGGGCGACGCGCGGATGGCGGCCCTGGAGGCGGAGGCCGAGCGGCTCGTCTCCCGCGGCGCCGCCCGGCACGAGCGCCACGAGCCCGCTCCCCCGCTCAGCGCCGGTTTCATCGTGATGACCGACCCCGAGGGCAACGAGTTCTGCCTCGACTGATCGGCCGCGCCCCCCATGGACGGCGCGAGGTGCGCGGGTTACGCTCCGCTCGCCACAAGATGGGGGGCAATCCATGACTTACACGCTTTTACGCGGGAACTTCGTGATCCGGTACGCGGATCTCCCCCGGCAGGGCCCCGAGCCCGACGGCGACACCGTGAAGTTCCTGCCCGACTCGCCCGCGCTGGTGGAGACGCTGCCGCGGCGCTCCGGCCACCCGCCGAAGATCAACCGGCGCGGCGTCTCCGTGCGCCTGGAGGCCATCGACGCGCTGGAGACCCACTTCGAGGAGACGCACCAGCAGCTCGCCGGGGCCAACGCGGCCAGGGACGAGCTGCTGCGCCTGCTCGGGTTCACGAACGTGCGCTACTGGGAGGACCTGCCCAACAAGGTGCAGTCGGCGGGCCAGGACTCCGTCCGCGGGCACGTGCTGACCAACGGGGTCGACGCGAACGGCCGGCTGATCGGGTTCGCCTACGCCGGTGACCATCCTGGGGCCGACGGGGCCTCGGTGTTCCTGGACCCGGCGCTCGTGGACGCGTCCGTCAACGGCACGCTGCTGGCCGGCGGGCTGGTCTATCCGGCGTTCTACGCGACGCTGCCGGCGGAGCTGCGTACGCACCTGGCGGAGGTGTCGCAGGCGGCCAGGCGCAAGGCCGCCGGCATCTGGCCCGGCTCGACCGCCGACCCCAACGGCGCGGCCACCGTCACGGGCCTGGCCGACGCCGAGAGCCTGGTGACGTGGCCGAAGCTGTTCCGCCGCGTGGTGCCGTACCTCGCGGCCGGTTTCACGGACTTCGACGGCTTCGACGCCTGGCTGCGCGCGGACCCGGTCAACCGGGACGACGAGGTGTTCCTGCTCACCAAGCTCGAACGCGGCAACCTGCACGACGTGATCAAGGGGGCGGGGCAGCAGATCCAGCTCACGGTGTGGCCGGAGGAGTTCGTCATCGCCCCGGACCCGGCGCCGCCGGGCACCGCCGTCAAGCCGCCGCTGGTCGCGACCGGGGACCTGCTGATCGTGGCGGCCCTGCCCGACCCGGCCGGCGCCGACCGTGGCCAGGAGACGGTCACCCTGCTGAACCTCACCGCGGCCGCGGTCGACCTCGAGGGCTGGGCACTGTCGGACGCCGCCGGCGGCCGCAAGCCGCTGACCGGCCGCATCGACGCCGGGGCCGCGCTGCGGGTGACGCTGGACGGCGCGCTGCGGCTGGACAACGGCGGCGACACCATCGTCCTGGCGGACCCGAAGGGCACCTCGATCGACCAGGTGACCTACCAGGCGGACCGGGTCAAGGCGGGCCGGACCATCGCCTTCGGCCGCTGACACACCAGGGTCGGGCCGGGGCGCGTGGACACACGGCCCCGGCCCGCTCGGTTTTGACACCGGTTGACGGGAGGTGTCCGGACCGCTTACGGTTCCGGCGATATCGATGAAATATATCGATACGAATCCGAAACTTTCGGAGGCGTCATGTTTCGTGGAGTCGTCGCGGTCGCCTTGCTCGGCCTCCCTGCGGTGAATCCCTCCCAGCCCCCCGCCATCACCGTGAACGAGCACGTCAGGCACCAGGAGATCGACGGCTTCGGCATCTCCCAGGCGTTCCGGCGCAACGAGCTGCTCAAGGCGCTGCCGGAGTCGCAGCAGCGCGAGGTCCTGGACCTGTGGTTCGACCGCGAGAAGGGCGCCGGGCTCAGCATCCTGCGGCTCGGCATCGGCTCCTCCCCGGCCGGCAGCCCGTACGACCACATGGTGTCGATCCAGCCCGAGGACCCCGGCGGCCCGGACGCCCCGCCCAAGTACGTGTGGGACGGCGACGACAACAGCCAGGTGTGGGTGGCCAAGGCAGCCCAGGCGTACGGCGTGAAACGGTTCTTCGCCGACGCCTGGAGCGCGCCCGGCTACATGAAGGACAACGGCGACGACAAGGGCGGCGGCACGCTGAAGCCGGAGTGGCAGCGGGCGTACGCGAACTACCTGGTGGCGTACACGAAGTTCTACGCCAGGGAAGGCATCAAGATCACCGACCTGGGGTTCACGAACGAGCCCGACTGGACGGCCTCCTACGCCTCCATGCGCTTCACCCCGGAGCAGGCCGCCCAGTTCGCCAAGGTGCTGGGCCCGGTGGCCAAGGGCGTGCGCGTGGCCTGCTGCGACTCCTTCGGCTGGAACCAGGCCAAGGCGTACACGGCCGCGATCGAGGCCGACCCCGAGGCCCGCCGCTGGGTGAAGACCCACACCGGGCACACCTACGCCAGCCCCGTGGACGCGCCGCTGCCGACCACCAGGAAGACCTGGATGTCGGAGTGGAACCCGAACGGCAGCACCTGGAACGAGAACTGGGACGACGGCAGCGGCTACGACGGCTTCGCGATCGCCCAGGCCGTCCACGACGCGCTCACGCTGGGGAACGTCAGCGGCTACGTCTACTGGCTGGGCGGCTCGCGCGGCGCTACCCGGGCGCTGCTGCAGCTCGACGACACGGCGAAGACGTATCGCGTGTCGAAGCGGCTGTGGGCGCTGGCGGCGTACAGCAGGTTCATCCGGCCGGGCGCGGTCAGGCTGGACACGGCGGCGGCGGATCCGGCGCTGAAGGTCTCCGCGTTCCGCAACCCGGACGGCTCGCGCGTCGTCGAGGTGCTCAACACGGGCACCGCGCCGGTCACGTGGCAGGGCGTGCGCGGCCGGGCGACCGCGTACCTCACGGACGGCGCCAACTCGCTCACCCCGTCCCCGGTGACGGGCCGCACGGTGACGCTGCAGCCGCGGGCGCTCACCACGGTCGTCATCCGGTAACGAGGCCCCGAGAGCCCGGGCAGGTGCCGGCCCGGGCTCTCGTCACGCGCCCCGTGCGGCTAGCCCCAGACCTCCTGGGCCGTCTCGACGATCAGGCGGAGCTTGGCGAACTGCTCGTCGGCCGTGAGCTGGTTGCCCTCGACCGTCGAGGAGAACCCGCACTGCGGCGACAGGCAGATCTGGTCGAGGTCGACGAACTTGGCGGCCTCGTCGATCCGCCGCTTGAGCGTGTCCTTCGACTCCAGCTCGCCCCGCTTGGTCGTGACCAGCCCCAGCACCACCATCTTCCCCGGCGGCACGAAGCGCAGCGGCTCGAAGCCCCCGGACCGCTCGTCGTCGTACTCCAGGAAGAACCCGTCCACCTTCAGCTCGCCGAACAGCGCCTCCGCCACGTGGTCGTAGCCACCCGAGGCGGCCCAGGAGGAGCGGAAGTTCCCCCGGCACATGTGGGTGGTGATCGTCATCCCGGCGGGCTTGGCGGCCAGCGCGGCGTTGATCTGCCTGATGTAGCGCAGGTGCATGTGCTCGGCGTCGTCCCCGCGCGAGCTCAGCTCCGCCCGCTGGGCCGGGTCGTTCAGGTAGGCCAGGCTCGTGTCGTCGAACTGCAGGTACGTGCACCCCAGCGCGCCGATCCTGCGCACCTGCTCGGCGTAGGCCGCGCTCAGGTCCCGCCAGAACTCCTCCACGTCCGGGTAGACCGCGGGGTCGATGGCCGCCGGCCCGCCCCGGTAGTGGACCATGCTCGGCGAGGGGATGGTCAGCTTCGGCACGACCCCGCTGCCACGGCTGGTGACGGTGTCGCGCAGGAACGTGAAGTCGTCGGCGAAGATCGGCTCGTTCAGCCGGATCCGCTCGTGCACCCGCAGCGCCGCCGGGGTGAACTCGATGTCCCCCTGCTCGTTGTGGAAGCGCACCGTGATGTGCTCGTCGGTGGCCTGGCCGATGCCGCCGAGCCGGTAGATGAAGTCCATGTGCCACGAGGCCCGCCGGAACTCGCCGTCGGTGGCGCTCTGCAGCCCGATCTCCTCCTGGCGGCGTACCACCTCTCTGATGGCCTCGTCCTCGGCCTCCCGCAGCGCGTCACCCGTGAGGGTCTCGCGGGCGCGGAGCAGCGCGGGCGGGCGGAGCAGGCTGCCGACGTGGTCCGCGCGGAACGGCGGCGAGGTGCGCATTCGCAGATCATCTCCTCTGGTCGTCGAGGTTGTGCCCGTAGAGCTGTCTGAGGTGGGCTTTGAGCAGCTTGCCCGCTGCGTTCTTCGGCAATTCAGAGACGAATTCCAGATATTTCGGGATTTTGAAGCGGGCCAGCCGGCCGTCCAGGTACGCCAGCAGCTCATCGGGCTCGATCGCGGCGTCCGGGGCCGGCACGACCAGCGCCTTGCCCACCTCGCCCCACGTGTCGTCCGGCACGCCGATCACCGCGCACTCGGCGACCGCGTCGTGCCCGAACAGGACGCTCTCCACCTCGGCGGGATAGATGTTCTCGCCACCGGAGATGATCACGTCCTTGAGGCGGTCGGAGATGCGCACGTAGCCGTCCTCGTCGGCGACGCCGACGTCGCCCGAGCGGAACCAGCCGTCCGCCGACAGCACCTTCGCGGTCTCCTCCGGCCGCCGCCAGTAGCCGGTCATGACATTGGGCCCCTGTACGTACACCTCGCCCGGCTCCCCCGGACCCGCCGGGGAGCCGTCGGGCGCGACCAGCCGTACGTCGGAGAAGAAGCACGGCACCCCGGCCGAGCCCGCCTTATCGATCGAGTGCTCGGCCCCGAGGAAGAGGGCGCCGGGCGCGGTCTCGGTCATGCCATACCCCTGCAGGAACGTCAGCCCCCGCTCCTGATAGGTCCGGATCAGCGGCTCGGGCACCGGCGCGCCCCCGCACAGCAGGTGCCGCAGGCTCGACAGGTCGGCCCCCGCCCAGCGCGGCGAGCGCGTCAGGAAGCCGAACATCGACGGCACCCCGAACATCACCGTCACCCGCTCCGCCTCGATCAGGTCGAACGTCCGCTCCACGTCGAAGGACGGCTCCAGGATGACCCGGCCGCCCTTGAGCACGGTCGGCACCAGCGTCTGGGCCAGCGCCGCGATGTGGAACAGCGGCGCGCTGACCAGCGTGACCTCGTCGTGCGCGAGCGGCACGTCGACCAGCAGGTTGAAGGTGTTCCAGGTCAGGTTGGCGTGGGTGAGCATGGCCCCCTTGGGGCGGCCCGTCGTCCCGGACGTGTACATGATCAGGCACACGTCGTCCTGGCGCACCGGCTCGTCGATCGGCTCGGGCGAGCCGGAGGCGAGCAGCACCTCGTACGCGGCGGCCGTGACGTGCCGCCCCGGCAGCCCCTCGCCGTCCTGCTCCTCGCCCAGCACGAGGACCGACGCCTGCGCGTCCTCCAGGATGAACCGCAGCTCCGGCCGCGCCAGCCGGGCGTTCAGCGGCACGAACACGGCCCCCACCAGCCCCGCCGCGAAGAAGGTCTCCACCAGCGCGGGCTGGTTGACCCCGAGGAAGGCGACCCGCTCGCCGCGTCCCACGCCGAGCGCCGAGGCCAGCCGGTACGTCCGCTCGCTCAGCTCACGGTACGTGCGGTCGTGTCCCCGGTACGTCATCGCCACCCGATCGGGCGTCATGCGGGCCCGGCGTGCGGGCCATGAGCCAATCCCCTGATTCCGCATCGGTGCTCCTTGACGCTCAAGCCATCAAGTTAGGCCACCGGGCGACGGCTGTCACCGTTCTGCCGAAGTTTCATCCGGCACGACGTCGAGGAGCCGCTCCGCGATCCGCCCCGCCTCCGGCCTGAACCGCTCGTGCAGCGTGTGGCAGACCCGCTGGGCCTTCTCCGCCGGCCAGTCGTGCGGCAGGTACCGCAGCGGCAGCCGCGGATCGGCCCTGATGATCTCCAGCCAGCCGGTCAGCAGCGTCAGCGAGCGCGCCAGGTCGTCGGGCGCGTCCGGCGCCGGGTCGGCCCGGTCCCACCGGCGCAGGAACCCGCGGTAGCGCTCGCCCAGGCCCGACAGGTCGTAGGCGTCCCCGACCAGCGCCTGCATGTCGGTGGGGTCCCGGGGTTCGGCGGAGAAGACCTTCACGTTCGCGCCGAGGTCGTCGATCACGTGCGCGGCGTCCACGTCGCCGGGAGCCATCCACAGGCCGTTCTGCAGCGGCCCGAACCCGGCCCAGACCAGCCGCGAGCGCAGCTCGTGCCGCTGCCGCTGCCAGGACTCGGGCAGCGAGAAGCCGATCAGCGTCCAGCGGTCCTCGTCCGCGTCGTTGACGACGCCGCTGTGCCAGATGCGCCGCTCGCCGTCCTTGAGCACCTCGGTGCTCGTCGGGGTGAGGCCGAAGTACATGCGACGGCCCGAGCGCTGGCGGCGCAGCAGGCCGCGGCTGACCATCCGGGTCAGCGTCGAACGCGTCGCCTCCTCCGAGATGCCGACCTTGGCGAACGCCTCGATGAAGCTGCCCGAGGACACGCAGATCCCGCGGCCGTACACGTGATCGCCGAGGAACGTCAGAATCACCGACTGAGGCCGCATCGGAGCCCTCCCCCTATCTTGGGCACTCTATTGACAGCCGTAATATATCTGCCTACATTCAGGGCCACATCCCGGCTTGGAGGGTCCTGATGCGCAGGCTGCTCCCGTCTCTGGTTTGTCTGGCGTTGGCCGCTACCGCCTGTGGCGGTGATTCCGGTGGTGGTGCCCAAGACCCGATCAAGGTCGGCCTCATCGTCTCCCTCACCGGCAACTACACGCCGCTGGGCAGCGAGGACAAGAAGGCCGTCGAGCTGGCCGTCGAGCAGGTCAACGCGCAGGGCGGGCTGCTCGGCCGCAAGGTGGAGCTCGTGGCGCGCGACGACAAGACCGCCCCCGACCAGGGCATCGTGGCCTACAACCAGATCAAGGGCGACATCGACGTGCTGATCGGCCCGGTGTTCTCCAACTCGGCCCTGGCTGTCGAGCCGCTCGCGCAGCGCGACAAGATGCCGTACCTGTCGCTGGCCCCCGCCCAGGAGCAGGTCGAGCCGATCAAGTCGTACATCTTCGTCACCCCCGCCCTGTCCAGCATGTACGCCGAGCGCTACCTGCAGTACATCCAGGCCAAGGGCATCAAGACGATCGCCGTGGCCTGGGACTCCAAGAGCGCCTATTCGGTCTCCGGCCACAAGTCGATGGTCGCGCTCGCGCCCAAGTACGGCGTGAAGATCGCCGTGGACGAGCCGTACGAGACGACCACCTCCGACTTCAGCCCGCTCTTCACCCACGTGCGCGACTCCGCCGCCGAGGCGCTGGTGTTCTGGGGCTCGGGCGCGCCCGGCGTGACGGCGGCCAAGCAGTACGTGGCCTCGGGGCTCAAGACGCCGCTGTTCCTGACCGCCTCGCAGGCCAGCAAGCTGTGGCTGGAGCCGATGGGCGGCGCGGCCGAGGGCATGACGGTGCAGAGCGCCATCGGCGTCGTCGGCGAATATCTGCCCGACGGCAAGCAGAAACAGATCATCGAGCAGATGGCCAAGCCGTACCAGCAGAAACACGGCTATCCACCGCCGCAGTTCGCGCAGGACGGCTACAGCGCGAGCCTGCTGCTCTTCGAGGCGATCAAGAAGGCGAACAGCACCGACAAGGCCAAGGTGCAGCAGGCCCTGGAGACCATGGACCTGGTCACGCCCAACGGCCGCTTCCGCTACTCCCCCACCGACCACTCCGGGCTCTCCCCCGAGTTCATCTCGGTCAACACGGTGCAGAACGGGAAGTTCGTTCCCACCGACTGGGCCAAGGAGCAGCTCGCCAAGACCGTCGGCGCGGGGTAGCCGGTGCTGACGGTCACCGGCCTCTCCCGCTCTTTCGGGGGCGTCTACGCCGTCCGCGACGTGTCCCTGGCCGTCGCGGACGGCGAAGTCTGCGGCGTCATCGGGCCGAACGGGGCGGGCAAGTCCACGCTGTTCAACCTCGTCACCGGGCATCTGACGGCCGACCACGGCCAGATCTCGTTCCGCGGGCAGCGGGTGGACCGGCTCGCGCCGCACCGGCGGGCCAGGCTCGGCATGTCGATCGTGTTCCAGGCGGCCCGGGTGTTCCGCGGCATGACGGTCAGGGAGAACGTCATGGTCGGGATGCACGGCCGTACGAGTGCCGGGTTCGTGTCGGCGGCGCTGCGGCTGCCGCGGCACCGGCGCGACGAGGGCGAGATCACCGCCGAGGCGGAGGCCGTGCTGGGCCGCGTGGGGCTGGCCGAGTGGGCGGACCGGCCCGCCGAACTGCTGCCCATCGGCCAGCAGCGGGCGCTCCAGCTGGCCCGCGCCCTGTGCGCCCGGCCCCGGCTGCTGCTGCTCGACGAGCCCGCCTCGGGGCTGCGCGGCCAGGAGCGCGAACGGCTCGCGGCGCTGGTGGAGGAGCTGCGCGCGGACGGGCTGACGATCCTGCTCGTGGAGCACGACGTCGCGTTCGTGACCCGGCTGGCCGACCGCGTGGTGGTGCTCGACCTGGGCCGGGTCATCGCCGACGGCTCGCCCGCAGAGGTGCGGGCCGATCCGCTGGTGCTCGCCGCCTACCTGGGGCAGAGCGCATGATCGACGTCAAGGACCTGGTCGTCTCGTACGGCACCGCGACCGCGCTCGACCACGTCACGCTCACGGTGGGGCGGGGCGAGATGGTCGCCCTGCTCGGCCCGAACGGCGCGGGCAAGTCCACGCTGGCCAACACCCTCGCCGGACTGCTGCGGCCCGCCTCGGGCACGGTGGGGATCGAGGGCCGGCTGGCGCTCATCCCCGAGGGCCGCCAGCTCTTCCCGGACCTGTCGGTCGCCGACAACCTGGCCCTCGGCGGCTGGCGGTCCGGCCTGCGGGACCCCTCGTCCGTGTACGAGCTGCTGCCCCGGCTGGCGGAGCTGGCCGGGCGGCGGGCCGGGGTGCTGTCGGGGGGCGAGCAGCAGATGGTGGCGTTCGGGCGGGCCCTGATGTCGCGGCCCGACGCGCTCGTGGTGGACGAGCTCTCGCTGGGCCTGGCCCCGAACGTGACCGCCGACCTGGCCGGCCACCTCGCCGAGCTGAGCCGGGAGCAGGGGCTGACCGTGCTGCTCATCGAGCAGAACGCGCGGCTGGCGTTCGACCTGTGCCGGCGGGCGTACGTGCTGGAGTCCGGGCGGGTGGTGACCGAGGGCGAGTGCGCGGAGCTGGCCGGCGACCCTCGGGTGGCCAGCGCGTACCTGGGCGGGGCGATCACATGAGCGCCTTCCTCACGTATCTGCTGAACGGGCTCGCGGTCGGGTGCGCGATCGCGCTCATCGCCAGCGGCCTGGTCGTCATCCACCGCGTCACGGGCGTGGTGAACTTCGCGCAGGGCACGTTCGCGGTCGTGGCCGGGCTGTGCACGTCCTCGCTGCTCGGGATGGGGTTCCCGCACGGTCTGAGCGAGCTGGCCGCCGTCCTGGTCGCGGCGCTCGCCGGGCTGCTGACCGGTCTGGCCGCCATCGGCCGGCGGGGCACCACGCCGCTGTCGTCCCTGATCGTGACGCTCGGCGTGGGCGTGCTCGCGTACGCCGTCGAGATCGTCCTGTGGGGCGACCAGCCACGCTCGGCGCCCGGCCTGGCGGGCTCGGTGACGCTGGCGGGCGCGCGCGTCCAGACGCAGCACCTGCTGGTCATCGGCGTGACGGCGGCCGCGTTCGCCCTGCTGGCGCTCTTCTTCGGGCGCACCTACCTGGGCAAGGCGCTGACGGCGTGCGCCTCCAACCCGTACGCCGCCCGCGTGGTCGGGATCGACACGCGGCTGATGGGGCTGCTGGCGTTCGCGCTGGGCGGGCTGCTCGGCGGGATCGCCGGGGTGCTGGTGACGCCGCTGCGGCCGATCTCGTTCGACACCGACGTCACGCTCATCGTGAACGCCTTCGCCGCGGCCGTCTTCGGCGCGCTCACCCGGCCCGTGATCACGCTGGCCGGAGCGCTGCTGCTGGGCGTGGCCGAGACCATGGCCGCCGGGTACGGCTACGGATCGCACCAGCTGGAGGTGGCGCTCGGCCTCATGATCGTCGTCATGATCGTACAGGCGAGCCGGAGCCCGGCCGTCGCGCAGGAGCAGACATGATCCGCCTGGTGGCCGGGCTGCTGGTCGCGGCCGTGACGCTGGCCCTGCCCGCGGTGCTCGACGACAGCGCGCTGGCCGTGTACATCCTGCTCGGGCTGGCCGCGATGGTCACCGTCGGGGTGTCGCTGCTGATGGGCTACGCCGGGCAGGTGTCGCTGGGCCAGGGCGCCTTCTACGCCGTCGGCGCCTACACCGCCGCGCTGCTGGCCCTGCACGGCGTGCCGCCGCTGGCCGGGCTGGTCGCCGCGCCGGTGGTGGCGGCCGCGTCCGCGCTGGTGATCGGCGTGCCGCTGCTGCGGCTGCGCGGGCACCACCTGGCGTTCGCGACGCTGGCGATGCAGCTCATCCTGCTCTCGCTGGCCGGGCAGCTGGAGGTCACCGGCGGGGACATCGGGCTGCAGGCCATCCCGCAGTTCTCGGTCGGGTCGTTCGAGGCGGGCGGCGCGTCCGCGTACGCGTACATGACCTGGATCGGGCTGGCGCTGGTGATGCTGGTGACCCGGAACGTGATCACCTCGCGGCCGGGCCGCGCCCTGCGCGCGCTGGCCACCAGCGAGACCGCCGCCGCGTCTTCGGGGATCCCGGTCGGGCGGTACAAGCTGGTGGTGTTCGCGCTGTCGGCGGCGTTCGCGGGGCTCGCGGGCGGGATCTACTGCTTCTACACGGGGTACGTGGCGCCGGGCTCGTTCCCCGTGCTCATCTCGATCCAGTACATCGTGATGGCCGTGGTCGGTGGGCTGGGCACGATCTGGGGCGCCGTGGTCGGCGCGACCGCGATCACGCTGCTCGTGCAGGGGCTGAACAGCCTGGCCGCGCTGCCGGGGATGCCGTCGTACGCGCCCAGCGTGCTGTCGTACGCCGTGTACGCGCTCGTCCTCATCCTGGTCGTGCTCTTCCTGCCCCGCGGCCTGCTCCCCGCCGTCTCCGGCCGCGTCAAGCGGGACCGCGGGGGGATGATGCATCGGTGATCCTGCGGCCCCGCGTCAACCTGCTCGTCCGCTGAAGCAGACCTGCGTGCGGCTTGACATGATCGCATCGCGACCGATAGATGCGTCGCTGGTGTCGTCGAAGATCTCCGTTCCTGCCTTATGCGCCGCGGCGCTCCTGATGCCGCTGGTCCCCGCCGCCATCGCGCCCACGGCCGCCAACGTCGTCACCGGTGCGGCCGTCGCCGCGCTCCTGGTCGTACCCGTCGTGGTGCTGCGCCGCCGGCTGTGGGCGCCCCGGCTGGGCGCCGCGCTGCTGGCCCTGCTCGCCGTGGCCGCCGCCGCGACGCCGATCAGCGGGCTCGGCAAACCCTCCCAGGAGGAGGTCGCGCGTTATGTCGCGGGCCACAGCGCCGGCGGCAGACCGGTCGACTTCGGGGATCTGCGCATCCTGCCCTGGGACACCGACGACCTGCTGCTGATCGCCCTCGCCTGCCTCGCCACAGCGGCCCTGCTCCTGACGCTCGGCCAGACCGTCCGCCGGGAGGGCAGGCCTCCGCTGCGCTGGCGGTGGCCGCTGGTCATGTGGGGCGTCGCCCTGGTACTGGTGAGCATCCCTCTGGCGATGCTCCTGGCGCCCCTGGCCGGCGAAACGATGGAGTACTCGATCATGATCATGAACGGCGACTGTTTCGGCGGCACGGAGGAGATCATGTTCGCGACGGCCGTCCTGGTCCTGATCCCGCAGCCGATCGTGGTCGCGGTGGGATTCGGGCTGTGGGCGCTGCTGGCCCGCACCGGCCACCGGCCGCTGGGCCGGCTCGTCGGCTGGCTGACGGTGGCGCCCATGGTGCTCAGGGACCTGGCGATGAACTGGATGCCGGTGCTCGGGTGCGCGCAGCCCTCCGAGGAGGGGACGGTCAACCCGGTCACGCTCCCGTGGGCGCTGTACACGCTCCTCCCCGTCGTCCTGATCGTGCTGGCGGTACGGGTGCGCCGAACCCCCACCCCGCAGGTGCGGATCGGGCGTTAGTGTCGGCAGTCCACCGGTGATGATCGACATTGGAGGGCGCCGTGCGGCGCGTCATGATCCTGCTGGCCCCGATCGCGGCCCTGGCCGCCGGACTGGTCGTCGCCCGGCGGCGGTTCGTCGTCGTCCGGATCAGCGGGGCGAGCATGCTGCCGACCTACCGGACGGGCGACCGGGTGCTCGTCCGCAGGACCACGGGGGCGGGTGTCAGGCGCGGCCAGGTCGTCGTGCTGCAGACCGCGCTGCCCGGGGGGAAGTGGCGTACGGGGCCGCTGCCCCCGCCGGGGGCGGCCAGGTGGTTCATCAAGCGCGCGGTCGCCGTGCCGGGTGACCCGGTGCCCGCCCAGGTCATGGCCCGGGTGGAGGCGGCGCCCGGCGACCCGGTCCCGGCGGGCCGGCTGGTCGTGCTCGGTGACGGGCCGGTCAGCGAGGACTCGCGGGCGTGGGGTTACGTGCCCTTCGACCGCGTGCTCGGCGTCGTCGTCCGCCGGCTCGCCCCCTCCGCCGAATCCGCCGGCTCGTAGCCCTGGGCCTGCAGGGTGAACAGCCCCGCGTACTCCCCTCCCAGCGCCATCAGCTCCGCGTGCGAGCCGCGCTCGGCGATCCGCCCCCCGGCGAGCACGACGATCACGTCCGCTTCCCGCACCGCGCCGAGCCGGTGCGAGATCAGCAGGCTGGTCCGTCCCGCGCGGTGGCGGCGCAGGCTCTGGTGGATGGCGTGCTCGGCCTGCGCGTCCAGGCCGGAGCTCGGCTCGTCGAGCACGAGCAGGTCCCGCCCCTTCCGCATCAGGGCGCGGGCCAGCGCGAGGCGCTGCCACTGCCCGCCGGACAGCACCACCCCGGCCTCGGGGTCGTCCCGGTCGCCGAAGAAGATCCGGCTCAGCAGCGTGTCGTAGCCCCGTGGCAGCCCGGCGACCGTCTCGTGGACACCGGCCAGCCTGGCGGCGGCCTCGACCCGGTCCCGGTCGTCGAGCGCCGCGACGTCGCCGAGCCCGATGTTCTCGGCCGCGGTCAGGTCGTACGACATGTAGTCCTGGAACACCGCGCCGATGCGGCCCCGCAGCTCGGCGGGGTCCAGCTCCCGCAGGTCGACGCCGTCCCAGTGGATGGACCCGCGTACCGGGTCGTACAGCCGGCAGATCAGCTTGACGAGGGTGCTCTTGCCCACGCCGTTCAGCCCGACCAGGGCGAGGGAGCCGCCACGCGGGATGAAGAGGTCGATTCCGCGCAGCACCCACGGATGCGCGTCGTCGTACCGGAACCACACGTCGCGCACCTCGATGCCCTCGCGCAGCGCGGGGACGGGGCGCGGATGCCGTGGGACGGGCAGGTCCGGCGCGTCGGCCACGACCTCGAGGTAGTGCCCGAACATCAGCAGCGCGTTGTGCGCGTCGGCGGACTGGCCGACGATCGACGCGAGCGCGGACTGCACCCCGGCGACGGCCGCGACGAACACGGCGACGTCGCCGACGCTCAGCGTGCCGGACGCGGCGCCGCTGATCGCCCAGAGCAGGCCGAGCGCGGCGACGGCCGCCCCGAGCAGCGACAGCGACCCCTGGGTACGCAGCGTCCTGCGGGCGAGCCCCTGCTCGGCGGCGTTGACCGCGCGCAGCTCGCCCAGCATCCTGGCGCGCAGGAAGTCGCCGAGGCCGAACAGCCTGATCTCCTTGGCCGCGTCAGGGCTGGTGAGCAGGCCGGCGAAGAAGATCTGCCGCCTGGACCTCGAGCTGACGCCCCACATCATCCCGGCGCGACGCCGGGACAGGTCGAGCTGGGCGCGGACCGAGGGGATCGCGGAGAGCGCCACGACGACGATCATGCCCGGCGCCAGGACGGCCAGCGCCGCGGTGAATCCGGCGAGGGTGACGGCTCCCTGGGCGATGCCCAGGCTGGAGCGGACGATCCGCTGCGGCGCGTTCTGGCCGGCCTCCTGCGCCAGCCGTACGCGGTCGTGGAAGGCCGGGTTCTCGAACCGGCTCAGCCCCGGGTGGGCGTTGACGGCCTGGAAGAGCCGGTCCTGGATCAGCACCTGGAGCGCGCGGCGCAGCTGCTCCTGGGCGTACTCGGCGACCGCGGGCAGGGCCGCGCCCGCCAGGCCGGCCGCGCCGAGGGCCACACCGTACGGGAGCAGCTCGGCAAGGCCCGCCCCGGCCGCCAGGCCGTCGAGAACGAGCTTGGTCAGCCACGCGGTGACCACCGGGACCAGGCCCATGAGCAGCACCGTGATCCCGGAGGCCAGTACGGCGGCCGGATGCGCCCGCCAGGCCGACGCCGCGGCCGCGCGGAAGCGCCGTCGCGGCGCGGCGCCGCCGTACCCGGCAGGAGAGGTCATCGGCGCGTGGACGCCGGCAGCCTGCCCGGGGCGGTGTCGGCCGCGACGACCACCGCGTCACCGTCGACCAGGTAGAAGCTGGGGAACCGGGAGACCTGCAACGCCCTGCTCACCGGGCCGCCCATCGGCTCGACCACGACGGTGGCCGAGGTCAGCTCGCTGGTGAACTGCCGGGCCTCGTCGGGGTCGCCCGTGACCACGGCCAGCACGCGTTCTGGACGGGTGTCGGCCAGGTAGGACGTGAACTCCGGCAGCCGCTCGTGGCAGGACGCGCATTCGGTGGAGAACACCGCCACCACGGAGGGCCCCGAGAAGAACGCGCGCGACACGGTCTCGCCGCCGAGGGCGGTCGCGCTGAACTCGCCGAGCGTCGTTCCCGGCTGCACCATCGGGGCGCCCGTCGGCGCCAGCTCGGCCAGCCGCAGCGTGTGCACGCGCAGGCGGCGGATCACCGCCAGGGTCAGCACCAGATCCACCAGGCACAACAATCCGACGACGGCGACGGCGGCGACGAGATACGGCATGCGGGCTCCTCAGGGGTGGCGCGGCTGGGGTGGCGCAGCAAGACGGTGCCGGCCGGCACCAGGCCGGCCGCCACTGTCCTGGGGGCTGTCGGTAGGGCGCGTCAGCAGTAGTCGAAGCTGCCGCAGTTGGTCGTGCCGGTGGAGTCGTGGTAGCAGCAGGTCCGGCAGAACTTGCCCTGGCAGCACCAGTCGGTCCAGCACGCGGCCGAGGCGTTGGCCGACGGCAGGAACTTGTCGAGGAGGCGGTCTCCCAGCTTGTTGAGTGCGCGGATCATGGCGATCTCCTTGCATGGGGGATCTTTACGCGCTCACCGTCACCCAGCAAGAGCACCGTGTTAATAGAGAGATTGGCCGACACTGCGGAACATCGTTCGGCGGTTCAGGATCTTGACAGAGGTCGCTTGTCCGGCACTCCGCTTGTGCGACTCCCCTCGGTGACGCTTCGAGAGGGCGGTTCCAGGGACGTGGTGTCTGTTCCCCGGACCGCCCCGCACCAATGGCCGCCGGGTGGTGGCCCCGAGTCGGCTGTTAGCGCTCACACTTCTTCTTCCCTGTCGCGGTTCCTTCTCTGTCAGACGGCTGTGGTGGCAGGTCGAGCCAATACGAGACGAAGAGGCGACGTCAAGGAGGGCACCTCGCGCCCGCGGCGGGGCGACGGACGGGCGTGCGGCTCATCAGGCGTTATCGGGGGTCGCCCGCCGTGACGGCAAGGGCGTCTCTCTGAAACTTTCGCCCATGCTTGACAACTTTCGGAGAGGTTTCCAGACTGTATTCCCGAGAAGGCCTCCTCCCGCCAGGTGGTGGTGCGCGGTGAGGACTGCCGTTCACGATGCCCTGGTGGTGTGCGTTCCCTGAGCACGGGACGCGGCGTCGATCGCGTATCCGCTTTTTCCGTGATTCAGTCTGGAGCACTCAGTCATGGGCGACAAAGCCATACTTCCGCCGCGGCCTCTCAAGCGCTCGCGGCTCCTGATCGCCGCCGCCGGCGTGATCGGCGTGGCCATCGCGGTGACGGTACCGACCGCGCCGGCCGGTGCGGCGGCCAGTACGCTCGGCGCGGCCGCCGCGCAGAGCGGGCGGTACTTCGGCACCGCCATCAGCGCGGGCAGGCTCGGCGACTCGCAGTACACCACGATCGCCAGTCGCGAGTTCAACATGGTGACGGCCGAGAACGAGATGAAGATCGACGCCACCGAGCCGAACCGGGGCCAGTTCAACTTCACCAACGGCGACCGCGTCTACAACTGGGCCGTGCAGAACGGCAAGCGAGTCCGCGGCCACACCCTGGCCTGGCACGGCCAGCAGCCCGGCTGGATGCAGTCCCTGTCGGGCAGCTCGCTGCGCCAGGCGATGATCGACCACATCAACGGCGTCATGGCCCACTACAAGGGCAAGATCTACGCCTGGGACGTGGTCAACGAGGCCTTCGCCGACGGCAACTCCGGCGGCCGGCGCGACTCCAACCTGCAGCGCACCGGCAACGACTGGATCGAGGTCGCCTTCCGCACCGCGCGCGCCGCCGACCCGGCCGCCAAGCTCTGCTACAACGACTACAACATCGACAACTGGACCTGGGCCAAGACCCAGGGCGTCTACAACATGGTCCGGGACTTCAAGCAGCGCGGCGTGCCGATCGACTGCGTGGGCCTGCAGTCGCACTTCAACAGCGGCAGCCCGTACAACAGCAACTACCGCACCACCATCTCCAGCTTCGCCGCCCTCGGCGTCGACGTGCAGATCACCGAACTCGACATCCAGGGCGCCTCCCCCACCACCTACGCCGCCGTGACCAACGACTGCCTGGCCGTGCCGCGCTGCGCCGGCATCACCGTGTGGGGCGTACGCGACCAGGACTCCTGGCGCTCGGGCGACACCCCGCTGCTGTTCAGCGGCGGCAACAAGAAGCCCGCCTACGACGCGGTCCTCAACGCCCTCAACGCCGCCAACCCCAACCCCGACCCCACCCCCACGCCGACCCCGACCCCGACCCCGACGCCGACTCCGGTCCCGGACGGTTGCGAGGCGACGATCACCACGACCAACAGCTGGCAGGGTGGCTTCCAGTCGACGGTGACCGTCCGGGCGGGCAACGCGCCGATCAACGGATGGACCGTGCGGTGGACCTGGCCCGGCGGGCAGAGCATCAGCAGCCTGTGGAACGGCCAGCACAGCGTGTCCGGCTCCAGCGTCACCGTACGCAACGCCGCCTACAACGGCTCCATCGCCGCCGGCGGCTCCACGACCTTCGGGTTCACCGCGAACGGCACCGCGGCCACCCCGACCGCCACCTGCACCAGCCCCTGACGGCGGTCGACCACGATGAGGAGAGTACAGATGCGTCTGCCCTGGCGAGCGCGGCCACCGCGCCCCTCCGCCGGCACGACCGCGGCGCCGCCCCGGCGGGCCTCGCGTCGCGGCCTCGTGATCGGCGCCGTCGCAGTCCTGCTCGCCGGAGCGGGCCTGCTGACCATGCAACCCGCCCAGGCCGCCGTCGCCTGCCGGGTCGACTACACCATCAGTTCGAGCTGGTCGGGCGGCTTCAACGCCGGCGTCACCATCAACAACCTCGGTGACGCTGTCAACGGCTGGCGGCTGACCTGGTCCTTCGGCGCCGGCCAGCAGATCACCCAGATCTGGAACGCCACCCAGACCCAGTCGGGCTCGTCGGTGACCGCCACCAACGTCTCCTACAACGCCTCCATCCCCTCCGGCGGCAGCGTCAACTTCGGGTTCAACGGCTCGTGGACCGGCAGCAACCCAGTGCCCACGTCGTTCGCCCTGAACGGCGTGACCTGCGGCAACCCCGGCACCCCCACGCCGACCCCCACCCCCACCCCCACACCGACGCCCACCCCGACCGGCACGTGCACCCTTCCGTCGACGTACCGCTGGACCTCGACCGGCCCGCTGGCGACCCCGAAGTCCGGGTGGGTCTCACTCAAGGACTTCTCCACCGTCGTCTACAACGGCAAGCATCTCGTCTACGGGACGACGCACGACATGGGAACGGCGTGGGGCTCGATGAACTTCAGCCTCTTCACCAACTGGTCCGACATGGCCTCGGCCAGCCAGAACACCATGTCCTCGTCCACCGTCGCGCCCACGCTCTTCTACTTCGCCCCCAAGAACATCTGGGTGCTCGCCTACCAGTGGGGCGCGACCGCCTTCTCCTACCGGACCTCCAGCGACCCCACCAACCCGAACGGCTGGTCATCGCCACAGGCGCTCTTCTCCGGAAGCATCTCGGACTCCGGAACAGGCCCCATCGACCAGACGCTCATCGGTGACGGCACGAACATGTACCTGTTCTTCGCCGGGGACAACGGCAAGATCTACCGGGCCAGCATGCCCATCGGAAACTTCCCGGGCAGTTTCGGCAGCACCTCGACGGTGATCATGAGCGACTCGAGGAACAACCTGTTCGAAGCCGTCCAGGTCTACAAGCTCCAGGGCCAGAACCGATACCTCATGCTCGTCGAGGCGATCGGCGCGCAGGGCCGCTACTTCCGCTCGTTCACGGCCACCAGCCTGGACGGTTCCTGGACCCCCCAGGCCGCAACCGAGAGCAACCCCTTCGCCGGCAAGGCCAACAGCGGCGCCACCTGGACCAACGACATCAGCCACGGCGATCTGGTCCGCAGCAACCCCGACCAGACGATGACCGTCGATCCCTGCAACCTGCAGTTGCTCTACCAGGGACGCAACCCCAGCTCCGGCGGCGACTACGGCCTCCTGCCCTACCGGCCGGGCCTGCTGACCCTGCAGCGCTGATGACATGACACGCGGGGTGACGTAGAGCGAATCTCCCGCGGCACAGAGCGGCCTTCCGGTGGCGACGGTGGTCACCCCAGCCCCGTCACCGACCGGAAGGCCCGCGCTGCGGGCGAACAGCCGGGGTTCGCAGGGCACATCCGTCCCTGGCTCCTCGCCCATGATGGGAGTCCGACACGTCCGCAGTTCTGGACGGCAAGGCAGCGCCGGTGACCGGCGGCAGCCGCGGCATCGGCAAGGCGATCGCGCTCCGCTCGCCGCGGACTGGGCGGATGTGGCGGTGACCTGCCGGCACGGCACCGACCAGGCCCGCGCCGTGATGGAGCAGGTCAAGGCACTGGGGCGCCGGGCCGTGGTCCTCCAGGCCGACGCCGGTGACCCCGCGACGAGCCTCGCCATCAACGTGCGCGCGCCGTTCATCGCCGCTCAGATCGCGTCAAGGCACATGACTCGGCCTGGCCGGCCGTACCCCTTCCCCGGCATCACTCTGTACGCCAGGGCAGCCTCACCGCCTGACTCCTTGCCGGTCCGCGAGGAAGCACAAGAGCGAAAAGGCCGTCGGGAACCCGGCTGTCCCCCGGCGGTCTTCGAGACCGTCCAGGGCATCTGCGCTGTCAGAGGCGCCTGTGACGATACGGCATGCCTGCGCAGATCCCTTGGTGAGCGCGACCTTGCAGACATGCTCAGGTGGCAGACATTATCGTTAACATCGTGATCATCTGGGTCGCCTCGTTCCCCCGATCAGGCAACACCTTCCTCCGCATCATCCTCAAGCAGCTGTACGGCGTGCGCACCTCCACCGTCTACGACGTAGACGGCGTGGCCGCGCGGCTTGGCCCTGACCTGATCGGCTTCGAGGAGCGCCCCTCTTCGATCGAGGAAATGCGCGCCTCCGAGAAGCTGCATTTCGTCAAGACGCACCGGCAGCGTGCCGGGGAAGAGGATCGCGCGATCTGTCTCGTCCGAGACGGCCGCGACTCCATAACCTCATGGGCCCACCTGACCGGTGCGCCTGATATCGAGGCCGAGATCCGCACGATGATCAACCGGCGTGACGAGGTAGGGACGGGCAGCTGGGGCCGGAACGTACTGAGCTGGCTACGTCCGCCCGCGCCCCATCGCGTGATGCTCCGCTACGAGGAGCTGATCCGCGAGCCGCGACGGACCGTCGAGAAGGTGCTGGCCACGCTGGCGCCGGCCCTACGGCCACTGCCTGACGCCCGCATTCCCACCTTCGCAGAGCTCCACCAGGTCGATGGCGGCTTCTTCCGGAGAGGACACACGGGCACACACTCGGACGAGCTGCCAGAGGAGCTGCACCAGCTCTTCTGGTCCCGCCCCGACAACGTCACGGCCATGGAGCTGCTTGGATATACGCGCGATGCGTGAACGGCAGGTCCGCCCTTGCGTTCCCGTTCCAGGGAGACCGGGCGATGAGCCCGTCCGCACGCCGCAGGCAGGCGGGCGGTCACGACCGGCATGCCGTCATCCGCCCGTACGTCGTCACGACGCCCCCAGAGCCCACCCCCGCACTGTGCTTTCCGTGCAGGCGACGGCGATGCTGACGCCGTTGAAGGCGGTGACGGTGAGCGCCGTGATCTCTCCTGACCGCAACGCGTCTCCAACCTCTCCTCTCGTGGTCAGGTCCCACACCTGGATCCCCCCGTTGACATGGTCGGCGACGACGATGGGGCGGCCGTTCAGCGTCCCGGACGCGATCCTGCTGACCGCGGTCGACCCGAAGGTCGTGCCGATGAGCTTCCCGGCAACCAGGTCCCACATGCGCATGCCGACGCCGTAGGAAGCGACGGCGACCGGCTTCCCGTTGAGCGTGCTGACGGCCAGCCCGTAAATCGTCTTGCCGTGGCGCAGTGCCTTGCCTACCTCGCCGCTGGTGTCGAGGTCCCACAGCCGCAGCTCGTGATCGTACCCGCCGACGACGGCCACGGTCTTGCCCTTCACCTGAGCCAGCGCCATGTCGTTGATCTGGTAATGCTCTGGCATCTCGATGGCCGCGGCGATCTGGGTGCCCTTGTTCATGTCCCAGACGCGTATGTCCACCCGGCTGAGGGCGACGGCGACATCCTTGCCGTTCAGGCCGCCCACTGCCACAGCGAAGATGTCCTCGGTGGCTTTCAACGTGGAGCCGATCTGCTTGAGGTCGTTGAGATTCCACAGCCGCACCCCCGCGTCCCAGCAGCCGGTGACGGCGATGGGCTGCCCCCGGAGCCTGCCGAGGGCCACCGTCTCGACCCTGCTGCCCGTCTTGACGGAGGCGACCTGCTTTCCGGCGACCAGATCCCATACCCGCAAAGTGCCCTGGTCGGGGTCATCCGGCATGGGCGGGTTCCCATGGGGCAGGCCGTCGCCTGTCACGGCGATCACCCTGCCGTTCAGGGCGCCGGCCGCCACGGCGTAGATCGACATGTCGGGGTCGGCGGACATGGTTGGGCCAAGGCTTGTGCCGTAGTCAGGGACGCCGGCGGTACGCGTGGCACCAGGCTTCGGACCGGATGAGCCCGTGCCCGTCGGCAGGGCGGTCCCTGCGTTTCTCAGCCAGGCCGGGATGTTGATGGCCGCCACCGTGGCGACCGTGGCGGCCGTGGCGCCGGCGACCGTACCCGTGGCGATCAGCAGACGGCGGCGGCTCAGCTGCGGCCGCTTCTGCTCCGGCACCGCGGGGGACGCGGTATCGGGAGGCGGGGTGGACCTTCGCGCCCTGAGCGGCCGTGTGGCGTCATCCTCCGGGAACGGGTGGGCGGCGGCGTTGCGGGTGAAGGCGAAGCTGTGCGCGGTGTCGGTGCCGCGCTGGTTGGGGTCCGGCAGGCCGAGGGCGCGCAGGCGCCGGCGCAGATGGGTGTACAGGGTGCCCAGCGTGAGAGGGTCGCCCTGGCCGGGGATGCCGGAGCGGATCAAGTCCAGAAGCTGTTCGGTGAAAGAGGTGCAGGCGGTGGCCTGCTCGTCGGGCGGCGGCACGTGGGCGGCCAGGTCGCTGGCGGTCAGCGTGTACACGCCACGCACGTCGGTGTAGTCGGCGAGCAGCGCCGCCTCGTCGGCGAGGGTCTCGATGGCTCGGCCCGAATAGCAGCAGTCCAGGATGGCCGCCTTCACCCGGGCCGGGCTGTCGCGGAAGGCGGCCCTGAGCCGGGCGTACTCCAGACTGGTCAGGTCGGCGGCGTCGGCGTCGGTGTCGGACAAGATGAGACACAGCTCGCCGGTGGGGGTCAGGGTGCCATGGCCGACGTAGTAGAACAGCAACACGTCGCCGGTCTCCTGGGCGAGCCGCCGGATCGTCGTGGCCACCTGCCGGTTGTCGGAGGGGTTCGCCAGCACGGTGACGCGGTCGGCCGGCCAGCCGCAGAGGCGCTGGTCCGTGAGAACCGCTTCCATGGCCCTGAGGCTGTTGGAGGCGGCGGGCACGGCGGGGAAACGCTCGTCGCGATAGACGGACACCCCGATGAGGATCGCGCGAGAGTCAGCCCAGTGCGGGTCAGGTCCGCTCATTGCCGTCGGTCCCAGGCTTGAGCACCTCATGCAGCAGTGGTAAGACGTCACCGATCCGCTTGGCGTCCACCGTCACGCTGCCCGTCTCCGTCGTGACGGTGACGCTCACATCGGAGTGGCGATTGGTCAGCCAGGTGGTCAGAGCCCTGGCGAGGGCAAGACCCGCGCCGCCCGATCCCAAGGCGACCGACAGCAGCTCGACCGCTCCGCCGAGCTCCTGCGGCCCGGGTGGGCGCGCCTGCGGGCGTACACGTCCCTGCAGGTCCCGCTGGCTCCGCAACCAGGCGGTCAGCGAAGCCATCTCGCCGATCGGGTCGCTGTGGCTGATGCGAAGCTCGGCGTCCATGCCTTCTCCTGCCGCTCAGCGTCCGGACTGAGGGACGCGGAATGCAAGCGCCCGTCGGACGCCTGTGTGCGGGACTGCGACCCCCCGACCGCCACACCAAATCTTTCCAGGAAAAGACTGCTGCGGCGAGGGACCACCCATGACGTCAAGGAGTCCGTGCCGCCGAATCGTCCACGCGTCCGGTCTGGAGGAGCTGTCGCGCGAGGAGCTGATCACTCTGCGCGCGTGCTCATGGCCGAGAACACCGCGCCGGCACGGCAGGCGGGGTTTCGCAGGTCGAAGGTCACTTGGCCAGGTGGCGGCTGATGACCATTCTCTGGATCTGGTTGGTGCCCTCGAAGATCTGCATGATCTTGGCCTCGCGCATGTAGCGCTCGACCCGGAACTCCCGCGTATACCCATACCCCCCGAAAACCTGCACCGCGTCCGTAGTCACCTTCATCGCCGTGTCCGTCGCGACCAGCTTGGCGATGCTGGCCTGCTTGCTGTACGGCAGGCCCGCGTCGCGGCGCCGGGCGGCGTCGAGGTAGGTGGCCCGCGCGCTCTCCACCCCCGCCGCCATGTCCGCCAGCAGGAACCCGAGCCCCTGGTGGTCGATGATCCGCTTGCCGAACGTCTGGCGCTCCTTGGCGTAGGCCACGGCCTCGTCGAGCGCGGCCTGTGCGAGGCCGGTGGCGCAGGCGGCGATGCCGAGGCGGCCCGAGTCGAGCGCGCTGAAGGCGATCTGCAGCCCCTGGCCCTCCTCGCCGATCAGCCGCTCCTCCTCCAGGACCGCCCCGTCCCAGTGGGCGCTGGTGGTCGGTACGGCGTGCAGGCCCATCTTCTCCTCCGGCCGCCCGAACGTCAGCCCGTCGGCGGCCCCCGGCGCGAGGAAGCAGGAGATGCCCCGCGCCCCCTCCCCCGTCCGGACGAACAGCGCGTAGAAGTCGGCCAGGCCGCCGTGGGTGATCCACGCCTTGTTGCCGGTGATCCGGTAGCCGGTCTCCACCCGCTCCGCCTTGCAGGTCAGCGCCCCGGCGTCGGATCCGGCCTGGGGCTCCGACAGGCTGTAGCCGCCGATCAGGCGCCCGGCCAGCATGTCGGGCAGCCACCGCTCCCGCTGCGCGGGGGTGCCGTAGGCGGCGACGGGGAAGCAGGCGAGGGTGTGCACGCTGGTGGCGACCGCGACGGCCGCCCACCGCATCGCCAGCTCCTCGATCACCTGCAGGTAGACCTCGTACGGCTGCCCGCCCCCGCCGAGCTCCTCCGGGTACGGCAGCCCGAGCAGCCCCGCCGCGCCCAGCGTGGCGAACAGCCCCTCCGGGTACGTCTCGGCCCGCTCGTGCTCGTCGACCCGGCGCGCGAGCTCCTTGTCGGCGATCTCGCGGGTCAGCTCGATGAGATCCCTGGCGTCCTGGTCGGGCAGCAGCCGGTCAACGGTCACGATCTCTCCTGGCTCGTAACGGGCTCGTCCAGCCGCGCGAGCGCGGCCCTGGCGCGGTCGCGGAACTCGGCGACCCGGGCGAGCTTGATGTCCTCGTACCCCCGGATCAGGTCGGGCAGGCCCGCGATCTCCGCGACCGTCTCGGCGCTGCCGGGCGTGAGCCTGTCCAGCGCGGTCCGCATCAGGTCGCGGTATTCGACGACCAGCTCGCGTTCGACCCGGCGTACGCGGGCGTGGCCGAAGACGTCGAACGTCGTGCCGCGCAGCACCCTGGCGGCCCGCAGCCCGCGGAACAGGACCCCGGCGGAACGGCGTACCTTGATCTTACGCTTGAGCCCCATCGCCCGCAGCAGCGGCGGGTGCAGCAGCACCGACACGACCGCGTCCGGGCCGTACTCGCGCTCCCTGCGCTCCTTCTCGGCGGGGTCGAGGTGCAGGCGGGCGACCTCGTACTCGTCCTTGTAGGCCATGAGCTTGTGCAGGGCGCGGGCGTACGCGAGCCCGATCCGGGCGCCCGCCTCCTCGCCCGCCCGCTTGACCGCGGTGGCCGCCACCTGCCGCACGTCCTCCTCGTACGAACGGGCGTAGGCGGCGTTCTGGTAGCCGGTCAGGTCGGCGACCCGGGTGGCCAGCACCGCGTCCAGCCCGTCGTCCAGCCCGTCGTCCAGTCCCTCGTCCAGTCTCTCGGAGACCGTGGTCTCCGAGGGAGCGGGAGTCCCGGCCACGGTGGCGCGGCCCCAGCGGAAGGCGGCGAGGTTCTGCTCGACGGCGGCCCCGTTGAGCGTGATGGCCCGCTCGATGGCGGCGGCGGAGACCGGCAGGCAGCCGTGCTGGTAGGCGGCGCCGAGGAGGAGCAGGTTGACCGGCATGTGGTCGCCGAACAGGCTCTCCGACAGCCCCTGGGCGTCCAGGCACTCGACGCGCCTGGTGGCGGACTCGACGCGGGCGACCGCGTCCGCGTGCCCCGGCACGGCCGCGCGCCCGGTCACCATGGCGGCGGTCGGGACGATGGCGGTGTTCAGGATGGCGACGGTGCGTTCGGGCGAGGCCGTGGCCAGGTTCGACTCGGCCGCCGCGCCCAGCAGGTCGAACCCGAGCAGCACGTCCGCGCTCCCCGGCGTGGCCCGCACGGAGCCCTCCAGGGGCCGCGCCGAGATCCGCACGTCGCTGACCACGGGGCCGCCCTTCTGCGCCAGCCCGGTCTGGTCGAGCCCGGAGGCGTGCAGGCCGTCGAGGTGGGCCGCCATCTGCAGGATCTGCGAGACGGTGACGACGCCGGTGCCGCCGATGCCGGGCATCCGGACCAGGGCCTCGCCGGGGCGGCTCGCGGGCTCCGGCACGTCGGCGGGCGGCGGCGGAGCCTGGCGACGGCGTACGGTACCCGGCTCCACCAGCAGGAACGACGGGCAGTCGCCCTTGAGGCAGCTCAGGTCGGAGTTGCAGGAGGCCTGGTGGATGCGGGTCTTGCGGCCGTACTCGGTCTCGACCGGCTGCACGGACAGGCACGTCGACACCTCGCCGCAGTCGCCGCAGCCCTCGCAGACCCGCTCGTTGATCACGACCTTCTCCGTGGGAGTGGGCAGCTTGCCGCGCTTGCGCAGCCGCCGCTCCTCGGCCGCGCACCGGTCGTCGTGGATCAGCACGGTCACGCCGTCGAGGGCGGCCAGCTCCTTCTCCACCTCGGGCAGGTCGTCGCGGTGCCGCACCGACGCGATCCCCGCCAGCCGCACCCCCCGGTACGTCTCCGGCTCCGGCGAGGTGACCACGATCCGGCGCACGCCCTCGATGGCCAGCTCGTGCGTCAGCGCCGGCACGTCCAGCCGGCCCTCGGCGCGCTGGCCGCCGGTCATGGCCACGGCGTCGTTGTAGAGCAGCTTGTACGTCATCGTCACCCCGGCGGCGACCGCGGCCCTGATCGCCAGGGAGCCGGAGTGGTGGAAGGTGCCGTCGCCGAGGTTCTGCACGAAGTGCCGGTCCTCGGTGAACGGCGCCAGCCCGAACCACTGCGCGCCCTCGCCGCCCATCTGCGTGAGGCCCACCTGGGTGCCGCGGCCGTGGCCGTCCAGGGCGATCATGGCGTGGCAGCCGATGCCGACGCCGACCAGCGTGCCGTCGGAGGTGCGGGTGGAGGTGTTGTGGGGGCAGCCGGAGCAGAAGTACGGGGTGCGCGCGGCCACCAGGGGCAGCATGCGCCTCGGCCGGACCTTCTTGCGCGGGGCCGGGTCGATGCCCAGGCAGGTGGCGACGGCCTTGGCCACGTCCTCGGCGCCCAGGGTGCCGCGGGCGGTCAGCAGGTCCCGGCCCACGACCGCCGGCACCCGCTCCCGACCGTACAGGGCCTGCTTGAGCTGCCCCTCCAGGAACGGCACCTTGTCCTCGACCACCAGCACCCTGTCCAGGTCGGCGGTCATGGCGGCCAGGTCGTCGTAGGCGAGCGGGAACGGCATCCCGAGCCTGATCAGCCGGATCCCGCGCTCGTCCAGCGCCGTCTCGTCCAGGCCGAGGTCGGCAAGGGCGCGCAGGACCACCGCGTACGTGGTGCCGGAGGCCAGGATGCCCAGGGCGGTGTTGCCCGCTCCCGCCATCACCCGGTTGAGGCCGTGCTCGCGGGCGTACGCGCGGGCCAGGTCGAGGCGGCGGGTGAGCATGTCGTGCTCGGCGTCCAGCGCCGCGGGGCCGAGCAGGAGCGGTACGGCGCCGCGGTCTCTCTTGTCGGGCTCGGGGATGCCGGCGCGCAGCGGGCCGAGGTCCACCGTGGCGGAGGCGTCGGCGATGTCGGCGACGATCTTCAGCGCGGCCCAGAGCCCGGTGGCGCGCGACAGGGCCACCGCGTGCAGCCCGAACTCGACGATCTCCGCGACCGAGCCGGGCGCGAGCAGCGGCATGGACAGGCTCTGGCACATGGGCTCGCACGTGCTGGGCAGCGTGGAGGACTTGCAGCCGGGGTCGTCGCCGATCCAGGCCACCGCGCCGCCCAGGGGCGCCGTGCCGGCCGTGTTGGCGTGCCGGATGGCGTCGGCGGCGCGGTCGAGGCCGGGGTTCTTGCCGTACCAGAAGCCGGTCACGCCGTCGTGGCGGCGGCCCGGCACCTGGTCGAGCAGCTGGGTGCCGGCCACCGCCGTGGCGGCCAGCTCCTCGTTCAGGCCCGCCTGGAAGACCACGCCGGCCGGCTCCAGGAACCGCGCCGCCCGCTTCATCTCCAGGTCCACGCCTCCCAGCGGCGAACCCTGGTAGCCGGTGACGAACACGCGCGTGTCCAGCCCGTGTTCCTCGTCCAGCCGGCGCTGCTCCAGCGTCAGGCGCACCAGTGCCTGGATACCGGAGATGAGGACCCGGCCGTCGTGCGCCGTGTACTTGTCGTCGAGCGACACTGTTGGCTCGCTCACGGTCGAACCTCCTGGCCTCGTACGTGTGTGCCAAGCACAGCAACGCGGGATGATATGCGCAAGTATTAGATGAGAAAGTGCCCGCAAGACGCAAACTATGTGAACACTTGCCCATGGTGGCTGATGTTCTTTGCGCCGGACGAGGGGGTTCTCGCATGCCTGATGTGGACGACGTCGATCATCGCATCCTCCGGCTGCTGCGGGAGGACGGGCGCAGGACGTTCTCGGAGATGGCGGAGCTCGTGGGGCTGTCGGTCGCGGCGGTGAAGCGGCGGGTCGACCGGCTCAGGGAGCTCGGCGTGATCACGGGGTTCACGGTGCAGATCGACTACGCCAAGCTGGGGTGGGGGATCGAGGCGTTCACGGAGCTACGTTATCCGGGCACGACTCCCGTGAGCGAGATCGTCCGCACCGCCACGGACGTGCCCGAGGTCCAGGCGGTGTTCACCATCGCGGGCGACCCGGACGCGCTCATCCACGTGCGGGTACGCGACCTCGGGCACCTGCAGCAGGTCATCGACCGGCTGCGCCGGGCCGGGGACGTGACCGGGACCAAGACGCTGCTGGTGCTCGGCTCGTGGACCCGCGAGGCGCTGTCCCGTCGCGCCCGCTGAGCCTCACCGCTTCTTGCCCGCTTCGGCGGGGGCCCGGTTGCGGGTACGGTCTCGCGCCTGCTCACGGCGGGAGAAGTGCCAGACGAGCAGGCTGATCGCCAGCAGGACGGCGAGGCCCAGGCCGAGCCCCCAGCTCGACACCCCGGCCAGGGGGAGGTCGTCGCCCTCCGGCTCCGGCTCCTCGCCGCCGGACGCCGGCCGGGACCCGCGGCGGGCGGGCACCCCGCCGACCCCCACCTGGTAGCCGCCCTCATGGAGACCTTCCGGGTACGGCACCGCGCCCGGTCCGGCCTCCTCGCCGAAGTCCGTCTCGCCGGGGACCGGCTGGAGCGGGTCCTGAGCGGGGACCGGCTGGAGCAGGTCCTGGCCGGGCGGGAGCGGAACGTCATCCTCACCGGGGACGGGCTGCGCCGGCCCGGCGTCGTCGCCCGCAGTGGGACCCGGAGCGGGGCCCGGCTCGGCCGTGACGGAGGGCACCGGGTCGGCCGTGGGGCCGGGGGCCGGTTCCGTGGGAGTGTCGGGGCTCGGCGTCGGCCGTGGGGCCGGGGCCGGATCGGGTATCGCGGACGCGCAGCCGCCGCCCCCGGCGGGGCCCTCCACCGGCGCGTCCTCCGAACCGCCCGGGTTGCCGGGGCCGCAGTCGTCGACCGCGCCGTCCGGGCCTGCGGCCTCCGGACGGCCCCTGACCCGCATTCGGGTCGGGCTGACCATCCGGGTCGTGCCGCTGCCCATCCCCCAGGCCGTGACCTCGACGCGGTTGAGGACGTGCGCGCCCTCCGGGAGCTCCGGGTCGATCCTCACCGGGATCTCGTAGCTCACGCTCTGCCCGGCGGGGAGCGTCAGCCCGGGCCCGCCGCAGGCGACGGCGCCGCCGTGCCTGATGAGGGAGCAGTCGTCGGGGATCGGGCCCGGGATGGCGTTGCGGTCCAGGGTGTCGATGACCGTCACGTTCTGGGCGGCCCGCTCTCCGGCGTTCGTGACGGTGACCGCGTAGACCGACTCCCCGCCGATGACCATCGGCTCCGGGCTGACGGTCCCGATGATCCGCAGGTCCGGGCCTCCTGGCACGTGGAACGCGGCCGGAACGGCGCCGGACAGCGGCGGCGGGGCGGAGCCGTACGCTCCCGTCCACCCGCCCACGGCGAGGAGCGCGATGACCGCCGCGATCCCGGGCATGCCCATGTCGTCCTCCCGCCTGACCGCGCCGCTCGACCGGGGACGATCCTCCTCTCACCCGCCCGGCCCGCGGGGCGGCCCGACCGGAACCATGCGCCGCCATGGCGAACCCTTTGCCCGCCAGGCGTCCCGCGCCGAACACCCGCCCGGCAGGCGTCCCCCGCCGAACACCCGCCCGGCAGGCGTTCCGCGCTCGACGAACATCCGCTCGCCGCGGATCGAGGACGCGTACCGTCGGGGTCATGCCCGATGTCGCGCGCTACGACGAGATCGCCGACTTCTACGCCTCCGGCTGGACCGACGCCATCGACGACCCGGCCTCCGCCCGCCTGCTCGACCTGCTGGGGCCGGTCGCGGGCGGGCGGGTGCTGGAGATCGCCTGCGGCCACGGCCGCGTCAGCCGCGAGCTGGCCCGCCGGGGCGCCGCCGTCGTGGGCGTGGACGTCTCACAGGCCCTGATCGCGAAGGCGAGGGCCGCCGAGCGCGACGCGCCGCTGGGCATCCGCTACCTGCACGCGGACGCCTCCCGGCCTTCGGTCCTGCGGGAGTTCCCCCCGTTCGACGCGGTGGTCTGCAACTTCTGCCTCTCCGACATCGACGACCTCGAAGGCGCCGTCGCGACCGCCGCCGGCGCGTTGCGGCCCGGAGGGGTCTTCGCCTGCTCGATCCTGCACCCGTGCTTCCCCGGCGGCCCGGGGGTGTCCGGCTCCTGGCCGGGGGACGCGCGTTACCACGCCGAGGGCTGGTGGCGCGCCGACGGGGAGCTTTCCGCGCTGCGCCGCCAGGTGGGCGCCAACCACCGTACGCTCTCGACGTACGTCAACACCTTCCGCCGCCACGGCCTGTGGGTGGACGAGCTCGCCGAGCCCGAGCCGGCTCCCGAATGGGCGGCGAAACGGCCGGAAGCTGCCCGCTTCCCCGTGTTCCTCGTCATGAAGTGCGTCAAGGAATGACAGGAAGCGGGGGCGTTGTCGTGAGAAATCCGGAGATGGCGGGAGAGTTAGCGGCGGCCAGGGCGTCCCAGGGGGCACGTCGGCGTTCGTCGGCTTCTCCCTCCTCCTCGCCGTCGACCTCTACCGCTTCACCACCCTGATCACTCACTGAGGCGGAAGGTAGGGCGGGAGGTTGAAGCGGGTGCGGATGGCCCGCTGGACCGTCGCCTTGTCCGCCCGGGCGTCGACGGTCATCACGTACTCCTTGCGCCGGAACAGCTCCACCACCGGGTCGATCTTGCTGTGGTGCTCGCGCAGGCGTCTGGCCAGGGCGTCCGGGGTGTCGTCCGCGCGCGAGACCAGCTCGCCGCCGCACACGTCGCACCGGCCCTCCTCCGCCGGCCGGTGGGCGATCAGGTTGTAGTCCATGCCGCAGCGTGAGCACAGGCGGCGGGCCAGGACGCGGCGGCGCACCTCCTCGTCCGGCAGGTCCAGGTGGATCACGCCGTCGATGTCGTAGCTCTCCAGGAAGAACTCCGCCTGGCGGCGGTTGCGGGGGAAGCCGTCGATGATGAAGCCGTAGTTCCAGTCGTGCTGCTGGAGCCGGTCCCTGACCACGGACTCCACCAGGTCGTCCCCCACCAGCTCGCCGGCCGCGACCAGGCGGCGGACCTGGGCGCCCAGCTTGGTGTGGTTCTTGACGTGCCAGCGGAAGATGTCGCCGACGCTGATGTGCACGAGGTCGAGGTCGCCGGCGAGCATGGCGCTCTGGGTGCCCTTGCCGCTGCCCTGAACGCCGAGGATCACGTATTTGCGCATATGACCCACACTCCCACGGCCAGCTCATCGAAGGTGTGTGGTGTGGCGGCACCCGGAGCACACCACACCACACACGTCCTTCACCGAGGGGGTGAACTGCCAGTTTGCGGAAATTTCCGAAATGTGTCAATAAATCATAGAAACGTATCGGGCGCGTAGGCCGCCGCCGATCGCGACTACCTGCTATAACGTGGGAGAACTCTTACCGAAACATTTCATTCCTCGTGAAACTTGCGCAGCGTGAGTTGATACGTAGATTTCCGGATGCTTCACACAGCGGTTGTGCCGGAAGGTGGGTTCATGCGCGCGCTGACCGTGTTCCTGTCCAGCCTGCTCCTCGCCACGACACTCTCGGCTCCCGCCGGGGCGAAACCGCTCGCCCTGACGTCCGACGTCGTCTTCCAGCGGGCCGACTTCGCCACCGGCACGTACGAGGGCACCACGGCCGGCGACGGCCTGTCGTTCGCCACGGCCGCCGGCACCGTCTCCTACACCGACGCGCTCGGCACCAGGACCTGGGAGTACGCCCGCTGGACCGGCCCCGAGCGGGCCATCGGGTTCGACGCCACCGAGCTGATCGCCTCCTGGACCGCGGACGTGCCCCCGGGCAGCTGGATGCAGGTCGAGGCCCGGGCCAGGAACGCCGAGGGGCTGACCAAGTGGTTCTCGCTCGGCCGCTGGGCGTACGCGGAGGGCGACATCCGCCGCACCTCCGTGCCGGGACAGGGCGACGCCGACGCGAACGTCTCGGTGGACACGCTGGTCGCGGCGGCAGGCAAGCCCGTCACCGCCTACCAGCTGCGCCTCACCCTCTACCGCGCGCCCGGCTCCGCGGTCACGCCGCGCGTGCGCACCTCCGGCGTCATGGCCTCCAACGTGCCCGACCGCAAGACCGTGCCGGTCAGCCCGGGCGGGGGCGCGTGGGGGACGGAGCTCGCCGTGCCGCGCCGCTCCCAGAACGCCCACCAGGGCCACTACCCCGAGTGGGACGGCGGCGGCGAGGCCTGGTGCAGCCCGACCTCGACCACCATGGTCCTCGGCTACTGGGACAGGTGGCCGAGCGCGCAGGACACCGCCTGGGTCGCCCCCTCCGACCCGAACCCAGAGGTCGACTACGCCGCCCGCTACACCTACGACCACGCCTACCAGGGCGCCGGCAACTGGCCGTTCAACACCGCCTACGCCGGACGCTACGGGATGGACGGGTTCGTCACGCGGCTGCGGTCGCTGACCGAGCTGGAGCAGCTGATCAAGGCGGGCATCCCGGTCATCACCTCGCAGTCGTTCAAGAAGGGCGAGCTGCCCGGCGCCGGCTACGGCACCAACGGGCACCTCATGGCGATCGTGGGCTTCACCTCGTCGGGTGACGTGATCGCCAACGATCCCGCGTCGTCCTCCAACGCCGCCGTGCGGCACGTCTATCCCCGGGCGGACTTCGAGAACGTGTGGCTGCGGAGCTCCAGCAGCGGCGGCGTCACGTACATCATCCACCCGCCCGGCCACGAGCTGCCGGCCACGACGCCGGGGCTGCCCGCCAACTGGTGATCCCCGGCCCGGCGCGGGATCTCGACGGAAGGTCGGAAAGGTGCGTACCCTGGCAACCGGAAGTTGTCGGGGGATCACGGGGCGCGCTCGGAGCGGCGCCTCGTGGCACGTGCCGCCCGCCGACCTTCCTCGCCGTGGAGCGCCGGATGACCGACGACGAATTCGCGACCGTCGAGAGGCCCCGACCGCGCTGGAACGGTCCACCTCTCCTACTGTCGTCCGGTGGCGCCCGCGTCCTGGTGGCGGGCACGGGGACGCATCGGCCCGGCTCGCCGCTGCCGGCGGTGCCCGCCGTGCCGGCGACGGTCGCGGACGTCGGGCGCTGCCTGGTCGAGCGCGGCGGGCTGGCGCCGGCCCACCTGACCGTACGGCTGGACCCGGCGACCCCCGCCGACCTGGGGCAGGCGCTGGACCGGCTGGCCCAGGAGGCGACGTCCGTCCTGATGTTCTACTACGTCGGCCACGGCCTGATCGGCCCGGACAACGAGCTGCACCTGGCCACCCGCGCCACCGTGGACCTCGGCCGGGGCGCGCCCGGATACCAGGCGCTGCCGTACGGGGTCGTGCGCCAGATCCTGTCCGCGTCGCGGGCCGAGCTCGTCGTCGTGGTCCTGGACTGCTGCTTCGCCGGCCGCGCCCACGGGGCGTCGTCGCAGGCGGTGGAGCGGGTGTTCGACTCGATGTGGCAGGGCGCGTACCTGATCACGTCGTCGAGCAGGGACGAGAACTCCTGGGCGCTGCCCGGCGTCCGGCACACGGCCTTCAGCGGCGCGCTGCTGCGGCTGCTGAACGCGGGCGACCCGGCGGGGCCCTCGGTGTTCACGCTGGACCACGTCTACCACACCCTGGCCCGCAGGCTCCCCGACGCCGGCTTCCCCCCCCTCGCCGCCAGGCCACCGACCTGGGCGATCGTCGCGCGTTCGCGGTCAACCCGGCCTACGTGGCCCCGCGCTCCCGGCCGGTCCCGCCGGTCGCGGAGACCGGCGACGAGGCCAGCCCGTACCGGGGGCTGGCCGTGTACGGGCCCGAGGACGCGGAGGTGTTCTTCGGGCGGCAGGAGCTGACCAGGTCGCTGGTGGCGCGGGTGCGGGAGGCGTTCGGGAGCGGACGCCCGCTGATCGTGACGGGTCCTTCGGGGGCCGGGAAGTCGTCGGTGCTGCGGGCCGGGCTGATCCCGGCGCTGCGGCACCAGATGGCGGAGGAGCTGTCGTGCGTCGTGCTGGCCCCGGGCGCGGACCCGTCGGCGGAGCTGGCCCGCAGGCTCACCCCGGGCGGCCGGCGGTTGTTGCTGGTGGTGGACCAGTTCGAGGAGGTCTTCACCGCGTGCGCGGACGAGCGGGCCAGGCGGCGCTTCGTCGCGGAGCTGGCCGCGCTCTCCAGGTCGGCGGCCGTGGTGGCCTGCGTCCGGGCCGACTTCTTCGGGCACTGCGCGTCGTACCCGGAGCTGCTGGAGGCGATGCAGCGGCCCGCGATCGTCGGGCCCATGACCGTGACGCAGCTGCGCGCCGCGATCGAGGGCCCGGCCGCGCGGGCGGGGCTCTCGCTGGAGCCGGGGCTCACCGACCTGCTGCTCGAAGACGTCGGAGCCGGTGGCGTGGAGCACTCGGGCGGCGTGCTGCCGCTGCTGTCGCACGCGCTGCTGGCCACCTGGCAGCGCCGTACGGACAGAACGCTGACGATGGCCGCGTACCGGGCCTCGGGCGGCATCGCGCGGGCGCTGGCCACGAGCGCCGAGGAGACGCTGCGGCACCTCGGCGCGGACGTGGCGCCGATCGCGCGAGACCTGCTGGTCCGGCTCGTGCACCTCGACGAGCAGACCGACGACACGAGGAAGCGGGTGGCCCTGGCCGACCTGGCTCCGGCGGGCGTCCCGCGGCGGGTCCTGGACGAGTTCGTGCGCACGCGGCTCCTCACGGTGAACGAGGACGAGGCGGAGATCGCCCACGAGGCCCTCATCCGCGCCTGGCCCAGGCTCCGCAACTGGATCGAGACCAACCGGGTCGACCTGCTCGTCCGCCAGCGCCTGGCCGAGGACGCGGAGACGTGGCAGCGGCAGGGCAGGGACCCGGCGTACCTGTACGCGGACAGCCGCCTGGCGGCGGCCCAGGCAGTCGCTCAGAAAGCGCAGAAAGCGCAGGGAGCCCAGGGAGCGCAGGGCGCGCGACCGGGGGCTGAGGCCGGCGGGGAGGGCGGCTGGGGCGGCGGGCTCACGGCGACCGAGCGGGAGTTCCTCGACGCGGCGCTGCGGCGGCGCAGGCGGCGGACCTGGGTCGTCCGCCAGGTGATCGCCGCCCTCACCGTCCTCCTCCTCGCCGCCGTGACCGCCGGCGTCCTGGCCCTGCGGCAGACCGGCGAGGTGACCAGGCAACGTGACCAGGCCGTCGCCACGCAGATCGCCGGCTCCGCCAACGGCGCCGCCGACGCCTCGCTCGGCGCCCAGCTCTCCCTGGTCGCCTACCGCATCGCCGACACCCCGGAGGCCCGCGGCGCGCTGCTCGGCACGCTCGCGCACCCGATCGGCGCCCGCCTGATCGGGCATCGGGGCCCGGTCGAGTGGGTGTCCTACCGCCCCGACGGCCGCATGATCGCCACCGCCTCCAGCGACGCCACCGCCCGGCTCTGGGACGTCTCCGACCTCTCCCGCGCCAGGGCCGTGAGCGAGCTCAAGGGCCACGCCGCGAGCTTGGTGAGAGCGGTGTTCAGCCCGGACGGGCGGGTGCTCGCGACCGCGTCCGTGGACCGGACCGCCCGGCTCTGGGACGTCTCCGACCCGGCCAGGCCACGCGCCCTGGCCACGCTCAAGGGCCACACGAACAAGGTGAGCTCGGTCGCGTTCAGCCCCAAGGGAGGCGTCCTGGCCACCGTCTCCTACGACGGGACGACCCGGCTGTGGAACATCGCCGACCCCGCCCGGCCCGCCCAGATCGCCCGCCTGCGGCAGAAGGACGTGCTCAACGACGTCGCCTTCAGCCCCGACGGGCGGCTGCTGGCGACCGCGTCGGGCGACGGGAGCACCACGATCTGGGACGTGCTGGACCCGGCGCGGCCCGGCGACCCGACGGTGCTGAGCGCGCCGGACGACGGCGGCACCTGGAGCGTGACCTTCGACCCCGGCGGCCTCCGTCTCGCCACCGCCTCCACCACCGGCGCGCTGTACCTCTGGGACGTCACGGCCGCCAAGCGCGTCGGCACCGCGCCGGGCCGGGGCTTCTTCGTGTACGACGTCACGTTCAGCCCCGACGGCAAGCTGCTGGCCGCCGCCGCCACCGACGCCACCGTCACCCTGTGGGACGTCTCGAACCCGGCCGAGCCGCGGCGCACGACCACGCTGACCGGGTTCGCGAACACGGTGACCGCGGCCGCGTTCAGCCCGGACGGCCGGACGCTCGCCACCTCGTCGGCGGACAGCATGGCCAGGCTGTGGAACGTCTCCGACCCCGCCCGCGTCTCCTACCGCGCCGGTCTCGGCGAGCACACCGGCCCCGTCAACGCGCTCTCGATCTCCCCGGACGGCCGCGTCCTGGCCACCGCCTCCGGCGACCGGACCGTCAAGCTCTGGGACGTCTCCGACCCGGGCCTGGCCAGGTCGCTGTCCACGCTGTCCGGTCACACGGACATCGTCGAGACGGTGCGGTTCAGCGCGGACGGCCGCAGGCTCGTCAGCGGCTCCGCCGACCGCACGGCCAAGCTGTGGGACGTCTCCCGGCCGGCCGCCCCGACGCTGCTGGCGACGATCAAGAAGCACGTCAACGTCGTGGAGTCCGGCGCCTTCAGCCCGGACGGGCGGACGGTGGTGACGACGTCGCGGGACGGCCGCACGTACCTGTGGGACCTGGCCGATCCCCGGGCCCCCAAGCTGCTCTCCTCGCCGGGCGAGGCCGACAACTGGTTGAACGCCTCCATGTTCAGTCCCGACGGTCGCATGCTCGCGATCGGCTCGGGGACCGGGGCCATCCGGCTCTGGGACGTGTCCAGGCCCGCCGCTCCGCGACTGCTGGCCAACTACTCCGCGCACACCAACAGCGTGCTGGCGCTCACGTACAGCCGGGACGGCAGGACGCTGGCGTCGGCGGGCTCCGACGGGACGGCCCGGCTCTGGGACCTCACCCGCCCCGAGCGGCCGGCGCAGGTGGCGGTCCTGCTGGGGCACACGGGCGCGGTGGGCAGCGTGGCCTTCACCGCCGACGGGCGCAGGCTGGCCACGGGGGCGCGCGACGGCACCATCCGGATCTGGAACCTCGCCGACCAGGCCCGGCCCGCCACGTGGGCGGTGCTCGCCGGGCCCAACTGGGTCAACGGCGTGGCGTTCACGCCGGACGGGAACGTGCTGGCCAGCGCGTCCGGCAGCGGGACGGCGCAGCTCTGGAGCATGGACGTGGAGCAGGCCCGGCAGCGCGTCTGCGAGGTGTCCGGGATGGCCATCACCCGGAGCGAGTGGTCCCAGTACGTGCCCGGGCTCCCGTACAGCCCGCCCTGCCAGGCAGGGTGAGGCCGGGCGTGGAGAACGCGCGTCTTGCGCCCGTGGATCTCCCTGGCCATAGACTTCGGGGAGGCGTAACCTCCCATGATCCACCCGCACTGCTCCGTCTGCCGAAAACCGTGAAGGGCCGACCTTGTCGCGAAAAGTAAGCACAAAAGGGGTGCTCACCGACGACGAGCGTGTCACGATCCGCGACGTGGCCGCCCGGGCAGGCGTGTCGGCCACCACGGTCTCCAGGGTGATCAAGGGCGACTACCCGGTCGCCCAGGCCACCAGGACGCGGGTGCTGCGGGCGATGCGCGACCTCGACTACGTGCTCAACGTGCACGCCCGCGCCCTGTCGGGGGCCAGCACGAAGATGGTGGCGTTCGTGCTGGACGACGTCACCGGGCCGTCCTTCGCCTACGTGGCCAAGGGCGTCGAGCAGCAGGCCACCGCCGAGGGACGGCTGTGCATGGTGTGCACCACCCACGGCGACCCGGCCAGGGAACTGGCCGTCGTGGAGGCGATGCGCGAGCAGCGGGCCGACGCGGTGATCCTGGTGGGGGGCGGCTCGCTGGACGACGCCTACGTCGAGCGCATGACGCACTTCGCCCACGCCCTCGACAAGGCCGGCTCCAGGCTCGTGCTGTGCGGGCGCCCGCCACTGGGCCGCGACGTGCCGACCACCGTGGTCGAGTACGACAACGAGGGCGGCGCGTACGCCATGACGAGCCACCTGCTGTCGCAGGGACACCGGCACATCGCGATGCTGGGCTCCGACGCTCCCGGCCACGCCAGCACCACCAAGCTCGACCGCGTGCGCGGGTTCGTCCGGGCGCACGAGTCGTTCGGCGTCCCGTACGACCCCGATCTGATCATTCCCACCGGGTTCGGCCGCGCCGACGGCTACGAGGGGGCGCGCCGGCTGATCGCGCTCGGCGCGGAGTTCACCGCGGTGTTCGCGGCCACCGACATGGTGGCCATCGGGGTGCTGGCGGCGCTGCGGGAGGCGGGGCGGCGGGTGCCCGACGACGTGTCGCTGGCCGGTTACGACGACATCCCGTTCGCCGCCGACCTGGAGCCGGGGCTGACGACGGTGCACATCCCGACGGAGGAGCTGGGACGGACGGCGGTCCGGCTCGCGCTGAATCGCGAGGAACGCCAGCACGTGGTCCTCGGCACCCACATCGTCGTCCGCAACTCCGTCCGGCCCCCACTACGAGGGCAGTAGGTGAGCCGGGCTCACCCGCCCGTTGCCCGTCTGGGTGGTGGACCTGCTGGAGCCCGCCCCGGACCGGAATCCCACCGGCACCGTCGTTGACCACCGAGGCACACCGTACAGTTCGTGGCAAGCGGCTGTGGCCGCCACCGGTGGTGCCTGGCTTGCAGCGTCGCCAGGCACACCAGCGTTTCCGAAGACGGCAGTTTTCCCCGCTGCCCGGAAACTCTTCAGGCGTCGGGCGGAAGCGGCGCCTGGCGCAGTGGCCGCTTGTACCCGTTTCCGCCAAGGCCGAAGCCGTGCCGGCTCGTCCGGGTTGCCCTCACTGGATGCGGGATAGATCAGACGCCTTCAGCCCAGTATTTTTGCATCCTGGCGGCGGCGTCTTCCTTGCTCATCACTGCGACCTCGGCCTCATCCAGGCCCACCTTAGAGATCAGCAGCTGAACAAGATCAGCGGGCAATGCGTTTGAGGGCGGCTTGGGCGTCCCGCGATCGGGTACAGCGCCGTCCTTGACGCATGCCCAGAACGTCGTTTCGTCCACCTGTAGCTGATCACGCAGTATGTGACTCCACATGCTCCGGCCGTAGGTGCTTCGATCGACCGGATGGGAGATCCGGGTCCTCAGGATCCGGCCATCGGGAAGATTGAGCTCATAGGTCACATGGTGAGTCCCAGTTCGCCCGCGAGCGTCCCGCACCGGACGCCAGCCTTCGATCCGACAGAACCGATCGTGTTCCTGGCGCGTGGGTTGGGGCCAGGTCACCGGGCCTTCCCTACCAGCCATTCACGCAGCTGATCGTCATCACTGAGGCTGATCAACTGCACCAGCCCCCAGTTCTCGCGGTGGTTGGGGGCGTCGAGCAAGTGGTCCTGCCAGTCTTCGGCGTATTCGCGCAGCGTATCGACCATCTCGATGATGGCCTCATTGAAAGTCCGGCCGTCGGCTGCGAGGGGCAGTCCAGGAATGAAGATCGACCAACCGCCGTCCTCGGGAACCGCTTGTGCGTGAGATGGAGTGACCGCGGCGAGATAGTGGCGCAGTCTGTCGACATCTACGAGGGCGGTCGTGGCCGACTCCCGACGCACTGTGGCCACACGGCCGCGTTCAGCCGCATCCAAGAGCGCTTTGAGATGCGCACGAGCCTCGGTGTAGCTGTCGAAATGCACGGCAGTCATGTGAACACCTCCACTGAACGTATCTCTAGGATGCCTTCCTTGGCCAAGTACGTCAAGTACGCCACGTACCTATGATTCCTTGGATGACGTCCGAACTTTGCCTCCCCAATGCGATTGAGCCGCTTCCGCCCACCATTTCGCACTTGAGGCGGGCGGTGGGTACTTCAGACCGGGATGGCGTGTTCTTGTGAGCGATAGTTGGCGCCGGCGGCTGACAGACGAATGGTACGGAAGCTCTGATCTTGGCCTGTGTGCGACCCCCAGTTATAGATGGCGGTTCCCAGGTTTTGTTGGCGGCTGGGTAGCAGCGGTCATGATCAGGCGGTGTCGATCATTCTCGTCAGGGACGTGCCGAGCTTGCGGAGCTCGATCATGAGGTTGGCGTAGTGAGGGCCGGGGCGATCACGCTGCAGCAGGGACCACATTGTGTCCAGTCGAAGCTTCCAGACGCGCTGGACTTCTGGAGGTTGGCGGCCTCGATTGGCCGGGGAGCGAAGCGATGCTCGCCTGCGGTGAGCTCGACCCAGGCGAAGATGGAGGCGAGCTGGCGTTTCCGGTCGCCGAGTTCGGAACGCTGTGGACCAGGGACGGTCGGAAGTCGTGCAACCAGGTCGTTCCAGGTGGGTTCGTCGATGGACCAGATCGCGAGTGCCTGGCGCCGCCGCAGGTAGTTGATCAGCGGGAATGTCGGTTCATCGAGCTTGGCGGCCAGGCTCTTGAGGCTTGTTTCGAAGGCGAGAGGGTCGGCCTGGCGTTGGGCGCTGCTGTGGACGTGACCTGCGCCGGAATAGATCCGGCCTTGCCATGTGGTGTGTGTGACGGCAATGCCGAGGAAGCCAGCCGCTTCGCCGAGTGAGCCTCCGGCGACCATCTACATCTTGCCGGGCGCTGACGATTGAGTCTCCGCAGGCGATGAAGGGCTCACGTTCGAGTGGTCGATGCGCAGGTCCATGAGGTCCGGGTTGTACCTTGCCAGGAGGTAGTACGGTCGGGCCGCAGCGACCAGGACGTCCCGGGAGCCTATCCCCCGGTCCAGTGCGTGTAGTTCCAGGGCTCCGGGTTCGGCGCCCCATCGTTCGCTGATATGGGTCAGAATGCGGTCCGCCGACAAGGTATGGATGTCGAAGATGGACTGAGTCTGCTGTGCGTGCTCGTTCACCGACTTCGCGGCGTTGACGAGCTTCGCCGCTGTCGAGACGATTGGCCGCCGGCGCAGCGCGTCCAGCGCCAGGCCGTCCGCGGGAGCCCCAGGCGTCAGCTGGAAGCTGCGCACCAGGAAGGTGCCGAGCTGGTCCTTCAGCGGGCGTGAGGTTCGCTCTGACGGGGTCAGCCACAGGTCGAGGAAGCTCAGCTCTTCGAGGTTGTCAGATCGGGGATCCGGGATGACGTTGCGATGCCGTGCGTGCTCCAGCGCTCTGTCGAGGGTCGCCTCCGTGTGCTGGGTCCGGCAGTTGGAGGCACATTCCTGGACCAGATGGTTGAAGACCAGGTCCCGGTAGAAGTCTGGGTAGTCCCGGGCGAAGAGCTGACACATCCGCAGGACGCTCATCTCGGCGGTCCGGCCGTCCTCGGTGTCGAGGCTGCGTGCTCCCAGCTGCCAGCGGTGCACGTAGACGGTGGGTGCCATGGTGAAGTTGGGCGAGGGGTGCGTGGTGCCGTTCGCGCGGCTTTCATGGGGCATGCGTAATCTGTGGACCAGTTGCAGTGCGTCGTCGCGTTTGAGGTTGACGGCCCGGGTCGCGCACAGAAGCCGTAGCGCTTCGACCTTTGCGGCTGGTATGACCGCCTCGCGGGCGAGCTGGATGAGTTCCGGGTAGGAGCGCAGGCGGTACGGCCGCCGGGCCAGCACGGCGACGAGGTGAGCGGCGGTGGGCTCGTCGAGGATCCCTTCCTGTATGCACAGGCTCAGGGTCGCGCGTATGTTGACGAGGGCTTCGGAGAGCGGCCGGTAGCGTTCCTCCGCTGGACCGTGCAGGAGGGCCACCTCGTCGTCGGCCGTCAGCCGGCCTTCCAGGTAGTCGCGGTAGATGCGTCCCACGCCGTGCATGCCGAAGGTGTCGAGTTCGGCTGCGCGCAGAGCGCCCATGCTGGCAGCGCCGAGGACTGTCACGCCGGTCTGGATGAGGGAGAGGATCTCTTTGTGCCGGACGGCGCGGGTCTGGCGGAAGTAGCCGTCGATGATGCCGACGACGTCTCCCTGCTGGGGCGCGAGTTTCAGCAGGTCTCCTGCCGCTACCGGTGGGAGGACGGTGATGTCGTCCGCCGCGAGCAGGTCGGCGGCCTCCGGCAGGCTGGGGCCGACGAAGAGGTACCGGGTCATCACATGAACGCCGGTTCGCAGAGAAGCCCGGGGCAGACCACTCGTACGACGGGGATGCCGAGGTCGGGCCTGGTATGGTCCGCGACCAGCGGAGATCGCCCGGTCAGGGCGAGGACGCGGGTGACCGTGGTGCGCAGGTCGTCCGCGAGGGTTTCGTTGCGGACGGAGGCGATCTCGTCGTAACTGAGCCGGTCGGCTTTCGAGAGCGGTGCGGGACGCGCGGACTCGCTCGAGACGGCGCGCCGGTAGGCCCCCGTGGTGAGGTCGTCCCGGGCTCCGGCGATCTGGGTGGCGCGCGACTGCGCGGCTTCGGTCAGGGCCCGGCACAAGGCGACGTCACGGTCAAGGTGGGCACCCGCGCCGGCGAAGAGCACCGGGAACTCTTCGCTCCAGATGGTGGCCAGGAAGCAGGCGAGCCCGGTGGGTGACGGGAGTACTTCGACCCGGACCTCGACCGCGGCCGCGTCCATGAGGCCCAGCAGCTCCTGGGCTGGACCGTCCACGGTGGCCAGGTCCAGGGCCGGTGATGGGTTCCTTTTGGCGCGGGTCAGACAGTCGCGTTCGATGACCTCGTAGACGCCGTGGAGTGCCGCTTCGGCGAAGGTGTTACCGCTGGCGAGTCCATTGCTGTTCTGGGCGAACAGGGGTGGTGCCCAGGTGTCGCGCACACGGCCGTCAAGGCGCAGCAGGTCGGTCGGCAGGAAGGTGTCCGTTCCGTCGTCCAGGCGGCTTGCCCTGGTCCATTCAAGCTCCAGGCCCGGCCGGAGGTGGTGGCGGGGTTCCAGGGGCAGTTCGTGGACGCGGTAGCCGCACGCGCGTTCCATGTCGGCAACGGTCGCGGTCGTCTCGCCGGGATCTATGCGCTCGGCGTGCCAAGATTCGATCGATTCCATGGCAGCCGAGACCTGGGCGAGGTCGTGAGTGAGGCCTTTGCCCTGGCTCACCGACACCGTCCGGGAATTCGGGCGGACGGCCTGGTGGACCGGTATGCCGATCTCGTCGAGCCAAGTGACGTCGGCGAGCCGGGTGATACCGACGATCGGGAAGAGTGGCTGGATCCGGCGCAGCGTGTCTGCCGGGGTCAGGACGCGGTGGGTGCCGGACACGCAGGCTTTGCGGATCTCGTCGAGGGCGGGAACGGGGTGTGCGAGCACTCCGTCCCCGCCCGACAGGTTGTCCGCCATGCCGCTGTCGGTGTGGTCAACAGTGGTGAGACGGCTCAATCTGAACCGTCACGCGCCGTGGACGTCGGCGGGCTCGAGGTCGTCGTTGTCCTTCAGCTTGACGCTCCAGACGGTGTCCTTGATCGTCATCTGGAGCAAGTTGGAGAGCTCGCCACGGAGTTGGGTTGCGGTGGGCATGTTGAGATTCATCCGCCAACCTTTCTGTCGTCGGCCGGTAGCGCACCGGCGATCCCACGCTGAGCGTAGCCAAGTCTGATCTTCCTGAGAAGATCTTTCCCGTCGGAATCCGGGCGCGGGCTTCGACGTTCACTGCGCCGGCGTCGCGGCGACGAGGACCACCTGCCTGTCCTGACCGTGTTCGAAGAGGCGTACCTGGAGCCCACAGCGGGTGAGCTGGTCGGCCACCGCCGCGCTGTCGTGGTAGAGGTAGCGCCAGACGAGCACTGTGTCGCCCGGCTCGAACGACACCCTCCTCCGGTCATCTTCGACGTCGAAGGTCACGGTGACCGGCTCGATGAACCGTACCCGGACGAAGACTTCGCTGCGAACGCGGTCGAACCCTGTTTCCGTGACGTACCAGGAGCGGTCGATGGCGAGCAGGTCCAGTCCCACCAGCTGCTGGGGCTTGTACGGGCCGCCGACGCTGACCTGATCCATGAAGGGGGGCCTGTCGACGCCGGTGTCGATGCGCAGCGTCAGCAACAGCACGTCGTGGTCGCTCATGGCGTGACATACGTGGCGCAGGACCTGGGCCGGCTCGGCGAAGTTGTACGGCGTCCCGCCGGCCAGGACGACGAAGCGGACCGGATCGGCACCATCGTGGCCGAGCATGGGCTTGGCGGTGAGGACGCGGGCGAGATCGGGGCCGGTGAAGTCGCCGCGGCACAGCTCGAAGCGCTCCACATGAGCGGGGAAGCCAGCTCGGAGGTTCTCCCTGGCCAGCTCAAGGATCTCTGCGCTGATGTCGATCGCGCGATAGCCGGTCAGGCGGGACCTGTCCAGCAGGTGGCGGATCAGCCCGCGCACGGGACGCGTCGTTCCCGGCCCCAGATCGACGATCTGCACCGGCGATGATGACGGCGCAAGGGTGAGGAGCTGCTCGGCGTGGCAAGTCAGGAGCGTGTCGAAGTCGCTCAGCATCGGTGCGAGTTCGGGGTTGGACGGCACTTCGCTTTCGCGCCACATCTCGCTCCCGTCGCCGAGGTAGGTCAGTTCGTACGGAAACTCGGCACGGTCGTTGAGCGAATCGACGATGGCACCCACCTGTGTCGCCGAGTAGGCGCGATAGAAGTTCTCGTGCGGCGACACCGCATGCTGCTGTACACCCATCACGTCGGACAGTACATCGCCGGCCACATACGTCCGTCTACTCCTCCACAGCCCCGGCTCCAGACGGGTCCATGCTCAGGCTCCCGCTCGCGCAGCTCAGCAAGCTCGGCGACCTTCGCCAGGCGCCGATCGGTCACCAGCGGAACAAGCCCAGGATCGTATTGGGGCCGTGGCTCATCCGGACCGGCCCGGAACGGGTCACCGCTCCGAAAGCCTGTCTCGACTTCCGGCAGATGTGCCAATCGCAGCTCAAGCAACTGCTGGCGCTGTTTGGACAGGTCTTTCCAGGTCGCTGGTTGGCGGCCTCGTGCCGCAGCGGGAAGCCTTGGCAGCGACGTGGCGGAGACCCGGCAGTCCTGATGGCGCATCAGCGCAGCGATCGTGGTCTGCCGGGTCCGCCCATCCGATCTGCCAACCGCGCGGAGCATCATTTTCCCCCAATAGGGTTCAAGCCGCTCCACCTGCCAAGACTCGCCGTCCATGATCAGCTCGCGGCCCTCGGCCAACTCCAGCGTCACCGATCTCATCGGCCGCCGCCTCGACCAGGGCGGACCAGGCTCTGATCGTTCAACGGAGCGGCCAGGTCGATGCCCATCTGGCGGGTCCAGATCAGGTGCAGGGCCTGCGCCCGCGCGATCGCGGGAACTTCGGTTTGCTCCACCAGCGCGCCCAACGGGACCGGCCTCTTTCTGACCACCGTCAGCAGCGCGGTCTGCAGGCCCAGCGGATCGCTCAACGACCGACGCTGGGAGGAGAGGGTGTCGAGCGTCGTCTGAACATGTGATCGCCAGTCAGCCGCCACCGCATACCGCCACCCGCACGACAGCGCGACCTCAGCCGTGGCCGCGAACCGTACCCTGTCTTCCGCCTTGATCCGGCCGCCCGGACGAACGTCGATCAACCACGGACCGTGTCGAGTCATGGCGAGGAAGTCGGGGATATGTTCCCCCAGCCCGCCGACCATGTCGAAGGCCAGACGAAACGGCTGAGAAAACATCTCGATCACATCACCCGCGAAATCCAACGCCAGCAGCACCTGCTGCTCGGCATGGCTTTCGAAACCATGGTGGCGGCCGGTACTCACCATGAACTGCAGTCCCGGCCGATGGGACTGCGAGGTCCGCCACGAAAACCGGCGCACTGGCTGAGCACCCTGGATCGGCATCGTCGCCAGATCCCGGATCGGGCAGACCACTGGCCCGCCCTCGAATCTCCAGTGTGTGGTCCACCGACGAGGCCAACCTTCACCCAACGCCAGCGACTCACGCCCGTCCCCGAGAGCATCGCCACCCGCGAGCAGTTCCGCCCAACCCCATCGATCCGACCACACCGCCGAGGCGTCGCCAAGGGTCACCACGGAACCACACCATGCAGCTTCATGATCCGGTGACGCAGTCCCAGCGGTTGATCCCGAATCGAAATCAACGGGCAGCGCTCGAGTCGGATCTCACGAGCGAGCACTCAGTGGTCGTTCTGTGAGTCTCCGTCCGGTCCGGCTTTGAGCGCCGGCCGCTATGCATCGTGACCGGGCCCGGTACTTGAGGACTCCAGCATCCTGCTTCCCCGGCGACCCGAACCCGCCCTTTTCACGCTGTCCCGGCCGAGTCGCGACATGGACAAGCAAGTGTCCGACATCTGACCGGACGGGGCTCAGAGAGAATGCCCTGTTCAGGGCTGGATGTTCTCCAGATCCTCCAGGAGGCTGGGGTGTGTGGGCTGCCACCCGAGGACCTGGCGGGTGTGGGCGCTGGAGGCCGGTTGGTCCATGGCGAAGATCGGGCCGAACGGGCCGAAGTTCTCCTGCGGCACCTGCTCGACCGGTAGTCCGAGTTGCCGGCCGATGACGGTCGCGATGTCGCGTACCGCGTCGCCCTCGTCGGCCACGGCGTGCCAGGTCGTTCCGGCGGGTGCCGACTCCAGAGCCAGCCGGAACACAACCGCCGCGTCGAGCGCGTGCACGGCGGGCCAGCGCTGGGTGCCGTCGCCGGGGTAGCCGGACACGCCGGTGCGGCGCGCCTGGTCCGTCAACAGGCCGGCGAATCCGCCCTTGCCCTCGTTGTGCACCGTGCGCGGCATGCGGACAGCCATCGCGCGCACCCCGCGCGAGGCCAGATCCAGCAGTGCGTTGACCGAACGGCCGCGGCCACCCACCGGTCCGTCGGTCGGCGCGGGGTCGGCCTCGGTGGAGGGGCGGCCCGGCACCCAGGGCGTGCCCGAGACCGTGACGATCGGGCGATCGCTGCCGAGCAGTTCCTCACCCAGGGCGGCCAGTGCGGCGCCCTCTTCGGCGATCGACCGCGCGAGGGCCGCGTCGGTGCTGTAGTCGCTGCCGAAGGCCAGGCTGACCACGCCGTCGGACTGCGCGGCGCCGGCGCGCAGGACGTCGAGGTCGGCCTGTTGTCCGCGCAGCACCTGGGCGCCGGCGTCGGTGAGGGCTTGCGCGGACTTGTCCGAGCGGGCCAGCGCGAGGACGGTGTGGCCATGGGTGAGGAGTTCGGCGACGACGGCGGAGCCGATCGTGCCGGTACCGCCGGTGACGAAAACGTGCATGAGAATCTCCCGAAGTGACGAGACTTTTGTCCCATCACCATACACAGTGATGGGACTCTTGTCCCATCACCTATGATGTGGTTCATGGCCCGATGGCAACCGGAGACGACCCAGCGACTCATCGTCGCGGCCGTGGACCTGTTCACCGAGCAGGGGTACGACGCCACCACGGTGGCGCAGATCGCCGAGCGCGCCGGCGTTACCAAGAGCACCTTCTTCCGGCACTTCTCGGACAAGCGCGAGCTGCTGGTCGCCGGCCAGGAGACCCTGAGCCGACTGCTCGCCGAGGGAATCGCCGAGGCGCCCGCCGACGCCAGCCCCCTGCAGGCGGTCGCGGCCGGTCTCGAACGCGCATCCAGCGCCATGGGACCGGCAAACCGCGAACTCGGCCCCCGGCTGAGAGCAGCCATAGCGGCCAGCACCGAACTCCAGGAGCGAGACGCGCTCAAGAGCGTCGGCCTGGCCGCCGCCATGACCGCCGCACTCGTCGCCCGCGGCGTCCCGGACCCTACCGCGCATCTCGCGGCCGAGCTGGGCGTCCTCGCCTTCAAGCGAGGCTACGCCCAGTGGTCAGAAAGCGACCGCGATGACACGCGCGGGCTCGCCTACCACGCGCTGTCCGCCCTGCGGGATTTGCGTACGGCAACGGCGTCACTGGGCTGATCGACCCTGCTGGAGCTACTGCCGGGCGGCTGAGGTTTCTCATACGTGGCCAGGCTCCACGTCGGATCAAGATCATGTACGGAGCCGCCAAGAATATCTGGGAACTTCCGCCAACAAACTCTGGGAAGCACCACAGCTCCGCCGGTCACCTAGGTCGCAGCCGCCATCTATAACTGGGAGTCGCACTGTGCCCTTATCCGTTCGCGGGTTGCGGACATGAGAACGACTCTTTCCTCGGATCGGGATTGACGTCTGGACGCGCCTTGGCGACTCGGCCGCCAACTACGCCTTTGCCCGTGGTCAACGACGGTGCCGGTGGCATTCCGGTCCGGGGTGGGCATCAGTCGGCCGACCACCCAGACGGTCAACGGGTGGGCGCGCGACTGGACACCGAAGGTGTCGTCGCGCCGAAGGCGCCTCAACAAGAACGCCTGAGCCCCCGAGCGCGAAGCGCTCTCATGGCGAAGCCCTTTGGCCCAGGGCGGGCTCCAGCAGGCCCACCACCCAGACGGGCAACGGGCGGGCGGACCCCGGCCCGCCTACTGCCGTGGTGGGGCGGTGGACTCTCGGACGATCAGGCGGGGCGGGACCAGGGAGATGTCCGGCTGCGGCTGGCCGCTCAGCTCGGCGAGCGCCGCGTGGAAGCAGGCCCGGCCCAGCCCCACGAAGTCCATGCGCACGGTGGTCAGTGCCGGGGTCCAGAAGGCCGAGCCGGGGATGTCGTCGAAGCCCACGATGCTGACGTCCCCGGGAACGTCCTTGCCCGCGTCGTAGAGCGCCCGCCGTACCCCCTGCGCGATGTCGTCGTTGCCGCACAGGATCGCCGTCACCCCGGGCGAGCGGGCCAGCCGCTCCCCCGCCGCGTACGCCGACTCGATGTCCCACCCGCACGCCAGCACTGAGGGGATCTCCGCCCCCGCCTGCCGCAGGGCGTCGCGCCAGCCCGCGTGCCGGCCGCCGGCCCGGCCCTCGGACGGGATGGCCACGTGGTGGACGGTACGGTGCCCCAGGTCGAGCAGGTGCTGGGTGGCGTCGGCTGCGGCCCGGCGCTCGTCCAGCGCGATCGCCACCCGCCCCAGGTCGGGCGCGACCGGCTCGGCGGCCACCACGGCCGGGACGTGCGGCGGCAGCGCCTGCACCACCGCCGTGCCCAGCGGGTCGAACGCGATCACCACCAGCCCGCCGGCGCTCGGGTCGCTGACGTAGTCGACCGTCTGCCGGACCTCGGCCGACTCCACGACCCTGATCCCCAGCGCCACGCCCTCGGTCCTGGCGGCCTCCTCGATGCCCTGGAGGGTGGAGGCGTACCCGTACAGCATGGTGTTGGAGGTCACGACGGTGACGCCGCTGGCGCGGCCGAGGCCGAGCGTCCGGGCGGCCCGGTTGGGGCGGAACCCCAGCCGGTCGATCGCGGCCAGCACCGCGGCCCGGGTGTCGGGCCGCACCCGGGGTGAGTCGTTCAGGACGCGGGAGACGGTCTGATGCGAGACGCCGGCCGCAGCGGCGACGTCGCGGATGCTCGGGACGGCCCCTTTACGGACATGTCGGGGGCTCGTGGTCACGGTCACATGCTAGTCGGGTCGACGAGTGTGGGCCGGGAGCGGCTCCGCGACCGTCGCAGCGTCAGGGCGAGGTGCGGGCGGCGCCGACAGGCTGCTGGTAGTTGTTCAGGAGGGTGAAGTGGTCCCTCGACTCCGCCGGGATCGGGCCGATCTCCACGGGAGCGGAGGGGGAGGTCAGGTCGGCGCGGTAGAGCTTGGCCGTGGCGGAGTCGTCGTTCTCGTCGGCTGCGATGATCAGGGAGCGGCGGTCCCGGGAGACGGCCACCGTGATGATCGACGACTCGGTCGCCGGGGCGATCTCGTTCTTCACCTTCACCTCGGTGTGCTGCACGTAGTCGATGTCGTTCCGGGCGAGCCGGGGGTCGATCCGCGCGGTGTAGAAGTCGTTGCCGCCGCCCGCGCAGAGCAGGTCGGTCGCGTTGATCCAGGCGAGCGGGTCGCAGTGGCGCAGGTCGCCGTCGCGCACGACGATCTTCATGCCGAACGGCAGTTGGAGCGGAGCGTCCTCATAGCGGTCCACCGTGTTGCCGAGGATGTCCAGCTCGGCCCCTTGGACCAGGTTCATCCCCACGGCCGCCCGGCTAGGGTCGGCCGCGAACCTCCCGGAGGGATGGACGGTGCCCGGGCACATGACGGCGACCGATCCCACGACGCGGTAGAAGGTGTCCTCGTTGCTGTTGCTGAAACAGGCCAGGCTGAGCTTGCGCGGAGTCAGCCGGCCGTTCGGGTCCGCCGAGAAGTACTGCTGAGAGTCGCGCAGGAACCAGAACGACCCGTCGGGCGCGAATCCGGGGTACTTGTCGGAGAACGTCTCCTTGACGTATCCCTTCTTGTTTGACTTGTCGGTGAGGTCCACGAACGCCCCGGTGCCGAGGTCGAGCCAGCCGACGTGCGTCGGATCGCCGCTGGACGGGAAATCCACCTGGACGGCGACCCGGCGGCCGTCCGGCGAGACCGGGCTGACGCCGGGATCTCCCTCCTCACCGCACAGGCTGCGGACGACGGCCTCCTCCCCGCCCGCCTTCGCGGCGATCTCGGTCAGGAGCGGCGCGAGCGTCACGCTGGAGAAGCTCGCGACACCGGTACGGAAGGCGTCGTCGTAGGCGGTGGCCCGCCACCCGTTGTCGTTCCACGAGCAGGCGACCGGCCCCTGGGCGGCGAGCACGGCCGGAAGGCCCTTCGCCGTCTCGGCCAATGCCGTCTTCCTGGCGTCCGGAGTGGGGGTGGCGGCGCGCGGGCTCGGCTGCGACAGGGCGACGGGGCCGGAGGCCGCCGAACAGCCGGTTGCCGCCAGGAGGATCGCGGCCGCCACGGCAGGCCGGCCACCCCTACGGGAACTCATCCAAGATCTCCTTCACGCCGTCAATGATGATCCATAAAAGAGTGAATACCATTAACCATGTGTCGCCCCTTCACTGCAAGTGGCCGCGGCAGGCAAGACCAGACAAGATGGTCGGGTGACAGCGTTGACGCGACGGGAACGACTGCGGGCCGAGCTCGAACGCGACGCCAAGGCCGCCGCCCGCAGGATCGCCGCGGAGGAAGGCATCGAGGGTCTCACCCTCGCCGCCGTGGCCCGCGGCGTCGGCGTGACGCCCCCGGCCCTCTACCGCTACTTCAACGGCAGGGCGGGCCTTATCCGCGCCATCTACGACGACATAACCGCGGAGTTCATCGACACCGTGAACGGGGCCGCGCGGCTCCAGGACCCTGACGACATCAGCGCCCAGCTGCACGCCGCCACCCAGGCCGTGCTCGACTGGTCGGTGGCCAACAAGGTCGAGTTCGACCTGCTCATGGGCGCCGGCTTCGCCAAGATCGCCGAGTCGGAGGAGGGCATCCCGGTGGTCATCGCGCGCGAGCTGGGCGGCCTGTTCGGGCAGCTGTTCGCCCGCCTGTGGAACGAGGGGCGGCTGGCCTGCCCGGCGGACGAGGAGATCGACCCCGCCCTCGCGGCACAGTTGCGCACCTACCGCTCGGAAGTCGGCCTGGAGTTCCCCATCGGCGTGGTGTTCCACATGGTCGTCTGCTGGCGGCAGATCTACGGGCTGCTCTGCATGGCCGTCTACGGACACCACAAGTTCGCCTTCGACGACCCGCAGCCGCTGTTCGAGCACATGATCGACGACCTGCTCGGCCTCCTCGGACTCAAGCGGAGCCCCAACCTGCGCCTGCCATGACCGGCTCCCCCAGCAGCGGCCGGATCCTCAAGTACGGCGATCCGCGTCTCGTCCATGAGCCGCGTGAGCGGGTCATCGCCTGGCGCCCCACTCCTCGCGGACACCGGGAGGCCGAGAACCGCGCCCCCAGGGCGAGTTCCCGTGTACGGCATGCGGACACGAGGCGCACGCCGACGTGAGCCGATGATCAACATCTTGAGGGCTGGGCTTGCCCTTTCGCGACCCCGCGCAAGCGGCTCAGCGAGCAGCCGCTCCCTTCAAGGGATCCGAGAAGTCACTCTCACCACAGGCGACGCTCGATGCGCTGGTACGACGATCGATACCCATAGTATGGTCGATAGTATGGCGACTAAGAAGGTAACGGTGACGATCCCCGAGGAGCTCCTTGAAGAGATCCGCGCAGAGGCGGCAGACCGTGGCCTGTCGGCGTACGTCGCCGAGGCGTTGCGCTTCAAGCGCGACCGGGACCGACTGCTGGAACTGGTGAGCTGGCTGGAGGAAGAATACGGGCCAGTCACCGAAGACGAGCGCGCGGCGGCAATTGAGGAGTTGGCAGATCTCGACGCCGAGCACGAGCGCCGCCACACCAACGAAAAGCGCGACGCAGGAGAGGCTGCGTGACGAAGCGAAGCGGTGAGCACAGGCAGCCGCCGCTGCGGATCTTCGTACTCGACTGCCAAGCCTTGTCCCTGGCCGTGCGGGGCGACAGAAAGATGATCGCATGGCTCGACCTCGCAGCCCGAGGGCAGGCGGAGGTGGTGACGTCTCCGATGACGGTGATCGAGGCGTACGAGGGCAGGATCACCGAGCAACGCTGGGACTGGGTACTGTCCCGGCTCAACGTCGCCGGCATCGGCAAAGACGAGGCCCGCCAGGCCCGCCGGCTCCTGGCCGATGCCAAGCTGCACGGCCACAAGTACGCGATCGACGCGGTGCTCGCCGTCATCGCACGCCAGCAGAGAGGGCAGGTCACCGTCTTCACTTCGGACGTGGACGACCTGCAGAAGCTGCTCCCGGACTCAATCCTCGTCAAGAAGATATGACCTTCTCCGCGCTTCGGTCACGCGAGGTGCGGGGCGGTCTTGGCTCTACGTCCCGATGACGATCGGCTTCCATAGGACGAGTACGGCGATCCGTGTCTTGCCACGGCCGGTTTCGTTGACCATGCGTCCCCCTTCGTCGTGAAGTTCCGTCCGCCGGTTCGGTCATGGAGCACGAACGCGAGTTGCTCGCTCGCCAGTGGTTCATGCCCGGGCGGCCTTCCCCGTGTGAGCTTCCGGCTCATCAGCCTGATCGCTCGCCATAGGAGAACCGGGAAAGGATGTTCTTCTCATATTTGCACGAAGATCGGATCACAGACAGCGGCAAGGCGCAGAACCTTAGCGCAGGTCAGCTCTCCGTCGGGGTCCCAGCGGCTACGAAGGTGCGCCGAACAGTAGATTTTGAATTCGGGTCGGCGCACTATTGCTCGGTTTCAGGGCATGCGTGCAGTGGGCGCACGAACATCCTGTTTCCGCCCATCGCGCTTTGCCGTCAAGACCAGGCCCTTTGAAGTCCACCATCATGACCAGTTCCTTTGTTGGAAGGTGGCTGCTTGTGTCGATGAGCAATGCGCACCTTCGGGTTCTTGTTCAGGCTGCTTTCACCATGAGTCGAGGGTCGAGGAGTCTCGATGGCACAAGGCATCGTGAAATGGTTCAACGTAGACAAGGGCTACGGCTTCATCGCGGTAGACGGTGGTAAGGATGTATTCGTCCACTACTCAGCGATCATGATGGACGGGTACCGCTCTCTCGAACAGGGCCAGCGCGTCGAGTTCGAGATCACGCAAGGACGAACGGGGCCACAAGCTGAGGCGGTTCTGGTCGTGGGCGGAGCCTACCTGTCCGAAGCCCAAGACAGCACTTCCGGACGGCCGAGTCTCCCACAGAAGGCGCCTTCTTGGCCCGCGTCAGAAGACACGAGCGGACCCGAACCCGTTAAGGGCCACCCTCATCCGGCGTTGCCATCCATGACGGGCTCACTCCTCGGCCAAGTTCCCGTCTCGATCTACCTGGAGGATGAGGCAGCGTCGCCGGAGATTGAAGCAGCCGTCAGGGAGGTGCTTCAGGAAGCGGGCCTCAAGGTCGACTTCGATTACCCGCCAGTCCTCGGGTCGTGGTTCAAGCGGATGATCGCCCGCGCCGATGATGAGATTTCAGGGGCCGGACTTGATGGGGTCGCGAACAAGGCCCTGCGCGCTGTCGAACTGGAACAGTTGCAGCGGCGCCAGGCTGCGGTGAACGAAACCAACTTGAACGCCGTCGCAAACTTGATCGAGAAGTTGGAGAAGACGCGGGCGGCTGTCATCCAGATCGGATCAATCCTCATCGTGAAGACCGAATCTGAACTGCGGGTCCGCGAGTTGACCCTGGAAGAACTCCGGTACCTTGAGGCCAACCCGGTTCTTCGCCAGGATCCCGCCGGCGCTGCCGCCATCTTTAGTGTGCAAGAGGAGAAGAAAGAGCTGAGTGAAGTGCGCCCAAGCCACGTACTGGGAGGCGATTAGCGTTGCCCGCAGGCTTTCCCGAGTGACCTAAATCGTGCGCACGTGCCGCAATGCGTCCTGGTCGTGGCCGTGGTTGCTGGTCGCGTCTATCTGGAGGATCCCACGTTCGTGCCCAGCGCGATCCGCCAGGTAGGAGTGGAGATCTCCAGCCGTTCCACTGCTGCGGGGGGCGGCCATGCGATGGAGCCAACCAGGGCGAATACGAAGATCAGAGGGTAAAGAGAAGCTCAGACGTACTCCGGCCGCAGAATGTCGGGTGTACCTTGCGGAGGCAAGCAAAGACCTGCGGTTGGGAGGCTGCAGGGTGCCCCGGAAGGCATCCCGGTCCGGGGTGGGCATCGGCAGGCCCAGCCGGTAACCGGGCAACGGGCGGGTGGCTCCGGGCCCGCCTACCCCTGGGTGAGGCGGAGGACGCCCCAGTGGCTGGTGTCCAGGTAGCTTCGGGCGGTGTTGTCGTTCCAGGTCACCGCGCCGGTACGGGTGGTGCCCGTGGCGTCGTTGACCTGGATGTCGAAGCCCAGCAGCGTGCCCGGTGCGAGGGTGATCGTGGGTAGGTCGATGGCCGCCTCGACGACGTATCCGCCGGGCACCGTTCTGGTCACCGCCTTCACGTGGTCCTTCACCCCGCTCGCGTCGAACGTCCCGCCGACCGTGATCCGGCCCGAGAAGCTGATCCGGTACTGGCCGTCGTCGTCCTCGTAGCCCTTGGTCTTGCCGTTGCCGGGGTCCACGAAGATCTCGACGGAGTCCTGCTCCCACGGGTTCGGGGACTGCTCGCTCAGCGTCGGATCGGTGACCTGGGCGAGCACGTACAGCGTGGATCCGCTCCACAGTGAGCGAACCCTGGCGGTCGCGCCGGACGTGCCCTGGATCCAGGTCGCGGGGCGGATCTCCGGTGCGGCCGACCAGGTCCGGTCCACGGTGCCGTCGAGCACGGGCGTGCGGTGGGCGGCGGAGGTGAGCTTGACCGCGGGCGCGGTGGTGACCTTCCCGGTCCAGGAGGTGCTCGCGCCGGCGGAGTCGGTCACGGTCACGTCCACGTCGGTGCCGGTCGCGGCCGTGGAATCGCTTGCGGTCACGTCCACGTCGGTGCCGGTCGCGGCCACGAAGTCGCTTGTGGTCACGGCCGCGTCGGTGCCGGTCGCGGCCGTGGAATCGCTTGCGGTCACGTCCACGTCGGTGCCGGTCGCGGCCATGGAGTCGCTTGTGGTCACGGCCGCGTCGGTGCCGGTCGGGATCAGGGCCTCGACGCGGTAGCCGGTTGCGGTCGGCCGCACCGCCGCCTTGGGGCCGCCGGTCCCCTTGGCGGTGTCCGGGGTGCCGGTCCGCTTGGCGACGTACGAGGCGCCGGTCCGTTTGACGACGTACGGGGTGCCGTTGACGGTGAACGTCACCCGGTCGTCCTTGCCGGCCGTCGGGTCGGTGACCTCGGCGAGCACGTACAGCGCCTTGCCGGACGAACGCGCCTGGAACCCGGCGGACACCGCGCCCACCCGCGCGATCGGCGAGTCCGGCAGCAGGTCCCACTCGAGGTCCCGCCTGCCGTCCACCTTGGGCGTCCCGGCGGGCGCCTCCAGCCTGCGCACCGACGGGGGCAGCCGGGACGGGTCCACGACGCCCCAGTAGGCGGGCTTGGCCTGCAGGTCGTCGTCGAACAGCAGCGGCGCGTTCAGCCGCGGGATCGGCCACGACCGCAGCCAGCTCACGTCGTCGGACTCGCCCCAGACGGTCACGGAGCTGAGCTTGGCGGCCTGCCGCCGGAAGACGTCGAACAGCTCCTTGTAACGGTGGCCCTGCTGGACGAGCAGTTCGGGCGGGATCGTGTCGTACGACGACACGAAGTCCGTGTAGACGCTGACGTCCAGCTCGGTGACCTGCTGGTCCACCCCCAGCGTGGCGAAGCGCTCGATCGTGGCCTCGACGGAGGAGGCGGGCGGGTGCTCGATGTTCAGGTGGAGCTGGTGGCCCACGCCGTCGATCGGCACCCCTTCCCCTTTGAGCCGCTTGACCAGCGCGTACAGGGCCTCGCGCTTGCGCGGGAACTCGGTGTTGTAGTCGTTGATGAAGAGCTTGGCGTCCGGGTCGGCCTCGCGGGCGACGCGGAAGGCGGTGCGGATGAAGTCGAGGCCGGCGATCTCGTACCACTTGGAGCGGCGCAGGCCGTCGGGCTGGTTCTCGTCCACGACCTCGTTGACCACGTCCCAGGCCGCGATCTTGCCCTTGTACCTGGTCACGAGCGTGCGCACGTGCGTCTCCAGGCGCTTGAGCAGCAGCTCCTTGTCGGCGTTCTGGAAAACCCAGTCGGGGGTCTGGCTGTGCCAGGCGAGCGTGTGGCCGCGGATCGTCATGCCGTGCCGGGTGGCGAAGTCCACCAGGAAGTCGCCGTCGGCGAAGGTGAACTCGCCCTCACGGGGCTCGGTGGCGTCCCATTTGAGCTCGTTGCCGGGGGTGACGCCGCTGAAGTGCCTGGCCAGCAGCTCGCCGTGGACGCCGAGCGCGTCGGGTCTGGTGAGCGCCGAGCCCATGACGAACGGCACCTTGTCCTTGAGCGCGGGGATGTCGGTCTGGATCGGCTTGGGCTGGACGTACTTCATGGAGAAGTCGTCCAGGTAGAAGGGGAAGGTGCCGGTCTCGGACTCGACATAGACGCTGAGGAAGTCGACGTCGTACGCGAGCGTGTACGTGCCCGACAGCTGCACCCACTCCCCCGCCGGCACGTCCTTCGGCGAGGCCACGCGCTCGTAGCTCGGGGTGTCGCCGGTCCTGCGCTCGATCGACAGGCCGAGCCGGCCCGCCGTGGCCTCCGGCCCGAGCCGCACCCACACCGACAGGGCGTATTTGTCGCCCTTGGCCATCCGGCCGAACACGTTGAGCGCGGGTCCGTCCCAGGAGGCCGAGCGGCCGCTCACGGCCAGCGAGCGGCTGCCCGCGTGGGCGGCCTCCGCGCTCGGCTGGAGGGTGGCGGCGGCTCTGGACGTCCAGTCCTGCGCGGTGCCGTCCTCGAAGTCGCTGTTGACGGGCTCGCGCGTGGGGTCGCCCAGCGGGGTGACGACGATGTCGTCCAGGTAGAACTCGCCGGTGGCGTCGGAGCTCTCGGCGTAGAGCTGCACGTCGGCGGACTCGGCGGTGAACTGGTAGTTCCCCGACAGCCGCGTCCACCCGCCGTCGGTCACGGTGGCCGCCGCGACCCGCTCGTACGTGGTGCTGCCCCCGGCCGGGGTGCGCTGGACGGTCAGCGCGATCGTGGCGGCCGGCTGGCCGCTCACCAGCCGCGCGTACGCGGTCACGGCATAGCCGGTACCCCGGACGAACGGCGCGGCGATGGACGCGCCGTGCCACGTGGCGGTGCGACCGGTGGTCAGGAGGCTGCTCGTGCCCCCGTGGGCGGCGTCCGGCGTCACCGTGACGGAGACGCCGTCGCCGCGTGGCCCCCATCCCTGGGTGGTGCCGTTCTCGAAGTCGTAGGTCAGGTCCGCCGCCGCGTGCGCGGAGAGCGCGGGCACGAGGCACAACAGGGCGGCGGCCACCAGGGCTCGAAGGGTGCGCACGATGCTCCCGATGAAAGTTTCAGCGAAGCGCCGATAAATATCAGGCGGACTGTAGATCGGTGCGGTCCGGCGGTCAAGATCACTCGTAATCTTGCAATCGCTTGTTGCAGCGTGGTGCAGTTTCACTGCAGGGCATTGACGGAATGAGGTGGCTGAGTCAGCGTTTCATGCAACCGATTGCCGCACCCCATCGGCGAGGTCGCCTCATGCGCTTCCTGCTACTTCTCCCCTTGCTCGCCCTGCCCCCTGTGACAGCGGCCACGTCCGCCGCCACCATCGTGGTCGCGGCGGACGGCACGGGCGACCACACGACCGTGCAGGCCGCGGTCGACGCCGTCCCCGCCGGCAACGCCCGCCCGGTCACCATCCTGGTCCGCAAGGGCACCTACCGGCAGCAGGTGGTCATCCCTGCCGACAAACCGCACATCTCCCTGGTCGGCGCCACGCGGGACCCGCGCGAGGTGGTGCTCACGTTCGACGCCTCGGCGGCCACGCAGAAGCCGGACGGCTCGGGCCCGTACGGCACCTCCGGCAGCGCCTCGTACACGATCAGCGCCCCCGACTTCACCGCCCGCAACCTCACCTTCGAGAACGCCTACGACGAGGCCGCGCACGGCTACAGCCAGGCGGTGGCCGTGCGGACGACGGGCGACCGCCAGGTGTACGACAACGTGCGGTTCCTCGGAAACCAGGACACCCTGTACGCCAACACCGCCTCGGCCACGACGGTCGCCAGGCAGTACTTCACCGACTGCTACGTCGAGGGCGACGTCGACTTCATCTTCGGCCGCGCCACCGCCGTCTTCGACCACTGCGTGATCAAGGGCAGGACCCGCGGCAGCGCGGACAACAACGGCTACGTCACCGCCGCCAGCACCGAGCTGAGCAACCCGTACGGCTTCCTGATCTACCGCAGCCACCTCACCAGCGACGCGCCCGCCCGCACCTTCCACCTGGGCCGCCCGTGGCCGGCCGGCGGCTCCGCCACGGCCCGGGGCCAGGTGCTGGTGCGCGAGTCGTGGCTGGGCCAGCAGGTCAAGGACGCCCCCTGGACCGACATGTCCGGCCTGAGCTGGCGGGACGCGCGCCTGTCCGAGTACCGCAACCACGGCCCCGGCGCGACCGTCAACGACGACCGGCCGCAGCTCACCCCCGGCCAGGCCGCCGCCTTCACCCCGGAGCGGTACCTGGCGGGCGGTGACGGCTGGAACCCGATCCGCCGCCACCGCCCCGTCCCGCGCGAGCCCGGCCGCGAGGTGCTCCCCCGCGACGACGGCTGGGCGGCGGCCACCACCGGCACCACCGGCGGCTCGGCCGCCCGCCCCGAGGACGTCCACGTGGTCAGGACCAGGGCCGAGCTGGTCGCGGCGCTCGGCGACCCGGCCGACAACACCCCCAGGATCGTGTACGTGAAGGGCGCCATAGACGCCGACACGGCTCCCGACGGAACCCCGCTGACCTGCGCGGACTACGCCGTCAACGGCTACAGCCTGCCCGCCTACCTGGCCGCCTACGACCCGGCCGTCTGGGGCCGGACCAGTGTCCCCTCAGGTCCGCTGGAGGAGGCCCGCAAGGCGTCGTACGCGAAGATGGCCGAGCACGTCACGGTCACCGTCGGCTCGAACGTCACCCTCATGGGCCTCGGCGCGGACGCGGCGCTGAAGAGCTTCGGCGTGCGCGTCAGCAACGCCGACAACGTCATCGTCCGCAACCTCACCATCACCGACACCTCCGACTGCTTCCCGCAGTGGGACCCGACCGACGGCGCGGACGGCAACTGGAACGCCTCCTTCGACAACGTCGAGGTCTCCGGATCCACGCACGTCTGGCTCGACCACAACACGCTCAACGACGGCGACAACCCGGACTCGGGCCAGCCGCGCTACTTCGGCCGCCCGTACCAGGTGCACGACGGCCTCCTGGACGTCGTCCGCGCCTCCACGTACGTGACGCTCTCCTGGAACCACCTCAGCGACCACGACAAGGTGACCCTGATCGGCAACACCGACAGCCCCACGCGGTACGGCGAGGCGGACAAGCTCAAGGTCACCCTGCACCACAACTACTTCGAGGGCCTCGGCCAGCGCGCGCCCAGGGTGCGCTTCGGCCAGGTGCACGTCTACAACAACTACTACACGGGCGGCGAAGGCCACGGCTACAGCATCGGTGTGGGCTTCGGCTCCAAGGTCTACGCCGAGAACAACGCCTTCGACGGCATCGCGGCCGACAAGGTCCTGTCGGTGTTCAACGGCACCGCGATCACCGCGAAGGGCAACCTGGTGAACGGCGCACCGGCCGACGTGGTGGCCGCGTACAACGCCGCGCACGGCACGGCCCTCGGGCCGGACGCCGGCTGGACCCCGGCGCTGTTCACCCGCGTCCACCCGCCGCAGGCGCTGCGCGCCCTCGTCCCGGCGAGAGCCGGAGCGGGCCGCCTGCACTGAGGCGGCCCCGCCCCGCAAGGTGGGTGCGGCGCGGCCACCTTCAGCCCCCGGGGAACCCCCGGACCTGGCCTAACCTCGAAGACATGGACAGGGACAACCCACTCGGCCAGTTCCTGCGAGCCCGTCGCGAGCTGCTCCAGCCGGAGGAGGCCGGCGTCCCGGTCACGACCCGGCGCCGCGTGGCGGGGCTGCGCCGGGAGGAGGTCGCCCGGCTCGCGGGCGTGAGCACCGACTACTACGTACGGCTGGAGCAGGGCCGCGAGCGCCACCCCTCCGCCCAGGTGGTCGACGCGCTCGCCCACGCCCTGGCCCTGGAGGAGGACGCGGCCGCGCACCTGCACCGGCTGGCCCGCCCGGTCCGGCGCAGGCGGGCGGCCACCAGGCGGGAGCCGGTCAGCCCGAACCTGCTGCGCATGATGGAGTGCTGGCCGCACACCCCCGCGGTGGTCCTGGGCCGCCGCCTGAACGTGCTGGCCGCCAACACGCTCGGCAGGGCCCTGTTCGACGGCCACGCCTACAGCGGGGACCTGGTCCGGCTGGTGTTCCTCGACCCGGACGCGCGGGAGTTCTACCCCGACTGGGAAAGGGTGGCGGTCAACACGGTCGCCGGGCTCCGGGCCGGCGCGGGCGCCGACCCGGACGACCCGCTGCTGATCGAGGTGGTCGGCGAGCTGTCGGTCAAGAGCGAGCCCTTCCGCAGGCTGTGGGCCCGCCACGACATCCGCCAGAAGACCCACGAGACCAAGCGCTTCCGCCACCCCCTGGTGGGCGAGCTGACCCTGCACTACGAGTCGCTGACCGTGAACAGCTCTCCCGGCCGGCAGCTCGTCGTCTACCAGGCCGACCCGGGCAGCCCGTCGGAAGAGGCGCTGTCCCTGCTGGGCTCCCTGACCGCCGGCTGAACGACCCTTCACTGACCGCGCCCCGCCGGGGCGCCATTTCGCCATGCCCATCTACCTGGAGACACCTATGAAGAAGATCGTCCTGGTCACCGGCGCCAGCAGCGGCATCGGGCAGGCCACCGCGGTGCGCCTCGCCCGCGAGGGCCACCACCTGGTCATCGGCGCCCGCCGCGAGGACCGGCTGGCCGCCGTCGCCGAAAGCATCAGGAACAAGGGCGGCAGCGTGGAGGTGCACCCCCTCGACGTGACGGACCGCGCGGACGTCACGAGGTTCGCCGACACGGCCGCGGAGCGGCACGGCCGGGTGGACGTGATCGTCAACAACGCGGGCGTGATGCCGCTGTCCCGGCTGGACTCGCTGCTGGTGGACGAGTGGGAGCGGATGATCGACGTGAACGTGCGCGGCCTGCTGCACGGCATCGCCGCGGCGCTGCCCCACTTCCAGCGGCAGGGCGGCGGCCACTTCGTCACCGTGGCCTCGATCGGCGCGCACGGGGTGGTGCCGACGGCCGCGGTCTACTGTGCCACCAAGTACGCCGCCTGGGCGATCACCGAGGGGCTGCGCCTGGAGCTCGACCCGAGCATCCGCGTCACCACGATCTCCCCGGGCGTCGTGGAGTCGGAGCTGGCCGACACGATCACCGAGCCGGGCGCGCAGGAGGCGATGCGCGCGTACCGGGCGGATTCGATCCCGCCGGAGGCCATCGCCGACGCCATCGCGTACGCGATCGGCCGGCCGCCGGAGGTGGACGTGAACGAGATGATCATCCGCCCCGCCAGGCAACGCTGACGGGGCGGGGGTGGGGGCGCGCAGCGGCGCGCCCCCACCGTGGTGTCACGGACCGTAGGCCTTGACCTCCAGGAGGCCGACGGAATTGCTGCCGTTGCCGGTGAGCAGCACCCGCAGGCGGGTCGTGCTCGTGGCGTTGAAGGTGACGCTGTTGTAGGCGTTCTTGGTCAGCGTGTACGCCGAGGCGCCCGGCACGTCCACGTACGCGCTGCCGTTCCAGTACTGCAGCTTCCACGACGCGGGCATGTCGATCCCCTCGTCGTCGTCGAAGAAGTACACCTCGGCGCGGTTCAGGTTCTGGGCCGAGCCCCAGGTCAGGTCCACCCACTGCTGCCCGGTCTCCGGCCAGCAGCCCCAGCGCGGATTGACGGTGTCGTTGGACGACGGCGGGTCGATCCCGTCGTTGATCGCGGCCACGCTCTCCCACGACGAGGTGTTCGACGCCGACGGCGTGGCCGACGACGCCAGGTTGGTGGGATTCGGCTGCTGCACGCCGCCCCGGTTGAAGACCTTGATCTCGGTGAGCCCCGTCCTGGCCCCGGAGGCCGCCGTGGCCAGGACCCGCAGGCGCTGCGTGCTGACCGCGGTGAACTGCACCACGTTGTAGTTGGCCCGCGGCGCGGACGGCGTCTTGGCCTGGCCGGGCACGCTGACCCAGGCGCTGCCGTTGTAGTACTGGATGTCGTACGACGCCGGCGCCCGGTAGGTGGCGCTGGCCGGGCGGCTGTCCTTGAAGTAGAGCCGCACCTCGTTGACCGTCTTGGCGGAGCCGAAGTTCAGCTCGTACCAGTCCTGCCCGGCGGTCGTGCCGCCCCAGAACGGCTCGTTGATCGGGAAGCCGTCCACCGCGCCCGCGGTGGTGCTGCCCGAGGCGGTGGTGGAGGCCGTGGCGGTGGCGCCGGCGGCGAGGTTGGTGAGGTTGGCGGTCAGGTCGACGCCGGCCTTGGCCAGCATGTCGACCATGCGGGCGCTGTTCTGGGTGACCTGCGCGGGCGCCTGCAGCCCGGGCACGGCCACGTGGTAGGTGACGGATCCGCTGGTGGTGACGTCACCGGTGGCCGGGTCCCACGTGAACGGCACCAGCGACGACACCGTGGCCGCCCGGCTGCCGTTGATGTAGATCGAGTAGCCCTCGGGCACGCCCGGGTAGCGCACGACGCCGTCGGAGGGGTCGTCCCAGACGATGGTCAGGTCGGCGTTGCGGTAGCGCAGGTTGTTGACGGTGAAGTGGGTCCAGCCGATGTTGATCGGCGAGAGCTCCACCTTGGCGTCGTTGCGCGGCCGCAGGCCGGCGACGTCCTCGATCACGGTCCAGTTGCTGCTGCCCAGGATGTTGTGGTGGATCCACGAGCGGTAGGTGATGGACGAGCCGTTCCAGTCGGCCCAGAACTCGTTGGCGTCCGGCCACTGGGTGTTGCCGTTGATGTACTGCGCCCAGGCGTTCCAGTAGAGCAGCTTCTTGTACCAGGTGGGGTCGATCCACTCGTTGGGGTAGTTCCGCAGCACCGAGGAGAGCAGGCGGAACTGCACCGTGGAGTTGATCGTGGAGAAGTTGTTGCTGCCGGTGCCCGAGGCCGCCTTGTCGGCCTGGTTGGCGGTGTAGAAGGGGAAGATCGGATACTGCGCCGGGTCGTCGAACAGGCGCAGGGCCTGCTTGTAGGTGGAGGTGTTGGGGATGGCACCCACGGCGAACGGGTAGTAGTTGTTGATCTCCTTCCACGGCACCCATTCGTTGGTGGACTTCAGCCGGTGCTCGAAGAGCTGCCTGTTGGGGTTCCACAGCACGTTGACGATGGCGTTCTGGATCTGCGTGGCCAGCGTGCGCATCTCGTTCGCCTTGGCCGTGTTGCCGACCGCGTCGTACGCCTGCGCGGCGGCCAGCGCCCCGCTGTACTGGTAGGCGGCCTCGGCGCGGTCCATGTTGCCCGGCTTCCAGTGGAAGGACACGGCGTCGGCGTCGTTGCCGGTCAGGGCGCCCCAGTCGTACTCGATGAGCTTGTTGTTGTCGTGGTCGTAGTAGGAGAGCTGGCCCTTGACGTCCTGCTCGGCGTAGCGGGCCAGGTTCGCGGCGATGGCGGGCTGGCCGCCGTGGATCTGGTAGCTCTTCCAGGCCGCCTCGGCGATGTACTGCGTGTAGCTGTTCGACCAGTTCTCCGGGTCGCCAGGGTTGTCCAGGAAGCGGCCGTTCTTGGAGATCTGCCCGACGCTCAGCCAGTCGCCGTACGAGTAGATCGGGTTACGCAGGTACTTGAGGTCGTCGATGTGCATGGGCTGGGTCAGCGCGATCGCGTTGTTGTAGCCCAGCGCGCCCTCGACGGAGGTGGGGAACTGGAAGGTCTGCCCGGGGATGTCCGCGTCCAGGTGGTTGAAGCGCATCAGCCACCAGCGGTAGTAGATGTTCTTCTTGATGCCGGGCTCGGGCACGTCGATGTAGGGGATGTTGTCGGCCCACCACTTGTTGTAGGCCCGCACGTGCGTGGCGAACGCGGTGGCGGGCGTGTAGCCGGCGTAGGCGTCGTAGTCGGTGCGGGAGGCCGGGATCTCGTTGGTGACGAAGCCCATGACGACCTTGACGGTCACCGTGGCCCCGGCGGCGACCGTGACGGACCTGTTCAGCCCGCCGCTGGAGACGGTGAACCCGTCACCGGTCAGCCTCGGGTAGATGGTGGTGAGGTTGTTGTAGGCGTTCACCTGGCCGGTCAGCTCGCTGCCGCTGCCGGTGGTGGCGTACGGCGAGGTGGCGCGCAACTGCAGCGTCGTCGAGGCGGAGCCGCCGTTGGTGATGGCCAGGTTGGCCACCGCCACGTTGTTGTCGGTGATGAACTTCGTCTGGTCGATCGTGATCGAGCCGCTGGTGTGCCGGCTCTTCCAGTAGCTGGGCGCCTGCCAGCGCGAGTTCACCTGTTCGGTGAACGTGCCGGGGGTGACGGCGACGGTGAAGGCGTTGTTGTTGCTGATGCTCTCCCAGTACGCCACCTGCCCGGCGAAGCCGAGCGTGCCGGGCGTGTGGGTCTTCATGAACAGCGCCCGGCCGCGCGTCATGAGCCACGTGCCGGCCGGGTCGTTGCCCGAGCGGGCCAGCAGCCGGTCCATCCAGAAGTCGGTGCCGGAGCTCTCGGCGTCGTAGATGGCCTGCATCGTGTTGCCGGGCGTGTACGACCCCGGCGGGGCGGGGACGGCCGGGCCGCTGAAGGTCGGGTAGCCGATGGTCTGGTCCGCGTACGCCGGCGCACCGGCGACGAGCATCCCGACCACGAGCAGCAGGGCTAATAGGGCGCGCCTCATGAGAAGGCCCTCCATTCGAGCACACCGGTCGAGAAGCCGGACTTGGAGGTGATGTTCAGCCGCAACCGGGTCGTGTTGACCGAGGTGAACGTGGTGGTGTTGAACGTGTTGCCCGCCACGCCGCAGGACGACTGGCCCGGCACGTTGACGTAGGCGCTGCCGTTCCAGTACTGCACCTGGCAGGAGGCCGGCAGGTCGATGCCCTGGTCGTCGTCGAACCAGTAGGTCTGGATCCTGGAGATGTTCTGGGCGCTGGGCCAGCGGTACTCGATCCACTCGGTGCCCTGGTGGTCCCAGTTGCCGTAGGCGCCGTGGCTGTGGTCGGCCGAGTTCGCCGGGGTGTAGCCGTCATTGATCGCCCCGAGCGTCTCCCAGGACGAGACGTACGAGGTGTACGGGGTGGCACTGGCCGCCAGGTTGCCCGGGGTGGTGGGGCCGCCGGTCTGGACGACCTTCTGCATGGTGCCGTCGGCGTTGAAGTAGAGCTTGTCGATGGTCACCGAGCGGCGGAAGTTGCCTCCGCCCGGGGCGGCGGCGTTGTGGTAGACCATGTACCACTGGCCCTTGTACTCGATGATCGCCGGGTGGTTGGTGGTGGAGCTGACCTGGTCGAGCACGACGCCGCGGTGCGTCCAGGGCCCGAGCGGGTTGCTGGCGGTGGCATACCTGATGCAGGCGTAGCCCGGCGCGGAGCAGGCCGAGTCGTTGGCCGAGTAGGCGAGGTAGTAGACGCCGTTGCGCTTGAACATCCAGGGGGCCTCCCAGAAGTTCGACACGCCGCTCGGGGTGACGACCGAGCCGTTGAGCGAGGTCATGTTGGCGTTGAGCTTGGCGGCGCGCAGGCCGTAGTAGGAGCCCCAGTACATGTAGACCTGGCCGTCGTCGTCGGTGAAGACGGTGGGGTCGATGTTGAGCGGCGAGGAGTTGGGGGTGCTGTCGCTGATCAGCGGGCCGCCCTTGGCGTCGCGGAACGGGCCGAGCGGGCTGTCGCCGACGGCCACGCCGATGTCCATCCAGCCGGCGCCGTTGCCGTTGACGGGGACGTACCAGTAGTACTTGCCGTCGGCGCCGCGCTCGACCTCGCCCGCCCAGGCGTCGGCGCCCGCCCAGGAGAAGTTCGAGATCGACAGCTTGGCGCCCTGGTCGGTGAAGTTGGTGGCGTCGGTCGAGGTGAAGACGTGCCAGTCGCGCATGACGAAGTTCGTGCCGCCCGCGGGGGCCTCGTCGTGGCCGGTGTAGAGGTACAGGGTGTCGCCCACGACCAGCGCGGCCGGGTCGGCCGTGTAGATCGCGGTGGTGATCGGCGCGCCCGCGTTGGCGGGCGTCGCGGTGCCGAGGATGAGCACGAGTGCCGCGGTGAGGGCCGCTGCCCAGCGTCGTCTCATGTGTTCGCCCCTTACAACCTAGCGATTGTTTTTGTTAGCGCTAACATCACGGACAGGGATCGAAGCGGTGAACCTAAAAGGTTTTCGGGAAAGTAGAACGACCAGACAGGGGCTGTCAATCGGCCACTGCAACTGTGTGCATGGCCTTTACACTGGGCTTATCCGGCCTGACGGTCGCTGATCAGCTCGCGAGCAGCCTGGTTACAGTTTCATATCACCGAAAAGGGTTTCGGCTGGAATGTCATCGGCCGCAGGACGCGCCTCCGCTGAAAGGCGGTCCTCCCGTGAGAGGTTCGTCTGAGAGAAGGAACGCCAGAAGGAACTCCAGTGGGACACGATCACGAAGGTCAGCGGGTCAGCCGGCGGCGGCTGATCGCCGGGATCAGCTCGCTCGGGCTCGGTGCCGTACTGTCGGCGCCCGGCGCCCGCGCCGGGGCGGCGTCGAGGGCGGCGGGCGGCGATCTCGCCTCGCTGCTCGCCGGGTCGCGCGTGTGCAAGCTGACCCCGAGCGCGACGCAGGGCCCGTACTACTTCGACGCGGACAAGATCCGCAGCGACATCCGCGAGAACAAGCCGGGCGTGCGGCTGCGGATGGGCATCAGGGTGCAGGACAGCGAGACGTGCTCGCCCATGGGCAACGCCGTCGTGGAGATCTGGCACTGCGACGCCGCGGGGGTCTACTCGGGGGCGGAGAAGGAGTCGAAGGACGACGCCGCCAGCGGCCCTCCCCCGGGCGGTTTCACCGACGTGGCCTTCATGAGCGACATGAAACCTTCGGACGACTCCCGCTACCTGCGGGGTGCGCAGGTCACCAACGGCGACGGCATCGTGGAGTTCACGACCATCTGGCCGGGCTGGTATCCCGGCCGCACGGTCCACATCCACACCATGGTCCACTTCAGCGACCGGCGCGTGCTGAACACGCAGATCATGTTCGACGACGCGCTCAACGCCAAGGTGCTGGCGACGCCGCCCTACGCGGCGCACACCGGGCGCGACACCTTCAACAGCGCCGACAACATCTTCCGGGACGGCATGATGCTGCAGGTCATCGAGGACGGCGACGGCTACCTGGGCACGATCATCCTGTCCGCCGACTCCGATCGGGACGGCGGCTGACGCCGTACCCAACTCATGAGAACTTCATCCGAGGTAAAGGAGGCCCCAAGAGGTCCCGTCCTACGGTGAGGTCCGGAACACCAGAGCATCCCGGACAAGGACACCACAGTGGGACACGATCACGAAGGTCAGCGCGTCAGCCGGCGGCGGCTGTTCGCCGGCATCAGCTCGCTCGGGCTCGGCAGCCTGCTGGCGGCCTGTTCGAGCGCCGAGGGCACGGCGACCGTCACGACGTCCACGGGCGCGAGCGTGACGCCGGCCGCCACCACGGCCCAGGACCTCACCTCGCTGTTCGACGGGGCCGGCACCTGCAAGCTGACCAGCACCACGACGCAGGGCCCGTACTACTTCGACGCCGACAAGATCCGCAGCGACATCCGCGAGGACAGGCCGGGCGTGCGGCTGCGGGTGGCCATCAAGGTGCAGGACAGCGAGACGTGCAAGCCGCTGGGCAACGCGGTCGTGGAGATCTGGCACTGCGACGCGGCCGGGCTCTACTCGGGGGCCGAGGCGGCCTCGACCGGCGGGGGCGGCGGCAACCCGCCCGGCGGGGGCACTCCCCCGAGCGCCCCGCCGGGCGGCGGGCCCAGTGGCGGGGGCGGTAACGGCGGGGGCGACATGGCGGATCTGACGCCCACCGACGACAAGCGCTACCTCCGCGGCGCCCAGGTCACCAACGGTGACGGCATCGTGGAGTTCACCACGATCTGGCCGGGCTGGTACCGGGGGCGCACGATCCACATCCACGCCATGGTCCACTTCAGCAACCAGCGCGTGCTGACCACGCAGCTGATGTTCGACGAGAAGCTCAACAGCGCGGTCATGGCGAAGTCGCCGTACTCCGAGCACACGGGGCGCGACACGTTCAACGACGACGACACCATCTACGACGACAGCATGCTCATGAAGATCACCCAGGAGGACGACGGCTACCTCGGCGTCATCGTCTTCTCCGCCGACTCCGACAAGGACGGCGCCTGAACCTCTGCGCTTGAGGTATGTGGTGTTCGGGGGCATGTGAGGAGATTCGCCGGACCAGCCGCGTGGCAGCGCGCCGGACCCCCTAGGGTGGGGTGCGTTCTCGATGAGAGAGGAAGATCCGGTGAGCGGTACCGGTGGGCGTACGATCCCCGCGGTCGTCGAAAGCCCGAACCCTCCAGCGCCCCCGTCCAACGGCCTGGCGCGCTGGTTGCTGCAGCTTCGCGTGCAGCCGACGGGCCCGGAGGCCAGCGAGGCGCACGCCGAGCCGCAGGCGTGGTGGAAGGTCATGTGCCTGACCGGCGTCGACTACTTCTCCACGCTGGCCTACCTGCCCGCCATCGCCGCGCTGGCGGCCGGCGCCTTATCGCCGCTGGCCACGCTGCTCATCGTGGCGCTGACGCTGCTCGGCATGCTGCCGATGTACCGGCGGGTGGCCCGGGAGAGCCCGAACGGGCAGGGCTCCGTGGCGATGCTGGAGCGGCTGCTGCCGTTCTGGCAGGGCAAGCTGTTCGTGCTGGTGCTGCTGGGGTTCGTGGCCACGTCGTGGATCATCACGATCACGCTGTCGGCGGCCGACGCGTCCGTGCACGTCGTGGAGAACCCGTTCTTCCCGAGCTTCCTGCACGGCCACGAGGTCCTGCTGACCGTGGTGCTGCTGCTGGTGCTGGGCGGGGTGTTCCTGCTCGGGTTCAGCGAGGCGGTCGGCGTGGCCATCCCGCTGGTCGCGATCTTCCTCGTGCTGAACGCGGTCGTCGTCGCCGTCGGCCTGGGCGACGTCTTCACCTCGCCGGACGCGCTCTCCCGCTGGACCGACGCGCTGGCCGGCGGCACGGGCGGCTTCGGCGGCCTCATCGGACCTGCCGTGCTCGCCTTCCCGCTGCTCGTGCTGGGCCTTTCGGGGTTCGAGACGGGCGTCAGCATGATGCCGCTGGTGGCCGCCGCCGGCAAGACCGCCGAGGAGCAGCTGGAGTCCCGCGTCGCCAACACGCGCAAGCTGCTCACCTGCGCCGCGCTCATCATGAGCGTCTACCTGATCGCGACCAGCTTCGTGACCACGGTGCTCATCCCGGCCGAGGAGTTCCGGCCCGGCGGCGAGGCCAACGGCAGGGCGCTGGCCTATCTGGCGCACGAGCGGCTCGGCGAGGTGTTCGGCACGGTCTACGACATCAGCACGATCCTCATCCTGTGGTTCGCCGGGGCCTCGGCGATGGCCGGCCTGATCAACATCGTGCCGCGCTACCTGCCTTCCTACGGCATGGCGCCCGACTGGGGCCGCGCCGTGCGGCCCGTGGTGCTGGTCTACACGGGCATCTGCGTGGTGCTCACCATCGCGTTCGACGCCGACGTGGACGCCCAGGCCGGCGCGTACGCCACGGGCATCCTGGCCATGATGGTCTCCGGCGCGGTCGCGGTGACGATCTCGGCCGTCCGCCGCCGCCAGCGGGCCGCCACGGCCGGCTTCACGGTGCTCACCCTGGTGCTGGTGTACGCGCTGGTGGAGAACATCCGGGAGAAGCCCGACGGCATCGCCATCTCCGCGCTGTTCATCCTGGGCATCGTCGCCATCTCGCTGATCTCGCGCGTCTCGCGGACGACCGAGCTGCGGGCCGACCGGATCGAGTTCGACGAGGCGGCGCGGCGGTTCATCGCCGACTCGCTCGACTACGACGGCGCGCTCAACATCATCGCCAACCGCCGCCAGGCGGGTGACGCGGCCGAGTACGCCGACAAGGAGGTCGAGCAGCGCGGGGTCAACCCGGTCCCGGGCCGGGCGGACATCCTGTTCCTGGAGGTCGACGTCATCGACCCGTCCGACTTCAGCGGCGCGCTCCACGTGCGCGGGGTGGAGGTGGACAAGTACCGCGTCCTGCGCGCGGAGAGCCCGGCCGCGCCCAACGCCATCGCCGCCATCCTGCTCGCGCTCCGCGACGCCGGCGGCGTGCGGCCGCACTGCTACTTCGCGTGGGCGGAGGGCTCGCCGCTGGTGCACCTGTTCCGCTATCTCATCCTCGGCCGCGGCGACACGGCGCCGGTCGTACGCGAGATCCTGCGCAAGAGCGAGCCCGACCCCGCCGCGCGGCCCGGCATCCACGTCGGCGGCTAGCGGGCTCCGCCCGCCCGGCAGGCTCTTCACGCCCGGCAGGCCCTTCACGCCCAGCGGGTGCCGAGCCAGGCGAGGGTGGCGCGGCGGGAGTGCTCGCGCCGCTCCCGCAGGTGCGGCGCGTGCGCCGGCCCGGGGAGCACCGCCGTACGCGTCCAGTAGCCCAGGAGCGTCACCAGCAGGGCGTCCACGCACTCCGGCGCCGCCCGCCGCCCGAGCGGGTGCCCGGTGAAGACCTCCTCCGGATCGGGGTCCCCGAGCTCGGACTCCAGCAGCAGGCAGACGAGGTCCGCCCAGTCCGGGCCCACGCAGGCCCGCCCCCAGTCCACCAGCCGGGCCGTGCCGCGCTCGTCGATGAGGATGTTGTCGAAGCGCGGATCGAAGTGGAGCATCGTGTCGCCGGTGACCAGCGACTCCCATTCCCGCTCGGCCTCCGCCAGCCTGGCCAGGTGGTCGCGTTCCCACGCGCCGAGCCGGGCGCTGCCCGGGTCCTGCCACAGCTCGCAGCGGCCCTTCATGCGCGCGGCGACGGTCGGGAGGCCGTCGACCGGCGCCGGGGTCAGCTCCCTGGCGCAGACCGTGAGCAGGTCCAGCGCCGCCGCCAGCTCCTCGGGGCGCCACGGCTCGTGCGGCACCCGCCCGGGCGCCAGTTCGGAGCAGATCAGCAGCCAGCCGTCCCTTTCGTCCGTGAACAGCAGGCGCGGCGCGGGCACCCCGGGAGGCAGCGCCGCGCTGACGGCGGCCTCCTCCCGGTAGGCGTCCGCGTCCCCGCCGTCCGCCGGGACGGCCTTGACGAACACGCGCTCCCCGCCGGCGAGCGCGGCCACGCCGAGCACGCCGTCCGAGAAGCCGCCCCGCCGCTCCTCGAACCCGCGCACGGCGCCCAGCCTGCGCTCCACCTCGGCCACGAGCGACGGCGGCAGCTCGGCGAACTCACGCCGCCGGGTCGGCCTCATCCTCCCTGTCCGTTTCCTCGGCGCCCCGATCGAGCGCCAGCTTGGCAATGCGGAATCGGGCGCAGCGCGCCTCGAGCTCGTACACGTCCTGTGGAGTCCACCATTCGATCATGGGCACCAAGGTCATCCCATGCCACTCGATAAAGCGGTCGACTTGGCGGAGACTTTTCACGCCAGCAACTCGACCGTGCCCCGCTCGCCGTCCACCCTGATCCGGTCGCCGTCGCGCACCCGCATGGTGGCGTTGCCGGTGCCGACCACGGCGGGGATGCCCAGCTCGCGCGCCACGATCGAGGCGTGCGACAGCGGGGCGCCCATGTCGGTCACCACGGCCGCCGCACGGGGGAACATCGGGGTCCAGCCCACGTTCGTGAGCGTCGTGACGAGGATCTCGCCCGGCTTGAGCCGGTCGCCCTCCTCGGGCCCCGAGATCACCCGGGCGACGCCCTCGACGATGCCGGGGGCGCCGGGGAAGCCCTTCACGGTGTCGCTCACCGGCACGGCCGTGCCACGCGCGTCGTAGACGTCGGCCCGCCGGTCGGGGTCGGCGGCCCAGCGCACGGGGTCGAAGTGGCCGACGATCAGCGCGGGGTAGGGCGGCAGGGCGGCGTACCGCTCGTAGGTGGCCCGCCGCACCGGCACCCGCTCCAGCGCGGACGGGTCGCCCCGCAGCAGGGCCAGCAGCTCGTCCAGGTAGAGGAAGAACACGTCGTCGCCCCGGCCCGACAGCTCCCCGGCCCGTACGGCGAAGGCCCGCAGCACCCAGAACGCCCGCATGTTCTCCGAACGCGTGGACTCGCGGTCCCGCACGACCGCGTTCCAGCGCCGCACCCTGGCGCGCATCCTGGCCTCCTGGCGCGGATAGCGCCGGGCGAAGCGCGCCCACGCCTCCTCCCTGGCCTTGCGCTGCCGCGCGAGCAGCGCCTCGGTGCCGGCCCGCAGGTCGCGCAGGCCCGCGAGCTGGGCGTCGATCCAGGCGTCGTCCTCGCCGGGCCGCGGGATCGACACCTCGAACTCGTGGGGGCCGCGATGCCCGTACGTGCGGGCGAACTCGTCCCTGGTGATCTCCCCGCGCGCCAGCCTGGACAGGCCCATCACCGGGCCCAGGCTGGCCAGCTCGCCGCCGGTGTTGACGCCGGTCAGCATGGCCTCGGCGTCGACCTCGCCCATCATCCTGCGCAGCCGGTCGCGGGTCCAGACCAGGGTGGCGCCGCCCTGGCGGCCGGCGGCCTCCAGCATGCGGCAGGAGGTGACCAGGTGGGGCCTGATCTCGCGGTCCCACAGCCCGGCCAGCTCGGGGCCCGACCCGGTGGCGGCGATCGTGGCGCGCAGCTCCTCGCAGCGCCGCTGCGAGGTGGCCAGGAACGCGCGCATGCCCTTGAGGTTGGTACGTACGCGGCGCCGGACGCCGACCGCCATGGGCAGGACGCGCTTGATGATCTCCCAGCGCGACACCGGCACCATCGGCACGACGAGCCCCGGCGGCAGCTTGCCGAAGACCTGCTCGGTCGCGCTCAGCCTGCCGCGCATGCCCAGGGCGCCGGCGATGGAGTGGACGACGCTCAGGTTCATGTAGAAGCGGCCGCCGATGTTGCCGACCATGTCGAAGCCGGGCAGGGCCGAGGCGGACATGGCCTCATGGATGAACAGGCGCACCAACGACCACGTCATGGGCGTCATCACGTCGGGGATGGCCTCGCCCAGGTTGCCGCCGGTCCACAGGTATTCGCCCTTGAGGCTGTCGTTCCACTCCTCGACCTGCGGCTTGATGCCGGTGATCGGGCGGGCCTGGACGATGGCGAGCTTCCCGTCGCGCCTGGCCCACTCGACGTCCATCGGCGTGCCGTACAGGCTCTGGATGCGCGCGCCGATCGCGGCCAGCTCCACGGCCTGTGCGGCGTCGAGCACGGCCGCGCGGCGCAGCTCCTCCGGGACGGGCTGCTCGCGGGTGCCGCCGGGGGTGCGCACGGTCATGACCGTCTTGTCGCTGACCTGCTCCTGAGTGACGGCACCGCCGGACACGACGATCGTGTCGGGGGTGACCTGGCCGCCGACGACCGCCTCGCCGAGCCCCCAGGAGGCGTTGACGACGGTCTCGTCGCGGGCGCCGCTGATCGGGTTTGCGGTGAACATGATGCCGGCCGCGTCGGCGTCCACCAGCTCCTGGACCACCACGGCCAGCGCCACGTCGTCGTGGGGGACGCCGTTCTGGTCGCGGTAGGCGATGGCGCGCGGGTTCCACAGCGAGGCCCAGCAGCGCCTGACCGCGTCGAGCAGGGCGTCGCCCCTGATGTTGAGGTAGGTGTCCTGCTGGCCGGCGAACGACATGTCCGGCAGGTCCTCGGCGGTGGCGGACGAGCGCACGGCCACCGGCACGTCGTCGCCGAGCGCCCCGTACGCCCGGCGGATCTCCGCGGCGATCCCGGCGGGCAGGTCGTGCGCGGCGAACAGCGCCCGCGGGTCCTGCGCGTGCGGGAGCTCGTCGCGGAAGGCCGACACGAACGCCCGGTAGGCCTCGGTCGTGATGTGGAACCCGGCGGGAACGGGCAGCCCCGCCCTGCTCAGCCTGGCCAGTGACGCGCCTTTGCCGCCGACGGTCGCGAGGTCGGCCGCCACGTCGTCGAGAGGGAGTACGGCCTTCACGTCACACGCTCCTTTGAGCCTTCTGCGTGCCGCCCATGGAGGCCGCCAGCCGCTGCTCGGCGATCTCCTGCGCGGCGGCGAGGAAGTCGAGGGTGGCCCGCGCGACGGCGTCCGCGTCGTCGCCGGACAGGGGGCGGCCCGTGCTCATGGTCCGGTCGATGGTGTCGGCCACCAGGAACGCGATCCGGTCGGCGGATTCCTCCCGGGACAGGCCGTCCGGCACGAACAGGAAGCCGTACAGGACGGCGTTGGCCACCATGGCGTGGTCGCCCGGCTCCGCGCGCACCGCGCCCAGCTTGACCAGCTCCGCCACGTACGCCTCCAGGGGAGCGCCCATCGTCGGCGACTGGCCCGCCTGCTGCCTCTGGCGGGTGAACTTGCCCAGCAGGTCCGAGTCGCCCCGCATGAGCGCCTGGAGCAGCGGCCTGCGCAGGAGCGCGCGGGCGTACCCGCCGTACAGCTCGCCCAGCGTGGCCGGCGCGCCCTGGCGGACCTCGGCCAGCATGAGGACCCGCTCGCGGCGCAGCAGCGCGGCGAAGAGCTCGTCGCGCGTCTTCCAGTGCAGGTAAATGGTGCCCTTGGCGACGCCTGCCCGCTTGGCCACGTCGTCGATGGTGGTCTTGCCGTAGCCCCAGCGCAGGACCAGCTCGGCGGTGGCGTCGAGGATCCGGTGGGCCCGCTCCAGCTGCCGGGCCGGGTCCTGCGGTGGCCGTCCTACCTTGACCATCCGTCTCACCTCATTTGTTTGACCAGATGAGACTAATGGGTCATTAAATTAATGACAAGTTCCCCCAAGGGTGGCCGAGAGCGGTGAAGCGCCGCGCGCCCGGGCTTACCCGAGCTTGGCCAGCAGCGTCGAGGCCGGGGAGGCGAAGGACGGGTCGCCGGTCTCCACCGCCGTCACCAGCAGCCGCCGGGCCAGCTCCATGTCACCCCGGGCGTACCTGATCTCCCCCATCCGGCAGGCGGCCTCGGCCACCAGGTCGGCCTGCTCGGTCAGCCCCAGCGTGAGCTCGTAGTAGCGCAGGGCGCCGTCGTGGTCGCCGAGCCAGTAGCACAGCTCGCCGAGGTGCGCCGCGGCCAGCCCCGATTCGGTGTCGCCCGCGTCGATGACCCGCTGGTACCAGGTGAGCGCCTCGGGGAAGTCCCGGTTCCGCTTGGCCAGCGCGCCCAGGTACATGGCCGCGAGCGCGCTGTAGTGCCCCTCGGCCTCCTCGACGCCCCTCAGGTACCAGTGCCGGGCCCGTTCCTCGTCCTCCTCGTGGTACGTCTGCCCCAGCGCGATCGCCGCCCGGGCCGCGAGCTCGGCGTCGCCGGCGGCGAGCACCCGCAGGTACGCCTCCCGCCCCTCGTCCACCAGCCCGGCCCCGACCAGCGTCTGCGCCAGCGTGGCCAGCGCGATGGGCTCGCCCCCGGCCGCCGCCGCCCGCAACGTGTCCAGGGACGCCTCGGTGTCCCCGCGGTTGTCCTGCAGCATGCCGAGCAGGCTCCCGAACACCCCCTGGATGGGGCTGTCGGCGTCGGCCGCCGCCCGCTGCGCGACGTCGAAGAACGCCTCGTCGTCCCCCTCGTCGTCGAGCAGTTCGAGCAGCCTGCCGCCGGCGACGAAGCGTACGTCCGCGTCGTCGTGCCGGCTGAGCCGCTCGTAGATCGCCCGGGCCTCGGCGTGCTCGCCCAGCTCCGCCAGCCGGTCGGCGACGTCCAGCTCGGTGAACGCCCCCCGCTCGGCCAGCTCGAAGTAGGCCCGTACGGCGGCCGGGTCCTCGCACCGCTCGCCCAGCTCGCGCGCCACGGCGGCGGCCTCGTCGCCCATCAGCCGCAGGATCCGCACGGCCAGGTCGTGCTCGCCGCGGCCGGACGCCTGGTGGGCGAGCACGCGCAGGTTGCCCGCCGCCACCTCGGACCCGGCGCCCGCGGCGGCCGCGAACGCCTGGGCGGCGCCCATGTGGTCGTCCTCCTCGTACAGCCAGATGCCGAGCTGCACGCCGCCCCGGTCCACCGCGTCGGGCGCGCCGGACTCCATGGCCAGCCGCACCTCCCGGACGGCGCCGGCCGCGTCGCCCAGCCCGCGCAGGGCCTTGGCGAGGTCCACGCGGATGCCGGCCGAGGTGGCGGGGAAGCCGGTCTCCACGCCCCGCCGGTACATGAGGGCCGCGTTCTCCAGGTCGTCCCGCGCCTTGTAGGCGTCGCCCCACGCCCAGTAGCCCATCGACACGGTCTCGGGGTCGCCGGTGCCGATCGCCCGCTCGGCCTCCGCCACCACGGCGTCGTGGTCCTCCACGAGGAGCAGGTGGGCGATCAGGTGGCGCTCGCTCTCCAGGTCCCCGGCCGCCGCCCCGGCGGTCAGCGCCTCGCGTACGCCCTCGGTGTCGCCCCGCTCGTTGAGGAGGTCGGCCAGCACGACGGCGGTGGCGGGCATCGCGGCGCGGGCCGCCCCGATCGCCCCGTCGAGGTCGCCGCGGCGGTGGCGGAGGATGGCGATGTTGCGCCAGGCCATCTCGGCCGTGCCCGGATGCTCGGTGGCGGGCAGGGTGCTCAGCTCGGCCCGGCAGTGGTGGCCGCGCTCGGCGAGGACCACGCCGAGGTCCACCGCGGCCTGCGCGGCGAGGTCGGGCTCGCCCAGCTCGACGACCACCCGGCAGAGCGCCGCGGCCGCGTGCTCGTCGCGCAGCCCGCGGGCCCGCTCCAGGGTCTCGGCGAGGGCTTCCCGCCGGTCCCGCGGGTCCGCCGCGGCCACCAGGCGGCGTACGGCCTTCGCGTCGCCCTCGTCGAGCGCGAGCAGCACCTCGGCCATCAGCTCCGACCCGGCGAACTCGGTCAGCGCCGCGAGCGCCCCCTCCCGGTCACCGTCGTCGGCCAGCACCCATCCGCGTTCCTTGGCCGACGCCGTGCCGAGCCGGACGCGGGCGACGGCCGTGAGCCATTCGTCGTCGTCCAGGGCGACGACCCGTTCGTAGGCGGAGCGGGCGTACTCGTCGTCGCCCGCCTCGGCCAGCGTCCGGGCCGCCCATATCAGCGCACCGGACGCGGACTCGGGGTCGGCGGCCACGGCCCGCTCGAACGCCTCCCGCGCCCCCGCCACGTCGCCCGTCCTGGCCAGCAGCTCCCCGAGCACCTGTTCCTCGAGCGTGTCGCCCGAGCCGGGCGCCAGGAGGGACAGGGCGGCGCCCAGGTCGCCGTGGTCGCGGAGAATGACGGCGAACTTGAGCCGCCCGGCCGCGCCGAACTCCTCCGTCATCAGCTCTCCGGCCTCCTGCGCCGCCCCGCTCGCGACGAGCACCTCGGCGAGCCGCACGGTCGCGTCCTTCCTGCGCGCCTCGCCGAGCTCCCCGAGCGCCCCCCGGTAGGCGGCGGCCGCCTCGACCAGCAGCCCGAGCTCCTGCCGCACCTGCCCGATGTCGCGCAGCGTGATGGCGGCCAGGCGCTCGTCGTCGCCCTCGGCGACCTGCTCCCACGCCTCCAGCGCGCCGCGCTTGTCGCCCGCCTCGTTCCGCAGCGCGCCGAGGTAGCAGCCGGCCTCCTGCCGGTAGTTGGGGTGCCCGGCGGCCAGCACCATGGAGAGCGCCGCGTCGGCGGCGGCGATCTCGCCGCGCCGCTGCCAGGCGTGCGCGCTCTCCATGGCCAGCATGCTCACCAGGAACGCGTTGCCCTCGTCCTCGATCTCGGCCAGCGCCTCGGCGGCGGCGTCGAGGTCCCGGTCGAGCAGGAACCGGGCGAAGCGCCCCATCTCCCGCGGCTCCCCCGTCGCCAGCTCGAAGGCCGCCCGCGCGGCGGCGAGGTCGTCGACCCGCACCCGGTGCAGCCCGAGCAGCCAGGCGCCGCGCGAGCGGTCGTCCGCGGAGGTCTCCTCCTCGATCTGCCTCTCGTGCAGCCGGCAGACGGCCAGCAGGTCGCCCTGCCGCTCCAGCACCGTCAGCAGCGAGGCGGTCGCCTCGATCCGCAGCCCGCGGTTGCCGCCGTCCAGGGCCGCCGTGTACGCGGCCCGCGCCTCGCCCAGGTCGTGCTCCATGACGAGCCCGCCCAGCGCGTACCCCACCCACGGCGCCAGCACGGGATGCCCCTCCGCCGTGGCCCGGCGCAGCAGCGCGAGCGCGGCCTCCCCGTCGGACAGCACCTCCTTGCAGATCACCGCCGTGTACGACAGCGCCAGCGGGTCCCCGCTCTCGGCCGCCGACTCGAACAGCTTGGCCGCGTCCGACAGGTCGTACCCGATGGAGGCCAGCACCTGTGCGAACACGGCGGACCCGATCGCGGCGACGGCCGGATCGGGATGGTCCATGGCCGCGCGGTAGCGGACCAGCCCCTCCTCCCTGCCCAGCCGCTGGTGGTCGAGCATCGCGGCCAGCACGGGGTGCGGCTCCTCGCCCGACTCGCGCAGCAGGTGCAGCAGGAAGGCCGCGCTGAAGCCCTGGAGCACGTCGTCGCCCTCGGCCACGTACGCGAGCAGCTCGTCGGCCTGCTCCCGGTCGCCCTCGCCGATCTCCAGCTGGGCCAGCGTCGCCATGGCCCTGAGCGACTGCGTGGCCGCGCCGGAGTCGGCGGCCTTGCGCAGCAGCCGCCTGGCCCCGGCCACGTCACCGGCCTGCAGGCGGGCGAGCCCCTCGTCGGTGTCCTGGAGCGCCTGCTCCTCGACGGGGTCGGCCAGCGGCTGCTGCCTGGCGGCGTGCTCCAGGAGCAGCGTGGCCTTGAACGCGGCGTCGGGATCGTCGTGCGCGGACGCGAACCGCGCCAGCTCCATGGCCTCGTCGTACGCCTCCGGATGCTGGTCGAGCAGCAGGCCGAGGAGCGTGACGCAGATCGACGCCCACTCGTCCTCCCCCGCCTCCAGCACCGCGCGCAGCGCGGCCAGCGCCTCGGCCGTCTCGCCCGCCTCGACGTGCATCTGGGCCAGGCACGCCTGGGCCTGCACGACGTACTCGCGCTGCCCGCTGGCGATCACCCGGCGGAAGATCGCCCTGGTCTCCTCCACGTCGCCCAGCGACGCGGTCACCTTGGCCAGCTCGATCAGCGACGGCAACCGGAGGTCGGGCCTCGGGTCCTCGGCGGCCACGCGGTAGGCGGCGGCGGACTCGGCGTACTCGCCCAGGTCCACCAGCACCGCGCCGAGCAGCTTGTGCGCCATGGCCAGGTGGTCGGGGTGCCCGACGGCGATGGCGTGCTCGCACACCTGCCTGGCCTGCTCGAACTCCTCCTCCTCGGCGTAGATCTGGTACAGCCGGAACGCCGACAGCGACACCACGTCGGGGTCGCCGCAGGTCAGCAGCGCCCGGAAGTCGTCCTCGTCCTCCGCCTCCTCATAGAGCTCGCGGGCCGAGGCCGGGTCCTGGAAGTGGAACTCGGGCAGCTCCAGCCGCGCGGCCAGCTCGGCCACCGCCGAGCTGTCACACCTGCGGGCCCGCTCCAGCGCCTCCTGCGCGCCCTCCACGTCGCCCAGCTGCGTGAGCACCAGCACCATCGCCGTGTCGGCGAGCGCGGCCACCTCGAAGTCGGCCCCGTCGGACGCGATCGTCAGCACCCGGTGCGCCGCCGGCCACTCCTTGGCCGCGACGAGCATCATGCCCATGGCGATGGCCGAACGCTGCCCGAACACGGGGTCGCCGGACTGGATCACCGACCTGTGCGCCGCCTCGGCGCCGTCGAGGTCGCCCTGCTCCTGCAGCAGGCCCGCCAGCAGGTGTGAGGCTTCCGGGTCCCCTGTGGCCGCGATCTGCCTGAACAGCGCGGCGGCCTGGTCGAGATCTCCCGCTTGCCAGTGGCTCATGGCCGCGTCGAGCTGTTCTGACGCCATTGCTCACTCCAAAGTCATCCAACAATGTGAAAAAGCTACACATGTGTCACGTCCGTCACAGGTCATTTGTGGAGATGGCGCGTGCTTTTGGAGCCCCGGCCGAGGGGGGAGGCCGTAGCGTAGTCCTCATGGGCAAGGCGTTCTGGATCGATCAAGAGTTCGACAGAGACCGTGACGGGCGCTATGCCGTACACGTTCGCAAGAACCTCGAAGAGTTCGAATGGGGGGACATCGCCCCCGTCAGGTTCGCGTGCGCCGCGTGGCGGCTGGCCACGCCGCCGGCGCTGACCCCCGGCTACGTACGGTGGGACCGGCGCGTGCTCGACGCCACCTGCCACCGCAACACCTGGGACGGCTCGCTCTACGCGCGGGTCAGGGTCGTCTCGCCGCTGCCCGAGGAGCTGACCCGCTCGCGGGCCTGGTGGCGCGACCGGGGGTGGCTGGGCTGGCAGGAGACCTTCGGCCAGTACGTCGAGCCGACCCAGCAGGACCTGGCCCGGCACCCGTTCCTGCGGGCCTCGCTGCTCCTGGAGGTGCCCGTGCCCCTGGACGACCTGCCACCCGAGCCCGAGGGGCCGCACGACGAGGTCGAGCAGCGCGCGCACCGGGCGGTGGTGGTGCTGACCCGCGAGCTCAACGCGCTGGTGTCACCGGTCCTCGACCAGCTCGGCGGCTAGCATGCGCGGGTGATCCAGGGGTAGCGGAGGTCCATGAGGAACCTGCTCATCTGGCCGGCGCTCGCGCTGGTCACCGTGGGGTGCGCCCCTGACACGGCCGCCCCGGCGCGGGCGGCCGAGCGTTTCCACGCGGCGCTCTCCGCGCACCACGAGGACGCCGCGTGCGCGATGCTCACCCGCAAGACCGCCGAGAAACTTCCCGATCCCGGCCAGACCTGCGCCGAGGCGCTGCGCGAGGCGAAGCTGGGGCCCGGCGGGTCCGTCACGTCGGTCAGCGTGTGGGGAGACGCCGCCCAGGTCCGGCTGGCCGGCGACACGCTCTTCCTGCACCGCTTCACCGACGGCTGGCGGGTCAAGGCCGCCGGGTGCGAGCCGGTGCGCGACCTCCCCTACGACTGCGAGGTGGAGGACTGATGCGGGCGATGTTCACGATCACCATGCTGATCATCGTGATCGGGCTGGCGTTCTTCTTCGTCGTGGGGCTCTCGCGACTATGAGGTGGGTCAAGCAGAACTCGCTGGCGCTGGCGTTCCTCGTCATGTTCCTGCTGTCGCTGGGCGGCCAGGCCCTGGCCGGGATGCTGGAGTACAACGACGTGCAGCGGGCCGAGGGGGCGGAGGAGGTCTCGTTCGCGCAGTACGTGACGTCGTCGCCGTTCGCGGTGGACGTCTCGGAGAACTGGCAGTCGGAGTACCTGCAGTTCCTGCTGTTCATCATGCTGACCGTCTGGCTCGTGCAGAAGGGGTCGCCCGAGTCCAAGGAGCTGGATCGGGCGGGGACGGAGTCCGATGAGGACCAGCGGATCGGGGCGCACGCCGGCCCGCGCTCGCCCCGGTGGGCCAGGGCAGGCGGGGCCAGGCTGTGGGTCTACAGCAACTCGCTGGGGCTGGTGATGGGGGCCATCTTCGTGCTGTCGTGGCTGGCGCAGTCGGTGACGGGGCAGGCGGCGTACAACTCGGATCGGCTCGGCGACCTGCGCGACCCGCTCTCGTGGTGGTCGTACGTGACCGCGCCCGAGTTCTGGGACCGGACCCTGCAGAACTGGCAGTCGGAGCTGCTCGCGGTGCTGTCGATGGTGGTGCTCTCGATCTACCTGCGGCAGCGGGGGTCACCCGAGTCGAAGCCGGTGGGGGCCGCTCACGCCGAGACGGGCGTGGAGGGCTGACCGGTGATCACGGCGACGATGCGGGTGCCGTCGGGGAAGGCGCCCTGCCGGGCGAGGTCGAGGATCCCGTAGAGCATCTTCGCCACATAGATGCCCTCGACACGATATTTCCGGATAAATGCGTCCAAGGCGGGGGTCGACTTGGCGTAGCCGCCGAAGTGGTAGTCCAGGTTGAGCTCCCAGTTCGCCCAGGTGCGCCCGTACGCCTCCCGCTGCAGCCTGGCCACCTCGCCCGCCAGGAAGCCCGCCCCCTTCAGCACCGCGAACCCGATCGCCCGCTTCCCCTCCGGCAGCCCCGCCGAGATCCCGGCCAGCGTCCCGCCGGTGCCGACCGGGCAGCAGATGACGTCGTACTCCGCGGAGATCTCCCCCGGCAGTTCGGCGCACCCGCGCACGGCGGCCGCGTTGCTCCCGCCCTCGGGCAGGATCGCCACGTCGTCGCCCCAGCGCGCCCGCAGCGCCGCCAGCACGCCCTCGGTGTGCTTGAGCCGGTAGGAGGCGCGGTCGAGGTAGGTCAGGGTCATCCCGCACGCCTTCGCGTGGGCGAGCGAGGGGTTCAGCGGCAGGTGCTCCTCGCCCCGGATGACCCCGATGGTCTCGATCCCGTGCCGCCGCCCCGCCTCGGCCACGGCCCTGATGTGGTTGGAGTACGCGCCACCGAAGGTGAGCAGGCGGGAATGGCCCAGGTTGTACCGGAGTTTGCGGGGTTTGTTGTCGTCCTGCATCAGGAACAGCCGGACCCGGCCGAGCCCGGGATCCAGGAGCTCTTCCATGGCGCTAGTCTACGGTCGAGCCTGTGTTGAGGAGTGTTCGATTATGCGCGTTGTTGAAGCTTTCCGTGCCGCCTATGGCGCGGACCCCCAGACCGTCTGGCGTGCGCCCGGCCGGGTCAACCTGATCGGCGAGCACACCGACTACAACGACGGCTTCGTCCTCCCCTTCGCCGTGCCGTGGGGCGTCACGGCCGCGATCACGCCGCGCACGGACGGCACCATCCGGCTCCTGTCCCTCCAGGCTCCCGGCGAGCCCGTCACGCTCACAAGCCACGACCAGTCGGCGGGCTGGACGCGCTACGTCGTCGGCGTCTTCGCCATGCTGGGCGAGCGCGTGCGGGGCGCGGACATCGCGATCGACGGCGACGTCCCGCCGGGCGCCGGCCTCAGCTCCAGCGCCGCCCTCGAGGTGGCCGTCGCCTCGGCGCTCAACGACCTGCACGGCCTGGGCCTGACGCCCATGGAGGTCGCCCTGCTCAGCCAGAAGGCCGAGAACGACTTCGTCGGCATGCCCTGCGGCATCCTCGACCAGGCCGCCTCCGCGCTGTGCGAGGAGGGCCACGCGCTGTTCCTCGACTGCCGCTCGCTCGCCTCCCGCAACATCCCGCTCGACCTGGCCGCCCACGGGCTGAGCATGCTGATCATCGACACGCAGGTCCACCACCAGCACGCCGACGGCGAGTACGCCAAGCGCCGCGCCGAGTGCGAGTCGGCGGCCCGCAAGCTCGGCGTCCCGGCCCTGCGCGACGTCACGGACCTGGCGGCGGCCCTCGACCAGCTCCAGGGTGACGAGCGCAAGCGCACGATGCACATCGTCACCGAGAACCACCGCGTCGAGGCCCTCATCGGCCTCCTGCGCGCGGGCGCCGTCACCGAGATCGGCGCCCTGCTCAACGCCTCCCACCTGTCGCTCCGCGACCAGTACGAGGTCTCCTCGCCGGAGCTGGACGTCGCGGTCGAGGCGGCCGTCAGGGGCGGGGCGCGGGGCGCCCGGATGACGGGCGGCGGCTTCGGCGGCTCGGCCATCGCCCTGGTGCCGGTGGAGCGCCTGTCCAGCGTCGAGGAGTCGGTGACCGCCGCGTACGCGGAGCACGGCTTCCAGGCTCCGCGCTTCCTTCCCGCCACCCCGGCCCGCGGCGCCCACCGCCTGGCCTGAGCCGCTCATAGGGGCGGGAAGTTCGGGGGGCGTCGCTCCAGGTAACTGGCGACGCCCTCAGCGAAGTCGGGGCGGCCGAAGGAGGCCATCATCTCCCGGACGGCCGCCGCGGCGGAGTCCTCCAGGGAGGCGTCCCAGTCGCGCCACACCTGCCGCTTGATCACCGCCATGGACGCCGGCGAGCTGTAGGCCGCCAGCTCCCGGGCGTACGCCTGCGCCTCGGAGAGCACGCCCTCCCCCGGCACGACCCGGTTGACCAGCCCGAGCTCGTACGCCTCGGCCCCGGTGAACACCCGCCCCGACAGCAGGACGTCCATGGCCCGCTGCTGCCCCATGAGCCTGGGCAGCACCCACGACAGCCCGTACTCGGCGATCAGTCCCCGGCGCGGGAACGCCGTGGTCCACTTGGCGTCCGCGGCCGTGAAGACGAGGTCGCAGACGAGCGCGTGCACCATGCCCAGCCCCGCGCAGGCCCCGTTGACGGCGGCGATGATCGGCTTGCCCACCGTGGTCGGGAACGTGTTGGGCCGCGGATCGGGCTCCTCGTCGTAGGTGCCGTTCCGGATCGCCGCCAGGGCTTTGAAGTCCGCGCCCGAGCAGAACCCCTTGCCCGCGCCCGTGACCACGACGGCCCGCACCTCCGGGTCCTTCTCGGCCTCCGTCAGCAGGTCGAAGTAGCGCCGCCCCATGGCGTCCGTCCACGCGTTGAGGGTGTCGGGACGGTTGAAGGTCAGCGTGAGTACGCCCTGGTCGAGGGATGAGAGCACGAGTTCTGCCATGCCCTAACCGAACCATGTTCTAGCCTGGGAAGGCAAGGACGGCGGCTGGCGGTGATGGACGAAGGCCGGGCTCAGCACGCTGGTGTCGTAGTAGCGGTGGAAGACGGGGGTGACGCCGCCCGACATCGGCGGCACGATCCATGACCAGTCCGCCGGGCAGACGCGCCCGGCCTTCTCCTCGCGCGACAGGTGAGTGAGGAAACGGCGCGACTCGGTGTGGTGATCGGTCATCGTGACCCCCTCCCGCTCGAACGAGTGCAGCACCGCCACGTTCAGCTCCACCAGCGCGTGGTCCCGCCACAGGGTCCGCTCGGTCGAGGTGTCCAGCCCGAGCCGCTCCGCGACGACCTTGAGCTGGTCGTACCTGTCGGCGTCCGCGAAGTTGCGGGCGCCGATCTCGGTGCCCATGTACCAGCCGTTGAAGGGCGCGCACGGGTAGCAGATGCCGCCGATCTCCAGGCACATGTCGGAAATAGCCGGTACGGCGTGCCAGCGCAGGCCCAGCTCCTCGAACCACTGATACTCCGGATGCACCAGCGGCACCTCCAGCACGGCGTCCCCCGGCAGGTTGCACAGCAGCGGATCGCCCAGGCTCGGCTGGATGATCAGCGGCAGCACGTCGAACCGGCCGGACCTGCCCTGCCAGCCCAGCGCCTTGGCCAGGTCGGTGAGCTCCGCGTTGCGCGGGTCCCCCACGATGCGGCCCCCCTTGGTGCGATGGCCCGCGTACCGGATGAGCTGGTCATTCAGGATCCGGGGGCCGCGCAGCGCCGGGGTGTCGGGCGGCAGGACGGTCACGGTGGGCCTGATCTTGCCGTTCCCGGTGGCCACCCGCAGGTGCTCCACGCACTCCAGGGCGACCCCCTCGGCCGTGGTCACCTGCCTGCGGTCGCGCACCTTCAGCGAGCGCCAGTAGAGCCGCCCGATGCACCGGTTGCTGTTGCGCCAGGCCACCCGGGCGCCGAACTCCAGCTCCTCGTAGGTATGGGTGTAGGTCCCGTGGCGCGCCACGTCCCTGGAGACGTCGCGCAGCCGGGCGTGCAGGCCTCCGGCCTGGGGGTTCTCGGCGTGGAAGAGCCTGATGAAGCGCTCCGCCTCGCGGAAGTCGGTGGTTCGCTCAAGCACCGCCTGCGCGGTCAGGGCATCGAAGGGGCGCAGGCTCGTAATCCAGGTACGCACGCGGCAATCAGCACTTCTCCGTCATCGGATCGCCCCGCCGATTCCGGGTCGGCGACACGTCCTGGTGGCGGCGCCCTCTCCTCGCCCCCGTCGACCTGCCCGCGGCTCCCGGCCCACAGGACCGGTAACCCATCCTTACCAGCCGCTCTCTGCTTTGTCCCGCCAAACCATGAAATGAACGCGCCCCGGCGCCGCTTGCCGGCAGGCTCCGGGGCGCGATGAGCGGCTAACGGCTCGCGTGGTCCTTCCACACGCACGTGAGGTGGATGACGCGGCCGCGGTGCCAGCGCTTGCCGATCTTGACCTCGCGCGGCAGTTCCCCGGCCGGGACGCTGATCGACAGCCGGTCCGCGGGCAAGGTCGTCACGCCGCCCACGGTCACGGGCCGGGCCGGCTCTACGTACTCCTCGTCCACGAGCTCGGCCACCCTGGCCTTGGAGAACTTCACCACCTTGCCGTCGGCCAGCCAGCACGTGAGCGGGCCGGCCGGGAAGGCCGGCTCGCCGTGGACCGTGACCAGCCCCTCGCCGCGCACCTCGACCGGACCGTCGTCGGCCAGCGCGGACCCGGCCATGCCGGCGAGTCCGAGGGCGGCGGCGGTGAGGACGACGGCGGCGCGTCGCTTGAACATTGGGGTCTCCTTCCCCGAGTCGATGAGACAGCCCGAGGGTGGCGCGCCGCACCTGAAGGAGGGCTTAACGCACCCGAAGAGATCTTCAGGAACGGTCAGGGGCGGCGGTGGACGAGGCCGAGGTCCAGGGCGGCCAGGACGGCCGAGGTGCGGTCGGAGACGCCCAGCTTGCCGAACACCCGCAGCAGGTACGTCTTGACCGTCGCCTCCCCGATGAACAGCCGCCTGCCGATCTCCCCGTTCGTGAGCCCCTGGGCCACCAGCTCCAGGACCTCCCGCTCCCGCTCCGACAGCACCGGCACGGCGGGCCGCCGCCCAACCAGCCGCCCGGCCAGCCGCGCGGCGACCGAGGGCGAGAGCACCGTCCGGCCGCCGGCCGCCGCCCGCACGGCCGAGGCCAGGTCCGCCCGCGACACGTCCTTCAGCAGGTATCCGGCCGCGCCCGCGGAGACGGCCCGCAGGATCTCCCCGTCGTCCTCGTACGTCGTCAGCACGATGACCCGGTGGCCGGGCCCCAGCCGTTCGATGGCGCTGACCCCGTCGCCGCCCGGCATGCGCAGGTCCATGAGGATCACGTCGGGCCGCAGCCGGGGCACGACGACCACGGCCTCGTCCCCCGACCCGGCCTCGCCGACCACCTCCAGGTCCGGCTCGGCCAGCAGCATCCCGCGCAGCCCCTCGCGGACCACGGGATGGTCGTCGACGATCATCACTCTGAGCATGGCATCACCCGGAGCACGGCAGCTCCACCGCGAGCGTGGTCCCCTGGCCGGGGAAGCCGGTGATCCGGACGGTGCCGCCGAGCCGGGTCACCCGGTTGCGCATCGCGCGCAGGCCGTACCCGTCGCCGCCGGCCGAGGGGTCGAAGCCGCGCCCGTCGTCGGCGATCGACATCCGTACGGCCGGGCCCGGCACGTGTTCGAGGGCCAGCCGTACGGAGCGGGCGCGGGCGTGCTTGCGGACGTTGGCCAGCCCTTCCTGGGCGGCCCGCACCAGCGCCTCCGCCACGAGGGCGGGCACGTCGGCGGCCCCGGCGACGCTCACCTCCACGGGCAGCTCGAACCCCTTGGCCAGCCGCCCCAGCGCCTCCTCCAGCGAGGCGCCCTCCAGCGCGGGCGGCGCCAGGGCGGCGATGAGCGCGCGGGTCTCGGACAGGTTCTCCCTGGCCGTCTCCATGGCGCGCCGCACGTACGGGTCGTGCCCGTCCCCCGCGGCCTGCAGCAGCATCACGATGCTCGCGAACCCCTGGGCCAGCGTGTCGTGGATGTCACCGGCCAGCCGCTCGCGCTCGGCCAGCATCCCGGCCTCCTTGCTCACCTCCGCCAGCTCCTCCCGGGTGCGGTCGAGCTCCGCGATCAGCCGGGCCCGCTCGGTGTTCTGCCGCCCGAGCCGGTCGATGAACACCCCGAGCAGCGTGCTGGCCGACAGTCCGAGCACGATCGCCACCGCGATCAGCAGCGGGTGCGAGCCGTTGTCCGCCATGAGCTGGATCGCGGGCCCGGTGAACATGGCCACCGTCACGGCCACGGCCCGCGCCCGCCGCAGCGCCATGAACGTCATGGGGATCAGCGCCGACAGCGCGACGGCGGACTGCGGCGCGAGCAGGTCGGCCGCGGTGAACAGGACGATCATCGCGGCGGCGTGCCACCAGCCCTCCTTGGTGGGGGCGACCGGCGCCCGCACGGCCTGGCGGCCCCACAGCGCGTACGAGACGGTGATCAGGAGCAGCAGGATGACGGCGGCCGGCGCGCCGCCGTCCACCACGATGGTGATGATGGTGGCGATCAGCACGATCGCGAAGTATGCGTCCCAGAACGGATAGGACCGCAACCAGGCGTTCTCCGCCCGCGCGTCCACGGGACTGCCCATGATCGACATTTTACCGGGAGCATGTCCACCGATCGGGGGACAGACCACTGTCCTGCGCCGCGCGATCGTGTGCGTATGACCCAGAAGACGTATCTCCGCCTGATGCTCGCCCTGACCGTGGTCTACGGGGTGGTGATCGCCCTGCTGGCGCTGCTCCAGACCGGCGGGGTCGGCGTCGTCGCCATCGTCGGCGGCCTCGTCGTCGGCCTCGGCTGGGCGCTGACCGGCATCGTCGCCAAACGCCCCTCCTGACCACCGCAAACGCCAAAGGCCCCCGGGAAGGGAGCTTTCGGCACGGCTCCTGGAACGGCGCAGGCCCCCTGTCCTTGATCCAGGAAGGGGGCCTGAGCTCTACCGAAGCTCCCGCGATAGGACTCGAACCAGGCTCTTGCCGTTCTGATCAGTCCATAGGGGTTCAGAGACGCCGTTGGTCGGTCTACTGAGTTCCGTCCGGTTCAGACTCGTTCACCTGGCGTGGCTCCCCACTTGGCTCCCCTTCGCCCCGTCAGCCAATCACGTGTCGAAAGCTGACATGCGCTGGTTGGGCCACCTCGTGACCCTTCGCTTGTAAGAGTAGCTATTCGATCATAGGAACTGCGGTTTTTGCTGCTCAGCTCAGGGCTCGGCATGCACTGAGGTGCATGGTTGTGCGACAAGGGGCATCCTCGATGTCACTCAGTTTGTCACTCGATCGCTCGATCTTTCTTCCCCAGCTGGAGTGTTGCGCGACGGTCTGGACAGAAACTGTCGGGCTGCGTCTCTACGATGGCCTTCAACCGCTCTTCCCCGCTTCGTTGTCGTCCTCCCAGCCGGAGCAAACATGAGCAAAGATCACATTCCTGCTGCTGTCCAGAAGGCTCTCTTCCTCCTCAGTCGAGGGGAGTGCTATGCCCCGGAGTGTCCTCGACCAGTAGTTCAAATGCTCGAAGACGGGAACCCGTATGTATACGGGAAGATCGCACATATATGTGGAGAACCAGGCGGTCCACGACATGACCCGACGATGCCGAAAGAGATTCGCACAAGTTTCGGTAACATGCTCCTGCTGTGCGAAGGTCATCATGTTCAAATCGACAACAAAGATAATGAGAAGAAGTTTCCAAAAGAACTTCTTCATGAATGGAAGAAGGCGCACGAGGGAGACGCCGCGTCCGCACTAAATAGGATCTCGGGGCTTACTGAAGACAGACTAAAAGATCTAATGCTGACAGCCATCACAACAACTAAACATGACCTTCTCGGGGCTGTAAACGATCTGAAGTCCAGCAGCAAGGAAACGGTAGAGACTCTCCGGTCTCTGATGCTCGAAGCTTTCGATCGACCGTATGACAGTGCTCAGTTGCTCTATGAGGCCGCTTCTAGATTGCGTCATCTCGAAGACAATACCCATCTTCTCTACGAAGCCGCCCGTCGCTTGTCGCATCTTCAGGACAATACTTCTCTTCTTTACAGCGCATCCCAAAAACTCGGGAATTTGGAAGACAATACTTCACTTCTGTTGGATGCAACAAGACAGCTGGAGGGCTTGGGCGATCGCATTTACATGTTCCGCTCCGCAGCTAATGAGATTCCCTGGCATCTCCTGGAAAGCTTTGTTGAAAGCTCAAACAATGCCTCCTTCTCGTCCCAAAACTCGGGATATGCTGACTCTGGGTCATTCGCGTTGAATAAGGCGACAGTACGTATCGAGGAGGTCGTCCAGGAGCTCCAAGAGCTGCGTGCGATCCAGGCCGACGAGGTTCAGAGCCATACGCAGTGGCCACCGTCGCCTGCGGGATGGATATGGATAAAGCGCGGCTTCTTTACCGGCCTTGCGCTAGCTGCCGCTGTCGTCATCACGATCATCGCATTGACTACCAACGGCGGTGCTTGATGTTGACTGGGATGCTGGGCGTCGAGCTCATCCGCGACAGCGCCTGCCCGTCTGCTGTCGTCCCACCCCACGGGTAGCGGGCCAGCCGCGGGGCTGCCCCGGCCGCGCGCCCGATGTCAGCGTCGTGATGGAGCGGAGGCGGCCCCGCGGCTGGTCTGCTAGGGCTTGCTCTGGGACGGCGGCAGGCGGGCAGGTTCCACCAGCTGCCCGGAGCCGGAGCGCCCCCGCCGGAGGCATGCGGTAAGGCCCCGCCGGCGCCTGGGCACGCGTGCGCTTAGCGAGCTCGGCCCCGTGACCCGAATAGTGCGCCCTCTTCTCAGCTTCGCGGCCTTCTGAATCTCTTGCGGCCCGATCTGCTTGGTTGTCGGGCGAGCCGACGCGGGGGCGCGGTGACGCGGCTGAGGTGCTGGGACCCCAAGTCCCAGCACCTCATGCTTTCCCCCAGGTCGGCCGCCCGAGCGGCCCGCTTTCGGGCCGCTTTAAGTTTGTAGAGAAAGTTCTCACACGTCACACGACTACATCGATGCTTCGGAGGCAGGAACGAAATGCCTTGCCGAGGTGGTCAAGGACGGTTCGGCCTTTGTCGGCGGTGGCCAGTGAGGGCCGACCGATGACACCTGTTTTGGTGTATGCCTCCATGCCGACGGTAAGAAGATCGTTGCGATCGTCGGCTATGTGATCGACAGTGTCGTAGCCGTCTCGCACCAACTCGGGGTTAGTCGCCAAGAGGATGGAAACTTCGAGTTCGCCAGCGTGCATGTCCTCGTGGCTGGTGGTTTCCATTTCGGCCTTAGCGCGTGCTGCTTTCCAGTCGGCATTGGTTGGAAAGAGTGCCATGCATCGTTCGGTGACGGTGGCTTCCTGCACGACGTTGGAGAGCACGTAATTACCACCATGGGCGTTAATCAACACTAGCTTGTCGATGCCAGATGCTCGTAGAGAAGCCTGGATGTCTGCGATGAGAGCGAAGAGCGTCCTCGCTGAGATACTCACTGTTCCGGGCCAAGCTTTGTGTTCATGGGAACAGGAGATGGTGATTGGTGGCAAATGGCGTACCGGGTAGAGCTGCGCGATTTCGCGAGCGATGATCGACGCGATGGCCGCATCAGTGCTTAGCGGCAGATACGGACCATGTTGTTCAAAGCTGCCAATCGGCAGGATGGCGACGTGCGCGTCTCGCGCATGTTCATCCTTGGTTGTTTGAGTTGGCAGCAAATGATTCACGATGTCTCCTTGCAGCGAAGCGTGTTGCTTATGCGGCGTGATGCGTGACCTGGGCTAACTGTTTCCACAAGTCTTGCACGGAAGGCAGCTGGGCGACAGGTGTCAAGCGATCGCGAAGAGCTGCCAACTGTGCTCGGATTCGAGCTGAACCGGTCTTCTGGGCGATGGTCAAGGCCTCGGTGCCGGCCTGAAGGGCGCGCTCGATCTCGCCTTGGGCTGCGGCTGCGGTGGCCAACCTAGCTAGACAGAGACCCTTGTCACGGGTCTGAGCGGCTTCAGGCCACTGTGTGAGGCTGTGTTCGAAGACGGACACGGCGGCGCTTGGCTTGCCGAGAAGTACCCAGGACATGCCGGCTTCCATCTCGACGTACGAGGGCGTGCAGTAGCGCGCCTTGTCTGTTGCGAGCTGGGTCATACCGTCAGTGGCGTACTGAATGGCTTGATCTATGGCGGACTCGAACTCGCGGGGTTCGGCGAGAAGAGCGTGTGCGTTGGCGAGTTGCCGGAGAGAGACGGCACGAAGTCGTGGAGTGAGGTTCGGTGCGGCATTGAGTGCGGCGTTGGCTAGGCCTAGACCTTGTCCGGGTTGCCCGGCCTCGGTGGCGATGTTGCTCTTTCGCATGAGGATGTAGGCCACGCCCTGAGGGTCTGCCAATTCTTGAGCGTAGTCGAGTGCCCGGTTGGTCCAATGCATCGCGCATTCCGGGTCACCAGAGTCTTGGTAGAGCCAGCCACAAAACTCGGCGAACCGCGCAGCAACTTCGAGCATCTGGCGGCGGTCGGTTCCACGGGTTGACTGCACAAGTCGATCTATTAGCGGAAGTTGGGCTTGTACGGCTGGTACCAGGTAGAGCGGGCCAAGAAGAGTGTCGGCCCGCGTGTGCTCAGCCAGCACGTTCGCAAGATAGGTGATCACCTCGGGTGAAGGGGCACCCGGTAGAGCTTGAGGCAGTGTGGGCGGCGTTGCCATGATGATCCCGGACCTTGTGTCAAGTCCGAGGTCGGTGTCGGAGGCTCGGTATAGCTCGCAAAATATCCGTCGGTAAGTCTCGGGAACTTCTCGACGGTTGTTCTCAAACATGGAGAACAGAGTGCGCAAGCTGGACCGAGAGGGAATGTCGATCTCTAGTGCGCGGCCAATCTGTTCGAAACGGACGATGGCTTGCTCCTGGGACCAGCCATGCCGCTTCCGGGCTTGCTTGAGCAAGTTTGGAATATCCATCGCACCTCGCAATGGCCCGGCCTACGGTTGTCAACCCCTTAGCAAACCTATGATGCCCTATGAACGTGCTGCTCGCGCAGGGTTAACAAGCTTCGTTAAGTCATGTTGAGTTTTGTCGGCTGCCGTAATGCCACGTGATGACAGTTTCATGGAGCTCACAGGGAGTTCGCACCACAGGGGTGCGGCCCTCGATTCGGAGGTGAGCTCTGTGAAGCTCTTCATCGACGTCACCGGCAAGTCGTTCATGGTGACGAAGGAAGCGGTCGAGAAGTCCGACCAGAACGGGCGTCAGAAGTCCGAGCGGGAGACCGGCCGACCGATGTGGGTCACGCAGGTCATGGCGCTGGACGAGACGGGCGGCGAGATGATCAACATCACCACGGCCGGTGAAAGGCCTACGGTGACCGTTGGTTCTCAGGTCGCCCTGTTCAAGCTGGAGGCACTGCCTTGGGCGACCAACGGTCGCAACGGCGTGGCCTTCCGCGCGGCTGACATCAAGCCCGCTGGCGCTCCCGCCAGTAAGTAGACCGCGTTCCCGATCTTCGTCGGTCGAATTGTCGAAGATCGCACAACGAGATCACCTGGAGATTCGTTGCCACATCTCCAGGCAACCAACCGGAGATTCGGGATCGGCGCTGATGTTCACATCCAGGCCGGTTCCGGACCCGGATCAGCAGTCAGCGCCCGTTGAAACGGAGACTGCATGAACGCCAACACGCAAACCACCACGCGGTACATGTACCTCATGACCGTGCTCATCGGCAGTGCGCAAGCCACTGTCGCCGGCACCTTCGACGCAAAGCCGGGAACCAGCCGCTTGGCTGTTTACACCCACATCGTCGAAAACCGCATCAAGCGCGAGCTCGGCGTACAGCAGCTGAGCATCCTGTACTTCAGCCTCGAACCCGACGCCCTGGGGGTGTCTGTGTGATGGCCAGAGACAAGGTCTCCACGACTCAGAACGTCGGCCTGGGTATCCAGCTTCTCATCGTCATCGTCGCAATCGCGTTCGCGTTCGGAGCCATGAACAGCGGTGAGATGAACGACCTCGGCGATCGGATCAGCGACAAGCTGAAGTCCCTCAACACCACGTCCGCCCCGGCGGACCCGGCACCTTCCGTGCATCGCGGCAGCGATAAGCCCGCGAAAAAGAAGAAGGAGCCCCGCAAGGATCCATCTGCAGTCGTATGCGAGGGTCCGCCCGAGGCGGTTACGTGCCGCTTCGCCAACCCGCAAGAGGACCTGCACTGATTACTTTGGAGGGCTGATCAGCCTCTCCTGAAGACATGGACGGGACCGTGCCTGTTGCCACACGCCACGGTCCCGCCTCAATTCCCCACCCTCGACAGGAGGAGAGCCATGTCCAAGCGTACCTTCGGCACGCACCACAACAACAGAGGTGGCATCGGCCGTCGCGGTAACGCCGTCACGGTGATCCAAACCAACGTGCAGTACAGCTACCTGCGCACCGCAAAGATCACTTTCTACGTCGTGATGGCCATCGTCGGCCCCTTCACCGCCGTCATCGCCACCCAATACCTGCACCCACTCGCCGCCGTGCCGCTCGGCCTGATAGCCGGCACCATCGTCGGCGGCCTGGTTGCCTGCATCATCGCCATCTGGCCCGTCCTGCGTGCCATCTGGTGGTGGCTGCCGGAAATCACCCTCGCCATGCTGCTGATCGGCGGCTGGGTGTACCTCCAAGACCAGATCAACCCGATCATCACAGGCGTCATCTACGCCAGCACGATCGCCTCTATCGGCCTCGTGCCGGTCGTGCGTCGTTACATGCTGGCGCTGCTGTGGTGCCTTATCGTCCGGCATCGCCTGCGTACCTGCTTCAACACCTTCCTCCCCGCCGACCGGCACGGCCATCTGCCCTTCATCGGCGTGGCCAAGCCCATCCCGGTCGGGGAACGCGTCTGGGTCTGGCTGCGCCCGGGCCTATCCCTGGAACAGATCGAATCCCAACTCGACAAGATCGCCGTCGCCTGCTGGGCCGCCTCGGTCACCGTGACCAAGGCTCGTTCCTCCAACTCCGCCGCCATCTACCTGGACATTAAACGCCGTGATGTCCTCGGCGGCCTGGTTGGCTCCCCCCTCACCGAGGACCTGCCGACCGATGTCCCGGCCATCCCCCGGCCGGTCGCAACCGTTCCGGCGCAGCTCGATCTCGCTGACGTGCCGGACATCGACGACACCGACCCCACCGAGCGTCCGGCCAAGAAGAACGGCCGACCCCCGGCCGTCACCGGCGCCCCCGCCAAGACGGCCACGGACAACTCCGACCTCGACTGGATCTGACGCGTCGTCCGCTACCGGGAGAACCTCGTTTGCCCCTCCCGGTAGCACCTCTCACACGCCTTCAGACACGTAAGAGGTGACGCTGCCATGCGCGCGGCTCTTCCCGAACTCCCGGTCACGATCCCGGTAGCGCCGACCATGTCCATGTTCGACCCGGTGTTCATCGGGATCGACGAATTCGGCAACCCGGTCTACCTCGACCTGGTGTACCACAACCTGCTGGACGCCGGAGAACCCGGCGGCGGCAAGTCCGTACTGATCCAAAACCTCGTCGGGCACGCCTTCATGTGCCACGACTTCACCCCGGTCCTGCTGGACCCCAAGTGGGTCGAACTGGGGATGTGGATGGAAGCCGCCGAAGCAGCCGGCGGCGTGTTCGTCGGCCCCGACATCGACAAGGGCCTTCGCGTCCTGCGACGCCTGCAAAAGGTGATGGACCGACGCTACTCCTGGCTGGTCGCGCATGGCCGCCGCAAGTTCTTGCCGAGCGACCTCATCAAAGTCATCGGCGTCTTCATCGACGAACTCGCCTACTACACCGCCACCACCGGCACACCTGAGCAGCAGAAAGAGTTCATCGCCCTCGTCCGCGACCTGGTCGCACGAGGCCGTGCCTGCGCCATGCCGGTCATCGCCGCCACCCAACGCCCCAGCGTGGACATCATCCCCACCTCGCTACGCGACCTGTTCGGCTACCGAGCAGCCTTCCGCTGCACCACCCCCAACAGTTCCGACATCATCCTCGGCCACGGCTGGGCCTCGGCCGGATTCAACGCCCAAGCCATCAGCCCGAGCACACCTGGCGTCTTCTACCTCATCGCCGAAGGCGGCATCCCCCATCTGGTCAAAGCCGCCTACCTCACCGACGAGCAGATCCACCAGCTCGTCGACTACGTCACCTGGATCCGCCGCAACGGCGATCCAGCCCCCGTGCCCCTGGCTGCCTGAACGGAGAACCACCATGCCCCACGACCACGACATGGTCCCGGCCCTGAGTGAGGTGCCCTGGCCCGACCAGCCACCCCATGACCTGGAGGTGCTCGCCCTGTGCTGCGTCGAGTGCAGCAATGACACCTTCGTCGAAATCATCATCACCACCGACCGAGGCCGCGAGAGCGCCTTGGAATGCACCTGGTGCCAGGAGGTGTACATCAATGACCGCTGACTCCACCCCCGCGATCACCTGGCTGGAAAGCCCGCAGATCATCGGTCACACCCGCTGGTACGACGAACTCAGCCGCCCCTACACCTGGCGCCTGCCCATGTTCTGGCTCAAGAACGACATCGACACCGGCGAAGACATGACCGCGATGACCGTTCCAGCCTCCGCCTACGACGACCCCCACTGGAGGCCACTGTGATCCACAAGGCCTACCACCCCAACGGCAGCCCCGACCTCCGCAACTGGATGGTCCAGTGCGACAACGGCTGCCCCAACATGATCCCCATCCTGAACGCGACACCGTCCGGCTGGTCCATCGGCAGACGCGAGAACTCGCGCTGCTACTGCCCCGCCTGCGCCGACGTGCTCGCCATGTGCCTGATCTCCTGGGCCCTGGTCTGCCCCGCCTGCGGCTCCCCGCAGCTCACCCTCGGCACCAACAGCCACGGCACCGCTGAATTCGTCCTGTGCGACGGAGAGTGCCGCTCCACCTACCTGACCGCCGACGGCTGGCACTGCGCTTGCTGCGGCGACCCCATCGCCTGACGGCACTGACTGAACACGCAAGCGAGGGCCGGACCTCTCGCCAAAGATCTCCGGCCCCCGCCTTTCCCATTCCAACTCCCAGCGATCAAGCAAAGGAGCAGAACACACCATGCACACTAGCGGCGCTTCGGCTGCCCGGATACCGCAACTCGACCGGCTCAACGCCACCCCCGGTACCCGTGTCGTCTTCTACGACCCCACCGGCAGCGAACACGGCCTGCCCACCTACCCCTGGAAGTGGGCCCCCAAGAACCTCAAGACCCGACGCCAACTCGCCGCCCTCGGCCTGCGCCCCGGCGGACAAGCTCCCGTCGCCCAGATCCTGTGGCGCAAAGGCGGCCGCGTCGCCTACCTCTACGACATCGCCCGCGCGTTGCCCAAGCGCAAGCCCACCAGCAAGCAGCTCGACGCCCTCGGCAAAGCCCTGCGCGCTCGCCGCGCCCGCCGAAACGAGCGGAGCGCATCATGAGCCGCTCGATCGAAAACCCCGACTACGCCGCCTTCCTCAAGCGGATCATCCGCGCTTACAGCAAGCGCATCGCCGATGGCGACATCGAAGCCCTCGCCGACCTGACAGGCGTCGTCGCCGAACTCGACCACGCCATCGCCCAGGCCGTCATCCAGCTGCGAGCCGAGTACGGCTACTCCTGGGCCGACATCGCCCGGCCTCTCGGCATCACACGGCAGGCCGCCCAACAGCGCTGGGGCGGTGAGAGCACATGAGCTCCAGCGGAACCGTCTACCTGCTGCACTTCGACCGGCCCTACAAGCACGCACGCCACTACATCGGCTGGACGCCCGGAGACCTGACCCGGCGACTCCGCCAGCACCGCAACGGCACCGGCGCCCGTCTGCTCCAAGTCATCACCGCCGCAGGCATCGACTTCGTCGTCGCCCGTGTCTGGAACGGCGGACGTAACCTCGAACGCTCCCTGAAGAACCGGGGCGGAGCCTCACGATCCTGCCCCTTATGCGGAGTCACCCCGCGTGTCACCGGCTGGGAGCCGGCAGACCATGACCACCCGGCACCAGGAGACACCAGCACGCTTTACGCGATCAACCTCGTGGCCGCCACCTGCGCATGCAACCGGATCATCACCGTCGCCGCAGACCTGCTCGCCACAGCCTCCTTCACCTGCGGCGACTGCCACCAACCCGTCGTCCCACTCACTCGCGACGCCCAGGGGGAACGCCATGCCCTCACCGTCTAACCGCTCCGAACGCATCGAATCCGGCGTTCAGCTCCTCATCCTGCTCCTGGTCGGCCTCATGGCCGGAGCAGCCTCCTTCACCCACGTCCACGACTGGACCATGGCCAACAGCCCCGAAGGAACCGGCGAATGGTTCGGCTGGGCCAACGCCGTCATCTCCGAACTCACCCCCACCGCCTCCGGCCTGGAAGTTCGACGCCGCAAGCGTAACGGCCAACCCATCACGTACCCGATGGTTGTTCTCATCGCCTCGGCCATCCTGTCCGTCGCGGCACAGATCGCCGTCGCCAAACCCCACCCCACCGGCTGGCTGATCGCCGCCATCCCCGCACTGGCCTTCCTCGCCCTCACCAAGCTGGTGCTCTCACGCATCCCCACCACCGAACCGGCGACACCTCAAGAGGCCACCGCACTCGAAGCTGACCCGGAACCCACGTCTGAACCTGCGGTAACGCCCCTCGGCCTCGAGCGCCAGGACCACGAGCACACTGACCACCGCACCCTCCAGGAGCAGCCCCCGGCCCTGCCGGTCCTGCCAGTTCTCCAACTGCCCGCTCACGCCCTGGAAGGACAGCACTAACCCATGCCCACCCAGCTCGACACCGCTTCGGCGCTGGCTCTCACCCCCGGGACCGTTTCCCCGGCCCCGGGCGTGGGGGCGAACACCGAAACCCACCTGTCCAGCCCCTTCGCGCACGAACCCAGCCAGCAGATCCGCACCGCCCTGCAATGCGCCGCACGCCCCGACTACCCCGCCTGGCTCCGTCACGTCGAATCAGCCGCCGCCTGCACGAACCCAATCCGCCTGCACGGCCACCTGGCCACCGTCGACGCGGGCACCGGCGAGATCCTCGCCCACCGGCACACCTCGACCCTGCCTGACGGCGTCATCTACAAAGCCTGCGGCAACCGCCGCCACACCGTCTGCCCCGCCTGCGCCACCACCTACCAACACGACGCCTACCACCTGGTCCGCGCCGGACTCGTTGGTGGCAAGACCATCCCCGACAGCGTCCGCACCCACCCGGCCGTCTTCGCCACCCTCACCGCCCCCTCCTTCGGCCTTGTCCACACTCGCGACGTGCGCCGCTGCGCCTGCCGCGACAAGACCCGCTGCACCTGCCGACCTACCCCCTGTCATGCCCGCCGCGACGCCCCCACCTGCCCCCACGGAACCCCGCTGGCCTGCTGGCAACGTCACGCCGTCGGTGACGAGCAGCTCGGCCGGCCACTATGCGCCGACTGCTACGACCACGCCCACCACGTCGTCTGGAACCACCAGGCCGGAGAACTCTGGCGCCGCACCAAGCAACACGCCGAACGCCACCTCAACCGGCTCGCTCGGCAACGCGGTCTGCCCAAAATCCGGCTCTCTCACGGCAAAGCCGCCGAATATCAAGCACGCGGCGCGGTCCACTTCCACGTCCTGCTGCGCCTGGACGGCATCGACCCCGACATGCCCGACGCCATCATCGCGCCCCCGGACGGCATCACCGCCGACGACGTCATCGCCGCCGTCACTCTGGCCGTCACCACCATCGTTTACACCACCGACCCCCACCCCACCCGCCCCGACGGCTGGCGCATCGCCTGGGGCGACCAACACGAGATCCGGTCCATCACCCTGTCGGCCTCCGGCGACGCCCTCGACGACCAGGCCGTCGCCGCCTACCTCGCCAAGTACTCCACCAAAGGCACCGAAGCCACCGGCCACGCCTCCCGGCGACTTACCCCCGACACCATCGACCTGTACGCCAACCCCCACGGCGCCCATCCCGAACGCCTCATCGCCGCCGCCTGGACCCTCGGCCAAGCACCCGAATGGGCCGGATTACGCAGGTGGGCCCATATGCTCGGCTTCGGCGGACACTTCCTCACCAAAGCCCGCCGCTACTCGATCACCTTCGGCTCCATCCGGGCACAACGAGCCGCCTACAGACGCACACAGGCCCTCAACGACGGCCACCCAAGGCCAGAGGGACACCCCGAAACAGCGCCATTCCAGCGTCAAGCAGACCTTGACACCAAAACCGAGGAAACCACCCTCATCATCGGATTCCTCGCCTATGCAGGCACCGGCTGGCACAGCACCGGTGACCAACTCCTCGCCAACACGGCAGCGGCACAAGCCCGCGAACGCACCCGAGCAGGACGCGAAGAACTCGCCCACCACGCCTGGGAACAGAGCTCGTCCACACCGCTCGCCGCCTGACCAACCCTCAGAACGCGAACGGAGCACTACATGCCCGACTCAACGGTCCTGCCGCTGCTCTACAAGCCCGAAGAGGCGGCAACCCAGCTTCGGATCAGTCGAACGAAGGTCTATGCATTACTCCGGAGCAGGGAGATCCGCTCAGTGAAGATCGACGGCTGTCGGCGTATCCCGGTAGCCGCACTCTCCGAGTACGTCGCTCGCCTCGAAGGGAGGGCGGCATGAGCACAGAGGACCTCGACTTCTCGATCTACTTCGACGCGAGCAAGAACGCCTGGATCGCGGCCGTGTCTCTCGGCTTCGACGGCGCCGGCCGTCGTGTCCGTCGCAAGGCATCGGTTGTCCTGCCCCGCAAGTGGCAAGATCGTCCGGTCGGCGAACAGCGAGAACAGGCGATCAAGCTGCTGACCCCCAAGGTCAAGAAGCTCCGCGAAGAGGCCGAAAAAGGGATCAAGACCAAGGCAAACTACCGCGTGAGTGACGCCGTGGAGGACTTCCTCACTCACGGACTCAAAGGCCGCAGCCTCGGCACCATCACGCACGCTCGGTCAATGGCCGAGAATCAGATCAAACCGAAGATCGGTAACTATCGGCTCAAGGACCTTCGAGCCGAACATGTCGATCTCTGGCTCGATGAACTCGCCGAGACCCTCGCCACCAAGACGATCATCCAGATTCACAACCTTCTGACCCGAGCCATCCGTATGGCGGAGAAGCGTGAACTCGTCGGCCGCAACGTCTCGGCCCTGTGCGAGACACCACACGGACAGGAAGGACGGCCGAGCAGGTCCCTCACGCTGGACCAGGCCGTCGCGGTTCTCAAGGCCTGTGAGGGTGAAAAGTTCGGCGCGTATGTCATCACCTCACTCCTCACCGGAATCCGGCCCGAGGAAGCTCGCAAGCTCCTCTGGGAGGCCGTGGATCTGCGCGGGAAGCCACCGTCCATCTCGGTCCTGCGCGCCGATCGAGTCGGCGGCGACACCAAGACCAAGAAGTCACGTCGGGCGCTCGCTCTTCCTGCCCTCGTGGTCGATGAACTCAAACGGCACCGAGCAGGGCAGACCGCTCAGAAGCTGCTCGCTGGCGAGGCGTGGCAGGAGCATGATCTCGTCTTCGCACGTGATGACGGAACCCCGCTCGACCCGATGCGCGTACTGCGCGGCCTGCGAGTGATCACGAAGAAGGCCGGTATCGGGAACCGCTGGAAGGTACGGGAACTGAGGCATTCCTTCGTCTCGATCTTGAGTGACGGGGATGTCTCGGTGGAACGTATCGCCGATCTCGTCGGGCACTCGACACCCACCACCACGCAGACCGTCTACCGGCACCAGATCAGGCCGGTCATCGTGCATGGAGCTGAAACCATGGACGCCGTCTTCGGCAAGGATGATCAAACCGGGTAGTGGCTCCCCCGCTGGCTCCCGGAACGGCTCAGGCCCTCCCACCTGTTGCCGGTGAGAGGGCCTGAACTGCCAACCTCTTGGTTGACTGCAGCTCCCGCGATAGGACTCGAACCTATAACCTGCCGGTTAACAGCCGGCTGCTCTGCCGTTGAGCTACGCGGGATCGTGCGTCTGCGCATGTCCTCGGGGCTTTCGGGCCCTTCGTCGTGCGCAGGAATAGATTAGCGCACTCCTGGAGTGCGTGTCGCATCGTAAGCGGGGTAGGCCCGGAGACAGCGGAGGTGCAAAATGCGTTATCGAGTGACATTCGCTGTGGGACTGGCGGTCGGCTACGTGCTGGGCAGCCGGGCCGGACGCGAACGGTACGAACAGATCAGGCGGACGGCGCAGCGTGTCGCCGACAACCCCAGGGTGCAGGAGGTCGCCGGGGTGGTGGGCGCGCAGGCGTCGAGGCTGGCCGGGGTGGCCAAGTCGAAGATGGGGGCGACGTTGCAACACCGCATCCCGTTCCTCAGCGCCGACAACCACCACCCCGACACGGGCACGGGCTGGCCTGAAGAGGACATCGTGGACAAGAAGGCCCGCGAGAGCGGCATCCCTTACTGATCCGACAGAAGTCCGACAAGGCACGGCAGGGCATGGGCGTGGGCGCCCCACACGGTTCCGTACGGGCGTCCACAGCTGGGCGGGCGCACACGCCCATGCTCCGCCACCCGCCGGCTGGGCTGGCGTCACACGCCCATGCTCCGCCGCAACCCTTCCAGGGCCTGTTCGGCCTGCGCGCGCAGGCCCGGGTCCTCTGGGTCGAGGCCGTCGTCGAAGACGAAGGTCCAGCCGCGCACCTCGCCGCCGGGCCGGCGCCTGGCCACCAGCCGCACGCCGCCCCTCCCCGGCAGTTTCACGTGCTTGTTGACCACGATCGTGGAGTTGACGCGTTCCCGCACGGTCTCGGGCAGCATCCGCGGATCGGTGATCCGCTCGGCGTGCCACGTGCCGTCCGTGGTGAGGATCCGCACCCCGTCGTCGTCCCACGACGCCTTGTCGACCTTCTCGTACGGCACCCGCGTCCCGTCCGTCAGGTACAGGGCGAGGTCCGTGGCCACCACATAGCCGGAGACCGCCCCGGCGGCGAACGTCAGCACCCGCTCCCCGGGCTCGGTGGCCAGGGACTTGCGGACGTCGGCGGGCAGGCGGCGGAAAATGCTCATTCCTCCACGTTATCGGCGAGCAGATCGAGGGTGAGCGCCGCGCTCCAGGAGAAGTCCCTGCACCCGCGCCCGCTGCCGTCGAAGGGGTCGAAGCACTCCCGGAATCCGGCCTGCCGGACCAGGCGCAGGGTGCCGTTGGCAAGCTGGCGGCCGAGCTGGTCGAGCGAGTGCACGGCCGCGGCCCTGCGCAGCAGCCAGTTGGTGTTCACCCAGGAGGGGCCCCGCCAGTAGCGCGTACGGTCGAACTGGGGCGCCCGGATCTCGCAGCTCGGCACCGGATAGCCGGTGGCCCCCATGAACCTGGCCGACTCCAGCACCTCCACCGCCGTGTGCAGGTGGTCGCTGGGCAGCCCGGGATCCAGCAGCGGCCCGAACCCGCCCACGGTGCAGACCCGGATCAGCCGGTCGGTCCGCAGGTCGCGGGCGTAGAAGCAGCCGTCCCACAGGCGGTCGAGCATGGCCTGCCTGATGCGGTCGGCCTGCTCGGCGTGGGGTACGGGGTCGGCGCCCGCCAGCGGCGCCAGCTCGGCCAGGGCCTGGCAGGAGGCCAGCCAGATCCCGTTGAACATCGGGTCCTCGATCGCGAACGGATGCTCGTCCCGCAGGTATTCGGCCCGGTATCCGGCGTCCCGGTAGCGCATGGCCAGCCAGACGTAGCGGTCGTGGTCGCTGTCGGGGTGGCGCTGCTCGAGCTCCACGTGGCGGTAGCCGTACCTGATCGCGGGCAGCGCGTTCAGGGGCTCGTCCCAGGAGGGGCTGTCGTCCATGCCCGACTCCCAGGGGTGCACGATCGCCGCCAGGCCCGCGCCGCCGAGATCGCGGGCCGAGGAGAGGTAGGCGTGCTGGGCCACCAGCGCCGGGTACGCCTTCCTGACGAACGCGACGTCACCGGTGTGCCGGTAGAACCACCACAGCGCCAGCGCGTGCAGCGGCGGCGAGGTGAGTCCCGAGGTGAGCACGCGTGGCGCGGCCTCGTGCTCCTGCGAGCGCCACACGGACGGCCCCGGGAAGTACGCCTCCCGCGTGTGGAAGACGATGTGCGGCACCATCCCGGTCGCCCACTGCCCCCGCAGCAGGCTGAGCAGCTCGTCGCGGGCCCGGTCCGGCCGGTGCCTGGCCAGACCGATGACGACGAACGCGGAGTCCCAGCTCCATTGGTGCGGATAGAGACCTGGCGCGGGCACGGTGCCCGTGCCTGTCCAGTTCGCCTCGAGCACGGCCAGTGCCTCGCGCCCGAGCGCGGCATCGTCGACCGCGGGCCGCGCCTCCATCACACAACTATGCCTGGGGAAACGCCAGGACGCTATGTCCTCTTGACCCACTTCGACAGGAGCATGACCCCGAAAGCCACGGCACCGATGATCAGTCCCCACTTGAGCAGCGTGAGAGCGAAGCCCACAAGGGGCCCGAGGAGTACGAGTGCGGCGATGACGGCCGCGATGATCAGCAGAATTCGTCCCATGCCCGCAACGGTAAAAGATCCTTTAAGCGAATTGCAGGCGATGCAGGGTTGAATCAGGGACAAGTCAGGGGTCACCCCTACTCTTGGAACCAACCGGCCGATCCCCCCGTTGTGCCGGTAGGAGCGAGGGTTCGGGGGCGGCCTGCTTCACGGGGAGCGTGATGAGCCTGGGACCACCTATGAGCAGGGAGGGCGTCGAGCACGCACTGCGCGCTCGAGCCGACGAACGCGACCGCGTCTCGGGCGACCTGCTCGATCTCGAATCCCACACCACCTATCAGGTGCTCAAGGGAGCCTCCTTACGCGGGGAGACGCAGCGCAGATGGGCCGCGGCACAGGAGTCGCTGGTCACGCTGTGGTCCCTGAACGACGCGTACCGGGGGGTGCTGCGCGACGCGGAGCAGATCAGGGCCACGCGCGCCAGGCTGACCCCCGAACAGCTGAGCCAGTTGACGGAGCTGCTCTCGGGCCCGTCCGTGGTGCTGCGGGCCACCGCCAAGCCCGTCGAGCAGCGCTCGCTGCTCCCCCAGAAGGACGAGCGGCTGACCTTGGACCAGACCCTGGCCCGGATGGACGCCGCCTTCCGCGAGGTCACCTCCACGCTCAACGACATCGACGCGGTCTGGAACGCCGTGCTGCCCCGCCTCGACGGCGCTGACAGCGACCTGCGCCACATCCGCGACCTCGAACGCCGGCTCGGCGAGGGCGCCGACCTGACCGCGCAGGAGGCCGAGCTGAAGCGGCTGCGCGGCTCGGTGCTCGAAGACCCGCTGGGCCCGTCCGCCGAGCCGGACCTCGACCGGCTGACCCGGCTGCTGGCCGGCTCCCGCGCGGAGCTGGAGCTGGCGCTCACCGTAAAAGACGAGTTCGCCAGGCGGCGGGAGGACCTCGTGGCCGCGCTCGACCGGGTGCGGGCGGCCGAGAGCGAGGCCAGGCTGGCCCACGGCGCGGTCGTCGTGAAGATCGCCCTGCCGCCGCAGGCGCAGCCGCGCGGCCGGGCCGAGTCCCTGGCCGCCGAGCTGGACGCGCTCGACGCCTCGGCCGACACCTGGGTGCTGCGGGCCAAGCGGCTGGCGGCGCTGGAGGAGGAGGCCCGCAAGGCGGCCGAGCAGTCGCAGACCACGGCCAAGGCGCTCTACGGCCTGGTCAGCAGGCGCGACGAGCTGCGCGGGCGGCTCGGCGCCTGCCAGGTGATGGCGGTGCGCAAGGGCCTGGCGGAGGACCCGGCGGCCGGCGAGCTGTTCGAACGGGCGCGCGTGCTGCTGTGGACCGCGCCCTGCGACCTGACGAGGGCGGCGGCGGCCGTCGAGACGTACCAGCGCGCGATCCACGGAGGTAGACCATGACCCGATGCGCGCAGCCGGGCTGCACGGGCACGATCGAGGACGGCTACTGCGACCTGTGCGGCCACTCGGCGAGCACCCCGGCGCCGGCGCCCGCTTCTGCGCCCATTTCTGGGCCCATTTCTGGGCCCGTCTCGGTCCCCCTGCAGACGCAGCCGGTGAGCCGGTCCGTCACCTCTCCGGTGAGCAGCGGCAGGTCGCGGCCCGGCGTGCTGGCCACGATCGCCGAGCTGCCGTCGGTGCCCTACCGCGACCCGGCCACCGCGGTGATGGCCGACCCCGTGGTGCCCGAGAACAAGCGGTACTGCGCCAACCCGGCGTGCGGGAAGGAGGTCGGGCGGTCCAGGGAGGGCCGGCCGGGGCTGACGGACGGGTTCTGCCCGCACTGCCGCACGCAGTTCTCGTTCACCCCCAAGCTGGGCAAGGGCGACCTGGTGGCGGACCAGTACCGCGTGCTGGGCTGCCTGGCGCACGGCGGGCTCGGCTGGATCTACCTGGCCTCCGACGAGAACCTCGACGGCATGTGGGTGGTGCTCAAGGGCCTGCTCAACACCAACGACGCCGAGGCGCTGGCGGCGGCGGAGGCCGAACGGAAGTTCCTCACCACCGTCGACCACCCCAACATCGTCAAGATCCTCAACTTCCAGCGCTCAGGCGGCTTCGGCTACATCGTCATGGAGTACGTCGGCGGCCAGTCGCTGCACGAGCTGCGCCGCCAGGGCCCGCTGCCGCTGCGCGAGGCCCTCATGTACGGCCGGGAGATCCTGCAGGCGTTCGCCTACCTGCACGAGCACGGCATGGTCTACTGCGACCTCAAGCCGGCCAACGTGATCAGGGTCGGCAAGCGGCTCAAGCTCATCGACCTGGGCGCGGTGCTGCCCATCGGCGCGCCGCCCGGCTCGGGCTGGGCCACGCCCGGCTACCACGCCCCCGAGGTGGAGGCCCACCCCGCCGCCGTCACCGCCGACCTCTACACCGTGGCCAGGACGCTGGCGGTGCTGGCGATCCCCGGTTTCTCCCCGTACGCGAACAACGTGGCCACCCCGCTGCCCGAGGACTGCGGGCACCCGTCGTTCACCCGGCTGCTGCGCAAGGCCACCGCCGTCAATCCCGCCGACAGGTTCCAGAGCGCGGAGGAGATGGAGGAGCAGCTCGTCGGGGTGCTGCGGGAGGTCTGCGCCATCGAGGACAACGTCCCGTACCCGGCGCCCTCGCCGATGTTCGGGCCCGAGCGGACCGCCGTCGGCACGGCGCTGGCGGAGGAGAGCGACGTGGTGTTCGGGCCGCTCGACCCAGTGGCCGTCGCGCAGGCGCTGCCGGTGCCGCTGGTCGATCCTGCCGACGCGGCGGCGGGCGCGCTGGCCGGGCTGCTGGGCAGCGACGGCAAGGAGCTGATGGACCAGCTCGCCGCGCTGCCGAAGACGCCCGAGACGAAGCTGATGCGGGCCAGGCTGCTGGCCGAGGGGGCCGCGTCCGAGGCCCCCGTCGCGCTGAACGAGCTGGACATCGAGCTGCCCCGCGACTGGCGGGTGACCTGGTACCGCGGGGTGCTGTACCTGACCACGGCGCGGCCTGAGGAGGCCGTCGCGATGTTCGACGCGTGCCTGTCGGCACTGCCCGGCGAGCTGGCGCCGAAGCTGGCGCTGGCGTTCGCGCTGGAGTGCGCGGGCAAGCCCGCCGCCGGCTGGTACGAGGCCGTCTGGCGGACCGACCACTCGTACGTGAGCGCGGTGTTCGGGCTGGCCAGGTCGGGCCGGATGAGCGTGCTCGACGAGGTGCCCGCCCACTCGGTCTACCGGGCGCGGGCGCAGGTCGCGCTGGCGGTCTCGGCCGTACGGGGGGCCGACCTGAGCACGCTCACCACGGACGACCTGGTGGGCTCGGCCGACCGGCTGGCCAAACAGGCCGACCTCGACCCGCGCCGCCGCGACCTGCTGACCGCCGAGCTGCTCACCTCGGCGCTGGCCTGGCTCGAGAGCAACTCTCCGCCGAAGGGCGCGCAACTGGCCGGGGCGCCGTTCACCGAGCAGGGGCTGCGCAGGCGGCTGGAGTCGATCTTCCGCAGGCTGGCCGTCGCGGCCGAGTCCCGCCAGGAGCGCCACGCCCTCATCGACCAGGCGAACGCGGTACGACCGAGGAGCTGGTTCTGATGGATCCGCAGCGGAGCGAGGACATCCATCAGAACACTCCGAGCGCAGCTCGGCAAAACAGCGCCAGCTGTCCCGTCTGCGAGGCGCCCGTGCTGGCGGGTGACACGTACTGCGAGGCGTGCGGGCACACCCTGGGCGCGCCCACCTGCGCGTCGTGCGGCGCGGCGGCCGTGGACGCCGAGGGCTACTGCGAGCGGTGCGGCCTGCGCCAGCCCACCGGCAGGGACCACGCGGAGACCGTGATCGACGGCGGCGCGGCGGCCGTGACCGACAAGGGCCTGCGCCGCAGCCGCAACGAGGACGCGGTGGCGCTGCTGGCGTCCGGCGACACGATCGTGACCGTGGTCTGCGACGGCGTGGGCAGCTCACCCAGGGCCGACGAGGCGTCCGCGGTGGCCGTCGAGACCGCCTCGGCGGCGCTGGCCAGGGGGCTGGGGCAGGAGGAGGCGTTCGCGCTGGCCGGGCGCGCGGTCACCAAGCTCGCCACGTCCGTGGACGACGCCCCAGCCTGCACGTACGTCGCCGCCGTGGTCGAGCCGGGCCGGATCACGCTCGGCTGGGCCGGCGACACCAGGGCCTACTGGCTGCCGGGCCCGCCGGACCGGCCCGTCGTCATGCTGACCGTGGACGACGCGATCGAGACCGGCGAGATCACCGGCTGGCTGGGCGCCGACGCGGTCGACGTCCCGCTCCACGTACGCACCCTCACCCCGGAGGAGCCGGGCCTGCTGCTCGTCTGCAGCGACGGCCTGTGGCGCTATCTGGACGGCTACGCCTTCCCCAGCTCCGGAACCCCCCTCGACATGGCCCGCGAGATGCTGCGCCACGCGCTCGACTCCGGCGGCCAGGACAACGTGACCATCGCCTTGATCCCCTTAGGAGTGACGCATGGGTGAGCAGCCGACTTTCACCTTGACGATCGACCAGAACAAGTACCTCGCCACCGACGGCCGCGACGTGCACGCCATCCTCACGGTCAGCTCCACCGGCGGCGTCACCACGCAGTCCGTCACCGCCGAGGCTGCCGAAGTGATCATTATTGACACGTCCGGCTCGATGAGCGGCAGCAAGATCCGCGAGGCCAGGCAGGCGGCCACGGCCGCCGTCCACACCCTGCGCGACGGGGTGTATTTCGCGGTGGTCGCCGGCACCGAGCGGGCCAAGGTCGTCTACCCCGGCGGCAACGCCAACCTGGTCAAGGCGAGCCCGGCCACCAGGGCCGAGGCCGAGCGGGCGATCAGCCGGTTGAGCGCGCACGGCGGCACCGCCATGGGCGAGTGGCTGAAGCTGGCCGGGCATCTCCTCGCGGCGCACCCGTCGGCGATCCGGCACGCGCTGCTGATGACCGACGGCCAGAACAACGAGCGGCCCGAGGTGTTCGCCTCGGTGCTGGCGGGCTGGAGCGGCAAGTTCGTCTGCGACTCCCTGGGGATCGGCGAGGACTGGGTGCCCGCCGAGCTGCGGAAGGTCGCGGAGGCCATGCTCGGCTCGTTCGACTACGTACGCAACCAAGGGGATCTGTCGGAGTTCTTCCGCAGGCTGACGCAGACGTCGATGAGCAAGACCGTGGCCGAGCTGTCGCTGCGGGTGTGGGTGCCGCAGACCGCGACGCTGAAGTTCGTCAAGCAGGTCTCCCCCACGCTGCTCGACCTGACCGGCAAGCGCACCGACGTGAACCCGCTGACCGGCGACTACCCGACCGGCTCCTGGGGCACGGAGGAGCGCGAGTACCACATCTGCGTGGAGGTGCCGCCGGGGCAGATCGGGCACGAGATCAGGGCCGGCTGGGTCAAGCTCGTACGCCCCGACACCCAGGAGGTCCTGGCCAGCGGCAACGTGCTCGCCCAGTGGACCGACGACCTGGCGCAGTCCACCCGGATCAACGGCAAGGTCGCCCACTACACCGGCCAGGCCGAGCTGCACGAGCTCATCCAGGACGGCCTCAGCGCCCGGGCCATGGGCGACGTCGACACCGCGACCGCCCGCCTGGCCAAGGCCCAGCAGCTGGCCGCCCAGTCGGGCCGCGAGGACACGGCCAGGCTGCTGGAGAAGGTGGTCGAGGTCGATCCGGCCACCGGCACGGCCAGGCTGCGCAGGAACGTGGACAAGGCCGACGAGCTCGAGCTCGACACCGGCTCCGTCCGTACCAGCCGGCTGCGCAAGGAAGGAAACTGATGGCCACCTGTCCGCAGGGGCACCCGTCAGGCGCCGACGACTACTGCGACGTCTGCGGCGCCCAGATGGGGGGCGCGCCCGCGGCCGCGCCCCAGCCCCAGGCTCCGGGCCCGTCGGTGGAGGCGTGCCCGGTCTGCCAGACGCCGCGTGCCGGGCAGTTCTGCGAGGTGTGCGGGCACGACTTCACCGGCGGCAGCGCGCCCGTCTCGGTCCCCGTGACAGGGGTGCGGTTCGAGGCCGTCACGGCGGCCGACCGGACCTACTACGAGAAGGTCGTCGCCGAGGGCGGGCCCGACGCGGCGGCCATGGCGTTCCCGCCGTACTGCCCCGAGCGCTCGTTCGCGCTGGTGGGCGAGCAGGTACGCATCGGGCGGCGCAGCAGGGCCAGGAACGTGGCCCCCGAGATCGACCTGACCGGGCCGCCCGAGGACCCGGGCGTCTCCCACCTGCACGCCGTGCTGCTGGCGCAGCCGGACGGCTCGTGGCTGCTGGTCGACCCCGGCTCCTCCAACGGCACCCAGGTGAACGGCAGGCCCGTCAAGGTCAACGTGCCCGTCAGGGTCGGCGCGGGCGACCGGATCCACCTGGGCGCGTGGACCGTCATCACCATCAGGGAGGGCACGCCGTGACCCTCGCACAGCCCCAGGCGCCCCAGGCGCCCGCGGTGCCGGCGGCGGGCGGCCCGCCGCCGGCGCGGCGGAGCGTGCCCGGCAGGATCCGGGTCATCACCGGCATCACCGTCGCCTCGCTGGCGTTGCTCTTCGGCGCGCTCGCGGTCGGCAGCACGACCGCCCGCGAGGGCCTGCAGGTCATCGGGCGCGACGCGGGCCCGCAGGTGGTCGCCACCGCCGATCTGTACCTGGCGCTGAGCGACATGGACGCGCAGGTGGCCAACGTGCTGGTGATGGGCGACCAGTACGCGCCGCAGCGCGCGCAGGCGCTCGACCGCTACGAGGCGGCGCGGTCCAGGGCCAACGAGGCGCTGATGCAGGCACTGTCGCTGGCCGACACCAAGGCGGAGCAGGAGACGGTCCACTCGGTGCTCGACCGGCTGGGCCGCTACGAACGGCTGACCGGCCAGGCGCTGCTGCTGGACGAGCGGTCCAAGCACGCGCCGGGGCCGCCGCCCCAGGACGTGGTGCTCACCTACCGCGAGGCCACCAAGCTGATGCGGGTCGAGCTGCTGCCCCAGGCGTACAACCTGACCCTGGAGAGCGGCACGATCGTGCGCGCCACCTACGACGACAAGGCCGTCATGGTGCCCCTGCTGCGGGTCGCCGTGGTGGTGGCCGGGCTGCTCGCGCTGGGCTGCCTGATCTGGCTGCAGGTCTTCCTCGCGCGGCGCTTCCGCCGGGTGTTCGGCCCGGCGCTGCTGGTCGCCACCGTGACGACCGCGGCCGCGCTGCTCATCGGGACGAACGTGCTCTCGCAGGACGAGAACGCGCTGCGCACGGCTAAGTCGGCCGGGTTCGACTCGGTGCTGACGCTGGCCAAGGCGCGCTCGATCAGCAACAGCATGCAGGGCGACCAGAGCCGCTACCTGCTCGACAAGGAGTGGGCCGACACCTACGAGCACACGTTCCTGGACAAGGCGATGTCGGTCGTCTACCTCAAGGCGGGCAACCTGCGGACCTACCACGACCAGGTCGTCAAGGGCGACGACGACGTCCTCGGCCTGCTGGGGCCCGAGCTCGTCGGCACGCAGGGCGACCAGGCGATGGAGGCGTACCGGAGCTTCCAGGCCGCCGACGGGAAGTTCCGCGAGCTGGTGGCCGCCGGCAGGACCAACGAGGCGGTCGCCGAGCGGCTCGGGCCGGTGGCCCAGGCGTTCGACGCCTATGACCGCGCGCTGGTGTCGCTGTCCGCCGGGCACCAGGCCGTGTTCACGCGGGCGATCACGACCGGCGAGGGCTCGCTGGACAACCTGTGGCGGCTGCTGCCGTTCGCCATCGGCGCGATCGGCCTGCTGGTGATCGCAGGGGTGTGGCCACGACTCAAGGAGTACCGGTGAAGCGGGCGTTGGCGGCGGTGCTGGCCCTGGTCGCGACGGTCGTCGCGGGCTGCGGCACGGACGGGCAGGAATCGGTCCTGGACAAGGAGCAGATCGTCATCGCGGTACGGCCGGACCTGCCGTCGGTCGGGTTCCGCCGCCCCGACGGCAGGTTCGAGGGCTTCGACGTGGACGTGGCCGCCTACATCGCGCGCAAGCTGCACAAGCAGGCCTCCTACATCGGGGTGCTGGCCGCCGACCGGGCGAAGGTGATCACCGACGGCAAGGCCGACCTGGTGCTGGCCACGTTCACGATCGACCAGGAGCGCAAGAAGGACGTGCTGTTCGCGGGGCCGTACCACGTCTCCTACCAGGACATCCTGCAGCGGCCCGACGAGACCATCAAGAACGTGCGCGACCTCAAGGGCCGCAGGATCTGCGCGGTCAAGGGCTCGAACGCGGCCCAGCGGGTCGTGCAGGAGCGCGAGGTGCCGGCGCAGCTGGTGCCGTTCGACGACTACAAGGCGTGCCTGACGGCGCTGAAGAGCAAGCAGGTCGACGCCGTCACCACCAACGACGTCATCCTGGCGGGCCTGGCCAACCAGGACGGAACGGGGCTGAAGCTGGCCAACGCGCAGTTCAACGAGCAGCGCACCGGGGTGGGCATGCGCAGGAGCGACGTGCCCGGGTGCGAGGCGGTCAACCGGGCGATCACCGACATGTACCAGGACGGGACGGCCGCGCGGCTGCTGCACCGGTGGTTCGGCAAGTCGGGGCTGGACCTGTCGACGGTCGCGGTGCCGCAGTTCGAGGGCTGCTCCTGACGGCCGCGGACATGGGAAGGGCCCGGGCGAGGCGCCCGGGCCCGTTCCCTTGGGACCCTCCGGATCAGTCCAGATAGTCCCTCAGCATCTGCGCCCGCGTCGGATGCCGGAGCTTGGCCAGGGTCTTCGACTCGATCTGCCGGATGCGCTCCCGCGTGACCCCGAACTCCCTGCCCACCTCCTCCAGCGTGCGCGGATGGCCGTCGGCGAGGCCGAAGCGGAGCTGGATGATGCGCTGCTCGCGGTCGGACAGCGTGGCCAGGATGTCGTCGAGCTGGTCCTGCAGCATGATGAAGGCCGCAGCCTCCATGGGCACGACGGCGTCGGCGTCCTCGATGAAGTCACCGAGATCGGAGTCCTCCTCACCGATCGGCGACTGCAGCGACACCGGCTCCTGGGCGATGCGCTGGATCTCCACCACGCGATCGACAGGGAGGTCCATCTCCTTGGCGATCTCCTCGGGAATCGGCTCGCGGCCGAGGTCCTGGTGGAGCTGGCGCTGCACGCGCACGAGCTTGTTGATGGTCTCCACCATGTGCACGGGGATGCGGATCGTCCGCGCCTGGTCGGCGATGGCCCTGGTGATCGCCTGCCTGATCCACCAGGTGGCGTAGGTGGAGAACTTGTAGCCCTTCGTGTAGTCGAACTTCTCGACCGCCCGGATGAGCCCGAGGTTGCCCTCCTGGATCAGGTCCAGGAACAGCATGCCGCGGCCCACGTACCGCTTGGCGATCGACACCACGAGCCTGAGGTTGGCCTCGATGAGCCGCTGCTTGGCCCGGGTGCCCTGCCAGACGAGCTCCCTGAACTCCGGAAAGGCCAGGCGCGAGACCCCGCTGCCCAGCTTGTCCTCGGCGAACAGACCGGCTTCGATCGACTTGGCGAGCTCCACCTCCTCCTCTGCGGTCAGCAAAGGCACGCGGCCGATCTCCCGTAGATAAATACGGACCAGATCGCTGGTCGGCGCCCGCTTGCCAACGTCTTCCTCATCGGCGCGGGTGGTCTCCTCGTCGCCCTGGGGCTCGAGGACCTCCACGCCGTTCTCGGCGAGCATGCGCACGACGCGTTCCAGCGCGTCGGACGGCAACTCGGATCGGTCAAGCGCGGCTGCGACGTCATCGACGGTTACGCTCCCGCGCTCTCTTCCCTTCGCGACGAGATCCGCCACCTGATCTACCGACGGCGGACTACTTGGCAGAACCGATGCACCCACGGGAGACAGTCTGCAGTATTGGTTCCATCAAATGGCAGACCCATTTTTGTCACCGAAGGTAAGACCAACGTCCTTACCGAATTGAGATCACTTAAAGGTTTAGCCGGAGTTTGATCAGGAAAGTAAAGTCAATTACGCGGTCTGATTCCCGGCGCCCGGCACCACCCCCCGGCCGGACGCAACTCTTTTGCTGCCCGGAAGTCGTCGCCCCTCCTCTTTGCCGCTTATTGGACCGCGCCAGTTCCCTGGTCAACCGCCCTGGTATCCCGCTTGTCATCGCGGCCGAACTGTTATCAACCGCCCGCGTGGTATGCCCGCTTCACAGGGGTTCGGTAGTCGTCGGGCGACCTGGCTCGCGCCGCTGTCCACGTCGACCCTGACCCGCCGCGTCCGGCCGCCGCCGTCCACGCGGAGCGTCACCTCCCGCTCGCCCGTCCAGGTGGCGGCCGCGGGCTTCCGTACGGCGATCTTCTCGCCTGCCTGCCTGCTCGCCAGGTCGTACACCACCAGGCCCGGGGCCTGGCCCGGCACGTACACGGCGATCCTGCGCCCGTCGGCCGCCGGCGCCGCCACCTTGCCGTCGCCCTCCCACGCGGGCAGGTCGAAGCCCACGAGCTGGGGCGGCGTGTCGCGGCGCAGCACGCGCCCGCGCAGCTCCGTGGTCGAGCCGCTCCGGACGAGCAGCACCTCACCGCCGCCGCCGCTGAACCCGGCCGGGTGCCAGTTGACGGGGGCTGGCAGCGAGCCGATCTTCTTCCCGGTGACGGCGTCGAACACGCGGCCCCGGTTGGAGCCGTCGTTGCCGAAACAGGCCAGCGTCGTCTCGTCCACGCCCACCTCGTTCCTGGGCTGCCTGATCGATCCCACGCGCCTGCCGGAGGGGTAGGTCACCAGGGCCCTGTCCCCGGCCCTGAAGTACGTCATCCGGGCCCCGTCGGCGCTCACCGCGACCGGCATGTGTCCCTCCCCCAGCGCCCGCACCGTGCGCGTGGCGCCGCTGCGGAGCACGACCTGGAGCGTCCTGCCCTTGAGCGGCGCCGCGTAGCGGATCGGGTCGCTCGCGGCCCCCGCGGCCGACGTGATCGCGAACCGCGCCAGCAGCGCGGCCACGACGGCAAGGCGACTCGCTCTCACTTAGGCACCCCCGCGTGCCGTAAGGGCAGCACGGTCGCCTTGCCGCCCGGCCACCGCGCGACGACCACCCGGCCGTGGCGGGCCCTGACGTAGGCGATGGTGCCGCCGTCCCGCTGACCTCGAACGGCGCCGGATCGTCCGCCACCTCGTCGGCCCGCGTCCCGTCGGCCTCGGTGGCGTACCGGGCCGAGGTGAGCGCGCCACGACGGGCGACACCACCGACCGAGCGACCACAGACGCGGGCGGCGCAGGGCGGGTGGTCGAGTGCCCGGGGCGCCGGCGGGCCCGGTGGTCATGCAGCGGGTTGGGGTTGCTGGGGCGGTCGGGTGGCCGGTTGGCGGGTGGGCAGGAGTCGTGGGCGGTGGGGGTGGGGTCAGCTGCCGGCGGCGCGGTCGCGGAGGACGCGGCGCTGTTGTTCCAGCGCCACCAGCTCCCCGAACAGCTTGTTGTACTCCTGCTGCTCCTCCACCGGATTGAGCCGCTGCATCCGCGACTTCGCCTGCGCGATGGCCCGGTCGACGGCGATGGCCTCGATGGCCGCCAGCATGGCGCCGGCGTAGCGTTCCTCGGCGTGCGCGTCCGCCTGGATGGGCTCCACCGCGAAGCGGGTCACCAGCCCCCGCGCCCCCTCCTCGTGCGCGTGCTCCAGCAGCCGGTCGACCCACTCGCGCCCGCCGTAGGCGCCGGCGGCCACGCCGCCCGCGGCGAGGATGACCTTGTGGAGCATCACGTGGTCGGGAGCCGTGAACGCCTGCGGGTCGAGCGCGTCGAAGCGGGGCCCGAGCAGCGCCGGGCGCTGCACGGCGAGCTTGAGCAGCTCCCCCTCCACCCGCACGCTCGGATCGACGGGCGCCGCCTTGGGCGCGCGCCGCGGGCGGCCCTGCTGCGCCCCGCCCACCTCGGCGATGCGCTGCATCACGAACCGCTCGTCCATGAACCCCAGCCACCGGTCGAGGTCGATGGCGTAGCGCTTGCGCAGCCCGACGTCCTTGATGCCGGCCACGATCGGCGCGGCGGCGTCGAGCGCGGCGATCTTGCCCTCGTTGCTGCGCAGGTCGTAGCGGGAGATCGTGCTCCTGATCGCGAACTGGAAGAGCGGCTCCCGGCTCGCGATGAGGTCCCGCACGGCCGCGTCGCCCTGCTTGACCCGCAGGTCGCACGGGTCGAGCCCGTCGGGCTGCACCGCGACGTAGGTCTGGGTGACGAACTTCTGCTCGTCGGCGAACGCCCGCAGCGCCGCCTTCTGCCCGGCCGCGTCGCCGTCGAAGGTGAAGATCACCTCGCCCCGGAACTCGGCCTGGTCGAGCAGGAATCTGCGCAGGATCTTGATGTGCTCCTCGCCGAACGACGTGCCGCAGGTGGCCACCGCCGTCGGCACGCCGGCCAGATGGCAGGCCATCACATCGGTATAGCCTTCGACGATCACGGCCTGGGCACGCTTGGAGATCTCCCGTTTGGCGAGATCAATCCCATAAAGCACCTGGCTCTTCTTGTAAAGCGGCGAGTCAGGCGTATTCAGATATTTCGGACCATCATCGGAATCGAGCAACTTCCGCGCGCCGAACCCGATCACATCGCCCGTGGCGTCCCTGATGGGCCAGATCAGCCGCCCCCTGAAGCGGTCGATGGGCCCCCGCCGGCCCTCCTTGGCCAGCCCGCCCTTGACGAGCTCCTCGGTGGTGAACCCGCGCCCCAGCAGATGCCGCGTCAGCGCCTCCCATTCGGCCGGCGCGTAGCCCACCCCGAACAGCTCGGCGTCGGCCCGCTCGAAGCCCCGCTCCGACAGGAACCGCCGCCCGGCCGCCGCGTCGGGCACGAGCAGCTTGTCGGCGTAGAACTCCGCCGCCGCCTTGTGCGCCTCGATCAGCCGGGCCCGCTCGCCGTGGTCGCGCCGGGGGACGTAGCCGCCCTGCTCGTACTGCAGCGTGATCCCGGCCCGCTGCGCCAGCCGCTCGACCGCCTCGCCGAACGACAGATGCTCGATCTTCTCGACGAACGTGATCACGTCGCCGCCCTCGGAGCAGCCGAAGCAGAAGTACATCCCGCGCTCGGGGGTGACGTTGAAGGACGGGCTCTTCTCGTCGTGGAAGGGGCACAGGCCCTTGAGGTTGCCGCCCCCTGCGTTGCGCAACTGGATGTGCTCGCCGATCACGTCGGCGATGGGTGAACGCTCGCGTACGAGCGCGATGTCGACATCACGGATCCGGCCAGCCACGCCGGTGAGTCTATTCCGCCCCACCGACGGTTCCGCCCCGCGCGGCCCCGGTACGGGGTAGGCGGACATTACCTGTCGGTTGCTAAAGGGGGAAACCGGCTCTGCGGGGGCTCCCGGTCGGCTACAAAGGTAAAGGTTGTCGGTGGAAACGGTGACACGGGTGGAGATCATGCGTACGGGGCATCTCGGACGATGGGCGGCCGTCACGGCCGCCCTGTTGCTGACCGGCGCCTGCTCCCAGGCCACCGGCCTGGCGGGGGTCAACGCGACGTCGCCCTCCACCCCGCCGGCCACGAGCCCCCCGGCCGCCGCGCAGTCCGGCGAATCGGCGGAGCCCGAGCACCAGGCGGCCGAGCAGCCGCCCAAGGGCGACGACCCGGTGAAGGTGCCGCCGCCGAAGCTGTCGAAGTACGAGTACACCTTCCCGGTCAAGGGCTGCAAGACGACCTACCAGCGCAAACTCCTCGTACTGCCCAAGACGACGATCTGGGCGCCGCAGGGATGCGCGTTCGTGGCGCCGATCGGCGGCGTCGTGGACGAGGTGAACCTCCAGGACAGGTGGAGCCCGTCCACCGACGCGGGGGCCACCCGCGAGGGCAGGTTCGTCACGATCATCGGCGAGGACGGCGTGCGTTACCTCGGCGGTCACCTCGACTCGGTCGCCGACGGCGTCAAGCCGGGCGTCCGGGTCAAGGCGGGCCAGCTGCTCGGACGCGTGGGCCGGACGGGCAACGCCCGCGACACCGGGCCCAACCTCTACTTCGCGATCTCGTGGAAGACGGGCCCGGCCTTCTGGTGGGTACGCAGGGGCATGGTCGAACCGTGGGACTACCTCGACGCCTGGGCGACGGGCAACCGCACGTACTCGCCCAGGGACAAGACGCTGGCGCTGCGCGGCAAGCTGGGCGAGACGCCGGCCTGCGCCGTGCAGTGCGGCGGGACGAAGAAGGTCCCGCAGGCCGGCAAGACCCAGGAGCCGAAGCCGAAGCGCACCGACCCGGGCGTGGTCACCATCACCCCGTCGACAGCTCCTTTTGGTTGACGATGACGCGTGACCTGATGAGCTCCTGGATCTCGTCCACGACGTCCCAGACGTTGACGTTCATGCCGGCGATCACGCGGCCCTCGCGCAGCCAGTACACGATGAACTCCAGGCTCTCCGGCTCGCCGCGGTAGACGATCTCGTCGTAGCCCTCGATGTCGCCGGAGAACTCCATGCCCAGCTCGTACTGGTCGGTGTAGAAGTACGGGATCCGGTCGTGGACCACGTCCTGGCCGAGCATGGAGCGGGCGGCGGCGGGGCCGCCGTGCAGGGCGTTGGCCCAGTGTTCGACGCGCAGCCGGCGCCCGTACAGGGGGTGGAAGGACTCGGCCACGTCGCCGGCGGCGAACACGTCGGGGTGCGAGGTGCGCAGCGCGGCGTCGGTGCGGATGCCCTGGCCGACGTCGAGCCCGGCGTCACGGGCGAGCCCGACCTCGGGCACGGCGCCGATGCCGGCGATGACGAAGTCGGCGGCGAGGCGCTCGCCCGAGCTGAGCCGCACGCCCGTCTCGGTGATCTCGGCGGCGGCGGTGCCGAAGCGCAGGTCCACGCCCTTGCTGAGGTGCAGGCGGGCGAACAGGTCGCCGAGCTCGTTGCCGAGCGGCCGGTTGAGCGCGGTGGGCTCGGGCTCGACGACGGTGACCTCGCAGCCGGCCGCGCGGGCGGCCGCCGCGGTCTCCAGCCCGATCCAGGACGCGCCGACGATGAGCACGCTGCTGGCGCCGGCCAGGCGCTCTTTGAGCGCCTCGCTGTCGTGCACGGTACGCAGGTAGTACGCGGGCCCCGGCAGGCGTCGCGGCGTGGCGCCGGTGGCGATGAGCAACTTGTCGTACGGCTGGCGCGACCCGTCGCCGAGCCTGACCAGGTGCCTGTCGAGCTCGATGCGCGTGACGCGCGTGCCGAGCCGCAGGTCGACGGCGTTGTCCGCGTACCACTCGGGGCCGTGGACGAAGATGCTCTCGCGCTCGCTCTTGCCCTGCAGGTACTCCTTGGACAGGGGCGGTCGTTCGTAGGGCCGTTCGTTCTCCGCGCCGATCAGCACGATCTCGCCGTCGAAGCCCTCCTCGCGCAGCGTCTCCGCGGCCTTGGCCCCCGCGAGTCCGGCACCGACGATCACATATGTGGCCATGGGCGCAGTATCCGCCCGTGCGGGTCATGGGGAAAGCCGGGTGTAGCGGCTCATGGGGAAACTTGGTCAGCGGGAGAGCCTGCGGTGCCACGCCACCGCCGAGGTGTCGGTGAGCGAGGCGATCTGGTCGATCACCACGCGGACGCGGGCCGCGTCGTCGGCGGCGTTCAGGAACGCGGGCCTGAAGGCGGGCTCCAGCGTGCCCGGCGCGCCCAGCGTGATCATCGAGGCCAGCTCGCTGATGAGCTCGCGCTGCCTGGCCTGGTTGGCGTTGTGGTCCCTGGTGGCCATGACGTAGTGGGCGGTGACGCCCTTGAGCAGGGCGCACTCCAGGCGGGTGGCGCGGGGCACGACGAGGTCGGCGCGGTGGCGGGAGCCGTACACCTCCTTGGTGGCGGTCTGGGCCGAGCGGCAGAAGCGGCCGATGAGGCCGCTCGTGAGGGCTTTGAGCCCGGCCAGGTCGGCGAGCGTGGCCTCGAAGCGGCGCGGCCAGAGCGGGTCGGTGATCAGCTTGGCGAAGATCTCCTCCAGCTCGCCGAGGTCGGCGTTCGGGGCGTACCAGGTGCGGGTGGTCTCGCACACCAGCGTGCGCTCGATGGGCGAGCGCAGCGCCTCCGGGGTGACGTGGCCGGAGTGGAGCGCGTCCTCGAGGTCGTGCACGGAGTAGGCGACGTCGTCGGCCCAGTCCATGATCTGCGCCTCGAAGCTCACCCTCCCGTCCGGCGCGCCGTCCCGGATCCACCGGAACACAGGTAGATCATCGTCATATACGCCGAATTTTGCAGATTTTTCGCATGTCCAGGGATATTTGATGGAAGCGTCGAGCGCCGCCCGCGTCAGGTTGAGCCCGGCGCTGCGGCCGTCCTCCGTGAGGACCTTGGCCTCCAGCCTGGTGAGCAGGCGCAGGCTCTGCGCGTTGCCCTCGAAGCCGCCGCACGAGGCCGACAGCGCGTTGAGCGCCATCTCCCCGTTGTGGCCGAACGGCGGGTGCCCCAGGTCGTGCGCCAGGCACGCGGTCTCCACCAGGTCGGGATCGACGCCGAGCGTGGCGCCCATCTCCCTGCCGACCTGAGCGCATTCGAGGGAGTGCGTGAGCCTCGTGCGCGGGATGTGCTGGCCGCCGCCGAGGGACTCGGCAGGGCCGACGACCTGCGTCTTCGCGGCAAGCCTGCGCAGGGCGGCGCTGTGCAGCACGCGGGCGCGGTCGCGCTCGAACGCGGAGCGCTCAGGATTGCCGGGAGGTTCCGGAATCCAGCGCTCCTGATCGTGATCATCGTAGTACGGCATTGCTTTGGTGATTTTATCCAGTTTCCGGTCTCCGCTAAGGTCGAGCCTCGCGAGAACCCCTTCCCCGGGAGCCCTCACCCCATGACGACAGCGTTCCGAGCAGTGCTGGCCTTCATCCTGCTCGCCGGCTTCTACGTTCTGGTCGGCCTCTTCCTGGTGGCCGCCGTCTTCTTCGACGTCCTGCTCCTCGTGGACTTCCACGCCAACGCCCTCAAGGCCGCGATCGTCCTCACCCTGGTCGCGGGCGCGCTCGTACGGGCCCTGTTCGTGGTGAGCCGCCGACAGGGCGGCGAGCAGCCGGGCGTGCCGATCGGGCGCGAGCACGAGCCCGTGCTGTGGCAGACGGTCGAGGAGCTCGCCCAGCGCGTGCGCACGGCGCCGCCGGACGAGATCCGGCTGGTGGCGGAGGTCAACGCGGCCGTGTCGGAGGACACGCGCTGGCTGGGGATGAAGGCGACGCGGCGGCGGATGTTCATCGGGCTGCCGCTGCTGCAGACGCTGACGGTGGACGAGATGCGCGCGGTGCTGGGACACGAGCTGGGCCACTACAGCGGCGCGCACACGCGGCTGGGCGCGCCGGTCTACCGGGGGCGGGTCGCGCTCCTCGCCACCGTCCAGGGGCTGCACAACCACCCGTTCGTCCAGCGCCTGTTCACCTGGTACGCCAAGTTCTACCTGCGGGTCTCGCAGGCCGTCTCGCGCAAGCAGGAGCTGGAGGCCGACCAGTTCGCGGTCGCGATCGGCGGGCGGCAGGCCATGGCGGGCGCGCTGCGCAAGATCCAGGCCACCGCGACCGGCTGGGACCTCTACGTCGCCAACTACCTCTCGCTCACCGGCGCGGGCGGCACCAGGCCCGTCTCGGTGTTCGGGGGCTTCCACGCGCTCATGAGCGACTCCGAGCGGCAGGCCGAGATCGCCAAGCTGGGCGAGGAGCCGCAGGAGGTCTCGCCGTACGACTCCCACCCGAGCCTGGCCGAGCGCCTGGCCGCCATCGAGCACCTGCCGGAGCCGCCGCACGTCCCCGACCCGCGCTCGGCCCTGACGCTGCTGCGCGACGCGAACGTGGCGGTGCAGGCCGTGGAGCAGTCCATGTGGACGCCGGAGGCGCTGACCGGGCTGCGGCCGGTGGCGTGGGAGGAGCTGGTGGCGCACGCCATGTACGCGGGCCGCAACGCCGACGCCCTCCACGACCTGGCGGTGGCCGGCCAGCGGGTGATGGGGGCCGCGCGGCCGTACCTGGACGCCGCCTTCGAGGCGATCGCCCGCGGCCGGCAGGCGGAGCTGGAGGCCGTCCTGCGCGAGCAGGGCTGGAACGCCTCGGAGACCCTGCTCGCCGGGGTGCTGGGGCAGGCGCTGGAGGCGGTGCTGATCCAGCTCGGCGAGGCCAAGTGGACGCTGTCGTGGTCGGGGCCGGCGCGGCTGCTGTTCGACGACGGGGAGGAGGTGGCGCTGTCGGAGTACGCGGCCCAGGTGTCGGCCAATCCGGACGCCGTCGCCGGGCTGCGGCGCTGGCTGGGGGACCACGGCATGCGCCACGACTACGTCCCGATCGAGGAGCCCTCCCCCGGGCATCCCGCCCAGGCCGTCACTCCCTAGCCCTGGCGCAGCGCCCGCTCGAACCCGGCGCGGTGCGCGGCGACCCAGTCGTGGCAGGCGCGCACCTGCGCCACCACCCCCTGCTCGCGCAGCCTGACCGCGTGCGCCAGCCCCGCCGCGGCCTCCTGCTCGATGCCGCGCCGGCATCTGTCCTGCCACCACAGGATCGTCTCGACCACTTCCCCGCGCTCCCGCAGCCCGTAGGCGTCGCAGATCAGCCGCACGCGCCGGGCCGCGTCGGCCGGGTCGGCGATCAGCGGGCCCAGGCCCGCGTACTGCCAGCAGACGTGCGCCACGTCGTGGACGCGCCGTCCCGGCCCCGCCAGGTCCCAGTCGATGAACGCCACCGGCCGCAACTCCTCGCCCCGGTAGACGGTGTTCTTGGGAGACAGGTCGTTGTGGCAGACCACCTCCTCCTCCCTGGCCAGTGCGGTGCCGGCGGTCAGGTCGTGGAACTCCCGCACCAGCTCCGCCGCCCGCGCCAGGCTCTCGTCCGAGGCGACCCCGTCCGGCTGGACGTCCTCCCAGGCCACGTGGCCGTCCAGGAAGCTCAGGATCTCCCGCCCGCGCCCGTCGAGGCCCAGGAACCGGGGCGCGCCCGCCCACCCGCTCCGCTCGAAGAGGCGCAGCAGCTCGTGCACGTACGCGGCCCGCTGCCCGGGGGTGCGGCGGACGGTGTCGCCGACCCGGACGACGGCGTTGACGAAACCCCCGGGAAGGTGTGTCTCCGACATGGTCTCCAGACTGCCGCATAGGTACGCGGTTTGAGGCTTTCACCTGGCAAATGGCCTGTTCAGCGCGGAAAGTCTCACAGGGTGGTGCAATGAAACACTTGAAGGCATGACTGAGAGCGAGATCATCGAGTTCGTGTCCGGTTTCCCCGGAGTCGTGACCCAGACCATCGAGGAGAACAGCGAAGCCCCCGAGGTGGCCTGGGGCGACACGTTCTTCTTCTACGACCCGGAAGGCACCCTGGAGACCCACCCCAGGCAGCCGTTCGCCACGATCATCATCAAGGACTACCCGGATTGGGACACCTTCTCCGACCTGAACAGGCCGGGCGTGTTCCGGCTCAACATCGCCGTCGGGCGCGCCACCCTCCAGCGGCTCGCCGGCGACGGCTCCGAGGTCGACTACACGGCCGAGGACCGCGTCCTGCCCCACCCCAAGTACGCGGCCCAGGGCTGGATCGCCATCGTGAACCCGGGCGAGCAGGCCCGCCCCCTCCTGACCGAGGCCCACGCCCGCGCCGTCGCCCGCCACCGCCCCCGCAAGACCTCCTGACCCCCGCGCCTGGCCGGTCTCCGGCCAGGCGCACCGCCCGCGGTCAGCGGGGTTCGTCGTCCCAGTCGGGAGGCGTCACCGTGCCGGAGAGCCAGTCGCGGCGCAGGATCGCGTAGCCGACGGCGTCGTGGACCGTGCCGTCCAGGCCCGGCCACGACTCCCGGTAGTGCGACTCCTTGGCGTATCCGCTCTTGCGGAAGACCGCCCGCATCGCGTGGTTGTCCTGGCGGGTCGTGCCCTCGATCCGGTTGATCCGCGGCAGCTCGGTGAAGAGGTATCCGGTCAGCCAGGCGACCGCCGCGGCGCCGAGGCCCCGGCCCCGCCATTCCTGCCCGATCCGCAGGTCGAACAGGGGGGTGTCGTCGGCGAGGTCCTGCAGCCGGACCAGGCCCGCGCGCTGCCCGTCGGCGAGCACCCAGAACGTCCTGGACTCCTCGTCGTCGTAGCGGCCGTCCGCGGCGCGCTCGCGCACGGTCCCGGCGTCCTGGACGCCCGCGTGAAAGGGCCATTCGTGCCCGGTGAGGAAGCCGACGAGCGCTTCGACGTCGTCCGGGGAGAATCGCGTGAACTCGATCTGCACCCCCGCATCCTTCTGACGGGCTCCGCGCGGGGTCAACCGAATTTCAGCGGGGTCAGCCGATCACCCGCTCGGGGCTGTCCAGCCAGACCCGCTGCCCGTCGGGCGTGATCGTCACGCCGAACCGCTCCCGCTCCGGCTCGCCCCAGTCCGCCCACGTCCGGCGGGCGTCGCCCGGCTCGGCGAGGACGTCCTCGGTCAGGACGGCGCCCGGCGGGGTGTCGCGCCGCGTCCACGTCATGGTCGTGAGCGGGGAGAACCGGCCGCCGGCCGTGCCGTCCGGCCCGACCACGAGCCGCAGGGCGTGCCCGTCGCCGTATGGCGCGACCACCACCCCGCCCGGCCTGGTCTGCGCGATCCAGGCGTACGGCACGGTCCGCACGGCGTACGTCGCGTGCACCCCGTCGTACGGCGCCCGCTCGGCCCAGCCCGCCCTGCCGTCACCCACGACCAGGTGCGGGAGCGCTCCCGCGGCGGCCAGGTTCTTGGCGGCCCGCTCGGCCACGGTGGGGTCCGCCTCGATGGAGGTCACGCTCCCCGACTGCCCGACCAGCCGGCACAGCAGGGCGGCGGTCCATCCCGTACGCGTGCCCACCTCCAGCACCCTCTGCCCCGGCACCGGCCCGAGCAGCTCCAGCAGGTCGGCGACCGCGCTGGGCGCGGGACACGAGCACCCGTCGGGGGCGACGATCGGGCGGCCGGCGTAGACGGCGTCCCACCAGGCCGGCGGGTCGGCCTCCCGGTCGATCGGCGCGCTTCGCCCGTCGCGTTCGGGCGACTCCCCCACCGGCGGCACGAACCAGTGGCGCGGGACCGCCCGCAGCGCCTGCTCGATCGGGCGGGTGAGCGGCGGCCGATGGTCCGTGATCGCCGCGATCATCGCGTCGAGCCGCCACGCGATGTGCGTGAACATCACACCTCCCCGTTCGCGAGACGCCCGCATTCGTGCCTCCCCACAGCTCCACCTCCATATCCCGGGAAACGCTATCCGTGACGGTACGACTACGATCCGGATGCGGCAAGGGTTTCCATGGAAGTGACCGCTGAGGTGGGTGACATTGACATCCGGGCCGCGCATCCGGGGAGGGTCCCGGACAGGTTGGGGCATCATACGGCTGCGTCCGACAAGCACTCAGGAGGCGAACAAATGAGCGCTCCCCCCAGCCTCGCCCACGGCGTGGACCCGGCCGCCCCGGGCACCCTGCACGCCCGCACCGTCATGGGCGGCATCAGGGTCGCGCCCCGCCCCGGCCGCCACGTCCGCTTCGGCCGCGACCAGCGCCCGAACGTCGATCTGCGGGTGGGCGCGGACGACCAGTCGGTGAGCCGCCTGCACGCCGAGGTGACGTACGAGGACAGCCGGTGGTGGCTGCGCAACCTGGGACAGCAGCTCATCCGCCTGCCGCGCGGCCAGCTGATGCACAGGTCCACCGACCCCGTGCCGCTGGAGCCGGGCTACACCCCGCTGTTCATCAGGGGCTCCGGCTACCGTCAGCACCTGGTGGAGCTCCACGTCACGGGCGTCTACGGCAATCCCCAGACCGACCTGCACGCGGCCGCGACCAACCCGCCGAAGATCTGGGGCCTCAGCGAGACCGAACGCCTGCTCCTGGTGGTGCTGGGCGAGCGCTACCTGCTGTACGAGGAGGCGCCGCGCCCGCTGACGTACAAACAGGCCGAGGCCCGGCTGGCCTATCTGCGGCCCGGGGAGAAGTGGCGGGCGGGCATCATCGAGGACCGGATCGAGGCCGTCCGGCACCGCCTCCACGCCGCCGGCTTCCCGTACCCGCTGCGCCACGACCGGTCGGAAGGCCGCCCGTACGACAACAACCTCCTGCACAACCTCCTCAGGGGCCTGGTGGAGTCGACCACCCTCGTCCCGCCTGACCTGGACCTCCTGGAGAACGATCTAGCACTTTGATCTGGCGCCTCGTATCGTCGCCCGCATGACCACTGTGCTCTGCGTACCGCAATGGCAAGGCTCGGCGTCCGGCAGCGCGCCGCGGCTGATGGCCGGCGCCCGCCGTGCCGCCGCGCTCGTCCCCGCCGACGCGGTGGTGACCGTGCCGGTGGTCGAGACCGGCGGGGACAAGGTCGCTGGGGTCCGCGCGTACGACGTGCTCGTGGAGAACCAGCGGCGCGCGCGCGAGGCGCTGGCCGGCATCGACGACCGGGTGATCACCGTCGGCGGCGACTGCGCGGTCGACATCGCGCCGATCGACGCCGCCCACGCCCGCCACGGGGACGCTCTGACGGTCCTGTGGATCGACGCGCACCCGGACGTCTACAGCCCGCCTACGCTGCCGTCGGGCGCCTTCCACGGCATGGTGGTGCGCGCGCTGCTCGGGGACGGCCCGGCCGGCCTCACGCCGGAGCGGCCGCTCCGGCCGGAGCAGGTGATCATCGCCGGGGAGCGGGCGGGCGACGCGTCCGAGCACGAGTACCTCGCGAGGACCGGCCTGCGCAGGTACGGCGTCGACGACCTGGAGCGCGTCCTCGACGATCTGCGCGGCCCCGTGTACGTGCACGTCGACCTCGACGTCCTGGAGCCCACCGCCTTCGGCTCGACCTGCTACCCGGAGCCGGACGGCGTCCGGCCGCAGCGGCTCACCGACCTCCTCGCCCAGGTGGACGACGTCGTCGGGGCGGCCATCACCGAACACGCGCCGTCCGGCGACGACGCCGACCCCGGCGAGGCCGAGGTGATCCGCCGGCTCGGCACCGTGCTGGCACTGTGACGATTTCCTGGCCGGCTGCAAGGCCAGGCGCGACAAGCTGATCCAGAGCGGTGGCCTGGAGCCTGGGCGCGTACCCCGCTCACACCACCATCGGCAGGCCACGCTCCAGGCCGGTGATGTGCAGCAGCCGGGACATGAACGGGCGGGGAGCGCTCAGGGCCAAGGTGATGCCCATCATCCGGGCGCGGCGCTGGATACCGACCAGGACGGCCAAGCCTCCGGCATCGCAGAACGACACCTGCGACAGGTCGATGATGAGCACGCTCGTGCTGTGGTCGAGCGTGTCGAGCAGCTGCCGGCGAAGCGCCGCGCTGGTGAAGATGTCGATCTCGCCGGACAGGTGAACGGTGGTCGGCTTTGACGGGTCGGCCACGCCGAGTGGCGCGGTCTCGATGACGGTCATGGAAGTCTCCCTTTGGAGAAGCTGAGCTGCCCTCCGGTCCGCCGTCGGGACTGCTCTGGCTGAACCCGGCTCGATCGGCCGGCGGACGGTACGTGGATTACACCGGCGCTGACGGCCGGCTGGTGGAGGACCGGGTCTCGCTCTCGCAGCAGGCCATGCTTTCGGCCGTCGCGCGGAGAGCGGGATCGGGCGGCAGGTGCGCCAGGGCGAAGATGGCATCGTCACTCAGGTCGGCGGTGTTCCGGGCGGTGAGCTTGAGCGCGGCCTCGGCAGGGCCGGCGGCGGTGTCCGGCGGAATCATCAGCAGGGTGACCGGCTCGTCGGAGGTGAAGAACAGAACGATCACGTGGGGGTCGGCATGCCGGAACCATCCGACGCGTACCGTCCGTCCACGTGCCGGGATCCGTTGCGGGATACGCCGCCACGCGTTCCGGTGCACTCCTACCAGCATCGTGGTCCGCTGCAGCCGCTGGTCGACGGCGGCGATGAGATCGGGTAGTTCGGCGGCCGCGTCGTGGGAGTAGGGCCACCAGGCCCCGTTCACGACGGCCCGCCGATCCAGCAAAGGGTGGAGACTGAGCCGTAGTGCCGAATCGACCCGCGGCATCGCGGACGAGCCGGAGCCGAGCGGTACGCGCTGAGAGAGCAGTGTCGGCGTCATGGTCGTCTGACCTGTCCAGGCCCCGAGGGGAGGGCCACGATGAGTGGTTCGCCGGGGGCGACGCAGACCCGAATGCCAACGCTCGAAGAGACCTCGGTGCTTTCAACCTACCTCTTGCTTCCGAAAAACACACAATTGCGGAAGTAGGCCGGGCGGATGACTTCCGGAAACGCGCCCTCGGAGATCACAGAACCGTTCGGACCAGCTTCCGGAAACACACGCTCCTCGCCCCCGCGCCGCCGGCCTGGACGGCGACCCGGTCGCGGCCACCGGCGCGGTACGCGACTTCCGCCGCCACTTCACAAACGGCCGCCGTGCCGGCGTTGCCGAGCAGCCGAATCTCCGGCCTCGCCCGACGCCGTTCAGGAGGGCGAGGACATCGCCCTCTGGAGCCGCTCACGCCAGGTCGAGGCCGGCGAGCTGGGCCCGGCTGGTCACGTTGAGCTTGGGGAAGGCCCGATACAGGTGATAGCTGACGGTCTTGGGGCTGAGGAAGAGCTGCGCGCCGATCTCCTTGTTGGTGCGCCCGGCCGCGGCCAGGCGAACGATCTGCAGCTCCTGCGGGGAGAGCGCCGACAGCGCGTCGGCCCCGGCTGCGACGAGACCGGTGTCGCCGGCGGCACGCAGCTCGTTGCCGGCGCGGTCCGCCCAGGGCCGCGCGCCCAGGCGCTGGAAGGTCTCCAGCGCGGCGCGCAGCTGGGCGCGGGCCGCGCCCTTGTGCCGGTCCCTGCGCAGGCGCTCGCCGTAGACCAGTGCGGTGCGCGCCGACTCCCAGGGGTGGCCGCCGCCGGCGTGCAGCCGTACGGCGGTGCGGAAGTGGTCGTGCGCTCGTTCCCCGTCGGGTTCGAGCAGGGCCCGGCAACGGTGCAGTACGGCCTGCGCCCAGGTCTGGCCGGACGCCTCCGCCCACGCCTCGTAGCGGCGCAGCGGCCGGTCCGCGGGCAGGCCGAGCCGGGCCGCGGCCTCGATCTGGTCGGGGGCGAAGTGGACGGCCTGGAACTGGTGGCGCGCCGGCCCCGCCAGGGCCGTCTCCAGCCGGTCCAGAACCTCGGCGTGGCGGCCCAGGCCCAGATCCAGCAGGGCCCGCGCCCACTGGGCCCAGGCGAGGCCGTTGACGATGCCGTTGGCGTCGTAGTGCTCGTGCGCGGCGGCGGCCAGCTCGGCGCACCGGTCCGCGTCGCCCCGGGCGGCGGCGATCCAGGCGAGCATGCCCCGCATGCAGCCGGCCCGGCTCGGCCGGCCGGTCTCGGCGGTCAGGTGCAGGCCCTCGGTCGCGGTGGCCGTCGCGTCCGTGAACCTGCCGAGGAAGATCTCGCTGGCGGCGAGCGTGATGTGGAGGACGGCCAGCTTGCCGAGCTCGCCGTTGGCGCGGCACTCGTCGGCGGCGGCGCGGGCGATCTCCCATGCGGCCTGGAAGTCACCGGTCTGGAGGGCGAAGTAGGAGGCGTTGATCCGGCGTGAGTGCATTTCCGGCGTGATCCGGCTGCCCTTGGACACCAGCTCGCGCATGATCGGCAGGGCGGCGGCGGGGCCTTCTGTCAGCAGCAGCGCCGTTCCCAGGGCGGCCTGTCTGGCGAGGTCGAGGTCGTCCTCCGGGCGCAGGTCCAGCTCGCGCAGCCGGTCGGCGGCCTCGACGAGCCTGGCGGCGTCGCCGAACCGGTTGGCGTTGCGGGCCGCCTCGACCAGCATCAGGCCCGCGGCGGCGCGGTCGTCGCCGGCCACGTCCGCGGCGCCCTTGAGCAGCAGGTCGTGGGCCAGGTGCGGGGCGCCCTGGTCGAGGGCGATCCTGGCCCGCAGCTTGGGGAGCGTGGTGCGGGCCGACGTGGCCGGCACGAGCGCGGTGGCGGCCTCGACGAGCCGCTGGGCCCGCTGCGGTTGGCCCGCCTCGGTGGCGTGCACGGCGGCCGAGAGCAGCCGCCGCCCCTTGAGCTCCTCATCCTGGCTCAGCTCGGCCGCCCGCTCGAACGCGGTGCAGGCGCTGACGCTCGCGCCGCGCTCCCCGGCTCGGCGGGCCAGGTCCTCCAGCGCTCGCGCGGCCGCCTCGTCGGGACCCGTCGCGGCGGCGGCCAGGTGCCAGGCCCGCCGGTCGGGCCGATCGGCCAGCAGACCGGCCAGGGTCTGGTGCACCGCCAGGCGCAGGTCGTACGTACTGAGCTGGAAGACCGCCGCGCGCATGAGCGGATGGGCGAAGCGCACCTGCCGGCCGGCGATCGTGACCAGGCCCGCACGTTCGGCCGCGCCCAGGGCGGCGAGTTCGACGCCGAGCGCGGCGCAGGCTTTCGTGATCATGTTCAGGTCGCCGTCGTCCGCCAGCGCGGTGACCAGCAGCGCGGTCCGGGCCGCCTGGGGCAGGCGGCCGACGCGGGCGGCGTAGGCCAGGCGGAGGCGTTCCGGCAGCGGCAGCGGGCTGTGGTCGTAGAACGGCAGGTCGGCGGTGCGCGGCAGTTCGAGCAAGGCGAGCGGGTTGCCCGCGCTCTCCTTGAGGATCTTCAGACGGGTCGAGCCGGTGAGGCCGGGCGCGGCGTCGGCGAGCACCCGCGCGGCGCTGCCGTCGTCCAGGCCGCTGAGCCGCCGTTCGGGCAGGCCCCCCGGGTCGAAGCCGTCGCGGGCGCCGAACAGCATCACGACGCCCTCCGCGTGCAGCCGGTGCGCGGCGAAGCGCAGCACGACGGCCGAAGCCGGATCCAGCCAGTGCGCGTCGTCCACCAGGCACAGCAGCGGCCGGTCCTCGGCCAGCTCCGCCAGCAGCGACAGCACGGCCACGCCCACATGGAACCGATCGTCGGCCCGCGCGGGCGCCAGGCCCAGGGCGCCCGCCAGCGCCGCCGCCTGGGGCTCGGGCAGCGCATCGAGGTGGCCGAGCGCGCCGCGCAGAAGCAGGTGGAGCGAGGCGTACGGGATCTCGGCCTCGGTCTCGACGCCCAGGCCGCGCAGCACCCGCATGTCCTGGGCGCGTTCCCCGGCGTAGGTCAGGAGGGCGGTCTTGCCGATCCCCGGCTCGCCTCCGAGCACCAGCACGCCGGAGCGTCCGGCGCGAGCCTGGTCAAGCAGCACGTCAATGGCCTGCTGTTCAGACTCCCGCCCCCGAAGCATGGGACGAATCCTAGTCATTCATCCGGTACCGCCCAGGTGCCCGCCTTCATAGTGTCGCCGTCATGAATTCCACGCAAGCGGTCGACCTGAGCTCGGTCACCAAACACTACGCACACGGCGTCACGGCGCTCGACGACGTGTCGATCGGCTTCGCCGCCGGCACGTTCACCGCCGTGATGGGACCGTCGGGGTCGGGCAAGTCGACGTTGCTGCAGTGCGCCGCGGGGCTCGACCGGCCGAGCTCGGGGCGGGTGACGGTGGACGGCCGGGACCTGGCGACGCTCAGCGACAAGAAGCTGACGCTGCTGCGGCGCGACCGGATCGGGTTCGTCTTCCAGTCCTTCAACCTGCTGCCGTCGCTCACCGCCGCCCAGAACGTCGCCCTCCCCCTGCGCCTGGCCGGCCGCCGCCCCGACTCCCAGCAGGTGCGCCAGAGCCTGACCGCCGTGGGCCTGGCCGGGCGCGTCGACCACCGGCCCGCCGAGATGTCCGGCGGCCAGCAGCAGCGCGTCGCCATCGCCCGGGCCCTGGTCACCCGGCCGGCGGTGCTGTTCGCCGACGAGCCCACCGGCGCCCTGGACGCCAACACCAGCCGCGAGGTGCTCCGCCTGCTGCGCGACCTGGTCGACCGGCAGGCACAGACCATCATCATGGTCACCCACGACCCGGTGGCCGCGGCCCACGCCGACCGCGTGGTGTTCCTGGCCGACGGCCGGGTCTACGGGGAGCTCCACGACCCGAGCGCCGAGCAGGTCGCGACCCGGATGCTGCAGTTGGAGGCGTCGTGCTGAGGATCGCCTGGTCCACGCTGCGCGTCCGGTGGTCGTCCTTCGCCGGCACGTTCGTCGCCCTGGCGTTCGGCGCGGCCCTCATGGCCGCGCTCGGCCAGGTGCTGGCCTCCAGCATCACCTCACCCGACCGGGGGCCGCAGCGGTACGCCGCCGCACCCGTCGTGGTGGCGCCCGACGAACGGCTCACCCTGCGGACCCCGTTCGGCGAGCGCGGCGCGCCGCTGGCCGAGCCGCGCGGGCTGGATCCCGAGCTGGCCCGGCGCATCCCCGGGGCCGTGGTGGATCGGATCTTCGCAGCGCAGCTCGCCGGTGGACCACCCGCCGTCGGCCGTCCCTGGTCTGCTGCCCGTACGGCGCCGCAGCGGCTGACGTCGGGACGGGCGCCCGCCGCGGACGACGAGATCGTCGTCACCGCCGGTGCGCGTGTGGGCCGGCGGGTGCAGGTGGTGACCGCGGCGGGGAGCCGGTCGTACCGGGTGGTGGGGATCGCCACGGCGGGGCCGCAGCCGACTGTGTTCTTCACCGACGGGCGGGCCGCCCGGCTGTCACCGCGGATCGACGCGCTGGCCGTGTGGCGCCCCGCCACCGAGGTCCGCACCGCTCTGGCCCAAGCATCCGCGACCCACGCCTCCGCGGACCACGCCTCTACGGACCACGCCTCTACGGACCACGCCTCTACGGACCAAGCCTCTGCGGACCAGCCCACCTCCGACCAGGCCGCCCCTGGCCAGGTCATCGCGTCCGGGGCGGCACCGCGCCAGGGCGGGACGCCCGTGGTCTCCACCGAGGTCAAGGTGCTGACCGGCCAGGAGCGGGCGCTGCTCGACCCGTCCCGCGAGAGCGACGAGCAGGCCCGCAACAACGCCAACACGATCGCCGGCATCGCCGCGGGTTTCGCCGGGTTCATCGCCGTGTTCGTGGTCTCCTCCACCTTCGCCTTCGCGGTCGGGCAGCGGCAGCGCGAGTTCGCCCTGCTCCGTACCGTCGGCGCGACCACCGGCCAGGTCAGGCGCATGGTGTACGGCGAGGCGCTCCTGGTCGCGATCGCCGCCTCGGCGCTCGGCGCGCTGACCGGTCCCCTCGCCACCCGGCCGATCCTGGACCTGCTGAGCTCGCTCGGCATGGCGCCTGCCTGGCTGCTGCCCTCCACCTCCTCGGTGCCTTCGTACGTGGCCTTCGGCACTGGAGTGCTGGTCGCCGTGCTCGGCGTGGTCGTGGCCGCCTGGCGGGCGGGCCGCGTGCGGCCCGCGGAGGCGCTGCGCCAGGCGGCGGTGGAACCGCGGGCCATGACGCCCGGACGCTGGATCGCCGGCGGCGGCCTGCTCGCCACCGCCGTCATCAGCATGGCCGTCAACGCCGTCAGCGACCCGTCGGGCGCGACCAACAACAAGACCTTCATGCCCATCGTCATGCTGCTCATCGCCGCCGCCGGGCTGCTGGCCCCGGTCGTCGTCCGCCCGGTCGCGAACCTGCTCGCCGCCCCGCTCGGACGCCTGCGCGGCGCGGGCGCTCTCGTGGTCCCCGCCGGCGCCGTCGCCTCCACGAGGCGTACCGCCGCCACGGCCGCGCCGGTCCTGATGACCGTCGCGCTGGCCGCCACCCTGCTCGGCGGCGCGGCCATGACCGACGCCACCAAGGCCGCGATGCGGATCGACCCCGTACGCGCCGACTATGTGGTGCTGCCGTCCGGCCCGGCCGGGCTGGACCGGCAACTCAGCGAACGCCTGCGCGCCATCCCCGGCGCCGACGTCACCACCGTGACCCCGACCAGCCTCTACACGCTCGAAGGCGCCGGGACCCAGCTCATCCAGCGGCCCGCCGAGGCCGTGAACCCGGCCACGCTCACGACTGCGCTGTCCGTGCCCGTGACCGCCGGGTCGCTCAAGGAGCTGCGCGACGACACGATCGCGGTCTCCCCCACCTGGGAGGTGAGCCTTGGCCAGCGGGTACGGCTGTGGCGGGCCGACGGCAGCCAGGTGTCCCTGACGGTCGTCGCGCTGCTCGGCGCCGACTCCACCGCGGACGCGTACGTCACCCCGACGCACGCCTTGTCCGCCCGGCCCTCGCTCGCGTACGTGAAGCTACGCCCCGGCGCCTCCGCCTCCGCCTCCAAGGCGCTGGAGCAGGCCGTAACGGGGCACAACGCCCGTTCCATGACCAAGTCCGCCTGGGCCGGAACCGTCACCGACCGCGCCGCCTCGGCCAGCCGTCTTGGCCTGCTCGCCGTACTCGGCATCATGCTGAGCTACACCGTGATCGCGCAGGTCAACACCCTCCTCATGGCGGCCCCCGACCGGGCGGGCGAGCACGGCGCGCTACGCCTGCTCGGCGCCACCAAGGGGCAGGTCCTGCGATACGTCGTGGCCGAGGCGCTGCTTGTCGTGGCGGTCGGCGTGCTCCTCGCCGCCCTCGCCACCGCGCTCGGGCTGCTCGGACTGTACGCCGCGCTGCTGCAACTGGCGGGCCCCGTGGCGATCGAGGTGCCCTGGCAACCGGTCATCGGGGTGATCGCCCTCTGCTCCGTGCTCGCGGTGCTGGCGACCGTGCTGCCCGCAAGCCGTGTCCGGGCAGTGGCGATCCCCACGTGAATTCGCCGCCCAGAGGGCGAACACGACCCGGCAGAGACGATCCCACCTGGTTCACCTCAGTCACCTGCCTTGGAGACGGTGCCTACGAGGTCGAATACCGCGACCCGCTTCGTCGGTATCACCGCCTTGAGACCGCCACCGACCCGAGCCGCATCGCCTCCGATCATCATCTGGACCGCTCAGGCCTCTCGAGCGCACGGCCCTCAGCCGAGACTCCTCTCCCGCGTCCTGAAAGCCTCCGCAAGACCAGGCAGCATGACCGAAGGCAGATCGACCGAGCAGTCCGAGCGCAGAACCTCTGCGAGCGCGATCTTGGGTCCAGCGACCCAGACCTTTGAAAGGCAGATGTGATGTCCGGCTACCACACTCGCTGGGTCCGCCCTTCTGAGCAGGCGGAAGATCCCGAACGCATCGCCACCCGCGAGGCGCTGGCCTTCGGCAAGGCGCTTTACGATCGTCGCGTCGCACTTGGCTTGAGCGTAGCGGAGCTGGCCGATCGGGCGATGATGACCGAGGATGAGATCGAGTGCATCGAGGAAGGTGGGACGGCACCGACCGTCGCGCTGCTACACCGCCTTGCCGCGGCCTTGGAGGCCGACGTCCGGCTCACCTCTGGCCATGATCTCGGATCGGTCTGGTTCGAGGCTCACGCCGCCTAGCATCATCTCTCCGGTAGAACGCCGGTCGACACTCCTGTGAAGGTGGCCGACAGCCGGGGGAGCGCGAGGGGGCCGGCAGGCCACCTCGCCCGCGGCTCGGGGCGGGCTCCAGCAGGCCCACCCGGTAACCACGCAACGGGTGGGTGCTGGCGAGCGAAGCGAGCGGGGGTTTCCGGGCGGGATCCAACAGGCCCACCCGGTAACCACGCAACGGGTCCGGGGTCAGCGGGTGTCGGAGTCGGAGTCGGTCAGGGCGGCGCGGCCTGCTTCCAGGCGGGCCACCGGGATGCGGAACGGGGAGCAGGAGACGTAGTCCAGGCCCACGTCGTGGCAGAAGTGGACGGAGTCGGGGTCGCCGCCGTGTTCGCCGCAGATGCCCAGGTGGAGGTCCGGGCGGGTCGAGCGGCCCTCCTCGACCGCGATCCTGATCAGGCGTCCGACGCCCTCCCGGTCCAGGGTCTCGAACGGGGAGACGCCGAAGATGCCCTGGTCGAGGTAGCGGGAGAAGAACGCCGACTCGACGTCGTCCCGCGAGAAGCCCCAGGTCATCTGGGTCAGGTCGTTGGTGCCGAAGGAGAAGAACTCCGCCGCCTCCGCGATCTGGGCCGCGGTCAGGGCCGCCCTGGGGACCTCGATCATGGTGCCGATCAGGGCCTCCACGCCGGTCTCCGCGAGGATCTTGGCCGCCTCCTCGCGTACCGACTCCAGCTCCTGTACGGCCGCCACCAGCGGGATCATGATCTCCGGCCGCGCGCCCGGCACCTCCTTGGCCGCCTGGGCGATGGCCCTCACCTGCATGGCGAACAGGCCCGGGATCACCAGTCCGAGGCGGACGCCGCGGAGGCCGAGCATCGGGTTCTGCTCGTGGAGGCGCTTCACGGCCGCCAGGAGCCGGCGGTCCTTGTCGGTGGCTCCGTCCGTGGCGACCTTGACCGACAGATCCACGATGTCGGGAAGGAACTCGTGCAGCGGCGGGTCGATCAACCGAATTGTGACGGGATTTCCGTCCATAGCCCGAAATATCTCGGTGAAGTCGGCCTTCTGCAGCGGCTCCAGCGCGTCCAGGGCCGCCTGGCGGGCCTCGTCCGTCGAGGCCAGGACCAGGTCCTCCACGAGCTGCCGGCGCTCGCCCAGGAACATGTGCTCCGTCCGGCACAGCCCGATCCCCTGCCCCCCGAACCGCCGGGCCCGCGCCGCGTCGTCCGGGGTGTCCGCGTTCGCCCGCACGCCCAGCCGCCGGACCGAGTCCGCGTGGCTCATGATCCGGTCCACGGCCTTGACCAGCTCGTCCTGCGGCTCGGCGCCCTCGAAGTACTCGACCACGGCCGAGTCCACGACCGGCACCTCGCCCAGGTAGATCTCCCCGGACGTCCCGTCGATCGAGATGACGTCGCCCTCCGACACCACCACCCCGCCGGGCGCGGTGAAGCGGCCTTCGCTCGTCGAGACCTCCAGCTCCTCGGCCCCGCACACGCACGTCTTGCCCATGCCCCTGGCCACCACGGCGGCGTGCGAGGTCTTGCCGCCCCGGCTGGTCAGGATGCCCTTGGCGGCGATCATGCCGGCCAGGTCGTCGGGGTTGGTCTCGCGGCGGACGAGGATGACGTCCTCGCCCTGCTCCGACAGCTCCACGGCCCGCTCGGAGGAGAACACGGCCTTGCCCACGGCCGCGCCGGGCGAGGCGTTCATGCCCTTGGCGATCTTCTTCTTGTCCGCGCCGCCGTCGAAGCGGGGGAACATGAGCTGCGCCAGCTGGTCGCCGGTGACGCGGGTGACGGCCTCGTCGAGAGTGATCAGGCCCTGGTCCACGAGCTGGGTGGCGATGCAGAACGCGGCCGCCGCCGTGCGCTTGCCGACCCGCGTCTGCAGCATCCACAGCTTGCCGCGCTCGATCGTGAACTCGATGTCGCACAGGTCCCGGTAGTGGTTCTCGAGGGTCTCCATGATCCCGAGCAGCTCGTCGTACGAGCGCTTGTCGATGCGCTCGAGCTCCTCCAGCGGGATCGTGTTGCGGATGCCGGCCACCACGTCCTCGCCCTGGGCGTTCTGCAGGTAGTCGCCGTAGATGCCCTGCGTGCCGGTGCCCGGGTCGCGGGTGAAGGCGACGCCGGTGCCGGAGTCGTTGCCGACGTTGCCGAAGACCATGGCCACGATGTTCACGGCGGTGCCGAGGTCGGCGGGGATGCGCTCCTGGCGGCGGTAGAGGATGGCCCGGGGAGCGTTCCAGGAGTCGAAGACCGCCATGACGGCCAGGCGCATCTGCTCGCGCGGGTCGGTGGGGAAGTCCTTGCCGGTCTGCTCGTGGACGATGCCCTTGAACGTCTCCACGAGCCCCTGCAGCTCGCCCGCGTCGAGGTCGGTGTCCTGGCGCTTGCCCTTGAGCGCGTCGAGCGCGTGCTCGAACAGGTCGCCGTCGATCCCGAGCACCGTCTTGCCGAACATCTGGATGAGCCGGCGGTAGGAGTCCCATGCGAAGCGGTCGTTGCCGCCCGCCTGCTTGGCCAGGCCGTGCACCGACTCGTCGTTGAGCCCGATGTTGAGGACGGTCTCCATCATGCCGGGCATGGAGAACTTCGCCCCGGAGCGCACGCTCACCAGCAGCGGGTCGTCGGCCTGCCCGAGCCGCCTGCCCATCTGCTTCTCGAGCGCGTCCAGGTGCTCGGCGACCTCCTGATCGAGGCCGTCCGGTACGACGCCTGCCGCCAGGTAATGGCGGCAGGCGTCGGTGGTGATCGTGAATCCGGGGGGAACGGGGAGCCCGAGGTTGGTCATTTCGGCAAGGTTCGCTCCCTTGCCGCCAAGAAGATCCTTGAGATTCCTGTTGCCCTCGGTGAAGTCGTAAACGTACTTGGCCACCACACGCTCCAATCAACGCCTCTGCCCGGACTCTACCGGCGAAATTGATGATGAAACTGCACTCCTCGGATAAGTCCTCGTTTGTGCTGGTCAAAGCCTCATGAAAGGTCTAATCCAATTATAGTTCTAGAAGCCAGGAAATTGGATTAGACCAATTGGTTTACACCAATTCTTGAGAAAGGAGGCGTATGGGGGCAGAATCGGATCACACCCCCACCAGGAGGCCCCCATGGCCACTCCTACCAAGCCCAAGCGAGGCGCCCGTATCGTCGCGGGATCCGCAAAAACGGCCGTCGATTCGGCGATCTACCTGGATGACCGCCTGCCCTTCGCCCGCTGGCTCCGCCCCCAGCTGCGCAAGCTGTTCCCGAGCCACTGGTCGTTCCTGCTGGGCGAGCTGGCGCTCTACTCGTTCGCGCTGCTGGTGCTGACGGGCACGTTCCTCACGCTGTTCTACAAGCCCAACCCCGACGTGGCCTTCGCCTCCGCGGCGGAGATCAGCCTGGACGTGCGGGGCGGGCTGCTGCTGCGGCAGCTCCACCACTGGTCGGCGACGGTGTTCGTGCTGGCGATCGTGGCCCACCTGTGCCGCGTCTTCTTCACCGGCGCGTTCCGGCGGCCGCGCGAGCTGACGTGGATGCTCGGGGTGGTGCTGTTCGGGCTGGTGCTGTTCGAGTCGTTCCTGGGCGTCTCACTGCCCGGCGACCAGCTCGCGATGGCCGGGCTGCGGCAGGCACAGGGGCTGCTGCTGTCGATCCCGCTGGTGGGCACGTACCTGTCGGCCTTCGCCTTCGACGGCGAGTTCCCCGGGCAGGTCCTCCCGCGGATCTTCGTCACCCACGTGCTGCTGGTGCCGGGGATCCTGATGGCGGTGGTGCCGCTGCACGCGTTGATCCTCACCTGGCGGCAGAAGCACACCGAGCGAAGGAGCTCGCGACGAGAGAGCGAGGGACGAGCCAACGAGGAGCGAAGCGGTCGCGACCATGAACACGAGCGAAGCGGTCGCGACCATGAACACGAGCGAAGCGGTCGCGACCATGAACACGAGCGAAGGAGCTCCCGACCAGACCGGGTCACCGGCGGCCCGTTCTTCCCCTACTTCGCGGTCAAGAACGGCGCGACGGCGCTGTTCACGGTGGGGGCCATCGCGGCGCTGGCCACGTTCGTCCGGGTCAACCCGGTGTGGGAGCACGGCGCGTACAGCCCCGGCGGCTACGTCCCGTCGGCGCAGCCGTTCTGGTACTTCGGGGTGCTGGACGGCGCGCAGCGGCTCGTCCCGCCGTGGGAGATCACGGTCGGCGGGTACGTCCTGCAGCCCGGGCTCTGGATCCCGCCGCTGATCCTGACGGTCTTCTTCGGGATCCTGCTGCTCTACCCGTTCCTCGAGCGGCGCCTCACCGGCGACGGCGACGATCACCACCTGCTCGACCGGCCCTCGCAGGCCCCGGTGCGCACGGCGCTGGGCGTCGCGGTCCTCGCGTTCTTCACCGTGTTGTGGGCGGGCACGTGGGTCTCGGAGGCGGCGCCGCCGATGCACTCCGCGCCCGGGTTCCCGCAGCCGCCCGCGGCCCCGCACGCGCTGCTCACGGTGCCGCACGACACCTACGTGATGATCGTGCTCGGGCTGCGGGTGGCCGTGTTCGTGGTGCCGGTGGCGGCGTTCCTGATCGCCCGGGCGGTCTGCCGCGGGCGTGCCGGTCAAAGAGGGTTGTGATCGGGCGGCGCCCCGGCCACGCCGTCGCGCGGCGGCAGCCAGAGCACGAACGTGGCCCCCTCCCCCAGCCGCGAGAACACCGCCACCCGCCCTCCGTGCGACTCCACGATCTGGCGGACGATGGCCAGGCCGAGGCCCGTGTGGCGGTCGCGGCGGCTGGACTCGCCGCGCCAGAACCGGTCGAACACCCGCGCCTGGTCGGCCGCCTCGATCCCGGGGCCGTCGTCGCGGACCGCCACCCACAGCCAGCCCTCCGACCTGCCCGCCGAGACCCGGATCGTCCCGCCGGGCGGCGTGAGGCGCACGGCGTTGGACAGCAGGTTCGCCACGGCGCGGCGCAGCGCGTCGGCGTCGCCGGTCGCCTCCAGGCCCGACCCCAGCTGCCGGGTGATCGTCAGGTCGCGGGCGGCGGCCGGGGTCGCGTACTCCTCGCACGCCTCGCCCGCCACCCTGGCCAGGTCGAGGTCGGCGTCGGCGAACGCGCCGCCCTGCCGCCTGGCGCTGGCCAGCAGGTCCTCGACGAGCCTGGTCATGCGGGTGGTGGCGCGGTCCACGATGGCCACGGCCCTGACCCGTTCCTCGTCGCTGGCCTCGGGCGCGGCGAGCACGGCGTCCACGTTCGCCCGGATGATCGTCAGCGGGCTGCGCAGCTCGTGGGAGGCGTCGTCGATGAGCTGGCGCTGCGCCCTGAACGCCTCCTCCAGCCGGTCCAGCATGGTGTCGATGGTGTCGGCCAGGTCCTTGAGCTCGTCGCGCGGCCCGTTCAGCTTGATGCGCCGTTTGAGGTCGGTGGCCTGGATCTCCTCCGTCGTACGCGTGATCGACCTGACCGGCCGCAGCACGCGGCCCGCCAGCACCCAGCCGATGCCCAGGCTGGCGACGTAGAGGCCGGCCAGCGTGATCAGCGAGTAGTCGCGCAGGGTGGCCATCGTCCGGACGTTGACCGCGTTCTCGACCTCCTCGACGAAGACCACCTCGCGCTTGCCAAGGTAGGTGGTGCCGCTGTAGGTCTTGGCGAACTCCGTCGTGATCGGGCGCTGGTCGGTGGTCTTGGACACGGCGAAGTAGGTGCCGCCGAGCACGAGCGCGGCCAGCACGAAGAGCAGCCCCGAGTACAGGACCGTGAGCCGGAAGCGGATGGTGTGGATCACGCCGGTTCCCTGAGCCGGTAGCCCCGGCTGATCACGGTCTCGATCAGGCCCTCCTCCTGCAGCTTGCGGCGCAGGTTGCCGACCGTGACGCGCACGGTGCTGGTGAACGGGTCGGCGTGCTCGTCCCAGACGTGCTCGAGCAGCTCCTCGGAGGAGACCACGTGTCCGGGGCGGCGCATCAGGTAGTGCAGCACCCCGTACTCCTTGGGGGTCAGCGCCAGCGACCTGCCGTGCAGCGACACCTCCAGCCTGGCGGTGTCGATCCGCAGCCCGCCCACCTCCAGCACCGACGTGCCGGCGCCGGAGTCCCTGCGCAGCAGCGCCCGCACCCGCGCCAGCAGCTCGGGGAACGCGAACGGCTTGACCAGGTAGTCGTCGGCCCCCTCGTCGAGCCCGCGCACCCGGTCGTCCAGCCGGTCGCGGGCGGTCACCATGATGATCCGCGCGCCCTGCCCGGCGGCGCGCACGCTGCGGCACAGCTGGAAGCCGTCCCCGCCGGGCAGGTTGAGGTCGAGCAGGACCAGATCGTACGAGTTGACCTGCAACTTCTCATGCGCGGAAGGCGCGTCGTAGGCGACGTCCACCGCGTAACCCGCACGGACGAGGCCGACGCGCAACGCGTCGACCAGGTCCTCCTCGTCTTCCACCACAAGCAGTCGCATGCCCCGCACCCTAGTTTCGGATGATTCGTTCCGCGATCGGGGCAGCCCGGTCGATGGGGATGGCGAACCCGATGCCGATGTTGCCGCCGCCCCGCCCGGACGCGATCGCCGTGTTCACCCCCACGACCTCGCCCCGGGCGTTGACCAGCGGGCCGCCCGAGTTGCCGGGGTTGATGGACGCGTCCGTCTGCACGGCCGTGCGCCGCACCGAGCCCAACCGTACCTCGCGGTCCAGAGCGCTCACGATGCCGGCGGTGACCGTGCCCGACAGGCCCAGCGGGGAGCCGATCGCGAGCACCTGGTCGCCGACGGCCAGGTCGCCGGACCTGCCGAGGGTGGCGGGCGTGAGCTCCCTCGGGTAGTCCACCTCCAGCACGGCCAGGTCCTCGTCGTCGTCCTCGCCGATCACACGGGCGTTGATCCGGCGGCCGTCGTTCAGCACGACGGTCGCCCGGTCGCTGCCCCTGATCACGTGCGCGTTGGTGAGGATGTGGCCGCGGCCGTCCACCACGAAACCCGAGCCGCCCCCGCCGCCCGTCTCCACCGAGACCACGCTGGGCAGCACTCGGGCCGCCGTCGCGCTCAGCCCGCTGAGACCGGCCGACGGCGCGGGCGCCGCCCTGGGGAGGGCGGCGGGGGCCGGCCCGGCCCCTTCGGAGAGCCACGCCCCCGCCGCTCCCGCCGCCACGCCCGCTGTCGCCCCGGTGAGCGCCGCGACGAGCGCGACGGTCACCAGCAGGCGTCCCTTGGGCGGCGGCGCCCCCTTCCGCGGCAGGTCCTGCGGCACGATGGCCGCGGCGGGCGGGGTGACGAACTCCGGCCCGCGCGGGCTGCCCAGGCCCCTCATGGCAGCCTCGAGAACCACAGCATCGACGTCACCGCCGCGATCAGCGCGAAGGCCATCCCCGCCGCCACGAACCACATCCATACCTCCTGCCGCTCGGTCCGGTAGCCGACCGACGTGCCGATGTCCTCGTAGACCGCCTGAAGCTCGTCGCCGCTGGCCGCCTCGTAGAAACCGCCGCCGGCCGCCTCGGCCAGCCCGCGCAGCGCCGGGGCGTCCACCGGCACCGGGATCTCGCGTCCCGAGATGTCGATCGTGCCGTCCGCCGTGCCGTACGCGATGGTCGTGACCGGCACGCCCCTCCCGGAGGCCGCCGCGGCCGCGTCGCCGACCGTGCGGCCCGTGGTGTTGGAGCCGTCGGACAGCAGCACGATGTGCGCGGGCGGCGTCTCCTCCTGCGAGTCGAGCGCGGCGATGGCGTCCAGCGAGGAGTAGACCGCCTCGCCGATGGCGGTGCCCGAGGCGGTGCTGAGCCGGTCGAGCGCGCTCAGCACCGCCTGCCGGTCCGTGGTCGGCGGCACGGCGACGGACGCCGACGAGGAGAACGACACCAGGCCCAGGTTGAACCGCTCCGGCAGGCCCGCCACGAACTGCCTGGCCGCCTGCTTGGCCGCCTCGAACCGGTTGGGCCGCACGTCGGTGGCGCTCATGGACGCCGACACGTCGAACGCCACCATGATCGTCGCCCGCTCCCTCGGCACCCGCACCTCGGCCGTCGGCCGGGCGAAACCGATCACGAGCAGGACGAACATCAGCAGCAGCGCCGCCGCGGGAACGTGCCTGCGCCAGCCCGGCCGCCTCGGGGCGACCCTGTCGAGCAGGTCGAGGTTGGTGAACCTGACGGCGTACGCGGTCCTGCTCCGCACCGCCATGACCACGTACGCCAGGGCCAGCACGGCCACGGGGACGAGCAGCAGCAGCCACAGGGGCGCGATCAGCGTCACGCCGCACCACCTCCTCCCCCGGAGGGCCGGGCCAGCACGGCCAGGCGGCGCTGGCGCATGACGTGCCGGACCAGGTCGCGCACCCAGTCCCGGTCGGTGCGCAGCCGCAGGTGGGTCGCCCCGGCCCGGCGCAGCGCCTGCGCCACGGTGTCCCGCTGCTCCGCCGCCGCCTCCGCGTACCTGCGCCGCAGCCGCGCGCTCCCCGTGGCGACCTCGCGCCGCCGCCCCGTCTCCGGGTCGACCAGCGTCAGGATCCCGACGTCCGGCAGGGTCAGCTCGCGCGGGTCGAGCACCTCCACGGCCAGCACCTGGTGCCTGGCGGTGAGCTTGCGCAGCGGCAGCTCCCAGGTCTCGGGCGCGTCGAGGAAGTCCGACACGACCACGACCAGGCCGCGGCGCCGTACCACCCGGCCGAGCTGGTCGGCGGCCACGCCCAGCAGCGGCTCGGCCACCCCGGGCGGGGTACGGGGCAGCGCGAACGCCGCCTGCAGCAGCGCCATCAGGTGCGGCCGGCCCGTCCGGGCGGGCAGCGTCCTGACGCCGCCGCCGTGCAGCAGGTGGGTGCCGATCCGGTTGCCGGTCCGCTGGGTGAGGAAGCCGACCGCCGCCAGCGCCGACACGGCCAGCTCCCGCTTCTCCATGGCCGCAGTGCCGAAGTCCATGCTGGCGGTGGCGTCGAGCAGCGCCCAGATCTCCAGCTCGCGGTCGGCGACCAGGTCCCGGACGTGGGGCTCGTTGGTGCGGGCGGTGACGTTCCAGTCCATCCGCCGCACGTCGTCGCCCGCCTGGTACGGCCGGGTCTCCGCCGGCTCGCTCCCCGGCCCCGGAACCAGCCCCAGATGCTCCCCCTGCAGCAGTCCATCCAGTCTCCTGGTGATCGTCAGCTCGAGCCGGCGCAGCGCGGGCTCGGCCATCAGGTACGGCCTCATGCCACGGCTTCGTTCTGCTGTGTCTGCTGCTGGGCCTGCTGCAGTGCTTGCTGCTGGGCCTGCTGCTGGGCCTGCTGCTGTGCTTGCTGTTGGGGGGCGATGACGGGCAGCGGGACGGCCGCCAGCACCCGGTCCACGATCTGCCGGGGCGCCACCCCGTCGGCCAGCGCGTCGAAGGAGAGCACGAGCCGGTGCGCCATGACGTCGTGCGCCAGGTCGCGCACGTCCTCCGGCAGCACATAGTCGCGCCCCCGCAGCAGGGCCAGCGCCCGCCCGGCCGCCAGCAGGCCGAGCGTGGCCCTGGGGCTCGCCCCGAACGCCAGCAGCCGCCGCACGTCCGCCACCCCGAACCGGTCGGGATCGCGGGTGGCGTAGACGAGGCGGACGGCGTACTCGGCCACCGCGTGGTGCACGAAGACCTCCTCGGCCCGCCGCTGGAGCGCGACGACCTGAGCGGCGTCCAGCACGGCGTGCGGGACGGGCGGGTCCACGCTCATGCGGTAGACGATCGCCAGCTCCTCCGACTCGCTGGGATAGTCCACGTCGATCTTCATGAGGAAGCGGTCCCGCTGCGCCTCGGGCAGGTGGTAGACGCCCTCGGACTCGATCGGGTTCTGGGTGGCCAGCACCAGGAACGGCTTCGGCACGTCGTGCGAGACCCCGCCGATGCTGACCTGCCGCTCAGCCATGATCTCCAGCAGCGCCGACTGCACCTTCGCGGGCGCCCGGTTGATCTCGTCGGCGAGCAGCAGGTTGACCATGACCGGGCCGAGCTCGACGTCGAAGGTCTCGGTCGACGGCCGGTAGATCCTGGTGCCGACGATGTCGGCGGGCACCAGGTCGGGAGTGAACTGGATGCGGGCGAACGTGCCGCCGACCACGGTGGCCATGGTCTCGGCGGCCAGCGTCTTGGCGATGCCGGGCACGCCTTCCAGCAGGCAGTGGCCCTTGGCGAGCACCGCCACGAGCAGCCGCTCGACCATGCGGTCCTGCCCCACGATCACCCGCTTGACCTCGAACAACGCCCGTTCGAGCAGCGCGGGATCGGTCATGGCTGCACCACCGCGTGGTCGCAGTCGTCCACGACCACCCGCAGCTCCAGCGCGGACGGCTCGGGATCGGCGAACGCGGCGCTTCCCGTCATGAGCACGGCGCCCGCGGCCAACAGCACAAGAGCGAAACGTGATGTACGCATAGAACGCATGTCATCAAGCGACCGCGAAAACCCGCGTAACCGCCGTCTTTACATGATCTTTCGGTCCCCGCCTCGGACAACCACGGCGCCGGTCAAGCTTGCGCGCGTCACGGCGGCGCGGCGGTGAGGCGGAGAAGCGTCACCCTGGAGGGCCCTCAGGCCGCTGCGGCGGGTGGAGCCCACCGTGCGCAGCCGTAAAGGACGGGTCTTGAAGCACAACGGGCCGCCCACCGCGAGAACGGCGGGCGGCCCGTGAGATGGGCGCTACGCGAGATCAGTCATTCAGGTGCTGGCGCAGGTAGGAGTCGACGCCCTCGATGGAGATGCGCTCCTGGGCCATCGAGTCGCGCTCGCGGATGGTCACCGCCTGGTCCTCGAGCGTGTCGAAGTCGACCGTGATGCAGAACGGCGTGCCGATCTCGTCCTGGCGCCGGTAGCGGCGGCCGATCGCGCCCGCGTCGTCGAACTCGACGTTCCACCGGCGGCGCAGCTGCGCGGCCAGGTCGCGGGCCTTGGGCGACAGGTCGGCGTTGCGCGAGAGCGGCAGCACCGCGGCCTTGACCGGCGCGAGCCGGTGGTCGAGCCGCATGACCGTGCGCTTCTCCATGACGCCCTTGGCGTTGGGGGCCTCGTCCTCGCTGTAGGCGTCGAGCAGGAACGTCAGCGTGGCGCGGTCGACACCGGCCGCGGGCTCGATGACGTAGGGGACGTAGCGCTCCCCCGTGTCCTGCTCGAAGAAGCTCAGGTCGGTGCCCGACGCCTTGGAGTGGGCGGTCAGGTCGAAGTCGGTGCGGTTGGCGACGCCTTCGAGCTCACCCCACTCGGAGCCGGTGAAGTTGAAGCGGTATTCGATGTCGACGGTGCGCTTGGAGTAGTGGGACAGCTTTTCCTTGGGGTGCTCGTAAAGGCGCAGGTTGTCCTTGTTGATGCCCAGGTCGGAGTACCACCGGTAGCGCTCGTCGATCCAGTATTGGTGCCACTCCTCGTCCGTGCCCGGCTTGACGAAGAACTCCATCTCCATCTGCTCGAACTCGCGGGTGCGGAAGATGAAGTTGCCCGGCGTGATCTCGTTGCGGAACGACTTGCCGATCTGGCCGATGCCGAACGGGATCTTCTTGCGCGCCGACTGCTGCACGTTGAGGTAGTTGATGAAGATGCCCTGCGCGGTCTCGGGGCGCAGGTAGGCCAGGCCCGACTCGTCCTCGACCGGGCCGAGGTAGGTCTTGAGCAGGCCGCTGAACTGCCTGGGCTCGGTGAAGGTGCCCTTGTTGCCGCAGTTGGGGCAGGTGATGTCGGCCAGGCCGCCCTCGGGCTCCCTGCCGTTCTTCTCCTCGTACGCCTCGATCAGGTGATCGGCGCGGAAGCGCTTGTGGCAGGAGAGGCACTCGGTCAGCGGGTCGGTGAAGGTCTCGACGTGACCGCTGGCCCGCCACACCTCGGGGGCCAGGACCACGCTGGAGTCGAGGCCCACCACGTCGTCGCGCGACTGGACCATCGACAGCCACCACTGCCGCTTGACGTTGTTCTTGAGCTCGACACCCAGTGGACCGTAGTCCCACGACGCGCGCAGTCCGCCGTAGATCTCGCTCGACGGGTATACGAGCCCGCGGCGTTTGGCGAGGCTGACGATGGTGTCCATGACGTCGGTGCGTCGTGCCATTTTGGTTGATTCTCTTTCCGGCTGGAGGTCGGCGAGTGAAATTGGTGAGATCCCAGCTTAGGGGACGCGCGGACCCTCTCGCGCGCCAGTAATCGTTAAGCGCCTTCCTGCGTGTAAACGTCCTCGAACGCACTGGGTTCGTTGACCATGAGAATCATCAGTGGATACATCACCATCCGGGCGGCGGAGAGCGCTCTGCGGTAGAAACCGGCACCCTCCCACTCCGTGACCAGGGCCCACAGGTTGGGCTCATCGACCGAACGGGCCAGCCTGCCACGCTGGTAGCCCGGCTGGGCGGCGAACGTGTCAAGGATGGTGTGGCCCTGCTTGAGGAAGTCTTGGGACTGGGACTCTGGAACGGTGTATCGGATCACGGCGAGCACCCGACCAGATTAAACGCGTCACGCCCGTCTGACGCGCCCGCCCCACAAGGCGGCCCATAAGGCGGCCCGCCCGCTCGGCGCCCCTTCTCCCGTAGGCTCTGGGTGTGGCCCCAGACAGCAAGCGCCCGCTTCCCAAGGGCGAGCAGTTCTTCACGCCGGGCGCGACCGGCCTGCGCAAGGCCGTCGAGCAGCGCAGCGCCGTGCCGATGACCTACCTGTTCACGCAGGTGCCCCGCTGGACGGCGCCGACGGTGCTGGTGGTGCTGCTGCTGGTGGGGTTCGCCGTGGCCAACCCGCTGGGCGGCGTGGCCGTGCTGCCGGTGATCGCCTTCATCGGCTGGCTGGCGTACCTGTCGTGGCCGTCGCTGGGGATCGGCGGGAAGGTGATGCGGGTCGCCATGCTGACCTTCCTCCTGCTCCTGGCGGCGACCCGCTTCGGCCTCATCGCCCCGTAAGAGCCGTCTCTAGGGCGACCCCTCGGGCAACAGGGTGTAGTGCGGGAAGTTGCCCGGCAGGCGCTCGCCGTCCGGGCCCCCAATTGAGGACGCGGTGGAGGACGCGGTGGAGGCCCGCACCAGCAGCTCGCCGCCGACGAACGCGCCGCGCCAGGACGCCCCGAGCCCGCCGAACAGCTCCTCGCGGTCGCCGCGCGAGCGCGGCCGGTTGTGCCCGACCTTGAACGCCCGCACCTCCGGCGCCAGCCGGTGGAACGTCTCCTCCTCCTCGCACGACAGCGTGGCCACCAGGGCGCCGTTGCTGGCGTTCATGGCGGCCAGCAGCTCGGCCTCGGTGTCCACCAGCACGATGGTGTCCACGGGCCCGAACGGCTCGGCGTGGAAGAGGGGTGAGGAGCGGGGCGGGTTGAGGAGCGCCGTCGGCGCCACATACGCCGAAATATCCTGCCCCGGCAGGAAATGTCCGGCATCGAGCGACGCCCGGTGCACCGGCACCCCGCCCCTGGCCACCGCCTCGTCCACCTGATCGGCCAGCTCCTTGGCCTTGGAGGCGTTGATCAGCGGCCCGAAGTCCAGCTCCGGCAGCGGATCATCGGGATCGGCCACCGCGAGCGGATGGCCGAACCGCAGCGACCCCACCGCCGCCAGGTACGCCCCCAGGAACTCGTGGAACAGCGACCGCTGCACCACGAACCGCGGATAGGCCGTGCACCGCTGCTTGCCGTAGTCGAACGACGCCCGGATCTGCCTCGTGAGCAGCTCCCAGTCGCCGTACTCCCACACACCCCAGCAGTTCAGCCCCTCCTGCTCCAGCACGTGCCGGCGCCCGAGGTCGGCCAGCGAGGTCGCCACCTTGGCCCCCGCGTCCCGGCCGCCCACGAACGACACGCTGCCCAATGCCCGCCCGCCGGCCAGCACCGGCGACAGCTCCGCCCCTCCCCCGCTCACCAGCGTGAACGGCAGGCCCTCGCGCACGGCCAGCGCGCAGGCGAGCGTCAGGCAGCACAGGCCGCCGTCCGTGGGGGTCTTGGCGATCACCGCGTTGCCGGCCAGCGCCTGCACGAGCATGGCGTGCATGAGCACGCTCATCGGATAGTTCCAGCTCGCGATGTTGCTGACGGGCCCGGGCAGCGGCGTCCGGCCGGCGACCATGCGGTCGATCTCGGCCACGTACCAGCGCACGCCGTCCAGGCAGCGGTCCACGTCCGCGCAGGCCGTCTTCCACGGCTTGCCGATCTCCCAGACCAGCAGCAGGGCCAGCAGGTCGCGGTGGGCGGCCATCGACTCGACGGCGGCCGAGACCATCGCCTTGCGCTCGGCGAGCGGCAGGTGCCGCCAGCGCCGGTGCTCCTCCACCGCGCCCGCCACCGCCCGTCCCGCGCCCGCCCGGTCGATCCGGGGCAGGCCCGCGATGGCGGTGCCGTCCAGCGGCGAGAAGCCGGGCACGGGGCGCCCGTCGCGGTGCCAGATGCCGCCCCAGTGGTTGAGCACCCGGTCGTCGTGGAATGCCTCGGGGGCCGCCGAACAGCACCGTTCGTAGGCGTCCCGCCAGGCCGTACCCGGCTTGAGCCGCATGCGCTCCTCCTCAGTCTGACCAGTCGGCGGTGATGAGCTCGGGCAGCGGCTCGAACTCCTTGATCGCCTCCAGCGAGGGCCCCATGGCGGCGTTGGCCTCGCGCTCCACCATCACCTCCACCAGCACCGGCAGCCGCTCCCGCGCCGACTCCGCCGTCGCCCAGGCGAGCGCGTCCCGGATGTCGCCGGGCAGCTCCACCCGGCGCGCCGGGCAGCCGAACGCCTCCATGGCCTTGACATGGTCGATGCCGCCTTCTCCGTAGTGCAGGTCCACGGCGTAGTTCATGCCGTACGGGATCTCGGCCTGCCGGATGAGACCCAGGTACTCGTTGTTGATCATGACGATGACGAACGGGATCCGGTACTGGGCGGCCACCGCCACCTCCTCCATGAGGAACTGGAAGGAGTAGTCGCCCACCACCGCCACGACCTGCCGCTCCGGATGCGCGCACTTGACGCCCATCGCCGCGGGCACCTCCCAGCCCAGCGGCCCGGCCTGGCCGCACACCAGGTAGCGGCGCGGCAGGTAGGTCGTCTGGAACTGGCCCGACCAGATCTGGTAGAGCCCGATGGCGGTGACGAACGTGGTGTCCCTGCCGAAATACTCGTTGATCTCCCTGAACACCCTGGGCGGCTTGATCGGCACGTCGTCGAAGTCGTCGCGGCGGGCCATCGTCCTGCGCAGGTCGGCGACCTTCCGCACCCACTTGCCCGGCTGCCGCGGCCCGCCGCGCCGGCGCGCCTCGCGCAGCAGCTCCGCCAGCACCGGCCGGGCGTGCCCGACGATTCCCAGGTCGGGCTCGAAGACCCGGCCGATCTGCGTGGGCTCGATGTCCACGTGCACGAACGTGCGGCCCCGGCGATAGACGTCGAGGTCGCCGGTGTGCCGGTCGCCGAAGCGGGCCCCGACGGCCAGCACCAGGTCGCTCTCCAGGAACGCGGCGTTGCCCCACCGCGTCTGGGTCTGGATGCCCGCCATGCCCGCGAACAGCGGGTGGTCCTCGGGGAAGGCGCCCTTGCCCATGAGCGTCACCTGCACGGGCACCTGGAGGTGCTCGGCCAGCGCGCGCAACTGGTCGGACGCGTCCGCGATGATCACGCCGCCGCCGGCCAGGATGATCGGCCGCCTGGCCTCGGCCAGCAGGTCCACGGCCTTGCGCACGGCTCCGGGCAGCGGCGCGGGCTCCTCGACGGGCAGCGGCGCGTCCAGCTCCCGGTCGTACAGGCAGGTCCCGCGCTGCACGTCCACCGGCAGGTCGATGAGCACCGGGCCGGGCCGCCCCGACCGGGCGATCCGGAACGCCTCCCGGAACACCCACGGCGCCTGCGCCGGCTCCTTGAGCTGCACCGCCCACTTGGTCACCGGCCGGGCGATCTCCACGATGTCCACCGCCTGGAACGCCTCCTGGTGCAGCTTGGAGGAGACCGCCTGGCCGGTGACGCAGATCATCGGGATCGAGTCGGCCAGGGCGGTGTAGAGGCCGGTGATCATGTTCGTGCCGGCGGGGCCGGAGGTGCCGATGCAGACGCCGACGTTCCCGGTCACCCTGGACCAGCCGTCGGCCGCGTGGGTGCCGCCCTCCTCGTGGCGTACGGTGACGTGCCTGATCGAGCTGTGCTGGAGCGCGGCGTAGAGCGGCAGGATGGCCGCGCCCGGGATGCCGAAGACGGTGTCCACCCCCTCCGACTCCAGCACCGCCACCACGGCCTCCATGCACGGAATTCTTTTCATCCGTTGAGCCTTTCCACGACCTTCAGGAGGGCGGAGTGGTCGAGCGAGCCGTGGCCCTGCGCCCGGGCCGCGGCCACGAGCTGGGCGACCTGCCCGGTGAGCGGCAGGCTGACGCCGGCCTCGCGGGCGGCGGCGACGGCGATGCCCATGTCCTTGTGGTGCAGGTCGATCCGGAAGCCGGGGTTGAACTCCCGCCTGACCATGGTGTGCCGCTTGAGCTCCAGGATCCTGGAGCCCGCCAGGCCGCCGGCGAGCACGTCCAGGCCCGCCAGGGGGTCCACGCCGGAGGCTTCGAGCAGCACGATCGCCTCCGACACGAGCCCGTAGATGCCGCCGACGACGAGCTGGTTGGCCGCCTTGACGGTCTGTCCCGCGCCGGCCGGGCCGACGTGCACGACGGTCGTGCCCAGGGTGCCCAGGACGGGGCGGGCCGCCTCGACGTCCTCCGCCGCCCCGCCCACCATGATCGACAGGGTGCCGTCGATCGCGCCGCGCTCGCCGCCGCTGACGGGGGCGTCCACCGCCCGTACGCCGGCGGCCGCCGCCTGCCTGGCCACCCAGCGGGAGGTCTCGGGCCTGATGGTGCTCATGTCGATGTAGAGCAGGTTCGGGCGGCCGTACTCGACGATCAGCGGCGCGACCTCCTCCACCTGCGGCGAGTCGGGCAGCATCGTGATCACCACCTCGGCGCCGCCGACCGCGTCGACCACGCCGGAGGCGCCCTTGCCGCCCAGGCCGACGAGCTGTTCGACCCGCTCGGCGCTCACGTCATAACCGGTCACGACATGTCCGGCTTTGAGGAGGTTGGCCGCCATCGGGCTGCCCATGATCCCCAAGCCGACGAACCCGATGTTCACGCCTGCCTCCAGTCGAACGCGCCCGGCCCCTCGTGCCGGTACTCCAGGCCGACGTGGCCCTGGTAGCCCGCCGCCGCCAGCCGGGCGAAGATCTCGCCGTACGGCATGCGGCCGCTGCCGGGCCGTCCCCTGCCGGGGTCGTCGGCGATCTGCACGTGGCCGAACCCGGCGCCGTGCCGGTCGATGAGCTCCAGCACGTCCTCGCCCATCCGGTGCAGGTGGTAGAGGTCGGCCAGGAGGGCCACGTTCTCCCGGTCCACCTCGTCGATCAGCTCGAACGCCGCCTGCGACGACGTGATCGGATATTTCGGGTTCTCATGGGAGTTGAGGGCTTCGACGACCACGGTCGCCCCGATCGAGGCCGCCGCGTCGGCCGCCCTGCGCAGGTTCGCCACGGCCAGGGTCCGGTCGGTGCCCGGATCGTTGCCGTACAGGGCGTTGAGCACGCCGCAGCCGAGCTCGCCCGCCAGCCGGACCGCCACGTCGATGTTGGCCTGGAACCGGGCGGAGCCGTCCGGCCTGGCCAGCAGGCCGCGCTCGCCGGCGGCCATGTCGCCGGCGTCGAAGTTGAGGCCGGTCAGGCGCACCCCGGCGTCCTCGATCGCCTGCCGCAGCGCCGCCAGATCCCTGTTCGGCGGCTCCGGCCCGTCGAACGGCCACCACAGCTCGACCGCGTCGAACCCGGCCTTGGCCGCCGCCGCGGGCCGCTCCAGCAGCGGCAGGTCCGTGAGGAGAATGGAGAGGTTGACGGCGAATTTCACAGCGTTCATGGCCTCACTCCGTGAGGCGGGCTCGGTCGCCATTGATGCCGTCGCCTTCCCCCGCTCTGGTCGCTACGCTCCCGCCGCTCCTCCAGGCGACGGCGCTCCCTCGCGAGATCGCCGAGCGCATGAGGCGGGCGGTCTCCGACGGGGTGCGGCCGACGCGGACCCCGGCCGCCTCCAGCGCCTCCTTCTTGGCCTGGGCGGTGCCGGACGAGCCGGACACGATCGCGCCCGCGTGCCCCATCGTCTTGCCCTCCGGCGCGGTGAACCCGGCCACGTAGGCGACCACGGGCTTGCTGACGTTCGCGGCGATGTAGGCGGCGGCCCGCTCCTCGGCGTCGCCGCCGATCTCGCCGATCATGACGATGGCGTCCGTGCCGGGGTCGTCCTGGAACGCCTGGAGGCAGTCGATGTGGGTGGTCCCGACGACCGGGTCGCCGCCGATGCCGACGGCGGTGGAGAAGCCGAGGTCGCGCAGCTCGTACATGAGCTGGTACGTCAGCGTGCCCGACTTCGACACCAGCCCGATGCGCCCGGCGGAGGTGATGTCGGCGGGGATGATCCCGGCCGAGGACTGCCCCGGGCTGATGAGCCCCGGGCAGTTGGGGCCGATGATCCTGGTGCGGCCGTGCGCGAGGGCGCGGAAGCGTACCGCGTCGTGCACGGGGACGCCCTCGGTGATCACCACGCACAGGGGCATCCCGGCCTCGACCGCCTCCTCCACGGCCGGGCCGGTGAAGCGCGGTGGCACGAACACCACGGAGACGTCGGCCCCGGTCTCCGCCATCGCCTCGGCCACGGACCCGAAGACGGGCACGGTGCGCTCGCCGAAGTCCACGGACCGGCCACCCTTGCCGGGCGTCACCCCGGCCACGACGTCGGTGCCCGCGGCCAGCATGCGGGCCGTGTGCCTGGTGCCCTCCGCGCCGGTCATGCCCTGCACGAGCACCCGGCTGTCCTTGGTCAGAAAGATCGCCATCACGCACCTGCCGCGAGTCTGGCCGCCATCTCGGCGGCGCCGTCCATGGTGGAGACCTGCCGGACCGCCGGGTGCCGGGCGTCGCTCAGGATGCGCCGGCCCACCTCGGCGTTGTTGCCGTCCAGGCGTACGACGATGGGCCTGGCCAGGCCGCGCTCGCCGAGGAGCTCGAGTGCGGTGACGATGCCGCTGGCCACCGCGTCGCAGGCGGTGATGCCGCCGAAGACGTTGACCAGCACCGAGCGCACGTCGGGGTCGGCCAGGATGATCTCCAGCCCGTCGGCCATGATCTTGGCGGAGGCGCCCCCGCCGATGTCCAGGAAGTTCGCGGGGGCGGCCCCGGCCCCGGCGACCACGTCGAGCGTGCTCATGACCAGCCCGGCGCCGTTGCCGATCACGCCCACCCGGCCGTCGAGCTTGACGTAGTTCAGCCCCTTGGCCCGGGCGCGGTCCTCCAGGCTGCCGGTGGTCTCCCCGTACTCCCAGGCGTGCCGGAACGCGGAGTTGTCGTCCAGGGTGACCTTGCCGTCGAGGGCCACGATGCGCTGGTCGGTGGTGCAGATCAGCGGGTTCACCTCGACCAGCAGGGCGTCCTCGGCGACCAGGACCCGCCACAGCTTCTCCAGCACCTCGGCCGCCTGCTCGGGCAGCCCCGCCTTGGCCGCCAGCAGGCGCGCGGTGTCCGCGTCCACGCCCGTCACGGGGTCGACCGGCAGCCTCACCAGGGCGTCGGGGTCGGTGGCGGCCAGTTCCTCGATCTCCATGCCTCCCCGGCCGGACACCATCGCCAGGAAACCGCCCTCGGCCCGGTCGACGAGGAAAGCCGCGTAGTACTCCTCGAACGGCACGGTCGCCGTCTCGACCAGCACGCTGCGCGCGACGTGCCCCTTGATGTCCATCCCGATCACCTGCTCGGCCTCCGCCTCGGCGGTGACCGGCCCGGCCGCGGTCCTGATCCCGCCAGCCTTGCCGCGTCCGCCGGTCTTCACCTGGGCCTTGATGACGACGGGCGCGTTCAGCTCGGCGGCTGTCGCGCGGGCCTCCGCCGGGGTGGCCGCGAGCCTGCCTGCCGGGACCGGGATCCCATGACGCCCGAAGAGCTCCTTCGCCTGGTACTCGTACAGGTCCATTCGAGCCTCCTTTGTAGACGGTATACCGTATGGAAAATCCCTCGTCTAGGGTCTCGACAGGCTCTCGTCTACTGGATATTCCATACAGTATGGAGAATGCAGTTAGAGATTGGCGCGGTCGCTCGTACCTCCCCGGACCCGTCCCCGCCGACCGCACGCGCATGTTCTGGCTGGCCTGGGGCGCCATGGCGGCGATCAGCCCGCTCCAGTACGGCTACGCCGCCCTCCTCGCCAAGGAGGCCACCGGGCTCACCCTCCTGGCCGTCTGGATCGCCTGCCAGGCCGCGGGCGCCCTCCCCGCGCTCCACCTGGTACGGCGGGGCCGCCTCGGCGTCCGTACCAGCCTGGCCGCGGGAGCCGCCCTGAGCTTCGCCGGCCTCGCCGCGGCGGCGCTCCCGCTGAGCGCTCCCGGCGCCTTCGTGGGGTACGCGCTCCTCGGCGGCCTGGGCGCGGGCCTGGTCTACGGGGTCTGCGGCGAGGTCGTCTCCGCCTGGTACCCGGAACGGCCCGCCGCCCGGGTCGGGCTGATCACCGGCGCCTTCGGGTACGGCGCGGTGCCCCTGCTCGTCTGGGCCGGGATCGCGCCGGCCGCCACGTCCACCGCGTTCCTGGTCGCGGCGGTGGTCGCGCTGGCGGTCATCGGGACCGCGGCCCGGCACCTGCGCCTGCCGCCCGCGCTGTGGTGGCCCGAGGACGTGGACCCGCGCTCGCACGCGCTGGACGCGGCGCGGCTGCGCACGACGCCTGAGGCGGCCCGGCAGTTCGGGCCGGCGCAGGCGCTGCGCACGCGTACGCTGCCGGCGCTGGCCCTGATCCTGACGTGCGCGGGCGCGGTGTCGGTCGTCGACGTGATCGTGGTCGCGGGGACCGGGTCGTGGGGCGCGCTGGCCGTGCTGGTGGCGCTGAACGGGGCCAGCCGGTCGGTGGCGATGCGCTGCTCGGAGCTGTTCGGGCGGCGCCGCGTGCTCGCGGCCGTCCTGACCGCTCTCGCCGCCGGCCAGGTGCTCCTCGCCACCGCCCTCGCCACCACGCCCCCGGACGCCGGGCCTGTGATGGCCGGGGGGCCGTTGCTGTGGCTCGGGGCGGTGGCCGCCGGGCTCGGGGGCGGGGCGTTCTACCCGCTGCTCGCCAGCCTGGTGCGGGAGTTCTTCGGGGTCGAGCGGGCAGGTGAGATCCATGCCGTCGTCTACAGCGCCAAGGCCCTGGCCGGAGCGGGGGCCGCCGCCCTGGCCCTGCTCGCCCTCGGGACGCCCGTGACCGCGCTCGCCGTCGCCGCCGCCCTCGCCGCCCTCCCGGCCCTGGCGATCCCCCGCCTGCGCATCCCCGGCCTCCCGGCCACCATCCCCCTGTGACACCCCCGCCCCGCAGGGGCGCCTGTGATGAGGCTCACGACCAGGAGAGACCCCTGGACGGTATGCTGTAGGCAGTCGACGAAAAACCGTAACGCAGCCCTGGAGACGTGACCATGTTGCTGTCGGATCAGGCCGGTCAGGCGACGGCCGCCAAGATTCCCCGCCCTGCCACGCTCCGCGAGAGCGTTATCGAGGCTATCCAGGAGCTCATCGTCTCCGGGCAGCTCAAGCCGGGCCAGCACCTCGTGGAGAGCGAGCTGGCCGAGCTGCTCGGCGTCTCCAGGCAGCCGGTCCGCGAGGCGCTGCAGCAGCTCAGCGGCGAGGGCTGGGTCGACCTGTTCCCCGGCCAGGGCGCGTTCGTGCACGTCCCGACCGTGGAGGAGGCCGACCAGCTGCTGGCCGTGCGCACGCTGCTGGAGACCGAGTCCGCCAGGCTCGCCGCCAAGCACGCGGGCGAGGACGGCGTCAAGCGGCTGCGCGCCCTGTGCGCGCGGGGCATCGCGGCGGTGGAGGCCGACGACGTCGACTCCGCCGTGGCGACCAACTCCGAGCTGCACGCCCTGGTGACCGCCCTGTCGGGCAACAAGGTCCTCTCGGAGCTGGCCAGCCAGGTGGCCAGGCGGGTGCGGTGGTACCACACGCCGGTGGCCCGCCGGCGCGGCATGGCGTCGTGGGAGGAGCACACGTCGCTGATCGACGCCATCGAGGCGGGCGACGAGCGGCGGGCGGCCAAGATCATGCGCGAGCACACCGAGCACACCCGCGCCTCGTACATGGCCCAGCGCGAGCAGGAGCCCGTCCAGCCGGCGCCCAAGCCGGTGCGGCGGCGCCGGACGCGACAGCCGGGTTGATCTGTCGTTCACAAGAGACCGCATGCTCCGAAACACCTCGGGTAGAGGATGGAGCCGGACGAAAGGAGGCGCGCGACATGAAGGCGTTCATCCGCTTTCTCCTCGGTGATCCCCCAGGCCAGGCAGCGGACGGCCGGGCGATCGGCCTGGGTCTGAGCACAGCTCTCAAGAAGCACTACTCCGCTGACGAGGCGGACCGCTACCTGCGCGAGTGGGCAGCCGCGGAGCACGACGTACACGACTGCCCCCATCACTGAGAACGCGTCACTGAGAAGCCGCGGCGGGGGCGATCGCCCCGAGGCCGCGGCGTGGTCAGCGTTCCACGGGCTCGGGCTCCACCCCCTCCGAGGCCGCGGCGGACGCCCTCGCGTCGCGGGCCGACTTGATGAGGCTCAGCACCGTGGTGACGGCGAGGGTGCCGATGATGACGCCGAGGGAGACCAGGATCGGGATCTCCGGCGCCCACGACACTCCGTCGTGGTGCAGGGCCTCGAGGATCAGCTTCACGCCGATGAAGGCCAGCACCACCGACAGCCCCTTGCTCAGGTAGACGAGCCGGTCGAGCAGCCCGCCGATGAGGAAGAAGAGCTGGCGCAGCCCCATGAGGGCGAAGGCGTTGGCGGTGAAGACCAGGTACGGCTCCTTGGTCAGGCCGAAGATGGCCGGGATGGAGTCGAGCGCGAAGAGCAGGTCGGTGGTCCCGATGGCGACCATGACGATCAGCATCGGGGTGACCATCCTGCGTCCGAGGTGCACGGTGAGCCGGGCGCCGTGATAGGTGTCCGTGGTCGGAAGCACCCGGCGCACCGCGCGCAGGGCGACGTTCTCGGAGAACTCCGCCTCGTCGTCCTCGCCGCCCATCAGCTTCCACGCCGTGTAGACGAGGAAGGCGCCGAACACGTAGAAGAGCCAGTCGAACCTGGCCACCGCGCCCGCGCCGGCCGCGATGAACCCGCCACGCATGACCAGCGCCAGGATGATGCCGATGAGCAGCACCTTCTGGCGGTACTCGCGCGGCACCTGGAAGCGGCTCATGATCAGCAGGAAGACGAAGAGGTTGTCCACGCTGAGCGAGTACTCGGTGATCCAGCCGGCGAAGAACTCCCCGCCGTGCGCGGGGCCCGACAGCAGCAGGAGTCCCGCGCCGAAGGCCGCGGCCAGGGCGACGTAGAACGAGACCCAGGCCACGCACTCCTTCATGGACGGCTCGTGCGGCCTCCTGGCGACGATCCAGAAGTCCACGGCGAGCACGACGACGAAGCCGCCGATGGTGGCCAGCCAGATCCAGGGGGGCAGGTTCACCGGCGGGCCCCCTTCCGTGCGCGCAGCATCCCGGCGTGCCGGACGTAGAGGCCGAGCAGGTCCTTGGCCACCGGGTTGGCGGCGGCGCGGCGGATCAGCCAGTGCGGCATGATCCGCTCGTGCAGCCAGACGAAGCCGATCGCGAAGCCGAGGCTCACCATCGCCTGGTACGCCAGGAACGGCAGCACTCCGTCGGCCAGGCCGATCCCGACCAGGCTCTCCTGCGCGAGCCGGGCCACGGGGAAGGCCACCACCCAGTACAGGCCGACCGGCCCGAAGGTCCCCGGACGGAACACGCCGTGGCCGAGCAGCACGCCGTACAGGCCGCCGAAGAGGGCGAGCGGCAGGGCGAGCGACAGTGCCGACAGCGCGGCCATCCCGGTGGGCTGCCCCGCGAACAGGGTCAGCCCACCGGCCATGGCTCCGGCGACGGCTCCGATCGACGCCCCTGGCAGGGCGAGTTCGAGGCTGTGCCGTCCGTCCATCAGCCCACGACCACGCCGAAGGCGAACAGGCTGTAGAACAGCATCCCCAGGTAGAACACCGCGCCGAAGCCGATGATGACGTTCGTCCACCACTTGGGCCTGATCGGTTTGGGCAGCATGCGGTTGTTCACCAGGAGCAGGGTCACGCAGTACGCCCCCATCGCGAACGTCGACAGGAACGCCAGCGTGTCCAGGATCCCGCTCGGCCCGTCGGCCGGCCCGAACAGCAGGATCAGGATGCCGAAGAGGATCACGCCCCAGAGGAAGACCCCGTACAGGCGCGACATGCCCAGCTTCTTCGCCCCGGGCACGAAGTGGTAGGTCATGTCAGCCTGGCCCCGGGAGAAGGAGTCGAACAGTCCCAGGGTGGCGTTCAGGCCGATCAGCGCGATGAACCCGAGGAAGACGGACCCGAGCACCGAGCTGCCCGCGTGGGAGACGGCGTTGGCCATCGCGGTGAGCGCCACCTCGCGGTCGTCGCCCTGGATGACGGTCCGCACGCCCGGGTTGAGCCGCACGGCCGACTGCGCGATCACCGTGAACGAGATCGTCACCAGCATGGTGACGCCCCAGAACAGCAGCAGCGCGTCGAACGTGACCCAGCGCCGCCACCCCTTCCACTTGGCCATCTCGGCCGGGTCCTCGGTGTCGAACATGAACCCGCGCGCGGGCATCTCCTCTTCCTGCCCCGCGTGCCGCAGCCCGCGGATCTGCGGGATGTGCGCGCCCATGCCGGCTCCGGAGTCACGCAGGTGCAGCGTGTACCACATCTGCTGCATGCCGGAGGGCCCGGCGAAGGCGCACGCCCCCACGATGACGGGGAACCAGGCCGCCGACATGGCCTCCGACGGGAAGTAGCCGAAGGAGAACATGCCCGAGAGCGTCGAGGCCACGTCGCCCCAGGAGCCGACCATGGCCGCGACCACCGCCGTGCCGAGCACGAGCGTGCCGATGAGCAGCGACAGCACGTTCTCCAGCACGTTGTAGATCACCTTGGCCAGGCTGAACACCACGCCGACCAGGATGAGCCCGATGACGGCGGTCACCATCCACGGGATCCCGGTGATCTCCTCGAACGCCGCCGCTCCCGCCGACAGGTGTCCCGGCCAGATGTAGACGGCGATGGCCACGATGAAGAAGAACCACATCAGCGGCTTGAACACCCGGGCCGCGCCGGAGAAGATGCTCTCCCCCGTCGCCATGGCGTAGCGCGCCATCTCCAGCATCACGAAGGCCTGCAGCGTGACGCCGATGAGGAACAGCCACCTGATCTCGGGCCCGAACAGCAGCACCAGCCTGGGCCACATGTACGACTCGCCCATGCCCACGCCCAGCGCGACGAGGAAGACCGTCGGCCCGAGAATGTGCACCGACGGAGGCGCGTCGGGCAGCTTCCTGATGGGCATCGGCGCGAGCCGGCCCGCTTTCCATACTCGTTCGTCCTCGACCGGCGGCGTGGCCGTCGCCGGTGGTGTTTTCGATGTGTCCACCTACGGACCTCCTGGGGGGTTGTTGCTTCCTCGTGCGCCCCGAATAGCCCCCTTCGCCCGACCTGTTGCGCTCGGCTCTTAGCGCAGCAGTCCGGCGGCCCTGGCCCAGCGGTATTTCGCGCCGAGGACCGCCACGGGCTTCTCCGTCGTGTACGGGTACGCGACCACGCCGTGCTCGAACAGGTACTCGCTGGCCTCCTCTACCTCGGTGTCGCCGGCGAGTGACGCCACGACCGGCTTGACGTTGCCCTTCGCCCGCTCCTCCGCCACGACACGGGCGATGAGCTCGGCGAAGACCATCGGCGGCGTCACGATCGTGTGCCAGTAGCCCAGGACGAGCGCGTGGATGCGCTCGTCGGCCAGGCCGAGGCGGACCGTGTTCTCGTAGGTCGAGGGCGGTTCGCCGCCGGTGATGTCGATGGGGTTGCCCGCCGCGCCGAACGGCGGGATGTAGGCGCGGAAGGCCGCGTCCAGGTCGGGCGGGATGTCCATGAGCGTCAGCCCGGCGTCCACGATGGCGTCCGACAGCAGCACGCCCGAGCCGCCCGCCCCGGTGATGATGACGACGTTCTCGCCCTTGGGCGCGGGCAGGATCGGCAGCGCTCGGGCGTATTCGAGCATGTCGTTGAGCCCCGGCGCGCGCACGACCCCGGCCTGCCGCAGGATGTCGTCGTAGACCTTGTCGTCGCCCGCCAGCGCGCCCGTGTGCGAGCCCGCCGCCCGGGCGCCCATGGCGGTGCGGCCGGCCTTGAGCACGATGACCGGCTTCTGCCTGACGACCCTGCGCGCGGCCTCGACGAAGCCGCGGCCGTCCTTGAGGTCCTCCAGGTGCATGGCGACGGCCTTGGTGTTGTCGTCCTGCTCGAAGAAGGTCAGCAGGTCGTCCTCGTCCACGTCGGCCTTGTTGCCGACGCCGACGATGGCCGAGACGCCCATCTTGGTGGTGCGGCTGAAGCCCAGGATGGCCATGCCGATGCCGCCGCTCTGCGAGGTCAGCGCCACGCTGCCCTTGACGTCGTACGGGGTGCAGAACGTCGCGCAGAGGTTCTCCGGCGTGTAGTAGTAGCCGTAGATGTTGGGCCCGAGCATGCGCACGCCGTGCCTGCGCGCGATCTCGACGATCTCCTTCTGGCCCTCGACGTTCCCCGTCTCGGCGAACCCCGACGGGATCATGATCGCGCCCGCCACGCCCTTGCGCCCGGTCTCCTCCAGCGCCGGCGCCACGAACTTGGCGGGGATCGCGAACACGGCCACGTCCACGTCGCCGGGCACGTCCGAGATGCTCTTGTACGCGGTCAGCCCCATGATCTCGTCGGCCTTGGGGTTGATCGGGAAGATCTGCCCCTGGTAGCCGCCGTTGATGAGGTTGCGCATGACCGAGTTGCCGATCTTGCCGGTCTCGGCGGAGGCGCCGATCACGGCGACCGAGCGCGGCTTGAAGATGCGCGTCATCTGCCGGAGGATCTCCTCCCGCGGCAGGCGGGCGACCTCCGCGGGCTTGTCCCCGATGAGGATGCGCACGTCGGCGGCGACCGCGCCGTTCGCGTCGGCGAAGACGGGGTTGAGGTCCACCTCGACGATCTCGGGGAAGTCGGAGACCAGCCTGCCGACGCGCTCGATCAGCTCCGCGAGCGCCTCCCGGTTCGCGGGCTCCGCGCCACGGGCACCACGGAGCACTTCCGCCGCCCTGATGTCGTCCAGCATCCCAAGGGCATCTTCACCCGAAACCGGGGCAAGCCGGAAGGTCACGTCCTTGAGCACCTCGACCAGGACGCCGCCCAGGCCGAAGGCGATGACCTTGCCGAAGGTGGGGTCGGTGACGGCGCCGACGATGACCTCGTGGCCGCCGCCGACGAGCTGCTGCACCTGGACGCCGTCGATGGCGGCGTCGGGGTTGTAGGCGCGGGCGTTGGCCAGGATCGTGTCGTAGCCCGCGCGGACCTCCTCGGCGCTCTTCAGGCCGACCAGCACGCCGCCCGCGTCCGTCTTGTGCAGGATGTCCGGGGAGACGATCTTCAGGACGACCGGGAGGCCGATGCGCTCGGCGATCGAGACCGCCTCGTCGGCCGAGGTGGCCAGGCCCTCGCCGGGGGTGGCGATGCCGTACTCCTCGCAGATCCTGCGCCCCTCGGGGGCGGTCAGGGCCGTGCGGCCCTCGGCGAGCGCCTTCTCGATGACTTCGCGGACTGCGCCCATGGTCGCGCTCCCTACGGGTCCTCCCTGGTTACGCAAGCTGCCGCTGTCGGACCCTACTCGCCGCTCCACTAGATGACTCCGTTCGTCTTCAGCTCCGCCAGCTCTTCCGCTCTGACGCCGAGCTCGCCGTAGATCTCCTGGTTGTGCTCGCCGAGCAGGGGCGGGGTGCGGACGTCGACCGGGGAGTCCGACAGCTGCAACGGGCTGCCGACGGTCACGAACTCGCCGCGCTCCGGGTGGTCGACCGTGACGACGATGCCCTCCTCGCGCAGGCTCTCGTCCTGGACCAGCTCCTTGGTGGACAGGATCGGCCCGCACGGGATGTTCTCGGCGTTGAGCCGGTCGAGCACCGCCCACTTGTCGTGGCGGATCGTCCACTCCTCGATGAGCTGGAACATCTTGTCCAGCTTCGGCAGCCGCGCCTCGGGCGTCGCCCACTCGGGGTCGTCGGCCAGTTCGGGCCGTCCGATGATGGTCGAGATGGGCTTCCAGCCGACCGGCTGCACGATCACGTAGATGTAGTCGTTGGGCCCGCCGGGCGCGCAGCGCACCGCCCAGCCGGGCTGGCCGCCGCCGCTGGCGTTGCCCGAGCGGGGCACCTCGTCGCCGAAGGTCTTGTTCGGGTACTCGCGCAGCGGGCCGTGCGCCAGGCGCTGCTGGTCGCGGAGCTTGACGCGGCACAGGTTCAGCACGGCGTGCTGCATGGCCACCTGTACGCGCTGCCCGCGGCCGGTCTGCTGGCGCTGGTAGAGGGCGGCCAGGATGCCGGCGACCGCGTGGATGCCGGTGCCCGAGTCGCCGATCTGCGCCCCGGTGGCCAGCGGCGGGCCCTCCTCGAAGCCGGTGGTGGCCATCGAGCCGCCCATGGCCTGGGCGATCACCTCGTACGCCTTGAACTTGGCGTATCTGCCGGTGCCGAAGCCCTTGATCGAGGCGTAGATCAGGCGCGGGTTGAGCTCCTGGAGGCGGTCCCAGGTGAAGCCCATGCGGTCGACCGCGCCCGGGCCGAAGTTCTCGACCAGGATGTCGGCGCTCTTCACCAGCTCGGTGAAGATCTCCTTGCCGCGCTCGCTCTTCATGTTGAGGGTGATGCTGCGCTTGTTGCAGTTGAGCATCGTGAAATAGAGGCTGTCGACGTCCGGCAGATCGCGGAGCTGCTGCCGGGTGATGTCGCCGGTCGGGGCCTCCAGCTTGACGACGTCCGCGCCCAGCCAGGCGAGCAGCTGGGTGCAGGACGGGCCCGACTGGACGTGGGTCATGTCGAGGACGCGGACACCTTCGAGAGCCTTCATCTTGGCGCTCCCCTACTTGTACATCGTCTGGTTCATGGTTCCGGGGGCGTAGACCTCTGGATCGACCCACACGTTGATCAGCGAGGGCTTGCCCGACTCCCGGGCCCGCTCCAGCGCGGGCCGGATCTCGGCCGGGTCGCGCACCTCCTCGCCGTAGCCGCCGAGCAGCTTGGCGAAGTCGCCGTAGCGGATGTCGCCGAGGGTGTTGCCGACGCGGGCGCGGTCCTCGCCGTACTTGGCGGCCTGGCCGTACCTGATCTGGTTCATGGACGAGTTGTTGCCGATGACCCCGATGAACGGCAGGTCGAAGCGGACCATGGTCTCGAAGTCCCAGCCGGTCAGGCTGAAGGCGCCGTCGCCGAACAGGCAGAGCACCTCCTTGTCGCGCCGCGCCTGCTTGGCCGCCATCGCGAACGCCATGCCGACGCCGAGCGTGCCGAGCGGTCCCGGGTCCATCCAGTGGCCGGGCGACTTGGGCTGCACGACCTGGCCCGAGAAGGTGACGATGTCGCCGCCGTCGCCGATGTAGATCGTGTCCTCGGTGAGGAACTCGTTGATCTCGTGGACCAGCCGGTAGGGGTCGATGGGCTGGGCGCCGGACAGCTGGCGGGGCAGGCGCTTCTCGTACGCCTGGGTCTCGACCGCGCGCAGCTCGTCCATCCACTCCTTGCGCTTGGTCACCGCGTTCTCGATGCGGCCGCTGGCGGCCTGGGCCGCCGCCGCGAGGACGAGGCCGGCGTCGCCGACGATCCCCAGGTCGATGTCGCGGTTCTTGCCGACGGTGCGGTAGTCGAGGTCGATCTGGACGACGGCGGCGGTCGGCGACAGGCGCTTGCCGTAGCCCATCCGGAAGTCGAACGGGGTGCCGACGATGATGATCAGGTCGGCGTTGGTGAAGGCGTACCTGCGGCTGAGCTGGAAGTGGTGCGGGTCGCCGGGTGGGAGCGTGCCGCGGCCCGAGCCGTTCATGTACGCGGGCACGTTGAGGGCGCGGACGAAGTCGATCGCGGCGTCCGTGGCCCGGCACGTCCACACTTGGCTCCCGAGCAGGATGCACGGCTTCTCCGCGTGCGCCAGCATGTCGGCCAGCCGCTCGATCGCCTCGGGGTCGCCCTGCTGGCGGGTCGAGGCCCGGTAGTGCCCGGCCTTGGGGATGCGCGCCTTCTCCAGGGGGACCTTCGCGTCGAGCACGTCGCGCGGGATCTCCAGGAACGACGGCCCCGGAGCGCCGTGGTAGCACTCGCGGAAGGCCATCGAGACGATGTCCGCCACCCGCTCCGTGCTGGGCACCGTGGCCGCGAACTTCGTGATCGGGCTCATCATGTCCACGTGCGGCAGGTCCTGCAGCGAGCCCATCTTGTGCTGGCTCAGCGCTCCCTGGCCGCCGATGAGCAACATGGGGCTCTCCGCGCGGAAGGCGTTGGCCACGCCGGTGACCGCGTCGGTCGTGCCCGGCCCGGCGGTGACCACCGCGCAGCCGGGCTTGCCGGTGATGCGCGCGTACCCGTCGGCCGCGTGCGCCGCCACCTGCTCGTGGCGTACGTCGATGACCTCGATGCCCTCATCGACGCAGCCGTCATAGATATCGATGATGTGGCCGCCGCAGAGCGTGTAGATCACGTCCACGCCCTCGGCTTTGAGTGCCTTGGCTACGAGATGACCACCAGAGATCGTTTCCGACATCATGCCACCCTTTCCGGCGTCGGCTGTCTTCCGCATACTGCATACCGTATGACCGCAATGGTTACTCCCTCCCGTTCGGCCTGTCTAGCCCCCAGGAGGCAACTCGATCAGCTCGACCTGCTCACCGGCCCACCCCGGCGGGACGACGGCCAGCGCGTCGGCCAGCGCCGCGCCCCACAGCGAACCCGGCCGGTCGTGCCCCACCGGCACCACGCCCCGGCCCGACCGCCTGACCGGCACGAGCCGCGTGTCGCGCGGATGCGCCCGCACCGCTCCGGCCAGCGCCGACGTCTCCGTGCGGACGGGGAGCCCGGCCAGCACGCGCAGGATGGGCGCGAGCAGCGTGAGGGCCGCGCCGAGGGCCGCGAACGGGTTTCCCGGCAGGCCGACGGCCAGCCTCCCGCCCGGCAGCCGGGCCAGGAGCTGGGGGTGCCCGGGCCGCACGGCGACTCCGTCGACGATCACGTCGGCGCCGAGGTCGCCGAGCACGGCCCTCAGGTGATCGGCGGGCCCTTTGGACGACGCGCCGCACACGACGACCACGTCCGCCACCCCGGTCTCCAGCGCGGCGCGGAGCGCTTCCCGACCGTCGGGCAGCACGTCCGTGCTCGCCACCCGGCCGCCGGCCCACGCCACCAGGCCGGGCAGGAACGGGCCGATGGCGTCGCGCACCCGGCCCGGCGCGGGCAGGCCCTCGCGCACGACCTCGTCCCCGGTGATCAGCACCGCCACCCGCGGGCGGGGCCGTACCAGCAGCTCGTCGTGGCCCAGCGCGGCGGCCAGCCCGAGCGCCACCGGGGTCACCACCGCGCCCGCGCCCAGCACGACCGCGCCCTCGGCGATGTCCTCGCCCCGCCGCCGGATGTGCCGCCCGATCTCGACGGCGCCGTTCACCCGTGCCCCGTCCACCGCCGCGTGCTCGTACGGCAGCACCGCCGAGGCCCCCGCGGGCGTCGGAGCGCCGGTGGCGATCTCGACCGCCTCCCCCGGCCGCAGCTCGCCCCCGTAGCAGGCGCCACCGGCCAGAACCCGGCCGACCACCCGCCACGGCCCGGCGCCGGCCACCGCGTAGCCGTCCATCGCCGACACGTCCACACCGGGCACCGCCACCAGCGCCGTCAAAGGCGCGGCCAGACGGCCGCCGAGAGCGTCGGCGAGCGACACGGAGGCGGGCTCCAGGGGCGCCGCGGCCCCCTTCGCGAGGGCCCGCGCGGTCACCCAGGTCGTCGATTCCACCACTAGATCATGCCGAAGAACGGTCACAGGCATGCTCCTTGACCCGCGTTTTTCCATACTGTATACCGAATGCAAATCCGACGCGAGAACGGAGCGCAGCATGAAGGTCGCTGTTCTTGGCGCCGGCGCCATCGGCGCATACGTGGGGGCCGCCCTCCACCGGGCGGGAGTCGAGGTGCACCTCATCGCGAGAGGCGAGCACCTGCAGGCGATCCGGCGCGCCGGTGTGCGGGTGCTCACCCCCAGAGGCGACTTCACCGCCCATCCCCATGCCACCGACGACACCACCCAGGTCGGCCCGGTGGACCACGTCTTCCTGGGCCTCAAGGCGAACAGCTACGCCTCGGCGGGCCCCATGATCAGGCCGCTCCTGCACGAGACCACGAGCATCATCGCCGCGCAGAACGGCATCCCGTGGTGGTACTTCCACGGGCTCAAGGGCCCCTACGAGGGCTACCGCATCGAGAGCGTCGACCCGGGCGGCGCGGTCACGGCCGCGCTGCCCCTGAACCGTGCCGTCGGCTGCGTCGTGTACGCCGCCACCGAGATCGAGCGGCCCGGCGTGATCCGCCACCTGGAGGGCACCCGCTTCTCCATCGGCGAGCCGGACGGCGAGCTGACCGAGCGGTGCGCCGCCTTCAGCCAGGCCGCGACAGCCGGCGGGCTCAAGTGCCCGGTGGAGCGCGACCTGCGCAAAGACGTGTGGATCAAGCTCATGGGCAACATCGCCTTCAACCCGATCAGCGCGCTGGCCAGGGCGACGATGGCCGGGATCTGCCGCCACGACGGCGCGAGGGAGCTCGTCGTGGCCATGATGCGCGAGACCGTCGAGGTGGCCAGGAGGGTCGGCTGCGACCCGGGGATCTCCATCGAGCGCCGCCTGAAGGGGGCGGAGAAGGCGGGCGAGCACAAGACCTCCACGCTGCAGGACCTGGAGAAGGGCAAGCCGCTGGAGCTGGACGTGCTGCTCGCGGCGGTGGTCGAGCTGGCCGACCTCACCGGCGCCGAGGTGCCGACGCTGCGCGCGATCCACGCGGTGAGCGACCTCCTCAACGCCAACCTTGTCCGCGCGGTCTAGCGAGGAATACCGTAGCCTGTATACAGAATGGAGGGATCATGAGCTATGACCGCCTGACCCATCCACTGGTGCGTGAGAACGGCGTGCTGTGCAGGGCGAGCTGGGACGAGGCCCTGGAGCGGGCGGCGGAGGGCTTCCGCCGCAACCTCGCCGCACATGGGCCCGACTGCTTCGCCATGTTGTCGTGCGCCCGTTCCACCAACGAGATGAACTACGTCGGGCAGAAGTTCACCCGCGTGGTGATCGGCACCAACAACGTGGACTCCTGTAACCGCACCTGCCACGCGCCGAGCGTGGCGGGGCTGTCGGCGGTGTTCGGCAGCGGTGGCGGCACGTCCTCCTACCAGGAGGTGGAGGACACCGATGTGATCGTGATGTGGGGTTCGGCGGCGCGTAACGCCCACCCCATCTTCTTCCAGCACGTGCTGAAGGGCATCCACAACGGCGCGCGGATGTTCGCGGTGGACCCGCGCCGCACCGGCACCGCCCAGTGGGCCGACCTGTGGCTGGGGCTGAACGTCGGCACGGACATCCCCCTCGCCCACGCGGTGGCCAGGGAGATCATCCACGCCGGGCTGCACAACGAGGCGTTCATCGAACGGGCCACAAGCGGGTTCGAGGAGTTCAAGGAGTCGGTCGAGCCCTGGACGCTGACCGTCGCCGAGCAGGTCACCGGCGTGCCCGCGCACGCCATCCGCGAGCTGGCCCACGCCTACGCCCGCGCCGACCGCGCCCAGCTGTGCTGGACGCTCGGCATCACCGAGCACCACAACGCCACGGACAATGTACGGGCCCTGATCAACCTGGCCCTGCTCACCGGCCACGTCGGCCGCTACGGCTCCGGCCTGTCACCGCTGCGCGGCCAGAACAACGTGCAGGGCGGCGGCGACATGGGCGCCATCCCCAACCGCCTGCCCGGCTTCCAGGACCTCCTCGACCCCGCCATCCGGGCGCGTTTCGAGAGCGCGTGGGGCAGGGAGATCCAGCCCCGCTACGGCCTCAACCTCACCGAGATGCTGGAGGCCATGGCCGAGGGCGAGGTGACCACCTGCTACCTCATCGGTGAGAACCCCGTGCAGTCCGAGGCCGACTCGCTGGCCTGCATCAAGCGACTGTCCATGCTCGACCACCTGGTCGTGCAGGACATCTTCCTCACCAAGACCGCCCAGATGGCCGACGTCGTGCTGCCCGCGAGCGCCGCCTGGTGCGAGGCGGACGGCACGTTCACCAACAGCGAGCGCCGGGTCCAGCGGGTGCGCAAGGCCCTGGATCCCCCGGGCGAGGCGCGCGACGACATCTGGATCATGTGCGAGCTGGCCCGCAGGCTGGGCCACGACTGGCACTACGACGGCGCCGAGGAGGTCTGGAACGAGCTGCGCGCCATGTCGCCCCAGCACCACGGCATGACCTACCAGCGGCTGGCCGACCTGCAGGGCATCCAGTGGCCCTGCCCGTCGGAGGACTCGCTGGAGCCGCCCTACCTGCACGGCAGGCTGTGGGAGAGCGACCCGGTCAAGCGGGGCACGCCGGCGCCGTTCGCGGTGCTGCGCCACTCGCCGCCGGTGGACCTGCTGGACGAGGAGTATCCGCTGCGGCTGACGACCGGGCGGCGGCTCGACTCGTACAACACGGGCGTGCAGTCCTCCGGGTTCGCCTCTCCCCTGCGCCGGGGCGAGACGGTGGAGCTCTGCCCCGAGGACGCCGACCGGCTCGGCGTCGTCGCCGGCGAGGAGGTGCGGATCACCTCGCGGCGCGGGTCGGTGGTCGCGCCGGTGTTCATCGACCCCGCCCTGCGGCCGGGGCTGGTGTTCATGACCATGCACTTCCCGGACGAGGTGGACACCAACTCCCTCACCATCGAGGCCACCTGCCCGATCGCGGGCACCGCCGAGTTCAAGGCGGCGGCCGTACGCGTCGAGAAGCTCGTGAAGGCCGGGTGATCAGATGGATCTGAGGTTCCGCGGCGCAGAGCCGTCCGAGGAGGAGCGCGCGGCCGTCGACGCCCTGCTCGGGCCGCCCGCGTCGGCATGGGACGGCGGCGGGAGGACCGAGGCCGACCTGCGGGTCGCCGTACGGGCCGAGTCGCAGCGCGACATGCTGCTGCCCGCGCTGCACGCGGTCAACGACCGCGTCGGCTGGATCAGCGAGGGCGCGCTCGACTACATCTGCCGCCGCCTGACCGTGCCGCCCGCCGAGGCGTACGGGGTGGCGACGTTCTACTCGCTGTTCTCCATGGAGCCGCGGCCGAAGCGGGTGCTGCACGTCTGCACCGACCTGGCCTGCCAGGCCAAGGGCGGCGAGGACGTACGCAGGCGGGTGGAGGAGCGGCTCGGCCCGCCCGGCAGGTCGTGGCACGAGAGCCCCTGCCTGGGCCTGTGCGAGCGGGCCCCCGCCGCGCTCGCCCTGGAGGCGGGCACGCCGCCCAAGGCCCAGGTGTACGCGCCCGCGAACGCCTCCCTGACCCTCGACTCCCCCACCCCCAACGGCACCACCCCCAGCCTCGACGTCGCCGGTGACGCCCCGGTGGCGGCGGCCGTGCCGCAGGCCGGGCAGGACGGGCTGACCCTGCTCAGGAGGGTCGGCACGACCGATCCCGCGAGCCTGGACGACTACCGGGCGGCCGGCGGCTACACCGCGCTCAGGAGGGCGTTCGAGCTGGGGCCGGCCGGGGTCATCCGGGAGGTCCTGGAGTCGGGGCTGGTCGGCAGGGGCGGCGCCGCGTTCCCGACCGGCCGCAAGTGGGACGCCACCGCCCGCCAGCCCGACCACCCGCACTACCTGGTCTGCAACGCCGACGAGAGCGAGCCCGGCACGTTCAAGGACCGGGTGATCATGGAGGGCGACCCGTACGCGCTGGTGGAGGCGATGACGATCGCCGCCTACGCCACCGGCTGCGCCAAGGGATACCTCTACATCAGGGGCGAATACCCCAGGGCGACCGCGCGGCTCCAGCACGCCATCGCGACCGCCCGCGCGCGGGGCCTGCTCGGCGACGACATCCTCGGCAAGGGCCTGTCGTTCGACATCGAGCTGCGCAGGGGCGCGGGCGCGTACATCTGCGGCGAGGAGACCGCGATCTTCAACTCCATCGAGGGGCAGCGCGGCGAGCCGCGCAGCAAGCCGCCGTTCCCCGTGGAGAAGGGGCTGTTCGGCAAGCCGACCGTGGTCAACAACGTCGAGACGCTGGTCAACGTGCTGCCGATCCTGGAGCGCGGCGCCCGGGCGTACGCGGCGGCCGAGCCCAAGCTGTTCTGCGTCTCGGGCGCGGTCGAGCGGCCCGGCGTGTACGAGCTCACGTTCGGGACGACCCTGCGCGAGCTGCTGGACCTGACCGGCACCACCGGCACCACCCGGGCGGTGCTGCTCGGCGGCGCGGCCGGCGCGTTCGTCACCGACCTGGACATCCCGCTCACCTTCGAGGGCACCAGGAACGCCGGGGCGACGCTCGGCTCCGGCGTGGTGCTCGTCATCGACGACACCGTGGACATGAAGCGGCTGCTGCTGCGCATCGCGGAGTTCTTCCGCGACGAGTCCTGCGGCCAGTGCGTGCCCTGCCGGGTGGGCACCGTACGGCAGGAGGAGGCCCTGCACCGGCTCTCGCGCCGGGTCTCTGACGACGATCTCGTGCTGCTGCGCGAGGTCGGCCAGACCATGCGGGACGCCTCGATCTGCGGCCTCGGACAGACCGCCTGGAACGCCGTCGAATCGGCCATCGACCGTCTGGGAGTGTTCAAATGATCCCGCTCCAGCCGCCCCGGCGGCTCATCGACGTCCAGATCGACGGCGAGGACGTACGCGTGCCGGAGGGCTCGACGATCCTCGACGCCTGCCACGCGGCGGGCAAGGACATCCCCACCCTCTGCTACGGCGACACGCTGACCCCGAAGAACGCCTGCCGCGTCTGCGTCGTGGAGGTGGAGGGCGCCAGGACGCTGGCGCCCGCCTGCTCCCGCAAGGCCGAGGCCGGCATGAAGGTCGGCACCGATACCGAGCGGGCCCGGCAGAGCCGCAAGGTGGTGCTGGAGCTGCTCGGCTCCTCCGTGGACCTGTCGACCACCCCCCGCGCCGCCGAGTGGACCGAGGAGTACGGCGCCGACCCCGCCCGCTACGGCGACGACGCGGCCACGGTCGAACAGCCCGCGAAGGTGGACAACGACCTCTACGTGCGCGACTACAGCAAGTGCATCCTGTGCTACAAGTGCGTGGACGCCTGCGGCGACCAGTGGCAGAACACCTTCGCCATCGCCGTGGCGGGCCGCGGGTTCGACGCGACGATCTCCACGGAGTTCGACGCGCCGCTCACCGACTCGGCCTGCGTCTACTGCGGCAACTGCGTGGAGGTGTGCCCGACGGGCGCGCTGTCGTTCAAGACCGAGTTCGACATGCGGGCCGAGGGCACCTGGGACGAGTCGCGGCAGAGCGAGACCACGACGGTCTGCAGCTACTGCGGGGTCGGCTGCAACCTGACCTTGCACGTGCAGGACAACAAGATCGTCAAGGTGAGCTCGCCGCACGACAACCCGGTGACCAAGGGCAACCTGTGCGTCAAGGGCCGCTTCGGGTACGGCTATGTCTAGGGCGCTCGTCCGGGCCGGGGGGAGCGCTCATGTCTAGGGTCGCGGTGAAACGGCGGATCCTGCGGGTCAAGGACACCGCCCGCACCCCCAGGATCGACTCGCTGGCCGCCGAGGAGCCGCTGGAGATCCGCCTCGACGGCACGCCGCTGACGGTCACCATGCGCACCCCCGGCGACGACTTCGACCTGGCCGCCGGGTTCCTGGTCAGCGAGGGGGCCGTGGGCGCGGCGGACGACATCGCCACGATCCGCTACTGCGCGGGCGCGACGGTGGACGACGGCAACACCTACAACGTGCTCGACGTGCGGCTGGCGCCCGGCGTGGCGGCGCCCGCGCCGCGCAACTTCTACACCACGTCCTCCTGCGGCGTCTGCGGCAAGGCGTCGCTGGAGGCGGTACGCACGGTGGCTCGCTGGAGCGCCGCGGACGACCCGGTCGAGCTGGCGCAGCCGACCGTCGCCACCCTGCCGGACCGGCTGCGCGCGGCCCAGCGGGTGTTCGACCGCACCGGGGGCCTGCACGCGGCCGGCCTGTTCACGTCCGACGGCGAGCCGCTGTGCGTGCGCGAGGACGTGGGCCGGCACAACGCGGTGGACAAGCTGCTCGGCTGGGCCCTGCGCAACGACCGGCTCCCCCTGCGGGGGACGGTGCTGATGGTGTCGGGCCGGGCCTCGTTCGAACTGGTGCAGAAAGCGGTCATGGGGGGCATCCCGGTGCTCGCCGCGGTCTCGGCGCCGTCGTCGCTCGCGGTCGAACTGGCCGCGGAGGAGGGGCTGACGCTCATCGGGTTCCTGCGCGGGGACTCGATGAACGTCTACACGGGCGAGCGCCGCCTGAGCATCGCCTCGGGCGCCGGCTATGGCTCGGCCGGCGCGCACTCACCGGGGTGATGGCGGGATGCCGCACGGCGCTCTGGCCCCCAGCCGCCGTCGGCATCCCCTCCCTGCTTATGGCCTCCACTCCGTGGAGGCGGGCTCGGTCGCTCCGAGCCAGGGGAGGATTTTGACAACCGTTTTCATTTTGGCGCATACTGACTCACATGATGTCAGGATTTTCCCGGTCGTACGCTGTCGGACTGCTGGCCGGGGCCACCCTCCTCACCACCGCCGCCTGCGGATCCGGCTCCGCCGAGACCGCCGCAGGGGGCCGGCCGGAGGTGGTCGCCGCGTTCTACCCGCTCCAATGGCTGACCGAGCAGGTGGGAGGATCCGACGCCCACGTGACCGTCCTGACCGCCCCCGGCGTCGAGCCGCACGACCTCGAGCTGAGCATCCAGCAGGTGACCGAGCTCCAGAAGGCGACGCTCACGGTCTACATCAAGGGCGTCCAGCCCGCCGTGGACGACGCGGTCGAGGCCGACAAGAGCTTCGACGCCGCCACGGCCGTCACGACCCTGCCCGCGAGCGGGCACGAGGAGGGTGAGGAGGAGCACGGCCACGAGGTCTCGTACGACCCGCACCTCTGGCTGGACCCCACCCGCCTGGCCACCGTCGCCACCAAGCTCGGCGAGCGCCTGGCGGCCGCCGACCCGGCGCACGCGCAGGCGTACAAGGACCGCGCCGCCAAGACGGCGGGCGCGCTCGGAACGCTCGACCAGGAGTTCGCCAAGGGTTTGAGCACGTGCAGGACCAGGTCGCTGGTCACGGCGCACGAGGCGTTCGGCTACCTGGCGGACCGTTACAAGCTCAAGCAGGTCGGCATCACGCTCGACCCCGAGACCGAGCCGTCGCCCGCGCGCATCTCCGAGGTGGCCAAGCTGGCCAAGGCCGAGGGCGTGACCACGATCTTCACCGAGTCCCTGGTCAGCCCCAAGGTAGCCGAGGTGCTCGCGAACCAGGTGGGCGCCAAGACCGCCGTGCTCGACCCGCTGGAGAGCCGCCCCTCCGGCGATTACCTGTCCGCCATGCGCGATAACCTCAAAACCCTACAAACAGCACTGGGGTGTACGGCATGAGCGAAACGGCCTTCGCGATGACCGACGGCCGGGTCTCCTTCGACGGCAAGCCCGTCCTGCGGGGGATCGACCTGACCGTCTGCCCGGGCGAGGTCGTCGCCCTCCTGGGGGCCAACGGCTCCGGCAAGTCGACGCTGGTCCGCGCCCTGCTCGGCATCACGCCGCTGACCGGCGGCTCGACGCTGATGTACGGGTCCCCGCCGGGCAGGTTCCGCGACTGGTGGCGCATCGGCTACGTGCCGCAGCGGCTCCAGGTCGGGGGCGGCGTGCCCGCCACCGTACGCGAGGTCGTGGCCTCCGGCCGGATCGCCAGGCAGAGCCGTTTTCGCCGGACCAGCCCGGCCGACAAGGCCGCCGTGGCCGATGCGCTGGAGGCCGTCCGGCTGGCCGACCGCGCGAACGACCCCGTCCAGTCGCTGTCCGGCGGCCAGCAGCAGCGGGTGCTCATCGCCCGGGCGCTGGCCGGGGAGCCGGACACGTACGTGATGGACGAGCCGACGGCGGGCGTGGACGCCGACACGCAGCAGCTGCTGGCCGACACGCTGGCCGGGCTGGTGCGCGACGGCAAGACGGTGGTGCTGGTCGCGCACGAGCTGGGGCCGCTGGAGCCGATCATCACGCGCGGCGTGGTGATCCGCGAGGGCCGCGTCGCGCACGACGGCAGGCCGCCGCGCCCGGAGGGCGACTGCGCCCGGCCTGGCCACGAACACCAGCATCCGCACGCGGCCACACCGGCCGCGGGGCCGTTGACCGGCTGGCAGGGGGAGGCGCCGTGAACGGCCGCCGACGGAGGGAAGCACGATGATCATGGATCTGCTCCAGGAGCAGCTCTTCCAGCTCGCCCTGGTGGCCGCGCTGCTGGTGGGCCTGTGCGCGCCCGCCGTGGGGACGTTCATCGTGCAGCGCAGGCTGGCGCTGCTGGGTGACGGCATCGGCCACGTGGCGCTGACCGGCGTCGCCCTCGGCTTCCTGACCGGCACCACGCCCGTGCTCACCGCCGTGATCGTCTCCGTCGTCGGGGCGGTGGCCATCGAGCTGGTCCGGGCGCGCGGGCGCACCAGCGGGGACGTGGCGCTGGCGCTGCTGTTCTACGGCGGGATCGCGGGCGGCGTCATGCTCATGGCCATCGCGCCGGGCGGCAGCAACGCCAAGCTGAACTCCTACCTGTTCGGCGCCATCGCCAGCGTCACGGTCCAGGACATCTGGGTCATCGCCGCGCTGGCCGTGGCCGTGATCGGCGTGGTCGTGGTCTTCGGCAGGGAGCTGTTCGTGCTCTGCCAGGACGAGGAGATGGCCAGGGCGAGCGGCCTGCCGGTCCGCTTCCTCAGCCTGCTGATCGCGGTCACCGCCGCGCTCACCGTCGTGATCGCGATGCGCGTGGTGGGCCTGCTGCTGGTCAGCGCGCTGATGGTGATCCCGGTGGCCACCAGCCAGCAGCTCACCCGGGGGTTCCGCACGACGATGGGGCTGGCCATGCTGTTCGGGGTGCTCGCCTCGGTGGGCGGTCTGCTCGCCTCCACCTACTCGGCCAAGGTGCCTCCCGGCGCGGCGATCGTGCTTCTTGCTCTCGCCGGCTTCGTCCTGGCCCTCGGTGTCGGTAAATTCGTACGGCGAGGCCGTACCCAGGAGTCGACAGTGAGCGAGCGACCGAAGATGCGCGTGGAGGAGGTCGCATGACGACGAGACGCGACGCTGTGCACGACACCCTCCGCAGGAGCGAGGGGTTCCGCAGCGCGCAGGACGTCTATGCCGAGATGCGCCTGCACGGGGCCAAGATCGGCCTGACCACCGTCTACCGCGCCCTGCAGGCGCTGGCCGACGGCGGGCAGGTCGATGTGCTGCGTACGGACGAGGGCGAGTCCGTCTACCGCGCGTGCGCCAGCGACGTCCATCACCACCACCTGGTCTGCCGCCGCTGCGGCCACACGGTGGAGGTGGCAGGGCCCGCGGTCGAGCGGTGGGCCGAGGCGGTGGGCAGCGAGCACGGCTTCACCGAGATCACCCACACGGTCGAGGTCTTCGGCACCTGCGCCGGCTGCTCCAAGGGCTGACCGGCGTCAGCCCTTGGGGGCCTTCGACACCTCCTGCCGGTGGGTCTCCTTCCGGCGGGGCTCACCGGGCTCCGGCGAGCGGGTGCGGGAGCCGTACAGGACTCCGAGGACGATCACCGCGCACCCGGCGAGCTGCAGCGCCGACGGCCGCTCCCCCAGCGCCACCGCGGACAGCGCGACGGTCGTCATGGGCTGGATGAGCAGCAGCAACGCGGTGAGCGCGGCCGGCTGGCGCGGCAGCGAGAACGTGATCAGCGACCACCCCAGCACCTGCGGCCCCAGCGCGAGCAGCAGCAGCCACCCGTGCGCCGGCCAGCTCGGCACGAGGTCGGCGCCACCGAAGAGCGGGCTCAGCAGGGCGATGGCCACGGTGGCGACCACCGTCGCGTGCGCCAGCGGCCCCACCGACCGCTGCGGCCCGGCCTTCATGAGCAGCAGGAACGCCGCGTACGAGATGGACGTGGCGACCCCGGCCAGCACGCCCATGACCGGATCGCGCCCGTAGGCGGCGCTGTCGAACACCCCGGAGATGAGCACCACCCCCGCGAACACGACCGGCGTCGCGACCATCAACCGGGAGGACGGCCGCTCCCCGAACAGCGCCCAGGCCGCGAACGCCACCAGGAACACCTGCAGGTTCCCCAGGACGGTGGCCAGCCCCGCGCCCACGTAGTCGATCGCGTGATGCCAGAACAGCAGGTCGAGCGCGAACACCACGCCCGCCGGCCAGGCCAGCACCAGCCCCTTGAGCGGCAGCGGCCCCAGCCTGCGCCGCTCCAGCCAGGCCAGCACGATCATGGGCGGCACGGCGTACGCGCAACGGAACAACGCGGACGTGGCAGGCGATACACCTGAGAGCCGGACCAAGGGGGCGGAGGTGGAGATGATCAGTGCACCGACGATCGCGATCAGCACGATACGGCGATGTGCACTCATAGAAACCCCCGTACGGCCATGCAGGAGATACAGTGCGACCACGCTAGAACCCGGCGCGGACAGGAGTCAACATGCCGTTTGGCCATGACATGGTGCATTCTTTGGCCACCGTTGTCGAGCTGGTCAACACCTCGCCCTCCACCGGGGGCGAGGAGGGCCTGGCCGGCCTGGCCGAATTGCAGGCGTTCGTGGAGTCCCGCCAGATCAGCGGCGTCACCAAGCTGACGCCCCGCGACCTGGGCCAGGTGCGGATCGTACGAGAGGCGTTCCACCGCGTCTTCACCGCCCCGGACCAGCCCACGGCGGTCCGCACCCTGAACGCCCTGCTCGCCGAGACGCGCATCACGCCCCGGCTCACCGAGCACGACGGCCACCCGCTGCACGTGCACTACTTCGCCGCGGACTCCACCCTGGCGGAGCACGTGGCGGCGGACTGCGGCGTCGCCCTGGCCCATCTGCTGGTGGAGGGCGAGGTCGAACGCCTGCGCACCTGCTCGGCCCCCGACTGCGACCGCGTCTTCGTCGACGAGTCCCGCAACCGGTCCCGCGTCTACTGCGACAGCCGCACGTGCGGCAACCGCATGCACGTAGCCGCCTACCGCGCCCGCCGCCGCGCCTGACCCCGACGAAGCCCGGGGTCCCCTCGATCTCCGCCCGGCGCTTGTACGGACTTGTACGGATGATTCGGCCAGGGCTTCACCGGCCGGGGGGTTTTCGTCAGCGTGGTTCCAGCAGCGACCCGTCGCGGAGCGCACGGCTTCGCGCGAGCAGAGAGGAACCCCGTTGTCCAGACTCACCAAGGCCGCGTTCGCCGCGGCGGCGTTGTCCGGCGCTCTCGCTCTGACGGTCACGGCCGCCGCCGCCGTGTCCAGCTCCCAGTCCGGTACGCAGACCAGCGTCCAGTCCTACACCGGGGAGAGCAGCCCATGGACCGCCCAGACGGTCGGGGCCTGGGGGAACATCCCGACGGCGGTTGTCAACGTGACCGTCCCCTCGGGAACGACGCGATTCATCGATGCCCGCTTCACCGCCGAGTCCGTCTGTGCCGGCGACGCCAGCGCATGGTGCTCCGTGCGCATCGTCGTGACCAACTCCGCCGGGACGACCACCGAACTGCAGCCGGTCACGAGCACGGACTACAGGTTCGACAGCCCCGGTGGCGCCGAGGAGGCGCACGCCCTCGAACGGTTCTCCGCCCCTCTGGGCCCGGGCACCTACACCGTCCGGGTGCAGGCCCTGCGTATCACCGGCATCAGTCAGTTCATCCTGGACGACTACGCGTTCGTGGTCGGCCTCGTCGAGCCCTGAGGCATGACGACACAGCGATGACCAGCGTTCTCGGGCGATCTACGCGAAGGAGGACGGCCCAGCGTCCTTGCTCGAGGGAGATCCACATGCCCGTCCCGGTGAAGCCGTAGTGCCGATACAGGCCGTCCAGCGGGTCGGCGCCGGAAGCCGGGTGCCAGAACAGGCCCCACGCCGGCCGGAGGTCGCCGGTGTGGATCCGCAGGGACTCCTGGACCCTGGCGGGGCCGAAGCCGGATCCGGCGCCGGGTTCGAGCAAGTGCCGCAGGAACTTCGCCAGGTCGGCCACCGTGGAGAAGACACCGGCACTTCCGCATACTCCGCCGAGCACTCGTGCCGAGAAGTCATGCACGGCGCCTCTGCGGAACGTGCCGGCTTCCTCGTCGTGCTCGGTGGGGGCGCAGCGCGGGACGAGGTCCGCCGAGAGGCCTCTGATTCCCGGCCGCCGTCATGCCACGCCGAAGGGGTTGTCGATGACGTACCGCCAGTGCCCGTCCCCTCCGCGGCGGGCGACGTCGGTGGCGGTGCCCTCGATGTGGACCTGCTGCCCGTCCCGGTCCACACCGTCGATGACCCAGTCCACGATCAGCAGGGCCGTGTCGCCCGCGGCGTAGACGTGCCGCGGCCGGACCGTGATCGGCACCCCCAGGGCCATGAAGCGGGCGTTGGCGGCCTGGGCCTGCGGGCCGGTCAGCGGGGTGCCGGGCTCGGGTACGAACACCGCCCCGCTCTCGTAGACCTCGGCCACGGCCGCCGGGTCGCCGGTGTTGAAGCGGTCGGCGAACGCGGCAGGCACGTCCTCGGGGCGTTCGGCGAGTTGGCGCATCGCAGTCTGCACGTCCTTCCGGCAGGTAGAAATCGGGTGGATGTGGAAACGCTAGGAGGCGCCCTCGTGACTCACCAAACGGTTGGCCACCCCGGCCTGCCCGACGATCCTCGGGCCGAGGTCACCGAGCCGGACCCGTCGTGCCCGGTGGAGATCGCGCTCGCGGCGCTGCGCGGGCGGTGGACGACCCTCGTCATCCGCGAGTTGCTGCGGGGCGAGCGCGGGTTCACGGAGCTCCGCCGGGCGCTGCCGGAGTTGTCGGACAAGGTGCTGTCCGATCGGCTGGCGCAGCTCATCGACGCCGGGGTGCTCGAACGTCACCGGAGGTCTGGATGGCCGGCCCGTACGCACTATCGGCTCACCCCGCACGGGCGCCGCCTCGGGCCCGTCCTCCAAGCACTCTGGGACTGGGGCGCCACGGCCGGGAGCGATCGCGGGTGAGCCCGGCTTTGCGCGGGCGGCGGATTGCCCTAGAGTGAGGATCACTCTGATCAGGAGCTCCCCAGAAGTGCGCCGCAGAACGGGAGCCCTGCCTCCCCGTCGTGGAGGGCCTGGAGGGGCGGCATCGATTCCGCATGCCCCTTCACGGAGGTACCTCATGAACGTCGGTCTTGGCCTGCCCATCAGCGACCCCGCGGCGCTGCTCGACTGGGCCCGGCGCGCTGACGCCGGCCCCTTCACCACCCTCGGTCTCCTCGACCGGCTCGTCTACGACAACCCCGAACCGCTGATCGCCCTCGCCCTCGTCGCCGGGGCCACCACCCGCGTACGCGTGCAGACCGAAGTGCTGCTCGCGCCCCTGCGCGAGCCCGCCCTGCTGGCCAAGCAGGCCGCGACCCTGGACCGGATGTCCGGCGGGCGGCTGGTGCTGGGGCTCGGCGTGGGCGGCCGCGAGGACGACCACCTGGTCGCGGGCACCGACCTCCGTACCCGGGGACGGCGGCTCGACGAGCAGATGGCCGTCATGCGGCGGCTGTGGTCCGGCGAGCCGTACGGTGCCGGCGCCGGCATGATCGGACCGCTGCCCGCCCGGCCGGGCGGGCCCGAGGTGCTCTTCGGCGGCTTCCAGCCGGCCGCGCTGGCGCGGGTCGCGCGCTGGGGCGACGGGTTCCTCGCCGCCGCCGCGCCGTCGTGGGCCGGCGGGCTCATCGACACGGTCCGGCGGTTCTGGCGGGAAGCCGGACGGTCCGGCGCGCCCCGCATCGTCGCCCAGGTGAACGTCGCGCTCGGCTCCGAGGACGTCGTCACCGAGGCCCGTACGGCGATGGGCGCCTATTACGAGTTCACCGGCATGGCGGAGCGGATGGTCGCCGGGATGCTCACCACGCCCGGGCAGATCCGCGAGTGCGTCGCGCAGTACGCGGAGCTCGGCGTGGAGGAGGTCATGCTCTACTGCTACGGCAGCGACCCGGATCAGGTGGACCGGCTGGCGGACGTGGTCAGCACCCTTTGACGCCAGCGCGTCGCGTGCTCGGCTGGGAACCGCCCTCCTGAGGGAAGTGGGGCGCCCTTTGGGAAGCCCTACAGCAGGGCCAGCATCCGGTCCGCCTGCGCGGGCCGGATCTCCGGGCGGCAGCGCAGCAGCCAGTACAGCGCCATCAGCCGCCGGCACTCCGTGAGCCTGGCCGCCTCCCCGGCGGTCAGCTCCAACCGGTCGAGTACGGCGGTCAACCCGGCCGGATCGTTCTCCCAGACCGAGATGTGCTCAGTGACCTCGGCCAGCTCGAACGCGCGGTCGCTGCGCCCGGAGTACTCGAAGTCGATGACCCGGACCCGGGTGCCGTCCCACAGGTAGTTGGCCAGGTTCCCGTCGCCGGTGCCGAACACCGGGGTGCCCGGCTGCGCGAACATCGCCTCCAGGCCCGGCCCGGCCACCCAGTCCGTGGCCGCGCGGAGGGCCTCGGCGGTCGCGGGTTCGGGCGTGGCCGCGGAAGCCCAATCGCGTACTTGCGAAAGGAGATGGACCGGGTGCCCGGCACGCGCCGGCACCCGGTCGAGCACCCGGGACGGGATCGAGTGCTGGACGCCCGTGATGGCCTCGGCCAGGGCGTCGACGCGTTTCCCCGCGATCTCCCCGCTCACCGTCGCGCCGTCCAGGCGGGACATCACCACGGTCGGCGGATCGGCCGCCAGCTCGGCGGTCACCGGCGCGGGGGCCAGGCCGGGATCGTGTTCGTCCAGCAGCTCCAGGGCGCGCCATTCGCGTTCGGGCTCGCCGTAGCCCGACGACCGGTATCGCTTGATCACCACGTCGGACCGCACCTCGATGGAATGGCCGCCCATCCGCCCCCCGATCTTGTCGAATGGGACGACATGCTAGAGCAATCACCCGAAGTCGCGGCGGCGCAGAGCCGCGAGGGCGCCGCCGACGAGCAGCGCCGTGAGGGCCGTCAGGGTGAGGGCCGGGCGGAGGTCGAAGGGCGTTCCGAGCATCGGGTTGGGGATGTAGTGGAACGGCTCCAGCGGGGTCCCGTGCCACAGCCCGTACAGGGGGCTGACGACCTTGCCGAGCCCGGCGGTCAGGAGCCAGACGATCCAGGAGATCGCCACGCTCGCCCTCGGCAGCAGCCCGTACGCGAGCGCGCAGACCGCCCCCACGCACCAGGCCGCCGGCACGGCGCTCAGCGCTCCCACCAGGAAGCGGGGCAGGTCGCGGGCGAGATCGCCGACGAGCAGCGAGTACAGCGCGCCGAACACGAGCCCGGCGACGGCCATCAGCGCCGCCGTGCCGAGCCCGGTCACGACCAGGTGACCGGCCGCCCAGCGCAGGCGGGTGATCGGGGTGGACTGCACGGTCTCCGCGCGGCCCGAGGTCTCCTCCGAACGCAGCCGCAGCGTCATGAGCACCGGGTAGAGCGCGACGGCGTACGCGATGATGAGGATCAGGTACCACGAGTACGCGCCCAGCGCGGTGGACGTGTCGGACACGCCGAGGAGGCTCGTGATGCTCCGCACCACGAGGCTCGGCCGCGAGAGCAGGTCCTGGGCGAGCGGGCTCAGCCCGGCTCCGGCCGCGGCGAAGCACGCGACCCCGGCCGCCCACTTGGCCAGCAGAGCGCGGTGCAGCCGCCAGGCCAGGCTGATCGGGCCGCGCAGCTCCGGCGCCGACTCCCGGCCCAGGCGCTCGGGCAGCAGGCCCTCGCCGAGGTCGCGGCGGTCGAGCAGCCGGTACGCGACCGCGTACAGGACCACGCTGACCAGCACCGACACGCCGAGCAGCCACCACCGCTCGTCCTGGTAGGCCCGCACCAGGTGGCTCCAGCCGATCGGCGACAGCGCCTTCAGCCAGTACTGTCCGGTCGCGTCACCGGCGTAACGCATCACGTAGGCGGCGCCGAGCGCGGCCAGGCTGATCGCGGTGGCCGTGCGGGCGCTGCGCGCGAGCTGCGCGGCCACCGCCGCGACGGCGCCGAACACCCAGCCCGCGACCGTGATCGCGGCCCCGTAGGCGACGGTCCCGACGAGCTCGAACCCGAGCCCGACGAGCACGGCCCCGGTCAGCACCCCGCCGGCCAGGCTGATCCCGCCGGCGACCAGCAGAGCGGCGGTCAGGGGCGCGTGGCGGCTCACCATGCCGGAGCGGACCAGCTCGGCCCTCCCCTCGTCCTCCTCCCTGCGCGTGTGGCGGACGACCGACATGAGGGCCGCGAGCGCGCTCGCCACGTACAGGAACCCGCCGCTGCGCCACGTCGCGATCACCTCCAGCCGCGGCTCGATGAGGCCGCCGCCGAGTGCCCGCAGGAAGACGTTCCTGGTGGCGAGTTCGACGTAGGTGAGCTTCAGCTCGTACGTGCCCATGGCCCGGTTGACGTAGGACACCAGAGCCAGGGCCAGGGCCACGATCAGGAGGATCCACCAGGGCGCGATGCCCCGCTCGCGGCGCAGCGCCAGGCGGACGAGGTGGCCGGTGCCCGCCAGAGCTCCGGCCCGGCCTTTTCGTGCGTCAGCCATTCGGCATCAGCTCCTACTCACGAGTACAGCCAACTGTTCCGGTGAACAGCAGGCTATACCCGCGTATAGGCGCCAGCCAGCCCTGGGCCCCGATCTCCAGATCGGGGCCGGTCAGACCGGGTTGGGCAGCGCCCCGCCGTAGCGCCTGTCGCGCTTGGCGAAGGTCTCGCAGGCCTCCCACAGATCCCTGCGGTCGAAGTCGGGCCACAGCCGGTCGAGGAAGACCATCTCGGCGTAGGCGGACTGCCACAGCAGGAAGTTGGAGAAGCGCTGCTCCCCCGACGACCGCACGAACAGATCCACCTCGGGGATCTCCGGCTCGTCCAGGTAACGCGCGAACACCTTCTCGTTGACCTTGGACGGCTTGACCCGCCCGGCCGCGATGTCCTCGGCCAGCTTGACCGCCGCCTCGACGATCTCGGCCTGCCCGCCGTAGTTGACGCAGAACTGCAACGTCAGCTTGCTGTTGCCGACCGTCATCTCCTCGGCCGCCTGCAGCTCCGAGATGACGCTCTTCCACAGCCGCCCCGGCTTGCCCGCCCACCGCACGCGCACGCCCATGGCGTTGAGCTCGTCGCGCCGCCGCCGGATGACGTCGCGGTTGAACCCCATGAGGAAGCGGACCTCGTCGGGCGACCGCCGCCAGTTCTCGGTGGAGAACGCGAACGCGCTCAGATAGGGGATGCCCAGCTCGAGCGCCCCCTCGATGACGTCGAACAGCGAGGACTCGCCCGCTTTGTGCCCCTCGATGCGGGGCAGCCCGCGGGCCTTGGCCCAGCGGCCGTTGCCGTCCATGATGATGGCGACGTGCTTGGGCACCAGGTCGCGCGGGATCGGCGGGGGCGTCGCGCCCGACGGATGCGGGGTCGGAGGTCGTACGTTCACACAGGCTCCCTTTCGACGTGTCGGAGAGAGCGTATTCCGTGTTCGAGGTGCCATTGCAGATATGCGGCAACGAGCCCGCTGCACTCGCTCCGGTGACGCTGCTCCGAGGCGTCGGCGGTGGCCCAGTCGCCCCGCAGCAGCGCCGTCATGAGCCCGATCGTCTCCCCGGCGGGCACGGCCGAGCCGGCCGGCCGGCACGCCCCGCACACCACGCCCCCCGCGACGATGGCGAACGCCCTGATCGCCGGCGCCTGGCACTTGGCGCACGCGTCGAGCGCGGGCGCGTAGCCGGCCACGGCCAGCGAGCGCAGGAAGTACGCGTCCAGGACCAGCCGGGCCTCGTGGCCGCGGTCGGCCAGCGTGCGCAGCCCGCCCACCAGCAGCAGGAACTGCCGCAGCGCCGGCTCCTTCTCCCCGTGCGTCAGCCGGTCGGCGGTCTCCAGCATCGCGCTGCCGGCGGTGTAGCGGGGATAGTCGGCGGCCAGCGTCTCGCCGTAAGGTCTGATGGTCTCCGCCTGCGTGACGACGTCGAGCGTACGGCCGGTGTGGAGCTGCAGGTCGACATGCGTGAACGGCTCCAGCCTGGCGCCGAAGCGGGACTTCGTGCGGCGCACGCCCCTCGCCACGGCCCTGATCTTGCCGGTGCGCTTGGCCAGGATGGTGACGATGCGGTCGGCCTCACCGAGCTTCTGGGTGCGTAGAACTACGCCTTCGTCACGGTAGAGACTCACTCGGACATCTTACGGCCGCACCCAAGCGACGTTACGGGCATGCTCTGGTGACGCGACTTTACGTCACCCTCACTAGACTTTGACGTCTGTCCCCGGATTACCCGTTGTTCAACCCCCCGCTACCGCCTCGAAAGGGAGTCATGACCCGCGTGGTCCTGCTGGGCGCCTCGCCCGGCCCCGACACCTCTCCGACCGGCCTGAGGCTGGCCGCGCTGCCAGGCAATCCCACCGTGGCCGAACGCCTGCGCAGCCAGCTCACTTCCATGGATCCGCGGCTCGCCACGATCGAGTCAGGCGACGTGGCCGCCGCCCTGCGCGCGCTGGCCGACGTCGCGGAGGCCGCGACGGAGAACCTCTTCATCATCCCGGAAAACTCCGTCGTCCACGACGAGCTGATCTACCAGATCACCAAGGCCAAGCGCGGCGCGCTGGCGCTCGTCGCCAAAGAGCCGCGGCCGGAGGTGACAGAGGAGGCGCAGGAGGACGTCGTCCCCATCGACGAGGCAGAGCCCGAGATCGGCCTCGGCCGCCTCGAGGGGCTGCCCGTCCGCTCGCGCGTCGGCAAGTCGCGCGTGGTCTCGGTGGGCACCGCTCGCCACGCCGTGACCAGGCCCAACGCCATCCTGCTCGGCCCGCTGCACGTCAGCGCCCGCAACGCGCCCGTCCTGGCGCAGACCTGCCGCGAGCTGGCCGCGATGGCCGACACGTTCGGCGAGGACGACGACCTGGTGCAGCTGATCGTGTTCGGCCTGGTGCGCAACGGCGTGTCGGTCGGCATCAGGGGCCGGCGCGACCTGTTCTACCGCCGGGTCACGACCCAGGAAGAGGTCAACGAGGCCGGCGCCGAGATGGCCGGCATGGACGAGGACCGGGCCAGGCTCAACAACGCGGTCAAGGGCGCCGACGGCTTCTTCACCACGTACTTCGTCTCCACCTACTCCCGCTTCATCGCCCGCTGGGCGGCCCGGCGCGGGCTGACGCCCAACCAGGTGACGCTGATCTCGATCGCGCTCGGCGTGGCCGCCGCCGCCTGCTTCGCCACCGGCGACCGGCCGTGGATGGTGCTGGGCGGCGTGCTGATCTACTTCGCGTTCGTCTTCGACTGCGTGGACGGGCAGGTCGCCCGCTACGCGCGCAAGTTCGGCGTGCTGGGGGCCTGGCTGGACGCCACGTTCGACCGGTTCAAGGAGTACGTGGTCTTCGCCGGGCTCGCCATCGGCTGGGTCGTCTCGGGCAACAGTGACGACATCTGGATCCTGGCGCTGGCCGCGATCGGCCTGCAGTCCGTACGCCACCTGCTCGACTTCTCCTTCGGCGTCGCCAACCGCCGCAAGCCCCCGTCCCCGCTGCCCACGCTGGCACTGGACGCGCCCGACGACCGCGCCCTGCGTCAGGCCCTCACGCGCCGCAAGGTCGAGCGCAGCCAGGGTCTGCGGGGCGTGCTCAAGATGTGGACCAAGGCCGGCAAGTTCCGCGCCGTCCACTGGGCCCGCAAGATGATCGTCTTCCCCATCGGCGAGCGGTTCGCGGCCATCGCGATCACCGCCGCTCTCTTCGACGCCCGGATCACTTTCATCACCCTGGTGATCTGGGGCTCCGTCGCCGCCGCCTACACTCTCACCGGACGCCTCATGAGGTCGCTCGTATGATCACCCAACCGCAGGCCATGGCCACCCCCACGCCGGACCCCGACGAGGAACGCCGTCGCATCCAGACCGCCCGCCTGCTCGCCTACCGTGACGACGGCCCGCTCGCCCACGCCCTCGCCGGCAAGCTCGGCAAGGGCCTGCCGCCCGTGCCCGCCACGCTCGTGGCCCTCCTGGCCGTGGTCGCCTTCCTGGTCACCGGCCTGCTCGACCAGGGCGGCCCCATCCTCCTCCTGCCCGTCGCGACCACGCTGCTGCTCGTGCTGCCGACCACGCCGCGCGACCACCTGGGCCGCTTCGACTGGCTGACCCCGCCGCTGCTGCGCGGCGCCGAGTTCCTCGCCATGATCGCGATCGGCCTGGCCGCGGACGCGCCCAAGTGGCTGCTGTTCGTGCTCGTCTACGTCGTGGGCTACCACACGTACGACACCGTCTACCGGACCCGGCAGAGCATCTGGCCGCCCGCCTGGGTGTTCCACGCGGGCCTGGGCTGGGAGGTGCGCCTGCTGGTCATCGGCCTGGGCGCCGCGCTCGACATCCTGACGCCCGTGCTGGCGGTGCTGACGGCGTACCTCTTCGTGCTGTTCGCCGTGGAGAGCGTGACCAGCTGGGTCCGCCTCGACAAGGCCTCCGCCCAGGCGGGCGCCGACGCCGAGCAGGACCTCGAGGCCTCCCCGGAGGACCAGCTCGAACAGGCCACCGGCGAGGCGGACAAGGGGTAGGTGGGCCAGGGGCCACCCGCCCGTTGCCCGATTACCAAGTGGGCCTGCTGACACCCGCCCCGAGCACAAAGGGCTTCCCGAGGGGAGCGCTTCGCGCTCGGGGCTCAGGCGTTCTCATCCAGGCGCCTTCCGGCGCAACCCCCGCGCCTACGGCGCCATCGCGCAGCCCACCCGTTGACCGGCGAGGCGGTGGGCCGACTGACACCCACCCAGACCGACACGCCTCCGGCCACCCGCTGGCCTGACCGCGACCCCAGCGACCTGCCGTGAAGCGCCACCCAGTCCGCGACGGGCCAGAACTGCTGGTCGGATCCCGCAAGCTTCGACGAGATGGATCCGCTCCTCGCGCTGCCCACGACACCGAAAGACCGCTGGGCGGTCGAGCTGCTGGATCACGCCTTCGGCATCTCGATGACCTGCACGACCGGCAGCGGCTGGGCCGGCGACCAGGTCGACGTCCCGCTTGACAGGGCGAGCACGACGGATCGGATCTCGACCTCAGCGCCTGATCCGGGCAACCTGGTGCCGCAGCATCCAACGTTTACCCCATGGCCCAGGCGTCGCTGTTTGGATCATGCTTCTCGCGATAAGAGCTGCTCAGTACGATCCTGGGATCTCAGGAGCTTTCCACGAAGCGCGCGCCCGGCCCGGGCGTGCGGCAGATGTCTTCCGGGGCGAGGTGGCTGTGCCCCGCAGCGCACTCGAGGACGACCTTGACCGGCTCGTCGCAGGAGCTCGCATCGTCGACGGGCCGGTGCCGGACGATGACCGACGGGCCCTGCGGGTCGGCGAGGTACGTGTCGCCCCATTCCAGGAGCGCCACGAGCGTGGGCCGCAACGCCCGGCCCTGCTCGGTGAGCTCGTAGGCGAAGCGCTGCCGATCCCCGGGCTCCTGATAGGGCACGCGGCGCATCACTCCCGCGGTCACCAAGGTCTCGAGCCGGGTCGCCAGGAGATTTCTGGCGATCCCGAGGCGGGAGTGGAACTCTCCGAACCGGCGCGCGCCGTCCAGCGCTTCACGAACGATCAGCAGCGACCAGCGCTCCCCCACCACCGAGAGGGCGCGCGCCACCGAGCAGTTCACTGGGTCGATTCGCCGCGTCTCCATGGGACGAGTGTACCCATCTGGGTTTACAAGTTGTACTTAGCCCTCGTAGACTCCCGGCCTGAGTTGAAGAACTAAACTCATATAGGAGATCGACCATGCCCATGCTCGACGTGTACATTCCCGACGGCGCGCTCCAGCCGGACGCCGAGGCGGCCCTGCTCAACCGCATCACCGAGATCCTCGTCCGCAACGAGGGATTCGACCCCGCCGACCCGGTGAGCCGTTCCGTCTCCTGGCTCTGGCTGCACCGACCGGCCGGCATCTACGTCGGCGGAGAACCCGCGGACGCACCTCGCTACAAGGTCGTCCCGTCCGTCCCCGAGGGCCAGCTCGACGAGCAGAAGCGTGCGAGCGTCATCGCCGAGGTCACCGAGGCGATCCTCGACGCGGAGAACGGCGCCTGGCCGCGTGACGCCAGCCGGATCTGGGTATTCCCCACCGAGATCCCCGAGGGCCACTGGGGCGGCTGGGGCCAGATCAGGCCGCTCGCAACGATCCTCGCCCGACTCACCGGCGACGACACCAAACGGGCCCGTACGCTCGCGCGTGAGCGGATCGCTGCCACCCGAGCCGAACACGCCCGCCTGCCCTGATGAGCGGCGAACGAAGTGGGGATCGATGCGGTTGAGCCGGGAGCTGTCGGTCGGCGTGTAGGCGAGTTCGACGTTGTTCGCATCTTTCCAACCGGCATGCCCTGCGCGGACAGCAGCACCATCTGGGCCCGCCGCCAGGTCACCACCGACCCGGCGCGTCACGTCACTACGGGGCAAATATTCTCTGATGCGGCACTAGCTGCCGCGTGGCAATGGGAACTGAATCGCGCGCTCCGGGGCATCGAGCCAGATCCGCTGCCCATCGGGCGTGACGCTCATGCCGAAGCTGTCGCGGCCCGGCTCTCCCCAGCTCACCCAGCGAAAGTAGGCGCCTGTGACCTCGTCCCACAGGGGACGGTCGCCGAGCTGGTACACCTCATATTCCTGATGACCGGGCGTGTAGGTGACCAGCGTCCACACGCCAGGATCGCTCTGGTCCATCACCCATAGCAAGAGCTGGTCGCCCTCCCCCTTGAAGGTGACCTGCAAGCCCGTGAGGGCGGCCATCGCGAGCAACGCCCCTGCGGGAGCGTAAGCGATCGTGCGCGGGTCGATCCGGGTGGTGAGGTCCTGGCCGTTGCCGTCGTCCGGGATGGCATCGGGCGGGCGCTGGGAGCGCATCATCATGTACGCCGCGAAGCCCGGGAATCGGCCGTGGGCGGTGCCGTCCGGCATCACGGTGAGCCGCAGCCCGTGTCCGTTTCCGAGTCCTGGACAGTACGGCAGCACGATCACGCCGCCCGGCCTGGTCTGCTCGACCCAGGCATAGGGCACGGTGCGGACGCCACACGTGACGTGAACTCGGTCGAACGGCGCACGGTCTGGGCAGCCCTTCGCGCCGTCACCAATGATCATGTGTGGCTGGGCTCCGGCCGCGACCACGTTCTTGGCCGCCTGCTCGGCGACGGCCTCGTCCACCTCGATCGTCGTCACCGACCCGTGCTCGCCGAGGAGATGCGTCAGCAACGCGGCGGTCCAGCCGGTGCCGGTGCCGATCTCCAGCACGCTCTGTCCGGGCACCGGATCCAGCCATCCCAGCAGGTCCGCGACCGTGCTGGGCGCGGATGCCGAGGAGGTGGGGTCGTTCGAACCTGGCATGATCTCGCCTGCCCCGTCGCTGACCTGGGTGACGATCACGGAGTCGCTGTAGACGGCGTTCCACCATGCTTCCGGGTCGGCGTCACGGTCGATGATCTGCTCGACCTCTGCGGCGCCGAGAAGGGCTTGCGCGTACCTGGGAATGAAGGGATGGCGGGGCACAGCCCGCATCGCATCGAAGATGCGTTCAGTACGTTGAGCGGCCGGCGGAATTTCCGCGATCATCTGCTCGATCCGCTGCCCAACGTTCTGCGGTGTCACTTCTTACTGCCGCCGTGCTGGCCGCCCCTTGGGTTTCTGTCACCTTGCTGAGGCTTGACCGGCTCCGATTTGAAGGGCTTGTCCTTCTTCTTGTCACCTTCCTGCTTGCCCACGCCGGGGCCTCCCCTCACCAAAATGACTTCTCACTGTGACCATAAGACCACGTATCGGCATGGGCAGGTGCACTGCTTCCTTTGTCGATCCGGCTAGAAGTCGAACTCACCCTTGCTCATCCCGTCCTTGAAGGCCGCCCACTCGGACCCGGTGAACACGAGGACGGGCCCCGCATCTTTGTCCTTGCTGTCCCGGATGGCGACGCGGCCTCCGGAGAGCGGAGCAACCTCGACACAGTCGCCCCCGTGGCCGCCCGACGCACGCGCTTTGCGCCACTTGGCGTCCTTCAGCTCTTCACTGTTCGGCATAGCGCTCCGCCGCCGCGTCGGACGATCGCGCCTCGGGGCGGCGGATCTGCTCCTGGAGAGCGCGCTCCCACGCGTATTCAGCGTTGACAGCACGTAAAGACTGTGTTGACATCGGCCCAGAGAGCGCTCTCTCTCAAGCCCCCACCCCCCCATGGAGCAACGATGACAACAGCCATCCGGCACCGGCGCCGGCGCCGACTGGCGGCGGTGGCCGTGGCGCTCGTGGCGCTCAGCGGCCTGCTCGTCAATGTGGCCGTCAGCGCCTCGGCCGCCGTCCCGCCCACCCCGTCCGGCTGGTCGCTGGTCTGGTCGGACGACTTCGACGGCGCCGCCAACACGCTGCCCTCGTCGGCCAACTGGATCGTCGACACGGGCCACTCCTACCCCGGCGGCCCGGCCAACTGGGGCACCGGAGAGATCCAGAACTACACGTCCAGCACCTCCAACCTCAGCCTCGACGGCGGAGGCAACCTCCGCATCACGCCGCAGCGCAGCAGTTCGGGCGAGTGGACCTCGGCGCGCGTCGAGACCAGGCGGGCCGACTTCAAGCCCGCCGACGGCCGGATCCTGCGCATCGAAGGACGCATCCAGATGCCGAACGTGACCGGCGACGCCGCGCTGGGCTACTGGCCGGCGTTCTGGGCGCTCGGGGCGCCGTACCGGGGCAATTACTGGAACTGGCCCGGCATCGGCGAGTTCGACATCATGGAGAACGTCAACGGCATCAACGCCGTCTGGGGCGTGCTCCACTGCGGCGTCAACCCGGGCGGGCCGTGCCAGGAGACCACCGGCCTGGGCGCCAACCGCGCCTGCCCCGGCTCGACGTGCCAGGCGGCCTTCCACACCTACCGCTTCGAGTGGGACCGCAGCGTGAGCCCCAACCAGCTGCGGTGGTACGTGGACGGGCAGCAGTTCCACAGCGTGAGCCAGTCGCAGTTCGACGCGGCGACCTGGTCCAACATGACGGGGCACGCGGGCTACTTCCTGCTGCTCAACGTGGCCATGGGCGGGGCGTTCCCCAACGCGCTCGGCGGCCAGACGCCCACGGCGGCGACCGTACCGGGGCGGCCGATGCTGGTCGACTACGTGGCGGTGTGGCAGAGCGGCAGCGGCACCCCGCCGACCAACCCGCCCGGGGGCGTGGACGCCCGTTCGACGATCCAGGCCGAGCAGTACCAGGCTCAGTCGGGCACCATCGTCGAGACCACCACGGACACCGGCGGCGGCCAGAACGTCGGGGCGATCGCCAACGGCGACTGGCTCCGGTTCGACGGCGTGAACTTCGGAACGGAGGCCGCCCGCCAGTTCAGGGCCAGGGTGGCGTCCGGGGCCGCGGCCGGGGTGAGCGGGCTGGTGCAGGTCCGGCTGGACAGCCCCACCGCCGCTCCCATCGGGGACTTCGCCGTCGCCAATACGGGCGGGTGGCAGAGCTGGCGTACGGTGCCGGCCAACATCTCGGGCGTGACCGGCACGCACACCGTCTATCTGACCTTCAGCAGCGGTCAGCCCGCGGACTTCGTCAACGTCAACTGGTTCACGTTCTCGACCAGCTGAGGCTCTCAGAGGGTCTCGAAAAGGCGCGGGAAGACCTTGGAGACCTTGGACAGCAGGTACTCGCCGTAGGTGCCGGTGAAGTCGACCTGGCCGTCCCAGCGGTGGCCGGGGGCGTACGGCAGCGGCGGTACCTCGCTGTCCCAGCCGGGGTCGAAGAAGAACGGGAAGCTCAGGCGCTCGTTGCCGCTGCGGTTGCGCACCCGGTGCGGGGTCGAGCGGTAGTGGCCGCCGGTGAGCTTGTCGAGCATGTCGCCGATGTTGCAGACGAAGGTGTTCTCCAGGGGCGGGGCGTCGATCCAGCCGCGCGGGGTGCGTACCTGGAGGCCGCCGTTGGCGTCCTGGAGGAGGAGGGTCAGCAGGCCGTAGTCGGTGTGCTCGCCGACGCCCCAGGTGTCGGGGTCGTCCGGCGGGGCGGGCGGATAATGAAATATCCGGAAAAGCACGGTCGGCTCGGCCGTGTAGCCGGAACGGAAGTAGTCCTCGTCCAGGCCGAGACTCAGGGCGATCCCCGACATGACGGCCTGGGCGAGCGCGGTCATCGTGCCGAGATAGTCGAGTACGGCGTCGCGGAGCTCGGGCACCTGGGCGGGGAACAGGTTCGGGCCGTGCAGCGGCAGCGGGCTCGGCGGCTCCTCGGCGCCGAAGTAGATGCCCTCCTTCAGGTCGGGCCGTCCCGAGGTCAGCTCGCCGCCGACCGGGAAGAAGCCGCGCCAGGCCTTGCCTCCGCGTTCCATGGAGATCTCGGCCTTCACCTCCTCGGGCAGGGCGAAGAAGCGCCTGCTGGCGGCGTCGAGCCGGCGCGGCAGCTCCGGCGGCACGCCGTGGCCGGAGACGTAGAAGAAACCGCTGTCCCGGCACGCCTCCCCGATCGCCTCCGCCACGGCACGCTTGGCAAGGCCAGCGGCAGCGGGGTCGGCGCGGTCCGTGGCGGCGGGGTTGGCGGCGGCGGGGTCGGTGGGGTCGGTGGCGAGCAGGGACGAGACGTCGATCACCGGCAATTCGCTCACATCGTCATTTTGACATCCACCCACTCCCGGCGACCTCTACCGCCTGCCCGGCTGGGCGCGGCGCCGGCACGAGGAGGACGAGCTCGGCCGAGGGCAGGCGGCCGACGGCGTGCCGCCGGGGGCAGGCGGCCCGCGGTGTGCGGTCGAGGGCCAGATCGACACGCTCGCCCTCCAGACCGGCAGCAGGCCGCGTTTCCACGAGCGGGACGACGAGCAGCGGGCCGAGCGGGCCGAGCGGGCCGAGCGGGCCGAGCGGGCCGGGGTCCGGAGGCCGTAGCGAGTGGGGGATCCAGGGGGCCCGGCCCGGTGCGGGGCTCAGCCGGATTCCCTGACCACGAGCCGGGTCGGCAGTACGACGGAGGTGGTGTGGCGGCCCTCCAGCCGCGACAGCAGCAGCCGCGCCACAGCCAGCGCCTGCTCCGCCAGCGGAACCCGCACGGTGGTCAACCCAGGCGTGGTGGCCGAGGCGGCGTCGATGTCGTCGAAGCCCACGATCGCCAGGTCCTCGGGCACCCGCCGGCCCAGTTCCCGCGCGGCCTGCAGCGCCCCGATGGCGAGCTGGTCGGTGGCGGCGAACACGGCGTCCAGCGCCGGCTCGTCGCCGAGGAGCTGCCGGGCCGCCGCCGCGCCCGAGGCGCGGGTGAGGTCGGCCAGGGCCAGTAACGGCTGCGCGCCCGCCCGCTGCAGCGCCGCCCGGTGTCCGGCCAGGCGGTCCTGGACGGCGACCAGGTCCATGGGGCCGCAGATCATGCCGATGCGGCGGCGCCCGCTCGCGAGGAGGTGCTCGGTGGCGGCGGCCGCGCCGCCGGCGTTGTCCACGTCCACGTACGGCACCAGCGAGGCGACGGCCGGCTTGCCGAGGAGCACGATCGGCACGTCCGTACGCGAGAGCCGTTCGGCCAGCGTGTCGCCCCGGTCGGGCGGCAGCAGCACGACGCCGTCCACCAGCCGGGCCTCGGCCTGCTGGACGATGCGCCGGTGGCTCTCGGCCGTGTCGGCCAGCATGAGCGTGATCTGCTTGCCCGCGCCCTCCAGCATGCTGGTGACGTACTGCACGACGGCGGCCGTCAGCGCGTCCCCCTGCCTGGGGACGGACAGGACGAGGGCGATGGCGTTGGTCCGCCGGGTGACCAGGCTGCGGGCGGCGGCGTTGGGCACGTAGCCGAGCTCCTTGACGGCCCGCATCACCGCCGTGCGGACCTCGGGGCTCACCGACGCCTCGCCGTTGACCACGCGGGAGACGGTGGCGCGGGAGACGCCGGAGCGGGCGGCGACGGTTTCCAGCGTGGGCCGCTTGGGCCGGGTCTCGGTGAGGCCGTTGCGCCGGATGACGTCGCGATACCACAGCGCGCTGTCCTTCGGCCGCCTTTTCTGGGTGGCGAAATCGACGTGCACGAGGCCGAACTTCCGCTGGTAGCCCTCGGTCCATTCGAAGTTGTCGAGCAGCGTCCAGACGAGATATCCGCGAACGCGGGCGCCGCTCTCGACGGCCGACAACAAGGCCCGCAGATGTTCCTCGACGAAACTGATGCGCTCGACGTCGTGAATGCCGTCGCCGGTCACCACGTCGACGAAGTCGGCGCCGTTCTCGGTGACCATCAGGTCGAGCTCGGGATATTCCGCGGAAAGGCGCCGCAGCACCAGCGAAAGGCAATTGGGCACGATCGGCCAGCCCATCGCGGTGACCGCCGTCGGAATCGTGCAGAACAGCACGCCCTCGCTTCCCGGATAGGCCGGGGAGGCGGGCTCGCTGGGCTGGGCCTGCACCACCGAAGGCGAATAGTAATTGACGCCGAGCAGGTCGAGGGGCTGGGCGATGATGTCGAGGTCGCCGTCGCGGACGTGGCCGAGGCCGCCGTTGCGCTCGATGATGGGCAGGAGCTCGGCGGGGTACGAGCCGCGCAGCATCGGCTCCAGGAACTGCCGGTTGGCCAGGGCATCGATCCTGGCCACGGCCTCGGCGTCCTCCTCCGACAGCTGCCTGCCGAAGTCGCTGACCTGGGCGGGCGTCAGAACGGGCGAGATGTTGAGCACCGTCCCGACCCGGGCCGCCCCGCCGGAGCGCAGGGCCTGCGCGGCCAGCCCGTGCGCGAGCATCATGTGGTGGGCGCTCCTGAACGCCTCGGCGGCCGATTTCCGGCCCGGCGCGTGGCTTCCGTCGCTGTATCCCAGGAATGCCGCCACCCAGGGCTCGTTCAGCGTGAACCAGGTGTCGACCCGGTCGCCGAGCCGGTGGTGCACGGCGGCGGCGTAGTCCGCGAAACGGCGGGCGGTGTCGCGGGACGGCCAGCCGCCGAGCTCCTCCACCGCCTGCGGCAGATCCCAGTGATAAAGGGTCGCATAAGGCGTGATGCCGGCCGCGAGAAGCTCGTCGAGCAGCCGGTCGTAAAAGTCGAGCCCGGCCTCGTTCACCTTGCCCGAGCCGTCGGGGAGAACGCGCGGCCAGCTCACCGAGAACCGGTAGGCGGCCATTCCCAGGTCTTTCATCAACCGCACGTCTTCGGGATAGCGGTGGTAATGGTCGCAGGCCTCGGCGCGGTCGGCGGAAAAGACGTCCCAGATGGACGGCCCGCGGCCGTCGGTGGACGTGGCCCCCTCGATCTGAAAGGCCGAGGTGGAGACTCCCCACACGAAACCCTCGGGGAAGCTTGCGGTGCTCATTCTGGCGGAACCCTCCGATGACTGTCTGCCCGCTTAGTCTCCCGCGTGCCGCTCGTCGCGCGCCAGCCTGGCCAGGCGGTATACAGAGCGCGTGGAACTGGACCGGCTCGATCGTGACATCATCGCGGCGCTCGTCGAGGACGCCCGCGCGACCTTCGCCGACATCGGACACCAGGTGGGGCTGAGCGCGTCGGCGGTCAAGCGCCGGGTGGACCGGTTGCGCGAGGCGGGGGCGATCACCGGGTTCAGCGCGAGGGTGGCGCCGCAGGCGCTCGGCTGGACGACCGAGGCGTACGTGGAGCTGTTCTGCCAGGGCAAGACCAAGCCGTCGGACATCGCGCTGGCCGTGGCGAAGTTCCCCGAGGTGGTGGGGGCGGCCACGATCACGGGCGAGGCGGACGCGCTGCTGCACATCAGGGCCACGGACGTGCGCCACGTGGAACGGGTGATCGAGCGCATCGCGGCGGAGTCGTTCGTGGTGCGGACCAAGAGCTCCATCGTGCTCTCGCGGCTCGTGGACGCACCTCCCGGCACCACCGTCCCCGAGCCGCGCAACGGATCGCCCGCCCAGCTCTGAAAGACGCAACAGACCTGCGCGAACACGCAATGCCAAACACTTGGCCTGCATAAACATGCATTCCTAGGCTGTCTTCGTCCCTTCGAAAAGGACATCCACCCATAAACCTCGACGGAGACCTGCATGCCCAAACACTTCCTGATGTGCCGTCCGGACTACTTCACGGTCGAGTACGCGATCAACCCGTGGATGGATCCCGAGGCAGGCGCGGACCGCAACCTGGCGGTCCGGCAGTGGGAGGGCCTGAAGGCGGCGTACGAGGAGCTCGGGCACCAGGTGAGCCTGATCGACCCGATCGAGGGGCTGCCCGACATGGTCTTCGCCGCCAACGGCGCGCTGGTCGTGGACGGCCGCGTCTACGGCGCCCGGTTCGCCCACGCCGAGCGCGGCCCCGAGGGCCCCGCCTACCTGCGGTGGTTCACCGAGCGCGGCTACCCGGCGCGCGAGCCGCTGCACGTCAACGAGGGCGAGGGCGACTTCCTCACGCTCGACGACGTCATCCTGGCCGGCACGGGCTTCCGCACGGACGTGGTGGCGCACCAGGAGGCGCAGGAGTTCCTGGGCCGCCCGGTGATCTCCCTGACGCTGGTGGACCCGCGCTTCTACCACCTGGACACGGCGCTGTTCCCGCTCGACGGGCGCAATGTCGCGTACTACCCGGAGGCGTTCTCCGAGGGCAGCAGGAAGGTGCTGCGCAAGCTGTTCCCGGACGCGGTGATCGCGACCGCCGAGGACGCCGAGGTGCTCGGTTTGAACGCGGTCAGCGACGGCAGGAACGTCGTCATCAACGCCGAGGCGTCGAACCTGCAACTGGAGCTCAAGCGGCGCGGCCACGAGGTCATCCCCGTCGACCTGTCGGAGCTGCGTAAAGCAGGCGGCGGACCCAAGTGCTGCACACTGGAGATCAGGGGGGAGAACTGACCATGACCACCAGCGCAGAGCTCATCGAGATGAGCGAGCGCCGCAGCGCGCACAACTACCATCCGCTTCCCGTCGTGATCCACGAGGCGCACGGCGCCTGGGTCACCGACGTGGAGGGCAAGCGATATCTGGACTGCCTGTCCGGCTATTCCTCGCTCAACTTCGGCCACGGACACCCGAAGATCATCGAGGCCGCCCGCGACCAGCTCGACAACCTGACCCTGACCAGCCGCGCGTTCTACCACGACCAGTTCGCGCAGTTCTGCGCCGGGCTCGGCGACCTCACGGGCAAGGACCTGATCCTGCCCATGAACACCGGCGCCGAGGCCGTCGAGACCGCCATCAAGGTGGCCCGCAAATGGGGCTACGAGGTCAAGGGCGTCGAGCCCGACCAGGCGAACATCATCGTGATGGAAGGCAACTTCCACGGCCGCACGACCACGATCGTGAGCTTCTCCACCGATCCGGAGGCACACGACAACTTCGGGCCCTACACGCCGGGCTTCCGGCTCGTGCCGTACGGCTCCACCGAGGCGATCAGGCAGGCCGTCGACCCGAACACGGTCGCGGTGCTGGTCGAGCCGATCCAGGGCGAGGCCGGGGTGCTCGTCCCGCCGGACGGGTACCTGAGCGAGATCCGGGAGCTCTGCACCGCGCAGGGGATCCTGATGATCGCCGACGAGGTGCAGTCGGGGCTGGGGCGCACCGGGCAGACGTTCGCGTGCGACTACGAAGGGGTCGTGCCCGACGTCTACGTCCTGGGCAAGGCGCTCGGCGGCGGCGTCGTACCGGTCTCGGCCATCGCCGCGAACCGCGACGTGCTCGGGATCATCCAGCCCGGCCAGCACGGGTCCACGTTCGGCGGCAACCCGCTGGCGTGCGCGGTGGGCATCGCGGTCATCGAGCTGCTCAACACCGGCGAGTTCCAGGCCAGGGCCGCCAAGCTCGGCGAGGTGCTGCACGCCCGGCTGCGCGAGCTGATCGGCAAGGGGGTCGTGGAGGTGCGCGGGCGCGGGCTGTGGGCCGGCGTGGACATCGACCCGGAGCTCGCGACGGGGCGGGAGGTGTCGAAGGCGCTGATGGCGCGGAGCGTGCTCGCCAAGGACACCCACGGCTCCACGATCCGCCTCGCCCCGCCCATCGTGGTCTCCGAGGAGGACCTGATCTGGGCGGTCAACCAGCTCGCCGACGCCCTTTACGAGCTGACCACCGCCTGAGGTTTCAAGGTCTTTTACGGCGGAGCACGGGAGGGCCCAACCGCCGCACGTGGCTGGGCCCTGTCCAGGGAGACGCTTCTCCGGTTTACGGGGCCGGGCGCCGTTACGGCGCCCGGTTGCCCGTCTGGGTGGTCATTCGCCGGCCGGGGACGCCTTCGCCGGTGCCGGCCCCTGTGACGGCGCCACGGTGGCCGTCGGCTTTGCTGCCGGCCCCTGTGACGGCTTCACGGTGGCCGTCGGCTTCGGTGCCGGCGCCTGCGTCGGCTTCACGGTGGCCGTCGGCTTCGGTGCCGGCGCCTGCGTCGGCTTCACTGTGATCGTCGGCCCCGGCTCCCCCGCGGACGGGTCGCTCGTCGCCTCCAGGGAGACCGTCATGGTCGGCACCGGCTTCGAGACGGTCTCGTCGCTCGGCAGCGGAACGGCTGAGCTCGTCTCGCCCGGGGCGGGCTCGGCGCTGGACGGGGCGCAGACCGCCTCGCCCTTGTACGACGGCGTCGCCTGCGGCAGCGCGTCCACCACCGACGCCTTGAACTGGGCGGTCAGCGCCAGCACGCTCCCCTTGGGAGCCCCCGCGAGCCGGTCGTCCACGACCGTCTCCCGCTCTCCCATGAACACGTGCGTGGCCGGGTCGAAGATGGCCTGCCTGAGGATCCCCTGGGGGTCGACCCGGCCGAGCGCCACCCCCTTGCGGCCCGCCGAGTCCTCCACCCCCTCGGTCACCTGGACGCCGGGGATCGACTTGGCGGCCTCGAAGAGCGCGTCGCGCTGCGCCTTCGGCAGGTACGTCTCCCTGACCAGGTCCGTCAGATGGTCGAAGGCGGCCCGGTCGTTCTCGTCGCCCTTGGCCTCGCCCGCCGCCGCGGGCATCTTGTAGAGGCGTGCCCGCATCCCGGCGGCGTCCGTCGGCAGGGTGCTCAGGTAGGCGTAGTCGGTGCGGTTCTCGCCCAGCGGGGAGGGGCAGGACGGCAGCACGTGCCAGTCGGAGCCCTGCCAGTTCCCGGCGTCGGCCGGCAGCTGCTCGCCCGGCCACGGCCGGGGCTCGCGGCCCTCGATCAGCAGCAGGCCGTTCGCGCTCCCGTCCGCCGACTGCCAGATCTTCCTGTGGGTCCGGTAGAGGTGGCGTGAGGTCTTGCCGCTCTCGTCGGCCGCCATCGACCGGTACATGGTGTCGGACTCGATGAGGACGAACTGGCCCGGACGGGGCGCCGGCTCGTCGGACGACGCCACGGCGGCCGACTGGGTCACCGCCGTGGCGGGGCCGGTGCCCCCGTGGCCCTGGTTCGTCAGCGCCATGGCCACCCCGCCGACCAGGGCGACCGTGACCCCGAACGCGGCCGCGGCCTGCCAGCCGAATCCGGGCAGGCGAAAGCGGCCCCCGCCTCGCGCCTGCGCCAGCAGCCGTTCCCGCGCCGTGGCCCTCGCCTCGGCCCCGTACGGCGGCACGGCGGGCCGGCCGTCGGCGAACATGCGGATCTCGTCCTCATCCATGCTGGGGCTCCTCTGCTGCGAAGGGATCGGTGCCGCCGAGAGCCCTGCGCACCTTGACGCGGAGCCGGTGGAGCCTGGACCTGACGGTGCCGACCGGCACGCCGAGCGCGAGCGCCGCGTCCTCGTACGTCAGGTCCGCCCACGCCACGAGCAGCAGCAGGTCGCGCTCGCCGGCGCTGAGCCGGGTGAGCGCCCTGGCCAGCCTGGGCTGGAGCTGCTCGGCGGTCACCCGATCGGCGCTGCGGTCGTCGAAGGTGCCGGGGCGCTCCACGTTCACCTTGGCCATGGCGGCGGTGCGCCGCCGTTCGGCCCTGCGGTGCTGGGCGACGACCTTGGTCGCGATGCCGTATAACCATGGCCTGGCATCGGGCCACGAGCGGTCGTAACGCGCCCGCCGGCGGAACGCGACGAGGAACACCTCCCCCGTCACGTCGTCGGCCAGCTCGCTCCCGAGGCGCCGGGCCGCGTACCTGTGGATCTCGTCGGCGTGCCGGTCGAACAGCGCCGCGAAGCTCTCCGGGTCGGCCAGCGAATGCCCGATCAGCGTCGAGTCATCCAGCGTCTCAGGCACATCCTGAACACCCACCACTCTGCCGGTCCTCTCTCATGCGGTCACCCTGTTGTTGGCCGCACGTCGGAGGGCGGTTCCACCTTTCTTCCGACCGGCTACGGGAGGCGCCACACCTCCATCCCCTCCGGAGCCGGCTCCGGGGTGAAGCCCGCGGTCTCCAGCTCCGAGACCAGCCGGGCCCGGGCGGGCCAGTGGTTGGTGAGGACCACCTCGTCCTCGCTGATGGCCACGCCGTGCTGCCTGATCCGGTAGACGAAGCGCGTGGTGACGCTCTCCCCCTCGGCCTCCAGCACCTGCCCGGCCACCTCGTACGCGTGCCTGCCGACCTGGTACGACCCCAGGACCTCGAGATCGCCCGGCACCGGCGCGGACCGCTCCCGCCAGTTGAACACCAGCCGCCCGCCCGGCTCCAGCTGCCTGCCCAGCACCTGCCACAGCGCGGCCCGTTCCTCCGCGTCGAAGCTCTGCAGGACGGAGATCATCACGATCGCCTCGACCGGTTCGTCCACCTCCACGTCGAGCGCCCCATAAGGCAGCACGGTCACCCGCCGCAGCGTCGCGGGGTCGGAGGCCAGGCGGGAGACCAGGACCGAGCGCATGCCCAGTGACGGCTCCACGGCGAAGATCTCGGCCGGCGTCTCCCTGGCCAGCAGCTCGGTGATCAGGCCGGTGCCCGCGCCGATCTCGAGCACGCTCCGCCGCACCCCCTTCAGCAGCAGGGGAAGCAGCTCCCGCACCATCGGGACATGCCCGTCCTCGTGCCAGAGGTCGTAGAACGGCACGGCGGCGGCGTAATCATCCTTGTGCATGCGCTTCAGCGTAGGCGGACGGAGTCGATCGGCCTGACCGCATCGCCGACGGACTCGTACCAGGTGACCTCGTCGGGCAGGGTCAGCGTGGCCACCGCGTTCTGGAACCAGGGCCCGTTCGTGACCCGCCACCTGAACGGCGGCTTCGGGATGCCCGCCAGCCGCGCCAGCAGGCCGCCGACCAGCGTGGCGATCGAGAACTGGGTGAACACGTTGGCCCAGCGCAGCATGCGGCTCAGCGGGTTGCGGATCGGCGAGCAGACGATCTGGTAGATCTGCCCAGCCCCGGCCTTGGCCAGGTAGGAGTAGTGGACGTCGCCGGAGAGGATCAGCACGGGCTTGCCGACCTTCGCCAGCAGCCTCGACAAGTCCTCGAACGAACGCCGGAACGCCGCCCAGTGCTCCAGGTCGATGGCCTGGCGGAACTTCTCCGACCACCGCCGCGCGAGAGGGCCCCACCGGCCGTCGCACAGGGCCTCGTTCCAGTTCTGCACGCCGTGGACGCCCTCGGGGAGGAGGAACGGGATCGACGAGCCGATGATCAGCCGCTCGGCCGGGGCGGCGACCTGCTCCTCCAGCCAGGCCCATTCCCCCGGGTCGAGCATGCGGCGGTCGCCGGGCGTGAGCTGCCTGGCGCACCTGGTGTCCACCATGATCAGGCGGGCGTTGCCGAGGTCGCGGGCGTAGCTCCAGCGGTTGCTGCTCGGCTCGGCGTCGGCCTTCTCCGCGAACTCGTCCAGGGCCGCGCCGCCGTCGCCGTCCATCAGCTTGCGCAGCAGCGGGTCCTCCGCGCGCTCGGCCGGCGAGAGGTTGCCGAGGTGCTGATAGATCCAGTACGCCCCCAGCCCCGCGACGACGCGGCGCTGCCACCACGGCACGGCGGCCATCTGCTCGCGCCAGGGCTGCGAGGTGTTCCAGTCGTCACGCAGGTCGTGGTCATCGAAGATCATCGCGGACGGGACGGTGGACAGCAGCCACCGGATCTCCTCGTCGGTCCAGGCCAGGCGGTAGAGCTCGGCGTACTCCTCGAAGTCGGCGATCTCCCTCTGCGGCTCGGTGCTCCTGCGGGCGCGGATGTAGTCGAGCATCGCGGGCGAGGGGTTGTCGGCGTAGACCTGGTCGCCGAGGAGCACCAGCAGGTCGGGCCACTCCTCGTCGTCCGCGGTGGGGAGGTGCTCACCGTACGCGCGCAGAACGTCGTCGCCGTGGGTGAGGAGGTGCGCGGCGTCATGCGGGACGCTGGTGCGGCACGAGCCGAACGCCAGCCTGCGCACCCCGTCGGCGGGCAGCAGCCGGATCCGGCTCGGCGGCCGACCCGCCAGAGGCCATACCTGCTCCCCGTCGAGCCTCACCGAATACGACCCGATATCCTGGGAGAGTTCAACGAGATCCACGATCGCGTAGTGGTGACCGTGCACGGTGAAGGTAGGCGACCGGTAAGACCTGCCGTCCGCCTCGATGGTGACTGTGCAGGGCTCGGCGGTCTCCACCCAGATCGAGGCGCTGACCGAGTCCACGTATCGCAGCATCGGCCCCATCACGAGTGCGGGCATCTCACTCCCCGAGATATTCACGATTCGGCACACTGACCGGACGCAAGCCTGCCAGAGTGGCACGGTCCACAGCACCTCGGGATTTCATCGACTGCTAGGCAAGGTCAAACCCTCCGCCTTAGGATGATCGAGACAACAACGCCCAAAGTGGGAGGCAATGGCGCTTCCCTCTTTAAAAAGGGCGTCATAGCAGGAGGATTCTCTTCCATGAGCATCATGGTGCCGTCAAAGACGCCGGCCCTGATCACCCCGGGCCGCCAGGCCCTCGATTCCGCACTCCACCAGCTCGACCAGGCCGCCGAGCAGCTCGGACTCGACGACGGGCTCCGCACGATGCTGGCCACGCCGCGGCGGTCGCTGACCGTCTCGGTGCCGGTCCGGCGCGAGAACGGCCGCATGGACGTCGTGCAGGGCTTCCGCGTCCAGCACAACGTCTCGCGAGGACCCGCCAAGGGCGGGCTCCGTTTTCATCCGGACACCGACATCCACGAGGTCACCGCGCTCGCGATGTGGATGACGTGGAAGTGCGCGCTGGTCGGCATCCCGTACGGCGGCGCCAAGGGCGGCGTGGCCGTGGATCCGTCCACACTCACCGAGCGCGAGCGGGAGCGCCTGACCCGCCGCTACGTCAACGAGGTCATGCCGCTGATCGGCCCTGACCAGGACATCCCGGCTCCGGATGTCGGCACCGACGCGCAGACCATGGCCTGGATCATGGACACCTACAGCGTCCACACCGGCTTCCCGGTGCCCGGCGTCGTCACCGGCAAGCCGAAGACGCTGGGCGGCTCGCACGGACGCCTGTCCGCCACCTCGCGCGGCGTGCAGATCGCGGCGCTGGCCGCGCTCGGCCGCTCGCCCGCCGGCAGCACCGTCGCCGTGCAGGGCTTCGGCAAGGTGGGCGCGCCGGCCGCGCAGTTCCTGGCCGACGCGGGTTGCAAGGTGGTGGCCGTCTCCGACGTCACGGGCGCCGTGTACGCCTGCGGCGGCCTCGACATCCCCGCCCTGGTCGCGTACGCGGCCGAGGCAGGGGGCGTGCGCGGCTTCCGCGAGGCCGACGCGCTGACCCATGACGAGCTGCTGGAGCTGGACGTGGACATCCTCGTCCCGGCGGCCCTCGAAGGTGCGATCACCGAGGCCAACGCGCCCCGGATCCGCGCCCGGCTGATCGTGGAGGGCGCCAACGGCCCCACCACGCCCGAGGCCGACGAGATCCTGACGGCCAACGGCACCACGGTGGTGCCCGACATCCTCGCCAACGCGGGCGGGGTGATCGTGTCCTACCTCGAGTGGGTGCAGAACCTGCAGGCCTACTCGTGGAGCGCCGAGGAGGTCGAGCTCAAGCTGCGCGAGCTCATGCTGGAGGCCTTCGCCGAGGTGAAGTCGGTGGCGGCCGAACGCGGCCTGACGCTCCGCCAGGCGGCACACGTCATCGGCGTGGGCCGCGTCGTCGAGGCCCACCAGCTCCGCGGCCTCTACCCGTAACCACACCTCAGCCCCACCGGCTGAACGACGGTGGGCGCGCGCCACCACCGCGCGCCCACCCCTCCCCCGAAGGACGCCCGACACGCTGGACGCCTACCGGTGCTGCTCGTAGAGGCGGTACGTGGCAAGGATGTTCAGCCGGTGGAGGTCCCGGCAGAGGGCGAGCATCCCCTGCTCGGCCAGACCCCGCGGCACCGGATAACGGGCCAGGGCCGCCGCCAGGCCGGGATCGAGCGCCTCCGCCCACGGATCGGTGCAGGCCGCGTACGCCTCCTCCAGGCTGCGCCCGGCCTCCACGGCGGCCAGCACCTCGTCGTGCAGTCGCTCCAGATATCCGATGAGGGCGTCCACCGCCGCCGGCCCGTCCCCCATCGGACCGTGACCCGGGACGATGGTCTCCAGCTCGGGCAGCGCCTCGCGCATCCTGCGCAACGACCCCAGGTACGGCTCGGGACCGCCCTGGAGCAGCATGTGGGCCGTGCCCGCGTGACACAGGAAGTTGCCGGTCCAGGCGGTACGGGTGTCGGGGACGTACACGACGGTGTCGCCCGGCCCGTTGCCGGGGCCGAAGTGGTGCAGCTGGACCACGCGCCCGCCGAGGTCGATCTCCGCGTACGCGTCGAACACGAGGTCGGGCCGGCGCCACGTGGTGACCGCGTCGAGCAGGGCGTCGTCGCCGTACATGTTCGCCGACCTGGTCTGCTTCTCGTACGCGAGGTCGGCCATGTTGTCGCGGTTCGCCCGGGACGAGACGACGACGACCTCGTCGGGGAACGCGGCGTTCCCGAAGCTGTGATCGCCGTGGTACGTGGTGTTGACCAGGTAGCGGAGGGGCCGGTCGGTCAGGCCCGCGGCGACCCCCTGGATTTTTGCCGAAATTTCGGGCGTGATCCCGGCGTCGACGACCAGCGCCGCGTTCCGCCCGGCCACCACCCCGTTGTTGTCCTTCGGCGGCAGGTTCGCCATCAACGCGTACACGCCCTCCGCGAACGCGTGCGGCACCAGCTCCAGACCCACCGGCGACAGGTTCGGCCCGCCGTAACCGGCCGGCCGCTCGGCGATCTCACGCTCGGGAATCCGCGAAGTGAACATTTCCGCTCCCATCTCTCTCCGTGCCTTTAAACTAATCGAACGAGCGATTATTTTTCAAGGTGATTGGATGTCCTCGTGAGCAGCATCACCAGCGGCCGCCGCCCGGGCCGTCCTTCCAAGGCCGAGGCCGGCGACACCAAGGCCGCACTCCTGGACGCCGCACTGCGCCTGTTCGCGCAGAAGGGGTACGCGGGCACCTCGATCAGGGCCATCGCCAGAGAGGTGGGGTTGAGCGAGAGCGTCCTTTACGCGCACTTCGCCGGCAAGCAGGCGATCTACGACGCGGCCATGTCCCTGGCCGGCCCGCAGGCGGCCGACGTGGCGCTCGACGAGGCCCCGGACGAGCCGGCGGCCTTCGTCGAGTCGTTCGCGGCCCGGCTGCTGGCCGCGTGGGACACCCCGCGGTCCAGGCAGGTCATGAGCCTGGTCTCACGTGACGGCCTGATCCACGACGAGACACTCGCCGCGGGCATCGAGAACGTACTGGGCCATCTCGCCGAGGTGTTCGCGCGGTGGCAGTCGGAGCAGCGGATCCGTACGGACCTGGGCAGTCCGGACGACCTCGCCTACGCCCTGCTGGCCCCGATCGCCCACGCCCGGCTGCTGTGGCTGCACGGGGAGGCCACGCAGGCCCAGCGCGAGCGCGCCCGCGACCGCATCCAGGCCCACGCCGCCCTGTTCGCCAGAACCCTCACCCGCTGACCCCCTCCACAACGCCCCCCGCCCTTCTCCCCCAAGGAACCCCACCCCTCGACGGCGACGGACCGTCCCACTGCGCGGCCCTGCCCTTCGCCCACAAGGAACCCCAGCCCACGTCGGCGACGCGCTCGGCGACGGCGGGACGATCCCGCCGACCGTGGGCGCACGCCCGGCTGCGCGCGCTGGGCTCTCGGTACACAAGTTGAGGTAAAGATTGATGTCGCAGGTCAGAGCACTGATCATCGTCACCTTAAGGTGGGAGTGTGCTCAGGTTGGTGCTGTCTCTGGTCCTGCTCGACCCCACCGCCGTCGCCGAGGTGTCGCAACGTAACGTCCCCGTCCCGCGCGTCCTGACCCCCGACGGCGACCGCCTGGGCTACGCGCCGGTCCCGCGCCCCTACACGGGGGCGCGGCGCCTCACGGGGGTCCTGCTCGGCCGCGACCCCGTGACGCGGACGAACGTGCTGTGCGGCGGCACGGTGATCGGCTCGCGCAGCCGCAGCCTGGTGGTCACCGCGGCGCACTGCCTCCACCAGCACGGCCGCTCGCTCCAGCAGGTGACCTTCCTGCCCGGCTACGACCTGGGGCAGCCGAAGCTGGGGGTCTGGCCGGCCGTGCGCGTGTGGGTGCCCGCCAAGTGGCGCACCGAGCCGTACTCGCCGAGTCTGCTGCCGTACGACGTCGGCCTGGTCGGTGTGGCGCGGCGCGAGCGCCCGCTGGAGGCCGTCACCGGCAAGGGCCTGCGGCCGATGCCCACCACCAGGGGCACGAAGCTGCGCGGGCTCGAACTGCTCGGTTATCCGGCGGGCAAGGGCTATCCGGGCACGAAGATGTACCGGTGCGTGGGCGACGCGAGCGAGGGCCTGTCCGAGGGGCCCGGGCTGATGATCACGCACAACTGCCACGCCGCCGCCGGCGGGAGCGGCGGTCCCGCCCTGTACGGCGACGCGCTGGCCGGCGTCGTGTCGTCGTCCAGCCCGATGAGCGACACCCAGGGCTACACCGTGCTGACCAGGCTGGGCGGGTCGGTGTTCGGGCGGATGCTCGCCAGGGCCGACAAGGAGATGCTCAAGCTGCCCGGCTGACGATCTCCTCGCAGAGCGCGTGGGTGGCCAGGGCGTCGTCGGCGGCGATCCGGCGGCCCTCGCGCACGGCGGCGAGGAAGTCGAGGCAGATCTGCTCGATGCCGCGCTGCCTGGCCACCGGCACCCAGTCGGGACGACGGGCGAGCGTCTCGCCGCCCCGGTAGTCGACGACGTCCCCGAGGTTGGCCACGCGGCGCTTGGCGCCGTCGCCCATGGCCTCGCAGGTCTCCTCGCTCGCCCCGCTCGCCCGGTTCATGACGCCGATGGCGGTGAAGCCGTCGCCGGTCAGCTCCAGGACGACGTGCTCGAGGAGGCCGTCCTTGACGCGGGTCCTGCTCCTGGTGCCGGTCACGGGGCCGGGGGCGAGGAACCTGAGGGTGTCCACCACATGGATGAAGTCGTCGAAGATCACCCGGCGCGGCTCGTCGGGCTGGTTGTCGCGGTTCTTCTCCATGAGGACGAGGTGCCGGGGATGGGCGGCGAGCCCGGCGTATCCGGGCGCGTACCGGCGGTTGAAGCCGACCATCAGCGACCTCCCCACGCTCTCCGCGAGCCGTACGAGCCGCTCCGAGTCCTGGAGCGTGTAGGCGATCGGCTTGTCGACGTAGACGTGGATCCCCGCGTTGAGCAGGGGTTCCACGATCTGCGGGTGCGCCTCGGTGGCCGCGTGGACGAACGCCGCGTCGGCCCCCGCCTTGATCACCTCGTCCACGCTCGTGGACCGCCCGGCGATCCGGTAGGTGTCGCCGAGCCGATCCAGGCGAGCCCGGTTGCGCGTGCAGAGGTGCAGGTCGAGGGCGGGCTGGGCGGCGAGCACGGGCAGGTACGCCTTCTCCGCGATGTCGCCCAGGCCGATCACGGCTATCTTCACGCCTCGAGCGTAGCCTTGAGCGCCACTTCGATCGGCGTAGGCGCGACACCGAAGGTGGTCTGGAAGGCCGAGGAGTCGAGCACGAACGGCGCCGTGAACTGGTACCTGACGTGGCCGAGCTCCCCGAGCATGGGCGAGAACAGGCCGGCCACCCTGACCAGCGGCCACGGGAGCCGTGCGAACCTGGGCGCGGGCCGCCCGAGCAGCGCGGCCATGCGCTCCCCCATCTGGCGGAAGCTCAGCGGGTCGCCGGTGGGCACGTGCCACGGCCGGCCCCAGGCCCGCTCGTCGCCGCCGGCCACGATCAGCGCGTCCGCCACGTCGGGCAGGTAGGTCCAGCTGTGCGGCATGTCCGGGGGGTAGACCAGCTGGATGGCCTTGCCCGCCCTGAGCGGCACGATGAACCGGTCGCCGAGGTAGGACTGGTCGCTGGCGCCCGGGCCGAAGAAGTCGGAGCCGCGCACCTCGGTCGTCCTGATCCGGCCCGCCTCGTGCGCGGCCAGCGCGTCCCGCCACATCTTCGCCCGCACCCGGAACTTGGGGTTGGCGGAGGCGAGGGGCAGGTCCTCGGTCATGGGGCCGCTGACGGGCCCGTACGGGTAGAGGTTGCCGAGCATCACGTACACGGCGCCGCTCGCCTCGGCGGCGGCCAGGAACGACTCGGCCATCGGCGGCCAGTCGGTGAGCCAGCGGTGGTACTTGGGGTTGACGCAGTTGTAGAGGACGTCGGCCCCCTTGGCCGCCTCGATCAGCCGGGCCTTGTCCGAGATGTCGGCGGCCACCTTGACGGCCCCTTCGGGACCGCTGCCCGAGCGGGTCACGACGGTGACCTCGTGCCCCTGGGCGAGAAGCTTGGCGGCCACATGCGTACCGACCTGGCCGGAGCCCACGACGACGTGCTTACCCATGATCAGACCTGCTTCCAGACGATGCGGAGAACCGCGTTGACGACGAACACAGCGAAGAAGACGACGGCCGGGGTCACCAGGCCGGAGGCGTAGAGCGCGGCGGCGCCCCCGCCGAACCAGAGGATCTCCAGCGCGGCGCGGGCCAGGCCGGTGAGGGGGAACGTGGCGTTGGCGCCCCCGCCCGCCCCGAACAGCGCCCAGGCGGCGATGAACAGCGCCGGGGCGCCCACCCCGGCCAGCAGCTTGATCCACCAGGCGGCGCTCAGAGTGAAGCCCCAGTATCCCACGGAGGCCAGCACGCCGAGCTCCAGGAAGAACATCAGAGTGGCGTTGGCGCCTTTGACGATGCCGAGCATTTCGGTCCTCCGTGAACTGTCGTTCGCTTACGAGAGCAATGCTCTCTCAAAAGAGCGGCGATCGTCAAGAGCAGTGCTCTCGTTTTCTTGCACCGCTCTGATAGCCTGCTTTCATGACAGCCAGCCGTACCGCCAGAGAACGCGTCAGGGCGGAGCTCACCAGGGAGATCACCGACATCGCGCGCCGCCAGCTCGCCACCGAGGGCGCCGGGGGCCTGTCGCTGCGGGCGGTCGCCCGGGAGATGGGCATGGTCTCCTCGGCCATCTACCGCTATTTCCCGAGCCGTGACGACCTGCTGACCGCGTTGATCATCGATGGCTACAACGCGCTCGGCGAGAGCGTGGAGCGCGCCGACGCCGCGTGCCGGCAGGACGACTACCCGCGCCGGTGGATGACGGCCTGCCACGCCGTACGCGACTGGGCGCTGGCACACCCGCACGAGTACGCGCTGCTCTACGGCTCCCCCGTGCCCGGCTACCAGGCGCCGCAGGACACGATCGCGGCCCGGGTGCGCGACGTCACCGTGCTGGGCCGCATCCTCTCCGACGCCTGGGCCGCGGGCGCGCTCCAACCCCCTCCCGGCGAGGCCCCGCGCGAGCTGGCGCCGGAGGTGGAGGCGTTCCGCGGGCTCATGCCCGGCGTGCCCGACGACCTGCTCTGGCGCGGCCTGTCCGCGTGGACCGCGCTGTACGGGTGGGTCAACTTCGAGGTGTTCGGCCAGTTCAACAACACGATCGAGAACCGGCGGGCGGCGTTCGAGCACTCGATGCGGCTGGCGGGCTCGACGTTCGGGCTTGCTCAGTAAGACTTAAACACGCGACATCGAGGAGTTCTCGGGAACCTCGCTGGAGCCCGGCACGCTCTACGGGGCGCTGATGCGGCTGGAGGAGCGCGGCTGGATCGAGCCGGTCGAGTCGGCCGAGCGGCGCAAGCCGTACCGGCTCACCGAGAGCGGACGCTCGGCGCTGGGCGAGCAGCTCGCCACCCTGCGCCGCATCGAGCAGGCAGGTGCCAGGCGCACGGGAGCGGCTTGGGGGCTCGCATGATGCGCGCGGTGGCGATGGCGATGCTCACGCTCTACCCGAGGGCGTGGCGGGAGCGCTACGGCGAGGAGGTCGCCGACCTGGTCGCCTCGCGCCCGGCAGGCGTGCGCACGGTGCTCGACCTGGTCTCGGGCGCGGCGGACGCGTGGCTGCACCACCGGCGTGGCCCGGCGGCCGGGACCTTGACGGTTCCGTTCGCGGCGGTCCTGGCCTGCATGGGGGCGGCGCTCCTCCTCCTGTGGAACCCTGGCCTGCGCGACACGGCCGACCTGGTCAGCATGCGTGGCGCATGGGCCGGGGCGGCGGGCGCGGGCTCGATCGCCACCCAGTTGCACGACCTGGCGCGGCTGCTCCACGCCGGGGCGGGCGCCATGGCCGTGCTCTCGGTGACGCCGCTGCTCTCCGCCTGCTTCGCGGCCCGGCGGCGTTCCGCACAGGATCCGATCAACCGGATGACGGCGCGGACAGTGATCGTGACGGCCGTGGCGCTCGTCATCCCCGTCGGGCTGGTCGGCCTCGGCTTCGTCAGCACGGCGTACCTGGACGTGGGCTATCCCACCGGACCGCTGGGCGAGGCGATGGTCGGTGGTTTCCTGGTCCCGCCCATCATGGCGCTGGTGCTGGCGCTGCCCATGACGGCGGCGGACTCGCCGGCGTTCGGCGCCGAGGTGCGCCGCACGGGCCAGGTCCTCGCGACGGCGGCCATCTGCAACACGCTCGCCTGGGTGCCTGTCGCGATTCTGCTGGTGATGGGCCGGGAGAACGTGTGGTGGTCGTTCGTGGGGACAGTGACGACGAGCGCGCTGGTGAGTGTGTGGATGGCCGCACTGGTGGCGAGGAGCGCGATCAGGCGTGGCAGGACCGTGATGGGCCGGCTCAGCCCCGCGTGAACAGCGGCACCAGCACCTCGTCCACGATCGCGACGACGAGCTCGTCGGGGATGGGCGAGCCCTCGAAGAGGAAGTGGTGGCGCAGCAGGGCGTGACCGGCGTCGAGGCGGCGCGGGGTGACGGCCTCGGGGGCGACCTCACCGCGCTCGACCGCCCGGCCGACGACCTCCGCCATCAGCCTCCTGCTGGTGCTCTGGGAGTCCTTGCGCAGGGCGCGCAGCGGGGAGCCGCTGCTCAGCGCCTCGCCGAGCAGCCCTCGCATGGCCTCGCCCGCCGGGCCCGACAGCGCCTTCGACGTCATCCTGAGCATGGCCACCAGGTCGTCGCGCAGGTTGCCGGTGTCTGGCGCCGACCCGGGGGTGGGCAGCGAGTTGTAGACCGCGTCCATCACCAGCTCGATGCGGGTGGGCCAGCGCCGGTAGAGCGACGCCTTGCTGGCCTTGGCCCGCTCGGCGACGCGCTCCATGGTCAGCCCGGCGTAGCCGGCCTCGGCCAGCTCGTCGAGCGTCGCCTGGAAGATCGCGGCGTTCAGCGCCTCGCCCCGGCGTCGCGGCAGCTTGCGGTGGTCGGTCACCATGGCATTTTAGAGAGCGCGGGTGACGCGACCGGTGTCGCCGTTCACGGTCACCGGCTGGCCGTCCACCAGCACGGAGGTGGCCCTGCCGGTGCCCATGACGGCCGGGATGCCGTACTCCCTGGCCACGATCGCGGCGTGCGAGGCCGCGCCGCCGGCGTCCACGACCACGGCCGACGCCAGCTGGAACAGGGGCGTCCACGACGGGTTCGTGTACGGGCAGACGAGCACGTCGCCGCTCTCCAGCCTGGCGAACTCGCTCGGCTCCCTGATCACCTTCACCGGCCCGGTCGTCACGCCGCCGCTGGCCGGCGCGCCGGTGACCAGCGCGTCCCCCGTCTCGCGGACGGGGAAGACGGCCGCGGGGTCGATCAGCCGCACGCCCGACAGCTCCTCCCGCTTGGCCGCCCGCGCCCTGACCGTCTCGCGCAGCCGTTCCCGGTCCGCGCCGGCCATCGCGGTCACGTCGCGGATGGCCTCCAGCTCCGGCAGCCGCAGGTGGAAGACGTCCTCCGGCCGGTCGAGCAGGCCCTGCCCGCGCAGGCGGCGGCCGATCTCCAGGAGGGACCTGCGCAGGATGGGCTGCGGCATCATGAAGGAGAAGTGGCTGTCCTCGCGAAAGGCGACGCCCGCGCGCGCGGCCTCCACCCACCGCCGCATCCGGGCGCGACCTGCGGCCTTCAGCCACGGGTGGCGGAGCAGCCGGCCGAGGGCGTCGTCGCCGTCCTTCCGCGCGGGCGGCCCGGCGGCCAGCACCTTGATCAGGTCGATGACGGTCCCGGGGGCGTCGGACCAGGTGGGCGTGGTGACGAGGATCGGGCTCGAGGTCTCGCGGTGGCCGTACTCGGCCAGGAACGCCCGCAGCCCCTCCTCGAACTCGGCCGGCCTCGGGCCCCCGTCGAGCGCGCCCGTCCGCCTGGCCAGCTCGGCCAGCCGTTCCAGCGCCTGGTTGGCGTCGGTGGTGCGGGTACGCGCCCCGTGCAGCAGGTCGCCGAAGAGCCGGCCGCGCCCGAGCAGCTTGACCGCCACCAGCAGCCGCAGCAGCGCGAGGCCGGTGCCGGGCAGGTAGTCCGTGCGCAGGCCGGTCACCGGACCCACGAGGTCCAGGGCCTGCCTGGGCACGCGGACGAGCTCCGCCCACGGCAGCTCCGCCAGGTCGCGGGCGGCCAGCTCCCTGACCCCGGCGAGGTAGGCGCGGAAGCGCGGGTCCTCGGTCCAGCGGGCGGGGTCGAACCTCCTGGCCCTGGCCAGCAGACTGAACGGGACGGCCGGCAGCTTCAGGGTGGGGCGCGGCTTCTGCGGAACGAGCTGGTAGACGACGCCGTCCTCCTCCCGGAGGAACCCGTCGAACACGCCGGCCATGCCGAAGCTGGCCGCCACCCTGGCCATCAGCCCGACGGGCCCGTACGGGATCCAGGTCGTCATGTCGATCGGATAGGGCCGTTCCGGGAGGTACTCCATCAGAACGGTGGCGATGCGGCGCTGGACCCGGTTGAGCCTCCCGACCGGGGGCGGCGGGAGCGCGGTCATGGGCCGGGCCTGCAGCAGGTGGACGCGACCGCCCGCGTACGCCCACTCGATGTCCTGGGGCCGCCCGAAGTGCGCGGCGACCTCCTTCCCCAGCCTGACCAGCTCCCCAAGCGCCGCGTCGGGCAGGCGCTCCTGAGCGGCCGAGCCTGTCTCGCGCGTCACTCCCCCGTCCGCCGCGCCCCTGATGACGACCTCGCGGCGCCCCGGCGTGAAGGCCGTGCCGGCGTCGGAGATCACGTAGTGGTCGGGCGTGACCAGGCCGGACACGACTGCCTCGCCGAGCCCGCTGCTGGCGTCGACGACGAGCTGCGCGCGGTCGCCGGTGACCGGGTTCGCGGTGAACATGACGCCCGCCAGGTCCGCCTCGACCATGTTCTGCACCACGACCGCGATCCGCACCTCGGAGTCGTCGATGCCGAGCCGGGCGCGGTAGGCGACGGCGCGGTCGGTCCAGAGCGAGCCCCAGCAGCGGCGTACGGCGTCGAGCACCGCCTGCTCTCCCACGACGTTCAGATACGTGTCCTGCTGGCCGGCGAACGCGGCCCCCGGCAGGTCCTCGGCGGTGGCGCTGGAGCGCACGGCCACGGGCCCGCCGCCGAGGGCGGCGTACGCGCCCGCGACGGCCTCCCGCAGCTCGTCGGGCAGCTCGACCTGCTCGAAGTACGCCCGCGTGCCGTGCCCCTGGGCGATCACGTCGTAGGCGTGGGTGGTGACGACGAAGCCGCCGGGGACGGGGAAGCCGTTCCTGACGAGCTCGCCCAGGTTGGCGCCCTTGCCTCCGGCCATGGCCAGGTCGCCCCGGCCGAAGGAGTGCAGCGGTGCGACGAGTTTCACGATCTCTCCTCGGCGTAGGCGGTGGTGCGAAGCGGACGCGCCGGCAGCGCCAGCGCGAGGAAGAACGCCACGGCCAGCAGCGGCGCCATGGCCGCGAAAACCGGCGGCACGGCCGCGGCGAAGGCGTCCCGCATGCTGTCGGGGACGTCGGACGGGTTCGTGGCGGAGATCCCCGACCTCAGCGTGATCAGCGCGCCCACCAGCGCCACCCCGGCGGACGCGCCGATCTGGCGCAGGAAAGTCACCGACGAGGTGGCGGTGCCCAGGTCGGCGTACTCCACGGCGTTCTGGGCGGCCAGCACCATGGTCTGCATGACGAGCCCGACCCCCAGCCCGGTCACCAGCATCGCGCCGGCCAGCGCCAGCGGGTCGCGGCCCGCCAGGCCGATCAGCCCGAGCCCGGCGGCGGCCACGGCCGTGCCCACGATCGGGTACGGCCGGTACCTCCCGGTCCGCGTGATCAGCCGCCCGGACACGACGGTCGTGGCGAGCACACCCGCCATCAGCGCCGTCACCAGCAGCCCCGCCCCCGTCGCGCTGGAGCGCAGCGCGATCTGCAGGTAGGCCGGCATGTACGTGATCGTCCCGAACAACGCGAACCCGATGAGCAGGCTGATCGACACCGGCACCGCGAACGCCCGGTCGCGGAACAGTCGCAGCGGCAGGATCGGGTCCTTGGCGAACCGGGCGCTGACCAGCCACGCCAGCGCCCCGGCGGCCGCCACGCCGAGGTAGACGGGGTTCCTGGTCTGCCCCAGCAGGACCACCCCGACCACGGCGACGGCCAGCGTGACGGCCCCGGCGACGTCGAGCGGCGCCCGGCCCGCCTGCCCGCGCGGTCTCGGCAGCCGCAGGGTGACGCTCAGCACGACGAGCGCCAGCACCCCGAGCGGCGGGTAGATCGCGAAGATCCACCGCCAGCTCAGCCGGTCGACGAAGAACCCTCCGATCAGCGGCCCGCCCACGGCGGCTACCACGTACATGGCCCCGATGAGCCCGAGGTAGCGGCCCCGCTCGCGCGGGCTCACCACCTCGCCGATGATCGCCTGCGCCCCGATCATCAGCCCGCCGCCCCCCAGGCCCTGCACGGCGCGGAAGGCGATGAACTGGGGCATCGACGTGGCCATCGCGCACAGCACGGCCCCGGTCACGAACACGACGATGGCGGCCTGCATGGTGGGCTTGCGGCCGTACCGGTCGCCAAGCTTGCCGTAGACGGGCATGACCACGGTGGCGGCGGCGAGGTAGGCGCTGACGACAGCGGGCATCTGGCCCAGCCCGCCCAGGCTGCCCGCCACGGCCGGCAGCGCGGGCGCCATGATCGTCTGATCGAGCGCGCCCAGCAGCATCGCCAGCATCAGGCCGGACAGCACGGCGCGCATGGGGCCTCCTTAGAGAACGAGTCGTTCTCTAAGGAGCATAGAATTCAACTCGAAGAAACGCAACGTTCACTAATGCCGAGGGCGAGGCTGCCGGGCAACAGCCCTCACCCAACCCCCTGACTCCGTACGCTTGCCTTGCCGCCTGCGATCGAGGAGTTGCCGATGACAGCCTTGCCGGAAGACAGCTGGCTCCACAGCATCCGCCCTCAACCCAGCCGGGTCACTGCCGAGGAGTACGAGGAGCTCCCGGAGGAGATCGCAGACGGTTACGTGGTCTACTGCGAGGCTCCCACTCCCGATCATCAGAGCGCAGGCAGGCGGCTGGCCAACCCCCTGGAGCGCTACGCCAGGGACGCGATGAGCCGTGGACATGAGTGCCTCACCGTCAACAACGACGTCGACCTCCGGCTGCGAGACGTACCGCTACTCAACCGCCGCCCCGACGTCGTGCTGTATCGGGAGCGGGGAGAGAAACTCCGCGCGCGGCGTGTCCACCATCGAGCGCTACCGGCTCGACCTCGCCTCGATGCTCTACAAACACGTGGGAACGCTCATGAAAGAGGCCGACCCCGCCCCTGCGATCACCAACCCGCTGCTGCTCACCATCGGCTGGGCTGAGCTGCGGTTCTGAGCCCCGATCCCGCCTCCCGAGCGCGCATCAACTACAAGGAGTTTCTACGGATCCGCTCCGAAACCCTGCACCACCGCACGTTGAAACTCGCCGGACTCGCCGCCCCGCCCGATCCGCCGAGCCGCCCAGGGGTATGGAGACGGCCCCCAATGAGGGTGTGATGGGCTCGCCCATCGGGGGCCATGCCCGGCCTGAGGCTGGGGGGAGATCCCAGGCCGGACGTTTCTCGGCGGCTCTCGCCTCTCCCTCTCCATGAGAAGACGGAGCCCTTGGCCCTGACTGGTTGCGTTCAGCCAGAGCCGCGTTCGCCGACCGATCCGGAGACCGTTTCGGGAGCGGGCGGATCAGGGGAAGGAATGACGGCCTGGATGGCGCACCAGACGGTACGACCAAGCCCGCGGCCATGCTCTCGCATTCCCCAGCCCTGGGAGTCTCACGGATGATCAGCAGCCCCCGTCCGTCCACCGCCTCCGGTTCCTGCCGGATGTGCGGCGCGGAGAACATCGAACCCGGGTCAAGCACCTCCACGTAGACCATGCCCTCCGCCGCGGTGACGGTGAGGCCGATGAGGTCGTACGGCCTGGCGTCTGAATGCCGGAGTGCGTTGGTCACGAGTTCGGATGCCGCCAGCACGACGTCGTCGACAGAAGGGTGGTCGTCTCCGAGCCATTTGCGCACTTCGGAGCGGGCGTGCGAGACGGACTCACGGATGCCCACCAGACGAATCGAACCGATGACCCTCGGCTCCGCGCTGGCTGTTTTCATGGCTTCACCAAACCTCGAAGAGACAGCCTCGTTTGCCTTCCCACCATCCCAAGCTTCGACTACGTTAAGTAGTCAATTGACTTCAATCAGCCATCAGCTGTTTCGGTGAAAGCTTCGTTGAAACGGTGGCGATCCCCCGGGAGGTCAGGTGCCAAAGGAAAGCGAACTATGCCCCGCTGATTCTCCGACCGCGCCCTTCGGCTTCGAACTGCGACGACACCGCAAAGCCCGAGGCTGGTCCCAGCTCCGCCTGTCGAAGGAGGTGTCCTACTCCGTCGGCACGATCAGCATGATCGAGACGGCCCGGCGGTCACCGACGGAGGAGTTCGCCCGCCACTGCGACGAGGCGCTGGAGGCAGAGGGGGCACTGATGCGGCTCTGGCCAATGGTCAGCCACGCATCGGCCCCGCCGTGGTTCCGCCCCTGGCTCGACGTGGAGGCCACGGCGGAAGCGATCCGAACCTGGGAGCCGCTCGTCGTGCCTGGCCTGCTCCAGATCGAAGATTACGCCAGAGCGGTGCTGAGCGGCGATGTGGGCGCGGAACCTGAACAGGTAGAGGAGCATGTGATCGCTCGGATGGAACGCCAGAGCATCCTCAGGCGCCCCAAACCACCTTTGCTCTGGGTCGTGATCGATGAAGGGTTTCTGCATCGACCGATCGGCAGCCCCACGGTCATGTCGGCGCAGGGTCCTTCCTCACAATGCCTACTCCACAACCGGTCTTGCCGGCGGATTCGCCATCGCACAAGCTCACGGGGTCTTTGACACGGCATATGTGGAGTCTGCCGGGGTTATGAGCCGAGTAACAGAGCGACCAGAGGACGTAAGAGTCCTAACATACAGATACGAGGCGATTCGCTCCGACGCACTGCCCCAACGCGAATCCCTAGAACTGATCAAGGAGACGCTGCAGCGATGGACGAGCTGACCCAAGAACTCAACGCAGCAACGTGGCGAAAATCCACCCGCTCGGGCCCCGATGGCGGCAACTGCGTCGAAGTTGCCGAGCTGTCCGGCGGACGCCGAGGCGTCCGTGACAGCAAGAGCCCCACCGGCCCAGCGCTGGTCTTCACCTCAGGAGAATGGGACGCTTTTATCAACGGCGTAAGAAACGGTGAGTTCGACTAGGCACCACGAGCCCCTCTCCTCCGAGGAAGATCCTCGGCCTCACGCAGACCTTCCTCGGAGTCCCTCTCCGAACAGCCCTCCGATCAACAGCCGGCCGCCCTCGTATTGCTTCTCAAAGCTCCCCGTTGGATGCCTTGTTCAGCAACGGGGTCTTCAGCGCGACGCACGCTCATCCGCCATAACCGCTTTCATGAGTCCGCCCATGACCTGGCCAAGACGAGCAGGACACGATCTTTGCCTCTCCCGATGGCCTCGACCCCCTTGTGGACAGCGAACCTCTTGGGTGTCTGATCGAACGGCGTGAGGACGAGGTCGGTGGCGAGCTGCACGTCAAGGCCCTTCGCCTGGCGGTAGCAGGCCCACAGCTCATCCGGTGAAGGATAGGCGTCGATCTCCGTGATGAGACCCGGGTTGAGGTCGATCTCCCGGATCTTCAGCCCGTTCGTCGCATAGGCGAAGGACACCTCCAGCTTTCTGGCGTATCGCTTGGCTGCTCGACGCCGTCTTCGGCCGCTGAAAGAGGTCCACTTAACCTCAACCACCGCAATGGGCGGGCCCGGGCGATATTCGAGCACGTAGTCCGCGCAGTTGTGCTTCCTGCCTCGGCTTGCCGTCGGCGGCCAGGATGTTTCCGTCCGTCGTCGACCAGGTGGTCACGGTTCCATCCGAACTGTTTCAGTTGATGCTCAACGAGCGCCCGCCGGATTTCATTTTCGTCAGGGGAAGAGAAACCCCTTGGCCACGGCCAATTATTACCCGACAAGACCGTCGGAAGATCACATCTCTACCAGACCGTAACGTTGACTCCGCGCATCTCTCCCTCTTTGCGATGAGCCGAGGGCACGCTATGGCCGGACAGAACGACCCATTATCGAACAAAACTCGAACGCGCCAAGCCTTTCACTGCATTTAAGCTTGTTCTGTTGACGTGTTGTTGATTACGGTGTGAGCGCTGGGGAGACGCCGCCTCCTGGTCTGTTCTGGTGCAGCGAGCCGTACGAGGGGATCATCTTGGCCGACCTCGATCGCCAGGCGATGCGGGCCGTGGCGGAGCGGATCCAGCGGCTGTCGGACGAGCACTGGTGGGCGCTCGATCTCTCCTGCCGCCTGATGGAGAACGACGCGTGGGTGGGCCCGACGGGCACCCGGTTCGGCACCCAGGTCCACGCCGACCAGCAGGAGCTGCGGGGCATGCTCACGCAGGCCGTCCACAGCGCCAACACCAAGCTGGCATCGCTTCAGGACACGCCATGACCGAGTTCACCGGGGTCAAACAGCCCGAATTCGACACGATGGCGAGCAAGCACACCGAGGCGGCCAGGCGGCTGGAGGAGCTGGCGCAGGCGCTGCACAGCGAGTTGCAGAGCGCCGGGCTCGACACCTCCCCGGCGGCGCGGCTGCGGCAGTTGGCCGGACGGGTCACCACCCAGGCCGAGGACCTGCGGCGGCGGCAGAGACTGGTCCACGAGCTGCAGCGGCAGAAGGTCACCTTCGGCAGAAGCACGCCCGCCGGAAGCTTCCTGGAGATGCCTGACGACCTGGACGCCGCCAAAGGGCTGCTGGACGGGACATTGGCAGGTCGTGCCGCCTTGAAGGCCGCGTACGGAGACGCCAAAGCGCTGGCAGAGCTGGAGAAGTACGCGTCGCGGAGCGGGGACGCGGAGTTCGTCAAGGCGTTCCTCGGCGCACTCGGCGCCCAGGGTGTGACACGACTGCCCGGCTCGCTCGCCATGCAGTTGCGCGACGCCCAGGTCCACGGAGACCGTGATCGCATGGCTCGGATTTCCAGCGAAGGCAAGAAGGCCCTGCGCATGCTGAGCACGGCTCTGGCCAGAGGAACCGATCCGAAGAATCCCGCGTACATGGGCGATGACCTCCTCAAGGAGCTGGTGACGGAGGGCCGGGCCGAGCACAAGGCGGGCGACACGAAGTACTCGGGCTACCAGGCTCAGGCGCTCATCTGGCGTGCCCACGACGGGAAGCCGCCGTTCTCGAAGGAGTTCATGGAGGTCGTCGGGCGCGACGTGATCGTCTACGAGAACGAACAGCGCAAGGACGAATGGGCGGCGGGCAAGGACGCGCTGGGCCGTCCCTTCGGGGGAATTCAACTCCCCATACTCGACCTGGCCGGCACGCTCGGTTTCGGCACCATGCTCAGGCCGGACTCGCAGGCGAGCAGCCCGGACATGAAGAACCAGGCATCGGTGGTGGAGGATTTGTTCCATGCGGCGAAGTCCAGCCGCGAAGCCTCTCACGCACTCCTGAACCACACCCCGGCGGGATGGAAGGAGTCCGTGCTGGACTATCTGCTGACGACCCGGTGGGACGCTTCCCGCTTTCTGGGCGACTACAAGCCGATCAGCGACATGCTGGTGACCGCGACGACCGGCCAGGACGCGACCTCCAAGAAACTGGCCGCCGAGATGACCAAGATCCTCGCCGACGAGATGCGCGGCGCCTTCAGCAAAGCCGACAGCGGCAACCTGGAGATCAAGAACAGGGAAACCTTCGATCGGTACGCGGCCCTGAGCTATCCCCTGAGCCGCGCGATCGCCGCCAACATCGACCAGCTCTCCCGGCTTCTCCTGAACCACGCGACGTTCGGCCAGGTCTCAGCCAAGGACATGTCCTACGCGCTGGCACTGGCCACCTCCAACGACGCCGGGTTCGAGGCGCTGGTGCGAGCGCAGACCGAACACATGCGGGCAGCCCTCGGAACCCTGCCTCCGGTCGGTCTCAACGCCTCCAACGCCGAGCGGCTCGGCTTCACAAAGGACGACGTCAAAGAGTTCGACTTCGACGGGGACGGGCGAGTCGACAAGGCCGACATCATGCAGTTCCTGACGGATCGGACTGTGGAAGAGGCACGTCCCTTCTCCCACATCGTGGAGATCCGCCGCCAGGTGCTGATCGCCCAGGGACTGGACGACAAGAAAGCGGACGAAGCGCTGAAGACCATGGTCGGCGACGCGATAGGACTACTGCCGGTGCCGGGAGCCAAGCAGGTGGGCCAGCTGGCCATCGGGGCATTTGGCGATCTGGTCGGCAAGGGATACGACAAGCTCGCCGGAACGGCATATGACGCAGTCGCGGAACATATCGCCCAGCAGATGTCCCAACGCGGGCGAGGCTTGGACGAGACACACCGGACGCTGGGAGACAACAGGCTGGCGGTGGAGAGACTGGCGGAGCAGATGCTCGCCAGTTCCCTGTTGAACAAGGGTTTGCTCGATGAGTTCTCCCGGAGAGGGGAGATATTCATGACCGGAACACCACCGACGATCAAGCCCTTCGCTGAGATGAGCCCGCAGGAATACAGCGAGTTCCTTCGTTGGGTCCGAGACAAAGGCGGAAGCAGTGGCCTGCTCGATCGTTTCGGTGGTACATTCCGCAGGACCAGTGAGGTGGACGATTATCTCGGCCTGCAGATTCCGTCATCCACTGGAGATAGAAGATGAGGAATTCTCGTCTGCCTGTCGCCCTGATCGCTCTTGTTCTATCCATGGCAGCATGCACCTCGGGGACCGACATCGTTTCCACACCGACTCGGGCACCTCAGCTGATCCAGGATGTGCCGCCGTATATCTGCAAGTTCATCCCTGAAGAAGCGTTTCGCCTGGTGAGCGGGGTAACCCGGCCTCTCGCGGAAAGGACCGCCGGTAGCACGGAAAGCGGCGAATGCTGGGCTCCTGACACAGCACCTTGGCCTCTTCAAGTGAACTGGCTGCAAGCGGACGGCGAGACCGGTCAGGAGCATCTACGCTTCCTCATGACCGACAGACGCAGCGTTTACACACGGCACAGCGGAGTCGAACTTCCTACAGAACTTGGTGAAGGCATGGCCGCCTACGTGACGAATAGCCCGTTGGCCGACCAGCCATACCGGGTGAGCGCGAAGTTCGGCTGCGGCGACGAAGACCGCATGATCGACATCTACCTGGCCCAAGTCGCCAAAGGCAGGGATGCGTTCAAGGATATGACCGAGCTCATGCGCATCGCCCAAAAACGCTACGGCAAGCTGTACAACTGCACTCCTGGCACATAGCAATTCAGCGCGCAACCACCTCGACCGCGCCTCCCGCTGTTCGTGGGGGCGCGGTCGAGTGATGGGTACGAGGCCTTGTGGGCGCGTACCGGATAAACCGGGCCCGGCAGGTCGGTGCCAGGGCCGGTTACAGCGAATCAGAGGTCAGTGCGAGGCGCGGTTGACCGCGGAGATGATGGCCTTGAGCGAGGCCGTCGTGGTGTTGGCGTCGACGCCGACGCCCCACAGCACCTGGCCGTCGACCTCGCACTCCAGGTAGGAGGCGGCCTTGGCGTCGGAGCCGGCGCTCATCGCGTGCTCCACGTAGTCGAGCACGCGCACCTGGATGCCGACCCCCGCCAGGGCGTCGATGAAGGCCGAGATCGGGCCGTTGCCGGCGCCCGAGATCTCGCGGATCTCCCCGTCGATGCGGACGTCGGCGCCGATGCGGTCCTTGTCGTCCACCGTGGACTCGTGGCGGTGGGCCATCAGGCTGAGGCGGCCCCAGCGGTTGGCCGGGTTGGGCAGGTATTCGTCGCGGAAGATCTCGTACATCGCGGCGGGGCTGATCTCGCCGCCCTCGCTGTCGGTGCGGGCCTGCACCACCTTGGAGAACTCGATCTGCAGCCGGCGCGGCAGGTCGAGCTGGTGGTCGGCCTTCATGATGTACGCGACGCCACCCTTGCCCGACTGGCTGTTGACGCGGATGACGGCCTCGTAGGTGCGGCCGATGTCCTTCGGGTCGATCGGCAGGTACGGCACCGCCCAGGTGAACTGGTCGACCGGCACGCCCGCCGCGGCCGCGTCGCGCTCCAGGTGCTCGAAGCCCTTCTTGATGGCGTCCTGGTGGGAGCCGGAGAAGGCGGTGTAGACCAGCTCGCCGCCCCACGGGTGGCGCGGGTGCACGGGCAGCTGGTTGCAGTATTCGGTGACGCGGCGGATCTCGTCGATGTCACTGAAGTCGATCTCGGGGTCGACGCCCTGGGAGAACAGGTTCATGCCCAGGGTGACCAGGCAGACGTTGCCGGTGCGCTCGCCGTTGCCGAACAGGCAGCCCTCGATGCGGTCGGCGCCCGCCATGTAGCCCAGCTCGGCGGCGGCCACGGCGCTGCCGCGGTCGTTGTGCGGGTGCAGCGACAGGACGATCGAGTCGCGGTGCTTGAGGTTGCGGTGCATCCACTCGATCTGGTCGGCGTAGATGTTGGGGGTGGCCATCTCGACCGTGGCCGGCAGGTTGACGATGACCTTGCGGTCGGGGGTGGGCTGCCACACGTCGTTGACCGCGTCGCACACCTCGACGGCGTATTCGAGCTCGGTGCCGGTGAACGACTCGGGAGAGTACTGGAAGTAGACGTCGACGTCGGTCGCGTCGGCGAGCTTCTTGACCAGCTTGGCGCCCTCGACGGCGATGGCGGTGATGCCCTCCTTGTCCAGGCCGAACACGACGCGGCGCTGGAGGGTGGAGGTCGAGTTGTACAGGTGGACGATGGCCTGCTTGGCGCCCTCGATGGCCTCGAAGGTGCGCTCGATCAGCTCCGGCCTGGCCTGGGTCAGCACCTGGATGACCACGTCGTCGGGGACGCGGCCCTCTTCGATGATCTGGCGGACGAAGTCGAAGTCGGTCTGCGAGGCGGCCGGGAAGCCGACCTCGATCTCCTTGTAGCCCATGCGTACCAGCAGCTCGAACATCTGGAGCTTGCGGTGGGAGTCCATCGGGTCGATCAGGGCCTGGTTGCCGTCCCGCAGGTCCACCGCGCACCAGCGGGGCGCCTTGGTGATGACCTTGTCGGGCCAGGTGCGGTCGGTCAGGCGGATGGGTTCGAACGCCTGATAGCGATGGATGGGCATCGGGCTGGGCTGCTGAGCGGTCATGTCTGCTGGCTCCTCGTCGGTCTGATGAAAACGGCCGACGCGCATGACTGGCTCCGCGGCGAGGGAGCCGGCCTCAGTGGCCCCCGCCGCGGCAGCTAAGAAGCAGCCCACGCAGCATGCCATGCACGTTACCAGACGTCTCGGGATGCGTTGCCCTGGATCTCGGATCCTGAGAAGATGGCGGGTCGCCGTCAGTCCGGGATCAGGACGCTGAGGCAGGTCACGCATCCTTCCAGCCGCTCGAACTCCGAAATATCTACCTTCGTCACGATAAATCCGCGTTTTTCGAGCATTGCGGCGGTCTGGGGCGCCGAGGCGGCCATCAGCACGCGGCCCCCGCCCAGCAGCACCACGTGCGCGCCCGACTCCTCCGGCGGCGCGAGCAGCCCCGGCAGGTCCACGTGGCGTGGATCGCCGATGAGCGTCCCGTCGGGCAGGGCGGTCACCGCCGACTTCAGGTGCAGCACGCCGGTCATGTCCACGGGCACGACCTCGCGCTCCGGCAGCAGGCCCGCGAGCTGCGCGATCCCCTCGTCATTGGTGCGGGCCGACCTCCCGACGTACACGGTGGGCCCGACCTGCAGCACGTCGCCGCCGTCGAGCGTGCCGGGCGGCACGATCCTGACCGCCTTGAGCCCCAGCTCCCGCACGGCCGCGGCCACCGACTCCACCTCGGGCCGCCGTTCCGGCGCCCCCGGCCTGGTCAGTACGGCGAGCCGCCCCGACACCACCACCGCGTCCTCCACGAACGGGGCGTCGGGCAGCTCGTCGGCATCTGGCGCGTACGTGACCCGCCACCCAGCGGCGGCCAGCGCGCCCACGTAGGCGTCGTGCTGGTGCCGCGCCCGTTCCGGGTCCACCGGCTCGCGCTGGATGTGGGTGACGATGCCCTCGGCGATCCGGGGGCCGGGTTTCCTGACGAGCGCAAGGCCGGACATGGCCGTGTTCTATCACGCACCACCGCCCATTCCCCCAAGACCCCACTCCCCTCCCCGCCCCTCGCCCCGCCAACCCCCCACCGCTGCACCTCCGCACCCCACCACCGCCCTCCGCCGTTGGACTCCCCACCATCGGACCCCGCCACCGAACCCTCGCCGCCGCCCGGCCTCCTCGTCCCCGGCCCCTTGCTCGCCATCGGACCTCCGCGCCACGGCACCCCACCACCGGGCCGTCGCCGCCGGGCCTCCGCCGCCGGGCCTCACCGAGGGATGCCGCCACCGCACCGCCACCGGCCGCCCGCCACCGCGCCCCACCGACGGATCCCGTCGCCGACGGCGCGCCTTCCCCCTTCCCAAGGGACCTCAGCCGAAGTGCGGTGGGAAACGGGCACCGGGGCGGAAGGCTGGGCGGGACCGGTGACTAGAGTTCAGGCATGCGGGACGACGAAATTCTCACCAGGATCAGTGCTCTGGTCGACGAGGAGCACGAGCTGCGCAACAGGCTGACCCAAGGCGAGGTGACCACGGACGAGGAGCAGGAGCGCATCAAGCAGCTGGAGACGGCGCTCGATCAGTGCTGGGACCTGCTCAGGCAGCGCCGGGCCAGGCGGAGCGCGGGCGAGGACCCCGACAACGCCGCCGCCCGCCCCGCCAACGAGGTCGAGAACTACCGCCAGTAAATTCGCTCGCCCCGGCCATCGCCCGTGCGATTTGCTGGGCACATGTGGATCCAGCCCATCGATCTCGACCGGCCGGGCGACCTGGTCACGGGCCTGCACGAGGCGTACACGGTGGCCTACTCCGACGATCCGGGCCCTCTGATGTCGCTCGCCCACTTCCGCCACGACATCGCCAGGCACTCGCCGGGTAACCGGGCCGAGCTGTGGGCCGTCGTCGAGGGCGGGGAGGTCGTCGGCGGCTACGGACTGTCGCTCTCCCAGCTCGACAACACCCACATGGGCTGGCTCTTCCCCCTCGTCGTGCGCCCCGAGCGGCGCGGCCGGGGGCTGGGCTCGGCGCTGTTCGAGCATGCGCTGGAGAGGTTGCGCCACCACGGCAGGAGCCTGCTCCTCACGGAGACGCCGACCACCGGCGTGGGCGCCCGCTTCGCGCTCGCCCACGGCATGACGGTGGCGGTCGCCGAGGCCCGCCGCGTGCTGGATCTCCACAAGGCCGACTGGGACGCCCTCGGACGCATGCTCCCCACCGTCGAGGGCTACCGTCTCGAACGCTGGATCGGCCAGGCCGACCCCGGCCTGATCCCCGACCTCTCGACCCTGATGAACGGCATGAACGACGCCCCTCGCGACGCCGGCATCGAGGACTTCGACTTCAGCTCCGAGCGCATCCGCGACCGCGAGGAGGGTATCAAGGACCGCGGCTTCACCAGCTATTCGATGATCGCCCGCCGCGACTCCGACGGGGCCCCCGCCGGATACACGCGGATCTACCTCGGCGCCGACCGCTCCGACGGCTGGGGACACCAGGCGGACACCACCGTGCTGGCCGGGCACCGTGGCCACCGCCTCGGGCTGCTGCTCAAGCTCGCCAACCTGTTCTGGCTCCGCGAGCACGAGCCCCACCTGGAGCGGATCATCACCTGGAACGCCACCTCCAACGCCCACATGCTGGCCATCAACGAGGCCATGGGCTTCGAGCTCCTCGACGAATGGAACGAATGGCGGCTGGAGCTGTAGGCCGTTAGGGGACGGGGGACTAACCTGACCCTTTATGACCTTGGAGGCGTTGAGGGACGGGGATCCGCGCCAGGTGGGGCCGTACACACTCCTGGTCCGGCTGGGCGAGGGCGGCATGGGCGTCGTCTACCTGGGCCAGGCACCGGACGGCACGCGGGTGGCGGTCAAGCTCATCCACGCCAGGATGGACGCGCAGGCGGACTTCAGGCGGCGCTTCGCCCGCGAGGTGGCCGCCGCCAAGCGGGTCGCCCGCTTCTGCACCGCTCCCGTCCTGGACGCCGACGTCGAGGGGGACGTGGCGTACCTGGTCACCGAGTACGTCGAGGGACCCAGCCTGGGGGACGCCGTCCGCGAGTCGGGGCCGCTGAAGGGCTCGGCGCTGGACGGCCTGGCCGCCGCGATGGCCATGGCCCTGCGCGCCATCCACGGCGCGGGGGTCGTGCACCGCGATCTCAAGCCGTCGAACGTGCTGCTCTCCCAGGTCGGCCCCAAGGTCATCGACTTCGGCATCGCGCAGCTCATGGACGCGGAGATGAGCAGCGCGATCGTGGGGACGCCGTCGTACATGTCGCCCGAGCAGGTGTCGGGCGCCACCATCGGCCCGGCCTCGGACATCTTCTCGTGGGGCTGCACGGTCGCCTACGCGGCCAGCGGCAGACCGCCGTTCGGCTCGGGCTCGGTCCCCACGATCCTCCTGCGCATCCTCAACGAGGCCCCGGAGCTGGACGGCCTCTCGGGCCCGCTGCGCGACCTGGTGCTCGCCTCGCTGACGAAGAACCCCCATCAACGCCCCACGGCCCAGGACCTGATGGACCACCTCAGCGTGGCGGACCCGGGCCTGGCCCCAGGCGGCACTCCCCCGCCGGATCCCACAGGCACGAGCACGGGCACAGGCACGAGCACGGGCACAGGCACGAGCACGGGCACAGGCACGGACGCGCCCGGCCAACCGGCACGCGCCGACCTGACGACGGCGCCGGCTGACGGCCCGCGACCGCCCGGCGCGGCGACGGCGCCGCCCGGCAGCCCCTCCCTCCCCGGCCCCGGGGTGGCGGGGAACCGGAGGAGGGTGCTCGCCGCCGCGGCGGCCGTCGCCGTGGCCGTGGGAGGCGTGTCCGTGGCCGTCGCCTGGCGCACCCTGGGCACCTCGTCGAGCGCCCGCACTCCCGCCCAGACGACCACCACCACCCAAACCACCCACTCCACCACGCAGGCAGCCAAGCCCCAGAACCCGCTCAGAGCCCCAGGCAAGATCACGTTCTACTCCCCGCCGGAGCCGGCCGCCAACCGCCAGGCCGAGCAGTGGAAGAAGGACCGGCCCAAGGACGCCGAGCTCATGCGCAAGCTGGCCGCCGTCCCCCACGCCATCCGCCTCAACGCGCCCGAGGTCAGGCCGGAGGTCGACGCCACCATCACCGAGGCCCGCAAGGAAGGCGGCGTCCCGGTGTTCCTGATCAACTCCCTGCCCGGCAGCGAGTGCCGCCCGGCGACCGCCGCCGAGCTGGCGACGTACCAGGAGTGGATCAAGGGCATAGCGAGCACGATAGGCGAGGCCAAGGCGGTGGTGATCCTCGAACCGGGCGCCACGGTCAAGGTCCCCGGCGTCAAGGAGTGCGACCCGCAGGGCTCGGTGGACCCGCGCTACAGGGACCTCAGCCAGGCCGTCCAGACCCTCAAGGCCAACCCGAACACGGCCGTCTACCTCGACGGCAGCCAGGACCTCTACCCGGGCACCGCGATCATGGCCGAGCGGCTGATCAGGGCGGGCATCGACCGGGCGGACGGCTTCTTCCTCAACACGGCGGCCTACCACCCCACGGAGAAGAGCGTCGCGTACGGCAAGGCGCTGTCGGCCTGCATCAGCGTCCAGCGGGCCACGGGCGCCAAGGACTGCCCGGCGGACGGGAAGGTCGACCCGGCGACCATGCCCCACTTCGTGGTCGACACCGCCAGGAACGGCCAGGGCTCGTGGACCCCGACGAAGAAGTACCCCGACCCGCAGACGTGGTGCAACCCGCCGGGCCGGGGCGTCGGCGAGCGGCCCACGACCGACACGGGTGAGGAGCTGGTGGACGCCTACCTGTGGATCGCGCGGGCGGGCTCGTCCAGCGGCCGGTGCAGGCGCGGGGAGGACGGCGAGAAGGACCCGGAGCGCGGCGTGGTGTCCCCGGAGGCCGGCCAGTGGTGGCCGGAGCTGGCGCTGGAGAGGGCCCAGAAGGCCAACCCGCCATTGTGAGGGGCCGGGGCAAGCCCGAGATTGCGCCCATGTTAAGCGGACGTTAGATCTCGGCCACCTGCCCTTGTCCGAACATCCTTCTGCGGAGAGGCTCTGGCCTGCACCTACTCCCCCCAGGCTCCACACAGGAGGACCCCGTGAGCAAAGCACGCGTGCCGTGGAAGGCAGTGATCGGCGGCTCCGTCGGCAATCTGGTCGAGTGGTACGACTGGTTCGTCTACACCAGCTTCGCCGTCTATTTCGCCGCGTCCTTCTTCCCTGAGGGCGACAACACGGCGAAGCTGCTCAACACCGCGGCCATCTTCGCCGTCGGATTCTTCATGCGCCCGCTCGGCGGCTGGCTGCTCGGCCGCTACGCCGACAGGAAGGGCCGCAAGGCGGCGCTCACGCTCACCGTCACCCTCATGTCGGCCAGCGCCCTGCTGATCGCCATCGCCCCCACGTACGAGACGGTCGGCTACTTCGGCGCCGTGGTGCTGGTGGTGGCCCGCCTCCTGCAGGGGCTTTCGGTCGGCGGCGAGTACGCGGCCAGCGCCACGTACCTCACCGAGGCCACCCCGCGCGGCCGGCGCGGCTTCGCCTCGAGCTTCCAGTACGTCTCCATGACCGCCGGCCAGCTCGTCGGCCTCGGCCTGCAGATCATCCTGCAGAACACGATGTCCGCGGAGGCCCTCGACTCCTACGGCTGGCGCATCCCGTTCGTGATCGGCGCGCTGGGCGCCGCGGTCGTGTTCTACCTGCGCCGCAACCTCCTGGAGACGGAGGCGTACGACGAGGAGGAGCGCGAGGTCGAGCACCAGGGCCGCGGCACGATCAAGCAGCTGCTCGCCCACAAGAAGGAAGCGCTGCTGGTCATCGCCCTGACGATGGGCGGCACGGTCGCGTACTACACCTACACCACGTACCTCACCAAATACCTCAGCATCAGCGCCGGCCTGCCCAAGGAGACGGCCACGCTGGTGAGCTTCTGCGCGCTGTTCATCTTCATGTGCCTGCAGCCGCTGGCCGGTGGGCTGTCGGACCGGATCGGGCGCCGGCCGCTGCTGATCACGTTCGGGATCGGGTCGATGCTGGGCACGGTGCCGCTGATGACGGCGCTCGGCGGGGTCACGGGGTTCGCCGGAGCGCTGGTGCTCTCGCTGATCGGCCTGGTCATCGTCACCGGCTACACCTCGATCAACGCGGTGGTGAAGGCCGAGCTGTTCCCGACGAACGTGCGCGCGCTCGGCGTCGCCCTCCCCTACGCCATCGCGAACGCCCTGTTCGGCGGCACCGCCGAGTACGTGGCGCTGTGGTTCAAGAACAACAAGATCGAGTCCGGCTACTTCTGGTACGTCTCCGCCTGCGCCGCCGTGTCGCTCGTGGTCTACCTCACCATGCGCGAGACCAGGGACGCCGCCCTCTCCCGCGCCGAGCAGGCGTCGGAGGATGCGGTGGCGGCCCGCGTCTAACCTGGGGCCATGCGAGTTCTCCTGGTCGAGGACGACGATCGGCTCGCGTCCGCGCTCACCACGGCCCTCGCCCGGCACGGCCATCAGGTCACCCGTGCCGGGCTGGCCGTCGACGCCCTCCGCCTGGCGGGGGGCGTCGATTTCGTCCTGCTCGACCTGGGCCTGCCCGACATGGACGGCCTCGACGTGCTGCGCCGCCTGCGCCGGGTGTCGGCGGTGCCGCTCATCGTGGTCACGGCCCGCACGGAGGAGCGGGAGGTGCTGCGCGGGCTGCGGTCCGGGGCCGACGACTACCTGGTCAAGCCGTTCCGCACGGTGGAGCTGATGGCCCGCATGGAGGCGGTGGTGCGGCGTGGCACCAGGCCGATGCCGGCCCGCGACGACGTGGTGAGCGTCGGCGACGTCCGCATCGACCTGGAGTCCCGGCAGGTCACGGTGGACGGCGAGCCGGTGACGCTGACGAGGCGGGAGTTCGACGTGCTGGCGATGCTGGCGCGCGAGCCGGGCGTGGTGCGCGGCCGGGAGGAGATCCTGGACGAGGTCTGGGGCGATCCGCTGCTGTCGGCGTCCCGCTCGCTCGACGTCCACGTGGCCAACCTGCGCTCCAAGACCGGCCGCCCGGGGCTGGTGGAGACGCTGCGCGGCACCGGCTACCGCCTGGGCTCGACGGCGTGAACTCCCGCCTGGTGGTCACGTTCACCACGCTGATCGTCTTCCTGATCGCGGCGCTGGCCGTGCCGCTGGGCCTGGCCTACGCCTCCCACCGTACGAACCGCCTGCTCCTCGACCGCCGCGCCGACGCCACCCGCTTCGCGGAGCTGGCCGACCAGGCGGCCAGGGAGGACGACCGCTCGGGGCTGATCGCCGAGATCGACCGCTACGCCGAGCTCTACGGGGCGGCGGTGCGCGTACGCGACCGCGACGGCACCGTCCTGGCCACCGCGGGCCGCTTCGAGGCCGACGACCGGGAGGCCACCCGCCTGGCGCTGGCCGGCCGCACGACCGAGGACCTGCCCACGATCAGCCCGTTCGGACCGGCCACGGTGCTGCTGGCCGAGCCCGCGGGCCGGGACGCGCAGCTGTCCGGCGTGGTGCTGCTGGAGGTGCCCACCGACCGGGCCAGGCAGGACGTGTCGCTGGTGTGGGGCGCGCTGCTGGTCGGCGCGCTGGTGGCCCTGGGCTACTCGGCGCTCGCGGCCAGGCGGCTGGCCCGCTGGATCCTGCGGCCCGTCACCGAGCTCGACCGCACCACGCGGGCCATCGCGCAGGGCAGGCTCGACGCGCGGGCGCATCCCGGCGCCGGGCCCTCCGAGCTGCGGCGGCTGGAGGAGCGCTTCAACGCCATGGCCGACGCGGTCTCCAACGCGATGGAGCGGCAGCGGGCGTTCGTGGCGGACGCCTCCCACGAGCTGCGCACCCCGCTCACGGTGCTGGGGCTGCGGCTGGAGAACCTGGAGCCGCATCTGCGGGGCGAGGGGACGGCCGAGTTCGAGGAGGCGATGGCGGAGCTGGACCGGCTGGCTCTGCTGGTGGAGGACCTGCTGGCGCTGGCGAAGGTGGAGGCGGGCGCGGGCGTCGAGGGCAAGGAGGTCCCGCTGGCGCCCCGGCTGGGGACGTGGCGGGAGGTGTACGCGGCCAAGGGCGTCCACCTCATAACCGAAATTTCGGAAATGTCGGTCGTTCCCGAGGCGGCGGCCAGGGTCGCGGACATCGCGCTCGACAACGCCCAGAAGTTCGTGCCCGAGGGCGGCACCGTCACGGTCACCCTGGAGGACGGGGTGCTGCGGATCGCGGACGACGGGCCCGGGCTCGGCGAGGAGGAGCGGGCGGAGGCGCTGGGCCGGTTCTGGCGGTCCGGGGCCCACGCGAACGTGCCGGGCAGCGGCCTGGGCCTGGCCATCGCCGCCGAGCTGGCCAGGGCGTGCGGGGCCACGCTGGCGCTGCTGCCCGCCGTGCCGCACGGCCTGGTCGTGGAGCTGCGCCTGAGGGCTCAGCCGTAGGCGGAGCGGTAATAGCGGGCGGCGCCCGGGTGGAGCGGGACGACGCCGGTGCCGATGGCGTAGCGCATGTCGAGCCGCCCGCCCGGCGCCGACGGGGCCTGGAGGCGGTCGCGGGCGCCGAAGAGCGTCTCGGTGATCACGTACGCCAGATCGTCCGGGAGCGTGGACCGGCACATCAGGTAGCTGGGCGTGCCGATGGTCGGCACCGGCCGGCCGCTGCCGTACACGCCGGCGGGCACCAGCCCGTGCTCGTAGAGCGGGCCGAACCGGCGGCGCAGGACCGTCACCAGCGGCTCCAGCGGCACGAGCTCGATGTCCCCCAGCGAGGTCAGGACCGGCGTGGGCACCCCGCCCGACCAGAAGAACGCCTCGATCCGGCCGTCGAGCAGCGCCTTGACCGACTCGTCCAGGCCCAGCCTGCTGACCTCGGCGGGCTCGGCCAGGCCGGCCACGGCCAGCACGCGGGTGGCGGTCACCGCGGTGCCCGACCCCTCCAGCCCGATGGAGACCGCCCGCCCGGCCAGGTCCTTGACCGCCACGATGCCGGAGCCGCGCCGCACCACCAGGTGGACGTAGTTCATGTAAACCCTGGCCAGCGCGGACACCGGCTGGTGGCGCACCCTGACGGCGTCGTCGGCGCTGTCGGCCAGCGCGAACGCCACGTCGGCCCGCCCGTCGGTCATCATCGTCAGGTTCTGCACGCTGGCCGCGGTCTTCATCACCCGCACCGTGAGCCCGTCCTGCCGCAGCTCCCGCGCGAGCCCGTCACCGAGCTGCTCGTAGATGCCACCGGTCACACCCGTCGCCAGCCGCAACTCGGCCTGCCTGCCGTCGGCCGCCGAGCACCCGGCCGCCAGCGCGGCGAGCCCGAGAAAGGCACGGCGAGATATCGGCATGAAATTACGTTATCCGGTCCACCAGAATGGACATGTGAGCGAACGGGACGCACGCCTACTCATCGCCTCAGAGCTGACGATGTTCCTTCCGGTGAGCCGGCGCCAGGAGTGGCAGCGGGTGACGCTGGACGGCACCTCGACGCTGGGCCACCACGTCGAGTCGCTCGGCATCCCGCTGACCGAGGTGGGGCCGATGGTCGCCGACGGCCGCGGGGTGCCGCCGTCGTACCAGCTCGTGGCCGGCGACGTGGTGGAGGTCCACCCGGTGCCCCGCCCGCAGCCACTGCCGGAGGAGCCGCGGTTCCTGCTGGACGTGCACCTTGGCACGCTGGCGCGGCGGCTGCGGCTGCTCGGCATCGACGCGGCCTACCACAACGACATGGACGACCCCTCGCTGGTGGTGCAGGCCAACGAGGAGCACCGGGTGCTGCTCACGCAGGACCGCGGCCTGCTGCGCCGGCGCGCGCTGTGGCTGGGCGCGTACGTACGCGGCTCCCGCCCCGCCGACCAGCTCCGCGACCTGCTCGAACGCTTCACCCCGCCGCTGCGCCCGTGGACGCGCTGCACGGCGTGCAACGGCGAGCTGCGGCCGGTCGCCAAGCAGGAGGTCGCGTCGCTGCTGGAGGCGGGCACGGAGCGCAACTACGACGCGTACGGGCGGTGCGGCGAGTGCGGCCAGGTCTACTGGCGCGGCGCGCACAGCGACCACCTGGAGGAGATCGTCAGGTCGGCCCGCGCCTGGACCGCCTAAGGGCAGAGGTCAGCCGTCAGGTGTGCCATTCTGATCGACGTCTCCTCCCCCAAGGAAGGTCGCGTGGAATTTCGCATCATGGGGCCGCTCGAGGTGCTCGACGGCGACGGACAGGACCGCACCCCCACCGTGCCGAAACACCGCGACCTGCTGGCGATGTTCCTGCTCAACGCCGGGCGCCCGCTCAAGGTCGAGCGGCTGCGCAGGCTGCTGTGGCCGCGCGAGGGCGGCGAGCGCTCCGACTCGCTGGTGCGCGGCTACGTCGGCCAGCTCCGCCAGCTCGTCGGGAAAGACGTGATCACGACGGTGGCGGGCTCGTACGTGCTGGCGCTGGGCGACGGGCAGCTCGACGTCGACCGGTTCCGGCTGCTGGTGGACAAGGGGGCCTACGAGGAGGCGCTGAGCCTGTGGCGGGGCGAGGTCCTGGAGGACGTCGATCCCGAGGGCGAGCGGTGGGTCGAGACGCGCCGGCTGCGCGAGGAGCTGGAGGAGCTGCGGTTACTGGCGCTGGAGCGCCGGGTGCAGGCCGACCTGGACGCCGGCAGGCACCGCGAGCTGCTCGCCGAGCTGCGCCGGCTGACCAGGCAGCATCCGACGTGGCAGCGCTTCCGCGGCCAGTACATGCTGGCCCTCTACCGCAGCGGCCGCCGGGTGGACGCGCTGGCCGCGTACGCGGTGCTGCGTGACCAGCTCGACGGCGGGCACGCGATCGAGCCCGACTCCGAGCTGCAGCTGCTCTATCACCGCATGCTCTACGATGACGTGTCGCTGCACGTCTCGGCGGGCCCGCCGGTGCTGCTGCCGCCCGACGTGACCGGCTTCACCGGCCGGGGCGAGCTGCTCGACGCGGTGGTGGGCGGCCACGTCGTGGTGCACGGGCAGGCGGGCGTGGGCAAGTCGGCGCTGGCCGTGCACGCCGCCTGGCGGGAGCGGGAGAGCTTCCCCGACGGCATCCTGTACGCCGACCTGCGCGAGACGACCGCGCCGTCGGCCGTGCTGGAGGACTTCCTGCGCTGGCTGGGCTGCCCGGCCCAGGCGATCCCGGCCTCGCCGGAGCAGCGGGAGAGGCTGTTCCGCACCTACACGGCCAACCGCAGGCTGCTGGTGCTGCTCGACAACGCCTCGGGCGAGGCTCAGGTGCGGCCGCTGCTGACCTCGTGTCCGACGATCGTGACCAGCCGGTCCTCGCTCGGCGGCCTGACGGGCGCGCGGCGGCTGTCGGTGGGCGTGCTCGGCGCCGGCGAGGCGATCGACCTGCTGGTGAGCAGCTCGGGCCGGCCGGCCGACGAGGCCATGACCCGGCTGGCCCGCTTCTGCGGCGGCCTGCCGATCGCGCTGCGCATCGCCGGCTCCCGGCTGGCCGCCCGGCCGGAGTGGACCGTCGATTACCTGGTGGGCCTGCTGGAGGACGAGCACGGGCGGCTCGACCGGCTGCACGCGGGCGACCAGGCGGTGCGCAGCGTGTTCGCGATCGGCTTCGACGGGCTGCCCGAGGCCGCCCGGCTGACGCTGCGCGGGCTCGGCGCGCTGTCGGCCCCCGACTTCGCCGACTGGGTGACCGAGCAGCTCGGCGGGCAGGCCGAGGCGCTGGTGGACGCGGGCCTGCTGGAGACGCACGGCGTGGACGTGGCGGGCCAGGTCCGCTACCGGCTGCACGACCTGACCAGGCTCTTCGCCCGCGAGCAGCCCGTGCCGGGCGTGCTGGGGCGGCTGTCGGAGGTGGTGCTGGCCAGGGTGCGGGCCTCGCGGTTCTCGCTGGTGTCGGGCGATCCGGCCACGGCCGTGGCCACCAGGGACATCAGGGAGTCGGTCGAGTGGCTGGCGGCCGAGCGGGCGTTCCTGGTGAGCCTGGTCGCCGACCTGCACGCGGCGGGGCTCGACGACGGGTGCTGGCGGCTGGCGCACCTGCTGGCTCCTTACCTGGAGCGCCACCGGTTCCTGGACGACTGGCGGGCGGTGGCCGCGCTGGCGCTGGAGTCGGCGCGGCGGTCGGGCGACGACCGGGGCGAGGCGCTGATCCTGCTGGACCAGGGCGACCTGCACCTGGCCGAGCGGGAGTGGGAGCGCGCGCACGAACGGCTGCGGCTGGCGCTGGGCATGTTCCTGCGGCAGGGCCGCACCCGCGAGGTGAACCACACCAGGCGCCGGCTCGGCCGCGTCCACCTGGGGCAGGCACGCCTGGAGGACGCCGAGCGGGCCCTGCGCACCTGCCTGGAGGGCGCCGACAACCAGCGGGACGCCGCCGACGCCGAGCACGTGCTCGGCGTCGTGCTGCGCCGCGCGGGGCGGCTCGACGAGGCCGCCGAGCACCTGCGGGCCGCCGTCGAGCACCTGGAGGAGCTGGGCGACCGGCACCGGCAGGCCGACACGCTGCTCGACCTGTCCGCGACGCACCTGGCGCGGGCCGCCAAGGCGGACGCCAGGGCCGCCGCCGAGCAGGCGAGGAGCATCGCCGTACGCCTCGGCGACCGGCTGCTGGACGCGCACGCCCTGCTGGCCCTGGCCAGGGTGAACCGGGCCGAGGGCGCGGCGGGGCGGGCGCGGGAGCTGGCCGGGGCGGCGCTGGAGGTGTTCGAGGAGACCGGCGACCGCCAGGGCGCCGCCAACGCCCGCGCCGTGCTGGCCCAGGGTTAGACCGCGAGCAGGCGGCGGACGTCCTCCCGGTGCAGCTCCTCGGCGGCTCCGGTGCGCACGACGTGCCCGCCGTCGAGGATGACGAACGTGTCGGCCAGCCGCAGCGCGATGTCCAGGTACTGCTCCACGAGCAGCACGGCCAGCCCGGAGGCGTGCAGCCGCTCGATCGCCGCCTCGATCTCCAGGATGATCGACGGCTGGATGCCCTCGGTCGGCTCGTCGAGGATGAGCATCCTGGGCCTGGTGACCAGGGCTCGGGCCATGGCGAGCTGCTGCTGCTGGCCGCCCGACAGGTGGCCGGCGCTCCGTTTGAGCAGCGGCTTGAGCGCGGGGAACACGTCCAGGGCCTCGTCGATGGCCTCCCTGGTCACCTTGGCGGCCTCCATGGTGACCAGCAGGTTGCCCAGGACCGAGAGCTGGGGGAAGCACTGGTGGCCCTGGGGGACGTACCCCATGCCGAGCCTGACCCGCTCGTGCGGTTTCAGCCTGGTGACGTCGCGGCCGTCGAACGTGACCGTGCCGGCCGTCGCCGGGAGCACGCCCATGACGGTGTTGAGCAACGTGGTCTTGCCGACGCCGTTGCGCCCCATGACGCACACGAGCTGTCCCGGCCCGATCTCCAGCGAGACCCCGAACAGTACGCGTGCCCTCCCGTACCCCGACTCAAGGCCGGTCACCGACAGCATCGCTGGCTCTCCTTCCCAGGTAGACCTCCTGGACGCGGGGGTCGGCGCTGACCTCGTCGACCGACCCCTCCACGAGCACCCTGCCCTCGTGCAGCACGGTCACCGTCGAGGCGTGCCGCCGCAGGAACTCCATGTCGTGCTCCACCACGATCACCGTGTGGTCGTCGGCGATCCGGGTGAGCAGCTCCCCCGTGCGCTCCCGTTCGTCGCTGGACATGCCCGCCACCGGCTCGTCCAGGAGCAGCAGCCGGGGGCGCTGCGCCAGCAGCATGCCGATCTCCAGCCACTGGCGCTGGCCGTGCGAGAGAACGCCGGCCGAACGTTCGGCGAGATCTTCGAGTCCGGTCCTGGCCAGCGCCTCCGCGACGGCCTCGGACACGCCCTTGCGCCGCCTGGCCAGCGACCAGAGCGGCTGGCGGAAGCTGGCCGCGAGGTCGAGGTTCTCGACCACGGTCAGCTCCTCGAACACGACCGACGTCTGGAACGTGCGGCCGACGCCCAGGCGGACGATCTGGTGCTCCTTCCTGCCGACCAGGTCGTGCTCGCCGAACCGCACGCTGCCCGCCGCCGGCCTGGTGAGGCCGGTGATCACGTCGATCAGCGTGGTCTTGCCCGCGCCGTTGGGCCCGATCAGGAAGCGCAGCTCGCCCTCGGGCACGGTCAGGTCCACGCCGTCGAGCGCCCGGAAGCCGTCGAACACGACCTGGACGTCACGTAGTTCGAGCACGCCGCCACCTCCCCAGCACGCCCACGATGCCCTTCGGGGCGAGCGTCATGACCAGGATGAACAGCGCGCCCTGCAGGTAGAGCCAGCCGTCGGCGAACTGCTCGCTGAACGCCGTCTTGGCGTAGCCCATGACGACCGCGCCGAGCACGGCGCCGGCCAGCGCGTGCCGCCCGCCGACCGCCACCGCGACGACCAGCTCCAGCGAGGGCACGACGCCGAGCAGCGCGGGCGAGATGATGCCGACCACCGGCACGAACAGCGCGCCCGCCAGCCCCGCCATGCCCGCCGAGGCGGCGAAGGTGACGGTCTTGACCAGCGCCGGGTCGTAGCCGAGGAAGCGCACCCGGTCCTCGCCGTCCCTGACCGCGACGAGGAGCCGGCCGTAGCGGCTGTTCACGAGCTGGCGGGTGGCGAGGTAGAGGAGCCCGAGGACGACCGCCACCACGAGGTAGAGCGTCCGCTGCGTGGAGTCCTCGGCCAGGTCCTGGCCGAACAGCTCGAAGAAGTTCGTCATGCCGTTGGTGCCGCCGGTCAGGCCCTGCTGGCCGACGAGCAGTATGACCAGGGCGGCGGCCAGTGCCTGGGTGAGGATGGCGAAGTACGCGCCCCGTACCCGCTGCCGGAACACCAGCGCGCCCAGCAGCAGCGCGATCGCCACGGGCCCGAGCACGGCCATGGCGAGGGCGAAGATCGGGTTGGCGAACGGCGCCCACAGCGCGGGCAGCCGCTCCACCCCGCTCCACACCATGAAGTCGGGCAGCCCGCCGCCGGCCTCGGTGAGCTTGAGGTACATCGCCATGGCGTAGCCGCCGAGCCCGAAGAAGACGCCCTGGCCGAGGGTGAGCATGCCGCCCTGCCCCCAGGCCAGCCCGATCCCGAGCGCGACGATCGCGTAGCAGAGGTATTTCGCCAGCAGCCCCAGCCGGAACGGCTCCAGCAGCAGCGGGGCCGCCACCAGGGCGATCACGGCCACGGTCGCGAACACGGTCGCGAAGGGCAGATTTCTCTTGATCATGTGAGCACCCTCGACCGCAGCACGAACATGCCCTGCGGGCGTACCTGCAGGAACGCGATGATCACGGCGAACACGATGACCTTCGCCAGCGAGGCGTCCGACCAGAACTCGGCGTAGGAGTTCAGCAGCCCCAGCCCGATCGCGGCCAGCACGGCGCCGCGCAGCTGCCCGAGCCCGCCCGCCACGACGACGAGGAACGCGTCCACGATGTAGTACGTGCCGAGCGCCGGCCCGACGGGCCCGATCAGCGTCAGCGCCACCCCGGCCACGCCCGCCAGCCCGGACCCGATGAAGAACGTCAGCATGTCCACCCGGCCGGTGTCGATGCCGCTGGTCGCGGCGAGCTGCCGGTTCTGCACGACGGCCTGGGTCCGGCGGCCGAGCCCGGTGCGGTTGAGGTACAGCCAGACCGCCACCACGCCGGCGATCGCGAGCCCCATGATGAACAGGCGGTTGTAGGGCAGGATGCCGATCCCGCCCGCGAGCCAGGAGGGGGCGGGCACCTGCACGTTCGGCGCGCCGAACAGGTCGCGGGCGAGCTGCTGCAGCACCAGGCTGACACCCCAGGTGAGCAGCAGCGTGTCCAGCGGGCGGCCGTAGAAGTGCCTGATGGCGGCCCGCTCCAGGATCAGCCCCATGAGCCCCGCCACCAGGAACGCCGCGGGCAGCGCGAGCACCAGGTCCTGCAGCAGGAACGCGGTGTAGGCACCCGCCATGATGAACTCGCCGTGCGCCATGTTGATCACGCCCATCTGCCCGAACGTGAACGTCAGCCCGAGCGCGATGAGCAGCAGCACCGCCCCGATGGACAGCCCGATGGGGAGCTGGTTGAGGAAGGCCGGCATCACTGTCCCGCCGCCAGGCCGGAGGCCCAGGAGTAGCCCTTGAGGTACGGGTCCGGCTTGATCGGCTTGCCAGAGTCCCACACCTGCTTGATCAGGCCGTCGGGCTGGATGATGCCGATGCGGGCGGTCTTGTACATGTGCTGGTTCTCGCCGTCGATGGTGACCAGGCCCTCGGGGCGTTCGAGCGAGATGCCGGGCGCGGCCTTCTTTACCGCCTCGACCTCGGTGCTGCCCGCCTTCTTGACCGCCTCGGCCCAGAGGTAGACCGCGTTGTAGCCGGCTTCCATGGGGTCGGAGGTGACCTTGTTCTGCCCGTACTTGGCCTTGTACGCCTTGACGAACGCGTCGTTGGCCGGGGTGTCGGTGGTCTGGTAGTAGTTCCAGGCGACCGGCTGGCCTGCGATGTTGTCCACGCCGATGCCGGTGACCTCCTCCTCGGCGATGCTCACCGACAGCACCGGCAGGCTGTCGGCGGACGAGCCCGCGCTCTTGAGCTGCTTGAAGAAGGCCACGTTGCTGTCGCCGTTCAGGGTGTTGAAGACGGCGTCCGGCTTGGCCTGCAGGACCTTGTTGACCAGCGTGGAGTATTCGGTGTGGCCGAGCGGCGTGTACTCCTCGCCGAGGATCTCCATCCCGTTCGCCGCCGCGTACGCCTTGATGATCTTGTTCGCGGTCCGCGGGAAGACGTAGTCGCTGCCCACCAGGAACAGCTTCTTCTTGCCCTGCTCCTTCAGGTAGTCGAGGCCGGGGATGATCTGCTGGTTGGTGGTGGCGCCCGTGTAGAAGATGTACGGCGAGCTCTCCAGCCCCTCGTACTGCACCGGATACCAGAGCAGGGCCTTGTAGCGCTCGAAGACCGGCAGCATCGCCTTTCTGCTGGCCGAGGTCCAGCCGCCGAAGACGGTGGCGACCTTGTCCTGCCTGATCAGCTTGGTGGCCTTCTCCGCGAACGTGGGCCAGTCGGAGGCGCCGTCCTCCACGACGGGGACGAGCTGCTTGCCGAGCACGCCGCCGGCCTTGTTGATCTCTTCGATGGCCAGCAGTTCGGCGTCGCGGACGGTGACCTCGCTGATCGCCATCGTGCCGCTGAGCGAGTGGAGGAGGCCCACCTTGATCTCTTTGGAGTCGGCGGCGGGCTTGGCGTCGGCACCGCAGGCCGCGAGGGCTAACACCAGGGTCGCGGTGACAATCGGACGGGAGATGCGCACAGCCGTTCCTTTCCTCGCCGACCGGTACTGCCAGAAAGGTGACTCCAGGACATTTCTCGAGAAGATCCCGTATGTTAAGAGGCAATTGCCAAAAATTCACAAATGCACAAAATCCGAAATAAGGGGGTTCACTCACAGCGCGAAACCAACACGACATGCCCCGGCAACAGCCACGAAACCGCCGGTTCCTATGGTCCGGCCATGCGGCTTACCTCACACGAGCAAGAACGGCTGCTCATCCACGTCGCCGCCGGGGTGGCGCGCGAGCGGCAGGCCAGGGGCCTGCGCCTGAACCACCCCGAGGCTACCGCCATCATCGCGTCGTTCCTCATGGAGGGGGCCAGGGACGGGCGCTCCGTGGCCGACCTGATGGAGGCCGGACGGTCGGTGCTCGGCCGGGCCGACGTCATGGAGGGCGTGCCGGAGATGCTGGAGAGCGTGCAGATCGAGGCGACGTTCCCCGACGGCACGAAGCTGGTCACCGTACACAGGCCCATCCCGTGATCCCGGGCGAGTACGTGCACCCCGAGGGCGTTCACACCCTCAACCCCGGGCGCGAGCGCCGCACGCTGCGGGTGGTGAACACGGCGGACCGGCCGGTGCAGGTGGGCTCGCACTACCACTTCGCGGCCGCCAACCCGGGGCTGGAGTTCGACAGGAAGGCGGCCTGGGGCATGCGGCTGGACGTGCCGGCGGGGACGGCGATCAGGTTCGAGCCGGGCGTCGAACGCGACGTGACGCTCGTGCCGCTGGCGGGCAACCGGGTCGTGCCCGGGCTGCGGCCGGAGTGGGCGGGGCCGCTGGATGGCTGAGATCTCGCGCGCCCGGTACGCGGCGCTTTACGGCCCCACGGTCGGCGACCAGATCCGCCTGGCCGACACCGACCTGTTCATCGAGGTCACCGAGGACCTGTCGATCGGGCCCGCCGGGCCGGGGGACGAGGCGGTGTTCGGCGGCGGCAAGGTCATCCGCGAGTCCATGGGACAGGCGCGGACCACCCGGGCGCAGGGCGCGGCCGACCTGGTCATCACGGGCGCGGTGATCCTCGATCACTGGGGCGTGGTCAAGGCCGACGTCGGCATCCGCGACGGCCGCATCTACGCCATCGGCAAGGCCGGCAACCCGGACACGATGGACGGCGTCGACCTGGTCATCGGGCCGTCCACGGAGGTGCTCGCGGGCAACGGCAAGATCCTCACCGCCGGGGGCGTCGACTCGCACGTCCACCTGATCTGCCCGCAGGTCCTCGACGAGGCGATCGCGTCCGGTGTCACCACGATCGTCGGGGGCGGCACCGGACCCGTCGAGGGCACCAAGGCGACGACCGTCACCGGCACCTGGTACCTGGGCCGGATGCTGGAGTCGCTGGACGCCTACCCGCTGAACTTCGCGCTGCTCGGCAAGGGCAACACGGTCTCCGCCGACGGCCTGATGGAGCAGCTCGAGGCCGGGGCCTCCGGCTTCAAGCTGCACGAGGACTGGGGCTCGACGCCGGCCGCCATCGACGCCTGCCTGAGCGTGGCGGACGCGTCGGGGGTGCAGGTGACGCTGCACACGGACACGCTGAACGAGGCGGGGTTCGTGGAGTCGACGCTGAAGGCCATCGGGGATCGGATGATCCACGCGTACCACACCGAAGGGGCCGGTGGCGGGCACGCTCCCGACATCATCCGCGTCGCCGGCTCCCCCAACATCCTGCCCTCCTCCACCAACCCCACCCGGCCGCACACCGTCAACACGCTGGACGAGCACCTCGACATGCTCATGGTGTGCCACCACCTCAACCCGTCGATCCCGGAGGACCTGGCGTTCGCCGAGTCGCGCATCAGGCCGACGACGATGGCGGCCGAGGACGTGCTGCACGATCTGGGGGCGATCTCGATGATCGGGTCGGACTCGCAGGCGATGGGGCGGATCGGGGAGACGATCATCCGTACGTGGCAGACCGCGCACGTCATGAAGGGGCGCCGGGGGTCGCTCGGTGGCCCCGCGGACAACCTGCGCGCCCGCCGCTACATCGCGAAATATACGATTTGTCCGGCTATCGCCCACGGCCTGGACGGCGAGATCGGCTCCGTCGAACGCGGCAAGCTCGCCGACCTCGTCCTCTGGGACCCGGCGTTCTTCGGGGTCAAGCCCGACCTCGTGCTCAAGGGCGGCGTGGTGGCCTGGGCGCAGATGGGCGACGCCAACGCCTCCATCCCGACGCCGCAGCCGGTGCTGCCCCGCCCCATGTTCGGCGCCTCACCGGTGACCGCCGCCGCCACCTCGCTCCACTTCGTCGCGCCGGCGGCCCTGGAGTCCGGCCTCGCGGACCGGCTGTCCGTACGCCGGCGCCTGGCTCCGGTGGCGGACGTACGGCGGCGCGGCAAGTCCTCGATGCCGCTCAACGACGCCATGCCCCGGATCGAGGTGGCGCCCGACACTTTCGAGGTCCGCATCGACGGCGACCCCGTCGAACCGGCCCCCGCCACCCGCCTTCCCATGGCCCAGCGCTACTTCCTCTTCTGACGTGATGAACCCAGCGCTGCTCCTCCTGGCCGACTCCCGCTTCCCGGCCGGCGGCCACGCCCACTCGGGCGGCACCGAACGGGCCATCGCGTCGGGGGCTGTCTTCGACGTGCCCTCGCTGGCCCGCTTCCTTCACGGCCGCCTTCACACCACCGGCGCCCTTACCGCCACCCTCACCGCCGCCGCCCACACCCACGCCACCACCACATCCCCACCTATCCCCCAACCGCCCATCACCCCGCCACCCACCACCCCAGCAACGACCTCGATCCCACCACCGGCTGCGGCACCGCCGACCACATCGGCATCCAACTTGCCACCGGCCGCCACCCGATCCCCCGCCACCAGCCCGCCGAGCACCGACGCCGGGACACGGGCCAACGCCGGAGTCGGTCAGCCCGTGTCCGGGTCGCCGTGGGTGCTGCTCGACGCCGAGGTCGATGCCAGGACCGCCGCCCCCGCCCAGCGGGACGCGTCCAGGACCCAGGGCAGGCTCCTGCTCAGGGTCGCCCGTCGCGTGTGGCCGTCACCGGTGCTGGAGGAGCTGGCGCGGGCCGTACCGAGCCCCCATCACCCGATCGCCCTCGGCGCGGTGGCGTACGCGGCGGGCGCCACGGCCGAGGAAGCGGCCATGGCGGCGGCGTACCACGCGATCAGCGGCCCCGCCACGGCGGCGGTGCGACTCCTGGGCCTCGACCCGGTGGCCGTACACGGGCTCCTGGCCGACCTCACCCCCCACCTCACGGCCATCGCCACCGAAGCCCACCTCACCGTGACGAAAGCCCGCTCCACCGCTGTGGCGGACGCCGAATCCTCAACCCACCCCGGCTTCCCGAGCCGGCCCCCGGACCCCGCGGATCCGCGCCCCTGGTTGGCGGCGCTGCCCGCGTACTCCTCCCCAGCCCTTGACCTTCTGGCCGAGCAGCATGCGCGCGCCGAGGTCAGGTTGTTCGTCTCCTAAGGAAGGATCCCCAGACATGGGTGCCAATCACGACGACCACCACCACGCCCCCGACGGCCGTGGCCGGGCGCTGCGGCTGGGGGTGGGCGGCCCGGTAGGGAGCGGCAAGACGGCCCTGGTCGCCGCGCTGTGCAGGACGCTGGGCCCGTCGCTGTCCCTCGGGGTGGTGACCAACGACATCTACACCACCGAGGACGCCGACTTCCTGCGCCGGGCGGGCGTGCTCGACCCCGAGCGCATCCTCGCCGTCGAGACCGGTTGCTGCCCCCACACCGCCATCCGCGACGACATCGCCGCGAACCTCGACGCCGTGGAGACCCTCGAACACCGCTTCGGCCCGCTGGACCTGGTGATCGTGGAGAGCGGCGGCGACAACCTGACGGCCACGTTCAGCCGGGGGCTGGCGGACAGGCAGATCTTCGTCCTGGACGTGTCGGGCGGCGACAAGGTGCCGCGCAAGGGCGGTCCCGGGGTGACGACGGCGGACCTGCTGATCGTCAACAAGACGGACCTCGCCCCGATGGTGGGCGCCGACCTGGGCGTGATGGACCGCGACGCGGCGGCCGTACGCGGTGACAGGCCGGTGCTGTTCACCTCGATCAGGCAGGAGCCCACCGCCGCCACGGTCGCCGCCTGGGTGTCCGAGCAGGTGACGGCCTGGTCCCACTCCCACGCGGCCCCCGTCTCCTGATGCCCGCCAGCGTCCGGCCCGGCCGCCGCGGGATGAGGGCGAGCGCCGCCGTCGCGACGGCCTCGTCCCCGGACGGCCGGACCCTCATCCGCCGGCTGGCCTCGGCGCCCCCTCTGACGCTGCGCCAGACGGGGCCGTACACCGTGCATCTCATCTCCACGGCGGCGGGCCCGCTCGGCGGCGACCGGCTCTCCCTGGACCTGGACGTCGCCCCGCGCACCACCCTGGAGCTGGGCTCGGTCGCCAGCACCCTGGTCCTGCCGGGGGACGGCACGTCCGAGATGCTGGTCACGGCCCGGGTGGGGGCGGGCGCCACACTCCGCTTCACCCCGGAGCCCACGGTGCTCGCCGCCGGTTGCGAGCACCGGCTCCTGGTACGCCTCGAACTGGCGGCGGACGCCGAGGTGCTGTGGCGCGAGGAGATCGTCTTCGGCCGCCACGGCGAGGCTTCGGGGCGCTGTCACGCCCGCTTCGACGCGACGTGCGACGGCCGCCCGGTGCTCCGGCAGGAGTTCACCGTGGGCGACCCGGCCGTGGACACCTCCCCGGCCGTCTACGGCTCTGCCCGCTGCGTCGGCACCACGTACCTCACGACGTCCGCCAAGGAGCCGGTGGTGGCCGAGGGCGTCGCCGTGCTACCCCTGGCCGGTCCGGGCACGCTCGTATCCGCCCTGGCCACGGACGCCGTCCAACTCCGCTCCCGCCTCGAATGGGGCGAACGCACCACCCTCACCCCGCCCCCGTAGCCCAGCCGCCCTCAAGCCCGCCTGCTGTCGGACGTACGAAGGCGGTGGAGCGGGCGACCGGGGATGGCGGGTGACCGGCGATATGCCCCAATCGCCCCGTACCGCCCGATCCCGGTACCCAACGGCGGCACCCGGCAGCGGCGCCCGGCAGCGGCGCCCGGCAGCGGCGGCGGCCAGTGACGGCGGCCAGTGACGGCGGGCCAGCGGCATCCGGCGATAGGTGGCAGCCAGCGATAGGCAGCAGGTAGGCGGGCGACGGGCGACGGTCGGCGGCGGCGTCCGGCGGAGGCGTCCGGCAGTCGGAGGCGGCGGCGGGGGTGGCGATGACAACCGGCGGCGGTCGGGGCGGTGGCTGTTGGCGGTGTGGTCGGGAGCAGTCGGCGGGGCGGGCGGCGGTTGGGGGCGGCGGTTGGGGGTGATGGTGACGACCCCGTTGCGTACGGTGGTGGGAGGCGTGTGTCCGGCTTACAGTGATCGTGTGGCCGATTACCTCCAGCCCGCTCCCGCCAAGCCGGCGGCCCATCGCGGCTACGCCCTGGCCGTCGTGGTGGCCGGAGCGCTGCTGGTGTTCTGTGCCGTCCTGCCGTGGGCCGGGCTCGAGGTGCGCAGCGAGCTGATCGGCGGCGGGCTGGCCAACGAGATCCGCGGCATCGACGACACCTTCGGCGTCTACACGCTGGTGGCGGGCCTGGCCGCGCTGGGCTGCGGCATCGCCGGACTGCTCACCCGTCCCAGGCTCGCCGCCCTGGCCGCCGTCCCGGGGGTGGCGGCGGTGGCGGTGCTGGTGCTCTTCATGACCGACGGGAGCGGCGTCCGCGACCGGCTCTCGTTCGACCTGGGCCAGGTGCTGTCGGTCGGGCCGGTGATCAAGTTCGGTTGGTTCGCGGCCATGGGCTGCGCGGTGGCGGTCGTCGTGCTGTCCGTCCTGGCCTTGGTCCGCCGCCCGTGAGCGGATCAGCGATCGTCGCGCTCCCCGCCCAGGCGCTGGTCCACCGCCCGTGAGCGGATCAGCGGTCCTCGCGCTCCCCGCCCAGGCGCTGGTCCGCCGCCCCTGAGCTGGTCAGCGGCCGTCGTGCTGCCCGCCCTGACGATGGTCAGCGGTCGTGGCCTGCTGGCGCTGGGTCGCCGCCCCGGAGCGGATCAGTCGTAGAAGCCCAGCCGCCGTAGCTGCTTGGGGTCGCGCTGCCAGTCCTTCGCCACGCTGATCCGCAGGTCCAGGTAGACGCGGGTGCCGAGCAGGGCCTCGATCTGCTTGCGGGCCTTGGTGCCCACCTCGCGCAGCCGCTCCCCCTTGTGCCCGATGACGATCGCCTTCTGCGAGGGCCGCTCCACGAACAGGTGCGCGTAGATGTCCAGCAGGTCGTCACGCCCCTCCCGGGCCATCATCTCGTCGACGACCACGGCGATCGAGTGGGGCAGCTCGTCGCGTACGCCCTCCAGCGCCGCCTCCCTGATCAGCTCGCCCACCAGCACCTGCTCGGGCTCGTCGGTGAGCTGGCCGTCCTCGTAGAGCGGCGGCGACTCGGGCAGGTGCTCGATCAGCACGTCGGCCAGCACGTCGAGCTGCTCGCCCGACTGCGCCGACACCGGCACGATCGCGGCGAACTCCCCCACCTGCGACACCGCCAGCAACTGCTCCGCGATCTGCTCCTTGGACGCCAGGTCGCACTTGGTCACGACCGCCACGACCGGCGTCTTCTTCACCGCCGCGAGCTTGTCGGCGATGAACCGGTCGCCCTTGCCGATCGGCTCGTTGGCGGGCACGCAGAAGCCGATCACGTCGACCTCGGTCAGCGTGGACAGCACCAGGCTGTCGAGCCGCTCGCCGAGCAGCGTGCGCGGCCGGTGCAGACCAGGCGTGTCGACGATCACGAGCTGGGCGTCGGGCCGGTGCACGATGCCCCTGATGGTGCGCCTGGTCGTCTGCGGCTTGGACGAGGTGATCGCCACCTTGCTGCCGACCAGGGAGTTCATGAGCGTGGACTTGCCGACGTTCGGCCTCCCCACGAAACAGGCGAATCCGGCGCGATGGTTGTCTGGCGAAGTCACATTCTGCATTGTGGCCTATCAGCGGGCATGCGCACGCCACCAGGCGAACGCCCGAGGCGCGGCGATCGGGGTCCAGGGCGTCGTCGACAGCTCCGAGAGCTGCTGCTCGGTCACCCATCGAAAGTCGTTGATCTCGACGCCGTCCGGCTCCGGCCCGGCGGAGCCGGGGGCGATCGCGCAGGCGTAGGCGGCGATGACGTAGCCGACCTGATGTCCGTTGGGGTAGACGGTGCGGAACTCGGGGCCGCCGAACACGCCGATCAGGCCGCGTACCTCGATGTCGAGGCCGAGCTCCTCCCGCAGCTCCCTGACGACGGCGTCCTCGGGCCGCTCGTCCGGGTCGATGCCGCCGCCGGGCGCGGCCCACAGGCCCACGTCGCCGTGGCTGGCCAGCAGGAGCCTCCCGGCGTCGTCGAACACGAACGCGGCCGCCGACGGCAGCATGAGCAGGTCAGAGCCAACCTTTTCCCGCAATTTCGCCAAAAATGGCGACATCGGCATGGTCAGCCCCGCAGCTTCCCGTCGGGACCGGCCACGAGCAGCGCCTTGACGCCCAGCTCCGCGGCCACGGCCTCGTCGGCGGCGCTCGGCGCGCCCTCGCTCACCAGCGCCACGGCCTCCAGGGACCGCGCGCCGCTGGAGACGGCCATGGCCACGGCCACCTGCACCGCCGACAGCGTGAGCGCATCCAGCGCCACGTTGGTCGCCGAGTACGTACGACCCGTCTCGTCGCGTACGGCGGCCCCTTCCGCGGACTCGTTACGCGCCCGCGCGGCCCGGGCCAGAGTGATGATCTTGCTGTCTTCAGGATCGAGTGTCACGGGGACAAGGCTAACGAGAAATCCGCCAGGCGGGCTCGACCAGGCCTGGCAGCAGACGATGCGAGTCAGTGCGTCCCGGCCATGGAGATGACCGCGTCGACCACCTCGCTGGTACGGGCGGCGTCCACGTCGTTCATGCCCGTGTGCACGACCGAGACCAGCGTGTCGCCCACCCGCGACAGCACGACGTCCATCGCGTACGGGTAGCCGTTCAGGCGTCCGGTCAGCCGCGCGCCCACGGTCTCGTCGGCCGCGTTCTCGACCGGGAGCTCCTGCGAGCGCAGCTCCGTGCCGGAGGACGTGCGTACCTCCCGGCACGACTCCAGGGCCTCGGCCAGCGCGTCGAGGTGCTCCTCCGCCTCCCCGTCCGCGTACCGGGCCAGCCCCACCCCGGCCTGCTCCCCCAGCCCGTCGCCGCGGTAGCTGACCGCGGCCTCGGCCGTCAGCGCCTGCCGCGGCGCGAGCCCCCCGACGGGCTCCAGCACGGCCTTGCAGTTGCTGTCGGCCTGCGCGAACGGCATCCGCCACGCCTGCTCGGGCCTGGCCGTGAACCCGTCGGGCAACGGCGGCTCCTTGCTGAGCACCTCGCGCAGGTGCGCGGTGGCCTGCGCGTCGAGAGCGCTCCCCCTCCCGCCGCTGACGCAACCCCCCAGTACGCCGGCCAGCAGGGCACCGGCGATGATCTCGCGTTTCATGATTCCCCCTGGATCGCAGCCTCCCCCACCGACGAATGCGGCAATCCACCGGAGCTTCCACCAATGCGCAAAAAGGGTGCCCTCACCCGGTTTTCCGGACGAGAACACCCTTTACGCCGACCCGCGTCCCAGCCGGCTGGGCAGCCGGCCGGGACACTGTCGTCCCCCCAGGCGCATCCTCTCGCCGCGAACCCCACCCGGCGTTCGGATGCCTTCCCCTCTGACACCCACCGCACTGGATGCCGTGGTTAGAGAGTGCCCGGCCCGGCTTGCAGAAGACTTGTAGAACGCTTGCGACCTTCGTCCGCCTTCGTCCCGACCCGCCGTGAGACAGGTCAGTCCTGCTCGGCGCCGACCGGTTCGGCGTCGTCCTCCGGCGGCTTGGCGCGGCGGACCACCACCGTGCTGATGCGGTTGCGGCGGCCCGCCAGGCTCTCGGCGGTGAGCGCGAGCCCGGCCACCTCGGCCTGCGAGCCGGCGATGGGCACCCGGCCCAGAGCGTGGGCGAGCAGCCCGCCGACGGTCTCCACGTCGTCGACCTCGATCTCCGTGTCGAACAGCTCGCCCAGCTCGTCGACCGGCATCCGGGCCGTAACCCGCATCCCGCCGTCGGACATGGGCTCGACGCGGGGCGCCTCCTGGTCGTACTCGTCGGTGATCTCGCCGACGATCTCCTCCAGCACGTCCTCGATCGTGACCAGCCCGGCGGTGCCGCCGTACTCGTCGATGACGATGGCGATGTGGATCTGGCGCGCCTGCATCTCCCGCATGAGCTGGTCGATGGGCTTGCTCTCGGGCACGTACGCGGCCGGCCGCATGATCGACTCGACCGTGTCCTCGCCCCCGCCTTCGCCGGACTCGTGGATCTTGCGGGCGATGTCCTTGAGGTAGGCGATGCCGATGACGTCGTCCTCGTTCTCGCCCAGGACGGGGATGCGGGAGAACCCGCTGCGCAGCGCCAGCGACAGGGCCTGGCTGATCGTCTTGCCGCGTTCGATGTAGACCATGTCGGTGCGCGGCACCATGACCTCGCGCACCAGCGTGTCGCCCAGCTCGAAGACCGAGTGGATCATCTCGCGCTCGTCCGGCTCGATCACCCGGCGCTCCTCGGCCAGGTCGACCAGCTCGCGCAGCTCGGCCTCCGAGGTGAACGGCCCGTCGCGGAACCCCTTGCCGGGGGTCAGGGCGTTGCCGAGGAGGATGAGCAGCTTGGGCAGGGGGCCGAAGATGCGGGTCAGGCCGTAGACGATGGGGGCGCTGGCCAGCGCGACCGGCTCGGCGTGCTGGCGGCCCAGCGTACGCGGCATGACGCCGACCACGACGTAGCTGACCACGATCATCACGACCGCGGCCCAGACGTACGCCCAGCCCTGGTCGTGCATGAGGTCGATGAACAGCAGGGTCGCGATGACCGTGGCCACTAGCTCGCAGCTCAGCCTGAGCAGCAGGAGCAGGTTGAGGTAGCGGGGCGGGTCGTCGACGATGGCCTGCAGGCGCTTCGCGCCCCGCCGGCCCTCACGCACGTATTCCTCGGTGCGCACCCTGGAGATGCGCGTCAGTGCCGTCTCCGCGCTGGCGATCAGGCCACCGATGATCACGAGCGCGATGGCCGACAGCAACCAGGCGTTCACCGCGGGTTGCGCACCTCCTGCCACGACTCCAGGAGCCGGGCCTGCAGGCCGAACATCTCCTTGTGCTCCTCGGGCTCAGCGTGGTCGTAGCCGAGCAGGTGGAGGATGCCGTGCGTGCACAGCAGCTCCAGCTCGTCGGCCGCGCTGTGGCCCGCCTCCTTGGCCTGCCGGGCGGCCACGTGCGGGCAGAGCACGACGTCGCCGAGGAGCGCCGGGTCGGCGGGGCTCTCCGAGTCGCCGCGCGCCCCGCCGCCAGGGCGCAGCTCGTCCATCGGGAATGCCAGCACGTCGGTCGGGCCCGGCTCGCCCATCCACTTCTCGTGGAGCTCGGCCATGGCGTCCTCGTCGACCACCACGATGGACAGCTCGGCGAGCGGGTTGATGCCCATCTCGCCGAGCACGTGAGCGGCCAGGGCGGCGAGTTTCTCCTCGTCGACCGCCACGCCCGACTCGTTGTTGATCTCGATGCTCATGGCCGCCGCTTCCCCCGGTGCTGGATGCTCTTGGGCTCCTGCGCGGCCTGCGTGGCGTCGTAACGCCCGTACGCGTCCACGATCTCGCTCACCAGCTTGTGGCGGACCACGTCGGCGCTGGACAGGCGCGCGAAGTGGATGTCGGGGATGCCGTCCAGGATCTCCTGGACGACCCGCAGCCCGCTCACCGTGCCGGCGGGCAGGTCGACCTGCGTCACGTCACCGGTCACCACGATCTTGGAGTTGAACCCGAGCCGGGTGAGGAACATCTTCATCTGCTCGGCCGAGGAGTTCTGTGCCTCGTCGAGGATGATGAACGCGTCGTTGAGCGTGCGACCGCGCATGTACGCCAGCGGCGCGACCTCGATCGTGCCCGCGGCCATCAGCTTGGGGATCGAGTCGGGGTCGACCATGTCGTGCAGGGCGTCGTAGAGCGGCCGGAGGTAGGGGTCGATCTTCTCGTACAGCGTGCCCGGCAGGAAACCCAGCCGCTCGCCGGCCTCGACGGCCGGGCGGGTCAGGATGATCCGGTTGACCCGCTTCTCCTGCAGCGCCCGCACGGCCTTGGCCATCGCGAGATAGGTCTTGCCGGTGCCGGCGGGGCCGATGCCGAACACGACCGTGTGCTTGTCGATCGCGTCGACGTAGCGCTTCTGGTTGACCGTCTTCGGCCGGATCGTGCGCCCGCGCGAGGAGAGGATGTCGAGGGACAGCACCTCGGCGGGACGGTCGGAGGTCATGCGGAGCATGGCGATGCTCCGCTCGACCGCATCGGGGGTGAGCTCGCCGCCGCTGCGCAGGACCTCGACCAGCTCCTCGAAGAGCCGCACCACGGTGCCGCTCTCGTCGGGGCTGCCGGTGACGGTGATCTCGTTGCCCCGTACGTGGATGTCGGCCCTGAAGGCACCCTCGATGACGCGTAGCAGCTCGTCGCGGGAGCCCAGGAGGCTGACCATCGGGTATTCGTCCGGAATCAGCACCTTGGCTTGAGTGCGCGAGGGAGGTGCCGTACGTCGGGATTCGTGTAGTTCGGACATGGGCAGGCCCGCGGCCTGATGCCTCCAGGTCTCTTGCGTTGTTCTTCTGAGCCCATGGTATCCGGGAGCAGCCCGATTGCTCTCCCCAATATCAGCCGGCCGGCATCAGCCGGGGGGCCAGGTGAGGCCACGCCCGCCCAGGACGTGGGCGTGCACGTGGAAGACCGTCTGCCCGGCGCCGGGCCCGGTGTTGAACACCACGCGGTAACCGCCCTCGGCCACGCCCTCCTGCACGGCCACGGCGTGGGCGGTCTTGAGCACGTCGTCGGCCAGCCCGTCGTCGGCCCCGGCGAGCTCCGCGGCGTCGCGGTGGTGCTGCTTCGGGATGACCAGCACGTGGGTCGGGGCCTGCGGGTTGCGGTCGCGGAACGCCAGCGTCCTGCCGGTTTCGTAAACGATCTCGGCGGGAATCTCCTTGGCGACGATTTGGCAGAAGAGGCAATCGCTCACCCGGCCACCCTATCGAGACACCCGACGTAGGGAACCCGTTGCGAATCGGTAATCAGCTGTGTCGTGCGCAGGAAGATCCACACGGTTAGGGTAAGTGTGCGACACTTCAGCAAAAAAAGAGACGATTCAGGGTCGGGCGAGCGCCACCTGGCGAGGACACGACTGGGTAATGCACCCTAAGGAACCGGGGAAACCTCAAGAACCGGAAGAGCGTAAACCCTCTGGGAAGGCCGCGCGTCCCACTGATGTGACCACCGAAACCCTTCTGGCCGACAGGTCGATGGGGGCGGTGCCGGTCGGGTGGGATGCCGACATGGCCGTTACCGCGCTCTACAGCGCGCATTTTCGGTCGTTGGTGCGTCTTGCCGTGTTGCTGGTGCGAGACATAGCAACAGCTGAGGAAGTCGTGCAGGACGCGTTCGTCGCCATTCACGGCGCCTGGCGCAGACTGCGGGACCCCGACAAAGCACTCGCCTACCTCCGTCAATCCGTCGTCAACCGGTCCCGTTCCGTGCTGCGTCACCGCGCGGTCGTCGAGAAGTACGCACCCAAAGGTCTGCCGGATGCTCCGAGCGCCGAGAACGGCGCGATCGGCGAGCTGGAACGCTCCGCCGTCATCGAGGCGTTACGGGCCCTGCCGACCCGACAGAGAGAAGCACTTGTTCTGCGGTACTACGGTGATCTGTCCGAAGCTGAGATAGCCCACGCGATGGGCATCAGCAAGGGCGCGGTCAAGAGCCACACCGCACGTGGCATGGCCGCCTTGCGATCCGTTCTGGAGAAAATGTCATGACCCAGCCCCCCGACGAGCACGGAGATCTCCTGCGCCGTGCGCTCCGCGCGGAGGCGAACGCGGTCGTGCCCTCGCCGGAAGGACTGGAGATCATCCGCGCCCGCATCGAGCGGCGCGGTGTCCGCAATCTGTTCTGGTGGCGAGCGGGCGCGGCCGCCGCCAGCGCGCTCCTGGTGGCGGGGACGATCGTGATGGCCGTTCCCAGCCTGCGCCAGCAGATCATCGACCAGCCCATCATCGGGGTGGACAGCGAGACGACCTCCAAGGTCCCGTCCAACTCCTCCACCACGCGCTCCCAGGAGCCGCCGCCCAGGCAGCCGACCAGCCACGACCAGCACCCGGTCGGGGTCCCCGAGGTCCCCTCCAAGAGCCCGACGCCCCGGCCCACGAAGAGGGCCGAGTCGACCAGCAGGCCCTCGCCGACCCCCACTCCCACGGCGACCGAGTGCCCGTCGCCCCTGGCCGAGCAGGCCGAGCCGCCGTCCGACTGCCCCACGGTCTCGCCGACCCCGACGCCGTCGCAGTCGGTGGAGGAGACCCTGCAGCCCACGGCGTGCCCGGCCGACGAGTGCCCGCCCGACGACATCACCGACAGTCCGACCGACGTGACCAGCCCGTTGGTGGACGCCTCGCACACGGCGCCCTGAAGGCTCCTACCAGCGTCCGGTACGCGTGAGCAGCACGGAGGCCGCCGCCACCCCTGCCGTGGACGTACGCAGCACCGTGGGCCCCAGCAGCACGGGCACCGCCCCCGCCGCCCGGAACCCGGCCAGCTCGTCGTCCGAGACGCCCCCCTCGGGCCCCACGATCACCACGATGTCGCCCGACGCGGGCAGCGCCACGCCGGACAGCGGCTCGGCCGCCTCCTCGTGCAGCACCAGCCCCAGCGCCGCGCCCGCCAGCAGCTTGTCGACCTGCGCGGTGGTGGCGGGCTCCGCCACCTCGGGAAGGTGGAACCTGCGGGCCTGCTTGCCCGCCTCACGGGCCGTCGAGCGCCACTTGTGCAGCCCCTTGGCGACCTTGTCGCCCTTCCACTGGGTGATGCTGCGCGCGGCCGCCCAGGGCACGATGACGTCCACGCCCGCCTCGGTCATCATCTCGACGGCCAGCTCGCCCCGGTCGCCCTTGGGCAGCCCCTGGACGACGACCAGCCGCGGGCGCGGCGGCTCGACCTCGTAGCGGCGCAGCACGTCGAGCCTCAGCGCGTCCTTGAGGACCTCGCGGACGACGCACTCGGCGACCGCGCCGGCGCCGTCCGTCAGATCGATCCGCTCGCCGGCCCGCAGGCGCCGCACGGAGGCCGCGTGGCGCCCCTCCGGGCCGCCGAGCGTCAGCTCGGGCCCGTCCAGCTCCTGCGACAGGAACACCGGGACGGTCACGTCACCTGCCGTTGAAGGCGTCGCGCAGCCGCGAGAAAAAACCCTGCTGGCCGGGGGCGAACTTGCCCGGCGGCCGCTCCTCGCCCCGCTGCTTGGCCAGCTCGCGCAGCAGCTCCTCCTGCGCGGGGTCGAGGCGGGTCGGGGTCTCGACGTTGACGTGGATCAGCAGGTCGCCGCGGCCGGACTCGTTGAGCCGCTGCACGCCCCGCCCGAACATGGTGATGACCTGGCCCGACTGCGTGCCGGGGCGGACGTCGACCTCCTCCGAGCCGTCGAGCGTCTCGACCGCCAGGATGGTGCCGAGCGCGGCGGCCGTCATCGGGATCTGCACGGTGCAGTGGAGGTCGTCGCCGCGCCGCTCGAAGATCTCGTGGGCGCGCTCGACGATCTCGAGGAACAGGTCTCCGGGCGGGCCGCCGCCGGGGCCGACCTCGCCCTCGCCGGCGAGCTGGATGTGGGTGCCGTCCTCGACGCCCGCGGGGATGCGGACCTTGATCGTACGGCGGGTGCGCACCCGGCCGTCGCCGGAGCACTCCTGGCAGGGGTGGCGGATGATGGTGCCGAAACCACCGCACTGCGGGCACGGCCGCGAGGTCATGACCTGGCCCAGGAACGAGCGGGTGACCTGGGAGATCTCGCCGCGCCCGTTGCACATGTCGCAGGTGTCGGGGTGGGTGCCGGGCGCCGCGCCGGCCCCGTGGCAGACCTCGCAGAGCACGGCCGTGTCGACGACCAGCTCACGCGTGGTGCCGAACGCCGTCTCGCGCAGGTCGAGCTCGACCCGGATGGTGGCGTTGCGTCCCCTGCGGGCACGCGAGCGCGGCCCCCTGGCGCCGGTCGCGGTGCCGAAGAAGGCATCCATGATGTCGCTGAAGGGGAAGCCCGCTCCGAAGCCGCCGGCGCCCGCGCCTGCTCCGGCGCCGCCGAAGGGGTCGCCACCCAGGTCGTACATCTGGCGCTTGTTCGGGTCGGACAGCACCTCGTAAGCCTGCGTGATCTCCTTGAACCGCTCCTGGGTCTCAGGATCGGGGTTCACGTCGGGATGCAGCTCACGGGCAAGTCGGCGGTAGGCCTTCTTGATCTCGTCCTGACTGGCGTCACGGCGCACCCCGAGGGTGGCGTAATAGTCGCTGTTTGCCACTTATCGACCTCTTATGATGCAGCCAGGATCTGGCTGACGTAGCGTGCCACCGCGCGCACGGCTCCCATCGTCACTGGGTAGTCCATCCTCGTGGGCCCCAACACGCCGAGCCGGGCCAGTTGGTTGTCGCCTGAACCGTATCCGGTCGCGACTATGGATGTCCCCCGCAGATAGGGGTTTTCGGAGCCGATGCGCACGGTGAGCGCGGACGGTGTGTCTGCGGATGTCTCACCGAGCAGTCTCATGAGCACGACCTGCTCCTCCAGCGCCTCGAGCACGTCGCGCAGGCCGGTCGCGAAGTCGGCGCCCGCGAGGTTGGCCGCGCCGGCGAACACGATCTTCTCGTCGTGCCGCTCGACCAGTGTCTCGAGCAGCACCGACAGGATCGTCGCCGCGGCGGGCCGGTCTTCGATGGGCAGCCGCTCGGGCAGGTCGGCGACCAGCTCGGGCACGTTGCTCAGGCCGCAGCCGTCGAGGCAGGCGTTGAGCACCGCGCGCAGGTGGGCGATGCGGGTGTCCTCGATCACCTCGGGCAGCTCGATGACGCGCTGCTCGACGCGGCCGGTGTTGGTGATCAGCACGAGCATGACCCGCCGGTCGTTCAGCGGCACCAGCTCGACGTGCCTGACCGTCGAACGCGTCAGCGTCGGATACTGCACCACCGCCACCTGCCTGGTCAGCTGCGCGAGCAGCCGGACCGTGCGGGTGACCACGTCGTCGAGGTCGACCGCGCCGGCCAGGAACGTCTCGATGGCCCGGCGCTCGGCCGACGACAGGGGCTTGACCTGCGAGAGCCGGTCGACGAACAGCCGATAGCCCTTGTCGGTCGGCACGCGCCCCGCACTGGTGTGGGGTTGGGTGATGTAGCCTTCCTCCTCCAGCGCGGCCATGTCGTTCCTGACCGTCGCCGGGGAGACTTTCAGGTTGTGGCGCTCAGCGAGCGCCTTGGAGCCCACCGGTTCGTTGGTGGACACGTAGTCTTCGACAATGGCGCGGAGCACCGCCAGCTTCCGATCGTCGAGCACGTGCTCACCTCCTGCCTCTGACATCCGAGGAACGCAACCATCTAGCACTCTGTGTTCCTGAGTGCCAAGTGTACGGCTCTCATCCACAAGGTGCGATAACACAAGGTCGCAACCCAGCTCCTAGCTTCTTACAAGGGGCAAGTACCACACTTGCCGACATGAGCGACAACTCCCCGCCGCCGCCGTACGGGCCCCAGCCCGGCTCCCAGCCCGGGTACGGCCCACAGCCCGGCTCCCAGCCGGGTTACGGGCCTCAGCCCGGCTCGCAGCCCGGCTACGGCCCTCAGCCCGGGTCCCAGCCCGGCTACGGCCAGCCGCCGCCTCAATACGGCCCGCCACCGCAGTACGGGCCCCCGCCTCAGTACGGCCCGCCGCCCCAATACGGCCCACCTCCTCAGTACGGACAGTACGGCCAACAACCCCAATTCCCCGCGCGAATCGACTCGAAAGCCATCAAACCGCGACTTTGGTGGATCGCTCTCGTCTGGGGCATCGCCGTGGCCTGCACCATCGCAGGCGTCGTCCTGTTCACCAACGGCATCGTCAGCAGCGTCAGCAACATCGCCCCCACCAAGACGTTCGCGTCCGGCGAAACCGTGACGGTGCCCATCGACCCGGCGAACAAACCCGCCGTCTACCTCTCCAGCGACACCGCCGTCCACTACGAGTGCCAGATCTCGAACGGAGCCAGGCTCGCCAAGACCACCGGCACCCAGACGGTCACGTCCGGGTCCGTCAAGTGGGAGCAGATCCTCGTGATCAACGCGCCCAGCAGGGGCGACTACCAGCTGTCCTGCACCACCCAGGAACAGGCCGACGTGCGGTACGGCGTGGGCCGCGAGCTGACCTCGGCCGCGGGCGGCATCGCCGGCGGGGTGATGGCGCTCATCCTGATCCCCGGGGCGGGACTGCTCGTCGCCATCGCCGGCACCATCATCGTGCTGGTCCGCCGCAGCGGCGCGCGCAAGCGCCTTGCGGTCGGCGGGTGATTTGCTACGGTCCCCGTGTGTACGAGGGCGATGTGCTGGCGGGGAATTGGCGGCGGCCGGGCAAGGGCAAGATCCCGAAGGTGCCGGCCGAGTTGGACCTCGTCGTGGAGGACGCCGACAGCGGCTTCTGCGGCGCGGTGGTGGCCTGCGACAAGGAGGCCGTCACGCTCGAAGACCGGTTCGGCAAGCGCCGGCTGTTCCCGCTCGCGCCCGCCGCGTTCCTGCTGGAGGGCAAGACCGTGACGCTGGTACGCCCGACGGCGGCCCCGGCGGGGCCCAGGCGCAGCGCGTCGGGTTCGATCGCCGTGGAGGGGCTGCGGGCGAGGGTCGCCCGGGAGAGTCGCATCTACGTGGAGGGCGTGCACGACGCCGCCCTGGTGGAGAAGATCTGGGGCCATGACCTGCGGGTCGAGGGAGTCGTGGTCGAATACCTGGAGGGCGTGGACCATCTGCCGGCCATCGTGGCGGAGTTCGGCCCCGAGCCGGGGCGCCGGCTGGGGGTGCTGGTGGACCACCTCGTGCCCGGCTCCAAGGAGAGCAGGATCGCCGCCGAGATCACCTCGCCGGACGTGCTCGTCGTGGGGCATCCGTTCATCGACATCTGGCAGGCGGTCAAGCCGTCCGTGCTGCGCATTCCCGCCTGGCCCGCGGTGCCGCGCGGGGTGCCGTGGAAAGAGGGCGTGATCGCCGCCCTGGGCTGGCGCATGGAGCCCCCGGAGGCGTGGCGGCGGATCCTCGGGGCCGTCTCCACGTACACAGACCTGGAGCCGGAACTGCTCGGCCGGGTCGAGGAACTGATCGACTTCGTTACGGAGGCATCATGAGCCAGGGCCCGCCGCAACCGCCGCCGGACGACGACGCCACCCGCTTCGTCCCCCCGTCGAGCATCCCGCCCGGCCAGGGCTCCGGCCCCCAGCAGCCCAGCTCCTACGGACAGCCTGGGGTTTACGGCCAGCAGCCCGGCTCCGAGCCCCATTACGGCCAGCCGGGGTACGGCCAGCAGCCAGGGTCCCAGCCCGGCTACGGCCAACCGCCCTACGGGCAACCCGGCTACGGGCAACCCGGCCAGGGCCAGCCCGGCTACGGCCAGCCCGGTTATGGCCAGCCCGGCTACGGCCAGCCCGGCTATGGCGGGCAGCAGTCCCAGGGTTACGGCCCTCCCCCGCCCGGTTACGGCTCCGCGCCGCAGCCGCCCGGCTACGGGTACGGCGCGCCCGGCGAGCCGTACGTCCCCGGCAGGTTCGGCCCCCGTCCGGGCACCGACGACACCACCATGGCGATGCTCTCTCACGTGCTCGGCCTGGTGGTCTCCTGGGTCGGCCCGCTGATCATCTACCTGATGAAGAAGGACGAGTCCCCCTACGTCAGGGATCAGGCGGCGGAGGCGCTCAACTTCCAGATCACGATGTTCATCGGCTACGTCGTGGCCGGCTTCCTGACGATCATCTTCATCGGCCTGCTCCTGCTGCCGGCCATCTGGATCCTGTCCCTGATCTTCCACATCCAGGCCGCCATGGCCACCAACAAGGGCGAGAGGTACCGCTACCCGTTCGCCATCCGCCTGATCACCTAGACCAGCAGATCCCTGATCAGCGCGTCGGCCAGCAGCCGTCCCTGGAGCGTGAGCACCATGAGGCCCGACCTGAACGGCCCGGGCTCCAGCAGGCCGCGTGCCAGCGCGCTCGCCACGGCCGGGCGCGCGGCCGGGGCCACGTCGGCCAGCGGGTAGCCGGACGACAGCCGCAGCTCCAGCATCAGCCGCTCGGCCGCCCGGTCGTCGTCGCCGAGCACCTCACGCGCGTGGGCGGGCGACGCGCCCGCGGCCAGCCGCTGGGCGTAGGCGGCCGGGTGCTTGACGTTCCACCAGCGGGTGCCGCCGACGTGGCTGTGGGCGCCGGGCCCGGCGGCCCACCAGTCGCCGCCGGTCCAGTAGAGGAGGTTGTGGCGGCAGCGGGCCCGGTCGGAGGTGGCCCAGTTGGACACCTCGTACCAGTCGAACCCGGCCTGGGACAGCAGCTCGTCGGCGATCAGGTAGCGGTCGGCGGCCACGTCGTCGTCGGGCATGGGCAGCTCACCGCGCCGGATCCTGGCCGCCAGCCTGGTGCCCTCCTCGACGATCAGCGAGTACGCGGACACGTGGTCGGGCCCGGCCTCGATCGCGGCGGTCAGCGAGGCCCGCCAGTCGTCGTCGGACTCGCCGGGCGTGCTGTAGATCAGATCGAGGTTGACGTGCTCGAACCCGGCCTGCCTCGCCTCCTTGACGGCCGCCGCCGCCCTGCCGGGGGTGTGCCGGCGGTCGAGCACCTGGAGAACGTGCTCGGCCGCGCTCTGCATGCCGAAGCTGACCCGGTTGAAGCCGCCCTGCCGGAGCTTGTCGAGGTAGGCGGGGTCGACGGACTCGGGGTTGGCCTCCGTGGTCACCTCGGCCCCCGCGCTCAGCCCGAACTCCGAGTCGATCGCGGCCAGGATCCTGGCCAGGTCTTCCGGGGGGAGCAGCGTGGGCGTGCCACCGCCGAAGAACACCGTCTCCACCGGCAGCTCGGCCTGGCCCAGGACGCGGCGCGCGAGGCGGATCTCCTCGACGACGGTGTCCGCGTAGTCCCGGTGCGAGGCGCCGGGGCCCAGCTCGGCAGCGGTGTAGGTGTTGAAGTCGCAGTAGCCGCAGCGGGTCACGCAGAACGGTACGTGCACATAGAAGCCGAACGGACGCTCGCCGAGGCCCCTCAGGGCGCTGTCGGGCAGCTCGCCCGAAGCGGGCACGGGATCGCCGTCAGGCAGGGTGGATGGCACCCCTTCAGTGTGCCGGGTGTTCGAGGGTGCTATCGAACTGCAACCCCCGAGAGGTTCACTACCTGGGAGGGAGTTGATCACATGGCCGGCATCGGCATCGTGGGCGCGGGAATCTCGGGGCTGACCCTCGCCCTGCGCCTGCAGCAGCTCGGCGTCGAGGCCACGCTCTACAGCGAGCGGGACGCCGCTTCCCTGCGCTCGGGGCGGCTGCCCAACACGGTGAGCAGGATGGGGCACACCCTGGCGCGGGAGCGGGAGCTGGGCAGCGAGCACTACCGGGATCCCGCCTGCCTGATGGGATCCGCCAGGCTCTCGATCAAGGGGGATCCGCCGCTGGAGTTCCTGGCCAGGATCTCCGAGCCGTTCCACGCGGTCGACTTCCGGCTGCTGCTGCCGGCGTACCTGGAGGACTTCACCGGCCGGGGCGGCGAGGTCGTCGTCACCGGCGCGCCGGCGGACGCGGCGCGGATGGACCGCTGGTCCCGGGAGCACGAGCTGATGGTGGTGACGGCCGGGCGGCGTTCGGTGGCGGAGCTGTTCCCGCGCGACCCGGCGCGCTCGCCGTTCGACCGGCCGCAGCGCGTCCTGACGGCCGGATTGTACGGCGGCCTCGACCTCGGCCCCGTGTTCAGCTACAACGTCTCGCCCGGGTGCGGGGAGATCCTCCGCATGCCGATGATGACCAGGGGCGGCGTGGTCTCCGGCGTGCTGGTCGAGGCGGTTCCCGGCGGGCCGCTGGAGGCGCTCTCGCACCTGCCCGCGGCCGAGGTCGCCGGCGAGCTGGCCGGTCTGCTCGCCGAGCACGCGCCGCGGCTGGCCGAGCGGCTGGACGGCGGCTTCGAGCTGCTGGGCGAGGACGACCTGCTGCAGGGGGCGATCACGCCCGTCGTTCGCGAGGCGGTGGCCGAGCTGCCCAGCGGGCGGATCGCGCTGGCCGTCGGCGACGCCTGGATCACCAACGACCCGCTGACCGGCCAGGGCGCGAACCTGGGTTCGGCCTGCGCCTGGATCGCGGCCGACGCCATCGCCGCGGGCGGCCCGTACGACGCCGCCTTCGGCCGCGCCACGGCCGAGCGGATGTGGGAGGCGGCGGCGCCGGTCACCGACTGGACCAACGCGTTCCTGCGGCCGCCGGCCGCGCACGTCGTCACCCTGCTGCTGGCGGCCACGACCAGGCAGGACGTGGCGGACCTGGTCCTCGGCCTGTTCGCGAACCCGGCGTACGCGTGGGCGGTGATCTCGAGCCCCGAGGAGGTGGCGCGGATCGTTGACGGCGGCGGGCCTGCGCCCTACTTTTAGGAAAGTTTCCTATAAATGCACCCCGGGAGTCGCCCCGTGAAGAAGACGATCCTCCTCGCACTCTCGCTCTTACTCGGCTGTACGGCGATCTCCGTGCCCGCCGAGGCCCGCACCGGCTTCAAACGGGTCGCGTACTTCATCCAGTGGGGCGTCTACGGGCGCAACTACCACGTCAAGGACGTGGACGCCACGGGCGCCGCGGCCAAGCTCACGCACCTGAACTACGCGTTCGGGTTCGTGAACGCCGAGGGCGCCTGCTACTCGGCCGACCCGTGGGCGGACTGGCAGCGGCCCGTGCCCGCGGAGCAGAGCGTGGACGGCGTGGCCGACGCGCCCGGCCAGGCCCTGAACGGCAACCTCAACCAGCTCCGCAAGCTCAAGGCCAAGCACCCGGGGCTCAAGGTGCTGATCTCGCTGGGCGGCTGGACCGGCTCCAAGTACTTCTCCGACGCGGTCCTCACCGCCGAGTCCCGCGCCGCGCTGGCCCGCTCCTGCATCGACCTGTGGCTGCGCGGCAACCTGCCGGACCTGCCCGCCGGAGCCGGAGCCGGGGTGTTCGACGGGATCGACCTGGACTGGGAGTGGCCGGGCTCCTCCGGCGCCGAGGGGAACGTCGTGCGGCCGGAGGACAGGCGGAACTTCACGCTGTTCGCGGAGGAACTGCGGGCGCAGCTCACCGCCTTCTCCTCGAGCGCGCAGCTCTCGGCCTTCCTCCCCGCCGCGGCCGCCAAGATCGACACCGGGTTCGAGGTGCGGCGGGTGTTCAGGGCGCTCGACTTCGCCACCGTCCAGGGGTACGACCTGCACGGTACGTGGGAGGCGCAGACCGGGCACAACGGCAACCTCTTCACCGATCGGCGGGATCCGAACCCGGTGCGCTACAGCGTGGACCAGACCGTACGCGACTACCTGTCCCGCGGGGCGCCCGGCCGCAAGATCGTGGTCGGCGTACCCGCGTACGGCCAGGGCTGGACGGGGGTCACCGGCGGCGGCGACGGCCTCTACAAGCCGGCCACCGGCCCCGCCGCCGGGAAGTGGGGGCCCGGGACCGAGGACTACAAGGACCTGGTCACCAAGCCCGGCAAGCGCTACCGGGACCTGCGGACCGGGACGCTGTGGCTGTATGACGGGAACGAGTTCTGGTCGTACGACGATCCGGCGGTGCTGCTGCAGAAGGCGGCGTACATCCGCCTCAAGGGGCTGGGCGGCTCGATGATGTGGTCCATCGACCAGGACGACACCAGAGCCTCCCTCACCTCAGCCCTGTACTCGATCCTCCACTGACCCCACCCAGCTCCGAGCCCTGGCCTGAGCCGGGCGCACACCGCTGCCGCCCGGCCCACCCAGCACCTCCCCACCTGGGGATGTGCGGCTGTCTGGGTTGGCCAGTACGGCCACCCGGTGCATGACCGCCCGCTTGTCGATCGCCGTACGCCCCAGCTTCGACCGCTTGGCTCACGCTTACGGAGACAACGACGATATTTGGACGGCCCGCTCCCCCAGCGACCCGATTACCTCTCACCTCGATCTCCACCCCAGGGTGGAGATCCGCGCACTCAACCCCCGGGCCGATCCGGTACGCCCCGCCGATCCCTACGGTCGAACCCGTGGAACCCATACTGATCACTCCCCTGGTCCTCCTCGCCGTGGTGTTCGTCGTCTACCGCCAGATGAAGACCCGTCCCACCGCCAAGCGGGGCATCCTCTACACCGCCGCCGCCATGATCGTCGCCGGCATCGCATCCGGCGGGGCCATCGATCCCCGGCACCTCGTGCTCAGCATCAGCCTGGTCCTGGTGGAGGCCGCCATCGCCGTCGCCTTGGGCGTGTGGCGGGCGACGACCGTACGGGTGTGGCTGGACGACTCCGGCGTCTCCTGGTCGAAGGCCACGGCCTGGACCATGCTGGTGTGGCTGGCCTCGATCGCCATCCGCGTCGGCCTGTACTTCGCCGGAGGCGCCCTCGGCCTCGAACTCTCCACCGGCGGGATCCTGCTGTTCATCGGCCTCACCATCGGCGCCCAGTCGTACGTCATCGCTCAGAGGGGGCGTGCGCTTTCGAGCACGGCCAGGCGACCGGATACCGTCGTGGGGTGATGCGTGCGCCGTACGGAATCGCCCTCGCGTTGCAGCTCGGGGTGATCGCGCTGCTGATCGTGGCCCAGCTGGGAGCGACCCCCGCACCCGGCCTGACCGGCACCGGACTGGCGATCACCCTCCTGACCGCCGGACTGGGCCTCGCCCTGCTCGCCACCCTGTTCCTGTCCCTCCGCGACCGCCGCACCCAGCCCCATCCCGTCCACCGAGAGACCCCACGGGAAGCCTCACGAGCGACCCGGCAAGAGGGACGACAGGAGGCGCGTCCCGAGAGCCAGTGGGAGGTCCGGCCGGAGGGCCACGCGGAGGGTCGGCGGGCAGGAGGCTCGCTGGCGCAGCCGTTGGCGCCGGCCAGTCCGCCGCGGCCAGAAGTGCCAGTGCCAAGCAGCCCACCGCAGCGGTCCGCGCCAGGCACCCCGACGGCCCCAGGAGCTCCGGAGTCAGGCAGCCGACAGCGACTGGAAGCCCCGACACCGGCCAACCAACCGCAGCCAGAGCCCCCGGCATCCAGCAGCCCGACACCGTCAGCACCAGCAACCGGTGGCCCGGCACCATCGGGATCATCGGAACCCGTCACCCCGGCACCGTCAGGACCAGCAACCAGCGGCCTGACGGTGTCGGGATCGTCGGAACCCGTCGCCCCGGCACCGTCAGGGCACGGCGGCCTGACGCAGCCGGGGTCGCCGACGACCGGCGGTCCGACGCGGCCAGGGTCGCCGACGACCGGCGGCGCGATGCGGCCGGGGCCGGCGGCATCGAGCAGGCTGCGGACGCCGGGTGGCGTGGCGGAGGCGGGCGCGGGCGCCGGGACGGGGACGGGCGCGAGGGCGGGCGCGGGAACGGGCGCGAAGGCGGGCGCGGGAACGGGCGCGAAGGCGGGCGCGAAGGCGGGCGCGGGGGCGGGGTGGGGGGAGTTGCGGGGGCTGCAGGTTTTTGGGGTGCCTGTCGCGTTGATCGCCCTCGCCCTGGCCGTGATCCTCTCCATCGTCCTCAGCACCCTGACCGACGGCGGCGCCGCGATCGGGGCTCTGCTCATCTGCGTCAGCCTGGCCGTGACCCGCTTCACCCTGCGCCAAGCACTGCCGATCGGCCTGCTGGCCGTCGGGGGCCTGGTCGTGGCGGGGGCGATCGTCGGCAACCCGGCCCGCGACCTCCCCCTCGTCCTCAGCACCTGCCTGATCTTCCTGCTCTCGTACGCGGCCAGGCAGCGCAAGGCCACCAGGGCCGCCGAGGCGCGGGAGGCCGTGCTCGCGGAGCGGGCCAGGATCGCCAGGGAGATCCACGACATCCTCGCCCACTCCCTCTCGGCCCAGCTCGTCCACCTGGAGGGTGCCAAGCTGCTGCTGCGCGCCGAGCGGACGGCCGAGGCGCTCGATCGGGTCACCCAGGCCCGCGACCTGGCCAAGTCTGGGCTCGACGAGGCCAGGCGTGCGGTGCAGGCGCTGCGCGAGGACCCGCCCGCGCTCCCCGTGGCGCTGCGCACGCTGGCGGACGACTTCGAGAGCGCCGCCCACCAGACCTGCACGCTGCGCGTCTGCGGCCCCGAGCACCGCCTGCCGCCGGAGACGGAGCTCGCCCTGGTGCGCACCGCCCAGGAGGCCCTCACGAACGTACGCCGCCACGCCCCCGGCAGCCCGGCCACGGTCGAGCTCGAGTTTGACCGGCTCTGGTGCGAGCTGCGCATCACCAACCCGGCCTCCCCCGAGAAGGGCTCGCCCGGGGGCGGCTACGGTCTCGTGGGCATGCGTGAACGGGCCGAGCTGCTCGGCGGGACGCTGTCGGCAGGCGAACGCGACGGAGGCTTCCAGGTGCGCCTGAAGGTGCCGGCATGACCGAGGGCGCCCGGATGACCAGGGTCATCGTGGTGGACGACCAGGCCGTGGTGCGCGAGGGCCTGGTGCTGCTGCTCGGGCTGCTGCCGGACATCGAGGTGGTCGGCTCGGCCGGCGACGGCGAGGCGGCGCTGCGGCTGGTCGGGGAGCGGCGGCCGGACGTGGTGCTCATGGACCTGCGCATGCCCCGCATGGACGGCGTGGAGGCCACCGCCCGCATCCGCGCCGAGTTTCCGGGCACCCAGGTCGTGGTGCTCACCACGTACTCCGACGACGAGTCCGTCTTCGCGGCGCTGAGAGCGGGCGCGCGCGGTTTCCTCACCAAGGACGCGGACGCCGACGACATCGCCAGGGCCGTCGCCACGGTGAAGCGCGGCGACGCCCAACTCGACCCCACCGTCCAACGCCGCCTCCTGGACACCATGTCGGTGCCCCCGAGGCAACCCCCGGCCACAACCGGAAACACCCCTCCTCCTCCTCCTGGAATCGTCCGTGACGGGCTCCCCGACGGGCTGACCCCGCGCGAGGGCGAGGTGCTGGCCCTCATCGCCGACGGCCTCTCGAACACCGAGATCGCCGCCCGCCTCTACATCTCGGAGGCCACCGTCAAGACCCACATCAACAACCTCTTCGCCAAGGCGGGACTGCGGGACCGCGCCCAGGCCGTCTCCTACGCCTTCCGGCACGGAGTGGCGCGCCCCCAGTGAGCCGGCCGATCAGGGACGCCTGAGCTGGGACTCGCCGTCGAACCCGGCCAGTTGTAACAACGTCTCCAACGCCGCCTGCCTGGTCTCCTCGACGGAGTCACCCCGTTCGCCGAAACACTCCGCCGCCACGTCGAGCAGCGCCGCCACCACGGCCGCGTCGGGATAGGGCACGTCGACGAGCACGGTGCCGTCGCCTCCCTCCTCCCCCGGAGCCAGGTGGAGCCTCAGCAGCCGCCGAGTCTCCTCAGCCACAGCCACCCCCAACACGGCGGCACGCTCGAATCGCTCAGAAGCAATCACGTCACCCTCCAGTCGCACAGGTGTTCGGAATAGAAGGTAGGCGATGGCACCGACAGAAAATCGTCGCGATCAGCCGCGCGCCCGGCTGGCTAGGCTCGAACCGTGTACGACTCGATCATCAGCGTTCACGACCTCACGGTCGAACTCGGCGGCAACCCCGTGCTGCGGGACATGGAGCTGACCGTGTCACCGGGCGAGATCGTGGCGGTCGTCGGCCCGAACGGGAGCGGCAAGTCGACCCTCCTGCGCTGCCTGGCGGGGCTCCAGCCGGCGACCTCCGGCCAGGTCAGGGTGTTCGGGGAGCCACCGGCCGATGACGCCGCCTTCTGGCGCCGGGTGGCGATGCTCGGCGACGAGCCCGCCTGGTATCCGGGGCTCACCGCCCGCGAGCACCTGGAGCTCATGGGAGCCGTGCACGCCGAGGCGCGGATGGAGGTGGAGGCGGCGCTGGAGGTGTTCGCGCTGGTGGAGCGGGCGGACGCGCCGCCGCTGAACCTGTCCACCGGGCAGCGCCAGCGTCTCTCCCTGGCCTCCGCGCTGCTCAGGCCGAGCACGTTGCTGCTGCTCGACGAGCCGGAACGCGGCCTGGACGCCGGTTTCCGGGGCCGGCTGGGCGATCTGCTCGAGGAGTACGCGAGTGAGGGAGGCACCGTGGTGATGGCCACGCACGATCATGGCCTGGCCGGCCGCGCCCGCCAGGTCTCACCGTCAGGGGTGGACGCATGAGCGGAGCCGACGCGCCCCCCGCCGTCGGGGATGGCCGCATGAGCGGAGCCGACGTACCCCCACCGTCGGGAGTGGGCGCGTGAGCGGGGCGGCGGGCAGTGTGCGGGTGGTGCGGGCGTATCTCCGCTCGCGTGGCCCGGCCCGCGGCGGCCTGCTCGATCGGTACGTCGCCGGGTTCGGGCTGGCGATGCTCGCCGCCGTGCTCGGCCAGCCGCTCACCACCGTGCTCCAAGGGCTGGCCGGAGCCGCCGATCCCGCCCGCGTGAGCGCCGGAGCGGCCCTGCTCGCGCTGGCGCTGGCCGGTTTCCTGGCCGCGGCCCGCGCGGCGGGACCCGTGATGCTGCCCGCCCCCGACGCCTCCTGGCTGCTGCCCTCGCCGCTGAACCGGCGGCACCTGCTCGGGCGAACGGCTCGGGTGCTGCTCGCGGTGGCGGTGGCGGCCGGGCTGCTGCTCGGGCTGGGGCTGGTCGCCGTGCTGGGCGCCCCGGACCAGCTCGTGTGGCGCCTGCTCGGCGCGCTGGTGGTGGGCGTCTCGGCGACCGCGGGCGGGATGGCCCTGGCCGTGCTCGGTCAGGCGTCCCAGTCGTGGCAGGTCTGGCTGACGGCCGCGACGGTCGCGCTGCTGGTGGCCGCCGTCGTGACCGTCAGCGGCCAGCTGCGCACGGTCCTCGCCGTCGCCGCGAGCGCTCCCCTGTCGGCGGTGGCCGTCGCCGCGGCCCTCGCGGCGGCGTCCTCCACCCTGCTGGTACGCCACGCGTGGGCGTCGCTCGACCGGATCCCCACCCGTACCCTCGTCACCGCCTCGACCCGGGCGGGCCACGTCGCGGACGCGGCCGTCGGCCTCGACCCCGAAGTGCTCACCTGGATCGCGGAGGACAACCACTGGCGGGCCAGGAAGCTCAGCTCGCGGCGGTGGCCGTCGCTGCCCGCGCCCCTCGCGCTGGCCTGGCACGACTGGCGCCGGGTGGGCCGCAGGCCGGGACGCCTGGGGGTCATGTTCGCGATGTCCGCGTTGCCCGCCGTGCTGGCGCAGGCGGGCGGCGCTCCGGTGACGCTCGGAGCGGCCGTGCTGGCGGGTTCGCTGGCCGTGGCGGCGATGAGCGTGTCGGGGGCGCGCAGGGACGGCGACAATCCGGCCCTGTCCAGGCTGCTCGGCGTGGACCGTCGCCAGGCGCTCGCGGCCCGCGCGGTGCTGCCCATGCTGCTGGGCGGCGCGTGGGCGACCCTCGGGCTGGCCGCCCTGAGCGTGGGCGGCGCGCTGCCGGGCGCGTGGTGGCTGTTCGGGCCACTGGCGGCCCCCACGCTGGCCGCGGCCGCGCTGCGGATGGCCAGGAGGGGTCCGATCGACCATTCCATGCCGATCATCGACACCCCGGGCGGCGCGATCCCGACCGGGCCGCTGCGGTGGGCGCTCACCGGGGTGGACCTGGCCGTGCTCGGGTGCCTGCCCGCCGTCGCCGCGCTGCTGTCCCCGCCGGGCCCGCTGGGCGGCTTCCTGGCGGCTCAGGCCGCCGCGGGCGCTCTGGTGCTGGTGGGGTACGTAATCCGAAATCGCGGGTAGGGCGCTCAGGCCACGTACACGACGCTCTCGACGCCCCCGTACGGGATCGTCCCGTCCCTGCGCATGCCCGCCCGCTCCGCCACCTTCAGCGAGGCCAGGTTGTCGGGCCGGATGACCGCGACGACGGTCCCGAGCTCCTTGCCGACCCGCAGCGCCGCCTCCACGAGCTCCCCCGCGTACCCGTGACCCCAGGCGGACGGCCGGAACCGGTAGTAAAGGTTCAGCACCTCGTCTCCGCCGACGATCGCGCGGCGCAGTCCCCCGAACCCGAGCACCTCCGACCCGCCGATCGCCCGCGCGGCCCAGTAGCCGATGCCGCGCTCGGCCCAGTCGGCGAGCCACAGGTCCAGCATGGCGCGGCTGGACACCAGGTCGACGCTGGGGCCCCCGGGGTTGTACACATTGGTACGGGGGTCGGAGTGAAGCTCATGGACAGCGGTTAGATCGTCGAGCGTGACCCGAGAAAGGACCATGCGCGCGGTTTGCACCACTTCCATGCTTTCAGGGTAGTCGCCTACCCCGAAAGCCCTACTTCTTCTTGTCGGTGGACGACTCGGTGGACAGCGCGGCGACGAAGGCCTCCTGGGGCACCTCCACGCGCCCGACCATCTTCATCCGCTTCTTGCCTTCCTTCTGCTTCTCCAGCAGCTTCCGCTTACGGGAGATGTCACCGCCGTAGCACTTGGCCAGGACGTCCTTGCGGATGGCGCGGATGTTCTCGCGGGCGATGACCCGGGCCCCGATGGCGGCCTGGATCGGCACCTCGAACTGCTGCCTGGGGATCAGCTCGCGCAGCTTCTTCGCCATGTCGACGCCGTACGTGTAGGCCTTGTCCTTGTGGACGATGGCGCTGAACGCGTCGACCGGCTCGCCCTGCAGCAGGATGTCCACCTTGACCAGGTCGGCCTCCTGCTCGCCGGCGGGCTCGTAGTCGAGCGAGGCGTAGCCGCGGGTGCGCGACTTGAGCTGGTCGAAGAAGTCGAAGATGATCTCGCCCAGCGGCAGCGTGTAGCGGATCTCGACCCGGTCCTCCGACAGGTAGTCCATGCCGAGCAGCTGGCCGCGCCGCCCCTGGCAGATCTCCATGATCGCCCCGATGAACTCGGACGGCGCCAGGATCGTCGACTTGGTGACCGGCTCGAAGACCTGCGCGATCTTCCCGCCCGTGGGGAACTCCGACGGGTTGGTGACGGTGAGCTCCTTGCCGTCCTCCATGACCACGCGGTAGACCACGTTGGGCGCCGTGGAGATCAGCGACAGGCCGAACTCGCGCTCCAGCCGCTCCCGCACGATCTCCATGTGCAGCAGCCCCAGGAACCCGACCCGGAACCCGAACCCGAGCGCCGCCGACGTCTCCGGCTCGTAGACCAGCGCCGCGTCGTTGAGCTGCAGCTTGTCGAGGGCCTCGCGCAGCTCGGGGTATTCGTCGCCGTCGATCGGGTAGAGCCCCGAGAACACCATCGGCTTGGGGTGCTCGTAGCCCGCCAGCATCTCCTGGGCGGGCTTGGCCGACGAGGTGACCGTGTCACCCACGCGCGACTGGCGCACGTCCTTGACGCCGGTGATCAGGTAGCCCACCTCGCCGACGCCGAGCCCCAGGTCGGAGGTCTTGGGCTCGGGCGAGATGACGCCGATCTCGAGCGTCTCGTGGGTGGCGGCGGTGGACATCATGAGGATGCGCTCGCGCTTGCTCAGGTGGCCGTCCACGACCCGCACGTACGTGACGACGCCGCGGTAGGTGTCGTAGACGGAGTCGAAGATCAGCGCCCGGGCCGCCGCGTCGGCGACGCCGACGGGGGCGGGCACCTCCTGGACCACGTGGTCGAGCAGCTCGCGCACGCCCTCGCCGGTCTTGCCGGACACCTTGAGCACGTCGGACGGGTCGCAGCCGATCAGCCCCGCCAGCTCCTCGGCGAACTTCTCCGGCTGCGCCGCCGGCAGGTCGATCTTGTTGAGGACGGGGATGATGTGCAGGTCGGCGTTCATGGCCAGGTAGAGGTTGGCCAGCGTCTGCGCCTCGATGCCCTGGGCCGCGTCTACCAGCAGGATCGCGCCCTCGCACGCCTGCAGCGACCGGGACACCTCGTAGGTGAAGTCGACGTGGCCGGGCGTGTCGATCATGTTGAGCACGTGGCCGTCCCACGGCAGCCGCACGGCCTGCGACTTGATCGTGATGCCGCGTTCGCGCTCGATGTCCATCCTGTCGAGGTACTGAGCACGCATGGAGCGGTCGTCGACCACGCCGGTGATCTGCAGCATCCGGTCGGCAAGGGTCGACTTGCCATGGTCGATGTGCGCGATGATGCAGAAGTTGCGGATCAACGCGGGGTCGGTCTGGCCAGGCTGAGTGCGCACCGAAGTCCGTTTCGACAGGGTTGAGGTCAAGCAGTCTTTCATGGTGACATGCCCGGGTGACTGCCCGAACCGTCATCCGCCGCGGCCTGCGCCTGCTCGCGCTTGCCTTGGCCATCGTGGCCGCGCTGGTCGGCCTCCTCGCCGCCGCGCTCCGGCTCCAGTTTACCGGTGCGCCGGCGGCCTGGGCGAAGAGCACGGGCAACGACGCGCTCTGGCTGGGCCACGCGTGGGTGGACGGCCGCCGCACGGAGCGTGACGTCGAGCAGTTGGCGGTACGGCTGCGCGCCACCGGGATCAAGGACGTGTACGTCCACTCCGGCCCTTTCAACTGGGACGGCACCTTAAGCCCAGACAAATACCCCAACGCCGGAAATTTCGTGAAATGGTTTCGCGAGCGCCTCCCCGCGGTCCGCATCTCCGCCTGGCTCGGCCAGTCCGTCAAGAACGGCCTCGACCTCGACGACCCCAAGTCCCGCGAGAACGTCCTGTCCGGCGTCGCCGCCATCATGAAACAGGGCTACGACGGCATCCACTACAACTTCGAGCCGATCGGCGACGGCGACACCGAGTTCCTGGAGCTGCTGGAGCGCACCCGCCGGCACACCGCCCTGCTGTCCGCCTCCACCCCGCAGATCGAGCCGTACCCGGGCCTGCGCCTGACCGCCAGGGCCGTGCTGGCGCACGACAAGTACTGGTCCCAGGGCTACTTCAAGCAGGTCGTGGACCGCGTGGACCAGGTCGCCGTCATGACGTACGACTCCTTCACCCCGCTGCAGTCCCTCTACGGCGGCTACGTCGCCCGCCAGTCCGAGCTGGCCCTGGACCTGGTGCCCGCCGCCAAGGCCCTCTACATCGGCGCCCCGGCCTACCACGACCACGGCGTGCCCTGGCTCGACAACGCCGAGAGCGTCGCCATGGCCGCCGAGGGCGCCCGGCTCGCGCTGTCGGAGCACGGCCGCCGCGAGCGCTTCGGCCTGGCCCTCTATGTGGACTTCGCCGCCACGGAGGAGGACTGGCGTGAGTACGCCACGCGGTGGGTAATCGGCTAACCTGGGGCTTTCGGGCGCCGAGCATCGGAAACGCCGATGCTCCACCACGCGGTTGATTTGAGAGCCAACCTGAGTTATTGGTATCCTGTTCAACTGCGTGTGGCGCGCCCTCTCTCGAGCCCGCGCGCCCCATCCATCACCCAGACTTTCACCGAGGCTTCTTCGTGGCGAACATCAAGTCCCAGATCAAGCGCAACAAGCAGAACGAGAAGGCTCGCCTGCGCAACAAGGCGGTCAAGTCCTCTCTGAAGACGGCTGTCCGCAAGTTCCGCGAGGCCGCCGAGCAGGGCGACGCCGCGCAGGCCGCCGTGCTGCAGCGGGCCGCCGCCCGCCAGCTCGACAAGGCCGTCAGCAAGGGCGTCATCCACAAGAACCAGGCCGCCAACCGCAAGTCCGCGATCGCCAAGCAGGCCGCGTCGCTGGCCGCCAAGTAAGCCGGCCGCCAAGCGGAACGCCTGGCACAGGAAACGCCGCACTCCCTCCGGGGGTGCGGCGTTCTCGTTTTCGCACCCTTTTGTCACAGTTTCGATATCACACGGCCGTATCGGGTGCGTCACCGTTCCAGAGATCACCTTGCCCCGTCGCCCAGCCCTGCCCGAAGGTGCACTAAACGGGGCGAAGGGGGACACATGCGGGGGCCGTTGGTCGTCAAACGGGCGCTCAACGAGCCGCTGCTCCTCCTGGCCGCCTTCGGCTCGATCCTCCTGGCCACGACCACGCTGGTCGCGCTCACCATGTACGCCTCCTCCATCGCGGACGCCGGTGTCCGCAGGACGATGGAGACGGCCTCGTACCGCCAGACCGCCGCCACCGTCAGCGCCCCCGTGACGGCCGAGACGTTCCCGAAGTTCGACCGGTCGGTACGCGCCGAGTTCGCCAGGGCCTACACCCGGCCGCCCGCCGTCACCACCAGCTTCCGCTCCGACTCCTACGTCCTGCCCGGCCAGGACGCCCAGGAGCGCCCCGAGCTGCTCAGGTTCGGCAGCTACGACGGGCTCGACCAGCACGCCAGGCTCGTCTCCGGCTCCTGGCCGCGCGCCGGCGGCGACCGGGTGGAGGCCGCGATCTCGCTGTCGGCGGCCTCGGCGACCGGGTTCAAGGCGGGGCAGGAGTTCACCACGAAGGGCCGCCTCGACCCGCGCCCGGTCACGGTCCGCGTCGTGGGCGTGTTCCAGCTCAACGACCCGTTCGGCGAGCGGTGGGCGGGTGAGCAGCTGCTCAGCCGGGGCGTGGAGCGCGGCGAGTTCACCACGTACGGGCCGCTGATGGTGCCGCGCGAGACGTTCGTCGCCCGCTTCGCCACGAGCGTGAACGCCACCTGGACCGCCGTGCCCGACCTGCGCGCGCTCACGCCCGCCCAGCTGCGCCCGCTGGCCGGAGCGATCGACCGGCTGGGCGCGCGGCTGAAGGCGGACGGCTGCGGCAGCTGCGTGGCCGCCAGCCACCTGCCGGAGATCCTGACCCAGCTCGACACCGCGTCCCTGGTCGCGCGCTCCACGATGCTGATCCCGGTGCTGCAGCTGCTGTTGCTGGCCGCGTACGCGCTGATGCTCACCGCCCGCCTGCTCGCCGACCACCGCCGCATGGAGGTGGCGCTGCTGCGCTCGCGCGGCGCGGGCACGGTGCGGCTGGCCGCGCTGGCGGGCGGCGAGGCGCTGCTGGTGGCGGTGCCGTGCGCGGTGGTCGCGCCGTTCCTGGGCCCGCCGCTGCTCGCGCTGGTCAACCTGCTGCCCTGGATCAGGGCGTCAGGGGTACGGCTGGCGCCCTCGGCCGACCTGGGCACGTTCCTCGTCTCGTTCGGCGTGGCCCTGGCCGCGGCGGTCCTGCTGGTGCTGCCGGCGCTGGCGGGCGCGCGGCGCACGTACGTGGAGGAGCAGTCGGCGCGCGGGCGCGGCGGCGGGCGCGGGCTGATCGAGCGGGCGGGCGCCGACCTGGCGCTGCTGGTCGTGGCCGGGCTGGCGATCTGGCAGCTCCAGCGCTACGGCGCGCCCGTGACCGCGACGGCCGCGGGCGGGCTCGGCATCGACCCGCTGATCATCTCCGGGCCGGCCCTGGCCCTGCTCACGGGCGGCATGCTGGGGCTGCGCCTGGTGCCGCGCGTCTCGAAGCTGGCCGAGCGGGTGACGTCCAGGCGGCCGGCGCTCGCCCCCGCGCTGGGGGCCTGGCAGGTGAGCAGGCGGCCGCTCAAGTACGCGGGCCCGGCGCTGCTGCTGACCATGGCCATCGCGATCGGCATCGTGTCCATGGCCACCGCGTCCACCTGGCGGGCCTCGCAGGCCGACCAGGCCCGTCACCAGGCCGGGGCCGACCTGCGGCTGTCCGGTCCCCCTGACGGGCCGGAGCTGGGGGCGCTCGGGCGCGGGACGGCGTTCACCGCGCTGCCCGGGGTCACGGCGTACTCGCCGGGATTTCGCGGGCAGACCGAGGTGAGCGGCGAGAGCGCGCTGCTGCTCGGCCTGGACGCGGGCAGGCTGGGCGAGCTGTTCCACCTGCGTGCCGACCTGTCCGCGCAGCCGGTCGGGGAGATGTCGCGGGCGCTGGCCGGAGACCGGGCGGGCAAGCTGGACCTTCCCGGGCAGCCGTCGGCGCTCACGCTGCGGGCGCGAGCGGACGGCGTCCTGCCGCTGCGGCTGGTGCTCTCCGACGCGCTCGGCGTGTGGCGCGACGTGCCGCTCGGCGTGCTGCGCAAGGGCGAGAACCGGATCGACGTCGACCTCCGGGCGCTGGCCGGGCGTACCGGGAAGATCACGTACCCGCTGTCGCTGCGCGGCCTCGTCGCTGGCACCCCCCAGAGCCCCGTGAACCTGACCCTGACCGGCCTCAGCGCAGACGGCCGCGAGGTGGCGGCGCCGCCGGTGTCCATGAAGGTGGTGCGGCCCGCGGTCGCCGGCCTCGCGCCGCTGCCGAAGCCCGGACCGCTGCCGGTGGTGCTCACCGCCGACCTGGCCGCCTCGCTCAAGCTGGCCGTCGGCCAGGTCGGGCCGGCCAGCATCGACCGCAGGGTGCTCCAGGTCAAGGTGGTGGGGGTCGTGGACAGCATGCCGACCACCCCGGCGGGGCAGAAGGCGGTGCTCGCCGACTGGGCGACCTTGCAGACGTACGAGCTGGCCTCGGCGCAGCTGCCCAGGCCCGCCACCGAATGGTGGCTCGCGGCCGGTGACACCGCGCCCGCGGTCAAGGCGCTCCAGACGCGGCCCGAGTGGGACGTGACCGCGCTCGACCAGCGCAGGCTGGCGGCCGAGCTGCGGGACGATCCCCTGGCCAGCGGGTTGCAGGGGGCGCTGATGCTCGGGTTCGCGGCGGCGCTGGTGTTCGCGACGCTCGGGTTCCTGGTGAACGCGACCGTCGCGGCCCGGGAGCGCATGGGCGAGTTCGCGATCCTGCGGGCGCTCGGGGTGAGCTCCCGGCAGGTGTTCGGGGTGCTGGCGGTCGAGCAGGCGTTCGTCATCGGGCTGTCGCTCGTCGCGGGCACCGGGCTCGCCGTGGTCGTCGGCGTGCTGGTCGTGCCGCACATCGTACTGACCGGGCAGGCCTCGGCCGTCACCCCCGGCGTGGTGCTCGACATCCCGTGGGCGGCCACCGCGGCGATGCTGGCGCTGGTGGCCGCGGTGCTGCTCGCCATCGTGGCCGGGCTGGCCCGCCGCCTGCGCGGGCAGCACGGGCAACTCGTGGAGGAACGGTGAGGATCGCCCTGCTCGCCCGCGCGCACCTGGGCACGATGGCCGTGCTGTTCGTGCTGGCGCTGAGCGCCTGCCTGCTGGTCGCGGGGCTGCCCAGGGCGATGCAGGCGTCGTTCGACGAGGCGCTGCGCCGTTCGCTGGTCAGCGCCCCCGCGGTGCAGGCCGACCTGACGGTGTCCGTGGAGTCGCGTTCGTCCGAGGAGGACCTGCACGAACGCGGTCAGTTCGACGCCCGCGACCGCCGCTGGCGCCAGATCCTGCCGCCGGCGCTGCGCCCGCTGGCGACCGGCGCGGGCCACATGAGCGCCAAGACCACCTCCACGCCCGTCACCGGAACCTCCGGCCACACCCACATGAACCTGGGCTGGCTCTCCGACGCGGACCGGCGCGTGGACTGGGTCCAGGGGCGGGCGCCCGGCAAGCCCTCGACCATGCGGTACGAGGGCGCGACGATCCCGGTCTTCGAGGTGGGGATCGTCGCGGACGCCCTGCCCGAGCTGGGCTTCGAGGTGGGCCAGACCAAGATGGTCGGCGAGAACGACTACGCCGCCCTGAAGATCGTCGGCGCCTTCAAGGCCAAGGACCCCCGTGACCGCTACTGGTCCCACAACGTCGACATCCTCCAGGTCGTCAAGGCGCAGACGCCGGGCAGCGACGAGCTCGAGAAGCGCATCACGACGCTGATCCCCGACGCGGGGCTGACCGCGCTCAGCGGCGAGGGGCGCAACCTGTCCTACCACTGGATCCTGCCGATCGACGCCCGCGCCGCGAGCGCGCTGGCCGCGCCCGACCTCCAGGCGGCGGTCGCCGAGTTCGGGCGGGTGGCCGCGCTCCAGTCGACGGCCAGCCCGTACCACCTGGACACCGGGCTCTCCAAGCTGCTCGGCGACTTCCTCGCCGAGGTGGCCACCGCGCAGACCGTGACGTACCTGGTGCTCGGCGGGCTGCTGGCGGTGGCGCTCGGCGTGATCGCGCTGGTCGTGCTGCTGCTGGGCAACCGGCTCGACCAACCGCTGTCGCTGGCGCGGGCGCGGGGCGGGTCGCTGCGGCAGGTGGCCGGGGCCGGGGCGCTGCTGACCGGCGTCGCGGTGCTGCCCGCCGCGCTGGCCGGGTACGGGCTGTCGTTCCTGGTGCCCGGGCCCGTCCTGCCCATCGTGCACCTGGGGCCCTTGGTCGTGGTCGTGGCGGCCGTCGGGTTCGCCGGGGCGCGGCTGGCCCTGACCCATCGGACGCCGCTGCACGAGCGCCGCGACGACGTGTCCGCCGGCCGGCCCTCCGCCCGGCGGGTCACGCTGGAGGTGCTGGTCGTGGTGCTCGCCCTGGTCGGGGCGTACCTCCTGCGGGCCCGTGGCGCGTCGCAGGATCCGTTCCTGCTCCTGGTGCCCGTCGGGCTGACGCTGGCGGCGGCGTTGATCACCTTGCGCTGCTATCCGTACCCCTTGCGGCTGTTCGTACGGCTGGCCGCGCGCGGGCGGGCGGCCGTGCCGTTCCTGGGGCTGACCAGGGCGGCCAGGGCGCGCTCCGCCGGCGTGCTGCCCGTGCTGATCCTGCTGCCCGCGCTGGGCGTGTCGGTGTTCGCCGCGGTGATCTCCGGCGGGATCGCGGACACGCAGCGGCTGGCGTCCTGGCAGCAGGTGGGCGCGCCGATCAAGGTGACGTCGAACGTCGAGATCCCCGCCGCCTCGATCGACCGGATTCGGGCGACGCCCGGGGTCGAGCAGGTGGTGATCGCGCAGACCGGGCGGGTGCAGGTCGGGTACGGCGCGGAGCGGGCCGAGGCGCTCGCCGTGGACGTGGCGCAGTGGCGGCGGATCCTGGACGGGGCCCCGATCAGCGTGCCTCCGCTGTCCGACGGCGCGCTGGTCTCCCCCGAGCTGCGGGGACGGGGGACGTTCGAGATCGGGTGGCAGTCGCGGGTGAAGCTCGCCACGCGGGGCGTGGTCGAGTCGGTGCCCAGTTTCTTCACCCAAGGGAAGTTCATGGTGGTGCCGCTGGGCGTGCTGACCCGGCCCGCCCCGAACACCCTGCTGATCAAGGGCGACGTCTCCCCTGACGTGCTGGCGCGGCTGGTCCCGTCGGCGACCGTGGAGACGCAGGAGCGGGCGCTGAGCGCCATCCAGGACGACCCCCTCACCAGCACCGTGCGCTGGACGCTGCTCGTGGTGACGGTGGCGCTCGGCTCGTACGCGCTCGTCGCCGTCGTGCTGGCGCTCGTGATCGGCGCCGCCGAGCGTGCCAGCGCGGTGTCGTTCCTGCGCACACTCGGGCTGTCGGACCGGCAGGCGCAGCGGCTGACCGTGCTGGAGATCCTGCCCATGATCCTCGTCACCGCCCTGGTCGGGCTCGGTCTGGGCCTCGGCCTGCCGTTCGCGCTCGGGGCCGGCGTGGACCTGTCGTCGTACGCCGGCGGCCTGCCCGTCGGCGACTACTCGCTCGACCTGCTCGTGCCTGCGCTGCTGGCGGGCGGGCTCACCACCGTCGCCGTGCTCGGCGCGTACGCGCACACCGCCATCAGCCGCCGCCGCAACCTCGGCGCCGTCCTTCGAGTGGGGGATCTTTCATGAACCCGACCCTGTCCGAGCTGGAAGCCAGGGCCACGCGGGAGAAGGCCGCGTTCGGCGGTGACGCGCACATCGTGTGCGACAACCTCGTACGCATCTACAAGACCGAGGGCGTGGAGGTCGTCGCGCTGCAGGGGCTCGACCTGGTGATCGACAAGGGCGAGCTGGTGGCCATCGTGGGCGCCTCGGGGTCGGGCAAGTCGACCCTGCTCAACGTGCTGTCCGGGCTGGACGTGCCGACGGCCGGCGTGGCCAGGGTGGCGGGGATGGACCTGCTGTCGATGAACGCCCGCGACCGGCTGCGGTACCGGCGGTCCGTGGTGGGCTTCATCTGGCAGCAGACCGCGCGGAACCTGCTGCCGTACCTCTCCGCCAGGGAGAACGTCGAGCTGCCGATGAAGCTGGCCGGTCGCCGCGGGGGTCGCGCGCTGGAGCTGCTGGAGTTGCTGGGCGTCGGGTACTGCGCAGACCGCAAGATTCCCGAAATGTCGGGCGGCGAGCAGCAGCGGGTCGCCATCGCCGTCGCGCTCGCCAACTCCCCGCAGCTCGTCCTCGCCGACGAACCCACCGGCGAGCTGGACAGCGAGACGTCGGAGCAGGTGTTCGACGCGCTGCGCAAGGCCAACAGGGAGCTGGGGGTGACCGTGGTCGTCGTGACGCACGACCCGCTGGTGTCGGAGCAGGTGGACCGTACGGTGGGCATTCGCGACGGGCGTACCAGCAGCGAGACGCTGCGGCGCGAGGGCGCCGAGGGGCAGATCGTCGCCGAGGAGTACGCCGTGCTGGACCGGGTCGGGCGGCTGCAACTGCCGCGCGACTTCATGAACGCGCTCGAGATGGAGCGGCGGGTGCGCCTCGAGCTCGAATCCGACCACATCGGCGTGTGGCCCGCCCGGGAGGAGCCCTCTGATGACTGACTCGCCCCTGGTCGAGGTGGAAGGGCTGCGCAAGGTCTACCGGACCGGGCCCAAGGAGGTCGTGGCGCTGCGGGAGGTGTCGTTCTCGGTGTTCCCTGGCGAGCTCGTCGCGGTCCGCGGGCGGTCGGGGTCCGGGAAGACGACCCTGCTCAACCAGATCGGCGGCCTGGACAGGCCGGACGCCGGACGGGTGGTCGTCGCCGGGCACGAGGTCACCGCCATGTCCGAGGACGACCTGCTGGCCCTGCGCCGCGACGTGGTGGGGTTCGTGTTCCAGTCGTTCGGGCTGATCCCGGTGCTGTCCGCGGCGGAGAACGTCGGCGTGCCGATGCGGCTGCTGCGGACGCCGTCGGAGGAGCGCGAGGCCCGCGTACGCCTTCTGCTGGCGCTGGTGGGGCTGGAGCAGCATGCCAACCAGCGGCCGTACGAGCTGTCCGGGGGGCAGCGGCAGCGGGTGGCCATCGCCAGGTCCCTGGCGAACCGGCCCCGGCTGCTGGTGGCCGACGAGCCCACGGGGCAGCTGGACTCGCAGACCGGGCGGCAGATCATGGAGCTGCTGCGGGCCCTCGTACGGAGTGAGGGGGTCACGGCCCTGGTCGCCACCCACGACCCCAGCCTGATCACGCTGGCCGACCGGGTCCTGGAGATCAACGACGGCGTCGTACGGGAGGCGGCGCTCACTTGACCCTCGCCGGGGCGGCTTCCGCGGGAGCGGGCCGGAGGGAGGAGCGCGACGGGAGGATGGCGGCGAGGTTCGCGACGGCGACCAGCACGCCGCCCGTCAGGGCCAGGGCGGTCACCCCGGTGACGCCGGCCAGCGGCGCCGCCACCGCCAGCCCGAACGGCCGCGACGCGAACGAGATGAGCTGGTCGAACGAGCGCACCCGCCCCAGCGCCCGCTCCGGGATCTCCTCGGCCACCACCGTCTCCCACAGCGGGCTGAGCAGTCCCAGCCCGAACATCGCCACGAAGTACGCGCCCGCCATCACCGCGGTGGGCGCCGTCACGGCCAGGGCCACCATGGGCAGCAGGTAGCAGGCGGCACCGGCCTGGACCACCGCCAGCGGCCTGCGGATGGGCAGCCGAGGAGCGGCCAGCACGCCCAGGACCAGGCCGACCGTGCCGCTCTGCACGATCACCGTCCAGCTCACCTCGCCGCCCAGCTCCCGCACGGCTGTCATGGGGGCGAGTGTCAGGAACAGTCCGGCCATGAAGTGCCAGACGCCGTGGGCGAGCGTGCAGGCCAGGAACCATCGGCGCCCCCTGACCTCCCGCCACCCCTCGGCCACGTCCCTGCCGAAGGCGCTGACCCTTTTGACCTGAGCCGCCTTTTCGACTTGACGCACCGCATTGACCTGAAGCCTCGCATCGGCGTGAGGCGCCGCTTTGACGTGAGACGCCGCGGGCGTGCTGCTGATGCCACCGAGAGTGAGCGCCGAGCAGGCGAACAGCGCCGCCGTGAGCGCGGCCGCCCAGCCGGGACCGGCGGCCAGCGTGACCGTCCCCGCCAGCGCCGGAGCGACGACCGCGGACAGGCTGGTGGCCACGCCGATACGCGCGTTCATCCGCAACCTGTCCTGGCCGGGCACCACCGCGACCACCAGCCTCGGCACGGCCGGGCTGCCGAACGCGATGGCGATCCCCGCCACGGCCGACAGCACCGCCAGATCGAGGATCCGGTACACGCCCAGCAGCAGTTCGATGGCGATGGCGGCCTGCGACAGGCACCGGGTCAGGTCGGCGAGGAGCGCGACCCGTTCGGGCCGGATCCGGTCGGCCAGCACGCCGCCCACGGGAAGGAGCAGCAGGAGCGGCACCATCTCGCTCGCCAGCACGATGCCCAGCGCCCCGCCGTCCCCGGTCGCCCGCAGGACCGCGAGCGTCAGGGTGGTGGGGATGAGCGCGGTGGCGAGCGCGGACAGGCACCGCCCGATCAGGAGTCTCTGGATCACGGGTCAGTACGGTATTTCGCCAGCGAATGTTTCGTCAACAAAATACTTATCGCCGTATGATCCGTCGCATGGAGGACTCCGTCGATCGTCACCTGGCCCGCTGGCGCGGCAGGGCACCCTTCGACGAGCGGGTGGAGGCGGTCGTGACGCGGATGCAGTTCCTCGTCAAGCACCTGGCCCACACCAAGGAGGCGGCGCTGAAGGAGGTGGGGATGCAGGATTTCGAGTTCGAGACGCTGCACCGGCTCGTCGCGCGCGACGGCTCGGCGACCCCGTCCGAGCTGGCCGCCGACCTCCTGCTCTCCCCTGCCGGGATGACGGGCCGGTTGGACACCCTGGAGCGAGCGGGTCTGGTACGCCGGGTGCGCAGCACGGAGGACCGCCGGCGGGTGGACGTCGAGCTCACTTCCAAGGGACACGACCTCTGGATGGACGCGATGACGATCCGGGGGGAGGTGGAGGCCGACCTGGTGAACACCCTTCCGCCCGCGGACCAGGCCCTGCTGGACGGCCTGCTCAAACGGCTCCTGGTGAAGACGGAAACCGGCCACTGACCGCACCGGTAATCCGTTTGAGGGAGGCAGGCCGGCGGTGGTAAGCCAGTCCTGAAATTTCCGGCTATCGGAGGCAATGCGTGGTTCAATCCCCCTTCCGCATCGAGGTGCCCGGCGACGTTCTGGACGACCTGCGGGCTCGCCTGCGGGCGACCAGGTTCACCGATCGCAGCGGGGCGCAGCCGTGGCAGGCCGGGGCCGACCCCGCGTACCTGCGGGAACTGGTGACGTACTGGGCGGAGGAATTCGACTACCGCGCCCGGGAGGACGAGCTCAACGCGCTGCCGCACTACCGCGAGCGGGGCCTGCATTTCGTCCGGATCGCCGGAGTCGGCCCCGCGCCCATGCCCATCCTCCTCTGCCACGGATGGCCCAGCAGCTTCCTGGAGATGCTCCCCCTGGCGGCCCGCCTCGCCGATCCCGCCCGCCACGGCGGCGACCCGGCCGACGCGTTCGACGTCGTCATCCCGTCCATGCCGGGCTTCCTCTACTCCGATCTGCCGCCGGAGCCGCTCACCCGGGCGGCGATGGCGCGGATGCTGCACACGCTGATGACCGACACCCTGGGGTACGACCGGTACGCCGCCTTCGGCGGCGACATCGGCGGGGCGGCCACCCAATGGCTGGCCGCGCTCCACCCGGAGGAGGTGATCGGCATCCACCTGATCCATCCCCCGTTCCCCGCGTCGTTCGACGACCCGCCGATGTCGGCGGAGGAGCAGGCGTTCGTGGCGGCCGAGGAGGCGTACGACGAGCTCGACGGCGGCTACAGCGCCATCATGGGGACCCGGCCCGACACCATCGCCGCCGCCCTGATGGACTCGCCGGCCGGACTCGCCGCCTGGATAATCGACAAATATCGGGATTGGAGCGACTGCAACGGCGACCTGGAGTCCCGCTTCGACCGCGACACCCTGCTCACGATCCTGACCCTGTACTGGGCAACCAGCTCCATCGGCACCTCCTTCCGGCAGTACTACGACTGGGAGCACAACACCCCTCGCCCGCCCATCACGGTGCCGACCGCCATCACGCTCAGCCACGAACCAGTGATGTCCGGCATCCCCCGCTCGATCGCCGAGCGCGCCTGCACCAACCTGCGCCACTGGAGCGAACCCGGCCGCGGCGGCCATTTCCTGGCCTTGGAGGAGCCTGCGCTGATGCAGGAGGAACTGACCACGTTCTTCCGCCCTCTCCGCCCGGCCGCGAAGTAGGCGGGGCGAGCGAGACTCCCGTTCGACGCCCGTACCACGCGAGCGACCACGTCCGACCCCACAGGACTACATGGGGCTTTACGGATGGAGAAGCACTTTGACCGCGCGCCGTTCCTCCATCCCGGCGTAAGCGGCGGCGATGTCGGACAGGGGCATCTCCGCGTCGAACACGCGTCCCGGCTGGATGGTGCCGTCCAGAACGTCGGGCAGGAGCTCGTCGAGGTAGCTGCGGACGGGTGCGACGCCGCCGCACACGCCGACGTTCGAGCTGAACATCGTGCCGACTTCCAGAGGGCCGCCGTAGGAAACTCCGACGAAGCCGACCTGACCGCCGGACCGCGCCGAGCACAGCGCGCCTCCCCGCGTGCACTGCCGACCACCCCACCAAACCAACCAGCGTTGTACACCGCACCACCCGATACGCCGAGCCGACGCCCAGCCCGACATTGATGGCCTGATACAGCCAGTCGGTATGGACCTCCCCGGTCTGTCCCTGCCGAGACCCGGGGCCGGGGCACCGACCGCCGGCTACCGTCCCGTGCGGCTGGCCACGACCACCTGCACGGCGTGCTCCAACGCGTACGCCGGGTCCGCGCCCCCACCCTTGACCTGCTCATCCGCACTCGCCACAGCCTGGATCGCCCGGGACAGCCCCTCAGGCCCCCACCCGTTCAGCTGCCGCTTCACCCGATCGACCTTCCACGGCGGCATGCCGACATGACTGGCCAACTGCCCGCCTCGGAGGTTGCGCGGTGCGCTGCCGACCTTGGCCAGCGACCGCAAGCCACCGGCCAGCGCACTCACCAGCAGCACGGGGGCGACCCCGGTGCCGAGAGCCCACCGCAGCTGCTCCAGCGCGTCGGCCAGCCGCCCCTCGACCGCGGAGTCGGCCACATTGAACCCGGTGACCTCGGCCCGCCCCTTGTGATAGCGCGCAACGGCGGCCGTGCTGATCGTCTTGTCCTCCGTGTCGAACATCAGCTGGCTGCACGCCGCCGCCAGCTCCCGCAGGTCGTTGCCCACAGCATCGAGCAACGCCTGGGCCGCGTCCCCCGCAATGCCCCGCCCGGCCCGCTTGAACTCCCCCTTGATGAAGTCCAGCCGCTCCCCCGCCTTGGTGACCTTGTTGACCGTGACCACCTTGGCCCCGGCCTTCTTCACCCCGTCGACCAGCGCCTTCCCCTTCACCCCGCCCGGGTGCGACAGGACGAGCACGGTGTCGTCGGAGGGGCGCTTGGCATAGGTGACGATCTCGGCGATGACGTCCTTGGAAAGATCCTGGGCCGACCGGATCACCACTACGGAACGGTCGCCGAAGAGCGACGGAGAGGTAAGCTGCGTCAACTCACCGACCCCGACCTTCCCGCCCATGAGGTCATGCACCTCGGCTTGCGGGTCGCCGGCCCGCGCAGCCGCGACGACGCCACTAACCGCCCGCTCGGCCAGCAGCTCCTCATCGCCGAGGACCAGGGTCACAGGTGCTGGATCGGTTCCCGCCATGTCAGGCAGCATGCCATGCGCCGCCGACAACTAGGTACTCGGAGCGCAGCCCGTACACGCCACCGGCCTGACACCCTTGCCAGCTCCAACCCACACCCCAGCCCTGAGACCCGGCCCGCTGCATGCACTCACTGTCGCGACACGACGGAAACGACCACGCACAGCACCGCCTCCCAGGGCCATAATTCCCTGGACACAGCCCGCCCAGTTCAGGGTGCGCCACCACCCGGTACGCCAGGCGTGCCAGGTGCCTCTGGACGCGCTCATCTGAGCCCCCGCAATCCAAGGGGCCACCCACTACGCGCGCCATATCCGGCGGGCGGCGGGCGGCGGGCGGCGGGCGGCGGGCGGCGGAGCTACGGAGCTACGGAGCTACGGAGCTACGGAGCTACGAAGAGCTGGGCTACGGGCTACGGAAGTTCGGGATGCGGAGCTGGGGGGCTGCGGAAGTGCAGCGGTGGAGCTGCGGCCGGTGTGGCTACGGGCCGCGAAGCTACGAGCCATGTGGGCTACGGGTGTGTGGCTACCGGCCATGTGGCCACCAACCGTGTGGCCACCGACCGTGCAGGCACCGACTGTGTGGGCCACGGGCCGCGAAGCTACGAGCCATGTGGGCTACGGACCGTGTGGCCACCGACCGTGTGGCCACCGACCGTGCAGCCGCCGACGGTGTGGGTACGGACGGTGCGGGCTACGGGCCGCGAGGAACCACTGCCATTTGACCCTCCCGCTCCACGATGGCCAGGTCGCCGGACTGGTCTGTCCGGTAGACGCTGGCTCCCAGCCGTCGTAGGACAGCAAGCGTGGACAAGGCGGGATGGCCGTAGTCGTTGTCGGCGCCCACGCTGATCAAGGCCGCTCGTGCGCCGACAGCCGACAAGAAGGCCTCGGATTGCCGGTTGGACCCATGGTGCGGGGTCTTGAGGATGTCGGCTCGTACCGCCGTCCGGCGCAAAAGGTCGTCCTGCGCCTCTGTCTCCAGATCACCGCTGAGCAGAATGGACCCGGCCTGCCAGCGTACGTGGACGACGACGCTGGAGTTGTTGATCGCGCTTCCCTCCCCTTGCCCGCTCATCTCGTCCATGGCGGGGTCGGGGCCGAGTACGGCCAGTTCTGACGGGCCGAAGCGCCAACGAGTCCCGGGTGAGGCCGTCCATTCCGGTATCCCACGGCGTTTCAGCGTGGCGGAGAGATGCGCGATGGCTCGCGCGCTCGTGCGCTGCGGGCTGACGACCACGGCGCCTACGCGCCGGTTGCGGAGGACGCCGGGGAGGCCGTTCACGTGGTCGGCGTGGGGGTGGGTGAGGATCAGGAGGGGTACGTCGTCGACGCCGAGCCTACGCAGGCACCGATCCATGACGATCGGATCGGGCCCGGTGTCGACCACGATCCCTCTTCCAGGTCCCGCCGCCACGACGAGCCCGTCTCCCTGCCCAACATCGCACATCACCATCAACCACCCTTTGGGCGGCCAGGAGCCGACGATGGGCCGGATCACCAGTACGGCGACCAAGGCCGCCCCCGCCACGGTCACCGCCACGGTCCTCCATGCCTTGCGCCGCAGGATCGGCACGGCGATCGCCACCGCGAGCAGCAGCAACCCCAATCCCGGGAGCCCGCCGGGCCAGGGCAGGGTGGCGAAAGGCAGGTTCACCGCCCAGCGGGCGACGATGATGATCCATCCGACTGCATAACCGGCCGGGACGACGAGAAGCTCCGCGCCGCCGGGCCAGACGGGTGCCACCAGGGCGGCACCGAAACCGAGCAACGTCGCAGGGGCTACTGCGGGGGCGACAAGCAGGTTGGCGATCACGGCGACGGGCGTCAACTGCCCCGACATCAGCACCAGAATGGGCGTCACCGCCACCTGCGCGGCCACCGGTACAGCAACGGCCTCCGCCATCCACCGCGGCAACCGATACGGCACCCTGGAGCCGCCCTCAGTCGTCGATTGCGGCAGAGCACGCTCCGACTGGAGATCAGGATTTGGGCGCGGGATGTGATCAGGTTGCACTGCGAGATTTCGGTGCAGGTCGAGGTCCCGGTGCAGGTCCCGGTGCAGGTCGAGGTCCCGGTGCAAGTCCCGGTGCAGGTCGGGGTTCCGGTGCAGGCTTCGGTCAGGGCGCAGGCTTCCTTTTGGTTGCAGGCTTCCGTCTGGGGACAGGCTGTCGTCTGGGTACAGGCTGTCGTCCGCGCTGGGGGCGCGCTGTCCGCGCAGACCTGGCTCGCCCTGTGGGTCACGATCAGCGGGCTTACCGTGTCTTGTGTTGTTCTGATTGTCGGTGTCGTCCTCGGCTTTTGGGGATGTCAGGCGGTCGCGCCAGCGTGGGGCGAGGATGAGGATCCCGGCGGTGGCTGCTACCGAGAGGGCGAAGCCGTACGAACGGGCTAGTTCCGGGGCGAACAGCACCAGGAGGAGGACCGTTGCCGAGAGGGCCGCGAGGCCGTCCTTCGCTCGGCCTGTACCCAGTGCGATGGTGGCGGCAAGGCCCATCAGGAGGGCGCGTAGAACGCTTGGGGAGGGGCGGGCGACCACGGCGAACGCGAGCATCGCGACGGCGGCGAAGACGGCCCTTGCCGGGAGGGGGAGCCCGATGAGGCGGGAGAGGGCAAGGGCGGCGCCTGCCACGATTGCGAGGTTTGCCCCGCTCACTGCGTTCAAGTGGCTCAGGCCGGCCTCCTTGAGGTCGGACGACACTTGGGGATCCATGCGTGAGACGTCGCCGACGACCAAACCCGGCAGAAGGCCTTGCTGGTCGGTGGGGAGGGTGGCGGCGGCCGCCCGTAGGCCCGCTCTGAGGCTGCCCGCTGCTGTTTGGAGCAGGGACGGGGGTGTCAGGACTCGTGGCGGGCCTTGCACCAGGAGGATGGCTGCGACGAGGTCGCCTGGGGTTGGCTTGGCCAGGCGGCCGGTCACTTCGACGTGCTGGCTGGGGAGCAGGGTGCTCCAGTCGTGTCCGTTGGCGAAGACGGTGATGGGGACGTTGACGGCCTGCCGGTTGCCGGCTGTTTGGATGATCTCCAGGGTGGCTGGGGTTACGTAGCTCTCTTGGTTGAAGTGACCGCTTCTGTTCTGTCTGCGCTTGGGGTCGTCCGTTAGGGCGATCTGGGCCTTGATTGTGGCGTTCTGCTTGGCCAAGGCGGCTACTGGGCCCGTGGTCAGGGCGTGAACTCTGAGGGCGATCGACGCCGAGGCAGCGGCCGCGCAGATGAGGGCGGCAATGGTGATGTTGCGCCAGGGGGCCGGAGCTCCGTGCTTCGTGGTCGGGCTCTCGCGTTGGCAGGCCCCAGTGTTGGGGCGTGCTTGCCGGGTTGGGACGCGAACACGCCACCATACGGACCGAGCGCGCCACGTTACGGAGCGGGCGGGCCATATTACGGAGCGGGCGGGCCAGGCTACGGCTGAGGCGGCCAGGGTTGTGGACATGGCGACGATCAGGGATGTGCGGGCGGAGCAGCCGAGTAGGACCAAGGCACTTGCCCAGGCGGCCAGTGCGGGAAGCATAAGGGGCCAACTGCGGTCACGCTGGGCAGCGTCGGGGTCAGGGTGGGTGGCTTCGGTGTTCGTGCTGGCTTCGGTGTTCGTGCTGGCTCCGTCGGCAGTGCGGGCGCTGTCGAGTGCCGAGTTGGCGTTGTCTCGGCTTGGAGGTGTTGGGCGGGTGTCCTTGGTACGCGGGGTGGCCATGTCAGACGCGGACCTTTGGCTTGAGCTCGTCGTACTTTCGTGGGCCTATGCCGCTCACCTCGCGTAGTTGTTCGACGGCGGTGAAGCCGCCGTGGGTGTCCCGGAACTCGGCGATGCGGGCTGCCAGGACCTCGCCCACTCCTGGGAGTTGTTCGAGTTGGTCGGTGGTGGCGGAGTTGAGGTCGAGAACGGTGGTGGCCGGGTCTGCGGTGGGTGAGCCTTCAGTTGCCTGGCCGGCGGGGGCGCCCACGACTATCTGCTCGCCGTCGATCAGGCGTCTGGCGAGGTTGAGTGCTCCTGTGGAGGCGCCGCGGGACACTCCTCCGGCTGCTGCCACCGCGTCCGTGACTCGGGCGCCTGCGGGGAGTAGGTAGACGCCCGGTTTGCGGATTTTGCCGGTGACGTGGACGGTCACCTTGGCGACGGCGGTGGGGGACGGCGATTTTGGTGGCTGCGAGATCGGGGTGGGAGGTGGCAAGGGCTGCGGTGCGGGCTGGGAGCGCCAGAGGAAGAACGCTGCTACGGCTGCGGCGAGGGCTCCCAAGGCCACCAGGACTCGGAGGCCGGGCTTGCCCGGGTCCAGGGCTGGGGCTTGGGAGGTGATGGCTGCGCGGAATGCTTGGAAGGTAGGTGGCACCGGGGCGGGACCGCGCTTTTGGTCAGGTGACAGTGATGCACTTGATCGCTGGTTGGGGCTTTTGCGGGGTGAGCGTGAGCCGACGGCCTCATCATGGTCAGGCCGCTCAGGAGGTGTCCTGGGGGGAGCGTCGTCCCAGCGGCTTTCCTCACCTGGTGCTGCGGGTGCAGGGTCCTCCCAGCGGCTTCCCTGGCGCTGGGTGGTGGGGGCGGAACCGTCCCAAGCTTCTCTCTGTCGCGGCTCGGATGAAGGCCGTCCGGTGGCTTGGCGCGCTGCGACGTGGCTCCGTGCCTGGCCCCGGTCGGCTCGGTCATGGCACCGGTGAGCCGACCGAGAGGGTGGCGGGAGCGGCGGGAAGGCGCGGTGATCGACCGTAGCCGGGACTCGGCTATGGTCCGCTCTGCCGTGGGGTCGGGGGTTCGCACGGCTGAGAATGTAGGTCCTCACCGGTTATCGCGGAGGTTCCGAACTCCGTTCTGGGGAGAACGTTGGGTTATCCACAAGGTTGACCTGGGGTTTTAGGGCTACGCTGCCCAGGATTCGTCCGGTTGGCCCGCAGGTGGTCCATCGTTTCTGTTTTCGCAGGTCAGGGCGCTACGGGGCCCGCTCCCGGACCCGCGAAAACGGCGGCCTGGCAGGGCGAGCAGGCGTCGAGCCCCACCAGGCCGCCAACCCCTGCCTGCTCCCCCCGCCCGCCAACCCTGCCTGCTCGCCCTGCCTGCTCGCCCCGCCCGCTTGCACCGCCCGCTTGCACCGGCCGACGCCCGTCCCCGGGCATCGCGCCGTGATCAAGCTCGCGCCGCCGTGCCGCGCTCCAGCCCGGCGGGATCGAGCTCGATGACTTCGCCATCGACACCGCTGACGGCACGGTGACCTGCCCGGTTGCGCGCCACGTCCCCTTGCCGACGCCGTCAGGCCGGAACCTGCCGCGCCAGGCGTTCACCACCGGCTGCCCACCACGCTCGCGCCCTGGCCGAGGCCGGTCGCACCCTCACCATTCGCCCGCATCGCGACGGGCTTGCCACTGCCCGTTGGCGCACACGCGACGAGCCTGCCGCGCCGTCGGCGCACACGCGACGAGCCTGCCGCGCCGTCGGCGCACACGCGACGAGCCTGCCGCGCCGTCGGCGCACACGCGACGAGCCTGCCGCGCCGTTGGCGCACTCGTGACGAGCCTGCAGCTGCCCGTCTGCGCGCTCCCGAGGACCTTGCCGCTGCCCGTCGGCGCACACGCCACCACCTCCGCATGCTCCGCCAACCCGATCTTCGCTCGCATCGCCGTCCTCGGTGGCGATATGCGGTCAGGTCGCAGATGCCGCGAGCATCTTGATCGTGAAGTCGACAGTCGTGGCCAGCCGTTGGGGATCGTGTCCGGCGCGTTCGCGTACGCGCAGCCCAAGCACGGTCGTGAACAGCAACTCCACCGCAGCGTCGACATCACACGTCGCGGGCAGGTCACCGTCACGGATACCGCGGCGCAGCAGCGACGCCAGGGCCTTCCGGGTGACTTCGAACGCGGCCTCGGTCCTCTGTCGGACCTCGGGGTCGGTGGTGCCGAGCTCGGTGGCCGTGTTGACCACGAAGCAGCCGCGACCGGCCTCGTGGCTGACCATCCAGATCAGCCACTCCCGCAAGACTTCGAGGCTGGGGCCGGGGGCGCTGAGCTGCTCTTCAGCCTGGGTGGACTCGGTCGCCCGGTAGTGGTCCAGCGTCCGCAGGAACAATGTGTGCTTGTCGTTGAAAGTGCGATACAGGCTACTTTGCTTGAGCCTCAGCTCGGCGCCCAAGTCGCGGACCGACGTGGCGTTGTAGCCGCGACACCAGAACAGGTGGGTCGCCTTGGCGATCACGTCCTGCTCGTCGAACTCCCTGGGCCGTGCCATGGTCGCCACCCTACCAAAGTTGTGGAGCGATCGCTCCCGTATTAGTGTGTGCCGCCATATGGGAGCGAACGCTCCCAAATGACGGAAGGAGGCTCGACGTGACGGCAACGGACCGCACGCCGACCGAGCGGGACGCATCGGCGAAACGTCAATGGATCGCGGTGTCCGCCGTAGCCCTTGGCACATTTCTGCTGGTGACGGCCGAACAGCTCCCCATCGGGCTGCTCACCCCCGTCGGATCGGCCCTATCGGTGTCCGAAGGCGCGGCAGGACTGATGGTCACGGTCCCCAGCATCGTCGCCGCCGTCGCGGCGCCGGTGGTCCCGATACTCGTCGGCAGGATGGATCGCAGGCTCCTGCTCGTCGCCTTGATGGGACTCATGACGCTCGCCAACCTGGCCTCCGCCCTGGCCCCGGACTATCCGCTCCTGATCATCGCCCGCGTGCTGGTGGGGGTGGCGATCGGCGGGTTCTGGGCCATCGCCGGCGGGCTGGCCGTCCGGCTCGTCCCGGCCTCGCGCGTACCGCGGGCCACCGCGATCATCTTCGGCGGCGTCGGGGCCGCGAACGTCTTCGGCGTCCCCATCGGCACGATGATCGGCGGGCTGGCGAACTGGCGGATCGCGTTCGGCGCGCTGAGCGCCCTCGCGCTTGCCGTGCTGGTCACGTTGCTGGCCGTGCTGCCACCGTTGACCGCCGCTCAGCCCGTCGGCCTGCGGCGGCTGGCCGGCCAGTTCCGCAACCAGGGCGTCCGGGTCGGCATCCTGGCCACGTTCCTGATCGTGACCGGCCATTTCTCGGCCTACACGTTCATCAGCCCCGTGCTGCAGGATCTGTCCGGCATCGACGCGCAATTCGTCGGGCCGCTGCTGTTCGGGTTCGGCGTGGCGGGCATCGCGGGAAACTTCATCGCGGGTGCCACTGTGGCGCACCGGCTCCATCGCACAGTGCTCTCCATCGCCACCGCCCTGGGAGTGATCGTGCTCCTCTACCCCGTGGCAGGTCTCACCGCGGTGGGCGGGGTGGCGTTGCTCGTCGCATGGGGCCTGGCGTACGGCGGGGTCTCCACGAGCCTCCAGACCTGGATGATCAAGGCCGCACCGCAGGCGGTCGAGGAAGCCTCCGCGCTGTGGGTGGCGGTGTTCAACCTCTCGATCGGTCTCGGCGCGTTCGCCGGCGGCGCAATCGTCGATGCCTTGCCGCTCCAGGGCATCCTGTGGCTCGCCGGCGTTCTGCTCCTGGCGGCCGGGGCGGCCGTATGGGGTGCACGCCGGAACCAGAGCCTACGATGACCCACCTGGTCAGGGGGCGCACGAGGAGACCGTGAGGCCCAGCATGCCGGGCCCCACGTGGACGCCGATCACCGCCCCCACCTCCACCACCCGCAACTCCGCCAGACCGGCCAGCCGCTTCAGCAGGCGCTCCGCCAGGGCCTCGGCGCGGTCGCTCGCCCCGAGGTGCTGTACGGCCACCTCCACGGGCCCCTCGCCGGCCGCGTGGACGGCGAGGTCCTCCAGGCGCGCGATGGCGCGGGAGGACGTGCGTACCTTCTCCAGGAGCGAGATGCGGCCGTCGCCGATGTGGAGCAGAGGCTTGATCATGAGGGCCGAGCCGACGAGGGAGGCGGCGGTGCCGATGCGGCCGCTGCGCCGTAAGGCGTCGAGGGTGTCCACGTAGAAGAACGTCCGGGTGGTCTCCATGCAGCGCCGGGCCGCCGCCGTCACCGCCGAAAGGGCGGCGCCGCTCGCGGCGGCGCGGGCGGCGGCCAGGACCGGGTAGCCGAGGCCCATGGCGATCGAGCGGCTGTCGATCACTTCCACGGGTACGGGGGCGCCGGACGCGGCCGTCAGGGCGGAATCGGCGATGCCGGACATATCGCCGGAAACGTGGATCGAGGCGATTGCTGTCGCGCCCGCGGCCGCCAGGGAGGCGTAGCAGGAGGCGAAGCTCTCCGGGGCGGGGCGGGAGGTGGTGGCGGCGGCGAGGTCGCCGGTGAACAGCGGCTCGTCGTACGAGACCCCGCCGGCGATCACCTGGACGGGGACGACCGTGACCCCCGGCACGGCAGGCAGGTAGGCGGTCGAGTCGGTGACCACGGCGACCGAGGGCGGCATAACCCGAGAGTAACTACTGGACCGGCGTCCCACCCCGCCACACGCGGCGCGGCTTGAGACCGAAGGACCAGGCGAAGGCGCCCTCGTGGTCGGCGTCCCACTGCACGATGTCGGCCAGCCGGCCCGGCGCCAGGACGCCGCGGTCGGGAGCGCCCAGGACGGTGGCGCCGCCGAGGGTGGCCGCACGCAGGGCGTCGTTGACGCTCATCCCGAACGCCGACACCGCCATGGCGATGACCAGGGACATCGAGGTGATGCCGCAGAAGCCGGGGTTGTGGTCGCTGCCGAGGGCGATCTGGACGCCGTGCTTGATCATCTGGCGGACCGGCGGGAGGTGGCCGCGCTGCAGGGCCGTGGCCGGGCAGACGACGGCGGGCACGCCGTAGCGGGACATGATCGCGATGTCCTCGTCCGACATGTGGTGCAGCCCGTCGGCGGAGGCGCAGCCGAGCTCGGCGGCCAGCTGGACGGCGCCGCGGCGGCTGAAGAGGCCGGCGTGGATGCGCGGCAGGAGCCCGACGTTGCGGCCGGAGGCCAGCACCCAGCGGGACTCCTCGGTGGTGAAGTGGCCCTCGTCGCAGTAGACATCGACGCTGTCGGCGCCCGCCGCGGCGGCGTCGGCGCACCAGGAGCCCACGGCCTCGACGTATTCGCGCTGGCGGCCGAAGTATTCGGGTGGCACGACGTGCCCCGCGAGGAAGGTGACATGCACCCGCGGCATCATCGGCTCCTTCTCCAGCTCGCGCAGGAGCCGCACGTCGGCCAGCTCGCCGTCGCGGGTGAGGTGGTAGCCGGTCTTGGCCTCGACCGTGGTGGTGCCGCTGAGCAGCCAGCTCCGCAGCCGCTCGCGCACGCCGTTGCACAGGGTCCACGGGTCGGTGCCGCGGGTAACGGTGACCGTGGAGCCCACGCCGCCGCCCGCCGCGGTGATCGAGGCGGCGCTGGAGCCGCCGGTGCGGATGGCCAGCTCGGCGTAGCGGTTGCCGGCGTAGACGGGGTGCGTGTGCGCGTCGATGAGACCGGGCGTGACGAGGGCGCCGCCGAGGTTTTCGACGTGGTCGACGTCGACGATGTCATCGACGACTCCGGGGACGCTCTGCGGGAGGTCGGGCGCCCGCCCGACCCACGCGATGCGGTCGTTGTGCACGAGGATGGCGGCGTTGCTGAGGACCTCGTTGCCGGTCCACAGGCGGCCGATGTTGGTCAGCAGTCGAACGGTCACCGCATCACCGCCCTGCGTGAGCCCTCGCCCGCGCACCGGCATGGGCGCAGCGCACAGCTCAGGGGCTGTGCCGCGCCCACTGAGTCCGCTCCGGGTCCGGACGACATGGGGGGTCTCCTGCTCTCATCCGCATCGAGTTGTGCGGTGACCGTATCGCCAGAGTCATGATCCGGCGATTTCAGTTCAGTTACGTTATTTCACAGCTGGGCTTGCTGTACAGGGTTATTCGGAAGAAAGACCACTGATCCCGACCGTCACCCAGCCCCACCTCGTCCCCAAGGCCCCCGTTGACGACTTTGATCACACGAGTCATCATCCGAAACCCAGACCCAAACCTAGAAACCCGACCGCGTAAGGGGTCTGGCCGATTCTAGCAACCTCAGGGTTCGGGGACCACTGCCGCTTTTGGGTAGCCATGCGTGATTTGCGGCGCGGGCCGACCCAGTACACAACGTTCGCCGCCGACGTTCCAGCCTGCCACATGCCGCCGTCGCGCCCGACCAGTGCCGTCGTTCGCCGACCGTCACGGCAGACCCGCCCGAACGTGTTCGGCCGGGCGACCCCACCGTACCGCTTGCGTGGGAGTCGCCCGGCCGCAACGACGAAAACCGGGGCTGACCGGAGGGTTAGAAGACCCGCTCCACGGGCTTGCCGACCCGCTCGAGCTCCTGCCACAGGCTGGGCAGCACCCGGGCGTGCAGGATCGTGCCGTCCTCCACGTGGTCCATGGAGAGCACCTCGCCCTCCTTGTGGGCCCGGGAGATCAGGTCTCCCCTGTTGTACGGCACCAGCAGGTGGATCTCGTGGTCCAGCCGGGGCAGCTCCCGCTCGATGACCTCCATCAGCTCGGGGATGCCGCGACCGGTCCGCGCCGACACCACGACGCAGTCGCGCTCGCGCCGCATGATCCGGTCGATCACGTCCTGCTCGGCCGCGTCGGCCTTGTTGATCACGACGATCTCGCGGATGTCCGAGGCGCCCTCGATGTCGGCGAGCACCTCGCGTACGGCGGCCAGCTGGCCCTCCGGGTCGGGGTGCGAGCCGTCCACCACGTGCAGGATCAGGTCGGCCTCGGCGACCTCCTCCAGCGTCGAGCGGAACGCCTCGACGAGCTGGTGCGGCAGGTGCCGCACGAAGCCCACGGTGTCGGCGATCGTGAAGAGCCGGCCTTCGGGCGTGCGCGCCCGCCGCACGGTCGGGTCGAGGGTGGCGAACAGCGCGTCCTCCACCAGCACCCCGGCTCCCGTGACGCGGTTGAGCAGCGAGGACTTGCCCGCGTTGGTGTAGCCGGCGATGGCCACGGCGGGGACCTCGCGCCGCTGGCGCTGGTAGCGCATGGTGTCGCGCGAGGTGGACATGCCGCTGATCTGACGGCGCAGCTTGGCCATGCGCTCGCGGATGCGGCGCCGGTCCAGCTCGATCTTGGTCTCACCGGGGCCGCGGCCGCCGATGCCGACGCCGCCCGCGGCGCGACCGCCGACCTGCCTGGACAGGTTGCCACCCCAGCCGCGCAGGCGGGGCAGCAGGTATTGCAGCTGCGCCAGCTCGACCTGGGCCTTGCCCTCGCGGCTCTTGGCGTGCTGGGCGAAGATGTCGAGGATCAGCGCGGTGCGGTCGATGACCTTGACCTTGACCGTCTCCTCGAGCTGGCGGAGCTGGCCGGGGGTCAGCTCGCCGTCGCAGATCACGGTGTCGGCGCCGGTCGACTCGACCACGTCGCGCAGCTCGAGCGCCTTGCCCGAGCCGATGTAGGTGGCCGGATCAGGCTTCTGGCGGCGCTGGATGAGGCCGTCGAGCACCTGGGACCCAGCCGTCTCGGCCAGGAGCTTCAGCTCCAGCAGGGAGTTTTCCGCGTCGTCCACGGTGCCTGACGTCCAGACGCCGACGAGGACGACCCGCTCCAGCCGTAGCTGCCGGTACTCGACCTCGGAGACATCCTGGAGTTCGGTGGAGAGGCCCGCCACGCGGCGCAGCGCCTGGCGCTCCTCGAGGTCCATGTCGCCGGTCTCGAACTCGTCGAGGTCGAGCGCGGTGTAATCGTGCATTCGTGTCATCTCTATTAGGGAACGTCTGGACACCTCGGTGTCTTCCCACGATGGTGGCACGACACCCCCGCCACAATCACCCCCTTATCCGGCGGCCACCGTGACGTCGCCGGATCCGGCCTTGAGCGAGATCTTGTGCGGCGAGGAGCTGTCCTTCCTGACCGAGACGTCCGCGTCGCCGGAGCCCACCTGGGTCCTCACGTCGTAGGCCCCGTCGGGCACGCGGAGCACGATGTCGCCGGAGCCGGCCTGCAGCTCGGCGCTGTCGGGGGCGGCGGTGTACTTGAGCTCGACCTTCCCGGACCCCGCCTCCGCGACGAGCTTCTTGCCCGCCAGCTCCGCGGCGTCGAGGTCGCCGGAGCCGACGTTCACGTTGAGCTCCCCCGTCAGCCCCCTGAGCGTGACGTCGCCCGAGCCGCTGTTCAGGTCGACGGCCAGCCCCTTGGGGATCTCGATCTTGTAGTCGACGCTGCAGCTGCCCAGGTTCGACGGGCAGTCGTACGACAGGAGCAGCGCGTTCCCCTCGACGCTGTGCTCCGGCTTCGGCTTGTCGTCGCCGCGCCAGCGCAGCGTCTCGGTGACGCGTACGGCACCGCCACCCGTCTCGGTGACCACGGTCTCGCCCGCGCCGCTCTTGACCTGCAGCCTGGCGACCTTGTCCGTCACCTCGTAGGACGCGGTCTCCTCGCTGCTCGGACCGGTGATGCTCCCGAGCCCGCATCCCGTCAGCATCAGTGTGGAGGCCAGCAGCCCGCCCGCGATCGCGATGGTCTTCATGCCGTCAATCTTGTCCGCGCATGCCCCCGGCCACATCGGGGATGCCCCCGACGACTCCCCGAAGGAACCCCAACCTTTGACCCGGGACTACTAGGGGAGTAATTTCACTTCCACAATCCAGAAGTCATTTTCCACGAAGCGGAAAGGCACCCCATGGAGATCACCGGCCCGATGCTCGACCGGTTCGACGAGATCCTCACTCCTGAGGCGCTCGATTTCGTGGCGACTCTCCAGCGGGAGTTCGGCGCCAGGCGGCTGGAGCTGCTGCAGGCCCGCCAGGCGCGGCAGGCGGAGCTGTCCGCGGGCGGCCTGCTCGATTTCCTGCCGGAGACGAAGCACGTCAGAGAGGCCGACTGGCAGGTCGCGCCGCCCGCGCCCGGTCTGGAGGACCGCCGGGTGGAGATCACCGGCCCGGTCGACAAGAAGATGACCATCAACGCGCTCAACTCCGGCGCCAAGGTCTGGCTGGCCGACTTCGAGGACGCCAACTCTCCGCTCTGGGAGAACTGCGTGAGCGGCCACCTCAACCTGCGCGACGCGCTCGACCGCACGATCGACTTCGAGACCGGCGGCAAGACGTACGCGCTCCGGCCCGACGACGAGCTGGCCACGGTCGTCGTACGCCCGCGCGGCTGGCACCTGGACGAAAAGCACGCCCGGGTGGACGGGCAGCCGGTCTCGGCCTCGCTGTTCGACTTCGGGCTCTACTTCTTCCACTGCGCCCAGCGGCAGATCGACAAGGGCAAGGGCCCGTACTTCTACCTGCCCAAGATGGAGTCCCACCTGGAGGCGCGGCTCTGGAACGACGTGTTCACCCGGGCTCAGGAGCTCCTCGGCATCCCGTACGGCACGATCAGGGCGACCGTCCTCATCGAGACCTACCCGGCCGCGTTCGAGATGGAGGAGATCCTGTACGAGCTCCGCGACCACTCGGCGGGGCTCAACGCGGGCCGCTGGGACTACCTCTTCAGCGTGATCAAGAAGTTCCGGACCCGGGGCCGCGAGTTCCTGCTGCCCGAGCGGAACGCGGTCACGATGACGGCCCCGTTCATGCGCGCGTACACCGAGCTGCTGGTGCGCACCTGCCACAAGCGGGGCGCGCACGCCATCGGCGGGATGGCGGCCTTCATCCCCTCGCGGCGCGACCCCGAGGTGAACGCCGTGGCGCTGGAGAAGGTGCGGGCGGACAAGACGCGCGAGTCGGGCGACGGCTTCGACGGCTCGTGGGTGGCGCACCCCGACCTGGTGCCGGTGTGCCGTGAGGTGTTCGACGGCGTGCTGGGGTCGCGGCCCAACCAGCTCGACCGGCTGCGCGAGGACGTCAACGTGACCGCGGCCGAGCTGCTGTCGGTCTCCGAGACGCCGGGCGAGATCACCGAGACCGGGCTGCGCAACAACGTGGACGTGGCGCTGCGCTACCTCGCCGCCTGGATGGGCGGCCTGGGCGCGGTGGCGATCCACAACCTCATGGAGGACGCCGCCACCGCCGAGATCTCGCGCTCGCAGATCTGGCAGTGGATCCACAACGACATCACGCTCGCCGACACGGGCGCCCAGGTGACGAAGGAACTGGTCGAGCAGATCATCGCGGAGGAGCTCGCCAAGATCGCCGAGGAGCCCGGCTACGACGAGAAGCTGTACGGTCAGGCGACCGCGCTGTTCAAGGAGGTGGCGCTGGACGACGACTTCGCCGAATTCCTGACGCTTCCCGCCTATGCTCAAATGCCGTAGAACTAGGAAAAAGAGGGGGATCGGGTGCTGGAAACGCTGACAGCGGCCCTGCGCTCGCTGCTGCCCCATGACTCGGTGATCACCGATCCGGTACGCCTGCGCACCTACGAGTGCGACGGCCTCACCTACCACCGGGCGACCCCCGGCGTGGTCGTGCTGCCCGACACGGCCGAGCAGGTCGCCCGCGTGGTCCGCGTGTGCAACGACTTCGGCGTGCCCTTCGTGGCCAGGGGCTCGGGCACCGGCCTGTCGGGGGGCGCGCTCCCCCGCGAGGACGGCGTGCTCATCGTCACCTCCAAGATGCGCAGGATCCTGGAGATCGACCTGGACAACCGCCGGGCGGTCGTCGAGCCCGGCGTCACCAACCTGGCCATCACCGAGGCCGTGCGCGACCGGGGCTACTACTACGCGCCCGACCCCTCCAGCCAGCAGGTCTGCTCCATCGGCGGCAACGTCGCCGAGAACTCCGGCGGCGCGCACTGCCTCAAGTACGGCTTCACGGTCAACCACGTCGAGGCCTGCGAGATCGTCACGCCCGACGGCGACCTAGTCACGCTCGACCGCATGGACCCCGGTTACGACCTGCTGGGCGCGTTCATCGGCTCCGAGGGCACGCTGGGCGTCGCCACCAAGATCACGGTACGCCTCAGCCGCGCGCCCGAGGCCGTGACCACGGTGCTGGCCGCGTTCGAGAGCATCGAGCAGGGCGGCCAGGCCGTCTCGGCGATCATCGGCGCGGGCATCGTGCCCGCCGCGATCGAGATGATGGACGCGCTGGCCATCGAGGCGGCCGAGGCGGCGGTGGCCTGCCGCTACCCCGAGGGTGCGGGCGCGGTGCTGATCGTGGAGCTGGACGGCCCGCGGGCGGAGGTGGACGAGCAGTTCGCCCGGCTCACGGAGATCTGCTCGGGCGCCTTCGAGCTGCGGGTGGCCGCCGGCCCGGCCGAGCGGGCGGCGATCTGGAAGGGCCGCAAGTCGGCGTTCGCCGCCGTCGGGCGCATCAGCCCGGCCTACATCGTGCAGGACGGCGTGGTGCCGCGCACGTCCCTGCCCGGCGTGCTGGCGGCCATCGACCGGCTCTCGCACGAGCACGGCATCAGGGTGGCGAACGTCTTCCACGCCGGAGACGGCAACCTGCACCCGCTCGTGCTGTTCGACGACGCGGAGCCGGGGGCCGGCGAGCGGGCCGAGGTGGTCTCCGGGGCGATCCTCGACCTGTGCATCGAGCACGGCGGCTCGATCACGGGCGAGCACGGAGTCGGGGTGGATAAATCCCGCTATATGCCGAAAATGTTCAGCGTGGACGACCTGGACACCATGCAGCTCGTCCGGTGCGCGTTCGACCCCCATGGCCTGTCGAACCCGGGCAAGGTGTTCCCCACCCCGCGCCTGTGCGGCGAGGTGCCGGGAGTGCGCAAGGGCGTGCACCCGCTGGTGGAGTCGGGGAAGGCGGAGCAGTTCTGATGCTGGCCGACACGGGGGTGACCATCAGGCAGGCGGACGCCGACGACGCCGTCAACGGCGTGCGGCCCCGCTGGGTCGCCCTGCCCGAGACGGTGGAGGAGATCTCGGCCGTGCTGCGGGCCTGCGCCGAGCAGGACCTGGCGGCGGTGCCCGCGGGCGGCGGCACGAAGCTGCACTGGGGCGCCCCGCCCGAGCGCTGCGACGTGCTCATCGACCTGTGCTGCATGAACTCCCTCATCGAGCACGCCGCCGGCGATCTCGTGGTGCGCGCGCAGGCCGGGCTGACCATGGACGCGCTGGCCGCCGCGCTCGCCGAGCAGGGCCAGGAGCTGGCGCTCGACCCGCCGTTCAGGGAACACACCACGGTCGGCGGCACGCTCGCCACCGCGACGGCGGGCCCGCGCGCCTTCCGCTACGGCACCGCCCGCGACCTGCTCATCGGCATCACGGTCGTGCTGCCCGACGGGACCATCGCCAGGTCCGGCGGCCGGGTGGTCAAGAACGTCGCGGGCTACGACCTCGGCAAGCTCTTCACCGGCTCCCAGGGCACGCTCGGCGTGATCGCGGAGGCCACGTTCCGGCTGCACCCGCTGCCCACCGAGCGGCGCTGGCTCGTGGCGACCACCCCACCGGCCGACGACGTGCTGCTCCGCCTGGCCGCCTCCCAGGCCGAACCGTCCGCCGTGGAGATCGACTGCCCCGACGGCAAGGAGGCGACGGTCGCGGTGCTGGTGGAGGGCTCGGCGGCCGAGCAGCGCGCGCTGGCGCTGCGCGAGGTGCTGGGCGAGGGCACGGTCACGGCCGAGGCGCCGGAGTGGTGGGGGCTGATCCTCAGGGACGACGTGCTGCTGGAGGCCCGGTTCCCGCCCGCCCGCGCGGCCGGGGCGCTGGCCGCCGCCGGGGAGGCCGGGTTCGCCTTCCGCGGGTCGGCCGCGGCGGGGCGGGCGTACCTGGAGCTCTGGGACGAGGTCTCGGAGGAGGAACTGGCGGCGGCCGTAACAGGGCTGCGCGGGCGGATCGAGACGCTGGGCGGGCGGCTGAACGTGCTGGCCACGCCGTACGAGGGCGTCGACAGGTGGGGGCAGGTGAGCGGGCTGCCGTTGATGCGGCGGGTCAAGGAACGGTTCGATCCCGGGCGCAGGATGTCTCCCGGCCGGTTCCTGGGAGGGATCTAAGTGGATCCGGAGCTGATCAACGACTGCGTGCACTGCGGGTTCTGCCTGCCCACGTGCCCGACGTACGTGCTGTGGGGCGAGGAGATGGACTCGCCGCGCGGCCGCATCCACCTGATGAAGCAGCACGTCGAGGGCACCCCCGTCACGCCGGAGATGGCCGGGCACTTCGACGCCTGCCTGGGGTGCATGGCGTGCGTCACGGCCTGCCCGTCCGGGGTCCGGTATGACCGCCTGATCGAGCAGACCAGGGCCGAGGTGGAGCGCAGGCACGTGCGGGATCCGCAGGAGCGGGCCGTGCGCGGGATCGTGTTCGGCCTGTTCCCCTATCCGCGCCGGCTGCGGCTGCTGCGGCCGGGGATGTGGCTGGCCGAGCGCATGGCGCCGTTCCTGGCCAGGGTTCACCCGAGCCTCGGCGCCATGGCCGCGCTCGCGCCGCGCGTCGAGCACCGGCAGCGGATGCCGCGCGTCGTCAGGGCCAGGGGCGAGCGCCGGGCCGTGGTGGGCATGCTCACCGGATGCGTGCAGGGCGAGTTCTTCCCCCAGGTGAACGCGGCCACCGCGCGGGTGCTCTCCCTGGAGGGCTGCGACGTGGTCATCCCGCGCGGCCAGGGCTGCTGCGGGGCGCTCAGCGTGCACTCAGGGCGCGACGACCAGGCCAGGCGGCTGGCGCGGCGCACGGTCAGGACGTTCGAGCAGGCCGGGGTCGACACCGTCGTGGTGAACGCGGCCGGCTGCGGCTCGTCGATGAAGGAGTACGGCGAGCTGCTCGGGCGCGAGCCGGGGTTCAGGGTGGTCGATCTGTCGGAATACCTCGCCGAGCTGGGGCCCGTGGCCAAGCGGCACCCGCTGCCGCTCACCGTCGCCTACCACGACGCCTGCCACCTGGCCCACGCCCAGGGCGTGCGCGCCCAGCCGCGCGAGCTGCTGAGCGGCATCCCCGAGCTGGTGGTCCGCGAGATCCCCGAGTCGGCCATCTGCTGCGGGTCGGCGGGCACGTACAACATCTTCCAGCCGCAGGCCGCCCGCGACCTCGGCGACAGGAAGGCCGCCTCGGTCGCCACGACCGGCGCCGAGCTGCTGGTCTCGGCCAACCCCGGCTGCACGATGCAGATCGCCGCGGCCATGCGGCGCGCCGGCTCGGACATCAGAGTGGCCCACACGGCCGAAGTGCTCGACGCCTCGCTGCGCGGGGTCTCGCTAGGGGAGCGAAGCGAGCGACCCGATAAGCACGGGAGTGTGCTCACTGGCCCGACGGAGGAGGGCCAGTGAGTGTCCAGTCGGTCGAGCGGGCGCTGGACGTGCTGGAGGCGCTGGCCGAGCACGGGGGCGAGGCGGGCCTGTCGGAGATCGCCGCCAGGACCGGCCTGCCGTACGGGACCATCCACCGGCTGCTGCGCACCCTGCTCGCCCGCGGCTACGTGCGGCAGGAATCCGACAAGAGGTACGCCCTGGGCGGCGGCCTCGTACGGCTGGGCGGCATCGCCGAGAGCATGGTCGGCGTGTGGGCGCAGCCGTACCTGGCCAAGATGGTCGAGCTGTCCGGCGAGACCGCCAACCTGGCCGTGCTCGAAGGCGACTTCGTCGTCTACGTGGCGCAGGTGCCCTCGCCGCGCAGGCTGCGGATGTTCGCCGAGGTGGGCCGGCGGGTGCTGCCGCACAGCACGGCCGTGGGCAAGGTGCTGCTGGCCGGGCGGCCCGCGGCCGAGGCGGTGGCCGTCTTCGAGCGCACCGGCATGCCCCGCCGCACCCCCAACACGATCATCGACCTGACGGCCATGCTGGCCGAGCTCGAGCTCGTCAGGGCGCAGGGTCACGCCATGGACCTGGGCGAGGAGGAGCTCGGCGTGCACTGCCTGGCCGTGCCCGTGTGGGACGGCGACCGGGTGGTGGCGGCGATGTCGGTCTCCGGGCCCGCCGAGCGGATCGACGCGATCGACCGCGACGACCTGGCCGAGGGCATGCGCAAGATCGCCCTCGACTTCGGCAACGAGCTCGGTCCGGCGGTCGACACGCGCTGAACGAAGTTACGGTAAAGGCATGTGTAGAAGCATCAAGACCCTGCGCCCCCCGTTCACCGAGAGCGTGACCGAGGAGGACGTGCGGGCGGCGGCGTTGCAGTACGTCAGGAAGATCTCCGGCTTCCGCGCGCCCGCCGCGCACAACGCCGAGGCGTTCGACCGGGCGGTGGAGACGATCACCAAGGCGTCGGAGGAGTTGCTCGGCGCGCTCCAAGTTCGCGGATCGCGTTGACAGGCACCCGCGGTCGGTGAAGTGTTCCCTCGTGTAGGCCCCGAGCGAGGGAGCGCCCATGATCAGCGGGCTGTACCAGGGACAGGACGGCGACTCGCAGCTGGCGCTCCGGGTCGACATCGACGGGGCCAGGCCGACCGGGCGGGTGAGCGGCGACCTGTTCACCGTGGCGGGCGCGACGATCTCCTACGCCGGCTCGTTCGTGGTCAACGCCCCCACCGTGCGGGGGGGCCGGATCCAGGGGCGCGGGGTCTTCACGTTCGACACCCCGGTGAAGGACGTGAGCGTCACGATCGCCGACGGGTCGGGTACGGCCGAGGTCGCGGGGCGCGCCTACCAGGTGGCCTTCGCCTCTCCCTACTTCCGCAGCGTGCTGCTGGAGCAGGACTCCGTGATCGGGACCGTGCCGTTCGTGTCGTACCATACCGGCACGCTCGCGGGGCCGGGCGGCTCACCGGCCAGGGAGCTGAGCGTGCGGGCGGCGTACGCGGAGGCGGGCATCGAGCTCACCCTCGCCCAGCCGGGGGTGATCCCGGTGGACGGCTCGGGCGCGGACCTGGCGTGGGACGACGCCGAGCTGCATCACGCGATGACGCAGCAGTTCAGCTCGTTCGGCGAGGCGCCGGCCTGGCGGGTGTGGCTGCTGGTGGCCAGCAAGCACGTGGGCGGCTACCGGGGCATCATGTTCGACTACAACGACGCGCACCAGCGGCAGGGGTCCGCGGTGTTCTACGACGTGATCAAGGGGACCACGCCGCAGGCGCAGCGGGCGCAACTGCGTACGTACGTGCACGAGCTCGGGCACGCCTTCAACCTGCTGCACTCCTGGCAGAAGAACCTCGGCACCCCACCCCAGCCGCTGGGCCCCGACGGCGGGTTCGGCGACCTGTCGTGGATGAACTACGTGCAGAACTACCGCCCCGGCGGCGAGCCGGCGTACTGGGCCGCCTTCCCGTTCCAGTTCACGGACCCGGAGCTGGTCCACCTGCGCCACGGCTTCTACCGCGACGTGGCCATGGGCGCGAACGCGTTCGGCACCGGCGCCGCCGAGATCGCGCCGTTCGAGCAGCCCGTCGAGGACCGCTCCGGGCTGCGGCTGGAGCTGCGTGCCAAGGAGTCGTTCGAGCTGGGCGAGCCCGTCGTGGTCGAGTTCAGGCTGTCCTGCGCCGGCGAGCCCCGCGTCACGCACGGCCACCTGCACCCCGACACCGAGTTCACCCAGGTGTCGATCACGCAGCCGGGCGGCAGGACCGTGCTGTACCGGCCGATGATGCGGCACTGCGTGGACGCCTCGCCGGAGATCCGGCTGGACGAGGGCAACCCGGCCATGTACCGCAGCGCGTACATCGGGCACGGCCGCGACGGGCACTACTTCCAGCAGCCCGGCGAGTACCACGTGCGCGCCCAGTACATCGCCGCGGACGGCTCCCGCATCGTCTCCCCCGCGTGCCTGGTCAGGGTGCGCTTCCCGGTCGGCCGCGACGACCACCGGGTGGCCGAGCTGATGCTGGGCGAGGAGCAGGGGCAGCTGTTCTCGCTGCTCGGCTCCGACTCGCCCGCGCTGCGCTCGGGCAACGAGGCCCTGGACGAGGTCATCGACCGCTACGGCGACCACCCGCTGGCCGTCTACGCCCGCCTGGTCAAGGGGCTGAACGCCGAGCGGGAGTTCAAGGCGGTGACGGCGGCCAAGCGGCTGCGCGTCCGGCCGCCGGATCCCAAGCAGGGCATCGAGCACCTCAGCCGGGTCGCCCGCGACGCGAGCATCGACAACATCACCCTGAACCTGGTGATGCGCCGCCTGGCCAGAGCGGAGGCCCGGCAGGGGGACCTGGAGCGGGCGAACGCGGTGATGGACCAGATGGTCGCCACGTTCCAGGCCAAGGGGGTCAACCCCATCGTCCTGGGGCAGATCCAGCGCCAGGCGGAGCTGACGAAGACGGCCCTGAGCGCCGAGGTCTAGCTCATTCGAGCAGGCGGTGCTGGGCGGCGAGGAAGCCCGCGTGGAAGCGGGTCCTGGCGTCCAGGCGCTCGCACAGCACCTGCACCCGGCGCTGCACCGTACGCGGACTGAGCCCCAGCTGCCTGGCGATGGCGTCGTCCTTCATCCCGGCCGCCAGCAGCGCCAGCACCTCCGTGTCGGGGGTGCGCGGCCACACCTCGGGCTCCAGGCCGTCCGCGGCGGTCAGGCGGAGCGGCACGGCGGCCCGCCACAGCGTCTCGAACAGCCCCACCAGGGCATCCAGCAGGGCGGACGGGTGCACCACGAGCGCGCTCTCCACGGCCTGGTCCTCGTCGGAGACCAGGGGCAGGATGGCCGTGCGGGCGTCGGCGATGGCCAGCTTGACCGGCACCTGCCCGAGCCTGGCCTGCTCGCCGTCGGCGATGGCCCGCCGCGTGTGGGCCAGCATGCCGGGGTGCTCGAACGCCTGCGGACCGTAGATGCCGCGGGTGGGCGCCCCTTGGCGGGCCGCCCGCCTGCGGTTCTCCCGGTCGTCGCTCACGTCCACCGCGTACGGCGGATGCACCAGCACGAGCATCTCGCGCGTGGCGTTGCGTTCCAGCTGGAGGTAGCGGCGGGCCACGGCGTCACGCCCGCTCACGACCTCCAGCACCTCCTCCGGGTGCGGCCCGTTGCGCTCGGCGACCTCGGTGGCCAGGAGCGCGGCGGCGGCCCTGCTGTGCGTGATCTCCTCCTGGCGGCGCGCGACGAGGATGTCGATGGCGACATTCGGCGGAGTGGCGATCAGCCGCAGCGGCCGGCCGGCCACCCGGGAGATGAGGCCGAGGTCCTCCAGCCTGGGCAGCATGCGGCGGATGGCCGCGGCGGACGAGCCGGTCTCGGCGGCGAGCTGGCTCAGCGTCGCCGGGCCGTGCCTGAGCAGCGCGCGGTAGGCGGTCTCCTCGGCGACGGTGACGCCGAGTCCCTCCAGCAAGCGCCGCTGCGCCATGTCCCCTCTTTCCGGCATGCCATGATCCGCCTTCAGACTAAGGCAGCCTTGTCCGGAGGTGCACGGTACGCGTAGAAAGGCCTTTTGCGGGCACTTGACCTAGACTTTACGGAGGTAGGGCGAACTCTGGGGAGTGGGCGTGGGGCGACGGGTTCGGGCGTTCATGGCCGGTATGGCCACGGTCGCGGTGCTGGCGGGCTGCGGCGGCCTGCAGGGGCAGTCCTCGGCCGGCACCGACAAGGGAGGCAAGTCCGACTCGGTCTCCGTCTCGGACGCCCGCAAGAAGCTCGAGAAGTTAACCGTCAAGGGACGGGCCCCGAAGACCGGGTTCGACCGGGACAAGTTCGGCCCGGCGTGGGCGGACGTCGACCACAACGGCTGCGACACCCGTAACGACATACTCAAGCGGGACCTGGTGGACGAGAAGTTCAAGGCCGGGACCCACGACTGCATCGTGCTGAGCGGCACGCTGCACGACCCGTACAGCGGCAAGACGATCAACTTCAAGCGCGGCCAGGACACCAGCACGGCCGTCCAGATCGACCACGTGATCCCGCTGTCGGACGCCTGGCAGAAGGGCGCGCAGCAGTGGGCGGCGGACAAGCGCAAGGAGTTCGCCAACGACCCGCTGAACCTCATGGCCGTCGACGGCCCGCTCAACGGCCAGAAGAGCGACTCCGACGCGGCCACCTGGCTGCCGCCGCGCAAGTCGTACCGGTGCACCTACATCGCCCGCCAGATCGACGTGAAGACGAAGTACGGCGTCTGGGTGACGTCGGCGGAGAAGGACGCCATGGAGAGCATCCTGTCGAGCTGCTGAAGATCTATACGAACAGTCACGCGGTCCGTAAGATCAAACGGCATGTATGCGACAAAACGGATCAAAGTGATGATGGCCGCCGCGGTCATGGTGCTCGCCTCCACCGCCCTGCCCGCCCCGGCGCACGCCACGACGAACCTGGTGGTCCTCAACTGGAACATCGCGGGCGACACCGCCGACATGAAGGCCATCGCCGGGGTGATCCGCGGCAGCGGCGCCAACGTCGTGACCGTGCAGGAGATTCATCGCAAGCCGGAAGCGGACCAGGTCAGGCAGTTAGCCGACGAGCTCGGCTGGGACATCACGGCCAATGCCCACTTCGGCGCGGGCGACAACCCCGGCCCCTGCGACGATCCGCAGCCGGGCCAGGCGGGCAACGCGATCCTGTCCTCGTTCAAGATCATTGAGCGCGTGACGATCCCGATCAGTGACTTCGAGACCTGTCCGGTCAACCGCTCCATGGCCGGGGCCAAGCTCGACCTCGGCGGCGGCTCGACGATCACGGTGTTCACCACCCACCTGTCCCCGGGCCTGTCGGCCACCTCGGTGGCCCGCCGCGAGGCCCAGGCGGACAAGGTCCGTAACTACCTCGCCAACCGGTCCCCGCTGATCCTGACCGGCGACTTCAACGCGCCGCCCACGGACGCGCTGTCGAAGAAGTTCGTGAGCGCGGGCTGGGTGGACACCGGCGCCAGGTACGCCAACAAGCCGACCCACGGGGACGCCCGGATCGACTACATCTACACCAAGGGCGTCACCATCACGAGCGGCTCCGTCCTGTCGAGCACCCTGTCCGACCACCGTCCGATCGTCATGAAGATGACCCGCTGACGGCCGGAAGGCCCACCGCCGAGCGCGGTGGGCCTGGTGGCCGCGGGGGACGCCGTCAGTCGTCGTCGTGGTCGTCGCGGCCGTGGTCGTCGTCCTTGTCCGTCTGGTGCTTGGTGACCTTGCCGGTGGCCGCGTCCACGTCCAGCTCGTGCCGTTCGGTGCCCTTGGTCAGCTCGACCTCCCACACGTCGGGCCGCGTGCCCCCGTTCTGGTAGTCGATCTCGCTGACCCAGGCCCCTGCCACCTGCTTGTGCGCGATCTCCATGGCCTGCTCGGCCGTGACCTTGGGCGCGGCGGCCGTGGACGTGGTGGCGGCGAAGGCGACGCCCCCGCCCGCGACCAGCGCGACGATCCCGGCACCGACGACGATGAACTTCTTCGTGATCTGCATGACTCCACGAAATCGCGATCTCCGATAATCGCGCGCTAAGCGGCGGTAAAGACCATCTCCACCCGCGCGCCTCCCCCTTCGGGCGTGGAGACGGCCAGGTGGCCGCCCGAGGACTCGGCGGTACGGCGGGCGATGTCGAGGCCGAGGCCGGTCGAACCGCCCCCGCTGTTGCCCCGTTCCAGCAGCTCCGGGTCGAAGCCCGGCCCCGAGTCCTCGACCGCCAGCACCGCCCCCGACGGGTGCGGCGTGAGCCGTACCGCCATCGAGGCCCCTTCCGGGGTGTGCGCGAAGACGTTGCCGAGCAGGGCGTCCACGCAGGCCGCGAGCTCCTCGGCGCTCACCGCGACGGGCAGCGGCCCGTCGGGCAGCGAGATCGACAGCTCGCGGCACTGGTCCTCCGCCAGCACCGACCAGAACCGCACCCGCTCCCCCACCACCGCCGCCGCGTCGCACGACGCGCGCCCGGCCGAGCGTCGCCGCGCCTCCGTGATGACGGCGCTCACCGCCCGCTCCAGGGCGTCCACGCGGGCCTGCACCCGCGCCGCCTCCTCCGGGTCCCGCAGCGACTCGGCGTCCAGCCTGAGGCCGGTCAAAGGGGTACGCAGCCGGTGCGACAGGTCGGCCACCGACTCCCGCTCCGCCACCAGCAGCTCGTCGATCCGCCCCGCCAGATGGTTGAGCGCCAGCGCCACCGAACGCACCTCGGGCGGCCCGCCCGGCTCCGCCCGGGCCGTCAGGTCACCCCCGGCCAGCCGGTGCGAGACCCGGGCCAGCCCGTCCACCGGCCGCGTGACGGCCAGCGCCAGCCGGTCCGCCAGCACGATCCCCAGCACCACCAGGACGATCCCCAGCACGAGCAGCCCCAGCCACGCCTCGCGCACGCCCTTCGTCAGCTCCGCGTCCGGCACGAACACCCTGATCACCGCCGTCCCCCCGGACGACTGCGCGGAGACCAGCACCTCCCTGCCGCCCGAGGCCGCGGCGGTGACGCTGCGCCCGGTCGCGGCCAGGCGCGCGGCGTCGGTACGGGCCGCCGCCGCGCCCACCGTGCTCCCGTCCGGCAGGAACACCGTCACCGGACGCGACACCTGCGCCATCGCCAGCTCCAGGTCGGGCGTGCCCACCGCGACCGCCACGGACTCGGCCGCAGCGGTCGCCCTGCCCATCGCGCCGTTCTCGGCCACGGCCCGGATGAGCAGCGCCATCGGCACCAGCAACGCGATCAGCACGAGCGACGTCGTGGCCGCCACCAGCAACGCCAGCCACCGCCTCACGCCCGCCCCCTCCCCGAGGCCGCGCTCACGCGCGTCATGACGGCTCGACCAGCTTGACGCCGACCCCGCGCACGGTGTGCAGGTAGCGGGGCTCCGCGGCCGTCTCGCCCAGCTTCCTGCGCAGCCACGACAGGTGCACGTCCACGGTCTTGTCCGCGCCCCCGTACGGCAGCTGCCACACCTCCGTCAGCAGCTCCCGCTTGGTCACCACCTCGCCGGGCCGCGCGGCCAGATAGTGCAGCACGTCGAACTCGCGCGGCGTCAGATCCAGCGCCGCCCCGTCGAGCGTGGCCGTACGCGCCCGCGGGTCCACCCGCAACGCCCCCACCGCCAGCGCCGGCTCCGGCGCCGACCCCCCGGCCCGCCGCAGCACGGCCCGCACCCGCGCGTCGAGCTGCGCCGCGCTGTACGGCTTGACCACGTAGTCGTCGGCCCCCGCGTCCAGCACCGGCACCATCTCGGCGTCCCCGTCACGCGCGGTCGCCACGATGACCGGCACCCTGCTGACCGCCCGCAACATCCGCAGCAGCTCCACCCCGTCCAGATCAGGCAGGCCCAGGTCGAGCACGATCAGGTCGGGACGGTCCTGCACGGCCAGCCGCAGCCCGTCCAGCGCCGTGGGGGACGAGGAGACGGCGTGACCGAGCTCGCGCAGGCCGCGGCTGAGCGCCGTACGGATCGCCACGTCGTCCTCGATGAGCAGGATGTCAGCCATATACAAGAACGTAGACGGTCGATGACGATGCCCCGAGCAGCCTTAGCGCCGCCTTAACCTGGCGTTAGCCGTACATGGGGGATGGTGGTCGACCATGAAGAGACTCGTGCTGGCCTGGGTCGCCACCGCCGTCGCCGCGACCGGCGCGGCCGTGGCGGTGCTCGCCCTGCTCGGCACCGGCCTCACCGGCGACTCCGGCCACGTGCTCAGCCCGGCCGAGGTCCGCGCCGCCCTGAACACCGCCACCCAGCGCGCCACCGGCACCCCGGCCGACGACGCCACCCCGGCGCCGGGGACACCGTCGCAGACGGCCCAGGGCAAGCTGCTGCGCACCCCGGGCGGCACCGTGATCGCCTCGTGCGAGGGCGACCTGGTCACGCTGCGCTCGTGGAGCCCCGCCCAGAACTACTCGGTGGACCACGTCGAGCCGGGGCCCGCCCGCAGGGCCAAGGTGGAGTTCGAGCCGGAGGAAGGCGTGGACGTCGAGCTCGAGATCGCCTGCTCGGACGGCCTGCCGGTGGCCGGCTTCGGCTCGTAGCCGCCGGCGTCAGGTGAGCAGGACCCCGCCGTCCACCGGAAGCGTCACCCCGGTGATGTACGAGGCCGCGTCACCGGCCAGGAAGACCGCCGCGGCCACCAGCTCCGCCGGATCGCCCGGCCGCTTCATCACCACCCTGGACTCGACGACCGCCTCCACGTAGCCGGGCTTGAACTGCTCGGTCATCTCCGAGTGGAAGAACCCCGGCTCCAGGCAGTTGACCCGGATGCCGCGCCGGCCGGTCCACTGCTGCGCGAGGTCCCTGGTGAGGCCGATGATCGCCGCCTTCGAGGCGCTGTAGGCGGCCTGGGGCAGCCCGGCCGTGGTCTCGCCGAGGATGCTGCCGATGTTCACGATCGACGAGCCGGGCCGCATCACCCGCGCGCACGCCTGGGCCATCCAGTACGTGCCGAGCAGGTTGACGTCGATGACCTGCCGGAACTCCTCGGGCGTCTCCCGCAGCGCGGGCACGGCGGTGCCGATGCCGGCGTTGTTGATCAGCACGTCCACGGCGCCCATGGCGTCGACGGCGGCGGCCACCAGCGCGTCGCAGTCCTCCGGGCGGGCCACGTCCGTCTCGACGGCCAGGCATCGCCTGCCGGTCTCCTCGACCAGCCGCCGCGTCTCCTCCAGGCGGTCGGCACGCCGGGCCCCGATCACGACGTCGGCGCCGGTCTCCGCGAGACCCCGGGCGAACGCGACGCCCAGCCCCGAGGACGCACCGGTGACGATGGCCACCTTGCCGTCGAGCGCGAACCGCTCCAGCACGTCACATCCCGCCTTCCCGCTCATCCCTGCCACCCACCGACGCGGCGCTCCAGAATGCCCCGCACGGGGCAGGAGCGCAACGTGCCCATCCCCGCGCATACCGTGCGGGGATGGGCCGGTGGACCCTTGCTCAGGGGGCGATGCCCAGGGCCGCCGTCAGAGGCCGTATTCCTTGACGATCCGCTCGTGCCGCTCCACCTCGACGTCGATCTCGCGGGCCAGGTCGAGCCAGGCCAGCGGGTGCACCCACCGCTCCGTGGCGTCGTCGAGCAGCGCGTCGACCTCGGAGGCCGACACGTCCGGCGGGACCGCCACCCAGCCGAAGACCCCGGGCAGCGTCTCGCCCGTGCTCGGGTGGGTGACGGTGTAGTTCTCGTCGCTGTAGACCCACATGGGCCAGCCACGCTCGGCCATGACCTCGGTGAACTCCGCCCAGTCCTCCTCGCTCGGCGCGGCGCCGTCGAAGAAGTAGCTGGTGTAGCCGCCGGGCCGCAGGATGCGCACCGCGGCGAACGGCGGCACGAAGTTCTGCTGCTCCTGCGGGTCGTCGGGCACCGGCTCCAGCAGCTGCGGGTCGAAGACGACCAGGTCGCCGGCGTTGTAGTCCATGCCGCGTGGCTGCGGCAGGGCGAGCCGGGCCGTGGCGGGGCCGGTGCGGATGGACAGCACCTGGCGCTGGCCGCCGTCGGGCGCGGGGAGGATGACCCTGATGAGGCCCATCTCCTCCTCGATCGGGCCCTCCGTGGACTTGATCGGCATGCCGATCTTGGCCGCGCCCTTGCGTACGGTCTCCCAGTCCTCCGCCGAGGTGGCCATCACGATCATGCGCCAGACGTCCTCGTCGGCGAGCTCGTCGATCACCTCCAGCAGCACCTCGGCGGCCCTGGAGTTGGCGTCGAGCTGCTGGGCGGCGCCGGACAGCAGGCGGCGGGCGTCGAGCCCGGCGCCGGCCGCGACGGCGTGCTCGGCGGCCTCGACCGTCTCCTCCCAGCGCTCGCGGGCGCTGTGCAGCCGGGCCAGCGCGAGGTGCTGGGCGGCGTGCGGGAGCATCGCGGCCATCTGCTCGAGCCGCTCGTCCTGGCGGGCCTCGATGAGCAGCGTGGTCAGGTAGGCCACGTCGTCGGAGTCGGCGGTGGCGATGTCGCCGGTGTCGACCAGCATCTTCCAGTAGATGTCGGCGCCGGTGGCGGGGTAGCCGAGGAAGCCGAGCGTGGTGGTGTGGCGGCGGGTGGCCTCCAGGTCCTTCCCGGACAGCGGCGCCAGCCAGCCGACCCACCGCTCCGGGTCGGCGTTGAAGCCGTCGGCGGCGTCGAAGAGGCCGACGCGCTCGCCGAGCTCGCCCGGGGCCTCGGGCTCGGAGGTGGCGTCGGCGGCGGCCCGCAGGGCGGCGACGCGGTCGGCGACGCCCTCGGTCTCGCGCAGCTCGGCGGCGGCGGACTCGGTCAGGTCGGCCAGCAGCCGGGCCTGCCACACGCCCTGCCTGGCGATGGCCAGGTCGCCGGCGACCAGCGCGAGCTCGACGCGGGCGCGGTAGCCGCCCATCATGCCGAAGTAGTCGATCCACTGGCGCAGCACGCGGCCGAGCTGCCAGGTGTTGGTGATCTGGGAGGAGCCGGCCAGCTTGCTGACCGCCTGCGACCACTCCACGAACACGCGCGGGTGCTCGCCGACCACGTCGAGGTCGGGCAGCGCGTCCACGGCCTCGGCGGTGCGGCCGAGCGTGGCGAGGATCAGGGCCCGGCGCACGCCGTCGCGGTGCGCCTTGGCCACCGGGTCGTCGGCCTGGAACTCCGCCGCGGCCTGCAGCGCGGTGAGGGCGTCCTCGGCGCGGCCCGCGGCGAGCAGCGCGCGGGCGCTCTCAGCGCCGAGCTCCCAGCTCGCCTCGCGGCCCGCGACCCGCAGCCGCTCGACGGCGGACTCGGCGTAGGTCACGGCCTCGCCCGGCTTGCCGGCGTCGATGAGCGCGGCGACGTACTGGGTGACCAGGCCGGCGAAGGCGGACTTCTCCGGGCTCATGCCCTCGAGGTGCGCCCCCAGCGCCTCCAGGCGCTCGCTCGCGTAGCCGGGGCCGTCCGTGTTGGCCCAGGCGACGGCGAGGGCCTCGACCGCCGCCGGGGCGGCCGGGCACTCGCGTACGTCTTCGCGCTGGGCGAACGCCAGCAGCTGCTGCGCGTCGTCGAGGGCGACCGCGCCCTGCGCCCGGTCGCCGATGCGGCCGATCAGGTGCCAGTAGCGGGCGTAGAACTCGAGCCAGGGCAGCTCAAGGGCCTCGGCCTGCTGCGCGATGGCCGGGGCCATGACGTCGAGCTGCGGGTATCGGCCCTCATAGGCCTGTGCGGGAAGGTCTCCCAGCGCCATGGCGAGGCCAACGTTGCCCGCCTCGGAAAGCTGCTGCTGGGTTTCGCCGACCCAGGCCCAGATGTCCACGTCCATGGGCAGCCAGTCTGCCAGGTCAACGAGCGTCCCCAAAACGCAGAAGGCCGATCAGCTCGTCCGTTTCGCTGCTGTCAAGGACCGAAAAGGCCGGTGCCATCAGGTCGTCCGTCGTCTCCTCCACCGCGGCGCGGCGCGCCACGACGTCCGGACCCGGCGTGGCGTACGGCTCCGGCCACTGGAAGAACCTGGCGATCATCTCTCCCGTGGTGGCCCCGAACGGTGTCGCGTCGTGGCCGCTGGCGAGCGTGGCCTCCAGCGGGTGCAGGCCGGCCGCGATCACGGCGTTGGCGTGCAATCCGCCGCGCAGCTCGCGTACGACGTGCATGAGCTGTACGGCCCGCGCGGGCGGGTCGTCGGGCAGCGGCACGGCCCGCCAGCCCGCGAACAGCGGGACGCCCGCGCACGGGGCGGCTTCGACGACCGGCTGGAGCAGCTCCGCGAGCCGCGCGCAGCCGTCGTAGCCGCCCAGCTTGCGCCGGCCCCAGGCCCTGCAGATCTCGGCGTACAGCTCGACGGCCTGCTCGACGGGGAGCTTGCGGCCGCCGTTCCAGCTCTGTTCGACGTGGTCGGGCGGGAAGAAAACGACGACCGAATTGACCACGTCGGCGTCGCATTCGCCGAGCACGCCGCAGCGGCCCCGGAAGTAGAGCTCGCGGGCGCCGAGGCCGTACTCCTCGCAGACGGCCTTGGCCTCTCGGGAGATCATGAACCCGCCGCCGTACTGGCCGATCGCCGCTTTGACCTGCCTCGCGGTGGTGCGTGGGTCAGCCATGGTCCACCTCTCAGTTCGCGAAGTGGACCCAGCATCCCTCAAGAGAACATTATTCTGCAAGCATCAGCTCGCCGCGGGCCACGATGACCGCGGGGCCCGAAAGGTAGCTCGTCTCCTCCTCCAGGACGACGGTCAGCGTGCCGCCCGGCACCTCGATCGTCCAGGTGCCGGTGGTCTCGCCCGTCAGAGCTGCGGCGGCGACGGCCGTGGCCACCGTGCCGGTGCCGCAGGAGCGGGTCTCCCCGCAGCCGCGCTCGTGGACGCGCATGACCGCGCGGCGGGTGCCGACGGGGTTGAACAGCTCGATGTTGACCCCGGCGGGGAAGACGCCGGTGTCGAAGCCCGGCTGGTAGTGGAGGTCGAGCTGGACGACGGGATCGCCGATGGCGCAGGCCAGGTGGGGGTTGCCCATGTCGACGTGGATCCCCCGGTATTCCTGGCCGCCGACGGTCGCCACGCTCTCGCCGCGCACGACGGGCTTGCCCATGTCGACGGTGATGTCGCCGTTGGGCTCGACGCGGACCTTGCGCACGCCGCCCCTCGTGGCCAGCATGAACTCGCCGGGCTTCTCCAGCCCTTCGTCGAGCAGGTAGCGCGCGAACACGCGCACGCCGTTGCCGCACATCTCGGCCACGCTGCCGTCGGCGTTGCGGTAGTCCATGAACCACTCGGCCACGGCGGCGTGCTCGGCCACTTCAGGGCTCTCCTTGGTGCGCGTCACCACCAGCACGCCGTCAGCCCCTATGCCGGCCCTCCTGTCGCAGATCTTGGCGACGAGCGAGGCGGTCACGCCCGCCTCTCCGCCAGGGTCGGGAAGGATGATGAAGTCGTTCTCGGTGCCGTGCCCCTTAAGAAACCGCATTTTACAAGCTTATGCGAACGGGTTTGCGGAGATCAGCGCCAGGGACCGCGCAAGCAGATCCGGCGCGTCGTACGGCAGCCAGCGCACCCTGGGATCGCGGCGGAACCACGACTCCTGGCGGCGGGCGAAGCGCCTGGTGGTCCTGACGGTCTCCTCGATCGCCTGCTCCTCGCTCCACTCCCCCTCCAGGAAGCGGATGACCTGGGCGTATCCCAGGGCGCGGCTCGCCGTGCGGCCCTCGGCCAGGCCCTGCCCGAGCAGCCCCCGCACCTCCTCGACCAGGCCCGCCCGCCACATGCGCTCGACCCTGAGCGCGATCCGCTCGTCCAGCTCCGGCCTGGGCACCTCGAGGCCGATCTGAACGCTCGGGTAGACGGCGTCGTAGCCCGGCATGGTGGCCGAGAACGGGCGCCCGGAGTGCTCGATCACCTCCAGCGCGCGGACGATGCGGCGGCCGTTGCTCGGCAGGATCGCCGCCGCGGCCACCGGGTCCAGGTCGCGCAGGCGCTCGTAGAGCGGGGCGGGGCCGCGCTCGGCCAGCTCGCCCTCCAGCCTGGCCCTGATCTCCGGGTCGGTGCCGGGGAACTCCAGCTCGTCGATGGCCGCCCGCACGTACAGGCCGCTGCCGCCGACCAGCACGGGCACCTCGACGGCGTCGATGACCTGCCTGGCCAGCTTCTGGTATTCGGCCACGCTGGCCGTGACCGTGACGTCCCAGACGTCCAGCAGGTGGTGCGGGACCCCGCGCTGCTCGGCGGGGGTGAGCTTGGCCGTGCCGATGTCCATGCCGCGGTAGAGCTGCATGGAGTCGGCGTTGACGCACTCGCCCCCGAGGCGGAGCGCGATGTCCACGGCGAGGTCGGACTTCCCGGCCGCCGTGGGGCCCACGACGGCGATGACTGGCTGCTGGCGCACAAGAGCAAGTCTGCTAGAAGTCAAGCAGTGTCGGCTGCAGGTACCCCTCGTGGGTGAGCAGCCAGCGCTTGGTCTCCACGCCTTCACCGCCGCTGAACCCGCCCAGGCCGTTGCCCGCGATCACGCGGTGGCAGGGCACGATGATGGGGATGGGGTTGGAGCCCATGATCGAGCCGATGCCGCGGGCGGGCACGCCGGAGCCGCTGCGCGTGGCCAGTTCGCCGTACGTGACGGCGGTGCCGTACGGGACCTCGTGCAGCGTCTGGAGCACCCGCAGCCGCGAGCCGGACATCAGCCGCCAGTCCACCGGCGTCTCGAAGGTCTTCAGCTCGCCGGCGAAATAAGCGTTCAGCTCGGCGACCACGAAGGCCGTACGATCCGCATCATGGACTTCAGCCAGGCCGAGCCGCTCGTCCAGCCGCGGCCGGGACCTCCAGCCCGACGCGACGAGCCCGACCTCGGTGACGGCCAGCACGAACGGCCCTACCGGCGTCGGCACCTCGGCGAACGAGACTGTGGTCATCATGTCCTCGCGTGAGTTGGTGGTGCTGGGGACGTCCAGCGCGGTTCCTACCAGACACCGTAACCACAACGGTTACCTTCTGCGCTGGGATGGACAAGGCTTCCTTTTCGACCCCGGCGAGGGCACGCAGCGGCAGATGCTGCACGCCGGGGTGAGCGCGAACGACGTGCACTGGATCTGCGTCACGCACTTCCACGGCGACCACTGCCTGGGCGTGCCCGGGGTCGTGCAGCGCATCGCGCGTGACAAGGTCAGGCACCCGGTGCGCGCGGTCTTCCCCGGCTCCGGCGCCGAATACTGGCGCAGGCTCCGCCACGCCGCCGCCTTCGCCGACACCTCGGTGATCTCCGAGCACCCGCTCTCCGGCGACCTGGCCTCCGTCGGCGCGCTGACCGCGCGCCGCCTGTCCCACCCGGTCGAGTCGTACGGCTACCGCGTCCAGGAGCCGGCCGGCCGCACGATGCTGCCCGACCGGCTGGCCGCGTACGGCATCCGCGGCCCTGAGGTCGGCGAGCTCCAGCGCACCGGCTCCGTGCGCGGGGTCACGCTCGACCAGTGCAGCGTGCCCAGACCGGGGCAGAGCGCGGCGTTCGTCATGGACACGCGGCTCTGCGACACCGTGTTCGAGCTGGCCTGGGGCGTGGACCTGCTGGTGATCGAGTGCACGTTCCTGTCGTCGGAGAGCGCGCTGGCCAAGGAGTACGGGCATCTGACGGCGTTCGAGGCGGGGCTGGTGGCGGCGGACGCGGGGGTGCGCAGGCTGGTGCTGACGCACTTCTCCGAGCGCTACGGGTTCGCCGACGAGCCGGCCTTCGTGGCGGAGGTGCGCCGGCACTTCGACGGGGAGGTCGTGCTCGCCCGCGACCTGATGAAGATCCCGGTGCCGCGGCGTCAGGTCCACAGGCCGGCGAAGTAGCCCACGCCGTACGGGGCCGTCTCCATGAGCAGGCGGCTCTCGTACCCCTGCGTGCCGGCCGCGCCGGCCAGCACCTGGAGGGCGGCCCGCCCGCCGACCCACAGCCGGTCCGCCCGCGCGGGGTCGAGGGCGGCGAGGGCGGCGGGGTCGGCCCGGGCGACGGCGTTCGCGATCAGGTGGTTGTACGGTCCCGCGGCCTCGTCGTACTTGCCGGGGGCCCTCGCGCTGAGGCAGGCGGAGCCGTCGGCCATGACCAGCAACGCCACCTTTTGCGCGATTTTTCCTAGTTTTTCGCCCAATTGGAGGCACTCCGCGCTCGGCGCGTCGAGCGCGACGGACTGGAAGCCGTCCGGGGCGCGGTCGCCCAGCAGCCAGCGGCCCACGGTCAGCGACAGCGGGAGCACGGGGTCCGCGCGGCCGGCCGTGACGTCGATCCCCCACGGGCGCAGGGTGCCCGCCGCCTGGCCTCCGTACGCCGCCGCGGTCTCCGCGCCGCCCACCACGATCAGCGCGTCGGGACCGGCGTCGTGGAGCGCGGCGATCGCCGTGTGACAGGCCGAGCGGAGGTCGTCGAGCTGGAGCGTGATCAGCGGGGTGGGCGGGCAGACGGCCGCGGCGACAAGCACGGGGCAAGCGTACGCGGCGGCCGGCTCAGTAGGGACTGCGACCTGCCCTGACCTTCGCGAACAGCCCCTGGGCGTGGACGTGGACGGCCTGGTGCAGACCGCTGCCGAAGCTGATCCGGGCCACGCCGAGCTCGGCGAGCCGCGCCGGCTCCGCGGCGCCGGGCCGGGCGTAGACGTTCACCGGCGCGCCCAGCTCGCTCACCAGGGCCCGGATCTCCTCCTCGGCGGCCAGCCCGATCGGGTAGACGCAGTCGGCCCCCGCCGCCAGATACCGCCGCCCGCGCTCCAGCGCCGCCTCGCGCGTCTTCGGGCCCAACAGGTAGGTGTCGACCCTCGCGTTGATCACGAGCGCCTGCCCCGCCGCGGCCCGGACCTCGGCCAGGAAGTCCGCCTGCTCGCCGGGATCGACCAGCCCGCCGGCGCTGGAGTCCTCCAGGTTGCAGCCCACGGCTCCGGTGGCGAGCAGCCGCTCGACCAGCTCGGCGGGCTTGAGCCCGTAGCCGCGCTCGATGTCGGCGGTGACGGGCGCGTCCACGACCCTGGCGATGCGGGCGACGGCCGCCATCATCTCGCCGACCGGCGTCCGCTCGCCGTCCTCGTACCCCAGGACCCGGGCGACGGCGGCGCTGCTGGTGGCCACCGCGGGGAACCCGGCCTCCCGCACGGCCAGGGCGGAGGCGGCGTCCCAGACGTTCGGCAGGATCACGGGGTCTCCCGGCACGTGCAGCGCGCGCAGGGCGGAGGCTCTGTCAGTCGTCATGATCCGACCCTACGGACCGGGGCGGCTGTCGCCGTAGGGCCAATGCCACCGATAACCGGCGAGCCACTTGACCAGGCCGGCTCAGCAGCCGCTCTTGGAGCACTGGCCGCTGAGCTCGCCCGCCGGACCGTCTGCCGGGTTGTCACCGTCGGACGGCTGCGCCGACTTCGTGGGGCCCGGTTTGGCGGGGGACGTCGTGGCGGGCCGCTTGCCACCCGGGGCGGAGTCCGTGCCGCGGTCGCTGCCCGTGGGCTCGTCGCCCGTGCCCAGGTCGGGGGCGGCGTCCCCCATGCTGCCGTCGTCGGGGGCGTCGTCGGGGGCGCCGGCCGCCGGATCGCCCTCGGGGGCGTCGGTGGTGACGTCACCCATGGTGGCGTCGTCGTCGCCGAGGTCCTCGCTCCCCGCGGTGCTCTGGGCGGGCGCGGGACGGGCGCCGCCCGGCTGGGCGGTGCCGGTGGGGTTCGCGGCCAGCATGTAGCCGACGCCGCCCGCCGCGAGCACGGCGACGAGCGCCGAGGCGGCGATGGCGATGGTCTTCTTCGTGCCCTTTCGGGGTTTTTCCGCCAGGCGGGTGTCCCCGGGCCCGGACAGGATCTCCTGACGATCCGGCTCGATCGGATCTCGCATGGTGGTGCAGCTCCCTGCGGTCGTATCGGCGAAAGCTAACCGGCTTCCGCGGGTGATGGACCACACTAGCCGCAACGGATGAATGCTCGCACACCAATCACAAAGGAATCACGACATGTCCCCCCGTGGATCCGTTTACCCAGGTCGCCGCGCCCACCTCGCACCGGTCGCCGGAGTCGCCGGGGTGCTCGCGACCGCGATCACGGGCATATTCCTGGCATTTACCAACTCCGCCGAACCGCCCGCGCAAAGCCCACCGGAATTCGATCAGAAAAGCCCGCTTACCCCAAGATCGCATTCTTCTTCCGCGACCCCGACCCCGGATCAGTCGCATGGATCGTTCCAAGAATCCACCCTGGAATCCACCCTGGAGCCGCTGTCCTGGATCCAGGCCGTGCCCTCGCCCGGAGGCCCCGGGGCGTCCATCACCCCGGACCCCTTGGCTTCAATCTACGCCGTACCGTCCCTCGACCCGGGCCCGCCGGCCTCGATCTACGGCGACCCGCCGGCGCCCGTCCCGGACCGGATCGCCCCCATGCCCCGGCCTTCCGCCTCGATCGCCACGCCGCCACCGCCCGCGAGAACGGTCCCGAAGCGCTCGGCGCCACCCCGGAGGGAGGTGGCCGTGCCTCCACCGGCGAGCTCACCCACGCCCCAGGCACCACCGCAGGTGCGCGCCGACCCGGAGCCGGACCGGCGCGCGGACCCGCCCCCGGCGATCTCGGGAGGGGCCGACCCCTGCGCCACGTTCCACGACTTCCGCCGGCAGCCCTGCTACGCCTACCTGAACCGCCTCACCCACTGACCGGGGCGGCGGGACCCAGGGCGGCGTTCAGTGCGCCGAGCAGGCTCCGGAAGGGGCGGCGGGGGCAGGGGCCGGGCGGCCGATGGTGGGCATGCCCAGCAGAACTCCCGGCGCCGGCTTCGCGCCGCCCTGGCGGGCCTCCCAGGCGTCGCCGGCCCTCGTGCGCCGGACCGTCGCCGCCGCGCCGTCGGCCACCAGGTGGTGCGGGGCCGCGTACGTGACCTCGACCGTGACCATGTCACCGGGCCGCGGCGTCTCGGCGCCGACCGCGAAGTGGACCAGGCGGTTGTCGGCGGCGCGGCCAGAAAGGCGGCGCGTGGCGTCGTCCTTGCGGCCTTCGCCCTCGGCGACCAGCACCTCCAGCGTGCGCCCCACCTGCTTCTTGTTCTCCTCCCAGGAGATCTCCTCCTGCAGGGCCACGAGCCGCTCGTAGCGCTCCTGCACGACCTCCTTGGGCACCTGGTCGGGCATGGTGGCCGCCGGGGTGCCGGGGCGGATGGAGTACTGGAAGGTGAAGGCGTTGGCGAAGCGGCTCTCGCGGACCACGTTGAGCGTGGCCTGGAAGTCCTCTTCGGTCTCCCCCGGGAAGCCGACGATGATGTCGGTCGAGATGGCCGCGTCGGGCATGGCCGCGCGCACCCGCTCGATGATGCCGAGGTAGCGCTCGGCCCGGTAGGAGCGGCGCATCGCGCGCAGGACGCGCGAGGAGCCCGACTGCAGGGGCATGTGGAGCTGGTGCATGACGTTGGGCGTCTCGGCCATGGCGGCGATGACGTCGTCGGTGAAGGCCGCCGGGTGGGGCGAGGTGAAGCGCACGCGCTCCAGGCCGTCGATCGTGCCGCACGAGCGCAGGAGCTTGCCGAAGGCCAGGCGGTCGCCGAACTCGACGCCGTAGGTGTTGACGTTCTGGCCCAGCAGCGTGACCTCGAGCACGCCCTGGTCGACCAGCGTCCGGACCTCGGCGAGGATGTCGCCGGGGCGGCGGTCCTTCTCCTTGCCGCGCAGCGACGGCACGATGCAGAAGGTGCACGTGTTGTTGCAGCCGACCGAGATGGACACCCAGGCGGCGTAGGCGGACTCGCGCTTGGTGGGCAGCGTGGAGGGGAAGACCTCCAGCGACTCCTTCAGCTCGACCTGCGCCTCGCCCTCGATGCGGGCCCGCTCCAGCAGCACCGGCAGCGAGCCGATGTTGTGGGTGCCGAAGACCACGTCGACCCACGGCGCCTTGCGGACGATCTCGCCCTGGTCCTTCTGCGCCAGGCAGCCGCCCACCGCGATCTGCATGCGCGGGTTGCTCACCTTGGCGGGCCGGAGATGGCCGAGGTTGCCGTAGAGGCGGTTGTCAGCATTCTCCCGCACGGCGCACGTGTTGAACACGACCACGTCGGCGGTCTCCCCCTCGGGAGCCGGCACGTAGCCGGCGTCCTCCAGCAGACCGGACAGCCGCTCGGAGTCGTGGACGTTCATCTGGCACCCGTATGTGCGCACTTCATACGTGCGGGCGCCCTCCTGGGTCACAGTCATGGCACGTTCAAGGGTAGTCGCTGTCCGGCTCCGGACAGTCCCGGCTGCGCTAAAAGGCCAGCTTGATGGCATGATGTGATCGGATCGGTATTGCTTGGTTAGTGACCAGTACTCTTGAGAGCGTCTACGGTTTGACGCATGACGGAGAACGGTAACGACGCTCCACTCGTACGGTTGGAGAACGTCAACAAATACTTTGGGGCGCTGCACGTCCTGAAGGACATAAACCTGACCGTCTCCCGCGGCGAGGTGCTGGTCGTTATCGGTCCCTCGGGCGGAGGCAAGTCCACGCTCTGCCGCACGATCAACCGTCTGGAGACGATCAGCGAGGGCCAGATCATCTTTGACGGTCAGGTGCTCCCCCAGGAGGGCAAGGCACTGGCGAAGCTGCGTTCCGACGTCGGCATGGTCTTCCAGTCGTTCAACCTGTTCGCGCACAAGACCATCCGCGACAACGTCACGCTCGGCCCCCTCAAGGTGCGCGGCGTCTCTAAAGATGCGGCCAACAAGCGGGCGATGGAGCTGCTGGAGCGCGTGGGCATCGCGGCGCAGGCGGACAAATATCCGGCCCAGCTCTCCGGCGGCCAGCAGCAGCGCGTGGCCATCGCCAGGGCGCTGGCCATGGAGCCGAAGATGATCCTGTTCGACGAGCCGACCTCCGCTCTGGACCCCGAGATGGTGCAGGAGGTGCTCGATGTCATGATCGGGCTGGCTCGCGACGGGATGACCATGATGGTCGTCACTCACGAGATGGGTTTCGCCCGGAGAGCTGCCAATAGGGTGGTTTTCATGGCCGACGGCCAGATCGTGGAGGAGAACACTCCCGACGAGTTCTTCACCAACGCGCAGACAGACCGGGCGCGTGACTTTCTTTCCAAGATCCTCACGCACTGATCATTGAGGCAGGTACACATGCACATGCGTCGAACGGGAGCAGTGCTCTCGCTTGCGGCACTCGCCGCCGGTCTGACCGCTTGCGGCGGCGGGGGCAAGACCTACGCGAACGTTGTGGACAAGGTCAAAGACGGCGGCACGATCGTGGTCGGCACCAAATGGGACCAGCCGAGCCTGGGCCTGAAGGGCAGCAACGGGCCCGAGGGCTTTGACGTCGACGTGGCCAAGGCCGTGCTGAAGGAGATGAACGGCGGCAAGGACCCGCAGATCGAATGGAAGGAGTCGGCCTCCTCCAACCGCGAGCCGTTCCTCCAGAACGGCACCGTTGACATCATCTTCGCCACCTACTCCATCACCGAGGAGCGCAAGGGCAAGGTCACCTTCGGTGGCCCCTACGTCGTCGCCCACCAGGACGTGATGGTCCGCAAGGACGACACCGCGATCAACGCCCCGCAGGACCTCAAGGGCAAGAAGATCTGCAAGGCGGCCGGCTCCAACTCCTACAAGCGGATCACCGACCCGCCGCCGGACGGCAAGCTCGACATCGACGCCACCACCGTCGACGCGGCCAACTACTCCGAGTGCGTGCAGAAGCTGACCGGCAGCAACCTCGACGCCGTCACCACCGACGACCTGATCCTGGCGGGCTTCGCCAAGCAGGCCCAGGCGGCCGGTGGCAGCTTCAAGGTGCTCGGCCAGGGCTTCACGGACGAGAAGTACGGCGTCGGCCTGAAGAAGGGCGACACCAAGACGTGTGAGGCCGTCAACACCGCGGTGAAGAAGCTGTGGGACAACGGCACCATGAAGCAGCTGCTGGACAAGTGGTTCGGCGGCATCCAGGGCCTGAAGTTGTCGGAGACGGCACCGCCCGCCGAGGGTTGCAGCTGATCACACCAGAGGCGGCGGCCGGTGAACCGGCCGCCGCTCCCCTATGCGGTGGAGCACGATGGAAGATCTGATTAGATACGCGCCCGACCTCGCGCTGGGGTTCCTGGAGAACATCAAGCTCTCCCTCGTGGCCGCGATCGCCTCGCTCATTCTCGGCACCGTCCTGGTGGCGATGAGAGTTTCCCCCACGCCGGTGCTGCGCGCGGCCGGCACGATCTACGTCAACATAGTGCGCAACACCCCCCTCACGCTGGTGCTGGCCTTCTCCGCGCTCGGCCTCAGCGACCAGCTCGGGCTCGTCTTCTCCGACGTGCCCACCACCAACTCGTTCTGGATCGTCGCGATGGGCCTGTCGGCCTACACCGCGGCCTTCGTCTGCGAGGCGCTGCGCTCGGGCATCAACACGGTGCCGCTCGGGCAGGCCGAGGCGGCCAGGGCGATCGGGCTGACGTTCATGCAGTCGCTGCGGATGATCATCCTCCCGCAGGCGTTCCGCACGGTCATCGCCCCGCTCGGCAGCGTGATGATCGCCATGATCAAGAACACGACCGTGGCGACCGCCGGCGGGGCCGCCTTCGAGGCCGCGAGCAAGATGAAGGAAGCCTTCGACCAGGTCGGCGCGTCGATCCCGATCTTCCTCGGCATCGCGGCCGCCTTCATGGCCGTGACGCTGCCCATCGGCTTCCTCACCGGCCGGCTGGCCAGGCGTCTGGCGGTGGCGCGATGAGCACCACAGTCCTGTTCGACGCCCCCGGGCCGCGCGCGCGGGTGCGCAACGGCCTCCTCACGGTGATCAGCGTCGTGGCCGTGGGCGCCGTCCTGTACGGCATCTACCGCGGCTTCGACGCCAAGGGCCAGTGGGAAGGCAAGATCTGGCAGCCGTTCCTGCAGTGGGAGACGTGGGAGACCTACATCTTCCCCGGCCTGCTCGGCACGCTGCAGGCCGCCGCGGTGGCCGCGGTGCTCGCGCTGGTCTTCGGCGCGGTCTTCGGCCTGGCCAGGCTCTCCGACCACGCCTGGATCCGGGTCCCGGCGGGCGTGGTGGTCGAGGTCTTCAGGGCCATCCCGCTGCTGCTGCTGATCTTCTTCATCTTCTACCTCGCGCCGGCGGTGGGCGGCAGCGGCGACTACTCGTTCATGGCGGTCGTGGTCGGCCTGATGCTCTACAACGGCTCGGTGCTGGCCGAGGTGGTCAGGGCGGGCGTGCACGCGGTGCCGCGCGGCCAGTCGGAGGCGGCGTTCGCGGTGGGCATGCGCAAGAACCAGGTCATGCGCCTGGTGCTGCTGCCGCAGGCCGTCACGGCGATGATGCCGGCGATCGTCAGCCAGCTCGTGGTGCTGCTGAAGGACACCGCGCTCGGCTACATCATCGCCTACGTCGACCTGCTCAACACCGGCTTCAAGATCCTGCCGGCCCGTTTCTTCGGCTCGCTCATCCCGGCGGCGATCGTCATCGGGATCATCTACGTGGCGCTCAACATGGCGTTGAGCTACCTGGCCACGTGGCTGGAGCGGCGCAGCAGGCGCAGCCGTAAGACGGCCGCCGCCCCGGTCGTGGCGCCGGGCTCGGCCGAGGTCAGCGTGGGTGCGGGTGAGGGTACCGAGGACGCCGGGCTGGGCCCCGACCGTTCCGTGGAGTGACCGGACGTACGGGCGCAGCAGCGCCCGTACGTCCGCAAATCTCCAAGAACACCCCATTTCTCTGTTGGAACCACCCGCACGGTTTGCCCAGCCCCCAGACTGTCTCCATGCGTGGGGTGGCGCTCGCCGGGGCGGCCGTGGTGGTACTGGCCGCGGCGTGCGGCGGCGCGGGCTCCTACGCCACCGTCGTGGACAAGATCAGGAACGCCGGCCGGGTCGTCGTCGGCACCAAGTGGGACCAGCCGGGCCTGGGCCTGAAGACCGGGGACGGCCCTCCCGAGGGCTTCGACGTGGACGTGGCCAAGTACATCGTCGACCATCTCGCCCGCGGCCGGCAGGTGCAGATCACCTGGCGGGAGTCGCCCTCCTCCGCCCGTGAGGCGCTGCTCCAGAACGGCAGCGCGGACCTCATCGTCGCCAGCTACAGCATCACCCCGTCGCGCCTGCCCAAGGTGACGTTCGGCGGGCCCTACATCGTCACCCCGCAGGACACGATGGTCCGCGCCGACGACACCAGCATCAAGAAGGTGACCGACCTGCGGGGCAAGCGGCTCTGCCTGGCGGAGGGCTCGAACTCGTACCGGCGGATCGTCGATCCCCCGCCCAACGGCAAGCTGAGCCTTCCCATGCGGCTGGTGCCCGCGGCCAACTACTCCGACTGCGTACGCAAGCTCGCCGAGGGCCGGCTCGACGCGGTCAGCACCGAGAACCTGGTCCTGGCGGGCTTCGCCGAGCAGGAGCCGGGCCACTTCCGGCTGCTGAACGACCCCGTCAGCGACGAGACCTGGGGAGTCGGCATCAAGAAGGGCGACACCGCCACCTGCGAGGCCGTCGACCAGGCGGTCGCCGAGATGTGGCACGACGGCACGGCCACGCGGCTGCTGCGCAGGTGGTTCGGCAAGACGGGGCTCAAGCTGCCGTCGCACCGGCCGGCGCCCGTGGGGTGCCCCTGAACTGTGGGGACCGCCCCACGCCGTTGCCGATCTTCCGGCAGGATGCGGGTATGCCTTTCTGGCCCTCCCCCATCTCGACCAGAGACGTGGCCGCCTCCGGCGTGCGCCCCGGCTGGCCCACGGCCCAGGATGGCCGGATCTGGTGGACCGAGGACCGTCCGGACGAGGGCGGGCGCACCACGATCGTGCGCCGCGACGCCGACGGCACCCTGCACGACCTGCTGCGGGCCCCGTGGAGCGCGCGTACCAGAGTCCACGAGTACGGCGGAAGACCGTATGCCATCACGCCAGGGGGCGAAGTGGTCTTCGCCAACTTCAAAGACCAGCGCCTGTACATTCTGGGCGATTACGGCGATCCGAAACCCATCACGGCCGAGGGGTGCCGCTACGCGGACCCGCTGGTGCGCGACGGCCGGGTCTGGTGCGTCCGCGAGCACCACGCCGAGGACGGCAAGGTCACCCGGGCGATCGTGTCGATCTCGCTGGACGCCGGCGAGATCCACGAGTGGGCCACCGGCAGCGACTTCTACGCCTCCCCCGCCCTCTCCCCTGACGGGCGGCACCTGGCCTACGTCTGCTGGAACCACCCGCGCATGCCTTGGGACGGCACCGAGCTGCGCGTCACCCGGCTGCCGGGCGGCGGCGCCTGGACGGTGAAGGGCGGCCCGGCCGAGTCGGTGCTGGCCCCGGCCTGGAAGGACGACTCCAGCCTCTACCTGGTCTCCGACTGCTCCGGCTGGTGGAACCTCTACGAGGTCGGCCTGCGCGGCGACGGGCTGCGGGCGATCCACGCCGCCGAGGAGGAGTTCACGCTGCCGCCGTGGCGGCTGGGCGGGCACCCGTACACCGTGCTCGGCGACGGCCGCCTCGCGGTCCTGCACGGCCGCGGCGACCTGCGGCTGGGCGTGCTGGACCCCGGCTCGGGCACGCTCGCCGACCTCGAGGTGCCCTACGACGGGTGGGACGCGGCGCTGGCCGCCGAGGGCACGTCCGTGGTCGGCATCGGGTACGCCCCCACGCTCCCCCGGTCGGTCGTCAGCGTGGACGTCGCCTCCGGCGTGGCCGGCGCGCTCAAGAGCGACCTCTCGCGGCTGCCCGAGCAGGCTCTGCTGCCCGTTCCACGCGCGGTCGAGTCGCCCGCGCCCGCCTTCCTCTACCCGCCGTACGGTCCGGCGACCGACGGCACGCCGCCCTATGTGATCTTCGTGCACGGCGGGCCGACCGCGCACGCCGACACCGCGCTCGACCTGGAGAAGGCGTTCCTGACCTCGCGCGGCATCGGCGTGCTCGACGTCAACTACGGCGGCTCGACCGGCTATGGCAGGGCCTACCGCGAGCGGCTGAAGGGGCAGTGGGGGCTGGTGGACGTGGCCGACACGATCGCCGCCGCCCGGTGGCTGGCCGCGGAGGGGCTGGCCGACCCGGGCAGGATCGCGGTGCGCGGGGCCAGCGCGGGCGGGTGGACCGTGATGGCGGCCTGCTGCCGGTCCGACGTGTTCGCCGGCGGGGTGTCGTACTTCGGCGTCAGCGCGCTCGCGCCCCTCGCGGCGCACACCCACGACTTCGAGTCACGCTACGTGGAGTGGCTGGTGGGGCCGGAGGACCCGCAGGTGTACGCCTCCCGCGAGCCGCTCGCCCTCGTGGGCGGCGTGAGCTGCCCCATGCTGCTCCTGCAGGGGCTCGACGATCCCGTGGTGCCGCCCGAGCAGTCGACGGCGTTCGCGGACGCGCTGTCGGAGCGCGGCGTGCCGTGCACGTATCTGGCGTTCGAGGGCGAGTCGCACGGCTTCCGCCGCACGGAGACGCGGGTGGCCGCGCTGGCCGCCGAATTGGCCTTCTACCAGCAGCTTTTTAGCTAATGTCGTAATTCTTTAACAGAATTCGTACCAAATCGATATTACTTGCCAGTCGCTAATCATCATCGGTTGCATAACCGGCTTTTCAATTGCGCTCCCTCGCGCGTGACCATGCAAGGTGGGACGTGCTCCGCGGCCACGGCGCACGCCCCACACGGCCAGCCATGCACGCCCCGCATCTCGGCACGAGGGAGGCCAGATGGCCAGCATGCGCCATTTCAGCATTGCCGTGGCGGTCTTCGCAACTTTGTTCGCCACCGCCTGCCAGACGGACACCGGAGCCAGGAATTCCGCCCCGCCCACCTCCGCCGCCCCCGGCCAGCCGGTTTCCGGGGGCACGCTCAGGCTCGTGGGCGGCGGGGACGTCGATCACCTCGATCCCACCAGCTCGTACTACACGGTCACCAACGGGATCCTGCGCACGTACGCCCGCGGGCTCTTCGGGCTCAACGGGGTGGCGAAGGGGTCCGACACCACCAAGGGCTTCGCGCTCGTCCCCGATGTCGCCTCCGAACTGCCCACGACGGGCAACGGCGGCCTGAGCGCCGACGGCCTCACGTACACGATCAAGCTCCGTGACGGCGTGCAGTGGGACACGCAGCCGCCGCGCGAGGTGACGGCGGGCGACTTCGTCCGCGGCTTCAAGCGCATCTGCAACCCGGTGGCGGGCTCCGGCGCGCCCGGCTACTACACGAGCACGATCAAGGGCATGAAGGCGTACTGCGACGCGTACACCAAGGCGTTCACCAAGGCCAAGCCCACCGCCGCGGCGCTGGCCGGCTTCCAGAACTCCCGCGAGATCGCGGGCGTCCAGGCCAAGGACGACAAGACGCTGGTGTTCACGCTGACCCAGCCCGCCAGCGACTTCCTCAACATCCTGGCGCTGAACTTCTCCGTGGCCGCGCCCAAGGAGTACGACCAGTACGTGCCGGACGACGCCACGTTCCGCCAGCACACGATCTCCGACGGCCCGTACCGGATCACCCAGTACGTGGCCACCAAGTCGATCAGGCTGGAGCGGAACCCGGCCTGGAAGCAGGAGTCGGACCCGATCAGGCACCAGTACGTGGACGCCATCGAGGTCAAGATGGGCGTCAACGAGCCGGACGCGGTGCAGCAGCAGCTCGAGGCCGGCAGCGCCGACCTGTCATGGGACCTGCCGGTGCCCACCGCGCAGATCCCGCGGCTCAAGAGCTCCGGCGATCCCAACTTCACGATCTTCCCGGGCGCGGTGAGCAACCCGTACATCGTCTTCAACCTGCAGAGCAAGAACGCCGGCGGCGCCATGGGCAAGCTCAAGGTCCGCCAGGCCATCGAGTACGCGGTCAGCAAGGTCGCCATCGCCAAGGTCTACGGCGGCTCCGACGTGGCCACGCCGCTGCACACCGCGATCCCGCCGGGCAACATCGGATACCAGGAGTACAACCCGTACCCGAGCCCTGGTGACGCGGGCGACCCGGCCAGGTGCAAGCAGCTGCTCACCGAGGCCGGCTACCCCAACGGGCTGACCCTCATCGGCGCCTTCCGCAACGCGGGCAACCACCCGGCCAACTTCCAGTCGTACTCGGCGGACCTGCAGAAGTGCGGCATCACGGTGAAGGGGCTGCCGGTCCGGCAGGGCGACTACTACGGCGCCTTCCTGCAGAACCCGTCCATCGCCAAGGCCAGCAAGTGGGACATCTCGGCGCCCGGCTGGGTCCCCGACTGGTACGGCAACAACGGCCGCGCGGTCGTCCAGCCGCTGTTCGAGACCAACTGCAACCCCGGCACCAGCAACTACGGCTGCTACAGCAACCCCAAGGTGGACTCGCTGATCAAGCAGGCGCTGGCCGAGCAGGACCAGACGAAGGCGGCCGCGCTGTGGCACCAGGTCGACACGGCGGTCATGGGTGACGCGGTGATCGTGCCGCTCAACAACCAGAACACGCCGATCTACAAGAGCAAGCGCGTGCAGAACGCCCTGTACCTGCCGGCGTTCCAGCTCTACGACTTCACCAACCTCTGGCTCGACCCCAACAACCCGTGATGAGCCTGCTCGAGGTGACCGACCTCCGCGTGGCCTTCCCCACGTCCGACGGCGTGGTGCAGGCCGTGCGGGGGCTGTCGTTCCGCATCGAACGCGGCCGCACGCTGGCGATCGTCGGCGAGTCCGGCAGCGGCAAGACGGTGAGCACCCAGGCCATCCTGGGGCTCACCCCCGGGGCCGACATCTCGGGCAGCGCCGTGTTCGACGGCGTCAACCTGCTCGAACTCGACGGCGAACGGCTGCGCCACATCCGCGGCGCCGAGATCAGCGTGATCTTCCAGGACCCGCTGACCAGCCTGCACCCGCTCTACAAGGTGGGCTGGCAGATCGAGGAGCTGATCAGGGTGCACCGGCCGGGCACCTCGCGCGCCGAGGCCCGGAGGCGGGCGGTCGAGCTGCTCGGCCTGGTCGGCATCCCCCGGCCGGACCGCCGGGTGGACGACTACCCGCACCAGTTCTCCGGCGGCATGCGGCAGCGGGCGATGATCGCGATGTCGCTCGCGCTCAACCCGAAGCTGATCGTGGCCGACGAGCCGACCACGGCGCTCGACGCGACCGTGCAGGCGCAGATCCTGGAGCTCATCACACGGGTGCAGGCGGAGTTCGGGATCGCGCTCATCCTCATCACCCACGACCTCGGCGTGGTGGCGGGCATGGCCGACGAGGTGCTGGTCATGTACGCCGGGCTCGCCGTGGAGCGGGCCGACCGGCGCACGCTCTACTACCGGCCGCACCACCCGTACACCAAGGGCCTGCTGGAGTCGATCCCCGGCAGCAGCGGGGACCGGGGCGGGCGGCTGCGGCCCATCCCCGGCTCGCCGCCCAGCCTGATCGCGCTGCCGTCCGGGTGCGCGTTCCACCCGCGCTGCCCGTACGCGATGCCGGTCTGCTCGGCCGAACGCCCGCCCCTGGCCACGGTCACAGGTGAGGGCAGCCACGCCTCAGCTTGTTGGCTGCCGCACGAGGCGGTCGGGCTGGGCGCGGCGGCCGACGCGCTGCGGCTCAAGGCGAAGGAGTCGTGATGCTGCTCGAAGTCTCGAACCTGGTCAAGCACTACCCCATCACCACGGGCGCGCTGGTCAAGCACGTGGTCGGGCAGGTCAAAGCGGTCGACGGGGTCAGCTTCGCGCTCGCCCCCGGCGAGACGCTGGGCCTGGTCGGCGAGACCGGCTGCGGCAAGTCCACGCTCGCCCGCTGCGTCGCCGGGCTGCATCCGGTCACCTCCGGCAGCGTGCGGTTCGACGGCGCGGACATCACGAGCCTGCCCAGGAAGCGCATGCGGCCCTACCGCCGCGACATCCAGGTCATCTTCCAGGACCCGTACGGCTCGCTGAACCCGCGCCGGCGGGTCGGGTCGATCATCGCCGACCCGCTCGTGATCCACCGCGTCATGAGCGGCGAGCGGCTCCGCCGGACCGTGCAGGAGCTGATGGAGCGGGTCGGGCTCAATCCGGAGCACTACAACCGCTTCCCCGCGGAGTTCTCCGGCGGGCAGCGGCAGCGGATCGGGGTGGCCAGGGCGCTCGCGCTGCGGCCCCGGCTGATCATCTGCGACGAGCCGGTGTCGGCGCTCGACGTGTCCATCCAGGCGCAGATCCTCAACCTGCTGAAGGACCTGCAGGCCGAGTTCGGGCTGACGTACCTGTTCATCGCCCACGACCTGTCCGTGGTGCGGCACATCAGCGACCGGATCGCGGTCATGTACCTGGGCAAGGTGGTCGAGCTGGGGGACGCGGAGCCGGTGTACGAACGGCCGCGGCACCCGTACACGAACGCGCTCCTGTCGGCCACGGCGGTGGCCGACCCGGACGAGGCGGAGCGGCGGCAGCGGATCGTGCTCACCGGGGACGTGCCCTCGCCGATCGATCCGCCGTCCGGGTGCCGGTTCCATCCGCGCTGCCCGCGGGCCCAGGAGGTCTGCTCGTCCGTGGAGCCCCAGCTCGAGGGGCCGTCTGAAAGGGCCGCTGCCTGCCACTTCCCCATTGAGGTGGTCGTATGACACTCACCGAGATCAGACCGGGCGCCGTCACCTCCCAGGCGATAGCCGGGCGCGGGCCCTGGCAACTCGCCTGGCGCCGGATCAGGACCGACCGGGTCGCCATGGTCTCCGGCCTGGTCGTCATCCTGCTGTGCGCGCTGGCGCTGGCCACGCCGCTCATCGCCGCCTGGAACGGCCACGGCCCCGACGACCAGTTCCGCGACACCGGCATCACGGCCCAGGGGCTGCCCGTGCCGCCGAACGGGGAGTTCTGGTTCGGCACCGACCGGCTCGGGCGCGACCTGTTCATCCGGGTCCTGTACGGGGCCCGCGTCTCGCTGCTCGTCGGCGTGGTCGCCACCGGCCTGGCGGCACTGGTCGGGGTGGTCGTCGGGCTGCTGGCCGGATACTACGGCGGCGTCGTGGACACCGTGCTGTCGCGGCTCATGGACGTGGTGCTGTCGTTCCCGTACCTGATCTTCGCGATCGCGGTGGTGTCCATCGCCGGGCCCTCGCTGACCGCCACGATCGGGGTGATCGCGTTCTACTCGTGGGCGGCCATCGCCCGCGTGGTGCGCGGGCAGACGTTGTCGGTGAAGGAGCGCGAGTACGTCGAGGCGGCCCGGTCCATGGGGGCCGGCGACTTCCGGATCATGTTCGTGGACATCCTGCCGAACCTGCTCGCTCCCGTCATCGTGCTGACCACGCTGCTGGTGCCGGCGGCCATCGTGTTCGAGTCGACGCTGTCGTACCTGGGGCTGGGGATCGTCCCGCCCACCCCGTCGTGGGGGAACCTGCTGAGCGAGGCGCAGGGGTTCTACCGGGTGGCGTACTGGTACCTGGGGTTCCCGGCCGCCACGCTGCTGGTCACCACCCTCGCGTTCAACCTGGTGGGCGACGGGATCAGGGACGCCATCGATCCGCGGATGGAGCGCCTGTTCGGCCGCCGCCGCCGTACGCGTAAGGGGGCGTGATGCTACGCGCGTTCCTGCTGCGCCGGGCCCTGCTCGGCCTGCTGGTGCTCTGGCTGGTCACCCTCGGGACGTTCCTGCTGTTCTTCGTCGCGCCGAGCGATCCCGCCAGGACGCTGGCCGGGCGGCAGGCCACTCCCGAGCAGGTGGAGCTGATCCGCCACAACCTCGGCCTCGACCGGCCCACCCTCGTCCAGTACCTGGACTACCTGGGCAGGCTGCTCCACGGCGACCTCGGCCAGTCGTACTTCTCCGGCGAATCGGTCGGCAAGCTGCTGGCCGCCGACTTCCCGCCGACGTTCTCGCTGGTGCTGGGGGGCGCGGCGCTGTGGTTCACGCTCGGCGTAGGCGCGGGGGTGCTCAGCGCCACCCGGGCCCGGTCGCTGGTGGATCGCGGCCTGACGCTGCTGGCGCTGGCCGGGGTCTCCATGCCGACCTTCGTGGTGGGCCTGCTGCTGCTGTACTTCCTGTTCTTCCAGCTCACCATGGCGGGAGTGCCCGTCCTGCCGCCCGACTCGTACGTGCCGTTCTCGCAGAACCCCGCCGAATGGGCCCGTCACCTGATCCTGCCGTGGATCACGCTGGCCACGGTCCAGGCGGCGTCGTACGCCCGGCTCACCCGCGGCTCCATGCTGGACGTGCTCGGCGAGGACTACATCCGCACGGCCCGGGCCAAGGGGGTGCCGGAGCGGCGCGTGATCTACCGGCACGGCCTGCGGGCGGCGCTCACACCGGTGGTGACGCAGCTCGGGGTGGACGTCGGCACGCTCATCGGCGGGGTGGTGGTGACGGAGTCGGTCTTCGGGCTGGGCGGCGTGGGGCAGGCGGTGGTGCAGGCGTTCGTCAGCGGCGACCTGCCCGTGATCATGGGCGTGGTCACGCTGGCGACGACCGCGGTGGTGGTGGCGAACTTGCTGGTGGACGTGGCGTACGGACTCCTCGACCCCCGCATCCGCCTGGCCTGACGCTCGCCCGATTGTCAGACCCCGGCGGGCGTACCCCGGCGCCTCAGCCTCCCTCAGGCACCCCCACGCCCGCCGGCCCTCCACCCCCGCTGGCCCTCCGCCCCCGCTGCCCGCCGACCCGCTGACCCACCACACCCGCCGACCCGCCGACCCGCTGGCCCTCCACTCCCGCCGGCCCTCCACTCCCGCCGGCCCTCCACGAACGACGGTCGAGCCGTGCACCCGCCGCAGTGTTCCAGACCGGCACCGGCGACGGGGGCCCGGCCTACCTCGCGAACTCGGTGGCCCGGGACTCCCTCACCACGGTGATGCGGATCTGCCCCGGATACGTCAGCTCCTCCTCCACCTGCTTGGCCACATCACGGGCGATCACCTGCGCCTGGATGTCATCGATCGCATCCGGCTTGACCATGACCCGGATCTCCCGCCCGGCCTGCATGGCGAAGACCTTCTCCACGCCCTCGTACGACTGCGCGATCTCCTCCAGCCGCTCCAGCCGCTTGACGTACGCCTCCAGGGACTCGCGGCGGGCGCCCGGACGGCTGCCGCTGATCGCGTCGGCGGCCTGCGTGAGAACCGCTTCGACGGTACGCACCTCGACCTCGTTGTGGTGCGCCTCGATGGCGTGCACCACGTCCTCCTCCTCGCCGTACCTGCGGGCGATCTCCGCCCCGATCAGCGCGTGGCTGCCCTCGACCTCGTGCGTGAGCGCCTTGCCGATGTCGTGGAGGAGGGCGCAGCGCTTCATGAGCGCCTGGTTCAGCCTCAGCTCGGCGGCCATGATCCCGGCGATGTGCGCGGACTCGATCAGGTGCTTGAGCACGTTCTGCCCGTACGACGTCCGATACCTGAGCTGCCCGAGCAGCAGCGTCAGCTCGGGATGCATGTCGGTGATCCCCAGCTCGACCAGGGCGTCCTCGCCGGCCCGCGCGCACAGATCCTGCACCTCCTGGCGGCTGCGATCGTGCGCCTCCTCGATGCGCTGCGGGTGGATGCGCCCGTCCAGCACGAGCTTCTCCAGCGTCAGCCGGGCCGTCTCCCGGCGCACGGGATCGAAACACGACAGCAGCACGGCCTCAGGGGTGTCGTCGATGATGAGATTCACGCCGGTCGTGGACTCGAAGGCCCGAATGTTTCGCCCTTCGCGCCCGATGATCCGGCCCTTCATCTCGTCTCCGGGCAGATGCAGCACGCTGACGACCGACTCCGCTGTCTGCTCCGCCGCCACCCGCTGCACGGCCAGCGTCACGATCTTGGTGGCCCGCTTCTCGCCCTCCTTGCGGGCATCGCTCTCGATCTCCCGGACGATCAGCGCGGCCTCGCGCTTGGCCTGGTTCTCGATCTCCTTGACCAGCTCGGCCTTGGCCTGGTCGCCGGTCAGCCCGGCGACCCGTTCGAGGATGGCCCGCCGCTCCTCCTCGACCTGCAGCAGCTCCTCGCGCCGGTCGGCCAGCTCGACCTCGGTCTCGGCCAGCTTCCTGTCCCGCTCGGACTGCCGCCTGGCCTCCTCGTCCAGCCGCTGCTCCCGCTCGGCCAGCCGGGCCTCCCGGCGCTCCAGGTCGGCGCGCAGCGCCTTGAGCTCGGACTTGAGTATCCGGCTCTCCTCCTCGACCTCCCGCCGCATCTGCGCCGCGCTCTCGGCCGCGGCCTCCGACCTGCGCAGAATCTCCTGGGCGTCGGTCTCGGCCTTGTGCCGGATCTCCCGCGCCTCCTCCCGCGCCTGCTCAAGCTCCTCGTGTACGGCTTGCTGCTGCTCGGGAGTGGCCTTGGACACGCGTGGCAGACTGCTCGAGGTGCGCCTTATGACGACGAGAAGCGCGACGATCATCCCGAACGCGAGCACGAGCACCGCCACCATCAGCACCACGACAAGCGGCCCCATGTGCGCCCCGCCCTCCTCGCGTCGTCAACACCTCATAACGCGGCCACAAACGGGAGGGGTCACAAGCGCGCCACGAATAGCCCGGTCGGCGTCTGGATCGATATACAGCCAAGGCTGACCGGGCGTCGACTCGCAAAGCCGACACCTCGCCCGCCTAGATCAACCAGCCTCGTTCGTCCGTCATTCACCGGTATGGCAATCCGCACTGCGCGGAGTAACTCCTCACTGCCGTCGAGGTTATGCGTCGAACAGGTCACGAGCAAGCAAACGCGTCATCAAGCGTGTCTTACGGGCCTGCATCTCTACCGACACCTACAGGCAAGACAGGGGACGCGCATGGACAAGGGACCCTGTGCGAGTGCAAAAGCACCCGCATCCGCATATGCACCCGCAATCCCTGCAGCATTCGCAGATGCAGCTGCATGAGCACATGCAGCCCTAGCAATCCGACGAAAACCCCCGCCCCAGAGACCCCCAGATCCACACAACGCGACAAGCCCCCCGAACGCGCGAGCCACACAACGAGACGAGCCACACAACGGGGCAACCCAGTAAAAACGCGGGGAGCCGCAGGTGGCCCCAGGAAACCGTGGAGCGCGGGCCCCACAGAACAAGGGAGCCCCAGAACGCGTGAACCCACGGAACCCCGACGACCCACGAAAGCCCGACGAGCCTCGGAAACCTGACGACCCACGGAAGCCGACGACCCACGGGAGCCGACCACGAGGCTACCCACGGGAGCTGGCCACGGGGTTGGGCTAACCACGGAAGCTGGCCACGGGGCTGTGCTCATTCATCACGATGGGCAGAGCCAGGCCAGTTCATCGCGACCCGGTGGGGCCCTTCGGCCATCGGTCGTAGCTGCGGGCGTTGTAGGAGAGAAGCGGCCGACCACCACCCCAGCGCCTTTCCTCCGGGCCGTTGGAGAGAGCCTGGATCCGGAACCAGCCGAGGAGCCGGAGCCACCCGCGGAGCCGCGAAGGTAAGGCGAGCCGTGGCGCCGAGACCCGCCGTGAAGCCCGAGGCGAGCCGTGAAGCCGGGGGGAGCCGTGGAGCCGAGACCCGCCGTGGAGCAGGGACGAGCCGCGGAGCCGAGGCGAGCCGTGGAGCCGAGACCCGCCGTGGATCCGAGACCCGCCGTGGATCCGAGACCCGCCGTGGAGCAGGGACGAGCCGCGGAGCCGAGGCCAGCCGTGGATCCGAGACCCGCCGTGGAGCACGAGATGTTACGGAAAGTCCTCATCCATCTCGATCCCCTCCTGCTCAAGCGCCTCGCGGATGACGCGGAAAGCCAGCCCCGACGGGTACCCCTTGCGTGCCAGCATGCCCGCCAGCCGCCGCGTGCGGGTCTGCGGGTCGAGCGACCGGGTCGAGGCGAGCTTGCGCTCCACCAGCCGCCGCGCCGTCTCCGCCTCCTGGTCCGGATCCAGCCGCTCGACTGCCTCCTTGACCGTGTCGGTGTCCACGCCGCGATGACGTAGCTCAGCGGCCAAGGCACGCTTGGCCAGCCCCCGCCCGTGGTGTCGCGAGTCGACCCAGGCCGCAGCGAACGCCTCGTCGTTGATCAGCCCCAGCTCGGAGAAGCGACTGAGGACCGCTTCGGCAGCTTCGTCGGGCACATCACGTTTCCGGAGCGCCTCGGCAAGCTGAGCCCGCGTCTTGGGCGCCATAGTGAGCAGACGAAGACAAATAGCCCGCGCCACCGACTCCGGATCAGCGTCCTGCCCACCTCCGCCAAAGCCCTCACCACTCAGCCCAGATCCGCGAGACCTCCCCCCTCGCCGCCCGGATCCGCCTGATCTCCGAGACCAAGCGGAATCAACACCGTCCTGCGCCGCCCTGGCGAAGTCGTGGCCATGCTGCGCAGCTTCGGCGGAGGGCCCGCTGTCTTGGCGGGTTTCGGGACGGCCTTCGGCGTCCGGTTCTTCGGATGGCCAGCCGCGCTCGCGGGTATTTCGCCCGGTTCGTCCGTTGGAGCGGGCGGATCGGCGCCCTCTGCCCGATCGTTTCCTACCGGTTTCGCCGTCGTCCGGCTGTTCGGCCGAGAACCAGCTGCTGCCCGCGAGCACTTCGGAGTGCCACCCGCCGTCTCCCCGACCGGCAAGCACGGCAGGCAGGGCTTCGTCGGCGGAATGCGAGACCTGCGTGGTGACCCATCCGCCGTCCGATTCCCTCCGGTCGGCGCCGGCAGGACTCGGGTCGGCGTCAGCGGAGTCACCGTCGCCGGGGTGCCCGGCTGCCTCAGCGTCTGGGCCAGCCTGGGTGTCGTTGCGCGAATCCTGCTGATCGTCTGCGAGGGGCTGGCCCTCCGCAGTGATCCGGGGTGCACTCTGATCATTCGCGCGGGCCTGGGCCTCGGCGGTTGTGCGGGAGTCGTACCCGTCGTCTGAGCGGGCTTGAGTGTCGGCGGTTGTGCGGGAATCGTGCTGACTGGCTGAGCGGGCCTGGGCCTCGGCGGTTGTGCGGGAGTCGTACCCGTCGTCTGAGCGGGCTTGAGTGTCGGCGGTTGTGCGGGAATCGTGCTGACTGGCTGAGCGGGCCTGGGTGTCGGCGGTGATGCGGGGGCCGTCCTGATCGCCGGGGTCGTCCCCGAAGAAGGGGTGTCTGCCGGTGCGTTCCCGGTAGAGGTTGCCTGTGGCCTCCCGGATGCCGGTGGTCACATGATCGTCGTTGCGGACGCCGTCCTGTCCACCTATGGAGGTACGGATGTCGTCCGGCTCCCCCGTGACGGCATGCACGGCGTCCTGCCCGTCCGTGGCAGCGCGCTCATCGAGCTGCGTGTCTGTGGCAGTGCGTTGGTCGTGCTGGCCGTCTGTGGCAGCGCGCTCATCGAGCTGCCCGTCAGTGGCGATGCGCCCATCGTCCTGCCCGTCTGTGGCAGCACGCTCATCGTCCCATTCGCCTGTGGCGGTGGGGTTGTCGTGCTGCCCGTCTATGGCAGAGCGCTTGTCGTGCTGGTCGCCGGTGGCGGTGGCGTGCTGGGCGGCTGTGGGGGTGGGGTTGTCGCGGTTTCCTTCCTTGTCTGTGGCGGCCTCGCTCTCGGCCGAGGCGCGTTGGCGGGTGCGGTGCTCGCGCCACTCGTCGACCGATGGCCAGCCGTCCGCGGCCGAGCGGGCCAGGTCGCGGCCCCGGGAGGGGGGAGGGGCGGGCCGGGCGCCCCCGGATTGGGGCGCCGGTGGCCGGTGCGGGTCACTCATGGGAGGGGGCACAGTCGCTCATGGGTGGACGATCAGACGTCACCCGGCTTCGGGGTGGACTTCGAGCCGCGGCCGGAAGGAGCGGCTGCCGGGGCCGGGGCAGGGGCTGCGGCGGCTTCGGCCGGGGCGTCGAGGCGGGGGCCCACGCCCAGCTTGTCCTTGATCTTCTTCTCGATCTCGTTGGCCATGTCGGGGTGGTTCTTCAGGAAGTTGCGGGCGTTCTCCTTGCCCTGGCCGAGCTGGTCACCCTCGTACGTGTACCAGGCGCCGGACTTGCGGACGAAGCCGTGCTCCACCCCCATGTCGATGAGGCCGCCCTCGCGGGAGATGCCCACGCCGTAGAGGATGTCGAAGTCGGCCACGCGGAAGGGCGGGGCCATCTTGTTCTTCACGACCTTGATCCTGGTGCGGTTGCCGACCGCCTCCGTGCCGTCCTTGAGGGTCTCGATGCGGCGGATGTCCATCCGGACCGAGGCGTAGAACTTGAGCGCCTTACCACCGGTCGTGGTCTCGGGGCTGCCGAACATGACGCCGATCTTCTCGCGGAGCTGGTTGATGAAGATGGCGGTGGTGCCCGTGCTGTTGAGCGCGCCGGCGACCTTGCGCAGGGCCTGGGACATGAGGCGGGCCTGGAGGCCGACGTGGCTGTCGCCCATCTCGCCCTCGATCTCGGCCTTGGGCACCAGCGCGGCCACCGAGTCGATGACGATGATGTCGACGGCGCCGGACCTGATCAGCATGTCGGCGATCTCCAGCGCCTGCTCACCGGTGTCGGGCTGGGAGACCAGGAGGGCGTCGGTGTCGACCCCCAGCTTCTTGGCGTATTCGGGGTCGAGGGCGTGCTCGGCGTCGATGAACGCCGCGATGCCGCCGGCGCGCTGGGCGTTGGCCACCGCGTGCAGGGCGATCGTGGTCTTACCGGAGGACTCGGGGCCGTAGATCTCGACGATGCGGCCGCGCGGCAGGCCGCCGATGCCAAGGGCCACGTCAAGGGAGATCGACCCGGTGGGGATCACCTCGATGGGAGCTCGGGCGTCATCGCCCAGGCGCATGACTGAGCCCTTGCCGAACTGTCGCTCGATCTGAGCGAGCGCGGTCTCGAGGGCCTTCTCGCGGTCGTTGATAGCCATGGGAACTCCCCCTGGAGGGTCGTGGTCCGATCAGTCGAGTGAAAGCTACGGCCTGCCACCGACATTTTTCATGCGACTGCCGGGGAAGACGTGGCTCGGGCGAAATCCATCGTAGCCGAACGGCTGTTCGATCACAGCAGGAACACGCAGGTCGCCGTCAATCACCCCGCCTTGGGCGGCGGCTAGGGTCATCCAGGCAGGGGCGAGGTGTTCGGTCGCGTTTCCTGTCCACGATCGGCTGAGCTGGTCGTCACGTGGCCGCGGTGAACGTGTCGGTGTGTCTGGCCGGGAAGCTGGACCTGTCCAGGAGGAAGCTGGACCCGTGCGGGAGGAAGCTGGACCCGTGCGGGAGGAAGCTGGACCCGTGCGGGAGGCTGCACCCGAGCGGGCTGGACTGCGCGGGAAGCTGCACCCGAGCGGGAAGCTGCACCTGCGCGGGAAGCTGCACCTGCGCGGAACGGCCGGGGCTCGGCGCGTCCGATGTGGTGCCCGGGCGACCGCTTCCTGCTGTCCCACCGCACCGTGCTGGAGCTTCCCGCACCGTGATGGAGCTTCTCGTCACATCGGGGGCGGCGATCTCGGCTTCACCGCTCCGCCTTCGAGGCGGCCGAGGGATCCCGATCCCCGGGCGACGGCGCTCGACCGGCTGCCGTGGACGTGGTGGCCCTCGCGCTGCCCGAGGGGCCGACCTGGCTGCGCCCGACGCGTGGTTCGAGCACGGTTTCGGCTTCCGTGTCGAGGGCCCGCCCGCGAACGGGTTCATCGAGCCGTATGCGCTCACGTTCGACTTCGAACGCATGCGCATCCCCATGAACAAGCCTTTCCGATGTTGGCCCCCAACGTGTTGCCCGGGCGGTGAGCTGGGGAGACTCACTGCAGGGGCCGAGGGTTGGAGGCGGCGAGTGGCGAGCGGCTACACCGGGGAACGGCGCACCCATCTGGAGGCGCTCGCCGAGGTGCTCCCCCATCACGGCCTGGTCAGTCGCCTGGTCGGCAACGACGATCCGGTGCTGTGGGTCTGGCACCCGCGTACGGGCCGTCAGACGATCATTTTCGCCACCCCGTCCCACAAAGGATGGACGTTCCTGTGGTCGCCCGGAGGGCAGGGCAGCGTGGACGAGCTGGAGGTCACGGCCGCCGCGTTGCGGCAGGCCCTGGACGTGTCGCAGCCCTGACGCCGCCGCGGCTAGCGGAGCTTGGGTGAGACGTCCTCCACCTGGCAGACCGCGCGCCAGACCGTCTTGGCGCTCTCCCCGTCGGCCAGCGCCTGCATGACGGTCCGCCCGCCCAACGGCGCCAGCACGTAGTCGCGGGCCCACGACTCGGCATACGTGTCGCCGAAGTGAGCGTTCATCCGTCTCCAGAACTCCGTCAGGCGCATGGATTCAAGTATGGAATCGCCTGGGGTGTGGGTAGGACATCCCCATGCCAAAGACCCCCAAGTCTTCGCCACCGAAGACAGCCGAGAGCAAGGCCCACAGGGCCAGACGCCGCCGATTACTGCACACGCTGCGCCTCGCCGTACAGAAGGAGAAGTCTGAGCGATCAGAAAGGCACGCGGGCGTCAGGCAGGAGCCCCGTGCGGGCAAGCCGCGTACGCGCAGGGCGTCGCGGCGCTAGGGCGGACCCGCGGTCACAGCACACGCGAGCCGTACATCTCACCGAGATGGTCGGCGAGCAGCTCCAGCCGGGCGCCATCGGGGTCCTTGAAGTAAATGGAGGCGCCGCTCTCTATCTGGTGCGGCACGCCGGCCATCTCCAGCTTCCCGCGCAGCCTCTCCCAGGTGGCGGGGTCGACGGAGATCGCGACGTGGTGCAGCCCGCCCAGTACCTCCTGGTACGGCCCGAGGTCGAGGCCGGGGAAGTCGAAGAACGCGAGCAGGTTGCCGTTGCCGATGTCGAAGAAGAAGTGGTTCGAGCCCTTGTAGTCGCGGTTCTCGATGATCTCCGTGAGCGGGAACTCCAGGAGTTCCTGGTAGAACTTGATGGTGCGCTCCACGTCCGACGAGAGCAGGGCCATGTGGTGCAGGCCCCGGGCGCTGCTCGATGGCCGGTGCGCTAAGACGTAGCGCTGTCGCATCTCCGCTCGGCGGGCTTCGATGGCCGCGTAGTCAATGGTCACGGTCGCTGTATGTCCGCCAGGGCCCCCGCTCAACCGCCCGCCGGGGCGCCAAATGCGTTTTCTGTCGGTGGCACGAGGCAATATGTGCAGGTGAGCTCCCTAGACCAGTTCAGCCAGGTGACCAGGCAATGGTTCACCGGAGCCTTCCACGCTCCCACGGCCGCCCAGGAGGGGGCGTGGGAGTCGATCTCGCGCGGTGACAACACCCTGGTCGTCGCTCCCACCGGGTCGGGCAAGACGCTGGCGGCCTTCCTGTGGTCGCTCGACAGGCTGGCGTTCGAGAAAACCGGGCCCGCCGCCGCATCACCCGAGGCCCGGCCCGCCGCGCCCGAGGCCGCCGGCGTGGGCAAAGGCGCGCCGAAGGGGACGCGGGTGCTGTACGTGTCGCCGCTCAAGGCCCTGGCCGTGGACGTCGAGCGCAACCTGCGCGCCCCGCTGGCCGGGCTCAAGCAGACGGCGCGGCGGCTCGGGCTGCCGGTGCCGGAGATCTCGGTGGCGATCCGCTCGGGCGACACCCCCTCGCAAGACCGCAGACGCTACGCCGCCAAGCCGTCCGACATCCTGATCACGACGCCGGAGTCGCTGTTCCTGCTGCTCACCAGCCAGGCGCGGGAGGCGTTGCGGGGGGTGGAGACGGTGATCGTGGACGAGGTCCACGCGGTCGCGGCCACCAAGCGCGGCGCTCATCTGGCGCTCAGCCTGGAGCGGCTCGACGCGCTGCTCGACCAGCCGGCGCAGCGGATCGGGCTGTCGGCGACGGTGCGGCCGGTGAGCGAGGTGGCGGCGTTCCTGGGCGGCACGCGACCGGCCACGGTCGTGCAGCCGCCGTCGGAGAAGCGGATCGAGGTCGAGGTCGTCGTCCCGGTCGAGGACATGACGGAGATGGAGGGCCGGCCGCAGCCGGAGGGCGGGGAGGAGTTCGCGCCCGAGCCGGGCAACCGGTCGATCTGGCCTCATGTGGAGGACCGGCTGTTCGACCTGATCGGGGCGCACAGCTCGACGATCGTCTTCGCCAACTCGCGGCGGCTGGCCGAGCGGCTGTGCACCCGCCTCAACGAGCTCGCGTACGAGCGAGAGGGCGGCGGGGTCGAGGCCATCGACCTGTCCATCTGGGAGACGCCCCCATCGCCGCAACAGCCCCAGCGGATGCCCGCCGACATGATGGCGCAGGCCGGGGCGAGCAAGGGGGTCGTGACCGAGATCGTACGCGCGCACCACGGCTCGGTCTCCAAGGAGGAGCGGGCGCAGATCGAGGAGGCGCTCAAGTCGGGCCGGCTGCCCGCCGTGGTGGCCACGTCCAGCCTGGAGCTGGGCATCGACATGGGCGCGGTCGACCTGGTCGCGTGCGTGGAGGCGCCGCCGAGCGTGGCCAGCGGGCTGCAGCGCATCGGCCGGGCCGGTCACCAGGTCGGGGCGGTGTCCAAGGGTGTGATCTTCCCGAAGTACCGGGGCGACCTGGTGCAGACGGCCGTGGTGGCCGAGCGGATGAAGAGCGGCCAGATCGAGGAGCTGCGCTATCCGCGTAATCCGCTCGACGTGCTGGCGCAGCAGATCGTGGCGATGACCGCGCTCGACGAGTGGACGGTCGACGAGCTGGAGTCCGTGGTCAAGCGGGCCGCCCCCTACGCCACGCTGCCCAGGACCGCCCTGGAGGCCACGCTCGACATGCTGGCCGGGCGCTATCCGAGCGAGGAGTTCGCCGAGCTGCGGCCGCGCATCGTGTGGGACCGGGTCACCGGCACCCTCCAGGGCCGTCCGGGCGCGCAGCGGCTGGCGGTCACCAACGGCGGCACGATCCCCGACCGCGGCCTGTTCGGCGTCTTCCTGGTGGGCGAGAAGGCCTCCCGGGTGGGCGAGCTGGACGAGGAGATGGTCTACGAGTCGCGCGTGGGCGACGTGTTCGTGCTCGGCGCGACGTCCTGGCGGATCGAGGACATCACGGCCGACCGGGTGCTCGTCTCGCCCGCGCCGGGCCAGCCGGGCAAGCTGCCGTTCTGGCACGGTGACGCGCCCGGGCGCCCGGCCGAGCTGGGCAGGGCGATCGGGCAGTTCCTGCGCGAGCAGGCCAAGAACGGCTCGACCGAGCGCATGCGCGAGGCGGGGCTCGACGAGTTCGCCTCCGGAAACCTCCTGGCCTACCTCCACGAACAGCGCGAGGCCACCGGCTACGTCCCCGACGACCGCACCCTGCTCGTGGAGCGTTTCCACGACGAGCTCGGCGACTGGCGCGTGGTCATCCACTCCCCCTACGGCGCGCGGGTGCACGCCCCGTGGGCGCTGGCGATCAACCGGCGCCTGCGCGAGCGCTACGGCATCGACGTGCAGGCGGTCCACTCCGACGACGGCATCGTGCTGCGCATCCCCGACACGCTGGCCGAGCCGCCGACCGACGTGGCCGCGTTCGACGCCGAGGAGATCGAGCAGATCGTCACGGAGGAGCTGGGCGGCTCGGCCATGTTCGCCTCCCGGTTCAGGGAGTGCGCGGGGCGGGCGCTGCTGCTGCCGCGCCGCACGCCGGGCAAGCGCAGCCCCCTGTGGCAGCAGCGCCAGCGCGCCGCCCACCTGCTGGGCGTGGCCTCGCAGTACGCCTCGTTCCCGATCGTGCTGGAGACCATGCGCGAGTGCCTGCAGGACGTCTTCGACGTGCCGGGGCTCGTCCAGCTCATGCGCGACATCGCCGCGCGAAGGGTGCGGCTGGTGGAGGTGGAGACCTCGCAGGCCTCCCCGTTCGCGGCGACGCTGCTGTTCCATTACGTGGGCGCGTTCATGTACGAGGGCGACGCGCCCCTGGCCGAGCGGCGCGCCCAGGCGCTGGCGCTGGACACCACGCTGCTGGCCGAGCTGCTGGGCCAGGCCGACCTGCGCGAGCTGCTCGACCCCGACGTGATCTCCGACACCGAGCGCGAGCTGGCCAGGCTCGACCGGCCGCTGCGCGATCTGGAGGACCTCGCCGACCTGCTGCGCTCCCACGGGCCGCTGCTGGCGCCCGACGTGAGCGTGCGCGGCGGCGACCCGGCCTGGCTGGAGGAGCTCGAACGTTCGCGCCGCGCGATCCGCGTACGCGTCGCCGGCGAGGAGCAGTGGGCGGCCATCGAGGACGCGGCCCGCCTGCGTGACGCGCTGGGTGTGCCGCTGCCGGTCGGGGTGCCGCACGCGTTCCTGGAGCCGGTCGCCGATCCGCTGGCCGACCTGGTGGCGCGGCACGCCCGCACCCGCGGGCCCTTCCACGCGGGCTCGGCCGCGGCCCGGTTCGGGCTGGGGGTGGCCGTGGTGACGGACGCGTTGCGCCGGCTGGCCGCGTCCGGGCGGGTCGTGAACGGGGAGTTCCGGCCCGGCGGGCGGGGCGAGGAGTGGTGCGACGCCGGGGTGCTGCGGATGCTGCGCCGCAGGTCGCTGGCCCGGCTGCGCAAGGAGGTGGAGCCGGTCGCGCCGGAGACCCTGGCCCGCTTCCTGCCCGCCTGGCACGGCATCACCGGCTCGGGCGCCGCGGGGGCGGTCGGCGGCCGGGGCGCGAGCGAGGCGGCCCGCGCCATGGACGCGCTGGTCCGCTCGATCGAACAGCTCCAGGGGGCCGCCGTGCCCGCGTCCGCGCTGGAGACGCTGGTGCTGCCCGCGCGGGTGCCCGGCTACCACCCCGCGCTGCTCGACGAGCTGACCTCCTCGGGCGAGGTGATGTGGGCGGGGCAGGGCTCGCTGCCCGGCGGCGACGGGTGGGTGTCGCTCTACTACGCCGACACCGCGCCGCTGCTGATGCCCGAGCCCGCCGAGATCACGATGACCCCGCTGCACGAACGCGTGCTGGAGCTGCTGGGCGGGGGCGGCGCGCTGTTCTTCCGCGGCCTGTCCGACCAGCTCGGCTCCCTGGACGACGCGGCCCTGGCGGCGGCGCTGTGGGATCTGGTGTGGGCGGGGCGGATCTCCGGCGACACGCTGGCGCCACTGCGGGCCACGCTCGGCACCGGCCGTCCCGCGCACCGGCCCGCGACCACGCGGCGGCGCCGGGCCGTGCTGCCGAGCAGGAGCGGGCCGCCCACGGTGGGCGGCCGGTGGTGGCTGCTGCCCGCGCCCGCCGCCGACACCACCCAGCGGGTGCACGCGCAGGCCGAGGTGCTGCTGGAACGGCACGGCGTGGTGACCCGGGGCGCGGTGACCTCGGAACGACTTCCTGGGGGATTTACGCCCATATATCAGGTCTTGCGGGCGTACGAGGAGAGCGGGCGCTGCCGCCGGGGCTACTTCGTCGAGAGCCTCGGGGGCGCGCAGTTCGCCCTCCCCGGAGCGGTCGACCGGATGCGCGCCATGGCACCCGGCCTCGCCCCGTCCGGCGGCCCGGCGCCCGCCCCAGCGGCCGGAGGTTTCGGGCCGGGCTCAGGTGGCGGAGGTTTGGGGCCTGGCTCAGGGAGCGGGCGGCGGGCTGTGGTGCTGGCCGCCGCCGATCCGGCCAGCCCGTACGGCGCCGCGCTCCCCTGGCCGCAGCACCCCGGCGAGCTCGGGCACAAGCCCGGCCGGAAGGCCGGTTCGCTGGTCGTGCTCGTGGACGGGCATCTGGTGCTCTACGTCGAACGGGGCGGCAAGACGCTGCTGTCCTTCACCGACGACGACCGGCTGCAGCCCGCCGTCGACGCCCTAGCGCTGGCCGTGCGGGACGGGGCGCTCGGGAAGCTGACCGTGGAACGGGCCGACGGCACGTCCATCGTCGAGTCGCCCCTGGCGGCGGCCCTGGAGGCGGCCGGTTTCCACCCCACCCCCCGGGGGCTGCGCCTGCGCGCCTGAGCCCGTGCGGCGCGAAACCAAGCCGATCTCCCTCGGTCGGCCCCCAGCCGCGCGATGGTCCGGGGGCGAGGGCTGGGCGAGGGCTGGGCGACGCGGAGCTCGTCGGCCGCCCTGCTGGTGTGCTCGTGGCATGCCACGGCCGTGCCGTTCTCACGCCCGCTGGGCCGTACGAGCTACTACTTCGGCCTGGCCGCCAACGAGCTGCCGTTCGCGGCCTTCCTCTGGATGCTGCTGCTCCCGACGGCGCTCGCGTTCGCCGACGGTGACATCGACTCGGCGGGCTAGCGGGGGCGTCCGGATGCTTGTCGCGCGTCGTGGTGGGCCAGGCCACCCTGGTCGGCCGCGACCGGCCGCTGGTCGAGATCAGCGACAAGGGGATCGGCGCCGCGATCAGCGAACTGTGGGGGGACCCGCGCCGGAGGTGCGGAGGTCGAGGGTCGGGGCCGTGGGATGCGGGGGTGAGGTGCCGGGGGTGGGATGCGGGGGTGGGGTGCCGGAGTGGGTGCCGGGGGTGCGGGCGGGCGGTGGGGTGGAGGTGGAGGATGAGGTTCGGGTGGAGGATGAGGTTCGGGTGGAGGTGGAGGAGTGGGGCGTGCTGTATACGATTGTCGCCTCATGACTGATTTAACGCTGGGCGCGGCCCATTCGACCTTGCGCGACGAGGTCACCAAGGAGCTGCGGCGACGCATACTCTCCGGCGAGCTCCCCCAGGGTCAGCGGCTGGTCGAGGACCGGCTGGCCGCTCTGCTCGGCGTGTCGCGCAACCCCGTGCGCGAGTCCATCCGGGTGCTGGCCGCCGAGGGGTTCGTCGAGGTCGTGCCCCGGCTCGGCGCCACCGTCGCGCGGCTGTCGGCGGCCGAGGGCGAGGAGCTCTTCGACGTGCGCATGGCGGTCGAGGGCCTGGCGGCGCGGCTGGCCGCGCGCAAGTGCACGCCCGAGTCCGCCGAGCGGCTGCGGCGGGTGCTGGAGCAGGCCAAGGAGGCCGTGGACAACGGGCGGCTGGAGGAGGTGGCCGATCTCAACACGGCCTTCCACCTGGCCGTCGGTGAGGCGGCGGGCAACTCGTACCTCAGCCTGATGATGAAGCCCATGCTCCTGCGGGCGCAGTGGGTCTTCAGCCAGACGGCGGCCGCCCGCGGGCCGCACTCCTGGACCGAGCACCTGAGCCTGTGCGAGGCCATCGCGGCGGGGGACGAGGACGAGGCGCAGGCCAGGGCGATCGCGCACGTGGCGGCGGCCAGGCGGTCGTTCCTGACGGCGATCCGCACGCCAAATCCCCCGAACGATTAGAAAACACTCAGATAACAACATAGGGCCATGAAACACCCGTGAAATGTGAGGTCTTGTATACAGTCTCCTAAACCTTTCAACGGAGGCCCCATGAGACCGTCCCCCAGGCTCGTCGCGGCGCTCGCCGTTCTCCCCCTTGTGCTGGCAGCTTGCGGCGGAGGCGGATCGAGCGGCACCCCCGCGGCCCCTCCCTCCATAGCCGACGCCTCGGCCGACAACCGGCCGGTCAAGGCGGGCGGCACGCTCAACGTGGCGCTCAGCGCCGACCCCGACGCGCTCGACCCGAGCATCTCGACCACCCTGGTGGGGCGCGAGGTGTTCGCGAACATGTGCGAGAAGCTCTTCGACATCGACGCGCAGTCGAGCCTGGTCCCGCAGCTGGCCAGCGCCTTGCCCGAGGTCTCCGGCGACGGCAAGGAGGTGACGGTCAAGCTGCGCGAGGGCGTGAAGTTCAACGACGGCACGGCGTTCGACGCCGAGGCGGTCAAGAAGTCGCTGGACCGGCACCGCACCTGGGAGAAGTCGGCGCGCCAGGCCGACCTGGCGGCGGTGTCCAAGGTCAGCGTGGTCGACTCCACGACGGTCAAGCTCACGCTGACGCAGGCGTTCACGCCGCTGACCGCGCAGCTCGCCGACCGCGCCGGCATGATCATGTCGCCCAAGGCCCTGGACGCGAACAGTGACAACTTCGGGGCGAGCCCGGTCTGCGTCGGGCCGTTCAAATTCGCGAGCCGTACGTCCGGCAGCCAGATCGTGCTGGAGAAGGCGCCCGACTACTACGACGCCGCCAAGGTCAAGCTCGACAAGCTCGTATACAAAATCATCGTGGACCCGAACGTACGGGCCGCGAACCTGAAGTCCGGCGACGTCCAGGTGGGCGACAACCTCGCCACCACCACGGTCAAGGGCGTGCAGAGCGACCCGAACCTCAAGGTCGTGTCCGGCGGCGGCCTCGGCTACTACGGCATCACGATCAACACCGGCAACGCCGACGGATCCACCGAGAAGCCCGGCACCGTGAACACCGCGCTGGCCAAGAGCCCGCAGCTGCGCGAGGCGTTCGAGCTGGCCCTCGACCGCGACGTGATCAACAAGACCGTCTACAACGGCCTGCACGAGGTGGACTGCTTCCCCGTGCCGGTGGACAGCCCCTACCGGGCCAAGGACCTGCAGTGCCCGGCGCGCGACCTGGCCAAGGCCAAGCAGCTGGTGCAGGCGTCCGGCGTGCAGACGCCGGTCCCGGTCACGCTCACCAGCCCGAACGACGCCACCAACGTGCGCCTGGCGCAGGTCATCCAGCAGATGACCAAGGAGGCGGGCTTCAACGTGAGCGTGCAGACCGCCGAGTTCGTCAGCACGCTTGAGCAGGGCAAGTCCGGCAAGTTCGACGTCCTGCTGAACGGCTGGTCGGGCCGCGTGGACCCGGACGGCAACCTCACGAACCTCATCACCAGCCGCGGCAGCAACAACTACAGCGGCATGTCCGACCCGGGCATCGACGACCCGATCAAGCAGGCCGCCGCCGAGTCGGACCCGGCCAAGCGGGCAGAGCTCTACGCGGGCGCCCTGAAGAAGGCCGCCGAGGTCAGAGGGGTTCTGTACCTGTACCACAACAAGTACTACCTGGGCATGAGCAAGAACGTGGCCGGCGTCCAGTACTTCAAGGACGGCCTGCCGCGCTTCGTCACCGCCGGGTTCACCGCGTAATGCTCTGGTTCATCCTCAGGCGCTGCGGATCGGCCGTGATCGTGCTGTTCCTGGCCAGCGTCCTGATCTTCCTCGGGATCAGGGCGCTGCCCGGCGACCCGGCCACGGTGATGGCCGGCGAGGAGGCCTCGCCCGCCGTGGTCGAGGCCATCCGGCACGAGTTCGGCCTGGACAAACCGCTGCCCGCCCAGTACCTCGACTACGTCGGCCAGACCCTGACCGGCAACTTCGGCCGCTCCACGCAGGACCAGCTCCCGGTGATCGACATCATCGCCGAGCGGCTGCCGGTGACGCTGGAGCTGTCGGCCCTGGCCATGCTGGTCGCGATCGTCGTCGGCGTGGGCGCGGGCATCGTCGCGGCCGTCCGGCGCGGCCGGCTCGCCGACTACCTGGCCACCGGGTTCGGCCTGGCCGGGCTGTCGGTGCCGCACTTCTGGCTCGGCCTGCTCGGCATCCTGCTGTTCGCGGTCACCTGGCGGGTCCTACCCGCCTCCGGCTACGTCCCCTTCACCCAGGATCCCGGCCAGAACCTCCAGCGCATGATCCTGCCCGCCCTCGTGCTCGGCACCGGCTTCGCCGCCATCCTCATGCGGCAGACCCGCTCTGCCATGCTCGGCGCGCTCTCGGCCGACTACGTCCGGACCGCCAGGTCGAAGGGGCTGTCCGAGGTCAAGGTCGTGGGCGCGCACGCGCTGCGCAACAGCCTGACGACCGTGGTCACGGTGCTCGGCCTCCAGCTCGGCGCGCTGATCAGCGGCGCGGTGGTGACCGAGCAGATCTTCGTGATCCCCGGGTTCGGCAAGCTGACCGTGGACGCGGTGCTGACCAGGAACTACCCCGTCATCCAGGCCGTCGTGCTGATCACTGTCGTCGGGTACGTGCTGGTCAACCTGCTGGTCGACATCGTGTACGCGTTCCTCAACCCCAGGATCAGGCTGTCGGGGGGCGCGAATGACTAGGCTGTGGCGGCGTTTCAAGAGGCGCCCGATGCCGATGGCCGGGCTGGTGCTGGTGGTCGCGTTCGTGCTGCTGGCGCTGATCGGGCCGCTGGTGACCGGCGACCCCACCGCGCAGGACTACCTGGCCACGCTCGCGCCCCCGTCGGGCGCGCACCCGATGGGCACCGACGACCTGGGCCGCGACGCGTTCGCCAGGATCGCGCACGGCGCGCAGGTGTCGCTGCAGGCCGGGGTGCTGTCCACGCTGCTGGCGATGGCGGTGGGCATCCCGATCGGCCTGGTCGCCGGGTTCTACCGGCGCTGGCTCGACCCGGTCGTGATGCGGCTGGTGGACGTGACGCTGGCGTTCCCGTTCCTGGTGTTCGCGGTGGGCCTGGCGGCGATCATCGGGCCCTCGCTGAAGGGCGTGGTGTTCGCGCTGGGCTTCGCGCAGTTGCCCGCCGTCATCAGGATCACCCGTGGCGAGGTGCTGGCGGTCAGGGAGATGGACTACGTGGCCGCGGCCGTCGCCGACGGCGCGGGCGACGGGCACCTCATCTTCCGTTACGTGCTCCCGAACTGCTTCAACCCGCTCATCGTGCAGGCCACCGTGGCGATCCCGGGGGCGATCATCGGCGAGGCCACGCTGTCGTTCCTGGGGCTGGGCGTGCAGCCGCCGACGCCCTCGTGGGGCGTGATGCTGACGACCGCGCAGCAGTATCTGAGCGACGCGCCCTGGCTGGCCGTCTGGCCGGGGATCATGATCGCGCTGGCCACGCTCGGCTTCAACCTGCTGGGCGACGGGCTGCGGGACGTCCTGGACCCGAGGAGCGGCCGATGAGCCTGCTGGAGATCACCGACCTGAAGGTCGGCTTCGACACCGAGGACGGCCTGGTGCAGGCGGTCAGGGACATCTCGCTCACGCTGGACGAGGGCGAGATCCTGGCGCTGTGCGGCGAGTCCGGCTGCGGCAAGTCGGTCACCGCGATGTCGGTGCCCAGGCTGCTGCCGCCCGAGACGACCCGGCTGTCCGGCTCGGTCAAGCTGGACGGGCGCGAGCTCACCTCGCTCCCCGAGGCGGACCTTCGGCACGTACGCGGCAAGGAGGTCTCGGTCGTCTTCCAGGAGCCGATGACCTCGCTGAACCCGTCGTTCAGCGTCGGATACCAGATCACCGAGGTGCTGCGCAGGCACGAGCGCCTCTCGCGCCAGGCCGCCAGGAGCCGCGCCGTCGAGCTGCTGGAGCTGGTCGGCATCCCGGCGCCGCAACGCCGCATGAAGGAGTACCCGCACCAGCTCTCCGGCGGCATGCGCCAGCGCGTGATGATCGCGATCGCGGTGGCCTGCTCGCCCCGGGTGCTGATCGCCGACGAGCCCACCACGGCGCTCGACGTGACGATCCAGGCGGGCGTGCTGGACGTCTTCCGCGACCTGCGCGACCGGCTCGGCACGGCGATCATCCTCATCACGCACGACCTGGGCGTGGTCGCCGACATCGCCGACCGGGCCGTGGTCATGTACGCCGGCCGCGCCGTCGAGCAGGCCCCGGTGGCCGAGCTGTTCGCGAATCCGCGGCACCCGTACACGCTGGGCCTGATGAACGCGCTCCCGTCGGCGGCGGTCAACGGCCGCCTGGCCGAGATCCCCGGCATGGTGCCCTCGCCGCTGTCGGACCCCGGCGAGTGCGCGTTCCAGGCCCGCTGCCCGCGCGCCCAGGACGACTGCCGCGCGGCCAGGCCGCCGCTCGAACGGCACGCGGACGGCCATCTGGCGGCCTGTTTCCACCCGGGAGGCACGCAGTGATCCTGCGGATCGACAACCTGGTCAAGCACTACGGCCAGGTACGCGCCGTGGACGGCCTGTCGCTGGAGATCGCCCAGGGCGAGGTGCTCGGCCTGGTCGGCGAGTCGGGCAGCGGCAAGTCCACCGTCGGCAAGTGCGTCCTGCGCCTGACCGAGCCCACCGCGGGGGCCATCGAGCTGGCCGGCCGCGACATCACCCACCTGTCGCGCCGGGCCATGCGCCCGCTGCGCAGGGACGTCCACATGGTCTTCCAGGACCCCTACTCCTCGCTCAACCCGCGTTTCACGATCGGGCAGATCGTCGCCGAGCCGCTGCTGCGGCACAAGGTGGCCGACCGGCGTGAGGTCTCCGGCCGCGTGTCCGCCATGCTGGAGAAGGTGGGGCTGCGGCAGGAGATGCGTTCCCGGTTCCCGCACGAGCTGTCCGGCGGGCAGCGGCAGCGGGTCGGGCTGGCCAGGGCGCTGATCCTGGAGCCCAAGCTGGTCGTGGCGGACGAGCCGGTGTCGGCGCTGGACGTGTCGGTGCAGGCGTCGGTGCTCAACCTGATCACGGACCTGCAGCGGGACATGGGGTTCTCGTGCCTGTTCATCACGCATGACCTGTCGGTGGTGGAGTTTCTCGCCGACCGGATCGCCGTCATGTACCTGGGCAAGATCGTCGAGTCCGGCCCGACGGCCGAGATCTTCGCCGCGCCGCGGCACCCGTACACGCAGGCCCTGCTGTCGGCGGCGCCCGTGCCCGATCCGGTGCGGCAGCGGGAGCGGCGCAGGATCGTGCTCGGCGGGGACGTCCCCAGCCCGGTCGACCCGCCGTCCGGGTGCCGGTTCCACACGCGGTGCCCGCTGGCGTACGACGCCTGCCGCACCGAGGAGCCGCCCCTGACCGATCCACGTGGGAACGGCCATCCGGCCGCGTGCCACTTGGTAACGGCGGACCACGTCCCCGACGCGGCCGCCCATCACTAGAAGGAGAGATCTTGTTCACCACCAGGCCCGAGCTGACGGGCGACTTCGGCATGGTCGCCAGCACGCACTGGCTGGCCTCGGCCACCGGCATGGGCGTGCTGGAACGCGGCGGCAACGCCTTCGACGCGGCGGTGGCCGCCGGGTTCGTGCTGCAGGTCGCCGAGCCGCACCTGAACGGCCCCGGCGGCGAGGTGCCGATCCTGCTGTGGAGCGAGGACGAGCAGAAGGTGTCCGTGGTGTGCGGGCAGGGCGTGGCGCCGGCCGCGGCCACCATCGAGCGCTACACCGGGCTGGGCCTGGACATCGTGCCCGGCACGGGGCTGCTGGCGGCCACCGTGCCGGGGGCGTTCGGCGGCTGGATGCTCATGCTGGAGCGCTGGGGCACCTGGTCGCTGGCCGACGTGCTGGCGCCCGCGATCCACTACGCCGAGCACGGCGTGCCGGTGCTGGAGCGCATCGCGGCCACGATCGAGTCGGTCGAAGGGCTGTTCACCGACGACTGGCCGACGTCGGCGGCGACCTGGCTGCCCGGCGGCCGGGCCCCGGCGGCCGGGTCGAAGCTGGCCAACCCGGTGCTGGCGGCCACCTACCGGCGGGTGGTCGCCGAGGCCGAGGCCGCGTCGAGCACCCGCGAGGGACAGCTCGCCGCCGCCCGCCGCGCCTGGTACGAGGGGTTCGTGGCCGAGGCGATCGCCGAGTTCTGCGCCAAGACGGCCTGGCGGGACAGCAGCGGCGAGGTGCACGGCGGGCTGCTCACCGGCGACGACCTGGCCCGGTGGTCGGCGTCGGTCGAGGAGCCGCTCACCTTCGACTACCGCGGCCACACCGTCTGCAAGACGCGGCCGTGGGGGCAGGGGCCGGTGTTCCTGCAGCAGCTCGCGCTCCTGCAGGGCTTCGACCTGGACGGGATGGAGTTCCTCGGCGCCGACTACGTGCACACGGTGACGGAGGTCGCCAAGCTCGCCTTCGCCGACCGCGAGGCCTGGTACGGCGACACCGACGTGCCCGTGTCCGACCTGCTCAGCGAGTCCTACAACGCCGAACGGCGCAAGCTCGTCGGCGCGCGGGCCAGCTTCGAGCTGCGCCCCGGCGCCCCGGGCGGACGCGCGCCCAGGCTGCCCGACTACCCCGCGCCCGGCACGGCCAGCGACGCCCCCGGCATCTCCGGCGCGCGCTCCCCGCAGGGCGTCGGCGAGCCGACCGTGGCCCGCGACGGCACGGTGAAGGGTGACACCTGCCACCTCGACGTCGTGGACCGGTGGGGCAACATGGTCTCCGCCACCCCCAGCGGCGGCTGGCTGCAGAGCTCCCCCACGGTCCCCGAGCTGGGCTTCTGCCTGGGCACCAGGGCGCAGATGTTCTGGCTGCAGGAGGGGCTGCCCGCCTCGCTGCGCCCCGGCACGCGCCCGCGTACCACGCTGACGCCGTCGTTCGCGCTCAGGGACGGCAGGCCGTGGCTGGCGTTCGGCACCCCCGGCGGCGACCAGCAGGACCAGTGGAGCCTGAACTTCTTCCTCGCGGTCGTCCACGGCGGGCTGAACCTGCAGGAGGCCATCGACGCCCCCATGTTCCACTCCGAGCACTTCCCCAGCTCGTTCTTCCCGCGCGGCTCCCGTCCCGGCGTGCTGCACATCGAGGATCGGGTGGACCCGGCCGTGACGGCGGAGCTGCGGCGGCGCGGGCACGAGGTCGAGGTGCAGGGCCCGTGGACGCTCGGCAGGCTCAGCGCCGTCGCCCGTGACGGCGAGTTCCTCAAGGCCGGCGCCAACCCGCGCGGCGCCCAGGGCTACGCAGTCGGCCGATGACGGATCTCCTGTTCATGCTGGGCGCCGGTCTGCTGGCCGGCGTGGTGAACGCGCTGGCGGGCGGCGGGACGCTCATCTCGTTCCCGGCGCTGCTGGCGCTGGGCTATCCGAGCCTGACCGCGTCCGTGACCAACGCGGTGGCGCTGTGGCCAGGCTACCTGGGCGGCGTGCTCGGCTACCGGGCCGAGCTGCGCGGCCAGCGGCGCCGGGCGACGGCGTTGTCGGTCACGGCCGTGCTGGGCGCGGGCGTGGGCAGCGCGTTGCTGCTGCTCACGCCCGGCCGGCTGTTCGAGTCGCTGGTGCCGTGGCTGGTGGCCTTCGCCAGCCTGGCGCTGCTGGTCCAGCCGTGGCTGCGCAGGCTCTTCGGCGGTGAGGCCGACGGGCCGCCCAGCAAGCTGGTGTACGCCGGGGTCTTCCTCGGCGGCTGTTACGGCGCCTACTTCAACGGCGGCATGGGCGTGCTGCTCCTGACGGTGCTCGGCATGTTCCTGCACGACAGCCTGCACCGGGTGAACGCCGTGCGGGCCACGCTCGCCCTGGTGATCAGCACGGTGTCGGTCGTGGCGTTCTCCCTGTTCGGCCCCGTGCAGTGGCAGGCCGTGGCGGTGATCGCGCCGGCCAGCCTGGCCGGCGGGTTCCTGGGCACGCGTCTGGCCAGACTCATGTCGGCCAAGGTCCTGCGCGGCGTCGTTGTCGCGTTCGGCCTGGGTGTGGCCGTGGCGCTTGCCCTGCGTTAGGCCCTGCGTCGAGCCGTGCGTCAGGTGGTGTGGCTACGCGACCGTGGCCACGATGAGGTCGTCCACCACGTCGGCCAGGTCGTGGCCCCTGGCGTGCACCCGGCGCTGGCGCATGGCTCCCGAGCCCTTGCGCAGCAACCGGTCCAGCCCCTCCTGGACGAACGTCAGGTCGCCGGCCTCCGCCAGCGCCTTGTGCACGTGCTCCAGGAGGCGGCCGGCCATCACCGGCGCGGGCACGAGGGTGCCGTGCCGCACGTCCATGCTGTCGCCCGTCAGCCCGTAGCGGGCCGCGCGCCAGTAGGCGGCGCGCAGCACCTCCGCCGGGATCGGCAGCCCCCGGTCACCCCGCTCCACCGCGGCCAGCGCGGTCACCACCAGCGCGCGGATGAGCCCGATCAGGGTGAGACTGTCGCTCACGTCGAGCGGCACGTCGGCCACCCTGATCTCGACCGTGGGCAGCCGGGACGACGGCCGGGCGTCCCAGTAGACCGTCTTGGCGTCGAGCAGCACGCCCGAGTCCGTGAGCGCGCGTACCGCCAGCTCGTAGTCGCCGAACGACGGGAAGTACGGCGGCGCGCCGGACACCGGCCAGCGACCCCAGCTGATCACCCGCCAGGACGCGTAGCCGGTGTCGCGGCCCACGAAGAACGGCGAGTTGGCGGCCAGCGCGATCAGCGTGGGCAGCCAGGGACGCAGGTGGTTGCCGACGTAGACGGCGTGCTCCTCGTCGGGCACGTCCACGTGTACGTGCAGGGCGCAGATGCTGATCTCGTCATGAAGTGCGCGATAGAGCGTCCTCCCTCGGTGATAGCGATCGTCGTCGGCCAGCGGCGGCGGCATGACGTTCCCCAGCACGGGGATGCCGCTCGCGACGACGGCCAGTCCGCACGAACGGGCGGCGGAGGCCACCTCCTGCCGCGCGGAACGCAGTTGCGAGCCGAGCTCGCCGAGGTCGGCGGAGGGCGGCGTGCGAGCCTCCACCTGGAAACGCGTGATTTCTTGCACCACGTCGAGCACATCCGTCGCCGCGGCCAGGACATCGGCCGCTCGGGGAGCCACGTGGCGGGTGCGGGGATCGACTACGAGGTATTCCTCTTCGATCCCGATCAACGGAACCATGCCCACACCTCGCTGGGAGTCCAAACGCTCCGACTGAAGGTTGTGCCCGGCGCGCGCCCCGAGGAAAACCCGTCAAGCAAACGGTTGCTTAGAGGGGCCCGTAGTGGGCGTGGGGAAATCCTGTGGACATGGCCCAGTAGCGGTCGCCGTACGACCAGTGCCACCACTCGGTGGGGTAGTTGACCAGGCCGACCGGCTCCAGAGCGGCGGCGAGGAGCTTGCGGTGGGCTCGGGCGTCGGCGGAGATATTGGGGGCGGCCGTATAGCAGGCGCCGTCGCTCTGCTCCGGGTTGTCGTTGACCTGGGTGCCCATGTCGTACTCGACGCCGTCGGTGTCGCACAGGGTCAGGTCCACGGCGGCGCCGGCGGTGTGGGGGGCGACCTCGACCGGGGACACGTACCGACTCGCCGCGATATATGACTCGTCGGGGGAAATTTCGGGGAATGTGGTGTGGAGTTCTGCCCGGTACGTCTCGAAGATTCGTCGCTGGGTGGCGATGGGCCGGTAACCCTCGACGATCAGCAGGTGGAACCCGCCGGGCAGCGAGCGCTCGGCCCGCTCCAGCCGGTCGAGCAGGCCGGAGCGCAGGTGCGCGTACGCGCCCTCGTCGTCGGCCAGCCGCGGGTCCACGCGCAGCCGCCCGCGCACGTCGGCCAGCGGCTCGCCGCACTCGCGCACGGGAAGCGCGGTCACCCTGGGGTCGGAGATGAGCACGACATCGTTGGGGGACTGCCACATGAGCAGAAATTCTCACACAGTGTCGGAGAAGACCTGCTCCCGGGCCTGCTCCAGAGCGGCCACCAGCGCCCCGCGCAGCACGGGGTTGCCCGCGACCTGGGTCGTCACCACGGTGGGCCGGCTGGGGCAGACGCGGGCCACCGCCTCCTGCACCTTGGCGGCCAGCCGCGCGCCGCCCGCCCGGCCGACGTCGCCGCTGAGCACGATCAGCCCGGGATCGAGCACGACGGTCACCGCCGCCGCGCCCACGGCCAGCCGTCCCGCCACCTCGTCCAGATAGCCGTCGTCGCCGCCGCGCACCAGGTCGGGCACCGTCCTGCCGGTCACGCCGCGCCGGTCGGCCAGGCCGCGCAGCGCGTCGTGGCCCACCAGGCGCTGGAACGAGCCCGACTGCGGCTCCGAGACGTCCGTCGGCAGCGGCTCGCCGGGGACCGGCAGCCAGCCGATCTCGCCCGCTCCCCCGCTGAGGCCCCGGTGCAGCCGGCCGCCCAGCATGACGCCGAGGCCCTGGCCGACGCCGGCCCAGAGCACCACGAAGTCGTCGTGGCCGACGGCCGCGCCGTACTTGTGCTCGGCGAGCGCGACCAGGTTGACGTCGTTCTCGATGGTGACGGACGCGCCGAGCGTCTCGCGCAGGCTGGCCAGCACGCCGACGTGCCAGTCCGGCAGGTCGTACGACCAGCGCACGTCCCCCGTGACCGGGTCGACCACGCCCCTGGTGCCGATGACGAACGCGCGCAGCCGCGAGAGGCTGACGTTCGCCGTGTCGCAGGCGCGCTGCACCGCTTCGTGGACCGCCTTGACCGGATCGCGGCCGTCGGACGGGTTGAGCGTGATCTCGACGACCACCCTGCCTGTGATGTCCGCCACAGCGACCTTGAGGCTGTCGGGCAGGACCTCGAGCCCGGCGACGTACGCGCTGGAGGGAACGACGGCGTACAGGGCGGCGTGCGGCCCCCTGCCTCCTGCGCGCTCCCCCGCGACCTCGACCAGCCCCCGCTCCTCCAGGCGAGCAAGCAGCTGACCTGCGGTTACCTTGGAGAGCCCGGTCCGTTCCCCCAGCTCGGCCCGGGTGAGCGGGCCGTCCGTCAGGAGGAGTTCGAGTGCCGCGCGATCGTTCAACCGGCGCAGCAGCCGGGGGACTCCCGGGCTTCGACTCATTACCGCACCCCTCTCGTCACGAATGGCTAACGAGCGTTTCTTTTAAGAAAGTTTCTTGTTAGTTTAGCAGCGTCTTTCGACATTTGACGATCAGCCTGGTGCGGACCGTAGGCCGGCACCCGGGAAGGGAGAACCCTGTGAGGATCGCGAAGATCACAGCCGCTACGGTCAGCACGGCCGCGCTGGCCCTCGGCCTGGCCGCCTGTGGCTCAAGCGAGACCCCCTCGTCCTCACCCAGCGCCGCCGCACCCGCCAGCAGCGGCCCCAAGTACGCCGGCAAGACGCTGACGTTCTGGCGCCTCGGGGACACCAACCCCGCCGCCCAGAAGTACACCGACGAGCTGGTCGCCGAGTTCGAGAAGCAGACCGGCGCCAAGGTCAACGTCGAGTGGATCCCTTGGCCGCAGGTCAACGACAAGTTCACGGCCGCGGCCGCGGGCGGCACCGGCCCTGACGTGACGGAGATCGGCAACGACCAGGTCCCGCTGTGGCAGAGCCAGGAGGCCCTGGAGCCGATCACCGACATCGTGGCGAGCGGCGACCAGGCCCAGATCCCCAAGAACCTCATGGGGCTGGAGACCATCGACGGCGAGACGTACGCCGTGCCGTGGGGCGGCGGCAGCCGGGCGGTGCTCTACCGCGCCGACTGGTTCAAGGAGCTCAAGATCGAGATCCCCAAGACCTGGGACGAGCTCGTGGCGGCCGCCAAGAAGATCCAGGCCAAGAAGGGCAAGGACGTGGACGGCTTCGCCTTCAACGGCGGCTCCGACGCCAACCACCTGCTCGGCGCCCTCGCCTGGACCGCCGGCGGCGACTACGCCGTCAAGGAGGGCGACAAGTGGGTCGGCAAGCTCACCGACCCGGGCTTCAAGGCCGGCTTCGCCCAGTACACCGGGCTGGTCACCGACGGGCTGTCCAGCAAGTCGCGCCTCAACCAGAACACCACCGAGATCCGCACCCGCTTCGCCAACAACAAGGTCGGCATGTACCTCACCGCGTCGTGGGACCTGCCGGGGATCGAGGAGGACAGCAAGGGCAAGCTCAAGGGTGACAAGCTGGCCTTCTTCCCGCTCCCGGCGAAGGACGGCGGCGAGGCGCAGTCGTTCCTGGGCGGCAACGACATCGCCGTCTGGGGCTCGGCGAAGGAGAAGGACGCGGCCAAGGAGTTCGTGAAGCTGGCCTCCAACAAGCAGTGGGGCGTCAAGTACGCCACCGACGGCGGCCTGCTCCCGGTCTACCCCGAGGCCCTCGCCGCGCTGTCCAGCGACCCGGCGCAGGCGCCGTTCGCCGCCGCCTTCGCCAAGGCCAAGGCCTTCCCCGCCGACCCGCAGTGGACGGAGGCCAACGAGACCAAGGCGGTGCTGCAGAACGCGGCCCGCAAGGTCATCGAGGGCAAGGCGAGCGCGGATGACGCGCTGGCCGCGGCCAACAAGGAACTCGAAGACATCCTCAACGCTTCCTGAGACCTATGACGAACACGTCAACGCTCGCCCCCCGGGGCGGAGGCCGCGCCTCCACCCCGGGACGGCGCCGCTCACACCGGCCACCACGGGCCAGCGGGCTGCCCGCCTGGTCGATCCCCTACGTCCTGCTGATCCCGGGACTGCTGGTCATCGGCGCGCTGCTGCTGTGGCCGCTGATCCAGATGGTGATCATCTCCTTCCAGAAGGTCGGCCTCGTCCAGATCTCGGGCAAGAAGCCGGCCACCTGGGTCGGACTCGAGAACTTCACCAAGGTCTTCGAGAACGACATCTTCTGGTCCTCGCTGCGCAACACGGTGGTGTTCGCGGTGATCGCGGTGCCGCTCACGCTGATCCTGGGCACCAGCGTCGGCGTCCTGCTGCACCGGCTCGGCAAGAAGATGTCGCTGCTCGTCATCATCGGCATCATGTTCGCCTGGGCGGTCCCGCCGGTGGCCCAGGGCGTCATCTGGCGCTGGCTGTTCGACGCCGAGAGAGGCATCGTCAACTGGGCGCTCAACCTGCTGCCCGACTGGCTCTCCAACGCCCTGTTCGGCCGGGCCGACTGGACCGGTGAGCCGTGGCTCAACGACGCCTGGTCCATCTACATGGTTCTGATCATCTGCGTGGTCTGGGCGGGCTTCCCGTTCATCGCGGTCTCGGTGCTGGCCGGGCTCAAGGGCATCCCGGCCGAGCTGTACGAGGCGGCCAAGGTGGACGGATCCGGGCCGTGGCGCACGTTCAGGAAGATCACCTTCCCGCTGCTCAAGCCGGTGTTCGCGGTGCTGACCGTGCTCTCGATCATCTGGGACTTCAAGGTCTTCGCCCAGCTCTACGTGCTGGCCGGCACCACCAACCGGGAGGCCTACAACCTGTCGATGTACGCGGTGACCGAGGCGTTCAAGGCCCCGCCGAAGATGGGATCGGGCGCGGCCATCGCGGTGGTGCTGACCGTGATCCTGCTCATCGTCACCGCCGCCTACATCCGCCAGATGTTCAAGCAGGAGGAGCTGTGATGAGCCCGCTGGCCCGCAGGCGCCTGGGCAAGGTCGCGCTCAACGCGGCAGGCGTGCTGGTCTTCCTGGTGGCGGTCTTCCCCGTCTACTTCATGGTCTCCACCGCCTTCAAGTCGAACGACCAGATCTTCACCACCGAATTCATCCCGTTCCCCACGCACTTCACCTTCGAGCACATCACGCGGGTGCTCACCGACGGCGTGGCCGGGCACTCGATCTGGCTCTACATGCGCAACAGCGCCATCGTCGCGCTCGGGACGGTCCTGATCGGCGCGGTCTTCGCGCTGCTGTCGGCCACCGCCGTGGCCAGGTTCCGGTTCAAGGGGCGCACGGCGTACCTGGCCCTGCTGCTCGTCGCGCAGATGATCCCGGCCGAGGCGCTGGTCATCCCGCTGTTCCTCGGCGTCAAGCGGCTGGGCCTGTACGACGAGTTGCTCGGCCTGATCATCACGCAGGTGGTGCTGACGCTGCCGTTCGGGATCTGGATGCTGCGTACCTTCGTCGCCGCAGTGCCCAAGTCTCTGGAGGAGGCGGCCTGGATCGACGGCGCGAGCCGGTTCACCACCTTCTGGAAGGTGCTCTTCCCGCTGGTGGCCCCGGGGCTGGTCGCGACCAGCATCTTCTCGTTCATCACCGCGTGGAACGAGCTGATCATGGCGCTGTACCTGATCAACGACCCCACGAAATACACGATGCCCGTCGCCCTGCAGTACTTCTTCGGGCAGAAGGGCACCGACTGGGGCGCCATCATGGCCAGCTCCACGATGATGACCATCCCGGTCGTCGTCTTCTTCCTTCTCGTACAACGCCGCATGGTCTCCGGCCTGGTCGCCGGGGCCGTGAAGGGCTGACCTCCGCAGGGCGAACGCCTTGTTCGACCCTGCCCATCATTGGGCCCATCTTTTGGGCCTGAATTCCGAAGAGGAGCCATGAGTCAGAGTGATCGGGGGCTGCGCCGTCTCGCGGCCGGCACGCTGCTCGTCGCCTTCCAGGGCACCGTGGCGCCCGAATGGGTGCTGCGCGAGCTGGAGCAGGGCCTGGGCGGCGTCACGCTCTTCGGCTTCAACGTGGCCGATCCCGGCCAGGTGAGCGAGCTGACGGCCGCGCTGCGGGGCGCCGGTGAGCCCGTCATCTCGCTGGACGAGGAGGGCGGCGACGTGACGCGGCTGGCGTACCACGTCGGCAGCCCGTACCCGGGGAACGCGGCGCTGGGCGCGGTGGACGACGTCGAGCTGACCCGCCGGGTCTACCGCGCGATCGGCTCGGAGCTGGCCGCCTGCGGCATCAACCTGGACATGGCGCCCAGCGCCGACGTCAACACCGAGGCCGACAACCCGGTGATCGGCACCAGGTCGTTCGGGGCCGACGCGAAGCTGGTCGCCAGGCACACGGTGGCGGCAGTGGAGGGCCTGCAGTCGGTGAACGTGGCCGCCTGCGTCAAGCACTTCCCCGGCCACGGCGCGACCCGGGTGGACTCCCACCTGGCCATCCCCGTCGTGGACGTGGACCTGGACGTGCTGCGGGAGCGGGAGCTGGCCCCGTTCCGCGCGGCGGTCGGCGCGGGGGCCAGGTCGGTGATGACCGCGCACGTCGCGGTGCCGGCGGTGACGGGCGAGACGCCCGCCACGCTGTCCAGCGCCGCGCTCACCGGGCTCCTGAGGGGCGAGCTCGGCTACGACGGCGTGGTCATCACCGACGCGCTCGACATGCGGGCGATCACCAGGAGCGTGGGCCTGGCCGGCGGCGCGGTACTGACCCTCGCGGCCGGGGCCGACCTGCTGTGCCTCGGGCCGCTGCCGACCTACGACGACGTCCAGGCCATCATCGCGGAGATCGTCTCCGCGGTGCGCGAGGGGCGCCTGCCGCTCTCCCGGCTGGAGGAGGCGGCGGCGCGGGTGGCGGCGCTGCGGACCTGGTTCGGTGCGCCCGCGTCCGTCGCCGCCGAGCAGAACGTGGTCGGCCTGCACGCCGCGCGCCGCGCCGTGCGGCTGACCGGAGCCGCGGAGCCCCTGGTCGAGCCCCTGGTGATCGAGGTGGACACCCCGCCGACGATCGCCGTGGGCGACGTGCCGTGGGGCGTGGGCCCGTGGCTGCCGGACGCGGAGATCGTCCGGGTCAAGCCCGCGGCCGCCGACGTCCCTGCCCTGCTGGCCAAGGCCGTGAACCGGTCCCTGGTCGTGGTGGTCAAGGACGCGCACCGCCACCAGGCGAGCCAGGAACTGGTCTCCGCGCTGGTGGCGGCCCGCCCGGACGCGACGGTGATCGAGATGGGGCTGCCCGTGTGGCGCCCCGACAGCGCCGCCTACATCGCCACGTACGGGGCCGCCCGGGCCAACGCCCAGGCCGCGATCGAACTGCTCACCGCGTAGCCTCTCGCGGGCTAAGGCGCCAGCAGTTCCTCGCGGGCCTGGTCGAGGGCGGCCAGCACGGCGCCGCGCAGCACGGGATTGGCCTCGGTCACCTTCGTCGTGACGACCTGCGGGCGCACCGGGCAGATCCGGGCCACGGCCTCCTCCACCCGGGACGTGAGCGCGGGTCCGCCGGCATGGCCGATCTCCCCGGCCAGCACGACCAGGCCGGGGTCCAGGATCACGCACACGGCGGCGACGCCCAGGGCGAGCCGGTTGGCGATCTCGTCGAGCAGCGGCTCGCCCGCGGCGCCCGCCGCCATGGCGACCTTGACGCACTCGCCCGCGCTGTCGGCCGCGAACCCGTACGTCTGGGCCAGCTCCGCCACCGCCTCGGCGCTGACCAGCGACTGCAGGCCGCCCGCCAGCGAGGGCAGCCGCCCCGGCTCGGTGCGGATGTCCTCGGGCAGCGGGACGCCGGGCACCGGCAGGTAGCCGATCTCGCCGGCGCTGCCGGAGCGGCCCCGGTGCAGCTTGCCGCCCAGCATGATCGCCAGGCCCAGGCCGCGGCTGGACCACAGCAGGACGAAGTCGTCGAGCCCCTTGGCCGCCCCGTCGGCTCGCTCGGCGATGGCGGCGAGGTTGACGTCGTTCTCGATGGTGACCTCGCGCCGCAGGTCGCCGGCCAGGGCCTCGTGGATGCCCTCGTGCCAGCCCGGCAGGTCGAACGAGAAGCGCACGTCGCCGCTGCGCGGGTCGACCACACCGGGGGTGCCGATCACGACGCCGCGCAGCTTGGAGAGGCTGATCTTGGCGCTGCGGCAGGCCTTGACGATCGCGCCGTGGACCACCGAGACGGGGTCGTCGTGGCCGCCGGGGTCGACCGTGACCTCGGCGATCGTGTGGCCGTGGATGTCGGCCACCGCGGTGGAGATCAGCTCGGGGCCGACCTCGAGGCCGGCCACGTACGCGCTGGAGGGGATCACGGAGTAGAGGGCCGCGTTGGGCCCCCGCCCGCCGGCCTGGGTGCCGACCACCTCGACCAGGCCGCGCTCCTCCAGCCTGGCCAGCGTCTGCGAGGCCGTGACCTTGGACAGGCCGGTCAGATCGCCGATCTGGCCACGGGTCATGGGGCCTGTGGCGAGCAACAGGTCCAGCGCGGCCCGGTCGTTGATCTCCCTGAGCAGTCTGGGCACACCAGGGCGTCGCTCCACGCTGAATTCCGCCGTCTCATAGAACCGCTGTTTTGAAGTGCTCCCCACGGATGAATCCGGGGGATTCCAGCCGTCCCAACCGTGCGGCTACGCGCATGGTCGCGACGCTGTCGCTTGGCGATTCACCTTCCGGCCCCGCTTTCGCGGGTTTCCACGCCCCAACACGCGCACCCGGTCTGAGTTGTGCGTGCTCCGCCCTCCCAGCGGTGAGTAGATCCTTGCCCGGTCCCCCTCGCGAGCTTGGTTATCACTCACGTGTTCGACCACGATCCACCATACTAACGCCGGGCACGTCACCGCAGTCGATTCCCGTCGATCTACGCTCGCGCCCTGGCGGGCACTCCCGCGCCGGGCTTACCCCCATAGCTGAAGCCACGCGCCCGGCGTTCTCGATCGAAAAGGTTGCTGGAAGTTTAGCGCTCTCACCATCGCGTGCATTCGGATCGGGTGCCCGTTCTGACGAGCTTGCGCCTAACCAGTGTTGACCAGGGGGGATAATCGAGAACATGCGCCTTTCCGCTCGTGTCGACTACGCCCTCCGTGCCGCCGCCGAACTCGCCGCAGCCGGTGCAGGCCCGACTACCGTGGGCGAACTCGCCAAGGAACAGGACATGCCGCCCAAATACCTGGAGAACATCCTGTTGCAGATGCGGCGTGCCGGGCTCGTGCGCGGGCAGCGGGGGCCCGAGGGTGGCTACGTGCTGGCCAGGCCCGCCACCGACATCTCGCTGGCCGATGTGATCAGGGCCGTGGACGGCCCGTTGGCCAACGTCCGCGGCGAGCGGCCCGAGCACGTCGGCTACCGGGGGCCCGCCGAGTCGTTGCAGCAGGTGTGGATCGCGTTGCGCGCCACCGAGCGCTCCATCCTGGAGGAGGTCACCCTCGACCAGGTCGCCTCCGGGGCGCTGCCCGAGCGGGTCCGCCAGCTCGCCGCCGACCCGGCCGCCTGGGACTGATCACTTCCGGGTGAACCAGAGCGTCACCCGGTCGATCTCGGCCTTGGGCCCGGCGGCCGGCTTACGCACGGTGCGGCCGGTGGCGTCCGCGAGGACCACGTCGGTGTCCTTGCCGTCGGGCGTGCCGGCCAGGAAGTGGGCGTCGTCGAGTCACCCGTGGGACACCGCTGGCCTCGCTCCCGCCGGCGACCTCGGTGAGCTTGACGGTGCCCGCGACGACGTCCACGACCGCGAAGCCCACGACGCGGTCCGGTTCCCGATCCTCGATGACGGTGGCCAGTTCGGGCGGAACAGCGTGGCGGACTTGTCGACGGTACGGATCTGCCGGTCCTGACCGGTGACGCGGTCGCGTATCCGCAGGGTCTCGAAGTCGGGCGCGCGGAAGCGGGTGGCCGAGAGCGAGGCCACGTAGCCGCCGCCGGGCGAGACGATCAGTTCCTCCCAGCCCCCGAAGGTCCACAGCGTGATTCGCCCGGCTGACCCGCGAGAGCACGGCTCATGGGGCACGTGCCCCGGCTGCCGGCGGACCGGTCGGAGTTCGTGGTGCGCCTGCTGCGCGATCGGGGCGTCCCGGAGGCCGAGGCGCTGCCGAGCTGACCAGCGTGGAGCTCCGAGCTGCAGATCGACTTCCTCACGACCGGCGAGCGCGAGCGGGCGGAGGAGGCGCTGGACCGGTTGTGCGCGCTGGTGGACGGCTGGGTGGCCGCCCACGGGGCGGGCGGGCGTTCCTAGACTGGAGGGGTGCCCGAAGGAGACGCCGTCTACCGCACGGCCGCGAAGCTGCGCGGCGCGCTGGACGGCCAGGTGCTCACCAGGTCGGACTTCCGCGTCCCCAGGCACGCCACGGCCGACCTGACCGGCCGTGCGGTCATCACCACGGTCTCCAGGGGCAAGCACCTGCTCACCCGCGTCGAAGGCGACCTGACCGTGCACACCCATCTGCGCATGGACGGGAGCTGGCAGGTGATGGCGGCCGGACGCCGGACCGCGCCGGGCGACCAGGTCAGGCTGATCCTGGCCAACGAGCGGTGGCAGGCGGTGGGGGTCAGGCTGGGAATGGTGGACCTCGTCAGGACAGGCGAGGAGGAGCGGCTGGTCGGCCACCTGGGGCCGGATCTGCTCGGCCCGGACTGGGACCCGGATGAGGCCGTGCGAAGGCTGCGAGGGGCGCCCGACAGGACCATCGGGGAGGCGCTGCTCGATCAGCGCAACCTGGCTGGGATCGGCACGATCTATCGCGCCGAGACCCTGTTCCTGCGCGGTATCTGGCCGTGGAAGAAGGTCGGGGAGATCAAGGATCTCCACGGGCTCGTGTCACTGGCCCAGCGCTTGCTGGACGCGAACAAGGGACATGCGGGCACGGTGACCACAGGCGATCGCCGCCCGGCGAACCAGACGTGGGTCTACGGCAGGGCGGGGAAGCCCTGTCGCCGATGCGGCACCCGCATCAGCCGTGGGGAGATGGGGGCGCAGCCACAGGAACGGCTGATCCTGTGGTGTGCTGGCTGCCAGCTGGGTTAGGCAGCCACCATGTCCTTGACTTCGGGGAACACGGAGTCGGAAATCGACCCGGGAACCGTCTCCGTAAGGGGCAGCCGTTCGCGATCGGGCACGTCGGCCAGCACAGGGGCAGCCTGGAGCTCCGCCAGCGCGAACTGGTCGGAAACCTCACGCAACACCTGCGAAAGAGGCACTTCGAGTGCACCGCAAATGGACGCCAGCAGCTCCGACGAGGCCTCCTTCTGGCCGCGCTCGACCTCGGACAAGTAGCCGAGCGAGACACGTGCCTGGGTGGACACCTCGCGTAGCGTGCGTCCCTGCCGCACCCTCAACCGCCTCAGCACGTCGCCGAGCAGCTGACGCAGCAGAATCATCTGTCGCTCCCTCCCCGGCGCGGATGACTTCACCACGCCCCGCGCGATCGGATCGTGCCGCACTGTGGTCTTCTTAGCTTCGTACATACTCCTCGCCGTCATCATGGGGCGTGACCGCCCCTGGACCGCCGCTCGCGACTCATCAGGCCCGCCGGCCGGGCGCTCGGTGCTTGCAGTTGGCTCACGGACCTCACTCACAGCTCCACCGTACCCGTATCCACCGACACCGCGTCAGACCGTGCTTCGCATGTTCGCTCGGGACGTAACACGGTAATCACCCGGAATGTTCCCCTATGTTCGCCTTCAGCACACCTGACAGTAGATCGACTGCCTCGTCCACCGTCTCTACCCTGATACGTTCGCGCGACCCGCAAAGTCTCAATTCACGCCCCCAAATCCTGCCCCCCGGCCCGCAGACGGCCGCGTAGACGGTGCCGACGGGCTTGCCGTCCTGCGGCTCAGGACCGGCCACACCCGTCACGGCCAGCCCGTACGTGGCCCCGCACAGCCGCGCGACCCCCGCCGCCATGGCCGCGGCCACCTCAGGATGTACGGCCCCCTCGCGCCGCAGCAACTCCCCCGGCACCCCTAGCAGCTCCTGCTTGAGATCGGTGGCATACGAGATCACCCCGCCCCGGAACGCCTTCGACGACCCCGAGACCGACGTGATGGCGGCCCCGATGAGCCCGCCGGTCAGCGACTCGGCCACCGCCACCGTGGCGGACCGGCCAACCAGCATCGTCAGAACCTCGGCCACCTCGGCCATCGATCACTCCCCGCGCACCTGCTTGGCGACCTTGCGCAGCCGCGTCGCCCTGATGACGTAGTCGACCCCGGTGGCCACGGTGACCACCAGAGCCGCCCCCATGACCACCCACCGGACGGGCCCCGGCACCCACGGCAGGAGATAGAGCACGATCGCGGCGATCTGCAGCACGGTCTTGACCTTGCCGCCGTAGCTGGCCGGGATGACCGCGCGCCGCAGCAGCACGAACCTGAGGACCGTGACGCCGACCTCCCTGCCGAGGATCGGGATCGTGACCCACCAGGGCAGCTCGTTGAGTATGGACAGGCTCACCAGCGCCGCGCCGGTGAGCGCCTTGTCGGCGATCGGGTCGGCGATCTTGCCGAAGTCGGTGATCAGGCCGTACCGCCTGGCCAGCTCACCGTCGAGGTGGTCGGTGATCGAGGCCACCGCGAAGACCGCCAGCGCGGCCACCCGCCAGCCCGTGCCCGGCAGGAACAGACAGAAGACGAAGAAGGGGACGAGCGCCAACCGGAGAACCGTGAGGACGTTGGCGATGTTCCACGGGCTTACGACGCGGCGCTCGTCCCTTTTCATGGACTTGCCTTGATACGCGCGATCAGGTCGACCCCCTCGGAGTCGACCACGACCGCGCGCACGATCTGCCCCCTGACGAGGCCGATGCCCTGCACCGTGACGGAGCCGTCGACCTCGGGCCCCTGGTGGGCGGCCCGGCCCTCGTAGCCCCCGTCGCCCAGGTCGTCGTCGATCAGCACGTCGACCTCGGTGCCTATGCGCTCCTCCGCGCGCTGGGCGGTCAGCTCCTCGGCCAGCTCGGTGAGCACGCGCACGCGCTCGTCGATGACCTCCTGGTCGAGCTTGCCCGGCAGCCCCGCGGCCTCCGTGCCGTCCTCGTCGGAGTAGCCGAACACGCCGATCACGTCGAGCCTGGCCGCCTCCAGGAAGCCCACCAGGTCGCCGAACTCCTCCTCGGTCTCGCCGGGGAAGCCCACGATGAAGTTGGAGCGCACGCCCGCCTCGGGGGCGCGCTCGCGGATGCTCTCGAGCAGCCCCAGGAAGCGCTCAGGGTCGCCGAAGCGGCGCATCCTGCGCAGCACGCTGCCGCTGGCGTGCTGGAAGGACAGGTCGAAGTAGGGGGCGACGCCCTCGGTGCCCGTGAGCACGTCGATGAGCCCCGGACGCAGCTCGGCGGGCTGCAGGTAGCTGACCCGCACCCGGGAGACGCCCTCGACGGCCGCCAGCTCGGGCAGCAGCTTCTCCAGCGCCCGCAGGTCGCCGAGATCCTTGCCGTAGGAGGTGGAGTTCTCGCTGACCAGGACGAGCTCGCGCACGCCGCGGTGGGCCAGCCAGTCGGCCTCGGCCAGCAGCTCGTCGGGCCGGCGCGAGACGTAGGAGCCGCGGAAGGCCGGGATGGCGCAGAACGTGCAGCGCCGGTCGCAGCCGGAGGCCAGCTTGAGCGAGGCCACCGGGCTCTCGTCGAGGCGCTTGCGCAGCACGCGCGGGCCGCTCGCGGGCGCCAGGCCCTCGGGCAGATCGCCGTGACCGGGGATGTTGGCCTTGGGCGCGCTGGCACGATCCACCGGCGAGATGGGTAGCAGGGTGCGGCGGTCACGTGGCGTGTGGGGCTTCAGCGGCCGCCCGGCGAGCACGTCGTCGAGGCGGCCACCGATGTCCGTGTAGTCGTCGAAGGAGATCACCGCGCTGGCTTCAGGCAGCGCCTCGGCCAGCTCGTTGCCGTAGCGCTCGGCCATGCAGCCCGCTGCGACCACCTTCGCGCCGGTGTCGGCGGCGGCCAGCAGCGTGTCGATGGAGTCCTTCTTGGCCGAGTCGATGAAGCCACACGTGTTGACGACGACGACATCGGGGTCGTCGTCGCCCAGCTGCCAACCGGCAGCCTCAAGTCGCGCGGCCAGCTCCTCGGAGTCGACCTCGTTGCGGGCGCAGCCCAGCGTGATCAGCGATGCGGTTCGGCGGGATGACATGGTGAACACTACGGTATCGGGAGTTGGCCACCACCCGATGCACTGGCTCCCGCCAGATGGCTATCGCTCGGTCGTTTTGGGCGGCCCGAACGAGCGCCGCAGCATCTCCCCCCTGCCCGCGTCCAGCTGCACCTTCTTGCCGTTCACCTGCAGCGTAACGGCCGAGGCGTCCGCCAGCAGCACGCTGACCTTGTCCTCCGCACGCCACGTGTCGGACTTTCCGGCCTTCAGCGTGCCCGCGAACAGCTTGCGCCCCGTCCCGTCGTGAGCCTGGACGTACGACGACCGCTTCGCCTTGATCTCGATGGTCACCGTGCGTTTGACCGCCTTGGCCGCCGCCGGCTTCGGCTGCTCGACGGGCATGTTCGGCGGGACCTTGGGCCGGGCCGAGGCCACCTGCACGTCGGCCGTCCGCACCTGGTCGCTCGCGCCGCCCAGCACCCGCATCATGCCGAAGACGACCACGATCGCCAGCGCGACCCCGAGCGCCATCGTCCAGTTGGGTCCGCGCCGCTCCGGCACGTTGATCTTCTTGTCGGCCTGGAACACGGCCGAGGCCGCGACCGGCCTGGGCGCCCCGCCGTGCTGCTGGTCGTACAGATGGACGGTGGCCTCCGGATCGAGCCCCACCGCCTTGGCCACGGCCTTGACGTGCCCCCTGGTGTAGAAGTCGCCACCGCACTGGCTGCCGTCATCCTGCTCCAGGCCATGGATGATCGCCTCGCGGATCCTGGTGGCCGCGCTGACCTGCTCGACGGTCAGCCCGGCCGCTTGCCTGGCTGCCGCCAGCATGGCCCCGATGCTCTGCTCCTGCACAACGAACGCCTCCCCCACGGCACCTGCACCTGCTACCACAATGGGTAGTGATTTATATTCAACCAGTTACTACCCGGCAGGCACGCATTGGGGTCATTCGCCACGCAGGTCGGCGAGCAAACCCGGTAGATCGTCCGGTTTGACCAGCACCTCGCGGGCCTTGGAACCCTCGCTGGGGCCGACCACGTTCCGGCTCTCCAGGAGGTCCATCAGCCGTCCCGCCTTGGCGAACCCGACCCGCAGCTTGCGCTGCAGCATCGAGGTCGAGCCGAACTGGGTGGTCACGATCAGCTCGGCGGCCTGGATCAGCAGGTCGAGGTCGTCGCCGATGTCCTCGTCGATCTCCCGCTTGACCGGCGCGGCGGCCACGTCGTCGCGGTATTCGACCTGCATCTGCGCCTTGCAGTGCGCGACGATCTCGGCGATCTCCTTCTCGGAGACGAACGCGTTCTGGATGCGGATGGGCTTGCTCGCGCCCATCGGCAGGAACAGCGCGTCACCCTGGCCGACCAGCTTGTCGGCGCCCGGCTGGTCGAGGATGACCCGGGAGTCGGTGAGGCTCGACACGGCGAACGCCAGCCTGGACGGCACGTTCGCCTTGATCAGGCCGGTGACGACGTCGACGGAGGGCCGCTGGGTGGCGATCACCAGGTGGATGCCGGCCGCGCGGGCCAGCTGCGTGATGCGCACGATCGAGTCCTCGACGTCGCGCGGGGCCACCATCATGAGGTCGGCCAGCTCGTCCACGATCACCAGCAGGTACGGGTACGGCTGGTAGACCCGCTCGCTCCCGGGCGGCGGCTGCAGCTTGCCGGCCCGTACGGCCTTGTTGAACTCGTCGACGTGCCGGAACCCCGACGCCGCCAGGTCGTCGTAGCGCCGGTCCATCTCACCCACGACCCATTCGAGGGCTTCGGCGGCCTTCTTCGGGTTGGTGATGATCGGGGTGATCAGGTGGGGGATGCCCTCGTACACGCTGAGCTCGACCCGCTTCGGGTCCACCAGCACCATCCGCACCTCGTCGGGCGTGGCCCGCATCAGGATGCTGGTGATCAGCCCGTTGACGCAGACGGACTTACCGGCGCCGGTGGCGCCCGCGATGAGCAGGTGGGGCATCTTGGCGAGGTTCGCGACGATGGTGCGGCCCTCGACGTCCTTGCCCAGGCCGACGATCATCGGGTGGTGGTCGGCCTGCGCCACCTGCGCGCGCAGCACGTCGCCCAGGGCCACCAGGTCCTTGTCGGCGTTCGGGATCTCGACCCCGATCGCCGACTTGCCCGGGATGGGGGACAGGATCCGGACGTCGGCGGACTTGACGGCGTACGCGATGTTCTTCGTGAGCGCCGTGACCTTCTCCACCTTGACCGCGGGCCCCAGCTCGATCTCGTAGCGGGTCACCGTCGGCCCCCGGGTGAACCCGATCACCTGCGCGTCGATGGCGAACTGCTCGAGCACGCTGGTCAGCGCGTTGACCACGGTGGTGTTGGCCTTGGTCTGCGGCTTGGGCGCCGTGCCCTGCTTGAGGAACTGCAGGTCGGGCAGGCTGTACGGGCCCGCCTGCGGCGACAGCACGAGCTGCTCCACCTTGCGCGGCGCGGGTGTCGGCTGGGGCGGCTCCGGCCGCTTCTCGGCCTCGGCGGCGGGCGGCTCCTCCTCGTCCGTCAGGCCGGGCACGATCTCGGGCGAGTGCTCGGGCCGCTTGTCGGTCTTGTCCGACAGGACCGGGGTGTCGTACGGCTTGACGAAGTCGGCCCCCTCCTCGGCCGGCTTCTTGGAGGTCCTGACCCGCTTCTTGCCCGGCTGGCGCGGCTCAGGCTCGGCGTGCCGTTCGAAGAGCATGTGCCTGAGCTCGGCCAGCCGCTCCGGGATCCGGTGCACGGGGGTGGCGGTGATCACCAGCACGCCGAACCCGGACAGGAGCAGCAGCAGCGGGATCGTGATCCACGGCGGCAGGATGCTCATCGGCGGCGCCGACACGATGAACCCGATCATGCCCCCGGCCTGCGACACCTTGTCCATGCCCTGGCCCTCGCCGGCCGGGTAGGGGGTGCCGTTGGCCACGTGGATGACGCCCAGCACGCCGACCATCAGCGCGGCCCATCCGATCACCATGCGCCCGGTGTCGGCGTTCTGGTCGGGGTGGCGCAGGTAGCGCCAGGCCAGCAGCCCGAACAGCAGCGGCAGCGCCCACGCCAGCGAGCCGAACACGCCGTGCACGGTCGCGTTCACCACGCCCGAGACGGCGCCCTCGGCGTTGCGCCAGGTCATGGCCGCCAGCACGATCGCTCCGGCGAGCACCGTCAGGCCCACCCCGTCGCGCCGGTGCGCGGGATCGAGCTCGCGGGCGTTCTTGCCCAGCGCGCGAGCCGTGCTGCCGATGCCGTTGGCGAGCAGCATCCACAGCCCGACGATCAGCTTGCCGATCATCGTGAAGACCCAGCTGATCGGGTCCTGGTGGGTCATCGAAGGCTTGCGACCGGAGGCCGCCCTGGGACGCCCCGTCGACGAGGTCCCGCGCTTGGCGGGGGTCGAGCGAGACGAGGTCGACCGCTTCGCCGGCCCCTTCGATGCGCTTTTCGGCGTACGGGTGGCCATGATGCCAAAGGTACGTCGGAGACACCGTGGATCGCGCGGAGGCTCGCCGACGACCCTGCCGAACGGGCACGAAGATCCCGGGAAGGTTCACCCGATGTCCACGTAAAAGCCGTGCGGCCGCAGACAACTCCTTCCTGAATGGTCCTATGCCTCTCCTCAACCTCCGGGACGTCGCGACGGAGACCGCGCTGCGCCCCGGCGTGCTCTACCGCTCCGCGCAGCCGCACACCCTCACGGCCGACGACGCGAAGCTGGTGGCCGGGCTGCGGCTCATCGCCGATCTGCGCGGCGACAACGAGCGCGGCCCCGGCGACTGGGCGCCCGTCCTCGGCGGCGCCGTGCGGCACGCGCTGCTCGGCGCCGGCTCCTCCGACGCCGCGCCCGCCCAGCTCGCGGCGCTGCCTGCCGACCTGACCCTCGGCGACCTGTACGTCGGCCTCCTGCGGCACAGGACGACCTGGTTCGCCGGCGTCGTCGCCGAGATCGCCGACGGCCTGCCCGCCCTCGTCCACTGCGCCGCCGGCAAGGACCGCACCGGCATCGTCGTCGCGCTGATCCTCGACCTGCTCGGCGTGGAGCACGAGGCCATCGTCCGCGACTACGCGCTCACCGCGAAGGCACTGCCCGACGTCATGCTCATGCTGGACCTCACGCCGTCGCGGGACGCGCCCGCCGCGCTGCTGGAGGCGCCGGAGAGCGCGATGCGGACGTTCCTGGCCGCGCTGGGCGAGCTCGGCGGCGCGGAGCGGCTCCTGCTGGCCCACGGCCTCACCAAGGCGCACGCGGACCGTCTCAGGGCCGCCCTCGTCCCCTGAGCGCGCCTTCTTTCACAACAGGAGGTATCAACGACACCATTCTGACACTCTGAGAGTGACCGTACTGCCACATCGAGTGATGTTCTAGGACGCAGAGTGGACACGACCAGGGTGTCGAGCACGGCTTTCGACGGGACGCCCCATGCCCCGGCTCACGCGCGCAAGTTCGTCCGCCAGGTGCTCGGCGAATGGCGCCTGAGCCATCTGGCGGAGGACGCCGTGCTGCTGACCAGCGAACTCGTCACGAACGCCGTGGTGCACGCGGGCACCGGCGTCGAGCTGACCTGCCGCCTGGACGTGACGGCCAGCCCCCCGAAGCTGGAGATCGAGGTCGACGACCGCCACCCCGCGCGGACGGTCCTGGCGGCCGGGCCCGCGCCCGAGCCGACCCGTACGTCGGGGCGCGGCCTCGCCCTGGCCGGCATGCTGGCCGACGCCTGGGGCGTCACGTACACGAGGACCGCCAAGCGCGTCTGGGTGCGCATGGAGATCTCGGACGGCTGCGACGTCCAGGAGGCCGCGCCCGCGCCGCCCAGCGCGGCGCCCATCGAGACCCTGCACGTCGGCGTGATCGTCGCCGACCGCGACGGGGTCGTGCGGTCCTGGAACCCGGAGGCCGAGAAACTGCTCGGCTGGCGGGCCGACCAGGCGGTCGGCCGCTCCCTCGAGCGGTTAGTGGCCTGGCGCGGCCACGGGCCGCACGCGCTGTCGCTGGCCGACACCCTCGGCCTGGGCCGCTGGCGGGGCGAGGCGCGCATGCGGCACCAGGACGGCCGGCTGGTCCCCGTCTACGTCTCCCACCTGCGCTCCAGCCGGCAGCGCTGCTCGATCTGGATGGTGGTGGCCGCCGACCACGCCTACGTGCTGACGCCGCCGCCGGCGCCGCGGCTGGGCGGGGCCGGCCGGCGCATCAAGGACCTGCTCGACCAGGACATGCCGTTCGCCGAGCTGCTCGACACGATCGCCCGGATCGTGCAGGTCTCCAGCGGGGGCGACGCCGCGTACGTGCTGCTCGCCGCGGAGGGCGGCAACAGGTTCGGCGTCGCGGCGGGCGCGGGGGCCACGGCGGGGCTGGTGGGAGTGCTGGCCACCGGCGTGTTCGGCGCGGAGCGCACGACCCCCACGATGATCGAGGACCTGCTCGCCGTGGACGTCGAGCTGGCCCAGCAGCTGCGCGCCAGGTCGCTGGCGTGCGCGCCGCTGCTGGCCGGCGGCGAGCTGGCCGGCTACCTCGTGGTGACGGCCGCCCAGCCGGACCGCTTCGACCAGGAGCTCACGGTCAGCCTCCAGCACATCGCCGGCCAGGTGGCCGTCCCCGTCCAGCGCGAGCGGCTCGCCGAGCAGGACCGCGCGCACCGGGGCCGGCTGTCGTTCCTGGCCGAGGCGGGCGAGCTGCTGGCGGGCGTGCACGACGAGGAGCTGATCGCGGCGCTGACCGCGCAGCTCGTCGTACCCAAGATCGCGACCTGGGCGGCCGTCTACCTGACCGACCTCGCGGGTATGACCAGGCTCGCCCACGTCTGGCACAGCGAGGAGCGCCACAACGCCGACCTGCGCAAGTCGCTGCCCGCCATCCCGCGCACCGCCCTCAGCGAGGTGAGCTGGCCGGTCGGCCCCGAGACCGTGCTGTCGTTCCCGCTGCTCACGCAGGGCAGGTCGCACGGGGCGCTGGTGATCGGCCGCACCGAGCCGACCCTGCCGCTGGAGCTGGCCGACCTGCTGTCGGACCTGTGCCGCCTGGTGGCGCTCAACCTGCACACCGCCATGCTGTACGCCAGGCAGGCGACCACCTCCCGGGTGCTGCAGCGCAGCCTGCTGCCCATGCGCGTGGCGCCCATGCCCGGCCTGGAGTCGGCGGTCGTCTACGAGCCGGCCGAGGAGGGCGCGCACGTCGGGGGCGACTTCTACGACCTGTTCACGGTGGCCGACCACTGGTGCTTCGCGCTGGGCGACGTCTGCGGCAGCGGGCCCGAGGCGGCCGCCGTCACCGGGCTCGCCCGCCACGCCGTACGCCTGCTGGCCAAGGAGCACTACACGGTGGCCGACATCTTCGACCGGCTCAACCACGCGCTGCTGGAGGAGGGCGAGGAGGGCAGGTTCCTCAGCCTGCTGTGCGGCGAGCTCACCCCGCTGCCGCAGGGCGGCGCGCTCTGCACGATCGCCTCCGCGGGCCACCCGCCCCCACTCCTGCTGCGGCCTAACGGCAAGGTCGAGCCCATGGCGAGCCCGCAGCTGCTGCTGGGCATCGAGTCCGGCGCCAGGTTCTACGTCGAGACGTTCGAGCTGGCGCCGGAGGAGCTGCTGCTGTGCGTCACCGACGGGGTGACCGAGCGGCGCGACGGCGACCGGCTGCTCGACGACGGCGACGGGCTGGCCGAGCTGCTGTCCGGCTGCGCGGGGCTGAGCGCCCACGCGGTGGCCGAACGCGTGCGGCACGCGGTCGAGACGTTCGCCGAGGAGCCGCCGCAGGACGACGTGGCCCTGCTGGTGATCAAGGCCTCGCCTAGATGAACTTGTACGTGGTCGTCGAGGTGCGCCGACGGCCCGGCCGGAGCACGGTGGAGGGGAACTGGGGCTTGTTGGGCGAGTCGGGGAAGTGCTGCGTCTCCAGGCACAGCCCGCCGAAGGGCCCGTACGGCGTCGCGTCCCCGTCCAGCATGTGGCCGGTGTAGAACTGCACGCCCGGCTCGGTCGTCGTGACCTCCATGGTCAGGCCGCCGGCCGTCACCGTGGCACCGCCGCCGCCGAGCACGTAGCAGTGGTCGTAGGCACCGTCGTTGCGCTCCCCCACCGCGTGCGGCTCGGTGAAGTCGAACGCGGTGCCCTTGACCGGCGCGAGCTCCCCCGTGGGGATCTTGGCGTCGTCCACCGGCAGGTAGTGGTCGGCGTCGATCCGCACGACGTGGTCGCGTACGTCGCCCTCGCCCGAGAGGTCGAAGTAGGAGTGGTTGGTCAGGTTGACCACGGTCGGGGCCTCGGTCTCCATCTCGTAGTCGATGCGGAGCGCGTCGTCCTCGAGCGTGTACGTCACCCGGGCGGTCAGCGTGCCGGGGTAGCCCTCGTCGCCGTCGGGGCTGATCAGCCTCAGCGTCACCGACCTGTCGTCGTTGGACTCGATGGACCACACCTTCTTGTCGAAGCCCACGATGCCGCCGTGCAGGTGGGCGGTGCCGTTGTTGACGGCCAGCTCGTACTCGACGCCGTCGAGGGTGAAGCGGCCGCCCGCGATGCGGTTGCCGTACCTGCCGACGACCGCGCCGAAGTAGCGGCTGCGGGTCTGGTAGTCCTCCAGCGTGTCCAGGCCGAGCACCACGTTGCGGCCGGACACCTCCAGCGAGCGCACGATGGCGCCGTACGTGAGCACCTCGGCGCGCAGCCGTCCCGACGACAGCTCCACCAGCTCGACGCTCTCCCCCGACGGCAGCGTTCCGAAGTTCATGATTGGGCCCTTCCCGTGGACTCTCTGACAATGAGGGCGGTGTCGAGGGTCACTGTCGCGCCCTCGCCCCCGGACTGGAGCAGCAGGTCGACGGCCATCCTCCCGGCGGCCACGGCCGGCATGGCCACCGTGGTGAGCTTGGGCCGGTTGAGCCGTCCCGGCAGGATGTCGTCGAACCCGATCACACTTATCTGGTCTGGTACCCCTATCCCCATCTCCGACAGCCCCTCAACGAGGCCAAGCGCGACGAGATCGTTGTACGCCAGCACCGCCGTGGCCCCGCAGGCCGCCACGTCGGCGGCCACCGCCAGGCCGCCCGACTCCGTGGGCTGGTTGGGGCCGAAGAAGACGAGGTCGAGCCCGGGCGCCTCGGCCGCGGCGCCCTGCATCTCGTTGCTGGTCCACGAGCCGATCGGCCCCGACACGAGCGCGATCCTGCGGTGCCCCAGCCCGACCAGGTGCTCCAGCGCCAGCTTGGCGCCCTGGGCGACGTTCATCAGGACGGCGGGCATGCCCCGGATGCGCCGGTTGATCACCACGAACGGCACGTCCTCGGCCAGCCGCTCGATCATCTTGTTCGACAGGCGGGGGCTGCACAGCAGGACGCCGTCCACCTGCTTGGTGAACGTCCTGATCAGCTCCTCCTCGACGCGCGGATCCTCGTCGGTGTCGGCCACGAACACGTGGTAGTCACGGCCCCTGGCCTGCGACTGGGCGGCTTTGATGAGCGGCGGGAAGAACGGGTTGGCGATGTCGGCCACGATCAGGCCCATGTTGAACGTACGGCCGGTCGTGAGCGCCCTGGCGGCGCGGTTGGGCCGGTAACCGAGGTCGTCGGCGGCGGCCAGCACGCGGCTCCTGGTGGCAGGATTGACCAGGTGGGGGGCGGAGAAGGTGCGGGACACGGTGGAGACGTGCACGCCGCAGGCGCGGGCCACGTCCTTGATCGTCGCCGCCATCGTCGTTCTCCCTTGCAAACGGTTGCCAGACTAAACCTTGACCTTCGCGCCTCCCCTCGTCAAGGTTCTTGCAACCGGTTGCCATATACCCTCACGACAGCCCCTCCCTAGCCCGCTCCAAAAAGCCGTACGAGGGGCCCTATTACCGCGCCGCAGCGCACCCCCGCCCGGCCACGCCCCCTTGCGCCGCCGCGCCCCGCCGCGACGGCCCGTCCCCTCCCCACCCCTGCGCACCGCCGCTCACTTCACGCCTGTGTGCAGCGGCGGCGCCCGCGAGAATCCGGGCCGACCCAGAGCGGCAACGGCCGCAAACCAACCCAGGGTTACCAGCGACCCCCCAGCTCGTTGAGGGTGAACACCCCTCCGGCACGGTCGTGGAGCGGCTCCGAAAGATCCGGTTCCCCGAACTCGGCGATGAGCGCCGCCGCCCGGGGTTCGGAGGAGTCGCGGGACTCGTACCCGATGGCCTTGGCCTCCTCCAGCGACCACCACCGCCGCGCGTTGTCCGAGACCCCCCAGACCACGTGGTACCCGGGCGCGGTCAGCGCCGCCTCGATCAGCCGGGTCAGGTCGTCGGGCGAGATCCACGTGGCCAGCCCGCGCGTGTCGCCGGGAGCCTCGTTGCAGGTGCCGAGCCGGACCACGGTGACGTTCATGCCGAACCGGTCGTGGTACAGGCTCCCGAGCGCCTCCATGACGACCTTGCTCACCCCGTAAAAGGTGTCAGGCCGGGGAAAGGCGTAGTCAGGCAGGTCGGAGCCGTCAGCGGGCCGCGTGTGGTAGCCGGCCGCGTGGTGGCTGCCCATGAGCACCAACTGCTGGACGCCCTCCTGGCGCGCCGCCTCCAACAGCACTTGCGTGCCGTTGATGTTGGCCTGCACGATGTCAGCCCAAGGATGTTCCCGGCTCTGGCCGCCAAGGTGAATGACCGCGTCCACGCCCTTCATCGCCTCGGCCACCGCGGCCGGGTCGGCGAGGTCGGCCGTCACCCACTCCTCGCCGGGGCCCGGCTCGATCGGGTGAAGGTCGGAAAGCCGCAGCGTGCGGCCGTCACGGGCGAGCCGTGGGCGGAGCAGGGTGCCAACTTTTCCAGCGGCTCCGGTCATAAGAATGCGCATGTCTCATGGTGTACACGATTCTGGCCGAAATTCACATCCTTGAATATTGACCGTGAACCATGCAAGTAGTTACGTTCACAGCCACGAGTTCAAGTCCACGACTCAAGTCCACGTATGTGAACGGGAGGCGGTCTGATGTCACGTCGTCTGCTCGGGGTCGCGGTGACAGCGACCCTGGCCGTAACGCTGACAGGCTGCGGTTCCGGGGGATCAAGTACAGACAACGCACTGGAGATCTGGATCAGGCAGGCGCCCGATTCCGACTCCGCCAAGACGGCGGTGAAACTCGCCGACGCATTCACGAAGGCCAGCGGGGTGAAGACGAAAGTCGTCGCGCTATTCGACGACTTCGAGACCAAGCTGAACCAGCAGGCCGCCCAGAAGAAGCTGCCCGACATCGTGATCAACGACACCGCCCAGCTCGGCAACATGCATTCGCAGGGCTGGCTGCGCGAGGTCGACAAGGCGGCGCTGGCCGGCGGTGACAAGCTGTCCGACCGCGCGTGGGTGGCCGCCACGGGCAGCGACGGCAAGTTCTACGCCGCCCCGTTCTCCGCCCAGGCCTTCGCGCTGATCGTACGGAAGGACTGGCGCGAGAAGGTCGGCATGGAGCCGCCCAAGACCTGGGACGACCTGGCCAAGCTGGCGCAGGCGTTCACCGAGAAGGACCCCGACGGCAACGGCCAGGCCGACACGGCCGGCTTCGTCATCCCCGCGGGCACCAAACGCGGCTACGCCTCCTGGTACGCCTCCTCCCTCATCTACGCCAACGGCGGCGACTTCATCAAGAGCACCGGCGGCGGCCACTTCCAGGCCACGGTCAACGACCCCAAGACCGTCGAGGCCGTCCAGTACCTGCAGGACCAGTTCTGCAAGTCCAAGACCGTCAACCCCGGCGCCGTGAGCAACGACACGACCGTCACGCACGAGGTGTTCGAGAAGGGCCAGGGCGGCATCTACCTGGTCGGCCCGTACGTGCTGGCCAGGTTCGTCAAGAGCATCGGCACCGACAAGATCGAGGTCCTGCCCCTGCCCAAGGGCCCCTCCGGCGGTCCCGGCACCCTCGGCGAGGGCGAGAACGTCTACATGATGGCCGGCTCCGACCAGCAGGACGCGCAGAAGAAGTTCGCCGAGTTCGCGATCTCCCCCGAAGGCCAGAAGATCGGCATGAACAAGGACGCCAACGGCGCCATCGTCCGCCTGCCCGTCAACACGCAGGTCGACATGGCCGCCGAACGGCAGGATCCGCGCTGGAAGGTGTTCCAGGACGCGTACGCGAACGCCGTCTACGCCCCGCCCGTGCCGAACTGGGCGCCCATCCGCCAGGACTCGGCCGACTCCATCAACGCGGTCTGGGCCGACTGCTCCTCCAACGTCAAGGCGGCCATGGACCAGCTCAACACCAAGCTCACCCAGGAACTCCAGAGCCAGAAAGCGTCATGACCTCGACACTGACCGAGGCGCGCAGCCGTACGGCGACCCCCCACCGCCGCACCAAGCGGGTGCGGTGGCGGGGGCCGCTGGTCGCGTGGCTGTTCCTGGCGCCCGCGCTGCTGCTGTTCCTGTACTTCAAGTTCATCCCGATGTTCGTGGGCCTGTGGAAGAGCTTCTTCAAGGTCCAGACGTTCCTCGGTGACGAGTGGCTGGGCCTGCAGAACTACCGGACGATCATCAGCGACGCCGACTTCGCCGCGGCCATCTGGCACAGCATCCTGCTGGCGCTGGGCACCACGGTCGGCTCGCTCGTCCTGGGGCTGGGGTTCGCGCTGCTCATCGAGGGGCCGGCGCGCTACCTGTGGTTCGTGCGCACCGCGGCCTTCCTGCCCGTCGTCACCACGATGGCGGCCGTGGCCGAGGTGTGGCGGATCATGTTCCACCCGGCCGACAGCGGGATGCTGAACGTCATCATCGGCTGGGCCGGCATCGATCCGCAGCCGTGGCTGGCCAGCGAGCACTCCTCCCTGTGGTCGATCATGCTGATGAGCATCTGGCGCGGCACCCCGTACGACATGATGATCTTCCTGGCCGGACTGGTCGGCGTCGACCGCACGCTCTACGAGGCCGCGGCCGTGGACGGCGCCTCCACCTGGCACCGGCTGCGGCACATCACGCTGCCCGCCCTGCGGCCGGTGTTCTGGATCCTGTTCACGCTGGCGGCCATCCGCGGGCTGCGGGTCTTCGTCGAGGTGTACGTCCTGACGAACGGCGGTCCGAACGGGTCGTCCGAGGTGCTGATGACGCTGATCTACAAGCTCGGGTTCCAGAAGAACGACCTGGGCGTGGCCTCGGCGGGCGGGATCGTGCTGTTCCTGGCCACGCTGGTGCTCACGCTGGTCGCTCAGATGTTGCGCAGGAGGCAGGCGACATGAGGTTCGACAGCGCGCTGGGGCTGGAGTCGCGCAAGGGGCCCCTGGCCGTCGGCGGAAAAGTCCTGATTTATAGCTTTATGGTGGTGGTTTTCACCGGGCCGCTGGTCGGGCTGCTCGTCAGCGCCTTCAGCAAGACGCTCGACCCCACCTCCTTCTCCCTGTGGCCGGACGACTTCACGCTGGAGAACTTCGTCCAGGCCAAGGAGAAGAACGTCTACCTCTACCTGCTGAACTCCTTCATCGTCGTCGGCTTCGGCCTGCTGCTGCAGATGCTGGTGAGCGTCTTCGCCGCGTACTCGCTGGCCCGCAAGAAGTTTCGCGGCATGACGTTCGTACTGCTGCTCATGCTCACCACGATGATGCTCCCCGAGGAGATCATCGCGATCCCCCTGTCGCTGGTCCTGGCCGACATGCCGCTGCTGCACGTGAACCTCATCGGCACGTACGCGGGCATGATCCTGCCGGTCGGCGCCTGGGGCTTCTCCATCCTGGTCATGACCGAGTTCATGAAGGAGGTGCCGGTCGAACTGGAGGAGGCCGCGCGCATCGACGGCGCGGGCGAGATCAGGATCTTCGCCACCATCATCCTGCCGCTGTGCCGTCCCGCGCTCGGCGTGATCGGGGTGTTCGGGTTCACGATGATCTGGGACCAGTACCTGCTGCCCCTGATCGTCGCGCCCGAGTCGAGCATGTGGACGCTGCCCATCGCGCTGCGTTCGCTCCGCTCGGACGAGGAGGTGGGGATCGGCGTGCTGCTGGCCGCCTCGCTGCTGGCGCTGCTGCCGTCGATCATCGCGTTCCTGGCCTTCCAGCGGCAGTTCATGCGAGGTCTGACAAGCGGTGCCATCAAGGGTTAAGCGTCCACGTATCTGGACGCTATCCCATATCCTGGATGTCGAACCCGCAGCAGTAGATGGGATGAGTATGGAGCCTCAGCTGGTCAAGTCCGCGGAGCGGACGGTGCGCATCCTGGAGGCCCTGGCCGATTCGCACGACAGCCTGACGCTGTCGGAGCTCCAGCAGCGCACCGGGTTCCCCCGCAGCAGCCTCCACGCCCTCATGCGGACGCTGGTCGAGCTCAACTGGGTTGAGACCGACTCGGCCAGGTCCGCGTTCGGGATCGGGCCGCACGCGCTGCTCACCGGCACCGCGTACCTCGACAAGGATCCCGCGCTGCCGTTCGCGCAGGAGACCTTGGAGGACCTGCGGGCAGAGATCGGCCAGACCGCCCATTTCGCCCGCCGGGACGGAGCGCACGTGCTCTACCTGGCAACCCGCGAGTCACGCGAGGCCGACCACGTGATCCCCAGGGTGGGCCGGCGCCTGCCCGCCCACGTCACGGCGCTCGGCCAGGTGCTGCTCGCCCAGCTCACCGACGACGAGGTCATGGCCATCCTCCCCGACCCGCTGTCCTCGCTCACCGACTACACCATCACCGACCTGCACAAACTGACCGGCGAGCTCGACCAGGTCCGCACCCGCGGCTGGGCGTACGAACGCGAGCAGGGCACCCGCGGCGTGGCCTGCGTGGCCGTGGCGGTCGACTACCGCATCCCGGCCACGGACGCGATCAGCTGCTCGATGCCCGCGAGGCTGGCGCCCGCCGAGGTCGAGCGGATCACCGAGGCAGTGATCAAACACACCCGCAAGCTGGCTGCCACTCTTCGCAGGGAGGGCATCCGCTAGAAAGGACCGTCGATGCGGCTGGATGGTGTTCTCTTCTTCCCGGTGACCCCCTTCAAAGTTGATGGCGACCTCGCCGAACCCACGCTGGCCCGGCACGTCGCCGACGGAGTCGCGGCGGGAGCGGGAGGAGTGTTCGCCGCGTGCGGCACCGGCGAGTTCAACGCCCTCGACCTCGACGAGTACACCCGGGTGGTGCGCGTCTCCGTCGCCTCCGCCGCGGGCCGCGTCCCCGTCTTCGCCGGCGCCGGCGGCCCGCTGCCCGCCGCCAAGGCCATCGCCCGTGCGGCCACCGCCCAGGGCGCCGACGGGCTGCTGCTCATGCCGCCCTACCTGGTCAGCGGCCCGCCCGCGGGCCTGGTGCGCTACGTACGCGAACTGGCCGCGACCGTCGACCTGCCGATCATCATCTACCAGCGCGGCACCACCCGCTTCACCCCCTCAGCCGTCGCCGAACTCGCCGAGGAGCCCAACATCGTCGGCTTCAAGGACGGCCTGGGCGACTTCGACCTGCTGCAACGGATCATCCTCACCGTCCGCCGGTCCACCGACAAGGACTTCACCTTCTTCAACGGCCTCCCCACCGCCGAACTGACCGTCCCCGCCTACCGCGGCCTCGGCGTCAACCTGTACTCCAGCGCGGTGTTCGCGTTCGCACCCGAGATCTCCCTGGCCTTCTACAAGGCGGTGACGGGCGGGGACGAGGTGCTGACGCAACGGCTGCTGACCGACTTCTACCTTCCGCTGGTGGAGCTCCGCGACCTCGTGCCTGGTTACGCGGTCTCGCTGGTGAAGGCGGGGGCGCGGTTGCGGGGGGTGGAGGTGGGAGGCGTACGCCCACCCCTGCTGGACCCGACCCCCGAGCACACGGCCTCCCTGGAACGCATCATCACCAGCGGCCTAGCCATAACCAACACCTAACCGCCCAGCCCACCCCCCACCCAACCCAAAACCGACGGCTAACCCCCGCTCCGACCCGACACCCAACCAACCCCGAAAGCAACCACCAACCCCCACTCCAAACCAACACTCAGCCCCCACCCCAAGCCGACACCGGACCTTCACCCCAAACCAACGCGCAACCCGCGCTCCAAGCCGACGCCGGGCCTTCACCTCAAGCGACGCCTGATCTTCACCCCAAACCGACACCCACCCCCACCCCGCAAGCAACCGCTGACCCTCACCCCAAGCCAACGCTCAGCCCCACCCCAAGCCAACGCCGGACCTTCACCCCAAGCCGACGCCGAACCTCGCCCCAGAACCCGACGCTCAGCCCCATCCACGGCCAGCGCCCAACCCCACCCCAGAACCGACGCTCACCCCCGTACACAGCCAGCGCCCAACCCCACCCCAGAACCGACGCTCACCCCCGTACACAGCCAGCGCCCAACCCCACCTCATCCCGAGACCGACAGCCGGCTCACACCCTGGGCCGACACCCCCAGCCAACCGGCCCCAGCCCCATCCCACGCCGTCGCCCACGGCCGTCCCCGGAACCGCGACCGACCAACCAGCCAGCCTCACAGCTGGCCAGTCAGCCGCACGAACCCCATCACCACGCGCCCGAACGGCCGGCACCACCCCGCCGTCAGCCCGCGACCACCATCACCCCCACTTCGGGAGTGACCCGCTCACACCTGCAGACGACCGTCAACCCTCCGCGGAACAGACAGCGGGTTGTCGTCCTTGAGCTCGTCCGGCAGCAGCGCCTCCGGCCAGTCCTGGTACGCCGTGGGCGCCAGCCACCGATCGATCGCCGTCGCCCCGACAGAGGTGGACGTCGTGGTGGCAGCAGGCCAAGGACCACCGTGCTGCATCGCCCAGCACACGGCCACCCCGGTCGGCCACCCGTTCCAGATGAGCCGGCCGGCCTTCCTCCCCAGCACCTCGACGACCTCGCCGGCCTCCTCCGGATCAGTGCCGTGGACGGTGGCGGTCAGCGACCCTTCCAGCCGCTCAAGCACGGGCCGCAAATCGGAAACTTCGCGATACGTCACCACGATCGACGCCGGCCCGAAGCATTCCTCGGCGATCCGCGGCAGCTTCTCCTCGAACGTGTCGAGATCGGCGGTGAACACCTTGGGCGTGACCGCCCAGCTCCCCTCCCCAGGCTTGCCCTCGGCCAGCAGCTGCAGCTCACCCAGCCGCTCGACACCGCCGAGGTACCCGTCCCTGATCCGCTCGGCCAGCATGGGTCCACCGCTGGTCCCCTCGACCGCCTCGGCCAGGGCCTTGCGCAGCTCGTCGCCCTCGGGCACGAACATGAGCCCAGGGTTCGTGCAGAACTGCCCGACCCCCAGCGTCAGCGACCCGGCGAACCCCGTGGCCACATCCTTGGCCGGCGCGGAGGGCAGCACGACGACGGGGTTGACGCTGCCCAGCTCGCCGTAGAACGGGATCGGCACCTCCCGCTCGTCGATCAGGCGCTGGATCGCCTTGCCCCCGGCCACGGACCCGGTGAACCCGGCCGCGACCACCGCGGGGTGCTGCACGAGATCGATCCCCGCCTGCATGCCCTGCACCAGACCCAGCAGGTCGGGGTACGGGAGCGCGTCCCGGACGATCTTCGCCACCCGCTCGGAGGTGTTCGGGTGCCCAGGGTGCGCCTTGACGACCACCGGACATCCCGCCGCCAGCGCGGACGCCGTGTCACCGCCGGCCACCGAGAATGCGAACGGGAAGTTGCTGGCCGCGAACACCGCGACCACGCCCGGCAGCGCGTGCTTCATCCGCCGCACGTCGGGCCGGGGCGGCGTGAGCGAGGCATCCGCATGATCGATGATGGCCTCGACGTAACCGCCGTCCCTGAGGACCTGGGCGAAGAGCCGGAACTGCCCCGCCGTACGCGCGACCTCGCCGCGCAGCCGTCCCTCGCCGAGCGCGGTCTCCTGGTCGGCGAGCTGCCACAGCTCGTCCACGTGCGCGGTGAGCGCATCGGCGACGGCCTCGAGCGCGGTCGCCCGCTCAGCCGCCGGAGTCGCCCGCCAGGCAGCGCCGGCGGCGGCCGCGGCGGAAACGATCAAGTCGACCCCGGCACTGTCGGTCTCCGGCAGTGCGGCGCCAACGGTCTCGCCGGTCCTGGGGTCGTGTCCGTAGATCATCGAAAGGCCCTTCCGAGCTTGACACTTCTTCAGCTTGATTCTTACAGTTGCGGCAACTTGTCCACAAATCTGGCTATTGTTCACATATCTGGACGGCGGTCTAAATGATCATCAGACAGATTCACGTCACCCCTGTCGCCTTCCGGGATCCGCCACTCCTGAACGCCGCCGGAGTCCACGAGCCGTGGGCCCTCCGTACCATTGTCGAGGTCGTCACCGATGAGGGCCTGACCGGGTTGGGGGAGACCTATGGAGACCTCGGGCACCTGGGCAAGGTACGCGAGTGCGCGCAGGCCCTGATCGGCCTCGACGTACACGCCACGAACACGATGTACGCCCGGATCAGCGCGATCGTCGGTCAGACGGTGACCGACCTGCACGGACTGACCGGTGTCGCCACCAAGGAGAAGAGCATCGACCGGGTCTTCTCCCCCTTCGAGGTGGCGTGCCTCGACATCCGGGGCAAGGCGGCCGGCGTCCCGGTGAGCGACCTGTTGGGCGGCCGTGTCCGGGATGCGGTGCCGTACAGTGCGTACCTCTTCTACAAGTGGGCGGGCCACCCCGGCCAGGACCCCGACCGGTTCGGCGCGGCCTTGGACGAATCGGGTCTCGTAGAACAAGCGTCCCTCCTCATCAAGGAATACGGCTTCGAGTCCATCAAGCTCAAAGGCGGCGTCTTCCCTCCCGACCAGGAAATAGCCGCAACCCGCGCGCTTCACGAGGCATTCCCCGGGGTGCCCCTCCGCCTGGATCCGAACGCCGCTTGGACGGTCGAGACCTCGATCCGCGTGGGCCAGGAGTTGGAAGGCACCCTCCAATACCTGGAGGACCCCACTCCCGGCATTTCCGGCATGGCGGAAGTGGCCGCCGCCGTCCCCATGCCGCTCGCCACGAACATGTGCGTGGTCACCCATGAACACCTCCCTCCCGCCATCGCATCCCGCGCGATCGGCGTACTCCTCCTCGACCACCACTACTGGGGCGGCCTCGTACGTTCCGCGCACGTCGCCACCTTGTGCGACACATTCGGCCTGGCGCTGTCCATGCACTCCAACTCCCATCTCGGGATCAGCCTGGCCGCCATGACCCATTTGGCAGCCGCCACCCCGAACCTCACGTTCGCGTGCGACACGCACACCCCCTGGCAGGATGGCCAGGACGTGGTCGCGCCCGGCGTCCTGCGCTTCGTGAACGGCGCCGTCCCTGTGCCCACCGGCCCCGGCCTCGGTGTCGAGCTCGATCGGGACGCGCTGGCCGTCATGAACGAGCAGTACGAGAAGTGCGGGATCTCCGCCCGCGACGACACGAGTTACATGCAACGCTTCGAGCCCACCTTTTCCACAAGGAGACCGCGCTGGTGAACGTGGCCTACGTCTACCCCTGGGACATCGTCGGCGACCCTTCCGCCCCCGACCGCCTGGCCGGCCTGGGCGTGGAGGCGGTAGCTCTGGCAGCGAGCTACCACTCGACGAGAGCGGCCACGCCTAACCACCCGTCCCACCGCGTACTCGACGTTCCCTATCCGGCCTTCTACCTCCCGATCCGCCCGTCGTCCTGGTCCCGTCTGGTCCCCGCGGCCCCCACGTGGACCCCCGAGGACGCATACCTCCAGGCCCGAGACGCTCTGAAGGCGGTCGGCCTCCAGGTGCACGCCTGGACCGTCCTCACTCACAACTCCCACCTGGGCACCGCGAATCCCGACTTGGTCGTACGCAACGCCTTCGGCGACCCGTATCCGTACGCACTCTGCCCCGCCCACCAGGACGTCCTGGAGTACTGCGAACGCCTGGTCGAGGAGATCCTCACGGTAGGCGAGCCGGACGGCCTCATCCTGGAAGCCTGCGGCCCCATGGGCTTCGGCCACCAGAGCGTCCACGAGAAGACCTCCGGTGCGGACTGGACACCCACCGACTCAGACCTCCTCTCCCTGTGCTTCTGCACCGCCTGCGCCGACCGCTACCCCGCAGCCACCCAAGACAGGGTCCGCGCCGCCATAGACCGCACCCACCCCACGCAACCCTCACCAGCCACCCCCACGACAACTCACTCCACACGCTCCATCTCCGCCACCCCCGCCAGCACCACCACCAGCGAAAGCACCGCCGGGGGCAGCACAACCAGTGCCAGCAGGACCACGGCCGACACCGCCGCAGGCACCATCGCCACAGGCGCTACCAGAAGCGCCACTACCACGGGCAGCACCACCACAGGCACCCCCACCACGGGCAGCACCACCAGGGTCAGCAGCACCAGGGGCAGCAGCTTCACGGCCAACGCCGCGACTCCCAACACTCACCCACTCACGATCGAACAGGCTCTCGGCGATCTGACCGACGAGGTACGCGCCGTTCGCGTAAGCCTGTCCGACTCTCTCCGCCACCGCCTGATCGCCGTCGCCCGTAGGACCGCCCCCAACACCCCCATCACCCTGCACGCGAACCCGAACCCCTGGGCAGCAGGCGCGTTCGCACCACTGCCGTCGGGCGAACCGGGAGCAGACGTGCTGGTGGCCAACTGCTGGGGCGACCCCGCCACGGATGCCACCCGCCTCGCCCAACTCAAGGACCTATCCACTCCCGGCCAGCGAATTGGTGCCTACGTCCTGGCCCTGCCCCCTCGTCCGGCCGATGCCACGGTCCTGGCCGACCAACTCCGTACCTATGCCAAGGCAGGCGCGACCGAGTTTCACCTGTACCACGCCGGCCTGGCCTCCCCACAGCGCTTGGCCGCCATCGCAGGGGCCCTACGCCAGCACCCCTAACGCGGCAAACCCAGCCACCCGAATTCCCACTGAGAACCGAACTCCACAAACCAGGGCCCTGCGCAATGCGTGGGGCCTTGAGCGTTGCGCCCCACACACGGCTAAGTTGCCATATGTGACCAATGTGCGAATTGTGTACCGAAAGTACGGCGGGGCGCTGCACTGGAACCACCCCGGCCGACTGCTGGGCGAGGACGAACACGGAGTCTGGGCGGAAATCCCCGGCGGAACGGTCGCCCGCAAGGGCGAAGGCCCACCGGTCACGTGGGAGACCACTGCGATCATGCTATTCCCTCGAAACGCCTGGTGGACTGCGTCCTTCAACACACCACCCCATCGGAGCGAGATCTACGTCGACGTCACAACCATCCCCGAATGGAGAGACGGTGAGGTGACGATGCTCGACCTCGATCTCGACGTGATCAGGATGCGAGACGGCCGGCTCATCCTCGACGACGAAGACGAGTTCGCCGAACATCAGGTCCTCCTGGGCTATCCCCCCGAGCTCATCACCCAGGCAGAAGCCACTGCCCGCTGGCTACTCGACGCAGTAGGCCACAGAAAGGGCCCATTCGGCGGCGCCCACCTCGAGTGGCTCGCCAAAACCACCTGATCACCTCAGCCCTTACCCCACCAACTCACGAGAACCCGCACCGTTACGCCCCGGCCATATCCCACTGCCACGCCATATCCCGCCGCATCCCATCCCCCACTGCGTCCCACCACTGCGCCACATCCCACCACCACAGCGCCGCGCCCCACCACAGGACGCCTCACCACAGCGCCACATCCCACCACCACAGGGCATCCCGCCACCACTGCGTCGCGTCCACACCGCCACATCGCGTACACCACAGCGCCGCATCCCAGCTCCACACCGCATACACCGCATCGCCGCATCTCATTACTGGGACACAGCAGAACCGATCCCCCATAGTTGCCCGACATCTCGCCAACTGCGCCATATCGCGCCACCGTGCCACATCCCGCTATGGCGTCATCCAAGACCCCCCGAGACCTTGGCCAATTCCTCGCGCAAGGCCCCCAATATCGCGCTAACAAAACGCTGACAACTCCAGCATCAACCCCGAAACTCGGCACCGATGTGCACGAATTTAGCCTGCAGCAGAAACGAGTCCACTTTCATACGCCGCGATAACAAGCTGCGCCCGATCTCGGGCCTCCAGCTTGGCCAGCAACCGGGTGATATGAGTCTTCACCGTAGCCAAGCTCACCTGAAGATATTCCGCGATCTCCCCATTGGACAGGCCCCGCGCGATCAACATCAGGACTTCGCGCTCCCGCTCCGTAACCCCGTCCAACCCCTTCACCCGCGGCAGAACAGGCGTACGCGTGAATTCCTCAATCAACCTGCGCGTAACCGTAGGCGCCAACAAAGCTTCCCCACTCGCGACCACGCGGATAGCGGCGAGCAAATCCGCCGGCGGCGTGTCCTTCAGCAAGAATCCGCTAGCCCCGGCCCTCAGTGCATCATAGACGTAAGAATCGAGGTCGAACATCGTCACGACCAGCACTCGCGAAACATCCCGGAGGCGCCGAGCAGCCTCAATTCCATCCATTTCAGGCATTCGAACGTCCATAAGCACGACATCCGGCCGCTGCTCCAAAGCAACAGTAACAGCCTCCACTCCAGTGGACGCCTCACCGACGACAGCCAGATCCGGCTCGGAGTCCACGAGCACTCGAAAGCTTCCCCTGAGCAATGCCTGATCGTCGGCGATAACGACCCGGATCATGGGACCTCCTCATAAGGCAATTCGGCGAAAACACGAAACCCTCGTCCAGAAAGACGCCCGGCTTCAAACGTCCCGCCGTACATCATGACCCGCTCCCGCATCCCGATCAGACCATGCCCGGTGCCGGCAGCAGACGACGTACGACCGCCAGTCCCGTCATCCACCACCTCGATCCGCACTTTCGTACCATCGGCGACCACGGACACCCGGCAGCGAGCGCGGGCGGCATGTTTGATGACATTCGTCAGCGCTTCCTGCACGATGCGATAAACCGACAACCCCACACCCTCAGGGATCCGCCCTCGCCTTTCGGGGTCCCCTTCTACGCCTCCATCGTCGTTCCCGATCCGTACCTCGAGCCTGACCTCGACCCCAGCCAGCCGAGCCTGCGCCACCAGCCCTTCGATCCCCGCCAGGCCAGGCGCGGGGACAAGGTCGGGTTTGGACGAAGATCGAAGCACACCGAGCAAATAGCGCATCTCAACCAGCGCGCTCCGGCTGGCCGTCTCGATCACACGCAGCGCGTCATGCGCCTCGTCCGGCCTGGTCGCCATCACGTGATTGGCCACGCCGGCCTTGACGGCGATCAATCCCACGCTGTGCGTGACCACATCGTGCAGCTCGCGAGCGATCCGTAAACGCTCGTCCGTCACCGCCTGTGCCGCCAACCGCTCAGCGTCGCGGGCCGCGTAGAGCCGGCGCTCCTGCACGGCCCGGCCGACCGTCCAAGCGCCGCCCAGCGCTGCGATCCCCATGAGTGGCTGGTCAAGATGCAACAGCCATCCCGGAGCGGTGTCACGCGGCGCACCTGCTAGAGCCAGGCCGAGGACCGTGACCAGGCTCGATACGCCGATGGCCGTGGTCGGGACCACAGCCCCGAATCTGTCGGAGAGGGCGATTATATAAAGGGCGTACGCGGGCGCGAGGTAGGCGAATCCCACGGCGTCGACCAGCGCGGCGAAGACGGCGACCACAAGCGTGAAGCAGAAGACGGGCAGCGGCCATAGTCTTCGCAGCCCCAGCGGCAGCCCGAGCCAGAAAGGGATGGCGATCCTCATCCAGGGCGGCAGCGCGGTGGCGTTCACCGCCACCGTGAAAGAAACAAAGGCAAAGCACATCCCCGCTGCCAGATCGAGCATGATCAGCTGGCTACGGCTCAATCGCCTGGCGAAGAAGGGATGGGTGTCGTTCACGCGTTGAACGGTAGCCGCTGCGGCTGCCTCCTCACGTCAACCCAGGGTCTGACCTTGAGATTCGAACCGTGGTCCGACGCGCTGGCGGCCCGCCGTCCCGCATTCTTTACGGCGTGATCGAACTCCAGCACCTCACGAAGCGCTACGGCGGCACCCTCGCCGTGGACGACCTGTCGTTCAAGGTCGAGCCGGGTCACGTGACCGGCTTCCTCGGCCCCAACGGCGCGGGCAAGTCCACCACGATGCGCCTGATCCTCGGCCTCGACGCCCCGACCTCCGGCCAGGCGCTGGTCAACGGGCGCCGATACACGTCGATCGCCAAGCCGATGCACGAGGTGGGCGCCCTCCTCGACGCGGGTGCCGTCCACGGCGGCCGCAGCGCCTACAACCACCTGCTGTCCCTGGCCCGCACCAATGACATCGGCCCTACGCGGGTGGCCGAGGTGCTCGACCAGGTCGGCCTGGCAGGCGTGGCCCGAAAACGGGTGGGCGGGTTCTCACTCGGCATGAAACAGCGCCTCGGCATCGCGTCGGCGCTGCTCGGCGATCCAGCCGTGTTGATGTTCGACGAGCCGGTGAACGGTCTGGACCCAGATGGCGTTCGCTGGATCCGCGACCTCATGCGCTCTCTGGCCGCAGAAGGGCGCACGATCCTGCTCTCCAGCCATCTGATGAGCGAGATGGCCCTCACCGCGGAGCGCATCATCATCGTAGGCCGAGGCAAGCTGATCGCCGAGGCCACCGTCACGGAGCTGACAGCGCACTATCCCTCGCTCGAAGACGCCTACATGGCCCTGACCGCCGGCAGCGTGCAGTACGGAGCGTCCCGATGAAAGCGGTCCTCGCCGCCGAATGGCTGAAGCTGCGCTCAGTGACCTCTACTTACCAGACGTTGGGTACGGCGGCCCTCACAGTGCTGCTGGGCGCGGCATGGACCCTCTACGTGAGCGGCCTGGCCGACGAGCGAGGCGAGCTGCGGGCAGCGGCTCCAGAACAGGGCTTCCTTCCGCTCGTCCAGATCAGCCTGGCGGTGCTGGGCGTGCTCGCGATCACCTCCGAGTACGCCACGGGCACGATCAGCACCAGTCTGATCGCCGTCCCGAAACGCGACACCTTACTTCTGGCCAAGGCCGGCATCGTCGGCCTGGCCACGTTGACAGCCGCGAACGCCGTTCTCCTGGTCACCTATTCGGCGAGCCGCTTGATAGCGAGCGGTCACAAGCTGGGCTTCAACAACACCTCGATCACCGACGACCTACCCATGCTGCTCGCCTCCGGCCTTTCGGTGACTGCCCTGGCATTGGTAGGCCTCGGCCTCGGCACCGCGATCCGCTCAACAGCGGGAGCAATCGTCTCGATCGTTGCGTTGCTGTTCGTGCTACCAGGTGTCGTCAACTACTTGCCCCCACCCTGGAACACCCGCGTGGCCACGCTCCTCCTACCGAACCTCGTCCCCCAAATAGCCGACCAGCGCCTCTCCTCACGCTTGGGTGACGGTCTCCTGCCTCCCTGGGCCGCATTAGCCGCCCTCCTCGCCTACCCCCTCGTCGCCCTCGCCATCGGCTACCACCAACTCAACCGAAGAGATGTCTGAGCCCTCCCATCCCTTTCCATGACGATCACCAGCACCGCCACCACACAAAACGAGACAAGCAGCTATAGAGCGCCGTCAGCCCCAAACAAACGCTCATGCAGGCACCCCCATGTGAACCGAAATGCCGCAGGGAGCATCCAGCAGCAGGAGCGACACGAGCGGCCCCCACGTCACGCTCGAGCAACCACAGACGCATTCTCACCACGAAGCGCAGGCCGCGAGGCCATTGTCGCTGCTGGAGTGCGAACAGCGAAGCCCGCTCCAAGCACTGGAGCAAGGACAGCAAGGACAGCAAAGCCCGCTCTCACCACATGAGCAGCCAGTTAAACGAACGCTCTCACCCTCAGGTGCACAACCCTTCAAGCATCCTCACACCAAGCACCGTGAATGCCCCAGCCGCAGCAACAGCGGGAAGCACGACTTCTGCCCACGAAGGGACGCTTGTATGAGCATCCCCCAACAGCGCAAAGAGCCACGGGTCTGAGAGCCCCCAGCGGAGCTGACGGCATGCCCTCGCTCAAGCGTCTTCAGCAAGCGCAAGAACCACGGCCGCACGAGCGTCCTCACCATCACCTAACCGAACGTTCCCCACACCACGGCAACGGCCCTGGGAACGCAAGGCCACACGCACGCTCCTGCCTCAGACACAGGCATAACGAAGCATTTCCCTAACGAACGGACCCACCCCACATGACCTCACTCATCCAAAGAATGGCTACCCCCATCGGCATCCTGAGCTCAGAGCGGACGCAAGCATGAGCGTTCTCACCTCGGAATGGCTGAAGGTACGTTCCCTCCGCTCCACGCACCTGATTGTCAGCCTCAGCCTCGGCACGGTTGTCTTGGGGTTCGCGCTCGCCGTGATGGCCGCCAACATGTACGACACCGCCCCCGCCGCCCAGCGACCCGGCGCTCGGATCGCAGACCTGGAGGAGGTCATCGTGATCGTGCCCCAACTGTGCATGGGCATCCTGGGCACGCTTGCCATCACTTCCGAATACGTGACCGGCTTGATCAGAACGAGCTTGACCATCGTCCCGCGCCGTTGGCCCGTCCTCGTCGCCAAATCCGCCATTGTCGGCACGCTGGGTCTGATCATCGGCTTGGTGACAGTCTTCGGCACCTACTTCGTCACCCGATGGGTGATCGGCGACCGCTTCTCCGGCGCGTACACCGACGCTTTCACGGACCGGCTGCCGCTCCTCACTGCCATTAGTCTCACAGTGCCCACGTTCGCGCTGCTCGGCTTGGGCTTGGGCGCGCTCTTCCGCTCGACCGCCGCCTCGATCGCCTCCTTGGCCGGCCTCGTCTACGTGATCCCCATAATCATTGGCAACATCCCGGAGCCATGGAGTGAACGTCTCGGCTCTGTGATGATCGGCGCACTTCCCCGCGAGATCACTGGCGACCTGATCAATACCTCGGTATACGGCTCGCTCCTATCTCCCGCAGCGGCCGCCGCGGTGCTGATCGCGTACGCAGCGCTCCCCTTGGCAGTGGCCATATGGCTGGTAGGCCGACGAGACGCCTGAGATGTCCACCCCGAAGCCTTCGACGCCACCACCACAACACCACATCAGCAAACGGCTCCCTCCTATCCCCCGCAGCTGCCACAGTCCTGGCCACGCACGCAGTGCTCCCCTTGGCAGCGGCGATATGGCTGGCAAATCGGAAAGACGCCTGAGATGTCCACCCCGGAGCCCTCGATGCGACCGCCCCAAGACCACATCAGGCCGAGCGCCACTTCCCGGCTCAGACTCGCTTGGCAACTTATCCGCCGCATCAGCGGTCTCCCGGAGGTACGCCGCAACACCGTCGCAGCGGCACCACAGGCCAAGCGAGCATGCCTGTTCACCGAACGCGAAGGCGCCGGCAGGATCCATGGACTCACTGTCACCTTGCGAACCGAGAAGGACCACTCGTCCCCGGCATCCGGTCCGACCAGCGCGCGCCGTCGGCTTGCCTCGCGTAAAAGCGCCAAGCGAGCCCAACCGTCTCCGACAGCCAGCAACGCCCAACGAATCGGGTCGCTCGTAACGTCGCCGTTCCTTCGCAGGCACGGTTCCTGCCGACCCCTTGGGACGCCCACCAGCACCAAAGCCACCGGTCCCGCTCGCGAGTGCAAGGACGGCCGGAGCAGTAGTAGGGACATGACCAAGGCACAAAGCGAAACGCCCGGCCTTCCGCCGGCCTCCCGACCGACCAGGCGACATGCGCGGATGTACGTCCCACACCCTGCTCCCCCAGGGGTACGGCAGACGAACGCGCCTGCCGTACCGTGGGAGGGCTCAGACCTCCAGGACCACAGGGATGATCATGGGGCGGCGGCGGTAGGTGTCGCTTACCCAGCGTCCCACCGTACGGCGGACCACCCGCCGGATCTCCTGCATGTCGACCACCCCGTCCGCGGCCTTCTCCTCGAGAGCTCGCTGAATCTGCGGGATGAACTCCTCGAACTGGGCGGGGTCGATGCCGGAACCACGCGCGTGGATCTCGGGGCCGGCGGTGAGCTTGCCCGTGTTGGAGTCGACCACGACGACCACCGAGATGAACCCCTCGTCGCCGAGGATCCTGCGGTCCTTCAGCGAGGTGTCGGTGATCTCGCCCACCGACGAGCCATCGACGTAGACGTACCCGGCGTGAACCGCACCGACGATCTTCGCCCGGCCGTCGACCAGGTCCACCACGACGCCGTCCTCGGCGATCACGATGTGGTCCTCGGGCACGCCCGTGAGGGCGGCCAGCTTGGCGTGCGCACGCAAATGACGCCACTCACCGTGAACGGGCATGAAGTTCGACGGGCGGGTCAGGTTGAGCACGTACAGGAGTTCGCCGGCGGCCGCGTGGCCGGAGACGTGCACCTTGGCGTTGCCCTTGTGCACGACGCGGGCGCCCCACCTGGTCAGTCCGTTGATCACCTTGTTGACCGCGGTCTCGTTCCCCGGAACCAGCGACGAGGCCAGGAGTACGGTGTCGCCCTCGGCGATGCGGATCGGATGATCGCGGTTGGCCATCCTGGACAGCGCGGCCATGGGCTCGCCTTGAGAGCCGGTGCAGATGAGCACCACGTCCTGCGGCGGCCACTCCTCGATGTCACGCGAGTCGACGATCAGCTCCGGCGGCACCTTGAGATAACCCAGGTCGCGGGCCACGCCCATGTTGCGGACCATCGAACGTCCGACCAGCGCCACCTTGCGGCGGTGCTTGGCGGCCGCGTCCATCACCTGCTGAATGCGGTGCACGTGCGAGGCGAAGCTGGCCACGATGACCCGCTGTTCGGAGGTACGGATCACCTCGTCGATGACCGGCCCGATCTCGCGTTCGCTGGTGACGAACCCTGGTACTTCGGCGTTGGTCGAGTCGGACATCAGCAGGTCGACGCCCTCGGTGCCGAGCCTGGCGAAACCGCCGAGGTCGGTGAGGCGGCCGTCGCTCGGCAACTGGTCCATGCGGAAGTCGCCGGTGTGCAGGACTATGCCCGCAGGCGTCCTGATGGCGACGGCCAGTGCGTCGGGGATCGAGTGGTTGACCGCGAGGAACTCGCAGTCGAACGGCCCGAAGGTGTGCCGTTCTCCCTCGACGACCTCGAGTTTGGTCGGTTGGATCCTGTGCTCGGTGAGCTTGGCCTCGATCAGGGCAAGCGTGAGCTTCGATCCGATGAGCGGGATATCGCGCCGCTCGCGCAGCAGGTATGGCACCGCCCCGATGTGGTCTTCGTGAGCGTGCGTGAGCACCACGGCTTCGACGTCGTCGAGCCGGTCCCTGATGTATTCGAAGTCGGGCAGGATGAGGTCGACGCCCGGCTGATCGGGCTCGGGGAAAAGCACCCCGCAGTCGACGATCAGCAGGCGGCCGTCGTATTCGAAGACGGCCATGTTCCTGCCGATCTCCCCCAATCCGCCGAGCGCGACGATGCGCAAGCCGCCGTCAGGCAGCACCGGCGGGGGACCAAGCTCAGGATGCGGATGGCTCATGCCTGGCCCCCACGGTCAGATCGTGTTCTCAAAACTCCCGGTTCCTCCCCGTTCCTATGCGTCTGTCAACTTCACCCCGCCGGCTACCAGGCAAGCACGCAGCTCGGCGATTTGCGTCTCTGTCGCGTCCACGAGCGGCAGTCGTACCGAACCCACCGGTACGCCCACCATGCTCAGTGCCGCCTTTGCCATGATCGCGCCACCGGCGCGCAGCATGATCCCGTCTACCACGGGGGCCACCTGGCTGTGTACGGCCAGGGCCTGGGAGACCTCACCGTTCTTGTGGAGGCGGATCATCCGCGCCAGCTCGGCGCCCACCACGTGGCCGACGACGCTGACGAACCCGGCCGCCCCCAGGGAGAGCCAGGCCAGGTTGAGCAGGTCGTCGCCGGAGTAGAACGCCAGATCGGTCGCGCTCATCACCTGGCTGGCGGCGAACAGATCACCCTTGGCGTCCTTGACGGCCACGATGCGTTCGTGCTGCGCCAGCCTCAGCAGAGTCTCGGTCTTGATCGGCACACCACTGCGTCCCGGAATGTCGTACAACATCACCGGAAGATCGGTCGCGTCGGCGACGGCGGTGAAGTGCTGGTACAGCCCCTCCTGAGGGGGCTTGTTGTAGTAGGGCGTCACCACCAGCAGACCGTGCGCGCCCGCACGTGCCGCCTGCTTCGCGAGCTCGACACTGTGGCGGGTGTCGTTGGTGCCCGCCCCTGCGACCACAGTCGCGCGATCGCCTACCGCCTCGAGAACGGCGCTGACGATGCGCTGCTTCTCCTCGTCCGACGTGGTGGGCGACTCACCGGTCGTCCCGTTGACGATCAAGCCGTCGTTGTGCTGCTCGTCCACCAGATAGGCGGCAAGACGTCGCACGGCCACATAATCGACCTCGCCGTCAGGAGTGAACGGCGTGACCATGGCGGTCAACATGCGGCCGAAGGGCGCGTCTGTGGTTCCAGTTGGCGATGCCATAGTGCGAACGCTACCTGGATTCAGAAATCCATTGGACGCCGCCACCCCGCTTTGCCTGCCTGGAGCCGCTTTTTGCCCCCTTTCGCGGGCATCTCAGAGCCTTCCCTGACGACGACATCCATCTCACCTTGCATCGGCACCTGCTCCACTGATCGCCAGGTTACAGCGACCGCACCCATCAAGCCACGCCGCGCATCACGCCGGCCCGCCACGCCCGTACGGCGGCCAGGCGGGGCCCCGCGCCTGACCAGCAAGCCCGAATGGCGGTCACGCGTGGTGCCGGATCTCGCCGCAGCGTCCAAAGCACCCATCAGGCCACAAAGAGCCCTACGTCTTGCTGTCGCAGCCGAAAAGGAGAACGGACTGCCGTGCCTTCCCACCGCAACCGAACACCTGTCGGATCGCATAGTGTGCCGAATCCCACCGTCACAGCCGATGACAGCACCGGCTACCCGACATTCCCCCGCAGCCAAAGTACCTGCCAGGCCGCATACGACCATTAAAACCACACCAAGCCGCAGGTGGCGGTTCCGGCCGCAGCGCCCAGCCGGCCGAGCGGCCGGCGGTTTCGGTGATCCGGTGCGTACCCCCCGTCAGCCCACGCCCCTCACTCTGGAGGGAAGCCGCATCTGGCGGTTGCGAGACATTCTCGCCCCGGCGGACGCCTCAGAGGAGCGCAGCGGCCGTTACGCTCCCCCAGCTCCGAGGGCGAGCCCGGCTGCGCACGGTGACCCCGTCACCTCGAGAGGCTACTGCTACGACAGTTCGATCTGGTATTTGATGAATCCTCGATTCTCAGCCACCTTGTCGTACAAGCGGCGTGCTGTCGCGTTCGACTCGTGCGTGTTCCAGTACACGCGGGAGCAGCCGCGCTCTCGGGCCCAGGCGGTCACAGCTTCGATCAGCGCGCGAGCCACGCCTCTGCCTCGGACGTCTGGAGCGGTGAACAGGTCCTGGAGGTAACAGACGTTGGTGTCGGGCGCTGAGGTGTTCGCGTGGGTGAAGAAGTGCGTGATGCCGACGAGCCTGCCGTCCAATTTCGCCCCGAACGCGTGCAGGCGGGTGTCCGCCTGGAACTCCTGCCATGCGCGGTCGTACATCTTGTCCGGTTCGATCCGCTGATAGAAGTCGATGTACGCGCGGAACAAGTCCTCCCAGACATCCCGATCGGATGGAAGGAGCTTGCCTATGTCGATCATGAAAGTTCCTCTTGCTTGGACATCTCTGAGGAGCACAGGTCAGCTGTGGCTTGGCACGGCGCTGCGCGATATGCCCCGGAGAGTGATCTATGTCGGAGTCAGCACCACCAACTTAGGGAAAAGTGGCCCAGTGAGGTACGGCCACTCCGCGGTGAGACCAGAAGACCACTTGCGCCTGGTGGTCAGTCGCCAGGAGCGCTGACGTGGGCGGCTACCCACTCCGACCGCAGGCCCCGCATGACAACAGCTCCCGCCGCAGGCGCTCACCAGCCAACAACTCACCAGCAAGGCGCCTCAACCGGGCATCGCCGGCCATCGTGGGCCTCGACAGCCCGCCCATCGCATGCCTCACAAGGCAGCCCGCCACCCAGCAGCACCCAGTCACCGCCTCACCAGCCAGGCCGACTCAACTCGGGCCCGCAGCCACCGCGTTCCAAGCCACAGCCACCGGCGGACTCAAACAGCTGCACACCCCGCGCGAAAGCGCACCCACCGCTCGTTTTGAAGTCCTGCCCATCGCGCGCCTCGCGAGGTAACGTGCAGGCAGGCACCTCACGTCAAGATCACTCAGGCAGCTCCGCAGTCCGTGTAGGTCTCGACCGGCGAGGTGTCGGCCGGACGGTGCGGATGCCCTTAAAGGGCCAGGTCAGCGGCTGGTCAGGGCGCCGCCGCGGCCGCAGGTGCGCAAATTGGAAGAGGCCGCCGATATGTGCTCGGGGGTACACACATCGACGACCTCTACCGGAGAATCGGCCCCTCTTACACCGGCGTTACAGGGTTTCTCCGATAATTTTCTGCCATCGCAAAGTTGGGGCTCCAACGCCCATCGATGACGGTCGGTTACCTGCCGAATACGGCAACATGGGGCAACGCCTCACACGAACCCCCAGGGATGGACTAGTGGCCACCTCAGATCCGGTCTACCTGCGTGTCGTCGAAGACATTCGGCGGCAGATCACCGACGGCACCCTTCCCCCCGGCGCGCCGATCCCATCACGAGCGCAGCTGACCCGTAAATATCAGGTCGGAGAGACCGCTGCCCGGCACGCGCTGCGCGTGCTCGCGAGCGAGGGCCTCATCATCGGCCGCGTGGGCTCGGGCCATTACGTCAGGGAACGCCCCGACCTGACCCCGCTCTACCGATGGCGCTTTCTCGATCACCCTGCCCCGTTCGCGGCCGACCTGCAGTCACAGGGCAGACGCGTGACATGGGACTGGCACAGCGAACCCACCGAAGCGGGGCCCGACATCGCCAGACGCCTGCGCCTCAGCGAGTCGACCACGCTGACCAGAACGCACTACATCTTTCGCGGCGAGGGCAGACCGCTGCAGCTCGCCACGTCGTACGAACCGCTGGAGTTCACCCCCCACTCCGAGGAGGAGCGGCGGAGCCTGGTCGCCAGGATGTACGCGCACGGCATAAAGATCACCGAAGTCGTCGAGAGCGTGCACTCGCGGGTTCCGCGCCCCGCGGAGAGCGACGCGCTCGATCTGGCGGCCGGCGTTCACGTACTGCACATCGAACGCACCCACTGGGCAGGTGACCGTCCCGTCGAGACGAGCGACATCGTCGTTCCAGGCGACCGGTTCAGAGTCACGTACAGCATGCCCGTCTGATATATCGGACGCGGACGTCTCCGGGCGAAGCCCCTTCTCGCCCGGAGCCCCTCAGTCGGGGTATGGCGGCGATCGCCTCCATTCGGCCAGGCAGGGGGCGGTTTGGTGAGCCGCCGCGAGGCTCTCCAGCGGGTCAATCCGGTCCGTGATCGGGCACATTTGCACTGGTCTACGAATTCTGCGAGCGCACGAAGCAGGCCATCATCAGGCGGACACGCCGGGCCGCCGACAGCTCGAACTTCACCCGATCGGTCGACGCGGTCATCTTTCCACCTCCGCGACGGAGCTGGTGACGATACGCGTCCAGCGAACCGCCGTAGGCGTCGAGGATCGCATCGAAATCCTCGTCCAGCCTGACGGGAGCCACATCGTCGCTCAGGCAGGCGGCGTCGAGATCGCGGCAGCACTGCGCGTTCGCGGCGCTGGCGGTGACCATGATGCGCCATGGCCTGGCCGAGTTGAAGCGCGCGGCTGCCCACACCAACGGTGACGAGCAGCGGACCGCAGGCGTACGGCGTTGCGATGCGCCCACAGCGACGCTGGGCCGGCCGGCGCCGACCAGCCGAGTTCACGCAAGGATCTGCGGACGAGGCCTCTCCAGGTATCGGATCGAACGGAGGCGGGTATGCACGTTCAGCTCACCGGCGTCCCCATGCCACTCGTGTCCGACGACGCGCGTCATCCGACCGGCATCGTGCCGCGTACCGGCGAGATCCGGAAAAGCCCGAACAGCATCATCGAATCCGTACCGGCGGCTGACCGGATTCCTTCGGACAGGCGGGCGGCGATGGCGGGAATGGATGGTTCTGGACCTTCAGCGTGCACACCGAGAGATCTTCCCGGCCGAACGCGGACTGTTCGGGCGTTCCGGGCATGGTGCTGAGCAGCCGCCCTCCAGACCGGATCACCGTGGCAGCTGCGATCAACGGCTCGCCCTGAGCGCCAGGGCCAGCGCCGCTCGCGTAGGACGGCGGGGCGCAGAACCCCAACACCTCGACCACCTCGAAGCCATCCACGTCCAGCCCGAGCTTCGTCACGGTTCCGGCGAAGTCGGTGCCGATATGTGCGGAAAGTCCAGCGGCACCAGGTTGCACGGTCCCATCGGCCAACAGCGGGTCGGCAGGGTTGATCGAGGCCTCGCACCCGAACCTGGAGCTGTCCGGGGCGAGACGATCCTCGATTGGTGAAGGGAGCCGGCGGGCCGCACTGCTTGGCCACGAGCGCTCTCATGGTCATTCCCTCTACGAGACGATGTGCCTCAATCCACGCATGCTGTTGATCCGAGCACGCGCCGGGCTGACACATTTCGCCCATCCGGCGACGAACGCTGGATTCCGGTAAAAGTGCAGGTCAGAGATTGTCGGTGCGCGCTGATACAACGGTCGCGGAGGTTGCCGATGCGAGTCAAAGACCTGTCCAAGAGCGACCGGCCACGCGAACGGCTCATGGCCAGCGGCGCCGCCGCGCTGGCGGACCGCGAGCTGCTGGCCGTGCTGCTCGGCTCGGGATTTCGAGGGTCGAGTGCGCTGGATCTGGCCAGCCAGGTGATCAAGCACTGCGGAGATCTCGATGGTCTGCGCCGTTCGGACCCGCATCGGTTACTCGCCGTGCCCGGAGTGGGCCCCGCCAAGGCCGCGCGAGTCGCCGCGGCCTTTCATCTCGTACGCCGTGCGGACGCGTGGCCCGAGCGCGAACGGATCACAAGCACATCCGATCTCGCCAACCACTGCGCCCCGCTGCTCCGCGGCCGCAAACAGGAGCGGCTCGTCCTGGTGGTGTGCGACACGCGTGGCAGGGTGCTGAAGCATTCGATCCTGACCGAAGGCGCGTCCGACCACACGGCGGTGCCGATCCGGGAGGTGATCACGGAAGTGCTCACCGCGAGCGGGGCCATGTTCGGCCTCGCGCACAACCACCCGGCCGGCTCCCTCGAACCGAGCCAATCCGACCTCGAGGCCACGGCCCAACTCGTCCGAGCTGCCGAGACGGTGGGACTACGGCTGCTCGACCACCTGATCATCACGGACGCCGCCTGGCGGAGGATCCCTACATAAATCGATTCCTCTAGGGACCATGAACCCACCGAACACCAAAGGGAATCATCCTGTGTATAGCGCCGAACTGCAGTTTTCCAAGTGACGGCCATGAGAATCTAATAGCGCGGGTAGGCCGTTACGGACGTCAGCCGGCCATTACTCGCAGTGGCATGGTCCCTTGCCTCCGGAGGGCTCGGGGCCATGCCCGTCACTCGCACCGATCTCAGGCGAAGCCCGGCGCTCTTCGGCGGACGTTCGGGCAGGCGCGTCGCCTGGGATCGCAAGGTGCGCCCCCGATGGCAGCTGCGTTTGCCATCACCTAGGGTGTCCGGTTCGCGCGCTCGGCGGCCAAAGCGCGAACCGGACACCTCTCCTCCTCTCCCTGCCCACGGCAAGCGGAGAGCCCTGTCCGTAGGGCGTGCGGCGATGGGGAAGGCCATCCCGTACGACATTTTCGACCTGAGCGCCGACAGCGGCCCGGTCAACGTCGGCACTGACCACGACACCGCCGTGTCCCGCCATGGAGTCCATCCGCCGCTGGCGGAACGGCGTCGTACGGACACCTGCTCGGGTGCAAGACGCTTGCTGCCCCCTGCGGACACCTCGGTGTTCGCCGACGTAGCAGCTATGGGACCAGAGTGGGCCAGTGGCGCGGCGTAAGGCATCGGGTTCCCGGGTGCGGGGGTAGCGCTTGATGGTGTGAGGGATATTCCGGCGGCGGGCGCACTCGTCGACGAGACCGACGCCCTTGTCCAGCAGGTCGTGGATCTTCCCCGCAACGCTGCCGGGTGGTCTGCCGGCGGGCCGGGACGGGTTGACCTTGGCCCAGCAGACGCTGCGGGAACGAACCTCAGCGAGGGCCTTGTCGCAGAAGTTGGCCCACAGGTGCCACCGGTCGCCGACCTGCACCGCATCCGCTCCCCAGCCTCGGCGCCGGTAAGGATGGTGGCATAACGGCGGTGGCGCTTGAGAGCGAAATCATTGACACCCAGCACGCGCAGAATCCGTAGCAGTGGCAGCGGCAGCCGCATGAGCTGAAAGCCGAGCGCCCGTCCGCCCAGCCTGTTTTTGACCACTGCGCCCAGCTGGCTGGTGAGCCTGCTCGTTCGACGCTGGTAGCGCTCGAGCAGCCCGGGATGCGATCAGTGGGCTGCGCCGTTCAGCAAATCGGTCCAGGTGGCCAGCGCGCTTGCGTAAGTGGTTCGGAGGCTTTCGTGGATCACCGCCTTTTGACGAAGGCGACGAGTTCTGCGGATGAAGAACTGGCCGCCGCTCTGGCACAGCTCGTAGAACGTCGGCAGACAAGCGCATGTGTATTCCCGGACTCGCACACGTACGGCGTGGGGCGACGCGGGATCCCACCTGATGACCGCGTGGTCGGGCTGTAGGTCAGCGACATGGACCGCAATCTCGCAGCAGGGCCAGTCGAGGGGCTTGGGCATGGGTGAACAGTACGTCTGGTCGTCTCCTCTTGTCTACTGAGTAGGGACTGTCTGTCTATAGAGACAGAACGATATGGTAGGTCTTGCACCTGTTGGTCTAAGTTGCAGGCGTGCTCGACTATGACGGGGACACCCACATCTACCTCCAGATCGCCGAGATCCTTCGGCAACGAGTCTCTGGTCTCGCGTCCGGACACCCGGTGCCGAGTGAGGCGGACATCCAGCAGGAGTTCGGCGTCGCCAGGACCACTGCTCGGAGGGCGGTGCACGTACTTCGCGAGGAAGGGCTTATCTACACCGTTCAGGGCGAAGGGACCTTTGTCGGCGGGCCGGACGAAGCGCCTCGTAAGCAGCGGAAAGTCCCTCTATACCAGCAGATCGCGACGGACGTCGCCGAGCAGATCAAGGCAGGACGTTTCTTGCCGCGACGTCCCATACCGGGTGAGTCGGCGCTGGTGGAGCAGTACGACGTGGCCCGGGAGACCGTGCGGCGCGCCATGGCGCTCCTGCGGGAGCAAGGGTGGATCTACACGGTTGCGCAGCGAGGCAGTTACGTGTCGCCGAAGGAGTCGTGGCCCCAGGGCTGACTGTGCTCGCCTGCTTGTATCCAGACGTCTACGCTGTGAGCATGCTCGACCGCGACGGGCCGGTCCCGATCTACGTACAGATTGCCGATGCGATCCAGGAGCAGATCGTCGGTGGGCGGTTGCGAGCCGGCGAGGCCGTGCCGAGTGAAGCGGCGTTGGAGGCGAGGTTCGGTGTCGCGCGATCGACGGCACGCAATGTGGTTCGGGAGCTGCGCGAGCGTCGCCTTGTCCACACCGTTCAAGGGGAAGGCACTTTTGTTGGGCCTGTGGGTATTCCTCGGATAAGGCCGAAGAGGGCCCTCTATCTTGATATCGCCCATGATATCGCTGCGAAGATCAGGTGCGGTAAGTTCCGGCCGAACTGCTCGATATCGAGCGATACGACCTTGATGTTGCGGCATGGGGTTGCCAAGGTCACGGTCCGGAAGGCCATTGCTCATCTCAGGGAGCAGGGGTGGGTGTTCACCGTCCCTTATAGGGGGACTTTTGTGAATGAGCCAGGAAAGTGGCCGTCGCGCGAGGGCGCCCGATAGGCCTCCTGCGCCTTGTGCCCCGCCGTGCCCTGTACCCCCGCCGTGCCCTGTACCCCCGCCGTGCCCTGTGTCCCGCCGCGCCCTGGTGCTCCGGTGCGCCCTGTGCCCGCCGTGCCCTGTGCCCCGCCGTGCCCTGGTGCTCCGCTGCGCCCTGTGCTCCGGCGTGCCCTGTGCTCCGCTGCGCCTGTCCCACCTGTGTTCTTGGGGAGGTGCGGCGCCTCACTGGGCCAGGAAGGCCGCCGGGTGCGCGTTGCGGATGAATGAGGAGGTCGCGTTGGGGCTGGACTCAGTGAGCGATGTCGGGAACGGCTGATACGAGGGCGACCGAAGGAGTGGATCTTCCGCTCGTAGGAAGGCGGCCAGGGGGTTCGCCCGCAGGAAGGCGGCCAGGGGTTCGCCCGCAGGATGGCGGTCAGGGGAAGGGGATCTTCCCTGCGGCCGGCCCAGCGAGTTACTGCAGCTGCCAGCAAGCCTCCGCCGCCAGCAAGTCCTCACCGCGGCAAGTCTCCGCCCCCGGCGAGTCCCGCACCGCCAGCAGATCTCCACCCCCGGCCGGGTCCCGCACCGCCGGCAAGTCCCCACCACCGGCAAGTCCCGCACCGCCGGCAAGTCCCCACCACCGGCAAGTCCCGTCCGCCGGCAAGTCTCCGCCCCCGGCCGGGTCCCGCACTGCCAGCCAGTCCCCGCCCCCACCCAATCCCGCACTGCCAGCCGGTCCCCGCGACGGCGGGTGCCGCAACCGGCGAGCCGCCACCGCCTGAGCCGAGTCGCTTCAATTCCGTGGGAGTGCGAGCCGGAGTCGCCGATTTTCGTTGTCGGGCGGTAAGGGCGGGCGCGGTGGACGGGTGGGGCGATGGGACTGCTCGGGTGGTCGTGGGTTCTCGCTTCATGCTGAGTCCGTATGTTTAGGGCACGTATCCACCCTTCCACTAGACGTTTTCCTTGTGCAGGTCTGTACGGTTTCGTCTACGATCCGTACCGTGTTAGATCGCGAAGGCCCCGTGCCTATCTACAAGCAGGTCGCTGACCTGGTGCGCGATCAGATCGAGCGGGGTGAACTCAAAGCCGGCGATCCGGTGCCCAGTGAGGCGACGCTCGAGAAGGATTACGGCATCGCGCGCACCACGGCCCGGCGGGTGGCTCGGGAACTGCGGGAGCAGGGGCTGGCGCACACCATTCAGGGCGAGGGGACGTTCGTCGGGCGGCCGGGGACTCCGCGTTCACCCAGGAAGGTGCCGCTGTATCAGCAGATCTCCGCGGAGGTCTCCACGCGTATCATCCAGGGCGAGATCTCGCCGAACCGGGCTATTCCCGGCGAGAAAGTGATGATGCGGCAATACGGCGTGGCCAAGGTGACGGTGCGGCAGGCGGTCGCGCATCTCAGGGAGCAGGGATGGGTGTTCACCGTCCCTTATAGGGGCACTTTTGTGAATGAGCCGGAAAAGTGGCCCAGGAATAGGGATTCTTAATCGCACTCCTATGTCAGGCTGCTTGTATATCATTGAGATGTGCTGGATCGCTCGGGTGACACGTACCTCTATCTGCAGATCAGCGAAGTTCTCAAGTCACGCATAACCGGCGAACTCTCCCCAGGGGATCTCCTGATCAGCGAGGCGGGCATCCAGCGGGAGTTCCGGGTGGCCCGGACCACGGCGCGCCGGGCGATTCGGGTGCTGCGCAACCAGGGGCTGGTCCACACGCGCCAGGGCGAGGGCACATTCGTCAGCACCCCCGGCGAAGGGGCCGAGCAGATTCCGCTCTACCGGCAGATCGCCGACGAGATCAGGGAACGCATCATGGCCGGCGAGTTGGCCGCGCACCGGCCGCTGCCGCGCGAGGTGACGCTGGTGCGCCAGTACGGTGCCGCCCGCGAGACCGTACGGCGGGCCATAGCGCTGCTGCGGGAGCAGGGCTGGGTGTTCACCGTCCCGCACCGTGGCAGTTACGTCGCGCCCGAGGAGCGCCGGCCCACTTCCTGATCCACGACGCGAAACCACAGGCAGACCACCGTGGTCGAGTCGTCCACCGCGTACCCCTGGCTCTTCCAGTAGCGGCGGTGACCCTCGCGCCAGTGCTCCACCGAGCGGAAGCCCTCGCCCTCGGCCTGGGCGAACTCCCAGGTGACCGCCGCGAACGGGGTCAGCTCCACCCGCGTCACCTCTATCTCGGCCACCCGCGCGCCCGCGTCGTCCACGAGGACCAGGCGCTCGCCGACGTGCTCCACCTTCTCGCCCTCGGCGTGGTAGTCGAGGGGCAGCAGACCGGCCGTGGCCGTTTTCTCGCCCGCCAGAGTGAGGTCGGTCAACTGGGTACGGAACTCGCCGGGCGTGCCCAACTCCAGAACCCTGAGTCCGTCGATGCGTGGCCACATAGGACGCATATTAGAAGACCGGGATGATGTCCTCCGGATCGATGAAGTCCACCTCTACGCCTTCCAGGTCCAGCTCGGGAATGGCGGGGAAGGCGATGCCCCAGCGTTCCACGATCGCGCGGACCCTGGCCATGGCCACGCGCCAGTTCTCCGCCTGTTCCTCGTACGACAGCACGCCCAGGCCCGCCTGCCTGGCGTGGTCCATGAGAACGCGATGGTTGGGCAGGAAGTACGGCGGCAGCTCCCAGAAACCCCCGGGCGGCTCCCACAGAATCATGCTGAGGAACACGAAGCCCGCTCTGAGCTGGCGGGTGATGAGGGTACGGGTCTCGTCGGTGAGCCCCGGCCATTCGTTCTCCAGAATGGTCATGCAGATTTGGAGATGGCGGGACTCGTCCCGGCCTATTCGCTGGAACATCTCGCTGAAGACCGGGTGCTGCGTGCCCGACGACATTCCCCTGAACAGCGTCGAGGCGGCCATTTCCCCCATCATGAAGCTGGTGAAGAGGACCGGGAGTGAATATTTGCCGACGGCGGAGGTGTAGCCGTTCCAGTAGCGGCCGCCGTTGTGGTAGAGCCAGCCGATGTTGTTGTGGGCGGCTCTTTCGAGATCGTCGGACGGGGTCCAGTCGAGCGGGCCGCCGGGCCACAGTTTGGCGATGGTGCGCTGGCAGCATTCCTCGTGGTTCATCTCGTCACGGGTGATCGAGAAGAAACACTTCCTGACCGGGTCCTCTTCGTGCTTTTCGAAGGCCTGGATCGTGGCGCGGGCGAACACCGCCGGCCCCGACGCGTCGAAGTTCGCCAGGACCGCGAACCAGTACATGATTCCCAGCCGCTGCTCCCGGGTGAAGTCGTCCGGGTCCAGGCCGTCCCAGGGCAGGTCGGCCGGGTTCCAGACCACGCGCTTGGACTTTTCGTAGATCGCGGCGAGTTTCTCGGTCTCTACCCGCCACTCCATGGGATAGATGTTGGGCTGCGGGATTTCCGGCGCGGGCCAGAAGCCGCCCTCTGGGATCGTGAGGTCCGCCATTGTTGTGACACCTCCTCCCCCATCCTGCGTGCAGGCGTCACGCCTTTCAAGTACGGGCACGCTGAGTGACGGCCACGCACACGAGCACGGCCAGCGCGGCGGCCACCGTGGCCGGCCCGAACCGCTCCCCCATCAGGAACCAGGCCCACAGCAGGGTCAGGAGGGGCTGGGTGAGCTGCGTCTGCCCGGCCCTGGCGATGCCGCCCCGGGCCAGGCCCGCGTACCAGGGGATGAAGCCGAGGAACATCGAGATCAGCGACACGTACGCGAAGCCCGCCATCGCGGCGGGAGTCGGGGTGATGGGCGTGAGGAGGGCCAGCCCCACGGTCAGGGGGACGGTGAGGGGCAGGGAGAGGACGAGGGTGTGGGAGATGACCTGCCAGCCCGGGGTCCGCCTGGACAGCCGGCCACCCTCCGTGTAGCCGATCGCGGCCGACAGCAGCGCGCCCACCAGGAGCAGGTCGGGCCAGGTGGGCAGGCCCTGGTTCTGGGTGAGGGTGAAGGCCGTGATGGCCAGGGCGCCCGCGGCGCAGGCCACCCAGAAGAGGGGACGGGGACGTTCCCCCGCCCTGAGGACGGCGCAGGCGGCGGTGGCGGCCGGGAGGAGGGCTATCACGACGGCGGCGTGCGACGTGCTGGCGCCCAGCGCCAGAGCCAGGCCGCTGAAGACGGGAAACCCGAACACCACGCCCAGAGAGATGAGGGCATACGACGTCCAATCACGCCTTGCCGGAATTATCGCGATTTTTGCGACTTTAAGGCAAAGAAGCGCGAGAAATCCGGCTATGGCGGCACGGCCGATCGCCACCAGCCACGGATGGAAGCCCTCCATGGCGTACACGGTGGCGGGAAAGGACCCGGAGAAGGCCAGAACGCCCAGGAAGGCCAGGGACGTGCCCTGCGCGGCGCGATCCAGGACGGGAGGGAGTGCTACTCCATCGGGGGCAGTAGCGCTATTCTGTCTCTTCATGGACAACGATAGCAGTATCGCCCAGATCGCCGCGATACTGCGCGAAGAGGCCGGCCGGGTGGGGCCCGGGGCCCGGCTGCCGTCCAGCCGGGAGATCATGCGGCGGCACAACGTCTCCCCCGTCACCGTGTCCAGGGCCATCGGACAGCTGGCCGCCGAGGGCAGGGTCGTCGCGCGGCCCGGCAGCGGGGTGTTCGTGACGCCTCAGGTGGCCGCCGCGCAGGAGGCGGTCGATCTCTCATGGCAGACCGTCGCGCTCGGGGACCGGGTGGTCGACGAGGAGCCCGTGGCGACGCTGCTGGGGGCGGCGGCCGAAGGGGTCGTACCCCTCACCGGCGGGTATCTGCCGGCGGGCCTGCGGCCGGACAGGCAGCTGGGAGCCGCGGCGGCGCGGGCGGTACGCAGGCCGGACGCGTGGGCCATGCCGCCCCTGGCGGGGCTTCAGGAGCTGCGCGGGTGGTTCGCCAGGCAGACCGGGGGCGACGTGACCGCCGCCGACGCGCTGATCGTGAGCGGGGGCCAGGCGGCGCTGACTCATGCGTTCCGGGCGCTGGCGGCTCCGGGCACGCCGGTGCTGGTCGAGACGCCCACTTACCCGGGCGCGCTCGCGGCGGCCAGGGCGGCCGGGCTGCGGCCCACGGCCGTGCCCGTCAACCGGGACGGCGTACGTCCCGAGCTGCTGGCCGAGGCGTTCGCCGTCACGGGCGCAAGGGTCTTCTTCTGCCAGCCCACCCTGCAGAACCCGACGGGGGCCACCCTGCCGGTGGAGCGCAGGGAGCAGGTGCTCCAGGTGGCCAGGGCGGCGGGGGCGTTCGTGGTCGAGGACGACTTCGCGCGCTACCTGACCGAGCAGGCGCCGGCGTCCCTGGCCTCCATGGACCAGCACGGCACCGTCGTCCACGTGAGGTCGCTGACGAAGATCCTGTCGCCGAGCATGCGGGTGGCGGCCGTGATCGCCAGGGGGCCCGCCGCGCACCGGCTGCGGGCGAGCCAGCTCGTGGAGTCGTTCTTCGTGGCGCGGCCGCTGCAGGAGACGGCGCTGGAGTTCGTGGGGTCGCCGGCCTGGCAGCGGCATCTGGCGGCCGTGCACAGCGAGATCAGGACCAGGCGCGACGCCCTCGCGGCCGCGCTCGCCACCCACATGCCGCGGGCGGAGGTGCACCTGCTGCCCATCGGCGGGATGCACCTGTGGGTGCGCCTGCCCGCCGAGATCGACGAGAACGCGCTGGTCGAGGCCGCCAGGCGGAACGGCGCGCTGGTGAGCCCGGGCAGGCTGTACTACCCGTCGGAGCCGCCGGGGCCGAGGATCCGCGTGACGCACATCGCCGCCGCCCATCTGGCCGAGTTGCACGAGGGGGTGCGACGACTCGCCCGGGCGTCGGCTGAGGCGACGCGGACCGGCTGAGGAAGCTCTGGGCGAGATCGGCTCCGAAGAGGGGTTCGCGTCGTCTCCAAGGGTCAAACACCGATACGGTGTAACTCGTGCCTTGTGGCACGAACGGCAGGCGAAGGAGCGGGCCGAGATGGCAGACGTAGGCGTCCGGGCGGCCCGGCGCGAGGATGTGCTCCAGGTTGCGAATACTCAGATCCGCGCCTGGCGCTACGGCTATCGGGACTTCCTCCCCGAGGGGCCACTCGAGCAGATGACAGGCGCGGCGGCCGAGAAGATGTGGCTGCGCCAGTGGGACGAGGCGATCGTGGCCCCGCCCACCCCCAGGCACCGGGTGCTGGTGGCGGTGGAGACCATCCTCGACACCGAGGGCTTCCCCGCCCTGGGCGCGGGCGGCAGCGCCGCGCTGACGACCCCTCGTGGTGGTGAGCGCGTGGTCGGGCTGGCCTCGCATGCTCCCGCGGAGGATCCCGACCTCGACCCCACTGTGGTGGCCGAGATGCTGACGCTGCTGGTCGACCCCGATTTCGTACGCCGGGGCCACGGCAGCCGGCTGCTCAACGCGACCGTCGACTACCTGCGCGAGGACGGCTTCCGGCAGATCGTCACCTGGGTGTTCGCCGACAACTACGCGGTGCTGGGCTTCCTGGAGTCGGCCGGCTGGGGCGAGGACATGGCCGAGCGCGTGCTCGACATGGGCCGTCCGATCCGGATGATCAGGCTCACGACGGACATCAGCTAGAGGACGAACGACAGACATGGCAACCCCTGGCCAGTGGATCGCGGGCGCGCGCCCGCGTACCCTCCCGAACGCCGTCGTGCCCGTCATGGTGGGCACGGGCGTGGCGATCGGCGAGGGCGGCTTCGTGTGGTGGCGGGCGATCCTGGCGCTGTTCGTGGCGCTGTCGCTGCAGATCGGCGTCAACTACGCCAACGACTACAGCGACGGCGTCCGCGGCACCGACGACCAGCGGGTCGGCCCGATGCGGCTGGTGGGCTCGCGGGCGGCGAGCCCGCGTGACGTGCTGGTCGCGGCGCTGGGCTGCTTCGCGGTCGCGGCGGTGCTGGGGCTGATCCTGGTCGTCGTCACGCGGGCGTGGTGGATCCTGCTGGTGGGAGCGGCGTGCATCGCCGCCGCCTGGTTCTACACCGGCGGCAAGCGCCCGTACGGCTACCGCGGGCTGGGCGAGATAGCCGTGTTCGTCTTCTTCGGGATCGTCCCCGTGGTGGGCACGGCATATGTGCAGACGGAGTCGCTGAGCTGGCCGGCGTTCTTCGCCTCGATCCCGGTGGGGCTGCTCTCGTGCTCGATGCTCGTGGTCAACAACCTGCGGGACGTCGGCACGGACGGCCAGGCCGGCAAGCGCACGCTGGCCGTGGTGCTGGGGGCCGAGCGCACCCGCGCGCTCTACGTGGCCTGCCAGGTGGTGCCGTTCGTGGTGGCCCTGGCGATGGTCCCGGTGACGCCGTGGGCCGCGCTCGTGCTGCTGGCCGCGCCGCTGGCGATCAGCCCGATCAGGACCGTGCTGGGCAAGGCCGTGGGCCCCGCGCTGATCGCGGTGCTGCAGCAGACGGGCAAGCTGCAGATGGCGTACGGGCTCCTGTTCGCCGTGGGGCTGGCGCTCGTCTTCTAAGCTTGGGCGTGTGAAGGACTTCATCGCGGGGCTGCCCAAGTGCGAGCTGCACCTGCACATCGAGGGCACGCTGGAGCCCGAGCTCAAGTTCGAGCTGGCCGGGCGTAACGGCCTGGAGCTGCCGTACTCATCCGTGGAGGAGATGCGGGCCGCCTACGCCTTCGACAGCCTGCCGTCCTTCCTCAAGGTCTACTACGAGGGCATGCAGGTCCTGCGCACCGAGCCCGACTTCTACGACCTGGCCATGGCCTACCTGCGCAAGGCCGCCGAGCAGAACGTCCGCTACGCCGAGATCTTCTTCGACCCGCAGGCCCACACCTCGCGCGGCGTGCCGTTCGACGTGGTGATCCGCGGGCTGCGGCGGGCGCTGATGGACGCGGAGGCGCGGCTCGGGGTGCGGGCGCAGCTCATCATGTGCTTCCTGCGTGACTTCCAGGCCGAATACGCGATGGCGACGCTGCTGGAGTCGCTGCCGTACAAGGAGTGGATCGCGGGGGTTGGGCTCGACTCCGACGAGAAGGGCAACCCGCCGGTCAAGTTCGCGGCGGTGTACGAGCGCGCCCGGCAGGAGGGCTACCTGCTGACCATGCACTGCGACGTCGACCAGGAGAACTCGATCGAGCACATCCGCCAGGCCGTCGAGGACATCGGCGTCAACCGCGTCGACCACGGCGTCAACATCCTGGAGGACCAGCGGCTCGTGGAGGTCGTCCTGGAGCGCGGCATGGGGCTGACCTGCTGCCCGATCTCCAACGGCTACGTCACCGACTCGATGAAGTCCGAGGCCATCCGCAAGCTGATGGACCTGGGCGTGCGGGTGACGATCAACTCCGACGACCCCGCCTATTTCGCTGGTTACGTCGGGGAGAACCTCGAGGCGCTGCAGGGCGCGCTCCAGCTCACCCACGAGGAGCTGGCCCAGCTCGAACGGAACGCCTTCGAGATCACCTGGCTCCCCCGGCACCTCAAGGACGCCTATCTGGCCGAGGTGGACGCCTACCTCGCCACCGCCGTTCGATAACCGCGAAGGACGCGCCCGCCAATGGGACGCGGAGGTTAAGCTGACGCGGTGCCCGGTCAGAAGATCATGGTGAATTATGCCCGCATAAGTCGGGATTTCTCCGCTCTGGGCGTCGAGCCGGGGCAGGTCGTGCTGCTGCACTCCTCACTCAGCAGCATCGGCTGGGTCGAGGGCGGGGAGCACACGGTGGTCGCGGCGCTCAGGGAGTCGCTGGGGCCGCACGGCACGCTCGCGGTGCCCACCGGCACCTCGGCCAACTCCGACACCTCGCCGATCTACCGGGCTGCCGTGGCGGGCATGAGCGCCGACGAGATCGCCGGCCACCGCTCGCGCATGCCGGCCTACGCCCCCGCCTCCACCCCGTCCAATCTGATGGGCGTGATCGCCGAGCACGTGCGCACTCTGCCCGGAGCGCGGCGCAGCGCCCATCCCCAGACGTCCTTCGCCGCCGTCGGGCCGCACTCAGCGGCGATCATCGACGGGCACGCGCGAGACTGCCTGCTCGGCGAGCGCTCACCGCTCGCCCGGCTCTACGAGGCCGGCGCCCTCGTCCTGCTGCTCGGCGTCGGCTACGACAAGTGCACCGCGTTCCACCTGGCCGAATACCGCTACCACCCCGACCCGCCGCGCCGCAGCTACCGCGCCGTGGTGGACGACGGGGAGGGGCGGGCGTGGTGCGAGTTCGAGGACGTGCACGTGGACGACAGCGACTTCGCGCGCCTGGGGGCCGACTTCGAGCGGGCCGTGGGCGTACGGTGCGGGCCGGTCGGCGCGGCGCGGGCCCGGTTGTTCCCGCTGACCGCCGCCGTCGACTACGCCGCCGCCTGGTTCGCCACCAACCGCGCACCGCACCCCTGACCACGGCGCCGCTGACCACGGCGCCCGGGCGCGCGACACCTCCCCGAGCCCGGCCTGCGAGGCTAGTGGCGCATCACCACGCGGGGCGCGAGCTCGATGCCCAGCTCCCGCTCGTGCTCCACCAGCGCGCGCAGCTCCGGGCCCCACTCCTCCTCGGCCAGCACCGAGAAGCCGTGCCGCGCGTACCACGGCGCGTTCCAGGGCACGTCGCGGTAGGTCGTCAGGGTCACGGCAGGCGCCCCGGCGGCCCGCGCGTGGTCGAGCACCGCCGCGACCAGCCGCCCGCCGATGCCCTGGCGCATGTGGTCGGGACGCACGGCGAGCTGTTCCAGGTGCAGGTTGCCGTCCACCCACCCGATCAGCGCGAACCCCGTGGGAGGCGTCCCCTCGACCAGCACCCTGAGGGGGTCGTCGACCTCTTCGATCATGGTGGTGCCGGGCGGGAAGACGATGTCCACCTGCTCGAAGAGCCTGTCCGCCGCCAGCTCGATCGCGGTCAGCCCGGAGAGCTCATCCGCCTCGGCCCATCGCACCATGCCGACACGATCTCATGGTGGAGCCGGATCCCGCCGCTCATATTTTAATGTTGATGATCGTAAGGCCCGGCTGTGCGGAGCCGGGGCCCTCTCCTCACGACGTGCCCACGACCGTACGGTTGTGGGCACGTCGTGTGCGGCCCCCTGTCGAGGTCAGGGAGCGTCAGAGGTCGAGGAGCGGCTCGAGGCCCACGGTGAGCCCCGGAAGCTCGCGTACGCGGCGCACGCCGAGCAGCACGCCCGGCGTGAACGACGCCCTGGTCATCGTGTCGTGCCGGATCGTGAGGATCTCGCCCTCCCCGCCCAGCAGCACCTCCTGGTGCGCGATGAGGCCCGACAGCCGCACGGCGTGCACGTGGACGCCCCCGACGTCGGCCCCGCGGGCGCCGTCGAGCGCGGTGCTCGTGGCGTCGGGCATCTGGGCGAGCCCCGCCTTGGCGCGCGCCTCGGCCACCAGCTCCGCCGTGCGGCGGGCCGTGCCGGACGGCGCGTCGGCCTTCTTGGGGTGGTGCAGCTCGACGATCTCGACCGACTCGAAGTAGCGGGCCGCCTGCTGCGCGAAGTGCATCATGAGCACGGCCGCGATGCCGAAGTTGGGCGCGATCAGGCAGTGGGTGCCCGGCGACTCGGCCAGCCAGCCGCGCACGGTCTCCAGCCGGCCCTCGTCGAACCCGGTCGTGCCCACCACCGGGTGGATGCCGTGCCGGATCGCCCATTCGAGGTTGCCCATGACGACATCGGGATGGGTGAAGTCGACCACCACCTCGGCGCCTTCGAGCCCCTCGATGGAGTCGTCCTTGTCGAGGGCGGCCACCAGCTCCAGGTCGGAGGCCGCCTCGACCGCCTTGCACACTTCGACGCCGACGCGCCCGCGGGCGCCCAGCACACCTACCCTGATCACAGGCCAACCCTATACCAGCGGGAAAACCCGCCCATGGGACCGCCGGCTCACTGTCGTGGCCGTTCAGGACCCATGTGGCGGGTTCGTCCTCACGGGCGGACGGCCTCGGCGAAGTCCTTGTCGCCGTACGGGCCGATCACGGCGAGCGTGAGGGGCCGCTTGAGCACGTCCCGCGCCACCTCGTCGATCTCGTCGGGAGTGACCGCCTCGATGCGTGCCAGCACCTCGTCCACCGACATCAGCTCGTCGTAGACGAGCTCGTTCTTGCCGATGCGCGACATGCGCGAGCCGGTGTCCTCCAGGCCGAGCACGAGCCCGCCGCGCATCTGGCCCTTGCCGCGCATGATCTCGTCGGCGCTCAGGCCGTCGGCCACCACCCTGGACACCTCGTCCCGGCAGATCTTGAGCACGTCGTCGATCTTCGACGGCAGGCAGCCCACGTAGATCCCGAACTGGCCGGTGTCGGCGTAGGCGGAGGTGTAGCTGTAGGCGGAGTAGGCCAGGCCGCGCTTCTCCCTGATCTCCTGGAAGAGCCGGGACGACATGCCGCCGCCCAGCGCCGCGTTGAGCACGCCCAGCGCGAACCTGCGGTCGTCCGTACGGGACAGGCCGGTGGTGCCGAGCACCAGGTTGGCCTGCTCGGTCGGCCGGTCGAGCACCCGCACCCCGGAACGCGTCTCGGCCCCGGGACCGCTGGTGCGCGGGGGCGCGAACTCGGCCGGGCCGCCCAGCGCGCCCGCCCGCTCGTACGCCCTGGTGACCAGCTCGACGACCTCTTCGTGCCGGATGTTGCCCGCGACGGACACGACCGTGCGGCGGGGCCGGTAGAAGCGGTGGTAGTACTCGGCGATCCGCTCGCGCCCGAGGGCGTTGATCGACTCGACCGTGCCCAGGATGGGCCGGCCGATGGCCGAGTCGCCGTAGAGCGCGGCGGCGAACTGCTCGTGCACCACGTCAGAAGGGTCGTCGTCGTGCATGGCGATCTCTTCGAGGATCACGCCGCGCTCGGACTCGACGTCCTCCTCGGTCACCAGCGAGCTGGTCACCACGTCGGCCAGCACGTCGACCGCGACCGGCAGGTCCTCGTCGAGCACGCGTGCGTAGTAGCACGTGTACTCCTTGGCGGTGAAGGCGTTGATCTCACCGCCGATGCCCTCGATGGAGGCGGAGATCTCCATGGCGTCGCGCGTGGGGGTGCCCTTGAACAGCAGGTGTTCGAGGAAGTGGGTGGCCCCCATGTGCTCGGGGGCCTCGTCACGCGAGCCGATGCCGACCCACATGCCGACCGCGACGCTACGCACGGTCGGCATGGTCTCGGTCACCACGCGCAGCCCACCTGGGAGGACGGTGCGCCTCACCACCCCGGCCCCGTCCCGGCCGGGGTGCAACGTGGTGGTACTCACGAGTTCCGGTCGTCCCCGTCAGCGCTGCTGCCGCGGGTGCGCACGCGGGTGCGGGTGCGGCGGGGCCGCTCCGCCTTGTCCTCGGCGGGCGCCGCGGCGGCCTCCTCGGCCTGCGGGGCCTCGGCGCCGTCGCCGCCCTCGGCGGCCCCGGCGGCCTTCGCCTCCTTCTCGGCGGCCTCCTTCTCGATGACCTCGACCGGCACCAGCGAGAGCTTGCCCCGGGCGTCGATCTCGGCGATCTCGACCTGGATCTTCTCGCCGACGCTCATGACGTCCTCGACGTTCTCGATGCGCTTGCCGCCGTGCAGCTTGCGGATCTGGGAGACGTGCAGCAGGCCGTCCTTGCCGGGCAGGAGCGAGATGAACGCGCCGAAGGCCGCGATCTTGACGACCGTGCCGATGTAGCGCTCACCGACCTCCGGCATGTGCGGGTTGGCGATGGCGTTGATCGCCGAACGGGCCGCCTCGGCCGACGGGCCGTCGGTGGCGCCGATGTAGATCGTGCCGTCGTCCTCGATGGTGATCTCGGCGCCCGTGTCGTCCTGGATCTGGTTGATCATCTTGCCCTTCGGGCCGATGACCTCGCCGATCTTGTCGACCGGGACCTTGATGGTGATGATGCGCGGCGCGGTCGGGTTCATCTCCGCCGGAGAGTTGATCGCCTCCTGCATCACGTCGAGGATCGCCAGGCGCGCGCCCTTGGCCTGCTTGAGCGCGCCCGCGAGCACGCTCGCGGGGATGCCGTCGAGCTTGGTGTCGAGCTGCAGGGCGGTGATGACGTCCTTGGTGCCGGCGACCTTGAAGTCCATGTCGCCCATGGCGTCCTCGGCGCCGAGGATGTCGGTCAGGGTGACGTACGAGTCGCCCTCGCCGATCAGGCCCATCGCGATGCCCGCGACCATCTCCTTGAGCGGCACACCCGCGTCCAGCAGCGCCATCGTGGACGCGCAGACCGAGCCCATCGAGGTGGAGCCGTTGGAGCCGAGCGCCTCGGAGACCTGGCGGATGGCGTACGGGAACTCCTCGCGGGTCGGGAGCACCGGGATCAGCGCCCGCTCGGCCAGCGCGCCGTGACCGATCTCGCGGCGCTTGGGCGAGCCCACCCGGCCGGTCTCACCGGTGGAGTAGGGCGGGAAGTTGTAGTTGTGCATGTAGCGCTTGGTCCGCTCGGGGTTGAGCGTGTCGATGACCTGCTCCATGCGCAGCATGTTCAGAGTGGTGATGCCCAGGATCTGGGTCTCGCCGCGCTCGAACAACGCCGAGCCGTGCACCCGGGGCACCACGTGGACCTCGGCCGACAGGGCGCGGATGTCCTTGGTGCCGCGGCCGTCGATGCGGATGCCCTCCTTGATGACCCGCTCGCGCATGAGCTTCTTCATCACCGAGCGGAACGCGGCGGAGATCTCCTTCTCGCGCCCCTCGAACTCGGGCAGGAGCTTCTCGGCGGCCAGCGCCTTGACCTTCTCCAGCTCGTTCTCGCGCTCCTGCTTGCCCGCGATCGTCAGCGCGGCGGCCAGCTCGGTCTTCACCGCGGCCTCGACCGCGGCGTAGACGTCCTCCTGGTAGTCGAGGAAGACCGGGTATTCGGCCGTCTCCTTGGCCGCGACCTGCGCGATGCGCGACTGGGCCTCGCACAGCACCTTGATGAACGGCTTGGCGGCGTCCAGGCCCTGCGCGACGGTCTCCTCGGTGGGCGCGACGGCGCCCTCGGCGACCAGCTTCAGCGTGTCCTTGGTGGACTCGGCCTCGACCATCATGATCGCGACGTCGCCGTCCTCGAGCACGCGGCCCGCGACGACCATGTCGAACGTGGCCCGCTCCAGCTCGTGGTGGGTCGGGAAGGCCACCCACTGGCCGTCGATCAGCGCGACGCGCACGCCGCCGATCGGGCCGGAGAACGGCAGACCGGCGAGCTGGGTGGACAGCGACGCGGCGTTGATCGCCACCACGTCGTAGAGGTGGTCGGGGTTGAGCGCCATCACCGTGGCGACGACCTGGATCTCGTTGCGCAGGCCCTTGACGAACGACGGGCGCAGCGGCCGGTCGATCAGGCGGCAGGTGAGGATCGCGTCCTCGGAGGGACGGCCCTCACGCCGGAAGAACGAGCCGGGGATGCGGCCCGCGGCGTACATTCGCTCTTCGACGTCGACGGTGAGCGGGAAGAAGTCGAAGTTCTCCTTCGGGGACTTCGACGCGGTGGTGGCAGAGAGCACCATCGTGTCGTTGTCGAGGTAGGCGACGGCGGAGCCGGCCGCCTGGCGCGCGAGACGACCGGTTTCGAACCGGATCGTGCGCGTGCCGAATGAGCCGTTGTCTATGACGGCTTCAGCGGTGTGGACACCCTCCACGGGGGACCTCCTTGTGGTCGGTCTCCCGCGCCCTTTTTTCTCACCGGCACCCTCGTTAGGTGCAGCGCCGGTCTTCGATCGAAGCGCCCGGTCTCATTTCACTGTCGAATTCCTACCGGAAGCCACTACCGAGGACCGGCCCGCAGGCGTCGCGGGTCGCATGGTGCTGAACGGACGCGGGGGCTGTGTGTCTCGGATATTCAGTTGTAGGTCAGAGGTGACAACGTATCCACATCGCCACATATCCGACCATATGGCTTACCCATATGAGAAGGGAGCGGCGCGTTCGCCGCTCCCTTTCATGCTATCGGCGCAGGCCGAGCCGCTCGATGAGCGAGCGGTAGCGCTGGATGTCGACCTTCTGCAGGTACTTCAGCAGGCGACGCCGGCGACCGACGAGCAGAAGCAGGCCACGACGGCTGTGGTGGTCGTGCTTGTGCGTCTTCAGGTGCTCGGTGAGCTCGCTGATGCGCTTGCTCAGCAGTGCGATCTGCACCTCGGGCGACCCGGTGTCGCCCTCGGCCGTCGCGTATTCTCCGATGATGGACTTCTTGGCAGCGGTGTCGAGGGACACGGCTCTCCTTTGAGCTACGGGCACGCGCGAACGATGATGAAAGATGCGAACGACCGTGCGTGCCTACAGTCGCCGCGTGAAGGCCGTCATGGGCAGCGCGCAGCGGCGCCGCTACTGAGCCGACATGCAAGGTTACCACTTCACGCGCGGTGCTCGGGCGCTCATTATCACGGCGTTGTCCGCGTCGCGAATCGGCGGGTTTCAGCTCGTGAGGCGGCGGGCGGCGTCGACATCGGCGTGAATCTGCTCGATCAGCGCCTCGATGGAGTCGAATCGCGTGTTGCCGCGTAGCCGGGCGTGGAATTCGACCGCCACGTGCACCCCGTAAAGCTCCAGATCATCCCGATCCAGCGCATAGGCCTCGACTGTCCGCGGCACTCCCTCGAACGTCGGATTCGTCCCGACCGAGATCGCCGCCGGCCACCGCTCCCCCTGGTAGAGCGCGGGCAGGTTGGCCATCGCCACACATTCCAGCCACCCCGCGTAGACCCCGTCGGCCGGGATGGCGGTGTGCTGGGGGGTCTCGACGTTCGCCGTCGGGAAGCCGAGCTGGCGTCCGCGCTGGTAGCCGCGTACGACCACGCCCTCCACCCGGTGCGGCCGCCCGAGCTGCTCAGCGGCGGCCTCGACGTCGCCCTCGACGATCCGCTCGCGGATCGAGGCGGAGGAGACGGCGTCGAGCAGGGGCACGGCCTCCACCTCGAAGTCGTATTTGTCGCCCAGCGTCCGCAAAGTCTCGACGTCGCCGCCGGCCTCGTGGCCGAACAGGAAGTCCTCGCCCACCACCACGACGGCCGCCGCCAGCCGCTCGGCCAGCACGGCCTGGACGAAGTCGTCCGGGCTCGTCCGCGACAGGTCGAGCGTGAAGTCCACCACGTCGATCTCGTCCACCCCGAGCCCGGCCAGCAGTTCGGCCCTGCGCCGGGGGCTGGTGAGCCGCAGCGGATGCGTCCCGGGCCGCACGACCTCGTCGGGGTGCGGCTCGAACGTGACGGCCACGCTGCGCAGCCCCCGCTCGCGGGCGATGGCGACAGCGCGCTCGACCACCCGCCGGTGCCCGCGGTGGACCCCGTCGTACACGCCGATGGTGACGACAGACCTTCCCGAACCCTGCACGCTAGGCCCCATTCGCTCGTGGCGGATCAATCCCCCACAAGCCTGCCACGCGCGTCACCGTTCGCTCCAATCGAGGGCGATAGGATCGGGCATCATGCCTCGTTACGCGCTTCTGATCCTGCCTGCCTTCAACCGGGTCTACGGGGAGAGCTCCATCCGGCTGACCAGGAGTGAGCTGGCGGTCTTCAGCACGTACGGCCTGGGCGGCAAGATCCTCGCCAGCGAGGAGACCACCATCGGCGGTGTGCCGTATGTGACTTTCGAGACATCCGAGCCGCTGACGCAGCCGGACATTTCTCTTTTGTCGAACCTTTCCTCTGTTTATGCGATTTTCGGGATTGAAGGGGACCTGCTCCGGCCGCTCTCCATGGCCTCGCTCGACCGGTTGAGCAGCGACCTCATCACCATCCAGAAATACGCCGGCAAGACCAACGAGCACTTCACCAAGCTGCTGCTCAACGTCACCCTGCTCGCCGGGGCCAAGGGGCTGGGCGAGCGGCTGTCGGTCTTCGACCCGCTGTGCGGGCGCGGCACGACGCTCAACCAGGCCCTCATGTACGGCTACGACGCCTACGGGCTCGACGTCGACGGCAAGGACTTCGAGGCGTACACCGCGTTCATCAAGACCTGGCTGCGCAACAAGCGGCTCAAGCACACCGCCGAGACCGTGCCGGTGCGGCGCGAGCGAGCCCTGGTCGGGCGGCGGCTCAACGTCACGTTCGGGCTGTCGAAGGAGGCGGTCAAGGCCGGCGACGTGCAGCACCTGGCCGTGGTCAACGCCGACACCCTCAAGAGCAGGGACTTCTTCAAGCCGCGTTCGTTCGACGCCCTGGTGACCGACACGCCTTACGGGGTCCAGCACGGCAGCAAGGGCGGCGGCGGCCTGTCCCGCAGCCCGATGGAGCTGCTGCGGCAGGCCGTGCCGGTCTGGGCCGAGCTGCTGCGTCCGGGCGGGGCCATGGGGATCTCGTGGAACACCTACGGCGGCAAGACCTCGGAGCTGGCCCAGATCCTCGAGGGGGCGGGCCTGCAGGTGATGGACTACCCCGACTTCGAGCACTGGGTCGACCAGGCGATCGTCCGCGACCTCATCGTCGCCCGCAAGCCCTCATGACCCCTTGCGGCGGCCTGAGAGGGGTCTAGGAGACGAAGACGGCGAGGGGTTTGGCCACTCGACCGTGCTCCTCCACCAGGGCCAGCAGCTCGCCCTCAGGCCCGAACACGCCGATCGGCCCCTTGCCCAGCCCGGCGGCCGCCAGCCGTCCCCCGTGCCCGATGACGCGTGCCTCCTCGGCCGTCACGTCCCGGCGCGGGAACGCCGCCGCCACCGCCTCCCCGATGGGCAGGATCACGCACTCCTCGGCGAGCTGGTCGATGGTCCTGGCCAGCGACAGGCCGTAGGGGCCCACGCGGGTGCGCCGCAGCGCCGTCAGATGCCCGCCGACCCCGAGCGCCGCGCCCAGGTCGCGGGCCAGCGCCCGGATGTAGGTGCCGCTGGAGCAGGTCACGACCGCGTCCACGTCCACGACGTCGTCGTGCGCCCGGATGTCGAGCACCTCGAACGACCGCACGGTGACGGGCCGGGCCCGCAGCTCGACCTCTTCGCCCGCGCGGGCCATCTTGTAGGCGCGCTGCCCGTTGACCTTGATGGCGCTCACCTGCGGCGGGATCTGCATGATCTCGCCGGTGAGCGCCGCGACGCCCTTGTGGATCTCGGCCGCCGTGACGCCGGACGCCGGGGCCGTGGCGGTGACCTCGCCCTCGGCGTCGTCGGTGTTGGTGCTCACGCCGAGCCTGATCGTGGCCTCGTACACCTTCTCGGTCAGCGTCAGGTGGCCGAGCAGCCTGGTGGCCTTCTCCACGCCGACCACCAGCACGCCCGTCGCCATCGGGTCGAGCGTGCCCGCGTGGCCCACGCGGCGGGTGCCCGCGATGCGCCGCATCTTGGCCACCACGTCGTGGGACGTCCACTCGCCCGGCTTGTCGACGATGATCAGCCCGCTCTCGGCCATCCGACCTTCCCAAGTTCGCGCCGGAAGGCGTCCATGGTCGCCTCCACGGTCTCGTGCGAGGTGTAACCGGCCGCGTTGTGGTGCCCGCCGCCGCCCAGGGCCGCGCACGCCGCCCCGACGTCGGCCTTGCCCTTGGAGCGGGTGGACACCTGCCAGTCGCCCTGGTCGTCCTCCTTGAGCACGACCGCGACCTCGGCCTCGTCCGTGCGCCGCACGATGTCGATGATGCCTTCCAGCTCCGCGTACGGGAGCCCGTGCGCGGCCCGGTCGACCCGCGTCACGTACGTCCAGACCAGCCCGTCCTCCAGCGCCGCCCGTTCGAGGGCGGCGGCCAGCACCTGGAGGTAGCCGAACGGGGAACGGTCCCACAGCTCGCGGGCGATCTCGTCGGTGCGCAGCCCGGTCGCCACGAGCCTGGCCGCCATCTGGTGCACGGCCGGCGTGGTCGAGGAGTGCCGGAACGACCCCGTGTCGGTCACCAGCCCGGTGTAGAGGCAGACGGCGATGTCGCGGTCGAGCCGCCCGCCGAGCCGGTACATCAGCTGCTCGGCCAGCACGGCCGTCGCGGCGGCCGTGGAGTCGATGAGGCTGAGCGTGCCGAACCCCTCGTTCGAGGGGTGGTGGTCGATGACGATGACCTCGCGGGCCCTGGCGGTGTTCTCGCGCAGGAGCCCGAGGCGTTCGAACGTCGAGACGTCGAAGGTGATCATCAGCTCCGGCGCCGCGGGATAGTCCTGCGGCGGCACCAGCATGTCCTGGCCGGGCAGGAAGCGCAGCAGCCGCGGCACCACGAAATGGTGGTCGCCGAACGACGCCACCACCCGCTTGCCCATCGACCGCAGCACGAACCCCACGGCCAGCATCGACCCGAGGGCGTCGCCGTCGGGCGTCACGTGACAGGCCAGCGCGATCTCGTCGGCCTGGCCGATCAGCCGCAGGGCCCGGTCCCATGCGGCCTCGGGGATCGCGCCGCCGGTGACCGTACGGGGGTCCGCACGGAACGGGCGATCCGCTCTGTCGCGCACGTCGGGCGTCACGCCTGGTCGTCCTCGCCCAGCTCCGCTTCGCCCTCCTCGGGCTTGCGATAAGGATCGGCCTCGCCGGCGTAGGAGGCGCTCTGGGCCTGGCGCGCCACCTCCGCGTCCCGGGACCGGGCGGCGCTGATCAGGTCGTCGAGGTGACGCGCGGAGTCGGGTAGCGGGTCGTGCTTGAACGTCAGCGTCGGGGCGAAGCGCACGCCGGTCTGGCGGCCCACCTCGGAGCGGATGATCCCCTTGGCGCTCTCGAGGGCGGCCGCGCTGTCGGACCGCTCGGCCTCGGAGCCGTACACCGTGTAGAACACGGTCGCCTCGCGCAGGTCGGCGGTGACACGCGTGTCGGTCACGGTGACGAAGCCCAGGCGCGGGTCCTTGATCCGGCGCTCCAGCATCTCGGCGACGATCTGCTGGATGCGATCGGCGAGCTTCCGCGCTCGTGCGGCATCCACCATGTTCGCTCCCCCTCACGCACGACGTGGCCGTGCAGTCGTTCAATCTTCGTCGTTGTAGAGCCGGTGCCTGGCCGACAGCAGCTCGATCTCCGGCCGGAAGGCCACCATCCGCTCGCAGGCGTCCATGACCTCGTTGCAGTTACCCGCGGAGGAGGAGACCACCGCGAGGCCGACCTCGGCCCTTCGGTGCAGGTCGAGATGGCCGGTCTCAGCCACCGCGATGCTGGGATAACGGCGCTGCAGCTCGGCGATCAGCGGCCGTACGACAGAGCGCTTCTGCTTCAGCGACCTGACGTCGCCGAGCAGGATGTCCAGGGTCAGAGCACCCACATACATCGTTGGTAACCACCGCTTGGCCTGGTGTGGTGAGCGCACGCCCGGCCTGCTGCGGTGGGGACCAGGCCAGGGCGTGCGAGAGGCGCCCGGCGGATGTCCCGCCGGGCGCCGAGCCGCGCGTCAGTCTCGCGGCTTCTCCCGCATCTCGAAGGTTTCGATGACGTCGCCTTCCTTGAGATCGTTGTAGCCGATCCCGATACCGCACTCGAAGCCCTCGCGGACCTCGGTGACATCGTCCTTCTCCCGCCGCAGCGAGGAGACGGTGAGGTTGTCGGTCACGACGACACCGTCGCGGATGAGGCGCGCCTTGCTGTTGCGCACGATCCTGCCGGAGCGGACCAGCGAACCGGCGATGTTGCCGATCCTCGGGACCTTGAAGATCGCGCGGATCTCCGCGGTGCCCAGCTGGACCTCTTCGAACTCGGGCTTGAGCATGCCCTTGAGCGCCGCTTCGATCTCCTCGATCGCCTGGTAGATGACCGAGTAGTAGCGGATGTCGACGCCCTCGCGCTCGGCCAGGTCGCGCGCCCGGGGCTCGGGGCGGACGTTGAAGCCGATGATGACCGCGTTGTCGTCGGCGACGGCCAGGTTGACGTCGTACTCGGTGATCGCGCCGACCGCGCGGTGCAGGACACGGAGCCTGACCTCGTCGCCGACGTCGATCTTGAGCAGGGCGTCTTCCAGGGCCTCCACCGAACCGGACACGTCACCCTTGATGATGAGCTTGAGCTCGTCGACGCTGCCCTTCTCGAGGTCCTTGAAGATGTCCTCGAGGCTGCGGCGACGGCTCGACTTCGCCATGTCGGCGCTGCGCTTGCGCGCCGCGCGCTGCTGGGCGATCTGCCGGGCCATCCGGTCGTCGGTGACCACGATGAAGTTGTCACCGGCGCTCGGCACGGCCGTCAGACCCATCACCAGGACCGGACGGGACGGCGTGGCCTCCTCGACCGCGTCGCCGTTGTCGTCGAGCAGCGCCCGGACGCGGCCGAAGGCCTCGCCACAGACGATGCTGTCGCCGACGCGCAGCGTGCCGCGCTGGACCAGGACGGTCGCGACGGGGCCGCGACCACGGTCGAGGTGCGCCTCGATCGCGATGCCCTGGGCGTCCATCGTCGGGTTGGCCCGCAGGTCGAGCTCGGCGTCCGCGGTCAGCAGGATGGCCTCGAGGAGGTTGTCGATGCCCGTGCCGTTCTTCGCCGAGATGTCGACGAACAGCGTCGAGCCACCGTACTCCTCGGCCACCAGACCGTACTCGGTGAGCTGGGCACGGACCTTGTTGGGGTCGGCGCCCTCCTTGTCGATCTTGTTGACCGCGACCACGATCGGCACGTCGGCCGCCTGGGCGTGGTTGAGAGCCTCGATCGTCTGCGGCTTCACACCGTCGTCGGCCGCGACCACCAGCACCGCGATGTCGGTGGACTTGGCGCCTCGGGCACGCATGGCGGTGAACGCCTCGTGACCCGGGGTGTCGATGAAGGTGATCTTCCGGTCTTCGCCCTCGTGCTCGGTGGCGACCTGGTAAGCGCCGATGTGCTGGGTGATGCCACCCGCCTCGCGCGCCACCACGTTGGTCTTGCGGATGGCGTCGAGCAGCTTGGTCTTACCGTGGTCGACGTGACCCATGACGGTCACGACCGGCGGGCGCGCGGCCAGGTCGGCCTCGTCGCCCTCGTCCTCGCCGAACTCGATGTCGAAGGCCTCGAGAAGCTCGCGGTCCTCCTCCTCCGGGCTGACGACCTGGATGTTGTAGTCCAGCTCGGTGCCGAGGATCTGCAGCGTGTCCTCGCTGACCGACTGCGTCGCGGTCACCATCTCGCCGAGGTGCAGCATGATCTGCACGAGCGAGGCGGGGTTCGCGCCGATGCGGTCGGCGAAGTCGGACAGCGACGCGCCGCGCGGAAGGCGGATCGTCGCGCCGTTGCCGCGAGCGACCTGCACGCCGCCGATCGCCGGCGCCGACATGTTGTCGAACTCCTGGCGCCTCTGCCGCTTCGACTTGCGCCCGCGGGCCGGACGGCCGCCGGGACGCCCGAAGGCGCCTGCGGTGCCGCCGCCGCGACCGCGACCGCCGCCACCGGGACGACCGCCGAAGCCACCGCCGCCGCCACCGGGACCACCGGTGCCGGTGCGCTGGCCGGTGCCGCCGCCGCCACCGGGACGACCGGCGAAGCCGCCGCCGCCACCGGGACGACCGCCACCGCCGCCACCGCCGGGACGGCCACCGCCGCCACCGCCGGGACGACCGCCACCGCCACCGCCGCCCGGACGGCCTGCGCCGCCACCGGGACCGGCAGGACGACCCTGCGGCATCATCATCGGGTTGGGACGCGGACCGCCGGGACGGGGACCACCCGCGCCGGGACCAGGACGCGGACCGCCCGCACCGGGCGGGCCAGGACGCGGCCCGGGACGGGGACCGGCGTCACCGGTGCCACCGCGGCCCTGCGGCGGGCGCGGGATCGCGCCGTCGCGCGGCGGGCCGTCGCGGCGCTCGCGGCGGTCGGGACCGCCGCCGTCGCGCTGGCCGCCGGGACGCGGCGGGCGGGACTGGCCCATGCCGCTGGCGGTCGAGGAGAACGGGTTGTTACCGGGGCGCGGACCACGCGGGCCCGGCTTGGGGCCCGGACCGGGACGGGGACCGCCGCCGGTGGGCGCGCCGGGACGCGGCGCCTGCGGGGCGCCGCCACCGTCCCTGTCCCTGTCTCTGGGACCCGGACGGGGCGCGGGACCCGGCTTGGGGCCGGGACGACCGCCACCGCCACCACCGGGGCCGGGACGCGGGCCCGGAGTCGGGCGCGCGGGCGCGCCGCTCTCGAACCGTGCTTGCGGAGCCCCGGACGTCTCACCGCGAGCGGCCTCAGGCTGCTGCGGCTGCTGGTGAGGCATGGGCACCGGCGGGCGCGGCTGACCGCCGCCCGCGGGACCCGGACGCGGCCCCGGACCGGGCCTGGGGCCCGGCCCCGGACGCGGGGCTGTGGGGACCGGCGCCTGTCCGGCGCCGTTACCGGCCTGGCCTTCTGCCGGCCGGGGAGCAGCCTTGGGCGGCTGCGGCCTGTTCGACGGCTGTCCGCCGCCTCTGGAGGGCCCACCCTTCGATGCGCCCAGAGCTTCGGTGAGCCTGCGGACCACCGGCGCCTCGATGGTCGAGGACGCCGAACGGACGAACTCTCCCATCTCCTGGAGCTTGGCCATGACGACCTTGCTCTCTACGCCGAACTCCTTAGCGAGCTCGTATACCCGGACCTTCGCCACTGCACTCCCTTACTCGGCCCGGGAGGCTGGCTATGCCGTCCGGACCGTCGCTACCTTGACGTCTTCATCGCCGCGTGCTCATCAGGCGCTCATAGCAATCTGACTCCGCCCATCAACTCGGCGTCCTACATGACATTTGCGTGGTCTCCCTCCAGTTGCGCCCGCACGCGCGAGACGTCAAGCGGTCCCGCCACGCGGAAAGCGCGCGGAAACGCTCGGCGACGCTCGGCAAGCTCCAGACAGCTCAAGGACGGATGCAGCGATGCACCACGGCCAGGAAGCCGTCCTCGCAGGTCAGGGACCACATGGTCCTCGACCCGCACCAGACGGAGCAGCTCGGACTTAGCCGTACGAACCCTGCAGCCCACACAGGTGCGCTGAGGGGTCGCTTGGCCACCATATTCCAGCTTACCGTGTTGACGCATCTACGGAACCGGCGGCATCTTCGGCCTGTGTGTCCGGCCGGATGTCGATCCGCCATCCGGTGAGTCTCGCGGCGAGCCGGGCGTTCTGGCCCTCTTTCCCGATGGCCAGCGAAAGCTGGTAGTCGGGCACGGTCACGCGTGCGACGCGCCCCTCGAGATCGAGCACCTCGACATGGGAAACGCGCGCAGGTGACAGGGCATTCCCCACGAACTCCGCCGGATCTTCCGACCAGTCGATGATGTCGATCTTCTCGCCGTGCAACTCGGTCATCACGTTGCGCACCCGCGAGCCCATCGGCCCGATGCAGGCGCCCTTGGCGTTGACCCCGGGCTTGCGGGAGCGGACCGCGATCTTGGTACGGTGGCCCGCCTCGCGCGCCACCGCCGCGATCTCCACGGTGCCGTCGGCGATCTCGGGCACCTCCAGCGCGAACAGCTTCTTCACCAGCCCGGGATGCGTGCGCGACAGGGTGACCGAGGGGCCCTTGTGGCCCTTCTTCACCTGCACGACGTAGGCGCGGATGCGCTCTCCGTGCACGTAGTCCTCGCCGGGGACCTGCTCGGCGTGCGGCAGCACGGCCTCGATCTTGCCGAGGTCGACCAGCACCACCCGCGGGTCCTTGCCCTGCTGGATCACGCCGGAGACCAGCTCGCCCTCGCGGCTGGCGAACTCGCCGAAGTTGATCTCGTCCTCGGCGTCGCGCAGCTGCTGCAGGATGACCTGTTTGGCGGTGGTGGCGGCGATCCGGCTGAAGTTGCCCGGTGTGTCGTCGTACTCCCTGACGACCTCGCCGTCCTCGTCCAGCTCGGCGGCCCAGATCGTGACGTGACCGCTGCTCCTGTCGAGCTCGGCGCGCGCCTTGGCGGCGGCGCCGTCGGTGCGGAAGTAGGCGATCAGCAGCGCGTCCTCGATCGCCTTGACGACCAGGTCGAAGGAGATGTCCTTTTCTCGCTCGAGGCTGCGCAGGACGCTCATGTCGATGTCCACGACGGCTCCCCCTTAGCCTTCGTCGCCGTCGACGTCGTCGATCCGGCGGAACTCCACCTGTACCCGTCCCCGGGTCAGGTCCTCGTAATCAAGCCTGCGTGCGGCGCCCTCGACGTCGAGGTCGACACCGGCCTCGTCGGCGGCCAGGATGCGCCCCTCCACCACGGTGCCGTCTCTCATCTCGGCCTTCACCAGGCGTTTCGCCGCGCGGCGCCAGTGGCGCGGCTCGGTGAGCGGGCGGTCGACGCCCGGTGAGGAGACCTCCAGCGTGTAGGCCGCCTGGCCCATCGCGTCGTCGTCATCGAGGGCCGCGGAGACTGCCTGGCTCACGTCGGCCACGTCGTCGAGGCTCACGCCGCCGTCGCGATCGACGATCACGCGCAGCAGCCGTCTCTTGCCGGCCTGGGTGACCGTGATGTCCTCAAGATCGAGGCCCTCCGCGCTGACCACAGGCTCAAGGAGCTTCATCAGGTGGTCGCGGGGTGATGCGCTGCCCATATCGACCTCCCCTATTGTCATGTCTCAGCCGGGCGGACCTCGCCTCTGGCTCTCCGCCGTCTGGCCGCTCAGCCAGCGACGACAGTTGACACCCTATCTGTATGGGGGCACGGAAAGAGCGCCACTCGTCATGGTCGAATGGCGGAGCGTCGCCTGACAGCGATCGCGGGCACCAGCCCGTACGATGCTACCGACGAGAAAGCCCCCGAAGGGCCGCCGCCGCGGCGTCGATCGGGCGCGCCTGCCCATGGGCGGTTTTCCCGTCGGTCGGCTCCACCGTCACTGGAGGTCCTAGCCCGTGCGCCCGCGTCACCTCTCCCGGCGAGTCTTGCTGGTGGGCGGAGCGGCCGCTCTCACCGCCTGCAGCACCGCAGGCCCGCCGCAGCCGTCCGTCCAGGCCTCCGACTCCCCTGAGACCACGCTGCTGAAGGGCCTGATCGCGGAGAAGGAGCGGACGATCGCGCTCTATTCGTCGCTGATCTCGGGCGGGGCGCAGAAACTGGCGCCGTTCCGCGACCGCCACCAGGCCCACGTGAACGAGCTGCGCAAGTACGTCACCGTGGCCTCGGCGCCGCCCGCCACCACCACCAGCACCGCCACCGGCACCGCCACCCCGGCCCCCACCCCCAAGGCGTCCCTGTCGCGCCTGCGCGACCTGGAGCGCAAGGCGGCGGCCCTGCGGATCCGCCAGCTCGACGGCGTCTCGCCGGGCGTGGCCCAGCTCATCGCCAGCATCGGGGCCTGCGAGGCCGCCCACGCACTGGCCCTGCCGAGGTCGCTGTGAACCCCGACGACGTCGAGAAGCTCCGCAAGGCGCTGGCCGCCGAGCACGCCGCGCTGTTCGCGTACGGGCTGCTGGGGGCGCGGACGTCGGGGTCGCTGCGGGCGAGGATGAGCGCGGCCTTCGACGCCCACCGGGCATGCCGCGACCAGCTCCGCACGTTGATCACGGCGCGGGGCGGACGGCCGGTCGAGCCCGACGCGTCCTACGCGCTGCCGTTCTTCCCCTCCGGGCCGGCGCTGGCGGCCAAGCTGGCAGTGCACCTGGAGACCGGCGTCACGGCCGCCTACCTCGAGCTGGCCGCCGCGCAGGACGTCACGCTGCGCCGCTACGCCGCGCAGGCCATGCAGGAGGCGACGGCCCGCTCGTACGCCTTCCGCCCCGCCCAGCCCCCGGCCTTCCCCGGCATGCCCGCGGCGGCGCCGCCCGCGTCCCCGCCCTCGTCGCCCTCGGCGTCGCAGCAGGGCGGCTGACCGGCAGGGCCTGACACCCGTACAGGCCTGTCACCGGTACAGGCCTGTCACCGGTACAGGACGGAGAGCAGGTCGGGGCCGAGGCGTTCGACGGCGCCGGCGTCGAGCTGGTAGTAGACGACCGAGCCGCGCCGGTGGGTGTGCACGAGCTGGGCCTCCCTGAGCCTGCGCAGGTGCCGGGAGACCTGGGGCGCGGTCATGCCGAGCTGGATGGCCAGCTCGGAGGTGGCGACGGGGTTGCGCAGGATCGCGTACGCCAGCCGCAGCCTGGTCGGGTCCTGGAGCGCCGCGAGCCGGCGCCTGGCCGTCTCCAGCGTCGGGACGGCGGCGCCGTCGGCGCTGTACTGGATGACGACCGGGTAGCCGGGATAGTGCTTGATCACGAAGTGCGGCCGGCCGTGCACGGTCGGGACGAGCAGGCAGGGCCGCCCCTCGTCCACGCGGGCGGTGGCGTTGTAGAGCTTGTCGAACACGATGCGCAGCGGCCTGCGCGCGCCGGACGACGCGGAGGCGGTCGGGAGGTCCGCCAGGACGAGGGCGCCGCGCCGGCGCAGGTCGCGTACGCGTTCCGCGCGGTCGCGGTCGAGGGCCGCGCGCAGCGACGGCCACTCGGCGTCGAAGGCCGCGGCGGCGAAGTCGGCGAGGAAGCCGAGCAGCTCGCCGCGGAACGCCTCGGGGTCGGCGCGCAGCCTGGCGCCGATCTCCATGCGGCTGGTGGAGATCAGGCGCAGCCGCTGCAGCACCTCGCCGCTGAGCCTGGGCGCCAGCTCGGTGTCGTTCTTCCCGATGAGGGCCTGCACGGTCATCGCCACGAAGTCGCCGATGGGCAGCGCCGCCACCTCCCGCAGCTCGGCGGCCAGCGTGCGCGCCGGCCCCGCCGACAGCGGCAGCAGGTAGCGGGCGCGGAAGGCGCCCCAGAGCGGCGCCCAGGCGGCGGCCGTGGCCAGCAGCTCGCTGTCCAGCCCGGCGTGCGCCCTGGCCACCCAGCTCGCGCTGCCGGGGTGGTGGCCGGGCTCGTCGAGGGCGTGCAGGCAGGCGCACAGCTCGGCCAGCGGCGAGCGCTGGACGGCGATGGATCCGGTGCCGGGGGAGTCGAGGAGGAGCGTGACGGCCACCCTGAACATTACCGCGTTGACGTCAATCTGCTTGAGAGTCACCCGGCGTTTGCCCAGGCTGTGGCGTCATGGCTGAGGAACTGCACGTGGTCAGGCATCCGACCGGCTTCTATTCGGCGGGTGCGACGACCGTTTTCGCGTCGAGGTACGACCAGAGGTTCTCCTACTGCTTGTACGTGCCGTCGGCGCACGACCCGGACGGCACTCCCCTGCCGCTGGCGGTTCTCCAGCACGGCACGGGACGGCGCGGCCCCCAGTACCGGGACAACTTCGCCGAGTGGGCCGAGAAGCACGGCTGCCTCGTCCTGGCCCCGCTCTTCCCCGCCGGCATCGGCGGCGACCCGCACGACCTGCACGGCTTCAAGTTCCTCAAGTACGGCGACATCCGCTTCGACCACGCGCTGCTGGCCATGGTGGAGGAGGTCGGCGAGCGCTTCAACGTACGGACCGAGCGGTTCCTGCTGCACGGGTTCTCCGGCGGCGGCCAGTTCGTGCACCGCTTCGCCTACCTGCACCCCGACCGGCTCGCCGGATTGTCAATCGGTGCACCAGGGCGGATAACGTACATCGATCCCAGCAGCCCGTGGTGGATCGGGCTGAAGGGGTTCGAGGAGGAGTTCGGCAGCGCTCCCAGATTCGAGGAGCTTCGTGACGTGCCGGTGCAGATGGTCGTGGGCAGTGCGGACGTGGAGACCTGGGAGATCAACAACCAGGGCGACTCCAACTGGATGGACGGCGCCGACGCCCACGGCGTCACCCGCATCGAACGGCTCGCCGCGCTGCGCGACAACTTCGCGGCCCATGGCATCGAGGTCCGGTTCGACGTCGTGCCGGGCGTGGGTCACGACCCGATGTTGGTGCTCGAGCCGGTCAAGGACTTCTTCGCATCGATCCTCACCCCCCGGGAGACATCATGAAGATCAAGCTGTTGGCCGCCGCCGCGGTGGCCGTGACGCTCAGCGGCTGCGCCGTGGGCGAGGCCGCCGAATCAGGTGGCGGCTATCCCAGCAAGCCCTTGTCGATCATGGCGCCGGGCAGCCCCGGCGGCGGCTGGGACACGCGGGCGCGCGGCATCGCCAGTTCGCTCAGCGAGTGCAAGGTGGCCGACGTGGACACCACGGTCACGAACGTGCCCGGCGCGGGCGGCACCATCGGGCTGGCCCAGTTCGCCAAGAAGAAGGGCGACCCGTACCAGCTCATGGTCATGGACAGCGTGACCATGCTGGGCGGCATCGTGAACAACAAGTCGCCGGTCGACCTGGCCACCCTCACCCCCGTGGCCGGGCTGAGCCGGGGGCCGACCGCGATCGTGGTGGCGGCGAAGTCGCCGTACAAGGACCTGAAGTCGCTGCTGGACGCCATGGAGGCCAAGCCCCACAGCGTCAAGTGGACGGGCGGCTCCCTCGGCGGGCCCGGCCAGATGACGGTGGCGGGACTGGCCAAGGAGCGTGACGTCGCCGCCAAGGACGTCAACTTCGTGCCCACGGCGGGCGGCGGCGAGTCCCTGAACCTGCTGCTCAGCGGCGCCGCCACGGCCGGCATCGACACCGTCGCCGAGCTGCGCGCGCAGATCTCCGCGGGCGAGCTGCGGGTGCTGTCGGTGGACTCCGAGCAGCGGGTCGCGGGCATCGACGCGCCCACCATGAAGGAGCTCGGCCTGGCCAACGCGGCGATCTCCACGCTGGCCGGCGTGCTCGCGCCCGCGGGCCTGACCAAGGAGCAGCAGCAGGACGTCATCGGCCTGCTGGACAAGGTGCGCCAGACCTCCTGCTGGAAGAAGGTGCTCGAGCGCAACAACTGGGTGGAGGACTGGCGGCCGGGCGACCAGTTCGGCCAGGTGCTGGCCCAGCAGCGGACCCAGGTCACGACCATCCTGGGCGAACTGGGGCTCGGCAAGTGACCCAGCGGATCGTCTCGCTCGGCTTCCTGGCGGCGGCCGTGGTGGTGCTGGCCCAGGCGTTCGCGATCCAGCAGGGCGAGGGCTACCAGGCGGTGGGGCCGCGCGCGTTCCCGCTGCTGGTGGGGGGCGGGCTGGCGGTGGTGTCCGTCATCGGGGTCGTCCAGGCCTTCAGACCTGGTACGCGGGCCCCCGCCACCGCCGGGGTTCCCGAGGACGGCGGCGGTGAGGCGGCGGAGAAGCCGCACTGGCCCTCCGTCCTCCTCCTGATCGGCAGCCTGGCCGCCTACGCGCTCCTCCTGGTCCCGGCCGGCTACTGGCAGGCGACCACCGCCTTCTTCGTCGCCGTGGCCCGGGTGCTGGGCAGCAGGAGGCTGGTGCGCGACCTGCTCGTGGGGCTGGCGCTGGCGCTGGCCACGTACTTCCTGTTCGACCGGCTCCTCGGCATCACGCTGCCGCCGGGCCTGGTCAGATTGGCGATCTGAGATGGACGTGCTCGGCAACCTGCTGGACGGCTTCGGCCACGCGCTGAGCCTGCAGAACCTGCTGCTCGCCATGCTCGGCGTCACCGTCGGCACGCTGGTCGGCGTGCTTCCCGGGCTCGGGCCCGCCACGACGATCGCGTTGCTGCTGCCGCTGACGTTCGTGTTCGACCCGGTGGGGGCGTTCGTGATGTTCGCCGGGATCTACTACGGCGGCATGTACGGCGGCTCGACGACCGCGATCCTGCTCAACATCCCGGGCGAGACGGCCTCGATCCCCACGACGCTCGAGGGTTATCCGATGGCCAGGCGCGGCCGGGCCGGGGCGGCCCTGGCCACGGCGGCGATCGGGTCGTTCGTGGCGGGCACGATCTCGACGGTCGTCATCACGTTCCTGGCCCCGGGCATGTCGAACATCGCCAAGCTGATCCAGCCGGCCGAGTACTTCTCGATCATGGTGCTCGCGTTCGTGACGGTGACCTCGCTCATGGGGGACTCGATCGTACGGGGGCTGTCGAGCCTGTTCCTCGGCCTGACCATCGGGATGGTGGGGATCGACCAGATGACCGGGCAGCCGCGCTTCGCGTTCGGCGTGCCGGACCTCTACGAGGGGCTGTCGGTGGTGGCGGTCGCCGTGGGGCTGTTCGCGGTGGCGGAGGCCATCTCCACGGCCGCCTCCCGGCACCAGCCGGCGCAACCTCCGGTCGCGGTCGCCGGGAAAGTGGGGATGACCCGCGAGGACTGGCGCAGGTCGTGGAAGCCCTGGCTGCGCGGGACCCTGTTCGGCCTGCCGATCGGTTCGCTGCCCGCCGGAGGCGCCGAGCTTCCCACGTTCCTGAGCTACAACGTCGAGAAGCGGCTGTCCAAGCACAAGGAGGAGTTCGGCCAGGGCGCGATCGAGGGCGTGGCCGGTCCGGAGGCGGCCAACAACGCGGCCTTCTCCGGGGTCCTGGTGCCGCTCCTGACGCTGGGCATCCCGACGTCGGCCACGGCGAGCATGCTGCTGATCGCGTTCCAGATCTACAACGTGCAGCCCGGGCCGCAGCTCTTCGACCAGCAACCGGTGCTGGTGTGGACGCTGATCGCCAGCCTCTACATCGGCAACGTGATGCTGCTGGTGCTCAACCTGCCGCTGATCCGGGTCTGGGTGAAGCTCCTCACCGTCCCCGCCGCCCTCCTCACGGCCGCCATCCTGACCTTCGCCACGCTGGGGGTCTACTCGATCTCCCAGAGCGTCTTCGAGGTGCTGGTGGCGTACGGGTTCGGGCTGCTGGGCTGGATCCTGCACCGGGCCCGGTACCCGGTGGCGCCGCTGATCCTGGGGGCGGTGCTGGGGCCGCTGATGGAGGTCCAGTTCCGCCGCGCCCTGGCCTTCAGCGAGGGCGACCCGTCGATCTTCGTCACCCGTCCGGTCTCCCTGACCATCCTCCTCATCGCCACCGCCTGCCTCATCGGCCCACCCCTCCTCCGCCGCCGCACCAAGCCCCCCGTCCCCACCGCCACCTGACGCCCCCGCGTGCCTTCCCCCTGCCACCCGACCGGGAACGGGCGACGACGTTCGACGGCAACGGCGTCCAGGGGCAACGGGGCGTGACGGGCCGCTTAGCGGGATGCGGCGGCAGCGGCGCACCGAAGTCTCACGGCCGCACGATATGGCGGTGACCCGCACGGCGCAACGCAGCATCGCCGTGGGAGACGCCCCCAAATCACGGCCTCCTTGGGAGACACCCAAACGCGCCGCGTCGGCGAGACGACGTACGGCGGAGCCCGGCGCACCTGCACGGCGGCCAACCACACAAGCGGCGCTCGCCGCCACGCCGCCATCCAGCCCCTGGCCGTCGCGGTGGCGAGAGGTGGGTGCGGCGTGGTCATGTCCCGCGGCGCACCACTACCCGTAGCCCGACGCCTCCCAAGGGCGCGTCACCGCCCAAAGTGCGGGGTGTTCGAGGGTGCCTCACCTCAGGGGCGCGTCGCCTCCAGGGGTGCGTTACCCCCGGAGGCGGATCGAAGGGACGGCGGGCCGGGCCTCGTAGGGCCCGGCGGGAAAGGTCAGGCCAGGGCGGCGATGATGCGGTCGGCGGCCTCGGACAGGGGGATCTCCGACTTCTCGCCGGAGACCCGGTCCCGAAGCTCCACGACCCCCTGCGACAGCCCGCGCCCGACCACCACGATGGTCGGCAGCCCCAGCAGCTCGGCGTCCTTGAACTTCACCCCGGGCGAAACCGAAGGCCGGTCGTCCACGAGCACCCGCACCCCGCGCGACTCCAGCTCGGCCCCCAGCTCCAGGGCCGCCTCCACCTGGTTCTCCTTGCCGGTCCCGACGATGTGCACGTCCGCGGGAGCGACCTCGCGGGGCCACACGAGCCCGAGCGCGTCGTGGGCCTGCTCGGCGATGACCGCCACGGCCCGGGAGACGCCGATGCCGTAGGAGCCCATCGTGATGCGGATCGGCTTGCCGTCGGGGCCGAGGGCGTCGAGGCCGGCGGCGTCGGCGTACTTGCGGCCGAGCTGGAAGATGTGGCCGATCTCGATGCCGCGGTCGATGGACAGGCCGGAGCCGCACCGGGGGCAGGGGTCGCCGGCGCGCACCTCGGCGGCCTCGATCGTGCCGTCGGGGGTGAAGTCGCGCCCGGCCACCACGTTGGCGGCGTGCTTGCCCGGCTCGTTGGCGCCGGTCACCCAGGACGTGCCGGTGACGACCCGGGGGTCGACGAGGTAGCGGATGCCGAGCGAGCGCAGGACCTGCGGCCCGATGTAGCCGCGTACGAGCCCGGGGTGCTTGGCGAAGTCGGCGGCCTCGAAGATGGCGGGCTCGCCGGGCGCCAGCGCCGCCTCCAGGCGCTTGAAGTCGACCTCGCGGTCGCCGGGCACGCCGATGACCAGGGTCTCGACCTTGTCGGAGCCGGGCGTGGTGACCTTGACCACGACGTTCTTGAGCGTGTCGGCGGCGGTGACGGACAGGCCGTGGTGCTCGTTGACGTACGACACCAGCGTCTCGATGGTCGGCGTGTCGGGCGTGTCCATGACCTGCAGCGGCGCGGCGTCCTCGAGCGGACGGGCGGCGGGCGCGGGCGTGACGACGGCCTCGGCGTTGGCCGCGTAGCCGCACGAGTGGCAGGCCACGAACGTGTCCTCGCCCGTGGGCGTGGGCGCCAGGAACTCCTCCGACGCCGATCCGCCCATCGCCCCCGACTGGGCGAAGACGATCTTGTAGTTGATGCCGAGCCGGTCGAAGGTGCGGATGTAGGTGTCGCGGTGCTGCTCGTAGGAGTGCTTGAGCCCGTCGTCGTCGAGGTCGAACGAGTAGGAGTCCTTCATCAGGAACTCGCGCCCGCGCAGGATGCCCGCCCTGGGCCGGGCCTCGTCGCGGTATTTCGTCTGGATCTGGTAGAGGGTGACCGGATAGTCCTTGTACGACGAGTATTCGCCCTTGACCATGTCGGTGAAGAGCTCCTCGTGCGTGGGACCGAGGAGGTAGTCGGCGCCCTTGCGGTCCTGGAGCCGGAAGAGCGTGTCACCGTATTCGGTCCAGCGGCCGGTGGCCTCGTAGTATTCGCGGGGCAGCAGGGCGGGGAAGAGCACTTCCTGACCGCCCATCCGGTTCATCTCCTCGCGGACGATCCTGGTGACGTTCTCCAGCACCATCTTGCCGAGGGGCAGCCAGGAGTAGATGCCCGGCGCCACCCGGCGGACGTAGCCGGCGCGGACCAGGAGCTTGTGGCTCGGCACTTCCGCGTCTGCCGGGTCGTCCCGCAGGGTGCGAAGAAACAACGACGACATGCGCAGCAACACGGCTACTCCTTGCTCGAACCTGGATGTGAAGGATTACAGGCTATCGACTCCGGGTGGCGCCGCGCGCGAGGTTATCCACAGGTCCCGCAGGACTCAGACCGTCAACGGGATCCAGCCGGACACGAAGGCGGCCAGAAACACCGTGAACAGAGCGGAGAACACCGCCGACAGCGCCAGCGCGCGTACCCGGCCCCAGGCGTTCCTGCGCAGCACGAGCACCAGCCCGACGGACAGCAATCCGATCAACAGCGCCGGAACCGGCCAGAACGACCGCTCGCTGTCGATGAACCCCGGCGTCGCCCGGTCCACCACGTCCGCGATCAGCGCCGCGCCGACCGCGCCCGCCGCGAGGTCGCCCCAGACGTCCTCCCTGCGCGTGGCGAACGCCAGCAGGCCCAGGGTGACGAGCAGGGCGAGCGTCCAGTTGAGCCCGGCGGCGCTGCCTCCGACGATCTCGAAGGCCATGTCGCCGCTCAGCGCGCTCGCGCCCATGGCCGCGACCAGCGTGGAGGCCACCGCCAGGAACGTCGTCAGCAGCGCCCACCCGAACCCCGACGCCGTGGCGCCCACGGCCAGCGACAGGCCGAGGTAGGCGTACGGGTCGTAGAGCTGGCCGACCCACGCGGGAACCTCGCCGGCGATGAGCATGCCGACGAGCCCGACGGCGAGTCCTCCGAAGAAAGCCGACAGAAGGTGACGTTCGATGCCGCGCTGCCGCCGGTCGTACTCGGCGAGGTCGGCGTAGTCGATGCTGGGTTCGTTCATATCCATGTCCCTGGTCAACCCTCCCCCGGGTAACCCTTGGGATGACCAGTGCCAGATTATGTGACTGTACAAAAAAGGCAAATTTCGGTCACCCGGATGTCAAACAAACAATCGCTTGGTTAGTATGGGCCCGTGGCACTTCCCGATGAGCTCCGCGCCGTCGTCCGCGACTACCTCGCCGACCGGCCGGACGCACCGTGGCAGGCTTTCGCGCGCGACGTGGGGATCGCGGGGCTGCTCGTCCCCGAGGAACACGGCGGGGCGGGATGCGGGCCGGCCGAAATGGCCGCCGTGGGCGAGGAGCTGGGCCGGGCGCTGTCGCCCCACCCGTTCCTGCAGACGGCGGTGATGGCCGTCGAGGCGCTCAGGGCGAGCGGCGCGTACGACCTGCTCCCGGCGCTGGTCGGCGGCGCCACGACCGCGACCGTGGTGCCGCCGGGCGAGGGGACCCTCCGGCTGGAGTCCGGCCTGCTCACGGGGGTGGTCCCGTACGTGCCGGCGGGCGAGCTGGCGCTGGTCTACGTGGACGGGCTGCTGGTGGCGGCCGTGCCCGCCCGGCGCAGGACGTACCGGACCATGGACGAGAGCCGGCCGCTGCAGGAGCTCTCCTTCCAGGACACCCCGGCACGGCGGCTCGGCGACGGCTCGTCGTGGCCCCGCGTGCGCGACCTCGGGATCGCGGCGCTGGCCGCCGAGCAGGTGGGCGGGGCGCAGCGGTGCCTGGAGATGGCGGTGGAGCACGCGAAGCGGCGGCGGCAGTTCGGGCGGCCGATCGGGTCGTTCCAGGCGATCAAGCACAAGCTCGCCGATCTGCTGCTGCTGGTGGAGTCGGCCAGGTCGGCCGCGGGGGCGGCGGCGGCCGACGGGGTGTACGCGGCGATCGCGGGGTCGTACTGCACGGAGGCGTATCTGGCGGCGGCGGGTGAGAACATCCAGGTCCACGGCGGGATCGGGATCACCTGGGAGCATCCTGCGCACCGCTACCTCAAGCGGGCCACCTCGGACGCGCAGCTCTTCGGGCCGCCGCAGGCCCATCGCGCCCGCCTGGCGGCCCACGCCCTCGGTTAGCGCCCGCGCCCCATGGGTACGGGGTCAGCCGCCGAGCAGTTCCTCCCACGGGTGGCGGGTGTTGGTGCGGCGGGTGGTGTCGAGGGCTTCGGCCAGGCGCCAGAAGCCGGGCCGCTCCCGTACGGTGGCCCGCCCGATCGGGTCGATGGCCCGCAGCTCGAACCGCACGCCCATCACGTCGAGCACCGCCGAACCGCTGCTCCCCGGCCCGGCCTCGGTGACGAGCGGGCCGTCGTAGTCGGGGTCGCGCACCTGCTGGGCCAGCAGTAAGGCCACCTCGGACGCGTACGGGCCGTCGCGCCACTCGATGTGCCAGCTGTGATCGGCCCCTCGCCACCACGTCAGGTCGCGGCACGACTCGATGAAGTCGGCCTCGGTCGCCAGCGCGGCCATCACCCGGCCGAACGCCTCATACCTGCGGGCGCTGGTGAGCGAGAGGTCGTCGTCGGCGGAATCGGGGAACGGGCCGTCCTTAGGCCGCCGCAGCGCGTGCTTTCGCTTCACAGGCATCCACTCTGATCGGCTCCGCGCCCTTCCCGCAAGTCTTCGCTGCTGATACGCTCTACCAAGCGAGCGCTTGGTTCACTACTTCGGAGGCGCGATGACGTCCCTAAGGATCAGCCTGGGGTATGAGCTGGAGGTTCGCGGTCGCACCCGCGAAGTGGAGCAGCAGACGTTCCAGAACGTGATCGAGCAGGTCGTGCTGGGCGACCGGCTGGGGTTCGACACGGCCTGGTTCGTGGAGCACCACTTCACCAGGGGCTTCTCCCACTCCTCCGCGCCCGACCTGGTCCTGGCCGCCATTTCGCAGCGCACCGAGCGCATCCATCTGGGGCTCGGCGTGGTGCTGCTGCCGTTCCAGTCCCCGATCCGCACGGCGGAGCGCGTCGCCACGCTGGACGTGCTGAGCGGCGGCCGGGTGGAGTTCGGCACGGGACGGGGGGCCTCGCCCCTGGAGTACCAGGCGTTCCAGCGGCCGTTCGAGAAGTCGCGGCAGATCTGGGAGGACTCGCTGGAGGCGACGCTGGCCATCTGGCAGGCCGACGGCGAGCCGATCAGCCGGTCGAACGAGTTCTTCGAGATCCCCGACGTGGCCGTCTACCCGCGCCCGGCCCAGCGGCCGCACCCGCCGGTGTGGGTGGCCTCGACCTCGCTGGAGGGCTATCTGGCGGCGGCCAGGCACGGGTACAACCTGCTCGGCATGACCATGCTCAAGGGCATCGACGACGTGGCCTCCGACATCACGAAATATCGGGAATGTCTGGCGGAGCACGGCTTCGACCCCGCGAGCCGCCGCGTCGCCCTGATGATCCCCTGGTACGTCGCCCCCACCCGCGACGAGGCGACCGCCTCGGCCGCCGACGCCGTCCTGTGGTACATCCGCCGCCAGGTCAACCTCGTCACCCCGCCCGACTACTACGACGCCCGCCACGCCACCCACCGGGTGCTGGGGCAGCTCGCGGCCGGGATGCCGCCCGAGGAGTCCATGGCCACGCTGCGCGAGCACCTGATGGTGGTGGTCGACGACGTGGAGGGCTCGCGCAAGGCCCTGGCCAGGATCGCCGAGGCGGGCGCGACGGACCTCATCATCCAGGCGCAGGTGGGCGGGCTGGCGCATGACCGGGTGTGCGACTCGATGACGCTGTTCATGACCGAGGTGGCACGTTGACCGCGTCGACGGCCCGCCCTCGCCCGCTGCCCCGGACGCTCGACCTACGGAGATAGGTGCTTCGATGGCCCGCTGGCTCACCCGTGACGACCTCGGCGCCACCGCGCGCACCGCCACCGGGCTCCTGCTCGTCTCCCCCGACCTGTCGAGCGCCGTCCCGCTGGACCCCCGCGACCACGTACTGACCGCGAAGGCGCTGCGCGAGTGCGGCGCCGGAGAGCGCGAGCGCGTCGTGGTGGCACTCGCCGAACCCGCCGGGGCGCTCTGGACGGCCGCCGCGGCCGACGTGGCCGAGGCCGCCGCCGACGTGGGCCCGCGCGGCCGGATGCGCCTGCACCACGCGCTGACCGCCCTCAAGGCCTCCACCCTGGTCATCACCCCGACGGGCGCGATGGACTTCCTGGCCCGCCTGCACCTGGAGTTCCTGCTGGACCCGCTGGACCTCGGGCTCAGGAACATCGTCCTCACCGGGGAGATCGCCTCCAAGCGGACGATCGCCCACCTGGCGGGAGAGTTCGAGGCCAGGGTGACGGAGGTGTTCGCGAGCCCGTTCACCGGTGGGGCCCTGGCGTGGCGGGCGTCGGAGGAGGACCCGCTCACCCCGCTCGCCGACGACGTGCTGGGCCTGGCGGCGCTGACCAAGGACGACTCCCCCGACTCCGCGGCCGAGCTCGCCGAGCTGGTCGTCACCTCCGCGGCCGGCGACACCGTGCTCAGGACCGGCCAGGTCGCCAGGGTCGGCGGCGCGGGCATACCCGCACCGGCGCACACGGTGGGCGACCACGTGCTGGTCAGAGGCGTGTGGCTGGCGCTGCCGCGCATCGAGAAGGCGCTCTCCAAGATCGACGGCGTCTCGGGCTGGGACCTGTCGATCAGCCGCCAGGGGACGCTGGACGCGGCCGTGCTCACGGTCACGTTCAGCCGGGGGAGCCTGGTCCGCAACCCCATGTGGAAGTCGAGGATCCAGCAGGCCGTCCAGGCGCTGACGCCCATATCGATCGACGTGGAGATCGCCCAGGACGTCTCCGAGACCCCCGCGCCGGGCACGGTGAACGACCTGCGCGGCCACCACCTCGGAAGGGACCGCGCTCTCATCACCTAGGGGTGACATGGCACCGATGCCGGACTGGGGAACGCTCCCCCGCATGCTTCGCGACCAGGCAGACAACCACCCCGGCGCCGTCGTGGTCGCCGAGGGCGGCACCCGGATGACGCTGTCCGAGCTGCGGGCCTCGGCGGCCGAGATCGCCCGCGGCCTCATCGCCCTCGGCGTCGCGCCCGGTGACCGGGTGGCGTTGTGGGGGGTGAACTCGGCGTTCTGGGTGCGGCACGCGTTCGGGATCTGGGACGCGGGGGCGGTCATCGTGCCGCTCTCGTCCCGTTTCAAGGGCATCGAGGCCGCCCAGCTGATCGAGAAGACCGGCGCCAAGGTGCTCATCACCGGGGCGGGCCCGTCGGCCACTCCCCTCGCCGGCCTGCTGCCGCCCCTGTCCGGGCTGCGGCGCCCGGACGACTTACCCGCCCTGGGCACGCGGGTCTCGGCCCGGGAGGCCGAGGGACGGGCGCTGGCCGTACGGCCTGACGACCTGTGCGAGATCATGTCCACGTCGGGCACCACGGGCACGCCCAAGGGCGTCATGATCGACCACGCGCAGGTCCTGCGCGGCTACTGGGACTGGTCCGAGATCGTCACCCTCGACGAGCGCGACCGCTATCCGATCGTCGCCCCGTTCAGCCACGGGTTCGGGCTGAACGCGGGGCTCATCGCCTGCGTCCTGCGCCGCGCCACGATGATGCCGATCGCCGTCTTCACGCCCGACGCCGTGATGTCGCTGATCTCCTCCGAGCGGATCACGGTGCTGGCCGGGCCGCCGACGCTCTTCCACCGGATACTGGACGAACTGGACCGCGGGTCCTGGGACGTGTCCTCGCTGCGCGTGGCCATCTGCGGCGCCGCCGCCGTCCCCGCCGGCCTGATCACGCGGCTGGTGGAGCGGGTGGGGCTGGAGCGGATGATCAACGCGTACGGGCTGATGGAGGGCACGGTCGTCTCCATGACCCGCGCCGGGGACCCCATCGACGTCATCGCCAACACCACCGGCCGGACCGTGCCCGGGATCGAGGTGCGGATCGTGGACGACGACGGCAAGGACGTCGCGCCCGGGGAGCGCGGGGAGATCCTGGAGCGGGGCTACGGGGTGATGCGGGGCTACTGGGGCGAGCCCGCGCGGACGGCGGAGGTCCTCGACGGCGACGGGTGGCTGCACACGGGCGACGTGGGGGTGCTGGACCCGGCCGGCAACCTCGCCATCGTGGACCGCAAGAAGGAGCTCTACATCGTCAACGGGTTCAACGTCTCGCCGGCCGAGGTGGAGTCGCTGCTGCTGCGGGAGGGGTCGCTGGCGCAGGTGGCGGTCGTGGGCGTGCCCGACCCTGCCAGGGGGGAGGCGGGGGTGGCGTACGTCGTCCCGCGGCCCGGGGTCACCGTCGATCCGGCGGGGCTGATCGGCTGGGCCAGGGACAACATGTCCGCCTACAAGGTTCCCAGGCGGGTCGTGGTGGTGGACTCGCTGCCGGTGAACGTGAACGGCAAGGTGGACAAGCCGGCGCTGCGTACTTCGGCCGAGGCTCTCCTGAGGGAGTGAGCTCCATCTCCGGCAAGGTGAGAACGGGGGCGCGAAGCCGTCTGCCGAGGCTCCGGGGCGAGTAGGGTCGAATTAGCCCTCGTCCTGTCCTCCGGCGCGCCCGCCGCGCCCGAGCTGGGGACAGATACTGCGTGCCTGGCTGCAACCGCTACATCTGCCCCGAAGCCGGGCTGGGGCTCGGCACCCGGGCCGACGACCCGCCCGAGGACGCCGAGGTCCGTGCCGGCAGGCCACGCGACGGCGTGGACGTGTCGATCAGGAACGCCGGCGGGCGCGTACTGTCAGATGAGGGCGAAGGTGAGGTGCTCCTCCGCTCCGAGGCGGTGATGAACGGCTACGTTGGCAAGAACACCGATCATGCGGTGTTCGCGTGAGACGGGTTCATCCGGACCGGCGATCGGGGATACCTGGATCACACCGGCCGGTTACATCTGGTGGGACGCGTGTAACCGAGTCTTAGGAGGCAGCGTGGCGTTGCACGTGGCGGTCATCGGGTCGGGCCCCGCCGGGATCTACACGGCCGAGGCTCTGGTGAAGCAGTCGGCCGAGCCCGTCGAGGTCGATGTCCTCGAACGCCTGCCGACCCCGTACGGGCTGGTCAGGTACGGCGTCGCGCCCGACCACACGTCGATCAAGTCGATCGCCAACTACCTGCGGAAAGTGCTCGAACTGCCCGAGGTCCGCTTCCTCGGCGGCGTGACGCTGGGCGAGCACGTCTCCGTGGATGACCTGCTGGGCGCCTACGACGCGGTCGTCTACTGCACGGGCGCGATGGTCGACAGGAAGCTCGGCATCCCCGGCGAGGACCTGCCCGGCAGCGTGGCGGCGACCGACTTCGTCAACTGGTACTGCGGGCACCCCGACGTCGATCCGGGGCGCTTCACGCTCGACAGCTCCGAGGTCGCGGTGATCGGCGTCGGCAACGTGGCGGTCGACGTCGTACGCGTCCTGGCCAAGACCCACGAGGAGCTGCGCTCCACGGACGTGCCGCACGACGTGCTCGAACGCCTCGAGGCGAGCCAGGTCAAGGCCATCCACATGATCGGCCGCCGCGGCCCCGAGCACGCCAAGTTCACCCTGAAGGAGCTGCGCGAGCTGGGCGAGCTGGCCAACGCCGACGTCTGCGTCCGCCCTGACGAGGCAGTCGTCCTGGGCGTCGACTTCCCGCGCCAGGTCCAGGGCAACATCAAGGTCCTGCAGTCATGGGCCGCCCGCGAGCCGGTGGGCCGCCCGCGCCGCCTCGACGTGCGCTTCTGGTTGCGGCCCGTGGAGATCCTCGGCACCGAGCGGGTGGAGGGCCTCAAGCTCGAACGCACCCGCCTGTCGGAGGAGGGGCGCGTGGTCGGCACGGGCGAGTTCGAGACGCTGCCGGTCGGCATGGTGCTGCGTTCGGTGGGCTACCAGAGCGTGCCGCTGCCCGGGGTGCCGTTCTCGGACCAGACCATGACCGTGCCGAACGAGGCCGGGCGGGTGCGCGACCGCGAATACGTGGCAGGCTGGCTCAAACGCGGTCCCACCGGGGTCATCGGCACCAACAAGTCCGACGCCGCGGAGACGGTCCGCACGCTCCTCGCCGACCTCTCGGATCGCCCGCGGGTGAGCGGCGGGGCCATCGACGCGCTGCTGGCCGCGCGCGGGGTGCGTCCGGTGACGTACGACGACTGGCTGGCGATCGAGGCGGCCGAGGCCGAGCTGGCCAGGTCGCTGGGCCGGGGCGAACGCGTCAAGCTGGTCGGCCTGGAGGCAATGCTCCGTGCGTTCCGTTCCTGAGGGGTTCGACGAGGTCTACCGGGTCCAGCAGGCCCGATTCCCCTCCACCGGCCAGGGCCGGCAGCCGGTCCACACCGTCTACGTCCCGGCCGACCGGTTCTCGATCCACACCCTCTCCGAGTGGCGCGACCAGGCGATGTCCCTGGTCAAGGCGCATCTGGCCGATCCGGCCACGCTGGCGGAGGTCTTCGGGGTGCCCGGCGGGCTGGCGGCCGCCGTGCACCCCAAGGTGGTCCAGAAGCTCTCCTCGGAGCCGATCGAGGACCTGCGCATCGACTTCGAGGACGGGTACGGCGTACGTCCCGGCCTGGTGGAGGACGAGCACGTGGCGCAGGCCGTCGAGGCGGTGGCCACGATGCACGCGGCGGGCACGCTGCCGCGGCGGTGGGGGCCTCGGGTGAAGTCGTTCGCCGACGGGGACCCCGAGCGGTCGGTGCGCACGCTCGAGCTGTTCCTGTCGGGGCTGATGGAGCGGGCCGGCGAGCTGCCGCCGGGCTTCACGGTGACCTTTCCCAAGGTCCTCATGGAGGCCTACCTCGGTCTCTTCACGCAGGTGCTGGCCGGGCTGGAGGACGAGCTGGGGGTGCGGCTGCGGTTCGAGATGCAGGTGGAGGCGCCGCAGACGCTGCACTTCCTGCGCGGGGACCTGGCCGAGTCGCTGGGCGGGCGGCTCGCGGCGGCTCATTTCGGGGTCTTCGACTACACGGCCGCGATCGGGCTGCCGCCGCACGAGCAGCGGCTGGACCATCCGGCGTGCGATCACGCCCGGCACGTGATGCAGACGGCGTTCGCGGGCACGCGGGTGGAGCTGTCGGACGGGTCGCTGGCCGCCTCGCCCGCCTCCGGGCTCACCCGTGACGTGCACGCGCTGTGGCGGCGGCACGCCGAGCTGGTCAGGCATTCCCTGGGGCACGGCTTCTACCAGGGGTGGGACATGCACCCTTCCCACCTGGTGAGCCGCTTCGCCACCGTTTACGCCTTCCACCTGGAGCGCTACGACGCCTACCAGGAGCGAGTGAGAGCGTGGGAGGAGCAGCGGGATGCGGGGGGCGGCGTCATGGACGAGCCCGCCACGATCCGCACGCTGGTGGCCGCTCTCAGGCGCGCGGACGCGGCCCTGCCCTAGCGGTCTGGCGGTCGCCCTGGCGGTCTCAGTCGCGTTCGACCAGGGACCGCCACTGGCGTACCAGGCGCCACTCCACCGGATCCGACCAGCTCGCCCGCACGGCGGAGCCCACGTGGAAGGCGCGGATGCCGTAGTCGAGGAGCGCCGGCACGTGCGCCGGCTTCAGCCCGCCCCCGGCCAGGATGATCGAGCCGTCACCGGCCTCGGCGCGCGCCCTCAGCACCGGCAGCCCCTCCCCCACCCCGTTGGGCGAGCCCGAGGTGAGCACGGTGGCCAGGTTGGGCAGCAGCCGCACGGCCCGCCAGGACGCCTGGACGTCGGCGGCGTGATCGACCGCCCGGTGGAACGTCCACGGGAGCGGCGAGACGGCGTGGATGAGCGCCTCGGTGGCCGTGAGATCGACCTTCCCCGAGCCGTCGAGGAACCCGAACACGAACCCCGCCGCCCCCGCCTGCGCCAATGCCTTGGCGTCCCGGCTCAGGCGGTCGAGCACGTCGGAGTCGGCGATGAAGTTGGCGTCACAGCGGAGCATCACCATCTGGGGGAGGGGGCACTCCGCGGCGATCGCGGCGACCGTCTCCGGTGAGGGGGTCAGCCCGTCGGCCGCCATGTCGGCGACGACCTCCAGCCGGTCGGCTCCACCCTGTTCGGCGGCCACGGCGTCACGAACGTTGAGGGCGATCACCTCGAGCAGGGATCCGGTCATGGAGGAGAGGTTATATGGTGCTCTGCACCATTCCGCCGCTGATCACACCAAAAAGTCCCCGCCAACGGCCTCGCTCCCCGTCCCAGGGCCCCGCTCCAGGCCCCCGAACGCTCCCACAGCGCCCGCACGACCGGCGCCCGCTGCCGGACCCCGCCGGACAGCCCGCGGCCCACCACGCGCCCTGTGGGGCGGAAGCACAGCCCGGCCGGCGCACATCCGCGGAGGGCCGTGGCCGGCCTGGGCCGCCCGCCCGCGACGCCCGTGACGGCGCGAGGAGGCGGCCCTGGTGGGCCTCGGCCCCGATCCCGGCGGGATCGGGGCCGTGGGTGCGAGGTGTCAGGCGGAGATGAGTTCGGCCATGGTCAGGTCACGGAAGGCCGTGGTGGTCAGGTCCCGCGACGGGCGCTCGAAGAGGGCGCCGGACGCGCGGTGGGGGAGGTCCACCGTACGGACGTGGCGGAACCCGCGCCTGCGGTAGTACTCCTGCAGCCGCCAGTTGTCCTTGGCGCAGTCCAGGCGCAGGTACGGCAGGCCGGCCGTGTGGGCGTAGGTGCAGGCCCAGTCCAGGAGGGCGTCCCCGAGGCCGCTGCCGGACCAGGGACGGGCCACGGCGAGCTTGTGGACATAAAGGGCAGCTCCGGGGTCGTCGTCGAGTGTCCAGAACTCGGGGTCCGCGTGGTCGTCGACGGCTATCGTGGCTACCGGCGGGGCCGATTCGTCGGGATCGAGGTATCTGAGCTCGTCGTCGAGCAGGAAGAGCACCCTCTCCTCGATGAGCGGCACGATGCGCTCGGGGCCGAACCCCCCGCGCGGCCATTGCCGCACTCCCCGCGAGTAGAGCCACTCGGCGGCGTCCGCGAGCAGCGTGAGTACGCCGGGAAGGTCCTCGGGCTCCGCTCTGCGGAGCGCGAGCGGGTGGAGCAGCGTGTTGGTGTGCATAATGAAACTCCCGTTGCGTAGGGTTTGCGCGCATACACAAAGCGTGATGACGCAATGGTGCGCGTAGCCGAAAATGGGGCCTCAACCCGATATATATGGATAAATGGCGATTTAGGGGAGTATGCACGACTCCCCTAGGCCAGCGAGGCGGCTAATTTCTCGCTGCGCCCGGCCCCAGCCGGCGGGATCACCCCTTCAACCGAGCTCGTTAGCGGCCATCGAGCTCGTATCTGATCAAATGTTTGTCGGCGGGCAGCACCGACACCGCGACACGCACTGGCATGTCGGCCCCGTCGAATCCGACTCGGACGTACACCATGACTGGCGTGCCGAGCTCGAGCTGGAGGCGCTCGGCCTCCTCCTGGTTGGGCATGCGGGCCCAGATGTCGTCGGTGACGCGCACCTGCGCATGCCCCAGCTCCTCCAGCACCCGGTTCGCCCCTCGTGCGATGTCTCCGGGCCTGGCGATCTCGGAGTCGGCAACCAGATCACGAGGGAAGTAGGAATCGTTGGTGTTGTACGGCTGGCCGTCCACGAAACGCAGACGACGCCTCACCACCGCCAATTCCCCGTCCGCCAGCTCCAGCCTGCTGGCGATCTCCTCAACGGGAGAAACCGTCAGCACCTCGATGTACTGGCTGGGCTCGCGGCCTTCCTGCGCCACGGCATAGGCGAAGGCTTCCCGCAGTTCCCCAGAAGGTTGTGGCTCCAGCTCCCGCTGCGGATAGATCAGCAGCGGTCTGCGGTCTCTGACCACGGTTCCGCGCCGCGGCGTGCGCGTAACGAGCCCCTCATTGACGAGCTCTCCCAGGGCCAGCCTTACGGTGTTCCTGCTCACCCCATGGTCTTCCATGAGCTGCGCCTCGGTCGGCAGCTGTGATCCCGGGCCGAGGACACCCGAGTAGATGGCTCGACGCAACTCCGCAGCCACCTGCTGATACAGCACCGACCTTGCCACTTTCACCCCTTTTGTTCCAACAATTTAGACGATCTGGTTCTAGCAGGCCACAACCCCTTGACCGAACCGCCTCCACCGGCCCATCATCCATTCGTTGGTACAAATCCATCTAAAGGCCGGTGAGGGGGTGAAGGCCAGTGTTGCCGGTCCGCACGGGTACGCCGTACCTGCCCTGGCATGCCCCTTGCGAAGCAACACGTTTACTGCGTTACGGGTTGCGTCGCCAGGGGTTCACCCACACCTACCAGAGCATGGGCATCGGTGTGCGCGAGCTATCGGTGTTGACTGAGCTGACCGTGTGGTGCAATGACGGATCCTTTGTCTGGAATGAGGAGGGTGGCGCCCCCGTCACGCACCCCATTGATGACCCGGTTGGTGCAGCTCAACGCATCGCCGCACGTTACCGGCAACGGGAGCTTTCACACTCCCCCATCGACTCCGTGCGCGAACCAACGGTCTAGGACTCCATCCCTCGCCGGAGTCCTGGCGCCGTCGCGCACGGGACAGGAAGCGCGTCCTGGCGGGTCCCCCACGCCCGCCAGGGCGCGTTTTCCTCCAAGGGACCAACGCAGGGCAGCACGCCTTCCCGCCTCGGGCGGGGGCCGGGCCCTTCCAGGCGGATCCCGCGCCCCGGGCGCGTGAGTGACCGCCGACCGCGCCGATCCCCGGGCGCTCGCCGACTTTCGGGTCCTCGCCGATCCCCAGGTGCCCGCCGCCCTCCGGATGCGCACGCCACCGAGGTTCCTCGCCGATCCCGAAGCACTCGCCGTCGCCCAGAACGGCACAACCCATCTCTTACGGTCACCACGGGCGGCCCCATCCGCCGACCACGGCCGGGCCCCGTCCAGGGAGACGCTTCTCCGGTGTGCGGGGCCGGGCGCCGTCACGGCACGGCACGACCGGCTGGGTGGTTCTGTCGAAGACCGGCGGGCAGGCAGGATCGTTACTCGTGACCCGCAGGTCACGCCCGCCACCGACTTCCCATCAGTCATCGTTCGCCGCCAGTCCGAGCCGTCCGCGTCGACGCCTTCCACCATCATCATCAACCCTCGGAGCCGAACCTGGGGGCCCCTTCGTGATGGTGGGACTGGTGGGATTTTCCGGTACCAATCCAATTTCCGGAGCAAGGTCAACTAGCGGGAGGATTTGCGCCCCACCGGATGATCATCCGGCGCCCAGTCCACCAGGGTCAACCGCTCGTCGACCCGGCGGTAGGCGGCCCGGACGCGCCAGCCGCGCTCCGGAGGGCCGTCGCCGCGCCAGTTCCCGTACACGAAGCACCCCGGCACCGCCGCCAGCCGGACCATCACCACCACGTACGGCACCTCGAACCCCGGCATGAACGGCTGATGGTTGACGATCCAGCTCTCGACCACCCCCTCGGGCTCCACCTCCCGCCAGTGCCACGCCTCCGTGCGGCACTCGGGGCAGAACGACCGCGCCGGGAAGCGCACCGCCCCGCATCCTTCGCACTCCTGGACGGCGAACTCCTGCCCGGCGACCCGCTCCCACCACTGCCTGGAGTCGCGGTCGGGTTCGGGCCGGTAGGCCGTCATCATGATCTCCTCAGGATCAGGGCGGAGGTGGCCGGGAGGATGTAGCCGGGCTGGGCCGTGGACAGCGCGACCTCGGCTCCGGGCACCTGGCGGTCCCCCGCGTCGCCTCTGAGCTGGGAGACGGCCTCGGCGATGTGGTTGATGCCGTGGACGTAGCCCTCGGACAGGAAGCCGCCGTGGGTGTTGACCGGGAGCGCGCCGTCCGGCGCCGTCGCGCCCGAGGCCACGTAAGGCCCGCCCTCGCCCTTCTCGCAGAACCCGTAGTCCTCGAGCTGGACGATCACCGAGTACGTGAAGCAGTCGTACAGCTCGGCCACGTCGATGTCCGCCGGCCCCAGCCCGGCCTGCGCGTAGAGGCGCGGGGCCAGGGCGGCGGCCGCGGTCACCGTGGGGTCGGCGGACGGGCCCGAGAGGTGAGAGGTGCCGCCGCCCCAGGCCGCGCCCGAGATCAGCACCGGTGGGCGGCGGAGCGCGCGGGCGCGTTCGGCCGTGGTGACGACCACGGCGCAGGCCCCGTCCGTCTCCAGGCAGCAGTCCAGCAGCCGGAACGGCTCCGCGATCCACCTGCTCGCCAGGTAGTCGTCCAGCGTGATGGGGGTGCGCATGAGGGCGCGGGGGTTCTTGGCCGCGTTGGCGCGCTGGGTGACGGCCAACTGCCCGAAATGCTCGGCTTGAGTGCCATATTTCAGCATGTGGGCCCGGGCGTACATGGCGTACTGCTGCGGCGGCGCCACGTACCCGTACGGCGCCTGATACTGCACCTCCGGGCTCACCGGCACGCTCCGGTCGGTGCCGCCCATGCGGAACTCGGAACGGGCGTTGATGGCCCGGTAGCACACCACCGTCTCGGCCACTCCGGCCGCCACCGCCAGCGCTGCCTGGCCTACGACGGCGTGCGAGACGCTGCCGCCGCCGAACTGGTCGAGGTGCCAGGAGAGGTCGGTCAGGCCCAGCGCGGGGGCCACCAGCGTGGGGGCGGCGGAGTCGCCCACGCGGTGCGTGGCCAGCCCGTCCACCTCGTCCACCGCCAGGCCCGCGTCCTCCAGCGCGGCCAGCACGGCGCGGCAGGCCAGCGTGAGGGTGCTGACGCCCGAGTCCTTCGTGAAGGGGGTGTAGCCGACCCCGGCTATCGCGGCGCGGTCTCGGATGTCAAGCAAGCGCTTGGGCACAAACGTCACGTTAGGCCGGAAATTTCCCCTATGTCAACGCACCCCTGACCGTCCGCCCCCGCAGCGGCATGCGAACTTGACATGGTTTCCCGGTTCGCCCTAGCGTCCAAGCAAGCGCTTGGTATGATAGAGCGCAGACGGTGGACTAGGAGGCGGACCATGAGCACACACGCTGCCCGGCTCGTCGCGCCGGACGGCTGTCGCGGCCTTCCGACGCCCCATCAGCGCAGGATTCGCAACGGAGCCGCAATGCCGACCGGCCCTTCACCTCACAGCGCGAACGGTCACCTCGACAGCCGCCGCTTCCGGCAGGTGCTCGGGAGGTTCGCGACGGGTGTGGTGGCGATCACGGCGGTCGATCCGGCGAACAGCCTGCCGTGCGGCCTGGCGGCCAACTCCTTCACCTCGGTCTCGCTCGACCCGCCCCTGGTGGCGTTCTGCGTGGCCTACACCAGCTCCAGCTGGCCCAAGGTACGCGGCGCCAAGGTCATCACCGTGAACGTGCTGGCCGAGCACCAGCAGGCGGTGTGCGCCCAGCTGGCGACCAAGGGCGGCGACAAGTTCGCGGGCCTGGAGTGGAGCGGCTCCCCCGGCGGCAACCCGGTGCTCGAAGGCGCGCTGGCCTGGATCGACTGCGCGATCGAGGCCGAGCACCCGGCTGGCGACCACATGATCGTGGTGGCCCGGGTGCTCCAGCTCGACACGTACTCCGAGGGTGGCCCGCTGCTGTTCTTCCGCGGGGGCTACGGAGGCTTCGTTGAGCGTCTCTGACGGGGGCGCGGACCACGGGCACGTTCCTCGGGCAGGGCTGCGGGAAGAGGCGCGGGCCTGGCTGGAGGAGGCGCTGAGCGGCGAGTTCGCGAACGTCAGAGGGCTCGGCGGGCCCGGGCGCGAGCACGAGGGCCACGAGCTGCGGCAGGCGTGGGAGCGCCACCTCGGCAAGGCCGGCTGGACCTGCCTGGGCTGGCCCGAGCGGTACGGCGGCCGCGCCGCGTCCCTGGAGGACCAGGTCGCCTTCTACGAGGAGTACGCCAGGGCCGACGCCCCCGCCAGGGTGGGCCACATCGGCGAGGGGCTGATCGGCCCGACCATCCTCGAATTCGGCACCGACGAGCAGAAGGACCGCTTCCTGCCGCCGATCCAGCGCGGCGACGAGCTCTGGTGCCAGGGCTACTCCGAGCCCGAGGCGGGCTCCGACCTGGCCAACGTGCAGACGAAGGCGCACCTGGAAGGCGGCGAGTGGATCGTCACCGGGCAGAAGGTGTGGACGTCGCTGGCGCACGTGGCCGACTGGTGCTTCGTGCTGTGCCGTACCGAGCCCGGCTCGCAGCGCCACCAGGGGCTGTCGTACCTGCTCGTCCCCATGGACGCACCGGGCGTGGACGTGCGGCCGATCGTGCAGCTCACCGGGACGTCGGAGTTCAACGAGGTGTTCTTCGACGGCGCGCGCACGGCGGCGGGGAACATCCTCGGAGCGCCGGGCGACGGCTGGCGGGTCGCGATGGCCACGCTCGGTTACGAACGCGGCGCCTCGACGCTCGGGCAGCAGATCGGGTTCCGGCGGGAGCTGGCCAAGGTCATCGAGACCGCCGGGCGGACGGGCGCGATCGACGACCCGGTGCTGCGTGACAGGCTCGTCCAGTCGTGGCTGGAGCTGGAGATCATGCGGCTGAACGCGCTGCGGATGCTGCGGCCGGACCCCGGCCCCGAGGTGTCGATCGCCAAGCTCTACTGGTCGGAGTGGCACCGGAGGCTGGGCGAGCTGGCACAGGCCGTGCAGGGGAAGGCCGGACTGGTGGCCGAGCCCGCCGACGGCGAGTTGAACGAGTTGCAGCGGCTCTACCTGTTCAGCCGCGCCGACACGATCTATGCCGGATCCAGCGAGATCCAGCGGAACATCATCGCCGAGCGCACCCTGGGACTCCCCCGCTGATTGGAGCACGGATGCCCCCGTACCCGAAGGCGCACGGACTGCTCGACGGCAAGGTGACGCTCGTGACGGCCGCCGCAGGGGCCGGCATCGGCTACGCGACCGCGAGGCGCTGCGCCGAGGAGGGCGCCACGATCGTCGTCTCGGACCGGCACGAGCGCCGCCTGGCCGCCGCCGCCGACGCGCTGACCGAGCTCACCGGCGTCAAACCGCTGGCCGTGCCGTGCGACGTGACCTCTGAGGCGCAGGTGCTGGCGCTGTTCGACGCGGTGGTGGAGGCGCACGGCAGGCTCGACGTGGTGGTCAACAACGCCGGTCTCGGCGGTACGGCCCCGCTGGCCGAGATGTCCGACGAGCAGTGGCACGCGGTCATCGACGTCACCCTCAACGGCACCATGCGCTGCACCAGGGCCGCGCTCAGGCAGATGACCGCCCAGGGCTCCGGCGTGATCGTGAACAACGCCTCGGTGATCGGCTGGCGGGCCCAGCGGGGGCAGTCGCACTATGCCGCCGCCAAGGCCGGGGTGATGGCGCTGACCAGGTGTGTCGCGCTGGAGGCCGCCGAGCACGGCGTGCGGGTGAACGCGGTGGCGCCCTCGCTGGCGGTGCACCCGTTCCTGGCGAAGGTGACCAGCGAGGAGCTGCTGGCGGAGCTGGCGGCCAAGGAGGCGTTCGGGCGGTCGGCGGAGCCGTGGGAGGTGGCGAACGTGATCGTCTTCCTGGCCAGCGACTACTCCTCGTACATGACGGGAGAGGTGGTCTCGGTCTCCTCGCAGCACCCCTGAGGAGCTGACGTCCGCGTGTCAGGGAAAGATCAGGGTGGTCGGCAAGGTTCCGGGGATCTAGTGTCCGAGACATGGGCGCACGCTCCTCTTTCCTGCTCGATGTCCTCATGGCAGAGTTCGGCGAGTCGATCAAGCGAGACCCCGCGGCTTTCAGGCGGAAATTTCGGAAAATGGCGGCCTCCCCGTTCGCGTTCTACCGGGGCAGTGCCTGCCTGTTCTACGCGGACATGGCCGAGTCCTACGCGGACCGTTCCTACCTGGACGAACCCACCAGCCGGGTGTGGATCCACGGCGACCTGCACGCGGAGAACTTCGGCACGTACATGAACGCCTCCGGCGTCCTCGTCTTCAACGTCAACGACTTCGACGAGGCCTACGTGGGCCCGTATGTCTGGGACCTCAAGCGCTTCGCCGCCAGCGTGGCGCTCATCGGCTACGCCAAGGCGCTGTCCGACGACTCGATCAGCGTGCTCGTCACCGACTTCGCCGCCGCGTACCTGGTCGAGCTGGGCGCCCTCGCCGCGGGCGGGGACGACGCGATCGGCTCGCTCACCCTGGAGACCACCAGCGGGGTGCTGCACCGGGTGCTCCAGACGGCCCGGCTCAGCACGCGGGTGGCGCTGCTGGACGTCGAGACCGTGATCGACGACTACGACCGGCGGTTCGCGCTCATGGAGGGGCGGGAGCCGGTGGACGCGGCGACCAGGCAGGCGGTGCTGGCCGCGTTCGAGGGGTACCTGACCACGCTGCCCGCGCAGGCCAACCCGGTCGAGCACGTGATCAAGGACGTGGCGCTGCGCAAGGGCGTGGGCATCGGCTCCGCGGGGCTGCCCTCGTACAACCTGCTGCTCGAAGGGCGCTCGCAGGCGCTGGAGAACGACGTCATCCTCTACATGAAGCAGGCGGCCGTGCCCGCGGTGGCCCGGCACGTCGCCGACGAGAAGGTGGCCTCGTACTTCCTGCACCAGGGGCATCGCACGGCGGAGTCGCAGCGGGCGCTGCAGGCGTACGCCGATCCCTGGCTGGGGTACACCACGCTCAACGGCGTGGGGCAGCTCGTGGCCGAGGTGTCGCCGTACTCGGCGGACCTGGACTGGGACGACGTGAACGAGCCGGCCGAGCTGCGCTCGATCGTGCAGGACCTGGGGCGGGCGGTGGCGCGCATGCACTCGGTGGCCGACGACGAGTCCAGCCACGACCTGGTCGACTTCTCGACGGAGGAGGCGATCGTGGCGGTCATCGGCAACGACAAACCCGGATTTATCGGGATGTTGGTGGATTTCGCCCATCGGTACGGGGCACAGGCCCGGGAAGACCATCAACGGTTCGTCGACCTGTTCCGCAACGGCCGGCTCCCTGGCGTCTGACCCCGGCCGCCGCGCGGGCGGTCAGGCTGGAGGGGCGTCGTGCGACATCTGATCGGGCTGCTGCTGGGGACCGAGGAGGACTGGCCGTCGGCGTTCGAGACCGTGCTGCGGCGGCTCGGGCCCATCAAGGGGGTGGGCGAGTTCGACGTGGAGCGGCTCACGATCGAGCCGTTCGACCTGCGCGCGAAGCCGCGTCACGAGCTGGTGATCGACCGGCTCGCGTACTGGTACTACCACCCGCGCGAGTGGCTCAAGAAGGTCGCCATGATGGACGACGTCTACCTGCTGAACAGCCCGTTCACGTTCCAGTCGATGGAGAAGCACACGGCGTACTGCGCGATGATGCGGCTCGGGCTCAAGGTGCCGGAGACGGTGCTGGTGCCGTTCAAGAACCCGGTCGACAACGCGCGGTACGCCTACACGGCGGCCCGCTACAACCAGCCCTTCGACCTGGACGAGGTCGCGGAGCGGATCGGCTACCCGCTGATCATGAAGCCCTACGACGGCGGGGCCTGGCGCGGCGTGTCACTCGTGCGCGACCGGGACGAGCTGCACCGGGCCTACGACCAGAGCGGCGAGATGCTCATGCACCTCCAGCAGGCCATCGACGGGTACGACGCGTTCGCCAGGTCCCTGTCGATCGGCGCGGAGACCATGGTCATGCGCTTCAGGCCCGATGAGCCGATGCACGCCCGCTACGCCGTCGACCACGCGTTCCTGTCGCCGTCCGTGGGCGAGGAGGTCGTGACGATCGGGAAGCTGGTGAACGCGTTCTTCCGGTGGGAGTTCAACTCCTGCGAGACCCTGGTCAAGGGCTCCGACGTGCACCCGATCGACTACGCCAACGCCTGCCCCGACGTGGCGCTGACCAGCCTGCACTACTACTTCCCCTGGGCGATCAAGACGCTGGTGAAGTGGAGCGTGTTCTGCGTGGCCACCCGGCGCCGGCCGCGCATCGACCTGGAGACGCACGACTACTTCTCCGTGGCGGGGACGTACGAGGAGCGGCTGGCCGAATACCGCCAGCTGGCCGACGCGTACTTCGAGACCGACCGCTACCACGAGTTCTGCCAGGACCGCCTGGCGCACCTCGACGAGGTGGTGCTGGAGTGGGTGGCCGGGGCCGAGTTCGACCGGTTACTGGTGGACACCGTGACCGCCACGTACCCGGCCCACGAGCGTGACCGCTTCGTCGAGCACTTCAGGGGGCTGCTGCGCCTGTGGGTGAAGGACTCAGAGCAGCTCGCGTAGCGCCCTGGCGAAGCTCGCCGGCGCCTGCGGCTCCCACCGCAGGTAGAGGTACGGCTCCGTCAGCTCCACCTCGATGACCGCCGGCTCGCCCCCGGGTAGCCGGACCAGGTCGATCCGGGCGTAGAGAAGGGGCTGAGGTACGGCGGCGAGCACCTTCTCCGCGAGATCGACCTGGTCCGGGGCTGGGGTGCGCCGCTCGGCCCGCGCGTTGTCCTGCTCGCTCGCCCCGGGGGCGAGCATGGGGACGCGGCGGACGGCGTGGCTGAGGCGGCCGTTGAAGTACAGCAGCGAGGTCTCCCCCTCCGCCTCGACCATGTCGAGGTACGGCTGCACCATCGGCGTGCGCCCGCCGGCCTCGATCGCGGCGGCCAGCGCCCGGGCCTCGTCGCGATCGGTGGTCCTGGTGGTGTCGCGGGCACCGGCGGAGATGGCCGGCTTGACGACGTATTCGGGCCAGTGCGGCAGGTCCCGCGACGACCAGTGCGTCGGCACGACGGGCACGCCCAGGTCCCGCAGGTAGGTCTTGTCGGTGTTGGACTCCAGCACGGAGCCCGGGTTGAGCAGCCTGGTGACGGACTCCACGCCGCGCGCCCACTCCAGGAACTCCGCCCGCCTGAGGGAGTAGTCCCAGACCGAGCGGACGACGACGGCGTCGTACGCGCTCCAGTCGGCGGCGGGGTCGTCCCAGCGCTCGACCCGCCCCTCGATGCCCGCCTCGCGCCAGGCGGAAAGGACCGGGTCGCGCTCGTCGTCGACGCCGTGGGGATCTTCAAACGTTACATAAGCACAGAGAACCACCCACGGATGCTAGTACGGGGTGCGAGCCAGGCCGTGACGGGGACCTGGCCCGCACCCCTCCCGGCTAGTCGAAATCGACCATGTCGTCGATGCCCACAACGCTGCGGTTGGTGGCGGTCGCGGCGTTGCCGTTGACGTTGTTGACGCCGGTCGCGCCGCGGCCGCTGACGTTGCTGCTGACGACGTTGCCGAAGTTGTTGCCCGACTGCGAGGAGCCGCGGTTGGAGCTGGAATTACCCGCGTTGACGTCCGCGTACGCGGGGGCCGACAGCAGGGTCACCCCCGCAGCCGCGGCGGCGACGAGACCGGTCACGCAGAGCTTCTTCACCATGGTCATGGTCCTTTCGGATCGTGTTGGCTTTGGACGTCAGCCGGTCAGTAGAAGATGTAGGTCACCGTGATGCCACCGTTGGTGGCGGTCGGTGCGATGCCGTTGACGTTGTTGACGTTGGTCGAGAAGTCTCGGCCGCGGTTGACGCCGGTGACATTCCCGAAGTTGTTTCCGGACTGGGCCGAGTCGCTGTTGCCGCTCCAGTTGCCGGCGCGGGTGTCGCCGCCCAGCGGCCCCCACCAGTCGTCGGCGTGCGCCGGGGCAGCCAGGAGTGCGCCGCCGACGGCCGCGGCCAGCACGGCCGCGGCGGCGCACGCTCTTTTGATCAACTTCCGCTCCTTAGCCGGTAGGGTTCAGGGCCGGCGCGCACGGGCGCGCCGCCCCTTTGACCTTCCTTGACCGCAGGAGATCAAGGTCACAGCGAGCATATAACCGTGAGTTGTGGATCGGTAGCTGTCTGTTACCAGAATATTATTCGCTCAATACGCTGACAGAAGGTGTCAGCGACCCGGGCCTAACGTCCGCCGCATGATCTACGAACTGCGCCAGTACACGCTGCGGCCCGGGCAGCGGGACACCTTGATCGAGCTCTTCGAGCGCGAATTCGTGGAGACCCAGGAGGCGACGGGCATGCGGGTCACCGGCACCTTCCGCGTCGGGGGCGCGCCCGACCGGTTCGCCTGGCTCCGCGCGCACCGGTCGATGGCCGCCCGCAAGGACGCGCTGGAGGCCTTCTACGACGGGCCCGTATGGGAGGCCCACCGGGACGCCGCCAGGGCCACCATGGTCGACACCGACGACGTGCTCCTGCTGCACTCCGTGGGGGCCGAGCCGCCCGCCTGGGAGCGGCCGCCCGCGGGCGCGACCGAGCTGCCGAAGTCCCTGTACGCCGCCACGATCTACCACGTCGAGGACGGCTTCTCCGCCTTCTTCGCCCGCGAGGTCGCGCCCGTGCTGGCCGAGGCCGGCGTGCCGCCCGTCGCGTGCCTGGAGACGGAGCACTCGGAGAACAACTTCCCCCGGCATCCGATCCGGACCGGGGAGAACGTGTTCGTGTGGTTCGCCCGCTTCGACGCGGCCGAGGAGGAGCGGGAGGTGGACCTCCCCATGGTGAAGCCCCGCCTGACGGCCGCCCCCGAGCGCATCCTGCTCCACCCGACCGCCCGCTCGGCCATGCGCTGACCCGCGGGGCTCACGCTCCGTACACGGGCTCCGGCGACGGGGCGGCGGCCAGCAGCCCGTCGACCGCGTCGCCGACGTCCGCGGGGTCCCAGCGGCCGTCGCGCTCGGCCCGCTCGCCGTGGCGCCAGCCCGTGGCCAGGGCGATCGAGCCGCCCTCCACCTCGAACACCCGCCCCGTCACGTGGCCCGACCCCTCGGAGCCGAGCCAGACGACGAGCGGGGCGATGTTGGCCGGGTCCATGGGGTCGAAGCCGGACTCCGGCCTGGCCATGGTCGCGGCGAACACCTCCTCGGTCATGCGGGTGCGGGCGGCGGGGGCGATGGCGTTCACGGTCACGCCGTACCTGCCCAGCTCGGCCGCTGCCACCTGGGTCAGCGCGGCGATGCCCGCCTTGGCGGCCGAGTAGTTGGCCTGGCCGACGCTGCCGAGCAGGCCCGCGCCGGACGAGGTGTTGATCACCCGGCCCGTGACGCGCTCGCCCGCCTTGGCGCTCTCCCGCCAGTACGCCGCCGCGTGGCGCAGCGGCAGGAAGTGGCCCTTGAGATGGACGCGGACGACGTCGTCCCAGTCCTGCTCGGTCATGGAGACGAGCATCCGGTCCCTGAGGAAGCCGGCGTTGTTCACCAGGACGTCGAGGCGGCCGTACGCGCTGACGGCCGTCTTGACCAGCCGGGCCGCGCCGCCCCAGTCGGACACGTCGTCGCAGTTGGCCACCGCCTGGCCGCCGAGCGCCTCGATCTCCGCGACCACCTCCAGCGCGGGGGCTCCCGAGCCGCCCTCGCCGCCGGGGCCCGTGCCGAGGTCGTTCACCACGACGCGGGCGCCCTGCCGGGCGAACTCCAGCGCGTGCTCCCTCCCGATCCCGCGTCCGGCGCCCGTCACGATCACCACGCGGCCAGCACAGATTCCCACCCAGACCTCCCAGAAGGATCATGCAGAGATATCAGGAAATGTCGCCGGAGGCCAGGTGCCGCCAGGCGGGGATCTCGCCGCCGCCGTCCACCCGCACCTCCGCGCCCGTGACGTAGCCGGGCGCGGCCAGCCACAGGCAGGCCGCCGCCACGTCGGCGGGCGTCGCCATCCGGCCTGCCGGGATGGCCGCCCCCATCCCGTCCTCCTGCCCGCCGTAGTGGGAAGCGGCATGCTCGGTGGCGGCCAGGCCGACGACGACCGTGTTGACGCGCACCTCCGGGGCCCACTCGGCGGCCAGGCAGCGGGCCAGGTGGTGCAGCCCGGCCTTGGCGGCGCCGTACGCGGAGGTGCCGGGCGAGGGGCGGGCGCCGCTGGCGCTGCCGATCATCACGATCGCCCCGCCGGCGGGGGCGAGCAACGGGTAGGCGAACTGCGAGACCAGCAGCGGGGCCGTCAGGTTGAGCTCGACGACGCGGGCGTGCAGGCGCGGCGAGGTGCCGTCGAGCGGCGCGTACGGCGAGCCGCCGGCGTTGTTGACCACCACGTCCAGCCGGTCGAACCCGGACATCAGCCGCTCGACGTCCTCGGCCACCCGCACGTCGGCCCGCGCGAACCGGATCCCCGGCACCGGCGCGGCCGGCTCGCGCCGGGCGCAGACCGTCACGTCGGCGCCCGCCTCCCGGAAGGCGCGGGCGATCCCCGCGCCGATGCCCTGGGTGCCGCCGGTCACCAGGACGGCCCTGCCCGTGTAGTCGTAAGTCACGGTCACGGGTGCTACCGTACCAAGCAAGCGTTAGGTGCAACCAGGGAGTCTCATGGGGATCACTCTGCGGGCCGGGCCGATCGCCGAGGTGGTCGTGGACGTGCCGCCGGTGAACGCGTTGACCGTGCGCGGCTGGGAGGAGCTGGCCTGGACCGTCCGGCGGGCCGGGGACGATCCGGAGACCAGGGTGGTGGTGCTGCGGGCCGAGGGGCGCGGGTTCAACGCCGGGGTCGACATCAAGGAGCTGCGGGACGCCGAGGGGTACGAGGCGCTGGTCGGGGTCAACCGGGCCTGTTACGCGGCGTTCGCGGCCGTCTACGAGTGCGCGGTCCCGGTGATCGCGGCGGTGCACGGCCACTGCCTGGGCGGCGGCGTCGGCCTGGCGGGCAACGCCGACATCGTGGTGGCCGCCGACGACGCGTACTTCGGGCTGCCCGAGGTGGACAGGGGCGCGCTGGGCGCGGCCACGCACCTGGCCAGGCTGGTGCCGCAGCACCTGATGCGGGCCATGGTCTACACGTGCAGGAACGTGACGGCGGCCGAGCTGCACGCGTTCGGGTCGGTGCTGGAGGTCGCGCCGCGCGACAAGCTGCGTGACGCGGCGCTGGAGGTGGCAGGGCAGATCGCCGCGAAGGACCCGTACGTGATCCGCCGCGCCAAGGAGTCCCTCAACGGCATCGACCCCGTGGACGTCAAGCGCAGCTACCGCTTCGAGCAGGGCTTCACCTTCGAGCTGAACCTGATGGGCGCCGGAGACCGGCACAGGGAGCGATTCACGTGACCAAGCTGATGTCTGCCGAGCAGGTCGCGGGCACGGTCGAGAGCGGGATGACGGTCGGGATCGGCGGCTGGGGCTCGCGGCGCAAGCCGATGGCCCTCGTCCGCGCACTCCTGCGCTCCCCCGCCACCGACCTCACGATCGTCTCGTACGGCGGCCCGGACGTGGGCATGCTCTGCGCGGCCAGGAAGGTGCGCAAGGTCGTGGCCCCGTTCGTGACGCTCGACTCCATCCCCCTGGAGCCCCATTTCCGGCGGGCCAGGCAGGCCGGGGAGATCGAGTTCGTGGAGTACGACGAGGGCATGTTCATGTTCGGGCTGCTCGCGGGGGCGCACCGGCTGCCGTTCCTGCCGACGCGGGCGGGGCTGGGGTCGGACGTGCTGCGCGTCAACCCCGGGCTGCGGACGGTGCGCTCGCCGTACGCGGACGGGGAGGAGCTGGTCGCGGTGCCCGCGCTGACCATGGACGTGGCCCTCGTCCACCTGAACCGGGCCGACGCGCGGGGCAACGCCCAGTACCTGGGGCCCGACCCGTACTTCGACGACCTCTACGCCAAGGCGGCGCGGCGCTGCTACGTCTCCTGCGAGCGGGTCGTGGAGAACCTGCTGAAGGAGGGGCCCGTGCAGTCGCTGCTGATCAACCGGTCGACGGTGGCGGGGGTGGTGGAGGCGCCCGGCGGGGCGGGCTTCACCGCGTGCGAGCCCGACTACGGGCGCGACGAGGCGCTGCAGCGGCGCTACGTGGAGACGCCTTGGGAGGAGTTCGATGAGCAGCAGGGCTGACGTGTGCGTGGTGGCGTGCGCGGAGGCGTTCCGGGGCGACGGCGAGATCCTGGCGGCGGGCATCGGCGGGCCGGTCACGGTGCTGGCGGCGCGGCTGGCGCGGCTGACGTTCGAGCCGGAGCTGCTCACGCACGACGGCACCTGCCTGCTCACCGGCGACGTGCCCGCGCTGGGCGAGGCGCCCGGGGTGGTGGAGGGGTGGCTGCCGTTCCGCGAGCACCTGTGGCTGGTGCTGAACGGGCGCCGGCACGTCATGCTCGGGGCGAGCCAGATCGACCGGTACGGCAACACGAACATCTCCTGCATCGGCGACTGGGCCCGCCCCAAGGCGCAGCTGCTGGGCGTGCGGGGCGCGCCGGGGAACACCCGCTGCGACCCCACCAGCTACTGGATCCCCCGGCACTCCCCTCGGGTGTTCGTGCCCTCGGTGGACCTGGTCAGCGGGGTCGGGACCGACAGGGGCGCCTTCGACCTGCGCCGCGTCGTGACGAACCTGGCCGTGCTGGACTTCCGCACCCCCGGCGGCACCATGCGCCTGGTGTCGGTGCACCCGGGGGCCGAGGTGGACGACGTGGTGGCGGCGACCGGCTTCGAGCTCGACATTCCCACCAACGTGCCCCGGACGCGCGGGCCGACCGTCGAGGAGCTGGAGGTCCTGGACCGCCTCGACCCCGGGCGACTGCGGGACCGGGAGTTCGCGTGAGGACCGCGCTGACGTCCCTGGTCGGGTGCCGCCACCCGATCGTGCAGACCGGCATGGGGTACGTCGCCGGCGCCCGGCTGGCGGCGGCCACCTCCCAGGCCGGCGGTCTGGGCGTGATCGGCGCCGCGACGATGTCCGTGGCGGAGATGACCGCCGCGATCAGGCGCGTGAAGGAGCGCACGGACGCGCCCTTCGGGGTGAACCTCCGGTCCGACGCCGACGACGCCGCCGCGCGGATCGAGGTGCTGATCAGGGAGGGCGTGCGCGTGGCGTCGTTCGCGATGGCGCCCAAGCGGGACCTGATCGCCCGGCTCAAGGACGCGGGCGTGGTCACGATCCCGTCGGTCGGGGCGCGCCGGCACGCGGAGAAGGTGGCGGGCTGGGGCGTGGACGCGGTGATCGTCCAGGGCGGGGAGGGCGGCGGCCACACCGGCTCCGTCGCCACGACGTTGCTGCTGCCCCAGGTCGTGGACGCGGTGGACATCCCGGTGATCGCGGCCGGGGGCTTCTTCGACGGGCGGGGGCTGGTGGCGGCGCTGGCGTACGGGGCCTGCGGGATCGCCATGGGGACCCGGTTCCTGCTGACCAGCGACTCCCCCGTGCCCGACGAGGTGAAGAAGCTCTATCTGGCCACGCGGGACACGGTCGTCACGACCAAGGTGGACGGGGTGCCCCACCGGGTCCTGCTGACCCCGTTCGTGGCGTCGCTGGAGCGCTCGCGCCTGGTCAGGGCGGTGGTGAACGGGGCCAGGTTCAGGCGGCTGTCGGGGCTGTCGTGGGGCGAGATGCTGCGCGAGGGCCGACGGATGAGGCAGGCGCGCGACCTGACCTGGGCCCAGGTCCTGCAGGCGGCCAACACGCCGGTGCTGCTGCGGGCCGCCATGGTGGAGGGCCGGGCGGACCTCGGGGTGATGGCGTCGGGCCAGGTGGTGGGCGTGATCGACGACCTGCCGTCCTGCCGCGAGCTGATCGACCGCATCATGACCGACGCCGAGACCACCCTGACCCACCTGGGCCGCACAATGGAGGCGCCCTGACCGCGCCCTCCGGGTGAGCCGGCGCGCGTTGACGCACTGGCCGGGCTCAGAGCACGGTGATGCCGCGGGCGGCGAGGATGGCGTTGGCCTGGGTCTGGTTGATGATGGCGCCCGCGAACGCCCGCAGCTTCGCGTCGTCCGGCTCGCCCAGGTCCGCGCCGCGCAGATCGGCCTTGTTGAACTTGGTCTGCAGCAGGCGCGTCCCGATGAACCGGCAGTCGCTGAACGTGGCCTCCGTGAAGTCGCACCCCGACAGGTCGGCGTCGTCGAAGCGGACCCCCTCGACGACCTCCCCGCGCAGGGAGCACCCGCCGAGGTTGGCCAGGGTCAGGTTGGAGCGGGCGACCTTGAAGCCGGTGCCGCGCGAGCCCGTCAGCGCGGCGCCGATCATGCGGCACCCCGTGAACGAGACGTCCGTGAGGAGCGCGCCGCCGAACTGTGCCGAGGACAGGTCCACGTCGGTGAACGTCACGTCGATGAGGTCGGCGTCGTTGAAGCGGGTCCGCATCCCGCCCCCGCCCGCGAACGTGGCCCCGTCGAGGTCGGCCTTGCGGAAGTCGGTCTGGTCCAGCACGCACGACTCGAACCTGGCCCCCGCCAGCGGAGCGCCCCACAGGTCGGTCTCCGTCAGGTCGCACTCGCGGAAGAAATGCGTCTCGTCCGCGGGGAGACGGTCGGCCAGCGCCTTGCGGGAAAGATCCTCGCCGTCGAAGTTCACGGGATCAAACCCTACCCGTGAGCACCTCCGCCGCCGCCTGCCCGCAGACCCGGGCGGAGCCGTACGTGGCGATGTGCACGGCGCCCAGGTCCGACCGCTCGGGCAGCCCCATCTCCACCACCACGGCGTCGGGCCGGGCGCTGAGCAGGTGCCGCAGCGCCTGCTCCTGCCAGGCGTGCCGGTGCACGTCGCGGACCACGATCACCAGCGGCCGTCCGGTGGCCTCCCCGAGCAGGCGCTCCAGCGCCGGCCCCGTCGAGTCCCCCACCGCCAGCCGGGTCACCGCGGTGCCGGGCAGCAGGCGGGCGAGCGGCTGCCCGACGCCCCACGGCGTGTTCCTGTCGATGGCCAGGTTCATCTCGGGGGCCAGCTCCACCACGGTCGCGGCCGAGGCCAGCGGCAGCACGGGGGCGGTGGAGCGGCGGGTGATCCGGATCGCGCGGCGCGCGGCGGCCAGGCCGACGGAGCCGTCGCGGGGCGCCTGGCTGCCCGAGGAGGCGGCCCACGAGGCCAGCTCGCGGACCCTTCGAGCGGCGTCGGCCAGCCGTTCCTCGGGCAGCAGTCCCTGGGTCACCGCCGTGGCGATCGCGTCGCGGATGCCGGCGGCGGTGGCCTCGTCGGCCCGCTCGCCGCCGACGCAGATCGCGTCGGCCCCGGCGGCGATGGCGCGGGCGGAGGCGCCCCCGATCCCGTACGCCCCCGACACCGCGGCCATCTCGATGCCGTCAGTGATGATCATTCCTTCGAACCCGAGCTCCTCCCGCAGCAGCCCGGTGAGCACCTTGGGGCTGAGCGTGGCGGGCAGCTCGGCGTCGTACGAGGGCACGAGGAGGTGGCCGGTCATGACGGCCTTGACGCCCTCCTTGATCGCCTCCCGGAAGGGCAGCAGCGCGGCTTCGATCCCGTCGTCGGCCACCACGGGGACGCCGTGATGCGAGTCGACCGAGGTGTCCCCGTGCCCGGGGAAGTGCTTGGCGCACGCGGCCACGCCCGCCGACTGCAGGCCGCGTACGAACGCCCTGGTGTGCCGGGACACCAGGGCCGGGTCCGCGCCGAAGGCCCGCAGGCCGATGACCGGGTTGTCCGGGTTGGAGTTCACGTCGGCCGAGGGGGCGAAGTCGAGCGTGATGCCCGCCGCCGCCAGGTCGCCGCCGAGGTCCCTGGCCAGGGCCTCGGTCAGGGCGACGTCGTCCACGACGCCCAGCGCGTACCCTCCGGGGCGGCTGCTCCCCGTGGCCGCCTCCAGCCGCGTGACCTCCCCCGACTCCTCGTCGATGCCGACGAGCACCGAGGGGTTCTCCGCGCGCAGCGCGGCGGTCAGCCGGGCCACCTGAGCCGGGTCGGCGATGTTGCGCGAGAACAGCGCCACGCCGGCCAGCCCCTCGCCGAGCCGGCGGCGCAGCCAGTCGGGAGGCGTGTGCCCGGTGAAACCGGGAAAGAGGACGGCGTCGGCAAGGCGAAGCAGGTCACCGCTCAAGGGCATGACCCGAAATCTAATAGGAAAGTTTCCTATTTGCTAGAGTCATTTTCTGACGTCAGCACCCGCCTTCAGGCGGGGAGCCGCTCGATGACGGTGACGTTCGCCTGTCCTCCTCCTTCGCACATGGTCTGCAGGCCGTACCGGCCGCCCGTGCGCTCCAGCTCGTGCAGCAGCTTCACCGCCAGCACGGCGCCGGTCGCGCCGAGCGGGTGACCGAGCGCGATGGCGCCGCCGTTCGGGTTCACCCTGGCGGGGTCCGCGCCGGTCTCCTTGATCCAGGCCAGCACGACCGGCGCGAAAGCCTCGTTGATCTCGATGGCGTCGAAGTCGCCGATGGACAGGCCCGTCATGCCGAGGGCGCGGGCGGTGGCCGGGATGGGGGCGGAGAGCATCACGATCGGGTCGGCGCCGCGGGCCGACAGGTGGTGCACGCGGGCGCGCGGGGTCAGGCCGTGCTCCCGTACGGCCCTGGGTGAGGCGACGAGCAGGGCCGCCGCGCCGTCGGAGATCTGGGACGCCAGGGCCGCGGTGAGCCGGCCGCCCTCGACCAGGGGCTTGAGCCCGGCCATCCGCTCGATCGTGGTGTCCCGGCGCGGGCACTCGTCCGTGGTCACGCCCTCATAGGGGGCGATCTCGCGCACGAAGTGCCCGGCGTCGATGGCGTGCAGCGCCCGGCGGTGCGACTCGTACGCGTACCGCTCCATCTCCTCCCGCGACAGGTCCCAGGTGACGGCCATCTGCTCGGCCCCCGCGAACTGGGAGACCTCCTGCGTGCCGTACCGCTCGACCCAGCCCTTGGACCCCCCGAACGGCGTCTCGTGGCCGAAGGCGCGGCCCGCGAGCATCGCGGCCGAGATGGGGATCATGCTCATGTTCTGCACGCCGCCGGCCACCACCAGGTCGCTCGTGCCGGACAGCACGGCCTGCGCGGCGAAGTGGAGCGCCTGCTGGGACGAGCCGCACTGGCGGTCCACCGTGACGCCGGGCACCTCCTCGGGGAGCCCGGCCGCGAGCCAGCAGGTACGGGCGACGTCCCCGGCCTGCGGGCCGATCGTGTCCACGCAGCCGAAGATCACGTCGTCGACGGCCGCCGGATCGGCGCCCGTCCGGTGCATCAGCTCCCTGAGCACGTGCGCGCCGAGATCGGCGGGGTGGGCCGCGGCCAGGCCGCCGTTCCTGCGCGCGACGGGGGTGCGGACGGCTCCCACGATGTACGCCTCGTTCACCATCACCGCATCGTAGCAAGCGCTTGGTACAGAACGGAATGCCGCATGAGCTGGGCCGGTTAGGTGAACAAGCGATTGTGCGAGGGCTCATAATGGTGTCGTGACCACGCGTAAGAACTCCGGCACCACGACCACCCCGGCCAAGCGTCAGCGCGCCAGCTCATCGGGGTCCGCCTCCGAGCGCCGCGACCACCTCGTCAAGCTCGCCGCGGAGCTCTTCGCACGCAAGGGCTTCCAGGCCACGACAGTACGTGAGATAGCCGACGAGGCGGGCATCCTCTCCGGAAGTCTCTACCACCACTTCGACTCCAAGGAGACGATCGTCGACGAGGTGCTGTCCACCTTCCTCGACGACCTCATCGCCCGCTACCGCGCGGCGGTCGACACCAGCGCCGACGCCCGCACGGTGCTGTCGGAGATGGTCCGCATCGGGTTCGGCACGCTGGAGCCGCACCGCGCCGCGATCACCGTCATGCAGAACGACTGGAACTACCTGCGGCAGTTCGAGCGGTTCAACTACCTGGTCAAGGCCGAGGACGAGGTCGAGCAGATCTGGGTGACGCAGATCAAGGCGGGCCAGGCGGCCGGGCTGTTCCGGGCCGACGTCGATCCGAAGCTGACCTACCGCATGATCCGCGACACGATCTGGGTCGCGGTGCGCTGGTTCCGCCCCGGCGGCCGGCTCAACACCACCGGCCTGGCCGAGCACTACATCACCGTGCTCTTCGACGGCCTCGCCACCGGCGAGCGCACCACACAAAAGGGATGAGCCTCGGCAAGGCGGTGCGGCTGGCGCTGCAGGAGGCCGCGGAGCCCGGCAAGGCCGAGACGATGCGCACGTACATGAAGTCCACGATGCCGTTCCTCGGCGTCCAGGCGGTGCGCAGGCGGGCGGTGCTGCGGCGGGTGTTCGCCGAACACCGGCTGGACACCGCGCCGGAGTGGCGGCGGGCCGTGCTGGCGCTGTGGCGGGAGGCCGAATACCGCGAGGAGCGCTACGCCGCCGTCGAGCTGTCCGGCTACCACCTCTACCGCGACTACCAGACCCTCTACACGGTGCCGATGTACGAGGAGATGATCGTCACCGGGGCCTGGTGGGACCTCGTCGACGAGCTGGCCACCCACCGCGTCGGCGGGCTGCTGGCCGCCTACCCCGACTCGATGCGGCCGCTCATGCTGGAGTGGGCGCACGACGGCGACCTGTGGAAGCGGCGCACCGCGATCCTCAGCCAGAACCGGTTCAAGGAGCGCACCGACACGGCCCTGCTGTACGCGTGCATCGAGCCGAGCCTGTCGGACAACGACTTCTTCGCGCGCAAGGCGATCGGCTGGGCGTTACGCGAATACGCCAAGACCAATCCCGCCGAAGTGCTCCGCTACGTCAACGCCAAGGGCCTCACGGGCCTGAGCCGCCGCGAGGCGCTGAAGAACGTTCCCCTCACCTAGTCCACCCTGTCATCTAGTCCATAGGGCGTCCTGGACGGCCTGCACCAGGGCCATCAGCTCCGGCGTCACCCGCTCCTTCGACCAGGCCAGCGCGTACGTGATGCGCAGGTCGCCGGCGTCGAGCGGCACGAAGCGCACGTCGTCCCTCCTGATGGTCCTGACCAGGAGCTGCGGGATCGGCAGCAGCCCGGCGCCCGCCGCCACCAGGTCCAGCGCGGCCGCGAAATCGTCGTCGGCCGCCATGCGCGAGCGCCCCGGCAGCCCCGGCCACGGGCGGCTGCCCGGCGTCAGCAGCACCTGCCCGCCCAGCTCGCCGGGCGCGACCTTGGGCCGGGCGGCCAGCCGGTGACCCGCGGGCACGGCCAGGTGGTCGACCGTGACGTGAAACCTGGCCGCCGTCACGAACTGCGCCGGCGCCGGAGTGGCCAGGATCGCGGCCGAGACCTCGCCGTCCGCCAGCGCCCGCACCGCCGTGCCCCGGCCCGCCGCCCGCAGCTCCACGCCGATCGCCGGAGTGCGGCCCGCCAGCCGCCTGACGATGCGCGCCGCCAGCGCCCCGACGAGCGGTGGATAAGCCAGATGAATGGTCGGCCTGGCCAGCCGCGCCGACTCGGCCTCGAAGGCGCCGACCGACTCGATCACCTGCTCCGCGTACGGCAGCAGCGCCTTGCCCTCCGCCGTCAGCCGCACGTCGCGGGCCGACCGCTCGAAGAGCCTGACCCCGGCGGCACGCTCGAGCCGGGTGATGGCCTGGCTCATGGCCGGCTGGGACATCCCCAGGTCGGCGGCGGCCCCGGAGAAGCTGAGCCGCTCCGCGACCCTGGCGAAGCAGAGCAGCTCCTTGAGCATAAGCAGCACCAATCCATGATGCATGACCTCCCGAGTGCTCGGCAGGATGCCTGCGATCAGCCGAACCCAGACAAGGGAGCCAGAGACATGTCCCCATTCCCCAAGACCACAGTGCTCGGATATCCGAGGATCGGGCCGCGCCGGGAGCTGAAGCGGGCGCTGGAGTCGTACTGGGACGGGCGGTCGAGCCGCGCCGAGCTCGAGCGGGTGGGGGCCGAGATCAGGGAGCGGACCTGGCACCGGCTGGCCGAGCTGGGGCTGGAAGGGCTGCCGTCCAACACGTTCTCGCTGTACGACCAGGTGCTGGACACGGCGGTGCTGCTGGGCGCGGTGCCCGCCCGCTACCGCGAGGCCGGCGACCCCTACTTCGCGATGGCCAGGGGCACCGAGGGGCTGGCGCCGCTGCGGATGACGAAGTGGTTCGACACGAACTACCACTACATCGTGCCGGAGATCGGCCCCGACACCGTGTTCAAGCTGGACGCGGCCAAGCCGCTCTCCGAGGTGCGCGAGGCGCGGGCGCTGGGGTACGAGACGCGGCCCGTGGTGGTGGGGCCGGTGACGTTCCTGCTGCTGGGGTCGGCGCTGGAGCGGCTGGACGACGTGCTGGCCTGCTATGAGGAGCTGCTGTCCGCGCTGGCCGCCGAGGGGGTCTCGTGGGTCCAGCTCGACGAGCCCGCGCTGGTCGGCGACCGGACCGCGGAAGAGCTGGCCGCCGTGCGCGCCGCCTACTCCCGGCTCGGCTCCCTCACCACCCGGCCCGGGCTCTTCGTGGCCTCCTACTTCGGCGACCTCGGGGAGGCCCTCCCGGTCCTGGCCGAGACGCCGGTGGAGGCCATCGGGATCGACCTCGTCCGCGGCGCCGTGCCCGTGCTCGACCTGACCGGCAAGACCGTGGTGGCGGGCGTGGTGTCCGGGCGCGACGTGTGGCGCACCTCCCCCGATCGCGCCCTGGCCGCCCTGGGCGCCGTACGCGCCTCGGAGGTGGTGGTCAGCACGTCGTGCTCGCTGCTGCACGTCCCCTACGACGTGGAGGCCGAGCCGGAGCTGGACCCCGCGCTGAAGGAACGGCTGGCGTTCGCGGAGCAGAAGGTGGCGGAGGTGGTGGCGCTCGCGCGCTCCCCGCTGCGGGACACGCCGCACACCGCGCCCTCCGTGGCGCTGCCCGCGCCCGTGGTGCCGGAGGAGCGCAGCCCGTACGCGGTGCGGGCGGCGGCGCAGGCCGAGCACCTGCGGCTGCCCGCGCTGCCGATCACCACGATCGGCTCGTTCCCGCAGACCGGCTCGCTGCGCGCCGCCCGGGCCGCGGTCGCTTCGGGCACGCTCTCGCAGGCCGGCTACGAGCAGCAGGTCGAGGCCGAGATCGAGCGCGTCATCCGGGTCCAGGAACGCCTCGGGCTCGACGTCCTCGTGCACGGGGAGCCGGAGCGCAACGACATGGTGCAGTACTTCGCCGAGCACCTCGACGGGTTCGCCGTCACCAGGAACGGCTGGGTCCAGTCGTACGGCTCCCGCTGCACCCGGCCCCCGATCCTGCACGGGGACGTCGGCCGCCCGTCGCCGATCACGGTGCGGTGGACCACGTACGCGCAGTCGCTCACGGACAAGCCGGTCAAGGGCATGCTCACCGGACCCGTCACCATCGTGGCCTGGTCCTTCGTCCGCGACGACCTGCCGCTGCGCGACGTCGTGTTCCAGGTGGCGGACGCCGTCCGGGAGGAGGTCCGCGACCTGGAGGCGGCCGGGGTGTCGGTCATCCAGGTGGACGAACCCGCCCTGCGCGAGCTGCTCCCGCTCCGGCGGGCCGCGCAGGCCGACTACCTGGAGTGGGCGGTGGCCGCGTACCGCCGGGCCACGTCGGGGGCCGGCGACCGCACGCAGATCCACACCCACCTGTGCTACTCGGACGCCGACCAGATCCTGGCCGCCATCGACGGCCTGGACGCCGACGTGACCACCATCGAGTCGGCCCGCTCGGGCGCGCGCATCCTGGGCACCGTAGGGGCCTTCGGCCGGGGGCTCGGGCCCGGCGTCTACGACATCCACTCGCCGCGGGTGCCCGCGGCCTCGGAGGTCGAGGACCTGCTGCGCCGGACGCTGGCGGTGCTGCCGGCGGAGCGGGTCTGGGTCAACCCGGACTGCGGGCTGAAGACCCGGACGTACGAGGAGGTCGAGGCGTCACTGGCGAACGTGGTCACGGCCACCCGCCGGGTCCGCGCGGACCTCCACGCTCTTTAAGCGGCGTGGCTTAAGAGGCGTGGCGTCCTTCAGGAGACATGGCGTTCGGTGAACTCCTCGATCGTCATCCCGAACAGGACCTCGTCGTCGTAACGGCCGTTGGCGTAGTGACACCTGCGCCGGCGGCCCTCCTCGACGAACCCCAGCCGCCGGTGCAGCGCCAGTGACCCCTCGTTGGAGCCGTAGACCCTCGGCTCGGCCTTCTGGAAGCGGCGCTCGAAGAACATGTACCTCAGGAGCAGGACGACGGCGTCACCGGCGTACCCCTTGCGGTGGTGGGGCGTCCCGATGCCGATCCCGTACGAGAAGGTGCCGTGCACCCGGTCGACGCCGTGCGTGTTCAGCATGCCGACCGGGGTGTTCCCTTCCCGGGTGGCGATCACCAGGCGCACCTCGTCCAGGTCCTGGGTCCGCTCGGCCAGCTCGGCGGCCCACTTCCTGGCCTGGGCAGCCGACTGCGGCGGGTGGAGCTGATGGCCGTTCCTGACCGCGTCGGAGTATTCGTCGAAGGAGTGGAACGTCTCCCAGTCCTCGGGCTCGATGGCGCGCAACCGGACGAGCTGACCTACCCATGCCGACGTCATGCCCGGCAGCAAACCACGCCTCCGCAGCCCACGGCCAACGGTTTTCCCGGCAGGCGCGCGTCGCTATACCGCCACGAGTCGCACTCGCTCGCCGCAGAGCTTGGCCATGTCGTCGATGTCGGAGGTGAGCAGGACGACCGGCCGCCGCTGCCGTACCGCCATCTCCGCCACCACGGCGTCGATCGCGTACTTGTGGCCGTGCAGCCCCGCCCCGACCAGCATCGCCGAGGCGGCCCTCGCCTCCTCTTCCCCGACGTGAACGATCCGGGTGCCGGACAACAACCACGCGAGCCGGGATCGATCCGTCCGGCGGTGGGCGGCCTCGATGATGGTGAGGGCGCTGACCACCACTTCCATCCCGCGACTTCGCGCTTCCGCGACCATGGCGACGACGGAGGGCTGATCGGCCAGCAGTTTCGACAACCCTTCGCAGTCGAGGACGAGAGTCCCCTCATGCGTCAGCCTGCGGCCCGCCACGCCTCCTCCTCCGAGAACACCTCATCGAACACCTGGCGGGCCCGCTCCTGTTCCTCCGCCGGCACAGGACCGTTCCGGCGCTCGTAGTCGGCCAGGTATTCGTCCAGAATCTGGCCACGCAGCTCGCGTTCCACCGCCGCGGCGATGAACGCGGAGAACTCCCTCTTGCCCACCCGGCGACGGATCGCCTCGGCCGTCCCTTCGGCCAAGGAGAGGCTCACCCGGGTCGAGGGACCCTCACCGATGCTGTACAAGGTCTCAGCCATGGTTCCGAGATTATCAAACGAGTAGGAATCCAGGCGACGGCGAACTCACCGACGAAGACCATGCGCCCCGGTCAAGCGCACCTACGACGCGACGAGGCCCTGGCCGTCTGCCGGCGTCATGATCCGCAGGCCTTTCATTTCGGAGCCACCCTATTGCGGGGATTCGGCAGCTCTTATAAAAATCCCGTCGGATCGAGCTCTATTATTTGCTTTGATTGCGCTGTTCGTCATTCGTGGGCCGGGGCCATGGGGAGGCGCGCATGGGTTCTCAGCCCCAGCTGCTCGTTGTCAGCAGAGGAATGGCCGGGATCAGGTTCGACATTCCCGGCGGGCACACCGAGATCGGAAGTATGCGGGGTTCTGGGATCCTGCTGGAGGTCGACGGGGTCAGCCGGCGGCACGCGTCGCTCGACCGCAACGGCGACCACGTGGTCATCAACGATCTCGGGTCGCGGAACGGGACCTGGCTCAACGGTCACAAGATCGTCGGTGGTCAAGTGCTCCGTGACGGGGATCAGTTGCGGATGGGGTACGCGGAGCTGCGGTTCGTCCAGCCGGCCGCGGCGGGTCCGTCGGCGGGTTACGAGTTCGGGGACGTGCGCGGGCCGGTGAACGCGGGAAGCGGCATCCAGTACGTGGGCGGGCACCACCAGAACGCCGGCCGAGACATTTATGGCGACAATTACGACATTCAAGTCAGTGCCGATTATGAGCCGTTTGACGAAGTCTTCCAGGGAAAAGGGTTCGGGCGCGTTCTCTTGGTCCTCGGCTCGTTGATCGCGCTCGTCGGGTTCGCCATTTGGTCGTCCCTCATCTTCGGCGCCATGACCTCCAACGATTTCTCGGACCCGTTCACGCAGGAGTTGATTCCCGGCGTTCCCCAGGCGCCGGCGGGTTTCGGCCTTTTCGTGGCCGGCGGGGTGCTCGCGGCGATCGGCTCGTCCATGTCCAAGGCCGCGCGCAAGCGCGCGGAGCAGCGCAGACGGCGGCGGCACGGGCCGCGGCGTTAGGGAGGGGTGGCGGTAATGGGGGAAAACTTCCGTTTCGGGAACGTCAGCGGGCCGGTGAACGCCGGGAGCGGCACACAGTACGTCGGCGGACACCACCAGACCGCCGGGCGGGACATCCACGGCGTCGCGGGACACCAGCTCGCCGGCCCGGGCCTCCACGCCGACCTGGAGGCCATCAGGAGCGCCCTGGACGAGCTGAGACTGTCCGCGGCCGAGCGCCGGAGCGCGGAACGCGAACTGTCGGCGGTCGAGGCCGCGGTGGGAGGAGAGACACCCGACAGGGAGCAGGCCGGTCACCATCTCCAGGAGCTCACCTCGGGGCTGGAACGCGCCGGAGCGCTCGCCGGGGCCGGCGCCACGCTGATCGACGCCCTGGGCCGCATCGCCCAGTGGCTCGGCCCGCTGGGCGCCGGAGTGCTCACCCTCCTCGGCCACTGACGCCTGAGCATCCAGGCATCCGGGCATCCGGCCGTCCAAGCGTCCGGCCGTGCAGCCGTCCAGCCGCCCGACCGCCCGACCGTCCAACCGCCCGACCGTCCGGCCGTGCAGCCGACCGGCCGTGCAGGCGCAGCGAAGCCGTGCAGGGGGTGGGCCGCGCCGCCCGGCTGGGAGCACGTTTGGACTCTGGGAGCACGTTTGGACTCTGGCGGCACGTCTGGACTCTGGGAGCACGTCCGGACTCGCCGAAGTGCGGATGCCCCTCGCCCCCGGCAGGACCCGGTCCCGGGGATGACACCCATCCAGGAGGATGGGTGTCATGACGCACTACAGCAGGCTCTACAAGGTCGTGATCGACGTCCCGGAGGGCGATCACGGCAAGGAACTGACGTTCTGGCAGGAGGCGACCGGTCAGACGCTGACCCAGTTCGAGCGGTACCCCGAGTACCACGGCGCTTCCTTACCCGGTGACGTCTTCGCCCTGCTCGTCCAGCGACTCGGGACGGGCCCCGCGCGGGTCCACCTCGACATCCACACCGACGACCTGGAGGCGGAGACCGCGCGCCTGGAGGCCCTCGGTGCCCGGCGCCTGCGGCTGGTCAACGACCACTGGTGCATCATGGAGGACCCCGCCGGACTGCCCTTCTGCGTCATCCCCCAGCCTCCGGGCTCCCTGAACGACCAGAACGCCCAGCGCTGGGACGACTGACACCGCCTTGGGGGTCAGGTTTCCGTGAACGTCGACCACGAAAGGCGATGAGATGATCGAGCTGGACGTCCCCGCGGGTGGCGGCCGCACGCTGCACGTCTACGACACCGCCCCGGAGCAGAGCGGGCGGTTGCCTGTCATGTGGCATCACGGCACCCCCAACGTGGGGGCGCCTCCGGAGCCGCTCTTCACCGCGGCCGCCGAGCTGGGGTTGCGCTGGGTGTCATTCGATCGGCCGGGCTACGGCGGCTCCAGCGTCGCGCCAGGGCGCACGATCGCGTCGGTCGCCGCCGACGCTGCAACGGTCGCGGACGCGCTCGGCATCGATCGGTTCGCCGTCGCGGGGTACTCGGGCGGCGGGTCTTATGCTCTCGGGTGCGCGGCGGTTCTGGGCAGTCGCGTCCAGGCCGTGCTGGGCCTGGCCGCCATCGCCCCGTACGGCGCGACCGGACTGGACTGGTTCGCCGGGATGATTCCGTCAGGCCTGGCCGCGCTGAGGGCAGCGGCGGAGGGCCGCGAGGCGAGGGCGGCGCTGCAGGCGTCCGACTTCATCTACGATTGCGAGTTCACCAAGGACGATCTGGCCTTGTTCGAGGGGCCGTGGGGATGGCTGGGGAAGGTCGGGCAACCGGCTCTCGCCGCCGGTCCGTACGGCCAGATCGACGACGACGTCTCCTACACCCTTCCCTGGGGCTGCGATCCCGGCACTGTCGACGCCCCGGTCCTCCTCCTGCACGGCACCGACGACCGGATCATCCCCGCCGGTCACGGGTCGTGGCTCGCCGCCCGCTGCCCGACCGCCGAGCTGCGGCTCTGCGAGGGCGACAGCCACTTCACCATCGTCACCCACGCCGAACGAGGTCTGGAGTGGCTGCGCCGGCAGATCTGACGTCAGGGCGGCGGCACGGTTGTCGCGTCGTCCATCGTCGAAGACCAGCGGGATGTCCGCCGACTTGACCCCGACGGCATCTTCACCCGGCTGCAGGCCCAGAACCTCGACTCCACTATTCGCCTGGCCCACCAGCGCCGCCGCCAGTCCGAGGAGAAGCCGCCCGGAGTCGTCCCCATCGAGCCAGCAGACCACGGCCACGGACGCCCTCGCGGCAGCCCGGTGGGGTGCGGCATCAACCGCCTCCAGAGGCCGTGGCCGCGAGACACGACGAGCTCGCCGTCCGCTACGAGACGACCGTCCTCGGCGCCGCCATCGATGAACGGCTGTTCTCAACGTCATCGAGGGGGATCCAGTAGCGGCGCTTGACCCCGATCTCGGTGCTGCGCACGTCTTCCAGGACGCCGCCGTTACTTTCGATGGTGCGCGCCGAAGCGACGTTGCCGTCGTCACAGGTGAGCAGGACCCGGTCCAGACCGAGCGCCGGCGCCTTGAGCAGCACCGCTCCCAGTGCCCACGTGGCCAGTCCCCGCCTTCTGGCAGAAGGCCGGATGCTGTAGCCGATGTGCCCGCCGCCTTCCAGCAGAAAGGCGTTCAGATAGTGTCGAAGGTCGATGGCTCCGAGGTAGGTCTCACCGTCGGCGATCCACCAGTGGGTGGCGTGGACGCGTCCTTCCCCGACGGGCAGCGACCGATCTGACTGCCGGCGCAGTCGCTCGACCCATGAGGCGAACCCTTCAGAACTGTCGAGGTCAACGTCAGCGACCAGCCGCAAGCCGGCCCCGTCCTGATGAGCACCGGGCGGCCACTCGTCACGCGCGGCGAGCCACGAGGAGTGGAGCCGTCCCGTGGGTGCGATCAGTTCGATCATGCGATGGACGATAACATCCCCACCTGCCACATGATCAGGCACTTTGCGCTGGATCGAGCCCGTGGCTCGTGTTGAGCGGCACGATAGCGTCAGCTGGCCGTGACACAACATGTCAGTAACAGAGCGCGGTCAGGCAGGTGTCTCGGCCTCAGTTTGATCATCCGGACCGTTGCAGGAAAAAGTGGACGGGCCGGTGCGTGTTCGACCCCGTGCCACCGGGTCGAGGGGCGCAAGTGTGCGGCGGCAGCCTCCCCGCGTTTCAGTCGTCGTTGGAGAAGACCAGTTCATCGGGCGTCGCCACAAGTTCGGCGGGAGGCGGCTTGATGTGGATCGCGTCGCCCCAGCCGGAGAACCGCACATCGGCGGTCTCGAGATCGCGGTCTTTGGTGTTCCAGAGGGAGTCGGGCTCGTCATACCGCGTCTGGCACCTGCGTACGAGCTGATCCGAGCCGAGCCACAGCCGCCACTTCACGGGCAACTTGGTGTAGCTCGCGTACTGTCCTGTGGGCTTTTCGAAGTCGCCTACCTGCAGGCGAGGGTTCAGCTTGTACAGTTCGCCGATGGTGGTGCTGCCTTCGTAGAGGGTGGTGCGGGTGCCGTCGTAGACGCCGGCGGGCCGCTTGACCGTCGTGGTGGCTAGCACGTGCTGGAGGGTGGCGGGATCGCTCAGCCTGATCTTCCCGCACGCCAGTTCCAAGTCGTTCTTCTTGGTTTCCACAATCCAGGACTTGCCCGCCGGTAGATGGTCGGGGCGGTCGCGCTCCCAGCCGTAGGCGCGGTCGGGGAAGATGATGCTCCGAGAGTCGCCGGAGGAGAACTTCGAGTAGCGGAGGTCGACGGCCACGATCCCACCGCCACCGAACTCGTAGACGGCCCGCGATCGGCTGGTGACGTGATCCTTCTTCGGCCCCCAGACGAATCGATACACCGAACTCTGCCGTACTCCGCCGTGACCGTTGAGTTGCCGCTTCAGCGCCGCGATCGGATCGGGACGGGTGACGGCTTCGGCATGCGGGCCAATGACCGAGACCGATGCTGTCAGCACGAGAGCTAGTCCGATCGTTCGCCGACCCATGCTCATGTGCTTCCCGCTCGATCCTGTGCCGTCCGGAACGGAGGCTGGGGAGATCTTCCCGTATGAAGATCTCAACGCTGTCACGGCCGGATTCCACCGGAGCCCGGCCAGCACGCGCCGTGAGTGGTGTCGGGACAAGGTACTCGTCGAGGCACCCAACCCAGGTCCGCGGTATTACCAGGTGGCCCGGAATCGGCTCGGTATTCGGTGAGGCGGCGGGTGGGACGAGCAGGCCGAGCGGCGTCGGCGAGAACGATCAGGCGATAGCGGCAATGTCGCCGTCGTCGAAGTAGATCGCCTGGTGCAGCCGCCCGCCAAGGGCGCTGGCGTAGCGAGCGAGGACGTCTTGCCCCGAGATCTTGCCCTGCTCGATCTGCGAAATACGGCCTTTGGTAACCCCCATGCGCTCGGCCAGATCCCCGACGGGTATGCGCGGGCGAAGCCTGCGCCTGGATAAGGACGTCTTCGCGAAGCGAAGGCCTCCAGGGGTCGGGACCCGGCCCGACTGGGGGGACGGCTGAGGTCTCTGAGCGCGAAGCGCCCCAGGCGAAGACCGTGCGCGCCGCCAGGCGCGCCCCCAAGGCGAACAGCCCGAGCGGAGCGAGGACCGCTCGGGGCGGGCTCCAGCAGGCCCACCCCGTGGCAGGGCAGCGGGTGGGGGGCCTAGCCGAAGGTCCAGGCCAGGTGGGTCAGGGCGGCCTCGGCGTAGTGGTGGGGGCCGGTGCTCAGGCCGTACGCCAGGTCCTCGATGAGCGCGCACCTCGCGTAGAAGAGCACCCGGGCGCGGTCCGCCTCGTCCAGGGCGAAGGCGTAGTGCGACACCGTCAGCTCGAAGACCTCCGGTCCCAGGTCGCGGTAGATCAGGGCGAAGTCGTGGGCCGGGTCGGTGATGGCGGCGTCGGTCCAGTCGATGACGCCGGTGATCGTGCTGGCGGCCGCGTCCGCCAGCAGGTGCTCGGCGCCCAGGTCGTTGTGGCAGAAGCGGAGCTCGGCAGGCTCGTCCGGCGGCGGCTCCCCGAGGAAGCGCTCCACGAGGTGGCGCTGGTCCTCCGGGACGTGGGCCTCGACATCGCGGTAGTCGAGCTCGGCGTCCTGGAGGAGGGTCGGGGCAGGGTAGGTGTCCAGCGGCGCGAGGTCGCGCATCCGGTCAGGGGAGGCGCCGTGCAGGGCGCTGAGGAAGTCGGCCAGGGGCCGGGCCAGGAGCCGGGGGTCGGCCACGGGGTGCCGGTTGAGGGGCTCGCCCGGGAGCTTGCTGTACGCGATCACCCCCGACTCGTCGGCGAAGACCACCTCGGGAACCGGCAGCGGGGACAACTCCCTGACGGCCGCCAGGCGGGCGACCTCCTGGCGGGTCTCCTCGGGCGTCGTCGCCTTGTTACGCCGTACCAGTAATTCGTTGTTGACCTCGTACACGGTGTTGTCGAGGCCCTGGCCCAGCCGATCGATGGAGCGCACCCGGTAGTCGGGCAGATGGCGGGCCAGCAGCGCACGGATTTCGCCATTCACACCCGCAGCCTAAAACCCCAGCGGCTACTTGAGGGCTCCGGACGTCAGGCCACTCTGGATCTGGCGTTGGAAGACCGTGTAGACCACCAGCATCGGCAGGATCGCCAGGGTCAGGGCGGCGAAGAGGGCCGACCAGTCCTGGTCGTATCCGGCGGCGGTGGAGATGTCGGCGATGCCCATGGTGAGGACCCACTTGTCGCGCTCCTGCAGCAGCACCAGCGGCAGCTGGTACTGGTTCCACTGGCCCAGGATGTTGAAGATCGTGATGCTGATGATGCCCGGCCTGGCCATCGGCAGCATGATCTGGAAGAAGACCCTGGTGTGCGACGCGCCGTCCACCATCGCGGCCTCTCCCACAGCGGTCGGGAGCGTGCGGAAGAACGCCGACAGGAAGAAGACCGTGAACGGCATCGAGTACGCGATGTAGACCAGCACCAGGCCCGCGTGCGTGTTCAGGCCGATGAAGGGGCCGATGAGCGGCACGTTGCCCATGTTCTGGACGACGAAGAAGAGCGGGGTCAGGGCCAGATAGACGGGGAAGGCCAGCCCCGAGACGAAGAGCAGGTAGATCGCCCGGTTGCCGCGAAAGGGATAACGCGCCAGCACGTACGCCGCCATCGACCCGATGAGCATCGTCCCGAACGTGCTGAACGACACGACGATGACGCTGTTGAGCATGTACTGCCCGATGTGCGCCTGTTCCCAGGCCCTGGCGAAGTTGTCCCAGTGCAGCGTGGCCGGCAGCGACCAGGCGTCACCGAAGATCTCGTCCTCGCTCTTGACCGACGCCAGGAACGTCCACAGGATCGGCACGATCACCAGCAGCGTCCAGACCAGCAGCGCGACGTGCGTCAGCACGCCCATCGGGCCGAGCCGGCGCCGGCGTTCCTGGCGGGCGAGCTTCCGCGAGTTCGCCGCCGTCCACGGCATCGTCGTTGTCATCAGTACTCGATTCGTTCGCGCCGCGAGAGGCGCAGCGAGAGGATCGCGAAGCCGACGGTGAAGAAGAACATGATCACGCCCAGCGCCGAGGCGTAGCCGAAGCGGAAGTACTGGAACGCGTTGCGGTAGATCTCGGCGGCCATGACCGTGGTCGACCAGTCGGGCCCGCCGTGCTGGTCGGTCATCACCCAGACGATCGCGAACACGTCCAGCGCCAGGATCCCCAGATAGACCCAGGCCACCTGCACGGTGTCCCAGAGCAGCGGCAGCGTGATGCGGAAGAACAGGCTCACCCGGCCGGCCCCGTCGATCTGCGCGGCCTCGAACATGTCCCTGGGGATGGAGGCCAGGCCGGCGGAGAAGAGCACCACGTAGAAGCCGACCGCCTGCCACACCATGACGCCCAGCACCGACCAGAACGCCACGTCGGGATCGGACAGGAAGCCGATCGGCCCGACCCCGAGCGCCATCAGCGGGCCGTTCAGCATGCCGCTGCCGTCCGGCCGGAACACCTGCTGGAACAGCACGGCCACCACCGCGACGGCCAGGACCTGCGGGAAGAAGAACACCACGCGGTAGAACTTCGACCCGCGGATCCCGGACGTGCCCTGCGCGCCGCCCACGTTGAGGAGGAAGGCGAAGAACAGGGCGATGACGATCGTGATCAGCGGCAGCAGCACGAGCAGCGCGCCGTTGTGCGTGACGGCCTTCCAGAACGTGCCGTCGCTGAAGAGCCGCTTGAAGTTGTCCAGGCCGATGAACGTGGGCGTGGCCGTCACGCCGCGCCAGTCGGTCATCGCGATGTAGAACGCCTGGATGTACGGCGAGATCACATAGACCAGGTAGAGGATCACCGGGGCTGCCAGGAACGAGGTGATGAACAGCCCGCGGCGATACCTGTTGAAGATCATCAACGCTTGTACTTCTTGATCGAGGAGTCGTTCTTGATCTCGTCGGCCTTCTTCTGCAGGCGCTCGAGGTAGGCGTCCGGCTTGAGCCCGCCGGTCATCAGCTCGCCGGTGGCGGCGATGGCCTCGTCCTTGAGCTGGGCGTACCAGGTCTGCCAGCGGTAGTAGACGACGTTCGTGCCCGCGGCGGCGAACGCCTTGGTCGCGCTCTCGGCGCCCGGCGACAGCTGGCGGCCCTCGCCCGCGCCCTTGACCACGGAGACCGTCTTGACCATCTCGCTGAAGTCGCCCGCCGCCTTCTTCGACAGCATGGCCCGCAGGTACTCCATGCCGCCCTGCGGGTTGGGGGACTTGGAGGGCACGATGAAGTTCTCGCTCGGCTGGCTGTGCAGGGTGCCGTACGGCAGCTTGTCGGAGCTGCCGAAGTCGGGGATCGGGAACATCCCGTACTCGAAGTCGGCCGGGGTGGTCGTCTTCTGCTCGTTCTCCAGCCAGGAGCCGGAGGGCAGCATGGCGACCTTGTACTTGTTCTGGGCCGTCTGGGTCTGCACGTGGTCGAGGCCGGCGGTGCCCTCCATGAGGTACTTGGCGCCGACCTCGGCCCAGGCGGTGGCCGAGGTCTTCATGGCGTCGCTCTTCCAGGCGCCGTCCTCGAGGTTGTCGATGTTGACGAGCACCTCAGCGCCGCCGATCTTGGCGGCCATGGTGAGCAGCGGCTCGTACAGGTACTGCGGGAACTTCCCGGCATAGGTGAAGGGCGCCATCTTGCCGGACTTCTTGATGGTCTCGCAGAGCTTGAGGAACTCGTCCCAGGTCTTCGGGGCCTCCCAGCCGTTGTCACGGAAGGCCTTCTGCGAGTACCAGATGCCGAAGATGTAGTTGACGTAGCCGAGCACGCTGAAGGTGCCGTCGTACGTGCCGAGGTCGATGACGGCCTGGTCGATGGTGTCGCGGACCTTGGTGTTCGGGTCGTCCCAGCTGGGTGCGTCGAGCAGCGGGGTGAGGTCCTGGAGCTGGCCGTCCTGGGCGAGCGCGCCGAAGTCCATGGCGTTGGCGCCGGAGTTGTCGATCACGTCCGGCGGGTTGCCGCCGGCGAAGCGCGGCTGGAGGACCTTGGTGATCTCCTTGGTCGCGTTGTGCTTGATCTCGACGTTCGGGTGCTTGCCCTTGAAGAGCGGCTGGTGGATGTTCTTGGCGTAGTCCTGGCCGAAGCCGCCGTCGAAGATCCACACCTCCAGCGGCTTGTTGTCCGCCATGCCGAACGGGTTGGCCGCGCTGGTGGCGACCGGCGCCGCCGAGGACGACGCGGTGGGCTTGGCGGCCGGCGTGGCGCAGGCGGCCAGCGCCCCGGCCACGGGTACGAGTGCGGCGCCGCGAAGGAGCTCACGCCTGCTGATATGGGGGGTGTTGGGCATCTGACTGCTCCTGACTTTCTCTATGATCCGCGTCGGATCCGGCCTGCGTAGCGGCTCTCCAGGGCCTTGTTGTGCTCGTCGCCGCCGGTCACGTTGACTGACATGTAGATCGGGGGCGTCTCGCCCATGGCCACGAGCTCGTCCACCGCCCGGGTGACCACCATCTGCGCGAGCAGCGCCGAGGTGACCGTGGACACGGCTCCGTACGTGCCGCCGCCGGGGAGTTCGAGGATGGCGTCGCCGTACGGCGCCCCGTTGTCCAGCACGACGTCGGCCAGGTCGAGCAGCTTGCGGCCCGACGGGTGGCGCGAGGTCATCTGTGTGCTGTGCCTGACCGAGGTGAGGGCGATCAGCGGGTGCCCGCGCTCCTTGACGAGCGTGGCCAGCTCGACGACCGTGCCGTTCACGCCGGAGCTGGAGATCAGCACGAACACGTCCTGCGGCGCCACCGGCGCCAGGTCGTAGATCTCGTGCGCGATGGCCGGGTCGCGCTCCAGCTCGGAGGTCAGCACGCCGGGCGGGTGGCCCCCGTACAGGACGAGGTCCCTGGGCGAGAGTCGGTTGCTGGGGACGAGGCCGCCGGCCCGTCCGGCGATCTCCATGGCGATGGCCTCGGAGTGCCCCGAGCCGAACGCGTTGACCACGCCCCCCGCCCGGATCGAGGCCACGACCAGCGCGGCCGCCTCCCGTACCGGCTCGGCCTGGCTCTGCGTGACCTGGCGGGCCAGATCGAGGACCTCGGTTGCGTACGTCATTCAGCCTCTCTCCACCCGATGGCTCTCCACGGCGCTGATCGTGCGCTCGAACGCCTCGTTGGTGCGTTCGTAGGTGCGCTGGGCCACCGCCACGTACACGGCGTCCAGGACGAACAGCTGCGAATGGACGGCGGCCAGCCCGCCGAGCCTGAACGTGGTCTCCCTGCTGGCCGTGGTCAGCACCAGGTCCGCCAGCTCGGCCAGCGGCGAGCGCGCGAAGGAGGTGACCGCGACCGTCAGCGCGCCGTGGCTGCCGGCCTCGGCCAGCGCCTCCATGACCTCGCGGGTGCGGCCCCGGTGGCTGATGCCGATGGCCACGTCGCCGTCCTTGAGCAGGGCCGCCTCCGACAGGGCCACGTGCGCGTCGCCGGCGCTCCAGCCGGGGACGCCGATGCGGCGCAGCCGGCCCTCGAACATGGTGGCGACGTTGCCGCTGGTGGAGACGCCGACCAGGAGCACGCGCGGCGCGGCCACGATCGCGTCGGCCACCTTGGCGACGACGTCGAGGTCGAGCTGCGCGGCGGTGTCCTGGATGAGCCTGGCGTCGGCGGCGGCCATCACCTCGATGGCCGAGTCGAGCGGGTCGTCGGGGCCGATCTCGTGGCCGACGCCCGCTCCCCAGCCCGCCTGCGCGGCCCGGCCGGTCTCGGTGGCCAGCGCGACGCGCAGCTCGGCGTACCCCGAGAAGCCGAACGCCCGGCAGAACCTCGTCACGGTCGCCGGCGAGCTGCCGGCCCGCTCGGCGAGCGCGATGATGGTCGAGCGCGCCGCCTCGGCCGGATCGCCGAGAATCACCTCGCCGACCCTGCGCAAAGCCTCCGGCAAACCGGGTAGTTCTGTTTCGACGCGCCCTAGCGCTCCTGAAGTCACGAATATTCCTTCCGAATACCCGGTCTTCTGGCGAAAATTATTCTTGCTTCCGGTCCGCGTCAACCCCCAGACTCGGACCGTGACTGAATCGCTAGTGGTCGGTGTCGACGCCGGGGCCACGTCCACGCGGGTCGCCGTTCACACGCTCGACGGCACCAGGGTCGGCTACGCGCGGGCCGGCGCGGGCAATCCCACTGCTCACGGCGTGGACAAGGCGGTGGCCAACGTGGCGGCAGCGCTCGCCGAGGCGCTGGGGGCGCATGACGGCGGGCGGGTCGTCGCTTCGCTGACCGGGGTGGCGGGGCACGTGGCGGAGATGGTGCCCGAGGTGGCGAAGGTCTGGGCCGGGCACGGCATCGCCGAGGGGCCGCGCTACATGGGCGACGTGCCGATCGCCTACGCCGCGGGCTCCGCGGAGCCCGACGGCTCGCTGCTGCTGTCGGGCACGGGCGCCGTGGCGGCCAGGATCGTGGAGTTCAAGGTCGACATGGTCGCCGACGGGCTGGGCTGGCTGCTGGGCGATGAGGGGTCGGGCTTCTGGATCGGGCGCCGGGCCGTCCGGTCCGTGGTCCACGCCCTGGACCGGGGCGCGCCCCCGCGTGGCGAGGGTCTGGCCGAGCTGGTGGTGGAGCACTTCCTCGGCGACGATCGGCCGGCCGCGTCACGCGCCGCCGCCGACCGCATCGTACGGCTGGCGCAGGCCGACCACATGCGCCTGGCCGCCCTGTCCTCCCTGGTCAGCCAGGCCGCCGAGGCAGGCGACCCAGCCGCGCTCGAGATCGCGTCAGAGGCCGCGGAGCGCCTGGCCGCCACCCTGAGGAGGGTGCACGAGTCCGGTCCCGTGGTGCTGGCGGGGAGCGTGCTGACCAGCGAGGGTCCGGTACGCCGGGCGGTGACGGAGCTGCTGGCCGGCGAGAGCGTCACGACGGCGGGTGACGCGGCGGGCGCGGCGGCCTGGCTGGCGGCCCGGGACCTGCTCCCGGAGGCCGGCGCGAAGGCCCTGCACGCCGCGTTCACGGCCGTCAGCCCTTGACGGCCCCCGCCGTCATCCCCGTGCCCACCCGGCGCTGCAGGAACAGGAAGAGCAGCAGCGCGGGCAGCGCGAACAGGCTGGCGGCGGCCATCGTGGCGCCCCAGTCCGTGCCGAAGACGTCGCGGAACGACGACAGCCACACCGGCAGCGTGCGCTTGTCCTGGTCCTTGATGATCAGCACGTTCACGAACGCGAACTCGTTCCACGCCGTGATGAACCCGAACAGCGAGGTCGCCATCAGCCCGGGCGCCAGCAGCGGGAAGACCACCCGGCGGAAGGCGGCCAGGCGGCCGCACCCGTCCACCTGCGCCGCCTCCTCCAGCTCCGGCGGGATCGCGGCCAGGAACCCGCGCAGCGTCACGATCGTGAACGGCAACGTGATCATGAAGTAGACGCCGGTCAGCATCGCCAGCGAGTCCAGCAGGTCGGTGTCCCTGGCGATGATGAACACCGGCACCAGCAGCGCCTCCCACGGCGCCATCTGCGCCCCGAACACCGCGACCACGAACGCCCCTCTCCCCCGCCAGCGCATCCTGGCCACCGCGAACGCCGCCAGCAGCGCCGTCACCAGCGCGACCAGCACCGCGACCACGGTGACGACGAGGCTGTTGCGCCAGTAGGTCCAGAACCCCGGCGCGTTCACCGCCGTCGCGAAGTGCTCCAGGGTCGGGTGCGCCGGCCAGAAGGTCGGCGTGGCCGCCTGGATCTCCCCGGTCGGCTTGAACGCGGTCAGGAACATCCAGTAGACAGGGAAGATCGTCATGACGAGCACGGCGACCGCGGCCGCGTTGAGCGTCAGCCTCTTCACTGGCGGACCATCCTTCGCAGGTTGCTGACCAGGGCGACGGCGAGGATGACGACGGTGAGCATGGCGACCGCCGAGCCCAGGTCGTACCGGTGCAGCACCCGGGCGATCTTGAACGCGTACACCGGGAGGGTGGTCGTCGCGCCGTCCGGGCCGCCCTGGCTGAGCACCCAGATCTGCGGGAAGCACTTGGCCACCCAGATCACCTCCAGCGAGGCGACCAGGGCGAACAGCTGCCGCAGCATCGGCAGGGTGACCTTCCAGAAGACCTGCCGGCCGGTGCCGCCGTCGATCCGGGCAGACTCGTACAGCTCCACCGGAATGGTGGTCAGCCCGGCGTAGAGGGTGAGCGCGGCGAACGGCACCGACTGCCACACGACGAGGACCACGAGCACGGCGAACGTGGCCGTGCCGTCGGCGAACCACGTGTAGCCGCGGAAGGAGTCGAACCCGAGCGCGGCCAGCAGCCAGTTCACCACGCCGAGCTCCGACTGGAACAGCCACTGGAACACCGTCGTGGCCGCGATGATCGGGGTGGCCCAGGCCAGGGCGAGGGCGCTCATGAGGGCCAGGCGCAGGCCGCGGCGCAGGCGGGCGAGCATCAGCGCCACGCCCGTCGACAGGACCACGATCAGCACCACGTTGACCGCGGTCCAGCCCAGCGTGCGCCACAGCACCTGCCAGAACTCCGCGCCGGCCAGCAGCTCGGCGTAGTTGTCCAGACCGGCGAAGGCCGCGCCGCCCCTGATCAGCTCCCCCATGCGGAAGTGCTGGAAGGAGATCACCGCGGCCTTGAGCATCGGGTAGAGCAGGAGGAAGGCCCCGCCCGCCACCGTGGGGGCGATGAGCAGGTAGGGCCACAGGCTCCTGGTGCCGCGCATTCAGGACCCGCTGTTCAGGGTCGTGGTGATGGATTCGGAGACCTTCTTCGCCTCCGTCGCGGGGTCGGCGCCGGTGAGCACGGCGGTCATGTACTGCTTGATCACGGAGGTGGCCTCGACGGCGGCCCAGTTGGGGGTGTTCGGGGTGGCGCGGCCGCCCGCGGCGCCCTTGGCCATGGCCGCGGTGCCCTCGTCGCCGGACAGCACGCCGGCCAGCGAGGTGCGGTTGGGCACGAAGCTCATCGCCTTGGCCAGCTCGGTCTGGAACTGCTCCCCGGCCAGGGCCCTGACCAGCTCGTACGCCGCCTCCTGGCGCTTGGACGCGGCCGGGACGATCAGGTCGGAGCCGCCCGTGAAGACGGTGCCGGGCTTGTCGGCCGTCTTGCCCGGGATGGGGAAGAAGCCCATCTTGCCCTTCAGCTTGCCGTCCACCTCCAGGACGCGGGCGGCGATGCCGGGGACGGCGATGATCTGGGCCACCTTGCCCTGGGCGAACACCTCGTGCTGGGGCGGGTTGGCCTCGTCGGCGTCCTTGGGGCCCTTGCCGAGGGCCTGGAGGCGCTTGTAGAAGTCCATGCCGGCCAGGGCCTGCGGGGTGTCGAGGGCGCCCTTCCACTTGCCGCCCTCCTGGACGGCCAGGTCGCCGCCCTCGTCCCAGATGAAGCCGGCCAGGGCGTACCAGGTCTGCCCGGTCAAATAAATGCCCTGATTTCCGTTTTTATTCAGCTTTGCAGTGATATTTAGCCATTCGTCCCGCGTTTTCGGGGGCTCCTTGATGCCCGCCCCGGCGAACAGGTCCTTGTTGTAGACGACCACGCGGTTGGCGGCGTACCAGGGGATCCCGTACTGCTTGCCGTCGACGTTGCCCGGCTGGGCCAGGCCCGGCAGCCAGTCCTCGCCCTTGAGCTCGGCGACCTTGGCGGTCAGGTCCGTGACGCCGCCGCTGGCCGAGTACTGGGCGACCTGGGTGTTGCCCACCTCGATCACGTCGGGGGCGTCGGTGCTGGCCAGGGCCGCGGTGACGCGCTCGCCGACGCCGTCCCACGCCTGGATCTGGATGTCGAGGTCCACGCCCTTGTGCGCCGCCTCGTACTCGGTCTCGAACTTCTTCAGCAGGTCCTGCGTGACGCTGCCGTCCATGATCCAGACGGTCAGCTTCGTGGGACCCGCCGACGTCTTGGGCTCCTCGGCGGCGCCGCACGCGGCCACCGCGAAGACGGCCGCCAGGGCCAGGATGCGGTTCTTCATGGCGATCCTTGTCACGGGTTGGGGACGGTGTCCGTGAAGGAGGTGCCGGCGGCGCGCAGGGAGGCGACCCGGGCGGTGACGTCGGCGGGCGGGACGACCTCGTTCTTGCTGTAGTAGAGCCAGTCCACCTGCTGCCGGTACGTACGCGTCCCCGTGGCGGCCTGGAGATCGATGAACCACTGGTTGAACATGATCCACATGGGCGTCTCGGGATAGTAGCCGTCACCGTGGTCGGCGAACAGGCGGCCGTCCACGTAGTACCTGATCCGGCCGCCGGAGACCTGGATCACCAGGTCGTGCCAGCCGGCGAAGCTCGCGCGCTCCTCGGTGTGGGTGTTGACGGCCTGCCAGGGGTCGGCCTGGTAGGTCTCCCAGCTGGTGGTGTAGAGGATGTTGGACGGCTCGCCCCAGCCGCCGTTCGGCAGGTACTCGAAGTCGAGCTCGCCGTAGTCGGGGTCCAGGTTGTAGCGCAGCGGGGTGATGGTGAAGAACGTCTGCACCACGTGCTCGCCGTCGGGGCCGCCGGTCGGGGCGTCGCTGAAGCGGACGCGGGCGGCGTAGGTGCCCTCGAAGAACTTGCGGTTCGCGGTGGACAGCTCGGTCTGCACGGTGCCGGCGGCGGTGCCGTTCGTGGTGGAGTCGAGCGTCAGCAGGCCGCCGGGGAACGAGACCGCCGAGGGCGACCAGGTGGCGCCGGGCACGCCGGGGCCGCCCGAGCTGGAGCGCACCGTCCAGCCGCGCTGGGCGAGGCGCGGGTCGCTCGACCCCGAGTACGTGAAGTCGTCGAACAGCACGCCCGCCGAGCCCGTCGGAGGGACCGTGGGCGTGGGAGTGGGGGTGGGCTCGGTGCCGTTCGGCCGGCCCCACGCGAGCTGGCCGTTGACATGGACGGTGACCTTGTCCCAGTTCGTGTAGGCGGTGCCGGACCCGTAGGAGTAGTCGTCGCTCTGCGTGAACGTCTGCCAGTCCGCGCGGTAGAAGCGCAGCTGCAGGTCGCCGGTGTTCGCGCCGGGGGCCAGGTTGCCGGAGGTGAAGCCGACCTCCAGGTACTGGTCGGCGCCCGACTGGCGGACGAACTGCCCGGTCACCGTCGAGCAGCCCACCACGGCCCAGGAGCAGGCGAAGCGGTAGGTCTCCGTGCCGGTCAGGTAGTAGCGGATCTTGACCTGGTTGAGCGGGATCGCGGTGGTGCCGTCGTTGAAGAGCTGGAACCAGGGCTCGGCCTGGGCGGTGGTGGCGCCGGGGGCGCTGGTGCGGTACTGGAGGCGTACGGACTGCTGGGCGCTGGCCGGGGCGACCAGGGCCACGACGACGAGGACGAGAGGGAGGGCTAAGGAGAGGACAACTTTTCCGATATTTCGGTACATGGGGGGTTCTCCTTGCGAGGTGCGGCCCCGAATTTCGGGCATGCCGAACAGAGCTCGTGGCGGCTTGCGGGAGGCTCAGGCGCCGCGCCGGATGCGACCGGCGTACAGCGCCTCCAGCTTGAGGTTGTGGGCGTCGCCCTCGGGGACGTTGGACGACAGGTAGACCGGCGGCACCTCACCCGCTTCGAGCAGGTTGCGTACGGTCTGGGCCACCACGAGCTGGGCCAGCAGCGCCGAGGTGATGGTGGAGACGGCTCCGACGGAGGCGCCTCCGTCGGGCAGGGCGAGCACGGCGTCGCCGTAGGGCGCCCGGTTGTCCAGGACGACGTCGGCCAGGTCGATGAGCTTGCGTCCCGAGGGGTGGCGGGAGGCGACGGCCTCGCCGTGGGCGCGCGAGGTGATCGCGATCAGGTCGTGACCGCGCTGCTTGACGAGCGTGGCCAGCTCGACGACCACGCCGTTGACGCCCGAGTTGGAGATGATGACGAACAGGTCGCCGGGGTGGACGGGCGCCAGGTCGAGGATGGCGCGGGCGACGGACGGGTCGCGTTCGAGGTCGTAGCGGTCCAGCTCGGAGCGGGGGGCGTCGCCGTACAGGACGAGGTCCCTGAGCGCGAGCTTGCTGGTGGGCACGAGACCGCCGGCGCGGCCGGCGATCTCCATCGCGACGGCCTCCGAGTGGCCGGAGCCGAACGCCTGGATGACGCCGCCCCCGAGCACCGCCTTGGTGAAGAGGCCGGCGGCCCGGGCGATCTCCGGATCCTCCGGGATCGTCCGGACGAGGTCGGCGATGTGCTGAGCGAATTTTGCTGGATCTACTGTCATAAATCCCCTTCCGGGAGACGATGTCCGGCCACCGCCCGGACAGTCACGTCGAACGCCTGCCTGGTGCGCTCGTAGGTGCGCTGGGCCACCGACACGTACACGACGTCGAGCACCAGGAGCTGCGAGTGGATCGCGGCGAACCCCTCCGACCTGAAGCTCGTCGCGCGGCTGGCCGTGGTCAGCACCAGCTCGGCCACCTCGGCCAGCGGCGAGCGCGGCTGCGAGGTGACGGCCACGGTGATCGCGCCGTGGCTGCTCGCCTCAGCGAGCACCTCGATGACCTCGCGCGTGCGGCCGCTGTGCGAGATGCCGATCGCCACGTCACCCTGTCCGAGCAGCGCGGCGTCCGTCAGCGCGCTGTGGGCGTCGGACCTGCTCCAGGTCGGTACGCGCATGCGCTGCAGCCGGTACTCCATCTCGCTGGCCACCGCCGCGCTGCTCGACACGCCGAACAGCAGCACCCGCCCGGCCCTGGCCACCGCCTGGGCGGCCTTGTCCACCACGGCCAGGTCGAGCTGGTCGGCGGTCTCCTGGATCAGGCGGATGTCGTTGCCGGACACGACGCCGAGCACCTTGTCGAGGCTGTCGTCGGGGAGGATCTCCTGGCCGATGTCGGTGTGCCAGGTCTGCTGGGCCTTGCGGCCGGTCTCGGTGGCGACGGCCACGCGCAGCTCGGCGTACCCGGTGAAGCCGAGGGCGCGGCAGAAGCGCGTGATGGTCGCCGTGGACGTCCCGCTCCGCTCGGCCAGGTCGACGATGGTCAGCCGGGCGGCCTCGGCGGGCGCGGCCAGGATCACCTCGGCCACCTTGCGCAGCGCCTCGGGCATGTCGGGCTGTTCGGCCTGGATGCGGTTGAGTAGTTCCACGCGATGAAAATTATGACCAGGATCTGGCATCGTCAAGGCGTTTGGGCAATAATTTTTGACATGCTGGTACTGGGAGTGGATGCCGGCGGCACCTCGTCGCGGGCCGCGCTGTTCACGGTGGACGGAGCGCCGGTCGGGCGGGGGCACGCGCCCGGCGCCAACCCGGTGACGCTCGGCATGGACCAGGCCGGCGCGCACCTGACCGCCGCCGTCCAGGAGGCTGGTTCGGCCTCGTTACCGCACGTCAGCGCGGTGGTGTTAGGGCTGGCGGGGAATCCGGGGGCGTGCCGGGAGCTGGCCGCGCGCGTCCTGCGCCCGCTCCTCCCCCAGGGGCCGCCGGTACGGGTCGTCGGGGACACCGTGACCGCGTTCGCCGCCGGCACCGCCGCGCCGTCGGGCACCGTGCTGATCTCGGGGACGGGGGCGATCGCGGCAAAAATTACCAATCACGAGCAGACGGCGACCGCCGACGGGTACGGGTGGCTGTTCGGGGACGAGGGGTCGAGCTTCTGGCTCGGCCACGCCGCCGCCCGCACCACCATCCACACCCTCGCCACCACCGGCCCCCTCGCCACTCACACCATCCCCGACCCCCTCGCCACCGCCCGTCCGCCGTCCGCACCGACGTCAGGGGACGGGCGGCTGGTGGCGCTCGTCGTCCGACAGTTGCTGCCCGAAGGCGTGGGCGAGGATCCGGTCGCGCAATTGGCGGCGGCGGTGCACGCCCGGCCACCGCTCGCGCTCGCCGAGTTGGCGCCCCTCGTCAGCCAGGCCGCCGAAGCGGGCGACCCGGTCGCCCAGGCCCTCGTCGCCGAGGCGGCGGCACGGCTGGCGAGCACCGCCGCCCAGGTACACGAGCCCGGCCTGCCCATCGTGCTCGCCGGCGGCGTGCTCACGCCGGAGGGCCCCGTCAGGCGAGCGGTCCACGACCTCCTGCCGGACGCCGTCACGGCGGGGGACACGGCCGACGGCGCGGCCTGGCTGGCAGCCCGCGAACTGCTCCCCCAGGCCGACGCCCAGGCACTCCACGCGGCGTTCACGAAGCACCCCGATCGGCTTGCTCACCGTACGAGCAGGGCCGCGCTCCCGTAGCTGCCGCCGAACCCCGTCACGAGGGCCACCGCACGGCCCCCGTGCAGCTCCCGGACGGCCTGGGCCACGTTGTTCAGGCCGTGTACGTAGCCCTCCGAGAGGAGCCCGCCGTGCGGGTTCACCCAGGCGTGGCGGCGCTCCAGCAGGTACGCCCCCAGGTCCCCGCGCTCGACCAGCCCGAAGTCCTCCAGTTGCCGGGGCACGAGCCACGAGTAGGCGTCGTACGGCAGCGCCACGTCCACGTCCGACGGCCGCAGGCCGGACGCCTCCCAGAGCATGGGCGCCACGTACGCCGAGAAGATCGCGGTGACGTCCGGGGCGCGGTCCATCGACGAGCAGCCGGGGCCGCCCCCGCGCACGACCGCCCGCACGCGCGGCCCGTCCAGCACGCCGCTGACCACGAGGGCGCAGGCCCCGTCGGTCTCCTGGCAGCAGTCGACCGTGCGGAGCGGGGTGCTCACGTACGGCCGGGCGAGGTAGTCGGCGAGTTCGAGGGGTTCGCGGCGCAGGGCCCGGGGGTTGGTCTTGGCGTTCTCCCTGGACTGGGCGACGACCGCGTGCAGGTGCTCCTCCGTGAGGCCCGTGTCGTGCAGGTAGCGGGTCGCGGCCAGGGCGAACAGCGGGATCGGGCCCGCCAGCCCGTACGTGAAACGCTCCTGGGGGCCGGTGGAGACGGTGTTCATGCGCTTGCCGGAGCGGCCGTTGAGCGCCCGATACACCACGATATTTCGCGCCAAACCGGCGTGTATGAGCATCGCCGCGTCGCCCAGGATCGACGCCGCCTGCGTGCCGCCCCCGGCGATGTCGTTGTGCCACCCGAGCCGCTCGATGCCCAGGGCCCGCGCGACCTGGACGACGGGGGCGGAGTCGTTCAGGTGGTAGCTGAGCACCGCGTCCACCTCGCGCGGCCCGATGCCCGCGTCCGCGCACGCCGCCCGGCACGCCTCGACCGCCAGCTCCAGCTCGCTACGCCCGGACTCCCTGGTCAGCGCCGTCATCCCGACCCCGGCCACCGCCGCCAGCCCCGCAAACGGCTGCATCCGCCGCCTCCCACGTCCGTGGCCCGCTCCGTAGAGGCACGCTAGCCCGCGCCGAGCGGTTGAGACAAGCGCTTGCTCGGCGACCGCATTCAATCCGGAAATGTCGCCACCAGTGGATAACTGAATATCTTCACGGGAGGCAGGTCCTCTTGTAATACGGAGGAGTGATCAACCGATAAGCCCATCATCACGCTGAGGTGAGGGATGGATCTACGCTACGTCCGGTACGCGATGGCGATCGCTCGCGCGGGCAGTCTCCGCCGCGCCGCCACCGCGCTGCACATCGCACAGCCCACGCTGTCGGAGCAGCTCAGAGCCTTGGAGAAGGAGATCGGCGTCGAGCTGTTCAGCCGGTCGTCCAGCGGCGTGCAGCTGACCGAGGCGGGCGAGGCCTTCCTGGCCCAGGCCACCGTGGCGGTCGACGCCTTCGACCGCGCCGTGGCCGCCGCCAGGAACCGGGACACGACCGCGCGCCTGGGCGTGGCCGACGGGCTGGCGGACGTGGTGGCCCGGCTGCTCTCCCAGCTCCAGACCTCCAACCTGCGCGTGGCCCCCATGGGGACGGCCGAGCAGATCGTCTCCATCGCGGACGGCACCCTGCAGGCCGGGCTCGGCTACGCGCCGGGCTCGCTGCCCAGGGGTGTGGCCCGCATGCTGGTCCACCGGTTCCCGGTGCGCGCCCTGCTCCGCCGCGATCACCCCCTGGCGTCGTACGAGGCGCTGTCCCTGGCGGACCTGGCGGGCGAGCCGCTGGTGATGCCGGAGTCCGACGCGGTCGCCGGGGCCCGCCGCTTCCTGGAGGGATTCGTACGGCACCGCCTCCACCCCCGCCTCGGCCCGGCCGCGGCCACGCACGACCTGGTCATCAAGATGGTGGAGGAGGGCGCGGGCTACGCGCTGTGCGTCCACGAGGGCACCACAATCCCCGACACACTCGCATTTGTCCCTATAAAAGAGGATGTGCCGCCGCTGGAGGTGGTCTTCCTCTGGAACCGCCAGACGGACGTCCACGAGCTCCTCAGCGCGGCCCGCCACCTCGCCCGCTCTGGATAGCGCTATTATCTAGTGATGCGCATCTCCGAACTCAGCGCCAAGTCCGGTGTGGCCATTCCGACGATCAAGTACTACCTCCGCGAGTGCCTGCTGCACCCCGGCGAGCAGACAGCCGCGACCAGAGCCGAGTACGACGAGTCCCACCTGCGCAGACTCCGCCTGATCCGAGCCCTGCTCGAAGTGGGCCGGCTCCCCGTCGCCTCGATCAAGAAGATCATCGAAGCAGTCGAGGACGAGTCGCTCCCCCTGCACCTGCTGCTCGGCACCGCCCACTACGCCCTGAGCGCCACGGTCGAGCCCGAACCCGGCGAGGAGTGGCAGATCGCCCGCGACGAGGTGGACCGCCTCATCGCCGACCAGGGCTGGGACGTCACGCCGGCCGCCCCCGCCCGCGACGAGCTGGCCCAGACGATCGTCCGGATGCGCCAGCTCGGCCTGCCCGTCGACCTGAAGCCGTACGTCGGGATCGCGCAGAAGCTCGTCTCCGAGGTCGAGATGAACACCATCCCCTTCGACGGCCCGCGCGACGCGGCCGTAGAGGCCCTGGTGCTCGGCACCGTCCTGTACGGCAAGGCGTTCGAGGCGCTGCGCCGCATGGCCCAGGAGTCGGAGTCGGCCCGCCGCCTGTCCCCCTAGACGAGGCCGTTCTCGCGCAGCAGGGCGAGATTGTTCACGGTGACGGCCCCGCGCCAGTCGAGCGCCCCGGCCGGGGAGATGCGCGCGTAGTCCACATCCCATCCGCCGTCGTCCTTCTGCTGCCCCGCCAGCCGTACGAGGTCCGCCGCGATCACGTCGGGCTCGAACAGGTCGCGGGCCGGGCCCGGGTGGGGCGCGAAGTCCAGCGGCCGCAGCGTCTCGTTCTCGGTGCCGCCCTCGACCGGCACCCGCCCGTCCGCGGGGATGTGCGCGGCGAGCCGCTTGAGCAGGCCGGCCGCCCTGGGCTGGGTGTCGTACACGGCGTCGAGGAAGCGCACCGCGAACGCCAGCACGTACGCGTGCGGCGCCTGGTCGAGCTCCTGGATCGCGTCGAGGCAGTATCGCGTGGCCCGCTCCAGCCACGGATGCGCGGCGACGGCCGGGTCGTGGGCCGCGACGCGGTGGGCGGCGGCCGCGGAGATCGAGGTGATCTGCAGGGACGAGGTGTCCGCGTCGCCACCCGCCCACCAGGGCGCGGTGGCCTCGCCGACCGTGAGCGGCAGCGAGAACGGCACCCCGCCGTCCGCCAGCGTGACCGAGTCGAGCCAGTCGCACAGCTCCGCGGCCCGCGGCGAGGTCACGGGGCCGGCGTCCGCGAACACCTCGAAGGCGTGCAGCGCCGCCCCCGGCTGGCTCTCGGGTGTGCGCAGGTCCGGCTCCAGGCCCCAGCCGTAGCCGCCGTCGGGGTTGCGGTAGGCCTCCAGCGCACCGAGCGCGGAGGCGGCGTCGCCGTCGCCCATGAGCAGGTCGTAGCGGCGGCGGTCCAGAACACGTGCGTGCCCGGCGAGGAAGCCGGGGATCGCGGAAAGGTTCACGTTCATGAGCTCATCGTGCCCACGTTCGCGACATGCGGTCTTGTAAGTTCCGGACCGATCCGCCTGCGGTGAGAATGGGCGCATGGACGGCGAGCGGGCCCGCGCGAGGTTCCGGGGCGAGCGGGTGGCGCGGCTGGCCACGGCGAGCGGCGACGGGACGCCCCACCTGGTGCCCGTCACCTTCGCCGTGGTCGCGGACCGGGTGGTGACCGCGATCGATCACAAACCGAAGACCACCACCGAGCTGAGACGGACGCGCAACATCCGGGAGAACCCGCGCGTCAGCCTGCTGGCCGACCACTACGAGGACGACTGGGCCCGGCTGTGGTGGGCCCGCGCCGACGGCCTGGCCACGGTGGTGGAGGAGGGGCCGGAGCGCGAGTCGGCGCTCGACGCGCTGGCGGCCAAGTACGGCCAGTACCGCGAGCACCGGCCCGGCGGCCCCGTGATCCTCGTGGACGTGACCCGCTGGAGCGGCTGGTCGTTCACTCCGTGATGGTGACGGGCCGCTTCAGCAGCCACAGCGCGGCCCGCTGGAGCAGCGTGCGGTGCACCTCGTTGCCGTACGACCTGGTGTCGTGGCCCAGCGCGTCGTAGAACACCCGGCCGCGCCGCACCGGCCGCGCCCAGATCAGCGGCTGGCCGTTCGAGGAGGCCAGCGGCTCGACGTCCGGCAGGATGTCGAGGTCGCTGTAGACCTCGTCCACCACGTCGAAGTCCCGCAGGCCGTCGACCACCGGGTGATCGCCGTGCACCCGCACGCCCGTCCACCCCAGCGGCGGATGGTGGGACTTGGGCCAGGTCCAGCAGCCGCCCAGGACGCGTGGCCAGCCCTGCCAGTCGTCGAAGCAGATCGACGCCGAGTGCATGCACAGCAGCCCGCCGCCCCGGTCGAGGTGGTCGAGGAGCGTGGTGCGGGCCTGCGCCGGTAAGGCGAAGCGCCACTCGTCACGCAGGTCGGCGAAGCGGTCGTGGCCCATCTGCCAGCGCAGCGCGTTGACGGTGATGAGCTGGACCTCCGACGGCTCGCTCAGCGCGCCCGCGATGTCCTCGGTGATCTCCGACTCGACCCCCACCTCGGCGAGCACTTCCGCGAGCGCGGCCGACGTGGCGGCGAAGTCGTGGAACAGGCCTCCTGACAGGATCAGATTTCTCGCCACCCGCCAAGCTCATCATGCTTACCGCGCCTTTTCCACCCGTGACCTTTCACATCCCCCGCTTCGGCCCCCTCCTGGGTGACCGGGCATGATGCCAAGCGTGGACTTCGAGGAGCACCGCCCCATGCTGCTCGGGCTGGCCTACCGCCTGCTCGGCAGCATGTGGGACGCCGAGGACGTCGTGCAGGAGGGCTGGCTGCGCTGGCAGGGCACCGACCGGAGCGAGATCAAGGACCCGCGCGCCTTCCTGGTGACCGTGGTCTCGCGGCTGGCGCTCGACCAGCTGCGCTCGGCGCGGGTCAAGCGCGAGGCGTACACGGGGCCGTGGCTGCCCGAGCCGGTGATGACGGCGCAGGCGGGGCCGCTGGACACGGCCGAGCTGCGTGACACCGTCTCGTACGCGACCCTGCACCTGATGGAGCGGCTGTCGCCGCCGGAGCGGGCGGTGTTCGTGCTGCGGGAGGCGTTCGAGCTCCCGTACGACGAGATCGCGGAGATCGTCGGCACCTCCGCGGCCAACGCCCGGCAGCTGCACCGCCGGGCCTCCGTCCGGCTCGCCGAGGGGCGCGACCGGTTCCAGCCGTCGGCCGAGGACCACACCGAGCTGCTGACGAAGTTCATGGACGCGGCGGCGGGCGGCGACCTCGCGGCGCTCACCGAGCTGCTGCACGAGGACGTCGTCTCCTACAACGACGGCGGCGGCAAGGTCAGGGCCGCGCTGCGGCCGATCCTCGGGCGCCACAAGGTGGTGGCCTTCCTCAACGGCCTGCTCAGCCGCTACGACTTCGCCGACTCCCGGCTGATCGAGGTCAACGGCCAGCCGGCCCTCTGGACGCGGGTCGCGGGCAACCGCCAGGTCGTGCTGATCGACATCCGCGACGGCCTCATCACGCGCATCTACGGCCTGCTCAACCCCGACAAGCTCACCCGCGTCACCCCCGACGCAGAGGTCGCGGCCCCCCCTGACGATCTATAGTCGCCCCTATGGATCTCGGCATCTCGGGCAAGGTCGCCCTCGTCACCGGAGGCAGCGCGGGCATCGGGCTCGCCGCCGCCAAGAGCCTCGCGCGGGAGGGCTGCGACGTCTGCGTCGCCGCCCGCAACCCGGAGCGGCTCGCGGAGGCGGTCGTGCAGTTGCAGGAGTACGGCAAGGTCGTGCACGCCGTGCTGGCCGACGTGGAGGACCCGGCCGCGGCCCGGCGGGTGGTCGAGGAGACGCGTGACGTGCTCGGCCCGATCGACATCCTGGTGGCCAGCTCCGGCGGGCCGCCGGCCGGCCGCTTCGACGAGACGAGCCTGGCCGACTGGGACGTGGCCGTCCAGCGCAACCTGCTCGGCACCGTACGCCTGATGTACGCGGTCCTGCCCGAGATGCGCTCGCGCGGCTGGGGCCGCATCGTCACGATCACCAGCAGGTCGGCCCGCGAGGCGCTGGACGGCCTGGCCCTGTCCAACGCCACCCGCTCGGCCGTGGCCGGCGTCGTGCGCACGCTGGCCCGCGAGGTCGCCCGCGACGGCGTGCTGGTCAACAACGTGATGCCGGGCCCGATCGACACCGATCGGCTGCGGACGCTGGCGGGCGACGAGGAGGGGCTGGCCCGGCGGGGCGAGGCGGTGCCGATCGGGCGCGTCGGCAGCCCGGAGGAGGTCGGTGACGTGGTGGCGTTCCTGGCCAGCGAGCGGGCCTCGTTCGTGAACGGGATCTCGATGCTGGTGGACGGCGGCGAGAGCCGCGTCATCGCCTGACGGGCGTCACTTGCGCACCAGGGTGCGCGCGATCGCGGCGGCCCAGGTCTCGTCCGCCTCCGGCAGGTCGATGTAGTACGACAGGTTCGCCCGGTGGAAGCAGGCGCCCATCAGCATCGACGCGGCGGCGTCGGCGTCGATCCCCTCGTCGAGCCGGCCGCCGCGCTGCTCGGCCCGCAGGATCTCGGCCAGCGCCCGGATCGGCAGGTGCGGGCCCATGTCGTTGGCGGCCAGCATGCCCCTGAACCCCGCCATGAGCGACGGGTCGGCCAGCAGGCCGGAGGCGATGGCCGCGGCCTTGGTGTAGAACTCCAGCGCCATCAGCGCGAACTCGGCGAGGTTGCCGGCCAGGTCGCCCTGCCCGATGCTCGCCCGCAGCCGCTCCAGCGCGGGGCGGAGCGCGGGCAGCCGCTCCAGCAGCACCGCGAGGAACAGCGCCTCCTTGCCGGCGAAGTGCTTGTAGAGCAGCGCCTCGGAGCAGCCGGCCTGCTGGGCGATACGCTTGGTGGTGGCACCCGCGATGCCGAACTCCCGAATCGCCTGCTCGGCGGCGTCGACGATGCGATCGCGTGTACGCATCCGACCATGATATGAGCGAGTGCTTACTGACTCCCCCGCACATGACATGCTTCCTGTAGGGACGAGTGGGGAGAAGACATGGACAAGCCGGTCATCGTTACCGTTGATGACGATCCGGGCGTCTCTCGGGCGGTGGCCCGCGACCTGAGACGCCGCTACGGCCAGGAATACCGGATTGTCCGCGCCGAGGCGGCCCGGGACGGCATCGAGGCCGTCCGGGAGATGCGGCTGCGGGGCGACGAGGTGGCGGCCATCCTGGCCGACTACCGCATGCCGCAGATGAACGGCGTGGAGTTCCTCGAAGCCGCCATGGACATGTATCCGTACGCGCGCAGGGTGTTGCTGACCGCCTACGCCGACACTGACGCCGCGATCCAGGCGATCAACGTGGTGGACCTGGACCATTACCTGCTCAAGCCGTGGGACCCGCCGGAGGAGAAGTTCTACCCGGTGATCGACGGCCAGCTCGACGCCTGGATGCGCACGGACCGGATCGAGCGGTCCGAGTTGCGGGTGGTGGGCGACCGGTGGTCGGCGCAGTCGTACAAGGTGCGTGATTTCCTGGCCCGCAACCACGTGCCGTACCGGTGGATGCTGGCGGAGGACCCGGAGGGCGTGCAGCTGGTGAAGGCGGCCGGCGAGGGCTGCCACCTGCCGCTCGTGGTCACCGCCGACGGCACCACCCTGGAGTCCCCCGACCAGGCCGCGCTGGCGGCGGTGGTGGGCCTGTCGACCACTCCGGCCACCGACTTCTACGACCTGATCGTGGTGGGCGGCGGGCCGGCCGGGCTCGGCTCGGCCGTCTACGGCGCCTCGGAGGGGCTGAAGACCGTGCTGGTCGAGGCCTACTCCTCGGGCGGCCAGGCGGGGCAGAGCTCCAGGATCGAGAACTACCTGGGCTTCCCCGACGGCGTCTCCGGGCAGCAGCTCGCGGACCGGGCGCGCAGGCAGGCGCTGAAGTTCGGGGCGGAGCTGCTGACCGCGCGCAAGGTCGTCTCGCTGGAGCCGCGCGGGCAGGCTCGGGTGGTCGGGTTCAAGGACGGCGGGGAGATCGCCGCGCACGCGGTGATCCTGGCGACCGGCGTCACCTACCGCCGGCTGGAGGCGCCGGGGCTCGACGAGTTCACCGGCCGGGGCGTCTTCTACGGCGCCGCCCTGACCGAGGCGCCCTCCTGCCAGGACACCGACGTCTACATCGTGGGTGCGGCCAACTCGGCGGGTCAGGCCGCCGTCTACCTGTCGGGATTCGCGAGCAAGGTCAACTTGTTGGTGAGGGGTGACGGTTTGGAGAAGTCCATGTCGTACTACCTCATCGAGCAGATCGCCGCCATCCCCAACATCGAGGTGCACCTCCAGACGGAGGTCGTCGGTGGCGAAGGCGACGACCACCTGGAGCGGCTGACGCTCTCGACCAAGGGCGAGCAGCGCACGGTCGACGCGCAGTGGCTGTTCGTGTTCATCGGGGCCGAGCCGTACACCTCGTGGCTGGGCGACACGATCGAGCGCGACGAGAAGGGGTTCGTGCTGACCGGGCCCGACCTGGTGCAGGGCGGGAAGCGGCCGCGTAACTGGCCGCTGCGGCGCGAGCCGTACTTCCTGGAGACGAACGTGCCCGGGGTGCTCGCCGCGGGTGACGTACGCGCCGACTCGATCAAGAGAGTGGCCTCCGCCGTCGGCGAGGGCGCGATGGCCGTCGCGCTCGTGCATCGCTACTTGGAGAAGCAATGACCAACATCGACATCGATGAACTGCGCAAGCTCTTCCTCTTCGAGCGGCTGAACGACGAGCAGCTCACCAAGCTGGCCAACAGCGGGCAGGTACGCACGTTCGGCCAGGACGAGGTGATCCTCCAGCAGGGCGAGCCGGCCGAGTGCTTCGCGGTGCTGCTCGACGGCGAGATCCAGATGATCAGCGAGACGGTCAGCGCCGGGACCGTGGCGATGCCCCGTACGTCGCAGCCGGGCGTCTACGGCGGCGCCACCAGCGCCTACCTCGGCGACCGGGCGCCGCAGACGTACCAGCACACGCTGCGGACCACCGCGCCGACGCGGATGTTCATGCTGCCGGCCAAGAAGTTCGCCTACATCGTGGCCGAGTGGTTCCCGATGGCGATGCACCTGCTCGACGGCATGCTGTCGGGCGGCCGGATGCAGAGGGAGATCATCGACCGGCGGCAGCGGCTGACCGCGCTCGGCACGATCACGGCCGGGCTCACGCACGAGCTGAACAACCCGGCCGCCGCGGCGGTGCGCGCCGCGAGCGAGCTGCGCTCGCTGATCAAGACCTCGCGGCTCCAGCTAGCCCAGCTCGCCGAGGAGGGCATCCCGCCGGAGAAGCTGCGCACGCTGATCGAGTGGCAGGAGTCCTGCACGGCCAACCTGGGCAAGCTGCCCCAGCGCAGCCCGCTGGAGATGTCCGACGCCGAGGACGAGCTGGGCGAAGCGCTGGAGGAGCTGGGCGTCGAGGACGCGTGGGACCTGGCGCCCGCGCTGGTCACCGCCGGGCTCACGTCCGAGGCGCTGGACAAGATCCGCGCCAAGGTGGGCGAGGACCGCGCTCCCGCCGCGGTGCAGTGGCTGGCCAAGGCGATCGAGATCTCCCAGATGCTCAACGAGGTGACCGAGGCCACCGAGCGCATCACGTCGCTGATCGGCTCGGCCAAGCAGTACTCCCAGATGGACCGGGCGCCGTTCCAGCAGGCCGACGTGCACGACCTGCTCGACAGCACGGTCGCGATCTTCCGCGGCAAGATCCCGCCGGGCATCACCGTGGTCACCGACTACGACCGCACGCTGCCGCCCATCCCCTGCTACGCGGGCGAGCTCAACCAGGTCTGGACGAACCTCATCCACAACGCGCTCGACGCGATGGGCGACGAGGGCACGCTCACGATCCGCACGGCGCACGACGAGGACGAGGCCATCGTCGAGATCGGCGACACCGGCCCCGGCGTGCCCGAGGCGATCAAGGACCGGATCTTCGAGCCGTTCTTCACGACGAAGAGCGTGGGTCAGGGCACGGGTCTCGGCCTGGACATCTCGTACCGGATCGTGGCCGGGCGGCACGGCGGGGAGATCAAGGTGCGCTCGGTTCCGGGCGAGACCTGGTTCGAGGTACGGCTCCCGCTCCGCGAGCCGGTCGCCTTGACCTGACTCTTGTCAGGACGCTTCCTTACCGCATGTAATGGTTGACCGAAATGCGGGAAGGAGGCGCGTCCGAGATGGTGACTCGTTCGGGGTCCCTGAACGCGCTCCTTCGGCTGCTGGGCGGGATCGAGCGGCTGGGCAACCGGCTGCCCCATCCGTTCTGGCTGTTCGCCATCCTGGCCGCGTTACTTGCGCTGGTCAGCTGGGGTCTGCCGGCGGCAGGGGGTGCCGGCGGTCAATGCGGCGACGGGCAAGACCGTCGTGGCCGAGAGCCTGCTGTCCGCCGACGGCGTGCGGATGATGGTCGGGGACGCGGTCACGAACTACACCTCGTTCCCGCCGCCCGGCACGATCCTGGTCGTCATGCTCGGCGTCGCGGTCGCCGAGCGATCGGGACTGCTGGCCGCCGTGCTGCGCGCCGGGGTGTCGAGGGTGTCGCCGAAGTGGGTGACGTTCGCGCCGGCGTTCACCGGCATGGTGGCGCACGTGGCCTCCGACGCCGCGTACGTCGTGCTCATCCCGCTCGGCGCGCTGGCCTTCCGCGCGGTGGGGCGCAGCCCGCTCCTGGGCATCGTGGTGGCGTCCGTGTCGATCTCGGCGGGGTACGACGCCAACCCGCTGATCACGCCGACCGACGCCATCCTGTCGGGGCTCACGACGGCTGCGGCGCATACCGTCGATCCGGCCTATGCGGTGACGCCGCTGGCCAACTACTTCTTCTCGCTGGCCTCCTCCCTGGTGCTGGCGGCCACGATCACCGTGGTCACGGAGCGCGTGCTGGCGCGCCAGGTCGAGTCAATACCCATCGCCCCGCCAACCGCCTCCCCCTCGCCCCCAGCCTCCTCATCCCCGGCCTCCCCCTCTTCCCGCGGTTCCCGAGCTTCCCGGACTCGCTCGTCGCCCGCTCCTCCTCGAAACTTCCTCCCCGGACCTTTCGGCCTCCTCTCGCCCCCGGCCCCCACTTCCCCGGCCTCCCCCTCCTCCCTGCGGTTCCCGGGCTTCCCGTACTCCCTCGTCTCCCGCTCCTCCTCGGAAACTCTCCGATTCCTCCTCCCCGGAGCTTTCGGCCTCCCCCTCGCCCCTGGCTCCCACTTCCCGACCTCCCCCGCATTCCCGCCCTCCGCGGAACTCTCCCGCTCCGCCTCCTCCCCGGACTCCTCCGCCTCCTTTCCACCTCCCGATTCCCTAGAAAGGACCTCGTGTTGATCACCGACTGGGCCCGGCAGGCCCTCCCGGCCATGCTCGACGACCTCAAGGCCGCGGTGGAGCTGGAAACCCACAGCTACGACAAGGCCATGCTGGTCAAGGGGCTGCGCGAGATCCGCGGCCGGGCCGTCGAACGCCTCGGGACACCGGACGAGGAGGTTCTGCACGACGGCGGGTCGTACGGCGACATCCTGGAGCTGATCTACCGGGGCACCGCGCCCGGCACCGTGCTCATGCTCAGCCACTACGACACCGTCTGGCCGACGGGGACGCTGGCCGCGTGGCCGTTCGCGGTGGTGGACGGCAAGGCGACGGGGCCCGGCGTGTTCGACATGAAGACGGGCCTCGTCCAGTCGATCTGGGCCCTGCGCGGGCTGCGCGAGCTCGGGCTGCCGCATCCGAGCGTGCGCTACCTCTTCAACGGGGACGAGGAGATCGGCAGCCCCGCCTCTCGCGCGCACATCGAGGCGGCCAGCGAGTACGCGCTGGCGACCCTCGTCTTCGAAGCCTCCCAGGACGGAGCGCTCAAGACCGCCAGGAAGGGCGTGGGGCTGTTCAATGTGAGCGTGACCGGGGTGGAGGCGCACGCGGGGCTCGACCCGTACGCGGGGGCGAGCGCCATCCACGCCCTGGCCGAGATCGTCACCACCCTGGCCCGGGCCGGCTCCCGCGAGCGCGGGACCACCGTGAACGTCGGCCTGATCAGCGGCGGCACCGGACGCAACGTGACAGCCGGGGACGCGAGCTGCGGAATCGACGTACGCGTCACGGATCCAGCCGAGATGGGACGAATCGACGACGTCTTCGCCGGCCTGAAGGCGTCGGACCCCCGGGTAACCATCTCGGCCACCGGCGAGTGGAACCGCCCGCCCATGACACCGAACGCAGCCTCCCAGCGACTGTTCAAGGAGGCCCAGGAGGTGGCGGCCAGCTTCGGCTGGCTGCTGGACGAGGTGTCGGTAGGGGGCGCCAGCGACGGGAACTTCGTCTCGGCACTGGGCCGGCCGGTGCTGGACGGGATGGGTGCGGTGGGGGACGGGGCGCATGCGCGGCACGAGCATGTGCTGGTGGAGCACATCGCGGAACGCACGGCACTGACCATAGGCCTGATCACCGCCCTCACCTGACCCCTCCAGGGAAACGCAACCGCCCACCCGACGGCCTCAGGATGGGCGCGGGGCACTCACAAGCGGCACGTCACCCCGCCGGAGCCCACCACCGGAGGTCACCGCCAGAGGTCACCGCCAGAGGTCACCGCCGGAGGTCACCGCCGGAGGTCACCGCCGGAGGTCACCGCCGGAGGTCACCGCCGAGTGTCGCAATCGGGAGACCGGGTCGACAGACCGGGGTCGGGCGGACGGGGTCGGCGGTTCGACCACCAGGCAGGACGTGACAGGAACGTCAGCCGAAGACGCGGTCGCGGGCCACGTCGAGGGCGGTCAGCACGGCACCCTGGAGGACCGCGTTGCCCGTGACCGTGCTGGCGCGGACCTCCGTGGGCGCCGGGGCCAGGGCGCGCAAGTGGTCGGCCACCAGCTCGGCCAGCCCGTCCCCGCCCTCATGCCCCGTCCTCCCGCCGAGGACGACGAGCCCCGGGTCGAGGAGGGTGGCGTAGGCGAAGGCACCCTGGGCGATCCGCCGGGCGAGCTCGTCCTGGTCGAACCTCCGTGTGATCTCGGCGTTCAACAGCTCGCAGAACGCCACACCCCCGACCTCCAGGAACCCGATCTCCCCCGCGCCGCCCGACGCCCCCCGGCGCAGCCGGCCCCCGAGCACGACCGCCGCTCCCACCCCGTCGTCCAGCCACAGGAGCACGAAGTCCTCGCTCCCGACGGCGGCTCCGGTGCGGAGCTCGGCGATGGCGGCGAGATTGACCTCGTTCTCCAGGATCACGGGCACGCCCAGGCGCTCGCGTACGGACCCCATCATGCCGCGCCGCCACCCGGGCACGTCGTTGGGCGACACCAGCTCCCCATCACGCGGATCGACCAGCCCCGGCGCTCCGACCACGACCGTGTCCAGCGCCCGCCGGCCCACCGCGTCCCCGACCACCTTCGCGATGAGGGCCGCCAGGTCGGCTCTCGCGCCGATCGTCGTACTGGCCTCGCTGACCACCCGCCCGGCGATGTCGGCGACCGTGACGTTGACGGCGTCGCGCCGTACGTCCACCCCGGCCACGTGGGCCCGGTCCGCCACCAGCCCGTACAGGCGTGCGTTCGGCCCCCGCCGAACCTCGCCGCTCTCGCCCGTGACCTCGACGAGGCCACCCGCAATGAGCCGTTCGATCAGGTCGGACACGGTGGGCCTGGACAACCCGGTCAGCGTGCGGAGCTGGGGCGCGGTCAGCGGCCCGTGCTCCAGCAGCAGGTCGAGGGCCAGCCGGTCGTTGATCGCTCGGGCCAGGGCGGGGGTGGCGGTCTTCACGGTCCCCATAATAATCAGGAACCCTGCCTAAAACCTCTTTTCATCAGGAAGCCTGCCTGATAATTTTCGGCTCATGAGCCATCACCGTGCCATCGCGGCCGTCTTCGTCGCGCACGGCGCCGTCGCCGGCAGCCTGTCCACGCGCATCCCCTGGATCCAGGAGCACCTGCACCTCACCCCTGGCGCCCTCGGCCTCGCCCTCCTGTGCCCGTCGATCGGCGCCTTCGTGGGCATGCCGATGGCCAGCCGCCTCGCCTACCGCTTCGGCAACCGCGCCGCCACCCGCGTCCTCCTCGCGCTGTGGTGCGCGGGTCTGGCCCTCCCCGCGCTCTCGCCGTCGCCCGTGTGGCTGTTCGGGGCTTTCCTGCTGTTCGGGGCGGCGGCGGGCATGTGCGACGTCGCGATGAACGCGCACGCCGTCCTCCTCGAACGGCATCTGGGCCGCTCGATCATGTCGGGGCTGCACGGCATGTGGTCCGTCGGCAGCCTGGCCGCCGGCGGACTCGGCGCCCTGGCCGCACACGCGGGCATCGACGCCCGGATCCACCTCGGAGCCATGTCGCTCGCGTTACTCGGCCTCGGAGCGGCGGCCGGACGCGGCCTCCTCCCCGACAGCAGAATGGCGGACTCCGCGCACAACCCCCCTCCCGACAGCGGGATAGCAGGGGCCGGACGCGGCCTCCTCGCCGACAGCGGAATGGCAGGGGCCGGGCACACTCCCCTTCCCGACAGCGGAATGGCAGGGGCCGGGCACACTCCCCTTCCCGACAGCGGAATAGCGAGCTCCGGGCATAACCCCCTCCCCGACAGCGGGAGGGCGGGTGCCCGGCGCGACGTGCCGGCGCCGCGGCGGTTCGCGCTCCCCACGCGCGGGATCCTGGTGATCGGGCTGGTCGGGTTCTGCGCGACGTTCGCGGAGGGCGCCAGTTCGAACTGGTCCGCCGTTTACCTCACCGCCGTCACCGCCGCCGGTCCCGGGTTGGCCGCCGCCGGATACACCGTCTTCATGCTCTGCATGGCGAGCACGCGACTGCTGGGCGACCACGTCATCCGCCGGATCGGTCCGGTGGCGACTGTCAGGGCGGGCGGTGCCGTGGCGGCGGTCGGTGGCGCCCTCGTGGTCGCGGCCCGCACGCCCGCACTCGGCATCGCCGGGTTCGCCCTGGTCGGGCTGGGCATCGCGGTGATCGTGCCGCTCGTGATCGCGGCGGCGGGCAACGCGGGCACGACTCCGGGCGAGGGCGTGGCGGGCGTGGCGACGATCACGTACCTGTCGGGCCTGATCGCCCCGGCCGTGACGGGCTGGGTCGCAGGCGCGCTCGGCTACCCCACCGCGTTCGCGCTGATCACGTGCGTGGTCGTGCTGCTGACGTTGCTCGCCCCGGTCCTGCGCCCCTCCCGCACCTCTCCCGCAGAAGGAGACGTCCGTGTCGACGCCTGACCCCGGCCACCTGCTGATCGCACCGCTCTCCTCAGAAGGAGACGTCCGTGTCGACGCCTGACCCCGGCCACCTGCTGATCGCACCGCTCTCCTCAGAAGGAGACGTCCGTGCCAACGCTCGACCCCGACCACCCTGCTGATCGATGAGGCCCTTGTCCGCCGCCTACTGGAGGCGCAGTTCCCCCAGTGGGCCGGTCTGCCTCTCTCCGCCGTGCCGCGATCCGGGATGGACAACGCGACGTTCCGGCTCGGCACGGACATGTCCGTACGATTGCCGCGCTATCCCCGGTGGGTCGGGCAGGTGGATCGCGAGCACGAATGGCTGCCGCGGCTCGCCCCGCACCTGGAGCGAGGTCGACGAGGGCGTGGGAGTACTCCGGGGTGGGCGGGGCCCGAGCGATGCAGTCATCGCGGGAACAACGGGGTGTGCAGGAGCTCCCGTATTCGACGGGCGGAACACTCCCCCCGAACAAGCCGCACACCAAGACCTCGTCAGCCTCAAAGCGGATTCCAAGGGTCATCCGGCTCCGCGCAGGAGCGTGGCGAAACACCCAGCTGAAATGCGGGCTGCCGAGCCGGCTGCTGTTCGAGGCCGCCCGTGCCGCGGTCAGGGGATCAGGGGGCTGGGGTCGTCCTTGACGGCGTCCTCGGCCGCCTGGACGAAGGCGCGGATGCGGGCCGACTCCGCCGTGGCGCGCCAGATGAGCCGCCACGCGAACGGCTGCCCGTCGCGGATGGGCACATAGGCGACGTCCGGCCGCGAGTCGTAGTGGACGGCGTGCGCGGGCACGGGGAAGACGCCCTTACCCGCTCCGATCAGCGCGAGCATCTCCTGGATCGTGCTGAACGACGGCCCGCGGCGCAGCCCTTCGAGCGGTGGCACGACGAGCTCGTCCACCTCCTGGCTGAGCGAGCGCGGCATGAGCACCTGGTCGCGGGTGAGGTCCGCCATCGCCACGGACTCGCGCCTGGCGAAGGGGTGGCGCGCGGAGACGGCCAGCACCGGCGATTCACGGAACAGCACGGGGCTCTCGGCGAGGTCGTCCTCCAGGGACGGCGCACCGGCCAGCAGAAGGTCGATCTCGTCGGCGTGCAGCTGTGACGTGCCGTCGGCGTACCGGTTCTCGATGATCCGCACCTCGCATTCGGGGTGGCGCGCCGAGAACCGGTCGGCGACCCCTATGACGAACTGGCCGATCGCCGTGCCGACGAAGCCCACGCGCAGCGTCCCGGTGACGCCCCTGCCCGCCGCCACGGCCCGGGCGATGCCCTCCTCGATCTGCAGGAACGCCGGCCGTACGTCCTCCTCCAGGCGGCGCCCGACGGGGGTGAGCGCGACCCGCCGGCTGGTCCGCTCGAACAGCGGTACGCCGATGCGCCGCTCGATGCTCTTGATCGTCTGGCTGACCATGGCGGTCGAGACGTGCAGGCGCTCGGCGGTACGGCCGAAGTGCAGCTCCTCGGCGAGGATCAGAAAGATCTCGAGGTCACGGCGTTCCATAAATACCCAGGTTAACGATCGTTGCCGATCCGCTCGTTGTTGCCGGGCCTCGCGGCCGAGATCGTAAAGGCATGCGAAACACGACATTGACCCTGGTCACCGGCGGTACCGGCAAGACCGGACGCAGGATCACCGAGCGGCTCACCAGAGGTGACGTACCGGTGCGGATCGGCACCCGGTCGGGCGGCGTCCCCTTCGACTGGGCGAATCGCAACAGCTGGGAGCACGCGCTCGAAGGCGTCACCGCCGCGTACGTCTCCTACTACCCGGACCTGGCCCTGCCCGGCTCCGCCGACGCGGTGGCCGCCTTCTCCGACCTGGCCGTCTCGATCGGCGTACGCCGCCTGGTCCTGCTCTCGGGCCGTGGCGAGGAGGAGGCGCGGCTGGCCGAGAAGGCGGTCGCGGCTTCGGGGGCGGAGTGGACGGTGGTCCGCTGTGCCTGGTTCAACCAGAACTTCAGCGAGAACTACCTGCTCGACGCCGTACGCACCGGCCGCGTGGCGCTCCCGGTGGGGCCGGTGGGCGAGCCGTTCGTCGACGTCGAGGACATCGCCGACGTGGCGTCCGCCGCGCTCACCTCCGATCGCCACGCCGGGGAGATCTACGAGCTGACCGGGCCGCGGCTGCTGACGTTCGAGCAGGCGGTGGCGGCGATCGGGCGCGCGAGCGGTCGCGACCTCGCCTTCACGCGGGTCTCCGAGGAGGCGTACGCGGCGGCGCTGGCGGTCGAGCAGGTCCCCGCCGAGCTGGCCGAACTGATCATGTACGTACTGACCACCGTGCTCGACGGCCGCAACGCCCACCTCGGGGACGGCGTCCAGCGCGCCCTGGGCCGGGAGCCCCGCGACTTCGACGACTACGCCCGCGAGACGGCGTCCACCGGTATCTGGAACTCCTGAGGAGAACGATCATGGAAACTCTTCGCGTCACCACCCTGATGGCCGCCACGCTGGCGATGGGCCTGGCGGCAGGGGCGTTCGCCCTGTACGCGCATACGATCATGCCCGGTCTCGGGCGGACCGACGATCGGACATTCGTGGCAGCGTTCCAGGCGACCGACCGCGCGATCATGAACGTGTGGTTCATCGGCCTCTGCTTCTTCGGCGCCCTGATCTTCACCGCCTTGGCCGCGTTCACCCACATCGGGCAGCGGGCCCTGCCCTGGATCGTGGCCGCGCTGATCCTCTATGCGGTCGCGGTGGTCATCACGATCGCCGTGAACGTGCCGCTCAACGACATGATCAAGAACGCTGGCGACCCCGCGCGCATCGACGTGGCGGCCGTACGCGAGCGGTTCGACGAGGCCCGGTGGATCGGCTGGAACCTCGTCCGGGTGGTCACCTCCACCGCCGCGTTCGGGCTGCTCGCCTGGAGCCTCACCCTGACCTCGCGGTGACGTGCGGGACGAATCCGGCGGCCGGCACGTCGTCGACGTACCCGACGGTCCTCTCTTGGGCGCCGGTCATGCCCGCATGGCCGAGCTGCGGCGTGAGCGCGATGGGCCGGCGCGCGAGGTACTGACCGTACGGGCCGTCACGTGCCCGGGCATCCGCCTCGACGAATCCTCAACATGGGCTCAACACTGCCGCACCTACCTTCCTCTCATCAGCCACAACACACGAGAGGAAGACGACGATGAACATCAAGCTTCGCAAGTCGCTCAGCGCCCTGGCCATCGGCGGCGCGGCCTCCATCGCCATGCTGACGGCCGCCCCGACCAGCGCCGTCGCCGAAGCCGCAAAGGCACAGGGCAACACCCCCGCCTGCGTCGCCATCTGGCAGAAGAGCGGCTGGGTCAAGAAGACCGGCTACGCCCGCAACGACTGCGGCCGCCGGATGCGTTACCGCATCGACTGGTCGTACGGGGCCGACGGCCGCTGCTTCACCGTCGACCCCGGCCAGACCATCTCCAGCACCGTGCCCAAGGCGCCGCGCAAGTTCAATGGCGCCAGCTACTGCTAGACGTTGCGGCGGTACTGACCGCCCGTCTCGAACAGGGCGTCGGTGATCTGCCCCAGCGCGGCGCCGCCGGTCCGGCGGCGCCGCGCACGGCGCTTACGACCGCGAGCACGAATGGCTGCCGCGGCTCGCCCCGCACCTGCCGCTGCCGATCTCCGAGCCGCTCGCGAAGGGCGAGCCCGGGGAGGTCTACCCGTTCCCCTGGTCGGTCTACTGGTGGCTGCCAGATGAGACCACGGAGGAACTGGCCGGGTTCGTGAGCGCGCTGCAGCGGATCGACGCGACCGGCGGCCCCGGTCCTCATCCGAGCGCCTCGTCGAACTCCCCATCGGCAAGGTCGACGACGGTGAGGAGCCGATCGCGGCCGCTGCCCGGGAGGTCGAGGAAGAGACCGGCTGGCGGCCCGGTCCCTTGCGTCCGTTGCTTTACACACAGCCCACCAGCGGCATCTCCGACTCCGAGCATCACATCTTCCGCGCCGACAGCGCCCGGTACATCGGCCCGCCTACCGAGGCGTGGGAGTCCGAACGCATCGAGTGGGTGCCGCTCACGGACATCCGCCGTCTGATCGACAAGCGTGACCTCGTCAGCGGGACCAGCATGAACGCCCTGCTCTACGCCCTTACAGAGGCGTAGACGCCCACGACCGCGGTCCCGCCGGCATCACCGCTCCACGCCTTCGGTCGCCTCGCATAGGCCTGCCGCACCGATCCGCAGGCCGACCGTCCTCTCGCGGGCGGGAGAGGGCTCCAGCGAGCCCATCCGGTAACCACGCAACGGGCGGTCTGTGGCGAGCGAAGCTCCAGCAGGTCAGGCCGGTAATCGAGTAAGGGGTGGGGGCTGGCGAGCGAAGCGAGCGGGGGTTTCGGGGGGTCGAAGGGGGGCGGAGTCCCTCCTGGGAGGCGCTGTCTGGAGCCCCTTGGCGCGAAGCGCCGCCTTCGTGGAAGGTCATGCGTTTCTCCCGGGCCCTGGGGCGTTCCTGGCCGGCGTGGTACGCTCCCAAGCGAGCGCTTGGTTTAGTTGCCTGCCGAGAGGTCGCCGCATGAAGTTCTCGACCTTCCACCTCTTCCACCGCTTCGACGGCCACAGCTTCAAGGACGTCTATGACTACCATCTGGAGCTCGTCGAGCTGGCCGAGGAGCTGGGGTTCGACGGGGTACGGCTGGCCGAGCACCACTTCCGGGACTACGGCGTCGTCCCCAACCTGTTCACGATGCTGGCCCACGCCGCCGCCCGCACCTCCCGCATCCGGCTCGGCACGGGCATCGTGGTGCTGCCCCTGCACAACCCGGTTCACGTGGCCGAGGAGGCCGCGATGGTGGACGTGCTCTCCGGAGGGCGGCTGGACCTGGGGATCGGGCGGGGGTATCAGAGCTTCGAGTTCGAGGGGTTCGGGATCGACCTGGCGGAGGCGCGCGACCGGTTCAACGAGGCGCTGGAGGTCATCGTCGGGCTCTGGACGCAGGAGTCGTACCAGCATGAGGGGAAGTTCTACAAGACCGGCTCCGAGGTGAGCCTCGTCCCGAGGCCGCTGCAGTCGCCGCACCCGCCGATGCACGTGGCGGCCGTCTCCCCCGAGACCGTGACCATGTACGCCGAGCGCGGGCTGCCCATTCTCGCCGACCCGGCGGCGCCGTTCCGCAAGGTCGTCAAGGCGGCGGAGACCTGGCGGGAGACGGCCGCGCAGGCGGGCCACCCCGAGGGCGCGGAGCTGGTGGTGGCGCGCAGCGTGTACGTGGCCCCCACGCTGGAACAGGCCCGCGAGGACCAGGCGCGGTTCGAGGCGTCGTTCGACCGCTCGCGGATCTTCAACGAGCGCAGCGCCCCCATCGACCCGAAGACCGGCCGGGCCGCGCAGGGCTTCGAGTACTACCAGGACCGCTACCTCAAGGGCGGCACGCTGTCGACCGACTTCCGGTGGGAGCAACTCGACGTGATCGGGGACCCGGCGCGGGCCATCGAGCAGATCTCCCTCCTGCGCGACTCCGGCTTCTCGAACCTCCTGTGCGACTTCGGCAGCACCCGCCCGATGCCGCTGGAGGACATGAAGCGGATCATGCGTTTCTTCGCCGCCGAAGTCATGCCCGCGTTCCGGTAACCCCTCGGGAGGCTCAGATGATCCACAGCCTGTCCCTGTCGGACCTCCTCGCCGATCACGCCCGCAGCCGTCCCCAGGTCACGGCGGTGGTGGACGGGGATGTACGGCGTACGTACCCCGAGCTCGACGCCCGGGTGACCCGGCTGGCCGACGCCCTGGCGGGGCGAGGTGTGGCGGCCGGGGAGCGGGTGGTGTGGCTCGGCCAGAACTCCCACGCCGTACTGGAGCTGCTGCTGGCCTGCTCGCGCCTGGGCGCGATCCTCTGCCCGGCCAACTGGCGGCAGTCGGAGGACGAGCTGCGGTTCGTACTGTCCGATCTGACCCCCAAGGTCGTCGTATGGGAGCCTTCGGACGCCACGACGGCCGTGTCCGAGAGCACGTGGGTGCGGGCCGGGGACGAGTACGAGCGGCTGGTGGCGAGCGGATCCCCGAGGGACTTCCCGCAGGTGGACGACGGCGAGCCGGTCCTCGCCCTCTACACCGCCGCCTTCGACGGACGCCCGAACGCGGCCCTGCTCAGCAGCGCCGCCCTGGTCGCCCACAGCGCCTCGCTCCTCGTCGTACGCCAGATGGAGCCCGGCTTCACTTTCCTCAACAACGGCCCGCTCTTCCACGTGGGCACGATGATGTTCTGCCTGGCCACGTTCCAGATCGGCGGCACGAACGTGTTCACCCCCGCCTTCGACGCCGAGGAGGTCTGCCGCCTGATCGACGCCGAACGGGTGACGCAGGCGTTCCTGTTCGGGCCGATGATCGACGCGGTGACGGCCGCGAACGCCGGGGGCAAGTACGACCTGTCGTCGCTGCGGTTCGTCTCCCACTCGGCCGAGTGGGACAGCATGATCACGGTGGACGGCTCTCCGTGGTGCCGGTCCAAGATGGGCGGGTACGGGCAGACCGAGGTCGGCGGGATGCTCACGTTCCTCGGGCTGGCGGATGGGGGCTCGGGTTTCGCGGGGCGTCCTTCTCCGCTGGTCCAGGTACGCATCCTGGCCCCGGACGGGACCGAGCTGCCGCCCGGCGAGGTGGGCGAGATCTGCGCCCGCGGCAAGACCCTCTTTTCCGGATATTTCGCCCGGCCCGACTTAAATGCGGCTAAGTCCGCGTACGGCTGGCACCACACCGGCGACCTCGGCCGCCGCGAACCCGACGGCACCATCACCTTCATCGGCCCCAAGCTCCGGATGATCAAATCGGGCGCCGAGAACATCTACCCGGCCGAGGTGGAACGCGTCCTCAAGTCCCACCCGGCCGTGGCCGACGCCGCCGTCATCGGCGTCCCGGACCCCACCTGGCACCAGGCGGTCAAGGCCGTCGTCGCCCTCAAGCCCGACACCACCGCCACGGCGGACGAGCTCGTCGACCACGTCAGGACGCAGCTGGCGTCGTACAAGAAACCGAGCCACGTGGCGTTCGTGGACGCGATACCGAAGCGCGGCTTCACCCCCGACTACGACGCCCTGGACGCGGCACACGGCGGCGGCAACTACCCCGGCACCTGACCACCCCAGCCTGCCACGGCCACCCAACGACCGAACGGACGCGAGCGCATGGGAGCGGGTGGACGGGAGCGGGTGGACGGGCGCGGGTGGACGGGCGCGGGTGGACGGGCGCGGGTGGACGGGCGCGGGTGGACGGGCGCGGGTGGACGGGCCTGCGAGGGTGGTGGGCGCGTGGGCGTGTGAGGGGCAGGTGGGGGCTATAGGGGGAGGCCTGCTTCCAGGTGGGCCAGGGCCTGGTCGAGTTCGGCGGCAGCGTCCAAAGTCGGATCCTTTACCAAGTCAAGCCATACCGCCATCAACACCCCCACGATCGCCCCCGTGACATTGCGCAACTCCGGATCATCCGCCGCTCGCCCCTCCCTGGCCGCCAGTTGCTCGTGCATGGTTCTGACCACGCCGCTGATGTTGTCCAGGCTGGCCGCCCACAGCTCGGGCACCGTGAACATGAGCTTCTCCCGCTCCACGCTCTCGGCGAACTCCTCCGCCGTCTGCCCGGCCAGCACCGCCCGCATCGCGGCCCGCACCGCCGGCACCGGCTTGAGGTGGGCGGGGACCGACTGGAGGGCTTCCATGAAGGGCGGGAACTGGTCGACCAGCACCAGGTCCTCTTTGGTGGCGAAGTAGCGGAAGACGGTGCTCGGCGCCACTTCGGCCGCCTCCGCGATCTGCTCGACCGTCGTCGCGGCGTACCCCCGCTCCCGGAAGAGCCGCAGCGCCTCCTTCTGGATCAGCGCCCTGGTCTTGGCCTTCTTCCGCTCGCGCAGGCCCGGTCGATCGCTCATGACTGGCAATTCTCCGATGTCCGGCCCCCAGAGTCCAGTCGCAGGAGAAGACCACGAATAGCTATACAACTCTTAATTGAGAGTCTACTCTCAAAATCATGCGACTTCCCATCGAACGCAACCAGGAGTGCCCCTTCGACCCGCCCGCAGGGCTACGCGGCCTGCCGCCGATGGCCCGGCTGGAGATGGCCGACGGGCACCTGGGCTGGCTGGCCACGACGATGGCGGCGGCCCGTACCGTGCTGGGCGACCCGAGGTTCAGCGCCAGGCAGGAGCTCAAGCACACCGCCATGCACGTCGCGCGGCCCGGCGGTCCCGCCCGGCCCGCCCCGCCGGGGTTCTTCGCCGCCACCGACCCGCCCGAGCACACGCGCTACCGCCGCCTGCTCACCGGGCAGTTCACGCTGCGCAGGATGCGCCTGCTGGAGCCGCGCATCGAGCAGATCGCGGCCGACCATCTCGACGCCATGGCCAAGGCGGGCCCGCCGGTCGATCTGGTGACGGCCTACGCCCTGCCGATCCCGTCGCTGGTCATCTGCGAGCTGCTCGGCGTCCCGTACGCCGACCACGACTTCTTCCAGGACCGCAGCGCCGCCCTCGTCGCCCCGGACGGGGACGGCGCGCAGGCGACGGCGGACCTCACCGCGTACCTCGGCGAGCTGGTACGCCGCAAGCGGGTCGAGCCGGGCGACGACCTGATCAGCGGCCTGACCGGCGAGCTGACGGACGAGGAGCTGACCTACGTCGCGCTGATCCTGCTCGTGGCGGGCCACGAGACCACCGCGAACATGCTGGCCCTGGGCGTGTTCGCGCTGCTGAAGGAGGGACTGCCGTTCGAGGAGGGCCCAGTGGAGGCGGCGGTGGAGGAGCTGCTGCGGTGGCTGTCGATCCTGCACCAGGGGGCGCCGTCCAGGGCGGCGCTGGAGGACGTGGAGGTGGCGGGCGAGCTGGTCAGGAAGGGCGAGACGGTCGCCCTGTCCCTGCCCGTGATCAACCGAGACGGCGCGGTGTTCGAGGATCCGGACGTGCTCAGGCTGGACCGGGCGGACGCGCGGCGGCATCTGGCGTTCGGCCACGGCGTGCACCAGTGCCTGGGGCAGCAGCTTGCCAGGAACGAGCTGCGCATCGGCTACCGGGCGCTGTTCGAGCGCTTCCCCGGCCTGCGGCTGGCCGTCCCCGCCGCCGAGGTGCCGCTGAAGCACGACGCCTCGGTGTACGGGGTGCGGTGCCTGCCAGTGACGTGGCCGACTATCGACTGAGGCGTTCCAGGGCCTGGTCGCGGCCGTTCAGAGGATGGCCAGCGGGGTCACCGGGCTGCCCGTCCCGCCCTCGATCCTGAGCGGCGCCACCACGAACACGAACTCCGTACACCCCCTCTCCCCCAGCTCCTCCAGCCACAGCATCTCGATCAGGTGGACGCCGTGCCGGTGCAGCAGGATGAGGTGCAGGTCGTCGGCGAGGCCCTCGTCGGCGAGGCCGCGGGCGTTGAGCCCGCCGATGGCCGCGTTGTCCGAGGCCACCACGGACACGTCGTGCGCCGCGAGCCAGCGGCCCGCCTCCGCCGACAGCCCGGGCTGGCCCGACCAGTACTCCTCGCGCGAGCGCCCCCACACCGCGGGCCATCCGGTACGGATCACGGCGGCGTCCCCCGGCCGCGGCGTGGCGATCTCGGCCAGCAGCTCGGCCGGGATCCGGAAGTCGGCGGGCAGGTGGTCGAGGCCGAGGCGCCGCGGCACGTCGAACAGCACTCCCCTGGCCACCACGCCGCCCACCTGCTCGATGCCGCACCTGGTCGCCCCGTAGGAGCGGACCCGGGCCGCCGGGTGGCCGTTGTAGAGCTCGTCGCCCGACCACATGTGGCACAGCGCGTCCATATGGGTCGTGGTGCCGTGATGGCTGACGACCAGCGCGTCGTCGGCCACGTACAGGCCCTCCCCGATCGCGCGGGCGCCGGCCGCGTAGTCGCCGCCGTCCACGGACATGAAGTGCTGCGGCAGCGGGCGGCCCGGCAGGTGCGGCACCGTCGTGGGGGCGGGCGAGGAGGTGGCGCCCCTGATCGGCATGGCCAGGCTCAGCACCTCGCCCGTGGTGGCGCTGCGCAGGGCGTCGAGCACCACGGCCGGGGTGAGGAGGTTGAGAGTGCCGCGCTGATCGTCTGGGCCGAATCGTCCCCAGTTGTTAGGCTCGTGAACCAAGTAAGCGCTTCCTTTCCCGGAGGTCTGATGTACTGCGATCCGCGCTTCTCCCGCGTGCGCGAGGTGTTCGAGCGCCAGCTCGCCGACGGGGCGGAGCTGGGTGCCGCCTTCGCCGTCCACCTGGACGGCGAGCTGGTCGTGGACCTGTGGGGCGGCGTCGCCGACCGGCACACGGGCCGGCCGTGGGAGCACGGCACGCCCGCCTTCGCCTACTCCTGCACCAAGGCGATCACCGCCACCGTGCTGCTGCAGCTCGCCGAGCGGGGGCTGGTGGACGTCCGGGGGGCCGTCGCGGACGTGTGGCCGGAGTTCGCGGCCCGGGGCAAGGGGGCGATCACCGTCGAGCACCTGCTCACGCACCAGAGCGGGCTGCCGGTGGTGGAGGAGCCGGTGCCGGTGGAGGAGTTCGGGGACCTGGCGGCCATCGCCGCCCGGCTCGCCGGTCAGGCGCCGCTGTGGGAGCCGGGGTCGGCGCACGGGTATCACGCGCTGTCGTACGGGTTCCTGGTGGGCGAGGTGGTCAGGCGCGTGACCGGCAAGTCGGTCGGCGAGCTGGTGTCCGCCGAGATCGCCGGGCCGCTGGGGCTGGAGCTGTGGGTGGGCGCGCCGGACTCGGTGATCGCCCGTACGGCCCGCCTCCAAGCCGGCGAACGCCCACAAACGGGCGCAGGCCCGGCGGCCACCGAGGGGCAGGCCGAGACCGAGGAGCAGGGTGAGGCCGAGAAAGCCGTGCCGACCGTGGTGGCCGAGATGGCCAAGGCCGCGCTCGATCCGCACAGCCTCATGAACCGGGCGCTCGGCAATCCCGGCATGCACCGGCTCAAAGGCGGCGCGAACCACCCCGACATCCTGCGCGCCGGCTGGCCCGCCGCCGGGGTCGTCACCACGGCCAGGGGGCTGGCCGGGTTCTACCGGTCGCTGATCGCGGGCGACCTGCTGCGCCCCGAGACGCTGCGCGACGCCGTACGCCCCCGCGTGGACGGCCCCGACCGCATCCTCTTCCTGGACACGTCGTTCGGCCTGGGTTACATGCGGCCGTCGATGACGTTCCCGATGCCGTCCGCGACCACGTTCGGCCACTCGGGGCTGGGCGGCTCCCTCGGCATCGGCGATCCGGAACGCGGCCTGGGCATCGGCTACGTCATGAACAAGATGGCCAACGCCGTCTCCGGCAACATGCGCGGCCTGCGCCTGGTGCAGGCCGTCTATGACTCGCTCTGACCGCCGCATGACCGCCGCTCACTGCATGGTCACGCCGCCGCTCACCGACAGCGTCTGCCCGGTGATGTACGCGGCGCGATCCGTACAGAGGTAGGCCACCAGCCCCGCCACGTCGGCGGGCGTGCCGAGGCGGCGCAGCGGGATGCCCCGCGCGATCTTGTCCACCAGCCCCGGCTCGGCCGCCGACACCCGGCGGAGCATCGGCGTGTCCGTGGGGCCGGGGCAGACCACGTTGGAGGTGACGTGCGCCTTGGCGGCCTCCCGGGCGAGCGTCTTGGCCAGGCCGAACAGCCCCGCCTTGGTCGCCGCGTACGCACCCTCGCCGCCCGACCCCGCCCTGGCGCCGTCCGAGGAGATGAACACCAGCCGCCCCCGCCCCCTGGCCGCCATCCCGGGCAGCAGCAGCTTGGTGAGCAGCATGGGCCCGCGCAGGTTGACCTGCCACATGAGGTCCCAGTTCGCCGGGTCGCTCTCGGTGAACGGCTCCACGATCGACACCCCGGCGTTGTGCACCAGGATGTCCACGGGCCCCACGGCGCCGCCGAACTCCGCGACGGACTCCGGCGAGGTCAGGTCCACGGGCAGCGCCCGCGCGCCGGGCAGGCCGGAGGCCACCTTCTCCGCGTTCGGCAGGTCCACGTCGGCGACGACGACCTCCGCGCCCAGCGCGGTCAGGTCCGTGGCGATGGCCGCGCCGATCGCGCCCGCTGCCCCGGTGACCACCGCGACGCGCCCGTCCAGGCGCAGCCCGTCCATCACTTCCACTCCTCGATCAGGTCGGCGGTGGTGGCGCGGGTGGCGAGGAGGCTGATCGTGTGTCTCAGTACGGCCTGCGCGTACTCCTCCGGGATGCCCGCCACCGCGTCCCTGACCACGGTCACCCGGTAGCCCAGGTTGACCGCCTCCAGCGCGAGCCCGGGGATGCCGAGGTTGAGCGAGACCCCCAGCGCGACCACGTGGGAGACGCCCAGGGAGCGCAGCGTCATGTCGAGCGAGGTGCCGGTGAACGGGGAGAAGCCGTGGTGGCGCCGGCTCTCCAGGTCGCCGCCGTCCCACAGCTCCGGGAGGACCTCGGTGGCGGCCGTGCCCTCCAGCATGTGGCCGGGGTCCTTGAGCAGGGAGACGATGAACGGGCAGTTGCCGGTGTGGGAGCCGGACCGGTCGGGGCGGAAGGCCGCCGTGCAGTGGATCACCGGGAGCCCGGCCGACCTGGCCGTGTGGAGGAGGCGGGCGGCGTTGGCGACGACGTCGTGCCGCCCACAGGCCGCCACCAGATCCGGAAATTTCGTGAGATCGCCAACGACGCCCCTTTGCATCTCCATCACCAGCAGGGCCACGCGCTCCACGGGCGACCTCCGTAGATTTAGCCGAGCGCTTGCTTGGGACGCCTCAGCATATCACCCGCGACACAGGGTTATTTCGGATTAACGCCCGGCGAAATATCTCCAGTCGTGACAACCCGAACCCCGGGTGAGACCGTCGAATCGATGACGGCCGCTGATGGGGGTTCGACTTGGTCCCTGGTTACCGTGAAGTACGCCAGCTCGGCGCCGGCCGTACCGGCCGCGTGTTCCTCGCCACCTACCAGCAGACGGGCGCCTACGTGGCGATCAAGTACCTGAACGCCACCCTGCGCAGGGACGCCGAGTTCATGGACCGCTTCCGGTCGGACACCCACGAGCTCGTGGAGATCGACGACCCCAACGTGGTCCGGCTCTACGAGTACGTCGAGACCCCCACCAGGGCGGCCGTCGTCATGGAGCTGGTGGACGGCGTGTCGCTGCGTACGCTGCTGGCCGAGCACCGCGGGATCAGCCCGGAGGCCGCCCTCACCGTGCTGAAGAGCACGCTGCTGGCCCTGGCCGCCGCGCACGAGCGCGGGGTGCCGCACCGCGACGTCAATCCGGAGAACATCCTGGTCCAGGCCGACGGCACCAGCAAGCTGGCGGACTTCGGCGTGGTCGTGCACGCGGAGGAGCCGGACGTGCCCGCGGGCAGCCCCGAGTACATGTCGCCCGAGCTGTGGACGCAGGGCAGGGCGGGGCCGCCGGCGGACGTGTACGCGGCGGCGTGCGTGCTGTTCGAGGCGGTCAGGGGGCGGCCCCCGTACCGGGCCGTCAAGGAGGACGGGGCGCTGGACGTCCCGGCCGTGCGGGACAGGCACCTGGCGGAGCCGGTGCCGCTGGAGGTCGCGCCCGACTCGCTGCGCGACCTGCTCAGGCGCGGGATGGCCAAGGACCCGGCGACCAGGTACGCCTCGGCCAGGCAGTTCGCGGCGGAGCTGGAGGAGGACGCGGTCGCCGGGTACGGCCCGGACTGGGAGAAGCGCGGGCGGCGGCACCTGGGCGAGCTGGCCACGCTCCTGGCCCTGCGCTTCCCGCTGGCCAGGACCGAACGGGCCTCCGGAGCCGGCCGCACGATCCGCGACCGCATACCCCGGCTGCCACCGCACCTGTGGGTGGCCGGGGCGACGGTGGTCGCCGTGGCGATCTCGCTCATGATGTCGGGCGGGCGCCTGCCTCCCGGGCCGGGCACGATCCTGATGCCGCCGCCCAAGACGGCGCAGAGCGAGCCGGAGCCGGCGCCCGTGGACGCGGCCACGCCCGCCCGTACCCGGACGTCCGCGGCTCCCCGGCGCAGCACGCCCGCGCGTACCGTCTCCCCTCCTCCCAGCCCTCCCCCCAGCCCTCCTCCCACGGTGCGGCAGGGCGGGACCTCGGTGCCGCGTCCGACCGCGGTGCGGGCCGCCGGCATCGTGGGGTGGAGCGGCACGGCGGGGACGATCAGGGTCTCGGCGGACGGGACGGGGCCCGTGCGGCTGCGGATCTCCTACACGCGGCGGGAGGGGGAGGGCGGGGCGGCCCGGACGGTGCGGCAGGAGACGCGGACCTTACGGGGGAGCACGGCGTACGCCAGCGCCGTCACGCACGACCCTGGGGGTGTTTCCTGCGGGAAGCGGGTGTATGTCGGGATCGTGGTGATGACGGAGCCGGCGGCGGGGAACGGGCCGCAGGTGAGCGAGGTCGCCGTCGACGGCCCCGCCTGCCCGACGCCTACGCCGACTTCCCACTCGCCGACGCCGACGCCCACGCCCACGCCCAGCGAGGAGCACAGCAGGACGGCCGCCGGGACGCCCACGCCGTCGGAGGAAGCCCTCTCCCAGCCGTCGGACGAGCCCACCGACCAGGCCTCCGAGGAGCCCATGATGCTCCTTTCGACGCCCGAGGAGGAGCCGCCCCTTTAGCGGCGCGCTTCGGCCGGGTCCTTCGGAGAGACGGGGCCTTGTGAGGCAACCAAGCGTGCGCTAGCTTGGCAAGCGATGAGCGGTGACTCCTCTGCGTACTGGGCCGCCTGCCAGCGCGGCGAGCTGGTCGTCCAGCGCTGCACGTCCTGCGACCGCCGCGTCCACCTCCCCGAGGCGGCCTGCCCCTGGTGCGGTGGCGGAGAGCTCGTCTTCGAGCCGGTCGAGGGCGAGGGCGTCGTGCACACCTTCACCGTCGTGCACCGCTCGTTCGCTCCCGCCTACCGGGGCCGGGAGCCGTACGTGATGGCCTGGGTGGACCTGCCGGCCGGCGTGCGGGCGTTCGGGCACGTGGTGGGCTGCGCCCCCGGCGAGGTACGCGTCGGCATGCCGGTACGCGTGACGTTCATCGACGAACTCCCCCATTGGAGGCCCGCGTGAAGCTCGGCAACGTGCTCATCCCCGTCGCGAACCTGGACGAGGCGATCGCCTTCTACGGGCTGCCGGTGAAGTTCAGGGACGGCGACAGGTTCGCGGCGCTCGACGGCGGCGGTTTCACCGTGGCGCTGGCCGGGCCCGCCGAGCACGTCACGGCTTCGGTCGCGCCGTCGTACAAGGTGGACGACGTGGCGGACGCCGTGCGGGAGCTGACGGCACGCGGCGGCGAGGTGGTGCGGGAGCCCGAGAAGGGGCCGCATGAGATCCGGGCGGTGCTGCGCGACCCCTCAGGAAACGTCTTCGTGCTCTATCAGCCCCTCTGACTGGAGGCCTCCCCCATGGCGCGATCACCCTACGGCAACTACGGCCACGCGATCCTGACCGCCGGAGCGCTGCGCACGCCCGACCAGGTCGCGCTCACGTACTGCGGCGAGCAGAGCTTCACCTACGACCAGCTCAACAGGAACGTCAACCGCCGCGCCCACGCCCTCCTGGGGAAGGGGGTCGGGCCGGGCCGGCGGGTGGCGGCGCTGCTCAACGAGACGCTGCGGGTGGCCGAGGTCTACCTCGCGCAGGCCAAGATCGGGGCGGTGACGGCGGCGCTGAACCCGTACTGGCCGGTGGAGACGCTGCGTGACGTGGTGGCGGCCTCGGGGTGCACGGCGTTCGTGTACGACGCGACGGTCGAGGGCGTGGTCGGGCAGATCAGGGACTCGCTCCCCGGCGTGACCACGTGGATCGACGTGCGGGAGCTCGAAGGCGCCTCCGACGAGGAGCCGCCGATCAGCGGCTGGTACGACGACCCGCTGGCGCTCTACTACACCTCGGGCACGACGGGATTGCCGAAGGCCGTCGTGCACACGCACGCCTCGTCGCTGGCCACGGCGCAGATCTGGCTGGACGTGCCGCGCGGCCCCGACTCGGTGTTCGGGACGGGCGCGATCATCTGGGGCATCGGCTTCCCCGCCATCGCCGGGCCCGCCCTGTACGCCGGGATGCGGCTGGTTCTGGAGCAGGACTGGGGCCCGGCGAACTTCCTGCGCGTCGTCCCCCGCGAACGGGTCACGCATCTCTCGCAGATCCCCTCGTTCTACGCGGCCCTGCTCGCCTCCCCCGAGCACGAGGACGTGGACCTGTCGTCCATCCAGGTGATCATGCTGGGCGGCGAGCCGCTGACCGCGACCATGCTCGAACGGATCAAGGCCAGGCTGCCGCAGGCGGGCGTGTACTCGTACTACGGCCAGACCGAGGCCCCGTACACGTGCATGGGCCGCGTCGACGACGGCACGATCCCGCTCGGCTCCTCGGGCCGCGCCCGCACCGGCAACGCGGTCCGGATCACGGACCCGAACGGCGAGCGCGTCATCGGCGAGGTCGGCGAGATCAACCTGGCCGGGCCGCACCGGATGACCGGCTACGACGGCCTGCCCGAGCGGACGGCCGAGGTGCTGCGCGGCGAGTGGTACGTCGGCGGCGACCTCGGCACGCTCTCCCCCGACGGCGTGCTGCGCGTGCTGGGCAGGCGGGAGGACGCGATACTCAAGGGCGGCGTCTGGACGCAGCCGGTCGTGATCGAGGAGGCGGTCTCGGCGCTGGACGGGGTGGCCGAGGCCGGCGCGGTGGGCGTGCCCGAGGGGGCCTCCGAGCAGCAAATCCTGCTGGCGGTCGTGCCGCGGGCGGGGCACACGCTGGACGCGTCCAAGCTGGCGCTCGCCCTGGCCGACACGCTGCCCGCCCATCAACGGCCCGACCACATCGTGGTGGCCGACGCGCTGCCGCACTCGCAGGACGCCTCCGGCGGCCCCGGCAAGCTGCTGCGCGGGAAGATCCGCGAGCTGCTCGGGTGAGCGCGTACGAGCACGAGGTCAAGGCGCTGATCGCCGCGGCCGGGGTGCCGGTGCCGCGCGGGGTCGTGGTGGATGGCCTGGACTTCGAGCGGGCCGGGGAGCTGGCCGAGCCGCTGGTGCTGAAGGCGTTCGGGCCGGGGCTGGTGCACAAGTCGGACGTCGGCGCCGTCGCGCTGGGGCTCTCCAGGAAGGACCTCGCCGCGAAGGCGGCCGACATGCGGGCCAGGCTGGAGGTCGCGGGCTTCCTCGTCGAGGAGCAGGCCGAGGCCGGCGTGGAGCTCATCGTGGGCCTGGTGCGGGACCCCGGCTTCGGGCCGGTGCTGCTCACCGGGCTGGGCGGGGTGTGGACGGAGGCGCTGCGCGACACGGCGCTGCGGCTCTGCCCGATCTCGGAGGAGGACGCGCGGCGCATGCTGGCGTCGCTGCGCGGGTCCTCCCTCCTGTACGGGACGCGTGGCGGCCCGCCGGTGGACGTGGACGCGGTGGTCAAGCTGCTCATGACGGTCGGCGGCCCGGGCGGGCTGTGGGAACGGCTCGAACTGGGCGAGTTCGAGCTGAACCCGGTGATCGCCGGCCCCTCCGGGGTGATCGCGGTCGACGCCCGCCACCTGCCCTCCCCGGGACCCGTGGCGGGCGTGCCCCGTGCGGCGACGGACTTCCTGCCGCTCTTCGAGCCCAAGGCCGTGGCCGTCGTCGGAGCCTCCACGACCAGACCGAACTTCGGGAACATGTTCCTCGGCTTCTACCGCGCCGCGGGCGTCCCACTGGTGGCCGTGCACCCCACGGCGGCCGAGGTGGCGGGGGTGCCGGCGGTGCCGTCCCTCGCCGAGGCGGACGTCGACTACGCCCTCGTGGCCGTGCCCGCCGAGCGGTGCGCCGAGGTGGTGCGGGAGGCGCGCGGGGTGCCGTTCGTGCAGGTGATGAGCGGCGGGTTCGCCGAGACCGGCCGGCCGGACCTGGAGGAGGGGCTGGTCGAGGCGGCGCGGGCGGCGGGCACGCGACTGCTGGGGCCCAACTGCATGGGCGTGTACAGCCCTCGGGGACGGCAGACGTTCGTCGGGGGCGGGCTCGGCCCCGCCGGGCCGGTGGCGCTGATCTCGCAGAGCGGCGGGCTCGCGGGCGAGGTGATCAAGGTCGGGGAGCGGCGGGGGCTGGCGTTCAGCCGGGTCGTCACCGTGGGGAACTCGGCCGACGTGACCCCCGCCGAGCTGCTGCGCTGGCTCGCCCGCGACGAGGAGACGCGGGCCGTCGGGCTGTACCTGGAGGACCCGCGGGACGGGCGCGAGCTGTTCGAGGCGCTGCGCGCCGCGCGGCTGCCGGTGGTGCTGCTGGTCGGCGGGCGGAGCGGGCAGGGGCAGGAGGCCGCCGCGTCCCACACGGGCGGCATGGTGAGCGACCGGCGGGTGTGGGAGGCGGTGGCCGAGCAGGCGGGGGCGGTGCTGGTCGCCAGCCAGGACGACCTGATCGGGGTGCTGGCGTACTTCCAGGCGCACGGCTCGCGCGACGCCCGCGGCGGCGTGCTGGTGGTGGGGCCGAGCGGGGGCGCGAGCGTGCTGGCGGCGGACGCGTTCGACGTGGCGGGGGTGCGGCTGGACCCGCTGCCGCCGGAAGCGCCGGCGGCGCTGCGCGGGCTCGGGGTGGTGGCCTCCGGCAACCCGCTCGAAGTGCCGGTCGGGCCCATGGGGCGGGCCGGGCTCGTGCCCGAGGTGGTCTCCGCGCTGCTGCGGTGCCGGCCGTACGGGGACGTGGTCCTGCACGTGAACGTCCAGGCGTTCTTCACGTACGGGGACGCGGCCGAGCCCCTGTACGCGTACGCGCGGGCCGTGGCGCAGGCGCAGGCCGCGCTGGCGGGCACCAGGATCACCCTCGTCACCAGGAACGGCGAGTGCGCGCCCCCGGGCGTCGAGGACGAAGTGAGGCGGATCGCGGCGGAGGCGGGGATCCCCGTCTACCGCTCCATGGAGGCGGCGGCGGTGGCCGTCGCGGCTGGAGGGCGTTATGGGGTTGCTTGACGGCAAGGTCGCGTTGATCACCGGTGGCGCTCGCGGGATGGGGGCGGCGCACGTGCGGCTGTTCCTCGAGGAGGGCGCGCGGGTGGTGTTCGGTGACGTGCTGGACGAGGAGGGGAAGGCGCTGGCCGAGGAGACGGGGGCGGCGTTCGTCCATCATGACGTGACGAGCGTCGAGGAGTGGGAGCGGGCGGTGGCGACGGCCACCGAGCTGCACGGCCGGCTGGACGTACTGGTCAACAACGCCGGGATCCTGAAATTTCGGCGCATTGGCGATATGTCGCCCGAGGACTTCGACCGGGTGATCGGCGTCAACCTCAAGGGCACCTGGCTGGGCATCAAGTCGGTGATCGAGCCCATGAAGGCGGCCGGGCGGGGCGCCATCGTGAACATCTCCTCGATCGAGGGCTACGTCGGGGCCGAGGGGCTGTCGGCGTACTCGGCGTCGAAGTTCGGGGTGCGCGGGCTGACCAAGTCGGCGGCGCGGGAACTGGCCCGGTTCAAGATCCGGGTGAACTCGGTGCATCCGGGCGCGATCAACACCTCGATGGCGATGGACCCCGACCTGATGAACGAGGTCGACGCCGACGCCTTCGTGAAGTCCATGGTCATCAAGCGCTTCGCCAAGCCGGTGGAGGTGTCCCACGTGGTGGCCTTCCTGGCCTCGGACCGGGCCAGCTACTGCACGGGCAGCGAGTTCACCGTGGACGGCGGGCTGCTCACGGGCGCGGGCTACTGACTCAGGGCAAGCCTCTCACCTGGCACTAGATAGATCTTTTTGGATTAAACCTCCTTCGCTTGGACATTTCTGGCAGCATCTTTGACCAGCGGGTTCTTGGTCCAGGAAAGCTTGGACGTCTCTTGGGGTTGGCTTGACCTGCCGGGACGGCACGGTAGCCTCGCTCATCACGGAAGACGACAAGCCTCCGGTTTTGTCCCAGTAGTCACAGGGTGTCCCTTTACCCGGGATCTATGCGGATAAAACCGGTCTTGCCCGGAAGGTGTCCCCATACCTCCATGACGCCAGAGATGCAGAAGTACATCGAGCTGCTGGAAAGCCAGCTCGGGTATGCCGAGAAATCAGGGGCGTACACGAAGTTCGGTGCCTGGTACGGCAAGAACGTCGAGTTCGACGCCGACTACAGCTCCGCCCCATGGTGCGACATGTACCTCTCCTGGGCCGCGCACAAGCTCGGCTACGAGGACTGGATCGGGCAGTTCGCGTGGACGGTGTCGCACGCGGAGTGGTTCAAGGAGCAGGGGGCGTGGGGTCACAAGCCCAAGCCCGGGGCGTTCGTCTTCTACGACTGGAGCGGCTCCAACAGCATCGACAACATCGACCACGTCGGCATCGTGACGAGGGTCGAGGGCGACACGATCTTCACCATCGAGGGCAACATCGACGGTGGCGTCGCCAAGCGCAAGGAACGTGACACCAGCAAGGTCGTCGGGTACGGCTACCCGGAGCGCATCAAGTCCCGCCTGGACGAGGAGGCGGCCCGGCAGCAGCGCGAGGCCCAGAAGAAGGCCGAGGAGCAGGCCGCCCTGAAGCCGGGGCCGGGCACCGACGTCGGCATGCTCCAGTTCCCCAGTGGGAACGAGCTGCTCACCTCCCTGATCCCGCGCAGCGAGATCGAGGAGCCCGCCCGGGCCCCTGAGACCGGAAGCTCCCCCGCGAAGAAGGAGCCGCAGGCCGCGCCCTCGCCCGCCGCCCCCAAGACCGCCATCGGCTCCGTCTCGGACAACACGACCGCGGAGAGCCCCAAGCAGCCGAAGAAGGCCAAGCACGCCAAGCCGGCGACGGCCGACACCACGGCGGCGACCGCCGAACCGCTGCCCACACACGCGGACGCCTCGGCCACCGGCCCCATGCCGGCCATCTCCTCTCCGACGCTGGTCGGCTCGGCCCTGGTGGCGGCCCTGGCGCTGCTCGCCGTGGCCAAGACCCGCCGCCTGCGGACCGCCCCGGTCACTGCTGGGGTCGCCGCTGGGGTCACCGCTGGGGCCACGGCGACCCGCTCGGCCGCCAACCGCCGCCGTCGCCGCCGCAAGCTCGAGGTCGAGCCGGTCCGTACGAGCCGTCGCACGGCCGCTCTCCAGCCGGCCGCGACCCTGGACACCGCCGCCCTGGATGTCGCGGCCCTGGACGCCCTCCAGCCCGCCACAGCCCTGGACACCGCCGCCCTCGCCCCCGCAGCCCTGGACGCCCTCCAGCCCGCGACCGCCCTGGACGCCCTCCAGCCCGCGAGCACCCTCGACGCCCTCCAGCCGGCAACGGCCCTGGACGCCGTCCGGCCTGCCGCCCGGGCCGCCGGACGCCGGAGGCGCTCGCTCGACACGCGCCCCTTCGACCTCGCCACGGACGCGCCACGCCGCGCGACCGTGGACCGGCCCTTGGCCCAGCACCCGGGCCAGCTCTCGGACCAGCTCTCGGACCTGCACCGCCACCTCGCCGACATCGACCCGTTCGACGCCTTCCTTGCCTCCCGGCCGACCGAGCCCGCCGGGGACGGACCGGTCGAGATCCTGGTGGACACCGGGCCGCTGGAGCGCATCGTGGACACCGGGCCGTTCGAGCGCATCGTCATCCCCCAGGCGACCAGCGCGTTCGACGCCTTCAGCCCGACCGCCGGCAGCGGCGGCGACATTCCCGACATCGGCGCCACCTACCAGGGACGCCGCCGCCGCGGGCGCCCCGCCGACGAGTCCGGGACGGCCGACGTTCCGCTGCGCGGCCGCCGCCACCGCCGTCCGGCGCCCACCCAGGGCATGCACATCGGCGGCGCGCAGCCGTTCACGCAGGACGCCCCCCTGGCGGGCCACCGCCACGCCTCCGCCGGGTCCCCGCAGCCGCACCGGCGCGAGGACGAGCGCCAGCTGGTCGGCACGGGCGGCACCGGCAGGGGCACCTCCGGCCACCCGGCCAGGAGCACCACCGGCCAGCCCGGCCGGAGCGCCCCGAGTCAGCCTGGCAGGAACACCCCCGGCCAGCCCCGCAGGCGAGGCCGCCACCGCGCGTGAGGGGCCATCAGAAGGCGTCCCCCACCCGGAAGCGGGACACCACCGCGCGTGAGCGGCCCTCACGAGGCGTCCCCCACCCCGTAGTCGGCGGCGAAGGCGGCCAGCCGGGACACCGCGTCCCGGCTGCGGCCCCAGGGCCGTACGATCAACCGCTCCACGCCCAGCGCCGCCCAGGCGGGCACCTCGTCGGGCGAGGCCAGCGCGTACGCGTGCGCGGTCACCGGCACCCCCGCCCCCAGCCGGTCGAGCTGCGGCTTGATGGACTCGAGGGTGTGCGGCATGCTGATCCACCCGTCGCACAGCCGGGCGGCCCGGCGCAGCGCGGCGGCCGACTCCCCGCCCGCGAGCACCGGCAGCCGCCGCTGCACCGGCTTGGGCTCGAACGCGACCTCGGGGAAGGAGTAGAACCTCCCGGAATGGGTGACCACCGGCTCGCTCCAGAGCCGCCTGACCACCTCGATCGCCTCGTCCAGCCGCGCGCCCCTGGTGCGGAAGTCGACGCCGGCCGCCTCCCACTCACCCCGGTACCAGCCCGCGCCGACCCCGCAGATCGCCCGTCCCGACGAGACCACGTCCAGGGTGGCGAACGCGCGGGCGGACACGAAGGGGTGGCGCAGGGCGAGGAGCTGCACCGCCGTGCCGAGCCTGACGCGGGAGGTGAAGGCGGCGAGCCAGCACAGGTACGCGGGCGCGTCGAACAGCGGCGTGCCGGGCTTGATCCCCGGGTCGGACGTGCCCGGGTAGTGGGCGAGCGACAGGTCGGTGGCGAAGACGAGGTGCTCGGGCAGCCACACCGACTCGAACCCCAGCTCGTCCGCCGCCACCGCCACGTCCTTCCACGCGGCCGGATGCACCAGCCCGAGCGGCACCCCGAACTTCATGGATACCTCCGCAGGTCACCGGCCATCACGGCGGCGCGCAGGCGCTCGCGGTGGAACGCCGTGGTGCCGTACGAGCTCGACAGCGACCAGGCCCGCGCGAGCCAGAACCGCAGGTCCAGCTCCTCGGTGTAGCCGATCGCACCGTGCACCTGCAGCGCCACCCGGGCCGCCAGCACGGCGGCCTCACCGGCGGCGGCCTTGGCGGCGCTCACGTCCCGATCGGCGCTCCCGACGGCCCGGTCCACCGACAGGGCTGCCCGGTGCACCAGCGGCGCGGCGAACTCCACCGCCACGGCCACGTCGGCGAGCTGGTGCTTGACCGCCTGGAACGACCCGATCGCCGCGCCGAACTGCGTCCGGACCCGCGCGTAGGCGACGGTGACCGCCAGCAGCTCCCTGGCGACCCCGATGAGCTGCGCCGCCGTCGCCACCGTGGCCCGCCGCAGCGCCGGCGCGGCCGGACCGCCCAGCTCCTCGGACTCGTCGAAGGCCACCTCGAACACGGGACGGCACGGGTCCACACCGGTCCTGGGCTCCAGGCGTACGGACTCCCTGGCCACCAGGCGCCACCCGCCGTCCCGGGCCACCAGCAGCAGGTCGGCCAGGTCGGCGTCCGGCGCGTACGCCTGCCCCGGCGGCAGCACGGCGACGCACAGGGCGCCGGAGGCCAGCTTGGGGTTGTCCGGCAGCAGGTACGGCGCCACCACGGCGGTCTCGACCACCGGCCCCGGCAGGCACGCCCGCCCGGTCTCCTCCAGCGCGGGCAGGACGTCGGCCAGCCCGAGCCCCAGCCCGTCGGACTCGGGAGGCGCCAGCAGGCCGAAGAACCCCAGCGCGGCCAGTTGCTCCCAGGCCGGCCGCCGCTCCGACCGCAGCGCCGCCGGCGGGCAGTGCGCCCGCAGCACGTCCCGCACCGTCGCGGCCAGCGCCAGCTGCTCATCCGCAAATCCAAAGTTCATCCGAATTTGGCGCGGCGACCGCTCCTTAAGGAACGGAAGGAAGCGCCACCCCCTTTCGAAAACAGTATGGAAAACATCGGCAACAGTCGGTAATGTGTGCGCTGTGTGATGCCGCGGTGACAGGAGGTGCGCGATGGCGATTCGTCGCTCCGTCGTCAAGCAGCGCGGTCTGCCCTCGGTGGTGCAGTTGCTGCTCTCCCCCACTCCGGCTCAGGCTGACGCCCTGGCCAATGCGGTGCGGGTGTGTAATCAAGCGGCTACCTTCGTCTCGCGGCTGGCCTGGCAGCAGCACACTTTCACGGTGCTGGAGTTGCACAGGCTCGCCTACTACCCGGCGCGCGCGCACTTGCCCGAGTTGGGCGCCCAAGCGGCCGTGCGGGCTATCGCCCGGGTTGCCGGCGCCTACGCCAACCGCCGCGCCAGCAAGAAGCGCGCCCACATCTTCCGTCCACTCGGCGCCATCTCCTATGACGCTCGCCTTATGAGCTGGTCCCGAGACACCCGCACCGTGTCGCTGTGGACTCCTACCGGCCGCGTACACGTCTCCTATGCCGGGCGACAGGAAGACCTCAAAGCTCTCGACACGCTGCCAATCGGAGAAGCCGACTTGATATGCCGGCGCGGCATGTGGCTGTTGCAGGTCGCCGTCACCCTGCCCAAACCAGCAGTGCGCGAGCCGGTCAATGGCTTCCTCGGAGTGGATCAAGGGGTGGCGAACCTGGCGGTCACCTCTGACGGTGTGGTGCTGCCCGGTCCGGTGCTCACGGGCACCATCGGCGGCAACCACCACGCCCGCGCCCTGCGCGAGCGCCGTCACCGACAGCGCCAACGTTTGCAGGAGAAGGGCACGAGTTCGGCGCGGCGGGTACTGCGCCGCCTGTCCGGGCGCGAGCACCGGATGATGACCGATGTCAACCACCAAATCTCCACTTATGTGGTGCGCGAAGCCGAACGCACCGGCCGCGGGATCGCCCTGGAGGATCTCCAGGGCATCCGCGGGCGGGTAAGGGCTCACCGGCTCCAGCGGCGCACCATTCACAGCTGGGCGTTTGCCCAGATGATCGATTTCACCAGTTACAAGGCCGCGCGGGCCGGGGTCGCTCTTCTGCTGGTTGACCCCGCCTATACCTCGCAGGCTTGTCCGCGGTGCGGGTGTGTGGCCAGGGAAAATCGGCCAGCGCGGGGTCGATTCGTCTGTACTGGGTGTGGCCTCGCTGGGCACGCCGATCACATCGCGGCCCGCAACATCGCCACACGCGGCGCTGCGGGCTGGGCTGCTGTCAACCAGCCACACGCTACCGGCCTCCCTTCAGCCAGACGGGACCGCGAGAGCAAACCACCGGCCTCAGCCGGTGGTAGTTGACCGTGGCAGCCCCAGGACCCGCTCGGCGACGATGTTGCGCTGGATCTCGTTCGTGCCCGCGTAGATGGGCCCGGCCAGCGAGAACAGGAACCCGTCCAGCCAGCCCTCCTCCCCGGCCCGGTCCCCCAGCAGTTCCATGGCCAGGGTGTGCATGCGCAGGTCCAGCTCGGACCAGAACACCTTCCCCATGCTGGCCGCGGACCCGATGTCCTCCCCTGCCATGAGCCGCCGCGCCGTCGCGAACGTGTGCAGCCGGTACGCCTCCGCCTCGGTCCAGCACCTGGCGGCCCGATCGGCCGCCACAGGGTCGCCCGCGGAGCGGGCCAGCGCGACCAGCCGGTCGGCCGTGGCCAGGAAGCGGCCGGGGCTGCGCAGGGTGAGGCCGCGTTCGGAGGACGTGGTGGCCATCGCGACCCGCCAGCCCGCGCCGACCTCGCCGAGCACCATCGAGTCAGGCGTGAACACCCCGTCGAAGTGCAGCTCCGCGAACCCCGGCAGCCCGTCGAGCTGCGCGATCGGCCGCACGGCGACCTCGGAGAGGGGGAAGAGGAAGTAGGTGAGCCCCTTGTGCCGCGTCCCCGACGTGCGGAACAGGCCGAACCCGTGCGTGGCGTGGGCGGCCCGCGAGCTCCACGTCTTGTGCCCGTACAGGCGCCAGCCGCCGGGCACGGGCTCGGCGCGGGAGGTGAGGGCGGCCAGGTCGCTGCCCGCCTCCGGCTCCGACCAGGCTTGGGCCCACACGTCGTCGCCTCTGGCCATCCTGGGCAGCCACCGTCTGCGCTGCTCGGGCGTGCCGAAGCGCATCAGCGAGGGGCCCAGCAGGAAGATGCCGTTCTGCGTGACCCGGGCGGGGGCTCCGGCGGCCCAGTACTCCTCTTCGAAGATCAGCCACTCGATCAGGGAGGCGCCGCGCCCGCCGTACTCCTCGGGCCAGGAGACGACGGACAGCCGCGCGCCCGCCAGCAGCGCCTCCCAGGCGCGGTGTGCGGCGAAGCCCTCGGGGGTGTCCATGGACGGCAGCGGTCCGGGCACGTGCGCGCGCAGCCAGTCGCGAACCTCGGCGCGGAAGCCCTGTTCGGCCGGGGAGAAGTCGAGATCCACATAACCAACCTAGCGCACGCTTGGTAACCCGAACAGCGGTTGGCGGACATAGTCTGTTGGCCATGCAGGGACTGCTGCTGAAGCTGTCCACGCTCGACGCCGACGCGGAGAGCGCGGTGCGGGTGATCGCCTACTTCGACTCGCTCCTTCGCGACCACGTGAGCGTGCCCACGCTGCTCGCGGCCACGGCCCGGCTGGCGCAGTGCCCGGTCGGGCTGCTCGACGCGGCCACCGGCCGCCGCACCCGCACGTCGCCCCACGGCGCCGTGGACACGCCCGCCGAGGCCCCGGCCCAGGTCAGGGAGCTGAGCGACGGGCTCGGGGCGGTCTGGATGGAGCGCGAGGGGCCGGCGCACGGGCTCGACGAGATCGTGCTCGAACGGTACGCGGTGGCGGCCGAGGTCACCCTGGAACGCGCGGCCGCGCTCGCGCGCTCGGGCCAGGACCCCGCGCTGGTGGAGTTGGTGCTGTCGGCCGAGACCGGCGAGACCGAACGCGCCCGCGCCCTGCGCCTGCTCGGCTTCGCCCCCTCCACCCCGCTGCAGGCCCTGGCGATCGCCCTGCCGGACCGGGGGCCGGACCGGGGGCCGGACCGGGGGCCGGACCGGGGACTGGCCGCCGGCCTGCGCGCCATGGGTCACCAGGTGCGCGCCACCAGGATCGGCGACACCGAAGCGGTCCTGGTGGCGACCACCCTGCCCCGCGACCTTCCCGAGGGGTCGCGGGTGGGCATCGGGCCCGAGCTGCCGGGCGCGCGGGCGGCCGAGTCGTGGGCCGGCGCGCGGACCGCGCTCCGCTTCACCGGCCCGCACGATCGCGTGATGCGCTGGTCGGAGCTGGGGGCCCTGGCGCTGTTCGCCGACCTGCCGGAGGCGGCGGTCGCGGGGCTGGCCGACGTCCGGGCGATGGAGCGGCTCGGCGAGGAGTCCCTGGCGGCGGTGCGGGCGCTGTGCCTGGCCGGCTCGGTCCGCGGTGCGGCGGCCACCGTGCACCTGCACCACAGCTCGATGGCCGCGCGCATCGCCCGGGCCGAGTCCGTGCTGGGCTTCTCGCTCGCCGACGCGGCCGGCCGCCTGCGCGCCCACCTGGCCCTCGCCCTGGTACGGCTGCGCGCCAACCTCAGGTCCGGCACGCCGGCCTGAGCTCAAAGCCCGCTTAAGTCCTCAGAGCCCGTACGCCCGTCTGAGCAGAGCCCGGCCGCTTGAATCCTCAGAGCCCGTACGCCCGCTTGAGCGCCGCCAGCCGGGCCGCCCGCGCCCGCTTCGACAGCTCGGCGTCCGGGACCATCCCGTCGAACCCGTGGAAGGCCCCCGGATAGAGGTGGAGCTCGGTGGACACCCCCGCCTGCGACAGCCGCAGCGCGTAGTCGACGTCCTCGTCCCTGAACACCTCCAGCTCGCCGACGTCGATGAACGCCGGCGGCAGCCCGGCCAGATCCGTGGCCCGGGCGGGAGCCGCGTACGGGGGCACGTCGTCGGTGCCGATCCGGTCGCCCAGCAGGGCGGTCCAGCCGAAGAGGTTCGCGCTGCGGTCCCAGACCACCGCCTCGGTGAACTCGTGGCTGGACGGGGTGATGTTGCGGTCGTCCAGCATGGGGCAGACCAGCAGCTGGAACGCCACGTCGGGGCCGCCCCGGTCGCGGGCCAGCAGCACGGTGGCGGCGGCCAGCCCCCCGCCCGCGCTGGCGCCGCCGACCGCGATCCTGGCCGGGTCGATGCCCAGCTCACCCGCCGCCTTGGCGGTCCACACCAGCCCGGCGTAGCAGTCCTCGACCGGCGCGGGATGCGGGTTCTCGGGCGCCAGCCGGTAGTCGACGGAGACCGCCACGCACCCGAGCTCCTCGACGTAGCCGATCATCATCGCCTCGTCGATCTCGGGCGTGCCGATGATCATCCCGCCGCCGTGGATCCAGTACAGACCCGGCCGCCCCTCGCCGCCGCCCGCCGGGCGGTAGATCCGTACCCGCACGTCGGGAGCGCCGTCGGGGCCCGGCACGTGCCGGTCCTCGATCACCACGTCGGTGTCGGCCGGCGGCGCGGCGGCGAGGAACGCGTTGACCTGCGCCCGGTGCCCGGGCAGCTCCTCGGGCGCCAGGTTCGCCAGGTCGAACTGCGGGAGCGGAGTCCGCTCGAGAAAGGCGCGGATCTCCGGGTCGAGGTTGGGGTGGAATGCCATCTGATATCCCTTCCATGGGGCTACTCCTCGATGGTCAGAGCCCGCGCCGTGGCACACAACCGCCATCCGGCGGCGATTGCGCTCCTCAGTCCCGCCGTTCGGCGAGGACGTCGAGGACGCGCTCCGCCAGAGGCGCGGCGCTGGCCGGGTTCTGGCCGGTGGCGAGCCTGCCGTCCACCACGACCTGAGCCTGCCAGTTGGCGCCCGGCTGGTGCTCGGCGCCACGCTCGACCAGCTTGTCCGCCAGCAGGAAGGGCACCACGTCGGCCACGCCGCGCAGCCGCTCCTCCTCGTTGGTGAAGGCCGCCACCCGCTTGCCCGCCACCAGGTACGAGCCGTCGGAGAGGGTCAGGTTCACCAGCGCGGACGGGCCGTGGCAGACCGCCGCGACCACGCCGCCCCGCTCGTACACCTCGCGCCCGACGCGGATGACGTCCGGGTCGTCGGGGAAGTCCCACATGGTGCCGTGGCCTCCGGCGTAGAGCACGGCGTCGTAACGGGAGGCGTCGACGTCCGCGAGGCGGTCGGTGTCCCGCTCCCCGATCGCGGCAAGGAAGGCCACCTGGGTCTCGTCGGCGGCGTCGAACCCGTCCTGGGGCGGCTGCCCGCCCCGCACGCTGGCGACGTCCACCTCGTAGCCGGCCTTGCGGAAGATCTCCCAGGGGTGGGCCGCCTCCGGAACGTAGTATCCGGTCCGCTCGACGCCACCGAGGTCGTCATGGCTGGTCAGGGCGATGAGAATGCGCTTGGTCATGTCTCCCATCGTCGCCCCGGCCCGCCATAAGTAACAAATAGCGAAATATCGCCTTAGGTATCAGAATAGTGATATGTCGCCACTCTCGCTCGACCTGCTGCGGACCTTCCTCGCGGTGCACAGGACCGGCTCCATCACGGCCGCCGCGCAGACCCTCGGCCTGTCGCAGCCGGCCGTGACGGCGCAGGTCAGGACGCTGGAGTCGGTGCTGGACCGGCCGCTGTTCGACCGGCTGCCGCGCGGGGTGGCGCCCACGCCCGCCGCCGACGAGCTGGCCCGCCGGGTGGCCCCCTCGCTGGACGCCCTGGACGGGGTGGTGGAGTCGGAGCTGCCCTCGGACGCGGCCGTGCACCTGGGCGGGCCCGCCGAGTTCCTGTGCGAGGAGGTGATGCCGATGCTCGCCCCGCTGGTGCGCTCCGGGCTGCGGCTCCGCACGACGCTCGGGCTGTCCGACGACCTGCTGGCGGACCTCGCGGCCGGGCGCCTGGACCTGGTGATCTCCACGATCCGGCCCCGGGTGCGCGGCGTGCAGGCGGACCCCCTCTACGACGAGGAGTTCCTGCTGGTCGCCGCCCCGTCCCTGGGGCTCGCCGGGGCGGGGCCGAGGGAGCTGGCGGCGGTGCCGCTGGTGGCCTACGCCGAGGACCTGCCCATCGTGCGCCGCTACTGGCGCTCGGTGTTCGGCAGGCGGCCCGCGATGGCCGCGCGGGTCGTCATCCCCGACCTGCGCGGCGTGCTCAGCGCCGTCAGAGCCGGGATGGGTGTCTCCGTGCTGCCCGCCTACCTGTGCCGCCGCGACCTGGCGGCGGGCACGCTGGTCACGCTGGCCGAGCCGGACGAGGCCCCGATCAACACCGGCTACCTGGCCGTCCGCTCGGGCGCGCTGGCCAAGCCCGCGGTGGCCAGGGTACGCGCCCACCTCATCGAGGCGTTCCGCACGGCCCCCACCTACTAGGCGGACCAGGAAGCGAGCAGCCGCAGCGACTCCTCGTTGGCGCCGCCCGGCTCGGGGTGGAGCAGGCTCAGCCGCTGCCCCGATCCGCCCGGCAGGTCGAACGTCTCGTAACGCAGGGCCAGCTCGCCCACCACCGGATGGGTGAACCGCTTGACCCCGTTGGTGCGCTCCTTGACGACCCGGCCGGCCCAGAGGGTGCGGAAGCGCCGGCTGTGCACCGACAGCTCGCCGATCAGGGCGGTCAGCGCCGGGTCGTCGGCGTGGCGGCCGGTGGCGAGGCGGAGCTGCCCGACCGTGGCCCGGAGCACCTCCTCGCGGTCGGCGTACAGGTCGGGCTCGGTGAGGAAGTTGTACCTGGCCAGGTTGGCGCCGGGGCGGCAGAGGCCGGGGAAGAGCGCGTCGGCCAGCCGGTTCCAGGCGAGCAGGTCGAGCCGGTGGTCGAAGATCATGGCCGGGATGTCGGTCATCCGGTCGATGAGCTCCACCAGCTCCCGCCGCACCCCGCCGGACGGCCGCGGCCTGCGGGGCCGCGGCGCGGCCAGGTCGAACAGGTGCGTCCGCTCGGCCTCGCTCAGGTCCAGCGCCCTGGCCAGCGACTCCATCACGGACGCGGACGGCTGGGCGGTCCGCCCCTGTTCGAGGCGTACGAGGTATTCGACGCTGATGCCCGCCAGCTCGGCCAGCTCCTCGCGGCGCAGCCCGCGCACCCGCCTGCGCGGCCCGCTCGCCAGCCCCACGTCCTCGGGCGTGACCTCGTTCCTGCGGGCCTGGAGAAATGCCCCGAGTTCCCGGTTCATGGGTACAAGTCTGCCTGTCCAGGAGGCGTCGATCCTGCCACTGCGAGTACCTGGATAGCCGGAATCACGGTGGGCATGCTGACCTCATGTGCCATTCCACCGACAGCAGGCCGCCCGCACCGCCGATCCAGGGCGAGGTGGCCTCTCACGAGCAGATAGAGCTGACGGCCGCCGACGGCAACCGCCTGCTCGCCTACCGGGCCGAGCCCGCCGAGCCGAACGGGCGCAGCGTGGTGATCCTGCCCGACGTGCGCGGGCTGCACCCGTACTACCGCGACCTCGCGGTGCGCTTCGCCGAGGCGGGCTTCCGTACGATCGCGATCGACTACTTCGGCCGCACGGCGGGTCTCGGCGAGCGGGACGACGACTTCGACTTCATGAAGCACGTCGGGCAGCTCAAGGCCGAGCACGTCAGGGCCGACGCCAGGGCGGCCACCGAGCAGCTCGACGGCCCGGTCTTCACGGTCGGCTTCTGCATGGGCGGCGCCCACTCGTGGCGGCAGGCGTACGAGGGGAACGGCCTGGCGGGCGGCATCGGCTTCTACGGCGCGCTGCGCGCCATCGAGGAGCCGGCGACCGGGCCCGGCGCGCCCCTCCTGATGCTGCTCGCGGGCGCGGACACGGCGACCACGCCCGAGCAGTTCGAGACGTTCGAAGCGGCGCTCGACCGGGTGGGCACGGAGCACGAGAAGGTCGTCTACGAGGGCGCGCCGCACTCGTTCTTCGACCGCACGTACGCCGAGTGGGCGGAGGCGTGCCAGGACTCCTGGCGCCGCATCCTGTCCTTCACCGAGCGCCACTCAGCCTAGGTAGGCGGCCCTGACGACGGGGTCCTCCCGGATCTCGCCCGGCGCGCCGGCGGCGATCACCTTGCCGAGGTCCAGCACGATGATCCGGTCGCAGGTGTCCATGACGAAGCCCATGTCGTGCTCGACCAGCAGCACGGTCGTGTCCAGGGCCTTGACGACCTCTCCCAGGCGTGCGGTCTGGGAGGCGTCCAGGCCCGAGGTGGGCTCGTCCAGCAGCAGGAGGCGGGGCCGGTCGGCCAGGGCCCTGGCCAGCTCGACGAGCCGGCGCTGCCCGACGGGGAGCGCGGCCGCGTACGCGTCGCGCAGCGGGGTGAGCCCGCACAGCTCCAGCACCTCGGCCACGCGCTCGCCGCGCTCCCGCTCCAGCCGCCGCCGGGCGGGCCAGCCGACCAGGTCGGCGGCGAGCCCGCCACCGCCGCCGTGCCAGTCGAGCGCGGCCAGCACGTTGCCCGCCACGGTGAGCCGGCCGAAGACCTGGGTCCGCTGGAACGTGCGCCGCACCCCGGCCCTGGCCCGCCTGACCGGGGACACCCCGGTCAGGTCCCGGCCCGCCACGCTGACCCGGCCCTCGCTCGGCCGGCGCAGCCCCGACACCACATCGAACAGCGTCGTCTTCCCGGCCCCGTTCGGCCCGATCACGCCGCACACCTGACCCGCCGCGACCTCGAACGACACCTGGTCCAGCGCCCTGACCCCGCCGAACGCCACCGACACGCCCTCCACGGCCAGCATGCTCACCGCACCCCCAGGTAGGCGGCGGTCAGCCGCTCGCTGTCCACTTCCGAGCGCGGCCCCGCCCAGGTGACGCGCCCCAGCCGCATGAACGCCACCCGGTCGGCGAGGGCCAGCGCCTCGGTGGCCTTCTCCTCGACCAGCAGCAGCGCCACGCCGCGAGAGCGCAGCTCGGCGAACACGTCGAACACCTGCCGCACCATCATCGGCGCCAGCCCCAGCGACGGCTCGTCGGCGATGAGCACCCGGGGTGGCCGCACCAGCGCGGGCGCCAGCGTGAGCAGCTGCTGCTCGCCGCCGGACAGGGCGCCGGCGAGCACGGCGCGGCGCTCGGCGAGCTGCGGCAGGCGCTCGTAGACGGGGCCCGGGTCGGGCAGCCAGGTCCGCAGGTTCTCCTCCACCGTGAGCCCGGGGAAGACGCCCCGGCCCTCGGGCGCGAGCAGGATGCCCGCGCGGGCCCTGCGGTGCGCGGGCCAGGCGGTGACGTCCTGGCCGTCCAGCACGATCCGGCCGCCGGTGACGGCCAGGTCGCCGGCGGCCGCCGCGCAGGTCGTGGACTTGCCCGCCCCGTTGGCGCCGAGCAGCGCGACCACCTCGCCGGGCCGGACGGCCAGGTCCACACCGCGCAGCACCGTACAGTCCGCGTAACCGGCGACCACGCCCTCCAGCCGGAACAGCGGCCCGTCCACCGGCACGGGCGGCGGCGCCGGGCCCGGCTCGGGGACCGGCTCGGGGACCGGCGGCGGCGGGGTGCGGCGGCGGTGGCGGAGCTCGGCGAGCTGGGTGAGCACCCCGTCGGGGTGCTTGGCCAGGATCACGCCGCCGGCCCCGAACAGGATGGCCCCGACGTGCGCGGACACGCCCCAGGTGGCGAGCAGTTCGGGCACGGCCACCGCGATCAGGCCGCCGAGCACCGCGCCGCCGACGCGGCGCACGCCCTGGAGCACCACCACGGCCAGCCACACGAATCCGGAGAACGCCGGCAGGTCGGTGGCGGTGATCGAGCCCTTGGAGACGGCGAACAGCACGCCGCCCAGCCCGGCGATCGCCGACGCCAGCGCGAAAAGCATGATCTTGGTACGGGGCGCCGACAGCCCGGACGTCGTCGCGGCGGCGGGGGCCGACCTGACGGCGAGGATCGCCCGCCCGGAGGCCGACCTTTCGAGGTTGCGCACGAGCAGGGCGACCGCCCCGATCAGCACGAGCAGCACCACCACCCGCACCCGGGGATCGGAGGTGTCCGCGAAGCCGAGCCCCAGCGCGGGCACCGGCCACCCGATGGTCCCGTTGCTGAACGCGTCCACCTGGAACAGCACCTGGTCGGCCAGCAGCGCCATGGCCAGCGTGGCCAGCGTCAGCACCCGCCCGCCCAGCCGCAGCGCGGGCAGCGCCACCAGCATCCCCACGGCGGCGGCCGCCAGCACGCCCAGCACGATCGCCACGAAGAACGGCAGCCCGGAGGAGAACGCCCATCCGCAGGTCAGCGCCGCCATCGAGGCGAAGGCGGCCTGGGCCAGGTTGACCATGCCGCCGATCCCGGTCACCACCACGAACGAGCAGAAGATCAGCGCCAGCACGAGCCCCTGCGCGGCCACGCCCACGTAGTACTCGGAGGCGAGGAAGGTGAACCCGGCCAGCGCGGCCAGCCCGAGCGCCCACGGCATCCTGCGCCGCCACGGCGGCAGCCCCGCCAGGTGGTCGGGCGGGGGCGCGTCCTCGGCCGCGCTGCCCGCGACCCGCTCGCGCGACCTGTTCAGCAGGACGAGCCCGGCGAACAGCAGGATCACCGGCACGGCCGTGCGCAGCCCGGTGACCTCTTCCAGGAAGTCGGTGTATCCGGCGACCAGGTTCTGGACCACGCCGAGCGCGAGCCCGGCCGCGAACGTCCACGGGATCGAGCGCAGCCGCCCGAACACCGCCGCCGTCGCCGAGGCGAACAGCAGCACCGTGTACGCCGTCGCGTCCAGCCCCAGCACGGACACGGCCAGCACCCCGGCGAGCCCGGCGAGTCCCGAGCCGAGCATCCAGGCCAGCGCCGAGGTGGCGTCCGCGTCGATGCCCCGGAGCGTGGCCAGGCGGCGCCGGTCCACGGCGGCCCGCATGCGCAGCCCGTACGGGGAATGCCGCATGAACGCCCACAGCCCGGCCGCCGCCACCGCCGAGAAGCCGAACGTGATGAGCTGGTCGGTGTCCAGCCGGACCCCGAGCACCTCGAAGGAGAGCGCCGGATGCGGGCCGACGCCGCGCGGCAGCGAGGTCGCGTCCGCGCTCGGCAGCCCCGCCAGGTCCACGACCAGCAGGCCCAGCGCGGGCAGCGCGATCGTCAGGCCGATCGTGGCGACGATCTGCGCGGTCTCGCCCGCCTGCGCGAGCCCGCCGAACATGGTCCTGTGCAGCACGTAGCCGAGCGCGGGCGCGAACAGTGCCACCGACACCAGGGCCGACAGCCACGCGGGCAGCCCGGCCGCCTGGTTGAGCTCGTAGAACAGCAGGGCGGACAGGAATCCGACGGCGCCGTGGGCGAAGTTGAACACCCCGGTCGCCGCGTACGACAGCGTCAGGCCCGACCCCATGACCGCGAAGATCGCCCCGGTGACCAGGCCGCTGAGCACGTATCCAAGGATCATTTGAGCGGCACGTTGTCGAAGCACTTCATGCTCTTGGCCACCTGGAAGGCGCCTTTCTCCAGCTTGACCAGGGCGCCGCAGCCGTTCGGCTCGCTGTGGTCCTTGGGGTACTGGATCCTGCCGAAACCGGCGTTCTCGTAGAGGTAGTCGCCGTTGCCGACGGCCAGGAACTTCTCGCGGGTGAGGTCCTTGCCGGCCTTGCCGAGCATGTCGAGGAAGATGTCGGCGGCCCAGTAGCCGATCGCCATGTGCTGGGTGGGCACGGCGCCCGGCGCGACCTTCTCGACGTCCTGCTTGAATCGGGCGATCTCGGGGGCGGTGGACTCGAACGGCTCGAACATCGGCGCCGCGATCACACCCTCCAGGGCCTGCGCGCTGGCCTGGTCCTTGAGGATGGCGGCGTCGTAGCTGGTCGCGTCGGTGAGCACGCCCTTGTAGCCGGCCCGCTTGAGCGCCGAGTACAGGCCGACGTTGAACTTGGTGCCCGCGATCACGGAGACGACGACGTCGGGGGCCTTGCCGCCGTTCGAGGTCATGATCTTGTTGACGTACGGGAGCCAGTCAGGGGGTGGCGCGGCGGCCGGGAGGCCGGAGTTCACGCCGACCAGCTTGAATCCGGCGGCGGTGAACGACTGGGAGATGGTGGTGCCGCCGTACTTGCTGCCGCTGGAGTCGGAGGTCTGGACGTACACGGTCTTGCCCTCGGCGCCGCCGAGGAGCTCGGCCATCTGCCGGCCCCACCACGTCTGGGAGCCCGCGCCCTGCTTGGGCGCCAGGCAGCCGTTGTAGCCGAAGCCGGTCTTCGTGCCGCACCACTGGGGGCCCGTCGCCCAGCCGAACCAGGGCACGCCCTGCTGCTCGAGGAAGGCGGCGCCGCCGAAGTTCGGGGCGTGCACGGGGACGAGGGCGAAGACCTGGTCCTTCTGGACGAGTTTCTTGGCGGCCGCGTCGCCCTTGGCCGCGTCCTGGCCGTCGTCCTCCGCCCCGATGAAGTCGATCTTCCGCCCGTTGACGCCGCCCTCGGCGTTGGCCCGCTCGAACCTGGCCTTCGCCCCGATCTCGGCGTCCTTGGTCGAGTAGCCGCTGGCGCTGGTCTTGGTCAGCACGCCGCCGACCTTGACCGTCGTGTCCGTCACGCCCGGCGCGGCGGCCCCCTGTCCCCCTGAGCCCTGTCCCGCCGGGCTCTTCTGCTGGGCCGCGCACCCGGAGACGAGCAGCGTTGTCACCGTGATCGCCGCCGCGACCCGCCGTACCATCCTGGCCTCCCGCGAATTGGCCTAGCGCTCGCTTGGTTTTGCGCCGAGCGTAAATTCGCCCAGGAAGGGTGTCAACGCCCGAGCAACTGCTTGCTCGCAATCATGGGGCCGGGTTACCGTGTGGCGCATGCTGATGCGCGCGGCCGTCCTGACCGGCTTCCACGCCCCCATGGAGATCCGCGAGGTGGAGATCGCCGACCCGGGTCCGGGCGAGGTGCGCGTCCAGATCAAGGCGTCGGGCGTGTGCGGCTCGGATCTCAAGGCCATCGACGGCAAGAGCCCGGTGGTCAGAGAACTGCCGTTCATCCTCGGGCACGAGAGCGCCGGAGTGGTGGAGAGCGTCGGCGCGGGCGTCACCGGCGTCCGGCCCGGCGACCACGTCATCATCTCGATGAACGGCCCCTGCGGGCGGTGCCGCCACTGCGGGGCGGGCCGGTTCCACCTGTGCTCGGGCCCCGTCAGGCTGCAGGCGATCATGGGTGGCGCGCCCAGGATCACGCTGGACGGGCGGGAGACGCGCCGGTTCATCGGCATCGGCTCGTTCGCCGAGTACGCGGTCGTAGCCGAGGCCATGTGCGTGAAAATCGCGAAAAACGCACCCCTGGATGCCATGTGCCTGCTCGCCTGCGGCGTCGTCACCGGCATCGGCGCGGTCATGAACGTCGCCGAGGTCCCGCCCGGCGCCCGCGTCCTCGTCGTCGGCTGCGGCGGCGTCGGCCTCAACGTCATCCAGGGCGCGGTGCTCGCGGGCGCCACCACGATCATCGCCGCCGACGTCGCCGAGCAGAAGCTCAAGCTGGCCGAGCGCTTCGGCGCCACCCACACCCTCGTGGCCGACGACCTGCCACGGCAGGTGGACGAGCTGGTGAAGGGCGGCGTCGACTACGCCTTCGACGCGACGGGCGCGCCCGGCGTCCTGTCCAGGGCCTTCGCCGCGACCCGGTCCGGCGGCACCACGGTCATGGTCGGCAGCCCGCCCCAGGGCCAGGCCGTGGAGGTGGACCCCGGCCTGCTGTTCGCCTCCCGCCGCCTCATGGGCACCCAGGGCGGCGACGCCGCGCCCCACCGCGACCTGCCCATGCTGGCCGAGCAGTATCTGAGGGGCCGCCTCGACCTCGACGGCCTCATCTCCGAACGCCTGCCGCTCGACCGGATCAACGACGCCGTGGCCCACGTACGGGAGGGCTCGGTGGCGCGCACCGTCATCACCTTCTGAAATCCGAACACCGAACGTCACAGTACTCTTACCCTGAGTGTCATGACCGAGAGAAGACTCAGGGTGCGCGTCCGGCGAGCCGCCATGGCCACGGTTCTCACGGCCCTGGCCATGACCGGCCCAGCGCCCGCCGGAGCCCGGGGCCGGTACGACTTCGCCGCCGTCGGCGTGGTCATCTGGAGCGATCCGCGACGCGACGCCATCCTCGTCGGCTTCGGCTACCCGGGCCAGGGCTTCGAGTCGGACTGGTCGGAGGAGCGCGGCCACTACCAGTGCGACGACTACTTCGACAGCATCCTGTGGCACCACGGCCGCAACGCGGCCACCGGCATCGTCGGCTGGGTCCCCGCCTGCAACCTCGTCGACGCCGACTAGACCCCCGCCTTGACCGGCTCCGGCCGCTCCTCCATCGCGGGCTCCTCCTCGTGCCCCTCCACCGAGAGGTTCGGCAGGAGGCGGTCCAGCCAGCGCGGGCACCACCAGTTGAGCCGCCCCAGCAGGACCATCGTGGCCGGCACCAGGAACCCCCTGATGATCGTGGCGTCCACCGCGATGGCCACCGCCAGCCCCACCCCGAACGTCTTCACCATCGGGTCCGGGTACGCGATGAACGCCACGAACACGGCCACCATGATCAGCGCGGCCGACGTGATGACCCGGCCCGTGGAGCCGAGCCCCTCCGCCACCGCCCGCGCGTTGTCCCCGTGCCGCAGGTACGCCTGCCGCACCGCCGTCAGCAGGAACACCTCGTAGTCCATCGACAGCCCGAACAGCACCGCGAACAGCATCAGCGGCACGTAGCTCTCGATCGGCACCGAGAAGAAGACCGTCTCCAGGTACGAGGAGCTGGCCGGGGCGTCCATGCCCACCAGGCGGCTGCCCAGGCCGATCGAGAACACCAGGGCGAGCGCGCCGAAGGCGGCGCCGAGCGAGATCAGGTTCATCACCGCGGCCTTCACCGCGACGACGGGCGCGCGGAAGGCGAGCAGCAGGAGCAGGGCGCTCAGCAGCACCACGACGCCGATGACCAGCGGGGTGCGCTCGGCCATCCGGGTGCCCGCGTCGGTCATGGCCGCGACCTTGCCGCCGACGTGCACGCTCACCCCGGGCGGCGAGAGGGCCCTGATGTCCTTGACCACGCCGGACGCCCGCGGGTCGCTGGGCTTGTACTCGGTGACGACCTGGAGCAGGACCGAGCGGCCCGAGGAGTTGACCTTGGGGGTGCCCACGTGCGCGACGCCGTCGACGTCACCGACCTCGCGGGCGATCCGGTCCACGACCGGGTCCTTCTTCCCGGCCACCTTGGCGGGCAGCTCGGCGACCACGAGCAGCGGGCCGTTGACGCCGGGGCCGAAGCCGGCGTCCATCAGCTCGTAGGCCCGCCTGGGCTCGGAGTCCTTGGCGCCGTACCCGTCGTCGAGCGGCCCGAGCTTCAGGGCCAGCGCCGGGGCGGCCAGCAGGCCCAGCGCCAGCACGCTGCCGACCAGCACCTGCCACGGCCGGCGCGCCACCCAGGACCCCAGGCCGGCCCACCCGGACCCGGACGACCCGGACGAACCGCCGCCGCGCAGGAACGGCACCTTGAGCGCGTTGATCCGGTGGCCGAGCACCCCCAGCAGGGCGGGGACGAGGGTGACCGAGGTCAGCACGGCGGTGACGACCGAGATGCCGGTGATCCAGCCGAGCGTCGCCAGCAGCGGGAACCCGCCCAGCATGAGCGCGCTCAGCGCGATCATCACCGTGCCGCCCGCGAACACCACGGCCCCGCCCGAACTGGCCACGGTCCGCCGTACGGACTCCACCACCGGCACCCCGTCGGCCAGCAGCCGCCGGTGCCTGGACAGCAGGAACAGCGCGTAGTCGATGCCCACGCCCAGCCCGATCATCGTGGCCATGATGCCCGCCTGCTTGGGCACGTCCAGCACGTGTCCGAGCAGCCCGATCACGCCGAGCCCCGTGGCGACGCTGACCAGGGCCGTGAAGATCGGGATCAGCGCGGCCGCCAGCGTCCCGAACGCGAACACCAGCACCAGCAGCGCGCACACCACGCCGATGATCTCGCTGGGCCCGGTCTTGATGTCCTTGTCGGCGGGGGTGGAGCTGTCGGCCGCCACCACCTCGATCCCGGCGGCCCGCGCCGGGTCGGCCGCCTTCGACAGCGCCCGCGTGTTCTCGGCGGCCTTGGTGCTGTCGTGGCCCTGCAGGCGGATGGCGATGAGCCCGATCTGCAGGTTGGCGGAGATGCCGCCGCGCCTGAACGGGGTGTCCACCCCGACGACGTGCGGCATCGTGCGCAGGCGCGCCAGGACGTCCTCGACGGCCTTCTTGCGCGGTTTCTCGACGAGCGGCCCGTCGGCGGAGTAGAGGACGAGCTGCACCGTCCCGCCGGTGTCGTAGCCCGGCCCGAAACCGGTCTTCATCAGGTCGTGCGCCCGCTGCGCGTCGGTGCCGGGAATCGTCACGTCGTTGCTGACCGGGCTGCCGAGCACGAGGCTCCCGCCCATCAGCGCGGCCGCCACGACCACCCATAACGCCAGCACCAACCGCCCGTGCCGCGCGCACCAGCCGCCCAGCCGCCCAAGAAACCGCGTCATCGCCCAAGTCCCTCTCGACGGCCGTCCTGTACGGTCGTACAGGACTACGATAAAGCAGGAAATATCCGGAGAGGGATGCATCACATGGAAATGAGATGATGACCACACCCGACGACACCCGGACCCGGATCCTGGCCGCGGCCAGAGAGCTGTTCGCCGAGCGCGGTTACGCGGGCACCTCGCTGGCCGACATCGCCGCGGCCGTGGGCCTGACCAAGACCGCCGTCGCCTACCACTTCCACCCCAAAGACCGGCTGGCCTCCGAGTTACTCGCGCCGGCGGGGGACGACATGCTGGCGCTGCTCGGGACCGACTTCCCGAGCAGGCAGGCGTTCGTCGACGCGCTGGTGACCTTCGCGGTGCGCTACCGCTCGGTGATCCGCCTGTTCATGGAGGACCTGGCCGCCGAGGACCCCGGCGCGCCGGAGTCGGAGCGCGCGACGGTCAGGACGTTCAGGGACGAGATCTTCAGCAGGCTCGTGGGCGACGACCCCACCCCGGAGGCCAGGCTGAAGAGCTGGGCCCTGCTCGGCGCGCTGCAGTGGGGCGCGGTCAGGACGATGGACCTGCCGGAGGAGCAGGTGCGCCAGGTGCTGCTGGAGGCGTGCCGGGCGTTCTAGAGACCCAGCACCTCCCGTTCGACGTGGTCGAGCGCGAGGCGTACGGCGCCCAGCGCCACACCCTCGTCCCCGAACGTGGAGGCCACCATCTCCGGCACGCTCACGCACAGCTCGGCCAGGTGCCGTCGGAGCGGTTCGAGCAGCACGTCGCCGGCCCGCGAGTGGCCGCCGCCCAGCACCAGCAGGTCGGGGTCGACGGCCAGCGCGAGCGCCGAGGCGCCGATCGCGAGGTTCTCGGCGTAGCGGTCGACCCGCCGCGCCGCGTCGCGGTCGCCCGCCAGCGCCGCCTCGAACACCTCGGCCGCCGAGGCGTCCTTGACCAGCTCGCGGGCCGCGTCCTCCCAGCCGACCTGGCGCAGCGTGCCGATCTCGCCGGCGGCCCCGTTGCGCCCCGGGTGCAGCCGCCCGTCGATGAGGATGCCCGCGCCCGCCCGGTGGCCGACGAGCACGTACACGACGTCGGAGGCGTGCTGCGCGCTGCCGCGCCAGTGCTCGGCGAGCGCGGCGAGGTTGGCGTCGTTGGCTGCCAGCGCCGGGCAGCCGAACCAGCGCCCGGCGCGCTCCGCCAGGTCCACGCCCGTCCAGCCGGGCAGCGTGATCGACAGCGTCACCCGGCCGGTGCGGTCCACGATGCCCGGAGTGCCCGCCGCGACCGCCCAGACCCGCCTGCGCACGACGCCCGCGCCGTCCACGCACTTCAGCGCCGTACGCCGGGCCGCCTCCAGCCGCTCGTGGGCCGCGGCGCCGCCGGAGACGCCGGCCCGCTCCCAGGCGATCACCTCGCCGTCGAGGTCGGCCAGCGCGGCCACGATCGCCTCGCCGCCGACCTCCACGCCCACCACGTAACCGGCATCCGCGCGGAACCCGAACCGCCGCGCGGGCCGCCCCATCACGCCCTCGTCGGGCGGCACCTCCCTGACGTAGCCGCGCTCGCCCAGCTCGTCGAGCACCGCCTCCACCGTCTGCCTGGACAGGCCGGTGACGCGGCCGAGCCGGGTCAGCGTGGCCACGCCCTCGTGGCGCAGGGCCCGGAGCGTGACCTGGGTGTTCACCTTGCGCAGCAGCGACGCGTCACCCGGGCGAAGCTCGGTCAACTTATGAGACCCTCCCCCGTAACTCCCCCATTGACGGACACCGGCCAGGATCCTAGCATCGGCCGACATACGTGAACTGGTTACATATGTGGAGGCGCTATGGTCACGCTCGCCGTCGTCGGCGCGGGTTCGCGGGGTTCCTCCTACGCCCGCCACGCCGCCGGGAGCGGCCGGGCGCGAGTGGTCGCGGTGGCCGACCCGCTGGCGGCCCGCCGCGCCGGCTTCCCGGAGGCCGAGCCGTACGCGGACTGGCGCGAGCTGGCCGCGCTCCCCCGCCAGGCGGACGCGGTGATCATCGCGACCCAGGACAGGGACCACGTCGAGCCCGCGGTGCGCTTCGCCGAGCTGGGCTACGACATCCTGCTGGAGAAGCCGATGGCGGTCTCCGAGGACGACTGCCGGCGCGTCGTCGAGGCCGCCGGACGGTCCGACGCCGTCTTCGCCGTCTGCCACGTGCTGCGGTACACGCCGTACACGCGGGCGCTGAAGGCGCTGCTGGACGAGGGCAGGATCGGCGAGATCGTCAGCATCCAGCACCTGGAGCCGGTCGGGTGGTGGCACCAGGCGCACTCGTACGTGCGGGGCAACTGGCGCCGCTCCGACGAGTCCACGTTCATGCTGCTGGCCAAGTCGTGCCACGACCTCGACTGGCTGGTGTACCTCACCGGCAGGCAGGTCACGCGCGTGTCGTCGTTCGGCGGGCTCAAGCACTTCCGCCCGGACAACCGCCCGGAGGGCGCCGCCGACCGCTGCCTGGACTGCGCGGTCGAGGCGACGTGCCCGTACTCGGCCAAGCGCATCTACCTGCCGCTGGCCGGGCGCGCGCGGTGGCCGGTGACGGTGCTCACCGACGACGTCTCCGAGGCCGGCGTGCTGGAGGCGCTCAGGACGGGCCCGTACGGCAGATGCGTGTACGCCTGCGACAACGACGTGGTCGACCACCAGGTCGTGAACATGGAGTTCGAGGGCGGCACGACCGCGTCGTTCACCATGACCGCCTTCACCCCCGCCCTCCACCGGCAGACCCGGATCTTCGGCACCAGGGGCTGGATCGAGGGCGACGGCGACCGCCTGACCGTCTTCGACTTCGTCACCGGCCGCGAGGAGACCGTCGACACCCGCTCCACGGGGGACCCGACGGCTCGGGGCGGCCACGGGGGCGGTGACGAGGGGCTGGTCGACGCGTTCCTGACCGCGGTCGCCACCGGAGACCGCTCCTCGATCCTCTCCTCGCCGGGCGAGAGCCTGCACAGCCATCTCATCGCCTGGGCCGCCGAGAGGTCGCGGCTGCACGGCAAGACCGTCACCCTGGAGTGACCTCGCGGCGGGTCACTCCTCCGAGGTCGGCCCGGTGGTGGGGGTCTCCCCGGGCTCGCCCGGGTCCGGGCCCGACTGGGCGGCCACGCCGAAGGTGATCTCGATCGCGCTTCCCGGCCTGGCGCAGGCGCCGGGCTGGAGGCTCTGGTCGAGGACCGTGCCCACCCGCGACTCGTCGTCCACGACCTGGCCCTTCGCCCGCACCGTGAATCCGGCCGCGACCAGCGCTGCCCGCCCGTCCTCCAGCGCCTGGCCGACGACGGACGGGACCGTGGCGCCGTTGCGCGCGACCGTGAGCGCCACCGAGGTGCCGCCCGTGACGCGCCGGCCCGCCTTGGGCTGCGTGGAGAGCACCTGCCCCTCCGGCCGGTCGGTGCAGGAGCGGGTGACGGCGCCCACCGCCAGGCCCGCGCCCGCGAGTGCGCCCTCCGCGGCCTTGCGCTGCAGGCCCGTGACCGCCGGGACGGGCACCCCGGCCGACACCTCCAGCGAGACCTTGCTGCCCCTGGCCACCAGCACTCCCGGGGCGGGCTGGGCGCTGAGGACCTGGCCGATCCGCTTCGGCGAGTCGAGCTGGGTGACGGTGCCGAGCACCAGCCCGGCCTGTTTGATCGCCTTCGTGGCCGCGCCCTTGTCCATCCCCGCCAGGGCCGGGACCGGAACCGGGGCCGGGGCCGGGCGCTCCGCCGGCGGCTGCGTCGTGGGGCCGCGCGCCTCCAGCGTCCCCGTGGTCTTGAGCGGCACCTTCTGCGCGGTCGTCTTGTCCGCCGGAGGCCGGGACTTCACCGGATCCGACTGCGGTGGGACCGAGGGGCCGGCCCCCTGCGGCGCCTGGGGCCGCTCGGCCGGGTTCGCCGCGGGTATGTGGGCGGTGAGCAGCACGGCGGCCGTCACCAGCAGGGCCGCGCAGACCGCGATGGCGGCCCTCGGCCAGGCGAGCCTGGACGCCCTCGCCGGCGATGGATCGTTCCCCGGGCCGGAGCCTGCGGGTAACGACGCGGGCGCGGGCAGGCTCTCTTCCGTGGGCGTGGAGGCGCCGGCCTCCCCCGCGGGCGTGGCGGCGCCGGAGCCGGGCAGCAGGTAGCCGCCGGCCATCCCCGTGGCCTCCGGCTCGGCCATCGGCGCCCGCTCCGACGAGCGCTGCTCGGGCACCAGCGGCGGGACCCGCAGGATGTGGGCCGGCGGCGAGCTCAGCACCTCCGACGGCACCTCCGACTCCCCCAGCAGCTCGAACAGCAGGTCCCTGCTGGTGGGCCGGTTTCGCGCGTCCTTGTCCAGGCACGCCTCCACGAGGGTCCGCAGCCGCCCGTCCAGGCGTCCCAGCTCGGGCGGCGCGGTCAGGATGCGGTGCAGCACCGGCGCGACCGAGTCCTGCCCGAACGGCGCCGTGGCGTTGGCCGCGAAGCACATCGTCGCGCCCCACGAGAACACGTCCGCCGCCCCCGTGACGGCTGAGGCCGTGATCTGCTCGGGCGCCATGTAGGCGGGCGTGCCCACCCCGCGCCCGCTCACCGTGGCCGCCGCGTCCAGCGCCTTGGCCAGGCCGAAGTCGATGACACGCGGTCCGTCGGAGCCGAGCAGCACGTTCTGCGGCTTGAAGTCGCGGTGCACGATCCCGGCCCGGTGGATGGCCGTGAGCGCGGTCACCGTGCTGACCGCCAGCCGCTCCAGCGCCCCACCCCGCCGCGGTCCGGTGAGCGCCACCTCCCGGTGCAGCGACGGCCCGTCGACGTATTCGCTGACGATGTACGGACGCCCCTCGTCGAACCCGGCGTCGATCACCTGGGCGGTGCAGAACCTCGCCACGTGCTTGGCCAGCTCGACTTCCCGCAGGAACGCCGCCCGCTCGTCACCCACGGGCCCGTGCAGCAGCTTGACCGCGTAGGTCTCCCCGCTCCTCGAGCCGAGGAAGACCGCGCCCTGACCACCTTCACCCAGCCGTCCGGACAGCTCGTACTGTCCGAGTCGCTGCGGGTCCCCCGTTCTGAGCGGCTGCGCCGTCGGCACGGGCGTCTCCCCTCGCCGCCACCCTCGCCTGCCTTCTACTGAAAGCAACGGGCCGCCCCGAGTCAACGGTGGTCAGGGCAATCGCCGCCTGACCGTGACACAGCTGGTCAGGATGCCCGGGTGACCTTGCCCGAATAGGTCACCTCGTCCTTACCTTCGCGCGTCACCTTGATGTCCATCTGGTTCGATGCCGACGTCGGGATCATCCGCAATGTCCCCGGATAGCACTCGTTGCCCGTGACCCGGTCGAGGGTGAAGACCATGCCGCTCCCCTGCCGCACGAGCCGTCCCGAGCAGTGCAGGTCCGCGCCCCACAGCATGGCCCCGCCGTCGTTGTCGGGGCCCAGGCGCAGCTCGACGGGGAAGACCCGCTGGGCGGTGAAGTGCTCGGCCGTGCCCGTCCACGTCCCCACCAGCCCCGGGTCCTGAGCCCCGCGCAGCCAGAACACGAACCCGGCCACCGCCATGGCCACGCCCGCCGCGGCCACGACCACCTGCCAGACCCGCACCCGCCTGCGGGGCGGGGGCCCGGGAGCGGTGTCGCGGCTGACGGCGGGGAAGCTCGTCGTGGGGTCGGGGTCGTGGATGCGCCCCGGCTCGACGCCGGGCGGCGCGGTCTCCATGACCAGCCGGAGCCCGGCGGTGCTCAGCTCGCGATCGGCGGGCGTCCGGCCGGACTCAGTCGTGGACGGGACAGCGGCGGAGGGGCCGACGGCGGCCTGGGCGCCCGAGGACAGCACGTCGCCCCCCGCCGCCTGTCCCAGCAGCCGCCGCAGCACCTCCTCCGCGTCCGGCCGCTCCCCCGGCTCCGGCGCCAGGCAGGCCGCCACGATCTCCCGCAGCCGCCCGGTCAGCGGCCCGAGGTCCGCCTTCCCGTACAGGATCCTGGCCAGGACCTCCTGGTAGGTGTCCGCCGTGTACGCGTGCCGCCCCGTGGCCGTGTACACGACCGTCAGCCCCCACGCCCACAGGTCGGCGGGCGGCCCGGCGAGCTCGCCCTTGATGCGCTCGGGCGACAGGTACGCCGGGGTGCCGACGGGTATCGCGTTGGTGGTGGCCGTGGTGTCCATGAGCCGGGACACCCCGAAGTCGATCACCCGCGGCCCGTCGATCCCGAGCAGCACGTTGCCCGGCTTGAAGTCCCGGTGGACCACCCCGGCCCGGTGGATGGCCCCGAGCGCGGTGGCGGTGCCGATGGCCAGGCGTTCGAGCGACCCGCCCAGGCGCGGCCCCTTGGCGACCACGTGCTCCAGCAGCGAAGGGCCCTCGACGTACTCGCTGACCAGGTAGGGCCGGTCGCCCTCGAGATCGGCGTCGAGCAGCTGCGCCGTGCAGAACGCGGCCACCCTGCGGACCGCCTCGACCTCTCCCAGGAACCTGCGCCGCACGTCGGGGTCGCCCGACAGGCTCGCGTGCAGCAGCTTGATCGCGACCTGGGCGCCCTGCTCGGAGTGGCCGAGGTAGACGACGCCCTGCCCGCCCTGGCCGAGCCTGCGCGACAGGCGGTACGATCCCAGCTGTCGCGGATCATCGGCTCGGAGTGCGGACATATCTCCTGATTATGCCGGGCAATCGATCAGCCGCGCATAATCATCGAGGATCGGCAGCACCGTATCCGCAGGGGCGCTGGGCAAGCTGGCCACCGCCTCCTCGATGCCGAGCCCGGCGTAGTAGTCGAGCTTCTCCTTCGTCGGCAGCGTCCCGAACGGGATCACCTTGGCCATCGGCCGCCCGGCCTTATCGCACGCCTCGCGGAGCATCGGCAGCGCCGCCCTGATCCCCTTGCCGCCGATCGGCATCCAGCCCTCGGCGTACTCGGCGACGTGGGCGAACAGCTTCGGCCCCGCCGCGCCGCCCACGTACACCGGCGGCTCCCGGAGCGGCTTGGGCCAACTCCAGGACGGCTCGAACCCGTCGAACGAGGCCACCTCGTCCCGCCACAGCGCCTGCATGGCGAGCACGTTCCGCCTGGCCACCTCGCGGCGGCGCGCGTACGGGACGCCGTGGTTCTCGATCTCCTCGACGTTCCAGCCGAAGCCGACCCCGACCACGACGCGTCCCCCCGCGAGGTGGTCAAGCGTGGCGATGGCCTTCGCGGTCACGATGGGGTCGCGCTGGGCGGCGAGCAGGATGCCGGTGCCGACGCGCAGCCGGCGCGTCGCGGCGGCGGCGAAGGACAGGGCGACGAGCGGGTCGAGCGTGCGCTTGTACTCCTCGGGCAGCACGTCCTGCCCCGCCGCGGGAGGGGTGCGGCGCGAGACCGGGATGTGGGTGTGCTCGGGCACGTAGAGGGAGTCGAAGCCACGCTCCTCCGCGGCTCTGGCGAGGTCCTGGACCGGCATGGCCAGATCCGTGGTGAACATCGTGACCCCGAGTCTCATGGCACCTCCTCCTCGTGAACCAAGCGATTGCTCGGTTAAGATTTCCAGAGTACCTTGCAGAGGACCATTCCGCGGAAAGAGGTCTCCGGTGAAGTTTTCTATCTTCCTGAATCCGCAGATTCCCGGCTCCGGGTACGCGGCCGAGGAGAACGCCAAGGCCAGACGACCGATCGGGCGCGACACGGAGTCGTACCAGAAGCTGCTGCACGAGGTGCGGGAGATAGCCGTGCACGCCGACCAGCTCGGGTTCGACGCGCTCATGATGACCGAGCACCACTTCCACTCGGAGGGCATGGAGTTCTCGGTCAACCCCCTGATGTTCCTCACCGACCTCGCCGCCAGGACCGAGCGGATCCTGCTGGCGCCGCTCGGCCTGGTGCTGCCCGCCTGGGACCCGATCAGAGCCGCCGAGGACGTGGCGCTGCTCGACCAGTTCTCCAAGGGACGCCTGCGGCTGGGCGTGGCGCGCGGCTACCAGAACCGGTGGATGAACGTGCTGGGCCAGCGCTGGCACGCCGCCGCCGCGCGCTCCGACGGGTCGGCCTCCGACACGCGGAACTTCGACGTCTTCGGCGAGGTGCTGAAGATCATGAAGCTGGCGTGGACGCAGGAGACGCTGCGCTACAAGTCGGACGTGCTGGACTACCAGGTGCCGTACCCGTTCGAGGGCATCGAGGGATGGCCCGCGCTGGAGTGGACCCAGACGTTCGGCGCGCCGGGCGAGATCTCCGAGGACGGCAAGGTGCAGGCCGTCTCCGTCTGCCCCAGGCCGTACCAGAACCCCCACCCCGAGCTGTGGCAGCCGTTCACGATCTCGGACCGGTCGGTCATCAGGGCCGCCCAGGAGGACATCCTGCCGTGGATGTTCACCCCCAACCCCGACGACCACGCCGCCAAGGCCAAGCTCTACCAGGAGGAGTCGGCCAAGCAGGGCCGCCACTACAAGCTGGGCGAGCACACCGGCATCCTCAAGATCGTCGGCATCGCGGACACCACCGAGGAGGCCATCAACACCTTCGGCCGCAGCATCCCCAAGGACTTCGCCGCCTTCTTCGGCCCGTTCGGCTACCTGGAGGTGCTGCGCAAGAAGGAGGACGAGAAGCACAAGCCCATCTCCCCCGAGAAGGGCGACGCCAAGCGGATGAACGACGTGGAGATGGCGCTGTTCGGCACGCCGGACGACGTCAAGCGCGGCATCCAGCGCATGCTCGACCGCATGCCCGACCTGGAGTGGTTCGGGCTCTACATGCAGGGACAGCAGGGCGTGCTGCCGCTGGACACGGTCAAGCGGAACCTGGAGCTGTTCGCCACCAAGGTCATCCCGGAGTTCCAATGAGATTCTGGCTGGGGGCCTCGTTCGTCGACACCGACCAGTTCCTGGAACTCGCGCGGGCGGCCGAGCGGTGCGGGTTCGACACGCTGACGCTGTCGGACCACCTGTTCTACGCCGACTTCGCCTCGCCGTACCCGTACTCGCGCTCCGGCCGGCCGCGCTGGGACGCGCGTACGCACTGGCCGGACGTGTGGGTGACGATCGGCGCCATGGCGGCGGTGACCACGACCCTGCGCTTCTCCCCCAACGTCTACATCGCGCCCGCCCGCGACCTGTTCACCGTGGCCAAGCAGGTGTCCACGGCGGCGGTGCTGTCGAACGACCGGGTGACGTTCGGGGTCGGGGTGGGCTGGTGCAAGGAGGAGTTCGTCGGCACCGGGCAGGACTTCCACACGCGGGGACGGCGGCTGGACGCGATGATCCCGACGCTGCGCTCACTCTGGGCCGGCGAGACGGTCGCCCTGGACGGCCTGCCCGAGCTGTCGATCTCGCCCACCCCCGAGCGGCCGATCCCCGTCTACGTGGGCGGCGACAGCGACGCCGCCCTGCGCCGGGCCGCCCGGCTCGGTGACGGCTGGATCGGGAACCGGATCTACACGGAGGAGCAGTTCGACGTGGTGCTGGCCACGCTCCGCGGCCACCTCGACGAGAGCGGCCGCGGCGAACCCTTCGACATCATCGCGCCGCTCGCGGTGATGCCGGACGCCGACACCTACCGCCGCTTCGCCGCCAAGGGCGTCACCGGGACCATGGCGGCGCCGTGGTGGCTGGCCACCCCCGAGGAGAAGGCCAGGTACGGCGAGGGAACGCTGGACCTCAAGATCGCCACCATGGAGCGCTTCGCCGAGGAGGTCATCGCCAAGCTCTGACGTCACCGGGGCGGGCCGCGTCCGCGCCACCCGGCCTCTCTAGGCGCCCGGCCCCTCCTCGGCGAGGTTGCCCAGGATCCGCCGCAGCATGTCCGTGACCTGCGCGACCTCCTCCGGCGAGAACCCCGCGAACACCTGGTGGCTGATCCTGCCGAAGATCGGCGGCAAGCTGGGCACCAGCGCCCGCCCCTCGTCGGTCAGCTCGATGACGATCGAGCGCCGGTCCTCGGGATGCCGCTCCCGCCGCAGCAGCCCCTTGGCCTCCAGCCGGTCGAGCAGCCTGGTCATCCCGGCCGTGTCCGTGCCGAGCCGGCGTTTCAGCAGGCTGGGCGTGCCGCCGCCGCGCGAGGCGTGCAGCAGCAGCGCGGCCTGCTGCGCCGTGAGCCCGAGGGGCGCCAGGCGCCGCTCGGTCTCGGTGTTGAGCTCCCTGCCCACCTGCACGAGCAGCGACCCTCCCCCCAGCACCAGCTCGAACGTCGACTGCGGCGCACGGTTCTCGTCCATCTCCCGAGAATACTCCGTATAGACATTTACTGTCGCGACAGTTACAGTCGCGACATGACCGACACACATGTCTTGATCGTGGGAGGCGGAATCGCGGGATCGTGCCTTGCCCAGGGCCTGCGCCGGACCGGCCTCGCCGTCACCCTCTTCGAACGCGACCCCTCGGCCGCCCACCGCCCCCAGGGCTACCGCATCAGCCTCAAGGACACCGGCGCGCGGGCGCTGCGGGCCTGCCTGCCGGACCACCTGTTCGACCTGGCCGTGGCGACCTCCATCCGCCCGGCCACCCGCATGATCTTCATGGACTCCGGCCTGCGGCCCAAGTTCGCCAAGGACATCCCCGAGCAGCGGCCGGGCGTCGACGGCCTGGGCGTCAACCGGCTCACGCTCCGCGAGATCCTCCTGGCCGAACCGGCGGGCACGGGTGGGGGCACGGTCCGGTTCGGCATGGACTACCAGCGGTACGAGCGGCTCGACGGCGGCCGCGTGCGCGCCCACTTCGCGGGCGGCCACCAGGTGGACGGCGACCTGCTCGTGGGAGCGGAGGGCGTGGGCTCGCGGGTGCGGGCGCAGCTCCTGCCCGGCGCCGTGGTGGACGAGCTCGGCTGGACGCTGTACGGCCGGACGTGGATCACGCCCGAGCTGCTGGCCGCCACGCCACCCGAGCTGATCGACTCCTTCAACCGGGTCACCGCCCCCGACGGCACGGCCATCGGCATCGCCACCTGCCGCCCGCTCACCCCCGTGCCCGAGGCCGTGGCCCGCCACGCTCCCGGCACGCGCCTGACGGACGTGCCCGGCTACTTCTCATGGACGATGAGCGCGTCCGGCCCCCGGCCCGACGGCGTGCCCCCGGCCGGGCTGCACCGGCTGGCCATGGACACGGTGCGGGACTGGCACGAGGGCGTGCGGCGCATCGTGCGCGAGGCGGACCCGGAGGCGACGTTCGTGCTGCAGCTCCATTCGGCGCGGCGAGTGGAGCCCTGGGACGAGCCCGCGGTCACGCTGGTCGGCGACGCCGTGCACAGCATGAGCCCCGGCCGGGGCGAGGGCGCCAACGTGGGCCTGCGGGACGCCCACCTGCTGGGCGAGCTGCTCGCGGCCGCCGCGGCCGAGGGACGGCCCCTCTCCGCCGCCAAGGCCGGGTACGAGCGCCGCATGCTCGACTACGCCTTCACCGCCGTCGACGCCTCCCGCGACCACCCCTTCGCCCCCTTCCGCCGCCCGGCCGGCTGACCGGACCCGCCGCGGGCCGTCCCGTGAGGAAGAGGGGCAGGGATGGGCGATAGCCTTCCTCGTGTGCTGGAAAGGATCTCAGTCACCCGCTACGTGACCCCGCTGCGAGAGGGCGGTTCGCTGCCCGGCGTCGTCGAGGCCGACGACCTGGGCACGTACGTGGTGAAGTTTCGCGAGGCGGGCCAGGGCCGGCGGGTGCTCGTCGCCGAGATCGTCGCGGCCGAGCTGGGCCGCCGGCTCGGGCTCAGGGTCCCCGATCTCAAGCTCATCGTCCTCGACCCGCAGCTCGGCATCCGCGAGCCGGACGAAGAGGTACAGGACCTGCTCAAGGCCAGCACCGGACTCAACCTGGCGGTCGACTTCCTGCCGGGCGCGCTGGGGTTCGAGCCGCTGACCTGGCCGGCGGACCCGGATTTCGCGGCCAGGGTGGTGTGGTTCGACGGCCTCATCCACAACGTCGACCGCAGCTGGCGCAACCCCAACCTGCTGGTCTGGCACCGCGAGACCTGGCTGATCGACCACGGCGCGGCGCTCTGGTTCCACCACAACTGGCGCACGGCCGACCCCCAGCGGACGTTCGACGCGGGCGACCACGTGCTCGCGCCCTTCGCCGGCGACGTCGAGGCCGCGGGCGACCTGCTGGCCGCGCGGATCACGCGGGAGCTGCTGGAGAGCGTGACCGCGATGGTGCCCGACGAGTGGCTGGACGGCGAGCCGGGGTTCGACGGCCCGGGGGCGGTGCGCGCGGCGTACGTCGATCATCTGATGGAACGGGCGCACGGGCCGCGCGAGTGGCTCGTGCGCGGCGAGGCGAAGGTGCCGCGGAGCGGCCAGGGGTCGGTGGGCGAGTTCTGGCGGGGAGGCGGCAAGTGACCAGGGACGTCTACGAGTACGCGGTGATCCGCGTGGTGCCCAAGGTCGAGCGCGGCGAGCTGATCAACGCGGGCGTGCTCCTCTACTGCCAGCCGCGCGGCTACCTGTGCGCGCGGGTCGAGCTCGACTCCGCCCGGCTGCGGGCCCTCGACCCCAACGCCGATCTCGACGGGGTACGCCGTGCGCTCAGCGCGTACGAGCTGGCCTGCGGCGAGCGGCCCGGACCGCTGGCCGAGGAGTCGCTCGGCGGCAGGTTCCGCTGGCTCACCGCGCCGCGCAGCACCATCGTCCAGGCCGGGCCCGTGCACGCGGGCCTCACCGCCGACCCCGACACCGAGCTGGCCAGGCTCTTCGACAAACTCGTCCGTGTCTAGAAAAGGACGGACATGAAGGTGTCGACCTCCTGGAAGCCCACCTTGCGGTAGACGGCCCTGGCCGAGAGGTTGAAGTCGTTCACGTACAGCGTGACCACGGGGGCGAACAGGCTCCTCGCGGCCTCCACGACGGCGGCCATGCCGGCCACGGCATGGCCCTTCCCCCGCAGCTCGGGGGCGACCCAGACGCCCTGGATCTGGCACGCCTGCGGCGTGACGGCCCCGATCTCCGCCTTGAACACCACCCGGCCGTCGTCGATGCGCGCGTAGGAGCGGCCGATCCTGATCAGCTCGGCGACCCTGGTCCGGTAGAGCGCGCCGCCGTCGCCGAGGTTGGGCGAGACGCCGACTTCCTCGGTGAACATGGCCACGCAGGCGGGCAGCAGGATGTCGAACTCCTCCGGCCGCACCCGGCGTACCAGCGGATCGGCGGGCACCGGCGGCCGGCGCGAGGTGGCCATGACCGGCTGAGCCCAGCGGATGGCGCGCGCCCGGCCCCAGTGCGGCTCGAGACGCTCCCACAGCAGGGAGACGGCGTCGACCGGGCCCACGATGGAGGAGCAGCGGCGCCCCTGCTTGCGGGCACGGTCGGCGAAGGCGTGCACGGCCTCGGGGCCGGCGTTGACGGGCACCATGTTGGCCCCGGCGTAACAGAGTGACACAAGGCCGCCTCGCGCCCCGAACCCCCACATCTGCCCGCCCAGCCTCGCCGGATTGAGTCCGACGGCCCGCACTCTGGAGGAGACGAAGACGTTCGCGACCGGGTCGGTGTCCAGCAGGGCTAGGACCTCGTCCCGGTCGCTGTCGTCGAGCACGCGCGACGCCGATGTACGCAGCATCACAAAGGTCACACTACGCGAAGGGGCACCGATTGGCTCAGTGGGAGACGCCCACGGTAATCCTTTCTTGACGTCAGTCAGAGCCCAAGGGTGCCGAGGATCCCGAGGAGTCCGGCCGGAGGGCTCACGGCGTCCGCCGTCATGTGGGTCGACGGGCGCGGCTCGGGCTGCGCCGCACACTCCACGTCCCGCGCCGGCACCGTGCCGTCCCGCAGGTACGCCGCCAGGTGCTCGTCCACGCACTCGCTGCCGGACAGCGACACGCCGTGGTTGCCGCCGCCGTCGATCACCATGCCCGTGCGGACGAAGTGCCTGCGCATCTCCAGGGCGCCCTTGTACGGCGTCGCGGCGTCGTCACGGGACTGGATGAGGAGCACGGGCGGCAGGTTCGCCGAGCCCTGCACCTCGACCGGCGTCCCGCCCCGCACCGGCCAGAAGGCGCAGGGGGCGTTGAACCAGGCGTTCGGCCAGGTCAGGAACGGCGCCCGGCGGTGCAGCCGGGTCATGTCGTCGCGCCACTTCTCCCACTTGCGCGGCCACTTGGCGTCCGCGCACTGGACGCCCAGGTAGGAGGCGTAGCCGTTCTCGTCCGCCTTGTCGTCCTCGCCGTGCTTCTTGTAGATGTCGACCATGCCCTTCACGTCGCCCTGCCGCACGTACGCGGACCAGGCCGCGGCGAACGCGGGCCAGACCCGGTCGCTGTACCCGGCTACCGTGAAGGTGTCGTCCAGCTCGCTCGGCCCCAGGATGCCGCCGGCCGGGCGGGCCCGCAGCCGGTCGCGCATCGCGTAGTAGGCGAACGACGTCTGCTTGAGCGAGGTGCCCAGCCGGTAGACGTCGTTGTGCTTGGCCGTCCAGGCCAGGAACTGCCGGTGGCGGTGCTCGAAGGCGCCGTCCTGCCGGAGGTTGGCCTCGTACCAGACGCTCGTGGGGTCGACCGTGCTGTCCATGACCAGCCGCCTGACCCTGGCGGGGAAGAGCGTGGCGTAGACGGCGCCCAGGTAGGTGCCGTACGAGTAGCCGAGGTAGCTGATCTTCTGCTCGCCGAGGGCGGCGCGGATCGAGTCCATGTCCCTGGCGGAGTTCTCGGTGGTGAGGTGCGGCAGCAGCCAGGACCAGCGCGCGCCGCACCGGTCCGCGAACTCGCGCGCCCGGCTGATCAGCTCCCGCTCCTCGGCCGGCCCCTTCGGCACCGCGTCCGGCCTCGGGGCCTTGAAGAACACCGCCGGGTCCACGCAGTGCAGCGTCGGCTCGCTGCCCCCGACGCCGCGCGGATCGAACCCGACGATGTCGTAGCGCTCGCTCACGTCCGACGGCAGGGACGAGGCCACGTACTCGGCCAGACTCCGCCCCGGCGCGCCCGGCCCGCCCGGGTTCACCAGGAGCGCGCCCAGGTAGCCGGCGCTCCTGGAGACCCTGGCCCGGACGCGGTTGACGGCCAGCTCGATCGTCTGGCCCCACGGCTCCCGGTAGTCGAGCGGTACGCGCAGGGTGCCGCACTCCAGGTTGGCCGGCGCCGGCCTCCCGTTACTCCCTATCGGGCACGGCCCCCAGGCGATGGCCGCCGGCGCTTGTCTCGCACCGCTGGCCACCGCCCTCCCGTCCCCGCTGGCTATCCCTCCGACGAGCACCGCGACACCGGCGACAACCCCAACGACCCGCTTCACCCGGCCCCCTCCCTGTTCATAGGCCCTGCGATGCTCCCGTGAGCGACCGGGTGATCACGTTGCGTATGGGGAAAAGCTTGCCAATCTGTAATCGCTCGATTGCATGAAGTAACTGTGGTAGCCGTTAGCGGCCCGGCTACGCGTGTTCGGCCGTGTCGAAGAGGGCCTTGGCGGCGTCGCCGAAGTACGGGCCGTACATGGTGCGCTGGTCGTCGCTGTACTTGAAGCTGCTCACCGACGTGATCGTGCCCTTCCCCGTGGCCAGGTCGAACGTGGTCAGCCACGGCCCGCCGCTCGATCCCGCCGTCATCTCGCAGCCCAGCCCCTGGTCGCGGCTCTGCCCGTACGGGTCGGCCCGCAGCCGCCCCGCGCAGTAGACCAGGTGGTGCCCGTCGTACGGCGGGTCGGCCGGGTAGCCGAAGCCGAACACCTGGCCGCCGCGTGCGGGGTTGAAGGCGATCTCCTGCGTGCCCACCACGTCGGCCACGTGCCTGCCGCCGGACGTGGCCAGCGCGACCATGCCCACGTCGTAGTTGTCGTCGCCGCTGCGCGACCAGGGTCCGGCGACGAACATGCGGCGGGCCGCGTACTGCCCGAACCGCTGCGCGCCGCCCATCCCGTACGCCGGGACGAACGTCCAGTTGGCGGCCCATCCGCCCGTGCCGTCCTTGACGCAGTGCCCGGCGGTGACCACGACGTCCCTGTTGGCGCTGCGTACGGTGCTGGCCGAGCAGACGAAGTCCGCCCCGCGCACGGTCAGGAAGACGCGGCCGGTGGTCCTGGCCACGGCGCCGCCGGTGTTCCAGCGCGAGCCGACCGTGTTGGTCTCGGGCCGCCTGGCCGGGGCCCCCTGGTCCCTCGCCGCCGCCTGGTGCTGGAGCGTGCGGTCCCAGAGCGAGGCGGCCAGGCCGTCAGCCGCCATGCCCGTGGTCACGCCGTCCCCCCGCGGGGTCAGGCGCCGACTCGACACGTCATGAGCGGTGCGTACCTCCGTGCGGCCCGTCAGGCCGCTCAGCAGGCCCGAGCCGTCCGTCACGGTGTCCAGCAGGTCGATCGGCAGGGCCTTGGCCATGCGCTCCGGCGTCCAGTAGTCGAGCACGCGCCGCTGCTCGGCGGTGGTGCGGGCGGCCACGTGCTCGACTATCTCGTGACGCATCGCCCTGTGGTCGGGTCGGTCGGCCTGCTGCTGGCCGGGGGCCGCACCGAGGAGGGCGGGCCCGATCAGCCCCGCCAAAAGCGGGGCGGCCGCTAGCAGGGGGGTGCTCAAGGTCATGCCCCCCGAGTCTGCACCACGAGATGTGTTCTTGTGACTACTTTCGGTGAATGACTCAGAGTGCGTTGGTGCTCTGCGCCGCTTGGTAGACGCTCTGCGCCTCGTTCCCGAAATATGGGCCGAACATCCAGTTGGGGGCGAAGTTGTATTTGAAGCTGTTGACCGAATTCTGGGTGCCGAGGCCGGTCGACTCGTTGAAATTGAGCATCCAGGGACCGCCGCTCGACCCGCCGGTCATGTTGCAGGTCAGGCCGTGGTCCTCGCTGGCGAGGAAGTCGTCGAAGGTCCGCCCGCTGCAGTAGATGAGCTTCGAGCCGTCGTACGGCGCCGCCGCCGGGTAGCCGAACGCGTACATCTGCTGCCTTCTCCCCTGGTTGAACGCGACGCCCTGGCCGCCCACGACGTCCACCAGCGTCTTGCCCTCCAGCGGCGCCACGACGGCGGCGGCGACGTCGAAGTTGATGTCCTCGCTCGCGTTCCACTGCTGGGTGGTCAGCAGCTTCGTGGCCGGCCAGGTGCCGAAGGGGCGGTTGCCGTTGTTGTAGCCGGGCACGAAGACCCAGTTCGTGTGGAACGTTCCGTTCAGCTTGACGCAGTGGCCGGCGGTGAGGACCACGCTCTTGTTCGCGCTGGTCACCGCCGAGCCGGAGCAGGACGCGTTGCGTCCCTGCGTGGTGAAGAAGATCCGGCCGGTGGTCTTCACGACCGCGCCCGAGCCGGTCCACGGCTCGCCGGACGATCGGGCCGCCTGCGGCTCCACCCCGGCACGCGTCGCCCCGGTGGGCGGCGCGGTCCACGGGGTGCCCTCGGCAGGCTCTCCCAGCGCCGCCTTCGCCCCCTTCTTCGGGCCGGGCGCGTCCAGCGGCTGCGCTGCCTCCATCCGCTGCTCGGTCCAGTACGTCAGGACCTGCCGCTGCTCGGACACGGTGTCCGCGGCCGCGTGCTGGGTGGGCCTGGGCCGCACGCCGGCCTGCGCCCCACCGGCGGGCAACAGGACGGCGCCGCCGGTGGTGAGGGTGAGGATGGAAAGCAGAACGACTGCGCGGTGCATTACGTACCTCCCGAAAACCGGACCTGGGGTACGGAAGGTAGCCGTAGCAATATCCGGATTTCTCAAGATTTGCGCATACCGATATAGCCGTATTCCGGCATTAATTCACTGCGTTATCTCGGGTCACATAAGTGCCGGAATTCTGGCGCGGTCGGTGCCGCGTGCCCGAGCGCGCCCTGCAGCGGGGACAATGGACTGGTGCAAGAAGAGACCCTCCGATCCGTCGTGGTGCTCGGCTCCACCGGCTCCATCGGCACCCAGGCCCTCGATGTCGTCGCCGCCAACCCCGGCGGCTTCAAGGTCGCCGGGCTGGCGGCGGGTGGCGGCCGGGTCGACCTGCTGGCCAGGCAGGCGGCGGCGTTCGGCGTCGAGGCGGTCGCGGTGGCCGACGCGGCGGCCGTGCCCGCGCTGAAGGAAGCGCTGGCCGCGCACGGCGCGAAGCCCACGGTGCTCGGCGGCCCCGAGGGGGTCGCGGAGGTGGCGGCCTGGCAGTGCGACATGGTGCTCAACGGCATCACCGGCGCGCTCGGGCTGACCTCCACGCTGGTCGCACTGGAGGCGGGCAGGACCCTCGCGCTGGCCAACAAGGAGTCCCTGATCATCGGCGGCCCGCTGGTCAAGCGGCTCGCCAAGCCCGGCCAGATCCTCCCGGTCGACTCCGAGCACTCGGCGGTGCAGCAGTGCCTGTGGGCCTCGGGGCCCGACGGCTACGACCCCGACAGCGTCAAGCAGCTCGTGATCACCGCGAGCGGCGGGCCGTTCCGGGGGATGAAGCGCGAGGAGATGGCCGACGTCACGCCCGAGATGGCGCTGGCCCACCCCACCTGGTCGATGGGCCCGGTCATCACGATCAACTCCGCCACCCTGGTCAACAAGGGGCTGGAGGTCATCGAGGCGCACCTGCTGTTCGACTTGGGTTTCGACCGCATTGAGGTCGTGGTCCACCCGCAGTCGATCATCCACTCCATGGTGGAATACGTCGACGGCTCGACGGTGGCCCAGGCCAGCCCGCCCGACATGCGGCTGCCGATCGCGCTCGCGCTCAGCCACCCCCGCCGCGTCCCGGGCGCCGCGCGGGCCATCGACTGGACCAAGGCGCACACGTGGACGTTCGAACCCCTCGACGACGTCGCGTTCCCCTCCGTCGCGCTGGCCAGGCACGTCGGCGGCGAGGGCGGCACCGCGCCCGCCGTCTACAACGCGGCCAACGAGGCGTGCCTCGATGCGTTCATGCGGGGCGAGCTGCCGTTCCTGGCGATCGTCGACACCGTGGCCAAGGTGGTCGAGGAGCACCAGGTCACCCCGGCCGGCTCGGTCGAGGAGGTGCTCGCGGCCGACGCCTGGGCCCGGGCCCGCGCGATCGAGCTGTCCCGCTGACTACCTAGACTGGAAACCGTCGTCACAGTAAGGGTTGAAATGTCTTCTGTAGCTCTCGGCATCCCGACGGTCCGTCCCAAGCCGCTCGCCGAACGCCGACACTCCCGCCAGATCATGGTCGGCAGCGTGCCGGTGGGCGGCGACGCACCCGTCTCGGTGCAGTCGATGACGACCACGGTCACCGCCGACGTCAACGCCACGTTGCAGCAGATCGCGGAGCTCACGGCGTCCGGCTGCCAGATCGTACGCGTGGCCGTCCCGTCCCAGGACGACGCCGACGCGCTGCCGATCATCGCCAAGAAGTCGCAGATCCCGGTCATCGCCGACATCCACTTCCAGCCGAAGTACGTCTTCGCCGCCATCGAGGCGGGCTGCGCGGCGGTTCGGGTCAACCCCGGCAACATCAAGAAATTCGACGACAAGGTGGGCGAGATCGCCCGGGCGGCGGCCGACCACGGGGTGCCAATCCGCATCGGCGTCAACGCCGGGTCGCTCGACCCGCGCCTGCTGCAGAAGTACGGCAAGGCCACGCCCGAGGCCCTGGTGGAGTCGGCGCTCTGGGAGTGCTCGCTGTTCGAGGAGCACGGGTTCCGCGACATCAAGATCTCGGTCAAGCACAACGACCCGGTCGTGATGATCAACGCGTACCGGCTGCTCGCCGCCAAGTGCGACTACCCGCTCCACCTGGGCGTCACCGAGGCCGGCCCGGCCTTCCAGGGGACCATCAAGTCCGCCGTCGCCTTCGGCGCGCTGCTGGCGGAGGGCATCGGCGACACGATCCGCGTCTCCCTGTCCGCGCCTCCGGTGGAGGAGGTCAAGGTCGGCACCCAGATCCTGGAGTCGCTCGGGCTGCGCGAGCGCGGCCTGGAGATCGTCTCCTGCCCGTCGTGCGGCCGGGCCCAGGTGGACGTCTACACCCTCGCCGACCAGGTGCACGCCGGGCTTGAGGGCCTGAAGGTGCCGCTGCGGGTGGCCGTCATGGGCTGCGTGGTCAACGGCCCCGGGGAGGCCCGTGAGGCGGACCTGGGGGTGGCCTCGGGCAACGGCAAGGGGCAGATCTTCGTCAAGGGCGAGGTCATCAAGACGGTGCCGGAGTCGCAGATCGTGGAGACCCTGATCGAGGAGGCGCTCCGGCTGGCCGAGGAGATGGGCGTCGACGTCGACCTCGACGACGACTCCGGCCCCGTGGTCACCGTCAGCTGACCCACCGCGGGCGCCGGAGTGGCGTCGCATGCCGCCCGCCCCGCGGACGCTGCCACCAGCGCCGCAAAGGCGCGTCGAGCCCCGCAGGCTCCCGGCCGGTGGCCGGAGGGTGCGGGGCTCGTCGGTTGCGAAGGGCGGAGGAGGCTAGAGCGTCAGGCCCGTCAGGACCATGACCTTCTCGTACGTGAGGTCCTCCATCGCCGAGTGGAGGCCCTCGCGCCCGATCCCCGAATCCTTCACCCCGCCGTACGGCATCTGGTCGGCCCGGTACGACGGCACGTCGCCGATGATCACGCCGCCCACCTCCAGCTCCCGGTTCGCCCGGAAGGCGGCGTCCAGGGAGCGGGTGAACACCCCGGCCTGCAGGCCGTACTTCGAGTCGTTGACCATCGCGTACGCCTCGTCGATCGAGGCGGCGGGCTGGAGGATCATGACGGGGCCGAAGACCTCCTCGCACGCCACCTTGGCGTCGTGCGGGACGTCGGCCAGCACGGTCGGGGCGATCGTGGCGCCCTCGCGGGTGCCCCCGGCCAGGACGCGGGCGCCCGCGGCGACGGCCTCCTGGACCCACTGCTCCACGCGCTCCGCGGCGGCCTCCGAGACCAGCGGGCCCACCTGGGTCTTCTCGTCCGCCGGGTCGCCGGTGACGAGGCCGGAGACGGCCGGGAGGAGGCGCTCGACGAAGGCGTCGTACACGGGCTGCTCGACGATGACCCGCTGCACGGCGATGCAGCTCTGGCCGGCCTGGTAGTTGGAGAAGAGGGCGATGCGCTGCGCCGCCCAGTCGAGGTCGGCGTCGGACAGCACGACGGCGGCGGCGTTGCCGCCCAGTTCGAGCGTCACGTGCTTGCGCGGGACCTGGTCGGCGATGGCGTACCCGACGGGCGCCGAGCCCGTGAAGGACACCACAGGGAGCCGGGGGTCCTGGACGAGCGCCGAGGCGCGCTCGTTCTCGATCGGCAGCACCGAGAACATCCCCGCGGGCAGGTCCGTCTCCGCCAGGATCTCGCCGAGCAGGAGCGAGGAGAGCGGCGTGGCGGGGGCGGGCTTGACGATGACGGGGGCGCCGACGGCGATGGCGGGGGCGACCTTGTGGGCGACCAGGTTCAGCGGGAAGTTGAACGGGGTGATCGCCAGCACGGGCCCGTAGGGGACGCGCGAGACGTACGCCAGCCGCCCGGCCGCGGCGGGCTCGGTGTCGAGCCGCTGCACGTCGCCCGACCAGCGGCGGGCCTCCTCCGCCGCGAAGCGGAACGTGGCGACGGCGCGGTTGACCTCGCCGCGCGCCCAGAAGATCGGCTTGCCGTTCTCGGCCGTGATCAGGTGGGCGATCTCGTCGGCCCGCTCGGCGAGCCGGCGCGACACGTGGGCCAGCGCCTCGGCCCGCACGTGCACGGGCAGCGCGGCGGCCTCCCGCGCCACCGCGTGCGCAGCCGCGATGGCCTCTTCGACCTGGGCATCGGTCGGTACGGAGTGCCGCCCGATCGCACGGCCGTCATGCGGGTTGGTCACAGTGAGCTCGGAGTCCCCGGTCGCGGCGCGGCCGGCCAGCCAGAAGGTACGCACGTCCATGCACACGACGTTATGCCACGCTGGAGATGGGGGATTTACACCAGGGTGCACAAGACTCCCACCAGGGCTCACCGTTAAGTACAAGCCCCCTGGTATACCCATGATGTAACAGAAGTAGACCCAATTCGGGATGTTTACCATGCGGAGTGGTTTGAGCGATCTCCGCCATGGCTAAGTCATCGGTTGCGGGTCTCCAGCGCGGCGGGCCCCCGATCTGAGAAAGGCGTGGGCCCCGTGACCGAACAGCGTGAGGTCACAAGGACGCATAGCTGCTCCTTGGCCGCAGAGGAGGCCTCATGACTTCGGCGCCGCTGGGGCTGCAGGGCGCCTACCTGCTGGGTGAGCGCGCCACCCACGACGAACTCCGCTCCCGCCTCCTCGACGTGGCGGTGAACCTCCTCGAGAGCGACGGGCCCGAGAGCCTGACCATGCGCCGGATCGCGGCCGAGGCGGGATGCACGACGACCGTCATCTACACGATGTTCGGCAACAGGGAGGGGCTGGCGGAGGCGCTCTATCTGGAGGGCTTCGAGCGTTTTCGACGCTTTCTGGAGGCGGTGCCGGCGCGGCGCAACCCGTTCGAGCATCTGAGCGCGCTCGGACCCGCGTACCGCCAGGCGTGCCTGTCGGAGCCCGGCTACTACAGCCTGATGTTCGAGCGGGCGATCCCCGGTTTCGAACCCAGCGAGCGCGCCAGGACCCTGGCCCGCGCCGCCCTGAACATCCTCGACCGGGTGATCGCCGACTGCATCTCCGCCGGCTACCTGGTCCCGACCCAGCCCCGCAAGATCGCGGACGCGCTGTGGGCGGCGGCCCAGGGGGCCATCAGCTTGGAACGCGCCGGTCACCTGCGTGACGGGCGCACGTACGAGGCGGTGACGACGGCGACCATCTGCTGCTATCGGGTGGAGAAGCAGGACTAGCGCGTCATCGGCGGGTGGCTTCGAGCGCGAGCCACAGCTCGGCGCGCACGCCCGGGTCGTCGAGGTCGCGCCCGAGCAGCTCGGTGACGCGTTTCATGCGGTAGCGCAGGGTGTGGCGGTGCACGCCGAGCCGCTGCGCCGCCGCGTCCCAGTGGCCGTTGCTGTCGAGGTACGCGCGTAGCGACTCGACCAGGTCGGCCCGGGACCCGTACGCGGTGAGCGGGGCCAGCAGCGCGGTGGCGAACGCCTGGGCGGCGGCCCGGTCGAGCAGCCCGAGCAGCCCCTGCCCGGCCAGCTCCGCGAACCTCACGACCCGGCCGCGCCCCTTCCCCGGCCCCCCGCCGCTCCCGGGTGCCGCCGCCAGGGCCCGCCTCGCCTGGTCCAGCGCGCCGTTCAGGCCCTCGGGGGCGTAACCGCACGGCAGGCTCACGCCCACCGGCGCGTCCGCCTCCAGCGCCACCTTCTCCGCCACGGTGTCGGGCACGAGGGCGACCGCCAGCGGCCTGTCTGCCAGGGCACCCTCGCCGGTGAGCAGCGCCGCGAACGCGAGCGGCTCCAGCGCCTCCAGCGCGTCGGCGCCCGCCGCCAGCACCGCCAGCGGCTCCTCCGGGAGCCGCCCGCCGAGCGGCTCCAGCACCGCCCGCGCCTGCTCCCGCGCGCCCGACAGCAGCAGCTCCAGTACGGCGGAGCGGGCCCGCCGCGCGGCCTCCAGCTGGGTCCTGCCCTGCTCCAGCGCCAGGGTGAGCAGGGAGCCCGCGGCGTTGATGACCGTGTGGGTCACGGGCGAGAAGGGCTGCCCGCCCCCGACGGCGAAGAAGCCGCGCGGCCGCGCGCCGCCGCCCAGCGGCTGCACCACGATGTGCTCCCCCGGCCCCGACAGCGCCAGGCTCGCAGGCAACGCCCCCACACGCCCGCCACCGCCACCGCCACCGGCGCCCGTCTCCCCGCTAGGGCCCGGCTCCGTAAGCCCGCCTGGCTCCGGATGGCGGCCGGGCTCCACGGGGCGAGGCTCAGCGGCGCGACCGGACTCCGGGTGGCGGGGCGCAGAGGGACGGGTGGCGGTGCGGAGGCGGGAGAGCTCGGAGACGACCGCCTCGGTGTTGGCGCCGCGCGTGGCGTGCCGTACCTCGCCCGCCTCGTCCAGCAGCGCGGCCCACCCCCCGACCTCCTTGGCGAGCCGGTCGATCACCGCATGCATGCCCTCCGGCCGGAGCGCCGCCCGCGTCAGGCGGCCCTGGGCGGCGAAGGCGCGGCTGATCTCGTCGTACTGCTCGGCCGCCAGCAGCTCGCTGACCCCCTTGCCGATCGCGATGAACGGCGTCTCCCGCGGCACCTCGAACAGCGGCAGCCCCGCCTCCTCGGCGGCGGTCACCAGGGCGGGGGGCACCTCCTCGTGCGAGACGCCGACCCCGAAGCCCAGCCCGGCGACGCCGCGGGCCACGAGGCGGGCGACATACTGGGACTGGTCGCCTTCCATCCGCATGCCCGTGGTGAGGAGGAGCTCCCCGCCCTCCAGGTACGGCGTCGGGTCCGCGAGCTCGCTGACCGCCACCCAGCGCACCGCTGCGTCCAGCACGCCGCGGGCCCCATGGCCGGGAATTCCGGCCACCGGCCGGAGCCTCATGCGGCGTACGACGGTCCGGAGCGTAGGCGGCATACGAAATTTGTCCATTCCGGCAAAGACGACCCCCTTCAGTGTGACATATCGACGTATCGGCGCAGGTGGGAGCCCGCCGTAGCGTCGAGTCCATGAGCATTCCCCAGGAGCGGCGCGTCGTGACCGCGATCCCAGGCCCCAAGTCGCAGGAGTTGCTGGCCCGCAAGCAGGCCGCCGTCCCGCCCGGCATCGGCACCACGCTGCCGGTCTTCGTCACCCGCGCCGGCGGCGGCGTGGTGCAGGACGCCGACGGGAACTCGCTGATCGACTTCGGCTCCGGCATCGCCGTGACCAACGTGGGCAACGCCGCGCCCAAGGTCGTCGAACGCGTCCAGAGGCAGGTCGCCGACTTCACCCACACCTGTTTCATGGTGACCCCGTACGAGTCGTACGTCCGGGTGTGCGAGAAGCTCAACGAGCTGACGCCGGGCGAGCACGAGAAGCGCACGTTCCTGGTGAACTCGGGCGCCGAGGCCGTGGAGAACGCGGTCAAGATCGCCAGGCACGCCACGGGCAGGCAGGCCGTCGTCGTGTTCGACCACGGCTACCACGGCCGCACGCTGCTGACGATGACCCTGACGGCCAAGAACATGCCGTACAAGCACGGCTTCGGCCCGTTCGCGCCGGAGGTGTACCGGGTGCCGCTGGCGTACCCGTACCGCTGGCCCTCCGGCCCCGAGAACTGCGCCGAGGAGGCCGCGGCGCAGGCCATCGACATGATCACCAAGCAGATCGGCCCGGGCAACGTGGCCGCCGTGGTGATCGAGCCGATCGCGGGCGAGGGCGGGTTCATCGAGCCGGCCAAGGGCTTCCTGCCGCGCATCGCGGAGTTCTGCAAGGCCAACGGCATCGTGTTCGTGGCCGACGAGGTGCAGACCGGCTTCGCCAGGACGGGCGACCTGTTCGCCTGCGAGGACGAGGGCGTCGTGCCCGACATCATCACCACGGCCAAGGGCATCGCGGGCGGCCTGCCGCTGGCCGCCGTGACCGGGCGCGCGGAGATCATGGACAAGGTGCACGTCGGCGGCCTCGGCGGCACGTACGGCGGCAACCCCCTGGCCTGCGAGGCCGCGCTCGGCGTGCTGGAGACCATCGAGGAGGAGGGCCTCGTCGCGAAGGCCCGCCGGATCGGCGAGATCATGCTCCCCCGCCTCAAGTCCCTCCAGGAGCGCTTCGACGTGATCGGCGACGTCCGCGGCCGGGGCGCGATGATCGCGATCGAGCTGGTCGAGCCGGGCACCAAGGAGCCGAACCCCACCGCCGTCCAGGAGGTCGTCAAGCGCTGCCACGCCGAGGGCCTGCTGGTCCTGACGGCGGGCACGTACGGAAACGTCCTGCGCTTCCTGCCCCCGCTCGTCATCCCCGAGCACCTGCTTGAGGAGGGCCTCGGCATCCTGGAGAAGGCGATCGCGGAACTCTAGAACAAACCCCACCAATCGGGCATCCGGCTTGCGGCTGGATGTCCGATTTTGTGGTGTAAGTGGCGCCGTTCGGGTAGAGAATTCACCCTGACTTGACGCTCAGCAGGACACTCACGGCCACGGTCAGGGTTATAACGGTTCCGGTATACGGATGGGCGATGACTGCGGGAAGCATGATGAGCTGGAGCCCGACCAGAACGGCGCGGAGCATGTTGACGTTCGACCCTGAGGGCCTGACCTGGGCCCAGCGCGAGGGCGACGCCTGCGTCGTCTGTCACAAGAGATGGCCGCGACCCCGCGTGCGCGTGGGGCGACTGCCCGACGACTCGGCGGTCCTGGCCTGCAACGACTGCGCCGAGGCCCTGCTGCCCACGCCCAAGTCGACGGTGGTGGCCTTCCCGTCCCGCTGAGCGAGCACGTCTCTTACGAGACGCCCCGGGACGGGGGGGAAGGCCCGGGGCGTCCCTTGCGGGCGGCGCCCAGGGGGGAACGGGCGCGTCCGCGGCACTGTCGGTCTCGCTCACTTGGCGAGCAGCGCTGTCCACCTTTTGCCCCAAGTGGCGTAATCAGTGCATTCCCCGCTATCCGCCCGGCAATCCCCGGGAGGCCGTACGGCGAAGGCGACCCGGTCGAGTTTCTTGCCTCGCCCGTACAGGTCGCACATCGCCTTGGCCCGTCCCTTGCACGCCTTGGCGTTGGCCGGGGCCAGCCCCACCCACGCGGCGGCGTCGCGCTGGGCGTTGGCCGCGGTCACCCAGTTGAGCCACCGGTAGGCACAGGTGGTGTCGGGGACGTTCACGCCGAGCATCCAGGAGTCCACCCAGCCGGTCGTCTCGGGCGTCTGGAGCGCCTTGACCGGCTTTCCGGCCTTCTGCAGGAGCAGGCGGTAGTACGGGGTGGCCTGGGCGTAGTCGAGCGACCCGGTCGCGAACCCCTGCACCAGGTCGATCGGGCTGCGCCAGTACGTGCGCCCCTTGCTCTGCTCGAGCAGCGCCACCGCGCGGTCGAGCTCGTCCTGGCTCAGCTCGTACGGGTCCTTCGCCGAGCCGTCGGCCAGCGCGGCGTCGGCGATCGTCAGCGGGCTGTCCCTGAGCGCCACCCGGTCGGAGGCGAACGCCTGCTTCAGATCGCCCTTGACCTTGGTCGAGTCGTAGATGAACTCGTGATAGCCCCACAGGTACGGCACGCCGTACACCTTGCCGGACACGGTGGACATGTCGCGGAAGCGCTTGTCGATGTCGTCGTAGCCGCTCACCTTGGCCGGGTCGATGGGCTGCGCCTGCTTGTCCTCGATCAGCTTGGCGGCCAGCGCGGGCCCGGCGGAGATGACGTCGTACGGCCGCTGGGCGGACAGGTCCTCCATCTCCTTCGCGCTCTGCACGGTGTCGAGCTTGGCGATCCGGCAGCCGGTCTCCTTCTCGAAGTTGCCCACCCAGTTGACCTTGGGGCTGGTGCCGCCGTACTCGGCGTAACCGCGGTAGGTGAGGATCTGGAGCGTGCCGTCGCTCTGCGTCGCGCTCGGCGTGGGGGTGGGGCTGGGGCTGGGAGTGCGTGTGGGGGCGGGGGTCGGACGGGCCGCGCCCATGCCTGCGATCAGCACCGACGCGGCGAGCGCCAGGGCATAACCACGACGACGATTCACGATGTCCCCCCCTGTCCCCATGTGCTGGGTCCGTGTGCTGGAGCTTACCGGGGAGTGGGGCGGGAGGGACGCTCGTCCCGCCCGCCCCGGGCGTGGCACGCCTATTTGTTCGTGGGGAAGCCGAGGTTCACGCCGCCGTGCGAGGGGTCGAGCCAGCGCGAGGTGACGACCTTGCCGCGGGTGTAGAAGTGCACGCCCTCGGTGCCGTGCACGTGCGTGTCGCCGAAGAGTGAGGACTTCCAGCCGCCGAAGCTGTAGAAGGCCATCGGCACCGGGATGGGCACGTTGATGCCGACCATGCCGACCTCGACCTCGTTCTGGAAGCGCCTGGCCGCGCCGCCGTCGTTGGTGAAGATCGCGGTGCCGTTGCCGTACAGGCCGCCGTTGATGATCTCCAGGCCCTCCTCGTACGAGGACACCCGCACGATCGACAGGACCGGCCCGAAGATCTCGTCCGTGTGCGTCCGCGAGCCGGGCGGGACGTGGTCGAGCACGGTCGGGCCGAGCCAGAAGCCGGGCGTGTCCGCCGCCTTGCCGCCGCCGAGCACGGCCGTCTCGCGGCCGTCCACGACCAGCTTGGCGCCCTCCTCGACGCCGAGGTCGAGGTAGGAGGCGACCTTGTCGCGGTGCACCTCGGTGACCAGCGGCCCCATCTGGGACTTCGGGTCGTCGCCGGGGCCGATCACCAGCTTGTCCACCCGCTCGACGATCTTCTGGACGAGCTCGTCGCCGATCGGGTCCACGGCCAGCACGACGGAGATCGCCATGCACCGCTCCCCCGCCGAGCCGAACCCCGCCGACACCGCCGAGTCCGCCACCAGGTCGAGGTCGGCGTCCGGGAGCACCAGCATGTGGTTCTTGGCGCCGCCGAGGGCCTGCACGCGCTTGCCGTGCGCGGTGCCGGTCTCGTAGACGTACCTGGCGATCGGGGTGGAGCCGACGAACGACACGGCGCGCACGTCGGGGTGCTCCAGCAGCCGGTCCACGGCGGCCTTGTCGCCCTGCACGACGTTGAAGACGCCGTCGGGCAGCCCGGCCTCCTGCCAGAGCCGCGCCATGAGCAGCGAGGCCGACGGGTCCTTCTCCGACGGCTTGAGCACGAAGGCGTTCCCGCACGCGATCGCGACCGGGTACATCCACATCGGCACCATGGCCGGGAAGTTGAACGGCGTGATGCCGGCCACGACGCCCAGCGGCTGGCGGATCGAGTAGGAGTCGACCCGGGTCGAGACGCCCTCGGAGAAGCCGCCCTTGAGCAGGTGGGGGATCCCGCAGGCGAACTCCACGACCTCCAGGCCGCGGGCCACCTCGCCGAGCGCGTCGGAGTGGACCTTGCCGTGCTCGGCGGAGATCAGCGCGGCCAGCTCGTCGCGGTGCGCGTACATGAGCTCGCGGAAGCGGAACAGCACCTGCGCCCGCTTGACCAGCGACGCGTCCCGCCAGGCGGGGAAGGCCGCCACGGCGGCGGCCACGGCCGCGTCCACGTCGGCCGCGGCGGCCAGCGCCACGTGGCCGCTGACCTCGCCGGTCGCGGGGTTGAAGAGCTCGGCGGCGCGGGAGTCCCCGTCCGCGAGCGCTCCGTTGATCCAGTGCTTGACGGACTTCACTGAGCTGCTGCCTCTGCGTTGATGGTTTCCAGGGCGGTCACGATGATGCCGAGACCCTCGACGGCCTCGTCCACCGTAAGGGTCAGGGGCGGGGCCATGCGGATGGCGGTCCCGTACAGGCCGCCCTTGCCCGCCAGCAGGCCCGCCTTCTTGGTCTCCTCCATGAAGCGGGCGGCCTGGGCGGGGCTCTCCAGCTCGACGGCGAACATCAGGCCCTTGCCGCGCACGCTCCTGACCACGGGCAGGCGCCTGGCGGCCTCCTTGAGGCCGCTGATGATGATCTCGCCCGTACGCGCGGCGTTGGCCTGCAGGTCGTGGTCGAGCACGTAGTCGAGGGTGGCGTTGGCGGCGGCCATGGAGATCGGGTTGCCGCCGAACGTGGCCAGGCCCACGGCGTGCGGGGCGTCCATCAGGTCGCCGCGCGCCACGACGCCGCCGACGGCGAAGCCGTTGCCCAGCCCCTTGGCGAAGGTCATCATGTCGGGGGTCACGCCGTGGTTGCCGATGCCGAAGAACGAGCTGCCCGTACGGCCCCAGCCGGTCTGCACCTCGTCCGAGATGAACAGGATGCCCTGCTCGTCCAGGACCTCCTTGTACGCGGCGAACAGCCCGTCGGGGGCCATCGTGAACCCGCCCACGCCCTGGATCGGCTCGGCGATCAGCGCCGCCACGTCGTTGGAGACGGCGGTGGCCAGGACGTGGCGCAGGTCGTCCACGCACGCCTGGATGTACTCGGCGTCCGACATGCCCTTGAACTGCGCGAGGTGCCGGTCGGCGCCGTGCAGGAAGGTCACGTTGAGCGGGGAGAGCGAGTTGTTCTTCCAGGAGCGGTTGGAGGTGACGCCGATCGTGCCGAAGCTGCGCCCGTGGTAGCTCTGCCGCATGGCGAGCACCTGGTCGCTCTTGCGCGCGTACGTGGCCAGGAGCAGGGCGGTCTCGTTGGCCTCGGTGCCGGAGTTGGTGAAGAAGACCTTGGCGTCGGGGATGCCGGAGACCCGCGCGATCTTCTCGGCCAGCTCGATCTGGCCGCGCAGCAGGTAGACGGTGCTGGTGTGCACCACCCCGGTGGCGATCTGGCGCTCGACGGCCTCGCGCACCTCGGGCACGTCGTAGCCGATCATGTTGGTCAGGATTCCGGCGAAGAAGTCCAGGTAGCTCTTGCCGTCCGCGTCGATGACACGGTTGCCCTTGCCGCTGACGATCTCGATGGGGTCGTTGTAGTTGAGGGCCAACCAGTTCGGCATGACTGCCCGGTGGCGCGCGAGTAGCTCCGACATGCTACCGAGTATCCCTTTTCTTCGCCTCGGGCCGTAACTACAACCTGTCGGCGGAGGGAAAAACCCGCTTACACCCTGCAAACGTCCCCTAGGGGATGTCCCGTCCGTCTGGCGATGTACGCGGACGGCGGCCTCTACGCCGCCGGAGGCACCGCGAATGACCACTGGCGGGCGACGACCGGGGCCGTGGCGGTCGGCCACCATCGGATCATCCCGGAAACGAAGGAGAGATCGAGATGACCGTCACCGTCGACCACCGCCCCGAAGCGCCCGCCGGCCCGCCCAAGCTGGACCGCGACCAGCTCCGCCGGGCCCAGCAGGACACGCTGGACACCCCGCGCATGAAGTACAGCCTGCTGGCCAAGATGATGTTCAAGCCCGTGGACATCATGTACGGCAAGCAGGGCTCGTACACGAAGTTCGCCATGCTGGAGATCATCGCCCGGGTGCCGTACCAGGCGTGGGAGCGGATGGGCTACTGGGCCGTGCACCACCATCGGGGCCGCTCGGCGCTGGCCAGACGGATCTTCGAGCGGATCGTGGAGGCCCGCGCCGACCAGGACAACGAGCAGTGGCACCTGCTGATCCTGCAGGACCTGGTGCAGCGCACCGGGCAGCGGCAGACCTGGCTGCTGCACCGGGCCGCGCCCTGGCTGATCGCGTTCTTCTACTACCACGTGTCCTGGGTGCTGTTCCTGGTCAGGCCGGACTGGAGCTACCGGCTGAACGCGGAGTTCGAGGACCACGCCGAGCACGGGTACATGACGTTCGTGGCCGAGAACCCGGAGCTGGACTTCGTGCCCGACCCCGGCACGTACGCCGCCGAGTACGGCCGCTACCGCTCGGTGGCCGACCTGCTGCGGCAGATCGGCCACGACGAGCGCACCCACAAGCTCGACAGCCTGGAGAGCATGCGGGAGCCGCGTGTCCGCTAGGGGACCTTCACCGGTTCCGGGGCGGCGGCGACCGGGCGGAGCACGGCCATCGCGAGCAGCGCGGCGGCCACGCAGAACGCGGCCCCGACCCACGAACCCAGGTGCATGGCCGACGTGAACGCCTGGTTGCCGGCCTCGGCGAAGCCCGACAGGTGCGCGCCGCCGATCGACTCCCTGGCGGCGGCGGGCAGGTCGGCCGGCATCTGCGAGGTGTACTGCCCGGCCAGCACGCTGCCCAGGATCGCGATGCTCATCGCCATGCCGACCTGCTGGACGGTGTCGTTGAGCGCCGACCCGACGCCGGCGTGCTCCATGGGGATGGCGCTCATGAGCGAGGAGTACGCGGACGGCCCGGCCAGCCCGCCGCCGATGCCCATGATCACCAGCCCGGTCAGGAGCGGGAGGTATCCGGTGGTCGTGGCCATGACGACGAACCCGCCGGCCATCACCAGCAGGCCGGCCCCGATCAGCACCCGGTTGCTGGCCTTCTTGCCCAGGCCGGCGCCCACGCCGTTGAAGATCGCGGCGGCCACGCCGTAGGGGAGCATGGCCAGACCGGCCTGCATCTCCTTGTAGCCCAGCACGAACTGCAGGTACTGGGTCAGCATGAGCATCACGGCGCCCGCGCCGAAGGCCATCAGCAGGATCGAGAACGACGCGCCGCTGAAGTTGCGGTTGGCGAACAGGTGCAGGGGCAGCATCGGCTGCGCCTGCTTGCGCTCCCAGACCACGAAGCCGCCGAGGGCGAGGACGGCGATCGCGATGCCGATCACGTTCCACTCGCGCTCGATGATGACGTACACGGCCGCCGTCAGGCCGACGGTCGACAGCACCACGCCCACCGGGTCGATCTTCCGCCCGCTGCTGCGGCTCTCGGGCATGAGCACGACGGCGGCCACGATGGCGATCGCCGCGATGGGGATGTTGACCAGGAAGACCGAGCCCCACCAGAAGTGCTCCAGCATGAGGCCGCCCAGGGTGGGGCCCGACACCATGCCGACCAGGGCCACCGCGCTCCAGGAGGCCATCGCCTTACGCCGCTCCGTCTCGTCGAAGACGGTCATCAGGATCGACAGCGTCGAGGGCATGACCAGCGATCCGCCGATGCCCATCAGCGCGCGGGCGGCGATGAGCTGCCAGGGCTCGGTGACGAGCACGGCCAGCAGCGACGCGCCGCCGAAGAAGGCCAGGCCGACGATCAGGAACAGGCGGCGGCCGTACTTGTCGGACAGGCTGCCCGAGGTGAGCAGCAGACCGGCGTAGGCGAGCACGTACGCGTCGATGATCCATTGGATGTCCGACGGCGTCGCGCCCATTTCCTCGTTCAGCGAGGGGATGGCGAGGTTGAGAACGGTGTTGTCGACGACAAGCACCAGCAGCGCCAAGCAGAGTACGACGAGAATCCACCAGCGGCGGGGGTCTCGTACAGTGTTCGAGTCCACTCGCACAGCGTACGACAACTCTCGTACAGTGTGCGAGTGGATTTATCCTTGGAGGATGACCGGCAAGCAGTTCGCCTCCGTCTGGCTTCGCGAGCCGCGCAAGACCGCGAGCCCGGGGCGCAGCCGTGACGAGATCGTCCGCGCCGCGATCGAGATCCTCGACGCGGAGGGCCTCGGCGGGCTCAGCATGCGCAAGCTGGGCGCCAAGCTGAGCGCGGGCGCCACCAGCATCTACTGGTACGTCGCCCACAAGGACGAGCTCCTGGAACTGGTCTACGACCAGGTCTGGGGCGAGATGAGCATGCCCGAGCCGGAGGACGTCGGCTGGCGCGACGCGGCCTCGGTCCTGGCCTACAGCATGCGATCGGTGATCCTGCGCCACCCGTGGGCGGCCGACCTCCTCGGCCGCATGCCCGCGCTCGGCCCCAACGCCATCCAGGTCGCCGACCGGATGCGCCGGATGTTCAAGCTGGCCGGGTTCGAGGGGATGGACGTCGACTACGCCGGCAGCACGCTCACCGCCTACATCTACGGCATGACCATCCCCGAGGTCGCCTGGAACTCCACCATGGGCGAGCACGAGTACGACCCCGACGAGATGCGGGCGATGGTCGCCAGGGCGGTCAGGGACTTTCCCGACATGCTGGAGCGCATGGACATGAGCGCCTACGACGATCCGCAGACCGTCCGCCAGGTGGCCTTCGACTTCGGGCTGGTGTCGGTGCTCGACGGCCTTGAGCGGCGGCTGGCGACGTAGCAGGATTCGGGCATGAGCGAGCGAGCGACCCATCACAGTCGGCCCATGAGCGATTTCCGTGCCGCCCGCGATTTCCTCCTGCACGCCGACCCCGCCACCGCCCGCCGCGACTTCCGCTGGCCGGAGCTCGCGGAGTTCAACTGGGCGCTCGACTGGTTCGACGGGGTGCTGGCCGCCGAGACCCCCGACGCCGTCGCTCTCAAGATCGTGGGAGCGAGCAGCGCCCGCTACACGTTCGCCGAGCTGTCCGCCCGCTCCGGCCAGGTCGCCAACTGGCTGCACCGGCAGGGCGTGCGCCGGGGCGACCGGGTCCTGCTCATGCTGGGCAACCAGGCCGAGCTGTGGGAGTCGCTGCTGGCCGCGATGAAGCTGGGCGCGGTCATCATCCCGGCCACGACGCTGCTGACCGCCAAGGACGTCTCGGAGCGCATCGTCAGGGGCGGGGTCGCCCACGTGATCGCCAACGCCGCCGACGCGGGCAAGTTCGAGGCCGGCGAATACACGAAGATCGCCGTCGGCGACGCCTACAACTGGCTGCCGTACCACGAGGCGTACGAGGAGGACCCGCTCTTCGTCCCCGACGCGCCGACCCGGGCGAGCGACCCGCTGCTGCTCTACTTCACCTCCGGCACGACCTCGCAGCCGAAGCTGGTCGAGCACACGCACGCGTCCTATCCGGCCGGGCACCTGTCGACGATGTTCTGGATCGGGCTGAGGCCGGGCGACGTGCACCTCAACGTGTCCTCGCCCGGATGGGCCAAGCACGCCTGGAGCAACGTCTTCGCCCCGTGGAACGCGGGCGCCACCGTGCTGATCCACGACTACCGGCGCTTCTCCGCGCCCGCGCTGCTGGAGGTGCTGCGGGACGAGCGGGTCACCACGTTCTGCGCGCCGCCGACCGTGTGGCGGATGCTCATCCAGGAGGACCTGGCGGCGTTGCAGCGGCGAACGATCAGGCCCGAGAGCGGTAGCTCGCGTGACCAGCGAGGGCCAAGTGAGCGCGACCATGACTCGCAGCTGCCGCTGCGCACGGCCGTGGCCGCCGGCGAACCGCTCAACCCGGAGATCATCGACCAGGTCGCCAAGGCGTGGGGCATCACGATCAGGGACGGCTACGGCCAGACCGAGACCACCGCGCAGATCGGGAACGCGCCGGACGAGCCGGTCAAGCCCGGATCGATGGGGCGTCCGCTGCCCGGCTACGACGTCGTGCTGATCGACCCCGTGAGCGGCAGACCGGGGAACGACGGTGAGATCTGCCTGCCGCTGGACGCCCGCCGCCCCCTAGGCCTCATGTCTGGATATATCGGTGGATCGAGTGATGCGATGCGCGGCGGTTTCTACCACACCGGCGACGTCGCCACCCGCGACGAGGACGGCTACATCACCTACGTCGGCAGGACCGACGACGTCTTCAAGGCCTCCGACTACCGCATCTCGCCGTTCGAGCTGGAGAGCGTGCTGCTGGAGCACGCCGCCGTGGCCGAGGCCGCCGTCGTGCCCGCCCCCGATCCGGTGCGCCTGGCCGTACCGAAGGCCTATGTGACGCTCGCGCCCGGGTTCGAGCCGGACGAGGCGACCGCACGCTCGATCTTCGAGCACTGCCGCAGAGAGCTCGCCCCCTACAAGCGGGTGCGGCGGCTGGAGTTCGCCGAGCTGCCCAAGACGATCTCCGGCAAGATTCGCCGGGTCGAGCTACGGGTGCGGGAACCTCGCCAGGAGTACCGGGAGGAGGACCTCAGCTCGTGACAAAGCGTAAATGGGAGCATGGCCGTTCTTACAGAACGATCGGCTAGGCTCTGCCCCGTGTTGCCCACCATCGCCGATGTCCTCGCACTGGAGACCGTACGCCGGGGCAGTCCGCGCGTGGTCGCGGGCGCCGACCGGCTCGACACCAGGGTCCGGTGGGTGCACGTCGGCGAGATCGCCGACCTCGCCCACCTGCTGCGCGGCGGGGAGCTGGTGCTCACCACGGGCGTGGCGCTGCCGGAAGACCCGGAGAAGCTCGCCGACTACATCGGCGACCTCGCCTCCGTGGGCGCCTCGGGGCTGATCGTCGAGCTGGGCCGCAGGTTCGTCAAGGAGCTGCCGCCCACCGTGGTCAAGAGAGCCGAGGAGCACGGGCTGCCGCTCATCGTGCTGGACCGCGAGACGCCGTTCGTGCAGATCACCGAGTCCGTGCATGCGCGGATCATCGACATCCAGCTGGAGGAGCTGCGGGCCTCCGAGCAGCTCCACGAGGTCTTCACCGAGCTGTCGGTCGAGGGGGCCTCGCCCGCCGAGGTGCTGGCGCAGGTGGCCCGGTTGTCCAACCGGCCCGTGCTGCTGGAGAACCTCGCCCACCAGGTGCTGGCCTGCGAGTCCGCCGGGCGCGACGCGGGCGCGCTGCTGGCCGGCTGGGAGGCCAGGTCCAGGGGCGTGGCCCCGGCCGAGCGGACCGCGTACGACCCCGCCTCCGGATGGGTGATCACCACGGTGGGCGCGCGCGGGCAGGACTGGGGTCGGCTGATCCTGATCTGCGACTCGGCACCGACGCCGCGCGACATGGTGCTGGCCGAGCGCGCCGCCACCACGCTCGCCCTTGGCCGCCTGCTCGAACGCCACCAGGAGTCGCTCGAACGCCAGGCGCACGGCACGATCATCACCGGCATCCTGACCCACGCCTACGCCGACCCCGACGAGGCCGCCGCCCGCGCCAGGGCCGTCGGCGTGCCGCTCACGGGACGCAAGCTGATCAGCGTGGTCATCAGGCCCACCGAGCCGGCCGACCAGGCACTCGACGGCCAGGCCCAGCTCGGCGAGCTGGCCGAGGCCACCGCTGCCGCCTGCCGCGACGCCCGCCTGCCCGCCCTCGTCGGCGCCCTCGACCAGGAGCGCGTCGGCGTCCTGCTGCCCCTCCCGCCCCGCACCCAGGCCGAGCCCGCGCTGACCGCGCTCGCCGAGCGGCTGCGCGTGCTGTGGCGGCCGGGCGGGCTCGCGTTCGTGCTGGCGGCGGGCTCGGTCGTGGAGTCGATCAGGGACGTACGGCGCAGCTTCCTGGAGGCCGAGCAGGTCGCCGACGTGGCCGTCCGCCAGCCGGACGGGCGCCCCTTCTACCGGCTACCCGACCTGCGCCTGCGGGGGCTGCTCCACCTGCTGCGCGACGACGCCCGGCTGCAGACGTTCGCGGAACGGGAGCTGGGGCCGCTGCTGGCGCACGACGCCCAGCGGGGCGGCGACCTGACCCGGATCCTGCGCATCTACCTCGACGCGGGACGCAACAAGGCGGTCGCCGCGCAGAAGGCCCACCTGTCCAGGCCCGCCTTCTACGACCGCCTGCGCCGCCTCGAACGCGTCCTCGACACCGACCTGGACGACGTCGAGTCCTGCATGTCCCTGCACGTGGCGCTGCTGGCCCTGGAGTCCTTCCGCCGCGAACCCCGCTGACCGCCCCGGCCGCCTGGCGTCGCGTGCGTGCCCCTCTTCTTCAACGCCGTCGCGAACCCCGCTGACCGCTCCGGGCGCCTAGCGTCGCATTCGTGCCCCTCTTCTTCAACGCCGTGGAGTCCGCGGCGCACCGGCTGTCGATCGTGCCTCCGATCCTCGACTACTTCGGCGTCCTGGGCCTGCACGCGCTCGTCGCGGCGGCCAGGACGGGCGTCTTCGACGCCCTGCGCGAGCGCCCGTCCACCGGCGCGGAGCTCGCCGCCACGCTCGGCCTGGACGCCCGCTCCTCGGACCTGCTGTTACGCTCCCTGGCCGGGCTCGGCTACCTGCGGGTCCGCAGGGGCCGCTACCGCCTGACCCGCGCCTCGCGGCTGTGGTTCACGACGGACTCGCCGCAGTCCCTGGTGGCGGGGCTGGAGTTCTGGGAACGTACGGCGTGCGTGATCTGGCCCCGGCTGGCGGAGGCGGTGCGCGACGGGGTGCCCGCCACGCCCTTCTACGAGCTGCTGGAAGGCGATCCCGAGCTGTCCCGGTCGTTCCAGGCGTGGACGGCGGCGCTGGCCGGGCGGCAGGCGCCGGCGATGGCCAGGGCCGTCCCGGTGCCGCGCGGCGCCCGGCGGGTGCTGGACGTGGGCGGCGGCCACGGCCGGTTCAGCCTGGAGCTGCTGCGGCGCCACCCCCGGCTCCACGCCACCGTGCTGGACCTGCCGCAGGCGCTCAAGGCCACCGCCGCCCATCCCCGGCTGAGCGTGCGTGCCGGGTCGTTCCTGGACGGCGACCTGGGCGGCGGGTACGACATCGCGCTGCTGTTCAACGTCGTGCACGGGCTGGACGACGCGCAGGCCGCCACCCTCCTGGGGCGGGTGGCGGCGGCCCTCAACCCGGGCGGGACGGTCGTGGTGGGCGACCAGTTCGGGGACAGCGTCATGCCCGGCCGGGCCAGCCGCGCCCTGCTGGGCCTGCTGGACCTGAACTATCTGGTCACGGCCGGTGGCAGGGTGCGCGGGTTCCGGGAGGTGTCGGAGCTGCTGCGGGCGGCGGGCTTCCACGCACCCCGGCACCGCCGCCCCCTCCGCTCCGTCCCCACCGAACTGGCCCTGGCCTCCCTCCCCACCCACCGGCCGCACTGACCTTTTACGCGCCACTGGAAGCCCGCGTCGCCACGGACCCCTCGGGAAGCCCGCCGCCGCCACGACCCCCTCAGGAAGCCCATCGCCGCCCGCCGGCCTGCCCCGCTAGAAGCCCATCGCCGCCCGAACCTCCTCCAGCGTCATGATCGCCCGCTCTCTGGCCGCCGCGTTCCCCTCGGCCAGGACCTGCCGCACCTCCTCCTCGGTGTGCTCGGCGCGGCGCCTCCTGATCGGCCGCAGGAACTCGTTGACCGCCTCGGTGGCCAGCTTCTTGAGCGCCGACGCGCCCCCGTCCCCGATCTCGTCGGCGATGTCCTGCGGCGAGCGGCCGAGGCAGAGGCCGGCCAGGGTGAGCAGGTTCGCCACCTGGGGCCGGTGCGTCTCGTCGAAGGTGATCACCCGGTCGGAGTCGGTACGGGCCTTGCGGATGAGGGCGGCCGTCTCGTCCTCGGTGGCCGACAGGGCGATCGCGTTGCCGCGGCTCTTGCTCATCTTGCCGCCGTCGAGCCCCTGCAGCAGCGGCCGTTCGCCCATCATGGCCTCAGGCTCGGGGAACACCTCGCCGTACCGCTCGTTGAAGCGGCGCGCCACCAGCCGCGTCACCTCCACGTGCGGGAGCTGGTCCTTGCCCACGGGCACCAGCGTGCCCTTGCAGAACAGGATGTCGGCCGCCTGGTGCACCGGATAGGTGAACATCAGGCCGCTGACCGCCCGCTGCGAGCTGTGCGCGATCTCGTCCTTGACCGTGGGGTTGCGGTGCAGCTCGGAGACCGACACCAGGCTCAGGAAAGGCAGCAGCAGCTGGTTCAGCTCGGGAATGGCGCTGTGCTGGAAGATCGTCACCTTGGCCGGGTCGATGCCCACCGCGAGATAGTCGAGCAGCAGCTCGGTGATGTTGCGTTGGATCGCGCCGGGCAGATCGCGGTCGGTGATCACCTGGTAGTCGGCGATCAGCACGTACATCGGGAACTTGTCCTGCAACGTGACGCGGTTGGCCAGCGAGCCGAAGTAGTGGCCCAGGTGCAGCGGTCCGGTCGGACGGTCACCGGTGAGGACGACGTCGTTCATTTCGGTCTCTCTTTCAGGTCACGCCGTCTCGGAGAGGACCGCACGCTCGCAGGGCCGTCTCGGAGACGGCCCGGGCATGGGGAATCAGCGGCCGTCTGTCGGCCGCCACCACATGCTGATGCGAGTCATAAACGAAGTGTATCCGTTTGCGGTGTCAATCTCGTAACCTCTTTTACCGTTTGGCGTGTTCGCCTGCCCCGGTGACCATGATCTCGCCAGTATGGTGCGGTCCCTTTTCCGCCCTCTGGAGAATTCATGTCTCGACGCACCCTCGCCGGCGGCCTGGCCATAGCCGCCGCGCTCACCCTCACCACCCTGCCCGCCGCGGCGGAGCAGGCGTCGGTGCGGTTCCCGTCGGCCAAGTTCCCGCTGGGCAGCAGGCCCGTGCCGACCAAGACGATGACCGCCGTCGCGCAGGGCATCGACCTGTACGACGTGAAGGCCGGCTCGGCGACCGACGGCTACACGGTGACCGTGCTGATGCCGAGCGGCCGCGACTACGGCATGCAGACGACGGCCGAGGCCAAGGCCGCCGAGGTGGAGGCCGCCGGGGAGACCCCCAGCGTGCAGAAGGTGGTACGGCCGAGCGTCGCCGACGCCCCCTCCCAGACCGTGTACATGGTCCGGGTCGGCCTCTGGTCCCTCGACGACAAGAAGAAGGCCGAGGAGACCGCCAAGAAGCTCAAGGAAGCCGGGCTGAAGGTCAAGGTCGACTACCTCGGCGACGACGGGCTCAAGACCACCGGTCCCTGGGACGTCAAGGTCGTGATGATCGACGCCGGGGCGTTCGGCGGCTCGTTCGCGTCCTCGCTCGGCACCAGCGTGGCCAAGCGGGAGACCGTCTCGTCGATGGTCAAGGCCCAGAACGCGCTGCTCGGCGTCAACGGCGGCTTCTTCAACATCCACACCGACAAGGCGCTGCGCGGCGAGCCCGTCGGCGCGTCCGTGGTCAGGGGCAAGCTGCTCAGCGAGGCCGTCCCCGGCCGCTCGGCCGTCGTCCTCAAGGGCCGTACGGCCAAGATCACCGAGCTCAAGACCACCGTCATCGCCACCTCCCAGGACGGCGAGAAGGCCGAGGTCAACGGCGTCAACCGGGCCGTCACGACGGACGAGCTGGTGCTCTACACCGAGGAGTGGGGCGCCAAGACGCCCACCGGCGGAACCGACGCCGTCCTCGACGCCAACGGCAAGGTCGTCGGCGTGCGCGAGTCGGGCGCCGCGGTGGCCGCCGGGACGCGGGTGCTGCACGGCAACGGCCAGGCCGCCGACTGGCTCAACGAGCACGCCTTCCAGGACTGGACGGTCAAGGTCGACACCAAGGTCGTGGATCTGCGTACCGGCAAGGCGCTCGCGCTGACCCCGGACCTCAACGTGATCGCGGGCAGCGTCGGCCTCGTGCGGAACGGCAGGGTGAAGATCACCGCCAAGCAGGACGGCCACGACTCCGTCAACATGATCCTGCGCCGCCACCCGCGCACCCTCCTCGGCACCACGAGGAACGGCAGCCTCATCATCGCCACCATCGACGGCCGCAACCCCGGCGTGACCGTGGGGGCGAACTTCCAGGAGGCCGCCCAGTTCATGCGGTGGCTGGGGGCCACGCAGGCCATCAACCTGGACGGGGGCGGCTCGACGGCCATGGTGGTCGGCAACAAGCTGATCAACCGCCCCTCGGACGGCGTGGAGCGCGGCGTCGGCGACGCCCTCCTGGTCCTGCCCAAGTAACACACCCCGGGCCCGAGCCGTAGCCGTGCCGCTGGGGCATGGCTACGGCTCGGGCACTCGGACATCTTCGCCGTCGTGGCGGACCGATAGCGGACATCGACCGCCGAGGCGGGATCACCTTCGCCGATGGGGCACAACTGCGCCTCGCCCCCCGAGATCTTCGCCGGTGTGGCAGGCCCGTTCACGACCGAGGCGGGATCACCATCTCCGATGGGGGCGCGGCTACCCCCCTACCCCGGGGACCTTCGCCGTTGCGGCGGCCCAGTAGCGGACATTCACGACCCAGCCGGGACCACCTTCGCCGATGAGAGCACGGCTACGGCCCCGCCCACCCCGAGGACCTTCGCCGTCATGGCAGGCCAAGAGCGCACGTTCACGACCGAGGCGGAATCACCTTCGCCTACGAGGCACGACTGCGCCCCCGCCTACTCCGGGACCTTCGCCGTTGTGGCGGGCCGGTAGCGGACATTCACGACCGAGGCGGGGTCGCCCTCGCCGAGCCGGTGGAGGCGGATCGGCTCGCCGCCGGGGTTGTCGTACAGCCGGATACCCTCACCCAGCAGGACCGGCGCGATGTGCAGGTCGATCTCGTCGATCAGGCCCAGTTCGAGCAGCTGGCGGCCGATGGTCGGCGAGAACACCTCCAGGTTCTTGCCCCCGGCCGCCTCCAGACCGATCCGCACCGCCTCGGCCGGGTCGCAGCTCAGGAACGTGACCCCGTCGGCGGGCGTCGCGTCCTCGGGATGGTGGGTGAGCACGAAGAGCGGCCCCTTCCAGGCGCCACCGTAGATGCCGCCAGGATCCGGGTAATGGTCCCAACCGTCTCGACCGCCCAGCACCGCACCCGTGGTCTCGACGTACTCATCGACCAGGCTCGGCCGGAACGAGGCCCCGGCCACCCAGTCCATCTCGTGGTTCGGCCCCGCCACGAACCCGTCCAGCGACATCGTGAAGTGCCAGAGCACCTTTCCACCCGCGGTCTGCGGCTCGGTGTCGCTCATTCGTCGCCCCCTACATCTGCTTGCGATTTGCAATCGGTAGGCTCACGCTAGGCCACCCGGTGGTAGATTGCAACCAGTTCGGAGGTGAGGTGCGAGTTGGCGGAGTCGGCGCGTTCGGGTTGTCCGATCAATGCCGCGGTCGAGGCGTTCGGTGACAGCTGGAGCCTGCTCGTGCTGCGGGACGTGATGTTCGGGAGTCGGCGCTACTTCAGGGAGCTGCTCGCCGGCTCCGAGGAGGGGATCGCCTCCAACATCCTGGCCGACAGGCTGAAGCGCCTGGTCAACGCGGGCCTGCTGACCCGCGAGGACGCGGGGCCCGGACGGCGGGCCGCCTACAGCCTGACGGAGGCGTCGATCCAGCTGGTGCCGATCTTCGCACAGCTCGGCGAGTGGGGGCTGCGCCACCGCCCGACCACCAAGCGGCTGCGGGTACGAGCGGAGCTGCTCGCGGCCGGCGGTCCGGAGCTGTGGAACGAGTTCATGGCCGAGCTGCGGACCATCCACCTCGGCGCCCCGCCCCCGGAACGGGACGGCCCGAGCGTCATGGAACGCCTGGCCAAGGCCTACACCGACGCGCTCTGACGCCTCAAGTGGAGTCGGACGCAACGTCATGATGGAACGCCTCGCCAAGGCCTACCGCCACCGCACTCTGACGCCTTAAGTGCAGTCGGACGCGGCGCCCTGTCGTCGCTCGAGACGTGCGCCAGCCGCGCGACGGCCATGGCGCGGTGCACGGCACGGTACACGGCGGTCATGGCGCGGCACGGTCACACGGCGGTCATGGTGGTGCGCGGCACCGTCACGCGGCCGTCATGGCAACATGCGCAACGCCGACATCCAGCCATCATGGCAACGTGCGGAACGCCATCGCGAGGCGGTCACGGCGACGTACGCAACACCGACAGCCGGACATCATGGCCCACATACACCGCGCCGACACCCAGTCGTCATGGCGACGTACGCGACGCCGGCGCGCGATGTGCGGGCGTCCGGCCTCAGGCGTCCACCGGCAGTCCCATGTCCGGTTTCACGGCCTTCATCGCGAGGTGCGACGTCACCTGCGCCACCCCCGGCAGCCCGGAGAGCGTCTCGGAGTAGAACCGCTCGTACGCCGCCAGATCTGCCACCGCCACCCGCAGCAGGAAGTCCGGGTCACCGAAGAGCCGGTGCGCCTCCACCACCTCCGGCATCCCCGCCACCAGCCGCTCGAACTCCGCCACCGTGTCGTGATCCTCATACCTCATCACCACGGTGACGAACGCCTGGAACCCCCGTCCCACCGCGTCCCCGTCGACCAGCGCCCGGTAGCCGCGGATGACGCCGGACTCCTCCAGCTGGCGCACCCGGCGCAGGCACGGCGAGGGCGTGAGCCCGACGCGGTCGGCCAGCTCGGTGTTGCTCAGCCGCCCGTCCCGCTGCAGCTCCTGGAGGATCCTGCGGTCAATCCTGTCCACAGCGCAATATCCTGCCACTCCGCCGCCCGAAGCAGCACAAAGAGGCCATCGCGTGCCAGCCCTCCTTGACTACCGTCCCACAAGGAGGTGGTTCTCATGGACGCTCGGCTGGTGGTGCTCTTCCTGGGCATGGACCTGCTGCTGATCTGCACGCCGGGCCCGGACATGCTCTACGTCATGGCCCGCTCGCTCGGCCAGGGCCGCCGCACCGGCCTCACGGCGGTGGCGGGGATCTGCTCGGGCTACACCGTGCACACGGTCCTGGCCGCCGCGGGGCTCGCCGCCGCACTTCGCGCGGTTCCCGCCGCATTGCCCGCGATGCGGTACGCCGGCGCGGCCTATCTGATCTTCCTGGCGATCAAGACTCTGGCGTCACTCAAGAACTCCGCCACCCCAGTCCCGGGCGCGACGCCGCAGCCCGCGGGCCGGGTGTTGCGGCAGAGCATGCTCACAGCCCTGCTCAACCCGAAGGGCGTGCTGCTCTACCTGTCTCTGATGCCGCAGTTCATCTCCACGGAGACGGGCATCCCCCTGGGTTTCCAACTCGCCGCACTCGGCCTGCTCCACGTCGCGAACTGCGCCGTCCTGTACGGCCTGCTCGCCCTGGCCACGGCACGGGCCAGCCACGCCCTGACCCGGACGCCGAAGGCCGCCCGCCGGATCTCGGCCGTCTCCGGCACGATGCTCCTGGTGGTCGCGGCCGCCACGCTCGGCACCCATTGACCACTAAAAGGGTCTTGAACACAAAAAAAAGGGGGTCCGACGCACAAGGCGTCGAACCCCCTCAAAGATTGTCCGGCGGCGACCTACTCTCCCACACCCTCCCGAGTGCAGTACCATCGGCGCAGAGAAGCTTAACTTCCGGGTTCGGAATGTAACCGGGTGTTTCCTTCCCGCCATAACCGCCGTAACTCTGCGAAACAGCCGCTTGCTGTCTCAGAATCACATAATGGACGCGAGCAACGACTTAGAAAGTCTGCTTTGTGGTCAAGTCCTCGGCCTATTAGTACCGGTCAGCTCCACACGTTACCGCGCTTCCACCTCCGGCCTATCAACCCGGTCGTCTACCGGGAGCCTTACCCCCTCACAGGGTGGGAGACCTCATCTCAAGGCAAGCTTCCCGCTTAGATGCTTTCAGCGGTTATCCCTCCCGAACGTAGCCAACCAGCCGTGCACCTGGCGGTACAACTGGCACACCAGAGGTTCGTCCGTCCCGGTCCTCTCGTACTAGGGACAGCCCCTTTCAAGTCTCCTGCGCGCGCAGCGGATAGGGACCGAACTGTCTCGCGACGTTCTAAACCCAGCTCGCGTACCGCTTTAATGGGCGAACAGCCCAACCCTTGGGACCTACTCCAGCCCCAGGATGCGACGAGCCGACATCGAGGTGCCAAACCATCCCGTCGATATGGACTCTTGGGGAAGATCAGCCTGTTATCCCCGGGGTACCTTTTAGCCGTTGAGCGACACCGCTTCCACACGCCGATGCCGGATCACTAGTCCCAGCTTTCGCTCCTGCTCGACCCGTCAGTCTCACAGTCAAGCTCCCTTGTGCACTTACACTCAACACCTGATTGCCAACCAGGCTGAGGGAACCTTTGGGCGCCTCCGTTACCCTTTGGGAGGCAACCGCCCCAGTTAAACTACCCACCAGACACTGTCCCCGATCCGGATCACGGACCAGAGTTAGACATCCAAAACGACCAGAGTGGTATTTCACCAATGACTCCACCCGAACTAGCGTCCGAGCTTCCCAGTCTCCCACCTATCCTACACAAGCCGTTCCAAACACCAATGTCAAGCTGTAGTGAAGGTCCCGGGGTCTTTCCGTCCTGCTGCGCGAAACGAGCATCTTTACTCGTACTGCAATTTCACCGGGTCTGCGGTTGAGACAGCGGGGAAGTCGTTACGCCATTCGTGCAGGTCGGAACTTACCCGACAAGGAATTTCGCTACCTTAGGATGGTTATAGTTACCACCGCCGTTTACCGGCGCTTAAGTTCTCACCTTCGCCAGCCGAAACTGACTAAGCGGTCCCCTTAACGTTCCGGCACCGGGCAGGCGTCAGTCCGTATACATCGTCTTACGACTTCGCACGGACCTGTGTTTTTAGTAAACAGTCGCTTCCCCCTGGCCACTGCGACCCCCACCAGCTCCGAGTGCAAAACCCATCACCAGCAGAGGTCCCCCTTCTCCCGAAGTTACGGGGGCAATTTGCCGAGTTCCTTAACCACAGTTCACCCGATCGCCTTAGTATTCTCTACCTGACCACCTGAGTCGGTTTAGGGTACGGGCCGCCACAACACTCGCTAGAGGCTTTTCTCGGCAGCATAGGATCATCCACTTCACCACAATCGGCTCGGCATCACATCTCAGGCTTAAGGAACGCGGATTTGCCTACGTTCCGCCCTACATGCTTACCCCAGGACAACCATCGCCTGGGCTGGACTACCTTCCTGCGTCACCCCATCGCTTACCTACTACCCGATCGGATCGAGCGTTCACTCTGACCCCAAGCCCGAAGGCCCGAGCGAGTTAAGGACTCTTAGCATCACGAGGTTCGATATGGGCGCGTTGAAGCGGGTACGGGAATATCAACCCGTTGTCCATCGACTACGCCTGTCGGCCTCGCCTTAGGTCCCGACTTACCCTGGGCGGATTAGCCTGCCCCAGGAACCCTTGGTCATCCGGCGCGAGGGTTTCTCACCCTCGATTCGCTACTCATGCCTGCATTCTCACTCGCACAGCCTCCACAACTAGATCACTCTGCTGCTTCACCGGCTGCACGACGCTCCCCTACCCACCAACAACACTTGGCTGTCAGTG